>NZ_BMTD01000101.1 GCF_014649495.1 Streptomyces filipinensis | reverse complement strand
TCGCTTCTTCCCTGCTGAAAGAGGTTTACAACCCGAAGGCCGTCATCCCTCACGCGGCGTCGCTGCATCAGGCTTTCGCCCATTGTGCAATATTCCCCACTGCTGCCTCCCGTAGGAGTCTGGGCCGTGTCTCAGTCCCAGTGTGGCCGGTCGCCCTCTCAGGCCGGCTACCCGTCGTCGCCTTGGTGAGCCGTTACCTCACCAACAAGCTGATAGGCCGCGGGCTCATCCTTCACCGCCGGAGCTTTCCAACCTCCCAGATGCCCAGGAGGCTCGTATCCGGTATTAGACCCCGTTTCCAGGGCTTGTCCCAGAGTGAAGGGCAGATTGCCCACGTGTTACTCACCCGTTCGCCACTAATCCACCCCGAAGGGCTTCATCGTTCGACTTGCATGTGTTAAGCACGCCGCCAGCGTTCGTCCTGAGCCAGGATCAAACTCTCCGTGAATGTTTTCCCGTGATCGGGATGAACACCACGAGAGCGGAACCACCGGAGGAAT
>NZ_BMTD01000100.1 GCF_014649495.1 Streptomyces filipinensis | reverse complement strand
ACGTCCTCCGGCCGGACCCCGCAGCCCTCGACGCCCTCAGCGTCCTCGGCGCCCTCGGCGTCCAGGAAGGACAGCAGCCGGACCGCCTGCTCCCGCAACGCCTCATCGCTCTTCGCCGACAGCACCCACGGCACGACCGCTCCCGAGGCCGGAGCCGGGGACTCCTCCGTCCTGCCAGGCGCCTGCTCGACGATCACGTGCGCATTGGTGCCGCTCACACCGAAGGAGGACACCGCAGCTCGGCGCGGCCGGTCGCTCGCGGGCCACTCCATGGCCTCGGTCAGCAGCCGGACGTCACCGGCCGACCAGTCCACGTGCGGCGTCGGCTCGTCCACGTGCAAGGTCCGCGGCAGCACACCGTGCCGCATCGCCAGCACCATCTTGATCACACCACCGACACCCGCGGCCGCCTGGGCATGACCGATGTTCGACTTCAGCGAACCCAGCCACAACGGCCGGTCCTGCGACCGCTCCTGCCCATACGTGGCGATCAACGCCTGCGCCTCGATCGG
>NZ_BMTD01000099.1 GCF_014649495.1 Streptomyces filipinensis | reverse complement strand
GCGACGGTGAACCTCTTCTCGCCGATCGCCGGGACGACGTACGCCTCCTTCGTCGCGACCTCCTCGTAGAGGCTCGCGCCCTTCATGTGGGGCTGGGCCTGCACGCGCTCCAGCAGCTCGGACTCGGCGGGGATCGCCTGGCCCGAGAAGATGCCGGCGCGCATCGAGCCGCGCTCGCGCAGATGACGGGTCAGGGCCCGGGTGTCGATGCCCGAGATGCCGACCACGCCCTGGCGCTCCAGCTCGTCGTCCAGCGAGCGCTTGGCCCGCCAGTTGGACGGCACGCGCGCGGGGTCACGCACGACGTAACCGGAGACCCAGATGCGCCCCGACTCGTCGTCCTCGTCGTTCCAGCCCGTGTTGCCGATCTGCGGGGCCGTCGCGACCACGATCTGCCGGTCGTACGACGGATCGGTCAGGGTCTCCTGGTAACCCGTCATCCCGGTGGAGAACACGGCCTCGCCGAAGGTCTCCCCCACGGCCCCGTAGGCACGGCCGCGGAAGACACGGCCGTCCTCCAGGACGAG
>NZ_BMTD01000098.1 GCF_014649495.1 Streptomyces filipinensis | reverse complement strand
CCGTGCCTGTCGACGCATCATCGCTGATCCCGCCTGCCCTTGACCAGCTGCACGAGCATCCCGACCCGCGAGACCCACGCGGCGTACGGCACGCTCTGGTTGCCGTGCTCGCGCTGACCGCGTGCGCGGTTCTGGCCGGATCGGCCTCTCTGCTGGCAGGCAGCGAGTGGGTCGCCGACGCCCCGCCGCACGTCCTGGAACGCCTTGGCATACGTCTCGACCCACTGTTCCCGAAGCGGCTCCTGCCTGCGGAAACAACGGTCCGGCGACTGTTGGCGCGCATCGACGGCGACGCGCCGGACCGGGCGGTCGAACGCTGACTCGCCGATCGCCGCCCGAAGACGACCGGGCTGCGCGGCCTCGCAGTCGACGGCAAAAGCCTGCGCGGCGCGGCCAACGCGAAGGGCCGCAAGAGCCACCTGCTCGCCGCGCTGGAGCACACCACCGGTCTGGTCCTGGCCCAGCTGGACGTCGGCGAGAAGACGAACGAGATCACCTGCTTCCAGCCGCTGCCGGACACCGTCGCCGACCTGGCAGGAACAGTCGTCA
>NZ_BMTD01000097.1 GCF_014649495.1 Streptomyces filipinensis | reverse complement strand
ACCCGTGACCTGGACCCGGCGGAGACCCTGTTCATCGTGGCGTCCAAGACGTTCACCACGATCGAGACGATCACCAACGCCACCTCCGCGCGGACGTGGCTGCTCGACGGCCTGGGCGGCGACGAGAAGGCGGTCGCCCGGCACTTCGTGGCGCTGTCCACGAACGCCGAGAAGGTGACCGGTTTCGGGATCGACCCGGACAACATGTTCGAGTTCTGGGACTGGGTCGGCGGCCGGTACTCGTACGACTCGGCGATCGGCCTCTCCCTGATGATCGCCATCGGCCCGGACCGGTTCCGGGAGATGCTGGACGGTTTCCGGCTGATGGACGACCACTTCCGCACTGCCCCCGCCGAGGCCAACGCGCCCCTGCTCCTGGGCCTGCTGGGCATCTGGTACGGCAACTTCCACGACGCCCAGTCCCACGCCGTGCTGCCCTACAGCCACTATCTGTCGAAGTTCACCGCCTACCTGCAGCAGCTGGACATGGAGTCCAACGGCAAGTCGGTGCAGCGCGACGGCGAGCCGGTGCAGTGGCAGACCGGGCCGGTCGT
>NZ_BMTD01000096.1 GCF_014649495.1 Streptomyces filipinensis | reverse complement strand
CTCCCCGAACTCCTCCAACATCGGATCCATCAACGGCGAATGGAACGCGTGACTGACCCTCAACCGGGACGTCTTACGACCCCGCTCACGGAAGACTTCGCCGACGGCGACAACCGCCTCTTCGGCGCCGGAGACCACGACGGACTGCGGGCCGTTGATCGCCGCGATACCGACCCCCTCGGACAGATGCGGCAGCACCTCGTCCTCGGTCGCCTGGACCGCCAGCATCGCACCACCCGCAGGCAACGCCTGCATCAGCGCCGCACGCGCCGACACCAACCTGGCCGCATCCCCGAGCGACAACACACCCGCCACATGAGCAGCCGCGATCTCACCCACCGAGTGACCGGCCACGTAATCCGGCCGCACACCCCACGACTCCAACAGCCGGAACAACGCCACCTCGACCGCGAACAACGCCGGCTGGGTGCAACCCGTCTGATGAAGCGTTTCCGCATCGACGTCGACCTCGACGTCCAACAGCGCACACACCTCGTCATACGCCGCCGCGAACACCGGGAACACATCGTAGAGTTCACGCCCCATCCCCAGCCGCTGCGAACC
>NZ_BMTD01000095.1 GCF_014649495.1 Streptomyces filipinensis | reverse complement strand
CAGGGCTTCGGCATTCGCATGCTGCCCGGTTCGTGATCATCCGAGGCCGAGGAGTGTGAGGGGGCGGCGAGGGTCGCGGGCGTTGCGGCGGAGGCCGGCCGCGATGTTCTTCACTCCGGCCGTGCGGAGGGCACCGATGGCGAGGTTGCGCCAGGTGGCCATCGCGCGGGGCGCGTTGCCGGTCCGCAGCTGGGAGGCGTCCTCGGCGAAGGTGGTGTCGCGGACATGGTGCAGGGCCCCGATCTTCCAGTGGTCGCGGGCGAGTTGGGCGAGCTGGGCTGCGGTGGCTTGCTCGGCGGTCAGGCTGGTGACGGCGTAGACCGTCTTGACGGTGGTCTTGCCGGTCCTGCGGTCGGTGCGTCGGCGCTTGATCTGGATGGCCTGGCGGGCACCGGGGAAGAGGAGGCAGTTGACGGTGGCGGCCCTGATCCGGCGGATCTCCGAGCGGCCGTGGCCGATGCCCCGGGTGCGTCCCTGAAGCGGGATGTTCTTGTAGGGAAGGGACTTGAGCTGCCGCCGCAGCTTCTTCTGGTTGCCCTTGACGATCACGATGTAGTGGGCGCCTCGGCTGAGGAGGTAGTCGGCGTGCTCGCGCTGGGTGTGCATCGCGTCGCTG
>NZ_BMTD01000094.1 GCF_014649495.1 Streptomyces filipinensis | reverse complement strand
CCGATCTGTTAGCTATAGCATACACTACTAGTACCCACTACTAGCAATGGCTTCCTCAATGATCTCATCGGCTACCATTGCCACTGCCTCTCCGGCACAGGCTAACATGGTCGCTCCTTTCACCGGCCTCAAGTCTGCCTCTGCTTTCCCAGTCACCAGGAAGGCCAACAACGACATTACTTCTCTCGCAAGCAATGGCGGCAGAGTGCAATGCATGCAGGTGTGGCCTCCTACTGGAAAGAAGAAGTTCGAGACTCTCTCATACCTCCCCGATCTTACACCCGTGCAGTTGGCTAAGGAAGTAGATTACCTTCTTCGCTCAAAATGGGTTCCTTGCTTGGAATTCGAATTAGAGGAGGGATTCGTGCACCGTAAGTACTCGAGCCTACCCACGTACTACGATGGACGCTACTGGACCATGTGGAAGCTGCCTATGTTCGGGTGCACCGACTCGGCTCAGGTATTGAAGGAGCTTGAGGAATGCAAGAAGGAATACCCCAATGCATTCATTAGAATCATTGGCTTCGACAACGTGCGTCAAGTGCAGTGCATTAGTTTCATTGCCTACAAGCCTCCAGGCTTCTAAGCTTTTTATAAACTTTGTCTCTCCATTTGTTTGAATTTGTACTCAGAAAAACCATG
>NZ_BMTD01000093.1 GCF_014649495.1 Streptomyces filipinensis | reverse complement strand
GTAACGGAGGCGCCCAAAGGTTCCCTCAGCCTGGTTGGCAATCAGGTGTTGAGTGTAAGTGCACAAGGGAGCTTGACTGTGAGACCGACGGGTCGAGCAGGGACGAAAGTCGGGACTAGTGATCCGGCGGTGGCTTGTGGAAGCGCCGTCGCTCAACGGATAAAAGGTACCCCGGGGATAACAGGCTGATCTTCCCCAAGAGTCCATATCGACGGGATGGTTTGGCACCTCGATGTCGGCTCGTCGCATCCTGGGGCTGGAGTCGGTCCCAAGGGTTGGGCTGTTCGCCCATTAAAGCGGTACGCGAGCTGGGTTTAGAACGTCGTGAGACAGTTCGGTCCCTATCCGCTGTGCGCGTAGGAGTCTTGAGAAGGGCTGTCCCTAGTACGAGAGGACCGGGACGGACGAACCTCTGGTGTGCCAGTTGTTCTGCCAAGGGCATGGCTGGTTGGCTACGTTCGGGAGGGATAACCGCTGAAAGCATCTAAGCGGGAAGCCTGCTTCGAGATGAGGACTCCCACCCACTTGATGGGGTAAGGCTCCCAGTAGACGACTGGGTTGATAGGCCGGATCTGGAAGCCAGGTAACTGGTGGAGGTGACCGGTACTAATAGGCCGAGGGCTTGTCCTCAGTTGCTCGCGTCCACTGTGTT
>NZ_BMTD01000092.1 GCF_014649495.1 Streptomyces filipinensis | reverse complement strand
ATCCTGGTGAACTCCAACCCGGCGACGATCATGACGGACCCGGAGATCGCCGACGCCACCTACGTCGAGCCGATCACGCCCGAGTTCGTCGAGAAGATCATCGCGAAGGAGCGCCCGGACGCGCTGCTGCCCACGCTGGGCGGCCAGACGGCCCTGAACGCCGCGATCGCTTTGCACGACAGCGGGGTCCTCGCCCAGTACGGCGTGGAACTGATCGGCGCGCGGCCGGAGGCGATCCGCAAGGGTGAGGACCGTGATCTGTTCAAGGAGGTCGTGGAGGAGGTCCGGCGCAAGATCGGGCACGGTGAGTCCGCGCGTTCGGTGATCTGCCACTCCATGGACGACGTCCTCAAGGGGGTGGAGACGCTTGGCGGTTATCCGGTCGTCGTCCGCCCGTCCTTCACCATGGGCGGCGCCGGTTCCGGTTTCGCGCACGACGAGGAGGAGCTGCGCCGTATCGCCGGCCAGGGCCTCACCCTCTCGCCGACCACCGAGGTGCTCCTGGAGGAGTCCATCCTGGGCTGGAAGGAGTACGAGCTGGAGCTGATGCGCGACAAGCACGACAACGTGGTGGTCGTCTGCTCCATCGAGAACTTCGACCCGATGGGTGTGCACACCGGTGACTCGATCACGGTGGCGCCGTCGATGACGCTGAC
>NZ_BMTD01000091.1 GCF_014649495.1 Streptomyces filipinensis | reverse complement strand
ATCCTGGTGAACTCCAACCCGGCGACGATCATGACGGACCCGGAGATCGCCGACGCCACCTACGTCGAGCCGATCACGCCCGAGTTCGTCGAGAAGATCATCGCCAAGGAGCGCCCGGACGCGCTGCTGCCCACGCTGGGCGGCCAGACGGCCCTGAACACCGCGATCTCGCTGCACGAGAACGGCGCCCTGGAGAAGTACGGCGTCGAACTGATCGGCGCCAAGCCCGAGGCGATCCACAAGGGCGAGGATCGCGACCTGTTCAAGGCCGTGGTCGAGGCCGTCAACGCGAAGATCGGGCACGGTGAGTCCGCGCGTTCGGTGATCTGCCACTCCATGGACGACGTCCTCAAGGGGGTGGAGACGCTTGGCGGTTATCCGGTCGTCGTCCGCCCGTCCTTCACCATGGGCGGCGCCGGTTCCGGTTTCGCGCACGACGAGGAGGAGCTGCGCCGTATCGCCGGCCAGGGCCTGACGCTGTCTCCGACGACCGAGGTGCTCCTGGAGGAGTCCATCCTGGGCTGGAAGGAGTACGAGCTGGAGCTGATGCGTGACAAGCACGACAACGTGGTGGTCGTCTGCTCCATCGAGAACTTCGACCCGATGGGTGTGCACACCGGTGACTCGATCACGGTGGCGCCGTCGATGACGCTGAC
>NZ_BMTD01000090.1 GCF_014649495.1 Streptomyces filipinensis | reverse complement strand
GCGGTGCGGGTCCACCCGGACCAGCCGGTGTACGCGATGTTCACGTCCGGCTCGACCGGCATCCCGAAGGGCGTCGCGGTCACCCACCGCAACGTCGCCGACCTGGCCCGCCAGGAGATGTACGCGAACGGCAACCACACCCGCGTCCTCTTCCACTCGCCGATGGCCTTCGACGCGTCCACCTACGAGATGTGGGTGCCCTGGCTGACCGGCGGCACCCTGGTCGTCGCCCCCGCCGGCCACCTCGACACCGCCGCCTACCAGCAGCTCATCGCCGACCACGCGATCACCAGCCTGTGGCTCACGGCCGGACTGTTCCGGCTCATCGCCGAGGAGGCCCCCGAGACCTTCGCGGGCGTGCGGGAGGTCTGGGCCGGCGGCGACGTCGTACCCCCCGAGGCCGTCCGCCGGGTGATGGACCACAACCCGCAGATCACCGTCGTCAACGGCTACGGCCCCACCGAGACCACCACCTTCGCCGCCACCCACCACGTCGCGCGGCCTTTCACCGCCACCGGCCCGGTGCCGATCGGCGAGGCCCTCGACAACCACCGCCTCTACGTCCTCGACCCCGCGCTGCAACTGGTCCCGCCCGGCACCCCCGGCGAGCTGTACATCGCCGGCGCCGGACTCGCCCAGGGCTACCTGGACCGCCCCTCCCTCACCGCCGACCGCTTCGT
>NZ_BMTD01000089.1 GCF_014649495.1 Streptomyces filipinensis | reverse complement strand
GTGCAGGCCCAGCCCCACATGAAGGGCGCGAGCCTCTACGAGGAGGTCGCGACGAAGGAGGCGTACGTCGTCCCGGCGATCGGCGAGAAGAGGTTCACCGTCGCCGCGATCGACCTCGGCATCAAGGGCATGACCCCGCACCGGATGGCCGAGCGCGGTATCGAGGTCCACGTCCTGCCGGCCACCGCCACGGCCGACGAGGTCTACGCCGTCAACCCGGACGGCGTGTTCTTCTCCAACGGCCCCGGCGACCCGGCGACCGCCGACGGCCCGGTCGCGCTGATGACGGCCGTCCTGGAGCGCAGGACCCCGCTGTTCGGCATCTGCTTCGGCAACCAGATCCTCGGCCGCGCCCTCGGCTTCGGCACGTACAAGCTGAAGTACGGCCATCGGGGCATCAACCAGCCGGTCCAGGACCGTACGACCGGCAAGGTCGAGGTCACCGCGCACAACCACGGCTTCGCCGTGGACGCGCCGCTCGACAAGGTCAGCGAGACCAAGTTCGGCCGCGCGGAGGTCTCGCACGTCTGCCTGAACGACAACGTCGTGGAGGGGCTGCAGCTGCTCGACCAGCCGGCCTTCTCCGTCCAGTACCACCCCGAAGCGGCAGCGGGCCCGCACGATGCCGCCTACCTGTTCGACCGCTTCGTTTCCCTGATGGAGGGCCAGCGTGCCTAAGCGCACCGATATCCAGTCCGTCCTGGTCATCGGCTCCGGCCCGATCGTCATCGGCCAGGCCGCCGAGTTCGACTACTCCG
>NZ_BMTD01000088.1 GCF_014649495.1 Streptomyces filipinensis | reverse complement strand
GCCGGACGCGGCCCACGGTCACCCTCACGACGGTCATCCCTGCGACCGCCAAAACCACCACGCTCGCCACGGTCGCCGTAACCGCCACCACGACGGTCGTCACGGCGGTCGTCACGGCGGTCGTCACGGCGGTCGTCACGCCTGTCGTCACGGCGGAAGCCACCACGGTCGCCGCCGCGGTCGCCGTGGCCACCACCACGGTTGTCGTCGCGGTCACGCCGGCCGTAGCCGCCACGGTCGCTGCCACCACGGTCGTTGTCGCGGCGGTAGCCACCACGGTCACCCCGGTAGCCGCCGCGATCACCGCGGTCACCACTGTCCCGTCGCCGCTGGTCGCGCTCCGGTCGGTCGTCGGGAGAGTTGGTGGACATGATGGCTCCTGTCTTCGGTACCGCAAGCATTGTAAAAACAAAAGGACCCCCGGTCCCAGCTGAACGCTGGTGACCAGGGGTCCTCCAAAGATTGTTCGGCGGCGTCCTACTCTCCCACAGGGTCCCCCCTGCAGTACCATCGGCGCTGTGAGGCTTAGCTTCCGGGTTCGGAATGTAACCGGGCGTTTCCCTCACGCTATGACCACCGAAACCCTAATGGTTTCGAGCGAACAAGCACACTTTGTAGTTATGCGTTCTGCTCTGAGCCGGCAACGGTCGTTGCCTCAGAACTAACACAGTGGACGCGAGCAACTGAGGACAAGCCCTCGGCCTATTAGTACCGGTCACCTCCACCAGTTACCTGGCTTCCAGATCCGGCCTATCAACCCAGTCGTC
>NZ_BMTD01000087.1 GCF_014649495.1 Streptomyces filipinensis | reverse complement strand
GTGCAGGCCCAGCCCCACATGAAGGGCGCGAGCCTCTACGAGGAGGTCGCGACGAAGGAGGCGTACGTCGTCCCGGCGATCGGCGAGAAGAGGTTCACCGTCGCGGCGATCGACCTCGGCATCAAGGGCATGACCCCGCAGCGGATGGCCGAGCGCGGCGTGGAAGTGCACGTGCTGCCCGCGACGGCGACCGCCGAGGACGTGTACGCGGTGCACCCGGACGGCGTCTTCTTCTCCAACGGCCCAGGGGACCCCGAGACCGCCGACCACCCGGTGTCGGTCATGCGAACCGTCCTGGAGCGCGGCACCCCCCTGTTCGGCATCTGCTTCGGCCAGCAGATCCTGGGGCGGGCGCTCGGCTTCGGCACGTACAAGCTGAAGTACGGCCATCGGGGCATCAACCAGCCGGTCCAGGACCGTACGACCGGCAAGGTCGAGGTCACCGCGCACAACCACGGCTTCGCCGTGGACGCGCCACTGGACGGCATCCCCGAGACGCCCTTCGGGCGGGTCGAGGTGTCCCATGTCTGCCTCAACGACGGGGTGGTGGAAGGCCTCCGGCTCCTGGACCGCCCCGCCTTCTCCGTCCAGTACCACCCCGAAGCGGCAGCGGGCCCGCACGACGCGGCCTACCTGTTCGACCGCTTCACAGCTTTGATGAGCACAGCTCTGATGGAGGGCCAGCGTGCCTAAGCGCACCGATATCCAGTCCGTCCTGGTCATCGGCTCCGGCCCGATCGTCATCGGCCAGGCCGCCGAGTTCGACTACTCCG
>NZ_BMTD01000086.1 GCF_014649495.1 Streptomyces filipinensis | reverse complement strand
GATGGGTAGGGGAGCGTCGTCTGCCGGGTGAAGCAGCACCGGAAGGTAGTTGTGGACGGTTGACGAGTGAGAATGCAGGCATGAGTAGCGATACAAACGTGAGAAACGTTTGCGCCGATTGACTAAGGGTTCCTGGGTCAAGCTGATCTGCCCAGGGTAAGTCGGGACCTAAGGCGAGGCCGACAGGCGTAGTCGATGGATAACCGGTTGATATTCCGGTACCCGCTGTGAAGCGTCAAACATCGAGCATCGTGATGCTAAGGCCGTGAAGCCGTTCCGGACCCTTCGGGGAAAGGAAAGTGGTGGAGCCGCCGAACCAAGCGGTTAGTAGGTGAGTGATGGGGTGACGCAGGAAGGTAGTCCATCCCGGGCGGTGGTTGTCCCGGGGTAAGGGTGTAGGACGAGTGGTAGGTAAATCCGCCGCTCACATAGTCTGAGACCTGATGCCGAGCCGATTGTGGTGAAGTGGATGATCCTATGCTGTCGAGAAAAGCCTCTAGCGAGTTTCATGGCGGCCCGTACCCTAAACCGACTCAGGTGGTCAGGTAGAGAATACCGAGGCGTTCGGGTGAACTATGGTTAAGGAACTCGGCAAAATGCCCCCGTAACTTCGGGAGAAGGGGGGCCACGCCTGGTGAGGGGACTTGCTTCCCGAGCTGGGGGTGGCCGCAGAGACCAGCGAGAAGCGACTGTTTACTAAAAACACAGGTCCGTGCGAAGCCGTAAGGCGATGTATACGGACTGACGCCTGCCCGGTGCTGGAACGTTAAGGGGACCGGTTAGCT
>NZ_BMTD01000085.1 GCF_014649495.1 Streptomyces filipinensis | reverse complement strand
AGAGCGTGTCCTATGTGGTGAGGCGTCGTTGACGTCGGTATGGGGCGGGGTACTTGGAGTTGGATCGTTCCGGACGGGCTGTGGGAGATCGCGGAGCCGCTGATCCCGCCGTCGAGGGTGCGGCCGCAGGGCGGCGGAACAGCGGATACGCCTGATGAGACGCTGTTCGCGGCGATCATCTATGTCCTGGTCAGCGGGTGTTCCTGGCGGGCCTTGCCGCCCTGCTTCGGGATATCGAAGTCGACGGCCCACCGCCGGTTCCTGATCTGGTCGAGGGCCGGAGTCTG
Organism: Streptomyces filipinensis; assembly: GCF_014649495.1. GTDB lineage: Bacteria > Actinomycetota > Actinomycetes > Streptomycetales > Streptomycetaceae > Streptomyces > Streptomyces filipinensis. Next base: position 582 of record NZ_BMTD01000085.1, on the reverse strand, counting down.
GGGCCGGCTGCACGAGGAGATCCTGCACCGGCTCGACGACGCCGGCTTGCTCGACCTCTCCCGCGCGGTCCTCGACTCCGCCCACGTCAGGGCCAAAAAGGGGGCGAACTCACAGGTCCGAGCCCCGTGGACCGAGGCAAGCCGGGCTCCAAAATGCACGTCCTGTCGGACGCGGCCGGACTGCCCCTCCTCGTCGGGCTTTCTGCGGCCAACACCCACGACAGCCAAGCGCTGAAGCCCATGGTGCTCGGTCACCAAACGAGACACGACCCCCACCGCGGACGCCACTTCAAACCCGCCCGCCTGCACGCCGACAAGGCCTACGACGTCCCCCACCTGCGGAAATGGTTACGCGGCAAACGCATCGGCGTCCGCATCGCACGCAAAGGCGTCGAGTCATCCGAACGTCTCGGCCGGCGAAGGTGGGTGATCGAGCGGACGATGTCCTGGCTGACCGGGTATCGCCGTCTCAACCACCGCTACGAGCGCCATCCCCGCAACTACCTGGCCTTTCTCGGCCTCGCCGCCGCCCTGTGCTGCTACAAGCGACTCGTCCGCCTCACCACATAGGACACGCTCTAA
>NZ_BMTD01000084.1 GCF_014649495.1 Streptomyces filipinensis | reverse complement strand
TGCCGGGTGGCGGTGAGCTGGCGTACGTGCTGTACACGTCGGGTTCGACGGGTCGGCCGAAGGGTGTGATGATCCCGCACCAGGCGCTGTTGAACCTGTTGATGTCGATGGCGGATGTCGCGGGCAGTGACAGTGAGAGTGTGTGGCTGGCGTCGACGTCGATCTCGTTCGACATTTCCGGTCTGGAGCTGTTCCTCCCGCTGGTCACCGGTGCGCGTGTGGTCATGGCCTCGGCGGACCAGGTCAAGGACGCCGAAGCACTCGCCGCGCTGATCCACGCGAACGAGATCACGCACGTGCAGCTGACGCCGTCGGGTTGGCGCTTGATGCTCGCGGCCGGCTTCGACAACTACGCCGTGACGGCGCTGGTGGGTGGCGAGGCGTGCTCGCCGGAGCTGGCGCGTGAGCTGCGTGCGAGGACCCGGCGTCTGGTGAACGTGTACGGCCCGACGGAGACCACGATCTGGTCCACCTTCTGGGAGGTACCGGAGGAGACCGAGTCGGTTTCGATCGGTGGGCCGCTGGCCAACACCGACCTGTACGTCCTCGACTCCAACGGCCGGCCGGTGGCCGATGGTGTCAGTGGTGAGCTGTTCATCGGTGGTGTGGGTCTGGCGCGCGGTTACATGGGGCGTGCTGGTCTGACGGCGGAGCGGTTCGTGCCGAGCCCGTTCGGTCCGGCCGGCTCCCGGCTCTACCGCACGGGTGACCTGGTCCTGCGGTCGCCGGACGGCTCGCTGGACTACCTGGGTCGTATCGACACCCAGGTGAAGGTGCGCGGTTACCGGATCGAGCTGGGCGAGATCGAAGCGGTTCTGCGGGCCCACGTGGCGGTGCGGGACACCGTGGTCTCGGCCCGTGAGGACCAGGCCGGGGACAAGACCCTGGTCGCCTATGTGGTCGCGGACACCGCCTTCGACACGGTCGAGCTGCGGCGTCATCTGGGGTCGAGTCT
>NZ_BMTD01000083.1 GCF_014649495.1 Streptomyces filipinensis | reverse complement strand
TCACCGAGTCGAGTGTGACGGTGGACGGCTTCGACGGGCGGCGGGTGCTGCTGGACGCGGATGCCGAGGCGATCGCCGGTGAGTCGGCGGAGTCGCTGGGTGTGTTGCCGGGTGGCGGTGAGCTGGCGTACGTGCTGTACACGTCGGGTTCGACGGGTCGGCCGAAGGGTGTGATGATCCCGCACCAGGCGCTGTTGAACCTGTTGATGTCGATGGCGGATGTCGCGGGCAGTGACAGTGAGAGTGTGTGGCTGGCGTCGACGTCGATCTCGTTCGACATTTCCGGTCTGGAGCTGTTCCTCCCGCTGGTCACCGGCGGGTGTGTGGTGATGGCGTCGAGCGGTGAGGCCAGGGACGCTGAGGCGTTGGCCGGCCTGGTCAGCAGGAACGAGATCACGCACGTGCAGCTGACGCCGTCGGGTTGGCGGCTGTTGCTCGCGGCCGGGTTCGCCGATGAAGCGGTGACGGCGCTGGTGGGTGGCGAGGCGTGCTCGCCGGAGCTGGCGCGTGAGCTCCGTGAGAAGACCCGGCGTCTGGTGAACGTGTACGGCCCGACGGAGACCACGATCTGGTCCACCTTCTGGGAGGTACCGGAGGAGACCGAGTCGGTTTCGATCGGTGGGCCGCTGGCCAACACCGACCTGTATGTCCTGGACTCCAACGGCCGGCCGGTGGCCGATGGTGTCAGTGGTGAGCTGTTCATCGGCGGTGTCGGTCTGGCACGTGGCTATATGGGGCGTGCTGGTCTGACGGCGGAGCGGTTCGTGCCGAGCCCGTTCGGTCCGGCCGGCTCCCGGCTCTACCGCACGGGTGACCTGGTGCAGCGTCTGCAGGACGGCTCGCTGGACTATCTCGGTCGTATCGACACCCAGGTGAAGGTGCGCGGTTACCGGATCGAGCTGGGCGAGATCGAAGCGGTTCTGCGGGCCCACGTGGCGGTGCGGGACACCGTGGTGTC
>NZ_BMTD01000082.1 GCF_014649495.1 Streptomyces filipinensis | reverse complement strand
AGCACGTCCTCCAGCGTGAGCGGCTCGAAGTACAGCCGGTCGGAGGTGTCGTAGTCCGTGGAGACGGTCTCCGGGTTGCAGTTGACCATCACCGTCTCGTAGCCCGCGTCGCTCAGCGCGAAGGAGGCGTGGACGCAGGAGTAGTCGAACTCGATGCCCTGCCCGATGCGGTTCGGCCCGGAGCCCAGGATGATCACGGCGGGCTTCTCACGCCGCGCGACCTCGGTCTCCTCGTCATACGCGGAGTAGAAGTACGGCGTCCTCGCCGCGAACTCCGCGGCGCAGGTGTCGACCGTCTTGTAGACCGGGCGGATGCCGAGCGCGTGGCGGACCTCGCGGACCACGTCCTCGCGCAGCCCGCGGATCTCGCCGATCTGCTGGTCGGAGAAGCCGTGCCGCTTGGCCTCGGCGAAGAGGTCGGCGGTCAGCTCGGGGGCCTCGGCCAGCTCGTCCGCGATCTCCTTGATCAGGAACAGCTGGTCCACGAACCACGGGTCGATCTTCGTGTACTCGAAGACCTCCTCGGGCGTGGCACCCGCGCGGATGGCCTGCATGACCGTGTTGATCCGGCCGTCGGTGGGGCGTACCGCCTCGCGCAGCAGCGCTTCCTTGTCACCCGCCTCGCCGACGAACGTGAACTGGCTGCCCTTCTTCTCCAGCGAGCGCAGCGCCTTCTGGAACGCCTCGGGGAAGTTCCGGCCGATGGCCATGGCCTCGCCGACCGACTTCATGGTGGTGGTCAGCGTGGAGTCGGCCTGCGGGAACTTCTCGAACGCGAACCGCGGGGCCTTGACGACCACGTAGTCCAGCGTGGGCTCGAAGGAGGCCGGGGTCTCCTGCGTGATGTCGTTCGGGATCTCGTCCAGCGTGTAACCCACGGCCAGCTTCGCCGCGATCTTGGCGATCGGGAAACCCGTCGCCTTCGACGCCAGCGCCGACGAACGCGACACCCGCGGGTTCATCTCGATGAC
>NZ_BMTD01000081.1 GCF_014649495.1 Streptomyces filipinensis | reverse complement strand
GTCATCGAGATGAACCCGCGGGTGTCGCGTTCGTCGGCGCTGGCGTCGAAGGCGACGGGTTTCCCGATCGCCAAGATCGCGGCGAAGCTGGCCGTGGGTTACACACTGGACGAGATCCCGAACGACATCACGCAGGAGACCCCGGCCTCCTTCGAGCCCACGCTGGACTACGTGGTCGTCAAGGCCCCGCGGTTCGCGTTCGAGAAGTTCCCGCAGGCCGACTCCACGCTCACCACCACCATGAAGTCGGTCGGCGAGGCCATGGCGATCGGCCGGAACTTCCCCGAGGCGTTCCAGAAGGCGCTGCGCTCGCTGGAGAAGAAGGGCAGCCAGTTCACGTTCACGGGTGTTCCCGGGGACAAGGCGTTGCTTCTGGAGGAGTCGCGGCGTCCCACCGACGGTCGGGTCAACACGGTCATGCAGGCCATTCGTGCGGGTGCCACGGCGGAGGAGGTCTTCGAGTACACGAAGATCGATCCGTGGTTCGTGGACCAGCTGTTCCTGATCAAGGAGATCGCGGACGAGGTGGCCCAGGCGCCGGAGCTGACGCGTGAGCTGCTGGCGCAGGCCAAGCGGCACGGCTTCTCCGACCAGCAGATCGGCGAGATCCGCGGGCTGCGCGAGGACGTGGTCCGCGAGGTCCGGCACGCGCTCGGTATCCGCCCGGTCTACAAGACGGTCGACACGTGCGCCGCGGAGTTCGCGGCGAGGACGCCGTACTTCTACTCCTCCTACGACGAGGAGACCGAGGTCGCGCGGCGTGAGAAGCCCGCCGTGATCATCCTGGGTTCCGGGCCGAACCGCATCGGGCAGGGCATCGAGTTCGACTACTCCTGCGTCCACGCCTCCTTCGCGCTGTCGGATGCCGGCTACGAGACGGTGATGGTCAACTGCAACCCGGAGACCGTCTCCACGGACTACGACACCTCCGACCGGCTGTACTTCGAGCCGCTCACGCTGGAGGACGTGCT
>NZ_BMTD01000078.1 GCF_014649495.1 Streptomyces filipinensis | reverse complement strand
GGCACGTTCCGCACAGCCGTGCGCCGGCTGAAGCCGATCGCGGACATGGGCTTCGACGTCGTCTACCTGCCGCCCATCCACCCCATCGGCACCACGTTCCGCAAGGGCCCCAACAACACGCTCACCGCCGGGCCCGACGACGTGGGCGTGCCCTGGGCGATCGGTTCGCCCGAGGGCGGGCACGACGCCGTCCACCCCGGGCTCGGCACGCTGGAGGACTTCGACCACTTCGTCGGCGAGGCACGCAAGCTGGGTCTGGAGGTCGCCCTGGACTTCGCGCTGCAGTGCTCCCCGGACCATCCGTGGGTGCACAAGCACCCCGAGTGGTTCCGTCACCGCCCCGACGGCAGCATCGCCTACGCGGAGAACCCGCCCAAGAAGTACCAGGACATCTACCCGGTCGCCTTCGACGCGGACATGGACGGCCTGGTCGCGGAGACGGTACGGATCCTGCGGCACTGGATGGGACACGGTGTGCGGATCTTCCGGGTGGACAACCCGCACACCAAGCCGGTGGTGTTCTGGGAGCGCGTGATCGCCGAGGTGGGCCGCGAGGACCCGGACGTGATCTTCCTGGCGGAGGCGTTCACCCGGCCGGCGATGATGCACACCCTGGCCCAGATCGGCTTCCAGCAGTCGTACACCTACTTCACCTGGCGCAACACCAAGCAGGAACTGACCGAATACCTGGGTGAGTTGTCGGGGGAGGCGGCGGCCTACATGCGGCCCAACCTGTTCGCCAACACCCCGGACATCCTGCACGCCTATCTCCAGCACGGCGGGCGGCCCGCCTTCGAGGTCCGGGCCGTGCTCGCCGCGACCCTCTCTCCCACCTGGGGCATCTACAGCGGCTACGAGCTGTGCGAGAACACCCCGCTCAGGCAGGGCGGTGAGGAATACCTCGACTCGGAGAAGTACCAGCTCAAACCCCGCGACTGGGAAGCCGCCGCACGCGAGGGCCGCACCATCGCACCGCTCATCACCAGGCTGAAC
>NZ_BMTD01000077.1 GCF_014649495.1 Streptomyces filipinensis | reverse complement strand
TGGCCGAGCTGTTCTACGACGCTGACGCCGACCTGTCCATCATCCAGGGCCGCAAGGTCGCGGTCATCGGCTACGGCAGCCAGGGCCACGCCCACGCGCTGTCGCTGCGTGACTCCGGTGTCGACGTGCGTGTCGGTCTGCACGAGGGCTCGAAGTCCAAGGCGAAGGCCGAGGAGCAGGGCCTGCGCGTGGTGACGCCGGCGGAGGCCGCCGCCGAGGCCGACGTCATCATGATCCTGGTGCCGGACCCGATCCAGGCCCAGGTCTACGAGGAGTCCATCGCGCCGCACCTGAAGGACGGCGACGCGCTGTTCTTCGGTCACGGCTTCAACATCCGCTTCGGTTTCATCAAGCCCCCGGCCGGTGTGGACGTCTGCATGGTCGCCCCGAAGGGCCCGGGTCACCTGGTGCGCCGTCAGTACGAGGAGGGCCGCGGTGTGCCGTGCATCGCCGCGGTGGAGCAGGACGCCTCCGGCGACGCGTTCGCGCTGGCCCTGTCGTACGCGAAGGGGATCGGCGGTACCCGTGCCGGCGTCATCAAGACGACGTTCACCGAGGAGACCGAGACGGACCTGTTCGGTGAGCAGGCCGTTCTGTGCGGTGGTACGGCGGCGCTGGTCAAGGCGGGTTTCGAGACGCTGACCGAGGCGGGCTACCAGCCGGAGATCGCGTACTTCGAGTGCCTGCACGAGCTGAAGCTGATCGTGGACCTCATGTACGAGGGCGGTCTGGAGAAGATGCGCTGGTCGATCTCCGAGACGGCCGAGTGGGGTGACTACGTGACCGGTCCGCGGATCATCACGGACGCCACCAAGGCCGAGATGAAGAAGGTCCTCGCCGAGATCCAGGACGGCACCTTCGCCCGGAACTGGATGGACGAGTACCACGGCGGTCTGAAGAAGTACAACGAGTACAAGCAGCAGGACTCCGAGCACCTGCTGGAGACCACCGGCAAGCAGCTGCGCAAGCTGATGAGCTGGGTGAACGAGGAGGCGTAAGCCTCACGGCAGGGGG
>NZ_BMTD01000076.1 GCF_014649495.1 Streptomyces filipinensis | reverse complement strand
CTGGTCGGTGTCTCGCTGGAGCGTGACCTTGAGCTGATCCCGACGATTCTCGGTGTGCTCAAGTCGGGTGCCGCGTATCTGCCGCTCGACCCGGTGAACCCGGACGAGCGACTGGCGCACATCGCCGCCGACGCGGGCGCTCTGGCCGTGATCACACAGACGAGCCTCGCCGACCGTGTGGGCAGCTTCTTCGACGGCGGCCTCGTGGTCATCGACGGTGAGCGGGATGCCGCGGCGATCGCGGCCCGGCCGGCCACGGAACCGGTTGTGCCGGGTGGTTCGGACCATCTCATCTATGTGATCTACACGTCGGGTTCGACGGGTAAGCCGAAGGGCGTGAGTTTGACGCACGCCAATGTGCTGCGGCTCTTCGCGAGTGCGCGGGAGCGTTATGGCTTTGGTGAGCGTGATGTGTGGCCGTTGTTCCACTCGTATGCGTTCGACGTGTCGGTGTGGGAGATGTGGGGTGCGTTGCTGCATGGTGGGCGGCTTGTGGTGGTGCCCGCGGCGGTGACGCGTTCGCCGGAGGAGTTCCTGGATGTGTTGGTGGCGTCGGGGGCGACGGTGTTGTGTCAGACGCCGTCGGCGTTCCGTTCGCTGTCGGCTCTGGCGGGTGCGGGTGATGCGCGGGTCGGGGAGTTGGTTCTGCGTGCGGTGATCTTCGCGGGTGAGCGGCTTGAGTTGAGTGAGTTGCGGCCGTGGACGGATGTGATGGGGTTTGAGCGTCCGGCGTTGGTGAACATGTACGGGATCACCGAGACGACGGTGCACTCGACGTTCTACCGGGTGACTGAGGCGGATCTTGCGCGGTCGGATCGTAATCCGGTGGGTGTGCCGTTGGCGGACACGGGGATTCATCTGCTGGATGCGCAGGGCCGGTTGGTGCCGGTGGGTGTGCCGGGTGAGATTTATGTGGGTGGTCCTGCTGTTGCGCGGGGGTATCTGGAGCGTCCTTCGCTGACGGCGGAGCGGTTTGTGCCGGATCCGTTCGGTGCGGCGGGTGCGCGGATGTATCGCAGTGGTGATCAGGCGCGGCGTCTGGCGGATGGTTCGCTGGACTTTTTGGGTCGTATCGACAAGCAGGTCAAGGTCCGTGGTTACCGGATCGAGCTCGGCGAGATCGAGGCCGCCCTGCG
>NZ_BMTD01000075.1 GCF_014649495.1 Streptomyces filipinensis | reverse complement strand
CTCTAAGAGGTCGTTTTCGTCCGAACTTTCATCCCTGGATGGGGTGTTTGGTGTCCTTTTGTGGGTCGCGCCAGGAGATGGTGCTCTCGCCGGTGAGGCGCCGGGCCATGAGGTCGGTCATGGCGATGTGAATGACGGCTTCGGATCGGGTGGAGAGGGTTTCGTAGTCGCGGGCCAGGCGGCGGTGGAGCATGAGCCAGCCGTAGGTCCGCTCGACCGCCCACCGCTTTGGGATCGGGGTGAAACCCCTGGTCCCAGACTTGCGGGCGGTGATCTCCATGTCGATGCCCAGGGTGGCGGCATGCTCGACGAGGTGCTGACGGTAACCGCCGTCGACCCACACCTTGCGGATGGCAGGGTGGTCGGCGGCGACCCGGTCGAGCAGCGCGGCGCCGGCGGCGGAGTCCTGCACGCTCGCCGCGGTCACCAGCACGGCGAGGAGAAGGCCGAGCGTGTCGGTCACGATGCTCCGCTTCCTGCCGACGATCTTCTTCCCGGCGTCAACGCCCTGGCCGGCGGCGGGGACGCTGGTGGAGGTCTTGACGCTCTGCGCGTCGATCACGCAGGCCGTCGGCTCCGCGTCCCGCCCCTCCTTCTCCCGCAGGAGCTGCCTGAGCAGGCCGTTGAGCTGGGTGAACACACCCTCGTCCGCCCATTTGGCAAAGTAGCCGTAGACGGTGTTCCAGGGCGGGAAGTCGTGCGGGAGGTAGCGCCACTGGACCCCGGTCCGGTCGACATACAAGATCGCGTCCATGATGTCGCGCAGGTCATGCTCGGGCGGCCGGCCGAAGTGCAGGGCCTTCCTGCGGCGCTCGAGACGCCACACGGCAAGGACTGGCTCGATCAACTCCCAGCGGGCATCGGACAGATCACTCGGATACGGACGTCGCTTCGCCATGCTTCCGGCGTACCGCCGCCGACCACCTGCGCCCAGGCGCACGGCCGCGACACCGGAAGCACGCAAACGCGAAGCCCGGGCACATTGGGATGAAACAGAACTGCGTCACCCTTGACCTCATCCGTGACCCCACCTGCCCCGCACACACCTGCCGCATCCGCGATCTCGCCTGCACCACGACCAGACATCCAGAGAATCGGTTGATACTCGACTAGTCCAGGCGAAAACGACCTCTAAGA
>NZ_BMTD01000074.1 GCF_014649495.1 Streptomyces filipinensis | reverse complement strand
ACGCCATTCGTGCAGGTCGGAACTTACCCGACAAGGAATTTCGCTACCTTAGGATGGTTATAGTTACCACCGCCGTTTACTGGCGCTTAAGTTCTCAGCTTCGCAACCCCGAAAGGTCACTAACCGGTCCCCTTAACGTTCCAGCACCGGGCAGGCGTCAGTCCGTATACATCGCCTTACGGCTTCGCACGGACCTGTGTTTTTAGTAAACAGTCGCTTCTCGCTGGTCTCTGCGGCCACCCCCAGCTCACGGAGCAAGTCCGATCACCAGTGATGGCCCCCCTTCTCCCGAAGTTACGGGGGCATTTTGCCGAGTTCCTTAACCATAGTTCACCCGAACGCCTCGGTATTCTCTACCTGACCACCTGAGTCGGTTTAGGGTACGGGCCGCCATGAAACTCGCTAGAGGCTTTTCTCGACAGCATAGGATCATCCACTTCACCACAATCGGCTCGGCATCAGGTCTCAGCCTTAATGAGGGACGGATTTGCCTACCCCTCGGCCTACACCCTTACCCCGGGACAACCACCGCCCGGGCTGGACTACCTTCCTGCGTCACCCCATCGCTTACCTACTACAAGTCTGGTTCGTCGGCTCCACCACTTTCCTTTCCCCGAAGGGTCCGGAACGGCTTCACGGACTTAGCATCGCCTGATTCGATATTGGGCGTTTCAAAGCGGGTACCGGAATATCAACCGGTTGTCCATCGACTACGCCTGTCGGCCTCGCCTTAGGTCCCGACTTACCCTGGGCAGATCAGCTTGACCCAGGAACCCTTAGTCAATCGGCGCACACGTTTCTCACGTGTGTATCGCTACTCATGCCTGCATTCTCACTCGTGAACCGTCCACAACTAGCTTCCGCTGCTGCTTCACCCGGCACACGACGCTCCCCTACCCATCACAGCGGGCGTTGGCCCTATTGCTGCAATGACACGACTTCGGCGGTACGCTTGAGCCCCGCTACATTGTCGGCGCGGAATCACTTGACCAGTGAGCTATTACGCACTCTTTCAAGGGTGGCTGCTTCTAAGCCAACCTCCTGGTTGTCTCTGCGACTCCACATCCTTTCCCACTTAGCGTACGCTTAGGGGCCTTAGTCGATGCTCTGGGCTGTTTCCCTCTCGACCATGGAGCTTATCCCCCACAGTCTCACT
>NZ_BMTD01000073.1 GCF_014649495.1 Streptomyces filipinensis | reverse complement strand
CCGCTGACCAACAGTGGCAAGGTCGACCACCGTGCGCTGCCCGCTCCCGAGGCGGAGATGTTCTCGGCGAGCCACTACGTGGCCCCGCGCACCCCGCTGGAGGAACGGCTGGCCGCGATCTGGTCCGAGGTCCTGGGCGTGGAACGGGTCGGTGTCGAGGACAGCTTCTTCGACCTCGGCGGCGACTCCATCCGGTCCGTGCGCCTGGTCGGTGCGCTGCGTGCCGCCGGCTACGAGGTGTCGGTGCGCGACGTGTTCGAGCACCGGAGCGTCGGAGCACTCTCGGTCCAGCTGTCGGGACAGACGGCGGGTGAGTCGCTGATCGCCGCGGTGGAGCCGTTCGCGCTGATCAGTGCCGAGGACCGGGCCGCGCTGCCCGAGGACGTGGTCGACGCCTACCCGCTGTCGCAGATCCAGACCGGCATGCTGGTGGAAATGCTGGCCACCCTCGACCGGGGTGAGGACCAGGTCGCCTACCACAACATCAACTCGTTCCGTATTCCGGATGCGCGGCCCTTCTCGGCCGAGGCCCTGCGGGCAGCGGTGGGCGTGGTGGCGAGCCGTCACGACGTCCTGCGCACGTCGATGCACCTGAGCGGGTACTCGCAGCCGCTGCAACTTGTGCACGCCGACGCCGAACTGCCGCTGACCGTCCAGGACCTGCGCGAGCTGCAGGCCGTGGAGCAGCGCGAGGCACTCCGCGCGTTCGCCTACGAGGAGTGCGCAGCGCCGTCGGACCTGACGAGCACGTCCCTGATGAGGCTCGCCGTACACCTGGAGTCGAACGAGACGTGGCGGCTGACCTTCAGCTACAACCACGCCATCGCCGAGGGCTGGACCATCAACACCCTCGCGATGGAGATCGTCGCGTGCTACCAGCACCTGCGCGACGGCCGTGAGCTGCCCGAGTACGAGGCGCCTTCGGTCCGCTACGCCGACTTCGTGGCGGCGGAACTGGAGTCGCTGGGCAGCGACGCGGACCGGTCCTTCTGGCGGGGTGTGGTCGATGAGCACGCGCCGTTGCGGATTCCGGCAGCCTGGTCGGAGGACACCGACTCCCTGCGCGAGCGGATCGGCACCGAAGTGTCGTTCGCGGATCTTGAGGAGGGGTTGCGTGGGCTGGCGCTGAGGGCGAACACGTCGCTCAAGAGCGTGCTGCTGGCGGCTCATCTGAAGGTGATGAGTTCGCTG
>NZ_BMTD01000071.1 GCF_014649495.1 Streptomyces filipinensis | reverse complement strand
TAGGAGGCGTGCCGTAGGCCGGCGGCGATGTTCTGGTGGCCGGCGTTGCGGAGGGTGTTGATCGCCAGGTTGCGCAGGGTTGCCATGTTCTCGGGGCTGTGGCCGGTGCGGATCTTCGAGGCGTCCTCGCGGAAGGCGGTGTCGCGGACGAAGTGGAGCCGGTTCTCGATGGTCCATTGCGAGCGGGCGAGCCGGCCGAGCCGCTGTGGTGAAGCCTGACGGGAGGTCAGGTCCGTGATCGCGTAGACGGTCTCGCGGCTGACCTTTCCGGTCGTCAGGTCGGTGCGGTGGCGCAGGACACGCATGGCCTGGGCTGCGTGGGGGAAGTCCAGGCCGAGGCCGGTGACGGTGAGTGCCCTGGTCGTCCGGGTCTCCCGGCGGCTATGACTGGTCTCGCGGTCATAGCGGCGGGCGGTCACCTCCTTCCACGGGAGGGACTTCAGCGCCGCGTGCAGGTTCGGCTGGTTGCCCTTGACGACCATCAGGTAGTGCGCGTTCTTCGCTTCCACCAGCCATTTCGCGTGCTCACGCTGGGTGTGGAGGGCATCGGCGGTCACCACGGTGCCGGCCAGGTCGAACGGATCCAGCAGTGCTGCGAAGGCGGTGATCTCGTTCGTCTTTTCCGACACCCTCAGCTGGGTGACGGTCCGGCCGTCGCCCGTCATCGCGGCCAGGAGGTGGGCGGCGGGTGTGGTCCCCTGCCGGGAGCCCCGGGCGGCCTTGCCGTCGATGGCCAGTGATTCCGAGCCGGCGGGATCGGCGCCGGTCAGATCGGCCAGGCCTCCGGGGCAGGCCAGGGCGATGACCCTGCGGATCGTCGCGCCGCTCGGGGCAACCCGTACGCCGAGTGCACCGACGGCGCGGGCGCCCAGCCGGGCCAGGGCGTGCTGCGGGGCGCTCGCCGCCCACTGGCCGATGGCCGCGAACGACTGGGCGCCGGCGACGACTGCGCAGGCGGCAACCAGCAGCACCCCCACGAACGGGTGACGCACCCCGCGACGCCGTCGCGGATCAGGCAGCAGCCGCAGCCGCTCCACCAGCGACAGTCCCGTCACACCGCCCAGGGCCGGTGACTTGACCAGGCAGACGGTGGCAGACTTACGGCACATCGAAGCTCCGGTGGTTCGAGGCGACTTGGGAAGGTCGCCCCGTCCAACCGGAGCTTCGATGCGTTCGTGACGGGCCAGCCACGACCCCTTGCACAGCCGTGACCTGCGGGCTCAAGCACTCACGAGGACTTTGAAACACCCCTG
>NZ_BMTD01000070.1 GCF_014649495.1 Streptomyces filipinensis | reverse complement strand
GGCGCGTGCTCCTCCACCACACCCCGCCAGAAGGACCGGTCCGCGTCGCTGCCCAGCGACTCCAGCTCCGCCGCGATGAAGTCCGCGTAACGGACCGAAGGCGCGTCGTACTCGGGCAGCTCACGACCGTCACGCAGGTGCTGGTAGCACGCGACGACCTCGGTCAGCAGCACGCTGAGCGTCCAGCCCTCGGTGATCGCGTGGCAGTGGACGACGGTGAGCTGCCACGCCCCGTCTTCGAGGTGGACGCGGAACCGCAGCAGCGGGGGGTTGGCCAGGTCGAAGAGGCCGGCCTGTTCCTCGGCGAGGTCCTCGGCCTTACGGCGTTCCTGTTCCTCGGCTCCCATGCCGCGCAAGTCGGCGACGGTCAAGGGGAGTTCCGACGAGGAGTGGACGAGCTGGAGCGGTTGCGAGTAGCCGCTCAGGTGCATCGAGGTGCGCAGTGCCTCGTGACGGCCGGCCAGCGCGTTCAGCGCCGCGCGGAACGCATCCACCACGAAGGGCTGTTCGTCGGTGAGCCGAAGGGAATTGACGTTGTGATAGGCGGCGAGCTTTTCACCGGAGTCCCGGGCGGCCAGCATTTCCACCAGCATGCCGGTCTGGATCTGCGACAGCGGGTAGGCGTCGACCACGTCCTCGGGCAGCGCGGCCCGGTCCTCGGCACTGATCAGCGCGAACGGCTCCACCGCGGCGATCAGCGACTCACCCGCCACCTGTCCCGACAGCCGGCCCGCGAGCTCCGCGATGCTGCGGAACTCGAAGACATCGCGCACCGACACCTCGTAGCCGGCCGCGCGCATTCCGCCGACGAGGCGGACGGCTCGGATGGAGTCGCCGCCGAGGTCGAAGAAGCTGTCCTCGACACCGACCTGGCGGGCGTCGAGCACCTCCGACCAGATCGCGGCGAGACGTTCCTCGACGGGGGTGCGGGGGGCCACGTACCGGGTGGCCGAGAACGCGGTCTCGTCCGGGGCCGGGAGGGCGCGGTGGTCGAGCTTGCCGTTGGGCGTCAGCGGAATCGCGTCCAGCGGCACATAGGCGGCGGGGATCATGTAGTCCGGCAGGCTCGCGGCCAGGTGGGCGCGTAGCCCCTCCGCCTCCACGCCCAGGGCGGTGACCACGTAGGCCACCAGGGACTTCTCGCCGCCCTGGCCCTCGCGGGCGATCACCACCGTTTCGTCGACGGCCGGGTGGTCACGCAGGGCGGCCTCGATCTCGCCGAGCTCGATCCGGTAACCACGGACCTTGACCTGCTTGTCGATACGACCCAAAAAGTCCAGCGAACCATCCGCCAGACGCCG
>NZ_BMTD01000069.1 GCF_014649495.1 Streptomyces filipinensis | reverse complement strand
TGAACCGCCCCGTGTTCGTTGGAGGGTTCGAATCCTGGAGGATTGGGACCTATGCCAGCGAAGAGGAAGTACCCGGACGAGCTCCGTGAGCGAGCGGTCCGCATGGTGTTCGAGATACGTGAGCAGACCGGTGTGAGAACCGGGTCGATCTCCCGGGTTGCTGACCAGCTCGGGATCAATCGCGAGGCCGTGCGGAACTGGGTCCGGCAGGCCGAGGTCGACGACGGCAAACGGCCCGGGACCAGCACCACGGACGCGCAGAAGATCGCCGAGCTCGAACGCGAAGTGCGTGAGCTGAGGCGGGCGAATGAGATTCTCAAGGCCGCCTCGGCTTTCTTCGCGCGGGAGCTCGACCCGCGACTGCCGAGATGACCGCGTTCGTCGACGAGGTGCGGGAGGAGCTCGGGGTCGAGCCGGTCTGCGAGGTGCTGCAGTTCGCTCCGTCCACGTACTACGCGGCGAAGAAGCGCGAGGGCCGGCCGTCCCGGCGTCAGCTGCGGGACGACGAGCTCGGGGCCGAGATCCGGCGCGTCTACGACGAGAACCGCCAGGTCTATGGTGCCCGGAAGGTCTGGCGGCAGCTGCGGCGCGAGGGCGTCGAGGTCGCCCGCTGCACCGTCGAGCGCCTCATGCGCTCGCTCGGCCTGGCCGGCGCGGTCCGCGGAAGGACCACGAGAACCACGGTCGCTGACCCGGCGGCCGAGCGGCCCGGGGACCTGGTTGACCGGGACTTCACCGCCTCCCGTCCGAACCAGCTGTGGGTGACCGACTTCACCTACGTCGCCACCTGGGCCGGGTTCGTCTACGTCGCCTTCGTCCTCGACGTCTTCTCCCGGAAGATCGTCGGCTGGCAGGCCGCCGGCCACAAACGCACCGGCCTCGTCCTCGACGCCCTGGAGATGGCGATCTGGTCCCGCGACCGTGACGGGACCGCCGACCTGCACGGACTGGTCCATCACAGCGATGCCGGCAGTCAGTACGTGTCCATTCGCTACACCGACCGGCTCCTTGAAACCGGTGCCGCCCCCAGCGTCGGCACGGTCGGCGATGCCTACGACAACGCGCTCATGGAGTCCACGATCGGCCTGTTCAAGACCGAGTGCATCAAGCGGGACGGGCCCTGGCGGACCCTCGACGACGTCGAGATCGCCACCCTGACCTGGGTCGACTGGTACAACCGGCAACGACTCCACGGCAGCATCGGCAACCTCCCGCCGATCGAGTACGAGACGATGTACTACCGTTCACACCAAGCCACACGAAGCAACTGAAAACCACACATAACACTCTCCAACGAACCCGGTGCGGTTCAG
>NZ_BMTD01000068.1 GCF_014649495.1 Streptomyces filipinensis | reverse complement strand
TGTGTTGTCCGGACAGGTTGGTGACGCGGCTGGCGGGTGTTTGGCCTTGGATGCCGGTGTGGGGTCGGTGGTGGTTGTACCAGTCGATCCAGTCGGTGAACGCGTTCTGTCGTTCCTGGTCTGAGGTGTAGGGCCGGTGGTAGGCCCATTCCTCGAGCAGGGTCCGGTGGAAGCGTTCGACCTTGCCGTTGGTCTGCGGGCGCCAGGGCCTGGTCCATCGTGGCTGGATGCCGAGGTCCCGGCAGGTGTGGCGCCAGGTGTTCTTGGTGTAGGCCCAGGCGTTGTCGGTCAGGACGCGTTCGACGGTAATGCCCAGGGAGGCGAACCAGGCGGTTGCCCGTCGCAGGAAGGCCGCGCAGGTCGGGGCGGTCTCGTCGGGCAGGTCTTCGGTGTAGGCGAGGCGGGTGTGGTCGTCGAGGGCGGTGTGGAGGTAGGCCCAGCCGGTGCCGGTCTTGTTGCGGCGGCCTTCGGCTCTGCCGAGGGTTTTGTGGCCGCCGCCGTCGGGGATCCGGCCGAGTTTCTTGACGTCGACGTGGATCAGTTCGCCGGGCCGCTCGCGTTCGTAGCGGCGGATGGGCTCGCCGGTGGCCCGGTCCAGGGCCGCGAGGGGCGGCTGTCCGTGGCGGGTCAGGATGCGGTGGGCGGTGGAGGGCGCGATCTGGCATCGGGCGGCCAGCCGCAGCGGGCCGATGCGGTGTTCACGCCGTAGGCGCAGGACCTGTTCCTCCACCTCGGCCGGCGTCCTTGCTGGCTGGTGGTGGGGGCGGCTGGTGCGGTCACTCATTCCGGCGATGCCGAGCTGTCGGTAGCGGCTGGCCCAGCGGGCGGCGGTGGTGTGGCTGACCTGAAAGCGTTCTGCGGCTCGGCGTACGGGCCAGCCGTCGTCCACGACACAGCGTGCCAGTCGCAGTCGTCCGGTCTCGGTCAGCGGGGCATTACGGTGGACCACGAGGGCCTCCTCGGAACGATGTAGATGTCGCAATCCACACCGAACCCGGAGGCCCTCACCCATTTCAAGAACCCAGCACGCGTGTCACCAACGTCCCGGGACAACACACCTAGCGGACCTCGACGAACGCGTCCGCGGCCCGCCCCGGCCGCGGCGCCGGGGCCGCGGCCGGGTGGCCGACGGCCACCGCGCCCATCGGGTCCCAGTCCTGCGGCAGCGCGAGCACCTTGCGCACCACGTCCCGGCAGAACATCGTCGAGGACACCCACGCCGAACCGAGCCGCTCACCGGCCAGCGCCACCAGGAAGTTCTGCACGCCGGCGCCCATCGCGACGACGAACATCTCCCGTTCGGCCGCGTCCCGCCGCGCGTGCCCGTAGTGGTGCGCGCCGTCCGTCACCAT
>NZ_BMTD01000067.1 GCF_014649495.1 Streptomyces filipinensis | reverse complement strand
TCTGAGAGGACGTTAAGTCCGTTTCTGGTAGCGGCCTCGTCCGGGCTGGGTGAGGAAGCCTTGGCGGGTGAGGCGTCCGAGGCGGCTGCGGGTGATGTTGACGGATGCCTCGTCGGTGGGCATGTTGAGGAGTTCGTGCAGCTCACGGGCTCGGAAGACCTGGTCGGGGTGCTGGTTGAAGGCGTTCACGATGGCCTGGTAGGCGGTGTTCGTCTCGGGCGGATCGGGCTCGCCTCCAGCCGGTGCGAGTTCGGCGACGACCTTGGCGGCGGTGGCCAGGTCCGCGAGTCGCGCTTCAGTCTCGGCCAGGGCGGCGGTGAGGTGCTGGATCTGGTCGCGTAGTTCGCCGGCCCGGGCGGTGGTCTCGGCGTGCCGGGCCTGGAGGCTGGCTAGGAGCTCGGTGACGTTCACGCGGCCAGCCCGAGGGTGTCGCGCCAGGCAGGACTCGGTGTGGTGAGGCGGCGGGCCATGTTCGCGATCGAGGCCCAGTAGACGCGTGAGGCGGAGGTGTCGGGCCGGTGGTCGTACTCACGGGCGAGGCGGCGGTGCAGCATCAACGTGCCGTTGACCTGCTCCACGATCCACCGCTTGGGCTGCGGAATGAAGCCTTTGCCCTGGTCAGCGGGGTTGCGGCGGACGATCTCGACGTCGATGTCCAGCAGGGCGCCGTGGATGAGGACCTCGTCCTTGAAGCCCTGGTCCACCAGGGCCTTCTCCAGGCGGTTGCCGCACCGCTCGGCAGCCTGGTCGAGCAGGGCCGTGCCGGCGGCGTTTTCATGGGCGGAGGCGGCCAGCACGACGACGCCGATGACCAGCCCCAGGACGTCGACGGCCAGTCCCCGCTTGCGGCCGGACATTCTCTTGTGCGCGTCCAGTCCCGTCGTGGTCTTCGGGACACCAGCGGCCGCGCGGACGGACTGGGTGTCGATGATCACGAGGGACGGGTCCTCTAATCGCCGGGCTCTCTCCCTCACCTGGCAGCGCAGGAGCTCCTGGATCCGCTGGTCGAGACCGTCCTGACGCCACAGCGTGAAGTAGTAGAACACCGCTGACCAGGCCGGCAGGTCGTGCGGCAGGTAGCGCCACTGGCAGCCCGTCCGGTTCTGGTAGAAGATCGCGTTCACGACCTCCCGCAGGTCGCAGGCTCCGGGATCCCCGGTCGCCGACCGTCCCACCCGGTCCTGCTTCCAGGCCGTGATCATCGGCTGGATCAACGCCCACTGCTCGTCCGATAAGTCGCTGGGGTACGGCTTTCTCTCCATGGCCCGCATCTCAGCATGAACATGCCCAACAGGTGGCCGACGTGGCGATCAGTCCCACGATCGAGCGATCACGAACCGAGGAAGATCGGACTTAACGTCCTCTCA
>NZ_BMTD01000066.1 GCF_014649495.1 Streptomyces filipinensis | reverse complement strand
GTGAGGAATACCTCGACTCGGAGAAGTACCAGCTCAAACCCCGCGACTGGGAAGCCGCCGCACGCGAGGGCCGCACCATCGCACCGCTCATCACCAGGCTGAACACCATCCGCCGGGAACACCCCGCGCTACAGCGCCTGCGGAACCTCCGCTTCCACCAGACCGACAACGACGCCGTGCTCGCCTACAGCAAGAGCACGGGGACGGACACGGTCATCGTGGTCGTCAACCTCGACCCCCGCCATACCCAGGAGGCCACGGTCTCGTTGGACATGCCGCAACTCGGCCTGGACCGGCACGCCGCCCTGTCCGTGCACGACGAACTGACGGGCGAGACGTACCACTGGGGCAGGACCAACTACGTGCGCCTGACGCCCGGCAGCGCGCCGGCGCACGTGCTCCACGTCGGGCGGGCGACGCCCCGGAACGGAGGGCCCTCAGCGTCATGACCGTCAACGAACCCGTACTGGACACTTTCGAGGACACACCTGCGGGGGACCGGGACCCGGACTGGTTCAAACGCGCCGTCTTCTACGAGGTCCTGGTCCGCTCCTTCCAGGACAGCAACGGCGACGGCGTCGGCGACCTGAAGGGCCTGACCGCCAAGCTCGACTATCTGCAGTGGCTGGGGGTCGACTGTCTGTGGCTGCCGCCGTTCTTCAAGTCGCCGCTCAGGGACGGCGGTTACGACGTCTCCGACTACACCGCCGTCCTGCCGGAGTTCGGTGACCTGGCCGACTTCGTGGAGTTCGTGGACGCCGCCCACCAGCGCGGCATGCGCGTGATCATCGACTTCGTCATGAACCACACCAGCGACCAGCACCCGTGGTTCCAGGAGTCCCGCAAGAACCCCGACGGCCCGTACGGGGACTACTACATGTGGGCCGACGACGACAAGCAGTACGAGGACGCCCGGATCATCTTCGTCGACACCGAGGCCTCCAACTGGACCTTCGACCCCGTGCGCGGCCAGTACTACTTCCACCGCTTCTTCTCGCACCAGCCGGACCTCAACTACGAGAACCCGGCCGTACAGGAGGAGATCCTGGCGGCGCTGCGCTTCTGGCTGGACCTCGGCATCGACGGGTTCCGGCTGGACGCGGTGCCGTACCTGTACGCGGAGGAGGGCACCAACTGCGAGAACCTGCCGGCGACCCACGCGTTCCTCAGGCGGGTGCGCAAGGAGATCGACGCGATGTACCCGGACACCGTGCTGCTGGCCGAGGCCAACCAGTGGCCGGAGGACGTCGTCGACTACTTCGGGGACTACGCCTCCGGCGGCGACGAGTGCCACATGGCGTTCCACTTCCCGGTCATGCCGCGCATCTTCATGGCCGTACGGCGGGAGTCGCGCTATCCCGTCTCCGAGATCCTCGCCA
>NZ_BMTD01000065.1 GCF_014649495.1 Streptomyces filipinensis | reverse complement strand
GTGAGGAATACCTCGACTCGGAGAAGTACCAGCTCAAACCCCGCGACTGGGAAGCCGCCGCACGCGAGGGCCGCACCATCGCACCGCTCATCACCAGGCTGAACGACGTCCGGCGCCGCAGCCCCGCCCTGCGGCAGCTGCGCGATCTGCACTTCCACCACGCCGACAAGGACGCGGTGATCGCCTACTCGAAGCGGAGCGGATCGAACACGGTTCTCGTGGTCGCCAACCTCGACCCCCGCCATACCCAGGAGGCCACGGTCTCGTTGGACATGCCGCAACTCGGCCTGGACTGGCACGAGTCCGTGCCGGTGCGCGACGAGCTCACCGGCGAGACCTACTACTGGGGCAGGGCCAACTATGTGCGCCTCGAACCGGGTCATAGGCCCGCGCATGTCTTCACCGTCCTGCGACCGTCCAACCCGCAGATCGGAGGGTCACCCACAATATGATCGTCAATGAGCCCGTTCCGGACACCTTCGAGGACACGCCCGCGAGGGACCGGGACCCGGACTGGTTCAAACGCGCCGTCTTCTACGAGGTCCTGGTCCGCTCCTTCCAGGACAGCAACGGCGACGGCGTCGGCGACCTGAAGGGCCTGACCGCCAAGCTCGACTATCTGCAGTGGCTGGGGGTCGACTGTCTGTGGCTGCCGCCCTTCTTCAAGTCTCCGCTCAGGGACGGCGGTTACGACGTCTCCGACTACACCGCCGTCCTGCCGGAGTTCGGTGACCTGGCCGACTTCGTGGAGTTCGTGGACGCGGCCCACCAGCGCGGCATGCGCGTGATCATCGACTTCGTCATGAACCACACCAGCGACCAGCACCCGTGGTTCCAGGAGTCCAGGCGGGATCCGGACGGTCCGTACGGGGACTACTACGTCTGGGCCGACGACGACAAGCAGTTCCAGGACGCCCGGATCATCTTCGTCGACACCGAGGCCTCCAACTGGACGTACGACCCGGTACGCAAGCAGTACTACTGGCACCGCTTCTTCTCGCACCAGCCGGACCTCAACTACGAGAACCCGGCCGTGCAGGAGGAGATGATCTCCGCGCTGAAGTTCTGGCTGGATCTCGGCATCGACGGGTTCCGGCTGGACGCGGTGCCGTACCTGTACCAGCAGGAGGGCACCAACTGCGAGAACCTGCCGGCGACCCACGAGTTCCTCCGGCGGGTGCGCAAGGAGATCGACAGCCAGTACCCCGACAAGGTGCTCCTCGCCGAGGCCAACCAGTGGCCCGAGGACGTCGTCGACTACTTCGGTGACTTCCGCAGCGGCGGCGACGAGTGCCACATGGCGTTCCACTTCCCGGTCATGCCGCGCATCTTCATGGCCGTACGGCGGGAGTCGCGCTATCCCGTCTCCGAGATCCTCGCCA
>NZ_BMTD01000064.1 GCF_014649495.1 Streptomyces filipinensis | reverse complement strand
TCAAGTCGGTCGCCGGTGATCTCGGGGTGAACACCGAGACGCTGCGGAACTGGATCCGGGCCGCCGACGGCCGCCGCCCGGGCGCCCACTCCTCAGCGCCGGCCACTGCCCGGGATGGCGGTGACGACGTTCAGGCGGAGCTGGCCGCGGCCCGCAAGAGGATCCGGGAACTGGAGGAAGAGCGTGACATCCTCCGCAAGGCGGCCCGGTATTTCGCGACGGAGACGCGCTGGTGAACCGCTGCCAGTTCGTTGAAGATCACCAGCGCCGTCACGGCGTGAAGCGGCTCTGCGACATCCTCGGCCTGTCCCGCTCGAGCTTCTACTACTGGCGCCGCACCGCATCCGCGAGAGCGGCCCGCCAGACCGTCGAAGCCGGGATCGCGGCCCGGATACGCAAGGTCCACCAGGACTCCGACGGTACCTACGGAGCCCCCAGAATCACCGCAGAACTCCGCGGCGAGGGCGGCCCGGCGGTCAACCACAAGCGCGTCGCCAGGATCATGCGGACCATCGGGCTCGAGGGAGTCCGTCTGCGCCGCCGGCACCGCACCACCGTCGCGGACCAGGCCGCGGCGAAGGCACCGGATCTGCTCGGACGTGACTTCACCGCATCCGAGGTGAACATGAAGTACGTCGGCGACATCACCTATCTGCCGGTCAGCGGTTCGAAGCCGCTCTATCTCGCGACCGTCATCGACCTTGCCTCGCGCCGGCTGGCCGGGTGGGCGATCGCCGACCACATGCGGACAGAGCTCGTCATCGACGCCCTGACGGTTGCCGAGCGGACCCGTGGAAGCCTTGCCGGAGCTATCATGCACACCGACCACGGATCTCAATATTCGAGCAGGGCCTTCGCGGAACTGTGCAGGTCAGCAGGGGTCCGGCAGAGCATGGGCGCGGTCGGCTCCAGCGCGGACAACGCCGCCGCGGAAAGCTTCAACGCCGCCTTCAAGAGGGAGACGCTCAAAGGCCGGAAGGCCTGGTCGAGCGAGGGTGAGGCCAGACTCGACGCCTTCCGCTGGCTGACCCGATACAACACCCGCCGTCGGCACTCCCGCCTCGGCCAGCGGTCCCCGATCGCCTATGAGAACGCCCTCCGACCAGCAGCAACTACCCTGACCCAAGCCGCATAGACGTGTTCAACATCCGGGGTCAAGGCCCTTCATCTCATCCGACATCCCTGGCCGACCCATCTTCGCCACCTATATCGCCCTCAACCAGGATTGTTGCTCCGACCGGTTGCATCTAAGTCGGCTTTTTTCGCCCAGGATCTCGGCCCGACCTGGCGAGGGTACTGAAGCTCATCGACCAGCATCAGGACCGCTTCGGGGCCGAGCCCGTCCTCCGGGAACTGCACGTCCCCGCCTCGACCTGCTACCG
>NZ_BMTD01000063.1 GCF_014649495.1 Streptomyces filipinensis | reverse complement strand
AGACGCCGTTTCTTATGGCTCTGGCGAGGGCTGGGCGGCCTGGGGAAAGCCCAACTGGTCCAGCAGCACGCTGAAGAGGTCCTCCACAAAGGTGTCCCGCGAGCACAGTAGCTCTTCGATCCCGGACTGCTGCGCTGTGACTGGTATGCCAGCCGCTGCAGCCCAAACGAGGGCGCCTTCAGCGCCGGCTGGAACATCCACCTCGAGCTCCGCGCGCTTGCACCTCACAGCCTCGTTGAACTCGGGTGTACCCACCCACAGGCTCGCGTCGTCCAGGTCCTCTGGTTCCTCGGTGAGGAGTGCCGCAGCGTTATCCAAGTTGAGCCACGCCTGCCAACGCTGCCCGTTGGTTCCCAGCCCGGTCACGAGGGCAATGTCGCTATCAAAGACGTCTGCGACGCAGGCCGGTGCGCCGGTCCATCCGACCAGGGCGGACAGGTAGGCGTCCTCCCATAGTCCATGATCGAACTGGAGGGTCTGCCAACCACCCGGTCGCGGCCACCACGCATGCACGGTGTCCTTCAGCTCGTGGCTGATGCTGTTGAACACAGGTGCTTCCAGCAACGGACGCTTGCTACGGGCAAAGACCAGGTGACCCGAAAATCCCACGGACCCTCCTCCTTGGAGACGTTGCGCGCACCTTACGGGCTGCCACCGACAGAGCAGGCTTGGGCCCGCTCAGCTGCTGAGTCGGCGGTAGCCGATGAGGGCGGCAGCTATGCCGACGAAAGCGAGGAAGTGCTCGGCCTTGCGCTCGTAGCGGCGGTGCAGGCGTCGGCATCCGGCGAGCCAGGACACGGTTCTCTCGACGACCCAGCGATGACGGCCCAGGCGTGTCGAGGACTCGATGCCTTTGCGAGCGATCCGATGGCGGATGCCCGTCTTGCGCAGCCATCGCCGCAGGTGGTCGTAGTCGTATCCCTTGTCGGCATGGAGCTTGGCGGGACGCCGGCGACGCGGACCGCGACGGGAACGGATGGGCGGGATCCCGCGGACCAGCGGCTTCAGACCGAGACTGTCGTGCATGTTGGCGCCGGAGATGCCCAGCGACAGAGGCAGTCCATTCCGGTCTGTGATCAGGTGGATTTTCGATCCCGGCTTGCCGCGGTCGGTCGGATTCGGTCCGGTCAGCGGCCCCCTTTTGCCGCCCGCACGCTGACGGAGTCGATCGCGCACCGCGACCAGTCCAGATCACCTCTGGCACCGAGCTCGTCCAGGACGACCCGGTGGAGCCTGGCCCAGACCCGATCCTGGCTCCACTGGGCGAAGCGCCGGTAGACGGTGGGCCAGGCAGGGCCGAACACTTGCGGCAGCTGCCGCCATGTGCAGCCCGACGTGGCCACGAAAATGATCGCCGCCAAGGTCTCGCGATCCCCGGCCCGTCGCCGACCACCACCCTGCGGGCGTCTCACCTCCGTTGGCGGCACCACCTGCCGGAACAGCACCCATAACTCGTCCGGCACCAACCGCTCAACCAGATCCGTCATGCACGGTTCAACGAACGATCACGCCATAAGAAACGACGTCT
>NZ_BMTD01000062.1 GCF_014649495.1 Streptomyces filipinensis | reverse complement strand
AAACTTGAAAAACACGGATCGGGTTGCGCCATACATATGAAAGAATATAGAATAATGATGTATTTGGCGAATCAAATACCATGGTCTAATAAGGAACCTTTCGGATTCGTTGATAATTTTTTGAAAGATTTCTTCGAAAAGGTTTCATTAACTCCTCATTTATATCGAGTAGACCTTGTTGTTGCGAGAATTCTTAATTCATGAGTTGTAGGGAGGGACTTATGTCACCACAAACAGAGACTAAAGCAAGTGTTGGATTCAAAGCTGGTGTTAAAGAGTATAAATTGACTTATTATACTCCTCAATATGAAGTCAAAGATACTGATATCTTGGCAGCCTTCCGAGTAACTCCTCAACCCGGAGTTCCGCCTGAGGAAGCAGGGGCCGCGGTAGCTGCTGAATCTTCTACTGGTACATGGACAACCGTGTGGACCGATGGGCTTACCAGCCTTGATCGTTACAAAGGGCGATGCTACCACATTGAGCCCGTTCCTGGAGAAGAAGATCAATATATATGTTATGTAGCTTACCCTTTAGACCTTTTTGAAGAAGGTTCTGTTACTAACATGTTTACTTCCATTGTGGGTAATGTATTTGGGTTCAAAGCCCTGCGCGCTCTACGTCTAGAGGATCTGCGAATCCCTACTGCTTATGTTAAAACTTTCCAAGGCCCGCCTCATGGCATCCAGGTTGAAAGAGATAAATTGAACAAGTATGGTCGCCCCCTATTAGGATGTACTATTAAACCTAAATTGGGGTTATCCGCTAAGAACTACGGTAGAGCAGTTTATGAATGTCTACGTGGCGGGCTTGATTTTACCAAAGATGATGAGAATGTGAACTCCCAACCATTTATGCGCTGGAGAGACCGTTTCTTATTTTGTGCCGAAGCAATTTATAAATCACAGGCTGAAACAGGTGAAATCAAAGGGCATTACTTGAATGCTACTGCAGGTACATGTGAAGAAATGATCAAAAGGGCCGTGTGTGCTAGAGAATTGGGAGTTCCTATCGTAATGCACGACTACTTAACAGGTGGGTTCACTGCAAATACTAGCTTGGCTCATTATTGCCGAGATAATGGTCTACTTCTTCACATCCATCGCGCAATGCACGCAGTTATTGATAGACAGAAGAATCATGGTATGCACTTTCGTGTACTAGCTAAAGCTTTACGTATGTCTGGTGGAGATCATATTCACGCTGGTACAGTAGTAGGTAAACTTGAAGGAGAAAGGGACATAACTTTGGGCTTTGTTGATTTACTACGTGATGATTTTATTGAAAAAGATCGAAGCCGTGGTATTTATTTCACTCAAGATTGGGTTTCTATGCCAGGTGTTCTGCCCGTAGCTTCGGGGGGTATTCACGTTTGGCATATGCCTGCTTTGACCGAGATCTTTGGAGATGATTCCGTACTACAATTCGGTGGAGGAACTTTAGGACACCCTTGGGGAAATGCACCGGGTGCCGTAGCTAATCGAGTAGCTTTAGAAGCATGTGTACAAGCTCGTAATGAGGGACGTGACCTTGCCCGCGAGGGTAATGAAATTATCCGCGAGGCTAGCAAATGGAGTCCTGAACTAGCTGCTGCTTGTGAAGTATGGAAGGCGATCAAATTTGAATTCGACGCAGTGGATAAATTAGATAAACCAGCTTGATAAATCAAATTTGAATTCGAAGCAATGGATACTTTGTAATCCAGTAATTACTGTCGGTTTGTTGAATTGCAATTAAACTCGGC
>NZ_BMTD01000061.1 GCF_014649495.1 Streptomyces filipinensis | reverse complement strand
CCCCCCCCGTTACCGTTTTCGTGGCTCCGCAATGGGGCTACCGGCCTTCGGGTCCGGCATGACTTCCCCCCCTTGTTGCGGTTGATGATCCGGGGGGTGGTGTCACCGGGCCCGGAGGCATCGACGGACCGCTGATGAGGGGCTTGAGCACTGGCTTCACCCGAGCCGGAAGAGCTCTCCGTAACGTGGGTGTGGCAGCTCGGTGCCGAGGCAAGGCCGGACGAAAGCGTGAGCGGAGGGGCCTGCACGTGATCGACACGAGTGACATCGACGTCTTCCTCGGCCTGGACGTCGGCAAAGGCGAACACCACGCCACCGCAGTCACCCCGGCCGGCAAGAAGGCCTTCGACAAGCGCCTGCCCAACACCGAACCCAAGCTCCGCGAGCTGTTCGCGAAACTGCAGGCCAAGCACGGAACGGTGCTGGTCGTGGTCGACCAACCGGCCTCGATCGGGGCACTACCGCTCGCGGTCGCCAGGGACATGGACTGCCCGGTCGCCTACCTGCCCGGGCTGACGATGCGGCGGATCGCCGACCTCTACCCAGGCGAGGCCAAGACCGACGCCAAAGACGCGTTCATCATCGCGGACGCGGCCCGCGCGATGCCTCACACGCTGCGGGCGATCGACAGCGAGGACGAGACGATCGCCGAGCTGGAGATGATCGCCGGGTTCGACGACGACCTGGCCGGCGAGGCCACCCGGGTCGCGAACCGGCTCCACGGCCTGCTGACCCAGATCCATCCGTCGCTGGAACGGGTGCTGGGGCCGCGGTTGCAGCACCCGGCCGTCCTGGCCCTGCTGGAACGGTTCGGTTCCCCGGCCCAGATACGCAAGGCGGGCCGTCGGCGGCTGGTCACGCTGCTGCGGCCGAAGGCGCCGCGGATGGCCGAGCGGCTGGTCGAGGAGATTTTCGCCGCGCTGGACGAGCAGACCGTGACGGTCCCGGGGACCGAGGCGGCCTCGTTGATCGTCCCGAGCCTGGCCGGGTCCCTGGCCGCTGTCCTTGACCAGCGCAAACTCCTGGCAGGGCGGATCGAGGAACTCTTGGAGGCCCACCCTCTTTCGAAGGTCCTGAGGTCGATGCCTGGAGTCGGCGTCAGGACCGGAGCACGGATCCTGATCGAGGTCGGCGACGGCAGCACCTTCCCGACCGCCGGCCACCTCGCCGCCTACGCCGGACTCGCGCCCGCGACCCGCAGTTCCGGGTCCTCGATCCGCGGCGAACAGCCCTCCCGAAGAGGAAACAAGCAGCTCAAACGGGCCTTCTTCCTCTCCGCGTTCGCCGCCCTGGGCGACCCGGCCTCCCGGATCTACTACGACAAGAAGATCGCCCAGGGCAAGCACCACACCCAGGCCCTGCTCTGCCTCGCCCGACGACGAGCCGACGTCCTCTTCGCGATGCTCAGAGACGGCACCTTCTACGAGTCCCGGACTGCCGCAGCGACTTGAGACCTTCTTGTCCTGCGGACGGGCGCGTGATCAGCTTCGGAAATGGAGGCCGAGGATTCCGAGCACATGAAGGTCGTCCACCGCTGGCTCACCGGCGAGGTGGTCAACAACACCGTCGGCATCAAACTGACCGGCGGCCCGTTCAACGGACGGACCAAGATCGTCCAGCTCAATCAAGACGGACTTCCGCCCTCACGCCTCCGTGCTCGCGGCGGCCAGGGACAGGGCCCTTGGAACCCTGCCGCCCGGCACATCTACACACCCGTCCGGGCCCCAGGCGCTCCCGCCGGCTGGACCTACGAGTACACCGGAGTCGACACCTCCACCGACGGCTGACGCTCCCACCTCGGACCTCGCAGGCGCCCAGACAGCTTGACCAAAGAGATAGGGGCACCCCCCC
>NZ_BMTD01000060.1 GCF_014649495.1 Streptomyces filipinensis | reverse complement strand
TCGCGGGACACCTTTGTGGAGGACCTCTTCAGCGTGCTGCTGGACCAGTTGGGCTTTCCCCAGGCCGCCCAGCCCTCGCCAGAGCCATAAGAAACGGCGTCTAAAGCGGTGGCTATTCGCCCGCCTGCCGCTCGCCACCACTCGTTGTAAGACCGTTCAGCTGACCCAGATGCCGTCGGGCGAGAGTCGACGCGCAAGGCGCCGGCCGCAGCGCTTACGGGAGCCGACCAGGACACATCCGCGACTTTGCGTCCAAAGCCGGTGGCGAGTGCCTGCACGCGCGCGGCACCAATGCCGCGGTGCCGGTAGGCGTCTGCCACTTGGGTGGTGGCTGGCGGATGTGGCCCACACGCTCCTCACACGCGATCTGTACGCAACAACGAGAAAGAGCGGGAGACAGTGAGACTGTCTCCCGCTCTTTCGTGTCGGCATCCGCCCTGGTCAGCGCGTGATTTTTGCTGACCCTCGGCGAGTGCCCCCGGCAGGATTCGAACCTGCGCACACGGCTCCGGAGGCCGTTGCTCTATCCCCTGAGCTACGGGGGCGTGTCGGCTGCTGAGCTGCTCGCTCGCGGCGACGGGTAGAACACTAGCAGGTCCGGAGGGGTGATCAGGAATCCGTTTCCTGAGGTGGGGTGGGGCGGGTCACCTGTAGGGGGTGGAAGTGGGGAAAACCCGGACGCGGTGGCCGGTCCGGACCTACTCTCGACTTGTGCCAGGCGCCTCGGGTCGGGTGCTTGTTGTGGACGACAACAAGGTCATCCGGCAGCTGATCAGGGTCAACCTCGAACTGGAAGGGCTCGAGGTCGTGACCGCGGCCGACGGTGCCGAGTGTCTGGACGTGGTGCACCAGGTGCGGCCCGACGTCGTGACGCTCGACGTCGTCATGCCCCGGCTGGACGGACTGCGCACCGCGGCCCGGCTGCGCGCCGATCCCCGTACCCACCATCTGCCCGTCGCCATCATCAGCGCCTGCACGCAGTACGAGGTCGACACCGGTCTCGACGTCGGCGTGGACGCCTTCCTCGCCAAGCCCTTCGAGCCCGCCGAACTGGTACGGCTCGTCAAGCAGCTCATCGAGCGCGGGAGCGGGGGAGAGGGGCGCGGCGGAGGCGGAGGCCACCGGGGTGGGGGCGGTGACGGCGACAGCGATGGGGACGGGGACGGCGAAGGGGGAGACGACGGCGTTGCCGACGGTGTCCCCGATGGGGTCGCCGACGGCGTGCCGGGTGGGATCTCCTACGGCGGCTAGGGGCGGCGTCGAGGGAAGCCGGGGGCGAGTTCCTTCCCCCTACCCCGTCAAGACCCGTCCCACCCCGTCCCACACTGAGAACCACCTCCCCTCCCCACCGCCACCCTCCCCTACGCTTGTCCCGTGACCCCCGTCGAGCTGTCCCGCACCGTGCTGCGCGCGGTGCGTTGTGCTGTCGAAGACGGGGAGCTGAAGGTGACCGTGCCCGAGCGGGTCGTGGTGACCGAACCGGGGCCCGGAGGGTGCGGGGACTTCGCCACCAACGTCGCCCTGCAGCTCGCCCGACCGGCCGGGCAGCCGCCGCTGCGGGTCGCCGAGATCCTGCGGTCCCGCCTCGCCGGCGCCGAGGGCATCAGGGACGTCGTCGTCACCGGGCCCGGCTTTCTCAACATCAGCCTCGACCCGCAGGCCGACCCCGTCACCGGGCTCGTCCGGGAGATCCGGGCCCGGGGCGCCGCGTACGGCCATGGTGACGCCCTCGCCGGGCAGGTCGTCGCGCTGCGGGTGCCGTACGAGGTGCGGGCCGAGGTCGTCGCCGACGCCGTCGTACGGATCGTCGCCACGCAGGGCGGGCGGGCCACCGTCGAGCACGGGGAGCCTGCCAATCTGCGGCCCGTGCCGGCCCCCGAGGACCCCGCCCCGCTCGGTCCCGACGCCGCCCGGTGGGCCCTCCTCCACCCGGCCCCGCACGACCGGCCCCGGATCACCGCCGATCACCTGATCCAGCGGGAGGGCAATCCGCTGTTCCGGGTGCGGTACGCCCACGCCCGCGTCCGCTCCCTCAGCCGCAACGCCGCCCGCCTCGGCTTCACCGCCGAACCGGGCCCCGTGGGCGCCGGGGGTCCCGGGGGTGCCGGCAGTGTCGGGGAGTCCGGTCTCGGGATCGCCGCCGAGCGCCGTTCCGAGTACGCCGCCGAGCCCGGTCGCGTGGGCGCCGCTGATTCCGGCCTCGTGGGCGCCGGCGAGCCCGGCCCCGCACACGCCACCGAGTCCGGCCCCGCACACGCCACCGAAGCGCGCCCCGCAGCCACCCCTGGCCTCAACCCGGCCCCCGCAGCCACCCCCGGCCCCAACCCGGCCCCCGGCCCCGGTCCCACCCCCGACCCCGCCCTCGAACCTCACCGCGCCCCCACCTCCCGCCTGGCCGGCCCCACCCCCGCCCCGGCCCTAGAACCCCACCGCGCACCCACCCCCGTCTCGGCCCCCGGCCCCATCCCCGCCTCGGCCCTCAACCCCGACCCGGCCCCCGGCC
>NZ_BMTD01000059.1 GCF_014649495.1 Streptomyces filipinensis | reverse complement strand
CTCCGGCCCAAGCCCTGCCGGACAGCAGCTTGCGCCAGCCGTTGGCGACGGCGTCGAAGAGGGGCTCAAGCTCGTGGTGCTTCTTGTGTCGGGCCGTCAGCGTGACCATCCAGGCGGTGCCGCCGTCGGCGAGGTGCTTGGCCGCCGCTCGTGCGATCTCGTCCGCGCGGTTGGCCCTGATCTTGGCCGAGCAGACCGGGCAGGCCCAGATGGAACCGCAGGTGCAGAAGCCGGACCAGTGAGCGACGGAGCCGTTGACCACGATCGCCGCCAGGCCGTCACCGACGCCTCCATTGGTCGTCCGACCGCACTTGCGGACGCGGGGAAGCGTGGTGATCGTCCAGAGGACTGCCCGCTGGGCGAAGCGCCGTTCCCGGCGGCCCTGACGAACGGCGGAATCGGCCTCTGAGCTGGGAGATTGAGTGGAAGAGAGGGGAGGGTGGGAAACATTATTCGCGTTGTACCTAGATTGGCCCGGAGCCAGGGCGCCAGAGGCGCCCCGACTCCCGCCTCCTGCCTTCGGCCCGGCGGGGCCGGGAACCTGGCGCCGGGCGATGGCCCGGAGGTCCTGGCGGACCTGGTTCGTGTCCAGCTCTGCAAAATCGGCCGTTAGGGCCTGGTCGTCTCGCGCGGCCTGGTCGGCCTGCCCTACGCTGTCCACGGACATTCTCCGTTCTCGCATACCGGTGGTTCGGAGACCCAGAGGCCCGGCCGTCGTCAGCGGTCCGGGCCTCGTTCGTTCTCAGGGTCGTTCTCTGCTGCGATCCTCTGTCCGGTGGTCGTCCGGCGTGCTAGGAACACGCCGGGCGATCACTTCTCGCTCTGGCCCATCAAGCTCTTGATGACGAACCAGCCGAGGGCGCACGAGATGGCGCCGATCCCGACAGCGATCGCGACGACAGCGACCGCCAGGAGCACGGCGACGACGATGGCGCCTGCACCTCCGGCCGCGATGAGTTGACCGGCGTGGGCCTTGAGCCAGCTCTGTTCCGGTGCGGCCTGCTGGATGATGACGACCGGTGAGCCCTGGAAGCCCGCTGCAGGCGCGAGGGCTTGTCCGGGACCGAGGACGATCGGTTGGGGTGTGTAGACCGGCGTGGGGGCTCCTGAGGGGCTCATCAGTCCTCCGGGTAGTCGTCGGGGTTGAGGTGCGTGTCGAGAGCCAGGTGCAGCGAGTCAGCGGCCTTGGTGAGCCATTCGCCGAGCTCGGCGACGCGGCGGTACTGGGCGAGCCTCAGCTCTTCGGTCACGAGGTCAGCGGCCAGTTCGCGGCCGACGGTCGAGAGGTCGATGAGCACCTTGCCGAGCTGGTTCGCTGACACCGTCTTGGGGTCAGGCAGCGGCTGGCCGTCGAGGTCTACGGCTCCGGAGATCCAGGCGTCGTCGTTCGTCATGCTGACTTCCTCCCGCGGTTGTTCTTCTGGATCGGCACGCTTGTGCCGGCCGTTTCGGCGGAGACGTCGACCACGGTGGGAGCCGCAGCGGGGATGACGTCCCGACGGAGATGGACCGTAGTGGCGATGTAGGCCACAAGCTGTACGCGGAACCTGATCCGCGTCCTCACTGACATCGCGATCGATGCCGACGAGATGGCCGCGCTGCTGAGTGCGAACGCCGTGCACCACAAAGTCTTGACGCCGACTGAGGCGGCCGAGTCGGCGAGGATCAGTCGGACGGCAATGTACAAACGAGTAGCGGCATTCTTTGAACCAGAGAAATAAGAAAGCCCCCGCCGACTGTGGCGGGGGCTTTTTGGTTTCGGGGCTGAGGAAGTCTTTACCGAAAGCTGATCGGCGGGGACCCCTCCGAGACCAAGAAAGGGGGCCGAGTGCCCACAAGAGCGGTGAGGGCCTCCAGCCCTCTCCATTGGTACAAGTGTAATGGCCCCCTTTCATGGCCTCGCCCCGCCGATCACCTTTCGGTAAACACTTCCCCAACCCCTTCGGTGGTCTTTTCACTTGCGGGTGCATCGGGGCCGATCTCGTAGAGAAGATGGTAGGCAGTCAGCAGGTTGACCAGTTCCACGAAGCCGCCGTTCTCGGCGGTGTCGAGGATGCGGGACTGGAGACCGGGGACACGGCGGATCGCTCGGAGCGATTCGGCCGGCAGAAGTGCCCACGTCTCGCCTCCGATCTCCTCAGCTGCAAGTTCTTCGTCGGTGAGCTCTTCTTCGTCTCCGAGGAGTTCGGCACGAAGGCCACGGCTCCAGGTGATCGCCCGACGGCGGAACGTGCCCTTCTCGTACTCCTGCCAAATCGGGACCACTGCCATGTCACCGGTCTGCCGGAAGTATTCGAGCATTTCGAACGGGGCCAGAGTTCCGAGGCGACCGGCCTTCATGTCGCCTCGGGCGATTTCGTTTCCGACCTTTCCCTCTTGAGCCTTGGCGATGTATTCGCCTGCCTCTTCTGGGGTCGTGACTTTGGACCAGGTGATGCCGTGTTCCTTGCTCGGTTCGAATCCGGCTTTCTTGAGCCAGGCCCTCCAGGTTTTGTCCCATCGGTGCATTGCGTAGGCGAGTTCTTCGGTGGTCTCTTCGTTCAGCAGGAGGAGAACGTGAAGGTGCGGGTGCCAACCGTTACGAGTTCCGTAAGTGACTTCGAGTGAGCGGATGTTGCCCCGGACTCCGAGCCGGTCGCGTTCGCCGAGGACTCCCCGCTTGGGGTCTCCGGCCCAAGCCCTGCCGGACAGCAGCTTGCGCCAGCCGTTGGCGACGGCGTCGAAGAGGGGCTCAAGCTCGTGGTGCTTCTTGTGTCGGGCCGTCAGCGTG
>NZ_BMTD01000058.1 GCF_014649495.1 Streptomyces filipinensis | reverse complement strand
CTGGACGCGGATGCCGAGGCGATCGCTGCGGAGTCGGCGGAGTCGCTGGGTGTGTTGCCGGGTGGCGGTGAGCTGGCGTACGTGCTGTACACGTCGGGTTCGACCGGCCGTCCCAAGGGTGTGATGATCCCGCACCAGGCGCTGTTGAACCTGTTGATGTCGATGGCGGATGTCGCGGGCAGTGACAGTGAGAGTGTGTGGCTGGCGTCGACGTCGATCTCGTTCGACATTTCCGGTCTGGAGCTGTTCCTCCCGCTGGTCACCGGTGCGCGTGTGGTCATGGCCTCGGCGGACCAGGTCAAGGACGCCGAGGCGCTGATCGAGCTCATCGGTAGGAACCGGGTCACCCATGCCCAGCTGACGCCGTCGGGTTGGCGGCTGTTGCTCGCGGCCGGTTTTGCGGCTGCCGGTGTGACGGCGCTGGTGGGTGGCGAGGCGTGCTCGCCGGAGCTGGCGCGTGAGCTGCGTGCGAGGACCCGGCGTCTGGTGAACGTGTACGGCCCGACGGAGACCACGATCTGGTCCACCTTCTGGGAGGTACCGGAGGAGACCGAGTCCGTCTCGATCGGTGGGCCGCTGGCCAACACCGACCTGTATGTCCTCGACTCCAACGGCCGGCCGGTGGTGGACGGTGTCAGTGGTGAGCTGTTCATCGGCGGGGTCGGTCTGGCACGTGGCTATATGGGGCGTGCTGGTCTGACGGCGGAGCGGTTCGTGCCGAGCCCGTTCGGTCCGGCCGGCTCCCGGCTCTACCGCACCGGCGACCTGGTGCAGCGTCTGCAGGACGGCTCGCTGGACTACCTGGGTCGTATCGACACCCAGGTGAAGGTGCGCGGTTACCGGATCGAGCTGGGCGAGATCGAAGCGGTTCTGCGGGCCCACGTGGCGGTGCGGGACACCGTGGTGTCGGCCCGTGAGGACCAGGCCGGGGACAAGACCCTGGTCGCCTATGTGGTCGCGGACACCGCCTTCGACACGGTCGAGCTGCGGCGTCACCTGGGGTCGAGTCTGCCGGAGTACATGGTCCCGGCGGCGTTCGTGGAGATCGACCGGGTTCCGCTGACCAACAGTGGCAAGGTCGACCACCGTGCGCTGCCCGCTCCCGAGGCGGAGATGTTCTCGGCGAGCCACTACGTGGCCCCGCGCACCCCGCTGGAGGAACGGCTCGCCGTCATCTGGTCAGAGGTGCTCGATACCCGCCAGGTCGGTGTCGAGGACAGCTTCTTCGACCTCGGCGGCGACTCCATCCGAGCCGTCCGCCTGGTCGGCGCGCTGCGCGCCGCCGGCTACGAGGTGTCGATCCGTGATGTCTTCGAGTTCCGCAGCCTCGCGGAGCTGGCGGGCCGGCTGTCGGGACAGGTGGCCGGTGAGTCGCTGATCGCCGCGGTCGAGCCGTTCGCGCTGATCAGTGCCGAGGACCGGGCCGCGCTGCCCGAGGACGTGGTCGACGCCTACCCGCTCTCCCAGATCCAGACCGGCATGCTGGTCGAGATGCTGGCCGCCGGCGAGGCACGGGGGAACCTCTACCTCAACGTCAACTCCTTCCGCATCCCGGATGCGCGGCCCTTCTCGGCCGAGGCCCTGCGGGCGGCACTGGACGTGGTGGCGAGCCGCCACGACGTCCTGCGTACCTCGATGCACCTGAGTGGATACTCGCGGCCCCTGCAGCTGGTGCACGCCGAGGCCGAAATCCCGCTCTCCACCCAGGACTTGAGTGGACTCAACGCCGAACGGCAGATCGCCGCGCTGCGTGAGTTCGCCGACGAGGCCGGTGCCGAGCAGCTCGAACTGACCGCCGCGCCTCTGATGCGGGTCGCGGTGCACGTCGAATCGGACGAGGCCTGGCGGCTGATCTTCTGCTACAACCACGCCATCGCCGAGGGCTGGGCGGTCAACTCCCTGCTGATGGAGGTCCTGGCCGCGTACCGGGCGCTGCGCGACGGGCATGAGGTACCCGCCTATGAGGCGCCCTCGGTCCGTTACGCCGACTTCATCGCCGCCGAGATGGATTCCGTCTCCCACGGGACGGACCAGGCCTTCTGGACACGCGTCGTCCAGGAGCACGTCCCGTTCACCATGCCCACGGGGTGGGGTGAGCGGAACGGCGCCGGGGACCCCCTGCGGTTGGAGCTCGATTTCCAGGAACTCGAACCTGCGCTGCGGGGCCTGGCGAAGGAAGCGGGCACCTCTTACAAGAGCGTCCTGCTCGCCGCCCATACGAAGGTGATGAGCTCGCTCACGAACGAGGACGCCTTCCTTCTGGGTGTGGTGTTCCACGGCCGGCTGGAAGCCCCGGGAGCCGACCGCGTCCTGGGCATGCACCTCAACACGCTGCCGTTCCCGGTGTCCCGTCCGACCGGGACCTGGCAGCACCTGGTCAAGAAGATCTACGCACGAGAGACGGAGATCTGGGAGCACCGCCGTTACCCGCTCCCCGCCATCCAGCGCTCCGCCAAGGGCGACGGCCGCCTCATCTCGGTGATGTTCGACCACCTGGACTTCCACCAGGTGGACACCGACGCGGTCGATGTCGGAGCCGGCCTCGGTACCGGCGCCAACGAGTTCGCGGTGAACGTCATCGTGAACGGCCACACCCTGGTCATCAAGGCGAACGCCGACGCGCTGAGCCCGGCCACGGCCGAGCGGCTCGCCTCCATGTACCGGCTCGTGCTCGAAGCCATGGCTGACGATCCGGCGGGCGACGCCACCGCCGCCTACCTACCCGAAGTGGAGAAGACCCCCGTGTCCCGCCTGCAGACCGAATCGACCAACGAGGTGCTGACGCTTGAGCTGTTCGAGGCTCAGGCGGCGTCGGCTCCCAAATCCGTTGCCGTGGTGTGCGGTGGCGAGCGGGTGACGTTCGGGGAGCTGGAGGAGCGTGCGAACCGGCTGGCG
>NZ_BMTD01000057.1:1651-3642 GCF_014649495.1 Streptomyces filipinensis | reverse complement strand
GCATGCCCGCACCCTCGGCCCAGCCCGTACCGTCCGCAGCGGCACCGAACGCCTTGCACCGACCATCCGCCGACAGCCCACGCTGCCGACTGAACTCCACGAACGTCGAGGGAGTCGCCATGACGGTGACACCGCCCACCAGCGCCATCGTGCACTCCCCGCTCCGCAGTGCCTGGGTCGCCAGATGCAGCGCCACCAGCGACGACGAGCACGCCGTGTCGACCGTCACCGCCGGGCCCTCAAGCCCGAACGTGTACGACACCCGGCCGGAGGCGATACTGCCCGCGCTGCCGCTGCCCAGGTAGGCGTCCATGCCTTCCGGAGCCGTCTTCACGCGCCCGCCGTAGTCGTGGTACATCACGCCGGCGAAGACACCGGTCCTGCTGCCCCGGACCGTCGCCGGGTCGATCCCCGCCCGCTCGAACGCCTCCCACGACGTCTCCAGCAGCAACCGCTGCTGCGGATCCATCGCCAGCGCCTCACGCGGCGAGATCCCGAAGAAGGCCGGGTCGAACTCGGCAGCCTCGTGGAGGAAACCGCCGTGGCGCACGTAGGACGTGCCGGAGCGGTCCGGGTCCGGGTCGTAGAGGTTCTCCACGTCCCAGCCGCGGTCCTCGGGGAAGACCGAGATCGCGTCGCCGCCGGACGCGACCAGACGCCACAGGTCTTCGGGCGACCGCACCTCACCAGGGAACCGGCAGGCCATACCCACGATCGCGATCGGCTCGTCCGTCCCGGTCACCGCGGCGACCGCGGCCTCGGACCGCGCCTGGACGCCCAGCGTCTCGCCCAGCAGGAAGCGGGCGAGCGCGACGGGCGTGGGGTGATCGAAGACCATGGTCGCGGGGAGCCGCAGCCCGGTCGCCGCGTTCAGCCGGTTACGGAGTTCCACCGAGGTGAGCGAGTCGAAGCCGGCGTCCTGGAAGGCGTGTTCCGGCTGGACGGCCTGGACCGAGGCATGGCCGAGCACGGCGGCGACCTCGGTGCGCACCAGGTCCAGGGCCACCTGTTCGCGTTCGGCCTCGGGCAGCCCGGCCAACCGCTGCCCCAGCGATCCCTTCGGCGCGCTCTGCGCCGTGCGCCGCACCGGTGCCACCCGCGCCAGGCCGCGCAGGACCGGCGGCACCGTGCCCTGCAGCCCGCCCAGGTCCAGCCGCAGCGGGGCGACGGCGGCCCGGTCCAGGGCCAGCGCCGCGTCGAACAGTCGCAGCCCCTCGTCGACGGCGATCGGGGCCAGGCCCACCCGCTTGAGCCGGGTCAGGTCCGCCTGGTCGAGCCGGTCGGCCATGCCGCTGCCCTGCTCCCACAGACCCCACGCCAGTGACACGGCGGTGAGGCCCTGGGCGCGGCGGGCTTCGGCGAAGGCGTCGAGGAAGGTGTTCGCCGCCGCGTAGTTGCCCTGGCCCGCGCTGCCCAGGATGCCGGACACCGAGGAGAAGACGACGAACGCCGACAGGTCGCTCGTCAGCTCATGGAGGTTGAGCACGGCATCGACCTTCGGACGCAGCACGGTCGCCAGGCGCTCCGGGGTGAGCGCGGCGATCACGCCGTCGTCGAGGACGCCGGCCGTGTGCACCACGGCCGTCACCGACGTGCCGGACAGCACCTCGGCGAGGGCGTCCCGGTCGGCGGCGTCGCAGGCCGCCCAGCGCACCTCGGCGCCCCCGGCGGCCAGTTCGGCCTCCAGCTCGACAGCGCCGGGGGCCTCCGCCCCGCGCCGGCTGACGAGCAGCAGACTGCGTACGCCGTGCTCGGCGACCAGGTGCCGGGCGACGAGCCCGCCCAGCGCCCCGGACGCTCCGGTCAGCAGGACGGCGCCGGCGCCGAAGTCCGGCGCGTCGGCGGCGGTCCCGGTGGTCTTCACCAGGCGCGGTACGAAGACCTCTCCGTCGCGAACCGCGAACTGCGGCTCACCGCAAGCGAGCACGGCGGGCAGCACACGAACCGCCTCATCGGTGTCCTCGGCCTCCACCAGCACGATCCGGTCCGGG
>NZ_BMTD01000057.1:0-1469 GCF_014649495.1 Streptomyces filipinensis | reverse complement strand
CGCTCCTGCGCCAACCACCACTGCACCAACGCCAGCACCTCACTCGTGGTGCCGTGCACACGGTCGGCGGTCTCCGCACCGGACCCCGCCGGGCACGGAACGACGAGGACGTCCGGTGTCCCTTCCGACTCCCGCAGTGCGTCGAAGTCCGCGACGGTCTCGATCACCAGCGCGTCGGTGGCGGAGGGAAGAGTGAACGGCGTCCACTCCAGCCCGAACAGCTGATCGCCGCCACCGGCACCGCGCAACTGCTCCGCCGAGACGGCCCGCAACGACAGCGACTCGACCGAGGCCACCGGGTCACCGGCGCCGTCGGCCACGGCCAGCGTCACCGAACCGGTGGCCGTCCGCGACAACTTCACCCGCACCATCGCCGCTCCGGCAGCCTGCACGACGACGCCGGACCACGCGAACGGCAGGGCCGGCCCGTCGGTCGGCGACACCAGCCCACCGGCGGCCAGTGCGTGCAGGGCCGCGTCCAGCAGCGCCGGGTGCAGGGCGAACGCCGCCGCCTCGGCAGCCGGCTCCTCCGGCAGCTCGACCTCGGCGAAGACGTGGTCCCCGCCGCGCCACACCGAGCGCAGGCCCTGGAAGGCCGGACCGTAGTCCAGACCCACGGCAGCCATGCCCTCGTAGAACGCCGTCAGGTCAACGGCCTCCGCACCCACCGGCGGCCATGCGCCGAGGTCCGCAGCGGAGGGTGCCACTACCGAGGACAGCACACCCGTCGCGTGCCGCAGCCACGATCCGTCGGTGACGCGGGAGTGCACACTCAGCTCCCGTCGGCCTGACTCGTCCTGCGGACCGACAGCCACCTGAAGGGTGACGCCACCGCTCTCGGGCACGACCAGGGGAAGCTCAAGGGTGAGGTCTTCGATCCATCCGCACCCCGTCTCGTCGCCCGCCCGGATCGCCAACTCCACGAACGCGGTGCCGGGCAGCAGTACGGTTCCGTTCACGGCGTGGTCGGCGAGCCACGGGTGGGTTTTGAGGGAGATCAGCCCGGTGAGCAGGGCCCCGTCGCTGTCGGCGGTCGCAATCGCGGCACCGAGCAGCGGATGGTCCGCCGCCCCCAGGCCGGCGGCCCGGACGTCGCCGGACGCCTGGGGGACGTCGAGCCAGTAGCGCTCGCGCTGGAAGGCGTAGGTCGGCAGGTCGACGCGGCGGGCGCCCGGGAAGAAGGCCTGCCAGTCCACTTCGACGCCGGCAACGTGCAGTTGGGCACACGCGGTGGTGACGGCGTACGGCTCGGGGCGGTCGGCGCGCAGCGCGGGAACGGTGACGATGTCCGCGTCCTCATCGAGGCAGCCCTGGGCGAGGGCACTGAGGACACCGCCCGGCCCGATCTCCACGAAGGTCGTCACACCCAGCCCGTACAGGGTCCGCACACCGTCGGCGAAACGGACCGCCTCACGCACGTGCCGCACCCAGTACTCGGGCGTGTACGGCTCGGCCAGCCGACCGGTCAG
>NZ_BMTD01000056.1 GCF_014649495.1 Streptomyces filipinensis | reverse complement strand
GCATGCCCGCACCCTCGGCCCAGCCCGTACCGTCCGCAGCGGCACCGAACGCCTTGCACCGACCATCCGCCGACAGCCCACGCTGCCGACTGAACTCCACGAACACGGACGGACCTGCCATCACCGTGACGCCGCCGACGAGGGCCATCGTGCACTCGCCGCTCCGCAGTGCCTGGGTCGCCAGGTGCAGAGCCACCAGCGACGACGAGCACGCCGTGTCGACCGTCACCGCCGGGCCCTCCAGTCCGAACGTGTAGGCGACACGACCCGAAGCGACGCTGCCCGCGCTGCCGTTGACGAGGTAGCCCTCCAGGCCTGCCGGCGAGGTGTGCACGCGCCCGCCGTAGTCGTGGTACATCACGCCGGCGAAGACACCGGTCCTGCTGCCCCGGACCGTCGCCGGGTCGATCCCCGCCCGCTCGAACGCCTCCCACGACGTCTCCAGCAGCAACCGCTGCTGCGGATCCATCGCCAGCGCCTCACGCGGCGAGATCCCGAAGAACTCGGCGTCGAAGTCCGCCGCGTCGTGGAGGAAGCCGCCCTCCCGGGTGTAGCTGGTGCCCCACTGGTCGGGGTTCGGGTCGTAGAGCTTCTCCACGTCCCAGCCTCGGTCCTCGGGGAAGCCCGACACCGCGTCGCGGCCGGAGAACACCAGTTGCCACAGGTCTTCGGGCGACTGCACACCGCCGGGGTAGCGGCAGGCCATGCCCACGATCGCGATCGGCTCGTCCGCCGCCCCGGTGGCCGTGGTGACGGTCGCCGGCACGGCTGCCGCAGCCTCGCCGGTGCCTGCGGCTTCGGCGGTGAGGAAGCGGGCCAGGGTGAGCGGGTTCGGGTAGTCGAAGATCAGGGTGGCGGGCAGGCGCATGCCGACGGCCGAGTTGAGCCGATTGCGCAGTTCGACGGCGGTGAGCGAGTCGAAACCGATGTCCTTGAACGAGTCGTCCGCGCCGACTGACTGCGCACCGGCGTGCCCGAGTACGGCGGCGACCTCGGTGCGCACCAGGCCCAGCACCACCTGCTCGCGCTCGGCCTCCGGCAGCCCGGCCAACCGCTGCCCCAGCGACCCCTTCGGCGCGCTCCGCGCCGTGCGCCGCACCGGCGCCACCCGCACCAGCCCGCGCAGGACCGGCGGTACGGGCTGTCCCTGTCCGTCACGGAACGCCGACGTGTCGAGGCGGATCGGGGCGAGCGCCGCACGATCGGTGGCCAGTGCCGCGTCGAACATCCGCAGGCCGTCCGCCGAGGGGATCGCGGCGAGGCCCATGCGCTTGATGCGCGTGAGATCGGTGTGGTCGAGGCTGCCGGTCATGGTGCTCTCGCTGTCCTGCGCCCACAGGCCCCAGGCCAGCGACGTGGCCCGCAGACCGGCGGCACGGCGGTGCTCGGCGAGGGCGTCGAGGAAGGTGTTGGCGGCGGCGTAGTTCCCCTGGCCCGGCGTGCCGAGGGTGCCCGCCGCCGAGGAGAAGAGCACGAACGCGGACAGGTCGCCGGACAGCTCAGCCGCCAGGTCGTGCAGGTTCAGCGCCGCGTCCACCTTCGGGCGGAACACGGCGTCCAGCCGTTCGGGGGTCAGCGAGCCGATGATTCCGTCGTCCAGGACGCCGGCGGTGTGAACGATCGCGGACAGGCTCCGCCCGGGCCCGGCCAGGAGTGCACGGACGGCGTCCCGGTCGGCCACATCACACGCGGCCCAGGTGACGTCGGCGCCCTGCGCGGTCAGCTCGGCGGCGAGCTCGGCCGCGCCGGGTGCGTCCCCGCCACGGCGGCTGACGAGCAGCAGACTGCGGACGCCGTGCTCGGCGACCAGGTGCCGGGCGAACAGCCCGCCCAGCCCGCCCGACGCGCCGGTCAGCAGGACGGTGCCGGAGCCGAGGACGGGAAGCTCCGGCTCCGTGTCCGGCATCGCGGCGCGGACCAGCCTCGGCACCCGGACCTCGTCGTCGGCGTGGACCGCGGCCTGCGGCTCACCCGACGCGATCAGGCCCGGCAGCACCCGGGCGAGGACGTCCTCGTCAACACCCCTGCCGGCGTCGGCACCGGCATCTGCATCGGCATCTGCGGAGGTCTCGACCAGCACGATGCGGCCGGGGTTCTCGGTCTGCGCCGAGCGCACCAGTCCGCGGACCGCCGACTGGGCGAGGTCTCCCCCACGCACCACCAGCACCAGACGCGCCGGGCGTTCCTCGGCCAGCCACCACTGCACCAGTTCCAGCACGGCGTGGCTGACCTCACGGACCCGGGTGGCGAGATCCGCGCCGGCCCCGGCCGGGCAGGGCACGACCACGGCATCGGCGACGACTCCGGCATCGGCTTCGGTGAACGCCGACGACGAATCGGCGGCCCGAAGAGCGGCGAGGTCCCCATACGTCTCGATCCTCATCCCGGCCGGCGCGGACGGCAGGCTGATCGGCGTCCACTCCAGGCCGAAGACCGCGTCGTCGCCGCCGTGACCGGCGCGCAACTGCTCGGCGGGCACCGGGCGCAGCGTCAGCGACTCGACGGACGCCACCGGCTCGCCGGCACCGTCGGCCAG
This sequence comes from Streptomyces filipinensis, assembly GCF_014649495.1. Lineage (GTDB taxonomy): Bacteria > Actinomycetota > Actinomycetes > Streptomycetales > Streptomycetaceae > Streptomyces > Streptomyces filipinensis. Next base: position 1,197 of record NZ_BMTD01000056.1, on the reverse strand, counting down.
CACGAGCGACACCGTGGAGGTACCCGTGCGGACGCGCGAGACCTTCACCCGCAGGCCGGCGGCTCCCGCGGCCGCCAGGCGCACGCCGCTCCAGGCGAACGGCAGCAGCCCGTTCCCCGTCCCGGCCTCGGGCTCGACCGCGCCCAGCCAGACGGTGTGCAGGGCGGCGTCGAAGAGGGCGGGGTGGAGACCGTACGCGCCCGCGTCCGTCCGCTCCGCGCCGGGCAGCTCCACCTCGGCGAAGATGTCGTCCCCGCTCCGCCACGCGGCGCGCAGCCCCTGGAAGACGGGGCCGTAGTCGAGCGCCATGTCCGCGAGGCGGTCATAGAACCCGTCGACGTCGACCGGCTCCGCACCCGCCGGCGGCCACACGGTGAGCAAGCCGTCCGCGGGCCCTTCTGTGGCGACGGTCAGCGAGCCGGAGGCGTGCCGGACCCATGCCCGGTCGGAGTCGTCCTCGTGGGCGTACGCGTCCCCCTCGTCGTTCCGCGAGTGCACGGTCAGCGACCTGCGGCCCGAGCCGTCGTCGGCGCCGACGCGCACCTGCAGGGCGACGCCGCCGCGCTCGGGCACGAGCAGCGGTGTCTCCAGCGTCAGCTCTTCCAGCAGGTCGCAGCCCACGGCGTCGGCGGCGGTGATCGCCAGTTCCACGAACGCGGTTCCCGGCAGGAGCGCGATCCCGCTGACGGCGTGGTCCACCAGCCACGGGTGCGTGTGCGTCGAGAGCCGCCCGGTGAGCAGGTGTCCGTCGCCGTCGGCCAGCGGCACGGCAGCGCCGAGGAGCGGGTGACGGGCCTCGCCCTGGCCCACCGCGCGCATGTCACCGGCGGAGACGGGGGCGTCGAGCCAGTAGCGCTCGCGCTGGAAGGCGTAGGTCGGCAGGTCGACGCGGCGGGCGCCCGGGAAGAAGGCCTGCCAGTCCACTTCGACGCCGGCAACGTGCAGTTGGGCGTAGGCGGTGGTGACGGCGTACGGCTCGGGGCGGTCGGCGCGCAGCGCGGGAACGGTGACGATGTCCGCGTCCTCATCGAGACAGCCCTGGGCGAGGGCACTGAGGACACCGCCCGGCCCGATCTCCACGAACGTCGACACGCCCAGCCCGTACAGGGTCCGCACACCGTCGGCGAAACGGACCGCCTCACGCACGTGCCGCACCCAGTACTCGGGCGTGTACGGCTCGGCCAGCCGACCGGTCAG
>NZ_BMTD01000055.1 GCF_014649495.1 Streptomyces filipinensis | reverse complement strand
CTCCCCGAACTCCTCCAACATCGGATCCATCAACGGCGAATGGAACGCGTGACTGACCCTCAACCGGGACGTCTTACGACCCCGCTCACGGAAGACTTCGCCGAGGGCGACAACCGCCTCTTCGGCGCCGGAGACCACGACGGACTGGGGACCGTTGATCGCCGCGATACCGACCCCGTCGGTCAGGTGGGGAAGGATCTCGTCCTCGGTCGCCTGGACCGCGACCATCGCACCACCCGCGGGCAGCGCCTGCATCAACGCCGCACGCGCCGACACCAGCTTCGCCGCGTCCTCCAGCGACAACACACCCGTCACATGCGCGGCCGCGATCTCACCCACCGAGTGACCAGCCACGTAATCCGGCCGGATCCCCCACGACTCCAACAGCCGGAACAACGCCACCTCGACCGCGAAGAGCGCCGGCTGCGTCGAACCCGTCTGATGAAGCGTTTCCGCATCGACGTCGACCTCGACGTCCAACAGCGCACACACCTCGTCATACGCCGCCGCGAACACCGGGAACGTGTCGTAGAGTTCGCGCCCCATCCCCAGCCGCTGCGAACCCTGACCCGAGAACAGGAACCCGACCTTGCCCGCCGAGTGAACGCGTCCGGCGACGACGTTCGCCGCCGGTTCACCGGCCGCGAGGGCGGTCAGCCCCGCACGCAGCTCTTCCGCGTCGGCGCCGACGACCGCCGCCCGGTGCTCCAGCGCCGAGCGCGTCGTGGCCGACGAGAAGCCGGCGTCGACGGGCGACACGTCGTCGGTCGCCGAGGCCAGCAGACGCTCCGCCTGAGCCCGCAGCCCCACTTCGCTCTTCGCCGACAGCACCCACGGCACGGGCACCGGGCGGTGTTCCCGGGCCGGCTCGGCCACGGCGGCGGCGGGCGCCTCCTCGATGATGGTGTGCGCGTTGGTCCCACCGATACCGAAGGACGACACCGCGGCCCGGCGGGGCCTGCCGGTCCCGGGCCATGGCACCGGCTCGGTCAGCAGCCGCACGGCGCCCGCCGACCAGTCGACGTGCGTGGTCGGCTCGTCCACATGGAGTGTCCGCGGCAGCACACCGTGCCGCATCGCCAGCACCATCTTGATCACACCGGCGACACCCGCGGCGGCCTGCGTGTGACCGATGTTGGACTTGACCGAGCCCAGCCACACCGGCCGGTCGTCGGTGTGTTCCTGACCGTATGTGGCGAGGAGTGCCTGCGCCTCGATCGGGTCGCCTAGCCTGGTGCCCGTGCCGTGGGCCTCGACGGCGTCCACGTCGGCCGGTGTGAGTCCGGCGGATGCCAGCGCCTGCCGGATCACCCGCTGCTGCGAAGGTCCGTTGGGCGCGGTCAGACCGTTGGACGCGCCGTCCTGGTTCACCGCGCTGCCGCGCACCACCGCCAGCACCTGGTGGCCGTTCCGGCGGGCGTCGGACAGCCGTTCCACCAGCAGCAGGCCTACGCCCTCGCCCCAGCCCGTGCCGTCGGCACCGGCCGCGAAGGCCTTGCACCGGCCGTCGGGCGACAGGCCCCGCTGCCGGCTGAACTCCACGAACAGGTCCGGCGTGGTCATGACGGTGACACCGCCGACCAGGGCCATCGAGCACTCGCCGGTGCGCAGTGCCTGGGTCGCCAGGTGCAGCGCCACCAGCGAGGACGAGCACGCCGTGTCGACCGTGACCGCCGGTCCCTCAAGGCCGAACGTGTAGGAGATGCGCCCGGAGACGACCGAGGCCGCCTTGCCGGTGAGGGCGTACCCCTCGATCTCCTCGGGCGCGTTGCGCAGCCCGTTGGCGTAGTCCTGGCCGTTGGTGCCGATGAAAACACCGGTGCGGCTGGCGCGGACGGACGTGGGGGCGATGCCGGCGCGTTCGAACGCCTCCCACGACGCCTCCAGCAGCAGCCGTTGCTGCGGGTCCATCGCCAGGGCCTCGCGGGGCGAGATGCCGAAGAGACCGGCGTCGAAGCGGTCGGCGCCCTGGATGAAGCCGCCCTCGCGCGAGTACGTCTTGCCGGGACGGTCGGGGTCGGGGTCGTAGAGCGCGTCGATGTCCCAGCCGCGGTCGGTGGGGAAGCCGGACATCGCGTCCCGGCCGGAGCTCAACAGCTGCCACAGGTCCTCCGGCGACTGGACGCCGCCGGGGAAGCGGCAGCTCATGCTGACGATCGCGAGGGGCTCGTCGGCCGCGACGGCGGCCGACGCGTGCGGGGCGTCCGCCTCCAGCCCGTGCCGGCCGAGGAGTTCCTCGCCCAGGTGACGGGCGAGGGCGGTGGGGGTCGGGTGGTCGAAGACCAGGGTGGTGGGCAGCTTGAGGCCGGTGGCCGTGCTGAGCCTGTGGCGCAGTTCGACGGCGGTGAGCGAGTCGAAGCCGGTCTCGCGGAACGTCCGGTCGGCTTCGAAGGTGCCCCTGCCCGTGTGGCCGAGCACCATGGCGGCCTGCTCGCGGACCAGGTCCAGCAGGACGCGGCCCTGTTCCCCCGGCGTGGCGCCGAGGAGGCGCTGGACCAGCGCGGGGGCGGGCACTTCGGCGCCCCCCGCGGTCCGGGCGCGTGCTTCGAGGGCCTTGCGGGCCTCGGGCACGCCGTGCAGCAGCGGGCAGGGGCGGGTGCCGGCGAAGGCCGGGACGAAGCGGTCCCAGTCCACGTCCGCGACGGTCACGGAGGTCTCGCCGTGGGTCAGCGCGGCGTGCAGCACGGAGATCGCGGGAAGGGCCGCGATCGCCCGTACGCCGCGCCGCCGCAGGTGGTCGCCGGCGGCGCCGGCGGCCATGCCGCCGTCCGCCCAGGATCCCCACGCGACGGCCAGCGCGGGCAGCCCCTGCGCCCGGCGCTGCTCGGCGAGGGCGTCGAGGTAGGCGTTCGCGGCGCCGTAGGCGCCCTGGCCGCCGTTGCCCCAGACACCGGTCATCGAGGAGAAGAGCACGAAGGCGTCGAGGTCCTGGCGGTCCCGGGTGAGCTCGTGCAGGTGGAGCGCCGCGTCCACCTTGGGGCGCAGCACGTGGTCGAGGCGCTCGGGCGTGAGCGATTCGACCAGGCCGTCGTCCAGTACGCCCGCGGTGTGCACCATGGCGTTCACCGTGTGCCGGCCGAACAGCTCGGCGAGCGCGTCACGGTCGGCCGCGTCGCACGCGGCGACGGTGACCTGAGCGCCCAACTCCTGCAGCTCCGCCTTGAGTTCCGCGGCGCCCGGCGCGTCGGGGCCCCGGCGGCTGGTGAGCACGAGGTGTTCGGCACCGGCTCCGGCGAGCCAGCGGGCCACGTGGCCGCCCAGCGCACCCGTACCGCCGGTCACGAGTACGGTGCCGCGCGGCGTCCAGGGTGCGCCCGCCGGTGCCGTGGGCTGCGGCGCCCGCACGAGGCGGCGGCCGGACACACCGGAGGCGCGTACGACGAGCTGGTCCTCGTCGGCCTGGGCCAGCAGGCCGGCCAGCCGCTCCAGCGCGTGGGCGTCGAGTTCGGCGGGCAGGTCGGCGAGCCCGCCCCAGCGGTGTGGCTGTTCCAGGGCGACGATCCGGCCCAGGCCCCAGAGCTGGGCGGATGCGGGGTCGGTCAGCGGGTCCGCGGTGCCGGTCGACACCGCGCCGCTGGTCAGGCACCACAGCGGGGCCTCGATCCCGGCGTCGCCGAGGGCCTGGACGAGCAGGACGAGCCGCTTGAGGGCGCCCCTCCCCGCTTCGCCCTGTGCTGCGGCGAACAGGATGCCGTCGGCCTGCTCGTGCCCGGCGTCGGCGAAGGCCCGGGCGAGTGTGTCGCGGTCGGTGTACCCGCCCACGGCGAACGGTACGAGCGCGACGCCGAGTTCCGTGAGCCCGGTACGGATCGCCTCGGTCCACGCGGTCTCCTCGGGGACCACATAGAGCCAGGTCCCCGACGGAACGGCCCCGGCCACGTCACCGAGCGGCTGCCAGGTGATCCGGTAGCGCCAGCCGTCGGTGGTGGACCGCTCGCGCCGCTGCCGACGCCAGGCGGACAGCTTGGGTGCGACCACGTCCAGTTCGGCGGGCTCCAGTCCCAGGAGCGCACCGAGAGACGCCGGGTCCTCGCTCTCGACGGAGTCCCAGAACTCGGCGTCCATCGCCTCCGGGGCACCCTCGGTCGCCGCCTGAGGCGCGTCGAGCCAGTAGCGCTCGCGCTGGAAGGCGTAGGTCGGCAGGTCGACGCGGCGGGCGCCCGGGAAGAAGGCGTGCCAGTCCACTTCGACGCCGGCAACGTGCAGTTGGGCACACGCGGTGGTGACGGCGTACGGCTCGGAGCGGTCGGCGCGCAGCGCGGGAACGGTGACGATGTCCGCGTCCTCATCGAGGCAGCCCTGGGCGAGGGCACTGAGGACACCACCCGGACCGATCTCCACGAACGTCGACACGCCCAGCCCGTACAGGGTCCGCACACCGTCGGCGAAACGGACCGCCTCACGCACGTGCCGCACCCAGTACTCGGGCGTGTACGGCTCGGCCAGCCGACCGGTCAGGTTCGAAACGACAGGAATCCGCGGCTCGTTGAAGACCAGACCGCTGACGGCCTCCGCGAACTCCTCCAACATCGGATCCATCAACGGCGAATGGAACGCATGACTGACCCTCAACCGAGACGTCTTACGACCCCGCTCACGGAAGACTTCACCGACGGCGACAACCGCCTCTTCGGCGCCGGAGACCACGACGGACTGCGGGCCGTTGATCGCCGCGACACCGACCCCCTCGGACAGGTGCGGCAGCACCTCCTCCTCGGTCGCCTGGACCGCCAGCATCGCGCCGCCCGCGGGCAGGGACTGCATCAGCGCCGCACGCGCCGACACCAACCTCGCCGCATCCCCGAGCGACAACACACCCGCCACATGCGCGGCCGCGATCTCACCCACCGAGTGACCAGCCACGAAGTCCGGCCGCACACCCCACGACTCCAACAGCCGGAACAACGCCACCTCGACCGCGAACAACGCCGGCTGCGTCGAACCCGTCTGATGAAGCGTCTCCGCATCCACGTCGACCTCGACGTCCAACAGCGCACACACCTCGTCATACGCCGCCGCGAACACCGGGAACACATCGTAGAGTTCACGCCCCATCCCCAGCCGCTGCGAACC
>NZ_BMTD01000054.1 GCF_014649495.1 Streptomyces filipinensis | reverse complement strand
ACACCTCGTCATACGCCGCCGCGAACACCGGGAACGTGTCGTAGAGTTCGCGCCCCATCCCCAGCCGCTGCGAACCCTGACCCGAGAACAGGAACCCGACCTTGTCGCCGAGGCGGGCCGCGTTCGGGACGACGGCCGCGGACGGGGTGCCTGACGCCAGTGCCCGTACGCCTTCGGTGAGTTCCTCCAGGCTCGCGCCGACGACCGCGGCCCGGCGGTCCCAGGCCGTGCGCGTCGTGGCGAGGGAGAAGCCGATGTCGGTCGGCGAGCGGTCGCCGCTGCGGCCGTCCTCCAGGGAGGAGAGCAGGCGTTTCGCCTGGGCGCGCAGCGCCGCGTCGCTCTTCGCCGAGAGCACCCACGGGACCGGTCCCGGGGCGGCCGTCCCGGGTGCGGGCTCCTCGTCGAGGGCCGGGGCCTGCTCGATGATCGTGTGCGCGTTGGTGCCGCTGACGCCGAAGGAGGACACCGCTGCCCGGCGGGGGTGGTCCGATTCGGGCCATGCGACGGCCTCGGTCAGCAGCTTGACCCCGCCCGCCGACCAGTCGACCTGAGCGGTGGGCTCGTCCACGTGCAGCGTCTGCGGCAGGATGCCGTTGCGGATGGCCATCACCATCTTGATCACACCGGCGACACCCGCGGCGGCCTGCGTGTGACCGATGTTGGACTTGACGGATCCCAGCCACAGCGGCCGGTCCCCCGCGTGTTCCCGGCCGTACGTGGCGAGGAGTGCCTCCGCCTCGATCGGGTCGCCGAGCGTGGTGGCCGTGCCGTGTGCCTCGACCGCGTCGACCTGGGAGGCGGTCAGGCGCGCGTTCTCCAGCGCCTGCCGGATCACGCGCTCCTGCGACGGGCCGTTCGGGGCGGTGAGGCCGTTGGATGCGCCGTCCTGGTTGACGGCGCTGCCGCGGACGACGGCGAGCACGTCGTGGCCGAGCCGGCGGGCGTCGGAGAGCCGCTCCAGCAGGAGCACGCCGACGCCTTCGGACATGCCCGTACCGTCGGCGGTCGAGGAGAACGCGCGGCAGCGGCCGTCGGGTGACAGGCCGCGCTGCGCGCTGAACGCGATGAAGGTGTTCGGCGTGGCCATCACGGTCACGCCGCCGGCCAGGGCGAGCGAGCACTCGCCGCGGCGCAGCGCCTGGGTGGCCAGGTGGAGTGCCACCAGCGAGGACGAGCAGGCCGTGTCGACGGTGACCGCCGGGCCTTCGAGGCCGAGGGAGTAGGAGATGCGGCCGGACACCACGGCGGCGGTGTTCGCGGTGACGAGGTGGGCCTCGATGTCGCTGTCGCCCTGCCGCTGGAGGTAGGCGTGGTCCTGGCCGTTGGTGCCGACGAACACGCCGGCCCGGGTGCCGCGTGCGGTGGCGGGGTCGATGCCCGCGCGTTCGAAGGCCTCCCAGGAAGTCTGCAGGAGCAGCCGCTGCTGCGGGTCCATGACCAGGGCCTCGCGGGGGGAGATCCCGAAGAACGCGGGGTCGAACTCGCCGGCGTCGTAGAGGAAGCCGCCCTCACGCACGTACGTGCGGCCGGTCCGCCCGGGCTCGGGGTCGTAGAGCGTGTCCAGGTCCCAGCCGCGGTCGGTGGGGAACTCGGACACCCCGTCGCCACCCGAGGCGACCAGCCGCCACAGGTCCTCGGGCGAGCCGACCCCGCCCGGGTAGCGGCAGGCCATCCCGACGATGGCGATGGGCTCGGTGTCCTTCGCCTCCAGCTCACCCATCTGCCTGCGGGTCTGGCGCAGGTCCACCATCACGCGCTTGAGGTAGTCCCTGAGCTTGTCATCGTTCGACATGTTTTGCGTCCTCGGTAGCAGTGCGTGAGAAGAGTCAGAGAGACCCGAGCTCTTGGTCGATGAGGTCGAACATCTCGTCGTCGGTGGCGGCGTCGATCCGGTCCAAGTCGTGGTCGGTGCCGAGGCCCGCGTCGGCGGCGTTCGCCGCGGCGTCCTGGTGGCTGTCGGTCCACTTCCAGAGCAGCGCCTTGAGCCGGGCGGTGACCTTGTCCCGTACCGCGTCCTCGGGAGCGAGCGCGGCGAGCTGTGCCTCCAGCCGGTCCAGTTCCCCGAGCACGGGCGGGGCCTCGGCGGTGAGGTCGAGCACCAGGTCCTTGTGCAGGAGCCGGGCGATCGCGACGGGGTTGGGGTGGTCGAAGACGAGGGTGGGCTTGAGCCGGAGCCCGGTCGCGGCCTTGAGCCGGTTGCGGAGCTCCACGGCGGTCAAGGAGTCGAAGCCGATGTCCCTGAAGGCCGTGGTGGGCTCGATGCGGGCGGCGTCGGCGTGGCCGAGGGCGGCTGCCGCCTGATGGCGCACCAGGTCCAGCAGGATCTTCTCCTGGTCGGCCTCCGGCATCCCGGCGAGGCGGCGGGCCAGGGCGGAGGTGCCCGCGGCCGCGGTCTCGCCGGCCTCGGTGCCGGCGCCGCCCACGAGGTCGCGGAAGACGACGGGCAGCATGCCGGCGCGGGCCATGGCGCGCAGTCCCGGAACATCCAGCCGGACCGGCACGATCACCGGCCGGTCCACGGTGAGGGTGGCGTCGAACAGGGCAAGCCCCTCCGCCGGGGTGAACGGCACGACTCCGGCCCGCCCCATCCGGTTGCGGTCGGCGTCGGTGATCCGGTCGCCCATGCCGCCGTTGTCCGTCCACAGGCCCCACGCCAGCGAGGTCCCGGGCAGTCCCGCGGCCCGGCGCTGCCGCGCCAGCCCGTCCAGGAAGGCGTTCGCCGCGGCGTAGCTCGCCGCGCCGGCGCTGCCCAGGACTCCGGCCAGGGAGGAGAAGAGCACGAACGCGGAGAGGTCCAGGTCCCGGGTCAGCTCGTGCAGGTGCAGCGCACCGTCGGCCTTGGGCCGCAGCACCGTGTCCAAGTGCTCCGGGGTCAGGGTCGTGACCACGCCGTCGTCCAGGGCCGCCGCCGCGTGCACCACGGCCACGAGCGGGTGCTCGGCCGGGATCGAGGCCAGCAGTTCCGCGACGGCGTCCCGGTCCGCGATGTCACAGGCGGCCACGTCGACGTGCGCGCCCAACTCCCCGAGCGCGGAAACGAGTTCACCGACGCCTTCGGCCGTGGGGCCGCGGCGGCTGGCCAGCAGCAGCCTCCGGGCGCCGCGTTCGGCGACGAGGTGTCGCGCGAGCGACCGTCCGAGGCCACCGGTCGCGCCGGTGAGCAGCACGGTCCCCTCGGGGTTCCAGGCGTGACCGGTGGGCTCCTCGGGCGGGGTGATCCGGGCGAGGCGCGGCACATACAGCTTTCCGTCGCGCACCGCGGCCTGCGGCTCGTCCAGACCGGCGAGCGCCGCTGCCAGCGCCGGCTCGACGCCGCCGTCGGCGACCGAGTCGTCCACGTCGACGAGCAGGAGCCGGTCCGGGTGCTCGCTCTGGGCGGACTTCACCAGACCGGCGACCGCGGCGTGCGCGAGGTCAGGAGCCGTGCCGCCCAACTCGACGGCCCCGCGGGTCATCACCACGAGCCGTGCGTCGCAGAACCGCTCGTCGGCGACCCACTCCTGGACGACCGACAGCACGCCGGCGAGCAGCGCGCGCGTCGCCACGGCGGCATCGCCCTCGCTCGGGGCGCAGGACAGCAGGACATGGGCAGGCGTGGCCGCACCGCCGTCGACGGCTTTGCGGAGCGCGTCGATGCCGGCGTAGGAACCCGCATCGCCGAGGACCGCCCACTCGGCCTCGGAAGCGGAAGCCGTGGTGTGTTCGACCCAGTCGACCTCGAACATCCAGTCCTGGTGCGCCACACGCGAGGCCAGCACCTGCTGCGGGGACATGGTCCGCGTCCGGACCGAGGCGACCGAGGCGACGGGAGAGCCGTCGGTGCCGGACAGTTCGATCGCCACCGCGTCGTCGCCGGCGGGCCGGATGCGCAGGCGCACGGCCCCGGCCCCCGGGGTGTGCACGGACATGCCGCTCCAGGCGTAGGGCATGAGCACCTCACCGGAGTCTTCGGCGCGGTCCGACGCCAGCATGCCGAGGACGGCGTCCAGCAGTACGGGGTGCAGACCGTAGCGGTCCGCCCGGTCCCGCTCCGTGACCGGCAGTGCGGCCTCGGCGTACAGCTCGTCCCCGGCGCGCCAGGCGGCGCGCAGGCACGGCCGGTCCTCGACGTCCACGGGTTCGGCACCCGTCGGCGGCCAGATCATCATGTCGAACTCCGGCGCCGGGGCGTTCCGGGTGAGTTCTCCGGTGACGTGGCAGACCCACGGCTCGCCGACGCCGCCGGCAGCGGGTCGGCTGAGGACGCGCACCGAGCGCCGGTCGGGGTCGTCGCCCGCACCGACCTGCACCTGGATGCGGACGGCGCCCTGTTCGGCCACCACCAGCGGGGTGTCCACGTCGAGCTGTTCCATGTGCGGGAACCCGGCCTGCCGTCCCGCAGCCAGGGCGAGCTCCGCGAACGCGGCGACCGGGAGCACCGGCACACCGCCGACCGTGTGTTCCGCGATCCAGGGCAGGTCGGCCGGGGACAGCCGGCCGGTGAACAGCACCTCCCGTGTGCCGGCGGTCTCCACGACCGCGCCGAGCAGGGGGTGGCCGGAGGAGTCCAGGCCCGCCGAGGAGACGTCGAGGGTGGCCGTACCTTCGAGCCAGTAGCGCTCGCGCTGGAAGGCGTACGTGGGCAGGTCGACACGCCGGGCGCCCGGGAAGAGCGCCTGCCAGTCCGGGGAGATCCCATGCGCGTGCAACTGCCCGAGTGCGAGAGTGAGCGCCTGGGGTTCGGGGCGGTCGGCGCGCAGCGCGGGAACGGTGACGATGTCCGCGTCCTCATCGAGGCAGCCCTGGGCGAGGGCACTGAGGACGCCGCCGGGACCGATCTCCACGAACGTGGCCACGCCCAGCCCGTGCAGGGTCCGCACACCGTCGGCGAAACGGACCGCCTCACGCACGTGCCGCACCCAGTACTCGGGCGTGTACGGCTCGGCCAGCCGGCCGCTCAGGTTCGAAACGACAGGAATCCGCGGCTCGTTGAAGACCAGACCGCTGACGGCCTCCGCGAACTCCTCCAACATCGGATCCATCAACGGTGAATGGAACGCATGACTGACCCTCAACCGGGACGTCTTACGACCCCGCTCACGGAAGACTTCACCGACGGCGGCAACCGCCTCTTCGGCGCCGGAGACCACGACGGACTGCGGGCCGTTGATCGCCGCGATACCGACCCCGTCGGTCAGGTGGGGAAGGATCTCGTCCTCGGTCGCCTGGACCGCGACCATCGCACCACCCGCGGGCAGCGCCTGCATCAACGCCGCACGCGCCGACACCAGCTTCGCCGCGTCCTCCAGCGACAACACACCCGCCACATGAGCAGCCGCGATCTCACCCACCGAGTGACCGGCCACGTAATCCGGCCGCACACCCCACGACTCCAGCAACCGGAACAACGCCACCTCGACCGCGAACAACGCCGGCTGCGTCGAACCCGTCTGATGAAGCGT
>NZ_BMTD01000053.1 GCF_014649495.1 Streptomyces filipinensis | reverse complement strand
CTGCAACTGGTCCCGCCCGGCACCCCCGGCGAGCTGTACATCGCCGGCGCCGGACTCGCCCAGGGCTACCTGGACCGCCCCTCCCTCACCGCCGACCGCTTCGTGGCGGACCCGTACGGCGAGCCGGGCTCCCGGATGTACCGCTCGGGCGACCTGGTCCGCTGGAACAAGCAGGGGTCCCTCGAATACCTCGGCCGGGCCGACCAGCAGGTCAAGCTGCGCGGCTTCCGCATCGAACTCGAAGAGATCGAGACGGCGCTGGCCGGCTACGACGGTGTCGGCCAGGCGGTCGTCACCGTGCGGGAGGACCGGCCCGGGGACAAGCGGCTGGTCGCCTACCTCGTGGCCGCCGAGTCCGGTCTCGACCTGGGCGACCTGCGCCGGCAGGCCGCCTCGGCGCTGCCCGAGTACATGGTCCCGTCGGTCTTCGTGCCGATGGACGCGATCCCGCTGACCAGCAACGGCAAGGTGGACCGCAAGGCCCTGCCCGCGCCGTCCGCGAGCCAGGACGCGGCCGTCGGGCGCGCCCCGCGCACCCCCGCCGAGGAGGTGCTGTGCGGGCTGTTCGCGGAGATCCTCGGACTGCCGGACGTCACCATCGACGACCACTTCTTCCACCGGGGCGGCCACTCCCTGCTCGCCACCCGGCTCATCAGCCGGATCCGGCAGGCCTTCAGCGTGGGCATCACCGTCAAGGACCTGTTCCAGGGGCCGACCCCGGCCGCGCTGGCGGAGCTGGTGGAGCTGCGCAGCGGGGAGGACGTACGGCGGCCGGTGCTGCGGGAGGTGGCGCGGCCGGAGCGGGTGCCGCTGTCCTTCGGGCAGCGCAGGCTGTGGTTCCTGGACCAGCTGGAGGGGCCGTCGGCGACGTACAACATCCCGCTCGCGCTGCGGCTCACCGGTGCCGTGGACCTCGACGCGCTGCGGCTCGCGCTGACCGACACCGTCGTCCGCCACGAGAGTCTGCGGACGCTGTTCTCGGCGGCTGACGGGGAGCCCGGACAGGTGGTGCTGCCGGCCGGGGAGATCCGCCTGGACCTGCCGGTCACCCCGGCCGAGGAGCACACCCTGGACGCGCTGCTCGGCGCTGAGGCGGCCCGCACCTTCGACCTGGCCGCCGAACTCCCGCTGCGGGCCAGCCTGTTCAGCACCGGCGCGCAGGACCACGTCCTCCTCGTCGTCATGCACCACATCGTCTCCGACGGCTGGTCCACCGCCCCCTTCCTGCGCGATGTGGCGACCGCCTACACCGCCCGCGTCGAGGGCCGGGCGCCCGAGTGGGAGCGGCTCCCGGTCCAGTACGCCGACTACACCCTCTGGCAGGAGGAGCTGCTCGCGGCGGACGGGGAGCGACAGGCCGAGTTCTGGCGGCACACGCTGGGCGAGCTGCCCGAGGAGGCCACCCTCCCGGCCGACCGGCCGCGTCCGGCGACCGCGAGCTTCCGGGGCCGTACGCACGGCGTGCCGTGCCCGCCCGCGCTGCACGAGGCGCTGACCCGGCTGGCCCGGGAGACCGGGACGACCCTGTTCATGGTGGCGCAGGCCGCGGTGGCGACCGCGCTGGCCCGCTCCGGTGCCGGTACGGACATCCCGATCGGGGCGCCGATCGCGGGCCGCACCGACCAGCGCCTCGACGACCTGGTGGGCTTCTTCGTCAACAGCCTGGTGCTGCGCACCGATGTCGACGGGGACCCGACCTTCCGCGAGCTTCTCGACCGGGTCCGGGAGACCGACCTGGCCGCCTGGGCCCACCAGGACCTGCCCTTCGACCGGCTCGTCGAGATCCTCAACCCCGAGCGCAGCACCGCCCGCCACCCCCTCTTCCAGGTGGCCCTCACCCTCCAGGACGCGGCCAAGCCGGTCCTCGAACTGCCGGGCGTCCACACCGAGTCGGGCTTCACCCCGCTGGAGATCGCCAAGTTCGACCTGACCTTCTCCTTCCACGAGCACCGGACGCCCGACGGCCGGCCCGACGGCCTGGACCTGGCGATCGAGTACGCGACGGACCTGTATGACGCCCGGACCGTCGAAGGGCTCGCGGACCGTCTGGTACGGCTGCTGGAAGCGGCGGTCGCCGCGCCGGATCTGCCGGTCGGGCAGCTGGAGTTCACCGGCCCCGAGGAGCGGGAGCGGCTGCTGGAGCTGGGCGCCGGAGCGGTCACCGACGGCGCCTTCCCGGACGCGGGCCTCGCGGAGCTGTTCGCCGCGCAGGTGGCCCGGACGCCGGACGCGATCGCCGTGGCGTCCGAGGAGCGCACCCTCACCTACGCCGAACTCGACGCCGAGGCCGACCGGTTCGCGCAGCGGATCAGCGGCCTCGGGGTCGGCCCCGAGTCCGTCGTCGCCCTGATGATGGAGCGCTCGGCCGACCTCCTGGTCGCCATGCTCGCGGTCGTGAAGGCGGGCGGTGCCTACGCGCCCCTCAACCCGGCCGACCCGGACGCCCGCCACATCCAGATCCTCGACGAGCTCGACGCGCCGGTGCTGATCACCGACCGGGCGCTGGCCGACCATCCGCTGGTCACCAGGGCGCAGGCCCGGGACCTCGTCGTCGACCGCAAGGAGCTCGACGGCCGCCCCGCGACGGGGCACACCGCCGCCACCCACCCCGACCAGTGGCTGTACGTCATGTTCACCTCGGGCTCGACCGGCGTCCCGAAGGGCGTCGCCGTCACCCACCGCAACGTGGCCGACCTGGCCCGCCAGCGGATGTACGCGGGCGGCGGCCACCAGCGGGTCCTCTTCCACTCCCCGCACACCTTCGACGCCTCCACCTACGAGATCTGGGTGCCGTGGCTGACCGGCGGCACGGTCGTCGTGGCGCCCCGGGGCCACCTGGAGACCGGCACGCTGGGCGAGTTGCTCACCCGGTACTCGATCACCAGTCTGTGGCTGACGGCGGGACTGTTCCGGGTGATGGCCGAGGAGGTGCCGGAGGCCTTCGCCGGGGTCCGGGAGGTGTGGGCCGGCGGTGACGTCGTCTCGCCGGAGGCGGTGCGGCGGATCCAGGAGAACTGCCCGGACACGACCGTCGTCAACGGCTACGGGCCGACCGAGACCACCACCTTCGCCGCCACCCACCGCGTCCGCCGCCCCTACGACCTCCCGGGCACGATCCCGATCGGCGAGGCCCTCGACAACCACCACCTCTACGTCCTCGACTCCGCGCTCCGGCTCGTTCCGGCCGGCGCGCCCGGCGAGCTGTACATCGCCGGGGCCGGTCTGGCGCGGGGCTACGTGGGCCGCCCGTCGCTCACCGCCGAGCGGTTCGTCGCCGACCCGTTCGGCGAGCCGGGCACCCGGATGTACCGCACCGGGGACCTGGTGCGGTGGAACCACGAGGGCGCGCTGGAGTACCTCGGCCGGGCCGACCAGCAGGTCAAGCTGCGCGGCTTCCGCATCGAGCTCGGCGAGATCGAGGGCGCGCTGACCGCGCACCCGGCGGTCGTCCAGGCCACGGTGATCGTCCGCGAGGACCGGCCCGGGGACAAGCGGCTCGTCGCGTACCTGGTGACCGCCGGGGACGGCGTGGACCTCGGCGACCTGCGCCGGCACACCGCCGCGGCGCTCCCCGAGTACATGGTCCCGTCGGCCTTCGTCCTCCTCGACGCGATTCCGCTCACCGCCAACGGCAAGATCGACCGGCGTGCGCTGCCCGCCCCGCAGGTCATCCACGACGTCATCGGACGCGCCCCGCGCAACCCGCAGGAAGAGGTCCTGTGCGGCCTGTTCGCGGCGGTCCTCGGACTCCCGTCGGCCACCATCGACGACCACTTCTTCCACCGCGGCGGCCACTCCCTGCTCGCCACCCGCCTCATCAGCCGGATCCGCCAGGCCTTCGGCGTGCAGCTCGGCGTCAAGGACCTGTTCCGGCACGCGACCGTGGTCGCGCTGTCCGAGCGGATCACCGAGCGCGTCGCCGAGAGCAGCGGCGAGCTTCCCCGGGCCGCGCTGGCCCGTGCGCAGGAGCGCCCCGAGCGCGTCCCGCTGTCCTCCGCGCAGCAACGGCTCTGGTTCCTGGACCAGATGGAGGGCCCGTCGGCGACGTACAACATCCCGATGGCGCTGCGGCTCACCGGTTCCGTGGACGTCGAGGCGCTGCGGCAGGCCCTCACCGACCTCGTCACCCGCCACGAGAGCCTGCGCACGGTCTTCCCGGTCCACGACGGCAAGGCCTACCAGTCGGTGCGCGCGCCGGAGCCGGTGGACCTGCCGGTCCTCCCGGTCACCCCGGACACGCTCGCCGCCCGGCTGGCCGAACTCTCCGCCACCACCTTCGACCTGGCATCCCGGATCCCGCTCCGGGCCGGTCTCTTCCAGCTGGGCGAGCGCGAGCACGTCCTGCTCCTGGTCATCCACCACATCGCCTCCGACGGCTGGTCCAACGCGCCCCTCTTCCGCGACCTGTCCGCCGCCTACGCGGCCCGTACCGAGGGCCGGGCACCCGGCTGGGAGCCGCTGCCCGTCCAGTACGCCGACTACGCGCTCTGGCAGCAGCAGCTCATGGCGGACGACGAGGAACGCCAGCTGGGCTTCTGGCGCGAGGCGTTGAGCGACCTGCCGGAGGAGGCCACCCTCCCGGCCGACCGCCCGCGTCCGGCGACCGCCTCCAACCGGGGCAGCACCCACACGGTCCACGGGAGCGCCGCACTGCACACGGCGCTCACCGCGCTGGCCCAGGACACCGGGACGACCCTGTTCATGGTGGCCCAGGCCGCCGTGTCCGCCCTGTTGGCACGGTCCGGGGCCGGGTACGACATTCCGCTCGGCTCCCCGGTCGCCGGCCGCACCGACCAGCAGCTCGACGACCTCGTCGGCTTCTTCGTCAACACCCTCGTCCTGCGCACGGACCTGAGCGGCGACCCGAGCTTCCGGGACCTGCTGCACCGCGTCCGGGAGGCCGACCTCTCCGCCTGGAACCACCAGGACCTGCCCTTCGACCGCCTGGTCGAGATCCTCAACCCGGAGCGCACCCCGGCCCGGCACCCGCTCTTCCAGGTGATGCTCACGCTCGGCGACACCGCCGCCGAGGCACCCGAACTGCCGGGCCTGACCACGGCGTACGAGTTCTCCGAGGTGGAGATCGCCAAGTTCGACCTCACCTTCGGCTTCGCGGAGCAGCGGAGCGCGGACGGGGAACCCGGCGGCCTGGACATCACCGTCGAGTACGCCACCGACCTCTACGACGCGAGCACCATCGAGGCGACCGCCGACCGGCTCGTACGCCTGCTGGAAGCCGCCGTGGACGCCCCCGAACTCCCGTTGGGCGAACTGGAGTTGTTGTCCACGGGCGAGCGGGATCTGCTGCTGGAGCGGTGGGCGGGCACGGTCACCGGGGGCGCCGGCACCGGACTCGGCGAGCTGTTCGCCGCCCAGGCCGCGCGGACCCCGGACGCCGTGGCCGTCGTCCACGGCGATCAGGAGCTGACGTACCGGGAACTCGACGCACGGGCCAACGCCGCGGCCCACCGGCTGATCGCGGAAGGAGTGGTGCCCGGCAGCCGGGTCGCCCTCTTCCAGGACCGGTCGGTGGACGCGGTGGTCAGCACCCTCGCGGTCGTCAAGGCCGGTGCGGTGTACGTCCCGCTGGACACCCGGTACCCGATGGAGCGCGTCCAGCTCATCGTCGAGCAGTCCGCCGTCGACTTCTTCGTCACGGACCGCGATCCGGGGGCGGTACGGCTGCCCGAGGGCGCCAAGGTGATCCCGAGCGGGGCGACTTCCGGGGCCGAGGGCGATCCCGCGGTGCGGGTCCACCCGGACCAGCCGGTGTACGCGATGTTCACGTCCGGCTCGACCGGCATCCCGAAGGGCGTCGCGGTCACCCACCGCAACGTCGCCGACCT
>NZ_BMTD01000052.1 GCF_014649495.1 Streptomyces filipinensis | reverse complement strand
AGTCGCTGGGTGTGTTGCCGGGTGGCGGTGAGCTGGCGTACGTGCTGTACACGTCGGGTTCGACGGGTCGGCCGAAGGGTGTGATGATCCCGCACCAGGCGCTGCACAACCTGCTGATGTCCGTCCGGGACGACATAGGCATCAACCGTGGCAGCGCCTGGCTGGCGTCGACGTCGATCTCGTTCGACATTTCCGGGCTGGAGCTGTTCCTCCCGCTGGTCACCGGCGGGCGTGTGGTCATGGCCTCGGCGGACCAGGTCAAGGACGCCGAGGCGCTGATCGAACTCATCGGCAGGAACCGGGTCACCCATGCCCAGCTGACCCCGTCCGGCTGGCGGCTGATGCTCGCGGCCGGCTTCGACAACTACGCCGTGACGGCGCTGGTGGGCGGCGAGGCGTGCTCCCCGGAGCTGGCGCGTGAGCTCCATGAGAAGACCCAGCGTCTGGTGAACGTGTACGGCCCGACGGAGACCACCATCTGGTCCACCTTCTGGGAGGTGCCCGAGGAGACCGAGTCCGTCTCGATCGGTGGGCCGCTGGCCAACACCGACCTGTACGTCCTCGACTCCAACGGCCGGCCGGTGGCCGATGGTGTCAGTGGTGAGCTGTTCATCGGCGGTGTCGGTCTGGCGCGCGGTTACATGGGGCGTGCTGGTCTGACGGCGGAGCGGTTCGTGCCGAGCCCGTTCGGTCCGGCCGGCTCCCGGCTCTACCGCACCGGCGACCTGGTCCTGCGGTCGCCGGACGGCTCGCTCGACTACCTCGGTCGTATCGACACCCAGGTCAAGATCCGCGGCTACCGGATCGAGCTGGGCGAGATCGAGAGCGTCCTGCGGGCCCATGACGCGGTGCGGGACACCGTGGTGTCGGCCCGTGAGGACCAGGCCGGGGACAAGACCCTGGTCGCCTACGTGGTCGCGGACACCGCCCTCGACACGGCCGAGCTGCGGAGCCACCTCGGGACGACCCTGCCGGAGTACATGGTCCCGGCGGCGTTCGTGGAGATCGACCGGGTCCCGCTGACCAACAGCGGCAAGGTCGACCACCGTGCCCTGCCCGCACCGGACGTCACCGCGTTCGCCGGGGCCCGGCACATCGCCCCCCGCACTCCGCTGGAGGAGCGGCTGGCCGCCATCTGGTCCGAGCTCCTGGAGACGGAGCGCGTGAGTGTCGAGGACAGCTTCTTCGACGTGGGTGGCGACTCCATCCGTGCCGTTCAGCTGGTCGGCGCGCTGCGCGCCGCCGGCTACGAGGTGTCGGTGCGTGACGTGTTCGAGTTCCGCAGCATCGCGGAGCTGGCCGGCCGCCTGTCGGGACAGACGGCCGGTGAGTCGCTGATCGCCGCGGTGGAGCCGTTCGCGCTGATCAGTGCCGAGGACCGGGCCGCGCTGCCCGACGACGTGGTCGACGCCTACCCGCTCTCCCAGATCCAGACCGGCATGCTGGTCGAGATGCTGGCCGCCGGTGAGGCGGGCGGGAACCTCTACCACAACATCAACTCGTTCCGGATCCCGGACGAGAACGAGTTCTCCCTGCCGGTCCTGTCCGAGGCCGTGGAGACCGTGGTCCGGCGCCATGACATCCTGCGGACGTCGATGCACCTGAGCGGCTATGCGCAGCCGCTGCAGCTGGTGCACGCGACGGCCGAGGTGCCGGTGACGGTGCACGACTGGCGCGGGATGAGCGCCGACGAACAGCGCGAAGCACTCCGGGCGTTCGCCGACAAGGAATGGGCTCTCGGGTTCGACCTGGGCTCCGCTCCGCTGGTGCGCGTCGCCGCGCAGCTGGAGGAGGAGGGAGCCTGGCGGCTCACCATCAGCCACTCGCACGCGGTCACCGAAGGCTGGACCCTCAACTCCCTGATGATGGAGATCGTGGAGTGCTACCGGCATCTCCGCGACGGCCGTGAGCTGCCCGGCTACGAGGCTCCCTCGGTCCGTTACGCCGACTTCGTCGCCGCCGAACTCGAAGCGCTGGCCGACCCCGAGCACCGGTCGTTCTGGCAGATCGTTCTGGCCAGCCACACCCCGGTGCGGCTGCCCGACACCTGGGCCGACGAGAACGGTGCGGCCACGGAGTTCCAGCGCCTCGCCGTGCCGTACCACGATGTGGAGGCGGGGCTGCGGCGGCTGGCCGGTCAGGCGAAGGCGTCCCTGAAGAGCGTGCTGCTGGCGGCGCACCTGAAGGTGCTGAGCACCCTCACGTCCGACGCGGCGTTCCACACCGGCGTGGTGTTCCACGGCCGTCTGGAGGCGCCCGGAGCCGAGCGCGTGCTGGGCATGCACCTCAACACCGTGCCCTTCCCCGGCCACCGGCCCGCCGGCACCTGGCGTGAACTGGTGGAGCAGGTCTACGCGCAGGAAGCCGAGATCTGGGAGCACCGCCGCTACCCGCTCCCGGCGATCCAGCGGGACTCCGGCAGCGGCCAGCGTCTGATCACCACGCTCTTCGACCACCAGGACTTCCACCAGGTCGACGGCGAAGCGGTGGACACCGGCGCGACGGAGAACGCCGGCGGCAACGAGTTCGCGCTCAACGTCATCGCCACCGGCGGCACCGTCAAGCTGGTCACGACGACGGCCGCGCTCACCCGGACGAACCTGGAGCGCATCGGCGCGATGTACCGCTCGGTGCTGGAGGCGATGGCCGCCGACGCCGCGGGGGACGCGTCCGTGACGTGCCTTCCGGAGGGCGAGCGCGAGCTGCTGACCGCGTGGGGTACCGCCGACACCGTGGAGTGGCCCGCCGGAACCACCGTCGACCTGGTCGAAAAGCAGGCCGCCGCCACCCCGGACGCGGTCGCCGTGGTGGTCGGCGAGCACCGGCTCACCTTCGCCGAGATCGACGAGCGGGCCAACCGGATCGCCCACCACCTGCGCGCGCTGGGCGCCGGCCCGGACACCCTGGTCGGTGTGGGGCTGCACCGCGACCTCCACCTGGTGCCCACCCTGTTGGGCGTCTGGAAGACCGGAGCCGCCTATCTGCCGCTCGACCCCAGCATCCCCGCCGAGCGGCTGGGCTACATGCTCGACGACACGCGCGCGGCGATCGTCGTCACGACGGCGGACCTGATGCCCGTGCTGGGCGACGTCCACAGCGGGACGTTCGTCGTGCTGGACCGGGACCAGTCGCAGATCGACGAGCGGGCCGCCACCCCCGTCGAGCGGTCCATCGATCCGCAGCAGCTCGCCTACGTGATCTACACGTCCGGGTCCACCGGGCGCCCCAAGGGCGTCATGGTGCACCACGAGGGTCTGGCCAACTACCTCCAGTGGACGGTCCAGGCCTACGCCGCACACGGCACGACGGGCGCGCCGCTCTTCTCGTCGATCTCCTTCGACCTCGGCATACCCAACCTCTTCACACCGCTGATCACCGGGCAGCCCGTCCACCTGATGCCCATGGACCTGGACACCGCCGAGCTCGGCGCCGCACTCGCCGCCGCGGGCCCGTTCAGCTTCATCAAGCTCACCCCCGGGCATCTGGACCTGCTCACGCACCAGCTCACCCCGGAGCAGGCCCGCGACGTGGCCGGGCTGGTGATCGCCGCAGGCGACACCTTCCCCACCGCGCTGGCCGCCCGCTGGCGCACCCTGGCCGGGCCCGAGGGCACCCGGGTGGGCTCGGAGTACGGTCCCACCGAGATCACCATCGGCAACTCCGGGCAGCCCATCGACCGGCTGCCGGACAACGAGCTCATCCCGCTCGGTGACCCCATCCCCAACAGCACGATGTTCGTCCTCACCGAGGACCTCCGGCTCGCTCCGACCGGAGTGGCCGGAGAG
This sequence comes from Streptomyces filipinensis, assembly GCF_014649495.1. Classification (GTDB taxonomy): domain Bacteria; phylum Actinomycetota; class Actinomycetes; order Streptomycetales; family Streptomycetaceae; genus Streptomyces; species Streptomyces filipinensis. The sequence continues at coordinate 2,405 of NZ_BMTD01000052.1, read as the reverse complement.
GTCTACATCGGCGGCACCGGCCTCGCCCGCGGCTACCTGAACCGCCCGTCGCTGACGGCGGAGCGCTTCGTACCGGACCCGTTCGGTCCGGCCGGTGCGCGGCTCTACCGCAGCGGTGACCAGGCCCGCCGGCTCGCCGACGGCTCGCTGGACTTCCTCGGCCGCATCGACAACCAGGTCAAGGTCCGCGGCTACCGGATCGAGCTCGGCGAGATCGAGGGCGCGCTGCGCGGCCACCCGTCCGTCCGGGACGCCGCGGTGGTCGCCCGCGAGGCGGAGAACGGCGACAAGGCACTCGTCGCCTATGTGGTGCCCGAAGGCCAGGAACTGGACGTGGCCCAGCTGCGCGCGCATCTCGGCGCGAGCCTGCCCGACTACATGGTCCCGGTCGCCTACGTGGAGCTGGCCGCCATCCCGCTGACCGCGAACGGCAAGGTCGGTTACCGGGCGCTGCCCGCCCCGGACGCCGCCGCGTTCGCGGTGAGCCGGTACGTGGCCCCCCGCACCCCGGTGGAGGAGCGGCTGACCGCGATCTGGTCGGACGTCCTGGGGCTGGAGCAGGTCGGTGTCGAGGACGGCTTCTTCGATCTCGGCGGCGACTCCATCCGAGCCGTCCGCCTGGTCGGTGCGCTGCGCGCGGCCGGCTACGAGGTGTCGGTGCGTGACGTGCTCGAACACCGGAGTGTCGCGGAGCTCGCGGGCCGGCTGTCGGGACAGGTGGCGGACGAGTCGCTGATCGCAGCGGTCGAGCCGTTCGCGCTGATCAGCGACGAGGACCGGGCCGCGCTGCCCGACGACGTCGTGGACGCCTACCCGCTGTCGCAGATCCAGACCGGCATGCTCGTCGAGATGCTGGCCGCCCGTGACACGGCCAGGAACGTCTACCACAACATCAACTCGTTCCGGATTCCCGACGAGCGCGGATTCTCCCTGCCGGCTCTGCAGGAGGCCGTGGACACCGTGGCCGGGCGCCACGACATCCTGCGGACGTCGATGCACCTGAGCGGCTATGCGCGGCCGCTGCAGCTGGTCCACGCCACCGTCGCGCTCCCGGTCGCCGTCTACGACTGGCGCGGACGCGACGCCGAGGAGCTCGGGCGGCTGCGCCGCGAGTACACGGAGGCGGAGTGGGCCACCGGATTCGACCTGGCCACCGCTCCGTTGATGCGGTTCTGCGCGCACATCGAAGAGGACGAGGCGTGGCGCCTCACCATCAGCCACTCCCACGCGGTCACCGAAGGCTGGACCCTCAACTCCCTGATGATGGAGATCGTGGAGTGCTACCGGCATCTCCGCGACGGCCGCGAACTGCCCGGGTACGAGGCTCCCTCGGTGCGCTACGCCGACTACGTGGCCGCCGAGCTGACGTCGCTCGACGATCCGGCGGACCGCGCGTTCTGGCAGGACGTGGTGGCCGGGCACGCCCCGCTGCACCTGCCCGCCACCTGGGCCGACGACAACGGCAAGGCGGAGGAGCGGTACTGGCTCCAGGTCTCCTTCGGTGAGTGGGAGGAGGGCCTGCGGCGGCTGGCCGGCCAGGCCAAGGCGTCGCTGAAGAGCGTCCTGCTGGCGGCGCACCTGAAGGTGCTGAGCACGCTGACGCCCGAGGACGCCTTCCACACCGGTGTGGTCTACCACGGCCGTCTGGAGGCCCCGGACGCCGAGCGCGTGCTGGGCATGCACCTGAACACCGTGCCGTTCCCTGCGGTCCGTCCGACCGGCACATGGCGCGGGCTGGTGGAGCAGGTGTACGCCCGGGAAGCCGAGATCTGGGAGCACCGCCGCTACCCGCTGCCCGCCATCCAGCGGGACGCGGGCAGCAACCAGCGCCTGATCACCACGATGTTCGACCACCAGAACTTCTACCAGGTCGACGGCGAAGCGGTGGACACCGGCGCGACGGAGAACGCCGGCGGCAACGAGTTCGCGCTCAGCGTCATCGCCGCGGGCGGGATGCTCAACCTCGGTACGACGACGGCGGTGATGAGCCGCGCCGACCTGGAGCGCCTCGCGTCGATGTACCGCGTGGTGCTGGCGGCCATGGCGACGGATCCCACGGGGGACGCGTCCGCGGCGTGCCTTCCGCAGGACGAGGTCGAACGCCTGCTCAACGAGTGGAACGCCACGCAGGAGTTCCCGGTCGACGCGTGCGTCCACGAGGTGTTCGCGGCGCAGGCCGCCCGGACCCCGGAGAGCGTCGCGGTCGTGTGCGGGGAGCGTTCGCTGACCTACCGGGAGGTGGACGAGCGGGCGAACCGTCTGGCCCATCATCTGCGTGAGCTGGGCGCCGGCCCGGAGAAGCTGGTCGGTGTCTCGCTGGAGCGTGACCTTGAGCTGATCCCGACGATTCTCGGTGTGCTCAAGTCGGGTGCCGCGTATCTGCCGCTCGACCCGGTGAACCCGGA
>NZ_BMTD01000051.1 GCF_014649495.1 Streptomyces filipinensis | reverse complement strand
GATCTCCCGCGGAGCGGGACCCAGAGCGCTGCGCGCTCTGGAAGGGAAGGCGGGCGCTGCGCGCCCTTGGTGACGGAGTGTGAGGCCCCGCGCTTCGCGCGGGGCGGGCCGGCGCCCGCTTCGCGGGCTTGGCCTCGGGGTCTTCCGCTGCGCTCCAGACCCCTTGGGGTGGGGCGGGCCCGCTTCGCGGACCCTTGGGATTACTGGGCTGTGGGGCCGGTCCGCTTCGCTCCCCGGCCCTGGGCCCGCTTCGCGGGCGGCTGGCTACGAGGGAGGGTGGTCCGGGCCGGAATCCAAAGTGCGGCTTTGGATTCGGTAACGCTCAGTCAGGATCCCAGTGGGGAAAGGGCCCTGTCAACCCCACCAGACCGGGTCCCGCACCCGCGGAAGGGTACGGGACCACGGTGACACTCCCCCGGACCAACCCCGGGACTCTGCCCCAGAACGCCTCTGGCAGGCCGTCTACGGGCCTACAAGCTGTGCAGACTCCCCCAGGACCAACCCCGTCAAGAACGCCCCTCACAACCGCCCACACACCCCCGGCCCTTGGAGCCCACACCCCACCAACCACCAAAACACACCAACCTGACGCACCGTCAGAGAATTCGAGGCGAATTCGCCTGTCGCTTTCTGAAATTGGTTAGGCGGGTTGGAATTCTTCTGCAATCGGATTTTGGCGCGCGTCGATAAACGGTGTGGGGTGGGGGATTTGGTGTGCGTTCCGGGGGTGCGGTGGCCTCGGGCGGGTGTGGTGGTGCACTGATGTGCGGTCGGGCGGGGGCAGGATGCTGGGCATGGAACGACCCCGTCTGAGCCTGCGCGCCGCCGCCGATGCGTGCGGCGTAAGCCTGTCCACCATGCGCCGGCACCGGGAGAACGGATCGTTCCCCGGGGCGCGGCGGGACCCCAAGGCCGGGTGGACCGTGCCGGTCGAGGACTTGCTCGCGGCCGGGTTCCGGCTGAACGCTCCGGGGCCGACCGCGGCCGAGGAGGAGCAGCGCCAGGGCGTGGCCGAGGTTCCGGCCGGGCCGGGGGCTGCGGCCCGGGTGGCGGAGCTGGAACGGGATCTGCTGGCCGAGCGGCACCGCCGGGAGCTGGCCGAGGCCGAGGCGCGCAGCCTCGGCGCGCAGCTGGCCGCGAAGGACGAGAACCTGGCCGACCTCCGGCGCGCGATGCTCGCGCTGACGGCCGGGGCGCAGCCGGCCGCCGAGCTCACCGCGGCGCCCACGGTCCCCGCCCAGGCGCCGCCCCCTGCCACCGCGCCGGAGGCGGCCGCGGTGGAGCAGGGCAAGCGCCGGTGGTGGCCCCGCCGAGGCTGACGAGTGATTGCCCGGCAATCACTCGGCGGGGGCCCTGAGGGTCACCGGCGGCGCAGGGCGAGCGCCACGCCGAACGCGGCGGCCAGTGCCGAGGCCACCCCGCCCACGGCGCCGATCGGACCGGCCAGCGAGCGGTGAACCACGCACAGGTAGCCGGTGGCGCCCAGGACCAGGACGACGACGATCCCCACGACCAGGAGCAGCACGGGATCGGTGCTCGGGGGCTGCGGGGCCGGCTGGTGCTGGGGCTGCTGGTCGATGGTGGCGGACATGAGGGGTTCCCTCCCGTTGGTGGTCTGCGGACGATCCGCAGACTGCGGCGCGGAGCACCTAGCCCCGCAACCCCTGGTGTCGTGGCCGGGTGGCCAGACAGCAGGAGGGGCGGCGCGAGGTTTTGCCTGGCACCACGCTGCGGGCCGGGCGGGGCTCATTCGATAGCGCTGACGTGCAGGAACTCCCCCCGATCCCCCGTCTGAAAAATCTTGAATGCGGGGGTTGCGTGTGTAGGCGGACGAACTTCCTGGCCCCCTCCGGCTATTGAATGGCCGCCCGGCGGAACGTAGGCGTCCCGCGTTCGCCACACTGGCGGGATGATCGAGCGCCGCCCCCTGGGCACCGGCCCCCGCCCCGCTACTCCCCCGGCGCCTCCGGCCGCCGGCCGGGCCCGTCTGGCCGCCGAGCTGGCCGAGCCGACCGCCGAGGACCCGGGCACACCCGCGCGGCCCGCGGCCGCCTCCGGCCGGCGCCGCCTGGGCCCCGGCGCCGAGGCAGACGGACGCTGACCGACGCCCCGTCACCGGCCGTGAACAGCTGACCCCTTGACCAGGGAGGACATACCCGGAGGTCAAGGTGGAAACCGGGTGGAGTGTCCAGGGTGCTCACCGGGGTACCTCACCCTGCTCACCGGGGTACTCACCGGGTGGTCACCTCACAGGCTCACAACCTCACCGGCGGCCGTTCACCTGGGAAAACAGGGTGTGAGGCACACAGGTGCCGGGGTACTCACCGGGGTGCTCAACAGGGTTGCTCACCCTGCTCACTGAGGGGTGCTCACCGGGTACTCACCACCCCGGCCCGGCCCTCGCGCCCCGGCCGGGGCGCTCACCGGGTGGTCAAGGGGTACTCACCGGGGTAGCTCACCCCGCTCACCAGGGGTACTCACCGGGTGCTCACCATGACCGGCCAACGGGCTCTGACCTGCCGAAACATGCTCCGGCCGGGGGTACTCACCCTGCTCACCGGTGCTGGGCAAGCCTGGGCTTGCCCAGGCTTGCCCAGCACCGCCGGGGCTTGCCCGGCCCGGCCGCCGGCTGTTACCCGCCCTGGTTACCGGGCCTGTTACCACCGGCCCTGTTACCGGCTCTGACCAGGGCAGACGGCCCCACTACCCGGCTACCTCACCGGAGGTAACACAGGCTTGCCCAGGGCCGGAGCAGCAGGGCTTGCCCACCCCGCCCAGGGCGCAGCAGCGAGGCTTGCCCAGGGCAAGCCGACCCCCGCGGCCGGGCTTGCCCTTCAACTTGCCCTCCAACTTGCTCTACGGCCTGCCCTACAACCTGCTCTACAAGTTGGTCTGCAACTTGCCCCCAGCCTCCCCCGCCGAGCGGCGTAGCCGCAGGTCAGGGCCCATGGTCAAGGGGTTCTGCGGGGGCCGACTTCTTCCGTACGGCACCCCCTGCGCGGTCCCGGCGGCCGCAGGGTCCCCACCCCGGCCCGGCCGGACGGGGGTTGCACCGGAAGGGGGCTGGAGGGTTGCACGTAGAGGTGCACTAGGAGTTGCACCGGAGGTGTGACCGTGAGTGGGACCCCCACTTTTGCGATCTTGAGCATCGTGCCTGGTCAGGACCCGTGGGCAAGCCTGTCAACCGCGACGACACCTCTTTCCTGCGATAGCCAGGGAAGAGATCAGTGCTTCGGAACGGGGCCGGCGGCGGCCAGTCGCGGCCAGGCTGTCGCGCCCCCGCCCACCCCAGGGATCAGAACTCCCCACCGCAGGTCACCCGGCCCCTGCCGCGCCGACACCGCGGCCCACGCGACAGGGCAACCCGACAGCCTCGCGCGGGCGGCACGCGTTGGCCGGCCCCGCCACCGGCTCCACGGCAGTGATGAACCCCTGTGTGACACCCGGGCCAGAGTCGGGGGTTCGGCCACCCGGCCCTGGTCAGTCATGTGACACCCGCCCGGTGTGACACCGCCCGGCGGCCCGTGTGACAGGCCCGCGTGGCATGGGCTGACACCTCACGCTGACACCGCCGCCCACCGACAGGAACGCCCCCGCCCCAGGTCAGCCACCGTTCTGAGATGTCAGGTGTCAGCAGTCCGAAGCCGGGTCAACGCGAGCGTTTCCGCAGGTCGCTCCCGACTCCCGGAATCCCGGGAGTCGGGACCAGAGGCCGGAGCCGCGCACACAAGGGGGGAACCATGGGGGGAGCCAAACAGGGACATATGGGGGGTGCTCCTGGAGGGGGAGACAAGGAGGGAACCGGTTCCGCGGCTCCACCCGCATCTCCCCTGGTCAGCCCCCGAATTACAGCCGGTGAGTAGCCAGACTTTCCATCTGGGAGGGGTGAAGGGTGGACGCGGGAGGAGCCTGCGGGCGGGAGCTGGCGGGGCCATGAGAGACCGTCACCCAGACATCGCCCACAACAGAAAGCCACACACGCCCCGCTGAGCGTCTTTCAGGAACCGCTGCAACCGGAGGGGCCGGAACGGGCTGCGAGGCGCTCAGCGGGGCGCACGGCGGCTAGAACGGGGCGGCGGCGGGCCGGCCCTCGGGCCGCTGGGCATAGGCGGCCAACTCCGGATGCTCCCGGGCTATCCCCGTCAATCCAGCCGCCCCGCCATCCGCCAGGGGTCCGCCGGGGATCCGCCAGGGATCCGCCAGCCGGCGGACGCCTGGACCCTCCTGGCGGGCGTCTGGCGGATCCCCGGCGGACCCCTGGCGGACGTCCGGACCGGTTGACTTCCTTCCTTCCTTCCCTCTCGGAAGGGCCGCTCCCGGCCCCGGGAAGGCCCTGACTAGGCCTTTCGTCCGGGAAGGAGGGAAGGAAGGAAGTCCCGCAAGGGCCTAGAGGAGCCGTCACCGCGCCCACCACCGGCAACGCGGAGCCACAGGCGCCCCACTGAGCGCCTTTCAGAAGCCGATGCGACCGGAGGGGTCAGAACGGACTGCAAGGCGCTCAGCGGGGCATTCAGCAGCCTTCTCAGGCGAGTTGCTGGTCATCCCAGAAGTGGCGCGGTTCCGGAACCGTGATCCCGGCCGCTGCCGCCTGCTCGTCGGTGAGCGTCAGCGTCCCGCCCGGGACCGGGCCGTTGCCGACGTACTGGATCGCCTGCCACGGCCAGGTGACGCCCTGGCACATCTGCTCCGGCCAGTCCCGCTCCGAACGCGGCCCGCGCCAGGGCACCCAGTCCATCAGCCGCAGTTCCTCCGACCCCTCACCGGCCGCCGGGGCCAGGCCGAACCCGAACTCCGGCCACCGCAGCCACAGCGAGCTGCCGATGGGCCGCATGTCGCGGCGCCGCACACCCGGCCCCGCGTGCGGGGAGTGCGCCTCGATCAGCAGCGCCGCACCGTCCGAGGCCATGCGGACCGCCTCCAGCGCGCTCATCAACGCGCGCGCCGAGTCCTCCGCCGCCTCCCCCGACCGGGGCGCGGCGAGCTTGTAGAGCGGGCCGATCGCGATCACGTCCGGCCGGACACGCTCCACCAGGCGCAGCAGCCAGGCCCGGTCGGCGGCCTGGGTGAGGTCCAGGCCGGGGCGGATCTCGGTGAAGAGCTGGCCCCGGCCGATCTCGGCGCCCTCGGCAGCGGCCGCGGCCGCCATCTTCCGCAGCCAGGGACGTGCCTGCCCGGCCGAGTTCTCGGCGTCGACCAGCAGCCCGCGCACCGGAGCGATCCGGGCACGCTTCCACGGGTGCAGGCCTGCGACGGCCCGCATGAGGACCTGGCGCAGCAGCAGGGACTTACCGCCGCCCTCAGGGCCGGTGACCATCAGCCGGTCCCACCGGGCGAGAACGCCGGGGATCACCCAGTCCGGCTCGTCGTCGGCCTGCGCCAGCAGGTCGACCAGGTCGAGCGGCGCCGCGTCCAGCGCGGAGGCACCCCGATCCCGGACCGCACGCGCCTCCTCGACGGCCGCCTCGGCCGCCTCGGCCGCCGTGCCGGTCCGGGCACCCGCCGCGAGAACCGCGCGGGTGCCGGCCGCGGCCAGCGCCCGCCAGCGCGCCTCCTCCGCGACGATCTCGGCGTACGAGAGCGCCATCGCCGCCGACGGCACCGCCTCGTACAGCGTGTGGAGGTAGCTCCGGCCGCCGAGCTTGTCCAGGTCGCCTTGGCGCGTCAGCTCAGCCGTCACCGTCACCGGGTCACACGGCTGCGCCGCCGCCCACAGCGAGGCCAACACCTCCCACAACCGGCCGTGGCGGGGCTCGTAGAAGTCCTCCGGCGCCAGCAGGTCCACCAGGTCGGGCACGAGGTCCTTGACGCCCTCGTGCAGCAGAACGCCCAGGACCGCCTGCTCCGCCTCGCGGATCGCCTCACGCCGCTCCGGCGTCAGCTCCCCGCTCACAGCCCCGATGCCCTCTCCAGGATCGCCCGCGCCGCAGGCGACAACTTCCCGGTCAGGCCAGGCTGCGGAGGACGGGACGGCCGCACGGCAGGCGGGGCCGTCTGCTGCCCCGGCAGCGGATGCCGGGACCGCTCCGCGTGGAGCACCAGATCCGTCCAGCCCTGGGCCGGCATCTCCGCCGCCCGCTCCGCCAGCCACCCCACCGGGTACCCGGCCTCCACCAGCTCCCGGGCCTGAGCCCGCAACCGCACGGCCGACGACGAGACCAGCGGCCGCCCCAGCGCGGCCGCGTACGCGCCGACGACCGGCTCCACTGGATCCCCGTCGCCGGAGGGCACCAGCGGCTCGTCCTTCGGCACAGCCACCTCTCTCTCGACGTCCTCCAGGGACTCGTCCGCACCCGTGAGACGGGCGAGAGAGAGATCGTCTTCTGCTCCGCAGGAGGAATTGGTCTTCTTATGCAGCGGATCAGCCTGACCAGGCTCAGCCTGACCAGGAAAATCCCGGTCTGGCTCTGACCTGCGGTTTTGCTGATCGTCCACCAGACCTGGATTTTCAGGGTCTGGCTCTGACCTGCGGTTTTGCTCAGCGGTGGGCTCGGGGGCCTTCCAGGGGGCCGGAGTGCTGATCGACAGTCCCTCAGGCATGTCCGTGACAGTGAAGATCGTCCCGCCCAGCGTGCCGTCCTCGCGCCGCTCGCGCTCCCGGTGCAGGTAGCCGTAGCGCTCCAGCTCGCGCAGCGCCGTCGTCAGCGCACCGTCGCGCTCCGGTCCCCCAGCCAGCAGCGACGCCATCGAGACGCCGAACCCGTCACGGTGGCTCAGGATCTCCACCAGGAGCCCCCGCGCCCGCCGCGACAGCCGACGGTCCCGAACCGCCGCGTTGAAGATCATGGTGAAGTCGTGACCGATGACGTCGGCCGCCATCGGCCCGCGCTTGATCTGGCCGCTGAACCCCTTGCGGGCCGGCGCGCTCACCTGGCCACCTCCGCCCGGGTGGACCCGCCGTCGTGACCCAGGCCATGTGGTGCCCGGTGCGTCGTTACACGTACGCTCATCAGTGAGCGCACCTCCAACCTTGTAGCTGTGACGTTGTGCTTCGTCCTCCCGGGC
>NZ_BMTD01000050.1 GCF_014649495.1 Streptomyces filipinensis | reverse complement strand
GCCCGGTCGGACCGTCGAGCCCCGCCGATGGCGGGGCTCGTTGCGTTGTGGGGCCATGCTCCCCTACCGGCCCGCGAACGGGCCGATAAGGGCATGTATTACTCCGGCGAAATGGGCTCTACAGGCCAGCTTGCGCTTTTATCGCGGCGCAGCTGAGTCACGAGCTCGACACGGTCAGCCGGAATTACTCGCACCGTGACTTCGAGAATGCTTCCGTCACGTGCGGATTTTCCGACAATGACGGTTTCAAGAACCGGCATTTCTTCGGAGATTTCGAGCAGCTGCGCTTCCTCGCGGATAGGCATGCGAGCGCGGGCGTACTCGGTCCAAGAAAGCGGGCCGTGTCCGGCCTCTTCGATGCGGTCGAGATATCCGCCGGGTCCGGTGGATGCTTCGGCGATTTGCGGCGCATCTCGGACAGCCGTCGCGCTCAGCCATGTGTCGACCAGCTGGAACGGCGGCTCCCCCGCCGGTGACATGACGCGCCGCCGCCGCAAGGTAGCGATGCCAGCCTCGATGCCCAGCAGCTCCGCAACGCGGGCCGGGGCCGGGGCGTACTCGCGGTAGGGCCGACCGTGAGCCTCCCACGGCTCATCTGGGCGAGAGGCCGCCGGGAAGACGTAGCTGCGGCGCGGGTCGCGGGTGACCAGTTGGCCCCGCGCGATCCGGCGGCGCTCGATTCGCCAGTCCAGCACCACGATGCCCTTCCGCTTGATGGGCCGTACGAGGCCCTCACGCTCCAGCAGGGCCAGGGCCGCTGACACGACGCCCCGCCCTACGCCATACGTGGCCGTCAGCTCCTCGTATCGAGGAAGCGTTCCCCCGACGGCGTACTCACCGCTATGGATCCGTTGCCGCAGGTCATCGGCTACTTCCTCGTATCGCGCCACACTGCTCTCCTCTCCGGCATCTGAGTACCGGTACTGAACTTCATGAATGAACAGTACCGGTACTGTTGACACTCGCGCTAGGTGTTGGTCACCATATGTGTACCGGTACTGCTCCACCGTATCCGGGAGCCCCGCCCTGCAAAAACGCAGGTGCCCGGCCGGTGTCGTAAGCACCGGCCGGGCGGCGGCCGAGGGGTTGCAGCCCCGCGGTCGCTGTCGGGTGGTCCGCTTTGAGAGGACGCCGACGTGGTGATGGTGACAGAGGTATTACGCAGGTGGCGGGTGCAGCACGGTGCGTGCCGCGCCGTGGTGCGGACGCGGACGGTTATGCCGTCCGCGTTCTGCACCACGGCGCTGACCGTGCCGGCCCAGGCGGCGCCGGAGGCGTTGGGTCTGGGTGGGGATGAGCTGCGGGTGCGTGCGAGCCTGCGGGCGCTCGGAGTAGAGCTGTGAGCCCGGTGCGCGGGGTGCCCCCGCTGCCCGGGGTCCGTCCGGCGGACTGGCTCGACCGGCTGTGGGAGCACGCGGACCTGGCCCCCGCTCCGGCGGTGCGCCGGGAGCCGTCGGGCGGTCCGGCCTGCACGGCCGTCGACCCGGAGCTGTTCTTCCCGGAGCCGTGGGAGTTGACCCCGGTGGAGCGGGAGGCGTCGGCGGCGGAGCGGGAGGCGCTGGCGGTGTGCGCCAGGTGCCCGGTGCAGTCCTGGTGCCTGGCCCGTGACCTGGAACAGTCCTCCACCCCGTCGAAGATCCTCGGCGTCCGTGGGGGCTTGCGTCAGTCGGAGCGGCGGGCGCTGTACGTCCGGCTGTTCGGCCGGCGGCCGCAGAACGGGGCGTCGAAGTGAGCGCCACGACTGCGGCCAGCAAGGCCGCCCGCTCGAAGAAGCGCAGGCAGAAGCAGAGCAACAGCGCGGCCCCGGCTCCGGCCGCGGTGGCGCAGCCCTCCCGGTGGGGGTGGCTCCGCGGTGGTGGTGCTGCTCCGGCCGGGAAGGCCGTCCGCTCGAAGCAGCGGAAGAAGAAGCGCACCAAGGGCGGCGCGGCCGCGGTGCAGGTGGCGGTCCAGGAGTCCCGCTGGCGGTGGCTGGCCTACAACGGCGGCGCGGCCGCGGTCGGGCACTGCCTGCTCTGGGGGGTGTCCGGTGACTCGATGGCCGGGGCCACGGTGATGGCGGACATCAATCTGTCGCTGGTGCTGGTCGCCACGTTCACGCTCACGTGCTCCGCCGCGTACGCGGCGTGGAAGGCCGGCGGACTGCTGCGGGGCCTCCCCGGCCTGCTGGGGCTGGCGGCCCGCCCGGCCGCTGCGCTCGGCGCCGCGTTCTGGGGCCAGGGGACCGGCCCCATGATCACGGAGTTCATGGCGTGGTCGGCGCCGTGGTCGGCCCTGTTGGCGCCGCTCGCCGTGGCCGGGGCGGTCGGCTCCGTGTGCTGGCTCTACCTGGAGCGGCACGCCTCCCGCTGGACGCCCCCGCTGCGGTGGGCCGCCCGGATCCCGCTCGCCACCGTCACCCTTTCCTCTCTTCTCTACGCCCCGGGAGCCCTGCTGTGATGACCACGACTCAGATCATTGCCACGGACGTGGTCCTGGCCGCCGGGCCCGTGTTCGGGTCGGTCGGGATCTCCGGTCTGGCCCTGGCGAGCGGGCTGCTGCTGTTTTTGGGCGTGCGGGGCTCGGACCGGATGAAGCTCGACCGCGACAAGGCGGGCGGGTGGGGCATCGCTTTTGGCACGCTGGCCGTGGCGGCCGGTGAGCTGTGGGGCGACGTGGTCAGGGGCATCTCGGAGGTGCCCACGTCCGTGATCCAGGGCTCTGGCCTGGGGAGCATCGGCCTTGGCGGCGTCGCCCTGGCCCTGTCGATCCTGACGTTCTTCCCGAAGTGGAAGAAGACGTTGTGGCCCGCGCTGCTGGGCATCTCGGCCGGGGTCATCTACGGGCAGGCCGGCGGAATCTGGGCGATCGGCGTGGGCCTGGTCTTGAAGTTCGCGCACATCCTGGGCGCGATGTGAGTACCGGGGCGCAGGTCAGGGAGATCGTCCGGCCGGGGACCGCGTTCACCGCCCTGTGGTCCGGGTCGGTCGTGCTGGCGGGCATGGTCTGCCGGTGCGGCGGGCGGGTGCTCGGGTGGGCCTGGGACGTGGCGAGCGTCGATGCTGACGCCACTGCGGCCGTGCAGGCCAAGGCCGACAAGGCGGCCCGAGCGAAGGCGGCCAAAGCGAGGGCCAAGGCGCGCAAGGCGGCCAAGGCCGACCAGGACGACGACGCCGAGGACGGCGACGACGACCAGGAGCAGGACGACGACGCCGAGGCGGAGGTGACGGCGCGTCCGGTCAAGCCGGTCCGCCGCCCGGTGCTCGAATCCCTGGGGCTGGCCGCGTTTGGGGGCCTGCTGGCCTCCGGCGCGGCCGGCACCGCCGGAACCCTGCTGTGGCCGTACGTGCAGCAGCTCGGCCCGTACCAGGGCGTCCTGGCCACGGCCGGTGGCCTGGGGTGGGCGGTGGCGGCGTGGATGCTCGCTCCCGCCCCGGCCGAGGCCGAGGACGACGACCAGGAGCCGGACGCCGAGGCGCAGCAGCCCGAGGCCGAGGACGCCGAAGCCGGGGAAGCGGCGCCGGACCGGGGTACGGCCCTGCTGCTGCACGTGGTCGGGGCGCTGGCCGAGGCCGAGGCGGCCGGGCGGGTGGGGCTGCACCTGGACGTGGTGCTGACCTCCGCCATCAAGGCCGGGCTGCTGGCCGAGGGCATGGAGCAGGGGGAGTTCCGGACCTGGGTGGAACGCGCCGGCCTCCCCGTGGCCGACAAGGTCGGCTACCGGATCGGCGGCAAGCCGGTGACCCGGGTGGGGCTGCGAATCGACGCGGCGACGGCGGCCCTGGGGATGTCCCCGGCGGCCCTGCTCGCGGCCCGCTCCCAGGCCCCCGTCACGGCCCCGGGGGAGACCCCCGCAGCGGCCGCCGCGGCCCCCGCCCGGGTGCCCGCTCAGGTGGTCGGGGAGAGGCCCGCCGAGGTGCCCGTCGGCACCCCCGCACCGGCCGTCCTGCGGCTGATTCCCGGGGGGTTGCTGGACCCCGATTCCGCCCCTTCCCCGGCCCTCTCCCAGGGGCAGGCCCAGGGGGCCCGTTAGACCGGCCTATCGGCCCCGTGACCTGCGGTTCTATCGGCCGCCTTACGGGGCCTGACAGGGGGCCTGACGCCCTTCCCTGACACCCCAGACGCCGACCCCCGAGAGGGGTCGGGAGCACCACAAACAAGACACCCCGAGGCGGCCGACTTTCTTGGCAGTTGGGCGGCCGCCCCGGGGCTTCCATCCCTCACGAGAGACGGAGCCACATCATGGCATTCCGCAAGACGATCTCCCAGAGCGAGCTGGCCGAAGGCCTGAGCGACGCCGACCGCCAGCAGCACGGCCGGACCTACTCCGCCCAGACCGGCGGGTGGACCGAGACGACGACCGACAAGCCGACCGCCGGCACGGGCAGCACCGACCAGGACGTCTCCGGCGCCCGGAAGTGGTGGACCCGATGAGCCGCCACACGGCGCCGGTCTGCCACGGGCGCCAGATGAAGCTGGACACCAAGGCGCGGCAGTACACCTGCCGCAAGTGCGGCGGCTGGACCACTCGTCTGCTGGCCCTCGTGGTGGGGGGTGCCCAGTGAGCGCCGAGATGCAGGCTGCGGCGGCGCAGGCCGCCACTCAGGCCGAGGCCGCCCGGATCGCCGCCGAGGCGGCCGCCGAAGCCGCCCGTTCCGCGTCGGAGGCGGCCGCCGCCCTCGCCGCGAACATCGCGGCCCACCTGTCCGGCAACTGACCGACCGGCACCGGCCGCGGAAGCGCACCCCTGTACGGGCGAGCCACCGCGGCCGGCTCCATCCGGCGGGCCGGGAGTTCCCTCCCGGCCCGCCGCCCATGACCTTGCTTCGGAGGTATCGGTGACCACGCACCACACGCTGCACGACCTGACCCGGCCGCCCGTCCCGCTCGCTCCGGTTGTACCGGACACCGCTCCGGTTGGGCGGGCCGGTGCTCCGGCTCCGCACCCGGCGGGGGAGGATGCCGGGATGGAAACGACGCTGACGCACGGCCAGACGACCGGCCAGGGGGAGGCCGTGGCCCCAGCCGCTCCGGCCACGGCCGGGGCCGCTCCGGGGCCACGGCCGCCCGCTCCGGTCCGGCCGGAGGGCACTCCGGCTGCGCCCCGTCTGGGCGGCCAGGGTCGGCCGGGGGTGCCCGGTCAGGGGGTGTCCACGGCCGGGGCCACCGCTTCCGTGGACCCAGCCACGGTGGCCACCCCCCAGGCCGGATCCGCCGTGCCCCGCAGGATCGCGCGGCTGCTCGCGGTGGCCGCCTTGGCGGGCATGATCCCGGTCACGATCATCGGGTTCGCCGCGTCGTACTCGACGCTGGCCGCGATGGCCGAAGCGGCCGGGTTCGCCCCGTGGCTGGCCCCCTGGATCCCGGTCGGCATCGACGGCGCCATCATCGGGTTCCTGGCCCTGGACCTGTACCTGACGGGCCGCCGTATCCCCTGGCCGCTGCTGCGATTCGGCGCCCACGCCATGACCGCGGCCACCGTGATCATCAACGCGTCCGCAGGCACCGTCCTGAAGACCGCAGCCGAGGACACGGTGGTGGCCGGCCCGGTCCGCATGCTGTGGCACGCCCTGATGCCGGTCCTGTTCGTCGTCGGAGTGGAAGGTGCCCGCCGGCTGATCGTGCACGCCGCGCAGCTGGAGGACGGCACGGCCAGCGACCGGGTCCCGCTGCACCGGTGGGTGCTCTCCCCGGTCCGCACGGCCCGCCTGTACCGGCGGATGCGGCTCGCCGTGGTGCGCAGCTACCCGGAGATGGTCGAGCGGGAGCAGGCGCTGGAGGGCTACCGGGTGTGGCTGACCCAGGAGCTGGACGGGGACCTGTCGCAGGCGTCGGAGGTACAGCTGCTCCCGATGACGATGGCGCCCCGCGGCTACACCGTGGAGCAGGCGTTGGCGCTCCCGGCGAAGTGGAGGGCCGAGGCGGAGGAGCGGAAGCGCGCCGAGGCGGAGCGCAAGCGTGCGGAGGCGGAGCGGGTCCGCTTGCAGAAGAAGGCGGACCGGCTGGCCGCGCTGGATGACGATGCCGACATCACGGTGGCCGAGCACGAGAGGGCGACGCGGACGGGCAGGGCGGCGGCGGAGGCGGAGGCGGCCCGCGCGGAGGCGGAGGCGGCGGCGGCGGCCGCGAAGGCGGTGGCGGAGCACCGGCGTACGGCGGCGGAGCGGCTGGCCGAGGCGGAGGCAGAGGCGCTGGAGTCGGAGCGGGCGGCGGCCGCGCGCCGGAAGGCGGCCGAGGACATCGCGGCGGCGGAGCGCGCCGACGCGGAGGCGGAGAAGCAGTGCGCGGAGGCCGCCCGCGCGACGGCGGAGGTGGAGCGCCAGACCGCGTCCGCCGCTCGGGAGCGCGCGGCGGCCAAGCGGGCCGATGCCGACAAGGCGGCTGCGGAGTCGGAGCGCGCGGAGTCGGAGCGGGCGGCGGCTGCGGCCCGGTACGAGGCATCCATGATCGAGGCGCGGGCCCAGCAGGCCGAGGACTACGCCCGGCTGAGTACGCGTGAGCGCTCCGAGCGGCTCGTTGCCCGCATGCTGCTGGTCGCCGGGGTCACCCCGCAGACGGCGGAGAGGCAGATTGATGCGGTCCCGCTCAGCACCGTGATGGAAGCGCTCGGCGTGAAGCAGTCCGCAGCGAGTGACATCCGTAAGGCGGCGGCTGTCTTGCTGGAGGCCGGCTACCGGCCGAACGCTCTGGAGACCGCGCTGGACGCTGCCTGGGATGGCTCCCAGTCCTGATCCGGCACATGGCGGCGGGCGGCACCTGGCCCTGGGTGCCGCCCGCCGTTGTCTACCGGGTCAGGACCGCCAGCCCCACCGCCGTTTGCGCGGCTCGGAGTGCTCCGGGACCGGTTCGGCCTGGGTCTGGCCGGGGACGGCCGGCCCCTGCGGCCGGGGGGTGAGTGCGGCCCGTTCCGGGGCCGGGGTCAGGGCGGCCACCGCCCGCTGCAAGTCGGCGATCCGCTCGCCCCGCTCCGCCAGCTGCACCCGCAGGTGCTCGGCCTCGGCCTCGGCCAGCTTCTGCCCGTACTCGGCGTGGGCCAGGGCCAGGGCGTGCTCCGCCCGGATCCGCTCCAGCTCGGCCCGCAGGGCGGCCGCATCCGGGCCGCCACCGTCGGAGGGAGCGGCGGGGCCGGCCGGGGCCTCGGCGGCGGGGTCCTCCGCGGGTGAGGGGGCGTTGAGGCGGAAGCCGGCGGCCAGCAGGGCGTCCACCGGGATCATCCACCCCCGGCGGGGGTCTTCCGCACAACCGGGCAGGTCACCGGCCTC
>NZ_BMTD01000049.1 GCF_014649495.1 Streptomyces filipinensis | reverse complement strand
TTGCGGAACGTGGTGCCGATGGGGTGGATGGGCGGCAGGTAGACGACGTCGAAGCCCATGTCCGCGATCGGCTTCAGCCGGCGCACGGCTGTGCGGAACGTGCCATGCGGCTGCCGCGCGGTGCCCTCCGAGCGCGGGAAGAACTCGTACCACGAGCCGAACAGCGCGCGTTCACGCTCCACCAGCAGCGGCATCGGATCCGAGGCGGTGACCAGCTCCCGCAACGGGTACCGGGCCAGGACCTCGTTCACCTGCGGTGCCAGGGCCGCCGCGAGGCGCCAGGCGGCCGGGCGTTTCTCGTCACGCAGGGCCGCGGCCGCGGCCCGCACGACCGATTGCCGTTCCTTCGGGACTCCGGCGGCCGCGCGCTCGTACAGCCGGGCGCCCTCCTCCATGACCAGTTCGGTGTCGATACCGGCCGGGATCTTGATGCGTGCGTGGTGCTGCCAGGTGGCGACCGGGTCGGCCCAGGCCTCCACCGTGTAGGTCCAGCGGCCCGGTTCGCCCGCGGTGACGGTGGCGCCCCAGCGGTCGGTGCCCGGGGCGAGTTCGCGCATCGGCGTCCAGGGGCCGGGCCGGCCGGCCGGGTCGCGCAGCACGACGTTCGCCGCGACCGCGTCGTGCCCCTCCCGGAAGACGGTGGCCGACACCTCGAACGACTCGCCGGTCACCGCCTTGGCCGGCCTGCGCCCCTGCTGGACCACAGGACGTACGTCGAGGACGGGGATGCGGCCGAGGGTGGTCTCCCCGGAGGCGGGCGCGGCGTCGGCGGGGCCCGGCGGGCCGGGCACATCAGGGGTGGGCTTCACGGCTTTCCTGCCCGTTGTCTTCTTCGAGGCCTTCTTCGCCGGTGCCGTGCTCTTGCCGCCGGCCGGCGGTGCTGACGAGTGGTGCGTGGCGGGCATGACCGCTCCTGTCCGCGTCAACGTGGGTGTGGGCGGAGGATGTGGGGAGGTGGGTCCTGCGGAGGTGCTGGGTGACGCCTGTGGGGTGTGTACCGGAGGAGCCTTCCCACCCGGCTCGGGTGGGCAACCCGGAACCCTGGTAACTACTCTCGCGTATGTCCACCCGCAAGACCGGCCTCCTTCTTCCGAGTGCCCGGTGACCGCCTCCACACGCCCCGACACCCCCGGCGGGTGCGTCCCCACCGACGCCCGGGTAACCACTACCGTCGAGGGTGACGACGAGACGTACAGCGCCGTACGTCTTCCCCCGTAACGCGTCCGAGGTGGAATGTGAAGGCGATCCGTCGGTTCACCGTCCGTCCCGTTCTCCCCGAACCCCTCCGGCCGCTGAGCGACCTGGCGCGCAATCTGCGCTGGTCCTGGCATGCGGAAACGCGCGATCTGTTCCAGTCCGTCGATCCCGAGGCCTGGGCCGCGGTCGGGGGCGACCCCGTGCGGATACTGGGCCGCGTGCGGTCGGGCAGGCTGGCCGAACTGGCCGGGGACCGGCGGTTCCTGCGCCGTCTCGGCGCGGTCGCCGACGACCTCGACGACTATCTGACCGGCGACCGCTGGTATCAGACACAGGCCGACGGCCTGCCCGCCGCGGTGGCCTACTTCTCCCCGGAGTTCGGCATCACGGCCGCGCTGCCCCAGTACTCCGGCGGCCTCGGCATCCTCGCGGGCGACCATCTCAAGGCCGCCAGCGACCTGGGTGTCCCCCTGATCGGAGTCGGGCTCCTCTACCGGCACGGCTACTTCCGGCAGAGCCTGTCCCGTGACGGCTGGCAGCAGGAGCACTACCCGGTGCTCGACCCCAACGAGCTGCCCCTCACCCAGCCGAAGGAGGCCGACGGCACCCCGGCACAGGTCTCGCTGGCGCTGCCCGGCGGCAAGGCGCTGCACGCCCGGATCTGGCTGGCCCAGGTGGGCAGGGTGCCGCTGCTGCTGCTCGACTCGGACGTCGAGGAGAACGACCTCGGCGAACGCGGCGTGACCGACCGGCTCTACGGCGGCGGCAGCGAGCACCGGCTGCTGCAGGAGATGCTGCTCGGCATAGGAGGTGTCCGGGCGGTGCGGACGTACTGCCGGCTCACCGGGCACCCGGAGCCGGAGGTGTTCCACACCAACGAGGGCCACGCGGGCTTCCTGGGCCTGGAACGGATCGCCGAACTGTGCGCCGGCGGAATGGACTTCGACTCCTCGCTGGAGGCGGTGCGCGGCGGCACGGTCTTCACCACGCACACACCGGTCCCGGCCGGCATCGACCGCTTCGACCGGGAACTGGTCGCCCGGCACTTCGGGCCGGACGCCGAGCTGCCCGGGATCGAGGTGGACCGCGTCCTGCGCCTCGGTATGGAGACCTATCCGGGCGGCGAGCCGAATCTGTTCAACATGGCGGTGATGGGGCTGCGGCTGGCCCAGCGGGCGAACGGCGTGTCCCTGCTGCACGGGCAGGTCAGCCGGGAGATGTTCGCGGGCCTGTGGCCGGGATTCGACGCCGAGGAGGTGCCGATCACCTCCGTCACCAACGGGGTGCACGCGCCGACCTGGGTCGCTCCGGAGGTGCTGCGGCTCGGTGCCCGGCAGGTCGGCTCCGAGCGCGCCGAGGACGCGCTGACCGTCGGGGGCTCCGAGCGCTGGGACTCGGTCGCGGACATCGCGGACCAGGAGATCTGGGAACTGCGCCGCACCCTGCGCGAACAGCTGGTGCTGGAGGTACGCGAGCGGCTGCGGGTGTCATGGCGCCAACGGGGCGCCGCGAACGCCGAGTTGGGCTGGATCGAGGGGGTGCTGGATCCGGACGTCCTGACGATCGGCTTCGCCCGACGGGTCCCGTCGTACAAGCGCCTGACCCTGATGCTGCGTGACCGCGACCGGCTGATGGAGCTGCTGCTGCACCCGGAGCGCCCGATCCAGATCGTCGTGGCGGGCAAGGCGCATCCGGCGGACGACAGCGGCAAGCGCCTGGTCCAGGAACTGGTCCGCTTCGCGGACGACCCCCGGGTGCGCCACCGGGTCGTCTTCCTGCCCGACTACGGCATGGCGATGGCGCAGAAGCTCTACCCCGGCTGCGACGTCTGGCTCAACAACCCCCTGCGCCCGCTGGAGGCCTGCGGCACGTCCGGCATGAAGGCGGCGCTGAACGGCTGCCTGAACCTCTCCGTCCTGGACGGCTGGTGGGACGAATGGTTCCAGCCGGACTTCGGCTGGTCCATCCCGACGGCGGACGGCGCCGGCACGGACCCGGACCACCGCGACGACATCGAGGCGGCGGCGCTCTACGACCTCCTGGAACAGCGGGTCACCCCCCGCTTCTACGAACGCGGACGCGCCGGGCTGCCCGACCGCTGGATCCAGATGGTCCGCCAGACCCTCGCTCTGCTCGGTCCCAAGGTGCTGGCCGGCCGCATGGTCCGCGAGTACGTCGACCGCCTCTACGTCCCCGCCGCACAGGCGCACCGCGCACTGACCCCGGACACCGCGAGCGGACTGGCCGAGTGGAAGACGAGGGTCCGGGCGGCCTGGCCGGGCGTGAGCGTCGACCACGTGGAGACGACCGCGACGACGGCCACGGCGGAGCTGGGCACGACGGTGGGCCTGCGGGTCCGGGTCGGCCTGGGCGAGCTGACTCCCGACGACGTCGAGGTCCAGGTGGTGTCCGGCCGGGTCGACGCGGAGGACCGCATCACCGACGCGACGGTCGTCCCGCTGAAGCCGACCGGCACCCCGGACCTGGAGGGCCGCCTGCTGTACGAGGGCCCCCTGGCCCTGGACCGTACCGGCCCCTACGGCTACACGGTCCGCATCCTGCCGGCCCACCGGCTGCTCGCCTCCGCCGCCGAGCTCGGCCTGCTGGCGGTGCCTTCGGAGGAGGTGGTGGAGGGGTCCGGGGTGCTGCTGCGGTAGGGGGGCGGGGTCTGCGGGGGGACCAGGAGTGCCCGCCCGGGCGGGTTCCTCAGTCCTCGGACAGCCCCGCGCACAGCTTCCGCAGCACCGTCCCGCACCGGCGGGCGTACGCGTGCTGCAGCCCCCGGGTCGCCGGGCCGCCCGCCTTCGCGTACCACTTGGCCCCCCTGCTGAAGGCCGCGACCGTCAGCCACACCGTGCCGTCGCCCGTACGGTCGACCACGAAGGCCTCCTCGCCGCATTCGGGGTGGCCCTCCAGGGTGCCGTAGGCCCAGCCGGCCCGGCGGGGGTCCTGGGCCGTCCAGATGATGCGGCAGGGGGCCTTGATCAGGGCGGCCAGGGTGACGGTGACGTCGATGCCGGGGGCCGCCCGGTCGGCGCCCGCGTCGATGCCCACGCCCAGGGCGCGGTGCATCTCCCAGGTGAGGACCGCCTCGGCGGCCCGCTGGAAGACCGCGTGGCCTTCGCCGAGGCGGGTGCGGACGAGCATCGGGCGGAAGCCGGGCGGGCAGTACGTCAGGTCGTCGCGGGTCGCACCGACCGGCTCGTAGGTGAAGGGCGCCGAGGACATGGGTCACAAGGGTAGGGCGGGCCCCGGAGTACCTTCCTCCTGGGGCCCGCCCGTCAGCCGCCGGGTCAGCTGGTGACGTTGACCGCGCTCCAGGCCGCCGCCACCGCCTTGTACTCGGTGCTGCTGGAGCCGTACAGGTCCGCCGCCGCCGACAGGGTGCCCGAGCGGGCGTCGGAGTAGTCGGTGGTGGAGGTGAAGTACTCGGTCAGCGCCTTGTACCAGATCTGCAGCGCCTTGTCCCGGCCGATGCCGGTGACCGTGGAGCCGTTCTTCGTCGGGGAGTTGTAGGTCACCCCGTTGATCGTCTTCGAGCCGCTGCCCTCGGACAGCAGGTAGAAGAAGTGGTTCGCGACACCGGACGAGTAGTGGACGTCCAGGTCGCCGACGGAGGAGGACCAGTAGTCGGCCGAGCCGCCGTCCTTGCTGGGCTTGTCCATGTAGCGCAGCGGGGTGCCGTCGCCGTTGATGTTGATCTTCTCGCCGATGAGGTAGTCACCCTTGTCGGACGAGTTGTTGGCGTAGAACTCCACGCCGGTGCCGAAGATGTCGCTGGTCGCCTCGTTCAGGCCGCCGGACTCACCGGAGTACTCCAGGCCCGCGGTGTTGGCGGTGACGCCGTGGCTCATCTCGTGTCCGGCCACGTCCAGCGAGGTCAGCGGGTCGGTGTTGCCGTCGCCGTCGCCGTAGGTCATGCAGAAGCAGCTGTCGTCCCAGAACGCGTTCACGTACGCGTTGCCGTAGTGGACGCGCGAGTAGGCGCCGACGCCGTTGTTCTTGATGCCGCTGCGGCCGAAGGTGCTCTTGTAGAAGTCCCAGGTCTCCGCCGCGCCGTAGGCGGCGTCCGCGGCCGCGGTCTGGTCGGAGGAGGAGCTGGAGGCGGTACCGGTGCCGAAGACGTTGGTCGAGCTGGCCACCAGGGTGCCCTTGCCGGACGTCTTGCGGGCCAGGTTGTAGGTCTTGTGACCGCCCCGGGCGCTGTCGGTGAGCTGGTACGTCGAGCCCGACTGCGTGCTGTTCAGGCTGACCGTGCCGGAGTACAGCGTCTTGCCGGTGCCGGTCGCGTTCTCGATGCCCTGGTACTGGAAGAGCTTCTTGCCGGTGGCCGCGTCGGTGATGACGTGCAGCTGGTTCGGGGTGCCGTCGTCCTGCAGGCCGCCGACGACCGTCTCGTAGGCCAGGACGGCCTTGCCCGAGCCGGCCCAGATCACCTTGCGGGCGCCGTCCGAGGCGGACTTGGCGGAGCCGAGGGTCTTGGCAGCGGACACCGCCTGCTTCTCGGCCTTGGCGGCCGTGATCTGCGGCTTGAGCGAGGCGACCTTGATGGCCGCCTTGTTCGCTCTGGTCACACCCTCGGTCTTGCCGGACTTGGCGGTGTGGACGACGAGGTCGCCGCCGAGCACCGGCAGGCCCGCGTAGGTGCGCTCGTAGCGGGTGTGGACGGTGCCGTCGGCGTCCTTGACGACGTCCTTGACGACCAGCTTCTCCTTGGCCCCCAGGCCTATCTGCTGGGCGGTCGCGGCGGCGCCGGCCTGCGCCTTCTGGATCAGGGAGGTGCGGGCGGCGGCGGACAGCGAGGTCGGCGCCGCGGCCGTCCTGGCGGCGGCACCGGCCGGGGTCTGGGCCGAGGCGTTGGCGGCCAGACCGGTGGAGAGGAGGGCTCCGGCGGCGACGGCGGTGGCGACGGCCAGGGTGGTGCGCTTGTGACGCGCGTAGCGGGGGGTCACGCAAGCTCCTTCTGTGGGGAGTCCGGTCAGTGTGGGGTTACTGGCCGGAACGGTGTGGTGAAGCTCTGCGGCGGGTGAGGGAAGAGTGACATCAGGGACGCGTACATGTCAGGGCCCTGAAGTGATGTTGGCCGAAAAACGACTGTCCGAGAAACGTTGCAGGTGTGTTAACGGGGGTCGCCCGAGGGTGCCTGACCCTCGGACAACCCCCAGTTCCCGGGCTTTTGGCGGCCGGTTTACGGGAACGTAAGCTTCCAGTCGTTGAGCGTTCCGGTGTCGTAGGTGGCCTGATCCTGCACCTTCAGTTTCCAGGTCCCGTTGGCCGTTTCGGTGGAGGCGTTGACCGTGTAGGTCTGCTTCACGTTGTCCGCGGAGTCCGAGGAGCTGAAGTTCTTCAGCCGGTACGCCTTGCCGGACGGGCCGATGAGGTCGATCACCAGGTCACCCCGCCAGGTGTGTGTGATGTCGACGCTCACCTGGAGGTTGCTCGGGGCGTTTCCGCTCCTGTCGGAGACGGTGATGCTCGAGGTGACGGCGGGCCCGTTGTCCGGGATCGCCACCGGTGTGTTGTTGTCGTACACACCGCCGCCGCCTCCGCCGCCCCCGCCGGAGCGCGAGCCGACCCCGACGCCCGCCCAGGCGTCCTGCACCGCCTTGTACTCGGCGCTGGAGGTGCCGTACAGCTCACCGGCCGCCGCGAGGGTGCCGGTGCGGGCGCCCGCGTAGTCGGTGGTGGACGTCCACTTGGTGGTCAGCGCCCGGTACCAGACCTGCAGCGCCTTGTCCCGGCCGATGCCGGTGACCGGCAGCCCGTCCGCGGTCGGCGAGTTGTAGCTGACGCCGTTGATCACCTTGGCGCCGCTGCCCTCGCTCAGCAGGTAGAAGAAGTGGTTGGCGACGCCCGAGGAGTAGTGCACGTCGAGGTTGCCGACGCCCGAGTACCACGAGTCGGCCGAACCGCCGTCCTTGCTGGGCTTGTCCATGTAGCGCAGCGGTGTGCCGTCGCCGTTGATGTCGATCTTCTCGCCGATGAGGTAGTCACCGACATCGGTGGAGTTGTTGGCGTAGAACTCCACGCCGGTGCCCATGATGTCGCTGGTCGCCTCGTTCAGGCCGCCGGACTCGTCGCTGTAGTCGAGGCCCGCGGTGTTGGAGGTGACGCCGTGGCTCATCTCGTGTCCGGCCACGTCCAGGGCGGTCAGCGGGTCGTTGTTGCCGGACCCGTCGCCGTAGGTCATGCAGAAGCAGCCGTCGTCCCAGAACGCGTTCACGTACGAGTTGCCGTAGTGGACCCGCGAGT
>NZ_BMTD01000048.1 GCF_014649495.1 Streptomyces filipinensis | reverse complement strand
TCGCGGCCGGCCTCCGCCGCAACGCCCGCGACCCTCGCCGCCCCCTCACACTCCTCGGCCTCGGATGATCACGAACCGGGCAGCATGCGAATGCCGAAGCCCTGCATGCCAGGTACGTACGGATACGCCAGTAGAGGTGCGGGTGGCGCCCTTCGTTGAGCATGGTGATCAGGCGTACGGACCCGACACGGGCTACTTGACGTTGAGGACGACATCAGCTGTTGAGTGGAGGGGTGGCAGGTAATTATCCGTCACGCGAACCTTGACGGTGTATTGACGGTTGACGGTCAGATTACCTGTCAGCTGTCCAGTCTTCTCATCGATGGTGACACCCTCGACTTCATTGACAAGCGACCATGTCAAGGGCTTATTGATGCCTTCACTTCCTCCGGTTGCAGTGAGGTCCAGGGTGAAGGACGGCTTTACCGTATAGGTGCCGCCTTTAAAGTCTGGTGCGTTGAGCAGCTCTATGGTAGCGGGAATACCGATGAGCAAGTTTCCGATTGCGCATGAGAGTCCGTCGATCAGTGAGGTCATACCCCAGACCGCAAGCTGCCAGTTTTTGGGGAACCATTTGTGCGCGATCGGACGGGCGACCTGGCAGATCAACGGGAATGGCGCTACTGCAGCTTGCCCATACGCGATGTCCTTCAATTGCGTCGGAACTTCTGGCGGAAGCCTTGAGGCGGCGATCTCGCCGGCCACGATAGCCCCGATACCAAAGGCAAACGTGGCGGCCGAGCCCTCGATGATTGAGTGGACCTTCTCAAGATCCTTTACTACGGTTTTGCCTGCATTCTTCAGCAAAGTAGACCGGCCGATCTTGTCCCATGTCTCGGCGAACACCGTACCAAGGGCATCGAGAGCCCACTTGAAGAGGGCAATGACCCAGTTGGCCAGCGGCGCCCCTTCAGCTTCGAGCCATTCGGTTCCCAGCACAGGGGGTGCGGTCGCCGCTATGTTCCATGCGCCAACAATGCAATTGAAGCCGTTGATTATTTCGAGCCAGTTGACCGGCTCGGCTGATCTGCCCTCCTCAAAAATGTCCGCCATGGGGTTGATCAGGTCCGTAACCGTCGTTGAGAGACCTTGGAGGACGCCACAGGCTATCGTGCTGGCCTGAAGTCGCACCAGGAATAGGTTCTCGTCCTCGTCCGTGTCCGGATCCATGTCCGTGACGGCGGCCGACTCAAGCATGTACGGCGGCTTAGGAATGGAAGGGAATTTCCCTCCCGGGAACGGCGTGCTGTCCACTCCCATGATCAGCTTGTGGATCGTTGTTTCGAAAAAGGCGGCTACCAGGAAGCCTACGTCTCCCAGGGTCGGGACGGTTGGAGGATCGCCACCCCCAGCGTTCTCTTGCACCCATCCGTACAGGCTGTTGGCGAATCCGAGATCCAGTGGGGTACGGAGGAACAATTCGAAGGATGTCCCGGCCTTCTTGGCAAACGCCAAGAGGTTGGCGAATGTGGCGCCTGCAGCCGTCAGCCCCTCTACGATGACTTTTTCGAGAATGTCCAGGAAGTCGGAGAGGGCCGATTGGTTGGCACTTTCGGGAGAGTCCGGGGCGAAAATACCGGAAACCAGGTCGCTTATCTTCTCCAGGGAGCCGGTGAACGACAGGAAATCTGTCGACCCGAACAGGAACTCCATGAACGTGGAGTAGTCATCATCGTCAGGGCGTTGGCCGATGAGGCCCTGCCCGCTACCGCCGTGAGCTGTGGCCTTACTGAGCATCCAATTTGCCTGCGGAGTGTTGAGATCCGCTGCTTGGGTTGCTCGACCGGAGGCAACAGGCTTCCCGTCCTCGGTTTGGGCGAAAGATGTAGGAATCGGTGAAACCTTGTTTTGGAAGTCGCCCAAACGCGCGTCTCCGTACTTATCCTTCAGATTTTGAAAAGCCTTGTGGACCGTAGCCACCTGGCTGTTGAACCAACTTGCACTCAGATTTTCCACATATCCGAACGTTGCTCCGATGATGGGGAGTATCTCGTTCACGAAGCCGGTCTGCAACGCTGTCTTGGTTTCCCAAATGTCGTGGAAGTCAAAGAGTGACTTGAGCCAGTCAATGACGCGAGAGATTGCGTCAGCGACCATCTGGAAGACGGCCTCGACGGCTTGGACCGCTTGTTCGACCGAGTCGATGATCATTTCGCCGAGGGAGACTATGGCTTCGCCGACCCAGATGGCGACTTCGGTGACGGCGGCCACGATGACTTCGGCCACCCGGGCGGCACCGGACTTGATGCCCTCCCACACATCGGAGGCCCAGCTGACGGCGTCGTCCCACCAGCCGCCATATGCGGGATGGCCGTTGCGATAGGCCTTGTAGGCCTCCAGTTCGTCACGGCTGCGGAAGGCCTGAAAGGCAGGCCTGTCCGGATCCCAGAGCTGGATGACGTACCCGTAAGCGGCCTGCGGTTCTTCGAGCCCGTCCAGGTGGAGCCGAACCGTCTTGTCAGTGCTGGCTGCTTGTGCGTAGGCGTTGGAGCAGTGGTCGACCACTACCTGCGGGGTCAGACCGCGTTCTTTCAAGCTGTCCCAGTTCGGCACCAGTGGCGGCGGGGGATCAGCGTGCGGTGCCACGCTCTCGATTTGGTTCGGGGGGGCCTTGGCGTTCTGCAGCAGTGTGGGGGTGAGCGGACCCCTCTGCGAAGGGAGGGTGCCGTGGCCGGCGAGGAAGTCATTGGCGGGCCCGGCGAAGTCAATTGCGGTGCCGGCTTCCAGGCCGTCGGCATTCAGGTGTATGACCGGCGGATTCAGCCCGCGGGCGGCAATGGAGAGCACGACCTTGCCCATGGCGTTGGTCGTGGCGGTGATCGCGCGACCAGGTCCTACTTGATAGGAGATGTCACCGATCTGCACTTCCACCAAAGAGTCTGCCGAGACCGTCACGTTGTGCCCGGTTAGCGGGTGGCCCGCCAGGCTGAGCAGAGTGGCGACTGCAACGTAGTGGGAGACGATGTAGGTGGCTGGCTCGGTGGCATGCGGGAGACGGATCTTGTCCATGTGCCACTGGGATGTGTTGATGTCCTGGGTGTTGAGGCAGTAGGCCTCTGCCGCGCTCTTGTCGCGCAGCTTGATGAGCTCGGACGGCTTGAAATCAGGCTGGGGGTCGAGCAGGAAGCTGGCGACGTTGGCCTGAAGGCCCACGGTAACCAGCGTCGACGGGCCCGGCGGGGCCTGATAGACGGGCGCCATTTCGCCGCCCCGTTGCCCGAACACCGACACCTTGCCCGTCCCCGGCCGGTACGCGATGAGGAACGGCAGGCCGCTGGTGCCGTAGAAGTCGTAGGGGGTCACCGTGTCGTCCGGACTGGCAAAGTCGTAGCCCGCCATGCTGGTTCCCTGGACTATGGGCACGTAGATGTTCGAGGGAACCATCCGCTCGAGGACCCACTCTTGCTGACCGGGCGCAGGCCTGTAGGTAAGGATGTGGTCGTTGAAGCCCTGACCGGTGTAGTCGAAGGGAACCAATCGGTCCTGCTCCAACGCGAGGTCCCAGCCGCCGATTCCACCGGTGTCGTTGTGGATTACTGCGGTGAGGCCGCCCTTGCCGTCCGAAGTCACCACGTACACCTTGCCCGTACCGGGCCGGTAGGCCAGCAGATGGGTACTGCTTCCCTTGCTGTTGTAGTCCAGCCCCGCCATGAAGAATGGCTTGTTGAGGTCGAATCCGCCAAGCGTAGACAGGCGGTCTGTCACTCTTTGGAAGGCGCCGTCGCGGTACGCGAGCACGTATGCATGACCTGCCAGCCATATTGGGGTGCAGTACAGCAGGTGATCATTTTTGCCCGTTCCGGTGTAGTCGAAAGGCATGAGCATTGTTTCGTCATAGATCCCCAGTCCGGCTATGTCGGCGCCCTTGTAGACAAGTTCGAAGGTGTCTTTTTCTCCCTTGCGGTAGATCCGTACTTTGTCTTGGCCGGGTCCCGTTGCGTCGGGGTGGTAGCAAAGAAGATGGTTCTGCATCTTTGAGCCGGTGAAGTCATACGCGACGACATGCTGTGTCATTTCACTGTACGTAGGATCCGAGGGACTTCCTGTGAGAACAGTCCGGAAAGGGTCGTCGGAAGTCGTCGCGCGCGTGATGATCTGCACTGTGGCGTTATCGACTGCCAGGAGAGAGTTCGATGCCTTCGAGCTCGTGTAGTCGAACGCGAGCAGCCGGGAATCTCGATCCATCAGGCTGAAGTCAGCGATACCCGTCGGTGCACCTGCTAGGCGAGCCGATGTCCACTCTGGGAACACTGGATAGGTCTCGGCATCCCCCGTCGACTGCCAGGCGGACTGGTGCAGCACGCGCAGTGTTCCGCCTCCCTTCGGATCCGACTCCCTGGTGATGCCGAAAATGTGCAGCCGGCCGGCGGCGTCCTGCCACGACCTGGGTGCGGACGCTCCTTCCGTCACGAACTGCAGCCCCTTGACTGTCTGTTCTGCCTTTTGCTGGGGCGAGGTTGGCGGGAAATAGCCGGTGACGAGCGTTCCCTGCCCGTCCAGGTAGATGTACCCCACATCCGTCTGGGGGTAGCGATGCGGGAAACGAGGAACATTCCATGTGCCACAAAAAGCAGCCACCGATGTACTGACTTCATGATTGTCGAAAGGTGGACCTGACGCATGGAACGAAATGCGGGTCAGGGTCTTGTCGTTTAGGACGTAGTAGACGTAGATGCCGTCAGCTTCAGGCAGCGGAGAGTCGTAGTAGCCTCCTCCGACGATGCGTCCAGCCCCAGTGAAAGTGGGACCCTGCGTAAAGGTCCATCTCCGTGCAGCGTTTTTGGGGAAATTCGACGACGGGTCTCCAGCCACTGGAGAAATAGCGACGCAGGTGTAACCAGTTGGCGGCTGCCCGATGACCGTTGGCCCCCCTTCGGGGGAATATGACACCGAGAGCCATTTCATCGCCGGCAATTGGCCGTCTATTGCATCAGAAGGAGCTTGCTCCCACGAGCACAAGGCGGTGCCATCTGGTTTCTCTCCCACCTTCTTCAGTATGAACAGGTCAGGCGGAAGCAAAGATCCACCCGACGGCACCGTGGGGACGCAAAACGCCCACACGTTGCGATTGGGGTGGACCGCAATCACTACCTCAGAGAACGTTTTCGTCTCATCTTTCAGCACAGGATTCTGAACCCAGCCCGTACCCGAGGCGTCCGTACGTTCCAGATAGGTCAGCTGGTTTTTCACATCGAGGACAAGCGCCTCTTCACGAGTCTTTTTGAACGGGTTAGCGAACAGCGCCTCTTTGTTTGATCCATCGGCCACCGACACGCCTTGCGCCTGCACTGCATCCTGCATCATCTGCGTCGTCACCGAGAACGAAGCAGGATCTTCCAGGTGCGGGTCCAGGGTCACCTTCTGGTCAGAGATTGGCCCGCCGTTTCGGAACGTCTCGATGCCCATGACACAACTCCCACTGGGCCTGCCTAAGATTCCAACCTGATTTTGCGAATCGACGCCGGAACCTCGTGAGCTGAATGCCGCTGCCGCAGCGGCACAAAGGTGTGCAGACGCGTACGCACCAGAGTCTGACGCGTCGGTCGCCGTGGTCGTGTTTTCTCCACGAAGGCTTGCTCTTGCCCAGTACAGCCACCCTGCGTCGCCCTTGACAAGTTCTCGCGAACCACGGACCGTTGAACGTGTTGAATGCTCAGGTAACCACCTCGGGTAGCCCCGTTCGTCGGCTTGCCGAGGTGCCCCAGAAGGCTCCTTGCGATGGCCAAGGCGAGACTCTGCCCCAGAACCGGCGCCTGCCCCCCTAATACGCACGAGGCGAGCATCGGTAGCCCACGCAGGTGCCGAGGCGCACCGCGGCCGCGGCTGGTCACTGCAGTCGCGGTGCTGGCCGCCAGCCGCTCAGCTACAACTGCGGCTGGCGAAGCAGAGTCGCCATGCGGGCGCAGAGGCGTTGAGTCTCCGAGGGGCCTTGGTGGATGCGTGGCTCTGCCTGCAGGTGAGCCAGATAGTCCCGCACGCGCGCGGATTGCAGGCGAGGGTACAAGTCACACAGGAGGTGGCCGTGATGAGTGGCCTCGGTGAGACGTCCCAGTGAGACCAGTTCGAGAGCCAGCCGGCCGTGGACCACGGCGGTGCTGCACTGACGGTACGGCTCAAGATTGTCCAGACAGTGATGCAACCTTGCCACCGAGGTGAGTCGATCGCCCAGGGCGTGGTGAGCCAGTGCAGTGTAGTAATGCCACAAAGCAACTGGCTGTCCAGCGATGGGAGCAAGGTCCCAAGTCGCCGACCGTGTCAACGCCTTGTCCTTGACTTCCTGCAGGCGCAACGTTGCATTTCGATGCCCGGCCGCGGCCAGGGCCGCCGCATAGGGGCCGGCTATATGCACCTGTAGCCCGATATCGCCTTTCGGGGCGCGCCGCGCCGCGACGCGACACAGACGTACCGCCTCCTGCGGATGCCCCAGCCCCAACGCCTGCACCGCCATGCCACGCAGGGCAAGCGCGCCACCCACAGTGTCTGCAATCTCTTCCGCCAGACGCAGAGACAGACGGTAGTAGGCAAGGGCTAGCCCATGCTCCCCACATTCTGCATGTGCCCGAGCCAGTAGTTCCGAAAGCAGCACCACTTGAGCCGTCAACGGCTTTGCCTGATTAGCGACCTGCAAAACTGAAGAAGCACGAGCCACGTAGGCAGCAAGGGGTGTCCTGATGTAGCCGCCACCAAAGGTGTCCGCATGACGTGCGAAGAAAGACGCGGCCTCCGCCATGCCGCTTTGCTCCCACTCCCAATCCCCTGGCGCCCTCGCTAGTTCACGACCCTTGCCCTTGAAAACCGTCGTCTCGAGCGACGAAACGGTCGAGGATTTCCGACCGTGATCCAGACCGAGGACATCATGAAGGGCGTGGAGCGAGTACACCAAGGCCTCAAGTTCCCCGCGGCGTCCCGGATCGGCATCCGCTGCTCCCAGAGCTGCCAGTTCCCGTAACCCCGTTGACGCAGCGGACGACGGTGATTGAGGACAGCACAGTGCAGCCAAGCCGGCATCGGGCAACCCCAACGGACGTCCAAGACGTCGAGACAGCACTTCCACGATGATGGGCGCCACCCGGGACTGCGGACGAGATCCGGCAAGCCAGTGTGCCACCGATGTCCGGTCGTAATGCAGCTGGAGGTTGCACTGGGCTCCTAGCGCGTTTACTGCTCGCGCCAAGGCCTCGCCGCTCCAACCGCTCTCCGCCAGCAGCTCGCGGAGTCGATAGTTCGGCTCTTTCAGGCGGTGAGGGCACATGTTCCCGCCCAGTGGGGGTTGCTGCAATGGGCCGGACCCCCTTTCGACAGCAGGACTCCACAAGCATTATCAGCCAAGTGGTGGCCGGTTACCACCCAGGGCTTCGGCATTCGCATGCTGCCCGGTTCGTGATCATCCGAGGCCGAGGAGTGTGAGGGGGCGGCGAGGGTCGCGGGCGTTGCGGCGGAGGCCGGCCGCGA
>NZ_BMTD01000047.1 GCF_014649495.1 Streptomyces filipinensis | reverse complement strand
GGCGCGTGCTCCTCCACCACACCCCGCCAGAAGGACCGGTCCGCGTCGCTGCCCAGCGACTCCAGCTCCGCCGCGATGAAGTCCGCGTAACGGACCGAAGGCGCCTCGTACTCGGGCAGCTCACGACCGTTGCGCAGGTGCTGGTAGCACTCCACGATCTCCATCATCAGGGCGTTGTAGCTCCACCCCTCCGAAATGGCGTGGTGGTAGGTGAAGTTGAGCCGCCACGCGTCGTCGGTGTCGACGAGCGCGGATATGTGCAGCAGAGGGGCCGTCGTCAGGTCGAAGACGACCGCGTGCTGCTGGGCGACGAACTCCCGCCTGAGGCGTTCCTGTTCCTGGTCGTCCAGGCCGCGCAGGTCCCGGAGGGTGACCGGGTAGTCGACTGCCTCGTGGACCAGCTGCATCGGCTGGGCGTAGCCGCTCAGGTGCATCGACGTGCGCAGGATGTCGTGCCGGCGGACCACGATGTCCACCGCTTCCTGGAGAGCCGTCAGCGAGAACGGCTGGTCGTCGCGGATCCTGAAGGAGTTGAGGTTGTGGTAGACGGCCCGGCCGCCGGGCTCGGCGGCCATGGTCTCGGCCAGCATGCCGGTCTGGATCTGTGACAGCGGGTAGGCGTCGACCACGCCCGCCGGGATCGCCGCGCGGTCCTCGTCGCCGATCAGGGCGAACGGGGCCACCGCGTCGATCAGCGACCGGCCCGCCTCGTGGCCGGAGAGCTGAGCCGCCAGGGCGGTGATGGTGCGGTACTCGAAGACGTCCGGGATCGACACGTCGTACCCGACGGTGCGCATCGCACCGACGAGGCGGACGGCGCGGAGGGAGTCACCGCCGAGGTCGAAGAAGCTGTCCTCGACGCTGACCTGGCGGACGCCGAGCACCTCCGACCAGATCGCGGCCAGCCGCTCTTCCACGGGGGTCTGCGGTGCCACGTACCGGCTGGCGTCGTAGGCCGCGCGGTCGGGCGCCGGCAGCGCCCGGTAGTTGATCTTGCCGCCGCTGATCAGCGGGATGGCGTCGAGGCTGACGAAGGCCGCGGGAATCATGTACGCGGGCAGCGTCGCGCTCATGTGCTCGCGCAGTTCGCCGGCCGAGGGCGCCTCGTCGCCGCCGACCACGTAGGCGACGAGGGACTTCTCGCCCTCGTCCGTGGCCGGGGCGGTGACGACGGCCTCGCGGACCGCCGGGTGCGTGCGCAGCGCGGCCTCGATCTCACCCAGCTCGATGCGGTAGCCGCGGACCTTGACCTGGCTGTCGACCCGGCCGAGGAAGTCCAGCGACCCGTCCGGCAGACGCCGCACCAGGTCACCGGTGCGGTACAGCCGCCCGCCGGCGGGGCCGAAGGGGTCGGGGACGAACCGCTCGGCCGTCAGTCCCGGACGGCCGAGGTAGCCGCGGGCGAGGCCGGGGCCTCCCACGTAGATCTCGCCCGGCACGCCGACGGGCACCAGCTGCTGCCGGGCGTCCAGCACATGGACGCTGAGGTCGGCGATCCGGTGGCCGAGGTGGCTCCTGGACGGGTGCTCGAAGTCGTCCGCGACGAGTTCGTGGAAGGTGCAGTGCACCGTGATCTCGGTCGGGCCGTACAGGTTGACCAGCGCCGTCCGGTCCAGCCCGGTCCTGGCGACCCACGGCCGCAGTTCGGTGATCTCCAGCTTCTCGCCACCGAACACGATGGCGCGCAGGGCGAGCCGGTCGATCCGGGTGTCCGCCTCGCCGGCCATGGCCGCGAGGGCGCGGAACGCCGAGGGGATCTGGCACAGGACGGTGACCTGCTGGGAGACGAGCAGATCGAGGAGGTCCTCGGGGGAACGGCTGACCTCCGGCGGAACGATCACCAGTCGGCCGCCGTGGAGCAGTGCGCCCCACATCTCCCACACGGAGAAGTCGAAGGCGTAGGAGTGCGACTGCGTGACGACGTCGTCCCTGGTGAAGTTCATCTGCTCGCGGATGGCCGCGAACAT
Organism: Streptomyces filipinensis; assembly: GCF_014649495.1. Classification (GTDB taxonomy): domain Bacteria; phylum Actinomycetota; class Actinomycetes; order Streptomycetales; family Streptomycetaceae; genus Streptomyces; species Streptomyces filipinensis. The sequence goes on along the minus strand of NZ_BMTD01000047.1, from coordinate 5,736 downwards.
CCGCAGGACGTTCGCATGGGTCAGCGTGACGCCCTTCGGCTTCCCGGTGGAGCCGGAGGTGTAGATGACGTACATCAGGTTGTCGGGCGTGCCGAGCGGGGTCGGGTCGTCGGCGGGCTGGGCGTCGATCGCGTCACGGTCGTCGTCGGCGTCGAGGAGGACCAGGTCGCCGTCGTAGATGTCGGCGAACGTGGGCACGTGCTCGGCCCGGGTGATCAGGATCGGTGTGTCCGCGTCGTCGAGGATGTACGCCAGGCGGTCGGTCGGGTTGGTCGGGTCGAGCGGCACGTAGGCCGCGCCGGACTTGAGGACGCCGAGCAGTGTGGGGACGAGGTCGATGTCCCGCTCCAGCGAGACACCGATCAGCGTGTCCGGGCCCGCTCCGAGCTTGCGCAGGTGACGGGCGAGTCGGTTGGCCCGCTCGTTGACCTGCCGGTACGTGAGCTCCGTCGCGCCGAAGGTCACCGCGACGGCGTCCGGTGCCGAGGCGGCCCGTTCGGCGAAGACGCCGTGGACGAAGCCGTCGACGGGCTCCTCGACGGTGGTGTTCCACTCGGTCAGCAGCCGGGCGCGCTCGTCCTTGGGCAGGCAGGGCGCGGTGGCGCTGCCGTCGAGGTCGGCGGCCATGGCCTCCAGCACCGTGCGGTACATCGAGGCGAGGCGCTCCAGGTTGTCCCTGCTGATCGCGTCGGTGCTGGTGGCCAGCTGGATGTGCCGGCCCGATGCCACCACACTGAGCGCGGCCTCGTTGCGGCCCTCGTTCAGGCCGCCGTCGGTGTCCACCGCCTCGGCGTCGACCTGGTAGAAGTCCTGGTGGTCGAAGAGCGTGGTGATCAGGCGCTGGTTGCTGCCCGTGTCCCGCTGGATGGCGGGCAGCGGGTAGCGGCGGCGGTCCCAGATCTCGGCTTCCCGGGCGTACACCTGCTCCACCAGCCCGCGCCATGTGCCGGTCGGACGGACCGCAGGGAACGGCACGGTGTTCAGGTGCATGCCCAGCACGCGCTCGGCGTCCGGGGCTTCCAGCCGGCCGTGGTAGACCACACCGGTGTGGAAGGCGTCCTCGGGCGTCAGCGTGCTCAGCACCTTCAGGTGCGCCGCCAGCAGGACGCTCTTCAGCGACGCCTTGGCCTGGCCGGCCAGCCGCCGCAGGCCCTCCTCGAGGTCGGCGAACGAGACGCGGGCGCCGTGTCCCTCCTCGGCCGTGCCGTGTTCGCCGGCCCAGGTGGCCGGGAGCTCGAAGCGAACGTGGCGGGCGGTGACGTCCTGCCAGTAGGAGCGGTCCTCGGAATCGGTGAGCGACGTCAGCTCGGCCGCGACGAAGTCCGCGTAGCGCACCGAAGGCGCCTGGTAGGCGGGCGGTTCGCCCTCCTCGCGCAGAGCCTTGTAGCACTCCACGATCTCCATCATCAGGGTGTTGAGCGTCCACCCCTCGGAGACCGCGTGGCAGTTGCTCATGGTGAGCCGCCAGGCTCCGTTCTCCTCGACGTGCGCGGAGATGCGCATGAGCGGTGCGGTGGCGAGGTCGAAGCCGTCCGCCCACTCCTGCTCGGCGTACGCGCGCCGGGCGCGGTCGAGTTCCCCGGCGTCCAGCCCGCGCCAGTCGTGCATCGTGACCGGCACGTCGGCCGTGGCGTGCACCAGCTGCAGCGGCTGCGTGTAGCCGCTCAGGTGCATCGACGTGCGCAGCATGTCGTGACGCCGCACCACGGTCTCCACGGCCCGGCGCAGCGCCGGCAGGGAGAACTCGGCCTCGTCGGGAATCCGGAACGAGTTGATGTTGTGGTAGAGGTTCCCGCCCGTCTGGCCGGCGGAGAGCATCTCGACGAGCATGCCGGTCTGGAGCTGCGAGAGCGGGTAGGCGTCCACGACGTCGTCGGGCAGCGCGGCCCGGTCCTCGTCGCTGATCAGCGCGAACGGCTCGACCGCGGCGATCAGCGACTCGCCCGCCGCCTGTCCCGACAGCCGGCCCGCGAGCTCCGCGATGCTGCGGTACCCGAACACGTCACGCACCGACACCTCGTAGCCGGCGGCGCGCAGCGCACCGACCAGGCGGACGGCTCGGATGGAGTCGCCGCCGAGGTCGAAGAAGTTGTCCTCGACGCCGACCTGGCGGGCGTCGAGCACCTCCGACCAGATGGCGGCCAGCCGCTCCTCCAGCGGGGTGCGCGGCGCCACGTACCGGCTCGCCGAGAACGCGGTCGCGTCCGGGGCCGGGAGGGCGCGGTAGTCGAGCTTGCCGTTGCTGGTCAGCGGGATCGCGTCCAGCGTCACGTAGGCGACCGGAACCATGTAGTCCGGCAGGCCGGTGACCAGGTGCGTGCGGATCTGCTCGGCGTCGACGGCTCCCTCGGGCACGACGTAGGCGACGAGGGACTTGTCTCCCGCCTCGTCCGCGCGGGCGATCACCACGGCGTCGCGCACGGCGTGGTGCGTGCGCAGCGCGGCCTCGATCTCGCCCAGCTCGATGCGGTAGCCGCGGACCTTGACCTGGCTGTCGACCCGGCCGAGGAAGTCCAGCGACCCGTCCGGCAGACGCCGCGCCAGGTCGCCGGTGCGGTACAGCCGTGCGCCGGCGGGGCCGAAGGGGTCGGGGACGAACCGCTCGGCCGTCAGCGCGGGACGGTCGAGGTAGCCGCGCGCGAGGCTCGGACCACCGACGTAGATCTCACCCGGTACGCCGACCGGTACCAGTCGGCCGGCCGCGTCCAGGAGGTGCATCCGCAGGTCACGCAGCGGCTCACCGATGTTACTGCGTCCGGGGCGGCCGAAGTCCTCGGCGGTGAGGCGACGGTATGCGGCGTGCATGGTCGTCTCGGTCGGCCCGTACAGGTTCAGCAGCGCGGGCCGGTCGAGGCCCAGGCGTTCCACCCACGGCTGCAGCTCGGAGAGTTCGACCTTCTCGCCGCCGAAGCACACCAGCCGCAGGTCCAGCCGGTCGAAGCGCGGGTCGCCGTCGCCGGCCATGGCGGCCAGGGCCCGGAAGGCCGTCGGGGTCTGCAGCAGCACCGTGACGCCCTCCTGAACCAGCAGGTCCAGGAAGTCACGGGGGGAGCGGCTGATCTCGGTCGGCACGACCACCAGGCGGCCGCCGTGCAGCAGGGCGCCCCACATCTCCCAGACCGACACGTCGAACGCGTAGGAGTGGGACTGGGTCACCACGTCGGAGCCGGAGAATCCGAGCTGGTCGGCGGTAGCGTCGAAGTGACGCAGCACGTTGGCGTGGGTCAGGCTCACGCCCTTGGGCCGGCCCGTCGATCCCGAGGTGTAGATGACGTAGACCTGGCTGTCCGGCCCGCTGGTCTCCACCGGGTCGCCGGCCGGGCGGGCCGCGATCGCCGCCGCGTCCCGCTCGCCGTCGACGACCACCAGCTCACCGTCGAAGTACCCGGCCACCCGGTCCACGAGATCGGAGTGGGTCACCACGATCGGTGCGGCGGCGTCATCGACGATGTACGCCAGCCGGTCGTCCGGGTTCACCGGGTCGAGCGGCACGTACGCGGCACCGGACTTGAGGACGCCGAGGAGCGTCGGCACCAGGTCGATGCCGCGTTCCAGCGAGACGCCGACGAGCGTCTCCGGGCCGGCCCCCAGGGCCCGGAGGTGGTGGGCGAGGCGGTTGGCCCGCTCGTTCACCTCCGCATAGGTCAGCGCACGGTCACCGCACACCAGCGCGACGCTGTCCGGTGTCCGGGCCGCCTGCCGGGAGAACACACCATGGACGCTTGCGTCGACCGGGAATTCGGTCGTGGCGTTCCACTCCTGCGTCAGCCGCTCGAACTCGGCGTCCGGGAGGCATGCCGCGGACGCGTCTCCCGCGGGATCGGCGGCCATGGCCTCCAGCACGGACCGGTACATCGAGGCGAGGCGCGCCAGGTCCGCCCGGCTGATGACGTCGGTCGACGTGCCGAGGTTGATGTGGCCGCCGCGCGCCACCGCGCTGAGGGCGAACTCGTTCGGGGACGAGTTCAGCGTGGCGTCGATGTCCACGTCGTCCTCGTCGACCTGGTGGAAGTTCTGGTGCTCGAACAGCACCGAGAGCAGCCGGTCGCCTTCGCCCAGGTCCCGCTGGATCGCGGGGAGCGGGTAGCGGCGGTGCGTCCAGATCTCGGCTTCCTGTGCGTACACCTGTTCCACCAGCCCGCGCCAAGTGCCGGTGGGACGGACCGCCGGGAACGGGAGGGAGTTGAGGTGCATGCCCAGGACGCGCTCGGCGTCCGGGGCCTCCAGCCGGCCGTGGTAGACCACACCGGTGTGGAAGGCGTCCTCGGGCGTCAGCGTGCTCAGCACCTTCAGGTGCGCCGCCAGCAGGACGCTCTTCAGCGACGCCTTGGCCTGGCCGGCCAGCCGCCGCAGGCCCTCCTCCACATCGTGGTAGGGGACGTACTGGCGGTGGTATTCGGCGGCGGTGCCGCGCTCGTCGGCCCAGGTGTCGGGAAGCCGGAGCGGTGCGTGCCCGGCCACGACGTCCTGCCAGAACGCGCGGTCCTCGGGGTCGGCGAGCGACGCCAGCTCGGCCGCGACGAAGTCCGCGTAGCGCACGGCGAGGGGCTCGACGGCGGCCGGCTCCTGTCCGTCGCGGATCTGCCGGTAGCAGGCCTGGATCTCCATCAGCATGGAGTGGTAGCTCCAGCCCTCGGTGATCGCGTGGCAGTGGCTGATGGTGAGCCGCCAGGCTCCCTCCTCCTCCAGCTGCACGGAGAGCCGCATGAGCGGTGCGGTGGCGAGGTCGAAGCCGTCCGCCCACTCCTGCTCGGCGTACGCGCGCCGGGCGCGGTCGAGTTCCCCGGCGTCCAGGCCACGCCAGTCGTGCATCGTGACCGGCACGTCGGCCGTGGCGTGCACCAGCTGCAGCGGCTGCGTGTAGCCGCTCAGGTGCATCGAGGTGCGCAGCATGTCGTGACGCCGCACCACGGTCTCCACGGCCCGGCGCAGCGCCGGCAGGGAGAACTCGGCCTCGTCGGGAATCCGGAACGACGTGAGGTTGTGGTACGTGTGCAGCTCGCCGGCCTTGAGCATCTCGACGAGCATGCCGGTCTGGAGCTGGGACAGCGGGTAGGCGTCCACCACGTCGTCGGGCAGCGCGGCCCGGTCCTCGTCGCTGATCAGCGCGAACGGCTCCACCGCGGCGATCAGCGACTCACCGGCCGTCTGTCCCGACAGCCGGCCCGCGAGCTCCGCGATGCTGCGGAACTCGAAGACATCGCGCACCGACACCTCGTAGCCGCCGGAGCGGATCTCGCCGACGAGGCGGACGGCTCGGATGGAGTCGCCGCCGAGGTCGAAGAAGCTGTCCTCGATGCTCACCCGCTCCAGGCCGAGGACTTCCGACCAGATCGCGGCGAGACGTTCCTCCACGGGGGTGCGGGGGGCCACGTACCGGCTCACCGAGAACGCAGTCTCGTCCGGGGCCGGGAGGGCGCGGTGGTCGAGCTTGCCGTTCGGCGTCAGCGGAATCGCGTCCAGCGTCACGTACGCGGCCGGAACCATGTAGTCCGGCAGGCTCGTGCCGAGGTGGACGCGCAGCTCCTCCGCCTGTACAGCGGTCTCCGCGATCACGTACGCGACCAGGGACTTCTCGCCGTCCTGGCCCTCGCGGGCGACGACGACCGCGTCACGGAGGGCACTGTGACCGCGCAGGGCGGCCTCGATCTCGCCGAGCTCGATCCGGTAACCACGGACCTTGACCTGCTTGTCGATACGACCCAAAAAGTCCAGCGAACCATCCGCCAGACGCCG
>NZ_BMTD01000046.1 GCF_014649495.1 Streptomyces filipinensis | reverse complement strand
CCCGCGGAGCGGGTCCCACAGCGCTGCGCGCTGTGCCAGCGAACCGCCTCGCTGCGCTCGGCGGGGCTCGGCTTCGCCGAGCCAAAGCCGGCCCTTCGGGCCGGTGGCCCTCCGCTTCGCTTCGGACTGATGGGGTTCCGCTTCGCTTCACCCGAGCGGCCTGGCTTCGCCAGGCCCCGTCCTCCCGTGCTTCGCGCGGGAGGTGACCTCGTTTCACGAGGTCCAGGCCTTCGGCCTGTTGGGTGGGTCCGCTTCGCTCCCCCACCTGGTCCTTCCGGCTTCGCCTCCAGGACAAGCCCGCTCCGCGGGCCGCTGGCTACGGGAAACCGGTGGGGTGTGCTGCCGGGATCCCGCCTGGGGGTTGCATCTGGGGCTGGTTGTCTACAGCGTGCCGTCAGCGATACGTTCGGCCGCGTCCTGCGCGACCTCGTTGGCGATGCGCACGCCATGCCTCTCGCCAGCGGCCAGGAGGGCTTCCCTCGCCTCCGGTGCCGGTCTGCCGGCATGCGTGGTGCGGATCTCCGCCAAGGCCTTCTCGTACTGTGCCACGTGTTCCTGAACCCGGGGCATGGCCTTCTCGTAGTCGGAAACGTCAGCCACACGGACAACCTACCTCAGTCAGCCTGGTGCTTCATTCTCTCTTTCGGATTGGCTCTGGAACGGATGGACTGCACCACTGGCTCGCTGCGTCGCCGATCGGTGAAGCAGCGAAGTCCCTGGTGAACCCCGAGTGGGGCCGCAGGGTTCGGCTTCTCCTGCTCTCGTCTCGGGCTACAGGGATGACTCCAACAGCCAGTGTGGGGACTGGAGTTCGCGCAGACCATAGTCAGGGGGCAGCCATCCCTTCTTCCTCCTGTCGATGGTCCTCTGCGTGTGAGGAGGCGGGTACGAGCAGCCGTACATCCGCTCAGGGCCAGGCGCAGCGCAGGAGGCTCTCGGTCAGGCGGTCAGTGCCGTGAGTTCGACGTTTGCCCGTTCGATGACCAGAGCGAGAACACGGCCAGCGGCGGCAAGGTCCTCGGAGGGTATCCCGCCCCAGATCCGGGCTGTTACGGGGGCAGTGTCAGCGCCAACAGCGGCAAGTAGTTCGCGCCCGGCGTCCGTGGGGTGAAGGTGCCCCTTGCTGTCTGCGGCGAGCAGCTTCCCTGCCAGCAGTTCGTCGATAGTGGCGCGGATGTCGGCGGGATCGGCCTTGAGGGAGCGTGGATCTGGGTGATCAGGTCGTGCGGTGTCTGCGGTGCGTCGGCGGTGACGGCGGCGCGCAGGGCAATCTGCTGGGTGAAGGTGAGGCCGTGTCGGGCCAGGACGTGCTCCAGGACGCCGCGGGCGGCGTAGTGGGCCAGGCCGAGGATACGTGCGTCGGCGACGGGGGCGGTCATGGTCATTGCTGGGGTCCCTTTCGGTTCTGTTCGTTTGGTACGGGTGGAACGAGATGTGTGTCGCGGGGGCAGCTCGTCAGAACTGACCTTGTGCACGGGCGCCGGGGCCACCGGGGGCAGTGCAGGGTGTCATCCGGCCCAGTTCGGTGCAGGCGAACTGCCTGCTGCCGATTCCTCTGCAACGTCAACACGTGCCGACAGGAGTGCTACGCATCAGCGACGGCCGGGTGGTCGGGTTCTGGTGTGGATGATCCGTCGCCTGTCAGGCGGCGGTGGCAGGGGTGTAGTCGGGGAGGCGGACCGGTTCGGTGTGGGTGTTCTCGGGGGCGCTGGCCGCGAGCATGTCGAGGATCTCCTGGGTGGGGGCCGGCATGAAGAACCGTTCGGCGCCCTCGCGGCCCAGCGCCTGGTGCTCGGTGACGTAGGGGCGCATCTGCTGCTCGTAGGCGGTGAAGGCGGCCGTGTGGTCGCCTTCGCGGGCGGCCAGCTCCCCGGCGAGGAGGTAGGCGCCGATCAGTGCCTGCGAGGTGCCACGGCCGGAGGTGGGGCCGGCGCAGTAGCCCGCGTCGCCGAGGAGGACGATGCGGCCGGCGGACCAGGTGTCCATCTCGACCTGGGCGTTGGAGTCGAAGAAGAACTCCTGCGCGGCGTCCATCTCCTTCAGCAGACGCGGCACCTCCCAGCCCTCGCCCGCGAACCGCTCGGCGACGATCCGCTTGTGCGCGGCGGTGTCGCGCCAGTCGTATTCCAGGTGCTCGGCGGCGAAGTGGAATGCCGCGCGGGCCTCGGTGTTGGCGCGGGCCGTGAAGATGTTCGCGGCCTTGCCGGGGGCGGTGTAGAGGTGGCCGGTGTTCTTCAGGCCGAGGTAGTTGTCCAGGTTGAAGATCGCGGTGTAGATGCCGAGGTGGCGGACGTACTGCTCTTCGGGGCCGAAGGCCAGGGCGCGGGTGCGGGAGTGCAGGCCGTCGGCTCCGACGACCAGGTCGAAGCGGCGGGGCGCGCCGCGTTCGAAAGTGACGTGGACGCCATTCTCGTCCTGGTTCAGGCTGGCGATGGAGTCGCCGAAGACGTACTCGACGTCCTTGCGGGTGGCCTCGTAGAGCATGCGGGTCAGGTCGCCCTTGAGGACCTCCAGGTCCCCGGCGAATATCGCGGCGGGGAGGGTGGCGTACTGGCGGCCCGCGGCGTCCACCATGGCGGCGTCGCCCATCTGCGTGTCCAGCGCCTCGATCTGCTGGAGGAGGCCCATGCGGTCCAGGACGTCGAGGGCCTCGCCGCGGAAGTCGACCGCGTAGCCGCCGTCGCGCAGCCTGGGGGCCCGCTCGACGATCGTGGGGGTGAAGCCGTGGCGGTGCAGCCAGTACGCCAGAGCGGGGCCCGCGACGCTGCCGCCGGAGATCAGCACGGTGCGGGTCTGGGTCTTGTTCATTTCCCTGTCCTCTCTCGGGTTTGTGTGTACAACGTACAGACGGAAAAAGCTCGGTAGAACAGGTGAGTTGAGGAAAGTAATCTAGTGCACTAGGGTTCGTCCGTACTAGTGCACTGGGAGGGTGGGATGACAGCGGTGCAGGCGCCGTACGCGCGGATCGCGGCCGAGCTGCGCGGGCGGATCGAGCGCGGGGAACTGCTGCCCGGGGACCGGGTGCCCTCCACGCGGGCCATCACCCAGCGGTGGGGGGTCGCCATGGCCACCGCGAGCAAGGTCCTGGCCCTACTCGGACAGGAAGGCCTGGTGCGAGCGGTGCCGGGGGTCGGGACCGTGGTCGCGGCCCGGCCCGGCGCCGGCGGACCGGGCCGGCGCACCGCCGCCGAGGACGACACCGCGCAGCGCGCCCGCATCATCCGCGCGGCGGTCGCCCTCGCGGACGCCGAGGGGCTCGCGGCCCTGACCATGCGCCGGCTCGGCGCCGAGCTCGGGGTCTCGGCGATGTCCCTGTACCGGCACGTCAGCAACAAGGAACAGCTGGTGGTGCTGATGGCTGACGCCGCCTTCGGGGAGGAGGCCTTGCCGGAGCGGCCGCCCCCGGGCTGGCGGGAGCGGCTGGAACTCTCGGCGGCCCTGCAATGGCGGCTCTACCGGGCCCACCCCTGGCTGGCCGGGGCCATGAACCTCAGCCGGCCCCTGCTGATCCCCAACGGCATACGCCACATCGACTGGGCCCTCGCCGCCCTCGACGGACTCGGCCTGGACGACGACACGCGGATGCACGCCGCCGTCACCCTCTTCGGGTACGTCCGCGGCCACGCCGTCGACCTCGAACCCGAGACCGACGCGACGCGCACCAGCGGCGTCACCGGGCAGGAATGGATGCACGCCCAGGAGACACGGCTCGCGGCACTCGTGGACAGCGGAGCCTTCCCCGCGTTCGCCGCCGCCAGAGCGGGCTCCGCCCTCTCCCCCGAATCCCTCCTCCACCACGGCCTGACCACCCTCCTCGACGGACTCGTCACCCGCATCACCACACCCCCGCACTGACCACCACGACGATCCGACCCCGCCAGCCCCGACAGCACACCCGTCAAAACGCCCTCCCGCCCAACAGGGCGCCGGTAACAGCACGGCCCACCGCCCCGGTCACGGGCACACGCCGACCTGGCCAGCCTCTACCGCATCTCGGCGCCATGAGGCAGGAGGACCGGCATTCCGTCCGCCTGGCGCCTCGATACATGAGAGACCCGTCATGACGGCTGCCCGGCGGACGGAGGGTCAACAGTGATCGGGACGGAGCTCGAAAGGCTGCTGTACACGCGGCCGGTACCGGAAACCACCGAGCAGCAGCTGAGCGCGCTACTCAGGTGGGCAAAGGGCTCCAAGCAGGCGGTAGCGCGGGAGTTGGGCGTGTCCCTGCGGACAATGCAGCGGTGGACGGCTCGCAGGGCAGCGGCACGGGCCAAGCCCTCTGCCCGTCACGCGGCACTGATCGACACACGGCTACGGGCCCGGTGGCAGCCACTGGTGCGTGCGCGGCGCAGGGCCGCCGCGGAGCGGCAGGGGCTGGTGGTGCACACCCGGGCGCGGTTCGGGTTCGCGGCAGGGGCCGGCGGTTCGGATGACCCGCGGCACCGGCTTCTGACGGCGCTGGTGCCCGGCGAGGTAGCCCGGGAACTGTTCTCCGCCTGGGAGGCAGGTGCCCCCGACCGGCAGTACCTGATGATCCTGGGCCGGGCGCTGGGACACGTCTACTTCCGGGCAGCGGGCAGGCGGGCAGATGCCCTCCAGGTGAGGCTCAGGGAGGTCGACTTCATCGAGTTCGGACTCGCGTAGCGGGTGTGCCGCAGCCGAGCGGCGAAGCAGGAGAGCACAGGGCCTTCTAGCCCAGTGCCTCGCGCTGCTCCCGCCAGTCCCAGACGACCGGCCCCCGTCGCTCTTTCCTCCACGCAGGAGGGGGCTGGGGCGGACGGATCTTGATGCTCTCGGCCAGGCGCAGCAGGGCAGCGCGGTCGGCCGGAGCGGCCAGGAGGCAGGCAGCATCGGTCAGATGGGCGAACTGGGCTGCGGCGTGGAGGAAGCCGCGGGCCCAGGCAGGCACGGGGTAGATCGCGCAGCCGTCGGTGTAGCGGGCGTGATCGTGCAGGATGAGGGTGCCGGCGGAGGGGTCGAAGCCATCCGGGCGGGCGGTAGCCAGCTGCTGGAACGAGGCACCGGCGGCAACGGCTGCCGCGAGGGCGGCGGCTCGGGCCGGGTGCGACGTCGCCTTGTGCAAGCGGTCGGTGAGCTGGACGGCCTGGGCCTGGGTCGGGGGGATGGGTGCCGGGCGCTGCTGGTAGACGACCGGCCGCGGAGTGCAGGCGGTCGTACAGGGCCGGGGACTGTCGTAGGAGACGAGGCGGTCCAGAGCATCAAGGGTGATCCAGCGCCAGGGCGCAGGCGCCGCGGAAGCCTGCGTGCCCGGGCGCGGGGCGTTGCTGCCGTAGAAGAGGGCTCGGGCTTCGGCCAGCATGTCGACGGCCGTGTGGTCAGTAGCGGCCAGAGTGCGGCCGGCAGCAGCGGTCAGGCGGGGCCGGTGAACGACGAGCGTGAGGTGGATGCCGGTCTGCCGCCACAGGCCGATGAGGCGCTGCAGGCGGTGGTCGTCGAGAAGGTGCGCACGCAGGACGGTCAGGCGGGTGACAGCCCGCGCCGTCACCCATGCCGCAGCCGCTTCCCACAACGGCGGCCTGCCGTGCGGGAAGCGGCCCGGGACGTGAGGCTCCTTACCCAGCGCAAGGAGCAGGTCCGCGGCCAGTGCGGTCTCGCTGGTCGTTCCCGGAGTGGGGTGCAGGGTGACGCGGCCGTCCTGCGGAGCGTGGGCAGCCAAGGCTGCGTGGGTGAAGGCGGCGTCGTCCCCGCAGTCCAGGACGACGGCCAGGCTGGGCGTGGCAGGCGTGATCATGCGAGGCGGCTGAACGCCCAGCGCAATAGGTCCCGGTCCGGGCGCGGGCGGCCGGTGCGTTCCAGGGCGGTGCGCATGTGGGCGGTGAGCTGGGCCCAGGCGCGGAAGTTGCCGTGGGCGGCCTGTTCGTCGGCGAAGGTGATGTCGGCCGGGTCGGCGTCCTCCCAGACGGGGTGGAAGAGCGGGACGACGTCGAGGACCTCTTCGGGGGTGAGGCGGGTGAACTGCTGCCAGATGAAGATCCGGGAGGACAGCATCGGCTCGCGGCGCAGCACGGTGTGAGCACCGGCGCCGCCGACGAAGACGATCGCGATCTGAGTAACCGGCTCGTCCCACAGGTAGCGGAAGTACTCGAACGCCTCCCCATTGAGCCACTGCGCCTCATCCACCAGAAACGTGCGGGGCCGCTCGGACAGGGCGGTCTTCAACAGGCGGTCGAACTCACTGGGGTGGCGGGGCGGCTCACCAGGCAGCCGGAGCGTCTCGAACAGCTCGTAACGGACCGCACGGGCGGTCGGACGGGCCCGGAAGGTGACCCTGCAGACCTCCTCGCCGCGGGAGTCCTCCAACTCGTGCAGGCAGGTATTGACCGCAAGGGTCTTCCCGAAGCCGGCGTTGCCGTGGATGCACATCATCGCCCGCGCGGCGACCGTATCCGCGATGTTCTCCCGCGCAGTCAGCAGGGCCCTCGTGGTCACGATGGAGGCATCCGGCAGGTCGACGTACTGGTACGTGGGCGCGGTCACCGCACACCACCGCCCGCAGCGCCGTCCCCGTCACCGGAGACACCGGCCGCCGGTCCGCCGCCAGGCTCGTCATCTGACGCAAGTGACGTCTGCGGCCGGGTACGGGCCGCGAGGGAGGCCGGGGTACGCCAGTCGGACGGAGGCGCGGCCGGCGGGATCAGGTCCGGCAGCGCCAGCCTCGACAGATCCGCCCGGTCAGCCACGGCCAACTCGGCAGCAGCCTCCATCGTCGACACCGCATCCAGCCGCTCCGGCTTCCCCGGCCGCGTCACCGCGGCATAGCGCTCGCGCTGGGCTGCGGCGAGGTCCTTGCGCAGACGCCGGCTGCGCGTGGCCCGAGCGGTGCGGACTGCGGTGATCTGCTCCGGGCTCGCCTCGTCCGCGACGGTCGCGGGTCCCAGGTAGCGGCCGGTCGCGGCGTCGAAGACCTCGATGCGGTGATCGTGGTGCGGCATGAACCGCACCCTGACCCCCGTACCCGCCAGGCCCGTCATCCACGGCCCCACATAGTCCCGCCGGCGGAACCGGACCCCGCGGGTGGAGACCACCCGGATCCGTCCGTCGTCCTCCAGCGTGAACGTCCACAGCTCCTCCGGGCTGACCTCCCGGACCGGAGTCGGGTCCGCCTCCCAGGCCTGCAGAGGCGACCTCCCGTCCAGCGGCCGGGGCAGGTGGCAGGTGTTCCACCACTCCACCCAACCCAGCAGCCGGGCCGTGAAGTCCTCAAAGCCGAGCAGCACCTCGCCCTTCGGCCGTGCCCGGCGTCGGCCCGGGCGCGGCTGACGTACATAGCCGGGCAGCGCGGCGAGGAACATCGACTCCACCGCCCGGTTCAAGCCCTCCACCGTGCCCTTCAGATGCGGGGTGTAGGCGGGCAGGTCCTCCACCTCAACCACCAGCGCGCCGAACGCGGCCGCGACCGTCTTCGACAAGAAGTCCTTGCCCCGGTCCACACGCACCCTCTCCGGAAGCCCGCCCTGCGGTCCGAACGGCTCCTCGCGCAGCACCGCCGCACGGAGCGCGGCCAGCACCGACTCCCGCGACGGAGACCCGGGCGTGACCGCCACCCCCATGACCGTGTTCGTCGCGCAGTCCACGAACCACGTCACCCACGGACGCCGGGCCACACCCTCGACATCTACCAGGACCGGAGCCTGAACGTGATCGGCCTCCCACACCTGATTCCGCCAGCCCCGAGGCCGGGCCAGGAACACATCGTGCTTGCGGGCCTCACGCTCACCACCAGCAAGCCCCGCCCGCTCCCCCGCACTCAGATCCCGCCGGATCGCACGATGCAACGTCGTCAACGACGGGGCGGTACCGGGAGGAGACTGCCCGGCGGCGCGCCCGGCCAGCTCACGCTGTACCGCCGCGACGTTCCCGCCCCACAACGCCAGCAACGCACGCACCTCATCCGTCACAACGAACCGGTCCGCCCGCGCCAGCCGGACACCCGGGACCACCCCGGGCCCGGGACCGGGCGCAGCGAGCCAGCGCCACACCGTCCGCTCCGACACCCCCAGCGACCCTGCAGCCACCCGCACATGGCCTGCCGTCAGCCGACCCGCCGCCCGTAACTCCAACAGCCGGCCCACCGCCGCGCCACGCATCCCCACCCGCGCGGCCTCCGGCAGCGCACTCCGCTCCCCCACCACCACACACCCCACGCCCGGGAAGACCTCCACAGGCCCCAAGCCTCCCGGCCGCTACCCCCGCCATGGATAAGAAGCACCGTTTCCGTGGCAGTGGAGACCGTGGTGGTGTACCGCCCCATGACAGCGACCACCACCCCAGAACCGCTTCCATGTCAGCAACGGAAACAGCTCACGGGCACACGACCAGCACAAACACCCCCGACTGACAGCCCGTCACTGCCAACCCCCCACTGACACCAAACCGGCACATCGCAGGCCGGCGCTGAGGAGTGGGCGCCCGGGCGGCGGCCGTCGGCGGCCCGGATCCAGTTCCGCAGCGTCTCGGTGTTCACCCCGAGATCACCGGCGACCGACTTGA
>NZ_BMTD01000045.1 GCF_014649495.1 Streptomyces filipinensis | reverse complement strand
CCCCCCCCCCCCCCCCCCCCCCCCCCCCCCCCGACCAGGTCCAGGTTCGGCTTCGGGCGGATCAGCGCGATGACCGTCTCGTTCACCGTCATCGGGTGCGAGGCGCCGGAGCGGCCCGCGCTCTTGGGCATGCCGCCCATCTCTTCCGGCTCGCGGTCCAGGTCGATCGCGGCGGCGGCCGGGCGCCGGCCCCCGGCGGTGGAAGGGACCGGGCCCCCGGACCTGATGATCTCCCCCCCACCGACAACCAACTCAGGTCGTAGGGAAGAGAAGAGGGTGGTGACGATCCGGCTCGGGCTCGGAAACCCGTGGTGACAAGGGGAAATACCGGGTGCGTGGCTGCCGGGCACGGAAGTGGCTTCGGCAGTGGGAACGCAAGCGCCGGCGGCAGGGCCTCACCGGGGCTTGTCCAGCAGCCGCTGCGCCGGGCGTGGCCGGGTCGGACGGCGAGGGTGTGAGGGGTGGGGCTCCAGGGTCGCGGCCGCGGGGGGCGGCGGGAAGGGGTGGGTCGGTCGGGGGCGGGCACGGTGTCCTCGTTCCTCCGGCCTGCTGGCCGGGTCGGCGGTCGTCCGGTCCGCGCGGATGTACGCACGGGCCGGGGTCACCGTGAGGAAGGACCCCTTGTCCGCGGTCTGACGACCAGACCCGGCAGGTGTCCGTTTTCGCCTTGACCAACCCTTGCAGGGTGCGTTTGTTCGTGGCCGACGCCCCACCGCCGGGGCGGAGTTCAGCGGGTGGGACTGGTGCTGGACGGCGAGGCTCCGCGCCGCTGGTCCGAGGTCTTCTGGCCGCGGAACGTCTCGCCGCTCTCGATCCGGGCGGCGTGCACGCCCGCCTTCTTCTTCGCCGCCTACGCCCGGTTGATCGCCTCGCGCTGCGCGTTGCCGGGCCGCTTCTTCGGCTGCTGCCCGTGTGTCGTCTTCGCGGCCTTCTATGCCGGGGTCTGTCCCACGCGCGGATCGTAGAGCCGACTCCTGGCGGCCGTCGCACCGCCACGCGCACCAGCCACCGGAACAGCGGCGTGCGGAGGCGCACCGGTAGGCGCGGGGCGCGATGTGTTGCCCACGATGCACCGCTCTCCCCCACCGGGTGGATCGCACAGGGTGGACTCCACTGCACAGCCGATGCGCATCACGATGGGCTCCACTCCCCGCCCGGGCGCCTGAGTGGCATCCGCTCCCACCCGGTGGAACGCACCGCGATTCCCGAGCGCGTGGCATCGTCCGTACCACGCATCGCCTCTTACGCACGGTGATGATGCGCGGTGCGCTCGGGAGGGAGGGATCTCCTCTCCGCCACCGTGGATCGGGTGCCCGGGGGGCGTCTCCGCAGTGGTAGCGGACGGTGTCATGGGGAAACGTCGAAAGATCGCGGGAAGCTCGTGGCTGGACAAGGGTTGCTTGCCACGCGATGGACTGGGTGGAATCCGCGGCGGCACACCTGGTCAAGGGGGTGCATCGAGTGCGCCGCATCCGATGTACCGTCACCCTCCGTATGTATCCGGGGGGAGGGGGCGGGAGTGGCGGCCACTCTCGTCCGCGTCGTTTGTAATGGCTGGTGTGGGATTGGTGTTGGCATCGTCTGCGCCTGGTCGATCGGTGCAGGACATGCTCGATGGGTGCTGGCCGACGGCTGGTGAGGCGGGTGATCAGAACCGGACTCGACGACGGTTTCCTAGGCTTGGCGTTCAGCCTTTTCTGCTGAATCGGACGATAGGCTGAATCGTCTGGTTCTCGCGCCGTCCCCTGATGGTTCAACAGGATAGGAGTGATTGCGATGCCCATGCCGGCCCATCCGCCGAAAAACCCATCAAGCCCCTTTTCCTCCTTCAGAGGTCACCATGTCGGTATTCGTGTTCCCGACTACGACGCGGCGAAGGCTTGGTACACGGAGAAGCTGGACTTCCGAGTGCTCCAGGAGTGGCCTTACGGTGAGCTGAAGCTCGCGTACCTCTGCCCGCCCGACGATGACAACTTCCATGTGGAACTGCTGGGCGGGCCCGTGCCCTTCCCGCAGGAGGTCCTCAACGACCTCGGAGTCAGCTTGCAGCGCGGTGGCTACCAGCACATGTGCGTCCATGTCGACGATGTCGACGCGGCACGTGCGGAGCTCGCCAGCCGTGGTGTCGACCTTATCGGTGAGCCTTTCGAGATTGAGGACATCAGTCGGCGGCTGGCGTTCTTCCGTGACCCGTGGGGCAATATGATCGAACTGTCGCAAAAGCTGGCCGGTGCTGGTTCGTGATCGGCCACACAACATCAGCATGCCCGCACACAGGCCCGAGCCCCCCACAGGACTCGGGTGTCTGCGCGAGATACAGGATCCGTCTGTTGCGCCAGCTCTTGCCTTGGCCAGCGCACCGTCCGCGAAAATTAGGACGGGTGTTCCCTCTCGTATGCTGCGATTCAGTCGAGGGGCACATCGCCGTCCGTGATCCACGGCTGACATCACCTGGAGTTCCGGCCGGGTCGGGCGCTCTGTGGTTCCGCTTCCGCGGTCGAGTAGCTTGGCGCAGCGAGTCGGCGTGCTGCCGGTGGGTCGGGCGCACTGTGTTCGCTAGCGTCGCCCCATGTTGCATACGAGATTCACCGAAATGTTCGGTATCACCTACCCGGTGATGGCGGCCCCGATGGCACTGCACAGCGGCGGAACACTCGCCGCCGCTGTCTCCGCGGCCGGCGGTCTCGGCTCCTTCGGGGGTACCCACCCCTGGAAAGGGCCGGACTGGATCCATGCGGAGATCGCAACCATCCGCGCTACGACCCACCTCCCTTTCGGAGTCGGCTTCATCACGCCGTTCCTGCCCTTCACCGAACCGCATTTCGAGGCCGCTCTGGAAGAGCGACCAGAGGTCATCGCGCTGTCGTTCGCAAACCCGCAGCCGTGGCTTGCTCGTGCCAAGGCCGTGGGAGCGCGGGTGATGTGCCAGGTACAGAACTACGATGACGCGCAGGCGGCCGTCGCCGCGGGTGCCGACGTCCTCGTGGCGCAGGGTACGGAGGCCGGTGGCCATACCGGGACGATGGGCCTCCTGCCGTTCCTTGCCGGGATCGTGAGGCGTTACCCCGATGTTCCGGTGCTGGCCGCGGGAGGAATCGGCGACGGCCGGACACTGGCGGCCGTCCTCACCGCCGGGGCGGACGGCGCATGGCTGGGCACGGCGTTTCTCGCCACGCCCGAAGCGATCGAGGTACACGATGCCCACAAGCGCCTGATCGTGGAAAGTGACGGCAGCGACACCGTATGGACGCGGACCTACGACATCGTGTCGGGGCTGCCGTGGCCGGAGACCATCGGTGAACGAGTCCGCCGCAATCGGTTCACCGATGAGTGGTCAGAGCGCGAGGCGGCTCTGCGGGACCGCAAGGAGGAATTCGCGCCTCCCAGGAACGTCAGTCCCGTTGAGAGCCCACCCGACCCTGACACGAGCGCGGTTCTCTACGGCCAGTCGGCGATCTTCGTCAATGCCGTCCGTCCCGCCGCAGAAGTGGTCCGGACGATCGGTGACGAGGCCGAGGCGATCCTGGCCTCGCGGCCTCGATCGCTGCTTAGCTGACGAGCGACCTCGCTCGTGCGGGGACGCCGAAGCCCGAGGGCCCGTTCGTGAATGCCTGAGTCAGCGTTGGCAGGAAGGCGGCTGGGGAGGTGGCGGAACGCCGGTGAAGGCGGTCGGCCGAGTTCGGGGAACGGTTCCGGATGGTCGCTGGGAGCTGCTGACGCCGGCTGCTCTGTCATTCCCGTGATGTTTCCGAGGCCTGCTCGGTGATGGCCTCGAAGAGGAGGAGGCCCTGATCCACCAGTTCCTCCCTTGAGATGCCCAGCTCTCCGTTGAACCAGCTCAGCAGCATCTCGCTGACGGCGCCCACGAGGGCCACGGACAGGGTGGTGGGGTCCATCCGAGGATCGTGAAGCCCTTCCGTCAGGAGGGATTCCACGAGGTCGCTCATGCGCTGCAGCCCCAGCCGCCGTTCGTGTGCTGTGAGAGGACCGGCTCCCAGGGATTCCGTGAGTTTGACGCGCCCTTTTCTCGGTTCTTCCACAGAGAGCGCGACGATGGCGTCGATCACGTTCCGAGCCCGGTCGCGCAGCGGCTGGTCCGTGGCGATCGCGCCGGCGCACCGGGTGATCTGTTCCTCGTAGATGTCTCTCATGAGCGCCGCCATGAGATCGTCGAGGGATGTGAAGCTCTCCGCGAAGTACCTGTCCTTCAGCCCGGCGTGGCGGAGTACCGCACGGATGGAGGTGTGGGCATATCCGCGGCTGGAGAAGAGTTCCAGGCCGCTTTCCATGAGGCGCCGACGCCGGAGCGAAGCGCGCTCTTCCGCCGTGGCTCCGCCATATGTCCTCACGATGTGCCACCTCCTTGAGGCGTACGCTCATGGTGCGATGTCATGCACCGGGGCCCGGCCTGCCGCCACGATGCCCAGGGGCCTCGTGGGGGTCTTTGAGCCGTCTGCCTGACGTCCTCCATCGGGCGACGGGCCATGGCTATGGCCATTCCACTAACATTCTTCCCATCTGGTGACAAATTACCCCAGATGGGTGTAGCGTCGAATTTGTTCAGTTGTGAATCATGAAAGCGCTCCCCCAAGGCCGGCACCAGGCGCAAGGGGCGTCGCAGACGTGGCCCACCCGCAGGTTCGACGCGCCGGGCCGCCGCGCAGGAAACCATGACCGTCAGCGGCCCGCGTACCGCGCTGAGCACCCTCGTGCCCGCTGGTCATCCACCTATCGAAAACCACGGACTGTCGTGGTCCCCTGGCATGCCGTGGAGAGAGTTCACCATGGATCCCCACCATCTGTTCATCGCAGGACGCTGGGTGCACACGTCCGGCGACCGTGTCATCGACGTCGCCTCCGCGAGTACCGGCGATCATCTCGGTACCGTGCCGGACGGTTCCCAGGACGACATCGACCGGGCGGTCGGAGCCGCTCGTGCCGCATGCGACGCACCGGCCGGCTGGGCCTCCTGGGGCCCTGAACATCGCGCGGCCGCCATGATCCGTCTCGCGGACGCGCTCGATGCCAGGAAGGGGGCGACGTCCGCCGCCGTCAGCGCGCAGAACGGCATGCCGATCACTGTCGCCCGGTCCTTCGAAGGTGTGGTGCCATCAGCCCTGCTGCGCTACTACGCGGGTCTGGCCGGCAGCATGACGTCCGAGGAACTGCGCACCGGACTGCCCCGTGGCACCACCCTGGTCCGCCGGGAACCCGCCGGCGTCGTAGCCGCCATCATGACCTGGAACTTCCCTCAGACCATCGCCTTCTTCAAGATCGCCCCGGCTCTGGCGGCCGGTTGCGCGCTCGTCCTCAAGCCGGCTCCGCAGACGGTCCTCGACTCGGTGCTGCTGGCGGAGGCGGTCGAGGAAGCGGGGATCCCCGACGGCGTGATCAACATCGTTCCGGGCGGCCGCGACACCGGCGCGTATCTGGTCTCCCATCCTGACATCGACAAGGTGTCGTTCACCGGGTCCACCAGAGCGGGGCGTCAAGTGGCCGCCGCATGCGCCGAATTGCTGCGACCGGTGACCCTGGAGTTGGGAGGCAAGTCCGCGGCCGTCGTCCTCGACGACGCCGACCTCACCGCGACCGCAGAGCAGTTCTTCATGGCCAGTCTGCTGAACAACGGTCAGACCTGCTACGCCAGTACCAGGATCCTGGCCCCCCGCAGCAGGTATCGGGAAGTGGTCGGGTTCTGTACGGCGATGGCCCGTGACGCCGTCGTCGGTGACGCGCTCGATCCCGGCACCCAGATCGGCCCGCTCGTCAGCCAGCGCCAGCGCGAACGGGTCCTGGGGTACATCAAGACCGGCCTCAACGAAGGGGCTCGGCTCACCACCGGAGGGGGCCGGCCACCCGGCCTCGATCGGGGCTGGTTCGTCGAACCCACCGTATTCGCCGACGTCGAGAACGCGTCGACCATCGCGCAGGAGGAAATCTTCGGCCCGGTCCTCACGATCACGCCCTACGACGGCGAGGACGATGCGGTGCGCCTGGCGAACGAGTCGGCCTACGGCCTCGCCGGCACCGTCTGGACCACGGACCTGGACCACGGTGCCCAGGTGGCCCGCCGTCTGCGGACCGGCACCGTCGGGCTCAACGGCTATCTGCCCGACCTGACCTCCCCCTACGGAGGCAGGAAGGCCAGCGGCCTCGGCACCGAACTGGGGCCCGAGGGGCTTCACGCATACCAGCAGCTCCAGTCGATCTACCACCCCTGATGCGACAGCCGGCGCCGGCCGCCCCCCTCGGGCGAGTCCGGGCGACGGCCGCTCGCCGGGCGAGGGGACCAGCATGACTTCCACCCGAACCGAAGGATTCGACTACGTCATCGTGGGCGCCGGCAGCGCCGGTTGCGTACTCGCGGACCGCCTGAGCCGCGACGACCGCGTCCGCGTACTGCTCCTCGAAGCGGGCGGCCCTGACACCGACGAACTCATCCACATCCCAGCCGCACTCGGAATGCTCTTCGGATCGCCTAGCGACTGGAGCTACCGGACGCTCGAGCAGCCCCAGCCGGGACGCACCTTCTCCTGGCCCCGGGGCAAGACACTGGGCGGCTCATCATCCACCAACGTCATGATCTACACCCGTGGCAACCGGCACGACTACGACAGCTGGCGTGACGAGCACGGAGCCAAAGGCTGGGGCTACGACGACGTCCTGCCCTATTTCATGCAGTCCGAGTCGAACCACCGCCTCGGCGAGCCCTACCACGGTTCGAACGGTCCCCTGCACGTCGAGGACCGCGTCTACACCCACGAACTCTCACAATCCTGGCTGGATGCCGCCGTGAAGTGGGGGCTGGACCGCAACGACGACTTCGCGGGTGCGTCCCCTGTCGGCGCCGGCCTGTACCAGGTGACATGCCATCACGGGCGGCGATGGTCCACGGCCGACGCCTATCTGCGCCCGGCTCTTGGCCGATCCAATCTGGTGGTACGCACCAGCGCCCTGGCCACAAAGATCACGCTCGACGGAGCACGCGCAGCCGGCGTCACCTACGTCCGGAACGGACAGGAACGCACGGCTCACGCCGACAGGGAGACACTGCTCTGCGGCGGATCCATCAACTCGCCCCAGCTGCTGCTTCTGTCGGGCATAGGCGATCCCGATGAGCTGCACGATGTGGGGATAGACGTCCGAGTCCCCCTGCCCGGGGTCGGGCGTAACCTCCAGGACCATTTGATGACTCCTGTCGTGTGGGAGACCCAGAACTCCACCGATGTCGTGCGGGATTTGCTCACCCCGGACAACCTCCAACGGTGGCGCGCGCACGGCGACGGGCCCTTCGCCTCGAACTACGGAGAGGTAGGCGCGTTCCTCAACGTCACGGACGGCCGCAGCAGCCGTCCTGACGTCCAGTTGGTGGGAGGGGCCACGGCACTCGTTCTCAGCGGTGAGGAAAGACCTGACCGGCCGGTGTTCACGATGAACTGCGTCCCCCTGCACCCGCGGACTCGCGGCACCGTCCGTCTGGCGTCGCCTGATCCGCAGACCCCTCCGCTGATCGATCCCCGGTACTTCGACGTGCCCGCGGATACGTCGGTCATGGTCGCGGGACTCAGAGCGGTCATGGGTATCGCCCACTGCGCGCCGTTCGCCGACCACCTGGGGCGGCCGTACCTGCCCGCCGGTGACGACCTCGACCGTCTGGACGACGCGGCTCTTGAAGAGCACGTCCGCAGATGGAGTGCCACGGCGTATCACCCGGTGGGAACCTGTGCCATGGGAACGGGAGACAACTCCGTCGTCAATTCGGATCTGGAGGTCCACGGAGTCGAGCGACTCCGTGTCGTCGACGCCTCGGTCATGCCGACTGTCATCAGTGGAAACACGAACGCACCCACGGTCATGATCGCCGAAATGGCTGCCGAGCGGATCGGGAAGCGACCTCGCTGAACTCGACGTGTGCAACGCCACGGAGTCCGCCCGCGCCTTGGTGGACACACTGGTCACGGCACGTCCCTGAGCGGGCCACCGTACCGCCCGCTCCCCGGGACGTGCGGTACCCGCAGCGCCCGGTGCGCGCTGCGGGTACTGTCGGTGGTGGGGTTCAGGCCCTGCGGAAGTTCTCCACACCGCGCGACCCCGCCCAGCGGGGCGCCTTCATCAACCTGCGCGTCCTCAACCCCGAACACACCCACTGGCGGCGCGGCATCGAAGCCGCCGTCATCTACAACCGGTACCACGGTGACCTGCGGGTGCCCTTCACCTACCGCGTGCCCGGCCGCGACGGCCAGGCGGTGGACGCCGAGGGGTGGCCGGCCGCACTCGCCGGGTTCCCCCTGGACAGTGGATCGCCGACGCCAGGCGCTTCCACGCCCGCGGCGACATGGACACCGACCGGGCCGCGCAGCCCGAGAAACTCAGCATGGTGTGGTCGCACTACGACGTCGCCTGGGAAGAAGAACTCGCCGCAGCCCGCGGCTGGGCCGCCGAAGACGGACACCTCCTGGCCCCAACGGACGCCACCTACAAGGGATACCGGGTGGGGCTCTTTCTGGTTGTGCGGCCGACCGAAGCGCCGCAAGACCGCTCTGGCCGAGCCGTGCTCCTGGAGATGCTTCATGCTGGTGACCAACGCCGAGACACGCAGCCCCTCGCGTTTCGCAGGGAACTCCTGCAGGTCGCCAAGGAAGTCCCGGCACCCGACCGTACTCCTGTGCTGCGCGAGCTCGCCCGGATCCCGTCCGCGCTCCCTGCCACCTCCGAGCCCACCGCCGTGATCCACGTGCTCTTCCGTCGCCGGGTGCGCCCGCGGACCACCCCCACACGCGTGGGGAACACGCCTTGGCCATGTCCACGGCCGTAGCGAATTTCGGAGCACCCCCACGTGCATGGGGAACACTTGACCACCCAATTTTGGTAGGCCTCGGGAACCGGAACACCCCCACGCGCGCGGAGAGCACATGCTGGTAACGGCTCGTGCCCACCAAGACCGCCCGCGAAGCCCCTGGATCAGGCAACACGCTCACCGCCCCGTCTCCCCCTCGCCTCACTTCAGCCCCGAACAACACCCCGCGGATCGACAGGTGTCGCTGGCCATGTGGCTGTGGCGGGGCGCAGCGCGCGATCCCCCTTCGCCAGCCTTCGCCAGCCATAGCCCCAGTGCGCCAGGGGCGCCATTCCCGGCAAGCACTGGATAATCGACCTGGTAGGGGCTCCTCCGGTTCTGCCGGAGGCCACACGCGCGAGTGGCCGGGGCCCTGGTCGCACCCAGGGGCCCCGGCCGGTGTGTGGGCGTTGAGGCGGGGTCGGCCGATCATGTGCCGGCCGGGCCCGCTTCACGCAGGCCTCGACTGTGCCGTCCGCACCCCTCCTGTCCGCGTCGCGTTACCGCGCGAACTGCGCCACACACCCTGCGATCGCGGTGACCGCGCCGAGCACAGCAGTGATCACCTGCGCTCGGGCAGCCCATTCGAGCTGCCTGCGCTGACTGGGCACCTTGGCCCGCTTCCGCATGCTCACCTCCTTGGCGAAGAAACCGACGGAAGGCACGCTCTGCTCTGAAGCTGAGCAGCCACGCCTACAAAACACCCGTGCATTCGTGGCAGACCATGTGGCGGACCCCGGCGAACCCTGGCGAATAGTCGCCCGGCAACCTGTACCGAGCCACTGCAACTCAGCCGAATACCGGGGGCTTGACGTGAGGGAGGACCCACCCCCCCCCCCCCC
>NZ_BMTD01000044.1 GCF_014649495.1 Streptomyces filipinensis | reverse complement strand
GGGCGGCGCGAACCTGATGTGGGCGGACAACGCGTTCGCTGGTGTCGGCCTCACGCTGGTGTCCGTCAGCCTCACCGCCAGCACCTGGTTCGCGGCCAAGTCGACCGGCCCCCAGCGGCGGCTCCACTCCGCCATCACGGTGGCCGCCGCGTCCTCCTGGACGACGTGCGCCGCACTGGCCGGGCCGTTCGCCGGGCCGCTGCCGGACCTCTACCTGATGGGCGGCGGGGCGCTCGCCCTGTCGTGGAACATCCGGCAGATCATGCGCCACAACCCGGACGCCGCCCCGGCCGGGAACGCCGCCGGCCTTCTGGACGCCATCGGCCTCTCCAAGCTGAAGCTCGGAAAGGCGAAGGTCGGAGAGACCGGCCAGGTCCGCGTCCCCTTCGAGCTGGAGAAGGGCGCCACCTCCGACGAGCTGACGAAGGCGCTCCCGAACCTGGAGAGCGCCATGGACGTCCGCCCCGGCGGGTTCCGGGTGGAGAAGTCCTCGGACTCGCACCGGCACGGCGTACTGGTCGGCGTCCCCGTCGACCCGCTCGCGGGCACGACCTGGTACCCGGGCCCGTCGGCGCCCGGCGGCTCGATCACCGAACCGCTCGTCATCGGCACGTACGACGACACGCTCCAGCTGGAGATGCTGCTGCCTCAGGGCGTGCACTGGCTGATCGCGGGCGCGACCGGCTCCGGCAAGACCGAGGCGGCGATGGACATCCTCTCGGAGGCCCTGACCCGAAGCGACGCCGTTGTGTGGCTGTCCGACCCGGTGAAGCGCGGAATGGACCTCGGCGGGCTGTTCCCCGCCTGCGACTGGGTGGCCCTGGAGCCGGACGACGTCGAGTCGATGGCCACGGCGGTCATGCAGGCAACCCCGGCCCGTGCGGAGTGGCTGCGTCGGCACGCCTACCGGAAGTGGGAGCCCGCGTGCGCGGGCCAGCAGACCGACCGGGCGCACTCCTGCCAGTCCGGCCGGGCCTGCGGCTGCGCCGGGATGCCCTTCCTCATCGCCTGGTTCGAGGAGGCCGCGGAGGCCTTCGCCCGCCTCGACGAGGAACTGTTCAAGCAGGCCGCGAACCAAATCAGGGCGACGGGCGCGGCCTTGGTGTTCTCCCTCCAGCGCCCGAGCCACGACCAGATGTCTACGACCGTGCGCGCCGCGCTCCCGTCCGCCCTCGTTTTCGGTCTGGACGAGCGCGACGAGACCCTCGCGCTCTCCTCCGACCTCCTGGACGCCGGCGCGCACCCCGGCCAGTGGGGCGCCGGGTACCCGGGCTACTGCTACCTCGCGCAGACCGGGATGCCCGTCGCCCGCCAGATCACCCCGGCCCGGACGTTCCGCAACGATCCCCTGGTCCTGGACTGGGTCACGGTCACCTTCGCCGACGTCCGGCCCCCCGACGCCGGGGAGGTCATGGCGGCCGTCGCGGCGGGCGTCGCGGGCCAGCGGTACACCGACCGGGCCGCCCTGTCGGTGACGGCGCCGGAGGCCGTGGATGCCGACTACGACGACGAAGAGGAGCGCACCGTGGAGCCGCTGGTGGACCCGGAGGACATGGACCTGGATCCGTCGGTGGACCTGGACGAGTCACAGCCCGGGGACGACACCCCGCTCGTCCCGGCGGACGCCCAGGGAGACCTCAGCACGGAGGACGCCCTGGCCGTGATGGAGCAGCTGCTCGACCACTGGCTCGCCGAGGGCCGCCGGACCGTCGGCCCGAAGGACTTCCTCGCCCACGCCGCCGCGATCGGGCGCAAGCCCACCTGGATCAAGAACGCGGTCCGGCAGATGCGCCTGGACGGGCGGCTCGTGGAGGACCTCAAGGCCAAGACCCCCGGCCAGTACAAGATCCGGCCCCGGCAGATGGCCGGAGCGGTCTGACCAGTCAGTGACCCGTCAGAGTCGCTGACCCCCACAACTCCCTCAGGTGGGGAGGGGGTCAGCGGCCCTGACCGGTCAGTGACCCGTCACGACCCGTCAGACCCCCTGTAATGCCTGGTCAGACCGCCTAGAACAGTGGGCGGCCCGGATGCGACCCGGACCGCCCTGACACCCCCGGAGGAACCCGTGAGTGCCACCCCTGAGTATCCCGTGACCGGCCGCTCAATCAGCGACGCCGACCTTCTCGCCGCGCTGCTGCCGGACTCCCCCGCCGGCGTTCAGCCGACCGCCCCGCCCCCGGCCGCCCCTGCGGCTCAGCCCGTCCTCGACGTCGCTGCGCTCCTCGACCTCGCCCGGCGACAGGGAGCCCTCGAAGCCGTCGTGAACACCCCGGCCCCGGAAGACAAATTGTCTTCCGGCCCGCTCGTCCCCCGGTGGGCTGTCGGCACGGCGGTGGCCGCCGTCGGCATCGGCGCCGGCGGACTGCTCCTCGGCTTCGCCCTCGACCTGCTCGCCACCGGGGCCGCTGCCGTCGCCGCCGGGATCACCGCGGCCGCGCCCATGCTGATCCTCGGCGCTGTCCTGGTCGCCGCCTTCCTCGGCCGCCGGTCGGACAAGGGCGGTGGGTTCGAGGTCACGCAGACGGTCGTCCAGACGATCACGCAGACGGTCAAGGGCGGGGGTGGCCGCCGGTGAAGATCGACACTCAGGCCCAGGTCGATGCGGCGGAGCGCACCCTCCGGCTCGTCTGGGCGATCGTGGGCGGCGCGGTGCTGTTCTCGATCCTGACCGTCACCCCACTCGTCGAGCGGGTCACGCCGGATGAGTGGGACTGGACCGCGCCGATCCTCCCGCTCGTCGTCGACGCCGCCGTGATCATCGTGGTCCGCGTCGACACCATCGTCGCCAGGCTCGACGGAGACGCGGGCGCCTGGCCCATGGTCCTGCGCTGGCTCACCGGCGCGATGACGCTCCTGCTCAACATCGGGGACTCCGCGCTCACGGGCGACATGGTCGGCGTCGGCGTGCACATGGTCGCCCCGACCCTGCTCATCGTCACGGCCGAGGCCTCGCTCAAGTGGCGCCGGGCAATCGCCGTGGCGACCGCCCGAATCGAGCGTGAGCGCGCCGACGAGCGTGAGCGCCGGGCCCGTGAGCGCCAGGAGCAGCAGGACCGCTCACGGGCGGATCGGGAGGCCCGGGAGAAGGCCCAGGCCGACGAGCGTGAGCGCGCCCGGCAGGCCGAAGACCGCCGCCGTGAGCAGGAGCAGACCGACCGTGAGCGCGAGCGTGAGCACAAGGCCCGCCTGGAGCGTGAGCGCCTGGACCACGAAGCCCGGATGGCCCGGGAAGAGCGCGACCACGTCGCCGACGTCGAGCGTGAGCGCCGGGCCGAAGAGGCCAAGCGCCACAAGGAAGAGGCGGACCGCGCCGACCGGGCTCGCCGGGATGAGCAGCAGCGCCTCGACCGTGAGCGCACCGCCCGTGAAGCCATCCAGCGGACCGAGCGGGATCGGAAGGCGGCCGAGGCCCGCCGTACGGCTCCGGCGCCCGTGAGCGCCGCTGTGAGCGCCCCGCGCCCGGCCGTGAGCGCCACCGTGAGCACCCCCGCTCACGAGACCGCTCACGACGCCCCGGCCGTCAAGAAAATGAGCGAGACCGAGGCGCTCGCCGCCGTCGCCGAGGCAATCCGTGAGGGCCGCTCACAGCGGCAGGTCGTGGCGCTCACGGGCTGGTCGACCGGCTGGATTGCCAAGCAGTTCAAGGAGCTGACCCCGCAGCAGACCGTCGAGCAGATGGAGATGAGCGCCTGATGAGCACCCCGATGACGGCCGCGCACGCCGAGGTCAAGGCGGAGATCGCGCGGACCGACGCCAAGACCGGCTTACTCCTGGCGTTCGTCGGCGCCGTGATGGCCGGCGCATGGACCCTCGCCCGCGACCTCCCCCTGAACCTCCCCGCGTACATCGCGGGCGGCTCCGGCCTCGCCCTCCTGGTCGCCGCCGCGGGCCTGCTCCTCCGGTCGGTCCGCCCCAACCTGGGCGGCGGCCACGGCTTCCCGCTCTGGGCCACGCTCACCCCGGAGGACCTCCCGGCCGCCACCGCTCGGGATCTGGCCGTCGACGTCGTCGGCCTCTCCCGCCTGGCCGTCGCCAAGTTCACCACCCTCCGCCGCGCGGTCGACCTCACCTGCGCCGGCGGAATCCTCCTCATCACCGCGGTGCTCATCGCCCTCGGAGGCTCCGCGTAACCGCACCCACGGAGAAAGCCCCCGCCAATCGGCGGGGGCTTTCTCCGGCCGTCGAAACCCCACCAGCCACAAGGCAGCCACGGCGCCTCGCGCCTGATGACCCGCCACCTATGGCACGCTCGACTCGCAAGACCCCGTAAAACGCGGCGGGGCCCGGCTGTAGGAAGCCGGACCCCAGTCGCGAACACCAGCTCCCCAGACTTCTCACGGACTCAGGATTGGTGCTCACGTAGTGCTTTCCCATGATGCAGGACATCCGGCCCCGGCCGCGACCGCGTCTTCGGACGCGTCGCGAACCGGGGCTTCCGCGTCCCCCGTACGCGCCCGAATCCGGTGCAAGAACTGCGGGAAGCGGTTCACCCGCAGCCGCGCCGCGCAGGTTTTTTGCGGCGCGAACTGCCGCAAGCGGGCGGCGGACGCTTCTACCCCCCCGAAAACGGCCTCTGACCTGGGGAAACAGGCCACCGGAGGTGGCCAACTAGGTAAAGGGGTAACAGAGTTTTCCAAGAGCAGCGAAACCACCCCTGACCAGCGGAAACGTGCTGCGGCCGCAAAGCAGGCCGCGAAGGCCGAAGCGGCGGCCCGTGCGGCTCGTCGGCGGTACCAGGGGCGGAAGGTTCTCAACCGGGTCTCGGCGATCGACGCGTGCACCGGATGCGGGCGGAGGGTCCTGGATCCGGAGACCGGCGTGATCTACGCCCGGTCGTCGCGCGGCTACGTGGTGACGATCGGGCTCGTCCGCTGCGGGCGGATCTGGTTCTGCCCGGAGTGCTCCGGAGCGATTCGCCGGGGCCGGACCGAGGAGCTGAAGACAGGCGCGCTCCGGTGGCTCGCGGCCGGCGGCACGCTCGCGGTGCTGGTTCTCACTGCCCGGCACAACCGGACGCACGAACTGGCCCGGCTTGGGGCGGCAATGTGGGGCGAACCGCTGCTCGACGCCGCCGGGGCTCCGGTCCTGGACAGGTCGGGCAAGCCGCGACGGGCGCCCGGCGCCTACCAGCGGATGCTCACTGCCCCCCAGTTCTACGGCCGGTCCGAAACGGTGAGCTGGTGGGAGCGCAAGGACGGCAGTTTCGGGCACTCGGTGCGCGCGGCTGAAGAGGGCATTCGACACCGCATCGGCTACGCGGGCATGGTCCGAGCCTCGGAGGTGACGCGCTCCCTGGAGAACGGTTGGCACCCCCACACGAATGGGCTCGTGTTCCTCGGAGGGAAGCTCGACGGAACCCCGGCGAACGGCGAGGTGGTCGACTACTTCGAGCCCGGGGCCAAGGCGTTGGAGGAGTGGGAGGACTGGCTTCGGGAACTGTGGACCAGCGAGCTTGCCAAGGCGGATCCGGAGTTCACCCCGTCGACCGACTGCGAGACCAGGGACTGCAAGTGCGAGGGCAAGGGGCACGGAGTGATGATCAAGCTGATCACGTCAGCTGACGACGAGGCCCTGATCGAGTACCTGACGAAGGTCCAGGACGGCAAGGCGCCTGAGTCGGTCCGGGCCGACTTGGACGCGGCGACGGGGGCCGCCATGGAGACCACCCGGGCCGACAGCAAGACCTACAAGGGTCACTCGATGACGCCGTTCCAAATGCTCTACCGACTCCACGACCTGGAGGTCGCCAAGCTCCTGCCGTCGAGGGCGGAGGGGTACGGCACCGCTGCTCAGTGCCGAATCTGGTGGGCGGAGTACGAGACGGCGATGGCCGGACGCCGCGCGATCGAGTGGACCAGAGGTCTGCGCGGACACGTCCAGCTCACCGGGGACGACTCCGAGGAGACGAACCTCCAGTTCGTCTATGAGCAGGACAAGGATCAGAAGCTCACCGGCGGCGTGATCCTCACGGCTGACGCGCACGAAAAGGTGGTCGACGGTGACGCCGAACTGCACATGCAGGAGGTCATCAAGACCGAGTCGTACGGCGCCGCGCCGGGAGTCGTGGCCGAACTCGGAGGCCGGGCCGACCACGTACGGGTGGTCACGGCGAAGGAGCTGGCGGCGGTGCAGGCGAACCTGTTCGAGCGCCTCAACGCCAAGACCCGCAAGCGGACCGCTGAGCGTCGGGCGGCCGAGTGGATGGCCCAGTACAAGCCCGCCAAGCCCCGGCCGCCGGGTCCGGTCGAGGCGGTCAACCTTGTGGCCCACATTCGTACGGCCAGGCGCGAGCTAACAGTCCGGTAGCGCCGGACCGGCCGCAGTGGGGCCGGTGCCGAGAGCGCGCCGGCCTTCCTGCATCTTCACCGCCTGGCGCTCGTTGTCGGCGACGGCCTGGTGGTGCTCGATGTCGGCACGCTCAACGGGAAGAAGCCGCGGGGCGGTCGGCGTCGCCGTGGTCCTGGTGCTCGTTGCCGGACCGGCGCCGAGGGTACGGCGGGGGGTGCTCATGACTGCAGTCTCGCGGCTCAGCCGGGGTCCCCGAGAGGGGGACCCCCTTTGCTCCGCCGCTGCGGCCGGTCACTGGGCCCAGTGACCGATAGCTCGCTCCGGGTTTTGGCCCGGTCCCAGCGGAGCGACCGCCGAGTCAGCGGCGGATCCGGAACGGCAGCTTCGGGTCACCCGAAGGCCTAGCTTGCTCCCGCTTCCGCCGGCCGCCCGCCGAGAGCAACTGAGCCTCTTCCTGGCTCCGCAGAAAGAGGTGTCCGGCTCCGATTTGGGCTTGCCCACGGGGTCTGACCGGCAACAACGCCGGGTCGGCCGAAACGGGGGGTCCCACCGACGGTCACACCTCCGGTGCAACCCCTAAGCCGCCTCTGCACGCAACCCTCCAGCCGCCCTCCGGTGCAACTCCCGGAGGTGGCATCACGGGTGACGCCACCCCCCGGGCAAGCCTCCGGCGGGCAAGCCTCGCAACGGTTGGGCAAGCCCCCTGGGCAAGCCTCCGCAAGATCCGTATCGGGGTGATACCTGGAGTGCTACGACGGGCGGTGACGTCACCGGTCCGCTCACCGGTGACGTCACCAGTGAGTCCTGCGCGGCTCTGCTCCGCTGCCCCTCCCAGGGGTCGCCGGGGGGACACATGGGGGGACACATCCGGGGATCCTGGGGGGTGATCCATGGGGTGAGATCTGAGGGGGACACATGGGGGGACACGGCCGTGGACGCTCACCGGTCATCCTCGCAGGCCACCCCTCCTGAGGCCCCCTGGTGAGTGCTCGGACTCTCTCTCTGGGGCTGGGTGGGTGTGGGTCTGGGGGGTGGGAGAGGTGCCGTCGCATCGGTAATGCCTAGGTGTGGATTCGTACTGCGCTTTGTAGCAAGGGCCGGTAATGCATGAGCTGTGGTCGTGTTGATCTTGCTGCCGTGGGCGCTCTCGCGTGCACGCGCGGGCACGTGCACGAGTGCACGCGGTACGCGCGGCACGAGGGCGCACGGCACGCGGTGGGAGCCGCTGGCGTCGTGATGCATGGGTGTGGCGGTTCAGTGGCTGCTGCATCGGTCGCCTGGCGGACTCCGGTAGGCGTACCGGTCCGTGGGGCGGGATTGCGTACGGGTCTATGCCTCCGGATCGCGGAAGTGCCAGAGGTGTCATGCAGCCGGTCGGCATTCCGGGCGGTGCAGCTGCTCGTGCTCCTGGTGCTCGTTGTCGACGGCGGCCTGCGCGGTGGCGGAGCCGCGGGGCGGAGACAGGAGCGAGTCCGCCGGCGGGCGGGCCGCGCGCCCGGAGGGCGCCTTGATTCAGTAGGGAAAGTTTGGACAGCTCGGGCCCGCGCCCGGATTTGTCACTGACGAAAAGCCTGGACTCCGGTTTCGTCAGTGACGAAAAGGGGGCTCCAGGATTCGTCACTGACGAAATGGCAGACTGGCCGTGTGAGCGAGCAGGAGATGAGCGTCCAGGACGCGGGTGACCGGTCCACGTGCAACGTGTGCGGTGGGCGGATCGAGCAGCCGCGGGGGCAGGGCCGCCGGCGGAAGACGTGCTCTCCGGCGTGCCGCCAGAAGTCGTACATGCTCCGGAACTTCGCCAGGGTCGCCGACGCGGCCGATCCGGTGCTCCCGGCCGCGCCGGTCGTTCCGGTGCCTCCGCCGGCCGCGGCTCCGGATCTGGCTGTGCTGCCGGATCCGCCTGCGGCTGCGCCGGTCGTCGTGCCTGCCCCGGCCCCGGTGCCGAAGGTGTCCCGGCGCCGGTCGGCGATGACGGCCTCGGCGATACCGCTTCTGCCGCCGGACGGAGTCCGGCCGGGCATCCGGCCGGGGATAGATCCGAAGGGCTGGCTGCGGGCCTTCGACGTGTACGACGAGCGGGGGCAGGCCTCGCTGTTCGAGGGCCAGGGCGACGAGGACGTGCCCGCTCCGCGCGGCGAGTAGGCCGGCGCTTCGCGCGCACCCCGGGCCTGAGTGGGGGGTCCCTCCGGTCTGGGCGGCAGAGCGCAGCTCCAGAGCGCGCCGACGCAGGGGCCGCCAAGGCTGCCTCCGGCACGCTTGCGCTCGGCCTTGGCGGCCCCTGTGGCGGTGTGCTGGCCTCCGGTGCCGTCCAGACCGGAGGGACCCCCCACGACCCCCTCACAGACCCATCCACGGGCCCGCAGTCACCGGCGGTGCCCCCGGCCCCTCTGGGACTGGTGGCCGGGTCCGGGCAGAGCCCGGGGAGCCTTGACCCGCAGATGCAAGCAGCCCCCGCCGGGGCTTCCGGCAGGGGCTGCGAGGGCTTGTTGGGGTGGGGCTGGTCTCATCCGATGATGCTGAGTGTCACGCGATGGTGCAGCTGGGCGCTGGTGACGGTCACGTAGAGCACTGCACCTGCGGAGTCACGCACCGTGCCGAGGATGCGAAAACCGGGGGATCCGGAGGGGACGCCGAGGGCCTCGCATGCTGCGTCGTCCATGGGTTCGGCGGTGATCGCGGACTCGGTCCCGGCCTGGTCCCACCCGAGCCAGTCGGCCATCCGTACGCCCGCAGGAGCCTTGGGAGAGTCCTCTCCGGCCGGGGTCATCATCGGGGGCATGCCCTCCCAGCCTTCGGGAGTGGCGGCCGCAACGGAGTACGGCAGCACGGTGATTTTGTGCTGCACGGGGTGTCCGTCGACGTACCGGATCCGGGTCCGTTCGACCACGGCCGACCCGGCCGGGATGCCCCACGCTTTCATTTCCTGGGTCGGGCCATCCAACTGCCTGACCAGGGTCGTCTCTTCCCGGGCCGTTCCGCTGGTGGTCGGCTTCCATGCCTGTGCGGCGGTGAGGTCCGGCGGTGCGAACGTCCCGAGGTGGGCGTCGGACTGCTTGGTGCCCGTGACGCGGGTCCCGCTGGACCGGTCGGTGCGCACGAGACCCATCGCGGCCAGCGTGGCGTAGGCCGCGGCCGCCGTCTGCTGGCTCACGCCGTGCTCTGCGGCCAGGCCCTTCACGCCCGGCAGTCGTGTTCCGTGGGTGAGGTCCCCGCTGATGATGCGCGCCCGGATCTCCGCGGCGATGGCGCTGCTGCTGCTCATGTTCCCTCCGGTCGACTCGTGTCAGGACAGCTCTGCTTCTGTCTTGACTCCCCCATCTTCGGGTTCCCGGGAGCCAGAAGCAAGACCCGAATCAAGATGGTGTCCAACCATCTTGACTCGCTGTCAGATGCGCCCTACCTTCGAGGTGTTGGGAACGAAGAGGCCCCCCGGAGGCACCCGGGAGGCCTTGAACCCCCGTGCGCCATCGACACCCGGAGGTACGGCCAGCATGGCAGCGAATGGCTCTCAGAACGGCAGCAAGGTCCCCCCGCAGCCGGGGGCGAACGGCTCGCAGGCAAAGGGCTTTAACCCGCAGATGGGCTTTACGGTCAATTTCAGCTCGAACCGGACGAATACCAACAACAACGCCCCCGGTACGTGGCACGCGTCGTCCGTGGGCGGCAGCACCCCCAACGGAAGCAGCGGGATGCTGCCGGAGCCGGAGTTCACCTCCCCGGCGCAGATCCGGGAGTACTGCAACAGCCTGCGGGCGGCGATGGCGATGTTCGCCTTCGAGGTGTCGATGGCCGCCGAGATCATGAAGGCCACCCTCGCGCAGGTCCAGGACCCGGAGGGCCGCATCGGGGCCTCCAAGGTCAGGGCGTGGAAGGTGTCCCGGAAGCTGCACAAGGCGGCCGAGTCGGCCCTGGACGCGGCGAAGAACGCGGCTGGCGCCTACGCGACGTTCCAGCGGGAGTACGAGGAAGAGATCAACCGAGTCCGCCACCGTGCCCGGCCGCAGCAGGTCCGGCGCATGGACTGGGCGCAGCAGTAGAGCGGGGGCGGAGACCATGGGCAAGGACGTAGAGAAGATCGCCGAGGAGCGTCTCAACGGCGAGTCCAGCGCGGCCGGGGTCAAGGCGTGGCTCTGGCACCGGATCAAGCCGCACACCCCGCCGTGGCTGATGGTGGCCGGTACGGGCATCGCCGGGGGCGGCGCGAACCTGATGTGGGCGGACAACGCGTTCGCTGGTGTCGGCCTCACGCTGGTGTCCGTCAGCCTCACCGCCAGCACCTGGTTCGCGGCCAAGTCGA
>NZ_BMTD01000043.1 GCF_014649495.1 Streptomyces filipinensis | reverse complement strand
CCGCCGCCGCCGCCGCCCGAGCCACAACCCCCGCCCGAGCCGGACCCGCCGCCGCCGCCGCCCGAGCCACAACCCCCGCCCGAGCCGGACCCGCCGCCGCCGCCCGAGCCGGACCCGCCGCCCGAGCCGGACCCGCCGCCGCCGCCCGAGCCGGACCCGCCGCCCGAGCCCGACCCGGCTCCGGAATCGACCCCAGAGCCGGAATCGGGCTCCGGTACCGGCGCTGGCGGTTACGAACCGCGTCCCTATGGCGAGAGGATGCTAACCGCCGAGAGCCTGGACTCAGTCGTGCAAGACGATTCCAAGGATGAATAAGGCGAGGGCTAACTAAATCTCCCGGGGCAACACGACGATGGACCGCAGGTTCAAGCTCGTGCTGTAGGCCGAGATCGGCATCCCCATCTGCTGGCGTCACATGTCAGGGGGCAAGCGTTTACATGGGGCCTTGCCATCCGATGGTGACCCTGCGGTCACGTCGAGGCCGCATGGGCAGTGCTCTCCCGAGCAGGCGG
Organism: Streptomyces filipinensis; assembly: GCF_014649495.1. Lineage (GTDB taxonomy): Bacteria > Actinomycetota > Actinomycetes > Streptomycetales > Streptomycetaceae > Streptomyces > Streptomyces filipinensis. The sequence continues at coordinate 10,822 of NZ_BMTD01000043.1, read as the reverse complement.
CCCGCTTAGAGCTCGGGAGCGGTCACGCGGAAGGGGTCACCCATCCTTGCAGATGGGTGACCCCTTTTTTGCTGGTTGTATAACCCTTGGGGGGGGATCCAACTGGTTTTTGGCGGTTCAGCTTTTTTCGTAGAAGATATTGCAATTTGGGTGGTTACTGGCGTTTAGGAGGAGACTGACGGGGCAGAGGAGAAGTCCCGCAAGGTCGGTGCTTGGTGCTGACGGGCTGGCCGACGGGGCCGCAGGGGCTGCGGATGCCGCGGGTACGAAGAGGCCCAGGCAGAGCAGGGGGGCGGTGAGCACTGCCACGACGCGGGCACAATGCCGCTTACGCAAGGATTGCAATGCTTCTATCCTTTCGGGTCGGTATCGTCACCCGGGAAACGAGGCTTGCCCCGGGGGGGATGCGGCCCCTGGTCTGGATCAGACCAGTAGGAATTCGGTTAAGCAGTGGTGGTAGCCGGCGACCGCTGGCGGGGTACGCGCCCGTGTGCGGCACGGTACCGGGGGAACTGACAGCGCGGGCCGGCTTGGTGTCGGTCTACTGCGTCCACTCGCGGCGGTGGTTGCAGAACCCGCAGGTGGAGGGGCTCGCGGTGGAGTTGTCGGCGCCGCAGTGCTGGCAGGTCCAGGTGCCGCCGGCGGGGTGCTCGGCGAGGAAGGTACGGGCTTCGTCGGCGGCGGCCGCGCTGGTCTCGTATTCGGCGGGGCTGTTGTGCTGGGTGCCGTCGGCGGCGAGTGCGGTGTACATCCAGGTGTCGTTGGGGTCGGGCTGGTGGAGGACGGCGGCGGTGCCGCCAGCGTGCTGGACGGTGACGGGGGGCTGGGGGAGGTGGGCGCGGGAGGGCACGGCGTCGGGCCACTTGGCGCGGGCGGACTGGCGGGTGATGCCCCACGCGGTGCCGATCTGGGGGTAGCCGGCTCCCTGGTGTCCGGCGGTCCGTGCGGCGGCGGCGGCCCGGCGCTCGACGGCGGCGGCGGCCTGGCGGAGGGAGTAGAGGAGGGCGAGCTGGTAGTCGCCGGAGAGCACGACGCGGTCGGGGGCTTCCCCGCCGGCGGCGCGGTGGTCGCGGGCGCGCACGGAGATCTGCCACGCCATCGCGTCGGCGGCCTCGGCGACGGCCTCCTGGAGGGCGAGCACGTCGTCCTCGGTCGGCTCGGTGTAGGCGGGGGTCCGGAGGGTGTTGATGTCGGCCCAGATGTCGGTCTGACTGTCGATGTCCATGTTGACAGTCTTTCCTGTCGCAGATTCTCCGGCAATCAAAACTGTCAACTTGGCATATGACAGTCCATGGTGTCGCTTGTTCTGCGGTGGACGGGCCGGGGGCGGCGCCGGCTCCCGCCGCTCCTCCGGGCCGTTATACATGCGCAGGAAGCCGTCGGACTCCTCGTCCACCGCGCCAAGCGGCACGCAGAAGACCTACGCCTACCACTTGGTCGATCACCTGCGGTGGCGCGTTCGGGAGAGGCTCCACGCTCAATGGGCCCGCAACTCCGGCGATCTGGAGAACTACTTCGAGGCCGCCGACGGATGGGAGGAGACCGCGATGATCGGGGTGCTGTAGGGCGCCGAATTCCGCGTCTCAGATCTCACGATGGATTTGCGCGGCAGCTTTTAGCGAGACCGCTCCCACAGGCACATCCGGCCCCAGTCCACGGACTGTCCGAGGCATCGCCAGCAGATCGGTGCCGATAAACAGTCGCATGCTCAGCCTTGGGGAGCGAACTTCACATCCAATGGCGAACCGCCAAGCTGTACCGAGCCAATCGCGCTGTTGGTGGTGTTGTCGATGACCGTCATCGTTCCTGTCGCATGCGTGAGATAAGTTCGTGCGCTGTCCGGAGTGACGGCTAGAACCCGAGGGAAGGGATCGACCGAAATGGTGGCGGCCACGGTGTTGGTTGCGGTCTCGATGACGGACACTCTGCCAGGATTTTCTTGCAACAGGCCCTCATATGCAAGGTATGCCCGTTTACCGTCTGGGCTCAGTGCCACCATCGTTGGCGCCTCGTCAATCGAAACCTTACTTACGGTGAAGAAAATTCGGGTGTCGACGACGTACATCGAGGCGCGCCCGAGAACATACGCGCGGGTGCCATCAGGCGACAGCGCCAATCCCCTAAGGACGTCCTCGCCAGGGAATCCAATTCTTCTGGCGTAAAGGGGATTCCCTGGGTACATGCGGGTTAGCGCATTTCCAGTGAAGTAGAGGAGGCCGTCCGGCGCGATGGCCACATTCAATGGAGCGTCGCTCACTGGCATGGAACCCAGCCAGCCGTTGGTCTCGGTGTCGATGAGGTCCAACGTGTTGAGTGACCCTGTCTGGACATAGCCGTAACCGTTCGGCCCGATCACGATGCCTTCCGGGCTGGCGACTGGCACTGCGGTGCGGACTGTGTGAGTGACAGTATCGATCACCGAAACGTTGTCCGACGCGGCGTTCGTGACGTAGGCGCGGCTGCCGTCCGAGGTAAATGCCATTCCCCTCGGGTCTCTACCTACCGGCACAGAAGTGAACAGACCGTTGTTGGTCGTCTCGACGAGCTGGACAGTGTTGAGGTCACCGTTGACCACGTAAGCAACGAATCCTGTGCCACCGCTCATGCTGCCTGCCAGTTCACATAACGGAGCTCGCGCTGCCGCCGAGGGAAGCGTCCGCTTTTACAGGTACATCCTGACTGCATCCGGCATGCTGGCAAACGAGGCACGGCTGGAGATCGGGACCCCCGCGACCCGCCTACCGATCCACCCACGGGCCTGCAGTCACCGGCGGTGCCCCTGGCCCCTCTGGGACTGGTGGCCCCCGGAGGGCCGCCGGGGGCATGTTCTAACCGCAGCTGTCGGCTTGGAGGGACATGCGGATCGGTCCTCCGGTGCGGCTTTTGCGTCGGAGTACGTGGGCGCGGATGACGCGGATGCCAGGTGGGATTGGAACGCTGATGGGATCGCGGCTCCAGCGGACCCATAGGGCGAGATCGCCGAGTTCGGCGGCTTGGGTCAGCTTGTCGAGGGAGAGGGCTTTGCTGGTCCTGTCGATCTCAATGCTGATGAGGCGCCCAGTCTTGGACCGGTGTCTGAGCTGGAGATCGAGTCGTCTGCTGCGCGTCTCCTCAGACTCCGTTGGGAGGTGGACTTCCTCCCGGGCGTTGTAGCCGAGACTTTGTGCCCACTGCGTGATCGAGTCGGTGAAGAATCTCGTCGTCTCAATCGAGGTGAGGTCGCTGAAGTGCTGGCGGTTGAGCCAGGCACGTAAGGAGTTGGCGGCGGCATCGAGTCCTGCATTTGGCATGACACGAGTATCTGGTTCGTCGCAGCCCCGCGTATCGGTGACGGTCAGCTTCCCGGGGCGGGATGCGTGCGTCCCGGCGGGCCGGCTAGGGGATGTCGCCGGTCCAGTCCCAGTGCCAGGGGTCGGCGGTCCGGGCCAGGATCAGGGCCAGGGTGCCGACCGGACCGAGGGCTTTGGCGGTAGGTGCGGAGCGTGCGGACGGGGCAGCGGAGGACATCAATGGACACCTCAGGCCAGCCCCAGACACTCACCGGTCCGCAGACGATCGTGCTCGGCGCGTTTGTCCTGCTCACCCTCGCAGCGTCCTCGGCGGCGCTGTGGGGAAACGCTGAACAGAGCGAGCGCGGCTTCCGGCTTCTGAACTGGCTGGACAACCGCCGCAAGACCAAGACCTCACCCGCAGAATCGGGCCTGTAACGCTCAAAGCCCCCTATGCCGCGCCGCGCCTGCTGCGGGCATCGACCTTCTCTCCGACGTGCCTCGTCAGCCATGCTGCCGGGATGCGGCGGCGGTGCATGGCCCTGACCCTGAAGTCATGGCCGTGCACCGCGTGATCGTCTATCCGCCCGACGCCGAGGGCACCCGCATGGTCCGATACGACGGTGTCATCCTTGGCCGCGCGTTCCGGCCCTCGGACATCCAGGAGTTTCTCCGCGCAGCCGGCTTCCCCGACGTCGAGGACCTGGACCTCTCCGACCCCCTCTTCGAGTGGCGGGAGATCGGCCCGGAAAGCTGGACCGACTCGTCACCCTCGTAGCGTCGGACTGGTCCGGTAGGTGGTTGGTCAGAGTGGCCGAATGGACGGACGAGCCCGCTCGGCGGCCTGTCCGAACTACCGTTTAGCCCCCACGGGCCGATCCTCTGGGGCGTGCCGCGTCCCTCGTTGCGCCGGGCGGCCACCGTCGTTGAGGAGTGCATGGAGAGCCAGCAGCTGCCGTACGGCATGAGGCCCGATATTCCCGTCACGTACGCACAGTGCGCGGTCTGCGGGGTGATGGGCGGTCTGGCACTCGCCGAACAGCCACTGTCGCCCCTGATCGACCAGATGGGTGCGCACATTCGCGAGTACCACCCTGACGTCAGCGTCCTGGACGCGCTCCAGCTTGTCCCCGACATCGGCCACCCCCCGGCGGACCGCGACGCTGCCGCATGGGTCGCCGAGTACAACATGAGGGCCGGGCGCAGCCTGTAGGGAGACGACACCCGGGCGGGCGCATGGGATTTGGGAGGCAGCGCCTTGTCGCCCCACACTTCCCCCGTGACCGCTCCTCCCCGCGACCGAGGCGTCGCCAAGCTCATTCCCCAGTCCCCGGCCGCGCCGGCAGAACAGGCCGCAGCTGCCCTCGCGGCGCTTTCCTCCGTACCCGTGCACGTCGGAGTGCTCCAGGCGGCGGCTGTCCTCCTGGACGCGACTGCCTGCAAGTCCGACGACGACCAGCTGCGTGCTACTGCCGAAGCCGCCGTCGCCCACCTCCGCAGGGCTATGGGGTACACCCAGCGGCCCCTCCCTGACAGCGGCTGGTTTTCCGTGCCGGTGTCAAGGGCGCCCGAGTAGGTGGTCTTCGTGAGGCCGATCATGTTCCCGCTCATTCCGCTCGGAGGGCAGACCCGTCCTCACAGCGTTCAATGAGGGCGAACAGCAGCAGAAACCCCCGCATGCCGAGGCGTACGGGGGTTTTGGGGCGACTGGGTATCGGCCCGCCGCGCTCAGGCGGCCTTGCGACCGAACACTTCCTTGAACACAAATGTCAGACCCACCATCGGGGCATGCCGCAGGATTTGGAGGGCGAACGCGGCTGCATCTTGCGGGTTCAGGCTGGCCATCTCGGCGCGCCACTCGCGCTGGTAGCGCGCACGCTGCTCAGAGGGAAGAAAGACGAGCGCCAGCATGAGCTTCCGTTCAGCTGCTCGTGACGCCAGGAGGGCCCTCCCGGGTACTACAGCCTCTTCCCAGAACCTGATCGTCTTGGGGATCCGGACATAGCCCGCAGCGGCGAGAAGCTCTTGTCGGGTGGGGGTCCGGCCAAGCTCGGTCCGCAGCTTGCTAGCAGCAGCCCCGAGCAATTCCGCAAGCTCCAGCTCGTGTGCCTGGCGTCGGACCTCACGGCGCATCCTGACTGAGCGAGCCAGCGCACTGACCACCAAGGCCACTACCGCAGCGCCAAGCAGAACAAGGCCACTCACGCTACGCCCCCCTGCGGGCGGAGGCCGAAAGCCTGCTTACGTGTGCGCTTCGCCAGCGCCGCGACAGCAGCTTGCGCTCCGCGCTCGCTCAGCCGGTAGTAGCGGCGCTGTGGGCGCCCTTCCTGCTGGGGGTCGATGTCCTCCCAGCGGCTTTCCAGCCACCCGCACTGTTCCAGGCGGATCAGGATCGGGTAGATCGTGCCGCCGGGAAGGTCCGCGGCCTCGGCGATCTGAAGTCCGTAATGCTCGTTGGCGGGGCCAGCCAAGAACGCGGAAAGCACGGCCCGCGTGGCCAGCGTCATTCGAGGTTCACCCATACCCATACCCTACTACTACCTAGCTAGGTAGAGATAGACGTAGACCCCTAGATAGAGTAAGACTATGCCTGTCACGTTGGACGCCTGACCTCCGCCGAGAGGCCAGCCCGCGAGAACGGCATGTCATGACCACCTGGGCACTCATAGCCCTGCTCTGCGGCATAGGACTTCTCCTGGCGCTCATGGCCGGAGTCATCGCCGCCGCGCTGCCTCACCCGACCGCGCCCCACTGGACCGACAGGCTGCGCCGCGGTGCCACCTGCGCCGGCATCGTCCTGACCCTCTACATCGCCCTCGTCGGCATGGTCGTCGGCCTGATCGCCCTGCTCACGATGCGCACCTGATCCCCCGCGCAGGAACCGGCGGAATCGAGCAGCCCGCACGCCGATGCGTGCGGGCTGCTCGCGTCACCACACAACGGGGACAGCTCGGCCTGCACCGACCGGCCCTCTGCCGACCGTCACGCGCCCCACCTCCCACGGGCAGCTGCCCGACCAATCCGGTGCTGTGGGGACTCCTCATGACGGGAGTCGGCCGAGGTGGAGAACGCGCGCAGTAGGGTGCGGTCATGTTTATTGCTGCTGTGTCGCCCCGGTCCACGGGTAAGACGACGGCCATCTGGTGGCTGCTCCATGCCCTCCGCGAGCGCGGGTACGACGTCAAGGGGTTCGACGCAGACGAGTCGAAGCAGCTCTACCGGTGGTGGCAGGCGTCGGACAAGCAGTTCGACGTGACCAGGCTGGCGGACACCCGGTTCCATGCAGAGGCCCCGGAGAAGCTCCCGGACGGCCACATCGGTGCAGTCGACTGCGGCCACCTGGAGAACCACGCCGGCATCGGGTACTCGGTGCTGCGCGTCGCGGACCTGGTCATTGTCGTGTGTGCGGCGACCAACGGCGACGTCGAACGCATGGAAGAGCTGCCCATGGACGGGTTCCTGGACCTGGCGTGGGCCAAGAAGAAGGACCCGACCGCGCCCCGGCCGAAGGAGTGGGTGCTCCTGGTCCGCGTACAGCCGGGCACCCGGACGTCGCCGGAGGGCATCCGCAAGGGCCTGGTGGAAGAAGGCTGGGACGTCTTCACCACGATGATCCCGTCCATCCAGAAGTACGCGAACACCGGCGAGGGCCTGCCCATCCACGCGGCTGGCTCCCACTTCGATGAGCTGGTGACGGAGATGGAGCAGCGGGGGCTGATCAGCAAGTGAGCAAGGGCCCTACCCCCGAGGAACTGCGCAGGCTCCGGAAGCTCCGCAGGCAGCAGGAACAGGAAGCGTCTGGGCGCGCCGCGGCGACCCTGACCGAGGACGACGTCGCCCAGGGTCGGCCGCAGCCGATGATCAAATTCGAGGAGCTGCCGGCCGCGGTGGACTCCCCCGACGCCCAAGGGCCGCTCACCGCCGAGGAGGAAGTGACCTGGGAGCTGTGCCAGCGCTCTTTCGCCCAGTACAAGGAAGCGTGGTTCGTCGCGGCCGGTGCGCTGGACATCTCGCTGCGGGGCCGGCTGTGGCGGCGGGACTACGACACCGCCGAGGCGTTCATCAGGGACGTGGCGGACATGTCGACGTCGAACGCCTATCGGCAGATCGCCGGGGCGCGCATCGCGGCACTGCTCGCCGACCCCCCGCGCCTCGAACTCGAATCGAACGATCAGTCCCGCATGCGGGACTCGGGCAACGTGCAGGCCTACGTGATCAGCCAGCGCGCGGCCGAAAGTCTGACGCCCATCCGCGAGGACTACGGGGACGACGCCGCCGCCGAGGCGTACCGGACGGTGGCCGAGGCGACCGGCCGCGACAAGGTCAGCCAGAAGACCATCACTGGCATCGTCAAGCAGTTCCCCCGTAAGGCTGCGGAAGAGCTGGACACCGAGCAGCGCCGGGAGCGCCTCCACGCACTCGCGGTGCAGCAGGCCGCCGCCGAGGCTGCTGCCAAGGCGCAGCCGGCCGGGCCGGTCGCTGCGTTCGCGGCGTACGTGGCCACCGCCGAGGCATTCGCGGCCAAGACGGACGGGTTGGCGGCCGCCTACGCCGCCGCCGCCGCGACGGACCCCGTGGAGGCGAAGCGCCTCGCGGTCCGGCTGCGGGACCACCTGACGGTGGTTGTCGACAACCTGCCGGACGTCTAGGCCGCGCCCGCTCTCCATGAACGGTGAGTCCCGCATGCGGGACTCACCGTTCTATTTAAATCGAACGATCTGTCCCGCATGCGGGACTCTGCGAGACACTGCTTTTGGAATGACCCCGGCTGGGCCTGGGCGCTTGCGAGTTTGGGCGAGCGCATCAATGTAGGGGTGCGGAACACAGCCGAGAGGGGGGCGCGTGGTGGAAAGCCAGCAGCAGGACAGCCGTGGCGAGAGCGAGCCAGCAATTCCGTCAGCAGTCAGCTACACCGCCTTTGTTGACGAGAGCAGCACGTCCGGGCTCCGTTCAGGCATGGGCAAGCTGTACGGGTACGCCGCCATTGTGGTTCCTACGGCGCGCATGCCAGAGCTCACTTCCTGGATCAACTGGGCGCGAGAGCAGCACCAGATAGCCGTCGGCGAGGAGTTGAAATGGTCTCCGAACCGGAAAGCGCAGCCTGGCCGACACAGCATCCAGGCTCCTCGACGCACGCGCCGACCAGATCTGACGACGGGCGGGTGGCACCCAAATTCGGGTGCCACCCGCTCGTGCATTCCGCGGCCCCGAAGCTGTTCTCGGCGCGGACCGTGCTCAGACTGCGATCAAGGGAGCAGGCGCCTCGCCGGACCGGCCGGCCAGCCAGACGCAGTAAGCCAAGTTGGCTTGCGTCCGCAGCTTCCAATGGCTGCTCCCGTAGGCCCTCACCTCTCCAGGCCCGGGTTCCCCCATGACCTTGTGCCAGGCGGCGAACCACGGCGGCAGCTGCTCGACGCCGACCCCGCATGAGGTGAGGAAGGCGATGTACTGGTCCAGACACCCCGGCAAGGACCGGGCGGAGACGATGCTGTGCGCCGTGCTGCGCGGCAAACGCCAACCTCCGGCCATCAGCGCCATGGCTCGGAAAGACGGCCGCCCAGCGGCCGCGTATGCATCACGCAAGGCACCGCTCAGATCTGCCCTGTCGCGAACGAACTGAGGATGAGGCCGCACCCCAGTCGCCGCCTGGCGCGCTCGGACGGCAAGGGAGACTGCCGCCCGAGCGTGGAGGCTCGTCCAGCGCAGCAAGAGACCGCTGCCCGCTCCGACACCGCACGCGCGCAGATAGCCCAGGGCAAGCGTCTGAGCCGGCAGCGTCTTCCCAGAGGCGGCCCGTTTGAAAGATGCGGCGGACCACTGACTCGTCTTGGCCATCTCGGCATACGTGATGCCCGCCCTGGTCCGCGCGTCGCGCAGGAACTGGGCGTGTTCGCCAACCTCGCGGACCGTGTAGTCCACGGGAGATTCGGGGCGTCCCACGCCGACCCCCTAGCTGCCCGTCCCGGTGCCCGGTGCGAACGCCGCTCGCAACAGCCGGCTCGACAGGCCAGCCCCCACGTTCCGCACGCCCGCGGCGACCAGCACGGCGACGCTGACCGCGCCAACACCGCCGAGCAGGACGAGGATGTCCTGCACCGGCATGCGGGCGGTGAGGCTGAGGGCGACGGCGGCCGCGAGGAAGGCGGTGATCACGGACGCGTGTGCCATGCCAAATCGCGCGGTGGGGGCGGAAGGGGGCGCCGTCGCCCCTGTGGTCCGGTTCATCTTGAGGCTCCCTTTGACGCCTCGGACGGCGGCCTCGGCTGCCGTCCGACTGCTACTGGCTCCAATGCGGCCTGCTCCGCTGGGTGATTGGCGTCACCCGGGCAGCGGACAGGCTCCTGATCCCTTAACGATGTCAGGACCGTCGGCATGCTCCGCGCGCGCGATGCGATTGGCTCACAATCTGTCCAAGAGGACGCGAGAAACGGGGGTTGAGTGCACTGGCCTGCGGAAATGCCGGATTGGCTCAACCTTCGTCCAGCCCTCGGGGACACGTTGTACCCGTGACGGGGTCAAAGTTGGCTCCACACAGATGAGTCGGCCTCGTTGAGGTCCAGCTCAACTTGCTTCCCGTGACGCTACTGGCTCCAACCTGAAGCACACGCGGGGATGGCCGACCACGTTGGCGCGTGGGCGGCACGAAACGGCGGCGGGGTCGCCTCCAGACTTCGGAGGTGACCCCGCCTTCGTGGTGCACGGAGCGGCCTACAGGTTCACGTCGATGTAGTCGATGTCCGTGAACTCCACCAGCAGCTGCTGGGCACGGCCGCCACTGTCCTTGAAGTAGACCTCTTGGAGTCCTTCGGCAGCGATCCGCTGCAACTCGGCCTCGGCGGCGCCGGCATCCTGGGCGGCCAGCAGCCGGCCCGCGAACTCGGGGGGCAGGTGCTGGGTGATGCGCCGCATCCGGCCGTCGTCCGTCGTCCCGGGGGCGGCCGTGAACCCGAAGCGGGCGCGGGTCTCGATCACCAGGCCGGTGGACTTCGCGGCCTTGTCCCGGGCGCGCTTGCGCACCAGGGGCTGCCACCGGCGCCGGACCTCAGTCTCCATCCGGGCCGCGAGATCAGCCTTGGGGCGCTTGATCTGGTCTTTCACGTACCGCTCGACGGTGCGCTGCGAGACGCCGAGCAGGGCGGCAACTTGCTTGGTGGAGCCCTTGTGCTGCTTGACGAGGTACCGCATCTGCGCGCCTGCGCTGCGCGGGATCGGCCGCGTCCCGACCGCCTGCGCGGCCCGCTCCAGGCTGTCTCCGATGATGCCCATGGTGTTCCTCCCTTGCCCCAGCAGGGACAGTTTCGCGGCCGGGTCTGACAGGCCCGGCAGGGGGGGTTGGTGTGAGGGGCTGGCGCGGCCGTGGAGGATGTGCACATGACGCGCCCGATGCTGACCCAGCGGGAGGCGGCCGCCGCGTGCGGCGTCAGCCGCTCCACGATCCGCCGCCGCCGTGAGGCCGGTGACCTGCCCGGTTGTGCGGAAGACCCCCGCCGGGGGTGGATGATCCCGGTGGACGCCCTGCTGGCCGCCGGCTTCCGCCTCAACGCCCCCTCACC
>NZ_BMTD01000042.1 GCF_014649495.1 Streptomyces filipinensis | reverse complement strand
GGCCGGCGCTGAGGAGTGGGCGCCCGGGCGGCGGCCGTCGGCGGCCCGGATCCAGTTCCGCAGCGTCTCGGTGTTCACCCCGAGATCACCGGCGACCGACTTGATCGTCGCTCCCGGCCTCGAGCGGTACAACGCGACCGCGTCCGCCTTGAACTCGGCGGGGTAGTGCTTCATCCCCACGGGGACTCCGTTCTCCTGGACCATCAAGATCCAAGTCTCTCCGGTGTCCAAAATCCGGGGTCAAGGCCCGGTCGCGATGAAACCCACACCGGAAACGCACAGGCCGCCCAAGGCCACTCCCACCGCAGCCGCCGCGACGAGTACGGCCCTGCCACTTGAGGCCACGGTTTCCCCGGCGGCAACGTCGGTGTCGTCAGTGTCGTGCAGCAGACGTCGGTAGCGGGTGGTCAGGAGGAGGGCATAGTCCAAACCGGCTCCGAGGCCCATCATGGTGGCGAGTGTGGGCGATTCCGAGGACAAGGTGAAGACACCGGCCAGCAACCCGAGCACGGACAGTCCGACAGCCACCGCGATCACCGAGGTGAGCAGGGGAAGTCCGGCCGCGGCAACACTGCCGAAGCCGATCAGAAGCACTACGACGGCGGCCAGGAGCCCAATGAACTCCGACAGCCGCGCGGGCGCCTTGGCGCGGGCCAGTTCTCCTAGGGGGCTGCCGTATTCGACCGTGATGCCGTCGGCGCGCAGGGGGCGTACCGCCTCCTCGAACCGCGTGATGTAGGAAGCGCCGTACCTGCCCGGAAACGCGTCGAGGCGAATCGTGAAGTACCCGGTCGACCCGTCCGCCGAGCGCGCGGAGGGTGCGGCGAACGGGCCGGCCACCGACAGCACGTGGGGAATTCCGGTCAGCGCGGTCTCGGTCGCGTCGATCGACCGACGGTGTACCGCCAGCCCTCCTGCCGCGGCCTTGAGGACGATGTGTGAGCTGACGCCCCGCACCTCGGCACCGCTGTGGGCGTCGAGCAGATCGGCGCCGATCTGGACGGAGGTGCCCGGGAGGGAGAAGTCGTCCTGGTAGGTGCCGCCGCCCAGCCGGTTGGCGAGGACCGAGGCGACCAGGATCAGGAGCCATACGACGATCACCCACCAGGGGTGCCGGGCGCACCCTCGGCCCCATCGGTGGAACAACCCGCGGGTCCCTGGTGATCGTGGCCCTCCGGACGGATGGGTACTGCCCTCGCCCGGGTCCGCTCCGGCCGTGCGGAATTCACCGCGTTCTTCGAGGCTGGCCTTCCCGGCTACCACGTCTGCACACCCTTCCTTCTTTCACGGGCCCGCTTCCCTGGCACCGGCGAAGGCCGGGTGGTGAGTCACTCGTTCCAGTGGCAAAACAGCGTCTTGGCCGGGCGAACCCGTACTGCGCCCGGCCGCAGTGGCACGATGGGTCCCCATGACAACTCGCCGAGGCCTTCTTCCGACACGGGCCCACGGGAGTCCGTCGCCTGCCCCGGGCCGCGGCCTCGGATAGCACGTCCAGATACCGGAGACCGGCTCGCATGCTCGAAACGTCACTCCAGGCGGGGGGCGGCAGCTCCTACAGTGCTCACATCACCGATCACCGACAGTGGGTGGAGGCAGCGCAGAGGCTGCGGTACCGGGTTTTCGCAGAGGAAATGGGGGCGACCCTCGACACCGCCTTCCCCGGCCACGATACGGATACGTTCGACGCCGGCATGGACCATCTGATCGTGTCGGACACCGCGACCGCCGAAGTGGTCGGCACCTACCGCCTTCTACCGCCGGGAAGGATCGACCACTCCTATGCGGACGTCGAGTTCGACCTGCGACCGCTCGGTGGCCTGCGCTCGTCCATGCTGGAGATGGGCCGGTCATGCGTCCATCCCGACCACCGCACGGGCGCCGTGATCGGCCTCATGTGGTCCACGCTCTATCGCCATGCTCAGTTCCTCGGCCTACGGTACCTGGCAGGTTGCGCCTCGGTCCCCCTCTCCGACGGAGGCGGAGCGGCTGTCAGCACGTGGACGCTCGGCAAATCCAGGCACTGGTCTCCGCCTGAGCTGCGCGTGCGCCCCCGACGAGCCTGGATCTCCCCGGAAGTGACGGTGCGAGAGCCTCGCTACACCGATGTGCCGCCCTTGCTACGTGGATACCTCCGCATGGGTGCCTGGCTGTGCGGCCCGCCCGCCTACGATCCGGCTTTCGACGTCGCCGACTTCTTCGTCCTCCTGGACCTGCGACGGGTCAGTGACCGCCATCGCCGGCACTACCTCGGAGAGGTGCCGTGAACCCTTGGGCAGTCGGATCCGATTGCACGACGGCATGTGCCGTCCATGCCGTGCGGCCCGAATCGACAGTCCGATCGCTCCGCCGCTGCGCCGCGTTCACCCGGGCGATTATGCGTGAGTTGGCGAAGGGGGACCGCCTCGCCGAGACAGGAGCCCCGACAGCGGGAGCCCGAGCCCTCCTCGCCGCCCTCGGAGTCCGGGTGGAGGATGGCCCGCAAGAACACGGCCCGCCCCGCGGACGGCGCACCGGCGTTCTGGTCGTGGCCAACCACATGTCCTGGCTCGATCCGCTGGTGCTGGTAAGCATCGAGCCGGGAGTCGTCCTGGCCAGGCACGACGTGGGACGGTGGCCGGTTATCGGAACGCTGGCACGGCAAGCGGGCACCGTGTTCATCGATCGTGGCAACCCACGCCAGTTGCCCGTCGTCGTCGACACTGTGGCTTCCGTGCTGCGCTCCGGACGAACCGTCATGGTCTTCCCCCAGGCGACGACCTGGTGCACCGCGTCCGGCGGCGGGTTCCGGCGCGCCGTATTCCAAGCGGCCGTCGACGCGGGCGCACCCGTACAGCCGGTGACCATCGGCTACTACCAGGAGGGCCTCCCCAGCACGGTGGCCGCCTTCCTCGGCGACGACAACTACGCCACGTCGCTGCTTCGGGTGTCGTCCGCCCGCGGCCTGACCGTCCGGGTCACCGCGCACCCGCCGTTCCGGGGTGGCGACCGCCGCTGGCTGGCCGCGGCGGCCCGAGAGGCCATCTGCCGGACAGACACCCGGCAGCCGCACGGTCCGACGGTGCATGGACAGCGCGCTGTACCAGGGGCATCGTCGGACCGTTCTCGCCTCGGACTGTGTCAAGCAGAGTAGTACGGGCTGCGGATTCCCTTGGACGCATCACTCTGGTCGATGATGTAGAAACTCTGGTTGGCGCTGCCGACGTATGGACGACCGGTCACCGCGCCACTGGCGGTCAGGTCCAGTACCAGCCCTTCATTCCTGTCGGCCCTTCGGATGCCGTAGGAGCCATCTGCTTGATTAACGAGAATAAAAAACTGTTCGCTGGTGCTCTTCCATGACTCGCTGGTCACTACTCCCGAATTGCTCATGGTCAGAACGAGCTGAGGGCTGTACTTCCTCTTGATGACGTAACGGCCGTTGCCGTAGTCGTCAAAGAGGAAGCTCTCGCTCTGTACGCCCCCATATGGCCCGCTGTACACCACATCTCCCTGATTTGTGGAAATTCGTAGTGCCAGGTCTATCCGAAGTCGGTTGCGCCGGACGATGGTGTCCATCATGTTGGTGTATCCGCCACTGGTGCTGCCATTGTGGCGGTCGACCCAGTCCATGATGACCACACCGTAGCCAGGTACGTTACCGCTTTCGTTGATTTTGGCGAGAGTCCACGGGTTGAGCTCCTTGGCGTACCCCCATGGGGTTATTCCAGATACGCATGGAATCTGCACCTTGTTGGCGCTGGTGTAGTTCAGGAACATCTTCTGCTTTGGTGCAGAAGCGCCGATTGCCTTGTACAGGTGCTGCTGGACAGCATTCTTCTTGTCAACCACCGAGGGGCCATTCCAGTCGTCCTGGGTGTCGAACAGACTGCTGTCGAGGTTGAATCCCTTGTTCAGGTACGGATCGCGAGACATCAGGACGATCTTCTTGCGAACGTCCTTCAGGGCGGGGAAGGCTGACGTGTTGTTCAGATTGTAGAACCAGGGCTCCCAGTCGTCCTCCTTGAGGTAAACATCATTGAATACTCGGCGGAAATCATTGGGCGTATTCGATTTGGTTTCCGAAATTCGCATCAGGATGGTTTCGCTGGGGTTCCTGTTGAGGAAGTCCCTGCACACACTGAGGACGCCGCCACCGAAATAGAGGCCCTGGTCGATGTTGCCGTGAAATATTTCAAATGCCCTGCTGTTGGGAGACCGGAGGTAGCAGCGGATGTCAATGAACCGGACGCCGTTGTTGAGCTGCCATTCCAGATTCTTTCCCTGACACCGGCCATGCCCGCACGCCGCGTCGTCCTGCTGGGCGCAGGTCTCGTGGGTTCCCGGGATCGAAATATCCTTCAGGTTGGTGCTGTCATCGATCCTTGACATCCAGTTGTTCAGGCTATACCCGGCCTGGATTTGCCCGCCGCTGGAACTGAAAAGGCCTTCCTCCCCCGTGCGTTCGATCGGCTCCCTTCCGGGCTCCGTTCCCGGTTCCGTTCCCGGCTCTTCGGGCACTGGACTCTCCGCCGAGATCCGCTCCACTTCCGTGATCCCATATCCCTGGTCCGGGACGGAGGACACAATCGTGTCGCCATCGCGCATCGGTTCCCCAACGCCCCCAGGCCGCGGGGGCGCCGGCCGGTCCGTCTGCGGATATTCAATAGGTATCTCAGTCATCAGCCTGCTCCTCAACCCTTTTTGCGTGCGTGAATCACAAATCACCTGCTGCCGCGGACCTACAGGGGTTATCTATGGCCATCCATGAAATAGCAGAGATGTATATTGTTATATGCGGTGACAGCCGATTCGCCCTCGGTATCTCGGGATCCGAGTCCCTGTTTCATGGGGATCCTCACGACCGTGGTCGGCCAGACCCCGCAGCAGGGCGTCGGGGTCCAGCGTGTTGGTGGTATCGCATGCGAACGCCCATACGTGCAGCGAGCACAGCCGTACCGTCTCCGCCGCGGGCAAGGCCCCTTCGTCCAGGCGGCCTTCGAAGCCCTCCAGGGAGACCAGGTGCACCACGTAGCTGCCCTCGTCCCGCGGGAAGCGCGTCGCCGTCAGCACGGCGAACTCTCCCGGCTCGATGACGTCACCGTTGCTCCGGTAGGAAGGGACGGTCACCTCACGGGTATGCGCCGTGTAGAGCAGCTCGTCTTCCCGCGGCACGATCTTCTCGAACACGGACACGGGAACGTCGATGGTGCGGCAGTAGGAATCGAGTACGTCCGTCGGCACGGATGCCGGGTCGATGGCCGGGCCGTGGAGTCCGCGAGGCGGGGTCAGGAGATCGGCTACGGGCCGCTCGATGATCACGCCGGCCGCGCTCGGGTCCGCGGGCAGTTCGTCCTCGGCGAACACCAGCAGCGCCAGCCACGGTGCGCGCTCGTCGACCCGTATGCCCTGCAACCGCCGTTCCCAGGGCAGGACATCGCGGGACAGCGTGATGTGGGGCAGCACACTCGTATACCGCCCGGTGCTCCCTGCCGGAGGGTAGGCCGAGTGCACATACCCGGTGTCGAGCAGGAACTGGACCGCCCGCACCTCGAAACTCTGCGAAACCGGCTTCGGCAGCCTGTCCTTGTAATCCGGAGGCAGATCCGGGTGGATGAGATCGTGGGTCGCCTCCACGGTGTACGTATCGGCCGTCACCCGTGGCTGGTGATAGTCACGGAGGGTTACTTGCAGATCGGGATTTCCCAGGGGTTGCTGCCGGCGTGACTGCCTGGCGGTCACAGAGGACATGGCTCCACTCTCACCTTGTTACGGATCGTCATCAGACGGCTGTCGTGGTCAGGGGAGGCCTCACGAACTGGTTGTCGATATCGTCCGCATAGCCGTCCAGGTCGTCATTGGCATGTGGATCGAGCGCGATGCCCAGGGCGAGCAGTTCCCGGTGCAGCCGCGTGCGGCTCTGCGCCGCTTCGGCGATGGTGCCCCCGATCAGGCTGACGCTGTCCTCGTCCACTACCGGCTGAGGCCCCTGGACCGTGCGTACGCGCAACGGCACATACCGCTCGGGCAGCGGGGAGACATCCAGCGCCGCGGCACTGACCGGCCCGACGTGGGGACCGGGGACAGGAGGAGGCACGATGAACCGCAGCCCGCCCAGCCGGCCCGTGACCAGCTCCGGCCCCTCGAAGGACGGACCGCCGGCCTGACCCCACATCGCCTGCGACACGGCGACCCGGTACTCCCTGATGACCCACCCGTCCTGCTGCCGCGGGTCGTACAGTTCGTTCGGCCTGCTCTTGCGCCGCAGCGTCACCTTGTGGACGGAGTCCACATCCGACATGTCCATCGGCCGGATGTTCGCCTTCGGGGGAGGCGTACCCTCCGCCAGCGGGAACGGATTGCCGTTGAACTCCAGGCGGTTGGCCGACAGGCTTGAGAACGTGGAGAACCGGAATCCCTGGGATGTCACCAGGGTCGGCGCGTCCTCGGTGCCATCGCGCACCCAACGGTCGGGGACCGGGGTGTACCGGTCGGGCAGCGACTGCCCGTCCTCCAGATTGACCTTCACCGGCCGCGGCAGCTGGATGGCGAAGTCGTCCCAGTTGATCGGCGGCGCCCCCTTGCGTTCGCTGCCGAAGGGAATGCGGAACGAGACGAACCAGACCTTGATCTGAGCCACACCGCCGAAAGGCCAGTCGTCCCCGCCCCAGAAGGACAGGTCGACGCCGAGTTCCAGCGAAATCCGCACCTTCACGAACAGCACCTTGACGGTGCCTGCGACCCCGACCCGCACCCCGACGGTCCCGTCGACGAAGAACGGGTCCCACTGGACCATCAGGTGAGCCCGGGACGTCAGCCACGCCTCGATGCGGTAGGCCCCACCGACGTCGAACAGCAGCGCGAGCTCGAAACCGCCCATGGCAGCCCGGGGCACGAGCGCGGCGTACAGCTCACCCTTGATCGTCACCGCGCTGCTGGCCTGTAGGGTGGCGCCGATCCGCGGCGGCGGGGTCGGGAAACCCTCCGGGGGCCGGTACTGGGGGTGGTACCCGCCCAGGGACACCATGAACAGCTCGTCGGGCCAGACACGCAGGCTCAGACCGCCATGGAGGCTGACTCGCTTGTCCAGGACGTAGGACCCGTCGCCGATGGCGACGTCCATGGAGAAACGGCGCCTGGTGATTTCATAGGTCAGAGCCGCGATGACGATGATCCGGCCGATCGGCCCGCCGGCCGGTGACGGCGGCCTGGGCAGGTTCACCGAGACGCTGCCGGCCAGCATCACCTTCCATTCCTTGCCCCCCTCCACCAGCAGCAGCAAGCGCGTGTCGATGAACTTGAACAGCACGAGCGATATGCCGCCGGCTCCCCAGTACTGGCCCTCCGCGGGGGTGATCCACCCTCCGGGACCGGCCAGCGAAGCCAGCAGGGGAAGGGATTCCAACGGCGGAGGCGTGGGGTCGGTGGGTGACGTCGGCGCGTCGTCCAGTCTCCGCACGAGCGGGAAGGTCCTGATGTCACTGGCGTTCGGCACACGCACGGTGCTGTTGATACCGAACCCGATCGCACCGCCCGTGGGCTGGATGACACCGACTCGCGGGAAGAAGCGTTCCCCCAGCAAGACCTCCAGATACAGGAACAGCGAGCTCCAGCCGTCCCGGTGCCGTGCATAGGCACCCGCCGCCTGCCCGACGATGTCGCCGATCTGAACGAGCACGTGCCCCGCCAGCGGAACGCCGGTGAAGTCCTCCTCCAGCGCCTGGATGCGCATCAACTGGCCGAATATCTCGACCTTTCCCACCTCGGCAACCGGCACCGCCGCCGGGGCGAGGTAATGACAGCTCAGCCCGTAGAACGGGGTGCCGACCTCCCAGGACCCGTCGAGCGCCAGCGACAGCCCCAGTCCTCCGGCCACCCATGTCAGAGGCCCGGTTTTGAGCTCCGCATCGAAGCTCACGTAGATGTCACGCTCGGAGAACCCGCCCCCGACACGAGTGACCCGCAGGGCCCCCCATACGTAGTTGAGTACTTCGGATGCCCGCGCGGGCAGTGGCCCCCGGATACGGGGCGTGCCGCCCTTGGTTTCCGGAGGATTGAAAACCAGCAACGGCACCGTCCCGCCGTTCAGTCCCGTCGAGACGCTCCCCAGCCACCCCTTGAGACCCTCACCGGGCCCCGACCTCGGAGGGAAGGGCAGCCGGACCGTGACATCCACGTCAGCGTTCAGCAGCCAGCTGTTCACCTTGCTGATGCCGTCCTGCTCCAGGAACGTGCTCACGTAGCACACCTGACACGACACCGTGCTGATGAAGTAGAGCATCGGGGCATCGATGATCTTTTGCCCATTGACCTTGACCGTGGCGATGAACCCCAGTACCGGCCCCTGGACACCCTCGATCGGAGCCCGGAAGCACCCCAGGTCGATGAGAACGTCCTCGGTCCCCGGATGGAAACGCGCCGTGGCCAGGAACTGTTCCCGGCTGCTGAAGTGGATCTGCACGTTCTGGATCAAATCCAGGAACGGCCACGGAGGCGGCTCCTCGATGCCCGCCTCTTCCAACAGCTCGGTCAGAGTCATGTTGTCGTACGTGCCTGCGTTCAACGCACCCTGAGACATGACCTGAACGTATTCGGCCGCACGCGGCGCAGCTACCCGAATGCGCTGAGTTCGCCCCATGCGCCGCACGAAAAGCCTCTACAGGCAAATGCGGCATTCTGGCTCGGATACGGGTTCCTGTCAGGACTCGTTCCGGCGGTGTCGGCGACAGCCCCGTCCGAGACGCTCCGCCAGGGTTTCGAGAGCGAGCTCAGGCCAGTTCGTTCGGCGGGCCATGAGGTTTGGCGTACAGGCGACCGGGTGAACTGAGGCTCCCCCGGTGAGTGGGAGGTACTGATCAGCTGGTCGTGATGGGTTGATGGGTGTTCAGGTTCGCTCGTTCGGTGGCTGCCTGGTTGGCGTAGTGCTTCTCCTCGTACTCGATGGGGCTGAGGTAGCCGAGGCGCTTTTGGATTCGGGTGGTGTTGTAGAAGCCGTCGATGTATTCGAAGAGGGCCTGGTTGGCATCGGCGCGGGTGGTGAAGACGCGGCCGCGGATGGCCTCGCTCTTGATGAGGGTCCACAGGTTCTCCGCGAGGGCGTTGTCGTAACTGTCGCCGACCGACCCCATCGACGCCGCGATTCCCGCTCTGAGCAGGCGTGTGGTGAGCTTGATGCTCGTGTACTGACAGCCGTGGTCGGCGTGGTGGGTCAGTTGTCCGGGCTCGGGGTGGCGGGATGCGAGGGCGTACTCCAGGGTGGCGAGGACCAGGTCGGCGTCCGCGTGGGCGGAGGTCTCCCAGGCCACCACACGCCGGGAGAACGCGTCGCGGATCGCGGAGAGCCACAAGGGGCCTTCGGCGGTGTCGATCACGGTCAGGTCGGTGACCCACAGCCGGTTGGGTTCCGGGGCGGTGAAGTCACGTTTGACCAGGTCCGGGGCGAGAGCGGCCTGGGGGTCGGCGACCGTGGTCTTCCACCGGCGGGTGCGGGGGCTGATCCCCGTGATGCCGGCCTGGCGCATCAGCCGCTCGACCCGCTTGCGGCCGACCCGGATCCCGCGCCGGGCGAGTGCCGCGTGGATGCGCGGGGAGCCGTAGATCCCGTGGGACTGGGTGTGGATCTCCTTGATCATCTCGAGGAGGGCCGCGTCCTCGCGTTCCCGGCGGCACGGGTTCTTCTGCCGTTGGCGCCGGCGGTAGTAGGTGGAGGGTGGGGTGTGTGTTTCCCGGAGTACCAGCTCGACTCCCAGGTGGGGGTGCTCGTCGAGGAGCGCGGTCACCTGGGCCGGGTCGGGTCGAGCTGGGCCGCGAAAAACGCCGAGGCGGTCCGCAGGACCTCGTTCGCCCGGCGCAGGTCCCGGACTTCCTTGCGCAGGGCCGCCAGCTCGTCCTTCTCCCCGGACGTCAGCCGGTCCCCGCGCTCGCTCCGGTCGGCCTCGTCCTGGCGGATCCAGTTGCGCAGGGCCTCGTGGTGCACACCCAGATCCTTCGCCATGTGACGGATCACCGGCTTCGGATCAGCGGCCCGATACATGGCCACCGCGCGCTCACGCAACTCCAGCGGGTATTTCATCGGTGCGGACATCGTGACGTCTCCTTTCACGATCCCCATCTGACACTCCACCAGCCACTCCCGCATCCCGGGGGAATCTCAGGGGGCTGACAGTCATGTGAAGTTCTACCCGGTCGCCCGCACGCAAGATCTGCCGGACTTCTCTCAGCCGCGCAGAGGCGGCGAGCGTGTCCGGCGGCTGACTGCCGGGTGGCGACAGGCTCTGGATGAGCAAGGTGTGCGGCTGGCCCGCATGCAGCACCCCGGGCCGCTTCCGGTCCGGAGTCCCCGGGGCCCGTCTGGCCGTGTAGAGAATCCCCAGGCGGCGCCTCTCGTTGATGTCACCGGCACCCAGCGCTTCCAGTACCAGGTGGTGTATGCGGTACGCGTTGGTACAGGCCGCCGCGGCATTGGCGGTGAGCCTGATCTCACTGTGCCAGGCGTGAAAGAGCGACGTGCCGCTCTCCGGTGACACGGTCCCGTCTGACCGTCCATTGACCACGGGCATGATGATCATCCTCTGTGTGGCAGCGCTGCGTGGAAAGCGAGGAACCTGGTGGCCGACAGGCCAACTCCATAACGACCTCACCCGCAGTTGATGCCGGAATCCGTTGACCTGGCGGTCCGACTGATTGAGCAAGTGCACCGCCAGCCCCCGGGGTCGTCCTGCGTTCTAGTGGTCGTTGCAACACCCCAGCTCAGGGGACCCGTGCAGGCCGGCCGAACGCCGGGGCACCACCGCGGCCGGGGCCGGGGCGGGTCGCAGTGCTCAGGGGCCGTGCGGGGTGCAGGGCGCGGCCGCCGGGCACCAGGCGGTGCCCGCCGCGCGGGCACGCTCACGTCGGCGCGCGGGCACGGGTATGCGCCACAGCGCCGGGCCGCCCGTCAGGCCGAAGGCGCGCAGGACGGCCGTGACCCGGGATACCGACTCCCCCGGTCCCCTCGGCCAGGACAACTCCCGGGGCCCAGCGGGCCGCCCAGGCGCCGCGCGCGCTGCGGGCACAGAGCATCCCGAGGACGGCCGCCATGCGGGCCCAGCCCTGCCAGCGTCCCGACCACAGCCGGTGCAGGGGACGGTGCAGCGCCGTGCGGCGGGCGGCCGCGGCCCGGCGGGCCGTGCCGTTCACCGGGCGTCCGACGGGGGCCGGGCCGACGGCAGGGGCCGAGGGAGCCGGGGCCAGACGGAACCACCGGGGCGGGTGCCCGGCCGGGGCGGCAGGCCCGGTGCCCGCCGGCATGGCCGAAACCCTACCGTCACCCCCCGCACCGGTGTCACTACAACAGCCGCACCACCCGGGCCCGCCAAGGGGCCCGCGCCACGGAAACACACCTATCTGACGTGCCGTCAGCTGAATTTCTCCGTCGCGGGTGTCGCTGAATTCACCACTCCTCACGTTCTTCCGGAATTATCAATGCCGTCCAGGTATTGGTCTCGCATTCCTCCCACGCGACTGCCCCGAATCCGTCCCCCATAAGGACAATTGACGCCCTGCGGGGGTCGAATTCGCCTGCCGGGTATTCGGCGGTGTGAATGATGTACCGGCCCCGGAGCGCCACCACGTTGAGCCGCGCCAGCCCCCGCCCCCGGCCCCCGCCGGTGGCCGGGCGGATCCGGTTGGTGGTCCGCGCGCTCCCTGTCGGCGGCCGCTGGAGACGACTCCAGCGGCCCGTAAAATGCTGACAGCGCGTAAGGGGGCGGGGAATGGCGGGGGATACGGCCCGGGTTGCTGTCACGCTGCCCGACGGCCAGCAGCTGCGGGCCCACCTGTACGAGCGGCGGCGCGCCGCGGACGGCTGGCAGTACCGGGTAGGCATCACCTGCTGGGCCGCAGGCAGCAGCGGGCGTGCGGAACCCTCAGAACACAGCATCTGGCTCGATGCCTGCCACGTCCGCCCCCTGCCCGGCGCGGACTACAGCCGCATCCCCACCCGCGCCGTCCCCGCCGCGGGCGGGCAGGCCTGGACTTTGCAGGACCTCCCCCACCGCCCCGGCCACGCGGGTACCCGCCTCATCCACGTCATCGGCTGCCACCCCGGCGCGTCCATCACCCTCGACCAGGCCCTCGACGCGCTCCGCCAGCCCCGTACCGTCCCCTGCCACACCTGCAAAGCCTCCACCTCACTCCCCCGCGCCCCCGGCTGACCCCGGCCGCCAAGAACCGGCATCCAGCGCCCGTCACTCCGAATACCACGCCGGATTGCCCGTCGCCCGTTCACTCAAAACAGTGAGAGGCCTTCACCGCCGGTGTCCTCGATGACCGGCCGCGTCTGGGCGGGAAGGCCGTCCAGACGGTCGGGACCGGCCGCAGCGGCCACAGCGGGGGCTGTCTCGGCCAGCCAGGACCGGAACCGGCCGGCGGCCTCGCGGTACGGGACTCGTGCCAGCACACGGTGCTCGCCGGAGGGGCAGAAGTCGACGGACACCGTCAGCAGGCAGGAACGGGGAGCGTTCTGGCTGCCCGTCCAGGACACCCGCAGCACACCGCAGGGCTTGCGCGCCCGGCCCTCGCGGTGGGCGGGGCGTAGCGGTCGGCAGGCGGTGTGGGCGGTCCAGGCGGCGAGGTGGGGCAGGGGCAGGACGCTGCGGGTGCGGCAGCCGGGGCAGCGGTGCCAGTGATCCAGCCAGCCGGCGGCGTCCGTGCCGAAGAGGCGCATGTAGCGGCCCGCTACGCGGATGTCGTTGCTGTACAGGTGATCGGGGCGCTCCAGGGTGTTGCAGGAGGGGCAGACGGGGGCGCGGACGTAGCCGTGTTCGTGGCAGTGGTCGAGTACCGCGGCCGGCGCGGTCCGGCAGACAGCGCACGTCCATCCGGCAACTTTGCGGGACATGCCCGGCTTCCTGCTGAGCACCGAGTACAGCTGACCCGTCAGCTCCCCGCTGTACGGACGAGCGACAGCTGGGCAAGGGTTGGCGGTCGCCTGCCGGGCATCGGCGGGCCTGCCCGGCCGTTGACCGGCGGTGTGTCCGGCGGCTGCGCTCGCCTGGCGGGCCCTGGCGGTCTGCAGCCACTGCACTTCAGCATGGGCTGCCGCGTCCAGCAGCCTGACCACCGCCCGGGGCAGCCACCACGACCGCTGTGCCCCGCGGGTCTGCTCCACGAGCACCCGCCGCCAGTCGATGCCTGCCAAATGACCCGGTGGGGGCTGCTCGCCCCTGGCTGCCCGCCCGCGACCGGCTGTTTCCCGCAGTTCCTCTGCTATCCGCCCACGCCATCGCAGCAGCGTCGCCCCCGTGTTCTCCTGCCCCGGGGCGCTGCCGAACGGACCGATGCGAACCAGGTCACGGCCATCCATCCCGGCCGAGTCCAACCCCAGCGCGGCCTGGCGCACCTCTGTCTCAGCAACACCCCACTGGCCGTCGTCCGCCCTGACCACCGCCACCACACGAGCGCCGAGCACGACGTACCCCGCCACCACCAGGGCACCGGCAGGAGGGCAGTTGAACACCGCAGAGGCCGCCGGCACGGTGCTGCCGGCCGTCAGAGCGGCCCACAGAGCATCCGCGGCACCCAGAGCGACCAGAGCGCCCCCACCGCCCGGAACAACACGCTCGGACATACCAGCAGGCTAACCGCTGGCATCAGCCTGCCAGCCCCCGCCAGGGCGAGACCCGGAGGCGTACAACGTCACAGGTCACAGGTTCACGTCGATGTAGTCGATGTCCGTGAACTCCACCAGGAGCCCCTGGGCGCGGCCGCCGCCGTCCTTGAAGTAGACCTCTTGCAGTCCCTCGGCGGCGATCTGCTGCAACTGCGCTTCGGAGGCTCCGGCGTCCTGGGCGGCCAGCAGCCGGCCTGCGAACTCCGGTGGCAGGTGCTGCGTGATCCGCCGCATCCGCCCGTCATCGCTCGTGCCGGGGGCGGCGGTGAACCCGAACCGGGCCCGGGTCTCGATCACCAGGCCGGTGTACTTCGCCGCTTTGTCCCGGGCGCGCTTGCGCACCAGGGGCTGCCACCGGCGCCGTACCTCCGTCTCCATCCGGGCCGCGAGATCGGTCTTGGGGCGCTTGATCTGGTCTTTCACGTACCGCTCGACGGTGCGCTGCGAGACGCCGAGCAGGGCGGCAACCTGCTTGGTGGAGCCCTTGTGCTGCTTGACCAGGTACCGCATCCGCGCGCCCGCGCTGCGCGGGACCGGCCGCGTCCCGACCGCCTGCGCGGCCCGCTCCAGACTGTCTCCGATGACGCCCATAGTTGTTCCTCCCTTGCCCCGACAGGGACAGTCTCGCGGCCGGGTCCGACAGGCCCGGCAGGGGGTTGGTGTGAGGGGACGGCGCGGCCGTAGAGGATAGGCCTCATGACGCGCCCGATGCTGACCCAGCGGGAGGCGGCCGCCGCGTGCGGCGTCAGCCGCTCCACCATCCGCCGCCGCCGCGAGGCCGGTGACCTGCCCGGTTGTGCGGAAGACCCCCGCCGGGGGTGGATGATCCCGGTGGACGCCCTGCTGGCCGCCGGCTTCCGCCTCAACGCCCCCTCACC
>NZ_BMTD01000041.1 GCF_014649495.1 Streptomyces filipinensis | reverse complement strand
CGGGTTCCTCAAGCCGTGACCCCGCTCCACGAGACCGACGCCGCGACCGGCCCCCGCACGGCCCGGCCGCGGCGCCGCCACGTCGGAACGAGCGCCCCACCGCCCCTGGTCAGCGCCACAGCGGCGACGGCCGCCTGGCTGGTGCCGGGCCTGCCGTCGGCCTGACGGCGGGTCCGTGCGGTCTTTCGCGACCGGGGCTTCACGGCCATCTCCCTCCGGGCCTCGGCGCATCCGTCCGGGCGATGGTCGGAGCGGCGCGGACACCTGCGTACCCGGCCTGATCGGGCAGGCGCTCTACCGTGAGTGCCCATGACCCTGAGCATCCGCAACCAGCTCCCCGGCACGGTCACCGCGATCCAGCCGGGCGAGGCCATGGCCACCGTGAGGATCCGTCTGGACGGCGGTCAGGACCTGACCGCGGCGATCACCCTGGAGGCCGTCCGCGACCTCGGCCTGGCAGAGGGCTCCTCGGTGCGGGCCCTGGTGAAGTCCACCGAGGTCTCCCTCGCCACGGCGCCGATCGACCGCGTCTCGATCCGCAACCAGCTGCCGGGCACCGTCACCGGCATCGCGACCGGCGGCGCCATGGCCACGGTGAAGATCGCGATCGACGGCGGTTCGGTGACCTCGGCCATCACCAAGGACTCGGCCACCGACCTGGGCCTCGCCCAGGGCGCCTCCGTGGTCGCCCTGATCAAGTCCACGGAAGTGGCGCTGGCGACGGCCTGACACGGCGAGGGCCCCGCCCGGAAACCGGACGGGGCCCTGGAAACACCGCTCGCTCAGTCCTCGTACGCGTCCAGCGGCGGGCAGGAGCACACCAGGTTGCGGTCGCCGAAGGCCTGGTCGATACGGCGCACCGGCGGCCAGTACTTGTCGGCGGCCGAGACCCCGGCCGGGAAGACGGCCTCCTCACGGCTGTAGGAGTGCGTCCACTCACCGCCGAGCGCGGCAGCGGTGTGCGGGGCGTTGCGCAGCGGGTTGTCCTCCGCCGGCCACTCGCCCGTACCGACCTTCTCGATCTCGGCGCGGATGGCGATCATCGCGTCGCAGAACCGGTCCAGCTCGGCGAGGTCCTCCGACTCGGTCGGCTCGATCATCAGCGTGCCGGCCACCGGGAAGGACATCGTCGGCGCGTGGAAGCCGTAGTCGATCAGGCGCTTGGCCACGTCGTCGACGCTCGCGCCGGTCGACTTGGTCAGCGGGCGCAGGTCGATGATGCACTCGTGCGCGACCAGGTTGCCGGGGCCGGTGTAGAGCACCGGGAAGTGCGGCTCCAGGCGCTTGGCGACGTAGTTCGCCGAGAGCACGGCGACCTGCGTGGCACGCTTGAGGCCCTCGCCGCCCATGAGGCGGACGTACGCCCACGAGATCGGCAGGATGCCCGCGGAGCCCCACGGGGCGGCCGAGATCGGGCCGACGCCCGTCTCCGGGCCCGCGGCCGGCTGCAGCGGGTGGTTCGGCAGGTACGGCGCCAGGTGCCCGCGGACCGCGACCGGACCGACGCCGGGACCGCCGCCGCCGTGCGGGATGCAGAAGGTCTTGTGCAGGTTGAGGTGGGAGACGTCACCGCCGAAGTGGCCCGGCTTGGCGAGGCCCACCAGGGCGTTGAGGTTGGCGCCGTCGACGTACACCTGGCCGCCGGCCTCGTGCACCTGGGCGCAGATGTCGGCGACGTGCTCCTCGAAGACGCCGTGCGTCGACGGGTAGGTGATCATCAGCACCGCCAGCTCTTCGCGGTACTGCTCGATCTTGGCGCGCAGGTCCTCGACGTCGATCTCGCCGTCCTCGGCGGTCTTGACGACGACGACCTTCATGCCGGCCATCACGGCGCTGGCGGCGTTGGTGCCGTGCGCGGAGGACGGGATCAGACAGACGGTGCGCTGCTCGTCGCCGTTGGCGCGGTGGTAGCCGCGCACCGCCAGCAGACCTGCCAGCTCGCCCTGGGAACCGGCGTTCGGCTGGAGGGAGACCTTGTCGTAGCCGGTGACCTCGGCGAGACGTTCCTCCAGCTCACGGATGAGCGTGAGGTAGCCCCCGACCTGCTCGGCGGGCGCGAAGGGGTGCAGCTGGCCGAACTCGGGCCAGGTGACCGGCTCCATCTCCGTGGTCGCGTTGAGCTTCATGGTGCAGGAGCCCAGCGGGATCATGCCGCGGTCGAGCGCGTAGTCCCGGTCGGCAAGCCTGCGCAGGTAGCGCAGCATCGCGGTCTCGGAGCGGTGCTGGTGGAAGACCGGGTGGGTCAGGTAGACGTCGGTGCGCAGCAGCGCCTCGGGGAGGGTGTCCTCGGCGCTCGTGTCGAGGGCCTCGATGTCGCCCTCGACACCGAAGGCGGAGAAGACGGCGGCCAGCTGAGCCCGCTTGGTCGTCTCGTCACAGGCGAGGGAGACGTGGTCGGCGTCGACGAGCCGCAGGTTGACGCCGCCCGCCCGGGCGGCGTCCACGACCTCGGCGGCCCTGCCGGGCACACGCGCGGTGAGGGTGTCGAAGTAGGCGCCGTGGACGATCTCGACACCGCCGGCCTTCAGGCCCGCGGCGAGGATCGTGGCGTACCGGTGCGTGCGCCGGGCGATGGCCCGCAGGCCCTCCGGCCCGTGGTAGACGGCGTACATGCCGGCCATCACAGCGAGCAGCACCTGCGCCGTGCAGATGTTGCTGGTGGCCTTCTCCCGGCGGATGTGCTGCTCACGGGTCTGCAGCGCGAGCCGGTAGGCCTTGTTGCCGTCCGCGTCGACCGAGACGCCGACCAGGCGGCCGGGCAGGCTGCGCGCGAACTTCTCGTGCACGGCCATGTAGCCCGCGTGCGGACCGCCGAAGCCCATCGGGACACCGAAACGCTGGGTCGTACCGACGGCGATGTCCGCGCCCAGCTCGCCCGGCGAGGTCAGCAGCGTCAGCGCGAGCAGGTCGGCGGCCACGGTGACCAGGGCGCCCAGCTCGTGCGCCTGGTCGATGACCGGCTTGATGTCCCGTACGGCACCGGAGGCGCCCGGGTACTGGAGCAGCACGCCGTTGATCTCGCGCTCGGCGATCTCGGCCGGAATGCCCTCGCTGAGGTCGGCGACGACGACCTCCACACCGGTCGGCTCCGCGCGCGTCTCGATGACGGCGATGGTCTGCGGCAGCGCGTCCGCGTCGATCAGGAACAGACCCTTCTTGTTCCTGCCCATGCGGCGGGACAGGGCCATCGCCTCGGCGGCGGCCGTGCCCTCGTCGAGCAGCGAGGCGCCGGAGGTGGGCAGACCCGTGAGGTCGGCGACCACGGTCTGGAAGTTCAGCAGGGCTTCCAGCCGCCCCTGGGAGATCTCCGGCTGGTACGGCGTGTAGGCCGTGTACCAGGCCGGGTTCTCCATGACGTTGCGCAGGATGACCGGCGGGGTGAACGTGCCGTAGTAGCCCAGGCCGATCATGGAGTCCAGGACCTGGTTGCGGTCGGCGAGCGAGCGCAGCTCGGCGAGGACCTCGGCCTCGGTGCGGGCGCCCGGCAGGTCGAGGGCGTCGGCGTTCTTGATCACATCCGGGACCGCGGCGGCGGTCAGCTCGTCGAGGGAACCGTAGCCGACGTGCGCGAGCATCTTGGCCCGCGCCTCCTGGTCGGGCCCGATGTGGCGCTGCTCGAAGGGGATACCCGCTTCGAGTTCCGAGAGCGGAATGCGGTGGGCGGTCATTGCGGAGGCCTCCTGGTCTGACGCGACCTTCGAAGGGCACCACGGCGCGGGTGCCCGGACGGCCTCCCCCTCTGTCATCTCAACCTGAGAGCTTCACCGGGTGCCCGAGAGCCCCGGCTTTCACCGTCGGTGAGAGCGGAAGCCGTCGACACCCGCCCTGCTTTCCAGAGTGACCTCGTCCGTGCGGTACGTGAGCCTGAGAGATTCCGGGGAGGATTTGCTCCTTCGGCGCCTCCGAGGTGGTCGGAGGACTCTCCCGCACGGGGTCAGCAGCCGCTGTCAGCCTACCAGCGAGGTCAACGCCCGAGCCTTCGAGTGGCCGCCTCCTTGAATGTGCTCTTTCGTAGTGCTTACGGATGAGTTGCGACCAAGTGGAGGGAGAGGGACCGTGCAGACCGAGATCGATCCGCGCAACCTGATCGGCCGCAAGGCGTTCGACCGCACTGGCACCAAGATCGGCACCATCGACGAGGTCTACCTCGACGACGCGACCGGCGTGCCCGAGTGGGCGGCCATACGCACCGGCCTGTTCTCCCGGGACGCCTTCGTCCCCCTGGAGCCCAGCGAACTGGTCGAAGGCTCCCTCCACGTCCCCTTCGACCGCTCCCTGATCAAGGACGCCCCCGACTTCGGCGTCGGCCGCCACCTCTCCCCCGAGCAGGAACTCCAGCTCTACCACCACTACGGCCTGGACGTGGCCCCACCCCCCGCCGTCCCCGACCACGACTTCGGCAAGCTGGCGGGCTCGGAGGAGGCCTGAGCCCCGGCCGGCGCAACCGCCGCTGGCGGATCGGAGGGACCCGTCACCAACGGCAGCGGATCAGCCTGCTCCAGCGCGGGATCGTCGACAGAGAACGTCCGCACCCGCCCCGGAGGGGACTGCGGTGTCTCGAACCGCACGGTCACCCGCCCCAGCCCACTGCCCTGCACCCACCCGTGCCCGTACTCGGCGTGCCGCGCATCCTGCCCGGCACGCCAGTGCCGTTCGACAGGCTCGGGCCGCTCCACGACGGCCTCGGCCACGGCCTCCTCCGGCACCTCCGCCGCCCGCGAGGGCAACGCCTGCGCGAACAGGTCCTCCTGGGTGTAGTCGGCGAGCCCGGACACCCCCACGCCCAGCAGCCGTACCCCGCCCGTGGTGTCCACCGAGTCCAGCAGCCGGGCGGCCGCCTCCCGTACGACCGCCGGATCGTCCGTGGGCCCTCTGAGCGTCTCGGAGCGGGTCAGGGTCGAGAAGTCGTACCTGCGCACCTTCAGCACGATGGTGCGCCCCGACAGCCCGGCCTCGCGCAGCCGCCGCACACAGCGGTCGGCGAGCCGCTGCACCTCCAGGCCGATGCGCAGCCGGTCGTGGATGTCCACGTCGTAGGTGTCCTCGACCGACACGGACTTCGCCTCGCGCTCGGCCACCACGGGCCGCTCGTCCCGGGCCAGCGCCATGGCGTACAGCGCGTGCCCGTGGGCCTTGCCCAGCAGCCGGACCAGTTCGTCCTCGCCCGCCTCGGCCAGCTCCCCGACGGTCGTGATCCCGGCTCTGCGCAGATGGTCCCCCGTGGCCGGCCCGACCCCCGGCAGGGTCCGCACCGGCATCGGCCCCAGCAGCGCCCGCTCCGACCCCGGCTCGATGAGCACCAGACCGTCCGGCTTGGCCTGCTCGGAGGCGATCTTGGCGAGCATCTTGGAGGCCGCGAGCCCCACCGACCCGGTGAGTCCGGTGACCGCCCGGATGTCCGCGCGCAGCTTGGTCCCGGCCAGCCGCGCCGACTCCGCGTCCCCGGCCGTCCCACCGGCCTCCAGGTCCACGAACGCCTCGTCCAGGCTGAGCGGCTCCACCAGCGGTGACAGCTCCCGCAGCAGCGCCATCACCTGCTCGCTGATGGACCGGTACACGCTGAAGCGCGGCACCAGATAGGCGGCATTGGGCGCCAGCCGGCGGGCCTGGGCCATGGGCATCGCCGAGTGCACCCCGAAGACCCGCGCCTCGTACGACGCCGTGGCCACCACTCCGCGTGGCCCGAGGCCGCCCACGACGACCGCCTTCCCGCGCAGGCTCGGCTTGGATGCCTGCTCCACCGAGGCGTAGAAGGCATCCATGTCGAGATGCAGGATCGTGGGCGCGTTTCTCACATCTCCGATGCTGCACCACGGCACTGACAACGCCGTGGTGCTGGAGGGTGCCCGGTGAGCCCGGAGGTCAGACCGCCCGGTTGCGGCGCCGCGCCAGCTCGTCCGCGGGGTTGTTCCCGACGAGGGTCTCGCCCGTGTCGATGCGCTCGCCGTGCAGCTGGGAGAGTGCGCTTTCCACGTCCCGCCACACCACCCCGACGGCGATGCCGAAGATGCCCTGACCTCCCTGGAGCAGGGCGTGGACCTCGTCGGGCGAGGTGCACTCGTAGACCGTGGCACCGTCGCTCATCAAGGTCATCCGCTCCAGATCGCGGAAACCGCGTTCCCTGAGGTGCTGCACGGCCGTGCGGATGTTCTGCAGCGAGACCCCGGTGTCCAGGAACCGCTTCACGATCTTCAGGACGACCACGTCCCGGAAGCTGTACAGCCGCTGGGTGCCCGACCCGTAGGCGGGCCGCACGCTCGGCTCGACCAGACCGGTGCGCGCCCAGTAGTCGAGCTGCCGGTAGGTGATCCCCGCCGCCGCACAGGCCGTCGGCCCGCGGTAACCGATCTCTTCCGACGTCATGGACGCCGCCCCTCCGCCGTTCGGCACTGCCGTCGGCCGTTGCGGAGCGTGATCCACCGCGCTGCTGTGAACCGGGTACGGACCGCTCTCCCCGAAACCGCGCACGGGGGCACCCCCAGCCGTACCGTCGCCGCTGGTTCTCACGCCGACCTCCGTCCTTGACCTGCCCTCACGACGGTAGGCAGTCACCAGGGGTGCGTCAACGATCGCCACACTCGGCACGCCGAGTGATAATCACCCTAGGAGTGGTTTCCCGTGTCCCACCGCGGGGAAAGGCTAGCCGAATGCTCTCGGGGGAGGCCGTAGGACGCCCTTACTGGCCGGTGGCACATGCCCGCCTCACCAGGGCCGGCACCGGCCGGCCCCTCGCGATCACTGGCTGCTGGTGCCGAAGTCCTCGGGCGAGATCTGGTCGAGGAACTCGCGGAACTTCTCCACCTCGTCCTCCTGCTCGTCCGGAATCGCGATACCGGCGTCGTCCAGCACCGTGTCGCTGCCATAGATCGGCGTGCCGGTGCGCAGGGCCAGCGCTATGGCATCGGAGGGGCGGGCGCTGACCTCGACGCCGCTGGCGAAGACCAGCTCCGCGTAGAAGACGCCTTCCCGCAGATCGGTGATGCGTACTTCGGTCAGCTCCTGGCCGACGGCCTCCAGCACGTCCTTGAACAGGTCGTGGGTCAGCGGCCTGGCGGGGGCCATGCCCTGCTGGGCGAAGGCGATCGCCGTCGCCTCCCCCGGCCCGATCCAGATGGGGAGGTAACGGTCGCCTCCCACTTCGCGCAGGAGCACGATCGGTTGGTTGGAGGGCATTTCGACCCGGACACCTACGACATCGAGCTCGTTCACACAGCAACCCTAGGCCGTGCCCGGGATGTTTGGGTAGTCGGGCCGGGAACAGGTGGCCGATCCGGCACTCCGAACCCCGCCGGCCCTCAGGGCAGCCGCACGCCCAGAGCGGTCTGCACCAGTGCCGCGTGCAGCTTCACGGTGAGCGCCGCCAGCTCTTTCGCACGGGCCTCGGCATGCGCCCTGGTCTGCGGGTTGCGATGGCGCTTGAGCGGGGCGACCACCTGGTCGACGAGCCCGGCCTCGCGGTCGGCGGCGGCCTTCATCACCCGAAGGTGGCGCGGCTCGATCCCGAACCGGCCCAGCTCGGCGACGAGGGAGGCCACGGTGACGGCCTCGGCGTCGTACACCCCGCCCTCCAGGGGAGCGATGAGGCCGTACGACTCCCACTCCTTCAGAGCGCCCTCGTCGATCTCCGCGGCCGCCAGCAGCTCGTCCTTGCCCACGCGGGCCACCGTACGCTCCCCGGGCGGCTCGGCGACGTCCTCCGCGGTGCGCTGACGCCCCACGACGGGCGGCGGGACGGCCTCGCCCCGCTCTATCGCGTCCAGCCGCTCACGGATCACCTTGAGCGGCAGATAGTGGTCCCGCTGCATCCTCAGCACATGAGCCAGGCGTTCGACATCCCCGGCGCTGAACTTGCGGTACCCCGACGGGGTCCGCTGCGGCTCGATGAGCCCCTCGGACTCCAAAAAGCGGATCTTGGAGATGGTGACTTCGGGAAACTCGTCGCGCAGCACGTTCAGCACCGTGCCGATGCTCATCAGCCTGTCCCTGGCGGCGGTACCGCTTCCGGCACCGCCGCTCGGTGTTTGAAGCATGGACCTTCCCTGGGAATCCTCCCGGACGCCGGTCCGGGGGCGGGTCAGATGCCCTGCCGGCTCGCGTAGAACACCAGCCGGTACTTGCCGATCTGCACCTCGTCACCGTTCGACAGCGCGACCTGGTCGATCCGCTCGCGGTTGACGTACGTGCCGTTCAGACTGCCCACGTCCGCCACGGTGAACGAGCCGTCCGGCGAGCGCCGGAACTCCACGTGCCGGCGCGAGACCGTGACGTCGTCCAGGAAGATGTCGCTCTGCGGGTGCCGGCCGGCCGTGGTCAGGTCGCTGTCCAACAGGAAGCGACTGCCCGAGTTCGGTCCCCGGCGCACCACCAGCAGCGCCGAACCCAGCGGCAGCGCGTCCACCGCGGCCTGCGCCTCCGGCGACAGCATCGGCATCTGCGTCTGACCGGTCACCTCGGCGTCGTAGGCCTCGAGACCGGAGATCGAGATCGTGGACGTCGTCTCGGAGGCACGCTCCGGCGCCACTCCCGGGCGCAGCGGCGCACCACAGTTGGAGCAGAAGCGCGCGTTCTCCGCATTGCGGTTACCGCACCTCGTACACACCAGGGCCGACATGGACGGATCCTCCTGCTGCGGCTGCCCCGCAGGGGCGTTGGACGCGTACGGACCGGGGGCGTGTCCCCCGCCCGCACCTGAGGCTGACGGTTGCCCGAAACCTATGCCGCCGGACTGGGCAGGGTCAACCGACGCCCCGTTCTGACCTCCGGAAATGTCACCGCCCGGACCAGCGACCTGGTCCCGGAACAGCGGGCGCTGGCCCTCCGCGTCAGGCTGTGCGCGATGCCGGGCGGTCGCGTTGCCGCTGCCCTCTCGTGCGCTCTTGCCGAACAACTTCGCAAACAACTTCACGGGCGATTCCCCTTGACCGAAACAGACCCGCCCGTGGGGCAGGACGAACCCTGATTGCCTACACCGGCCGAGCCGGACATTCTCACAACGTCCGTATCCACCAGACAGTTTCCACCACGCGCCACCCCTTCGGTGCGCCGACCCCCCGCAACCTCATGCCCCTGCCGGACGTCCCCCATGCACCACCGGTTCACTGCGAGGACGACCGAGCGTAGTCAGGCCGCTTCGCCTGTCGCAAGGCGTCGACAACGATCTTGTCCGACTGCTCGACGGTAGCCGTGGCCTGCTCCTTCTCCAGCGTCTGCACCACGCCGCCCGGGATGTTCAACGCCGGCTCCAGGTCCTGCGGCTTGCCGATGACCTTGAAACGATAGGGAGCGTTGATCTTGTTCCCGTCGACGGCGACACTCTTGCCGGAGTCCGTGAAGTAGCTGCCCGCCACCACCCGTACCCCGTTGACCTGGATCGCCTCCGCACCGGCCGCGCGCAACTCCTGGATCGCGTCGAGCAGCATGTCCGCCTTGACCGTCCCCTTCGTGTCCTCGATCGTCATCGTGATGCCGGGACCCTGCGCCGCCACGGTGCCCGCCAGAATGCCGAGTTGCTTCTCCTTCTCGGCCGTCTGCTTGCGGGCCTCCGCGGCCTGGTCTGAGCTGCTCTGCAGTTCCTGGCGCTGTTTTTCGAGTCCCTGCTTCTCGTCATCAAGACGCTGAGTGCGCGAATCCAGTTCATCGAGGATGCGAACAAGATCTTCCTGGCGTGCGCCGCGCAGCGCGCTGTCGCTGTCACTGTTGGACGCCACCTGCACCGCCAGGCCGAAGCCCAGGCCGAACAGCAGCAGGGCGACGATGAGTTGGGCCCGGGTGACCCGCGGCGGCCACAGCCCCTTGACCAGCCGCTGCCGGCCGGTCAGCGACTCCTGCGCCGCCGGCTCGGGCGCCGGCCCCGGTGCCCGCGCGGGCACCTCCTCGGGCAGCTCCTTGCGCAGCCTGTTCTCAGGCCTGTCCGGACCGCCCGGAATATCTGACTTATCCCGGTTCTCCGGCTGCTCGTTGTGCTCGTTCTGTTCGCTCATCGATCTCACGCCCGGAACACGTGCCGCCGGATCGCCGCGGCGTTGGAGAAGATCCGGATACCGAGCACCACGACGACACCCGTGGACAGCTGCGCACCGACGCCCAACTTGTCACCGAGGAAGACGATCAGGGCGGCGACGACGACGTTCGACAGGAACGACACCACGAAGACCTTGTCGTCGAAGATGCCGTCGAGCATGGCCCGCACGCCACCGAACACGGCGTCCAGCGCCGCCACGACGGCAATCGGCAGATAAGGCTCGACGACCGCCGGAACCTCGGGCCGGACCAACAGGCCGGCCACGACTCCCACGACGAGGCCCAGTACGGCGATCACGATGTGCCCTTCTCAGTCTTCTCGGTGCTCGGCTGCGCTATACGTACGATCACACTCGGGGCGGCGGGCAACCGCAGGTCACCCTCGGTGGAGATGGTGGCGCGGATACCGAAGTCCTGCTCCAGCGCATGCAGGTACAAGCCGTCGGCGCTGTTCTGGAACGCGTCGCCCAACCTGCTCCCGTCTCCCACCGCCAGCACGGTGTACGGCGGCACCAGCGGCCTGTTGTCGACCAGTATCGCGTCCCCCGCGGCCCTTATCGCGGACAGCGCGGTCAGCCGCTGCCCATTGACGGAGACGGCCTCCGCGCCCGACTCCCACAGCCCGTTGACCACGCGCTGCATGTCCCGGTCACGCACACGCCCGGTGTCGGAGAACCCCGAGGTCTCCCGGGGGTTCGTGCCGTCACCGCCGGAGCTGGCCTCCTTGGCGTCGTTCACGACGAGCTTGACCCCCGGCCCATGGACCGCGGTGGCACCCGACAGCACGTCCACCAGGTCCGCCCGCGCGCTGCCGCCACTCGACTTCAGCGCCGCCCGCTGGCGTGCACCGACCTCGTCCCGAAGCTCGTCGACGGTTCCCTCCAGCTTGTCCGCGGCCGCGGTCTCGCTGTCGATGCGGCCGATCAGCTCCTGGTGCTCCTTCGCCACCACGGGCGCCGCCGCCCGCGTCTGGGCCGCCCCGACGGTCACGACCAGCGCCGCGAGGACGAGCCCCGCCGCAAGGCCCAGCTTCGCCCGCAGGGTCCTGGGCAGCCCGCCCTCGCCCTGGGACTTCTTCCGGGCGGCGGCCTCGGCATACCCGTCGTCGAGGCTGTGGTCCATGACGTTGGTGATCAACGACATGGAGGCGTCCGGGCGCTGCGGCCGCGCCGGGCTGCTCCGAACGGGGGGTTGCTGCGGCATGCCGCACATCGTCGCATGTCGCGCCCAGTACCGCCGAATGGCCCCACCGGCGTGCCGGACAGGCCCCCTTGGGGACACTTGTCCGGCACGCGCGCGTGCGTGGGTTTTGCCGTCCGGTGACGTGCCCCGCCTTACCGCCCGGCGCTGTCCACGACGGCTGCCCACTCATCCAGCAGGGCCTGCGCCGAGGCGTCGTCGGGCCCCTCGGCCCACAGATGGGTGACGGCCTCGGCCGGGTCGGGCAGCACCATCACCCAGCGCCCGTCCGTCTCCACGACCCGCACACCATCGGTCGTGTCGACAAAGCGATCGCCGGCCGCCTCGACCACCCGCCGCATGACCAGACCCTTGACCGCCCACGGTGTGGCCAGGTCCCGCTTGAGGACATGCGCCCGCGGGATCCGCGCGTCGATCTGGCTCAGCGTGAGCTGCGTGCGCGCGACCAGCCCGATCAGCCGTACGAAGGCCGCCGTGCCGTCGTAGACGCTGCTGAATTCGGGGACGATGAACCCGCCCTTGCCGTCACCGCCGAAGATGGTGCCCTCCTCGCCACCCACGCGCGTGAGGTCGTCGGGCGAGGTCGTCGTCCACTCGACCTGGGTGCCGTGGTAGGCCGCCACCTGCTCGGCGATCCGGGTCGTGGTCACCGGCAGCGCCACGCGCCCGCTGCGCCGCTCAGCGGCCACCAGGTCCAGCATCACCAGCAGCGCACGGTCGTCCTCGATGATCCGGCCCTTCTCGTCCACGAGCGACAGCCGCTCGCCCACGGGGTCGAACCGGACACCGAACGCGGCCCCCGAGGACGCCACTATCTCGCCGAGCCGCACCAGACCGTTGCGCCGCATCTCGGCCGTCTCCGTGGGCCGGGACTCGTCGAGACCGGGATTGATCGTCAGGGAGTCCACACCGAGCTTGCCGAGCAGGCTCGGCAGCACGAGCCCGGCGCTGCCGTTGGACGCGTCGACGACGACTTTCAGACCGGACTCGGCGATCCCGGTCGTGTCGACGTTCCGCAGCAGCGACCCGGTGTACGAGTCGAAGACACTCGCCGGGAAGTACAGGTCGCCGATCTCACCGGGGAACGCCCGCCGGTACTCCTGTCGCGCGAACACCCGGTCCAGCTTGCGCTGGCTGCCCTGCGACAGGTCGGCACCGTTGCCGTCGAAGAACATGATGTCGACCGAGTCCGGCACACCGGGCGAGGTCCGGATCATGATGCCGCCGGCACTGCCCCGCGCGGTCTGCTGCCGGGCCACGGGCAGCGGCACGTTCTCCAGGTCGCGTACGTCGATGGCGCTGGCCTGCAGCGCCGAGATCACCGCCCGCTTGAGCGCCCGGGCACCTCGGGAGTGGTCGCGGGCCGTGGTGACCGTGGAGCCCTTCTTCAGCGTCGTGGCGTAGGCGCCGGCCAGCCGCACGGCCAGTTCCGGCGTGATCTCCACGTTCAGGATTCCGGACACACCCCGGGCACCGAACAGATGGGCCTGCCCTCTGGACTCCCAGATGACGGAGGTGTTGACGAAGGCACCGGCCTCGATGGTCTTGAACGGATAGACGCGGACGTTGCCCTGAACAATCGATTCCTCGCCGATCAGGCACTCGTCGCCGATGACCGCGCCGTCCTCGATCCGCGCGGCACGCATGATGTCGGTGTTCTTGCCGACGACACAGCCGCGCAGATTGCTGTGCTGCCCCACGTACACGTTGTCGTGCACGACGGCCTTGTGCAGGAAGGCCCCGCTCTTGACGACGACGTTCGAGCCGACGACCGTGTGCTCGCGGATTTCCGCGCCGGCCTCGACCTTCGCGTAGTCGCCGATGTACAGCGGTCCGCGCAGTACGGCGTCGGGATGTACCTCTGCGCCTTCCGCCACCCACACACCGGGGGAGATCTCGAAGCCGTCGATGTCGACGTTGACCTTGGCTTCGAGCACGTCGGCCTGAGCCTTCACGTAGCTCTCGTGGGTGCCGACGTCCTCCCAGTAGCCTTCGGCGACATAGCCGTAGATCGGCTTGCCTTCCTTCATCAACTGCGGGAAGACGTCGCCGGACCAGTCGACCGGAACATCGGGTTCGACGTAGCTGAACACCTCGGGCTCCATCACATAGATGCCCGTGTTGACCGTGTCGGAGAAGACCTGCCCCCAGGTCGGCTTCTCCAGGAAGCGCTCGACCTTGCCTTCCTCGTCGACGATGGTGATGCCGAACTCCAGCGGATTGGGCACCCGGGTCAGACAGACCGTGACCAGCGCGCCCTTCTCCTTGTGGAAATTGATCAGCTCGGTGAGGTCGAAGTCGGTCAGGGCATCACCGGAGATGACGAGGAAGGCATCGTCCTTCAACGCCTCTTCGGCGTTCTTGACGCTTCCGGCGGTACCGAGTGGCTTCTCCTCATTGGCATAGGTGAGCTCCATTCCGAGCTCTTCACCGTCACCGAAGTAGTTCTTGACGAGCGACGCCAGGAACTGAACGGTGACCACGGTCTCGGTGAGCCCGTGCCTTTTGAGCAGCCGTAGCACATGCTCCATGATCGGGCGGTTGGCCACGGGCAGGAGCGGCTTGGGCATGCTAGAGGTCATGGGGCGCAGGCGGGTGCCTTCGCCCCCGGCCATCACGACGGCCTTCATGTCGGAAGCGTCCTCCTCCAAGAGACGACGGTCTAGCCGACTTCACCCGTCCAGATTGTCCCGCACTTTTCCACCGCGGGCCATCGAGGCGTAAACGTCCGGACAATCGCCGAGCTCAATCGGCCATGGCGTCCGCCCGAACCAAACGGCGGACCTGTACCACGTAGAGCACTCCTGCCCACCAGTAGAGGGTTGTACCCCAACCAGCGAACGCCCATCCGAAAACAGAGGCGACTGACGCGATCCAGGTGCTGCCGTCGCTGAGGAGCAGCAGCGGGAAGGCGTACATCAAGTTGAAGGTGGCGGCCTTGCCGAGGAAGTTCACCTGTGGCGGCGGATACCCGTGCCGGCGGAGGATGCCCACCATCACCAGGAGCATCAGCTCTCGCGCCAGGAGGAGGGCGGTCAGCCAGACCGGGAGGATCTCCCGCCAGGTGAGGCCGACCAGCGTGGACAGTACGTACAGCCGGTCGGCAGCGGGATCGAGGAGCCGGCCGAGGTTGCTGATCTGGTTCCAACGCCGGGCGAGCTTGCCGTCCAGATAGTCACTGATCCCGCTGAAAGCCAGCACGAGAAGAGCCCAGCCGTCGCTCTTCGGGCCCCCGAACTCGGGCCTGAGGATCAACCACAGGAAGACGGGTACGCCGACGAGCCGTGCCATGCTGAGGATGTTGGGGATGGTGAGGACCCGGTCTGTCTGGACACGGGTCTCCTGGACCTCCACCCGGGGGCCTCCTGTGCGAAACGAGCCAACGATGCCCCCTGACCCTACCTCAACGCAAAAAAGCTCCGGCCCCTGGGCAGTGCCCAAGAGCCGGAGCTGTAAAAGGAGTTCGGCGGCGTCCTACTCTCCCACAGGGTCCCCCCTGCAGTACCATCGGCGCTGTGAGGCTTAGCTTCCGGGTTCGGAATGTAACCGGGCGTTTCCCTCACGC
>NZ_BMTD01000040.1 GCF_014649495.1 Streptomyces filipinensis | reverse complement strand
ACACCTCGTCATACGCCGCCGCGAACACCGGGAACGTGTCGTAGAGTTCGCGCCCCATCCCCAGCCGCTGCGAACCCTGACCCGAGAACAGGAACCCGACCTTGCCCGCCGAGTGAACGCGTCCGGCGACGACGTTCGCCGCCGGTTCCCCGGCCGCGAGGGCGGTCAGCCCCGCACGCAGCTCTTCCGCGTCGGCGCCGACGACCGCCGCCCGGTGCTCCAGCGCCGAGCGGGTGGCCGCCAGTGAGAAGCCGACGTCGGCCGGTGACGCGGCCGTGAGGTCCACGGACGACAGCAGTCGTCGGGCCTGCTCCCGCAGCGCGTCCCCGCTCTTCGCGGAGAGGACCCACGGCACCACGGTGGTCCGGGCCGGCCTCAGTTCCCCGGCCGGGTCCTCCGGCTCCGGTTCGGGCGCCTGCTCAAGGATGATGTGCGCGTTGGTGCCGCTGATCCCGAACGAGGAGATCCCGGCTCGGCGGGGGTGGTCGGTCTCCGGCCAGGCGGTCGCCTCGGTCAGCAGCTCGACCGAGCCGGCCGTCCAGTCGACCTGCGGGGTCGGCCGGTCGACATGGAGCGTCTGCGGCAGCAGGCCGTGCTGCATCGCCAGCACCATCTTCATCACGCCCGCGACGCCCGCGGCGGCCTGTGTGTGGCCGAGGTTGGACTTCAGCGAGCCGAGGAGGAGCGGCCGTTCGCGCTGCTGGCCGTAGGTCGCGAGCAGCGCCTGCGCCTCGATCGGGTCGCCGAGGTTCGTGCCCGTGCCGTGCGCTTCGACGGCGTCGACCTCCTCGGCGGACAACTGGGCGCCGGCCAGCGCTTCGAGGATCACGCGCTGCTGCGAGGGGCCGTTCGGCGCGGTCAGGCCGTTGGACGCGCCGTCCTGGTTGACGGCGCTGCCCCGGACGACCGCGAGGACCTTGTGGCCGAGCCTGCGGGCGTCCCGCAGCCGCTCCACGAGGAGCAGGCCGGCGCCTTCGGACCAGGACGCGCCGTCCGCGGCCGCCGCGAAGGACTTGCAGCGGCCGTCGGGGGCCAGCCCGCGCTGGCGGCTGAACTCGACGAACGCGCTCGGGGCCGCCATGACGGTCACGCCGCCGGCGAGCGCCATGGAGCACTCGCCGCCCCGCAGCGCCCGCACGGCGAGGTGCAGGGCGACGAGCGAGGACGAGCAGGCGGTGTCGACGGTCACCGCGGGGCCCTCGAAGCCGAAGGTGTAGGCGATGCGCCCGGAGGCGACGCTGCCGGAGTTGCCGGTGCTCATCAGCCCCTCGACGCCTTCGGGGAGGGCGCCGGGCGTGAAGCCGTAGTCGTGGTACATCAGGCCGGTGAAGACGCCGGTGCGGCTGCCCTTGAGGCCGGCGGGGTCGATGCCCGCGTGTTCGAAGGCCTCCCAGGCGGTCTCCAGCAGCAGCCGCTGCTGCGGGTCCATGGCCAGTGCCTCGCGCGGCGAGATCCCGAAGAAGTCCGCGTCGAAGTCCGCCGCGTCGCGGAGGAAGCCGCCCTGCCGGG
Source organism: Streptomyces filipinensis (assembly GCF_014649495.1). Lineage (GTDB taxonomy): Bacteria > Actinomycetota > Actinomycetes > Streptomycetales > Streptomycetaceae > Streptomyces > Streptomyces filipinensis. The sequence continues at coordinate 15,573 of NZ_BMTD01000040.1, read as the reverse complement.
TGTAGACCTTGCCGGGCCGCTCGGGGTCGGGGTCGTAGAGCGCGTCGACGTCCCAGCCGCGGTCCTCGGGGAACTGCGAGATGGCGTCCGTGCCCTCGGCCAGCAGCCGCCACAGCTCCTCGGGGGAGCCGACGCCGCCGGGGAACCGGCAGCTCATGCCCACGATGGCGATCGGCTCCTGGTCGCGGGCCTCCAGCTCGCGCACGCGCCGCCGGGCCTGGCGCAGGTCGGCGGTGGCCCGCCTGAGGTACTCCCGGAGCTTGTCTTCGTTCGTCATCGGTGTTGTCCGCCCCCTTTGGCCTGCGCAGTTCAGGAGATGCCGAGTTCGTCGTCGAGGAGGTCGTACAGCTCCTCGTCGCTCGCCGAGCTGAGGTCGTCCTCGTTCTCGGCTCCGCCCGCGTCTCCTGGATCGGCCGGCTCGTTCCCGTTCCAGCGGGCGAGCAGCGCCTGGAGACGCATGTTGATCTTGGTTCGGGTGATGTTGTCGACGCCGTCCGCTCCGGCGCCGTCGAGGGCGGCGGCGAGGCGGTCGAGCTCGTCGAAGACCGGCGCCGTCTGGGCCGTGCCACCAGGGAGGTCCTTCAGCACCCGCTGCGCGAGCGCCGCGGGCGTCGGGTGGTCGAAGACGAGCGTCGCGGGCAGTCGCAGGCCGGTGGCCCTGTTCATCCGGTTGCGGAGCTCCACCGCGGTCAGCGAGTCGAAGCCCAGGTCACCGAAGGCCTGGTCGGGTTGGACGGCCTTGGCCGAGCTGTGTCCGAGGACGGCGGCGACCTCGGACCGGACGAGGTCCAGTACGGCCTCCTCGCGCTCGCCCTCGGGCAGGCCCGCGATCCGCTGCGCCAGCGGCACGGGGGCCGCCCGGTCCATGCGCCGCTGCCGGCCACCGACGAGCGCCCTGAGCAACGGCGGCACCGGGGCGGTCGCGTTCCGCAGGGCGGCGAGGTCCAGCCGTGCCGCCACCACCAGGGGCTCCCGCAGCGCGAGCGCGGCGTCGAGGAGTTCCAGGCCGTCCTCGTCGGACAGCGGCAGCACACCGCCGCGGGCGAGCCGGGTGCGGTCGGCGCCGCCGAGGTCCCCGGTCATGGTGCCGGTGCGCTGCCACAGGCCCCACGGCAGCGACACCGCGGGCAGCCCCTGGGCCCGGCGGTGCCCGGCGAAGGCGTCCAGGAAGGCGTTGGCCGCGGCGTAGTTGGCCTGGCCGGGGGTGCCGAGCGTACCGGCGAGGGAGGAGAAGACCACGAACGCCGAGACGTCGCCCGCCAGCTCGTGCAGGTTCAGCACCGCGTCGACCTTGGGGCGCAGCACGGTCTCCAGGCGCTCCGGGGTGAGCGAACCGATCACGCCGTCGTCGAGAACGCCGGCCGTGTGGACCACGGCCGTCACCGGCGTATCCGACAGCACTTCGGCGAGGGCGTCCCGGTCGGCCACGTCGCAGGCCGCCCAGCTCACCTCGGCACCCGCGGCGGTCAGTTCCGCGCGGAGCTCGGCCGCACCCTCGGCGTCCGCGCCGCGCCGGCTCATCAGCAGCAGGCTGCGTACGCCGTGCTCGGCGACGAGGTGCCGGGCGACGAGTCCGCCCAGGGCGCCGGACGCGCCGGTCAGGAGCACCGTGCCGGTCCCGAAGTCCGGGGTGGCCCGCGGGGCGTCGGCGGCGGGCCTGGCGAGCCGGGGCAGCAGGAGCGCGTCGCCGCGCAGTGCCGCCTGCGGCTCCCCGGAGGCGATGAGCCGGGGGACGACCGTCGCCGCGATCCACTCCTCGCCGGCGCTTCCGTCGGGATTCCCATAGGCGTTCCCGCCGGCGCTTCGGTCGGGATTCCCAGCGGCGGTCCCTCCGGCGTTCCCGTCGGCGCTTCCGTCAGGGATCCCGCCGGCGTTCCCGTCGGCGTCGAGGAGGACGATGCGGTCCGGGTTCTCCGACTGTGCCGACCGGACCAGGCCCCACACGGCCGCCTGCACGGGGTCGCCCGCCGCCGGGTCGTCGCCGGCGGCGACCGCGCCCCGGGTCACCAGCACCAGGCGGGGGGCCCGGTCCTCGGCCAGCCACCACCGCAGCAGCCGCAGCACCTCGGCGAGGACGTCCCGGACCCGTCCGGCGTCGGTGCCCGACCCGGCCGGGCAGGGGACGACGACGGCGTCCGCGTCCGCCTGCGCCCCGGTCTCCGCTGCGGGGGCGGCGAGGAGGGCGGCGATGTCGTCGTAGGCCCGTACGGCCGGGACGTGCGCGTCGGCCGGGGCGGCGAGCGGTGCCCACTCCACCGTGAACAGGGAGTCCCGGGCGCCCGTGCGCAGTTGCTCGGCCGACACCGGACGCAGCGTCAAGGACTCGACCGACACGATCGGGCGGCCCGTGCCGTCGGCGGCCTCCAGCCGTACGGTGTCCCCGCCGGCCTGCGCGAGCCGTACCCGCAGGCCGGTCGCTCCGGTGCCGTGCAGCGTGACGCGGGACCATGCGAAGGGCAGCAGGGGCCCGTCGGCGGCCGGTACGAGGCCGCCCGCGCCCAGTGCGTGCAGGGCGGAGTCGAGCAGGGCCGGGTGCACGCCGAACCCGCCCGCGTCCGCCTGCGTCTCGTCGGTGACGGCGAGTTCGGCGTAGACCGCGTCGGACCCGCGCCAGGCGGCGCGCAACCCCTGGAAGAGGGGGCCGTAGCTCAGCCCGAGGTCCGCCAGACGGTCGTAGAAGCCGTCCAGGTCCACCGGCTGGGCGTCGGCCGGGGGCCAGCTGCTCAGGTCGGTGCCGGAGGGGGTTGCGCCGGTGGCGAGGGTGCCGGTGGCGTTACGGATCCAGGGGCCGTCCCCGGCTCGCGAGTGCACGCTCAGCGGGCGGCGGCCGGAGTCGTCCTGGGCGCCCACGAGGACCTGGAGCGCGACGCCGACGTGCTCGGGCAGCACCAGCGGTGCCTGCAGGGTGAGCTCCTCGACCAGGTCGCAGCCGGTCTCGGCCGCGGCGTGCGCGGCCAGTTCCACGAAGGCCGTGCCCGGCAGCAGCACCGTGCCCAGCACCGCGTGGTCGGCCAGCCAGGGCTGGGCCCGCAGGGACAGCAGCCCGGTCAGCAGGTGGCCGCCGGCGTCCGGCAGCTCCACCGCCGCGCCCAGGAACGGGTGGTGGGCGGTGTCCAGCCCGGCCGCTCGTACGTCGCCGGCCGGGGCGCCCGTCTCCAGCCAGTACCGTTCGTGCTGGAACGCGTAGGTCGGGAGGTCGACGCGGCGCGCACCCGGCAGGACGGCGTCCCAGTCGATGCCGACGCCGTGCACATGTGCCTGGGCCAGGGACAGCATCAGCCGGTCTGGTCCGCCGTCGCGGCGGCGCAGCGTCGGTACGACCGCGGCGTCCGCCCCGGCGGCCTCGATGGTGTCCTGGATGCCGGCCAACTGGACCGGGTGCGGGCTGACTTCGATGAACACGTCGTGTCCGTCGGCCAGAGCGGCCCGGATCGCGTCGTGGAACCGCACCGTCTGCCGCATGTTGCGGTACCAGTAGCCGGAGCCGAGCTCGTCCGGGTCCAGCTTCCCGCCCGTCACCGTGGAGTAGAAGGGCACGGAGCCGGAGAGCGGGCTGATGCCGACGAAGCCCTCACGCGCCTGGGCTTCGACGCGTTCGATCTGCGGCGAGTGCGCGGCGTAGTCGACGGCGACCCTGCGGGCCTGGATGCCCTCCTGTGCGCAGTGCGCGAGCAGTTCGTCCAGGGCGTCGGTGTCCCCGGAGACCACGACGGTCCCGGGCCCGTTCACGGCGCCGATGCCGAGGCGGCCGGCCCACCGGCCGATCAGTTCCCGCGCCTCCTCGTCCGGGAGCGTCACCGAGGCCATACCGCCGCGGCCCTGGAGTTCGCGCACCGCGAGGCTGCGCCGGACCACGATGCGCGCCCCGTCCTCCAGGCCGACCGCTCCGGCGATCACGGCCGCGGAGACTTCTCCCTGGGAGTGTCCGACGACCGCGTGGGGGGTCACTCCGAAGGAGCGCCACAGCTCGGCCAGGGCGATCGTCATCGCCCACAGCACGGGTTGCAGCACGTCGACCCGGTCCTGCTCGACGTCGGACGTGCCGCGCAGCACCGCGGTCAGCGACCAGTCCACGTGTGGTGCCAGGGCGCGCTCGCAGGCCTCGATCCGGTCGCGGAAGACCGGGGAGGTCGCCAGCAGTTCGGCGGCCATGCCCACCCACTGCGCCCCCTGCCCGGGGAAGACGAAGACGGTCTTGCCGGCGGTGCGTGCGGTACCGCTCACCACGCCGCGCGGCGCGGCACCGCCGGCGAAAGCGGCCAGTGCCTGCCGGAGCTCCTCGGGGGTCTGCGCGACCGCCACGGCGCGGTGTTCGAAGGCCGCCCTGGTCGTGGCCAGCGAGTAGGCCGTGTCGGCCGACCAGGCCGCCGTGCCGTCACCGCCCCTGCCGTTGTCGTCGCCGTCGTTGTCGTGCAGGAAGGACGCGAGGCGGGCGGCCTGCGCCCGCAGCGCTGCTTCGGTCCTGCCGGAGAGCACCCAGGGCACGGCCGCGCGGGAGCCGGACGCCGGCGGCGGTTCCTCGGTCGCGGGGGCCTGCTCGATGATGGTGTGGGCGTTGGTACCGCTGACGCCGAAGGACGACACGGCCGCCCGGCGCGGACGCTCGGTCTCCGGCCAGTCGACGGCCTCGGTCAGCAGGCGGACGTCTCCGGCCGACCAGTCCACGTGCGGGGTCGGCTCGTCGACGTGCAGGGTCCGCGGGAGGACTCCGTGGCGCATGGCCATGACCATCTTGATCACTCCGGCGACGCCCGCGGCGGCCTGCGTGTGGCCGATGTTGGACTTCAGCGAGCCCAGCCACAGCGGCTGTCCTTCGGGCCGTTCCTGCCCGTAGGTGGCGAGGAGCGCCTGCGCCTCGATCGGGTCGCCCAGCTTCGTCCCCGTGCCGTGGGCCTCGACGGCGTCCACGTCGGCCGGTGTGAGCCCGGCGGACGCCAGCGCCTGCCGGATCACCCGCTGCTGCGAGGGTCCGTTGGGCGCGGTCAGACCGTTGGACGCGCCGTCCTGGTTCACCGCGCTCCCCCGCACGACGGCCAGCACGCGGTGCCCGTTGCGCTCGGCGTCGCTGAGGCGCTCCACCAGGAGCATGCCGACGCCTTCGCCCCAGCCCGTGCCGTCGGCACCGGCCGCGAACGCCTTGCAGCGGCCGTCGGGCGCCAGACCGCGCTGGCGGCTGAACTCCACGAAGACCGTCGGGCTTGCCATCACCGTGACGCCACCGGCCAGCGCCATCGTGCACTCGCCGCTCCGCAGGGCCTGGACGGCCAGGTGCAGGGCGACGAGCGACGAGGAGCAGGCCGTGTCGATCGTGACGGCGGGGCCCTCCAGGCCGAAGGTGTAGGACACGCGCCCGGAGGCGACGCTGCCGGAGCCTCCGGTGGTGAGCAGGCCCTCGACGCCCTCGGGCAGTTCGCGCGGGCCCTGGCCGTAGTCGTGGTACATCAGGCCGGTGAAGACGCCGGTGCGGCTGCCCCGGAGCGTCGCCGGGTCGATCCCGGCGCGTTCGAACGCCTCCCACGACGCCTCCAGCAGCAGCCGTTGCTGCGGGTCCATCGCCAGGGCCTCGCGGGGGCTGATGCCGAAGAAGCCGGCGTCGAACTCGGCTGCCCCGTGCAGGAAGCCGCCGTCGCGGGCGTAGGTCTTGCCGAGGCGCTCGGGGTCGGGGTCGTAGAGCCCGTCGACGTCCCAGCCCCGGTCGTCCGGGAACCGGGAGATGCCGTCCCGGCCGGAGGCCACCAGCCGCCACAGGTCCTCCGGCGAGCGCACTCCGCCCGGCAGCCGGCAGCTCATGCCGACGATGGCGATCGGCTCGTCGGCGGAGCCCGTGGAGGGCCGCGTCGCGGCCCCGGCCGTGGCGGCCGGGAGCTCGCCGAGGAGTTCGGTGCCGATGTGCCGGGCGAGGGCGGAGGGGGTGGGGTGGTCGAAGACGAGGGTGGCGGGCAGGCGCAGGCCGGTGGCGGTGGACAGCCGGTTGCGCAGCTCCACGGCCGTCAGCGAGTCGAAGCCCAGGTCCTGGAAGGCGTGCGCGGGCTGGACGGCCCGGGGCGAGGAGTGCCCGAGCACGGCGGCGACCTCGGCCCGTACGAGTTCCAGGAGGGCCTCGTCGCGCTCGTCTCCGGCCAGCCCGGCGAGGCGTTCGGCCAGGGATCCGGTGGCGGCGCGCTGGGCGGTGCCGCGCAGGGGGACGCGGACGAGTCCGCGCAGCAGGGCCGGTACGGATCCCGCCGCCCGGTTGCGCAGGGCGGAGGTGTCGAGGCGGACCGGTACGAGCACGGGTTGGTCGGAGGCGAGCGCCGCGTCGAACAGCCGCAGGCCGTCCTCGGTGGACAGCGGCAGGACGCCGGAGCGTGCCATCCGCGCCCTGTCCGCGTCGTCCAGGGCGTCGGCCATGGCGCCCTCCTGCTCCCACAGGCCCCACGCCAGCGAGACCGTGGGCCGCCCCTGGGCGCGGCGGTGCCGGGCGAAGGCGTCGAGGAAGGCGTTGGCCGCGGCGTAGTTGCCCTGGCCGGGGTTGCCGAAGACGCCCGCGGCGGAGGAGAACAGTACGAACGTCGTGTTCGCGTCGGTGAGTTCGTCCAGGTGGAGCACGGCGTCGGCCTTGGGCGCGAGGACGGCGGCCATGCGCTCCGGGGTCAGTGCGGCGATCACGCCGTCGTCGAGCACACCGGCGGTGTGCACGACGCAGTCGATCGGGTTGGCGGCCAGCAGCCGGGCGAGGGCGTCCCGGTCGGCGAGGTCGCAGGCGGCCCACGTCGCTTCGGCGCCGAGCGCCGCGAGTTCGTCCCTCAGCTCCGCGGCGCCCGGGGCCTGTGGGCCACGGCGGCTGACGAGCAGCAGCCGGCGCACGCCGTGTCCGGCCACCAGGTGACGCGCGAGGGTCCCGCCGAGGGCGCCGGAGGCGCCGGTGAGCAGCACGGTGCCGAGGCCGGAGCCGACGGCCGCGGCGAGCGCGGGGGCCGCCCCGTCCGCGGGGCCGGTGGCCGCGTCTCGCGATGCCGGGGAGGCGGCGCGGGCCAGGCGCGGTGCGCTGACCTGCCCTTCGCGGACGACGACGTGGGGCTCGCCGGACCGCACGACGCCGGGCACGAGCGCGGCAGCCTCGGCCGGGCGGTCGGTTTCGAGCAGCACGATCCGGCCGGGGTTCTCCGCCTGGGCCGAGCGCACCAGTCCGCCCGCCGCGCCGTGCGCGAGGTCGTCACAGCGCGCCACCAGCACGAGACGCGAGGTCCGGTCCTCGGCGCACCAGCGCTGCACCAGCCCCAGCACCTCGGTGGTGACCGCGCGGACCCGCTCGGCCCCAGTCGCCGCTTCCGGGCCGTCGGGGCACGGGACCACGACCACGTCCGGCCGCGCCGACCCGTCGGCCCCGGCGAGTGCGGCGATGTCCGGGACGTACACGACCGCCGTCCCCTCCGCGTCGCCGGAGGGCAGGTCGCCGGAGGGCAGGGTCAGCGGCGCCGGCTCGATGGTGAACAGCGTGTCACCGGAGCGCTTGCGGAGCTGCTCGGCCGACATCGGACGCAGTGTCAGCGACTCGACGGACGCCACCGGTTCGCCGGCGCCGTCGGCCACCAGCAGGGACACCGCGTCCGTGCCGGCAGGCGCCAGCCTGACCCGTACGGTGGACGCTCCCGTGGCGCGCACCGACACCCCGGACCAGGCGAACGGCAGGAGCGGCCCGTCCGCCCCGGCCACGAGGGAGCCGGCCGCGATCGCGTGCAGCGCCGCGTCCAGCAGCGCCGGGTGCAGGAGGAAGGAACCGGTGTCCGTGCCGTCGGGGAGCGCGATCTCGGCGAAGACTTCCCCGCCCGCGCGCCAGGCGCCGCGCAGTCCGCGGAACGCCGGTCCGTAGGCCAGGCCGAGGGCGGCCAGCCGGTCGTAGAAGCCGTCGAGGTCGACGGGTTCGGAGCCGGCCGGCGGCCACGCCGTCAGCGCCCGCCCGGCGGCCGCGGCGCCCGCTTCCCCGGTCCCTTCGGTGACGAAGCCGGTCGCGTGGCGAACCCACGGCTGGTCGGCGTCGTCCTCGGGCCGCGCGTGCACGGTCAGCGGTCTGCGGCCGGTGCCGTCGGCCGCGCCGACCCACACCTGAACCGCGACGCCGCCGTGCTCGGGCATCACCAGGGGCGCTTCGAGGGTGAGGTCCTCCAGCAGGTCGCAGCCGGCTTCGTCGGCGGCGCGCACGGCGAGTTCGACGAACGCGGTGCCCGGGAGCAGCACGCTTTCGAGCACGGCGTGGTCGTTCAGCCACGGGTGCGTGCGCAGGGACAGCCGGCCGGTCAGCAGCCGCTCGTCGCCGCCGGCCAGGGAGACGGCGGCACCCAGCAGCGGGTGGTCGGCCGACCCCAGGCCGGCGGCGCGGACGTCACCGGGAGCGGCCGGTGACGTGTCGAGCCAGTAGCGCTCGTACTGGAAGGCGTAGGTGGGCAGGTCGACGCGGCGGGCGCCGGGGAAGAAGGCGTGCCAGTCCGGGGAGACGCCGTGCGCGTGCAGTTCGGAGACGGCGGCGAGGAGGGCGGCCCGCTCGGAACGGTCGGCGCGCAGCGCGGGCACGGTGACGCTGTCCGTACCGTCGTCGTCCAGGCACCCTTGGGCGAGGGCGCTCAGCACGCCGCCCGGGCCGATCTCGACGAACGTGGTCACGCCCAGGTCGTGGAGGGCCCGGACTCCGTCGGCGAAGCGGACCGCCTCGCGGACGTGCCGGACCCAGTACTCCGGGGTGTACGGCTCGGCCGGCCGGCCGGTGAGGTTGGAGACCACCGGGATCCGCGGCTTCTCGAAGGTCAGCCCGCGGACGACCTGGGCGAACTCCTCCAGCATGGGATCCATCAGCGGCGAGTGGAACGCGTGACTGACCTTCAACCGGGAGGTCTTGCGGCCCTGCCGGGTGAAGATTCCGGCGATCTCCAGTACGGCGTCCTCGGCGCCGGAGACCACGACGGACCGGGGACCGTTGATCGCCGCGACACCGACCCCGTCGGTCAGGTGGGGAAGGACCTCGTCCTCGGTCGCCTGGACCGCCAGCATCGCACCACCCGCGGGCAGCGCCTGCATCAACGCCGCACGCGCCGACACCAGCTTCGCCGCGTCCGCCAGCGACAACACCCCGGCCACATGCGCGGCCGCGATCTCACCCACCGAGTGACCGGCCACGTAATCCGGCCGCACACCCCACGACTCCAACAGCCGGAACAACGCCACCTCGACCGCGAAGAGCGCCGGCTGGGCGGCGCCCGTGCGGTGCAGTTCCTCCGAGTCGACGTCGACCGCGGCGTCGAGGTGCGCACACACCTCGTCGTACGCGGCGGCGAACACCGGGTACGACGCGTACAGCTCGCGCCCCATGCCCAGGCGCTGTGATCCCTGGCCGGAGAAGAGGAACCCGACGCGCCCACCGGTGCCCGAGAGGCCGCGCGCGACACCCGGCGCCGGGGAGCCGGAGGCCACGGCCCGCAGCCCCTCGGCGAGTTCCGCCCATGTCTCGCCCTGGACCACCGCTCGGTGCTCCAGGGCCGTACGGGTCGTGGCGAGCGAGAACGCCACGTCGAACGGGGAGAGTTCAGCGTCAGCGCGGGACAGCAGGCGTTCGGCCTGGGCGCGCAGGGCCTCCTCGGTCTTGCCGGAGATCACCCACGGCACCGGTCCGCCCTCGGCCGGGCGCGCGGCCTCCGGGGCGACGGCCCCGGCGCTCTCCTCACCTTCCTCCGGTGCTTGCGGGGCCTCGGCGTCCGGTGCGTACGCTTCGGCCGACGGGGCTTCCTCGATGATCGTGTGCGCGTTGGTGCCGCTGATCCCGAAGGAGGAGATGCCGGCGCGGCGCGGCCGGTCCGACGCCGGCCAGGGCGTGCGCTCGGTGAGCAGCCGTACGGCGCCCGCCGACCAGTCGACGTGCGGGGACGGCGCGTCGACGTGCAGTGTGCGCGGCAGTTCGCCGTGGCGCATGGCCATGACCATCTTGATGACGCCCGCCACACCGGCGGCGGCCTGGGTGTGGCCGATGTTGGACTTGATCGAGCCCAGCCACAGCGGCTCGTCCTCGGTACGGCCCTGCCCGTACGTCGCGAGGAGCGCCTGCGCCTCGATCGGGTCGCCGAGCCGGGTGCCCGTGCCGTGCGCCTCCACCGCGTCGACCTGTGCGGTGGTCAGCCGGGCGGCGGCGAGGGCCTGGCGGATCACCCGCTGCTGGGAGGGGCCGTTGGGGGCGGTCAGGCCGTTGGACGCGCCGTCCTGGTTGACGGCGGAGCCCCGGATGACCGCGAGGACCTCGTGTCCGTTGCGGCGGGCGTCCGAGAGGCGTTCCACGAGCAGCAGGCCGGCGCCCTCGCCCCAGCCGGTCCCGTCGGCACCGGCCGCGAACGCCTTGCAGCGGCCGTCGGGGGCCAGACCGCGCTGGCGGCTGAAGCCTACGAAGGTGGCGGGGCCGACCATCGCGGTGACACCGCCCGCCACGGCCAGCGAGCACTCGCCGCTCCGCAGCGACTGGACGGCCAGGTGCAGGGCCACCAGGGACGACGAGCAGGCCGTGTCGACGGTGACAGCCGGACCTTCGAGGCCGAAGGTGTAGGCCACCCGGCCGGAGGCGACGCTGCCCGAGGTGCCCGTGCCCAGATAGCCTTCCAGGTCCTCGGGTGAGTTCTGGAGGGTGGCGAGGAACTCGTGGTTCATCACGCCGGCGAACACACCGGTCCTGCTGCCCGCCAGCGAGGCGGCGTCGATGCCGGCCCGCTCGAAGAGCTCCCACGACGTCTCCAGCAGCAGCCGCTGCTGGGGGTCCATGGCGAGCGCCTCGCGGGGCGAGATCCCGAAGAGACCGGCGTCGAACCGCGCCAGGTCGCGCAGGAACGCGCCCTCGCGGGCGTAGCTGGTCCCGCGGGACTCCGGGTCCGGGTCGTAGAGCGCGTCCAGGTCCCAGCCGCGGTCGGTGGGGAACTCCGAGACCGTGTCGCGGCCGGAGGCGACCAACTCCCACAGGTCCTCGGGCGAGTCGACGCCGCCCGGGTAGCGGCAGCTCATCCCGATGATGGCCACCGGCTCCCCGGCGGCGTCCTCGTGGTCACGAAGGCGCCGCCGGGTCTCCTGGAGATCTGCGGTGACTCGCTTCAGGAAATAGCGGAGCTTGTCCTCGTTCGCCACCGAAATCGTCCCTCACCCCTGCGAAGACTTACCGGAATGCGGCAAGGGGGTCATCGGGACGCGCCGGAGCGGTCAGGAAATCCCGAATTCCTTGCCGAGCAGATCGAATACCTCGTCGTCCGTGGCCGATTCCAGATTGCTGCCGCCCATACCAGGGCTTTCCTGGGCCGATGCGTCGCCGGTTTCACCGGCGATCGCCAATACGGCCTGGAGCTTCGACAGGATCCGGTCGCGAGCTTCACTCTCTGACAACTTCGTGACCAATTCTTGTTCGATCCTGTCCAAGTCGGCAAGTAGGGAATCCACTAGGGCCGGTTCGGCCGCCCCCGCCGTTTCCGTGAGGATGTGCCGGGCGAGCAAAGCGGGTGTCGGATAGTCGAAGACCAGCGTGGCGGGGAGCCGCAGCCCGGTGGCCTTGTTCAGCCGGTTGCGCAGTTCGACGGCCATGAGGGAGTCGAAGCCCAGGTCCTGGAAGGCGTGTTCCGGCCGGACCGTACGGTCCGACGCGTGCGCCAGGACCGCGGCCGCCTCGGCCCGGACCAGGTCCAGCACGGTCTTCTCCCGCTCGGCCTCCGACAGCCCCTCCAGGCGCTCGGCCAGCGAGGACGCGGAGGGAGCGGCGGCCTGCGCGGTCCTCCGGGTGGCCGCGGCCGGCACGAGGGCGCGCAGCACCGGCGGTGCCTCACCGGCGCGCAGCGCGCCGGTGTCGATCCGGACCGGGGCGAGCACCGCCTCGTCCGCGGCCAGTGCCGCGTCGAACAGCCGGAGCCCCTCCTCCGGCGGCAACGGCAGCACACCGCTGCGCGCCATCCGCGCCCGGTCGGCCTCGGCGAGACCGTCCGTCATCGCCCCGGACCGCTCCCACACACCCCAGGCCAGCGATGTGGCGGGCAGCCCCGCCCGGCGCAGCTGCGCCGCGAAGGCGTCGAGGAAGGAATTCGCCGCCGCGTAGCTCGCCTGGCCGGCGCTGCCGACCAGGCCGGCGACGGACGAGAACACCACGAAGGCGGCCAGGCCCCTGTCCCGGGTGCACGCGTGCAGGTTCAGCACGGCGTCCACCTTGGGGCGGAAGACCTCCCTCAGCCTCTCCGGGGTGAGCGAGGCGACGACCCCGTCGTCGAGAACACCCGCGGTGTGCACGACGGCCGACAGCTCATGCTCGCCCAGCCCGTCCAGCATTGCGGAGACGGCCTCCCGGTCCGCGATGTCGCAGGCCGCCCAGGTGGCCTCGGCACCCCATGTGGCCAGTTCGGCCTCCAGCTCGGCCGCACCGGGGGCGTCCGCGCCCCGTCGGCTCGCCAGCAGGAGCCGGCGCACCTTGTGCTCGGACACCAGGTGCCGTGCGACGAGCGTGCCCAGCGACCCGGACGCGCCGGTCACAAGGACCGTGCCTCCGGCGAGGTCCGGCAGATCGGCATCGTCGGCGGCGGTCCCGGTGGTCTTCACCAGGCGCGGTACGAAGACCTCTCCGTCGCGAACCGCGAACTGCGGCTCACCGCAAGCGAGCACGGCGGGCAGCACACGAACCGCCTCATCGGTGTCCTCGGCCTCCACCAGCACGATCCGGTCCGGATTCTCCGACTGCGCGGAGCGCACCAACCCCCACACCGCGGCATGCGCCAGATCCCCCGGACGCGTCACCAACACCAGACGCCCCGCACGCTCCTGCGCCAACCACCACTGCACCAACGCCAGCACCTCACTCGTGGTGCCGTGCACACGGTCGGCGGTCTCCGCACCGGACCCCGCCGGGCACGGAACGACCGTGACCACCGACGCGTCGGGAAGGGCCGGCTCGGCGGACAGGGCGGCCAGGTCCGCGTAGCTCCGTACGTCGAACCCGGCGGCGTCCGCCTCCGTGAGGTCCGCGGGCTGCCATGCGAGGCCGAACAGCGAGTCGTCGGCTCGGCTGCCGGAGCCGCCCGCCGCGAGGAGCTGCTCGCGCGACACCGGCCGCAGCGACAGTGAACCGGCCGTGGCCACCAGACCACCCGAGGCGTCGGCCACGGTCAGCGACACCGCGTCCGTACCCGTGCGGGAGACCTTGACCCGCAGCGCCGTCGCCCCGACGGCACGCACCCCCACTCCGGACCAGGCGAAGGGCAGCAGCGGCCCGTCGACGACGGGGACGAGCCCGCCCGCGCCGATCGCGTGGAGCGCCGCGTCCAGCAGCGCCGGATGAACGGCGAACGCAGCCGCCTCCGTGCCCGTCGGGAGAGCGACCTCGGCAAGGACGTCGTCCCCGCTGCGCCACACCGACCGCAGCCCGCGGAAGACCGGGCCGTAGCCCAGGCCGAGCTCGTCCAGGCTCTCGTAGAACCCGGTCAGGTCGACGGCCTCCGCGTCCGCCGGCGGCCACGCGCCCAGGTCCGTGCCGTGCGGCGGCTCGGGCAGCGCGTCCGTCAGGAAGCCGACCGCGTGCCGCACCCACGGCGCGTCATCCGGGGCGTCCTCCCGTCGCGAGTGCACGCTCAGCGCGCGCCTGCCCGGCTCCTCCTCGGCCCCGACCCACACCTGAACGGCCACACCGCCGCGGTCCGGGACGATCAGCGGTGCTTCCAGCGTCAGGTCCTCGACCTGGGCACAACCGGCCTCGTCGCCCGCGCGCACCGCCAGCTCCACGAGCGCGGTGCCCGGCAGCAGCACGCTGTCCATGACCGTGTGGTCGGCGAGCCAGGGGTGCGTCCTGAGCGAGAGCCGCCCGGTGACCAGGAACCCGCCGGCGCCGGGCAACGCGAGCGTCGCACCGGCCAACGGGTGCTCCGCCGCTCCCAGCCCGAGTCCGGTGGCGGCGGCTCCGCCGGTGAACTCCTCGGGCACCTCCAGCCAGAAGCGCTCGTACTGGAAGGCGTAGGTCGGCAGGTCGACGCGGCGGGCGCCCGGGAAGAGCGCCTGCCAGTCCGGCGACACACCATGGGCGTGCAGTTCGGCGAGCGCGGTGACGACGGCCTCCGGCTCGGGACGGTCGGTCCGTACCACGGGGACGGTGACGATATCGCCGTCGAGGCAGCCCTGGGCGAGGGCGCTGAGGACGCCACCGGGGCCGATCTCCACGAAGGTCGTCACGCCCAGCTCGTGCAGGGTCTGGACGCCGTCGGCGAAACGGACCGCTTCACGCACGTGCCGGACCCAGTACTCGGGCGTGTACGGCTCGGCCAGCTCTCCCGTCAGGTTGGAGACCACCGGGATCCGCGGCTCGTTGAAGACCAGACCGCTGACGGCCTCCGCGAACTCCTCCAGCATGGGATCCATCAACGGCGAATGGAACGCATGACTGACCCTCAACCGGGACGTCTTACGACCCCGCTCACGGAAGACTTCACCGACGGCGACAACCGCCTCTTCGGCGCCGGAGACCACAACCGACTGGGGACCGTTGATCGCCGCGACACCGACCCCCTCGGACAGATGCGGCAGCACCTCGTCCTCGGTCGCCTGGACCGCCAGCATCGCGCCGCCCGCGGGCAACGCCTGCATCAACGCCGCACGCGCCGACACCAGCTTCGCCGCGTCCTCCAGCGACAGCACACCCGCCACATGCGCGGCCGCGATCTCACCCACCGAGTGACCGGCCACGTAATCCGGCCGCACACCCCACGACTCCAGCAACCGGAACAACGCCACCTCGACCGCGAACAACGCCGGCTGCGTCGAACCCGTCTGGTTCAACTCCTCCGAGTCCACATCGACGGGCGCGTCCAGGAGTGCGCACACCTCGTCGTACGCATCGGCGAAGACGGGGTACGCCGCGTACAGCTCACGCCCCATGCCGATCCGCTGCGAACCCTGACCCGAGAACAGAAAGCCGATCTTGCCGGCGGTGCCGGGTTCGCCGAGGACGACCCGTGGGGACGGGGAACCCGCGGCCAGCGCGCGGAGCCCTGCCAGGAGTTCGTCCCGGTTCTCCCCCACCACGGCGGCCCGGTGGTCCATGGCCGAGCGTGTGGTCGCGAGTGAGAAGCCGATGTCGGCCGGCTGCAGGTCCGTGTCCGGGGTCAGGGACAGCAGGCGCTCCGCCTGTGCCCGCAGCGCCGTCTCCGTCCTGCCCGACAGCACCCACGGTACGACCGCGCCGGGCTCGGGCGTGGGCGGCAACTCCACGGAAGCGGGGGCCTGTTCGACGATCACATGGGCGTTGGTGCCGCTGATGCCGAAGGAGGACACCGCAGCTCGGCGCGGGTGATCGGTCTCCGGCCACTCCATGGCCTCGGTCAGCAGCCGGACGTCACCGGCCGACCAGTCCACGTGCGGCGTCGGCTCGTCCACGTGCAAGGTCCGCGGCAGCACACCGTGCCGCATCGCCATCACCATCTTGATCACACCACCGACACCCGCGGCGGCCTGGGCATGACCGATGTTCGACTTCAGCGAACCCAGCCACAACGGCCGGTCCTGCGACCGCTCCTGCCCATACGTGGCGATCAACGCCTGCGCCTCGATCGG
>NZ_BMTD01000039.1 GCF_014649495.1 Streptomyces filipinensis | reverse complement strand
CTGCAACTGGTCCCGCCCGGCACCCCCGGCGAGCTGTACATCGCCGGCGCCGGACTCGCCCAGGGCTACCTGGACCGCCCCTCCCTCACCGCCGACCGCTTCGTCGCCGACCCCTACGGTCCCGCGGGCGGCCGGATGTACCGCACGGGCGACCTGGTCCGCTGGAACAAGCAGGGGTCCCTCGAATACCTCGGCCGGGCCGACCAGCAGGTCAAGCTGCGCGGCTTCCGCATCGAACCCGGCGAGATCGAGAGCGTGCTGGCGGGGCACCCGGCCGTCGGCCAGGCGGTCGTCACCGTCCGCGAGGACCGCCCCGGCGACAAGCGTCTCGTCGCCTACCTCACGGCACAGGACGGCGCGGCTGTCGACGTCGAGGACGTGCGGCAGCGGACGGCGGGGCTGCTGCCGGAGTACATGGTGCCGTCGGCGCTGATGCTGCTGGACGCGATCCCGCTGACCGGGAACGGCAAGGTGGACCGCAAGGCCCTGCCCGCGCCGGCGGCCGCCGAGGAAACCGCCTCCGGGCGTGCGCCCCGCACGCCCAAGGAAGAGGTGCTGTGCGGGCTCTTCGCCGAGATCCTCGGCCTGCCCTCGGTCACCATCGACGACCACTTCTTCCACCTCGGCGGGCACTCCCTGCTCGCCACCCGGCTCGTGGGCCGGATCCGCACCGTGCTGGGGGTCGAGGTCTCCGTGGCGACCCTCTTCGAAAACCCGATCGTGGCAACGCTCGTCGAGAAGCTCGACGGCGCCGAGGCCGCTAGGCCCAAACTGCGGCCGATGCGCCGGATGGGAGCGACCAAGTGATCCCCTTGTCCTTCGCCCAGCAGCGTCTGTGGTTCATCGCGCAGATGGAGGGCCCCTCGACGACCTACAACATCCCGCTGGCCGTCCGGCTGACCGGTGAACTCGACCGGGGAGCGCTGAAGTCGGCGATCACCGATGTGATCGGCCGGCACGAGAGTCTGCGGACGCTCTTCCCGGACCACAACGGGACGCCGTACCAGCACATCCTCACCGAGCAGGAGGTGGAGTTCGAGCTGCCGGTCGTGCCGGCGACCGGCGAGACGCTGGCCGCCGTGCTCGCCGAGGAGTCGGCGCAGGTCTTCCACCTCTCGGTGGACCTGCCGCTGCGGGCGCGGCTGATCACGCTCGGCGAGCGGGAGCACGTGCTGCTGGTGGTGATGCACCACATCGTCACCGACGGCGGTTCGACCGGCCCGCTGCTCGCCGACCTGGCCGCCGCCTACGGGGCGCGCGCCCAGGGGCTGGCGCCCGACTGGGAGCCGCTGCCGGTGCAGTACGCCGACTACACGCTGTGGCAGCAGGAGCTCCTCGGCGAGGCCGACGACCCGGACAGCGCCGGTTCCCGGCAACTCGCCTTCTGGCAGGAGGCGTTGGCGGACCTTCCCGAGGAGGCCACGCTCCCCGCCGACCGGCCCCGCCCGGCCGCCGCCTCCTACCGCGGCGGTCTGTGCACCGACCACCTGCCGGCCGACCTGCACACCGGGCTCACCCATCTGGCGCGGGAGTCGGGGGCCACGCTGTTCATGGCCGTGCAGGCGGCGGTCGCGACCGTGCTGTCCCGCTCCGGGGCCGGGCTCGACATCCCGCTCGGCTCGCCGGTCTCCGGGCGGATCGACGAGGCGCTGGACGGTCTGGTCGGCTTCTTCGTCAACACCCTCGTGCTGCGCACCGACCTGGGCGGCGACCCGAGCTTCCGCGAGCTGCTCGACCGGGTGCGCAGGACCGACCTGGCCGCCTGGAACCACCAGGACCTGCCCTTCGACCGGCTGGTGGAGGTGCTCAACCCGGAGCGCTCCGCGTCCCGGCACCCCCTGTTCCAGGTGATGCTCACCCTCGGCGAGGCCGGCTCGGACACGGTCGGCTTCCCAGGTCTGGACGCCCGGACCGAGTACAACGAGCTGCAGATCGCCAAGTTCGACCTGACCTTCGGTTTCGCCGAGCACCGCAGCCGGGACGGGCGGCCCCAGGGCCTGGACATCACCATCGAGTACGCCACCGACCTGTACGAGGCCCGCACGATCGACGCCCTCATGGCCCGCCTGCGGCGGCTCCTGGAGTCGGTGCTGACCTCGCCGGACACCCCGCTGTCCGTCCTCGACCTGCTCGGCGAGCACGAGCGCCGGCAGCTCCTTGAGGAGTGGGCGGGCCCGGCCACCGCGGCCCCGGACGCGAGCCTGGCAGAGCTGTTCTCCGCACAGGCCGCCCGCACCCCGGACGCGGTCGCGATGGTCGACGAGTACCAGGACTTCAGCTACTGCGAGCTGGACGAACTCACCAACCGGCTCGCCCACCACCTGATCAACCTGGGGATCCGGCGCGGTGACGTGGTCGCCGTCCTGATGGAGCGCTCCGCCGGGCTGCTCACCGCGCTGCTGGCGGTGGTGAAGGCGGGCGCGGTCTACGCACCGCTGAACACCACCGACCCGGACACCCGTCTGGCACAGATCCTCAGCGACACCGCGGCCCCGGTGCTGCTCACCGACGAGGCCATGGCCGACCACCCGGTGGCCGCGGCGACCTCGGCCCGGGTCGTCGTCCTGGACGGCGTCTCGGTCCCGGAGGGCCTGCCCGCCACCGCACCGGTGTCCGCCGTACACCCCGACGAGCCGGTGTACGCCATGTTCACCTCGGGCTCGACCGGTGTCCCGAAGGGTGTCGCCGTCACCCACCGCAACGTCGCCGACCTGGCCGCCCAGACCAGGTACGCGGGCGGCGACCACCGCCGGGTGCTGTTCCACTCGCCGGCCGCGTTCGACGCGTCGACGTACGAGATATGGGTGCCGTGGCTCAACGGCGGCACCCTCGTCGTCGCACCGCCCGGCCACCTGGACCCGGCCGGCTACCGGCACCTGATCGACACCTACGGCATCACCAGCATGTGGCTGACCGCGGGTCTGTTCCGGGTCATGGCGGAGGAGGCGCCCGACGCCTTCGCCGGGGTCCGCGAGGTGTGGGCGGGCGGCGACGTCGTACCGCCCGAGGCGGTGCGCCGCATCCACGAGCACTGCCCGCAGACGACCGTCGTCAACGGCTACGGCCCGACCGAGACCACCACCTTCGCGGCCACCCACCGGATCCGCCGCCCCTTCGACTACCCGGGCACCGTCCCGATCGGCGAGGCACTCGACAACCACCGGCTGTACGTCCTGGACCCCGCGCTGCGGCTGGTGCCACCCGGGACGCCGGGAGAGCTGTACATCGCGGGCGCGGGGCTCGCCCAGGGGTATCTGCGCCGCCCGGGGATGACAGCGGAGCGTTTCGTCGCGGACCCCTACGGCCCCTCCGGCGAGCGCATGTACCGCACCGGCGACCTCGTCCGCTGGAACCACGAGGGCTCCCTGGAGTACCTCGGCCGCGCCGACCAGCAGGTCAAGCTCCGCGGCTTCCGCATCGAACCGGGCGAGATCGAGAGCGCGCTGACCGCGCACGCCTCCGTCGCCCAGGCCACGGTGATCGTCCGCGAGGACCGGCCCGGCGACAAGCGGCTCGTCGCCTACCTGGTCGCCGCGCAGGACGTACCGCTGGACGCGGAGGAGGTGCAGCGGCAGGTCTCCGCCGCCCTGCCCGAGTACATGGTCCCGTCGGCGTTCGTCGTCCTCGACGCGCTGCCGCTGACCACCAACGGCAAGATCGACCGGCGCGCGCTGCCCGCGCCCAGGCAGAGCACGGACAGCGCGGGGCGGGCTCCGCGCACCCCTGCCGAGGAGGTGCTGTGCGGGCTCTTCGCGGCCGTGCTCGGGCTGCCGTCGGCCACCATCGACGACCACTTCTTCCGCCGGGGCGGCCACTCGCTGCTCGCCACCCGGCTCATCAGCCGCATCCGTGCCGTGTGGGACGCCGAGATCACCATCCGGGACCTGTTCCAGTACCCGACGGTCGCCCTGCTCGCCGAGCGGCTCACCGCGGCGAGCGGTGACACCCGGCGGCCGGCCCTCGCACCGCAGGAGCGCCCGGAGCGGGTGCCGCTGTCCTCGGCCCAGCAACGGCTGTGGTTCCTGGACCAGATGGAGGGCCCGTCGGCGACGTACAACATCCCGATGGCCCTGCGGCTGACCGGCGAGCTCGACCGGGAGGCCCTGCGCCGGGCGCTCACCGACCTGGTGGCCCGGCACGAGAGCCTGCGGACCGTCTACCCCGTCGAGGAGAACACCCCGTACCAGCACGTCCTGCCGTGCGGGCCGGTGGAGCTGCCGCTCGCCGACACCAGCGAGCGGGACCTGGTCAGGCTGCTGCACGCCGAGGCCTCCGGCACCTTCGACCTGGCCGGTGAACTCCCCTTCCGGGCCCGCCTGTTCCGGCTCGGCCAGCAGGCGCACGTGCTGTCGCTGGTGATCCACCACATCGCCTCGGACGGCTGGTCCAACGCCCCGCTGTTCCGGGATCTCTCCGCCGCCTACGCGGCCCGCGCCGAGGGGCGGGCACCGGACTGGGAGCCGCTGCCGGTCCAGTACGCCGACTACGCGCTGTGGCAGCAGCGGCTCGTCGAGGAGGACGAGGAGCGCCAGCTCGACCACTGGAAGCAGGCGCTGGCCGAGCTGCCGGAGGAGGCCACCCTGCCGACCGACCGGGCCCGCCCGGCGACCCCCTCCAACCGGGGGACCACACACACCGTGCACGGCGACGCCCGGCTCCACCGGGCGCTCACCACCCTGGCCCAGGACAGCGGAGCGACCCTGTTCATGGTCGCCCAGGCCGCCGTGTCGACCCTGCTCTCCCGCTCGGGTGCCGGGCACGACATCCCGCTCGGCTCCCCGGTCGCCGGCCGCACCGACCAGAAGCTCGACGACCTCGTCGGCTTCTTCGTCAACACCCTCGTGCTGCGCAACGACCTGAGCGGCGACCCGAGCTTCCGGGAGCTGCTGGGACGCGTCCGGGAGACCGACCTGGCCGCCTGGGCCCACCAGGACCTGCCCTTCGACCGGCTGGTGGAGGTCCTCAACCCCGAGCGCACCACGGCCCGGCACTCCCTCTTCCAGGTCATGCTGACCGTCGGCGACTCCGCCACCGAGGCGCCCCGGATCGGCGCCCTGGAAGGAGAGTTCCTGTTCCCGTCGGCCTCGGTCGCGAAGTTCGACCTGACCTTCGCGTTCGCCGAGCGCCGGGACGCGGCGGGCGAGCCGGGCGGCCTGGACATCACCGTCGAGTACGCCACCGACCTGTACGACTCCCGCACCATCGAGGCGACCGCCGACCGTCTCGTACGCCTGCTGGAGGCCGCCGCCGCCTCGCCCGAACTGCCCGTGAGCGAACTGGAGCTGCTTTCCGGGGACGAGCGGGCACGGGTGCTGGAGTGGAGCGGTGCGCCCACGCCGGCCCCGACCCTCGGACTCGACGGGCTGTTCTCCGGCCAGGCGGCCCGCACCCCGGACTCCCTCGCGCTGGTGTACGAGGAGCAGCGGCTGACCTACGCCGAGCTGGACACGTGGTCCAACCGGCTGGCCCGGCACCTCACCGCGCGCGGAGTCGTCCCGGGCAGCCTGGTCGCCCTGCACCTGGAGCGCTCCCCGCACCTGATCGCCGCGATCCTCGCGGTGCTGAAGGCCGGCGCCGGATACACGGTGCTGGACCCGCAGTTCCCGGCCGAGCGGCTCACCACCGTGCTGGGCCAGACGCGGCCGTCCGCCCTGGTCAGCCAGAGCCATCTGATCGAGCTGCCCGGTGAGGCGCCGCTGATCGACCTCACCGTGGACGCGCCCGGGATCAGCGCCCTGCCGGGCACGGCCGTGGAGACCGGCGGACACCCGGAGGCCACCGCGTGCGTCATGTTCACCTCGGGCTCGACCGGGGTGCCCAAGGGGGTCGCGGCCTCGCACCGGGCGCTGGCGGCCACCTTCATCGGGCCGGACTACCTCAACTTCGGTCCCGAGCAGACCTATCTGCAGAGCTCCCCCGTGTCGTGGGACGCGTTCGCGCTGGAGGTGTTCGGGCCCCTGCTGCACGGCGGGGTGTGCGTGCTGCAACCGGGTCAGCACACCGACCCGCACCGGATCGCGGAGCTGGTGGAACAGCACCAGATCACCACCCTGCAGATGTCGGCGAGCCTGTTCAACCACATGCTCGACGAGCACCCTGCCGTCTTCGCCCAGGTCCGCGAGGCCATGACGGCCGGCGAGGCGGCCTCGCCCGCGCACACCGCCAAGGCCCTGGCCGACCACCCCCACCTGCACCTGGTCAACGGCTACGGCCCGGCGGAGAGCATGGGCTTCACCACCGCCCACGCCATCACCGCGCCCGCGCCCGCCATCCCCATCGGCCGGCCCATCGCCGGCAAGCACTCCTACGTCCTCGACGAGAACCTGCGGCTGCTGCCACCGGGCGTGCCCGGGGAGCTGTACGTCGCCGGCCACGGCCTGGCCCACGGCTACATCGGCCGGCCGGGCCTGAGCGCCGAGCGGTTCGTGGCCGACCCGCACGGGGCGCCCGGCTCGCGGATGTACCGCACCGGGGACCTGGCCCGCTGGAGCCAGGACGGCGCGCTGGAGTACCTGGGGCGGGCCGACCAGCAGATCAAACTGCGCGGCTTCCGCATCGAGCCCGGCGAGATCGAGTCGGCGCTGCTGCGGCACCCGTCGGTCGTCCAGGCCGCGGTGCTGATCCGGGAGGACCGGCCGGGCGACAAGCGGCTGGTGGCGTACGTGGTGGCCGCCGACGCGAAGGCGCACCCGGTGGACCCGGCCGAGCTGCGCCGGCACGCGGCCGCCGCCCTGCCCGAGTACATGGTGCCCGCCGCCGTCGTCGCCCTCGACGCGCTGCCGCTCACCGTGAACGGCAAGCTGGACCGGCGCGCGCTGCCCGAGCCGCCGCGCACCGGGGCCACCGGCGGGCGGGCGCCCCGCACCCCCGCCGAGGAGATCCTGTGCGGCCTGTACACGGCCGTGCTCGGGGTCCCCTCGGTCAGCATCGACGACCACTTCTTCCACCTCGGCGGGCACTCCCTGCTCGCCACCCGGCTCATCGGCCGCATCCGCGCGGTCTGGGACACCCCGGTCACCATCCGGGACCTGTTCCAGCATCCGACGCCCGCCCTGCTCGCCGAACACATCGCCGGGAACGCGGGCGGGGACCCGCTGGAGACGCTGCTGCCGATCCGGGCCGCGTCGGGCTCGGACCAGCCGCCGCTGTTCTGTGTGCACCCGGTCTCCGGGATGAGCTGGTGCTATGCCGGACTGCTCAAGTACCTCGACGACCGGCCGCTGATCGGCCTGCAGGCACGGGAGCTGACCGATCCGGCGCTCCGGCCCGGGAGCATGGCGGAGATGGCCGACACCTATGTGGCCGAGATCCGCTCCGTCCAGCCGCACGGGCCGTACCACCTGCTCGGCTGGTCCTTCGGCGGACTCGTGGCGCACGCGATCGCGGCCCGTCTGGAGGCGCTCGGCGAGGAAGTGGCCCTGCTCGGACTCCTGGACGCCTACCCGCTGCCCGACGGCTTCACCGCCCCGGCCGTCGACGGACACGAGGTCCTCACCGCGTTCCTCGGCACCCGCGGCGCCGAACTCGACGTCCGGTGCGCCGGCTCGGCGCCCGACCCGGCCGAACTCGCCGACGTGCTGCGGCGCGAGGACCCGATCCTGGGCGCCCTGGACCCGGTCCAGGCCGCCGCGGTCGTCGAGGCCACGGCAGCGCATCTGGACATGCGCTACCGGTACGTGCCGGAGCTGCGGTTCGGCGGCCACGCGGTGTTCTTCAACGCCCTGCGGACGCCGGCCGCGACCACCGGCGCCGAGGCCTGGGCGCCGTACGTTCTCGGCCACATCGAGGAGTACGACGTGGACTGCGAGCACTGGGAGCTGACCGGAGCCGAGCCGCTGCGGCAGATCGGCAAGGTGCTGGGCGAGCAGCTGCGGGGGGTGCGCCGCTAGCGGTCTCCACACCGGCCACCAGGTGCCCGGACCTGCCGACACGGCGGTCCGGGCACTTCCGCGTGCCCGGCGGCACGTGCGCGTGCCGGGGCGAAGGTGCCCCAACCGCCCACAACCTGCCGCTCTTGCCGCCGGACGGCGGGTTCCGGCCTCCGTAGCGTGAGGGTGTCCGCAGGTCACGGCTTCACCGGCAACAGAGGGTCAAGGACATGGTGGAACATTCCGACTGGCGTGTCGGGGCAGCTTCGGCCCCCGTCCATCACGGCGAGATTCTGCAGGGTGTCTTCGCCGGCCGCGACGGGCTCGTGCGCGGACTCGTGACGCTGCCCTGCACCATTCACACCACCCGGGCGACCTTCACCCCGGCGTCCGGCACCCGGGTCACCGTGTCGCCGGACTGGAAGGGCAAGGCGCGACGGGCGGCCGAACTGGCCGTGCGGGCCGTCGTCCCGGCCGGCGCCGGCGTGGCCGGCGGTCATCTGGAGCTGACCGGCGACGTGCCGCTGTGCCGGGGCTTCGGCTCCTCGACCAGCGATGTGCTGGCGGCGATCTGGGCCGTGAAGGACGCGTTCGCCGACCCCCTGCCGCCACGTGAGGTGGCCCGGCTCGCGGTACGCGCGGAGACCGCCTCCGACTCGCTGATGTTCGAGGACTCCACGGTGCTGTTCGCGCAGCGCGAGGGCACCGTCATCGAGGACTTCGGCTACCGGATGCCGCCCCTGCGCGTCCTGGGCTTCGGCTCGCGGCCCTCCAACCGGGGCAAGGGCGTCGACACGCTGGCCCTCCCGCCGGCCCGCTACGACGGGGCCGAGATCGAGCGGTTCGCCCGGCTACGGGACATGCTGCGCGACGCCATCCAGATGAAGGACGTCGCTCTGCTCGGCGCGGTGGCGACGGCGAGCGCGGAGATCAACCAGCGGCATCTGCCGGTCCCCGGTTTCGACCGGATCCGGGACATCGCGCGGACCTCGGGCGCGGTGGGCGTGCAGGTGGCCCACAGCGGGGACATCGCGGGGCTCCTCTTCGACCGGGACGACCCCGAGGTCGAGACGCGCACCGCACTGGCGCAGGACCTCCTGCGGAACACCGGTATCGACGAGCAGTGGAACTACACAACGGGTGACTGACATGACGACGACGACCCTCCCCAAGGCTCACTCCTCGATCGTGGAGGCCACCGAGCTGCCACGGATCATCAAGGTGGGCGACAACCTCTACGCGACCGCCTTCAGCCTGATGAAGCTGCTGCCCGCCCGCTACATCATCGACCGGGCCGAGGCCGCCGGGGTGCTCACCCCGGGCACCCCGGTCATCGAGACGTCCTCCGGCACGTTCGCGCTGGGCCTGGCCATGGTGTGCGGGCTGCGCGGCTACCCGCTGACCATCGTCGGCGACTCCGCCATCGACCAGGAGCTGCGCACCAGACTGGAGATGCTCGGCACGACGGTGGAGATCGTCGAGCACACCGGCCAGCCCGGCGGGATCCAGGGCGCCCGGCTGGCCCGGGTGGCCGAGCTGTGCCGGCAGCGGCCCGACGCGTTCGTCCCCGGCCAGTACGACAACCCCGACAACCCGGGGGCCTACGGCATCGTCGCCGACCTGATCGACGGCACCGTCGGCGCCGTCGACTGCCTGGTGGGGCCCGTCGGTTCGGGTGGCTCGACGGGCGGTCTCGCCGGTGCCCTGCGGCCCCGCAACCCCCAGCTGCACCTCGTCGGCGTCGACACCCACGGCAGCATCATCTTCGGCACCCCGGACGCCCCGCGCACCCTGCGCGGCCTGGGCAGCAGCATCCACCCGGGCAACGTGCGGCACTCGGCGTACGACGAAGCGCACTGGGTGACCGCCGCGGAGGCCTTCCACGCGACCCATGAGCTGTACCGCAGCCACGGCCTGTTCATGGGCCCGACCAGCGGCGCGTCCTTCCAGGTGGCGTCCTGGTGGGCGGCGCAGAACCCCGGCAGCACGGTCGTGATGGTGCTGCCCGACGAGGGCTACCGCTACCAGTCGACCGTCTACAACGACGCCTGGCTGCGCGAGCAGGGCATCACCCCCGCACCCGCGCCCGGCGGCGGCCCGGTCACCGTGGAGCACCCGCTGGACGCCCCGCCGGTGTGGTCCCGGCTGATGTGGGCGCGACGCGGCTTCGACGACGTGATGATGCCGGAGATGACGTCATGAGCGGGCGGCTGCTGCTCCTGGTGGAGTCCAACACGACCGGCACGGGGCGGCTGTTCGCCCGGCGGGCCGCGGAACTGGGTGTGGTGCCGGTCCTGTTGAGCGCGGACCCGGCCCGCTATCCGTACGCGGCCGAGGACGGGCTGCGGACCGTCGTCGTCGACACCTCCGACCCGGACCGGCTGGGGGAGGCGGCCACCCGGCTGGCCGCCGAGGCCCCGATCGCCGGTGTGCTGACCAGCTCCGAGTACTACGTCCCGGCCGCCGCCGCGCTGGCGTCCCGACTCCGCCTGCCCGGCCCCTCGGCGGACGCGGTGCGGGCCTGCCGGGACAAGGCCGAGCAGCGGCGCGTCCTCGCCGCCGCCGGCGTGGGCGTACCGGGCTTCGCGGTGGTGTCGACGGCGGACGCCGCGGTGTCGGCGGCGGCGACCCGGCTGCCCGTCGTGGTCAAGCCGGTGCAGGGCTCCGGCAGTCTGGGCGTACGGCTGTGCTCGGACCCCGACGAGGTCGCCGAGCACGCGCGCGCCCTGCTGGCGGCCACCACGAACGAGCGCGGGGTGGCGACCCCCGGCCGGATCCTGGTCGAGGAGTACCTGACCGGCGCCGAGTTCTCCGTCGAGGTGTTCGGCACCGAGGCGGTGGTGACCGTCGCCAAGCACGTCGGCCCGCTGCCCGCGTTCGTCGAGGTCGGCCACGACGTGCCGGCGGCGCTCCCCGCCGACCTGGAGCGCGAGCTGCGGCAGACCGCGGTGCGGGCCGTGGCGGCGCTCGGCCTCGGCTGGGGCGCGGCCCATGTGGAGCTGCGTCTCGACGGTCCCGTCGCCAAGGTGATCGAGGTCAACCCGCGGCTGGCCGGCGGCATGATCCCGGAACTGGTCCGCCGGGCCTGCGGGATCGACCTGGTCCGGGCCCAGGTCCTGGCCGCCCTGGGCCGTGCCACGCACCCCGAGCGCGCGCTGTACGGCCGCGCCTCGATCCGCTTCCTGACCACCGACCGCGACGGCATCCTGGCCCCCGACCTCACCGAGGCCGTGACGCGGGCCGGTGCCGTCCCGGGGGTCGTCGAAACGGTGCTCTACCGCGCCCCCGGCGAACCGGTCGGCCCCGCCGCCGACTTCCGCGGCCGCCTCGGCCACGTCATCGCGGTCGCGGACCATCCGGCCGAAGCGGCCGAGGCCGCGGACCGGGGCGTGGCAGCCCTCACGGGGGCGATCACCCCCGCGTCCCTGGACCGGCAGGAGGCGCTGACATGAGCGCCGTACGGACCCGCGAGGGCGCGACCGCCGCGCCGCACCACCCCGGCACCCCTTCCCCGCGCCCCCGCGGGTGCCGGGGGCACCGGCCGCTTCTCACCCCCGAGGACCTCTCATGACCACCGCCCCCGCGCGCGACGGCGTCGACACCGGCCGGCTCAGTTCGGCGCTGGATCCCGAGGCACACGCCATCGTCTACGACCAGTACGTGTCCGAGGACGCGGCGGATCCGCTGGGCGGCGAGCTGCGCCGCATCAGCCAGGTGGACCGCGCCCACCTGGTCATGCTCACCGAGCGCGGGGTCGTGGACCCCGCCCGGGCCGCCGCCCTGCTGCGGGCCGTGGAGGAACTGCGCACCGCCGACTTCGGCCCGGTGCGCGGACGGCCGATGCCGCGCGGGGTGTACCTGGCCTACGAGGGCTGGCTGATCGAGCGGCTGGGCGACGAGACCGGCGGCATCCTGCACACCGGCCGCTCCCGCAACGACCTCAACGCCACGACCGCCCGCCTGAGGGCCCGCACCCCCTACCTCCGCCTGCTGGACGCCGTGGACCGGCTCGCCGCCGTACTCCTCGCGCAGGCCGACCGGTACGCGGACGTCACCATGCCCGCGTACACCCACGGCCAGCCCGCCGTGCCGATCACCTACGGCCACTATCTGGCGGGCGTCGCGGGCGCGGTGCTGCGCGCCTACGGCCATCTCCTCGACGCGGGGCGGCAGTTGGACGTCAACCCGCTGGGCGCCGGCGCGATCGGTGGCACGTCCGTCCCCGTCGACGCCGAACGCACCGCCCGGCTCCTTGGGTTCACCGGGGCCGCCACCAACTCCGTGGACGCGGTGGCCTCCAGGGACTTCGCGCTGAGCCTGCTGTCCGCGTCCGCGACGCTCGGCGTCACCCTCGCCCGGGTCGCCCGCGACCTGAGCGTGTGGACGGCGGAGGAGGCGGCGCTGCTCCGGGTCGCCGACACACTGGTCGGCTCCAGCTCGATGATGCCGCAGAAGCGCAACCCGTTCCTGCTGGAACACATCCAGGGCCGCTCCACCGCGAGCCTGGGCGCCTTCATGAGCGCGGCCTCGGCGATGACCACCGCCGGCTACACCAACGCCATCGCCGTCGGCACCGAGGCCATGCGCCACCTGTGGCCAGGCCTCAGCGACACCACCGACGCGGTGACGCTGCTGCGGCTGGTCGTGGCCGGCACCGAACCGCGGCCCGAGCGCATGACCGAGCGCGCCCGGGAGGGGTTCACCGCGGCGACGTACCTCGCGGAGCGCCTGGTCGCGGACGGCATGCCGTTCCGCGCCGCGCACCACAAGGTCGGCGAGACCGTGCTGGCCGCGCTCGGCTCGGGCCGCTCCCTGGAGGAGACGGCCGGCCTCGACACCGACCTGGCCCCCGACCGCGTGGCCGCCGCCTGCGTCCACGGCGGCGGCCCGGGCAGCGACGGGCTTCCGCCGCTGCACCGTCAGCTCGCCGCCCACCGCACCGAGGCCGCCGTACGCCGCGATCGCTGGTCGGACGCCGAGGAGCTGCTGACCGACGCCGTACGGCAGGCGGTGCGGGCATGAGCGCGGACGTCACCGCCGTCACGGCACCGGCCCCCGCCCCGTCCCGCCCTCCCCTGTCCCGGCTCCGCGACTTCCGTCTCCTGTGGCTCGGCGAGACCACCAACCGGGTCGGCATCAACATCACCACGGTGGCCATGCCCCTGGTCGCCGTGGTCACCCTGAACGCCAGCACCCTCAGCGTGAGTGTGCTGGCCGCCGCGCCCTGGCTGCCCTGGCTGCTGATCGGCCTGCCGGCCGGCGCCTGGGTGGACCGGATGCGGCGGCGCCCGCTGATGCTGGTGTGCAACGTCTCCTCGATGCTGCTGCTCGCGAGCGTGCCGGTGGCCGCGTGGCTCGGTGTGCTCACCATGGCCCATCTGCTGGTCGTGGCGCTCCTCAACGGCCTGGCCGCGGTGTTCTTCGGGATCTCGTACAAGGTGTACGTACCCTCCATCGTGGACCGGGACCAGCTCCAGGACGCCAACGCCAAGCTGCAGGGCAGCGAGTCGGTCGCCCAGGTCGCCGGCCTGGGCGGGGGCGGTCTGCTCGCCCAGGGCTTCGGCGCGGTCGCCGGCCTGCTGGTCAACGCCGGCACCTTCCTCTTCTCGGCGCTGTGCCTGCTCGGCATCCGCAGCCGGGAGCCCCGGTCCGGGCCCTCTCGGGAGCGCGCCCCGCTGCGGCGGGACATCCGCGAGGGCCTGAGGCACACCGTGCGCGACCCGTACCTGCGTGTGCTGACCGCCTACGGCACCGTCACCAACCTGCTGCTGACGGCCTATCAGGCGATCCTGCCCGTGTTCTTGATCCGTCAGCTCGGCGTGCCGGAGGGCGCGACCGGCTGGCTGCTGGCCTCCAGCAGTGTCGGCGGGATCCTCGGCGCGGCCGGTGCCAAGCGGGTGACCGCCCGCTGGGGCACCGCACGCGGGCTGCTGGTGGCCACCGCCGCCACAGCCCCGTTCTCCCTGCTGATCCCGATGGCGGGGAAGGGCTGGATGCTGGCCGCGCTCGTGGCCGGCAGCGCCCTGCTCGCCCTCGGTGTGGTACTCGCCAATGTGATCCAGGGCGCGTTCCGCCAGCGGTACTGTCCGCCCCAGCTGCTCGGCCGCATCACGGCCTGCATCTCGGTGGCGAACTTCGGCGCCATTCCGTTCGGTTCCCTGCTCGGCGGCGTGCTCGGCACGGCGCTCGGACTGCGGCCGACGTTGTGGCTGCTGACCGCCGGTCTCGCGGTCAGCCCCCTGTTACTGCTGATCGGGCCCCTGCGCAGCAGGCACGACCTGCCCGCCGCGCCCGGTGGTTCATGACGCCCGGTCGGCTCCTTCGAGTACGAACAGGAGAGACCCCGTGGAAGGAACCCTGCCGTGGGTCGCTCGTGAGCTGCCACCCCCTGGCTCACTCGACCTCTGGCTCCTGAGGGTCTCGGATGTCGCCGCCGGCATCCTGGACGAGGCGGTGCTCGACGCGACCGAGCGCCGACGCGCTGCCGCCCTCATGCACGCGGCCGACCGCACCCGGTTCACGGCCGCGCACGTCGCGCTGAGACGGCTGCTCGGGGCGTATCTGCGCCTTCGCCCCGAGGAGATCCACTTCGGCCGGGACACCTGTCCCTGCTGCGGCGGCCCGCACGGCCGGCCCACCGTGCTCGGCGCGGGCCGCGACGACCTGTTCTTCTCGCTCTCCCACCGAGGCGACCTCGCCCTCGTCGGTACGGCCGCGGCGCCGATCGGCGTGGACGTGGACCTGGTGTCGGACCAGACGGCCACCACCGAACTGGCCTCGATGCTGCACGTGGCCGAGCAAGAGGAACTGGCCGCCCTCCCCTCGGCGTTGCGGCCCCGCGCGCTGGCACGGCTGTGGACCCGCAAGGAGGCCTATCTCAAGGGCCTCGGCACCGGACTGGGACGCGATCCGTCCCTCGACTACGTCGGCTCCGGCGGGCCGGAAGGGCCCTACCCGCCGTCCGGCTGGACCCTGCTGGACGTTCCGGTGGACCGGGGCTACGCGGCGGCGGTGGCGGTGCGCGGCGAACTCACCGCCACCGGCGCGACCATCACCCGCCTCGTCGGCCCACAGGCCGCCGAGCTGGTCCGCGCGGCCCCGCCCGTGCTCCTGACGGGAGGGACCTCGATCTGACCCGACACACCCGCAAGACCACTCCACCCCTACGAACCAAGGGATCCGACCATGCCAAGCACTGTGCAAGAGGCCCCCGCGGCCCGCCTTCCACGGATGTGCGCCGCCGACGACACCATGACCGGCGCCCAGTCCCTGATCCGCTCCCTGGAAGAGGCGGGCGCGGACACCGTGTTCGGGATTCCCGGCGGTGCGATCCTCCCGGCGTACGACCCGATGATGGACTCGGCCAGGATCCGTCACGTCCTGGTCCGGCACGAGCAGGGCGCCGGCCACGCGGCCACCGGCTACGCGCAGGCCACCGGGAAGGTCGGTGTCTGCATCGCGACCTCCGGACCGGGTGCGACGAACCTGGTGACGCCGATCGCCGACGCCCACATGGACTCCGTACCGCTCGTGGCGATCACGGGCCAGGTGTCGTCGAAGGCGATCGGTACGGACGCCTTCCAGGAGGCCGACATCGTCGGCATCACCATGCCGATCACCAAGCACAACTTCCTGGTCACCGATGCCGAGGACATCCCGAGGACGATCGCCGAGGCATTCCACCTGGCCTCGACGGGCCGCCCCGGGCCGGTCCTGGTCGACATCACCAAGGACGCCCTCCAGGCGCGGACCACCTTCGTGTGGCCCAAGACGGCGAACCTGCGCGGCTACCGTCCGAAGACCCGCCCGCACCCGCGGCAGATACGCGAGGCGGCGCGGCTGATCACCTCGTCCGAACGTCCCGTCCTGTATGTCGGCGGCGGCGTTCTCAAGGCCGGGGCGACCGCCGAACTGCGCGACCTCGCCGAACTGACCGGCGTGCCCGTGGTCACCACGCTGATGGCTCTCGGCGCCTTCCCCGGCAGCCATCCGCAGCACATGGGCATGCCGGGCATGCACGGGGACGTGTCCGCCGTGGCGGCCCTGCAGAAGGCGGACCTGATCGTCGCCCTCGGCGCCCGCTTCGACGACCGGGTCACCGGCAGGCTGGACACCTTCGCCCCGCACGCCAAGGTCGTGCACGCCGACATCGACCCGGCGGAGATCTCCAAGAACCGGTACGCGGACGTGCCGATCGTCGGCGACGCCCGCGAGGTGATCGACGCGCTGGCGGCCGCCGTGCGGGAGGAAGGCACGGCCGGTGACTACAGCGCCTGGTGGCGGGACCTGATCCGCTGGCGGGACACCTACCCCCGCGGTTACGACGTGCCCGCGGACGGCACGCTCTCCCCGCAGCTGGTCATCGAACGCATCGGCCGGCTCGCCCCCGAGGGCACCCTCTTCGCCTCCGGGGTCGGTCAACACCAGATGTGGGCGGCGCAGTTCCTGCCGCACGACGAGCCGGGCACCTGGTTCAACTCCGGCGGTGCCGGGACGATGGGCTACGCGGTCCCGGCCGCGATGGGCGCCAAGGCCGGCCGGCCCGACCGCACGGTGTGGGCGATCGACGGCGACGGCTGCTTCCAGATGACCAACCAGGAACTGGTCACCTGCGCGCTGAACAACATCCCGATCAAGGTCGCCGTCATCAACAACGGCGCCCTCGGGATGGTCCGTCAGTGGCAGAACCTGTTCTACGGTGCGCGGTTCTCCAACACCGTGCTGCACGACGGCGCGACCAACGCCGCGACCGGCTCGACCCGGGGCGTGGGCTCCGCGGCCAACCGGGGCACGCGCGTCCCGGACTTCGTCCTCCTCGCCGAGGCGATGGGCTGCGTGGGGCTGCGCTGCGAGTCCCCGGACGAGCTGGACGTGGTCATCGACAAGGCCAACTCGGTCACCGACCGTCCGGTGGTGGTGGACTTCATCGTCCACGAGGACGCGATGGTGTGGCCGATGGTCCCGGCCGGCACTTCCAACGACGACATCATGGCCGCCCGTGACGTGCGTCCCGACTTCGGCGACGCCGCGGACGACTGAGAGGACCCTCCGACATGTCCCAGCACACGCTCTCCGTCCTGGTCGAGAACACCCCCGGCATCCTGGCCCGGATCGCCGCCCTGTTCTCCCGCCGCGGCTTCAACATCGACTCGCTCGCCGTGGGCACCACCGAGCACCCGGACCTCTCCCGTGTCACGATCGTCGTCCGCGTCGATGACGAACTCTCCCTGGAGCAGGTCACCAAGCAGCTCAACAAGCTGGTCAACGTCCTGAAGGTCGTCGAGCTGGCGGCCTCGGACGCGGTTCAGCGCGAGCTCGTCCTCGTGAAGGTCCGCGCCGACAACACCACCCGCTCCCAGGTCCTGGAGATCGCCGAGCTGTTCCGGGCCCGCACCGTCGACGTGGCCCCCGAGGCGGTGACCCTGGAGGCCACCGGCGCCGGTGACAAGCTCGACGCGATGCTGCGGATGCTGGCGCAGTTCGGCATCAAGGAGCTCGTCCAGTCCGGTGCGATCGCCATCGGCCGCGGCTCCCGCTCCCTGACGGAACGAGGCGTCCGCGAGACCCGCACCCTGCGCATCACCTCGGGCGTGGCAAGGACCGCGCAGAGCGCCTGAACCCCGGGCGGCGCACCCCGTCACGCCCCCTTTCCCACCGCACCCCCTTACCCACCACCCTAAGGAGTTCGATCCATGGCCGAGCTGTTCTACGACGCTGACGCCGACCTGTCCATCATCCAGGGCCGCAAGGTCGCGGTCATCGGCTACGGCAGCCAGGGCCACGCCCACGCGCTGTCG
>NZ_BMTD01000038.1 GCF_014649495.1 Streptomyces filipinensis | reverse complement strand
GGGGGGGGGGGGGGGGGGGGGGGGGGGGGGGGGGGGGGGGGGGAGCCGGCCGAAGCGGTCGCTGCCGCGCAGGCCGCCGTCGACGCGCCCGACGGGATCGGCACCCTTGCCCCCTACGCCACCGAGGTCGCGCTCCCGGTGAAAGGCACCTGGAAGAACCCCGCGATCGGCAGCGCCCGCGCCGATGTCGTCCTGATCGCCCCGGAGGCCGGGGCGCCGCTGCTGTTCATCGAGGCCGACAACTGCACCGAGGAAGCCGTCCTCATCGCCCAGAAGTTCGACAAGTACGCCCGGTTCTTCCAGCGGCAGGAGAAGGACACCGACGGCATCGAGAAGCCGCTGTGGCGCACCCGCCGGTCCACACCCGCCTGTGATGAGTACGAGCGGGTGCACCCGCCGGTCCTGCTCGTCTTCCACCAGGTCGGCCAGCGCTACGCCAAGAGCCAGATGGCCAGGGTCGCCGACCTCACCCGCCACCACTGGCAGGGGCGGTGGCATCCCGAAGCCGAGCACCACTCCTACGACCGCTGCATCCCGATCGTGGCGACCACGCTGGAGGAGCTGCGCGAACACGGCCCGGCCGGGCCCGTCTTCTGGCGCTTCGGCCACGACCACCGCCAGCCGCTGCTGGACGCGATCGGCAACGCCCGCCGGGACGCCTACCTCGCCCGCCGCCGCCAGGCCGCCAGGGAAGAGGAGCGGCGCCGTGCGGAGCGGGAAGCCGCGCAGCGGGAGGCGCGGCGGCCGGTCTGCGCGGACTGCGGGCAGAAGTTCACCGACGCCAAGTGGGAGGCGATCGGCTACACCCGGGACTGGAGCAAGTCCTGACACCCCCAGGGGGCGTCCTGCAGGGCGCGCCAGGCGCCGGTCCAGGCGGACTGACGCTTATGGGCACTGTGGTCACCGTGATCACCTCCCGGTGACCGGGCGTTGTGTGGGGTCCGGGTACTGGGGAGCCCCGACCCCACACGCAACCGCAGTCGGTACGAGCCGGCTGTGGCGGTGGGTGATGTCGTCAGCACTCCACCCTCCGAATCCCGTCATGCCGCCCAGTTGAGTCCGAGGTCGGCGAGGGCGGCGAGCTTGTCGGTGGTGAGCTTCGCGCGCCTGGTCTTGGTGTTCGACAGAAACACTCCGAGCTTGACCTCGGTCCCGTCCTCCAGCCGTTCTACGTGGCCCCTGGGGACGGTCACCGACCCGGTGCGTGCCTTGTACTGGGCGAGGGCTGCCAGGCCTCGTTCGAAGGCGCCAAATCCGCCTCTGGAGGGCTTCTCGAGTGCTTCCTGTTCCGGGGGCAGGGGCGCGGTGCCGAGTTGCTCCAGGTGCTGGCGTTGGCCGTCCGTCAGCGCGTCCCACGTCCCTGGCTGGCATTGTTTGGCGAGCCATCGTCCGACGTCCATGCCGTGGACGGTGATCCCGGGCTGGAGTTCGGTGTGGCCGGTTTCGTCGCGTAGGAGTTCGCGGACGGCGGCGTAGTGGCGTTGCCAGTCGGCGGGCCAGTCCGGGTTCCAGTCGGGGTCGATCGCGGTGAGTGCGGCTTCCCGTTCTGGGTGTCCTGTCAGTGCGCCTGGTCTGCGGAGGTTGGAGAGCTATTGCCCGATCGGCCGGTCCAGGGCGGTGGCGGTGCGTGGTGCGCACAGGGTCCAGTGCTGGTCGTAGTACACGCGGGCGGCGGCGAGGTTCTCCTATGACAAATCCACGAAGGATCACTGTGTGAGTGATGCGTTGAGCTGCTGATCTAGTGATCGTTGCGGGATTCCTGGCCGTATAGATCTGAGCGGGGGTTTCCGTGGAGGTTCACGAGTTAAGGGGCCCTCTGAAGTGTGAGTTCAGTGATCGTTCCGGGATTTGGTGATCGTCGAAGGATTTGTTACTGCGGGTGGATCAGACGGAGGCGAGTCTGTGCTGGTCAGGGGTGGTGTAAGGAGTCAGGTGGGCCAAGAGCGCGGCTGCGGGCGTTGTCGGTGGTGACGAGCTGGTTGGCTGGTCTTGTGCATGGAGGTTGATCTCCGGGTATCCGTGATCAGGAGGAGGACCTGGCAAGGTGCCCGCCGTACCGTTTCCCGGCGGGGTGTCAGTGGGTGCTCCTAGGCTGTGGACATGACGTCAGCGAGGTCCAAGCGCCCGGTCGGTGAACTCCCGGGCGATCCCGCCCGGTTGCATCTGCACTATGGTCACGGGCATCCCGCGGTGCCGTACGACTTCGAGGACACTTTGGAGTCCTGGTACGTCAGGGTCACCTACGGGCTGGCGGGTGACGAGGAGTGGGAGGACGAGAAGGGCGAGGAAAGCCGTGC
Organism: Streptomyces filipinensis; assembly: GCF_014649495.1. Lineage (GTDB taxonomy): Bacteria > Actinomycetota > Actinomycetes > Streptomycetales > Streptomycetaceae > Streptomyces > Streptomyces filipinensis. The sequence goes on along the minus strand of NZ_BMTD01000038.1, from coordinate 22,693 downwards.
TCCCGCTGAGGGCATCGAGGTCGGGCATGTGATGTTGTGGCGGCTGCGTGATGACAGCGGTGACAGTGGGTGGGAGGCGGCGGATGCCGAGTCCGGTGATCTCGAGGTCATCGCCTCAGCCGTTCTCGGTCGGTCTGGACGCGCGGGCTACAGTGCCGCGTTCGAGAAGGCCGTCACCCACCCCGTGGGTGATCTGCTGATCCTCGACCGTGTCCATCTCGACAGGGCATGGAGGGGCTTCGGGCTGGGACCGATCCTGGCGGCTGAGGCGATCCGCCGGCTGTCCGGCGGCTGTTGTGCGGTGGCGGCGTATCCGGCCATGGGTGAATACCCCGAGGACCGCGCGCAGGTCACCGAGGCATACCGCCGTCAGGCGAAGAAGAAGATTGCCGCGCTGTGGGAGAGCATCGGCTTCCAGCGGTTCCGCCGCGGGGTCTGGCTCCTGGACACCGCCCTGCGGCAGCCGGAGGAACTCCTGCTCGCCCGTCGCTCTGAACTGCACGCGCTCAGCGCGGACTTCCAGCGGTGCAGCCTCTCTCGGAGCGGTCCGGGGGACGCTGTGAACATCGTGGAAGACGGCAGCGAGGTGTCAGTGGGACTGCGTACGATCTGACCCTTCCTGCGGGCGCTGCAGCGCAAATGGGAAGGCACACCGACGCGGGGGAGCGGGGCATCATGGGGGAGCAGCAGCCGACGGACGGGAACATCCAGGACGCGCTGGAGTGGGCACGGCTGCGTCTGACGGAGTTGGGCTTCTTCAAGACGCAGGACGGACTGCGGTGGGCAGCCGCTTACGGGCTGGTCCGGTCCGTGTGGCGCAACGGCCCGATCGAGAACGCGCATGCCTCACGGCCGACCAGTCGGCGCAAGGCATTGCACGACGGGACGATGTTCGCCCGCAACACCTGGCTCACCCGGCAGGCATTCGACGTCCTGGGCTCCGACGACCAGTTCCGTCTCTACGAGCTGGAGGATCTGGTCCTGGACCGGGACCATGTCTGGCCGGGATGCGAGGGAACCCTGACGGACTTCGGCTGGGGATTCCTCGGAGACATCAAGAAACACGCGAAACAGCGCATCGACATGCTCGCGCACTTCGAGCAGAGGCTGTCGCCGGACGACTTCCTTGTCTTCGCCAGCGCACCTTGGTTCGGGTTCCGCGACGACCACTACGGGATGCCGAGATGGCCTGCCTGCGTGGAAGCAGCGGCGTGCCGCCTGCGCGGTGAGGACGAGGAGTTCTGGCATGCGGAGGGCGACTGGATGACCCGGATCGGCCCGGCGCCAGCTGCGGTCACCGCGGACCTTGAGACAACCCGGGAACTGCTGCTGGAGTCGCCGTGGGAACTGGGCGCCGAGAACCTGGACTGGTTCGCCTGGAACCCGATCCTGCGACCACGCTGCACGCAGGCCTAGTTGTTTCCTTGGATCACTCTGCTCAAGCCCAGCGACCATGATGGGCCGTCGATCTTGCCGAAGCTGGCGCAGGCATGGGAGCAGCTACCCAGGACGAGACCCCCATCGGTCTCGCGCTGCGCAGTAGCCGCTCACCGGGCGCGGGCGAACCGCTGATCTGCCTTCGAGATTCGCATAGGCAGCTTCTGGTGCCGAAGGCGGCTCGGCGGGGCACGCGCTCCAAGGCGGTTCCCGCGCGTGCACGTTGGGCAGAAAGATCTGGCCTGAGTGAGGAGCGGTTGCTTCGAGCTGCTGACTGTGCTGTATTCGGGCTTGGCGCGCGATGTCCTTCGGTACATGAACGTACGGTGCGGGACCGCGTTGTCGGCGCCTGCGCGGCCGGTGACGTGGCGGGCCTGGACGAGGCTTGGACCGACGGCATCCTGCCCGACCTGGGATCCCAGTACAGGCCTACGAGTTCTGTACGAGTGTGGGCTTCGCCGCCTGACCGCACGAGCTCCCGCGCACAACACAGTGCTGTCCTTCGCCGTCTCCACGGCATGGCAGAGGGCCGACCTGGTGCAGGTCGGCCCTCACCGTTGGGCCGGGTGCTGCCACGCACGCCGGTGCCCGAAGGTTCTGGCCCGTTCGGTAGGGAGGAGCCCGCAGCCGCCGGGGGAGTTGGAACCTGTCATGGAGCGTCGCATCCCTACCTGTAGGGGTGCAAGCTCGCCGTGCTGAAGCTGGGTCGCAGGTGCATCAACCGTACGGAGCTCCGTACACCGCGTGAGAACAATGCAGGTCAGCGGGACTGATCCGCGGGGATTAGCTGCGCAGCTGGCCAGCAGAATCCCAGAGGGGCCCGTGGACGCATCAACTGTTGGGGTCCTTAAGGGCCATAGGGCACCATGCAGTTACACCCCCTGGACGTGCCACCGTTCAGTTGTGGTGAGGAGTCCGCAGTCGCTGGCGGCGACACCCACGAGTGCAGCCGCCCTTGATCCCAACAGGGAGTTCGTATGAGCCGCAGGCGCCATGCCGCAGGGGGGCATACGCCCGCCCCGCACCGTCTCACCGGCACCGAGACCGCCGTCATCATCGTCATCGTCCTGACCAGCACCGCGCTCGCGTGGAGAGGCACGGATTTGGGCACCGTGCTCCACCTGCTCGCCGGTGCCGGTCTGATCGCGGTGGGGGCGGTGGTGACACTGCGCTTCGGCCGCCGGGTCCCACTGTCCCTGCCGGCGGTTTGAGGGGGCATCATGGGACGTCCCGAGAAGCCGCTCGTCACGCTCAACCTGGGTCTCCTGGATCTCGCCAGGTGGCTGCGTGAGATCCGTACCAACGCCCAGCTCACGTACGTCGAGCTCGCGGCGAAGACCAACAACGCGTACTCGGCCACCACGCTGCAGCGCGCTGCGAGCGGCAAGCGCGTCCCGCGCCTGCCGGTAGTGGAGGCCTATGCCGTGGCCTGCGGCGGATCGTTGGAGCAGGCCCGTCGGCGCTGGCGCAACGCACGCGTCGTGGAGCACGGCACTGTGCACGCGCTCGGCAGCGCGCCCAGGCCTCGACTGGTCGAGAATGCGGCGGAACTACGTGCCGCTCTGCGTGAGATGTACCACCGGGCCGGTACGATGCCGCTGCGCGAGATGGAACGCCGGGCCGGTCTGGGGCGCCTTCCTCGCAGCACGATGCGCCGCATGCTCGACGGCGCCACCATGCTCAGCAAGGACCAACTGCTGGCCTTCCTCACGGTCTGTGACGTGCCCGAGCGTGAGCACCAGAACTGGTTGGACGCTCTGTCCCGGGTGTGGGACAAGAGGCACTCCTGGTACGACAACGAACTCTTCAAGAACCTGCACGAGCCCGCCGAGCAGTTCATCCGGGACGAGTGGAACCACCGGATCGAACGCAAGCCCCCGTCAGGGCGGGGCCGCTTGACGAGCAACGCGGGCGCGCAGCGTTCGCAGTTCGCTCGCGGCCGCCCTGCCAACAAGAACGGAAAGCGGCTGAAGCTCGGTTTCACGACTACCGGGTAAGAGCGATTGAGTCAGTGGGCGGACTCGACCTAGGGCGTGTATCGGAAGTGGATCAAGTCGTAGTGGTGAGTTCGACGAGGTGCTGGGCGGTGCCAGCAGGATCGATGATCTGATGGAGGTGTGCGCCGGGCAGGTGTGCCACGGCCCAGCCGCGTTCGCGCGCCTCGGCGGCAAGGTCGTCATACGGAGGACCGAACAGCAAGTAGGAGCAGGGATGGTCATCCCAGCCGTCGGGGACCGGGATGTGCTGCTCGTAGTAGGACAGCGGCAGGGTGGGCTGCTCCTCAACGACTGTCTGCCGCACCAGCGGATCGGAGAACATGGGTGCGACGTCTGCTTCGTCCCACCAGTCGGTCCAGCGCGGGAGCCTGCCGTTCACAGCCATCGGGCGTAGGAAATCGAGCAGTTCGGGTGTGGCGACGGGGGTCGGGCCGGTCCGGGCCGGCAGCGCGGCATCGACGAAGACCGAGCTGGTCACCGGATGGTCGAGGCCCGAGCGGATGGTCGGGAGGAACAAGCCTGCGTTGCTGTGTGCCACCAACGTGACGGGGTTTCCGGCCGGGACCTGCCGCAGATCGTCGCGGACGGCGTGGACGATGCGGGGCCAGAAGGGCGGAGCACCGGCGCCTATGTGCAGCAGGGACGGCACCCGCACCTGGTTTCCCGCCGCCGTCAAGTGTTCGGCCACAGGGTGCCAGGTCGAGGGACCTACGGACGGACTGTGCACGAGAACGAAGATCGGCTGCATGTGACGATCCTGTCGCCCATGCCTTCCGAGGCGCGACAGTCTTGGCTGACAGCAGAACGCATCGCGCCGACGTAGCCGATGCGTCTTCACAACAGGGCGTTCACAGCCATTCGTTGATTGCGGCGATGAGGACAGTGGCCTCGTAGCGGACCGCGAGCTTGTCGTACCGCGTGGCCACGGCCCGGTGCCTCTTGAGGCGATTGATGCCGCACTCGACCGCGTGCCGAGCCCGATAGTCCTGCGGGTCGAACTTCGGCGGCCTGCCGCCGCGCGAGCCGCGCTTCTTGCGGTTGCTGGCCTGGTCAGCCTTGTCCGGGAAGGTGCAGCGGATCCCGCGACGACGCAGGTAAGCGCGGTTCTTGCGGGAGGCGTATGCCCTGTCGGCGCGCACACGATCGGGTCGGGTGCGCGGCCTACCCGGCCCAAGACGCGGGACACGGACCTTGTTCAGGACCGGCTCGAACTGCGGGGAATCGCCCCGCTGCCCGGCCGTGATCACGATGGACATGGGCTTCTGGCCCTGTTCGACAGCCAGGTGCAACTTGGTGGTCAGACCGCCACGCGAGCGCCCGAGCCCGTGGTCGTCCGGCTCGACGCAGAAGCCGCCGGGCGGCTCCTTCTGAAGCTCCCCTTTTTCCTCGCACCGGCGGCGTGCTGGTGGGCCCGGCACACTGTGGAGTCGACGTTGATGTCCCATGTGATCAGCTTTCCCGCGTCGGCCCAGGCCTGGAGTTCGCTGAAGATCCGATGCCAAGTGCCGTCCCGCTGCCAGCGGCGGAACAGGTCGTACGCCCGGCCCCACGACCCGTACTCGGCGGGCACATCCCGCCATGGGATCCCGGTGCGGACCCGGAACCGTATGCCGTTGATCAGCTGCCGCCTGGCCCACGTCGGCGGCCGTCCGGGCTTCTTACCCTTTGGCAACAGCGGCTCCAGCACCGCCCATTGCGCGTCTGTCAGATCTCCACGTGCCACGAACCAAGATCATCTCACGCTCGAGATCCACTTCCGATACACGCCCTAGCAGTGCCACCGTCAGGACCTCCTTGATGACCCACTTCACCACGTCCGCAGCCGAGTTGATGATGTCCCCGAGGACGGAGTCCCACACGGCTTTCCACGCCTTGTGGACTTCCTTGGACACGGCCTTGCCGATGGTGTCGCACAGGCCGAGTGGTCCTGGCCCGTGATGGCGTCGACGACGTCGTTGACGGCGCCGACGCCGCCGTACTCACACGCGAGGGATGCGCCGCTGCCGATGACGTCGGCGGACGCCGGCTGCGGCGCGGACAGCGACAGCCCGAGGAGAGCGGCCAGCGCAAGCAGACAGCCGACCAGGCGTCTCACGATGCCTCCCGGATGGCTGTCCATCCGGAAGTGTTGAACTTCTTGTCGCCCGGAGCGGCGCCGGCCGGCGCGGTCTGTCCCTGCGTCTGCTGCTGAGCGCTCACGGTCGCCTCGGCCGAGATCTTCCAGTCGCCATGCTCCCATCGGGCAGCCTCGACGCTGCGCGTGTAGGTGACGCCTTCCTTCGCGGTCTCGCCGTTCTTCTGGGCCACGCGGCTCAGCAGCCAGGCGCTGACCTCACCGGACGACTCCTTGATCACCTTGAATCCGACCACCGTGGTGCGCACGTACGCGCCGGACGGCAGGGGGCCGCCCGGCTTCGCGCCCATCTGCTGGTGCAGCGTCTTGTCGGACTGCTGCCCACCCAGCTCCACCCGCTCGGCGACCGTCTCGCTCTGGTCCTCGGCGGCGATGTACGAGTGGTACACGCGCAGGTGCTCGTCCACCGTAGTCTTCTGCTCATCGATGTTGGTGGACTGGGCGGCCGCAAGCATCGCCACCGCGCCATCGGTGGTGTGCGGGAACCCGACCTGACTGCTGTATTTGTCGGTGCGCTCCCCCCGCGGAAGAGCGGCCCACCGATCCGGTTCCGTCCAGCCATCCGGCGCCTGATACGTCGGCACGGCACTGGCCTTGCTCGACGCGGCGGGGCTCGCGCTCTTCCCCTTGCCCGCCTGCGAGCCGCCGTCGCCGCCGCTGAGCGCCGCATAACCGGTCAGGCCCACCACCGCGGCGAACGCCACCCCGGCGGCCCACACACCCGGCGTGTTCCAGGTTCCCCTCGTCCGTGACATCTCTTGCCACCCTAGCCCGCGATGCCGTTGAGGATCGAAATCAGCGACCCGGCCAACACGATCGCCGCAACACCGCCACCCATCCACTTGAACGGCTCGGATCCGCCCCCGTGCCGGGAGTTGTCCGAGACAGCCAGCTTGTAGACCCCCATGCCCACGCCGCCCGCACCGGCAAGGATGATCAACCAGAGCCCGTACCCGAACAGGTCGGACACCGGTCCGCTCATGCCGTCGATCGGCTTGGGCTTGGCGCCGGGGATGATGCCGGCGAGCGTCACCAGCTGCGTGGCAGCGTGCATGCTCATTTCCCTTCCAATTGGCGCCGCAGCTTCACGGCAGCGGCCTGAACGTCTGTGTGCTGCAGGGCCTCCTCGGCCCCCTCCACCGCCCGCAGGACCGGCAGGTAGGGCACAATCGCGGTGCCGGCCAGGCGCCCTTCCAGCGCCTTGTAGCGGTAGCGGGCGGCCCGCACCGGCCGCACCGGCGCGTCCGCGATCAACACCAGCCACGGGCGGGGCAGCGCGGTCGTCCAGCCGCGCAGCATGTGCTCCACACACACACACCGCGCCGTACACCGTGGTGCCGGCCAGCAGCACCGGCCGCGCCGCGTACGGCACCGGCTCGCCCGCGTGCAGCACCCGGGCCGCTCCCACCCCCTCCGGATCGAGCATCCGGGCGACGGTCGCTTCTGCAATTCCAGAACAGTGCACGGGGATCAGGGCGTACTGGAGCACAACCGCCGCTCTGGCCGACGGGATTGGTGTCCCCTGGTCGGTGGTCACGCCGCAACTTCCCCCTGCCTAGGCACGGTTCAGAAATTGGATCTTGGGCTGTCGGAACTACAGAGGCTAGCGTGCATCACTGACAAACCTGAGTAGCAATTTCTGCACCCACGGGAGGTCAGGTCACACGTGGCTGGATTTGATGGTCCGCGAGCGCTCGCCCAGCGCCGGGAGGCCAGGATCGGAATCGAGGCTCACGCCATCGCTCAGGCCCTAGGCGTGACTCTGGCCGAACTACGCCCACGGAACTCAGCGCTGACTCTGCGTGACATCCGGTGCGCACTCGGACTCACCCAGGCCGAAATCGCCGCCAAGGTCGGCCTAGCCTGACAGATGGTCTCCCAGGTCGAACGCGGGGTGACCGGGGTCCGTAGCCCACAGACTTGGCCGACTGCCTAGGGTCGGTTTTCCCGCTTCGCCAGCGGGGCAGCCGACGAGGACCGAGCCACGTGCCCGGAGGCGGGCGGGCACCGGCCCGCTCTCCTGGCCGTCCACGAGGCCGTCGACGACGGCACCGCCTACCGGGCGGAGCTGTCGGTAGGTGTCGATGAGCCGGTCTTGTCCGACGACCCGATCCACGAGCACGACCTCCAGCTGCCTGACTCCTGGTGACAGGAACTCGCCGGGACGCTGCAGAAGGTGTCGGCCGTCAACACCGGCCGCGTCGCCGTGCGACAGCAGTACATGGACCGGGCGATGCCTCAGTTTGTAGGCATCCCGGCTCCCGTCGTCACCTGCTGGACCACCGCCCACTTCGACGTGTACTGGGCGAACCTCATCGCGTCGCCCTTGCGGCTTTTGGCCTGGGGGGGATGGGGCCGCGCACCGGCGGGCTTCGAGGCCGCCACGCTCTTCGCCTCCACACTTCAAAGGTCTGTTTCCGGCTCTGTGTGATGCCCCGGCAGGTGCCTTCATACCGGCTGGTTGAAGGCCAGTCTGAGCGGTGGTGGCGGCTCTGCTGGCCGGCCTGCCCCCAAGCCTGGGGCCCCCGGGTCCGCCCCCGAGCAACCTGGGTCGTCTAAGGGTTCGGTCCCGGCCCCGTACGGAGCCCCCCGCAGGGGGCTTCCCCCACGCCAGCCAGCGGCCGGCCTTGCGTGCGTGGGGCGGGGGTGTGGCTGTCTTTCGGTGTCCGCGTGGTCGTTGCTGCGCGCGGCGTTCGGGTGCGGCTCGGGGCGGGGTGAGTGGCTTGCCCATGTCGGCAGGCGGTCAGCCGTCGTTGGCCGGGGGAGTCCCGGTCTTGCTGGGTGAAGGCGGCACGCGGACGGTGAGGTCGTGCGGTGTCCTCCTCAGTCATACCCGCGTTCCGGCGACGATGCAGGAGGGCTGCTTCGCATGTTCATGTACCAGCGCATGGCTTCCAGTCGCTCGAGCTCCGCGCGTGCCGTGCGTTCGGCGTACTGTGCCTGGGCGAGTTGGTCACGGGCTTCGCGCATGCGCCCGAGACGGCGCGCGGTGCTCCGCATTGCGATCAGGTTCACGATCGATCTTAGAGAAATACGTGCTGGCATGACGTCCGTCCGGTCAGGATGCTTGGGGATCGACTGTGTCAGTCGGTCCGCCGGTGGCCTAGTGATTTTCCAGCGATTCGCTGGTGTCCCCCTCAGGGCTGCTTCACGCAATGCCCACCTGCCCCTCCTGCTCGGCTCGTGCTCGCTCGATCGGGCTTCCCCACCGGGCCTGGTCCAGCTCGGACGCGACGTCTTGGCCTACTGACCCAGCCCAGCACCATCCGGTGGCGGGGAGTGGCACCCCCGCCACCGGAGGCAGCTGCGGCGGGCTCGGAGGTGGCGGGGAGCGGGGGCAGGGTCCGGGCAAGGTTGCGTAGTACAAGAGCAAGGTCTGGTGCCGGGGTCGAGCACGTCGAGGGTGTCCTGGGTCCGGTGAGCTGTGCGATTTGGATACTTGCTTCCGGGGCTATTCGTTAGCTGGTGGCGGTCGTGCTCCGGCGAGGTCGGTACGCGGCCGTCAGTGCGGGCATGAGCGGTACGGAACCTTGCTGCACCCGTGCGGAGGGGCCGGAGCCGCCGACCGGTGCGCGGGGTGCCCGCACGCTCCCGCCGCCGGCCTGGGGTCCGTCGTTGCGGCCGGAGGCGGACTTCGCTTCGAACACCGTGTACCTGCCGTCGTGCACCACGGCCATGTCCGGCTGCCAGGGCGTCAGGCCGTTTGTGCTCTTGCCGTTACGGGCTGCTTCCGATGTCAGGTAGGTCTGCACGCCGCGTACGACGACCTCCTCGAACGCGGTGGGCGGCAGCAGCTCGATGAGCCGCCTCCACCGCTGGTCGTCGGCACGCACAGCCGGCCCTTGGTCCGGTGAGGCCGGGCCGCTCGCAGGAGCGGCCGTCATGCGGAGCAGGCGCCGCAGCGCTGCCCGGCGCCGAAGCGCGTTCCACTCCTCCTCGTGCAGCTCCTGCGCAGCCGTGGCCGTGGCGGGGGCCGTGCTGGCCCGAGACCACGCCTGCTTCCATTGCTGGAGCGTGCGCTGCCCGGTGATACCGCACCCCCTCAGGAAGGCCTCGCAGTGGTTCCAGGCGGGGAGCTTGACCTTCCGGTTGACGATCCGGCACAGGGTCCCGAGGGGAAGCAGGAACACCTCGCACTCGCTGGGGACCCCATCCGGCTGGGCGACCGTGCCGGCGCGGAGCTGGACGGTGCGCAGCGGTGGCGCACCGGCGTCCTCGTAGACGGCCGCGAGTGCGGCGGTGAAGTCCTGGCGGGTGCGGATGCTGTGGACCCCGGGAGCGTGGAGTTGGCGCAGGATGCCGCGGTCCTTGGCCCGGGCCCGTTTCCGCAGCTGAAGCGCGTTGTGCTCCTGCTGCGGGGTGGCGCCGCAGCCGCGTACATACGCTACGACGGTGGTTTCCTTCGGCAGGGTGTGACCGCCGGCTGCGCGCTTGAGGGTGGCGGCTGAGACGGCCAGGGCCGGATCGCCGAGCGCGGCGGTGCGCTCGGCGAGGTCGGCGAAGGTGAGCTGGGCTTGCTGCCGCAGGTTCTCCAGCATCGAGCCCAGGGCGGCACCGGGCGAGCCGACGGGGGCGGTTCGCACCGCACGCATGGCCCTCGCCCTCCTTCTACCGGCGGGCGGCGGCGTTCAGCGCCGCCGCGAAGGCCTGCAGCAGCAGCCAGCCGCTCCCTCCGACGGCGTAGACGGCGGCGCCGATTGCCCCGCACCCGGCGAGGAGGACGAGCACGTCACACACCGGAATGCCGGTGGCGGCCAAACCTGCGCCAAGGAGGGGGAGGACGCTGATGCCGAAGGCCTGCGCGGCGGTGACCGGCGCCCGGGACGGGCGGCCGCGGCCGCGGGCGGGCGCGGGGGCGCCCTTGAGGGTGGTGGACATGCTGGACTGCCTCCCTGGCAGACGGGCGGGACGCCGACGACTTCCGATGCCGACGACCCGCACAGGTGATGTGCTACTGGCCGCAAAAACCGGTGCGCCTAAGGCAGTTGACGCTGCCGCGCCCCGGTGCAGTGCAGGATGCCACGCCCCGCCACACCCGCGGGGATCCTCGGCTCACAGGTGTTCCAGGCGCCCCATCAATTGCCCACCGGCCGGAACGAGAGCGTCCGGCCGACCCGCAACTTGCCGACCAGTGCCTTTGCTGGGCCCGCCGGACAGGTCGTCCCGTCTGCGGGCTCACCCGTGTTCCACGTTGCCTTGCCGCGGCGGGCCTGGGACGGGGAACCTGGAGACCAACCACGTTCGAGCGTCGGGGTGGTGTGGGGTGTGGTGGCCCCAGCAGACTTGCTGGGGCCACCACACCCCACACCACCCCGACCTCGCACCTCCCTGACACGCTACTGGCCGCAAACCGAAGCAACGCAGGGATACCGCAGACCGGTTGACGCCGGGCTGCACCGGCGGGACCGGCCCCGACAGCGGGTCGGCCCCGCCACACTTTCTCCGCGGGCAGCTCACGTCCCCGCAGCGCGCCTCCCGCATGCTGCCGTCCGCTCCCGCCGACTCACCACCGTGGGGCGGCAGCGCCGACTGCGAATCTCACGCTGCGGGGCCGGGATCCGCCGTCCCGGTCCCGCACCGTGTACCCGGCAGGGAGGCACTCCCGGCTGGCGCCGGCTGCGCTGTTTTTCGTCGGTCTTCTTCGGTGTCCTGCCTGTACACCACGTGGCATAGGGATATGGACCGATGCCTTCATTGCGCCTGCCGAGCCGGCTTTGCTGTCACGGAAGGAGTTCGGTCAGCTCGTGGTCGACCTGGCGCGCGAGCGTGTGGTGTGCACACCCTGGGCGCTGCTGGCGGGCGAGCTGTGTGTCAACGCGAGTTTGAACTGGGGGAGCGTCAGTGGGCAGGTCCGCTGGGAGAATCCTGAGATCGGCACCGCCCTGCATTCTGAGGAGTACCCCGAAGGCCTGCGGGACGACGATCCGCCACCGTGGGGCGACTCGCACGAGCGCGCCCGTCTGCTGGCCCGTGGCGAGGCGATTCTCGACGTGCTGCCGGCCCTGGAGCAGGCGGCGTACGGGAAGGAGGACGTCGCGGTCGTCTTCTCCCACCTCGACTTCACCAACCGGGCGATCGTCGACTACTTCCAGTTCGAGGACAAGCGCACGATGCTCGTTGCCTTCGCCCTGGCCCGCCCGCAGAACCGACCCCTGTCCACGAACGACGGCTGGAAACCCCATGAACCGGTGCACCTTGTGCGCACGTGCCTGGTACACACCTTCAAACTCGCGATCGACGATGGTCCGCTTCCGCCCCTGACGTCCATTGCCACCCGGCATTTCGGCCCTGCCCTGGTCAACGGCGAGACCTGGGGCTGAGTAGCGTTCTTGGAGTCCAGCCCGCTTCGCAGAGCTGTCCTGGGCTGAGCTGCCGCAGGGCGGAGCCAGCCTGTGGCGACTCGGACCAGCGCGGGGCCCGAAGAGTGCTGCTGCTCCTTAGGCTGCGGCTGAGTGTGGGGTCGGGGTGGCGACGTGGAATTCCTACAAGAACGATCCGCGGGTGGCTGAGCACCGGGTGTTGGTGGCGGGGGTGGAGCACTGGCCTCGCCGTGTGGTGCGTGCGTACCGGGACGGGCGTCCGGGCCGGGGTTCGGCGCGGGCGGGCGGCCGGCCGGCGGGCAGCGGGGACCGGGTGCCCAGGGAGCAGCTCCAGCGGAGCATTGCCGGGCTGCTGGATGCGGAGCCGGCTGTGACCGCGGCGGCGGTGGTGGAGGAGTTTGGCGTGGCCATGACGACGGCGACGGCTGCCCTGGCGGCTGTGCGGGGCCGGCGGATCGCCGATCTGTTCGAGGAAGAGCCGCAGCTGTCCCCGGTGCAGGCGGCCGAACGCCTCGGCTACCCGCTCATCACCCACCGCCGTGCTCTGGCCGCGGCCCGCTCCGAGCAGCGGATCCGCGAGGCGCGCCCCTACGTCTGCAGCGTGGCGCAGGCGTTGGTCGGGGCCGGGCTGGCGGAGCCGGACGAGCCGGAGGTGGTGGGACTGCCCAGTGGCGCTCTCGCGGCCGCGATCCGGCTGACGCCGGGCCAGGCAGCGGCGGTGGTGGTGTGGGACGAGCGGTTCGGCTGGCGTACGTCCGGCAGCCAGCGCCATCCCTTCGGCAAGGACACCGGGGCGCGCCCGCAGGGCGAGGGGATCCGCTACCTCACCGACCAGGCGCGCCCCGTGCCGTCCGCCGTCCTGGCCGCCCTGCGCGGCTGAAGACCCCGCTCCCGCCTGCGGCTTTCCGCGCCTTCCTGCCCCCACCACGGGCCACACTGACCCATTCGAGCGCGCGTCCGTCTCCAGGGCCCGTGCCGGGCGCAGCAAGGCGCGGAAGGCCGCATGCCAGGGCGCGCCTGAGTGGGGGCGCAGCAACCCATTCGGAGTCGAGCGGCTTCCTGTGCGCCCTGTGGCTCCGGCCGCCCGTCCGGGCGGGCGGCGGGCGGCGTTCGCGGCCTCGGTGGGGGAGTTGACCGAGGGTGTGGAGACGATCGGGGTGGCGGTCTCGGGCGGGCTGGATTCGCTGGCCACGCTGGTGCATGCCTGCCGGGTGGCCGACGGGCGCCGGGTGATCGCGTTCACCATCGACATGACCGACGACGACGGGCGCAGCAGCGTCGCGGTCGTGCGCACCCTGCTGCGCTCCCTTGCCCTGGAACACGTACGGCTGGAGGTGATCTCGCCCGAGGACCGCAGGGCCGCGCCGTGGTCGGCACTGGGACCGCGCCGTGACGCGCTGCCGGAGCTGAACGCGGCGGTGGCCGCCCGCGCTGCCGAACTGGGCGTGGGGTGCTGCTGTCCGGTGACGGCGCGGATGAGCTGCTGGGCGTGCCTCGCTACGCCACGGGGGCGATCGCCCGGCGGCACGGGGTGCGGGCGGCGGCCCGCTACGCCGCCGACGTGGCCCGCTCCGGGCCCGGCGTGATGGGCGAGGTGCTGGCCGCAGGGTCGCGTCTGCTGCGCCCTGTACGGCGGGCAGGGGCCTATTTGTCGCCGACCGCATCGCCCAGCACACGGAAGCGGGCCGCTCGTGGGCGCAGGCCGACGCGCACGACGCGTTCTACCCCCACGACCTGCTCCCCGCCGCAGGCGAGGTGCAGGAGGCTTTTCCGTACCTCACGGAGACGTTCCTGTCGGCCGCGTGGGCCCTGCCGCTGGCCGACCGCTACGGCCCGCAGCTGCCTACCGCCTACTGGCGGTGCAAGGCACAGGTGATCAGCCTGATGCCGGGCCGCGTCGTGCGGGCCCTGCCGCGCCGCAAGCAGTACTACACCCGCACCCTGGCCCGGCGGGCGGCAGCCGCCATCCCCCGGCCGCCGCTGCTCGCCGCCGACCTCGGCCTGATCCACCCCGGCCACCTCGCCCGCGAGCGGGACCCGTCCGTCCTGCTCGCCGTCGGGGCCGTCGAGGAATGGCTGCGAGGCGCCGTCGAGCGCGGCGCCACCCTCACGGCCTGACCCTCACCCCCACCACAGCCTCAGGAAGGCGCCCAGGCGCCTTTCTGAGGCCACTACTCGCTTCCTGGACACAGAGAGGAGCACCGCGCGATGGTCGTGTACGTGAGCCCCACACTGGGCGTGAACTTGCGCCCCCTACGCCCCGACCGACCAGACGGCGGTCCTTGACCTGATCAACGCCGACCGGCTCGGCCAGCCCCTCACCACCCAGGCCATGCTTACCGAGGCGCTGGCGGGCCGCTCGGGCGTGGATGCTGGCTGGTGGGCCGAACTCGACCGTCCCGCCACGTCCGTGGCCACGGACGCCACCGGAGCCGTTCTCGGCGTCATCTCCTACGCGCTGCGGCCCAAGGACACCCACGGCGTCATCCTGTGGCTGCACTGCCACGAGAACCAGACCGTGGCCCGCACCCTGCTCCACCACGCCGCTACCCAGCTGGCCCCCCGCCCCCTGGAGGCCTTCCAGTTCGCCAGCGCCCTCACCCTGGGCCTGGAAGCCCTCCCCGTACGCCACCGCCCTGCCACCCACGCCGCCAGAGGCAGGGAGGCAGGCGTGACTTTCACTGCTGAGTCCTTCGTCGGCCGCGTCCTGGCCGTCGTCTCCCGCCGCTCGCCGGGGTTCCGGCCGCCCCGGCCACCTTCCAGGCCGAGCCGGCCCACTTCCGCTTCGGCTCCAGGCCAGGAATCTTCGGGTGTGCAGGAGCCTGCACCGGCGGGACCGGACCGCTCGCATCCGCCTGTGCCCACGCAGCCGACCCTGACCGAGCTCATGGCCCAAGGGAAGTCCGCACCCGCAACCTGGCGACTCATCCACCGAGGTCACCTGCTTGCCGCGGCGGCCGCCATGAAGACCGCCGCAGACACCACCGTGGATCTTGATGGTCGGCGGGAGAGTGTCAGGTGGACATCGTCATCTGAGTGTCAGTGGCGCTGCCTCAGCGACCTGGTGATTGGCACTGACGGGTGATGCTCACCTGTTGCTGACGTGAGTGACGAAAGGCCAGGTCATTTTCACGCCGACTGCTATAGCGGGTGCAGAGTTTGCGCTGGTCAGAGACGTGGCAGCCAGACTGTGAGGGTACCCGGTCCGGTTGGTGGTGCGGAACTGCGGTGTGGCGAGCGCGGGTTAGCCTTGGCGGTCGGCGGAACGTGGACGGTGGCAGCGGCCAGGCTGCTGGGGCGGTCCGGCGGTGTCGCTGCGGGGGAGGGGCGATGGTGTGAGTTGAGGCCGTATGTCGGTGAGGCCCCGTAGGCTTTGAGGGTTCCGCTGTAGGGGCGGATTCCTTCACAAGGGGTGCGGGTGCCGGCTCTTCCTCCTCCCAGCGCTACGGGTGTGCGCGTGGCTGGGGACACCTATCAGTGGCTGTACGTGTGGGAGGGGTGCGTCCAGGCCTACAAGGACTCGATGGACGGTGCCCGGGGCGCGGTGGTGGCGGTCGGTGTCGAGGTCACGGGCGCCGGCAATGTGGACGATGTCGTCTACTACTACGCGGATGGGAAACCGACCCGCTACGCGCAGGTCAAGTACGCTGCGGACGCGTCGACCGCGGTGGGGGAGGAGTACCTGTTCAAACCGAGCGCCGACGGCGGACCGTCGATCCTGCAAAAGATCACCAGCTCCTGGCAGACCCTGACCCGGAACGGGGAGCAGGTCCAACTGGCCCTGCTGACCAATCGGTCGCCGGATCCCGCAGACGTCCTGTTCAAAGGCCGGGACACGCGAACCGGTCTGCTGCGGCCCCGGGCAGACCAGCAGGGACCCCGCTCAGAGCGGGGACAGGCGCGCGCCCGCTGGGCCGCTCACGCCGGGCTCGACGAGGCTCAACTCCTCAAACTCCTGGATGTGTTGGAGTTCCATCTGGGGCGCGACGAGCCGCTCCAGCGCACCCTCGTTTCCCGCCTGATGCAAGCCGCCAGCCTGCAGCACGACGAACAGGCGATCATGACCGGCATCCAGTGGGTCACCCAGCAGGTCATTGGCGGCAAGCGCGAGCTGTCCCTCACCGACATCCGCGCGGCGGTCAGTGAACTCGGCCTGCTGGCCAGTCGCTCGGCTGGGCCCGACACCCACCGGCGCGGCGAGGCGCTGGTCGCAAGGCCCCGCCCGGTCACCGCCTGGCAGCCGGACCGCCTGGGCGTGCACCGGGCCGTCCAGGAGCACGACGGCATGAAGCTGCCCCCTTACATCGAACGGGACCACGACGGCGTACTGCGCCGCCACTTGCACATGGTGGCCAGCGCGGGCGCAGGCATGGTCGTCGTGCGCGGGGACTCCTGCACCGGCAAGACCCGCTCGGCCTGGGAAGCGGTCACGGCCTGCGTGCCCGACTGGCAGCTGTTGTACCCGAAGTCCGCCGCCGGACTGCGCTCGTGCCTGCAGACCAACGTGTTCACCGGTCCCACGGTGATCTGGCTGGACAACGCCCACCATCTGTTCGCCGAGGCGGACGGCAACCGCGCTGCCGAAGACCTGCTCGCACTGCTGGAACAGCCGCCCGCCCCGGTCATCGTCCTGGCCACCATGTGGCCCACCCCCCTCGACGCGCCCGGAACCAACCCCAAGAAGAGGGGCCGGACCCGGCACATTCACTCCCTGTTCGATCTCGCCCGCACCGTCCACCAGCCCAGCGCTTTCGACACCCTCGGGCTCGACCGGTTCGAGACCCAGGCCCGCAGCGACGGCCAGTGGACCCAGGCAGCCGCCCAGGCACGCGCGAACGGTGAACTGTGCCAGCGCCTGGCGGCCGCCCCCGAACTTCTGGACCGCTACCGCCATGCCGACCACACACCCGGCAAAGCGGTGGTGACCGCAGCCGTCGAAGCCCGCCGCCTGGGCGTACGCGGACCGCTTCCCCTGGCCTTCCTCGAGCACGCCGCCCTCGGCTATCTCAGCCCCGACCACCGCCGCAAGCTGGACCGGCAGACCTGGTTCACCGACGCCCTCGCCTGGGCGCGGACCCCGGTCAAAGACGTCGTCTCATGCCTGCAGGGCGTCCTCGCGCCCGACGGCATCGGCGAGGCAGCGGACCTAGTCGACCTCAGCGACATCATCGAGCAGCAGATCGCCCCCGAGCGCTGGGGCATAAAACCCCCGGCCGCACTCTGGCAGGCCGCCCAGTCAGACCTGACCGACGGCGGTGACCTCGAAGCCCTCGCCCTGCAGGCGTTCGCCTTCGCCCGCTTCCGCATCGCCCGGGACCTGTACGTCGCCGCCCTCGACCGCGGAACCTTCTCCGCCTTCGAAGGCCTGTGCTTCTCCTACACCGAGACCCAACGCATGCGCACCAGCCAAGGCCTGAAGGAACTGTGCGACCAGGTCGACCGCCTCTGCGACGGCGGCACCGGCCTCGCCGACCTGGGCACCGCCCTCATGCAACTCGCCCTCGCCGGCGAAACCGTCGAGTACGCCGACACCCTCCAACCGCTCATTGAAGAACTCCTGACCCGGTCCTGCCGCGAAGGCAACCGAGACGCCCACCTGGCGCTGGAGCACTTCCTGCATGCCCAGGGCCGTCACGGCGAAGCCGAAGCTCTCACTCCGCCGCCCGAGCCCCCGGCACCGCACGACCCCGCCCAGGTCCTGCACGATGCTGCCGCAGGCGACGCGACCGCCCTGGAACGACTGCGGAAGGTTGCGGACAGACGGAACGAGACTTTCCACCAGATCGCGGCCGCCGCCTTCAGCGACAGCCCCGCATTGTGGAGTTGGCCCACCAAACTCGCCCGTGCGGGCGCCGCAGAACTGGTCGAACCGCTGCTACGCGCCGCGACCGACAGCGGCGACCGGCAGGCCCGGCAACGGCTGGTGAGCCTCCTCGATGACCAGGAACGCACCCATGAGGCTGATGACGTGCTCCGTGCCGTCTCCGCCACCGACATGTACGCCCTCAACACCCTGTTCCACCGCCTGTGGCCCCACCGCCCCCGGACCGCCCGGGAGGTCCTCACCGAGGCCGCGCAGGCGGGCCACATCCTGAACGTCCTCACTGTGCTGCGGCCCCTGACCTACGGCGGACGCCTTCCCCGTGATCGCCGCTTCGCTATCACCGCCATCCGCGTGCTGGCCCGGCTCGGCTACGAGCCCGCCCAGGTCCAGCTCGCCCGAACCCTGCTGGCCGAGGCGCACGAACTCGAACGGGAGAAGACACCACACCACGACCTCATTGCCCGCAAACGCGACGAGGCGCACCAACTGCTGCGGCAAGCAGCCCCAGGCCACCGTGAAGCCCGCAGTCTCCTGGGTCGGCTGGCCGAGCAGGAGGACAACTACACGCAGGCCGCCGACTGGTACCGCCAGGCCATCGACGTCGGCGACTACGAGATGTTCCCCTCCCTCCTACAAGCGCTGCACCAGGGAACACCGCCGAACGAGGATGAGGTTCTCTACGGCCTCGACGCCGACGGCACCCTGCTCCCCCCATGGTGATGTCGCGGCCCGTCGGCACAACAGCGACATGCTCCGCAGCCCTGTCTGCGAGCCGCCAGATGATCAGAAGGAACACCAGTTCCCACGGCGCCGAGGTGGTCGCGGGTGGGGTCAGTGCGGCGACAGGCCAGTGAGCGGGGACGAGCCCGCCGGGACATATGACGTCTGGCTTCGCAGGGCCGCTGGAACTGTCACCTCCGTGGCCCGCACACGTGCTGCCCCACGCTGGACACCGAGCGACTGAGGCCCGAGTCGTCACCCCTCGCCTGGGCGGGGGACGGATACGTCCAGTGGCGGCGTCCTGGTGGCCAACTGGAGCGACCTGCACTCAGGATTTCGGCAGGGTTGTTCCTGCGGGCCGGGGGAAAGCCAGGAACAGGCCGTGTCAAAGGAGACTGGCGGTTGGAGAACGGGGCGAGGGCGAGCCCGCCGCCTCTGTGCCTCACGGGCGATCGGAATGCTTGATTCCGCATTGTCAGAGGGGTGTGCGAGGCTGAGTTCACTGAGTCGGACGTAGGAAGGCGGAAGGCGATGCGGACCCCCATCGTGCGCGTTCGGCATGCCACCTCACCCCCGCCCAGCGGCTGCCGCTGGTGCGGCGACCCGCAGGACAGCCACGGCTCGCAGTGGATCGCATCGGTCGGCATGCACACCTGGGCCGAACCCACACGGGAGCAGCGTCTGCAAAGGATGCGGGCCCGGCGTTCGGCGGCGCGGGCCTGACCTTTCAGTCGTCCTCGTCCCACGGGTGCGGGCCGGCGTCTTCGGCGATGGAGATCGCCTTTTTGAACACGCTGTGCAGGGCTTCGGGGACATCGGAAGGCTTCTCGATGTACTCCATCAGGAAGCCGACAAGCTGCTCCTTCTTCGGCGGGGCATCCTCGGACCCGTTCCTGAACAGGGCGTGCAGGCCGTGACTGAACTTGGGCTCCCTGCGCAGAGCGTCGATCTCCTGCGCCGTCCACACCCGGCCTTGCGCGGCCTCCTTGTGGGGCCACTTGTCGTTGGCGACGCGTGCCCACAGTTCTCCGCTGAAGATGTCCTCGAACTCGTTCGGGTTCCCCAGGTAGATGCACTCGGCGGGCTTGAAGCCGTTGATGCTGAGACGGTCGTCGTTGAAGAACTTCTGCTTGTCGCGCTTGGAGTCCCGGTCGACGATGAAGGCAACGGTCCGCTTGTGTTCCTTGAGGAACTTGGCGAACTTGAGGGAACCGTCGTTGCCGCCGCACGACCACAAGGCGATGCCGGCGGACTGGATCGGATAGCCCATCGCGATGCGGAAGAGACGAGGGAAGGCCGCGTACTCGGTGGGCCCCTCCACGCCGATGAAGCACTTCTCGTGCAGCAGCACGCTGTTGCGGAACCCCAGCGAGGCGGCCATGTTGGACATGAAACGGCGCACCTCCTTGTCCGTGCCCTGCGCCGTCAAGGACTGGATCTCTGCCTGCCCGTCGCTGCTGCCGAGGTGAACCACATCCTGGATGTCCACCCCGTCGATCAGGTTCAGCGAGTGCGTCGCCACGATCACCGAGGAGTGGGAGGCCCGGGACGACGTCTCGATCATCTTCATGATGCGCCGCTGGTGCTCGTAGTCCAGATGGGTGTCCGGCTCGTCGTAGGCGATCACGATGTCGCGCCGGGGCGGAGCCTCCTCGTTCGGGATGGCTTCCGCGGTCTCCAGCAGATCTCGCGTGCTCTCCCACAGTGCCAGGGCGATGCGCCGGGAGCGGCCCGCTCCCGCTGACTTGAGCGGTACCTCCCGCTGCCCGTTGATGGACGCCGTCATCTCGATGGCGCCCACCGAGGGCTTGAACTGGATGCGCGGTTGCAGGCTCAGGCTGTCCAGGCCGCAGCGCTTCTCGACCTGCCGGCGCAGTCTGTCCGCATCCGCCTTGAGGAGCTCACCGAACTCGTCCTCCAGCTCGGTGATCTTCTTGAGCGTGGACTCGTTCTTGGCGTAGTCGCGCAGCTTGGCGGTGAGGATGCTGCGCACGACCGTCTCGGGGGACTCTGCCGCGTCACCGCGGAAGTAGACCATGCCGGGCATGATGTCCTGGATCTCGGCCGGCGCGGAGACCCACTCCATCACCGTATCCAGGCCCGCCGCGTACTGCTGCAAGGGCTCAAGCCAGCTTGCCTTCGCGGTTGTTCGGCCCGTGGCCTCCACTCCCACGCTCAAGGCGAGCTCCTTGAGGTCGGCCAGGTTCATGCAGTCCAGTGCCCGCAGACGGACATCCCCGCATACCGGCAGTTTGGCCTCCAGGCCGGTCTTGCCGTCCGGCGTGAAGCGGCGCCGGATCAGCAGGGGCGAGGCGAGAGCGTGCTGTTGCGCCTCCTGGTCGGACAGCTCGAAGGCTCCTTCGACGCAGATCTCCTGGGCTTCTGGACGGGGCTGCACCTCGTCCGCTTCGCAGTCCCCGAAATGCGACAGGTCGCCGAAGTGGATCTCGACCGCAGGCTCGTCGAGAAGGAAGGCGATGGCATCCAGCACAGCGGTCTTACCGCAGTCGTTGTGCCCGGTGAGAACCGTCTGCTTGCGGATGGGGATTCCCTGGATGTCGACAAGGGAACGGAAGCCCTTCACGCCGAGCTCAACTAGTTTCAACCGGTGCCGTCCTTGCCGTTCTCACTCCCACCCGGGCGTGTCCATCGCCGTTCAACACCCGTGTGAGGTCCCGTACATGCTGCTCCTTGCGTCACTCTAGTCGTCAGATTTCCCAGAGCACATCGATAGCTGTGCGCAGCGCGCCACCTGGATGCGAACAGGCCGCATATCCCGCTCCACCGTGCTACGGACCACGCGGTCATCCTTGTCCGAGGTGAGCATCGCGGCACGCCGCTGCCTCTTTGCGGCTCGAGTCGGCTGCCGCCTGCGTCGGTCATCGCCGGGATGGCCCGGACCGGAGGGCGGCGCCCGGTGCGCCACGTCCGTGAGGCGAGAGCGGACCGGGCGCACCGGGGTTGGCCGGCCGTCCGACGATTCTCTCGCCCGCCAACTGCGCTCTTTCCGCCACCAGTCAACGACCCTTGCGCCGCGCCATGACGCAGGAAACGAACGGTTCGCCACGCTCGGCATCCGGTCATTGACCAGCGGTACCGCCTCGGGAGTACACCAGTACTCTGGGCGCGTGGCGCCCCGCCAATGGAGCGTGCAGTGGGGGGATGTGTGAGCTTCGAGGAAGAAGTCGTTCAGGCTCTCGGCAGGGACCGGGCTGACCGTGTTCAGGCGGCAGCCCGGCAGTTGATGACGCTGGCCGACGACGATGCCCAAAGCACGCAGGCCGCGGTCCACATCAATGTGCCGCTGCACGCCCACAATGCCCATGACGCGACAGCCGAGCTCACCGACCTGCTCAACGCGGCCGCACCGGAGGAGACCTGGACGTTCGTCACCGTCTCCCATCCCGACGGCACGTGGTCGGGCAAGGCGAGCCCGTTCATGCAGGACACCACCGCGCTCGGCTCACGGGACTGGATTGCCCATTTCGCCCTGTCCGACCTGCACATGAGGATGGCGGCCTGGCGGCTGACCCAGCTGTGGCGTGCCGCCGAACTCGCCGAGCAGACTGTGGAAGCCCTGGGCCGCTGGCGGCTGCTCGTCGCGGCCGCATGCTCCCGCTCCCTGCTGGAGGGCGCGGCCGCCCTCACTCACGAAACGACCCTCCTCCACGAGGCATGGGACACGTTCAAGAAAGCCGGCCCGCCCACCACCGACTCCCTCACGCGGTTCAGCGCCGACCTCAACAACCGCTTGGCCAAACTCCAGTACGCCTCACGCGTCGGACAAAGCGCCGGCCGGCCGCCCGTGCTCCAGAGCACCAACGTGATGACCTACATCAACAAACTGGCCAAGAACACCACCACCGTCGACGTGCTCGACCTGTACGAATGGCTGTGCGACGCAGTCCACCCCAGCTTCGGCTCCGCCACCACCCACACCGTGCTACGGGCCTCGGACCGGCCCAAAACCCACGCCATCGAGCACTACGCACGCCGCCCCTTGAAGCCGCTCGCCGCTTCCGGCTACGTCATGCAGCCGACCGTCGCCCACGCCGCCGCCGACGCCCTCGTCCTGGCCGCCGAAGTGGTCGACAGCAGTCTTTCGCTCGTGAAGTGGACCATGGACGACATCGGCCTGACGGCAGAGATCCACGGCCTTAGACGCCGTTTCTTATGGCTCTGGCGAGGGCTGGGCGGCCTGGGGAAAGCCCAACTGGTCCAGCAGCACGCTGAAGAGGTCCTCCACAAAGGTGTCCCGCGA
>NZ_BMTD01000037.1 GCF_014649495.1 Streptomyces filipinensis | reverse complement strand
TTGCGGAACGTGGTGCCGATGGGGTGGATGGGCGGCAGGTAGACGACGTCGAAGCCCATGTCCGCGATCGGCTTCAGCCGGCGCACGGCTGTGCGGAACGTGCCGTGCGGCTGCCGCGCGGTGCCCTCCGAGCGCGGGAAGAACTCGTACCACGAGCCGAACAGCGCGCGTTCACGCTCCACCAGCAGCGGCATCGGATCCGAGGCGGTGACCAGCTCCCGCAACGGGTACCGGGCCAGGACCTCGTTCACCTGCGGTGCCAGGGCCGCCTTCAGGCGCTCGTGCACCGCGCGGGAGTCGTCGCCGAGAGCCCGGGCGGCGGCGAGGACGTCGTCACGCTCGGTCCCCTTCGGCACTCCGGCGGCCGCACGCTCGTACAGCTCCGCGCCCTCCTCCAGCACCAGCCCGATGTCGATCCCGGCCGGCACCTTGACCGAGGCGGTGTGCCGCCAGGTCGCCAGCGGATGGCTCCACGCTTCCACCCGGAAGGTCCAGCGGCCCGTCGTGTCCGGGGTGATCTCCGCGCCCCAGCGGTCGCTGCCGGGGGACAGCTCGTGCATCGGTGTCCACGGGCCCCGGCGGCCCTTGGGATCGCGCAGGACCACGTTGGCGCCCACGGCGTCGTGCCCTTCACGGAACACGGTGGCCGACACCTGGAACGTCTCCCCGGCCACCGCTTTCGCCGGGCGCCTGCCGCACTCCACGGCCGGCCGGACGTCGCGTACCGGTACACGGCCGATGGCCGGGGTCCTGCGCATGTATCTCACCTCCGCCGTGCGCGAAGCCGGGCACCCGGCCCGGCTTCGCGATCCGAGACGGGCCGACCGACGTCGGTCCCGTGGGGAACGCCTTGTACGGTGCCAGCTCAGGGGCTTGGCGCCGTGGAACGCCGCTCCGGTGGCGGCGCTCTTCTGGCCGCCCGGCGCGACCGCGGCCGTCCGTCCTGCTCGCGCAGGTAGGTGACCAGGTTGGTGCGCAGATACCGCTCGGCCGCGTCCGCGGCCTCGCGGGCGCACCGTTTGCCCATCAGCACGCACAGCGTGTAACCCGAGTCCTCGAAGGTGCCCCGGACCGTGCGGTCGTGGGGCGAGGCGAGCATCACGCGCTCCCACGCCCGGTAACGCCGCAACGCCCGGGCCACTTCGGCCTTGGCGGGTAGCAGCATTGCCCTCTTCACCTTCCACGCTCTCGACTGGGCGCGTTCCCGACGGTCGGGTGGTGTCCGCGCGCGGAAGGGCACGGCACCGTTACGGCGATCGAGGCTTTCACTTATGGTGCACGCACGACGACGCAGCGTCTTGTTGGACCTTCAACCATGAGTGGTGTCGGGTGCTCATGTTGCACGAATGGCGTAGTGCCCGCACTGTGGATGTGACTCAGAAGCGATCAAGCGCTCACGCTGTGTGTCCGGGTTCCTTCCCGGACGGGCATCCGGGATCCCTCCCGGACGGGCGAGGGGAGCGGGAGCTTCGCCGGTGAGGAGCAAGCGACGATGAAGAGCGCAGTGCCCTGCTACTACCACCTCGACGTGGAAGTCAGCCCGGAACGGGTGGGACAGGTCAGCCGCATCCTGGCCGCCCACCTCCACTACTGGGACCTGGAGAACCTCGCGGCCCCTGTCTGCCGCGGCGCCGAACTGCTGCTGCACGCGATCGACCAGCACGCCACCGACAAACGCACGTCCATCGAGATGTGGTGGAACGGCCAGCACCTCATCACCGCGTTCGGGGACGACGATCCGGATCTGCGCCCCGACCAGGACCTGCGGGCCTGTCTCGCCGACATCGCCGCCATGAGCGACGGCTGGGGCTGCTGCGCCACCGAGAGCGGGAGCAAGGTCATCTGGTTCTCGCAGCGTGCCCGCGCCGGCCAGCGCGTCCCCCTGGTGCCGACCGCCCCCGCGCCGACGCTGCGCACGGGCCTCCAAGTACCGCGCACCGAACCGGTCATGGCGCTGGCCGCGTCGGTTCCCGCCGCTGACGGCGCCCTGGAAGGCAGCCGGTGACCGCCCGCAGACGAAGGAAGGGGCTGCCCGTGTGGAGCGGGCAGCCTTACCCGTTGGGTGCCGCGTTCGACGGACAGGGCACCAACTTCGCCCTGTTCAGCGAGGTGGCCGAGCGGGTCGAGCTGATCCTCGTCGACGACGCCGGCACCGCGACCCCCGTCCGGCTGCACGAGGTCGACGGCTTCGTCTGGCACGCCTACCTGCCCGGCATCGCGCCGGGCCAGCGCTACGGCTACCGGGTGCACGGCCCCTGGCAGCCCTCGCTCGGTCACCGGTGCAACCCGGCGAAGCTGCTGCTCGACCCGTACGCCCGGGCCGTGGACGGACAGATCGACAACCACGCCTCGCTCTACGAGCGGGCCCCGGACGGCCCCGCCCCCGCCGACAGCGCCGGCCACTCCATGCTGGGTGTGGTCACCGACCCGTACTTCGACTGGGGCGACGACCGGCCGCCGCGGACGCCCTACTCGGACTCGGTGATCTACGAGGCCCATGTACGCGGCCTGACCCGCACCCATCCCGAGGTCCCCGAGCGCCTGCGCGGCACCTACGCCGCCCTCGCGCACCCCGCCGTGATCGAGCACCTGACCTCGCTCGGTGTGACGGCGGTGGAGCTCATGCCGGTGCACCAGTTCGTGCAGGACGGTGTGCTCCAGGACCGGGGCCTGTCCAACTACTGGGGCTACAACACGATCGGCTTCTTCGCGCCGCACAACGCCTACGCCGCCTTCGGCACCCGCGGCCAGCAGGTCAACGAGTTCAAGGCCATGGTGAAGGCGCTGCACGCGGCCGGTCTCGAGGTCATCCTCGACGTGGTCTACAACCACACCGCCGAAGGCAACGAGCTGGGTCCGACCCTGTCCTTCCGGGGCATCGACAACGCCTCCTACTACCGCCTGGTCGACGGCGACTGGGCGCACTACTACGACACCACGGGAACCGGCAACAGCCTGCTGATGAGGCATCCGTACGTGCTGCAGCTCATCATGGACTCACTGCGGTACTGGGTCACCGAGATGCACGTCGACGGCTTCCGCTTCGATCTCGCGGCCACGCTGGCCCGGCAGTTCCACGAGGTGGACCGGCTGTCGGCGTTCTTCGACCTGATCCAGCAGGACCCGGTGATCAGCCGCGTCAAGCTGATCGCCGAACCGTGGGACGTGGGGGAGGGGGGCTACCAGGTCGGCAACTTCCCGCCGCTGTGGTCGGAGTGGAACGGCAAGTACCGGGACGCCGTCCGCGACTTCTGGCGGGGCGAGCCCGGCTCGCTCGGTGAGTTCGCCTCCCGGCTGACCGGCTCCTCGGACCTGTACCAGCACAGCAGGCGCCGCCCGCGCGCGAGCGTCAACTTCGTCACCGCGCACGACGGCTTCACGCTGCGCGACCTCGTGTCGTACAACGACAAGCACAACGCGGCCAACGGGGAGGACAACCGGGACGGGGAGAGCCACAACCGGTCCTGGAACTGCGGTGTGGAGGGCGACACCGAGGATTCGGCCGTCCTGGAACTGCGCGCCCGCCAGCAGCGCAACCTGCTGGCCACGCTGCTGCTCTCGCAGGGCATCCCGATGCTCTGCCACGGCGACGAACTCGGCCGCAGCCAGCGCGGCAACAACAACGCCTACTGCCAGGACAACGAACTCTCCTGGATCGACTGGGAACTGACAGAGGACCAGCGGACCCTCACCGACTTCACCCGGCACCTGATCGCCCTGCGTGCCGCGCACCCCGTCCTGCGCCGACGCCGCTTCTTCCGCGGCGAGACCGTGACCAACGCCGAACAGCCGCTGCCCGACCTGATGTGGCTCAGGCCCGACGCCCGGGAGATGACCGACCGGGACTGGCAGCGCGGCGACGCGCACTCGATGGGCGTGTTCCTCAACGGCGACGCCATCGCCGAGCGCGACCCCTACGGGCGCCGCATGGTCGACGACTCCTTCCTGCTGCTCGTCAACGGCTACTGGGAACCGGTCGACTTCCGCCTGCCCGACCACTCCTTCGGTGAACGCTGGACGACGCTGATCGACACCGCCGACCCCGACGGCATGGCCGACGAACGCGAACGGAAGGCCGGCACGAGGCTCCGCACGGAGGCCCGCAGTCTGGTCCTGCTGTCACGTCCGTCGCGGGTGGCGAACCAGCCGTCGCCGGCCCACGGGGCACCCCGTCGGCGCGGCTGAGCCCCCTGCGCCGGCTCAGCGCGCCCGGCGGGACGTCACCGTGAACTGCGCGCCGTCGGCGTCCCGCAGGATCGCCTCCGTCTCGTCCTCGCTCAGCACGCTGCCTCCGTGCTTCTCCGCCGCCCGGGCACATCCCGGCACATCGTTCACGGCGAAGTGGATCTGCCAGTGCGGCCGTACGGACGGATCCGGTGCCGCCTCCACCGCGCCCGAGTCGATCCGCGCCACGACGTCCCCCTGGCTGCGCAGCACCACCTCGCCGGCCTCGTACTCCACCTCGCAGCAGCCCGGCTGCCCGGACGCCCAGCCGAGGACCTCGCCGTAGAAGATCGCGGAATCGAAGGCGTTGCGGGTGTGCAGCCGCACAAAGGTCGGTGCCGCCCGCCGCCACGCCTCCCAGTTGCCGACCAGTTCCCCCTGCCAGATGCCGAACGTGGCCCCGTCGCGGTCGGCGAGCAGCGCGGCCCGGCCCGGCGGGAAGGACAGCGGTCCGACGGCCGCCGTACCGCCGCGCTCGCGTGCCCGGGCCACCGCCACGTCGGCGTCCGGCACGGCGAAGTAGGGCGTCCAGGCGACCGCCATCTGCCACATGGCGGCGACGGCGGCGATCCCCGCGACCGGCACGCCGTCCGCCAGCGCGATGCGGAAGTGCTCGCCGAGCTTGGCGTCGCGCCAGCGCCAGCCGAGGACGGCCGAGTAGAAGTCCTGGGTGGCTTCGAGATCCCGGCTGGTCAGGCTCACCCAGCACGGGGCACCGAAGACGGAGTGCGTGGAGACGACGTCTCGCCTGCGCGGTTCACCGCTGACGGGGGCGTTGTGGTTCATGGCAGTCGCGTCCTGCTCTCGGGGCCGGGCGGCCACCGTTCTGGGACCAGTGTCCAACCCCAGGGGGGTGGGGTGCCTGTCGAGTACCCCCACTGGCATCGGGCCAGGCCACCGAGGACGATGGGGGCATGGGAGCGAGCGAGCCGGAACGGATCGTCGAGCTGCAGGCGCAGGTCGACCAGCTGAAGGAGGCCGTGGCCTCCCACGCGGTCGTCGACCAGGCCATCGGGATGATGGTGGCCCTGGGCAGGGTGACCCCGGACGAGGGCTGGGAGGTGCTGAAGGACGTCTCCCAGCACACCAACATCAAGCTGCGCAACGTCGCGGAGCTGATCCTCATCTGGGGCCGGCGCGGGGACATCCCGCCCGAGATCCGCGTGGCGCTGGAGGACGCCCTGGACCGGTACGGCCCCACCCAGGTGCCCGGGGCCTGGGAGCGATGAGTCCCGGGCAGGGGCCGAGGCCACGGGAGTGCCGGGCGGCGGCCGCGGAGACGGTGGCGCCCGTGGGGCCGGCGGGGCTCAGCGCACCTCGGCCAGCAGTTCGTCGCGCATCCGGTCGAAGCAGGCACTGAGCAGCCGCGAGACGTGCATCTGCGAGATGCCGAGCTGCTCGGCGATCCGGCTCTGTGTCATCCCGCCGAAGAACCGCAGGTACAGGATGGTGCGCTCGCGTTCCGGCAGGGCCTCCAGACACGGCTTGACGGCGGCCCGGTCGACCACGAGGTCGAAGCCGGGGTCGGGTCCGCCGAGCGAGTCACCGAGGGCATAGCCGTCGGTGCCGGCCACCTCGGCGTCCAGGGACAGCGCGGAGAAGCACTCCAGCGCCTCCATGCCGGCGCGCACCTCGTCCTCGCTGAGCCGGGTGTAGGCGGCGATCTCCGCTACGGAGGGCGGGCGGCCCGAGGTGCTCTGAGCGAGTTCCTTCGTGGCCGCGCGGACGCGGTTGCGCAGGTCCTGCACCCGGCGGGGCACGTGCAGGGTCCACATGTGGTCGCGGAAGTGGCGCTTGATCTCACCGGTGATGGTCGGTACCGCGTACGCCTCGAAGGCGCGACCGCGCTCCGGGTCGTAGTGGTCGACGGCCTTCACCAGGCCGAGGGCGGCCACCTGGTACAGATCCTCCAGGGCCTCCCCACGGCCGCGGAACCGCACGGCGATCCGCTCGGCCATGGGCAGCCACAGCCGGACCAGTTCGTCACGCAGCGCCCGCCGCTCGGGGCCGTCGGGCAGCCCGGCGAGCCGCTGGAAGGACTCCGCGGTGTCGGGGGCGTCATCGTGAGGATGGGGGGACGTGCTGCCGGTGACACGCATCGTGCGCACCTCTCTCAGGTGCTGGATGGACAGACACCGTGGGAGGGCGCTCGGACCATGGGGAGGAGACCGGGGCGTCCGGCTGTGCCGGTTCCCACGGGATGTGCCTCCTGTCCGAAGCACTGGAGTTCATCTTCCCACTCTGGGACATCACAAAACAATAAGGTGCAAAACGGAATGCGAGGTGGCGTCTCGCCCCCTGGTCGACCAGCTCGTGTGGGGCGGCTACCTGCTCCGCGAGACCGCCCCCGCCGGCCGGCGCCCCGCGCGGCTGCGGCTGACCGAGGCGGCCCGGAAACGGCTCGGTGAACGGCAGCGCCGCCGGGCCGAACTGTCCGACCGGCACGTGTCCCGGCTCGGCGGCGCCGACCGGGAGGCCCTGCGCGGCCCTCCCGGCCCTGCGCAGGCTGGCCGCCGGCCCGCACGATGAGGCCGAGGAGACATGGCGGAGCCCGAGGGGGCACGACGGTCCCGACGGAGGCCCGGACACCGTGACGCCCCCGGCGCTCCGGCCGACGGCACCGACCCTCCCGCCCACACGGCCACACCCACGCGAGCTCGCGGCACCGCCGGCGCCCGCGCGGAGGACACCGCGCACCCCGCCACGCCCCCTGATGACGCCGCGCTGACGGGTTCCGCCGGTGCCTGCGGCGCCCGCGTGGAAGGCCGGGAGGCCCCCGGGCCTCCCGGTGCGCCCTCCGGGGCCGTCCGTTGTGTTCGGCGTCGCCGCGGCCTCCGCGCTGCTCGGCCGGCCCGGCCCGGTGATCTTGCCGCGGACGTGATGTGCGGCACGCACGCGTGCCCCCGCCGAAGGCGCCGTGAACGGATTCTTCCTGGGCAGCGCTTGATCACCGATCAAAGCGGGCGAACACCCTGGCCACAGCGCATTCTGCTCATTTGACACTGCACTCGGCGCACAGATAGACAGCAGCTCTCGAAGGTCGAGAGGGGCACTGTGTACGAGCCGAACGTGGTCGGGGACTGGCACGAGTACGACGAGCATGCCGGTCTGCGGGTCCGCGTCCACCGCCTGGAGGCGGCCGAGCCGCCCCGCGGACGAGACGACGCCGCCGCCGGGCTGACGTACTTCAGTGTCCGCGTGACGGTCGAGAACCGCGGCGCGCGGCCCCTGGGCATCCACCTGGAGGACGGCCAGATCGACGTCCGGGTCGGCCCCGACGGCGAGGGCGCCTTCATCGACTGGCGCAACTCCCAGTTCATCGAGGGCTTCGACGTCTACCCGCTGCGCCGGGCCACCGCCGTGCTCTACGCCGCCGCCCCGGAGGCAGCCCTGGCCCACGTGGATGTGCAGGTGCAGCTGCGGGTGGACGAGGAGTGGGCCGACCGCCGGCTGTGGACCGGCGGTATCGGCGTCCTGGAGGCGACCCCGGCGGCCGCCCCCACGGCCGCCGGACAGGGCAGCCTGGCCCACCAGGTCAGTGCCTTCCTGAAGGACCAGACGGAGCCCGGCACCGCCTGACGCGCGCGGCGGCGGGGCCGTACGGTCAGGGCGCGGCCGTACGGTCAGTGCGGGATGCCGTCGATGATCTCCCGGGCGCCCTGCCGCAGCAGCGCCACCGCGACCGAGGTGCCGAGGGTGGCCGGATCGAGGCGGCCCGCCCACTCGTGGGCGTTCAGCCGGGTCTTGCCGTCCGGGGTGAACACGCAGGCCCGCAGGGACAGTTCCCCACTGCGGTCCACGCGCGCGTAGCCGGCGATCGGGCTGTTGCAGTGGCCCTGCAGCACATGCAGGAACATCCGCTCGGCCGTCGCCTCCCGGTAGGTGTCCGGGTCGCCGAGCCCGCTGACGGCGTCGATGAGGGCGGCGTCGTCCTCCCGGCACTGCAGGGCCAGGATGCCCGCGCCGATCGGCGGCGTCATCACGTCCGTCGACAGCACCTCGCTGATCACGTCCGTCCGGCCGATCCGCTCCAGACCGGACACCGCCAGCAGCAGCGCGTCCGCCTCCCCGGCGGCCAGCTTCTCCAGCCGGCGGTTGGCGTTCCCGCGGAACGGTACGCACTGAAGGTGCGGGTGCGTGGCGGCCAGCTGGGCCACCCGGCGCACCGAGGAGGTGCCGATCCGGGTGCCGGCGGGCAGCTCGTCCAGGGTGAGCCCGTCCGGGTGCACCAGCGCGTCCCGGATGTCGTCCCGCTTCAGGAACGCGGCGAACACCGTGCCGGCGGGCAGCGGCCGGTCGGCGGGCACGTCCTTGACGCAGTGCACCGCGAGATCGGCCTCCCCGGCCAGCAGCGCCGCGTCCACCTCCTTGGTGAACGCCCCCTTGCCCTCGACCTTGGACAGATCACCGAGCCACTTGTCGCCGGTGGTCTTCACCGGCACCACCTCGGTGCGCACACCCGGGTGCAGCGCGGTCAACTCGGCGCGGACCCGCTCCACTTGGGCCAGGGCCATGGGGGAGTCGCGGGAGACGATACGGATCAGTTCGGGAACCGGCATGCGCACACGATAGACCCAGCCGCCCGAGCCGGACTCGACCGCCCGGCCTCAGCCGAAGCCCTCGGGCAGGTCCGCCGCCGACTCCTCGGGCGTCAGATCGGGGCGCAGCCGCAGCCACGAGGGCTGGCGCAGCAGCCCGGCGCGGGTACGGGTGCTGTAGTTGACCTCGCCCACCCACCGCGGCCGTACCCAGCGGGCGTCCGGGACCCGGGGCGCCGGGTCGAAGGGGCACCGGCTGCTCGCGGCGTCTCCCAGCAACCGCGCCAGCTCCCTGCGCTCCGCCTCGCTCCAGCCGGTGCCCACCCCCCCGACGTACCGCAGCCGGCCGGCCGTGTCGCGCTGACCGACCAGCACCGCGCCGGGCAGCCCGCTCAGCCGGCCCTTGCCGGGCAGCCAGCCGCCGACGATCACGTCCTCGGCACGCATGTTCCGGATCTTGATCCAGGCCCGGGAGCGCACCCCGGGCTCGTACACCGAGTCCAGCCGCTTGCACACCAGACCCTCCAGACCATGCTCCCGGGTCGCCGCGAGCGCCTCGGCACCGTGCCCGGTCACCGCACGCGGCGTCGACCAGTACGGTCCCGCCGGCCCGAGTTCCTCCAGCCGCGCCCGCCGCTGTACGTACGGCAGCCGTACCAGGGATTCCTCCAGGTACGGCACGTCGAACAGCACCAGGTGCACCGGCACCTGCGCGGCCCGGCGGGCTGCCCGCGCGGGGGCGTGCGCGAGGCCCATCCGGCTCTGCAGCAACTGGAAGTCGGCCCGCCCCCGGTCGTCCAGGGCCAGCACCTCGCCGTCCAGCACGACGGGTGTGGTGCCCAGTGCGCCGCCGAGCGGCCGCAGTTCCGGATAGGCGGCCGTGATGTCCTCGCCGGAGCGGGCGCGCAGCAGCACGCTGCCGTCACCGGGCAGATAGACCATCACCCGCTGGCCGTCCTGCTTGGTCTCGTACGCCCACCGCTCGTCCTGGGCGGCGGGCGGCAGGGTGCCGGGGGAGGCGAGCATCGGCGCGATGAACGGCAGGGGTACGGCGGTCACGGCTGAAGGTCTCGACCGCCCACGGCGGCCTCACGCGCCTTCGGCCGCCGGTTCCCCTGAACGGGCCCCGGCCGGCGGGGCGGTCACGCGTGGCGCAGAGGGGCGGGCACCGCCGGCGCCCGGCGGTGCCCGCTCTCGCCCGGGGGCCGGTCCAGCTTCAGGAAGACGTTGCCGATGTGCTTGCCGACGGAGCGTTCGGTGATGACGAGCGTGCGGGCGATGGTGGCGTGGGGAGCCGCCTGGCGGGAGGCCGTCGGCTGACGGCCACGGAGGGGGGACCGGACCGGGCGGCGGGGGCACCGTGGGGGACGGCTGGGCGCGCGCCCCCGCGCCGGAGCCGCACGTCGATGCGCCCTCGCGAACCTGTACCGGCCCGTGCTCCCGGGCCGGGCCGGCCGGATCGCGGTCCGCGCACCCCTCGGCCGGCTCCCTCCTCAGGTTCGCGTCGTCGCGATGCTCACCGCGTTGGCCAGCACCACAGCCCCGATGCCCGACCACTCCGCGCCGCCCAGACTCTGCCCGAGCACCACCCAGCCGACCATCGCGGCCAGGACCGGGTTGACGCTCATGAAGAGGCCGAAGGTCTGCGCGGGCACATGGCGCAGCGTCAGCAGGTCCGCGAGGTAGGGCACGGCTGAGGACAGGAGACCGGCCGTCACCGCGCACAGCACCGCACCGGCCGTCGGCGTGTGGCGCAGCGCGACGGCGACGCCCACGGGCAGGAAGGCCAGCGCGGAGACCGTCGCGGCCGCCGC
This sequence comes from Streptomyces filipinensis, assembly GCF_014649495.1. Classification (GTDB taxonomy): domain Bacteria; phylum Actinomycetota; class Actinomycetes; order Streptomycetales; family Streptomycetaceae; genus Streptomyces; species Streptomyces filipinensis. The sequence continues at coordinate 22,215 of NZ_BMTD01000037.1, read as the reverse complement.
CGCACCCTGCGCCCCGGGGATGCGCCGCCCCACAAGGCGGTTGAGCAGGATGTACGACGCCCAGCAGCACGCGGCGACCAGGCCGAGGGCCATCCCGGTGTAGTCGGCGGCGGGACGCGGCCGCATCAGGACCACGACTCCGGCCGCGGCGAGCAGCGCGCACGCCGCGTCCAGCCGGCGCCTCGACGCGGCCAGCGCGACGGCGAGCGGCCCGAGGAACTCCAGGGTCACCGCGAGGCCCAGACCGATCCGGTCGACGGCGCTGTACAGGCTGAGGTTCATCGTGCCGAACACCCCGGCCAGCAGCAGGACGGGCCACCACTGCCGCCAGGTGAAGCTCCGCAGCCGGGGCCGGCCCACGGCCAGCAGGGCGAGCGCGGCGACGTACTGACGCACCGCCACCACGCCGAGGGGACCGAGCACCGGGAAGGCCAGCGCCCCCACGGCGGCGCCGGTCTGGTTGGACAGTCCGCTGCCGACCATGGCGGCCACCCCGGCGAGCCGCCGGGCCTGGGGCAGGGGAGGGACCGTGGCCGCGGGCCCGGCCGCGGCCGGGCGTTCGAGAGTGCGTCGCATGCCCGCATGCTGTGCCGCGCGCCCACTTGCACAAAATGCATATGCCCGCCGGTCTATACGCTGAGCGTATGGATGACATCGACCTGCGGCAGCTGCGCTGTCTCGTCGCCATCGTCGACGAGGGCACCTTCACCGACGCCGCGATCGCCCTGGGTGTCTCCCAGGCCGCCGTCTCCCGTACTCTCGCCTCACTCGAACGGGCCCTGGGCGTACGGCTGTTGCGGCGCACCTCGCGCGAGGTGACACCGACCGCGACCGGGCTGCGGGTGGTGGTGCAGGCCCGGCGGGTGCTGGCTGACGTCGCCGCCCTGGTCCAGGAGGCCGCCTCGGGGCACACCCGGCTGCGGATCGGCTACGCATGGTCGGCGGTCGGCCGCCACACCGTCGCCTTCCAGCGGCGCTGGACCGCCGCCCACCCCGGGGTCGATCTGCACCTCGTCCGCGTCAACACGGCGTCGGCCGGTCTCGGCGAGGGCGCCTGCGATCTCGCGGTGGTGCGCCGGCCGCTGGAGGACCGGCGGTTCGACACGGCCATCGTGGGCCTGGAACGCCGGCTGTGCGCGATGGCCGCCGACGATCCGCTGGCCCGGCGCCGGTCCGTACGGCTGGCCGACCTCACCGGGCGGATCCTCCTCGTCGACCGGCGTACCGGCACCACCACCCCGGAGTTGTGGCCGCCGGACGCCCGTCCCTCCGTCGAGGAGACGCACGACGTGGACGACTGGCTCACCGTCATCGCCGCCGGACGCGGCATCGGCGTCACCGCCGAGTCGACCGCCAACCAGTACCCGCGGCCCGGGGTCGTCTACCGCCCGGTGCGCGACGCCGAACCCGTCGCCGTACGCCTCGCCTGGTGGCGTGACGACCCGCCCCCGGCCCTCCAGGCGGTCCTCGAACTGCTCAGCGAGCTGTACCGGACGGCCTGAGCCGCTCGTTGCGCAGCCGCGCCAGAAGCGCGGACAGAATTGTTGTCATTCTTGTTCGAGGTGGCCGACCTCGGCGCGGCGATGGAGAAGGCCGTCGCCGACGGCGAGCCGGTGACGTACTGCGACCTCTCACCCCTGCGCGTCCGGCTCCGCCTCCAGGCCCGTGCACGCCAGCTCCTCGTCCACCTCGGCGCACGCCTCCACGCCCCGCGGCGAGGCCACCGAGAGCATGGGGCTGCTGTTCCCGGCCGGGTCGTCCGCCGGGTAGCGGGCCGACAGGACGTCCTGGCCGGCCCGCACCGACACCTCGCGCGCCTTGGCCGACCGCAGCCGCACCTGGGACCAGACGGTGCCGCAGGCCGGCGAGTAGCGCAGCAGGACGGTGTAGGCCGGGCCGCTGACCGTGCTCGTGGTCCGCGCGTCCCGCGCGCACGCCGACGCGTCGGGCAGCGCACCCTGGCAGGACCGGCCGTGACAGCGCGGCACCGCCGGCAGGTGCTGTGCGGCGGGCGCGCTGCCCGGGCGTTCGGACAGCGTGACGGCGGCGGTCACCGCCGTCGCCGCCCCGAACAGCGCGAGCGCGGACAGCGGCAGCCAGGGCGCGCGCCACGCCGGCAGCCACCCGAACAGCCGCCTACGGCGGGGCGTGTGGGGCGTGGCCGTGGGCGGGGGCACCTCCGCGGCCTCCCAGAGGGCCAGTACGGCGGCGGGATCGGTGCCCGCGAGGCGGCAGAGCGCCTCCACGGCGGGTCTGGGCGGCGATGCGCCGCCGGACAGATAGCGGTGCCACGCGGACTTGCTGTACGGGGTGCGCGCGGCCAGCGCCGCCAGGCTCAGCCCCGTACGGTCCTTCAGTTCGCGCAGTCCCGCCACCAGTGGCTCGTCCGGCGTGGTCGCTGCTTGGGGGTGCCGCATCGTGCGTCCTCGACTCCCTTTCCGCTATGGGCGTTTTAGCCCCTGATGCCGGAATGACTTCCCGGAGTGCGGTGACCGCAACACACGGTGAGGTAGGAGGAAGGTGAAGCGCGGACGTACCGAAGGCCCGTTCGGGGGTCGTCGAACGGGCCTTCGGTGGTCTGTGGTGCGGAGCTGACGTACCGTCAGCACCAGGGGAGAGCGCGGTCGGCGCGGACGTAGCGCGCCGAGACGTAGCCCCGGTGGTGCGAGAGCCGGTACCAGGTGCGGTTCCCGTGCACCGAGGAGCCGCGCGTCCTGCAGGCGAGCGCCAGGCGCCGGCCCGGGTGCCGGTGGCCGATCACCCGGTAGCCGGTGCCGGGCCCGGAGCGGACGTTGAGCCGGAGGTACCGGGTGGTGACGCGACCGTTGGTGGGGACGACATGGCGGTACGGCACCCACTGCGCCACGAGGCGGTACTGCAGGCGGTAGGGCGCCGTGAAGGCGGCGAAGCGGTAGGCCGACGTCCGCGGGAGGGATCGGTACGCCACTCCCCGGGGGGCGAGGCGGTGCACGCGGCGCGTGTGGTGCCGGCGGAGGTGGGTGCGGTGGTGGAAGCGGTGCGTGATGTGTGCGCGGTGGTGGGCGTCGTACTGGACGACGGCGCCGGGTACCGGGTGCTGGGTGGTGGCGTCGGCCGCGGTGGCCCCCGCCGCCGTGGGCAGGAGTGCGAGCACCGCGACCGCGGCCAGCAGCCCGCTCTTGAAGGTCCGTCGGATCATGGAAGCCTCCGGCTGTCGTTCTCGTGACCACGAGGAGTGATCACGACAGTCAGCGTGTCCGTGACCGGCCGCCGGCATGCCGTCCCGTCGTCCCCTGGGACGGCCGGGACGTCCCCCGGGACGGGCCCGCGCGACACAGGTGGCCCATCGGCTCTGTGGCGGGGAGGCGTCCCGCCGTCCGGTCCGTCTCCGCGCACGCCCGGGAAATTACTTGACTTACGCAACTAGATATTTCACGGACATGCCCGCGGAATCGCTGTCCGACATGCCTTGCGCGTCCCCGGAGGTCGTCGAGATCGAGCGGGCCCTGGCGCGCGTCACCTATCTCGGTACCCGGGCCCGGCGGCACGAGCCGCTGATGGCGCCGGCCGGCGTACCGCTGGACCGGGCCGCGGTGGCCCTGCTGCGGCAGATCGCCGACTCCGAACCGTTGCGGCCGGGCGAGCCGGCACAGCGCCTGGGTGTGGAGGCCTCCCATGTCACGCGAACCGTGCAGCAGCTGCAGCGGGCCGGACACGTCACGCGCCTCCCGGACCCCGTCGACCGCCGGGCCCAGCGGATCCAGCTGACGGACGCGGGCCGGGAGGCCGCCGTCGGCCGGGTGCGCGAGGCGGGGGCCAGGGGCATGCAGCTCGCCCTCGCCGGCCGGCGTCCCGAGGACCTGCGGCAGATGGCGGCCCTCTTCCACCGCATGGTCGACGACTTCCCCGCCTGCGCGGTCGACGAGGACTCCGGCCAGGAGGCCGACGACGCCGTCACCACCTGCTGACGGCCGACGTCCGGGGCGGCAGCCTCCCCGCGCCTACCGTCGAGTAATATCCGGCGGCAGGCCACCACAGGAGGAACCGTGACCCGGTCCGAACGCTCGCCCCTGCTGCTCGCCGGCCTGCTGGCCGCGGCCGGGGCCGCCCACTTCGCCGCCCCTCGCCCCTTCGATGCCACCATTCCCCGTCGGCTGCCGGGCCCGCCCAGGGCCTGGACGTACGGCAGCGGAGTCCTGGAGCTGGCGCTGGCGGCCGGGATCGCCGTGCCCCGCACGCGCACGGTCGCCGCGAAGGCCGCCGCGGCCTTCTTCGTCGGGGTGTTCCCGGCGAACGTGCAGATGGCCGTGGACTGGCGGCACCGGCCCGCGCCGCTGCGGACGGCCGCCCTCGCCCGGCTGCCCCTGCAGGTACCACTGGTGCTGTGGGCGCGTGGAGTCGCCCGGAGCGAGGAGGGACGGTCGTGACCGAACACATCGAGGTCGGGGACAAGGCCGAGGACTTCGCCCTGCCCGACGAGACCGGCACCACCCGCCGGCTCACCGAGCTGCTGACCGAGGGCCCGGTCGTGCTCTTCTTCTACCCGGCCGCGCTCACTCCCGGCTGCACCGCCGAGGCCTGCCACTTCCGCGACCTCGCCGCCGAATTCGCCGCCGTCGGCGCCCGGCCCGTCGGCATCAGCGGGGACAGTGTCGACAAACAGCAGGAGTTCGCCGGCCGGCACGGCCTCGGCATGCCGCTGCTCTCCGACGCCGACGGCGTGGTCCGTGAGCGGTTCGGCGTCCGGCGCGGCTTCTCCCTCGCGCCCACGAAGCGCGTCACCTTCGTGATCGCCCAGGACCGCACAGTGCTGGAGATCGTCCGCAGCGAACTGCGGATGAACACCCACGCCGACCGGGCTCTCGCCGCTGTGCGTGCTCACAAGGGCTGACCACTCCGGTCCCGGGCCGGACGCCCCGGGACCGCCCCGCGCTTGATGTGCCGGAGCAATCGGAACATCCTGGAGCATATGAAACATCGCGCCGTCGTGGCGTTCATCGACGCCCTGGGCACGGTGACCGGGTGGAGCGAGGGCGCGCGGCGGCTCACCGGCCGCCCGGCCGGGGACGTCGTGGGCCGGCCCGCGGCCGAGCTGCTCGCCGGGCCCCTCCCGCCGGACGCGCTCGCCGCACGTACCGGAACCGTCCGACTGCGCCACCACGACGGCCACCTCATCGAGGTGGCCCTCACCGCCTGCCCCGTCGCCGGCGCCGACGGGGAGAGCACCGGCTACGTCGTCTCGGCGGACCCGCCCGGCACCCCCCTGGCCGCCGAGGCCTTCGAGCAGGCCTCCATGTCCATGTCGGTCTTCGACCTCCAGCAGCGCTATCTGCGCGTCAACGAGACCGCCTGCAAGGTGATGGGCGTCCCCGAGACCGCGCTCACCGGCCGGTTCTTTCCCGAGACCGTGCGGGACACCGCATACAACCAGGGCTTCCTGAACCACCTCCGCGAGGTCGCCGAGACCGGCCGGCCCATCCGCTACGAGAGCTTCGCCGACGCCCCCGCGCTGAACCGGGAACACCTCTGGAGCATCGAGATGTGGCCGCTGCGCGCCGCCTCCGGCGAGTTGACCGGGGTCGCCATGGCGGCCTTCGACAACACCGAACAGTACTGGGCCCGGCGCCGCCTCGCCCTGCTCAACGAGGCGGCGACCGGCATCGGAACCACCCTCGACGTGGTGCGCACCGCCGAGGAACTGATCGACCTCCTCGTCCCGCGGTACGCCGACTTCGCCAGCGTCGGCCTGCTCGACTGGGTGCTCGGCGCGGACGAGCCGCCGATGCCCCCGGCCGGCGGTGTCGTCCTGCACAGGGTCGCCCACGGCTCGACCCGCGAGGGCAACCCCGGGGCGGCCGTCCCCATCGGCGGAACGGATGTCTACTCCCTGGACTCCCCGCCCACCCGCGCCCTGCGCGAGGGCCACGCCGTGCTCAGCCAGGCCGGAGAGCCCGAGTTCGCCGAATGGCTCCACGAACGCAACACACGCTCACCCGAGGGCCGCCCCTTCCGGCAGGGCGCCCACTCCCTGATCGCGATCCCCCTGCGGGCCCGCGGCACCACCCTGGGCGTCGCGGTCTGCGTCCGCATGGCCCACCCCGACGCCTACGGCCCCGACGACGCCGTCTTCGCCGAGGAACTGGGCAGCCGCGCCGCCGTCTGCATCGACAACGCCCGCCGCTTCGCCCGCGAACGCTCCACCGCGCTCGCCCTCCAGCACAGCCTGCTGCCGCGCGGCCTGCCCGGGCAGGCCGCGGTCGAAGTGGCCCACCGCTACCTGCCCTGTGGCTCGCTGGCCGGGATCGGCGGCGACTGGTTCGACGTCATCCCGCTCTCCGGCGGCCGGGTCGGACTGGTCGTCGGCGACGTGGTCGGCCACGGCATCCAGTCCTCGGCCACCATGGGCCGGCTGCGGACGGCCGTACGCACCCTCGCGGACGTCGACCTGCCCCCCGACGAACTCCTCACCCACCTGGACGACCTGGTCACCCACCTCACCTCCGACGACAGCGGTGAGGAAGTCGCCGAACTCGGCGCGACCTGCCTGTACGCCGTCTACGACCCCGTGTCCCGCCGGCTCGCCCTGGCCGCCGCCGGCCACCCGGCCCCGGCCGTCGTCCTGCCCGGCGGCACCGCGGAACCCGTCCCCATGACCGCCGGACCGCCCCTCGGCGTCGGCGGGCTGCCGTTCGAGGCGACGGAACTGGAACTGCCCGAGGGCTCCGTCGTCGCGCTCTACACCGACGGACTCGTCGAGAACCGCGACCGCGACCCCGACGGTGCGCTCGAGGAGCTGCGCCGGGCCCTCAGCGCGCCCTCCGACTCCCTGGAAGCCCTGTGCGACGACGTCCTCAAGGCCGTCCTGCCCGACCAGCACGCCGACGACGTCGCCCTGCTGCTGGCGCGCACCCGCGCCCTCGGCGCCGACCGCGTCGCCACCTGGGACGTCCCGCCCGACCCCGCCCAGGTCGCCGTCCTGCGGCAGGCGGCCGGCGAGCGGCTGACCGCCTGGGGGCTGGACGAGGCCGCCTTCGTCACCGAACTCGTCGTCAGCGAACTCGTCACCAACGCCATCCGCTACGGCGAACCGCCCATCCAGCTCCGGCTGATCCGCGACCGCGCCCTCATCTGCGAGGTCTCCGACGCCAGTTCCACCTCACCGCACCTGCGGCGGGCCCACGCCTACGACGAGGGCGGCCGCGGACTGTTGCTGGTCGCCCAGCTCACCCAGCGCTGGGGCAGCCGGCAGACGGGCCGGGGCAAGACGATCTGGGCCGAACAGGCACTGCCCGGCACCTGACCACGGGAACGAGCGCCGGGATCCGGCGCGTACTCCGGGAACGGAGCCGTGCGGCAGGACGCCGAGCACGCCGAGCACGCCGAGCGCGAGCGGGTACGGCGCAGGAGCGCACCCAGGCCCGCCGGTTCGGTGAAGCCGCCGATCACGAACTCCTGCCCCTGTGCGCACTTGAGCTTCAGCCAGTCCGTGGACCGGCTCGTCCGGTACGGCCCGCCGGCCCGCCTGGCGATCAGCCCCTCCCAGCCCCGGGTGCAGGCCCGGTCCGGCAGCGCGGCGCCGCCCGCGTGGCGATGCGGGGTCTGCCGCAGCGGGGTGCGGCAGGACAGCGCCCGGCGCAGCAGCGGCTTGCGGAGCCGCAACGGGAGCCGGCGGGTGTCGGCGCCCTCCAGGCGCAGCAGGTCGACCACGTGGTACGTCACCGCGACCCCGGACGCCCCGATGTCCCGGCGCAGGGTCAGGCCCATCCGCCGCTGCGGCCGGGCGAAGCCGGTACGCCCGCCGGTGAACGCGACCACCTCGCCGTCCACCGTGAAGTCGGCGCACTCCTGCGCCGCGAGCGCCGCCACGATCTCCGGACAGGTCTCGTCCAGCCGCTGCCCTGTGCGCGACAGCAGCCCCGGCACCGCGGCTCACCCCCCGGCGGCCGCGACCTGGGCGAGGGTACGTCCGGTGCGCACCGAGCGGGCCCTGCGGGGATCCGGGGTGCCGTGCGCGTCGGACCGGGCCGGCCCCTTGCGCACCAGCAGCCAGGCCTCCTCCTCGTCCGCGCCGCTGCGGAACCGGGTCAGCGCGTACTCGCCGTGCAGCTTGGTCCCGTGCAGCCGGAAGGTGGCGTGCCCGCGTTCCAGGGACTCCGCGAACCCCACCGGGCGCCCCCGGCGGTCGTGGCTGAGCGGCTCGTAGGTGCCGCGGTCCCAGACGATGACCGTGCCGCCGCCGTACTCGCCCTTCGGGATCACGCCCTCGAAGTCCTCGTAGTCCAGCGGATGGTCCTCGGTCGGCACGGCCAGCCGCTTGTCGGCGGGGTCGCTGGACGGGCCCTTGGGGACGGACCAGGACTTCAGGACGTCGTCGACCTGGAGGCGGAAGTCGAAGTGCATCCGCCGCGCGTCGTGGATCTGCACCACGAACCGGGGCTCCTCGCTCCCGGGCCGGGACTGATGGCCCGAGGGTTCCCGGGTCCGCTCGAAGTCGCGCTTGCCGCGGTACGTCCGCAGCCGGTCCTCCGCTGCCACGTGCGGCTCCTTCCGTGCGTGCGCCTCACGGGCCCCGGGTACCCCGGGCCGGTCCGTTCAGCCCGCGATGCCGTTCAGCTCGGCGACCGCGTCGCCCGGGAGCACCAGGCGCGCCGCGGCGATGTTCTCGCGCAGGTGCTCCGGCGAGGACGTGCCGGGGATGAGCACGATGTTCGGCGACCGGCCCAGCAGCCAGGCCAGCGCGACCTGCTGCGGCGAGGCCTCCAGCCGGGCGGCGACCTTCGCCAGCGTCTCGGACTGCAGCGGGTTGAAGCCGCCGAGCGGGAAGTACGGAACGAAGGCGATGTTCGCGGCCGCCGTGCGCTCCACCAGGGCGTCGTCCTGCCGGTTGGCGAGGTTGTACAGGTTCTGCACGGTCACCACGGGCGCGATCGCGAGGGCCTCGTCCAGCTGCGCCGCGGTCACCGTGCTCAGCCCGAGGTGCCGGATCAGTCCCCGTTCCCGCAGCTCGGCCAGCGCCCCGAACTGCTCGGCCAGCGAGTCGTCGTTCGGCGAGTCCACGTCGCCCACGCGCAGATTGACGACGTCCAGGACCTCCACACCGAGGTTCCGCAGATTGTCGTACACCTGTGCCTTCAGGTCCTCGGGGTGTCGCGACAGGATCCAGCTGCCGTCGGCTCCCCGGCGGGCGCCGACCTTGGTGACGATGTGCAGATCCCCGGGGTAGGGGTGCAGGGCCTGCCGGATGATCTCGTTGACGACCACGGGACCGTAGAAGTCGGCGGTGTCGATGTGCGTGACACCCGCTTCCACGACCGCGCGGAGCACCGCCACCGCGCGGTCCCGGTCCTTCGGCGGGCCGAAGACGTGCGGCCCGGCCAGCTGCATGGCGCCGTAGCCGACCCGGGTCAGGGTCAGGCCGCCGGCCGGGGTGACGGTGCCGCCGAGCTGTGCAGTCATGTCGTACCTCTCAGAATGCTCGGGATGTCCGGGCCACCGCTGTCGGGTCCGGCGGCCTCGGTCCCCACCCTGCGCCCGTGCCCCCCGCCGTTGCAGTACCCCGGCGATCCTGGGAGTGACAGGGCCAGTCACCGCCGCCCGGGCGGTCGTACGGTGGGGCCATGGACGGATCGAACGCGCTCGGTGAGTTCCTGCGCGCCCGCCGGGCCCTGGTACGGCCGAAGGACGTGGGACTGCCCGGCGGCGGACTGCGCCGGGTGCCGGGACTGCGCCGCGAGGAGGTCGCGATGCTGGCCGGCATCAGCTCCGACTACTACCTCCGGCTGGAGCAGGGCCGCGACCGCAACCCGTCCCTGCAGGTCCTGGAGGCCATCGCCGGCGTGCTGCGGCTCGACGCCGACGCCACCGCCCACCTGGTGGGCCTCGCCCAGGAGCGGCGCGGCTCCCGCGCACGGTCCGGGCACCGCCCCGAGCAGGTCCCGGCGAGCCTGCTGCAGCTCATCGACGGCTGGCCGCGCACCCCCGCCTACATCCAGAACCGCTACACCGACTGCCTGGCCGCGAACGCCCTCGCCACGGCGCTCACCCCGAACTACCGGCCCGGCGTCACGCTCCTGCGTGCCGTCTTCCTGGACCCGGCCGAGCGCGAGCTGCGCCGGGACTGGGAGGACCTCACCGAGGAGGGCGTGGCCGCGCTGCGCTCCGGGGCCGGGGCCGACGCGGACGACCCTCGGCTGCGCGACCTGGTCGGCGAGTTGTCCCTGCGCAGCGAACGCTTCCGTGCCCTGTGGGCCCGGCACGAGGTACGGCCCCGGCGCGGCCGGGTGAGCCGGCTGAGTCATCCGCAGGTCGGCGACCTGGACCTGCGGTCGGACAAGCTGTCCGTGGACGGCACCGACCGGCTCACCCTGGTCGTCTTCCACGCCGAGCCCGGCAGCCGCAGCGCCGAACTGCTGGACATCCTCGGCAGTCTCGCCGCGCCGCCGAGCGAAGGCGACCGGCACGGGAGCGCGCGGGAACGGCGGGGACGGATCGAGGAACGGTAGGCCCCGGGCAGGGCCCCGGTCGCCTCAGAACTCCTCGTGCCGCTCCGGGTCCCCGCCCAGCCGGCGCGGCGCGCGGTGCGCGATCGCCGCCAGCTGGTCGGAGTCCAGCTCGAAGCCGAAGACGTCCAGGTTGGCGCGCTGCCGGCCGGGGTCGGCCGACTTCGGGACGGGCAGCGCGCCCAGCTGGACGTGCCAGCGCAGCAGCACCTGCGCCGGTGTCACCCCGTGCGCCTCGGCGATCCGTGCCACCGCGGGGTCGTCCAGCAGATCGCTGCCCCGGCCCAGCGGGCTCCAGCTCTCGGTGACGATGCCCTGGTCCGCGTGGAAACCGCGCAGCTCCTCCTGCGGGAACAGCGGATGCAGCTCGATCTGGTTCACCGAGGGCAGTACCCCGGTCTCCTTCTCCAGCCGCGTGATGTGCTCCGGGGTGAAGTTGGAAACGCCGATCGAGCGGACCAGCCCGTCCTCGCGCAGCCTGATCATCGCCTTCCAGGAGTCGACGTACCGGCCGACCCGGGGATTCGGCCAGTGGATCAGAAAGAGGTCCACGTACTCCAGCCCGAGCCGCCGGCGGGACTCCTCGAAAGACGCGAGGGTCTCCTCGTAACCGTGGTGCCGGCCGGGCAGCTTGGTGGTGACGACCACCTCCTCACGGGGCACACCGCTGCCCGCTATGCCGCGCCCGACACCCGTCTCGTTGCGGTAGTTCGCCGCGGTGTCCACCAGCCGGTAGCCCAGACCGAGCGCGGAGCGTACGGCCTGCTCGGCCGCCGTGTCGTCCAGCGGCCAGGTACCGAGGCCGATGGCGGGGATCGTCGTGCCGTCGTTGAGCGTGTACGCCGGAATGCCGTTCACGATGGGACCTTCCCTCGACTGTGTCGTCCTTCCAGCCTCGCGGATAGGGTGAGCGGTGATCAACCGGACGGGTGGGGAGAGGGCAGCGGACGAGATGGGCGGCGGCGCGGACAGCAACGGCACGGTCGGCTCACGGCCCACCTCACGGGACGTCGCCCGGCTCGCCGGCGTCTCGCACACCGCCGTCTCCTTCGTCTTCAACGGCCGGGCCGAGGGCAACCTCTCGCCCGCCACCCAGGAGCGCATCCGGGAGGCCGCCGCCCAGCTCGGCTACCGGCCCGACCCCCTCGCCCGCGGCCTGCGCCGCCGCCGTACGGCCGTGATCGGGCTGGTCACCGACGAGATCGCCTCGTCGCCGTTCGCGGGGCGGCTGCTGCGCGGCGCGATGGAGACCGCCTGGGACAGCGACCACCTCGTGGTCACCGTGGATTCCGGCGGTGACCCGGCCAAGGAGGACGCGGCCGTCGCCGAACTCCTCGACCGGCGCGTCGACGGCATCATCTACGCCGCCATGTCCCTGCGCCGGGTCAGGGTCCCCGAGGGCCTGCACCGCACCCACTCCGTGCTCGCCAACTGCCTGCCCGAGGACGACTCGCTGCCCGCCGTCATCCCGGCCGAGCGGGCCGGCGGACGTACGGCCGCCCGGCTGCTGCTGGAGGCCGGACACCGCCGGATCGCCCTGGTCGGCGGGCAGCACGACATCGCCTCCGCCGAGCGGCTGCGAGGTTTCCGGGACGCGCTGCGCGCCGAGGGCGTCACCGTGCCCAAGGAGTGGGTGGTGCGGTCCGGCGGCGAGATCACCAGCGGCTACGAGGGCGCCGCCCGGCTCCTCGACGGCGCCGATCCGCACCGCCGCCCCACCGGGATCTTCTGCTACAACGACCGGGTCGCGGCAGGCGTCCTGCATGCCGCGACCCGGTTCGGGATCACCGTGCCCGGCGCGCTGTCGGTGGTCGGCTACGACGACCAGGAGCACATGGCCGCCTTCCTCACCCCGGCCCTGACCACGATCGCGCTGCCGCACCGGGCGATGGGCGAGGCGGCGGCCCGGCTGCTGCTCGAATCCATCGACACCGGCCGCACCCCGCCCGCCACGGTGCGGCGGCTGGCCTGCCCGGTGGTCAGCCGCGCCTCGGTGGGACCTGTTCCCACGCGCTGACCTCGGCGTCCCCGTCGACGAGCAGCTCGGCGACGTCGTCCGGGCGGCGGTAGACCCGTTCGGTCACCGTTGCGCGGTCCCCGACGAAGAGTTCGAGGAGCGAGCCGTCGACGAGGATCCGGATGGTGAGGGCCGGGCCGGTCGGCACGCGCACCGCGGTCGGTGCCGATCCCGCGCTCCCCGCGCGGGGCCAGCCGGCGCGGTCCAGGACGACGGTGCCCGCCGCCGGGTCCACCCGCACGGTGAGCGCCCGGTCCGCCGCCCGCAGCAGGGTGACGGTCGTGCCGCCACGCGCGGTCACCGTGAGGTCGTACGCCAGCGGGAGCGGTACCCGGCCCGGCGCGGTCGCCAACCGCTCGGCCGCGCGCAGCAGTTCCAGTTCCGGGGCCGGGGTCACGCGCAGGGTGCCGTCCGCGCGGACGTCGACCTCTCTCGGGGTGGTGAGGGTGCCCGCCCAGCCCGCCGTCAGCACCGCCGACGGGTCCCGGGCCTCCCAGGACCAGCCCCACATCAGGGCCCGGTCGGCATCCTGGCGGACCGCGGGCGCGTAGAAGTCCCGGCCGTGGTCCAGCCGGCCGCCGGCCCGGGCAGTGAAGCACAACCCGCCCCGGGCCGCAGGCTTCAGACGGCCGGTCAGATATCCGGTGGAGCAGGGCGCGCCGTCCCACAGGGACACCACCAGCACCTGCTCGCCGCCGCTCGTCCGGTACAGCTGCGGGCACTCCCAGCCGACCGCCTCGTCGCCCAACGCCTCCGCGGCGACCGGGTCGTGGCCGTCCAGCAGGACACCGGCGAACCGCCATCGGGTCAGCTCCTCGCAGTCGTACAGCAGGACCGACGGGGTGCCGTCGGCGTGGCCCGCGCCGAGCAGGGCCCAGCGCCGGCCGGCGTGGCGGAAGACGAACGGGTCGCGGAACATCACGACGTCCAGCCCGGCGGGGGGCGCCGCGACCACGGGATCGGGCAGCGGGCGCCACTCCGCGAGCCGGTCGTCCTCCGGATCGGCCGCGCGGGCCAGGCAGACGGTACCGAGACCGGCGTGGGCGTGGTCGACGCCCGTGTACACGGCCGTGGGGACGCCGTCGTCGTCCACCACACAGCCCGACCAGCAGCCCGCCTCGTCGGGGCCGCCCGGGGCCGGCGTCAGGGCGACGGGGTGGTGTTCCCAGTGGACCAGGTCAGGGCTGGAGACGTGCCCCCAGTGGACGTTCGTGTGCACCGGCGCGGTGGGGTTGTGCTGGTAGAAGAGGTGGTGGCGGCCGCGCCAGAGGAACGGCCCGTTGGGGTCGTTGATCCAGCCGGCTGGCGGACGGACCCGGAAACGGGGGGCCGAGGGGTCCGGGGCGGGAGGTGCCGGGCTCAACGGTTGACTCCTGCGGAGGTGATGCCCTCGCGAAGAGGGCGCTGGCCGACGACGAACACGGCGACGGCGGGGAGCATCGAGAGGACGACACCGGCGAGGACGACGGAGACGGAGCCGGTGCCGAGATTGCCCTGCAGGGAGACCAGGCCCAGCGGGAGCGTGTAGTTCTGGCCGGAGGTCTCCAGGATCAACGGGCGGAAGAACTCGTTCCAGTGGTAGTTGAAGGCGAGTACGCCGACGATCGCAAGGCCGGGGGTGGCCAGCGGTGCGTACACGGACCGGAAGATCCGCCAGGGCCCGGCGCCGTCCAGCATCGCGGCCTCGCCGAGGTCCTTCGGCATGCCGAGGAAGTACTGGCGCATCAGGAAGGTGCCGAACGCGGTCGGGAACGCGGGGATGATCAACCCGAGCAGCGTGTCGGTCAGTCCCATCGACTTGAGCACCAGGAACACGGGCACGATCGTGACCTGCAGCGGGACCATCATGGTCGCCAGGACCAGACCGAACAGCGGCTTCCTGAACCGGAAGTCGAGCCGGGCGAACGCGTATCCGGCGAGTCCCGCGGTGATCATCTGGCCTGCCGCGACCAAAGCGGTCACGAGGGTCGAGTTGAGCGCCAGCAGCCACACGTCTATCTGGTCGAACACCCCGTGGTAGGCGGCGGTGCCCGGGCGGGCCGGAATGATCTGCGGCGGCAGGTTGAACGAGTCCGCGGGGGCGCGCAGTGAGGTGGAGACGGTCCAGACGACCGGACCGAGCGTGAGCAGGGCGCACACGGCCAGCCCGGCGACGCGCGCCCACGGCCCGAGCGAGTACCGGGCGCGGCTGAGGGACGGAAGGGGTCGGCTCGTCAGGGTTGCTCGGCTCATCGGACTCACCCGGCTCACTGGTAGTGGACGAAACGCCGGCTGAGCCGGAACTGGACGGCGGTCACCGCCATGATCAGCACGAACAGGAGCACGCCCACGGCGGACGCCTCGCCGAACCGCAGCTGCTCGAAGGCCTTCTCGTAGATGACCATCACCACCGTGCGGGTGGAGTCGCCGGGCCCGCCGTCGGTCAGCACGTACGGCTGCTCGAAGACCTGCAGGGCGTTGATGATGCCGACCACCGAGGCCACCAGCAGGGTGGGGGAGAGCAACGGAAGGGTGAGGGCGAGGTGCTTGCGCAGGCCGGTGGCCCCGTCGAGGGCGGCCGCCTCGTGGATCTCCCTCGGGATGTTGTTCAGCCCGCCCACGAAGAGCAGGAAGGAAAAGCCGAACTGCTGCCAGACGTACACGATGATCACCGTGGCCATCGCGCCGAGCTCGGAGGTCAGCCAGGGCACCGGAGCGATCCCGACCAGCCCGATCAGCCAGTTGACCACGCCGAAGTCCTGGTTGAACAGGTACTTCATCACGACCGAGATGGACGCGGCGGACAGCACGAGCGGGAAGAAGAAGGCCGAGCGGAAGACCGATCGCAGCCAGCCCGGCATCCGGCCGTTCAGCGTGAGGGCGAGCGACAGGGCGACCAGCAGCTGCGCGGCGACCGCGAACACCATGAAGACGAGCGTGTTCCGGAAGGACACCAGTACGGTCGAATCGGTGAACACCTCACGGTAGTTGGCCGCTCCGGCGAAACCGGGGGGATCGATCACATCCCAGTGGAACAGGCTCAACACGACCGAGCCGATGATCGGTACGACCGTGAAGACCACGATCCCGGTCACGGTCGGAGCCAGGAACAGCGCGGCCAGCAGCCGCGCCCCGCGCCCGCGTGCCGAGCGCCGCGGGGCCGTCACGGGCGGGGTCGCGGCCCGCGGTCGTACGGCGGGAATCCGGGTGTCCGTCATACGTCACGCTCCATGGCCTTCTCCAGATCGCCCTGCATCCGTCGCAGCGCGGGCCCGACCGAGCGCGGGCTCGCCAGCGCCGTCCCTGTGTGCTTGAGCAGCACCTGGGTCACCTCGGCGACCTGCGGCGGTGCCGGAACGGGACCGGTGTCGGGGAACGCGTCGAGGGTGTCGTAGAAGATCCGCCAGTGCGCCGGGCCGGTCTCCCGGTAGCGGCCCGCCGCCAGCATCGACCGGCGGGCCGGGGTCGTCTGGTTGGTCGAGAACAGCTCGGTCAGGGTGTCCAGCCGGGCCGAGTACTTGATGAACTCCCAGGCGGCGTCCTGCTTCTTCGAGGTGCGCAGCAGCGCGTAGCCCGCGGCGCCGAACTGGTGCCGCCGGGTCCGCCACCGGGGGAAGTACCGTACGTCGAAGGCGTCGTCGCGCATGCCTGCCAGATGCAGACCGCCCGCCCAGAAGCCGCCGGCGGGCGTCACCCCGACGCGGCCGGTGGAGAACACCCCGATGAGGTTCTGGCCGTTGCCGCCCTCGGGCCGGGTGCACAGCCCCTCCTGGATCAGGCCGGCGAGATAGTCGTACGCCTCCTCGACCCGTCCGTTCGTGGCCTGCGGGGTCGTCCAGCGGAAGCCGCCCCCGCGCCCCCGGCGCTGTGCGGCCGGATAGAAGCAGTCCCACAGCCAGCCGCCGCCGGGCGCCCTGGACTCGGCGAGCAGGTTGGTGCCGTTCGCGAAGAGCCAGGGCACCACCCCGCCCCACAGCCGGTTCGTCCAGAAGTACGGTGTGAAGTGGGAGTCGTTGGCCTTCTTCATCCGGCGCAGCAGCGCGGTGAAGTCGTCCCGGGTCCAGTCGTCGGCCGGGAGGTCCGCGCCCGCCTGGTGCAGCACCCGTGTGTTGAGGTACATGTCGGCCGCGTTGAACTCGATCGGAAGCTGGTACAGGCTGCCCTCGTACATCATCGACTCCACCAGTGAGGGGTGGACGTCGGCGAAGTACTCCCTCAGCTCCGCCGCGTCCCGCCGCACCCAGCGGTCCAGCGGCACGCCCAGGTGCCGGGCGAACAGCTGCACCCCCTCGGTGGCCACGTAGACCAGGTCGGGAGCGGTGCCCGCCGCGATCTGCGTGAGGATCTTCGCGAAGAAGTCCGACCAGTCCACGGCCTGTACGGCGTTGACGCGGACCTTGATGCCGGGGTGGAGCGCGCGGAAGCCCGCGACCAGCGTGCGGATCCCGGCCGGGGAGAACGCGGAGCCCAGGGTCGCGACGACCAGGGAGCCGTCGTCGCGGCCGGGGATGTCCGCTCCGGTCAGGCGGTCCCAGCTCGCGGCGGTACCGGCGAGCGCCGCGGCCCCCGCGCCGTAGGCGCCGTAGCGCAGCAGTGCGCGGCGGGAGTGGTGCGAGTCGGTCATCCAAAGCGCCTAACTCGTGTTAGCCATCGGGAGATGCCCCAGATGATGGGAAGCGCGCAAGGCCCCTGTCAAGGCGCGGGAACGCTTGACCTTTAACGAGTTAGGTCTACAGTCCTGATGCCATGAAGCGTGACGAGAGGCCCGCTGCGTGATGCGCGGCCCGACCAGACGAGCCCTGTTCGCGACGACCGCCGCCGGCGTCGGCGCGGCGCTGCTGCCCACGTCGTCCGCCGAGGCGAAGCCGAGCCCGCGGCCCAGGGCGGCACGTGCGTGCGTGAGTTACCGCGCCGGCTACCACTTCACCGTCCCCGACCAGTGGAAGAACGACCCCCAGCGTCCGCTCTGGATCGACGGCGAGTACCACTACTACTACCTCTGCAACGCCGACTACCTCGACGGTGGCGAGGTGGGCACCGCCTGGCGCCTGGCCACCAGCACCGACCTGGTCTCCTTCACGGACCGGGGGATCGCCGTACCGAAGGACACCACCGTCAACGGCGACGTCTGGTCGGGTTCGGCGGTGGTCGACACCGGCAACACCGCGGGATTCGGGGCGGGTTCCGTGATAGCCGTCGTCACCATGTCACCCGGCGGCGGCACCGACCACCAGGAGCAGTTCCTGTACTACTCCACCGACGGCGGCCGCACCTTCACCGACCACGGCACCGATCCCGTGCTCGCGAGCCCGGGTACGGGGGCGGACTTCCGTGACCCGAAGGTGATCCGCGACGACGACCGCGACCGCTGGGCGATGGCCCTCGCCGAACGCGACAGGATCGGCTTCTACCACTCGGCCGATCTCAAGTCCTGGACGTACGCGGGCGGTTTCGCCAAGGACGGCATCGGAGTGCTCGAATGCCCCGACCTGTTCCGGATCACCGCCGACGACGGCACCCGGAAGTGGGTGCTGGGCGCGAGCGCGGACGGCACGGGGTCGGGGCAGCCTCCCACCTACGCCTACTGGACCGGCTCCTTCGACGGCAGCTCCTTCACCGCCGACTCCGCGGACCCGCAGTGGCTCGACCACGGCTG
The DNA here is from genome assembly GCF_014649495.1 of Streptomyces filipinensis. Classification (GTDB taxonomy): domain Bacteria; phylum Actinomycetota; class Actinomycetes; order Streptomycetales; family Streptomycetaceae; genus Streptomyces; species Streptomyces filipinensis. The sequence goes on along the minus strand of NZ_BMTD01000037.1, from coordinate 4,085 downwards.
GGACTGGTACGCGGCGGTCACCTTCGAGAAACGGCAGGCCGACGGCTCACCGGATCCCCGCACGCGGTACGCCCTGGGCTGGCTCAACAACTGGGCCTATGCGCACACCACCCCCACGATCGACGCGGACGGCTTCAACGGCACCGACTCGATCGTCCGCGAGATCACCCTCAGGAAGTCCGCCACCAGCGGTTACCATCTCGCCTCCCGCCCGCTCACGGCGCTCGACTCCTACGTCTCCCGCACGGTGGACCTCGGCGACCTGACCGTCGACGGCACCCGCCTCCTCGACTACACCGGCGTCTCCTACGAGCTGACCACGGACATCACCTGGTCCCAGCTCACGGGAGCGGGTGTGCAGTTGCGCCGCTCACCGGACGGCGGACGGCACATCGACGCCGGCGTCTGGGGGGACTACGCCTTCCTCAACCGGCGCGGCACCGTCAACCCCGACACCAGCGGCGACCGGCAGGAGAGCCGCAGTCCCTTCGACCCGAGTGCCGGCGGGGTGAGGCTGCGCATCCTGGTGGACCGCACCTGTGTCGAGATGTTCGTGGACGACGGCCGGTACGTGCACTCCAGCGAGGTGTTCCCGTACCTGGTGGACGACCGGCTGGCGCTGTTCGCGGCCGGCGGTACGGCGGTGTTCCGGAACACGGTCGTCCGGGAGTTCGCCGTGTGAGGGCCACAGATGCCACGATCGGGAGCGGAGCCGGTTCGGACGAGCATCGGAGCGCGTATGACGACGCACAGGGCCACCGCTGATCAGACAAGGCGGGCCCAGGGCGCGCGGGTGAGGCCGGTCGCCGGGCACATCGGAGCCGAGATCAGCGGCGTCGACCTCGCCGGGCCGCTCGACGACTCCGTGGTGACCCTGATCCGGCAGGCCGTGCTGCGCTGGAAGGTGGTGTTCTTCCGCGGGCAGGAACTGGACCACGCCGGGCATGTCGCCTTCGCCCGCCGGTTCGGCGAACCCGTCGTCCTCGGCCGGCGGGGCAGCGCCTCACCGCCGGACTTCCCCGAGGTCGAGACGACCGCCGACCGGTTGGAGCTGGGCGGCCGGTTCGGTATGGAGCACGAGGAGTGGCTGGGGCGCCGCCGGCACACCCTGCTGCGCGGCTGGCACTGCGACCACGGCGCCAGGATCGACCCGCCCGCCGCGACCATCCTGCGGGCCGAGACCGTCCCGCCGTACGGCGGCGACACCACCTGGGCCAACCTGGCCGCCGCCTACGCCGGTCTGTCGGCGCCGGTCCAGGCCTTCGTGGACGGCCTGCGCGCCGAGCACCGCCTCGGCGTCGGCTACCAGTCGCGCCCCGGCGACGACGCCTACCTGCGCCATCTGCTCGACCACCAGGTCACCTCGGTGCACCCGCTGGTCCGGGTGCACCCGGAGACGGGGGAGCGGGTGCTGCTCGTCAACGGCTACTACGTGGAACAGATCACCGACGTCTCCCGCCCGGAGAGCGCGGCCCTGCTGGAGATGCTCCTGGAGCAGGCCGTGCGCCCCGAGTACACCGTCCGCTTCCGCTGGGAGCCGGGCAGCGTCGCCTTCTGGGACAACCGCGCCACCATCCACCTCGCCCCCGGCGACCACACGCACGTGGGTGCTCCACGGATCATGCACCGGGTGATGCTCGCGGGAGACGTGCCGGTGGGGGTGGACGGCAGGCGTTCCGAGGCGGTCACGGGTACGGAGGCGGGCCGCTGGTGAACGGGGCCGGTGGCCGGACGCCGCGGAGGCGTCAGCCCGCCGGTCGCCACCCCAGGGCCGGGCCCAGCCTCGTCGCCATGTCCGTCAGGATCTGCACGTAGTCCTCGTGCTCGAAGGTGAACGGCAGCGCGAACGCCACCTCGTCCACCTCCCGGAACGCGGCGTGCGCGCGCAGCCGTTCGGCGATCTGCTCCGAGCCGCCGACCAGGTCCGGGGCGAACAGCAGCCGGCCCGGACCCTGTGGGGAAGCCGTGCGGGGCAGGCGCCCGTCCGCGTACGCCGCGTACTTGGCGCGCTGCTCCGGGCTCGCGGAGTCGGTGGGGATCACGACGAGGCCCTGCGAGACCCGGGCCGCCTCCCCGTCGGGGTGATGGGCGCGGAACTCCCTGACGAGGGACAGCTGGATCTCGGCGAAGTCCCAGGGGCCGTCCGGCTGTTCCGCCCTGACCACGCTGCTGGTCAGGAAGTTCATGCCGTGCTCGCCCGCCCAGCGCGCGGAACCGAGACTGCCACCGCCATACCACATGCGCCTGCCCAGGCCGGGGGAGTGCGGCTGGACCACATCGCTGGTGTATTCGACATGCGGCGGCCGCCGCGTGGCCTCGAATCCCTCGGCCCCGCCGAAGTCGCTCGCGGGCTTGCCGCGTACCAGGTCCAGCAGCCGCCGCACCCGCTCGTAGCCGAACTCCTCCGACTCGGCCGTGTCCGGGTAGAGGGCGCCCTTGACGTGCTCGAAGTGCATCGGCGGGCCCACGCTGACGCCTGGGTTCAGCCGGCCGCCGGACAGGACGTCGACGGTGGCCAGGTCCTCGGCGAGCCGCAGCGGGTTCTCCCAGCCGAGCGGCGTCACCGCGGTGCCCAGCTCGATCCGGCGGGTCCGCTGGGAGGCGGCGGCGAGGACGGCGACCGGGGAGGAGATGCCGTACTGCAGATGACGGTGCCTCAGCCACGCGCTGTCGAAACCGAGCCGCTCGCCCAGCTCGATGATCTCCAGCGTCGACTCGTGGCCCCGCGCCGGATCCGCCGGGTCGAACAGACCGATGGTGAGGAAACCCAGCTTGCGCAGCGGGCGGGCGGTGGACGGCACGGGCTCCTCCAGCGGTCGTACGTCGCTTCCGTCTTCGATTCTGGCAGGCGAGTGTGACAACCGTGTGATCACTTCGGCCGCATGGCGATCTCGTCCATGGCTCCCGCCCGGCGCCCCGACCCGTATAGGGAAAACCCTTGAATGCCTGCACGTGACTGACATGTTCGAGACAAGGCTGGAATCCTTCCCCCACACCGCACATCCCCGGTGTGTTCACGGATCACGGTTCCGCACAGCTCAGCTCGCCCGGGCAGAAGACCCGTCTGCCCGTCTGTCACCGGTCGCGTCCCGGCGGCCGCAGCAGGAGGAGTACGAGTGAGACGCCTTCCCCACAGACCCCTTTCCCCCAGAGGTCACCAGCGTGCCACGGTCGGAGCCGCCCTGGTCTCCACCGCGGCGTTCCTCGCCATTGGCATCCAGGCCACCCCGGCGGCCGCCAAGCCCGCCGCTCCCCACCCCAGCCCGCTGCGCACGGGCGCCCTGGAGACCAGGCTCAGCCCGGCCCAGCACCAGGCGCTGATCAGGAGCGCCCAGCAGAAGACCGCCGCGACCGCCCGCACTCTCGGCCTCGGGGCCAAGGAGAAGCTGGTCGTCAAGGACGTCGTCAAGGACAACGACGGCACCCTGCACACACGGTACGAGCGGACCTACGCCGGGCTCCCCGTCCTCGGCGGCGACCTCGTCGTGCACACCCCGCCCGCCTCCCTGGCCGCGGGCACCGTGACCACCACCTACAACAACAAGCACCGGATCAAGGTCGCCTCCACCACCGCGGCCTTCACCAAGTCGGCCGCCGAGTCCAAGGCCCTGAAGGCCGCCAAGTCCCTCGCCGCGAAGAAGCCCTCCGCCGACAGCGCCCGCAAGGTGATCTGGGCCGGCTCCGGCACCCCGAAGCTCGCCTGGGAGACGGTGATCGGCGGCTTCCAGGACGACGGCACGCCCAGCCGGCTGCACGTCGTCACGGACGCCATGACCGGCAAGGAGCTGTACCGGTACCAGGCGATCGACACCGGCGTCGGCAACACCCGGTACAGCGGACAGGTCACGCTGACCACGACCCAGTCGGGGTCGACGTACACGCTGACCGACGGGACGCGCGGCGGTCACAAGACGTACAACCTGAACCACGGCACCTCGGGTACCGGGACGTTGTTCTCGCAGAGCAACGACACCTGGGGCGACGGCACCAACTCCAACGCCGCCACCGCGGGCGCGGACGCCCACTACGGCGCGCAGGAGACCTGGGACTTCTACAAGAACACCTTCGGCCGCAGCGGCATCAAG
>NZ_BMTD01000036.1 GCF_014649495.1 Streptomyces filipinensis | reverse complement strand
CATGGAGCGGCCGGTGCCGCGGATGCCGAGCGCGCACAGCACGCGCGCCAGCGGCTGTCCCTTGGCCTTGGCGATCGTGGCGAGGAGGTTGTCGTTGCCGGTTTCGCCCATCCGGTCCAGGCCGAGCAGCTGGTCGCGCTGCAGGGTGAACAGGTCGGCGAGATCGGCGACCAGGCCGGCCTCGACGAGCTGGACGATGCGGGTCTGGCCCAGGCCCCCGATGTCGAGCTGGTCCCGGCCGGCGGCGTAGGCGAGAGAGGCGACCAGGTGGCAGTTGCGGCCCTGAGCGCACCGCCAGCGTTCCTCGCTCGTTTCGATGCCGGACTGGCAGCGGGGGCAGTGCTCAGTTCTGGACGAAGTAGAAGGGTGCGGACGCCAAGGCGCCCGGCCCGGGACGCAGTGCCTCGGGCCGGGCGCGACATGCTCAGCGGCAGTTGGTGGAGCTGCTGTAGCTCGCTTCGACGAAGCCGTTGGTGTAGTCGGTGTTGAAGGCGTATTCGCCGTTGTTGACGTTGCGGGAGAGGTACTTGTCTCCGTTGCGGCCGACGTACGCGACGCTGAAGCCGTTGTCGGTGCTGAGGAGGTGCCTGCTCGCCTCGCCGAACGTCCTGTTGCCGACGACGCCGTCGGCCTCGGACGAGCCGAGGTAGTGCGCCTGCCACGCCTGGGTGGCGGCCTTGGTCTTGGGCCCGAACTGGCAGTCGACGTCCGACTCCGACAGGTATCCGTCCTTCCACAGCACGAGCTGCCAGAGCCCGGTGGCGCCGCTGTTGGCGTGCTGGGTGGTGGACAGCAGGCCTTCGTCGGACCAGTCGTCGCTGACGTCGCCCCAGCCGTTGACGAATCCCTGCGCGGTGGCCGCGCTGGCGGTCGGCGCGGTGGCGGTGAGCACGCCGAGCGCCAGTACGGCGGCGGCGAGTGCGGTGGCGCGGTAGCGGGTCTTCTTGATGATGTTCTTGGCCATCGTGATGTCCGGTCCCCGTCTTTGAGCGGTTGCGTGTCAGCGTGCGCCCGGGCGCGGGAGTGTGATGCTCCGGCCATCAGTTCGCACATACGTACGATATCCGAACGGCTCGCCATCTCCAAAGCGTGATCGGGGTGTTGGCGCCGACGCGGATCAACGTGAGGGAGGACGCGGCCCTTGATCTTCCGGTTCCCGCCGACGCGGGCCCTCGTTGTCAGGGGCCGTGGGGTGGCGGTGGGGTCTCTGACAGAATCGGCGCCGGTGGGCCTGCCGCATGTTTGCGAGCGCCGGGCTCCGCCGTCGAAGAGATTTGGGTGCAGACCTTGTAAGGGTGCTGTCGATCAGGTCATGAGTATGAGTTGGTCGCGGTGACGCGCCTGGTGGTTGCGGGCGAACTCCTGTTTTTCGTGCCAGGACCAGTAGGTGTCAAAGCGGCCGTTGGTGCGTAGGGCACGGAGCTTGAGCACGGCTTCGGCTCCAGGCAGGCCCCAGTGGGCCCCTTCGCCCGAGGAGGTGCCGGTGGTAGGCCGCGAGACCTCCCTCGGAGATGGGGGCGAGGCTGCTGGTGAGGGTGTACCACCCCTCCGCGCCGGTGTACTGGACGACGACGTCGGCCTCGGTACTGGTGGATTCGCGTATTCGACTGTCGCGAGTACTGCTGCGCAAGCGGTCGTTGTAGTCACTGTGTGTGCTGGGGCGTGGCAACACGGTCTGCGCTGTGAAGCAACTCGCGGTCTGGTCGTCGAGGGCTAACCTGCTCGCATGCCGGAGAAGGCGCCCAAAGCGATCAAGCGTGTGAGCAAGCAGGACCTTGTAGGACTGAGTTCGAAGAGCGAGCGCCTTAACCTCGGCAGGGGACGTGAGCCTGGATGGCTTGATCAGCACCTGGCCGACGATGCGACGGGGTCTCTGCGAGCGATCCGGTTGCGCAGTCAGCGCCCGTGTTCCAACAGGAGACGGGCCGCGGGGCGGCATGGCCGTCCGATCTGGGCGCATCGGCTTTCGAAGTCCGTCGGAAGCCAGCCTCGTCCCAGCAGCCGCGGGTGGGCAGGGAATGCCGTGATCGCGGCCAGGACGAACAGCAGCGATGCCCAGGGGGTGCGAAGCTGCACCGTGGTGTACCGGCGGTTGTTGATGTCCCGGAAACTGGTTTGGAAGACATCCGGTGCGACGAGGTCGATGGTGTCGAGGCCGACCCAGAAGAGGTCGAGTGGACACTGAGGATGGCCGAAGTAGACCCCGCGCGTGGTGACGGTGATTTCGCCGGCCCCGTCGAGTACCCAGCGAGGTCGGGCGTCGTTGGCGGCGGCACGGCGCCGGGCGGAGTTACCGACAGCCGAGCCGACCATGCTGCCGATCACGAAGGCGGGGTGGCCGAAGGCGAACATGTTCTGGTGCCTGTAGCTGCCATCCCCGATGGCCCTCCAGGTCAGACGCTGAGCAGGCCCGACGGCCAGTGCGCGGTCGCCGGGTTCGAGCCGGGCCATGGTGGCGACCAGCGGACGCTGATCGATCCGCTTCTCGACCAGGTCGGCGATGATGTCGCACGAGTGCCACAGGTACTCGTCGAGCGCGGACCACGCAGGTCGGTGACCGTTGTCGGAACGAGGTGGGGCGAAAGGGTTGTCCACTGTCTCTCCGATATCCCCGTCTGCACGCGCTGTTGGCGGCGGCCTTCGTCTGGCAGCCACTTTAGTGACGGGTCGCCAGGCTCACGAAGGAGTTGACCCGATGTCCGGGTCTGCCGCGGTTGCGCTGTCCGGACGGCCAGGCTGACGGTCTCGGTGCGCGCCAGGCGGTAGCCGCGGCCGGTGGAGGCCTGTGGGCGCATACGCGCGGTGTGCCCCCACAGGGCGCGGTTATCTGCGGCGTACGGGCAGCGTCTGCGCGAAGGCGCGTAGGACTGCCGCGCGTTCCTCGGGTGGCGTTCCGCGTACGGCTATGGCGAGGGCGACGAGGAACGTCGCCGCAAGCACCACGACCACCGCGAGCAGGAGGCCGGGCGTTCCAGTGGCGAGTTGCGCGAGGAGAGCAGGAACCGTCGTCATGGGAGTCCTCCGATGGCAGGCCAGAGCTGTCGGGACAACTTCCGGAGAGCCAGGTGCCAACGGTGGAGTGCGTCCGGTCGCAGAGGGGACCGGACAGGCGCGGCAGGGTCCGTACTGCCGACTCCGCGCAGGAATGCCTCTGCGGTTGGCCCCGGCTAGATTCCGGAGTCGTAGCAGTTGATCCACAGGTGGGACATAGCGGTCATGTCCATCACCTCCTGCGGGCGCACCCCCCTGACGGGGCCGTACGGCGCAGAATCGCGCCGCCCGCTCCCACCATGCCCTAGCAGGCACCCGGCGCGCCATCACTAACTGGCCGTTATCGCAAGCCTGTTACCAGCGCCAGGTGAGCGCCGGTCGGACCTGCGGCGCAAGGCATGTGTGCGGCCCCACTCCGGCCACGCCCGTCGGCTGGACGGCCTGGCGGAGCAGCGGCCCGGTGCGACACCCCGGCCGCCGGGACCGGCGGTTGTGCATGTCTGCGGGCGAGGCCGCGGCCCACCCCATGGCCCGGCACCGCACCTACTCGGCTCTCCCCGTGTGATCAGGGGTGATTCGGTTTCGTAGGCTGGTGGTGCTCGGGGCTACTGCGGAGGTCCACCATGCCCCGAACCGTCTGGTCCGGCGCCATCAGCTTCGGCCTGGTCACTTCTCTGAACGAAGACCTGTCTCTCAGAGGGGGTTTGGCTGACTGGGTTCATTCCCCTGATTCGCCGATTGCGGCCCGGCCCGGGCTGTGATCCCCCTCGGAGGCATGGGCGAGGAGGGGGCCCCGATCCGCCCCTGATTGATCTGCGGCTACTTATGGCTATTCAGCATCGAGTTGAGCATCTCGGCGTACTCGCTCGGGAGGGTGATCAGGGAAGTGCCCGTGTCCAGGATGGCTCCAGTCGCTTCGAACTCGGTGGTTTCGTCACCGAAGGCGACGGGGGCGGCGTGGGCGGCCGGGGCGGCCGGGATAGGGGCGGGTGCAGCCTGGGCGGCCGGGGCGGCCAGGCTGAGGCCCGCAGCGGCGAGCGCGGCGGCCGAAATGATTTTCTTCATGCTCGGCAAAAGAACCCTGCGAACGTTAGGACACGGGCATGGAGTGCCGACCGGCGCACCAGGGACCGGTCTTTGTCCCGAGTCGTCTGCACCGCAAGGCTCGCATGGACCAGCGCACCCGCGAACGGCTTCCCGTCCTGCCGGTGCTGATCGACACCGTCGACCGCAGGCGACGCGCCGCGGCCGAACTACTGGCTGCCGCCGAGCAAACCCGGCCCGGGGACTTGATCCCCGACACCGCCGGAACCTTGCGCAGAGCCGTCGCGCCCAAGGCCGCCGGGCACCTGACCTGGGCCGAGGAGACCTCGACCGGGCGGCGGCGGAACCTCACTCACGAGGAGACCGAAGCCTTCTGGGCCTTCGCCGCGATCGAGGTCTTGCGCCTGACCGGCATCCGCAACGAGGAGCTCCTGGAGCTGACCCACCACAGCATCACCGAATACCGGCTCCCCAGCACCGGCGAAGTCGTACCCCTGCTGCAGGTCGCCCCGTCCAAGACCGACAGCGAACGGCTCCTGCTGGTCAGCCCGGAACTGGCTGACATCCTTTCCACCATCATCCGCCGCCTGCGAGGAAGCAACGGCGCGATTCCGCTGGTGACCTCCTACGACGTCCATGAGCGGGTCTGGAACCCGCCGATGCCGCTGCTGTTCCAGCGCGATATCGGCACCGAACACCGCGCATTCACCCCGACCGCCCTCCGCAAGCTTCTGATCAACGCGCTGGCCGCCACGGGCCTGACTGATGCCGCTAGCGAACCGCTCGTCTTCTCCCCGCACGACTTCCGCAGGATCTTCGTGACCGACGCCATCATCAACGGCCTGCCACCGCACATTGCTCAAATGCTCTGTGGGCATAAGAGCCTTGACACGACGATGGGCTACAAGGCGATCTACCCGGCCGAGACTATCGAGGCCCATCGCGCCTTCATCGCCCGCCGCAGGGCCACCCGGCCCAGCGATGAGTATCGGACCCCCACAGAGGAGGAATGGGACGCGTTCCTCGCGCACTTCGAGAAGCGTAAGGTCTCCATCGGCACCTGCGCTCGTGCCTTTTCAAGCCCTTGTGTTCATGAACATGCTTGTGTTCGTTGCTCACTCCTCCGGCCGGACCCGGCCCAGCTCGGCCGGTTGGAGGAGATCCGCGACAACCTCATTGCCCGCATCGCCGAGGCCGAACGCGAAGGCTGGCTCGGTGAGGTTGAAGGGCTCCGTGTCAGCCTGGCCGGCGCTGAGGACAAGCTCGCGCAGATCGGCCGGAGGCCCAGTGATGACAACACCGTCGACCTCGGCCTTCCCGCCGTCAGGAGCAGAACATGATGGATGTTTTGCCGCCCCGCTACAACCTGGGCCTAATACAGAGTCGGGAGCACCCGGGCCACTGCCTCATGGAACTGGATCTGCAACGGCTCAAGCTGCCTGCTGGCCCGCTTACACGCCTCCACGTCCTTCGCCCACACCGACTCGCCTGCAAGGGTTCGGAGCTCCGTGGCAAGCGCTCGTATGCCGTCGTCGAAGACCCGAGCCCGTGCTGTCTCAAGACTCAGCACGGCCTCCGACCAGCCAACGGCTGTCGGAGTTTCCCAGACTCGAGCAGTCCAATTCCCCGTCTCCTGAAGCTCAACGAGCAACCTGTCCATCTCGCCATAAGCTGCCTTGATCAAATCAGCCACCGCAGCCTGCAGAGCTAGGACGCTCTCTCGCTGAAAAGCATCGCGGGCAGCTTGCTGATCACGCTCGAACTGCCGATCACGAGCGGCGGCCTCGCGACTTCCGGTGAGCCGCTCCTTATAGATGGTCAACGCCGATGTCGTGACGGAGCCGAGCACGACACCAACGAAGCCGAACACAGCCTCCCCAGCCAAGCCACACCCCCCTACCCCGAGCAGCCTGAGCCCTTCCTACCACCGATGCCATGCCGCGACACACAGCCAGTTCAGAGAAGCAGGCGTGTTCGTGGATGCAGGTGGTGCCGTAGGCGCGGGCGCAGGTGCCGACGGAGAGCTTGCGGCGTTCGAAGTGGCCGAGGAAGTCCCCCCACTCGGCGTCGGTGGGAGTGCGGTATTCCTCTGCTGGCCGCAGGGCGCGGCGGCGGGTGATGAAGGCGCGATGGACTTCGATGGTCTCTTCCGGGTAGATCGCGTGGTAGCCCATCGTGGTGTTGATGTTGGCGTGGCCGGCGATGACCTGCGCGATGTGAGGCGGGAGGCCGGAGCGGATGGCATCGGTGATGAACAAGCGGCGGAAGTCGTGCGGCGCGAAGACCAGTGGATGGCCGGTCGAGTCGGTGAGGCCGATGAAGGCGAGGACCTCTCCGAGTGCGCTGCGGATGAACTCGCCCGACATGCGGGATCTCTCGCCGCCGCGGTCCCACTGGAACAGCAGCGGAGACGGCGGGTTCCAGACGCGTTCCTCATAGTCGTAGGCGGACAGGAGCGGGATGGCCCCGGTCCGCGGGTCGCGGACACGTCGGATGATGGTCGCCAGGACGTCGGCCAGTTCTGGGCTGACGAGCACGACTCGCTCCTGGTCGGTCTTGGACGGAGCGATCTGCGACAGTGGGACGATCTCGCCGGTGGTAGGCAGCCAGTACTGGATCATCGCGTGATGGCTGATCTCCAGCATCTCCTCAATGCGGGCGCCGGTGTGGCGGAGAAACTCCACCGCCGCCCAGGCCCAGAACGCGCGGTGCTCGGCCTGACCGAAATGGCGAAGAGTGCCCTGCTCGTCCCGCGCGCCAGCGGTCGTCGCGTTCTTGGTGCGGACGAAAACCGCTTCGCCGATCGTGAAGGTGGTCCCGGGCGGGACGGCGAGCAGGGGCTGGAGGCGGGCCGATTGCTGGGCGTGGTGATCGGCCGCAGCCCGGACGAAGGTCTCCAGGACGGGCAGTCGCTCGCGCGTCCGCTGGTCCATGCGGGCCGTTCGCCGCTCGACGCGCTTGCGGTTGGAGACTTCAGCCTCCTTGATCGGAAAGGGTGCTGCCCAGGGTCCCCACCGGGTGGGTCCCTCGGCGGCCCAACGCGCGATGTCCAGGTGGAGAGCCCGCACCGCCACGAGTAATTGTTCGTATTCAGCACGCTCGACGAGCGTCGACCCCCGGTGCCGTCCGGCCGTTTGCGCCGCTGGGTCCTGGTGCGGAACCGCTCCTTCCATGCGGCGGCGACCCCGGGCGGCAAGTCGAGGGAGTCGATGCCTGGGTGGTGCATCTCCAGGTCGGACCAGAAGTTCCTGGTCAGATTGCGGGCGAGGTTGTCGAGGGTGCTGTAGTCGAGTCGTGGACGGGGTTCCTCAAGGTAGTCGATCAGCAGATCGCGGATCGGTGCGGAGGCCACGCCGTGCCGGTCGACCAGCTGCGTGCACGTGAGCTGCCCCGTCACCTTGTTGAGGAAACGCAGGGTCACCGGGGCGTGGTCGGCACGTTCCCCAGTTCTCGCAGCCAGGAGTAGAAGAGAGTGCCGCCAGATTGGGTACGGACCAACTTCCGTAACTCGACGTAGTACTCGAAGGCGTCCCCGGCGGTGATGTCCGCCAGGCCTCCCCCTTTCGCGAGCATGATCCGGGCCAACGCCAAGCGGGCTCGGTCCGCCCGCGGCCGGCCGCACCGGTGGACGGTCGTCCGCCCGGACGCGGGTGCCGCCGGCCCTCTCCCGGATGCGAACGTTCACCGGGCGCCTCCGAAGAGGTCGTAGAGCGACTCGGCTCGGTACCCAGGGGCGGGTACTGCCGGGACTTGCGCCAGTCGCGTCTGGCGCTGGTGGTGTGCGCGGACCGCTTCAATGATCTCGTCACGGCCGGCTGGCAGGTAGATCTGTGTGGTGCTCAGGTGCGCGTGGCCAAGGACCCACTGCACGTCCGTCAAGGCCGGTCCGGGATCACGGGCCATTCGGTAGGCGGCGGTGTGCCGCAAGTCGTGCAGCGTCCAGTTCACCCCGAGTAACGCGTTGGCCCGTTCAACATTGCCCGGGCCGCATGGTAGGTCAGCGGTCGAAAGGGCCGCCGCAGCGTCCACCACAACGCCTGGTGTCCTCCCCGGGGGCCCCAGCTCGCCAGGCCTCCTCCTGATACAAGCGCAGCCATACGAACGCATCAGGCGAGGATGGCAACTGCTGAAATGCCTTGGTTCCCTTGCGGATCACGCCAAGCAGCTGCTCGCCGGGCAGCGGGTCACGCTGCCGACTGGTCAGCAGCTCGCTGGCCCGGGCCCCGTTGACCACCCAAAAGGCCAGAAGAGCACGGTCGCGGTTGTAACGCAGCGCAGCAAACAGCTCGTTGAAACGGTCGTCGGGCAGCCGCCTCGGTAGACGCTGAGGAAGCGACGGCCGGTACCTGCCTTCCGCCGACTGCCGAGCCGTCCGGCCAGCCGTAGCTGGCAACCGGCGGCGTTCCCGCGCTGGGGAAACGGGTTGATGATCGGGCCGGTGCCCTCCTCCAAATGGAAGGCGTAGAACGACCTCAGCACAGTCTCGCAGTGCACCCGCGTCGACGCCGAGTACAGCCGGCCCGGCGCAGCCCGCCCCGTGACGGGGGTCGGCACACCTGCCGCGGGCCGTGTCACCGGCTCCAAAGCCCCCTCACCGGAGGCCTGGCGGCGCCATCGGCCCGATGCCTTTGAGCCTGGTCGGAGTTCCGTCCGGGGAGAATGAGCGGTGGAAGGTGAAGGCGTGCGCCGCGGAGCCGTGGTCGTGGAGGTGTTCCAGCCTGGAAACCCCGTCCTGCCAGGTAGGTATCACGCCGTCGGAGACCCACCAGAACACGTAATTCGGGTGCTCTGTCCTCTCGAACCAGTCGTAACGCCTGTTCAGCGCCTCACGGTGCAGGCCGGTGTAGATGGCGTCGAAGGCGGGGCGCAGGTCGGTCCAGAGCGAGAGGGTCGTGGCCAGGGCGGTGGTTGCCGCCGTATGGCCCTTGTCGTACCAGGTCGGTACGGCGAACTCTCCCCATGCACCCCAGTCCGCCTCGAAGAGCACGCCCCGGTCACCGCCTGCCGCTTCAGCACGCCCGATGTATCCGGGGTGTTGACTGATCTTCCGGTAGACGGCCTCGCCAATGTCGTAGAACTCGCGCGTGAGAGGCGCGGGATCGGCGAGAGGTGACTTCAGGGTGCCGAATGTGTACAGAGCAAGATGGGGCATGCGTCTCTCCCTGGTTGGGGCTGCCTGGCGTGGACTCGGTTCGGTGGCTTGAGCAGGGGGCAAGGGTTCGTGGGGCGTGACCGACTCATCCCATCGCGGGTGGCCCAGCCTGAAGGAACTCCTGTGCGACCGTGGGCGACCACCGACGACCAGGTGAACGTAGCGGCCTTTGCGGGCCATGTCGAAGTTGCGTTTTCGCTGTCAAAGTGGCCTCTGGTACCAGTACTTGCGGCAACTGGGGCGGTGCCGCTGCCTGCCTCCGTGGAAGTCCGCATCTGCCCAGCAAGTGCCGGGAAGCAGCTTCGACAACCTCGCTCAAGCCGGTGTGCCGGGGGCGAGGCCAGCGGCGTTGTCGGCTGGCGACGGGAGGGATGCCGTCGACAAGGACCAGGGTTCGCGTGACGGTTGACGTTGGCGGCGGTGGTGATGACCTTGAACGGGGTGCCCCTGCCGTCGCAGATCAGGTGGTGTTTACTGCCCGGCTCCCCACGGTCGACCGGTGACGGGCCGGTGGCCTCGCCCCCTCTTTCGTGCGGATGTGGGAGGCATCCACGCAGGCCCGGGTCCGGTCGAGTTCGTCAGGCGCGTGGAGCTGGGCGAGCAGGATGCGGTGCGGCTTCTCGAAGACACCCGCCTCGTGCCACCGCCCTGGCCGGCGCCAGCAGGCCTGACCGGAGCCGAACCCCGGCTCCAGCGTTAGCAGTTGCCAGCTGACGTCGTTGTAGAGCACGTACATGATGTCCTGCAGGCACAGCCGCCGGTCATCGAGCGGCCTCGGGCCGGGAGCCTTCTGCGGCCAGGGCGGCAGCAACGGCTCGACCAGCGCCCACAGTCCGTCATCCACGATCCGTGGCCGATTCCCCACACCTCACGAACGGCGGAATCGTCCTACTGGTCACGCCCGACCAGCGCGCCTCAACAAGATCGTGTTACGAGCTCGTAGGGCCGTGCCGAAGCGGTCCTTGCAGGCCAGTGGGACGAGAAGTGGCTGGGCCTGTCCTCGGCCGCCGAAGCAAAGAACATCCCAGAAGAGGAGGTGTTCCTTCGCGCGGCAGAGATCGATGCCGATGGTCTCGCTGCTCAAGATCCGAGGTTCGCACGACTAGGGCCTGTCCGAGGGGTCGCGTGACAGGCTGGCTGGTGGATCGTTCCGTCCCGTGTGGGGCGGCCCGCGACCGCCCGCGAAGCCTCGTTGAGGTCTTCGGCCGCAAGGCCCCAACCAAACGGTCGAGTTGTTCGTGATACCGGGTGAAGGGGATCGGAGGGGATGTGGCCGAATGGTCAAGGCTGTTGTCCGAGCTCGCGCAGGAGCGCGGCGAGGAGCTGAACCGGTACGGCTTCCTGCTGTGCGGCGACCGCGCGGAGGCCGCTGACCTGGTTCAGGAGGCACTGGTGCGGGTCTTCTCCCGGCCCCGCCGTGCGTGGGAACTGGGGGAGGCGGAGGCATACGTGCGTCGCACGATGCTCAACCGCTACCTGGACCTGCACCGGCGCCGCGCCCGTTGGATCCGCGCGCTTCCGCGGCTCGTGTCCTCGGCGCCGGTCGCCGACCACAGCGCGGACGTCCTGCATCGGGTCGACCTCATGGACGCCCTGCGCGGGCTGTCGCCGAGGCAGCGGGCGTGCGTGGTGCTCCGTTACTACGAGGACATGTCCACCGCGGACGTCGCGGCGCGGCTCGGCTGCGGTGAGGGGACGGTCAAGCGTCATCTGAGCGACGCGCTGGCACGGCTGGGGGCCCAGTTGCGGCCACCGCAACATCGCGTCGCGGAGGAAAGGGTGGAGACATGAAGCCCGTGGACCTGCGCGCACAGCTGCTGGCTGCCGCGCAACGCACACCACCGCTGGAGATCGACACCGAACGCGTCCGGACCCGGGTGCGCCGGCGCAGAGGCGTCCGGTACACCGCCGTGGCCGGGGCGGGCCTGGCCGTGGCCGCCGCGGTGGTGCTGAACACGTTGCCGTCCGACTCGACACCGGAGCCGAAGACACCGATGGGCTCGCTGCAGAGGCAGCCCCCGGCGACGAGCGGCGCAGTTCCGGGGCTCCCTCGTCACACCTGCGGCGCCACCATTCCGGCGAGTACCGGCCGCGGAGCCGTGACCGTACGTATCTCCGATGCGCGCACGGCCCCAAACGGAGCCCCGCAGGTCACCTACGAGGTGGACTCGACCGCCCCAGCGGTCCTGTCCGGCGAGCCACGGATTCTCGTCCTGAAGGACGGCCGGGTCGTGGCCGGTCAGGACCCATCCGGACCAGCCTCTGAGAACACCGCGCTACAGGTGACCATCACCCCCGACCGTCCGTACCGCGCCCGGCTAGCGCCCGTGCCGGGCCGTCTCTGCGCGGGAACCACCTGGAGCTCGGTGCGGAAGGGCGGCTACGAAGTGGCCGTCGTCCTCGTCACCCAGCATGCCGTGCCGTCCGGCACTCAAGCCCCCGATTTATTGATCGTCGCCCGTACCCCCTGGCCGGATGAACAGCCCACCTCATGACGGGCTTCTCCTTCTCCTCTCGCACCGCTCTCGACACCTCATGGAGGAACTCATGCGTCGCCCCCTGCTGCCCGCCGTCCTCGTCGTGTTGCTCGCCCTTGCCGGATGCGGGGCCGATTCCGACGCAGCGACCGGCGATCCGACCCACACCGACCCCGCGCTCCTTGCGCACGCCAAGAAGGTCGCACCCCTGAACGCCGTCGCCAACGCCCTCGGCGAGCAGGGTCGTGGAGCGTTCGCCGATACCTACAGCGACCTGCACGTCGACGAGGACCATGGCTTCGTCACCCTCTACGCCACCGACAGCACCCGAGCCGCGAAGCTGGTCGCCTCCGCCAAGCACGCCCACCCGACGATCGACACCGCGCTGATACGCGTTCAGCACGCCGATTACAGCAGGAAGGTCCTGGACGGGGAGATCGACAAGATCGTCCCGGTGGGCGCCGTCAAGGACGCCTCGAAGGAGGTGTACTACGGCGCCTCGCCCAACGCCGACGGCTCCGGCATCACCATCGAGGTCAAGCCGAGCGCACTCAGCCGGGTCAGGGCGCAGGGCAACCGGCTGGACGGCATTCCCGTCACCTACGTACCCGGCAAGATCAAGACGGCGGCCTCTTGGCGATGAAACGACAGCCGTCCGCAGATCGGCCGCGACGTCCTCGTCGGCGACGCGCGCAAGCGGCCCGGTCGAAGACGATCAAGGTGGATGAAGCCCGCGAGACCGCGCTGAGACTCTGCGGTACAGCCGACGAACTGCTCGTGTGGACCTTCTCCAGCCTGCCTGCGGCTGGCAGCAACAGGTTCTCCACTCGGCTGAGGGCACTTCCTGCGGATCGTCTAGCCCCCGCAGAGGACTCGACGGTCTGCCGGGCACACCAGCATGCGGACGTGGCCACCCGCTTCGACAAACGGGCGTACGTCTTCCACGGCACGGTGACCGTCACCGCGATCGGGCTGTGGCTCCGCTCCTGAGCGCTGCTCGCCTACTTCCGATTCACCATGCCTACCGAAGGACGGGGCGGTTGGTGGATGTGTACTCGTCCGCGATGTTGAACACGCTGGCGCAGGGGGGCATTCGGCCTGGCCGAAGAGGTGGGCGATTCCGTCGGCGAGGGCCTCGTGCCGTCGCGGACGGCAGTCTCGTGCATCCACCGGCAGGTGCCGGAGAGTGCCTCGGGAGAGGCCGGCCGTGGGTCGCGACGTTCCACGTCGCCCAGGTGCCAGTCCCGGATCGCTGAACAGCGCCCGTGGTCCCCGATAGCGATCGTCACTTCCACGGCGCAGCGGGGGCAAGCCAGGTGGTAGAAGTCGTCCGTGAAGTCCCCCAGGACGGCACTCCAGTGGTACTCCTCCTTGGCCGCGAGCGTATCGAGGAAGGTCGCGAGGTAGTCGGCCGGCCGCGATTGCAGGTGCCGGTCCACCAGTTTGCGGAACTCCGCGATCGCGTCGTCGCAGTCCGCCAGCAGATCGTCGCAGCCGCGGTGTCCTGCCGCGCCCCGCAGGATCGCTGCGGCCAGTCCACGCGCCCGTGCGCTCTTCGAGGCGAGACGCACCAGGCGCGGCAGGGCGGCGAAGCTGGCGGGGAAGACGAGGTCGTATTCGAGGACCAGCCGGTATGCCAGCTCCTCCCATGCTTCGGCGTTGTCCTCGAGCTCCACCCGTTCCAGAAGTACCGGGACACGATCGACATCCCCGTAGCAGTCGTGCATCTGCGTCCAGTTCACCACCTGGGCATTAGAGCGCCCCATGGCAGCCGGGGTGGCCCCTCTGTTCCTGGCCCACCGGACACGCCCTAGTCCGCTTGATCAAGGCATAGAAGAGGCGACACGCAGTTGTGCGCGAAGTCGTGTACCGACTCGTCGCTGAGAACGGCCTGTGGTCAGCGGTTGCCCGTCCAGACGATCCGGTCAGCGAAGCCGCCCCGCTCACCCCCTTTGGCCTCGCGGAACTTCTCCAGCGGATCCGCGTCGACCCCCAGGTCTGCGGCGAGCGCGCGCACGACCTCCAGCACGGCTGCGAGTTCCTATTCCGAGCAGTTCCCGCTGCCACAGGCCACGGCGGCTCCCTGGGTCCCGCGTCGGCGCCGCCAGTACGCGGCGTCAGCAGTCCCCGGGCGGTGGGCAACCGGGGGGGCGCCGGGCGTTGAGCCGGGGGAGCCTGTGGATCTGTGCCGTGCTCGGCGTCGCCACCAAACTGTCTGCAATGCGGCCTGGCTGGGGCTGGCCCAGGCTCGGTCTGATCTGCCGGCGCCGGTGATGGTCCTCGACGCCGTAGCCGAAACGCTGCTGATCCGCACCGGCGCCCACGCCGATGTCGGAGCGCCGCCCCGCTACTCCCTGTTCGGCGGTCACTGGTACAGATCCCGCTCGCCCAACTCGTGCTCTGCCCCCTCCTCTTCGTTCTGCCCACCGCGCTGCGCATCGTGACGGCCCGCAAGAAGGGCCGCCAGGTCGCCGTCTTCGCCGGGCCCGACCGACTGCCCGGTGTCCTCCATGTCGCGGTCCGGTTGCTGAGCGGTATCGGATTCGCTCACCTGACGCTCCTGCTGTGGCTGATCGGCGTCGGCCTCTCCCTCTCCCATCGATCGATTCCCCTCGACACGCCCCATTTCCTGCATCCGTGACTACCCAAGCGGACACCGCTCCGCTCCGTACCCTCACCGCGGCTGAACCGCCTGCCAAGGGCCCTGTCCCCGGAAGGCAGGCCACTCCATGAGACCGGAAACAACATCCAAGCAACGAGGTATGTGCGGCCATCACCTAGGCCGGCGGTCAGGTGCGGTGGGCGACTCCCACGACGTATCCACCATGGAAGGAGCCCAAGCGGCCGTCGATGCCGCACTGCGGAAGTGGGGGCGTATCGACGACAGCCACTTCGGAAGTACGGTGCACATGAGCCGAGCGGCATGGCCCACGATGCGGAATCGCGGATACCGTCGCATCGTCAACACCTGTTCCGCTGCCATCTTCGGCATCACGAGGGCCAGCGCGTACGCGGCGGCGGCGGCACAGCCGCATCGCTGCCTTGATAGAGAGTGTCACGACCCCGATCTCTATGCTGACGGCATGATCGATGTGCCGATTTCAGCGCTGGAAGTCGCGGTGGTCGAATCAGGGACCAGTGGCGTGGAGACCCTGCGTGACACAGCTACCTTCGCCCGCAGGCTCGAATTACTGGGGTATCACCGGATCTGGTACGCCGAGCACCACCATTCGCCCGCGATCGGCGCGTTCCCGCCGGTGGTGTTGATCGCCCATGCGGCGGCCTCGACCTCGGCCATCCGCCTCGGGTCGGGTGGAGTGCTCGCGCCCAACCATGCGCCCATCACGCTGGCGGAGCAGTTCGGAACACTGGCCGCGTTGCACCCGGACCGCATCGACCTGGGTATCGGCCGCGGCCCTGGCACCTTCGACGAGGCCACCGCGCGGGCATTGCGCCGCGGAGCCGGACCGGCGACGGACGCGCAGTACCACGACGACGTCGCTGCGATCCTCTCCTTTCTGGTCGAGGAAGTGGCACTCGGCCGGCTGCCGGAGCCATGGCTGCTGTGCTCCAGTACCGCGGGTGCCGCCCTCGCCGCGCGGCTCGGCCTGCCGATCGCCGTCGCACACCACATCCGGCCCGACAACACCTTCGCGGTGCTGGAGCGCTATCGTGCGGCGTTCATCCCGTCCCGCTGGTGCGAGCAGCCCCGGGTGGTGGTGTGCCTGGAGGCGATATGCGCGGAGACGGAGGAGGAAGCGGCGTGGCGGGCCGGGCCCATGGACGTCGTCAAGGCCGGGCTGCTCAAAGGTCTGAGCGAGATTCCCTTCCCCACGCCCGCGGATGCCGCCAGCCATCCCTTCACGGCGGAGGAACGGCAGGCGCTTGCCGGTTTCCGTGCACAGCAGGCGTGCGGGACGCCCGAGGCCGTCGTACGCCGGCTCGCGCAACTGGCCGCCGAGACCGGAGCAGACGAACTCATGCTGACCACACCTGTCTACGACCTCGAGGCCCGCGTCCGCTCCTACGACCTCATCAAGAGGCACTGCGAGGCCACGAAGACACCGTGACAACCGCGCCGCACCGAACCGTCCGTTCTGACTCCCACCAGGGCTGCCCCGCGCACCGCATCAAGGAGGGCAAGACCCGACGCGAGTTCGTCCGAGGCCTCAAACGCTGCGCGACCCGGGAGGTCTTCCACCTGGTCAGACAGCGACAGCCAGGACGCCGCTCATAGGGCCTGTGACAGAACAGGCGATGCGGAGCTCCGCTGGCCCGCCTGACTTGAGGAAGCCCCGCTGGTCTGCTCCGGCGGGGTTTCGTCGTGCGGCTGGCCAAGACGGGATGAAGATCGTGCTGGACGCTTCGTTGCACTCCGGCTCGCCGCTTTCGACCACGCGGAGGAGTGAGGCGGTGACGACGCGGGCGGAGAGGGCAGGCGCTCAGCGGTTCCGGTGAAGTCTGCTGGTGATCCTTGGATGCGGGTACGTTGGCGGGTCAGCGCCTGGTCCACGGCGGTGGCGATGCCGTCGATGCGACATGTGCGGGGCCGACACCGTCCGCGTCCGGGACCAGCGCGGGCGGCCCCCGCCGGGCCGGCCGGCCAGCCGACAGCAGACGAACTCCAGCAGCACGGTCGCGTCGATCTTGCCGGGCGTGTGCTCCCACCACAGGTCAGGATCGGCACCGTTCCCAGCGGCCGCATTGCGGGTCGAAACGATACTTTTCGAGTAGCAGCTTTCCGCGGGACTTTGCGCGGCGTAACTCGACTGTGCATAAGCACCCTCCTCTGGGCCACTCGATGGTGCTGCAGGAAAAAAAAGCCGCCGCCAACAGCGCGAACGGTCGCGCAGGAGCCTTCCGGGCGTCCGCCCGCGCCCGAACGCCGAGGGTATGCGCTGCACCATCCGAGTGACGGCGGGATGAGTCGCTTCCCCTGCCCGCGCCCGTACAGGATTCTCAAATTGCTCAGCTACAGGGAGAGATGGGCACTGGGAGGGAGAGATCGCGGATGCGTGCACTCATGCGGCTACTCACAGGTGAGAGGACGACCAGGTCGGTACCAGTCGCCGGTGCGGCGCTGTCGCTGTTCACCGGATCGGCACCGTTCCCAGCGGCCGTATTGCAGTCGCCGGTGCGGCGCCTCGAGTTACGCCGCGCAAATGCGATCCGAATCAATTCCTCGACGCGGCTCAGGCGGGGCAGACCCTGAGCTTCGGTGTGCGGCTGCCGTTGAGCGTGCGATTCGGCTGACCGGCAGGGATCAGTGCCAGAGGCCGAGGCAGTGCGGAAGTCGTCACGCCCAAGGACAAGTCGCCGGTGGCGCCGCGCGAGGACAGGAGCGATCGGCGTGTCCACGTGCTGGGCGCTCTGGTCGTGGGTGCCGATCCTGACCTGTGGTGGGAGCAGACACCCGGCGAGATCGACGCGGTCCTGCTGCTGGAGTTCGTCTGCTGTCGGCTGGCCGGCCGGCCCGGCGGGGGCCGCCCGCGCTGGCCCCGGACGCGGACGGTGTCGGCCCCGCACTGCCAGTCTGGCGACGGCCGAGGCCATGCACCGTGGTGCGGGACAACGCCTCCGCGCCCCTGGACAAGAAGTTCAAGGGCCGCCGCGAGCAGCTCGCGAGGACGTCAGCTGCTTACCCCTCTCCAGGGCTGCGTCACTGAAGGGAGCGAGGGGGGACGAGAAGAGATCACCGGTGTCGTTTGGGGGGCCAGGGCCATAGCTCCGGGACAGCGCTGGCGCCGATGAACCAGCTCGTGCATCCGATGGTCCACGCGGGGGCGCCGTGTAGCCGTGAGTCGGTCAGCGCACCATAAGCATCCAGACAAAGTGACTACATCCTGCGCTGGATCGACGATGGACGCGTCGTGCGGCACAGCCTCGCGAACCAGCGCGTACGAGTGAGCGTGGGTGCGGCGCGCCGGTCTCGGAAGGGTCTACTGGGCCTCTCTCAACTGCAGTTGGTGCGCCGATGGTGCGGCACCCGTTCACGCCGTCTCCCATCGGAGGCCGCAGCCACCGCCCAGGTCGACCATCGCATGGTACCTCGCGGGCATGCCGGCTCGGAGGGCGAGGACTCGTTTCGGCGTCCAGGGGACGATGCGCCGCAGGCCCACAGACTGCCCGACGGGCCCGGAAGCTTGAGAAGCCATGATCGCTCGGGCCAAAGCAGCTCCGGCAAAAGTCGCTGTGCCGCCCTCGGATATCCTCTGCCTGCTGCGGCCCCACCGATCGCGAAGGTGGCCTCGGATATTGACACATGCGACCAGCTACGGAATGCCGCCCCGGGTGATCCCGACGTAATCGATTGCCAGAGGGCCAACGAAGGAGGTGGGGGAGTTGCGGAAACGGTGGTTCAAGCGGAATGCCGAAGTCATGAGCCGGTGGTCTGAGCGTTTGATATTTCTCGGCGCCTGTGCCATCGGAATCCACCGCGCATACCAGCACGCCTTCATCCACGCCTCGCTGTGGTTCGCCGCCGGCCTTGGCGGCACATTGGTACACATCGCTGACGCACGGCGAGCCAGGCGCAACGCCGAGCGGGCACGCCAGCACCAACTGCGTACTCTCGCCGAGCTGTTCCGCGAGGCCGCCTCCAGTACGAAGAAGGGGCCATGAAGCGCCGAGCATGGAAATGAGCACTGATCTCGGCCTCGATGGCACTGTCGGTCTCCGCGCGCATGGGATCGAGGTGCCACGCACGACACCCCCGCTCGAGCCGTCTTTGTACCGTGCGGGGGTGCTCGCTTGCCGGCTGCGCGGCGGAGACCGTGACCGGAAGAGCCCCTACCTCAGCGCGACCCCGTCCCCTGCCGCCGTCGCCGAGCTGGTCGTGCCCGTTCCCGCGAAGTGCCAGCGCCAGGTGCCGGAGGCGTTCGCAGTGGCTGTCGTCCTCAGCTTGCCGGCACTGTCGGTGGTCACCGTCTTGACCGTGGTGTACGTCGAGGTACCGGACTTCTTGAACTGCAGGGCGACCTTCTGGCCGGCGAAGCCGGTGTAGGTGTTGGTGTTCCAGTCGGCTCGGGTCAGGGCGCCGGTCACCGTCAGCGTTTTGCCCTTGCTCACCGGTTCGGGCGTCGCCTGGGTGGTCGCCAGCTTGGCGTAGCGCTTGATCTTCATCGTGGCGCTGCTGTCCAGCGTGTAGTAGTCGCCGTCGTAGGCAGAGGCCTCCAGATCGAGGTGCCAGGTGCCGGCCGAGCTGTTGCGGAGGTCGGCATAGTCGGTGCGGTCGGGCTCCAGGCTGTACGACCAGGTGCACTTCATGGTCGTCGAGGTGGGGCGCGTGCACGCTGACGACTTCGCGTACTGGATGCGGCTGTCGGAGCTCACCAACTTGAGGCCGACCATCATCCTGATGCCGGAGCTGTCCTTGGCGGTGGCTGTGACCGTCAGCTCCTGCGGCTCGCTGATGCCGACGTTGACGGTGGTCTTGCTGAACGCCACCGAGGTGAAGACGATGTCACCCTTGTGGTCGTCCGCCTGCGCGGTGGGCGCGAGAAGGGGGAGCAGCGCCAGGCTGCCGACGGTGGCGACCGCGGCCGTACGGATGTGCATGGTTCTCCAGGAACGATGAGCCGGATCCCCACTCATGGAGTCCGGGTGTGCTGAAGACCGTCCACATACCGGATTGGTTGCACGCACACCTCAAGTTGTTACAGACGCTTCCCAGGCGTGCCCGAAGTGTGTGCGTTCTGGACGGGCTCGCGCTGCTCATCCGTCACTCCTGGATGAGTGAGTCCGATGTCCGTGCTAGCGGCAACCATGGCGAAGGGCGTCCGTGGTGTGGTGATCAGTCTTCGGTTCCGTCCTCGTGCAGGGACGGGACCAGGGTCTGACATGTCATGCACCCTGTGTTGGTCAGGCGCTGGCAGCTGGAGGGGGCGGGCATTGCGTTGCAGATGTGCCGCAGGTGCATGTTCCTTGCTAAGGCAACCCAAGACCGGAAAAGTAGCACTATTTCGAGCCATTGACTTCACCGTCGAACAACCCCCCGAACGAGATCGATCCGTACGGACGATCGAGCGCGAGGCGTGTCACGCGCCTTGCGAGTTGCTTCCGGCACGATCAGTCACTGGTACAGGCGTTCCAGGTACTGCGAGCCGTAGTACGCCTCCAGCTCCTCCACACTCTCCGAACGGCGATCGTGCGCCTTCGCGAGCACCGCGCGGGACGGCGCCGCTTCCGGCCGCCAGGTCTCCGGCTGCCAGACTCCGCCGCGCAGCAGGGCCCTCGGGCAGTGGTAGAAGACCTGGTCGATCTCGACCAGCAGGGCCAGCTGTGGACGATTCCCCTTCACCACCATGTCGTCGAAGAAAGGCGCATCGCGCAGGATGCGCGCGCGGCCGTTGATGCGCAGGGTGTCGGGGCGGCCGGGGATCAGGTAGAGCAGCCCCACGTGGGGATTGGCCAGGATGTTACGGAACCCGTCGGCCCGTCGGTTCCCGGGACGTTCGGGGATCACGATCGTCGTGTCGTCCAGCACGAGCGTGAACCCGGCCGGGTCACCCTTCGGTGACGCGTCACAGCTTCCGTCGGCGCCCGAGGTCGCCACCACACACACCGGCGACGCGGCCAGCCACTGGCGGTCGTGCTCGTGCAGGCTCGGCCGGACCTTGACCAGCGCGCCCGGCGTCGGCTCGCCGAGTAGGTCCCCCAGCTCGTCCACTGACGTCACCTCGACCAGGTCTGTGAGCAGCACGGACCCCACCCCCGTCCATTTGGTATGTGAACAGGTCGAGCGTAGACGACGGCTCGCTGTCAGTAGCCGGTGTTTTGCCTGTCTTACGGATGTGTGGCGCGGGCGCAGGAGGCCCGTCTGCTGGCCCCAGTCGGCCGGCCTGTCCGTGAGGACCTCCAACAGGCCATCGACCTCGTCCAGGAAGGACTCACCCGCGCCGAAGCAGCGGGCCTGGGCGCCGGCCGGACCCTACGGCTGGGCGTGTTCGGTCATGCCGGGCGACAAGACCTGCTTGACGTGTCGCGACCACGGAATGCTCGCTCCGGTCAAGCCGGACGAGTGAGAGGCGTTCTGGTCCACCGGCCGCGGCGGTTGCGGATGGTCGTGGCCGAGCAGATGGAGTGCGCGACCGCCTCGTAGGGGCACCCGAACCGGAGGATCTGGAGCGGCTTGTGGAAGACGATCCCGTCGCCGATCCGGCGCGCCGGTGACAGCCCAGCGGACCGACGCGTCGATGGCCCAGATCCTCGCCGTTGGCCCCTGAACGGACTTGGCGGTGGGTCAGGTGCCGAGGTGGATGTGGCAGGCCCACAGACTCGGGTTGCGGGGATGGGCTGTGGCCAGGGCGATGGTGGCGGCGCGTAGGGATGTGGCGGGATCGTCGGAGCTGTCGTAGAAGGCACGCGAGACGGGGAGGGCGGCGATGTCGGCGAGCGGCCACAAGGTGGCGATCACCCCGGGGAATCCAGCGTGGTGGAACGCGGCAGCTAGGTGCACGGCTTCGTCGGGCAGGTCGGTTGCAACGGTCGCGCAGGATGACAGATAGGCGAGTCGGGCGCGTGGGAGATGCAGGCCGGCGATGTCGAGAAGGGTGAGCGGGGCGGTTTGGTGGTCGGCGAGGAAGATCTTGCCGTCGCGGCCGGAGGAGCTGTGGCAGGCGAAATGGGCGAGTTCGGCGTCGGGCAGGGCTGAGAGCACTTCGGCGCGGGTGGCGCGGGAGCCGAGGAACTCGGTCGGGTCGTACCGGTCCCGAAGCCAGGCGACCTCGGCCTGGACGCGTGGCAGGGGCTGTTCGCCCGGGGTGTCGGGCATCGCGACGACGAGGGTGCGTGGCCGAGGTGGCAGAGGCCCGGTGACGGCTGATCGCAGGGTGCGCAGGCCGAAGGCGTACGAGGAGGTGACCCGGTTGAGAGCGCCGCCCGCGGCGTGCAGGGGGAGAGAGGTCAGTGGGCCTGCGGGCAGCCACCAGAGCCGGGACGTGGCGGGGCCGAGTGCCTTCAGGACGGGGAGGGTGACCGTCTCTCCCAACCAGTGGAGGAGTTCGAGGAGTTCGGCCTCGCCGCGCAGACGGTCGCCATGGCCGCTGTCGGGATGCTGGATGGCGGTCAAGGCGGAGCGTAGTCCGTCGGCGCGCGATCTGGCGGTGGCCGCCGTGAGCCCGGGGAGGGCGACCGGCTCGATCCGGTCCCCGGGGAACAAGAGGAGCGCATGGCCGTGGTGCCGGCCCGCGGCTACCAGCACCACCGGGCCCGGGACACCTGGATGTAGCGGACCAGAGCCACTGGGGCGCGC
Source organism: Streptomyces filipinensis (assembly GCF_014649495.1). Taxonomy (GTDB): domain Bacteria; phylum Actinomycetota; class Actinomycetes; order Streptomycetales; family Streptomycetaceae; genus Streptomyces; species Streptomyces filipinensis. Next base: position 14,764 of record NZ_BMTD01000036.1, on the reverse strand, counting down.
GAAGTCCTCGAACCCGGGCACGGCACGGATCTCGGCGACGAGACCGGTCCAGGCGTCGCTGCGGCGCCGGGCGTCCTCGATGGGGGCGGCGGTGTACTTGTTCTCCCAGGAATAGGGCACGTGTCCGTCGAGGGCCGGGGTGAGCGGAGCGTCGAGGCCGGCGCGGAGCTCTTCGACGCGGTCGGCCAGCTCGGGGGCGAGGCCCGTCAGATCGTCGCGGGTCTCCAGGAGCTGGGTCCACAGGACACCCCTCGCGGCTTCGAACAGCCGGACCGCCCGTTCGGGGGTGCCCGCCTGCACCGCGGCCTCGGCGGCGCCGCCTGCCAGGTCGGTGACCTGGCCCAGCCAGTACTCGCGGTCAGCGCGGGCGAGGGTGCGGGCGGCGAGCCTGGGCAGTAGCTCGATGGCCGTACCGTACGCGTCGGCGGCGTCCTCCCAGTCGCCGCGGTCGGCGAGGACGGCGCCGCAGCGCTGGGCCGCGGTGATCCTGGTGAATGCCGGGGCCGACGAGTCGAGCGCAGCGGAGCGGAAGAGGCTGGCGGCTTCACCGAGCATGACCAGGTCGCCCTCGGCGCGGTCGGCGAGGACCGCGCCGAGGGCGAAACGCAGGTCGGCCTTGGACCGGGCATGGCGCAGCGCCTCGCGGTAGAGCCGTTCGGCCTCGTGGGAGAGGGCGAGGTCGGGTGTGCCGTCCGCGGAGGTTTGCCGGAACCGTTCCCGCAGGATCGCTGCGAGCGTGATCCGGGCCTTCGCGTCGGGCTCGTCCGCGTACAGGTGGCGGGACAGGGTGAGTGCTTCGGCAAGGTGCGGCCGGTCGTCGGGCATGTCGAGCGGGGTGGCGAGGACAGCGGCGAGGGTCCGTCGGTGTTGCGGATCGGCATCGGCGGCGGCGCGCGCGGCCCGGACCGCCTCGTCGAGGTCGGCCGCCGACCGATTGCGGGCGGCCCGTTCGGCGAGCGCCTCGGCCAGCACCGCGAGGCTCTTGGGGGTGCGGGGGTGGTCCGGGGAGCGCAGCGCCTCGACGAAGCCCCGCGCGCCTCGAACCGCCTCTTCGAGGTCGTGGTACGCACCGCGCACCCGGTAGCGCATCAACAGGCCCGTCACGAAGGGCTCCGCCGCGGTTGCGGCCTGGATCCAGCGGCCATGGGACCGGACGGCAGCCGTCGCGGCGGTGGCCCGCTCGATCGCCTCGTCGAGGTCGGACGCCGCGCCGTCGGTGGCGTACCGGGCGAGCAGGGCGGTGGCCAGATTGCCCAGCAGCACGGGATGGTTCTCGTGCGCCTCGGGCAGTTCCGCGGCCTGACGGAGCAGGTCGATGCCGGCATCGAAGTCAGCCGGCTCCCCGGCGGCAAGTCGAGCCATGGTCAGGGTGCCGAGCAGGCCCCGGCCCATGAGCCCGGCCTCGGAATCGGGCGACGCCTTGGCCACGACCCGGCGCAGGATCGCCTCGGCCTCCGGCAGATCGGGCCGGTCGGGGTCGGCCCTGCCGATGAGGTAGTTGGCGAGGGCGACCTGCTCGTGGTCACGGCGGGCGAGGTCGCCCGGCAGGGTCAGGAGCTCGCGCAGCAGGTCGATGATCGGGTCGAGGTCGGACGGGTGGTGATCGACCTGGTACCGGGCGTCGAGGCAGGCAATCCTGGTCCACAGGCAGTGGGGCCGCCGGGGATGGCCCTTCGGGCAGAGTTCTACGGCCTTCTCGCTCAGAGCGAGGGCGTCGTTCAGGTCCGCGCGGGCATGGCGCGAGTTGAATCGCCGTCGGTGGGCGTCGGCGAGTTCGGCCACTACCGCGGTCCGTTCGCCGAGGTCGTCGTCCGCGTCATCGCCCGTCAGGCGCTCCTCGATCCGCTGGATCTCCAGGGCGTACAGGTCGACGCCCATGATCGAAGAGGGATCGGTCTCGCTGTAGGGGGCGGCGCTCTGCACCTTGACGGCCTTGTCGCCCGCGATTCGGTCGAGGGCGCGGACAGCCCGCGCCCAGGCCAGATGTTTGTGATCCGTGTAGCCATGCTCCTCGGCGTCCAGAAGGTAGACCTGAAGAACGCCCGACATCTTGGAGGCCCGTTCGGCCGCGGTACCGCTGCCGTACCTGTTGGACTGTTGAACGGCCTCCGAGCGCTCCAGCGCGTCCTCGGCTTCGGCCAGCAGCGCGGCATCGGGTTCGTGGGCGTACAGCATGACAAGGGCGAGCCCCAGTTCCCAGAGGAACTCGCGCGCTCTGTCCTGCCCTGGCCTGGCCTTCTCGACGCAGAGGCGGCGCAGGGTGACGACCTCGGCGAGCAGTCCGGGGTCGTCGGCCGCACCGCTCAGGCGGAGGACGGCGTCGGCGTGCCCTGCCAAGATCATGTCGATGAGTTCGCCGTCGGGCCGGGTCAGTTCGACGGCGAGTCGAGTGAGCGCGACCGCCCGGCGCAGCAGGGCCAGGGCGGATTCCGGCCGCTCCGCGGCAGACTCGGCCTGGAGCCGCGCGGCGATGACGTCGAGGCGGCCCGGATGGCACGGCGCGTCGTCCACGCCGGGCTCCATCCCGTCGGGCAGGTCGACGGCGAAGATTCTCCGGACGAGGTCGGGCCTGGCGTCGGGGGCAAGCCTGCTCAGCGCGAGCGCGAGGTCCTCGGTGTGAAAAGGGTCCTCCTCGATGAGGAACCGACACCATGCCAGCAGGCCGACGGCGTGGGAGGCGTGCCGGTCCTCGGCGGCGAGGCTCCAGAGACGGGCGGCAAGTGCAAGGGCCTCGACGTCCGTGACGGCCTCACCGTCGCCGCGCACGAACCGTTTCAGCCGGTCCATGGTGTCGGTGAAGAGTTCCGTCGCCGGAGCGACCGTCCCGAAGGCCGCCACGAGTTCGCTGAGATCGTCGTGGGGAACGCCCTCCAGGGTACGGGGGGCAGCCGCAGCCGGCTCGCCGTGATCCGCCCGGGACGTGCGGTCGAGGACGCGCGCGGCGCCGTACAGGTTCTTGCTGATCAGGCGGTGGTCGGGGTGATCGGTGGTGATGATCGCCAGAGCGGCACGCAGTGTCCGCACGGCTTCGTCCAGGTCGAGGACCGAGCCGGTCTTCTCGCCTCTGGCCCGCAGCGCGCCGGCGAGATTCGACACGATGATCGCCCGTTCAGGGGCGTCGACGCGGACGACCACGGTGGCGTCGCGCAGCAGACGGATCGCTTCGTCCAGGTCGGCTGACGCATCTCGCGCCGCCCCTCTGGATTGGAGGGCGACGCCGAGGTTGGCCAGGCACCAGCCGCGCCGGAAGTGGCCCGGTGGGGTGGCCGTCACAGCGCCCCGCAGTGACTCGATCGCCGCGTCCAGGTCGGCGGGATCGCCCAGGTCGTCGTAGCTCTGCTCCAGCGTGAGCCCGAGATTGGTCAGGTGCATGCCGCGCATGGGGTGCCCGACGGGCGCCAGCCGGACGGCCGCGTCCAGGGTCTCGATGGCAAGCCGCAGTTGGCGCGGGTCGCCAAAGCGCAAGTAGCGCTCGTGATGGTAGGCCCACCGCTGGGAAAGAGCGCCACGGCGAATGCCACGCAGGGGGCTGCCCGCGTCGGCGGCCAGGCCCTTTGCCGTGCGTGTGAGCTGTCCGACGGCACGCGCCGCGTGGTCGCTCTTCGCGGCTTTCGACACGATCGCCGCGGCAACGCCGAGCGCCAGGCCTCCGAGTACGGCAACACCCGCCCGGCGCACCGCGGTTGGCAGCCGTTCTCGCTCCACGCGGATCCCCCTCCCCGTGTCAGCGCGCATTGTGGTACCGAGGTCCAGTCTTCCCGCAGGCCGTCAGTCATGTGGCCAATATGCGGGTATTCGCGGCCCGTGGTCGCCGTTGGTGCGTGTGCGACGAGGGCATGTGAGCGGGGTCCGGCTGGCGCTCGCCGCCGAGACCCCGGCCCGATCGGGCGGCGGCGGTCGTGGCCCGAGATCCATCGAACCATCGCCGCTCAACGCCTTTGCCCGGCATGCTGATTCCAGCTTTCCCATCGCCGAGCCGGGAGAACTCCGCCGATGACCGTGCCCGAGGAATCACCCGCGCCGGCAGTTCGCCTCGCGGCGCTGTGCTTCCGCCTGGAGAAGGCGGAAGGCCCCCTGGGCGCGGAAGGGCCCGTCCGTGACCAGGCCCTGAACGTCGTCGCCGCGGTGCGGGCCGGTGCCGGCGCGGCCGAGCTGCGGGCACTGCTCGACACCTTGGAGGAGGCGTTGCGGACCGAGGGACTGCCGTACGGGCTCGACGCGGGGGCATTCCGCTCCGCCCCGACGGATCCGCGGTACGGGCCGTTGCGCGGGCTCCAACCCCGGGGCGTGCACGCGGTGTTCTGTTGTCCCGCAGCCGAGCCGCTGCGCTGCTCCCGTGCGCAACGTGCCACTTGGGCCGCGCGTGCGACACCTCCCGGCTGCCCTGTCCACGACCTCCCCCTGCGCGAAGAACGTCTCAAGCTGTGAACGGCTTCCTGACCCAGCTCGCACAGAAGGCCGCCGAGCGCTGGCTGGCACTAGTCGTCCTGCCCGGCATCCTGTTCGCCGCCCTGTCCGGCGTCACGTGGCTGATGGATGACGCGTTGCACCCCCGATCGGCCGTGATACGCATCGACAGCTGGTTCGCCGACCGCCCCAGCGGCGGGATCCAGATGCTGGTGGTTGCGACGCTGGTCGCCGGTGCGGTCCTCTCCGGCTTCGCCGCCAGGGCGCTCGCCCATGCCGTCGAAGCGTTCTGGTTCACGCCGAGGCTCGGGCGGCTCGGCCGCGCTCTGACGGCCCGGCGACGGGCCCATTGGCAGGAACGGGACCGCGCGCACGAGATCGCGGTCATCGCGCGCTACCAGGAGGGTCCGCGATCGCACGCCGATCCCGAGGCGGCGCTGGCCGCCCGCAACAGCATCTGCCTGGTCCCGCCCGCCCGTCCGACCTGGATGGCCGACCGGATGCGTGCGGCGGGCGAGCGCGTCCATCTTGCGTACGGCCTGGACCTGGTGTCGCTGTGGCCAAGGCTCTGGCTGGCCGTCCCCGACCCGGTCCGCACCGAGCTGGCCGGGGCCCGGACCACGCTGGCGGGTGACACGCGCTTGTTCGCGTGGGGACTGCTCTACCTCATCCCTGCCGTGTGGTGGTGGCCAGCCCTCCTCATCAGCGTGCTGACCTGCACGGTCGCCGCCTACCGGGCCCACGGCTCCGCCGATGTCCTCGCCGACCTCGTCGAATCGACCGTGGACCTGCACGCCCGTGACGTCGCGGCGTGCCTCGGCTTCACGTCGGATGACGCGCTCACGCCTGAGACCGGGGAGGAGATCAAGATTCTGCTCCGCAAGGAGTAGTCGCATCTTCGTCCCAAGCAAGCCGAAAGCCCGTTCCGACAACCTCAGTTCCGACAACCGCCGAAGTGAGCGCCTCGGATGGAGTGCACCCGGCGGGTGATCTCGCCGAGCTGGGTGATCGGACAGCCGGTCGGGGACGTGCTCGACGCTGTCCCAGTCGGCGCCGCAGGTCGGCGGCAGCTCCCCGGTCAGCTCCTTGCTGGACAGGTCGGTGCCGCCGCCGATGTGGTAGAGCTGACCGGGCACGCCCGGGCGCAGGACCAGTTCGACGCCGGAGAAGTTGTCCTCACGTGGAGCCAGTTGCGGACCTGCCGGCCGCGGTCGCGGAGGGCTACGTGCTCGCCGCGCAGCCGACGGGTCACGAAGCCGGACTATCCCAGTAGGGCGGCGAAGCGCCGGGCGAAGAGGTAGGCGTCACCGGGCCAGCGGGCGGACAGGTACCGGCCGTCCTCGACGACGTAGGCCGAGGTGTCGTCGGTGGCCGTACCACGCCGCCGCAGCTCGACCGGCCCACGTTCGAAGCCCGTGGGGTCGTCGAGCGCGGCAACCACCTCGTCCTGGACGTAGGCCGGATACGTCCGGTAGTAGCGGCCGCGCCGCCACGCGGTGAGGTAATAGGCGCTGCGCTCCATGTACTTGGGCAGGCAGGTGGTGCGCCGGCCGGCGATGACGCTGCGGCCCGTGGCCGGATCGACGCTGCGGGCCAGCACAAGGACGCCGTGGCAGATGGCGCCCACCGGCCTGCCGGTCGCCCAGAATCGGGCGACCTTCGCCTGCAGGGTGCGGGAGCCGAGGTACTGCCGCATCCCGGGCGCATGCCCGCCGGGCAGGAGCAGCCCGCCGTACTCCTGCGGTTCCACAGAGTCCCAGGCGAGCGGAGCCTGGAAGGCGGCCTCGCCAGTGAGTTGGCGGTAGAACTCCTTCGGCTCCGGCTCCGCGCCAAGCTGCCCGAAGAGCACACCGGTGAGCAGCAGCGGGTCGGCCTGCGGCGGCCGGCCGCCGTGCTCGGTCGCAAACACCACCTCGTGCCCGGCGTCGCGCAGCAGCCGCCAGGGAACGGCGACCTCGGTGACATCGAAGTCCCGGTCCGGCAGCGGAAGGAGGATGCGCATGAGTGAATCCCTACCACGGCAGCGCCACCGCCTGGAACGGCCTGCGCACACCTCCACCACCGCACCACCATCAGCCCGGCCCCCCGACGGCTCCGGGCCTCACGGCGGAAGGCCGCGCCACAGGGATGCCGGCCCATCCTCCTGGTGTACCGAAAGCCGGACCGGAGGTGCCGGGACACCAGGCTCTGTCAGTGGGGCCCTCTAGGGTTCGGCCATGGGATGCACAGCAGATGAGCGTCTGGTGGCAGGTCCGGAAGAGAGCCGGTACTTGGAGGCGGTGTTCACTCCAGGGGCGCAGGTGGGCACGCATGCCGAAGATCGGGCGAGACCCGTGCACGTCGTCGAGGTGACCGAGGTGAGCCCGATCCGGGTGCCGAGCGGCCGGCTCGTCGTCGCCTCGCCCTGGCCGGATGACTCCGACCCGGAGTTGCCCACCCCGGCCGGCCGGGAACTGAAGGACCGGATCCCACCTGGCGTTCACCGGGTGGAGGCCTCTTGGACGGAAGCGCCCTACGAGTACGACGGCGAGCAGTTCGACGGTCGCGAGGAGGTCGCGGTCCGCCTCCTTGTCAGCGATGCCCCGGTGGCCTGCTGGGAGGCGGCCCTCGGCGTCGGCGAGAGTATCGAGCGAATCGTCCCCGGTGAGCGGCCGACCTTCGACTCCGAGGAAAATATGGGAAGTTTCGCCGACGCCACGGCCTGGCCGTCGCTGACCGAGCCGTTCCGCCAGTTCTGGCTCGGCGTCGACGCGGGCCGGCAGGACGCATCCCGGGCCACCGAGTCTCTGGGCGAGTCGTTCGAGCGGGCGAGTGACGAGGCTCTCGGGGCCGACCTCGTGACGTTCCCGACCGGAGGGGGAGCGTCGTATGGCTGGGGCGCACGGAGACCGGGAGCATCGCCTCGATCGTCACGACTGGACCGGCCTTTTTCCATGACAAGCTGGTCACGTCCGTGTGAGCCAGGCGGGCCGGACGCGGTCGTCGCCCACTCGGCGCTCTGCGTCCTCCGTCAAGTCTGCGGGTTCTCAGGGCTCGCGGGAGGGGACGTGGGCAGCGAGTTCGGCGGCGAAGCGCCGGGCCCGGGCTTCTCAGTCGTGATCGGCTCGGCTGCATTCGGCGGCTTGCTCGGGCATCTGCCAGTGATGGAATGTGGTGGATTGGCATTGGTCAGGGACGTTGCATGACCGGCTCACTCGATGACGTACTGGGCCACCTCGATGCGTGGTTGGGCGTCAACGCTCCTGCGGATTATGCTGCGTTGAATCCGGGGGCTACGCAGGATGATATCGACGCCATTGCTGACCGCCGGTTCGGCCTGCATCCCGATCTCGTGACGTGGCTGCGGCGTCATGACGGGTCGTCTGCCACCAGCCATGCGGGCCCAGGGGTCATCCTTCCTGGGGGTTTCATCTTGCTTACCTCGACCGGAATGCGCGACGGTCAGCGGTGGATGGAGGAAGGCATTGCTGAGTGGATCGATGCGAACGAGTCGGAAGACCCTGACCTACGTGACATTTACGACGGTGTGTACGGGTACTCGTTCCACGTACGATGGGTTCCGATCGCCTCTGATCTCACGGGCGGAAAGCTCATCGTCGATCACCGTGCCGGAGACAAGTTCGGGAACGTGCTCTACGGCCTGCAGGCCGGTGACACGGACGCGCCGGTGAAGGTCTGGGACAGTGTTCATCAGATGTTCCAGCAGCTTCTGGGAGCTCTCACGGAGGAAGCTCCCATACAGCTTGCCGACTATGCCGAGCCGCAGACGCCGAGCGTGAGCGGCGCCGGCCGTGACGCCTACGTGATGTGGACATGAAGCGCTGAGCACGCACGGCATCGTGGAGTTCACCCCGCTGCTGGTCGCGGCCGGTTTTGGAGGACCTCAAGTCCCAGGACTGAGGAAGTTCTCCGGGCCACGAGCGGAGCCAGATGAGGAGTGCGACGCGGTCACGGTGCCGAGGTACACGTATCCGCGCTTGTCGTAGCGGGTGGTGACGGCGCTGAACTGCTGCAACTTCCCGATGCCCGCTCCACCGATTTCCGCTCCTTGCGCCGGGCCTTGTCGAAGTTCGGGGGCCGTCCCCCGTGTGACCCCCGGCGCAGACGTGCGGCCCTGTGGTCCTTCCTCTCCGGGATCACATGCCGGATGCCTCGCTTGCGGAGGGAGCCGCGGACCTGACGGTTGCTGTATGCCTGGTACTCCAGCCGTAGATCGTGATCTCGGTGGTGAGGGGCGCCGAGGCAGCAGGTGGCCAGCGTCGATCATCTCGCCCGGGATCGCCCACGCCGTCGCGGGCGTCGGCTCCTTCTCCGTCTACCCGCGTTCACCGAGACGGAGGGCCTCCCTTATCCCGCTGAGCTTCGCGGTCGTGGCCGGGGTCCGCTCCTGCGCTTGTTCAGAGAGTCGGAGGGCGTCGTCAATCTCGCTGAGCTTCACGGAGGACAGGACGGCCGCCCGCTCTATCAGGTCGTCCCGGGACACAGTGGTCAGCCACGTGCACGGGGTGAAGCCTGGACGCGGGAACGCGAGCCGCAGCACGCCTTCGAACGGCAGTCCTTCACCGGCGCCGACCGTCACTTCGATGCCCAGACCGCTGATGTCGACGCCCGCCGGAGCGACGACCTGCATCACTCGGATCCCGGACGTGTCGTCTCCCGACAGCAGTACGACCAACCTCCGCTCGTCGAACTGGACCCACCAGACTTCGCCACGTTGCACAAGTCCTCCAGACACATGACGGCAGACAGACGCTGCGCGACCCTGACGCGCTGTGGAGACGGGTGCGGCCACCGTTGATCATCGGTGTGTGAAGACTGAAGATCATGCGGTGGCCGCAGGGCACAGCGTAGACCCTGCCCGCCGGCAGGAGGCGTTCGAGGGCCTGATGAGCCGGATAGCGGGCCGGTTCGCACGGGTCGAACCCCGACGTCGGGTCGGGCGGTTGGTGCTCGGCCTGCTGTCGGACCTGCCGCGCAAAAACTGCTGGACCATCGCAGAGTGAGCCGGAGAGAGCACCCCGGACGGCATGCAGCACCTGCTCGGGGCCAAGTGGGACACCGGCCAGGTCCGCGACGACGTGCGGTCCTACGTGGTGGAGCATCTGCCGGACGACCAGGCGGTTCTGGTGGTCGACGAGACCGGCGACGTGAAGAAGGGCACCGGCACCGTCGGTGTCCAGCAACCAGTACACCGGCACCGCGGGCAGGATCGAGAACGCGCAGGTCGCCGTCTCTCTCGTCTACGCCGGCCGCCGCGGACACGCCGCGGGAGACGAGGTCCACGGCGGCAACCCGAGGCTGCGCGCCGCGCTGGGGGAACGCGGCACCGGCTACGTCCTCGCGTTGGTCTGCTCGCACGAAGTCACCACAGGCGCCGGGAGGTTCCGCGCGGACACGCTGGCCAGGAAGGTGCCCAAGAAGGCCTGGCAGAAGCTGTCCGCAGGGGTCGGAGCCAAGGGCCACCGCTTCTACGACTGGGCCGTCATCGACCTCACCGACCTCCGGCCCGGGAGCCAGCAGTTGCTGATCCGCCGCCACCGCAGTACCGGCGAACTCGCGTACCACCGCTGCTACTCGCCGGCCGCCGCAGTGCCGCTGACCACCCTGGTGCGCGTCGCTGGATCAAGGTGGCGGGTCGAGGAGCTTTTCCAGTCCGGCAAGGGCTTGGCGGCCTTGGACGAGCACCAGGTCCGCCGCTACCCGTCCTGGTCCCGCTGGGTCACCTGGCCATGCTCGCGCACGCCTTCCTCGCCGTCGTCCGCGCGAACGAACACGACTGCGATCCCGCACCAGACGCCCTCATACCGCTCACCTGCAACGAGATCCAACGGCTGTTCATCACGCTCGTCATCCGGCCCGCCTTTGACCCGGTCCACCGGCTCGGCTTGTCCGACTGGCGACGCCGCCACCAGGCCCGATCCCAGACCAGCCACTACCGGCGGCAAGCCGCTCGAACGTGAAGATCACGATTTACGACTGGAGTACTAGTCGGCGCTCATACTGTCCGGCGTGCGATGAGGACGGCCGGGTCCCCGGCGGGGAACGCGTCCCCTTTTGACGCAGCGCGTGCCGTTTGCGGACGGTCTTACACGGGCCGAAGCGTTCGGGCAGCTCGCGCCGCGGTACGCCCGTGCTCAGCCCGTGAATGAATCCCGTTGATCACCTGCGGTGGTCCCGCCACCGGCCATACCGGTTGCTGTGACCGGCGGTAGAGGCTCCAGCACAGCCCCCGCGCTGTCCCTCAGATCCCCCTGACTCATCATCACAAAGTGACTGGCCAACTGATCGAAGAGCCACGCCCTGGTGCTGACCGACCCGTTCTGGCGTCGGCCGGCGCCCCAGGGAAGGGAGAGCAGCCGTGGTCCCTCCCGCTGTCCCGCACTGCGCGTACGGTGGTGATACGACCCGTCAGAAGGTGCCGATGGGCGCAGCCCGAGGAAGCCCCCCGGCCGGCCCCGGCCGCCGACGCGTACATGGACTCCGGCCGGGATGAGACCGGCCTCGTGGACCTGGCCGAAGTCCTCGGTGCCCGCCCTGCCCGACGAGCCGTGGGCGGTGCGCCTGTGCCCGCAGGCCGCGAAGACGCTCACCGAATCCCTGAGCACGCGAAGGAGACGGTTCGCGACGTCCGGGACATCGCGGTCCACTGGTAGCCAGCGGGGCGAAGCGTATCCACCCGTACCCGGCCGCGCCTGCCTGGATCGTGCAAGTCGCGGCAAGTTCGTGGCGCCCGCGCCGTGCGGCCCACCAGGCTGCTCCTCGCATCCGAGCCCCGGGGGAGAGGCGCGCCGCCGAAGGCGTCCGGCCCGCACACTCCATAACCGTTCGTCCAGGGGGCCGGGGGCGAGGGTGGGCGTCCCGACCTGGGGCGGAACGGTTCGGTTGCCGGGCTGGACTCCTTCCGGATCCTGGTGATGAAGATCAGGGTGCTGGCGCGTCGAACAGGCCGGCGCGGGCGGCGAGTAGGGCGGCGGCGGCCGCGCGGTGGGCGGCCCGTTCGTCGAGGGGTTCGCCGGTGATGAAGAGTCGGTGGTAGAGCGGGGCGGTGGCTGCCCGGACCAGTTCCACCGGGTCCACGTCGGCGGGGAGTTGGCCCCGTTCCACGGCGCGCGTCACGACTTCGGCGGCCTGCTGGTGGCGGGCGGTGAAGAAGGCGCTGAGTGCCGCCGCGCCTAGGTCGGAGCGGAGGGCTGCGCCGATCAGGGCGGTCGGGGTGGTGCGCAGGTCGGGGTCGGTGAAGGTGGTGTACACCTCACGGGCCAGCAGCTGGATGTCCTCGTCTACGTTCCCGGTGTCGGGGATCGGCCAGGGCTGGTCGGCGGAGAGCGCGAGTGCGTCGGCGATCAGGCCGTCGACGCCGCCCCAGCGCCGGTACACAGTGGCTTTGTGGACCCCGGCGCGGTGGCAGATCGCCTCGACCGTGAGCTGGTCGTAACCCTTCTCGGTGAGCTCGGCGAGCGTCGCGGTGACCACGTCGGTGCGGACCCGGGCACTTCGTCCGCCGGGCCTGGTGCCTGCCTTCGCGGCCTTCGCATCATGAGGCAAAGTCGACTCCAGTCGCTTTAAGGCTTGCGTGTGGGTGGATATCCCGTCAGGATACTAATGCGACACAGGTCGCGTTAGTTGTTGCAGCGAAGGAAGGGCCCCCGTCATGACCGCGTCGATCCCGAACCCCGAGGCCCTGCACCCGCTGCCCGGGCAGGACCGGGTCGTCCTGCTCCGCCCGCTGGTCACCGACTCGCGGATCGAGGTCGGCGAGTACACCTACTACGACGACCCCGACGGCGCGACGGAGTTCGAACGCCGCAACGTGCTCTACGGCTACGGGCCCGAGCGGCTGGTGATCGGCAAGTACTGCGCGATCGCTGCCGGAACCCGCTTCCTGATGGCGGGCGCCGCCCACCCCACCATGGGCGTCTCCACCTTCCCGTTCACCATGTTCGGTGGCAGCTGGACGGAACGGACCATCGATCTGGTCACCGACATGCCCAGCCGGGGTGACACCCTGATCGGCAACGACGTCTGGATCGGATACCAGGCGCTGATCATGCCCGGCGTGCGGATCGGCGACGGCGCGATCGTCGCAGCCGGCGCGGTGGTCACCGCCGACGTCGAGCCGTACGCCGTGGTCGGCGGCAACCCCGCCCGCCCGATCCGCCGCCGCTACGAGGACGCCGACATCGAGCGGCTGCTGGGGGCGGCGTGGTGGGACTGGCCGGTGGAACTGGTCACGGAGCACCTGCGCACCATCATGGCGGGCACCCCCGCCGAGATCGAACGGATCGCGAAGGAGGTCACCGCATGACGGTGGAGAGGCGGATCGACGGCATCGCTGTCCTCGACCATGGCGGGGAAGGACCTGATGTGCTGCTCCTGCACGGCGCCAGCCGCACGGCGCTTGACTGGGAGCCCGTCCGGCCCCACCTGCTCGGCCTGCGGCTGGTCGCCATGGATCTGCGCGGGCACGGGCGTTCGGCATCGGCGTCCTCGTACGAATGGGAGGACCACCTGGCCGACGTGGACGCTGTGGTCCGCGCGCTGGGGCTGCGCAGGCCCTGGCTGGTCGGGCACTCACTGGGCGGCGTGATCGCCGTGCGGTACGCGGCGTCGAGGGACTGTGCCGGCGTGGTGGACCTGGACGGCTTCGGCGGCGGGGTGCCCACGCTGTACCCCGGTCTGACACCCCAGCAGGTGCGGGAGCGTCGAGCCGAGCAGATCGCTCTGTATGCCGGTGCTCCGGCGGTGACGGATCCCGGGCAGGTCGAAGTGCAGGCGCGGGCGGCGGCCGAGCGCTTCGGATGGGACGCGGAGAGCGAGGCGGCACGTGCGCGGCGCGCCGAAGGACGTCCTCTTCCGGGTGAACTGCCCGCACTGATGGCCCCGCTGGACGGCTACGACCTGTTCGCCGAGGTTCGCGCACTGCGCGTACCGGTGTTGCTCGTCGCAGGCGCGCGTACGCCGGACCTCGGCCACCTCCCGCAGCGCGTCAGGGAGTTGACCGGGGCGCTGGTGCGCGGCATCGGGCGGGAGCTCGCGGCGTTGCCGGATCGCGTCGGCGTGGTCCGGCTGGAGTCGGCCGGACACATGGTCCATCTCGACGAGCCAGCCCGGGTCGGCGAGCTGATCCGAGAGTTCGTGGAGCCGTCCGGGAACTGACCGCGGTCTTGGACAGCCGCTCCCACACTCGCCCGGCCGCGTGGCATCCGGCACGGGCGCCTCGACGAAGAGCCGTCCTGACGCGTAGTCCGGACCGTCACCGAGATCCGCGGGCTGACGGATCCGGGTGGCCGGGTAGCGTGAGCCACATGTCGGGGGAGGAAGTGATGCAGGACGGTGCCCATCGTCGGGTGGTGCGGATCGGTGACACCGTCCGCAGACCCGTCCAGCCCTGGACGCCCACCGTCCACGCGCTGTTGCGGCACCTGGAGAAGGTCGGCTTCGCCTGTGCGCCGAGGCCGCTGGGGACGGCGAGGTCGTCTGTCATGGGGACTTCGGCCCCTGGAACGTCGTCTGGCACGACGACCGGCCGGTGGGGATCATCGACTGGGACTTCGCCCGTCCGGCACCACGCCTGCACGACGTGGCCTACGCGCTGGAGTACGTCGCTCCCTTTCGCGACGACGCCGAGTGTCTGCGCTGGCTGCGCTACCCGGCGCCGCCCGACCGCCGTGCGCGGGTGGAGGACTTCCGCAGCGCGTGCGGCCTCGACTCGACCGTGGGGCTCGTCGACGCCGTCATCGCCAGACAGCAGGACAATGCCGACCTTGTGCGCCGGCTGGCCGAGCAGGGGGTCGAGCCTCAAGCCACCTGGGCTGCCGATGGGCTCCTGAGCGAGCTAGGCAACAGGATCGACTGGAGCAAGTCACACCGGCATCTGGTCGAGTAGCCACGTCGCTCGCCTGTACTTCTGGCTGCCGGCGAGCGTGCACTGCGCCTGTCAAGGCGGTCGCGGCACAGCTCTTCGGCACAGCTCCTGCATCAACGGGGGAGCTGCTCCCAGGCCTCGTCAGGCTTGCCGTTGCACCGGTACTGGATCAGCTGGGTGCCCTTCGTCGCGGTGGCGCCGAGCGCGAGGCACCTGCCCGAGTAGACGTTCCGCAGCGTCTTCGCGGAAGCGTCGTACCACCATGTCTCGTCGATGGCGGTGTCGCTGCCGGGAGAGTGAACTCGCCGCGGGCGGTCTCCGCTCTCCTCGCGAGGAAAGGTGCGGATCCGGCCCAGTGTGACTTCTTGTTCCTGTTCCGGCAATTGGTGGTGGTTTTTTTCAGGGGTGGTTGTGTGGAATGCATGGTGGGGTGTGTGGAGTGACTGTTTCGTTTTGTGTGTGGGGGGTTGTACGGTCGGGTTGTCGGTTCGG
>NZ_BMTD01000035.1 GCF_014649495.1 Streptomyces filipinensis | reverse complement strand
CGGGGGTTGTGGCTCGGGCGGCGGCGGCGGCGGGTCCGGCTCGGGCGGGGGTTGTGGCTCGGGCGGCGGCGGCGGCGGGTCCGGCTCGGGCGGGGGTTGTGGCTGCGGCGGCACGGGATCGATCGGTATATCTATCACGCCGTCAGCATTGGATTCATCGAAGTCTGGCAGCCGAGACCCTGCAGGTCCGAGGCCTTCGTCGATCAATGGCGTCGTCTCAGGAGTCGGGGACGGTGGAGCGGCACTGAGATCAGTATCGGATTCCCGGGCGTCACTGGCGAGGTCGAACCGTACTGACTTCGTCTGCCCGTGAGCCAGGGGCGTCGCGGTCCGGATCGCTACGTAGTACGTCCCTGGCGGTAGAGCCTGCCAGTTGATCTGCTCGTTAAACGACTGCTGGCCCGCGGCAGGCTTCAGCGCCACACGTATGGGATCGCCTACCGGGTCTCCAAATTGTCCCTTGGTCCCGGGCTTGAATAGTTGAACGACGAGGTCGGTGACCGGTTGCGAATCGATCACCATCCGCAGCCGGTAGCTAACTGGGCCGGCACTCCTTAATGCTGCGGGCTTCGATAGCCAAGTGGAGCTTCCGAGTTTTATCGTTCCGGATTGAACAGACTTGAAGTCGCCCATGTCGCCTCCGAGGGATGCGGACTCAGAGCGCTTACAGAGTCAGGCGCGGTTATTTTCGCGCCCCGATATTCCATTGCACCTCCTGGTGCCGCGTTGTGCCATTCGTGAGTCGCCCTGGCCGGCATCCAGTTCGGCGGGACCGTAGCGGACTACGACGACGCCTACGCAAATGCTGAGCCGTCCGCTTCCTGACGCCTTGCTCCCCTCAACAGGCGGCCCTGCCTTCACGGCGAGGCGGCCTTCGGCCGCTTTCGCCCGCTGTAAGCAGGCGTCGCCGGAGTTCTACGGATCGGGCGGGCCAGCCGGCGGCCCGCCAAGTGCGCAATGATCGCTGGTGGCAGTTTCGGGGTGTCGGCTGACATGGAGGTCACCGTGGGGACGGCGTTACGGATCGACGTGGATGGGGCGGTCGTCGTACTGCCGTGGGCGGATGACGTTGCTGCGCGCATGGCTCAGGTGAGGGACGTGGTTGGCGGACCTGCGGACCGGGCGATCTACCACCGGCAGGCGCACTTTCATGTGCCCGGCAACGGGGCAGCTGAGGGGCTGCCCATGAACCTGGCTGCCTGGGTGCTGGCGTCGCAGTGGCGGGGTATGGAGATCTCGTACGGCTTCTACGGGCCGACGCTGGTGACGGGGCCTGACCGGTCCCCTCTCTCTGAGGGGATGGCCGCGGAGGTGCGCGCGGTGTGTGCGGCGGTCGCCGAGGTGCGACTGGAGTGGGTGACCCGGCCGCCGGCAGGGGAGGCTGCGGCCCGCGCGGAGGTTCTGGCTGCTGCCCGGCATGCGGTAGCGGCGTTGATCTGACCTCTTCCGAACCTGTTGTGGGGGCCTGCCGTCGGCAAGCCCCCACGCTTGGCTACATAGGCCACATCCGGAAACGGTTGTTGTCGGGTTTCGGGAACAACCGGGGATGACTGCTGCGGAAATGTTGGCGAGAACCAGGAACAGGGTTCTGTGCGTATCGCGCAGCGGCGGCCCGGTGCTGGCCCTAGCGGCCCACTTCCGCCCCCTCGATTAAGACCCGACGCTAAGAGATCGTTTTCGTCCGTTGTTTCATCCCGGGATGGTCCGTTTGGTGGGCTTCTTCGGGTCGCGCCAGGAGATGGCGTTCTCGCTGGTGATGCGGCGGGCCATGAGGTCGGCCATGGCAAGGTGGATCACGGCTTCGGAGCGGGTGTGAAGGGTCTCGTAGTCGCGGGCCAGGCGGCGGTGGAGCATGAGCCACCCGTAGGTTCGCTCAACCGCCCACCGCTTCGGGATCGGGGTGAAACCCCTGGTCCCGGGCTTGCGGGCGGTGATCTCCATGTCGATGCCGAGGGTGGCGGCGTGTTCGACGAGGTGCTGGCGGTAGCCGCCGTCGACCCACACCTTTCGGATGCCGGGGTGTTCGGCGGCGACCTGGTCCAGAAGCCGGGTGCCGGCTACGGAGTCCTGCACGCTGGCCGCGGTGACCAGCACCGCGAGGAGAAGGCCGAGTGTGTCGGTGACGATGCTCCGCTTCCTGCCGACGATCTTCTTGCCGGCGTCGATGCCCTGGCCGGAGGCGTGAACGCTGGTGGAGGTCTTGACGCTTTGGGCGTCGATCATGCAGGCCGAAGGCTCGGCATCGCGTCCCTCCTTCTCCCGCAGGAGCTGCCTGAGCATGCCGTTGAGCTGGGCGAACACGCCCTCGTCGGCCCATTTGGCGAAGTACCCGTAGACGGTGTTCCAGTGCGGAAAGTCGTGCGGAAGGTAGCGCCACTGGACCCCGGTCCGGTCGATATACAAGATCGCGTCCATGATGTCGCGCAGGTCGTGCTCGGGCGGCCGGCCGAAGTGCAGGGCCCGGCCCCGGCGCTCGAAGCGCCAGGCCGCGAGGACCGGCTCGATCAACTCCCACCGGGCATCGGACAGATCACTCGGATACGGACGTCGCTTCGCCATGCTTCCGGCGTACCGCGCCGGACCGAGTGCGCCCAGGCGCATAGGAATGACGACAGAAGCACCCACCTTCGATAGCCGGGCATCCTGGGATGAGACAGGCACGAGCAACTCCTCGCCTCATTCGTCACCCCTCAGGCCCCATTGGTCGCGGCCACACCTGCCGACTCTCCCGCACCACGATCCGACCATCCATGAATCAGTCGATAACGAGATGAGACAGACGAAAACGACCTCTAACAGCCCGGTTGATCCTGGAGTGACCCGAAGAGACTCATCCGTCGCACTCACGGGATGTGTGCCGGCACCGAGTTCTTACCTGCGGAGCCAGGGCCACCTCGGCCAGCAGGACCCGGTCCGTGTCCGGGGTCACCGAAGTCAGGGAGGAGAGCACAGACCGGCGGCCCGGACGAGTCTCGCGCACCGCCCGCCAGTCCAGCCGCGGCCGGACGACGTCCAACAGGGCATCGTTCCAGGCATTGCAGAGGGGGCGTTGATCAGGCAGCCGTGGCGCTTGCAGTCGATCTCCACTGCGTCCACTGGGGACCCCGGGGCGTATCACTACGTCGGAGTCCCGGCGCCGAGCCAGGAGACGGAACGCCGCCTGATCCGGGCCGAGCGGGACGTGCTGGTGCAGGAGGTGTGGGTGCGAATCAGACGGAGGAGGACGAGTCCGGCGGGTAGTCGTGCTGCGCGGCAGCATACGGTCAGTGGCTGGAAGCGTCGGAATGCCGTCGCAGCGAGCGGAGAGTAACGTCGGATATTAGGCAGTTGCAGTATGCGCTGCCCGCACGCGGGCAGTAGCGGCGATGCCTCCCTATCCCGCTTCCACGGCCTGTTTTTCGACGGCGGTTCTTGTGGTGCGGGAGACGAACACCTCCCCGACCATCAAGGAGACACCTTGTCCGGGAACCTGCTCTTCTACAGAGCCAGCAACGGGCACATCGCCACCAGCCAATTCGCCCCAGACGGCAAGTTCACAGCCCTCCTGGAAGGCCGGCTCGAAACCGGCTGGACCCACATCGTGCCACTCGAACAGGACCTGTTCTTCTACCGCAGCGGCGACGGCGTGAGTGCCACCGGCCGTGTGATTCACGATGGACACTTCGTCGCCCTCGAAAGCAACATCCTGCTCGACGCTCACTGGACCCATGTCACCCCCCTGGGACATGATCTGTTCTTCTACCGCGCGGGCAGCGGTGAGACTGCCACCGGCCGGGTCGATTCCGAGGGCACCTTCACCGCCCTTCAGAAAGGCAGCGTGAACAAGGACTGGAACATCATCGACGCCGTCGGACGCGAGCTTCTGTTCTATCGTTCTGACGGTCTCATCGCCACAGGCCGCATTGAGGGCGACGGAAGCTTCAGTGGCCTGGCAACGGGCAACCTCAGCCCGGGCTGGACGCACATCACCACCCACGGTCGGGAACTGTTCTTTTACAGAACCGACAACGGTGTCATAGCCACCGGGCGCCTCAGCGTCAACGGCATCTTCACCGGCCTTGCAACAGGTCAGGTGAAACCCGATTGGACGCACCTCAACCCCCTGGGCCGCGAACTCCAGTTCTACCGCAGGAGGGACGGACTCATCGCCACCACCCGGATCGACACTAACGGCATCTTCAGCAACCTCGGGCAGGCCAACGTCGACCCGCAGTTCGACCTCATCGCCGGCCTCGCCGGACTGTGAAACCAGCCACTCCCCCGCCATCCCCGCCCGTCACGGACGGCACCCGAGACGAGGAACCCCACCGGCAGCAGTCGCTGACCATGCGTCACACATGAACCGTACGGATAGCTGGCATGCCACAACCCCACCGCGGGCCCAGAGTCACGCCCCCGGGCGGGCCCCGAACTGGCCTAGTGCTGTGACCGGGAAGGTTCGCCGGGTTGAGGACGCTGGCGGCTCGGTGTTGTCAGAGGGAGGCCTGATGATGTTCCCAGCCGGCCACATCTCAGGGACGAGGGAAAACATGCCATCGGCATTGGAACGCCTCCAGGCGCTGCTCGGGGAGCCGGAGGAGGCGTGGGGCTGGCCGCGCCGAGAGGTCTGGGAGGCCTCCGAACAGCACCTCGGTGTCACGCTGCCCGCGGACTACAAGGCCTTCATGGACGTGTACGGGCCCGGAACCCTCGACGGGTACCTCCACCTCGACCGGCCGACTGGTCTCATGACCCCTGCCGAACTCGAGGACTTCTGGTCCCTGGAGGCCTGGCGCGACGCACGGAGAGGGTGCGAGGACCTCTACCCCTTCCCCTTCCACCCCGACCCTGGTGGGCTCATCCGCTGGGGCCACGACGAGCACAGCAGCGAGTACTACTTTCTGGCCAGCGACCCAGATCCGGGCAACTGGGAGATCGTGGTCGGCAGCGAATGCGCGGAGTGGTACCGCACCAGCGGCACCTTCACCGACTTCCTGATGCGCTGCTTCGACGGCCTCGACCGGGCACCGTTCATGGACCGCGCCTGGCCCGGAGGCGACGCCAGCTACGAACCCTTCGACATGTAGTGCTGTGCCCGGGATGGGTTGCCAGGTCGGGCGATCAGGCTGCGGCCGGCAGTGGCCTGCCGCCCCAGCGGAGACCTCGTTCGCTGCGGATGCGTGCGCGTTCGCGTCGTTGGGCGGCCAGGACGTCGGGGTGGCGGGCGTTCTGGTTGCGCCAGCGCAGGTAGGCGTGCAGGGCCCGGGTCTGGACGGTGTGGTTCGGATGGTGGGAGTTGGCGAGGGTGAACTGCCGCAGCGGCCCGAAGTGAGCCTCGATGGGGTTGGCCCAGGATGCGTAGGTGGGTGTGAAGCACAGCTCGACCTTGTTCCTGGCCGCCCACCTGCGGATCTTCCAATTCAGGTGGGCGGAGAGGTTGTCGAGGATCACGTAGATCGGGCCGCCGTCCGGGCGGGCTGCTCGGATCGACCGCAGAGCGGCCCAGGTGTGGTCGATGCCTTTGCGTCTGTGGTTGACGCCCCACAGCTTGTCGTCGCCGACGGAGTAGCAACCGTGGAAGTAGGTGATGCCGTGGGTGCGGCGGTAGGTGGCAGGCAGCCGGTCGGGGCGGCCCTGTTCGGCCCAGCATGAGCCGGCGATGGGGCGGATGCCGAGGGGCCCGAACTCGTCGAAGGCGAACGTGCGGTCCGGACGCTCGTTGACCGCGTACTCGATCCGGGCGAGCTTGGCGTCGAAGGCCGCGTCCGGGGATTCCTTCCAGGTCTTCGTCCGCTGGAAGGTGATCCCGCGGCGGGCCAGTAAGCACCGCAGGGCCTCGCGGCCGATCCGGACGGGCCGGGCTATGTTCCTGCGGAGGTGATCGACCAGTTTGCGGACCGACCAGCGGGTGAAGGGCTTGCCCAGCACGGTGGGCTGGGTGGTGGCCGTCTGGATGACGAAGTCCTCGTCGTCACTGCTCAGCAGGCGGGGACGGCCTCCCGCCCACTGAGGGTTGAGGCATGCGAGCCCGATCTCGTTGAAGCGGTGGATCACGTCCCGGACGGTGTCCTCGTCCGCCTGGACCAGCCGGGCGATCACCGGGACCGTGCTGCCGCCGGCCGAGGCCAGAAGCATCATCGCCCGCCGAAACCGCACCGGGCTCGTGCTGCCCCGCCGCACAAGTCTGCTGAAGCTTCCGCCCCTCCTGCTCCGTCAGCCTCCGGACCTTGACCGGTGGTGCCATCCCGCCTCCCCTGCTGGTTGGATGCGTCAAAACTTCCAACCAGCACAACGAGCAACCCGGTGAACCTATGCGGTCACAGCACTAGCGGGGGGCTCACGCACATCGCTGGCACCACCCGACCCACAGGCCCCGGGGATCCACGCGCAACACGTCCGCCTGCTGCTCCTGCTCCCAGCCCTCGGCGACAGGAACCTGTCCGACGAGCAGCCGCACTGATCGGCGATGCCCTCATCCAGGTGGGCATCGATGACAGCGCGCCCGTACTGGCAGATGCTCTCCTACTGCCCCCGGTGGGAGCCGGCTGGGTGGGCCCTGGCCTCCCTCTCCCCGATTTCCGGTACCCAGCAGGACCTCCCCGGCATCCTGAAATGCTACGAGGCAGGCAGCCCGCGGTGCGGAACCCGCCTCGCTCAAGGAATCATCCACGAGCAGAGCGACCGGCTTGCCCGAGCACTCGGCACCTGGCCCACGACATGACCACAGCCTTCAAGCCGACCAGCACACGAGACAGCCAGAAGCAAGCACCGGTGCGTTTCCAGAACTCGACAACACGCTTCCTACCGTCTACGGACCGTTCTCAGCGGTGGCCAACAAACGCTGCTGACTCTCGACGACAAAGCCACACGCTCATGTCGCGACGGGTCAGGGGGTTTTGGTGAGGGCGGCGCGGGGTGCGAGGACGCGGTCGATCGTGTCTTCGGTGGGGCCGTCGAGGGTGATGTCGTAGGTGCGGGCCATCTGCTGGAGGCGGGCGACCGTTTTGCGGATGGCGTGGTGGTTGTCGGCGGCCCATTCGATGTGCAGGAGGTCGCGGTAGAGGACCTCAGAGGTTTCCTCGATGTCGAGGGCGTGGAGGACGGTGCGACGGGCGGCGTCGAGGTCAGGGTTGTCGCCGTCGGTGTGCCAGCGGGCGAGGGTGTGGGCGGTGTCGGTGATCCGGGCCAGCATTTCCTGGGTGACGGCGTCGGCCCAGGGCAGGGTGCGGCCGTCGAAGGGCTTTCCGCGTACGAGGGCCATGGCCGCTTCGAGGTCGGCGATGCCGGCCTGCGGGCCGGCTGCGAGTCCGCGGGAGGCCAGGTCCTGGAATTCCTGCCAGTCGGAGGTAACCGAGGGGTGGAAGGTGTAGGCGCCGTTCTTGGGCCGGGGCAGCAGGGTGAGCCCGTCCGGGGTGGTGCCGATTTCGGCGCGGAGTTCGGAGAGGCGTGACTGCAGGGTGCGGACCGACCATGGGGTGACGGGGTCGATGGCCGTGCACAGATAGTCGGCGCTGCGGCCGGGTCGGAGGTGGATGAGGGCGGCGACGGCGGTGGTGCGTGGTGCGTGGGCGGATCCCGTACCGCCGGTGATGCGCAGCGTGCCGAGCATGTCGATACGGACCGAGTCGGCTGTGCCCTCGGCTCCGGCCGGGCCCGGCTGCGGGCGTGTACCGGGGGTGTGGCCGGCTGTCTGCTGGGGAAGCGGCGCGGGCACGGGCGTGGCGGCTGGGCTCTGGTCCCTTCCCTCACGGCCACCGGCGTCACCGGCGGCAGCGTCGTCCTCGGCCTTGGCTTCGGAGTCCGTGGTGTCGGTGGTGGCTGGTCCTGTGAGGCTGGCGAGGAGTGAGGGGAACGGGTTGCCCGGGTCCTGGGCTTCGTTGCTGGTGACGTGCACGGTCAGGGGCAGACCCGAGGCGGCCGGCTGCTGGTGGCTCTCGGCGAACTCCCATGCTCCGGTGGCCGGCGCGGCATCCTGGACGGCGACCTGCAGAGCGTGGACGTACTGCCGGTACTGCTCGTCGCTCACGCGCTGCAGGGTGACCGGTGTCTCCAGCGGGGCCAGGACGCTGTCCTGGTCGCGGGTGGCGTCGAGGATTTCCGCGTGCGGGAACACCAGGCGGGCATGCGGGGTGGCGGGCAGGACGACAGCGGTCTTCAGGTCGCGGGCGGAGGCGATGGCGTCGGCGAGGAGGGCGAGGTCCTGCTCGGTGTGGTCGCCAGCGCCGATCATCAGCCAGGGCAGGACCTGCTCCCCGGACTGGTGGGCTTCCACGAGGAGTTCACCGAGGTCGGTGGCGACGGCCGCCAGGTGGGGCATGGTGCGGATCCGGCCCTGCGGGAGTAGTCCGGACAGGCGGCTGCCGAGTCCGGCGGTCAGGATCTCGGCGTAGTCGGTCCACCCGCTCGTCCCGAGCTCCAGGGCCAGGGCGCGGGCAACTTCGAGGACCTCCTCGGGGCTGCCGTCCAGGAGCAGGATCCGGCAGGTGGTGAGGTCGGCCAGCAGCAGACCAGTGCTGTCGGCGCCGAGCGTGACCAGGCCGGGATACGGGGCGTGGACGTCGGCGAGGTCGTCGGCGCTGGGGAGGACGGCCTTGTTGTCGAGGACCCAGGTGCGGGTGTCCGGGCCGGCGGTGAACGGAGTGACGGGGTCGGCGGGTTCGTCCAGCAGCAGCGCCACGCCCTCGGCGGAGAGCCGTGCGCCGCGCAGCGCGGGCAGATCCCTGTGGTCGGTGGCGGCATGGTGGGCGAGGGCGCGCAGGACGCGGTCGAGGAGTTCTACGCCTTCCGGTTCGGCGACTGCGGCGAGGACCTGCTCGACGTTGGTGGGTTCGTCGTCCTGGGCGATGGTCTCGCCCGCGCGGCGGGCCCGCTGTTGCAGGATCCGCCGTACTCCGAGCGCTCCGGCGAGGGAGGCGGCGAGGAGCGTGCCGATCCCGGCGACCAGCGCCCAGTTCACGCGGTGCGAGGTCGCGGTGGCCTCGGCTGCGCCCGGCGCCGCCGTGGTGGCCGGGGAGGCGGACGGGCTGGTCGCGGCTGGCGGCGTGGCCTGCTTGGGGACCTGGCCGGGGTTCGGGCTGGCCGGGGTCGTCGGCGTGGTGGTGCTCGCGGCCGCCGAGGGCGCCGCAGCCCCCGGGGACTTCGGGGATGCCGGGGTGGTTGCCGGGCTCGGTGCCGAAGGCGTCGCCGTGGGGCCGGGGGTGGGTGTCACCGCCGGCGGGGTGGCGGGC
Source organism: Streptomyces filipinensis (assembly GCF_014649495.1). Taxonomy (GTDB): domain Bacteria; phylum Actinomycetota; class Actinomycetes; order Streptomycetales; family Streptomycetaceae; genus Streptomyces; species Streptomyces filipinensis. Next base: position 47,771 of record NZ_BMTD01000035.1, on the reverse strand, counting down.
TTGACGGTGGGCGCGGGTGACGCCGGTGCGGCGGGCGGGGTGGTGCCGTTGCCGGGCTGCGACTGCGGCGGGGCAGGAGTGGGGGCCGGGGGGAGGGTGAGCTGCTGGCCGGGGTAGATCAGGTTCGGGTCGGTGAACGTCCCGGCGCCGCCGGGCAGGGGCGTGCCCTTGTTCAGCTCGAACACCTCCGGGTACCGGTTGGCGTCCCCGAGCTGCTCGGCGGCGATGGAGGTGAGGTTGTCTCCCGCCCGGACGCTGTACTGGGTTGCGTGGGCCGGGGCGGTGGTGACGGCGTCGCCGTGCTCGCCCTGGGCGCGGTGTCCCGTGGGCGGGGGAGGGGTGGCGTCGTGGGGGAGGGTGAGGATCCATCCGGGCTGGATGGGCTGGTCGGCGTGGAAGACCGTGCCGTCGGTCATGGTGTGGCCCGCGTTGAGGGCGGCGATCTCCTCCCACCGGGTGGCGTCGCCCAGGCTGGTTGCCGCGATCGACCACAGGCTCTCGGCCGGGCGCACGTCCCGCACTGTGTGCGTCACCGCGCCCCCGGTGTCCTGGGCCGCTGCGGGATCCGCGCGGATGCCTGCGGCCGCACTGTCCGTGCCGGGTACGGCGGCCGCGCTCGCGCTCACCGGTGTGTTCTGGGCGGGTGAGGCGGTGGCCGGTGCGGCGAGGGCAGTCCCGGCGGGCAGGGCCAGCAGGACCGCCCCGACGAGTGCCGCGGCGGTGCGCTGCCCGACGAGTCCCCGGATCTGCGGGGCGCTGCGCCCGCGCAGCTGGGCCGGGACTTCCAGTAGGACCGCGACCGCGAAGAGAGCCCAGCCGATCCACCCGGCGGCGGCCAGGAGCAGCAGGAAGACCTGTCCGGAGTCGTCGGTGGACAGCAGGTTCGCCAGGGCGGCGATGCCCGGTGGTCCGACCTGGGCGGTGGCCCACCACAGCAAGACGGGCAGGCCGGCCAGGAGGGCGGCGAGGACGGTGAGGGAGAGCAGGCCGCGCGTGAGGGCGGCCGCCGTCTGGGCGCGCCCGCGCCCGGGGCGGGGCCGGGGGGTGTGGCCGGGGGTGGGCTGGCTCATGGGCGGGTCCTTCGTGCGCGGGTGCAGCGGGCTACTGGGGTTGGGTGATGCCGTGCAGGAGGCGGGCGGTGCCGTGGCCGGTCACGTTCATGGACCCGATCCCGGCGACTGCCAGGAATTTGGTGGCGTAGGTGTCGTGGACGGTGACGGTGAGTTCGGTTCCGTCCCCGGACAGGGCGGTGCTGCCTTGGGTGCCGGCGCGTGCGAGGTAGGCCTGGGCTGCGGCCTGGGCGGCCGCGGGGTCGGCGCGGATCTGCTGGCCGGTGATCGCGGTGGCGGGGTCGATGGCCTGCCCGGCGGCGCGGGCGGCCTCCATGGCGATGGAGTCGGCGCGTTCGGTGGCGCGGAGTTTCCCGCTGCCGTCGATGGCGAGTCCGATGATGCCCAGCAGGGCCACGGTGACGATCGCGGTATAGATCGCGATGCCGCCTTCGTCGTCGCGCAGGCTCCGCCGTACCCGCCGCGGTGCGGCGGGCGCCGGGGAAAGGCTGGGGGCGGGCGGGGCGGTGGCGGGGTCCGGTGTGGGCATGTGGTTATCCCTTGGAGCGGTAGGCGTCCACTACCGAGGTGAAGGTGCTGGTCAGTGTCTTGGATCCGGGGATCCCGGGGATCAGCAGGTCGGACAGGGGCACGGTGCAGGAGATGGTGACCGTCACGGTTCCGACGTCGCCGAGCGGTACGGCCAGGCCGGAGGCGTTGACGCTGGTGTGGGTCGAGGCGCAGTGGATGCCCTGGTCGGCGAGGGAGCGTGCGGCGGCGCTGGACGCTTCGCTCTGGGCGCCGGAGTAGGTGCGGGAGATGGAAGCGGCGCGGGCGGCGTCTTCGGCGGCGGCGTCGATTTTCGCGCCGGAGGTGACGATGCGGCCGCCCGCGATGGCCAGGCAGAGCAGCATGAGCAGCAGCGGGGTGACGATCGCGGCCGCGATGGACTCGCTGCCCCGGTCCTCGCGCAGCCGTGCGCCCAGGCGGCTCCGCCTGGTGGTGGCCGGCGGCGGGCTGTGGGTCATGGGGTGGTCCACCGTTCGCGTGGGGCACCGGCCGACTGGGACACGCTCAGTCCCGACAGGCCCGGAATCAGTGAGGGGGCTTGTCCGGTGACGGTGACGCGGACCTCTGTGGCGCTGCTGCCCGCGGTGCTGACCGTGGCCTGCCCGAGGCTGTCACCGGCGATCCGGTCCAGGGTTTCCCGGGCCCGGGCCGCGCCCGCGCCTTCCGGAGCCTGGTAGGTGCGGGCTGCGGCGACCCCTTCACGGGCGGCGGTGAGCGCGATGTTCCGGGCGAAGAACCACATGGATGCCTGGACCACGGCGACGGTGATCAGGATGACGAACGGGAACACGATCGCCATCTGGATCGATGCCTCCCCCCGATCCCAGGGGCGCCGGACTTGATCCTCGGCCTGTTCCGGATCCGCCTGCCCGGCCTCGGCCCTCTGCGAGTCGTTGCCCGCCGTGCTCTTCACCGCACCCCCTTCGCCGCCTGCTCCCGTCCGCCGTGCCTGTCAGATTCCGCTGAGCTTGCCCTGGTACTTGACGACGACGACCGCGATCGTCCCGGCGATGGCAAGGGCTCCGGCGACGGCGGCGGTCCAGATGATGATGGTCGTGATGGAGATGTCGCCTCGGTCCTGATCGCCGCGGCTGTGGGCCTTGATGTTCTCCCAGTGGGCCTTGGCGGCCAGGGACAGACGGATGGCCAGCTTGGTCATGCGGGGACTCCTTTGCTGTGGGTCAGGTGGTGAGCATGCGGATGACGGCCGGAAATGCGATCAGCAGCATGACCAGGACGGCGAGGAGCGCGCCGGGGGCGGTCATCTTCTCGCTGTTGGAGTTGGCTTCTGCTGCCTGATCGGCGAGGAGCTCGGTGCGCAGGTTCTTCGCGCGGGAGCGGAGGGTGGAGTAGACGGAGGCTCCGTCGTCGGCGGACTGCCGCATGATCGCGGCGAGGTCGTCCAGGACGGGCAGGTCGAGTTCTGCGGTCAGACGGGCCAGGGATTCCCAGTGCGCGACCTTGTCGACCCGGGACTGCGCCAGCGCTCCCCGGATCCGCTGGAACGCCCAGCCGTCGCCGACCTGGGCGGCCTGTTCCATGGCCTGCTCGGCGGAGACGTTCCCGGCCCGGCGCAGCGCGACGAGGTCGAGGTAGGCGGCCATGGCGTGCGCGAACTCGCTGCGGGCGCGTTTGGCTTTGTCCCGGGTGGCGAGGTCGGGGGCGAACCAGAGCACGACCGCGGCCAGGATCCCGACGATCGCGGGCAGGTAGAGCGGCACGCCGAGGAGCAGCAGCGGGATGGTGGACAGCGGTGGCAGCAGCAGCCCTCCGCCGGCCAGGGCCATCTTGGTCAGCATGAACCGGGCGGGGGTGGTGCCGGTCAGGGCGAGGTCCTTGTGGGGGATCCGTACGCCGGGTACGTCCGTCATCCGCTCGACGAGCCACTGTCCCCACCGCTCGTCCCGGTCGGGGCTCTCGCCGTCGGGGCGCGGGGGCGGTGCGGGCTGGTTGAGGCGGCGCAGCGCGGGCCCGAGCGCGGGCGCGGGGCGCAGGACTTCGCGGACCAGGAGTGCGCAGCCGGCTCCGATGGCCGCGCCGGACAGGATCGCGGCTACCGGCATCATGCGGTCACCTCCGCACTCGTTGCCCCGGCCCCGGCTGTGGGTTCGTCGTCGGGGAGGGGGGCGGGGGAGACGGCGCTGCGGGGGTCGGTGATCAGGAAGCGGGGAACGGGCTTGGTGTCGGCGATCTGCCGCATCATCGCCAGGACGCCCACGAACCCGGCCAGCAGGACCGCCAGAACCAGCTGGCCCAGCATGGTGCCGTAGGGAGCGGTGTAGGAGGGGATGAGGAAGCCGGCACCGATGACGCCGAGGGTGATGATCGTCATCCACCGCATCGTCGTGCGTGGCTTGGCCCGGTCGGCCTCGATCGCACGCCTGCGGGCGACTTCCTCGTGGACGGACTCGGCGAGGTCGTCCAGGGCCTGGGCGAGGCCGGGGCCGCGGTCGGCGGCCGACAGGATCAGGGCGGCCACCACCTTGTCCGCGGTCACGTCGTTCAGGGCGTCACCGAACTCGCGCAGGGCGTCCGTCGGCCGCCATCCCACCTGGAGCCGGTCGACCAGGTCGGCGACCTCCTCGGCGATGGCCTCCGGGCAGCCCTTGCGGGAGATGTGCAGGGCCTCGTCCAGGCCCCGCCCGAGGCGGAGCACGTTGGCCAGGCGCTGCGTCCAGTCTCCGAGCGACTCCAGTTTCGCGATCCGCGCGGTCGCGGACTTCGTGGGCGAGAGCAGCCACGGCACGCCAGTCACGGCCAGGAGCAGCATCGCTCCCGCCACGAACACGCCCGTGACCAGCCACAGAACGATCCCGGCAACCGCGCCGACGACCAGCCGGGTACGGCGGGCCATCTGCTCGTCGCGGCCCGCCAGCTGACGCCCGGCCCTTATCCGGGCGGCCAGCGTGGGCCCCTTGGGCGTGGTGGTACCGATGACCCCGGCGACCAGTCCCACCAGGCCGCCGGTGACGGCGAGGCCGGCCACCACCCACAGCAGCAGCGTTGTCACCGGACGTCCTCCGTGATCATCAGCGGCAGGGCTGCCGGCCAGGCACCGCCCGGCTCGGACAGCAGCGCGGGATCGAAGCCCACGCGCCGCAGGTCGTTGATGCAGCGGGGGAGCATGAGCGGCACACCGCGGTGCTCTCCCCACTCCGGGCGCGGCCCGAAGATCTGGTTGGTGTCCGGGCGCCCGCCCTCGCCGATCCCGGTGACCTCCAGGACGTGGGAAACGAACCGGTGCCGGTGCCCGCCGATCTTGGTCTCGTCGATGGAGGACACGAACACGATGAAGTTCAGTCCGTTCGCGGCCTGCCGGTAGGCGAGGGCCTCCGACATGTTGGCCTGCGCGAGGAGATACAGCTCGGCGATCCGGTCGAACACGACGCTGGGACGGATGGCGTGCAGGGTGCACAGGTTGCCGCCCGCACCGTTCGTCATCGCCTGCAGCATGGCCACGATCTCGGGGCCGCGGACCTCCCCGACCACGATCCGCGTCAGCGTCATGCGCAGCGCCCGGTACATGAGGTCCATGAGGGAGATCTCGCCGGCGGCCTGCCCGCCGACCATCTCCCCGTTGGACTCGCGGGCCTCCATCGGCACGACCTGGCGGTGGTACCCGTTCTCGTGGGCGAACAGCTCGTGTTCGGTCTCCAGGGTCGCGAACCGCTCGTCGGGATCGATCTCCCGAAGGAGCGCCCGCAGCAGCGTCGTCTTCCCGGCGGCCTGACCACCGACGATCATCACGTTCTTCTCCGCGCGCACGCAGGCCCGCAGGAACGACTCCAGGGTGCTGTCCAGCATCCCGCGCGCCACCAGCTCGGGCAGGTCCGCATGCCGCATCGTGTGCCGGCGGATCGTCACGAACGTGCCGGGGGTGACATCGGTGACCGCCTGCAGACGGGAGCCGTCCGCCAGACGCAGTGCGAGGAACGGATCCGCCGTCGACAGGGAGCGCTCGTTCTGACCGGTCGTGCGCCGCGCGAGGTCGCGCAGGAGTTCACGCAGCTCCTCGTCGGAGTCCGCCACCGGCGCGACCTCCACGCGGCGCCCGTCGGTGAAGTCCAGCCACGTCCGCGTGTGCCCGTTGATGAAGATGTTCTCGACCAGCGGGTTGTCGAGATGCTGCTGGAGACGACCGGCCCGGAACTGGAGGTCGAACACGGCCTGCGCGGTCGCCGCGTCCTCACTCGCCGACGTCGCGAAACCCCGCTTGACGGCCTCGGCATCCGACCACACCGCCACCTGCTCGTTGATCAGGTGGCGGCCCTGCTGCTCCTGCGCGGCCAGGCTCATGCCCGGCCGGCTGCGCAGCATCTCGGTGAGCCGCTCCCCGACCTCCTTCTTGATCAGCCGGACCGCCGTGTAGTCCACGGCGGCCGGTGCGCTGGCCACGGCCACGGCCTGGGACGGGAAGCCGGCGCGCGGATCCACGGGTACGGCCGCGCCGGGCACCGGCCCTCCCCCGGGAGGCTGAGTCATACGGTGCGGGGGGAGACCGCGCGGGGCCGCGAGGCGTGCTTCCAGCGAGACCTGGGGGTTGCTGTGAAGAGGGTTAGCGCGCACCGCTCACCACCCGTCCCAGACCGGACGTGGGTGGCCGCGGGGCCAGGCGGGAGCGGCGGATCGCCACCAGCTCCTGCACCCGCAGAGCGGCCGAACGGGCCGCCCTCATGAGCTCGCCCGACTCGAACCGGCGCGGCTGCTCCGCCCCGTCGGACAGCACCGCGGCTTCCTTCGGCCGCCACGGCAGCACCGCGGTCACCGTGACACCCAGGTTCGCGCGGACCTCCTCCTTGGAGAACGGACCGCTGTCGATGAGGAACATGCCGATTTCGGTGCTGGTGCCGAGCTGCTCACGCAATGCGTCCAGGCGGACCTGGGCGCTCTGCAGCCCGCGCAGAGTGTTCCGGGCGACCAGCACCACAGCGTCGGCGCGCTGCGCGAGGACGGAGGACGGGCCGAACGCGCCGCGTCGGCCGAGGTCGATCAGCACGTCGTGCCCGTGCTCCTCGATGCCCGAGAACAGCCCGGCGAGCGGCTTCCACACCGGCTCCATCGCGGAGGCGTGCGCGGGATCGTAGAGGCCCGGCAGCACCAGCCGGTCGCGGGTCCCCGCGTCGGTGATGTCCACCAGCTGCCGCCAGAACGCCTCACCGAGCTGCCCCTGACGCCCCGCAACCGCCAGATTCCGCAGGCCGTGGGCGTTGTCGAGGGTGCCCTGCAAGGCGCCGGGCAGGATCGCCCCACCGTCCGGGTCCGCCTCCGCCAGGATCACCCGATGCCCTTCCGGCAGCGGCCACGTCATCAGCAGCGCCATTGCGGCCGTGGTCACCCCGGGCGCACCAAGCCCGCCCGCAAGCGCGATCACCGTCATCAGCTGCCCCCCTGCGCCGCGACGATCAAAGCGACCGCGCCGGTCGCCGCGCGCGCGGCCAGCGTGGGGCCATCGGCGGCGGGTACCGCAACGTCCACCGTCGCCACCCCCGTTGCCGGAGCCGCCTCACCGACGGCAACCACCGTCGCGGCCAGCGTCTTCGGAGCCCCGGCCGGCTCACCCGCCTTGCCTCCGGCCGCGGCTGCGGCCGCCTGCGCCGGATCCGGCGTCGACACGATCAGGACCTTCTGCCCCGGGCTCAGCCGGCTCGCGGGAAGCTGCGAAGGCTTCAGCGCCACACCCACCAACTGCTCACCCGCCTTGACCAGCGAAGACGAAGTGACCTGCGCGGGGGAGAGAAGGGAGCCGGCGGCCAAGGCGACGGCGGCGCGCTTGCCGACCATCTCGCCCTTCCGCGCGACGGGGACGGCCTTGACCGCCGGATCCAGCGCCAGGGACGCGGGAGCGAGGTCTGCCTCGGTGACAGCGTTTCCCACCGGCACATCCCGCGCCACCACCAGCACGGCGGAGCGCTGCCCGGACGCGGTGAACAGCAGGGCGCCCGACAACCCCCCGGCCGCGATGAGGGCAACGGACAGGGCGATCAGGCCCGGCCGGCGGCGCCGCTGACGCACGACGCGCGGCGCAGCCGCCGGATTCCCCGGCCCGCCCGTCCCTCCGGTCCCCGGAACGGCCGCCCGGCCGGGCGTGGGCGTGGTGGTGGTGCTCACGTGCAGTGCCTCCAGAAAGAAGGGAAGGAAGTGTTGTCGCTGCCGGGCCTGCTACTGGCCGACGACCTGGAGCTCTCCGACGGCGACCGTGAACGCCGACTGGCGGACTTCGGTCAGCTGACCGGTCTGCCCGCCACCGGTCACTGCCCAGTCGATGCTCCAGGTGGACGTCGCGGTGCCCTGGTACTTGCCGCCGGGGCTGCGGGCCGACGTCGCCTTGTAGCGGTGGCCGCAGTCCGGTGACTCCGCCATACCGCGCGAAGCCGCATACGGGGTGCCGGGACCGGTACAGGTCACGCTCGATCCGTCACCCATGCTCCACACCACCCGCGACACCCTGGCCGTCGCGGTGACGGTGATCCCGCCTGCCGACGCAGAGGCCGAGTTGGGCCCCCACGTCGTCTGGCTCTGGCTCACCCACATCCACACGGGCACGCCCACCGTGTATGTGCCATCGCCCCTTGGGCTGACGATCGCGGGCCCTGACAGGAGCATGCTGTCGACCGCCCGTTGCGCGAGGACAGCCGGATCGACGGCCGGAGCCGGGGCGTTCTGCGACCAGAACGCTGCTCCCATGAGGTCCATGTTCCTGACGCCGTCCGGGCCTGCGCCTAGACAGGGGTTGAGGTAGATGGCGCCGTCACCCGGTCCGTGCCCTTGCCAGAGAGGGTGGCCTGCGGGGGGCTGAGGCTCCAGCCGGGTGATGGCACAGGCCGGTGTATCCGTCCAGTCACTGGCGCCACCACCACTCGCGGGAGGCTTCCCACCCCCGCCCCGGCCGGGCTTGCTGTCATTGGAGGTACCGCTGTCGCCGGGGCTATCAGCGCAGACGCTCATCCAGGCAGGGCCACGGCTGCAGATGCCTCCGCCAGCAGACGCGGGAGCGGCAGTGACCAGGGCCAGGCAGAACGAGGCGGCGGCGACCGGCAGGGCGGCCCGTCTCAGCACGTGCGGTCCCCGTGGCGGACGAACTTGGTGAACCACCACTGCCCGTTCAGGAACATGGCGTCGAACTCGGTGACGTACCGCATCGGCTGCTCGGTGGGGTACGGCAGTACCTGGCCGTTCGAGCGCTCCACGATCTGCCAGGTGGACAGATCGAGGCAGTCGGAGATCGTCGCGGTGGGCCGGTCACCCGACACGGTCAGCGCCGAGACCTCGGCGCGGTGCCCCGGGGCACCCTTCATCGCTGTATCGCTCTGCTTCATCTTCGTGACGTCGGAAATCGTCTCGTTCAACGCGGCATCCGATGCGTAGAACACGACCTTTGTGCCGTTTACCGATCCGGTCTCGTACGCTTTGGCGGCCTCTACCCAGAATGCGGCGTACCTGTCGAGGACCTTTGCCTTCTCGGCTGCCTGAGGGTCGGCACTGGCCGGCGGGGAGGCACTGATCGGGGCGCTGGTGCCGGGGCTGCTGGTCGGGGCCGCCTTGTTGTCACCGCCGTCGTTGCTGCTGCAGCCCGCCGTGAGGACCGCGACGGCCGCGGTGACGGCGGCGGCTGTGAGCAGCCGGCGGTGAGCGGTGCGGGTGTAGTGCTGTCGTGCCGTTGTCACGGAGATCTCCCCGGTGGTCACCTCGGCGGGCGGGCGTGCAGAGCAGCCCGGCCGCGCCGTCTCATCGCTTGTGCAACGTGTTTGTCTCATAGCGGTGCGTCGTACTGGGCACCTTACGATGACAACGCCTCAGCTCCTACGGGGTTCTTGAGGCTCACGTTCCCGAGTGTCACGCTTTGCCCGGCATTGTCGAAAAGTCATACGCAGAAGGCCTTCTGACGTGCAGCCTTATGCCTCGGCTGCCGGATGACGGCTGCCGCGGCAGGCTTGCCGCCGACGTGGCCGGATTCCATCCCTCTGGCTGGTTCTTTGCTTCCGTAATCGTCGGGTTCGCCGCTCACCGGTTTGCTCACCACTGCCTAACGTTCACAGCTGGGTCCAGCCACGGGGTTCGGCGTCACCGGCCAGTGGGGTCCAGACGGTGGCCTGCGGTCCGTGCTCCTCGATGTCTTCGAGGACGGCGGCGCCGAGGGGGACGTGGGCGGCGAGTCGGGTGACAAGGTCGTGGTCGGCGGTCATGCTGCGCAGGTCCTGGATCCGGGCGGCGAGCGTGGTGCGGGAGGCGCCGGTGAGGACGAACAGGATCCGGGGAAACCGCGGGTAGAGACGCTGCCAGGCGAGCAGGGAGCCCTGGTCGGCGACGGTGCCCCGGCGCCCAGGCGACTGGGGGGTGTAGTCGTGGAAGCGGGCGTAGCTGATGAGCTTGCGGGCCAGGCGCTCGCTGCTCATGGTGGTGCGGTCGATCTCCACGAAGGCCCGGTACTGCAGGCGCCGGGGGCTGGTGGCGGTGTAGTGGAAGACGGCGTCGGCGATGAGCCGGTCCTCGCCTCCCGTGTCGGGGAGGCGGTGGGTGACCTCGGGCATCCAGTCCAGGGGCTCGTACTCGTCGCCGCGGGCGCGGGCGTCGGCGAGGAAGGCGAGGTGGGCGCGGACGCCGGTGAGAGTGTGTGCGGCACGCAGTGAGGCGGCGGCCGCCGAGACGATGGGCGTGGCGGTGCGTCCGCGCAGCTCAGGCCAGTCCGTGACCATCGCAGTACCGTCCGGGGTGAGGAAATGCGCTTGGAGGCGGCTGCTGGATCCCAGGGTGGTGTGGTTGATCAGGCCCTGCTCGCGGAGCGGTACGAGGATGCGGTGGATCCTGCGTGCGGCAGAGCGGGGAGTGAGCATCTGGTGGAGCTGGGTGGTGGTCAGCAGCCGGTGCTGAGCGAGCAGGGCAAGGGCCCGGTGCGCGTGGGTGTCTTCGGTGGAGGGCTTGATCGTGGTCTCGGTGGTCATGCGTACGGCTCTCCTGTGGTCTTGCGGTCGGTCGGTGTGCTGCCGGTGAGGTAGGCGCGGACGGCGTCCTCCTGGGCGAGGGCGAGCGCGGTCCGTTCCCTGAGAGGCAGCGCTGAGGTGGCGGTGTGTGCGGCTTTGCGCAGCGCCCCGATGTGAGCCGGCCGCGCGCGGTCGCCGAATACTTCACGCAGCTCGGGGCCCCGGACCGGGACGGGTCCGACCCGCCTGCCGGCGACGGTGAAGCTGGCGTAGTGCCGCCACCTGGGCAGTGAAGCGATGTCGCGGGGGGTGACCGTGTCCGGCCACTGGGAGGTGATCTGCGTGATGGCCTCCACGGACCCGGCCGTCGTGGACAGGCAGGAGGCGTTCTGCATCAGGGCGGCGCGGGTGGAGGGGCTGAGGCGGTGCATGAGCTGCGTCATGCCGTGCATCCGGCAGCCGAACTTGCGCAGCTGCTCGGTGATCTGGGCGAGGACGTCCGATTCGCCGTGGTCGAGGGAGATCATCTCGTCCAGGTAGAAACGGAATGGCCGCCGCCGCTTCTCGGGCAGGTCGCGGCGGGAGAGCCCGGCGCGCAGGAAGTCGTGGACGATCAGGGAGATGAGCAGCGAGTTGGTGGGCCCGGTACCGGGCGGGCAGATCCACAGCACCTGGCCCTCGTCCATGGCCCGGCGGATGTCGTAAGCGCTGACCGGGCATCCGAGGAAGGCCCGGATCACCGGATTCGCGCCGAGCCGCTCAAGCGGGTTGAGGACCGTCGCCAGCGCATCACGGGGAAGGTCGGGGAAGCTCCCGGTCCACCACTTCCTCGCTTCTGCGTCCAGTGCGGCCACCACGAGTTGGCGGAAGGCCGGGTCGGTGAGCAGCGCCCGGACTTGGAAGACCGTGGCCTGCCGCTTGGGCTGTCGGGCGGCGACGGCCGCTGTGTTGACGGCGACGAGAGCCTCGATCGCCTTCGTCATGATGGTGAGCGCGCGGGGCGCGGTGATGTCTCCCCAGCCCAGCGCCCCGGCGAAGGCCCCGACGACCGCGGAGGTCACCTCGTGCGGCGGCTGCTGGGCACTCATGTCCAGCAGGTTCCAGCAGGACAGGAGGTCCGTGTCGGCGCGGATGGTCAGGTCGAACAGTGCCACCCGGTCGATGAGGTTGCCGTGGGCGAGGTAGCGGGCGACGTCGGCGAAGGAGTCGCCGTGCGGGTCCACGAACGCGAGCCCCCGCCCGTTGTGGGCGCTGGCGACGGCGTGGACCTGGGCGCGCATGGTCTTGCCCCATCCGGCTTTGCCGGACTGGATCTCGAAGAGGGTGTCGTCCTCGTGGGTGGCCAGTAGCCGCTCGCGGCCGTCGGGCCCCCGGTGCCAGCCCTGGGGCAGCAGGTCCGCACCGGGTTCATAGGTCGGCATGTCGCTTTCCAGCAGGCTCACCCGCGCGGTGACGGTGGGCGGCTTCAGGAGTCCCGCCAGCTCATCGATATGAGCCCACCCCCTTCGCGCCGGGCGCAGCAGACCGCTCGCCCACCGGGCATCGAAGCGTTCGCGCCACGGCCACCGGTCGGGGCCGATCCGCAGCGGGCCCAGCGCCCATCCCTGCCCGGCCAGCCGGGACGCTCCCGCGTACACGTCCATGGCCGCCCCGATCCGGGCCAGACGCTGCTCCGCCCGCCCGGCCGCATCGGACGCGCACCGCACCAGGACCTGCACACGCACCAGCCCGGGGGAGTGGGCGAGCTTGCCGAGGACTGCGTCGCGGTCGACGCGCTGAGGCTGAGGCGACATCACCATCTGGCCCCGGGGCGTGCCGCGCCATTCGGCCGGGTCCAGGAGCCGGCCCACGGAGGCGGGCAGACTCTCGGCGGGCTGACGGACGAGCCAGCGCGCTTCGCGCTGCGCCTCGCGGCGGGACTTCTCCCGGGCCCGCTGCACGGTGTGGAAGCGGTACGCGGCAAGTCGCCAGCGTGAGGCGGGGGCCAGGTCGACGCACACCTCGGCGAGGTCGCCCAGCTCGGCGTTCAGGTCGGCGACCGCATCGAGCAGCGGCTGGAGCGGATCGGGGTCCAGTGGGACCTCGCGCAGACGTGACCCGGGTTCTCCGTGCAGGGTCAGCACCGCCCGCACCGTGTGCTCGCGCCGTTTGTCGGCGACCGGATTAGCGGCCTTGACCTGGACGCGGGCCCCGTAGGGGGTCTGGGCGAGCAGCGCGCGGGCGGAGGAGGGGGCTTCGATGCGGTAGGCGAGGGACCTGTGGCCGTCGGCGCGCAGCCGCAGCCGCAGAGTCCGGGCCCGCCGCGGCGTCCACCACGGGCCGGAGCCGGCGGCGCGGACCAGCTGCATGCCCTGCCGCCAGATCTGCTCCGCATTCGGATCGAACTGGGCGGTGGGGACGAGTTCCATGTATGTGCGCCGGCTGAGGGCCTCGGCGGCCAGGCGCTGTTGCAGGGCCTCCCAGCCGGCCAGCGCTGCGGCCGCGATCAGTGCAAGCCACCAGAGGTTGACCAGCGTCCAGTCGGTGACGGCCGCGAGGGGGTCCAGAAGGTCAGCGCCTGGGCTGAGGGCCCCGGAGGCCGTCAGGTGGTGCGTTTCCATGATCCTTCTCCGTTCTGGGTGAAGTGGACGGCGGCGGGGCGGCCGTCGAGGAGGGTCCCGGCTCGGTCGGCGCCCTCCCAGACCAGCCGGACCACCGCGCGGGAGGGGGCGCCGTCCTGGCGGGCGGTGGCGGCCTGGATGCGGACCTGGCTGTAGCTGGAGGTCTCGGCCAGCCAGGCCGTACGGCCGAGTTCGAGCAGCAGCCGTTCGTCGGCGGCCGGGAGGTCCGGGCTGCTGGCCTGGTCGAGGGCCTGCTGGATGAGCGGGTCGGCCGCGGGTCCGGATCCGGGCGGCGGCAGCTGCTGAAAGCGAGGGGCTGGGCCGCCGTTCGGCGCGCTGCCGGACGACGTCGGCACGTGGGCTGACGGCGAGGCCGCGGTGTCTGTTCCGGCCTGCGCTACTGGCGGGGTGGGCGGTGAGGCAGGCGAACGTGCGGGCGACAGCAGTGGTGCCGGGTGCGGGCTCCGGACCGGCATCGCCGCGGGCGGGGTCTGGGCGGACGGGGGAGTTCCAGCGCTGTGCAGTCCCGTGTAGAGCAGGAAGGCTCCGGTGGCGGTGAGGACGGCGGCGGTGGTGATCAGGCGCCCGCCTGTCCAGGGGGCGGTGGTCACAGGAGCCGTGCCCCTCCCGCGTAGTCGGGCATCGCGGTCACCGGGTCGATCCGCACCTGTGTGCCCGGCTTGGGTGCGTTGATCATCTTTCCGTCGCCAAGGTAGATCCCGACGTGGTGGATGGTGGAGTCGGATGTGGGGCTGTAGCCGTAGAAGATGAGGTCGCCGGGGACCAGGGCGCCGAAGCCAGCTGAGGCAGGGATCCGGCGTCCGGCACTCGCCTGCTCGGCCGCGGTGCGGGGGAGGTTGATGCCGGCCTTGGCGTAGGCGTACTGGGTCAGACCGGAGCAGTCGAAGCCGCTGACGGTGCTGCCGTCCTGCCCGCGGGGGGAGCAGCAGATCCCGGTGGTCGGGCCGGAGGGGCCGCCGCCACCCCAGGAGTAGGGCTGCCCCTGCTGGGCGAGGGCGGCCTGGATGACCGCGCCGATATTTCCGGACGGCAGGGCGGGGACGCGGCCGAGGGCGTCGTAGCGGTCGATCCCTGACATGACGTCGTCCACGTACGCCCAGGACAGGTTGTAGGTGTGGATCGCGGCGCGGAGCTGGTCGCGGTCGCCCAGGTCGCGGCCGTTGCCGCACAGGTAGACGGCCGCCGCCAGAGCGGCGTCGTCCACGTTGTGCGGGCTGACGGCCCCGTCCCCGTTCCCGTCTTTGCCGTAGGCGCGGAAGGTCTCGGGCAGGAACTGGAACGGGCCGACGGCCCGCTCGTATTCGCTGTCGTTGTCCCAGGCGCCGCCGTCGGTGTCACGGATGGCGGTGGTGTTGCCGCCGGCCCCGGAGCCGTCCAGGCGCGGGCCCACGATGACCGGCTGGATGTCCCCGCCCGCGCCGACCAGGTGACCGGAGGCGTGGTCGGATTCGACGCGGGCGATCCCGGCGAGGATCTGCCAGCGCATGCCCTTGCACCCGCTGACGTACCGGGTGACCTGGGCGGCGCCGGTGAGATAGCCCGCGAGCATCCGCTCAGGGATCCCGGCCGCCGCCGCGCTGACCGTGCCGCCGCCACCGTTGCGGTTCTTGGCCGTGGCGGCGGCGAGCAGGACGGGGCCGGTGCAGCACACGGCCGCCGCTGCCAGCAGCACGCCCAGACATCCCAGCTTCTTCCACCTCTTCACTGGCCGCCGTCCTCACGTGGGTGGCGTCCGGCAGCACGCGGGGCCTGCAGGAGGGCCAGCAGCCGGTCCCGGTCCGTCGAGGCCGGGCCGTGGCTTTCGCCCCGTGCACCGGCCAGGCGGGGCCGGCCCGGTGACTCCTGACGGCGGCCTGAAGGCAGGTCAGACGCGCGGGCAAGTGCCGCGCCGGCCGATGCGGCTGTGTCCAGACGGCTGATCGTGGTGCGCGGCCCGCCTGCGCGGCCGCCGCTGTCGAGCGGAGCGGCGTGGATGGCCGCCGCGATGGCGGCGTCACGGACGGAACCCATGGGGTCGTGGACCTGCCACGCGGTGGCGAGGACCTGCCCGGTGTGGTCAACGCGGTCACGGACCGCGCGTCCGCCGTCCGCCCACCGCCCGCCATCCTCACGGACCTGGAGAGAAGCCACCCGCAGCTGTGTCCGGGCGTCCTCGGTGAACCGCGATGCCGCACCGTGGGCACGGCCGATGTTGCGGGGCAGACCCAGGGTCGCGCCGTAGGCGAGGCGGGCGCTGCGGGAGGCAATGCGGTAGCCGCGCAGCCGGGAGGCACGGGCGTGGACGCGTGATCCGAGCAGAGGAGGGTCGGTGTCGGGAGCGTGGAGAACCTCACCGGTCCACTGGTCCACCACCATGGCGCCCCCGGCCCCCGGCCGGTTGCCTCCGTGCCAGCCGTTTGCCGCGTGGTGCAGCCGTGCGGCCGCGGGGTGCCTGCCGGGCCTGGGGCCGATCAGAGCGGTGTGCGCGCCGCGCAGCGCCATGTGCGTGCCGCGCAGTGCCATCGCCAGCGGGGCGATCCCGCGCCGGCCCTCGGCCAGAGCGTCACCGAGCAGCCGGCCCGACGCCATCGGCATCCCGCTGCCGTCCGCGAGCGACGCGAGGCTGCCCAGGGACCGCAGCCGCGCCCCGAACGCGCTGTGCGCGGCCGACGGCCCCCCGTAGCGTCCCAGACCGCCACCGCCGCCACCGGCAGGGCCGTTCATGGCGAGGGCGGCGCCGAGTTCGGAGCTGTCGCCGCGCAGGTGGGTGCCTCCGATTTTTGAGTACCGCATCCGGGTCGCCATGCGCTGCCCGAAACTGGCGGTCGCGGCCAGGATCCGGCGGTGCATGATCAGAAACGCCACGGCGAGGGCGTCGACGAGCAGCAGCCGTTCCACGATCAGGTCGGGCCCGCTGTCGGACAGCAGGGCATCCACGCCGATCCCGAAGAGCGGCAGAGCCATCGCGGCCATGAAGGAGACCAGGGCGGAGACGACGAAAACTCCAAGCCACCGCCACAGCACCATCCGGGAGGGCCCGGGAAGCATCGCCCACACCCAGGCGACGGGGCCTGCCGCAGCGGTCGCGGCATCCGATGCCTGCGCACCGAGCATCACCACCGCCATCGAGACGATCATCAGGGTGACGACGATGACAGCGACGAGCAGGGCAATGACCGACCACACCCGGTCCCAGGAAGGCTTCACCGCATACGCGGCGCAGGCCGATCCGACCGGCCCTGCCTTGTCCAGCTCCTTCACCAGCGTCGAGAACGCCGAGTCCTTGTCGGCTCTGCCGGTTCCGGTGCCGTTCTCGCAGTAGTCACGGGCGGGCCCGTCCAGCTTCCCGCAAGGGTTGGCCTGGCTCTCGGCCCCCTGGCGCTCACACGTCTCCTTGGCCGCCCCGAACAGCAGCTTGCAGTCCGCATTGGCCGCCTGGCCGCCGGATTCGGCGACGCTGCGCTCGCACTCCTGCTTGAGCGGCCCGACCACCCCCTCGCACTTCGAGAGATCGGCGCTGCTCCGCTTCTGCGCGTCCTGACCGCTCTTGACCCACTTCACGTGAGCCTTGTAGGCGGCGGCGTCGCCAGGGTTCTCCTTCGGGTCGAGGATCCGGCCGTACTGGAGCAGCATGTAGGGCTTGACGACCAGGGCGTCGGTGAGCGCGTTCTGGATCGGCCCGGTCACGGTCTTTGCCTCGGCCCGCTCCTTCACACACGCCTCGTGGGCCGGGCCGACCGCACTGTCGCACGGGCGCGCCCCCCGGGCGGGGGTGTCGAAGTAGGAGCTGGTGGTGATGGCCGCGACCTCGATGGCGGCCTGGTGCGTCTGGGCGAGGGGCCCGTCCCTTCCCAGCAGGTAGTCGGGCCTGATGAGCGCGCTGGTGGCCAAGGCCGCGATGACCAGGGTCATCACGATCTCTCCGAGCCCCGTGCCGACTTTGCCGCGCACAAACAGGATCAGCCCGAACACGAAGGCCCACGCCAGCAGCAGCTCGGTGAGCCCGAGCGCGCCCACGACATGCCGCTCGTACGCGTCGGCGAGACGCTGCGCCGGATTCGTCAGCAGGGTCAGCAAGGGGAACTTGAACACGAAGTCGAGCAGCCAGCAGCACAGCCCGACCAGCAGCCGCACCAGAGTGAAGAGGCCGGACAGCACCAGGCGCTGGGTCTGTCCCGCCACATCAAGGTCCGGCACCCCGCCGTTCTCGATCAGCTTGACCGCCGGAACCCCCTCCGGCGCGCCGGCCACGGCCTCCAGCTGGTAGCCGCTGAGCAGCGCACCCTCACGGGTGTGGATGTCCAGCGGGCTCAGCAGCCCGCCGCCCGAGGCATCGCCCCCGTCGGCTGCGGCCGCGACCGCGGTGTTCGTCACCAGGAACACGACGGTGAGCAGCGCGACGAACCCGGCGGCCCGCACCGTCCCCCGGTCGACGGGGAAGCAGCCCCTCACAGCCGCCGCCCCGCGCTGCTCACAAGCCCGATCGCAGCTGAGACCGCGAGGGCGGAGAACAGCAGCAGTGCGGTGCGGGGGTTGAGACCGGCAGGCCAGACGGAGGCCTGCGAGGCCGGTCCCGGCATACGGCTCATGCCGCAGTAGGCGGCGGTAGGCCCTGCCGTCAGGTGGCAGTCCTGGCCCGCGCCCTCTTCGAACGGTGCAGCAGCTGCGGGCGTCGGGCGGGTGTGGGGCATGGCCCAGGCGCCGACGGTGCACGTGATCAGGAGCAGCGCGACGGCGGCGACGAGCAGTCGCCGCACACCGGCGGTGGTGGTGGTTCGGATCACGAGGTCCCCCTGTCGGCCGGGGCGTGTGCCGTCCGGCCGGGTGTAGTGAAGATCGATTCCTTGAGGCGGGGCACGGGCGGGACGACGACCTTGATCCGGCCGACCTGCATCCGCGGATCACGCAGGAACATCTCGCCCTCGCGGCCGCTCTGGCCCACGGGGGACAGGCCGGTGGTGACCATCCGTACGAGGTCCTCGTCATCGCCGTCCAGGCCGATGAAGTGCAGCCCCTTTGCGGCGCGGGCACGGTCGCTGGTGCGGGCGAGGAACCGGTAGGCGATCAGTGCCGCGTCGGCTCCGAGTTCGGCCTCGTCATGGGCGCCGAGAAAGCAGCCGGCGCCGTGCTTGCGGCCGTCGTGAAGGATCTCGTGGACCAGCGCGGAGCCCTCCGCGGAGGAGGTCAGCCAGTACACCTCGTCCATCGAGACCAGGCAGAACCTGTCAGGCTCGGTGAAAGCGGCCTGGCGGGCGATCGCGGCGATCAGATACAGCACAGCCCGCCCGATCAAAGCCTCCAGAGGCTGCTGGCGCAGCACCTCGGCGTCGGCGAACGCCTCCTTCGGCGGCAGGGTCAGGCCGGTGGTGGTGACCACCACCAGGTCCGCGCCCAGGTCCCCGTCCAGCGTGACCGGTGGCAGGTCCGCATCGAAGACCATCGCCGCCAGAGGGTTGCCGCGCACGATCCGCAGCAGGTCAGCCATCGTCGCTGCCGCGTCCGACCGGGTCGCGGTACCGGTCTCGGCGAGGCCGGCGAGGACGTCCAAGACCTTGCCCATGGACGGATCCGGGCCCGCGCACACCTCCTGGACCGCGTGATGCAGTACCGCCCCGGACGCGGTCATCGCCCCCACACCCAGCTGCAACGTCAGGTACGACAGGGCGTAGTGCGCGCCCACGGCCCCGCCGAACACGCGCAGCGGGTCGATGGACACCTCGGCGCGGGCGGCATCGATCACCTCGCACCGCTCGCCCATCGCGGCCCGCCCGAAGCTTGCCCACTCCCGGATCGGCGTCCGGTCGATGACGATCGACCGTCCGCCCTGGTCCACGACCGCCGCGGTGACGAGTTTCTCCAGCACGCTTTTCCCTGCGCCGAGATCCCCGACCACAGCCAGCGACGCGGACGCGTTCACCTGCGGCGCGTCGGCCGGGTTCAGCAGGACGGGGCGGATGGTGCCGCTGTCCAGGTCGTGACCGACCATCATCCCGCCCGGGTCCCCCACCCCCGACAAGGTGAACGCCCCCGCGGCGGCCCAGTCCTCCGACAGCTGGTGCTGGGTGAACTGGCCCAGTTTCGCCGGACGGACAGTACCGGGCAGGGACAGGGCGAACAGGTCTTCCTGCATGCCGTAGGGGCGCTCCACCCGGTAGTCGCCCCCCGACAGAGCCGCAGACAGCTCCCGCGCCCGCGCATCACACGTGGCCGTGTCGGGCCCCCATACGGACAGCACCGTCACCGACTGGACCTCGACCTCCACCGACGTCCGCGCCATCCGCGCGTCCTGCTCGGCAAGATCCCCCGCCGCCTCAGGAAGGGAATGCGGCATTCCGGTCGGCTGTGCCCCGTACTGTCCGGCCTGGTCCAGGAGTTCGCGCTTCTTGCGCTGGACCTGGGCCCGGGCCTTCTTCGCCGGGACGATCCGCAGATCCACACACACGTCGACCGGAAAGTGCAGCTGCTCCAGCTGCGCGAGGACATCCGCGCTGTCGACCGCCACGGCGGGCGGAAGCTCGGCGAGCACGAGGTGGGACTGGTAGCCGGTCCCGGCCTCGGATTCGACCTGCAGCCACCGGCGGCCCAGAGGGGAGGCGGTGCCGGCCTTGCGCCACCACGGCCGATCGGAGGCCGTCGCCTTGCCCGGGATACGGGTGTCCTGCCCGCCTTCGGCGAGACGGATCTGCCCCAGATCCGCGTACGAGGGGGAGGAGAGCCGGCCCGCGTGGACGCGGCTGCCATAGAGCGGGCTGTGCTCGGCGTCCGACAGCAGCGGCTCCTGCGCGAGGCCGCGATGGACGGCGTGCTGCACCATCCACACGATTTCCGCCGGGGACGCGGGCCGCAGCCCGAGCCCGCCACCCAATGAGGTCTGGATCCGCTCGGCCTCCGCGAACGCAGCCTTCAGCTCCGCCTCGGGCACCGGTACCGGCGGAAGGTCGAGTGCGGCGGACAGCTCTCCGTACAGGGCGTTCAGGGAAGCGGTCGCAGCACCCGTCCGGCCCGGGAGGGGCACGGCCAGCCACAGGGTCCGCTCATGCATTTCCTGGTCGGCCAGCAGGTCCACCGCCGCCGCGCAGGTTTCCGCCCAGGCGGGCAGGCGCTGCCAGTCCAGGCCGGACACCATCCGCTCGGCGATCTCGCCCGGGTCGGTACGCGCCCCCAGGACGAACAGCCTCGGCTCCATCGCAGGCATCGACCGCACCAGGGAAGTGACCCGGTCCAGCAGGTCCTGGCGCACCCGGGCGGGAAGATAGCCGCCCGCCAGCGGCGTCACCCGCCACACCGCCCAGACACGGGAGGAAGCCGACCACAGCAGATGACCGGCAACATGCCGGAACGGAGGAGTCCGCATCACGCCGCCCTCCTGCCGGAGCCCGCCAGGAGCGAGTCCAAGCCCGACCCCGCCGCCGCACGCCCCGACACGGCGGGCAGCCGTACGACGGCTCCGCCCGCTCCGGCCGACCCGCTCACCCGGCGCGCAGCGTCCGAAGGGGCCGCGGGCAGCACCGAGCCGGAGGCAGTCTGGATGACGAACCTGCCGCGCAGGCTGCAGGACCGGCGCTCACGGGCGATGCGCCCACCGATCCGCCCCGCCGGATGCCGCAGCAGCAGCACCACCACACCGGCCACCGCCGTGAACGGGTTCTGACCGGCGATCTGCGCACCACGCACCGCCCACACCGCCACCAGCCACAGCACAACCGGCACCGGCCCGGCCCACGACCACCAGTCGTAGCCCTTGACCAGTGCGAACGCCCCACCACCGAGCACAACCAGCTGCGCGGGCGTGTACGGGCCGAACGGCACCATCCAGTCACCGAGCTTGCCCAGCACCCACGGGTGGCGGCGCGCACCGGTGTAGACACGCGCGACCCGAGGACGCGCCGCCGCGCTCACAGGACCTGCCCGTCCGTCGGAGCCTGCGGGTTGAGGGGAGCGGACCCGGTCGAGGGACTCTTGATCTTCTCGGAGAAGAGTCCGGCCAGGCTGTCGCGGGCGTTGTAGATGCCCAGCGCGAGAGCCATGGCGAGCAGCGCCCCGATGCCGGCCTTGAGGGAGAACTGGCGGCAGATGACGACCAAGACGATCACTACGAGAGCGACCTTGAGGCCGCGGTCGGCCCACTTGCCCAGCATGTCGAAGATGCCGTTGCCGAGGTCGTCAAGCTGACTCGCGAGAAACATGCTCATCGGGTACCTCCTGAGGTGGCGGTGGACGGGTCGGTGGGGGATGCGGCGCCGGCCGACGCCGGGGCGGGCGATCCGGTGTCCAGGGCGCTGATCTCCCAGCGGCCGGCGCGGGCCGTCACGGCCAGGCGGTACTCCAGCGGCCACCGCGTACCGGCCGCGTCCGATCCCTCGACGCGGACGCGGACGCGCGCCCGGCTCCCGTCGCCCGGTACGGCCGTCCCGGCCGCGGCGTCCGTGTCAGCCGCGACGTCCTTGACCTCAACCCGCGTGTAGACGGCTGCCGTCGGCGCAGACAGGCGCACCCCGGGCGACAAGTACCGCTCCACGCCCGCACCCTGCCCGCCGGGACCGGCGAGGTAGGTCCGCAGGAACTCGGTCAGGGAGACAGCCAGGGGACCCGTGGAAGGGACGGCGCGGCCGAAGACGGACGGGCCGGTCTGGGCTGCCTCAGGGGCGGCAACCTCAGCGGGCGAACCGGTGACGACCAGCGGCCCGCCGTCCTGGCCTCCAGTGCCGTTGACGGCGAAGTACCGCGCCGCGGGCTGCACGACCGCCTGGTCCGAGCCGCCACCCGGCGACGGCGCGCGCCGCTCGTCGGTGACGGCGGCGACGGTCACCGTCCAGCCACCGCTTCCCGGCATGACGACCGTGCGCAGCGGAGTTACCCGCACCGCCGCCGGGCTGCCGGCCTCACGGGAACGGGATGGGAGTTCGGCCTGCGGGGCCATCCTCCGCACCTCCGCTGCCACCGGTCCGTCGGGGGCGGAGGCGTCGGCGCGCAGCCACAGCTCCACGAAGTGGGCGGCCGTCCCCGAGGGGTCAGCCTGTACACGGCTGCTGCTAGGTGCCGGGGCCGGAGCTGCCTGGGCAGCACTGCCAGCCGGGGCTGCCAGAGCGACGGCCAGCGCGAGGGGGCCGGCCGCGAGCGCGGTCCAGACGCCCATCCTGGCCAGCCGCGGCCCGTAAGAGACGGGTCGGCTGACGGGGACGGTCTCCGGCCGCGAAGCCCGCAGCGGCTGCGAGACCGCGCGCTTGCGGGCGGGCCGCTCCCGTCCAGGGGGGAGAGTACGACGAGGGGTCATGGGGGCGCCTTCCGAGGTGGGGATGCTTGCTCCCACACAACTGCGGCCGCTTCACCGCTTCGCTCACCACGGCAACCCCCGCTCCGTCACGGCTGGACCACAGCCGTTGTGGTGAGTCCCCGGTGACTCACCACCACCTCCCCACCGCAGGTCACAGCCTCAAAGACGCTGAACTCACCGGCTTAGTGAAAACTCACCACCCACGAACTCACCGCATCTCGAACATCCACCGTCGACTGTTCTTCGTGTCCCTCGTGCGGAGTGCCTTCCGGCCGGGCCCGTGCCGTCTGGCCTCTGTCCGGCCTTGACTGGGCATGAACACCACGCACACCCTGCTGGCCGTCGCAGCCGCTCTCGCTGTTGCCACACCCCCGACTGCATCCCCGGCCGCCGCGCTCAGCTACCGCTGCTCGACGAGCACACAGACGATCGACGACGCCGGATACAGCGGCCCTGCCCCCGACAACTGGGACATCCGGATCCAGGTGTGCGCGGCGCGCTCCGGAGCCACCGTCTACGCCTACGCCGACATCAGCTGGGACGGGCCCGCCTTCTACGCCAGCAAGGACGCAACGATCTTCGACGGAGCCAAGATCCGGCTCCAGATCATGCAGTCACGGCAGGGCACCGATCCCGTAGTTGCCGAGCGCGACTTCGAGATCAAAGACCGGCTGGAGAAGGCGACATCCGGCGGGGACCGTGATGGGACCTACCGCACGCCGACGATCAGCCACCGGGCCGGGAGCGGCGCGTACGGGAACGGGGTCTTGTATCTCGACTGGCACAAGGACGGCCGCGGCTACCAGGGCCACGACTACAAGGGCTCGCCGACCGTCTGACGTTCCCTGTGGGTGGCTCCACAACGATGAAGGCGGTCGCCCAGGACTTCGGGTGACCGCCGTCATCGTCAGCGTGCCGTTGGCGGCTGCCAGAGATATCGGACATCCGGCTCGCGCTCGGCTGCGGGGAGGGTGCGGAGCATGACCCGGTAGACCGGGGCCTCGGGCCATGGACGGGACATGCCAACGAGGTTGTAGCCGAGGTGTTCGTACCACGCGGCGGCCGGCGCCTCCGGCCGCACGGCCAGGGTGACGCGGCTGGCGTCGACCCGGTCCAGGAGCAGGTTGTGCAGGGTGCCGCCGATGCGGTGGCCGCGCCGGTCGGCGCGGACGGCGAGCTCCATCACCACGAAGGTGCGGTGGCCGTCCTCGCGGGTGAAGTCGGGGGGCAGGTTCGTGTCGATGAGACCGTTCCACCACGTGGTGGTGGAGGACAGCGGCAGTCCGTAGGCGAATCCGGTGAGGGCGCCGTCGTCGTCGTGGGCCAGGGCGAGGCGGAAGCCGGGGGTGCGGTGTTCGCGCTGGTAGCGGTCCAGGAAGTCGGCAACGTCGCGAGGGCCCTCAAGGTAGGGAGGTTCGGCGAATACCGTCTCGTAGAGCGCAGCGAGGTCATCGAGGGCGCCGGCGGCTGCGGTGGTGTCGGTGGTCAGTGTGTACTGCATCATCAGCTCCCTGTGGTCCGTGCCAGTTCGCGGCGGGCCTGGGCGAGCCCTTCGCGTGCGCGGCCCGATGACACCTCAGTGAGCAGGGCTTCGCCCTGCTCGATGTGGAAGGCGGCCTCGTCGGCTTCCCCGGATCGTGCCAGGGCTCCTGCCAGTCCGGCACGTGCGAGTGCCTCGTTGCGGGCGTAGGTGGCTTCCTGCCGTTCCAGGGCCAGGCGCAGCCAGCGGACGGCGGCGCGGTGGTGGCCGACCGCGGTGAACAGCTCGGCCTGGGCCATACCCAGCTCAGCGGGACCGTGGAAGAGGGTCCAGGCCGGGGCGGGGCGTGCCCCCTGGTCTTGATCGTAGAGGCGCGCGGCGTGAGCCAGGGTCGTGCGGGCGGCGGAGGGGTCGCCCAGGAGGGCCAGGGCGCGGGCCTGGCGGGTCGCGAGGATAGACATCAGGGACGGCGGCGCCCATGGCTGGGCGAGGGCGGAGGCCCGTTGGGCATGGTCAAGGGCGGCCTTGGGGTCCTGTTCGCGGATTTCCAGGAGAGAGAGGGACGCGAGGACCAGGACGGTCAGGGAGTCGTCGCGCAGGTCGACGGCGGTGTTCCTGGCCTGGGTCCAGTACCGGCGGGCGCGCTGGTGGTCGCCTGCATCGAAGGCGAGCCAGCCCACGTGTTCGGCGGTCTCGCCGGAGATCAGGCGCAGCTGGCGGCCGATGATGTCGGGATAGGTGCCGGTAGAGATGAGGCGCTCGACGCGCGAGAGGTGGGCGGCGGCCAGGGGGCCGACGGTGGCGCCGCCGAAGCGGTCGTCGAGGCCGTAGAGCGAGGCCAGGCCGTGGCGCAGGTCGGCGACCGTGTCGGTGCCCACCTGCGGGGCGTAGGCGTCAGCCGGGGCCGGCAGCGCGGCGGAGCCGAGCACGGCGGCCGACAGGGTGAAGAGCGTGCGGCGTTCCACGGGCGGAGTTCCTCCCTGCGGTTCGGCGAGGTCGGCGAGCGGGGCCGTCACCGCGTTGCGGCGGTGCTCGGGGACGCGGAAGCCCAGCTGTTCCAGGGGGACACCGAGCATTGCTTCGAGGACCCTTTGACGCCCGGGCTGCGGGCAGGGCGGCTCAGGCGCACGCCAGCGGCGGACCTGGCGGTCGGTGACTTCCTCGCGCTGTCCGAGGCGCCGGGCGACGGTGGCATAGACCTGAGTGAATGTGGCGCAGCTGCGCCAGCCGAATCCGTCGACTAAGTCCGCGAACGGTGTGGGGTCGTCGGCCATCTGCGCTCCCTTGTGGCTTCGCTCCTGTCCGTCACGGTACGGGCGTCAGACCCGGACTTTCAGCCGTTCGGGGATGAGAAAGTCCGCCAAAAAGTCCGCTCTCCCCGAGGACTTGATGGGTGATCAGCGCTTAACTCTCCGTACCCGACCCGGCCGGTGGAGAGGACCGACGTATGGCCGACCACCCCGCACCCCGCCCGCTTCCGGACCCGCCCGGCGTTCCCAGCCGGGACCTGCGGCTGCGCGCCGACCATGGACTGGCGACCTTCCTGGCCCGCTGGGAAGACCCGCCGCCCGCCAGCGTCGACCACCAGGACGATGCCGACGGCCACGGGGAACGGTGAGCACCATGGCACGCCGCCGCACGTCGCCCTACAAGGTCGGCGACCAGGTCACAGGCACCTCCTACGTCGAACCGGACGACCGGCTCCGAGAGGCTCCGATCCGGTTCACGGGAGCCGTGGTCCAGGTCGGGTCCGGCTGGGCCGGCGTCGATGCCTCCCAGGCCTACCTGTGGGTGCGTCTGCCGTCCGGCCGGGAGATCAAGGCGCTGATACAGGACGTCGAACGCCTGAATCGACCCCCCTCCACGTCGGTGGCCACCGGCCGCGGACGGGGGCGATGACTCCCGGGCGCCAGGGGTAGACGAAGAGCCCCCTGGCGCCCGGGGCACGGACCGCACCGGCCCACCAGGGGCTGGTGCGGGGCACTGCAGGACCATCTCGAAGGAGTCCGCTGTGAGCACCATGCCCACCCCCGCACAGACCGCCACCCGGGCGAAGGCCGTTCTGGCCGCAGTCCTCGCCGACGAGGAGTTCGGCGCGTTCGAGGCCGCCACGCTGGAGTACAGCAGCGACTGGCAGTGTTTCACCGGGTTCCCCGTCATCGAACGGTGGTCCCTCGACACCGACAAGGGCCCGCTGTTCACCGAGGGTCTGCGGGCTCTCGCCCTCAAGGCGGCCGTCTTCGGCCTCACCGGCGACGAGCACCTCGCCGAGGTGGCCGTGGCGGTTCCGGTGGACGAGATGACGCACGCCATGATCGCGCAGCCGCAGCTCTTCGCGCGCATCGCAGACCGCACCGGCTTCAAGCTCATCCACCAGACCGACCAGGAACATACCGACTACGAGGTGGGCGACTTCACCCACCGCGCCTACAGGCTCGCGTGGGGGGAACCCCCGGCCCGCTACTGGCTCCCGAAGGGCGAAGTCGACCGGCGCGTCACCATCCTCACCGAGCGGTACGCGGCCATCGGCATGGACCGGGCCGGCCGCGAGCACGACATCGCGTTTACCTCCGCCTGAACCAGCCCCGCCGCCGGGGCTCTTCGACGAGCTGCGCCGGCGGCTCCGGCGGCGGGGCCACCCGGTCAGGCTCGACTCCGACTTTGTCCGGGTGCACGCAGGCAGGGATGCCGTCGGCGGTGTACCGCAGCCCGTCGTCCGGATTGAACGGGCACTCTCGGCTTGGCCGGTCGTAGACGACGAAGCCCTCCCGCGGGAGGCGGTGAGCCGGACAGATCCCGCACGCCGGGTGGTCCTCGCCCTGGGCGAAAGGCTGCGTCATGGCGCAGCACCGTACACGCAACGCGCACAGTCGCTCAAAGCCCCTGCCGAACGGGTCCGGCAGGGGCTCGCCCATGGGGGGGGAAGCCCTCCGGTCGCCTGGGGCGGGGAGACGCCGGACGGGCGGGAGGGTACTCCCCGCGGCAGATCGTCGTCAGCCTCAGCCGCGCGGGGTACGTGCTGCTGCGACACGTTCCGTTCGGTCCACCCTGTCGCCCTTTCCAGTGGGCGCCCCTCGCCGTGCACAGAGCTGACCTCTGCAAATGGCACGTGAGCAGCAAGTCCGGGGCCCCCGTGGGTGTTTGCTGCCAGCACATGCGGCGGGCACGCTTGCTACTTACCCCTAGGGGTAAGTATGGTGTGGGTGTCGGAGGGGTCCAGCCCTCCGACACCCGGCCGGATGGCCTTGCAGGGCTGTCCGACGATCGAAGGGTACCGCCGTGTCCTACGTGAAGATCATCGAGTGCACCACCCCCACGGAGCTGTTCCGTCACTACGACGGCCAGTCCGGGGTGCAGCCCGCCTACATCGAGCTTGATCTGCCGAACGGCACCCTGAGCGCCGACTACAACGCCGAGATCGGCAACGGCATCCCCTTCTCCGTCTACCACGGCCAGGACCGCCGCTACGGCATCCCCGTGCTGACCGCGGACGCCGCGAACCGGGTCATGAAGGAGATCGCCCCGCTCGCCGACCGGATCCTCGCCGACTGGGAGGAGATCTGGGACGGGAGCAACACGGTCGTCCGGCTCGGTGAGGACGCCCGGGCCGCCGAGGACGAGATCGAGGCGAGGCTCGGCGTGGCCCACCCCTACGAGCAGGTCTTCGGAGAGGAGGACCTGGTCGGGCAGTGGGACATCTCTGGCGCGGTGAATGGGGAAGAGGCCGAGGAGTTCGGCATTACCGCCGCCACCAGCGACGAGCGGCTGGAGGAGATCGAGGCGGAGATCCTGGAGAACCTGGCCGACTGCGGGGAGAGCCCTGTGGCCGTCTGCGTCGG
Source organism: Streptomyces filipinensis (assembly GCF_014649495.1). Lineage (GTDB taxonomy): Bacteria > Actinomycetota > Actinomycetes > Streptomycetales > Streptomycetaceae > Streptomyces > Streptomyces filipinensis. The sequence goes on along the minus strand of NZ_BMTD01000035.1, from coordinate 20,041 downwards.
TCTGGACGCCTACCTGCGCACGCTGCGGGACAACGCCGCCGCCGATCAGGAAAACGAGGACTGACGTCCCTGCGCCTGTTCCGTCCCCACCGGCCCGGTCGCCTGCCCCCGGCGGCCGGGTCTTTTCTTGCAAAGGAATCCCTCCGTGTCCGACTTCCTTGATCTCCTCGCCCGGGCCGAGGCCCGGATCGAGCACGGCAACGCCGAGCGTTCCGCCGGCGCCGACGACAAGGCCCGCGCCATCAACGCCGAGGTCACCCGCCGCGGCCGCGGCGGCGCCAAAGCCCTGGCCGCCGAGCTGAACGTCAGCGAGAAGACGATCAGCCAGGCCGTGGCCCGCGCCCGCACCGCCGACGACCCCCTGCGCCAGCTTCCCTACGACACCTTCGACCGGCTCCTGGCCGCCGAACTGCGCGACCTGCCCCCGCTGCCAGCCGTCCACTGGCAGACCCTCGCCTGGATCCTGCGCGGCACCGTCGTCGACGTGACCTGGCTGGAAGCACCCGGCACGCTGCTCTCCTACGAAGTAGAAGACCTCGAAGAGGACGTCGTCCCCGACGCCGCCGCGCTCGCGGCCGCGTGCCGGTCCTGGTCCCGTACGCAGGCCCTCGCCGTCATCGATGCGGTGCTGCGCCGCGACGACGCCGCCCTGCCCACGACGGGGGAGTGACAGTGGAGCTGCGTCCGTACCAGCACGAAGCCGTGACCGCGATCGCCGAAGGCCTCGCCGACGGCGGAGTGGGCCAGCTGCACGCGGCCTGCGGCTCGGGGAAGAGCCTGATGGGGCAGCAGTCCGCGATGCGGCTGCTGCCCTCCGGCGGGCTGGCCGCGGTCCTTGTGCCCTCGCTGGCCCTGGTCGCCCAGACCATCACCACCTGGCGTGCACTCCATCCCGCTGGGACCGGGCTGGACGTGCTCGCCGTGTGCTCGGACGACACCGTCGCCGACGCTCCCGCACACCTGCCGGACATCCCCGCCCAGGTCACCACCGACCCGCAGACCATCACCGAGTGGCTCGCCCGCCCCGCCGAGGCAGGGGTGCGGCTCATCGTGTGCACGTACATCTCCGCACCCCGGCTCCACGAAAGCCTGCAACAGGCCGGGGCCACGCTTGATCTCCTCATCCTGGACGAGGCTCATCATCTGACGGGGCGGCCCGAATTCGTGATCCGCCGCGTCACCGAACCCGGCTACCTTCCCGCCGTCCGGCGCCTGTACATGACGGCCACCCCGCGCGTCGACGCGGCCGCCAGCGCCCAGGGGCACCTGTCCATGGACGACACCTCGGTGTTCGGCCCCGTCTTCTACACCTATCCCTTCAGCCGCGGCATCGCCGAGGGCTACCTGGAGGACTACCGCCTCTACGTCGTTGGGATCCGTGAGAGCGAGGCCCGCGCTCTGCTCGCCGACAAGACCCACGAGTACGTCGAAGGCCCGGGCGCGCCGTCCATGCAGACCCTCGTCGCCCAGGCCGCACTCGTTCGCGCCGCCCAGAAGTACGGGGTGCGGCGCGCGGTGTCATTTCACTCCCGCGTCGCGCAGGCGGCCGAGTTCGCCCGTTCCCTGCCCGGCCTCTCCCGCCGTCTGGCCCCCGACCTGCCCGCCCCCGTCTCCCACGTAATCCACGGCGAGATGAGTCCCCAGCTGCGCGACAGGATCCTCGACGGCCTGCGCTTACCTCCCGCCGGCGGGTGGTCCGTGGTCGCCAACGCCCGGATCCTGGGCGAGGGCGTGGACGTCCCGGCCCTCGACGCTGCCCTGTTCGCGCACCCCAAGTCCAGCGCGGTGGACATCGTGCAGGCGGTGGGCCGGACCCTGCGACCCCACCCCGACACCCCGGGCCTGTCCACCATCATCGTGCCGCTCATCGTGCCCGAGCAGGACGGCGAGATCGGCGAACTGGACCCCGGCGACTACGACACCCTCTGGCGGGTCGTCCGCGCCTTGCGTGCGCACGACGAGCCCCTGGGCATCGCCCTGGACAACCAGCGCAGCAAGGACACGTCCCGCAACCCGGGCCTTCCGTCGAAGATCACAGTCGAGCTGCCCTGGGGCGCCGGCCAGGACCTCATCGAACAGGTCGAGCTGCTGCTGGTACGCCAGAGCGCTTCCCCCTGGTGGGAAGGACTTGGTGCCGCCGCCGTGTACTACCAGCAGCACGGTCACCTTGACGTCCCCGCTGGCTACGTCAGCGACGACGGGCGACGGCTCGGGCGGTGGATCCAAAACGCCCGGCAACACCGCCGCAAGGGCTGGATGCCAGCCGACCGCATCGCTGCCCTGGACCGGCTCGGCATGATCTGGGACCCCGACTGGTACCGCTTCCAGACAGCCCTTGGTCACGCCCGCGTCTACCGGGAGACCCACGGCCACCTCGACGTCCCCCAGACCTACAGGACCCAGGACGGCTACCGGCTCGGTATGCGGATCAACATGCTGCGCCGCGACTACGCCGCGGGACGCCTGACCCCCGAGCGGATCGCTGCCCTGGACCGGCTCGGCATGACCTGGAATACCCGGGCGCAGGCCAACGAGGAACTGATCGCCCGTGCCCGTGCCTTCCACGCTGCCCATGGTCACCTGCGCGTGCCCCAGGCCCACGTGACCGACGACGGCTACCCGCTCGGCAGCGCCCTCAAGACGCGCCGCAACCGCTACGCGCACGGTGACGTCGACTCCGGCGTCGTGAGCGCGCTGGACGAACTGGGCATGATCTGGGACGTACGCGAGGCCCGCTTCGCGGACGGGCTCGCCGCGTGCCGCCGCTACCGCGACCGCCACGGCGACCTCGCCGTCCCCGTCAACCACACCGATGCCGAGGGATACAACCTCGGTGACTTCATCGCCTACCAGCGGGCCCTGGCCGCCGGCAGCGTCTCCGACCCCTCCGGCCGACCCCGCACCCTGGATCCCGCACGCCGTACCGCCCTGGACGACCTGGGCATGATCTGGACCGCCGCCACCCCGAAGCGCCCTCCCACGGACGAGGAGATCGCCGCCCTGCGCGCCTTCCCCCACCAGCGCGGCAAGGCACTCGCGGAAGCCCTCCTCGCCCTGGTCGAAGCGGGCGTCGAACAAAAGGCACTCGCGGAAGCCCTGGCCCTCAGCACGAGCACCCTGAGCCTGCGGCTCAAGCGCGCCCGCACCAACGCCTACACCGCCGACTCCTTCGCCCAGCACCTTGATGCCGCCCGCGCCTTCCACGACCGCCACGGACACCTGAGGCCACTGGAGTCCTCCGACAACCCCGAAGTCCGCAGCCTTACCGTCTGGCTGAGCAGACAACGCGCAGCTCGCCGCAACGGGCAGCTGAGTGACACGCAGATCGCAGCCCTGGACGAACTCGGACTGGACTGGGAGCCCCAGGGGGCCCGCTGGCAGCAAGCCCTCCAGGCTGCCCGCAGCTACCAGCAGGAGCACGGACACCTCCGCCCCCCGACCGGCACGACCGTCACCGGAGTCGACCTGTCTGTATGGCTCCGCAACCAGCGCGCCGCCTACCAACGCGGCACCCTCACGCCCGAGCGTGTTGCCGCGCTCAATGAACTCGGCATCGAGTGGACTCCCGGCCTCGGGCTCGCCGACGTTCGGATCGATCAGGCCTGGCAGGCCCGCCTCGACGACGCCCGCCAGTACAAGGCCGCACACGGCCACCTTCGCCCGCCCAACGGCACGAGCGTCAACGGCAAGCGTCTCGACGCCTGGCTCAGCGTCCAACGCGCCCGCAACCGCGAAGGCCGCCTCACCCCCCAGCAGATCGCCGCCCTCGACGAGCTGGGCATCCACTGGTGAGAGAGCAGCGCGACAAGGCGGCCACACCTCAGTCCAGCACTCCGAGGGCAGTGTCGGGGCGGCAGTGCGGGCACGCGGAGACCCCCTCGGCCAGCGCCCGGCGGGCTTGGTCGGCGGTGGCGGGCTTGCACCGGGTGCGGGTGTCCCAGCAGCTGCCGACGTGCACACGCGCAGGCGGCCGGCCGGTGCCGATCCCGTGCTCGATGAGCCACGCGGGCGGGGGAGGGGCGGGCCGGCGTTCGCCCTGGGCGGCGATGAGCTGTTCTTCGGTGGCTATCCAGTCGCGGGTGCGCTGGAGGTCTTGCAGCTGGACGCGTTCGAGGAAGCGCAGGAGGTCCAGGCGCGAGGTGCTGGCCGGTGGTGGTGCGGACATGGTGCTACTTCCGGTACTGCGCCGCCCGCGCTTCCGCGCACCGCGGGCAGGTGGGGGAGGCACCGACTCCGTATTTGCAGGTGGGGGCGTGGCAGAGGGCGCAGGGTCCGGTCTGGCTGGGTGCCCAGGTGACGAGCTGGGGTCTGGCAGGTGCGGAGGCGGGGGTGGTCACAGAGTGCTCCTTCTGGGGTGCGGAGGCTGTCACTCCCATTAGATCTCATGTTCGATTTTCTGGCCTAGTGGACAGCCTTGCCACGCCGTCCCGGTCACCCGGTCGCCGCTCGGCCGTCCGGCGTCCTGCAGGGGCTACGGGAGAAGGCAAGGTGCAGGCTGGGCGCGGGGCCAGTGTGACCGGATGGGAGGTGGGTGGCGGTGGTGCTACGGCCGCCGGTCGCGCCGATGCTGGCGCAGGCCGCCGAGACGATCCCGGTTCCGCCCCGTTCCGGGCCGGGTCTGGGGTATGAGTACAAGTTCGACGGACACCGGTTGCTCGTGTTCACCCCGGACCGTCCGGGTGGGCGGGTGCTGCTCCAGACCCGCCGCGGCGCCCTGGTCCAGGACGCGTTCCCCGACCTGGTGACCGCCGCCGCCCAGCTGCCTGACGGCCTGGTCCTCGACGGCGAAGTCCTCGCCTGGGACCTGGAGGCCGGCGCCCTGTCCTTCGAGGGCCTGCAACGCCGCGCCGCCGCCCGCGCCCGCAACGCCCCCGCCCTCGCGGCCCGCCTGCCCGCCCTCTACGTCGCCTTCGACATCCTGATGGCCGACGGCACCGAACTGCTCACGCTTCCCTACGTAGAGCGCAGGCGCCGCCTGGAGGTCCTGTTCGCCGCCCGCGCACTCACCTCGCCATGGACGCTCTGCCCCATGACCACCGACACGGCGACGGCGCGGGAGTGGCTGGAGTCCTGGACCGACGTCCCCGGCCTCGAAGGCATCGTCGCCAAGCCGATGGGCGCGCCTTACCTGACGGGCCGCCGGGGCTGGACCAAGATCAAAAGAAGAGACACCAGCGAAGCCATCGTCGGCGCGATCACCGGCACCCTCACCCACCCCCAGCTCCTCGTCCTCGGCCGCCACGACACCGACGGACGGCTGCGCACCGTCGGCCGCACCACCACGCTGCGCCCGGAGCAGGCCCGCCAGGTCGCTGGGCATCTGGCCCCGGCCGGCCCCGGACACCCCTGGGAAGGAGTGCAGTTCGCCGCGTCGTGGGGTTCGCGCGACGTCTTGGATGTCACCCTCGTCCGCCCGGACGCGGTGGCCGAGATCAGCGCCGACCGGGCCGTCGACCACGGCGGCGTCTGGCGCCACCCGGTGCGCTTCAAGCGGCTGCGCGTGGACATGGGCCCCGGGGATGTGCCGGGTTTCGGGGAGGCGAGCCGCCCGCGGCGCCCCTGAGGGCGTGGGCGGTGTGAGCAACGGGGGCGGGGCGGTCCGGGCAGCCTCAGGGGGGTGCCGTGGATCACATCCGGGTGGGTTGCAGGGCTAAGGGTCCGGTGGTGTAGCACGCACACGAATCCCACCCTCTACTGCTTTGACCTGTGGTTTTAGTGGACTTGCGGGGCTTACCCCTCGGCGTTCGAAAGTGCGGCCATCCCCCTCCGTCCGGAGGAGGTGGCCGCACTTTCGTATGAGGAGTGAGCTGTCATGAGCATGGCTGAAATGGCTGGGGAGCCGGTGGACGGGGAGTCCGGCCGGGAGGAGGGCGGGCGCCCCCAGGAGCCGGCCTCTCCTCGCAGGGCGACCGTCCGGCGCTGGGCGGTCCGGGCGGCCGTGGAACTGGCCGTCGAAGCGGGGCAGATGGCGGTGGACGCGTGGGCGCCGCAGTGGTCGGGCGCGGCATGGGCACTGGGCAAGGCCGTGCGCCTTGCCGTACACCGCCGCAAGCGCCGGGACCGCCGCCCGCGCGGCTAGCCCGCGGCCGGTTCCCGGGCCGCCCGCGAGGCGGCCCGGGACCGGGGGTGCGTCACCGGCCAGCATCCCGTCGACATGGCGGCCGGAGGGCCCGCGGTGCACCCGTCCGGGTGACGCGGGTCCTCGCGTACGCGTAGGCGACTTGTGCGGTGCGCTCCCAACCCGCCCCAGAATTAGGGCCATTGACAACAAACAGGATTTTTTGGCATGTTTCCGGCGCGGCCTGACGGTCAGGCCGCCGATGGATGATCGGAGTGTGTTCCGTGGTGCGTTCGGTTCGTGAGAGTTACGACGTGTACGGGGCGGCGTCCCGGCTGCGGGTGCCGGTAGCGGCATGGCGGTGGGCTACCGGCTCGGGCTTGGTCCCGCCGCCGGATGCCGGCCCCGGGATGTGGTCGCGGGCGGTGGTGGAGGCCACCGACCCCGAGGCCGTGCGTGCAGCGCTGCGGGGCCCGATGGGTGCCGGGGTGGCGGCGGACCGGCTGACCGAGGCCCTGGGCGTGCCGCTCCCGATCCGCCGGCCGAGGGTGACCGCCTCGGCGGTCGGCCACCTCGTCAACGCCGGTCTCTTGGTCTACCTCGGCGGAGAGGCCGAGTTCCCCGACGTCCACCCGGACCAGGTGGCCGTCCTCGCCCGCCGCCGGGATCTGCCCGCTCTCCTCGACCGGCACGTGCCTCTGGGCCCGGACCAGGCCGCACAGCGGCTTGGTGTGCGACGCACGGAGTTCGACTTGATCGTCGGTCGGCTGGGGTGGTTGTCCCCCGTCACCTCCGTGGACGTGGACTACAAGCACCACGGTGGGGTGACCACGGTCTCTCTCTACGACGCCCGAGAAATCGCGCTGTTGGAAGTGATCCGGCCCTACGTGGATTGGCGGGCCGTGCGCACCATCACGGCGGGCCGTCGCTCCCCGCTCGCCGCCCTCGACCCCGTGGACAGGGAAGCGGACCGGGTGCTGCTAACGGAGGTGGGGCGGATGGCCCGGGTGGGCCGGGCCGCGGTGGCGTGCTGGCGGCGCCGGCACAGCGACTTCCCGGCCCCCGCAGGCGGCACGCACGTCCATCCGGAGTTCGACCGGCGCGCGGTGGTCGCCTGGCTCCTGGCCCACGCAAAGATCGCCGTTCCTGCGGAGGCCCCGACGGCCTCGCTCGTTGTGGCCCTCTCCGGTGGCCGCACGCACCGGTTTCATATCGAGGACCCGCACCTGCTCTTGGCCGACGATGCCGAGAGGGAAGACCGGTTGTCCGGCTGGTCCACTGAGGAGGACGCCGAGGCGCTGCACGGCCTGACGGGCCGGGAGTGGGGGGCGTCGGTGCGCCGGCTGACCGTACCGGGCACGCGGCCGCTGGCGGTGCTGGGCGACGTGAGGCTGGTGGAACGGTTCCAGCCGGGGTCGGGCGGCCTGCACGTGACGCTCTCCTGGCCGGCCGGTCTGCGGGGCGCCGCTACTGAGGGCTCGGCGGGGGTGGCGCGCCACGGTGTGCCGTACGTCCGGCCGGGCCAGGAGTGCGCGTGCCGCCGGCAGGACTGCGGCGGGCTGGTTGTGGCGGTCTGGTGTGAGGAGCACGGTGGCATCGCGCCGGCGATGGAGTGGCACGTCGGCGGCGGGATCCGCTGCACGGCGTTGCACCGCCGCCGTGCAGGGGCCGAACGCGCCGGTACGGCGGCGGACTGGTCGGAGCTGACCGAAGCCGCAGGCCCGCCTGAGGTACTGACGTACATCTAGCTGAGGCGGCTCAGGCCGCGTAGTTGAGGAAGTCGGCTACCGCGGGGACGTGGCGGTGGCCGGTGAGTTGTCCCCGGAGTTCGTCAAGGGTGCTGGTGGTACGGGCCGAGTCGATGCCGCCCATGGTGTGGATGACCTGGTGGCCGAGGTCGAGGGCGGCGTCGACGTCGCCGAGAGCGAGGTGGGCTTCGGCTTCGCGAACTTGGTAGATCACGGCGCCGCGCGCCTCGCGGTCGGTGTCGTAGGGGTCGGCGTGGGTGAGGGCGGCGTGGAAGTTCTCCAGGGCCCGCCTGGGCTCGCCGAGGCTAAGGGCCGAGCTGGCCGCGACCTGGTGGAGTTCGCCGTGGTTGATCCAGTACATCGACGCCAGGTCTGCGTCGGGAGCATCGGCCTTCGCGTACGCGTCGAACGCGGCGTCGACCTGGCGCCAGGCCGAGAGGGGTTCGCCGGCCTTGGAGTGGGCGCGGGCGGCGCGGGCGTGGAGCATCGCCTTCACCCGGGGCGAGGAGATCTTGCGCCGGTCTGCGAGCGCGCCGTCGAGGAGGTGAAGGGCCCCGTGGGAATCGTCGGCGTTGTAGCGGAGGTTCGCCCAGAAGGCGAGGGTCACCGCGCCCAGGGTGGGGTCCTGTGCGGAGCTGGAGGCACGCAGAGAGGCAACGAAGTGCCGTTCGGCGGCGGCGTGGCGGCCCTCGTCATAGGCGCACCACCCGGCCAGGCGTGAGGCCTCGGCGGCGCTGGCGAAGAGCCGGCGGCCGGTGGCTTCGCTGTAGGAGGCGTTCTTGAGGAGGTCGGCAACCAGCCGCAGTTCGAGCACGGCGGCGTCGTAGACCTGTCCGGCGCCGACGGTGTCGTCGAGGTGCCGCAGGGCATCGAGTCGTACGTCGAACAGGGCGGCGGCCTCGGCGCCGACTCTGCGGCCGCGGTCGCCGATGGCGAGGGCGGGTTCGGCTGTGAGCCACTGCGCGAGGGCGGAGGCCAGCGTTGCGGTGGAGGCGATCAGAAAGCCGCGGCGGTCCTTCACAGGCCCTCCTACTTCCGTTAGTGCTGTGACCGTACCCGCCGCAGTCCACGGCGACTCCAGCACGGTCCGGTCGTCGTCAAGGGCCAGCAGCAGGAAGCCGGGCCAGCCGTAGCGGTCCACGTCGGCGAAGTCGATGTCGTGCAGGCTGGCGATCGCCAAAAGGGCGCTCTTCTCCGGCGTGACGCCCTCGCGTGTCCAGCGGGTGACCTTCTCCTTGCGATGCGCCATCGCGCCGAAACCGAGCGCCAGATGGCGGTCGGCCACCCGCTTGAGGTAGGCGGCGGCGGTCAGGCCGTGGCGGGACAGAAGCGTGCTGAGCGGGTGGGGCTGGACAGCGGTGGCTGTGATCACGGGCGCTCTACCTCTCCAGGACCAGAACCCTCAGTGTCCCGCCCGAAGGAAGCGGACCGGAAGACTGAAGCACTCGCGAGGCAACGGGGAGCAACCGCCGGGCAACCCACGGCAACCCCCAACATCTTTTCCTGGCACGTTCCGAGGCCGAACCTGGTGGTGCGCGGCCCAGATCGACAGGGCGTGACCCGGATACCGCCGGGCTGCGCGATCCGTGGCGACTCTGCCCCCCCGGGGCGTCGTGCCCATCTCACCGCCCTCGGGTCATTCGACGGCCTGTCGCCCGCACCGCCATCAGCGATCAGCAGAAAGGAAGGCCTGTCATGCCCAAGATCGCCTTGTATGGGCTGCCCGGCGCCGGGAAGAGCACCGCGGCGCAGGTACTGACCCAGGAGCTCGCCTCCGAGAGAGTCGAGGTCGTCCGCCTGCGCCTGGCGGAGCCCCTCTATGAGGCCCAGCGCACCATCTACGCGCTGGCCGGGCGGCCGTTGACCAACGACACCCAGCAGGACGGTCACCTCCTGAACCTGCTTGGCACCCAGATGCGCCGCATCAACCCGGACGCGCTGACCGGTCCGTTCACCTTCCGGGTCCGGCGGGCCGAGGCGGAGAGCCCGAAGGCGCTGCTGCTGTGTGACGACCTGCGCGCCCCCGACGCGGACACCGTGACCAGGCTCGGGTTCCGGCTCGTGGAGATCTACGCGCCGGCCGCCCTGCGCCAGTCCCGCCGGCAGGCGCGCGGCGACCTGAGCGCGGGGGACGAGAACCACCCCACGGAGGTGCCGCCGAACGTAGAGCCGTGGCGTCGGATCGACAACGCCGGAGACCTCGCCGAGTACCGCGAGCGCCTCGCGGCCTTGGCCCGGGAGCTGATCGCGTGATCCTGACCGGCCCCGAGATCCAGCGCCAGCGCGACCTGGGCGCGCTGACCATCGAGCCGTTCACCCCTGCCCAGGTCAACCCCGTCTCCTACAACTACCGACTCGGGCCCGTGCTGCGCACCCACCGCGCTGGGACGGCCGACACCCACGGGCAGCTCGACCTGGACGAGGTCGAGATCCCCGAGGAGGGGATCGTGCTGATGCCCGGCCGGGTGTACCTGGGAACCACGGTGGAGACGATCGGCAGCACCGAGTTCGTGCCCTCGCTGATCGGTCGGTCCTCTGTCGGACGGCTGGGGCTGTTCGTCCAGTACGCCGCCGACCTGGGGCAGATCGGTGCCTGCCACCACTGGACGCTGGAGTTCAAGGCCGTTCAGCCGGTCCGCGTCTATGCGGACCGGGTCATCGGCCAGGTCAGCTTCTGGGCCGCCACCAGCGGCCGGCTGCCGTACACCGGCCGGTTCGGCCGGATCGACGAAGCCACCGTTCCCCCGCCGGGGCTGCTGGCCCCGGCCGTCCTGTCTCACGCTTGAGGAGACCTCCCGTGATCCTGACCGGACCGGACATCATTGCCGAGCGCGAACGCGGCCGCCTCGTTCTGGAACCCTTCCACTCCGCCCAGGTTCAGCCGAACAGCTACGACCTGACGCTGGGCCCGACCCTGGCCTACTACACCGGCGAAGTCCTCGACACCCGCGCCGAAAACCCCTACGTCGAGGTCGAGATCCCCAAGAACGGGTTCGTGCTGGAGCCGCACCGTGTCTACCTCGGCTCCAGCGTAGAGGTCCTCGGCAGCAACCACTACGTACCGAGGATCAGCAGCCGGTCGGGCGCAGCCCGGCTGGGCCTGTTCAGCCACTGCACGGCCGAGCTCATCGACATCGGCTCTATCGGCCAGACAACCTTCCAGTTCCACTCGGTGAAGCCGCTGCGGGTGCATGTCGGCGACCGGCTCGGGCAGGTGGCGTTCTTCCGGGTCCAGGGCGACATCGTCCTCTACGACGGGAAGTACCAGGGGTCGCGCGGCCCGCAGCCCTCCAAGATCCACCTGGATGCGGCAAGGGCGGCGGCCTGATGAGGGCCAACGACGTCCCGAACCCGGCTGCCGCCTACAGCGACCCTGTCGCCCGCGACCTGGTGGCAGCGGCGTTCGAGGCGATCCGGGACCGCTACGTGCTGGCCCGCCACCAGATCGCGGCCGCGGTCGTGGACGCCGACGGGCGGCTGCACCTGGGCCTGCACGTGGACGCGATGGTCGGGCGTGCGGCGGTCTGCGCGGAGGCCGGGGCCCTGTCGGCGGCCCGCCTGGTCACCAGCGCCGGCCTCCTCGCGGTGGCCGCCGTCCGCTTCCCCAAGCCCACTGAACCGCCGATCGCCCGGATCGTGCCCCCGTGCGGGCTGTGCCGCGAGCTCCTCCTGGACCACGCCCCACACATCTCGGTGGTCCTGCCCCACCCCGAAGACACCCTGACCCCGCTGGGCCGCCTGCTGCCCCACAAGTACGTGGGCACCAAGTGGCCCGCACCGCTCACCCACCCCTGAAACAGAACGAGTCAAGGAGACCTGTCATGAGCCAGACCGACTTCCGCACCGCCGCCCTCGACGCCCTCGCGAAGGAGGTCATCCCCGAGCAGCACTTCGAGTTCTCCATGGAGACCGCCCGCGAGCGCTTCTTCAACGACACCCGGATGCTGGACGTCAAGCAGGACGTCCACAACCGCTTCCGCACCAACCCGACGTCCATGGTCGGCCACATGATCAACAACTTGGCCCTCACCGGAGAGGAGGACCTCCTGGACCTGGGATGCGGCAACGCCTTCGTCCTGGAGCACCTGCGCCCGCACCTCGCGGACGGGACGATCACCGGCCTCGACGTCGCGCCGGCCGTCCTGGAGGCCGCCCGGGCCCGGATGCACGGCACCGCCACCCCGTGCACGTGGACCGAGGGCAGCGCCGACGACCTGTCGATGCTCGCCGACGACTCCTTCGACCGGGTCATGGCCAACTACATGATCCACTACGTGCCCGACCTCGACCGCTGCTTCTCCGAGGTTCGCCGCGTCATGCGCCCCGGCGGCATCTTCCAGCTCACCACGGACCGACCCGACAGCATGCTGGAGATGTACCAGGTCCACTTCACCGCCCTGAAGGCGATGAACGCCCCCGCCTACCTCTTCAAGGCCACCCCCAAGGGCCGGCTGTCCCTGGACAACGGCGCCGCGCAGCTCTCCGCCCACTTCGAGACCGTGAAAAGGGTCACGTGGCAGGACCAGCTCCGCTTCACCGACCCCGCCCCGTTCCTGCGCTTCTACCAGGTCGGCCACAACCACTGCTGCGCCTCCTCCGAGCCCGACGAGCGCCTCGACGAGGCGTTCTTCGCCGAGTTGCGCGAACGCGTCGCCGAGCAGGTCGCCCAGGCGATCAAGGAGAACGGCTACTTCGCGGTGACGAAGTACACCGGCTCCTTCCTCTGCTCCTGACCACACCGGTGCGCCGCCCGGGCGGCCAGCGATGGGGCGCGAGGGGCGTTGGTAGCGTCGGAGGGTGCCCCGCCGGCCGGTGCGGCACCGGTCCACCGACGGAAAGAGCTCCCGATGCCCGCGAACCCGACGATCCGCAGGGCCGTGATCCCTGCCGCCGGACTCGGCTCCCGCCTCCTGCCGCTGACCAAGGCCACGCCCAAGGAGATGCTCCCCGTCGGTGACCGGCCCGTCATCGAGCACACCGTCCGCGAGCTCGTCGCCTCCGGCATCACCGACATCACCATCGTCGTCTCCGGCGGCAAGAGCCTCATCCAGGACCACTTCCGCCCCAACCCGACCCTGGTCGAGCAACTGCGCGCGGACGGCAAGAAGGAGTACGCGGACGCGGTGGAAGAGGTAGGTGAACTGGCCCGCCAAGGCCACATCACCTACCTCGACCAGCACGGCCCCTACGGCAACGGCACCCCCGTCCTGAACGCCGCCCGCTCCTTCGGCGACGAACCCGTCCTCGTGCTCTGGCCCGACGACGTGTTCGTCGCCGAGGTCCCCCGCGCCCAGCAGCTCATCCGCGCCTACGAGAGCACCAACTGCCCCGTCCTGGCCCTGATGCCGATGGCACCGGCCGAGTCCCAGCGCTACGGCGTCCCCGTCGTCAAGGAAGACCTCGGCGAGGGCCTGCTGCGCATCACGGGCCTGGTCGAAAAGCCCAAGCCGGCCGACGCCCCCTCCGCCTACGCGGCGATCGGCGGCTACGTCATCACCCCCGCGATCATCGACGAACTCCGCGAACAGACCCGCCGCTGGTACGAGCACCGCCAGGGCGAGATCTACCTGACCGACGCCATCAACGCCTACGCCACCACCCGGGCCGTCTACGGCCAGGTCATCTCCGGCCGCTGGTACGACACCGGCAACCCGGCCGACTACCTCGTCGCGCAGATGGCCACCGCCCTCGCCCACCCCGAGTACGGGCCCATCCTGCGCAAGCTCGCCCTCGAATCCAGCGCCCCCCACACCACCCCGAGCACCAGCTGATCCGCCGCTCCCTTCGGGCCGCCGCCCACCGCGAGCGGCCCCAAGGGAGCACCCATGCCGCTCATCCCGCCCCGCTACGAGCCCACCCACGACCAGCACGACACCTGGATGGTCGTCAACCCCATCCAGGGCTGCAACAAGGTGTGCCGCTACTGCTACCTGCAAGACCTCGGACTCACCGGCGTCAAACCCGCAGTCCTCGCCACGCCCGAGGAGACCGTCGAGCAGCTCCTCGCGCACCGCTACTACCACCCCGCGCTGGTCCTGGCCCTCTACACCTGCACCGACGCCCTGGCCACCCCGGTCACCCGCGCCCACCTCACCGCCCTCCTGGACCTGCTGGGCGCCTCCACCGTCCGCAACCCGGTCTGCATCATCACCAAGTGCGCCATCCCCGACGACGTCGTGGAATGCATCGCCCGCAATCGCGCCGCCGACCTGCCGATCCTGGTCTACCTCAGCTACTCCGGCCTCGGCCCCGACATCGAGCGCGGCATCAACCACACCGCGCTGCGCGACAACTTCCCCCACCTGCACGCCGCCGACATCCCCGTCATCCACTACTGGCGGCCCGCCCTCCCGCAGAACAGCACCCCCGAGGCCATCGAGCACGTCATGGACCTCGCCGTCCGCTACGCCGCCTGCACCGTCGCCGTCGGCACGAAGGTCAAGCCCACGGCGATGGACCAGATCACCGAGCTGTGGCCGGCCCTCGCCGACCCGGGCATCGACCCGCGCGCCGCCGACTCCGTCTGGCCCCGGCCCACCTGGGACTGGCTCCACGCCCTCCCCGACCGCTACGCCAGCCACCCTTTCTTCCAGACCAACAGCTGCGCCCTCGCCTACGTCCTGGGCCGCAGCGACCGCGCCGGGGTGTGGAACACCCCCACCTGCCTCGCCGCCAACCGCTGCCCCACCGCCCAGCGCGACCTCTGCCTGCGCACCGTTCCCCACCGCGAACCGGTCACCGCCACCCAGGTCGAGGAACGCCTCGCGAAGATCGGACTGCCCGGGCTGGCGTTCACCCTCGATGCGGGCACCCGCATCCTCCACCTCGGCCGACCGGTCCCGCTGCGCGACCGGCACAACCTCGCCCAGGTCCTCGCGCTCACCGTCCGCGCCCCCCGCGACCCCCAGGAAACCTACTGGCAGGGACGCCTCGCCGGCGCCGAGCCGCTGATCATCGACCCCCGCCCCTGACCACCCCGACGGGAGCACCCATGCCGATCACCAACCACCCCATGGTCGTAGACACCGCCATCCAGTTCTGGCCCCGGGGGGGCAGCGCCCAGGTCGTCCGCTACCACCTGCGCGAACTCAACTCCCGCGGCATCACCACCCGCCTGCACGCCGGATCCCTCGGCGCCCCGGGCGACCCCTCCCACGCCCCCGCCTTCTACCAGGGCCTCGACCTCCACCCCTACGACCACAACGACGCCCGGGCCGCGTTCGAGCGCGGCGACAACCCCCAGGCCGCCCGCTGGCCGTTCCACCCCTCCTACGAAGACCGCGGCCACTGCCCCGACCCGCTCTACAGCGCCGTCCCGCCCGCCGACGCCGACCACCTCACCCGCGCCTGGACCCGACACCTCACCACACACCGCAGCCCCCACCCCACCCTCCTGCACCTGCACCACCTCAGCCACCTCCAGACCAGCGCCCACACCGCCTACCGAGGCATCCCCCGCGTCACTACCCTCCACGGCACCGAACTCAAGCTCCTGGCCGGCATGCAGGAACGCACCCGACTCGCCCAGCGCGCCCAGACCTCCCTCACCGACCTGGCCCACCTCCTGCACAGCAGCAACCCCCACCGCCACACCGAAGCCGCACGCATCGCCAAAACCGCCGACCTCACCGACCCTGACGCCAGCCTCCTGGCCAACACCGCCTGGGAGAAGTGGGTCCACTCCGAGCACTGGATCCGCCGGCTGCACCAGGCCGCCGCCCACGCAGGCCGCCTCATCACGGTCTCCGACCACGACCAGAAGCTCGCCACCGAACTGCTGCACCTGAGCAGCGCACCGTCCGTCGTCCCCAACGGCGTCGACACCCACACCTTCCAGCCCCACCGCCTCGACCCGGCCGTCCTGCTTGAGCACCTGCGCCGCTGGCTCGTCACCGATCCCCAGGGCTGGGCCCCAGGCGAAAAGCCCGGCAGCATCCGCTACACCGAACGCGACCTCGACCGCCTCCACGACGAGCACGGACAACTGCGCCCGCTGCTGCTGTGGGTCGGGCGGTTCCTGGACTTCAAGCGCGTGCCCGTCCTCCTGAGGGCCTTCGCCGCCGCCCGCACCCGCCTTAACCCCGCGCCCGCCCTGCTGATGTGGGGCGGCTACCCCGGCGAGTACGAAGGCCGCCACCCCGCCGACATCGCGGCCGACCTCGGCATCGCCGACGACGTCTACTTCCTCGGCTGGCGCGGCCACGATGAACTCCCCACCGGCCTCAACACCGCCGACCTCATGGTCGCCCCGGCCGTCAACGAACCGTTCGGCATGGTCTACCTCGAAGCGATGGCCTGCGGCACCCCGCCCATCGCCACAGCGACCGGCGGCCCCGCCCGCACCATCATCGGCACCGGCCCCCACGCCACCGGCTGGCTCATCCCCCCCGACAGCCCCGACGACCTCGCCCACACCCTCACCGCCGCGCTCGGCGACCGCCAGGAACTCGCCCGGCGCGCCACCAACGCCCGCACGCACGTCGAGAACACCTACAGCTGGGCGCGCACCACCGACCACTACCTCAACCTCTACGCGACCGCCCACCAGACGCCGTAACCCCGGCCCCTTCAGCAAGGAGTCCACCGTGACCGACCGCATTGAAGGCCTGCTCGTCGACATGAACGGCCTCTTCCGCCACTGGCACAACACCGGCGCCCGGCAGAGCGAACGACTCGCCGGCCTGCCCCCCGGCACCATCAGCCACTACGCCTACGACCACCCCACCTACCGCGCCGCCCGCGTCGGCCTCCTCACCGACCAGGAATGGGCCGACAACGTCGCCGACCGCCTCGCCGACGACTTCGGCCCCGCCGTGTACCAGAACCTCGGCCCCTGGCGTGCCGACCGCGGTGAACGTGACAACACCATGGTCGAACTCCTCGACCAGATCCGCTGCCACATGCCCGTCGGTGTCCTGTCCAACTGCACCGACGCACTCCCCGCCGACCTCGAACACCACAACATCACCTTCGACCATGTCTTCTCCTCCGCCAGCCTCGGCGTCGACAAGCCCTCCCCCCACGCCTTCCAGGCCGCCGCGGACCGTATGGGCATCCCCGCCCAGCGCCTGGCCTACTTCGACGACGAGCCCACCTTCGTCCACGCCGCTGCCACGACCGGACTTCACGCCCGCCTCTTCACCGGCCCCTCGGACTTCACCAACCGCCTCCACCATCTCGGCCTGCCCCTCACAGCCCTCAGGTGACCCGTTCTGAGACACACGGATAGGCATGCCGGCCTCTGGGCCGGCCGTCTTCCAGTGGTCGGACTGGCCAAGGGCGGCAGCCCATTGCCCATGCTGCTCCACCCGCGAGCGCTGCCAGGCCCTACACCGCAGGGCGAGGGCCGTCGGGTGTTCACGAGTGCCGCTGATCAGGCATGCGCGTGAAGCTTCATGTCCGGCCAAACCCCCACCTACAGGCCCCTGGACAACCCCACGAGACCCGTTAACTTCACGGCCTTGGGGCTAGCCCGTGCCACCACGGCCCGGGCCCGCCCGATGCAGCTGCGCGTGGCAGAAAGCCGCGCCGCCGGTGGCGCGGCCGCCACGCGTGACCTCGCGGCCCCGACTTCCCCAACCCAGTTCGACCCCCGTCAGGTCGTCGCCTGGCTCTTGGCCCACGACAAGATCGGGGTACCCACGGGGCCCACGGTCGCCTCGCTGGTGCTGGCCGACCTCAAGGGGGGGTACGCACCGGTTCCGGCGTCCACCGACACGGACGCCGACGCCCTGGCCGAGCTGGCGGCGGGGGAGTTCGGGGCATCAGTGCGCCGGCTGACGGCCCCGGGCACGGGGCCGTTGGCGGTGCCGGGCCGCGTGCAGGTGATCGACCGGTTCCGGTCTGGGTCGGGCGGCCTGCGGGTCACGCTGGCGTGGCCGGCTGGCCTGCGGGGCGCCGCCTCAGAGGGGGCGACGGGCGGACTGGTGCATCACGGGGTGGCGTACGTGGCCCCGGGCGACAACTGCGTATGCCGTCGCTTCGCCTGCGGCGGGGTGACCACGGTGAGCTGGTGCCAGCAACACGGGCAGGACGCTGACCCAGTGATGGAGTGGCACCCCGAGGGGGGCCTGCGCTGCACGGCCCTGGCCGCGCAGCGGACGAAGACGGCCGCGCGCGGTTGACCGGTCCGCCCGCGTCGGGTGCTGAGGGCCTCTCCGCGCCCGCTGGAGGGGCCCTCAGCCCTCTGACAGCCCGTGGCCCCGGTGCCGTCCACAAGGAGGATCTGGGTCAGGTGACGCTGCGGAGGTGGCCGCGGGCGGTGCTGGTCTTCCGCTTCTCTGCTTTCTCGGCCTTCTCCTGCTGGTGCAGCGCGAAGCGTCGTTCGTACTCCTCTTCGAAGTGGCCAACGTCGAGGCGTTCTTCGATGGGGAGGGCTGTGATGGCGTCGTAGCGATGTTGGGCTGATTCGTGCTTGGCGAGCATGGCGTGGATCTGGAGCTTGCCGCGGCCCTTCACTCGGACAAGGCGGGCTGCTACGAGGTAGGCCATGGCACGGCTGATAACGCCGCGGTCCATGGCCACGCCTTCGGCGAGTTCTTCGTGGGTGGCTCGGACGAGGCCGCCGATTTGCTGTCGGTTGAGCATGTGAAGGAGCAGCGTGTAGCTGGTCGGCGGAAGCCTGGGAACGTAGTCAAGACCGTCGTAGGAAATGTACCCAGCTGCCTGCTGGTGGCGCGGGAGCGGGGTTGCTGATCCGTGCTCGGCTGCGGCCGTGGTCATTCGGCGGCCCTTCCCTTCTCCCCGTCGTGGGGGTCTTCCGGCAGTTCGCCGTTGGCCATCGCCTTGAACGCGGCGGGTGCGTCTGGGTCCTGGAGGATCTCTCGGAGGAGGTCCAGTTGCTGCACGCGTTCGGTTCTGGCTCCTGGCACTTTACGCGTTCCCCCGCGGAGGACTGCTGAGGGGACGAGTTGGTAGACGCCCCGCCGGACCCGTCGAAGCACGCCATCTGCCATCAGCCGGCGCTGAGCTCCCCCGACGTGTCGACGGCTGTATCCGAGGTGCTCGGCGATCTCTTCCTGCTTCTTGGTGATGTGTCCGCCGATGTCCTGGGAACCGATCAAGGCGACCAGGACCACGAGGATGAACCGGTCCTCGGAGGCGGCGTAGTGCTTGGAGGCCCAGAGCATGAAGGTGAGCGAGTCCATGCTGTAGGAGCCGCCGATGAAGGCGGTTGAGGTCGCCAGCGGGTAGACGTAGGCGCCGTGGCCGGCAGGGACATCGATCTGCTGACTCGCCCGCGGGGCAATGTCCGGTACGGGTAGGTCTGTTGTGGGTAGCGGCCTACGCCGTCGAGTCGGCTTCCCCGGGAGAGGGAATGCGGGGTTGGTACCTGAGCTCATCGTTCGGGGCCCCTCGTTGTCCTGAGTCGCAGTCAGTAGCCTAGCCCACCGTTGCGCTACTGCCACGGATAACGTGCCGGTAGCGCAACGAAAGGTCGAGAAATGGCAGTGCAGGGCTGCCACATCCTCATTTCGATCATCGGCTCGGGAGCTCACCGACTTGCTCACCGAATTGACTCGGTGGACGTCACAGGAGGACAACTTCCGTCTGATGCACTCACCGTCCCAAGCTCACCTGGAATGCCGACGCCGTGGCCCCTCTCCGGCATCGCGCTGAGTGACCATCAGCTCTGGAGGGGCGCATGGAGCCTTTGGTTGCAGTAGTGCAACCAAAGGCCTTTGGTGAGAGCTGCCGTGACTCTCGTTGGTTGCGCTACTGCAACGGAAGTTGGGTACTTTGGTAGCAGTAGTGCAACGGATCGAAGGAGATGTGGCAGTAACTACTGCCACATCCTCCATAGATATGGCACTCCTGCACTGCCATATCTTCGGCCTCACATCGCTCTGACCAGCAGAAACAGATCTCGCTACTTCTTATAGGCATCCCGAGCCCGCTACGCGGGCTTGTTCAACCTGGAGATGCCCGAAGGGCTCTCCCGCCCGCGTAGCGGGCTCAACTCATCCGAGAGCGAAGCGAACCGGCCGGAAGGACCCTGGGACGGGGGAGCGAAGCGGACCCGCCCCAACGGGCCGAAGGCCCGTACCCCGTGAAACGGGGTCACCAATGCCCGCGAAGCGGGCCGTTCAGGGCGAAGCCCTGAACCCCTGTTCCGGAGCGAAGCGCAGGAACCCGGCCCGAAGGGCCGGCCGTGGCCCGGCGAAGCCGGGCCCGCCGAGCGCAGCGAGGCGGCTCCCTTCCCCAGCGCGCAGCGCTGGGGGTCCCGCTCCGCGGG
>NZ_BMTD01000034.1:21718-61053 GCF_014649495.1 Streptomyces filipinensis | reverse complement strand
TCGTCGTCCTGGGCGAAGGCGAGCAAGACCCTGCGGCTGGCAGGGTCGGCTGCTACTTGTTGAGGAATTCCAGCAGGTCCCGGTTGAACCTCTCCTTGTCGCCCGGCACCATCGCGATGCCGTGGGAGCTGCCCTCGTACACCTTCAGCTCGGCGTCCGGGATGATCTGGGCGGACTTGCGGCCGGTGGCGTCGATGGGCACGACCTGGTCGTCGTCGCCGTGCACCACCAGGGTGGGGATGTCGAATTTCTTCAGGTCCTCGGTGAAGTCGGTGTAGCCGAAGGCGTCCACGCATCGCACGCCGCCTTCGATGGTCTGGGCGTGCCCCACGGCCGGGAGCGAGCCGGGCGCGATATCCCAGGGTGTATCGGACCTCTGCACGGTCGGGATCGGTCACCGCGTCCTTCCAGCGACGAGACGGAAGGGCGCGGACGTCCAGCCTTCGACGCACACGACGATCGCCGACCTCACCGTTCGCAGCGCCCCCCGACTTTGGCGCTGACCGGATTTGTCGGGTCGGCGGCGAAGATGAGGCCCGCAGGGTCCTGCGTCTAGCCCATGTGGGGTCATCACACTCGCCGAGAAGGTGCTGATTCTGCGACGAGGCAGCCGCTGGCGCTGTCAGCGAGGGAACTCCGCCACGGCCTTGCCGAGGTCGCGTTCGAGGTCACCAGGCGTCTGGAGGCCCCGGTTCGCGAGGTAGTCCAGGCGCTCGCGAGATTCGGGCAGTGCGACCAGGCTGAGGAACGTGGCCGAGTCGGAGCGGACATTCGCCGGCTGTGGCAGCGTGAGGTCGTTGATCGCGCGTTTGGCGGCCTTGACCCCCGCGGGTGGGAATCCGGCGATGCGCTTGGCCAGGCGCTCGACGAAGCCGTCCAGTTCCACGTCGGGCAGGGCGCGGTTGATCCAGCCGTAGCGCTCTGCGAGATCGGCGTCGAAGTCGTCGGCACCGGTAATGGCCTCGATGGCACGCGTTCTGCCCAGCCGCCGGGTCAGGTGCTGGATTCCGCCGGCGCCGGGCAGGGCGCCGGTGCCCGACTCGAACTGCCCGAAGACCGCGTTCTCGCGCGCGGCGAAGATCATGTCGCAGGCCAGGGCGAGTTCGTTGCCACCGCCGCGGGCCCTGCCGCGCACCTTGGCGATGGTGATCACCGGGACGTGCGCCAGTTTGTACAGAAACATGCCGAGCGAGGCGTCACCGGGGCCGCCGGCCTTGGCGGCCTCTGCGGTGTACTGCGGGATCGCCGTGAGGTCCACGTGCGCCGAGAAGAATTCGGGCGAGGCGCTGTCGATGACGACGACCCGCACGTCGCCCGGGTCGGTGTGCAGTGTCTCGACGAGCGAGACGAGGTCACGGACGAGGTTGACACCGATGAGGTTCAGGGGGCCGGCATCGAGGGTGGCGAACAGGACACCGTTCTCCTGACGGGCCCGAATCGACGAGTAGGCAAAGCTCATGATCTTTCCTTTGGGTGGGGGTGAGGGGTGAGGAAGAGAGCTGGGAAAGGGCGGAGGTTCTACCGGAACCACTCCAGGGCCGCAGAGCGCCGGGCCTCGTCCGGAAGTCGGTCAGCTCCCACGGGACCGTCACCGCCGGAGTTGAATTCGGGCCTTTGCTGCGCAGGAGGCCCGCCGGGGCGCTGCTGCGGCCGAAGGCGCTCGGCGCCTCGGTGAGTTCGTGGTCCCCTGCTGGGCGATGCGGTTCTGCGGCGGACTGCTCACCACCAGCGTGGCGAGGCTGTCGTCGCTGAGACAGCACAGATGGAGCATGGTTCTTCCTCAGATCGCGTTGGGCACGCCGGGGAAGGGGGGCGTTCGTTCGCCGGTCAGGCGAGATGCCTATGTCGATGTCTACGAGGATTTCGAGTGCAAGGGCACCAAGACCACCCTCAGCCCCGATCAGTCGAGGCCGTGCAGGGCCAGCCCCTGCCAGGCCGCGGCCTGGACCACCGACTGTTCCATGCCCCTCGGCAGGCGCAGCACCGCGTGCAGGCCCGCAGCGATGCCGGTGACCGTCACCTCCGGGGCGCCGGTAAAGACGGCGGCGGGGAGGGCGTCGCGGCGGCGCCGGTAGCGCAGCCGGGAGGAGCGGACGTGACGGCCGTACGCGCCGGAGGTGATGAACTCGGCGAGGCTGAGCTGTTCGAGCGCGCTCACTCGTCCGGGGACGCGAAGGTATCTAGTTCGGCCGGCAGTTCGCCACCAAGGCCCTACGAAAACTCCCCGACTACGTCGTCGACTGCTACGTCCGGATTCTCGCCTCCCAGCCCGACGCTCTGCGGGGCAGCTTCGGGGGGTACCGAGCCCTCGGCACCACAGCGCCTAGGACCAGCAGCGTAGGACACGACCGCTGACGCTCCCCGTCCTCGCGATCGGCGGAGCCGGAGGCCTCGCTGAGAGTGTCGCCGGCACCATGAGACTGGTCGACCGCGACGGGCGTGGCGTAGTCATGGGGCAGCCGGCCACTGGGTGGCTGAGGAAGCCCCGCGGGAAGTGCTGGCGGCGCTGACCAGGTTCTTGGCCCCGTACCTCGCACGATGGTCGTGCTGCGCACGGTGAGCCGTCTGGTCCTCGGATACGGCTGGGCGCGGCTGTCGCAGCGTGGTGCGTGGTTCCTCACGGCGGCTGTCGGCGTCAGCGAGTGAACAGCTCGGGGTTCTTGCGGACGAACCCGGATACTCCTTCGGCGGACCGCCCGGTGATCTCCTCCATGCCGTCTGCCTGGCGGTCATAGCGCCCGGCCACGTGCAGGCGAGCCATGGTGGAGATGTGCTGGAGCACATGGGCCGGCAGTCCCAGCGCCGCGAGATCGTTGTCGAGCCATTCCTGCAACGGGACGTCGGTGTAGCCGACCGTGCGGTGCAGAGCATCGGAAATATCCGCGGCCAGAGCGGCGACGTCCTGTGATCGGGGACCGGTCAGCTCATAGGTCCGGCCGATGCGCCCGGCCGGATCGGCCAGAATCTCCTCTACGACCGCGGCGACGTCACCGGCCGCGATCGGGGAGGTTCTCGCCTCGCCGAAGGGCCATCTGATCACGCCGTCCTTGGCGATCGAGGCAAACACGGTCTGGAAGAGCGGGTTCTCCATGAAGACGGTGGGCCTGACCTGGACCACGGGCAGGCCTGACCAGCCGAGAACCTGCTCGACCAGCCACTGCTGACGATGCTGATGCGAGTCGGAGCCGCTGGTGGCGTCCATCTCGGAGACGGTCAGCTGCGACATGTTCACGAACGCCTCCAGCCTTCCGTAGGCGCGCGCGACCGCCGCCGTGGTCACGGCGGCCAGCAGATACTGTGCCGACACGGCCATGCCGAAATACATCCGGCCGCAGCCGTCGAGGGCGTCGGCGACGTCACGGGCACACGTCAGATCTCCGACCACGACCTCGGCACCCGTGGCGCGCAGCGCCTGGGCACGGTCGTCATCCTGGCGCACCAGTGCACGCACCTGGAAGCCCCGGCGCCGCAGCCCTTGGACCACGGTTCTGCCGACGGCACCGACGCTGCCCGCGGCACCGGTCACCAGGATGGGCCGCATGCCTGCTTCCGGACTGGAGTCCATGGGGGCAGCCTGCGGCGCGCACGGCCAGGGCGCAAACCGGGGTGACGTCCGGCCCCGGCGGAGGTCAGGTGATCGGCATGCGTCCGCGGCCCCAACCGCTGGTCCATTCCCCCGTCCGCCGTCTCTCCCTGGCACGCGGGGCCATGAGCCCTGCACCTCCGCGGCAGCACAGCGGCCAGCGGATGGCCAGAGTGGGACGCCAGAGACGTCACCCGAATACAATAATTCCTCTGACTGTGCCCGCTATCGCTGGCAAAAGTGAGGTCCGGCCATGGACGGTATTGCCGACATGGGAGGAGCCCCAGGCTGGGGCTCCGTGCATCCGCCGAGACAAGATGAGCCTGTTTTCTCACAGCCCTGGGAAGGCCGGGCATTCGCGCTCGCGATCCTCTCGAACAGGGCGTCCGGGGGAAACCTGGACTCCTTCCGGCACGCGCTGGAGCGCCTGGACCGGGCGCACTACATCGACGACGGCTACTACGGGCGCTGGCTCAACGCCGGAGAGCTGAGACTTCTCGACAGCGCCGTCCTGGCACCTGGTGCGGTCGACGCCCGCGCCCGCAACCTCCGCGGCGAGCACGTGGAGGAGCCCCCGGTCCCGGAGCCGGCCAAGCCCGACTACGCGCCGACCGCCGACGGCACACTGCGCTGCCTCGCCACCGCGCCGGCCTTCGCCGTCGGCGAGCGCGTGCGCGCCAGGGACATGTCGCCGGCCGGACACACCAGGCTGCCGCGCTATGTGCGAGGGCGGATCGGCGTCGTCGACATCATTCAGCCCGCCGGCGTGCTGCCGGACTCCAACGCGCACTTCCTGGGCGAGAACCCACAGTACGTCTACTCGGTGCGCTTCGACTCCCATGACATGTGGGGCGCCGACGCCGAGCCCTTCGAGCTCACGGTGGACATGTTCGAGAGCTACCTGGAGACCCCCTCATGACCACCACCGCCGGATCGGCCGAGCGCCTTCCCCCGGCGCTGCGCACCGAGGCGCTCGAGCAGTTGCTCACCGAGCGGGGCCTGATCGATCCGAAGGCGATGAACGGGCTCATCACCACCTATGAGACCAACATCGGACCGCTCAACGGCGCGAAGGTCGTCGCCAGAGCCTGGACGGACCCCGAGTACCGTCGCCGACTGCTCGAGGACGGCACGGCCGCCATCGATGAGCTGGGCTTCGGAGGGTTCCAGGGCGAGCACATCGTCGTGGTGGAGAACACTGCGACCTCGCACAACGTGGTGGTCTGCACGCTGTGCTCGTGCTACCCGTGGCCGGTGCTCGGCCTGCCTCCGAGCTGGTACAAGGACCCCGCCTACCGCGCCCGGGTGGTGAAGGAGCCGCGCGCGGTGCTGTCCGAGATGGGACTCGAGCTGGCCGACGACGTTCGGATCACCGTCCACGACTCCACCAGCGAGGTGCGCTGGCTGGTGCTGCCCGAGCAGCCGCCCGGCACCGAGCATCTGACCGAGGAAGAACTCGTCCCTCTGGTGACGAGGGACGCGATGGTCGGAGTGGCCAAGGTGGCGGCACCATGAGCGCACCTCTGGACATCGAAGGCCCCGCCGCACCGCCCCGCTCCAACGGGGAGCTGGTGTTCGCCGAGCCGTGGGAGAGCCGTGCCTTCGGGATGGCCGTCACCCTGTACGACGCGGGAGTGTTCACCTGGCCGGAGTTCCAGGCCGCACTGATTGCCCGGATCACCACATGGGAAGCAGCGGGGGAGGGCGAACCGTACAGCTACTACGGGCTCTGGCTGGCCGCACTGGAGGATGTGCTCACGAGCGTGCGCGCCGTCTCCACGGACGAGGTCATCACACGCGCCCGATCCCTGGCCCAACGCCCTCCTGGCCACGACCACTGACCACTCCGACCACGACGACCACCCGCACTGACCACGGCGCACCCGTGTTCTCCCCGCCGTTCCTACTGCGCCGTGCGAGCCCGGACTGCCGAGTCGGGATCAGGCACCACCCGCGTCGGAAGCGGTGAGGGTGTAGGTGGTTCCGACGCTGGTCTGCACCCATGCGTCGGGGAGGGCTGTGGCGAGGGTGTGCTGGGCGCGCCAGCCGGTGCAGTGACCGGGGACGATCAACTCGGGTGCGAGTGCGGTGAGCGCGGCCACCGTGGGACCGATGACCGGCTCGAAGGAGGGGCCGCTCAGATGGAAGCCGCCGATGAGGGCCAGCAGTTTGCTGACGCCGGTCAGCCTCATGGCGTGCCGGATGATGTTGACGACTCCGGCGTGTCCGCACCCGGTGATGATGACGAGTTCCCGGCCGCGCACGTTGACGACGAGTGCCTGGTCGTCGATGACGGCGGGGTCGTGTCGCCAGCCGTTCCCGTCCCAGGCCTGGTGGGCCGGCGGCATGCCGTGCTCGAACTCGGTGACGCGGTCCACCTCGCCGGTGATCAGGATGCCACTGGCCAGCAGCGACGGCTGCCGCCGCTCGATCACCTCGAACCCTTCGCGTTCCAGCGCGCCTCGGGAGAGCGTGGGCAGCTCCAGACCCTGGCCGGCCGGTAGGTCCAGTCGGCGGCGGGTCCAGACCGCGGGGTGGACGGTCAGCGGCAGGCCGGAGCGACCGCGCAGCCGGGCCAGGCCGTCGAAGCCGCCGGCGTGGTCGAAGTGTCCGTGGCTGAGCACGACGCCCTGCAGGCCGCCGACATCGAGCCCCAGACGCTCGGCGTTCACCGCTAGCCCGTCCGGCGACGCTCCGGTGTCGAACAGCAGCATGCTGTTCGTGTTGCCGCTTCGGGCGGTGACCAGGGCGGAGAAGCCGTGCTCGGCACGCAGCCCCGCGAGGGCCTCGCCGCCGGCGAACTGCCGCGCGGCGGTCCGTCCGGCGCCCACCGACGCGCGGGTGACGCCTTCGGCGGAGGCCAGCAGGGCGTCGTAGGTGTTGTCGACCATCGTCGTGACCCTGACCTCGTCGACCTCGGGCAGCGTCACCGGGTCGACGGCCGGTCCCTCCGCGAGGCGAGGCGCTGACCAGGCCGCCTCGGCATCCGAGCATCCGTGATCGTCGCACATGCCAGAAACCGCCTCCCCTCCGATCCGGCCGACCGGGACAGCAGATCCCCGGTACGAACCGCAGGCCCACGGCGCTCGCACCGGCCGCAGGCGCCGCGCGGTGTCATGCTTCCACCCGCGCGGGCGGGACGACAATGTCGATGAGCCCGGTGGTTACGTCGTACACGAGCCCTGAGACGAATACACCGGCCCGGAGGTTCTGCCTGAGGATGTCGACGTCGACGCGGACGGCGGCGACCGGGTCGGTGACCGCCTTGGCGGCCAGGTCGGTGGCTGGCACGTCGAAGTAGTCGGTCAGCAGGCCGGGGAACGCGGCCAGATCCGTGATGCCGCAGTCGGTGTGGTGCAGCACCGCGTAGTGGTTGTCGCGCGGGCCGGGGCCGCCCGTGCGGGCCTGTAGGACCTTCGAGAGCATCTCCAGCGTCGCAAGGGTCGCGGGCGTGACCCGTCCTCCGACGTTGCGGATCACCGCTGCCTCGCCGAGCTCGAGCCCCAGTACGTCGGACGGGTCGACACGCGGGTCGACGCATCCGATGACCGTCAGAGCGCCTCTGGGCATCAGCTTGAGGCCGACGAACGATCCACCGTCGGCGAACCTCACGTTCCGCTCGGTCAGCTCGTCCGTGTCGATCACGTGGCCGGTGATCCCATCGTCCTCGGCGCCTGATCTCTGGTGACGCCGTCACTCGCCTCCAGCCTGGCCCGTAGCCGCCTCCCTTGCCACTCGGCGGGCCGCAGGCAGTGATCGTGCAGGTCAACGCCTTGCGCGAACCGACTTGGCGTGGCAGGGCCGCTTCCTATCCGTCGTCCTCGGCCCGGCCGTCTCCGAAGACGAACAGTGGCTCGGCGCCGTGGGCAGGTGCTTCGGCGAGCGCGACGGCTTCGGCGAAGCGTGCGAGCGGGAAGGGCCGCCCCTGGGGGATGCTCAGCACCTCGTCGGCGACGAGATCGCGGACCCGGGCCGGCGCACGCCGCACGATGTCGGGTGAGGCAGTGCCGAACCAGCGGTTCAGCCAGAAGCCACGAACCGTTTTGGTCTCGTAGATGAGCGAGCGTGCCTGCAGCGGGATCGGCAGTGCCGCGGGGTTGGTCTGCCGGTAGGTGGAGAGCGCGCCGTAGACCATCAGCTCTGCTCCCGGAGCCAGTGCCTGGGACACCTGGGCGCCGACGGGACCCGCGACACAGTCGACGGCCTTCCGTACGCCGGCCCGTCCCGCCGGCTCGGCCACACGCTGCATCAGGTCCTCGTGGTCCGGGCACCGCCGGGATCGCAGCGGCCACGACGCGCGCACCGGCCTTCGGGCCTTCGGTGTCGGGGCACAGGGCCTCGACGCGGCCCACGCACTCCATGTTGCGCGTCGATCGAGGCATGTCTGGCTCTCCGTCTCACAACGCCCGAGACGGCTCGGCGTGCTGGTATCGCGCGGGCGGGGGGAGGGGCGACGTGATCAGGACCGTTCGCCGCAGCGCACCACCCTGACTCCGTCACTCCACGAGGGCCAGGCGGCGGATCGCGACTGCGGCCGCGTCGTCGTTCAGGTGGCCGTGGACGTGGGCCAGAAGGTCGTCATGGAGAGCGCGCAGGAGCTCGTCAGGGTCGTCATTGGTCCACGCGGGCGCCCGTTCAGTGAGCTTGTAGAAGAGGTGGTCGGTGTTGCGTGCTTCGATGACGCCGTCCGTGTACAGAAGGAGCAGGTCGCCGACCTCGAACGGGAACGTCTGGACGTCGTAGGCGGTGATGCCGAAGGTGCCGCCGAGTCCGATCGGAAGGTGGCTCGCCTCCGGCGTGAGAGCGGTGACGTGAGTGCCGCGCAGGAGCAGCGGCGGTGGGTGACCGCAGTTGATGAGGTGGACGACCGGCTGGTGGTCGGGGATGTCGAGCAGGATCGCGGTGGCGAAGTCCTCGTCGGTGTCCTGCTCCGTCTGCGAGCGCCACTGGCTGCTGTCCCAGCGAAACGCGGCGTCCAGGTGGACGGCGAGGCGGGACAGGGTGGCCTGTCGATGGGCGGCCGCGCGGAAGGCGCCGAGCAGCAGGGCGGCGTTGTTGATCGAGGCCAGACCGCTGCCACGGACGTCGCCGATGAGGAGCCGGGTGCTGTGGTGATCGGTCCGCGCGGCCGCGTACAGGTCCCCACCCAGATCGGCTTCCTCCTCGGCCGGGATGTACAGGCCGGCGATCCGCAGCGGGCCGGCGCGGCCGGGCAAGGGCTGCAGCAGCACGCTCTGCGCTGCCTCTGCGACGGACCGCACCCGGTGCAGCTGATGTTCACGCCGGTCCCGCAGCACGCAGATGCCGACACAGACAGCCGAGACGACGATCAGAGCGGCGATCTGAGCCTGGATGTTGGCGGTGGACAGGCCTTCTCTCAGCACACCGATCAGCGCCTGCGCCGCCACGGCGAGCACTCCCATCAGCGCCGTCATGCGGGCGCCTGCGAACGCCACCGTGATTGCCGGTGCCGCCACCAGCAAGGGACCGAGGTGAATGTGCGGCGGAGCGATCACATCCACCACACAGACCGCGACGATCAGCCCCAGAGGGATCACCATCAGCGCGGGCACGTGACCCGGCTGCCAGGACCGCCGGAACACCCGCCACGCTCGCAAGGCCATGCCCCAAGCCTTCCACCCACCTTTCCCTGCGGGAACGCGCCGCTCCGGAGGCCATCCGCTGCACATGACGACTGAACGCGCCACCGCGCCTGCGCCATGACGGCCTCCTGCCGGTGGGCCGCCGTGCACAGCGCTCCTGTGCGCGGGGCGCTGGGCCACTCACCAGCCACCCGGTGACGCTGGGCCCCCGACCTGTGCATCGCACTTGTCCACCCGGGCCACCTGTCGTGCACAGTCACACCAGGAGCGCATCCTGCGCCGTATCCAGCAGGCGACCGTCGACCACGGTGAGGCGCCGACGGTGCAGGAGATCGGGGATGCGGTCGCCATGCGCAGCCGGGCTAGCGTGCACTACCAGCTGGTCGAGCTGGAGCCGAAAGAGGCGATCGTCGGTACGCCGGGCCGGGCGAGAGGGATCTGGCTCGCATGACCAGCTCGTGCCGCTATCCACCTGCTGCTGGCCACCGCCGGGCGGTCGGCGCAGCATGGCTGATGGTGGAGCGAGGACGTGGCCCGCGACAAGCTCCGCGACTGGGTCGGCCTGTACGGGGGCGCCCTGCCCGGCGCCCGCGTCACCTTGTCGTACGAGGACAGCGACGTCGTCCTGGACGCATGGACCGACCAGCGGTAGCCCGTCCGGCATCGGGTTGGTCAGCGGTGTTCCGTGGGTTCTGGCCCGCCGTCGGGCGGGGGATTCCAGTCGCCCGGCTTACCCCACCGCTGCCGTCTGGTCCTTCCGGTGCCTGCGCGCGGTCATCTGCTGGCGACGACTCCGTAACGGACTCTGCTAGGAGTTTTTCGCCGCCCGGGCCCGATGGGCCGCCACCGTCGTCCGGCTCGCGCACGCGTTGGAGCAGAACCGGCGCGTCCGGTTCCGTGACTGGTCCACGAAGTAGTTTCCGCACCCGGCCGCGGCGCATCGCCCCAGCGTCACCGCCGGATCCCCGGCCACGACCATGGCGAGCTTGGCGGCGATCAGCTGGCCGACCCAGCGCTTAGCCGGGGTGCCGTTGCGGCTGAAGTGGATGTGCCAGCCGCCGAGGCCGTCGTGGTCGGACAGGTGCATTTCCGGCGGATAGTCGCGCAGCAGGCGGTGCACGGCTTCGGGGGCGGCGCCGTCGACCGCCTGCGCCAGGGCCGTGCTCACGAGGTCCGGTAGCTCGCCGTAGTCGCCGCCCGGCGGCGGAGTGATCTCGTGCTCCGCGAAGAACGCGGCGACCAGTTCGCCGTGCTGGTCGAGAGTCCCGGTATTGGCCAGCTCGACGGCCAACCGCGTTACGTTCCCAATGTAGTCACCGTATTGCACTTGACCACCTACATCGCCGCTTCCTACTGTAGGTGCCATGATAGCTGATGACACCTACGTAGCCCGCCGCCTGCAGCTGCTCGGGGAGTGGGACGCCGCGCTCGCCGCCCTGGGCCCGGACGCCGAGCCCGAGCTGCGCGCGGAGATCGCCGTCGACCGCTGGTTCTTCCAGATGGAGGGCCATGAGGAGGCCGAGAAAGCGGTCACGGCACTCGATCCCGCATCGCCGACCGCACACCTGCTCACGGCGCGACTGGCCTACAGCCGCCTGCTGTTCCAGCGCGCCCGCGGCGACGACCGCGCCGTGGCCGAGGCCGGCTACCGCGCGGCGGCTGAGAGCGGCGACGAGAAGCTGCGCGGTTGGGCCGAGTACCACTGGGCCGTCCTGCTGGACAACATCGACGAGGACCCGGCCGGCGCCCTCCCGCGCTACGAGACAGCTCTCGAGATTGCGACGAAGTCCGGCGACGGCTACTTCGAGTCCTACATCATCCGGCACCTCGCACCGCACAAGGAGCCCGCTGAGCGGATCGCGATGCTCCGCCGCTCACTCCACCTGCGCGCCGCGCTCGGCGCCCGGCCCCAGACGATCGCCGCGCAGGCCCTCCTCGCCGACAACCTCCCCGAGAACGACCCCGAGCGCGCCGAGCTCATGCAGACATTCCGCCCGGGTGCAGAAGAACTGCACATCGGCTGGCTCCTGTCCGAGGGCTGATCCGCTGAACGCCCTGGCACCGGGCAACGGCCGGCGGGGCCGGCCCCCTCAGCCCTCGACTGCATCCGACCGCCTCCTTTGCTGCCTGCTCCAGCTCGTAGCGGCTCTCTCCCAACGTCTCGGCATGCGCGGTGATGGCGGCGCCAGCTCATCCCGCTGGTCCGTGGCATTCCGCCCATCCGTTCCCGTCGCGGCCCACGACGCCGGCGGCCCGGCAGACTGCATGGTGACAAGGGCTACGACTACCGCCACCTGCGGCAATGGCTCGCTTCCCGTGGCATCCGGCACCGCCTTGCTCGAAAGGGCGTCGAGTCATCCCGGCGCCTGCGCCGACATCGCTGGGTCGTGGAGCGGACGGTGTCCTGGTCGTCCGGGTGCCGACGCCTTCACCGCCGCTACGAGCGCAAGCCAGAACACTTCCTCGCCTTTACCGCCATCGCCGCGACCCTCGTATGCCACCGCAGACTCGCCAAGTGAAATGACGTCTAAAGGCATACGCCGGTGGACAGATCCTCACCTAAAGAGCACGCCTGCAACGTAGGCGATGACGCAAAGGACTCCGAGACTGACAAGGCACCCGCGCAATCCCTGCCTTTCATTCTCGGTACCGGGGATGTAGTCTTTGATGTAGGTCTGAGTCAAAATCCCAAATATTACGAAGTCGACTACAGCCCATACGGGATCGCGGGTCCAAAGCCAGACGCAAATAGCTGTGACTAAAGCTATGACAACGCCTTCGACGACCCTGAGTGCACGCTTCCGTTGTTCCTCTTGCCTCTGTTCAGCTTGCCGATCGTCGGGCATCCCCGTTCCCCCCTGGTATTGACCCGTTCAGAATCCTCCGTCGATCACTGGATGTCAACTGGCGGAGAGAGGCATCTGAACATTGGGAGGGAAAGGATCCGAGTCCGATATACCAGTGAACTCACGTTTCCAATGAGGCGCCCGGAGGTCGCATGGCGCTATTTCAACGACCACATAACCGTCCACCGCGCCCAGCTCCTCACCGACGACTAAGGCAAGCATCGCGACCGGGCCAGCCAGATCACCGTGTGGTCCGGCATGGGTGCCGGCGTCCCCTACCGGCGCGCGTGGAAGACCAGTGAGGCCTCTCGTGAGACCACTCTGAACCGGGCAACTCTCCACCTCCCTGGGGGCATTGGTGTTGATGCGGCGGACTGAATCCTTGTTGAAGACCAACTCGGGTTTCCAGAGGGCGAGGCATGGAAATGGAAGTTGGGCTCTCGCCGGTACACGATGATTGACGTGAAGGTGGTGACCAAGTAATGCCGAAGCACTGGGACCTGGTTTTCGTAGCTACGCAGGAGCTTCTCAGTACCGCGAGATCGCCTAATTTCGCGGATTTCCTCTTCGATTCTAGCCGCGTCCCTACGTGTCCGGCCTACTTGGTGAACCGCCGGAAGGCGGTGACCCGACAGCCCGAAGCCCGGCGGCAGTTGGTTCCAGGTGCAGCCGGAGGTGGCCTCGAAAATGATCGCCGCCAGCACCTCGCGGTTCCCGCGCCGGCGATGCCCTCCACCTTGCGGGCGAACCGGTGCCGGCGGCACCACCCGCTGGAACAACGTCCACGGCTCTTCCGGCGCTATTCGCTCGCGATGAGTGGTGAGGGCCTGGAGACGACGGAAGCTACCGCTCGCGGAACGGTCACTGTGACTGCTGACCACGATGTCCGTGGGCCGCCCTAGTGCCGGTGAACGCCGCAGACGACAGAGAGTGGGTGCGTCGCGGGAAGGGCTTGCTCGTCGAGGCACTGCGGATCGTGCGCGACCATCAGGAGGCGGCTGAGCACGGTTGGGTGCTGCTCGGCATGCTCCGTCCTGACCATCACACGGCGGTGGAGGCAGCGGCCGGGAAGGGCCTGGTCGAGCTGGCCGACAGGGAGATGCGCCGGAGTTGTCCGTGTACGAGGGTGGCCCCGTTGCCGTGGGCGGCCCGGCTCGCTGCGCCTGGCCAGGACGTGCTGGCCCACACCGAGGCCGGCCCCGCTCCCGACTCCCGGCCCGACGGATCGGCAGACGGCGAGCAGCCGGTCGAACCGCGGCGTTCGGAGATGGACGCACTGCGCCTGTACGTCCACCTCGGTGCGCGATTGCGTCGGCCGCCGGCGGACGGCCTGGCGGAGCGGGTGCGTACGGCGCGCCAGCTCGGCAACCTGGGGGTCCTGCACCTGAACAAGGAGCAGAACGAGTCGGTAGCTACGCCTTCTACCTGCGCCCGGTGGGCGGTTCAGCTGCGCAGGTCAACCGGTTCGGCCGTGAGTACGGCGTCACCTTCCACCCGGCCGGCAGACAGCCAGCCTGCGGCCGATCCTGGCCGTGCCCATGCGGCAGCAGGTGACGTTCGCCTCGTAGCGTCGTGCCCGTCCTGCGCCGGGCGATACCGGAGGGCGTTTCAACGGTGGAGAGGTCAGGGCACGACGGTTGGTGAGCCGCTGCTCAGCTTGCCGTTGGACGACGACCGACGAGTCCGAGCAGTTGCTCCAGGGCGGGAGCGCCAGCGGAGATCTCGACCGCCGGGGCGAACGGAATCCCTGGCCGGTCGTCGGACGGTGCGCCGGTCGGGATCCGCGCCGCGACCTTGAGCGAGTAGTGGACGAGGTCGGCGTCCGGATCGTAGGCAACGCCGATGCTCTGAGCGACGTCCCAGCCGTGGACTACACAGTCGAGCACATGCATGCCGAGCGCGACCCGGCCGGGAAAGAACCCGAACTCCCTGATCTGGACCGAACGGTCCAGGACGTCCTCGGTGAACGCCCTCGTCATGGCGTCGGCCGAGTCAAGGTACGCCTGGTAAGGATCCTCACCCAGGTTGCCCTGGTCCCAGGCTCGGAGGTCACCGGTGACGCCTGCCGCGGCGGCTGCGAAGCCTCGGTTCTCGCTCACTTGGTGGCGGAGCAGGCCGTGCAGTGTCCAGTCGGCACACGGCGTCGGAAGACGAAGCTGGTCCGGGCCAACCTGCGCGATCACCGCTCCCAAGGTGGCGAGGGCTCGGCGGTCCAGTTCCCTTATATCCACGGCCGCGACGTTAGCCGTGCCCCCGTGTAATGGGCCACTCGTTTTCCGAAGGCGCCTTAGAGCTCGTAACGATCTTGTTGAGGCGTGCTGGTCGGGCCTGACCAGCAGGACGATTGCGCCGTTCGCGACGTGTGGGGAATCGGCCATGGATCGTGAATGATGGACTGTGGGCGCTGGTCGAGCCGTTGCTGCCGCCTGGCCGCAGAAGGCTCCCGGCCCGAGGCCGCTCGATGACCGGCGGCTGTGCCTGCAGGGCATCATGTACGTGCTCTACAACGACGTCAGCTGGCAACTGCTTCCGCTGGAGCTGGGGTTCGGCTCCGGTCAGACCTGCTGGCGCCGGCTAGGGCGGTGGCACGAGGCGGGTGTGTTCGGCACGGCTTCACGGCGGTCGAGCGAACAGACGGGCTGCGCAACGATGAGCGAGAGCCGGACATCCGCTACGTCTGGCAGCCCCAGAAGTAACAGCCGGTTCGGTTCCGTTCTGCCTCCAGGG
Source organism: Streptomyces filipinensis (assembly GCF_014649495.1). Taxonomy (GTDB): domain Bacteria; phylum Actinomycetota; class Actinomycetes; order Streptomycetales; family Streptomycetaceae; genus Streptomyces; species Streptomyces filipinensis. The sequence goes on along the minus strand of NZ_BMTD01000034.1, from coordinate 46,294 downwards.
GGCGCCCCGCGGGTCAGAGTTCCTCGTCATCGATGGGCTCCGGTTCGCGGATGTAGGTGAGGTCGAGGACGTAGCGTTCGGTGACGGGGCTGCTGTTCCAGGCTTCGCGGAGGGCTTCCTCGGAGGAGTGGTCTGTGAGCTGGTCGAGTGTGGTGTCGTAGTAGTCAGCTGTCGCCTGGCGGTTGGTCCACCAGGCGTTGCCTTCGTAGACGCCCGGGCGGGGCAGCCGCATTTCGCCGGCGGGGCCGAGGCCGACCTGATTGATGACGAGTATGCCGGTCCCGGACTCGAGGCTGATGCCGGTCCGGCCTTCGGCATCGGCGGGCGGGGCCGGAGGGGTGTCCCAGATGCGGAGGGTGACCTCGACGTCGATGTCGGGCTGGAGGCTGCGGAGGTACAGGTGGTAGCCGTTGCCGGCTACGACCTGCCTGCGGGCGGCCGCCATGGCCTCGTCGTCACCGAGGTAGGCGTCTGCGTCGTAGACCTCTACGACGCGTCGTCCCGGAGTGGCCCTGCAGCTGTATTCGGCCAGGAGCGCCATGGTGTTGCCTTCCTGTCAGCCGGTGCTCCTCATGCAGAAGGGGCGCCGTCCACCACGCGGTTGAGGGTGTACATCCGGTCGAGCCTGCGCCCGCCGGTCTCATTGTCTTCGCCGTCGATCAGGTGGACCGAGAAACGGTCGTCACCTTTGGTTGATCCCTCCTTCGTAGGTGCGAACGGGTACTCGTCGCACTGCAGGTCGGTGCCCGAGTAGTCACCCCACACCTTCTGGCATTCCTTGATCGAGTGCTTCCGGTTCTGCCGCTGTTTCTCTTTGTCGACCAGCCGGTGCAGGGGCTCCTTCGTACCTGGCACGGTCTTGCCGACCCAGCAGGGGAAGGTCCGCTCCGGGCGGTACAGGGCGTCGTAGGTGTGCGGGGCGCTCTCTTTGACCGACGTGTCTTTCTTGCTCATCACCAGCTCGACGCGGGCTTGGGTGAACACATTGCCTGTGTGCTTGCCGGCGATCTTGTCTGCGTGGTCAGGTCCATGAAGGCGGGGGAGACGAGGCGCTGCTGATTGCCTTGGTCGAACAGGGGCCCCTTGTCCGCGGAGGTGTAGGTGAGTGACCACTGGGGCGCGCTGTTCCACACGCCGATCAGCTCGTCACGCTCCTTGGTCCCCGGCTCGGTCACTTTGGGGTCCGTCGCTGCTGGATGCATCGATGTCGTTGCGGACGTAGCTGGCCCAGACGCCACTTGGTGGCGTCTTCGGTGGGGAGCGGCTGAACTCGTATGTCTTCGGTGCTGGCGATGTAGTCGACTCGACGGCTGCCGTCGTAGGTGAAGCCGAGGATGCACCGGTCAAACCAGAGGCGGCACAGAGCGGTCGTACCTCTGGTGTCGCGCATGACAGGGTCGTAAGGGCGTTTCTGGCAGGTCTCGAAGCGGGACTTGATCCAGCCGGTCACCGTCTTGGCCCGTGCTGCTTGCCGGGCGCACTGCTGGCGCAGGTCTCTGTCGCCGTGTCGGGCTGCTGCCCGGCCGCCTTCAAAGACGTTGTCGACGATTCATGGCTCCGTGCGTATTCGGTGTACGGGACAGGGTGGTTGAGGTCTCGAAGTTGGTCAGCGGGCAGCGATGCGGCGTTGACGAACTGCGTCGCCCCGGCGGTCGAAGCATTGACCGGTTGTGCAGTGTGGACGCTGCTCGCGGTCACGGAAGTCAGCAGTGTCATCTCCGCACCGGCGGCGATGCCGCGGCCGAGGCGCGAGAGTGTGGTGCGAAGGTTCACCGGTGGTCTCCTTTCAGTCGTGAGGGGGCAGCGATGTGACCTTCGGCTGCCGGAACCGGCCCGGCGGCCAGGTGTTCGTAGGGCATGTGCCGGCCCAGCAGCAGGACCTCGATCAGTGCTCTCGTGCCGTGCCGGTCGCCGTGGGCCTTGCAGGCAGCGGCCCACCAGGCGTCGTGGACCGGGGTGAACTTCCCTGCGACACGGTCCTGTTCAATGCGGTCGATCCGGGCAGGGCTCCCGGTTCGCGGACCAGTACCTCCAGGTAGTGGTCCAGCACCAGCCGTGGCCCGGCCTTGGTCATCAGCCGTTCGTGCTGGGCGACTTCGACTCCTTCGTCGTAGACCACCAGCACGGAGGCGTGCAGCATCACCCACACCCGTCTTCCGATCAGCCTCACCGCTACGGAGTAGTGGTTCGTGCGGACGCTGACCTGGCTGTAGCGTTCCACCCGCAGCGCGAACAGCCGGGCCGTCTTGAACGGCTCGGTCGGCAGCGGCTTCAGCAACGGCTGGTCCCTCGGTCGTCGGCCTCGGGTGCCGGCTGTACGCGTGACCCCGCAACGGTCCCGGCAAATCCAAGGTCATGGCATCGCTTTGAGTGATATGCGCTGTGTGTCTGCGGTGTGTGAGGTGCGAAAAAGGGGGAACCGTCCACGGCGTGCGGCACGCGTATGCCCCTCATCCCTAGGAAGTAACTCATATTTTGTGTGCTTGTAGGGCTGAAGTAAGGGCATCCGGTGGCCAGGAGGTTGATAACGATGGTTCCCCTGCTTCTCGTTCTTCTGCTGGCTCTGATCCTCTTCGGCGCGGGCTTCGCGCTGAAGGCGCTGTGGTGGATCGCAGTGATCGTGCTCATCGTGTGGCTGCTCGGCTTCGTCGTCCGGTCCGTGGACAGCGGAGGCCGCAAGGGCCGCTGGTACCGCTGGTAGACCAAAGACACCCGGCGCGAGGAGCGCGCCACGCGCGAGCAATGAGTGGGCCCGGCCGATGCGGCCGGGCCCACTGGCGTGAAAGGGCTTCTCGCCTGCGGCGGTTGGGAGGGATCGGGCTTATCGGACGCACCGCAGGGTACGTGAGTCCTGCACCGGCCCCGCAGACTCAGCAGTGGAACCCTGCTCCTCCTGTCTGCGGGGCTGGTGCGCGGCTCTTGAGTCAGGGGCGACCCCTGCCGAGACAGCGATCCGGCCTCCGTGGATCTCTGTCGAACATCGGCACCGTGTTCACTCATGCTGGCGATCGGGTTCGGGTCTTCGCTGTTCGAGAAGTTCGGCTTGAAGGACGAGCCGCCGGCGGCCCTGGTCGACCAGGCCCACCGGTTCACTGGCCAGGGCCTCGCGGGTGGTCGCGATCAGCGTCGCGTCCTGTTCGACCCCCGGTCACCTGGTGGCCGAGCCGGGCCAGCCTCAGCGCCTGCGTGCCCTGCCGGGTGAGAGCTGGCTGCCCATCACGACGACGGCCAGGATGGCCACGACGAGCACTATGCGCGGTGCCGGCTGCCATGGTGGCGCTCGTGCGGGTGCAGAGCGGCGCCCACTACCCCAGCGACGTGGCCACCGGCGCCGTCATCGGCCTGGCCGGCGCCCGGCTCACCCGGCGCGCTCAGCGCTTGATCCTGCGCCACCGGCCCTAGCAGGTTGGGGGAGAGCCGGGCGGACTGGCGAAAGCAGACAGACACGCCTGCCATACGCCTGTCCTGAACTCGCCTGCTCGGGGTACTCGTGCCCTCATCGGGTGGTCGGGCGCATGACGCAGTCCGGCCTGCAGGAACTCAAAAGGGACGGGAGGCGACCGCCGTGTCGAGCACGCAGCCACACCATGCCGGATCCGGCCCCAGCGCGGACCGCTTGGACCAGGAGCCGGTAGGCGAGCTGGTGCAGCGGGCCTCGCAGCAGCTCACCGAGCTGGTGCGCGGCGAACTGCGCCTGGCGCAGGCGGAGATGAAGGAGAAGGGCAAGCGATACGGCAAGGGCGGCGGCCTGTTCGGCGGCGCCGGCGTGGTCGGCTTCCTGATGGCGCAGGCGCTGGTCGCCACCGTGATCGCCGCACTGGCGGTGGCGCTTCCGGTGTGGGCAGCCGGGCTGATCGTCACAGCGGTGCTGGGCATGATCGCCGCGGTGATGGTCATGAGTGGAAAGAAGCAGGTCGACCAGGCCGCGCCGCCCACGCCCGAGCAGACCGTCGAGAACGTGAAGGCCGACGTGGCCGAGATCAAGGAGAGCGCACACCGATGACCCAGCCGCCCCACGACGAACCCACCGCCGCCAGCCCCGAGGAACTGCGCGAACAGGTCGAACAGACCCGCACCGAGCTCGGGCAGACGGTCGAGGCGCTCGCCGCGAAGACCGACGTCAAAGCGCGCGCCCAGGAGAAGGCTGGCGAGCTGAAGGAACAAGCCGCCCTGAAGGCCGGGGAACTGAAGGCGAAGGCCGCCGACCTGGCCCACCAGGCGCAGGACCAGCTGCCCGATCCGGTCAAGGACAAAGCCGCGAAGGCGGCCGAGCAGGCCCGGGCGAAGGCGGCCCAGGCCGGTCAGCTATGGCACGAGAAGGCGCCCGAGCCGGTGCGCCAGAAGACCGCCCGGGGAGCGCAGCTGGCGCGTGACAACCGCAAGGTGCTGCTGGCGGCAGCGGGTGCGCTTGTGGTGTGGCTGGCCTGCCGCCGGAAGGGGTGAACCGGTGAAGGCGTCGAAGATCGCCTACAAGCCGGTCGGTCTGGCGCTCGGCGCCGTCAGCGGCATGGCCGCGGGAGCGCTGTTCAAGCAGACGTGGAAGACGCTCGGCCACGACGAGGACGCCCCGGACGCCACCGACCAAGAGCGCTCCTGGCACGAGGTGCTGCTAGCCGCCACGCTGCAAGGTGCGATCTTCGCCGGAGTCAAAGCGGCCGTCGACCGCGCCGGCGCCACCGTCGTCCGCCGCCTGACCGGAACCTGGCCCGGCTGACGCGCATGAGGAGGCGGGAGAGGCCGGTAGGACACGGATACCAGCCCTCCCATCACCCCGGCCGTGCCTGTAGCCCCCGGGCCGCGATTCGAGATGCCGCACCCGCCGTCGGACCCGCGCTTGTGCAGGCCCGGCGGCGGGTGCGGCAGGAGCGGCACGCCTCACCGGATCGCGGCGCCGGCAACGCTCAGGAGGAGGCGCGTACGGCTTTGGTGTAGGTGGTGAAGAACCGCTCGCCGGTCAGCTTGTGGCGGGCAAACTGCTCCCGCACCACCTGTTCGTCCGTCCAGCGGTCCGGAGCGCTGGCGAGCGCGGCCACGTAACGCGTTACGGCCCCCTTCAGCTTGTCGAACAGGGCCGGTGTGACAATGCGCATGCCAGGCACCGCGGTGGCCTCGGCGTCGCTGACCCCGCTGGGATGCAGCATGACCGGCAGGGCCTCCACCTCCGGGTTGTGGTCGTGGAGCCAGTGGGGTGTTCCTCGTCTGCAGCAGATAGGCGCGCACCTCGGCGGTGGCGGCGTCCGTCGTCGTGACCACGACGTTGCCCAGGTGGTGCCGCACCCTTCCGGTCTGGGCGGTGTGCCCGTCACGGATGAAGTCGAGCACCGCCGCGCGTCCGGCGACCGGGCCGAGCATCCCCTGTCCGGGCATCGTGAAGGTCCAGGTGGTGTCTTCGGTCAGGACCGTTTCCAGCTCCAGCACATCCAGCTCGTCCAGGGCGTGGGCGTAGTTCGCCACCGCCTGCTGGAGTTCGGCGATCACGAGGCCACCGTCAGCACGATCTTGCCTTGGATGTGGCCCTGCGCGGCTCGTGTGTGCGCGCTGACCGCTTCGGACAGCGGGTAGGTGCTGTCCACCCCGACCTTGAGTCTGCCCTCGTCGAACAGGCGCCCGATCTCGGCGAGCTGGGGGCCGTTGGAACGAACCTGAATGTTCGAGACGGTGATGTCCAGACGCGCCGTCTCTTCCGGGTCGTACTGGGCGAAGAACACCGGAAGCATGGTGCCTCCGCGCTTGAGCACGGTCAGCAAGCGTGAGCTGTCCGGGCCGCCGACGGCGTCGATCACCAGGTCGACGCCGCTGACCACGTCCGCGGTTTGCGTCGTGGTGTAGTCGATGAACTCATCGGCGCCGAGCTTGAGCAGGAACTGCTCGTGCCGGCTTGAGGCCACCGCGATGACGTGTGCCCCCTTCCATTTCGCCAATTGCACCGCGAAGTGGCCCACTCCACCGGCGGCCCCGTTGACCAGCACGGTCATCCCTGGCGTGATCGGCACCGGCTGGTGCACCTGGCCGGTGAAAGGAGACGGCACGTCGTGGCCGAGATCAACCAGGTACTGCCAGGCCGTGAGCACGGCCATCGGCGCCCCAGCCGCCTGCACGTGGTCGATACCGGCCGGCTTGTGAGCCAGGTCAGAAGCCGGCGCGGCCACGTACTGGGCGTACGTCCGGCCGTCGAATCCGGGGAACCGCAGCATGCCGAAGACCTCGTCACCGACGGCGAACCCCAGCGCGTCCGGAGCGACCTCCTGAACCACGCCCGACATGTCCGTTCCAGGGATCAGGGGGAACTCCAGCGTCGGCCTCATCTCGGCCGGCATGACCTTCATCCCCTCACGCAGGTACCAGTCCGGCGGGTTGATGCCCGCCGCGTGCACCCGGACGAGTACCTCGCCCGGGCCGATCTCGGGAACGGGCACCTCGTCGTACTGCAGAACTTCCGGCCCGCCCGCTTTGTGGAACTGGATCGCCTTCATCGCGCCTGTCGCCTTCTCCGGGAAACGTTGCTTCTTCAGTCAAAGCCCGGCACGGCATGGCCGTCCAAGACCGGTTCGGAAACCTGATCATTCCGAAACGGCATGACGCGTACCCTGCAAGGGTGAACGATCTCGGACAGGACCTGGAACTGCGGCTGGTGCGCTACTTCACCGTGGTGGCGGCGCACCAGCACTTCGGCCGGGCCGCCGCCGACCTGCACGTAGCCCAGCCGGCGCTGAGCCGTCAGATCCAACGGCTCGAGAAGTATCTCGGCGCACGACTGCTGGACCGCACCCCCCAGGGCACCCGGCTCACTCCGGCCGGCCAGACGTTCCTCCCCCGAGCCCAAGGCCTGCTGCAGGCCGCCCGCCAGGCCGAGCTGGCCGTGCGTGAACAAGCCCAGGCCGAACGAATCGCCATCGGCTACGTCGAAGATCTGGTGATCACTGCCGCCGTGCGGGAACTGCGCCGCCGTCACCCCAACGCCGAGATCGCCACCCGGCATCTGAACTGCCGCGACGTCGGGGCGCTGCCCGACAAACGCGTCGACGCCCTGATCGCGCGGGCCCCGCTGCCGCTCGCCGCCGACGACGTGTTCACCACCCCGCTGTACGAGGAGCCCCGGATGCTCGTGGTCCCGCTCGGCCATCCCTTGGCCGACCGCGCGTCGGTGACCGCGGAAGTACTGGCCGGCGAGGAGGTGGCGCCGTGCGCGTTCGAGACCGCAGACTGGGCTTCCTACCGGATCCTCGGGGCTGGCGTGCCGCCGATCGAGAGCTACGAGGACAAGCTCGAACTCGTCGCGAGTGGCAGGGCGATCGCCGTGCTACCGGTTGGCGACCGGCGTAGCTCACTGCGTCCCAACCTCGTCACCGTCCCGGTCGAGGGCGCTCCGCCCAGCCAGGTCGTCCTGGTCAGCCGCAAGGGCGACCCGAATCCGATGATCAGGAATCTCCGGCTGGCGGCCAAGGCCGTCCTGACCTCCCCGGCAGCCTGACCGGGACCAGCCGGCCCGCTTGGTTTCTCAGCTTCAGCCACCCGCGCTCTCCGGGCCGGTACCGGGACTGGGAATCCTTGATCATGTCGCCCTCGATGCCCGCCGCTCCCCACGCCGGGTCCAGCCAGGTGCGGGTCGCCAGGGCGCTTAAAGGGGGGGGCCAGACGGGCCCGTCGCCGGTCGACCGGGGCCGGGCCGGCTCCAAGCACCACCTGATCACCGACGGGCACGACTCCCCGCTCGCGGTCATCCTCACCGGCGGCAACCGCAATGACGTCACCCAGCTCATGCCCCCGCTCGATGCCATCCCACCCGTCCGGGGCCGACGCGGCCGGCCCCGCCGCAAGCCGGACGCGCTGTTCGCCGACCGCGGCTACGACCACGACAGCTACCGCGAGCAGATCCGCGCCCGCAGGTGCGTGTGGGCTGGGAACGGAGGGCTGACATCCCCATAGCCTTCCCCGAACTCGCCTGCAGCCTGATCACCCTGCGCCAGGTCCGCTCACTGTGTGAGCGGATCTGGGTGAGGATTCGGCCGTTCGCCCGAAGCTGTCGTCCGCCGCGCTGCCAGAACGCCGGCCCATCCCTGGTTCCGGGGTTCCATGGCCAGCATGACCAGGCTGAGCACCTTGGCGCAGCTGCGCCGAATCTCTCACCGAGGCACACGTCGGGGAAGCCAAAGGCAGGCAAGACGTCCTCGCACGGGCGACCATACGATGGGAAACCGCCTGCAGTGGGCGGCGCTGGCGGCGTCGTCGCTACCGGGGATCGCGGCTCTTGCCGCCTTGCTGTTCACCTGGGTTTCGGTCGAGCAGTCCGGCGATCAGTTGCGGATCGCCGAGCGTGGGCAGGTCACCGGCCGGTTCAATGCAGCAATCGGCAACCTCTCCTCGTCGGCCGTGGACGTCCGCCTCGGCGGCATCTACGGCCTGGAGCGCCTCATGCGGGATTCGCCGCACGACCAGCCCACCATCGTCACTCTGCTGACGGCATACGTCCGTGAGCACACTCACGGGCAGGTGGACAGCTCAGCCGATGCCCGCCCGGCCACGGACGTCCAGGCGGCCATGACGGTACTGGCCAACCGGGATCCCGCGCGTGACGGCAGCGGCGACTTCGACCTGCGCAACGTCCGTCTGCGCAACCTGGGCTACATGGGGATGTGGGACCGGGCGCTCCAACGCGTGATCGGTATCAACTTTCCGGAGGCCGACTTCAGCGCCGCAGACCTGAGCAGCGCGGACTTGGAGCATGCCCAGCTGGCCGGGGCGGTCATGGCGGGCACATCTCTGCGGGAAGCGGCTCTGAACGGGGCTGAGTTGGCGGACGCCGTCCTGACTGATGCCGATCTGGCTCGGTCGCACCTCGTGCGCGCGGACCTGAGGCGCATCCAGGCGGCGGGGGCGCACTTCGACGATACGTACCTGACAAGGGCGGCATTGGAGGATGCCCATCTGCAGCGGGCCAGTCTCGTCGGTGCCAGCCTGCCCGGCGCCGTTCTGCGCGGAGCGGACTTGAGGCAGGCCGATCTCCGCGACGCGGACTTCACCGGAGCGGACCTGAGCGGTGCCGATTTTACAGGCGCTAAGAACTTGTCGACCGCGGGGTTCGACGGTGCGGTCCTCAAGGGCACCCGAGGGTTGCCTTCGTGACATCGGCCAGGCTTCCACCACCTCCGCTCATTGTGTTAGCCGTTCTTAAGAACACATGCCTGCGTCGACTTCAGTAGCCGGGGTACGCCTGCTGACGAAGTAGCAGGTCACATACACCACACGTATTACAGTTTCCGACCGGTTGCTACCGGAACCGCGACCTGCGGTCACTGCACAGCCAGTGCGGCCCTGTTGCAGGCCGGTTAGCGTGCCGATGGTCAGCCCTGCCCGGCAGGCCAGCCATGAAATGCTGACCACGGTGAGCGTCCTGCCCCCGTCGCCCTGCGACCCGCAGGAATGAGGACTTGGAAGGGACATGCGCAGACTACTGGCATCAAGGAGCTGCTCATCTCCACCCCGGTGTCCCCGCGGTCCCCGTGGCCAACTCCCACCCGGACGGGCGGTGAGCACCACGCGTGCCTCTGCGGTGCGCCGTCACCTGCCCGGCCCAACCAGCTGTCACGCGCCGCCCCGGATCGTGGTCGTTCAGGGCGTTGGCGAGGGGAGCCCCGACGGCGAGCCGGTCTTCGCGACGGGGCTGGGACGCTGGCCTCGCCGTTTTGGTTGGGTACGGCGACTGTTGAGGCGGAAACGCGAAAGTGCCTTCCTGACCTGGGACGATGAACCTTGCTCAGGGGTTCTGTCGGTCCAGGCGGAGGGCACTTTCTACGTGCAGGGTATCGGGTTGCCTCCCAAGATCCAGGTCAGTGCCGATGGTTCGGGGGCGGTCGGTCATGCCAGGGCACGGCTGCTGGCGGATCTCGCCGATGCCACCGGTCTGAGCGCCGCGTGCTCCGCCGCGCTCAGACCCCTTCGGCCGCGCGGGACCGGTCACGATCCGGGCCGGATCGCCACCGACCTGGCGGTGATGCTCGCCGACGGCGGTGAGGCCAGGTACGGTCGGTTACCCCGGGAGGGGCATGGCTTCCTGCATCAGGGGGTGGGGCGACCCGGCGTACTGCGCCACCTCGACCGACTGGTGACCGACTTCCCCGCCCGGCAGCACCTGCGCGCCGCGGCGGCCGACGACCTGGCCCAGCTCCTGTTCCGGCCGCTCCGCGCGCGGACATGCCGTTCTGGCAGGCGTACCGCGAACTGCCGTCGTCCGTCGCCCTGTCGGCCTTCCTGGAGGGGCATCGCGCCGGGCTGTCCCCCGAACGGGCGAACTGCCGCTGCGCACCCTGCTGGCCGGCCTCGACCTGCGGGGCGACCCGCCGCCGACGGCCCTGTGGCACCGTACGGCCGCCCGACGGGCCGACAAGACGGACCGACACCCGACGCACATACGGCCCGTTCGACCTGGACAGTCCCCTGAAAGGGCCCCGGACGCCCCGCCCGGACGGGGGACGTGCGCGTGTGTCGCTCACCGTGTCGCAGCGCGCCACCCTGATGATCCGCTCGTGTATTCGCTACAGACCCTGCGTACCCGCGGCCTCCTCGGCCTCGCCGCCACGGCCGCCCTCGCCGTCCCGTCCGTCCTCTTGGCTCCCCCGGCCTCCGCCGCCGTGTCCAACGGCGGCTTCGAGACCGGTAACCTGACCGGCTGGACCTCGGCCGGCGCCACCGCCGTGGTCGGCTCCGGCGCGCACAGCAGCACGTACGCCGCACGCGTCGGAGGAACCAGCCACGCCAAGGGCGACTCCACCCTCCGCCTGGTCAGCCATGACGCCGACCACCGGGGTGCCCCCACCTCCGCTCGCTTCGACGACGTCCAGCTCACCCCCGCGCCCGCCCTGACACGGATCGACACGGACCCCTTCACCAACAGCACCAGCCAGCACGCCACCGTGGTGGAGCCCGACACCTTCGCCTCCGGCAACACCGTCATCGCGGTCGCCCAGAACGGCCGCTTCTTCAACGGCGGCGCATCCGGCCTCGGCTGGGCCCGGTCGGCCGACGGCGGAGTCACCTGGACCCACGGCACCATCCCCGGCATCACCGTCTACCAGGGCGGCGCCTTCTCCCGGGTCTCCGACCCGTCGGTCGTCTACGACGCCCGGCACGCCACCTGGCTCGTCGCCGGACTGCCCCTCAACTCGACCTCCAGCGGCATCACCGGCGCCGGAGTCACCGTCAGCCGCTCCACCACGGGCGGCGTGAGCTGGCAGAGCCCCGTCAGAGCGGTCGGGTTCAACGGGCCGAACTACGACAAGCCGTGGATCACCTGCGACAACACCCCCACCAGCCCGTTCTACGGGCGCTGCTACATCGAGGTCGACAACGTCTCCTCCGGCAACCGCATCCTGATGAGCACCTCCACCGACGGCGGACTGACCTGGTCGGCGCCGGTCGCTCCGTCCGGCTCACCCAGCGGCCTCGCCGGACAGCCGCTCGTCCAGTCCAACGGCAAGGTCGTCGTTCCCTACTCGGCCAACGGAAGCGCCATCCGCGCCTTCAACTCCACCAACGGAGGGGCCTCCTGGAGCAGCACCTCGTTCGTCCACTCCGTCCAGGCCCACACCGTCGCCGGCGGCCTGCGGGCACCCAGGGGAATCGCCTCAGCGGAGGTCAGCGGCGATAACCGGATCTTCGTCGCGTGGCACGACTGCCGCTTCCGCGCGAACTGCACGGCCAACGACATCGTCTACTCCACCTCGACCGACGGCGTCACCTGGTCCGGAGTGACCCGGGTCCCGATCGACTCCACCACCAGCGGCGTCGACCACTTCCTCCCCGGCCTCGGCGTCGACCGCACCACATCCGGAACAACCACCCGGATCGGCCTGCACTACTACTTCTACCCGTCCGCCAACTGCACCTCGACCACCTGCCGCCTCCAGGTCGGCTACATCTCCTCCGCCAACCGCGGCGCCACCTGGACCACCGCCACCGCGCTGACCGGGCCGTTCCCGCTCTCACAGATCGCGAACACCAACCAGGGCCGCATGGTCGGCGACTACATCTCCACCTCGATCGTCGGTGGCCGGGCCGTCTCCGCGTTCCCGGTCGGCAGGGCCCCCACCACCGGCCAGGCCTTCGACGAGGCCCTGTACACGGCCGGCCCGCTCACCGTGGGCTGAACCGGCCCGGACGCCCCTGACCGGGCCGATACCGAAGGCGCCGCTAGTCGGTGCCTTCGGACGCCCGCAGGATCTGTTCCGCCGCCCGTGTCGCCGTCAACGTGCCGTCCCTGGCGTGCTGTTCGAGGCCGGGGGCGGCTTCGCGTACCGCGGTGTTCGCGTGCAGGCGGCCCAGGAGTTCGTCGCGGACCATCGACCAGGTCCGGTCGACCTGCTGGCCTCGCCGTTTCGGTGGGGTACGGCGACTGTTGAGGCGGAAACGCGAAAGTGCCTTCCTGACTTGGGACGATGAACCTTGCTGAGGGGTTCTGTCGGTCCAGGCGGAGGGCACTTTCTACGTGCAGGGTATCGGGTTGCGTCCCAAGATCCAGGTCAGTGCCGACGGTTCGGGAGAAACAGCAGGCCGCACCCACCTACAAGGGCGGCTTCGGCTACCACCCGCTGCTGTGCTTCCTGGCCAACACCGGCGAGGCACTGTCCGGCCGGCTGCGGCCCGGGAACGCCGGTGCCAACACCGCGAGCGACCACATCACGGTGCTCGACCAGGCACTCGCCCAGATCCCCGACGCGCACCGCTACGGCACCGACATGCTCATCCGCGCCGACTGCGCCGGATCCGCGAAGACATTCCTCGCCCACGTCCGCGAGCCGCGTAAACGAGGAATCCGTACCTACTTTTCGGTCGGATGCGCCATCACCGGGCCGGTCCGTCGCGCCATTCGGGCCATGCCCGACCGTCTCTGGCATCCGGCCTGGACCAGGACGGGACACTGCGTGACGGCGCCGAGGTCGCAGAGCTGACCTGCATGGTCGACCTGGACGGCTACCCGGCCGGCACCCGCATCAACGTGCGCCGGGAGAGGCCACACCCCAGAGCCCAGCTGTCCCTGTTCGACCAGGACGAGGGCCTGCGTCATCAGGTTTTCCTCACCGATACCCATCACCCCGATGGCGGCCCCGCACAGTTCCCGGAGGTCCGTCACCACGGCCATGCATGCGTCGAGGACCACATCCGATGCGGCAAGACCACCGGCTTCGGCCGCTTTCCCTCGCGCGACTTCAACGTCAATGCCGCCTGGCTGGAGGTCGATCGGTTCCGCCCGGATCCGAGCGTTCCCGACCGCCTTGCCAAAGGCCCCTTTGGGACGCGGTGGCGGCGCCAGCCGGGCGCCGGCCGCGTGCTGGTGGGCTCGAACGGAGCTCGAGTCCACGGACGCATCCCAGTCGATGTCGCCGGCCGCGTCAGCCTCGGCCTGGACCCACTGGAGGAGCAACTTCCAGGTGCCGCCGCTGACCAGCGGCGATGCCGCTCGTGCACCGTCTTCCACGGCCCGTGGCGTTCCGGCAGATCGCGCCACTGCACGTCTGTCCGGATCCGGTACAGCACTCCGTTGACTACCTGCCGATGGTCCCGCCATCGGCCACAGCGTCGGTTGCTCACTGGCAGGAGCGGCTCAAGTCGCTCCCACTGGGCGTCAGTCAGATCACCCCCATGTCCCACATTCCCATCAACGACTCAATTGATCGGCAGGGCGCTGCCTGACTCCTGATGGATAGTCAGGAGCGGAGCCGTCGGAGAAATCCAGGAGCGAGCGTCGAAGATCGCTGGGTATAGTGCAGGCGCTTTGCCCCGATGACCCCGTCGCCGAGGAGGCCGTCCCATGGACCCCGTCACGCTGATCACCGGTGGCTCGACCGGAATCGGCGCCGCCACCGCCCGCGCCCTGCTCAAGCAGGGCCACCGCGTGGCCGTCACCGGACGCGACGCGGGCAAGCTAGCCGCCTTCGCCACCACCGTGGGGGCGGGCGAGCGGCTGCTGACGATCACCGGCGACGCCAGCGAAGCGGATGACGTCGCCGCCGCCGTCCGCCACGTGCTGGACACCTGGGGCCAGCTGGACAACGTCATAGCCAACGCTGGTTTCTCCCTGCCCGGCAACCTGGAGACCCACGCCCCTGAGGACATGCGCGCCATGATCCTCGCCAACGTCCTGGGCCCCGCCCTGCTGATCCAGGAGACCCTGCCCCACCTGAGGACCTCCAAGGGCCGAATCGTGATCGTCGGCTCGGTCGCCGGCGTCCGCCACACCCCCGGCAACCTCTACTCCGTCACCAAGTGGGCCGCCCACGCCCTCGCCGAGAACACCCGCCTCCTGGTCGGCCAGGACGGAGTCGGCGTCACCGTCGTCGCCCCCGGTATCGTGGACACCCCCTTCTGGCACGCCCGCGGCGGCACCCCCGAGGCAGCCGCCACGATGACCGCCGAGCAGATCGCGGACGCGATTGTGTTCGCCATCAACCAGCCCGTGGGCGTGGACATCAACCACATCACGATGCGGCCGACGGGGCAGGTTGGCTGAGGTAGAGCTCCCAAGGGCCGTACGGGGAGGTGCCTTTGGCACCGCCAAGCATGGTGTCGCGCGGGCCGGGGCACCTTCCGATCTGGGCCGCCACCCCGCGCCGTTCCTGAGCACCGTTACCGCCGTTGCCTTGATCATCTGGCTTTTCACTTGAGGTCATCTCACAACCCAAGGGGCCGGTAGGCCAGAGCCTGATCGACCACCTCTGCCGCTGTCGGATTCCGGTTCTTGGGACAGAAGATCAAGTCGCTCACGTATCCGCTGGGACAGGCAAGGGCCCGGTCAAGCGCCTCCAATATGCCGCTGGTCTCGGCATCGTCGGCGTATTCCCCCGCGCATGAGCCGGCCGCATCCGCACCGGCCACTGCAGCCGCGCCCACGAACCCGGTGAAGACCAGGTGTACGGCTCTGCGATCAGCGTCGCCGTGAAGCCGACACCAGGCGGACCAGACCGGTGAGGCCTAACCTGCGACGCCCTTCCGGCGTCAGCGGGGTTGGGATGGCCCGCCATGGCAGCCCGTCGAGGTACCAGCTCCGAGCGTCCATCAGAGGCGTCCTGAGGTGTGCTGTGACGCCGAGTTTACGGCGATCGTGCACAGTCTCTTGGTTGCACGCGTGAGGGCGACATACAGGTCCCGCTCGCCGCCGGGACGGGCCGCGGCGATCTCCTCCGGGGCGACGACGACGATCGCGTCGAACTCCAGCCCGCGGGCTTCGGAAGCCGGCACGAGGCGGGCCCACCGCGCTACATCCGCGCACGCCAACTCCTCGACCCGGTCGTCCGCGCAGATCACGGCGAGCAGGTCGTCCGGATGCGATGCCGCCTGCGCCCGAAGCTCCCCGGCCACGGTGGTGGCGACGGAGTGCGAGCAGGCGGTGAGGTGACGGGGAGGATCGCCGTGGCGGATCGACCGGCTCGGCGTCTGACTGGGGGCGATCCGCGCCAGCAGGCCGTGGGTGGTCGCAAGGATCTCCTGGGTGGTGCGGTAGCTGACGGTCAACGTGTGCAGGGAGAACCGGTTGCCGAGATGTGGGCCCAGCGCCTGGGACCAGTCGCTCGCCGCCGTGGCAGGGCCCGCCTGGGCGAAGTCACCCACCAGCGTCATCGACCTGGCCGGACACCGGCGCATCACCATCCGCCACTGCATCCCGGTCAGTTCCTGGGCCTCATCGACCACGACGTGCCCGAACGACCGCTCCGGCAACCCGTCCACCAGGGCCGTCGCCTCATCCAGCAGCGGTACGTCGGCATCGGTCCACGCGGCATCAGGCGAACGCACCAGCCGGGACCGTTCGTCGCCGGCGAGCGAGGGCAGGTGCCTCGCCAACGTGCGAGCGTCTGCCAGCAGGTCCCGTACGACCACTTCGGGCGTCAGCCGAGGCCAGAGGGACTCCACCGCACCGTCGACGTGGGCGTCGCCCGAAAGGTCCGCACGGACGGCGTCCGCGTCGAACGCGTCAGCCGGATCTGCGGCCGGTGCATCGTCGAAGCCGAGAGCCCGCAGATCGGCCTCGGCCGCGGCATCGAGATCCATGCCCGTGCTCTCGGCGATCTCGGCGTCGATCTGTTCGAGGGCCTCGACGGCGCCGCGCTCCAGTGCATCCGTGACCGCGTCGATCAGGTGCTCCTTGAACACCTCCCGCGCAGGGTTGTGCGCCAGACCGCTCGCCAGCGCGGCCTCCCGCGCCGCCGCGACTTCCCCGCGCTCCAGCCGGACCGACTGCTGACCCGCCCGGACCACGAAGGCGCCGGCAGGTGCCTGCAGGGAGTGCACCAGGTCCGCGAGCGCCTCGGCCAGTGCGGAACTCCCCTTGAGGCGCGCGACATCGAACGACTCCACAGCTGCGGGCTCCACCCCGGCCAGCTCCGCGCACGTCGCCAGGAGCACGTCGTTCTCCCCCAGCGAGGGGAGCACCTGGGAAACGTAGTCGAGGAACCGCGTGTTCGGCCCGAGCACCAGGACGCCGCGCGCGGCCGCTCCCGGGAAGGCGTACAGCACGTACGCCGCCCGATGCAGCGCAACCACGGTCTTGCCTGTACCGGGGCCGCCCTGCACCACCGTCACCCCCCGATGCGGGGACCGGACGATCGCATCCTGCTCCGCCTGCAAGGTGGCCACCGCCGCACGCATCCGCCCCGTGCGCCGCGCCTCCAGCGCTTCCGTCAGCGGACCGTCGCCGACGATGTCGCCGACTGCAGCCGACGATCCGTCCAGCAGCTCGTCGCTCACCGCACGTACCGCACGGCCCTCGACCCGCAGATGACGCCGGCGCCGCAGCCCCATGGGGTGGACGGTCGTCGCCTCGTAGAAAGGCCGCGCCGCGTCCGCTCGCCAGTCGACGAGCAGCGGCAGGTCCCGGTCACCTACCCGCAGGCCGAGCCGTCCGATGTGCAGGACGGTTCCGTCCGCTCCATCGACCCGGCCGAATGCCAGCCCCTCCTCGGCCCCCTCCAGCCCGCGAATCCGACGTGCCAGGTGCTCCGCGGCGACATCGCGCGCGTACACCTCGCCCGCGCTGTCGGTCGACGACCTCAGCACATCCGCCAGCTGGGCCCGTGCATCCGCCAATCGCTCATCGAGCAGCCGGTACATAGCGGCCACGTGGGCCTGCTCCACCTCGACCTGTCCTGCGGCATCCCTATTGAACTGCGGCAACAGCGGCCCTCCTCTCGACTCGGCCCTCCACTATGCAGCCACATTCCTATGAAAGTAAGGCTTGACTTACTTGTTCGAGTCAGCCGACGCGGCCGGTCCGCCGTCACGGCTCAGGGCTGGGCGGCCTTCTGGCACCGTCGGACATGAGGAGCAGGCCGGGCTCGATCCCGGCCTGAAGAGATTCGAGCTCAACGACGCTCAGCACTTCGCTGCCATGCCACCAGACCCGGCCCAGACCGCCTCACCCAGCCAGCCCCGGACACCGTCCTCATCGGCGCGTAGGTACCGCCGTTCGAGCGGCACCAACCTCGGGCCGGGTGCGGGGACGGCCACCGTCCTGGCGGGCCACCCGGACCGCCGGGGGATCGGCCTGCCGCACCGCCCGTCCGGGTGGTCATCCTGCGAACCGTCCGACTGCCGGCTGGCAGCGGCACGCCAGCTGCGCACCACCGGTTCCCCGAACAGCTCATAGACGCTCAGCCGGGCAGGTCCCGCATCACGACGGAGACCGAGAGGGCGGAAGCGCCGATCGGACATGACCGGGCGCAGGAACACCATCCCTGCTACCACCCTGCTACCCTCTGCGTATGGTCTCCCCGAAGAAGCAGACCCAGGTCCGTCTGGAACCTGACGTCCTCGCCGCAGGCAAGGACGCCGCGGCCGCCCGCGGCCTGGACTTCAACCGCTACGTCGAGCGGCTGATCATCGAAGACACGACCGGCGCCCGCGCCGCCGGCATGGCCGCCGCGCAGCGCCTCATCGAAGAGCACGGCGCCTTCCTCGACGACCTGGAGCAGCAGCTCGACGCCCCCTACGCCCAGCCGCAGCCGGGTGCCGCCGCGTGATCCTGCACGTCGACGAGTCCTGGATCCTGGAAGTCGCCGAACGGGCCGGCCACCGTGACCCCGGCGTCGACGACTACGGCGTACCGGTCGCCGCGGTCGCCCGCCACCGCGGCGAACTCCTCGAGCGCCCCGTCTATGACGGCCCCTACGCCCGCGCTGCGGCCCTGATCCACACCCTCGGCCGCTGCCGCTGGCTGGAGCGCTCCAACCTGACCGTCGCCTGCGCCGTCGCCGTCATGTACCTCGAAGCCAGCAACATCCCGGTCAACCCGACCCGCGAGCAACTGTCCGCGCTCGCCCACGAGTTGAACAGCCCGCGTTCCACCGGTGCCGGGATCGCCGCCATGCTCCGCACGTGGAAGCCCTGAACCGGCTGCGCCGAGGGGATGCGGTCCTCTCCGATCGTTCTTTGAAGAACGACTACCTGTCGTCGTCTTGCTTGTCGAAGCACTCCGACCTGACCGCCCAACGAGCAGGAAGTCTTCTCGGTCGGGGAGATCACGTACTCGTCCTAGCCCAGCGGGACGCCGTCGAAGGAGCGGGCGTACGGATCCAGCACGCGCGCGGCCTTGGGCCGGAAGGCGGGGTCGTGCACGGAGATCCAGGACCGGTACCGCCAGGGCTTGAGCGCGTCCTGCTTGAGCCGGCGCCGCACGGTGGAAGGGGAGATCGAGTCGGCGATGGACCGGGCGACCACCTCCCGGGCCAGCTCCGGACACGACCAACGAGATAGCGGCGCGCCGGTCCCGGCGGGTAACTGACAGGCCAGCGCCTTGACCTCGGCAACCTGCAGCGCGGTGAACGAGACCGGCCGGCCGGACCGCTTACGGTCGGTGAGGGCGGGCAGGCCTCCAGCGGCGAAGCGGCCCCGCCAGGTGCTCACCGTGTCCGCATGCAGCCGTGTCTGCGCGGCTATCCGGGCGTTGGGACGCCCCCGGGCCGCCAGCAGAACGATGGTTGCCCGCTGCCGGGCCTGATGCGGGGTCCTGTGGCCGTAGGCCATCCTCTTCAGCCGGTGGCGCTCGGAGGCGGTCGGCACGACGGGCACGGCGGAGGCGAGGGGCGCAGGAGGAAAGCGACCGATCCTTCGGGGGCGACGGGGAACGGGCCGACACCAGGCCGCACCCGTCCTCGTATCCTGCGACGTCATGGGCACCGCCCCCGGCACCGCCCTCGGTCTCGCCGAAAACCGGGTTCTCGGGTCAACCCCCGAAGGACTTCGAGCATCGACCGCTTAGCCAGCGCTTCGACATGCGCCCGGCCCCTCGACATGGCGTCGAGGGGCCGGGCGCTGGTAGTAGCGGGGACAGGATTTGAACCTGCGACCTCTGGGTTATGAGCCCAGCGAGCTACCGAGCTGCTCCACCCCGCGTCGGTTCGCCCACCCTACATGCGGGCACGGCTAGAGGGCGAAATCCAAACCCTCTGACACCGGCATGCTCCGCAAGCGTCCTCGCGCCGTACGCTGCGTAACCAAGGGCGAAGATTCGCAGGAAGCAGCGCCCTCCACGTCCCAGGGTGGTGACGGGCGGTGGACACCACCAAGATGATCAGCTTGCGTTCGAGTTCCTGCCCGCCAGCGCCGTCAGCAGCTCGACGATCTGCGCCTGGTTCTGGTCCATTCAAGTGCACCGAAGCGGTCGTTGACCTTGGCAAACCCGTCGCGAATCTCACGGCGCAGGGCCACCTGGCCCTGGTGGGCTCGGAGACCACGAGGGCAAGGGTCTCGGCCGTCCCCGCAATCGGAGTCGGTTCGAGACCCTTGGCGAAGGGGCGGGCGACGTCACGAGTGTGAGGGACTCCGGCGGGGCTGTCACCCTCAACAACCACAGGTGCCCTGGCGGCCTGCGTGCGCCGTCTGCGTGTCGGTCATGTGCCACCACCCCGCCCTGGATCAGTTGTGTCGCCAGGTACAGGGTGTGCCCGCCGAGCGGGGAGTCACCCGGGGACATCACTCTTCCAGGTGTAATCACGGAAGAACTGCATGCATCGACGGTGAACGAAATCTGTTGCAGTCACAGTAGACATTGCCCCGTCGTAGGGATACCGTTTCTGTTGTACTCAAGAGGTCGATGAGGCACGGCAGACATGAACTGCCGGGCATGCAGGCCAAGCAGGACGCGGCCCCTCGGGGGGTCGCGAGCAGTACCCGCGGTATCCAGCAGTACAACCGAGTAACCGAAGGTAAGGAGCAGGACGCCATCAGGATCGCCCGGGCGAGGAAGAAGTCCGCCCGGGTACCGCAGGCCCCGGATTGGAAGGTGGTCCCCGGTCACACATACGCGATCCCCGCAGCCCCGCCCTCCCAGGCGGAACCTGCGGACAAAGAGGGCCGGCACGGGTTGCCGGTAGATGGTGTTGAAAGCTCGGGGCCCGGGTGCCGGTACGGCACCCGGGCCCCCCGACGCGTCCCCTGGAAGAAGAGGTCTATGCCCCCTGCCAGTCCCCGTCCTGTCGACAATCTCTACGATGACGACTATCCCGCCTACACCATGGGCCGGGCCGCCGAGATGCTCAGCACCACCCCCGCCTTCCTCCGCGCCCTCGGCGAACACCGCCTGATAACCCCCCTTCGCTCCGAGGGCGGCCACCGCCGCTACTCCCGCTACCAGCTGCGCATCGCCGCCCGCGCCCGCGAACTCGTCGACCAGGGCACCCCCATCGAGTCCGCCTGCCGCATCGTCATCCTCGAAGACCAACTCGAAGAAGCCAGGCGCATCAACGAGCAACTACGCCTGGGCGACGAGTCACAGTCGCAGACCTCAGCCTGAAGCAGGCCGCCGGTCCCAGGCCGCCTGCTCAAGTCGCTGCCGGACATCGGCAAGGTCCACGCCGACCAGCTGGTCAGCCCGAGGCTGGACCGTCACACCTCCCTGAGACGGTCCGGCCCGAAGCCGGCCTCGCCCGGCGCCTGACAGCGATGCCCGAGGAGCGGACACCGAGAAGCCCGCCACCAAGCGCCACGGTCGGGGGCATGACCGTACGCTGCGGCCATGACCGAGATCCCGACCCCCACTCCCACCGAGGCCTTCGACCTGCTGCTGGTCGGCAACGAGCGCTTCGTCACCGGCGCCCCCGAGCACCCCAACCAGGACGCCGTCCGCCGCGCCGAGATCGCACCGTCCCAGCAGCCCTTCGCCGTGCTGTTCGGATGCTCCGACTCCCGGCTGGCGGCCGAGATCGTCTTCGACCGAGGCCTGGGCGACCTATTCGTGGTGCGCACCGCCGGCCACGTCATGGGCCCGGAGGTGCTGGGCAGCATCGAATACGGCGTGGACGTCCTGGGCTGCCCGCTGGTCGTAGTTCTCGGCCACGACTCGTGCGGCGCGGTCGGCGCAGCCTGCACCGCCCTGGAGAACGGCATGACACCCGCCGGATACGTGCGGGACGTCGTCGAACGGGTGACCCCCAGCGTGCTGGCAGCACGGGCCGTTGGAAGAGTCGAGCCCGAGGAGATCCTCGCCGAGCACATAAGGCACACCGTCGACCTGCTGCTGGACCGCTCCCGGGTGCTCGCCGAGAAGGTCGCGGCCGGCCAGGCCGCCGTGGTGGGCCTGTGCTACCGCCTAGCCGACGGCAGTGCGCAGCTCGTTGCCTCCCGCGGCCTCGACGCGGCCGTCCCCGCCGCATCCTGACCGGTCCCGGCCGGGGCTGCTCAGGGTCATGTGCCGCGCTCGGAGGAGCAAAGGCGGGGCGCGGGCCGGAGGGCCCGGTGCTGGTGGTGGCCGCCTCCCATGGCAGCGGGAGGCGCTCGCGGCCGGCGTGGGGACTTCTACGCGCGGACCGCCGCCCGGATTGTCGCGAAGAACGCCCTGGTGGTCCTCGAAGACCTGCGGATCAAGAACATGTCCGCCAGCGCGTGTGGCACCGTGGCCGAGCCCGCCCGGAACGTGCGTCAAAAGGCCGGGCTCAACCGGGCCATCCTGGATAAAGGGGGGCACCGCCTCGAACTCGCCCTGACCAACGCCGCCCGGTACACGGGCACGCGCGTGGTGAAGGTCAACCCCGCGTACCCGTCGCAGCGGTGCTCCACCTGTGGCTTCGTCACCGAGACAAACCGCGAGAGCCAAGCGGTCTTTTGGTGCAAAGCCCACCGCGGACACCGCGACCATGCCGACGTGAACGCCGCGAAGAAGCGGTCGACGGCTACCTCGGCCGGGAGATCCTCGCCGAGGTCATGGCCGAGGAAGAGCAGCAGTGTGCCCGGCTCGCCGCCTCCCTCGGCCGGCGGCAGGAGGGCTGAACGAGCGCACGGACTCGGCCATCGGGAAGCGCGGGTGCGGCGCATGCCGCCCGGGGCGGGGTGTGGGCTGTGACACTGGTCCTGCCCCGCCTTTCCCCCGTCGGCGGGGCACCTACACCGCAGGGACGGTCGGCCGCGGACAAAGAAAGCGGCCGAAACCGGAGCTGATGGTCGCACTGCGCCCGCTGCGCGATCCGGTCGCACTCGACCTGGACGAGGATGACGACGGGAGCCGACAGGGCTAAGGGTGGCCGACCAAGACTGGTCAAGTACTTCACCTGCGCGGCGGGGCCGGCTCCGTCCCCGGTTGCATCGGCCGACCACCTGCCGCGCAGGAGGGCCAACGGGCACGTTGGAACGCCAGCAGGAGGCTCCCGTGCTCATCGCCGGGGCTCCACCACGAAAACGGCTAACCGCTGCCCCATCCCGGTCGTAGCTCCGGCTGTCTGGGGGACGTTGACCGTGTGGCGTCCGGCTGGGCTGATCTTCTTATCTATGTTGCGAGACAGGCGGGCCAAGGCCCGATGAGTGCACGAGGAGCACGATGTCTCTGCGTACAGTCCAAGCGACGCGGGGCCGACGGGTGCTGACCGCCGCGGCCACGGTGGCGGCAATGGCATCGGCGGCCGGCCCGGTCAGCACGCTCCCGGCCCAGGCGGCCCAGGTGACGACGGTGACTTGCCCGGGCCAAAACCTCCAGACTGCGATCGACAATGCCGCCCCCGGATCGACGCTGCTGGTGACCGGCCGATGCACTGGAAATTTCACCATCACAAAGAACCTGACCATCAGCGGCATCGACGCAGTCCTCGACGGCAACCACGCTGGCACCGCCATTAACGTCCCCGCTGGGGTCCAAGCCCAGCTGACCAACCTCACCGTCACTCATGGTTTCACCAGCGACTTTTTCCAGGGTGCTGGAATCACCAACCGTGGCACGCTAACGCTGACCGGCTCCAGGGTGATGAACAATGCCGGGAACGGCGGCGGCGGGATCCACAATTTTGGTGCCATGACACTGACCAGCTCCATGGTGAGCGCAAACACCGCGGATAACCAGGGCGGTGGCATCTTCAACAGCGGCACGGTGACACTGACCAACTCAACGGTGAGCGCTAACACCGCGAACAACGGCGCTGGCATCACGACCTCTGGGGGGAGTGTGCAACTGACGGGGTCACGGGTGAGCCACAACACGGCGAACACCCATCTCGGTGTAGGCGGTGGCATCACGAACGGCTTCGGCACAGTGAAGCTGAACAACTCCACCGTCGACCACAACAACGCAGACGCAGCTGGTGGCCTCGACAATGAAGGCGGCACGTACCAGCTGAGCCAGTCGCAGGTGAGCCACAACACTGCGACTCGCTTCGGCGGTGGCATCCGCAACATCGGCGGCCCAGTGACCCTGACCAACTCCACGGTGGACCACAACAACGCCGGAACCGACGGCGGAGGGATCTACACCGTTTCTATTTTCGGGACACCTAAAGTCACTCTGAACAGCTCACGAGTCTTCGACAACACTCCGGACAACTGCGCCCCGCCCGGGTCCGTCCCCGGGTGTACCGGCTGACCTCGATCCTCTGCTTCTCTCCACGGGTCAGCGCTGCCCAGCACGAGCCCCGGCATGTTCGGCATGGCCTACTTGCCGGGGCTCTTCGACGCTGGGGTCCGGTATCGGCGCGCTGTCGGGGCTCGCAGCACGCATACAGGGTGCCTGGCAGCCCATGCATAGTGCGGCCTGCCGACCGGTATCCCCACCCAGTCGACGGGCCATAGCGCACCACTGAGGGCGCCACCTCGCGGGGATCCGCCGTCACCCGGTGGAAGACTCCCGGGCCCACACAAACCGGCGCATCCGCAGGTCCACCTTTCCCAGGGCGAACGCCCCGAACGTCATGTCGATCATCCTGTACGTCAGGCGCAGCATCAGCCACCCAGCGAGACAGCCAGCCCACGCTTTCGGGCGTCGCGCGGTCCCAGCCCCGCTCGACGGCTCAAGCTGAGCAGCTGTTGGGGCTGGAGGCGCGGACGGCGAGTCGATCACTGGGAACGTCTTATGGCCGCCGCGGGCATCCGGCGCAACGCTCTGGTCCGGCTCAGGTGAGGAGGTCGGCAACGAGGGTGGCGAACTCGTCCGGGGTGGTGAGGCGGATGCAGAGTTGTTCGGCCTTGGCCCGCTTGGAACCGGCGCCTTCGCCGGCGACGACGAGGGTGGTCTTCTTGGAGACGCTGGTGGAGGAGCGCCCTCCGGCCCGTTCGATGAGTTCGTTCATTTCGTTGCGGGTGAGCCGTTCCAGGTTTCCTGTCATGGCGTCGGTGACG
>NZ_BMTD01000034.1:10034-21708 GCF_014649495.1 Streptomyces filipinensis | reverse complement strand
ATGGGCACGACCTGGTCGTCGTCGCCGTGCACCACCAGGGTGGGGATGTCGAATTTCTTCAGGTCCTCGGTGAAGTCGGTGTAGCCGAAGGCGTCCACGCATCGGACGCCGCCTTCGATGGTCTGCGCCATCGCCATGTACCAGAAGGCGTCCTTGTTGCCCTGGGTGACTTTGTTGCCGGGACGGTTGGCGGAGAAGAAGCCCTCCGCGGTGTCCTTCCAGAACTGGGAGTGCTCGGCGAGGATGCCGTTCTTGAGTGCGTCGAACACCTCTTCCGGCACACCCTCGGGATTTTTGTCAGACTTGATCATCACCGGGGGGATGGCGGACAGCAGCACCGCCGAGCGCAGCCGCCCGGTGCCGTGTCGGCCGATGTAGCGCGCGAGCTCGCCGCCACCCATGGAGTGCGCGACCAGGGTGACGTCTCGCAGGTCGAGGTGGGTGAGCAGGTCGTTGAGGTCGTCGGCGAAGGTGTCGAAGTCGTAGCCGTCCCAGACGGGCGTGGAGTGTCCGTGTCCGCGACGGTCGTGCGCGATTCCGCGGTACCCGGCGTCGACGACGGCCTTGAGCTGGTCCTGCCAGGCGTCGCCGTTGAGCGGCCAGCCGTGGATGAACACCACGGGACGCCCCTGGCCCCAGTCCTTGTAGAAGATCTCGACACCGTCGCGGGTGGTGCAGATGGGCATGTGGCCTCCATTGGCGCAGCTCCGGCCGTACGTGGGCAGGCCGGGCGGAAGAGAGGGACGTTCTCGCACCCGCTTGCCAGCGGAACGCATGCCCGCACCGGGCGCAAGCGTCGACCGCCAGATGGCCTACGTGACGGTGTGGTGCTGACCCTTCGATCGAGCCGATGCTCGCCGAAGCACGACCATCGCTGCCTGGGGATGAGGCTCTGCGGCGTACGGGATCGCGGAGCAGAAAGTGGACGGTTTCCGGGCCAGCCCTTCGCGCGTCCCGGACTCGCGGTGATCCCGACATCGCCGCCGCCGTCGCGGCCGCCGAGCTGATCGAGGCCCTCGTGCTCGACGGTGAGCTCGTCGTACCGCACGAGGGGTGGCTGCACTCGCTGAGCTGCAGTGCCGTCCAGGCCACGAAGGACCTTCTGCCTGCCTGATCGTTTCTATCGTTTGTGGCCGCCGCGGTCGAACTCGGTCCAGCGCACGATGTTGGCGTTTCGTTCGGCCATGGCCCGGATGACGGGCAGGGGGCCGTGTTGGTGACCTAGGGTTCGTCTCCAAACGGATCTTGCCCACAGCAGGAATGACGCGACCGTGACCGCCGCTTCATAGGAGGTGGCGGTCTTCCGTATCTGGTGGCGATGCCGCGGAAGCCTTTGAGCCGGTTGAAGCAGCGCTCGATCATGTTGCGTCGGCGGTAGGTCTCCCGGTCGAATCCTGGCGGTCTGCCGCCGCGGCGGCCGCGGGAACTACAGGCCTTGTCTGCAGCGACCCGGTCATGCTTGCAGCGCGGTCGGCCCAGGCCGATGCGGGGGACGCGGATCCGTTCCAGCGGAGGACGTGCACAGGTGCTGTCCTGGCGCTGGCCCGGTGTCAGGAGGATGGCGAGCGGGCTTCCTTTGGGCAGCCGCCCGCTGCTGCGGGTGATCCGTCGACGGCCGGTGCGGACGCGAACGGCACGCGCGCGCCGGACCCGGACGGGGCCGCATTGCGACGGCGTCGCAGGGCCAGGGCGGACGCCGCTGGGCTCGGCCGGTCCCGAGACGGGCTGAGCAGCAAGATTCATGCCGCGGCCGACGCCACAGGACTGCCCCTGTCGTTCGTCCTCACCCCCGGACAAGCCGGGGACAGCCCTCAGTTCCAGACCGTGCTGGGCAAGATCCGCATATCGGGGCCGGTCGGCCGCCCCCGAACCCGGCCGGAGGCCATCGCTGCAGACAGGGCCTACTCCTCCAAGGGCAACCGGGCCCACTTACGCCGGCGCCGCATCACCGCGGTGATCCCGGAGAAGATCGACCAGCAGGCGAACTGGAAGAAGAAGGGCTCGCTGGGTGCCTTGTCGTAGCGTGTGGCCAGGCCGCGCCAGGACTTGATCTTCTGGAATCAGCGTTCGACGGTATTGCCCTGTTTGTAGCGTTCCTTATCGTAGGTGACGGGCCGTCCGCCGAAGGCCCCAAGTAGGAAGGAGCTTCGAGAGGCTGCTCCGACGTCAGGGGTCTCGCGTATCGACCGGTGTGACGGGCGACACTGAGCTATTCCAGCACGGCTGCTGAGGTGTCGGCGATCGGTCGCCTGCCGTCGGCAGCAGTCACCCATGGTGGCGCGAGCTCGGTCCGGCATCCGAGAATCAGGCGCCCGCCGACGCCCCTTGATCAGAACAGTCAGCCCTGCCGGGCCTCAACCCGGCGGGAACCCGGCTCCGGTGACCGAGAGTCAGCAGATGCTTTCAGGAGGACAGAGCCCGCACGAGTTCCTTGGCGAGAGGCCCCGAGGACGCCGGGTTCTGGCCCGTGATGAGGTTGCGGTCCGCGACCGTGTAGGACTCCCAGGCAGGGCCCCGCGAATAGTCGGTAGGCAGCTTCTTCAGCTCGTCCTCCAACAGCCACTTTGCCTTGTCGGCAAAACCGACACCGGCCTCCTCCTCGTTGCAGAAGCCCGTCACCCGGTAGTGCGCGAAGGGCGTGTCGCCGTTCGCGTCACGGGTCGCAAGAAAAGCGGCCGGGGCATGACAGACGACGCCGAGGGGTTTGCCGGAGACAAGTGCCTCCCGCAGGAGCGCCCCCGAATCCGGGTCGACCGAAAGGTCCTCCATCGGGCCGTGGCCTCCGGGGTAGTAGACCGCGTCGTAGTCATCGAGACGCACGTCCTTGAGGGAGATGGGGTGCCGCAACTCCTCGGCCTTCTCGATGACGGCTTCCTCCCGGAGGGAGTTTTCCTCGCCACCTGCCATACCGGGCCGCAGGCTCATCGTGTCCACAACGGGGATGACACCCCGCGGAGTTGCCACGGTGACCTCGTGTCCGGCATCGGTGAACACGGTGTAAGGCGCCACGAACTCCTCGGCCCAGTAGCCGGTGGGGTGCCGATGCCCGTCCTTCAAGGTCCAATAGCTTGCGCCGGTCATCACGCACAAGATCTTGGCCATGGGATGCTCCTCTAGAAGATGCCACCCGGGGAGGGTGCAGTATGGCCAGTTTGAGACTTACATAACAAGCGTGAGCAGAAAACTCGGAAACTGCAACTTTCGACCGATTGGTTTACGTGGATCGTATGTCGCGACAAAGCGATAATGGAATTCTGGCGCTGAAAAATAGGATGCGCGCGACTCCGACAGCAGAATATTTCGGAGGAACATGATCAAAGCCTATGGCCCCTGCGATTTCATGCCAGGCGGATGGGGCGTCTCACCGCAGCTCCGCTGGTCCGGTTTCCCCGGGAGGCCCGGAGTTTCACGGTGGCGATGTCCGACCCCGATGTGCCTACCGCTTCGGGCTTCCGGCATTGGGCGGTGACCATCTGCCCGCCTTCGTGACCGACCTTCCGGCCGGGGCGGAGGACGGCAGAGATCTGCCGGGTGGCGCGGTGACACTGGCCGACGACACTGGCCACAGCGGGCCTAGCCTTTCATTTCACTTCTTCCACATATAGTCCTCGGCGGCGTCGACGATCAGGTTCTTGACCGCCTGCGGGTGGGAAACGAGGGACACGTGCGAGGAGTTGATCTCAACTGTCTTGCGGGCGTTCGCGCGCTTCGCCTCGAACAGCTCTAGGGCCGGGTTGATCGCCTGGTCCTGTCTGCCGACGAGGACGTACACGGGCTTGTTCCGCCAGGCGGCGCCGGTGAGCTTGTCCGCGAACGCCGATAGCGCGATCGGGCGCTGGGTGGCTCCCATGACGTTGGTCTGGCTGGTGGGCAGGTCGGCGGCGAAGACCTGGTGCAGTTTGTCCGGCTGTACGTAGACGTCCGTGCCGGTGGTGCTGTCACCGTTGCTGAAGGGCACCTGCTTTAGAGCCTTGGTGAGCGGGGCGGCCGGGAACTTCGCGGAGAGGCTGGAGAAGGACTCTCCCGTGTCCGGCATGATCGCGTTGATGTAGACGAGGGCCTTGACGTTGTCGTTTCCGGTTGCGGCCTGGGAGATCACCTCTCCGCCGTAGGAGTGACCGACCAGGACGATTGGTCCCTTGACGGACTTCAGGAAACTTGCGAGGTAGGCCGAGTCCTGGGGAACGCCGCGGAGCGGGTTGGCCGGCGCGTCCACGGTGTAGCCGTTCTGCTGTAGCCGCTGCACGACCCCGTTCCAGCTGGACGCGTCGGCGAAGGCGCCGTGCACGAGCACGATGGTGGGCTTCTCCCGGCCGGGATCGCCGCCCGGACCACCGGCCTGCACCGTTTCGACTGTCAGTGCGGACGTGATTCCCGACACGGCCAGAAGAGCCGCAGCCCAACGGGCCGTGTGCACGATACGGAGGGACTCGCGGGATATTCGCATGCTGGCCCTTCGGTGCGGGGACGTCGGACGACGCCCGGGATTCCATATTCGATGGCACCGGACGGCTCGTCCTGGCGCAGAGGCCATTCGAGTGAACTCGGAATCTCGCGACATCACTGCCGCGGGCTGTGGTGGGCAAAGATTCGTCGCCGAATTCTCGGGAGGTCGCCAGCCTCGACGTCGCTTTATCCCGGTGCCTTCGGTTTCCCCGTCCGGCCGACGGCGACGAACTCGATTTGGATTTTTTTCCGAGTCACGGAACACGGCCGCCGAGTACACGAACGGTTCCTTTTCATCTCGCGGCCGTCGGGGTAGGTCACCGCGCCGAGCGGCACCAGGTCACGCTGGCCGATGCAGACAGGCAGGTTCGCAGGCACGGGCGGAACGACGCCGCCGGAGCGCACCACGCTGGAGGCGGTGCAGCTGCGCGTGGGCGGCTTCAGGAAGCCGCACAGCTCCGGGACGGTCATCCACTGCCGACGGCGCGGGCGGAACTCGCCGCTACGGAAGCGGCGGTCGAAGGAAGCGAGCGCGCGGCGGGAACGGGGCCGACGGGGCCTGAGGTAGTTCTCGCCGGACGTGGCTGCGAACACCGCCAGGAGCTGGTTCATGAGGGCACGCGCGGCCTGCGGGTGTGCAGCCCGGGTGCACAGCAGCTGCACCGCGAACACCGGGCGGCAGAGGGCTCGAACTTGCCGATGCCGTCACGCACGTCGGTCATGCGCGGCAGCCGCTCCCCTCTCGTGCTGCCGTAAGTGCGGCCGCCGGTCCAGGCCGCGGTCAGCGACCTCATCAGTCCCGTTCCGCTGAGCGAGCCGGTCAACCGCTCGCCGTACGCGGACGGCCCGCGTCGCCGGGCGGCCGCCAGCAGCCGCCAGCGCCGGCGGGCCAACTGGCGTTCGGGGACGGGTAGCAGGTCCAGGACGATGTCGGAACGTTCGCCGTCCTCGGTGCGCACGCCGGACAGGGCGGTCCCGAGCTGCTGCAGCGGGTCGGGGTGCAGGCCGAGGGAAGCCAGGGGCTTGTGGTCGGGCAGTGCGAGGACCAGCTCGGCGCGCTCTGGCAGCGCCTCGCCGACTACCAGGCTGCCGTGATCGCTGCGATCGGCGACAACGAACGCACCCGGATGATGGCCGACCGGATCGCCCAATTCCAGGCGGCCATTGCGGACTTCCGGCAGCGGGTGGACGCCAATGCGCGTGCGTTCGTCGCCCAACAGCTTCCCCACCTGTACGGGCAGGGGGCGCGGGCTACACCCGAGAGGGGGGCGGCCACTTCTCGTGGACGCTCATCCACGCCGAGGCCCTGCAGTCGCTGGCCTCCGACAGCTACGCCGACTTCCTGTGCCGCTCGGAGGAGGAGCAGCGGAGGGCCCAGGTGTTCTATCGGGCCGTGAGGGATACGGCGCGCCGCGAGGTGCTGCTGCTGGCCGCCGACCGCACCACCGCCGTGCAGGCCGCGAAGGCCCTCGCTGATCGGCTGACCGCCGAACACCAGCTCACGTAGTCATCTACCGCAACGGGGCGCGGATGCCGTACGAGCGTGGGCCGAGGCGGCGACGCTGGCCGAGAGCGCGGTCGCCTACCCCGCGGGGACCCTCAACCTCGCCCACGAGGCCGGCGTACAGGTTATGGGGGTCTTCGACGGAGCGGATTGCGGGTGGACCAGCCACCAGGACACCGACAAGGCTTCCGGCACGGTGCGCATCATGGAGGATGCGGCAGCATGGCCGATCTCACATCCGAACTGTGCACGCGAACCTTTGGCCCGAGGCCGGACCTAATCACAGGCGCCCGACTCCCTGGTGAAGGGAGTCGGCGCCGACGTGCGGGGGGCTATGCGAAAGGCCCCGGCCGGGGCCTTGTGAGCCCGCTCAGTGGGTGGCGGTGATCTCCTCCGCGGTCTTGGTCAGCAGCGCGGCGGACGCGGCGGTGTCGTGGCTGAGGAGCACAGACCGGCGCGGAAGGCGGGCAAGGTGCTCGGTCAGGGCCTGCGTGCCGGTTACGGCGGTGGGGGTCAGGCCGAAGACGTCGGGGTAGCGGTCCTCGGTCTTCTGGTCGAACACGTCCGTGTCGGTCAGTGTCCGCCCGTTTTCCACGAGAGCCGGGGTTCCGTCAGGGGTCATGGTGGGGAAGAGGAGCCCCGTCATGTGGGCTTCGGTGGCCAGGGTGAGGCCGAGCCACGAGGCGAGCTGATCGGGGAAGAACTGGGGCTTGAGTTCCTTGCCGGTCTCGCGCCACAGCGGCTCGCGGCGGCCGTCCATGAGGGCTTGTGTCACGGTCGGGTGTTGGGTGGGGTGGAGCTGTCCGCCGGCGAGCACCCTTTCCCGTACGCGGTCGTACAGGCCGGTTGCGTCGAGCAGTCCGAGGCCGAGCGCGGCGGCCGACGGCCACGGCAGCACCCGCACCCGGCCGTCGGATTCGAGGCGGACGAACACGCGGTCATTGGCGAGCAGGCCCCAGCCGTCCAGGGCGAGGAGGAGGGCGGTGGTGGTCTTGCCGGCGCCCTTGTCGCCCAGGGTCAGGACGGCAGTCCCGTCATGGGTGACGGCGGAGGCGTGGAGAACGGTCCAGCCGTCGGCGAGGAGTTGGCCGCGGACGAGTTCGCGGGCGAGGCGGGCGGCTGCGACGGCGACGGGTTCGGCCTCGTCACCGACGATGACCAGGCGGCGCCCGTCAGCCTGGCAACCGATCCGCTCGCCCGGCTGCACCGCGTACGTGATGCCGTCCTGGCGGGCGACGAGGGTGCGGGCGTTCGCGTAGGTGGTCTCGTCGTGGCCGTAGTCGGTGACGAGGGTGGTGATGTCGTCCACACGGGAAGGGTCGATGTGACCGCGCCGTCTCCGTGTTCGCCGATCACATAGCCGTCCACGGCCGAGACGGGCACGCGGTGATGGGCGGCGAGGGCGGCGTCCGCAAGCGCGGGGAGCACACCGCCTGCACGACCTGGCGTTCGGAGATCTGGGGACCATCCCCGCATGCGCGGGGAGTAGCCAATTCACGTAGGTCTCACTCATGGCTGGAATGCGGCCCTGGAGGACCTGGCGGAACTCTCGGCCGAAATGCGTGCGGCCCGTTCGGGGGTCCTCGCGTAAGGGCTAGGCTCTCCGCGCCGAGAGGCGACGCGAAGGGAATTGGCGATGACTGAGGAAGTGCAACAATGGCTGAAAGAGAACGCCTTGCCCTTGAAAAGCGTGCACTCCGAGGCATCGAAATCGGGCGACGGTTCCCTGGAGCCACTGCGCGAGGTCCTGAGCGACGTGCGTGTTCTGGGGATGGGCGAAGCGACGCACGGGACAGCCGAGTTCTTCCGGCTCAAACATCTGTTACTGCGCTTCCTCGTCGAGGAGATGGGGTTCACCGCCCTGGCCTTGGAGGCCAGTGTCTCGACCGCCCAGGCGGTCGACGATTACGTGCTGCACGGAACTGGTGATGCCGCCGACGCAGTGGCCGGTCTCGGCTTCTGGACGTGGCGGACCCGGGAAATGCTCGACGTCGTCGAGTGGATGCGCGAGCACAACCGAACGGTGCCCAAGGACCGGGCCGTACGTTTCGTGGGCATCGACCCCCAGCGATGCGGTCCGTCCCTGGCGGCGCTGGCCGCCGTGCTGCGCACGGTGGCACCGGAACGCGCGGACATCACCGGCGGCCTGCTCGGCACCCTTGCGGAAGCCAGGACGGGATCCCTCGTGGCCCAGCGCCCCCAGCTCCTTGCCGAGGCACGTGACCTGGAGCGATTCCTCCTAGAAGAGCGTCCCCGGATTGCCGCGCACTTGGGGGATGCGGTCGTCGATCACGCACTCAGGCATGCGCGCCTGATCGTGGCCGCGGCCGACGTGGTCTCCCGGCCACCGCGCGGAGACGGAGAGGGAACGGGCGCGCTGGCCGCCCGGGACCGCCACATGGCACAGGAAGTGATCTCCCTCCAGGAGGGATCCGGCGGAAAGGTAGCTGTCTGGGCCCACAACGGCCATGTCTGCACCGACCGTTACGCGCAAGACATTCCGGCCATGGGGCGGCACCTCAGGGGCCACTACGGTGAGCGGTACTACGCCCTGGGCCTGCTGTTCGGCGAGGGCGCCTTCCGCGCCCGCCCCGGAAAATCCGCGACACGACCGCCCAGAAGGCACAGGGTCAGCGCGGCGGGTCCGCGCTCCGTCGAGGCCCAACTGGCCTCCGCCACATCCCAGGATCACATGATCGATCTCCGCGCCGGCCGAACCCGGCCCGCCGTCGCCGAGTGGCTTGAGAGCCCGCAGTTCATGCGGGCCTTCGGTGCCGGAGTACCACGCCTGACCTACCGCTTCTCCATGACTCAAACGGTACTCATGCGTGAGTACGACGGATTGGCATACGTGGCCCGCTCGACGCCTTCGGTGCTACTGAGCTGAGAGCGAGTGCAGATGCCCAGACCTGAGCCCCCTCTGAAACCCGTCGGTGCTGAGATGCGAGACCCGACGTGCGCACGTGATCAGCACCGCCGGAAGGCATCCGAGTCCCGGGCACCCTCGTCAATGGAGCGCTCAGGCGGTGCCGCCTCGATCCGCCCGTTGATCACTCGGACGCTGATGTTCCCGTCCGGGATCAAGGTGGCGTCCTCTAAGGGCCTGAGCGGGTGCCTGCGCGACCGACTTGTGCGGCGGGAAAGGATCACTCTCAGACGTAGTCGCCGATTGCCGTGACCACCATGCTCGGTCGCGTGGCTCGGCGAGCTGGTCGAGTACGGGCAGACCCAGTCCCGAGCGGCTGGTGAGCCATGCTCAAGATCTGTGGATCGGCTCGGGGAGGACGCACCTTCCCGGGTGATTGATCGATAGGTCACCGAGCGAGGCCGACGTTGCCGCGTCGGTCGGAAAGGCACGTCCGTGCTCACCGTAGTCAACGCTGATGGCGCCACGAGCGGCGGGTCCTCGCTGTTGGATGACATCGTCCGGGAAGGTGCCCGGCGAATGCTGGCCGCCGCACTAGAGGCCGAAGTCACCGCCTATATAGCCGAGTTGGTCGATGAGAGAGACCAGCGCGGGCGGCTCGTGGTTCGTAACGGCTATCACCAGCCGCGGGAGGTCACCACCGCGGCCGGCGTGGTCGAGGTGAAGGCGCAGCGGGTGAACGACAAGCGTGTGGATGCCGACACGGGTGAGCGCAAGCGGTTCTCCTCGGCGATCCTGCCGCCCTGGTGCCGCAAGTCTCCAAAGATCAGCGAGGTGCTGCCGCTGCTCTCTTTGCACGGCCTGTCCTCGGGCGATTTCGTCCCGGCACTGGAGCAGTTCCTCGGCACCGCGGCCGGGCTCTCCCCGGCCACCGTCAACCGCCTCACCCAGCAGTGGCAGGCCGACCACACCGCCTTCTTGGACCGCGACTGCGCACGCCGAGGGATGCGCGCCCCGGTCCTGGCGGTCGGCGACGGGGCTCTCGGCTTCTGGAACGCCTTGGCCGAGGTCTTCCCCGCCTCCCGGCATCAGAGGTGCTGGGTTCACAAATCCGCCAACGTCCTCAATGCTTTGCCAAAGTCGGCCCAGCCCGGCGCCCGCAAGGCGCTTCAGGACATCTGCAACGCCGAGGTCCGCGACCACGCGGTGCAGGCGATCAAAACGTTCGCCTGGCTCTATGGCGCGAAGTTCCCCAAGGCCGCCAAGAAGATCACCGACGACGAGGCTGAGCTGCTGGCGTTCTTCGACTTCTCCGCCGAGCACTGGATCCACTTGCGGACCACCAACCCCATCGAGTCCACCTTCGCCACCGTCCGCCTGCGAACCAAGGTCACCCGTGGGGCCGGCTCTCGCACCGCGGCCCTGGCCATGGTGTTCGAGGCGGAGGGCGGCGCCGTCTCCGCAAGCGCGGGGAGCGCAGGAGGGCCCATGACGTCGGCGTAGGGACCATCCCCGCACACGCGGGGATGGTCCCGCCTTCAGGGGCTTTCGGCTCTCCTGGCCCGCGTGCTCCCCCCGCAGGCGGGGAAGGTCCCCTGTTTGTCGCGCAGTTGTGGGCCGAAGACCCGTGCTCCCCGCGCCCGCGGGGATGGTCCCGCCGACCTGCAGAACGTTCAGATCCAGGGCGGGTGCTCCCGGCGCCCGCGGGGATGGTCCTTCTCCCTCGGGTAGGACGTGTTGTCCTACAAAGTGCACCCCGTGCCCGCGCGCAACCCAGAGGTCGAACAAGGCGACGACCCCACGGCCTGGCTGATGACCTGCACCATCATCACCACCGAGGCCACCGACCGCGTGCACCCCGCATGCCGCTCGCACTCACTCCCGACCACTACGACACCCGGCTCGACCCACGCCACCAGGACCCCGACGGCCTGCGCGCCCCGCTCGATCAGCCCACAGGGGCCACCTGGACGTCCGGCCCGTCTCCACGGCCGTCAACAACGTCCGCAACAACGGCCCCCAGCTACTCGAAGAGGTCACTCCATAGCGATCACCGAACTGCCCCACCGCCCTCACGACGGGTGCCGACGACTCACGCCCAACGGCTCGTGGCCCCCGGGACAACGTGCGATGGGTCCCGGACAGGCTCCGCTCCTACTCTGCAGGGAAAAGCATCTCGGCGCTCGGAGGTGCGTTCATGTGGCGTAGCGGGGTCGGCGGGCATCGCGCGGTCCGACCCCGCTCGACGACTCGAGGTCAAGCAACTGTTGGGGCTGGAAGAGCGGACGGGTAAACGAGCACTGGGAACGCCATCTGGCCGCCGCGGGCATCCGGCGCAACGCTCTGGTCCGGCTCAGGTGAGGAGGTCGGCAACGAGGGTGGCGAACTCGTCCGGGGTGGTGAGGCGGATGCAGAGTTGTTCGGCCTTGGCCCGCTTGGAACCGGCGCCTTCGCCGGCGACGACGAGGGTGGTCTTCTTGGAGACGCTGGTGGAGGAGCGCCGGCCGGCCCGTTCGATGAGTTCGTTCATTTCGTTGCGGGTGAGCCGTTCCAGGTTTCCTGTCATGGCGTCGGTGACGAACCACCGTCATGTCGGCCAGCGGGCCGGCGCCGACCGACGCGTCAGCCGTGCTGTCGCTGCCGGGGTCCGTCTCGGCGGCTGAGGGCGGGGTGGCGCCTGGCTCGGTCATGTTCACCCCGGCTGCGGCGAGTTTGTCGATGAGCGGGGCGAGTTCCGCGAGTTCCGCGACGATCGAGGGGGCCTTCTCTGCGCCGATGCCCTCGACCTGCTGCATCGCCTCGGCGCCGGCGGCGCGCATGTGGTTCATGGTGGCGAAGTACTGGGCGATGCGGCGGGG
>NZ_BMTD01000034.1:0-10024 GCF_014649495.1 Streptomyces filipinensis | reverse complement strand
GAGCGGGGCGAGTTCCGCGAGTTCCGCGACGATCGAGGGGGCCTTCTCTGCGCCGATGCCCTCGACCTGCTGCATCGCCTCGGCGCCGGCGGCGCGCATGTGGTCCATGGTGGCGAAGTACTCGGCGATGCGCCGGGACATGGAGCGGCCGGTGCCGCGGATGCCGAGCGCGCACAGCACGCGCGCCAGCGGCTGTCCCTTGGCCTTGGCGATCGTGGCGAGGAGGTTGTCGTTGCCGGTTTCGCCCATCCGGTCCAGGCCGAGCAGCTGGTCGCGCTGCAGGGTGAACAGGTCGGCGAGATCGGCGACCAGGCCGGCCTCGACGAGCTGGACGATGCGGGTCTGGCCCAGGCCCCCGATGTCGAGCTGGTCCCGGCCGGCGGCGTAGGAGAGGGAGGCGACCAGGTGGCAGTTGCGGCCCTGAGCGCACCGCCAGCGTTCCTCGCTCGTGTCGATACCCGATCCGCAGCGGGGACATTGAGGTCTTTCAGTGTTGCCGCTCCCGGGTGAGGACGGCTTTGGCGATTGACGTCATTCGATTCTGGCTGCATCGCGCTCTGCGGAAGATCTGCCAGGACTTCAGTCGGGCAACGTCAAGCTCGACCGGGGCCCGCGCCTTTGACAGTGCCCAGTTGACGGTCTGCTGGGTGAGCGTCAGTTCGCCTCTCGCAGGCCGTCTTGCCGGTGTGGTCACCCATGCGCCGGCACCGATGTAGGCGCGGTCGGCCAGGATCGGCACCCTCTGGCGCTCGCAGATCCTGATGATCCGGTGAGCACGGGCCGCGGTGAGGTCGTGGCAGCGCCCCGGAGGACGAACTCGGGCTCTGCCTCGCGCAGGGCGCGCAGCAGACCGGGCGTGCGGGCGGCCAGGAGATCGATGACCGCGGTGGTGTAGGCGTGCGCGGTGCCGACCGAGATGCCGAACCCGGCGGCGATCTGCACGAGGGGCTCGTGCTTGCGCAGGTACACCAGAGCGAGATCGGGCGGGGACCATCCGGGCGCATGCGTTCGGGCCGACCGTGAACGATCGGCCCGAGCAGCCCTGCCTGGGTCGGGGCGTCGTGAAGGTACGGCGCCAGCCGGCCTGGTTGGTCACCTACGGGGCGGGGACTTCCCTGACGAGGCGCGAGGTCCAGTCGCACCAGACCAGGCCGGGCAGGAAGGCGCCACCGGCTTCGTCGAGGTTGTCTTCGACGTATGGGATGGTCGCGTCACAGACTTCGAAGGCATGGTCGAAGAATTCCGTGCTGTCGGGGTTGTTGTGGTAGCTCCAGCGCGGGTTGTAGGGGGCCTGCCGCTTGAGGATCCGCGTGAACAGGTGGGGACGGTCGGTGGTCTCCCCGCTGACGAGTTCGCGGGCGTGCTCGATGTCGCCGGGCTTGGTCAGCTTGACGATGAACTCCTCCCGCGTGATGTCGGTCATCACGAAGTACGCGGCGCTCGTGTCGGCGTGGCCAGGCTGATGGGTGAGGGTGTGGGCCTGAGCGGGCTGTGCTGTGGCGAAGGCCAGCAGGCCGACGGCGGCCAGGCCGGCTGCCTTGGTGAACACGCGTCGCATGGGGTCTCTCCTCGGTCCGGGCGTCGCACATTTGACGACGAACACAAGGAGTATTGGATCAGTTACTTATTGTAAATTTGAAGGAGAACTGATGTCGCAAGGGTGACGGCCCCCGGCCCGCCCCCGGAACGTCGACGTCCTCCTCGGGGCAGGCCGACTTTCGAGCGGTGTTGCCGGCTATCTACGCGATCAGTTCTACCCGTCAGTCAAGGTCGTCCACTTCGTCCATCCTGCAGTGGATGAGCTGGACCGGTGGCGTGGTGACCCGGATCAAGCGAACGAACATGCCCGAACCGAACGGGACCTGATCGGCAGAGCCGATCTCGTCGTCGGAGTCGGCCCGCTACTGGCGGACGAGGCCAGAAGACTGGCCCGCATGTCCGAAAAACCACCCCCCGCCCACGAACTCATCTCTGGCGTCACTCTCAAGGAACCGCCGCACTACTATCAAGGACAACAGCGGCTCAATGTCCTGTTGTTCGGACGGGCCGACGACCCTCTCAAGGGCACCGATACAGCTGCCTATGCCGTGGGAGAGCTTCAAAGGCGGGGGATCGACGTACAGCTGGTTGTTCGAGGAGGCAACCCCAAAGCTCTGTGAGAGCAGGAGGAGTCGCTCTCCTCGATGGCGGGAATACCCGTCAAGGTCAGGCCCTTCACAGGTGACCAGAACGAACTGGATGCCGACATTCGTAGTGCCGACCTTGTGGTGATTCCATCACGTCAGGATGGATTCCCGTTCACCGCGCTGGAGGCGGCGCGATCCGGGATCCCCGTGCTCGCTGGCAGCAATATAGGCACGGGTATGTTCCTCAGTGACCCAGCCCGGGTGGTGCCAGAGCTTGGGCTTCCCTCGGTCGTGCCCATGAAGGGCAACGAGGCGGCCCGCGGCCTTGGCCAGGTTTCGGCTGATCATGGTGGCCACCGCTTCGATGAAGGCGTCCATGAGTCCTGCATCGCCGCCGCCGTGGCCGTCCGCAGCGTTCATCGAGCCGTCCCCCGTCACGGCTATCGATTCCTCGGTGCGGGTCAGGAAGTCGTAGACGCGGATGCTTTGGCCGTCGCCGGCCAGTTCGCGGGCCGGTAACGAGGTGGGTTGCCGAGTTCAGAGCCGTTGATGTCACCGCATCTGTGGTCTGACCAGCGCATGCATAACATCTAGATGAGAGGAAGTGGTGACATCGGAATGAGAAATCGCACGGCCGGGGCGGGCGGTCCCCGCCGGGTAGGCAGAGGCCAGGCCCGAGGCTGAGGTGCCCTGGCTCGGCCGTGTCACACGCACCTGGTGGTGTTCGCGGATCCGCAGGCCGAAGGGAGCCTGACATGGACGAAACTCTCTCCACCGATGTGCTCGTCGTCGGTGCGGGACCCTTCGGGCTCTCAGCGGCCGCCCTCGCCCGCGATCACGGCATTGACGCGCTGGTGGTCGGGCGGCCGATGGGTTTTTGGCATGATCACATGCCCGACGGAATGCTGCTGCGCTCGGGGGTCGACTGGCATCTGGACGCCGCGGGAGTGCACACCTTTCAGGCCTTTCTGGAAGAGCGGGGCCTGGCCGGTGACGAGGTTCTCCCGGTGCCCGTGGGACTGTTTCGTGAGTACGGGGAGTGGTTCTGCCGCGTCAAACAGGTGCCGGTCCGGACCGGACTGGTGCGGGACATCGCACGGCGGGAGACGGGATTCGAAGCGGAACTCGCCGATGGCGGGCGGCTGCGTGCCGAGGTCGTGGTCGCTGCTCCCGGTGTCAGCTATTTCCGGCGGTTGCCTGCGTGGGCGGCCGATGTGTCGGCCCGTCGGGCGGCCCACAGCTGTGACCTGGTCCGTTTCGACGGCCTGGCGGGCCGGCGGGTGCTGATCGTGGGAGGTCGGCAGAGCGCGTACGAGTGGGCGGCCTTGCTTGCCGAGCACGATGCCGAACACGTCGACGTCGTCCACCGCCATCCCGTTCCGCGTTTTGAGCCGGTGAGCTGGGCGTTCTTCGACGACTACGTCGACAGCACCCTGCAGGTCACCGGGTGGTGGCGTCGGCTGACGGCCACGGAACGGGAGGCGATCGACATGCGGTGCTGGCGGGCCGGACGGGCGACTCT
The DNA here is from genome assembly GCF_014649495.1 of Streptomyces filipinensis. Classification (GTDB taxonomy): domain Bacteria; phylum Actinomycetota; class Actinomycetes; order Streptomycetales; family Streptomycetaceae; genus Streptomyces; species Streptomyces filipinensis. Next base: position 6,376 of record NZ_BMTD01000034.1, on the reverse strand, counting down.
GGAACCATGGCTGCCTGCCCGGCTGGACCCGGCGGTGGTGCACCTGTGGCCGGACACCGATGTCGTCAACGTCGACGGCGGCGCGGGCTGTGACACCGTGCAGGTCACGCTGTCCAATTCCGAAACCCTGACAGCTGATCAGGTGGTGTTCGCCACCGGGTACGCACCCGACCTGGCACGTGTCCCCTACCTGGCCGGTCTCCTGGAGCAGATCGCCACCCGCAACGGGTTCCCGGTGTTGGACGAGAACTTCCAGACCGCCGTTCCCGGGCTCTATCTCACCGGATTCGCAGCAACGCAGGACTTTGGCCCGTTTCTGGGTTTCGTCAAGGCCGCACCGGCCGCGGCGACCATCCTCCTGCGGCACTTGCAGGCCCGCTGGGCCTGACGGGAAGACCCGACCCGCTCACGAGCGCACCCGCGGTGCCCCAGCCGTCGGCACCCACGCAACCGGCCATGGCTTCGGCGGCATGATCGGTCGACGCAGCGTGCTGCAGGGCAGAAGTGGCCGCTGGCGGTGGGGTCCAACCCCAACCGACCGGCCGCTGACAGGCACGGCCGCGCCCCCTCTCTCCGACCCGCACGGGCGCGCGCCGGTCGATCGCCCCGTCGGCCTCGGCCCGGCGCGGCCTGCGGGGCAGGGCGCACCCTCTCCCTTGGACGGGCAGCCGGCACGTGCCGGCGCATCGGCTGGGTATGGCGAGCGGGCATCTGCGGTGTCCGCGTCCCTTCCTGCCCGCGCCCAGATCACCTCTTTGGCAGCCGAACTGCATCGCCTCGGCCGCCCTTGTTGCTATTGGGGCCAGTGGGGTGGGCGTTTTTCAAGGAAGGAGGTGATGCCTTCACGAGCTGCCGGGGTTTGGGAGGAGTCGGCCATGACCCGGCAGGCAATGTCGTAGGCCTCTGCTTCAGGGCGGTCCAGTTGTTCATACAGGGTGCGTTTGCCCAGTGCCTTGCTGGCCGCGCTGCCGCGGGTGGCGCGGGTGAGGAGTTCCTCGACCGCTGTGTCCAGCTCTCCGTCGGGTACGACTTGGTTGATCAGTCCCCAGTCCAGGGCGGTGCGGGCGTCGATCACGTCACCGGTCAGGGCCATCTCCATGAGCCGTTTGCGTCCGATGGAGCGAGCCACCGGAACGGCAGGGGTGTGGCAGAACCAGCCCCCCTTGCCGCCGGGAAGGGCGAACCCGGCACGGTCACCCGCCACGGCCAGGTCGCAGGACGCCACCAACTGACACCCCGCGGCCGTGGCCAGCCCCTGCACCCGGGCCACCACCACCTGGGGGACGGACTCGAGCAGCCGCATTACGTCGGTGCACAGCTGCAGCAGTTCGCGGGCGCCCTGAACGTCGAGGGCCAGCACGTCGGCGAAGTCGTGCCCGGAACTGAAAACCGGTCCCTTGGCCGCCAACACGATCCCCCTGGCCCGGGAGTCGGCCACCTCGGTCAGGGATTTCTGCAGCTCTCGCAGCATCTCCCTGCTCAGAGCGTTCCTGCGCTCGGGGTGATTCATAGTGACCCAGATGTAATCGCCCTGAGGGGACACGATCACCCGCTCACATGTGGCCATGATCTCAGCCTACGCCTGGCCCGCGCTCCGAGTCCGTGTGCTGTTCGCGACGCTTCGCGACGGCACCTTCTACGAGGCGAAGCCCATGCCTCGCCTGACGAAGGACAGAGAGGCACCCTCCCAGCAGCCTGCCTCCGCACGCCCGGGCCCGCCCGACTCATCACCGGCCGCTGTCGCGGAGGTGGCGGTGGGGCGCGCTGTCCGTGTGGCTCCCCTTTCACCGCCCTGATGTGGGAGGAGTCGACCACGCAGCGGGGGCCAGTCGAGCTTCGCCGCCGGGTTCAGTTCGGCGAGCAGGACCTCGTGCATCCGCTGCCACACTCCGGCATCGTTCCCGTCCCGCAGCCGGCGCCAGCAGGTCATGCCCGAGCCGAAGCCCAGTTCCTTGGGCAGGTACTTCCCACTGGATGCCGGTGTGCAGGAGCCCGCACAGCACGTCCCGGTCCGGCAAGGGCCTGCGGCCGGGGTAGCGGAAGCGCCGCTCGCGCTGCGGCAGCAGCGGCTCAAGACGGTCCCACAGCTGATCCGACACGATCCACGGCGGTGTATCCACACTCGACCGAACGCTGAACTCCCGGGTCGGCAACGACCGTCAGCGCCGATCCACCTCACTGTGTCCGCCGTTGTAACTCCCGCCGCTGACGGCCTGGAAAATAGGGTGCGGTCGGCTGAGCTGGGGTGATAGGTAAGCGATGTGACAGAGAGTCTTGAGTATTCCACCCTGCTGCAACTGATCGACGAGCGGTCGGCCGCGTTCCGGAGTGCGGTTGCCGCCGCGCCCAGCCTTGACGCGCCGGTTCCGTCCTGCCCCGAGTGGACGTTGTTCGATCTGGTGCAGCACCTGGGTAGGGGCCAGCGCTGGTGGGCCGCGATCGTCGCCGCGGGCCCGGCCGAGGCTCCGCCGGCCAAGGACGCTGCGGAGGTGCCGCGCGAGCTCGAGGCGCTGCTGGCCTGGTACGCCGAGTCGAACGAGCTGCTGCTGAGTGTGTTGCGCGAGGCTGGCCCGGAGCGCGAGTGCTGGGCGTGGTGGGGCGCCGGCGTGTCGCCGGCGAATTCCTGGGGTGTTGCCCGGCGCCGGGTGCACGAGGTGCTGGTGCACACCTACGACGCCCAGCTCGCCGCAGGCGCCGTGCAGCCGATGCCGGCGGACGTCGCGATCGACGGCGTGGCCGAGTTTCTCGACACCTGCAACTCCACCCCGGCGGCCTGGCCGCACGAGGCCGCCACCATCCACTACCACGCCACCGAGGGCCGCTCCTGGCTCCTCGCCCTGGACGGCACCGGCGCCTGGCCCGCACCCCTTACGGACGGCGCCGCGCCCGCCTCCGCTTCGGCCACGGGCACGGCCGAGCAGCTGCTCCTCTTCGTCTGGGGCCGCCTCACGCTGAGCGACCTGAAGATCGAGGGCGACCATCAGGCGTTCGAGCAGCTGATCGCCTGGGAGCCTGAGGAGTAGCCAGTCGATACCGCCAGTGGACGGCCTCGATGACGTCCGCGTCGGTGAACATCGCGAACTGCTCCGCCTCCGCACGGCGGACGGCCAGTACGGCCTTGTACAGCTCGGGCCCGAGCGCCTCCCGCAGCACTGCCGACTCAGCCAGGGAGGGGATATGGCTACGGTCAGGCTTTCTGTCAGGTGCTCCAAGAGGTTGCCCTTGGCTGTACCTGGCTCCCTTGCGGGTGACGGGCTGCAGTGTCTTCATTTGTGATCGCGCAGAAAGGCCGGGATCGCGTTGCGGGTCGGGTAGTTCGGCAGGGGTGCCGGCTTGTCCTGAAGGAACGCGGTGATGACGGCGGCGGCTCGGTCGTTGTTGTGGTCCAGGTCGTTCCACATGTGGTGTCCGACTCCGGGCATGTACTGCGTGCGCTGGATGGCGGGGTCATTGGCAAGGACGGTGGTCTCCCATTGACGGACCTGGGAGGAGCACTCGGCGATCATCAGCATCGCGGGGGTCCGCGACTGCCTCAGTTGTGAGGCGATGGAGGGTGAGTCCTTGACCGTCTGCTGGATGCGGAGGCTGGCGGCGGGGCTGAAGGAGAAGTTCTGTGCGGTGTCCTCGGCGGGGAGGCGGTGCGCGTCGCGCGCGCAGTAGGCGGATGCGGTGTCGCTGCCGAGGTCGGCGGCGGTGAAGGCGTTGTCGCCTTCGGCCTGTCCTATCAGTCCGGTGTCGGGGCTGAGGAGTCCGAGTCGCATGAGGCCGAATGCCGCGGCGTACCGGGGAACGTGCGTCGATCGCGGTCCGGTCGGGGCGGGCGCGAGGCCGCGTGCGGATTTTCGGCCCTTGTGCCCGGTGATGTGGGCGGTGGGGCCGTCCATGGGTCCGGGCTCGGCGATGATCGCCCGGTGCAGGCGTGCGGCGACGCTCGGATCGGCCAGGGCTCGGGTGAGCACGGCCCCGCCTGAGGAGAATCCGAGGATGTCGACCTTGCCTTTGTTCAGGCGGTCGACGAAAGCGGCGAGGTCGCGGACCGACCTGGAGATCGTGTAGTGGCCCATGGGGAGCAGGTCGCTTCGTCCGCCGCCGGCTTGTTCGTAGGTGTAGACGTCGTAGCCCTGGTGGGACAGGAGTCGCAGGAACCGGTGGTCGAGCACCGAGATGCCGCGGACCGGTCCGCCGTTGAGGTACACGAGCGGGATGGGGTGCCGGGGGCTGGGGTGCGCGGGCGGGTAGTGGTACACCGCGACCCGGCTGCCCGTGGTCAGGCTCCAGTGCTGCGTGGTCACGAAGGCCAGGGCGGGCGGGTAGCGCCGGGCCGTCGGCACGGTCGGGATGCAGACCGACGCCGTCAACGCCGCCGCGACAGCCACCGGCAGGAACGGCACGAGCCGCGTCGGCCAAGTGCGGCGCCGGGCCCGCCACGTCGCGAGGACAGTCCCGCATCCAAGGGTCGTCAACCACGCGGCGAGTCCCGAGCCTGCCCCGTCTGTGAGGGCGATCAGTGCGAGAAAGACGACGACCAGCGTCGCGACGGCGGCCAGGGCCAGCAGTAAGCGTCCGGTGAAGCGGACGAGGCGTATGGCGGGCGTGGGCATAGCGGACCTCCGACAGTTTCAGAACGACGTTTCAAAACGACGTTATCAAACCGGGGTAGGCTGCTGGCCGTGGGTAGGCCGAGAACAAACGACGAGGCCGTCAAAGAGCGGCTTGTGGAGTGCGCGACCGAGATGCTTGCCACGCGTCCGCGGGAGTCGCTCACGGTCCGCGCCGTGGCGGCTGCTGCGGAGGCGTCGACGACGGCGGTGTATTCGTTGTTCGGCGGCAAGGACGGGCTGATCGGCGCGGTGCGCGACAGAGCCGTCGCCGGTCTGTTCCATCACTTGTCGGCGGCGGAGACCTCCGCGGACCCTCTCGCCGACCTCTATGCGCTGGCCGTCGCCTACCGTCGTTGGGGGCGCGGACACAGCCACCTGTACACGGTGCTGTTCGGGGGTGTGCAGTCCTTCGACCCGTCGGGGAAGGTTGGTGCCGGTGACCCGATCCTTCCGCTCCTCGCGGCGATCGATCGCGCGTTGGCGGCGTCCGTCCTCGCCGGCGATGCGACGTCGATCGCCCTGTCGGTCTGGGCCACCCTGCACGGGCTGGTGACTCTCGAACTGGCTGGGGCCCTCGACGCCAGCACGGCCGAGTCCGCATTCCGCTCGACGATGCACGCCGCGCTGCGCGGATGGACGACCCCATCGGTGTTCAGCAGCCTGCGCCAAGCCGAACTCACCCGGTGAGCTCTTTCAGTGCTGCCGCTCCAGGGTGAGAACGGCCGTGGCGATGGACGTCCTTCGATTCGGGCTGTACCGGGACCTGCGCAAGATCCGCCACGACTCCAGTCATGCGACGCCGCGCTCGACCGGCGCCCGTGCTGTGGACAGCGCGCGGTTGACGCTTTGCCAGCTCGGTGTGAGGTCGCGACCCGGTGGGCGTGTGAGGGGTGTAGTCACCCAGGGCGCGGCTCCCAGGTAGGCGTGGTCGGCGAGGAGGGGAACACCCTGGCGGTCGCAGATCCGGATGATCCGGTGGGCACGAGATCGCACTCCGCCAGGGGGAGGACGTAGTCCGGGTTGGCCTCGCGCAGGGCGCGTAGCAGGCCGGGTGCGCGGTCGGCGAGCAACCGACGACGGCTGTCGGGTAGGCGCGTGCGGTGCCGACGGCGATGCCGAACCCGTCAGCGAGTTGGGCGAGGGTGTCGTGCCGGCGCAGGTACACCCGGCCGGCCAGGGCAGGCTGGTGCGGTGGGGCTCGCAGCGGCGGTCACCCTCGCCGGTGATGATGAGCATGGTGACCCACTCGACCAAGGCGCGGGGCAGGTCGAGAGCGGCAGAGTACGGAACCAACGCAGCTTCTGTGCCTGTGGGTTGAGACTTCGAACACCTACCCCAACGGCACGGGCGCCTCGTGCGTTGTGGGTATCGATCCCGTCACCCGATCAGTGGCCATGCTGAAAGAGCTCAGTGACAGGGTCAGGGCCGGTTGTCCGGGCGACCGACCGGGGGATGCGCCGTGGCCCGGCGAGTCGCTCGGTAGTCGGGTCAACACCTCGGTGCCGGCCTGCCGCACAGCCGATGGCGATGTGGTCGGCGAGGTTGGCGAGCAGTTCACGGGCGCCGGGGGTGGGACAGCCCTTAGCCGTGCTGTCTGTGGTCGGCTGGCAGCTTTGAACCGGAGCGTCGGTTTTTTTCTTGGTTTTTGGTGGTGGGGTGTTGGGGGGTGGGGGTGGTTTTTTTCAGGGGTGGTTGTGTGGAATGCATGGTGGGGTGTGTGGAGTGACTGTTTCGTTTTGTGTGTGGGGGGTTGTACGGTCGGGTTGTCGGTTCGG
>NZ_BMTD01000033.1 GCF_014649495.1 Streptomyces filipinensis | reverse complement strand
CCACCTGCCGGAACAGCACCCATAACTCGTCCGGCACCAACCGCTCAACCAGATCCGTCATGCACGGTTCAACGAACGATCACGCCATAAGAAACGACGTCTTAACCGCCTCTCCTACGCCGGCGGCAGCGACCGGTCACCCCAGCGCAGTGACACCTGCCCGTGCGGCAGCGGCCGCAAGTACAAGCGGTGCGTGCACCGATGGGGTCAACCGAGCACCCCGCCCTCACCGACCGCTGAGCAACAGGAAGCCAGGCCACAGAGCTAGCCTCGGTCCAGGTCCGTGGAATGGACACGAAAGGGCCTGTGATCATGACGCCTGCCAGGCTTCGGGTGATGTCCTCCTGGTGGCGCCGCCTTCAGGGCATCTCGTAGCGCCACCGCGCGCAGGAAGCAATCACCGCTCACCCGAAGGTGTGACGCCGTGAGGTAGATGCTGGAATGGTTGCCTCAACAACGTAGTGTCATATGCCTTTTGACCTGTGCAGTGGGCAACTCACAGGGCAGAACAGGCGAGAGGACGGCATCACGGGATGGCGGAGACGGACCGGAGTGAGCAAGGGCTGTGCAGGACGGCTGACCCCGACGCCCTGTTCGTCGAAGGCGCCGCACAAAACCGCGCCAAAGCGCTGTGCAGCGGCTGCAACGTCCGGACCGAGTGCCTCTCCTACGCCCTGGACCAGCGCATTGAATTCGGTGTGTGGGGAGGCATGACCGAGCGAGAGCGCCGGGCTCTGCTGCGGCGCCGGCCGACGGTCACTTCCTGGCGGCGCCTGCTGGAAACGGCCCGTGTGGAGCACGGCGCCAGCCGTCGTGGAGCCGGACGGCACGGCGTCCGGGTGCAGCGGCTCACGGCCAAGACCACAACCGGATGGCGACAGTTGGCGGCGGCGACCACCGCGGCTGGGCCATTTGTTCACAACCCTTACAGGTGTGTGGGCCCTCTCTCGGCGTACCGCTGGAGAAAGACGTGAGCGGTCTCGTTGATCTCTTGGACGGGGTCGGGGCGGCCCTGGAAGTCGAACCACTCCCCGTGAGTGCGCCTGGCATCGAATTGCTCATGCAGGTAGCGCTCGAGAGGGAACCCGCCGCGAGCGCTCCAGCGAAGTTCCAGTGTGGTAGCGGAGCCTGACTGCAACGACTTGATCCGCTGCGCTATGTCCTTCGCAACGCCGATCTTGATTGAGTCGGGGATGGCGTCGGTCGACACGGCATACACCCACCGGTCATCGAAGCGAACCTCTTGGCGCACTGAACGAGGCAGGGGCTGCTCCATCAGCTCGATCATTTCCTCATACTCGCGATCCATCCGCTCCTTGATCGCGACCGCCAGATGGTTCAGCTTGTCTCGGGCCTGCTCGGCAGTGATCGCTCCAGCAGCAATCCGATCGAGGAGCTCAACCACGGCCGGGACCTCGATGTCAGTGCCCGAGCTGGGAGCGTCTCTTCGCGTATCCCTGCCCGGTCCAAGTCCCCAGTGCAAGGCGACGTTTTCGATGCGGTGGCTGCCGAAGTCCAGGTGCACGGTGAAGGATTGAGCCACGGGAGTCCTCTCAGACCAGGGGCGGTGTGGTGCCGGGTGGGGCCATAGTCGTCGATGCCACTGACACCGATGGTCGTGGCGCCGTTGAACGGCGCTCGTGACGGCCTGAGGCGGCCCCGCCAGCGCCCGGCCTGGAATCCGCTACCTGGCTTTCAACGCCAACGCCGTGTCTGTACGAACCAGGGCCGTCCGCCAGGCGATGTCCCAGTTCATCGACCGCGGCGCACTCGTTCCAACTGTCTGCGTTGGATGCCTGTGCGGCATGGCGGTGTCTGATGGGCTATGGCGCGAGGCTCCGGTGATCGTTGGGTGCGTCAATCGAATTGTGCGTTGGGCGACCATGTCAGGGCAGCCAGTCCTGCGGGACCGCCGATGTGCAGTCGGTGGCCGGCCGTGGTGGTGTGCACCACGCTGGTGACCGGTGCTGCTGTGATGAGGGAGCGGGCAAGTCGTCCCGTATCGGGTTCCCACAGGCGCAAGCCAGTTGCGGTCGCGGTGACCAGCAGACTCGCACCGTTGTCCCGTGAGAGGGGAACCATGGCGTACGTCGATGGAACCTCGAACTCATGCAGACACTCCCAGCTGCCCGAGTCCCACACAGACACTCGTCCGGAGGTGGCGATGGCCACCGCTGTCGGAGTGGAAGGCAGGGGAAGCAGGCAGACGGCACGCACGACGGCAGTCGGCGCCATCAGAGGAACTTCCTGCATGATCTTCCCGGTGACAACGTCCCACACGGTGACTTTCCCTCGCCCCAGACCTGCCACGAGGCATTGACCTGGGGGAGAGGGCAGCATCAGCAGGTGTGTGACGGGAGTGCTCGTCGACAGCGCGGTGATCTGCTTCGACTGCAGGGCGAGCGCGTTGATCCCCCGGGAGTGGGCCAGGACCAGACAGGTTTGTCCATTGGGAAGTCGCACGGTGACACTGGCGTGGTAGCGGGAGTTGTCCGCGACCGCGATGTGCTGGACGGTGTCGAACTGCGGTTCCCACCGGCAGATACGGCCACGCTGGCTGAAGACGAGGGCGGGGATGTCGCCCTGGCCGGGGACGACCTCCAAGACGCCAAGAGGACCTTGTGTTCCCAGACGGTACAGCGGCTGATGACTGACCGGATCCAGGAGCGTGAGGTCCATGAGCGTGGAAACGGCCACCAGCTGACGGCCGTCAGCCGCCTGCGCGATCGCCATGCCGGGCGTGGTCACCGTAACTCCGAAAACGTCCGGGCGCGTGGAGGTGGGCTCAACCTGGTGCAGGAGGATGCCTTCGTCGCTGCTGGCGACCAACGCCACGGAATCGCCCTGCACGCGCACGCCCGCCGCCCGAGATCCGGCGCGGGAGAGAAATTGCGATACCTGCCGAGGCCGTGGGCCCGAGGCATCCCACACGGTGATCATTGCGCCGTCCCAGACTCCGAGGAGGCTCCGGCCACCGGGAACCGGGACCTGCAGCACCTTGCCTCCTGGGGAAAACCCGCTGGAGATCAGCCTGCCGCCGAAGGGATCGAGTAGATCGACTGCCTGGGTTTTGCGGACCACGGCAAGAACGTCACCACCCCCCTCTGGGCCGGCAACGGCTGCCAGCGAACGCACGGTTGTGGGCTTGAGCGCGACGGGCCGGGCCTGCCGGGTGCGTGGGTTGAATAGGAGCGGGGCGCCCTTGAGCCGCCTGAACAGTCTCCAGCTTTCCCCAGCCGCGTCCCGCACCCAGGCACCTCCCGTGAAGACGAGCCGGTCTTCGGGCAGGCGAATACGCTCGTGTGTCTGCTCCGACGGGGCCCAGGCCAGCATCTCGCGCGAGGTGGCAATGGCCAGCAGCCAGCGGTCGAACCCCTGTCGCAGCACGTGTACTTCGCGGGCCTGCGCCAGGGGCAGCCAGGCCAGCCGCTGTCCTGAGACAGGGTCGAAGATGCCTGCACCTTGCGAAGTGGCAGCAGCGAGGAAGGCCCGGCCGCTATTCCCGGCCAGAACGGTCAAATCCCAGACGCTGGGGCAGCTGATCTGCACCAGTCGCTGCCCGCTGCTGTCCCAAATGTCGATGCCGTGCCGGGTGCCGGCCGCGATCAGCCCGCGCTCGTCCCGGGTGTTCCACGTGCACAGTGTGTGCACGTGTCCTGCGGGGAATCCCACGACATTGCCGCCTGGCCTCCAGAGGACGGCCGTCGCAGTCAGCGCCGGGGCTTCCTCCCACGTCTCGGGTGGCTGGGGCACGCGAGCACCGTCGGAGAGCCCATGGCGGGTGAGCGCGGCGAGCTGGAAGCGGATGCTGGCCGCGCGCGAGGCCACGTCCGTAGAGTCGTCTACGTACGGCTCGATGAGCCCCGCTGCGGTCAGAACACGACGGGACGGATCGTCCACGGGGAGTGGGAGTCCCAGCCGGGTGCGCAGTGTTCCGGAGGTCTCCCGGGCGGCGAGGGACAGCGGCATGATCGCGTCGTCGAGCGCGTGACCGGCTTGGGCGTGGGCTGCGGTGTGACGCCGGACATAGGGGTGCGGCGCCAGGGGATCGGCCGCGCGGGCGAGTTGGGCGCATGCCCCGGCGATCGCTCGATGGACCTCCTCCGGTGACCGCAAGGCACCTCCTGCAGGCGCATCCAAGATAGCTGCGCCTCCATGGGGTTCAATCGTGAGAAGTGATTCGGGTTCGGAGAGGAGCACCTCCACCACCCGCTGGTGGGCGGGCCGGTAGGTGACCCGGCCGTCCTCCTCGCCAACGGCGAGGTAACCGACGAGGCGGCTGTGGCGCACCATGCGGATCACCGCATCGATTTCCCCGGCGGACGGTGCATCCGGGCCGATGACCGCAGCCGCCACCGCCGGCCATACCTCCGCCCACGGCAGCCCCGCGCCCTGGGCGAACGCGGTGGCACGCAGTACCGCCAGCAGCAGCCCAAGGCTGATGTCCTGGTCCCTGGCCACTTGCCGCAGGTCGTTGCTGAGCAGTGCCGTCGTTCCGGCCTGCAACCGGCCGCGCCAGAAGGGATCGTGTACGTCCTGCCGACCGATTGCGGACCTCAGCTGAGCGGCGGCCAACCGAGCATCGAGGAACGACGGCTTCACGGCCTGCGCGATCACCGCCGCCACCTCGGCTGCCGCCGCGCCGTGGCCGGCATACGGGCTGTCCTCAGCCGCCTGCAGCACCATCTCCACATAGGCGGTGATGTCGGCGGCGGTCTGCCGCCCGTCCGTGCGCAGCAGGTCCAGCGGCACGCAGCTCTCGCCCAGCCCCGCTTGCAACACGGTGTGCAGGAACCCCAGCAACTGGTCGGCGGCCGCATCCTGCAGCGTGCCGTCCCCGTCGTCCTGGGCCGAACTACGCATCCCCAGCACCAACCGCACCGCCGGCTCCCCGTTCGCGGCACGCAGCCGGGCCAGCGGGGCGATCACGTCGGACAGGCACGCGGTGGGCTCCTGCGCCTCATCCAGTCCGTCGACCACGAGGGTTACCGGCTCCGGCGCATCGGCGCAGGCAGCGGCAACCTGGTCCAGCAGTGCCTGCAGAGGGAGTTCGTCACCAGCGCCTTCGGTGCCGAGGGCAGCCAGAAGATCCTCGATCAACGCCAGGGACGACTTTCCCCGCGCCAGCACGGCCGCGTCCACCGCACGCGGCCGCGGCCGCAGGGGTGCGGGGACCGTCTCGACCATGTCCGCGAACCGGGAGATGAACAGCGGATCGCTCAGCGTGACCAGCCGGGCCAGCAGTGCCGACTTGCCCGAGCCGGCCGCCCCGGTCACCGCCAGCACCCCAGCCCCTGTGTGGACGAACTCCACCAGGGCCTGCATCAGCGTCTGGCGACCGCTGAAATACCAGCCCGGATCATCGTCATCGGTACGGCCCGAGGCACGGGCCAGCCAGTACTGCTCCAGAGTGGATGCCGACAGCGACACCGGCTGCCGGGACGCCTCCACGACCTGTTCCCGCGGCTGATAGTGCGGGTTGGGCAGGCACAGGCTCGGCTCATGGCGGCGCGAGTCCGGCCACACCCACAGCGCCCGCAGCAGGCCGGGGTTTTCATCCCCGACCGTGTTGAGGAGCTTCTCCCATTCCTCGAACGACAGATGGGGCGCAGTGAAGCCGGCCGACTCATCCCTGGCCTTGTCCAGCGCAAGATTCAGCAGCTGCGTGAACTCGCCCTGGCGGGGCTCCTGCTCGAAATTACCGCTGGTGATCACAGCGAGGGTCTTCAGGTCGCGCCGCTGCGTGCACAACTCCTCAAACAGCAAGCCCAGTTCGCTTTTGAGGCTGCCGGCGAAGCACGAGTCGACGAGCACCAGCACGTGCTCCGCCTCGCTGTCCATGACCTGCGTGATCAGTTCGCTGGTGGGAAACGCGGTGCCCAGCAGCCGGTCGGGGGAGGTGTGGCCGAAGGTCAGGTAATGGCGCCGGGTCTGGCCGCGCAGGCCGTGCCCGGTGATGTAGACGACCAGCGCCTGGTCCCACTGCGCCTGCGCGAGTTCCTGCTCGGTCAAAAACAGCCGCAAGTCCTCCGGCTGCGTCAGCTCCTTGGGCTGTGCGACCTCGAACCGCCGCTCTGCCTCCATCGCGGGGTCGGCCAGCCAGCCGGTGATTGTCTCCACCTGCTGCTGGATCCCCGCGGTGAAGGCCTCATCCTCGGTGAAGTACTCGTCGACCGCCACGACCACCAGCCGCCGAGGCCACGGCGTCACCCCGTTCAACTACGCCCCCTCACGCACACGTTGCCCAGAACTCTAACCACCCCAGCCAGACCGCGGCCGCGACACGGCCGGATAGGATCCCGGCAGCCACCAGCCCCGCATCCTGCGGGGCGCAGGCCCAGGGGGAAGGATCAGCGTGCACATCGTCGGTATCCACGGCATCTGGCAGGGCAACACCAACGCCGTGAAACTCTCGGCTGAGTGGGCCGGCGCCCTGACCAAGGGCCTGCGCACCCACCACGGGCCCGCCTGCCCCATCCCCCCGCTGACGGTGGCCTACTACGGCAACCTCTTCCGCACCCCGAGCAAACGCCTGGGCGCACAGGACGCCACCCCGCTCGTCGATGACACCGACCCCTTCACCGACCAGGAAGAGGCGTTCGTCCTCGACACTCTCGCCCTGTACGCCCCACCCGGCCTCGATCCCGAGCAGCTCCAGACCGAAACCCTCGGCCCGGGCATCCCCTATATCCCCCGACCCGTCGCCCAGGCCCTGGTCGCCGTCGACCACAAGATCGGCCGTGACATGGGGCGGCGCCTGCTGGTCTTCGTCCGTCAGGTCTACCGCTACCTGCACCACGACATCGGTGAGCGCATCCGCGCCGAGGTCCGCACCGAACTGCACCGCCCCGGGCCCCGCTTGGTCATTGCACACTCCCTGGGCAGCGTCATCGCCTTCGACATGCTCACCCGCGAGGACACCGGCCCCGGCCCTGACGGCCTGACCGCACTCGTCACCTGCGGATCCCCCCTGGCCTGGCCCACCATCCGTCATTCGCTGGGCCAGGACGGCGCCCTTGCACTGCCCGACGGCATCGACTGGCTGAACCTCCACGCCGCCGGTGACCTGGTCGCCCAGAGCGGACTGGGGGCCGTCGCTCCGGCCGTCCGTGACGAACTCGTCCGCAACGGCATCACCGATCCGCATACTGCCGTGCGCTACCTCGAGAAGCAGCCGCTCGCCGACCTCATCGTCGAAAGCAGCGCCTCGTAAGCCAGTCGCCGCCCGCAGCCCTCCACAGGGCATCGCGGCGAGACCATCGCGCGACCGTCTGCCAGGGGTTCCGTGGATGCTGCAGTCTCATGCTGAGCCTCTGTTCTGTTCAAGGTATTCGGACCCCTGGCTAGCCAAGCAACAGGGATGTTGCATCGGGTCGTCATGAGGCCCGTCGCTTTGAAGGGTGTCGCCTCGTCGGCGGAGGGACGGGTTCTCTGGTCCGAGCTGCGGGGGTCAGGGAGGCCACGATGTGGAGCCGAGCGCGATGCATCAGCACTCTGACCGTGCTCTGTGAAATGCCGAGGAGCTCAGCGATCTCCTGGTTCGTAAAGCCGGCGAGACTCAGGCGCAAGACCTCTCCCGCTCGCCCTGACATTGCCGTCACTAGGGCCAGCAGTTCCATGCGGGCATCGGCGTCGTCGTTCGCTGCTGCGTCTGACTGTTGCTCAAGGAGCGGCGCGAGCAGTTCGCTGTCGACAGGGAACTCTCGCCGTTGCTTTCGCCATAGGTCGATTGACCGGTGCTTCGCGACTGTCATGGCGTAGCCCATGGGGTTGTCCATCGTCAGCACCCGGTCCCATTTTCGGAGGACCACCTCCAGAGCGGCCTGCGCGACGTCTTCAGCGGTGTGATCAGGGACGTATTGCCGCGCCACCCGTATGAGTGCGGGAATGGCGCTTCGCGCGAACGCCTCGAAACACGCCGGCGAGGCCGGGGAGGTGTCCTCACCGCCGCCGACCTCGCCCCGCTGTCCGTCCTTAAAACGAGCCGCTGTCATCCGGAGTGCCGTTGGTCCCCCGCAGGGTCTCGGGCCGCTCATGCTGGGGGTCGCGTGCTCGGGCGGCCAGTTGCCGGAGGTCCGACCAGAACTGCTGCAGGGACACCCAGCGCAGCCGCAGGGCCGTCCAGCACCGCTGGATGATCAGCCAGAGGACGTGGATCAGTGCGGAGCTGATGATCGCCAGCTGGGTCTTCACCGCGGCCGAGCTCCACGCCGGAGCAGCCTGCTGGACCAGAACGCACCCGCCCAGCGAGAGGGCCAGCAGCGCATATCGCGCCTGCGGCCCCAGCCCCCACCAAGGAGGCTTGATGATCTGCATGTGCTTTCCCGTGTCTGTCGTTGATCTTGTTCTTGTTCCCCCCGGGCCGCGACGACGGTTGACCGGGGACGGGAAGAGAGTGGAAGTAGGACGCGCCGGATTTCCAGCCAGAACGGGCATAGCTACCCTTTCGGGTGGAGGGCAGCGGAAAGAGCAGACGGGATGGGATCTCGTCTGCTATGCGGCAACGATCTCCAGTTAAGGGTCTGGCCGCCGATCACCCCTCGTCGTGAGCCATCGGCAGCCAGACCTGACGACAGACACGGGAAGTGCAAGTTCGTCGCTCTTCTAACGTGCTTGCGAGCTGCTCCGTTTACTCGGAACCGTGGAAACTTCGAAGAAGCTGCACTACTGGCCAAGCAGAGTCTCTCTGACCAGCGAAGATGCCCGCAGGCCGAACAGGATAGAGGTTTCTGAGCAGAGCCCAACCTCATCCGAGGATGTGGTCAGTGAGAGCCCGCTGCAGCTAAGAAGCATGCCTCTGACCTGCTATTTTCCTGGTTCACCGTTACTCTGAGGCTGCTGTGATTCGGCGGAATCGGTGCAGGCTTGGCAGAGGCTGGCGAGCCACAGCATCAGGGTAGGGGCTGGCGCCGCCCGGGCAGCGTCCTGATCTTGGCTGCGTCTGCATCGCACTCTGAGGGCGGCGTGCTCCAGTGTCAGCTGATTGAGCGCTGTCGTGTAGATCTCCGTGCGGCGCTCCAGGGGGCGGCGGGCGAGAGCTCAGCGTGCTCGCGCTTAAGTGCGTACGTAGGCGTCAGCGCTCTGGGCTGCCTTGGTCCGCTGGCCTCTGCCTGTGCGACCTCGGCTTGGAGCGGTCCTTTAGATCGGTGTGCTGGTGGGTTTGGTGCCAGCGCTTAACGTCTGCCTCGATGGCCAGCTGGGAGACGTTCAGTCGCCCATTGGGCCGGCGTGGGGTGCCGGCGAGGAGACGGTTGATGGCGGTGGCGATGTCGGCTGCGTAGGCGGCTCAGTCCCCGGCGATGCCTGCTGTCGCATCCAGCGGGGTGTCAGTGCTGTACGCCATCATCGGCGCATGACCGCTGCCTCCTCGCCGAAAGCCAGGGCTACTTCAGCTGTTGAGCCGCCACGCACGGGGGCGCTTGTTCTTCCGGAGCCGCTCGTCGGTCTGTGCCGCGCAGATCAGTACGAGCGTCAGAAGAAGTTCTGGCAGGAGCTCACGCAGCAGTGGCGTGCTGAGGTTGCCGCTTCGCTGGAACAGGTACGCGCGAAGATCGAGAAGCAGAACGCTGCCAACCGGGAGCTCCGGGACAACGTCCTGAGTGTCATGCAGGCTGCCCCTGATCTGCGCGAGCTGTCGGTGGCCGACGTCATGGTGCTGAAGAACCAGTGGGCGGACACGGTGGATGCCGCGCGCGTGGGCGTGCGGGATGCGACCGACAGAAGATGGCGCTGCACTGTGGAACCGGGACACGGCTCGTGGATGGCTCCGCCGAAGGACCGCAGCCGCACCGACCGGCCCAGCATGTGCCCGAAGTGTTCCGGCGCGGCGCCGCGGCCAGGAGAGCGACCTGCCCTCGAGCGGTCCGTGGCGGCCATTTCCGCGCTGGCCGCCGAGCTTCACCCCGACTCTGGTGCGCCAGAGGAGATCAGCTACGGCAGCAACAAGCCGGTGACCTGGTGGCACCAGGTTCCTGCCGTTCGACCCAGCACCGGTGAGTGGTACTGGGCGACCCACGTTTGGAAGCAGACCACCAAGAGCCGCACCGGCCGGCGGAGCAGGAACGGGAAAGCGGCTGGGATCAACGGCTGCCCGGTCTGCAATTCCGACCAAGCCGACGCCTCCAACAGCCTGGCTGCGTGGTATCCGGAGCTCGCGGAGCAATGGGTGCATGGCCCGGTAGGCCGGAACGCGCACAACACAACCGTCGGGTCCAAGATCGAGGTGACGTGGCGCTGTACGTCCTCACAAGGGGAGCATGAGGACTGGCCAGCACCGCCCAACCGCCGAACCGCGAAGGCGCTGCGGTCCGGCTGTTTGAAGTGCAGCAAGAACGTCTCCGCCAAGGCGCTGGCGCTCTACCACGAGCTGCGTACCCACCTGCCCGCCTTGGAGCTCGAGGCGCCGATTCCACTCGACCCGGCGCCCGGCAAGCGGTACCGCGGCGTGCGGGTCGACATGTGGGAAGAGGCGTTGCAACTCGTTGTGGAGTTCGACGGCTGGAAGACCCATGGACCTGAGTCCTGGCGCGACCGCACAGCCGACGATCGCCTGAAGACCGAGCGTCTGGCCGCCGCTGGCCAGACGGTGATCCGGGTCCGCGAAGACCTTGACCCGGTTGGACCTCACGATGTCGTTGTCGGCTCAGGCTGGAGTGCGTGGAAGGTAGCCGCCGCAGTCCTGCTGCGCGTTCACCAGCTCGGCCTGCACCCGCTGCCCGGCCTCGCCAGCTACCTGGAGCACGGCACGGATACAGCGGCGGCCGATGTGGAGAAGGCCCTGCTAGGTATGCCATACCAGCCCCGCAGGTTGCCCAAGGCTCCGAAAGCGGCCGCCGTACCACGGCAACTGAAGGCCACCGAGCCACATGCGGACAGCTGGCTGACACCGGTGGGCCCCCCGTACTCCAATCCGAAGAAGCGAGCTGGATCGCTGCGGGACTACCAATGCAGGTGCAAGACGGTCGTCACCGGGGCCCCACAGGCCGACGTCACTCGAGGGAACACCAAGAGCTGCGGATGCCAACAAGATGCATCCCGTGCCCTCCCACGAGGCCGGGCGGATCGGGAGCTGACCCAAGCGGCTCGCCAATGGGCGCGGAAAACGGGGATCGAGGTCAGAGCAAATGGCGCGTTGGACGCTCGAGTCCTGGCTTCCTACCAGCTCTACGCTGTCGGCATGGCGAGCTTCCTCGGCGACGACAGCCTCATTCCTGAGAGCGTCGTACGTGGATGGGCCGATGATGAGGAGATCGCACTCGGTGCGCGCGGACGTCTGCCCCGGAACACCTGGCTCGGCTACGCGGCTTCTGTACTGGCCCAGCTGGCGAAGGCTCCGGACGAGGATGTGTAGGACATGGTGGACGCCCCGAACCAACCGTTGCTTCAGTTGCGGTAGCAACGCTTGAAGTCTGCCTCGCGCCGACAATCTCCTTCTTCGAAGACGTCGATGCGGCATAGGGTCCGTCACCAACAGCACATGGGATCGGGCATCCGCCCGCCTCCTCAGGGTGCCGGACGTGTAAGCCAGTCGGCGAGGGACGTGCGGACATTCGGAACGGGCAATGGCGTGTGCAGTCGTCCCGGTCGGGCTGCTCTTCGATGTCAGGCGTGTCCGGTGGGCAGGGGCGAGCTCGGGGCGGTGGGGTGGGTGTTGATCCAGGAGAGGCCGCCGAGGTCGAGGTGGTGGCGGGCGCGGGTGACGGCGACGTAGGCGAGGCGGGCGTCGGTGTCGCTGACGGGTTCGGGGATGGGGCGTCCTTGGCTGTCGTGCTGGTCGGTGTCCCTGGGCGGGGGGAAGTCGTCGGCGATTCGGATGGTGGGCCATTCGCGGCCTTTGGCGGTGTGGGCGGTGGAGACGGTGACGTCGGCGTGGGTCTCGTCGGTGAGTTGGTCGACTGCGGTGAGGATGGCGTCGGGGCCGTGGGTGTCGACGAGGTCGACGAAGGGTTGGAGGTCGCGTCCGGCGGGGTCGTGTGCCGCATAGTCCTGCAACTCTCCCCAGGAGGCGAAGAGTACGAGTTCGGGGTGGGAGGTGCGGCGGCCGTCCTTGAGGTCGCGGGCCGCGAGGGCGAGTGCGGCGAGTTGCTGGCCGCCGCGGGTGAGGGCGACGCGGTGGCCGGCGGTGAGCAGGCGCATGACTTCGGCCATGGCGCCGATGTTGGTGCGGCACAGCACTGCGTCCGGCCGGTTGAGGCTGCCGACCTCGGTGGGGATGGTGTCGGTGCCGGTCAGGCGGATGGGGGCGTCGGCCAGCGTGAGCCACCGGTTGGCCTCCTCGGCGATCAAAGGGCCGAAGCGGAAGGAGCGGGTCAGGGTGAGGGGAGTGGCGTCGAAGCCGGTCATCACGTCCCGGGCGCCGCGCCAGCCGTAGATGGCCTGGGCGGAGTCGCCGGCCATGACGAGCTGGGCATGGCGGCGCTGGGCGGTGAAGACCTCCTCGAGGACGGGGTTGGTGTCCTGGGCTTCGTCGAGGAGGAGGAAGTCGGCGTCGATGGTCGGCTCGGTCAGGGCCCACATCTTCAGGTAGTGGTCGTGTTCGAAGCGGACTACACCTGTCTCGGGGTTGTGCAGGTCGGCCCAGGCCTTGAGGGCGAACGGCAGGACCTCGTGGGCGAGCTGGGCGCGTTCGCCAGGGGTGTTGAGGCCGCGCAGGTGCGGTACGTGGTGGCGGGCCAGGATGCGGTCGGCGGAGTGGCAGTAGCGGGTGACGGTGCGCAGCACGGTGTGGGAGAGCGTCCGGGGGCTGATCTCGTGATCGCCGATGCGCAGCGGGCGGGTGATGCCGAGTGCCTGGCCGGTCTTCCAGGCCGGCTGGCGGGGGCTGTTGAGCCGGCTTGTGTAGCGGTGGCCGAGGGCGGCGTAGGCCGTGGCGTGGGCGGTCTTGCACACCACCGTGCGCGGGAAGCGAGCGGCGGCGTCGCGCGCGATGTCCTTGTTGAAGGCGAGATAGCGGCCGCGGCTGAGGGTGCTGGCGGCGAGCAGGGTGAGCGTGCTGGTCTTTCCCGTCCCGGCGCCGGCCTGCAGGACGAGATGGTGACCGGCCCGGAAGGCGTCGACGGCGTGGGCCTGTTCGTCGGTGGGCGTGTGCAACAAGGGCTCCGCGGAAGATGAAGAGGATCAGGGGCGCCTGCAGCCGCCGCGTCGGGAGCGACACGGCAGACGGGGTTACGGCGCTGTGCGGGCGGGATGGTGCCGGCGGCTGTGCAGGAGGCCGGCCATGCAGGCCAGGACTTCTTCGGGCTGGTGGTTGGCGAGCAGACTCTCGAGCCGGACCTCCAGGCGCCGGGCGCGTTCCTGCTCGTCCCAGGCCTGGGTCGCGGTCACCCGCCGCCGCAGCAGCCTCCTGGGGACGCTGCCCCAGGACGGCCGCAGCCTGGCGCAGGGCCCCCTCGGCGGAGTGGTCCAGGGCGACGTTGAGCAGGACCTGGCCGTGCCGGTCGGGGTAGTGCGTGGTCAGGACCTCGACCGGCAGGCGCGTGTCCAGCCGGCGCCGCAGCACCTGCAGGGCGCCACCGGACCTGCGGGCGCTGCAGACCGCCATCAGCCGGGTGCGGTCCGCACTCGCGGCCAGGCATACACCGCAGCGCGCCTGGCGGAGTTCGCCGGGAGCGGCGGGCCGGGTCAAAAGGATCTCGACGGCGTGGTGCGACGTCACGGCCGGGCAGTGTGCCGTGCGCGGTCCGCAGACCGGGGGCGTCGGGTAGTGGCGGGCAGGCGGGTGTGGATGTGCTCGTGGTGGCGCAGCGGGTCGAAGGGCTCCCAGTCGGCCACCGCCAGGTCGGCGGCCGTAGGTGCGGCGGCGTGCTGCGGACAGCGCTGCGCGCGCCAGCGCAGCTGCTCGGCGTAGGGGACAAGGTTGAGGTCGTAGACCGCCATGACCTCAGCGGGCAGGGCCAGTTGACCGCTTGATGCGGTGGCCGGGACCAGCGCCCAGGCGCAGGCCGGAGCGCCGGGGGTGAATAGCGGGCTGGTGCAGCGATCGCGGCGCCGGGTCTGCGCTACGCACTGGATCTCCTCCACCGGCTGGGAGGCGAGGTAGCGGAGATACAGCAGCTGCACGCTGGGCCGGGCCGGTCGGCAGACGGCCTGCTGGGATGCCGGGCCGTCCGGCGAAGCCGGGGGAGGGGTGAAGACGCCGGCGTCGATCAGACGGCGGGTGTCCACGGCCAGAGACCGGCGCAGTCCGGCGAGTTCGGGGGGAGTGGGGGGCGTGTCCCGGGTGGGGCAGACGACGGCGTGCGGCAGACGGCACCAGCTGCTGCCGTCTCCGGCCGGGTGGGCCACGCCGGAGCTTACGTGCCAGCGGCACACGGCGGGCACCCGGGTGGCTGGCAGTTCTTGGGGATGGAGACGGACGGCCCGCTCAGTGCTGCGGTGGTACCACTCGATCCGGTTGCCGCAGTCGCGGTACCGGCCGCTTTGGCCGCAGCGCAGCAGTCGGCTGACGCCGTCGGGGCAGACCTGTAGGGAGCGGCGCACGCGGTGGGCGAGGACCGGGCTGCCGTCCCAGTGGCGGGAGGCGGGAGGTGTGGAGCGCATGCGCGCGAACCTGCCAGCCAACACGCGGCATCCACGGCAGCGCTGCCGCCAGGTCACCTACCCGGCCGCACGCGATGCAACGGGGGTACGAAAGGCCGATTGTGCGTTCGAGGTCGTCTCGCTGGTTTGAGTGATCCGCGGCGGCCGCTCGGACCGGGTATCAGCCTTCACTCGGCCCGGGCAGATCGTGCCCGCGGCACAGCGTGCTGAAGAGCTCGTCGAGCGGGGTGTCCAGGGCGTGGGCAAGGGCGTGCCAGGTCTTCAAGGTGCCGATGGTGCGCCCCTGCTCGATTTCGATGAGGGTGCGCCTGGCCAGGCCGCTGCGGGCGGCAAGCTCGTCATAGGTCCATCCGCGCACGGCCCGCAGGCGCGCGAGTTCCAAGCGCAGCGCGTTGAGGTCGGGATCGGGCGGCAAGATCGTCACCCGTCCATCCGACGGGGCAGACCCCTGCCCTGTCAGTGCAGAACTCTGCCCTATTTCTGCAGGTCGCGGCACAGCGAGAGGGCAGAGGTCTGCCCTATGGTGAGTGGCCGCCCACAGCCCCTGAAGGGACCGGCGCGCAAGCACAGGGAGGAACACGCGCCCATGAGGCAGCGCACAACATGCCCGGCGACGCCACGCGCCTGGACCGTGGAACTGCGCTCGCACCCCGGCGGGCTCGTCCTGGTCTGCCCACAATGCCCGCACGCCGGCGGACAGGTCGCCGCGGCTTCCGCCCGCTCGGCCGCCCTCACCCACCTCGCACGCCACGCACGCAGCGACCTCGTCCCGCCCCACCTGAGGATCTGCCAGTGCCACGAACGCGGCTGCCGCTGGCACCCCCGCCACCGTGGCTGCGACGGCCCCATCCGCCTTCTCCTCGCCTGTGAACGCGGCGGACGAGTATGGCGACTCGCCGACGCCTGCAGTACCTGCGCCGCCGCGACCGCCCAGGCCGCCGTCGTACCCGACACCACCCCCGCCCGCACGTCGCCGCAACCGTCCACCGCTCGGCGGCGCAAGCGGCGCGCCAGAGGCCCGGGTGAACAGACCCGCGTACGCGAAATGCTCAACTACCTGGCCGCCGCACTTCCGCCAGGTGTCTCGCCCGCCGCACGCCTGCTCGCTCTGCAGTGCGCCCTGCGCATGAACGCCACCATGCACGTCCGGCTGCCCCAGGGCATCCCGCGCAGCCTCCGTCTCAACAGTCCGGACCCTTGGCACGAGTTGGAACACGCGCGATGGCTGCGTATCGCCCCCGCATGCTCCGCCGGCGAGGTCGTCGCCGAACTGCTCGACATCACAGTGCTCGGCCAGGCCCCAGCCCGCCCCGACCGTGTGCAGGCCGCGGACTGGGCGCTGCGCGCCGGCTCCCCGGCCGGGGCAGAGGCCATCGGGCCACTGCTGCAACTAGCCGTCGTCTACCTTGCGGCACACACCGGTCCCGAAACCGGCTCCGGCCTGACCGAACTCGACCAGATGACGCGCGCCTGCGGAACGCACCCCACTGAGCTGCTCGACATGCTCGACCGGCTGGCCCGGACTGGACTGGTCAGGTCATGGGAGGCCTGCCCGGAGTCCGGGGACCTGCACTGGACCTGCCGGTGGGTCGATCCTCAGGCCGCGCGCCTGGCCGTCACGAGGTAGGTGAACAGATGCTCTGACCCTCACATTCGCCGCCACACCTGCCTCGGCAACGGCGAGTTGCGCATCTCCGGTTAGCGGCGCGGACGTACGTCTGACCCGGTGGTTTTCGGAGGTTCGTCTCTCTGGGGCCGGTCGGCGTCTGGGGCGCCCATGAAGACGGCCGTGGCTGCCTTCCCATTCATGGCAAAGAAGAGCAGGAAGAACACGGCCAGACCTACGAGCAATCCGATGGAGTACCAGCCGAACACGTCTCCCTGCTGAGGGTCAAACATGCCAGTCACAGCCCCGCCGCCGACAGCGGTAACCACCGTAGCCAGGTCGGAGACAGCCGATCTTCCGGCGCGGACCAGAGTGCGATAGGTGATGTAGCCGATTGCGATGCCGAAGCAGCAGGCACCGACAGACATGACACTCTGTGAGCTACCCATAGCTACTCCTGACTGGTCTTCGGCGGTCGCAGGGTGAGATTGGCGAGACAGTAGGCGGTGTACGCCAGGCCCATGACGTTTCCCCGGCGCAGCATGGCCCATCGGGTCCCGTGCAGGGCTTCTCCGATGGAGGCGCCACTCAGCAGTCGGGTGAGCAGTTCCTCCATCGCCCAACCGGCCAGGCCCTGCTCGAGCGTTACCTCGGTGCCTAGCACGCCAGATGCGCCTGCCCATGTTGTGAAGGCGGGCACAAAGCTGTTCAGTGTTCCGCTGGTGGTTTCGGCGGTGTGACAGCCGTTGAGGATGACCAAGGGGCGGCGCCGCGGCCAGTGGGGGTCATCCCACTCTGTCCTCGCCCAATTGGTGATGTCCAACGGCTGCATTCTGACCTCTCCCAGGTCGAGGTAGCGGTCAGCGGCGGCCGTGTCACTGCGTACGTCGTATCCGCAGTGACAGTAGAAGTACACGATGTCCATGGCTTCCGGCCCGAGTGCACCAGCCACTCTCGTACCTGTGGCGATGGAAAGGCCACAGGTGGGTGGACCGGCGCGCAATCGGTCCAAGTGGGCAGTGGCGAGGTGCTCGTCCAGCGATCCGCCGACTGCGGCCAGGACTGCGACCTCCTTCGGGTCCCTCAAGACCGTCGTCTCTAGATCACGGTGGACTGTCGGGGGCTGTTCCACGATGCACGACAAACCCCAAAACCCGTATGGACACAGCACGTCGCCTTGATCCGTGTGTTGGTCCTCCCAGGGGCAGACAGGTGGAATGTGGGTGCCCGTGCCTTCGGGTCCGTACGCGCGCACCGCCGGGCACGGTTGGTAGCGGTCAATATCGCCCCCGACGGGCAGGTCGTACACCATCGACCAAAGCATGGCGTGTTCGTCGAACCGATCATCGACGATCTGCAGTACCGGCGGGCGACCGCGCAAGCGTGCCTCATGGCGCAAGAGGGACGGCAGCGAGAATGCGACAGTGAGGTCACCGCTCGGTGAGCTGAACAGTCGGGAATACAACTCGGCGCCCTCGCGAGCCAGACGACGCAGATCCGTCTCGTAGGTCGCGTTCGTCTTGCTGAACGTGCTGTCGTAGAGGGAGCACAACTGGCCGTCGCGCACCTTGATGTGGCTATCGAAGAGGGCCTCGCGGGCATTGAGAGCGGATGTGTCTGCGGCGCCGGCGCTGATCGCGAATGGGTTGTCCAGGAAGCCTACGCTGTTGACTACCACCCGCTGCGATGTCGACGACACCAGTAGGGACGCCGTGCGGCGCGTCAGTTTGCCCAAGTCGTTGAACGTTGTGCTCAGGCGCCCGACGACCGAAGCCTTCGGCGCCGCTCCCGGCTCTGCGACCGGCAACTCCAACTCGATCGCGACGACAGCGGCGGCCTCGTAGTAGATGACTAGTTCGCCCCGGACGGTGGCCGGTTGCTCTGGAGCCTTGATCGCAAAGCGGACCCACCTTCGCCTTGCGCACTCGCGGCTGTGTCCAGAGCCAGGCTCACAGGCACAACAGAAGCTCTCTCCATCTGGTGGCAGGAAGAGGGGGACGGTTACGGATTGCTGCATTCCGTCCAGCAACAGTGCCGCGTGCAACCACACGCCCCCCTCAGGCACCAACTCCTCAGGCCAAGCTGCCTCCTGCTCCTGCAGGAGGCTCGCATTAAGGCGCAGGCCAATGTTCAACAAGACCTCGTAGTCCGTTGAAACGGCCAGTTCGCGTACCGCTCCTTCCCTGCCCGGACGGGAGACAAATACATTGACAAACCGAGCTTCTTTACGAGGTTGTGTGCCCTCGCCATGCAATACGGGGTGTTCGTCTTTACCGGAAAGGACCGGATCGGACAGGGGCGCCGGTGGGTAGTAGATTCTACGGTCGGTCTGGTCCGGGCGTCGGGCAGTAACTGGTTCCGGGGTCGCAGGGAAGCTTAGTGTTCTGTGGTACTTGAATGACTGTTTTGTCCACTCCTTCACTTTGGGGCGCGTCAGAATTGCCATGATCTCGTCGCTGACGTCCATGCCGTCTCTGGCTTGCGCGAGCAGGTCCTTAATCTCGTTGTCGTATGTGCCGGCTTCGTCGCCGACTAGTTCAGGTAGGTGGCGTCTGAGTATGCGGGCAACATCGATAATGTCCTGGTCCATCACGAGCCTCCTGTCGTGTGATGGCCTGTTCAGGCGCCCGCATGCGCCTAGGCCCACCGGGAGGGGGGATCTCAACGGTTGAGGGGTTTGGGAAGGTCTTGTCCGTCGCGATTGGCTCGCACGGCGTGATGGAGGCATGTGCCGCCGCCATGATCACCACACCGGCCATATAAGGCCATCTCGTCTGCAGTCAGCAGTTGCAAGGCATGCTCCACTGGGAGTGTATCTACCTTTGAGGCAAATCCGCACTAGATGATGAGTCAACAAATAAATGTGATCACGTGTGGGCTTGACTGGAAGAGTTGAAGGCTGCGGAACATACTGGTTGTAGGTCCGATGAGCAACAGGTAAAAACGTTCATTGGAGTGATCATGCAGCCAACATGCATCATCTGTAGGGAACCTACGGACACGCTTCTCTGTCTTCGGGGCGGTGGCAAGTGGCTGACC
Organism: Streptomyces filipinensis; assembly: GCF_014649495.1. Classification (GTDB taxonomy): domain Bacteria; phylum Actinomycetota; class Actinomycetes; order Streptomycetales; family Streptomycetaceae; genus Streptomyces; species Streptomyces filipinensis. The sequence goes on along the minus strand of NZ_BMTD01000033.1, from coordinate 43,977 downwards.
GGCGTCCTGATGGCACTAGGGGTTCCGCCCGGTGAAGCCAAATATATGATCGGTAACCTCCTTGAGTGTGAACCAAGCGAGGTTTTCAACCATCAAGAGTATGAAGATCTGCCCCTGCTCGCCTGCCCGCGTTGCGTAGAAAAGTCTGGCAAATTTCCGCCTCCCGAACCCGCCGGAATACCCAATCCGACGGTCCTCGTTCAGCCCAGTGACTGGCACTAGCCCATCGCATCTTTCAACTGTGATCGGTGACTCACACACCCAGGTGGCTGAACCTGTCAATGGAGTCAGTTGCCACGAAACCCTCCGAGGGTGCTGTGCGAACGGGGTGTGTGCACAGCCTAAGGAGCCCACTTTCGGCTGCGGAAGTTGCATAAAAGCAATGGCGCTCCCCGTAGCTGCGACTGCCGCCACAGTGGGTGAAGCTGCAGATGAGAAGGTAAGAATTTATGGGGTGAAGGGCGCATGACGCGGGAAACTTTGCTAGCTGCCGTGACCGAAAGGTTGAGAGACTTTGACGCAACGAGAGATCCGCAATCCGTCCTCGAACCTGGGGCCCTAGCTGAGGCCGACGCCTTGATGGACAGCCGTGCCGATCCAGTGTCCGACTGGGAGGTCTTGCGCGCGGTCGGACTCCTGCACTGGGACCGGTACCTCGCCCTTCCGGAAGACCAAGGCCCCGAGGAATTGGAGCAGGCTGTTGAACTTCTCAGTCCGGTCTACCGGACAGTCCCAGATGATGTTCCCGAGCAGATCAAGGTGCTCCTCAACAAGGTGACTGCCTGGCATAACCATGCCGTTGACCTGCTGGAGGAAGCCGATACTCAAGACCGAGCTGCAATCGAGGAGGCCATCAGCCTGCTGCAGAGCGCGGTGGAGCACACGGTAACCACCGATCCCCGCCGGGCGGGATATCTGTCAACTCTGTGCACCGCGTTGGCGGACTTGCACGCCAACACGGGGGATCTGACCGTGCTCTCGCAGGCCGTACGAGTGGGCTGGGAGGCAGTTGCGGCAGGCAAAGAAACCGAAGCAGACAATGCGACACTGGCCCGCTACCTGTCCCGCTACGGTCAAACGCTCCACGTGTGGCACGAGCGCACGGACGACGTGAAGGCGCTCGAGGCGGCCATCTCCACGCTGCGCGAAGCGGTCAAGAAGAGCTCCTCTGAGGAGCGCTCCGGCTTCGGATTCGCCCTGGGTAGCGCGCTGCAGGCCTGGCACGAGCGAGTGGAGGATCCAGAAGCGCTGAAGGAAGCTATCGACCTGGGCCGAAAAGAACTAGCCGAGACTGGGCCCGGTCACCCCCTCCGGTGGTCCTCGTTGGGCAGTCTCGCCGGCGGCCTGCTGCTCTGGTACAAGCGCACGGGAGACCCCGCCACGCTCGAGGAAGCGGTGGGATTCTACAGGGACGCCGTCAAGGAGACTCCACTCGGGCACAAAGGGCATGAGGCCAACTTGGCCGCACTCGGCATCGCCTTGCGCGTTCGATACGACGCAACAGGCGACCTCACCACGCTTGACGATGCCATCGACGCCCTGCGTGAAGCCGTCGCCGTGACACCCGTCGGCGCCCCTCTCAATCCGGGATTCCTGACGGGCCTCAGCAACGCTCTGAGAGTGCGCTACGAGCGGATACCGGACGAGGCGACGATTGAGGAAGCGCTACGCGCGAGCCGGAAGGCGGTCGCCGAAGTTTCGCCTGGCGATTCCCGACGAGCTGGCATCCTGGCCAATCTGGGCGGCGCGCTGATAACCCAGCACGAACAGACTGGCGCCTCGGGTCCCCTCACCGAGGCGATCACCGTATTGAAGCAAGCGATGGAAGAAACCCCAGAAGGCAGCCCGTATCGAGGCATCGTTTTGTCCGGTGTGGGGATGGCACAGCAAGCCCGCTACCAGTGCACGGGAGACGTGTCCGCCTTGGAGGAAGCAGTTCAAGCTTCCCGGAAAGCGGTGGAAGCGACCCCCGCAAAACCCCCACACCCTGACCGTGCGAAGCTCCTGGCGAACCTCGGTAGCGTATTGAACGCCCAACAGCGGCAAGCAGGCTCTGGGAACAATGCTGCACGCGAGGAAGCTGTAAAGGTGTTGCGAGAAGCGGCGGGTGTGATCGCTGCACCGCCCAGCATCCGCCTAGGTGCTGCCCGTGACTGGGGTCGTCTCGAGGCTGTGGCCGGGCATTGGGAAGAAGCGGCTGAAGGGCTGGCGATAGCCGTCGGCTTGTTGCCACGTGTGGCTGCACGTCATCTGCAGCGAAGCGACCAAGAGCATCAACTGACCCGTTTCCCGGGGCTTGCCTCCGATGCCGCCGCCGCTGCCCTGCAGTGCGACAGGGTGGAGCAAGCCGTGGAACTGCTGGAGCAGGGGCGCGGAATTCTGCTCTCCCAGGCGCTGGAGTCGCGCAGTGACCTCACCGGACTACACGATTGCGACTCCGAGCTGGCCGCAGAGTTCGACCAGATCCGCGCAGCACTGGACGACGACCTCTACACTGCATCACTCAGAACTGATGATCTCGGATCGCTTCCGAAAGGTGTAGCGGATCGGCGCTATGAGCTGGCCCGTCAGTGGGACCTCCTGATCCAACAGATTCGCAACAGGCCAGAACCTGAGCTGCAACGCTTCTTGCTGGCCCCGGGCCTGGATGAACTGCTCCCTGCCGCCCAGGAAGGTCCGATCATCACCGTCAACGTCAGTGCGTATCGCTCTGATGCCATCATTCTCACCCCGCAGGGGGTGCAGGTCGTGCCGCTGCCCGACCTCACCCCGGAAGCGGTAGTCGAACAAGTGGAGAAATTTCTTACTGCGGTCGAGACTGCCCGGCAGAAGCACAAGGACGCAACAGAGCGCGTGGAGAGCACGCTCGGCTGGCTGTGGGACGCACTTGCCGAGCCGGTGCTTACGCACCTTGGCCTGACCGCGTCGCACGTGCCTACGCAGGCCTGGCCGCGGATCTGGTGGTCGCCGACCGGGCTGCTCAACTTCCTGCCCCTCCACGCGGCCGGCCACCACGATCTCCTGAGACAGACCGCGCCGCCCACAGTGCTGGATCGGGCTATCTCCTCCTACACGTCAACCGTGGACGCCTTGCAGAACGCCCGGCGGAAGGAAGATCAGGACCAGGAACTGGAGACCGATCGCACCTGGTCCGTGGAGCAACATGAGCACACAACCCGTCAACTCGTCGTGGCCATGCCTCACACCCCCGGGCAAAGCGACCTCCCGGGAGCAGAAGAGGAAGCACAGATCATCACCCACCGCTTCCCCAAAGCTGAGGTCCTGCTAGCGGCACAAGCGACGCGCGATCGCGTCCTGGCAGCACTCCGGAACTGCTCGTGGTCTCACTTCGCCTGCCATGCGTACAGCGATATGGCGAGCCCTTCGAACAGCCACCTGCTCCTCCACGGCGCTCCCTTGACCATCGTCGACGTCTCACGGCTCCAGGCCGACGGCTCTGCACTCGCCTTCCTGTCCGCCTGCAGCACCTTCCGAGGCGGAGCAGCGATCCCGGACGAGGCGGTCCACCTGGCCACCGCGTTCCAACTTGCGGGCTATCAGCACGTCGTCGCCACGATGTGGCCGGTGCTGGATCAGACGTCGGCCCGGGTAGCTAACAAGATCTACGCCGAGCTGGACGCCACCGACACCCTGGAACCGGATGCTGGAGAAGCCGCTTTTGCCGTGCACGCCGCGGTCCGCGAGCTTCGCGCAAACGCCCCAGGCGACCCTCTGCAGTGGGCTCCCTACGTCCACGCTGGCCCCTGATCCTGCGACGCCCGCCGACCACTTTGGGGGTAACGACAGCAGCCACGGGCGACCGACCCTCTGTACCTCGGACGCCAAGCTCAGGACAAATGCGTTGGGAGCACAATCTGCAAGGCACGGCATAGAGTGGTTCAGCAGGATTTCTCAAGGCTATCCACCAGCACCGATGTGCAGGAAGGTGGGCCACGCCGCGAACTCCCCGGAGGAGGCATATAGAGGCCCGCTGCGGAGTCCTGACCCCGAAGACTTCCATGAAGCCAGGCAGGCCCGCCCAGTGCCGTGAGAACGCCGGTCAACACGGTGACGATTGCTAGGGCTGGTCGCGAGTTTGTGACCAGGGGGGAGGCGTCGCATGGTGCTGGGCGGCAGGGATCGGCGGCCGGCCCCAGTCCAGGACGTGGAGGCCTGTGCTGTGGATGAGGCCAGCGTCGAGTTGGAGGAGCTGGATGGGGGAGTGCCCGCGTCTGCGCAGCCACCTAAGGCGGCGTTGCTGTTCGGCTTGGCTCAGTGTGTGCCAGTGGTCGTAGTGGATGCCAGGGGCAGCGCCGGGTCTCTCGCGGGCCCAGGCGCGCACGAGGGTGATTTCGTCTGGTGCGCTATGCAGGGTGATCAGGGCCCACGCGGTGTCGTACGCCAGCGTCGCCCCGTGCCGGGCCATGAGCCGGCGGGTGCGCAGCTGGCGCACAGGGGCCAGGAGCCAGCGGGCGGTGTGGAGTTTCATGCAGGTGTGCTCCCGAGATCGTGAGGCCGGTGCCGAAGGACGGCGTCGGTGGCCAGGCCCTGGTGGCCGAGGGCTGTGAGGGTTTGGACGAGCGCCTGGACGAAGACCTCGCGCTGCTGCGGGCTGTGCAGGGTGGTGACGAGGTCGTCGGTGAAACGCCGGATGTCACCGCGCAGGTCATCGTCCTGCGCCTCCTGCGGAGCAGGCAGGCCCTTCAGCGCCTGGGCCAAGTTGTCGAGGTCGTTGAAGCGGTCGGGGAACTGGGCCATCCACCACACGCGGCGTAGGTCGGGGTCGGCGAGCACCCGCTGCAGCTGGGCCAGGCGGTGTAGCTCCTCGCCGTGTTCGAGGTCTGCTGCCTGCTGCCGGCGGGCATGTTCCTCGGCCAGGGCGCGGTCCGCTGCCGTGACGCTCAGTTCCGCCGTGCCACTGACCTCCAGCCCTGGCATGGGGTAACCGCGTTGCAGCAGGGAGTTAATGGCGTCGTGGGCCGCTGCGAGATCCAGGACGGAGTGCCGGCACAGGATCCCCGCGGCCTGCCGACGCAGGTGCTCACGCGCCGGCACCGCCAGGTCGCCCCCGCCCGTGTCACCGGGATGCGTCCACTTCCAGCTCCCGGTGATGCGGACGGTGAAACACACACTGCTGATGTGGCTGGCCATCCGCTCGCCGCTCAGCACGAGCGGATGAGCTGTGCCCGCGGCTGCCGCATCTGCTGCGAGTTGGGCCGGTCTGCTGCGCCGGCGCAGCAGACTCACGCCGTCACGGCGGCGCCGTCACCGCCGGACCGCGGCATGGCGGTGGGGCTAGCAGGGGAGGCCACCTCGGAGATCAGCCGGGCGAACAGCTGTGCGCGCCGGGCCCGTCCCAGCTCGGAGCTGTCGGGCGAACCCACCAGCAGGCCAGAGGGGCCTTCCTGGCCCAGATAGCCGCGCAGCACCTGCGCCACCAGGGGCAGGACCTGGTCGTCCTGGAGCTCGGGCGAGTCCAGCCAGGCCGCCAGATGCCGGTACGCCGCCTGCGCTGTTGTGGGCTCCTGCAGGGCTGCGCGCCAGCCGCGGACGAACAGTTGATCGGCCAGCACATTGGGAGCATCGACGGCCTCGCCGGTGCTCTCCTGGCTCGCAGGCAGTGGCAGGAGGATGTCGCTGGTGATATCGGTCAGGGCCAGGAACGTGCCCGCTCCGGCCTTACGAATGGTGCTGTCGCTGGATTCGGCCCATTCCACGATCTCCGACAGCACCAGGACGCGTTGCTCGGGAGCGCTTGCCAGGGTGCGCACCGCGTCGGCTACGGCGTCCCGGGCCTGGTCGTCATCGCGGGAGGCCAGCAGCCGCAGCCGGGTCAGGGCGACCCGCGGATAGCGCTGGCCCAGCTCGCCCGCGCAGACCGCGGCGACCGCGGTGATCAGTTGTTCGCTGGTTGTCTTCTGCTGGGCCCAGTCGTACAGCTGCTTACGTACGGCGACGCCGGCGACTGGATGGAGCGCCATAGTCTGCAGGATGTGGATGGCAAGCTGACGGTGCGCCACACGGTCGGTCTCGATCCAACGTCTGGCCACGGACAGCACGGTCGAGCCGCCGGGCAGCAACGCCAGCGGCACCAGACAGTCGGCGATGCGCTGCAGATGACGCACGGCGATCTTGTTGGGTGCGCTGATTTGGGAGGCCCATTCCAGCAGCACGGGCCGCAGCTGCGGCCGCTGCCGCCACACGTACTTCAGCGCAGCTGCGGACAGCCCACGTTGCTTCTCCTCCAGGGAGATGCCCTCGTCATCCGTGTACGAGGCGTCGATCGCGGCCAGCCGCTTGTCCAGGTCGCGGCCGAACAGCGCACCGCCACGCGGCAGCTCACCACCGACTTGCGTGAACAGCTGGTCCGCAGCTCCCAGCACGACGGCGGCCGGAGCTCCATCCAGCAGGGCGGCCGCGATCAGCAGCGCGCGCTCCTGCAGGTCTCCCGGCGCGGAGTGCCGCTCGAACCAGGTTTCCAGATGCTTCTGCCAGTCGGTGAACTGCTTTCCGACTGCGGACTGGTCGTCGTCCTTGGCCTCGGCGATGAGCCGGGCCAGCCGGGCGCCGTCGGATGCCGGCGCCTCGGGGGCGAGCAGGTCGTTGAGCGGATCGTGCGTCAGCCAGTCCATCCGGCCGGCAGCGAGGTGGCGCAGATGGGCCTCGGCGACCTTTAGGGCCGAGGGGCGCGCGAGGTGCACGGCCGGCACGGTCGCGAGGATCCTGGGGTTCCAGCCGTTCGGATCGGCCAGGATGACCAGAACGGCGTCGTCGGCCTGTGCCTGCTTCTGGTAGTCGGCAAGTCCGGTGTAGAAGTCCTCCGACAGATCGCGGTAGTCCGTCAGGTCCAGAATGCAGGCGCGCCCCTCGGCGTGGGGGATCTGCTCGGTGCGCGGCTGGTCCCAGTCCAGGATCAGCCAGCTGATCTGCTTCCTGGGCACCCCAGCCTTGCGCAGCGCATGCAGTGCGGCAGTGCGTCGTCCCGTGCCGGCCTCCCCGCAGAGCACCAGGACGTGACTCTTGCCGTAGGGGCGGCTGAGCATACCGACGGCCTGTGCCACTTGGCCGGACCCCTGCGGCTCGGGGGGATCGACGAATGCGTGTTCCGCGAGGTCCAGTTCACGGTCGTCGACACTAGCGCTGCGCAGGTACTGCCAGCCCCGGACGTACTGGTGGTGGTGCTCTTCGTAGTCGCCAGCGACCTGCGTCACCTGGGCTTGGCCGGATGCTTCGATCTGCTGCTGCACCGATGCGGTGCCCTCGGCGTCGGTCATGACTGCTCCTGGCTGCGGATGTAGTCGCGTCCGACCTGGATCAGCCGGGCCTTGCCGCTGGCCTTGCCCTTCTGCCGTACGGCGCCGCTGCTCTCGTTCGCGGTGGTGTCCTTTGTGCTGCGCTCAGTGGCCTGGGTGGGGCGGCCGTCGGGTACGGCGTCGCTGTCCTGTGCGAGGTAGGGAGCGAGTACCGAGGGGACCAGCCCGGGGACGAAGAGCCAGCAGTTCTGCTCGAAGCCCGGCTTGCCCTCGACGCGGGCGGTGGCCCGGTGAAAGTGCTGCTCGTCGAGAGTCGGCGTGCGGCCTGCGGCGACCGTGCGGCCAAAGACGGTGTCCGACACCACGGCAGCCAGCAGTACTCCGTGGTCCATCGCCGCGGTCATGGCCCGGCGGGCTGCGTCGCTGTCGACCAGCCGGCAGGCGTCGTTGGCCGCGTCCCCTCGGTGCTCCGGCGGCGCCAGGGGCCCGACGTGCACGCTGGCCCGCAGCCGGATCGTCGGCGCGCTGGCCAGCCGGGTCTGCTCGCGCCGCTCGAGTGCCTGACCGAGGTGGACGAGGAGAGGGTCGATCAACCGTGCCGCATGCCGGGCCGGCAGCACGAAGATGGCGCCGTCTCCACGGTCCTTGACGACGCCGAGCAGTGTCGCGTCGCCGATCCCGCACTGAGCGAACACCGTCGACAGCATGCTGTCCAGATCGGCCCGCGCGGGCGCCATCTTCGCCTCGGGGAGCTTGCTGTACTCCTTCATATCGACGGTCAACAGAGCATGCTCCGGCGGCACATCGGTGACGTCGGACGGGACGAGAGAGGGCATGGGCAGCAGCCTTTCCATCGTGTTGGGGAAATCCGGGTGGGTGTGCTGCCTCATGCTGGACGCGCCCGAGCGACGGCGGTGCCCAGTGCTGGGCACCGCGCCGGTGCGGTCGGTCACGTCTGCGCGTGAGCGTGTGACTGGATCGATGTGATGTCGCGGATGATGAGTCCGCCAGCGGCCTCCGTGGCGAGCCATCCCTGCTCGCGCCACGGTTTCAAAGCCGTTCCCACGGCGTTGCGGGACGCGCCGATCAGCTGTGACAGCTCCAGCTGCGTCAGCCGCACGAGGCATTCGGCGCCGCCCGCCGACGCGGCCTGGAGCAGCCGTCCGAGCGCCGAGGCCAGGCGCACGGGCACGGCCGAAGTGGCCATCTCGAGACGTACGGTCTCCGCTTCGCGTACCCGCGCGATGGCGTGACGCAGCAGCGCGGCCTGCAGATCGTGGCGGTCCACGAAGGCCAGGAAGTCAGGGGCAGGGATGATGTGCACCCGGCAGTCCTCCGCGGCGATGACCGACGCGGTGCGTGGCTGGTTGTCCAACACCGCCAGCTCGCCCAGCAGTTCACCTGCGCCGCGTACCGCCAGCAGCGTCCGTTCGCCATGCGATCCGGTGAGCGTGATCAAGGTTGATCCGGAGACCAGCAGGATGACGTGGGTGCCCGGATCCCCCTGCCGTAACAGCACGCTCCTGGCCGGGCGCACACGGGCCGGAGCCAGCTGACATAACTGCGACCAAAGATCATCACCGATGACCGAGACATGCGGCTGATACATACACCCCCCGAGTGTGGTACCCGTCACGCCACGATGTTCTCAAGCAGTGATGTATCCGCTCAACAATCCAATTCCGGCCATGCCTATGGCAGTTGCCGTTAAATCGACTGCCCACTTCACCGCACGGAACTTCTGCTGCGCCAAGCCGGCGAACAACACCAGCCGCTCCGCCTCCGCCCGCGCAGGCTGGCCAGAGCCCATCGCCGAGAACGTCGACACGAGTTCCTCGGCTCCGCTCTGTTCTGGGAGAGGACCTACGAACACCCTGAATCCACCGTGCCGTGGCAGCACAGGGCGGATCGCGGACAGGGCAACGACGAGTGCCGCACCAAGAAGAGCCGCAGCACACGCCAGCGCAGCCACCGACAGCCAACTGGACCCCGGCACAGTCGACAGCGTCGCAGCGTCCACGGCCAGCAGGCCGCCAGTCACGCCGCACAACGTCGTCGCCTTCGTGTCCGCCCGCTGCATCTCAACGAACATCTCCGCTGCCGCATCCCCAAGCCGCCGGCAACCCGTGCAGTCAGCTGGAGTGAACCCCCCGCCCATGTCAGCCACGTCGTTCCTCCATCGGGGCTTCGGTTCTGCACCGCTCGGTTTTGCTCCACACCGTGCAGGAATCACGTCGGGGCCTGGGCACACTGCAGTGCATCACGCATGCCGAATCCGTCACAGTCCGGCTGCGCCCATGCGCCAGGGACACCGAGCCGGGCCCCTCGGCGGGGCGCCTGCCCGGCCCTGGCAGATGATCTCCACGCGGGGATGCGCGGTGAGCCACGCGGCGAGCGGTCCCGCTTCATGTCCGGACAGGACATCGGTCGGACGATGGCGTTTACCGTCCGTGATCGCAGTGGCGTACGACTGTCCGTGCCAGGTGGCGAAATCATCCATACCCAGCACCCGTGGCGTGCTGGGCTGCGGATCTGGCAGCGACATGACCCGGCGCAGCAAGGTCAGCATCTGCCCGATCCCCCGTCGCCCTCCGGCCGTGGGCGGCGGTGCCTGACGCGAACGGTGGCCTTAGCTGTGCCGTGTCTGTGGCGCGCAGCGGGCGGCACCCCAGCTCAAGGGACGAGGGCGCCGGCGGGCAGGGACAGGTCGAGCCGGGGCAGACGTCCGGCGTGCGCGCGCAGATGCCGGGCTTCGGCGAGCATGACGGGGGCGAACACGCTGTCGCCGGGCGGGCGGCCCGTCAGCCGGTGGTGGGCGCGGGTGCCGGCCAGTAGCGGGCGTGCCCAGGCAGGGACGGCGTGCAAAGGGCAGTGCCGATGGCCGACCCCGTGGAGCTTGACGGCGGAGACGTCGCCGGTGATGTCGAGGTCGCGGGTGAAGCGCAGGCTGCCCAGGCCGGCCCGCGTGAAGGCCAGCACGCTCAGCGTTCCGGCGATGAGCGGGTGTGCGAGAGCGGCTAGAGCGGCGGCCTCCTCGGACGCGATCTCGATGCCAGGGGCGGCCTGGATCAGCTGCGCCGTGGCCAGCGCACCGGCACAGGGGTGACCCCGCTGGCCGGGCCTCATCGACGCCGCCTCGGTCCCGCCCGGCTGCGGGGCGGCTGACTGCCTCGCGGCCACCGCCGTCGCCGCCGCTCCCGTCTTCGCCGGGGGAGCGGGAGGGAAGGACGGGTGCGCGGGTATCGGTCCCGGTTCGGCGAGGAGCGCCTTGAACTGGTCCCGGCCGCTGATGCGGCGCTCCACGCGGGCCAGCGCCGGCGGCAGTCCGCGCGGCGGCTTCTGCCACAGCAGCGTCAGCTGAGCTCCCGTCATCTCACGCCAGGCGAGCAGTTGGTCGATCCGGCGGATGGTCAGCAGATGGGCGCGGGGGACCAGGACGTGCCGTACTCCGGTCGCGACCGTCCAGGCGGCCGCGGCGAGCCAGGCCGTGTTCACGGAGTCCAGCCACACGTCGGGGGAGTGGGGCCCGGGGGCCAGCCGTTTGCCCAGCGCATACAGCATGTCGTGCGCCAGCGCGGCCGGGCTGCCGCTGGCCGGCGTCGGCTGCACGGTGATGCGGCCTTCCCCGGGCTGGTGGGCCTGCAGTGCCGCCCGGGTGTAGAACAGGTCGTCCTGCTCGTCCACCACGATCGTCACGTCGCTGTACGCCACTGCCACCGTCCTCTCCCGGTCGCGCGCCGCCACACCGCCCCGGACCGGCCAGGCACGCGGCTGGTCCGTACGGCGCGCACGGTTGTTGGCGGCGGCCCGTGCTTGCCGGGCCGCCGCGCATGCGCGGCCGTTGCTACATGCCGCCGAGCTTGCTGTACACCCAGTTGACGAGATCCTGGCTGACCTCGGTCAGGCCTTTCTTCTTCATGCCGTTGAGCATGTGCTTGGTGATGGTGGCCCAGTTGCGGAAGTTGCCGTGGGCCGCGGCCCGGTCGATGTTGCGGATCATCTGCGGGGCAACCTTGGCCCACAGGGAGTGGAACGCCGGCAGCGTGGCGACGACCTCGGCCTCGGGCATGCGCGTGAACTTCTGCCAGATGAAGATCCGTGACGCCAGCATCGGTTCACGCTTGAGGACCTTGTAGCAGTTGTCGCCGCCGGCGAAGATCACCGCGATGTCGGTGTTGCGGTCGTCCCACAGGTGGCGCCAGTACTCGAACGAACTGCGGCCCATCCACTGGGCCTCGTCGCACACCAGCACGCGGAACGTCTGCGACAGCGTCTCCTTCAGGAGGGTGTCGAATTCGATCGGCCGGGTCGGCGGTTCCCCGGGCAGCCCCAGGGCGTGGAACAGTCCGTGGCGGATGTCGCGGGGGGTCGGGCCCGAGCGCAGCTCCAGGCGGTAGGTGTTGTCGGGGGCGATCTTGCGCAGTGCCGAGTTCACCGACATCGTCTTGCCGTATCCGGCCGCTCCGTAGGCGACCATCATGGCCTTGGCGTCGATCGTCGCCTGGACGTCGTCCAGCGTCGTCATGAGCGTGTCGGTGGCCACCAGATGCGCATCGAGGCGGTGGAAGTGGTCCTCGTCCTCTGCGGGCAGCCTGCCGTAGTCCATGTCACCGCTCACGCGTTCTCCTCAGGGGTGTCGTCCTCCGGCTCGTCCGCGGCCGGTGGGATCGGGCGGGCCCAGCCGTCCGGGACGGGCTGGTGCGGGATGTAGTCCGGATCGGCCCGCCGCAGGCCTGCGGCGGCCGAGTCAGCCAGTTCTGCCTCGGCCTCCGCCTCGGTCAGCGCACCCAGACGCTCGGGCGGGGCGGCGGTGGTGACGGCCTCGAAGCGCTCGCGGCGCAGCCGTGCCGCGGCCTTCATGTCCGCGCGAAGCCGCCGCGCCTTGGCGGTGCGGGCGTTGCGGACCTTTTTGACCTGCTCCTCGCTGGCCGCCTCGGCCAGAACGGCGCTGCCCAGGTGCGCGCCGTCCAGGCCGAAGACCTCGATGGTCATGTCGTGGTGGGGCAGGTGGCGCACCGCGACGCGGACGCCGGCCTGGCCGACCATCCAGGGGGCGATGTAGTGGCGGTTGCGCAACCGCACGCCCTGCGTGGTGATGGTGCGGGTGCGTCCGTCGTCCTCGAGCCCGAAATGGGCCAACTGTTCGGCGGGAACATCGTGCAGGGGAGTGGGGTCGCACGACCACGCCTCCATCGGGGTGCGGCCGCCCAGCCCCCTGGGCTGGTGCTCGGTGTTCCACCAGTGCACCCACTTCAGCAGCAGCTCCACGAACGCCTCGAAGGAGAGCGCGGGCTCGTTGGGATCCGCGGTGCGGCCGCCGGTGAGCGTCTGCCGGTGCACGTAGCGCGGCATGGAGACGAACAGCATGTCCTCGACCGCGCCGTTGAGCGCCTCGATGGTGCCCTTCAGATGCGGGCTGTAGGCCGGGAGATCGACGACGGGCACGGCGAAGGCGCCCAGGGCCGAGGCCACGGTGGCACACAGGAACTCTTTGCCGCGGTCCACTCGGATCAGGCCCGGCAGGCCGCCGGCCGGGCCGAAGGGCTCGGCACGGTCCAGGGCCATCCGCAGGGCCGCCAGCACCGCATCTGCGCTGGGCGCGTGGGGCGTCACAGCCACCCCCGTGACGACTTTGGTGCGGCAGTCGATGAACCAGGTCACCCAGGGCTGCATGAGCTGGTCCTCGAGCAACACCCGCACGGGCACACACTTGTGGTCGCCCTCCCAGGCGGCGTTGCGGTGCGCGGGAGGGCGCTGTGCGAACACATCGAAGGCCCGCCGGGCGGCCTCCCCCCTGGCGAGCCCGGCCCGCTCCCCAAGCGTCAGGTCCCGCCGCAGCGCCCGGTGGATCGTCGACAGCGACGGGGCCGCAGGCAGCCGGGGATCGGCCAGGGCCCGCTGCTTAAGCTCGCGGTGCACGGCGGAGGCGTTGCCTCCCCACAGCACCAGCAGCCGCCGGATCTCCGGGGTGACGCTGAACCGTGTCCGGGACGCCGCGTCGACGTGGCCGGTGGCGCGCGCTTTGGCAACCCACCGCCACACCGCCCGCTCCGAGCGGCCCACGGCCGTGGCGACCAGCTTCACGTGCGCGCTGGTCAGCTCGCCGCTCTGGTCCAACGACAGCAACCGCGGCAGCGCGGCCAGCCGCCCCGAGCGGGCGGTGAAAACCGCTTTGCCGGCACCCTGCGTGCCAGCAGAAGAGTCATTCATGCGGTCTGCTCCTTACATGGATACGAATCGCGGAAGGGCCACAAGTGCCGTGCTTCCTCGGGGTGTTGGGGGTGTTCGGGCAGGACGTTGCGGGCGACGCCCGGCCGTCAGGGCCGTGAGGTGGCGTCATGCCAGGGGAGGCGGGCACGGCGGAGCCGTAAGCCCGCGCCGGGTGCGAGCGTCAGCAACTTCGCTGGGAAGGGGGGCGTGTTCCTCGATGGCCCGGCTGTTCCAAGGAGCACTCGCGTGCGCCGGGATACCGGGGAGGATCCGGCACTGGCCGTCCTGCTGCGGTGCCGTCGGGTGGGAGGCTGCGGTCGGCGCTGAGCCAGTTCTTGTCAGCGCCGGCCGCGGGCATGCAGGGGCGGCCTGTGATACGCCGGGAAGGAAGTGCCGGGCCCGCCGGTCACCGCACGGGGGAGCTGCCGGCGCCCGAAGAGGCTGTTCGAGGGCCGGGAGATGGGCTTCTCGGCGACTGTGGTGCCCGGTTTGGTACTGGTACTGGTACTGCTCAGGTGTTTTCCAGCAGGCGCCGGATCCCGTCGTGGATGACTGAGGTGTGTTGTTGCGGTGTGAGCCAGGCGGCCGTGGAGCCCTGGTCGGTCTTGTTGACGAGCAGGACGTCGTCGACGACCTCGGCCACCGGGTACAGGTGGCTGATGACGATGACCCTCGTGTCCTGGGCCACGCTGTCGCTCAGGACAGCGAGGGTGTCGCCCAGGCGGGTGTTGTCCAGCGAGCCGAAGCCTTCGTCCAGGAACAGGCTTTCCAGCTTGTTGTGGCTGGTGTTGTGGAGTTCGACGAGCGCCAGCGCCAGCGCGAGGGAGGTCTGGAAGGTCTCTCCGCCGGAGAGGGTCTCCGGGTCGCGCGCGTGATTGGTGGCGCGATCAACGACCTTGAAGTCCTCAGTGAACGCGTAGTCACCCATGGAGATCTGCCGGAGGATCCTGCTGCCGTGCCTGAGCAGCGAATGGGTGCGCTGATCGGTGAGATAGGTGAGGAACCTCCCGTCGGTGAGCTGGTCGCTCACGCTCTTCCACACCGCGGCCTGCCGGTGGGCGGCTTCGAGGGCGGTGCCCAGCGCGTCGGCGTAGGGGATTTGGGACTGTGCGGTGCTCAGATCGGCCTTGGCCGTGTCGTGGGCTGCTTCGGCTTGGATGGTCTTGCGGCTGAGCGGGTCGAGAACGGCGGGGGCGAGCAGGTCGCTCTTCTCGGGCACCGGGAAGCCGGGGTCCGGGTCCGTCTCGTCGGCGGTGGCGCCGGCTTGGAGGATCAGCTCCTTCTCGAATGCGCGGACCTCGTCGGTGGCGTGCTGCGCGGCCTGCCCGAGCGTGCCGGTCAGAAGCTGATGCAGCGAGGCGAGGGCCATGCAGTAGGTGTCGACGGCGGCCAGGTCGCCTGCGTCCGGGACGGGAGGCAGGTCGGGGGATGCCTCCACCTCGAGAAGGCCTGCGGCATCGGTGGCCGTGTCCGCCCAGCGCTCCAGCTGCTTGATGAGCTTGCGCGCGGGGGTCTCGACTGTGCGTCGGCGGCGTGCGTCCAGGGCCTGCAGGTTTTCGCTGTGCAGCGTGAGGGCCTGCCGGGCGTCGTCACGCTCCACTGTCTTCTGCTCGAGCCGTTCGAGGCGCTGGCCGGCCGCCTCCTTAGCGGAGGCGATGTCTTGCAGGGAGGGCAGCTGTGACGGGGAGGACTGGGCGGGGCGGATGGAGGGCGGCAGTTCGCCGACCTCCTTCAGCAGACTCGCCAGCTCGGTCTCGTACTGCAGCAGGGTCTTGTCCAGCCGTTTGCGTTCACGCTGCAAACGGCCGCGCTGGCGTTTGAGCTCGGCCCGGGCCGCCTCATGTTCGGCCTGCGCCGCCCCCAGCTCCGCCTGGGCGCTCGTGTGTGCCGTGAGGGCCTCACCCTCCGCGTCGCGTAGCGGCTGGGCAAGTGCTTTGACCGCACGGGTGATCTCCGCCCGGCCTACTGGTTCGCCCTCGGCAAGGGCATGCGCCTGAGCGGTCGCCTGCCCGCCCAGCGTGTTCAGGTCGGTGGCCGGGGCCGGAGCACCGGCCGGGTGCACCGCATCTACGAGCTCTTGCACCTGGAGCAATGCCGCGTCCATGCGCTCGCGGGCGGCCAGGTGTCCGCGGCGGTGCTTTTCGACCTTCCGCTCGGACACCTTCAGCTGGGCGGCCGCCTCCGCCCTGGCCTCCACCGCCGCTTCAACGGCGTTTGAGCGTGTGGTGACCTTGCGTCTGGCCTGAGTAAGCGCCTTGCCGTCCAACAGCGGCGGGGGAGTGAAGTCGCTTGGGACGGGCCGGGTGCACACCGTGCAGGCGTCCCCGGGCGCCAGACCGGCACCCGCCGCGTGGGCGGCCTCCCGGCGCTGCAGCGCAGCGAGGTCGTCCTGGGCTGCTTCCAGAGCGCCGCGCCGCTTCTTCAGCTCGCTCTCCAGGCCGGCGCTGTGGCCGCGCTGTTCCTCCACCGTCTCAAGCGTCGTGCGCTGCGTCTGCAGATGCCCGGCCGCGGTGTTGGCCTCCTGCAGCGCCGCCCGGACGGCCTCCTGGATCTGTTCAGTGTGCGTGCGTGTCTCGCTCACCATGCGCTCGGCCCGGCCGGCGGCCTCGACGAGGGCCGCGTTGCGCTGCTCGTGCTTTTCCAATTCCTGCCGTGCCTGCGTGTGCTCCTGGTCGTGCTCGGTGTGCTGCTCCTGCTCCTGCTTCAGCCGCTGTTCGACGGCGTCCAGGCCGGCTGCACGCTCCGGCAGGCGGGACAGGACAGCGAACGCGTTGGACAGGGATCGAAGCGTGTCACTGGCCTGTGCGGCCGTGTCCAGGGCGCCCTGCGCCGCCTCCAGTTTCGCGGTCAGGTCGCGTCCGGTGGTCTCCTGTTCTGCTGCCTCGGCATCGAGTTCCCTCTTCTTCCGCGCCAGCGCAGCCGTCGTGATGCTCGCATCCGCAACAGCGCGCTCACGCAGCAGCCGCGCCGCTTTGTCCACGCCCGTCTTGCGGTGCTTGTGCTCGACGGCCCGGCTCTGGGCCGCGCGCAGCGCATCCAGTCGCTCGCGCCGGCGCGCCGCGATACCCCGGGTGCGTTCCAGGTCCAGCAGCGCCTGGGAAGCGGCAGCATGAGGATCCGGCAGGAGAATCGCGCGGGCCCTGGTGGCCTCGGTGATCTGCGTATTCAGGCGCTCCAGTCGCCCGCCCGCCCGCTTGCGTACACGCTCGAGCTCGTTGATGCCGAAAATGTGCCGCAGGATGTCGGCACGGATGGCCCTGGGGGCCTTGAGGAGGGTGCCGAACTTTCCCTGGCGCAGCAGGACCGTGCTGACAAAGCCGTCCCAGTTCAGCCCGATGATCCGGGTCACCGCCTGCGTCACCGCGGCCTTGCCGTCGACCCGCATGTCGGCGCTTTCTTCGGCGAGGGACTCGAGCACGGCCTGCGGCCCCTTCTTGCCGTCCGCATGCAGGGTGCGGCGCACACTCCACTCGCGGCCGTTCGCCGAGAACTCGAACACCACGTCCATGCTGGGGCATCCCTTGCCGATCAGCTCGTAGGCGGCCTTGGGGTCCTTGGACCACGAACACGTCCCGTACAGGGCGAAGATGATCGCCTCGAGGATGGTGGACTTGCCCACGCCGGTGTTGCCCAGGATGGCGAGCAGGCGCTTGCCGGTGAAGTCGATGCTGCAGGTGCCGGCGTAGCTGCGCACTCCCGTGAGGGTGAGCCGCAAGGGCTTCACGATGCCTCCATCCCGGTGTCTTCCAGCGCGGTGCGCGGCAGTTCCTCAAAACCTCTGCTGTCCTTCGGCCACGGGCACGTCCCGTACAGGGCGAAGATGATCGCCTCGAGGACGGCGGACTTGCCCGCGCCGGTATCGCCGGCGCTGCCAGGCAGATGCTTGCCGGTGACGTCGATGGTGCAGGCGCCGGGGTAACTGCGCACCTCTGTGAGGGTGAGCTGCAAGGGCCTCATGATGCCTCCTTCCAGGGGTTTTCCAGCGCGGCGCGCAGCTGTTCCTCGGCCGGGACCGGGGTCAGCGTCTCGTCGTCGAGTTCGTTGAGCAGGTGGAGGAATGCCGTGACGGTCGACTCCGCGGCATCTGCGTCCACTCCCTCACGTGCTAGGTAGGCCCGGAATGCGTCGGGGAGTTCCGGCTCGTCGCCCAGGTCACCGTCCAAGACGGCGCCAGCGGCCGCTTCCCGCGCCGGGGCCGCGTTGATGAGGATCGCGTTCGGGACGATCTCGGCGATCTTCTGGCTGAGGAGCCCGTCGGGCTCCTCTCCGGTGATCACCGGTTTGAGGAAGGTCCCGTCGTACTGGTCGGCGGCGGCCTTCAGCTCCTCGAGGGTTCCGGTGAAGTGGGTCAGCCGCCGGCCGCTGGAGAGCCGGCGCGGCAGCACCCGCACCGGCCGCCCCGGGTCGGCGTCGACGATCACGACGCTCTTGGTCTCGTCGGCTTCACCGAAGTCCATGGCAAGCGGGCTGCCCGCGTAGCGGGCGGCGAACTTCAGGCCCTCGATGGCCTGCGGGCGGTGGATGTGTCCGAGAGCGGCGTACGACACCACCGGAAGATCTTCGGGAGGGGTCTCGAAGGCCTCGTCCACGGCCCGTTCGCTCGGGGAGGTCCTGGCGCCTGTGATGAACACATGGGCCGAGAACAGCAGGATATCCCGGTCGGGGTCGTACTCCTCGTGCAAGGCCTCCGTCAGTTCCCCCTGCAGGCCGCGCATCGCCGCGGTGTAGTCGGCATACGACGTGCCGGTGGTGGAATCGCGCCGCCAGAACCGGTTCGGGTGCACGAAGGGCAGGACAGCCAGCCGGATGCGCTGCTCACCGCCGCAGGCCTCGAAGGTCATCACGCCCCCGTCGTGTGCCGGGCGGAGCCGGTCGACGAAGAACAGGCCCCGGCCGTAGGAGGGACCGTTCATGGAGTGGAAGAACTCGAAGTAGTCGGGGGAGTCGTGGTTGCCGGCCACGACCACGGTGGGGGCGATGGCGGCAAGTTCGCGCAGGGTGCGCATGGCGCGGAACATGTCCCGGATGGTGGGACGGGAGGAGTGGAACAGATCGCCGCTGTGGACGATCAGGTCCGGTTTGCTCTCCTGGGCGATGGCCACGATCTCGGCCAAGACGCCGTCGAAGTCCTCGTCGCGTGGATGCCCGTGCAGGATGTGGCCTAAATGCCAGTCGGAGGTGTGGAGCAGTCTGCTCATGCCTTCATGCGCCCTTCTGGAAGCGAGGCGTAGGAGGGCACCGGTGGTGCCTTATGAGCCCGGGACTGTACATCAAAATCCCTGGAGTAAAACTGGACTTCCCGAGTAGTCGTCGGCGTCCGGTATGGACGAGTGCCTGATCGCTCTCGAGAAGCGCATGCAGCAGCTGCAGGAGGCGCTCCGGCAGGCGCTCGCGCAACACGATACTTTCCAAGTGCGCCACCTGGATGCGGATTTGACACGCACTCGATGTGCCTGGAAGGTTCTGTGCGGGCTCGGTGATGTCCCGGACGCGGCCCAGCTGACGCCCGCGTTGATGGTCGCCGAGCCCTACCCGGGCGAACCCAATAGGCGACCAGATCCACCAGGTGTCGGTCTTCGCGATTGCCTGGAGTAAAACTGGGAGTCCCGAGTGACTGCTAGCATGCGGGCATGGATGAGCATCTGGTCGCTCTCGAGAAGCGCATGCAGCAGCTGCAAGAGGCGCTCCGGCAGGCGCTCACGCAACACGACAACGCCCAAGTGAAGGTTCTGGGCGAGGAGTTGACCCGCACACGGCACGCGTGGAACGTTCTGTGCGGGCTCAGTGAGGTCCCGGACACGGCCCAGCCGGAGGTCCAGCCAGAGGCCCGGCCGGAGCCCACGCAGACGGTCACCGAGTCCAACCAGGGCGTGCCCGTACGCGACCAGGTCCACCAGGCGCTGGCCCTCCTCACCGTCCCCGCCTCGCCGAAACTGCTCAGCCAGGTCCACCAAGCGTTCTTCTCCAGCCCGCTGAACACGGCACGCCTGACCACCCTGCGCCGCGACGAAGAACGCTCCTTCCGCTCCGCGCCTTACGGCCGCGCCTATTACATCTGCCCCGCGCTGACCTCCGATCTGCTCTCACCGGCCCGCGGGTTGCTCGCCCTGAGCACCTGGCCGCTGGAGCAGCGCCTGGTGGGGCCGCTCACCCAGCGAGTCCACTTCCTCACCGCGGCCCTGCGGCTCGCGGACGCCGCCGAACACCTCGCCGGCGAAACCGGGGTGCCGCAGCCCGTCCAGCAGCTTCTGCTGCACTACAGCCGCAACATCCACGGCGACACCCCCCGGGGCCCGCTCGACCTGGATGCGCTGCGCCGGGCCGCCGCAGCGGAACTGGAGATTCACGCCGACGACGACGCCGACACCCGCGCCGAAGCGGCCCAGCGCGCACGCGAGCAACTCGGCGACGTGGAGCAGATCTTCGGCAATATCCTGCGCGACACCGCCCGCCTGCGCCGCACTTCGTAAACCCGCCCCTGCAACCAGCACGGCTGTGCCCTGTCCCGCCAAGGAAAACAGTGAGCTCGCTCGACGCACGACTGGGCGTATTACGCGGAACCGCGCCGCCCATCCCACACAATGCACGCACCCTGGCAGCGTTGACCGCCAATCCGAGCTGCGACCGCCGCTCCCTGCTGGATGCGGCCGGCATCGACAAAGACGCCCTCGCCGCCCATCTGGGCCTCCCGCGGCCGCTGAGAAAATCCCAGCTCGCCCTCGACTACGGCATCGCCTTCGAACGCCAGATCACCGCCCAAGCCGGAGCCCCCCTGGTGCCGCTGCTCCGCCAAGCCCTGGGCCTGACCTTGTCGGAGGTGTCCTACGAGGACGTCAACAGCGTCGGCAGCGATGACGACAAGTCCCCCCTGAAGCTACGCCGCGCCCACACCCGCTCCCGCATCCTCAGCGCAGCACACCGCAGGTCGGACGACCCTCGCACCCTGCTCGACCACCCCGTACTGTGTCTGACCGTCGCCGGACACCAGGTCTACCTCGAGCCCGACGTCATCGCCTTCCAGCGCGACGGCGTCTTTCACGTCGTGGAGATCAAATCCTTCCCCGTCATCCACGGACAACCCGACCCCATCAAGGCCAACGCAGCGCTGACCCAGGCCGCAGCCTACGTCCTGGCCCTGCGTGAACTCCTCGCTGGTGACGGCCTCCCGCCGGACCGCGTCTCCGACACCGTGATCCTGGTCAACCCGCGCAACTTCACCCGCCACCCCACCGCCACGCCCTTCAGCGCCCACAAGCAGATCAAGTACCTGAGCCGCCACCTCGACAGACTGAGGCGCCTGCCCCAACTGCTGGACAAGCTTCCCCCCAACACCACCTTCGACCTGGCGCCTGGCCCCGACCAGAGACCGACCCGGCCCCGCGGTGAACTCGTTGCCGCACTCGCCACCGTGCGGCCGTACTACACCCCCGGCTGCCGCCACCACTGCGACCTGGCCTTCCACTGCCGCACCGAGGCCCACAACCAGGGCAGGACCGCGGCCTTGGGCACAGCAGTCCGCGACGACCTCGCGGGAATTGACACCATCGCCACGGCCCTGGCCCTCACCGACGGGCACCTGCACCCCTCACGGGGCCAGAAAGACATCACCCAGGCCCTGCGCCACGCACAGCGCATCCACGCAGACCTTCAGACGGACCCCGCATGAGCCTTCTGACCTCACTCCTGCGGATGCGCGCCGCCCACACCGGCAACGCCCAACGCGCCAGCCAACTGCGCCACCTCCACCTCAGCGACCAGCCGCTGATGCTGCTGGCGCTGAAGCAGACCGGCCCCGCCGCACGACCGCTGGCCATCATGCTGGGCACCGACCCGCACCGCCCCCGGCTCCTGGTCGCGCCGCCCTCAGGCAGCACCGCCCCCATGCTCGGCACCCTGGCAGACGCCGTCACCGCATACATCGACGCCTGCCAGCGGCACAGCGAACACCTGCCCGCCACCTCCAGCAAGCCAGCACGCCGCCGCTACACCGACGCCCCCCAGATCCTCGTCCCCAACCCCCAGACCGTGCAGCACCTGAAAGACCTCGGAGACGACCTGAGATTCCGCAGCGTCGACGACCAGAATCCCGACTCCCGAGCCGTCCAGCGCCTGGGACACTGGCTCACCTATCTCACCGACCGCGCCGACCTCCCCGGCTCAGCCGCCCTCATCCCCATGACCAGCTTCCTCGGCATGCACTGGATCAGCGGCCAAAGCCCCCTAGAGGACGAGGACCTCGCCACCCTGCTGGCCTGGATCGACCCACCCCGCCACGCCGCCTCGGGACGCGACGCCGCACACACAGCAGAAGACCCGGCCACCTACCGCCCGGCGGGACCAGCCACCGACGCCGCCTTCGACAACGACCACCTGGTCCCCCTGTTCGACGCCTACGCCCACGCCCGGCGCCAGGCCCAGGGCCAGCAGCAGACCCGCACTCTGCAAGAACTCGACCGCCTGCTGGCCACCTACATGCAGCCCACCTGGGATTTGATGTGGCAGGCCTACGCGCTCCTGCAAGCTCTTCCCGAAGCCAAGGGCACCGCACGCCGCTGGGACCAGGAACGCACCGCATTCACCGACGAATGCAACTACCTGGCCCAGGACGGACGCCCGCGGCCCGCCCGCGACCACGCCGTCGCCGCCGCCGTCCGCCTGGCCCGCATGGAACACGCAGCCACCGCCTTCGCCGCCGAACGCGCCGCCGACGACCCCTTCGTACGGGCAGAACTGCGCACCACCGGCGAAGCCTTCGGCGGCCCCGTCACCACCATCGACCCGGAACACACTCTGCGCGGACCCACCGGACGAGCACAATGGCGGCCCCGGCTCACCGTGTCCACCCCGGACCCCGTGCCCATGGAACCCGGCCAGCTCCTGGCCTGCCACACCCACCCAAACGCCCGCTACAAGATCTGCGAGGTCACTCCGGCCGACGGCGACACCCTCGTCGAACTCGAGATCACCGCCGGAATGGGCACCGTGACCCGCCCCAACCACGCCGTCCTGCCCGAAGCCGGCGCCTTCCTAGTGTTCACCATCGCACCAGACCACTACCGGATGCCGGAATTCCCCGCACGAGACCAGACCCCCTGGACCCACGGCGGGCCTCCTGCCGACCATCCGGCCGACAGCGACGAGGGCGAGGGCGAGGAAGAACAGTGACACCGCCCCATCAGCCATCGCCGCAGCAGCGGTTGGACACGGCCGCCCGCGCCATCCTGGAGCAACTGCCCATGCTCACCCACCGCGGACTCGTCGTGGACTCCCCGCCCGGCGCCGGCAAATCCACCCTGGTCGCCCAGGCTGCCGACGCCCTTGCGCAATCCAGCGCCCCCTGCGTCGTCATCGCCCAGACCAACAGCCAGGTCGACCATCTCGTGCGGCGATTCGCCCGGCACCACCCGCATTTGCGCATCGCCCGGCTCACTGGAACGGAACACACCGTCCCGGATGACCTGCAGGTACATCCCGGCATCCGTATCGGCACCCGCATCGAAGCCCTCGAAAAGACGGCCGACGTCATCGTGGGAACCGCCATGAAATGGGCCACGGTCACCGACCGCCGATGGCCATGGGCGATCATCGACGAGGCCTACCAGATGCGCTCCGACATGCTTTTGTGGACCGCTGGCCTCTTCGACCGGGCACTCTTCGTCGGAGATCCCGGCCAACTCGACCCCTTCTCCGCGGTCGAGACCGACCGTTTCCAAGGTCTGTCCCATGACCCCATGCACAGCGCGGTCGCCGTCCTGCTCGCCAACAACCGCGACCTGCCCGTCCACTCCCTGCCCGTGTCCTGGCGCCTGCCGTCCTCAGCCGTCCCCCTGATCAGCGACGCTTTCTACCCTTTCATGCCCTTCCACGCCGGAGGCCGTGAAGCCGACCGCACCCTCACGTTCCCCATCACCGGTATGCGCACCCCTACCGACGAGGTCATCGAACATGCCGCCCGAACCGGATGGGCACTGTTCGAACTACCGGCCCGCATCACCGGCCAGCTCGACATCGAAGCCTTCCAGGCCGTCCTCGGCATCGCCGAGCGGCTGCTGGCCCGGCGCGCCATCACCACCTGCGAGGAAAACCCCGAAGGCCACGTCCTGCTGCCGGGCGACATCGCCATCGGCACCGCCCACCGCAGCCAGGCCCACCACATCCGCGCTCTCGTGGCCCGCCAGTACCCCCAACTGCATGGCGTCACAGTCGACACCGCCAACCGGCTCCAAGGCTGCGAATTCCGCGTCACCATCGTCCTGCACCCCCTCTCCGGCCGCGGCGACGCCTCCGCCTTCCACCTGGAAGCCGGTCGCCTGTGCGTCCTCACCTCACGACACCGCCACGCCTGCATCGTCGTGGCCCGCGCCGGCATCGCCGAACTCCTCGACGCCCACCCCTCCAACGACCCCGTACACCCTGGAGCCGCCTCCAAGGTTGCCGACGGCTGGGAGGCCAACCATGCAGTCCTCGCCCACCTGGCCCAGCACACTATCGACGCCCGGGCACAACCCGGTCGCCGACGCGGATGAGCAGCACACGGCACGCACCCGCAACGTGAGGGTGGGTTGCGGGGCGTCGTTGACGTCCCTCAGCCCTCGGCGTCGAGGGCGCCGTCTTCTTCGTCTGCCGACATGTGGTGAACGTTGACACCGGCTCGGCAGCGGGAGGCGCCGATCGTGTCGTGCAGCCGGGTGAACAGGTCGGGGCGGAGAAGCAGATCCGCTCCTGCGACTGCGGGCATGAGGGGTTCATAGTTTCCGTCATGGACCAAGTGACCGTGCCACTGGCGGCAGACCAGTGCTTCCCCAGCGGCGTCGCTGAGGCTGAACCCGCAGATGCCCTCTGTGGGTTCAAGGCCGAGTGTGGCCACGACGCTGGCGGCGGGCGCGAGTACATAGAGGGGCAGGCCGAGGCCGTTTAGGGTGCGGGGGCGGGGTACATCGATCAGACCCGTGCTGCCGGCGTCAGTTAGGGCCGTGAGGACGTGGTTTGTGGCGCTGATGTGCTCGGATGCTGACTCGGTCGTGAGGCCCAGTCCCAGGCGCCGCCACGGGCTGGTCCACAGCTGCCAGGGGGCCTGGGAGACGGGCAGCGTGCCGGGCGGCGGTTCCTCGTTGAGGGCCTCCAAGCCGACGACGATCTGCAGTTGGCGGGCAGGCTGATCCGGGTACCGGCGTGCAGGAGTGCGCTGCCGCTCGATCAGGCCGATCTGCACCCAGCCCACGTGGGGGCCGTCGTCCACGCGGGCAAGGGCCATGGCGCCGCCCGGCAGAGACCGCAGGCTCGCGACCGAAGCAGAGCCGGGAGGCGGCCAGGGCTTGGCCGCTTGATGGCTGTCGCTGAACCACGGTGCTGGATCGAGCGACCACGCCAGCGACTCGGGACGAGTCAGGGGGCGGGGGATGCGGGCGAGTTCGGCACGCAGGGCCGCCCGGGGGTCGTCGCGCAGCCGCGCGGCCGCGCCGCGTTCGAAGCTTTGGGCGTTGCCGAGTTGTCCCGCTTGAGCCAGCGCGGCACGCAGGCCGGCGGCAGCGTGCTGCAGGGCGTCTTCGGCGGCGGCGTGGTCGGCGAGGTAGGCGTCGGGAAGCTGGCTGCGGTGTCCGTTGGTCAGCAATTCCAGCTGCGTGCTCATCAGCGTCTCGACGCGATCGGGGAGGGCATCGATCACGAGGTCAATCACGGTCTCGCGAAGCCCGGCCGGACTGCCGGCGGCATCGAGGCGCGCGCCCAGGTAGTGATCGACGAGGTGGGTTGCGAACTCCCGAGGGTTGTTCATGCGCTGTCCTCGGTGCGGGAGAGGGCGGCGGCGATGGCTTGTGCGAGGGTCGGATGGGCGGCGGTTGCCGCAGGGGAGGGGGGCTGGTGGCCGGCGCGGGCCAGGATGGCGGAGGCTTCTGCACGGACGGACAGCATGTCACTGCCGCATAGCGTCACGAGCTGTTCGATGAGCGCAGCGTCCAGGGAGCCGTCGGGCAGGTGACTGTTCAGGACGGTCAGGAGCCAGGTCAGGGGGGCAGCGCCGAGGTCGAAGGAGAGGACGTGCGCCAGAGCCACCTGTGCCTGGCCGGAACGGCCGGCCAGCAGAACCGTTGCTGCGATCAGGGCGCGGCGCTTGTCGCCACGTTCGGGCAGGGCAATCGTGGCGAGCGCAAGCTGGCACAGCGCGGTGTCGATGTCGTGCTGGGTCGCCTGCCCTGGCACCGGGTGGTAGGCACCGTGGCCGAGGCGGGCACGGCCCGGCAGGCGGTGGGCGATGACCCCGTACGCCGCGTCCCAGCAGGCGAGCGCGCTGGCAGCCGGCGGCTGGGAGACATCCGGGGAGTGAACAGCGAAGGCCGAGACCAGGGCCTGGCTGACGCCGATGGTGCGGCTGTAAGACGCCTCGGCGACGGCGTGGACCACTTGATCTGCGAGGTCGTGGACTGCGGCGGCGGCATCCGCGGTATGCGCCTGCTGCCACAACTCCAGCCGGTCATTGCCGGCGAAGGAGCGCCATCCACCGCCACCCCGGATCTTGGTGTAGGCCAGCATGCCGGCCGTCGCGGCGAGTGGACCGAAGACGGCGGGGTCGATGTCTTGGCGCAGGCTAAGCCCGGCGGCCACATCGGCGAGCACCTCCAAGGGGCCGGAGGCGCTCATCTCGTCGGCGATCCGATGCAGCAGTTGGGCGGCTGCATCGGCTCCGTGGCGGTCGATGATCTCCAGCAGCCGCCATCCGACCGCATTGGCCAGGGCGTCCATCGACCACCGGGGGCCCAAGGGGGAGTCGTATGCCTTGCTGCTGCGGTCACGGACTGCGGCAAGTACGCCGGCGGCACCTTCTGGCAGCGTCGGGCGTTGCTGGGCGTGCAGGTAGGCGCCTGTGTTGGGGCGCTTTTTGGGGCCTGACCAGTCACGGGAGGTGTTGTCGGGTACGGGGCGGGGTGCCCAGGGCGGGCCGCCCTCACCGCCACAGCGCTGTGCTGCCGTGCGCAGCGCACGGGTGGGCTCCTCCCCGGCACCCTGCGATGCAGCGATCAGCGTCTGGTCGTCGTAGGTGGAGGTGATCGCATTGGCCAGTACCGGCAGGAGGCGCCGTGTGCGTGCCGCGTCCTCGTCTGGCAGGTTGGCGAGCCTTGTGAGTAGGGCGATGTCCTGGTGGATGCTGCGGCCGCCGGGCCCTGCCGCGATGCGGAGCGCGGCCAGGACGACGGGATCGGCGGTGTCGGCCTGCGTGGCCAGCAGCTGTCGGTGGGCCGCGTCCACCCGGGCATCGGGCAGTCCGGGCTCGGTTAGCAGCACCTGGGCACCAAGCTCTGCGGCGGCCCGTGAGTCCAGCCGTGCCAGAAAGCGCCACCATTCCTGTGGTGTTCCCGCTGTGCCTCGCCCGTCGGTGCAGTCCGCGACGAGATAGACAAGAGGCTGCGTACGTGCCAGCCGCACACGCGCCTGGGCGGGATCGGCTTGCATGAGCTGGGGCAGCGGATCCAGCAGTTCCTCGATGGTGATGTCCTTGTGGCCGCCGTAGGCACCCATGTAGCGGGCGGCGCGCTCCCAGCAGCGCTGCGCTTCGTGCGGGTCGTCGCAGGCCAGACTTACGCGGGCCATCTCGAGCTCGAAGTCGGCGTTCTCCGCATACAGCGCACGGCGCTCGGCTTGCGCCGCGCGCAGCGTGCGCATGAGCTCGTGCAC
The DNA here is from genome assembly GCF_014649495.1 of Streptomyces filipinensis. Taxonomy (GTDB): domain Bacteria; phylum Actinomycetota; class Actinomycetes; order Streptomycetales; family Streptomycetaceae; genus Streptomyces; species Streptomyces filipinensis. The sequence goes on along the minus strand of NZ_BMTD01000033.1, from coordinate 16,846 downwards.
GACGTCCGCCCCGGCCTGGCCGACGCTCCCGGCGAGCAGGGACAGCAGCTCCGTGGTGATCAGAGGGCCGGTTCCGGCCATGCCCATGAGAGAGGTGGTGGTGCCTTCGCTGACGGCTTGCAAGGAGACGATGCCCAGCGCGACGTCGTCGCCGCGCAGCAGGGCGACGGCGTCGTGCAGCACCTGCCGCACGAGCCGGTGGATGTCCGCAAGATCGCAGGCCCGGGGCTGACCCATGAATGCGTGTGCGTGCTGGGCCAGTTGTCCGAGCGCCACACGCACGGTGGTGGACGCTGCTTCAACCGGGAGGCTGCCCACCTCGACGTCGCGGTGCAGGCCGACGGTGGCAAGGGTGAAGCGCAGCCAGGCACGGTAGAAACCGTCGCCGTCCAGGAGGGGGAGCAGCCGGACGGGCGCCTGCGGGTCGACTGCGTGGGCCACGGCCAGCAGCGCCAGCCACCTGCTGACCGGCCCCGACAGGCCGCTGGCACGCTCGGTCAGCACCTCGCGCGTTGCCTCGGTGAGACCGGTGGTGATGTCTGTGGGGAAACCCTCCTCGGCTAGGTCGGCCGCCGCCAGACCATGGCGGAGCAGACGCCGCGGGTCGCACCAGCCACTGGCCCAGGCCGCCGTGGCCAGCATGCGCGCCGACGGAAGTGCGCCGCCTGCGCCGTCGCGGGCATCGGCAAGATGCAGCAGAAGGGCGGTGCGCCGGTCGGGACGGTCGACGTACTCGGCACTCTCCAGCAGCGGTACGAAACCGAGGCAGTCCAGCAGCACATCCAGTGCACGCTCGGACGATGTCAGGGCCTCCTGGTCCAGGAACCTGGCCACCCGCTGCGCGAGCGTACGCGGGACCTGCGCGGGCTCCGGATCGTCGGCAGGCCGGCCCGGCAGCCGGATCCGTCCGCGCAACTCCGCCAAAAACACCGACTCATCGCTCTCGGAACCGTAGTGGACACGCTCGCCATCGCGCGCCTCGTCCCAGGCCGTAAGGTACGCCTCCCACGGGGCGGCATGGCCGGCCCGGTCGACCGCCGCACACAGCTCCAGGCCCCACCGAGGCGGCATCGTGGGCACACCCTCATACATCAGGCTCGCCGCCACGCGGTCGGCTCCAGACAGCGCCACCAGCACGTCCGCATACGGCACCAGGGAACCCGGCAGGCCCTCGTCCTCGTAGGTCGCCCGTGCCCGGCTCAGCTCGATGCAGCGCACCAGCGTGGGCCAGTCGTTGCGGGCCGCCGCCCGCCGTGCGACAACAGTCAGGGTGTGGACGATGGCCTGCGGCGGCTGCAGCCCGGCAATCGCGCGGGAGAGGAAATCGGGCCCGATCAGCAGAGCGAGTTCGTCGTCACGGCCCAGGACAGCCAGTAGTTCGGGCAGGTGCCGGAAGGCACGGGGATCAGTGAAGAAGCCCCGCTGGGACAGCCAGTCGGCAGCCTGAGACCGGACCTGATCGACCCACCTGTGATCGCCGTCGATCCGGCGGATGAATCGGCTGAAGCTCTCATGGTGGATCTTCAGCCCGCCGATACCCGGCTGCTGCGCGACGATCGGCGCCACGCTCGTCAGCGCGGCGCCGATCTGCATCCCGGGCAGAGGGAAAATTTCCTCGAGTTCCTCTGCGGACACGGCGAAGTCGCAGACCGCGAGCATGCTGACAGCAGAGCGCTGCCCGGGGGTCAGACCGTCCAGCAGATAGGCGTAGTAGTCGTCGAGGTCATGCGCCGACGACGGGACCGCCCGCAACCTCTCCAGGGGATCGCCGACGCCCTCCGGCGCGGGCGCCGCTCCCAGACCCGGGACCGGACCAACCGCCTGCCGGCATAGATACGTGGCGTACAGAGCGTTGCCTCGTGAGCGCTCCTCGATCAGGGCGACAGCGGCCTCCGCCAGCACAGTGGAATCGGTACCCGGGTCGGCAGCCGACGAGGCCAGGGCCGCCAGCACGCTCAGACGATCCGCCAGGGCATGCAGTTCGACGCGGTTGAGCGGAGGAACGGTGAGGCGGCAGGCACTGGCGTCGACGGCCTCGAGGTGGGGGCCGGGCTGACTGGCCAGGACGAGCACGACACCGGGCGGCAGTTCGAGACCGGTGAGGTCCGCGACTAGATGGGCGGCCGGGTCCGCCTGTGCACGAAAGGCGCTGCCGGTGCTGTACCCCAGAACCCGACTGACGTGGTCGATGCCGTCCACGATCAGCGCGATCGGCCGGTCCGGAACCAGGCCGCGCACTGCAGTGGCCGCGGCCGTGAGCGTCTCCGGCGTGGCCGCGTAGCGGGGCCTGACTTGCGCCAGCGCCTCCGGGACGGCCGCGCCCAGCTGCTTCAGCAGGCTGCCGATCACGACCTCGGTCAGCACACGCTGCTCACGGTCGCTGTCCGCGGCGCCGAGCCAGCAGTGATGCCGCACCGCCAGCCAGGTCTGCCGCAGCTCATCCCCGAGCTGCTCGCACAACCACGACTTACCGACGCCGGGAGCGCCGGTGACCACCACGACGCCCCCCTGCTGCGCGGCGTCCTCCACGGCCGCGACCACGCCCGTGAGCACCATGGGACGGGTTACCTCGGTGGCGCGGTCCACGGGGTGCCCCTCACGGACCGCCCCGAAGTCGACTTCCAGGCCCAGCCGGGGAAGCAGATCCTCGACCATCACGGTCCCAGCCCGGCTGCGCGCCGCTTTCGCCGTCTCGATCAGGGCCAGCGCCACCTCCTCGGCCGCGCGGTGCCGGTTCGGCGGCCGCCCTGCCCCGAGTTCTTCGGTGATGCGGCGCAGCAAGGCCGCTTCGGCTGGTCCGGGCTCGCGGATGTTGAGCGAACACGCCGGAAGATTCGTGTCGACGACCAGGGAGGCGCAGGCGCGATTGAGCAGGTCGTCGCTTGTCCCGGCGAGCATCTCCTTCCACGGAGCGTGTGCCCGCAGCGCAGCGGCATCGAACCGAAACCGCTTACTGCTCAGGCCCTGCAGCGCAGGCCCTGGGTCGGTGCTCGTGCTGACCGGCCGCAGCACCCGGGTCAGATCGGGAGCCTCCGGCTCCGTGTCACGCACCACGAGGCGGTGCGAGGCACCGGGAAGCAAGGTGAGGCCGTGGTCCATAGAGGAGAAAAGCAGATCCAGACGCAGGCCCCGGTTGTCCTTCGTGAAACTCTCCACCGACAACGCGCGGTCGTGATCCGTGTGCTTGATCTGCAGCCGTTCGCGGCTGCCGGTGCCCCACTCGCACGTGATGTCGTCAAATCGGTCACCGGTGAACATCTTTGTGTCGACCAGCACGGATTTCACGCGTCCCACAGCCACATCCACCAGGCGCAGCGCGGTGAGGAGGTCCTGGTAGGCGTAGCCGAGGTGTGTCGGGCGCAGCCCCATGCTCACCTCCAGCGTGCCTTGCTCACTCGGCACCCCCCACGGTGCGCGTCGCGATCACCCTAACCTCCATGCCGTACCGGGACGGAAGCGGTGGACTGCCACGTTCCCCTCCTTCCCCGCCATGCCCTGGGAGGGACAGGGCGCCACCCCGCGGGCCACAATGACACGTCCGCCTTCCGGGAAAGGCCACCGGATCCTGGGGCGATTCGTACGCCATGGACAGCGACCTCAGTGACCGCGTACCTCCCGACGGGCCTGCCGGGCGGGACATGGCAGCTCCTTCCGGCCCGCCGCCGCTTGCTCACAGCAGAGTCTGCAGCACCGCTCCCCGACAGCGCGCTCTCTTCGGTCGGAGGAGCCAGTCCTGCGCGGAGGAGTGGTTTCGACCGAGCGGCGGCATACAGCAGGGCCCGGCTCTCCCGAGCCGCCTCTCGGGAATGTAACGGGTGGCGCTGACGGCCGCTCACATCTGAGCCTTACTCTGCGTCTTACCGACTCCTCATCACCGCGGGGAAGGCGGCGCAGACCCACTGCGGCAGCTGGACCGCACCAAGCGGTCTGCACTCGAGTAGTACGGCTGTTTGCAAACTGAAGGCGCCATCCTGGTCAGTGCCGGAATAGAGCGTTGGACGGACCAAGGTCATGCTGCAGTGCCGTGGAGTTCTACTGTCTGGCCTCTTCTGGTTCTGCGCTGGTCTCGTCCTCGATCAGCCCGTAGGGGGGCTGGTCCTCGTTGCGGCTGTAGCGGGCCACCACGCTGTCTTCCGCGATTAGCGGCGGGCTGTTGTCGACGATGATGAGCTGCGCTTTGGCACCTCGGTCTGCCAGCCAGACGGAGAGGTGGTGGTAGAAGTCGTCGATAGCGACGGCATCGGCGATCACCGCATCCAGCGTGCCGACGCCGTGACCGAGGTTCTTCTGGGGGCTGTCGATCATGAGGAAGCCAGGGTGTGCAGCGCCGGTTTCGACAGCGATCTCAAAGACAGCCAGCTGCCACGCCAGCGTCAGGAGCGTGCGGGCGCCAGAGGACGCCTCCTGGTAGGGCTCCCCACGGACGAACGGTGTGAGGTCGGGCTTGATGAAGGGCTGGCTGAGCTTGGGGTAGCGCCACTCACGCAGGAGGTCGCCGTAGCGGCTGCTGACCTGGGCGATGATGCGGTCACGGTCGTACGTCGCGTCACCGAGCTGCTCGAGTTCCTCCTTCAAGCGGGCAATCTGCGCCTCGTGCCGCTCCACCACGGCGGCGCGCTTGGCGAGTCCCTCTTGGAGCCTTGCGGTGCTTTCAGCCTGGTCGATGAGGCGGAGTACCTGCTCTCGCCGACGGTGGAGGTCGTCGCGAGCGGCGAGGAATGGCGACACCGAGGGCGACGTTGCCTCGTCCAGCGCGACGGCCGCCTGCTCCTCAACAACGGCCGCCTCTTCGGCCTGCAGTTTGAGCGTGGCCAGGGCCCCGTCCAAATCCTCGATGTAGTTGGTGATCTCTTTCAGACGCGCCTTGGTCGATCGGATCTCGGCCGCAACATTGACGCGGTTGCCCTCGGCCTGGCTGCCGGTGTCCGCAGCCCCCAGGGTTAGCGCCCCGTCAGCATCGGACAGGTCATGGCTACACATGCTGCACTGCCCGTCCGCGGCGGCCGGTGGGTCCGGCAGGCGATTCAGGCAGGCCGGGCAGGTGGTCACGCTTAGGGGGTCGAAGAGCTGCTGGGCCTCGCCCAGCATGCCGAGCTTGAGTAGATCGTCCGCGTACTGCGCTCGCAGCGGCATCAGGCGCGCGATCTGTGTCTCGCAGTCCCGAAGCACCGATGCCGCCCGGCGGGACTCGCGTGCGGCCTGCTGATGCTCACGACGTAGTTGAGCAGCAAATGCTGTCCCTGCCTGAGCTGCTTGGTCAAGGGCCTCGAGCTGGGAGGTAATGTCGGCCAGCTCCTGCTCGTACGTGAGAGGCGACGAGACGGCCTCGCCGTGGGTGACGGCGGCGGGGGCCTGTTCCTGGACAAAGGAACGCGCTGCTGCCAGTTCGGCCTTGGCCTGGGTGAGCCGGCCGCCAAGTTCCCGGATCCGCTGGCCGAGCTCGACAGCACGGTCGTCGTGGACGCCGAAGACGACGTCGACTACCTGCCGCAGCTTGTGCTTGCGCATGTAGTCGTTCTCGAAGAGGAAGTTTCTGTCCGCGACGCGTTCGTTGGGCAGGAACGCCAACCACATCAGGTCACGGAAGCTGAGCGGGTCCGTGCGAGACTCACGGCTCGTAGGGGCTTCCCGCAGCTGGACACCTTCGAGCTTGCAGTGGCTCAGCAGGAGAGCCGACAGGCTCTCCGGTGCCCCGGCCGGATCGATCGGCCTGCTCTCGCCCTTAGACGCGGGCCGACTGTCCAGCGTTCCCCGACGTACGAAGGCGACCTTCGAGGGCTCGCCCACCGACCGCTCGATCACATGCGGTTCACCGGAAAGATCAACCTCCAAGAGGCAGGAGCGGACCCTTCGCAGTACCTCTTGATGACGGGGGTGCCGCTTGGCACCGAGCCCGTACGCAATGAACTCGAGCACCGCGGTCTTGCCCGAGCTGAACGCCCCAGCGATCACAGACAGGCTCCGCACCTGCTGTTCGATCGTGAAGTCGACGTCATAGGACCGGTCGATCCCAGCCAGCCGCAGGCGTCGGATCCGGATGCCGGGAAGCGACTCCATGACGATCAACCCTCCCAAGACATTGCCGACACGCGGGGGCCCGGGCCCAGGACACTCATGAGGGCAGCCGCGGGACCGCCGTGTCCGTCTGGCCGAAGCCACCGCGCGGTCTGCTCCCGCAGCCCCTTGTCGCTGAGCTTTCGGAGACGACGTACGACGATGCTGGCCGCTGTACGGAACGAGGTGGCGTAGGTGGCTGTGAACTGTCCGCCGAGTTCCTTCCCAGCCGCCGTGATCGAGTAGGCGAGAGCGCCATCGCGGTTATCGACCTGGCAGCACCCATATGCGACCAGGAGCGCCAGGTCGTGTTGGATGCGTTCTCGACGACTGGTGAACCGTTGCGACGAAGAGGCGTACGCCAACACTTGAGGGTCGAACCCGGCCAGCCGCAGGAGGCTGGCCTCTCGTCCCTCGGAGGGCACCACGAGGAAGGGGTTCGCGGACAGGAAGTCGTAGTAGCCGATGCGCTCCAAGCTCGCACCGCTCGCGTCCTGCTCGGTAACAGCGGCAAGGAGCAGCAGCAGCTGAGCGAGCCGGAAGGGCACCTCGTCCTCCGGCATCACTACCGGCCGGTGTGCTTCCACGACGGGCTCCTCATCAGTTGTCTAGCAGGGGGCAGGCGGTCGTGAGACTTCAGCCGTCGGGATGACTGCTCGCGATCTGCCGCCAGTGCTTGACCCAGCCAGCCCGACGGTTGTCGACCAGCCGGTGGACCAACCCCCAGCTGTGCACCAACTCGAGACGCAGCACATTCGGCAGCTTGTCGTGCTCGCTGCGCACCTCGCGCCAGACCCGCCCATGGAGAGCATTGATGGCATCCTCGGCAGAGCACTCGTTGAACTGCATCTCCCACACGCCGTGCAGGGTGGCATCAGCAGACCGCAGCGCAGCCACCTCTGCAGGCACAGCCTTGTGCGCGATCTCCCGTGCGACCAGATCGGCGTTGAAGAACTGCTGCTTGGCGGAGTCCAGCTCGACGTGGCCAGCCTCCATCATCTGCCGCACGAACAGAGCCGAGTCGAGCTCTGCCGCCTTGTCATCCTCCACGTCCAGAACCAGCCGAAGCTGCTCCTGGACGGGTGCGGCAGGCGCCGGCGTGAAGGGCTCGTAGTAGGCGCGGCGCACCTGATCGCCCTCGGGGCTTTGGAGCTTCTTCACGAGCGCGGTCTCGTCCCACAGCTCGATGACGATGTTGTGCTCCCTCTCCTGCTCCTTCTTCCACCGGTCCCACCACTTCGCTGCAGGGCCGTCCATGCTGGAGGGGATACACAGGATCCAGATCGCGATGGTGTGACCGTTTGCCGCTGCTGCCTTCAGCCCATTTGCGAGCGACTCACGGATCTGCCGCGACTGTTTGGTCGTGGTGATAGGCATGAAGTACTTGGACTGCCAGACCGTGATGGCGCCCCCGAGGTTGCCAGCGAAGGCGTCGATGCCCCAGTCACCCGGGTTAGCCGCAATCATGCGAACGTTCGGAGTGGTGGCGCTGGCGAGCTGAGCGAGCATCTTCTCGAAGTCTGCTCGCGCACCATCCGCACTTCCTGTACGGATCTCGTGCACCGCGAAATGGATAGGCGGAACGCCCGCTGCCACGGCTATGGAGCTATCCAACCCGGCAACCCCCACTTCCGGCAGGCAGCCCCGGCTATTGGCGTTCAGCCGAGTGTTTCCGCCGCACCACACACAGTAACCGCTGTCAGCGTAGTGGTCTTAGAGACAACCGATCAAGGCGCACGACGCGGGTAGCAGCCGGTGCGCGGGGAAGCCAGCTCTGAGCGCGCGCGAGGCTGGGCACCTGCAGACCTCGTTCAACGGCACATTCATTCGTGGGATCAGCAGGGCACGGCGGCGACCGGCGGTGGCGCTCTCGCGCACTGCTCCCTCGCTTTTGATGGCCCGCAGGGGAGTGTCAGTTGAACTTCGTTGCCTGAGCGTCAGTGGTACAGGCACGGCGACCAGGTCGCTGACACTGACGTTGCGCTTACTCATCGTTGCTGACATGAACGCCATGCCATTCTCACGTCTCGCGCGACCGTCACTCCGCCCTCGACGTTACATACTCTGACCAACATTATGTACCGTCAGCTAGACTGGGCAGCAACGTTACATTTTTGAGCGGCGCGGTCGCTCCCCACCTGCTGACGGCCGCTGCCGAGCCGACTGCCCGACCTTCCCCTCGCAAACCCGTTTGCCGCTTCTGCTTTGGAGTCCCCGGGTGTCCTCCTCGCGTTCATCCCGCACCGCCGGTGAGGCGTCTTCCGGCGCTGCCGTGCCGGGCAACCCCGCCCACACTGCCTCGCCCGCAGCCTCGACGGAGCCGTCCGACCAGGCTCCGCGCTGGGCGGGCAACTGGCCCCTGAGTTTCCCGACACCTCCCACCCCATCCGCAGCGGCCAAGACGGCCTCCGAAGACGCCGGCCACCGACACGGCGAGAACAGTCAACTTGAGTCAGTTGAAGGCCCGTTGGACGAGCCGGGAACAACCTCCACCGCTCCTGACGCGGACACACCACACGCCCTGGCGCGCACCGGCCCGGCGACGCTGCACGAGGCCCGCAGCACACTTAAGCAGCTGATCAACGCCGCCATCCAAGGGCACCCCACACCCCTGACACGCGGCCCGCACCATGCACTGCTCACCACCCCCGCCCACGCAACGGAACTGGGCTGGGACCTCACCCAAGCCCCCACCCACAGCTTCGTGGACGCCCGCAAAAAGCTCGGGGATCTGATCCAGTACGGCGCCGAGGGCCACCCCCAGGTGCTGTGCCGGCACAAGACCCCCGTCGCCGTCCTGCTCGCCGCAGCCGCGGACGGCACCCCCACCCTGCCAGCACTTCAAGCCGAGCTCGCACCCGACACAGCGGCTCCGGCTGCACCAGCAGCATCGGTCTCCGCCACAACACCCCTTGAGGGCCAGCAACCAATCCAGAACCCCCTCCCGACCACAACAGCCGAAGCCGAGGCCGCCAAAGACCTCGCATCCGCGCCGACAACTCCTCCGGCCGAAGCGGCCGCTGCACCCACCACGCCCTCGGAACCACGGCCGGAACCGGCGCCACCAGCCCAAGACACGCCTGCACTTGCCCATACGCCCCCCGCCTCGCCCCGTACCACCCCAGCCACACCGACCCCGCCGACCACCCTCACCGGCTCGCCAGCCCCTATCGCTACCGCTCCCACCCCCACCACCCCCACCACCCCCGGCCCCCCGACACTCCAGCACCCGGTCACACCGCCGGCCGCCCTCCAGGCACCTTCCTCGGCCCCGCCCGAGCCGGGCCCGCCGGCCCCCACTCCCGCGATGCCCGGTACCGGCCACGAGACCGCCATCCCGGCCAGCGGCCCACCGGCCATCACTGCGCCGCGCACCCCGCGGCGCCTGGCCGCACTCGCGCAAGCCCTGGACACCCTCCTCCCGATCACCGTCCCCACCGGTGACACCGCCACACCCACACCCCTGATGGGCCTGTCGACGGGCATCCGCACCCTGGACGACGCCTTGGGCGGCCTGCAGCCCGGGCGCTTCTATCTCGTTGCCGCCGCCCCAGGCGCCGGATCCAGCCTGATCGCCACCGCCGCCGCACGCACCAGCGCCCTCGACCAGCACCAACCCGTCCTGTACGCCGCCTCCGGACTCACTCGAGCCGACATCGCCGCACGCATCGTCGCCGCGCACTTGCCCGTCGACTACCGCCGCCTGCGAGCCGGCCGCCTAACCCCCACCGAGCAGGACGACACCGCAGCCCTCGACCACCACCTGGCCCAAGCGCCGCTGTACATCGACGACGGCACCGACCTGACCACCGACGCGATCGCCGAGAGCGTCCCGGACCTGCCCGGCCTGGCCCTCGTCGTGGTCGACCGCCTCCAGACCACCGAAGACCCCCGACTGCCGCTGTCCGGCCCAGCCCAGATCACCGACGCCGCCCAGGCCCTCGCACACCTGGCCCGCACCCACCAGCTCCCCGTCCTCGCCGCCGTCGACACCGACGACCCCCACCTCATCGCCGCGCTCAGCCTCGACATCACCATCACCCTGACCCGCGACGCCGACCAGATCCACGCCACCATCACCGAACGCGACCTCGGCCCGCAGGCCACCCTCACCCTCCACGCCGACCTCGCCCACGCCCGCATCACCGACCCCACCACCCCCTACACCAGCGCGGTCACCCCCACCCCAGCGCCACAGACGCCACCCCCGGCCGCGACCCCGGATGCCCCCGCACAGACCCCGCAGGCACCTCTCCAAGTCCCCACCAGCCCACCCCCGGACCCCATGCCAAGCGAGCCCGCCCCCACAGCCCACACCGCCGCCCCGCGCAGGCCATCGCCGCGCCGCACCGCCCCACCCCCGCCTGAAGGCGGCTACGCAAACCGGGACTACAGCTACTTCACCGGCATGATCACTCGCGCCGTCGACGAAGCCCTTCACGACCACGACGGTGACATCGCCGCCGCAACCGAAGCCCTGGTGAAAAAGGCCGTACCGAACGCAATGGCCTTGTTCGAAGCAACCCGCGTCGGCGGAAATTACGAGCACACCGTCTACCCGGAAACCCTCGAATTCCTCCGAAAGAAATCCAAAGACGGCGCCGACGAAATCTGGGAAGGCCGCCACAACTGGACCAACACCCGCCTCATGGAAGCCCTACAAAACGGCACCCACCCTCCGATCACCGTCAACGCCCTCGACACCAACGCCAGCTTCCTGTCCGCCTTCAAAACCCACCTGCCCATCGGCGCCTTGATCCACGACCCCAACGGAGGCTTCGACCCCAAGCGCTCCGGCATCTACCGCCTCCCCGCCCGCCCCACCTGGCACCACCCCCACCTGCCCGATCCCATCGGCAACCGCCGCGAAGACGGCCCTGTCCTCCTCGACGACGCCACCATCCGCCTCCTCATCCGCTGCGCCCGCCTCGGCCTGTGCGAGGCCCCGCACATCACCGAGCGCTGGACCTCCGGCGCCAGCGAAGGCCTCCTGGAAAAATTCCGCCGCGTTCTGACCGAGGCCCGCGCAAACGCCATCGAAGCCGACGACACGGTGACCATCGAATACATCAAAGCCATGTACTCGAAATTCACCTCCACTATCGGAGAATCAAGCGTCAACCGCGACATCCGCCGACCCGACTGGATGCACATCATCCGTTCCCAGGCATTCGCTAACCTCTGGTATAAGTCCCACCGGGCCCACAGCAACGGCCTGACCGTCGTCCGCGTCCGCGGCACCGACGAACTTCACGTCGCTGGCGACTGGCGCACGGTATTCACCGAAGGCCGCCTCACCACCCAGATGAAACAAAAAGACCAGTACACCCTGCCGAGGAAGAGCGCCCGATAGATGTCGACCGACGGATGGAAGAACTTTGGCACCTACGGCGCAGACCGCGACCCCGGAAACGTCCACGGCAAAATCGCCCTCGCCCGCGCCCTCGAAGACGCCCTCGAACGCATGATCATCGACGGCGGAATCAAATCCCCAGTCGACACCCGCCGCGGCCTGAAAGCCCGCATGCGCTACCTCACCACCACCAAAGGCGGCCCCCAAGCCCTGGCTGACGCCGGCATCACCGCTACCCCGGCCACGATCCGCGCCTGGACCCGCGGCACCCAGCGCCCGCGCCCGGCCAACCTCGAAGCGATCGACACCGCCTACTGGAACCTGCGAGCCCACAACGTGCTCACCAATCCCGGCGCCCTCAAGCAGCACCTCAACCGCAACGGCCGCGGCACCCGCATCGAGATCCACCCCGTCAACCAGGCCGCCGTCGACGAGCCACGCCGCCGCGACAACCTGAGGATCCAACACCGGCAGGTCCGCTACATCTGGGACGACGCCGTCGACGCCCTCGTCGCCGGCGACCTGGACACCATGGAAGACCTCTGGGACGACATCATTGCCGAACTCGACTCCGACTGGGGCGCCTACACCTACGTCTCCTACATCGGCATCGGCGCCTGACACGACCGCCCGCAGCCGACCTGACCGGCCCAAAGCGGCGCTCGGCGCCCCGTAAGACTGATGGTCTGCGCAGAGTGTCGGCCAGATCGAGTCGCTCATCGCCCGGCAGCCAGGTCAGACGGTGCAACTCGTTCCGGCTCTGGCTGCCGAAGTAGCCGTATTCATGAGCCAGAACTCTCCCCGGCAGGTGCTAAGGCTGTACTGGGCTGTACACCCGTCAGCCATGGAGGGGGTCCTGGACCAGGTCCGTACCCGGCTGGTCCAGCTGGTCGGGGAGCTGCGGGCCGCCATGCCGCACGGCCAACAGGACCCGACACCGGACCAGGTCGCTCAAGCACTCCAGAACATCAACATCGTCACAGGCGACAACTCCTCCGTGACGGTCACTGCGCCCGTTGCCGTCGCGCACCGACGCGGATCAGCACGTGCCGAGATCGGCGAAACGGCGCAGCGGGCCTTCCCGTGGATGTTGGTCGTGTGGACCGCTTCGGCCGCTCTTGTGACGGCAGCCGCTGTGACCGCCTGGGTGACGTGATTCTGGCCCAGTTGATCGACGCCGTCACTGCTGGACGGCCGGCGCCGCCCCAAATGACCGACCGCAACGCGTGCTGGGGCGCTGGCGAAGGAGGGCAGCCAGCAACCTCCCCGGGCCGGGCGGCCTGGTCGGGCTCATCCGTCGGGCGTGTGGTGGCAGGTGTCGCGCTGTTGATACCTGCCCGACACGCCCGCGCCCACAGCGGCCCAGAAGGCTCGGGAGTCCTGGAAGTGGCCGCCCAGGGCGTGCCAGGACATGCCGGGGTGCTCCAGGCCCGCGGTGGCCATCCCGCGCCGCTGATACTTCTCCATGGTGTAGGGCTGCTCGACTCACCCGAGCTGGCAGTGGGCGCAGACGGTGTAGTCGACGGCGAAGGCGACAGCGCCGGCGAGGTTCGTAGCACGGCTCCTGGCCTGAACTCCTCATGGTGATAACCCGGTGACGTGCGCGGTGAGTGACGGGGATGATGACCTACCGGGACCTGTGCAGGAAGGGGGCGAGGCAATGCCGCAGATGGCGCCGGCGGAAGCGTTGGCGGCGTGCGAGCAGGCGCTGAGGAACCTCATCACCACGGTGCTCACGAGGAAGCTGGGCAAGGACTGGGTCTCCCAGGTGTTCACCGCCGAGAAGGTGGAGCGGCTGCGAGAGATCCGAGACGAAGAGACTGGTCGCCGTATGCGGCGGGGCGTCGCCGCAGTGCCGAGCAATGAGTTGGCGTACGCCCAGTTCTTCGACATCCTCACGCTTCTGAAGAAGCACTGGGAGGACTTCAAGCCCGCGCTGGGCGACCGGAGCGAGACCATGGGATTGCTCAGCCGCTTCGAGGCCCTGCGGAACTCTGTGGCACACAGCCGAGACTTGCTGCCCTTCGAAGAAGAACTCCTCAGCGGCATCGCGGGCGAGATGCGGAACAAGGTGACCATCTACATGAGCAGCCAGGACCCCGTCGGCGACTTCTTCGCGCGCATCGACAGCGTCACGGACAGCTTCGGCAACTGCATCGACAACTTCCCGCAGGACCCGATGGAACACGGCACCTTGCTGCGCACCGGGCTGGTCCTGCACCCCGGCGACACTGTGGCATTCCGCTGCCGCGGAACCGATCCCCAGGGCCGCGAACTCACCTGGTGGATGCTGCCGAATCACGAGACCGAACTCTCCCGCCACACGGGATGCCACGTCGAGCTCACCTGGCACGTCAGCGACTTCGACGTCGCTGCCCGCACCGACATCCACATCTACATGGAGAGCTCCGGCCCTCACCACAGGGTCAACGGATCGGCGAGTTTCGATCACTGCGCATCGTTCGTCTACACCGTCCTGCCCCGCGAGAACTGCGAGCGCGAGGCGTCATAAGGACGACGGCGGAAGGCAGGAAAAAAGATGACAGAGGTGCACAGTGCCGTGCTCGCGGCGCTGGACGCCGCGTCGGCGTCCTATCCCTCGCACTCGGTCGTGGCCGAGGGACTCGCGGCCGCGGCCGACCGGCACACCTGGGCCGAGGCGCAGAGACAGCACTTGGAGGCGCTGCGCGCCGCGATGCTCTTCTTCACCCGGCCCGACGGCACGCTCCAGGGCGAATACCAAGGCGCCGGACCTGAACCCTGGCCGCGCGAACTCGGCCAGATACCGGATGAAGCACGTGAGGTCTGGGCGGCTTACGCGCAGGCCGCCGGCCACCCGACGGTACGGGCACGCCTGCACCACCTGTTGTGGGAGGCACGTCATGGCGCGCGACCGATCGAGCACCTGTGCTCGGCAGTCGACGCGTACCGCCAAGCCGCCCCCGCACTCCTGGACGAATCAGAACCACTCGCCTCGATCGGCCGGATGCAGGCCGCCGATGCGCTCGTCGCGGCATACAAGCTGGCCGTCGCGACCCGACAGCCAGTACTGGAGGACGTCGTCACCGAGATGCTCGCCCTGTCCGACACCGCTCTGGGATGGGATGAGCCGGCCCCAGGAGTCATTGCGGCGTTGACCGAGCCGCTGCTTGAACACCGGGAGTACCACGACAGGGTGCGCCCGCTGCTGGAGCGGGCCGCGGACCTGTACCGATCCGACCTCCACAACCACGTGTTCTTCCTGACCGACCTCCGGCGTATTGCGGGCCACGACGAGCGGCGTGGACTCGACGAGCGCATCGTCGACGCTTACACCGACCGCGCCGAGCAGCTCGGCGGTGTGGCCCAGCTGATGTGTCTCGAGGAAGCCGCCACTTACGCCCAGAAGATGGGCCTCGCAGCGGCGTTGGAGGAGATCCGCCGCCAGCAGCAGCGCCTCAACCGTGAGGACCTCGATATGGCCCGGATCGGCATCCCGATACACGTGTCCGCCGACTTCTTCGCTCCCGCCCTTGCGGCCGTTGACACCGCACACGACCTCAGTGAGGCGCTGTGGACGCTCGCCGCGAACGCTCCCACGCTGCCCGAGACAGCGGACACGCCCTTCCCGGACGGCACGCTCCGCGGACTCCTGCGCCTACCGACAGCAAAGATCAACATGAACGGTCCCGTCGTGACCACGCCCCCCACGCAGGACGCCACACGCCCTGTCGGGACCGACACTCGCACCCTCGCCATGGACGTGTACGGCCTTCTTGCGGAAGCCCAGCTCGACCGCATCCAGGAGCGTTTCACCCCCACCATCGACGAGCTGCTCGCCCTGTTCACCCGTCCCCCCGTGGCACCGCACGAGCGCATGCGCGGTCTCGCCCGCGCCTTTCAGGCCTACTTCGAACACGACGACGACGTCGCCATCGCCCTCTCCCTGACCCGCATCGAAGGCCTCTTGCGCCGCCATCTCAGGGCCGCAGACGTCCCCGTGATCCAACATGCCCAAGGGGAGCGGCCCGGCCAGGTCAGCCAACTCGGCGCACTCATCGCTGACATGGAAGCCGCAGGCTTCGAAGCACCGTGGCCGACCGTCTTCCGCCTCCTGCTTGCCGACCCGAACGAAGGCATGAATCTGCGCAACAACGTCCTCCACGACCTGGCCGATTGCCCGCCCCGCCACCGCATCGCCCTGGTCCTGCAGGCCGCTCTCGTTCTAGTCCAGACGATCACCGGACGCGAGCCGCGAGAGGAAGAGGGAGCCGTCGCGCCTGTATGACCCCAGACCAGACTGCCTGCCGCGGTGGCTCCCGTTGTCACAGGCACGCTCTACGGTCGGAACATAACCTCCTTACCGACCCTGCCCCCCAACGACCGCTGGCTGCTCCAGGTCACGATCCGGGCGGCGCGCCCCGATGATTCCCGTTGGTAGGAGCAGCTGGCCGTGCTGCGCCACGTGTCCGAGTACGACCCCGCCACTCAGACCTGGAACACCTTCATCGGCGCGTTCGACGTGGCGAGCATCCACACGCTCCAGACCCTCTTCGACGCGCCCGGACATTCGGGAGCGACGTGCAACTGGAGCCGGCGCCGGTCCCGGCCACCTAGCTGGGACCGTTCTTCGCGAGCGACACCGCGGTGGCCGCGCTTCTCACGGCCCAGGCCGACAAGGGGTGGTCGCTCGGCGTGGCCCGCGACGAACTCGTCGACGCGGGCCGGTAACGCGTCCGGGACGCGAGCGTGGTCAGGGGTCAGGGGCTGGCTGATGGTGCCGTCTCATGCCGACCGCCAGACTGCTTGAAAGCACTGTTGGGCGGTACCACGGCGACGAACCGGCGGAAGACACAAAAGTCCTACAAGCCTCCCACCAGCTCCCACACACACGAAAAACGAGCCCCGAATTAGGTCCTGATATTCTGCCTCACACACAACGATTCATCCCTTTGGAGAACACCGTCCAGAGAGAATCGATACAGAATAACCAACACCCCCAAACAGGAAATGTAAGGGAGTGAATGCACTCTCTCGGCGAGTACATAATCTTCTGGATAGGTACCCCTTGCAGGCGTCGAGTTTTTCCCAACAGGTTCAGACCACTCTCTCAAACACGAAGAGTAGTCGTTACATAATGTGTACCGATCTCAAGAGCGTTACATAAGTGGGTACACATTGGAGGCAGAAAGGGCGCCCGGAGGGCGCTTCAACGCATACTGGTGGCAAGGTGGAGCTGACTTAGTCGAGTGCCCCAAGAGACTAAATTCGCAGGTCAGGAGCACCCAAAGCCAAACGATGCCGGCACTTCAATTATGTAACGGCGACGAAGGGCTAGCGCCCGCCCTCTCTAGCCAGCCTGTAACGTCGCGGAGCGGCGTTACAAAACCGTCGCGGAGCGACGGTGCAACGCTCCGTCACGTAGTGACGGCGCGTCATGTCTCCGGAGGAGACGGCGCG
>NZ_BMTD01000032.1 GCF_014649495.1 Streptomyces filipinensis | reverse complement strand
AGATGATCGTGGTGATGAAGTTGACCGCGCCGAGGATGGTGCCGAAGCCGGAGAAGGCCAGACCCATGATCCACAGGTCGGAGCCGATGCCCGGGCTGCGGACCACGTCCGACAGCGGGGAGTAGGCGAACCAGCCGAAGTCGGCCGCACCCTCCGGGGTGAGGAAGCCGCCCACGGCGATGGTCGAGCCGAACAGGTACAGCCAGTAGGCGAACATGTTCAGCCGCGGGAACGCCACGTCGGGCGCGCCGATCTGCAGCGGCATGATCCAGTTCGTGAAGCCCGCGAACAGCGGGGTGGCGAACATCAGCAGCATCACGGTGCCGTGCATCGTGAACAGCTGGTTGAACTGCTCGTTCGAGATGATCTGCAGGCCCGGCCGGGCCAGTTCCGCGCGCATGATCAGCGCCATCACGCCGCCGGCCAGGAAGAACGCGAACGACGTCGCCAGATACAGCGTGCCGATCGTCTTGTGGTCGGTGGTCGTCAGCCACTTCACCACGACACTGCCCGGCCGCCTGCCCCTGACCGGCACCTCGCTCTCGTACGCCTCCTCAGGCGCGGCGGCACCATGGGGTTCGTTGAGGATGCTCACTGGTCGTCTGTCTCCTGATGCTCGCGGTCCGCGCACGCCATGACATCGGCTACTCGCCATCCTTGCTGCGGGACGGCGGGCGGGGCGCGCTGAGCGGCCGACGCGCGGCCGTTCGCGTGACGGATGCACCCGGACGGCGCAGCCACGTCCACGCTGGTGGCCTGCGGCTCCGGTACGACAAGATGGGGCGGTGACCGAACAGATGGATCAGTCGGCTGCCCGTACGCTCGCGTACAGGCCGGTTCAGGTGACCGGGCGGCTGGCTGTCGGGGGACTGCTGCTCGCCGGGCTCGCCTGGGTGGTACGCGGGGTGTGGGAGATCCGCCTCGCCGTCGCCGGGGAGCCGGCCGCCGGGCCCCCGGACCAGGGCGACGGGGTGCACCGGCAGCTCACCTCGCTGGAGAACTCGTATCAACTGGTGACGTCGGCGGGCGGCGTGCTGGTGTTCCTGTGCGCCATGCTCTTTCTGTCCTGGCTGCTCAGGCTGCGGGACAACGCGCGGGCGCTGTCGGGGGACACGCCGAGGTACGCGGGGATCTGGGTGCTCGTCGGATGGATCATCCCCGTGGTCAACCTGTGGTTCCCGCGCGGGATCGTCGCCGACGCCTTCCGCAGCAGCGCACCCGGACGGAGGCTTCCCCGCTCCGTCGACGTGTGGTGGGGACTGTGGCTGGTCGGAATGATCAGCGGGGTGGGAATCGTGTACCGCGACTCCACGGACCAGATCATCGAGCGTGCCTACACCGAGGGGTGGCCGCTGCTGCTGTCCGACGCGGCCGTCGTGGGCGCCGCCGTCGCCGGGGCCTTCGCCGTCCACGCCGTCACCGCCGCACAGGTGGAGCGGCTGCGCGGGGGCGGTGCGGAGGTGCCCGACCCGGTCGGCTAGCCGCCGGCCCGGGATGTGCGGTACGGATGGACGGCATGAACAGTATCGCCATCGTGGGTGCCGGGCCCGGGCTCGGGGCCGCCGTCGCGCGGCGGTTCGGGCGGGAGGGCTTCGAGGTCGCGCTCTTCGCCCGCGACCGCGGGCGGCTCGACATGCTGGTGGGCGACCTCGACGAGAGCGGGGTCCGGGCCCGGGGCTTCGTCGCCGACGTGCGCAGGCCACAGGAGCTGGCCGGGGCGCTGGAGCGCGCCGCGGGCGAGGTGGGGACCATCGAGGTGCTGCAGTACAGCCCGGTCCCGCACCGGGACTTCATGCGGCCCGTGCTGGAGACCGGGCCCCGCGATCTCGTCGGGCCGGTCGAGTTCTCCGTGTACGGTCCCGTGGCCGCCGTGCAGCAGGTGCTGCCGGGGATGCGCCGGCTGGGGCGCGGCACGATCCTCCTCGTCAACGGCGGGACCGCCGTCGTACCGCACACCGAGCGGGCCGGGACGTCCATCGCGTTCGCCGCGGAGACCGCGTACGGCCATCTGCTGCACGAACGGCTCGCGGGCGAAGGGATTCACGTCGCGCAGCTGGTGATCCCGGGGGCGATCACCCCGGGGCACGCGCGCAAGGACCCGGCCGTGCTCGCGGAGACGCTGTGGGGCATGCACCGGGACCGGCAGGGGTTCCGGCACTTCGCCGACGATCTCGACGGCTGACGGGGCACCGTCAACCTGCGGGGTGAGGGTTTGTGGGCCAATATGGTGATGTTGGCCGTATCGCTCTCTTCTAGGGGGCCTCCGTGGCTGTCGAAATCCCTGCGATCATCAAGCCGTCCCGGCTCAGGGCCCGGGGAGGGCTGCTGGGCGAGTGTCTCGCCGAGTTCCTCGGAACCTTCGTGCTCATCTCCTTCGGCTGCGGTGTGGTCGCGATGGCGGTCGCCGCGCTGCCCGGTTCGGGCCGTGCCGCCACTCCCACGACGATCTTCCTCGCGTCCGGTGACTGGCTGCTGATCACCTGGGGCTGGGCCTTCGCCGTCGTCTTCGGCGTCTACGTCGGCGGCGGCGTGAGCGGGGCCCATCTGAACCCGGCGGTGACCCTGGCCATGGCCGTGCGCCGCGGCTTCTCCTGGGCCAAGGTCGTGCCGTTCTGGTTCTCGCAGGTCGTCGGCGCGCTCACCGGCGCGGCGCTGGTCTACCTCGTGTACCACCAGGCGATCCACGCCTATGACGCCGTCTCGCCCGCGCCGAAGGTGAACGGGCACACGAACGCCACCTTCTCCATCTTCGCGACGTTCCCGGCGCCGTACTTCCACGGCGGCATCTGGGGGCCGCTGATCGACCAGATCGTCGGTACGGCCTTCCTGCTCATGCTGATCGCCGCCGTCATAGACATGCGCAACCAGGCCGTGAAGGCCAACCTCGGACCGCTGGTCGTGGGCTTCGTCGTCGCCGCCATCGGCATGTCCTACGGCGCCAACGCGGGCTACGCCATCAACCCGGCCCGTGACTTCGGGCCGCGCCTGTTCACCTACGCGGCGGGCTGGAACAGTCTGGCCTTCCCGGGCAGTGTGTCCGGCTCGTTCAGCGCCTACTGGTGGATCCCGATCGTCGGCCCGCTGATCGGCGGCGTCGTCGGCATCCTGGTCTACGACCTCTTCATCGGTGACGTCCTGCTCGTCCGGGCGGAGCTGCAGGAGCTGCCGGAGCCGGGCCGCACCCGCCCGGTGGTCGAGACCGACGAGGAGTGACGGGCACTCAGCCGCAGCCGCCGCCCGTCGCGCCGTCCGCCTCGGTGGCGGCCCGGCGGGCGGTCGCCGCGATGTCCTCCAGCGCCGCCAGATGACGGGTGAGCGCCCTGCGCCCGGTGAGGGTGAGCGAGGCCCAGGTGCGCGGGCGCTTGCCGAGGTGTCCCTTGCGGATGCTGAGGTACCCCGTCTTCTCCAGTGCGGAGAGGGTCTTGCTCAGCGTGGAGTCGGAGACCTGGCAGTAGTCCCGCAGGACGGCGAACTCCGCCTCGCCGCACGCCGAGAGGTAGGCGGCGAGGGCGAGCCGGGTCGGGTGGTGCAGTTCCCGGTCCAGTGCGGGGGGCGCACCACCGGCGGGGCCGGTCATGCGGTGCGTCCCTGCCGGATCCCGCGCAGCACGTAGTCCGTGCCGGAGGCCAGGCCGATGCCGATGAGCCAGCCGGTGACGCCGTACGGGATCGCGGCGAGCAGGCCGACGGCCAGGGGGAGGAAAGGCACCACCCAGGCCTGCCAGCCCGGACGGCCGGACCCGCGGTCCCGGCTGAACCAGCGGGTCACCCCGCCGTGGTGCGAGCCGAGCCACAGCAGCACGAGGAAGACACCCAGGCACACCATGCCGGCGGCCACGAGCCAGTCCCCCCGTTGCGGCCACTGTTCGGCCAGGCCCAGCGCGGTGAAACCGGCCGCGCACGTCAGACCCTGGCCCAGGGCGTAACCGAGAGGCCGGCCGCGCTCGCTCGCCTGGCGCGCCGCTTTCCGTGCGGCGCAGGCGGCGGCCAGCGCGTCCCGCGCCTGCCGGGCGTCCATCGGTTCCCCCGTGGTGTCCATGAGTGTCCCTTCGGTGTGGGCGGGGAGAGGCGGTGGTCGGGCCGCCTCTCGTGCACACCGTAAGCATGGACAGTACTTTCCATAAATGCAAGTACTTTCGATGGTGCGCCGTGGGTGGGTCAGGCGTCCATGTGGAACTTGTCGATGTCCCAGTGCTGATTGCCGCGCTCGGTGAAGACCAGGACGTTCAGCCGGCCGCTGTTGAAGTTGAAGTTGCAGGTCTTGGACTTGCCCTTGCCGCTCACCTTGCACACGTGGACGCCGTCCGAGGCGGGCCCGAAGAGGCTGACGGCGAAGGTGCGCCCGTCCTTCTTGAGGTCCTTGACCGTGATGTCGTCGGTGTACGGGTTGTACGACAGGGAGCCCTGGGCGTAGCGCTCGTTCACGTTGTGGATGCTGGCGGCGGCCGCGCTCGTGCCCGCGCCGGCCGTGAGGACGAGCCCGAGGCAGGCGGCGGTGGTGACGGGGGCGGCGATCAGCATCCGGCGTACGGACTTGTGCATGCGCGTTGCTCTCTCTGCTTGGCATGACCACGAATCAGTGATCTGTTCGCCGATGCTAATCGCGCGACGCGGCTTGCCCGCCGGGGGGTGCGTCCGCGCCGACGGCACCAGACAGGAGCCGTGTTTGACAAGAGAGTTGATGAAACGTCAGAAATGCTGTCACAGGGCGCGGTTGGGCCAGTCCAGGAGGCGGGCGCCGATGACCGCCGTCTGGAGCATGTAGCGGTGGGCCGGGTCGGTCGGGTCGGCCGTGGTGAGTTTGTGGATGCGCTCCAGGCGGTACGTCAGCGCGCGGACGCTGAGGGAGAGGCGCCGGGCCGCCTCGGCGGCCACGCAGCCCGAGTCGAAGTACGCGGCCAGGGTGTCCAGCAGCGGCACGGCCCCGCCGCGGGCCCCGGTCAGCGGGCCGAGGGTGTGCGACACCAGGTCGACCAGGGCCTGCCGGTCCCGCGTCAGCACCGGGTAGACGAGCAGGTCGGCGGCGCGCAGCACCGGCCCGGCCAGATCCAGGCGGGCCGCCATCTCCAGCGCGGCGAGGGCCTCCTCGTACGACTGCACGACCCCGCCGGCGCCGTGCTGCGGGCGGCCGATCGCGATCCGCGGTGCCGTGTCGGCGGCGCCCATCGCCGCGTACGCCTGCTGGGCGAAGTGGAGCAGGACCTCGTCCTCGTCGCCGGGTGCGACGCACAGCAGCCGGCCGCTCTTGGTGGTGAGCAGGAAGCTGCGGGAGTCGAAGCGGGCGAGCACGGCGGCCTCGACCCGGCGGGCGACCGGACCGCCCTCGACGCAGGGGGCCGGCCCCTCGGCGACGGCCACCGCGTGGGCCCGGGACAGGCGCAGGCCGAACCGCTCCGCGCGCTCGGCGAGCCGGCCGAGGTCACTGCGGCCGTACAGCAGGTCGTCGATGAACTCCCGGCGCGCGGCCTCCTCGCGGCGCACGGTGAGCCGCTGGGCGCGCTCGTAGCCCTCGGCGAACGCGTCGATCGCCTGCTCCACGGCGGCCAGTGTGGCGAGGCTGCTCTCGGCCGAGCCGGGCACGGCCGGCCAGGCGGCGCGGGCGGCGGCCAGGTGGGCGACGACCAGCGCGCGCAGTCCGTGCCCCGCGTCGGCGGCCTGCTCGCCCAGGGTCCGCCGGGTCTTCAGCTCCTCCCTGGTCAGCCGCCGGCTGGTGGCCGCGACCTCGGTCAGCGTTCCGGCGAAGCCGTCCAGATAGTGCTCGGGTATGCCGCTCGTGCCGTGCTGGTCCCCCACGCCTGCCCCGTCCCCCGTGGTCTTGACGTGCCGGTGACGCTTTCTTAGCGCGTGTCCGGCATGCAGACCCTAGTGAACACTGCCGGAAACCGGCAATGCGCGGG
The DNA here is from genome assembly GCF_014649495.1 of Streptomyces filipinensis. Classification (GTDB taxonomy): domain Bacteria; phylum Actinomycetota; class Actinomycetes; order Streptomycetales; family Streptomycetaceae; genus Streptomyces; species Streptomyces filipinensis. The sequence continues at coordinate 63,027 of NZ_BMTD01000032.1, read as the reverse complement.
TGTTCGCCCTGCCGCACCATCTCCTCCGGGGAGCACTACGGAGGGTTGCGGGTGCCGGACGCCTGACGAGGTCCGCCGGACGTCCGGCATCGCAGCCCCGGGGGGCTCCGTATCTCATCGTCTGACGCAAGGACGTGTGTCATGGAAGCGCTCGGCGTGCTCGCCGCCGTCTGTCTCTTCGTCGTGGTGCTCGCGGTGCTCGCGTTCTCCCGGCTGTACCGCAAGGTGGACCAGAGCCAGGCCCTGATCGTGTCGAAGACACGGCGGGTCGACGTGTCCTTCACCGGGCAGGTCGTGCTGCCGATCCTGCACAAGGCCGAGGTCATGGACATCTCGGTGAAGACGATCGAGATCAGCCGCTCCGGCCGGGACGGGCTGATCTGCCGCGACAACATCCGCGCCGACATCCGGATCCTGTTCTTCGTCAAGGTCAACAAGACCGTCCCGGACGTCATCAAGGTCGCCCAGACCGTGGGCACCGAGCGCGCCAGCCACCAGGACACGCTGCAGGAGCTGTTCCACGCGAAGTTCTCCGAGGCGCTGAAGACCGTCGGTAAGCAGATGGACTTCACCGACCTCTACACCAAGCGCGAGGAACTCCGCTACCACATCATCGAGTTGATCGGCATCGACCTCAACGGCTACCACCTTGAGGACGCCGCGATCGACTACCTGGAGCAGACCCCGCTCACCCAGCTCGACCCGGCCAACGTCCTCGACGCCCAGGGCATCCGCAAGATCACCGAGCTGACGGCGATCGAGCACGTGCGCACCAACGAGGCACAGCGCACCGAGCAGAAGGAGATCACCCGGCAGAACGTCGACGCGCGCGAGACCATCCTGGAGCTGGAGCGCCGGCAGGCGGACGCCGAGATCAAGCAGAAGCGTGAGATCGAGACCTCCCGGGCGCGCGAGGAGGCCGAGACCGCCCGCGTGGTGGAGGAGGAGCGGCTGCGCGCGCAGGGCGCCTTCCTGCGCACCGAGGAACAGCTCGGCGTACAGCGGGAGAACCAGGCCCGGGAGATCGCCGTCGCCGCGAAGAACCGTGAGCGGGTCATCGCCGTCGAGAACGAGCGCATCGAGAAGGACCGGCTGCTGGAGGTCATCGCCCGGGAGCGGGAGACCCAGCTGACCAGGATCGCCGCCGACAAGGAGGTCGAGGCGGAGAAGCGGGAGATCGCCGAGGTCGTCCGGGAGCGGGTCGCGGTGGACCGTACGGTCGCCGAGCAGGAGGAGTCCATCAAGAAGCTGCGCGTCGTCGAGGAGGCCGAGCGGGAGCGGCAGGCCCTCGTCATCGCCGCCGAGGCGGAGGCGCAGGAGAAGCTGGTCAAGGACATCAAGGCCGCCGAGGCCGCGGAACAGGCCGCCACGCACCGCGCCGCCGAGGAACTCACCCTCGCCGAGGCCCGGTTGAAGACCGCCGACCTCGACGCCCGGGCCAAGCTGCGGCTGGCCGAAGGCGTCCAGGCCGAGGCCGCCGCCGAGGGGCTGGCCGCCGCGCAGGTGCGCGACAAGGAGGCCGAGGTCACCGTCAAGGCCGGCCGCGCGGAGGCCGAGGCCACCCAGGCACGGCTGCGGGCCGAGGCCGAGGGCACGCAGGCCAAGGCGCTCGCGGAGGCCGAGGGTGCCAGGGCCAAGGGGCTCGCGGAGGCCGACGGGGCGCGGGCCGCGGCGGAGGCCACCGAGGCGCGGCTCAAGGCGGAGGCGGAGGGCACCCGGGCGAAGGCGCTCGCGGAGGCCACCGCCATCGGCGAGAAGCTGAAGGCCGAGGCCGCCGGTCTGACCGAGAAGGCCGCCGCGATGGCCGCGCTGGACGAGGCCTCGCGCGGGCACGAGGAGTACCGGCTGCGGCTGCAGGCGGAGAAGGAGATCCGGCTCGCCGGGCTGGAGACCCAGCGGCAGGTGGCCGAGGCGCAGGCGACGGTTCTCGCGACCGGGCTGGAGCACGCCGACATCGACATCGTCGGCGGGGAGTCCGTCTTCTTCGACCGGCTGGTGTCCGCCGTCTCGTTCGGCAAGGGGGTGGACGGGTTCGTCGACCACTCCCAGACCGCGCAGGCGCTGGTGAAGCCCTGGCTGGACGGGTCCGGCAGCTTCACGGAGGACCTGAGCACCATCCTCGGCTCGGTCGGCACGGCGGATGTGCGGAACCTGACGGTGTCGGCGCTGCTGATGAAGCAGATCAAGGGCGGTGGGCCGCAGGCGGGCCAGCTCCAGAAGCTCCTCGACCGGGCGAGTGAACTGGGCCTCGCGGACACACCGGTGACCGCCCTGAACGGGAGTGTGAGCCCTAACTGAGGCGAGCCGGGGTGGGTGCGCCTGCCGGGCGCCTCGACGGCCGACGGCTCGGCGACCCCGTAGGGGCGCGGGGAACCGCGCGACCAGCCACGGCGCACCCGCAGCCGGCGACGCTCCTGTAGTCCGACGGCGCATCATCACCCGCCCACGAAGGGAAACGCACTCCCCATGGCCACCGCTCAGGCGCCGCAGGCCCCCGCCGACGTGGACGCCGGTACCTACGAGGTGCTCCGTGACCGTCTTGCCGCGCAGGCGGCCGAGCTCGCCCGGAGGGCCACCGCGCTCAACGCCCGCCGGACCGAGGAGTTCGGCTCGGCGCGGCTGGACCTCGCGGCCACCGCCCGGCTCCGCACCGGGCACCCGTGCCTCCCGGGCGACATCGTGGCCGTGGGAGACACCCTCCTCTTCGGCGGTACCGGCGGTACCGGCGGAAGCGGCGGTACCGGCGGAGCCGACGTCGTCGCGGCCGACGTGTTCGGGCTGTACGGCCGGAACGGCACGCGGCTGCCCGAGGACGCCGTACCCGGCCTGCTCGACGACCCGGGGTTCGTCCGCGAGTTCACCGCCCTGCACCGGTACTACCGGCAGGCCCGGCTGCTGCGGCTGCGCCTGGTCGACGGCCGGCTGCTGGCGGTGTTCCGCACCGGCGAGAAGGCCGAGGACGTCCGCGTCCTGCGCTGGTCCGTCACCGAGGACGGCCGGTCGGCGCGGTTCCTGGACGCGCGCGGCGACCGCGACGACGTCTTCCCGCCGGCCCAGGACCTGACCTGGACGGAGACCACCCGCGAGGACCACGTCCTGCGGCGCGAGGGGCAGCGCCCGTACGTCGCCGTGCCCGGCGGGATCGGGGTGTCGACCGTCGGCGGCACCCTCACCGTGCACGTCCCGGACGGCGCGGAACTCTACGAGGAACCCGTCCAGGAGCCGCTGCAGTCGCTCGCCGACGCGGCCGTCGGGCACGCGCGCGTCGGCCCACTGGTGCTGCTGCGGGTGCGGCCGTACAAGGAGGACGCCGACCGGTACCTGGTGTTCGACACGCTCTGCGGGACCGTCGTCCGGCTGGACGGCATCGGGCAGGCGTGCCGGCGGCTGCCGGAGGAGCAGGGGGTCGTCTTCCCCGGCGGGTACTGTCTGGCCGGAGGCGTGCACAAGTCGTACGAACTCGACGTGCGGCGGCTGGAGTTCGAGCGGGAGGTGCGCGCGCCGAACGGCGAGGACGTGCTGTACGCCTTCCGGTCCCGCGCCGGGGAGCGGACCCTGCTGCTGTCGTACAACACCCTGCGCAAGGAGGTCGCGACTCCGCTGTCGTGCCGGGGCTGGGCCCTTTTCGAGGACGGCGCGCTCGCCGTGCTGCGCGCCGACGGGGACGAGCCCGGGCACACCCACCCGGTCCAGTGGTGGACCTCGCCGTACGTCTCCGACACCCACGCCGCCGCCCTGCGCACCGGCACCGGCGCGCTCGCCCGGGTCGGCAACGCGGACCTCGTGCGCGGCCTCGCCGACTGTCTGTCCGTGGCCCGGCTGGTCACCGACGGCATCGAGACGAGCGAGGGCTACCGGGCGCTGGTGGCGGCCTGCGTGCGGGCCGCCGACGCCCACCACTGGCTCACCGAACCCGAACTCGGCACGCTGGCCGAGCCGTTGGGCGCGGTCCGGAGCACCGCCGACCAGGTGCTGGGCGAGTTCGAGACCGTGCGGGAGCTGACCCGGCAGGCCGCGGACGCCCTCGACGAGGCCGCCGAGCGGATCGCCGGCGTGGTGCGCCGGCTGCGCGGCGAGGCCCCGCGCGAGGCCGCCGCCTGGGTGCGCGGGCTGACCGAACTGCGGCAGGCGCACGGGCATGTGCTGACCCTGCGCGAGCTGCGGTACGTCGACGCCGCCCGGGTGGCGTCGCTGGCCGCCGACGCCGAGTCCGACCTCGCGGCCTTCGGCCGGCGCGCGGTGGCGTACCTGGCCCGCGACGACGCCTTCGCCGGCCAGCAGGCGGAGGTCGAGCGGCTCGTCGCCGAGGCGGCCGGGATCGAGACGGTCGCCGCGGCCCGGCCCGTCGCCGCGCGGCTCGACGAACTCGCCACCGGGCTGCGCACGGTCACCGAGGTCGTCACCGGCCTCGACATCGCCGACGCCACCGTCCGTACGGCCGTCCTGGAGCGGATCGCCGAGGTGCTGGGCGGGGTCAACCGGGCCCGCGCCACCCTGGACGGCCGTCGCCGTACCCTGCAGGACCGTGAGGGGCGGGCCGAGTTCGCCGCCGAGACCGCGCTGCTCGCCCAGGCCGTCACCGCCGCGCTCACCGCTTCCGGAACGCCCGAGGAGTGCGACGACCAGCTCACCGCCGTCCTCACCCGGGTGGAGGACCTGGACGGCAGGTTCGCCGAGTTCGACGACTTCCTCGGCGAACTCGCCGGCCGGCGCACGGAGATCTACGAGGCGTTCGCCGCCCGCAAGCAGTCCCTGGCCGACGCCCGCGCCCGCCGCGCCGAACAGCTCGCCGTCTCCGCCGGCCGGATGCTGGACACCGTCGGGCGGCGCGCGGCCACGCTCGCCGACACGGACGCGGTCACCACCTACTTCGCCTCCGACCCGCTGGTCGCCAAGGTCCGCCGCACCGCCGACGAGCTGCGTGCCCTCGGCGACAGCGTGCGCGCCGAGGAACTCGACGGCCGTCTGAAGTCGGCCCGCCAGGAGGCTGCCCGCGCCCTGCGCGACCGCGCCGACCTGTACGCCGAGGACGGCCGCACGCTGCTGCTCGGCGGCCACCGCTTCGCCGTCAACACCCAGCCGCTCGACCTCACCCTCGTCCCGCACGGCGACGGTGTCGCCTTCGCCGTGACCGGCACCGACTACCGCGCCCCGGTCACCGACCCCGATTTCGCCGCGTACCGCCCCTACTGGGGCCGCCCGCTGCCCTCGGAGTCACCGCAGGTGTACCGCGCCGAGCACCTGGCCGCCCGGCTGCTCGCCGAGCACGGCCCCGCCGCGCTCGCCGCCGCCGACGACCTGCCGGACCTGGTGCGCCGGGCGGCGCAGGAGTGGTACGACGAGGGCTACGAGCGCGGGGTCCACGACCATGACGCGACGCTCGTGCTCCGTGCCCTGCTGCCCCTGTACGAGGGCGCCGGCACCCTGCGTCACGAGCCCGCCGCCCGCGCCGCCGCCCAGCTGTTCTGGGCGCACGGCACCACCGACGAGGACCGCACCGCGTGGGCCCGGCGAGCGGTGTCGCTGGCCCGGGCCCGGGACGCCTTCGGTGCCGTACCGGCCATCGGGGAGCTGGAGCGGGAGCTGGCCGGGGCGATCGAGGACTGGGACGCGCGGGCGGCGGGCGGGCCGGCCGCCGCTTACCTCTTCGAGGAGCTGACCGGCGGCCCGGAGGGCTTCGTCCTCGGGGCCACGGCCCGCGCGCTGCTGGATAAGTTCCGGCACACGGGCGGGAGTTACGGCAGCGAGCTGGCGGGGCTGACCGGCCTCGCCGCGCGCCGGCAGGTGGTGCACGCCTGGCTCGGCGCGTACGCCGCCGCCACCGGCACCGAGGCCGGGCCGGGCGAACTGGCCGAGGCGGTCGCCGCCGAACTGTGCCCCGGCCTGCCCCGCTACGACGGCGACGCCCCCCTCACCGCGGAGGCGGAGGGCCTGCTGGGCACGCACCCGCGCGTGCGCGAGGGCCGGCTGCCGCTGCGCGTCGACGAGTTCCTCGCCCGCACGGCCCGCTTCGCGGCCGAGGACGTCCCCGCCTTCCGCGCCTACCAGCGCCGCCGCAGCGCCCTGGTGACGGCCGAACGCGACCGGCTGCGCCTGGACGACCACCGGCCCCGGGTGATGTCGGCGTTCGTCCGCAACCGCCTGGTCGACGAGGTGTACCTCCCCCTGATCGGCGACAGCCTGGCCCGCCAGCTGGGCACCACCGGCGAGACGAAGCGCACCGACACCGGCGGTCTGCTCCTGCTCATCTCCCCGCCCGGCTACGGCAAGACGACCCTCATGGAGTACGTCGCCGACCGGCTCGGGCTGATGCTGGTCAAGGTCAGCGGCCCGGCGCTCGGCCACACGGTCACCTCGCTGGACCCGGCGGACGCCCCGGACGCCACCGCCCGCCGCGAGATAGAGAAGATCAACTTCGCGCTGGCGGCCGGGAACAACACCCTGCTGTACCTGGACGACATCCAGCACACCTCGCCCGAGCTGCTGCAGAAGTTCATCCCGCTGTGCGACGCCACCCGGCGCGTGGACGGCGTGTGGGACGGCACCCCGCGCACCTACGACCTGCGGGGCAAACGCTTCGCGGTCTGCATGTCCGGCAACCCCTACACCGAGTCCGGTGAACGCTTCCGCATCCCCGACATGCTCGCCAACCGCGCCGACGTGTGGAACCTCGGCGACGTCCTCACCGGCAAGGAGGACGTCTTCGCGCTCAGCTTCGTCGAGAACGCCCTGACCGCCAACCCGGTGCTCGCCCCGCTCGCCGCCCGCGACCACGCCGACCTGGACGTGCTGGTCCGGCTGGCCGCGGCCGACCCCACGGCCCGCGCCGACCGGCTGTCGCGGCCCCTGCCGGCGGCCGAACTGGACGGCGTACTGGCGGTGTTGCGCCATGCGCTGGCGGTCCGCGAGACGCTGCTGAAGGTCAACAAGACCTACATCGCCTCCGCCGCCCGCTCGGCGGGGACCCGTACGGAACCCCCCTTCCGCCTCCAGGGCTCCTACCGCGACATGAACACGATCACCCAGCGGCTGCGCCCGGTCATGAACGACGCCGAACGCGAGGCCGTCGTCGACGACCACTACACCGCCGAGGCCCAGACCCTCACCACGGGCGCCGAGGCCAACCTGCTGAAGCTGGCCGAACTGCGCGGCACGCTCGACGCCGGACAGGCCGCCCGCTGGGCCGAGGTGAAGAGCGCCCACGTACGCGCCCGCACCCTCGGCGGTCCCGAGGACGACCCGCTGACCCGCGCGGTCGCGGCCCTCGGCCTGCTCGCCGACCGGGTGGCGGCCGTGGAGAGCGCGATCGTCCGGGCGCGGACGGACACCGGGAGGGGGGAGCGGTGATGCTCGGCTTCCTGGCGCCGCTGACGGCCGCGCTGGCGTTCGTCGTCCTGAGCACGGCGGTACTGGTCCGCCGGGACCGGCGCGCGGCGCGCCGCTACCGGAGGTGACAGCCGGGACGGCGTTCAGAAGTCGATGTTCGAGTGCTGCAGCCCTTCGCCCAGCGCGTGGACCGCGACGACCCACATCACCAGCGTGCCGAGGAACGCACCGGCCGCCGCCCACACCGCGGCCCGGCGCCGCAGTATCGCACCGCCGACGGCGAGCACCGCGGCACCGGCGGCCGGCCCGGCGACGAGCAGCAGCCCCCAGTCGACCGCCGACATCACAGGCGCGCGCTGCCCCCGGCAGCCGGCCGGCCGGCCGAGACAGCCGAGCGTGTCCGCGCTGAAGCGGTACCACCCGTACAGCAGCGGCAGCAGCAGGAGGGCGGTCGCCACCAGCAGCGCGACGACCGGGCCGCGGTCGGCCGGGCGCGCGGCGGGCACCTCGGCGGGGGAGTCCTCGGAAGAAGGGTTCACACCGGCATCCTGACCGTTCGCCGGGCCGGGCCACATCCGTTGTCGTACTCACTCGTACCGGGCCGCCGTCTGCGATAATCGCGGTTCGCGGTTCGCGAACTCGGCTGGTTCGTGGGGGGATTGAGCACGATGAGGTCTGGGCGCCGGAGGGCTCTTCTGATAGCGGTGCCGGCGCATCCGGACCTGGAGAAGGTTCCCGAACTCCGGGACGCCTACCCCAGCCTGCCGTTCACCGTCACCGACGTCGCGAACCTGCGCGACGCCCTGCTGCGCTCCGGGTACGCGGCGGAGGACGTGACGGTGCTGGACGACGAGGAGACGATCACCCAGCGGAACATCCGCGGGCAGCTCGACGAGTTCCTCGCCTCCTGCGAGGACGGGGACGTCGGTCTGGTCTACTTCTCGGGACACGGGGTGCGGTTCGGGGAGACCGACTACCTGGTCCCCGGTGACATCTGGGCGAGGCGGCGGCCCGGCGGGGAACACGTGCTGGACACGCACGGCCTCATCGAGGTGGTGCCCGACGAACTGCTGCAGTCGCTGACCTCCGACGCCACGGTGATGCTCTGCCTCGACGCCTGCCGCGGCGACGGCGGGGAGGTTCCCGCGGGTCTGGAGAAGCTGACGTTCAGCCGCGCCCGGGACAACGTCGTGATCCTGAGCGCCTGCGCACCCGGTGAGACGGCCCTGGGGCACGACCAGGGCGGCAGCTTCATGGCCAGGGCCCTCACCCAGGCCGTGGCCCGGGAGGCCCCGGCCCGCACGGTGGGCGACGTCATCCGGGCCGTCCAGGACCGGGTGCCGGACATCGCGCGGCGCTACTCGTACCTCAAGCCGCCGGCGGTCGACGTCCTCTGGCTGGGCAAGGACCAGTCCGGCGGAGCGCACGCGGCCGTCCCGCTGTGCGAGGCCATGCCGTTCGCCGGCCCGTGGACGCAGGCCGTCCTCTCCTCGGCCCTGTGGGGACTGACCGAGGCCTCCGAGGCCGAGCAGGCCAAGGCCAAGGAACAGCTGGCGGACGTCGTGACCAAGGTGCTGCGCGTACGTGAGTCACGGCGTGCCGGCACGGACCCGTGGGACGACGACCTCTTCCCGGAGCGGCTGATCAACCGGCTGGGCCACCTGGTCGTCGCGAGCGACGCACGGCTCGGCCCGGTGGAGACCGTGGTCCTGCTGGGCGCCCCGTTCCTCCGTGAGGCCGCGCTGGCCTGCGGCCTGGCGGCGTTGCGCAACGTCATCGGGGACGGCGGCCCGGAGGACACGGCCGACGCCCGGGACCTGCCCGCGGGCTGCTTCGAAGCCCAGCTCGACCGGGACATGGGCGACGTGCGACGCGCCCACCGGCAGGCCGAGTCCTGGCGCGAGACGCTCCTGCGCCGCGACCGGGCCGAGGACGCGCGCGGCGCCGAGTACTGGCTGCGGCACCGGTTCCTCGCCGACTGGGACCTGCTCTGGGAGAGCGGCGAGGACGCGCAGCTCGACAGCCTGCGCAGCGCGGTGGACCTCCTGGTGCGGGCGGCGGAGAGCGCCACCGGTGAGCAGCTCGGCCATGACGACAGGGCCACGCTGCGCCGTGCGGTTCTCCAGGTCGTCTCCCAGCTCGGCACGGGCACACCGGCCGAGGCGGCGGCACCCGACGGCAGCGAGTGGGTGACGGGGCTGTCCGAGGAGCTGTGCGGCGAGGAGCGGTGGACCTGGCGGCCGCGCGAGCTGGCCACGCTCCTGCACATCGCCGGGCTCCTCGCCATCGACCCGCGGATGCTCGACGGCGTCCTCATCGACCATCTCGGCCCCCGCGAGCCCACGCAGATCCGGCCGCAGGGGATCGTCGGCGAGATCAGGGCCAACAAGGGGTTCGGTATCAGCTGCGACGCCGAGTCCCCGGAGGCCGCGGCGTCCGGTACCCGGTGGCTGCTGGTCTTCAAGTGCGGCAGCGCGGCGCTGTACACGGCCCTGGACCGCCTCGCGGTCCGGATCGCCGCGGTGTCCCAGGCGGCCCGCCGTACCCATGGCACCCTGCGCCCGAGCGACCTTCTCTTCGGCCTGCCGCAGGTGGTGAAGACCGACGGCCTGCTGCCGAAGAACCGCGCCTTCGACAAGCCGCCGCCCCGCTTCCAGCTGGCCGAGGACGAGGTCAAGCCGCTCATCATGGGCACCCAGCTGTACGGCGACCGGATGCTGGCCGTGCGGGAGCTGTACCAGAACGCCCTCGACGCCTGCCGGGTCCGGCAGGCCCGCCGGCGCTACGCCGACTGTGACCGGTGGGCGGGCTCGGAGCCGGAACAGGTGCAGCTGGCCGGCTCGAAGATCGAGTTCACACAGGGCGTCGACGAGGCCACCGGCCGGATGTACATCCAGTGCGAGGACAACGGCGTCGGTATGACGGCCGAGGAGCTGCGCGATCTCTTCGCCCAGGCCGGCCGCCGCTCGGAGCAGTCCTCGGCCCGGATGCGCGAGATGCGCCGGTGGCGCCGCAAGGGCATCACCACCGAGCTGAACAGCCGGTTCGGCATCGGGGTGTTCAGCTACTTCATGCTGGCCGAGGAGGTCGAGGTGATCACCCGGCCGGTGGGGATGTCGGGCGGGGCGACGGCTCCCGACGGCGGCTACCGGGCCAGTGTCACCGCCGGCTCCGGGCTGATGCACCTGAGCCGGGAGGAGAAGGAGCTGGAGGGGGGCGGCACCAGGGTCCGGCTGTACGTCCACGACGAGCCCGACGGGCAGAGCGGACGCCAGCCGTCCGTCATCCAGGCGCTGCGCGGGTTCCTGTGGTGCAGTCCGGTGAAGGTGACCGCCACCGAGTTCGAGGGCGAGCCCGTCGTCTGGCGGCAGGGTGAGCTGTACGGCGACTCCAGGCTGCCCACCCGCCACTTCCAGGCCGCCGAGGACATCTGGTGGGTGGACGGTGCCGGCCTGCTGTTGGCCGACGGGCTGTTCGTCGAGGAAGTCGACCGCCCGTTCGGGTATGTGGTGAACCTGCGGGGCAGACACCGGCCGAAGCTGAGCGTGGACCGCAACCGGATCCTCGGGTACGACAAGGAGCGTCTGCAGGACGACCTCCAGGACGTCGTGCCCGAGCTGGTCCGCTCGGCCTGGAGTCCCTTCCCGCTGGAATGGCTCTGGGAGCTGACGAAGAACCAGCCACTGCTCGGGCAGATGGTCGTCGGCCATCTGCTGGAGAGCGATGTGCCCCTGGCGCTTCCCGAGGGTCTCGACTGGAAGAGCCGGGCCCAGATCCAGGGCCACCGCACGCTGCGCGATGTCGGATGCTTCCCCGTCGACCAGGGTGTCCGCAACGGGAGCAGGCGGCGGGGCAAGGGGCGGACGGACCTGTTCACGGCCTGGCGCGAGAGCGCTCTGGGAATCATCCGCAGTGAGCGTCCCTTGGAGAAGAGAGCGTCCCTCCCCGCCATCCAGCCGTTCGACGCGCTCGTGTTCAGGACCCACCCGGACGGCTCTTGGGGCGCCGCGCTGCGAGCCGCCGCGGACTCCGGGAGCTCACTGCGGGAGGCGGTGCGTCAGCTGCGCCGGTACGCCATCGCGGGCGTGCCCGTTCCGGAGATGACGGACGTGCGGGCGCTGGACGAGGTCGTGCCGGACCATTTGACGGCCGACCTCTACGAGACGTACCGGGACGCGGAACGGCGAGGTTACGAAGGCCAACTCGGTCTCCGGACGGCGTTGGTGCGGGTGTCGGACATGCGCCAGGTGAGTCTGTGCGCACTGGTCGAAGCGTGCGGGCGGCTGTCCCGTCTCGAACCGTCGATCCAGGCGCCCATGGACCTTCAGGCGCTCGGCTCCCATGTCGTGGGGGCCCGGGAACGGCACGTTCTCCTGGACGACGAGGCAGGCCCGCCGAGCACGAGCCCTCCCCTGGCGGTCGACGGTGAGCCTCCGTTCGCCCAGCTCATGCGGCCGTTCGACATCGCCTGGCGGTCCCGGCAGAGCGGCGTTCCCGCAGCCGAGATCGAGGCCGTGGTGCGCCGGTTCGAACCCCTCGGCTTCCGGCTCACCGGTCCGGACCTCGTGCACTCCCTGGACCGTGCCCAGTTCGCCGCGGTCAGCAGAAATCTTGACGGGGACAGGTACCCTCTCGCCCCCGGCCCGATCGGTCTGCGGCACCTGGTGCGGCTTGCCGCGCGCCGTGCGGAGACGGTGGGGGACTCCGTGAGGTGGCTCAGCGGCTGGGCCGGGGAACTGGGTTTCCAGGTGCCGGATCCAGGATCCCTGGCGGATTTCCGCCCGCCCGCGTGGTGCGAGGCACTTCCCCCCGAGCAGACCGCCGACAACGAGGGCGGTCCGTCCGGGGCGCGCCCGCTGTCCGCCTGGGCGGTGCTGCGCGCACTCGGCGACCTGGACGAACCGTCCTCGCTGGCGGAGAACGTCGCGGCGATCGAAACCCTGGTGGACGCGGGACTGGTCGAGCGTCCTGCGGTCGACGCGGCGCGTGCCTGGCTGTCCACGAGCCAGCCGGGCCGGCCCCGGGAGATCATGGAGAACACGTGGGTGATGCCCGTGACCGACTCCGGTCCCCTGTCGAGGGTGCTGTCCCCGTCGGTCACGCGGAGAGACCGGGTCGACCCCGTCTATCTGATGGGCCTCGCGGCGTCGTCCAACACGCGTCTCGGCGACCTCGCCGAACGACTGCGCCGCCGCCTGGCCGTGTACGGCCTGGAGGTGTGCGACGTACCGGAGGAGGCCGCCCGCCAGCGGCCGAGTCCCTGGGTCTTCACCGCTCTGTCCCACCGGGGTGAGTGGCGCAGGCACATCTGGCTGGCCGATCTGATCTTCCTGGCGGACAGGGAGATGGTCGACCTCGCGACCGCCGCCGCCACGGTGAACGCCTACCGGTCCCTGGGCGCCCCCACCGTCCCGGTGCCGGACGGTTTCGCGCCCCCGGACCGGCCGCAGAAGCGCGACGTGACCGCCGAGTACGCCCTCATGCAGCCGGACCTGGAGGAGTCGTGGACCCTGACCCCGCTCGCCCTGGTCATCGCGGCCGGCCGGCTCGGCCTCGCGCTGCCGCAGGCGTACCGCCGGCTCCGGCAGTTCGAGGCGGTCGGGCTCGACATCCCCTTCCCCGAGCCCGTCCTCACCCGCACCCCCGACTGGCGGGACGTCGTCATCCTCACCGCCCGGCTCACCGGCCGGGAACCGGCACTGTCCGGTGACCTCACCGAGGACCAGGTGCTCCTGGCGTCCGAGGAGACGGACCTGACCGCCGACGAGGTCCGCGAGCGGCTCGGGGACTACGCGCCCCTGTTCGGCTTCCGCCTGCCCCCGTACGAAGGGAAGTGACGTGCCGCACCTGTCCAAGGACTACGAGGTCAAGAATCTGCCGGACCAGGAGAACGGGTTCTCCTGGAACCTGACCGGTGAGTCGCTCAGCGTCTTCGGCGCCTGCCCGGAGTGCGCCGGGGAGATGGAGCAGCCGGTCCCGCACCTGATCCCGGGTGCCGTGGCGAAGGGCCGGCGCGGCGGCGGCGCCTCGGCCGACGAGGTCCCCGGGCGGGTCTACATGCAGTGCGCCTGCGCGTACCCCCATCGGGGAGACGCCGACGAGACCGGCGGCTGCGGCGCGGCCTGGACGGCGGTCCGATCCACGGGCGGGACTCCGTGACCCCACCCAGGAGGTACGCCCCCCGGCAACTGCGGCGCGCCCATCAGCGGCTCCAGACGATGACGGAGACCCAACTGGAGATCGCGCGCGGACAGGCCGAGGGCTGGCGGAACTTCCTCACCGCCGCCACCGGCCTGCTGGCCGCCGTGCTGGTCCTCAAGGGCCGCGAGAACGTCGCCGAACTCCCCTCCGGGTACCGGCTGACGGTGCTGCTGCTGGTGGCGGCCGGGCTGCTGTCGCTGCTCCTGGCCACCTTTCTCGCGGTGCGGGCCGTCCACGGCAAACCCGGTTTCGAGCTGAAGTACGCGGATGCCGAGAAGCTGCTCGACTGGGAGCGGGAGGAGAGGAACCGCATCGCGTGGCTGATCCGCCGGGCGTGCTGGGCGACCCTGCTCGGCGTCCTGGCGACGGCGGCCGGGATCATGGTCACCTGGGTGGCCCCGGGGCCGGACGACCCGGCGTCGACGGTCGTGGTCCACACACGGGGGGCATCGGTGTGCGGCGAACTCCTCGCCACCGACGGATCCGGCGTCACGGTCAGGGTGAAGACCGGGAAGGACCCGAACGGCACCACGACGATCCGGCATCTCGACTGGCGGAACGGCGCGGTGAGCGTGGCTCCGGTCGACCGGTGCTCCTGAGGGTGCCCGCGGGGCCGGGGCCGTCAGCAGCCGGTGTTCGGGGCCAGGGGGACGACCTGCACGCGGCTGTGGTCGTCGGCGCCCAGGACGCGGTCGTAGTCCACGCGGTCCACGCGGATCCACAGGTCGTCCCGTGTGCGGTCGCCGTTCACGTCGTCCAGGCGGACGCACCAGCGCTCCGGGCGCAGCTCCCTGCGGTACGTCTCGGTGCCGCTCGGCACCTTGCGGCAGTCGCGGGAGTGCTCGGTGGTGTACCAGGTGCGGGTCCGGCGGTGGCTGCCGGAGCCGGAGGTCGAGGTGTGGCTGACCCGGCGGGTGCTGGTCGTGCAGTGCCGGACCAGGTGCGGGCGGGTGGCCCGGGTGGTCTTCCGGGTGATGTGGCGGACCGTGTCCTTGAGACCGTGGACGGGGGTCGGGCTCGGGGCGGGGGAGGTGGTGACGGCGCTCGCGGGCGCCGCGCCCGGGACGGTCGAGTCGCCTCCCCCGCCGCCGCACGCGGTGAGTGCGGCCAGCAGAGCCGCCGTCACCGCGGCCATGGTCAGTCGCAGGCTTCTGTCGGACATGGTTCTCCCCCGTTGATCGGACGCGCAGCGTAGCCGATCGGCCCACGGGCTTCCCCGTCCGGCCGTTCCGGCACCCGGTTGGTCAGCCGAGGCAGACCAGCACCAGGCAGAGCTGGTGGGACGTGGTCGACGCCGGGTCCGGGGCCGACGCGGAGGTGCCGCCGCCGGTGGTGCCGGAGCTGCTTGAGCTGCCCGACGTGTGGGCGGGCGCCGGCTGTGCCGCGGTGCCGGACGTGCCGGACGTGCTCGAAGTACCGGAGGTGCCGGAGGTCCCCGAGGCGCCGGTGGTCGTGCCGGACGAGGACGGCGCGGTGCTCCGGGCCTGCGGGGCGGCCGGGGCCGCCGGGTGGGCGGCCACGGCCGCGGTGTGCGTGCCGGGAGCCGGCCGCGGCGTCTGCGGCGTGGCCGCGAGGGTCTGCTGCCGCGGGACGGTCACGGCGGCCGTCCGTGCCGTCGGGGTGGCGGGCGTGTGCCGGTGGTGCGAGGTGGCGGGCGGGGCCGGCGTGGACGCGGGCCGGTCGGGTGCGGCCGGTGGCTCGCCGGTCAGGCCCATGGTGCGGTTGTCCGGCGCGGTGGCCGCCTGGGCCCGGTCATCGGAGCCGCGGTCCAGCGAGGCGAGGGTCAGGCCGCCGCCGACCAGGGCCACGGCGGTCGCCACCACGGCCCGGCGCCGGCTCTTCTTCCAGCGGGCGCGCTGACGGCGCCGGGCGGCGCGTCCCCGCGCGGCGGGCGGCGCGTCCGTGACGTCGGCGGGCGAGGCGTCGGCGGCCGGGGTGAACGGGATGTCGGTGGCCGGGACCGGCGTGGTGCCGGGGTGCCGCGTGTCCGTGGCCTCGGCGGCCGGTGCCGAGGGTTCCGGCCGGCCGGCGTTCGCGACGGGCCCTTCGGTGCCGAACCTGTGAACGCCGAGGCCGTCCGCGCCGTAGCCGTCCGTGCCGGGCGGGGCGATGTCGGGGGCGTAGGCGCCGCACCCGGGACACACCAGGGCACCGTTGAGGTGCCGGCGGCACGAGGAGCAGTAGTCCATCAGTGTCTTCCTGAGTCCAGGGGGGCGGGCGAGCAGTCACGCTAACGAGCCTTTCGAAAGGCTGTGTGTAGCCCGTGTGGCACTCCTGCACAGATTCGTGAGGGTCTTTGCCCGTGTCCCGGCGAGGTCCGGCCGGAGCCGTCGGCATAGTGGCGGGCGGCTGCGTACCGGACCGGCAGGAGGAAACGCATGCTCGGCACACAGTTCCGCACCGGATCGCCCATCTGGATCGACCTGGGCAGCCCCGACACGGCCACGGCCGCGGCCTTCTACGGCGCCGTCTTCGGCTGGGAGTTCGCCTCCGCCGGCCCGGAAACGGGCGGCTACGGCTTCTTCCAGAAGGGCGGCGCCACGGTGGCCGCCCTCGGCCCGCTGACCGAGCCGGGAGCGAGATCCGCCTGGACGACGTACTTCCGGGCCGACGACGCCCGGGCCACCGCGCGGGCCGTGGCCGCCGCCGGCGGTGCGGTGCGCGTCGCGCCCGTGAGCCTGGGCGAGAGCACCTTTGCCCAGCTCACCGACCCGCAGGGCACGCAGTTCGCCGTGCTCCAGTCCGCGCAGGGCCTGCAGCGGGCGTCGGAGGACGACACCCTGGTGTGGGTGGAGCTGCACGTCCGCGACCCGCAGGCGGCCATCGCCTTCTACCGCGGGCTGTTCGGCTGGCGCGCCCAGGAGATGCAGGCGCCGGGCATGACGTACCAGGTGCTCAGCATCGGCGAGGGCGACCAGCAGGAGGGTTCCTTCGGCGGTGTGGCCCCGCTGCAGGACGGCGGGCAGGACGCGCGCTGGGTGCCGTACTTCGCCGTGGCCGACGCGGACACGATCGTCGCCGCGGTGGGCGACAACGGCGGCACGGTGCTGATGCCGGCCGCGAACGTCCCCGGCGTCGGCCGTATCGCCTGGCTGGCCGATCCCGCCCAGGCGGTGTTCGCCGTGCTCAGGCCGGACCCGCGCCAGATGTGAACGTCCCGCGTCGGGGCTCTAGCCGGGGGCCGGCGAGGCGTGGTCGTCGGCCTTGAAGTCGAAGTGCACCCGGCCGTCCTTCACCGAGGTGACGGTGACCGTCACGCCCAGCGTGCGCCGTCGTCCGCGGTGAGCGTGCGGCGGGTCGTGGTGCCGGCCTTTCCGGCGAGGTCCTCCGGGCAGGTGACACGCGGCTTGGGCCGGCCGGTCCGAGCGGCCGGCTTCTCGTTCACGGTGACCGACGCCGAGCATCCCACGAGCAGCGCCCCGGCGGTCAGGACCGCGAGGCCCCCTGTCGGGACGGACCCGCGGAGTGCGCTGGCGGCGGGCTGACCGAGCGCGGTGCTGCTCCAGTAGCTTTCCGCCGGTGAAGTAGCTTGCGAACTCGTCCGGATCACCTCACCCACCGGAGAGTCGCACATGCCCCACCAGGCGCCGTACCTCGCCGTGGCCGACGCGCTGCGCGTACGGGTGCTCGCGGGAGAGTGGGAGATCGGCAGGCGGCTGCCGTCCCGGGCGCGGCTCGCCGAGGAGTACGGCGTCGGACGCAACGTCATGCAGCGGGCCGTGGACCGTCTGATCATCGAGGGCCTGCTCGAAGGGCGCGCGGGTTCCGGCACTTATGTCCGCACCCCGCGCGAGCGTCTGCGCATGGTCCGTTCCTGGCACCGCGAACACCGGGGCTCCCTCGCCCTGTCCGGCCGCGAGGAGCGGGGACGGGCCGCCGCCTGGGACGCGCACAGCCTGGTCCGCGTCCCCGCCCCCGAGGCCATCGCCGAGCGGCTCGCCCTCGCCCCCGGGGACCTGTGCGTCAACACGCAGTACGAGTTCCTCGCCGACGGGCAGCCCGTCCAGCTCTCCGACTCCTGGGAGCCGCTCGCCGTCACGGACGGAACGCCGGTCGTCCTGCCCGAGCGGGGCCCGCTCGCGGGCAAGGGGGTCGTGGAGCGCATGCGGTCCATCGGCGTGGTCGTCGAGACCGTCGTCGAGGTGCCGCGTCCGGCCCGGGCCGGACGGGCGGAGGCGAACCTGCTCGGGATCGGCGTCGGGGACCTGGTGCTGCGGATCGAGCGGACCATCTACGACACCGGCGGACGCCCGGTGGAGACCGCCGACATCGTCATTCCGGACGTACGCCGCGAAGTCGTCTACGAGTTCGCCGTCGACGTGAGGCCGTGAGGTGAAGCGCATGCTCAGGTCCCCCTCCCCGGCCGCGCGGACGTCCGTGCCGGTGTCCGCACGCATCGGGCTCCTGCGCGACCCGGACTTCGGGCGGCTGTTCGCCGCCACCGCGCTCGGTCAGCTGGGCGATCGCATCCTCTTCCTGGCGCTGCCGCTGACCGCCATCGTCGCGCTGCACGCCGACGCGTTCCAGGTCGGACTGCTTTCCGCGCTGACCACGGCCGGGTCGCTGCTGGTGGGGCTGCCGGCCGGAGCCTGGGTGGACCGGATGCGCAAGCGTCCGGTGATGGCCGGCGCCGACCTCACCCGGGCACTGGTGCTCGTGACCGTGCCGGCGGGGTGGTGGGCCGGTGTGCTGTCGATCCGCTGGCTCTACGCCGTCGCACTGGCCCATGGAGTGCTCACCGTCTTCTTCGACGTCGCGTACGTCAGCTGTCTGCCGCACCTGGTGGGCCGCGGGCAGCTCGTCGAGGCGAACGCGAAGCTCTCCGCGATCCGTTCGGTGACCAGTATCGGAGGCCCGGCCGTGGCGGGTCCGCTGGCCGGCTGGGCCGGTGGCCCGGGGACGCTCGTGGTGAGTGCGGCCGGGATGGCCGTCTCGGGGCTCCTCGCGAGCCGTATCCGCAGGCGCGAGGAGAAGCCGCGGGCGAGTGCGGCGGGCGAGCGGCCCCGGCTGCGTCAGGAGATCGGCCAGGGGCTGAAGTTCGTGTTCCGGCAGCCCGTCCTGCGCGCGACCGTGCTCGGCGACGCGGTCTTCAACCTCTTCCTGGTGATGTACCAGGCCATGCTGCTGGTCTTCCTGGAACGGCGGGTGGGCCTCGGGACGTCCGCCGTCGGCCTGGTGCTGTCGGGCATGGGGTGCGGCGCGCTGCTGGGCGCCCTGCTGGCCACCCGCGTCGCGCGGCGGCTCGGGCAGGGCCCGGTCATCTGGCTCGCCCCGCTCCTCACCTGCCCGCTGACCGCCCTGATGCCGGCCGCGCGACCGGGGTGGAGCGTGTGCGGGGCGGCGCTCGGCCTCTCGGCGCTCTCGCTGGGCGGGGTGGTCCGTGTCGTGGCCCAGTCCAGCGTCCAGCAGGCCCTCACCCCGGACCGGCTCCTGGGCAGGATGAGCGCGACGGCCCGGTTCGTGTCCTGGGGTGGGCTTCCGCTCGGCGGAGTCCTGGGCGGCGCCCTGGGCTCGGCGTTCGGAGCGGCGGCCACCCTGTGGATCGGCGCGGCCGGCATGACGCTGAGCTTCCTGCCGGCCTTCCTCTCACCGCTGCGGGCGCCGCGCACCGCGCGCCCGTCGCCGGCTACGACCGGGTAGCCGTCCCGCAGGCCGTGCCGCCGTCGCCCCGCGTGCCGGCGCCGACCGCTGTGCTGCGGTCGTACGGGTCGATGGCCGGCCCGCCGTCGGGGCTCGCGGTCGCGCGTTCGGTGCCGAACCCGGGGCTGAGATAGCCGGTGTAGGTGCCACAGCCGCCGTTGGTGGTGTCCACCTTGTAGGAGAGCAGCGAGAACGTCCCCGGCTCGGTGATCACCTTCGCCGGGTCGTCCCAGCTCATGACGATCTCCCGGCGCACGATGGTGCGTTCGACGTCGTCGCTTCCCGCCGCCGCGCGCACGACCGGGTAGACGAAGGTGACATCGGCCGTCACCTCGATCGCGCCGCGCTTGCCCTCCCGGTAGGTGATCCGGCCCCGGGTCTTGACGACGTCCCCGACGAGCCGGACCTTCGCCGTGTCGAACCGGCTGAACAGCAGCAGCGGGTCGTTCGTGCGGCTGGGCGCGCGGAACGCGGCCGCCAGGTAGTCCTGGACGTCCCGCTGGTGGGGGTTGACCAGCGCGATCGCCCTCGCCGGCCGCTTCCCGCCCAGCACCGCGGAATCCAGGCCGGCCGCGGCGAGGAAGTCCCGGCTGCGGCCGAGGGCCTGAGCGACCTGGGCCTTGCTCATCCAGCCGGTCGCCCGAGCCGCGGGCATGCCGATCCCCGCCGTCCCGTCACCCCAGTGTGCCGCGGGGGAACCCCGGAACGGCTGGGCCACGGTGGGCCGCTGGTCCGCGCCTTCGGTCGGCGGCGCCTGGTCCGGGCGCCGGGACTCCACGGCGAGCGGCGTGCCCCGGCCGTCCTCGCCGCCGCCCCCGAACCATCCGGTCACCCGCCCCGGTGCCAGCGCCACGGCCAGCAGGCCGGCCGCGACCAGCAGACCGACCACGTACCGGCCCTTGCCGCCGCGCCGCCGGGGAGGTTCGTGACCGCGCCAGGCGTCCGGCCTGCCGGGTTCCTCCCGCAGCCGCCGGGCCACCATCCGGGCTCGGGCCGACGGCTCCTTGGGCGCGTCCCGGGTTCCGGCCTCGGCCTCCCGCAGGAAGCGCTCCCACTCCTCGTCCGGTATGGACTGCCCGCCCTCGCCCACGACGAACTCCGCCCCTCATCCAGCCCGTTCGGCCCCTCCCCAGGGCCGCTCACAGGCCCGCATCATCACACAGCCCGGCCCGCGGCCCGCCCGCGCCCGGGGACGCCCGGAACAATCCGGGCGTACAGCGCGCTGTTCCCGGTGTCCGAGTGGACGGAGCCGGCCGGCGAAGGAGCGTGAGACCGATGGTGATGGCGGGTACGACGCGTACGGCGGGGGACGACCGCCTGGACCCCCCTGTCGTGACCAGGTGCGGCCGCAGGATAGCCGTGCGGTGTCTGTGGCTCGGGCGTCCCGACCGTCCCGTCGGCCGGATCACGCTCGACGTGGGCGAGGACCAGGGCGGCGAGCCGGGAGTCTGGGCGGCACTCACCCCCGAGGAGGCCCGCGGTCTGGCCCGCCTCCTGCTGCACCAGGCCGGAGCGGCCGAACAGGCTGCCGCCGGCCGCCCGTAGCCCGGCCTGGCGCGAAGCGGCCGTAGCCCAGCTGGGGCCTCGCCCCGCGGGTTAGGATCCGGGCCATGGTCCTGACCGCGAACGACGTCGACCGGTTCGAGGCGTCCAGGCCTCGCCTGGAGGCCATCGCCTACCGCCTCCTCGGCTCGGCGAGCGAGGCGGAGGACGCCGTACAGGACACGTTCCTGCGCTGGCAGACCGCCGACATCGAGCGCATCGAGGTGCCCGAGGCCTGGCTGACGAAGGTCCTCACCAACCTGTGCCTCAACCAGCTCACCTCGGCCCGCGCCCGGCGCGAGACCTACGTGGGCCACTGGCTCCCCGAGCCGCTCCTCGCCGGGGACCCGATGCTCGGCCCGGCCGACACCGCCGAACAGCGCGAATCGCTGTCGTACGCGGTCATGGCCGTGCTGGAGCGGCTGTCCCCGGGCGAGCGGGCCGTGTACGTCCTGCGGGAGGCGTTCGGCTACCCGCACCGGGAGATCGCCGAGATCCTCGACCTCACCGAGGCCGCCAGCCAGCAGACCTTCCACCGCGCCAAGAAGCACGTCGCGGACGGCAGGGCCCGCGCCGAGGTCAGCGAGGCCGCAGCCCGGCGGGTCATCGACGAGTTCCTCGTGGCCGCCACCAGCGGCCGGACCGAGCCGCTGGTACGGCTGCTCACCCAGGACGCCATCGCGATCGGCGACGGCGGCGGGAAGGTCCCGGCCCGCGCGAGGGCGTTCGAGGGCGCCCTCGCGGTCGCCACGTTCATGCGGGGGCTGTTCAAGCCCAGCGCGGCCAAGCGCGCCCTGGTCGGTGGTTCGCCCGCGCTGCACGTCACCACCGCCAACGGCGGCCCCGCCCTGGTGGCGGTCCTCGACGGCCGGATCGTCGGCGTCATGTGCCTGGAGATCACCCCCGAGGGCATCGCCGCGTTCCGCAACCAGGTCAACCCCGACAAGCTCGTGCGCGCGAGCCGGCGGTGGGCGGCCACCGACCACGGAGAACCCCTGCTCGACGCCTTCTGACCTGATGTGAGCTGCTTCACATCGTCTTCCTGTCAGGAAACGGCGGGCCGCCCGGTTCAAGGGGCGAATCCGCTGAAGCGAATCCGCTGGAGACAGGAGCAGGGACATGCAGCAGCACCGCATCGTCGTCCTCGGGGCCGGGTACACCGGAGCCATCGCCGCCGGGCGCCTGGCCAGGCGGCTGCACCGCGAGGACGTCACCATCACGCTCGTCAACGCCGAGCCCGACTTCGTCGAGCGCGTCCGCATGCACCAGCTCGCGGCCGGCCAGGACCTCAGGCCGCGGCCCTTCGGCGAGATGTTCGCGGGCACCGGCGTCGAACTGAGGCTGGCGAAGGTCACCGGTGTCGACGTCGACCGCAGGAGCGTCACCGTCCACCGCACCGACGGCACCGGGCGGGCGGAGGAACTGCCGTACGACACCCTGGTGTACGCCCTCGGCAGCGGCTGGAACGACCAAGGCGTCCCCGGCACCGCCGAGCACGCCGAGCAGCTCGCGAGCCGCCCCGGAGCGCTCCGGCTGCGCGAGCGCCTGGCCGGCCTGGCCGCCGGAGCACCCGTGGTCGTGGTCGGCGGTGGCCTCACCGGCGTGGAGGCGGCGACCGAGATCGCCGAGGCCCGTCCGGACCTCGACGTCGCCCTCGTCGCCCGCGCCGGCCTCGGCGACTGGCTCTCCCCGAAGGGTCGCGGGCACCTGCGGAAGGTCTTCGGCAGGCTCGGCATCACCGCGCACGAACACGCCGTCGTCACCGCCGTCGGCTCCGACCACGTCAGCACCGCCGGGGGCGGCACGATCCCCGCCGCGGTCACCGTGTGGACGACCGGATTCGCGGTCCACCCGATCGCGCGGGCCACCACCCTGGAGGTCACCGGCTCGGGCCAGATCGTGGTCGACCGGACGATGCGCTCGGTCTCGCACCCGGACGTGTACGCCATCGGCGACGCGGCCATGGTGACGGGCCCCGGCGACAAGCCGCTGCGGATGTCGTGCGCCTCGGGCGTCCCCACCGCCTGGCAGGCGGCCGACGCCATCGCGGCGCGCCTGACCGGCGGCAAGCTCCCGAAGGTGCCGATCCGCTACTTCAACCAGTGCGTCTCGCTGGGGCGCAGGGAAGGCCTGATCCAGTACGTCACCGCCGACGACCGTCCCGTCCGGGCCGCCCTGACGGGACGGCTCGCCGCCCTCTACAAGGAACTCGTCTGCAAGGGCGCGGCCTGGGGCGTCGCCAACCCGACGATGGGACTGCCGGCCCGGCGCCACCGCGTGGCCCACCGGCCGGCCCAGACCCCCTCCCCGGCCGAGGCCACGGCCTGACCGGCCACGGGCGGCGGAACGGGCGCCCTCGCGGGGCCCTTCGCCGGCGGCCGGCTCGGCGTGGCGACGCCTCGAACGCCCCGAGCCGCCGGTCCGCCCCCCGAGCCGGTCGCCCGACCGGGAGGCCCCCGCCGTGGGCGGTCTCGAGACCGGGGGCCGGCCCCGGGGCGCCCTCGTCCGTGTGGCGGAGACCCGGATCGGCGTCCGCCCGGCCCGCGAGGAGGCGGCCGCGGTCCCGGCCGCGCCGCACACCCGCACCCGTACGGCGTACTGCACGGCGGGCGGCCTGCCGGCGACGGAGGCCACCGCGGTGCAGATCCTGCCCTACGGGGAGCGCGCGGTCGCCGAAGGCCGGGTGTGTGGCGCCGCCGCGTCCGAGGGCCGCGCGAGTGCCGGGCGGGCCACGCGCGGGCGCAGGACGGTCTACGCCCGGCACGGCTGGCGTCCGGACGGCTCCCGCCGCCCGGGCCCCTCGGGCGTGACCGTCCGGCTGCGGATGACCGTTCGCCCGGGGCGGCAGGCCGGCCCCGCCGCCCGGCTACACGGACCGCAGGCCGGTCAGGTCGTCCAGTTCGGCGGCGAAGAGCTGAGCGGGGTCGAATCCCATCCCGGTGAAGTGGCCGGCGAGTTCGAGGGACAGGGCGCCGTGCAGCCGGGTCCAGAAGGCCAGGGCCCGGCGGAGGGCCGCGGGCGGGGCGGGATGGCCGTCCGCCCAGTCCCGGTGGCCTTCCAGGTGCGTGTCGAACGGCGTGGCCGGGCCGTCGGACGGCAGGGCGGCGCAGGCGTCCAGGAGGGTCGCCATGATCTCGGACGCGATCGCGGTGATGTCGTCGGGCGCGTGGTAGCCGGGGACGGGCGTGCCGTAGACGAGGAAGTAGCGCTGGGGGTCCTCCAGGGCCCATCCCCGCAGGGCGTGCGCCAGCGCGGCCACGTCGGCACCGGCCTGTGAGGCCGCGCCGAAGGTGTCGGCGAGGCTGCGGTACGCGTCCCTGACCAGCTCGGTGATCAGCTCGTCCCGACCGCTGAAGTACCGGTACAGCGCGGGCCCGCTCATGCCCATCCGCTTGGCGATCGCGTTGAGGGAGAGCGCGGACGCGCCCGCCGCGGCGATCTGCTCCCACGCACGTTCCTTGATCTCCGCGCGTACCTGGGCGCGGTAGCGCTCGCGGGGGGACTTCGCTTCCGAACTCACCATGGTTAGAGGTTATCACTGAAGTTATTGACATTCCCGTGCTCGCGGAGTTACAACATCTAACGAACAAGAGAGCAAGTAACTCACCGGAGCGGCAGTGGAGGTCGTCATGCACACCGAAGAACTCGTCGAGGTCGTCCTCCCGGGCAAGGTGGAGCCCGAAGGGCTCCGGATCCGGCGCGGGGCCGTCCCGGCCCCGCGCCCCGGCCAGGTCGTGATCCGGATGGAGGCGACCGGCGTGTCCTTCGCCGAGCAGCAGATGCGCCGAGGCCGCTACTACGACCAGCCGCCGTTCCCGTTCGTGCCCGGCTACGACCTCGTCGGCACGGTGCTGGCGACCGGCGTGGGCGTCGAGCCGGGCCTGGCCGGCACCCGGGTGGCCGCGCTGGTCAAGGTGGGCGGCTGGGCCAGCCATGTGCTCGTCGACGCGGCGGACGTGGTGCCGGTGCCCGACGGGATCGGCGCGGCCCAGGCGGAGACCCTCGTCGTCAACGGCATCACCGCCTGGCAGATGCTGCACCGCAAGGCCCGCGTCCGCGCCGGACACACGGTCGTGGTGTACGGCGCCAACGGCGGCGTCGGCTCGGTCCTGGTCCAACTCGCCCAGGCCGCCGGGGCCCGCGTGATCGGCACGGCGTCCCTGCGCCACCACGACGCCCTGCGGGAGCGGGGAGTCGTCCCCGTCGACTACCGCGCCGACGACGTCGCCGCACGCATCCGGGCCCTCGCCCCCCGCGGCGTGGACGCCGTCTTCGACCACGTCGGCGGACGCGGCATCGTCGACTCCTGGCGCCTGCTCGCCCCCGGCGGCACGCTCGTGTCGTACGGCAGCGCCTCCACCCGTGACGCCGAGGGCTCCAAGCAGTGGCCCGTACTGAAACTCCTCGGGCGGGTATGGCTGTGGAACGCCCTGCCCAATCGCCGTCGCGCCTTCTTCTTCAACGTCTGGGCCGGCCGGGCCCTGGCCAGGAACCGGTTCCGCGCCCGGCTCCGCGCCGACCTCACGCAGGTCTTCGCCGCCCTCCAGCGCGGGGAGGTCACCGCCCAGATCGCCGCCCAACTGCCGCTCACCCGCGTCGCGGACGCCCTGCGGCTGGCCGAGTCCGGCACGGTGGCCGGAAAGGTCGTACTGAACCCGTAGCCGGCACCCCTGACCGGCGGCCCCGAAGGGGGCCCGGGGCCCTCGCGGCTCCTTCGCGATGCGGCTGCGAGAGGAGTTCGCCGAGGTCTTCTAGGGTGAAGCGTTCACCCACCTGTATCCCGAGCGGGGGCGCCCTGCTGTGGCACCGGGTGTGTTGGCATTGGTCACGGTGTTGCAGTTCGCCGAGGGGCTGTCCGATAGGCAGGCGGCAGATGCAGTGCGCACGCGGATCGACTGGAAGTACGCGATCGGCCTGGAGCTGATGGACACCGGGTTCGACTACTCGGTACTCAGCGAGTTCCGGTCCCGGCTGCTGTCAGGCGAGAAGGCCGGGGAGGTCTTCGATCTCGTCCTGCGGCTGGCCAGGGAACGCGGGCTACTGAAGACCGCGGGACGGCAGCGGACCGACTCCGCGAAGGTGCTGGGAGCGATCACAGGACTCAACCGGCTAGCGCTGGTCGGGGAGAGTCTGCGGTCGGCCCTGAACTCGATCGCGGCCGTGGCGCCGGACTGGCTGGCTGGCCGGGTCGAGCTGGAAGGGTTCAACCGCTACGGCCACCGGGTCGAGGAAGCCCGGCTGCCCAGGAGCAAGGACAAACAGCGGGCCTGGACGACGCAGGTCGGCGTGGACGGTGTGAGGCTGATGACCGCGGTCTTCGCCTCCGCCGCACCGACAGGTCCCGCTACCGCGGCCAGCCCAAGACGCACCTCCAGCACCTCTTCGCCGCAGCCGCGGTGAACCTCTCCCGGCTCGACAAATGGACCAGCGGCACACCACGAATCGGCGCCCGCACCTCCCGCTTCGAAGCACTGAGGCCCGCCGCCTGACGGCGACGGGCCTCACGCTGTGGACGGTCATGTAATTCCCCAGCGCTACGGTCACGCAATTCCCCACCTGGGGTGGCTGGCCAAGGGGCCTTCGGGGGCATCTCTCTTGCGAGCAGGAAAGCCGTTCGCCGGTCCGAGCCGGACGCGTCATGATCAGCAATCGTGAGTACACCGAAGCAGCTCCTGGTCCAAGCCGCCGCCCGCAACAACGCCGAGTGGTGCGCGGCGATGGCTCGATCGCACGGCTTGGCCAGCGAATTCGGACCACAAGCATGGGCCGCTCCGGCTCGCACGCCGCTCTACTACCCCGACGCGGTGACGCTGGTGCCGCACGCTGACCGGGCCGCGCTGGCGACTCGGATCGACACCGCCACACCCGGCGCCTCGGTCAAGGACAGCTTCGCCGACCTCGACTTGACGGAGGCCGGCTTTCAGGTGCTGTTCGAGGCGCAGTGGATCCACCGCCCGGCAGGTGCGCCCGCCCTTACGTCGGACCTTGACTGGTATGTGGTGGGCGCCCCGGACACGCTGCGCGCGTGGGCGCTCGCGTGGGACGACGGCAACGGCAATGCGGACCTCTTCCGGCCCGAACTGCTCGACGACTCAGCCACCTTCGTGCTCGCCGGGCAGTCCGCCAGCGGCCGAGTGGTCGCCGGGGCGGTGGCTAGCCGCAGCAACCACGTGGTCGGAATCACCAATGTCTTCGCGCTGGACGGCGGCCCTGACGTGGCCTGGCCGGTCGTACTGGGCGCGGTGCACCGGCTGTTTCCCACCCTGCCAGTAGTCGGCTACGAGCAGGGCGACGACCTGATGGCTGCCATCCGCCATGGCTTCGAGCCCGTGGGTCCGCTGCGTATCTGGCTGCACGACTCGTAGACGGACCGGCTCCGGTACCCTCCGAGCCCCCTTCCGCGATTCCCATGGGGACATGTGACCGTACGGGTGGGGAAATACGTGACGCCCAACACGCCCCAGGTGGGGAATTGCATGACCGTCGACACACGCAGGGGCCAGGCATTAACCAGCAGAGTCGAATGGGTGACCCCCGGTGCCCCCGGATGGCGCCACCGGAAGAGCGCCGTGGTGCAGGTCGGATTAGCCTCCGAAATGAGCGCTGAATGGATCTTTGTCACGGTGCGCTCCACTCGCCCCAAGGAGGAGAAATGCGCAAGCTCTCCAAGGCCGCTGTCGCGGCCGCGGTCATCGCTAGCGTGAGCTTCATAGCCACCGGCACCGCCACCGCGCAAGCCGCGGTACCCATGTATGGCGGCGGTGGGTGCAAGTCGCACGACCTGGATCTCGACCTCCTCGGTGAGGTGGGCATCGCCAACGGCCTGCTCGGCAACCTGGTCAATGGTGAGGGCAGTCCAGGTGCGCAGATCACCCATGTCGGTTCCGACTGCGGTCACGATCGGTAGCCGGGGCACCTGGCTCACCGCATCGGGTCCCGGCGCCAGGGCCACCGGCCCGTCGCCCGTCCGGCCGTCATGGCCGTTTGTCTTCATGTGAGAAGTGGATGCCAAAGGCCCCGGACCGTCCCCGGTCCGGGGCCTTTGCGTGGCCCCCCGGCGCCCGGGGGCCGCCCCCGGCCGCCGACCGACGCCGTCCAGGGCGCGGACGTCCGCTACGGCGGCGACGGACGACCCGCGCGTCGGCACCTTCGTCGGCGGCCGCCGGCTCAGGACCGATGACCCGTCAGCGCCGCGAGCTCCGCGTCGGCACGCTCGGTGACCAGGGCGAGGACGCGGCCGGCGGCGGCCAGGTCCGCTGCGGGTATGCCGCCCCAGACGCGGGCGGTGAGAGGGGCGGTCTCGGCGCTGATGGCGGCGATCAGCTCGCGCCCCGCAGCCGTGGGGCGAAGGTGCGCGCCGTCCGCGGTGAGCAGCCGCTTGACCAGCAACTCCGCGACGGTGGCGCGGATGTCGGCCGGGTCGGCCTTGAGGGAGGCCTGGACCTGGGTGACGAGATCGTCCGGCGTCTGCGGGGTGCCGGCGGCGATGGCGGCGCGCAGGGCGATCTGCTGCTGGAACGTGGTGCCGTGCCGGGCCAGGACGTGCTCCAGGACGCCTCGGGCGGCGTAGTGGGCCAGGCCGAGGGCACGGGCGTCGGCGACGGCCGCGGTCGAAGTGGACGCGGTCGTGGTGGCTGCGGTGGTGGTCATGGTGTCCCCTGAGTGCTCTCGTCGTTCGGTACGGATGGAGCGAGAGGTGCGTCGAGCAGGGTCGTCAACTCGTCGGTGAAGGCGCGTGTCCGCGGGGCGTCGAGGCCGCCCAGTGGCTCCAGCAGGCTTTCGAGCAGCCGCTGGACCACCGCGATGGCCTGCTCTGTGACGGCCTGTCCCCGCTCGGTGAGGGCGAGTTGCACGGCCCGCGGGTCGCGGGGGTCGCGGGTGCGCTCGATCAGTCCGGCGGACTCCAGGGCCCGCGCCAGCTTCGAGACGTACAGCGCCTCCAGGCCGGTGTGGTCGGCGAGTTGACGCTGACTGGGCCGCTCACCGGCGCGCTGCATGCCGTGCAGCGACGCGACCGCGGAGTACTGCGCGTGGGTCAGGCCCAGTGGAGCCACCGCGCGATCGACCGCGACGCGCCACTTGTTGGCGAGCCGCCACACCAGGAAGCCGGGCGTGGGGCCCGGAGAACCCTTGCTCATGGCGAATAGAGTACATGGCGACTATATCCATGGCTACTATTTCACCCGGTCTCCTCGGTGTGACGTTTGAGCATGCAGGTGCGCTTGATACTGCGGACCCGCCGTGCCCCGCCGGCGGCTCCCCCCTCTCCCCCTCATGAAGGAGATGCATGCGCAAGCGCGCCGCCTTTGCCGTCCTCAGCGCCGTCACCGCGCTGGCCGGCTTCGCCGTCCCGGCTGCCCACGCGGACGAGACCCAGAGCGACGTCCAGATCAGCAACGTCCTCTTCGACGGTGGCAAGAACATCGTGGTCGGTCTCTACGCCAAGACGGTCACGGTCTCAGGGACCTTCACCCATCCGTCGGGCATCCAGGACGCGGACTTCCTCCTGTGGCGTGGACCGGACGGGACGAACCCCTACGAGGCGTACGACGACCGCATCGAGTCGGACCAGTACTACTCCCACGCGGACTGCGTCGCCTCAAGTGCCACCACGTCCACCTGCTCGCAGACGTTCTCCCTCGAACCGGACTGGAGGTACGGCGGCACCGCGCTCACCAACGCCCACGCCGGCACCTGGAAGGTGAGCGTGCAGGCGGTGGCCAATGACGACACCCTGACCCGTACGGCGAGCTACACCACGACCCGTCTGCAGCGGCAGTCCCAACTCACCGTGAACGCGGGCCCGGAGCCGGTGGCCAAGGGCAAGACCCTCACCGTCACCGGCAAGCTCACCCGGGCCGACTGGGACAATCTCGCCTACTTCGGGTACACCAATCAGCCCGTCAGGCTCCAGTTCCGCAAGGCCGGTACGACGACGTACACCACCGTCAAGACCGTGTACACCTCCGGCACCGGCAGCCTGACGACCACGGTTCCCGCCGCCGAAGACGGCTACTGGCGCTGGAACTTCGCGGGGACCTCCACCACCCCGCCCGTCAAGGCGACCGGTGACTTCGTGGACGTGCAGTAGCCCGAACACCGCCCCCGGCAGCGGACCCACCCGCGACGCTCCCGTAGAGGTACTCCCCCCGCTTCCTCGCGCCGCCCTCGCTCCCTTCCGGGGGCGAGGGCAGGAGCAGCCCGGGCGGCGGGATCAGCCGGCCAGCCGGTTGATGGCGGCGGCGGCGATGCCCTCCATGGAGCCGGGGTCGTCGCTGGGCTGACCGGAGAGCTCGACGATGCCGAACCGGTGACCGCTGCGGATCACCGCGACACCGCCGGTGACCTTGCCGCCGCCGTTGAAGGCCGGGTACCAACGGCCCTCGCCGGCCCGGACGGTGATCGCGTGTCCCGTGCCGTAGTGCCAGTGACCGGCCGGCTCGTTCTGGCAGCCGCGCACCAGCTCGTCGAGCCGCTTCTCGTACGAGACCGCCGACGTGTCGCCGGAGCCCTCCGCGACGGATTCGGTCAGCGAGACGGCCCTGGTGTCGAATTTCCAGGTCACGTCGGCGTAGGCGGCGGCCTTCCCCTTGGTCAGGGTGCGCATCGTCTCCTCGCCGGAGCATGCCGAGAGGGCCTGCTTCCCGGTCAGGTCCACCGTCGCGCCGACCGGGGCCAGGCCCTGCTGGAAGAAGTCCTCACTCTGCATCAGGTTGCCGGAGCCGAGGCCCGGCTCAGCGGTACGCGCGATGGCCGACCGGCTCGCAGCGTCCGTGTCCGCGCCGGCGGCAGCGGGCTGCGCGCCGATGCCGACCGCGATCAGGGCGGCACCGGCCAGGGCGGCCGCGCCCGCGGTACGGCGGCGACGCGAGGACTTCTTGCGGGCTGCCTGGTTGTCGAGCACCTCGAACATCTCATCTCCTGTCTGGTCGTGACGCGGTTCGCGTCCTCGTACACCTGGGAGATGCCGGCCCCACGGGAGATGTTGGATGCCGGTCCGCCGCGATCTGTGTGATCCACCTCACCTCTGTCGCCGTCGTTCGAGGCGGTGTCAGAGCTGTGTCACGGCCGCACGGACGATCCGCGTCGTCGCCGCCGTGCCCAGGCAGGCGTCGACCTCCAGCACGCCGAAGTGGGAGCCGTTCCGGAGTACGGCGATGCCTCCACAGGGCTCCTTGCCCCGTGGTGCGGTCCCTGTGGTGTTCAGGTCGCCGTCGTAGGTGCCCATCCAGCTCGCGGTGATGCCCGGTGCGACGGTGATCGTGTGCGTCGGCCCGTAGACCCAGTGGCCGGCCGGTTCCTCCTGGCAGGGCACCTCCTCCAGCAGCAGGCGCTCGGCGAAGTTCTGGGCCAGTGCCGGGCTCCTGGCGTCGGCGGCGACCTCGTGCGCGACCTGGTCCTCGATGTGCACCGCCAGCGTGGGGTCGTCGGGGTCCGTGTCCCTGCTCGTGGCGAACCCGCGGAAGTGCGCGTCCGGCCCGCCCAGGGTCTCGTTGAGGGTCTTCTCGCCGGCGCAGACCGCGTTGGCGTACCTGCCGTCGCCGACACGGTCCCGCACGTAGACGCGGCGGGTGATGCCGGCCTTCCTGAACGCGGCCGCCGCCAGCAGGTGCCGTTCCGTCATGGGCCCGGCGGCGGGCTTCGGCGGGGGAGAGCCGTCACGCGGCGAGGACGCGGCGGCGCCGGGCGTCGCCGCGGGGGTGGCCGTAGCGGAGCGAGCGGGCAGCACGAACCGCCCGGTCAGCAGGCCGAGTCCGACGGCTGCCGCCAGGATGGCGACGATCGTACGAGCCCGCACGACAGCACCACCCTGCCCTAGTCCGGCTGAAGGGCGAGGCGGTCGCGCATGAAGCGACGGGCCTGATGGATGCGGTCCTTGACCGTGCCCAGGGGCGCGCCGGTGACCTCGGCGACCTGAAGATAGGTCAGGTCGCCGAGGTCGCGCAGCACGAAGGACTCCACCAGGGCCGGATGCCGCTCTTCGAGCGCGGCCAGCGACTCCATCAGATCCAGCCGGGTTCCCGCGATGACGCTGGTCGTCCGGGGGTCGGTGCCCTCGGGGAGGACCGGATGACTGTCCTCCGCGCGCCGGCGCATCGAGCGGTACGTGGACCGGGCGGCGTTCGAGGCGATCACGGTCACCCAGCCGAGGAAGGCGCCCCGCCCGCTGTAGTCGTGCAGATGGGTGCTGATGGACAACAGGGCGTCCTGCGCGGCCTCTTCGGCGTCGGCGTGGTGCGGGAGGAACCTGG
Source organism: Streptomyces filipinensis (assembly GCF_014649495.1). Taxonomy (GTDB): domain Bacteria; phylum Actinomycetota; class Actinomycetes; order Streptomycetales; family Streptomycetaceae; genus Streptomyces; species Streptomyces filipinensis. The sequence continues at coordinate 31,066 of NZ_BMTD01000032.1, read as the reverse complement.
AGCAGCGGCGCAGGACCGTGGGGCGGAGCCTGACGAGGAGGCGGTCCAGGGACGCCCGGTCACCCGCCTGGGCGGACGCCACGAGCTGTGTCAGCTCATCCTCTTCCATCACCCTGCCGCCCCCCGTTCGTGTCCGGCGTTCGCATCCGACCCGGATCCCCCCGGCCCCACCCGGAGTTCCCCGTCCCATGGCCTCGGGCACAATGTCGCCACATGCAGAAGCTAGGCCGTTATCTCCTTGAGGAGAGGCTGGGAGCCGGTTCGTTCGCCACCGTCTGGAAAGCATACGATCCCGAGCTCGACACGGATGTCGCGGTCAAGGTGCTGGCCGACAACTGGGCGTCGAACGCCGATGTACGACAACGGTTCCTGGCGGAGGCGAAGCTGCTCCGCAGGATCTCCAGCCCCCGCGTCGTACGGGTCCACGACGTCGGTGTGCAGGACGACCGGCCCTACTTCGTCATGGACTACGTCCGTGGCGGCACGCTGGCCGAGAAGATCGGGCACTGCCGGCCCGCGGAGGCGCTCCGGCTGGCGGCCGAGGCCGGATACGCCGTCCAGGTGCTCCATGACGCGGGCGTCGTCCACCGCGACGTCAAGCCGTCGAACCTCCTGCTCGACGCCGGCCGCACGCCTCCCGCCGTACTCGTCGCGGACCTCGGCAGCGCGAAACGGCTGGCCGACGCGTCGGGGCTGACCGTGACCACGGGCACTCCCGCGTACATGGCTCCCGAGCAGGCCTTCCAGACGGGCGGGTTCGACGGCCGGGCCGATGTGTACGCCCTCGGTGCCGTCGCGTTCGAACTGCTCACCGGGCAGAAGCCGTTCGGTCCGGGCGGTCGTGCGGTCCCTGCGACGGAGCGGGCACCCGTGTTGCCGGCGGTCCCCCGGGGGCCCGGGGTGCCGAACGGCATCGACGTCCTTCTGCGTGCCGCGCTGTCCGTGGAGCCCGGGGACCGGCCCCCCACCGCTCAGGCGTTCGCGGACGCGCTGCTGTCACGGGAGGGAGGGGAGTGGGCGCCGGCCGGGGCTTCGGGGCCGGCACGCCTTGTGGTCTGGCTCGCGGCGGTCGTCGTGTTCCTGGTGACGGCGGTGCTGACCTGGGCGGCCCGCTGAGCGTGCCCGTGATCACGCCCCGCGCCGAAGGCGGGGCGCGGGCTCGGGGTCATCCCGGCCCCGCCGCCCCCTTCTTCACAGGGCGGAGTCGTCCCACTGGTCGAGGAGGTCCTCGACCGCCTCGGGACCTGGTTCCCCCTGACCGTCATGGAGCGCCTGTTCGCTCCAGATCACCTTGCCGCGGGCCATGTAGCGGGTGCCCCAGCGCTCGGCGAACTGGCCGACGAGGAACAGGCCGCGGCCGCCCTCGTCGGTGGGGGCCGCCCGCCGCATGTGCGGGGAGGTGCTGCTGCCGTCGGAGACCTCGCAGATCAGGCAGCGGTCGTACAGCATGCGGACCTGGACGGGCGGGGAGCCGTAGCGGATGGCATTGGTGATCAGCTCGCTGAGGATCAGCTCGGTGGCGTACCCGATGTCCCGCAGGCCCCAGGCCTCCAGGGTCCGGGCGCAGTCGGCGCGGACCGGTGCCACGGCCGCGGCGTCGGGCGGCACGTCCCAGGTGGCGACCCGCTCGGCGGGCAGCAGGCGGGTCCTCGCCACGAGCAGGGCGATGTCGTCGCTGGGCCGGGCGGGCAGCAGCGCGCCGAGGACGTCCGCGCAGGTCTCCTCCGGCGTACGGTCCGTGGCGGCGGTCAGCGCGGCGCGCAGCTGCTCAAGGCCCGTGTCGATGTCCCGGTCACGGTCCTCCACCAGCCCGTCGGTGTACAGCACGATCCGCGATCCCTCGGGCAGCACCAGGTGTGCCGACTCGACCGGCAGGCCGCCGCCCAGGCCGAGGGGCGGGAAGACCGGTACGTCGGGGAACGAGACGGTGCCGTCGGGCAGCACGACGGCGGGGCCGGGATGGCCGGCCCGGGCCACGGTGACCTGGCCGGCGACCGGGTCGTAGACGGCGTACAGGCAGGTGGCTCCGGTGATGCCCGCCCCGGGCTGCTCGCTCGTCTCGTCGCTGTCGATACGGCTCACCAGCTCGTCCAGGCGGACCAGCAGCTCGTCCGGGGGCAGGTCGAGTGCGGAGAGGTTGTCCACGGCGGTGCGCAGCCGGCCCATGGTGGCCGCCGCGTGCAGCCCGTGCCCGACCACGTCACCGACGACCAGTGCCACCCGGGCGCCCGGCAGCGGGATGACGTCGAACCAGTCCCCGCCCACGCCGGCCTGCGCGGGCAGATAGCGGTACGCCACGTCGAGCGCCGTCTGGTCGGGGACACCGCGCGGCAGCAGGCTGCGCTGCAGGGTGACGGCCGTGGTGTGCTCACGCGTGTAGCGGCGGGCGTTGTCGATGGCGAGCGCGGCCCGGGCCACCAGCTCCTCGGCGACCGCCACGTCCTCCTCCTCGAAGGGATCGGGCCGCTCGGAGCGCCAGAAGCTGGCCACGCCCATGAGGATGCCGCGGGCGCGCAGCGGGATCACCATCATCGAGTGGATGCCGTGGGCGATGATCCGGCGCGCGTTGACGGGGTCGTCCTCCTGCCATCCGGTCAGCGCGGGGAGGTTCGCCTCCAGCACGGGTTCACCGGTGCCGAACCCGATCGCCTGCGGGGTCTCGGCGCCGAAGTCGATGAGCTGGCCGACCGGGTACAGCGGATGCTCCTCGTGGAGGCCGGTGACGGCCGTCCGGCGCATCAGGGTGCCCTGCGGCTCCCCGCCCTGAAGGATCGAGTCGACCAGATCGACGCTGACGTAGTCGGCGAACCGCGGTACCGCGAACCGGGTCAGTTCCTCGGCGGTGCGGACGATGTCGAGCGCGGTCCCGATCCTGGTCGCGGCGTCGTAGAGCAGCCGCAACCGGCGCTCGGCCACGGCGGCCTTGCCGGTGACGGCCTGCAGCTCGGTGGTGTCGCGCAGGGTGACCATGCTGCCCGCGGGACCGCCGTAGGGTGCGGTCGGCCGTACGTTCACCGCGAGCAGACGTTCGCCGACCGCGTGCACCTCGTCCGTCACCGACCGCCCCGACAGCAGCAGCTCCGTGAGGACCGGTGCGAGGCCCAGGTCGGCTACCCGTCGCGCCTCGGTGCCCGGGGGCAGGCCCAGCAGCCGACGCGACTCGTCGTTGGCGAGCACGAGCCGCCCGCCTTCGTCGACGATGAGCACGCCCTCGCGGGCCGCGTGCAGCACCGCGTCATGGTGGTCGTACATCCGCCGGAGCTCGGCAGGTTCCAGGCCGCGCGTCTGCCGTCGCAGCCGCCGGCTCACGAGCGCCGACCCGCCCGCCACCAGCAGCAGCGCGCCGCCCGCGGCGCCGAACAGGAGCGGCAGCTGCCCGGCCATCCGCTGGTGCACGCTCCTGACCGTGATGCCCACGGCCACCAGCCCGACGACCTTGCCGTGGCTGTCGAAGACGGGGACGGTCGAATCCACGGCCTGGCCGACGGGCGTGCCGAACGTGGAGGTGTGGGGGTGCCCGGCCAGCGCCTCGGCGAAGGTGCCGGTGACGTGCTTGCCGATCAGCCGGGGGTCGGGGTGGGTCCACCGGTACCCGGCCGGGCTGAACGCGACGATGTAGTCGACCCCCGACCTCCTGCGCGCCGCCTCCGCCCTCGGCTGCAGCAGCGCACTCGGGTCGGCGGACCGCATCGCGGCGAGCGTGCCCGGAGCGTTCGCGAAGGTCTCGGCGCCGACGAGAGAGCGTTCCCGCGCCTCCTGCACGCCTGCTCCCTGAGCCTGCAGCACCAGGGCCGTGACCGCCGCCACGCCGAACAGGATCAGGAGGGCCAGCTGCAGCACGAACACCTGACCGGCGAGGCTGCGGACGCTGAACGGGGAGCGACGAGGTTCGCCCGGGGCGGGCGGGGCCGTCCCGGCGCCGGCGGGGTCCGCCGACGCTCTGACTAGGCCAAAACGCCTCTTCACGGTCCATTATTAACACCAGCCGCATGTCTGGGGCCGGGAGTGCGCCCGAACAGGGGTCTGACCGGGGCGGCCGCGGGCGGAACGTTCCGTTGGCACACCTGTACGGTGAACCAGGGCGTCCGTATGGCTCATTCATTCGAGTCGGATCCCTCGAACGAGGTATCCAGCGTCAACTCTGCTTGACGTGATCAAGAACCTCAGGCGGGCCGCCCTCGCGGTCGCACTCCTCGTCGTGCCCTTCATGGCACCCACTCCAGCCCAAGCGCAGGACCACGACGCCCCGGCGTACACCGTCACCCTCGCGGCGGCCGTTCATGAACTGCCCGTCGCCGCGGAGGTGCGGGACGGGTACCAGCGCACGAGCTTCAAGCACTGGAACGCGGGCAAGAACCCGGCCGACGGCTGCAACACCCGGGCCGAGGTGCTTCTCGCGGAGGCGATCGACCCACCCCAGGTCCTTCCGGGCTGCAAGCTGTCCGGAGGGCGCTGGTGGTCGTACTACGACTCCAAGTGGATCACCTCGGCCGCCGCCCTGGACGTCGACCACATGGTGCCGCTGGCCGAGGCCTGGGACTCCGGGGCGTCGCAGTGGACGGCCGCGCGGCGCGAGGCCTACGCGAACGACCTGGACGCTCCGACCTCCCTCGTCGCCGTCTCGGCAGCCGCGAACCGCAGCAAGGCCGACCAGGACCCGGCCCAGTGGCTGCCGCCGACGGCCGAAGTCACGTGCCGGTACATCTCGGAATGGGTCGGGACCAAACTCCGCTGGGGACTCACCGCGGACGCCGTGGAACTCGAAGCGCTCGACCAACTCGCGGGGGCGTGCCCCGGCAGGACCGTGACCTACCAGCCGGCCCCGTAGAACCGCGGCGGCGGAACGGTTCGGCGCCCGTCGGCGTCGTCCCTCTCCGGGGTGCACCGTGGCTGTGCCCCGGAGAGGGGAGACGGGTGGATACGGGCGGCTTCGCCAAGTGGACAAGGCGGTTCGAGGACGAGCTTGAGCGCAGGCGCACCCAGGGTGACCCGGACTGGGCGCAGCGCCCGACCCTGCATCCGGCGGTGTGGGCCGGCATCCAGCGCTTCCAGGTCGGCGAGGACGGTGACGGCGCCAACCTCGTCGGCAAAGCGGAGGAGGCCGGCGACAGCGACTACGCACAGGCGGTGCGCCTCTTCGTCGCCGAGGAGCAGAACCACGCCCGCCTGCTCGCCCGGCTGCTGGCCGCGGGCGGTGTACCGACGCTGAGCGGCCACTGGAGCGACGCGGTCTTCGTACGGCTGCGGCGCCTCATGGGCCTGCGCATGGAACTGCTGGTGCTGATGATCGCGGAAGTGGTGGCACTGCGTTATTACCAGGCCCTGCGCGACGGCACCGACGACCCGCTCACCTCGGACGTGGCGGGGCGGATCCTCGCCGACGAGCAGCGCCACGTCCCGTTCCACTGCGAGCGCCTGCACGCCTCCCTGGCGGAGCTGCCCCGCGCCCTGCGCCGTCCGGTGATGACCCTGTGGCGACTCCTGCTGCTCGCCGTCTGCCTCGTCGTCGCCGTCGACCACGGTCCGGCACTGCGACAACTCGGCGTCGGCCGCCTGCGCTTCACCGCTGACACGGCCGCCTCGTCCGGTGCGGTCGTCTCCGCGGTACTGACGCCCCGCCCGGACGCCTGGACCGGCGCGCCCCCACTTCACCGGCGGGGCTAGGGGTGTCGTTCGGATCAGCACGCCACCGGACTCCTCCGGGGCCGGTGACCAGGTCACCCGTTCGCCGCCGGCCGATGGCCCGCGGCCCCGGAGAGCCCCACGATGGCGGAGCGGGCCACGCCCGTACCAGGGCCGGGCACGCCGGTTTCGAGCCGATCGGCACGGGCGGTCCGCTCGGGCTCACCGTCTCTCCCCCCGCCGGAGGCCGCAGTGGGACACGCCGTCGGGGACGTGCTGGGCCTGGCCGCGGGTGTCGCGGTCAGCCCCCTGCCGATCGTGGCGGTCATCCTCGTCCTGGCCACCCCGCGGGGGCGTCTCAACGGACCGCTCTTCGCCCTCGGATGGGTCCTGGGGCTCGCGGCGCTCGGCGCGATCACGCTGGTCGTGGGCGGAACAGGCGGCGCCTCGGCCCCTAGGCACCCGGCCACCTGGGTCGGAGCCCTCAAAGTCGTTCTGGGCGCACTGCTCGCCCTCTTCGGCGCCGGCCGGTGGCGGCGCCGCCCCAAGGACGCCACCCAGGCACAGCTTCCGAAGTGGATGGCGGCGATCGACCGCTTCACCCCCGTCAAGACGTTCGGCCTGGGGCTGCTGCTCTCGGCGGCCAATCTCAAGAACGCCCCCCTGACCATCGCCGCGGGCGCCTCGATCAGCTCCGCCGGGATCCCCGTGCCCCAGCAGATCGGAGCACTCGCGATCTTCGTGGCCATCGCGTCCCTCGGAGTGCTCGCACCACTCGCCGTCTACCTGGTCACGGGCCGACGCGCCCAGGGCATCCTCGCCGACTGGCGGGAGTGGGCCGCGCGGCACAACGTCGCCGTCATGGCCGTCCTGTTCTTCGTGTTCGGCCTCAAACTCCTCGGCGACGGCATCAGCATCCTCGCCGCCTGAGACCCTGACACTCCTCCTGGCCCGCCGATGGCGCGCACACATCGCCCGCACCCGGCGAAGCCAGGTGCGCGGGGAAGCCAGGTGCGCGGGGAGCCGGGTGTGCGGGAATCCAGCTGTCCGGGGCCCGGCCGCGTGCGGCCGATCGGCGCAGTCCGCCCGCGCCCGGCGGGTGGCCCGGCCTTCCGGATGATTCGGTGTCGTCAGCAGCGCCGACAGGAGCAGGAGGTTTCCCGATGGCCCCGGACCCGCCCGCACCCTTCCGCCCCCCGACAGCGCGGCCCCTGTCCGAGGCGGCCTTCCGCGAGCTGTACCGCCGGCTGCGTGGCCGGGCGCACGACGGTGGGGCGGTACGGCGTGGCGCGCTGGACCGGCTGACGCCGGAGCGGGTCGTGGCGGCGGCCGCCGAGGTCCGGTGCGGGCGCACCGTGTCGCTCGCCGCGACCGTCGAGACCCGGTCCGCACCGGACAGTCCGGAGCCCGCGTCCCATCGGATGACGGCGCCCACGCACCGGGAGGAGACCGCCGCACCCGGCCTCGTGTTCGCCCGCGACCGGTTCGCCATGAACGTGCACGGCGACGTCGACAGCCACCTCGACGCGCTGTGCCACGTGATCTTCGACGGCGAGCTGTACGGCGGCGTCCCGTCGAGCACCGTGACACCTGACGGTGCCGGAGCGCTCACCCTCGACCTGGTGCGGGACGGCATCGTCGGCCGCGGTGTCCTGCTGGACCTCCCGCGGCTGCGCGGGGTGCCCTGGCTCGATCCCGGCGACCAGGTGACCGCCGAGGACCTCGCCGCGGCCGAGACCGTCCAGGAGACCACGGTCAAACCGGGTGACCTGCTGTTCGTGCGGGTGGGGCACCGCCTGCGGCGCCGTACCCTCGGGCCCTGGGACGTGACGCGGGCCCGGGCGGGCCTGCATCCGACGGCGATGGACTTCCTGGCCGAGCGGGGCGTGTCGGTCCTGGGCTCGGACGGCAACAGCGACGCCGCGCCGAGCGCGGTCGCCGAGGTCGGGTTTCCCGTGCATGTGCTGGCCGTCAACGCCATGGGGCTGCACCTGCTGGACTGGCTGGACTTCGAGGAACTGGTACCGCTGTGCGAACAGCAGGCGCGCTGGCACTTCCTGTGCGTCATCGCCCCGCTGCGGCTTCCGGCGGCGACCGGCTCCCCGGTGAACCCGATCGCCGTGCTGTGACCGTGCCGGTGCGGCGCCCGCTCCGGGTGCCGCACCCTCATACGGCGCGTACGTTCGAAGAAGGGGACCCGCAAGAACCCGCACCGGGCGCAGACCACGCGAACAAGGACGGTGGTTGCCATGGACGCCCTGCCCGCGTACGACGTCATCGTCATCGGCTCCGGTGCCGGCGGCGGCACCCTGGCCCACCGCCTCGCCCCGTCCGGCAAACGGGTGCTCGTCCTCGAACGCGGCGACTACCTCCCGCGTGAACGCGACAACTGGGACTCCACCGCCGTTTTCGTGAAGGCCAAGTACCGGGCCCCGGAGTTCTGGCTGGACCGGCACGGCAACGAGTTCCCGCCCGAGGTGAACTACTACGTCGGCGGGAACACCAAGTTCTACGGCGCGGCGCTGTTCCGGCTGCGCCCCGAGGACTTCGGCGAACTCCGCCACCACGACGGCATCTCCCCGGCCTGGCCCCTCGGTTACGACGATCTGGAGCCGTACTACACCCAGGCGGAGCACCTCTACCTGGTGCACGGCCGGCACGGCGAGGACCCCTGGGAAGGGCCCTGCAGCGCCCAGTACGCCTACCCTCCGGTCGAACACGAGCCGCGCATCGAGCAGTTGAGCCTGGACCTGGAGAAGCAGGGACTGCACCCCTTCCACCTCCCCATCGGGGTCGACCTCACGCAGGACGAGGACGGCCGGGCCACCCACTCCAGCGCCTGCATCCGCTGCAACCGCGTGGACGGCTTCCCCTGCCTGGTCCGCGCCAAGTCCGACGCCCAGGTGATCTGCGTGGAGCCGGCGCTGCGGCACCCGAACGTGGACATGTTCACCAACGCCCGGGTGACCCGGCTGGAGACCGACACCAGCGGACGCAGCGTCACCAGCGTCGTCGCCCAGCTCCCGGGCGAGCGGGAGGCCCGGTTCTCGGCCGACCTCGTGGTCGTGGCGTGCGGGGCCGTCAACTCGGCGGCGCTCCTGCTGGCTTCGGCGAACGACCGGCACCCGCGCGGCCTGGCGAACAGCTCCGACGTGGTCGGGCGGCACTACATGCGCCACAACAACCTGGCGCTGATGGCCGTTTCGAAGGAACCCAACGACACCCAGTTCCAGAAGACCCTCGCCCTGCACGACTGGTACCTGGGCGCGGACGACTGGGAGTACCCGCTCGGCGGGATCCAGATGCTCGGCAAGTCGGACGCCGACCAGATCCACGGCGAGGCCCCGCGCTGGGCCGGAGCGGTCACCCCGGACATGCCCTTCGAGGTCCTGGCCCATCACGCCGTCGACTTCTGGCTGTGCGGAGAGGACCTGCCGCGGCCGGACAACCGGGTGACCCTGGAGGACGACGGCCGGATCCGGCTCACCCTCGACGAGGGCAACAACATCGCCGGCCTGCGGCGCCTGCGGCACAAGCTCCAGCACATGCTCGGCCACCTGGGCATGCACGAGCACCGTCTGCTGTCCCGCAGCATCTACCTGCACAAGGGCATGCCGATCGGTGCCACCGCACACCAGGCCGGCACGGTGCGTTTCGGCACCGACCCGGCGTCCTCGGCCCTGGACCTCAACTGCAAGGCCCACGACCTGGACAACCTCTACGTCGTCGACACCAGCTTCTTCCCGAGCATCGGCGCGGTCAACCCGTCCCTGACGGCCATCGCGAACGCCCTGCGGGTCGGCGACCACCTGCTGGAGCGGCTCGGCTGAGCCCCCGGCACCGCCCGCACCCCGACCGGGCGAACATCGTGCGCCGGGCAGCGCAACGCGGTTCGCCACGGCATGCCGCCGTTCTTCCCCGGTGCTTGTCTGATGAGCGGACCTCCGGGCGACGGGCCCGGCGGAAGCGGGCACGCACTGGAGGAGCAGGACATCGTGAGTTCCACCGAGGCGACATCCCAGGGCGTGATGGTCCCCGCCCACCTGCTGCGGGGCCAGAAGGCGTTGGTGACCGGCGCGAACTCCGGCATCGGCCGGGCGACGGCCGTCGCCCTGGGCCGGGCGGGGGCGGATGTCGTGGTCAACTACGTGGCCGGTGCCGAGGAGGCCGAGAAGGTGGTCGAGGAGATCACCGCCCTCGGCGTCCGGGCGGCCGCCCACCAGGCGGACGTCTCCGACGAGCAGCAGGTCGTCGCCATGATGGACCGGATGGTCAAGGAGTTCGGCACGATCGACATCCTGGTCGCGAACGCGGGACTGCAGCGGGACGCGCCGTTCACCGAGATGACCCTCGCCCAGTGGCAGAAGGTCCTGGACGTCAATCTCACCGGGCAGTTCCTGTGCGCCCGCGAGGCGACCAAGGAGTTCCTGCGCCGCGGAGTGGTCCCGGAGGTGTCGCGCGCGGCCGGGAAGATCATCTGCATGAGCTCGGTGCACCAGATCATCCCCTGGGCCGGGCACGTCAACTACGCCTCCTCCAAGGGGGGCGTGCAGATGATGATGGAGACGCTGGCCCAGGAGCTCGCCCCGAAGAAGGTCCGCGTGAACGCGATCGCCCCCGGAGCCATCAGGACCCCCATCAACCGCAGCGCCTGGGAGACGCCACAGGCCCGGCAGGACCTGCTGCGGCTGATCCCCTACGGCCGCATCGGCGACCCCGAGGACATCGGCTACGCGGCCGTCGGCCTCGCCTCCGACCTCATGGACTACGTCGTGGGCGCCACCTTGTACGTCGACGGCGGGATGACGCTCTTCCCGGGATTCGCCACCGGCGGCTGACCCGGACACCCGCGCCCGACTAGCGCTTTTGGAGGGCCTCGTTCAACGTGATGGCCGAGTCGATCAGGGCGAGATGGGTGAACGCCTGCGGGAAGTTGCCGAGCTGACGGCCCGTCGGGTCGATCTCCTCGGAGTACAGGCCCAGGTGGTTGGCGTACCCCATCATCTTCTCGAACACCAGCCTGGCCCGGTTCGTCCGTCCCGCGCGCGCCAGGGCGTCGACGTACATGAACGTGCACAGGGAGAAGGTGCCCTCCGAGCCTCGCAGGCCGTCGGGCGAGGCATCGGGGTTGTACCGGTAGACCAGGCTGTCGCTGACCAGTTCCTCCTCCATGGCGTCCAGGGTCGCCGACCACATCGGATCCCCCGGGGTGAGGAAACCGACCGTCGCCATGCGCAGCAGCGAGGAGTCCAGGACCTCACTGCCGTAGTGCTGGACGAAGGCGTGCCGGTCCTCGCTCCAGCCCTTGGCCATGACCTGCTCGTAGACGGCGTCCCGTTCGGCCTGCCAGCGTCCGGCCGCGGACGGCCACCCCTTTGCCTGGGCGAGTCGCAGCGCGCGGTCGAACGCCACCCACGACATCACCCGCCCGTACGTGAAGTCCTGGCGGCCGCCGCGGGTCTCCCAGATGCCTTCCTCCGCCTGGTCCCAGTGGTCGGCCAGCCATTCCAGGTCCGTCCGCAGCGAGGTCCAGCCCCCGTGCCCGACCTGGAAGCCGTGCCGGTGCGCGAAGTAGATGCTGTCCAACGCCTCGCCGTAGATGTCCAGTTGAAGCTGGGTGGCGGCGCCGTTGCCGATCCGTACCGGGGCGGAACCCGCGTAGCCCTCCCAGTGGTCGAGGATCCGCTCGGTCAGGTCGGAGGCGCCGTCGACCTTGTACATGATGTTCAGCGGGCCCGTCTCCCCGTCGCGGCCGGCCCGCTCCTTGACCCGGTCGCCCAGCCAGATGATGAACGCCCTGGCCTCCTCCGTGAAACCCAGCCCCAGCAGGGCGTACACGGAGAAGGAGGCGTCCCGGATCCAGGTGAAGCGGTAGTCCCAGTTGCGCTCGCCGCCAAGCTGCTCCGGGAGGGCCGCCGTGGGAGCGGCCACCACCGCGCCACTGGGGGCGAAGGTCATGAGCTTCAGCGTGATCGCGGATCGTTCCACCATCTCCCGCCAGCGCCCGGTGTAGCGCGACTGCGCCAGCCAGGAACGCCAGAACGCCGCCGTCTCCTCGAAGAGCCGTTCGTGCTCGTCGCGGCGGACCTCCCTGGGCGGTCCCTCGGCACCCGTCTCCAGAATCAGCCCGCGCTGCTGCCCGGCCTCCAGGGTCAGTGAGACCCGCAGGTCGGCTTCCCCGTCCGCCAGGAAGTCCGCGAGCCGCTCGTCCTCCGGCTCCCGGATGGGATGCACGGTGAGTTCGGTACCGTCCTTGGCGGCGAAGACCGCTCCGTGCGGGGTGATGTGCAACTGGTGCTTCATGAGCCCGTAGTCGAAGCGCGGGGCGATCTCCAGATCGAAGGTCATGGTGCCGCGCACACAGCGGACCAGGCGGACCAGCCGGTGCCGGTGCGTGACCGCCGTACCGGTCACGGGCATGAAGTCGATCACCTCACCGGCGCCCGCCTCGGTCATGAACCGGGTCACCAGGATCGCCGTGTCCGGCAGGTACAACTGCTTGGTCGAATGGGTGGGGTGCGCCGGCCGGACCGTGCAGTGGCCGCCCTTCTCCTTGTCCAGAAGTGCCCCGAACACACTCGGTGAGTCGAACCGCGGGGAGCAGAACCAGTCGACCACCCCCTCGGTGGTCACCAGCGCCGCGGTCTGCAGATCGCCGATCAGCCCGTGGTTCTCGATCAACGGGTAGTCGTCCATCGGGGCGCCCCTTCCGGTGTGGGATTCACCCGAACGCACCCCCTCGATCAGCCTATGCCGCGGCTCCTGCTCCGGCTCGCCGGAAAGACCCCGGGGGCCGCTGGCCCCGTGCGCCGGCACGGAGGTGCCGTTGCACCCGCGGGGTGAGGGTTCCGACGATCACGCGTACCGCCCCGTTGCTCAGGCGCCCGCGGCCGTGACGACGGCGTCGGTGACGAAGCCGAGCAGGAGACCGAGGAGGATGCACCAGGTGGTGAGGGTCTTGAGACCGGCCTTGCGGGCGACGGCCAGCAGCTCGATGACGACGTAGAGGATCGAGCCGGCGGCGAGGCCCAGGAAGGCGATGGACAGGGTGTCGTTGACCAGGTGCTGGCCGACGAGGGTGCCGAGGAAGGTGGGGCCGCCACCGATCAGGCCGAGCCACAGGAGGGTGAGCCAGGACGGGCGTTCACCCTCGGCGGCCAGGGGGGCGACGATGCCGAAGCCCTCGGTGGCGTTGTGCAGGCCGAAGCCGACGATCAGCAGGAGGGCCAGGGAGAGTTCGCCCTGGGCGGCGGAGTTGCCGATGGCGAGGCCTTCGGCGAAGTTGTGCAGGCCGATGCCAGTGGCGATCATCAGCGCGAGTGAGCCCGCCTGGCTGCGGGTCTTCGGCGCCAGTTCGGCGGTGGTGGCGGCGCCGGGGCCCGTGGTCCGAGCGGCGGCTTCGCGGCGGCGGGCGATCCAGCCGTCGTAGTGGACGAGCCCGGCGAGGCCGATGGTCAGGCCGGCGGCCAGGGTGAAGCCCCCGGACGCCACCGTTCCCCAGGCATGCTCGCCGAGCGCCCCGTCGATGGGCTCCCAGGCGTGGGTCAGCACGTCCCAGACGAGGAAGATCAGGATGCCGATGGCAACGGCGTTCAGGCCGGCCCTGAGCCGGGGCGTGGGTGTGCGGAGGCGGCCGAGGGGAAGGCCGAGGTAGATGGTGAAGCCTGCGATGGCTCCGAGCAGGGCGATGTTGCCGCTGGACATAGGGACTCCGGTCTGACGTGCAGGGGAAGCGCACAGACCGTAAGGGAGGCAAGGCTTACCTAACAAGTGGCGGAAGCCTGGCTTCAGCGAGACTTGGAGAAGTCGTTACGCGTTCGGGACCGGGGCGTGGGCCCAGTCCCCTTTCGTGCGCAGGGGCGATGTCCGACAACCGCCCACCGCCCGCGCCGCCTTGGGGCCACCGCGCGCACGGCTCGTGCGGCCGCGCCGAGGAAGACCCCGAAAGGCGTTCTGGCGCATCTGGAAGACGTCACCAACCGGACGCATGCTCGTCGGCTCGCGCGTTCCAGTCCGGCGTGACCGGGCGCGCGTCGTGGCAGGTGAAGCCGAGGCGGGTCAGTGCCCGGTGCATCTCGACCGAGGTGAAGTCGCGGCGGTCCTGTCTGGTGATCACTTCCCCGACCTGCATCACGGGGTAGGCACGGCGGTCGATGGTCACGCACACGCCGGTGGCGGGTTCGGGCGTGATGCCGCTCATCGACTGCTCGACCTCGAACTTGGTCAGGTCGAAGGGGAACCGGGCGATGACACAGCGCATGGATGCCTCCACAGGATGGTCAGGGGGTGATGGCTCGGGACGTGAGGGCGAGGATGCCCAGGGCGTAGCCGTGTTCGTCGATCACGGGGGACACGTCCAGGGTCCGGTCCCGCATGGCGGCCTCCGCCTCGCCGAGTGCGGCACCGGACGAGGTGAAGGGTCCGCGGTCGAGCGGGATGTCCTGCAGCCGGGTCCGGTCGCTGTACCAGGAGCCGCCGCGGTGCGCGGCGAGCTGGGCCCGGGTGACCAGTCCCGCGCACCGCCCGTCCTCGTCCCGGAGGAGCAGGTGCGGGACCCGGGCACCGATGAGCACGGACAGGGCGACGTCGACCGTCATGTGGTCGTCGACCTGGGGCCCGGGAGCGTGCATGGCGTCGCGGGCGGTCAGACCGATGCCGTCGGCGCTGCCGGCCTGCTGCGTTCGGGACGGATACTGCGTCAAGGGCTTCTCCTCTTCGTCGGGGCGGGCGGGACGGGCGACGGATCTGCCTGACTGCTGGGAGTGCATCCCCGTACGGGGGCTACGGGGTGTTTCCCTGAGCGGGACGACGGGCGCGGGTGGCGGCCCGGCCGCTCCCGCCGCGGCCGGCGGCCCGGCCCCTGCGGTTCCGGCCGGCGGATCCCTTGCCCTCGCTTCGTCCGTCGACCGGGGCGGTGAGGGTGACGGGCATGCCGGAGGGGGTCCGGGCGCCGGTGATGCGCTGCAGTTCGGCCTCGCCGGGACGGACCCGGGCGGTGCCCGGAGTGATGCCGGCGTCAGCCATCAGGCGGTCCACGGCCCGGCGCTGGTGCGGCAGGACGAGGGTGACGACGGTGCCGGACTCGCCGGCGCGTGCCGTACGGCCGCCGCGGTGCAGGTAGTCCTTGTGGTCGCCGGGAGGGTCGACGTTCACGACGAGGTCGAGGCCCGCGACGTGGATGCCGCGGGCGGCGACGTTGGTGGCCACCAGGGCCGTGACGTGGCCGTCCTTGAACTGGGCGAGCGTCCGGTTGCGCTGCTGCTGGGACTTGCCGCCGTGCAGGGCCGAGGCACGCACCCCGACGGACAGCAGGTGCGTGGCGAGCCGGTCCACCGCGTGCTTGGTGTCCAGAAACATGATCACGCGTCCGTCGCGGGCGGCGATCTCGGCCGCGGCGGCGTCCTTGTCGGCGTCGCGCACGTGCAGCAGATGGTGCTCCATGGTGGTGACGGCTCCCGCGGACGGGTCGACCGAGTGCACGACGGGGTCGTGGAGGTAGCGGCGCACCAGGAGGTCGATGTTGCGGTCCAGGGTGGCCGAGAACAGCAACCGCTGGCCACGGGCGGGGACCTGGCCGAGCAGCGCGGTCACCTGCGGCATGAAGCCCATGTCGGCCATCTGGTCGGCCTCGTCCAGGACGGTGACGGCGACCTGGTCCAGCCGGCAGGCCCCTCGCTCGATGAGGTCCTTGAGACGGCCGGGCGTGGCGACGACGACCTCGGCACCGCCGCGCAGCGCACTCGCCTGCCGGCCGATCGACATGCCGCCCACCACGGTGGCGAGCCGCAGGCACAGGGCACGGGCGTACGGGGTGAGCGCGTCGGTGACCTGCTGGGCCAGTTCCCGGGTGGGGACGAGGACGAGGGCGAGCGGCTGTCTGGGCTGGGCCCGCTGCCCGTCGAGGCGGGCCAGTACCGGCAGGCCGAAGGCGAGCGTCTTGCCCGAGCCCGTCCGACCCCGGCCCAGGACGTCCCGGCCCGCCAGCGCGTTCGGCAGGGTGGCCGCCTGGATCGGGAAGGGAACGGTCACGCCCTCGGTGCGGAGCGCGGCCAGCAGCCGTGCGGGCATGTCCAGTTCGGCGAACGTCTCGACCGCGGGGAGCGGCTCGGTGAGGGTGACCGGCAGGGCGAACTCCTGTCGCCGTGCGGTGGGGCGTGCTCCCCGGGCGCTCTTCCGCCCGGCGCCCGGACGAGGACCTTGCCGGTCCGTCTCCTGCGTACGGAAGCGGCTGCCGCGAGCGGAGCCTGTCGAGCGGGTGGAACTTCTGTCCGTGCGGAAGCGACCGGCACTGCCGCCGGTCTGGCGGGTGTGGTTCATGGAGAACCTTCCTCGATGCGGCGTATCGAGGAATTCCGGCCAGCGGCGGGCCGCCGTGCACGAGGAACCACAGGAATGAGCCGAAGGGAAATGCGAAGAGCCGGGTAAAACAATGAGCTGGGGCCCGCACCCCAAGAGTGCGGGCCCCAGCCATGTGATGCGCGAGCCGGTGGCTCGCGACGTTCGCGTCAGCGTCAGGCGGGAACGATGTTCTCGGCCTGCGGGCCCTTCTGGCCCTGCGTGACGTCGAAGCTAACCTTCTGGCCTTCCTGAAGCTCGCGGAAGCCACCGTTGCTGATGATGTTCGAGTAGTGGGCGAACACGTCAGCGCCGCCGCCGTCCTGCTCGATGAAGCCGAAGCCCTTTTCCGCGTTGAACCACTTCACGGTGCCAGATGCCATATTGAATCTCCCTTGGGGGGCAGTGCCGGACTCCGCACTTTGCGGAGCCGAGTCGCCGCGATGATTACCCCTCCGGAAAGATCCGGAAAGCTCTGCAAAGAAAAATCTCTGGCAACCAAAACTGCAACCGTTTCACGTTAACACAGAGTGGGTGCGAGCGGTCCTGCGTTTTCCGGATCGCCTGCCATTTCTCATCCCGCTGGACTGTGTATTTCTGCATCGGCGGGACTAGGTATCCGCGCCGTGCTCGTTCAGCTTCCGACGCATTTCCCGGTTCAGACGACGGGCGTCGTCGAGCTGGTTCTCCAGGGTGATGATGCGGCACGCGGCCTCGACGGGGGTGCCCTGGTCGACCAGTTCCCGGGCGCGGGCGGCGATGCGCAACTGGCCGCGGGAGTACCGGCGGTGACCGCCTCCCGAACGCAGCGGAGTGATCAGCCCCGCCTCGCCGACGGCCCGGAGGAAAGCGGGGGTGGTGCCGAGCACGTCCGCGGCCCGTCCCATGGTGTAGGCGGGATAGTCGTCATCGTCCAGGCTGCCTGCGACAGGGGCGTTCTCAGCGGGCATGACACCTTCGTCTCGGGGACGCGGCGAGGAACCCGGGCGTTCCTGGCACCGGCCTCCGACGTACTCAGCGCCATCCGCGTCGTGCGACAACCCTAACTCCGGCAGGCACGAAGATGTGGGTTCGCCATGACAGATCTCCTTCCGAGCGCGGTCCGACGAGCCGCCGTGGTTGCCCCCTCCCCGTGCCGCCGGACGGGTGGAACCCGCGCACTCAGCTCAGACCGGAGAGCAGCCGTGGCAGTTCCGCCAGGAGATCGAAGGTGCGCGGCCACCAGGCCCCGTCGATACGGCGTGGCACGGTGCTCTCGGGCGCGAGGTACGGGCGGAGGAGGGGCGGGGCCGGTGGCGGGCGTCGTAGCCGGTCGCTCATGGGGTGTCCTGCCGAGTGCTTCGGCGCGGTACGTCGACCCCGGCCGGCCGGTACGCCTCGGCGCCCGGGAGCGCGCTCGCGGGGAGGCGGGGTGCGGCGTCGGCCGTTCGTCCCTCCCAGGCGTCCTGTGCGTTCGTGTAGGCGGGGAAGCGGTCGAGCAGGCCGGAGTGGCGGAAGACCAGGTCGGTCGTGTGGTTGTCGTACACGATGCGTATCCAGCCGCGCCGGGCGCGGCAGTCGGCCCACGCCTCGCACAGGGGAGTCAGGATGCTGCAGTCGGTGAAGGTCACCTCGCCCAGGTCCACGATCAGGAGGAGTCGTCCGGGCCGGGCCGCGCGGGCCTCGGCCAGGGCGCGGACCAGGGGGGCCACGGTCCACGCGTCCAGTTCGCCGTGTGCGCGGACGATGCGGCACTCCTCGAAGAGCGCAGGCGCTTCGTGCCGGGTGGGCAACGACTCGCGCGAGTACGGTGGTCGAGGCGGGCCGGGAGTCCCTGCCGTGGGCTCCCGACGGGCCCCGTGCCTCATTCCGCTTCCCCGGTCGCGCCCACCGGGCGACCCGTTTCGGCGAGCATCAGCATGCGCGCGGCGCTCAGCGGGTTCTCGGGGCCGGCGTCGGCCGGCAGCCGGGCGGCTGTTCCGGCGGGCTCCCCGGGCGGGACGACCAGGAGTACCCAGCGTCTCACGGTGCCGCAGGCCAGGGTGATGACGTGCGCGTCGCTCCCGGGTCCGGCCGGATCCACGGCGATCACCCGGCCGGGCGCCATGACCGTGTGCGGGGCGCCGGGCCACCCGGCGGGGTTCACGGTGACCCGTATCGCGGCCCCCAGCTGTGGCTCCGACGAGCCGACGAGCGAGGGGAGTTCGAGTTCCAGGTCCGGGGTGAGGGCCAGGCGGGGCAGGGGCATACGGTACGTGTGCGCATCGGCACCGGATGCGCCTTCGGCCGGTGTTCTGGTGGGTTCCATCGTGCGATCCCGTCCCGGGAGCCGTGGGACGACCACCCGTTTCGTCCCTCGCCGGGAACGGCACCGCCGGAAGCGCTGCGCGAAAGGCTCTCGGTACGGTCAGGCTACTCCTGGCCGAGGCGAAGCGGACGGCTCAACCGTCCGGCCCCGCCCTCTCGGCCCTCTCCTGTTCTTCTTGTTCCTCCTCCTGTTCTTCCTCCAGCTCCTCCATCAGGCAGATGCCCTCATGTGTCAGCGAGAGGGCCGCGGGGGTCCGGCGCGAGGTCCACTCCACGCTGATCAAGCCCTCGTCGGCCAGATAGGCGCAGGCGGCGGAGAGGTCCTCGTCGGGCAGACCCAGCTCGGCGCGGAGAGCCGATCCGCTGACCTCGGGGCGATTGAGTCCGACCGCCCCGTACAGGGACCGCAGGACCGCCCCCCGGTTGTTCTTGCGTTCGCGGAGTTTCGTCATGGCTGTCGTTCTCCGGGGGTGACGGGCGCGCGGGGACAGACGTGATGCCGGATCCCCGCAGTCTCACGGACCCGGTTCACACCTCGTCGGCGTGAGCGTGCGCCTGCGCTGTCGATTCACTGGTCGCGAGCCAGGACCGTGCGGGTTCCGCGGCGTGCGCGGTGTCGAGGGTGAGATGGAGCCGGGTCCCTCCTTCGCGGCCGGCGGGGTAGCTGCGCTGCTCGGTCGAGTCGAAGCAGCGCCGGAGCACTTCGGCGACGCGACGGGCGACCTCCGGCGTCGCGGCGACGATGCGGACCTCGGCGTGGTCCTGGGAGGGCAAGGGTTCGTGCTCCATACGGACCTCCTGGCAGGCGACGGATACACATCATGATTCCGGTCGCTGCCCGAAACGCCGGGCGACGGTGCGGGGGCTGCGCCGCGTTTCCACGGCGGCCCCCTTCTGAAGGGTATGCCGGGTAAGGGTGGCCGCGCGTCCCATGATCGACCGACTGACAGCAAAAAGGCCCGGGTCCGCGACCTGGGCCTTCTTCATGGAGCGGGTGACGGGAATCGAACTCGCGCTCTCAGCTTGGGCACGCTCTGGGCACGGCGGGGAAGGACGCCGGCCGAAGCGCTTGCGTGAACGGGCTCTGCGGGGCGATGGCGGCGCCGGATCGGCAGAAGCGGGCCGGCGATTTTCCGGGCCGTGCTCTTCTTCGGCCGCACGACGGCGTTCCGGATACGGCACGTGCCCGCGTGTTCAGGCGGACCCGGAGCCGGAACCGCCCGCCGACTGGCCGGCGGCACGGCGGTACTCGGCGTTGATGCGCTGCGCTTCCTCGAGCTGGTCCTCGAGGATGACGATGCGGCACGCGGCCTCGATCGGAGTCCCCTTGTCGACGAGCTCGCGGGCGCGCGCGGCGATCCGCAGTTGGTAGCGGGAGTACCGGCGATGTCCTCCCTCGGAGCGGAGCGGAGTGATCAGACGAGCCTCACCGATGGCCCGGAGGAAGGCCGGGGTGGTGCCGAGCATCTCGGCTGCACGGCCCATCGTGTACGCGGGGTAGTCGTCGTCGTCCAGACGATCATTCAGTGGGTTGTCCGATGTCATGTCACCTCGCTGTGCAACGCGTCGAGGGGCCCTGATGCCGAACGGCACCAGGGCCCCGAAGGGAATTCAACACCATCTGTCGGCCCTACTGCTCTGCCGACCTTCTGTTTCCGCTACCCGGCCCGGCAGGGCGTAGCGGGGGATCGCAGCTGCGTGACCGGGGACCACCATCCATTCCGGGGTCTTGCGGTACCCGGGCCGAGTGCTTCTCGGGCCGGGCGATCCTGATGGCGTCTGCTCCTCCGTTCCTCTCTGCTCCGAACCAACCACTGAATGACCGGTACTGCTGTTGGCAGCTCCTCCATGTGCGAGCCGCCCAGTGCGGCTCCCAGTCCCGTCACCTTCTGGGAACACTCTGGCTTCGAGGCTCTAGAGCCGCACTGACCTGCGTACTTCGTATTCAGCCACCCGCCAGTTCGTGTCTGCCGGGTCTCGTTCGACCGTCTCTACGAGATGAAGCGTACCCATGTCAGGAACGAAAATCTACTCATGCCAAAGCAGATTTCACCCTTCTGGTGGAGGAAGAAGCCTGCCGCGATCGGGCATCACCGGTCGGCTGGCTCCGGAGGCCGGGTGGCATCTACCGTGTCGCGATCAAGCGCTTTCCGAGTGGACGGCGACACAACGCCGGGGGCCCTGCCGACGCGCGTCGGCAGGGCCCCCGGCGGGTTCCTGAGGGCGGTCTCCCGCCCGTCCTCAAACTGCCACGGGGCCGGTGCCGCCGAGCAGTGCGGACGCGGTTGGGAGGACAGTGGGTCCACCCACGCCCACGGGCGCGTCCGCGGGGCGATCGTGGCAGGTGAAGCCGAGGCGTGTCATGGCGCGCACGACTTCACCGACGGTGAAGTCACGGGGGTCCTGTCGCGTGATGACCTGGCCCACCTGCTTGACGGGGTAGCGGCGGCGGCCGATGGTCACGGACGCACCCGTGACGAGTGCGGGCCTGACGCCCTTCATCGAGGCCAGCACCCCGGTCCTGGTCAGATCGAACGGGTACCGGGCGATGACACAGCGCATGATGCCTCACAGGGGAGAAGTCGCGGGGGGAAGGAGAGACGGCCGCCCGGGGCGAGACGGATCAGCACGCGAGGGCGGGCACGCCCGGGACCCGGCCGTACTCACCGCCGCCGCCCGAGTGGCCGCCGGGCGAGGGCAGTGGTCCGTCGAGGACGTCCCGCAGACGGATCCGGTCCGTGTACGTGGAACTGCCGCGGAGAACGGCGAGTCCGACCTGGGTGACCAAGCCCGTGCTCTCGTCGTCCCCGTCGCACACGGTGAGGTACTCGACCCGGGCACCCGCCATGACGGCCAGAGCCACCTCGACGGTCATGTCATCACATACCCGGGGCCCGTGCCCTTCGCTGTCGTTCACCACGGACACGGGGGCGGGGTCCGGCCTGCGGTACTGCGTCCGCGCTGGCGTCAAGGCTGTCTCCTTCGGTAGGGCTGGTCGGCTTGGCGGCCTTCGGCCCCGGCAGACCACGGCGGCTTCCGGGAGGCCGACGGGGCTCCGGGGACTGCGCCGGCCTAGGCGGCTGAGTCGTTGCCGGGGCGCCGCTGTGCCCTGCGCCGCACCCGCGCGCCGGCGGGTCGGCCCTGGCCGGTGCGGCCCCGGCGGTCCCGGGACGGCGAAGGAGCGCGGCGGGTGCGTTCCACGACAGGCGCGGTGATGACCACAGGGACCCCGGAGGGCGCCTGGGCGCCTGTGATGCGGCTCAGCTCCGCCTCGCCCGAGCGGACCGGCGTGATGTGCGGGGTGATGCCGGCCGAGGCCATCAGCCGGGTCATGCCGCGGCGCTGGTCGGGGGTCACCAGGGTGACGACGCTGCCGGACTCCCCGGCGCGGGCCGTGCGGCCGCCACGGTGCAGATAGTCCTTGTGGTCACTGGGCGGATCCACGTTGACGACCAGATCGAGGCTGTCGACGTGGATGCCGCGGGCCGCGACGTTGGTGGCCACCAGGACGGTGACGTGACCGTCCTTGAACTGCGCCAGGGTCCGGGTGCGCTGCGGCTGGGACCGGCCGCCGTGCAGGGCCCCGGCGCGGACACCGCTGCTCAACAGGTGCTTGGTCAGCCGGTCCACGGCGTGCTTGGTGTCCAGGAACATGATGACCCGGCCGTCCCGGGCCGCGATCTCGGTGGTCGTGCGGTGCTTGTCCGCGTCGTGCACGTGGAGTACGTGGTGCTGCATCGTGGTGACGGCACCGGCCGACGGGTCGACGGAGTGGACGACCGGGTCGGTCAGGTAGCGGCGGACCAGCAGGTCGACGTTGCGGTCCAGGGTGGCCGAGAACAACATCCGCTGGCCCCCGGGGCGCACCTGGTCGAGCAGGGCGGTGACCTGGGGCATGAAGCCCATGTCGGTCATCTGGTCGGCCTCGTCGAGCACCGTGATGCCGACGTCGACGAGCCGGCAGTCGCCCCGGTCGATGAGGTCCTTGAGCCGACCGGGCGTCGCGACGACCACCTCCGCGCCGGCCCGCAGCGCACCGGCCTGCCTGCCGATGGACATTCCACCGACGACGGTGGCGAGTCGCAGGCTCACCGAGCGGGCGTAGGGAGCGAGCGCGTTGGTGACCTGCTGGGCCAGTTCCCGGGTGGGGACGAGGATCAGGGCCAGTGGCCGGCGCGGCTCGGCGCGCCGGCCCGCCGTACGGGCCAGTGCCGCGAGGCCGAAGGCGAGGGTCTTGCCCGAGCCGGTGCGGCCGCGACCGAGCACGTCACGGCCGGCCAGGGAGTTCGGCAGGGTCGCCGCCTGGATCGGGAACGGTACGGTCACGCCCTCATGGCCGAGCGTGGCCAGCAACGGCGCCGGCATGGCGAGATCGGCGAACGACTCGACAGCGGGCAACGCGGGCGTGACCGTCTTCGGCAGGGCGAACTCGCCCCGAGCCGGCTGTCGGTTTCCGTAACCGTTGGAGCGGCGCGGAACGCCGGAGCGGCCCGCAGTGGCGCTTCCTCCGGAGCGGTCGTATGTGCGATTGGTGCGTGCGCGAGTGGTGCGGTTCATGCGGAACCTTCCTCGATGTGGCACGTATCAAGGAATTTCCGCAGCAGAATGAGCGGCGCGGGGAATCGCGAGAACGGGCCGGAAAATGACAGGGCCGAATCACCCTGGGAATGAAGCGAGCTGGGGCCCGCACCCCAAGGTGCGGGCCCCAGCTACGAAGTATGTGTCAGTGCCGGTGCGTCAGGCCGGAACGATGTTCTCGGCCGTCGGTCCCTTCTGGCCCTGCGCGATGTCGAACGACACCTTCTGGCCTTCCAGCAGCTCGCGGAAGCCCTGGGCGGCGATGTTCGAGTAGTGGGCGAAGACGTCGGGGCCGCCGCCGTCCTGCTCGATGAAGCCGAAGCCCTTTTCCGCGTTGAACCACTTCACAGTGCCAGTAGCCATGTTGTTTCTCCTTCGGAGACGGTGTCAGGAATGCACCCTGTGCGCATTCCGTGTCGCCGTGATGATCAGCCGTCGGAAAAACCTTCTGGCAACCACACCTGCAACTGATATCCACAGTAGCACGGTGCGATCGGCCTTGCGCGGCCGATATTCCGCTCCGCCGGGCGGCCGAGGAATACTCGCCGTACCCCGCACCTATTTCTCATTTCGCGGGCACAGATATTACTCTCCGGGGACGCGGATTTCCTGGCGTGCGCTTCCACCTACAGCCCTGTGACCTCCCTCGACGGGAGATGTGCCGCTGCCACCGTCGTCAGCGGATGACATGATGCGCCGCACCTCGACCGAGGCAGGTGAGGTCAGCCGCGCGCGTGTGCGGGGAGGGCCCGGTCCGATCCGGACGTTCGGGGCTGATTCCGCTCCCGCACCGGCCCTCGCCGTCCTTCCAGTCCACGGCCCGCACCGGCGCCGATGCCCGTTCCGGCCGTGTGCGTCCTGCCAGGTGGGAGCGGAGGGACCGGTGGCGGGATCGCTTCCCTGAGCCCCGGGGCCGGAACGCCGGCGTGGTTCTCTGTCGTGATCCCGTCCCGGCGTCCTCGGAAGGGCCTGTGCATGCCCGCCTTCGCACTTCCGTTTTGGTTTCCTCGGCTGAGGCCCCCGGCTCTTCCCGGCCGGGTCCTCGCCGGTCTGGGCTGGCTGACCACTCCGCTCTCGCCGGACGACTACCTCGGTCTCGTCGACCCCCTGCTGTCCGCGCGGCATCCGGCGGGCGTGGTGACCGCCGTGCGGCCCGAGACGGCGGATGCATCCACACTGGTGATCCGGCCGGGGCGAGGGTGGGCAGGCTACCGGTCCGGACAGTACGTCCCGGTCGGTGCGGAGCTGGACGGTGCATGGCACTGGCGTACGTACTCGCTCACGTCGGTTCCGGACGCGCCGGGCGGCGATGTGACGATCACGATCAAGGCGGACCCGCGCGGGAAGGTGTCGCCGTACCTGGTGCACCGCGCTCCGCCCGGCACCGTCCTGCGACTCGGACCCGCACAGGGGGAGTTCGTGCTGCCGGACCCGCCGCCCGCCCGGATGCTGTTCGTGACGGCCGGCAGCGGCATCACCCCGGTGATGGGGATGCTGCGCACGCTCGCCGGCCGCTCGGGGCCGGCCCCGGATGTCGTGCTTCTGCACAGTGCGCCGCGCCCGGACGCGTGTCTGTTCCGTGCCGAACTCGCCGGTCTGGCGGCCCGGGTGCCGTGGCTGCGCCTGCATCTGCGGTACACGCGCACCGCCGGCCGGCTCACCGTCGGGGACATCGGCGCACTCTGCCCGGACCGGCGGGCCCGTGAGATCTGGGCCTGCGGTCCGGCGGGGCTGCTCGACGTCGTGCGCGAGCACCTGGCGTGGAGGAACGTGGCGCAGGAGCGGCTGCACGTGGAGAGCTTCCGCCCGGCGGCGCCGCCCGCACCCGCCGTCGGCGAGTCCGGTGGCCGGGTGCGGTTCGGGCGCAGTGGCGTGGCGGCCGAGTCGCCCGCCTCCGTTTCCCTGTTGGAGACCGGCGAGTCGGCGGGCGTGCCGATGCCGTACGGGTGCCGCCGGGGGATCTGCTTCGGCTGCCTCGTCCCGCTCGTCGACGGGCGGGTCCGCGATCTGCGTACCGGCGGAGTGCACGGTGAACCCGGCGAGTTGATCCAGACCTGTGTCAACGGAGCCACAGGCCCGCTCGTCCTCGACGTCTAGGAACTCCCGAGGAGCTCCCGTGACCGCAACTGTCCTTCCCATGACGCTTGTCGACCGTACCGAGGAGCTGGGAGAGGAGCTCGACCGGCTCCGTTCCGAAGTCATCGCGATGCGAGGGGCCGACGACGCCCGCTACATCCGTACGGTGATCGCCGTCCAGCGCGGGCTGGAGGCGGGCGGGCGTCTCGCGCTCGCCGTCTCGCTGATGCCGCCGGCCTGGTGCGCGGGCACGGCGATGCTCACCGTCGCAAAGATCCTGGAGAACATGGAGCTGGGCCACAACGTCCTGCACGGCCAGTGGGACTGGATGGGCGACCCGGCGATCCACTCGACGACCTGGGAGTGGGACTTCGCCAGCCCCGCCGACGCCTGGAAGCGCACCCACAACCACCTGCACCACACGTACACCAACGTCGTGGGCCGTGACCGCGACCTCGGCTACACCATCCTGCGCATGAGCCCCGAGCAGCCCTGGCGCCCGGTCCACCTGCTCCAGCCGCTGTACGCCGCCCTGCTCGCGCCCGTCTTCGAGTGGGGCATCGCTCTGTACGACCTGGAGGCGGACTCGGTCGTCGCCGGGCGCAAGAGCGTGCGGTCCTTCCTCGGCGAGATCGCGAACCTGGGCCGCAAGGCAGTGCGCCAGTCCGCCAAGGACTACGTCCTCTTCCCGCTGCTCGCGGGCCCCTCCGCGCTGCCCTGCCTGCTCGGCAACCTCACCGCCAACGGCCTGCGCAACATCTGGGCGCACACGGTCATCTTCTGCGGCCACTTCCCTTCCGACGTACGGACCTTCACCGAGGACGACATCGACGGCGAGAGCCGCGGCCAGTGGTATCTGCGCCAGATCCAGGGCTCGGCGAACTTCGGGGGCGGCTTCCTGCTCCACGTGCTGTCCGGCAACCTCGGCCACCAGATCGAGCACCACCTCTTCCCCGACCTGCCCAGCAACCGCTACGACGAGATCGCCCCCCGGGTGCGCCGCCTGTGCGGGAAGTACGGGGTCCCGTACGTGACCGGGCCGCTGTGGCGGCAGTACTTGTCGATGTGGGGCCGCGTCGTTCGGCACGCGCTGCCGTGATCCGCCGCGGGCCGGTCGGCTTCGGGGGCACCGGGCTGCTCGGGCGCCGGGACGACCACCGTGTCGAAGCCGCCCGAGACGATCCGGGCGGCGAGGTCTGACAGACGCGCTGCGTGGGGGTCGTCTCCGTGGACGGCGCCCGGCCAGACCGGCGGGCACGGTCTCGGTAGTCCTCCGGTTCGGGTCCTGAAGCGGAACCCCTACGGTTGGTACGGGGTGTATGTGATCGAGGAGACCTTCAGGTACCTCGCGCCGTCTGCTGTGGCCCATGTCGAGTCGTTGGGGTTGCCCGGCCAGTCGCCGCCGACGGCGGTGTTGACGATGAAGTGCATCCCGACACCGGGGGCGGTGGTGTACCACTTGGTGCCGGTGATGGTGCCGTCCACGGCGAAGTCGATGTGATCGGGCCACCAGGTGAACGAGTACGTGTGGTACGCGTTGGTCCAGCCCGCAGAATTCGTCTTCGAGAACTGGGTCTGGGCGTTGTTGGAGTCGTGGGAGGTCTGGTAGACGGTGTTCGGCTTCTGGCCGACGATTTCGGCGGCGTCGAACTCGGGCAGCCACGGATTCAGGTAGGCCGCCCATACCGCAGGCAGCAGGCCCTGGCCGCCCGGCATGTTCGCGGTGAAGCTGTAAGTGCCGTAGCCATAGAGTGCCTTGGACTCCACGCGGCCCGAGTAGTACGTACTGCCCGACTTGTAGGTCTTGATGACGAGGGTGTTGCCCTCGTACCAGACGCAGTCGGGGGTGTAGGTCTCCAGCTCGTTGTTGGCGGTCCACCGTCCGTTGATGGTGTTCCACGAGTCGATGGTCTGGGGGGCTCCCCAGGACGCCGCGTGCGCTTGCGGCTGTCCCAGGAGAAGCAGTGACAGCGTCGCCAGGGCGGCGACTGTCAGGCGCCCCGGCCTGAGAAGTGCAGAGGACATCGCGGCTCCAATGCTCGGATGACATGAGGCGTGGGAGCGGTCCCACGCTCCCTTGGCGCCGGACTCTAGAAGTCAGTTCAAGGTTTGACAAGATGTGCGGCGTCGATCGCTTCACGGCTTCCGGAGTTGAAGACGCCATGTGCCGCACCCCGGCTCGACGGCAACTGGATACAGGCCCCGACCCCACCCCGACACGCGTCGCGGCCGGGGCCCTTCGCCCCGCACGAGGTTGTGGCCCGCGACCCTGCCCCGCAACCGTGGCGCAGGCGCGGACTGGTCACGGGCATTCCCTTGGCGCTGCCGGTCGTCGGTGTGCCGGCGTGCCCCCCGGGGGGGGCGGAACCGGTGTCAGGATCACCGGCATCTACCGGGAGCGGCTGACCGCCGACGGCATCGCCGTGCGGCCGGACGTCGCGCAGCCGACCAGGGTCTGGTTCGCCCGGCATTGACCAGCCTGGCGGTCGGCCGTCACCGGCCCGCAACCGAGCACGACCGCCGTTCGGATCCCGGGCTGGGCACTGTTAGGCTGCGCCCCCATTGTTAAACGCGCAACTAACGCGCACATCGTTGCCAGGAGAGGGCGGGGGATGCTCCTCGATGACGCGTCCGCGGAGTTCCACGAATTCTTCGAACGCCACTATGCCGAACTCGCCCGTCTGGCACGCCTCCTGACCGGCGAGGCCGACGCGGCGGACGACCTCGCGGCGGATGCCCTGGTCGCCCTGTGGCAGCGCTGGGACCGGTTGCGGCAGGCCGAGCACCCGCTCGCCTACGCCCGCGGTGTGGTGGCCAACCTGGCGCGAGGACGGATCCGCAGCGCGGTGCGCGAGCGACTCCGGATCACGCTGTTCTGGTCCCGCAGCCCCGAGAAGGTGGAGGGGCCGGACATGGCGGCCGTGCTGGACGTCCGCGCGGCGCTCGCCCGGCTGCCGTTCCGCAAGCGCGCCTGCGTGGTGCTGCGGCACGCCTTCGACCTGTCGGAGAAGGACACGGCGGCAGCGCTGGGCATATCGGTCGGTACGGTGAAGAGCCAGACCTCGAAGGGAATGGCCGAGCTGGAAAGGATACTGGGCGCGCGAGCGGTCGGGGACCTGGTGGCAGGGAGGAGGAACCGGTGAACGAGGAGATCGCCCGTCGGCTGCGCGAGGCCGCCGAGGCCCACCGGCCCGACCGTGCGAGGATGCTGGCCCGGGTGCAACGTGGCATGGCCGGCCCCGCCGTCCGTCACCGCGCCAGGCCGTTCGCGAGGTCCGGGACCAGGGTCGCGCTCGCCGGGCTCGCCGCCACCGGCATCCTGGCGACCGGCGGCCTCGCCGTCGCCGCCATCGTCGCGCACTCGTCGCCGTCGCCCACCGTGACCACGCCTGCCACCCCGTCCCCGACCGCCGGCTCCCCGCACCCGACATCGGCCCGCCCCACCCCTGTCGCGCCGGCCCCGGCCACCACCCCGGCCACCACCCCGGGCAGCGCGCACCCGACTCCGCCGGCCGCCAGTCCATCGCCGGCCGCCGGTGAGAGCCAGAACGGGGCGCTGTGGTCGGCCGGCTCGGTGGACCCGCACAGCACCGTCTACTGGACGCAGAGCAACCTCGTCCTCAAGACGACCCAGCCGCTCACCTCGCTCACGATCGAGATGCGGATCGTGCAGAGCGGCGGGGTGAAGAACACCGGCACCTGGCAGACCCTGCCGAGTGCCGACTTCACCGTCACCGCCCAGGAGGCCGGCGGCACCCTGGTCTACCGCTGGGTCCTCAAGCCGGGCCTGACCGTGCCGGCCGGGAGCCATGAGTTTGCCGCCCAGTTCAACCACGCCACCGGCGTGCGCAGTGCCGCGGGCGACGGCTACCGCGTCGACGCACAGGGGTCGGGCGGCTCCGCGTCGGTCCGGGGAGGGTTCGTCCCGACCCGGTGAACGCCGCCGTGCGGCAAGGGGACTCGTCCCCTTGCCGCACAGCCCCGAGGGGAGAACAAAGCCGTCGCCCGCAGTCGCCGTGGAACCGGGTGGGGACGGTGACGGCGGCCGTGAAAATTCTTCCCTCGATCGCGGCAACCTTTGTGTGCGCGGCGGCAACTGGCGGGTAACCAGGGCCGGATCAAGGCCCGTTGTGCCAGAAGGACATGCCGTTGTCAGATCAGAACCGCTCTCATCGCCGCCGTCCGGCCACCCGCCGCGTGCTCGCCGCCGCCGTGGTCCTCGCCGCCGCGGGTGCCGCCGTACCGCTGGTCGCCCAGGCCGCACACACGCCGAAGGCCCGCACGCCGACCCTGGCCGCTACGGCGGCCGGCAGCGGCCGCTACTTCGGTACGGCGGTGTCCTCGGGCAGGCTCGGCGACTCGACGTACTCCACGATTCTCGACCGGGAGTTCAACATGATCACCCCGGAGAACGAGATGAAGTGGGACACCACCGAACCGTCCCGCGGCACCTTCAACTTCGGCCCGGCCGACTCGATCGTCGGCCACGCCTCCGCGCACGGGCAGCGGATGCGTGGCCACACCCTGGTCTGGCACTCCCAACTGCCCCGCTGGGTCAGGTCCATCACCGACGCCAACACCCTGCGCAGCGTGATGAAGAACCACATCACCACCGAGATGACCCACTACAAGGGCAAGATCTACGCCTGGGACGTGGTCAACGAGGCGTTCGCCGACGGCGGCAGCGGTCAGCACCGCAGCTCGGTCTTCCAGGACGTGCTGGGCAACGGCTTCATCGAGGAGGCGTTCCGCACGGCCCGGGCCGCCGACCCCTCGGCCAAGCTCTGCTACAACGACTACAACATCGAGAACTGGACCGACGCCAAGACGCAGGGTGTCTACGCGATGGTCAAGGACTTCAAG
Organism: Streptomyces filipinensis; assembly: GCF_014649495.1. Taxonomy (GTDB): domain Bacteria; phylum Actinomycetota; class Actinomycetes; order Streptomycetales; family Streptomycetaceae; genus Streptomyces; species Streptomyces filipinensis. The sequence continues at coordinate 1,306 of NZ_BMTD01000032.1, read as the reverse complement.
TCCCGCGGTGTGCCCATCGACTGCGTCGGCTTCCAGAGCCACTTCGGCGCAGGCGGCCCGCCGGCCGGCTACCAGACCACTCTGTCCAAGTTCGCCGCGCTCGGCGTGGACGTCCAGATCACCGAACTCGACATCGCCCAGGCGTCGCCGACGGCGTACGCAGGCGCCGTCCAGGCGTGCATGAACGTCGCCCGCTGCACGGGCATCACGGCGTGGGGGATCAGGGACAGCGACTCCTGGCGCACCGGTGAGAACCCGCTGCTGTTCGACGGCAGCGGCAACAAGAAGCCCGCCTACAACGCCGTGCTCACCGCCCTGGGCGGCAGCAGCGGCGGCACGGCGGGCGGGGGCATCACCTCCGGCACCGTCTACACGCTCTCCGACGTGGCCGCCGGACGCGTTCTCGACGAGCCCGCGGGATACAACGGCAACGGCACCCCGCTCCAGGTGTGGGACGCCAGTGGTGCCTCCAATCAGCAGTGGCGGGCCGCCCGGAACGGCGACGGCTCCTACACGCTGACCAACGTCGCCAGCGGCCGGGTCCTGGAGGAGCCGGGCAACCGGACGGGCAACGGGACGAGGATGCAGGTCTGGGACTCGGGCGGCGGCGCCAACCAGCACTGGCGGGCCGACCGCGACAGTGACGGCTCCTACACGCTGACCAACGTCGCCAGCGGCCGTGCGCTGGAGATCCCCGGCGGTCGGACCGCCAACGGCACTCCCGTCCAGATCTGGGACTCGGGCGGCGGCGCCCACCAGCACTGGAACCTCAGGACTTCGACGCCCGCGCCGGCGGGCGCCACGTGTGCTCTTCCGTCGACGTATCGGTGGAGCTCGACGGGTGCGCTGGCGCAGCCGGCGAACGGGTGGGACGCGGTGAAGGACTTCACCGACGTGGTGTACAACGGCAAGCACCTGGTCTACGCGTCGAGCGTGTCGGGATCGTCGTACGGCTCGATGATGTTCAAGCCCTTCACGAACTGGTCGGACATGGCGTCGGCCGGCCAGACCGGGACGAGCCAGTCAGCGGTGGCGCCCACGCTGTTCTACTTCGCGCCCAAGAAGATCTGGGTCCTGGCGTCCCAGTGGGGCGCGTCGCCCTTCGTCTACCGCACGTCCAGCGACCCCACCGACCCCAACGGCTGGTCCGCGCCGCAGCCGCTGTTCACCGGCAGCATCCCCAAGACTGAATCTCCCACCGGCCCGATCGACCAGACCCTGATCGCCGACGACCAGAACATGTACCTGTTCTTCGCCGGTGACAACGGCAAGATCTACCGGGCGAGCATGCCGATCGGGAACTTCC
>NZ_BMTD01000031.1 GCF_014649495.1 Streptomyces filipinensis | reverse complement strand
TCCTGGTAACCCGTCATCCCGGTGGAGAACACGGCCTCGCCGAAGGTCTCCCCCACGGCCCCGTAGGCACGGCCGCGGAAGACACGGCCGTCCTCCAGGACGAGCACGGCGACGGTGGGACCCGCGGCGCTCATCGGTCGAGTCCGCACGCCGGGCGACCGCCGCCGAGGTGCTCGGGCTGCGGGACGCACTCCAGGCGGAACTGGGCCGCCGTACGCAGGACCGCCTTCTCCACCTCGCCGCTGGAGTCGCCGCGGAAGCGGAAGCGGGCGCCGACGTGCTCGTAGCCGCCGACGCGCGGGATGACCTGGCCGACGGCGGGGACGACCACGGCGTACGGTGCCTCGGCGGGGTCTTCCGGGGCGGGCAGTTCGTGGCTGAGCACGCGGCAGGGGGCCGGGACCGGGGAGGGAACGAGCAGCCAGCCGCCGGTGCGCCACAGCGCGGGCACGGGAACGTCGACGGTCCGGCCGAGCTGGATGTCGGCGGCGGCCCGCATCAGGTCGATGCCGTGCACCTCGCGCCAGACGAACGGGATCTCCGCGCCGCCGACCCGGTAGCCCGCCTCCAGGAAGCGGATCGCGGGCCGGCCGTCGGCCGCGGTGCCGACGAAGGCCTCCAGGTGGAACACCCAGGGGTCGGTGCTGAGCGCGCCCGCGACCTGCGCGGTGAACCGGCCGAGCGCGCCCAGGAGTTCGGGGTCGTCGATCTCGACGGAGCCGAGCGCCTGGCCCTGGGTGAAGTCGACGCAGGTGTTGACGTAGCGCGAGGCCCGCCACGGGCCCAGGTGGTCGCCCGTCCACAGGCCGTCGATGTGGACGATCTCGTCGGGGCAGTACGCCTGCACCAGGCGTGGTTCGGGCGGCAGCGCGGCCAGCTGCGGCAGGTCGGCCTCGGAGGCGAGCCGTACGACGCCCCGGCTGGCGGTGCCCCGGCGGGGCTTGACCACGACCGGCAGGCCGTGGCGGCCGGCGAAGGCCCGTACGGCCCGTTCGTCGGGGGCGTCCGCGAAGCGGGGCGTCGGGACGCCGGCGTCCGACACGATCCGGTTCATCGTCAGTTTGTCGCGGAACCGGGCGAGTTCGGCCGGCCTCTGGCCGGCGCAGCCGAGGCGCTCGCGGATCACGGCCGCGGTGTCGAGGTCGCCCTCGTTGAGGGCGAGCAACCGGGCCGGCGGGCCGAAGCGGGCGCGCAGCTCGGTCACCGCGCGCCAGACGGCGGCGGTGTCGTCGGTGGCGTGGACGGTCAGGACGGCCGCCGCGCCGGCGGGCACGGAGTCCCGGGCGAGCTCGGTGGTGACGTAGGTGACGTGGTGGGTGCGGTGGTCCAGGTAGTCCTCGTAGCGGGCGTGGCGGTCGCGCCAGCGGTGCAGGACGACGATGTGCCGGCTCATGCGCGCTCCGTCCCGGACACGGCCAGGTCCCGCACGCGGCCCACGGCGAAGGTGGCCGAGACCACGGCGGCGCGGGCGGAGCCGAGGGCGTCGCGGCAGGCGTCGAGGTCGGGTTCGGGCAGTCCGGCGACGATGTCGGTGGCGCAGTCGATCAGGTGGAGAGCGGCCCGGATCAGCGGCTGCTCTTCGGTGTACCGCTCCTCGACGAGCTGCCGGACGGAGTGCAGCTGGGTGACGGGGTCCGGTGCGGGGCTGCCCGTCGGGACGGTCGAAGCGATGGGGTTCACAGGCGGTTCCCTCCCAGTGGTCGGTGCGGGCCGGGTCGCGCGGGACGGCGCGGGCCGGAGGGGTGCGGGGGCGCGCACGAGGCGGACCGGGCGGCCGGGCGCCGGCGGATGCGGGCCCGGCCGCCCGGTCCGGGAAGCGGTGCCGGGGCGGCGGACGGTGTGCTCAGCGCGTCTCGAAGCGGATCTTCGCGTTGACGGCCTCGGCCCTGGCCACGGCGTCGTCGGCGTCCCGGCCGGAGGCGATGGCGTAGCCGGAGACGCAGTCGGCGACGGTGAGCAGCGGGGGCACCTTCTCGCCGGCGGCCTTGCCGATCACGGCGGCCACCTCGGTGTCCCGGAACTCGTCGAGGTAGGGCAGGAAGACGTACAGCACCTCGCCCGCGGGGACGTAGCGCACCTCGTCGGCGGCGTCCTCGGCGACCTCGACGGCGGTGACCGTGCCGGGCTCGGGGGTGAAGAACCGTACGGCCGCGCCGCCGATCGGCTCGGGGGAGGTGGCGGGGAGTTCGTCGATGCCGAGCGGGACGGTGAGGAACATCCGGTTCAGGTCCAGGCCGAAGGCACGCCGGACCAGTTCGGGGGCGCCGCTGCCGGCCAGCCGGGCGTGCGACTCCAGGACCCGGGGGCCGTTCTTCGTCAGCACGAACTCGCTGTGCGAGGGGCCCTCGGTGAGGCCTACGGCGTCCAGGAGCTTCGGGGTCAGCTCGCGGAGTTCGGCGAGCCAGGGCCGGGCGTACCGGCTGGGGGTGCTGACCTCCCATTCGACGTACCGGTCGTTCATGCGGTACTCGGAGTAGCCGATCGGCAGATGACGGCCGTCGTGGGAGAAGGAGTCGACGCTGACCACCGGGCCGTCGAGGTACTCCTCGGCGATGATGCCGGTGATGTCCGCCGCGCGCAGGGCCTGCCAGGCGCGTTCGGCGTCCTCGGGGGTGTCGACGGGGTGGATGTGCAGGCTGGCGACGCCGTCCACCGGCTTGACGATGATCCGTTCGCCGACCTCGGCGCGGAAGGCGGCTATCTCGGCGGCGCTGCCGACCATGCGGTAGCGCACCGGGCTCAGGCCGTGCTTGTCGAGGAGTTCGCGGGTGAGCGCCTTGTCCTTCAGGGCGCGGGCGGTGGCCTCGGTGACGCCGGGCAGCCCGAGCGCGTCCACGACGAAACCGGTGGACTCGGCGGCCGGTTCGGTGGTGGTGAGGACGCGGTCGAAGGGCCGCTCGTCGTGCAGCGGCTTCAGCACGTCGAGGACGGCCTGCCCGTCGGCGATGGGGGCGTGCACGATGCGCTCGCAGTGCTCGGCGATGGCGGGGTCGTAGGAGCCCTCCTCGTGGACGAGGACGACGTCGATGCCGAGCTGCTTGGCGCCGGCGATCGGGGCCGGGCGGCCGCCGACGACGGCCACGCGGTAGGTGTTCATGGGGTTCCCTTCGTACGGTGGTGGAGGTGGGCCGGGCTCAGGCGGCGTAGCAGCGGCGCAGCCAGCGGGCCGTGGCGTCGGGGCGCGGGGTGAAGGCCTTGCGGCGGTGCAGCACCCGGTGGTTGTCGAAGATCATGAAGTCGCCGGTGTCCAGGACGAGTTCGGCGGCCGGGATGGCGGTCAGGGTCTCGGCCCAGCGCTCCAGTGCGGCGCGGGACCGGTCGGTGACGCCTGTGGTGTGGCCGCGGTCGTAGCGGACGCGGTGGCGGCCGGTGCCGTCGGGTTCGAGGATCGCCGCCTCACGCAGCGGGCCGGTGGCCCCGCCGTCGTTGGAGTCGGGCGCGCCGAACTCGAACTCGGGCGTCTGCAGGATCTGCCGGGTCTCGGGATCCAGGCGCACGAGGACGTCGTCGAGGGCGGCGATCTCGGTGGGGACCTGCTCCTCGTTGCGCACCGCGTAGAACGTCAGGTACGGCGGGGTGTAGAGGCGCGGGTCGGAGCCGGGCCGGCCGAACGGCTGGTGCGGGTTGTCGGAGTGCCAGAAGAACTCCGAGTCGGCTCCCCAGGAGCTGGTGGTGCCGCAGGCCTTCGGGTTGGGCACGACGTTGCGGATGAGGTGGCCGTCGTTCTCGTAGGCGACGGCGAAGGGCGTCGCGCCGATCAGGCGGATCAGCCCCAGGTGGATGGCGTTGGTGACGGCCAGCTCGGGTTCGTCCCCGAAGCCGCTCACCGGGGTGGCCGGGAAGTCCTGTGCCGGCAGATTGGACAGCACCAGGGCGTGCCGTGCGGCGGCGGTGAACACCTGGACGCTCTGCAGCACGTCCCCGGGGAGGTGACGGCTGAGCGCGTAGGCGCCGATGCCGGCGAGGATGGCGTCGTCGAGGTCGGAGTCCAGCCGGGTCTCCGAGACACGTTCCGATATCTCCTTGTCCAGCAGGTCCCGGACGCTGTCGTCGAGACGGTGCCGGGCGAACTGGAGCAGGCTGGTCATCGTTTGTCTCCCATCGGTCTTGGGCGCACCTGGCCACTCGCCGTTCAGCGGGCCTGTGTCGGGGTCGGCGCGGTCCAGTAGGTGGTGGTGCGGGCGGGCCGACGGCGGGTCATGGGGTCCTTGACGACGCGGCTCACCAGGCCGACGGGCGTCACGACGAAGCAGTAGACGAGGAAGAGCAGGAAGGTGCGCATGGGCGGTCCGTTCTCCCGGCGCACCCGGGCGGGCGCCGGGGTTGGTGGGGATGGCGGGGCGGTGCTCAGTCGAGCGGGATCTCGGCACGCCAGTCGTGCTCTTCCGACCAGGCGGGCTGGGCGCTCTTCTCCAGCAGGAAGTTGCCGAGCGCGAGCATGTCGATGTTGGTGCGCATGAAGCAGGTGTAGGCGTCGTCGGGGGTGTTGACGATCGGCTCGCCGCGCACGTTGAAGGAGGTGTTGACCAGTACCGGGCAGCCGGTGCGGGCCTTGAAGGCGGTCAGCAGCCGGTGGTAGGCGGGGTTGCTGTGCTCGGTGACCGTCTGCACGCGCGCGGAGTGGTCGACGTGGGTGACGGCGGGGATGGTCGAGCGGTGCACCTTCAGCAGGTCCAGGCCGCTGGCGCCGGCGCTGTCGGCGTCGAGCCGCTGGGCCTTCGCGACCTGGGAGACCACGAGCATGTACGGGCTCTCCTGCGGCAGGTCGAAGTAGTCGGTGGCGTCGGGGGCCAGCACGGCGGGCGCGAACGGGCGGAACGACTCCCGGAACTTGATCTTGAGGTTCATGGTGGACTGCATGTCCGGGTTGCGCGGGTCGCCGATGATCGAGCGCGCCCCGAGTGCGCGCGGCCCGAACTCCATGCGGTCCTGGAACCAGCCGACGATCTTCCCCTCGGCCAGTCCCTCGGCGACCGCCTTGGCCAGCGTGTCGGGGTCGAGGCGCTGGTGCGGGACACCGCGGGACTCCAGGTAGGCGGCGATCTCCTCGTCGTCGTAGCCGGGCCCGAGGAGCGAGCCGCTCATCGCGTCGCGTCCGGTGGCGGTGTGGTCGCGGCGCACCCCGCGCTCCATGGCGACGGCCTGGGCCGCGCCGAGCGCTCCGCCGGCGTCTCCGGCGGCCGGCTGGATCCACACCTCGTCGAAGATGCCCGCGTCGATGATCTTGCCGTTGGCGACGCAGTTGAGGGCGACGCCGCCGGCCAGGCACAGGGTCGACTCGCCGGTGCGTTCGCGGGCGGTCCGCGCCAGCCGCAGCACGACCTCCTCGGTGACGGCCTGGACCGAGGCGGCGAGGTCGAACTCGCGCTCGGTGAGCGGGCCTTCGGGGGCTCGCCGGGGCCCGCCGAAGAGCTTCTCGAAGCCCCGGCCGGTCATCACCTGGCCGCGCAGGTACTCGAAGTACCGCATGTCCAGGCGGAAGGAGCCGTCGGGCCTGATGTCGACGAGGTGCTCGCGGATGAGGTCGGCGTAGCGGGGTGTGCCGTAGGGGGCGAGGCCCATCAGCTTGTACTCGCCGGAGTCGACCTTGAAGCCGCAGAAGTAGGTGAACGCCGAGTACAGCAGGCCCAGGGAGTGCGGGAAGCGCAGTTCCGCGAGGGGGGTCAGCTCGGTGCCGCGGCCGTGCCACAGGGTGGTCGTGGCCCACTCGCCGACGCCGTCGATGCACAGGACGGCCGCGGACTCGTAGGGGCTCGGGAAGAAGGCCGAGACGGCGTGCGACTCGTGGTGGCGGCGCACGGACAGCTCCGGCACCCGGCCGAGGCCCAGCGCGGCGAGGTCGGCGCGCACCCGGTCGGCGGTGCGCAGCTTGCCGCCCGGTCCGAGCCAGGAGGGGAGGGTGTCGCGGAAGGAGGCGAAGCCGGTCGGGGCGGCGCCGAGGAAGGTGGCGAGCACCCTGCGGAACTTCAGCCGCGGGTCCTCGTAGTAGGCGACGGCGGACACGTCGTCCAGGCGTGCGCCGGCCTCTTCGAGGCAGTAGCGGACGGCCGCGGCGGGGAAGGAGGGGTCGTGCCGCCGCCTGCTGAAACGTTCCTCTTGAGCGGCCGCGACCGGCACGCCGTCGGCGATCAGCGCCGCGGCGCTGTCGTGGTAGAAGGCCGACACTCCCAGGATCAGGTCAGACACCGCTGCGTTCCTCCACGGAATTGGTGTGCGGGATGTGGTCTGTGCGATCGGGTACGGGCGTCATCCACGCCTGCCCGCGAGCCGTCCGCGGCGGGCGGCCAGCCGGGCGCCCACACCGCTCGGCGGGTTCAGCGAGCGGTAGCCCGTGCGCACCCGCTGCCAGGTCTCCTCCCGGCCGCCCGGACCAGGGGTCTCGGGCAGGGCGGCCATCAGGGTGTCCACCGCGTCGGCGGCCCAGGCGGAGTGGCCGGTGGCGACGTTGTCGATGGTGTTGTGGATGTCGACGAAGCGCGTACTGAACCCGTAGGCCTTCAGCGCCAGCCGGGCCCTGCGGTAGGTGCCGCCGACGCCCGACAGCTCCATCGCCAGGTTCAGCCCCAGCACCTCGGGCAGGAACGTCCGCGGGAACCGGCCGACGCACAGCCAGTACACCGGCAGCTCGAACGACTCGTCCCGGAAGCCGGGCCAGCGGGCGAACTCCGCCGAGGCGGTGGGCGGCAGGTCGACGCCCATCTCCTTGAGGACGTCCCGGTAGATCAGCGGGTGGTTCAACCGGGGCTCGCCGTTGCCGAGTTCGTCCCAGTAGGTCTCGAAGAGCGAGTGACCGATCTCCGAGGACGCCTGCTCGTAGTCGGTGAAGCCCTGCAGCCAGCTGCCGTCGATCAGGGTCAGGGGCGCCGTCTGCACGGTGTCGTCGACGACCGCCTCCCGCGAGGGAAGCGGTACGTCCGCGTTCTCCTCGAACTCCGCGCCGTGCCGGTCGTGCCGTTCCTGCAGCCAGGGCCGCAGCCCCTCGCGCCCCCAGCGCACCGGCAGCGGCATGGTCCGCTCGTCCATCCCGTGCCGCGAGCGGGCCAGCCACCCCGCGACATACCGCTTCGCCCAGACCCGCAGCTCCGGGCTGTCGGTACGCCGCATCAGCAGGTGATAGGCCTCCCGCACGGAGGAGGGCACACGCCCCGGTTGCCGGTGCCCGGCCCGAAGGGCGGCGGCCACGGCGGCGGGAGCAGGCACGGCGGCCGGGGCGGACTCCGCGGCCACGACGGCGGGGGGTGCCGTCATCGCGTCGTCGGAGGGTGTCGGGAGGGAGTCGATCCAGCGGCGGATGACGTTCAGGTCCTCCGGGGAGAACACCCGGAACATCGGGCCGCGTTCGCCGACCAGGCCCCGGACCAGTGAGCTGGCCGACGCCCGCCCGGGCTTGACGAGCTTGCTGCGGGACAGGGCGTCCAGCAGGGGGTACGCGTCCGTGCGGCACTCGGCGAGCCAGCGGGCCAGCGGCTTGCCCTCCAGCAGGAACTGGTGGTGGTACACGGACCCTTCGCGGGCCCGCAGCCGCATCAGCTCCGCCATGTCGAACGCCGGGTCCCCGGCCGCGACCAGCTCCGCGTACAGGCCGCCCGACCACGCGCGCAGCGCCCCCAGCGTCCAGGCGAAGCCGAGCCGCACCGCGTCCGCGGCCCGGTCGCCGTCCTCGGCGACCAGCTCCTCGACCAGGGCCCGGCACTGCCGGTCCGGCCGCTCCGCGTCCGCCTCCCGTGGCACCGAGGGGTCCACGGCGTCCCAGTCGGTCTCGGCCGGCCGGGCCCGCCTGACCATCGCCAGGGCGGGCAGCAGGCCGACCGCGCGCAGGCACAGATCGGCGCCGAGCAGCTCGCCGCGGAAGTCGTCCGGCCGCCTGCTCATCGCCAGCAGCAGGCCCGGCAGCCGGAACGCCGACTCGGGGATGCGCTGGTCTCCGGTGAGCCGCGCGGCCGGTACCGCGTGCTCGGCCAGCCGCAGCCGGCGCAGCAGCTCCAGGAAGGCGCTGCCCCGGGAGGCGTGCGGGTGTCCGGCGCCCACGTCGGAGGCGTACAGGGCGAGGATCCGCAGCACCACCGGGACCTCGAAGGTGCCGGGCGCGCTCAGCCACTGCAGCCAGGCGCCGGAGACCAGCGAGAGGGGGGCACAGCCGAGCACGGCACGGCGTACCAGCACCTCCTCGTGCCCGGCGGGCCGGCCCTCCCGATGGCCGGCGTCCAGCAGGCCCGTGAACCGCTTGCCCTCCTCGGCCGACCAGTCGGCGGCCTGCCGGACGAGGTCGTCGAGCGGGCCGTCGGCGCCGGCCGCCCGGCGCAGCTCGGCGCGGACCTCCTCCACGAATCCGCCGTCCGGCACCGAGGCCTCGGGGTCGGCGGCGTAGGCGTACACGACCCGGGCGGGGCCGCCGTCGTCGTACATCCTCATCCTTTCGCGGGCTCAGAACATGGGGTAGATGGATGCGTCGTTCTTGCGGCTTGCGCGCTTCTTGCGCCGGAACAGCAGGTCCGTGATTTTGCGCAGCAAAGACATGCGTGATCGCCTTTTCTCGAAGGGAGAACTCCGGAGAATCCAGGTCAGGAAAGGCCGAGTGTTTCGGCGAGAATGCGGGCCACCAGGTCGTAGCCGTGATCGGTGTAGTGCGCCCGGTCCACGAAGATCCAGTCCCGCTCGGTGACCGCCTCGGCGACGACCGGATTGAGGTCGACATAACGGATGCCGAGCTTCTCGCAGCCGGCTTCGAGTTTGTCGGAGAAGGCGCGGGCGACCTCCTTGCGGGAGATGTCGCCGTACAGGGCCTCCCAGGTGCCCAGCTTGGAGATGCGGTCGATCTCGTCGAAGAGCAGCCGCTCCTGCGGCGCGTGCCGGTCGCGCATCCACAGCGCCATCGGCTGCAGCACGTACGTCAGCCGGGCCGCCGGGCCGGCCAGCCGCCGCCAGCTGTCCAGGTGGCGCAGGGTCAGCTCGGCGGCGGCGTCGATGACCGCGGGGATGTCGCGGCGGACGTCGTCGTGCGTGGAGATGGTGCGGCGGCGCTCGGGGCGGCGGCCCAGCAGCTTGGTGCCGGCGGCCCTGCGGTTGCTCTCGCGCAGCTCTTCCATCTTGTCGAAGTACTCACCGCAGAACCAGAACGCGCCGTGGTCGCCCTGCTGCCACTCGGGCAGCCGGCCGACGGTGAGGTCGTTGAGCCCCGAGAAGACGACGATCTCCTCGATCTCCGGCAGCAGATGGCGGTACAGCGTGAACAGCAGCAGTTCCTGCGTGGAGTTGTAGCAGCGGCCGCCGAAGTTGAGCCACGGCGCCGACGGGGCGTGCTTGCGCCACAGCTGCGAGGCGAGGGTGGTGGCGTCGCTGGTGGCGCCGATGCCGAGCACGGTGGAGCTGCCGGAGACCAGCCGCACCGGTCCGGCGGGCATCCGGCCGGCCGCGGAGGCCGTCTCGCCGTCCGGGCCGTGCGAGAGCCGGAAGCCGGCCCGGTCGGTGTTGATGACGGGGGACCGGTAGCCGGCCCGGTGGAAGTACATGAGGTAGGGCAGATAGCGGGCCTCGCCGCGGTCGTCGAACCGCGTGTACTCCTGCATATGCGGGGTCAGTTCGTCACGGTGGAGCTTCACGTCGGGCGCACTCCTCGGCTCGTGCGGTCGGGGGCGGTGGACAGGGCGGCAGGGGCTCAGGTGCGGAACAGGGGGCCGCGGTGCAGCTTGTGCTGGGCCGCCTGGGCCAGGGGGCGGACGACGAGACGGTCGACGTTGACGTGCTGGGGCAGCCCGACCGCCAGCGCCACGCACTCGGCGACGTCGTCGGCGCTGAGGGGGCGGTCGACGCCGTCGTAGACGGCCGCGGCCCGTTCGGCGTCGCCGCGCATGCGGTTGAGGGCGAACTCCTCGGTCCTGACCATCCCGGGCGCCACCTCGACCACCCGGACGGGCTCGCCGCACAGCTCCAGGCGCAGGGTCTCGGTGAGCGCGCGCTCGGCGTACTTGGCCGCGCAGTAGCCGCCACCGCCCTCGTAGGCCGCGAAGGCCGCGGTGGAGGTCACGGTGACGACGGTGCCGCCCTGCCCGGCGCGCAGCAGCGGCAGCAGGGCCTGGGTGACGCGCAGGCTGCCCAGCACGTTCACGGCGTACATCCGCTCCCAGTCGGCCGGGTCCGCCTCGGCCACGGGCTCCGCGCCCAGGGCGCCGCCCGCGTTGTTCACCAGCACGTCGCAGGAGTCGAGCGCGGCCGCCAGGCGCCGTACGGCCGTGTCGTCGGTGACGTCCAGCGCGTACGGCCGTACACCGGTCTCCTCGGCCAGCCGCCGCAGCCGGTCCGCGCGCCGTGCGACGGCCACCACCTCGAAACCGTCCTTCGCCAGCCGGCGCGCGGTCGCCGCGCCTATTCCGCTGCTCGCCCCGGTCACCACGGCCTTTCCGGCCACCGATGCCACCGCCTTCCCGTCGTACAGAATGGGGAATTCATGAGCGAATTCCGCCCGCGCTGTTTCTTGACGAGGGAGAGCTTTCCCGACCGGCGAGACTGATTGAACCGTGCACGTTGTTCGGCAATCCGCAATGCGGGAACCCGCAGGGCGGACAAAACGGGCATGCGTCGGTCAGGATTCGAGAAGCGCCGGACGGTGCGTCCCCGCTAGCGTGGCCGCCATGGACCTCACCGCACCGCACGCCGCCGACAGCCATGACCTGATCCGGGTGCACGGCGCCCGCGAGAACAACCTCAAGGACGTCAGCGTCGAGCTCCCCAAGCGCCGGCTGACGGTGTTCACCGGGGTGTCCGGTTCGGGCAAGAGCTCGCTGGTGTTCGACACGATCGCCGCCGAGTCACAGCGGCTGATCAACGAGACCTACAGCGCCTTCGTGCAGGGCTTCATGCCGACGCTGGCCCGGCCCGAGGTCGACGTGCTCGACGGGATCACCACCGCGATCATCGTGGACCAGCAGCGGATGGGCGCCGACCCCCGCTCCACCGTCGGCACCGCCACGGACGCCAACGCCATGCTGCGCATCCTGTTCAGCCGGCTCGGCAGGCCGTACATCGGCTCACCCAAGGCGTTCTCGTTCAACGTGGCCTCGGTCAGCGGCGCCGGTGCGGTCACCGTGGAGCGCGGCGGGCAGCAGGTGAAGGAGCGGCGCAGCTTCAGCATCACCGGCGGCATGTGCCGGCGCTGCGAGGGCCGGGGCTCGGTCTCCGACCTGGACCTCACCCAGCTCTACGACGACTCGCTGTCCCTGAACGAGGGGGCGCTGACCGTGCCCGGCTACAAGTCGGGCGGCTGGAACCACCGCCTCTACACCGAGTCCGGCCTGTACGACGCGGACAAGCCGATCCGCGAGTTCACCAAGCGGGAGCTGCAGGACTTCCTGTACCGCGAGCCGGTCCGGATGAAGATCGCCGGTATCAACATGACCTACGAGGGTCTGGTGCCGCGCATCCAGAAGTCGATGCTCGCCAAGGACCGGGAGGGCATGCAGCCGCACATCCGGGCGTTCGTGGACCGTGCGGTCACCTTCGCCACCTGTCCGGAGTGCGAGGGCACCCGGCTCACCGAGGCGGCCCGCTCCTCGAAGATCGAGGGGGTCAGCATCGCCGACGCGTGCGCGATGCAGATCAGCGACCTGGCCGAGTGGGTGCGGTCGCTGGCCGAGCCGTCGGTGGCGCCGCTGCTCGACTCGCTGCGGCACACCCTCGACTCGTTCGTGGAGATCGGCCTCGGCTATCTCTCGCTCGACCGCCCGGCGGGCACCCTGTCGGGCGGCGAGGCCCAGCGCGTGAAGATGATCCGCCACCTCGGCTCCTCGCTGACCGACGTGACGTACGTCTTCGACGAGCCGACCATCGGCCTGCACCCACACGACATCCAGCGGATGAACGAGCTGCTGCTGCGGCTGCGCGACAAGGGCAACACCGTGCTGGTCGTGGAGCACAAGCCGGAGGCCATCGCGATCGCCGACCACGTCGTCGACCTCGGTCCCGGCGCCGGTACGGCGGGCGGCACCGTGTGCTTCGAGGGCACCGTCGAGGACCTGCGGGCCAGCGGCACGCTCACCGGACGCCACCTGGACGACCGGGCCGCCGTCAAGGACGCGGTGCGCAAGCCGACCGGCGCCCTGGAGATCAGGGGCGCGACGACGCACAACCTGTGCGATGTCGACGTCGACATCCCGCTGGGCGTGCTGTGTGTGGTCACCGGTGTCGCGGGCTCCGGCAAGAGTTCGCTGGTGCACGGGTCGATCCCGGCCCGGGAGGGCGTGGTGTCGATCGACCAGACGCCGATCCGTGGTTCGCGCCGCAGCAACCCGGCGACGTACACCGGGCTGCTGGAGCCGGTCCGCAAGGCGTTCGCCAAGGCCAACGGCGTGAAGCCGGCGCTGTTCAGCGCCAACTCCGAGGGCGCCTGCCCGACCTGCAACGGCGCCGGTGTCGTCTACACCGATCTGGCGATGATGGCCGGTGTCGCCACGACCTGTGAGGAGTGCGAGGGCAAGCGGTTCCAGGCCTCGGTGCTGGAGTACACCTTCGGCGGGCGGGACATCGCCCAGGTGCTGGCGATGTCGGTGGCCGAGGCGGAGGAGTTCTTCGGCGCGGGTGAGGCGCACATCCCGGCGGCGCACAAGATCCTCGACCGCATGGCCGACGTCGGCCTCGGCTACCTCACTCTGGGCCAGCCCCTCACCACCCTCTCCGGCGGCGAACGCCAGCGCCTGAAGCTGGCCACCCACATGGCCGACAAGGGCGGCGTCTACGTGCTGGACGAGCCGACGACAGGTCTCCACCTGGCGGACGTCGAGCAGTTGCTCGCCCTCCTGGACCGCCTGGTGGACTCCGGCAAGTCGGTCATCGTGGTCGAACACCACCAGGCGGTCATGGCCCACGCCGACTGGATCATCGACCTCGGCCCCGGCGCCGGCCACGACGGCGGCCGCGTCGTCTTCGAGGGCACCCCGGCGGAACTGGTCGCGGCGCGGGCCACGGTGACGGGGGAGCATCTGGCGGCGTACGTCGGCCGATGAGACGCCGCTTCCCGCGCTCACGCAGGCCCGTCTCACCCATGGGGCGAGCCTACGCAGCGCCGCCCGGGCGGGTGGGCCAGGCCAGGGTGCGGGGGAGCGCCGGGGCGGTGCGGCGCCGGGACGACAGCCCCAGGGAGGCCGTGGCCGCCGCCAGGGTCATCGCGTACGACTCCACGGCGCGGCGGACGTTGGGGGCGTCCAGGCTCGTCCCGGTGACCAGCCGGTCGAGGTCGACGTAGGCGGAGCGGACGATCTCGATCCACCGGTAGACCCGCCAGTCCTGCTGCCAGTTCCGGGTGAACCGGGCGGGCAGCAGCCTCTCCCAGCGGCGGAACATGCGGTCGCGGATCTCCGGCCGGGTCGGGGTGAGGTGCATGTGCCGGACCAGCTCGTACAGCGGATCGCCGACCAGGGCCAGCTCCCAGTCGATGAGGGTCAGCGCCAGATCGTCGTCGCGGCGCACCAGGTTCCAGGGGTTGAGGTCGCCGTGCAGCAGGGCGGGGGCGCGGTCGGTGACCTGGTGCCGGGCGAGGATCTCGCGCAGCCGGGGCGCGTCGGGCAGGCCGAGGAAGCGGGCCAGCTGCTGTGACTTGCGGGGCAGCCCGGCCACCAGCGCGACCAGCTGGTCGCTGAGCCAGCCGTGGAAGCCGGGCCGGCCGGCCACCGGGTCGACCGGGGTGTAGTCGATCCCGGCCAGCGCGGCCAGCTGGTCGACCAGGCGGTCCGCCTCGTGCGGCCGCAGCCCGTGCACGGGGTGCTCGGGCCTGCGGCCGAGGTCGCGGCCGGCCTCGTAGGTGTGGACGGCGAACCGGTCCCCGCCGTAGCGGTGGCCGGGATCGGTGGCGTGGCTCTCGCCGAGCGCCAGCACCCGGGGCGCTGCCACCGGCGCCCCGGAGCGCTCGATCGCCGCGAGCACCGCGTGCTCGCTGAGGAAGCTGCGCTCGCGCCGCAGGACCACGGTCGCCTCGCGGCGGACGACGACGGGGAAGGACGCGCCGGGGACCTGGATCACCGTGCTGAGGTGCGCGGCGCCCTTGAACACCCGCTCGGCCGGTGCGGCGCCCTCCAGGAACAGCGCGTCGGCGACCGCGGAGTGCGAGAACGCCGGGTGCTCGGGCACCCGCCGGTCCGGCAGCCAGGCGATGCCCCGGCGCGCGGGGCCCACCGCGCCGGGTCGCCGGGCGCCGGCCGAGACGCCCCGCCGGAACAGGATCCGCTCGATCTCCCCCCGCTCCGGCACCCGGCCCAGCCGCAGCGGCTCGGTGGCGCGGCCCAGGGCCGCGTGGACGGCGGCGGTCGCCTCGTCCAGGCGCTCCTGGCCGAAGGCGTCCTCCAGGGAGCGCGCGGCGCGGATCACGTCCGCGTACAACGACTGCGCGTGCTCGAAGGCGATGTAGTGGCGCAGGTCCTTGTGCAGTCCGGCGACCGCGGCGGGCCGCACCCGGCGTACGGCGCTCTCCCAGGCCCCGGTGGCCTCGGGCCACTGGTGGTCGGGGTAGCGCATCCGCACGAGGTGGACGGCGAGGTCGTGCAAGGGGTCGCCGTAGCCGGCCAGTTCCCAGCCCAGGCAGTGCAGCGGCGGGGCACCGGCGGCCGGTACCACCACACTGCCGCGGTGCAGATCGCCGTGGAACAGGCCGTACGGCCGCCGGGTCATCGACGGCACCCGCTCGGCGAACCGCTGCAGGGCGTCCTCGGGCACACCGAGGGCCGTGAACAGGCCGCCGTACCGCCGCCAGTTGGGCCGGCGGACCTGCCGGTCGGCCTGGTGGGCGAGGGCGCGCAGAAAGCCCTGGGAATCGGTGTGGTTGCCCGGCCAGGACGGCGGCAGCGGCGGCAAGGCCGCGACGCGCACCTGCACGATGGCGGCCAGCAGTTCCGCCAGCTCCGTCAGCAGGGTCCCGTCGACCGGTTCGCCGGGGCCGCTCAGCTCGGCCAGCGAGGTGCCCTCGACATGGCTGTGGAGGGCGAAGCCGTCCCCCTCCAGCAGGCACTCCGGCACGTTCGGCAGCACGGCCCGCACCGCCCGCAGGATCTCCGGCTCGCCGGCCCAGGTCCGGATCACCACCGGCGGTACGTCGGGCCGCGGCACCCGCACGGTCACCGGGGTGCCCGGCTCCCGGCCGAGCAACCGGGCCAGCGGCTCGGTCAGCGGCAGCACGTGGTCGTCGTGGTGGAAGCCGGTGCCCCTCGGCCGGGTGGCGACCGCGCGGGCCACGAAGGCCCGGACGACGTCCGTCCGAACTCTGCCGGCGTGTCCCTGGGCCGCGGCACGGGGAACAGGCGGTGCGCCCACTGGCCGCTCCGGGGTCGATCGCGCGGAGAGGAAGGCTGGCCGTTCCTCCCGCGCGGTTACGCACGCGCCCGAGCGGTGACTCGGACGTGTCGGCATGCTAGCCGACCGGGCGGCTGCTCCGGAGCAATCGCAGCAGAGGCTGGAGCGACCGTACGACCCGTTGGGCGCCCGCGGCGCGCAGCACCGCCTCCTTCGCCTCGTTACGCGCGTAGCCGAGGAACGGAACGCCCGCGGCGCGGGCCGCGGCGAGGTCCGAGGGGGCGTCGCCGATCATCAGGGCGGCCGAGGGCGCGGCGCCCATCGCGTTCAGGGCCCGGTTGAGGCACTGCGGGTGCGGTTTGAGGTGGTGCAGCTGATCGGTGCGGCCGTACAGATGCGGGCTGAAGCAGCCGGTGAGGCCGCGGGTCTCCAGGTAGGTGCGGGCCGCGCGGGGCGAGTTGTTGGTGGTGACGGCCAGCCGGGCGCCGACGGCCGTCCAGGTGCGGATCAGCGGGTCGGCGTAGGCGGTGGGCAGCGCGGAGGCGGCGGCCCGCAGCTCCTCCTGGGTGAGCCGCTCCTCCAGCCCGGCGACCAGGTCGCTGCCCGGGCGTCTGCGGCCCACCGCGCGCAGCACGACCTGCGGGTCCAGGGTGTCCCGTTCGGTGTCGGTGAGCAGACCGTGCAGGCCCTGCCGGGCGAGCCACTCCACGAGGTCCGCGGCCACCCGTTCCGCCTTGTGCCCGGCGAAGAGCCGGCAGATCGGCCCGTCGAAGTCCCAGAGCACGAACCGGGCTGGTGTGATCAGTTCCCGAAGCTTCTCGATCTCATGGGCACCAGAGGTCGCACCAGACGTTGCATCAGAAGTCGCATCAGAAGTCACTAGGAGAGTGTCAGGTCCGTCGTGATGGTTTCCCAGAGGGCGTCGAACCACTTCTGTGATTGCTCCACGAACGCCGCGTCCCGCTGACCGGCCCGCTGTTCGAAGGAGAACAGCAGCGACTCGGAGCCGACGGCGTCGTACATCTTGAGCGTCCCGCTGTCCGTGGGCTCCTCGCGGCGCTCGATCTTGTAGTACGCGAACAGCGCCTCCGCCCCGTTGAGCAGGTACAGCTTGACCGGAGGGGTGAACGGCAGGGCCCGGAAGGTGACGTGGACGTCGATGTCGTGGGTTCCGCGCAGCGCCTGGAGGTTGTACTGGAGCACCTGGCCCTGGGCGTTGCGCATCGCCAGCCAGCGCTGGTGGACGGCCTCGTCCTCCTCGCTCCCGGCGTCGACCGAGACCGGGAAGGCGAGGTTGATGTCGCGGGACGGCAGCAGGACGCGGGCGTCGATCCGCTCGGGGCGCAGCCGGCCCTCGTGGACCAGGCGCAGCGGCTCACCGAGCGCCGGGATCAGGCTCTGCGCGGTCAGGCAGACGGCGTCGATGCGCACGTGCGGCGCCGAGAACGCCTCGGTCAGCCGGGGCGCGAGCGCCACCATCGTCGGCTGGGGCTCCTCCCGTCCGGGCTGCGGCTCGGCGACCCGGGGCGGGCTGCCCTTGGTGACGCCGCTGAGCAGCCCGTCCTCGTGCAGCAGCCGCAGCGCCTGGCGCACGGCACCCCGCTCGACCCCGAACTCCCCGGCCAGCTCGGCCTGGGTCGGCAGCCGCTGGCCGGGCCGCAGCACACCGGTGCGGATGCGCTCGCGCAGGGTGCCGGCGATCTCCTGAGGCGTGCGTCTTCCGCTGCCGTTCACTGCCATATGCTCCTGGGTCACGACCAAACGCTACAACTCTGATCCATCTAGGGGGAGTTGGCTGCCAACGTTTGCGAGTTGGCGAAGCCGCGCGGCACGCGGGAATGTGACGCCGGGGCCTAGGGGCTGAGCAGCAGGTCCGAACTGATCGTCTCCCACAGCGCCTCGAACCACAGCCGCGACTCCTCCACGAACGCGGCGTCCCGCCGCCCGGCCCGCTGCTCGAACGCGAACAGCATCGAGCGCGTGCCGTCGGCGTCGTACAGCTCCAGGTGCGCCTGCTCGATCTCCCGCTCGCGGCGCTTGAGCGTGTAGTACGCGAACAGCGCCTCCGAGCCGTTGAGCAGGTACAGCTTGACCGGCGGGGTGAACGGCAGGGCCCGGAAGGAGACCCGTACGTCGACGCCGTGCGTGGCGTACAGGGCCAGCAGGTTCTGCCGCAGCACCTGGCCCTGGGCGTTGCGCTGGGCCAGCCAGCGGCGGTGCAGCAGCCCTCCGTCGTCGGCGGACACCGGCGCCGGGAAGGCGAGGTCGATGTCCCGGCTGGGCAGCAGCACCCGGACGTCGATCTTGGCCGGTTTCCGCCGCCCCGCATGGATCTGCCGGAGCGGCTCGCCGATGGCCAGCGTGAGCGACACCGCGGTCAGGCACAGCGCGTCGATGCGCACGTGCGGGGCGGCGAAGGCCTCCGCGATGCGGGGGGCGAGGCCGGCCAGGGTGGGCCGCGGCGACGCGGCCGGGCCGACCGGCGGGGACACCGGCCCCGGCACCGCCGCCACCCTGGCCGGGCTGCCCTTCGAAACGTTGGTCAGCAGCCGCTCCGACTGCAGGATGCGCAACGCCTGCCGCACCGCGCCCCGTTCGACCCCGAACTCGTCGGCCAGTTCGGCCTGTGTGGGCATGCGCTGCCCCGCCCGCAGCACACCGGACCTGATCCGGGTGCGCAGTTCGTCGGCGATGTCGCGGGACGCGTGAGGCCGGTGTGACCTCGTCCGTCCACTGACGGAGGCGTGCTCCGGGTCCACGGACAAACACTACAACTTCCCGCCAAGTTACGGCAGTTCACCGACAGCTGGTTATGAGCCGCCACCCAACGGAGATAAGTACTGTGAGTTGGCTGCCAACTCGCACGACATGGTCAAGCTTCCCAGTGGTTGGCCGACCGGGCTCCCTTCCGGAGGGGAGCCGGGAGCCCGGACAGGGGACGGCCACCGAAGCGCACAGTCACAACTGAACACGACATCGCACAGTCACAACCGAACACCGCGGCACAGCCACAACTGAACAGCTCGCTACGGATGCACAGTCAGCGTCACCGGGTGAGAGGAGCGGTCAGAACATGTCCGGGCACCACGGCCGCCCGGGCGAGCGGAACAGGGCGTCGGCCTTCCGGGCGGCGCCCTCTCGTTCTTCCTGGACCCGGCCGAGCGCGGCGAGCCGCAGCACCGACTCGCCACCGAGCCAGACCGAGGCCAGCTCCGCCACGTCCAGCGTGAGATCGGCGCCCTGGGCGCGCGTCGGCACACAGGACACCCCCTCGGGCGAGGCCTCCAGCCGGAAGCGGCCCCCCGCCGACCCGGCGGCGTCCACGACCTCCAGCACCACCGTGCCCGCCGCGTCGTACGTCCGCGCCTCCAGGGCCCGTACGACGTCCAGGATCCGCAGCCAGAGCCAGTCCGCGTGCCCGGTGATCCGGGCGGCGCGCGGGTCGGGAAGATGCAGGGGGAGCAGGTCGTCGGGGCCGCGGTAGCCGCTCTTGACCTTGGTGATCCAGTCGATCGAGCACAGGAAGTGCCACAGGGCGCGCTCGGCCCGCGGGGTCGTGGCGATGAGCCCCAGCACGCTGGCGGTCTGATCCGGCTGCTTGCCGTGCCAGACCTCGTCCGACGTGTACGCCACCAGGCCCTCGACCTCGCCGTGGGCCGCTCGGTAGACGGCGTAGAAAGGCTCGGTCCAGTCGCCGTGGTAGCGCAGCACGCCGGTGTTCATCTGCCACCACAGCGCGTCGCGGCTGACCGCGCCGGGCTGCAGACGGCGGAACCGCTCGAACAGCTCGGGGCCGAGCTTGCGCACGTCCTCGCCGTCCACGAGGTCGATCCGGCCGCCGTCGGCGGGCCCGGACCAGCGCGGGTCGAGGCCGGCCCGGGGCACCTCGACGGTCCACTGGGTCGACCAGGTGACCGGGCCGAAGCCGTAGCGGCCGTAGATCGGGTACTCGGCGGCGATCAGGGTGGCGACGACGTCACCGCGCTCCTCCGCCGCCGCGAGGTCCTGCTCCACCATGCGGCTCAGCAGGCCGCGGCGGCGGTGGGTGGGGCTGACGCTGACGTTGGTGATCGCGTTCGCGGCCACCGGCGCGCCGCCGACCGCGGTCAGTTCCTGGGCGAAGGAACGGTAGGTGGCCACGCAGCGGCCGTCGTCGAAGGCGCCGAGCAGCCGGCCGGGCTCGAACAGCGCCCGCCGGGCCTCGATCTGCTCGGGTGTCAGGACGGGCGGCCGCACGAACCCGACGGCATGCGCGCGCAGCCAGTCCCTGTGCTCGGCCTCGGTGACGATGCGGACGTCGCTCATGGGCTCACCGTAGGCGGCGGCCCGGAAGCTGTCGCCCACATTTCGCCACCCGCACCGCCTCGCCGTCGGCTCACAGCAGCAGGTCGTCCACCTGGGCCTCGCCCACCCGGTAGCGGCGGGCGATCTCCGCGCTGCAGTCGTCGGCCGTGCGCTGCAGGTGCTGGCGTCGGCGGGAGACCTCCTGCTCGTAGCGGACCAGGCGGCCCATCGCGGCGGTCAGTTCGAGATCGGTGCGCGCCTGGAGGTCCGACAGCTCGACCTCGGCGAGCATCTCGGCGGCCAGCTGCCGGTACTCCTCGTTGTGCGGAGTGCCGAGCGTGACGTGGCGGGCCGAGGAGCGGTGCCGGGCCGGGGCGTCCTTGAGGATCTCCGGGAGCCGGTCGACCATGGAGCCGTCCGCCGGCGCGGGCACCGCCGCCCGGCCGCGCCGGCACTGCTCGGCGCGCAGGATGTCGATCCGGCCCTGCAGCAGCCGCCGCACATAGCTGAGGTCGGCCTCGTCGCGCTGGGCGTCACGGCGCAGGACGCGCAGCTCGGGCAGGCTCAGCCGGGCCAGATCGGGCTCGGGAGGCTCCGCGGGCAGGGCCGGGCCGGGCGGAGCGTCCGCGCGCTGGGCGGGCGGGAGGCGCGTCCCCTGCGTCCCCTGTGTCTCCAGCCGCCCGCTGGTACTCGGTGTGCTCATGTGCTTCTGACCGTCCCCTCGACCGGCGTGTGGAAGCATCGTGCCACCCCAACTGGCCACTATGTGACCGAGTGCCCCCGAAGGGCCCCAGATGGGGGGTAAGGGATCTATATTGGACCCCCTGTGGCCGCGTCCGGGGCACCCGGCATCATGGTCCGCATGCGTGCGGTGGTGCAGAGAGTGGACGGCGCGAGCGTCGTCGTGGACGGCGAGACGGTCGGCGCGATCGAGGGCGAGGGGCTGTGCGTCCTCGTCGGGGTCACCCATGAGGACACCAAGGAGAAGGCGGCGCAGCTGGCCCGCAAGCTCTGGTCGATCCGCATGCTCGGGGACGAGAAGTCGTGCAGCGACATCGCCGCGCCGCTGCTGGTGATCAGCCAGTTCACCCTGTACGGCGACGCCCGCAAGGGCCGCCGGCCCACCTGGAGCGCGGCGGCCCCGGGGGACGTCGCCGAGCCGCTGGTGGACGAGGTGGTGGCCCAGCTGCGGGGGCTGGGCGCGACGGTGGCCACGGGCCGGTTCGGCGCGCAGATGCGGGTGTCCCTGACGAACGACGGGCCCTTCACGGTGTTGCTGGAGATCTGAACGCGGTCGGCCGTGGCGGGGGACAGACGCCGCTCGCAGCGGCGCAAGCGCCCGAAGGGGCGCGGGGAACCGCGCGACCGGCCACAGCCCGCCCGCAGCCGCTCATGGTCCGCGCCCGGACGGCGTTACGGCTCGACGATCACTTCCTGAGCCGCCGCCGTGTTCCCGGCCAGGAGCCGCGCAGCGACAGGCACGTTCCGCTTGACCAGCGCCAGCGCCACCGGACCCAGCTCGTGGTGGCGCACCGACGTCGTCACGAAACCGATCTTCCGGCCGTCGGGCCCCTCGTCCGCGACGCGGATCTCCGTGCCCGGTACGGGCAGATGGACGTCGCTGCCGTCCAGGTGCAGGAAGACCAGCCGGCGCGGCGGCTTGCCCAGGTTCTGGACCCGGGCGACCGTCTCCTGGCCGCGGTAGCAGCCCTTCTGCAGGTGCACCGCCGAACCGATCCAGCCCAGCTCGTGCGGGATCGTCCGGTGGTCGGTCTCGAAGCCGAGCCGCGGCCGGTGGTGCTCGACGCGCAGCGCCTCGTGGGCCAGCAGGCCGACGGCCGGGCCGTGCGTGGCCGCGAAGGACTCCAGGTCGGCGCGGGGCAGGAACAGATCACGGCCGTACGGCGTCTCCCGTACGACGACACCCTGCGGGACCTCGCCGATGGAACCGGCGGGCAGGTGCACCAGGGCGATGTCACCGGTCCGGTCGGCGACCTCCACCCGGTAGAAGAACTTCATCGACTCCAGATAGGCGATCAGCGCGTCCTGCGTGCCGGGCTCGACGTGGGCCCAGACGGTACTGCCGTCGTCCACCAGGTACAGGGCGTGCTCGATGTGCCCGTTCGCGGACAGGATCAGCGCCTCGGTCGCCTCGCCCGCCGGCAGGTCGCTGACGTGCTGGGTGAGCAGCAGATGCAGCCAGCTCAGCCGGTCCGCACCGGAGACGGTGACGACTCCCCGGTGCGAGAGGTCGACGAATCCGGTGCCGTCGGCGAGGGCACGCTGCTCGCGGAACAGGTCGCCGTAGTGGGCGGCGACACCTTCGTCCACGCCCTCGGCGGGGACGGCGCCGGGCAGCGACAGCAGGGGGCTCTTCATATGGCCAGCCTACGCCGTGGTAGTTGAACCCTTCAGCGAACAGTCCTTGCACCGGCCGAAGATCGCGAAGTGTTTCATGTCGGTGTCGAAGCCGAACTGCGCGCGCAGCTTCGCCGTGAACTCCGAGGCGACGTCCACGTCGGCCTCGATCACGTTCTCGCAGTCCCGGCACACCAGGTGCAGATGGTGGTGACGGTCGGCGAGGTGGTAGGTCGGCGCACCGTGCCCGAGGTGGGCATGGCTGACCAGGCCCAGCTCCTCCAGCAGCTCCAGGGTCCGGTAGACCGTGGAAATGTTGACCCCCGACGCCGTCTTCCTCACTTCCACGAGGATGTCGTCGGGGGTCGCGTGCTCAAGGGTGTCCACGGCTTCGAGGACAAGCTGCCGCTGCGGCGTCAGCCGGTAGCCGCGCTGCCTGAGATCACTCTTCCAGTCGGTGCTCACCACACCGCCGAGTCTATGACTACTTGAAGAACGCGATCCCGTCGTCCGGCATGTCGTCGGGCAGGGCCTTGGCCCAGCGCTCGACGTCCTCCGGGGTGACGACCTTCTTCAGGTGGGCCGACATGTAGGGGCGCAGCTCGACCTCGGGGGTCTGCTTCTCGCCGACCCACATCAGGTCGCTCTTGACGTAGCCGTAGAGCCGCTTGCCGCCGCTGTACGGCTGCGAGGCGGCCGTCCGGGCGACGGCGTCCGTGACCAGGTCGATCTGCGGCTTCTTGTCGGCCATCTCGCCGTACCAGATCTCGATGACGCCGTCGTCGCGGACCATCGTGATCTCGACCTTGCGGTCGGCGTCGATCCGCCAGAAGCCGGACTCCGACTCCAGCGGGCGGACCTTGTTGCCGTCGTTGTCCAGCACCCAGGTGTGGGAGTGGTACTCCAGGAAGTCCCGGCCGTCGTGGGTGAAGCTGACCTCCTGGCCGAAGTTGCACTTCTCCGAGCCGGGGAAGTCGTGCACGCCCGCACCGGCCCAGTTGCCGAGCAGGAAGGCGAGCGGGACGAGGTCCTTGTGCAGGTCGGACGGGATCTCGATCATGAGGGAAGTTTCCTGGATCTTTCCTGGATATCGGTCAGCGCTGGCCCTGGTACAGCTTCTTCACGGTCAGACCGGCGAAGGCCAGCACACCGGCGCAGACCAAGGCCAGCAGGGCTTCGAAGAAAATCTCCACGGGGTGCTCCTTGAGCGAGGGCGGGCATACGGCAGAGCCGGGGCCCAGCTTACGCGGCCGGGCTCCGGCTCTCTTGGCGAGGTGGGCCGTCACGATGACGTCACGGCGGTGATGTAGGCCTGCCGGACCTGCTCGCCGCTTTTCGGCGTACGCGTCCAGGTCGCTGTGCACGTCGGTGGCGGCCGTGCGGAACGAGTCGTCCATCCTGTTCGAGGGCGCCCCGCGCAGGGCGTGGGCCGGCCCGTCGTAGCCGGAGAGCTCGTCCTGCTGGACGAGCTCGGCGATCAGACCGGTCTCGAACTGCAGCAGGCAGATCCGGGTCCGGGTGCCGTCGGGCATGGTCCAGCCACGCGCGGCGATGTGCCTCAGGCCCCGGCCGGTGAGCGCGCCCCGGAGGCTGTCCCGGTCGTCCTTGCGCGCGAACTCCGCCAGGAACACGTTCGGGTTCACCCGTCCGTGGTCCTCGGCGAGTGCCGCGTCGGCCTTGGCCCCGACCGGCGCGGGCAGCACCAGTCCGCGCAGGTCGGCGTAGTGGATGTCAGCCTTGTCGCGGTCGGTGAACGGGGCGGGGCTGCCGGCGGGCAACGGCGGCCGGACGAGCGGCGGATAGTCCCAGCGGCCGTCCGTGCGGGTGGCGAGGCCGGGTACGTCGGTGCGCTCCATCCGCGGGATGCCGTACACCGTCGAGGCGCCCGCCACCGCGAAGACCAATCACGATTCGGCGCGCTTGACCCCGCCGACGAAGGCCGCCCAGGCGGGAGCGCCGAAGAGGAGGGGGGTGCGGGTGGTGTCCTTGCTGTCACGGACGGGGACGAGGGGGAGGTTTTCGGCGACTTCGACGCACTCGCCGCCGTCCGGGTTGCTGTAGCTGCTCTTGCGCCACCTCACGCCGCTCAGGTCGATGGCTCGCACGGCATTTCCTCCAACGTCCGCATGATGAACTTCCGCGACTCGGCTGGGTACAGAGCCTGGTCCCTCATCGCATCGTACGCACGCTGCAGCCGCTCAACAGAGGCGTTTTCCTCGACCAGTTCACCTCGGAGGGCGTTCTCCGTGTACGCCACCGTCCGGCCGTCCAGAAGCCGCAGGAACATCACTGCTGTGCTCACCAGACCATGTAGTCCGACGTCTTGCGGCAACACCTGGATCGTGATGTGCGGCCACTGCGACACCGCCAGCAGGTGCTCCAACTGCACTCGCCACTCGCCCACGTCTCGGAGGGGTGTCCGCAGCACCGCCTCGGCGAGGAGGGCCCGGAACGGGGGCGCGTCGTCTTCCTCCAGTAGCTTCCGCCGCCCGGTGCGGGCTTCGACCCGCTGGTCCAGTTCCCCACCCTTGGCGCCTCCGAGCCCGAGCACCTCACGGGCGTACCCCTCCGTCTGAAGAAGTCCGGGCAGGATGCTGACCCCGTAGTGCCACAGACTCACCGCCTCCGACTCCAGAACCATGTACCGGCGGTACTGCTCCTTGAACTGTGTCGGGTCCGCCGCCGCCAGCTCCCACAGGGTCACCAGCAGCCCAGGCGTCCCGTAGTACTGGTCCAGCGCCTGGACGACCTCCGGACCGCCCAGCGTCCGCCCACCCTCCATCTTGCTGAACAGGGACGCGTCCCAGCCCACCTCCTTCGCGAGGTCCCGCAGGCTCAGGCCCCGCTCGCTCCTCAGGCGCCGTAACTCCTCGGCGAACCGCCCCCTCGGCTCCTGACTCCGCCCCGTGATCACCAGCCGCTGCGGCATCGCGCTCCTGTTGAATTTGTTGAATTTGGCCGCCCCAGCGTTGAATTTGGGCCGCTCAACAGCCCAAACGCCGTTTCCATGCGCCATGCTCATAAGCAATCCCGAACACGCAGCGTAGCCCTGGCGGTGCGCTGCGCACAGGCGTTCACGGAAAGGTGCGAAGCCCGATGACAACGAAGTCGGAGCCGCTCGAACCCGGATCCCTCCTCTACGACCCCGCCACCCGCCGCGTCGGCGAGTACCAGGACCGCTCGGGGCCGTACGCGATGCTGCGCCCCGTCGGCGGTGGCCGGGAATGGCAGGCCGACCCCGCCGCACTGCGCCCCGCCACGGACCGCGAACGCCTCAGCGCGAGCGTCCACGCGGTGAACGTGCGGACCCGGGCCGTACCCCCCGACCCCGACGACCTCAGCCGGCCGCCCCGGCCGGTGCCCGGCTGCGCGGCGTGCGGAAGGCTGGCGGGGCTGCGGGACGCGGCGCGGACGGCGCACGACCGGAGCGCGGAGACCGACGCCAACGTGCTGCTCCGCAAGCACCAGCGACAGGAGCACCGGGCATGAGCGGCGTCCAGGGCGGTCTTCCGTACGAGGAGTGCAGGCGGTACCGGGCGGAGCACGGCACACCGCATGAGCGGACCCCGCTCTCGCCGGGCTACGCGATCCCACCCTTCCACCCCGGCCACGCCGACCGGCACCGGCACCGCCACCGGCGTCGCCCCCGGCTCGACGGCGCCACCGTGAGCGGCGTACTCACCGTCCTCTGTGTCGCCACGCTGCTCGTGACGATCGTCGCCGCGACTACGCTTCCCGCATGACCAAGAAGCTCGTGATCAAGGTGACGGCAGGGGCGGACGCCCCCGAGCGCTGCTCGCAGGCGTTCACCGTGGCGGCGGTGGCCGTGGCCAGCGGCGTCGAGGTGTCGCTGTGGCTGACCGGGGAGTCGTCCTGGTTCGCGCTGCCGGGGCGGGCCGCCGAGTTCGAGCTGCCGCACGCGGCGCCGCTGCCGGACCTGATCGACTCGATCCTCGCCGCCGGGCGCATCACGCTGTGCACGCAGTGCGCGGCCCGGCGGGAGATCACCGAGAAGGACGTCATCGACGGCGTACGCATCGCGGGCGCTCAGGTCTTCGTGCAGGAGGCCCTCGGCGACGACACCCAGGCGCTCGTCTACTGACGCGACCGGCCTAGGAGCGCGGGCGCTTCTTGCCGTCCAGCTCGTCCCACCACTCGTCGGACTGGGGATCGCCGGAGGGGTCGTCCCACCAGCGGTCCTCCGGGCCCCGCCGGTTGGCGACCATCGCGGCGACCGGCGGGATGACCATGGCCACGATGCACATGCCGACCGCCGCCGGCACCGACCACAGGCGCACGACCCCCCACGCCAGGACGAAAAGGCCGATGCACGTCCCCATCATGGCGAAGTAGAGGTGACGCCGCCGCGCGTACATGAGTCCAGGGTAGAACCGCCGCTGCCGCCCCGTAGGCCACACCGGTCGGGGGTTCCGGCCGTTCGGTGGACGCTCGGGGCGTGCCCGGGGGAGGCCCGGCCCGGCCGGGCATCCGTTCTTGCTGACGTGGGCGGCTCGGGCTGCCCGGGTACGACGAGCAAGGAGACGCCGGATGCGCAAGCGACCCGTTGCCCGGACCGTGTCGGCGGGGACCCTCGCCCTGGCCGTCGGTCTGGCCGGAGGCGTGCCCGCCGCGGCGGCACAGACCTTCCAGGTGAACTGCCCCGGCCAGAACCTCCAGACGGCGATCGACAACGCCCCGTCCGGGTCGACGATCGTGGTGACCGGGGTCTGCGTCGGTCAGTTCACCATCGCCGGCAAGAACCTGACGCTGGTGGGGTCGGGGTCCGGCGCCACCCTGGACGGCGGTCAGGCCGGCCGCACCCTGACCAAGTTCGGGCCCGGCAACACGGTCCAGCTGAACAACCTGACCGTCGCGCACGGCGTGGACCCGAACTTCGGCGGCGGCATCATCAACTACGAGGGGACGCTGTCGCTCACCCGCGTCACGGTGCGGCAGAACGTCGCACCGGACGGCGGCGGCATCTTCAACGGGGGCACGCTGGTCGTGAGCGGTTCCGTGGTGCGGGACAACTCCAGCGGCTCGGCCCCGCAGGGCACGGGCGGTGGCATCTTCAACAACAACCCCGGCACCGCGACCGTGGTCAACTCCCTCATCCAGCACAACACGGTGAGCGGCACCGGCAGCGCGGGCGGCGGTCTGTACGAGAGCGTCAACAGCTCGGTGACGCTGAACCGGACCACCGTCCAGAACAACAGCGCCGAGTTCGGCGGGGGGCTCTTCAGCCACAGCACCATGACGGTGAACCACTCCACGGTGCAGTCCAACGCCGCCACCGGCGGCCCCGGCAGTGGCGGGGGCATCTACCAGGGCGGGGAAACGGGTGTGGTGACCCTCCACCACACCACGGTCCGCAACAACACCCCTGAGAACTGCGCCCCGGACAGCGTCATCCAGGGGTGCACCAACTGACCGGACCGTTCACGGCACCCCCTGCGGGGCCTGTCACAAGTGATCCACAATTCCCCCCGGCCCGGCCCCGCGGAGTTACCGTGGCGTAGCCACACATCGTCGCTCCGGGGGGAAACACCACATGCGCGCCCTGCGAATCATCCTCATCCTCGTCGTGATCCTGGGCGGGCTGTTCGTGATCGCGGACCGGGTCGCCGTGCACTTCGCCGAGGGGGAGGCCGCCGACAAGCTGAAGGCGACCGAGAACCTGGCCTCGACGCCGGACGTGGACATCAAGGGGTTCCCGTTCCTCACCCAGGTGGCGGGCGGTTCGCTGGACGACGTCGAGGTCGGCATCAAGGACTACGAGGCCGCCACCGGCAAGCCCGGGCAGACCGTCCGGATCGACGACCTGAAGGCCGACATGAAGGGCGTCTCGTTCTCCGGGGACTACAGCTCCGCCACCGCCTCCAGCGCCACCGGCACCGCGACGATCTCCTACTCCGAGCTGCTGAAGACCGCCGACTCCCGGCCGGCCGAGGTCGCCCCCGGGATCACGGCCCGGATCGTCGGCCTCTCCGACGGCGGCAACGGCAAGATCAAGGTCATGGTGGAGGGCACCGTCTCGGCCCTCGGGATCAAGCAGACCGTGCCCGTGCTCAGCACGGTGACCGTCGAGAACGACAAGGTGCAGGTGCACGCCGACTCGCTGCCCAAGCTCGGCGCCGCCGCGATCGCCGAGAACCGCATCCGCGAGATCACCGACTTCCAGCAGGCCATCGACCGGCTGCCCGGCGGCATCAAGCTGGACCGCGTGGAGGCCGCGAAGGACGGCGTGGAGATCACGGTGAAGGGTTCCGACGTCAAGCTGGCGGGGTAGGAACACGGTCGGCGGACGCCGATCGTCCGACTGGCGAGACGACGTCGTCCGTACCGTAGATGCACCGCCCCGCACGAGCGCCCGGCAGGCCCCCAGACGGCCACCGGGCGCTTTTCTCATCCCGCTATACGGACGATCGTGTCTCGCCATATGACACGCCGGTGACATGCCCGCCCGGACGTCCCTACGATCGAGCCCATGAAGCGACAGGCGGATCTCACGAAGCGGCGGGCAGTGGACCTGTGCCGCGTTGCCGCCATGCTCTGTCGCCCCTTCTGAGCGAAAGTCCCCGACTTCCGCATCTCTCAGCCGCCCTGCTGGAAGGGCACCCGTGCGCCCCCGCCTTCGAGCGCGCGCACCCCTCTACTCGCACGCCCCGCCGCAACTGCCCCGGAGGAGAAAGAGCATGAGCCGCACCGACGTCCTGGTCGACGCCGACTGGCTGCAGGAGCACCTGGACGACCCGGCCATCGCCATCGTCGAGGTGGACGAGGACACGTCCGCCTACGAGAAGAACCACATCAAGAACGCCATCCGCATCGACTGGACCAAGGACCTCCAGGACCCGGTGCGCCGTGACTTCATCGACCAGGAGGGCTTCGAGAAGCTCCTGTCGAAGAAGGGCATCGCCAACGACACGCTGGTGATCCTCTACGGCGGCAACAACAACTGGTTCGCGTCCTACGCCTACTGGTACTTCAAGCTCTACGGCCACGAGAACGTCAAGCTCCTCGACGGCGGCCGCAAGAAGTGGGAGCTGGACGCCCGCGAGCTCGTCGCCGGCGACGACGTTCCCGAGCGCCCGGCCACCGACTACAAGGCCAAGGCCCAGGACACCTCCATCCGCGCCTTCCGTGACGACGTCGTCGCCGCGATCGGCTCGCAGAACCTCGTCGACGTCCGCTCGCCCGACGAGTTCTCCGGCAAGCTGCTCGCCCCGGCGCACCTGCCGCAGGAGCAGTCGCAGCGTCCGGGCCACGTCCCGAGCGCCCGCAACATCCCGTGGTCGAAGAACGCCAACGACGACGGCACCTTCAAGTCGGACGAGGACCTCAAGGCCCTCTACGCCGAGGAGAACGTGGACCTCGCCAAGGACACGATCGCCTACTGCCGCATCGGTGAGCGCTCGGCCCTGACCTGGTTCGTGCTGCACGAGCTGCTCGGCGTCGAGAACGTCAAGAACTACGACGGTTCCTGGACCGAGTACGGCTCCCTCGTCGGCGTGCCGATCGAGCTCGGCGCCGGCAAGTAAGACACACCCCTTCATCAGGAGAAACAGCATGTGCGGAGCGAAGGCCGGCGGTCCCGACGCCTCTACGATCAAGCCCGGTGAGACCACGATCCAGGGTCAGGTGACCCGCGACGGCGAGCCGGTGACGGGCTACGTCCGTCTGCTCGACTCGACCGGCGAGTTCACCGCGGAGGTGCCCACCTCGGCGACCGGTCAGTTCCGGTTCTACGCGGCCGAGGGCACGTGGACCCTCCGGGCGCTGGTGCCGGGCGGCTCCGCCGACCGCACGGTCGTCGCCCAGCAGGGCGGCCTTGCGGAGGTCGCCATCGCGATCTGATCGGGTCCCGTGACGGGCCGAAGGGCCGTACCCCTGGGTTGGACGCCAGTGGGGTACGGCCCTTCGGCTTCCCGCCGTGGAGGTGGGGTCGTCCGCCGGGTGCGGGTCGGTCGTGGCTGATCGCGCAGCCCGACGGCGACTAGCCCAGGGCGCGCCCCAGCACCCACACCACCGGCGCCGCCGCCGACAGGGGCAGCGCCACGCCCGCGGTGAAGTGCACGAAGCGGGACGGGTAGTCGTAGCTGGCGACCCGGTGTCCGATCAGCGCGCAGACGCCGGCCGCCGCTCCCAGGGCGGCGCCCTTCGCGCCCGTCCCGGTCATCCCGCCCACCGCGATCCCCGCGCCGGCGGCGGCCATCAGGGACACCACGACGGAGACCAGGGTCGGCAGGGGCAGGGCCCGGGCCAGGACCGCCACCGCCACCGCCGCCGCGCCCACGGACACCGCGTGCGGATCGGCACCCAGATACCCGGTGGCCAGGATCGACAGCGCCGCCGAGACGACCGTGGCCATCAGGCCGTACATCCGCTCGTCCGGCGAGGCGTGCGAGCGCAGCTGCAGGACCAGGCTCAGCAGGACCCAGACACCGAGCGGGCCGAGGATCGCGGCGGGCACGTGGTCGCGGCCCGCGGCCAGGACGGCCACGTCCGCGGCGAGCCCGCCCGCGAAGGCGAGCGCGATGCCCTGCCGGGCCGGCCACATGCCGTTCAGCCGGAACCAGCCCGCCGCGGTCACCGCCTGGAGCAGCACCAGCGGGACGACCAGCGCGAACGAGGCGACCGGCGCCGTCGCGGCCAGCAGCAGGCCCAGCACCGCGGTCAGCAGCGCCGGCTGCATCCCGGGCTCGATGATCGGCGAACGGCCCTCCAGGCGCGCCCGCTGGGCATCCGTGATCCGGGCGTTGCCGCCGAGCGTGGCGGGCCCGTAGGCCGGCTCGTCCTCCGGCCCGGCTTCCGGTGCCGCGGCTGCCGGTGCCGGCTCGGACTGCGGCTGCGGCTGGGGCTGCGGCTGCGTGTGCGGCTGGGGAGCGGCCGGGTACGCCGCCGCGTACTGCTGCTGGTACTGCCCCTCGAACGGCTGCGGCTGCGGATACCCCGCCTCAGCCTGCGCGGGCATCTGCACCGACGCGTGCGTCTGCGTCTCCCAGGTCTGCCCCTGCCAGTGCTGGGTGAGCTGGGGGTCGTAGCCCGCCTGCTGCCCGTACTGCTGCTGGTCGTACCCGGACCACTGCTGCTGGTACGGGTCGTAGCCCTCGTACGGGCCGCCCTGGTACGGCTGTCCGCCCTGATACGGCTGGTCGCTCATCGCCTCATCCTCCTGCGAACGGCGGGAGCACCTCGACCGTGCCGCCCTCGGCCAGCCGTACCGTCTCATGCGCGCGGGTCCCGACGGGGTCACCGTCGACGAGGAAGGAGCATCGCTGCAGCACGCGCGTGAGTTCACCGGGGTGTCGCGCGCGCACGGCGGCCAGCGCGTCGGCGAGCGTCTCCGCGTCGTACGGCTCCTCGGCGACCTGGGCCGCGGCCTTGGCGGCGGCCCAGTAGCGCACCGTGACCTTGGGCATCTCGTTCCTCAATCGGCGGCAGGAAGGGACAAGGACAGAAGACAGATGGTGTCAGGCTAGCCCGCCCGGCCCACAGCCCAGTGCGCGATCCGGGCGAGGAGCGCGTCGTCGGCCGCGTGCTCGGCGTGGCCCATGCCCGGCTCCACCCAGAGTTCCCCGTGGTCACCGGCCGCCTCGGCGAGCATCCGGGGGTGGTCGAGGGGGAAGTAGCCGTCCCGGTCGCCGTGCACGATCAGCAGAGGCGTGGGGGCGATCCTGGGGACGGACTCCACCGGGGACAGCGGCACCGGGTCCCAGTCGCGGTGGTGGATGCGGGTGCGCAGGCCGTAGCGGCCGACCAGGCGGCCCGCGGGGCGGGTGACCAGCCAGTGCAGCCGGCGCATGGGGGCCGTGCCCCGGTAGTACCAGCGGGCCGGGGCGCTGACCGAGACCACGGCCTCGGCCGCGCCGGGGTGCAGGGCCGCGTGCCGCAGCACCACCGAGCCGCCCATGGAGAAGCCGACGGTCACCACGCGCGCGTGCCCGAGACCGCGGGCGTGCGCCACGGCCGCGGCGAGGTCCAGGACCTCCCTGTCGCCGACCGTGGAACGGCCGCCGGAGCGTCCGTGGCCGCGGAAGGAGAAGGTGAGGACCGCGCCGTAACCGCGCAGGACGCCCGCCACCCGTCGCACGTGCGGACGGTCCACGTCCCCGGTGAACCCGTGGGCGACGACGAACACAAGGTCGCGTGCAGGTGTACGGGAGGCATCCGGAGGCGTTTCGTATACGGCCGCGCCCGGGTCGTATACGGAATCGACCGGAACACCGTCGGCCGTGCGCAGAAACGTCCGGATAGGCGCCCGTCTGCCTGTCTCGCGATACGGACGAACGGTGGAACGCGCCACATGACCTGCCGGACCGTTGCTCATGTGGGCTATTCTGCTGGGCAGAGGACTCGGGCAGCGCAGCCCCCGGGTCCTTTTGTGCTTTCGGACGCGTTGTATACGAAGCGGGAAACCGCAGGTGTACGGGGCCTTCGGGATCGCAGAGCAGTGCCCGTCCGCACAGTCCTCGCAGGGACCGAGGAGGAACCAGACGTATGAGTTCTCTGCTACTGCTGACCAACGCCCTCCAGCCGTCGACGGAGGTGCTCCCCGCCCTCGGCCTGCTGCTGCACAACGTGCGGGTGGCCCCGGCGGAAGGCCCGGCCCTGGTCGACACCCCCGGCGCCGACGTCATCCTCGTCGACGGCCGCCGCGACCTGCCCCAGGTGCGCAGCCTGTGCCAGCTGCTGCGCTCCACCGGCCCCGGCTGTCCGCTCGTCCTCGTCGTCACCGAGGGCGGCCTGGCCGCCGTCACCGCCGACTGGGGCATCGACGACGTGCTCCTCGACACCGCCGGCCCCGCGGAGGTGGAGGCCCGGCTGCGGCTGGCCATGGGCCGGCAGCAGATCGTCAGCGACGACTCCCCGATGGAGATCCGCAACGGCGACCTGTCGGTGGACGAGGCGACGTACAGCGCGAAACTCAAGGGCCGGGTCCTCGACCTCACCTTCAAGGAGTTCGAGCTGCTGAAGTACCTCGCCCAGCACCCGGGCCGCGTCTTCACCCGCGCCCAGCTGCTGCAGGAGGTGTGGGGCTACGACTACTTCGGCGGCACCCGTACGGTCGACGTCCACGTGCGGCGGCTGCGCGCCAAGCTCGGCCCCGAGCACGAGTCGCTGATCGGCACCGTCCGGAACGTCGGTTATCGATTCGTTACCCCCGAGAAGAACGACCGGTCCGGCGAGGAGGCCAGGGCCAAGGCGGACCGGGCAAAGGCGGAGGATGCGGATGCATCGGCCGCCCGGGACGGCGCCGAGATCCCCGCGGACGCCTAGACACCGGAAAGTTACCGGCGGGTTCCCGCCGGGCCGGTGTCAGGGCCGCCCGTACGGGCGTCGACGGCGCACATCCAAGGACTGGTACGCCCTGCCCAGAGCAGGTCAATCCGCGTAGACTCCGCGCGTGGCCAAGGTGACTCGGGATGACGTGGCACGGCTGGCTGGAACCTCCACCGCCGTCGTCAGTTATGTCATCAACAACGGACCCCGGCCGGTCGCCCCGGCCACGCGCGAGCGTGTCCTCGCGGCGATCAAGGAACTGGGGTACCGCCCCGACCGGGTCGCCCAGGCGATGGCGTCCCGGCGCACCGACCTCATAGGCCTGATCATCCCGGACGCCCGCCAGCCCTTCTTCGGAGAGATGGCGCACGCCGTCGAGCAGGCCGCCTCCGAGCGCGGAAAGATGGTCCTGGTCGGCAACACCGACTACATCGGCGAACGCGAGGTCCACTATCTGCGCGCCTTCCTCGGCATGCGCGTCTCGGGCCTGATCCTCGTCTCCCACGCGCTGAACGACCTCGCCGCCGCCGAGATCGACGCCTGGGACGCCCGGGTGGTCCTGCTGCACGAGCGCCCCGAGGCCATCGACGACGTGGCCGTGGTCACGGACGACCTCGGCGGCGCCCAGCTCGCCGTCCGCCACCTGCTGGAGCACGGCTACGAGTACGTCGCCTGTATGGGCGGTACGGCCGAGACCCCGGCCGTCGGCGACCCGGTCTCCGACCACGTCGAGGGCTGGAAGCGGGCCATGGACGAGGCGGGCCTGTCCACCGAGGGCCGCCTGTTCGAAGCCCCCTACAACCGCTACGACGCCTACCGCGTCGCCCTGGACATCCTCTCCGGCCCCGACCGTCCGCCGGCGATCTTCTGCTCCACCGACGACCAGGCGATCGGCCTGCTGCGGGCCGCGCGCGAGCTGCGCATCGACGTGCCCGGCAAGCTGGCGGTGGCCGGGTTCGACGACATCAAGGAGGCCGCGCTGGCCGACCCGCCGCTGACCACGGTCGCCTCGGACCGCTCGGCGATGGCCCGTGCGGCGGTCGACCTGGTGCTGGACGACGGGCTGCGCGTGGCGGGGTCCCGGCGGGAGCGGCTGAAGACGTTCCCGTCCCGGCTGGTGGTCCGCACGAGCTGCGGCTGCGAGAACTGAGCGCTTTCTGAAGGCCGGGTGAGAGTCCGGCCGAGGAATGCGGGAGCGGCTTTATATCGGGCAAACAAGGTTCTGCCGGGCTTCTCAGCGGGCACTCAGGAAGCTCTCATGGTCACGGGGGACTCTTCTGGACATGACCGAGAGCCAGGGTGCACACCCCCAGCAGCCGCACAGCTACTCCGCTCCCGTGAACCCCGAGTGGCCGCCCCCACCGTCGTACGAGCCCCCGACAGCGACGGGCGCCCTGCCCGCACCCGAGCCGCGGCGCAGGCGCAACCGCGGCCCCGTCGCCCTCCTCGCGGCCGTCGCGATCGTGGCGGCGGCGGTCGGCGGCGCCACCGCCTACGGTTTCCAGGAGCTGACCGGCAAGGACACGGTCGCCTCCACCGGTACGGCCACGAACGTGGTGCCCGCCGGAAAGAAGGGCGACGTCGCCACGATCGCCGCCGCGGTCAGCCCGAGCGTCGTCGAGATCAACGCCACCCTCGGCAACGGCTCCTCCACCGGCTCCGGCGTGGTCATCACGTCGAACGGCGAGGTCGTCACCAACAACCACGTCATCTCCGGGGCGCAGTCCATCAAGGTGCGCACCAGCGACGGCAGGAGCTACACCGCCGACGTCGTCGGCACCGACAGCTCCAAGGACCTCGCGCTGATCAAGCTGCGGGGCGCCGCCGGGCTGAAGCCGGCCTCGCTCGGCAACTCCTCCGGCGTCCAGGTCGGTGACTCGGTCGTCGCGATCGGCTCCCCCGAGGGGCTGACCGGCACCGTCACCAGCGGCATCGTCTCCGCTCTCGACCGGGACGTGACCGTCTCCACCGACGAGAACCAGGGTCAGGGCCAGGGCGGCGACGGCCGGTGGCCGTTCCAGTTCGGCGGCCGTGAGTTCAACGGCGACACGGGCTCGTCCACGACGACCTACAAGGCGATCCAGACCGACGCCTCGCTGAACCCCGGCAACTCCGGCGGCGCGCTGATCGACGCGAGCGGCAACGTCATCGGCATCAACTCCGCGATGTACTCGTCGAGCCAGCGGTCCTCCTCGTCCTCGGACGCGGGCAGCATCGGCCTCGGCTTCGCGATCCCCGTCAACACCGTCAAGTCCGACCTGGCCAAGCTGCGGGCGGGCAGCGGCAACTAGCCCGCGCACAGGCAGTACAGGCAGCACAGGCAGCACAGGCACCACTGTCAGCAGGGAGTACGTCATGATCCAGCATTTCTCGCACAAGATCGCCGGCCTCCGTCCCGCCGACGTCACCCTCGCCCTGTCGATCGTCCGCGATCTGCACGCGCCCGTCCCGACGCCCCGCGTCCCGGGAGTGGCCGCGCCGCCCGTACCCACCGAGCTGATGGGCCTGCGCACCTCCGCCGCCCGCCTGCACCGCCGCAAGGTGCCGCTGCGCCGCCTCACCGCGGTCCAGGCCTGAACCCGGCGGTGTGCCGCCCGGCCCGCCGGCCGTGGCAGGCTGAGAGACGTCCGTTTCATCCCTCAGCCCCGTTCACCCCGTCCACCGCACCCCGAGGAATCGCGAGCGATGAGCCCCGCCGAAGGCGACCGTGAACCCCAGCGCATCCTGATCGTCGACGACGAGCCGGCCGTACGCGAGGCGCTGCAGCGCAGCCTCGCGTTCGACGGGTACGACACGGAGGTGGCCGTCGACGGCGCGGACGCGCTGGAGAAGGCGACCGCCTACCGGCCCGACCTGGTCGTCCTCGACATCCAGATGCCCCGCATGGACGGCCTCACGGCGGCCCGCCGCATCCGCGGGGCCGGCGACACCACCCCGATCCTGATGCTCACGGCCCGCGACACGGTGGGCGACCGGGTGACCGGGCTGGACGCGGGCGCCGACGACTACCTGGTCAAGCCCTTCGAGCTGGACGAGCTGTTCGCCCGTATCCGCGCGCTGCTGCGGCGCAGCTCCTACGCGGCCGCCGTGTCGGCCCAGGCCCAGGAGGACGAGGCCCTCACCTTCGCCGACCTGCGGATGGACCTGGCGACCCGCGAGGTGACCCGGGGCGGGCGCCGGGTCGAGCTGACCCGCACGGAATTCACGCTGCTGGAGATGTTCATGGCCCACCCGCGCCAGGTCCTCACCCGCGAGCAGATCCTGAAGGCCGTCTGGGGCTTCGACTTCGAGCCCTCCTCCAACTCGCTCGACGTCTACGTCATGTACCTGCGGCGCAAGACCGAGGCCGGCGGCGAGCCGCGCCTCGTGCACACGGTGCGGGGCGTCGGGTACGTGCTGCGCCAGGGCGGCGCGGAGTGAACAAGCTGGTGCGGCGCTGCCGGGCGCTGCCCATCCGGGCCCGGCTGGCGATGCTGGTCGCGGCCGCTGTGGCGTTCGCGGTGGCGGCGGTGTCGATGACCGCGTGGTTCATCGTGCAGCGGAAGATGTACGACCTGGTCGACCGGGACCTGGAGAACACCTCGCAGCACGCCGTGCCGTCCGGGAGGGTGCTCGACCTGCTGACGGCGTGCCCGCAGAAGCCGACGGAGACGGTGTACAACGGCCCGCGCGCCTACTCCCAGCTGGTCAAGGCGGACGGCACCCCGTGCGTCTGGCCCGAATCCGCGGGCGTGGTGAGGACCACCCCGGCCGACCGGGTGATCGTCGGACGCGACACCAGCCAGGGCGGCATCCTCCGCAACGGCACGGACGCCGAGGGCCACTCCCTGCGGGTGCTCACCATGCCGCTCGTGGTCATGACCGACAACGGGCCCGCGTCCTATCCCGGTGCCGCCTGGATGACCGCCGTCCCGCTGGAGAACACCGAGAAGACCCTCAACGACCTCGCGCTCATCCTCCTTCTCGTCTCCGGCGTGGGGGTCGTCGGCGCCGGCGCCGCGGGCCTCGCCGTCGCCCGTGCGGGCCTGCGCCCCGTGGACAAGCTGACCGAGGCCGTGGAGCACGTGGCCCGGACCGAGGACCTGACCGTACGCATCCCGGTGGAGGACGACAGCGAGGACGAGGTCGCCCGGCTCTCCCGGTCCTTCAACTCCATGACCGCCTCGCTGGCCAGCTCCCGCGACCTCCAGCAGCAGCTGATCGCCGACGCCGGCCATGAACTGCGTACGCCCCTCACGTCGTTGCGCACGAACATCGAACTGCTCACCCGCAGCGAGGAGACGGGCCGTCCGCTTCCGCCCGAGGACCGCAGGGCCCTGCTCGCCTCGGTGAAGGCGCAGATGACCGAACTGGCCGCGCTCATCGGTGACCTGCAGGAACTGTCCCGCTCGGAGGGGCAGCGCGGCGAGCGCGTGCAGGTGGTGTCGTTCCGGGACGCGGTCGAGGCGGCCCTGCGCCGGGCCCGCCTGCGCGGGCCGGAGCTGACGATCACGGCGGACCTGGAGCCCTGGTACGTCCGGGCGGAGCCCTCCGCGCTGGAGCGGGCGGTCGTCAACGTCCTCGACAACGCGGTGAAGTTCAGTCCGGTGGGCGGCACGATCGAGGTGCGGCTGGCCGGGGGCGTCCTCACGGTCCGCGACCACGGTCCCGGCATCGCCGAGGACGAACTCCCGCACGTCTTCGACCGGTTCTGGCGCTCCCCCAGCGCCCGCGCCCTGCCCGGTTCGGGCCTCGGCCTGTCCATCGTGGCCCGCACGGTCGAGCGGGCGGGCGGCCAGGTCGCCCTGGCCCGGGCCGAGGGCGGCGGCACCACGGCGGTCCTGACGCTCCCGGGCGCCCCGACACCCCCTCCGGACGCCCCCGGCACCCCGGGCACCCTGGTCGGCCTGGACACACCCGGCGCCCCGGCCGACGCCGCGGACCTGCCGGGCTGACCGGACCGGGCCGACCGGGTACGGCGGCGGCTCAGTCCTTCTTCGGCAGGGCGCGCAGGCGTTGGATCTGGGTGTGGCTGAGGTCGTTCGCGCGGCGCATGTGGCGGGTGATCACCCTCAGCTCGTCCTCGCTGTGGTCGTCGAAGAGGGTCTGCCAGGTCCGGCCCAGTTCGTCCCAGACGGCGGTGACCCGGGCGACGCGCTGCGGCACCGGGGTGACCAGGACCCGGCGCCGGTCCTGCCGGTCGGGGGTGCGGGCCACATAGCCGCCGCGTTCGAGCCGGTCCACCAGCCGGGTGGCCGAGCCCGTGGTGAGGCCGGTCATGTCGGCGATCTGCCGGACCGTGAGCGGCTCCGGCTCGGCCGTCAGCAGGCTCAGGGCCTGCACATCGGTCGGGTGCAGGCCGAGATGGTCGGCGACGGCCTGGTTGAACAGCACATACGCCGCCAGGTAGCGGCGTGACTCGGTCGCCAACTCCTCGTACAGCCGGTCCCGGTTCGGGTCCGTCACGGTGGCTCGCCTCCCAATTCACTGCGCGGCGCAGCGAAACTCCGCTACTATCTCCTGCGTGACGCAGCTAATGCGTCACGCAGACAACGCCATCCTATCCACCGGGGGACACCCATGCTCACCGTCGCCGTCACCGGCGCCACCGGCGCCCAGGGCGGAGCCACCGCCCGCGCCCTGCTGGCCGCCGGCCACCGCGTCCGCGCCCTGACCCGCCACCCGCACGCCCCGGCCGCCCAGGCCCTGCGCACCGTCGGCGCCGAGATCCGCCGCGCCGACTTCGACGACCGCGCCTCGCTCGACGCGGCGCTCGCCGGCGCGGACGCGCTCTTCGCGGTCACCACCCCCTTCGGCACCGACACCGCCACCGAGATCCGGCAGGGCAGGACCCTCGTCGACGCCGCGGCGGCCGCCCGCCTCGGGCACGTCGTCCTCACCACCGCCGCGCACGCCGACCGCGCCACCGGCATCCCGCACTACGACAGCAAGCACCAGGTCGAGCAGTACCTGCGCGCCTGCGGCGTGCCCTGGACGGTGATCGCCCCGGCCGCGTTCATGGACAACTACACCGGCGGCTGGACCCTGTCCGGACTGCGCGACGGCGTCTTCGGCTGGCCCATGCCCGCCGGCCGGCCCTTCGCCCTCATCCCCGCCGCCGACATCGGCGCGTTCTCCGCGCTGACCCTCGCGCGCCGGGCCCAGTTCACCGGCCGCCGGATCGACATCGCCTCCGACACCCGCACCCCGGAGCAGATCGCCGCCGCCCTGACCGCGGCCACCGGCCGCCCGGTCCGGCACCACGAGGTCGCCCTCGACCACGTCCGCACCCGATCCGCGGACCTCGCGGCCATGTTCGCGTACTTCACCACCACCGGTCTCGACGTCGACACCGCCGCCCTGCGCCGCGCCCACCCCGAGATCGCCTGGCACTCCTTCACCGACTGGGCCGCCGCCCAGGACTGGACCGCCCTGCTGGACACACCGCACACCGAGGGGACCCCCGTATGAAGCCCATCGGCCACTGGCTCAACCGCACCGACAAGGCCCTCACCCGCGCGATGAACGGCGTCCTGTCCGAGTTCGGCCTCACCCGCCTCGACTGGCAGGTCCTCAACGTCCTCGTCGACGCCGCGCCCGAGGCCGGCGACGCCGACGTCCTGTCGGCGCTCGCCGCCCACGCGGACGTCCGCACCCTGGGCGCCTCGGTCGACGCCGTGCTCGCCGGCGGCTGGGCGGCCCGCCCCGCACCGCACCGCCTGGCCCTCACCCCCGACGGCCACCGCCGCCTGGCCGCCGTCACCGAGCGCGTGGCGGCGTTCCGCGAGCGGTCCATGACCGGCATCCGGCCGGACGAGTACCGCACCGCCGTCCAGGTCCTGGAGCGCATGGCCCGCAACGCGGAGGACGACCACGCGGACCACGGCCCGTCGACCGCACCCTGAAACAAAGCCGCCAGAATTCCGGCACGGAAAGCATTACGGCATTCCAAAGCCAGGAAATGACAATTCCCGCGGGCCCTGAATTACCGGGTGCCTGCCGTACCCTCTACGCATGAGCAGCGACGACACCGCACGCCCCGCAACCGCCCGCTCCATCGACACCCATTCCGCGCTCACCCCGGAACAGGCCGAGGCCGTGCTGGCCTTGCTCACCGAGGCCGCCCGGATCGACGGGCAGCAGCCGGTGTCCGAGCAGGGCCGGCTGCAGTTGCGCGGAGGTGCCCGCGAGGGCGTCTCGCATCTGCTGCTGCACCTCGACGGCGAACTCGTCGGCTACGCCCAGCTGGAGGACACCGACCCGGTGGAGGCGCCGGCCGCGGAACTCGTCGTCCACCCCGCGCACCGCGGGCACGGGCACGGCCGGGCCCTCGGCTCGGCGCTGCTCGCCGCCTCCGGCAAGCGTCTGCGGGTGTGGGCGCACGGCGGACACTCCGCCGCCCGGCATCTCGCCCAGGTGCTCGGCCTGACCCTGTTCCGTGAACTGCGCCAGATGCGGCGGCCGTTGACCGACCTGGCGCTGCCCGAGCCGGTGCTGCCGGAGGGCGTGAGCGTACGCGCCTTCGTGCCCGGCAAGGACGACGCGCCCTGGCTTGAGGTCAACGCGGCCGCCTTCGCCCACCACCCCGAGCAGGGCTCGCTGACCCAGCGCGACCTCGACGACCGCAAGGCCGAACCGTGGTTCGACCCGGCCGGGTTCTTCCTCGCCGAGCGACGCGGGGAGTTGATCGGCTTTCACTGGACGAAGGTGCACGCGGAGGAGGGCCTCGGCGAGGTGTACGTCCTCGGGGTCCGCCCCGGCGAACAGGGCGGCGGGCTCGGCAAGGCGCTCACCACGATCGGCCTGCGCCACCTGGCCGCCCAGCAGCTGCCGACCGCGATGCTCTACGTCGACGCCGACAACCAGGCGGCGGTCTCGGTGTACGAGCGGCTGGGCTTCAGCACGTACGAGACGGACCTGATGTACCGCACCGAGACCTGAGCACGTACCGCACCGAGACCAGCACCGGCGCCGGGCCGGCGGAGCGGCGGGGCGCCTCCCGCGAAGGGCGTAATCCGCGGGGGCAAACCGTCACGATCATGACCAGGACCCCCCGGAGCCGCCCCCCGCTATCCCGCACGTCATGTCTCCGTAACCATTGATTCAGCCAAGCTTGCGACGCTCGGCGAATGAAGCCCGCCGTGCCAGAGCCTTCGCCGCCCCCCGAGGGGCCCGCGGGGAACGGGGCCGTGACGCTCCCACCCGCACGTTCCGACGCGCCCGTCTCGCCCATGGCGCGGAAGAATGGGTTC
Source organism: Streptomyces filipinensis (assembly GCF_014649495.1). Classification (GTDB taxonomy): domain Bacteria; phylum Actinomycetota; class Actinomycetes; order Streptomycetales; family Streptomycetaceae; genus Streptomyces; species Streptomyces filipinensis. The sequence continues at coordinate 28,187 of NZ_BMTD01000031.1, read as the reverse complement.
ATGAGTCAGCAAGACACCCAGGCAGCAGAGGTCCAGCACGTCCAGCCCTCCGTGGGCTCCATCGCCGCGCACCGCCCGCACACGGTGTCCGCGACCGTCTCCGACCTGGAACCCGACATCGATGCCGACCTCGACGCTTACGAAGAGTCGCAGGCCGACGGCACACCGTTGCCGCAGGGCCGGTTCCTCGACCGCGAACGCAGCTGGCTCGCCTTCAACGAGCGCGTCCTGGAGCTCGCCGAGGACCCGAACACCCCGCTGCTGGAGCGGGCGAACTTCCTCGCGATCTTCGCCAGCAATCTGGACGAGTTCTTCATGGTCCGGGTGGCCGGCCTGAAGCGGCGTATCGCCACCGGCGTGGCGACCCGGTCCGCCTCCGGGCTGCAGCCGCGCGAGGTGCTGGAGATGATCTGGGCCCGCTCCCGCGAGCTCATGGCCCGGCACGCCGCCTGCTACCACGAGGACGTCGCCCCCGCGCTGGCGGAGGAGGGCATCCACCTGGTGCGCTGGAGCGAGCTGACCGACAAGGAGCAGGCCCGCCTGTTCACGCTCTTCCGGCACCAGATCTTCCCGGTCCTGACCCCGCTGGCCGTCGACCCCGCCCACCCCTTCCCGTACATCTCCGGCCTCTCCCTGAACCTGGCCGTCGTCGTACGCAACCCGGTCAGCGGCCACCGGCACTTCGCGCGCGTCAAGGTGCCGCCGCTGCTGTCCCGCTTCCTGGAGAGCAGCCCCGGCCGGTACGTCCCCATCGAGGACGTCATCGCCGCGCACCTGGAGGAGCTGTTCCCGGGCATGGAGGTGCTGGAGCACCACACCTTCCGCCTCACCCGCAACGAGGACCTGGAAGTGGAGGAGGACGACGCCGAGAACCTGCTCCAGGCCCTGGAGAAGGAGCTCATGCGGCGCCGCTTCGGCCCGCCGGTCCGCCTGGAGGTCGAGGAGTCCGTCCACCGCGAGGTGCTGGACCTGCTGGTCCGCGAGCTGAAGATCAGCGAGGCGGAGGTGTACCCGCTGCCGGGCCCGCTGGACCTCACCGGTCTCTTCCGCATCCACAGCCTCGACCGGCCGGAGCTGAAGTACCCGAAGTTCGTCGCCGGCACCCACCGCGACCTCGCCGAGGTCGAGTCCGCGTCCGCGCCGGACATCTTCGCCGCCCTGCGCACCCGCGACGTGCTCCTGCACCACCCGTACGACAGCTTCTCCACCTCCGTGCAGGCCTTCCTGGAGCAGGCCGCGGCCGACCCGGACGTCCTCGCGATCAAGCAGACCCTGTACCGCACCTCCGGCGACTCCCCGATAGTCGACGCGCTCATCGACGCCGCCGAGTCCGGCAAGCAGGTCCTCGTCCTGGTCGAGATCAAGGCCCGCTTCGACGAGCACGCCAACATCAAGTGGGCGCGCAAGCTGGAGGAGGCCGGCTGCCACGTCGTCTACGGCCTCGTCGGCCTGAAGACGCACTGCAAGCTGTCCCTGGTGGTCCGCCAGGAGGGCGAGACCCTGCGCCGCTACAGCCACGTCGGCACCGGCAACTACCACCCGAAGACGGCGCGCCTGTACGAGGACCTGGGCCTGCTCACCGCCGACCCGCAGGTCGGCGCGGACCTCTCCGACCTGTTCAACCGCCTGTCCGGCTACTCCCGCCGGGAGACCTACCGCCGCCTGCTGGTGGCCCCCAAGTCCCTGCGCGACGGCCTGGTCTCGCGGATAGACAAGGAGGTCCAGCACCACCGCGCGGGCCGTCCGGCCTTCATCCGCCTCAAGGTCAACTCGATAGTCGACGAGGCGGTCATCGACGCCCTCTACCGCGCGTCCCAGGCGGGCGTGCCGGTGGACGTGTGGGTGCGCGGCATCTGCGCGATCCGCCCCGGCGTCGCCGGCCTGTCCGACAACATCCGGGTCCGCTCGATCCTCGGCCGCTTCCTCGAACACTCCCGCCTGTTCTCCTTCGGCAACGGCGGCGAGCCCGAGGTGTGGATCGGCAGCGCCGACATGATGCACCGCAACCTCGACCGCCGGATAGAGGCCCTCGTGCGGGTCGTCGACCCCGCTCACCGCGCGGCCCTGAACCGGCTGCTCGACACCGGCATGTCCGACACGACCGCCTCCTGGCACCTCGGCCCCGACGGCGAGTGGACACGACACGCGGTCGACGCGGACGGCCAACCCCTGCGCAACGTCCAGGAGATGCTCATAGACGCCCGGAGGCGCCGGCGTGGCACAGCAACACCTTGACCCGACGGACCCCACGGCCGAGGCGGTGACCGGGGACGCCCTCGCGGCGTACCTGCGCGCCCAGGCCACGGAGTTCCTCCGCGCCCTGCGCCTGCACCGCGAGACGGGAGGCAACGCGGCCGTCGGTGCGGAGGAATCCGTCGACGCGGCCCGCCTGCTGCGCCGCTCGGCCCGCCGCATCAGCGGCAGCCTGCACACCTTCCGCCCCCTCCTGGACCCGGACTGGTCCGAGGAGATGCGTCCCGAACTGGCCTGGCTTTCGGGCACGTTGGGTCTGGAGCACGCGTACGGGGCGCGTCTGGAGCGGCTGTTGCTGGCGCTGCACCGCCTGTCGGGCGCGCTGGTGTTCCCGGGCCAGACGGTGGCGGCGCCCGCGGCCGTCACCGCGGCCGCGGGCAGTCGCGCCTCCGGGGCGGCCCGGGTGCGCGCGGCGGCACCTGTGCACGCCGGCGGCCCCGCCGACCCGGCTCCCACGGCGGAACGCGGCACCCTGACGGTCGGCGCGGCGAAGGCAGGCGCCCTGCTGGAACGCCAGCTCACCCTCGCCCGGACGAGGGCCCACTCCACCGCCCTCCAGGCACTGGGGTCGAGCCGGTTCCACGCCGTCGCCGACAAGGTCGCCGTACTCGCCAGCGAGGTCCCCCTCACCCCCACCGCCCCCACCACCGGCCTGCACCCGCAGGCAGCCGCCGCGGAGGAACGGCTGACCGCCGCCGTCGCCGCGCTGCCCCTGCTCACCGCGGGCCACCCGTACAACGCGGAGGCCCTCGTCCACGGCCTGTCCCCGGACCCGTCCCCCCACCCCCAGGACGGCCCCTGGCACCAGGTCCGCCTGCTGCTGCGCCTGCACCGGTACGCCCGGGAGGTGCTGCACGCGGGCAACGCGCCGGTGGACGTACGCCTGTTGGCGGCCGGGCAGGCCCTGAACCGGCACCGGGACGCCTCGGAGGCGGCAGCGGCGGCGGCCCAGGCCGCCCGTACGCCCCGGATCGCCCCGGCGACGGCGTACGCGCTCGGTGTGCTGCACGCCGACCAGCGGCACGAGGTGGAGGCCGCCAGGTTCGCCTTCCAGCAGGCCTGGCAGAAGGAGACCGTGGAGGCGGTGTGAACGACACCCTGGTCCAGGCGGCCGGCTGCGTCCTGTGGCGCCGTTCCCCCGTGGACGCCTGTCTTGAGATCTGCCTGGTCCACCGGCCGAAGTACGACGACTGGTCACACCCGAAGGGCAAGCTCAAGCGGGGCGAGGACGCGCTCGCGGGCGCCCTTCGGGAGGTCGCCGAGGAGACCGGGTACACGGCCGAGCCCGGAGACGAGCTACCGACCGTGCGCTATCTCGCCAACGGCCGCCCCAAGCAGGTGCGTTACTGGGCGGCCAAGGCGGTTTCCGGCCATTTCACCCCGAACGACGAGGTGGACCGGATCCTGTGGCTCTCCCCGGCCGCGGCCCGCGGCCGCCTCACCCAGCCCCGCGACCGTGACCTGGTGGACGCGCTTCACAGCTCCGCCGCGTGACCTTCCGCGTCCGTGCGGGCCTGGCTGCGGGCTCTGCGGGCGGGACCCCGCCAGCCGCAGCTGCAGCGGGCCACGCAGAAGCGGCCCTGTTCGGTCGTCGTGGTGAGGTGTTCCCGCCCGGACCGGGCCGGCTCCGGCTCGTCCTGCTGCGCCGCTTGGAATGCCACACCGACAACGTTACCCACCGCCCGGTGAAGCGCTCGCACACCCGTCCCCGCTCCCCGGCCCGCGCGTGACGGCGCCACCTACCGGTCGTTAACCGGACGACAGGGGGCCCGTGACGGACGTACCGGCTGGGGGTAGGCAGGCGATGGATCGGCGGCAGCACAGGATCGCGGGCAGGACGGTCGTCGCGGTCGGCATCATGCTCGGTCTGGGGGCGGGTGCCACGGGCTGTTTTGGCGGGGCCGCCGCCGAGGACGTCAAGGGCGGGGGCGATCCGGTCGCCGTCCTGCACCGGGCCGCCGACACGCTGCGCGGGGCGGGCAGCTCCAAGGCCACCACCTCCATGGAGATGGCCACGGGCGGCACCCGCGTCACCATCCGCGGCAAGGGCGTCTACGACTTCCACAGCCGCCTCGGCCGGCTCACGGTCGTCCTGCCCGAGGACCCGGCGGGCACCGCCGAGCACCAGCCGATCACGGAACTCCTCGCCCCCGGCGCGCTGTTCATGAAGAACCGGGGCGCGGGCGTGCCCGCCGACAAGTGGGTGCGGGTGGACACGGCCACCCTGTCCGACGGCAATCTGGTCACCGGCGGCGTGACCGACCCGTACGCGGCGGCCGAGGTGCTGCGCGGCACCCGTACGGCGTCCTACGTCGGCAGGACCGAGGTCGGCGGCACGGCCGTACGGCACTACCGGGGCACGGCGGACCTGCGCAGCGCGGCCCGACTGGCCTCCGCCGAGAACCGGGAACCACTGGCCGCGGCGGCGAAAGGGTTCGCCACGACCCGGGTTCCGTTCGACGCCTACCTGGACGACCAGGGCCGCATCCGCAAGCTCAGACAGCGCTTCAGCTTCGTCAACAGCCGGCAGAAGGCCCCGGTGGCGGTCGCCTCGACGACGCTGCTGTACGACTACGGCATCCCCGCGGACGTACGGCTGCCGCGCTCAGCGGACATCTACGCGGGCCGGATCGCCGAGGGCGGCGACTAGTCCCTCCCACCACCCCGTAAGTAGCCCGTCCGTGCCATGCGCGGTGTGTAGAGCGCTGCCTACCCTAGGAAGTCGGTGACGGCAGAGATGAGGTGAGGCAGGTGGCTCCGCTCGGCGGTACGGCGGTGCAGGACCACGTGGCCCTCGCCGAGATCGAGCTGTGCGGGGAGCTGATCATCGCGGCCTCCGCGGCCGAGGACCGGCTCAGCCTGGAGAGCATCGACGAGGTGCTGCGGGTCGCCGACGAGAAGGACACCTGAGGCCCCCGGGCGCGGCTCAGGTGCGCAGCAGACGGCCGATCGCCTTCGTCGCCTCGTCCACCTTCGCCTCGATCTCGTCGCCCCCCTTGAGGGCCGCGTCCGCGACACAGTGCCGCAGGTGCTCCTCCAGCAGCTGCAGCGCGAAGGACTGCAGCGCCTTGGTGGAGGCCGAGACCTGCGTGAGTATGTCGATGCAGTACGTGTCCTCGTCGACCATGCGCTGCAGGCCGCGGATCTGCCCCTCGATCCGGCGCAGCCGCTTGAGGTGCTCGTCCTTCTGCTTGTGGTAGCCGTGCGTGGCGCCGGCCTCGGTCGTCGTCATCGCGGGCCTCCATCTCGGGACGAGCTGCGGATACATACCCCTACTGGGTATATGGTAACGAATTTTCCGGGGTAGTGAGCCCTTGGTACGCCCCCGTGCTGATCACTCTGCCCGATGGGCGACACTGGGATGCGGCCCGATAGCCGTGGCCGGATGATGCGCCTAGCATCAGCCTGACCGAAACCGAAGCACCCCGAGGACCCCACGTGCGCTTTCGTCTGACCCCCAGGGAGACGAGCTTCTACGACATGTTCGCCGCATCCGCGGACAACATCGTCACGGGCTCGAAGCTCCTGATGGAACTGCTCGGGGCGGACGCACCTGCCCGAGCCGAGATCGCAGAGCGTATGCGGGCCGCGGAACACGCGGGTGACGACGCCACGCACGCGATCTTCCACCAGCTGAACTCCTCGTTCATCACGCCGTTCGACCGCGAGGACATCTACGCCCTCGCCGGCTCACTCGACGACATCATGGACTTCATGGAGGAGGCCGTCGACCTGGTCGTCCTCTACAACGTCGAGGAACTGCCGAAGGGCGTCGAGCAGCAGATCGAGGTGCTGGCGCGGGCCGCCGAGCTCACCGCGGAGGCGATGCCGAACCTGCGCACGATGGACAACCTCACCGAGTACTGGATCGAGGTGAACCGCCTGGAGAACCAGGCGGACCAGATCCACCGCAAGCTCCTCGCGCACCTCTTCAACGGCAAGTACGACGCCATCGAGGTGCTCAAGCTCAAGCAGATCGTGGACGTCCTGGAAGAGGCCGCGGACGCGTTCGAGCACGTGGCGAACACGGTGGAGACCATCGCCGTCAAGGAGTCCTGAGGCGTCGATGGACACCTTCGCCCTGGTCGTGACCATCGCGGTCGCGCTCTTCTTCACGTACACGAACGGCTTCCACGACTCCGCGAACGCGATCGCGACGTCGGTGTCGACGCGGGCGCTGACCCCCCGGGCGGCCCTCGCCATGGCGGCGGTCATGAACCTGGCCGGCGCCTTCCTGGGCTCGGGCGTCGCCAAGACCGTCAGCGAGGGACTGATCGCCACGCCCGAGGGCTCGACGGGGATGGGCATCCTCTTCGCGGCACTCGTCGGCGCGATCACCTGGAACCTGATCACCTGGTACTTCGGCCTGCCGTCCTCGTCCTCCCACGCACTGTTCGGCGGCCTGGTGGGCGCGGCCCTGGCGGGCGGTACGGCGGTCCACTGGAACGGCGTCGTGGACAAGATCATCATCCCGATGTTCCTGTCCCCGGTGGTCGGCCTGGTCGGCGGCTACCTGGTGATGACGGCGATCCTGTGGATGTTCCGCCGCTCCAACCCCCACAAGGCCAAGCGGGGCTTCCGCATCGCCCAGACCGTCTCGGCGGCCGGCATGGCCCTGGGCCACGGCCTCCAGGACGCCCAGAAGACCATGGGTGTCGTCGTCATGGCCCTGGTGATCTCCGGCCACGAGACGTTCGGCGACCCGATCCCGGTCTGGGTGAAGATCGTCTCGGCGATCATGCTCTCCCTGGGCACCTACGCCGGCGGCTGGCGCATCATGCGCACCCTGGGCCGCAAGATCATCGAGCTGGACCCGCCGCAGGGTTTCGCGGCGGAGGCGACCGGGGCGTCGATCATGTTCGGCACGGCGTTCCTCTTCAAGGCGCCGATCTCCACGACCCACGTCATCACCTCGGCGATCATGGGCGTGGGCGCGACCAAGCGCGTCAACGCCGTCCGCTGGGGCGTGGCCAAGAACATCGTCCTGGGCTGGTTCATCACCATGCCGGCCGCCGCGCTCGTCGCCGCGCTGGCTTTCGGGGTCATCGACCTCGTGGTGCTGTAGCGCTCCGGCCGGCCGCCCCGGACACCCGCCCGCCCGTCCCGATCGGCTGAGAAGCCGGCCGAGGGGCGGGCGGTGGCGTATCCGGGCGCCGGGTGCGCTGCCGGGGGCGTCCGGCCAGGTGCGCTGCCGCGGCCGTGCGGCAGGTGCGCTGCCGGTATACGCAGGAGCCCGCCCCCGGGAGCCAGGGGCGGGCTCTTTTGCGTCCTCGCGGTGGCACCGCCATGCAGCACCGCGAGGGGTCTTTGCGGGGCGCCCGGCCTAGCCGAAGCGGCCCGAGATGTAGTCCTCGGTCGCCTGGACCGACGGGTTGGAGAAGATGCGCTCGGTGTCGTCGATCTCGATCAGCCGGCCGGGCTGGCCGACGGCGGCCAGGTTGAAGAACGCCGTACGGTCCGAGACACGCGCGGCCTGCTGCATGTTGTGCGTCACGATGACGATCGTGAAGCGCTCCTTCAGCTCACCGATCAGGTCCTCGATCGCGAGGGTCGAGATCGGGTCCAGGGCGGAGCAGGGCTCGTCCATGAGGAGCACCTTCGGCTCGACCGCGATCGCGCGGGCGATGCACAGCCGCTGCTGCTGGCCACCGGACAGACCGGAGCCCGGCTTGTTCAGGCGGTCCTTGACCTCGTTCCAGAGGTTCGCGCCCTTGAGCGACTTCTCGACGACGTCGTTCAGCTCGCTCTTGCGGTACTTGCCGTTCAGCCGCAGGCCCGCCGCCACGTTGTCGAAGATCGACATCGTCGGGAAGGGGTTCGGCCGCTGGAACACCATGCCGACCTCGCGGCGGACCGACACCGGGTCGATGCCGGCGCCGTACAGGTCCTCGTCGTCCAGCAGCACCTTGCCCTCGACGCGGCCACCGGGGGTGACCTCGTGCATCCGGTTCAGCGTGCGCAGGAACGTCGACTTGCCGCAGCCGGAGGGGCCGATGAACGCCGTCACCGAACGCGGCTCGACGGTCATCGATATGTCTTCGATCGCCTTGTGGGAGCCGTAGTAGGCGGTCAGTCCGCTTACGTCGATTCGCTTGGCCATGTCTACTTCACTTCCAGAATTCAAGCTCGGTCGCTGAGGGGCCCCGCCCGGCGGAGCCGGAAATAGTCGCCTTAGCGACCGGTCTTCGGGGCCTTCCAGCGGGCGATGCCGCGGGCCACCAAGTTGAGGATCATCACGAAGGCGATCAGCGTGAGGGACGCCGCCCACGCGCGGTCGTACGCCGCGTTGGCGCCCGCGCTCTGCGCGTACTGCTGGTAGATGTACAGCGGCAACGACGCCTGCGCACCCTCGAACGGGTTGTTGTTGATGAACGGGTTCCCGAACACCAGCAGCAGCACCGGGGCGGTCTCGCCCGCGATACGGGCGATGGCCAGCATGACGCCGGTGGTGATACCGCCGATGGAGGTCGGCAGGACCACCTTCAGGATGGTCCGCCACTTCGGCACACCGAGCGCCAGCGAGGCCTCGCGCAGTTCGTTCGGGACGAGCTTGAGCATCTCCTCGGTGGAGCGGACGACGACCGGCATCATCAGGATGGCCAGGGCCAGCGAGCCGGCGAAGCCGAACGGCTGCATCTCGAAGATGAGCATCAGCGACAGGATGAACAGACCCGCGACGATCGACGGGATACCGGTCATCACGTCCACGAAGAACGTGACGGACTTGGCGAGCTTGCCCCGCCCGTACTCCACCAGGTAGATCGCGGTGAGGATGCCGACCGGCGCACCGATCACCGTGGCGAGACCGACCTGCTCCAGGCTGCCGATGATGGCGTGGTAGATGCCGCCACCGGGCTCGGAGTCGGCGACGACTCCCATGGAGTGGGTGAGGAAGTAGACGTCGAGGACCTTCACACCGCGCGAGACGGTCGTCCAGACCAGGGAGACCAGCGGGATGACGGCGAGCAGGAAGGCGACCCAGACGAGGGAGGTGGCGACCCGGTCCTTGGCCTGCCGGCGGCCCTCCACCCGGGCGGCGATGCCGTAGGTGCCGAGGACGAACAGGATCGCGGCGATCAGACCCCACTGGATCTTGCTGCTCAGTCCGCCGATCAGGCCGATGGCCACGGCCACGACGACCGAGCCGGCGGCGATGGCCCACGGGGACCACTTCGGGAGGCTGGCGCCGCGCAGCGAGCTGGGGCGCTTGTCGGTGACGGCTGCGGTGCTCATGCGTTGGCCCCCGAGTACTCCTTGCGGCGGGCGATGATCGCGCGGGCCGCGCCGTTGACCAGCAGGGTGATGACGAACAGGACGAGACCGGAGGCGATCAGCGCGTCACGGCCCTGCTCGGTGGCCTCACCGAACTTGCTGGCGATGTTCTGCGCGAAGGTGCCACCGCCCGGGTTCAGCAGGCTGAGGTGGATGACGTAGTCCGGGGAGAGCACGGTGGCGACGGCCATCGTCTCGCCGAGGGCGCGGCCGAGGCCGAGCATGGACGCGGAGATCACACCGGAGCGGCCGAAGGGCAGGACGGCCATGCGGACGACCTCCCAGCGGGTGGCGCCGAGGGCCAGCGCGGCCTCCTCGTGCATCCGCGGGACCTGCCGGAACACCTCACGGCTGACGTTGGTGATGATCGGCAGGATCATGATCGCCAGCAGGATGCCGACGGTGAGCATGGCGCGGGGTGCGCCCTCGTCCCAGGAGAACAGGCCGGTCCAGCCCAGGTAGTCGTTCAGCCAGCCGTACAGGCCCGTCATGTGCGGGACGAGGATCAGGGCGCCCCAGAGGCCGTAGACGATGGACGGCACGGCGGCGAGCAGGTCGATCACATAGGCGATGGGACCGCTCAGCCGGCGCGGGGCGTAGTGGGTGAGGAACAGCGCGATCGCGACGGCGACGGGGACCGCGATGACCATGGCGATGATCGAGGAGATGACCGTGCCGTAGGCCAGCACCGCGATGCCGAAGGTCGGCGGGGTGAGGTTGGTGTTCCACTCGAAGGTGGTCAGGAAGTTGCCGTGGTCCTTGCTGATCGCGAGGGAGGCGCGGTAGGTGAGGAAGACCGCGATCGCGGCCATGATCACCAGCAGCAGGATGCCGGAGCCCCGGGACAGGCCGAGGAAGATGCGGTCGCCGGGGCGGGACGCGCCGCGGGCGTTGCGCTTCTGCTCGGTCACCCCGGGCTGGGGCGTGGGGGGAGGTGCGTCAGTTGTCTTGGTCGATATGTCCATCGGGTTCTCCGGTCTGCGGAGCCGGGCGCCCTCACGGGCGACGGCTCATGGCGGCGGTGCACCGGACGGTGCGGCCCGGGCCCTGTCGGGCACGGGCCGCACTCTCGGATCAGGTCAGCTCAGGCCCTCGATGGTGGTGCGGACCTTGGCGATGATCTCGTCGGGGATCGGGGCGTAGTCGTTGCTCGACAGCACCTTCTGGCCGTCCTCGCTGGCGATGTAGCGCAGGAACGCCTTGGTGGCGGGCAGGGTGTCGGCCTTGTTGCCCTTGTCGCAGACGATCTCGTACGTCACCAGGGTGATCGGGTAGGCGTTCTCGGCCTTGGTGGCGTAGTCCAGCTTCAGCGACAGGTCCTTGCCGGTGCCGACGACCTTGGCGGCCGCGATGTCGGCGGTCGCGCTCTCCACGGACGGCTTGACCGGGGTCTTGGCGCCGGTGGCGATGGAGACGGTGTTGATGTCCTTGGCGTAGGACAGCTCGAAGTAGCCGATCGCGCCGGAGTTCTGCTTGACGCCCTGGGCCACACCGGCGGAGCCGGAGGCCGCCTGGCCGCCCTGCGCCTGCCAGGCCTTGCCGCCGGAGTACTTCCAGTTGGCCGGGGTGGTGGCGATCAGGTACTTGGTGAAGTTGTCCGTGGTACCGGAGTCCTCGGAACGGTGGAAGGCCTGGATCTTCAGGTCGGGCAGCTTCGCCGACGGGTTCAGCTTCTTGATCGCCGGGTCGTTCCAGTTCTTGATCTTGCTGTCGAAGATCTTGGCGATCGTCTGGGCGTCCAGGACCAGGTTGTCGACACCCGGGACGTTGTAACCGAGGGCGATCGGGCCGCCGACCATCGGCAGGTCGATGCCCTGGCCGCCGGAGCAGACCTTCTTGGAGGCGGTGACCTCTTCGGGCTTCAGCGCGGAGTCCGAACCGGCGAACGCGAGCTGGCCCTGGTTGAAGGAGGTGACACCGGCGCCGGAGCCGCCGCCCTTGTAGTTGATCTGCACGCCGCAGGCCTGCGAGAACGCCTTGACCCACGCGTCGATCGCGTTCTTCTGCGCGGAGGAGCCGTCGGCCAGCAGCTGGCCCTTGGCGCCGTCGCACTTGGCCGAGGAGGCGTTGGCGGAGCCGGACGCGTTGCCCGACGCCTTGCCGCCGTTGTCGTCGGAGCCGCACGCCGTCAGGGCCAGGGCACCGGTCACGGCGATCGCACCGAGCGAAAGGGCGCGCAGCCGGTTCTTGCGCTGAAGCTTCACTTTCGGGAGTTCCTTCCAGGAGCCGCCGCGGGTCGGCGGCGTGCGAGGGAGTGAGATGCCCGAGCACACAAACGACCGCGCTCCAGCACCGTGCACGGCCGAAATTAGGCAGAACAGGTGAAGCCGCCGATGGCCGGAAGTGAACGGGGGGTGAACCCCTGCCATCGGCCCGGTGAGGTCACGGAATGCTTACGGGGAGAACACATGGAGGTTCCGACGATCGGGTTACGCGCACGCGTATTCGATGCTCGGTTCCCTGTGCGCGAACTGTTACGAACCAATGTGCCCACAGGGTCGTCTCACCCCAGGGAAGGGCCAAGGAGGCCCGCGGAAAGGCGACAGACGACGATGCACATGGAACGCCGTACGTTCATCGCGGGCGGCACGGCCGCGCTGGCCGCGACCGCACTGACCGGGTGCGGCTCGGGTTCGGGCAGGTCCACCACGTCGGCGACCACGGGCTCATCGTCCCTCACGTCCCTCAAGACCACCAGCGAGAACGCCGCCGCGAACTGGGCGGGCCTCGCCCGCGACCTGGACGGCCCCCTGATCCGGCCCGGCGACGCCACCTGGAAGACGGCCCACCAGCTGTACAACACCCGCTTCGACGGTCTGAAACCGGCCGCGGTGGCCTACGTGGCGCACACCGACGACATCCGTACGACCCTGGCCTACGCCCACGCGCACGACATACGGGTCTCCATACGCAACGGCGGCCACTCCTACGCGGGCTACTCCTCCGGCGACAACCGCCTCGTCCTCGACGTCTCCCGGCTGAACCGCATACGGGTCAGCGGCGGACAGGCGGTGGTCGGCGCCGGCTCCAAGCTGATCGACGTCTACCGGGCGCTCGCCGCCAAGGGCGTGACCATACCCGCGGGCTCCTGCCCCACCGTCGGCGTCTCCGGCCTGGTCCTCGGCGGCGGCCACGGCGTCGCCTCCCGCGCCTACGGCCTCACCTGCGACAGCCTCACCCAGGCGACGGTCATCACGGCCGACGGCACCCAGGTGACGGCGAACGCCTCCTCCCACTCCGACCTCTTCTGGGCGCTGCGCGGCGCGGGCAACGGCAACTTCGGCGTCGTCACCGAGCTGCAGTTCAAGACCCACGCGGCCCCGCAGGCGGTCACCGCGTACATGACCTGGCCCTGGGCCAAGGCCGCCGCCGTGCTGAAGGCCTGGCAGGAGTGGGGCCCGAGCCAGCCCGACGAGATCTGGTCCTCCCTGCACCTGGCGGCCACGCCGGGCGGGACCCCGACCATCTCCGTGGCCTGCTTCTCCCTCGGCACCTACGGCGAACTGCAGAACGCCGTGGACCGCCTGGCCCACGCGGCCGGCGCGAACGCCACGTCCGTCAGCCTGCGCCGCCGGGGCTACGAGGAGGCGATGGAGATCTACGCCGGCTGCTCCTCCTTCTCCACCGACGCCCAGTGCCATCTGCCCGGCTCCACCCCGGGCCGCTCGCCGCAGGGCAGGCTCGGCCGCGAGACGTACGCGGCCCGCTCGGACTTCTTCGACCGCTCGCTGTCCGCGGCGGGCATCCAGACGGTCCTCAGGCAGATCTCGTCCGTCCGGGGCGGCGCGGGCAGCATCGCGTTCACGGCCCTCGGCGGCGCGGTCAACCGCGTCTCGCCCACGGCGACGGCCTTCGTCCACCGCCGCTCCCGGATGCTGGCGCAGTACATCGCGTCCTGGGGAGCGGGGGCCTCGGGCGGTACGGCCCAGTCGTGGCTGGCCTCGGCCCACCAGGCGATGGCGCCCTACGCCTCCGGGGCGGCGTACCAGAACTACACGGACCCCACGCTGGCGAACTGGAAGAAGGCGTACTACGGGGACGCGGTGACGCGGCTGGGAAAGGTGAAGAAGCAGTACGACCCCGCCCGGTTCTTCTCTTACGGGCAGGGGTTGTAGGACGGGGTCCGTGGGGGGTGGCTCGGCAGGGAACCCGACTGCGGTCCGGCGTGGCTGGTCGCGCGGTTCCCCGCGCCCCTTACGGGGCGCCCGGCCGCAGCACCGGCTACGCCGCCAGGTCCCGTTCCTCGGACTCGACGCGGCGGGCGCTGGGGACGACGGGGACCCCCGGCGCCGATCGCCCGCGCACGATCCACCCCGCCCGCGGCGACCGCTCCACCGCCCGCATCAGCGGTGTGAGCAGTGCCATGGCCGGCGGCGACAGCAGCAGCGCGACCGCCGTACCGAGCGCGAAGCCGCCGACGACGTCCGTCGGGTAGTGCACACCCATGTACACCCGGCAGAAGCCCTCCAGCAGCGCCAGCCCGATCCCGGCGATGCCGAACCGCCGGTTGGCGACGAACAGCCCGACGCCCAGCGCCATGGTGATCGTCGCGTGGTCGCTGACGAAGGAGAAGTCGGTCTTGCCGGAGACGAGGACGTCCAGTCCCTGGTGTTGCACGAAGGGCCGGGGCCGCTCCACGAACCCGCGGATGGGCACGTTCACCATCACCGCGACACCGGCCGCGAGCGGCGCCCACACCAGCGCGGCGACGGAGGGCGCGGCGTCCTCGCCGCCCCGGCGCCGCACGGTCCCCCAGCACCACAGCACCAGCAGCACCATGGCCACCAGCAGCCCGTACTCGCCCACGAACTCCATGACCCGGTCGAACCAGTGCGGCGCGTCCTTGGCCAGGCCATTGATGTCGTAGAGCAGGTCGACGTCGGGGTTCGATCCGGATTCGGCGAGTACAGCCATGGTGCTGCGGCCCCTTCCTCGTCTACCGGACGCACCTCGTGTGCGCCGCTCCTACCCCCGTGGTCCCGTAGATCCGCTTCCGCTGCACTGCCGCACTGACGTCCGCTCGGCTACGTCAACAGGAACGCACGACTCCCATCAATACGTTCCACTCTCCACTGAATGATCACTCAGACGTTATCGAAGAGAGACTCATCACCCCAGCTCAGGGGGCGGGTTCACACTGGGTCACACCTTGGTGGGCAGTGCTTTCGCGCCATCTGCGGTGACCCGGGTGGCGCCGAAGTAGTCACCGGTGTCGACGGGATCGAACCGGATGACGGCCCCGGTGCGCGGTGCGTCGATCATATAGCCGCCGCCGACGTAGATCCCCACGTGGTGAATGGCCCGCGAGTCGCTGAGGTTGGTGGAGAAGAACACCAGATCACCCGGCAGGAGCTGGTCCCTTGAGGGGTGCGGTCCGGCGTTGTACTGGTCGTTGGCCACGCGCGGCAGGCTGATCCCGACCCTCGCGTACGCCGCCTGGGTCAGCCCCGAACAGTCGAAGCGGCCGCCCTGCTCGGCCCTGCCCTCGCCGCCCCACAGGTAGGGCGTGCCGAGCTTGCTCTGCGCGAAGGCGATGGCACCGGCGGCCTGCCGGGTGGGGTCGATCCGGGTGACGGGCGCGGCGAAGCTCTGCTCCAGGCTGCGGATCCGCTTGACGTAGTTCTGCGTCTCGCTGATGGCCGGAACCCCGCCGGCCCTTATGACCCGGTAGGCACCGGCGTTGTAGGCGGCGAGCATGTTGTCGGAGACGTTGCCCGGCACGCCCTTCACGTCCTTGGCGAGCTCGCAGTCGTACGAAGCGGCCGACGGGATCGCGTCGTCGGGGTCCCAGATGTCCCGCCTGCCGTCGCCGTTGCCGTCGATACCGTGCGTGGCCCACGTGCTCGGGATGAACTGGGCGATGCCGCGCGCGTCGGCGGGGCTGACGACGGTCGGATTCCAGCCACTCTCCTGGTACAGCTGGGCGGCGAGCAGCGCCGGGCTGAGCGCCGGGCACAGATTGCCCCACTGCTGCACGAGCGTCTTGTAGGCGGCGGGTACGGCGCCCTTCGCGAGCCCCCGGCTGCCCGAGGTGGCGCTGTTGAGGAGGTTCCCGGCGACGACGTAGACCCCGACGACGAGCAGCATGACGAAGCTCAGCCCGGCCCCCACGAGGGCACCCCCGACGACCCACGCCTTACGCACCGTCAACCGCCCCTCGCCACCGGCAAGTCCACCGGCAGCAGTCTAAGAGCGGACCCGCCCCCGCACGAGAACCCCGGAGCGGCGCACCACACCCGCGGCGGCCACCCGCCGCTGACGGGGCATCACACCGCGGGCGGGCGGCGGTGGCTCAGGAGCCGCCGACCGCGTCCCGGTACAGCTCGGCCGCCTCGCCGCCCAGCACCACGCTGTACGACACGTCGTCGGTCGAGCCGCCGTGTTCATGGCCGCCGAGCACTCCGACCACCTGCCCGTCGCCGTTGATCCAGGGGCTGCCGCTGGTGCCGTCGGCGAAGCCGGGGCAGTCGATGCGCTGCTGGGTGCGACTGTGCGGGCGCGGCTTGTTGGTGCATCTGATGGGCACCTCGCGGGAGTTCGGGTAGCCGGCGAGGGTCACGGCGGTGGCGCCGGTGGCCGCCCCCGTCACGAACCGGTTCGCCCCGACGACGTCTTCGACCGCCTGGCCGTCCCGGTCGTCCACGACGACGAACGCGAGGTCGCTGTCCTCGTCCTGGTCCTTGGCCCACCCGTCCGGAAGGAACCGCCTCCCCACCTTCCACACCCCGTACGGCGCCTGCCCGTCCCGGTAGCCCGGCACGAACACCAGGCCGTCGGTGCCGTCGACGCAGTGCGCGGCGGTGACGAGGAGGTCGCGCTGCGGGCTGTGCACGACCGAGGCCGTGCAGAAGTGCCCGCCGGACAGGTGGTCGGCCCGGTCCGCGCCGAACAGCGCGCCGACCCGCGCGGTGTGCCGGTTGGCCACGGCATCGCCGGTGACCCCGAAGGGCCCTGGTTCCTCGGCGGCCGCCACGGACGCGGAGGTCAGGGCGAGCATCACCACAGCTCCGAGCAACGCGGGACGCGAGGTGACCGTGATGCGTGAGATGCGCTTCATCAGTCCTCACTGTGTCCCACGAAGGTGAGATTCCGGCTCCGACTTCACTGAGATTTTCCTGTGAAACCTCGTCGAAGCGCCACCGCAGCGCGGCCGGATTCGTCGTCTCGGGGCAATGCGGCGGAAACGTCAGCCCGTCTTCGCCCCGAGACCCCACTCCACCCCGGTCAGCTCCTGTGACAGCGTCCACAGCCGTCGGGCCGCCTCCGGATCGCCGGCCGCCGTGCTGCGGCCGACCAGGGTGGGGGCACCGCGCATCTCGCCGAGGCCGGCGGGGCCGACGTAGGCCGCCCCGGGCAGGTCCTGGCTCGCGGCGTAGAGGGTGGGCAGGGCGCCGGCCTTGTCGGTCTGCGCGAACACCCTGTTGCCGATGGCCATGACGGCCCTGGCCAGCGGATTCGCGCTGTGGCTCTGGAGGTTGGTGGCCGCGTAGCCCGGATGGGCGGCGAGGGCGCGGACAGCGGACCCGGCCTCGGTCAGACGGCGCTGGAGCTCCAGGGTGAACAGGAGGTTGGCCAGCTTGGACTGGGCGTAGGCGCGGACCGGGGTGTAGCGGCCGCGCAGATTGACGTCGGCGAAGTGGATCACACCGTCGCCGAAGCGGTGGGCGCCGGAGGACACCGTCACCACCCGGTCGGTCAGGTACGGCAGCAGCAGGTTGGTCAGCGCGAAGTGCCCGAGGTGGTTCGTGCCGAACTGCATCTCGAAACCCTGCCTGGTGCGCTGCTCCGGCAGCATCATCACGCCCGCGTTGTTGACCAGCAGGTCCAGCGGGCGGTCCCAGGCGTCCGCGAACTCCCGCACCGAGTCCAGGTCGGCCAGGTCCAGGCGGCGCACCTCGGTGCTGCCGCTCACCGTCGCCGCGGCGGCGCCGCCCCGCGCGAGGTCCCGTACGGCGAACACCACATGCGCTCCGGCCCGGGCCAGCGCCTCGGCGGTCGCGAGGCCGAGGCCGCTGTTGGCGCCGGTGATCACGGCCGTGCGGCCGGTCTGGTCGGGCAGGCGGGTCACGTTCCACTTATCCGTCATACCTCCAAAGTAGGCACCGACAACAATGATGTCAACGACAACATCGAGTTACGATGGTCCGCATGCCGCGCATGTCCCCGTCACCGACGAACCGCCCCTATCACCACGGAGACCTGCGCGCCGCCCTGCTCAAGAGCGCCGAGCGCACCCTGCGCGAGAAGGGAGCCGGCGCGCTCTCCCTGCGCGAGCTGGCCCGGGACGTCGGAGTGAGCCATGCGGCCCCCGGCCGGCACTTCAAGGACAAGCAGGCCCTCATGGACGCCCTCGCCCTGGACGGCTACGAGCGGCTGAACCGGGCACTGGGCAGCGCCGCCGGACAACCCGGACTCAGCTTCGAGGGGCGGATGGCGGCCCTCGCGCGGGCGTATCTCGGCTTCGCCGTCGAGAACCCCGAACTGCTGGAGCTGATGTTCACGCGCAAGCACGACCCCGACAGCTCCGCCCAGCTCGCCGCGGCCGTCGACGAGTCCCTCGGCTCCTTCACCCGGATGATCGCGGACGCCCAGGAGCGGGGCGAGATCGTCGCCGGCGACCCCGAGCGGATCACCATGATCGCCGCCGCGAGCCTGCACGGCCTCGCCGCCCTCATCGCCGCCTGCGCGCTCGACGCCGAGGACGCCATGAACGGCCTGGACGAACACGTCCACCTGCTGCTCCACGGCCTCACGCCCCGCTGACCCCGCCACGCCGCGGCCGGCTCCACCGCGAACCTGTGCACCGGGTCAAGTGGCGCCCAGCACAGCGCCAGCACACCGTCATTGATCAGTAAGCCCCCCACCGCCTTGGGTAACGCGGAAGTCAGAATTCCGAAAGCCTCTTGTTGTCGCGTACTCAACAAGCGATGGTCGACGCGGGCCGCCGCCCCCACCGGTCACCCACCCGGTGGAACCCCCACACCCGCAGGCCTCGGTCCACCACTTCCAGGAGGCTGTACCTTGCGTACCCCCACTCCCGACTCCCCCCGCATACGCGGCAGATGGACCCGGATGGGCTCGGCAGCCGCGGCCACCGCCGCACTCGTCGTCGCCGGCCTCGGCACCGCGGCCACCGCCCACGCGGACACCGCCGCCGCACACCACAAGGTGAGCACCAGGACCATCGCCGCCCAGGTCGCCAAGGCCCATGTGCGCTACGAGAAGGCGTGCGGCACCACCCCCAAGAAGGGCTACGCCGCCTGCGACGCCCTGCGCGTCACCGGCGGCACCACCGCCTTCATGGAGAAGCAGGCGGCCCTGAAGGGCACCGCGCCGAAGACCGTCTCCCCGAAGGCCTCCTCCGACTCCCCCACGGGCTACGGCCCCTCGGACCTCCAGTCGGCCTACGGCCTCACCGCCGCCGCCTCCTCGGCCGGCTCGGGCGAGACCGTCGCCATCGTCGACGCCTACGACGACCCCGACGCCGAGTCCGACCTCGCGGCCTACCGCTCCCACTACGGCCTGCCGGACTGCACCACCGACAACGGCTGCTTCACGAAAGTCAGCCAGACCGGCTCCACCACCTCGCTCCCCTCCGCCGACAGCGGCTGGGCCGGCGAGGAGTCCCTCGACCTCGACATGGTCAGCGCGACCTGCCCGAACTGCAACATCCTGCTGGTCGAGGCGAAGTCCGCGTCCGACGCCAACCTGGGCACCGCGGTGAACGAGGCCGTCAAGCTGGGCGCCAGGTTCGTCTCCAACAGCTACGGCGGCCCGGAGTCCTCCTCCGACACCTCCTACGACTCCAAGTACTACAACCACCCGGGCGTGGCCATCACCGCCAGCGCGGGCGACGAGGCCTACGGCGCCGAGTACCCGGCCGGCTCGAAGTACGTGACCGCCGTCGGCGGCACCGCCCTGAAGACCTCCTCCGACAGCCGCGGCTGGACCGAGTCCGTCTGGAACACCTCCAGCACCGAGGGCACCGGCTCCGGCTGCTCCGCCTACGACGCCAAGCCCAGCTGGCAGACCGACACCGGCTGCGCCAAGCGCATGATCACCGACGTGTCCGCGGTGGCCGACCCCGCCACCGGCGTCTCCGTCTACGACACCTACGGTTCCGACGGCACCGGCTGGAACACCTACGGCGGCACCAGCGCCTCCTCGCCGATCACCGCCTCGGTGTACGCCCTCGCCGGCACCCCCGGCAGCGGCGACTACCCGGCCCGGTA
Organism: Streptomyces filipinensis; assembly: GCF_014649495.1. Taxonomy (GTDB): domain Bacteria; phylum Actinomycetota; class Actinomycetes; order Streptomycetales; family Streptomycetaceae; genus Streptomyces; species Streptomyces filipinensis. Next base: position 8,430 of record NZ_BMTD01000031.1, on the reverse strand, counting down.
CCCGTACAACGCGGCCGGCACCTCCGCCCTCAACGACGTCACCAGCGGCAGCAACGGCGCGTGCTCGACGTCGTACTTCTGCACCGCCCGGTCCGGCTACGACGGCCCGACCGGCTGGGGCACCCCCGAGGGCACCGCCGCCTTCGGCGCGAGCTGAGCACCATCCGAACCACCCCGTCGGGTCACGGGGAGCCGCCAGGTGAGGGGGACGTGGGGTCCCCTCGGCGGCGCGGACAGGAAGACGGGTCACGGCAGCCGGCCGCGGCCCGTTTTCCCTGTCCGAGACCCGTGAACCACCCCGACCACGCACCTCACAGGCCCCGGCGGCCACCACCGCCGGGGCCTTGCCGGCTTCCGCTCCCCCGCCCGTGAGAACATCATCCCGACGCCTCACCCGACCAGCCGTCAGAAACCGGCCCAGGTCGTAAAGGAGGACAACGACGGAACCACACGACAGGTTCCGGTGGCACCTCGTTGCCCGGCGTGACCTGCCGTGATACACAGAGTCACCATACGGGCTACACGTACGAAACCCACCGGCCAATGACGTCAAGTCGACATACGTTGGCGGCGTTGTCGGCGACAATGAGGCCTGACCTCTGCACCCCGCAGGGGGTCAAGCGGAACTACCCACCAGGGGCGGTGACTTACATGCTCTTTGCGGCCGACAAGGGAGACATCAACACCATCATCGGCGGGATCGCTCCGGACTGGGGCCCCTTCGGCAGCCTGGGCAACGAGGCCAAGGTGATGATCGAGGTGGTGATGGCCGTCGCCATCCTCCTGTGCCTCGGCATCGCGGTCTGGGGCGCGGCGAAGCAACGTATCGGCGCCACGGCCCTGCGCGACACCTTCAGCGCCGAACAGGGCAAGGGCCTCATCATCGCCGGCCTGACCGGGGTCTTCATCATCGGCTCCCTCGGCACCCTGTTCACGATCGTGTACGGCATGGCGGTCTGACCCCGCCTTCCTCCTCCGGCTGAGGTTGCGTCTCCCTGATGTCCCTGACGACGAGTCACCACACCGCGCCCGCGCGGGAACCAGCACGGCTACCGTCATATCTCTACGAGGCGGAGAGGGCGTACGCGGCATGAACCCCGGAGACGAACAGACCTACGCCGACACCGGCCACACCAGAACCCGCCTCCCCGACAGCGACCCCTACGGCGGCGCCCCCCGCCGCACCCCCCGCCGCTCCTCCCCCCGAAGCCTGGTCACGGTGGTCGGCGTAGCAGTACTCCTCATCGCAGCCATCGCCTTCGCCAACAGAGGCGACCATGCACCAGCCGACGGCACGACACCAAAGGACCCCCACCCCAAATCCGCCGCCACAGCCCCCTCAGGCACCCGCCCGGTAGACACAAAAACCGGCGGAATTCCCTCGGGCTTCGCCCATACGGATCAGGGGGCGGAGAGCGCGGCGGCGAACTATGCGGTGGCCCTGGGGTCAGCGGACATGTTCAACAAGGCCAGACGGGACTACATCCTTCAGACCGTCATCACCCCATCCAAGGTGATCAGTTCTGAAGCCGCGTTCGACAAGGCCTACACGCCTGCCTTCAACACAACGCTCGGCCTGAACCAAGACGGCACGGCACCGAAGGGCTACACGTTCGTCTCCCGTACAAGCCCCATCGGCACCAAGGTCACTGCGGCCACCAGCGACACAGCCACGGTCGAGGTCTGGTGCAGCGGCCTGCTCGGACTCGCAGGCGACAGTTCCAAGAACCCGGTGACCAACAGCTGGTTCACCATCACAATGCGACTCGAGTGGGCCGCTGGCGACTGGAAGATCATCACGCACTCCCAGAAGGAAGGCCCGGCGCCTGTCCCGGGGGATGACAAGGCTTCTAGCGCCAACGAAATGTCGAATGCCGTCAACGAGTACGGAGGGTTCACCTATGCCCGCTAAGCGCCGTGTACTCGCTCTGGCTGGCGCAATCACAGCCATCCAGCCGGCAGCCGTCCTTATGGCGACACGTGCCTTCGCCGCCCCCACCCCCTCACCCTCCAAGAGCAACGACCCGTGCGATCTCATCCACGGAGCCGCACGAGACTTCTGCGAAAAGGACAACGGCGGCTCCAAAGGGGGGCTCACCCGATCCAACAACCCCCTCACCGACACCCTCGACCCCCTCTCCTCCCTGGCCAAGGGTTGTGCCGATGCCGCTTCCTGGACCATCGGGAAGCTCAGTGACGCCGTGAAGGAGACCGCCAACGTCGACTTCACCAATCCCAAGTTCCTGCAGCAGTACGCCATCGTGTTCGCCGCCTCCACGATCCTCACCCTCGTGCTGTGGCTGCTCGCCGTAGCCAAGCGAGCCGTGCGCGGCGTCCCGCTCACCACCGCCATCTCCGAAGCCATCGGCTTCCTCTGGCTCACCGTCCTCGCCTCCGCCTTCACCCCCCTCATCCTGTACACCGTCGTCTCGGCGACGGACGGCGTCACCGACGTCCTCGCCAAGACCACCGGCGACCAGGCCGACACCTTCTTCGGCACCTTCTCCGGCGCCCTCAACAAGGGCACCGACATCGGCGGCGGCCCCATCATGCTGATCGTCGTCTCCCTGGTCAGCATCCTCGCCGCCGGCGTCCTCTGGCTGGAACTCGTCATCAGGGCCGCACTCCTCTACGTCGGCGCCCTCCTCGGCACCGTCGTCTACGCAGGCCTCGTCGACAAGAACCTCTGGGGCCACGTACGCCGCTGGGCGGGCATCATGATCGCGGTCATCCTGGTCAAGCCCGTCATCGTCATCGTGCTCGGCCTCGCCGGCGCCCTCTCCTCCGGCAACGGCCCCGACGCCTTCTCCGCCGTGGTCTCCGGCCTCGCCATCATCCTGCTCGCCATCTTCGCCAGCGCGATGATCTACCGCTTCGTCCCCGGCTTCGGCGACGACATCGCGAACGGCCGCAACAACCGCATCATGCAGGGCGCCGAAAGCAAGGCCGCCGCCGTCATCAGCTCCCCCGCCACCCTCGTAGCCCAGGGCATCAAGACCCACAGCACCCGCGCGGACAACAACGGAGCGGCCGCCGGCGCCTCCAGCAGCCCCCGCCCCGCCAACCCCGCAACCGGCGGCGTCGCCGCCCACAGCGGCCGTACCCCCACCGGGGGCGGCGGAGCCGTCCCCTCCGCCACGCCCGCGCCCCGCGCGCCCAGCCCGGTCAACACCCCGCACGCAGGCAACACCCGCAACAACCGCTCGGGAGGTGAAGGGCGTTGACGACCGAGTCCCACCTGTCCCATCCGATCACGCCCCGCCGTACGTATCTCATCGGCCGCGCCCGGCCGAACGCGATCATCGGCCGGAACCGCGAGTCCGGCGAGATCGTGCTGATCATCGCGGGCGCGTTCCTCGGCATGATGTGCGGCCTCGTCGTCCCGGTCCTGTCCCTGCGGATCGTGCTGCTCATGGGCTTCCCGCTGCTCGCCCTCGCCGCGGTCTACGTGCCCTACAAGCGCCGCACCTTCTACAAGTGGGTCGAGATCAACCGCAGCTACAAGCGAACCGTCAAGTCCGGCAACGCCGTGTACCGGTCCACCGCCATGGAGGCCGGCACCGCCCTCGACGGCCGCGAGGTCGAAGTCGGCCCACCGCCCGGCATCGGCCGCATCACCTGGCTCGCCGCCCCCTTCGGGCCCGACGAGATCGCCGTACTGCTGCACGCCGACCGCAAGACCGTCACCGCCGCCATCGAGATCGAGGGCCCGGGCGTCGGCCTGCGCGACTCCGAGGACCAGGAAGCCCTCGTCGACCGCTTCGGCACACTCCTCAAGCACGTCGCCAACGGCGACGGCTTCGTGACCCGGCTGCAGATGCTCGCCCGCACCCTGCCCGCCGACCCCGACGCCCACGCCAAGGACGTCAGCCTGCGCGGCGACGAGAAGGCCCCCGACTGGCTGGCCCGGTCGTACGACCAACTGCAGTCCATGGTCTCCACGAGCAGCGAACAGCACCGCGCCTACCTCGTCGCCTGCATGCACTACAACCGCGAACTGGCCGCCGAGGCCCAGGCCATGGCCCGCGCCGTCCGCACCCACGGCGGCAAGGTCGACCGCGACGCCGGCCTCGCCGTCGTCATGGCCCGCGAGCTGACCGACATCTGCTCGCGCCTGCAGGAAGCCGACATCCGGGTACGACAGCCCCTCGGCCAGGGCCGTCTCGCGTCCCTCATCCACTCCATGTACGACCCGGACCACCCCATCGACCACATCCAGGCCATGACCCAGCGCAACGCCTGGCCGGCCGAACTGGACGCCATGGAGCCCACGTACCTCCAGGCCAAGACCCGCGAGTCCAACACCCGCGCCCCCTGGTGCCACGCCACCGCCTGGGTGAAGGAATGGCCGATGACCCCGGTCGGGGTCAACTTCCTCGCCCCCCTCCTCGTCCACACCCCGGACGTCATCCGAACGGTGGCCGTCACGATGGATCTCGAACCCACCGAGGTAGCCATCGAACGCATGCTGACCGAGAAGACCAACGACGAGGCCGAGGCCTCCCGCGCCGCCAAGATGAACCGCACGGTGGACCCGCGGGACATCGCCGCCCACAACCGGCTCGACCAGAGAGGCGAAGACCTCGCCAGCGGTGCCGCCGGCGTCAACCTCGTCGGCTACATCACCGTCTCCTCCCGCTCCCCGGAAGCCCTCAACCGCGACAAGCGGACCATAAGGGCATCCGCCGGAAAGTCGTACCTCAAGCTGGAGTGGTGCGACCGCGAGCACCACCGCGCCTTCGTGAACACACTTCCCTTCGCCACCGGCATCCGCAGGTAGGGGCTGATTCGCCGATGCGGGATCCGCTGTCCGTCCTCACCGACGCCTTCACCTCCTTCCTCTTCGGGAAGGTCGAGACGACCCGGCTGCCAGTGCGCACCTCCACAGGCCAGGCCCAGGCCGTCTACCTGCCCACGGCCGCACCCGGCCTCGGCGACTCCGGCGTCATCATCGGCCGCGAGGTGTACTCCGGAAAGGGCTACATCTACGACCCCTTCCAGCTGTACGGCCAACAGCTCCCGGCCCCGCACTGGCTCGTCCTCGGCGAGTCCGGCAACGGCAAGTCGGCCCTGGAGAAGACCTACGTCCTGCGCCAGCTGCGCTTCCGGGACCGCCAGGTCGTCGTCCTGGACGCCCAGGGCGAGGACGGCGTCGGCGAATGGAACCTCATCGCGCAGGAGCTGGGGATAACTCCCATCCGACTCGACCCCACGGCCGCACTGGACCACGGGATCCGCCTCAACCCCCTCGACCCGGCGATCACCACCACCGGACAGCTCGCGCTGCTCCGGACGATCATCGAGGTCGCGATGGGCCACGGCCTCGACGAACGCTCCGGCTTCGCCCTCAAGGTCGCCCACTCCTACGTCAACGAGACGATCGTCCACCGCCAGCCGGTCCTCACCGACATCGTCGAGCAGCTACGACACCCCGAGCCCGAGTCGGCCGAGGCGATGAACGTCGCCATAGACGACGTACGCGCCTGGGGACTCGACGTCGCCCTGGTCCTCGACCGCCTGGTCGACGGTGACCTGCGCGGCATGTTCGACGGTCCGACCACCGTCGGCATCGACCTGGACGCCCCCCTGATCGTCTTCGACCTCTCCCACATCGACCGCAACTCCATCGCCATGCCGATCCTCATGGCGATCGTCGGCGTATGGCTGGAGCACACCTGGATCCGCCCCGACCGGAAGAAGCGCATCTTCCTGGTCGAGGAGGCCTGGCACATCATCAACAGCCCGTTCGTGGCCCAGCTGTTCCAGCGGCTGCTGAAGTTCGGCCGCCGGCTCGGCCTGTCCTTCGTCGCCGTCGTCCACCACCTGTCCGACGTGGTCGACGGGGCCGCCGCCAAGGAAGCGGCGGCGATCCTGAAGATGGCGTCGACCAGGACCATCTACGCCCAGAAGGCGGACGAGGCACGGGCCACCGGCCGCGTCCTGGGTTTGCCGAGGTGGGCGGTGGAAATCATCCCCACACTGACGCCCGGCATCGCCGTATGGGACGTCAACGGCAATGTCCAGGTGGTCAAACACCTGGTCACAGAGACGGAACGCCCGCTGGTCTTCACCGACCGCGCGATGACCGAGTCCTCCAGCGACCTCCTGGCCGACGAAGCCATGCGCGCCGCCGAGCTGGAGGCCGAACAGCGGGCGGCGGCCTTCGTGGAACAGCACCTCGGCGACTCCGAATCCACGGTGGCGTAGGAACAGAGGGAGGAACGGTGAGACCGGACGCGCGCGATCGCCGCGACGACCGCAGGGAAGGCCAGGGCGGCATCCCGGACGGCCTCCTGATCGGCATACTCGCGTTCCTCCTCGGCATGACCGTGCTGGTGTGGACGGCCACGGGCCTCGCCGCCCTCTTCGCCCACGGCGTCTGGCCCGACGGCGTCTCCTTCACCCGCACCCCTCTGGCCATGCGTCACCTCATCGCCCGGCCTCACGACATCACCGGCGCGTGGCCGGACACCCACACCTCCCAGCTGTCCGGCTGGGGACTGTTCTGGGGCCTGTTCATCGGCCAGCTGATGGTCCTCTTCGTCCTCACCCTTTTCGCGATAGGAGCGGTGGCACGATGGCGGGCCGGCAGGGCCCGGCGCACCGCGACCGCCAAGACCACGACCCGACCGGCCGCGCCCACCACGGCCCCGTCCACCCAGACCCAGCCCACCGAAACCCAGCCCACCGAAACCCAGCCCACCGAAACCCTGCCCGTCACAACCGTGCCCGTCGAGCAGCGGTACGAGGTCCCACCACCGCGCACCGAGCCGACGCCCACGCTGACGGTGCCCCGCCGGCAGACGCCGCCTCCCGGCGACCCCGCCGCGCACCTCCCCGCCGACGGGGAACGGGTGGGTGGATGGGAACGAGTGGTCGTGGCACCCCGGGAAAGCCGGCAACCGGCCGCGGCCCAGGCCGTACGTGACGCCGAGGGCCCCGCCCTCGTCGTCACCTCGAACCCCGCCCTCTGGTCGGACACGAAGGACGCCCGCGCCAAACTGGGCCCCACCCTCCTCTACGACCCCAGCCACCTCTGTGACAGCCCGGCCCGACTCCACTGGTCCCCCACGGCGGGCTGCGAGGACAAACAGACCGCGCTGCGGCGAGCGACCGCACTGCTCGCTCCCGTCCAACCCACGGCGAAGATCGACCAGGCCGTAGCGGACGCGGCGACCACCCTCCTGCGCAGCTACCTCCACGCCGCCGCCCTGGAGAACCGCACCATCCGCCATGTGCACCGCTGGTCCCAGGGCACCCAGATCCAGGACGCCGTACGCACCCTGCGCACCCACCCCAAGGCCGCCCCCGGCGCCGCCGGCGAACTCGAGTCCGCGCTCACCGCCCACCCCGAACGCCGGGACATCGCCCAGGAACTGACGAGCCGTGCCCTGTCCGCACTGTTCACCGTGAACATCCGCGAGGCCTGCACCCCAAACCGAACTGATGCCCTCACCTTGGATTCCTTCGTCCACGAAGGGGGCACGCTTTATGTGGTGGGGGAATCCATCGAGGACCCCAGGACAAACCCCGGCGCCATGCCCCTCCTGACGGCCCTCGTCTCGAGCGTGGTCGAGCGCGGCCGGCGCATGGCCGAACGGTCATCCTCCGGTCGGCTCGACCCACCACTCACCCTGGTCCTGGACGACGTCGCAGCGGTGGCCCCGCTCCCCCAGCTTCCGGACCTGCTCGCCACCGGCCACGACCAGGGTCTGCCGACCCTCGCCCTGCTCCGCTCCCGCGAACAGGCCCGCTCCCGCTGGCCGCACCAGGAACTACCGGTCTAGGGACGCCACTCCAGCACGAACTCCAGCTCGTTCTGCGCCCCGTCCTTCACGAACGGCACGGTCACCCCGCTCGGCACGAACCCCGCCTTGCGGTAGGCGCCCTGGGCCCGGGCATTGTCCTCGTGCACCAGCAGCCGTACGCGCTCGGCACCGCGCTCCCGCGCCCATCCCACCCCCGCCTCGAACAGGGCCTTGATCAGCCCGTTCCCACGGTGCTCGGGTCGGACGTACACGCCGACGACATGCCCCTGCCGGCGCTCGACGGCCAACCCCGCCCAGTCCTTCGTGCCGGCCTCCTCGATGAGCACGGTCACCGAGCCCGCCCAGACCCCGTCGGACGCCTCGGCGATGAACTGCCGGGCCGCCGTGGAACCCGCACCGGATCCGACCGCCCGGTCCTGCCAGAAGGCGTCCGTCCGGGCCACGGCCTCCTCGTACGTCTCCAGAAAGGCAAGGTGAGCGTCCGGGTCCCGCAGCGCGTCCAACCGCAGCTGCTTCACCTCGGCCCACTCCTCGGGGTCTATGGACCGGATGTCGTAGTCATAGCGCATGCGGTCGAGCATAAACGCAGAAAGGCCCACGCCAGATGGCGTGGGCCTTTCTCAAAAATTGTTCGGCGGCGTCCTACTCTCCCACAGGGTCC
>NZ_BMTD01000030.1 GCF_014649495.1 Streptomyces filipinensis | reverse complement strand
GACAACAGCTCCGTGATGAAGCAGGTGATCGAGCGCCTCTACGCCTGCTCCAGCCTGCTCAACGAAGCCGGGCAGTACGCCTACTACGGCCGCGTCGGCGGCTGTCTGATCACCGGCAACGAGGACGGCGTCAAGCACTGCGCCATGAACGTCCTCTACAGCCTGCCGCACCTGGGCTACACCATCCCGCCCCAGGCCGACGCCGGATGGATCGGCGAGGCGGGCCCCGGCCCCTCGTACCTCGACCCCGGTTCGGGCGGCCCGGAGAACGACTTCACCAACCGCAACACCACCTTCATGACCTGGAACCTGCTGCACCTGGCCCGGGCCCTGAAGGACCTCGGCGGCATCCCCGCCTACGGCAACCAGCGCACCGCCTGGGACGCCGGCTGCCGCCGCGACTACGAGAACCCCGAGCACCGGTAGCGCGATGCCGGGGGCAGGCCGCGGACGGCCGTCGGATTCGGAGCCACCCGGTGGATCACGCCGCCGGAGACCGGCCGAGAAGGATGCGTGGGAGCAACCGAAGCGTGTACGGGCTGGTGGGGCGGCTGCGGTGTCGAGGGCCGCCGTTCGTGTCCGTACGCGGCGGTGCAGATGCCTGGCTCCCGCTGCTGGACGCCACGTGCGCTGGGGCCTGCAGCAGGACCGCTCGGTTCCCAAGTCGACCGAGCGCTCACGCATCGCCGAGAACACCGGCGGCGGCCCCGATGGTGCCTCACCCCGGCCCACGCGTCCTGGGCCAACCCGAGCGAGCCCCTCTTAGAGAGGCGCCCGATGGGGCGGACGCCCACCGACCACCGTCACGCCCTGGTGGACCAGGTCCGCCTGAGACGCAGCCATCCCGAGGGCGTCACGCGGCCGTGCTCAGGGCCGCCCGGCCCGTGATGTCACAGTGTGGTGCAAGGGTTGCGGCCGGTGCCGGTGTGCGGCGGGTCCGCAGGCCGAAGCCCGCTCCGATCGCGCCCACGATGATCAGCCCGCCGGTCACCAGGGCACCGCGGGCCCCGGCCAGTTCCATCAGCAGGCCGAGGAGGGGCGGGCCGCCGAGGCCCCAGACCGTGCCGATGCTGCTCCACACCCCGAGCACCCGCCCCCGCAGGTGAGCGGGCGGGTCCGTCTGCAGCACGGCGGTCCCGGCGGTGTCGGAGACCGACTCCACGACCGCCATCGGCAGGACCAGGACCAGCAGCACCGCCAGCGACGGGGACAGACCCGTCAGTACCTGCAGGAGGGCGCCGGCGGCGGCCAGCGTGCCCACGAGCCGGACCGAGGGCCGGCGCAGCCGGGCACCGAGGACGGCGCCAAGGATGCCGCCGACGGCGAGCACCGTGGAGACCGTGCCGAAGGAACCGGCGCCGCCCGCCAGCGGCCCGGTCACCAGCACGGCCAGGGTGAGGCCGTAGTTACGGCCGAAGACCGAGCTGATCCCGGTGACCGCGGCGAGCGCGACCAGGCGGGGGCGACGGGCGAAGAAGAGCAGACCCTGGCGCACGGACATGTCGGGGCCGGGCTCGGCACTCCTGTGCTCCGGTGCGGAGTGCCGCACGGCGGCGTGGCGGACGACGCCGGGTGCCGGGCGCAGGAACGGGACGACCGCGGCCACGAAGAGGAAGGACAGCCCGTTCGCGGCGTACGCGGCAGCCGTGCCGAGGAAGCCGACCGTGACGCCCGCCAGGGCGGTGCCCGTGAGCCGGCCGGCATTGTGCACGAGGGCGCCGATTCCGATGGCCGAGGGGACGTCCTCCACCGGCACGAGGTCGTTGCCCAGCATGGCGCACGCGGGTCCGTCCACGGTGGCGATCACGCCGGTCACGGCGGCGAGCACCATCAGGGTCGTCATGTCGAGCTGGTCCAGCGCCACCAGCACTGCCGTCGTGAAGGCGACCGCGCCGAGCAGCGCCTGGCTGACGGCGGCGGTCAGCTTGAGCGGCCAGCGGTCCACGGCCGTGCCGCCCAGCAGGCTCATGAACAGCGCGGGAGCGGCCTGGACCGACATCGAAAGGCCCGTGGCCGCGGCGGAGCCGGTGATCTGCAGGACGAGCAGGTTCTGCACGGTGAGCTGCATCCACGTGCCGGCGTTCGACAGGAAGTTGGCCACGGACCACCAGCGCATGCTGCGGTACCTCAGCGCACGCCAGGGCGAGCGGGAGGCGGGGGTGGTGGGGCCGGCGGCCGTTTTCGGCGCAGGGGAGAGCGGGGCAGGGGTGGAAGACACAGTGCGGTACCCGGCAACGAGGCGTTGGAGGAGGACCGGGGGAACCTGGATCACCGGCTGCACTGCGCGGCGGTTCCACCGAGTCGGTCACGGCGCGGACCATCGTGACAGACGGGAGTCCCGGTCCGACGACGCCTGCCTTCCCGCGTCGGTGTTCCGGGCCTCAACTTCCTTGAGGGGTCTGCCCTTCGGTGGCCGAGTGGGGTTCCTCACAGGGGCCGGGTCGGGGCAGGACGAGGCGGCCCGCCGGGCGGGGCCTCAGACGCGGCGGGGGCCGTCGGGCGGGGCCGGAGACGCGACGGGAGCCGACGGGCGGGGCCGACGGCGGGAGGGCTCAGCTGTCCGCTCCGGCCCGAAGCGTCCCGGCCCCGGGCGTGGCCATGATCGCTCACGAACGCGCCGGTGATCACTGTTCTGCTCCGCGGCCTTCACCCTCCGGGGCGTCGGCGCAGGTCAGAGCGTCTGCGCCGCAGGTTCCCGGGGTGCACCGGCAGTCGACGGACACCGCGGGAGTGGCGAACCTCACCGGACCACCGCACAGTGAGAATCAACGTGTGAAAACAACTGATCCGGGAACCCCGGTCGGGGCGGCGTCCAGAAAGAGGCGACCGACCAGGGCGGTCCCGCCGCTCCTGTGACCAGCGCGACCAGCCCGTCCACCTCTCGGGAATGACCGGCGCAGGCTCTCCGAAGCCCGCCGAAGCCCACAAAAAAGCCTCCTGTACCGCGTCGACGGTGTGCTCCCGGCGGCCCCGCGCCCCGGCGCCCGGGCGCGGACGAAGGAAGACCCATGCCTGCTGTCTCGATCTCCCCGTGGCGCCGTGCCCTGGTGACCGGCGGCGCCGGCTTCCTCGGCAGTCATCTGTGCGAGCGCCTGCTGGATTCGGATGTCGAAGTCGACTGCGCCGACAACCTGTCCTCAGGAGTCCGCGACAACATCACGCACCTGCGGGCGCGGCGCGGATTCCGCTTCGTCGAGTGCGACGTCTCGGCGCCGGAATCCCCCCGGCGGCTGCCCGGCCCGTACGACCTCGTCCTGCACTTCGCGTGCCCCGCCTCGCCCGCCGACTATCTCCGGCTGCCGCTGGAGACGCTCGACGCCGGCAGCCTGGGCACCCGCAACGTGCTGGCCGTGGCCGAGCGGGACGGGGCCCGCTTCCTGCTCGCCTCGACGTCCGAGGTGTACGGCGATCCCCTGCAGCATCCGCAGCGCGAGGACTACTGGGGCAACGTCAACCCGGTGGGTCCGCGCAGCGTGTACGACGAGTCCAAACGGTTCGCCGAGGCGCTGGTCACCGCCCATGCACGGGCGAGGGACGCCGACGCGGGCATCGTGCGCCTGTTCAACACGTACGGCCCGCGCATGCGGGCGCACGACGGGCGCGCCGTCCCCACGTTCGTCAGCCAGGCACTGGCGGGCGAACCGCTGACCGTCGCGGGCGACGGACGCCAGACGCGGTCCCTGTGCTACGTGGACGACACCGTGGACGGCGTCCTGCTGGTCGCGGGGAGCCACTCGGTGCGCCCCGTCAACATCGGAGGCGGCGACGAGGTCACGGTCCGCGAGATCGCCCAGCGCGTCGTCGAACTGACCGGATCCTCCTCCCGCATCGTCTACGTCGACCGCCCGGTCGACGACCCGCAGCGACGCCGCCCCGACACGGCACTGGCGCGTGAACTGCTGGGGTGGACACCACGCGTGCCCTGGGAGGAAGGCATCAAGCAGACCATCGCCTACTTCGCCACGGCCCCGCGCGCGGGTGACCCGGCCCCGTAGGCGACACCGCCCCTACCCGTACGCACACGGAGGCATCGCATGCGTGTCCTGGGCGTCAACGCGCTCTTCCACGACCCCGCCGCGGCCCTGGTCGTGGACGGCAGCATCGTGGCCGCGGCGGAGGAGGAACGCTTCAGCCGCCGCAAGCACGGCAAGCGGCCCGTCCCCTTCTCCGCCTGGGAACTGCCCGAACTGTCCGCCCGGTGGTGCCTGGACCGGGCCGGGCTGACCCCGGCAGACCTGGACGCGGTCGCCTACTCGTACGACCCCCGTCTCTCCCGCCCCGCCGAGCAACTGGGGCTGCACGACCCCTGGGACCACCTGCGCCAGGAATACGCCCGCCGTGCCCCCGGGTTCCTCGCCGAGGCCCTGCCGGGGCTGAACCCGGACAAGGTCCACTTCGTCGCCCACCACATCGCCCACGCGGCCTCCGCGGGCCTGGCCGCCCCGTATCCCGACAGCGCCGTGCTGGTCCTGGACGGCCGCGGCGAATGCGGCTCCCACCTCGCCGGCCGCTACGCCAACCGTGAACTGACCGTGCTGGGCTCCCAGCCGCTGCCCGACTCGATGGGCCTGTTCTACGAGGACCTCACCGAGCACCTCGGATTCCTGCGCAGCAGCGACGAGTTCAAGGTGATGGCGCTGGCCTCGTACGGCAAGCCCCGCTTCCTCGACCGGCTGCGCGCCTACGTCCACCTGGACGGCCACGGCGGATTCCGGGCCCGCCCCGTGCCCTGGGTGTCCCTGGTCCCGCCGCGCCCGGCGGGCGGCGCGTGGACGCAGGACCACGCCGACCTCGCCGCCAGCGCGCAGACGTGCCTGGAGGAGGTCCTGCTGGGCCTCGCGCGCTGGCTGCACGACCGTACCGGTGAGGAGGCGCTGACGCTCGCCGGTGGTGTGGCGCTCAACTGCGTGGCCAACACCCGGCTGCACCGGGAGACGCCCTTCCGCCGTATATGGGTTCAGCCCGCCGCCGGGGACGCGGGCACCGCACTCGGCGCGGCACTCCATGTCGCCTGCCAGAAGGAGGCCGTGGAGGCCATGCCGACCGCGGCCCTCGGCCGTGGCTGGAGCGACACCGAGCTGCGCGCCTGGCTGGACCGCTCCGCCGTGCCCTACGAGGAGCCCGACGACATCGCCGAGACGGTCGCCGCGGAACTCGCCGGGGACGGCATCGTGGCCTGGTTCCAGGGCCGCAGCGAGTACGGGCCCCGGGCGCTCGGGCACCGCTCGCTGCTGGCCCATCCCGGCCGTGCGGCGAACCTGGAGCGCCTCAACGCCGTGAAGGGCCGCGAGGAGTTCCGCCCCGTCGCCCCGATGGTGCTCGCCGACCGCGCCGGGGAGATCTTCGACGGGCCACTTCCCAGCCCCTACATGCTCTTCGTGCACGACGTCGCCGACGAGTGGCGGGCCCGCATTCCGGCCGTCGTCCACGTGGACGGCACGGCCCGCATCCAGACCGTGGACCGGCACGACGAACCGCTGGTGGCCCGTATGATCGACGGTTTCGAGCGCCTGACCGGACTGCCGGTCGTGGTCAACACGAGCCTCAACACGGCCGGGCGGCCCATGGTCGACGATCCCCGCGACGCCCTGGAGTGCTTCGGCTCCGCGCCCGTGGACCTGCTCGCCCTCGGTCCGTTCGCCGTGCGGCGGAAGAAGGTGTTCGCATGACGGACCCGCTCGCCTACTCCGTCGTCATCCCGACGATCGGGCGCGCCTGCCTGGCCGACTGCCTGCACGCGCTGGCCCTGGCCGAGGGCCGCCCGCCCGAGGAGATCGTCGTGGTCGACGACCGCCGTGAGCCCACGTTCCCGCTGCCCCTGGAAGCGGCGGGCGAGCTGCGCGGACGGCTGCGGACCCTGCGCACCGCGGGACGCGGACCGGCGGCCGCGCGCAACTCCGGGTGGCGCAGCGTCCGTACGCCGTGGACCGTCTTCCTCGACGACGACGTCCAGGTGCTGCCCGACTGGTCGCGCCGCCTGGCCGAGGACCTCGGCGCGGCCGGTGCCGCCACCGGCGGCGTCCAGGGACGACTGCGCGTACCCCTGCCCGAGGACCGCCGCCCCACCGACTGGGAACGCGGTACGGCCGGACTGGAGCAGGCCGCCTGGGCCACCGCGGACATGGCCTACCGCACAGCGGCACTGGCGGACGTCCAGGGCTTCGACGAACGCTTCCCGCGGGCCTTCCGGGAGGACGCCGACCTGGCGCTGCGCGTGCAGGAGGCCGGTTGGGCACTGCACCGGGGAGGACGGCAGACCCGCCATCCGGTGCGGCCCGCCGACCCCTGGGTGTCGGTGCGGGCCCAGCGCGGCAACGCGGACGACGCCCTCATGACCCGGCTGCACGGCGCCGACTGGTGGGTCCGCGCCCGGGCACCGCGCGGACGCCTGCCCCGGCACGCGCTCGTGACGTCCACGGCGGTCACGGCATGCGGGCTCGCGCTGGCCGGCCGCCGCCGCGCCGCGGGGGTCCTCGGAGCGCTGTGGGCACTGGGCACGGCCGAGTTCGCCCTGGCCCGCATCCGGCCCGGACCGCGCACCGCACGGGAGATCGCCACCATGGCCGCCACCAGCGTGGTCATCCCGCCGCTCGCGACGCGGCACTGGATCGACGGGCTGATCCGCCACCGGCGGGCCACGGCCCTGAGGAGCCCGCAGTGACCCCGTGGACGCTGGCCGCAGTCCTCTTCGACCGCGACGGGACCCTCATCGAGGACGTCCCCTACAACGGCGACCCCGTCCGCGTCCGCCCGCTGCCCGGTGCCCGGCACGCGGTGGACCTGCTGCGCGTGGCCGGCATCCCGGCCGGCGTGGTCAGCAACCAGTCGGGCATCGGCCGCGGACTGCTCACGGACGCCGAGGTGCGCCGCGTCAACGACCGCGCGGACGCGCTGCTCGGCGGCCTGGACGCCTGGCTCTACTGCCCGCACGCGCCCGAAGCCGGCTGCCCCTGCCGCAAACCCCGCCCGGGGCTGGTGGTCGAGGCCGCACGACGCCTGGGCGTGCCCCCCGCGCACTGCGCGGTGATCGGGGACATCTGGGCCGACGTCGAGGCCGCCCGTGCGGCGGGCGCCCGAGGCGTGCTGGTACCCAACGCCGCGACCCGGCCGACGGAGGTCCGCACGGCCCCCGACACGGCCCCCGACCTGGTCACCGCGGTCCGCCGGCTCCTCAGCGGGAGGCGGGGTGATCGCCCGTGAAGGCACTGGTCGTACGCCTGGACAGCTTCGGCGACGTCCTGCTCGCCGGGCCCGCGGTCCGCGCCGTCGCGGCGCACTCGTCCCATGTCAGCCTGCTGTGCGGCCCCCGCGGTGAACCCGCCGCGCGGCTGCTGCCCGGCGTCGACGACGTGATCGTCTGGGAGGCCCCCTGGGAGGGCTTCGACCCGCCCACCGTCCGCGAAGCCGACGTCGAGGGCCTCGTCCGGCGCCTGCGGGGCGCGGGGTTCGACGCCGCGCTCGTCCTCACCTCCTTCCACCAGAGCCCCCTGCCCACCGCCCTGCTGCTGCGCCTGGCCGACGTCCGGCGCGTCGGCGCCGACAGCGTCGACCACCCCGGCCGCCTGCTCGACGTACGGCACCGGCGGCTGCCCGGCCGGCACGAGGCCGAGGCCGCCCTGGACACGGCCGCCGCCATGGGCTTCCTGCCGCACCCCGGCGACGACGGCCGGCTGCGGGTGCTGCCACCGCCCGACACGGTCGCCCTCACCGGCGACGGACCGTACGTCGTGCTCCACCCCGGCGCCAGCGCTCCCGCCCGCGCCTGGAGCCCGCAACGCTGCGTCGAAGCCGTCGAGTTGCTCGTGTACGCCGGGCATCGGGTGGTCGTCACCGGAGGCCCCGACGAGACCGCCCTGACCCGCGAGGTCGCCGGCGACCTCGCCGTGGACCTCGGTGGCCGGACCGTCCCGCGCACGCTCGCCGGCGTCCTGCGCAACGCCGACGTCGTGGTCTGCGGCAACACCGGGCCCGCCCATCTGGCCGCGGCCGTCGGCACACCGGTCGTGTCCCTGTTCGCTCCCGTGGTGCCGGCCGAGCGCTGGGCGCCGTACGGCGTGCCGAGCGTGCTCCTCGGGGACCAGGACGCGCCGTGCGCGGACACCAGGGCCTGCCGCTGCCCCGTACCCGGCCATCCGTGCCTCGACGAGGTCACCGCCCACGACGTGGTGGCCGCGGTCCACAAACTCCTGGGGGAGACGACATGAACGTACTTGTCTGGCACGTACACGGCTCCTGGCTGACCTCGTTCGTCCAGGGCGCGTACACCTTCCTCGTGCCCGTGACACCCGACCGGGGCCCGGACGGACTCGGGCGCGCCAGAACATGGCACTGGCCGCCCACCGTGCGGGAGTTGAGCCCCACCGAGCTGCGCGAGGCCGACATCGGCCTGATGGTGCTGCAACGGCCGCACGAGCTGGACCTGGCCAGGCGGTGGACAGGACGCCGCCCGGGCATCGACGTGCCCGCCGTGTACGTCGAGCACAACAGCCCGCACCGCACGCCCGCGGACACCCGGCACCCGCTGGCCGACCGGTCCGACATCACCCTCGTCCATGTCACCCACTTCAACCGGCTGATGTGGGACAACGGCCGGGCCCCCACCACGGTCGTGGAGCACGGCATCATCGACCCCGGACACCTGTGGACCGGCGAGGAGCCGCGCGCCGCCGTCGTGGTCAACGACCCTGTACGGCGCGGCCGCACGACAGGAACGGACCTGTTGCCCGAGTTCGCCCGAACGGTGCCGCTGGACGTCTTCGGCATGCGAACCGAAGCCCTCGCCGACCACCTCGCACTGCCGCCCGACCGGCTCCGCGGCCGCGACCTGCCCCAGGGCCGCCTGCACCCGGCGATGGCCCGCTGCCGTCTGTACCTGCATCCCGTGCGCTGGACGTCGCTCGGACTGTCCCTGCTGGAGGCGATGTTCCTGGGGATGCCCGTCGTCGCCCTCGACACCACCGCGGTGCGCGAGGCCGTACCGGCGGGCGCCGGTGTGGTGTCCAACCGGCTCGACGTGCTCCGCGACGCCATACGTGGATTCCTCGCGGATCCCGTGGCCGCACGGCTGACGGGGGAGGCCGCCAGGGCCGCGGCACAGGCCCGCTACGGAGAGCGGCGCTTCCGGGACGACTGGGAGCGCCTGATCAAGGAGGTCACCCGATGAGCACCAGCCACCCCTCGGCCGGCCGCGTCGCCATGGTCTCGGAGCACGCCAGTCCGCTGGCCGCGCTCGGCGGGCCGGACGCGGGCGGGCAGAACGTGTACGTGGCCCAACTCGCCGGGCGACTGGTCCGCCGGGGCCACGACGTGGTCGTGTACACCCGGCGTGACGCCCCCGGGCTGCCGGAGCGGGTCACCACACCCGACGGCTTCCAGGTCGTCCATGTGCCCGCCGGACCGGCGGCCCCCATACCGAAGGACGAACTCCCGCCCTACATGCCGGAGTTCGGGGAATTCCTCGCCCGCCAGTGGGCCGCGGAGCCACCCGATGTGGTGCACGCCCACTTCTGGATGTCCGGATGGGCGGCGCTGTCCGGCGCGGACGGCCTCGGCATCCCCGTCGTGCAGACCTACCACGCCCTCGGCACCGTGAAGAGGCGCTACCAGGGCGCCGCCGACACCAGCCCGCCGGAACGGATCGCGATCGAGACGGCCGTGGGCCGGGCCTGCAGCCGCATCATCGCGACCTGCGAGGACGAGGTGACCGAACTGGGGGCCATGGGCCTGTCACGCCGGCACGTCTCCGTCGTCCCCTGCGGCGTGGACCCCGAGCGGTTCGCCCCCGTCCCCGACGCCCGCCGGCCCGCGTCCGCGCCCCGGCGGCTGCTCGCGGTCGGCCGGCTCGTGCCCCGCAAGGGCTTCGACCGCGCGATCCGCGCCCTGGCGGACGTCCCCGACGCCGAACTCGTCATCGCCGGCGGACCCGAGCCCGCCCTCCTCCTCGCCGAACCCGAGGCCGAGCGGCTGCGCGCCGTCGCCGACGAGTACGGCGTGGCCGACCGGGTGACCCTGCTCGGCGGGGTGGGCCGGGAGCGGATGCCGGGGCTGATGTCCAGCGCGGACCTCGTGCTGTCCCTGCCCCGGTACGAGCCGTTCGGCATCGTGCCGGTCGAGGCCATGGCCTGCTGCGCGCCCGTCCTCGCCACCGCCGTCGGCGGGCAGCTCGACACCGTCGTGGACGGCGTCACCGGCGTCCTGGTCCCGGCCGACGACGACCACGACATCAGCGCGACCGTCCGCCGGCTCCTGGCCGACCCGGAGCTGCGCGCCCGCTACGGCGCCCAGGGGCGGCGCCGCGTCCTGGCCCGCTACACCTGGGCCCGCGTGGCCGAAGGTGTCACCCGCGCCTACAGCGCCGTCTCCTCCGTCCCCTCGCTCTCGGGAGCCCTGCGATGAAACTCGCCACCGACGCCACCCACTGCGACGACCTGATGAAGGCGCTTCAGGGATTCCGCCGGCACGCCGGGCCCGTGGCACAGCGCTGGGGCGTCCTGCTCGCCTCCCGTCTCGGGGCCGGGTCCCGTCTCCTCGTGGCCGGCAACGGCGGCAGCGCGGCCCAGGCCCAGCACCTCACCGCCGAACTGGTGGGCCGCTACCGGGAGGACCGTCCGCCGTTCTCCGCCCTCGCGCTGCACGCGGACACCTCCACCACGACCGCCGTCGCCAACGACTACGGCGTCCAGGAGATCTTCGCCCGGCAGGTCGCGGCGCACGGCCGCGCCGGCGACGTCCTGGCGCTGCTGTCCACCAGCGGCGCCAGCGCCAACCTGCTCGTCGCCGCGAACACGGCCCACCGCGCCGGCATGACGGTGTGGGCCCTGACCGGCCCGGCGCCTAACCCACTGGCCGGTGCCGCGGACGAGGCCCTGTGTGTCGACGCGGCCGCCTCCGCCACGGTCCAGGAACTGCACCTCGTGGCGGTCCACATGCTCTGCGAGGCCTTCGACCGGACGATCGAAGGCCAGGTGCCGGGGGACAGGCAACGGCGCAACGGCGGACGACGCGCGGCGGCCGAGAGCCGACGGGCCGCGGCGCCCTGGGCGTTCGCCCGCGGAGAGCAGGGCGTATGACCTCCCCGGCCCCCTTGCTCGTCGTCGGAGACGCCCTGCTCGATCACGACGTCCGCGGCCGGGTCGAGCGACTCGCCCCCGACGCGCCCGTCCCCGTCGTCAGCGGGCTCCGACGCGCCACCCGGCCCGGCGGTGCCGCGCTGGCCGCCTGGCTCGCCGCGGCCGACGGCCGGCCGGTCACCCTGGTCACCGCGCTGGGCGACGACCCGGACAGCGCCTGTCTGCGCGGGCTGCTGGCCGGCCGGGTCGACCTGGTGGAGATCCCCCTCGCGGGCACCCTGTCCAGCAAGACGCGCGTCCTCGCGGCCGGCCGGCCGCTGCTGCGCCTGGACGAGGGCGAGGGCAGAGCCCGGGAGGGGACGGAGCCGGCGCGCCGGGCCATCGCCTCGGCCAGGGCCGTACTGGTCGCCGACTACGGCCGGGGGACCGCCAACGTGCTGCGCGAGGCACTGGCCTTTGTCGCGGCCCGGGTGCCGGTGGCCTGGGACCCGCATCCGCGTGGCCGGCCACCGGTACCCGGCGTCCGGCTGGCGACGCCGTCCGCCGCCGAGGCACACGTCTTCGCGGGCGGCGCTGCGGCCACCGGGCAGCCCGAGCACGGCAGTGAACTGCACACGGCGGCGCAGGACGCCGGCCGGCTGGTCCGCACCTGGCGCGCCGCCACGGTGGCCGTCACGCTCGGCGGGCGCGGGGCGCTGCTCTCGCACGGCGAGACACCGCTGCTCGTGCCCTCGCCGGTCACCGCCGAGG
This sequence comes from Streptomyces filipinensis, assembly GCF_014649495.1. Classification (GTDB taxonomy): domain Bacteria; phylum Actinomycetota; class Actinomycetes; order Streptomycetales; family Streptomycetaceae; genus Streptomyces; species Streptomyces filipinensis. The sequence continues at coordinate 65,863 of NZ_BMTD01000030.1, read as the reverse complement.
GCGATGCGTGCGGAGCCGGGGACCGGTTCGCGGCGACCGCCGCCGGACTCCTGGCCGACGGCGAACTCGTCGAGACGGCCGTACGGAAGGCCGTGCACGCCGCCACCCGCTACGTCGCCGAAGGCGGCGTCGGGTCCGTCGCCGTGGACACCACGCCCGGCGGGCCCGCGGCCCGGCCGACCGACGACGAGCCGACGGACGACGCCCTGCGGACCGCCGCCCGGGTGCGGGCCGCGGGCGGCACCGTCGTCGCCGCCGGAGGCTGCTTCGACCTGCTGCACGCCGGCCATGTGGCGCTGCTCCAGGCCGCCCGCCGTACCGGGGACTGCCTGGTGGTGTGCATCAACTCCGATGCCTCGGTACGCCGCCGCAAGGGCGCCGGCCGGCCGCTCGTCCCGGAGGCGGACCGGATCCGCGTCCTGCGGGCACTGGAGTGCGTCGACGCCGTCGCCGTGTTCGACGAGGACACACCCGAACGGCTCCTCACCGCAATCCGCCCGCACATCTGGGCCAAGGGCGGCGACTACGCCAGGACCCGGCTGCCGGAGGCGTCCGTGGTACAGAGCTGGGGCGGCCAGGTCGTCCTCTTCCCCTACCTCGACGGCCGCTCCACCACGAGCATCGCCGAGCGAGCCGCCCTCACCCCGCCGACGGGCACCCCGGCACAGGCCGCGAGCGGCGGAAGGAGGCCACGGTGACGGATCCGGACCAGCGCCACCGCGTGCTGGTACTGCGCGCGCTCGGCCTGGGCGATCTGCTGGCCGGCGTGCCCGCACTGCGGGGCGTACGGCGGGCCTTCGCCCGGGACCGCGTCGTGCTCGCCCTGCCGCCCTCCCTCCGGGAGGCGGCCCTGGCCACCGGAGCCGTCGACAGCGTCCTGCCGGCCGAGGCGCCCGGCCGGGCCGTGCCGTCGCTCGGCCGGTGGACCGGGCCGCCGCCGGACATCGCCATCGACCTGCACGGCAACGGGCCCGAGAGCCGCGACGCGCTCGCCGCACTCGCCCCCCGACGGCTGCTGGCCCACGCCGCGGCGCCCGAACCCGGGCTCGGCCGGCCTCCCGTGTGGCGGCCGGACGAGCACGAGCGCGAGCGGTGGTGCCGCTTCCTCGGGGCCTACGGCATAGCCGCCGACCCCGGCGACGTACGGCTGCCCCGGCCCGTCACGCCCTCCCCGGCGCCGGGCGCCGTCGTGGTCCATCCCGGCGCCGAGTCCGCCGCCCGCCGCTGGCCCGCCGAGCGGTACGCCGTCGTCGTACGGCGCCTGCGAGCCCTCGGCCGGCGGGTCGTCCTCACCGGTGGGCCGGGCGAGGACGCACTGGTCACCGACGTCGCCGAACGCGCCGGCCTGCCCGCCCGCGACCTGCTGCGCGGCGGGCTGCCGTTCGACGCGCTGTCGGCCCTGGTCGCCCACGCCCCGCTCGTCGTCAGCGGGGACACCGGCCTGGCCCATCTCGCGGTGGCCCACGGCACGCCCTCCGTGACGCTCTTCGGCCCGGTCTCGCCCCGGCTGTGGGGGCCCCCGCGCCTCGCACGTCATATCGCGCTGTGGCACCCCGGACCGCCGGGCGATCCGCACGGTGGCGTGCCCGATCCGCAGCTGCTGCAGATCGGCGCCGACGAGGTCACCGCCGCCGCGCTGAGCCTGCTGCGCCCCGCCCGGACCACCGCACGGCCAGGGAAGGGAGGCACCCCTCGTGGCGAGGCAGTCCGCCCCTGAGGCACCACCCGGCCGGGCCGGCGGCCCCGACGGACGGGTCACGGTCGCGGTGATCACCCGTGACCGCCCCGGCAGTCTGCTGCGCACCCTGGACGCCCTGGCGGCCCTGCCGGAGCGGCCCCGCGTGATCGTCGTCGACAACGGCTGCGACGACGCAGCGTGCAGCGCCGTGCGCCGGCACCCCGCGGCCGTCCGAGTGCTGCGGCCCCGCGAGAACACCGGAGCCCTGGGCCGCAACCTCGCCGTACAGCACGCGGACACGCCCTACGTGGCGTTCAGCGACGACGACTCCTGGTGGGCCCCCGGCGCGCTGCGCCGGGCAGCCGACCTGCTCGACGCCCATCCCCGCCTCGGCCTCCTGGCCGCCCGCACACTGGTCGGCGCCGACGGGACCGAGGACCCGCTCAACGCCGTCCTCGCGGCCTCCCCCCTGCCGGACGAACCCGACCTGCCGGGCCGGCCGGTGCTCGGCTTCCTGGGCTGTGCCTGCGTGGTGCGCCGGGACGCCTTCCTCACGGCGGGCGGCTATCACCCGCTGCTCTTCTTCGGCGGGGAGGAGACCCTGCTCGCCTACGACCTCGCGGCCCACGGCTGGGGAGTCACCTACGAACCCTCACTGACGGCACGGCACCACCCCGACCCCGCAGGCCGCGGCGACCGGAACCATCTGCAACGCCGCAACGATGCGCTGACGTTGTGGCTGCGCCGACCGCTCCCCGTCGCGCTGCGGGCCAGCGCGCGTCTGGCGGCCGCCGCCGTCACCGGCGAGCACGAGGCGCGTCGGGCCCTGCACGGCCTGCTGCTCCGGCTCCCCGCCGCTCTCGCCTGGCGCAGACCTCTGCCGGAGCATGTGGAGCACGCGGCCCGGTTGATCGACAGCGGAGCGTGCGCCTCGGCGGCGCCGAGGCGGCGGTCGTGAGCGTACGGCAGTGGGGGTATACCGCTGCGGGTCTGCTCACAGCGCGATCCACTCGCTGGAGGTGGTGACCTCGCGCAGCCGACCCCTCCGGACGAAGGCACCCCCCGGTGCGAAATACTCTCCCGATGAGTTCACGCACTTCCCCGATCAGCCAGCCGATCACCATACGGAGGGCCGTCGCGCGGGACGCCAAAAGGCTCACACGGATCGTGCGTGGCTCAGGCGCCTACCGGGGTGAGTACGCAGCCGCAGTCGCCGGCTACCGGGTCGGCCCTGATTACATCGAGGCCCACCGCGCCTTCGTAGCCGTCGGCTCCGACGAGCATGGAAGCCGGGTCCTCGGGTTCTACTCGCTCGTCCTCGCTCCACCGGAGCTCGACCTGCTGTTCGTCGCCGACGAGGCGCAAGGACGGGGTATCGGTCGACTGCTCGTCGCGCACATGCAGTCCGAGGCCCGTGCCGCCGGGCTCGACCGCGTCAAGGTCGTGTCGCATCGTCCCGCCGAGGACTTCTACCACCGCGCCGGCGCAGTGCGGATCGGGACCGCCCTCGCGAACCCGCCCGCCGTGCCGTGGGACCGTCCCGAATTCGAGTTTCGCATTCCTTCGGAATGACGCGGTGTGCCGGTTCGCAGGGCACCGGCTCAGGCGTCGATGATGACGGGGATGATGAGGGGCTTGCGGCGATAGGTGCGGAACGCCCAGTTCGCCACGGCGCGGGCGAGGAGTTGTTCGAGTTGGCGCGCGTCCCCGACGCCTTCCTCGGCCGCGGTGGCCAGGGTCTTCTCGATGACGGGGATGACCGGCTCGAAGGTGGCGTCGTCGTGGACGAAGCCCCGGGCCAGGAAGTCGGGGGCCTCGGCGAGGGCGCCCGTGTCCGCGTCGACGATCGCCACCACCGTGACCACGCCTTCGGCGGCGAGGGTGAGGCGGTCCTTGAGGGACGCTTCGGTGGCGCCGCCGACTTCCATGCCGTCCACGTAGACGTTGCCGGCGGGGACCTTGCCGGTGATGGACGCGCGTCCGTCGACCAGGTCGACGACGACGCCGTCCTCGGCGATGACGACCCGGTCGGGGTCGACACCGGTACGGATGGCGAGGTCGGCGTTGGCCCGCAGGTGGCGCCATTCGCCGTGCACGGGCATGACGTTGCGGGGCTTGACGATGTTGTAGCAGTAGACGAGTTCGCCGGCGCTGGCGTGCCCGGAGACGTGCACCTTGGCGTTGCCCTTGTGGACCACGTGGGCGCCCCACCGGGTGAGTCCGTTGATCACCCGGTAGATGGCGTTCTCGTTGCCGGGGATGAGGGAGCTGGCGAGCAGGACGGTGTCGTCCTTGCCGATGCGGATCATGTGGTCGCGGTTGGCCATCCGTGACAGCGCGGCCATCGGTTCGCCCTGGGAGCCGGTGCACACCAGCGTGATCTTGTGGTCCGGGAGCTTCTCCAGCTCCTTCGTGCTCACGACCAGACCGGAGGGGACCTTCAGATAGCCCAGGTCACGGGCGATGCCCATGTTGCGCACCATCGACCGGCCGACGAAGGCGACCTTGCGGCCGTGCTGGTGGGCGGCGTCCAGGACCTGCTGGATGCGGTGCACGTGGCTGGCGAAGCTGGAGACGATGACCCGGCGCGGCGCGGTGCGCATCACCTGCTCGATCGCCGGGTTCAGCTCTCGCTCGGAGGTGGTGAAGCCGGGTACTTCGGCGTTGGTGGAGTCGGTGAGGAACAGGTCCACGCCCTCCTCGCCGAGGCGGGCGAAGGCGCGCAGATCGGTGATGCGGTCGTCGAGAGGGAACTGGTCCATCTTGAAGTCGCCGGTGTGCAGCACCATCCCGGCCCGGGTGCGGATCGCGACCGCGAGGCTGTCGGGGATGGAGTGGTTGACCGCGACGAACTCGCAGTCGAAGGGCCCGAAGCCACGCCGGTCGCCCTCCCGCACCCGCACCGTGCGCGGCCGGATGCCGTGTTCCTTGAGCTTGGCCTCCAGGAACGCCAGCGTCAGCTTGGAGCCGACGACGGGAATGTCGGACCGCTCGCGCAGCAGGTACGGCACGCCGCCGATGTGGTCCTCGTGGCCGTGGGTGAGGACCACGGCCACGATGTCGTCCAGGCGGTCCCGGATCGAGGTGAAGTCCGGCAGGATCACGTCCACGCCGGGCTGGGTCTCCTCGGGGAACAGCACGCCGCAGTCGACGATGAGCAGCTTGCCCGCGTGCTCGAAGACGGTCATGTTGCGGCCGATCTCACCCAGGCCGCCCAGGGCGATGACCCGCAGCCCTCCTTCGGGAAGGGGTGGGGCGGCTTTCAGCTCAGGGTGTGGATGACTCATACCCTGACGGTACCCGGAGAGCGGGACGGGGTGATCCACTGCCTGTGTGATCCACCGAGCGCTCGATACGACCCGACGCCGGAGACGTACGGGCGCGCAGGCCGGCAACCGTCTCACCTGCCTGGCGGCTCTGATCCTCGTGATGGCGGCACCGGCGTACGTGCGGCGGGCGCTCGACGCGGCCGGAAGTCTCTTTCCCGTTCCAGGGGGCGCGGCGCTCTCCGTCGCCGGCGCCGTCACCCACCCCGGTGCGCGGGCCCTGATCCGTTGCCTTCCGCGGCCAGGGTCGCCCGCACCCGCTGCTCCTCGCGAGCAGAGCCGACGTCCCGTTCCAGGGGTGTGCGGCTCACGGCTGTCGCGAGGTCTTCCAAGGCCCGTTTTTGCAGTTCCGCCTCGCGCCGCACGACCGGGCTCCCATCGCCGGCGGCGGCGTCCCACGCGTGGAGCGCCTCCTCCACGCGTCCCCAGTCCGGATTCCTGTGCTCGCGCACGGCGACTGCTGCCTTCGCGGTGTCCGTCTCCAGGGCCTCGGCGAACCGCTCCGCCTCGGGGACGACGCGGCTGTCGGCCCGCGGGACGTGGCTCTCCATGAGCATCGTCGCGCGGCCGAACCCCTTGAGCGCCTCCTGCGCCTCCTGCGCCTCGCGCGACGTCAGCCCCCTGGGGCGGACCGGTTCCTGCCGTGCCCGGTCGTACGCCTCCTGCCAGGCGGCACGTGCCTCCCTGCTCTCCAGCAGTGCCCGGCGCATGTCGGCGTGATGCTCCCGGGTCGGTTCGGCGTAGTCGCGGAGCACCGCGGCCGCGTAGCGGCCGTTGGCGGCGAGCCAGTCCGCGAGCCGGCCCGGCAGCCGGGGTGTCTCCCATGCGGGGAACACCACGTACGCCAGCATCGCCAGGGCCCCGCCCAGCAGGGTGAGCACCACCCGCTCCGGGACTGTCTGCTCCCATGCCTGGCCGCCCATGCCGAGCAGGAAGACGACGTACGCGGCGGTGAAGCACTGGGAGTAGGCGTAGCCGGTACGGTTCAGCGTGTACGACAGGCCCGCCGAGACCACCGCCAGCGCGCCGGACACATGGGCGTCCGGGCCCAGGGCCCGCACCGTGCCGGTGGCGAGCGCGACCCCCGCCAGGGTCCCGGCGAGCCGGGCCACCGCACGCGCGTACGTCCGGTGGAAGTCCGGCCGCATCACCATCACCGAGGCGATGGGTGCCCAGTAGCCGTGGCCCAGGGGTAGCCGGGCGGCGATCAGATAGCCGAGCGTGGCCACCGCCGCCAGGCGGACGGCGTGCCGGAACACGGGCGAGTCCCGGCGGAGCTCACGGCGCACCGCCCGGACGACGACCGGGACCAGCCGGAGCAGTGTCGGGCGCACCAGGAACTGGGCGCCGGCGGGGCCGGGCGGCGTGGGCGTCCCCCCGAGCGCGCAGCCGCTCGCGGCGATCTCCAACGCCTCGCCGAGCAGTTCCACGAGCCGCTCGGCGGCTTGCCGCGCGGGGCCCTCCAGCACCTCGTGCTCCTCGTCGACGCGCAGGACGTCCGTGCTCCCGGGCCGTACCTCGGCGGGAGTGCCGCGGCGGATCGAGCGGGCGGCCGCATCCAGGACGTCGGCGGCCGCGTCGAGCAACTCCCGCGCGCGGTCCCGCCCGGGTCCCTCCGCCGGGGCGCCCACGTCCGGGTCGGCGAGCGCCGCGACCACCGGCCGAATGCGCTCGGCGAGTCCCCGGGGGCCGTGCAGGACGGGGGGACGGGTGCGGGCCTGTGACGGCGTCACGGCAGCCGCGTCCCGGGCCGTCATCAACGGCTCCGGGTCGAACGGGGCGGTCGGGTCGTGCCGCAACCGGCGGGCGTAGTCCGCCACGGCGGCCAGGGCGTCGGCGAGCGCGTCACGATGCGCTCCCCAACGCCGGATCGGGAACAGCAGGATCAGCACGGCCTGCGTCACGCCCCCGAGCGCGATGATCCCGGCGTGCTCCAGGGCGCGCCCGACGCTCGTGGGCAAGGTGATGGTCACCAGCATGCTGCCCACGGTCGTCGCCGCGACGATCCCGGCGGTCGAGCCGACGGCCCACGCCATACCCGCGGCAAAGGCCCATACGGCCAGCAGCGGCAGGAACGTCACCAGTCGCCCCGCCGCCAGGTAGCCCACGAAGGTGCTGAGCGCCAGGCCCGCGCCCGCGCCGAGCGCGACCACCTTGCGTGGACGCCAGCTGCGCTGGAAGGTGGCCCCACCCGCGGAGTAGGCGCCGAGGGCGGCGGACGCGGCATACGCGGGGGAGACCAGCCACAGCGTCGGCCCGACGACGATCGCCACCCCAGCGGCCGTGCGCAGCGCGAGGAGGGGCTCCAGCCGCGTCTCCTCGATCGTGAGCCCGGATCGCACGACCTCCCCGAAGGCCCGCAGCCACGTCACGGCTGTCCGCCTGGCCGGAACGCCCTGCCGGGGCGTGTCGGCCTGGTTGAGGTGCGGCAGCCCTCGGGCAAGGAAGCCTCCCACACGGCCCGCTGACTGGCTGGCGGCCGCTGGACGGCGTACCGCCACTGCGGACACTGCCCAGCGTCCGCGGTCCGTCCTCCAGGCGCGTGGGCCGTCGCTGTCGGTTCAGGTCCGGCTGGTGTGCGGCGATTGCCGCCGCCCCGTCCGGGGGACGGGCAGATCGCCACCCGGCCCCCGGACCGGTCCAGGGGAAACAGGGGACACGGCGGCGCCGAGTCCCTTACCGCTTGTGGCCGTTCCCGTGTCCGTTCGGATGCAGGACCACCTTGGTCCAGCCCTCGTCGCGGGCGTCGAAGTGCTCGTAGGCGATGGGGGCCTCGTCCAGGCTGAGCTCGTGGGAGACGACGAAACTCGGCTTCGCCTTCCCGCCGGCGATCAGATCCCGCAGCGCCCGGTTGTACTTCTTCACCGGCGCCTGCCCGGTCCCCATGCGCTGGCCCTTGAACCACATCATGCCGAAGTCGATCGGGACCTTGCCCTGAGCTTCCAGCTCGCCCTGGGCCTCCGCGCCGCCGGGGTCCTGGGGCAGGAACACACCCACCACGCCGATGTCGCCCGTGAACCTGACCGAGTCGATCAGGCCGTTGAGCGTAAGGCTGGCGTCCTCGTGCCCCTGGGGGTCGTGCGCCTGGTAGCCGACGCATTCGCAGCCGTTGTCGGCGCCCAGACCGAGCGTGGCCTCCTTGACGACGTCCGCCGGGTTCTGCTCGGCGGTGTTGATCGGGATGGCCCCGATCTCCTCCGCCTTGCGCAGCCGGTCGGGCTGGTGGTCGGCCGTCCAGACGCGGCCGGCGCCCTTGAGGAGGGCGGAATAGGTCGCCATCAGCCCCACCGGACCGGCCCCGTAGACGATGGTCTGGTCGCCCGGTTTGACGTGGGCCATCTCGGTGGCGTGATAGCCGGTGGGGAAGATGTCGGCGAGCATCACGTAGTCGGTCTGCCGGTCGGCGGCGTCCTCGCCCAGACGCAGCGCGTTGAAGTCGCCGTAGGGCACGCGCAGCAGCTCCGCCTGGCCGCCCTGGTAGGGCCCCATGTCGGCGAATCCGTAGGCTGCTCCCGCGAGGGCCGGTTCCGGCTGCATGGTCAGGCAGTAGTTGGTCAGGCCCTGCTCGCACTGCTTGCAGAAGCCGCAGGCGATGTTGAAGGGCAGGACCACGTACTCGCCCACCTGGACCTTGCGGACGGCCGAGCCGACCTCCACCACCTGACCCATGTTCTCGTGTCCCAGGGTGCGGCCGGACTCGAACGAGGTGCGGCCCTCGTACATGTGCAGGTCCGAACCGCAGATGTTGGTGGTGGTGATCTTGACGACGATGTCGCAGGGATGTTCGATCTTCGCGTCCGGTACGTCCTTCACTGTGACCGTTCGCGGTCCTTCGTATACCGCTGCTTTCATGGTGACTTCCCTTGATGTCGCAGCATGGCGGTCAGGGAGAGGGCGCAAAGAGCCTGACTCTCGCGAGTGCTACGACGGGGTCCGCGGCTCCGGCACGCCTCTGCGGGCCGTTCACCTGGATCAGATGGAACGGTCATGTGGCGCCGGCCCGCCAGGCGGAGCTTCGGCGCTCCGGCGGCGTTGCGTCCGGGTCCCCGTCGGCCCCCGAGGCGAAACAACCACGTACCGACCGATCAGCGGAATCCCCGGACCCGGACGACCACCCACCGACGGCACAGCTCCGACCGAGGTCACCCGCTAGTCACCGTGGTCGTCCTGCAGCACGCTGCGACGCTCCTGTTCGCGCTTGGAGTAGGCGGCCGCCCGGATCGCCTCGTCGCTCTCCAAGCCCGAGCCCAGCGCGCCGCCCACCGTGGCGACCGAAGCGACGAACCAGGCCAACGTCCAGTACTCCGTGACGTGCAGCGGCGTTCGTGTCACGGAAACGAACGCCCGGGCGTTGAGGATGAACAGCGCCCACACCAAGTTGATGACCATCAACCCCACGTAGCAGACGATCACCCCGATACCCACGGTCACGATCGTCGAGGCGTTGTAGAGAGCCGCCCTCTTCCTCGCCTCCGGCGAAACCTCGTCCGTTCGATGCCACAGGTTCGCGTCCACGATCAGCCAGCCGGTCATGAGAGCGACAGACCCGACCATGGCGATCACCAGGCGTGGCGTGCTCAGATAGGTGGCCAGGCTCCAGATGGTGGAGTTCACCGTGGCGACCGCTCCCGTGGCGAGTGCGGCCGCCAGGGCTTTCGACAAGCCCGGCACCAAGCGCCACGGCCGGTTGGCGCGGACCATACCGCCGAGCACCCTCAGGTAACCGCGCGGCCCACTGACGACGTACCGCAGATCGGCGATCTCCTCCTCACCGATCTGGCCCGGATGGACAGGCGCGAGACGACCCGTGAAGGGCCCCCGCAGCGGCTGACTTCCCGGAGGCCCCTCGGCCTGCAGGCCCGCCAAGCTGAGCACGGCTTCTTCCACGGCCTGCCGGGTCCTGGTCTGCAGCCGGAAGCCCCCCAGCGACGGAAGGGACAGCAGCGCCAAGCCGTGTTCGTGACTCAGATCCACCACGAGCTTGCGCCCGTGCGAGTGCAGCGGAAGGTCGGTGAGGGCCACGACGATGTCCCAACTCTCCGCACGCCCGCGGTCCATGATGCGGCGCGTCAACGTGGACAGGTCCTCGGTCCCTGCTGTGAAGGGCTCACTGACCACCTCGACGTCGAACCGTCGTCCCTGGCCTGACCTGTCGGCGAGCCGATCAGGAAGCATCGGGGCCATGCGCTGCGCGATCTCCGTCGGCGCATCCGGATCCGCCAGAAGAGCCACGACCGTAACGTCCTGAGACGACACCCGCATGACTCCTTCTCGTCGGCTGCCCCCGCGATCGCACGTGGCCACAGGATGCCCCCGAGGCAACGCCGACGCCGCGTGACACGCTGGCCCCCACCGGCAGGTGCCGGCATCGCACGCCGCCCCACCGGACACCCTGCTTCGGGATCCTGCCCGGAGTGCGCAGGGCGGTCGCCTGGCGGCGGGACGGCGCCTGTCGCGCGGTTCCCGGCGCGATCAGGTAATCAGGAACGGTGAACGAGGACGCGACCGACCCCTTCGTGCATGTCCGGGGCGCCGGTGAGAACAACCTGCGGAACGTCGATGTCGACGTTCCGCGGGACGCGATGGTCGCCTTCACCGGCGTCTCCGGTTCGGGCAAGTCCTCGCTCGCGTTCGGCACGCTCTACGCGGAGGCCCAGCGGCGCTACTTCGAGTCCGTGGCACCGTACGCCCGAAGGCTGTTGCAACAGGTCGGCGCACCGCACGTGCAGGAGATCACCGGACTGCCACCGGCCGTGGCCCTGCAGCAGCGACGCGGGTCGCCCAGCTCGCGCTCGACGGTCGGCACCCTCACCACGCTGTCCAATCTGCTGCGCATGCTGTACTCCCGTGCCGGCACCTATCCGCCCGGGGCCGCACGGCTGGAAGCCGAGTCGTTCTCACCCAACACCGCGGCCGGCGCCTGCCCGGAGTGCCACGGACTGGGCGTCGTGCACGACGTCGCCGAGGACCTGCTCGTCCCGGATCCCTCGCTGAGCATCCGCGAGGGGGCGATCGCCGCCTGGCCGGGCGCCTGGCAGGGCGCCAACCTGCGCAGTGTCGTGCATGGCCTGGGCATCGACATCGACCGCCCGTGGCGCAGGCTCAGGAAGAAGGACCGGGACTGGCTGCTGTACACGGACGAGCAGCCCTCGGTGTACATCGAGCCGGAGGAGGACCGCGTCGACTACGGCTACCAGGGCAAGTTCTGGAGCGCCCGCAAGCACGTCATGCACGTCCTCGCCGACTCCAAGAGCGAGAAGACGCGCGAACGGGCGCTCCGGTTCGTCAGGAGTGTGCCCTGCCCCGCCTGTCACGGCAGCGGACTGCGGCCCGAGGCGCTCGCCGTGACCTTCGCCGGACGTTCCATCGCCGAGACCAACGCGATGCCGCTCACCGAGGTCGTGGCGCTGCTGCGGCCCGTCGCGGGGCGGTCCGAGGCCGACGCCACCACGTCGACCGCCCGATCCGGGGAGACGACCGAGGTCGCGGTCCGGATCTGCGGCGACCTGGTCGCGCGGATCGACGTACTGCTCGACCTGGGACTCGGATATCTCAGCCTCGGGCGCCGCTCGACGACCCTGTCGCCCGGCGAGGCGCAGCGCCTGCGGATCGCCACCCAGCTGCGCTCGGGCCTGTTCGGCGTCGTCTACGTCCTCGACGAACCCTCCGCGGGCCTGCACCCGGCTGACGCGGAACCGCTGCTGGACGTGCTGGACCGCCTCAAGGCGGCGGGCAACTCGCTGTTCGTCGTGGAGCACGACATGGACGTCGTACGGCGGGCGGACTGGGTGGTCGACATCGGCCCCGGTGCGGGCGAGGGCGGCGGACGCGTGCTGTACAGCGGCCCGGTCGCCGGTCTTGAGCGGGTCAGGGAGTCGGCCACGAGCCAGTACCTGTTCGGGCGCGCCCAGCCGCTCGATCACCGCCCCCGCACACCGCACGGCTGGCTGCACCTGAGCGGGGTCTCCCGGCACAATCTGCACGACGTGTCCGTCGACGTGCCGCTCTGCGTACTCACGGCGGTGACGGGCGTGTCCGGTTCCGGGAAGTCGACGCTGGTGACGCAGGTGCTCGCCGAGGTCGTCCGCGGCCACCTCGGACTCGTGCCCGAGGAACCCGACGAGGCGCAGCTGGAGGTCGACGTCCAGGACGCGTCGGGGGTCGAGTCGTTCGACCGGCTGGTCCGGGTCGACCAACGGCCCATCGGCCGAACTCCCCGGTCCAACCTGGCCACGTACACCGGGATGTTCGACGCGGTGCGCAAGCTGTACGCGGCGACGGACGAAGCCAGGGCGCGCGGCTACTCGGCCGGGCGGTTCTCCTTCAACGTGCCCGAAGGCCGGTGCGAGACCTGCCAGGGCGAAGGATTCGTCGCGGTGGAACTGCTCTTCCTGCCCGGCACCTACGCGCCGTGCCCGACCTGCGCAGGCGCCCGGTACAACGCCGAAACGCTGGAAGTCACCTACCGCGGCAAGAACATCGCGGAAGTACTGGCGCTGTCCGTCGACGCCGCCGCCACGTTCCTGTCCGCCGTCCCGGCCGCCTCCCGCAGTCTGGAGACGTTGCGCGAGGTCGGACTGGGGTACCTGCGGCTGGGCCAGCCCGCGACGGAACTCAGCGGCGGTGAGGCGCAACGCATCAAACTGGCCACCGAACTGCAGCGGGCCCGCCGCGGGCACGCGCTCTACCTGCTCGACGAGCCGACGGCGGGGCTGCACCCCTCGGACATCGCGCTGCTGCTGCGACAGTTGCACCGGCTCGTCGACGCCGGCAACACGGTCGTCCTCGTCGAGCACGACCTGGCCACCATCGCCACCGCCGACTGGGTCATCGACCTCGGTCCGGGCGGCGGCGACGCGGGCGGGCGGGTGGTCGCGGCGGGTCCGCCGGCCAAGGTGGCGAGGGCCCGCCGCAGCGCCACCGCACCCTATCTCGCGGCCCGGCTCGCGCGCTCCTGACGACAGAATCGCGATCGCGCATCCCGAGCACCTGCGGCGCGACCCGGTGGCCGGGTGGTCTCGCGCACCAGCGCGGTGCGCGCGTACGCGGACTTTGCGGCAACCGCGGGACCCGACCTGCCGCGGCGGTCCCGCAGCCCGGCGTGAGCGGTCGCGTGTGGAAAGAATGACCCCATGCACATGGTGATCGCGGGTGGACACGGAAAGATCGCGCGCCGGCTGACCCGGCTGCTCTCGGCGCGCGGCGACCACGTCACAGGGCTGATCCGCAACCCGGACCACGCCGACGACCTGCGGGCGGACGGCGCGGAACCGGTGGTGTGCGATCTGGAGCACGCCTCGGTGGACGAGGTGGCCGGCCACCTTGGTGGCGCCGACGCGGCACTGTTCGCCGCGGGGGCCGGACCGGGCAGCGGCGCGGCCCGCAAACAGACGGTGGACCGGAACGCGGCCATCCTCCTCGCCGACGCGGCCGAGCGCGCCGGGACGCGCCGCTTCCTGGTGATCTCCGCGATGGGCGTGGACAGCCCGCCGCCGCCCGGCACCGACCCGGTGTTCGCCGCCTACCTGAAGGCCAAGGGCGAGGCGGACGCCGACATCGCCTCCCGTCCGGGACTGGACTGGACGATTCTGCGCCCGGGGATGCTGGCCGATGACCCCGGCAGCGGCCGCGTCACGCTCGCCGAGCACACCGACCGCGGCCAAGTGCCGCGCGATGACGTGGCTGCGGTGCTCGCCGCCCTGCTGCACGAGCCCAGGACCGCCGGGCGCATCCTCGAGCTGATCAGCGGGTCCACCCCGGTCGAGGAGGCGGTGCGCGCCGTGACCGGCGGCTGACGCCGTCGAGGAGGCCCGGGACAAGCTGGGCCGGCTGGAGAACGCCCTGGCGCGCACGGGGCACACGAGGCGCGGTGTCCCCCTACGTGGACGGCTCCTACGACGGCCACAACCCCGACGGCAGGCGTTCCACCACGGCCTGAGAGGGGGAGGATGGACGTGAGCGACGAAGGAGGCCCGTCATGAAATCCGGAGCCCCTGATTACGACGCCTGGTACTCGCGCACACCCTCGCAGGCCGAGGGTGAGCGGGACGAGACGGGCGAGCGTACCGCAACGGAACAGCACCCGGACGTCCCCCGGAGCGAGCCATCCCAGGCGGAGGGCGAGCGGGGTGACGACGCCTAGCGTCACTGGAGGACCCGTCGCCGGGGGCCGGGTTCGCGTGGTCTACGCCGTCGACCGCGGCATCGAACGAGGCTCCACGCCTGCGTCCGGCGAGTCAGGAATGCACAGGTCCGGTCGCCCCACGAGTACGAGAGAAAGGATCCACACATCTCGGGTAAGCGGCCCGTGAGCGGGTACGCGACATGCCGCTCGGTTCTCTGAAGGCTTCGAGGGACGGAGTGGTCCCATGGCCGGCAGGCGGGCGCACAGCCTGTACCACCGCTACTCCCATCGGAAGCGCAGCCTTCCGCGGGGCGGCGCCGGGTGGCACCCCACGGCCGCGCGCGGAGGGCCCCGCCCGCCCGCTCGCACCCCAGCCGACCATGCCCTCCACGAACTGGTCGCGCTCTCCCGCGCCCTGTTCGGCACTCCGGACGAAGTCGAGATCGTGCGCCTGGCCATGGACCACATAGCCGCCGCGGGGCCGTACACCGCCGAGGCCGGATACCTCAATGTGGGCGGCGACCTGGTCCCCAGTCCGAGGGACGGGCAGACGCCTGCCCTGGCCGTGAGCCGGAGGGTGCGGGAGCTGGCCGGGCAGGACGGCGACGTGACCGTACCCGGCAGACCCTGGGGCCGGGCCCTGGGGCTGCGCGGACTTGAGGGACTCCACGGCTACCTCGTGGTGACGTCCCTCTCCCGGCCCACCGAGGCCGAGCGATCTCTGCTCGCCACGCTCGTCCGGCACACCGCTGCTGCACTGTCAGTCGCTATCGCACATCGCCGCCGATGCGAGGACGCGCTGGAGCTGCACCGACTGAGGGAGGAACGCACAGCCCTCCAGCGGCAGCTGATCTCTGTGGTGGCTGAGCTGGGCTACGAGCGAGCCGTGCACGCGTTCATGGCCGGTGTCGCTGCCTCGGGTGGCGGCGAGGAAGCTGTCACCCGCGCACTGCACGGGCTCACCGGACTTCCCGCGCTGGTCGAGGACCGCTTCGGTCGGCTGAGGTCCTGGACCGGCCCCAGCCGCCCCGTCCCCTATCCCGAACCGGACCCCGTGCGCCAGAAGGAAATGCTGCACGCCGTCGGCCGTCAGGCCGGGCCCGTGCGGATAAGGGACCGGCTGATCACCCTGGTCCGCCCGCACGGCGAGATCCTGGGCGTGCTGGCCCTGGTCGATGCCCGGGGCGAGGCCGACGAGCACACCGTGCTCGCGCTGGAACACGCTGCCGCGGCACTCGCCCCGGAGCTGACGCACCTGCGCAATCTGGCCGAAGTGGAGCTGAGGCTGCACCGCGAGCTGGTGGACGACCTCCTGGCAGGGACGGACGAGGCGAGCGCCTACGCCCGGTCCGAGGCAGTCGGATACGACCTGCACCGCAGCCACTACGTCGTCGTCGTGCAGTGGTCGAACCGGACCGCCGACGATTCCTTCGCACGGACCGTGAGGCGGGCGGCCTCTGCCGTGGGCATGCGCTCGCTGCTGACCCGACGCTCCGACCACGTCGTCCTGGTCGCCGACGACAGGCCGCACGCCCGCGCGCTGTACGAGGCGCTCGCCCGGGAGACCGGAACACGGTCAGGGACGATCGGGGTGAGCGCCCCTTCCGACTCCCTGAACGACATCCCCCACCACTACGAGGAGGCGCAGCGCGCCCTGGACGTGCGCCGCCACTCCCGCGACCGCTACGGCACGACGTTCTTCGACGAGCTCGGCCTCTACCGCATCCTGGGACCCGGCAACGACTACCGGGAACTGGAGACGTTCGTACAGGAGTGGCTCGGGCAGCTCATCGACTACGACTCCCGGCACCACGCGACCCTGGTGGAGACCCTGTCCCGGTACTTCGACTGCGGCGGCAACTACGACGAGACCGCAGAATCCCTCGCGATCCACCGCAGCACGCTGCGCTATCGGCTCCAGCGCATCCGCGACATCAGCGGCAACGACCTCGCGAACGTCGAGGACCGGCTGAACCTCCAGGTGGCGACCCGCGTGTGGAAGATCGTGCTGGGCGGGCCCGGCTGACGCCTTGCCGGAACTCCTGCGCCACGATCTTCTTAGTGGGAGGTTGGCTGCGCACCCCCTCGACCGCGACACACAGTGCGGTGAGGGGCGGGTGTTCGGGCCGGGAAGGCCAAGCTGTCCTCGCAGACCGACCGCCGGTGCCACTTTTCGACTCGCTGGGCGCAGGCGGGGTGACCGGGCGAACAGCCACTCTGGGGCCTGTCGGGACCGCTCGCCGGTCCGTGGGGCCGGCGCGCACACGGAGAGCGCCTCCTCCGGGGGCCGGCGCCCGCACAGCGGCCCCGCACCCAGCTGAACGAGTTTCGAAGCCGGGCGGACAGGGCCCGGAGGATGAACGGCCGCCGACGGACGTCGACCGCCGCGGAAGGAGTTCCTCATGGCCAAGGCAGTGGGCATCGACCTGGGCACCACCAACTCGGTGATCGCCGTGTGGGAGGGCGGCGAGCCGACCGTCGTACCCAACAGCGAGGGCAACCGGACCACACCGTCCGTGGTGGCCTTCACCGACACCGGCGAGCGCCTGGTGGGCCAGCTGGCCCGCCGCCAGGCGATCCTCAACCCCAAGGGCACCATCTACTCCGCCAAGCGGTTCATCGGCCGGCACTTCGACGAGATCCCCGACGAGGCCAAGGCCGTCGCCTACGACGTCGTCCCGGGAGACAACGGCGAGGCCCGCTTCAAGGTGCGTGACAAGCTGTACGCGCCTGAGGAGATCAGCGCCCTGGTGCTGCGCAAACTCGCCGACGACGCCTCCAAGCAGCTGGGGGAACGGGTCACGGAGGCGGTCATCACGGTGCCCGCCTACTTCAACGACGCCCAGCGCACCGCGACCCGTGATGCCGGACGGATCGCGGGACTGGAAGTGCTGCGGATCATCAACGAGCCGACGGCGGCCGCCCTCGCGTACGGCATGGACAAGAAGCAGCACGAGACCGTCCTCGTCTTCGACCTGGGCGGCGGAACCTTCGACGTGAGCATCCTCGATGTCGGCGACGGCGTCGTGGAGGTGCGTTCCACGGCGGGTGACAGCCATCTGGGCGGCGACGACTTCGACCGGCGTCTGGTCGACTACCTCGCGGACGACTTCCAGAAGGAGAACGGCATCGACCTGCGCAAGGACCCGCAGGCGCTGCAACGTCTGTTCGAGGCGGCGGAGAAGGCCAAGACCGAGCTCAGCTCCGTCACCCAGACCCAGGTCAGCCTGCCGTTCATCACCGCCGACGCCTCCGGGCCCAAGCATCTCACCGACTCGATCATGCGGTCCACGTTCGAGCAGATCACCGGCGACCTGGTGGAGCGTTGCCTCGGTCCGGTCAAGCAGGCCATGGCCGACGCCAAGGTCGGCGAGAGCGACATCGACGAGGTCATCCTGGTCGGCGGTTCCACCCGCATCCCCGCCGTCCAGGCACTGGTGCGCCGGCTGACCGGCGGCAAGGAACCCAACATGAGCGTGAACCCCGATGAGGTCGTGGCCCTGGGCGCCGCGATCCAGGCCGGGGTGCTCAAGGGCGAGGTCAAGGACGTCCTGCTGCTCGACGTCACCCCCCTGTCGCTGGGCGTGGAGACGCGCGGCGGAGTGATGACGAAGATCATCGAGCGGAACACCACCATCCCGGTGCGCCGCAGCGAGACCTTCTCCACCGCCGAGGACAACCAGCCGGCCGTCGACATCGTCGTCCTCCAGGGCGAGCGCGAGCGGGCCGCCGACAACCGGGTCCTCGGCCGGTTCCAGCTCACCGACATCCGGCCGGCGCCGCGTGGCGAACCGCAGGTCGAGGTCACCTTCGACATCGACGCCAACGGCATCCTCAACGTCAGCGCGCGCGACAAGGACACCGGCAAGGAACAGGGCATCACCATCAGCGAGAGCTCCAACCTGGACCGGAGCGAGGTCGAACGCATGGTCCAGGAGGCCGAGAGCAACCGGGGCCAGGACCAGGCACTCCGCGAGGCCGTCGACGCCCGCAACGAACTCGACGCGATCGCCTACCAGGTCGAAAAGCGTCTGAACGAACTGGCCGACGCCGCGCCCGCGCACGAGAAGGCGCGAGCCGAGATGCTGGTGGCAGAGGCCCGCGACGCGGTCAAGAACGAGGCCGGAGTGGACAAGGTCAGGCCGCTGGTCTCCGAACTCCAGCAGGTCTACGCCGGGCTCGCCGCCCACCAGGCCGAAGCCGCGGCGGCGAGTGGTCCGTCGGACACCACCGGGCCGGACGGCTCCGGGCAGGGCGGTGCCGGCGCCGGCGAAGACGTGATCGACGCCGAGTTCGACAAGGGCTGAGGTACCCGCCATGCCGATCCCTCCCCAGGACCGATCGTCCGACCCACCGCCCGAAGGCGCGGTACAAGCGCCGCGGGGCCACCTGCCCGAGCCCGCGCCGCCGGCCACGCAGGCCGAACCGGGACCCGACGCGGCCACCGGTCCGGCCGGGGTCGAGGACGAGTACGCGGCCGCGCTGAAAGAGGTCGAGGACCGCTGGCGGCGTGCTCTCGCCGATCTGGACAACCTGCGCAAGCGACACGCCAGGGAACTGGACCGGGAGCGCGCGGTCGAACGCGCCCGCACGGCGGCGGCCTTCCTTCCCGTCGTCGACAACCTCGAACTGGCCCTGAACCACGCGGGCTCCGACCCCGGTGCGATCGTCGAGGGGGTTCGCGCCGTGCGCGACCAGGCCGTGTCCATCCTCGAACGCCTCGGTTACGAGCGTCACGCCGAGACCGGCGTCCCGTTCGACCCCTCCCGGCACGAGGTCGTCGGCGTGGTCCAGGACCCCGACGCCGAACCGAACACCGTGGCGCAGGTGCTGCGCCCCGGCTACGGCGAGGCCGAGCGGCAGCTGCGGCCGGCCGCCGTGACCGTCGCCAAGCGGGAGTGAGCGGCCATGGCACGCGACTTCTACGAGGTTCTCGGGGTCCCGCGGGACGCCGACAAGGACGAGATCCAGCGGGCGTATCGCAAGCTGGCCCGCAGGTACCACCCGGACGTCAACAAGGACCCCGCGGCGGAGGAGCGGTTCAAGGAGATCAACGAGGCCTTCAGTGCCCTGTCCGACCCCGACCAGCGGGCCCGGTACGACCGCTTCGGCGAGGACTTCCGGAAGGTTCCCGAGGACTGGGAGGAGCGGGTCGGTGCCGGCGCGGGACCCGGCGGCGGCTTCCGCTGGTCCACCGGGGGCGGCCCCCGGGTCCGGTATGCCACCAGCGGCTTCGGCGCGGAGGGCGTCGACGTCGACGACCTGTTCGGCTCGCTCTTCGGGGGCGCCGGACGGGTGCGTGTCCCCGGAGCCGACCAGGAGGCCGAACTGCCGCTCACCGTCGAGGAGGCCTACCGGGGAGGCCGTCGCACCGTCACGCTCGCCGGTCCCACGGGGCAGCCGCGGCGGTACGAGGTCGACGTGCCACCGGGTGTCACCGACGGGCAGCGTATCCGGCTGGCGGGCGAGGGCGGCCGGGGCAACGGTGACGCCCCCGCGGGGGACCTGTACCTGCGGGTGCGGATCCAGCCGCACCCCCAGTTCCGCCTCGACGGCCGGGACGTGTACGTGCAGCTTCCGGTCACACCCTGGGAGGCCGCGCTGGGCGCGACGGTTCCGGTGCCCACGCCGAGCGGGGCTGCGGCGAAGGTGAACGTGCCCGCGGGCTCGTCCAGCGGCCGGCGGCTGCGGCTGCGCGGTGAGGGCATGCCGAACCCGCGCGGCACGCACGGCAACCTCTACGCCGAGCTCCGGATCATGGTGCCGTCCAAGCTCAGCGACCAGGAGCGCGCACTCTTCGAGGAGCTCGCCGCCGTCTCCTCGTTCGACCCCAGGAGTACACGATGAGTGACCCACGCGCCGAGGCGCGCCAGGCGTCTCGGCTGACAGCTGCCGCGCCGGCACGCGTCCGGTACGCGATCGTGCCGGTGCCCAGGCTCTCTCTGCAGACCGTGGCCCGCCGCTCCGGCGTCCATCCCGACCTCGTCCGCCGGTTCGTCGCTCTGGGCCTGGTCGAGGCCGAGCGCGACGCCTCCGGAGGGCTGGTGTTCGAACCCACGGCACCGGCCGTCCTCGCCCGCGTCCAGCGGCTGCGCACCGGGCTGTGCCTCAACTACACATCCATCGGCCTGGTGCTCGACCTGCTGGACCGCATCAGCATGCTCGAAGCCGCCCTGCGCCGCGCCGGTACGAGGAGTGAAACACCCCCATGGACATGAACCGTCTCACCCAGAAGTCCCAGGAAGCCCTCCAGGCGGCCCAGAGCGCGGCCGTCGGCATGGGGCAGACCGAGGTCGACGGGGAACACCTGCTGCTCGCGCTTCTCGATCAGGAGGACGGCCTGATCCCGCGGTTGCTGCAACAGTTCGGCACCGAGCCGAAGGAGCTGCGCGCGGCCGTGCGCGAGGAACTCTCCCGCCGCCCGAAGGTCACCGGTCCGGGCGCGGCACCCGGCCAGGTCTTCGTCACTCAGCGCCTGTCCCGCCTGCTCGACGCCGCCGAGCGGGAGGCCAAACGCCTCAAGGACGAGTACGTGTCCGTGGAGCACCTCCTGCTCGCCCTGGCCGAGGAGGGCTCGGCTACCGCCGCCGGACGGCTGCTCAAGGAGCACGGCGTGACCCGGGATTCGTTCCTGAGCGCGCTCACCCAGGTCCGCGGCCACCAGCGCGTCACCTCCGCCAACCCTGAAGTGGCCTATGAGGCTCTGGAGAAGTACGGCCGCGACCTGGTCCTCGAGGCCCGGTCCGGGCGGCTGGACCCGGTCATCGGCCGTGATGCGGAGATCCGCCGCGTCACCCAGATCCTCAGCCGCAAGACCAAGAACAACCCCGTCCTCATCGGCGATCCCGGCGTCGGCAAGACCGCCATCGTCGAGGGCCTGGCCCAGCGCATCGTTCGCGGCGACGTCCCCGAGGGCCTGCGCGACAAGACGGTGTTCGCCCTCGACATGGGCTCCCTGGTCGCCGGCGCCAAGTACCGCGGCGAGTTCGAGGAACGACTCAAGGCCGTCCTGTCCGAGGTGAAGGCCGCCCAGGGACGCATCCTGCTCTTCGTCGACGAACTGCACACCGTCGTCGGCGCGGGCGCCGCCGAAGGGGCCATGGACGCGGGCAACATGCTCAAGCCGATGCTCGCCCGCGGCGAACTCCACATGATCGGCGCCACCACCCTCGACGAGTACCGCAAGCACATCGAGAAGGACGCCGCCCTCGAACGCCGCTTCCAGCAGGTCCTGGTCGACGAGCCGAGCGTGGAGGACACCATCTCCATCCTGCGCGGACTGCGTGAACGTCTGGAGGTCTTCCACGGCGTGAAGATCCAGGACACCGCGCTGGTCTCCGCGGCCACCCTCAGCCACCGCTACATCACCGACCGGTTCCTGCCCGACAAGGCCATCGACCTCGTCGACGAGGCGTGCGCCCGGCTGCGTACCGAGATCGACTCGATGCCCGCCGAACTCGACGAGATCACCCGCCGCGTCACCCGCCTGGAGATCGAGGAGGCGGCTCTGTCCAAGGAGACCGACGCCGCCAGCAAAACTCGCCTGGAGGAACTGCGCAAGGAACTGGCCGACCTGCGCGGCGAGGCCGACGCCAAACACGCCCAGTGGGAGGCCGAACGGCAGGCCATCCGCCGCGTGCAGGAACTGCGCCAGGAACTGGAGCAGGTCCGCCACGAGGCCGAGGAGGCCGAACGCGCCTACGACCTCAACCGCGCCGCCGAACTCCGCTACGGCCGCCTCCAGGACCTGGAGCGCCGGCTGAAGGCCGAGGAGGAGCAACTGGCCGCCAAACAAGGGAAGAACCGGCTGCTGCGCGAGGTCGTCACCGAGGAGGAGATCGCCGAGATCGTCGCAGCCTGGACCGGCATCCCCGTCGCCCGTCTCCAGGAGGGCGAACGCGAGAAGCTGCTGCGCCTCGACGAGATCCTGCGCGAGCGCGTCATCGGCCAGGACGAGGCCGTCAAACTCGTCGCCGACGCCATCATCCGCGCCCGCTCCGGCATCCGCGACCCGCGCCGCCCCATCGGCTCGTTCATCTTCCTCGGCCCCACCGGCGTCGGGAAGACCGAGCTGGCCAAGACCCTCGCGGCGGCCCTGTTCGACTCCGAGGAGAACATGGTCCGCCTCGACATGAGTGAGTACCAGGAGCGGCACACCGTCAGCCGGCTCATGGGCGCCCCACCCGGATACGTCGGCTACGAGGAAGGCGGCCAGCTCACCGAGGCCGTACGCCGCAAGCCGTACTCGGTCGTGCTGTTCGACGAGATCGAGAAGGCGCACACCGATGTCTTCAACACCCTGCTGCAGGTCCTCGACGACGGCCGCATCACCGACTCCCAGGGCCGCACCGTCGACTTCCGCAACACCGTGATCATCATGACGTCGAACATCGGCTCCGAGCACCTCCTCGACGGCGCCACCGCCGAGGGTGAGATCAAGCCGGACGCCCGCGCCCTGGTGATGGGCGAGCTGCGCGGGCACTTCCGCCCGGAGTTCCTCAACCGCGTCGACGACATCGTGCTGTTCAAACCGCTCGGCGAACGGCAGATCGAGCGGATCGTGGAGCTGCAGTTCGACGAACTGCGCCGCCGGCTCGCCGAACGCCGCATCACCGTCGAACTCACCGCAGAGGCCCGGGAGTTGATCGCCCACCAGGGCTACGACCCGGTGTACGGAGCCCGGCCGCTGCGGCGTTACATCTCCCATGAGGTCGAGACGATGGTCGGGCGCGCCCTGCTGCGCGGTGACGTCCAGGACGGCGCGACGGTCCGCGTCGACGCCGAACACGGAGAGCTGGTCGTCACCTACGACCAGCCCGAGGACGTGAAGGGAGCGCGGGCGGCATGAGCACGATGCAGGCGACGACCGTGAGATGTCCGAACTGCGGGCGCACCAACCGGGTGCCCGTGGCCGCGGAGGGCCGCCCCAAGTGCGGCCACTGCAAGCAGCCCCTGCCGTGGATGGTGGACGCGGGCGACGACGACTTCACCGAGGTCGCCGAGCGGGCCGACGTCCCCGTCGTCGTCGACCTGTGGGCCACCTGGTGCGGCCCCTGCCGCATGGTCAGCCCCGCACTGGAGAAGGTCGCCACCGATCTCGCCGGCCGAATCAAACTCGTCAAGGTCGACGTCGACAAGAACCCGCGACTGTCGCGGCGTTTCGAGGTCCAGGCTGTACCGACACTGCTGATCCTCGACCGGGGCGAGACGGTCGCCCGGCAGGCGGGGGCGGCGCCCGCCCCCGCTCTGCGCCAGTGGGTGGAACAGTCGCTCACCGCCCGGAAAGGGTGATCCGCATGACCCTGCACGCAGACCCCCACCTCGCGCTCGTCCGGCCGGTCCGGCCGCTGACCCCAGAAGGGTGTCAGGAGTGTCTGATGCTCGGCTCCCCGTGGGTCCACCTGAGGCTCTGCCTGACCTGCGGGCACGTCGGCTGCTGCGACTCCTCGCCGAACAGGCACGCGCGCAAGCACGCAGCTGCCGACGCCCATCCGATCGTGCAGTCGTTCCAGCCCGGCGAGGAATGGCGCTGGTGCTACGTTCACGAGGCGTTCGTCTGATGTCCGGCGACCAGTCGCCGCCGGGCGGAGAACCGCTGCCGGGGAAAGCGGACGAGGCCGCCTTCTGGGAGACCCCGGACATCTACGGCGCGTACCCGCGTCTCACGGAGGACCAGATAGCACGTCTGGCGGAGCACGGGCAACGCCGGACCATGGCTCCGAACGACGTGCTGATCCGGGAGGGCGAGCGCTGCGAGACGTTCTTCGTCGTCCTCAGCGGTACCGTCGCCGTCGTCGAGGACTACGGCACTCCCGAGGAGCACGTGCTGCGCGTGCACGGCCCAGGTCGCTTCATCGGCGAACTCGGCCTGCTGTACGGACAAGTGGCCTTCTACACCGCTGTCGCCAGGGACCCGGGCGAGGTCCTCGTCGTCTCCTTGGACCAGTTGCGCCACCTGGTGTCGCAGGACCCCACCATCGGGGACATCGTGCTGCGCGCCTGTCTGTGCCGTCGCGCGCTGCTCGTCGGACAGGGCGCCGGCTTCCGCATCATCGGCTCGCGCTACTCGCCCGACACCAGACGGCTGCGCGAGTTCGCCGTCCGCAACCGGCTGCCGCACCGCTGGATCGACCTGGAGACCGACGAGGAGGCCGAGGAGCTGCTGCGCCGCTTCGGTGTCGGCCCGGCGGAGACACCACTCGTCATCTGGCGGGACACCACCCTGTTGCGCAACCCCAGCAACGCGGAACTGGCCCGGCTCATCGGCCTGCCGTCACTGCCCGCCGGAAACCGTCACGGCGACGTCCTCATCGTGGGCTCCGGCCCCGCCGGCCTCGCTGCCGCGGTGTACGCCGCCTCCGAGGGCCTGAGCACCACGGTGGTGGAGGCGATGGCCACCGGCGGCCAGGCCGGCACGTCGTCCCGCATCGAGAATCTGCTCGGCTTCCCCTCCGGCATCTCCGGCGCCGAACTCACCGAACGCGCCGTGCTCCAGGCCGACAAGTTCGGCGCGAGGATCAGCCTTCCGCTGGAGGCGACCGGTCTCCATCCCAAGGACGACGACCACTACGTCGTGGCGTTCGCCGACGGCAGCGAGGTCGCCGCCCGCGCCGTCGTCCTGGCCATGGGTGCCCGCTACCGCCGGCTCCAGGTGCCCGGCATCGAACGCCTGGAGGGAACGAGCGTGCACTACTCGGCGACCGTCTACGAGGCCCAGCAGTGCCGCAGCGACCCGGTGGCCGTCGTCGGCGGAGGCAACTCGGCGGGCCAGGCGGTGCTGTTCCTCGCCGGGTACGCGCCGAAGGTGCACCTGCTGGTCCGAGGAGCCGGCCTTGAGGCCAACATGTCCCGCTACCTGGTCGACCAGGTCGAGCGCCATCCGCGGGTGGAGGTCATGCTGCACACCGAGGTCACCGAGGTCATCGGCCAGGAAGTGCTGGAGGAGCTCGACGTGGTCGACAACCGCACGGGCGGGCACCGCCGGCTCGCGGTACGGAGCCTGTTCGTCTTCACCGGAGCCGAACCTCACACCGAGTGGCTGGCCGGCAACCTCGCCCTCGACTCCCGCGGCTTCGTCCTCACCGGGCCGGAGGCCCAGGAAGCCTGCGCCTCACCCGAGGTGTGGCACGGCCGTGGGCGCTCGTGCATGACCCTGGAGGCCAGCCTGCCCGGGGTCTTCGCGGTAGGGGACGTCCGCAGCGGCTCGGTGAAACGGGTGGCCTCCGCGGCCGGTGAGGGCGCGATGGCCATCCACTTCGTGCACCGGCACCTGGGGCACTCGGCCGTACCCGGCACCACGGGCACGTCAGCTGTCGCGGGCCACTCGGACGGCTCCCCACGCATACGTCACAAGGAGTCCGCATGGCTCGCGTGACGCATGGCGGACGAGGAGATCACCGATCTCGTGGTCAACGCCGAAAACGGGGCAGGATGATGTTGCCGGTGCCCCCGCACCGCGCCCGGCATGACAAGCTGTGGCTGCCCACCCCCGAACCCAGGAGGTCACCATGACCGCAGAGCCCGTATCCACGGAAGGTTCGGAGCCGGCTGCCGCCGAGACGTCCCCTCTGGCGCCGGACAGCGACGGCAACTACGACCTCAAGCGCAAGTTCCGCGAAGCCCTGGCGCGCAAGCGCGGTGCGCAGGAGGATGCCGCCGATGTCGCCGCCAACCCCGATGCGTCGAAGGTGCGCGCGGCGCACGGCCCGGCTGCGGGCCGGCGGTCGTTCAGGCGTAAGAGCGGCGGCTGAGTCGACCAGACCCGCGATCTGGCCGCTCACCCAGCACTCTGAGCGCCACGCACGCGCGCACCCCGTGCAACTCACCCACCGCGATACGCCGCTCCGGGGGCAGCAGTGGCCGAGCACGGGGTCGGCCGCCCACCCCAGCGGCGCCAGGTGGCCAGGTCCGGGAGCGCAGCGGAACAGGGCGGTTCACAGTGCGTCGACGGCACTCACCTTCCAGCCTGCGGACGTGTGGGTCATCGTCATCCGGACCCGGTTCAGATCCAGGCGGGAGCCCGAGACCTGGGTGCTCTCGGTGACCTGGTTGACGAAGAGCAGGACCACGGCCTTGTCCGCCGAGGCCGACACGACGGAGGCCGCAGGGCTGCCGCCGCTCGCGGGTTCGGCCACCGTCGCCTTCACCACCGCGTGGTACTTCCTGGCCGTCGGCCCGACCACACGCGTCGTG
Organism: Streptomyces filipinensis; assembly: GCF_014649495.1. Taxonomy (GTDB): domain Bacteria; phylum Actinomycetota; class Actinomycetes; order Streptomycetales; family Streptomycetaceae; genus Streptomyces; species Streptomyces filipinensis. The sequence goes on along the minus strand of NZ_BMTD01000030.1, from coordinate 39,543 downwards.
GTCTTCCGGTACTCGTCACGGAAGTGCCCGGTCAGACGGTCACGGGCACGGGCGAAATCCCGGTCCAGATGCCGGTAGTCGTACGACAGCACGACCGGCGCCGCCTTCCGTGCGGCCATGAGCGCCTCGGCCCGAGCGTCCTCGGTCCTCCGCCCCTGCGCGTACTGCCACCCGAGCACCGCGACCGCCACCAGACCCGCCACGAGGAGGACACCGAGTACCGCGGTGAGCCGCCGCCGGTCGGAGCGCGGCGGAGGCGCGCTGCCGTCCGGCTCCGCCAGGGACTCCGGGTCCTGCTCCAGGGATTCCGGCGACGGCTCCGGCGGGTCGTCCCAGCCGTCCGCCGACGGCTCGACCAGCACGGTCGGCCCTGAGAGCGGTGCCTCCGAGGAGAGGGGCCCCTCGGGCCGCTTCACATGCTCCGTCCGCTTGGCGCGCTTGGCCGCCGCGCGAGCGGCCGCGGTCATCGTCCGGCGGGCGGGCGAGCCGGTGCGGCCTCGGGAAGTCGCGTTCCCCATGGTCGTGCTCCTCACTACTGGTGGCTGTCCGCTGGTGTCGGTCAGCCCACGAACTCGACGTCGGAGGTCAGCCAGCGCCCGCCCTGGTGCACCAGGTCGAGCTGCAGCCGATAGGTGCGCGCCTGTCCCTGGGGCACGGCGGTGTTGGTCACCTTGCTGTCGGCGACCACCAGGACGCGGGCCGAGTGGGCGTCGGACCGGACGATGCCGGCGTCGAGGACCTGGCCCTCGGACACCGACTTGTTCGCGGCGACGAGCTTGGTCAGCTCCGCCGTCTGCGCGGTGAACTGCTTCTTGAAGCTGCCGGTGGCGCTCCTCAGCACGTCCGCGCTGTCCCGGCCGTAGTGCCGGTAGTCGAGCGAGGTGAAGTTCAGCGCCGACTGGCGGGCCGCCCCGAGGACATCCCGGCGCCGCTGCTCCGTCTCGTCCTGCTGGTGGAGGCGGAGACTCAGCCAGAGGGCGGCGGCGGTGGTGAGGACGGTCGCCACGACGAGGCCGACTGTCCACGCCCTCCCGTTCACCCCGGGCAGCCTCACGTTCACGCCATGGGACCGACGAGCAGCCATTGCCACGACTCCTTTCCGAACACCGTCTGCTGGCCGCCCGTCGAGCCGACCTCGACGGGCCTTCCGTCCGGGCCGGTCGCGGTGCCGGTCTCCGGGTCGTACGGCGTGATGTACGCCGTCTGATGCGCGCCGCCGGACGCGGCCTGCGCGCCGGGAGCGTTCTGCGCGCCCCGCACCGACGTCTTGCTGCCGCGTGGGGCCGCGCAGTGTGCGTCGGGGTTCGCCTCGCGCGTGCTCGTGTCGGCGGGGTCCCGCCGTGCCGTGCCGTACCCCTGGGTGCACGGCGGCGGGTCGCCGGCGTTCACCACCAGCCCGAAGTGGGTGGTGCCGTCGCCCGGGACGACCGTGTAGCTGCCCGAGACCAGCGCCGGAAAGGTGACGAGAGCCTGCTCCACGCCGGGCAGGTGGGCCAGCGTGACCCGGCCGCCGCTGATCAGGTTGGCCAGCAGGACCGACAGCTGTGGCCCGGTCGACTTCAGCAGCGAGTCGACCTCCTGCGCGGCCGGCGTGGCGTTGCCGATCAGCTTGCGCAGATCCCCGTCGCCGGCCTTCAACTGTGCGGTCAGCGCCGCCAGGTCGTGCGCGAACGACTTGATGGACGAACCCTGGTCCGCCTGCGTCTTGAGGACCTTCCGTGAGTCCTCGATCAGCGAGATCGTCTCCGGCAGCGACTCGGACGCCGACTCGACGAGCGCGTTGCCCGAGTCCACCATCCGGCTCAGGTCCGGTCCGGTGCCGGAGAAGGCCTTGCCCAACTCGTCGACGGTGACCCGCAGATCGTCCTTGTCGACGGAGTTCACCAGCCGGTCCAGGCTGAGGACCAGGTCCGTCGTGGGCAGTGGCACACGGGTGCTGCCGCGCGGGATGGTGCTGCCGTCCAGGAGATACGGACCCTTGGACGTGCGCGGCTGCAGATCCACGTACTGCTCGCCCACCGCCGAACGGTTCGCCACCACGGCGAGGGTGTCCGCCGGGATGCGCGGTGCCCCGTCGCCGATGTCGAGGGCGACCGAGACGCCGTCGGCGCCGGTCAGCCGCAGCGCCCCGACGCGGCCCACGGGCACCCCACGGTAGGTGACCTCTGCGCCGGCGAAGATACCCCCTGAGTCGGCGAAGTCGGCCCGCACCGTGTAGCCGCGGTCAAGGACGTCGTCCACCAGGCCGGTGTACTCGGCGCCGACGTACGACACCCCGACGGCGGTGACCGTGGCGAACGCGAGCAGCTGCGCCTTGACCGTACGAGTGATCACGGCTGGACCCCCTTCAGCATCAGCTCCGCGAGCGCGAGGTCGATCCCCTCGGGCGGCTTCGCGCCGGTGGTGTAGCTGCTGGTGCACACCGGTGGGCACAACGGCCCGCCGCTCCCGCCGCCCGAGGGAGCCGACGGCACCGAGGGTGACGACGGCGCCGAGGGTGACGACGGCAGGCTGGGGGTGCTCGGCAGCGGGGTCGGCGCCGGGACGCCCGGCAGGTCTGGGAGGTGCGGCGCCTCGGGGGTGCCGGGCGCCGGGGAACCGCCCTTGCCGTGGCGGGGGCTGCCGCCCGTCGTGTTCCCGTAGAGGTCCGTCAGGTCCAGGTCGGCGGTGATGTGGAGGTTGACGTAGTCGCCCTTGACGGCGGCGGTGGCGTTGCGGGGGAACGGGTAAGTGGTCAGCAGCTCAAGGGAGTTGGGCAGGTCGTTGCCCGACTTGTTCAGCTGTTGCAGGATCGGCCGGAGCTTCTTGAGGTTCGCGACCGTGTCGTCGTGCGAGGCGGTGACCACCTTGGTGCCCGTCGTGCCGAGCTTCGACAGGGCGGTGAGCATCTTCGTCAGATCGCGTCGCTGGTGGGCGAGGACCTTCAGGGCGGGCGGCATCGTGTCGACGGCCTTGGCGATGGTCTTCTTCTCCTTCCCGAGGCGCCCCGCGAGCCGGTCGACGGCCTTGATCGCGCGGACGATGTCGTTCCGCCGGTCGTCCAGACCGCCGATGAACGTGTCCAGTTCCTTCAGCAGGGACCTGACCCGGCTCTCCCGGCCGTCGAGGGCCTTGTTCAGCTCCACGGTGATCGTCTTGAGCTGGGCCACCCCGCCGCCGTTCAGCAGGGCGGACAGCGCGGACAGCACCTCCTCGACCTCCGGGTTGCGGCCGCTGCGGGACAGCGGGATGCGGTCGCCGTCGCGGAGCCGGCCCACGGCCGCCGTGCCGGTCGGAGCGGCCAGTGCCACGTACTTCTCGCCGAGGAGACTGGTCTGCCGCAGCTCGGCGACCGCGTTGGCGGGCAGCTTCACCGAGTCGGCGACCCGCAGCCGTACGCGTGCGTGCCAGCCGTCCAGCTGCACCTTCTCGACCGCGCCCACGGTGACGTCGTCGACCTTCACCGCCGACTGCGGCACCAGGTCGAGGACATCGCGGAACTCGACGGTGACGTGGTACGCGTGACCGTCCGCGGCGGCGCCGCCGGGCAGCGGGACGTCGTACCAGCCGTTGAACTCGCAGCCGGACAGCAGCAGCGAACCGACCGCCGCCGAGGCGATGGCCCCGCCCATGCGTCGTACGCTCATGCGCTCGCCCCCAGGATCCCGCCGAGCGTCCGGTCGACCGTGCCCGTCACCGCGGAGCCCCGCGGCGTCTCGGGCAGGGAGTCGAAGAGTTTCTTCAGCTCCTTGCAGTCGGGGTTCTTGCCGCCCTCGTCGCCGGTCGTCTTCAGCACGGAGCACAGCAGCGAGGCCGGGTCCTGTGCCTGCTGGGCGTTGTCGCGGGTGTCGAGGGTGCCGGCGGAGGGGTTGTAGGCGTCGTTCAGGTTGGACAGGCCCGTGGGGGCGACCCGCAGGAGCTCGTCGAGTGCGGCGCGTTGGGTGACGAGTACCCTGGTCACCTTGCTGAGGCCCTTCACGTCCGTGGTCAGCGACTTCTTGTTCTTCTTCACGAAGGCGGACACGTCACCGAGCGCCGTTCCCAGGTTCGTGAGCGCGTCCGCGAGGTCCTTGCGCTCGCCCGCGAGCTGCTTCGCGACCTGGGCGAGGCTGGTGTCGAAGGACCGCACGCTCTTGTCGTCGGCGGCGAGTGCTGCCGTGAACACCTGCAGGTTCCGCACCGTGCCGAACAGATCGGTGCGGCCGTCCGACAGCGTCGTGACCGCCTGCGAGAGGTCGTGGACCGTCTGATGGAGGTTCTCGCCCTGACCGGCGAGGTTGTCCGCGCTCACCCCGAGCAGCCGCGACAGCGAACCGTCCTTGTTGGCGCCTTTCGGGCCGAGCGCGTCGGCCGTGGTGTGCAGGCTGTCGAAGATGCGGTCCAGCTCGACCGGTACGGCGGTGCGCGACTGCGGGATGACAGCACCGCTTCGCAGCACGGGACCGTTCCGGTACACCGGCAGCAGTTGTACGTAACGGTCACTGACCACCGAGGAGTTGATGATCGCGGCCTTGGCGTCGGCGGGGACCTTCCGCCCTTGGTCGTACTCCAGCTCCACCCGCACCCGGTCGCCCTCGGGCCTGATCTCCTTGACCTCGCCGATCCGCACGCCGAGGACGCGGACGTCCGAGCCGGGGTAGATGCCGACGGTGCGCGGAAAGTACGCGGTGACGCGCACCGGCTCCGGCCGGGGCCACAGCACGTAGGTGAGCGCGGTGACGAGGGCGAGCGCGGTGAGCAGGGCCAGCCGTCTGATCGGGCTCTTCACTGCGCGCCTCCCGTCCGAGGCGCCACCGGAGCGGCGACCAGGTTCTGGACGTAGGAGTCGAACCAGCGGCCGTTGCCGAGGGTGTTGGTGAAGACCCGTACGTACGGCGCGAGCAGCTTGACGCTCCGGTCGAGGCTGGACTGGTTGCGTTCGAGCATCTGCACCACACCCTTCAGCCCTTTGAGCGCGGGCCCGATCTCCTTGTTGTCGTCGTCGACCAGGCCGGAGAGCTCGATGCCGAGTACCGCGGAGGTCTTCAGCAGCTTGTGGATCGCCTCGCGCCGCCTGCTGATCTCCGTGAACAGCTTGTCGCCGTCCTTGACCAGGGCGGTGAAGTCCTCGGAGCGGTCGGCCAGCACGCCCGTGGTGCCGTTGGCGTGGCGCAGGAGTCTGCTCAGTGCCTTGTCACGCGAGGCCACCGTCCGGGAGATCCTCGACAGGCCCTTGATGGACGCGCGTACTTCGGCGGGCGAGTCCTGGAAGGTGGTGGAGATCGTGTCCAGGGCCTTCGCCAGCCGGGCGGTGTCGACCTTCTCCGACGTGGTGGTCAGGTCGCTGAACGCCTGCACGACGTCGTACGCCGCGACCGTCCGCCCCAGCGGGATCTCGCTGCCGGGCTTCAACTGCCCCGGCCCCTTCGGGTACAGCGCGAGGTACTTCGCGCCCAGGATCGTCTTGACCCGGATGGACGCGCCGGTCCCGGTGCCGAACCTCGGATCGCCCTTGACCTTGAAGGTGACCTTGACGTGGTCGCCGTCCAGGTCCACGTCCTCGACCTTGCCGACCTTCACCCCGGCGATCCGCACCTCGTCGCCGGGCTTGAGGCCGCCCGCCTCCGAGAAGGCCGCGCTGTACGTCCTGCCGCCGCCGATGAACGGCAGGCTGTCGGCGTTGAACGCGGCCACGGTCAGCAGCGTGAGGACGGTGAGGCCGACGGCTCCGATCACCACGGGATTGCGATCACGGAACGGGGTCAGGCGGGGGCGGCGGAGCCGTAGGCGCGGCAGCCGGGGTGGCTCGACGCGCACCTTGAACAAGGGTCGCGGGCGCGGCGCCCGGCGCGGAAGCAGCCGTACCTTCCGAAGGCGTACCTTCGGAAGCCGTACCTGCGGCAGCTTCGGCGGCTCGACGCGGACCTTGAACAGCGGTTCCGGGCGGTTCTTGCGGGTCACGATCCGCACCTCGCCCTCGCCACATGCAGGTCGGGAGCGAGTACCTGCTTCGTCTTGGGGAGCACGATCCGGCCGTCGAAGTCGCAGAGGTAGAAGTTGAACCAGGAGCCGTAGGACGCGGCCCCCGTCAGTGCGTTCAGCTTGTCGGGCAGCCGCTTCAGCACGCCCTCCACCGTCTTGTCGTTGTCGTTGAGTGTTCCGGTGAGCCCGGCCAGCCCGGCGATGTCGTCCTTCAGCGGTGGCCGCGCGTCCTTCAGCAGCCCCGAGGTGGCCTCCGTCAGGTCGCCGATGCCCACCAGTGACTCCCCGATGGGCTTGCGGTCGGCGGACAGACCGGAGATCACCCGCCGCAGCTGCTTGAGCAGCCCGGAGAAGCGGGTGCCGCGCTTGTCCAGCGTCGCCAGCACGGTGTTCAGGTGGTCGATCACCGAGCCGATCAGCTTGTCGCGGTCGGCCAGCGTCGTGGTGAGCGAAGCGGTGTGCAGCAGAAGGCTGTTGACCGTGCCGCCCTCGCCCTGCAGCGTCTTGACGATCTCGGTGGCGAGCTGGTTGACGTCCTGCGGGCTGAGCGCGGCGAACAGCGGTTTGAAGCCGTTCAGCAGCGCGTTGAGGTCCAGCGCGGGCTGCGTGCGCGACAGCGGGATGGTGGCGCCGGGCTTCAGCCGGGTGCCGTCGCCCGCACCCTCGGTCAGGGCGACGTACCGCTGCCCGACCAGGTTCCGGTAGCGGATGACCGCGTGGGTGCTGATGAGGAGCGGCCGGTCCGCGCCGGCGGTGAAGGTGACCTCCGCCAGTGTCCGGTCCTTGATCCGGATGTCCTCGACCTCACCCACTCGTACCCCGGCGACCCGGATGTCGTCGCCCTTCTCCAGGCCGGTGACGTCGCTGAAGACGGCACGGTACGTGTGCCCAGGGGTGAAGGAGAGGTTGACGATGGTGGCGGCGAGCAACGCCGTCGCCAGGATCGTCACCAGCGCGAAGAGGCTGAACTTGATCAGCGGGGCGGTGGTCTGCCGGGCGCCTGTGCTCCTCATGCGACGCTCACCGCCGTCCCGCGCGCCATCGGTCCGAACAGCAGCGTCGCGACCGGCGGCACCTCGTCGTCGGGCACGCCCAGCACGGGGGACACGAGCGAGCCGACGGCGTGCTGCTCGGCCCGGGTGGCGGAGACGCCGGGCGGAGGGGACGAACTCCCCGTCTTCGAACCGTCGTTGAGGTGAACCCCCGGCGCCGGTACGGAAGGATGCGGCAGATTGCGGCAGTTGGGCCCCGACCGGTCGGCGTACCGGGGCTCCTCACCGGGCTGGTACGCCCCCCGCTGGCGCACCACCTCGAGCGTGATGTGCATCGTGCCGCCCCGGAACGCCTGCTCGGAGGCCTGCTCCTCGTGGACCAGGCCGGCAAGCAGGCAGGGGTACTCGGGCGAGTAGCGGGCGAAGAGCTCCAGCGTCGGGCGGGAGACCCGGCCAAGAGCGATCAGCCGGTCGCCGTTCGCGTGGAGGAAGTCGCCCGCGGTGGCCGCCATGCCGGCCGTCGTGGTGAGCGCGGACGCGATGCGGTCCCGCTGCTCGACCACGGTGCGGCTGGTGGTGATCGTGTTGCGCAGGATGTCCATCAGGTCCGGCGCCGCGTCGCCGTACACCTCGGCGACATCGGCCAGGCGGGCGAAGTCCTCGGTCATGGACGGCAGATGAGGATCGAGGCGGTGCAGATAGGTCCCCACGCGTGTGAGGTTGTCGCCGATCCGGTCGCCGCGCCCTTCGAGGGCGGTGGCGAAGGCGGAGAGTGTGGCGTCGAGCTTGCCGGGCTGGACGGTCCGCAGCAGCGGCAGCAGGTCGTTCATCAGCTGCTGGAGCTCGATGCCGACGCGGGTGCGGTCCTGGGTGATGACATCACCGGGCCGGATCGGGCGGGCCACTGAGTGTGCGGGCGCGACCAGGTCGACGTACTTCTCGCCGAACAGCGTCTTGGGAAGCAGGCGCGCCCGTACGTCGGAGGGGATGTCGGGGACGTACTCCGGCTTGAGCGCGATGTCGAGCGTCGCCTTCGTCCCGTCGGCGTGCACCTCGCGCACCTCGCCGACCAGCAGCCCGCGCAGCTTGACGTCGGCCCGCGGGTCGAGCTGGTTGCCCAGGCTGTCGGCCTCCAGCTCGATCCGTACGGCCGGGGTGAACACCTGCTGGTACACGGCGACCGACAGCGACAGCAGCAGTGCGAGTACGGCGATGAACACCACGCCGTACAACCGCAGTCTCAGCACCCTCATACGGTTCACCCCGCGATCCTCACGGTCGTGCTGGCGCCCCAGATCGCGAGCGACAGGAAGAAGTCAAGGACGTTGATCGCCACGATCGACGTCCGCACGGCGCGGCCCACCGCGACGCCGACGCCCGCCGGGCCGCCGCTCGCGTAGTAGCCGTAGAAGCAGTGCACCAGGATGATCAGGACGGCGAAGACCAGCACCTTCCCGAAGGACCACAGCACGTCGACCGGCGGCAGGTACTGCTGGAAGTAGTGGTCGTAGGTGCCCGCGGACTGCCCGTAGTAGCCGGTGGTGATGGTGCGGGCGGCGAAGTACGAGGACAGCAGTCCGATCACGTACAGCGGGATCACGGCGACGAAACCGGCGATCATCCGGGTGGTCACCAGGAACGGCAGCGAGGGCACGCCCATCACTTCGAGGGCGTCGGTCTCCTCGCTGATCCGCATCGCGCCGAGCTGCGCGGTGAACCCCGCGCCGACCGTCGCGGACAGCGCCAGCCCGGCCACCAGCGGGGCGATCTCCCGGGTGTTGAAGTAGGCCGACAGGAAGGCCACGAAGTTGGACGTGCCGAGTTGGTTCAGCGCGGCGTACCCCTGCAGACCCACCTCCGTGCCGGTGAAGAACGACAGGAAGGCGATCACGCCGACCGTGCCGCCCACGACGGCGAGGGCACCGCGCCCGAAACTCACCTCGGCGAGCAGCCGCAGGATCTCCTTCTTGTAGCGGCGCAGAGTGCGGCCCGTCCATGCGAGCGAGCGCCCGTAGAAGGACAGCTGGCTGCCCAGCTCCTCCAGACTCTTCAACACTGCCATGCCTCAGCCCCTCTGCGGGACGACCTGGAAGTACACCGCGGTCATCACGAAGTTCGTCACGAACAGCAACATGAAGGTGATCACCACCGACTGGTTCACGGCATCGCCCACACCCTTGGGACCGCCCTTCGCCGTGAGTCCCTTGTACGAGGCGACGACGGCCGCGATCGCCCCGAACACCAGCGCCTTGATCTCCGCCGCCCACAGGTCGGGGAGCTGGGCCAGGGTGGTGAAGGACGCCAGGTAGGCGCCGGGCGTGCCGTGCTGCAGGACGACGTTGAAGAAGTAGCCGCCGGCCACGCCGACCACCGACACCAGGCCGTTGAGCAGCACCGCCACCACCATCGACGCCAGCACGCGTGGCACGACCAGCCGGTGGATCGGGTCGATGCCCAGCACCTGCATCGCGTCGATCTCCTCGCGGATCTTCCGCGCCCCGAGATCCGCGCAGATCGCCGTGCCGCCCGCGCCCGCGATCAGCAGCGCGGTGACGATCGGCGACGCCTCGCGCAGCACCGCCAGCACCGAGGCGGCCCCGGAGAAGGACTGGGCGCCGAGCTGCCGGGTCAGGCTGCCGATCTGCAGCGCGATCACCGCGCCGAAGGGGATGGACACGAGGGCTGTGGGAAGAATGGTGACGCTCGCGACGAACCAGGCCTGCTGGATGAACTCCCTCGCCTGGAACGGCCTTCGGGGCATGGTCCGGACGACGTCCAGCGCCATCGCGAACAGGTTCCCCGAGTGGCGCAGCGCTCCGGCCGGTGACAGTCTCACGCGTCCGCCACCGCCTTCCGGTGACGCAGCTCGGCCTCGTGCCGGGCGATCGCCTCCCACCGGGGCGGTCGGGTGATGCCCGGTCCCGGCAGCAGGCGGGGAGTCAGCGCCCGGCTGCCTGGGGTCTGTGTCGTGTCGCCATCGCCCAGCGCGGCCAGCTCCTGCTCGACCTGCGTGGCGTCCTTCTCCTCCGCCATGCCGATCGGGCCCTGCATCCGGCCGTTCAGGAACTGCCGGACGACCGGCTCGTCGCTGGTCAGCAACTCCTCACGCGGCCCGAACATGACCAGCTCGCGCCGGAACAGCAGCCCGATGTTGTCCGGGACCTGGCGAGCCGAGGCGATGTCGTGCGTGACGATCAGGAAGGTCGCGTCGATCTGGGCGTTGAGGTCGACGATGAGCTGGTTGAGATAGGCGACGCGTACCGGGTCGAGACCCGAGTCGGGTTCGTCGAAGAGGATGATCTCGGGGTCGAGGACGAGGGCGCGGGCGAGACCGGCCCGCTTCCGCATCCCGCCGGAGATCTCGCCGGGCAGCTTCCCCTCCGAGCCGATCAACCCGACCATGTCCATCTTCTCCAGCACGATGCGCCGGATCTCGCTCTCGGACTTGCGGGTGTGCTCGCGCAGCGGGAAGGCGATGTTGTCGTACAGGTTCATCGAGCCGAACAGGGCGCCGTCCTGGAACAGCACGCCGAAGAGCTTCCGCACCTCGTACAGCTCGTGCTCACGGAGCCTGGTGATGTCACGCCCCGCGATCTTCACCGAGCCGCAGTCCGGCTTCAGCAGTCCCACGAGCGTCTTGAGGAAGACGGACTTGCCCGTGCCCGAGGGGCCGAGCATGACCGAGACCTCCCCGGCGGGCAGCGTCAGCGAGACGTCCTGCCAGATGACCTGGTGACCGAAGGACTTGGTCAGCCCTTCCACACAGATCTCGACACCCATCCGGTCCACCTTTCGGCCCGTGGAGCAGCTCCGACATCTGCTCTACGGGGAGAGGCGGGGGGTCCGTCGCGGGAGAGGAAGATTTTTTCGACGGCCTACGGCAGGGCCGTCGGCGTCGGTACGGCCACCGGGACGGACGGCGTGGCGGAGGCCTCCGGGACGGCCCTCAGCGTTGCCGGCGCCGTGGACGCGTCCCGCGGGCCGGGGAGGCCGGGCACGCTCGGCAGCTTCGGCACGCTCGGGACCTCGGGAACGGCCGGCGCAGGTGACAGTGAGGCCGTCGGCAGGGACGGCACCGACAGCGGCAGCAGCGACCGGCCGTGGGTGCCGGTCGACGGCGTCGCGCTGGGAGTCGGCGAGGCGGCCGGCAACTCGCGGGTGCTCGGGGCGGGCGTCCGGTCGGCGCCGTCGGGTCCCGCGGTCTTGGTGGTGGCGTCCGACACGGGGGACGCGGCGGACCGGGGCGACGTGTCCGGTCGGCCCCCGTGGAGGGCGTACGGCAGCACGAACCCCGCCACCGCAAGGGTCGCCGCCGCCGACGTGGCCGCCACGGCCTGCGCCTTGCCGCCCGCCCGCAGCCGCCCCCGCCCGATCATGAACAGCGCGAACCCGAGCGTCCCGGCGAGCGAGGCGCGCAGTGTGCGCCGGGCACGGGCAAGGAGGGATTCGACGGTCCGGTAGCTCAGCCCCATCCGGACGGCGACCTGGCTCACATCAAGGTCCTCGGACTTCAGCCGCAGCGCCTCCGCCTGGCGCGCGGGCAGCTCCCCGCTGCGCCTGGCCAGCCACCTGGCCTCGGCCCGGTCACACACGGCCTCCTCGATCGGCACCGGTCCGGGAGCGACCAGCGTCGGGCTGGTGCGGACCTCGGCCTCGCGGTTGACCTGCCGATGGCGGTCCACGCACAGCCGCATGGTCACCGTCGTCAGCCAGGCGGCGAGCCGCTCGTCGTCCAGGTCCGGCCGCTCCGCCGCGCGCAGCATCGCCTCGTGCACCGCGTCCTCGGCGTCCTCCCGGCTCATCGACCTGCGCCGGGCCACCTTGAGCAGCTGCTCACGGTGGCTCCACATCCGCTGCCAACGGTCGTCGGCGGCTCGTGTCTCCGCAGGCATGTCCGTCGCCATGAGGGCCCCTTTGCGCTCACCCGCCGGTCTCGTCCCGTCCGGCGTGCGGCGACATTACCCCCCGGTAGCCGCCGTTGTGGAGGGGGCGAAGGCCATCGACTTCCCGTTGTCACTGGTCAGCGGGGCGCTGCTCGGGAGCGGGTCGTCGGTGGGCAGACCGACCGACGGGTCGGGCACGGGAACCAGGGGTTCCGTCGTCTTCCCGCCCGCCGGACGGGAGTTGGAGGGCGTCGGCGAAGCAGGGGCCGACGGTTTCAGCGACGGTGTGGCCCTCGGGCGAGGTGACGGTTCCGGCTTCGGTGTGGACTTCGCCCGCGAAGGGCCGGGCTGACGTGAGGGCTGTACCGACGTCGTGGCGGAGTCGTCAGGAACCACCCGGTGACCTTCCAGGAAGTACGCGTACCAGGCCCTGACCGTGCGCAGATACGCCGCCGAGTGGTTGTAGCCGAGGATCGCCGCGTCCAGGCCGGCGGGCTCGGACAGGTCCCTTCCGGCCGCGCACAGATAGCGTCCGGCGGCGAGCGCCGCGTCGAACACGTTGTCCGGGTCGGCCCGCCCGTCGCCGTTCCCGTCCACGCCCCAGCCGGCCCAGGTCGACGGAATGAACTGCATCGGCCCGACCGCCCGGTCGTACACCACGTCTTCGTCGTACGCGCCACCGTCCGAGTCCCGTACGACGGCGAAGGCGCCGCCGTCCAGGCGCGGACCCAGAATCGGCGTCACGGTCGTGCCGGCCGCGGTCACCCGGCCGCCCTGGGCCTGCCCCGACTCCACCTGGCCGATCGCGGCCAGCAGCTGCCACCTGAGCCGGCAGCCGGGCGCGGTGCGCGCGAGCTCCGCCTCGGCGTGCTGGTACGCGGCGAAGACGGTCGCGGGCAGCGCGGCGCCGTCCACCGAAGTCTTCTTCCCCGTCCGGACCCGCGCCGGCGGAGGAAGCTCCGTGCGGTACGGGGTGTCGCCGGACACGCTCGGCCCGTGTCCGCCGGGCCGCTGCACCGGTACGGCGGCCCGTACCGGGGCCGCACCCGACGCCTGTGACGCGGTCAGCGCCGCCATCGCCGCCGTCGCGATCACCGTGCCTTTGACGCCCCTGACCATGTGCCCTGCCATGTCGCGATCCCTCCCTGTGGGCTGCTGTCGTCTGCTTTACGCGGGAGGGAGGCGCGTCCGTCGGAATGACCCGGGTGCCGAGAAGGCCGTCGAGTACGTCCGCACCGGCAGCGTGTCCGCCGTCGAGCTCCCGCACCGTCGAACCGGGGGCCGTGGGCAGGCGCGTGGGTCCAGGCCGGCGAAGAGGCGGAGAGCGGCCACCTGGGCGAGGTGTCGAGCCGAGGCCCACTGACCGGGTACGTGCGGGCTTTCACCAGGCAGGTCGGTTGTCCGAACCGACGGCGTCGGAAGCCGCACCGGTCGCCTGGCCCGACCAGGCGGCCGCCGACCGCGCCCACGGCCTGACGGACGTGCGGCCGGGCTGCACGCCGTCGAGCCCGCCGCTGTCGGGCCGGCGGACTTCGGGCGGCCCGAGCCTGCTCCACACCGACCCGGCCTTCGCGCCGGTGCCGGCGGGCGAGGCTGCCTCGACCAGCCCGCGTCTGCCCGTTCCGGCGATCTGGCCCAGCGCACCAGATCGGGCAGGGGCCGAAGGGGCCGCCTCGTCGCTGCAGCGGACCAGGTTGGCGACGCACCCGCCCAGCAGCCGGAGAGCGAGCTGAGAGGCGTCGTCATCCTTTGAAGGCGGAGTCGAACGCCCATACAGGACGTCGAAGTCGGCGGCGACGTGAGCCGCTCTCACCGGTGGACGCCTCCCGCGCCGACGCCGGTCGAGCTGAGCACGTCTCCCAGGACTGGAGAGCGATCGCCCGGCAATGAGCAAGGGGTGACACGTATCGCAATCGTCGTCCTGACTCTTGTCGCAGGTGCACTGGCGTCCCTGGCGGCGGCCTGGATCTCCCCATGGTGGTTGCTCGTCGCCGTACCGGTGACGCTGCCGGCTCTGCTGGGCGCGTGGGATCTGCTGCAACGCCGGCATTCGGTGCTGCGCAACTATCCGGTGCTCGGCCATGCCCGCTACCTCATGGAGCGCATACGCCCGGAGTTGCAGCAGTACTTCATCGAGCGGAACTACGACGGACGTCCCTTCGACCGGGACGTGCGCAGCATCGTCTACGAGCGTGCCAAGGGCACGGACGCGGAGGAGCCCTACGGCACCGAAAGGGACGTGTACCAGCCCGGTTACGAGTTCCTGGTCCCCTCGATGGCGCCGCGACCGGTGCCGAAGGAAGCGCCGCGCGTGCGGATCGGCGGTCCGGACTGCGGCCGGCCCTACGACATGGCACTGCTCAACGTCTCCGCGATGAGCTTCGGATCGCTCTCCGCCAACGCCGTCCTCGCCCTCAACGGGGGCGCGGCGGCAGGGGGGTTCGCCCAGGACACCGGTGAGGGCGGACTGTCCGAGTATCACCTCCGCCCGGGGGGTGACCTCGTCTGGGAGATCGGCACCGGGTACTTCGGCTGCCGCACGCCCGACGGCGACTTCGACTCCGCCGAGTTCTCCGACAAGGCCGCACACGATCACGTCAAGTGCGTGTCCCTGAAGCTGTCGCAGGGCGCAAAGCCCGGCATCGGAGGTGTCCTGCCGGGAGCCAAGGTGAACGCCGAGATCGCCCGGGTCCGCGACGTGCCCGAGGGGCGGACCGTCGTCTCGCCGCCGTACCACCGGGTCTTCTCCACCCCGCGGGAACTCGTCCGCTTCATCGCCCGCATGCGCGAGCTGTCCGGCGGCAAGCCCGCCGGCCTCAAGCTGTGCGTGGGCTCGCGCCGGCAGTTCCTGGCCGTGTGCAAGGCCATGCTGGAGGAGGGCACGGCGCCCGACTTCATCGTGGTGGACGGCGCCGAAGGCGGGACCGGTGCGGCGCCGCTGGAGTTCGCGGACCACGTGGGTACCCCGCTCACCGAGGGGCTGCTCACCGTGCACAACGCCCTCGTGGGCACCGGCCTGCGCGACCGGATCAGGATCGGCGCGAGCGGCAAGATCGCCACTGGCACCGACCTGGTCAAACGCATGGTGCAGGGTGCCGACTACGGCAACGCCGCGCGGGCGATGATGTTCGCCGTCGGCTGCATCCAGGCGCAGCGGTGCCACACGAACACCTGCCCCACCGGCGTCACCACCCAGGACCCCCGCCGCGCCCGCGCCCTCCACGTCCCCGACAAGACCGCGCGCGTCCAGCGCTTCCAGGAAGCGACCGTGGCCAGCGCGTTGCAGATCATGGCGTCCATGGGCGTCACCGACCCCGCGCAGCTGCGTCCGCACATGCTCCGCCGGCGCGTCGACCCCTTCACCGAGCGCTCCTACGAGGAGCTGTACGAGTGGCTCCGGCCCGGGCAGTTGCTCGCCGAGCCGCCGGCCTCTTGGGCGGCCGACTGGAACGCCGCCGACCCCGACCACTTCACCGTATGAACCGGAGGACTCACGTGGCCCGTACTGTTGCCCGCGTCATCGTCGACGCGCTGAGCGAGCTCGGCGTGCGCCAGGTGTTCGGTGTCGTGGGAGACGCGCTCAATCCCCTGACCGACGCCATCCGCACCACCGGGAACCTTGAATGGGTGGGCTGCCGGCACGAGGAGGCGGCCGCGTTCGCCGCGAGCGCCCAGTCGCAGCTCACCGGAACGCTGGGGGTGTGCATGGGCACCGTCGGGCCCGGTTCCGTCCACCTCCTGAACGGCCTGTACGACGCGGCCAAGAGCCACGCCCCGGTCCTGGCGATAGCCGGCCAGGTACCCCTCGCCGAGATCGGCAGCGACTACTTCCAGGAGGTCGACAACGACGCCCTCTTCAGCGACGTGGCCGTCTTCCGCGCGACCATCACCTCGCCCGACCAGCTGCCGCAGATGCTGGAGACGGCGGTGCGCCACGCACTGGGCCGGAAGGGTGTCGCCGTCCTCACCGTGCCGGGCGACCTGGGCGATCGGGAGCTGACCGCCGACCGTCCCTCCCGGTTCTCCCTGAACCCTCCGGTGAGCCGGCCGGACGGGACTGCCGTCCGCCGCGCCGCGGAACTCCTCGACCGGTCCGAACGGGCCACGCTGCTCGTCGGCGAGGGCGCCCGCGCCGCCCGCGAGGACGTGCTCACCCTCGCCGACCGCCTGGCCGCACCGATGGTGCTCACACTCAAGGCCAAGGCGGGCTTCGAGGGGGACACCAACCCCTTCCAGGTCGGCCAGACGGGACTGATCGGCAACCCGGCCGCCGCATCGGCCCTCCAGGACGCGGACACCCTCCTGCTGCTCGGCACCGACTTCCCCTACCGGGACTGGTATCCCGAGGGACGGACCGTGATCCAGGTCGACACCGAGGCCACCCACATCGGACGCCGGGTGTCGGTCGACGTCGGCCTCGTGGGGGACACCGGCGCCACTGTCCGCGATCTGCTGGACCACCTCGGCGCCGCCCCCTCGGGTACCGAGGGCGCACGCGACCGCTCGCACCTGGAGAAGGCGCGCGAGCACTTCGACCAGTGGCGCGCCGGACAGGCCCGGCTCGCCGACCCCGCGCACGACAAGGGACTCGTGGGCCGCATCCGCTCAGCGCTGGACAACCGCGCCCATGACATCCGCCCGGAGGCCCTGGCCGCGGCCGTCGACCGGATCGCGGCCGACGACGCCGTCTTCACCTCCGACACGGGCATGGCCACGGTGTGGCTCTCGCGCTTCGTCGAGATGCGCGGCGAACGGCGTCTCATCGGCTCCTACAACCTCGGCTCGATGGCCAACGCCATGCCCCAGGCCCTGGGTGCCCAGAGCCTGGACCGCGAGCGGCAGGTCGTCGCCTTCTGCGGCGACGGCGGCCTGAGCATGCTCCTCGGTGACCTCATGACCCTGAAGACGTACGGCCTGCCCGTCAAGCTGGTCGTCTTCGACAACCGGCGGCTGGGCATGGTGAAACTCGAACAGGAGCAGGCCGGCCTGCCCGAGTTCGGCACCGTGCTCGACAATCCCGACTTCGCCGCCGTGGCCGAGGCCATCGGCATCACCGGCATCCGCGTGACGGACCCGGCAGAGGTGGAGAGCGCCGTGCGACGCGCCTTCGGCAGTCCGGGCCCGGTCCTGCTCGACGTCCTCACCAACCCCGACGAGATCGCCGTCCCGGCCAAGCCGACCGTCGAGCAGGGCTGGGGGTTCGCGGTGGCCAAGGTGAAGGAAGTCGTGCGCAGCCACGGAGAGCCGAGGGGGAACTGACGACGCTCGGGGAATGGTCTTCAACCTGGCCCTCCGCAGTCGATGGCCTGGCGGCAAGGACGTTGATGAGGGGCCGGTGCTGGCGTGGTCGATCTCGCCGGTCACGGTCACGACGGTGACGCCGTCGGTGGCGGTGGACACGACTTCCAGCGGTTCGGGCCGGTGCCCGTTCTCGGTTTCCACCACGGTTTACTCAGGGTTGTCCGGCCCGATCACGGGTACCTGCGCCTGGAGGCACGAGGTAGTAGAGGCGGTGCGGATGAAACGGGCCTTGGCGGGCGAGGACAGCATGACGCCCCACTCACATGGCGCTCTCCTGAGCGTCGCGGTGGCTCTGGACGGGCAGGGCCCCTGCATCGCCGAGGCCCGCCACACGGCTGCCGGGTTCCTGACGCGGATGCGCGCCGAGCACCGTATCGCGGTCTCCCAGCGAGCCGTGGAGGTGACGCAGCTGGTCGTGAGCGAACTGGTCACCAACGCGCAGAAGTATGCCGTCGGCCCGATCCTGCTGGATCTGCGGATCGCCGGTGATCTGGTGGAGGTCCAGGTGTGGGACTCCGACCCGGTGCTGCCGGTGGCTCGGGCCGCCGATGCGGGCCGGGTGGGGCAGCATGGTCTGGAGATCGTCATGGCAGTCTGCCAGGGCTATGAAGCCACGCGGGAGCCGGTCGGCAAGCGCATCACCGCCCGCTTGGCCTTGACGGACGATCCGCCCAGCATCAGCGCTTGGACCACCGGGTGAGCAACCGCCATCGTGTGACGGCATTTCCCTGCCACTCCTGAGTCGCTCGATGGGGATCATCCTGCTCGTCATCGGCTCATCCTGTTCCTCCTCGACTCCGTGGGGCACGCCGTCGGCGGCCGACGCCACCACTGGTACGCCCCTTGACGCCCCCGCTCGGGGGACCCGTCCGAGGACCCCGACGCCACTGCACCTGTGACCCGCTCACTGGCCTGTGCCCACGGCGCGCCGCCCCGGTTCCGGTCGCAACCTCTGCTCCACTCGCAGTACGAGGGCCGCCAGGCCGACTCCGGAACGCCGGCGGGTTCTCCGGCCGTGCCGGGCGGGTGGCCTCTCAGCGGGGGGACGTGCCAGCTCACAGCCCTGTCCCCAGATCGCGTGGTGGCAGGCATGGGTGGAAAGTGAAGGGGTAGCCGGGGCATCATCGGCCGTTTCACAGCGGGCCGTGGCACGAGTTCGAATCCGGGAGGGGACCTACATGGCGCTCATGAGCGCGCTGGACACGCAGACCACCGAGCTGCCCGAAGTCGCCGACCCCACCCGGGTGGCGCCCAAGGACGCCCGCGAACTCTCCCGGTTGTTCTTCGAGCAACTGGCCGTGCTGGAGGAGGGCACGCTCGAGTACAGCTACGCGCGCAACACGCTGATCGAGATGAACATGTCCTTGGTCCGCTACGCGGCCGGCCGGTTCCGCAGCCGCGGACCGGAGGAGATGGAGGACATCGTCCAGGTCGGCATGATCGGCCTGATCAAGGCGATCGACCGCTTCGAGCTGTCCCGCGAGGTGGAGTTCACCTCCTTCGCGATCCCCTACGTCGTCGGGGAGATCAAGCGCTTCTTCCGCGACACCACCTGGGCCGTGCACGTTCCCCGGCGGCTGCAGGAGGCCCGCGTCCAGCTCGCCCGGGCCACGGAAGAACTGCGAAGCCGGTTGGGCCGCACGCCGACGGTCAAGGAACTGTCGGAGCTGATGAGCCTGCCCGAGGACGAGGTGATGGAGGCCCGTCTGGCCGCGAACGGCTACAACTCCTCCTCCCTGGACGCCACCATCGGCGGCAGCGAGGACGGCGAGAGCGTCCTCCAGGACTTCATCGGCGTCGAAGACACCGACCTGGAGTTGGTGGAGGACTTCCACTCCCTGGCCCCGCTGATCGCTGACCTGGATGAGCGCGACCGGCAGATCATCCACATGCGGTTCGTGGAAGAACTCACCCAGGCCCAGATCGGCGAACGCCTGGGCGTCTCCCAGATGCACGTCTCCCGGCTCCTGTCCCGCTGCCTCGCTCGCCTGCGCGAGGGCCTGCTCACCACCGACTGACAGCCAGCCGTCCGCACCCCGCCTGATGCCCGCCACAGCCGTGGCGGGCATCAGGCATTGTCTGGCGCCACGCTGTGACGTCATCGAGACCGACGAAGAGGTCTATGCCGCCTGCCGGTTCCCGTCCCGTCGGCCCTCTCGACGATGACGACCACCCCGCCTACACCATGGGCCGGGCCGCCGAGATGCTCGGCACCACCCCTGCCCCGATGCACTGCCGGCGGACCAGGCCGCTGAGGGACCGCACCGCCGTTCCGCAGCTCGGGCGGGCTCGACGCGTCGACCGAACTCCGGCGGAAGAGACAACCGCGAGCGGGCGTGATGCATGTAGTGGGTGACGAGGGGCGAACCCGGGGGAAGAAGGAGCGGCAACCGACAGGAGGTTGCCATGGATGGCGGGGATCTGGAACTCGGGCAGCTTCTGGCCGCCGCTGAGGCGGCACCGCCCGGGGAGTCCGTCGAGGTACTTGCGCACGACCTGCGCAAGCGCTTCGGGGCGGAACGTGTGTCGTTCCTGTTCGTCGACCTCGTGGGCCGGCGGCTGCTGCGCCTGACCACACAGGCCGAGGATGACATGGGGGGCGCTGCCGAGCGGATCGACCTGGAGGGCAGCGTCTACGACGCGGTCCTGCGCACCCAGTGCCAGCGCGTGGAACGGGACGGCCAGGGCGGCCGGCGCGTGATCTCGCCGGTCACCAACCGCGGAGACTGCATCGGTCTGCTGGAGGCTACGCTGCAGAACGCCGACGACACCGTGCTCGCGCAGATCGAAGACGCGGCGCACGCACTGGCCTACATCATCGTCACGGACCGCCGCTTCACCGACCTGTACCACGTGGGCCGGCGCACCACCCGGACCAGCCTGGCTGCCGAGATCCAGCACCAGTTGCTCCCCTCGGCCTCCTGCTGCGAGGCTCCTCAGTTCACCCTCGCGGCAGGGCTGGTGCCGGCCGACGACATCGGCGGCGACACCTACGACTACACACTCGATCGCGACACACTGCACCTGTCCATCACCGACGCCATGGGCCACGACACCAACTCCGCGCTGCTCGCCACACTCCTGGTCGGCGCTATGCGCGGCGCCCGCCGCAGCGGCTGTGACGCACTCCAGCAGGCGCAACACGCCCACGACGCCCTGCTGGCCCACAGCCGGGGCCTGGCCACTGGCCAATTGCTGTGCGTCGGCCTCACAACGGGGACCTGCGAACTGGTCAACGCAGGGCATCCCCGGCCCCTGCGCCTACGCGAAGGCGCCACCGAGGCCGAAGAGGTCCAGCTCGCGGTCAACCTCCCCTTCGGCGTGGCAGCCCCCACCCCCTACCACCTCCAGCAACTCCATCTTCTCCCCGGCGACCGTCTGATCCTGCTCACTGACGGCATGCAGGAACGCGGCGCCGGAGCCGTCGACCTGGCCCGCCTCGTGTGGGACACCCGCACCTCACATCCCAGGGAAGCCGTGCGCAGCCTGACCACCGCGGTACTGGATGCCTGTCGGGGAAACCTCAGGGACGACGCGACTGTCCTCATCCTGGACTGGCACGGTCCGCGGCGCGAAGACGGGTAGGGTCCAGTTCGCTGATCAAGCACCCCAGCTCGCTCCCCACGGCCACGTGCGGTCACGTGGTCGACGGCTGTGCGTCGCGGTACAAAGCAAGTAATCACGTGTCAGATGAGCACACACCCGGAGCAGACTCCCTGGCGCGGCCCTGGCAGCGGCGACGAAGCCTTTGGCAGAGGGCGGGCGGCCCGCGGAGTGTTCACCCAGGTGGCGGTCGCCGAACGCTCCGGTGCCAGCTGAGCCACCGTCTGTCGTCACTGCCCCGACGAGTCGGTCTCCGTTCGCAGCCGGCACCGACATCGGCGCGTGGGGCCGCGTGCAGTTCAACTCATGCGCAAAGGAAGCGCGGTGCGGGTCCGGACCCGCACGAGGCTCGCGCATCCGCCGGGAGCGGATGTTCAAGGCGCGATGCCGTACCCGACGACCACCGGCTGTGTCGATCACGCGGCAGGCGGAAGCGGACGTGAGGCGGGCCGTGGCAGGGGGCGTAAGCAGGGCCCGTGTCCGCTTCGGCTTGAGCCCCGCATCGGACCAGGACACCAGCTGCGCCGTGTGCCGTGACGGGGTCCGTCGCAGGCCCGCTTCCTCCACCCGCACGGCGGCCTGGCCCACGCCTCCCGAGTTCTACGACTCGCCGCAGGAGGCCACCTGCCAGGCGCCGGCCCTCGACGGCCTGGTGCACCGGCTCGGTCCCACACGCTGAGGAGCTATGGGATGCGCCGGGGCCGGTCAGACCGCGGTGGGTACCTCGGTGTCCAGGCCCCGGGCGGCGACGGGATGCGCTCGCACAGCACCCTGATCGTCTCGACTCTGTCGGCCGAACATGGCGACTCCAGCAGCGGCATCTGGTCAGAGAACCGGGACAGGGCCGTCTTCCGCGCACTCATGAGGCTCGACCGGATACAACCGGATACACCTCTTCGTGGGACGTGATCCTCCCGTGTCGGCCGTGGACGTCACCCGTATGCCGCGCGCATCCGGCGCGTCCAGGAGGGCGGGCGGCACCGTAGAGGTGCGGGAAGCGCGGGAGCGCGAGGGCACACGGACGACGACTGAGGCGGATCGCGTGGCGGACGGGACGGCTGGGACGACGGTCAAGGCGAACGGAGCCGCCACGGGTCCGAGGACCTGTCTGGTGACCGGCGCCAGCGGCTACATCGGCGGGCGGCTGGTGCCGGAGCTGCTGGACGCCGGGTACCGGGTGCGGTGTCTGGTGCGTACGCCCCGGAAGCTGCGCGACCAGCCCTGGGCCGGGCGGGTGGAGGTCGTGCGGGGCGATGTCACCGACGCGGGCTCGGTGGCGGCGGCGCTGGAGGGCGTCGATGTCGCCTACTACCTGGTGCACGCGCTCGGCACCGGCCGCGACTTCGAGCGCACCGACCGGGAGGCGGCGCGTGTGTTCGGCGAGCAGGCCCGCGGGGCCCGCGTCGGCCGCCTGGTCTACCTGGGTGGACTCACACCGGCCGGCGTGCCCGAGGAGGAGCTGTCGCCGCACCTGCGCTCCCGCGCCGAGGTGGGGCGCATCCTCCTCGGCTCGGGCGTGCCGACGGCCGTGCTGCGGGCCGCGGTCATCATCGGCTCCGGGTCGGCGAGCTTCGAGATGCTGCGCTACCTCACCGAGCGGCTGCCGGTGATGGTCACCCCACGCTGGGTGCGCACCCGCATCCAGCCGATCGCCGTACGGGACGTGCTGCGTGTCCTGGTGGGCTCCGCCGGCCTACCCGCCGACGTCAGCCGTGCCTTCGACGTCGGCGGCCCCGAGGTGCTGACCTATCTGGAGATGATGCAGCGGTACGCCGCCGTCGCCGGGCTGCCCCGGCGGCTCATCGTGCCCGTGCCGGTGCTCACGCCCGGCCTGTCCAGCCAGTGGGTCGGCCTGGTGACCCCGGTACCGGCCTCCATCGCCCGCCCGCTGACGGAGTCGCTGCGCCACGAGGTGGTGTGCGGCGAGCGGGACATCGAGCGGTACGTGCCCAGCCCACCGGGTCACCCGCTCGGCTTCGACCGCGCCGTCGCCCTCGCGCTGGAGCGCGTGCGGGACGCGCAGGTCGCCACCCGCTGGTCCTCCGCCTCCGTGCCGGGTGCGCCCAGCGATCCGCTGCCCACCGACCCGGACTGGGCGGGCGGCAGCCTCTACACCGACCTACGCGAACGGTACGCCGATGTGGCCCCGGACGTGCTGTGGGACGTGGTCGAGGGCATCGGGGGCGAGAACGGCTGGTACTCCTTTCCGCTGGCCTGGGCGGTGCGCGGCTGGCTCGACCGCCTGGCCGGCGGGGTGGGTCTGCGCCGGGGCCGTCGTGATGCGCGGCGGCTGCGGGTGGGTGACTCGCTGGACTTCTGGCGGGTGGAGGAGATCGAGCGCGGGCGGCTGCTGCGGCTGCGCGCCGAGATGCGGCTGCCCGGACTGGCCTGGCTGGAGATGTACGTCGACGAGGAGGGGAGAGGCGGCGCGCGCTACCGGCAGCGGGCCCTGTTCCACCCGCGCGGACTGCTCGGCCAGCTCTACTGGTGGAGCGTGTCGCCCTTTCACGCGGTCGTCTTCGGAGGCATGGCCCGCAACATCGTCCGCGCCGCCGAACGCGCGCAGAAGCCGAGCCGGGCCTCCCGGCCGGGCGCTGCGGGTGCGCCCGGCACGACATCCGCATCCGCCCCGGCCTCGGAAGACGGCACCGGCACCGGTCGCCGCCGTCCCCCGCAGGCGAGGTGAACCCATGCGCGTCTCGGTCGTCCTGTTCATCTCCGACCTGCGTCTGCACGGCCACCCGCCGCTGCGTGCCGCCCTGGCGGCCGTCGACACCGTCGTGCCGCTGTTCGTGCGCGACCGTGCCGTGGCCGCGGCCGGGTTCGCCACCCCCAAGCGCAGCGCCTTCCTCACCCCCGGCGGGGGCGGAGCACCCGCCCGCGACGCGCCGGTCGTGATGATCGAGGCCCGTTCGGTGCTTCGGCCGCCGCCGCTTCCACCGGGCCAAGGCCCACCTGGTGCTCTCCGCGATGCGTCACCGGGCCGCCGAACTCGGCGACCGGGTCCGCTACGTCCACGCCGAGACGTACCGGGAGGGCCTGAGCGAGGCGAGCGGTGATGCACCCGTGACCGTCCACCATCCCACCTCCAGAGCCGCTCTGCGCCTGGTGCCGCTGGGTGCGCCGCGAACTGGACCTCCTCATGGACGGCGACACGCCAGCCGGTGGTCACTGGAACCACGGCCACGCCGACCGTGAACCCCCGCCCGAGGGCGCACACACACTCGGCGCACCCAAGCCGTACCGGCCCCGCGAGGACGACATCGACGCCGAGGTCCGCGCCGACCTGGACCGCTGGGAACATGAAGACGGCATCCGCTTCGCCGGCCGGGACGGCCCGCGCCTCTTCCCTGCCACCCGCCGCGAGGCCCTGGCCGCACTGCGCCGCTTCACCGAGCACCGGCTGGCCGGCTTCGGCCCGCACGAGGACGCCATGCTCGCCGCCGACCCGGTGATGAGCCACAGCCTGCTCTGCTCGTCCCTGAACCTCGGACCGCTGGACCCGCTGGAGGTGGTCACGGCTGCCGAGGACGCCTGACCACCAAGCCGTACACCTCGGGCGGGTCCTACCTCCACCGCATGAGCGACCTGTGCGACGGCTGCTCGTACCGGCCCGGGGACCGCACCGGAGAGCGGGCCTGCCCCTATACGACCGGGTGTTGGTCCTTCGTCCACCGCCACCGCACGCTGCTGGCCACCAACCAGCGCACCTCCCGCGCCGTTCAGGGCCTGGACCGCCTCACCGATGTGGAGGAGGTGCTGACCACGGACCGCCAGTGGGACGAGCGCCCGCCCTGACCGTGGCCGGCGGCTCCTCTTCCGCACTGCAGACCGGCCGAACACCCTACGTCTGAAGATCCGCCGCCGAAACTGGCTCGCGCACGTGTTCAGGCAGAGCCCGGTTTGGACAGAGCATCCTTCAGAGCCAGCCGGATGTCCTCGGACAGCTCTTTGCTGGCGGGCCAGCCGACGATGTGTTCCGCGACCTCCCGGAGTCTGATGTTCGTGGTCTGGGAAACCGTCCGTAGAACATCGAAGCCCTGTTCGGGAGGAAGGCCACCGAGAGACACGACCACGCCGATGGCCTGGTCAATCACCGCATGCGAGACCACGGCTTCCTGAAGCTGGCCGATTTCCCGCTGCAACTGGCCGATCTTTCGAGCAAGCTCTTCCGGTCCCAGGTGGTCCGCGTTGAACTGTGACGAATCGTCCTGCCTGCGCTCCGGCATACTCGCCTCCTGACCGGCTGCACGCAGGCATCAAGCACCTGATACCGCTGGTCAGCCAGTTCTATGTCCGTGATGTCTCAGTTCGTTGCAACGAACGGCCGGGATCTCGCAGAGGGCCAACGGCACGCCGGCCGGTGCGCTCGACCGCGTGTGCCGGCACGTCGATGCGAGCGGGCGGGAGCCCTGTCATGCGGCAGGGGTGAGTTCGGCGCGGCCGAACAGCAGCGCATAGCCCGAAGGGAGCTGGTGCAGGATGCGTGTCGTGAGATCGGGGCCGGCGTAGGCGGCGACGGAGGAGAAGACGGATCCGTGTCCCAGCGGGTGGCACCTGCCGCGGTCCTGCACGTGGCCGAGGAACGCTGCGCGTAGCACCGGCCGTCACCCCTTTCGAGTCCACGGAAGGCGGAGGACGGGTGAGGGGGTCAGGTTACCCGTCCTCCGCCTGTGTTCAGCCCTCGTCCGTCCGGCTCAGCCGGCGATCTCCCTGTGGCCGGATCCGACGCCGACGGAGATCTTGCGGGGCTTGGCTCGCTCGGCGATCGGGATGCGCAGCGTGAGCACGCCTGCGTCGTAGTCGGCCTGGATGTGCTCGGTGTCCAGCGTGTCGGCGAGCACGATCTGGCGGGAGAAGACGCCCAGCGGCCGCTCCGAGAGCTCCATCTGCACGTCGTCCGCCTTCGCCACCGGCCGGCGCTCGGCCTTGACGGTCAGCATGTTCCGCTCGACGTCGATGTCGATCGCGTCCGCGCTGACGCCCGGGACGTCGAAGGCCACCACGTACTGGTCGCCCTCGCGGTAGGCGTCCATCGGCATCGGCGACGGCCTGGACCAGGTGCCCGGGCCCATGAGCTGCTGCGCCATCCGGTCCAGCTCGCGGAAGGGGTCGGTGCGCATCAACATCGGAAAACACCTCCAGCAGGTTCAGGCAGTTGCTGCCAATGCGCCTCACTGACACCGTTGTAACATGTCATCCAATGGATGACAAACCTGGTGTCATCCAGGTGATGACCACGAGAGGGAGGTGTCCATGACCCCGGCCGACCAGCCGGCACCGTCCAGCGCCGACGCACCCACCCCGCCCTCGCTGCACGGCTTGACACCCTCACCCCGCCCTGAGCCGCTGGTCCAGCCCGAAGCAAACCGCGCCCGGCGCCTCAGCCGACGACAAGCAGCGACGGAGGACGAGGGCGTACTCCACGGGCTCGCACGTGGACAGCTCCATCAACGTGCACAGCGTTCCCCGTCTCGGATCGCGGAAGCTGAACTCCGTCACGCCGATCGCGGTCGAGCGTTTCCTGGACGAGCTGGAGGCCGATGGCGTGGGGTCCAACACGCACAGGCCAGCAAAGCTGGAGCACCGTAAGGCAGGGGAGTTCAGGGAGGTCCCTCTGCCCCGCTCCGTGCGGGAAGCCATGGAGCGGTACGAGGAGAAGCACGGCACCACGAAGGACGGCTACCTGCTACGTGGTCCCACCGGCTACTACACCGAGCCGACGGAACGCCGCAGGGGTCGTTGACGAATCATGAGCGGATCCACCACCCCGGCGGCATCGACTTCGACGGTGAATCCCTCCGGGTGCCGACCGCTGAGTACGGCCCGACTCCCGTTCCATCGTCTACCGCGTGGATCCCGACACTCTGGCCGTTACCGAGGCGTTCCGCTTCGACGACCACATCGGGGGCATCGTCCGCGACCGCGACACCGGCCTGCTGCACGCCGTGACGTGGGGATCCAGGCGGCTGCTCACTTTCACCGTCGGCGGCTCGTCCATCGGGCCGACAACAAGAGCCACTTCGTCGACTACCAGACCTGCGTCACGGCCGGCGGCGGCCACATGGTGTGCACCGGCATCGCGGAGTACCGGCTCGCGGGCACCGGCGTCTTCAGTCTCGGTGGTATCGCTGTCGTCGAGATCGAGTCGGGCCGGATCGAGCACGAGGCTCCGGTGACGACCTTGGCTCCGGCCGGCCGTGTCGTCACTTACAACGCGGTCCATCTGGAGATCGACGGCAGCCGTCCAGTTCCGAGCTCAGGCTCTCGGCGGTGAAGCGGCGCCGGAAGATCGGGTAGGTGGTCCCGCCGGCGGTCCGCAGCTCCGTCTGCTCCTCGTGCAGGTCGCCGTCACTGCGTGACGGTGCGGTCCAGGCCGCCGGTGGTGAACGGCAGCGGCGGAAACAGCGCCTGCACCCTGCGGGCCTGCGGCACCCGGGTGTGCGTCAGTTGGAGCATCTCCGCACTCTGGTCAAGGGCTGTGACTTCGCCGCGCAGGCACTGGGTCCACACGCCCGTGCCACAGGCGACATCCGCCACTCGCCCCTGTGGCAGCGCGTTGAGCAGCTTCCCGATCTCGGCCGTCTCCCGGTCGAGCCCGGCGTTCACCGTCTCGTCCCCGCGATAGCTGGTCTCGTCGTAGACCGGGGCACGACGCCGGTGGTACCGCTCCCGCACCAAGTCACGCATGGCCCGAGAGCTACCCCCGAGTGAACACGGCGCAAACCGCGAGTCGTTGCCCGGCATCGGATCGGCCGAACTCGCGTGCCGGCAACCGGCGGCCGCTCCACGCGACGGCAAGTGGCTGGTCGCCGCTCTCGCCCTGGCCTGGGCCACTCAGGTCGCAAACGCGTTCATGTGATCACTCGATGCGGTAATGCGGGCAACGCGGAGTGATCGCGCGGTCATCCTGTGATCGGCAACGCCGCGAGCCGGCGTGTGCCGCAACCGACCGACAATGCAGGGAGATCGGTATGACATGTACTCCGACAAGCGGCCGGGGTCCGGAGGAGCAGGCGGTGCTGCTCGTCGCGGGTCTGGCGGACCTGGCGGTGAGCGCCATCGGCTCGGCGGCCGGAACCGTGCAGCAACTGCTGCGCCGGTCGGACGGGCCCGAACTCGTACGGGATGCGCAGCAGGACCTGATGGCCCGCGGCCGTATCGCCCTGGATCGCGCCGCATCCGCTTCCCCGGCCCACCTGGAGGTGCTGGCGCAGCACGCTGTGGCCCGGCGGGCGGCGGCCGCCGGCGATGTCTGACCGCTGGGATCCGGCCGGGTTCAAAGACCGTATCGACGCCCTTCTGGACGACTTCCTGACCGGCGAAGCCGATCAGCTTCTCGCGATCGACGACGCTCTGCAGCCGGTCGCCGAGCAGTTGCAGGTGGCCGCGCGGCACGGCAAGCGCCTGAGGGCGGCCTTCTGCTACTGGGGGTGGCGTGCGGCCGGCCAGCCCGACAGCGATGCCCTGATGCGTGCGGCTGCTTCCATGGAGCTCGTCCATGCCGCGGCGATCGTCCACGACGACATCATCGACGACAGCCCACTGCGTCATCACCTGCCCACCGTTCACATCTCCCTGCGGGCCACCCTCGCCGGGCGTCCACAGGCACGCGCTGCCGCCCGCTCGCTGG
Organism: Streptomyces filipinensis; assembly: GCF_014649495.1. Lineage (GTDB taxonomy): Bacteria > Actinomycetota > Actinomycetes > Streptomycetales > Streptomycetaceae > Streptomyces > Streptomyces filipinensis. The sequence continues at coordinate 11,191 of NZ_BMTD01000030.1, read as the reverse complement.
CCATGCTGGTCGGGGATCACCTGATGGCGCTGGCGGGGCAGCTGTTCGCGGCCAGCGGCCTCCCGGCCGCCTACCTGGCCAGGGCCCGGCCGATGTGGGCGCAACTCGCGCGGGAACTGATCGCGGGCGAATGCCTGGAGATCCTGACCACGGGCACCCACCCGGACCCGGACGTGTCCCTGAAGGTCGTCCGCTACAAGACGGCCAAGTACACCGTCGAGCAGCCCCTGCTCATCGGTGCCCTGCTTGCGGGCGCCTCACCGGAGCTGCGGGCCGCCCTGTCCGCGTACGGGCTTCCGCTGGGGGAGGCGTTCCAGCTGCGTGACGATCTGTTGGGCCTCTTCGGCGAACCGGAGCGCACGGGCAAGGCCAGCCTGGACGACATCCGCGGCCACCGACCCACCGCCCTGCTGGCCAAAACCTGGCAGGCCGCCCTTCCCACACAGCGTGAGCGTCTTGCCGGCGTGCTGGGACGCCGTGACCTCAACGAGAAGCACCTCCAGGACGTACGCGAGTTGATGCTCGCGCTCAAGGCCCCGGAACACGTTGAAGACATGATCGCCGCCCGAGTGCGGGAAGCCGTCGGCCGCCTGGGCGGGCTCGACATGTCTCAGCAGGCACGGCGAGCGCTGACCGCTCTCGCTCACTCCGCCACCGACCGCCGCAACTGACCCGCACCGCGCAACGGCCACCGCACACCACCGTGCGGCCTGTCGAGAGGGACCGCTGACATGACCTGCACCGAAGCCTCGATGAACGCCCTGCGCCAGTCCGGCGACGAACTCGCCGACGCCGTCGTGACCACACTGTTCGAGCGGGGGGAGGTCGGCAAGTTCAACACCCTGATGCGCTACGTCTCCACCGCCGGCTCACCCCTGCCCGATGGGCTGCCCGAGGTCGCCCGCGAGTACCTCCAGACCACCAGCGTGCCCCCGTCCTGGGTGGACTGGGGCGAGATGGAGAAGGCCAGGCTGTTCTTCATCGACAACAACGTGCACATCTCCACCGCTCTGTCCTTCGCCTCCATGCCCGCCTGCTACGTCGTGCCCCACGTCGCGAAGCTGCTGTCCGCCACGCACGGACTGAACTACCCGTCCAAGCGGATGGCCGAGACAGGCCAGTTCACCGTCTACCTGATGCAGCCCGACGCCTTCGAAGCCGGCAGCCGCTTCATCCCCGCCGCGCAGAAGGTTCGTCTCCTGCATGCCTCCATCCGCCACCACCTCAAGCGCGAGAACCGCTGGGACACCGAGGCCCTGGGGACGCCGATCTGCCAGGAGGACATGATCGGCGGGCAGATGTTCTTCTCCCTCCTCGTCCTGGACAGCCTGCACCGGCTCGGGATCCACATGTCCACCGAAGGCGCCGAAGCGTACTTCTACGCATGGCGTGTGGTCGGCGCCATCCTCGGGGTCGACCAGGGCGCCGTGCCCAAAACTCTGGAAGAGGCCCGGCAGTTCCTCGACCTGTACATGCTCCGCCACATGGGCCCTTCGGAAGAGGGCGCCCATCTGACCCGACAGCTGATCGACCTCTACGAGGAGGTCGTCCCTGGCACCTTCTTCGACCCCATCGTCTCCGCCCTCCTCCGCCACCTCGTCGGCGACACCTGCGCCGACTGGCTCCAAGTGCCCCGCACCCGCTGGGACAGCGTGGTCAAGATCGTGCCCAGCCTGCTCGGCGTGCTGGAGACCATCGAGGACAGCTCACCGCTGGGCGCCTGGGCCCTGGACCGCCTCGGCCACCTCACCACCGTCTTCGAGCTGTCCTCCCTCACCCGCGGCCGCGTCATGCACTACGCCATCCCCGAACAGCTGAAGAAGGACTTCGGCATCAGCGGCAACGTGCCCCCTACCCACCGCTGGACTCCTCCCGCACCCACCGTCGCGCCCTGACGGTGCCACCGCGCAAGGCGAGTCCCGTTTGACGCTCCGAGGCCCTGAGGGCACTCCCGAAGGGTCACCGAAGCATGTCGTGCTGTGGTGGGATCTCGGTGCCGGCCGGTAACGCCCTTCCGTAGTCTGATCCCGCCTGCCTGCCCCGGCGCTGATGCTGGAGGACCGTGACCTGACACGAATGCAGAGAAGTCAGCAGTCTGGCAGCGTCAGTGCCGCGAAGGGCTGGTGAGGACGGTCGGAAAACGGGCCGTTGTAGGGCGCCTTTTCCCCCGTGTGCCCAGAACGTGTCCGTCGCGACGCACCTGAGCGACTGGCTGAACAGGGAGGCGCCGCTCCGACGAGGGTGCAGCGGCCACGAGGGGGGGGAGGGGCAGATGGCCGAGCTAGCGGCTCCGCCGTTCGGTTGGCGGTGGACGCCTACTCGCGCCTCGGACCCGGACAGCCTTCCCGACCTGTGCCAGCTTGTGTGTGTTCGGCTTGCCTTGGGGCGAACGTTGGCGAGCACAGCCCGAGGACTGGAGGAGACGGTCGATGGCACGTGGCGGACGGCCGCCGGGTTCGGCTTCCCCTGGTGGAACACCACGCCGCGGACCCGAAGAGAGACCGGCGCCGAAGCGGCTGGAGCGCATGCGGGGCGCCGCAGCCGCCGCCGTGGCGGCGGGCGGTGCGCGGTGCCGTGCGATGGCTCGGCGTGCCGGGCGCCTGCCTGCGCCACCGGGTCCTTTCCGGCCGGAGTTCTGGCGCAGTCCGATCCGCGGGCCCTGGCTGACGTCGGTGTTCGGCCTCGTCCTGCTGATCGGCATTCCGTTGCTGTTCGTCACTGGACTGCTCTCTTACGCGTCCTACAACCCGGGCCTGAGCCCCTTCAACGACGAGACCCCGGACAAGGGCGTTCTGGGCTTCTATCTCTTCAGCTGGCCCACGCACCCGTACTGGCTCTACCGGGTGCTCCAGGGCGTCCACGTGACCCTGGGCGTGGTACTCGTTCCGGTCGTGCTGGCCAAGCTGTGGTCGGTCATCCCGAAGCTCTTCGAATGGCTGCCCGTGCGGTCCGTCGCCCACGGTCTGGAGCGGCTGTCTCTGCTGATGCTGGTCGGCGGTGTGATCTTCGAGTTCGTCACCGGCATCCTCAACATCCAGCTCTACTACGTCTTCCCCGGCTCGTTCTACCGCCTGCACTTCTACGGCGCCTGGGTGTTCATCGCGGCGTTCGTCGTCCACGTGTCCCTCAGGCTCGGCCGGATGACCAGGGCCCTGCGCTCACGCAGTCTTGGCGCCGAACTGCGCACCGGTCTCGCCCACACCCTGCCCGAACCCCCGGATCCGGACGGCCTGGTGCCAGCTGCCCCCGCCGCGCCGACGATGACACGGCGCGGCGCGCTGGGCATGGTCGGCGTGGGATCACTGCTCCTTCTCGTCGTGACCGCGGGACAGAGCATCGGCGGCCGGCTGCGCGCCACCGCGCTCCTCGCACCACACAACCGCAACCCCGGCAGCGGCCCCAACGCCTTCCAGATCAACAAGACGGCGGCGGCCGTGGGTGTCACTCCCCAGCTGGTCGGCACCGACTGGCGGCTGGGGATCCATGGCCGCGGCCCGGGTCTGGTCCTCACCCGTGAGCAGCTCCTGGCGATGCTCCAGCACACCGCCGCACTGCCGATCGCCTGTGTGGAGGGATGGTCCACCGAGGACCAGCACTGGAGCGGCCTACGACTGGCCGATCTCGCTGCCCTGGCTGGTATGCCCGACGCCGGAAGCGTCCTGGTCGAGTCCGTCCAACCGCCGGGCCCCTTCACCAAAGTGGTGCTGCGGGGCAACCAGATCCGCGATCCCCGGTCGTTGCTCGCCCTCCGGGTCAACGGCGCGGACCTTTCGCTCGACCACGGCTACCCGGCCCGAGTCATCGTCCCGGCCAACCCCGGCGTGAACAACACCAAGTGGGTCGGCCGACTCACCTTCAGGGCGTGACCATGGCACGATTCGTCCGCTGGTACGGCTCCGGCCCCCTGCATCTACTGGTCCTGATCGCCTCGTTCGCCCTCACCGGCTACGCCATGGTGCGCCTGTTCGCCGTTCAGCCGCTCGCGGTGGCTATCTGGTTCGTCGGAGCAGCGATCCTCCACGACCTGATCCTGCTGCCCCTCTACTCGCTGGCCGATCTGTCGGCCCTCTCCGTGCTGCGCCACCGCTCTGCCGGCGGGCCGACAGTCCCGTGGATCAATCACCTGCGCGTCCCCGCCTTCCTGTCGGGGCTGCTCCTGCTGGTCTGGTTCCCCCTCGTCTTCCGCCTCGCGGCCCCCTATCCCGGAGACACCGGCCTGTCCGACACGATCTACCTCGGTCGGTGGCTGGCCATCACCGGCGCGCTCTTCGCCGCCTCGGCAGCGGCCTTCGCGCTCAGACTGCGCCGCGCCCGGCGGGCCGGCCGAGGCGACGAAAGCCGACCGGTCACGGACCATGGCTCCACACCATGACAACCGACGAGGGTGAGCAGTACGGCGCGGAGGAGGATCCTTATGCGCTGGTCCTGCGTCCGGCCTGGGCTCCGGTGTTCCTGCGGTTGGCGAACGGTCGTCGGATCCGGATGCCGGTGCGCCGCTGGCATGAACCACCCACGGCGGACGACGAGACCGTGCTGGAGCGGTGTGTCGGCCCCGTTCTCGATGTCGGTTGCGGACCGGGGCGGTTGTGCAGGGAACTTCTGAGCCGGGGCGTCTTCGCCCTGGGAGTGGACATCGCGCCCCGCGCGGTCGCGCTGACCTGCGCCCAAGGCGGACTGGCACTGTGCCGGTCGGTCTTCGACCGGCTGCCGGCCGAGAGGGCCTGGCAGACGATTCTGCTCATCGACGGCAACATCGGCATCGGAGGTGATCCTTACGGCCTGCTGCGCCGCTGTGGCGAGCTCCTGGCCCCGACTGGACACCTCGTCATCGAGGCCGAGCCTGAAGACGTCGAAGAGTGCTCGGCCGTTCGGTACGAGGGCCCTCATGGTCGCTGTGGGCCGCCCTTTCCCTGGGCGCGGCTGGGGCTGCGGGCGGTCCACGGGGTCGCTGCGGACCTTGCCTTCAACGTCACCGACCAGTGGACGAGCGGGCACCGCCGCTTCGCCACCCTCATGCACGCGCGGATCGGCATCTGACCCTGTGCGGAGGCGAGCCCCTGACGCCAGGGCGAGAGCGCGGAGGGACGAACTGGAGCCGGGGGCGCCTCTCGACGCGACGTCGAGTCCTTCGACAGCGCGAACTCCCTGCTGCTTCCAAAGGCCGGCGGAGCCACATGGAGGTCGCGGCCGAACTCAGTGAACGATCCCCCATGCTTCCGACGATGACGGGGGACGGATCGCAGGACGTGGTCCGCATGCGGCGCGTGCTCGAGTGGACGAGGGCGGCAGCTTGGCCGTGGATGCCCCGCTGGCCAGGTTCCGATAGTGCTACGGACGGCCCATGAGCGGTCGGTCTCCAGGAGGTGCGTGTGTTCCTGCACGCCGGGTCATCCCGCAGTTGGGGAAGCCGTGGGTGAGGGTTCCGTGGCGGGGCCTGTCGGTACCCCCTCGGTCGACAGCCCGGGAGGCACCGTGAGGGCCACGACGGGCGCGCCCGGCTGCGGCACCGGTGGTGTGACCTGGGCTGCGGGGAGCTTGGGCGGGGTCGTCTCCTGGAAGTTCACCTGGTCGAAGTTGACCAGTGCGGTCTTCTCCATCTGTGTGATGTGGTCCAGGACCACGTCGTTGGCCTGGTCGGCGAGGGCCCGCACGAGAGTGTTCTCCGTGGTGGAGCGGATCTTGGCGATGGTGTTGAAGATCGAACCGTGGGTCATGCGCAGGGTGTTGGCGAAGTCGGTGTCGAACTGCTTGCCCCGGTCGGACTGGAACGTCGCAAGGAAGCCCTGCTGCTGGGGTGTGGGCTGGTTGGGGATGGTGATGTTCAGTTCGGGGGCGATCCTGCGACAGCTGGCGTCGAGCGCGGCGTGCCCGATGACCAGGTGCCGCCCGGCCTCGCGCACGGCCGCTGTCGTCCCCTTCTGCATGGCCAGCTGCCCCGAGGGGCCTTCCCACAGCCCGGCGGAGCGCACGAAGACGACGAAGTTCCGGTCGGCTTCGGTGAGCGGTCCCCACTGGGTGTTGGCGATGATGCGGGACTGGTTCGAAGCGGTGTTCTGAATGCCCAGCATGCTCGGGTAGATGAGCGCGGCAAGGGTCAGGACCAAGGCGCCGCCAACGGCGGCGGTTCCGATCGCGTTGCGTGAGACGGGCATGGTGCCTCCCAGGGCGGACGGGTGGTCGTCATCCGGGATACGCAGACCGCAACGCAAGAGAACCTTTGCTCTGGGTAAAGATTGCATGATGCCAAATGGGGCCTAGGGAGTCGGCCGGGGAACCGCGGCGGGTTACGGCCTGGACCGGATCGCCCAGCCGCTCACTGTGCCTTCCGGCCGCCACCCCCCCGAGCGCGGCGAAGAACTCCAGGCGCTGAACGCGGCCTTCACGGGTACTACCGGCGGTACCGACCGGACGGGCCGGCTCGCTCAGGGCGAGGAGACCCAACTGGTCCCGCTCGTCACCAGAATGCCGGCGGTGGACAGTGAGCCGTCACCCTCGGCCGACTTCGCCCCGACCAGTTCCCCGCGTTTCCCACCGGGGGTCGCGACCATGCCAAGGTGTTCGGGGACGCCGTCGTCGTTTCGTACGGTCGTGTGGAGTGAGCCGTCACCGGAACGGTCCAGATGTGCGACGGCGTCCGTGATCGTCAGGTCGACCTCGCCGGTGACGACCACATGCACACGGCCAGCGACGGCCGGACTGCTCGTGACCGGTCGAGTCGAGTCAGAGGTGGAGGCAAAGGAGCCGTTCGCGCAGCCCGTGGTCAGGAAGACGAGTGCCACGGACAGCGAGGCGGCCAGAAGGATGTGGATGCGCGGTGCTGTGCCAAGCCATCTTTGCAGTATGCCAACGTCATTTGGTCCGGCGATGAGCACCCCCTCGGACGTTCGGCGTTGCCGTGAATCCACGGTGTGGCCTGGTGCCGAATTTGCGGCGGGTCCCCATCGGCTATTCCGCGGCACCGCGAGCGCTCGATTGCCGATTCTGATCACTGCTAGGCCCAAGGAAAGGTGAGAGCTGGCTCTGAATGGCCGCCTGATGATCAAGGTGACGCAGCCGACGGCGAGGTATGCGGTAGGCCGCGCCCCGTGCACGCCGAAAATCCAGACTCGCTAATGGCGGGGGGGGGCGCGGCGCTGCTGCGGGGGAGTCGGGCGAAGGTGACTTCCAGGTTCGGCTGCCGAGGCCACAGGGGCGTAAAAGCTCAGCGGTCGTGGTGGGGTAGGAAGGGTAGGTGACCGATAGAGGTGAACCGGGCGCGCGTGCTGTCCCGCCAGAACTGTGTGATCTAGGCGGGGAAGCGATCTCGGGGCAGGCCGAGGTCCACGCGTTGGTGCCTGATTCCTCGGTGATACATGGGCATGATCCGAAATTGGATGGCAAACGGTGGCTGACGGCGTGTTCACGCGAACATTCGGATGCGCTGATCGGCCGTGCGATCGAAGCTCACCGTGGGAGGATCGACCCGGAGGAGCTGGCCAAGGAGACCGGGCTCACTCAGGAGCAGATCGAACCTGGGGAGTCGTGGCAGGGCCAGGACGCCTTGCGCCGGCATCGACGCTTCGAGAAGGCCGACGGCCCAGAGTCTTCTGGGTGACCACGCTGCTTGCTCAAGCCGCGCAAGGACGCCATCCACTGCGTGGACCCGTGGACACCACACCTCGGTTTCCCAGGCGATGAACGTCAAGTTTGGCGGTGAGGGTAACGTCCTGCCGTGGCGGCAGTGGCGTGGCCCTGGAGTGAGCAAACTTTGACAGCGCCTCCTCGGTCGCCCACCCTCAGCCTGAGGACTTCTCGATCGCGCCCGGCGGGCACCGTGGTCCAGCATCGGGATCGGGCGGTGCCCGGTCGGGTCATGCTGGGGTGAGCACGATTTTCTTGCCGCCGGCCCGTCCGGTGACCACTCGGGCGAACGCGGCCGGTCCCTCGCTCAGAGGCAGGGGTTCCGGTGCGAGTTTCAAGGTTCCCGCGGCGACCTGCTCCGCAAGCTGGAGAAGCTGCGCGGCGTCGGGCTCGAGGTAGAGGTTCCAACTCGTGATGCCTCGTTCCTCCGCAGGCGCGTCCGAGGTCAGGGAGCACAGTCGACCGCCGTCCCGGACCAAGGGCAGGGCGGCATCCGCCGTGCCGGTGGCGATGGTGAGTGCGGCGTCGAACCCGCCGCGTACCCTGGCCGACCAGTCCGGGTCGTGGTAGTCGACGGCCTCCCTCGCTCCCAGACCGAGCAGGCGCTCTGCGGCGGCAGCAGAGGCGGTCGCGGTCACCTCGATGCCCTGGGCCGCGGCGAGCTGGATGGCCAGGGCTCCGGTGGCCCCGCCTCCGTTGGTGATCAGGAGCCGCTGTCCTCGGCTGAGGTCCAGCTTCTCCAGGGACTGCCAGGCGGTGAGTCCGTTGACCGGCAGCGCCGCCGCGTGCACGGCGTCCAGCCCGGGTGGGCAGGCTGCCGTGTGATCCGCCTCGATCAGAACGCGTTCGGCCCAGAAGCCGCTACCCCCGGGCAGTGGGGCCTCGTGCGCGAGCACCCGGTCGCCTACGGCAAACCCGGTGACACCCGCACCAACGGCCAGCACCTTGCCCGCGCCCTCCACCCCCAGCGCCGCCGGGGGGCGCAGCCCCACGTCCCAGCCGGCGCCGTTGAGCAGTTCGTCCCACGGGCCGACCCCGGCCGCCTGAACCGCCACCAGGATCTGACCGGGCCCGGGAGATGACGGTTCGGACAGCTCCAGCAGGGCGACTTCCTTCCCGGCCCCGGATACTCCGCACGCCTTCACAACAGATCTTTGTCCTCTTACTCAGTCCGGCCGACCGGGAGGTACGGGCCGGAAATCCAAACCAGGCACGTGTCGACCTCGGGATCCCCTGCAGAGGTCGCCCGTGGTCTCAGCCGCATTGGAGTCGAGCCTATGCATCTAGTGGCCCGGGCATGTGGTCCATGTGAAGAGTGACTAACCGGGCCAATGGTGGAATGGATCTGCACCGGATCCTGGGTCGGGTCGAGGAGTACGTCATCGTGTTCGAGTAGCGAAAGCGTCAGTCACGCTGAGGCAGCAGCGGCTCCAGGCGTTAGCCGTTGTTACTGACCTGCGGCGGCCTCTCGTGCTCCTCGCAATTGGACGGCTTGTGGTGTCGAGAACCTGGGCCGGCGGGTTAGAAAGGTCCGCTGAGGCTGCCGAGCCGATCGGTCAGACGCAGATTCTCGGTGTAGTCGACGGGGCAGGCGATCACGGAGACGCCTTCGTCGTCGAGGGCGCGGCGCAGCACCGGCAGCAGCCGGTCGGCGGACTCGACCCGGTAGCCGTGTGCGCCGAAGCTTTCGGCGTAGGCGACCAGGTCAGGGTTGGTGAACCGGGTGTGGCTGTGGCGGCCGAGTTCGAGTTCCATCTTCCAGGTGATCAGCCCGTATTCCTCGTCCACCAGGACGAGGACGACCAGGGGGATGTGTTCGCGGACGGCGGTTTCGAGTTCCTGGGAGTTCATCAGGAAGGAGCCGTCGCCCATCATGGCCAGGACGCGCCGGTCGGGCCGGGCCAGTTTGGCGGCGATGGCGCCCGGCAGTGCGAAGCCCATGGTGGACAGGCCGTTGGAGACCAGGCAGGTGTCGGGTTCGTAGGTGGGGTAGAGGCGGGACATCCACATCTTCCCGGCGCCGGTGTCGGCGAGCACGATGTCGTGGCGGTCCAGGGCGGTCCGGACATCGCTCACCACACGCTGGGGCACCAGCGGGAACGCGTCGTTGTCCCGCCCGTAGGCTAGTTCGTCGTCGAGCAGCGTACGGATCTTCACGCTGCTCTCCGAGTCGTAGGCGAACCCTTCGGGCAGTGCCGAAGCGAGTGCGTCCAGCGCCTGTGACAGGTCACCCTCGATGCCCACTGCGACCGGGTAATGTACGTCCACCTCGGAGGGGAAGCGGTGCACGTGCACGATGCGCTTGTCGCCGTCGGGGTTGATCTTGGCGGGATCGAATTCCTGGATCTCGTAGCCGACGCAGATCACCACGTCGGCGGTGTCGAAGCCGAAGTTGCTGTAGTCGTGGCGCATGAAGCCGACCGCGCCGAGGGCGTTCGGATGGTCGTCGGGGAAGACGCCTTTGCCGTGGAAGGTGGTCGCGACCGGGACGTTCAGTCGTTCGGCGAACCGCACGAGAGCGTCCGAGGCCCGGGCTCTCGCGGCGCCGTGGCCCGCCAGCACGACAGGACGCCGTGCCGTGGTGAGCACCTCGACCGCCCGCGCGACCTGGGTGAGTGACGGCGCGTCGGCGTGCACCGTGTCGATCTGCAGGGGCGCCAGGTGCTCGGCGGGCCGCTCCGCTTCGATGTCCTCGGGCACGGCCAGGAACACGGCACCGGGGCGCTCGCTCTGCGCGATCTTGAAAGCCTTGCGTGTCATCTCGGGCACCGCGTCGGGACACTCCACGCGGGCCGCCCACTGGGTGACGGGGGCGAACATCGATACCAGGTCGATGACCTGGTGCGACTCCTTGTGGGTGCGGCGCAGCGAGCCCTGGGCGGCAAGGGCCACCATCGGTGCGCTGTTGGTCATGGCATCGGCGGTGCCGAGCAGCAGGTTGATCGCGCCGGGGCCCAGCGTGGCCGAACACACCCCGGCCCGGCCGGTCAGCCGGCCGTAGATCTCGGCCATGAACGAGGCGGCCTGTTCGTGGCGCACCAGGATGTACCGGATCCCGGAGCCGCTCAGGGCGTCGACGAAGCGGATGTTCTCCTCGCCGGGGATCCCGAAGACGTACTCGACGCCTTCGGCTCGCAGACAGCGCACCAGCAGGTGTGCGACGTCGTCCGCTGCTGCCGTGTTCCGCGACCTGGTCGCGCCTTCGGTGCTCATGAGGCGAACGTAGGTACACCTGCCTGCCGGGGCCACTCGTCCGCCGCCGACCGGGCGTGGACCGCTGTGGCCGTTTGGAGGTGTTGTGGTGGCGTGTGCCGTGGTCGGACCGCACGCTGGCGAAGTGAGAACGAGCCGCCTTTCACAGAGCGGCGGCAGAACCCCGGGAGGCTCATGTGACCGCTTCGTCGCCCGACACCGACGCACCCCCGGCGCGGTACGACGACCTGCGTGCGCTGGTGGTCAACTGCACCCTCAAACGGTCGCCGGAGACGAGCAACACCGAGGGGTTGATCCACCGGAGCACCACCATCCTGGAGGGGCAGGGGGTGCACGTCGACGTCGTACGGGCCGTGGA
>NZ_BMTD01000029.1:68746-85241 GCF_014649495.1 Streptomyces filipinensis | reverse complement strand
CGACCTGGTCCGCACCAACCCCGACCAGACCATGACCATCGACCCCTGCCACCTGCAGCTCCTCTACCAGGGCAAGTCCCCCACCGCGACCGGCCCCTACGACCAACTGCCGTGGCGGCCGGGCGTCCTCACCCTGCAGCGCTGACGTGCGTACGCCGGGCCGCGCGAGCCGGTCAACTGGGCGGCGAGACAGACGGGTTGGTCAACCGGCCGGGCTCGCGCTCATGTGGCGTCCGTGGCGGCGCTCGGCCCGGTTGCCGGGGCGGAAGCGGTCGGGCGGCCTCGACCCGTTCCTCCTGCTCGCGCAACCGGCCGAAGCGGCGTTCCCGCGCTGCCGGGAACGGTGCTCCCGCCAGGCCCGTCGCGGGGTGGGGATCTCCATCGGTGCGCGCCGGGTGCGCACGAAACCCGCGACGAGGCTGAGCAGGCAGGCGACCGCCGTCACCGCGTACACCGCGGTACGTGCGCAGTGGGGCACCCTCACCGCTTCCCAGAACCCGCGCAGAAGGCGGTCACGACGAGCCAACCCGCTCCCGGACCCGCTCCCGACTAGGGCGAAGTGTCAGGCATCTCCGTAGGCTTCTGCGCCCAGTTCGAAGTCCGCTGTGCCCGCCGTCACACCGGCGAGCCATCCGCGGAAGGCGTCCACGTCGGCGTCCGGCAGGCCGATCTCGAGGGTGACGGCCTCGCCGTAACGGACGTCGCGGACCTCGCGTCCGGTGGCGCGCAGGTCGTTCTGGACCTTGCCCGCGCGCTGGTGGTCGACGGTCACCGTGGCCAGCCGGAAGCGGCGGCGGGTGAGCGTGCCAAGTGTGTCGAGGGCCTCGCCGACGGCGCCGCCGTAGGCCCGGATGAGCCCGCCGGCACCGAGCTTGACGCCTCCGTAGTAGCGGGTGACGACCGCGACGACGTAACGCATGTCACGGCGCAGCAGCATCTGGAGCATGGGCACACCGGCGGTGCCGCCCGGTTCGCCGTCGTCGCTGGCCTTCTGCACGGAGGCGTCGGCGCCGATGACGTACGCCCAGCAGTTGTGGGTGGCGTCCGCGTGCTCCTTGCGCACGGAGGCGATGAAGTCCTGTGCCTCCTGCTCGGTGGCGGCGGGGGCGAGGGCGCACAGGAAGCGGGAGCGGTTGATCTCGATCTCGTGCACGCCCGCGTGGGCGACTGTGCGGTACTCGTCCTGCATCCCGTCAGCCTATGCGCTCCGCGGGGTGCGCCGGGCCGGGGAGCTACTCCTTCCGCCCGCGGGGCACGGTGAGCGATGTCAGGAGGGCCACGCCGGGGCCGAGGGCCGGCCAGCCGGGACCGTACCAGGACAGGACGGCGATCGCGGACGTGGGGAACTTCGTCCGCACCCGGTCCAGCGTGTCGTCCAGACCGTCCCCGGCCAGCTCCAGCACCAGTTCCTGCAGCCCGGGGTTGTGCCCCACCACCAGCAGCGTCTCCACCTCGGGCGGCGCCTCGCGGACCGCCTCCAGCAGCTCGGGCACGCCGGCCGCGTACAGCCGCCGGTCGTAGCGCACCGGCGGCGGAGTGCCCCACTCCGCGGAGGCCAGCTCCCAGGTGCGGCGGGCGCGTACGGCCGTGGAGCACAGGGCGAGGTCGGGCAGGCAGTCGGCGTCGGCGAGGGCGCGCCCGGCGGCCGGGGCGTCCCGCAGGCCGCGCGGTCCGAGCGGCCTGCGGTGGTCCTCGACGCCGTCGGGCCAGGCGGACTTGGCGTGCCGCAGCACGACCAGCCGGCGCAGCGGGCCCGTGCCCGCCCGCGCGATCACGCGAGGCTCCCGAGGTCGCGGGCGAGGTCCAGGGCCAGCAGGCGGTCGGCGTAGACGTACGTCTCGAAGCGGGCCCCGTCGGGCAGGTCCGGGGCGCTCTCCACGGACCGCAGCACGTCCAGCACCCCGGGCAGGTCGAGATCGTCCTCCCACGCGGCGCGCAGCCGTGCCCGCACCTCGTCGGGCACCGGCCGCGACGGCTGCCGGGCCCACCCGGCCACGGCCCGCCGCCATCGCGCCAGCCGCGCGGCGGCCTCGCCCAGCACGGCGGAGTCCAGCCGGACGGCTTCCCCGCGCGGGACGGAGCACAGGGCGAGCCGGAGGGCGGCGGGGTCGGCGAGCAGCACCGGGAACGCGGGGTGCGCCGCGGGCCCGGGAGTGCGGCCGGGGGCGGTCCCGGCCCCCGAGGCGCCCGGCGCCGTACCGTCCGGGACGCCCGGGCCCGTGCCGCCGGCGCCCCCCGGCGGCTCCGCCCCACCGCTTGTGGGCGCCCCGGCCGGCGCCGGGCCGTCGGCCGGTCCCTCCCGCCACCGCACCGGCGCCACCAGCATCACCGGACCGGCGCCGAGGACATCCGCGCCCTCGGGTGTCACATGGATCGCCTGCGCCTCCCCCAGGCCGGACGCCAGGTCGCGCCCGTCCTCGAAGGGGCGGATGGACAGGGTGGTCGCGGCTGCGCGGAGTTCGGCCTGGCGGTGCGGGGCCGTGAGGATCGTCCAGACGGGCGTGCCGGACAGTTCCAGGGCGCGCACGAGGAGGTCGGCGGTGAGCAGCACCCGCAGGGCGGTCGGGTCGAGGCCGGAGGCGTAGGCCTCGATGCGGGTCAGGCCGCGGCGGGCGGGCGCGGCGGGGACGGGCTCACCGGTTCGGGCGTCGAGGATGCGCAGCACGGGGCGAGCGTAGGCGGGCGAGCGGCCCTGCGCAGGCACCTTGCGCCGATTCCGGACATGGTGGCGGCTAAGGGACGGGAATCCGGACCCGCGTGGGTGCTGTTGCCCAGGCGAACAGTTCCCCGCAGACCGAGGAGGCGGCCGTGTACGGCGACGAGGCGACGATCCGCAGGATCCTGACCCAGCTGGGCGACACCTGGGCGGTGGTCGGCCTGTCCACCAACCGGAGCCGGGCCGCGTACGGGGTGGCGCAGGTGCTGCAGCGGTTCGGCAAGCGGATCGTGCCGGTCCACCCCCAGGCCGAGACGGTGCACGGCGAACAGGGGTACGCCTCCCTCGCCGACATCCCCTTCGACGTCGACGTGGTAGACGTCTTCGTCAACGGCGAGCTGGCCGGCGCGGTGGCCGACGAGGCCGTGGCGAAGGGCGCGCGAGCGGTGTGGTTCCAGCTCGGCGTCGTGGACCCGGCCGCCTACGAGCGGACCCGGACGGCCGGTCTGGACATGGTCATGGACCGCTGCCCGGCGATCGAAATTCCCCTTCTCAGCTAGCGAATCTCTCCTTCTACTCACAATTGGCCGCTGAATATTGACATTCGTAAACCCGTCTGACCTGTGACAAGACCGTGACTGTGAGTGCGCCCAAGACACCTAAGATCCCAGGTCAAGTTTTGGTTAACACTCTTTTGCTGACGAGGAAAGCGTCCCTAGCCTGTGGCCTCCTTGCTCGTTAATCCTGCGTTTACGATCTGAGAGGCCACTTGACATGGCGAATGTCGACCAGGCTGCGCCGGTAGCCACAAGCGACACCGGTGGTGGTCTGCGCCGCGACGTCGGACTCATCGGTCTGATGTGGGCCTCGGTGGGCTCCATCATCGGCTCCGGCTGGCTCTTCGGTGCCGAGAAAGCAGTCACGGTGGCCGGTCCCGCCGCGATCATCTCGTGGGTGATCGGCGCGGTGGCCATCGTGCTGCTCGCCCTGGTGCACGCCGAGCTCGGCGGCATGTTCCCGGTGGCGGGCGGCACCGCGCGCTACCCGCACTACGCGTTCGGCGGCCTCGCCGGCATGTCCTTCGGCTGGTTCTCCTGGCTCCAGGCCGCGACCGTGGCGCCGATCGAGGTCGAGGCCATGATCGGCTATGCCAAGCACTGGCACTTCGCCGACGGGCTGCAGAACGCCAACGGCACGTTGACGGCCAGCGGCATCACCGTCGCGGTGATCCTCATGGCCGTGTTCGTCGCGGTCAACTTCCTCGGCGTCCGCGTCCTGGCCCACACCAACAGCGCCGCCACCTGGTGGAAGATCGCGGTCCCGCTCGCGGCGATCTTCATCATCGCGATCGGCAACTTCCACCCGGCCAACTTCACCTCCGAGGGCTTCGCGCCGATGGGCGCCAAGGGTGTCCTCACCGCGATCAGCTCCAGCGGCATCATCTTCGCGCTGCTCGGCTTCGAGCAGGCGATCCAGCTGGCCGGCGAGAGCCGCAACCCGAAGCGTGACCTGCCGCGCGCCACGCTCGGCTCGGTCGCCATCGGCGCCGTGATCTACGTCCTGCTCCAGGTCGTGTTCATCGCCGCCCTGCCGCACGCCTCCTTCGCGAAGGGCTGGGCGAACCTGGCCTACGCCGGCATCAGCGGCCCCTGGGCGGGTCTCGCCTCGCTGGTCGGCCTGGGCTGGCTGGCCTGGGTCCTGTACGCCGACGCGATCATCTCCCCCGGTGGCACCGGCCTGATCTACACCACCGCCACCTCCCGCATCTCCTACGGCCTGGCCAAGAACGGCTACGCGCCGAAGGTGTTCGCCAAGACGGACAAGCGCGGTGTGCCGTGGTTCGGTCTCGCGATCTCGTTCGTGACCGGTGTGATCTGCTTCCTGCCGTTCCCGAGCTGGCAGACGCTGGTCAGCTTCATCACCTCGGCGAGCGTGCTGATGTACGCGGGCGCCCCGCTGGCCTACGGCGTCTTCGCCGACCGGCTGCCGAACCACGAGCGTCCGTACCGCCTGCCCTTCGGCAAGGTCATCTCGCCGCTGTCCTTCGTGGTCGCCAACCTGATCATCTTCTGGTCCGGCTGGGACACCCTGTGGCGCCTGGGCTTCGCGATCCTGATCGGCTACGTGCTGCTCGGCTCGTACGCCTGGTACGCGATCCGCAAGAACCTGCCCAACGCGCCTCGGCTGGACTTCAAGGCCGCGCAGTGGCTGCTCCCCTACCTGGCGGGCATCGGTGTGATGTCCTACCTGAGCACCTTCGGTGGTACCGGTGACCTGCCGCTGTGGTGGGACATCCTGGTCGTCGCGGTGTTCTCGCTCGGCGTCTACTACTGGGCCAAGGCGACCGCCTCCAAGCCCGAGCAGATCGAGCGCGACATCGAGGAGGTCGTCGTCACCGACGCCCCGGCCCACTGAGCCACTCCCCCACCAGGTGTCCCGTCAGCAGAGCCATGGCTGACGGGACACCGTCATAATGCGGGGGTGATCTTCCCTTCCCCCCACCCCGGCTCCGCGCCCGAGGAACGCCGTACGGTCGTCGTCGTGGGCGCCGGACCCGCCGGACTCACCGTCGGCGGCATCCTGCGGGCCGCCTCCGTCGACTGTGTCGTCCTGGAGACCGAGAGCAGGCAGTTCATCGAGACGCGGCCCCGGGCCGGTGTCCTGGAGGAGTGGGCGGTGCGCGAGCTCGACCGGCGCGCGCTGTCCGAGCGGCTGCCCGAGCGGGCCGAGTCGCACAGCGCCTGCGAGTTCCGCTTCGAGGGCGAGCGACACCGCTTCGCCTACGCCGACCTGACCGGCGGTCACCACTACGTCTACCCACAGCCCCGGCTGGTGACCGACCTGGTGCGGGAGTACGCCGACGTGCGCGGCGGCGACATCCGCTTCGGGGTGCGTGACGTACGGCTGCACGACCTGGACTCGGACCGGCCGGCGGTCTCGTACCGGTGCCCGGACACGGGTGAGCGGCGGCGGCTGCGCTGCGACTTCGTCGCGGGCTGCGACGGGGCACGCGGGGTGACGCGGGACGCGATACCCCCGCAGCACAGGCGGATCGCCCGGCAGGACGACGGTATCGGCTGGCTGGCGCTGCTCGCAAAGGTACCGCCCTCCACGGACTGCGTCCTCTTCGGCGTCCACCCGCGCGGTTTCGCCGGGCAGATGCCCCGCGGCCCCGAGATGACCCGCTTCTACCTGCAGTGCCCGCCCGGCGACGATCCCCGGAACTGGCCGCACGAGCGGGTCTGGACCGAGCTGCGCGAGCGGCTCGCCGCGGCCGGAGCGCCCGCTCTGACCGAGGGCCGGCTGATCGAGAAGCGCGTTCTGGACATGCACCACTACGTCGTGGAACCCGTCGCCCACGGGCGGCTGTTCCTGGCCGGGGACGCCGGTCACCTGGTCGCGCCCATCGCGGCGAAGGGCATGAACCTCGCCCTGCACGACGCCTTCCTGCTGGGCGACGCGCTCACCGCGTACGTCACGCGGGGCGACCACGGCCCGCTGGACGGCTACTCGGCGGCGTGTCTGCGCCGGGTGTGGGACTACCAGGAGTTCTCACAGTGGCTGTCGGACATCTACCACGGCGTCGCGTCGGGCGACCCGTTCCGCGCCGGCACCACCCTGGCCAGGCTGCGCCGGCTGTTCACCTCGCCGACCGCGGCGGCGGCCTTCGCCGAGCAGTACCTCGGCACGGCGGCCGCCTACTGACTGCCCGTGCGCCCTTCGGCGAGGTGGTGGTCCGCCGTCTTCAGTGCCTCCTCGACCAGCCGGCGCAGGTGTCCGTGCGGCAGTGAGTAGATCACCCGGCGGCCCTCCTTGCGGGTCTTCACCAGGCCCGCGAGCCGCAGCCGGGCGAGGTGCTGGCTGACGGCGGGGCGGGCCGCGCCGCAGGCATCGGTGAGCGTCGTGACGTCGGCCTCGCCGGCCGACAGGGCGTACAGCAGGGCGAGGCGGGTGCGGTCGCCGAGCAGGGCCATCAGCTCGGCGGCGAGCGCGAACTGTTCCTCGCCCGGGCTGCGCGGGTGCGCATGGTGCGCAGGTGACAGGTGCATGCGTGCGCTCATACGCACATAATGGTCCGGTGGGCGCCATGCGTCCACTCCGCACACCGGAAGGGGATCCCCGTGAGCGACCGGCACCCTCATCGGCACGGACCTGCCCATGACCACAGACCCGAGCACGGCCCCGCCCACGGCCACGCCCACCACGAAGGCCGCACCGGCACCGCCGGCCTCCGGCACCGCCTCGCGCATCTGCTCACCCCGCACTCCCACGACAGCGCCGAACGGCTGGACCCGGCCATGGAGGCCTCGGCGCGGGGGATGCGGGCGCTGTGGGTGTCGCTGGCCGCACTCGGGGCGACGGCGCTGACGCAGGCGGCCGTGGTGGCCGTGTCCGGGTCGGTGGCGCTGCTCGGGGACAGCGTGCACAACGCCGCCGACGCGCTGACCGCCCTACCGCTCGGCATCGCCTTCGTGCTGGGCCGGCGGGCGGCGACCCGGCGGTTCACCTACGGCTACGGGCGTGCCGAAGATCTCGCGGGGCTGGTCATCGTGCTGACCATCGCCGCCTCGGCGGCCTTCGCGGCCTGGGCCGCCGTGGCGCGGCTGCTCGATCCGCGCCCGGTGACGCACCTGCCGGCGGTCGCGGTGGCCGCGCTGGTCGGGTTCGCCGGCAACGAGTGGGTGGCCCGGTACCGGATCCGGGTGGGCAGGGAGATCGGTTCGGCCGCGCTCGTCGCCGACGGGCTGCACGCGCGTACCGACGGTTTCACCTCGCTGGCGGTGCTGGTGGGTGCCGGAGGGTCGGCCCTGGGCTGGCGGGCGGCCGACCCGGTCGTGGGGCTGGTGATCACCGCGGCGATCGTCCTGGTGCTGCGGGACGCGGCGCGGGAGGTGTTCCGGCGGATGCTGGACGCCGTCGATCCGGCGCTGGTGGACCGGGCCGAGCGGGCGGTGCGGGCGGTGCCGGGCGTGCGTGAGGTGGGTGAGCTGCGGCTGCGCTGGATCGGACACCGGCTGCGGGCCGAACTCTCGGTGGTGGTGGACGGCGAGGCGACGCTCCGGCAGGCGCACGCGATCGCCGTCGACGCCGAACACGCCCTGCTGCACGCCGTACCGAGGCTGACGGCCGCCCTGGTCCACGCCGACCCGGCGCCGGCGCCGGGCGAGCGGGATCCGCATCTGGCGCTGGCCCACCATCTGACGGCGTAAGGGGTCCTGCCCCGCGGACCGCACGGCTCGGCCGGCGCCGAGGCCCTCCAGCACCACCGCGCCGGGGAGTTCCGCGAGGGCCTCGCCGGGGACCCGCAGCCTGCCACGCCGCCGTCCGCTGCCGACGAGGACACAGGGCGGTGCGACGACGGCTGCCTCCTGGCGCAACTGCTCCACCGTTCTGGTGCCGCCCCGCCGGGGCGCGGTTCAGCGTACCGGCGGCACCGAGACGGCCATCACCATCTCCATCGGGACGTCGCCCTCGTTGCCGTACGTGTGCGAGGTGCTCGCCTCGAACGTGGCGCTCGCACCGGTCGGCACGAGGTGTTTGACGCCGTCCACGGTGAGGGTCAGCTCTCCGGCGGTGACGTGGACGAGTTCGACCGTGCCCACCGGGTGCGGCTCGGAGGGGCTCTGCTCGCCGGGCATCAGGCGCCAGTCCCACATCTCCAGCGGACCGGGTGCCTCCGTGCCGGCCAGGAGGCGGTTGTAGCTGCCGGCGTCGGTGTGCCACAGCCGTACGGCCTGCTCGGCGGGGACGATGCGGACGGCGGGACCCTGCGCGTAGTCGAGCAGGGTGGTGATGCTGATGCCGAGCGCGTCGCCGATCTTGACGACGGTGCCGATGCTGGGGTTCGTCCGGGCCTGCTCGATCTGGATGAGCATGCCGCGGCTGACTCCCGCGCGTGCGGCGAGCGCGTCCAGGGTGAAGCCGCGCTCGGTGCGCCAGCGCTTGACGTTGCGCGCCAGTGACTGGGTCAGCAGGTCGAGGTCCGACACATCACGTCCATCGATGAGGGTTCAATATATGGGATGACAGGGTTCACTGAACTGAACTACGGTGGGCTGTACCTGATCGTTCATCGAACTGTACTGCGAGGCCGGCCGTGACAGCATTCTTCGCCCTGACCACCAGCCTCCTGTGGGGGCTGGCCGACTTCGGCGGCGGGCTGCTGACACGACGGACGCCCGCGCTGACGGTCGTGGTGGTCTCGCAGGCCGTCGCGGCGGCGGTGCTGGGCGCGATCGTCGTCGCGACGGGCGCGTGGGGCGAGGCCGGACCCCGTCTGTGGTTCGCGTTCGCCGCGGGCCTCGTCGGACCGGTCGCCCTGCTCTCCTTCTACCAGGCCCTCGCGCTCGGCCCCATGGGGGTCGTCTCGCCGCTCGCGACGCTGAGCGTGGCCGTGCCGGTCGGCGTCGGGCTGGTCCTCGGCGAGCGGCCCGGGCTGCTCCAGGTCGCGGGCATCGCGGTCGCCGTCACCGGTGTCGTCCTCGCGGGCGGCCCCCAGCTGCGCGGCGCGGCCGTACAACGGCGCACCATCCTGCTCACGCTGGTCGCGGCCCTGGGCTTCGGCACGGTGTTCGCCCTGATCACGGAGGCGTCGACGAACGTCACCGGCCTCTTCCTGGCCCTGTTCGTGCAGCGGCTGACGAACGTCGCGGTGGGCGGCGCGGCACTCGCCGTCTCCGTCCGGCGCGGCGGCCGTGCGCTGCCGGAGGGCGGCTTCCCCTGGGCCTCCCTGCCCGCGCTGGCCTTCGTCGGGCTCGCCGACGTGGCCGCCAACGGCACCTACGCCATCGCCGCCCAGCACGGTCCGGTCACCGTGGCGGCCGTGCTCGCCTCGCTGTATCCGGTGGTGACCGCGCTGGCGGCGCGCGGTTTCCTCAGCGAGCGGCTGCGCGCGATCCAGGCGGCGGGCGCGGGCCTGGCACTGGTCGGCACACTGCTGCTGGCGACCGGCTGAGTCAGCCCTCGGTCTCCAGTTCCGCGAGCCGGGCCACCCCGTCCTCGTCCAGCTCCGCCAGGGCCCGCAGCTGCTCCGGTGTCATCCCGTCCGGGATCGGCACGGGTGCCGGGGTCCTGAGGGGCGGCTGCCAGCCCTGCTCGGGTGTCCAGCGCCGGACGACCCGGGCCGGCGCCCCGGCGACCACGGCGTGATCGGGCACCGTGCCGCGGACCACGGCACCGGCCGCGACGACCACGTTCCGGCCGATCCGCGCGCCCGGCAGGATCACCGCGCCGGTGCCGATCCAGCAGCCCGGGCCGATCTCCACGGGCTCCATGCGGGGCCACTGCCTGCCGATGGGCTGGTGCGGGTCGTCGTAGGAGTGGTTGGTGGAGGTGACGTAGACGTACGGGCCGAAGTAGCAGTCGCTGCCGATGGTGACCGTCGTGTCCGCGATGACATGGCTGCCGCGGCCGAGCACCACGCCGTCGCCGATGCGCAGGATCGGGTCCGGGCCGAGGTCCAGGTCCGGCATCAGACCGGCGGTCAGCGTGACCTGCTCGGCGATGATGCAGTACGAGCCCAGGTGGATCCAGGGTTCGCCGAAGACCGTGCCGAGCGGGAAGGCGAGCTGGGTGGCCTCGCCGATCGAGCCGAAGTTCAGGCGGCCGGGGCGGTCGGCGGTGACGGAGCCCGCGCGCTGCGCCCAGGCCCAGGCCGCGTGCACCATGCGCTGCGCCACACGGCGACGCCAGGATGAGAACGTGTTCTTGGGCTTCGGCACGGGGTCACGTTACTCACCGGTTGTCCCCGGCGAGAGGGTGGGCTGCTGTGATCTTTGCCCCACGCCGTGTCGTACCGTGCGGGTACTTACGGATGGAGGAGACGGTGATGACGCAGCAGGCGCTGATCGTGGGTATCGGGGGCAAGGAGCCGCACATCGGTCCGGAGGCGTTCGTGGCCCCCACGGCCTCGGTCATCGGCGATGTCACGCTGCACGCGGGGGCCAGTGTCTGGTACGGCGCGGTGGTGCGCGGGGACGTCGAGAAGATCACCGTGGGTGCGCAGGCGAACGTGCAGGACAACGTCACCCTGCACGCCGATCCCGGGTTCCCGGTGAGCGTGGGCGAGCGGGTGTCCATCGGGCACAACGCCGTCGTGCACGGGGCGACCGTGGAGGACGACTGCCTGATCGGGATGGGGGCCACCGTGCTGAACGGGGCCGTGATCGGGGCCGGGTCGCTGGTCGCCGCGCAGGCTCTGGTGCCGCAGGGGATGGTGGTGCCGCCGGGGTCGCTGGTGGCGGGGGTGCCGGCGAAGGTGCGGCGGGAGCTGAGTGAGGAGGAGAAGCAGGGGGTGACTCTCAACGGCACCATGTACGCGGAGCTGGCCAAGGCGCACCGCGGGGTGCATGAGTAGGCCGTCCGGCGCGCGCGGGTGCGGGTTGCTCGCGCCCCCGCGGCGCGGCCGCACACCGACACGGCCCCGCCCCTTCCGGGGCGCCTGCTACTCCCCGGCGCCGACGGGTTCTGCTTCCCGGTCCTGCTGCTGGGCCTTCTTCGCCTTGCGCTTGACGAGCAGCACGGAGGCCAGGCCGACCAGGACCGCCGCCGCGAGGCCCACGTAGGAGAACTTCTTCAGCCAGTCCTCGGCCACCACGCCCACGTAGTAGATGACGGCCGTGGTGCCGCCCGCCCAGCAGATGCCCCCGAGGACGTTGGCGATCAGGAACTTCCAGTACGGCATGTGGAGGACGCCCGCGAGGGGGCCCGCGAAGATGCGCAGGAGGGCGATGAAGCGGCCGAAGAACACGGCCCACATGCCCCACTTCTCGAACGACCGCTCGGCGGTGGCCACATGGCCCTCACCGAAGTGCCTCGGGAACTTCCTGCCCAGCCAGGCCAGCAGCGGGCGGCCGCCCTTGCGGCCGATGGCGTAGCCGATCGAGTCGCCGATCACGGCACCGGCGGTGGCACAGGCGCCGAGGACGATCGGGTTGATGCCGGAGTGCTGGGAGGACATGAGCGCCGCCGAGACCAGAACGATCTCGCCCGGCAGCGGGATGCCCAGGCTCTCCAGACCGATCACCAGGGCCACCACGGCGTACACAGCTGCCGCGGGCACCGAGTCGAGCCATTCCTGGACGTGCACCGCCGGTTCCTCCCCTGTCGCCGTCCTGCTCTTCCAGGGCGCCGCATGTAAAGCGCGCCCCAAGGGAAGGCTACCTGGTCGGCGGTGAACGGAGGCCCGCGCGCACCCGCCCGGCGGCACCGTCCCGCCCTCGCTCCTTCGGCTTCCGGACACCCCGGTGTCACACGGGAGGGGAAAGCTCCCCCGCGGTTTCGCCCGACCCGCCTCCCCCAGGCCCCCGCCGCGGGGCCCGCTGCGGAAGGACGACGTCCCCGTGCCCTCAGTGTCCCCGTCCCCTCCGCCGCGCTCCCGGACCGCGGCTCCCCCGGCCGCCGGGTCCGCCGACTCCGGTGATCCGCCGGGAACCGGCCCGCGGACCGCCGCCCGGCCCCCGTCCCCCCTGGGGGCCCGGCGCCTACGGCTCGTCCTGTGCCTGGCTCCGCTGCTGCTGGCCGGCGGCTGGGCCGTCGTCAACCGGCCGGTGATGTACGAGGGCGTCCGGCGGCTCCTCGCGGCCGACCCGTGGTGGCTGCTGGCCGGGGCCGGCCTCACGGTCCTGAACTGTGTGGCGGCCTCGTGTGTCCGGCAGGGCGCCCTGCCGGACCGCCTGCCACCCGGACTGCTGCTCGCCTCGCAGTTCGCGGCCGGTGCCGCCAACCACGTGCTGCCGGGCGGGCTCGGCGCCCATGCCGTCACGCTGCGCTTCCTGCGGGGCCGCGGGGTGCCGGCCGCCCGGGCCACCGCGTCGATCGGGCTGTACTCGGTGGCCAAGTCCGGGGCGAAGACCGTGGTGCTGCTGGTGTTCCTGGCGGCGTCACCGGCCTGGCGGCGACTGGGCGATCTGGTGCCGGACGGGCGGACGGTGGTGCCGGTCGTCTGTGTCACAGGCGGGGTCGTCGCGGTGGCCGGGGTGCTGCTGAGGGTCGTACGACCGCTCTGGCGGCCGGTGACCGGGCTGCTGCGCACCGCCCTCGCCGATGCGCGGGAGGTGCACACCCGGCCCGCCCGGGTGGTCGCGCTGTGGGGCGGCGCGGTCGCGATGCCGCTGGTGCAGGGGACCACCCTCGCCTGTGTCGGTGCCGCGCTCGGCCTGGAGCTGCCCTGGACGCACGTGGTGCTCGCCTATCTCGCGGCCGGCACGGCCGTCGGGGCGGTGCCGGCGCCGGGCGGGCTCGCGGTGGACGCGGCGCTGGGGTGGACGCTGGTCGCCTTCGGCTCCCCGCCGGCACTGGCCGCGGCGACGGTCATCGGCTACCGGATGCTGACCGACTGGGTGCCGCTGCTGCCGGGTTCCCTGCTGCTGTCGGCACTCATCCGCGCGAAGGTGCTGTGAGCCCCGGTCACTCGCGGCGGGCCGCCAGGCGGTAGGCGTTGCACAGGCCGAGGCGCTGGGCCAGGGGGCGCACCGCGAACCGGTCGAGGAGCGTCGCGGTCAGGAGGGCGGGCACCCCCGCGAGGAGAACCGCGGTGCGCGCGGCCCGGCGCACGGCGCCGGGCGGCTCGGGCAGCCAGGGGGCGTCCTCGCGCGGGGCGGTGTGGTCCAGGGCCAGCCAGACGGCGGCGAGCAGGTCGACCGGGTCGTGCGCTTCGGCGTGCTGCTCGGCGACCACCGTGTAGCCCAGCTCGGTGAGCCGCCGCCGGAGACCCGCGACCGGCATGAAGTGCAGGTGCTGCGGTTGCAGCCAGGGCAGCCACCAGCGGCCGAGCAGCCGGGCGTAGCGGCTCTCCGGGTCCGGCACCTCGATGAGGAGGTGGCCGCCGGGGCGTAGGGCCTCGTGGGCGGCGCGCAGTTCGCGGTCCGGGTCGGTGCTGTGCTCCAGGTAGTGGAACATGCTCACCACGTCGTAGCGGGCGGCGAGTTCGGGGGCGAGCGCGGGAAAGGCGCCGCGGTAGGCGTGGTCCACGCGGCCCTCGCGGGCGGCGAGTTCGACGCCGTCGGTGAAGTCGAGCCCGTCGAAGGAGGTGCCGGGCAGGACGCTGCGGGCGGCCGCGCAGAAGTGGCCGTGCCCGGTGCCGACGTCCAGCCAGGCCTTCGGGGTGGGGTCGTGCGCCGCCATGGCTTCGGCGCGGCCCCGGTACATGGCGGTACGGCCGCCGAAGGTGCCGCTCATGCGCTGTTCACCGAGGCCGTCGTAGAAGTCGCGGTAGTAGAACTCCAGGCCCTCCTCGGTCAGCCGGGGGTTCTGGAAGGTGTGGTCGCAGCCGGCGCAGCGGTCGAGGGTGAAGCGGCCGGGCTTGTGCTGGAGCAGGTCGGTGGTGCGCAGGCGGGTGACGAGACGGTCCGAGCCGCACCAGGGGCAGGTCTCGCTCGGGGCTGCGAAGAAGCGGCCGGTTCCTGCGGCCAGGTCCCTTCGGTAGGCGGGGCGCAGGGCGGCGATGCGAGCCGCGTCGGTGTTCCCCCGCTTGCCCTTGCCACTCGCGTTCTCGTGGCTCTCGTTCTCGTGGCTCTCGTTCTCGTGGCTCTTGCCGTGCTGATCGCTCATCGGCTCTCCGCTGCGAGTCGTTCGAGGTGGGCCGCCGCGGCCTGGGCGCCGCCCGCCGCACGGAACGCGGTGCGGATCCGGGCGGCGGCGGCCCGGTGGGCGGGGTCGGTGAGAACGGTGTCGAGGGCCGCGCCCAGCCGGTCCGCACGGACCCGGCCGAAGCGGAGGCGGACACCGGCACCCGCGTCCACGACCTGTCCGGCCACCACGGGCTGGTCGTCACGGATCGGCGCGACGACGAGCGGCACGCCGTGCCACAGGGCCTCGCACACGGTGTTGTGTCCGGCATGGCAGACGACGGCGTCCATCCGCGCCAGCAGGGGGAGTTGGGGGACGGCCGGGAGGACCAGGACGTCCTTGTCGTCGGCAGGCGCCCCGAGGGCGCCACCCGGGTCGACGATCACCGCCTGTACGTGGTCGGCGCGTGCCCGCAGGGCGGTGCGGCACTCGGCGAGGAACCGGCCGCCCACGTCGGTGTTCGCCGTGCCCAGGGTCACCAGGACCTTCGCCCGGGCCTGGTCGAGTCGTTCCCAGGGGAAGCCGGGGCCGGCCGGGCGGCCCGTGAGCGAGGGACCGATGTAGTGGATGTGCGGCGCCAACGGAGCCTGAGGGCCGATGAGTTCGGGGATGCTGAAGACCAGCAGGAGGTGCGGTGAGGACCGCGGGTCGGCGGTGCCGGAGGGGTCGCCGATGCGGTCGCGCAGTTCGGTCAGGCGGTCCCGCAGCCACTCGGCGACCTTCGGCAGGCCGTCGTAGGCGCCGGAGAACTCGGCCGAGGTGGTGGCCGAGGTGGCCCACGGCAGCCCCAGGTCGTCCGCCACCAGGGCGCCGGCGAAGGCCTGTTGGTCGGCCACGACCACGTCCGGACGGAACGCCGCGGCCGCGGCGCGGACACCGGGCGCCATGGCGCGGGCGAGCGGCAGGAGATACGCCTCCCACAGGAACCTCAGCGCCTCGGCGCCTCTCAGGTCCGGCGGTCGTACGGCGCCCTCGGCGCCCGGCACCGGGCCCGCGCACCCGAACACCTCGGCGTCCGCGCCCGCGAGCCGCCGCGCCAGTGCCGGGTCGGCGCACACCCAGGCCACCCGGTGGCCCCGCCCGGTGAGCCGGGCGGCCACGCCCACGGCCGGGTTGACATGCCCGGTCAGCGGCGGCACGACGAAGAGGAAGGCACTCATGGGACACCCGCCCCGGCGCGGATCAGGTCCAGGATGTGTCCGCCCACGGCCGTGGGCGCCTCCACCAGCACCGAGTGCTCGTACCCGGGCAGCACCACCGCCCGGTAGTCCGTCAGCAGCGCCCGCATCAGCGGCACCAGGCCGGCGAGGTCCGACTCACCCCCGTACACGCCGAGGACCGGGCAGCGTACGGCTCTGACGGCGGCCTCGGTCAGCACGCGGCTGGCGGGGATGTCCCGGCCGAGGGTGGTCTCGCGGGCGAGCCGGGCCGCGCCCTTCGCCAGCCGGGCGGTGTTGTGGCCCCGGTGGGCGGTGATCCAGGCGACGGCGTCGGGCTCGTTGTGCGCGAGTTCGGTCATGACCCGGTCCAGGATGCGGCCGAGCTTCGCCGCCCACGCGGCGGTCGCGGGCTCGGACTCGATCAGCACCAGGCCGGCCGCTCGCTCCGGGTGCCGGGCGGCGAAGCCGAAGGCGATGGTGCCGCCGTAGGAGTTGCCGACGAGGTGGACCGGGCCGGTGACGGCGAGCCGGTCGAGGAGCGCCTCCAGGTCGTCGATGTTGTGGTCGAGGGTGTAGCCGTCCGGGGGGCGCTCGCTGCGTCCGTGCCCGCGCAGGTCGTACATGACGACGTCGAGTCCGGCCGCGGCGAAGGCGGGTGCGACGGTGAAGTAGTAGCTGGCCAGGCTGTCGGTGAGCAGCCCGTGCACCAGGACGACCGTCCCGCGCGGGGTGCTGTCGCCGGCGGGTGCCATGCGCTGGACGTGCAGCCGGATGCCGCGGGCGTCGACCATCGCCATGGGTCAGCCCGCCTGTGTGGTCTTCAGGCTCCACACCACGTACTCCACGAGCCGGCCGACGGTCAGCTCGATGATCTCGTCGAACTCCATGCCGGCCAGGAACTCGGCGAGGTTGACCCGCTGCCCGTACCGCTCCTCCAGCAGTCCGGCGAGGGTGACCAGGTCGATGCTCTCCAGTTCCAGGTCGCGGTTGAAGGTGGTGGACAGGCCGATCACCACGTCGTCGTCGCCGTACTCCGCCAGCACCGTGCGGAGCATGCCGGTGACGTCGGCGAGCACGGCGTCGGCGGTGGGCTGCACCGCGACCGGGTGGG
>NZ_BMTD01000029.1:0-68640 GCF_014649495.1 Streptomyces filipinensis | reverse complement strand
GGGTGGGCGGGTGCGGCGGGGCCCGGGTGGGCGGGTGCGGCGGGGGCCGGGTGGGCGGGGTTCGTCGGGACCGGGTGGCTGGGGTTCATCGGGGGTGCTCCTCGGCTGCGTCGCGGGGGTGTTCGTCGTCGGCTCCGGGCCCGGTCGTCCAGGCCACCACGTAGGCGCGGTCGGGCAGGGCGGGCGGATTGGCCGCCGGCGCGCAGTGCACGGTGTAGACGCGTTCCAGGCGCCCGGAGACGAGCAGCCGGCTGCCGTCCGGGGCCGTCTGCAGCACCGCGAAGTCCCGTGGCCGGCCACCGAATCCCACGCCCTCGGCCTTGGCGACCGCCTCCTTGGCGGCCCAGAACCGGGTGAACCACAGGGCCTGCAGATCCGGGGCGTCCGCCGCGCGGGCGCGCAGCAGGCGCAGCTCGGCCGGGCCGAGCGCGGTGGCGAGGGTCGCCGGATCGCGCTCGGTGACCTCCTCGATGTCGATGCCGGGACCGGGCCGCGGGGTGTGCGGCCGGACGATCGCCACGCCCGACTCGGCGCGGTGGGCGAGCGAGACGTCCAGTGGGGGCAGGTCGCGGCCGTGCACGCCGGTGACGCACGGGCGCCCCAGCTCGTCGTTGTGGACCCGCAGTTCCGCCGGGAAGAGCGGCCCCTCGCCGTGCTGCCAGAGCCACTGCCGTACGGCGTCCTTGACGGCGATGCGGCCGAGCAGCCACTGCCGGCGGCCGCGCGGTGGGCGGGCGGCGTACTCGGCGCGCTCGGCGCCACCGAGCGAGTTGCGCATGATCAGCTCTCGGGAGGCGAGATCCGGCCAGCGTTCGTGCACCAGCGCCCAGCCGCCGGGCATGGCCTGGGACAGGGTGTGGCGGTCGGGGAAGCGTTCCACGGGCCGGGTGGTCGGGTCGTTGTCGAAGCGACGGTCCTGCCAGCCGCCGATCACGGCCCACACCCTGCCGCCGACGGTCAGCTCCGCGTCGGCCTCCAGGACGGTGTCCGTGAGGGAGGTGATCCGCAGCACGCAGCCGACCTCCGTGCCGGGGGCCGGGTGCGGGCCGTGGAACCGCATGTGCCGCATCCGTACCGGGAAGACGACGGTCCGCTCGCTGCGGGTCGCCATGATCCAGTAGCCGAGGAGCTGCCCCACGTTGTCGAGCAGGGCACCGGGGGCGGCGGGCACGGTGATCATTCCACGGATGTGCCGCTCACCGATGGCGGTGAGCTCGGTCAGGCCCTGGAAACCGGGGCCGTGGAACATCCAGCGATCGCGGTAGAGCTGGGCCGCGGTGTGCTCGGGACGGCACTCGGGGGCGTCCCCGAGGGGACTGGCCGGGGGCGGAACCGGGTGCCCCGGAGCGAGCTCGACGACAGCGCGCGCCGTGGCGCCGAAGGCGACGGTGACGCGGTGGGAGTGCCCGGCGGGCGGGGCGGTGACGGGGCGGCCGGAGGCGGGGGCGGTCAGGGGGCGAGGGTGGCCAGGGGCCGGGGTGACGGTGATCTGCAGGTCGGTGGGGGGTGTGGCGGTGAGCCAGCGGTCGAAGCGGGCCTCGTGCACGGCGATCGCCCGCAGGCCGGGTGCCGCCCTCTCCGCCGCGTCCATCATGTGCTGGACGATCGTGGTGGCCGGGACCACCGGCCAGCGGTCCGCCACGTCCGGCCAGCCGGGGCGCTGCGGGAAGAAGCAGTGGTCCAGGAGGTGCGGCATGGTGTCAGGGGAGACGTGGACGGTGAGGGTGGTCGCGGTGGGCCCTGCGGGAGCGGGTGCGGCGGCGCCGGGGGTCCTGCGGTGGGCGGCGCTGATCAGCTGCGCCGCCGTGTCCGCGGTGTCCCGCAGCAGCGCGGCCAGCTCGGCGGCGGCAGGGAAGCGCGCGACGAGCCCGTCGAGTTCGCCGAGGCCCGGTTCGCTCGGGGGGCTCGGGGGTGGAGCTGGTGCGACGTTCGGTGCCGGGTGCCCCGGAGGCGCGAGCGGCACGGCCGGCGGTGTCGAGCGGTGCGCGGGGGCTGATCTCAGGCGGGCCGGGTGCGCGGCCGGTGTTCCCGCGTGGTCCGCCGGCATGCGGTGCGGGGCAACCGGTCCGGGGCCGTGTGACGCCGGGGCGGCCGGAGGCCCCGTGTGCACGGTGGCTGGTCGCACGTGGGCCGGAGGAGTCGGGTGCACGGCATGGGGCCCCGCGTGCAGTTCCGTGCGGAGTTCGTCGAGCAGGGGCCCGTCCAGCGAGACCAGGGCGGCGCCGAGGTCGAGCCGGACGGGGTGGCGCCGGTGGGCCGGCGCGACGGGCGGCCCCGCGGTGGGCGCCGGCACCGCGGGCGTCACGGGCGCCCCGGCGGCCCACAACGCCGTCGTCACACGGCACAGTTGGGACATACCGCTGCGCTCGGGCGTGTTGGCGGCGACGGCCAGGTGGTCGCGCTCTCCGAGGGTGTCGCCGATCAGGGAGGTGAGCCGGCCGGGGCCGGCCTGGACGAAGACGCGGTGCCCGGTGGCGTAGAGCGCCTCGGTCAGCTCGCGGAAGCGGACGGGTTCCAGCAGGTGCCGTACGAACAGCTCGCGCACCGCCCGCTCGTCCCAGGGGAAGGGCGCGGCGGTCGTCCCGGACCACACCGGTACGGTCGGCGGCTGGAGGCGGAGGCGGTCGGCGGCCTCCGCGATGGGCGCGAGGTACGGCTCCAGCATCGGCGTGTGGAAGCCGGAGCGGAAGGGCAGTACCTGGCAGATCACCCCCTGCGCGCGCAGGGACCGCACGAACTCCTCGACGGCCGTGCCGGGTCCGCAGACCATGGACTGGCGGGGCGCGTTGTCGTGGGAGAGCACGATCCCGGAGTCCGCCCAGGACTCGGCGAGCGCGTCGCGGACATGGGCGGCGGAGGTTCCGAGGGCGGCGAAGGCGAGTCCGGGGACGGTGACCGCGTCGGGGTCGAACTCGGCCATGAAGGCGTCGACTTGCCCGGTTGCGTACAGTCCGGCCGCCACCATGGCCGTCCACTCGCCGACGCTGTGCCCGGCCACCGCGTCCGGTACGACACCCATCCGGCGCAACGCCTGGTCCAGCAGCCGGCCCACGCCGACGACCCCGAAGCCGTGCCGCGCGACGTCACCGACCCGGACGTGTGTGCCGGTCGGCGGGGTGAGGCCGAAGTGGGCGGCGATGTCGTCGGTGCGGGGCGCGAAGTCGCCTTCGAGGCCGGGGAAGACGAACGCGAGCCGGCCGCCGGTCCGCCCGAGCAGCGGCCCCGGGCGGAACCACACATCGCCGCGCCCCTGCCAGGCGCGCCCCTTGGCGACGGCGCGGCGGGCCAGCGCGAGCCGTCTGGCGGTCGGCTCGACGATCCCGAGCCGGACCGGCCCGGCGTCGGGGTGCGCGCGGGCCGGGTCGAGACCGGCGCCGAGGACGGCCGGGTCGTCGGCGTGCAGTAGCGAGGCGAGGTCCGCCACACTGCCGGCGGCGAGCAGCAGGATCCGCTCGGGCTCGCCGACCCGCACGGAAGCGGGGGCGGGCCGGGAGCGCGTACGCGGCACGGAACGGCTGCCCGGTGCTTCCTCCAGCACCACGTGGGCGTTGATCCCGCCGAAGCCGAAGGCGTTGACGGCGGCTCGGCGGACCGGCTGTCGTGGGCCGGCCTCCCAGGGACGGGCGTGGTCCAGGGTGCGGAAGCGGGTGGCGGCGAGCGCGGGGTGGGGGGTGTCGCAGTGCAGGGTGGGCAGCAGGGTGCCGTGGTGGAGGGCGAGGACGGCCTTGACCAGTCCGGCGACCCCGGCGGCCGGCATGGTGTGGCCGATCATCGACTTCACCGAGCCGAGGACCGGGCGCGCGGCGTCGTCGGCGCCGTGGTCCGGGTGGGGCCCGAACACGTCGGCGAGCGTGGCGAGTTCGGCCGCGTCCCCGGCGGGAGTGGCGGTGCCGTGTGCCTCCAGCAGGCCGAGCGAGTCCGGTGCGGCGGGGTCGAGTCCGGCGGCCCGCCAGGCCTGCCGCACGGCCCTGGCCTGGCCGCCCGGATCGGGTGAGACGAGCCCCGCGGTGCGGCCGTCACCGGCCACGCCCGTGCCGCGGATCACGGCGTACACGCGGTCGCCGTCGCGTTCCGCGTCGGCGAGCCGTTTCAGTACGACGACGCCCGTGCCCTCCCCGATGAGGATGCCGTCGGCGTCGCGGTGGAAGGGGCGGATGCGCTGGGTCGGGGACAGGGCGCGCAACTGGGCGAAGACGCTCCAGAGGGTGATGTCGTGGCAGTGGTGCACTCCCCCGGCCAGCATCAGGTCGCAGCGGCCGGTGGCGAGTTCGGTGACCGCCTGGTCGACGGCGACCAGGGAGGAGGCGCAGGCGGCGTCCACGGTGTAGGCGGGGCCGCGCAGGTCGAGCCGGTTGGCGATGCGGGAGGCGGCGAGGTTGGGCACCAGGCCGATCGCGGACTCCGGGCTGTCGGGGCCGAGCCGTTCGGTGAACGCCGCGTGGATCCGGGCGAGTTGGGTGGCGGTGAGGTCGGGTAACAGCTCGCCCAGGGTGTGCGTCAGCTGTCCGGCGGTGCGCACCCGCTGGTCGAGGCGGGCCAGGCCCGGCGTGAGATAGCCGCCGCGGCCCAGGGCCACCCCGATCCGGTCCCGGGGCGGGAGCCGGTCCTCGCCGCCCGCGTCGGTGAGCGCGGCGGCGGCCACGTCGAGGGCGATGAGCTGGTCGGGCTCGGTGCCGGGTACCGAGGCGGGCATGATGCCGTACCGGGTGACGTCGATCTCGGCCAGGCCGTCCACGAAGCCGCCGCGCCGGCAGTACACCTGGCCGGCGGCGCTCCCGGCGGGCGGGCCGGGCCGGTAGTAGGCGGCGTCCCAGCGGTCCGCGGGGACCTCCCGGATCGCGTCGGCACCGTCGCGCAGGTTCCGCCAGTAGGCGTCGAGGCCGGGGGCGCCGGGCAGCAGCACCGCCATCCCGGTGACGGCCACCGGCAGGTGACGTCCCGTCATGTCACCAGCCCGACGCGGTGTAGACGACGGCACGGGCCGACGGCTCGCCCCAGGCGAGTTCCCGCAGCAGGGCCGCGGTGCCCTCGTCCGGGTCGATCAGTCCGATGCCCCGCCGGGCGTACTCGCGCCCGAGTTCCGCGCCGACCATGCCGCCGTGTGTCCCGGACGGTGCCCAGGGGCCCCAGTGGACGGTCAGTACGCGGGCGCCCGTGCGGGCGGCCCGGTCGGCGCCGAGCGCTTCCAGGGCGTCGTTGGCGGCGGCGTAGTCGGCCTGGCCGCGGTTGCCGAGCACGGCGGCGACGCTGCCGAACAGCACGGTGAACGCGGGCTCGCCGGGCAGGTCGTCCAGGGCGGCGAACAGCGCGCCGGCCCCGGCCGTCTTCGTGCCGTACACCTGCTGGAACGACTCGGGGGTCTTGTCGGCGATCAGCCGGTCCTCGATCACCCCGGCGGCGAAGACGACTCCGTCGAGCCGGCCGTGCTCGGCGTGGATCTCCTTGACCGCCTGCAGGACGGCGTCCCGGTCCCGGAAGTCGACCGAGCGGTAGCGGGCCGCGCTGCCGAGCGCGCCGAGTTCCCCGAGGGTCGTGGTGATCTCCCGCTGGGCGAGGAGCAGTCCGGCGGCCTGGTTGATCCCGGCGGGCCCGGGTGCGCCGGGTGCCGCGGCGAGCGCCGCCCGCAGCTCGACGGGGGTGCGCGCGCCGGCGGTGCGCGGGTCCTCGGGCGCGGTGGGTGCGGGCGTACGGCCCAGCAGCTCGACACGGCACCGGCAGGCGCCGGCCAGGGTGGCGGCGAACCTCGCGGTGATGCCCCGGGCGCCGCCGACGAGCAGTACCACCGCGTCCCGGTCGAGGCCGAGCGCGGCCGCCTCGGCGGCGCCGTCCGCCGCGGGTCCGGATCCGGTGGTGGCGAGGGGGCCCAGGGGTGCGGGCACCAGCACGGGCACCTGCCGGGCTCCGGCCGCCGTACGCAGCACGACGGGGGCCGGTTCGAGGGCGCGCAGCTCGGCGAGCACGGCGTCGGCGACGGCTGCGGGGGCGGTGTCCACGACACCGACGACGCGGGCGAGCAGGTCCGGGTACTCACGCGCGATGCTGCGGAACAGCCCGTCCAGGCCCGCGGCCCGCAGCGACGCCGTCCGGTCGGCGGCCCGTACCGCGAGCAGCCGGCGCGGGCCGCACCCGAGCGCCGCCCGGAGCACCGGGAAGGCGTCCGGCAGCACCGGGAGGCCGGGGCCGGGCAGCGCGCCGAGGTACACGACCCCGTCGACGGGGCCGTCGGCGGTGGTGAGGAGGTGACCCCGGTCGAGGACCACGGCGTCGGCGCCGTTCGCGGCGAGCCGTGCCACGACCTCGGCCGCCGCGCCCTCACCGTCCCCCAGCAGGGCGAAGCGCCGGCCGGTCAGGCCGGGGTCGTCGGCGGCCTGGGGGGCCGGCTCCGCGAGCGGCACGGCTCGCAGCTCGCACCGCTGGGGCGGCACCCCGAGGACCGGGGCGGGCACCGGCCCGGTGCTCTCCTGCTCCCGCCCTCTTGCGTCGGCGGGGTACGGCGCCCCGAGCTGCCCGCTCCCGGTGCCCGGGGAGGACCGCTCGGTCTGCCTTTCGGACGCCCCGCTCCCCTCGGTGCCGTACGGCGCCTGCGGCAGCCCGTTCCCGGTGCCGGTGTGCGCGCCCACCCGTGCCGTCAGCCAGCGCGTCACGGCCGCCGCGGTACGGGCCTTGGCCAGCTCCTCCAGTTCGGCGTCGTCCAGGACGTCGGCGCCGCCGGCGATGCCCAGGCGTCTGGCGAGCTCGCCGGCGATCTCGGCTCGCTTGATGGAGTCGATACTGAGGTCCGCCTCCAGGTCGAGGTCGGGTTCGATCATGTCCACGGGGTAGCCGGTGCGTTCGCTGATGATCTCCAGGACGACCCGTTCCACGTCGTCCACCGGCGCCACGTCCACGCGCTCGGCATCCACCGGCTCCGCACCGCCCTGCTCGTACGACGGGGCGGGCACCTGCGGCAGTACGGGTGCCGTCGGCCGCCCTGGCGGCACGGGTGCGACGGGCGCCGGTGCCGTGGCGCCCGGTGTGGCGCCGAAGTAGGTGAGCAGGACATCGCGCTGGGCGGCGATCATCTCCCGGCTGCTGCGCAGGAATTCGGAGATGAGCGCGTCCCGGTCGGCCGGGGCGCCGTACGGCTGGTCGGTGGTCACGGTCGTCTCCACGACTCGTCGGGCCGGTGCGAGGGCACCGGGCAGGAGTGCTCCGTCGGCGGTGCGGACGAGGTGCCCGTCGACCGTCCAGCCGGGCCGCGGCGGCGCCGGGGTGCGCAGCGCGTCGACGGCGTCACGGCCTCGCAGCAGCCAGGCGGTGCGCACCGGCTGTCCGGCCACGGCGAGTCGGGCGAGGGCGTCGAGC
Organism: Streptomyces filipinensis; assembly: GCF_014649495.1. Taxonomy (GTDB): domain Bacteria; phylum Actinomycetota; class Actinomycetes; order Streptomycetales; family Streptomycetaceae; genus Streptomyces; species Streptomyces filipinensis. The sequence goes on along the minus strand of NZ_BMTD01000029.1, from coordinate 61,296 downwards.
CAGCCGCGCAGTCCGCTGTCGGCGCTCGGCTCGCAGGCGACCGTGCGGTGCGGGCGGTCGCCGAGGATCCGTGCGACCAGCCGGGTGAGGACCGTGCCGGGGCCCGCCTCCACGAAGACGCGCGCGCCGGCCTCGTACATCGCCTCGATCTGGGCGGCGAAGGCGACCGGGGCGCCGATCTGGGCGGCGAGTTCGGCGCGCACCCCGGCGGGGTGCGGTGGGTAGGGCGCGGCGGTGCGGTTGGCCCACACGGGGAACTCGGGTGCGCGGACGGTCTTGTCCGCGAGGATCTTGGCGAATCGTTCCCCCGCCGCGGCCACGAGCGGGCTGTGGAAGGCACAGGCCACGGGGATGCGCCGCGCCCCGAGCCCGGCCGCTCCCAGGAGTCGTACGGCCGTCTCGATGTCCGCCGTGGGTCCCGAGATGACCGTCTGTTCCGGTGAGTTGAGGTTGGCGACGACGACCGAGGCGGGTGCTCCGGCCGTGTCCAGGGTGTGTACGACGGTCTCGGCGGCGGCGCCGACGGCGGCCATGGTGCCCGGGTCGTCGCCGGCCACGGCCAGGATCGCACCGGCCCGCTCGGCGCTCAGCTCCAGCAGGGTCTCGGGGTCGAGTGCGCCGGCCGCGGCCAGGGCGGCCAGTTCTCCGTAGCTGTGCCCGGCGGCCTGGTCGGGGTGGATCCCGGCCGAGGTGAGGAAGGCGTGGGCGGCCAGGCCCGTGATGCCGAGGGCGGGCTGTGCGCTCCTGGTGTCGGTGAGGGCGGCCCGGTGCCGTTCGCGGGCGGTGTCGTCGAAGGCGGCCGGCGGGTGGACGGTGTCGGCGTACGCACGGCCGAGGTCCAGGTAGTGCCGCAGCCCGGGGAGGTGGACGAGGAGGTCGGCGAGCATACCGGGGCGCTGGCTGCCCTGGCCGGGGAAGAGGAAGGCGATCTCGCCCTCGACGGGGTCGGCGACGTGGATCCCGGCGGCCGGATCGCGCTCGCCGGCCAGGAGCCGTCGCAGCTGCGCGGTGAGTTCCCCGGGGTCGCGCGCCACGATCGCGGCCCGTACCGGTGCGTCGGAGGTGTCGGCGCGGTGGGCCGCGGCGAGGGCGAGGTCACGCAGGCGCCAGGGGCGGCCGTCGGCCTCGGCGGCCCGGAGGATGTCCGCGGCCTGCCGGTGGGCGGCCTCCGTGTCCCGGCCCCGGAAGAGGAACAGCTCGGCCGGCCACGCGTCGAGGGCCTGGCGGGGCGGTGCGGCGTCGGCGTGTGCGGCCAGGACCGCGTGGAAGTTGGTGCCGCCGAAGCCGAACGCGCTGACCCCGGCGAGGCGTTCGGCGGCCGGTGCCGTCCAGGGGCGGGCGCGGGTGTGGAAGACGAACGGACTGCCGGCCTCCACCCAGGCGGGGTTGGGCCGCTTGAGGTGCAGGGTGGGCGGGGTGACCCCGGTGTGCAGGGCGAGGGCGGTCTTGATCAGGCCGGCGAGTCCGGCGGCGCACTTGGTGTGCCCGATCTGCGACTTGACCGAGCCGAGCGCGCAGCCGCCGCTCCGCGCTCCCGCCTCGGTGAACACCGCGGCGAGTACGGTGAGTTCGGTGCGGTCGCCGACGACGGTCCCGGTGCCGTGCGCCTCGACGAGGCCGACGTCGGCGGGTGAGACACCGGCGTTGCGGTAGGCCCGCTCCAGCGCGGCCCGCTGGCCCTCGGGACGGGGTGCGGTCAGGCCGAGGGAGCGGCCGTCGCTGGCGGAGCCGAGGCCCTTGACCACGCCGTAGATCCGGTCGCCGTCCCGTTCGGCGTCCGCGAGCCGTTTGAGGACCACACAGGCCACGCCCTCGCCGAGGGCGATGCCGTCGGCGAGGGCGTCGAAGGCGCGGGAGCGTCCGGTCGGCGAGAGCGCGTGGACGGAGGAGAACAGGGCGAAGTCGTTGATGCCGTTGTGCAGGTCGGCGCCGCCGCACAGGACGAGGTCGCTGGTTCCGGAGACGAGTTCCTTGCAGGCCACGTCGAGGGCGGCCAGGGAGGACGCGCAGGCGGCGTCGACGGTGAAGTTGGCGCCGCCGAGGTCCAGCCGGTTGGCGATCCGGCCGGAGATGACGTTGGCGAGCATGCCGGGGAAGGAGTCCTCGGTCAGCCGGGGCAGCTGCTCCTCGATGCCGTCGGGGACCTTGCCGTAGTACGAGGGGAGGACGGCACGCAGGGTGACGGCGTTGGACAGGTCGCTGCCGGCCTCGGCGCCGAACACCACGGAGGTCCGCGTGCGGTCGAACGCCCCTCCCTGTTCGCCGTATCCGGCGTCCTCCAGCGCCCGGCGGGCGGCCTCCAGGGACAGCAGTTGAACGGGTTCGATGCTGCCGAGGGACGCGGGCGGGATGCCGTAGCGCAGGGGGTCGAAGGGGATGCGGGGCAGGAAGCCGCCCCAGGTGGACGCCGTGCTTCCGGCGGTGTGGTGCACGGCCGGGTCCCAGCGCTCGGGCGGCACCTCGGTGACGGCGTCGCGTCCGGTGACGATGTTGGCCCAGAAGGCCGCGAGGTCGGGGGCCTGCGGGAACATGCAGGCCATGCCGATGATCGCGACGTCGAGCGGCGCGGGCGGCGCCGGCTCGGAGGCGGTACGGGGTCGCGGCACACCGGCGTGGGCGGCGCGCGTGCTGAGGAAGCCGGCCGCTCCGTCGGTCACCGAACGGTGCAGGGCGGCCACCGTGGTGGTCGCCGAGCGCAGGACGGCGACCTCGCCCGCCATGAACATCCCGTCGGTGAGCTGCCGTTCCTCCCCGACTTCCCGCAGCGATCCGTCTCCCGCGCGCTCGGCTCCCTTGCTGGCGACGCGCAGTCGGCCCACGTTGAGGCGTTCGAGGGTCTCCCAGATCTCGCGGTCGGGCATGCCGCGCGCCCGCAATTCGCCCTCGCGTCGCCGGTAGTCGTGGGTGAAGGGGCTGGGCACACAGCGGGTCGCGTGGCCCGGCGCGGTCTCCAGCAGGGCGGTCGCGGTCGCGGTGAGGACCTGCCGCTGGAAGAGGGGCCGGATGGCGCCGCGGGCGACAGCCTCCTCGGTGAACAGGTAGGCGGTTCCCATGAGGACGCCCACCGCCACGCCCTGCTCGGTGAGCGGGGCGGCGAGTGCGGCGACCATCGCCGCCGACCGCTCGTCATGGACACCACCCGCGAAGAAGACCTCCAGCTGGGGTGCGGTCTCCGGGTCGGCCTCGGCCAGGAAGTCCTGCAGGACGGCGAGTTGGGCCTCCCACAGCGGGAAGGATGCGCGGGGTCCGACGTGCCCGCCGCACTCGGAGCCCTCGAAGACGAACCGGCGCGCACCGGTGGCCAGGAACTGCCGTAACAGCCCCGGCGAGGGCACGTGCAGGAAGGTGCGTATCCCGGCCCGCTCCAGCGCCTCGGCCTGTGCGGGCCGTCCGCCCGCGATGATCGCGTGGGTGGGCAGCAGTTCCCGAACGGCGTCCAGCTGGGCACTTCTGATGTCCTCGGGGGCGAAGCCGAGGACGCCGACGCCCCAGGGGCGCCCGTGGAGCACGGCCCGCGCCTCGGTCAGCATCGCCCGGGCGCGGTCCCCGTCGGCGAGGGCGAGCGCCAGGAAGGGCAGCGCCCCGTCCTCGGCGACGGCAGCCGCGAAACCCGCCTGATCACTGACCCGGGTCATCGGCCCCTGGGCTACCGGCAACCGTGTCCCGAGCGCCCGGCTCATCGCGGATCCGGGGCGCAGCGCCCGCGCGGGACTCACCCCGTCCACGTCCGGTCCCGGCACCGGAGCGGACCCGGTGCCCGCCGGTGCCGCCGCCACCAGCACCTCCCGGATCGCGGCCGACACCCCGTCCACCACCCCTCGCACGTCCCGCCACCGTTCGGCGAACCGGGCGGCGAGGAAGCCGTCCTGGCCGACGGGCAGGAGTTGATGGCGCAGGTCATGGGCGCCCAGCAGGGCCGCGACCGCCTCGGGAGCGTCGGTGGGCGGCTCCGGGGCGTCCGGTCCGCGGCGGCGCAGTACCCGGTGCCCGCCCAGCAGCATCGTCTCCGAGCCGTCCAGGGAGCGCAGCACCTGCCGGACCGTCTCGCAGAGGCCCGATTCGGCGAGCAGGGCCAGCTGGCTGTCGAGGACGACCCCGGCGGCACCGCCGGCCACGGCGGCGGCAGCCGTGCGCGGCCCGATGCCGCCGCAGGCCCAGATGGGGACACGGCCCGACTCCTCGTCGGACAGCAGCTGCTGCAGCAGCACGAAGGTGCTCAGCTCGCCGACCCGGCCACCGCTCTCCCCGCCCCGGGCGATCAGCCCCTGGGCACCGGCACGTACGGCGGCATGCGCCTGGCCGATGTCCGTGACCTCCGCCAACACCCGGCAGGAGGGCGGGAGTTCGACAGGACTCCAGGGGGCGTCCGGGGTGAGGACCACGGTGTCGGGGGCGTCGCCGGTCTCGGCCGGGGTCAGGGCGCAGCGGCCGGTCACCCGCAGGCCGAAGGGTCCCGGGGCGGCCCGTCTCAGCCGCGACAGCTCCTCCCGGGATCTTCGGTCGCCGGTGCCCAGGTCGAGGATGCCGAGTGCGCCGGCGGCGCAGGCGGCTGTGGCCAGAGCGGCGTCGGGCGCCGCGAAGGGAGTGAGGCACAGGACGAGTTCGTGGGCGCGCACAGGCGAGGTCATGTTGCTCCGGCACGGTCGGCGAGACAGCACGGTGGGGGTGTGTGCGGCGGAACGCTCTGGTGCGAGGCCACCGGAACCTAGCCCCGGCTTACTCACGGGTCAATAACGACGCGTCCTTTTCGCGCGCGGTGACACCGTTTCGGCCAGCGGGACGAATTCCGCGCAAGGGCCGGGAAACGCGGTCATTCCCCTCACGGGTGTGGGCGCGTGACCACCCGGGCCCACGCGCCACACCCTCACAACCCCGGCAAAGCGGCTGCCTGTCGCGCCGTGCGCCCGTCCGTGCGGGGCGCGCCGGGACATTCACGCGTCGTCTGTAAATTCCGTATGCCGCAGGCGCCGTGGCCCGAACAGGGCCGGGCGCCTGGAGACGGCCCGCGGCGGATCAGCCGAGCCGCCTGCCCACGGCCGCCGGTACGGCGATGACGGCGCCGGGGTCCGGCGGCGGCAGGCGCACCGCGTCCGGCCGCGGTACGCCGTGTACCGCGCCCGGCCGAAGGGCGTCGCGCAGAGTGCGCAGCGCCGCGCCGGGCGGCACCGCCCCGGGCCGTCGCCGGCCGTGGTCGGCGCGGACCGGGGCGATCCGGGTCTCGTGCACCGCTCCCGACTCCCCCGGCGCTCCCCCGTCACCGTTCTGCCTCCGGGAACGATCCGCCTGCGGCGCCCGTCCCCGTGAAAGGGCCGCATGCGGCGCCCCGTCGGCGCGTCCCTGCACGTGCCCCGGCTTCCAGTTCCCGGGCGTGCCCGCGCCGCCCGTTCCCCGGGCCCCGCCCGGAGCACCGGGACCGTCTGGAGCACCGGCACCGTCCGGATCGCCCGGCCCGCCCGGCGCCGCGTCAGGCCGCCGCAGCCCGCCCCCACCAGGTTCCAGCACCCAGCGCTGTTCCGGCGAGCCGTCGCGCGCCGCCAGCCCGACACGGGCGGAGGAACCGGAGTCCGCAGCGAGCGCGAGGCCCCCGGGGCGGCGGAGCAGGATCTCGCCGCGCACGGTGAGGTCGTAGGCCACCTCTCCGGCGTGCACGACGCATCCGGCCAGCACGACACTCTTCGACGCGGGGTCGGCGTCCAGGCACAACGACGGGTCGGCGGCGCTGCGCAGCAGCCCGTCGTCCCGGTACGACCACTGTGCGGCGGCCGGCGAGCACGGTGCGAGCGCGATGCCCGCGCCCGCCTCGACGGTGTTCCCGCGCACGTCCAGGCAGCGGCCCGAGGCGAGCTCGCGCAGGCTGCCGTGGGCCACCTCCACGGGGCCGCCGGCCGAGGGGGAGGTGACGGATCGGGCGCCACCCGGGCGCGTGGTGTGGCCGGCCGGGGCGCCCCAGGTGGCGCCGGGCGCGGGGACAGCGTTGTCGTCGGACCAGCTCCTGACCACGAGGACGGTGGCGAGCAGCACGAGCGAGGTCAGTCCGACGCCGACGGCCAGGGCCGTGCGGTGGCGTCCGCCGGTCCCGGTGCGGTGCCTGCCGCCGGTCCTGGCCCCCTCCGGCTCGGGGGCCGGTGCGGGCGGCGCCTCCTCGGCGGTGTCGCGGGCCGGCCGGGAGTCGAGGTAGCGGCGGGCCCCCCAGCCGAGGACGGTCTCGGCGAGCAGGAGCCCCGGCCTGGTGTCGAACAGCACGAAGGTCTCGGCGGCGTGCCGGCAGTAGGCGCAGACCGTCAGATGCCGCCGCACATCCGGCAGCAGGGTGCCGCCCCGGCGCATCGGAACGTCGAGGAGCCGGTTGTAGAAACGGCATTCCCTGGAGGGCGCGAGTTCCCGGTGGGCGCGTACGCAACCGGCGCGGAATTGCGCGCGGGCCTGCTCCAGGGCGGCCGCGGCGGTGGCCGGGCCGATCCCCAGGAGACCAGCGGGAATGTTTATCGGCTCCGCTTCGACCTCGGTGTGCCACAGAAGGCATTGCGAGGCGGCGGGAAGGGCCCGGAATGCGCGTTCGGCGAGTTGTCGCCTTTCCGGCGTTCCGGGCTTTGTCGCGCGCAGTCCGCGACCGCCGGCGGGTTTGCGCAATTCCGGCAGGGTCGCGCAGGCCGCGTCGTCGTCCGCCCAGGCGCGGACGATGTCGCGGACGGCGACCAGCAGGTGCGGGCGCAGGGCGCCGCCGACCGCCCCGCCCGCCATGCGGCCGAGGACGTCGTGGAAGGCGGCGGTGGCCACGAGGTGGGCGGTGGGACAGGCAGAGGTCAGACAGACCACGGCGTAGTCGCGGGCGGCCCGCCAGTGGCGGGCCAGCAGCAGGGCGACGGCGTGGTGGCGGGCGGGGTGCGGGCCGCCGAGCAGGGCGGCGAGGTTGCGGTCGGACTCCCCGGTCGGACCGGGCAGCGGGGGGTACGGCGGGCGTGGGGGGTGAGGGGACTGCACGGAACCATTTCCTTTCCAGCCGCAGGACCGCACACAAAATGCCGTCCTGTCGGAAGGCAGTGCCGAATTGGTGCATACCTAAAGGGCCGGCCGTGGCGTTCGACGCCCACCTCGACCCTCCCGCGGGGAGGCTCACCTTCGCACACGCGGCTGACAGGAAACAAGAAGTTCGATTGACTCGGCATCAAGCTCGCCGAAATTCAAGGGAGTTACCGGCGGTATCACTTCCACAGCCGGTTCCCATGATTCTCCGGGCGCGCTCTCATCCTGGTCCGCCACCATGGCCCGCATGATCGCTTCGTACTCCACGGCGACCCCCGCCGGCCCCCGCACGGTCCGCAAGGCGGTCGTTCCGGCCGCCGGGCTCGGCACCCGGTTCCTGCCCGCGACCAAGGCCACCCCGAAGGAGATGCTGCCGGTCGTCGACAAGCCGGCCGTCCAGTACGTCGTCGAGGAGGCGGCCGCGGCCGGTCTCGACGACATCCTGATGGTGACGGGCCGGCACAAGCGCGCGATCGAGGACCACTTCGACCACGCCTTCGAACTGGAGCAGGCACTGGCATCCAAGGGCGACACCGTGCGCCTGGACGCGGTGCGCGATCCGGCGCGGCTCGCCGCCATCCACCACATCCGCCAGGGCGATCCGCTGGGCCTCGGCCATGCCGTGCTGTGCGCCCGCCACCACGTCGGGAACCAGCCCTTCGCGGTACTCCTGGGTGACGATCTGATCGATCCGCGCGAGACCCTGCTGAGCCGCATGCTGGAGGTCCGCGAGCGGTACGCGGGCAGTGTGGTCGCGCTGACGGAGGTCGCCCCGGAACAGGTCCACCTCTACGGCTGCGCGGCGGTGGAGCCCGTCGGCGAGGAGGGTGTCGTACGGGTGACGGGGCTGGTGGAGAAGCCGGCGCGCGAGGCCGCCCCGAGCCGGTACGCGGTCATCGGCCGCTATGTCCTGGACCCGGCCGTGTTCGACGTCCTGGAGCGCACCCCGCCGGGCCGCGGCGGCGAGATCCAGCTGACCGACGCCCTCCAGGACCTCGCGACGGACGGCACGGTGCACGGGGTCGTGTTCGACGGTCTGCGCTACGACACCGGCGACAAGGCCGACTACCTGCGCACGGTGGTCCGGCTGGCCTGCGCCCGCCCGGATCTCGGACCCGGGTTCGCCGACTGGCTCAGGGAGTTCGTGCGGGAACTGGAGGACGGCGCGCGGGGCACCCGGAAGGGCCGCCGGGCCGCCTGAGAGGACGACGAGAGGGGCCCCGCACGCACGGGGCCCCTCTCCAAGTGCCGTGTCAGTCCTGCTGGTTGGGACGCAGCGTCCAGACGACGGTCATCTCGCCCGTGACGGCGCCGTCCGCGCGCCGGATCTCGATCGTCACCGGGAACTCGGGGCGCTGCCCCGCGTCCAGTTCGGCGACGACCTCGGCGGCCGGACGGCCCAGCGTCGCGGTCGCGGTGACGGCACCCATCGCCAGCTTCTTGTAGGCGATGTCGGCACGCACGGCGAGCGGCACCGCGCGGGAGAGCTGGTCCCCGAAGGCGGCCAGCACGATGGCCCCGCTGGCCGACTCCCCGAGCGTGAACATCGCACCGGCGTGCGGCCCGCCCACGTGGTTGTGGTACGCGCCCTGGTCCGGCAGGGAGACCACGGCCTGGTCCGCGGTGGTCTCCAGGAACTCCAGGTTCAGCGTCCGGGCCATGGGCACGGTGGCGGCGAGCATCTCGCCGATCGACATCTGGTCTGCGCTCATGCCGCCATGTTACTCATGAGTAGCAGAATCTGACCAGCACCGGCCGCCGCACATCCCTCACCGCCGCGACCCGGGAAGGGCCTCGCCCGGACCCCGACGGGCGGCTTCGCCACGATCCGGCAGGGGGTCCGCCACGGCCTCGGCAAGGCCTTCGCAACGACCCTGACGAGGGCCGGTGACCGAACCGTGTCCCGGGCCGCACTAGGGTTACTGGCCATGTGGCCAGATCAGCAGCCGCCAGGGGGCGCGCCGAACCCGCAGAACAACCCGTACCAACAGCCGGGTTACCAGCAGCCGAACCCGTACCAGCAGCCCGGGTACCAGCAGTATCCGCAGGCCGGGCAGTACGGTCAGCAGTCGCAGTGGGGGCAGCAGCAGCCCACCGCACCTGTCCCGCAGCCCCCGCAGGGCGGCGGGCGCACGAAACTGATCGCGATCCTCGCGGCCACGGCGGTCGTGGTCGCCGCCGGCGTGACCGGCTATCTGGTCCTCGGCTCGAAGGACGACAAGGACGGCAAACACGACACCGCCGGCGGCAAGGGCGGGCAGCACGCGAGCCAGTCCGCCGGAGATCCCTCGGCCTCCTCGTCCGCGACCGACGACCCCCGGGGCACCCAGACCGAAAAGCCGACCGTCCCCGGATGGCGGGCCGTGGTGAACGCCAAGTGGGGCATCGCCTACGACGTGCCCGCGGACTGGCAGGTCGACAAACCGGGCGCCGCGATCATCTTCAACTTCCCGAAGGGCGAGGCGAACACGGGCATCACCATGTCGGGCCTCGGCGAGTACAAGCCCACCTGGTGCACGTCCGACGACGACAAGGACGGCCGTACCGAGGACACCCAGCTGGCGGCCGTGGGCGCGAAGGGCGCCAGCGGCGCCAAGAACACGGACGAGATCGCCATCAACACGCCGGCCTGGTGGGTCTACGGCGCCTACACCATGCCGGACAAGAAGAGCCTCACGTGGGACCAGAAGGCGACCCCCTTCACGACCGCTTCGGGCGTCCAGGGCAGCTACGCGTGGGCCCAGTCGCACAACACCCCGCGCAAGGGCAAGTGCGTCACCGACGGCCAGGCACTCACGTTCGGCTTCAAGAACGCGGCCAACGACTATGTGTCGTTCGACTACTTCGGGGCCACGGGCGTGAAGGACGCCATCTCCAGGGCGACCGTCCTGAAGATCCTCAGCACCGTCCGGCTGCACGGAAGTCCGACACACGAGTGAGCCGTCGTCGTGTGCCGCCCCGCCACGACACGGCGGGCCGGCACACGACCGTCCCTGCCCACGCGTGCCCGATCGGCCTCAGCGGGTGGCGGCGGAGGTGACGGTGACGATCGCGGCCTTGCCGGGGACGCCGTGCTGGTCGAGCGCGAAGAGCATGTACGTGCCGGGGAGTACCACGCCGGAGTCGGCCGGGACGGCGAGATCGTACGTGGTGGCGCCGGTCTTGCGGGGTGTCAGCGGTATGCGGCGCTGGTCGTTGTCGACGGCGTGGGTCGCGGCTCCGGCCCGGATCAGGGCGAACGTGTCGACGGGCACGTCGGTCGTCACGGTCAGCTGCTGCCCGGGCGCGACCTGGGCGGGAACGGTACCGACGAAGCGGGGCCGGGGCTTTTCGGTCCCGTCGGGGTTGAGGAGGGAGGGCGGGGTGAAGATCGCCCCGTCTTCGTGGTTGGTCTGGCAGTCGCCGCACAGGCCACCGCCTCCGGTGAAGACACGTCCGTCGGGCAGCAGGTTGGCGACGCTGTGGTAGTTGCGCGGGACGGCCATGGACGCCATGGGCGTGAAGCGGCCGGTCGCGGGATCCCAGATCTCGGGGGTCAGGGCCGAGTGCTCGTCGCTGAAGGGCTTGGCATAGGACTGCCCGCCGAAGACCGCGACCTTTCCGTCGGGCAGCACGACACCGTTGGCGAAGGAGCGGGCGTAGGACATGTCGCCGGTGCGGGCGCTGACGGGCCTGCCGTCGCGGCCGGTCACGTCGACGGTGTAGGCGCGGTTGGTGGCCGTCACGTTCTCGTACGCCGTGGCGCCGCCCAGGGTGAGGAGCTTGCCCACGTCGTAGGCGACGGCGTCACCGTTCATCGCGTCGAGGCTGTCGGCACGGGTACCGGCCGAGGTGATGCTGCCGTCGCCGTCGGTGGATATCCAGTTGAGCTGCTTGCTGGGGCCGAGCTGCAGGACGCGTCCCTGGGACGTGGCGTACAGCCATGCGTGGTTGTCCGCGCGGTAGGGGCCCGCCGGATCGGCGGTCAGGATGGGGGTGACCGGCACGCCGGGCAGTCTGCGCCAGGTGCCCGTGGCGGCCGACCAGACCTCGCCCCCCTTGTCCGGGGCGTTGCCCTGCTGCCAGGAACCCCCGATGACGAACGCGTCACCGCCCGGCAGCAGGGTCATCGCCTGGTAGCCGCGCGCGATGTTCATGTCGCCGGTGGAGGTCCACTTGTCGGCGACGGGGTCGTAGATGCTGGCGCGCGAGGCGTCGCTGCCCCCGGTCACCAGCACCCGGCCGTCGGCGAGGAGGGCGATGCCCGGACAGAACATGTCGTGTTTGGTGTTGTCCACGCGGCGCTGAGTGATCTTGCCGGTGGTCAGGTCCATGAGGGCGGTCTGGGTGTAGCCGTTGCTTCCGCCGAAACGGTCGGGGGCGTAGGCGGACCAGGCCAGGAGTTTGTTGTTGGGCAGTACGGCGGTGGCCACCGGCACCAGCGGGAAACCGATCACGGGGCTCCAGCTGCCGTTGACGGAGGGGTCGGCGGGGCCGCTCAGGCGCACTTCCGCCGCCGAGGTCCACGGTCCGCGCCCGCCGGCCTCGGTGAGGGCGGTCAGACGCACGTAGCGGGCGGTGACGGGCTGGCTGAACGTGGCGCCCTTGGCGGTGTCGTCGTCCTTCCAGGACCCGGTCGCCACGGGCTCCCCGAAGGTGGTGCCGTTCACACTGGTGGTGATCGAGAACTGGCCCGTCCGGCCGTTGGGGCCGTCCGGACGCGGCTCGTAGGTGAGACCTGAGACGACCGCCGTGCGGTGCATGTCGATGGTGATGCTGTGCGGCAGCGACGGGGCGTCACCCGAGAACCGCGTGTGCCACAGGGTGCGGGGGTCGCCGTCCAGCGCGTTCTGGGCGCGGTAGCCCCCCGCCTGGGTCTCCTCGCTGTCGGCGGTGGCGGTCCACCCGTCGCGCGGCAGGTCGGCACCGGACGCCGGTCCGCCCGGGTCCCCGAGCAGGTTGATCTCGGCAGCCGAGGCCCACGGTCCGCGCCCGCCGGCCTCGGAGCTGACGGTCAGCCGCACATAGCGGGCGCGGGCGGTGGCGAATCGCAGCGTCTTGGTGGTCGCGTCGTCGGCCAGGGTGCCCGTGGCCACGGGCTTGTCCCAGCCCTTGCCGTCGCCGCTCAGGGAGATGGCGTACTCGCCGATCCGGCCGTCGGGGCTGCCGTCCTGGCGCGGCTGGTAGACCACGCCCGAGACGACGTCGGTGCGGTGCATGTCGATGGTGAGGGTGTGCGGCCGCGGTGGTCCGGCACCGGACCACGTGGACTGCCACAGGGTGCCGGAGTCGCCGTCGAGCACGTTCTGGGCCTGCTCGTGGCTCGCCTGGGTCCCCTCGCCGTCGGCGGTGGCGGTCCAGCCCTTCCGCGACAGGGTGGGGGCGGAGGGCGCCATGGCCGACTCGGGAACGACCTCGCCATGGACTCCCGGGGGCATCGGCGTGTGCCCCCCGGGTGGCGGGTCCGTGCCTCGTCCGACGGTCGCGTGGTGCGCCGCGGTGGAGTCCGGCTGTGTCAGCGCGAGGGTCGCCGCCGCGCAGAGCAGCAGCACGAGGCCGGTGGCGCGCGACGCGACCCCTCGTATCCTGCCTGGCGCACCTGTCATGACGCCTCTCCGAACGGTGGGATGCGGGTCGCACGGGTGCGGACCCGGGGGAAGAAGCGGGGCGTCCCGCCCCGTCGGTGCCTCGGCGGGGCGGGACGCGGTCCGAATGGCGGTGGGTCGTCCGTCAGTTGCAGAGGAGCACGATGAGACCTTCGCAGTCGTCATCGCCGTAGTCGCCGCCACCACGCTGGGCTTCGGGTGCGCGGTGGCCGTGGGCCGGGGCCGGTGTCACGCCCGTGGTCTGGGCGGCCGCGTGCGGGGCGGGGGTCGCGGCCGATGCCGCGTTCGCCGTGCCCGCCAGCCAGGTCATGCCCAGGGCGGCGCTGACGGCACTCACCGCGCATATTCGCGGCATGCGGGAAAGGAGTCGGGGGTACTTGGCGGGGTTCACCTGTGCAGTGTTCATGGACTCACCATGCACGCCCTCACGATCGAATTCGCCCCGAGCGCAGCCGACTGGGGGAGCCGCGATTCGGGTGACGCCGGTCAGCCGATGCCGAACGCCCCGTCGGGCGGCTGGGGTGACGGCACCGCGTCGGCGTCCTCGACCGCCCGCGCGGAGCCGGTGAACTCCCGTACCGCCGCCCCGTGTTCGACCCGGGCCGGAAAGGCGTCCGCCGCGGCACGACGGGCCACGGCGGCGGTGTCGAGGGGGCGGTGCGCGGCCACGAGCACCGCGTTCCCGAACCGCCGCCCGCGCAGCACGGCGGGCTCGGCGATCAGGGCCAGCTCCTCGAAGACGGCCGCGAAGGTGGCCAGTTGGGAGCGCAGGAACCCGAACGGCGTCGCGTCGGCGAGGTTGGCCAGATAGACCCCGCCGGGACGCAGCACCCGTTCGGCCTCACGGGCGTAGGCGAGCGTGGTCAGGTGCGCCGGCACCCGGGACCCGCCGTACACGTCGGCGACGAGCACATCGGCATGATCGTCCGGGGCCGTCTCCAGCCAGGCCCGGGCGTCGGCCGCGTGCAGCGCGACGCCCGAGCCCGCCGGCAGCGGCAGATGCTCGGCGACCAGCTCCAGCAGCCCCCGGTCGGCCTCGACGACCTCCTGCCGCGAGCCCGGCCGGGTGGCCGCGACATAGCGCGGCAGGGTGAGCGCCCCTCCGCCGAGGTGCAGCACATCCAGCGGCCGTCCCGCTTCGCCGACGGTGTCCAGGACGTAACCGATCCGGCGTGCGTACTCGAACTCCAGATGCGTCGGCTCGTCCAGGTCCACGTACGACTGCGGTGCCCCGTCGACCGTCAGCAGCCAGGCCCGCTCGCGGTCGACGTCGGGCATCAGTTTGGCGGTGCCGTGGTCCGTGCGGCGGGTGTGGGGTATGGGTTCGCTCACCTCCCCATTGTGCCCGGTGGCAGCGCCCCTCCGAAGGCGCGGGGAACGGCGCGACCGGCCGCGACGGCCCCGCTGTCCCCCGCGCGCGCCCCGGCCTCACCCCACCGCGGACACGGTCCCCGCACCGACGGTCCGTCCGCCCTCACGGATGGCGAACCCGAGCCCCGGCTCCAAGGGGATCTCCCGTCCCAGTTCGACGGTCATCTCCACCGTGTCCCCCGGCCGGGCGAACCCGGCCGCCCCCAGGTCGACATCGCCCACCACATCCGCCGTACGGATGTAGAACTGCGGCCGGTACCCGCTCGCGACCGGCGTCGTACGGCCCCCCTCACGCCCCGACAGCAGATACACCCGCGCCGAGAACCTCCGGGCCGGCACCACGCTCCCCGGCGCCGCCACGACATGCCCCCGCCGGACCGCGTCCCGCGGCACACCCCGCAGCAGCACCGCCACGTTGTCCCCGGCCTGAGCCTCCTCCATCGGTTTGCCGAAGGTCTCCAGACCGGTGACCACGCTCTCCACGTCGGCGCCGAGCACGGACACCCGGTCCCCCAGGCGGAGCGTCCCCCGCTCCACCGCGCCCGTGACGACCGTGCCCCGCCCGGTGATGGTGAGGACGTTCTCCACCGGCAGCAGGAACGGCGCGTCCAGATACCGCTCCGGCATGGGCACGTACGTGTCCACCGCGTCGAGCAGCGCCTCGATCGACGCCGTCCAGCGCGGGTCGCCCTCCAGCGCCCTGAGGCCCGAGACCCGTACCACCGGGACCGAGTCGCCGGCGTAGCCCTGGGCGGTGAGCAGGTCGCGGACCTCCAGCTCGACGAGGTCGATGAGTTCCGCGTCGTCCGTGCCGTCTGCCTTGTTGAGCGCCACGACGATGTGGTCGACGCCCACCTGCCGGGCGAGCAGCACGTGTTCGGCGGTCTGCGGCATGATCCCGTCGAGCGCGGAGACGACGAGGATCGCCCCGTCGAGCTGCGCCGCGCCGGTGACCATGTTCTTGACGTAGTCGGCGTGACCGGGCATGTCCACGTGGGCGTAGTGCCGGGTGTCGGTCTCGTACTCGACGTGTGCGATGTTGATGGTGATGCCGCGGGCGGCCTCCTCCGGGGCCCGGTCGATGCGGTCGAACGGAACGTACCGGGTGCCGCCGCCGGTGCCGCGCGCGGCGAGGACCTTGGTGATGGCGGCGGTCAGGGTGGTCTTGCCGTGGTCGACGTGACCCATGGTGCCGATGTTCAGGTGCGGCTTGGTGCGCACGTAGGCCGTTTTGGACATGGCTGTACCTCGAAGCCTCTGCTCGTCGTACGGGAATGCGGGACCCCGAGGGACTGGCCGACCGACCCTCCCCCTGCGGGGTCCGCCGGACGTTCCGGAGAGGGTCAGCTTCGGGCGCCGTCGCCAGCGGCCACGAGGAGCGGGACGGCAGCCTTCGGCGCATCCGCGACGGCGGATGCTGCGAGGAGGAAGGCGTACCGGAACATGCCGTCGATCATCGTCGACGGGGTGTCCGGAGTCGAATGGTTTTTCCCCGGTGCGCGGTTCGGCCGGCGGCCCCGCCCGCCGGGCCGTCCCGGGCGGGTTCAGGCCCCGATGTTCTTCAGCGCCTCCCGCACGGTCAGCGGCGCGAACCGGCCCCGCTCCCGCGTCAGGAAGGCCCGTACGGCCTCCGGGTCGGTCTTGGCGTACTCGCGCAGCGCCCAGCCGATGGCCTTGCGGATGAAGAAGTCGGGGTGTCCGGACTGCAGCAGGCAGTAGGTGAACAGCCGTTCGCTGTCGGTGCGTTCCTTGTAGGGCAGCTGGTGGAGCAGGGCGGTGCGGGCCACCCACAGGCTGTCGTCGGTGATCCAGGCGTCCATGGCGGCGGTGAGCGCCGGGTCGGCGGCGACCAGCCTTCCGACGACGTGTGCGGCGAGCAGATCGACGGTGTCCCACCAGGGGACGGTCGTGACGAGATGGCGGGCCACCGGAAGGAAGCCGGAGGTGCACCGCGCCGCGTGCCGGCGCAGGTAGTCCACGGCGAAGTAGTGGTACTCACGCTCAGGCAGGGCCCAGCAGCGCAGCGCGAGCGCGGTGCAGTCGGCCTCGGCGGGCCGGGGCGTGCCGGCGAGGACGCCACGGGAGAGAGTGCGGCGCGCCGGGGTGGGAATGCCGAGGAAGGGCGCCACGTCCTTCATGTACGCCCGCATCGCGGCGGCCCGCCCGGGGTCGGCGGCGCCCGTGAACACGGCCGTCAGCCGCTCCAGCACGGTGTCGGCGAGTGCGCTGCGCGGGACCCGCGGCGGGGCCGCACCGGTGAGGGTCATGGGAGGAACCCTACTGTCGAATACGCGTTCGCATCCAGCGTCGCACAGCGTGGCGTGGCGCCTCCGGTGGCAGGGGTGACGGGGGTTGCACCCCCCGCCGAGCGGGCGTTACCTGGAAGTACCGGCGGTGAAGCGGGCACATGGGGCCACGGCGCAGTCCGAGGGCCCGCGCCTTCCGGGTGTGTCCCGCGCGTGCGTCCTCCTCGGCAGCGGCCCCCTCCTCGTCGCCGCCGTCCAGCGCTCGACGCGGAGGTGACAGAGGTGAAAGCGGTCGTCTACGAAGAGCCCTTCAGCGTGGCGGTGAAGGACGTCCAGGACCCTCAGATCCAGCATCCCAACGATGTGCTCGTACGGGTCACGTCGTCCGCCATATGCGGCTCGGACCTGCACATGTACGAGGGCCGTACGGCGGCCCAGTCGGGCATCGTCTTCGGACACGAGAACCTCGGCATCATCGAGGAGGTCGGCAGCGGCGTGACCTCCCTGTCCGAGGGTGACCGCGTCGTGATGCCCTTCAACGTCGCCTGCGGCTTCTGCAAGAACTGTCTCGCCGGGAAGACCGGCTTCTGCCTGACGGTGAACCCGGGATTCGCCGGCGGGGCGTACGGCTATGTGGCGATGGGCCCGTACAAGGGCGGCCAGGCCGAGCTGCTGCGGGTGCCGTTCGCCGACTTCAACTGCCTGAAGCTGCCGCCGGGCGAGGAGTTCGAGACCGATTTCGTGCTGCTCGCCGACATCTTCCCGACCGGCTACCACGGTTGCGAACTCGCCCAGGTCTCCCCCGGCGAGAGCGTGGCCGTCTACGGTGCCGGACCGGTGGGGCTGATGGCCGCCTACTCGGCACTGGTGCGCGGTGCGGCGAAGGTCTTCTCCGTCGACCGGGTGCCCGAGCGGCTCGCCAAGGCGGAGGAGATCGGAGCCATCCCCATCGACTTCACCAAGGGCGACCCGGCCGATCAGATCAAGGAACAGACCGGCGGCGAGGGAACCGACAAGGGCGTCGACGCCGTCGGCTACCAGGCCCAGGCGCACGACGCCAGCCACGAGGAACCGGCCATCGTCCTCAACGAGCTGGTCATGACGGTACGGCCGACGGGCATGCTCGGCGTACCGGGGCTGTACGTGCCCTCGGACCCGGGCGGTCCCGACGAGCACGCCAAGCACGGCCAGCTGCTGGTCTCCATCGGCAAGATGTTCGAGAAGGGCCAGCAGATGGGCACGGGTCAGTGCAACGTCAAGCGGTACAACCGCCAGCTGCGCGACCTGATCATCGCCGGGCGGGCCAAGCCCAGCTTCGTGGTCTCCCACGAGCTGCCGCTGGACCAGGCGCCGCAGGCGTACGAGAAGTTCGACAAGCGGATCGAGGGCTACACCAAGGTGGTGCTCCACCCCGGTCACGCGCTCGCCGCGTGAACCACGGGTCACGGGTCCGGGCGCCAGGAGCGCCCGGACCGCTTCGTGGCGAAGACGGGACTTCCTTGACGGCGATCACACATCGTGTCGGTTAGGGTCGCCGGATGCTCGATGCCAACCGCTCTGGCACCGCCACGGCCTCACCCCGGGCCGCCGCCACCGGGCTCGCCGTCCCCGCGGCCGTCCTCACCCCACCCCTCCCCCGCCCAGGAGCCGTCGCTCGCTGCAGGCGCGCGCTGGGATCCCCGCACGCCCGGCTGTCGCTGCTGTTCGCCCTCCTCGCGGGGGCCGGTGCCGCCGTGCTGGTCTTCGAGCCGCAGCGGCTGCTGACCCACGGTTGGCCGCCGCAGCTCGGCGGGCTCGCGGCGGCCGTGGTGTTCACCCTGGCGTACGGGCTGTGCACCGTGGCGTTCGTACCCCGGCCCCTGCTCAACCTGGCGGCGGGCGCGTTGTTCGGCTCACAGCTGGGGCTGACGACGGCGCTGGCGGGCACGGTGCTCGGGGCGGGCGTGGCGTTCGGGCTGGGCCGGGTGCTCGGGCAGGACGCCCTGCGCCCGCTGCTGCGGGGCCGCTGGCTGAGGGCGGCCGACGGACAGCTGAGCCGGCACGGATTCCGGTCCATGCTGGCGGCCCGGCTCTTCCCGGGCGTGCCGTTCTGGGCGGCGAACTACTGCGCCGCCGTCTCCCGGATGCGCTGGTGGCCGTTCCTGCTGGCCACGGCGCTCGGGTCGATCCCGAACACCGCCGCCTACGCGGTGGCCGGCGCCCGCGCCTCGGCGCCGACGTCCCCCGCCTTCCTGATCGCGATGGCCTCCATCGCCGCACCGGCGCTCGCCGGCGCAGTGATCGCCTGGCGCAAACGACACCACCTGCGCAGCCGACAGGCGCCTGCAGGCTCCGCCGCTCCGCCGTCCCCGGCGACAGGGCCGAGGGCCCGGGGGAACGACCGGTCATGACGGCGCGGGGCGGCACTCATCGCCCCGCGGCGCCCACGGTCACACCGCTTCGAGCACCATCGCGTTGGCCAGTCCGCCCGCCTCGCACATGGTCTGCAGACCGTAGCGGGCGCCGCGCTCCCGCATGGCGTGGACCAGGGTGGTGGTCAGCCGCGTGCCGCTCGCGCCGAGCGGGTGGCCGAGCGCGATGGCCCCGCCGTGCACGTTGACCTTGGCCAGGTCGGCACCGGTCTCCTGCTGCCAGGCCAGGACCACGCTGGAGAAAGCCTCGTTGACCTCGAAGAGGTCGATGTCCTCCAGCCGCAGTCCGGCCCGTTGCAGGACCTTCTCGGTCGCGGGGATGACGCCCGTGAGCATCAGCAGCGGGTCGGAGCCGGTGACGGCGAAGCTGTGCAGGCGGGCGAGCGGGCGCAGGCCGAGCCGGGCCGCGGTCTCGCCGGAGGTGATCAGGACGGCGGACGCGCCGTCGTTGACCGGGCTGGCGTTGCCCGCCGTGACGTTCCACTCGATCTGCGGGAAACGCTCGGCGAAACCGGGGTCGTAGTAGGCGGGCTTGAGACCCGCCAGGATCTCTGGGGTGCTGCCGGGCCGTACGCACTCGTCGCGGGTGACGCCCTCCAGCGGCGCGACCTCGGCGTCGAACAGGCCGCCCTGCCACGCGGCGGCGGCCTTCCGGTGCGAGGAGACGGCGAACTCGTCCATCCGCGCCCGGGTCAGTGACCACTTGGCGGCGATCAGCTCCGCGCTGACGCCCTGCGGGACGAGGCCCTCGGGGTAGCGCTCGGCGACACCGGGCCCGAACGGGTCCTTTCCGTCGGGGACGTTGGACCACATCGGCACCCGGCTCATGGACTCCACACCACAGGCCACCACGAGGTCGTACGCGCCCGAGATCACGCCCTGCGCGGCGAAGTGCACGGCCTGCTGGGAGGAACCGCACTGGCGGTCCACCGTGGTCGCCGGGACCGTCTCGGGGAAGCCCGCCGCGAGGACGGCGTACCGGGTGGTGTTCATGGCCTGCTCGCCGACCTGGTCGACGGTGCCGCCGATCACGTCGTCGATCAGCACAGGGTCCACGCCGGAGCGCTCGACCAGGGTGCGCAGGGTGTGGGCGAGCAGCTGCACGGGATGGACGTCGGCGAGGGAGCCGTTCGGCTTGCCCTTGCCGATGGGGGTGCGTACGGCTTCGACGATCACTGCGTCGCGCATGGCGGGGCCTCCTTGGCCGCCTGGCTGTCCGTGGCGGGCCACGACAGCTACCAGTGAGTAGGAAATCCAAACTCACCTTAGCCGGAAGGGTTGGAAAATCAAACCCTCCCCTAGACTGGCCGTCATGGCCGCCACGAAAGACCCGCGCCCCTGCTCCATCGCCGACGCCCTCGCGCTGGTCGGCGAGAAGTACTCCCTGCTCGTCCTGCGCGAGGTGTGCCTGGGCAACGGCCGCTTCGACCAGCTCGTGCGCAACATCGGCGCCCCGCGCGACATCCTGGCCGCCCGGCTGCGCCGGCTCGTGGACGCCGGGATCCTCACCAAGCGCGTCTACAGCGAGCGCCCGCAGCGCTTCGAGTACCGGGCCACGCAGGCGGGACTGGAGCTGGAGCCGGTCCTGATGACGCTGAAGGAGTGGGGCGACCGCCATCTCCGCAGGGGCACCGGCCTGCCCATGGTCGTCGAGCACTCCTGTGGCCACGCGCTGGTCCCGGTCGTCACCTGCCGGGCCTGCGGCGACGAGGTGCGCCACCAGGACCTCACGGCGCACCCGCAGGCCCCGGGCTGGACGCTCACCGGGCCGACGGCGGCGTAACAACTCCCCGCAAGGGGCGCGGGGAACCGCGCGAGCGGCCAGGACGAAGCCGCAGACGCCCAACGGTCCACCGCACCCCTACTGCGGCGTGCGGTACACATCAAGCCGCCCGCACATGCCGAACCGCCCTTGCCCGACGGGCCGCTCGGCCCGCGCCACGGCCTCGCCGAGACGGGCCGCGTCGCCCGACGCCGGCTGGTCCAGATGCCGGCCCTCCGCCACCGCCAGCGCACCGCACCGCGTTCCGCATGAGGACGGTGACCCCGATGCCCCGCCACCCCCGGCGCCCGCTACGCTGACCTCGCCACTTGATCATTCCTTTACCTCTCCGCACTGGGACGCCGCCCTCCATGTCTTGGTTTGAATCCCTCGTCCTCGGCCTCGTCCAGGGGCTGACCGAGTTCCTGCCCGTCTCCTCCAGCGCCCATCTGCGGCTGACGGCGGCGTTCGCGGGCTGGAAGGACCCCGGAGCGGCCTTCACCGCGATCACGCAGATCGGCACGGAGACCGCGGTACTGATCTACTTCCGCAAGGACATCGGCCGGATCGTCTCGGCGTGGTTCCGGTCGCTCTTCGACAAGGCGATGCGCCGGGACCACGACGCGCAGACGGGCTGGCTGGTGATCGTCGGCTCGATCCCGATCGGGCTGCTGGGCGTGACGCTGAAGGACCAGATCGAGGGGCCGTTCCGCGATCTGCGGGTCACCGCCACCATGCTCATCGTGGTCGGCCTGGTCATCGGCGTCGCCGACCGTCTGGCGGCCCGCGACGAGAGCGGCGGCCGGCACCGCGCGCCCAAACAGCGCAAGACGCTGGAGAACCTGGGCGTCAAGGACGGCCTGATCTACGGCCTGTGCCAGGCCTGCGCGCTCATCCCCGGCGTCTCCCGGTCCGGCGCGACCATCAGCGGTGGCCTGTTCATGGGGTACAAGCGCGAGGCCGCGGCCCGCTACTCCTTCCTGCTCGCCATCCCCGCGGTGCTGGCGTCGGGCGCCTTCGAGGTGAAGGACTCGGTGAGCGGGGGGCATGTGGCCTGGGGCCCGACCCTGTTCGCGACGGTCATCGCGTTCGCCTCGGGATACGCGGTGATCGCGTGGTTCATGAAGTGGATCTCCCACAAGAGCTTCATGCCGTTCGTCTGGTACCGCGTGGCCCTGGGAGTCGTCATCATCGCCCTGGTCTCGGCGGGCGTCCTCAGCCCGCACGCGGCGGAGTCGGCGAGCTGAGCCCGGCCGGGATGGGGCGGAGTCGGGCGAACTGAGCCCGGTCGGGACCGACGGCGTCCCGGCTCCTGCCCGGCGGCACCGTTTCGGACATCTCCCGGAACCGGGCGCACTCGAACCGCCCGCCGCTGCGCCCCGACCGCCCGCCACGGCTCCCCAAGTCCCCGCGGCCTGCGCGTTCCATGGCTTCGCCGCCGCCCTACGCCCCTGCCGGCCCCAGCACTTCACCGCCGACGGGCCACTCTGCGCACGACGTCCCGGCACGGCATATGCCGGGTGATCTGGACCGATCTGGGGACGCCGCGACCGGCGACGGTGACCAACCCCATACCTTCCCCGTAGCCGGGCGGTAGCGCAGTGTCAGTGCTTACCCCTAGGCTGTCGGTATGTCCCCCGATTCCCTACCCTCTGGTTCCGTGCGGTCTGCCGCCGAGGTGAACGAGCAGATCCGGGCGCTGTGGCTGCGTGCGGGCGGCATCCTGTCGGCCCAAGAACGCGCGGAGTACGAGCTGTTGGTGGTCGAGTGGGCCGAGGCGATCCGCGGCGAGGTCATCGAGGCGGCCTGACACGGCCCGCCCCCAGGCGCTCAGCAGACTCACGTCCCGGGTTCCGGCCGCCGCCACGCGCGCTCACCCCTTGCGTCGCCGGCTGAGGCCGACCGTGCGGTCCTCGTGGCCGCCATCGGTCCAGGGGTCACCCCGGACGCCGGCCTCTCCGGCTTCACAGACGCGTCACGGTGAGTTTCGCGGTGTTCAGCGGTCGTACTGTCGAACCCGTCACCGAGGAGGACTGCTGATGAGAAGCGTGACCTATTCGATGGGCGTCTCACTTGACGGCTACATCGTCGGGCCGGACGGCGACTTCGACTGGACGGCGCCGGACGAGGACGTCTTTCGCTTCTGGATCGACGAGATCCGAGAGGTCGGCGTCCACCTGATGGGACGACGGCTGTACGAGACGATGCTGTACTGGGAGACCGCCGACCAGGATCCGTCGCTCGACGACTCGATGCTTGAGTGGGCCGCACTCTGGAAGCCGCTCCCCAAGGTGGTGTTCTCCACCACGCTGTCGTCGGTGCAGGGCAACGCCCGCCTGGCTGTCGGCGGTCTGGCGGAGGAGATCGAGCGGTTGCGGGCCGAGCCGGGGGAAGGCGACATCGCGATCGGCGGCGCGACCCTCGCCGCCGAGGCGGCCGCAGCGGGCCTGATCGACGAGTACCGGGCCATGGTCCACCCGGTGCTGGTGGGCGGTGGCATCCCGTTCTTCCCCCGGCACGAGCGCCGGGTGGATCTCGAACTCGTCGAGACCCGCACCTTCAGCGCGAGAGTCGTCTACCTTCGCCACCGCGTGGCGCGCTAGCCGACTCGTCCGCCGAGTTTCGGGAAGAACGCGTCAGCCGGTGAGGCTCGCTCACCGACCGGGCTCCCCGGCCTGGGGTACGATCGACCGTATGGGTAGTGCCATGGCAGATGTCACCGACAAACGCCTCCTGCGCGGTGCCCGGACCCGGAAGGTCGTCCTGGAGCGGGCGGTCGACATCGCCTCGCTCGACGGTCTCGAAGGGCTCAGTTTCGGCCGTCTGGCCACGGACACCGGGCTCAGCAAGGCGGGCATCCAGACACTTTTCAAGTCGAAGGAAGCGCTGCAGCTGGCGGTCATCGACTTCGCTCGCGAGATGTTCGTCGACAACGTCGTGCGTCCGGCCAGGTCCGCGCCGCGCGGCGTCGCACGTCTGCGCGCGCTGCTCGACGCGTGGGTCGACTACGCCTCGACCCCGCTGTTCGCGGGCGGATGCTTCCGGGCCGCGAACCTCGCGGCGTTCGACGGCAGGACCGGGCCCGTCCATGACGCGCTCTTCCGCGACCAGCGGGAGTGGCTCGACGTCATCGCCGGCGAACTGCGGCACGCCCTGGACAGTGGTGAGATCGCGGACCTGGACGTCGAACTCGCCGTCTTCCAGATCGACGCGCTGCTGTGCGCCGCCAACACGGCGCTGCGGCTCGGGGACGACAGCGCGGTGAGCAAGGTCCGCCGCATCGTCGAGGGGCTGTTGACCGCCCCTCGATAGCCCGCGTCGATGCTGCGCCGGTTCCGCGGGCGCGGCTGCGTGCACCTCCTGGCCCGCGACGCCGGCTGCTGCGTGAGGGCGTGGCACAACGCGGACGTCCGGGCAGCGGGCCTGCCCGGACGTCGCTGCGGCCAGGCCCCGGGCTCAGCTCTGGGGCGCCGGCCGTTTCGGCAGGAGGAAGACGACCATGCCCGCTACGACAGCGATGACGAACGTTCCGAAGGACGCGACCGCGAAGGCGTGGCCGGCGGCGGCGACCCTGCCGACCGCCGCGGGATGGAACGAGCTGAAGAAGACCGCTCCGATCACGGCGACTCCCAGCGCTCCGCCGCACTGCTGGGCCGTGGACAGGACCCCTGACGCGACACCTGCGGACTCCGGCCTGACGCGGCTCAGCACCGTGTTGAGCGCCGGCGTGATGACCAGTCCGCCGCCCACGCTCTGCAGAACGAGGGTGGGAATCACGAGCAGCGGAGTGATACGCGGGCCGGACACCAGCAACAGGCCGGTCGCCAGATAGCCGCTCGCCAGTACGATCGCCCCCACCTCCAGAACGCGTCGTCCGTATTTCGGGATGACGCGGCTCGCCACCATGCTGAACAGGAAGAACGCGATGGCCGCCGGCGTATAGGCCAGGCCCGCGCCGAGCGCCGACATGCCGAGGCCTTGCTGCAACGTCACCGACAAGGCCAGGTAGTAGGAGTAGATCAGCGCGTACAGGGCGAGGACGAGAACGATCCCGAGCGCGAACGAGCGCTGTCTGAACAGCGTCAGCGGTACCAGCGGCTCCCCGCCCCGCCGTTCCAGGCCCCGCTCGATCACGACGAACAAGCCGAACGCGACCGCGCTGCCCGCGAAGCAGGCCCAGACCCACCCGGGCCAGCCTGCCTGCTGACCCTGAATCAGCGGGAGCACCAGGAGGAAGAGGGCCGCGCTGAGCACCAGGACGCCGGGCATGTCCAGTTTGCGGGTGGCGGCTGAGCCTGTCTCCGGCACATTGCGCACGGCGAGCAGGAACATGGCGATCCCGATCGGTACGTTCACCCAGAACACCAGGCGCCAGCCGGAACCGAAGAGGTCGGCACCGATCAGCAGCCCGCCGATGACCTGTCCGCCGATGGTGGCCATGCCCATGACGATGCCGAGCACGCCGTACACGCTGTGCCGCCTCGCCGCCGGCACCAGCACCGTGACGTAAGCGAACACCTGGGGGACCATCAGGGCGGCTCCCAGGCCCTGGATGACGCGTGCGGCGATCAGGCTGCCCGCGTTCGGTGAGAGCGCGCAGGCGACGGAGGACAGGGTGAACAGCGCCACCCCGAGGAGGAAGATCCGCTTGCGGCCGTACAGGTCGGCGAGGCGGGTGGCGGTGATGATGAAGACCGCGTAACTGAGCTGATAACCCGCCAGGACCCACTGGACGTCGCTGTCGGAGGCATGCAGGTCCGCCACGATCGAGGGGTCGGCGACCACGACGATGAACGAGTCGAGGACGGCCATGAACAGGGCGGTCAGGACGACCGAGATCGTCGTCCAGGGAATGGCGTCGGCTTTCGCGTCCGCTGACGGCCGACTGGCTGATCGCTGACTACTCGCCACGGTAAGAGACCTCGTTGTTCGTCGGGGTCCGCCCCTGCGTGGAACCGGGACGGCCTAGGGAAGCAGCCAGCTTCTTGACCACCTCGGCCGCCATGACGGCCTGACCCGAGGTCGAGAAGTGGATACGGTCCTCGCTGAGCAGGTTGCCTCGGTCGTTGACCGGGTGATCCCACATGTCGACCACGAG
The DNA here is from genome assembly GCF_014649495.1 of Streptomyces filipinensis. GTDB lineage: Bacteria > Actinomycetota > Actinomycetes > Streptomycetales > Streptomycetaceae > Streptomyces > Streptomyces filipinensis. The sequence continues at coordinate 35,800 of NZ_BMTD01000029.1, read as the reverse complement.
GGCGTCGTATTCGGAAGCCAGCCCGCGCACGATCTCGTTGACCGCGGCGATGCGTTCCGGCCAGTCGGGGAACACGGGGACGACATACGCCCTGCCGAGCGTGAACGTGGTCAGCAGGGCGCCGGTCCGCTTCGCCACGTCGTACATCTGCCGAAGCGTTCGTTCCGTCTCGGCGAAGTCCGGCCTGCGCCGCACGATGTCGTTGGCCCCACAGGGCAGGTGGAGCAGGTCCGGGGAGAACCCGGCCATGCGGGCCGCCTGGTTCTCCAGGGTCTGGGCGGTTGTCGCCCCGGCCTCGGCGAGGTTGAGGTACTCCAGCTCCGGCCGGACGGACCGCAGGACAGCGGCGACCCGGCCTGACCAGCCCTGGTCCTGGTAGCCCGGGGTGGGATCGCCGGTTCCCGCCGAAAGGCTGTCGCCGATGACGGCATACCTGGCCCACGGGGCCCCCGTCAGCAATGCCACGGCGTCCGAGTGCGCCAGACAGAACGGGTCGGTCGCCTCGGTGAGGAAGGGTTGCTCCATGCAAAAAAGCGTACAGTCGATCGTATGCTTTCTCAAGGGCGGTCCAGCGTTCAGCCGTCCGCCGTGGTGGCGTGAAGGCCGCCGCGGGGCCGGGTCCCGGCCGCCTCCCGCGCCACCGGACGTCCCGGTACTACCGAATGTCCCCGCGCGCCTCTTGGCTCCGCGCCCGCCATGCCCGACACTGTGCCGAATGACGCAGCGCGCGGAGCTGGCGACCGTGATGGACCGGCTGGCCGTCGACGAGCTGATCACCGCGTACGCGGTGGCGGTGGACGACGGCGACTGGACGGCGTACCGAGGCCTCTTCACGGCGGACGGGCGGGCCGACTACCGATCGGCCGGCGGCATCGAGGGCGGCGCGGGGCAGGTCGCCGGATGGCTCGCCGAGAGCCTGACCCTGTTCGCCATGCGGCAGCACCTGATCGTCAACCGCCGGCTGCGGTTCGACGTCCTGGAGCACGACACCGGCGACACCGCCTCGGTGCGCGCCGACTACCTGAACCCGATGCGGGTCGCCGCCGACGGCGGGCCCACGGCCCCCGACCTGGTGTGCGGCGGCCGCTACGCCTTCGCGCTGCTGCGCACATCGCAGGGATGGCGGCTGAGCGAGGTGGTGGTCGAGGAGAAGTGGCGCCGCCTGCGGGCCGAGAGTGCACCGGCTTCCTAGGGGCACGGGACCGGATCGGCATGCGGCTCCGCCGCGAGGGCGCGACCGGGCGCCCCGCCGCCCACACGCTCGACGACCACACGGTCCGGGTTCTGCCGCGCCTCGCTTCCCCACCCTGGAGGAGATCCCTCCGATCGCGCACACTGGAGCCAGCCCTGGGTACGGAGGGTCCGTATGAGGACGATCAACCGCTGGCTGACCTCCCCCTGGCGCCGCTCCTGCGCCGCCGCACTCGCGGGTGCCCTGCCGGTACTCGCCTTCCCCGCGCCCTCGCTGTGGTGGTTCGCGTACGTCGCCCTGGTCCCCTGGATCCTGCTGGCCCGCGCGGCACCGACCGGGCGGCGGGCGGCGTACGACGGCTGGTGCGGCGGCTTCGGCTACCTGGTGGCCGTGCACCACTGGCTGCTGCCGAGTCTGCACGTGTTCATCTTCCTGATCGCCGCCCTGCTCGGCACGCTGTGGGCGCCCTGGGGCCTGCTGGTGCGCCGCTTCCTCGGCGGGCGGCCCGGCCCCGGCCGGTGCGCCGCCGCACTGCTGGTGCTGCCGTCGGCCTGGCTGATCGTGGAGCTGGTGCGGTCCTGGCAGGGGCTCGGCGGGCCCTGGGGCATGCTGGGCGCCAGCCAGTGGCAGGTGCCGCCCGCGCTGCGGCTGGCCTCGGTCGGCGGGGTGTGGCTGCTCAGCTTCCTGATCGTGGCCGTGAACGTGGCGGCGGCCGCGCTGATGTCGGTGCGCGGGTCCCGGGTGCCCGCCGTGGCCTCGCTGGTCGCCACGGCCGCCGCGGCCTCGGCGGCGTGGGCGTGGGCGCCACGCCCCGAGACCGACGGGCAGGTGCGGATCGCCGTCGTCCAACCGGGAGTCGTGGACGGGCAGGACAGCGGCGACAAGCGGTTCGCCCGGGAGGAACAGCTGACCCGGCGGCTCGCGGGGCGGGGTGTCGACCTGGTCGTGTGGGGCGAGTCCAGCGTCGGCTTCGATCTGGACGACCGCCCCGACCTGGCCCGGCGGATCGTCGCACTGTCCCGTGAGACCGGCGCCGACGTGCTGGTGAACGTGGACGCCCGCCGCTCGGGCGAGCCCGGCATCTACAAGAGTTCGGTGCTGGTCGGCCCGGACGGTCCGACCGTCGACCGGTACGACAAGATGCGGCTCGTGCCCTTCGGCGAGTACATACCCGCCCGCTCACTCCTCGGCTGGGCCACCTCGGTCGGCAAGGCGGCAGGCGAGGACCGCAGGCGCGGCACCGAGCAGGTCGTGATGAACGTCGGGCACGGGCTGCGGATCGGCCCGCTGATCTGCTTCGAGACCGCGTTCCCCGACATGAGCCGGCACCTGGCGGAGGACGGCGCCGATGTCCTGCTCGGCCAGTCCGCGACCTCCACCTTCCAGCACAGCTGGGCACCGGAGCAGCATGCCTCGCTGGCCGCGCTGCGGGCCGCCGAGACCGGCCGCCCGATGGTGCACGCGACGCTCACCGGAGTCTCGGCCGTGTACGGGCCGGGCGGGCAGCGGCTCGGGCCGTGGCTCGGCACGGACGCGAGCGCCGCGCACGTGTACGACGTACCGCTCGCGCACGGCGTCACGCCGTACGTCCGCTACGGCGACTGGCCGGTGCACGGCGCACTGCTGGTGCTGGCCGCGCTGTGCGCCATGGAGGGCGCGCGGGCGCTCAGGCTGCGGCGAAGCGGTCCCGAACCGCTCGTACCACCCGCTCGCACAGCTCATGGGTCGCCAGCGCGTCCCGGGCGCTGAGCAGCTTGCCGGCGCGCACGGCGTCGAGGAAGGCGAGGATCGCCTGCTCGATCCCGCGCTGCCGGGCCACGGGCACCCAGTCGCCGCGGCGGCGTACCGTGGGCTGGCCCTTGTGGTCGATGACCTCGGCGAGGTTGAGCACCTGGCGCTTGGTGTCCTGTCCGGAGACCTCCAGGATCTCCTCCGCGGAGCCGCTGAGCCGGTTCATCACCCCGAGCGCGGTGAACCCGTCCCCGCCGAGCTGGAGCACCACGTGGTGCAGCAGCCCGCCCTCGACGCGGGCGCGCACGGTGACGTCGTCCACCGGGCCGGGCGCGAGGAAGCGCAGGGTGTCGACGACGTGGATGAAGTCGTCCAGGATCATCGAGCGGGGCTCCTCGGGCAGCCCGATCCGGTTCTTCTGCAGGAGGATCAGTTCGCGCGGGTGCTCCAGGCACTGGGCGTAGCCGGGCGCGTACCGGCGGTTGAAGCCGACGAACAGGGAGACCCCGCGCTGCTCGGCGAGGCGCACCAGCCGCTCGGATTCGGCGAGTTCGTAGGCGAGCGGCTTGTCCACGTAGGTCGGTACGCCCGCTTCGAGCAACCGGGTGACGATCTCGGGGTGGGCGGGGGTCGGCGCGTGCACGAAGGCCGCGTCGAGGCCGGCGCCGAGCAGGGAGTCGAGCGTGGTGTGCCGCTGCCCGGCCGGCAGGTGCAGGGTGTCCGCGACCCGGTCGAGGGTGGCGGGCGTACGGGTCTGCAGGTGCAGCTCGACCCCCGGCTGCATGCCCAGCACCGGCAGATACGCCTTCTGCGCGATGTCCCCGAGTCCGATGCAGCCGACCTTCACGTGCTCTCCCTCTTCCGCTCGCCCGTGTGCGCGTCCCCGGCAGCATACGGGGGTCGCCAGTCGGCGATGCCGTCGAAGCCGCGCAGGAAGAGAGCGGGTCCGGCCTTCGACAGGGCGGCGATCGCGGTGTTGCGTACGGCGATGGCGGCCGGGTTGCCGGTCATGTTCAGGCGGGCGGCCTTCACGGCCCGGCGGGCGACGGCGGTGGTGCGCGGAAGGCGGGCGGCGGTGTAGGCGGCGAGGTCATGGGCGTGGTGGGCGAGGACGACGGCGTCCTCGACGGCCTGGTTGCCGCCCTGGCCGAGGGTCGGCGGCATGGCGTGGGCGGCGTCGCCGAGGAGAGCGACCCGGCCCGAGTGACAGGCGGGCAGGGGCGTGGCGATGTGGTGGACGTCGTGCCGGAGGACGTCCTCGGGGCGGGCGGCGGCGAGGACGGCCGGGATGGGGTCGTGCCAGTCGCCGAACCGGCGCAGGAGTTCGGCCTTCTCGTCGTCCGGCGCCCGCCCGCCGGCGGGTGTCACGGCCGCCGCGTAGGCGTAGACCCGGCCGCCCTTGACCGGATGGGTGCCCCAGATGCGGCCCCGGCCCCAGGTCTCGTGCGAGGCGAACTCGACGCCGGGCAGCGGGATCAGTACCCGCCAGGTCGTGAACCCGGCGTACACCGGACCGGGGTGCGCCGGGAACAGGGCGCGGCGCACCCGGGAGTTGACGCCGTCCGCGCCGACCACCAGCTCGGCCTCCAGGTCCTGCCCGCCGACGCTCACCCGGGCGGGCCGCCGGCCGTCGCCGGGGTCGGTGAGGACCGCCGTGGCCGCGGTGCGGACGGCAGCGGGCGGGAGCAGGGCGGCGAGGCGGTCGACCAGGGTGGCCCGGGGCAGCAGGACCAGCGGGCCGCCGAAGCGGGCGGTGGCCGCCTCGGCGCCGGCGCGGGACAGCCAGCGCCCACCCGGGGTGCGCAGGCCGCCGTCCCCCTGCCAGGCGGCGAGGTCGCGGATCTCCTCGCCGATGCCGAGGACGTCCAGGGCGCGCAGGGCGTTCGGGGCGAGGGAGAGGGCGGCGCCGACGGGTTCCAGGGAGGGGGCCCGCTCCAGCACGGTCACGTCCCAGCCCCGGGCGTGCAGGGCCGCCGCCGAGGCCAGTCCTCCGATTCCGCCGCCGACGACGACAGCGCGGGCCGACTGTGCCATGACTCCTCCTGACCCCACTCACTACACCTGTAGTGAGTGGGACTGTACTACAGCCGTAGTGGCGCCGGTAGGGTCGCCTCATGCCCGTACGCGTCTCCAGTGCCTCCCGTGCCGCCCTCGTCGCCGACACCGCGCTCACCCTGCTCGCCGAGCGCGGGATGCGCGGGCTGACGCACCGCGCCGTCGACGAGGCGGCCGGCCTGCCGCCGGGCTCCACCTCGAACGTGGCGCGCACCCGGCAGGCGCTGCTGGAACTGGCGGTACGACGGCACGCCGAGCGCGAGGCCCGGGTGCTGGACGCGGCCGAGATGCCGGATCCGAGCGGCGGAGCCGACGCGCTGGCCGACGGGCTGTCCCTCGCCGTCCACCGCTCCCTGACCCAGGGGCGCGACCTGCTGATCGCGCGCTACGAACTCGCCCTGGAGGCCACCCGCCGCCCCGAGCTGCGGGCCTTCTACGACCGGACGGGTGCGGTCTTCAGGGAACAGCTGGCCGCGATGCTCACCGCGGCGGGCTCGCCCGACCCGCACCGGCATGTGCTGTCCCTGGTCGCGTGGGCGGACGGGCTGTTGTTCTCGTGTGTGGCGGGTTCGTTCAGCGCCGAGGTGCCAGGACGGGAGGAGATCCGCGGGGGACTGCGGGAGTTGCTGGCCGGGATGCTCGGCCGGTGAAAATCGCCGCTGGATCCCCCGCGTTTCGGCGAGGATACGGACATGACAATCGAACGTCGAGAGCCCGCCCTGAGCGCCGGTGAACGCGAGATGCTGGAAGGCTGGCTGGACTACCACCGCAGCACCCTGGCCTGGAAGTGCGAGGGGCTGACCGACGCACAGCTGCGAACGAAGCCCCTCGAACCCTCCGAGCTGTCCCTGCTGGGCCTGGTCCGCCATCTGTCGGAGGTGGAGCGGTTCTGGTTCCACGAGGTCCTGCTGGGCGAGGACCCGGGCACCCTGTACTGCACCGAGGAGGACCCGGACGGCGACTTCCATGTCACCGAGGCGGACACCTGGGAGAAGACGCACGCCACCTGGCAGGCCGAGATCGAGGCGGCCCGGGGCAACGCCGCCGGGCTCTCGCTCGACGACTTCTCCCGGGGCAGGAGCAGGTCCACCGGGGAAGCCTTCAACCTGCGCTGGATCTACACCCACATGATCGAGGAGTACGCCCGGCACAACGGCCACGCCGACCTGGTCCGGGAACGGATCGACGGCGCCACGGGCGACTGAGCGTCACCTCCGGTACACGGGAATCCTCCGCACGGGGCACGAGATCACCCGTGCGGGGGCCCGACGTCGTCTCCCTGCCGCCAAGGCGGGGCACGACCGAGCAGAGTGGCGCGGGTGCATCGAACGACGACCACCGCAGCGCTCCTGGCCACCGTGGCCGTCTCGGCCCTCTCCGGCTGTGTGACGGTACAGCGCCCGGCGGCACCCGCGCCGCCCCGCGACACGGCCGCCTCGCTGCCGACGGCACCCCGCCCGGACGGCAGCGCGGCACCCCGCGTGGTGCAGGCACCGGCCCGGGAGGCACTGGAGATGACCGGCCCCTCCCGGCATCCGAAGCGCCCGTCGCCGACCCCCTCGCACCACCGGCCGGAGGCGGCCCCGCCACCGCCCCCGCCGACGCATCGGCCCCCTGCCGCCCCCGCCGCTCCCCCACGCCGGCGCACCCACCCCGAGCACCACCGGCGCGCGCGCCCCGACACCCCGGGCCCGGGCCACCCCGTACCCGCGACCCCGGACGTGTGCGCCCTCGGCAGGAAGTACGGCGGCTGGCGTTCGGACAGCCCGGAGTCGGTGATCTGCGACCAGACGTACGGCCACTGAAACGCCCGGCCGCAGCCGCACGCCGGCACGGCCCGGCAGGCTCTCAGGCGCCCTCGCCCAGCCGCAGCTCCAGCCGCCCGATGGCAGCCCGCACCCCGTCGCCGTACCCGTCGTCGGCCAGCGCGCCCGCGGCCGCCCGCGCCCGGCGCACATGGCTGCGGGCGGCGTCGTCACGGCCCAGCTTCACGTAGTCGGCCGCGAGATTGAGATGCAGGGAGGGGAGGAATCCCCGCACGCCCAGCGCGGCTCCCCGCTCCTCCGCCGCCGACAACGCCCTGAGGTCCCAGGCGAGTTCGTCCTCCGGGTCGTCCTGGGTGTCCGCGAGATAGTGGGCGAGGGTACAGCGGTGCAGCGGGTCGCCGGCCTCGCCGATCTCCGCCCACAGGTCCAGGAAGCGGCTGCGGGCCTCCTCGCGGTCGCCCCCGTGGTGGAGCATCACGACCTGCCCGATCCGCGTCAGCATGGGATCCAGTGCCGCTTGCTCCTGCCGCTCCGTCACCGCGTCCTCCGGGCCGTCGTCGGTTGTCCGCTCCCGACGCTAACCGGCTCCGCGAGTTTTGCGGGTCAGGCGGCGCCGTTGCGCTTCGGGCCGGTGGCCGTCAGGCCAGGTTCGGGATGCGCCAGTCGACCGGCGCGTGCCCCTGCGCGGCGATCGCCTCGTTGATCTGGGTGAACGGGCGGGAGCCGAAGAACTTCTTCGCGGACAGCGGCGAGGGATGCGCGCCCTTGACCACCACGTGCCGGGTCTCGTCGATCAGCGGGAGCTTCTTCTGCGCGTAGTTGCCCCACAGCACGAAGACCGCCGGATCGGGGCGGGAGGCGACCGCGCGGATGACGGCGTCGGTGAACTTCTCCCAGCCCTTGCCCTTGTGCGAGTTGGCCTCCCCGCTGCGGACCGTGAGGACCGCGTTGAGCAGCAGCACGCCCTGCCGGGCCCACGGCATCAGATAGCCGTTGTCCGGGACCGGCAGGCCCAGCTCCTCCTTCATCTCCTTGTAGATGTTCCGGAGCGAGGGCGGGGTCTTCACCCCGGGGCGGACCGAGAAGCACAGGCCGTGGCCCTGTCCCTCGCCGTGGTACGGGTCCTGGCCGAGGATGAGAACCTTGACCTGCTCGTACGGCGTCGCCTCCAGCGCGGCGAAGACCTCCTCGCGGGGCGGGTAGACGGGGCCGTTCGCCCGCTCCTCCTCGACGAACTCGGTCAGCTCCTTGAAGTAGGGCTGCTGCAGCTCGTCGCCCAGAACCCCGCGCCAGGACTCGGGCAGCATGGCGATGTCGGTCACGTCAACGTCCTCACGGTATCGATCAACTACGGCCTGCGGTCACTTCCAGGCTCAGAACCTACAGGCGACCACTGACAATCGGTGCCGCGAGAGCCGCTCGCCCCCTCACCAGCTGGTCTTGCGGTGCAGCGTCCACATCATCATGATCGTCGACGGGTCGAGGGCCTGTTCGCCGCCGGAGATGTCGTCGTTCGCGGCGACGAACTGCCTCCCCTGCCACAGCGGGATCAGCCGGGCGTCGTTCACCAGGATCTGCTGGGCCTGCTCCATGTCCTTGACCGTCTGGGCGCGGTCGCTCTCCGCGCGCGAGTGGGGCAGCAGCTGGCCGGTGATCTCCTTGGACGGGTAGGGCGTGCCGAGCGCGTTGTGCTCGCCGACGAACGGGGCGATGAAGTTGTCCGCGTCGGGGAAGTCCGGGAACCAGCCGCGGCCGAACACCGGGTACTCGCCCTTCTGGTAGCCGACCACATAGGTCTTCCAGGGACGGCTCTTCAGCGTGATGGTGAACAGCCCCGAGTCCTCCAGCTCCCGCTTCAGCTCCTGGAACATCAGCGCGGTCTCGGAGCCGTAGCGGTCGGTGGTGTACCAGAGGGTGAGCGGGACGCGCTGGTGGACCCCGGCGTCGGAGAGGATCTTGCGGGCCTTGGGCACGCTCGGGTCGCCGTAGTCGTCGAAGAAGCCGGTGGTGTGCCCGGTCAGGCCCTTGGGGACCATCGAGTACAGCGGGTCGACCGTGTCCTTGTAGACCTTGTGCGCGATGGCGCCCCGGTCGACGATCTGGGCGACGGCCTTGCGTACGGCGGGTTCCTTGGCCCAGGGGTCCTTGGGGTTGAACACCAGGTAGCTGATGTCGGTACCGGCGCCGTCGACCAGCTGGAGGTCGGTGGTGTCGTGCTGCTGGAGGGCGAGGATGTCGTCGGCGGCGAGACCGCGGTAGGTGACGTCGATCTGCTTGTCCCGCAGCGCCTTGACCATGCCGGCCGAGTCCTGGAAGTAGCGGATGGTCACCGCGTCGTTCTGCCTCTTGGCGAAGCCCTGGTAGTTCTCGTTGCGGACCAGGACGGCCTGCTTGTCCTCCTCGTACGACTGGAGCTTGTACGGACCTGAGCCGTACACGCTGTCGTCCTTGCGCAGGGAGCGCGCGGGGTAGTCGTCCGGGTCGACGATCGACATGGCGGGGGTGGCCAGCACGAAGGGGAAGGTGGCGTCGGACTGGTTGAGGTGGAAGACGACGTCGCGGTCGCCGAGCGCCTGCACCCGGTCCAGGCTGCCCAGCAGGCCGGCGGGTCCGCCGGGGGCGTTGATGGCGCGGATGCGGTCGATGGAGTGCTTGACGGCCTGGGCGTTCAACGGGTCGCCGTCGGCGAACTTCATGCCCGCGCGCAGGGTGCAGCGGTAGGTGCGGCTTGAGGAGTCCGCGAACGAGCAGCGCTCGGCGGCGTCGGGCTGGGGCGTGGTGGCGCCGTTGGGGTAGGCGAGCAGCGTCTGGAAGATGTTGCGGTACAGCTCCCACGAGCCGTCCCAGGCACCGGCCGGGTCCAGCGTGCTGGGCGCGCTGGTGGTGCCCACGACGATCGGCCCCTTGCCGTCGCTGTCACCGCCGGACAGGAGACCGCATCCGGCCACCAGGGATATGGACGCGATCGCCGCGACTCTCCGCAGGAATCGGTTCCGGTTGAACACGCGCACGCTCCTCGATCTGCCATACCAAGGGTCGGCAGACCATACCGCAGCGTTCGGGCCCCTGAACCTCCCCGGAAACGGGGCTTCTTGATCGACTTCGCCATGACGACGTTGTCATTCCGCTGTGCGGACTCTCCGGGGCCTCCCGGGCGCCGATCCGTCCGAAAATCGACGCCCGGGAGGTGGCTCACACCCCGGCGTTCAGGAAGATACCGCCGTCCACGACCAGCGTCTGACCGGTGATCCAGTCGGACTGCCCGGAGGTGAGGAACGCGGCTGCCCCGCCGATGTCGGAGGGCACGCCGAGCCGGCCGAGCGGGTAGGCGGCGGCCGCCTCCTCCTCGCGGTTCTCGTAGAGGGCCTGCGCGAACTTGGTCTTGACCACGGCCGGTGCGATCGCGTTGACCCGCACCTTCGGCGCGAACTCGTGCGCCAGCTGCTGGGTCAGGTTGATCATCGCGGCCTTGCTGACGCCGTAGGCGCCGATGAAGGGCGAGGGCGCGAGGCCCGCGATGGAGGCGATGTTGACGATCGCGCCGCCGTTGTCCTTCTGCCAGGCGTGCCAGGTCTTCTGGGCGAAGCCGAGCGCGGAGATCACGTTGGTCTCGAAGACCTTGCGGGCGACGTCCAGGTCGAGGTCGGCGATCGGGCCGAAGACCGGGTTGGTGCCCGCGTTGTTGACCAGGAAGTCGACGCGGCCGAAGGCCTCCATGGCGCGCTCGACGGCCTCGGCCTGGTGGTCCAGGTCGTGGGCCTTGCCGGCGACGCCGATGACCCGGTCCGAGCCGAGCTTCTCGACGGCCTCCTTGAGGGCGTCCTCGTTGCGGCCGGTGATGCACACGCGGTCGCCGCGGGCGACGAGCGCCTCGGCGACGCCGTAGCCGATGCCGCGGCTGGCGCCCGTGACGAGGGCGGCCTTGCCCGACAGCTCGGGGAGTTCAGCGGAAGTCATGTACCCGTTCCCTTAGTTGAGCGGTCCGCCGGCGACGTACAGCACCTGGCCGGAGACGAAGCCGGCGGCCTCGCCGGTGAAGAAGGCGATGGCGTTGGCGATGTCCTCGGGCTCACCGACGCGCTGTACCGGGATCTGGGTGGCGGCGGCCTTCTTGAAGTCGTCGAAGTCCATCTTGACGCGGTCGGCGGTGGCCTTGGTCATCTCGGTGGCGATGAACCCGGGGGCGACGGCGTTGGCGGTGATGCCGAACTTGCCCAGTTCGATGGCGAGGGTCTTGGTGAAGCCCTGCAGGCCCGCCTTGGCGGCGGAGTAGTTGGCCTGGCCGCGGTTGCCGAGCGCCGAGGAGGAGGAGAGGTTGACGATCCGGCCGAAGCCCGCGTCGACCATGTGCTTCTGGACGGCCTTGGTCATCAGGAAGGAGCCGCGCAGGTGGACGTTCATGACGGTGTCCCAGTCGGAGACGCTCATCTTGAACAGCAGGTTGTCGCGCAGCACGCCCGCGTTGTTGACCAGGATCGTCGGGGCACCGAGCTCCTCGGTGATCCGGGCGATGGCCGCCTCGACCTGCGCCTCGTCGGAGACGTCCGCGCCGACCGCGATCGCCTTGCCGCCGGCGGCGGTGATCTTCTCGACGGTGTCCTTGCAGGCGGCCTCGTCGAGATCGATCACGGCGACGGCACGGCCCTCGGCGGCCAGCCGTACGGCGGTGGCGGCGCCGATGCCGCGCGCCGCGCCGGTGACTACCGCGACCCGCTGTTCAGTGGTGGACATTGCTGCTTCTCCTCGCCCTTGAGAGAACCTGGCGCCCCTGGAGAAAGCCTGCGGCGGCTCTTCCGGGGGCTCTGTGGTGCGGTGAGCGACCGCTTAGTACCTTCAGCACACGTGACGCTAGAAGCCCTGGCACCCGGTGTCAACGGCACACCGGGTCCATGTGATCCATTACCTCACCAGGAGGTCCAGCAAGCGTTCCGTCTCGGCCGCCGGGTCGCTGGTCAGTCCGGTGTGCACGGGGCCGGGCTGCACGATGGTGGAGCGGGGCGCGATCAGCCAGCGGTAACGGCGTCCGGCGTCGTCACCGGCCGCCTGCCCGGCCTCCTCGCCGCCCGCGCAGTGACGCTCGATCGCACCGAGCGCGGCCCGCACCCCGGCGACGTCCGCGTCCGGGTCGAGCGCGAGCAGCCGGGCCTCGTCCAGATGGGTGCGGGCGCCGACGTAGCCCTGGGCGCGGCTGTAGACGACGACGCCCGCGTTGATGCACTCGCCGCGCTCCACCCGCGGTACGACCCGCAGCAGCGCGTACTCGAACACGTCCCGGTCCCCGCCCTGGCCCGCCCGGGTGATGTGCCGCTCGGTGACATGGCCGGCCATGTGGATATGGGTCTGGCTCACTTGCCCTCCTCCGGTCCGAAGCCGATGCCGGTGATGCGCTCGGCGATGACGGCGGCCCGGGACAGCAGCGGCCGCGCATAGGCCCGCCGCAGGTCGTCCGGGGTGTCGAAGCCGGGCTCGTCGGCGAGCCAGGCGTCGGGAATCTCGGCGGTGACCTCGGCCAGGAGGTCCTCGGTGACCCGCGGCGCCAACTCGGCCGCGGCGGCGCTGACGTCCGGGGCGAAGCGGGCGAGGGCGTGGTCGCCGGCGTCGTAGGGGCGGGCCGCGGAGGCCTCGGCGGAGGGCCAGTTGTGGTGCCAGATCATCGTCGCGCCGTGGTCGATGAGCCAGAGCTCGCCGCGGTGCACGAGCAGGTTGGGGTTGCGCCAGGAGCGGTCCACGTTGTTGATCAGCGCGTCGAACCACACGATCCGGCCCGCTTCGGCGGGGCCGACCGGGAAGGCGAGCGGGTCGTAGCCGAGGGCGCCGGAGAGGAAGTCCATGCCGAGGTTGGTGCCGCCGCTGGACCTGAGCAGGTCCTGCACCTGCTGCTCGGGTTCGCCGAGGCCGAGGACCGGGTCCAGCCGGACGGTGGCCAGCCGGGGCATCCGGAAGCCGAGGCGGCGGGCGAGTTCGCCGCACACCACCTCGGCGACCAGTGTCTTGCGGCCCTGTCCGGCGCCGGTGAACTTCATGACGTAGGTCCCGAAGTCGTCGGCCTCGACGAGTCCCGGCAGCGAGCCGCCCTCACGCAGGGGCGTGATGTAGCGGGTCGCGGTGACTTCCTTGAGCATCGCCCCAGGCTACTGGGATCGGACCGGGTTGCCGGGCGGGGCTCACAGCGGGCCGACAGCTGTGGCTCACGGCGGCCTCAGGCCGGGGCGGCAAGGATCTGGGTGCCCGTCTGAACGGGCGGCGCCCGGGCGCCGTACCCCTGGACGGATCACGACAAGCTCCGCGGAAGGAAAGCCACATGACCAGCGCATCGCCCCAGCCCGCCACCGGACCCGCTCGCCGTACCGTCGTGGCGGCGGCCGGAGCGGCGGGGCTCGCCGCCGCGCTGACCGCCTGCGGTTCGGGCGACGACTCGTCCGGTGCGGCCGGCAGCGGATCCGGTTCCTCCACAACGGCGGGTACGACCGGCTCGACCGGGTCCACGGGCGGCACCGGCTCCACGGCGGGCTCGCAGAGCGGCGGCGGCTCCGCCGGCGGCACCGCGCTCGCCAAGACCTCCGACATCCCCGAGGGTGGCGGCAAGATCTTCAAGGACCAGGGCGTGGTCGTCACCCAGCCGACGGCGGGCACGTACAAGGCGTTCTCGTCCAAGTGCACCCACCAGGGCTGCGCGGTGGGCAGCGTGGCGGACGGCGTGATCGTCTGCCCGTGCCACAAGAGCCACTTCTCCGTCGCGGACGGCAGTGTGAAGCAGGGGCCCGCGACCCAGCCGCTGCCCGCCGCCAAGATCACGGTCTCCGGCGACGAGATCAAGCTGGCCTGAGCGCTCTCAGGCCCGCCGGCGCGGCCGTTCGAGACAGCCGAGCACTTCGTCGGTGGTCGCGATCGTGGCGACCAGCGCGAGGGTGTGCCGGATCATCGCCGGGGTGTAGTCGGCGGGCACCCCCGCGATGGCGTCGGACGGGACGACGACGGTGTAGCCGAGGTTGACCGCGTCGAACACCGCGTTGGGTATCGCCACGTTGGCGGAGACACCGGTGACGATCAGCGTGCGGCAGCCGAGGTTGCGCAACAGGGCGTCGACGTCGGTGCCGTGGACCGGGGACAGGCCGTGCAGCCGGCGGACGACGAGGTCCTCCTCGCCGACCTCGATCGGGGGCGCGACGCGCACCGCGGTGGTACCCGACAGCTGCTGGACGGGGAGCCGCCGCGCGGCACGGAACAGCCGGGCGTTGCGGCTCGCGCCCCGGCCGTCCGGGCGGCGCTCGGCGATGGCGTGGACGACCTGGACCCCGGTCTGGTGGGCGGCGGCGACCAGCCGGGCCACGTTGCGCAGCGCACCGGAGGAGCGGGCCTCTCGGGCGAGTTCGGGCAGTGCGCTGTCCGGTCCGACGACCCCCTGCTGGCACTCCACGGTGAGCAGGACGGTGCTCACGGGGTCGAGGAGTTCGCTGAGCTGTTCGTACGACGGCATGGCGCGCCCCTTCGAAGCTGTGTGGAGCCGACCCGTTCTCTTTTCTGACGTGATGTCAGAGGATCAACAGGACACGATAGTTCTCTGGCACGACGTGGGAGAAGAGGGGGCTGCATGACCGTCACTGAGCAACGCCGGGGCCGCAAGATCATGATGACGCCCGGCGAGCTGGACGAGTTCCTCACCGGCCAGCGCACCTGCCGGGTCGCGACCGTGTCGGCGGACGGCGCTCCGCATGTCAGCGCGCTCTGGTTCGCCTGGGACGGCACCTCGCTGTGGCTGTACTCGGTGGTGCAGAGCAGGCGCTGGGCGCAGCTGCGCCGCGATCCACGGGTGGCCGTCGTGGTCGACTCGGGCGAGGATTACGACCAGTTGCGCGGTGTCGAGCTGTCCGGCCGGGTGGAGTTCGTGGGCGAGGTGCCGCGCACCGGTGAGCTGTGCGCCGAACTCGACACGGCGGAGACGCTGTTCGCGCGGAAGAACTTCGGTCTCGACGAGATGCCGCACGACGGCCGGCACGCCTGGGCCCGGCTGACCCCGGAGAAGATCGTCTCCTGGGACTTCCGGAAACTGGGCGGGGCGTAGGGCTCAGCCCAGTTTCCGCGCGGCGGTGCGCAGGGCGTCGACCGCGGCCCGGATCGACGGGCGGCGGTCGGCGTCCGCCCGCCACACGACGTACACATGGCGGCGCACCCGCTGGGTGAGCGGCACCAGGACCACGCCGTCCGGGACCGGGTGCCGGCCCAGCAGCGGGGCGATGCACACGCCCAAACCCGAGGCGACCAGGCCGAGTTGGGTGTGGGTCTCGCCGGCGCGGTGGCCGACGATCGGCTCGACACCCTTGGACCGGAGCGTGAACATCAGCCACTCGTGGCAGAACTCACCCTCACCCCAGGTGATCCACTCGTCCTCGGCGAACTCGGTGAGGTCCACCTCGTCCCGGCCGGCCAGCCGGTGCCCCACAGGCATGGCCACTTCGGCCGGGTCGTCGAGCAGGGGCGCCTTGACCAGGCCGTCGGGCACCGGCATCGGCTTGTTGTACCAGTCCAGGACCACCGCGAGATCCAGATCGCCCCGGACGACGCCGGCGATGCCCTGCTCCGGCTCCAGTTCGCTGGAGCGCACGCGCAGCCCGGGGTGCCCGGCCCGCAGTGCGCCGAGCGCGGCCGGGAAGAGTCCGCGCGCGGCGGTCGGGAAGGCCGACAGCCGCAGTTCGCCCACGACCTGCCCGCGGTGCGCCTCCAGGTCGGACTCGGCGAGCTCGACCTGGGACAGGATGCGCGCCGCGTGCTCCGACAGCAGCCGGCCGGCGTCCGTGAGCCGCACCCCCCGGCCGTTCTTGGCGAGGAGCTGCTGGCCGACCTCCCGCTCCAGCTTGCCCAGCTGCTGGGAGACGGCGGACGTGGTGACGTGCAGCGCGTCCGCGGCGGCGCTGACCGAGCCGTGCCGGGCGAGGGCGTCCAGGGTGCGCAGGCGCTCAAGACTCAACATGTAAGTGATTCTAAGAGGTACTCGGTGAGAAGTCTCGATTGTGCTACGAGGTTGCCTCCGGCATCGTTGACGTCATGAGCACGGCCACCACCGCCCGGACCCAGTCCCCCGCCCCCGCCCGCCCCCGCACCCGTCTCGACTGGCGGCTGCGCTTCGGTGCGCTGTCCCTGATCTGGGGCTTCAGCTTCCTGTTGATCAAGGTGGGCACGCAGGGGTACGCGCCCTTCCAGGTCACCCTCGGACGCCTCGTGTTCGGTACGGCGGTCCTGGCGGCGGCGATGGCGGCCAAGCGGGAGAGGCTGCCGCGCGGGGCCCGGCTGTGGGGGCACATGGCGGTCGCCGCGTTCTTCCTGAACGCCCTGCCGTTCTCCCTGTTCGCCTACTCGGAGCTGACCATCCCGTCCACGCTGGCCGGCATCTGCAACGCGACGTCACCGCTGTGGGGCATGGCCCTGTCGCTGGTCGCCCTCTCCGAGGACCGGCCGACCCGGGTCCGTGTGGCCGGGCTCGGACTGGGCTTCCTGGGCGTCCTGACGGTGCTCGGCGCCTGGCAGGGGTTCCACGGGCTGGACGCCACCGGTACGGCCATGGCCCTGCTGGCGTCGCTGAGCTACCCGGTGGGCTGGATCTACGTCCGGCGGACACTGGCGGGATCGGGCAACTCCCATCTGTCGATGACGGGGGCGCAGCTGTTGCTGGCGACGCTGCAACTGGCCTTCGTCACACCGGTGTTCGCCGGTTTCCCCACGCATGTCGCCCTGGTGCCGCTGCTGGCGGTCGCCGCGCTGGGGGCGTTGGGCACGGGGCTCGCGGTCCTGATCCAGTACGGGCTGGTCGCCGAGGTGGGGCCCACGACCGCGCAGATGGTCACCTATTTCATTCCGGTCATCGCCACGGGCGCGGGTGTGGCGATCCTCGGGGAGTCACTGCGGTGGACCACCCCGGTGGGAGCGGTGATCGTCCTGGCGGGGGCCGCGCTCACTCAGGTGCGTCGCGCTCCGCGGATGCGGCGCAAGGACGCCTGAGAGGGAAGCGCCCGGGGTCCGTGCGCGCCTGCCGCCCGGATGCGGCCTGCTGCACCGTCCCCCGCCCCTTCCTTCCGGCGCCGCTAGCCGTAGACGCGGGCCGGAGAGGGGCGCACGGCCGCTGCCACCGCCTCGGCCAGCGGGGTGATGTCCCCCTCGGTGAGGGTCGAGACCGTGATGCGGATGCCCGGCGGAGAGGCCAGACGGAAGCGGGCCCCGGGGGCCACCGCCCAGCCCGCCTGCAGCAGGCGGGCCACCGCGCCGGTCTCGTCGGGCACCGGGATCCACACGTTCATGCCGCTGCGGCCGTGGGCGACGACCCCGCGCTTCGCCAGCGCGTCGACCAGCGCGTCTCTCCGGGCGCCGTACGCCCCCGCCACCGCCACCCGGTCCACCGCGCCCTCGGCCCACAGCCGGACCACGGTCCGCTGCAGCAGCAGGCTCACCCAGCCGGGGCCCAGGCGCTGGCGGCCCCGCACCCGGTCGACGGTGACCGGGTCGCCGGCGAGGACGGCCACGCGCAGGTCGGGGCCGTAGGCCTTGGAGGCCGAGCGGACCACGGCCCAGTGGCGGGTGACGCCCGCCAGGGGGTGCAGCGGGAGGTCGACGATGCCGTGGCCGTGGTCGTCCTCGATCAGCAGCGTCTGCGGGTGCTCGCGCAGGACCGCGCGCAGGGCACGCGCGCGCGTGGCGGTCACCGAGGCGCCGGTCGGGTTCTGCGCGCGGTCGGTGACGATCAGGGCGCGGGCCCCGGCCTCCAGGGCGCGGCGCAGGTCGTCGGGGTTCGGTCCGTCGTCGTCCACGCCGACGGGGACCGTACGCAGCCCCAGCGCGGGGACCAGGTCGAGGACGCTGCCCCAGCCGGGGTCCTCGACGGCGACCGCGTCCCCCGGCCTCAGGTGCGCGACGAGCAGCCGCTCGATGGCGTCGAGGGAGCCGGACGTGACGGTCAGCGGGCCCTCGGGTACGCCGTCGGCGTCGAGTTCGGCGCGGGCGACCCGCACGAGCTCCGGGTCGACCGGGTCGTCGCCGTAGAGGACGGGCCGCCGGTCCGCTTCCCGCGCCGCCGCGGCCAGGACCGCGCCGAGGCGGGGCAACAGGGCCGGGTCGGGGTTGCCGGTGGCCAGATCGCGGCCCCCGGCGGGTACCTCCACGCGCAGTTCCTCGCGGCCGGTGGTGGCCGGTTTCGACCGGATTCGGCTGCCCCGCCGGCCGGCCGTCTCGATCACTCCGCGCTCACGCAGGGTGCGGTAGGCGGCCGCGACGGTGTTCGGATTCACGCCGAGCCGGACCGCCAACTCCCGCATGGGCGGCAGGGATTGACCCGCCCGCAGGTCACCGATGCCGACCGCGCGCTCGACGCTGGCCGCGATCTCCGCCGCGCCACGCCCTTCGATGGGATACTCTCCTAGCACAAAGACCATTATGCACTAGTGCAATATCGACCGCCAGTGCTCGCCATCGCTCGCCACGGAGGGACCGTCATGCAGGGGACGACCGAGGACACGCAGGCCGCCGCCTACACCCCGACCGACCGCACCATTCCCACGCGTTCCGCGGACCGCGCGGCGTACGACAAGGAGCTGGTGCACGCGATACTCGACGAGGGGTACGTGTGCCATCTGGGCTTCGTCCGTGACGGGGCACCGGTGGTGCTGCCGACGCTGTACGGCCGGGTCGGCGACCGGCTGTACGTGCACGGGTCCACCGGTTCCCGTCCGCTGCGGATGGCCGGCGAGAGCGACCCGGGCCTGCCGGTGTGCCTCACGGTCACCCACGTGGACGGGCTGGTGCTGGCGCGCTCCGCCTTCCACCACTCCATCAACTACCGCTCCGTGGTGGTGCACGGCGTCGCCCGCGAGGTCACCGACCCCGAGGAGCGGCGGACGGCCCTGGACGCCCTGGTGGACCATGTCGTCCCGGGCCGCGCCGCCGACTCCCGGCCCGCGAACAAGAAGGAGCTGGCCGCCACCGCGGTGATCCGGCTGGACCTGGACGAGGTCTCGGCCAAGGTCCGCACCGGCGGCGCCAACGACGAGCCGGAGGACCTCGCGCTGCCGCACTGGGCCGGCGTCGTCCCGCTCCGCAAGGGCTACGACGCACCGGTGCCCAACGCCGACCTGGCGGCCGGCGTCGAGCTGCCGGACTACCTGATGGCCCGGTAGGTCCCGGTCCGGGCCCGGACCGGAGCCGGCTCCCGGCGGCCACCCCCGCGGGCCTCGCTCACGGCGAGGCCCGTGACCGCGCCGAGCAGGAGCAGGGTGCCGGCCGCGGTGGACGCGGTGAGCCGCTCGCCGAGCAGGACCACGGCGAGCACGGCCGCGGTCACCGGTTCCAGCAGCATGATCACGGACACGGTGGCGGACCGCACGACGGCCGCCCCGGCGAAGTACAGGGCGTACGCGAGGGCGGTGGGCACTGCGGCGATGTACAGCACCAGCCACAGCAGCCGGGCGGGGTGGACGGTGTGCGGGAGCAGGCCCTCGTGCAGCGCGAACGGCAGCAGGCACAGGCCGGTCACCGCGAACGCCCCCACGGTGGTGTCCGACGCGTCGGCGCTGCCGCCCCTCCCCCACCAGCGGGTCAGCAGGGTCATGGCGCCGTAGCCCGCGGCCGAGGCGAGCGCCAGGAGCACGCCCGCGGGCCGCACCGTCGCGGCCGAGCCGCCGAAGGTCAGGACGGCCAGCCCGGCGAGCGCCCCGGCGACCGCCAGCACTCCGCCGGCACCGAGCCGTTCCCCGAGCAGCAGCCGGGCGCCGAGCGCGATGAGCACCGGGCCCGCGCCGAGGGTGACGACGGTGGCCACGGCCAGTCCGGTCGACCCCACGGCGGCGAAGTACGCGGTCTGGAACACCGCCAGACCGAGGCCGGTGGCGAGCGCCGTGCCGGCCCTGCGGACCAGGGGTTCGGCAGTGGCCGGGCGGACGCGCGGGCGCAGCCCGCGTCCCGCGAGCAGCAGGACGAGGCCGAGCGCGCAGCGCCAGAAGGACAGTCCGAAGGCGCCCATGTCGCTGGTCCGGTAGACCAGGGAGGCTGCGGCGCCGGCGGTGCCCCAGGCGGCACCGGTGATGATCAGGTAGAGCAGGCCACGCCCGACGGGCAGGCCGGAGACAGCGTTCGTCAAGGAATTCTCTCCGCAGGAACGCACCCAGGGGTGCGGAAGTTCGAGGGCGGCCCGCTTCAGCGGGGCGCGCGGACTTCATCTGCGGGCAGCACCGTCCGGCCCGGCGCTCCCGCGCAGGGCTGGTGTCCCGGAGGCCCGCCTCAGGCGGCCGGAGGCGGAAGGACGAGTGCGTTCGACGGCATGACCGGGACCTTATGCGGCCGTACCGCGGGCCGACAACTCACGTTCGGCCCCGCCCGCGGCCACCGGCTCGGCGGAACCCCTGGCGGGGGCGGAGGACTGGGCGATGAAGGCGCCGGCCAGGACGACCGCGCCGCCCGCGACCTGCGGCGCCGAGAGGTGCTCGCCGAGCAGCACCCAGGCCAGCACGGTCGCGATGACCGCCTCCAGACAGGCGACGACACCGGCGACCTGCGGGGACAGCCGGCGCACCGAGAGCACACCGGTGACGTAGGCGACGACGGTGGCGACCAGCACGATCCAGCCGAGCAGGGCGAGGGCCGGTACGGCGGTGCCGTTCAGATGCGCGGAGCCCGTGAGCACCGACCAGCGCATGCTCCAGGGGCGGGCGACGACCGTCAGGACGAGGGCGCCGACGAGCAGGCCGTAGGCGATCACACCGAGCGGGTCCGGTGCCTCGTCGCCCGCGTCGCTGCCCTGGTCGGCCAGGACGAAGTAGCCGACCTGGCAGCACGCGGCGCCGAGGGCGAGCAGCAGGCCGAGGGCGTCGAAGCTCAGCCCCGACCAGACCTCCACCACGCAGGCGAGGCCGCCGGCGGCGAGGACGACGCCGAGCGCGGCGGCGCGCGTCACGGGCCGCCGCTGCACGAACCGCACCCAGCCCAGCACCAGCGCCGGAGCCAGGTACTCGACGAGCAGCGCCACGCCCACCGGGATCCGGGAGAGCGCGGCGAAGTAACAGGCCTGGACCCCGGCCACGGCGAGCAGTCCGAACCCGGCGAGCAGCGCGGGACGGCGGCGCGGCAGCGCGCGGTGCCGCACGGCGAGCGGCAGCATGACGAGGGCTGCGCCGGCCACCCGCAGCCAGACCACGTGGAGCGGGTCGAGTCCCGCCTCGATCAGCGGCTTGGCGGCCACTCCGGACCCGCCGAAGGCGAGCGCCGAGGCGAGTGCGAGACCGAGCCCGACGCCCTTGCCGCGGCTGCCCTGACTGCTGTCTGACGTATGCACCGGCACATGATGGCAGGCGACGACATGAGCGTCACCCCTGTTGACACCTGTCTCAGGGGCTGGACGTGCGGGACCGTCTCAGCAGGGCGTGCCGCTGTCGCCGGCGTACTCCCCCGCGCCCGCGTCGGCCCGGGTGTCCAGGTCACGGATGCCGGCGCGGCGCAGGACCTCGGCGGCCCGGGACTCCGGGTCCGCGGTGAGGGCGGCCAGGAGGTCGACGCCGTGGACGCGGGGCTCGCCGCGCAGCCGGGCGCGCTCGCGGGCGTCGGTCAGTGCGGCGGCCGCGGTGGGCGACCAGCCGGCGGTGTCCCTGGGGTCACGGGCGTCGTGGACGGCCGCGACGGGGACCACGGCCAGCGCACCGGAGTCCTCCACGCTGCCCTGCCAGCGCAGTCCGTAGCCGATGCTGCGCTGCACGAGGTAGCCGAGCAGCCGGGCGAGCTGCGGCGGCCCGCCGACGGCGGCGCGGGCCTCGGGGTCGTGTTCCAGGAGGGAGTGCAGCAGATGGGCGGTGTCGGTCTGCCGGTCCCCGTCCCGGACGGCCCGGCGGCGGGCACCGGCGACCACCGCCGCCAGCTCGGCACCGAGCGCGGCATCGTCGTCCATGGGCGCGGCCGCCTCGTCATGGGCGGTCCAGCGGGCTGTACGGGGTTGCACATCCCCTACCCCATCAGTCTCAGCAGGCCGGGGCATCCACGAGCGGAACCATCTTCGCGTCCCACGCAGAGTGGACATCGCCGACCGGGATCTCATCCTCAAGGAGGAGACGTGGCCGGTCCGGCCCAAGGGCAGGCGCCGCCTCGCGCCGGGCAGGCCGCGCGCACGCCACGACCCGACCACGCCTGACGGTTCATCAGTATTGAATGTTCGCGCCCCTGCGGCTACGTTCCGCGACACCGTAGCCCGCTACGCCCGATCCGAAGAGGTGGTCGCATGGCCGAAGTCAGCGCGGAGGCACGCATCGAGGCGCCGGCCGAGAAGGTGTGGGCCCGGCTCACCGACTGGTCGTCGTACGGAGAGTGGAACGCCACGCACACCGGCTTCCCGCAGGGCGGGCCGCAGGCTCCGGCCGTGGGCGGGACGTTCCAGGAGAACATGAAGCTGATGGGCTTCCCGGCCGAGGTCGACTGGACCATCGAGGAGCTGGAGCCCGCGCGGGTGTTCGCCATCCGCGGCAAGGGTCCGATGGCGGTGACGGTCGCCACCCGCTACACCCTCATCCCTGACGGCGACGCCACGACCGTCCGTATCGACGGAGAGTTCACGGGAGCCGCGGTGTCGCTGATGGCGGGCAAGCTGAAGGACTCGGCGACGGCCGCGCTGAACGAGTCGCTGCGCAAGCTGGCCGGCCTGGTCACCTGAGCCCCGGCGGGCCGGGCGCACGAAGGCGCCCCGCGCGGATCACCACGCGGGGCGCCTCACCCGCCGGCGAGCCTCAGTGCCCGCAGGCCTCAGTGCTCGTCGGCGAGGATCAGATACAGCTTCTTGCGGGCTTCGTTGATGACGACCAGCGCCTTTTCGCGCTGCTCCTTGCTGCCGGTCTTCCAGACCTGCCCGAAGGCCTCCATCAGACCGACGCCGGCCTGGCGGATCTCACCGAGCGCCTCCCAGTCGACCCCGCGCGAGGCCTCCTCCCAGGGGGCGTCCGGACCCTCCTCGGCCACACCGCGCCCGTCCTCGGTGAGGGTGAACAGCTTCTTGCCGCCCTCGCTCTCACTGGCGATCAGCCCCTCGTCCTCCAGCAGCTGGAGCGTGGGATAGACCGAGCCGGGGCTAGGCTTCCAGGCGCCGCCGCTGCGTTCGGCGATCTCCTGGATCATCTCGTAACCGTGCATGGGGCGGTCTTTCAGCAGGGCCAGGATCGAGGCCCGCACATCACCGCGCCGGGCCCGCCCCCTCGGGCCCCCGCGCCCGCGGGGTCCCCAGGGACCGGAACCGAATCCGGGTCCGCCCGGGCCGAAGCCCGGACCCCCCGGACCGAAGGGCCCGAAGGCGGCCCGTCGCCCGTCGAAGCCGCCCATGCCGCGCGGGCCGCGGCCCTCGTGCCGGTGTCCACGCTCGAATCCGTGGGTACGCATCGCACTCACTCCATTCCATCGATGATCTGTCACGTCTGCATCGCGTATCGTTCGCGATGCCTCAACGATATATCGGGACCGATCGCGTGACAAGGCCCTTCCCGAGGGAGGGCGACCCTTGTCGTCCGAGGGAGGTCTGTGACAGCGAACCCGAGCCGACTTCAGTGGGTCACCGCGGGTGGGACGGGCCGTTGTACAGGCTCCCGGCGTAGCGGGAGAGCGCGCCGTCACGCGACCTGCGTCGGCCGCGGGGACGCCGCGCCCGAGATGGACCGTGGCGAGCAGCCTCACGGCGTCGCGGTCCGCCGCCGCTCGCGCTCGCGGCCGGTCCGGCCGCGCGGACCTCCCGGCGCTACGTCCGGTCAGCCCGCAGGGGGCAGCCGGTGCCGACGCGGGACGTCAGGTCGGCGCGGAGCGCGGTCAGTTCCGCCATGCGCGCGTCGACGACGCGGATCTTGTCCTCGAACAGGGCGGACAGTGCGGCGGCGCTGTCGGGGGCATCGCGGAGTTCCTCGCCGTGCCGGCCGATCTCGGCCAGGGTGAAACCGAGCGTCTGTGCGGTGCGGACGTACCGCAGCCAGACCACGGTCTCCGGCGGGAAGTCGCGGTAGCCGTTGGGCAGCCGGTCGCCGTCGAGCAGACCGATCCTCTCGTAGAACCGAAGGGTGTCCTTCGACAGCCCCGTACGCGCGGACAGTTCTCCGATGCGCATGACTCCCCCGCCACCAGGTCGACTTGACCTTGGAGCGTACTCCGCTGTCTAGCGTGGGCGGCGCCCGAGCGAGCCCTCCCGAGGAGTCCCGATGTCCCCAGTCACCCCTGCCTATCTGCGTCTTGTCCGCACGAGCGGCTGGTACGACCTGATCGTCACGGCCGGTTTCGCGACACCGTGGACCTACGCGCTGGTGCACCGCCTGCTGTCGGCCGGAGGCGACGCGCTCGGTCTCGGCGGCATGCCCGCGCTCACCCCGCTGCAGACCCTGTACGCCAACCTGATGGGCTCGGTGGTGCTGGTCTGGGCCCTGCTGCGCGTCGTACGGCCGCTTCCCCTGCACGGCCTCCTCGACGGCACCGCCCGCGCCCTGTTCTCCTTGTGGCAGGCATACGCGCTGGCGCACGGAGGGCCCGGCGTACTGTGGCCGTTCCTGGTGCTGGAGGCCTCGTTCGGCATCGCCCAGCTGGCCCCGTGGGCGCGGGGCCGTGCCGCCGGTGTCCGGGAAGCATGCCAGAGCTCCTGAATTGGCCTTGGGCCGGCGTCCGGCTCCGCCACTAGCGTCGGCGTCATGCGCATTCGAATCGTGGACGCCTTCACCGACCGCCCCTTCGCCGGCAATCCGGCCGGAGTCCTGCTCCTGGACGACGTCTTCCCGGACGACGACCGGCTCCAGAACGTCGCCCTGGAGGTGAACCACGCCGAGACGGCGTTCGCGCACCGGCTGCCCGAGGGCGGCGAGGCGGACTGGGCGCTGCGCTGGTTCACGCCCGTCGCCGAGGTCGCGATGTGCGGTCACGCCACGCTCGCCACGGCCCACGTCCTGCACACCACGGGCGCCCACCCGGGCCCGGTGCGCTTCGCCACCCGCAGTGGTGTGCTCACGGCCGAGCCCGCCGCGGACGGCTCGATCACCCTCGACTTCCCGACGGCCCCCCTCACCCCGGTCGAGATCCCCGCCGGGATCACCGCGGCGCTCGGCGCGCCGCCGGTCGCGGCCGCCACCACCGGCCCGGCCGTCGGCGACCTGCTGCTGGAACTGGCCGACGAGAAGACCCTCCTCGGCCTCGCACCGGACTTCAAGTCCCTAGGCGCCCACGCGTCGCGCGGTCTCATCGCCACCGCCCGCGCCGACGACGCCTCCCGCGGCTACGACTTCGTCTCCCGCTGCTTCTTCCCGAACCTCGGCATCGACGAGGACCCGGTCACCGGCAGCGCCCACACCGCGCTCGCCCCGTACTGGTCCGCGCGCCTCGGCCGCGACGACCTGACCGGTCTGCAGGCCTCCCGCCGTACCGGGCTGGTCCGCACCGGCCTGCGCGGCGAGCGCACCCTGCTCACGGGCCGCGCGGTGACGGTCATCGAGGGCGAGCTGCTTGCGTGAGCCGGCGCCCCCGCCGCGCGGGCGGCCGTCGCCACGCGTCCACGGCCTGACGCGGTACGGGCGGCACTCCGTGCCACCGGCCCGGCGCGGGGCTCAGGCCGTAGGCAGCCAGCCGACCCTGCCCGCGAGGAGGGCGTAGCCGACGAAAGCGCCGATGTCGAGCAGGGAGTGCGCGACGACCAGCGGGCCGACCCGCCGCCAGCGGCGGTACAGGTACACGAACACCACACCCATGATCATGTTGCCGAGGAAGCCGCCGATGCCCTGGTAGAGGTGGTACGAGCCGCGCAGGACCGCGCTGGCGACCAGCGCGGTCCCCGGGGTCCAGCCCAACTGGCCCAGTCTGCGCAGCAGATAGCCGACGACGATGACCTCTTCGAGGACGGCGTTCTGCAGGGCGGAAAGGACCAGCACCGGGTACTTCCACCACACGTCCGGCAGTGCCTCGGGGACGACCGTGAGGTTGAAGCCGAGGCCGCGGGCGGCCAGGTAGAAGGCGATGCCGGTGCTGCCGATCACGGCCGCGACGCCGGCGCCGCGGGCTAGGTCGGGCCAGGGGCGGGTGCGGTCGAAGCCGAGGGTGCGCAGGCTGCCGCCCTCGCGCAGGAGCAGGTGGGCGACCAGGGCGACGGGGACCAGCGCGGTCGCGATGCCGAACAGCTGCCAGGCGAGGTCCAGCCAGGGGCGGCCGGGCGCGGCCGAGGCGTTGAGGGTGGCGGCCTGGTCCTTCAGACCGCCCGGCTTGGTGACCGAGCCGATGAAGCTGATCAGCGCGGAGACCCCGCTCGCGCCCAGCGAGAGCCCCAGGACGAGCAGGGTCTCGTCCCGCAGGATCCGCCGCCGGTCGCACTCCCGCACTCCCGGATCGGCCACCGAGTCAGCCTCCACCTGCACCCCTGCCTCCCGTCGGCTCATGGGCCCCAGGACCCACCTCTGCCCCGCAAGGATCGCAGACGCACCTGTGCGAGCAGCGCACGCCCGCTTCTTGCCCGCCGCGAGGGCGGTCGGCGACGACGGCGCCCCTACGACGCCCGGGCCACCGGCCCCGATGGGCAACGCCGGCGCGCAGCGTGGACCGGTGTGGCCTGCCGGGCACCGAGCGGCCCGGACCTCGGCCGGGACCCGTCGGGCACGCGGGGCGCTGAGGTGGCGGGGGCGCCGGGGTGCCGGGGTCCCGGGCGTGCCGGGGCCCCGGGGGTGCCTGGGCCCCGGGGGTGCCTGGGCCCGGACCAGGCCAAGGCGACGGCCTCAGCCGAGCGGCACCGCTTCCGGCAACCCCACCGGCCACGTGTGCACCGGCTCCCCCACATGCATGAGCTCGGCGTAGCGCCTCGTCGTCGCGGCCAGCGCCGCCTCACGGCTCAGCCCCAGCTCCAGCGCCCGGTGGAAGGTGGCCGCCTGCCAGGACGCGCCGTTCACCCGGCGCCGGCAGCGCTCCTCGATGACGCCCAGGTAGAGATCACGGTCGGCCGCTTCCACGCCCCACGCGTCCAGTCCCGCCGACGCCAGGGGCAGCAGCTCGTCGCGGACCAGGGTGACCGCGTCCACCTCGCCCGTGCCGCCGTAGCGCCCCCGCCGGGGCCACACGAACCTGGCGTCGATCCCGTACCGGCACGCCGCGTCGAAGTTGGCCTCGGCCGCCGCGAACGGCAGCCGGGTCCACACCGGCCGGGACTCCTCGGCCAGGGCGCGCACCAGGCCGTAGTAGAAGGCCGCGTTGGCGATCACGTCGGTGATGGTCGGCCCGGCCGGCAGCACCCGGTTCTCCACCCTGAGGTGCGGGACGCCGTCGGCGATGCCGTAGACGGGCCGGTTCCAGCGGTAGATCGTGCCGTTGTGCAGCACCAGTTCCGCGAGTCGCGGTGTGCCGCCCGCCGCCACGACGTCCAGCGGCTCCTCGGCGTCGCAGATCGGCAGCAGGGCGGGGAAGAAGCGCAGGTTCTCCTCGAACAGGTCGTACGCCGAACTGATCCAGCGCTCGCCGAACCAGGTGCGCGGCCGTACGCCCTGCGCCTGGAGTTCGGGCGGGCGGGTGTCGGTGGACTGCAGGAACAGCGGTGGCCGTGACTCGCGCCACAGTTCGTGACCGAACAGGAACGGCGAGTTGGCGCCGACGGCGATCTGTGCGGCGCTCGCCGCCTGCGCCGCGTTCCACACGTCCGCGAACCGGGCCGGGGTGACCTGCAGGTGCAGCTGTACGGAGGTGCACGCGGCCTCGGGAACGATCGACTTGGAGGTGCAGACGAGGTGTTCCACGCCCTCGATGTCGACCCGGAAGTCCTCGCCGCGCGCGGCCACGATCTGGTCGTTGAGCAGCGTGTAGCGGTCTACCTCGGAGAGGTTGGAGGAGACCAGGTCGTCACGGTCGAGCGTGGGCAGGATACCGATCATGACGATGCCGGCGTCCACCTCACCGGCCTTGCGGTCGGCGTAGGCCAGCGAGGTGCGCAGCTCCTCGGCGAGCCGGTCGAACACCCGGCCGCCCAACCGGTGCGGGGCGATGTTGACTTCCAGGTTGAACATGGCGAGTTCCGTTTGGAAATCACGGCTCGCGATACGCTCCAGCACCTGCCCGTTCAACATTTTCGGCATGCCGTCGGGCCCGGCGAGATTCAACTCGATCTCGACTCCCATGAGGTTCTTGGGACGGTCGAATCGCTTCTCGCTCAGCAGTCGCTCCAGTCCCGTCAGGCACTTCTGGAGCTTTTCGCGGTAGCGCTGGCGATCGGACAGGTCGAACTGCCCTGCCACGACCTTCTCCCCCATCGAAGTGTCCCTCCTCGGATGGGCGGGCCGACGATCCGGCCGCCGGGGCTCCCGGGTCAGGGGGGATGATGCCCAGCGGAAGCGATCGATAACGTCCCGCGCGGACCCGGCGCCCGCTACTCTTTCGGAATGTTCCCCGCGGCACATTCACGGGGCATGCCGCAGTGTGCACCTTCGAGTGCCCGGAACGCCTCGTGAAAAACGCCGATGACATTCGGCCTACCGTTACCGGCGCGTATGACGAGGTCAGCGGCGGCAACCGGCCGGGAAATCAGGAGGAGTCCCGCAAATCTGCGGCTTATTACCGGCTTGCGCGACCTTCCAAAATCGGATAGATGAAACATCGGCCGAACACGCGTCGTATAAACTTCGCCCACAAGGCAGAAGGGTGACGCCCTCGGTCCTGGTTCCTGCCGTGTTCAGGCCGTCCCGGGACGGGCGGCAGGCCGAGCCGCACCCTCGTTCACCGACCCGGGCCTCATCCCTTCCGGCCTTGCGTGAGCAGACAGCGCCGTCCGCCCCAGCCCCACCCCCCTCCTCGCGCCGCCGCGCCTGTCGTACGAGAGAGGCGACCCACATGCCGCTGCACGTGCCCCCTGCCCCCGCGCCTGCCCTGCGTTCCGTCCTCACCGCCCTGGGTTCGCCCACCGCGGTACGGGAGGCCCGCACCCCCTCCCTGCGCGCCGCGCAGGGCCCGACGACACCCGAACTCCCGCTGCCGGTACATGTGCTGGACCGGATCACCGCCCAGGGTCTGTCCACGACCCGGCTGGCCGGCTGGCGCTTCCTGATCCGCTGCGGCGACCGGGCGGTGGCCGCGGCGGAGACCATGCTCACGCCCGACGGCTGGGCCTTCTCGCACTTCTTCGAGGGCCCCTACGTCGCCTCCACCGAGCGCGCCCTGCACCAGGCCGAGGCGCTGCAACAGCCGTACCAGGCGCGGCTGCTGTCCGTGCCCGGCCTGTACATGCTGACCCTGTGGCTGCACGGCGACACCACCGCCGACGGAGCCGAGGGACACCCGGGGGGCACCGACCTGCTCGTCCCGCTGGCGCCGGCCCCGCCCGGCATACCGGCGCACCGCCTGTTCCGGGTCACCGAGTTGCTGCCGGTGCTGACCCATCGCGCGACCCCTCTTCCGCTGCTCGGACCGCCCGTGCTCGACTCGCCCGTCGCCTGACGGACGACGCCCCGCGTACCCCGCTGCCCGCACGGCAGGCGGGGTACGACCATGTCAGGAGCCCTGGGCTGCATGGACTAGCCCTATCCGGCCACTCGGAACCACCCGAAGTGACCGTGCACTTGGACTGAACCGTCCGGGCGGGTGACGCGTCATGAACCTGTGAGAAGCGGTGCTGCGAAATCCCTGCGGAACGCCGCCCAGAGGGCAACACTGGGTTCCGACCGACTTATCACGACGGGGGACGGCCATGACCACGACAGAGCGAAAGATCCCACCCATGTGCCAGCACCAGCCGCCGTGTCCGCCAGCCGAGTCCGCCGACCGGGAGTCCGCCCGTCTCGTGGCGCACCACCCGGAGCAGGGGTGGAGCCTGCTGTGCAACGGCGTCCTGCTCTTCGAGGACACCGGTGAGCTGCTGCCCGACGGCAGCATCATCGCTCCGCACCGTCCGCTCGGTGCGGAGCGGGTGATGACCGCCGCCTGAGCGGAGCGGGAGCGACCTGAGGGGCCGGCCGCGCACATCCGGTGCGCACCGGCCCCGACGTGTGTCCGGGTCCGGCTACGGACCGTGGCCGGACGCTGGCGCACCGCCTCCGGCGGCGCCTGGTGGCGACTACGCCCGGTAGTACATGCCGGTCCAGCTCTCCTTGCCGGCCAGCGCGAGCGGGGTGATCCCGGGCGGACTTGAGCTTCTTCACGGCGAGGTGGCCGAAACGCGTCGGTGGCAGCGGCCGGAAAATCACCGTCGCCCGGCTGGTCGAATCGCCGCCACGGGAGTGGGATGGAAGGAAGCAACGGGCCTTGCAGGGCGGGCACGTCCGCGCGAGAGACCTCGGCGTCGCCCGCGAGGAACGGTGGAGTGATGTCCGGTTACGACGTCTCGGCGGCCGCTCGGGTGGTGGTGGGTGTCAGCGGATCCCTGGGCAGCGTCACGGCCCTGCGCAGGGCCACCGCGCTGGCCCTGCGCCTGGGAGCCGAACTGTGGCCGGTGCTGGCCTGGGAGCCGCCGGGCGGGGATCCGGCCGCGCGCCGCTCCCCCGCCGCCGGTCTGCTGGTCGAGGACTGGCAGCGGCTGGCCAGGCAGCGGCTGGCCTCGGTGCTGGAGGAGATCTTCGGCGGCCGGACGCCTGGTGTGCCGGTGCACGCCGTCATCGTCCGTGGCGCCCCGGGCCCGGCCCTGGTGGCGACGGCGAACCGGGAGAACGACGTCCTCGTCGTGGGCGCCGGCCGCCGCGGTCTGCAACGCGCCTTCTCGGGCCGGGTCTCCCGGCACTGTCTGGCGCACGCGGTCTGCCCCGTGCTCGCGGTGCCCCCCTCCCCCCTGGAGTCGCAACTGCTCTCCGTCCACCGGCGCAACACCTGGCATCTGCGCATGGACATCCGGGGCCTGTGAAGGCGTCCCCGAAGAGGCGCCCCGGCCCCCGCCGAGTCTCGCCGGGGGCCGGTGACCGCGCTGGGGCGCCCCCGGACAGCGCGGTGCTCAGCACCCCGCAGACCCGCGCACCACGGCAACGCGCCGGGTCGGTGTCAACGCGGCGTCAAAAGCGGCCCCTCCGCCGTCGGAAGACCGTCAAGGTGCGCTGCGACCGAGCTCCGCCGGGGCCAGGACTGTCTACCGTCCCAGACATGAGGCACCGCGACGACACACATACCCGGCGCACCGGCTCGCACCCGACCGCAACCCCCGGCGTGGTGGAGGACCGGGACCGGGCAGCGGACGTACGCGCGTCGCTGCGCTGCGCCGGTGTGCTGCTCGGACTGCTGCTGTTCGTCGACGGGGCGGCCGGCTCCCTCACCTGGTGGCGCGGTGCCCTGTGGCTGACTGTCGCGCTCCTGCTGCTCCTCGTCCTGCTCCCGGTGCGGGTGTCGGCCGGTGCGGGCTGGCTGGCCACCCGCCGTCTGCTGCGCACCCGCCGGGTCCGCACCGACCTGCTGGTCGCGGTGCGCCCGATCGACGGCGTGTCCCAACGGCTGGTCCTGCGCGACGCCCTCGGCAACCGGGCCGAGATCGACCCCGAGGTGCTGATCCGCAATCCCGGCCTGTGGTACCTGCTCGACGAGGGCGCCCGGGTGTCCGAGGCGGCCGGCACCCTGCTGTGCGGCACGACGGCCCTGCACCGCCTCGCCCGACGCATCGACCGCGAGACGGCCCTGGGCGTGTTCCGGGCCTCCGGCATGAAGTGAGGCGGTGCCCCGGCGCCAGAACATGACACTCGGTGGCCACCCCGGACGCCGCGGCCCA
The DNA here is from genome assembly GCF_014649495.1 of Streptomyces filipinensis. Lineage (GTDB taxonomy): Bacteria > Actinomycetota > Actinomycetes > Streptomycetales > Streptomycetaceae > Streptomyces > Streptomyces filipinensis. The sequence continues at coordinate 4,383 of NZ_BMTD01000029.1, read as the reverse complement.
AGCCGCCGACCCGGACCGCAGCGCCCCCGGCGACCGGCTCCGGCCTCGCCTTCTTGATGCGCCCTTACTGCTCTCGCGCCATTCTTAACGCAAGATTGACGCCTCCCGAGCCCGGATCCATGGGCCCACGCGTCACTCTCTGCATACGCTGGTGCCGCCGTCCGCGTGATGGCCGGAAAGAGCTGAGCCGCACACAGGAGCACGCTGATGGCCACGACCGAGCACCCCCCTCCCAGTCGCCTGCGCAACTGGATGCTGGAGGGGCTGTCCGACATGGGCAAGCACGGCGGCCACACCGGACCCCACGCCGAACCGGAGCCCCCGCACAAGGGCCAGCGCTGGTGGCGCGTGATGTGCCTGACCGGTGTGGACTACTTCTCGACCCTCGGTTACCAGCCGGGCATCGCGGCCCTGGCGGCCGGTCTGCTCTCGCCGATCGCCACGATCGTCCTGGTCATCGTGACCCTGGCCGGCGCCCTGCCGGTCTACCGCCGGGTGGCCGAAGAGAGCCCGCACGGCGAGGGCTCCATCTCGATGCTGGAGCGGCTGCTCTCGTTCTGGCAGGGCAAGCTGTTCGTGCTCACGCTGCTGGGCTTCGCGGCCACCGACTTCCTCATCACCATCACCCTGTCGGCCGCCGACGCCTCCACCCACCTGGTGGAGAACCCCCACCTGACCAGCACCCTGCACGGCCACCAGATGATCATCACCCTGTTCCTGGTGGCGCTGCTCGGCGCGGTCTTCCTCAAGGGCTTCCTGGAGGCGATCGGCGTCGCGGTCGCCCTGGTCGGCATCTACCTCGCGCTCAACCTGGTCGTCGTGATCGTCGGCCTGTGGCACGTCCTCACCGCCGGGCATGTCGTCACCGACTGGACCACCGCCCTGACGGCGGAACACGGCAACGTGTTCGTCATGGTCGGTGTGGCGCTGATCGTCTTCCCGAAACTCGCCCTCGGTCTGTCGGGCTTCGAGACCGGTGTCGCCGTCATGCCGCACGTCCAGGGCGACGCCGGGGACACCGAGGAGAAGCCGACCGGCCGGATCCGCGACACCAAGAAGCTGCTGACCACCGCAGCCCTCATCATGAGCTGCTTCCTGATCGCCACCAGCTTCATCACCACGCTGCTGATCCCGGAGAACGAGTTCAAGGCGGGCGGTCGGGCCAACGGCCGCGCCCTCGCCTACCTCGCGCACCAGTACCTCGGCGGCGCCTTCGGCACGGTCTACGACATCTCGACCATCGCCATCCTGTGGTTCGCCGGCGCCTCCGCCATGGCGGGCCTGCTCAACCTGATGCCGCGCTATCTGCCCCGCTACGGCATGGCCCCGCACTGGGCCCGCGCGGTGCGTCCGATGGTGATCGTCTTCACCCTGGTCGCGTTCCTGGTCACCTGGATCTTCGACGCCAACGTCGACAAGCAGGGCGGCGCCTACGCCACCGGTGTGCTGGTGCTGATCAGCTCGGCCGCCATCGCGGTGACCATCGCCGCGCGCAAGGCCCAGCAGCGCAACTGGACCATCGGCTTCGCGGTGATCTCGGCGGTGTTCCTCTACACGACCGTCGTGAACGTCATCGAGCGCCCCGACGGTGTGAAGATCGGTGCCTGCTTCATCGCCGGCATCATCCTCGTCTCGCTGGCCTCCCGGCTGGCCCGCGCCTTCGAACTGCGCGTGACCAGCATGACCCTCGATCCGCTGGCGGAACGATTCATCCGGGACATGGCCAGCCGCAAGATGCGGTTCATCGCCAACGAGCCCGGGCACCGCGACAAGGCCGAGTACCGCGACAAGATCGAGCAGATCCGCGCCGACAACGACATGCCCGAGCAGGAGGACTTCGTCTTCGTCGAGGTCACGGTCACCGACCCCTCCGAGTTCGAGGCGGGCCTGACCGTGCGCGGCGAGGTGCTGCACGGCCGCTACCGCGTGCTGACCCTGGAGTCCGCGTCCATCCCCAACGCGCTGGCCGCGCTGCTGCTCCACGTCCGGGACGTCACCGGCTGCACCCCGCACATCTACTTCGAGTGGACCGAGGGCAACCCGTTCGCCAACTTCCTGCGCTTCTTCCTCTTCGGCCAGGGCGAGGTCGCTCCGGTCACCCGTGAGGTACTGCGCGAGGCGGAGCCGAACCGGGAGCGCCGGCCCCGGGTGCACACCGGGTGAGACCGGGCGCGGCCCGTCGGGACCCGCCCGGAGGGCCGTACGCGCGGCCGGTCCGCCCCAGGGACCACGCGGGCCGGGCCTACCCGCCGAACCACCGCCTGGGCGGCCGTACCTCCAGCCGTCCCATGCCGAGCCGGCCGTGCACCTCCACGCGGAGCACGACCGGCGCCCCCGGACCGCCGGCGGGCCGCACCTTGCTCTCGCCGTAGTCGATCACCAGCGAGTCGGCGTCCACGACCACGCCGGGCCGGGTGATCAGCCGCAGGGTGCCGCCGCGCATGTCCAGGTCGATGCGGAGTGTGTCCTGAGTGATCACCGCGCTGGAGAAGTCCAGGGTCACGTCTCCCCAGGCGGACTCGATCTCCATAAGGCGCGGCACGGACCAGCCGCCCGCGCGCCTGGCCGACGCCCCCCGCTGCTCGATCCGCACGGCGTCCTTGGCCGGTGCCGCGCCTGGCACCGGCGGCAGATCGGCGGTGAGCACCGCGAGCTCGCCGAGCGTGCGGGCCGACAGCGCGGCGCTCAGCCGCTCGTCCAGCTCCTCGGCCGTGATCCGGCCGTCTCCGGCCGCGCCCGTGAGCACGTCCACCACCCGGTCCCGGTCCGCGTGCGAGGCACGCAGTCCGGACGGCATCTCCGTGTGCAGCAGCTCGGCCGCCATACCCTCACCCCGATTCAGCACGTCCCCGCAGGGAGCCCACTCTCGCGCACTAACGCTATATCGCGTTATACCCAACGGCCAACCCCACGTCCACGGTTCCCCGCCGGTGGCCCTATCGTGACCGGCATGCAGTCCTACACGATCGGCCAAGCGGCGCGGCTGCTCGGCGTGAGCCCGGACACCGCCCGCCGCTGGGCCGACGCGGGCCGGGTGGCGACCCATCGCGACGAGTCCGGGCGGCGGCTCATCGACGGCAGGGACCTCGCCGCGTTCTCCGTGGAACTAGCCAAGGCGGGTGGCGGCGAGGAGGACGCCTCCTACACCTCCGTCCGCAACGCCTTCCCCGGCATCGTCACGGCGATCAAGCTCGGTGACGTCGCCGCCCAGGTGGAGATCCAGGCCGGCCCGCACCGGCTGGTCTCTCTGCTGACCCGGGAGGCCGTCGAGGAACTGGGCCTGGAGGTCGGCATGGAGGCCACCGCGCGCGTGAAGTCCACCAACGTGCACATCGACCGCGTCTGACACCACCCGGCCGCACGGACAGCGGGCCGTGGGGCTGAGGGCGTCGGGCTGAGGGCTTGCGGCGCGCACTTCGGCCGGACCAGGACGCCCTCACGATCCGAGGACGACCGGTTCAGCGGGCTGCCGCTGCGGCGTGAGCGGGTGCGGCCGGTGCCGGAGTGCCACACCGATACCCGCCGTCCACACGGATCGCCGTGATCCCACTGATGTGCCGTGCTCCGCACCGGTCCTGCGGGAGCACCAGCTGGGGCCCGGCCACATCCAGCGGGGTGTCGTCGATGCGCACGCCCAGCAGGACGGGCGCATCCGCGAAGTCCGGGTCGATCTCGGCCCAGGACAGCATCGCGTGATGGCCGTCGGTGCCGGTGACGGCGATGAGAAAGCGCAGCCGGTCCTTGCGTCGCGCCGGGTCGAAGCCGGGCCCCGCGTCACTGAGGACGTCGTACAGGCGCGGGCCGGCGAACCGGTGGCGCTGGACGCCACTCGTCGCGCACTCGAAGCTGACGTCCACCCGGTGCTGCGGCCAGCGCCGCAGATCCGGCACGGTCAGCCGAGCGGGCCGGGCCAGATCGCCGGTCAGGGCGAGTCCCGCGAGCGTCACCTGCGACCACCTCCCCGCAGCACCGTACCCGCCGTGACGCACCGTGCAAACGCACATGCAAGCTACAAGTCACTGGTTCGCGGCTCATGCGATGCCACAGGAGACTTCGAGCTGGCAGATGCGGCATTATCATCGCCGCACGGTCGGTGCCCCCGTCCGTGGCAGGGCGCGACAGTTGTTCCACAGGACCCGAGGAGTAGATCCGTGATGACCCGTTCCGTGCGCCGGACCCGGCGAACGCTGCAGCTGGCCGGTGCGGGAGCCGCCGCCCTGATGGCACTCAGCGCCTGCTCCTCCGCCAGTGGCTCCTCCACCAAGCCGGCCAAGGCCGGCTCCGCGTCCGCGAAGCTGTCGGGCACGGTCACCGTGTTCGCCGCCGCCTCGCTCAAGGAGAGCTTCACCGCCTTGGGCAAGGAGTTCGAGCAGGCCCACCCGG
>NZ_BMTD01000028.1 GCF_014649495.1 Streptomyces filipinensis | reverse complement strand
CGACAGCGCGTGGGCGTGGCCCTGGCTGCCGTAGCCGATGACCGCGACCTTGCGGCCCTGGATGATGGACAGGTCGGCGTCAGCGTCGTAGAACAGCTCGGCCACTTTGGGTTCTCTCCTTGGTGTGCAGGTTGTGCGTCCCACCGTATGCCGGTGGGGGGAAGGGAAGTCTCGGAATCTCGGCATCCGGGCGGACGGTCGCCTCCGGCCGCCCGGATCCGGCCTTGCGCGGTTCGCTCAGGTTCAGCTTTACGCGGTTCGGTCGAGGGCGCGAAGCGAGCGGTCGGTGATCGAGCGGGAGCCGCGGCCGATCGCGATGGTGCCGGACTGCACCAGCTCCTTGATGCCGAACGGCTCCAGCATCTTGAGCATGGCGGACAGCTTGTCACTCGATCCGGTGGCCTCGATCGTGACGGCCTCCGGGGAGACGTCGACCGTCTTGGCGCGGAACAGCTGGACGATCTCGACGATCTGCGAGCGGGTCTCGTTGTCGGCGCGCACCTTCACGAGGACCAGTTCGCGCTGGACGGCCTGCCCGGGCTCCAGCTCGACGATCTTCAGCACGTTGACCAGCTTGTTGAGCTGCTTGGTCACCTGCTCCAGGGGCAGGTCCTCGACGTTCACCACGATGGTGATGCGGGAGATGTCGGGGTGCTCGGTGACGCCGACGGCGAGCGAGTCGATGTTGAAGCCGCGCCGCGAGAACAGGGCGGCGATCCGGGCCAGGATGCCCGGGGTGTTCTCCACCAGGACGGAGAGCGTGTGCTTGGACATGGTCTGTTACGTCTCTCTCGCTCAGTCGTCTTCGTTGTCGCCGAAGTCGGGGCGGACGTCCCGGGCGGCCAGGATCTCGTCGTTGGAAGTGCCGGCGGCGACCATCGGCCACACCATCGCGTCCTCGTGGACGACGAAGTCGACGACGACGGGGCGGTCGTTGATGGAGTTCGCCTCCTGGATGACCTTGTCCAGGTCCTCCGGGCGCTCGCAGCGCAGGCCCACGCAGCCCATCGCCTCGGACAGCTTCACGAAGTCCGGCACGCGCGTGCCCTTCGCCTGCGGGTTGACGTCGTCGGGGCCGCTGTGCAGCACCGTGTTGGAGTAGCGCTGGTTGTAGAAGAGGGTCTGCCACTGGCGGACCATGCCGAGGGCGCCGTTGTTGATGATGGCGACCTTGATCGGGATGTTGTTCAGCGCGCAGGTGGTCAGTTCCTGGTTGGTCATCTGGAAGCAGCCGTCGCCGTCGATCGCCCAGACCGTCTCGGCGGGCTGTCCGGCCTTGGCGCCCATGGCGGCCGGGACCGCGTAGCCCATCGTCCCGGCGCCGCCGGAGTTCAGCCAGGTGGCGGGCTTGTCGTACTGGATGAAGTGCGCGGCCCACATCTGGTGCTGGCCGACGCCCGCCGCGAAGATCGTGCCCTCGGGCGCGAGCTGTCCGATGCGCTCGATGACCGCCTGCGGCGAGAGCGAGCCGTCCTCGGGCTGGTCGTAGCCGAGCGGGTACGTCTCGCGCCACCGGTTCAGGTCGCTCCACCAGGCGGTGTAGTCGCCCTTGTGGCCCTCGCTGTGCTCCTTCTGCACCGCCTGGACCAGATCGGCGATGACCTCGCGGGCGTCACCGACGATCGGCACGTCCGCGGCGCGGTTCTTGCCGATCTCCGCCGGGTCGATGTCGGCGTGGACGATCTTGGCGTACGGGGCGAAGCTGTCCAGCTTGCCGGTGACGCGGTCGTCGAAGCGGGCACCGAGGGCGACGATCAGGTCGGCCTTCTGCAGCGCGGTGACGGCGGCGACCGCACCGTGCATGCCCGGCATCCCCAGGTGTAGCGGGTGGCTGTCCGGGAACGCGCCGAGCGCCATCAGGGTGGTGGTGACGGGCGCTCCGGTGAGTTCGGCGAGGACCTTCAGCTCGGCCGTGGCGTGTGCCTTGAGGACGCCGCCGCCGACGTAGAGGACGGGCCGCCTGGCGGAGGTGATCAGCTTGGCGGCCTCGCGGATCTGCTTGGCGTGCGGCTTGGTCACCGGGCGGTAGCCGGGCAGGTCCATGGTGGGCGGCCAGGTGAAGGTCGTCTTCGCCTGCAGGGCGTCCTTGGCGATGTCGACCAGGACCGGGCCCGGGCGGCCGGTGGAGGCGATGTGGAACGCCTGCGCGATGACCCGCGGGATGTCCTCGGCCTTGGTGACGAGGAAGTTGTGCTTGGTGATCGGCATGGTGATGCCGACGATGTCCGCCTCCTGGAAGGCGTCCGTACCGATCGACTTCGAGGCGACCTGGCCGGTGATCGCGACCATCGGCACGGAGTCCATGTGGGCGTCGGCGATCGGCGTCACCAGGTTGGTGGCACCGGGCCCTGAGGTCGCCATGCAGACACCGACCTTGCCGGTGGCCTGCGCGTAACCGGTGGCCGCGTGGCCGGCGCCCTGCTCGTGGCGGACCAGCACATGACGGACCCGCGTCGAGTCCATCAGGGGGTCGTACGCCGGGAGGATCGCACCGCCGGGAATGCCGAACACCGTGTCCGCGCCGACCTCCTCAAGGGAGCGGATGAGGGACTGCGCACCCGTGACGTGCTCGACGGGGGCGGACTGCTGTCCTCCGGATCGGGGCCGCGGCTGCGGATGGGCCCCGGTGGCCTGCTCGGTCATCGGCATTCTCTTCTCGATGCTGAGGGTTTTTGCGAGGTTTGTGCGGAGTTCAAGCGCTGCACGAGCGGCACTCGTGCAACAAAAAACCCCTCGTGCCGCAAGGCAAGCGAGGGGAGCGCGTCGGTGAGGTCGCTGGGCATTCCGGATCGTCCTCCGGTGGGTCCCAGCTCAGCCGACGCGCTGTCCAAGTACGAGAATTCGGGTGCGCATGGCACTGACCCTCCCCCCGCCACACACCACGTGTCAAGTGGGTGGGATGGGCGTCTCATTATGTGAGCGGAGTCCACTGTCACCTCCCAAGACGGCGGCCACACTCCCTGTGTACACCCCCGCGCCCCTCCACGGGGCCCGTTCAGCCCCGGGGCGCACCGGTGGGTGTCGAGGCCACCACCGTGCTCAGCCCGTCGGGCCGTCGCGCGGTCGCCCCCTCGACCCCGATGCGTGCCTGCGGCTCCCGCACGCCGCCCGCGAACGCCGGTTCGGCCGGTGCGTGGGGCACCGGATAGTGGCCGGATCCGAGCGCCCGGCGCAGCCGGTACTCGTCCAGCGGCCCGGCGAACGCCATGCCCTGTCCGTGCGTGCAGCCCATCGCGCGCAGCGCCACGACCTGCTCCGGCAGGTCCACGCCCTCGGCCACGGACTGCAGCCCCAGATCGCCGGCGATACGCAGCAGACCGCTGGTGATCTTGTGCAGCCGCGCGGACTCCACGACGCCCTCGACCAGACTGCGGTCGAGCTTCAGGACGTCCACGGGGAGCCTTCTCAGGGCCGTGATGGCCGCGTGGCCGCTGCCGAAGCCGTCCAGCGCGATCCGCACCCCGAGCCGGCCGAGCGCGGTCAGCCGGCGCTCCAGCTCGTCCAGGCAGATCAGCGGATCGGTGTCGGACAGCTCCAGGACCAGCGCCCCGGGCGGCAGCCCGTGCCGGGTCAGGAGGGCCTCCACGGCGCCGAGCGGCATCGAGCGGTCCAGCAGCCGCCGTGCGCCCATCCGGACGGCCACCGGTACGACGAGCCCGGTCGCGGCCCGCTCGGCGGCCTGCTCGACGGCCTCCTGCAGGACCCAGCGGTCCAGCTCGGCGGTCTTGTCGCCGTCCTCGGCCACCCTCAGGAACTCGGCCGGGGTGAACAGCACCCCCTGCGAGGAGCGCCAGCGCGCCTGTGCCGAGACCGCCGTGATCCGGCCACTCTCCAGGCACACCACCGGCTGGTGCAGCAGCGCGAACTCTCCGTCGTGCAGTGCGGCACGCAGCCGGGTGGCCAGCTCCGCCTTGCGTACGACGTCCTGCTGCATCTGCGGCTTGTAGAGCTCGACCCGGCCCTTTCCGGCGGCCTTCGCGCGGTACATCGCGAGGTCGGCGTTGCGCAGCAGCTCGCCCGCTCCGAGGCCCGGTTCGGCGAAGGCGACGCCGATGGAGGCGTTGACCCGGACATCGTTGCCGTCGATCGGGTACGGCTGGGAGAGGGTCACCCGGAGGCGTTCGGCGAGCTCCAGGATGTTCCGCTCCCTCGCGGCACGGTCGCGGGTGCCGTCCCCGACGATCAGTGCCGCGAACTCGTCGCCGCCCAGCCGGGACGCCGTGTCCCCCTGCCGGACCGCGTCCTGGAGCCTGCGGGCGGCCTGGACGAGCAGCTCGTCCCCGGCCTGGTGCCCGATCGTGTCGTTGACCGCCTTGAAGCCGTCCAGGTCGATGAAGAGCACGGCCGTGTTGCGCAGGGCGGCGCCCCGGTCGGTGGCCCGGCGGCCGGACAGCGCCTGCTGCACACGTCGGGTGAACAGCGCGCGGTTGGGCAGGTCGGTCAGCGGGTCGTGCTCGGCGTTGTGCTGCAACTGTGCCTGCAGGCGCACCCGTTCGGTCACGTCCCGGCTGTTGAAGATCAGCCCGCCGTGGTGACGGTTGACCGTCGACTCCACGTTGAGCCAGCCGCCGTCGCCGGACCGGAAGCGGCACTCGATGCGGGTGGTGGGTTCCTGCGGCGGGCTGGCGGCGAGGAAGCGGCGCACCTCGTGCACCACACAGCCCAGGTCCTCGGGGTGGATGAGACTGGCCAGTTCGCTGCCCACCAGCTCCTCGGCGGGCCGGCCGTAGACCCCGGCGGCGGCCGGGGAGACGTACCGCAGGATGCCGTTGGGCGCGGCGATCATGATGACGTCGCTGGAGCCCTGCACCAGGGAACGGAAGTGGTTCTCCTTCTGCGCCAGCTCCTGGGTGAGGGTGATGTTGTCCAGCAGCATGATGCCCTGCCGGATGACGAGCGCGAGCACGACGGCGCCCGCGGTGATCAGCACGACGTGGTCGGGCCGGCGGCCGTTGAGGACGTTGTACAGGATGCCCAGGGTGCACACGGCGGCGGCGAGGTACGGGGTGAGGGCGGCGAGGGAACCGGTCAGCGGCCGGCCGGACGGGTACCGGCTGTGCTCGGCGCCCGCAGCGGGCACGGACACGTGGTGATGGCCGGTGCCGCGCTGGCCGGGCACATGCTCGTGGACCACACGCGTGTGCCCCTCCGCCGCCCGGGCCTCCTGCGCCGCGAGGCGCCGGGGCGCGGCCCACGGGGCGTAGGCGAGCAGCAGCGAACCGGCGAACCAGCCCGCGTCCAGCAGATGCCCGGAGTGGTAACTGCTCTGCAGCAGGGGCGAGGTGAACAGCGCGTCGCACATCACGATCAGCGCGAGCGCGCCGATCACGGTGTTCACCGCCGTCCGGTTGCCCGGGGTGCGGCGGAAGTGCAGCGCGAGCACCATGCTGACGAGCGCGATGTCGAGCAGCGGGTACGCCAGCAGCAGCGCGGTGCGCGGCACGCTCGGTCCGTCGAAGCGGGCCGCCTGGGCGAGCGCGAGGCTCCACGAGAGGGTGAGCAGGGAGCCGCCGATCAGCCAGGCGTCCAGGGCCAGGCAGATCCAGCCCGCCTTCGTCACCGGCCGCTTGGCGAAGACCAGCAGGCCCACGATGGCGGGCGGCGCGAAACACAGGAAGAACAGGTTCGCCCAGCTGACCTGGGGCACCTGCTCGCCGAGCACGACCTCGTACCACCCCCAGACCGCGTCGCCGAGCGCGGCCATGAGCTGGGAGAGGGCGAACAGCAGCCAGGCCGACCGGAAGCGCACGCGCGTGGTGCGCGCGTAGCGGAAGCAGGAGACCGCGGCGGTGGCCGCCGCGGCGCTCAGCCCGAAGTCACCCATGACGTCGGCGATCTGCTCCGTACCCCAGTCGAACGCGGCTCCGACGGCGTAGGCCGCGCAGATCACCGCGAGGACGAGCTGCTCCGCCGTGCGGGTGCCCTCGTCGGCGGCCGGCCGGCGGGGCGCCGGCGCCTGCTGCGGGTGGGGGGCGCGCACGGCTCCGTCCAGGGCGGTCGTCACAGAGGGCGGCGCACTCACCGGGGCCTCCCGGTCCGCGCCGCTCCCGCGTCCCGACGGTCCCGGTGCGCTGGGTGCGCATGCCTCCTGCGGCCGTTGGGCCTGCGCTGCTGGTGGCTGTGGTGGCTGGTGTGGTGGCCGCGTCTGCGCGTGGCCGTGCGCCAGGGTCGCCGTCGGCGGCTCCGCCGCGTCGGATCGTTCGTCCATAGGCCGTGCATCGCCCGTCGCCCCCCTCAGAAATCTGAACTGTCCATCCCCGGCGCCGAACGTTCCACGGCGCAGCCCCTGTCGGGACGATACACCAGGATCGTCACTCAGGGACATAGCTTCTCTACGCTCCGTGACGACCAGCGGGTATGCGCGTACGCGCCGCGTCCGGGGGGTTGCGGAGGGTGCCGGAAGCGGGCTACGCCCCCGTCGTGAGGATCACGTTGCGCAGCGGCTCGTGGTTCACGAACCGGGTCAGCTGGTCGACGAGCAGCCGCTTCGCGCGTGGTGAGAAGGCCGAGGTGGGGCCGCCCACGTGCGGGCTGATGAGCACGCCCGGCGCCTGCCAGAGCGGGTGTCCGGGCGGCAGCGGCTCGGGGTCGGTGACGTCCAGGGCCGCGGTGATACGGCCGCTCTCCAGCTCCGCCAGCAGTGCCTTGGTGTCCACGACGGGGCCGCGTGCCACGTTCACGAGCAGCGCCCCGTCCTTCATCCGCGCGAGGAACCCGGCGCTGACCAGGCCTCGCGTCTCCTCCGTCAAGGGCGTGGAGAGGATCACGACATCGGCGTGTGGAAGCAGAGAGGGCAATTCGGTGAGCGGATGCACTGGACCGCGCGCCGTGGTGCGCTTGGAGCGCGCAACGCGCGCCACCCGCGCGAGCTCAAAAGGCGTGAGCCGGTCCTCGATGGCGGCGCCGATGGAGCCGTAACCGACGATGAGGACGGACTTGTCGGCGAGGGCGGGCCGGAATCCGCCGAGCCATTCACCGCGCTCCTGGGCCCGTACGAAGTCCGGGATGCCGCGCAGGGAGGCGAGGACCAGGGTCAGGGCCAGTTCGGCGGTGCTCGCCTCGTGCACCCCGCGCGCGTTGCACAACCGCACGCCCGGGCGCAGGTGTTTCAGGCCCGGCTGCACATGGTCGATGCCCGCCGTCAGCGTCTGTACGACCTCGACGGAGGTCATCCGCGGCAGCGGGCGCACGGCGATGCCCACGGGCTTCATGTAGGGCACCACGTAGACGGCGCAGTCGGCCGGGTCACCGGGAAAGGGCTGGTCACCGTCCTCGCCGCCGTCCCAGAACAGGTACCGGGGTCCCTCGGGGAGCCCGTCGATCCCCTCCGGCGCCATGGGAAGCCACACGTCAGCAGTCATGGCAAGGAGGCTATGTCAGGTACGCGCGCGTGCAGAGGTTAGGTTGGGGGCCGGGCAGAGGGAGGTTCACGAGCAGGTGGAGCGCAGGACGATCGGCGCGGGGGCGCTCGCGGTGGGGGCCGTCGGACTCGGGTGCATGCCGATGAGCTGGGCGTACAGCGGGTCGCGGCAGCGGGGCGAGACCTCGCTCAGAGCCGTGCACCGGGCGCTGGACCTGGGCTCGACCCTCCTGGACACGGCGGACATGTACGGCCCGTTCACCAACGAGCTGTTGCTGGGCCGGGTGTTGAAGGAGCGGCGCGCGGACGCCTTCGTGTCCACGAAGGTCGGGCTGCTGGTGGGTGAGCAGCACATCGTGGCCAACGGCCGTCCCGGATACGTGAAGCGGGCCTGCGACGCCTCGCTGCGGCGCCTGCAGACGGATGTGATCGACCTCTACCAGCTGCACCGCGCGGACCCCGAGGTCCCCGTCGAGGAGACATGGGGCGCGATGGCCGAACTGGTGCGGGCGGGCAAGGTCCGGGCGCTGGGGCTGTGCGCGGTCGGCGCGCGCGGTGGCCGCCGCTCGGGGGCCGGGCTGCACGACACCACGCTGCGCCAGCTGCAGCGGGTGCAGCAGGTGTTCCCGGTGGCGGCCGTGGAGGCGGAGCTGTCGGTGTGGTCGCCGGAGGCGCTGCAGGCGCTGCTGCCGTGGTGCGACGCCCGGGGTGTGGGGCTCCTCGCGGCGATGCCCCTGGGCAACGGTTTCCTGACCGGCACGCTGACTCCCGGCGAGGGTTTCGAACCGGACGACCTGCGCGCTCGCCATCCCCGTTTCACGGCGGAGATGATGGCGGCCAACCAGCCGATCGTCGCGGGCCTGCGCCGCATCGCGCGCCGCCACGGCGAGGACGTCACCCCGGCCCAGGTGGCCCTGGCCTGGGTCCTGGCCCAGGGACGCCACGTGATCGCCCTCCCGGGCACGAAGACGGAGCGCTGGGCCGCGGAGAACGCGGCAGCACCCGGCCTGCACCTGACCGAGGAGGACCTGGCAGAGATCTCCCGGCTACCGCCGGCCCACGACTCCTGGGACTGAGAAACAACGGGCCGGCCTCGGCAGCCGGGACCGAGGAGGCCGCCGGGGCGGGGGGCCGGGTGGGCGGGGCTGTGGGCGGGCCGGGACCGGGGCCGGGATCGGTCGCGCCAGGCGAGTCCGTGGAGCCGGGTCGGCTGGGGTGGTGAGTCCCTGGGGGCGGGACCGGGGGTGGCTGCCCGGGCCCGGGGGCTGGGCTTTCGCGTTCGGGTCGGGTGGATCGGGAACCCGGGCGGGGCGGGCGGTGTATGAGAGGTAGCACCTGCTGCTGGACCACCGCCTCGAAGGGACCATGATCGTGCAACGTCGAGCCGTGTCGGCCGTGTTGGCCACAGCCGCCCTCCTGCTCACCGCCGGCTGCTCCTCCGACGGAGGGGGATCCCCGGGCGGCGCCGGAAGGACGCCGCCCACGGGTACGGCGCCGGGCGCACCCCCCTCCGGCCGGGCCACCGAGCCGGCCCCGCCGGCCAAGGGCTCGGTGAAGGTGCTGCGCACCGTGGCCGAGGGCCTGAAGACGCCGTGGGGGCTGGCTCCGTTGCCCGACGGCGGTCTGCTGGTCTCCTCCCGCGACGACGGGACGATCACCCGGATCGACGAGAAGACGGGCCGCACGACCGAGCTGGGCAAGGTGTCCGGTGTCTCCCCGGCCGGCGAGGGGGGTCTGCTGGGCATCGCCCTCTCCCCCGACTACGCCTCGGACCACATGATCTACGCCTACTTCACCTCCGCCTCGGACAACCGCATCGTCCGCGTGCTCTACGACGAGCGAAAGCCCGCCGGTGAACAACTCGGCGCTCCCGACACGGTGTTCAAGGGCATCCCCAAGGGCGTCATCCACAACGGCGGCCGCATCGCCTTCGGCCCGGACCGCATGCTGTACGCGGGCACCGGCGAGAGCGGCGAGCGCGGCCTGGCCCAGGACAGGAAGTCCCTGGGCGGCAAGATCCTGCGTCTGACCCCGGAGGGCGAACCGGCTCCGGGCAACCCCTTCCCCGGCTCCCCGGTGTACTCGTACGGCCATCGCAACGTCCAGGGCCTGGCCTGGGACGACAAACAGCGGCTGTTCGCCTCGGAGTTCGGCCAGGACACCTGGGACGAGCTGAACGCGATCAAGCCGGGCGCGGACTACGGCTGGCCGAAGGCCGAGGGCAGGTCCTCCGACGCCGCCTTCCAGAACCCGATAGCCCAGTGGCACACCGATGACGCCTCCCCCAGCGGCATCGCCTGTGTGGACGGCGTGATCTGGATGGCCGGCCTGAAGGGGCAGCGGCTGTGGCGCGTCCCGCTGCGGGGCACGGAGGCCGCCGCGGCACCGCAGGCCTTCCTCTCCGGGACGTACGGCCGGCTGCGGACGGTGGTCGCGGCGGGCGGCGACCGGGTGTGGCTGGTGACGAGCAACACGGACGGCCGGGGACACCCGAAGAAGGGGGACGACCGGGTGCTGGAGGCGCGGGTGAACTAGGACTCAGCGCTCGCCGGTCCGCCCCTCGTCCCCGCTCGCCGCCGGCTCCGTCGCGGCCGGTGGTGGTTCCGGCAGCCGTATGACGGCCTTCCCGGACGCCAGGTCTATCGGACCCCGTCCGGGATCGTTGTCGCCGACGTCCTCGCGGGTCAGCTCAAGCCGGTTCTCTTCGTCCCGGGTGTGTTTGCGACTGGGTGCGAACAGTTCCTCAAAGGCGTTGAACACGGCCTCTCCCCCGCTTTCTCCTCCTCATGGCCTTTTTTCCAGCCTAGGCATCAGCCCGTCGTTCCGGCAGTGAGCGTCTCGGCCGGGAACAGCCCGAGCCGATGTGCCACCGCGGCTGCCTCTCCGCGGCCCGAGACACCGAGTTTGCTCAGGATGTTGGAGACATGGACGCTCGCCGTCTTCGGGGAGATGAACAGCTCCTCGGCGATCTGGCGGTTGGTGCGGCCGGCCGAGACCAGGCGAAGGACGTCCCGCTCGCGGCTGGTGAGTCCGAGGGCCGCGGCGGGGTCCGCGGGAGTGAGGGCCTGCCGTGGGGTGCGGGTCAGGTTGAGGCGGGCGCGCTGGGCGAGCCGGCTGACGGCGTCGGCGAGGGGCCGGGCGTCGAGGTGGGCGGCGACCGCCCCCGCCAGCCGGAGCAGTTCGAGCGCGCGGTCGCGTGCGTCGTCGCCCCCGGTGGACGTATCCGCCGGGGGTGTGGCGCCGGAGGACAGGAGTGCTCCGGCGAGACGGTGGCGGACCCGGGCGAGTTCGTACGGGCGGTCCAGGTACTCGAAGGCGGTGACCACCGGCGACCAGTCGTCGGGGGTGTCGGTGCCCTCCGTCCGGCGCAGTTCGGCGCGGGTCCACAGGTCGTAGGCCTGCCAGAGCGGGGCGCCGGTGGTGAGCCGGCGTACGGCTTCGCCGAGGCGGTCGAGGATCTCGGTGCGGCCCGGCTGCGCGGCGGGCAGGGCGCGGACGTCGGCCTCGGCGGTGGCGGCGGCCCGCAGCAGGGGCCAGCCGTACTGGTGGGTGCCGGGTGGGAAGCCGCCGTCCAGGGCCTGGAGCAGTTCGGCGCGGGCGTCGGCGATACGGCCTTCCTCGGCGGCGACGCCGAGGGAGACCCGGGCCAGCGGCAGGAGCTGCTGGGGCATGGGGTCGTGGGTGCCGTAGTGGGCGCGGGCGGCGGCGAGTTGCCGGGCCGCCTCGGCGAGGTCGCCGCGGGCCAGCGCGAGGTGTGCCAGACGCAGCGCGCCCGCGCCACGGGGCTTGGCGCTGTGGGCGCCCCGGGTCGCGTGCGCGGCGGCCTCGGCGGCCTCGGGCCACTGGCCCAGCGAGTAGAGCGCGGCGGACAGGTTGCCCCATATCCAGGCCTCGGAGTCCAGCAGGCCGTACCGGCGGGCGAAGGCGATGCCCTCGCGCATCAGCGGCGCGGCCTCCCGGTCGCGGCCGACGCTCTGCAGCTCGGACGGCAGGTTCACATAGGCGCGGCCCGCGACGTAGTGCGCGCCCTCCGCGAGGGTGTCCCGCAGCACCTGCCGCATCTCGGAAAGGCCGGTCTCAGGGTCTCCGGAGTCGACCCTGAGTCCGCCGAGGGTGAGGCGGGCGTGCAGTTCGATGTCGCGGGCGCCGACCATGCGCGCGTACTCCACGGCCCGCTCGGCGGCGGCGAAGGCCTCGGGTCCGGGCCGGTGCAGCATGGACCAGCCGGCGGCGAGGGCCAGCACCTCGGCGTGCACCTCGGACGGGGGCAGACCGCGCACCAGGTCCCGGGCGGTGGCCAGTTCCTGCCAGCCGTCCCCGCGGGCCTGGGCCTGGACCAGTCGGGAGCGCTGCACCCAGAACCAGGCGGCGCGCTGGGGGTCCGGCTCGTCGTCGAGGAGGCGCAGGGCCCGCTTGGTGATCTTCAGGGCGCGTTCGCGTTCGCCGCCGAAGCGGCCGGCGACGGCGGCCTCGGCCATGAGGTCGAGGTAGCGCAGCGGGGTGGTGGCGGGGTCGCAGCCGCACGGGGGGTAGACCTCGGTGTAGTCGACCGGGCGCAGGGCCGAGCGGACCTCTTCCGGGACGCTGTCCCACAGTTCCATCGCCCGTTCCAGGAGCCCGAGCTGCTCGGTGTAGGCGTGTCGGCGGCGGGCCACGACGGAGGCGTCCAGGACGGCGGGCAGGGCCTTGGCGGCGTCATGGGCGTGGTACCAGTAGCTGGCCAGGCGCATCACCCGCGCGTCGGCCGGGACGAGCGTGGGGTCGGCCTCCAGGGCTTCGGCGTAGCGGCGGTTGAGCCGGGAGCGTTCGCCGGGCAGCAGGTCGTCGGCGACGGCCTCGCGGACCAGGGAGTGCCGGAAGCGGTAGCCGTCGCCGGCCGGGGTGACGGTGAGCAGGTTGGCGCCGACGGCGGCCCGCAGCGCCTCGATGAGGTCGTCCTCGCCGAGCCGGGCGACGGCGGCGATCAGCCGGTACTCCACGGTGGAGCCGCCCTCGGCGACGACCCGGGCGACCCGCTGGGCGCTCTCGGGCAGCGCCTCGACCCGGACCAGCAGCAGGTCGCGCAGGGAGTCGGTGAGGCCGGTGCGTCCGCCGTCGCAGGCGGCCACGGCGAGCTCCTCGACGAAGAAGGCGTTGCCGTCGGAGCGTTCGAAGATCTCGTCCACCTGGGCGGGGTCCGGTTCGGCGGCGAGGATGCCGGCGATCTGGCGGCCGACCTCCTCGCGGGTGAAGCGGGCGAGTTCGATACGGCGGACGGTGCGCAGCCGGTCGAGTTCGGCGAGCAGGGGGCGCAGCGGGTGGCGGCGGTGGATGTCGTCGGAGCGGTAGCTGGCGAGGACGAGGAGCCGGCCGGCGCGCAGGGTGCGGAAGAGGTAGGCGAGGAGGTGGCGGGTGGAGGCGTCGGCCCAGTGCAGGTCCTCCAGGACGAGCACGACGGGTCGGTCGGCGGCGATCCCTTCGAGCAGCCGGGCGGTGAGTTCGAACAGGCGGGCCATGCCCTGCTCGTCGTGGCGGCCGGCGCCGGCCTCGCCCAGGTCGGGCAGGAGGCGGGCCAGTTCCTCCTCCTGGCCGCGCGCGGCGGCGGCGAACTCCTCGGGCAGGGCGTCGCGCAGGGCGCGCAGGGCGGTGGAGAAGGGGGCGAACGGCAGCCCGTCGGCGCCGATCTCCACACAGCCGCCGACGGCGACGACGGCGTGCCGGCCGGCGGCCGTGGCGAACTCCTCGACGAGGCGGGTCTTGCCGACGCCGGCCTCGCCGCCGAGCAGCAGCGCCTGCGGCTCGCCGGCGCGGGCGCGGGCGAGTGCGTTGTTCAGGGTGTCCAGTTCTTCGGTGCGGCCGACGAACACGGGACTGACGGACCTGGTCTCCACGGGCCCGAGCATCGCACGGGGTGCGGACGTCGGGGCACCGGTTTTCCACAGATCCGGTGCGATCGTCGTACCGGCGGCCGGGAGGGTGGTGCCGACGGACGGAGGGGTCGTACGACTGGGGTGGGCAGTCGTACGACCCTGGTCCGGGAGGTCCGGGAGGCGGCCGACCCCCGTACGGCCGCCCGCCGTCCCGCCGCGGTCCGCCGGGCCGGTGTTCACGCGGTGCGTGGGATCCGGTGCCGGCGGGGGCGGTCGGTATGGGACTCGGCGGCGGCGCTGTCGTGGCCGGCCGGGCCCTCGTGGCGGGCGGTGCGGTTCATCCGGGCGATCCTGCGGGCCAGGCGCTCCTGCTCGGCCTCGCGGATCAACTGGGCGGAGCGCATCTTGTGGTACTCGATCTCGATCACGGCGTGTCCTTCGAGGAGAGTCGGTGTCGTGCGTCGCTTTCTGCGATGCCTCCACCTTCGTCTCCCAGGGGGGTGTGCCACATCGGGAGAGTTCCGCATCTTCGGGCGGCGTAGGGGCCGCACGCGTGCGTAAGGGGCCTCAGGGAGTCCCTAAGGTGCTCATGGACTCCCTAAGGCCCCCGGGGACCTGCGGGTTCTCAGCCGGTCGAGGGCAGGCCGAGCAGGACGTCGGAGTACTTCAGACCCGCCAGCAGCAGCCCGATGACACCGAGCGAGACACCGGCCCAGGCGACGGATTTGGTCCAGGGGGCCTGGGGGCGGCCGGGGGCGCCGAAGGCGGGCCGGGCGAGCACGACCACGCCCGTGAGCAGCGCGGCCAGCGCGAACAGGCCGGCCCACAGCGCGGTGCTCTGCCAGGCGTTGCCGTAGACCGCCTTGATCTGGGTGGCGACGCCCGCCGTGGAGGAGGTCCGCAGCTGGCCGACGAGCTGCTCGCGGGCGCCGGCGACGGTGCCGATCCAGCCGCCGCTGAGCGAGACGAGGCCCAGTGCCGCCGAGACGACGGCCCCGGCGCCCTGGCCGACCCCGGAGGGCACCTTCTCCTCGGGTTCCTGCTCTCCGAAGACCCCTTCCTCAGTGGTCTCCGCCTGCTCGGAGTCGTCCTCGCGGGTCTCCGCCCGCGCGGCTTCGTCCTCGGTGGTGACGGCCTCCACCGCCGTCTCGTCGGCCTGCGCCTCGGTACCGGTCCTGGCGTCTTCCTCTGTCTTCGTAGCCATGCCCGGCACCGTACGGACCCTGTCTGAGAGGTCCCTTAATGATCGTTTAATGATCGTTGTGCGCGCCACGCGCGCGTGCCGCACGCCACTCGGGGGCGAGCACCGCCCAGACCTCGGTGCTGGCACGCACACCCCGGTACGCGTAGTTCTCGCGGAGCACGCCCTCGCGGGTCATGCCGAGCCGCCGGGCCACGCCGATGCTGGGCTCGTTGGCCGTGGAGACGAGCCACTCCACCCGGTGCATGCCGCGCTCCTCGAAGGCCCACTCCAGCAGCACCCGCATGCCCCGCGTGACCAGTCCGCGCCCGGCCGCGGCCGGCTCCAGCCAGCAGCCGGCCTCGCACACTCCGCCCGACGTGTCCCACACGCGGAACAGCAGGCCGCCGACCAGCTTCCCGCCCAGCCAGATGCCGTGCAGGCTGCCGGCGTCGGCGCCGCGCTTGTCGGCGTACGACTTCAGATAGGCCCGGGCGCTGTCCAGGTCGGTGATCACGTCCGGCAGCCCGATGTGCCGGCCGATGAACTCCCGTCCCCGGTCGATGTCGGCGAGGAGTTCCTCGGCGTGCCAGACCTCCAGGGGCCGCAGCTCGGCTCCGTCGTCACCCAGGGATATCGCGTACATCGTGCTGCTGGTCCTTCCGCAGTTCGTCCACCGAGACCTCGCCGAGCCTCTCATGCGCGGCGCGGCACTCGGGCGGTTCGATGCTGACGCGGGGCAGCAGCCGCTCCAGCCAGGCGGGCAGCCACCAGTTGGCGGCGCCGAGCAGATGCATCAGCGCCGGCACGAGCAGGGTGCGCAGCACGAAGGCGTCCACGGCGACGGCCGAGGCCAGGGCGATGCCGAACATGGCGATCACCCGGTCGCCGCTGAGCACGAAGGCGAGGAAGACCGAGATCATGATGATCGCGGCCGAGTTGATGACCCGGCTGGTCTCGGCGAGGCCGACGCGGACGGCGCGCCGGTTGTCGCCGGTCTCCAGCCACTCCTCGTACATCCGGCTGACCAGGAAGACCTGGTAGTCCATGGAGAGTCCGAAGAGGACGGACACCATGATCACGGGCAGGAACGGCTCGATGGGACCCGCCCGGCCGAGGCCGAGCAGTTCGCTGCCCCAGCCCCACTGGAAGACGGCGACCACGATGCCGAACGCGGCGGCCACGGCGGCGATGTTCATCACTGCGGCC
Source organism: Streptomyces filipinensis (assembly GCF_014649495.1). Lineage (GTDB taxonomy): Bacteria > Actinomycetota > Actinomycetes > Streptomycetales > Streptomycetaceae > Streptomyces > Streptomyces filipinensis. The sequence goes on along the minus strand of NZ_BMTD01000028.1, from coordinate 72,851 downwards.
TTCAGCGGGATGCCGAGCGAACGGAACGCGACGAGCAGCAGCAGACAGCCGAGTCCGATGACCGCGCCGACGAACAGCGGCAGTTTGCCGACGATCACATCCGCGAAGTCGTCGTAGCCGGCGGTGACCCCGCCGACCTGGATGTCGAGGGAGGTGCCGGTCTCCGCGCGCGGCAGCACCTCGGTGCGCAGCCGGTCCACGAGGTCGCTGGTGTCCTGCGACTGCGGCGCGGCGTCGGGGACGACGGTGAGGTAGGCGGTGCCGCCGCCGGCGGAGTAGGTGGCCGGGGTGACGGAGGCGATGCCGCGGGTGGCGCGCAGGGTGGTGTCGAGGTTGTCCAGGGCGAGCTCGTCGGCGCCGCCGTCCACCCGGGTCACCAGGGTGAGCGGTCCGTTCACTCCGGGGCCGAAGCCGTCGGCGAGCAGGTCGTAGGCCTTGCGGGTGGTGGAGGTACGCGGATCGTTGCCCTGGTCGGAGGTGCCGAGGTGGAGGGAGAGGGCCGGCAGGGCGAGCAGCGCGACGACGGCGACGGCGAGCGAGCCGAGCAGCTTGGGGCGGCGTTCGACGAGCGCCGACCAGCGGGCGGCCAGACCGGTGGGCAGCTCCGGGCGGGGTCCGTGCGCGGCGAGCCGGCCCCGCTCCCGGCGGCTGAGGGCCCGGGGGCCGATGTACGACAGCAGGGCAGGCAGCAGGGTGACCGAGGCCGCGACGGTGAGCACCACCGTCAGCGAGGCGGCGACCGCGACGCCGTTGAGGAAGCCCAGCCGCAGGGTCAGCATCCCCAGCAGGGCTATGCACACCGTCGCACCCGCGAAGACGACCGCGCGTCCCGTGGTGGCCACGGCGTTCACGGCGGCCTCGGTGACGCTCAGGCCGCGTCTCAGGCCGCGCCGGTGCCGGGTGACGATGAACAGCGCGTAGTCGATGCCGACGCCGAGGCCGATCAGCATGCCGAGCATCGGTGCGAAGTCGGCGACGGTCATGGCGTGTCCGAGCAGCCCGATGCCGGCGTAGGCGGTGCCCACGCCGACCAGGGCGGTGGCGATGGGCAGCGCCGAGGCGGCGAGCGAACCGAAGGCGAGGAACAGCACGACGGCCGCGACGAGTACGCCGACCACCTCGGCGGTGTGCTCGCGCGGGGACTCCGTGAGGCCGATCGCGCTGCCGCCCAGCTCCACCCGGAGCCCGTCGCCCTGGGCGGCCTTGGCGGTGCGCACCACGGCCCGCGCCTCGGACGCGCCGACGTGGTCGGCCGGCCGGGTGAAGGTGACGGTCGCGTAGGCGGTACGCCCGTCGGCGCTGATCCGGTGCGCGCCGTGCCTGCCGTACGGGCCGGTCACCGAGGCGACGTCGGGCAGCGAGGCGATCCGGTGCAGGGTGCGGGTCATGGTCCGTTCGACGCCGGCGGCGCGGACGGTGCCGCTGACGGTGTGCCAGACGACGGTGTCGCTGTCCCCGCCCAGGCCCGGGAAGCCGTCCTGGAGCAGCTGCGCCGCGCGGCCGGACTCGGTACCGGGGACGTCGTAGTCGTTCGAGTACGACGAACCGGCGACGGCGGCGGCCGCGGTGACCCCGCCGAAGGCGAGGAGCCACAGCAGCACGGCGATCAGCCGGTGCCGGACACACCAACGGGCGAGGTCTGCCACGGACGTGCTCCCAGTGATGGTGCGTGGATCTTTGACCGGGAACGATCGTCCATGAGGTGAAGAGCCCGCGAAGAACGTATGAGGAATCGCAGGACACTCTTGCAGGCGAAAGTGATCGTTTGCCGTGATCGTGGGGTTATTCACAAGAGTGGGAGGGACATCACAGGACACTTCACCGAACTCTGTCGCCCCGGGGTGCACTTCGGGACGTCAGAAAAGGCGTACGGCCCCGGAGGACATGCCTCCGGGGCCGTACGACAGGTGCTCAGCCCTCGCTGACGCCCAGCTTCTGGAGGATCAGCTCCTTGACGCGGGCCGCGTCGGCCTGGCCGCGGGTCGCCTTCATGACCGCGCCGACCAGGGCGCCGGCCGCGGCGACCTTGCCGCCGCGGATCTTGTCCGCGATGCCCGGGTTGCCGGCGATGGCCTCCTCGACGGCGGCGGTCAGCGCGCCCTCGTCGGAGACGACCTTCAGACCGCGCTTGTCGACGACCTCGTCCGGGGTGCCCTCGCCCGCGAGGACGCCCTCGATGACCTGGCGCGCCAGCTTGTCGTTCAGGTCGCCCTTCGCGACGAGCTCGGCGACCCTGGCCACCTGCGCCGGGGTGATCGCCAGCTCGTCCAGCGCCTTGCCGGACTCGTTGGCGCTGCGCGCCAGTTCGCCCATCCACCACTTGCGGGCGGAGGCCGCGTCGGCACCGGCGTCGATCGTGGCGACGATCGGGTCCAGCGCGCCGGCGTTGAGGATCGCCTGCATGTCGGTGGCGGAGATGCCCCACTCGGCGAGCAGCCGGGTGCGGCGGGCCAGCGGCAGCTCGGGCAGCGCCGCGCGGATCTCCTCGACCCACTCGCGCGAGGGCGCGACCGGGACGAGGTCGGGCTCCGGGAAGTACCGGTAGTCCTCGGCCTCCTCCTTCACGCGTCCCGAGGTGGTGGACCCGGTGTCCTCGTGGAAGTGGCGGGTCTCCTGGACGATCGTGCCGCCGCCGGAGAGCACGGCCGCGTGGCGCATGATCTCGTAGCGGGCCGCACGCTCCACCGAGCGCAGGGAGTTGACGTTCTTCGTCTCCGAGCGCGTGCCGAACTTCTCGCTGCCCTTGGGCATCAGCGACAGGTTGACGTCGCAGCGCATCTGGCCCATCTCCATGCGGGCCTCGGACACGCCGAGGGCACGGATGAGCTCGCGCAGCTCACGGACGTACGCCTTCGCCACCTCGGGCGCGCGCTCGCCGGCCCCGACGATCGGCTTGGTGACGATCTCGATGAGCGGGATGCCGGCGCGGTTGTAGTCCAGCAGGGAGTGGGACGCGCCGTGGATACGGCCGGTGGCGCCGCCGACGTGCGTCGACTTGCCGGTGTCCTCCTCCATGTGGGCGCGCTCGATCTCCACACGGAAGCTCTCGCCGTCCTCCAGCTGCACGTCGAGGTAGCCGTTGAAGGCGATCGGCTCGTCGTACTGGGAGGTCTGGAAGTTCTTCGGCATGTCCGGATAGAAGTAGTTCTTCCGGGCGAAGCGGCACCACTCGGCGATCTCGCAGTTCAGCGCGAGACCGATCTTGATCGCGGACTCGACGCCGGTCGCGTTGACGACCGGGAGCGCGCCGGGCAGGCCGAGGCAGGTGGGGCAGGTCTGCGTGTTGGCGTCCTGACCGAGCTCGGTCGAACAGCCGCAGAACATCTTGGTCTTGGTGCCGAGTTCGACATGGACCTCAAGGCCCATGACGGGGTCGTACGACGCCAGCGCGTCCTCGTACGACACCAGGTCGGTCGTGGTGGTCACGGTGAAAACTTCCCTCTCAGCCCAGCAGGACGTCGTCGTCGCCCAGCCGCTTCAGCTCGCGGTAGAGGATGGCGAGGCCGGTGACGATCGCGACGGCGGAGACCGTGGCGTCGATCAGCCGCAGCGTGTCGTGCTCGGCACGGGCCTTCTTGATCTGCTTGGCGACACCGAACGCGCCGAACGCGGTGGTGCCCATCGACAGGTACGTACCGGACTTGGACTTCTTGAAGTCCTTGGCCTTGGACAGCTTGCTCACAGTGACGGAGCCTCCTCCAGCAGCGGGTGACCCCACTTTTCCACGAAGGCGGCCTCGACGGCGGCGCCCACCTTGTACAGGCGGTCGTCCTGCATCGCCGGGGCGATGATCTGCAGGCCCACCGGGAGGTTGTCCTCCGGGGCGAGACCGCAGGGCAGGGACATGGCCGCGTTGCCCGCCAGGTTGGTCGGGATGGTGCACAGGTCCGCGAGGTACATCGCCATCGGGTCGTCGGCGCGCTCGCCGATCGGGAAGGCGGTGGTCGGCGTCGTCGGGGAGACGATCACGTCGACCTGCTCGAAGGCCTTCTCGAAGTCACGCGTGATGAGCGTGCGGACCTTCTGCGCGGAGCCGTAGTACGCGTCGTAGTAGCCGCTCGACAGGGCGTACGTGCCGAGCATGATGCGCCGCTTGACCTCGGGGCCGAAGCCGGCCTCGCGGGTCAGGGAGGTGACCTCCTCGGCCGAGTGGCTGCCGTCGTCCCCGGTGCGCAGGCCGTAGCGCAGGCCGTCGAAACGGGCGAGGTTGGAGGAGCACTCGGAGGGCGCGATCAGGTAGTACGCCGACAGGGCGAGGTCGAAGGACGGGCAGTCCAGCTCGACGATCTCGGCGCCCAGCCCCTTCAGCAGCTCGACGGACTCGTCGAAGCGCTGGATGACACCGGCCTGGTAGCCCTCGCCGCGGAACTGCTTGACCACGCCGACGCGCATGCCCTGCACGCTGCCGTTGCGGGCCGCCTCGACGACCGGCGGGACCGGGGCGTCGATGGAGGTGGAGTCCAGCGGGTCGTGCCCGGCGATGACCTCGTGGAGGAGGGCGGCGTCCAGGACCGTACGGGCGCAGGGGCCACCCTGGTCCAGGGAGGACGAGAAGGCGACCATGCCGAAGCGGGAGACCGCCCCGTACGTCGGCTTCACACCGACCGTGCCGGTCACGGAGGCCGGCTGGCGGATGGAGCCGCCGGTGTCGGTGCCGATGGCGAGCGGGGCCTCGTAGGCGGCGAGGGCGGCGGAGGAACCGCCGCCGGAGCCGCCGGGGATCTTGGTGAGGTCCCACGGGTTGCCGGTCGGGCCGTAGGCGCTGTTCTCGGTGGAGGACCCCATGGCGAACTCGTCCATGTTGGTCTTGCCGAGGATGACGACGTCGGCGGCCTTCAGCCGCTTGGTGAGCGTCGCGTCGTACGGCGGGATCCAGCCCTCCAGGATCTTCGAGCCGACGGTCGTGGGCACGCCCTCGGTGGTGAAGATGTCCTTGAGCGCGAGGGGAACGCCGGCCAGCGGGCCGAGCCGCTCGCCGCGCGCCCGCTTCTCGTCCACGGCGCGGGCCTGGGCGAGGGCGCCCTCGCGGTCGACGTGCAGGAAGGCGTGCACCTTCTCGTCGACGGCCTCGATGCGGGCCAGGTGGGCCTCGGTGACCTCGACGGCCGTGAGCTCGCCGGAGGCGATCCTCTCGGCGATCTGCGCGGCCGTGAGCTTGATGATGTTGCTGTCCGTCATGGTGGTCACTCCTCCCCCAGGATCTGCGGCACCTTGAAACGCTGCTGCTCCTGGGCGGGGGCGCCGGAGAGCGCCTGCTCGGGGGTGAGCGAGGGACGGACCTCGTCCGCGCGCATGACGTTCGTCAGCGGGAGCGGGTGCGAGGTCGGCGGTACGTCTTGGTCGGCGACCTCGCTGACGCGGGCGACCGCGCCGATGATGTCGTCCAGCTGTCCCGCGAAGTGGTCGAGCTCTTCGGGCTTCAGCTCCAGACGCGCCAGCCGGGCGAGGTGGGCGACCTCCTCGCGCGTGATGCCAGGCATGCAGCGATCCTCTGGGGTGAGTGTGTGTGGTTTGAGCCCAATCCTATGGGGCGGGGCCCGGTGCCCGTGAAACGGTTTGCCGGGCCCCCGCGCTCAGCGGTGCCGGCCGTCCCAGGCGTCGCTCCTGAGGAAGTGGTTGTCGTACCGCTCCTGCACCTCCAGGAGGCTCTCCACCGTGGCCTCGCCGAGCCGGATGCGCTGGAGGTGGCGGAAGTACTCGAAGCGCTCGACCCCCGGGGTGATGACGATGAGCAGGTCGGCGGTGGCGCCGGGGGCGGCGGCGAAGGCGTGCGGCCGGTCCGGCGGGACGATGACCAGGTCGCCGCGCTCGGCGGTGACGACGTCATCACCCGAGAGGACCTCGGCGGCGCCGTCGAGCAGGTAGAACATCTCGGCGGAGTGGTGGTGCACATGCGGGCGGGCCCCGTCGGCGCCCTCGGCGAGGGTGACCCGCACCGTGGACAGCGCGCCCCCGGTGGCGCTGCTGTCGGCGAGCAGCTTGACGGTGGTGGGCGCCCGGCCGACCACCTCGGCCTCGGCGTCCCGGACGAGGACGGTGTCGTCGAACTTCGGCACGAACAGCGACATGACGCGTTTCCCCCTGTCGGATGCGGTCAGACCGCGAAGAGCAGTCCGGCACTGATCAGTACCACGATGGCGGTGGCGAAGTGGATCCCGAACGCGACGGCCCTCGTACCTCCGTTGCGCAGGACCGTCAGCGTGTCGCCGAACGGTACGAGCGCCACGGCGACCATGAACCACGCCTCCGCGTGGGCTCCGGCGAAGGCCAGCAGGGCCAGGCCCAGCACCCCGAAGGTGCCGTCCCTGAGGCCCTTGACCGACAGGTAGGCGCCGGCGTCGCCCCGGGGGTCGGCCGGGACGCCGTAGCCGGCCGCGGCCGGGCCCGGCTGGAACAGGAACCGGTAGCCGAGGAATACGCAGAACAGGTCGAGCAGGACGGCCAGGGTGTACGCGGTGACGGTCATGTCTCTTCTCCCTCGTCGGCGTTTCTAGCAGCGCTAGCAACAAGAGCGAAGTTATCAGAGCGTCGACAGATTTGCTAGCGTTGCTAGAATTTCTTCCCATGAGGATCCCCAGGCGCCGGGAGCGCGAACGAGCGGACCGTGAGCGGCTGATCGTGAGGGCCGCCCAGGAACTGGCCGAGACGGAGGGCTGGGACGCGGTGACCACGCGCCGGCTGGCCGCCGAGATCGAGTACAGCCAGCCGGTCCTCTACAGCCACTTCAAGGGCAAGGACGCGATCATGGCGGCGGTCGCCGTCCAGGGGTGCGCCGAGCTGGCGGCCGAGCTACGGCAGGCGCGGGCGTCGGTGTCGGGCACGCGGGAGAGGCTGGCGGCGGTGGCGGGGACGTACACGTCCTTCGCCCGGCGCCGGCCCGCCCTCTACGACGCGATCTTCACCCGCCTGGTCGACCTGCCGTCCGCGACGGAGGAGGCCCCGGCACCGCACCGCGAGGCGTTCGGCGAGCTGCTCGCCGCCGTGCAGCCGGTCACCGCCGAGGGCGAGGACACCGGCCTGCTGACGGAGACGTTCTGGGCGGGGCTGCACGGGCTGGCCACGCTGACGAGGACCGGGCGGCTGCCGCCGGAGGCACACGAAGGCCGGCTGGCCCTGCTGATCACGCACCTCATGCGCGGCTGAACGGATCCAGGGCGCGGTGGAGCGCTCCGCAAGGGGTGCGGGGAACCGCGGTGCGGAAGGCTACTCGGCCGCCGGCAGCGCGGCCCGAGGCCGTTGCCACCCCCGCGACCCCCGTGCCCGCAGCCACGCCGTCGTCTCCTCCGGCGGCATCGCCGCGGCGACCAGCCATCCCTGCACGGCGTCACACCCCAGATCCCGCAACCGTTCCCACGTCTCGTCGTCCTCCACGCCCTCGGCGACGACCAGCAGCCCCAGCGAATGCGCCAGATCCACCGTGCACCGCACGATCTCGGCGTCCTCGGTGTCGACGGCGAGTCTGGCCACGAACGACCGGTCGATCTTCAGCTCGCTCACCGGCAGCCGCCGCAGATGCACCAGCGACGAGTACCCGGTGCCGAAGTCGTCCAGCGACATCTTCACGCCGTGCCCGGTCAGGCCCGCGAGGGTGTCCGCGGCCCGCTGCGGGTCCTCCAGCAGCACATGCTCGGTGATCTCCAGCTGCAGCGCCCCCGCGGGGACGCCGTGCCGGGCCAGCCGCGCGGCGACCGACCCCGCGAAACCGGGCGTGTGGACGTCACGCGGGGAGACGTTGACGGCCACCGGGACCCGCAGCCCCTGCGCGCGCCACCGGGCGACCTGCGCGAGCGCGGTCTCCAGGACGTACTCCGTCAGATGGGGCATCAGCCCGGAGGACTCGGCGATCGCTATGAACTCGTCCGGCGGAACCTTCCCTCGCTCGGGATGCACCCAGCGGACCAGTGCCTCCAGGCCGGCGACCTGACCGTCGAAGCGGACCTTGGGCTGGTAGTGCAGCTGCACCTCGTGCGCGTCCAGCGCCCGCCGCAGGTCGCCCAGCAGGCCGAGCCGGTCCGGGGTGTTGGAGTCCCGCTTGGACTCGTACACCTCCACGCCCGTACGGTCCCGCTTGGCCTGGTACATGGCCACATCCGCCCGGCGCAGCAGGCCTTCGGCGTCCAGGGCGTGGTCGGGGAAGACGGCGACGCCGGCGCTGGCCTCCAGGACGAGGGTGAGCCCGTCGAGGTCCAGCGGGGAACTGAGCGCGGCGACCAGACCGCGCGCCACGCGCGTGGCCGACGTGGTGGAGTCGGCGACGGGCAGTAACACGGCGAACTCGTCACCGCCGAGCCGGGCGGCCTCCGCCCCGCGCGGCAGGGCCAGCCGCAGCCGGTCGGCGATCTGCAGCAGCAGCCGGTCGCCGGCGAGATGACCGAGGGTGTCGTTCACCGACCGGAACCGGTCGAGGTCGATCAGCATGAGGGCGGAGCGGGCACCGATGCGCTCGGCGTCGTCGAGGGCCGTCCAGATCCGCTCCAGCAGCCACTGCCGGTTGGGCAGCCCGGTCAGCGGATCGCGCAGCTGCTCCTCGGCACGGGCGCGTGCCATCCACAGGCTGGAGTCCAGGGCGACGAGCGGGATGGCGAACAGCGGGAGCAGGACCGGCTCGGCGTCGGCGACGACGCACAGCAGCGGTGCGATGCCGAGCAGCGCGACGGCGACCAGGCCCTGTCTGACCAGGGCGGTACGGGCCACGGTGGGCACCTTGCCGCTGCGTGGGGCGTACAGGTACCACTGCAGGCCGCGGCTGACCGCGAGGTAGGCGACGGCGACGAGGACGACCTCGGGGGCGGTGGCGACGCTCCAGGTGGCCGGCCGCCAGGGCGTCTCGACGCTCGGCACCCGGCCGAACGCGCCGAGCAGCAGCGCGCCGGCGGCGATGCCGAGGAGGTCCACCGCGCCGAGCAGCACGCCCTGCCGCCAGCGGTGACGCCGGGCGATACCGACCAGGACGACGACGGTGAGGCTGACCATGCCGGCGGGAACCCAGCCGTACAGCAGCAGGACGGCGAGGGTGAGGGCGGCGCCGGAGCCGGTGCCGCCCCACCAGCGGGCGCGGCCCAGCATGACCAGATGGCCGACGATGACGCCGGTGAGCAGGGCCAGCGACCAGCCGACCGTGCCGCACGGGAAGAGGGCGTGGTGGCCGCTGAAGGCGCGGTAGAAGCCGGCGCCGAGGACCAACGCGGCGGCGGCCACGACAAACGCGGGCAGGGCGGGCCAGGACAGGTGCCGTTCGGTGTCGGTGTCGGTACCGGCAGCCGTGCCGGCCAGACCGGGGGCGGGCGCGATGGCCAGGGGTATGGGCGGGTGGGTGTCGGCGGCGGCGCCCGGTCCGCACGCGGGGGTCCGGCCGCCCGTGCGCCCGTGGCCCCGTCCCGTCCACCGGGTCCCCCGCCAGGTGCCCACGCGACGGCGCAGGCGCAGCCATGAGTCGGGGGCGGCGCTCTCGGTCGGTTCCATTCCCGTCCCTCTCACAGCCGGCGGTGCCCACGCCACGCGGCCCGATGTCCGACGCCCATCAGCAGCTCCGCGTTGAAGAAACCTTCCGCGCACCCTGAGAGCGCACGGGGATGCCCCAACCGCAGCCGGGCACGGCAGGTGCACACCTCAACAGTAGGCCGCGGAAGGCTTCCACGGGCACCGGTCGTCGACGGTTGCCCGAATGCGCCCGGGCCACCCGTATGCAACTGATATGCGCCGAACGGGTGGCCTTCAACCGCTACTCCCCGGTCGGAAGCGCGACTTCGGCCGCCGCGTCCGGCCCCCGCTCCAAGAGGACGCGGAATCCGTCCTCGTTCAGGACCGGAACCTTCAGCTGCATGGCCTTGTCGTACTTCGATCCCGGGTTGTCGCCCACGACGACGAACGAGGTCTTCTTCGACACCGAACCGGTCACCTTCGCGCCCTGGCTCTGCAGTGCGTCCTTGGCGCCGTCCCGGGTGAAGTTCTCCAGGGTGCCGGTGACGACGACCGTGAGCCCCTCGAGCGGGCGCGGGCCCTCCTCCTCGCCGGTCGAGGCGTCCTCCAGCGGGACTCCGGCGGCCTTCCACTTGCGGACGATCTCGCGGTGCCAGTCCTCGGCGAACCACTCCTTGAGGGCGGCGGCGATGGTCGGGCCGACGCCGTCGGTCGTCGCCAGCTCCTCCTCCGTGGCCTGTTCGATACGGTCGATGGAACGGAACTCGCGGGCGAGCGCCTGCGCCGCGACCGGTCCGACGTGCCGGATGGACAGGCCGTTCAGGAAGCGGGCCAGCGGACGGGACTTGGCCGCCTCGATGTGCTCCAGCAGCGCGAGGGTGTTCTTCTTCGGCTCGCCCTTCTGGTTGGCGAAGACCGTGACGACCTTCTCCTCGCCCGTCTTGGGGTCCCGCTTGGGCAGACCGCTGTCGGGGTCGAGCACATAGGCCTTGATCGGCAGCAGCTTCTCCACCGTCAGGTCGAACAGGTCGCCCTCGTCCACCAGCGGCGGGTCGGCCGGCTCCAGCGGGCGGGTGAGCGCGGCGGCGGCCACCCCGCCGAAGTGCTCGATGTCCAGGCACTCACGGCCCGCCAGATAGGAGACGCGTTCGCGCAACTGGGCCGGGCAGGTACGGGCGTTGGGGCAGCGCAGGTCGACGTCGCCCTCCTTCATGGGCCGCAGCGGCGTGCCGCACTCGGGGCACTCGCCCGGCATCACGAACTCCCGCTCGCTGCCGTCCCTGAGGTCGACCACCGGACCGAGGATCTCCGGGATCACGTCACCGGCCTTGCGCAGCACGACCGTGTCCCCGATGAGGACGCCCTTGAGCTTGACGACCGCCTGGTTGTGCAGGGTGGCGAACTCCACCTCGCTGCCCGCGACCGTGACCGGCTCGACCTGGGCGTACGGCGTGACGCGACCGGTGCGGCCGACACCCACCTTGATGTCGACGAGCTTGGTGTTGACCTCTTCCGGCGCGTACTTGTAGGCGATCGCCCAGCGCGGCGCGCGCGCGGTGGAGCCGAGGCGGCCCTGGAGCCGGATCTCGTCCAGCTTGACGACGACACCGTCGATCTCGTGCTCCACGGAGTGGCGGTTCTCGCCGTAGTGGGCGATGAAGCCGCGGACGCCGTCGAGGTCGTCGACCACGCGGTTGTGCGGGGAGGTGGGCAGGCCCCAGGACTTCAGCAGGTCGTAGGCCTGGGAGAGCCGGGTCATGCCCGTGAAGCCCTCCAGGGCGCCGATGCCGTGGACCACCATGTGCAGCGGGCGGGTGGCGGTGACCCGCGGGTCCTTCTGGCGCAGGGAACCGGCAGCGGCGTTACGGGGGTTGGCGAACGGCTTGTCGCCGGCCGCGACCAGGCGTTCGTTCAGTTCGAGGAACTTCTCCATCGGGAAGTAGACCTCGCCGCGGATCTCCACGAGGTCCGGGATCTCGTCGCCCTTGAGGCGGTCCGGGATCTCCGCGATGGTCCGGACGTTCGGAGTGATGTCCTCGCCGGTACGGCCGTCGCCGCGGGTCGCCGCACGCGTGAGCCGGCCGTTCTCGTAGGTGAGGTTGACCGCGAGGCCGTCGACCTTCAGCTCGCACAGGAAGTGGTAGTCCTGGTCGCCGAGTTCGCGCGCGATGCGCTCGGCCCAGGCGGCCAGCTCCTCGTCGTTGAAGGTGTTGTCCAGGGACAGCATGCGCTGGCGGTGTTCGACCGCGGTGAACTCCGTCGCGTACGACCCCGCGACCTTCTGGGTCGGCGAGTCCGGGGTGCGCAGCTCGGGATACTGCTCCTCCAGCGCCTCCAGGGTCTTCAGCAGCCTGTCGAACTCGGCGTCGCTGATGACGGGGGCGTCCTTCACGTAGTACCGGAAGCGGTGCTCCTCGATCTGCTCAGCGAGCTGCGCGTGCTTGTCACGTGCCTCGGCGGGCACTGCCGTCTCCGCCTGCTGCTTGTCGCCGGCCACCGTGTCGTCCTCCCGTTACTCTGGGTTGTCAGCGAGGGATCTCGCCGCCCGGGCGCAGTGGGCGAGCGCCTGGCGTGCGTAGGCGGGGGAAGCTCCCGCCAGCCCGCACGCCGGGGTCACCGTGACCGCCTCCGCGAGCAGCCCCGGGTGCAGACCCAGCCTGCGCCACAGCGTCCTGACACCCATGACGCTACCGGCAGGGTCTGACAATGGCCCTTGAGTGCCGCTCACGACACCGGTGAACAGCCGCGTGCCCCCCTCGACGGCTTCGCCGATCGCGTCGTCATCACGTTCGGTGAGCAGGGCGAAGTCGAAGGAGACCGCGGCGGCGCCGGCCCGCCGCAGCAGCGCGAACGGCACGTCGGGCGCGCACGAGTGCACGACCACCGGTCCGCCGTCCTGGGCCGTGACGACCTCGCGCAGGGTGGCCTCCACGACCTGCCGGTCCACGGCCCGGTGGGTGCGGTAGCCGCTGGCGGTGCGGACCTGCCCGCGCAGGACGGAGGTGAGGGAGGGCTCGTCGAGCTGGAGGACGAGCCGGGCGCCCGGCACCCGGCGCCGCACTTCCGCGAGGTGCAGCCGCAGGCCCTCCACGAGCGAGGCGGCGAGATCACGGCAGGCACCGGCGTCGGAGAGCACGGCCTCGCCGTTCTTCAGCTCCAGCGCGGCGGCCAGCGTCCACGGGCCGACCGCCTGCACCTTGAGATCGCCCTCGTATCCCTGGGTGAACTCCTCCAGGGCGTCCAGGTCCTCCCGCAGCCAGGACCGCGCCCGCCTGGTGTCCCGGCCCGGCCGGTCACCGATCCGCCAGCCGCTGGGCTCCACGCGCGCGTACAGCTCGACGAGCATCCCCGCGGTGCGGCCGATCATGTCGGCGCCGGGGCCGCGCGCGGGCAGCTCGGGCAGGAAGGGAAAGTCCTCGAAGCTGCCGGTGACGGTCTTGGCCGCCTCGCGGGCGTCGTCACCGGGCATGGACCCGACACCGGTGGCCCCGGCGAACCTGAACTGGCTGTTTTCGCTCACCAGGGAAGCCTACGGAACCCGGGGGCCGGGGTCAGCGCCCCGGCCGGACCGTCAGGTCGTTGACCTCCGCGTCCGCCGGGAGGTCCAGGGCCATGAGGATCGTCGTGGCGACCGACTCGGGGTCGATCCACCGCGCGGGGTCGTACTCCTTGCCCTCCTGCTGGTGGACCTTGGCCTGCATGGGGCTGGCCGTGCGGCCGGGGTAGACCGAGGTGACCCGGACGCCGTTCGCGTGCTCCTCCTGGCGCAGGGAGTCGGCGAGGGCCTTCAGGCCGTGCTTGGAGGCGGCGTACGCGGACCAGCCGGCGTGGGCGTTGAGACCGGCGCCGGAGTTGACGAAGATCACATGGCCGCGGGCCGCGCGCAGCTGGGGCAGGAAGTGCCGGGTCAGCTCGGCGGGGGCGATCAGGTTGACGTTGAGCTGGTGGCGCCAGGCCTTGGGGGTCAGGTCGCCGACCTCGCCCAGGTCGACGACGCCGGCGATGTGCAGCAGGGAGTCCACCCGGTCGGGCAGCGTCTGGTGGGAGAACGCCCAGGACAGCTTGTCCGGGTCCGCGAGGTCGCCGACCAGGGTGCGGGCGCCGGGGAACTCGGCCGCCAGTTGCTTCGCGCGGCCCGCGTCGCGCGCGTGCAGCACGAGTGCGTCCCCGCGCGCGTGCAGACGGCGGGCGAGGGCCGCGCCGATACCGGATCCGGCCCCGGTGATCACATGAGTAGCCATGCCCGCCATGCTCGCATCAGCGCTCGCTGGCCTGCTTCTCCAGGTAGGCCAGGGCCCCGGCCGGCTCCTCGGCGAAGAAGACCAGTTCGGACAGCGGGCGTGGCAGGAAACCCTCGTCCTCCATGCGGCGGAACTGCTGCTGGAGCCCGTCGTAGAAGCCCGCGGTGTTCAGCAGCACGACCGGCTTCTCGGTGCGGCCGTGCTTCTTCAGCTCCAGGATCTCGGTGGCCTCGTCCAGCGTGCCGGTGCCGCCCACCATGATCACCACGGCGTCGGCCTTCTCCAGCAGCAGCTTCTTGCGTTCGGCGAGGTCGGCGGCGATGACCATCTCGTCGGTGCCGGGCCGCGCCTTGTTCGCGAGGAACTCCACGGACACGCCCAGCAGTCTGCCTCCGGCCTCGTGCACCCCGTCGGCGACGACCTTCATCAGACCGACGTCGGAACCGCCCCACACCAGGGTGTGACCGGCCTCGCCGAGCAGTTCCGCGAACTCGCGCGCGGGACGCGTGTACCGCTCGTCGAGGTCGGCGGCGGACAGGAAGACGCAGATGTTCATGTCCCCTACCGTACGGCCCGCCCCCGCGGTGTCCGCCGTACGCGGGAAGAAGCACGGGCCCGCCGGTGCTGTCCCGGTATGACCCGAGGACACACCATCACCATCGACGAAGAAGAGCGGCACGTGCGCGTGGTGCACGGCGACCAGGTGCTGGCCGAGACCGACCGGCCGCTGGTGCTGCGCGAGACGGGCTGCCCGGCGCGGTACTACATCCCGGCCGAGGACGTACGCGTCGATCTGCTCACCCCCTCCGACACGCACACCGTCTGCCCCTTCAAGGGCACGGCGTCCTACTGGTCGCTGCCGGACGCGCCGGATCTCGTGTGGGCGTACCCGGAGCCGAAGCCGGACGTCGCCGCGATCAGGGATCACTTCTGCTTCTACGAAACCGACGTGTCGTAAGCGATGAGTCGATGCCGGTGCGGCAGTCTGCACGGGCATGGACAAGAAGACGACTTCCCGCGACGGCACGTCCCTCGCGTACGAAGTGATCGGCCAGGGGCCCACGGTGATCCTGGTGAGCGGCGCGATGTCCACCGGCGGCACCGTGGCACCCCTGGCCCAGCGGCTCGCTGACCGCTGCACCGCCGTCGTCTACGACCGCCGGGGCCGCGGGGAGAGCGGTGACACGAAGCCGTACGCGGTCGAACGCGAGGTGGAGGACCTGGCCGCGCTGCTCGACGCCGTGGGGGGCGAGGCGGCGCTGTTCGGGGTCTCCTCGGGCGGTGCGCTGGTGCTCCAGGCGGTGGCGAGGGGGCTGCCGGCCGTCCGTGCCGCCGTCTACGAGGTGCCGTACACCGACTTCCTGCCCGGTGGCGCCGAGCGGGAGGCCGCGTACAAGGAGCAGCTGAACAAGGCCCTCGCGGACGGCCGGCGCGGGGACGCGGTGGAGCTGTTCCTCCGGCTGACGGGCCTGGCCGAGGAGATGATCCAGCGCGCCCGCCAGTCGCCGATGTGGGCCGGTATGGAGGCCGTCGCGCCCAGCCTCGCCTACGACGACACGGTCATGGGCGACGGGCTGCTGCCCCGGGACCGGCTCGCCGCGATCTCCGTGCCCGTGCTGGTGGTCGCGGGCGGGGCGAGCCCGGACTGGATGCGCGAGGCGTCCCGGGAGGTGTCCAGGGCGGTGCCCGAGGGCGCGTACAGCGAGCTGGCGGGGCAGACCCACATGGTGGAGCCGGACGTGCTCGGGCCGGTCCTGGCCGCGTTCCTGACGGAGTAGGAGCCGGTCGCACCCGGACCGGGGACCGGTTACACCGCCGCGGCCGTCGCGCGTGTGGTCGACGCGATCGTCGCCGAACCCACCACACGTGTGCCGTCGTACAGGACGATCGCCTGGCCGGGGGCGACGCCGCGGACCGGCTCGGTGAAGGTCACGCGCAGCTCGCCGCCGACCGGTTCCGCGGTGACCTCGCTCTCGCCGCCGTGGGCGCGCAGCTGGGCGGTGTAGGTGCCGGGGCCGGTCGGGGCGGTGCCGCACCAGCGAGGCTTGATCGCGGTGAGGGCGGTGACGTCCAGGGCGGCGGCGGGGCCGACGGTGACCGTGTTGGTGACCGGGGAGATGTCGAGGACGTAGCGGGGCTTGCCGTCGGGGGCCGGGGTACCGATGCGCAGGCCCTTGCGCTGACCGATGGTGAACCCGTACGCGCCCTCGTGCGTGCCCAGCCTGGCGCCGGACTCGTCGACGATGTCACCCTCGGCCTTGCCCAGCCTGCGGGCGAGGAAGCCCTGGGTGTCGCCGTCGGCGATGAAGCAGATGTCGTGCGAGTCGGGCTTCTTGGCCACGGCCAGTCCCCGGCGCTCGGCCTCGGCGCGGATCTCGTCCTTGGTGGTGACCGTGTCGCCGAGCGGGAACAGGGCGTGGGCGAGCTGCCTCTCGTCCAGCACGCCGAGCACGTACGACTGGTCCTTGGCCATGTCGGAGGCGCGGTGCAGCTCGCGGGAGCCGTCCTCGCGGACGAGCACCTTGGCGTAGTGGCCGGTGCACACCGCGTCGAAGCCGAGGGCGAGGGCCTTGTCGAGCAGCGCGGCGAACTTGATCTTCTCGTTGCAGCGCAGGCAGGGGTTGGGGGTGCGGCCGGCCTCGTACTCGGCGACGAAGTCCTCGACGACGTCCTCGCGGAAGCGGTCGGCGAGGTCCCAGACGTAGAAGGGGATGCCGATGACGTCGGCCGCGCGGCGGGCGTCACGCGAGTCCTCGATGGTGCAACAGCCCCGCGCGCCGGTCCGGAAGGACTGCGGGTTCGCGGAGAGCGCGAGGTGGACGCCGGTGACGTCGTGGCCGGCTTCCGCGGCGCGCGCGGCGGCGACGGCGGAGTCGACTCCACCGGACATGGCGGCGAGGACGCGGAGGGGGCGCTGCGGGGTCTCAGTCATAGCCCTTCCAGGGTACGGGGCCGCGGGAACCGGGACCGCCGGATGTCCGTTGACGATCACAGGGGGCGCGACGCGGGCGGCCGGAGGCGGAAGGGGAGGACATGAGCGACGCGGATCGGCGGCTGGGGCGGCGGGCCCTGCTCGTCGGCGGCGTGGCGGCCGCCGTGGGCACGGCCGCGCTGGCCCGTGACGAGCTCAAGCACCTGTGGTGGCGGCTGCCGGGGGTGGAGAAGCCCCGGGTGGCGGGGGCCGTGGACTTCCGGGGGGCGCGCTGGGTGCCGGCCTCCCCGGCCAACTACCGGCGCGCGGACCGGCCGGACGACTACTCCGTGGACCGGGTCGTCATCCATGTCACCCAGGGCGGCTACGCGAGCGCGGTGAAGGTGTTCCAGGACCCGGCGCACGGTGCGGCGGCGCACTACATCGTGCGCAGGGACGGCCGGATCACCCAGCTGATCCGGGAGCTGGACGTGGCCTTCCACGCGGGCAACCGCGCGTACAACGAACGCAGTGTCGGCATCGAGCACGAGGGCTTCGTGGACGACGCGTCCTCCTTCACGGACGCCATGTACGCGTCCTCGGCGCGCCTGACGGCGGCGATATGCGGGCGTTACGGCATACCCGTGGACCGCGAGCACATCATCGGGCACGTGGAGGTGCCGGGGACGGACCACACCGATCCGGGGCCGCACTGGGACTGGGAGCGATATCTGAAAAAAATCAAGGTCTAGCCCCTTTTTGTCCGGCAGAGGCGGATTTATCCTGTGAGAAGACCTACGGGACGAGTGAGGGAGTTCAAGCGGAGTAGCCGACGTCAGCGAGAGATACATGATCTCTTCAACGAGAGGTACACCTTCTCCGCTGGTGCCGACATCGACGCTCGGGCTGAGAGGCCGAAAGGTCGCAAGGACTGGACCAGACGGCGACCCCCATCACCTGATCCGGACAATACCGGCGAAGGGAACCCGCCTCGTAGGTCGTTTTCGTGCGCCCGGGCGTCCGTTCGCGCCCCGGTCTCAGCTGAGCCCCGCCACCCGCGCCCGCTCCACCGCCGGGCCGATCGCCTCGGCGACCGCTTCGACGTCCGCCTCCGTGGAGGTGTGACCGAGGGAGAAGCGCAGGGTGCCGCGGGCCAGGTCCGGGTCGGCGCCGGTGGCGAGCAGCACATGGCTGGGCTGGGCCACGCCCGCGGTGCAGGCGGATCCGGTCGAGCACTCGATGCCCTGGGCGTCCAGCAGGAGCAGCAGGGAGTCGCCCTCGCAGCCGGGGAAGGTGAAGTGCGCGTTGGCGGGCAGCCGGCCCTCGGACGCGGGGTCGCCGCCGAGTATGGCGTCCGGTACGGCCGTACGGACGGCGTCGATCAACCGGTCGCGCAGGGCGCCGACCTCCCGGGCGAACCACGCGCGGCGCTCGGTGGCGAGCCTGGCCGC
This sequence comes from Streptomyces filipinensis, assembly GCF_014649495.1. GTDB lineage: Bacteria > Actinomycetota > Actinomycetes > Streptomycetales > Streptomycetaceae > Streptomyces > Streptomyces filipinensis. The sequence goes on along the minus strand of NZ_BMTD01000028.1, from coordinate 54,828 downwards.
GACGGCGAAGGAGGCGACCGCCGGGACGTCGAGGGTGCCCGAGCGGACGTGCCGCTCCTGGCCGCCGCCGTGCAGGACCGGCACGGGGGTGTGGTCACGGCCGAGCAGCAGCGCGCCGATGCCGTACGGGCCACCGATCTTGTGGCCGGAGACGGTCATCGCGGCGAGGCCGGAGGCAGCGAAGTCGACCGGGACCTGACCGAGGGCCTGGACCGCGTCGGCGTGCATCGGGATGCCGAACTCGGCGGCCACGTCGGCGAGTTCACGGACCGGCAGGATGGTGCCGATCTCGTTGTTGGCCCACATCACGGTGACCAGGGCGACGTCGTGGGGGTTGCGGGCGACGGCCTCGCGCAGCGTCTCGGGGTGGACGCGGCCGTAGGAGTCGACGGGGAGGTACTCGACCGTCGCGCCCTCGTGTTCGCCGAGCCAGTGGACGGCGTCGAGGACGGCGTGGTGCTCGACGGGGCTGGCCAGGACGCGGGTGCGGGCCGGGTCGGCGGCGCGGCGGGACCAGTACAGGCCCTTGACGGCGAGGTTGTCCGCTTCGGTGCCGCCCGAGGTGAAGACGACCTCGCTGGGGCGGGCGCCGAGCGCTTCCGCGAGGGATTCGCGGGATTCCTCGACCGTGCGGCGTGCCTGGCGGCCGGATGCGTGGAGGGAGGATGCGTTGCCCGTGATGCTCAACCGGGCGGTCAGGGCCTCTGCCGCCTCCGGGAGCATCGGGGTTGTCGCGGCGTGGTCGAGGTAAGCCATGGTGACGCCGATTCTACGGCGCCTCTCCCGCTCGCCTCGGCTGCGAGGTCCCTTTGGCCGGGAGCGCCCTGCTCGGGCCGCACTTCGGCCTGCCGGCGAGGTGCCCGGCGCCGCCTCACGACGTGGCGGTCCGGCTGCCGCACGGCGGTGGTGACGGGGGCGTGGGCGACGACGGCGTCGGGGCCGTGGCGGCGGAGGCGGAGGCGGTGGGGTCGCCTGCGCTCGGCCGTCGGCCGGCTGCCCCGTCGTCCTCGGGGTCCGGCTGGGTCAGGCGGTGTCGCCGGGCGTCACAGGCTCCACGACAGTGTGTGGGAGACCTCCATCGCGACGGCCAGGACGGCCAGGTCGGCGACACCCAGCGTCAGGCCCAGGAGGGCGCGGCCGCGGCGGGCGGTGCCGCGCCAGAGGGAGACCGCGGCCAGGACGATGGCGATCGGACCGAGGAAGATGTTGAGGACGAGCAGGCCGAGAAGGCCGAGGATGAAGGACGCCACAGCCATGCCGTCGGCGTCGCGGGCGGTCGGCCGGGCGTCGTTGCGGCTGGTGACCGGTGCGGTGAGTTGCATGGTGCTCAGCTCCTGGAAGTCGTGGTGCTGGAAGTCGTGGCGGACGGTCAGTTGGCCGGCGTACGGCGCCGGCGGCCGTGGCGCTCGCGGATCGCGAAGACGCCCAGCCACACGGCGATGACGGCGGCCACGACGGCGGTGACGGTCAGCGGCGCGTGGGCGACGGTGCCCAGCACGACACCGAGCAGCATGAGTGCGGCGACGAGGAACAGCATGGGATCGAATCCCCCCTCCGGGATACCTCGTATCGGGCCGGTGTGAAGTTTCGGTGAACAGTTGTAGTAACAGTTGTTCACTGACTTCTACTCTAGCGCGCTCCACGGCTTTTCAATTCCAGAGAACAGTTGTTAACTGGATGACATGAGTCACACCCTCGGCATCCGGCAGGCCCAGAAGCAGAAGACCCGGCAGGCGTTCCTCGACGCGGCGCTCGCGCTGCTGGAGGATCAGAGCCTGAGCAGCCTGGGCCTGCGCGAGGTCACCCGGGCCGTCGGCGTCGCTCCGACCGCCTTCTACCGGCACTTCCGCTCGACCGCCGACCTCGGCGTCGCGCTGGTCGACGAGGCGCTGGGCAGCCTGCACCCGATGGTGCGGACCACGGTGTCCACCGCGGGCGACAGCGGGGAACGCATCGCGCGTGCCATCGAGTTGATCGCCCACCACGTGGACACGTACCCCGCGCATGTCCGGTTCATCGCCCGGGAACGGCATGGCGGGGTGCAGCCGGTGCGGGAGGCCATCCGGGCGCAACTTGTCCGGTTCGCCGAGGAGGTGAAGGCCGAGCTGGCCAAGGACCCCGAGGCAGCGGGCTGGAGCGACGACGACCTGCTGATGCTCGCGCACCTCTACGTCGACCAGATGCTCATCACCGCCTCGCTGTTCCTGGAGGCACTGGAGTCCCCCGCCGAGGAGCGGGAGCGCGTCACACAGCTCGCCACCCGGCAGTTGTGGCTGATCAGCATCGGCCGCAGTCACTGGCTGGGCTGAGCCGCGCCCGAAGACGCGCCGGGAGCGGCGCGCGTCCGGTGCGCGCCGCCCCGCGCGGTCGCAGTGCCCGCGGCCCGTCCGTCAGCCCTGCCGGGCCTGTCCGCCCTGCTGGACCTGTCCCCCGGCCCGGCCGCCGCCCAGCGCCGCAGCCGCCACCGGGCCCACCCTGGCCCTGGCCGTCGGGTGCGCCACTCGGCATCCCCGTGGGCAGACCGCTGGGCGCGCCGGCCGGCTTCGCGGTCGACGCACCCGACGGCGCCCCGGACGACGCCCCGCTCGGACGGCGGCCCTGGGCGCCGCCCGTGGGTATGCCGGACGGCGACTGGCAGCCCTGTCGCTGACCGGAGTTGCCGCTGCCGGAGGTGGACGAGTCGCCCGAGCCGCACGCGGTCAGCAGCAGCGGGGACAGCGCCAGCAGGGCGACGGCGGGGACGAGACGGGCACGCTTCATGAGAGTCAGCTCCGAAAACGATGAGGGACTTTCTGAGGGGCGCACTCGATCAACGGCGGTCAGGGCGTCCTTGGGCGTGCCCTGTCGCCGAGCTGTCGGGCGGGTGAAGCCCGCCCCAAGCACCGTATGTGACCTGCGGTTTCAGACTTCTTCCTGGTCCGCTTGCCGGTACAGGGCCGTGACGGAACGAGCCCCCGCCAGCAGTTCCGCGCGGGCCTCGGGCGGACCCAGCAGCCGCACCTGGTCGGAGAACCCGAGGAGTTGGCGCACCGCGCGCAGCACCGGGAAGGCCAGCCGGGCGGTGACCCAGTCGCTCTCGCCGTCGTCGTCGGGCGGGGCGGTCAGCTCGGCGGCCATCATCCGCTGGAACATGTCGAGCCGCTCGCGCCGGACCCGCACGGTGACCTCGACGCCGCCCTGCCGCTCCTCCACCTGACGCCGCAACACCTCCCAGGCGTCGGCGAGTTCGACCCCGGGCCGACGCCGTACCGGCTCGTCCAGCGGGCGGGCCGAGTGGATCCGGTCGGCCCGGAACAGCCGCGGCACGCCCCGCCGGTCGGCGACCAGGTACCAGACCCCGGCCTTGGCGACCAGGCCGTACGGATCCACGGTGTACGTCCGCGGCTCCCGCTCCCCGCTGTGCCGGTAGCGGAGCCCGAGGCGCCGGTCACAGAAGACGGCGTCCTGCAGCACCTCCAGGTCGACGGACTGCTGGGGGCCGCTCTTCCAGCGGGTGGCGTCGACCAGGATGCGGCGGCTGGTCACCTCGGCGGCGGGCCGGTACGGCGCCGGCAGCGCGGCCATCACCTTGCGCAGGGCCGAGCCGAGGGCCGCGTCGAGACCCAGCGCGGCGTGCGCGCCCTGTGCGGCCAGGATGAACAGGGCGCGGGACTCGTCGGCGGTCAGTCCGGTGACGTCGGTGCGGAAACCGGCGAGGAGTTCGATGCCGCCGTGCCGGCCGCGCTCGGCGTAGACCGGGACACCGGAGGCCGACAGCGCCTCGACGTCCCGGTAGATGGTGCGGACCGACACCTCCAGCCGGTCGGCGAGTTCGTGCGCGGGGACACGGCCCCGGGTCTGCAGGAGCAGCAGGATCGACAGCAGCCGGTCGGACTTCACGCGCCCAGGATCGCGCCGGCACGGATCCCCGCGCAAATGTTGACGGCGGATGTCAGGTTATCGCGCCATGCTCAGGGCACCGACCTAGCGAGAGGCACACCATGACCACCAGCGAGTTCGTCGACCCCCGCCCCCTCTACACCCGCGCCACGGAGCAGGCCGCGGCCCTCATCAAGACCGTACGGCCGGACCAGCTCGACGGCCCCACGCCCTGTACGGAGTTCGACGTGCGGGCCCTGTTGAGCCACATCGTCGGCGGCACCCGGCGGATCGCCGTGGTGGGCGAAGGCGGCGACGGACTGGCCGTGCGGCCCGTCGCCGATGGCGTCGAGGACGACGGCTGGGCGGCGGCCTACGACGAGGTGCGTGTCCGCGTCCTGAAGGCGTGGGAGAGCGACGAGCGGATGACGACGTCGGTGCGCGTGCCGTGGGGCGAGGTACCGGGCCATGCGGCGCTTTCGGGTTACGTCATGGAGATCGTGACGCACACCTGGGACCTCTCCGAGGCCGTCGGACATCCGCACCGGCTCGACGCGGAACTCGCCGAGTTCGCCCTCGCCAACGCCCGCGAGGTACTGCCGGACTCCCGCCCCCGCGACGAGGACACCCCCTTCGACACCCGCCGCGAAGCCCCCGAAGGCGCCGACCCCTACACCGAACTCGCCGCCTGGCTCGGCCGCACCCCGCTCGACCGGCCCTGACCCCCGCCGGCAAACCGACGACGGCCCGGTCCGGCCGGATCAGGCGAGCCTGGCCCGGGCCAGTTGGCGGGACTGGGCGACCAGGTGGTTCTCGCTGTCCCAGACCTCGGCGTCCTCCTCCAGGAAGCCGCCGGCCAGGTTGCGGGTGGTGATGGAGACCCGCAGGGGGCCGGGGGCCGGGCGGCGGCGGACGTGGGCGGTGAGCTCCACCGTGGGGACCCAGCCCTTGAGGCCGATCTCGAAGGCGGTGGGCGGCAGCGCGTCCACCGCGAGCAGGAGGGAGAGCGGGTCGGGGTCACGGCCGTCGGCCAGGCCGAACCAGGCGCGCATCTCGCCCTTGCCCGAGGGAGCGCCCAGGGCCCAGCCGAGGGTCGCCGGGTCCAGCTTGAGCATCAGCCGGTCGGCGATGGCGTTGCTGCCCTCGATCGGGGCGGGTCCGTCCGCCGGGCCGAAGCACTGGTCCAGCGGCGGGATGGCGGGCGGCGTCGCCGTCGTGCGGACGTCGTCGGGAAGGCCCGCGAGGTCGCCGTAGGAGGCGAGGACGCGGATGCGTTCGACCTCGTTGCCCTGGTCGTCGTACTGGAAGAGCGAGGCCTGGCCGGTGGAGAGGGTGCGGCCGGTGCGGATCGTCTCGGTGCGGACGACCGCCGGGCCGGGCTGCGAGGCGGTCAGGTAGTACGCGGAGACGGTGAAGGGGTCCGGGTGCGGGAGGGCGTCCGCGAGGGCGCGGCCCAGCACGGCCAGCAGGTAGCCGCCGTTGACGGCGCTGATGATGGTCCAGCCGGCCGAGAGGTCGATGCCGTAGACACCGGGCCCGCGCCGGACGACCGCGGTGTCGCGGTCGAACTCGCTGTCGCCGATCACGGCCCGCGACGGGGAGGGGGCGGAAGCTGCTTCTGGCATGGGTGAACGGTACAACAGGAAATTACTAAGCGGTAGCTTTTTCTGTTGCGCACGCGTGAACAGCGGCCGCGGGGTCGGCATCGGATCCCTCTGCCGGGTGAGGTTCCGGCAATTTCTCGGTAAGTGTCCCGACTCGTCCACAACCTCGGACCCCGGATTCCCCTCTATGGGGACATGAGCCTCACCGGGACTCCGTTCCTCTACACGACCATCGTGCTGGCCGTGGTTGCACTGATACTGCCACTCGTGCTCTGGTCGCGAGTGCGCGGGCCCAAGCCCCTGCGTGCCGCGGCCCGAGTACTGATGCTGCTGTTCGCCCAGGGCACCGCCGTCACGCTGATCTTCGTTCTGGTCAACAACCAGAACAACCTGTACGACAACTGGGCCGACCTGCTCGGCACCGGCAACCACGTCCAGCAGGCCCAGGACCTGGGCCGGGACGGCACCGGCGGCATAGCGGTGAAACGGTTGCCCAAGGTCAAGCAGACCTTCACGGCGGCCGGCGGCCCCGGCATGCAGGCGGCCGGCGGAGTGCGCGTCACACAGCTCAAGGGCCGGGTATCGGGTGTGAACGCCGAGGTCTACGTCTGGCTGCCGCCGCAGTACAACGATCCGGCCTACCGCAACAAGAAGTTCCCGGTGGTGGAGCTGCTGCCGGGCTACCCCGGTTCGGCGAAGGCCTGGTTCGGCTCCATGAAGACGCACGAGCAGCTGCTGCCGCTGATGCGCAGCGGCCAGGTGGCGCCCTTCATCCTGGTCGCCCCGCGCACCAACCTGCTGGCCGGCGTGGACACCGGCTGCGCCAACATCCCCGGCCAGGTCAACGCCGACACCTGGCTCAGCATCGACGTGCCGAAGATGGTCACGGACAACTTCCGTGCCCAGCCGGCGCCACAGGGCTGGGCCGTCGCCGGGTACTCGGCGGGCGCCCACTGCGCGGTCAAGCTGGCCGTGGCGCACCCGGACCGGTACCGGGCCGCGGTGAGCCTGTCCGGCTACAACGACCCGATCGGCGAGCGCAACTCCCTCGCCGCGCAGAGCCCCGCCCTGCGCGCCGAGAACAACCCCTACCTGCTGCTGAAGAAGTCCGCCGTACCGCCCCGGATCGCGCTCTACGTCTCCGGCGAGTCCGGCGACGGCTATCAGGCGGGCGTGGCGCTGGAGTCCATCGCCAAGGCACCGACGACCGTGCACGTGGTGTTCCTGCCGCGCAGCGCGGGCGGCCACAACATGGCGCTGTGGCGGCCCCAGGTCGACACGGTGTTCCGCTGGCTGACCCTGCAGATGGGCCAGAACCACGCCAAGGGCCAGGACCGTTCTCTTACCGGAACCACGGGTTCTCTTACCGGGAGTGCCGCCGGAACCACCGGGACTACTCCTCGGTCACCGTCGACCGGCGGTTCCACGCGCGCGGAGCTCGCCAGTGGAACCGCATCGCGAGCAGGCGCAGCACAAAAGCCGTGACGGCGGCGAGTCCACTGGTGAGGGGGGTCAGGACGGCGTAGTGGAGGCACAGCACGACCATCGTGGCGCCGACGATCGCTGGGACCGCGTACAGATCGCGGTCCCAGCGCAGCAGTGAGGGCACCTCGTTGGCCAGCACGTCGCGCAGCACACCGCCGCCGACCGCGGTGGCGAGGCCCAGCGTCGCCGACGCGGTCAGATTGAGGCCGTAGCTGTACGCCTTCGTCGTACCGCTGACGCAGAACAGGCCGAGGCCGGCCGCGTCGAAGACCAGCACCCCCGTCTGGATGCGTTCCACGTGCGGGTGCAGGAAGAAGACGACGAGCGCGGCGAGCAGCGGGGTCAGGAAGTACCCGAGGTCGGTGAAGGCGGCCGGGGGCACGGCGCCGATGACCAGGTCGCGGAACAGCCCCCCGCCCAGCGCGGTGACCTCGGCGAGCACGGCGATGCCGAACACGTCGAAGTTCTTCCGGACGGCCAGCAGGGCGCCGGAGATCGCGAACACGAAGATGCCGACGACATCGAGCGTGTGCTGGACGGAGGGACTGAAGAGTTGCTGCAGTTGCACCCAGGTATTCTCACCTGTCGCGGGGCGTGAACCTTACAAAGCCAGGCTCACAGGGCGGGCTTACCCGTGGTGAAGAGCCAGGTGTCGAACAGGTCGTCCAGCTTCTGCCCGCTGACGCGCTCGGCGAGGCGGATGAAGTCGGCGGTGTCCGCGTTGCCGTACCGGTGGAGGCGGGTCCAGGCGGGCAGCAGCCTGAAGAACGCCTTGTCGCCGATGCGCTCGCGGAGCATCTGGAGCGTCATCGCGCCGCGCTGGTAGACGGCGGAGGCGAACATCGTGTCCCGCTGCGGGTCGGCGACCTTGATCTGCCAGAAGGCGGAGTCGGCCGGGCGGGCGTCGTAGGCGGCGAGGAAGGAGTCGTGCGCCGAACGGGTGCCCTGGTGTTCGGCCCACAGCCACTGGGCGTAGGAGGCGAAGCCCTCGTTGAGCCAGATGTCCTTCCACTGCCGCACGCTGACCGAGTCGCCGAACCACTGGTGGGCCAGCTCGTGCACGATGGTCGTCTCGCTGCGCACGGCCGAGTAGGCGGGCTTGCTCTGCACCTCCAGCGAGAACCCGGCCTCGGGCATGTCGTCCACGATCGCGCCGGTCTCCTCGAACGGGTACGGCCCGAAGACCTGCGACCAGTAGTCGGTCGCGGCGGCGGTGACGGCGTACACGTCGACGCTGTTGCTGTTCTTCAGGACCGGGTCGACCGCGACGTAGACGGGGATGCCGCCGGGGGTGCGGCCGGTGCGCACGTCGAACTTCCCGATGGTGGCGGTCGCGAGGTAGGTCGCCATCGGCCTCGACTCGCGCCAGTGGGTGTACGTCGAGTCTCCCTCGTCGTACGTCGACAGGAGCCGGCCGTTGGAGACACCGGTCAGGCCCTTCGGCGCCCTGATCCGGATGTCGTAGGTGGCCTTGTCGGAGGGGTGGTCGCTGGACGGGAACCAGGTGGAGGCGGCGTTGGGTTCACAGGCGACGAAGACGCCGTCGGCGGTCTTCATCCAGCCGTACTTGGAGCCGAACACGATGGGCCCGCCGAGCGGCTGGGGTATGCCGCCGTAGGTGACGGTGACCTTGAACGTCCGCCCGTGCGGCAGGCTTTGGCGCGGGGTGACGGTGACCTCGTCGCCCTCGCGCGTGAACGGGGTGCGTCTGCCGTTCACGTCGACCCGGGTGATGCTCAGCTGCTGCAGGTCCAGGTCGAAGGAGGAGAGGTTCTGGGTGGCGCGGGCGGTGAGGGTGGTACGGCCGTCCAGGCGGCCGGTGTCGGGGGCATAGGCGACGTCGAGGTCGTAGTGGAGCGCGTCGAAGCCGCCGTTGCCGAGGTTCGGGAAGTAGGGGTCGCCGGTGCCGGGTGCGCCCGGGGTGGGGGCGGCGGAAGCGCCGATGACGAGGAAGGAGGCCGCCGCGGTCGCGACGGCCCCCAGGCGTGCCGAACGGGAGAGTGCCATGAGTCGTCCCTTTCGAGCGTGTACCGATCAGTGGTCGGACACGGACGACTGTGCACTCTCCCGTTTGGGCATGTGCATGACTTTGCCCAGTTGTCATGCGCTACTTGTCGGTTGACTCCTGGGATCCGGACTCGGGGGCGGAGGCCTCGGCGGTCTCCGCGGAAGCCGCCTCCTCGGAGGGCGTCTCCTCAGAAGCAGCCACTTCCTCAGAAGCCGTCTCCTCAGAGGCCGGCTCCTCAGAGGCCGGCTCCTCGGCTGCGGCCTCTTCGGCCAGTTCCGCCGCCACCGCCGCCGACGTCTCCGCCGACTCCGCGAGGACCTCGTCGGCGACCAGCTCCGCCGCCTCCTTCGCGGCGGTCAGCAGCACCGTGTCCTGCGGGGCCTGGTCCTCGAAGTTCTCCGGGTGGTGGCAGGCGACGCGCTGACCGGGCCTGAGCTCCAGCAGCGCCGGCTCGGTGGTCCGGCAGATCTCCGTCGCCTTCCAGCAGCGAGTGTGGAAGCGGCAGCCCGAGGGCGGCGAGATCGGCGAGGGCACGTCGCCCTTGAGCAGGATGCGCTCGCTCTTGGCGTTCTTGCGCGCCGGGTCCGGGATCGGCACCGCCGACATCAACGCCTTGGTGTACGGGTGCATCGGCGCCTTGTACAGCGACTCCCGGTCGGCCAGTTCGACGATCTTGCCGAGGTACATCACCGCGATGCGGTCCGAGACGTGCCGGACGACCGAGAGGTCGTGCGCGATGATCACGTAGGTCAGGCCCAGTTCCTCCTGGAGGTCGTCCATGAGGTTCACGACCTGCGCCTGGATCGACACGTCCAGCGCGGAGACGGGTTCGTCCGCGACGACCAGCTTCGGCTTCAGGGCGAGCGCGCGGGCGATGCCGATGCGCTGGCGCTGACCGCCGGAGAACTCGTGCGGGTAGCGGTTGTAGTGCTCGGGGTTGAGGCCGACCACCGACAGCAGCCGCTGCACTTCCTTCTTGACGCCGCCCTCGGGCTCCACGCCCTGGAGCCGGAAGGGGGCCCCGACGATCGTGCCGATGGTGTGGCGCGGGTTCAGCGACGAGTACGGGTCCTGGAAGATCATCTGCACGTCGCGGCGCATGGGACGCATGCCGCTCACGCCGAGGTGCGTGATGTCCTTGCCCTCGAACTCGATGGCGCCGGCGGTCGGTTCGAGCAGCCGGGTGATCAGCCGGCCCATCGTCGACTTGCCGCAGCCCGACTCGCCCACGACACCGAGGGTTTCACCGGAGCGGACCTCGAAGTCGATCCCGTCGACGGCGCGCACGGCGCCGACCTGGCGCTGGAAGAGGCCCTTCTTGATGGGGAAGTGCTTCTGCAGCCCCGTCACCTTCAGCAGGATCTCGCCGGGCGCGGCGTCCTTGGTGAGGGTGGCCGTACCGGAGGTCTCGCCCGCGGGCCCGGCCTCCGCGCCGTCGCTCTGTGCGGGAATGCTCCCTGCTTTGTCCTCTGCGTTCTCACTCACAGCTTCGGCGCAATCTCTTCGGTCCAGATCCGTTCCCGCTGCTCCTGCGACATGTGGCAGGCGGCCCAGTGCTTGTCGCCGACCCCGGTCAGTTCCGGGCGGACCGTGCGGGTCAGGTTGTCCTTCGGGACGTCGGCGTACGGGCAGCGCGGGTTGAAGGCGCAGCCGGACGGGATGTTGATCAGCGAGGGCGGGGAGCCCTTGACCGGGATCAGGCGCTCCTGCTGGTCGCGGTCCAGGCGCGGCATCGAGCCGAGCAGACCCCAGGTGTAGGGGTGGCGGGGCTCGTAGAACACCTTCTCGGCCGGGCCGCGCTCGACGCAGCGACCGCCGTACATCACCAGGATGTCGTCGGCGAGTTCGGCGACGACGCCCAGGTCGTGGGTGATGATGATGACCGCGGAGCCGAACTCCTTCTGCAGGTCGCGGATCAGGTCCAGGATCTGCGCCTGGACCGTCACGTCGAGCGCGGTGGTCGGCTCGTCCGCGATCAGCAGCTCGGGGTTGTTCACGAGCGACATGGCGATCATGGCGCGCTGACGCATACCGCCGGAGAACTCGTGCGGGTAGCTGTCGACCCGCTTGTCCGGCTGCGGGATGCCCACGCGGTCGAGCATCTCGACCGCACGGCGCTTGGCGGTCTTCTTGTCGACGTCGTGGTGGATCCGGTAGGCCTCCACGATCTGCGCGCCGATCGTGTAGTACGGGTGCAGCGCCGACAGCGGATCCTGGAAGATCATCGCCATCTCGCGGCCACGCAGCTTGCGCACGTGGTCGGGGTCGGCGGACAGCAGTTCGGTGCCGTTCAGCCAGATCTCGCCGGAGATCTGCGCCTTGCGCTTGCCGTACTGGCCGGCGGTGTGCAGGCCCATGATGCCGAGCGAGGTCACGGACTTGCCGGAGCCCGACTCGCCCACGATGCCGAGGGTCTTGCCCTTCTCCAGCTGGAAGCTGAGCCCGTCGACGGACTTCACGAGGCCGTCGTCGGTCGGGAAGTGCACCTTCAGGTCGCGCACTTCCAGGAAGGAGGACGGCGCGGGCGAGGAGCTGGTGGGCTCGCCCACGGCCGCTCCGGTCTTGCTGAGTTCGGTCATGCGAGCCTCACTCGGGGGTCGATCACGGCGTACAGGACGTCCACCGCAAGGTTGGCGATGAGCACCGCGAGGGAGGTGATCAGGGTGACGCCCAGGATGATGGGCAGGTCCTGGTTCTTGATGGCGGTCAGCACGGCCTGGCCGAGGCCGGGGATGCTGAACGTGGTCTCGGTGAGGATCGCGCCGCCGATCAGGGCGCCGAGGTCCATGCCGAGCATGGTCAGGATGGGGGTCATCGTGGAGCGCATGGCGTGCTTTCCGATGACGACCGGCTCCGTGAGGCCCTTGGCGCGGGCGGTGCGGATGTAGTCCTCGCCGAGGATCTCCAGCATCGTGGCGCGGGTGATACGGGCGTACATCGCCGCGTAGAGGAAGGCGAGCGTGATCCAGGGAAGGAGCATGCCGCTGAACCACCCGCCGAAGCTGTCCCCGACCGAGACGTACTTGCCGTCGATCCAGTGCAGTCCGTAGCTGAAGATCGCCAGTGAGAGCAGGCCGGTGAAGTAGATCGGCAGGGAGACGCCGCTCAGGGCGACGACCATCGCGCCGCGGTCCCACAGGCTGCCCCGCTTGAGGGCCGAGAGCACACCCGCCGCGACACCGAAGATGAGCCACAGCACGGCGGCACCGAGCGCGAGACCCAGGGTCACCGGGAAGCGGTCGGTCAGCACCGGCCAGACAGCCTGCTCACTGCGGAAGGAGTAGCCGAAGCACGGCGCGGCACAGTGGGTGACATCGCCGCCGGCCGCGTAGGTGCGGCCCACGAAGATGCCCTTGAAGAAGTGCCAGACCTGCACGTAGATCGGGTCGCCGAGACCCAGCTTCTCGCGCACCGCCTCGACGGCGTGCGGGTCTGCCTGCTTGCCCACGAAGCTCGTGGCGATGTCCACGCCCGCCCACTTGGGGACGAGGAAGAAGATGCTGAAGACCACCAGGATGATGACCACCAGCATCACTGCGGCGGCGAACAGCCGCCTGATGAGGTAAGCGAGCACAGCTTACGGCCCGCCGCGGACCGCGGGCCCCCGGAGGTCGTCCGGGGGGCCCGCGATCTCGCCGCGCCGGCCTTCACCTGCCTTTCGTGCCGTTCGGCGGGTGTGCCGGGGTTTACTTCGTGGACTTCAGGCCGAGGTTGACGAAGTCGTAGTAACCGCTGTACGCGTTCGTCGTGTACACGTTGGCCAGACGCGAGGAGCGGATGTTGAGCAGCCGCTCGAAGACGAAGGGCAGGTAGTAGCCGCCCTCCATCACCTTGTGGTTGATCTGCGTGGCGATCTGGGTCTTCTTCGACTCGTCCAGCGTGCTGGTGTACTGGTCGAACAGACCGTCGATCGCCTTGTCCTTGATCAGGGCGTAGTTGTTGTTACCGCTCTGCAGGATGTACTTGCTGCTCCACAGCGGGATGCCGTAGCCCTGGACGGTCGGGAAGTCCGGACCCCAGCCCATGATGATGATGCCGAGCTTCTTCTTCGCGACGTTCGAGGGGGAGCCGATGATGCCCGGGCTCTGCGAACCGTCGTACTGGTAGATGTCGGCGTCGATGCCGACCTTCTTCAGCGCGGCCTGCAGGGACTCGGCCGTGGCCACTTCCTGCTGCTTGTTGTTGCGGACCGCGATGGTGGTCTTGAAGCCGTTCGGCTGACCGCAGGCCTTGAGCTCCTGCTTGGCCAGGTTGACGTTGCCGTTCTTGTTCTTCGTCGCGATCTTGTACGGGTCGTACTTCTGGCCCTCGCCACCGGCGACCGACGGCGGGAGCATGTTGGTGCCGATGTCACCACCGGCGACCGGGCCACCGCGGGCGGTCTGCAGCGACACGTGGTCGGCGGCGTAGATCACGGCCTTGCGGCAGTGCAGGTTGTCGAACGGCTTGACGCTCTGCGGGAAGACCGCGTACCGGATGAAGCCGGAAACCGGGTTGTCCAGGTTGTCCTTGTGCTCCTTCAGGGCGATCTGACGGCCCTGGGCGCCGAGGCCGGTCTGCGAGGCGTCGAGGTCGTAGTCGCCGTTGATGAGGCGCTGGTCCGAGTCGGCCTGGTTGGTGGAGATGTCCAGGGTGATCTTGTCCGGGTACGCCTTGCGGACCGGGTCCGAGGACGCCTTCCAGTTGGTGTTGCGGACCAGGACCAGGTTCTTGCCCGGGGCGTACGACTGGAACTTGTACGGACCCGAGGAGAAGGGGTGCAGGCCGTACTTGGACTTGGTGTCCATGTCCTGGCGGACCGGCGAGCCCGAGGTCATCGCCACCGCCTGGAGGAAGTCCGAGTTGGGCGACGGCAGGTGGAAGACGATCGTCTTGGCGTCCGGCGTGTCGATCGCCTTCAGGCCCAGGTGGTCCTTCGCGGAGTCCTTGTAGGGACCCTTGTAGGTGTTCTTCGGGTCCAGCATCTGCTGCAGGTAGATCGGACCGCCGGACAGGACGTCCTGCGCCCAGACGCGCTCGATGCCGTACTTGATGTCCTGGGAGGTGATCGGCTTGCCGTCCTCCCACGTGACGCCGTCACGCAGCGTGAACGTGTACGTCTTGCCGCCGTCCGTGACCTTGCCCATGTCCGTGGCGAGGTCCGGGGTGAGCTTCGCGCCCTCGGCACCCGGCTCGGTCTTGTAGGTGAGCAGCTGGCGGCTGTAGTAGCGCGAGAAGTCCCACATGAACCCGTAGTAGCCGCGCGTGGTGTCCCACGAGTCGGCGTCCTGCGTGCTCACGAACTTCAGCGTGCCGCCCTTCTTGACCTGGTCGGCCTGGGCGACCTTGTTGTTCGCCGCGTCGAAGCCGGCCGCCCCGTCCTTCGAGCCGCCGTTGCCTCCGCCGCACGCCGCCGTGGTCAGCAGCCCGGCGACCACTGCGGCAGCGGCAAGGGCCTGCTTGCGCCGCCCTGAGGTGCGTTGGGTGTTCACGATCTCGGATCCTCCGGATTTGATGAGAGACCCCGTGGGTGAGCTCACGGGACGCTTGGGGTACGGCACTTCAGCGGGAGCCCTTCGGGTCGAGCGCGTCCCGCACGCCGTCGCCGAAGAGGTTGAAGGCCAGAACCGTGATGAAGATCGCCACGCCTGGGATCACCATGTACATGGGGTCCGAGTCGTAGTAGTCGATCGCGCTCGAGAGCATCTGTCCCCAGGAGGAGGTGGGCGGCTTGACGCCCACACCCAGGAAGCTGAGCGCCGCTTCGGTCAGGATGTTGGTGGGGATCATCATCGTCGTGTACACGATGATGGGCGCGACGAGGTTGGGCAGCAGCTCCTTGAAGAGGATGTAGAACTGCCCGGCGCCGAGCGACCGGGCCGCCTCGACGTATTCGCGTTCGCGCAGCGAGAGCGTCTGGCCGCGCACCACGCGGCCGATGTAGGGCCAGCCGAAGAAGCCGATGACCAGGATCATCACGAAGACGCGCACGCCCGTGCCGGTGAGCCCCAGCATCTGGTTGGGCATGACGGAGACCAGGGCGATGATGAAGAGCAGCTGCGGGAAGGCGAGCAGGCCGTCCATGACCCGGCTGATGACCGAGTCCACCCAGCCACCGAAGAAGCCCGCCAGGATGCCGAGGACGGTGCCGAGGACGACGGCGACCACCGCGGACAGGAAGCCGACGAGCAGCGAGATCTGGGCGCCGTAGAGGATGCGGGCGAAGATGTCGCGGCCGTTGACCGGTTCGACACCGAGCAGGTGGTCACCGCTCAGACCGCCCAGCGAGCCCTTGGGGGTGCTGAACAGCGGGTCGATCAGACCCTGGTGGTAGGCGTCCGGGTCCTGCCCGACGAGGTCCGTGATCACGGGTGCGAGCAGCGCGACCACGATGAGGAGGAGCACGACTATGCCGCCCGACAGGGCGAGTTTGTCCCGCTTCAGGCGTTCCCAGGCGATCCGGCCCAGTGACCGGCCCTGAACGGCCTTCGCGTCGGTGGCCGCGACAGCCGCTTCCTCTGCCGCACCCGGGGCCGCTTCCGCGGTCGGCTCGTGCAATGGTGCCGTCATCAGGCTGGGACCCCTCTCAACCGGCGGTAGCCGGCCCGCACTTGCCGCTGGTAGCGGCATCAAACAGTCCGTCGTACACAGGGGCGAACCCCTTGAAGGGGGAGTCTTCAACGCTTGCGCGATCAGCCGCCAGCCTTGGCGGGGAATGGATGCGCAACCGTGATGCAAGCTGGCGTTTCCTGTTATGCGGACAGGAAGTCACGGCGAACGGACGAGGTCTGACGGAAGAGCCAGGGGGACCAAAAGGTACGTATGGGCCATAAGCCCAGGTCAGTAGCCGCCGTGCACCGGTGGGTAGCCGTACCCGGCGGCGGGCGCCTGCGGCCGCGCGGAGGCCTGGGCCTGGGGCTGGGGGGCCGCGTGGGCCTCACGGTCGTAGAACGGGCGGGCGCTGGCCCGCATCCACATCACGACGGGGTCGTATTCGTCGGTCATCGCGACGGTCGACACCGGCAGGCCCTCCGGGACCGCGCCGACGGACTGCTGCATCATCGCGCGCACCGAGTCGACCGCGGCGGGCGAGGTGTCGTACACGTCCAGACCGATGGCGAGGTACGGCGCGCCGAGCGCCGGCTGTACCCAGGCGCGGCGCAGGGAGCGCAGGGCCGGGGTGCGGTGGGCGTTCTGCGCGAGCAGGGCGTAGAACTGCGGGATCTCGATGCCGGGTTCGCTCAGCCGGAGGGGACCGGCGGGCTGACGGTCCAGGCCCGTGGCGATGCGGCGCAGGTCCAGCCAGGGGATGCCGACGCCGCCGCCCGGGCTGTGCGGGTTGAGCCAGAGACCGTAGTGGTCGGGATACAGGGTGCGGGCCACGTCGAGACCGTCGACGACCTCGTACGACCGGTTCCAGCCGCTGGCCGAGAGCTCCTGGGCGGAGGTGACACAGGGGGCGTACTGGAAGCCGTCGATCTCCATGTTCCCGTACTGGGCGTCCGGGGAGCCGGACTGGCCGTGCCACAGGAGCATCCAGATCTGACCGGAGGACGGGGCGGCGAGGGCACGCAACAGGGCCTCGTAGGCGTCGTAGCGTCCGGGCGTGACCTGGCGCAGCATGTGCTCGACGCTGCCGCTGTGGCTCGCGCTCACCTGTCGTGCCCTTCTCTGTTTGGTGCCCCGCGTTCGGAGACAGCTTAAGGGCCCGGCGGCTCGGGGCCTTCTGTTCGTACGCGGGCGCGGGGACGCGGTGGGTACGCGCGCGCTTCCCCGCGCCCCCGAGCTCCGCCGCCCCCTGGCCCGCTGATCAGTGACCGTACTGATAGAAGGGGCGGACGTTGGCCTTCAGCCATGCGGCCACCGGGTCGTCCGTCACGTCCAGGAGGACGAGGTTGACCGGCCACCGCACCGGGATCTTTCCGAGGGCTTTACCGAGGGCCTGCAGGGGAAGGGCGCGCAGGTCGCCCTCCCACTGGGAGAGTTCCACGCCCACGAACATCACCGGGTCGGCCGTCTCGACGGCGGCCAGGCAGCGGCGGGCGGTGAGGACCACACCGGTCTCGGCGAACTCGGCGGACGCGGCGGAGAGGAAGTCGACCGGGTCGTCCTGCCAGTCGGGCTCGAAGAGGCGGACCCGGCCGCCGGTGCCGGGGCCGTCGAGCGGGGTGCGGCCGGCCCGGCACAGCTCGGCCACCGCCTCGGGCGGCAGCGGGATGCCGACCAGGGCGTCGGGGTTGACCGCGATGCCGATCTGCGGGGGCAGACCGCGGGCGAACTCCACGGCGGGCGCGATGGTGTACGCCATGTGCGGGCCGGCCGCCTGGCGCAGCTGCTCCTCGGAGCTGAACACCGGGACGTACACCTGGCCGCCGAGGTCCAGCGTGGGCAGGTCCAGCGGGCCGCTGTCCGGGCCGCCGCCGCTCGGCAGCGGGATCCACAGCAGGCTGCGGCCCAGCACCTCGATGATCCGGCCGGCCGCGGCGGGTACGCCGAGGGAGGCCGAGAGCACCTCCTCCAGCTCGTTGCCGGGCCAGCCGCCGTGCGGCTGGGGGTGCGCCTGTGCCGGGAAGTCCGCGGGAATGTCCGCCGGGAAGTCCATCTGCCTACCGCCTGCTGGAAACCACTGCTGTGACCATGAAGGCTAGCGGGTGCCCGTGACAGCCCCTCACCCTCCGCGCGCCCTCCCCCCACCCGCCGCGCACGAGGCCCCTCACCCGCTGAACTCGATCCGCTGCAGGACGTCCGCCGCGGCGCGGTCCAGCAGCACCGCCGAGCCGCAGCCCGCGGGCAGCTCGCCCCGCTCGACCGCGTCGAGCAGCCGGGCGGTCGTGCGGCGGTGGCGGCGGAAGGCGTAGCGCGAGACGCCCCGGCCGCGGGTCCGCTGGCCGTCGCGGGCGGTCTGCGGCGGGACGTCGAGCAGGAGCAGACGGAGGGTGCCGCCGCGCCGGCGCGCCTCGCGGGCGAGCCAGGCGCGCACCCAGGGCTGGGTGCCGCAGTCGTGGACGACGACGC
This sequence comes from Streptomyces filipinensis, assembly GCF_014649495.1. GTDB lineage: Bacteria > Actinomycetota > Actinomycetes > Streptomycetales > Streptomycetaceae > Streptomyces > Streptomyces filipinensis. The sequence continues at coordinate 36,879 of NZ_BMTD01000028.1, read as the reverse complement.
CCTCGCCGGCGCGCAGGGCGCGGCGCAGGCCGGCGTAGTGGGCGAGGCGGACCAGGGGGCGGTAGAGGGCGTACGGGAGGGCGCGGGGCAGGCGGGTCGCGAAGCGGTCGCGGGTGTCCTGGGAGTCGATGCGGCGGCCGGCGACCGCGCGCCGCATCAGGGTGGACTTGCCGCTGCCGGGCAGGCCGGTGATCACCACCAGGTCCGCGGGGCCGAAGCGCAGGGCGTGCGGGCTGCGGCCGGCACCCTCGCGCAGGTCACGGACGACCGGGGCCGGGTGGTCGGCGCAGCGCTCGCGGGCCGGGGCGGAGGGCTGCTTCGGCACCGTGACGCCGGTGGTGGCGGTGGCGTACGCCGGGGTGCTGTTCACCGTGATCGTCCTCCCCTGTCGGCTCGGTCATCCCGTGCCCATCCAATGTAAAGAGAAGGTAATGGACGGTCGTCGGCGGTTCGGTGCGCGTAGTGCCACAGCCCGGTTACAGATGCGGGCCCTGACGGGCGGGGGTGCGGCGTGCAATGATGTGGCCGCCAACTGCATACCGGCCGCTTGAATCCGCGCGGGAGAGTTCCCAGCAGTCTTCGCTGGGGCGCCGAAGGAGCAAGTCCCTCCCTTGAATCTCTCAGGCCCCGTTACCGCGCGGGCGAGGCACATCTGAAAAGCGGGCCGCTGCGACAGTGGCTCCACCCAAGGTGCAAGCCGTGATCGCCCCTGTGGCGGTCCTGGCGAACCTCTCAGGTTCCGATGACAGATGGGGAGGAACGACCTCGCCCGTCATGCCTTCGCCCTGGGAGACGACCGTCCGATGAGCAGTACCGAAATCCGTCGTACCGCGCTCGATGCCCTGCATCGCTCGCTCGGCGCGACGATGACCGACTTCGCCGGCTGGGACATGCCCCTGCGCTACGGCTCCGAGCGCGACGAGCACGTGGCCGTGCGCACCAAGGCGGGTCTGTTCGACCTCTCCCACATGGGCGAGATCACCGTGACCGGCCCGCAGGCCGCCGCCCTGCTGAACTTCGCCCTGGTCGGCAACATCGCCTCCGTGGGCGTCGGCCGGGCCCGCTACACCATGATCTGCCAGGCCGACGGCGGCATCCTGGACGACCTGATCGTCTACCGCCTCGCCGAGACCGAGTACATGGTGGTCGCCAACGCCTCCAACGCCCAGGTGGTGCTGGACGCGCTGACCGAGCGCGCCGCCGGCTTCGACGCCGAGGTCCGTGACGACCGGGACGCCTACGCGCTGATCGCCGTGCAGGGCCCGGAGTCCCCCGGCATCCTGAAGTCGGTGACCGACGCCGACCTCGACGGCCTGAAGTACTACGCCGGCCTGCCCGGCACGGTCGCCGGGGTCCCGGCCCTCATCGCCCGCACCGGTTACACCGGCGAGGACGGCTTCGAACTGTTCGTGAAGCCGGAGCACGCCGTGGAGCTGTGGCAGGCGCTGACCGAGGCCGGCGAGGGCGTCGGTCTGGTCCCCTGCGGCCTGTCCTGCCGGGACACCCTGCGCCTGGAGGCGGGCATGCCGCTGTACGGGCACGAGCTGACCACTTCGCTCACCCCCTTCGACGCCGGGCTCGGCCGGGTGGTGAAGTTCGAGAAGGAGGGCGACTTCGTGGGACGCGAGGCGCTCGCCGCGGCCGCCGCGAAGGCCCAGGAGAACCCGCCGCGGGTCCTCGTCGGCCTGATCGCCGAGGGCCGGCGCGTCCCGCGCTCCGGGTACACCGTCGTCGCGGGCGGCGAGGTGATCGGCGAGGTCACCTCCGGCGCCCCCTCCCCCACCCTGGGCAAGCCGATCGCCATGGCCTACGTCGACGCGGCGCACGCGGCGCCGGGAACCGAGGGCGTCGGCGTGGACATCCGCGGCAGCCATGAGCCGTACGAGGTCGTGGCCCTGCCGTTCTACAAGCGACAGAAGTAGACACTGGGCGCACGGCGTCGCGTGACGTGACCCTGCGCACATCTCCCCTGCTCACGAGCAGGTCCAGCAGTCCCCCCTTCACCAGCACTCCCGCGCGTACAGGAGAATTCAGGCCATGAGCAACCCCCACCACCTGCGCTACAGCAAGGAGCACGAGTGGCTGTCGGCCGCCGAGGACGGCGTCTCGACGGTCGGCATCACCGAGTTCGCGGCGAACGCGCTCGGCGATGTGGTCTACGCCCAGCTCCCCGACGTGGGCTCCACCGTGGCCGCGGGCGAGACCTGCGGCGAGCTGGAGTCCACCAAGTCGGTCTCCGACCTGTACTCGCCGGTCACCGGTGAGATCACCGAGATCAACGAGGACGTCGTCAACGACCCGTCGCTGGTGAACTCCGCTCCCTTCGAGGGCGGCTGGCTGTTCAAGGTGCGCGTCACGGAGGAGCCGGCCGACCTGCTCTCCGCCGACGAGTACACCGCCCAGAACGCCGGCTGAGGAGTCGTAGCCGTATGACCGTCCTGAACACGTCCCTGCACGAGCTGGACCCGGAGATCGCCGCCGCGGTCGACGCCGAGCTCCACCGCCAGCAGTCCACGCTGGAGATGATCGCCTCCGAGAACTTCGCGCCGCTCGCGGTGATGGAGGCGCAGGGCTCGGTGCTGACGAACAAGTACGCCGAGGGCTACCCGGGCCGCCGCTACTACGGCGGCTGCGAGCACGTCGACGTCGCCGAGCAGATCGCCATCGACCGGATCAAGGAGCTGTTCGGCGCCGAGTACGCCAACGTCCAGCCCCACTCCGGTGCCTCCGCCAACCAGGCGGCCCTGTTCGCGCTGGCCCAGCCCGGGGACACCATCCTCGGCCTGGACCTCGCCCACGGCGGCCACCTGACCCACGGCATGCGCCTGAACTTCTCCGGCAAGCAGTTCGACGTGGTCGCTTACCACGTGGACGCCGAGACCGGCCTGGTCGACATGGCCGAGGTCGAGCGGCTCGCCAAGGAGCACCGCCCGAAGGTGATCATCGCCGGCTGGTCGGCGTACCCGCGGCAGCTGGACTTCGCCGAGTTCCGCCGGATCGCCGACGAGACCGAGGCCCACCTGTGGGTCGACATGGCGCACTTCGCCGGTCTGGTCGCCGCGGGCCTGCACCCGAACCCGGTTCCGTACGCGGACGTGGTGACCTCCACCACGCACAAGACCCTCGGCGGCCCGCGCGGCGGCATCATCCTCGCGAAGAAGGACTTCGCGAAGAAGCTGAACTCCTCCGTCTTCCCGGGCTTCCAGGGCGGTCCCCTGGAGCACGTGATCGCGGCGAAGGCGGTCTCCTTCAAGGTCGCGGCCTCGGAGGAGTTCAAGGAGCGCCAGCGGCGTACCGTGGACGGTGCCCGCATCCTCGCCGAGCGCCTGACGGCGGCGGACGCGCGTGAGGCCGGGGTGAACGTGCTGTCCGGCGGCACGGACGTGCACCTGATCCTGGTCGACCTGCGCGCGTCCGAGCTGGACGGTCAGCAGGCCGAGGACCGCCTCCACGAGGTCGGCATCACGGTCAACCGCAACGCGGTCCCGAACGACCCTCGCCCGCCGATGGTCACCTCGGGTCTGCGCATCGGTACGCCCGCCCTCGCCACCCGCGGCTTCACGGCCGAGGACTTCGCCGAGGTCGCGGACGTGATCGCCGAGACGCTGAAGCCGTCCTACGACGCCGAGGCACTCAAGGCGCGCGTGAAGGCGCTCGCCGACAAGCACCCGCTGTACCCGGGTCTGAACAAGTAAGTCCCCGGTGGGGTACCCGGAGGAAGGGTGCCCCACCACCCCCCTGTCTTGAGGAGTGACCGTGGCCATCTCGGTCTTCGACCTGTTCTCGATCGGCATCGGCCCGTCCAGCTCCCACACGGTGGGTCCGATGCGCGCGGCGCGGATGTTCGCCCACCGGCTGCGCAACGAGGACCTGCTGGCCTCCGTGGCCTCCGTCCGCTGCGAGCTGTACGGCTCCCTCGGCGCGACCGGCCACGGTCACGGCACCCCGAAGGCGGTCCTGCTCGGCCTGGAGGGCGCCTCCCCGCGCACGGTCGACGTGGAGACCGCGGACGAGCGGGTGGAGAAGATCAAGGAGGCGGGCCGCATCCGCCTCCTCGACGCGCACGAGATCCCGTTCTCCTTCGACGACGACCTGGTCCTGCACCGCCGCAAGACCCTGCCGTACCACGCCAACGGCATGACGATATGGGCGTACGACGGCTCGGGCGCCGAGCTGCTGTCGAAGACGTACTACTCGGTCGGCGGCGGCTTCGTCGTGGACGAGGACGCGGTCGGCGCGGACCGGATCAAGCTGGACGACACGGTCCTGAAGTACCCCTTCCGCACGGGCGACGAGCTGCTGCGCCTGACGAAGGAGACGGGTCTGTCGATCTCCTCCCTGATGCTGGAGAACGAGCGGGCCTGGCGCACCGAGGAGGAGATCCGGGCGGGCCTGCTGGAGATCTGGCGGGTGATGCGCGAGTGCGTCGGGCGCGGCATGTCCCGGGAGGGCATCCTGCCCGGCGGTCTGAAGGTCCGCCGCCGCGCGGCCGTCTCCGCGCGCCAGCTGCGCGCCGAGGGAGAAGCGCTGGCGCACGCGATGGAGTGGATCACGCTCTACGCGATGGCGGTGAACGAGGAGAACGCGGCGGGCGGGCGCGTGGTGACGGCCCCCACGAACGGCGCGGCCGGCATCATCCCGGCGGTGCTGCACTACTACATCAACTTCGTCCCCGGCGCCGACGAGGACGGCGTGGTGCGGTTCCTTCTGGCCGCCGGCGCGATCGGCATGCTCTTCAAGGAGAACGCCTCCATCTCCGGCGCCGAGGTCGGCTGCCAGGGCGAGGTCGGCTCCGCCTGCTCCATGGCCGCGGGTGCCCTCGCCGAGGTCCTCGGCGGCTCGCCCGAGCAGGTCGAGAACGCCGCCGAGATCGGCATGGAGCACAACCTCGGCCTGACCTGCGACCCGGTCGGCGGCCTGGTCCAGATCCCGTGCATCGAGCGCAACGGCATGGCCGCGGTCAAGGCGGTCACCGCGGCCAGGATGGCCATGCGCGGCGACGGCTCCCACAAGGTGTCCCTGGACAAGGTCATCAAGACGATGAAGGACACCGGCGCGGACATGTCCGTGAAGTACAAGGAGACGGCCCGGGGCGGGCTCGCCGTGAACATCATCGAGTGCTGAGCCCCTTCCACCGCCCCGGAAGAACCTCTTCCTCCTCCCTGTCGCGGTGAACTCCGGTCGTGACCCGGTGCCCGGGTGCACGACCGGTGTTCCTCCAGGGGCTACCGTCAAGTAACCGCATACCCCTACGCTGCCGCCAACTCGGCATCGGCGAAGGGGAGTTCACACATGCGGTTGGTGAGACGGCTGGCGGCGGCCGCAGGGGCCGCCGCGCTGTTACTGGCGGTTCCGGGCAACGCCCACGCGGCGGCGCCGAAGTTCTCCGAGACGACGGCCATCGGCACGCACAACGCCTACGACAAGGCCAAGTACACGTACTTCGCCCAGGCGCTGGACTCCGGCGCCTCGCTGCTGGAGCTCGACGTGTACGTGGACAGCATCACGCACCGGTGGCGGGTCAGCCACAGCAATCCGCTGGGCGACGACAACAACTGCGAGGCCGCGAAGACCCCGGGCGAGCTGTACAGCAAGAGCCGCAACCAGGACCTCGGCAGCTGCCTGGACAACATGGCCGCCTGGAACCAGCTCCACCCCGACCACCCGCCGGTCCTCATCAAGGTCGAGATGAAGGTGGGCTTCAACAACAAGGCGGGGATGGGGCCCGACGCGTTCGACACGCTCGTGTCCCAGAAGCTCGGCGGCAGCGTCTACAGGCCGGCCGACCTGCTCGGCGGGACGTACTCCTCGCTCGACGCGGCGGCCAGGGCGAACGCCTGGCCCTCCCGCGACTCCCTGAGGGGCAAGTTCCTCTTCGACCTGATCCCGGGCACGGTGGAGCAGGCCAACCCGTTCGACCACTACTGGACGGACCAGGAGTACGGCGACCACCTGCGCGACCTGTACGCGGCCGGGAACATCGCACAGGCCCAGGCCTTCCCCGCGGTGCTCGGCGCGGCGAACGGCGACCCGCGGGCGAGCCGCTGGGGTTCCGACACCTCGATCCGGCCCTGGTTCGTGTTCTTCGACGGTGACGCGGCGACGTACGTCAACAACGGCTACGACACCTCGTTCTACTCGGCCAACCACTACATCTCGATCATGACCGGCGCCGACGGGGTGTCCCCCGCCATCTCCTCCACCGACCCGACGGACGCCGAAGTCGCCGCCCGGCTGGCCCTGCTGGCCAAGGGCCACGCGAGCATCATCACGTCCGACTGGTCGGCGAAGCCGTCATCGGTGCTGAGTTCGACCGCTCCCCGGAGCTGACGACAACTCGGAGCTGAGGATTCCGCCGACGCCGGGACGGGCACAACTCCTGCATGCTCCACGGCATCGACGTCAGCGCGTATCAGTCCTCCGCGTACGACACGGACGGCCTCTCCTTCGTCTTCATCAAGGCGACGGAGGGCCGCTCGTACGTCAATCCCCGGCTCACCGCCCAGACCAAGAGGGGCCGTGACGCCGGACTGGTCGTCGGCTTCTACCACTTCCTGTGGCCTGGCGACCTCACCGCCCAGGCCGAGTACTTCGTCCGGCACGCCCCGGACCGCGCGGGCGACGTCCTCGCGGTCGACTGGGAGACCACGGGCGACGGGACGCACGCGAGCAACGCGGAGAAGGACCGCTTCATCCGCACGCTGAAGGAGTTACGGCCGCACAACCGGGTCGTGCTCTACTGCAATCGTGATTTCTGGCTGAACATCGACACCACCTCCTACGCGGGCGACGGCCTCTGGATCGCCGACTACGTCACCGCCGGCAAGCCCCGCATCAAGGCGAAGTGGCGGTTCCACCAGTACGGCAGCGAGCCGCACGACAAGGACGTGGCCGACTTCGCCAGCAAGGCCGCACTGAAGGAGTGGGCCACGCCCTGAGGCGGGGAGGGCTCAGCCCCGGAAGTCCGCCGGGCGTTCCGGGGAGGCTTCCGCCAGGGCCTTGCGCACCGCCTCCACACCGGCGCGGAGGCCGTAGACCGGGGTGCCGGGCTGTTGGCGCCAGGAGGTGTCGAGGGGGCCCGCGTCGACCGTGTCGAAGCCGAGTTCGTCGATGAGGGCGCGGACGGTGCGCTTGGCCCGTTCGTCGTCGCCGGCGACCGGGAGGGCGATGCGCTCGGGGTCGCCCGCGGGGCGCGGGCGGTCCAGGATGTCCTGGGCGTAGGTGCCGTTGAAGGCCTTGATCACCGGGTGGCCGAGGTGCCGTTCGGTCCAGCGGCTCTCGGTCACGCCCTCGTCCTCGATGGCCGCGATACGGCCGTCGCGCTGCTGCGGGTAGTAGTTGCCGGTGTCGATCACCGCCACGCCCTCGGCGGCGCCGTCCAGCAGACCGGAGGGCAGGTCCGGGACCGCCTTGAGCGGCACGGTGACGACCACGACCTGGGCCCCGCGGGCCGCTTCCTCGGCCCGGACCGCGGTCGCGCCGGTCTCCTCGGCCAGTTCCCTGAGTGTCTCGGGGCCGCGGGAGTTGGCCACGAAGACGTCGTGGCCGAGGGCGGTGAGCCGCCGGGTGAGGTTGCCGCCGATGTTCCCCGCGCCGATGATGCCGATCTTCATGACAGGCCCTCCAGGGTTCTTCCATGCATGTGCATGCGTCTGTTGTCGGCGACAACCCCGTCGGCGCGGGCGCTATTCCGCGCCGCGGCGATCGGACGGACGGGCTCAGGGGCGTACGACGATCTTGCCCGTGTGCCGGTTGGACTCCATCAGGCGGTGCGCGTCCGCCATCGTGCCGAGTCCGTCGAACACCTCGGCGATCACCGGGCGCAGGGTGCCGTCGGTGAGGCCGGAGCCGAGGTAGTGGGCGGCGCGGCGCCGGCCCTCGGCGGTGCCGGTCACGGTGAAGTTGCTGTAGCCGTGGACGGTGACGGGCCAGTTCCGGGGCAGTTCGATGGGCCGCTCCGACAGCCACCCGTAGCTGATCATGGTGGAGTCGTCGGCGGCGGCTCCGCCCAGTTCCCGGAAGACCGGACCGCCGATCGCGTCCATGATGACCTCGGCGCCACGGCCGCCGGTCAGCCGTCGAGTCTCCTCGACCGGGTCCTCCTCGTCGGTGACGATCACATGCTCGGCACCCAGGTCGAGCAGCGCCTTGCGCTTGGCCTCGGTGCGTGTGGTGGCGATCGGCACCGCACCGGCCCGCCGGGCCACCTGGATCGCCGCGGTGCCGGCCCCGCTGGACGCCCCGGTGATCAGCACATGGTCCCCGGCCGCCAGGCCCGCCCGCTCGATCAGGGCCCCGTAGGCCGTCGTGTAGGTGAGCCAGACGGCGGCTGCGGTGACCGCGTCGATGCCGGCCGGGCGCGGCACGATCGACGTCTCGGGCAGCAGCACCAGGTCGCCGTAGACGCCGTGGGAGCTGAGGTTGAAGTTCGCCGCGGCGAGGACGGGGTCGCCGGCGACGATCGCCGTCACGCCCTCGCCGACGGCGGCCACCGCGCCGGCGGCTTCGTAGCCGTTGCGGGAGCCCGGCAGGGCCGGCTGGTACCAGTAGGTCCCGGCGCGCAGCATCGCCTCGGCCCGGTTCAGCCCGAGCGCCTCGACCTTCACCAGCACCTCGCCCGGCCCGGGGTCCGGCAGGGCGACCTCCTCGACCGTGAGGACGTCGGGGCCGCCGGTCTCGTGAAAGAGCACAGTGTGTGCGGAAGTTGTCATGCCGTCGACGCTAAGTCCGGCGGGGAAGACGTTCCATGTCCCCTGGTCTTCGTTTCCTGTCCGTACGTCTTCCGTGTGGCGGCCCCGCTAGGGTACGGGGCATGGACGTACTCAGCGATGTCGTCGCGGCCATGCGCATCGGCCGGCCGCACTCCTCGCGCCGGTACAAGTACGCACCCTGGGGGCTCAGGTTCGCCGCCGCGGACGAGGCCGGGTTCCATGTGGTGCTGCGCGGCTCGGCCTGGCTGGTCCCGCACGACGGGGAGCCGGTGGCGCTGGCCCCGGGCGACGTCGTCTTCCTCGCGCACGGGCTCGGACACTCGCTGGTCAGCGCGCCCGGCGTCACCACGCAGGAGATACGGCTGCTGCCGGACGGCACCTGGAGCGGGGTGCCGCCCGAGGAACCGCGGGAGGGCTGCCCGGACACCGTCACCCTGTGCGGGACCTACCGGCTGGACCGGGACCGGGCGCACCGGCTGCTGGCCGAGCTGCCGGAGGTCGTGCACCTGCCCGCCCGGGTCGGCAGCCACCGCTCGCTGCGGGCCGCGGTGGAGCTGCTCGGGATGGAGCTGGAGGAGCAGCGGCCGGGCACCGACGCGATCGTCACCTCGTTGCTGGACACACTGCTGCTGTACATCCTGCGGGCCTGGTGGGAGAGCGAGCGCGCGGCGGGCCGGGCGCGGGGCTGGGCGGCGGCGCTGGGCGATCCGGCGGTCGCGGCGGCGCTCCGCGCGATCCACGGCGAGCCGGCGCGTGCCTGGACGGTGGCGGAGCTCGGCGCCGTCGGCGGGCTGTCCCGCGCGGCCTTCGCGCGCCGGTTCGCGGCGCTGGTGGGCGAGCCGCCGCTGGCGTATCTGACCTGGTGGCGGATGACGACGGCGGGCCGGCTGCTGCGCCACGACGACCTCTCGCTGCGCGAGATCGCCGGACGCGTCGGCTACACCTCGGAGTTCGCCTTCGCCAAGGCCTTCAAGCGGGAGTACGGGGTGGCACCGGGCCGGTACCGCAGGGACGCGGCGTAGGCCGGCCGGCCGCTCTCCCCCCGAACTGCGCGGCGTCGCGGCCGAGTTACGGGAGCGGGCCGGTCCGGCCGGTCCCGTGGACGTGGCCGTGATGTCGGTGTGCCGACGGGGAGCGGACCGGTAACGTCGCTCCGGTGACCCTCGTTCTGAATCTCTTCGCGCAAGAGGCCGGCCCGATGGCTGACATCACTGACATCGCTGACATGGCGGCCTTCCGGGGCACACGGACGCACCGGTGCGTGCGGCGGGCGTGCCGGAACCGGGCGGTGGCCCGGTGAGCGAGGTGCTGCGCGCGGACGGCGTCGACTTCGTCCGGGACGGGCGGCCCATCCTCCAGGAGGTGTCCCTCACCGTCCGGGCCGGTGAGCACTGGGCGCTGCTCGGCGCGAACGGCGCGGGCAAGTCCACGCTGCTGGGGCTGCTCGGTGCGGTCGTCCATCCGACCCGGGGCGCGGTCGAGGTGCTCGGGCGGCGGCTGGGCCGGGTGGACCTGCGGGAGCTGCGGGCGCACGTCGGGCATGTCAATCCGCGGCATCCGCTGACCTCTCCGCTGGCCGTGCGGGACGTGGTGCTCACCGGGGTGACGAACTCCGTGGAGCCGGTGCCGCGGTGGCGGCCGTCCCCGAAGCAGCGGGAACGGGCCGAGGCACTCATGGCCACGCTGGGGCTCGGCGCGCTCCGGGACGCCCGCTGGCCGACGCTCTCGCAGGGCCAGCGCGCCCGGACCCTGATCGCGCGGGCGCTGATGCCGGAGCCGCGGCTGCTGCTCCTGGACGAGCCCGCGACCGGACTCGACCTGCAGGGCCGGGAGCAGCTGATCGATGCGCTGGAGGAGCTGCGGCTCGCCCATCCGGCGCTGGCGACCGTGCTCGTCACCCACCACCTGGAGGAGCTGCCGGCCGGCACCACGCACGCCGTGCTGCTGCGGGACGGCCGGGTGATCGCGCAGGGGCGCGCCGAGAAGGTCCTCACCGGCGACCAGGTCGGCAAGTGCTTCGACCTGCCGCTGGCGCTGGAGCGGCACGAGGGGCGCTGGAGCGTGAGGATCCGGCGGGCATGACGAAGGGGGCCCTCCTCTGCGAGGGCCCCCTTCGCGCACGTCACTTGTTCAGGTAGGCCCAGAACTCGTCGAAGGACAGGACCTTGTCGCCGTTGAGGTCGCGGGTCTTGATGATGGCCGCCGCGACCGTCTCGGTGACGTTCCAGTCACCCTCCTGGGCCAGGGCGGACTTGAACTCGGCGGCGGTGATGAATCCGTCACCGTCCGCGTCGATCCGCTGGAACTGCTTGCGTGCTTCCTCGATGTCCGCCACCGATCCGCCCCTTTTGTTCGTGTTTCTCATGCCGTGCTGGCGTACTGACGCTGGTCAGATTAACGGCCCGGGACGACCCCTCGGTGCCACGGCCGGTGGAAGGCGGCCTCGACCCGGCCGGCCCTCGCGGTGTGCCCGGCCGGAACGGGGTCAGCGGAAGATGCCGGTGTGTCCGAGCGAGTAGCGGCCCGGCTGCGGATAGACGGCCAGGCCGTGCGGGCCGCTGCCGACCCTGATGCGGGCCAGTTCCGTCCCCGTGCGGGTGTCGATGGCGTACACCTCGGAGTTGTAGCGGCCGGACAGCCACAGCACCTTGCCGTCGGCGGAGACGCCGCCCATGTCGGGGCTGCCGCCGCCGGGCAGGTGCCACTTCCTGGTCAGCCGGTTCTGGGCGAAGTCGAAGACGGAGATGGTGCCCTCGCCGCGGTTGGAGACGTACATCTCGCGGGAGTCACGGCTGACGTAGAGACCGTGGGCGCCCTTGCCGGTGTAGAGGAAGCGGGGCCGGGTGAACTTGTCGCCGTCGAGGATCCACAGGCCGTTGGCCATCATGTCGGCGATGTAGAACAGCTTGCCGTCCGGGGAGATCTTGACGTCCTGCGGCATCGCCCCGTGGTACGGGAGCTTCTCCTGCTCGATGACCTTCATCTTCGCGGTGTCGACCTTGAGGACCTCGCCGCTGAACTCGCAGGAGACGATGAAGTAGCGCCCGTCCGGCGAGAAGTCGGCGTGGTTGACGCCGTAGCAGCTGACCGGCAGGGCCTTGACGGTCTTCATGGTGTGGGCGTCGCGGAAGACGAGCTCGCGGTCCATGGAGGCCATGACGACGGCGTATCTGCCGTCGGGCGTGAAGTACAGGTTGTAGGGATCGTGCACGTCGACGGCCTTGCCGGCCCGGCCGGTCCGCGGGTCGATCGGGGTGAGGCTGTTGCCGAGGTCGTTGTTGACCCAGAGGGTCTTCAGGTCCCAGGACGGCACCACGTGCTGGGGCTGGCGGCCGACCGGGATCGTGTCGATGGCCTTGTAGGTCTCCGGGTCGATGACGGTGACGGTGTCCGAGTTGGTGTTGGGGACGTACACGCGGGACGGGAAGTCCCTGACGACCGGTGAGAGCCGGCCAGGGCGGTCGGCGGAGTAGAGGTCCTTCGGGTCCTCGACCGGCGGCATCCCGGGCAGCACGTTCACCCGCGGCTGGTCCACCCGGGGCTGGACCGGAGCCTTGCTGCCGGCCTCGTTGGCGTGGTGCGGGGAGGCGGAATCGCATGCGGACAGCAGCGCCAGGGCGGTGAGGGCGGCACCGGCGGCCAGCAGGCGGGCGGCTTTCAAGGTTCGCATCAGCTCAGCAGCTCCGTGGTGGTGACCGCGCGCAGTCCACGGCGGTCGAGTTCGTGGAGGAGGGCGGGCAGGGCGGCGACCGTGTCCGGGTATCCGAAGTGCAGGCTCACCACCGACCCGCCGCGCACGTCGGCGAGGACGTTGCGGGTGACGGCGGCCGCTCCGGGGCGGGTGTAGTCGAGCGAGTCCACGTCGTACGACAGCACGTGCGGGTAGCCGGCGGTGCGGGCGAGCCGGGCGACCAGCGGGGAGGCGGTCGGCGAGCGGGAGGGGCGGAACCAGGTGCCGATGGAACCGGTGAGCCGCTTCAGCCGGTCCGCGCAGTCGGTGATCTCCTTGCGGGCGCCCGCCTCGGGCAGGTCGTTGACGGAGATGTGCCGCTGGGTGTGGTTGCCGAGGTCGTGACCGCCGTCGAGGATCCGGCGGGCGATGTCGGGGTGTTCGTCGAGCCAGGTGCCGACGGCGAGCACGGTGAGCCGGGCGCCGTGCTGCTCCGCCGTGGTGAGCAGGGAGTGGGCGATGACGGGGTCGCCCTGGCCGTGGAAGGTGAGGGCGACCTGGGACCGGGTGCGCGGGCCGTGGGTGATCTGGGCGGGCTGTCCGGGGTACGCATGGGGGGCGGGGGCGGCCTTGGCGCTGGCCGCGGGCCGGCCGGAGGGGGACGGGGCGGCCGGGGTGGGGGACGGGGCGGCGTGGCCCGCGCCGCAACCGGCGGCGAGCGCGCCGCCGGCGGCGAGCCCGGCGCCCGCGCGCAGCACGTCGCGGCGGTTGGTGGTGGTCACCCGCACCATTTAAGGGGCGGTAGGTAAGAAAACGTCTGATTGCCCCGAAAGGGGGACGATTTCGGGTCGTAGTCGCCTGATCGGTGCTACCGGTCGGCGACCCGCATCTCGAACCAGGTGGTCTTGCCGCGCGGCAGCAGGTCCACGCCCCAGCGGTCGGAGAGCTTGTCCACGAGGAACAGTCCGCGGCCGCTGACGTCCAGTTCCTGGACCGGCATCAGACAGGGCAGGCCGCGGGAGGGATCGCGGACCTCGACGCGGATCCAGCCGGTGCGGCGGCGCATCCGGAGGCCGAAGACCCGGGCCCCGGTGTGCCGTACGGCGTTGCCGACCAGTTCCGACACGAGCAAGACGGCGTCTTCCGCCAGTCTGGGGGACAGCCGCCAGGTGCGCAGGACGACGACCTGGGCGAGCCGGCGGGCGGTGGCCGCGGACTCGGGGCGGGACGGCAGCGGTACTTCCGCCTCCGCCGGGTTGCCGAACAGTTCGAGCGCCTTGAGCGCCTGTTCGTCCTCGACCGCGGGCGACCAGCGCGCCGCGGCCGCACGGCTGTGTCCCCGCGGCTGTTCGATGCCCTCCAGCCCCGCCATGCCCCCATCATGGCGGCCCGGAGCCGCCTCGGGGGCCGTTCCGGAGGAATACGCCCTCTGTGCGCCCCCGCTCTCCGCCGGTCTGCCGACATATGCCGACGGCATGTTGCTCGCCAGTACATCCCGATTGACCTGCGAAGACGGCTCACTTCCGGGCAATCGACAGGCTCCCTCGACAGGGCAGGCTTAAGGCCGCCTTAAGGCTCCCATAAACCGCCCCATCGAGGTACCCGGATGAGACGAGGCGTCAAGGACAGGAGGACTTGCAGGAGTTACGGGAAAGTTCACACCGCTGACGACCGGTGAAACCGCGGTGGACCGGCGAGGGCCCGAGGGGCCCTCAGAGGAACTTCGCCTTGCCCGGCCCCTCCTCCACGAAGCTGCGCATGCCCCGCTCGCGGTCCTCGGTGGCGAACAGGCCCGCGAACCAGTTCCGTTCGACGGCGAGGCCGGTGTCGATGTCGGTCTCCAGGCCGGTGTCGACCGACTCCTTCGCCGCGCGCAGGGCGATCGACGGGCCCTGGGCGAGCTTCGCGGCCCAGGCGTGCGCCTGTTCGTACACCTCGGCGGCCGGGACGACGCGGTCCACCAGGCCGATCGCCAGGGCCTCGTCGGCCCTCACCTGACGGCCGGTGAAGATGAGGTCCTTGGCCTTGGAGGGGCCGACCAGCCGGGGCAGCCGCTGGGTGCCGCCGGCGCCCGGGATCAGGCCGAGCAGGATCTCGGGCTGGCCGAGCTTGGCGTTGTCGGCGGCGATGCGGTAGTCGGCGCACAGCGCCAGTTCGCAGCCACCGCCGAGGGCGTAGCCGGTGATGGCGGCGACGACGGGCTTGGGGATGCGGGCCACGGCCGTGAAGGAGTCCTGCAGGGCTCGGGCGCGCAGGACCATCGCGGTGTGGTCCATGTTCTGCATCTCCTTGATGTCCGCGCCCGCCGCGAACACCCGCTCGCCGCCGTAGATCACCACGGCGCGCACGTCGTCACGGCGTGTGGCCTCCTCGGCGAGCTCCTTCAGCCGGTCCTGGGTGGCGACGTCCAGCGCGTTCATCGGCGGCCGGTCCAGGCGCAGGGTTCCGACGCCTTCGGCGACTTCGAGATTCACGGTCATGGAGGCAGGTTAACGGGGATTAACGACGACGGGCCCGGTGCCGTACCTCACAGCACCGGGCCCCGCGTCGCTCAGGGATCTACTTCGTCCAGTCCGCCCAGGACAGGTTCCACCCGTTGAACCCGTTGGCCGGGTCCACCGTGCGGTCGTGGGAGTTCTTCACGATCACCACGTCGCCGATGAGGGAGTGGTTGAACATCCAGGCGGCCGGGGTGGATCCGTCGTAGCCGCCGCGCACGTCGCGCAGGCCGACGCAGCCGTGGCTGGCGTTGTAGTTGCCGAACGCGTCGCCGCCCCAGTAGTTGCCGTGCAGGAAGGTGCCGGAGGTGGTCAGGCGCATGGCGTGCGGGACGTCCTTGATGTCGTACTCGCCGCCGTAGCCGACGGTCTCGCCGTTCATCCGGGTCACCGCGAGCTTCTCGCTGATGACCATCTGGCCGTTCCAGGTGTCGTAGCCGGGCTTGCCGGTGGTGACCGGGACGGTCTTGATGACCTTGCCGTCCTGGGTGACCTTCATCGTGTGCTTCTTGGCGTCCACGACGGAGACCTGGTTGCGGCCGATGGTGAACTTCACGGTCCGGTGCTGCTTGCCGTAGACGCCGTCGCGGCCCTCGACGCCGTCCAGGTCGAGGTCGACGGTGACCTTCGTGCCTTCCTTCCAGTACTTCTCCGGCCGGAAGTCCAGGCGGTCGTTGCCGAACCAGTGGCCCTCGACGTCGACGGCCGGCTCGGTCCTGATCCTGATGGCCTTCTCGACGGCGTCCGGGTGCGTGATGCCCCGGGTGAAGTTGACCGAGAACGGCATGCCGACGCCGACGGTGGAGCCGTCCTCGGGGGTGAAGGAGCCGAGGAAGGTGTTCTTCGGGGTCAGGGTGGTGAAGGAGGAGTCCTCGGCGGACTCGCGGCCCTCGGAGTCCTTGGCGACCGCGTGCACGGTGTACTTGGTCGACGCGGCCAGATGCGTCGACGGCGTCCAGGACGCGCCCCCGCCGGCGACGGTGCCGGCGACCGCCCGGCCCTTGGCGTCCTTGACGGTGACCTCGGTCAGCTTGCCCTTGGCGACGTCCACCTTGAGCGCGCCGCTGGTGTCGACGTCGGTGGCGCCCGACTTGGGCGCTATGGTGACGGCGGCGGTGGACTGCTGCTTCGCCTGCTGCGTCCCGCCGTCGTGGCCCTTGCCCGAGCCCTTGTCGCCGCCCCCGCCGCACGCCGCGAGGGAGAGCACCAGGGCGCCGGCTATGAGAGCCGGCCCCCTACGGCCTCGCCGCCCCGCCACCGACGCCCCCGATATAGGCCGCACGTTCAACGCGTTCTCCCCTCGCCGGACCTGGTCCGGCACGCTCCCCCACCACATTGGTGTGCGCGCATATTAACCGGCCGGTTTTGAGCTGGGTGTCAGGCGAATGTCACCATTGCGTCGCAACTTCCGCCTGCCACCGCCGCCCGAACCCGGCCCCTCACCTGGTTACTTCACCGCGCTGCCCGCTTTCCACTCCTGCCATGACAGGTTCCATCCGCCGAGGCCGTTGTCGGGAGCGACCGTCTTGTCCTTGCTGTTGACGACTTCGATGACGTCACCGATGAGGCTGCGGTCGAAGAACCAGCCCGCCGGGGTGTCCGAACTGCCGCCCTTGACGTCCCTCAGCCCCACGCAGCCGTGGCTGACGTTGACGACGCCGGGAGCGTCCGGATTCCAGTAGTTGCCGTGCAGGAAGGTGCCGGAGTCGGTGAGCCGCATGGCGTGCGGGACGTCGGGGATGTCGTACTCGGCGCCGAGGCCGACCGTCTGGCTGTTCATGCGGGTGACCTCCAGCATGTCCATCACCACCATCTTGCCGTTGTAGGTGGGGTGCTTCGGGGCGCCCGCGGTGACCGGCACGGTGGCGAGGAGCCGGCCGTCCCGGCGCACCTGCATGGTGTGCTCCTCCGCGTCCACCACCGAGACCTGGCTGCGGCCGACGGTGAAGGAGAAGGACTTGTCCTGCAGCCCGTAGACGCCGGGTGCTCCCTGGACGTCCCGCAGGTTCAGGTCGACCGTGACCTCGGTGCCGGGTTTCCAGTACTGCTCGGGGCGGAAGTCCAGGCGGTTCCTGCCGAACCAGTGCGGGCGGGTCTCCACGGCCGGGCGGGCGCTGACCCGGACGGCGCGTTCCACGGCGGCGCGGTCGGTGATCTCCCGGCTGAAGGTGAGGGAGACGATCATGCCGGTGCCGACGGTGGCGCGGTTCTCGGGAGTGACGTAGGCGATGAACCGTTCATCCGGGACGAGTGTGGTGAAGGTGGTGTGCCGGGCCGAGCGGCGGCCGCCCGCGTCCCGCGCCACCACGTCGACGGTGTACTTGGCGGCGAGCGCCAGCCGGTCCTGGTCCGGCCGCCAGGTCATGCCGTCCTCGCCGATGTGCCCGGGGACCGGGAAGTCCTGGGCGTCCTGCGACCGCACGACGGTCACCTTCTCCAGGCGCCCGTCGGGCACCCGGACCAGCAGCCGCTGATCGGGGCGGACGGCCTTGCTGTCGTCGTCGGGGGTGACATGGATGACGTCCTCGGGTGCCGGGGGTCTGCCGAGCGCTCCGCCCAGCCCGAGGGGGCCGGAGCCCCCGAAAGAGCAGCCTGCCAGCAGTGCCGCCGATGTCACTACGGCGGCAAGCGCGACCCACGCGCGCCGCGCGCGTCCTTGTACGTGCCTCACGCGGGACTCAACGACGGGGCCTGCTCCGGGGAAACGTGAGTGCGACGCACGCACTGGGCAGAACAGAGGGAAGGACGACACGCTGGGGAGCCGCCGCGCCCGCGCCGGAGAGGGCGCCCTCCGGATCAGGTCGGCTGCGAGAAGGGACGGAACCGGACGGCCGACGCCGACTTGAGCCGGAGGGCGCCCCCTACCGTCGGGGCGCAGCCGTACCGGCCGGCCGAGGGTTCCGCGGGGCACCCTCGGCTCGTCGGCCCGGCCGACCGCGCCGCCCCGGGAGCGAGCCACTGAAAGAGGGGCCGACACGTGACGAGCGCAGCCGAGCAGCGGGCACCGGCCGGGGAGCCGGCCACCGGGACCGGGCAGCAGCCTGCCGTGGTGAACGGCGCCCGGCGCGCCGCGGTGCCGGCCCCGGCGGTGTGGCCGGGCGCCCCGACGCCGCTGGGCGCCCGGTTCCGGGTCGGCCCGGACGGGGTCGCGGGCACCAACTTCGCGCTGTGGGCGGGCGGGGCCGAGGCGGTCCAGGTCTGTCTGTTCGACGAGCGGGGCCGGGAGACCCGGGTCCCGCTGACCGAACTGACGCACGAGATCTGGCACGGCTTCGTGCCCGGCGTGATGCCGGGGCAGCGGTACGGCTACCGCGTGGACGGCCGCTGGGACCCGTGGACCGGCGCCCGCTGGAACCCGGCCAAGCTGCTGCTTGACCCGTACGCGCGGGCGGTGGACGGCGAGTTCGCGCTGCCGCCGGAGGTGTACGGGCATGTACGGGACTGGCCCGAGCAGTACATCGCCGACACCGTGCGCGACGACCGGGACTCGGCGCCGTACGTCCCGAAGGGCGTCGTCGTGCACGATGACGACGACTGGTCCGACGACCGGCGGCCCAAGACACCCTGGGCGGACTCGGTGATCTACGAGCTGCATGTGCGCGGCTTCACGAAACTGCACCCGGGCATACCCGAGGACCTGCGCGGCACCTACGCCGGCCTGGCGCACCCGGCGGCGATCGAGCACCTGGTGGGGCTGGGTGTCACGGCCGTCGAACTGCTCCCGGTCCACCAGTTCGCGCACGAGGACCACCTGCTGTGCCGGGACCTCAGGAACCACTGGGGCTACAACTCCATCGGCTACTTCGCCCCGCACGCCGCCTACGCGGCCTCCGGTACGACGGGGCAGCAGGTCGGCGAGTTCAAGCGCATGGTGCGCGCACTGCACGCGGCCGGCATCGAGGTCATCCTCGACGTGGTCTACAACCACACGGCCGAGGCGGGCGAACTGGGCCCCACCCTGTCCCTGAAGGGCATCGACAACCGCGGCTACTACCGTCTGCAGGAGGACGCCCGCCGCTACGCCGACTACACCGGCTGCGGCAACACCCTGCACGTCGTCCAGCCCCAGGTGCTGCGTCTGATCACCGACTCGCTGCGCTACTGGGTGACGGAGATGGGCGTGGACGGCTTCCGCTTCGACCTCGCGGCGGCGCTGGCCCGTTCGATGCACGACGTCGACATGCTCTCCCCGTTCCTGGCGGTGATCGCCCAGGACCCGGTGCTCAGGCGCGTCAAGCTGATCGCCGAACCGTGGGACATCGGCTCCGGCGGCTACCAGGTGGGCGCCTTCCCCCCGCTGTGGACCGAGTGGAACGACCGCTACCGCAACGCGGTCCGGGACTTCTGGCGGCACGCCCTGCCGGACGTCCGGGAGATCGGCTACCGGCTGTCCGGCTCCAGCGACCTGTACGCCTGGGGTGGCCGCCGCCCGTACGCCTCGGTCAACTTCGTCACCGCGCACGACGGGTTCACCCTGCGCGACCTCGTGTCGTACGAGCGCAAGCACAACGAGGCCAACGGCGAGGGCAACCGCGACGGCACCGACGACAACCGCTCCTGGAACTGCGGGGCGGAGGGCGAGACGGACGACGAGCGGGTCCGGGCCCTGCGCCGCCGCCAGCTGCGGAACCTGCTCACGACACTCCTGCTGTCCACCGGTGTGCCCATGCTGGTGGCCGGCGACGAACTCGGGCGCACGCAGCGCGGCAACAACAACGCCTACTGTCAGGACAACGAGATCAGCTGGCTGGACTGGTCCCTGCGGGACGACCCGGCCTGGCGGCCCCTGCTGGAACTGACCTCCCGCCTGATCGCGCTGCGCCACCGCCACCCGGTGCTGCGCCGCCGCGCCTTCTTCTCCGGCCGCGCCCACTCGGCGGACGGGCTGCGCGACCTGGCCTGGTTCACGGCGCGGGGTGCGGAGATGACCGAGGGCGACTGGTACGCCCCCGCGGCCACGCTCGGCATGTACCTCTCCGGCCGGGACATCCCGGGCCGGGACGAGCGCGGTGCGCCGGTCGTGGACGACAGCTTCCTCGCGGTCCTGCACGCGGGCGACGCTCCGACCGGCTTCGTCCTGCCGGGACCGCCGTGGGCGGAACGCTACGAGGTGGTCGTGGACACCTCCCGCGAGGAGCAGGCGCAGGCACCGGGGACGGTCCATCCGGCGGGCACGGAGGTCACGGTGCCGGAGCGCGCGGTGCTGCTGCTGAGGGTGTTCTGAGCCTGTGTGAGAGCTGTGCGTGACGCGGATCACGCCCGCCGAGTGCAGCGTCCCGGGGGGTCCAGGGACTTTCTCCTGGTGTAGACAGCCGGCGAGAACGGGGACCGTGAGGATGGAGCAGACTCGGGCCGGTGAGTACGACGCGTTCGTGGCGGCCCGCTGGTCGGTGTTGTTCCATCTGGCCCGTCTGCTCACCGGAGGGGATCGGCACCGGGCCGAGGACCTGTTGCAGGAGTCCTTGGTCAAGCTGTGGTTCGTCTGGCCGAAGGTCGCCGACGAGGCGCCGGAGGCGTATGTGCGCACGGTGCTGGCGCGCGCCGCGGCCCGCTCGGCCCGGCGGCGCTGGTGGGGCGAGCGGCCCGTGGAGGAACTGCCCGAGGTGGCTGCGGCCGGCGACATGTCGGCGACCGTGGCCGAGCGGTCCCGGCTGGAGGAGGCGCTCGCGCGCCTGAGCCCGCAGCAGCGGGCCGCCGTGGTCCTGCGCTACTACCAGGACCTGCCCGACCGGCAGGTCGCGGAGGTCCTGGGCTGCCCGGTGGGCACCGCCCGGTCCCATGCCGCGCGCGGGGTGGCCCGGCTGCGCGGGCTGCTGGCCGACGTCATCGAGCCGGTGGGGTGAGGGGGACCCATGGAGCACATGAAGCACATGCAGGAGCGGGGTCACACGGATCGCGTGGACGGCATGGACCACTTCGAACGGCAGCTGACGCGGCTCATGCACAGCCCCCAGGAACAGGTGGCCTTCGACGCCCGGCACCGGCACCGGCTGCACGCGGGTGTGCGGACCCGGCGCCGGGTGCGCGCGGCGCGCCGGGCGGCCGGTTCCGTGCTGGCGGTGGCCGGGCTGGGCCTCGGTCTGTTCCTGTGGCCGCACGGCCACACCGACGACCGGCCCAGCGCACCGCACCCCCGCCCCGCCGTCAGCCCGGCACCCGTCCCGAGCGCCTCGACGACCACCACCCCGAGCCCGCCGCCGAGCACGTCGGAGCCGCCGAGCGGGCCGCCGTCGTCCCTCACGACGGACTCCGCTCCCCCGGAGTCGACCGCGACGGCCTCAAACGCGCCCGGGGCGGACGGGAGTTCGTCCACCCCCACGTACGGACAGCCGTCCGCCACGGCCACCGCCCGGGACACCGCCACCACCACACCGCCGGTCACCGCGACGGAGAACACACCGGCCGGACCGTCCGACGACCCCTCCTCGGTGGTCAGCCCGTCCGGCTGATCACCGGCTCGCATCCCACCCGCGTGCCTTCGGCATGCCCGACCAACACGAACAAACGGGGAACAACGTGATGAAACTCCGACCGAGCCGACTGCCGGCCCTGACGCCCGCACCCCGGCACGCGGCCCTGCCGACCGAGGCCGGGGAGCCCGTCCTGGACCTGGCCGTGCCCGTGTTCAACGAGGAGAAGGACCTGGAGCCGAACGTCCGGCGGCTGCACGCGCATCTTCGGGACACCTTCCCCTACTCGTTCCGGATCACCATCGCGGACAACGCGAGCACCGACGGCACCCCGGGCATCGCCGCCCGGCTCGCCGAGGAGCTGCCCGAGGTGGTCTCGGTGCGGCTGCCGGAGAAGGGCCGCGGCCGGGCGCTCAGGGCGGTCTGGTCGGGATCGCGGGCACCCGTGCTGGCGTACCTCGACGTGGACCTGTCGACCGGGCTGGCGGCGCTGCTGCCCCTGGTCGCGCCGCTGATATCCGGCCACTCCGACCTGGCCATCGGAACCCGGCTCGCGCCCGGCGCACGCGTGGTGCGCGGCGCCAAGCGCGAGGTCATCTCCCGCTGCTACAACATCCTGCTGCGCTGCACGCTCGCCGTCGGCTTCTCCGACGCGCAGTGCGGCTTCAAGGCGGTGCGCCGCGAGGTCGCCGAGCGGCTGCTGCCGCTGGTGCGCGACGGGGAGTGGTTCTTCGACACCGAGTTGCTGGTGCTGGCCGAGCGGGCGGGCCTGCGGATCCACGAGGTCCCGGTGGACTGGGTCGACGACCCCGACAGCAGTGTCGACATCGTCGCCACCGCACTGGCCGACCTGCGCGGGATCGTACGGATGCGGCGCACGCCCACCCGCCGCCCCGGCACCGGGCCGGTCACCCCGTGACCGGGACGCTGCCCCGCGCCCAGACCCCCGCCGCAGCGCCCGCGGCCGGCTCCCGGCTGCGGACCGCCGCCCGCCGGCACGGCCCCGTGCTCGCCCTGTTCGGCGCGCTGAAGCTGGCCGGCTTCTGCTCCTTCATGTACCTGCTGTCCTCCGCCGGGGACTACCGCACCAAGAACCCCCGGTTCGGCGGCGGGGCGCACGCCTGGGACGTGCTGGCCACCTGGGACGGCTGGTGGTACCAGCAGATCGCCCTGCACGGCTACGACCCGCGGCTCGTCCCGGTCCCCGGCGCCACCGGACTGATCACGCTGGAGGGCAACTCGGCGGCGTTCTTCCCGCTGTATCCGGCCCTGATCCGAATGGTCATGGCCGTCACCGGCCTCGGCTCGTACGGCGCCGGGCTGGTGGTGTCGGTCCTCGCCTCCTTCGCCGCCGCCCTCGGCGTCTACGCGGTCGCCGAGCGGTTCGGCGGGCGGCGGGCCGGACTCGCCGCGGCGGGACTGTGGGCGGTGTGGCCGGGCTCCGGCGTGGAGTGGGCCGTCTACTCCGACTCCCTCTACGTGGCGCTGGCCGTCTGGACCTGCTACGCCGTCATGACCCGGCGCTGGCTGACCGCCGGAGTCCTCGCCTTCGCGGCGGGCCTGAACCGGCCCACCGCCGCCGCGCTGATCGCCGGGCTGGGTGTGGCCGCGCTGCTCGCGCTGCGCCGCCGCGAGGAAGGCGCCCTGCGCCCGCTGCTCGCGGCGGCCGTGGCCCCGCTCGGACTGTTCGGCTATCTGCTCTGGGTCGGGAACCGGATGGGTGACCTGGGCGGTTACTTCAAGCTCCAGTCGGGCGCCTGGGCGCACAGCTTCGACTACGGGAAACAGACCCTGGACGTGCTGACGTCCGTGCCGGTCGGCAAGTTCGACTACCTCTTCGCGTATCCCTTCGCCGACGTCATCGCGGTCGGCGTCATCCTGCTCGCCGCCGCACTGCTGCCGCTGCTGCTGCGGCTGCGCCCGCCGGCGGTGCTGGTCGTGTACACCGTCCTCACGCTCGCCCTGGTCCTCGGCAGCCAGCAGATCGTCGCCAACATCTCCCGCTACCTGCTGCCCTGCTTCCCGCTGTTCCTGCCGCTCGCGGTGGCCATGCGCCGGCTGAACCTGCCCCTGCAGTGCACCCTGCTCGGCATCGCGGCGCTCGCCTCCGGGTCGTACGCCGGCTACGCCCTCTTCGAGCTGGGGGTGCCGTGATCCCGGTCGCGAGCGGTCGGCTGCCCCCCGGCCCCAGGGCGATCCGCTAGGCCAGGCTTTCCCGCCAGGCCTTGTGGAGGTCCGCGAACCGGCCCGTGCCGGCGATGAGTTCGGCGGGCCTGCCGTCCTCGACGATCCGGCCGTGCTCCATCACCAGCACCCGGTCCGCGATCTCCACCGTGGACAGCCGGTGGGCGATGACGACGGCTGTGCGGCCGTGCAGGACCGTCGACATCGCCCGCTGCACGGCCCGCTCGCCCGGGATGTCCAGCGAGCTGGTCGCCTCGTCCAGGATCAGCACCGCCGGATCGGCGAGCAGCGCCCGGGCGAAGGCGACCAGTTGGCGCTGCCCCGCGGAGATGCGCCCGCCGCGCTTGCGGACGTCGGTGTCGTAGCCGTCGGGCAGCGCGCTGATGAACTCGTGCGCGCCGATCGCCTTCGCCGCGCGCTCGATCTCCTCGCGGGTGGCGTCGGGCCGGCCGATGGCGATGTTGTCCGCGACCGTGCCGGAGAACAGGAACGCCTCCTGGGTCACCATGACCACCCCGCGCCGCAGCTCCGGCACGGACAGCTCGCGCAGATCCACCCCGTCCAGCAGGACGCGGCCGTCGGAGGGGTCGTAGAAGCGGGCGAGGAGCTTGGCGAGGGTGGACTTGCCGGCGCCCGTGGAGCCGACCACGGCGACCGTCTGTCCCGCCGGAAGGGTCAGCGTGAAGCGGGGCAGCACCTCACCGCCGGTGCGGTAGGCGAACCGGACGCCGTCGAAGACGACCTCGCGGCCGGGGAAGTCCCCCCGCGCGGGCGGGAGTCCGCGCGGCTCGGACGGCTCGGGCACGGACGGGGTCTGCGCCAGCAGCCCGGCGATCTTCTCCAGGGAGGCCGCCGCCGACTGGTAGGAGTTCAGGAACATCCCCAGCCGGTCGATCGGGTCGTACAGCCGGCGCAGATACAGCACCGCCGCCGCCAGCACGCCCAGCTCCAGCGAGCCGGACGCCACCCGGTAGGCGCCCCACAGCACGATTCCCGCGACCGCCGTGTTGGCCACCAGCCGCGATCCGACCACATAGCGGGCCATCTCCAGCAGCGCGTCGCCGTTCGTCCGCTCGTGCCGCCGGTTGAGAGCGGCGAACTCGCCGTCGTTCGCGGCCTCCCGGCGGAAGGCGCGCACCGGGCGGATGCCGTTCATGGTCTCCACGAACTTCACGATCACGGCCGCGATCGCCGTCGAGCGCGCCCGGTACACCCGGCCCGCCCGCCGCTGGTAGAGCCGGACGAGCAGGTACAGCGGCACGAAGGAGGCCACCGCGACGGCGCCCAGGCCGAGGTCCAGCCAGAGCAGCAGCGCCGCGATGTAGACGAAGGACAGCACGACGGTCACCAGCTCCTGCAGCCCCTCGTTGAGGAGTTCGCGCAGCGACTCGACGTCGGTGGTGGAGCGGGAGATCAGCCGTCCGGACGTGTACCGCTCGTGGAAGTCGATGCTCAGTGCCTGCGCGTGCCGGAAGATCCGGCTCCGCAGGTCGAGCAGCACGTCCTGGCTGACCCGGGCGGAGGCCTCGATGAACGCGAACTGCAGCGCGCCGGAGAGCAGCGCGCACAGCAGATAGCCGACGGCCACCGCGATCAGCGGGCCGTGGCGGTGGTCCCGGAAGGCCGGTACGGCGTTGTCGATGGTGTACGCCACCAGCAGCGGGCCCGCCTGCGCCACCGCCTGCTGGAACAGCAGCAGGAGGGTGGTCACGGCGGCCCTGCCCTTCAGGGGCGCGAGCAGGGAGCGCAGCAGGGCGGCCGTGGCGCCGGGCGGGGCGGGCAGCACGTCCCGGTCGAAGGCGTCGCCGTCGCCGCCGCCGTCCTCCCGGCGTGCGCCGGGGAGTTCGTCGTCCTCCGCGGTGGGCGTGGAGGCGGTCGTGGTGGTCAACGGGAGTCCTCCGTTTCCCCGGCGTACCCGGCGTCTGCGGACATCAGACGCGCGTACTCGGCGTTGTGGCGCAGGAGTTCCTGGTGGGTGCCGACGGCAGCGATCCGGCCGCCCGAGAGCAGGGCGACGCGGTCGGCGAGCAGCACGGTGGACGGGCGGTGGGCCACGATCAGCGCGGTGGTGTCGGCGAGGACCCGCCGCAGCGCGGCCTCCACGGCGGCCTCCGTGTGCACGTCCAGCGCGGACAGCGGGTCGTCCAACACCAGGAACTCCGGTCGGGCGACCACCGCGCGGGCCAGCGCGAGGCGTTGGCGCTGGCCGCCGGAGAGGCTGAGGCCCTGCTCGCCGACGCGGGTGTCGGTGCCCTGGGGGAGGGCGTGCGCGAAGTCGGCCTGCGCGACGGCGAGCGCGCGCTCGAGGTCCGCCTCTCCGGCGCCGTCCGGGGCTCCCATCAGGACGTTCTCGCCGACGCTCGTGGAGAAGAGGGTGGGTTCCTCGAAGGCGACGGCGACCTTGGCGCGCAGTTCCTCGCGGGGCATGGCGGCGATGTCGACGCCGTTGAGGGTGATGCGGCCGGAGGTGACCTCGTGCAGGCGGGGGACGAGGGCGGTGAGCGTGGTCTTGCCGCTGCCGGTCGCTCCGACGAGGGCCATGGACTCGCCGGGACGGATGTGGAGGTCTATCCGGGCGAGGAGGGGTGCGGAGTCGGGGGGTGCGTCGGGGTAGCGGAAGCGGACGTTCTCGAAGCGGAGCCCGGTGGGCCGGCCGGCCGGGCGCGGGCTGCCGCCCGCCGCGCCGGCGGGTGCCTCCCCAGCGGATTCCGGCGCCTCGTCCAGCACCTCGAAGTACCGCTCCGTGGCCGTCGCCGCCTCCTGGCTCATCGCCAGCAGGAAGCCGATCGAGTCGACGGGCCAGCGCAGGGCGAGCGCCGTGCTCAGAAAGGCCACCAGCGTGCCCGCCGACAGCTCGCCGTCGGCCACCCGGACGGCGCCCAGCACCAGCGCGGCCCCGATCGCCAGCTCCGGCAGCGTCACGATGACACCCCAGATGGCGGCCAGCAGCCGCGCCTTGCGCAGCTCGGTGCCACGCAGGGAGAGCGAGAGCTCGCCGAACGCCCGGGCCTGGCTGCGGTGCCGGCCGAAGCCCTTGATGATGCGGATGCCGAGCACGCTCTCCTCGACCACCGTCGTCAGATCACCGACCTGGTCCTGCGCGCGCCGCGCCACCTGGGCGTACCGCCGCT
Source organism: Streptomyces filipinensis (assembly GCF_014649495.1). Taxonomy (GTDB): domain Bacteria; phylum Actinomycetota; class Actinomycetes; order Streptomycetales; family Streptomycetaceae; genus Streptomyces; species Streptomyces filipinensis. Next base: position 10,275 of record NZ_BMTD01000028.1, on the reverse strand, counting down.
CGAAGGCCGCGCAGGTCCACATCACGGGGATGACGGGAGCGAGGATGACCAGCCCCAGCACCCAGTCCTGCATCAGCATGATCACCATGCCGGCGAGGATCGTGATCCCGTTGACCAGCAGGAACGTCAGCGGGAAGGCGAGGAACATCCGCAGCAGCATCAGGTCGGTCGTGCCCCGCGACAGCAGCTGGCCCGAGGCCCAGCGGTCGTGGAAGGCGACGGGCAGCCGCTGCAGATGCCGGTACAGCCCGGCCCGCATCTCCGCTTCGACGTGCGACAGCGGACGGGCCACCAGCCAGCGCCGTATGCCGAACAGGACGGCCTCGGCGATGCCGAGGAGGAGCAGACACAGCGCCCCGAACCAGACTCCCGCCGGGTCCCGGTCGGCGACCGGCCCGTCCACCATCCACTTCAGCACGAGCGGGATCACCAGCCCGGTACAGGAGGCGACGATCGCGACGAACGCGGCCGTGAACAGCCGCGCCCGTACGGGCCGGACGTACGGCCACAGCCGCAGCAGGGTGCGGACGGCGGAGCGGTCCTCGGTGGTTGCACGTGTCGTGGGCATCACCGCGAGCGTACGGACCGGCACGGACATCGCCCACCGAGTTTCGGCCGGACCAGGCCACCCGCCGGTCCCGCGACCTGCCTGTTCGAGCATCCGCACAGGGGGGTCGTAGGGCGGTGCCAACGAGGGTCGTAGGGCGGGGTCAACCGATCGGACGATGCCGTCCCGAGCGGGCCGGCCGATGTGCCGGACCCGGCCCGCCCGGGATGCTCAAGCCATGCCATCCGTCATCGAAGTCACCGATCTGCGCAAGTCCTACGGCGGCCGGGCCGTGGTCGACGGCGTCTCGTTCGCCGTGGAGGAGGGCGAGATCTTCGGGATCCTCGGCCCCAACGGCGCCGGCAAGACGACCACCGTGGAGTGCGTCGAGGGGCTGCGGGTGCCCGACGCGGGCCGGGTCCGGGTCGCGGGCCTGGATCCCGTGGCCGACCACGACGAGGTCGTCAGGATCCTCGGCGCCCAGCTCCAGCAGAGCGAACTCCAGCCCAAGTTGACCGTACGCGAGGCGCTGGAACTGTACGCGTCCTTCTACCCGCGCCCGGCCGACTGGCGGCCGCTCGCCGAACGCCTGGGACTGACGGCGAGGCTGGGCACCCGGTTCGGCAAGCTGTCCGGCGGGCAGCAGCAGCGGCTGTTCATCGCGCTGGCCCTCGTCGGCGGTCCGCGGGTGGTCGTACTGGACGAGCTGACCACCGGCCTGGACCCGCGCGCCCGCCGCGACACCTGGCAGCTCATCGAGGACGTGCGCGCGAGCGGGGTCACCGTGCTGCTGGTCACCCACTTCATGGAGGAGGCGCAGCGGCTGTGCGACCGGATCGCGGTCATCGACAAGGGGCGGGTCGCGGCGCTGGACACACCGGCCGGGCTCATCCGCCGCTCGGCGGGCGCCACCGTCATCAGCTTCACCCCGTCCGCGCCGCTGGACGAGCATGAGCTCGCCGCCCTCCCGGCCATCGCCTCCGTCGAGCACAAGGACGGCCGGATCACGCTCTCCGGTACCGACGAGACCGTCAACGCGGTCATCACCCTGCTCGCCCGGCACCACATCACCGCCCATCAGCTCCGTGTCCTCGACGCCACCCTCGACGACGCTTTCCTGGACCTGACGAAGGAGGCCGCGGCATGAACACCGCCGTCCTGCGCACCGAGTTCCGCCTGTTCCGCCGCGAACCCGCGGCCGTGTTCTGGATCTTCCTGTTCCCGACGCTGCTGCTGGTGATCCTCGGCTCGATCCCGTCGTTCCGGGAGGCCGACAAGTCCCTGGGCGGCCTGCGGCCGGTCGACGCCTACGTGCCCATCACCGTCCTGGTCGCCCTGATCATGTCCGGGGTGCAGTCGCTGCCCCAGGTCCTGACCGGCCACCGGGAGCGGGGCATCCTGCGCCGGATGCGGCTCACCCCGGTACGGCCCTCCGCCCTGCTGTCCGCGCCGATGGTCGTGCTGGGCACGGTGGCGCTGGGCTCGGCGCTGCTCGCGCTCGTCGTCGGCCGGCTGGCCTTCGACGTGCGGCTGCCCGAGCAGCCGGCCGGGTACCTGCTGGCGCTGCTGCTCACGACCGGGGCGGCCCTGGCCCTCGGCTCCGTCGTCTCGGCGCTGTCCCGCACCACGAAGATGGCGAGCGCGATCGGCTCGGCGGTGTTCTTCCCGATGATGTTCTGCGCGGGCGTGTGGCTGCCGGTCCAGGAGATGCCGCACACGCTGGCCCGGGTGGTGCAGCTCACCCCGTTCGGTGCGGCGGCCCGCGCGCTGGGCGAGGCGGCCTCCGGTGACTGGCCCGGCTGGGGGCACCTGGGCGTGCTCGCGGGCTGGACGGTGCTGCTGACGGCGGGGGCGGCGCGCTGGTTCCGCTGGGAGTGAGCGAGTCATGCCGGAGACTGGGAGCATGACGAACACCCCGCTCCAGCAGTACCGAGCCTCGTTCGACACGTGGGGGCCCTGGGCGCTGCTGGCCGTCGGTGCCGTCGCGACAGCGCTCTCCGCCCGCGCGGTCCGCATGGACCGGCCCGGTATGGTCGTCTGCGCCGTCCTCGTGCCCGCGGCTGTCCTGCTGCAGCTGTACTGGGGACGGGTGAGGCGGAAGCGGCCGGACCCGAGCCGGATCGGTGTCTTCCTCTACCTGCTGCGTTGGGCCATCGCCTTCGTACTGACCTGGGCCAACCCGTTCTTCGCCTTCTACGCCGTGACCGGCTACTACACCGCGACCCGGGACCTGCCGAACCGGCTGGTGCTGCCCGGTCTCTTCCTGACCGCCGTCACCATGGCCGGCAGCGAGATCGGCGGCTGGCCGCCGCACGGGCTGTTCCTGTGGGTCGGCTTCTTCCTGGTCCTGGCCGTCAACATGGGCATGGTCAGCGTGTTCACGCGGTACGCCCTGCAGGAGCAGACCCGTTCCGTGGTCCAGGCCGAAACCATCGAAGAACTGGAGCGCACCAACACCGCGTTGCAGCAGGCGCTGGACGAGAACGCCGCGCTGCACGCCCAGCTGCTCGTGCAGGCGCGGGAGGCGGGGGTGGCCGACGAGCGCCGCCGGCTCGCCGCCGAGATCCACGACACCATCGCGCAGGGCCTGACCGGGATCATCGCCCAGCTGCAGGTGGTGGCGAACGCCCCCGATCTGACCACCGCCCGCACCCATCTGGAGCGGGCCTCGGCGCTCGCCCGGCACAGCCTGGGCGAGGCCCGTCGCTCGGTGCACAACCTGGCCCCGGTCGCCCTGGCCGCGGACGGCCTGCCGGAGGCGCTGAAGAAGACGGTCGCCGAGTGGGGCGAACGCACGGGTGTACGGGCCGACTTCACGGTCACCGGCACCACCGAACACCTCCACGACGAGGTCTCGGCGACGCTGCTGCGCATCGCCCAGGAGGCCCTGTCCAACACGGCCCGGCACGCCCGCGCGAGCCGGGCCGGGGTGACCCTGTCCTTCATGGGCGACGAGGTCACCCTCGACATCCGCGACGACGGCACCGGCTTCGACCCAGCCGCCGTACCGGAGCGGACGCGCGGCGGCGGCTTCGGCCTGGGCGGCATGCGGGCCCGCGCCGAACGCATCGCGGGCTCCCTCACGCTGGAGTCGGAGCCGGGGCACGGTACGGCGGTGTCGGCTCGCGTACCGTTGGTGGGTGATGACCGCTGAATCTCCCGTCTCCCTGCTGATCGTCGACGACCACCCGGTCGTCCGCGACGGCCTGCGCGGCATGTTCGACTCCGCCGCCGGTTTCACCGTGCTCGGCGAGGCCGCGAGCGGCGTCGAGGCGGTGGCCCGGGCCGCGGCCCTGGACCCGGACGTGATCCTGATGGACCTGCGGATGCCCGGCGGCTCCGGGGTGGACGCCATCCGCGAACTGACCCGGCGCGGCGCCCGCGCCAAGGTCCTGGTCCTCACCACCTACGACACCGACTCGGACACCCTGCCCGCGATCGAGGCGGGCGCGACCGGCTATCTCCTCAAGGACGCCCCGCGCGACGAGCTGTTCACCGCCGTCCGGGCCGCCGCCGAGGGCCGTACGGTCCTCTCCCCCGCCGTCGCCTCCCGCCTGGTCCAGGCCGTCCGCACCCCCCGCCGGCCCGACGCCGAGCCCCTGTCCGCCCGCGAGCGCGAGGTCCTGGCCCTGGTCGCCAGGGGCACCTCGAACCGGGAGATCGCCCGCGAACTGTTCATCAGCGAGGCCACGGTCAAGACCCACCTCACCCACCTGTACGCCAAGCTCGGCGTCAACGACCGGGCGGCGGCGGTGGCGGTGGGGTACGACCGCGGGATCCTGGGCCGGCCTCCCCAGGGCATGGCGGGCGAGTCCGGCCCGAACTGATCCGGGCACTGCCGGTTCAACGGCTGTTCACCCGGGCCACGGCATGTAGTTGACGAGCCGTCACGTCCTGCGGCGGACCGGCTCACGAGCCCTCGCGGGGCCCGTCGGCCACGCCGCGCCCCCTCACGTCAAGGCCAGGCCAAGGCCGCGCCTTCCGTCGCACTCGCGCGAATAAACGTTCAACCAAAGGAGCCCTCGGTCGGGCAAAGGGGTCTACTCGCATAGACAATCCCGGTGCTGTCATGCTCACGACCGCCCGGAACCTCTGCCGGGCACCGCACCGGGAGACCCCACTTGTCCCGAATACCGCGCCCCCTGGTGACCACCCTCTCCACCCTCGCCCTCGCCGCCGCGGGCCTCAGCGTCACCACCGGCACCGCCCACGCCGCGAGCTGCAGCCAGGACTACCTCCCCCTGCCCGACTCCGCCTGTACGCCCGGGGCCCTCAACCCCGACGTCACCCAGGACACCATCGACTCCACCATCTGTGTCTCCGGCTGGACCGCGACCGTACGGCCGCCCAGCTCCTACACGACCGCGCTGAAGAAGAAGCAGATCGTCGAGTACGGCTACTCCGACACCAGCCTCTCGGACTACGAGGAGGACCACTTCGTCCCGCTCGAACTCGGGGGCGCCCCGAGGAGCGAGCAGAACCTCTGGCCCGAGCCGCACTACGGCGACGAGGCCTCCTCGGACAAGGACACCGTCGAGAACAAGCTCAAGAAGGCCGTCTGCGCCGGTGACGTCAGCCTCGCCGACGCCCAGGACGCCATCATGACCGACTGGACGACGGCCCTCTCCAGCCTCGGCCTGAGCTGAGCCCGTACTCCCCCGCGGGGCCGGCCGCCCTCCTCCGGCGGGCGCCGGCCCCGCAACCGGCCGCCCCCGAGCGGCCCTTTATTCGTTGGAGCACCCGTCCCACCCTGGATACCTTCGAGGTTTCCCGGCGACGCCGAGCCGAGCGGGGGATGGATGATCGACGCGTACGAGGATCCGGGCAGGCCCGACACCCGCGGTGGCTGGTGGTACCTGTGGTGGCTGGTGCGACGGCAGCCGGGGCGGGCCGTGGCCGGGGCGGTGCTGGGCAGTGTGTGGATGGTGCTGCTGGCCGCGCAGCCGTATCTGATGGCGCGGGCCGTGGACGACGGGCTGGTGCCGGGGCGGCTGGGGGTGCTGGCCGCCTGGACCGCGGTGATGTTCGCGGTCGGGGCGGTGAACGCCTGGCTGAGCATCATGCGGCACCGCACGATGACCCGGGTCCGGATGGACGCCAACTTCCGCACCGTGAAGGTGGTCGTGGGCCATGTGGTCCGGCTCGGGGCCGCGCTGGGGCGCCGGGCCGGGGCCGGCGAGGTGGTGACGATCGGGGTCGGCGACGTGCAGACCGTCGCACAGGCCCTGACCGTGGTCGGACCGGGCGTCGGCTCCGCCGTGGTGTACGCGGTGGTGGCCGGGCTGCTGCTCACGGTCTCGACGCCGCTGGCCGCCGTCGTACTGCTCGGGCTGCCGGTGATCGCGCTGGTCACCGGGCCGCTGACGCTGCGCATGCAGGGCGCGGAGAGCGTCTACCGGGAACGGCAGGGCGTGCTCACCGCGCGCATCGGCGACCTCGCGGGCGGGCTGCGGGTGCTCAACGGGCTGGGCGGGAAGGGACTGGTCTCGGACGCCTTCCGGGCCGACTCCCGGCGGCTGCGGGCGCAGGGGTACCGGGTGGGTGCGGTGGCCAGCTGGGTGCAGGCGCTCGGGGTCGGTCTGCCCACCCTGTTCCTGGCCGTGGTGACCTGGCTCGCGGCCCGGCTCACCGCACAGGGGCAGCTCAGTATCGGCCAGTTGGTGGCCGTGTACGGCTATGTCGCGGTGCTGATCGGGCCGGTGGCCTTCCTCGTGCAGATGACCTACGACCTCAACCGGGGCGTGGTGGCCGCGCGCCGGGTCGTACGGCTGCTGCGACTGGAGTCGGAGCCGGACGAGGGCACACTGGCCGCGCCCGGGGAACCGGCCGAGCTGCACGACCCGGCGTCCGGGGTACGGGTGGCGCCGGGCCGGCTGACCGCGCTGGCCGCCGCCCGGCCCGCCGAGGCCGCCGCCGTGGTCGACCGGCTCGGCCGCTTCGGGGCGACCGACGCCACCTGGGGTGGGGTACGGCTCGACGCGGTCCCGCTCGCCGAGGTACGGCGCCGGATCCTGGTCGCGGACAACGAGGCCGACCTGTTCGCCGGGCCGCTGCGGGAGGTCGTGGCCACCGAACGCCCGGTGACCGAGGCGGAGTTGGAGCGCGCGCTGTACGCGGCCGCCGCCGAGGACGTCGTGCGCGCACTGCCCGACGGGCCGGACTCACCGGTGGCGGGAGGGGGCCGCAGCCTCTCGGGCGGGCAGCGGCAGCGGATGAGGCTGGTCCGGGCGTTGTCGGCCGACCCCGAGGTGCTGCTCGCGGTGGAACCGACCTCGGCACTGGACGCGCACACCGAGGCGACGGTCGCCCGGCGGCTGCGCGAGGCGCGGGAGGGCCGTACGACGCTGGTGACGTCCACCTCGCCGCTGATGCTGGACCGGGCGGACACGGTCGTCTTCCTCGTCGACGGCAAGGTCGCGGCGACCGGCACGCACCAGCACCTGCTGACCACGGAACCGGGCTACCGATCACTCGTGGCCCGGGACACGGAAGGGGCCGTCCGGTGAGGGCGGACGAGGGGCTGCTGCCGGCGGCCACGGCCGGCCGGGCGGACCGGGGCCGGCCGGTGACGGCGAGCGCAGGACTGCTGCCGGTCGCCGCACGCCGGGCCGCGCTACGGCCGGCCCGGGCCGACAAGCGGACCTTCAGCACCGCACCGGCCGCGGACAGGCGGACGGGGGGCGGACGGTGACGGCGGGCGAGGGGCTTTTGCCGGTTGCCGACCGTGGCCGGGTGCGGCGGGCCGCGCTACGGCTGATCCGGGCCGACGCGCGAGCGTTCACCGCCGCGCTGCTGCTGAACGCACTGGCGGCGGGGGCTGGGCTGGTGGGGCCGTGGCTGGTCGGGCGGATCGTCGACGAGGTGCGGGCCGGGCACGGGGTCGGTGTGGTGGACCGGCTCGCGCTGTGGATCCTGCTGTGCGCGCTGGCCCAGCTGCTGCTCGCCCGCTGGGCGCGGTATGTGGGATACCGGTTCGGGGAGCGGACACTGGCCCGGGTGCGCGAGGAGTACGTCGACCGGGTGCTGGCGCTGCCCGCGTCCGTGGTGGAGCGGGCCGGCACCGGCGATCTGACGGCGCGCGGCACGGCGGACGTGGCGATCGTCGGCACCACGCTCCGGGACGTGGGCCCGGAGCTGCTGGTCAACACCGTGCAGGCGCTGTTCGTGCTGGGTGCGGTCTTCGCGCTGGACCCGCTGCTCGGGGCGTTCGGGCTGCTCGGGCTGACCCCGATCCGGCTGGCGCTGCGGTGGTATCTGCGCCGGGCCCGGGACGGCTATCTCGCCGAGGGCGCGGCCACCTCCCAGGTCGCGGAGATCGTCGCCGCCACGGCGGCCGGGGCCCGGACCGTCGAGGCGTTCGGGCTGCGGCACCGGCGGATCACGGCGAGCCGGGACGCGCTGGAGGAGTCCCGCCGCACCCGCCTGTACACGCTGTTCCTGCGGACGGTGTTCTTCCCGGCGGTCGAGGTGACGTACACCGTGCCCGTGGCGGGCGTGCTGCTGCTCGGCGGCTGGCTGCACCAGCGGGGTGCGGTCGGGGTGGGCGCGGTGGTGGCCGCGGCGCTGTATCTGCGGCAGTTCACCGAGCCGCTGGACCAGATCCTGATGCGTGTGGAGCAACTGCAGAGCAGCGGCGCCTCGTTCGCCCGGGTGGAGGGGCTGGCGCAGGCGCCGCCGCGCGGGGACGGCGCGGACGGCTCGCCGGTCCCGGCGGACGACCGCATCGACGTGCGCGCGGTCCGGTACGCCTACGAGCGCGGCGGCGAGGTGCTGCGCGGGGTGGACCTGACGGTACGGCCCGGGGAACGGCTCGCGGTGGTGGGTCCGTCCGGCGCCGGGAAGACGACACTGAGCCGACTGCTCGCGGGCGTCGACCGGCCGGGGGCCGGCGCGGTGACGGTGGGCGGGGTGCCGGTCGCCGACCTGGCACCGGAGCTGCTGCGCCGCCAGGTGGTGCTGGTGACGCAGGAGCACCACGTGTTCCTCGGCACGGTCCGCGACAACCTCCTGATCGCCGGGCCCGACGCCTCGGACGCCGACCTGTGGGCGGCGCTCGCCGCGGTCGGCGCCGACTGGGTGCGGGAGCTGCCGGACGGCCTCGACACCCGGCTGGGCGCGGGCGGCCGCTCCACCGACGGCTCCCAGGCCCAGCAGCTCGCCCTGGCCCGGGTGGTGCTGGCCGACCCGCACACCCTGATCCTGGACGAGGCCACCGCCCTGCTGGACCCCGCGACGGCCCGGCACGCCGAACGCGCGCTCGCCGCCGTCCTGCAGGGCCGTACGGTCATCGCCATCGCGCACCGTCTGCACACGGCCCACGACGCCGACCGGGTGGCGGTCATGGAGGACGGCCGTCTGACGGAACTGGGCACGCACGAGGACCTGGTGGCCGCCGGCGGTGCCTACGCGGCACTGTGGCGGACCTGGCACGGCGACACCGCGGGGCGGTGAAGGGACAGAGGAGACGGAGGGACCGGAAGGGGCACCGAAGGGGCGCCCGCACCGATCAACCAACGGTTCGCATAACGAACATGAACATCCGGACAACGAACCATTTCCGGCCAAGTTTGTGACGCGGTCCTGACAGGTGCACTGATCCCCTGTCACTCTTCCCAGGCCGACTCACAGCAACCCCACAGTGCCACCCCTGCTGTGCACGATCGGCCTGCACGTGGTTCCGCGTAACGCCCTGTTCTGCCCGGACGTCCCAACCCACCGTCCGGTCTCCCCTGGCCGCGCGACCCGCGGTCACGCAGAAGGAGTCAGTGTTGAGCAGCAGTTCCTCCTCTCGCAGACGCACCTCCCACGCAGCGCAACGCCGCACCGCCACCGTCGCCCTCGCCGGCGTCGCCGCCCTGATCGCGGCCGCCGTCCAGTCCGGCGCCGCCAGTGCCGCACCGTCGAAGCCGCAGCCGGGCAGGATGAATCCGGCCCATGTCGCGGTCAAGCTCACGCCCTCGCAGCGCGTCGAGCTGATACGCCACGCCGGCGCGACGACGGCCGCCACCGCCCGGAACCTCGGCCTCGGCGCCAAGGAGAAGCTGGTCGTCAAGGACGTCGTCAAGGACGCCGACGGCACCCTGCACACCCGCTACGAGCGCACCTACGCCGGCCTTCCGGTGCTCGGCGGCGACCTCGTCGTGGAGTCCAGGTCGGGCAAGACCATGGACGTCGTCAAGGCCACCGACGCCACGCTGAAGGTCGCCGGTCTCACCCCGGCCGTGCCGAAGGCCGCGGCCGAGAAGCAGGCCGTGCAGCGGGCCCGTGCCCTCGGCGGCAGCAGGCCGGCGGCCGACTCCGTCCGCAAGGTGATCTGGGCGGCGAGCGGAAAGCCCGTCCTGGCCTACGAGACGGTCGTCGGCGGCCTGCAGGACGACGGCACCCCGAACCAGCTGCACGTCATCACCGACGCGGCCACCGGCAAGAAGCTCTACGAGTACCAGGGCATCGAGACCGGCGTCGGCAACACCCGGTACAGCGGCCAGGTGAACCTGACCACGACCCACTCGGGGTCGACGTACACACTGACCGACGGCGCGCGCGGGAACCACAAGACGTACAACCTGAACCACGGCACCTCGGGTACCGGCACCCTGTTCTCGCAGAGCAACGACACCTGGGGCAACGGCACCAACTCCAACGCCGCCACCGCGGGCGCGGACGCCCACTACGGCGCGCAGGAGACCTGGGACTTCTACAAGAACACCTTCGGCCGCAGCGGCATCAAG
>NZ_BMTD01000027.1 GCF_014649495.1 Streptomyces filipinensis | reverse complement strand
GAACCCCACCGCGCACCCACCCCCGTCTCGGCCCCCGGCCCCATCCCCGCCTCGGCCCTCAACCCCGACCCGGCCCCCGGCCCCACCCCCACCCCCCGCCCCACCCCCCAGATCCCCCTAGGCCCCCTCGCCGATTACCCCCGCGTTCTCGCCGCGGCCGCCACCCACCGTGCCCCGGACCGGCTCGCCCGGCATCTCGTCACCGTCGCCGATGCCGTGCTGCCCTTCCTGCCCTGCGTGCTTCCCCGCGGTGAGGAGAAACCCTCGGCCGCCCACCGTGCCCGGCTCGCCCTTGCCGAAGCCGCCGGGACGGTGCTGGCCGGCGGCCTGTCCCTGCTCGGCATCGACGCACCCGAACACCTCTGAGGGCCCTGTGCACCGGCGCCCCGGAGAGAGACAGAGAGTCTGAGAGTCACGTCATGAGCCGTTCCGCCCACCCCGCCGGACCCCGTCACGCCGACGTCCTGCCCGAGGGGCACTACTCCGCGCCGCCCGCCGACCTCAACGTCCTCGACCAGAAGGTCTGGGCCCAGACCGTCGCGCGCGACGCCGACGGCGTCCTCACGGTCGGCGGCGTCGACGTCACCCGGCTCGCCGAGTTGTACGGCACGCCCGCCTACATCCTCGACGAGGCCGACTTCCGAGCCCGGGCGCGCGCCTGGCGTACCGCCTTCGGGGCCGACGCCGACGTGTTCTACGCCGGCAAGGCGTTCCTGTCCCGTGCCGTCGTGCGGTGGCTGAGCGAGGAGGGGCTGAACCTGGACGTCTGCTCCGGTGGGGAGCTGGCGACCGCCCTGTCCGCCGGGATGCCCGCCGAGCGCATCGCCTTCCACGGCAACAACAAGTCGGTGGACGAGATCGAGCGGGCCGTCCGCGCCGGTGTCGGGCGGATCGTGCTCGACTCCTTCCAGGAGATCGTGCGGGTGGCCCACGTCGCACAGTCCCTGGGCAAGCGGCAGAAGGTCCAGATCCGGATCACCGTGGGCGTCGAGGCTCATACACATGAGTTCATCGCCACCGCCCACGAAGACCAGAAGTTCGGGATTCCGCTGGCCGGCGGGCAGGCCGCCGAGGCCGTGCGGCGGGCGCTTCAGCTCGACGGGCTCGAACTGATCGGCATTCACAGCCACATCGGGTCGCAGATCTTCGACATGTCCGGTTTCGAGGTCGCCGCCCACCGCGTCGTCGGGCTGCTCCGGGAGATCCGGGACGAGCACGGCGTCGAACTGCCCGAGATCGACCTCGGCGGCGGGCTCGGGATCGCCTACACCAGCGCCGACGATCCTCGTGAGCCGCATGAGATCGCCAAGGCGCTCACCGAGATCGTGAGTCGCGAGTGCGACGCCGCCAAGCTGCGTACGCCCCGGATCTCCGTCGAGCCCGGGCGGGCCATCGTCGGTCCGACCGCCTTCACGCTCTACGAGGTCGGCACCGTCAAGCCGCTCGACGGGCTGCGGACGTATGTGTCGGTCGACGGGGGTATGTCCGACAACATCCGGACCGCTCTGTACGACGCCGAGTACAGCGTCGCCCTCGTCTCGCGCACCAGTGACGCCGAGCCGATGCTCGCGCGTGTCGTCGGCAAGCACTGCGAGAGCGGGGACATCGTGGTCAAGGACGCGTTCCTGCCCGCCGACCTGGCACCGGGTGACCTGATCGCCGTACCGGCCACGGGCGCGTACTGCAGGTCCATGGCCAGCAACTACAACCATGTGCTCCGGCCGCCCGTCGTCGCCGTGAAGGACGGCGAGGCCCGGGTGATCGTCCGGCGTGAGACGGAGGAGGACCTCCTGCGTCTCGACGTCGGGTGACCGCGGGAGCCCCGGGGCGGAAGATCTTCGGTCTGCCACCCCTGCACAAATGAAATAGATGTCTCACGATCCGGACGAAGGGTAGAAACTCCCGTCCGGTGAGTGAGACTGGTCCAACCGTAGACGGTATGAGGAAACGAGGTCGGATGATGCGTACGCGTCCGCTGAAGGTGGCGCTGCTGGGCTGTGGAGTGGTCGGCTCAGAGGTGGCGCGCATCATGACGACGCACGCCGACGACCTCGCCGCCAGGATCGGCGCCCCGGTCGAGCTCGCGGGGGTCGCCGTACGGCGGCCGTCCAGGGTGCGTGAGGGCATTCCGGCGGAACTCGTCACCACCGACGCCACGGCCCTCGTCAAACGCGGGGACATCGACGTCGTGGTGGAGGTGATCGGGGGGATCGAACCCGCCCGTTCCCTCATCACCGCCGCGTTCGAGCACGGGGCCTCCGTCGTCTCCGCCAACAAGGCCCTGCTCGCCCAGGACGGCGCCGCCCTGCACGCCGCGGCGGAGGAGAACAACAAGGACCTCTACTACGAGGCCGCCGTCGCCGGTGCCATCCCGCTGATCCGCCCGCTGCGCGAGTCCCTCGCCGGCGACAAGGTCAACCGGGTGCTGGGCATCGTCAACGGCACCACCAACTTCATCCTCGACAAGATGGACTCCACGGGCGCCGGCTACCAGGAGGCCCTGGACGAGGCCACCGCACTCGGGTACGCGGAGGCCGATCCGACCGCCGACGTCGAGGGGTTCGACGCCGCCGCCAAGGCCGCCATCCTCGCCGGGATCGCCTTCCACACGCGGGTGCGTCTCGACGACGTCTACCGCGAGGGCATGACCGAGGTCACCGCCGCCGACTTCCGCTCGGCCAAGGAGATGGGCTGCACCATCAAGCTGCTCGCCATCTGCGAGCGGTCCAAGGACGGGGCGTCCGTCACCGCGCGGGTGCACCCCGCGATGATTCCGCTGACCCACCCGCTCGCCTCCGTGCGCGGCGCGTACAACGCCGTCTTCGTGGAGTCGGACGCCGCCGGTCAGCTGATGTTCTACGGCCCCGGCGCCGGCGGTTCGCCGACCGCCTCGGCCGTGCTCGGCGACCTCGTCGCCGTCTGCCGCAACCGACTCAACGGCGCAACGGGGCCCGGTGAGTCGGCGTACGCCGCCCTGCCGGTCTCGCCCATGGGCGAGGTCGTCACGCGCTACCACATCAGCCTCGACGTCGCGGACAAACCGGGTGTTCTCGCCCAGGTCGCGACCGTGTTCGCCGAGCACGGGGTGTCGATCGATACGGTGCGCCAGCAGGGCAAGGACGGCGAGGCCTCCCTCGTCGTCGTCACCCACCGCGCGTCCGACGCCTCCCTCACCGGGACCGTCGAGGCGCTGCGCAAGCTCGACACCGTGCGGGGTGTCGCCAGCATCATGCGGGTTGAAGGAGAGTAACCAGCAATGACTCACCAGTGGCGCGGAATCATCGAGGAGTACCGGGACAGGCTGCCGGTATCCGACACCACGCCGGTCGTGACGCTCCGCGAGGGCGGCACGCCCCTCGTGCCCGCGCAGGTGCTCTCCGAGCGCACGGGCTGTGAGGTCCACCTGAAGGTGGAGGGGGCCAACCCCACCGGCTCCTTCAAGGACCGTGGCATGACCATGGCCATCTCCAAGGCCAAGGAGGAGGGGGCGAAGGCGGTCATCTGCGCCTCCACCGGCAACACGTCCGCCTCCGCCGCCGCCTACGCGGTGCGGGCCGGCATGGTTTCGGCCGTTCTCGTGCCGCAGGGCAAGATCGCGCTCGGCAAGATGGGCCAGGCCCTGGTGCACGGCGCGAAGATCCTCCAGGTCGACGGCAACTTCGACGACTGCCTGACCCTCGCCCGCTCGCTGAGCGAGAACTACCCGGTGGCGCTGGTCAATTCGGTCAACCCGGTGCGTATCGAGGGCCAGAAGACGGCCGCCTTCGAGATCGTGGACATGCTCGGCGACGCGCCCGACATCCACGTCCTCCCGGTCGGCAACGCGGGCAACATCACCGCCTACTGGAAGGGCTACAGGGAGTACGCCGCCGACGGCATCGCCACGAAGACCCCTCGCATGTGGGGCTTCCAGGCCTCCGGCAGCGCCCCGATCGTGCGGGGTGAGGTCGTCAAGGACCCCTCGACCATCGCCACCGCCATCCGCATCGGCAACCCGGCCTCCTGGCAGTACGCCCTCGCCGCGCGCGACGAGTCGGGTGGCGCCATCGACGAGGTGACGGACCGTGAAATCCTGCGCGCCTACCGTCTGTTGGCCGCGCAGGAGGGCGTCTTCGTGGAGCCCGCCTCCGCCGCCTCCGTGGCCGGTCTGCTCAAGGCCGCCGAGCAGGGCAGGGTCGACCCGGGCCAGAAGATCGTCTGCACGGTCACCGGCAACGGTCTGAAGGACCCCGACTGGGCCGTCGCCGGCGCCCCGCAGCCCGTCACCGTGCCGGTCGACGCGGCCGCCGCGGCCGAGCGCCTCGGCCTCGCCTGACGGTCCCGTCCGCCGCTGACAGGCGGAGATCTCTGGGAAGGGTGCACAGGGGGCTTGCGACACGCATCGTGCGCCTCCTGTGCGCCCTATGTCGCCACAGAACCTTCCTTCGATAGGCTGTACTGAACCCGCCCACCGCATATGCCCTCGCGTGTGGCACGGGGCCGCGCCGTCTCCGCGCCCCGACGGGTCTTCGTACGTCATCGGATGTCCACCGGGTGGCCGTCGAACTCGATCGATCGCCACTCGACAGTCACGCAGCTCAAGGAGAGTCAACGAGCGATGGCCGGTCCAGCGTTCCGCGCCGCCGCCGTCCGGGTGCGCGTTCCCGCCACCAGCGCCAATCTCGGCCCGGGCTTCGACGCCCTCGGCCTGGCGCTGGGGCTCTACGACGACGTGGTCGTCCGGGTGGCCGACACCGGGCTGCACATCGACATCGCGGGGGAGGGCAGCGAGACCCTCCCGCGTGACGAGTCTCACCTGCTCGTCCGCTCCCTGCGTACCGCGTTCGATCTGCTGGGCGGCCAGCCCCGCGGCCTGGAGATCGTCTGCGCCAACCGCATTCCGCACGGCCGCGGCCTGGGCTCCTCCTCCGCCGCCATCTGTGCCGGCATCGTCGCCGCCCGCGCCGTGACCATAGGCGGCGAGGCCCGTCTGGACGACGCGGCACTGCTGGAACTGGCCACCGAGATCGAAGGCCATCCGGACAACGTGGCCGCGTGTCTGCTCGGCGGCTTCACCCTGTCCTGGATGGAGGCCGGCGCCGCCCGGGCGATCAGGATGGAGCCGAACGATTCCATCGTTCCGGTGGTTTTCGTGCCCGGAAAGCCGGTTCTCACCGAGACCGCGCGCGGTCTGCTGCCGCGCACCGTGCCGCACGTCGACGCCGCCGTCAACGCGGGCCGTGCCGCCCTGCTCGTCGAGGCCCTCACCCGGCGCCCCGAGCTGCTGCTGCCCGCCACCGAGGACCGCCTCCACCAGGAGTACCGCGCCCCGGCCATGCCGGAGAGCACGGCGCTGGTGCAGCGGCTGCGCGCGGAGGGCGTCCCGGCCGTCATCTCGGGCGCCGGCCCCACCGTGATGGCCCTCGCCGACGCGGGCACCGCCGACAAGGTGGAGGCCCTGGCCGGCACCGACTGGGCCGCCAACCGGCTGAGCCTGGACCTGCAGGGAGCGAGCGTGCTGCCGCTTGCGACCTGACACACGGTTGCCGGATTTGGAGAGGGGGAATGTTTGTTGGATCCGGTAGTGTTAATCTCAAGTCTGCACCCGACCCCACCATGGCGAGGTGCCTCGTGTCCCAGTCCGGGACAGACATTCTTCCGGGAGCCTCCCACGCCACTCCGTGTTCCGTGCGCCGTACCTGGGCAGTACGTCGTATGCGGACACTGAGCGGGCCGCCGGGCACGCTCCGGAATCGGTGCTACCACGCCACGTGACACTGGGTGCCACGGCTCGCGGAAGCGCCAATCACCGTACATTTCCTCCGCCGCTTTGGCGGACCACCGCCCCGGCACGGTTCACGGAAGACAGGACCGTAGCCGGACAGCACAACCGGTCGCCGAGCCAGACAGGCCGACGTCCGCTCCAGGGAAGGACCCTTCGTGAGCGACACCACCGATCTGATGGGCGCACGTGTCGAGGAGACCGCTGCCGCGCCCGCCACGGACGCCTCCGCGCCTGCCACCGGTGCCGGCTCCCGGCGGCGCCGTGGTACCGGCCTTGAGGGCATGGTGCTGGCCGAGCTGCAGCAGGTCGCCTCGGGCCTCGGCATCAGGGGCACCGCGCGGATGCGCAAGAGCCAGCTGATCGAGGTCATCAAGGAGGCGCAGGCCGCCGGGGGCGCCGCCCCCAAGGCCGAGGCCGCCACCGAGACCAAGCCCAAGCGCCGCGCCACCTCCAAGGCCCGTACGGGTGAGGCCGCCGTCGACGGCGAGAAGAAGGCCGAGGCCCCCGCCGAGCAGGCCGTGGCCCAGCAGCAGATCGAGATCCCCGGCCAGCCGGCCTCCGACGACGCCCCGACCGAGCGCCGTCGCCGCCGCGCCACCGCCGAGGCCGGCAGCCCCGCCGCGAACAGCGCCGAGACGGTCGCCGCCGAGGCGAAGACCGAGTCCAAGGCCGAGACGCCCGCGCAGCAGCAGGGCGAGGCCAAGGGCGACGCCGGTGACGGCGAGGGCCGTGGCCGCCGTGACCGCCGCGAGCGCGGCCGTGACCGCGACCGTGACCGCCGCGGCAAGGGCGACGACCAGCAGGGCGGCGGCCGTCAGGACCGCCAGCAGCAGGGCCAGCAGCAGGGCGGCGGCCGTCAGGACCGCAACGCCGGCCCGCAGGACGACGACGACTTCGAGGGTGGCCGTCGTGGCCGTCGCGGCCGCTACCGCGACCGCCGTGGCCGCCGTGGCCGCGACGACATGGCAGTCGAGCCGCAGCTCGCCGAGGACGACGTCCTGATCCCGGTCGCGGGCATCCTGGACATCCTCGACAACTACGCCTTCATCCGGACCTCCGGCTACCTGCCGGGCCCGAACGACGTGTACGTCTCCCTCGCCCAGGTCCGCAAGAACGGCCTGCGCAAGGGTGACCACATCACCGGTGCGGTCCGCCAGCCGAAGGAGGGCGAGCGCCGCGAGAAGTTCAACGCGCTGGTCCGCCTCGACTCCGTCAACGGCATGGCGCCCGAACACGGGCGTGGCCGCCCGGAGTTCAACAAGCTGACCCCGCTCTACCCGCAGGACCGCCTCCGCCTGGAGACGGACCCGGGCGTGCTCACCACCCGCATCATCGACCTGGTCTCGCCGATCGGTAAGGGCCAGCGCGGTCTGATCGTGGCCCCGCCGAAGACCGGTAAGACCATGATCATGCAGGCGATCGCCAACGCGATCACGCACAACAACCCCGAGTGCCACCTGATGGTCGTCCTCGTCGACGAGCGTCCGGAAGAGGTCACCGACATGCAGCGGTCGGTCAAGGGCGAGGTCATCTCCTCGACCTTCGACCGTCCGGCCGAGGACCACACGACGGTCGCCGAGCTCGCCATCGAGCGCGCCAAGCGGCTCGTCGAGCTGGGGCACGACGTGGTGGTGCTGCTCGACTCCATCACGCGTCTGGGCCGTGCGTACAACCTGGCCGCGCCTGCTTCCGGCCGCATCCTGTCCGGTGGTGTCGACTCGACCGCCCTGTACCCGCCGAAGCGGTTCTTCGGTGCGGCCCGGAACATCGAGGACGGCGGCTCGCTGACCATCCTCGCCACCGCGCTGGTGGACACCGGGTCCCGCATGGACGAGGTGATCTTCGAGGAGTTCAAGGGCACCGGCAACATGGAGCTCAAGCTCGACCGGAAGCTCGCCGACAAGCGCATCTTCCCGGCGGTGGACGTGGACGCGTCCGGTACCCGTAAGGAAGAGATCCTGCTCGGCAACGAGGAGCTGGCCGTCGTCTGGAAGCTCCGCCGCGTCCTGCACGCGCTGGACCAGCAGCAGGCGATCGAGCTCCTGCTGGACAAGATGAAGCAGACCAAGTCGAACGTCGAGTTCCTGATGCAGATTCAGAAGACGACGCCGACGCCGGGTAACGGCGACTAGTCGCAGGGGACTTCCCCGCCGCGCCCCCGGGTCGCCGAGGCCGCCCCCCGTCCGTAAGTGACGGGGGGCGGCCTTTTGGCGCTGAGAGGTACGGGATCGCACCACGCGCCCCTTCCCTCTCCTCTCCCCCTGGGGGTCCTCCCTTGCTCATGCCCCTGCCCGGGCGGCACAGACGGCGTATACGTGTCGGCCTGCCCCTCGCCGCGGCCGGTGTCGCCGCCGCCGTGACCGCCGCGCTGCTGACGACCTCCGCCGGTGCCGCCACCGCGCTGCCGAGACCGGCCGGCAGCCCCGTCGTCAGCCAGCCGTCCCAGGCCACCCTGGCGCAGCGCATCGCCGGGGCCGACCGCACCAGCGCGCCGGCGACGAGCGGCAGCCCGTCGCACGTCTCGCCGAAGGTCGTTGGTGGCAACGAGACCACCATCTCCGCGGCGCCCTGGATGGCCCAGCTCTGGTACCACGACGACAAGGGCACCACCGACACCAGCGACGACGTGGGCTTCTTCTGCGGCGGCTCGGTCGTGTCGCCGACGAAGATCCTCACGGCGGCGCACTGCGTCAAGGGCTACGACTGGAACAAGTACGGCGCCGTAGTCACCGGCACCGACCAGCTGCCCACCACCGGCTCCGGCGGCTCCGCGGACCTGCACGGGGGCCAGGCCACCGGGGTCCTGCGCCAGTGGAACCACCCGTCGTACAGCGCGACGGCCATCGACAACGACATCGCCGTCCTCACCCTGGACGTCCCGGTCAGCGCCACGCCGATCCGGATGACCACGTCCGGCGACACCGCCTCCTACGCCGGTGGCACCAGCGCCACCGTCTACGGCTGGGGCCGCACCAGCTCCACCAGCGACGACATCTCCCAGACGCTGGAGACCGGCACGCTGACCCTGCACGCCGACAGCACCTGTACGGGGGTCTACGGCAGCGACTACGTCGCCGGGCACATGGTCTGCGCGGGCACGCAGTCCGGCAGTGACACCGGTACCCGGGCGAGCTGCAACGGCGACTCCGGCGGGCCGCTGGTGGTGGGCGGCCGGATCGTCGGCGTCGTCTCCTGGGGTGTGAAGGACTGTGTGGAGAAGGGCTACTACAGCGTCTTCACCAAGGTCTCCACGTACGTCGGCGCCGCCTACCCGCAGATCGACGACACCAACCTGAGCGCCGGCGACGGCAAGGCCGACCTCTTCGTGCGCAGCTCCTCCACGAAGACCGGCTACGAGAAGGACTCCACCGGCAGCTCGTTCGGCGCCCGGACCTCGCTGGGCGACTGGAGCGGCACCGACCTGGTGCTCCAGGCCGACCTCAACCGCGACGGCTACCAGGACCTCGTCTACCGGGTCAGCTCCACCGGTGACGTGTACTGGGACCACTTCGTCCTCAACAGCGCCCGCACCGACGGGTCATGGGCCACGACGAAGATCTTCAGCGGCTGGGGGACCCGCAAGCGGATCGTCGTCGCGGGCGACCTCACCGGCGACTACAAGCCCGATGTGCTCTCCGTCGACTCGGGCGGCACGATGTGGCTGTACCCGGGCAACGGCAACGGCACCTTCGGCTCGCGGGCCGAGGTCGGCACCGGCTGGGACCAGTACAACTCGGTGCGCGGACACGGGGACCTGACCGGCGACGGCAAGGCCGACCTGCTCGCCCGCCAGGCCGGCACCGACGACCTGTACCTGTACCGGGGCACCGGCAGGTCCGGCTCGGGCGCCTTCTCCGCCCGGATCAAGGTGCGCAGCGCCTGGACCGGCTACGACGCCTTCGACGCGGTCGGCGACGTCAGCGGCGACGGCAGGGCCGACCTCCTGGCCCGCACCCCGGGCGGCACCCTGTATCTGTACAAGGGCACCGGAAAGGCCACAAGCGAGATCTTTGCCACAAGGATCTCGTCCGGCACCGGCTTCCAGGCGTACGACATCTGGGGCTGAAACCGCAGGTGAGCGTGATCCGCTCGCATGAAGTGACTACGCACAGTGCCCATCGCCGTACGCGGTGGGCACTGTGCGTTGTGCAACTCTTTCCCGAGTTTCTCCGTCTGACCCTGCGGAGCGACGATGGAGCGGTACCGACCGCGCCTGACCCTGAAAGCAGGGGGTATCCGACCGACGAGACCTAGGAGCGATGTTGTCCGCCCAGACCACGCCGGAGCCCGTCATACCCGAGCCGGGCGCGACCGGTTCCCGCACGCGAGGCAAGGGCCGCCGCCGCAAGGCCCGCAGCAAGCGCCGCAAGGCCCTGCTGGCCACGGCCTGGACGGCCGCCGGCGTGGTGGTGCTGGGGGGTACGGGCGTCGGGTACCTGTACTTCAAGCTCAACGGCAACCTCAAGAGCGTGGACATCGACCAGGCCCTCGGCAACGACCGCCCCTCGAAGATCGACAACGGCTCCGAGAACATCCTGGTCCTCGGCTCGGACACCCGCTCCGGCTCCAACAAGAAGCTCGGCGGCGGTGTCGACGACGGCAGCGCCCGCTCCGACACGGCGATGATCGTCCACGTCTACGAGGGCCACAAGAAGGCCAGCGTGGTCTCCGTCCCGCGGGACACCCTGATCGACCGGCCCCGGTGCACCGACACCAAGGGCACCACGCACCCGGCCGCGTCCGGCGTGATGTTCAACGAGGCCTACGGCACCGGCGGCGCGGCCTGCGCGGTGAAGACCGTCGAGTCGATCACCGGTATCCGCATGGACCACTACCTGGAGGTCGACTTCGCGGGCTTCCAGAAGCTGATCGACGACCTCGGCGGAGTCCCGGTCACCACGACCAAGCGCATCGACGACCCGCAGAGCCATCTGAAGCTGCCGGCCGGCACCCACACCCTGAGCGGGCAGCAGGCCCTCGGGCTGGTCCGCACCCGGCACGGCGTCGGCGACGGCTCCGACCTGGGCCGGATCCAGCTCCAGCAGGCCTTCGTCAAGGCGCTGATCAACCAGGTCAAGCACGTCGGCGTCTTCACCAGCCCGAAGAAGCTGTACGACCTCGCCGACACCGCCACCAAGACCGTCACCACCGACTCCGAGATCGGCTCGGTCAACTCCCTGATCGACTTCGCCAACGGTCTCAAGGGCATCGGCCCCAAGAAGATGACCATGGTCACCATGCCGGTCGAGTACGACCCGGCCAACCCCAACCGGGTCCTGATGCAGAAGGCGAAGGCCCAGCTGGTGTGGGACGCCCTGAAGAACGACCGCCCGATCCCGAAGTCGGCCACGAAGGGCACGGCCACGGGCGAGGCCAAGGGCGTGGTGAACGCGCCGTGAGGGGCGCGGGGCCGTACCGGTATGCGGCTCACCCGCGGGAATAGAACATCCGCACCCCCGGTTTGGGTGGATGGCCCCAGTCCTGGCAGACTGGTACGTCGGCTCCGGTTCACGTTCCCGCATCCCGCGGCAGCGACCCGGCGCCCTCCCGAAACCTAGGAGACACCTTGAAGCGCGACATCCACCCCGCGTACGTCGAGACGCAGGTCAGCTGCACCTGCGGCGCGTCGTTCACCACCCGTAGCACCATCGAGTCCGGCACCATCCGGGCCGAGGTCTGCTCCGAGTGCCACCCGTTCTACACGGGCAAGCAGAAGATCCTCGACACCGGTGGCCGTGTGGCCCGCTTCGAGGCCCGCTTCGGCAAGGCCGCCGGCTCCAAGAAGTAGCGAGCCCCATTTCGCCGGTCCACGGCCGCACGCCCCCTCTCCGGGCGTGCGCCGGGACCGGCGTTTTTGGTCGCCGCCAGCCCTTCACCCGCAGTACAGGAGCCCAAGATGTTCGAGGCCGTCGACGAACTCGTCGCCGAACACGCTGATCTGGAGAAGAAGCTCGCCGATCCGTCGGTCCACGCCGACCAGGCGAACGCGCGCAAGCTGAACAAGCGCTACGCCGAGCTCACCCCGATCGTCGCCACGTACCGCTCCTGGAAGCAGACCGGCGACGACGCGGAGACCGCGCGCGAGCTCGCCGCGGACGACCCCGACTTCGCGGCCGAGGTCAAGGAGCTGGAGAAGCAGCGCGAGGAGCTGACCGAGCGCCTGCGCCTCCTGCTGATCCCGCGCGACCCGAGTGACGACAAGGACGTCATCCTGGAGATCAAGGCGGGCGCGGGCGGCGACGAGTCGGCGCTGTTCGCCGGCGACCTGCTGCGCATGTACCTGCGCTACGCCGAGCGCGCCGGCTGGAAGACCGAGATCATCGACGCCACCGAGTCCGAGCTGGGCGGCTACAAGGACGTCCAGGTCGCGGTGAAGGCCCGCGGCCAGCTCGAACCCGGCCAGGGCGTGTGGGCGCGGCTGAAGTACGAGGGCGGTGTGCACCGCGTGCAGCGCGTGCCGGCCACCGAGTCCCAGGGACGTATCCACACCTCGGCCGCCGGTGTCCTCGTCACCCCCGAGGCCGAGGAGGTGGACGTGGAGATCAACCCGAACGACCTGCGGATCGACGTCTACCGGTCCTCCGGCCCGGGCGGCCAGTCCGTCAACACCACCGACTCCGCGGTGCGCATCACGCACCTTCCGACCGGGGTCGTCGCCTCCTGCCAGAACGAGAAGAGCCAGCTGCAGAACAAGGAGCAGGCTCTGCGTATCCTGCGCTCCAGGCTGCTCGCCGCGGCGCAGGAGGAGGCCGAGCGGGAGGCCGCCGACGCCCGCCGCAGCCAGGTCCGCACGGTCGACCGCTCCGAGAAGATCCGCACGTACAACTTCCCGGAGAACCGCATCTCGGACCACCGCGTCGGCTTCAAGGCGTACAACCTGGACCAGGTCCTGGACGGCGACCTCGACTCGGTGATCCAGGCCTGCGTCGACGCCGACTCGGCGGCGAAGCTGGCGGCCGCGTAAGACACGTACGCACGTACGAACACGAGTACGAGTACGACACGGAGGACTCGCGTGAACCTGCTGCTCGCGGAGGTGGCCCAGGCCACCCAGCGGCTGGCCGACGCCGGCGTGCCCTCGCCGCGCACCGACGCGGAGGAGCTCGCCGCGTTCGTGCACGGCGTGAAGCGCGGTGAACTGCACTCCGTGAAGGACGCGGACTTCGACGCCCGGTACTGGGAGGTCATCGCCCGGCGTGAACAGCGCGAGCCGCTGCAGCACATCACCGGGCGGGCCTACTTCCGCTACCTGGAGCTGCAGGTCGGGCCGGGCGTGTTCGTACCGCGCCCGGAGACCGAGTCCGTGGTCGGCTGGGCCATAGACGCCGTGCGCGCCATGGACGTGGTCGAGCCGTGCATCGTCGACCTGTGCACCGGCTCCGGCGCCATCGCGCTGGCCCTCGCCCAGGAGGTCCCGCGCTCGCGCGTGCACGCCGTGGAGCTCTCCGAGGACGCCCTGGTGTGGACCCGCAAGAACGTGGCGGGCTCCAGGGTGGACCTGCGCCAGGGCGACGCCCTGACCGCCTTCCCGGACCTCGACGGCCAGGTCGACCTGGTCATCTCCAACCCGCCGTACATCCCGCTCACCGAGTGGGAGTACGTCGCCCCGGAGGCCCGCGACTACGACCCCGAGCTGGCGCTGTTCTCGGGCGAGGACGGCCTCGACCTGATCCGGGGCATCGAGCGCACCGCACACCGCCTCCTGCGCCCCGGCGGGGTCGTCGTGATCGAGCACGCCGACACCCAGGGCGGCCAGGTGCCGTGGATCTTCACCGAGGAACGGGGCTGGGCCGACGCGGCCGACCACCCCGACCTCAACAACCGCCCCCGGTTCGCGACCGCCCGCAAGGCGCTGCCGTGACCACCCCGACGGCAGTGATTTCCCAAGCCCCGCATTACGTGTACGAGGAGGCCCGCTAGACATGGCACGGCGATACGACACCAACGACGCGACCGACCGCGCGACGGGTCTGCGCGAGGCCGCGTCCGCCGTCCGCCGGGGCGAGCTGGTGGTGCTGCCGACCGACACGGTGTACGGCATCGGCGCCGACGCGTTCTCCTCGGAGGCCGTCGCCGACCTGCTGGCCGCCAAGGGCCGGGGCCGCAACATGCCCACCCCTGTCCTGATCGGCTCCCCGAACACCCTGCACGGCCTTGTCACGGACTTCTCCGAGCTGGCCTGGGAACTGGTCGACGCCTTCTGGCCGGGCGCCCTCACGCTGGTCGCCAAGCACCAGCCGTCCCTGCAGTGGGACCTGGGCGACACCCGGGGCACGGTGGCCGTCCGCATGCCCCTGCACCCGGTCGCGATCGAGCTGCTGACCGAGGTCGGCCCGATGGCCGTCTCCTCCGCCAACCTCACCGGGCACCCGGCGCCGGAGGACTGCGACGCCGCGCAGGAGATGCTCGGCGACTCCGTCTCCGTCTACCTGGACGGCGGCCCGACCCCCGGCAACGTCCCGTCCTCGATCGTCGACGTCAGCGGCCGGGTGCCGGTGCTGCTGCGCGAGGGCGCGCTCTCGCCGGAGGAGCTGCGCAAGGTCGTACCCGACCTCGAGGTGGCGAATTGACGGCCCCTGAGGCGGGGCGTGGCATAGGCAACGGGGAGCGCACGGCGGAGATCACGACGACGTTCGTCGGGCTCCCGCGCGACACCTTCCGCATCCTCCACGTCAGCACCGGCAATGTGTGCCGCTCGCCGATCACCGAGCGGCTGACCCGGCATTTCGTCGCCGAGCGGCTCGGCGTGCTCGGCGGCGGGCTGATCGTGGAGAGCGCGGGCACCTGGGGCCACGAGGGCGCGCCGATGGAGGCCAACGCGGAGACCGTGCTGGGCGAGTTCGGCGCGGACACCTCCGGCTTCGTCGGCCGGGAGCTGCTGGACGAGCACGTGATCATGGCCGACCTGGTGCTGACCGCGACCCGTGACCACCGCGCCCAGGTCATCTCCATGGGTCACTCGGCGGGCCTGCGCACCTTCACGCTGAAGGAGTTCACCCGCCTGGTCCGCGCGATAGACCCCGCCACGCTGCCGCCCCTGGAGGACGGCGTGGTCACGCGGGCGCGTGCGCTGGTGCGCGCCGCGGCGGCTCTACGCGGGTGGCTGCTCGCGCCCACGGCCGAGGCGGACGAGGTGTACGACCCCTACGGCGCGCCGCTGACGTTCTTCCGCTCCGTCGGCGACGAGATACACCAGGCGCTGGACCCCGTGGTGACGGCGCTGACGGGGGTCGCGGCCCGCGCGTAGGCCCGGCCGGCAGCCCCCGCGTGCCCATGCGGCTCTACGACCGGGCGTACCGGACATACCCGGCCTACATTGGGAACACGTCACCACCGACCGTCCGGGAGCCCGTCATGTCGGTCACCCCTACCCTTGAGACCGACGTCCTGCGGCGGCAGGACCCGGCGATGGCCGAGCTCCTGCTCGCGGAACGCGACCGGCAGTCGACCACGCTGCAGCTGATCGCCGCCGAGAACTTCTGCTCCCCGGCCGTGCTCGCCGCCCTCGGGTCGCCGCTCGCCAACAAGTACGCCGAGGGCTACCCCGGCGCCCGGCACCACGGCGGCTGCGAGATCGTCGACGTCGCCGAACGCGCCGCCATCGACCGGGCCAGGGAACTCTTCGGCGCCGAACACGCCAACGTCCAGTCCCACTCGGGCTCTTCGGCCGTCCTGGCCGCCTACGCGGCCCTGCTGCGGCCCGGGGACACCGTCCTCGCCCTCGGCCTGCCGTACGGCGGCCACCTCACCCACGGCTCGCCCGCGAACTTCTCCGGCCGCTGGTTCGACTTCGTGGGGTACGGGGTGGACGCCGAGACCGGGCTCGTCGACCACGACCAGGTGCGGCACCTGGCCCTGGGCCACCGGCCCAAGGCGATCGTCTGCGGCTCCATCGCCTACCCCCGGCACTTCGACTACGCCTTCTTCCGCGAGGTCGCCGACGAGGTCGGGGCCTACCTGATCGCGGATGCCGCCCATCCGATCGGGCTGGTCGCCGGCGGAGCGGCGCCCAATCCGGTGCCGTACGCCGACATCGTGTGCGCGACCACGCACAAGGTGCTGCGCGGGCCGCGCGGCGGGATGATCCTGTGCGGGAGCGATCTGGCCGAGCGTGTCGACCGGGCGGTGTTCCCGTTCACCCAGGGCGGTGCGCAGATGCACACCATCGCCGCGAAGGCCGTCGCGTTCGGCGAGGCGGCAACCCCGGCGTTCGCCGCGTACGCCCATCAGGTGGTCGCGAACGCGCGGGTGCTGGCCGGTCACCTGGCCGCCGAGGGCCTCGCCGTCATCACCGGCGGCACGGACACCCACCTGATCACCGCCGACCCCGCCCCGCTCGGCGTGGACGGCCGCACGGCGCGCGGCCGGCTCGCCGCCGCGGGGATCGTCCTGGACTGCTGTGCGCTGCCGCACGGCGACGGCCGCGGGCTGCGGCTGGGCACGGCGGCGGTGACCACGCAGGCCATGGGGGAGGCGGAGATGGTGCGGATCGCGGCGCTGATGGCGGCCGTGCTGCGTGGCGAGAGCGACCCGGCCCCGGCGCGGGACGAGGTGCGCGCGCTGACCGCCGGTTTTCCGCCGTACCCGGGCTGAACGGGGGTAGGCGGGTCTCGTACATCCGGATGTGGGCCGTGGTCCACAGCCACACGTGCAACCATCGTGGCTACCCGGAAGTCCTCATCCGTATACGCGCATCGCTAGGGTGTGGGGCTGTGATGGCCAGCGAGACCTGTGGGGAAGCCCGTGCGTGAATACCTGCTGACGCTCTGTGTCACGGCCGCGGTGACGTATCTGCTGACAGGGCCGGTACGCAAGTTCGCGATCGTGGCCGGGGCGATGCCGGAGATCCGGGCGCGTGACGTGCACCGGGAACCCACTCCGCGCCTCGGCGGTATCGCCATGTTCTTCGGCCTGTGCGCGGGTCTGCTGGTCGCGGACCACCTGACCAACCTCAACGAGGTCTTCGCGAAGTCGAACGAGCCGCGGGCGCTGCTCTCCGGCGCGGCCCTGATCTGGCTGATCGGCGTCCTGGACGACAAGTTCGAGATCGACGCGCTGATCAAGCTGGGCGGCCAGATGATCGCCGCGGGTGTGATGGTCGTCCAGGGTCTGACGATCCTGTGGCTGCCCATCCCCGGCGTCGGCAACGTGGCGCTGACCCAGTGGCAGGGCACGCTGCTGACCGTCGCGCTCGTCGTCATCACGATCAACGCGGTGAACTTCGTGGACGGCCTCGACGGTCTCGCGGCCGGCATGGTCTGCATCGCCGCGGCCGCGTTCTTCCTGTACGCCTACCGCGTCTGGGTGTCGTACGGCATCGAGGCCGCCGCCCCCGCCACGCTGTTCGCGGCCATCCTGATGGGCATGTGCCTGGGCTTCCTGCCCCACAACATGCATCCCGCGCGGATCTTCATGGGCGACTCCGGCTCCATGCTGATCGGCCTGGTGCTGGCCGCCGGCGCGATCTCGATCACCGGCCAGCTCGACCCGGACGCGCTGAACCTGTACGCGGGTTCGGAGAAGGCCGCGGTGCACCAGACGGTGCCGGTGTACATCCCGCTGCTGCTCCCGCTGACGATCATCGCGGTGCCCGCGGCGGACCTGGTCCTGGCGATCGTCCGCCGTACCTGGCGCGGCCAGTCGCCGTTCGCCGCGGACCGCGGGCATCTGCACCACCGCCTGCTGGAGATCGGCCACTCGCACAGCCGGGCCGTGCTGATCATGTACTTCTGGTCGGCACTGATCGCCTTCGGGACGCTGGCGTACTCGGTCAACTCCGCGTCGATGTGGATCGTGCTCGGTGTGGTGTTCCTCAGCGCGATCGGTCTGATCCTGCTGCTGCTCCCGCGCTTCACCCCGCGGGTGCCGGTCTGGGCGCAGCGGTTCGTGCCGCCGCGCTACCGCCGCCGGCGCGCTGCCGTGCAGGGCGCCGCCGTGGCCGCGGAGACGGCCGCGCCGGAGGCGGCTGCCCCGGAGGCGGCGCGGGAGACCGGGGAGCGGGCCCCTGTCACCGCCGGAGTGGCGGGCGTCAACGGAGCGACCGCCATCGGCCCCCGATCGCGTTTCCTTGATCGCAGGTAAGCCGGTCAAGGTAAGAATCTGACGAGAGCATTGCCAACTCGTGGGGGTATAAAGCTCCCAATACCAGACAAGAGGGCGCGGTTTTTGCACAGACGGGCACTGTCACTCTCATGTGTGACAGCAAGCACACCTAGCAGGTAAAGACCTCATCAAATAGTTTGTGATACGGTTCACGAGAACCCCGGATAGAGCCGAAGGACCTGAGTGCGACGGTCCATTGGTGTGAGGTCTCGATCACTCAGCCCGGGACTACGCTCGTCCATGACGACACCCTGCCCCCTTGTGAAAGCGGAGTTGCCGCCATGCCGTCCAAAGACGCCCGGAACCTTCTGCAGATCGCTGTGCCCACAGCGGCTGCAGGCGCGATCGCCGTCGCCGTGAGCGCCGCGGTCGCGGGGGGCAAGGGTGCGCTCGGCGCGGCCGTCGGCACGGTGCTGGCCATCCTGTTCATGGGTATCGGCCTGTACGTGCTGCAGTGGACGGCAAAAACGCTCCCGCAGCTGTTCCAGATGATGGGGCTGATGCTCTACGTCGCCCAGCTGCTGCTCCTCCTGATCTTCGTCGCTGTTTTCAAGGACACCTCTCTCTTCAATCCGAAGACGTTCGCCGTGTCGCTCGTCGTCGCGACCGTCGTGTGGATGGCCGCGCAGGCGCGTGCGCACCTGAAGGCCAAGATCTTCTACATCGATCCGGACTCCGAGAAGAGCGAGAAGCCCGAGAAGACAGGGCCGTCGTCGTGAGGGGTAGGGGCGGGATAAAGGCTTGTGAGATCTCCTGCTATCGTCCGGTGCCAACTGCGGCATCGCGGGCGCGGGCATCTGAGCTGACGCCTGCTCGATCGCGAGGCTCGATGCCCCCCAGCCGCCCCCACATCCGTAACACCAGTCCGGTGCCGATCCGCGGCCGCGTGCCGCGCCGACACAACGAGGTTGCCGTACCCATGCGTCATGCCGAAGGAGCCCGCGGTGAGTGCTGACCAGACCCAGCTCGCCTTCGACTGGAGTTGTCGGATCATGTCCGACAACGGGTGCGGTTTCCCGGCCCCGGGCCTGCAGTCCTTCCTCTTCAAGCCGATGGCCACGGTCGGCGGCTTCGAGTTCAACAAGGTGATGCTGCTCGCCCTCATCACCTCCGTGCTCGTCGTCGGCTTCTTCTGGGCCGCCTTCGGCAAGGCCAAGGTCGTCCCGGGCAAGCTGCAGATGATCGGCGAGGCCGGCTACGACTTCGTGCGCCGCGGCATCGTGTACGAGACCCTCGGCAAGCGGGAGGGCGAGAAGTACGTCCCGCTCATGGTCTCGCTGTTCTTCTTCATCTGGATCATGAACATCTGGTCCGTGATCCCGCTGGCCCAGTTCCCGGTGGCCTCGGTCATCGCCTTCCCGGCGGTGCTGGCCGCGCTCGTCTACGTCACCTGGGTCGTGCTCACCTTCAAGAAGCACGGCTTCGTCGGCTTCTTCAAGAACGTCACGGGCTACGACAAGTCGCTGGGCGGCGTGCTGCCGCTCGTCATGGTCATCGAGTTCTTCTCGAACCTGCTGGTCCGGCCGTTCACGCACGCGGTGCGACTCTTCGCCAACATGTTCGCCGGTCACCTGATGCTGGTCATGTTCACCGTGGCCTCCTGGTACCTGCTGAACAGCTGGCTGATCGTGGGCGCCGGCGTCTCCTTCGTGATGACGATGGCCATGATCCTCTTCGAGCTCTTCGTCCAGGCCGTCCAGGCGTACGTCTTCGTGCTGCTGGCCTGCTCCTACATTCAGGGCGCTCTCGCCGAGCACCACTGAGCCGTACCACCCCGCCAACCCCCAGACGTCCGGTGGCCAACCCCCACCGGTCCAGTAAAGAGAAGGAAGAACCGGCATGTCCGCTCTCCAGACCCTTGCCGCCACCGCTGGTGTCCACGGTTCCGTCGGCTCCATCGGCTACGGTCTCGCCGCGATCGGCCCCGGCATCGGCGTCGGCATCATCTTCGGTAACGGCACCCAGGCGCTGGCCCGTCAGCCCGAGGCGGCCGGTCTGATCCGTGCCAACCAGATCCTGGGCTTCGCGTTCTGTGAGGCGCTCGCCCTCATCGGCATCGTTATGCCGTTCGTGTTCGGTCGGTAATCAACCACCCACCGACACGTTTCGACGAAAGGCACTGATGTGATCGCCAACCTGGCACAGCTGGCGGCCGAGGAGACCGAGCAGAACCCGCTCATCCCGGCCGGTCCCGAGCTGCTCGTCGGCACCATCGCCTTCGCCATCGTGTTCTTCTTCTTCTGGAAGAAGCTGCTTCCGAACATCAACAAGGTTCTGGAGGAGCGCCGCGAACACATCGAAGGCGGCATCGAAGAAGCCGAGCGCATGAAGGTCGAGGCCCAGGGCGTCCTGGAGCAGTACAAGGCCCAGCTCGCCGAGGCCCGGCACGAGGCCGCGCGTCTGCGCCAGGAGGCGCAGGAGCAGGGTGCCGCGCTCATCGCCGAGATGCGGGCCGAGGGCCAGCGGCAGCGCGAGGAGATCGTCACCGCCGGACACGCCCAGATCGAGGCCGACCGCAAGGTCGCCGCGTCCGCACTGCGTCAGGACGTCGGCAAGCTCGCCACCGAACTGGCCGGCAAGCTCGTCGGCGAGTCCCTTGAGGACCACGCCCGGCAGAGCCGTGTGATCGACCGCTTCCTCGACGAGCTCGAGGAGAAGGCCGAGGCCACGCGATGAACGGAGCGAGCCGCGAGGCCCTGGCAGCCGCACGGGAGCGTCTCGACGCGCTGACGGACTCCACGTCCGCGGACGCCGCGTCGCTCGCCGACGAGCTGGCGGCCGTCACCGCGCTGCTCGACCGCGAGGCCGGCCTGCGCCGGGTCCTCACCGACCCGGCGCAGCCCGCAGAGGCCAAGGCGCAGCTGGTGGAGCGTCTGATCGGTGGACAGGTCAGCGGTGCCACCGCAGACCTGGTGGCCGGCATGGCACGCACGCGCTGGTCGCAGCCCCGCGACCTGGTCGACGCGCTGGAGGAGCTGGCGAGCATCGCCGACCTCACCGCCGCGGAGAAGACGGGCACGCTCGACGACGTCGAGGACGAGCTGTTCCGGTTCGGCCGGATCGTCGCCTCGAACACCGAGCTGCGCGCGGCGCTCACCGACCGCGCCGCCGGCGGCCAGGCCAAGACCGAGCTGCTGCACCAGCTGCTGGGCGGACGGGCCAAGCCCACCACCGAGCGTCTGGTCGCGCGTCTCGTGACCGCGCCGCGGGGACGTAGCCTGGAAGCGGGACTGGAGTCCCTGTCCAAGCTCGCCGCCGAGCGCCGGGACCGTCTGGTGGCGATCGTCACCTCGGCGGTGCCGCTGAGTGACCCGCAGAAGCAGCGCCTGGGCGACGCCCTCGCGAAGCTCTACGGCCGCCGGATGCACCTCAACCTGGACGTGGACCCCGACGTGATCGGCGGGATCCGGGTACAGGTCGGTGACGAGGTCATCAACGGCTCCCTCGCGGACCGGCTGGACGACGCCGCCCGCCGCATGGCGAGCTAGCAGCAACTCGACCGTTCGAGAAAAGCAGTACGTACTTACGGCCCTGGTTGGGCCGTGCAGAGGATTCACCTCTTACAGGGGGGAGTCCCCATCCCCCCCAAGTGAAACTTCGGGCCCAACAAGGAGAGCAGGGAACCCAGATGGCGGAGCTCACGATCCGGCCGGAGGAGATCCGGGACGCGCTGGAGAACTTTGTCCAGTCGTACAAGCCGGACGCGGCCTCGCGCGAGGAGGTCGGTACGGTCACCCTTGCCGGCGACGGCATCGCGAAGATCGAGGGTCTTCCCTCGGCCATGGCCAACGAACTGCTGAAGTTCGAGGACGGCACCCTCGGCCTCGCCCTCAACCTTGAGGAGCGCGAGATCGGTGCCATCGTCCTCGGTGAGTTCAGCGGCATCGAGGAGGGTCAGCCGGTCACGCGCACCGGTGAGGTCCTCTCCGTCGCGGTCGGCGAGGGCTACCTCGGCCGTGTCGTCGACCCGCTCGGCAACCCGATCGACGGCCTCGGCGAGATCGAGACGTCCGGCCGCCGCGCCCTTGAGCTGCAGGCCCCCACGGTCATGCAGCGCAAGTCGGTGCACGAGCCGATGGAGACCGGCTACAAGGCCGTCGACGCGATGACCCCGATCGGCCGTGGTCAGCGTCAGCTGATCATCGGTGACCGCCAGACCGGCAAGACCGCCCTGGCCGTCGACACGATCATCAACCAGCGCGACAACTGGCGCACCGGCGACCCGAAGAAGCAGGTCCGCTGCATCTACGTCGCCATCGGCCAGAAGGGCTCCACCATCGCCGGCGTGCGCCGCGCGCTGGAGGAGAACGGCGCCCTGGAGTACACGACCATCGTCGCCGCCCCGGCGTCCGACCCGGCCGGCTTCAAGTACCTGGCGCCGTACACCGGTTCGGCCATCGGCCAGCAGTGGATGTACGAGGGCAAGCACGTCCTCATCATCTTCGACGACCTGTCGAAGCAGGCCGACGCCTACCGCGCCGTGTCCCTGCTGCTGCGCCGCCCGCCGGGCCGTGAGGCCTACCCGGGTGACGTCTTCTACCTGCACTCCCGGCTGCTGGAGCGCTGCGCCAAGCTCTCCGACGACATGGGTGCCGGTTCGATGACCGGTCTGCCGATCGTCGAGACCAAGGCCAACGACGTCTCGGCGTTCATCCCGACCAACGTCATCTCCATCACCGACGGCCAGTGCTTCCTGGAGTCGGACCTGTTCAACGCCGGTCAGCGTCCCGCGCTGAACGTCGGTATCTCCGTCTCCCGAGTCGGTGGTTCCGCCCAGCACAAGGCGATGCGCCAGGTCTCCGGCCGCCTCCGTGTGGACCTCGCCCAGTTCCGTGAGCTGGAGGCGTTCGCCGCCTTCGGTTCCGACCTGGACGCGGCCTCCAAGGCCCAGCTGGAGCGCGGTTCGCGCATGGTCGAGCTGCTCAAGCAGGACCAGTACCAGCCGATGGCCACCGAGGACCAGGTCGTCTCCGTCTGGGCCGGCACCAACGGCCGTATGGACGACGTGCCGGTCGCCGACATCCGCCGCTTCGAGAAGGAACTGATCGACTTCCTGCACCGGAAGCACCAGGGCCTGATGACCTCCATCAAGGAGGGCGCGAAGATGTCGAACGACACGATCCAGGCGATCGACGACGCGGTGGCCGAGTTCAAGAAGCAGTTCGAGACCTCGGACGGCAAGCTGCTCGGCGAGGACGTTCCTGCCGCTGCCGCCAAGTGACGTAAGGAAGGGACCTGACTCATGGGAGCCCAGCTCCGGGTCTACAAGCGTCGCATCCGATCCGTCAGCGCGACCAAGAAGATCACCAAGGCGATGGAGATGATCGCCGCCTCGCGCGTCGTCAAGGCGCAGCGCAAGGTGGCGGCCTCCACGCCCTACGCGACCGAGCTGACGCGCGCGGTCACGGCGGTCGGCACCGGTTCGAACACCAAGCACCCGCTCACCACGGAGACGGAGAACCCGACCCGTGCCGCGGTCCTGCTCCTCACGAGCGACCGCGGCCTGGCCGGCGCCTTCAACTCCAACGCCATCAAGACGGCGGAGCAGCTGACCGAGCGCCTGGAGCGCGACGGCAAGCAGGTCGACACGTACATCGTCGGCCGCCGCGGTGTCGCCCACTACAACTTCCGCGAGCGCAAGATCGCGGAGTCGTTCACGGGCTTCACGGACGAGCCGACGTACGCGGACGCCAAGAAGGTCGCGGCGCCCCTGATCGAGGCGATCGAGAAGGACACGGCCGACGGTGGTGTGGATGAACTCCACATCGTCTTCACCGAGTTCGTCTCGATGATGACGCAGACGGCGCTGGACGCCCGGCTGCTGCCGCTGCGCCTCGAAGAGGTCGCCGAGGAGGCTCACCCCAAGGGCGAGATCCTCCCGCTGTACGACTTCGAGCCGTCGGCGGAGGACGTCCTCGACGCCCTGCTGCCGCGCTACGTGGAGAGCCGGATCTACAACGCGCTGCTCCAGTCGGCCGCTTCGAAGCACGCCGCCACGCGGCGCGCGATGAAGTCGGCCACCGACAACGCGGGCGAGCTGATCAACACGCTCTCCCGTCTTGCCAACGCGGCCCGCCAGGCCGAAATCACCCAGGAAATCAGCGAGATCGTCGGTGGCGCGAGCGCCCTGGCCGACGCGACCGCGGGGAGTGACCGATAATGACCACCACTGTTGAGACCGCGACGGCTACGGGCCGCGTCGCCCGGGTCATCGGCCCGGTCGTCGACGTGGAGTTCCCCGTCGACGCGATGCCGGAGATCTACAACGCCCTGCACGTCGAGGTCGCCGACCCGGCGAACGCGGGCGAGAAGAAGACGCTGACCCTGGAGGTCGCCCAGCACCTGGGTGACGGCCTGGTCCGCACCATCTCCATGCAGCCGACCGACGGCCTGGTCCGCCAGGCCCCGGTGACGGACACCGGCAACTCCATCACGGTGCCCGTCGGCGACTTCACCAAGGGCAAGGTGTTCAACACCCTCGGTGAGGTGCTGAACGTCGACGAGCAGTACGAGGGCGAGCGCTGGGGCATCCACCGCAAGGCGCCGAACTTCGACGAGCTCGAGTCGAAGACCGAGATGTTCGAGACCGGCGTCAAGGTCATCGACCTGCTGACCCCGTACGTCAAGGGCGGCAAGATCGGCCTGTTCGGCGGCGCCGGCGTCGGCAAGACGGTGCTCATCCAGGAGATGATCTACCGTGTCGCCAACAACCACGACGGTGTCTCCGTGTTCGCCGGTGTCGGTGAGCGCACCCGTGAGGGCAACGACCTGATCGAGGAGATGTCGGACTCCGGCGTCATCGACAAGACCGCTCTGGTCTTCGGTCAGATGGACGAGCCCCCGGGCACCCGTCTGCGCGTCGCGCTGGCCGGCCTCACCATGGCCGAGTACTTCCGTGACGTCCAGAAGCAGGACGTGCTGTTCTTCATCGACAACATCTTCCGCTTCACGCAGGCCGGTTCCGAGGTCTCCACGCTGCTCGGCCGTATGCCGTCCGCGGTGGGTTACC
Source organism: Streptomyces filipinensis (assembly GCF_014649495.1). GTDB lineage: Bacteria > Actinomycetota > Actinomycetes > Streptomycetales > Streptomycetaceae > Streptomyces > Streptomyces filipinensis. The sequence goes on along the minus strand of NZ_BMTD01000027.1, from coordinate 71,676 downwards.
AGCCGAACCTGGCCGACGAGATGGGCCTCCTGCAGGAGCGCATCACGTCGACCCGTGGTCACTCGATCACCTCGATGCAGGCGATCTACGTCCCCGCGGACGACCTGACCGACCCGGCCCCGGCCACCACCTTCGCCCACCTCGACGCGACGACGGTTCTGTCCCGTCCGATCTCCGAGAAGGGCATCTACCCGGCCGTGGACCCGCTGGACTCCACGTCCCGCATCCTGGACCCGCGCTACATCGCGGCGGATCACTACAACGCGGCCATGCGCGTGAAGACGATCCTCCAGAAGTACAAGGACCTCCAGGACATCATCGCGATCCTCGGTATCGACGAGCTCGGCGAGGAGGACAAGCTCGTCGTCCACCGTGCCCGTCGTGTGGAGCGCTTCCTGTCCCAGAACACCCACGTCGCCAAGCAGTTCACCGGCGTGGACGGTTCGGACGTGCCGCTCGACGAGTCGATCGCGGCGTTCAACGCCATCTGCGACGGCGAGTTCGACCACTTCCCGGAGCAGGCGTTCTTCATGTGCGGTGGTCTTGAGGACCTGAAGAACAACGCCAAGGAGCTGGGCGTCTCCTGACTCCAGGCACCTGCCTGAGTCGTGAGGGGGCGGGTCCGTCCCGCCCCCTCTCCCACGCCCTTTAGAATTGACCCCAACACCCGGCAGAACCGCCGGGTGGTGACCCGAGGAGCCACTCTTGGCTGCTGAGCTGCACGTCGAGCTGGTCGCCGCCGACCGCCAGGTCTGGTCCGGCGAGGCCACCCTGGTCGTCGCGCGCACCACGTCCGGCGACATCGGCGTCATGCCCGGTCACCAGCCGCTGCTCGGTGTGCTGGAGTCGGGCCCGGTGACCATCCGGACGAGTGACGGTGGAACGGTCGTCGCCGCGGTGCACGGCGGTTTCATCTCGTTCGCGGACAACAAGCTGTCGCTGCTGGCCGAGATCGCCGAGCTGTCGGACGAGATCGATGTCCAGCGCACGGAGCGGGAGCTGGAGCGCGCGAAGGCGGAGGGCGACGCCGCCGCCGAGCGTCGCGCGGACGTCCGCCTCCGCGCGGCGGCGGCGCGCTGAGTCCAGCGCGCGGTATGACGTCACTCAGCCGCGGCCGGCCCGGAGCAATCCGGTGCCGGTCGCGGCTGAGGCAGATGTAGGTGTTTTTTCCGTTTCATTACGAAGTCACAGAAGCAGTTCCTAGGAGACGAGGAGGTCGGTGCCGATGGTCCTCGCTCTGACTGTGTGCGGGATCGTGGTCGCGCTCGTGGTGGTGGGACTGTTTCTGTTCGGCCTGCGCCGCAGACTCATCCAGCGCTCCGGCGGCACCTTCGACTGTTCCCTGCGCTGGGACGTGGCCGAGAAACCGGATGCCAACGGCAAGGGCTGGTCCTACGGCGTCGCCCGCTACAACGGCGACCGTATCGAGTGGTACCGCGTCTTCTCCTACGCCTTCCGCCCGCGCCGCACCCTGGAGCGCGCCGCCATCGAGGTGGCCGGCCGCCGGCTGCCCGAGGGCGAGGAGGAACTGGCGCTGCTCTCCGACGCGGTGGTCCTCGCCTGTACCCATCGGGGCACGCGCCTCGAACTCGCCATGAGCGAAGACGCGCTGACCGGATTCCTCGCGTGGCTGGAGGCAGCCCCGCCCGGACAGCGCGTCAACGTCGCTTAGCGGCTCTTCTACAGGTTGCTGCTGATGGCGTTCACCAGCTCACCGTTGCTGGTGTCGCCGCTGAACTCCCAGAAGAACGCGCCGCCGAGCCCCTGGGACCTGGCCCAGCTCATCTTCCCGGCGATGGTCGACGGGGTGTCGTACGACCACCAGTTGCTGCCGCAGTGGGCGTACGCGGTGCCCGCGACGGTGCCGGTGACCGGGCAGGACGACTTCAGGATCTTGTAGTCCTCGATGCCCTGCTCGTAGGTGCCGGCCGCGGGACCCGTGGCCGTGCCGCCCGGGGCGTCCTGGGTGACGCCGGTCCAGCCGCGGCCGTAGAGGCCGATGCCGATGAGCAGCTTGGAGGCGGGGACCCCGGCCGACCTGTACTTGGAGATCGCGTCGGCCGTGTCGAAACCGGCCTTCGGGATGCCGTTGTACGAGGTGAGCGGAGAGTGCGGGGCGGTCGGGCCCTGCGCGTCCCAGGCGCCGAAGAAGTCGTACGACATCACGTTGTACCAGTCGGCGTACTGGGCGGCACCGGCGTAGTCCGCGGCCTCGATCTTGCCGCCGGAGGAGCCGTCGGCGGTGACCGCGGCGGTGACCAGGGCCTTGGAGCCGAACTTGGCGCGCAGCGCGGCCAGCACGTTCTTGAAGGCCGCCGCCCCGCTGGTGTCACAGGACAGGCCGCAGGCGTTCGGGTACTCCCAGTCGATGTCGATGCCGTCGAAGACGTCGGCCCAGCGCGGGTCCTCGACCAGGTTGTAGCAGGACTGGGCGAACGCGGTCGGGTTGGCCGCGGCCTGGGCGAAGCCGCCGGACCAGGTCCAGCCGCCGAAGGACCACAGGATCTTGATGTTCGGGTACTTGGCCTTCAGCTCCCGCAGCTGGTTGAAGTTGCCGCGCAGCGGCTGGTCCCAGGTGTCGGCGACGCCGCTCACCGACTGGTCGGCGGTGAAGGCCTTGTCGTAGTCGGCGTAGGAGTCGCCGATGGCGCACTGGCCGCCCGTGACGTTGCCGAAGGCGTAGTTGATGTGAGTGATCTTCGCGGCCGAGCCGGAGGTCACCAGGTTCTTGACGTTGTAGTTGCGGCCGTAGATGCCCCACTCGGTGAAGTAGCCGAGTTTGACCTTGTCGCCGCTGGGCGGGGGAGTGGTGCCGCCGCCGGTGGTGTGCACCTTGACGGCGCCGCTGACCGGGCCGGTCTGGCCGGCGGTGTCGCGGGCCTGCACGGTGTAGGAGTAGTCGGTGCCTGCGGTCAGGCCGCTGTCGGTGTACGAGGTCGTCGTCACCGTGCCGACGACCTTGCCGTCGCGCAGGACGTCGTAGTTCCTCACGCCCTTGTCGTCGGTGGCCGCGCTCCAGGACAGCTTCGCCGAGGTGTCGGTGATGTCCGAGGCGGCCGGGGTGCCGGGCGCGGAGGGCGCGGCGTCACCGGGGGTCGTCGTACCGTCGCAGCTGTCGCCGTTGAGCGTGCAATGGGACGGGGAGCCGGGGCCCGAGCCGTTGAAGCCGAAGGAGACGGAGGCGCCGGGGGCGACGGTGCCGTTGTAGGACTTGTTCTTGGCGGTCCAGTGGTTCCCGGAGTGGGTGACGTCGGCGTCCCAGGCGGAGGTGACGGACGTGCCGGAGGGGAAGTCCCACTCGACGGTCCAGGAACTGATGCCGGTGGTGCCGGTGTTCTTGATGGTCCACTGGCCGCCGAAGCCGGTTCCCCAGTCGCTGGTCTTGGTGAAGCTCGCCGTCGTGTCGGCCGCGGCCTGGGCGGGGCCCGCGAGGCCGACGAGGCCGGCCAGGGGGAGCAGCAGGGTGGCGAGGCCTGCCGCGGCTCTGTGTCTGAAGCGCATGCTGCGCCTCCTCGGTAGGGAGGGATGTCAGGGACGGCGTGGGCATGACTGAGCCTCCACGCCCACGGTGCTGCGAGAGTAGAAAGGTCTGGACCACAGGTCAATAGGTCTGGACCAGTTGTCCGGTGTCTCGCTAGATCCCCAACTCCTGCGCGAGTACGGCGGCTTGGACCCGGCTGCGCAGCCCCAGCTTGGCCAGCAGCCGGCTGACGTGGGTCTTCACCGTGCCCTCGGCCATCCGCAACCGCTCGGCGATCTCGGCGTTCGACAGCCCCTGGCCGACGCAGGACAGCACCTCCCGCTCGCGCCGGGTCAGCGGGTCCAGCACGGCCGGATCGGCCTTCGTCTCCCGTGCCGGGCCGGCCGCGAACTCGGCGATCAGCCGCCGGGTCACCGCGGGCGCGACGACGCCCTCGCCGCGCGCCACCGTCCGCACCGCCTCCAGCAGATCCCGCGCCTCGGTGTTCTTCAGCAGAAACCCGGCCGCCCCGGCCCGCAGCGCCCCGAACACGTACTCGTCCAGGTCGAAGGTGGTCAGCACGAGCACGTCCGCGACCCCCTCCGCCACGATCTGCCGGGTCGCCGACACCCCGTCCAGACGCGGCATCTGCACGTCCATCAGCACCAGGTCCGGCCGCAGCTCCCGGGCCAGCTCGACCGCCCGCTCACCGTCCGCCGCCTCCCCGGCCACCTCGATGTCGGGCGCGCTGCGCAGGATCAGGACGAGCCCGGCGCGGACGGCTGACTGGTCCTCGGCGACCAGGACACGGATCACGAGGGCTCTCCTTCGGTTGTTTCGTCTGCGGTGCCTTTGGTGAGCGGAAGCCGGGCGCGTACGGCCCACACACCGTTCTCGGGACCGGCCAGGAAGCCGCCGCCGAGCAGGCCCGCCCGTTCCCGCATCCCGGTGAGCCCGGAACCCGAGCCGGGGGCGCGCGGGGTGTCACCGGGCCGGTAGGGGCTCGTGACCTCCACGTGCAGGGTGCCGTCGGCCTGCCGCACGGTGACCCCGACCGGGCCCGGCGCCGCGTGCTTGAGCGCGTTGGTCAGCGACTCCTGCACGATCCGGTAGGCGGCCAGCTCCACCGGCGCCGGCACCCGCCCGTGACCGGCGTCCAGGCGCACGTCCAGACCGTTGGCGCGGGCGCCCCCGACCAGGGCGGCGAGGCCGTCGAGCGTCGGCGTGGCGGCCGGCTCCAGATCACCGCCGCTGTCCCGCAGGATGCCGATCAGCCGCCGCATCTCGGCCAGCCCCGCCACGCTGTTCTCCCGGATCACCGCCAGGGCGTCCCGGGAGGTCCGGGGCTCGTCGAGGGACAGCGCGGCCGTGGAGTGGATGGCGATCGCGGACAGGTGGTTGGCCACCATGTCGTGCAACTCCCGTGCCATTCGCGCCCGTTCGGCGGTCACCGCCTGGGTGCGGTCCATCTCGGCGAGCAGCGCGGTCTGTTCCGCCCGCAGCCGGGCGGCCTCGGCGGCGTCCCGGTGGTCGCGCACCAGCGAGCCGGTCGCGGCGGGCGCGAGCGCGACCACACCGATGCCGACACCGATCAGCAGCGCCTGCGGATCGCGCCACAGAGCGGCCGGTACGACCCCGCCGAGCACCGTCAGCATCCCGGTGATCCAGGGAATGCGGCGGGCGGCGGCCGGGGTGCCGTACAGGACGGCCGCGTACACCAGGTCGGTGTACAGCACGACGGTGGCGATGCTGCCGAGGGTCACCGTGTCCAGGGTCAGCGCGAGCGTGCCGACCAGCAGACCGATGCGGGGCCGGGTGCGGCGCAGCGGCTCGCACGCGGCCGTCGCCGCCAGCGGCACCAGCGGGGCCCAGGGCGCCGCCCACAGCACGAGCGGGTCCGTGGGCACACGCGGGTGGAGGCCGAGCGTCCACAGCAGTACGCCGCCGAGCAGTCCGCCCACGGCGATCCGCACGTCGTCGCGGTGGGGGCGGGGGAGTGCAAGGGCCATGTCCCCATCCAACACGGCCCGCGGGGGGCCCGCGTGCTCCCGGGGCAGGGTCCTGGACTGCAACTTTCGCTTACGCCCGATTCGCCCGTCCCGACGATGATCCGCGCCCCGGCCGCCGGGAGGCTTGAGGGGTGGACGAGGGGAGTGGACCGTGATCGTCGGGCTGATCATCGCCTGTGAGGTGGCGTTCTGGGTACTGCTGGCGGGCGGACTGACCTTCCGCTACGCGCTGCGCATGCCCCGCACCGGTCTCGCGCTGCTGTTGTGCGAGCCGCTGCTGGAACTCGTGCTGTTCGTGGTGACCGCGGTCGACCTCAAGCACGGGGCCGCACCCGACTGGCGCCACGGGCTGGCCGCCGTCTACATCGGGTTCACCGTCGGCCTCGGCCACTCCACGATCAAGTGGGCGGACGCCTGGGTGGCCCACCGCTTCGCCGGCGGTCCCCCGCCGCCCCGGCGCCCGGAGTACGGCACCGCTCGCACCGTCCACGAGTGGAAGGTCGCCGGCCGCTGGATCCTGGCCTGCGTGGTCGGCGCCGCGCTGCTCCAGGCCGCCGTCTGGTACGTGGGCGACGGCCGGAACACCGATCCCCTGCGGGCCTGGCAGCTCCGGCTGCTCGCGGTGCTCGGCATCAACGTGCTGATCGGGCTCAGCTACACGCTGTTCCCGAAGCGCGCACGCTAACGCTCCCCGCCCGGCACCCACAGCACGTCGCCGGTCTCCTTGTTCGCCACCCTGGCCAGGATGAACAGCAGGTCGGACAGCCGGTTGAGATAGGTCGCGGTGAGCGGGTTCATCGTCTCGCCGTGGGCCTCCAGGGCCGTCCAGGTGGCGCGCTCGGCCCGGCGTACGACCGTGCAGGCCTGGTGCAGCAGGGCCGCGCCCGGGGTGCCGCCGGGCAGGATGAAGGAGCGCAGCTTCTCCAGCCGCTCGTTGAAGCGGTCGCAGTCCGCCTCCAGCTTGTCGATGTAGAACTGCTCCACCCGGAGCGGCGGGAACTCCGGGTCGTCCACCACCGGCGTCGACAGGTCCGCGCCCACGTCGAACAGGTCGTTCTGGACGCGGGTGAGGACCGCGACGACCTCCGCCTCCAGGCCGCCCAGGGCGATCGCGGTGCCGATCACCGCGTTCGCCTCGTTGGCGTCCGCGTAGGCGGAGATCCTCAGGTCCGTCTTGGGCACCCGGCTCATGTCACCGAGGCTGGTGGTGCCCTTGTCGCCGGTCCTGGTGTAGATACGCGTCAGATTGACCATGTGGCCAGCGTAGTTACGCCCCGGCCGTCCGGAACACCCGTGTGCCCACCGTCACGGTCAGCGCGGCGAAGCCGACGGCGACGAGGATGCCGTAGAACATGTGCGCGCCGGTGTAGTGGCCGACGTACGCGTCGCGCACCGCGTCCACCAGGTAGCGGAACGGCACGAAGTGCGACAGCACGTTCAGCCAGGCGGGCGCCAGGGTCATCGGAAGCATCAGGCCGGACAGCAGCATCGAGGGCATCGACACCATGTTGATCAGCGGGCCGAACTCCTGCGGGGTGCGCACCTTCATCCCGAGCGCGTACGACAGCGAGGCCAGCGACAGCGTCAGCAGGGCGACGAACCCGAAGCCGATCAGGATGCCCGCGAGCGGCGCGCGCAGGCCCATCACCACCGCGGCCCCCACCAGCAGCACCGCCTGGAAGACGAACACCGTGGCGTCCCGCAGCACCCGGCCGAGCAGCAGGGCGAGCCGGCTGACCGGGGTCACCCGCATCCGCTCCAGCACCCCCTGCCCCTTCTCGATGATGACCGTGAACCCGGCGAACAGCGCGCCGAACAGACCGAGTTGGAGCAGCAGGCCCGGTACGAGCACCTGCCAGGAGCTGCCCGCGCCGCCGAGCGGCAGACCGGTGAGCAGCGGTCCGAAGAAGAGCAGGTAGAGCAGGGGGGTGAGCACGCCGAAGAGCAGGGCGAAACGGGAGCGCAGGGACTGGCGGAGATAACGGCCGTAGATGAGGGCCGTGTCGTGAAGAAGCATGGGTGTGGATCCCTCTGCGGCTATACGGCGACGGGGGCGGTGTCGGCCGGGGCGGGCCCGCGGCCGGTGACGGCGAGGAAGGTGTCCTGCAGCGAGGCGTCGATCGAGCCGCCGTACGCGAGCTTCAGCGCGCTCGGCGTGCCCTCGGCGGCGACCGTGCCCTGGTCGACGATCACCAGACGGTCGGCGAGGGCGTCGGCCTCGTCCAGGTAGTGGGTGGTCAGAAAGACGGTCGTGCCGTGGTCGTCGCGCAGCCGGCGGACCAGATCCCACAGGTCGGCGCGGCTGCCCGGGTCGAGGCCGGTGGTCGGCTCGTCCAGGAACAGCACCTTCGGCCGGTGGGTGAGCGCCATCGCGATGTCCAGCCGCCGGCGCTGACCGCCGGACAGGGCGCCGGCCCTGCGGTCGAGGAACCCGCCGAGGTCCAGCTCCCGCGCCAGCTGCTCGGCGCGCTCGACGGCCGCGTCCTTCGACAGCCGGTACATCCGCCCCTGGGTGACCAGCTCCTCCCGCACGGTGATCTGCGGATCGACCCCGCCGGACTGGGCGACGTACCCGCTCACCGCGCGCACCCCGGCCGGATCCGCCGCCAGATCGTGCCCGGCGACGGTGGCCGCGCCGCCGGTCGGCCTCAGCAGGGTCGTGAGCATCCGCAGGGTGGTCGTCTTGCCGGCGCCGTTGGGTCCGAGGAAGCCGAGGATCTCGCCCTCCCGGACGGCGAGGTCGATGCCGCGCACGGCCTGCACGGGCCCGGTCTTGGTCTGGAAGGTGCGGGCGAGTCCCGCCGCGCTGATGACTGCTGCCATGCCCACAGAAAAACAGAGTCCCTGAATTTTTGCAACGTCACCAATTTTTGCTCTCCACCAACTTTTCACGCCCACCAGCGAAGTTAGGATGCGGGCATGGCAGAGGGGCTCAGGGAGCGGAAGAAGCGGCAGACCCGGCAGTACATCTCGGATGTCGCCACGGGCCTGTTCGTCGAGCGCGGCTTCGACGCGGTGACGGTCGCGGAGATCGCCGAGGCGGCGAACGTCTCCGTGAACACCGTCTACAACTACTTCCCGGCCAAGGAGGACCTCTTCTTCGACCGCTCCGCCGGGGTCGTCGACCGGCTCGCCCGCTGGGTCCGGGGCCGCCCCGCGGGCGAGTCGGCCGCCCTCGCGGTCATCCGGGAACTGCGCGAGGAGGTCGAGGCGGTCTCCCCCCGGGTCGGCCTGCTCCCCGGGTACGCCGCCTTCATGAAGGTCATCGAGGAGGCCCCCGCCCTGCGCTCCCGTCTGTGGGCCCTCGCCCAGGAGGTCCAGGCCCACCTGGAAGAGGCTCTGCGCGAGGAGACCGGCGCGGCCCCCGACGACGAACTGCCCCACCTGATGGCGGGTCAGATCGGCTGGATCCACAGCACGGTCATCGCGGTCATCGGGCGCGAGATGGTCAAGGGGCGCGAACCGCGCGAAGTATCCCGAGAGGTCCTGGCACTGCTGGACGACATCGAGGACTTGTTGGCGGAAAGGGTCCTGAACTACGCGGTCCGAGCCGCCGACTGACGGTTTCCGGCCAGGCCCGGCGACGTCGGCGTCGGCGGGTCCACGGAGTGTCAACCGGCGCGAACCCAGAAGGAATCGAGACGTGACACGCGTCTCACGCCCTGAGACGCGTGACACGCGTTACTTCCCGCTCACTCAGCGCCGCCGGAGCGCTATGGTCCGCCGGAGAAGCAGACTTGGAGCGCGTTCAAAGGGGAGTCGGAGTGGCACGGAAGCTTGCGGTCATCGGGGCCGGGCTCATGGGATCCGGTATCGCTCAGGTCGCCGCGCAGGCGGGCTGGGACGTCGTCCTGCGTGACGTCACCGACGAGGCGCTCAAGCGTGGCACCGACGGCATCAAGGCCTCGTACGACAAGTTCGTCAGCAAGGGGAAGATGGAGGCGCACGACGCCGAGGTCTCCCTGGCCCGCATCACCGCGACCACCGACCTGGACGCCGCCGCCGACGCCGACGTCGTCGTGGAGGCCGTCTTCGAGAAGCTGGAGGTCAAGCACGAGATCTTCCGCACGCTCGACAAGATCGTGAAGTCGGACGCGGTGCTCGCCTCCAACACCTCCGCCATCCCGATCACCAAGATCGCGGCGGTCACCGAGCGCCCCGAGCGGGTCGTCGGCGTCCACTTCTTCTCGCCGGTGCCGATGATGCAGCTCGTCGAGCTGGTCCGGGGCTACAAGACCAGCGACGAAACCCTCGCCACCGCCCGGGAGTTCGCCGAGTCCGTCGGCAAGACCTGCATCGTCGTCAACCGGGATGTCGCCGGGTTCGTGACGACCCGGCTCATCTCCGCCCTCGTCGTGGAGGCGACCAAGCTCTACGAGTCCGGCGTCGCCACCGCCGAGGACATCGACCTGGCCTGCAAGCTGGGCTTCGGCCACGCCATGGGCCCGCTCGCCACCGCCGACCTCACCGGCGTGGACATCCTGCTGCACGCCACCGGCAACATCTACACGGAGTCCCAGGACGAGAAGTTCGCCCCGCCGGAGCTGATGCGCCGGATGGTGGACGCCGGTGACATCGGCCGCAAGAGCGGGCAGGGCTTCTACAAGTACTGAGAACCAGCCGTGCCAAGTGCGGAGACCCGCCCGTACGCACACAACGCCGGACATTCACCCCGGGAACATCACCCCCCGGGGTGAATTCGGTATCGGTTCGCTTACAAGCAGCAACCGCACCACCACTCACGCAGTCAGACGGTGCACAGCACCGTCACCGCGTACGCCAACCGCATTCAACGGGGAGCGCTTATGTACATCAGGGGCGACCACGCCGAGCTGGTCGTCGGGGGCCGCCTCGACGTCCGCAGCGCGGCGGACGCCCGTACGGCCCTGCACTCGGCCGTCGACGACGGAGTCGGCGACCTGGTGCTCGACCTGTCTGAACTGGACTCCTGGGACGCCACCGGACTCGGGGTGATCATGGGTGCCCATCGGCGGGCCGGCCGCTGCGGTCGCCGTCTGGTGCTGCGCGGTGTCCCGCCGCAGATGCAGCGCCTGCTGGTGGCCACCCGGCTGCACCGCATCCTCGCCATCGAGGGCGGGATCGGGGTCGAGTCGCTTCCCCGGGTGTGACCCGCCGGCCGGGGCGCAACGCCGCGAGCGGGTGGGAAAGGGGCGACGGGGGAGACCCGGGCGCAGCCGCCGAAGCGCACGTCGGGGGCAATCCTCACCGGACTGTGACGTCTCGGACCGCACGGCACCCCGCCCTGTCGGAGATACTGACCGAAGGTTTAGGGTTCGGTCGCCCGCCGCCTCGCAACCCTCGACCGAGCGGGCCCGGACCAGAAGCGACAGCGCGGTGTGCGACAAGGCCGGGAGGGGCCGGAATCCGGGCACACGACGCTTTTTGGGGGGTTTGAACCCATGGAACCCATGGACCCGATCGACCGGGGACCCGAGGAGCACGGCCAGGCGGCGAGCCGCCGCCCGCCCCGGGAGTCCCTCACCTCCGACTTCGGTCAGAGCACGCCCGCGCTCGCCCGTACGGCGCAACTCGTCTCCGGCGACCTGCTGCTGACCGTCAACCCCGTCGACGGCAGCGAGATAGAGCTCTGCCCGCCGGTCCGGCGGCCGGCCAGGCCCCGCAAGCGCACCGCCGCCGAGCGCGCCGAGGCCGAGCGCGCCGCCCGCCCGCCCGTGCCGCCCGGCCCCGCCCAGCCGGCGCTCTCCCTGGTGGAACGACAGGACGAACGCGAGCGCCTGGTCCGGCTGCTGGCTCGCGGCCGCTCCGTCCGGCTCACCGGACCCGGCGGCTCCGGCCGTACCGCGCTGCTCGACCTCGTCGCCGAGGACTGCCTGGACCTCGCCCCCGACGGAGTGGTCCGGCTCACCGGATTCCACCGCACCACCGCCGACCTCCTGCACGAGCTCGTCCAGGCCGTCTACGACGCCCCGCGGTACCGCCCGGATCCGGACGAACTGCGCGCGCTCACCCGGGAGATCGGCGCGGTCGTCGTCCTGGACGACATCGAGTTCGGCGGCACCGCCCTCGACGAACTGCTCGACGCCACCCCCGAGTGCGCGTTCCTGATCGGCGCCACCCCCGAGGTGCCGGCGCCCTCCGACGGGTCCGCCGTCGAGGAGGTCTTCCTCAGCGGCCTCGACCGCGCCGGCGGCGTGGAGATCCTGGAGCGGACCGTCGGCCGGGTCCTCACCGAGGACGAGGCCAACTGGGCCGGCGACCTGTGGTTCGAGTCCGAGGGGCTGCCCCTGCGGTTCGTCCAGGCCGGCGCCCTGCTCCGGCAGCGCGACGAGCTGCGGGCCGACGCCGGGGCGGTGGACGAGTACGGCGTCTTCGAGGACGTCCGCGAGCCGGCCGAGCTGCCCCTGGACACGGCCGACGAGGTTCCCCTGCCCTCGCTCGGCGAGGCCGCCGCGCCCGCCCCGCTGCTCGCCTCCCGGCTCAGCGCGTCCGCCCGCGCCACCCTGCGCTTCGCCGTCGCCCTCGGCGGCGAGGTGCCCCACCAGGCGCACCTTCCGGCACTGATCGGCGACACCCACGCCGACGCCGCCCTCGGCGAGCTGACCGCCTGCGGACTGGTCTCCCCGGTCGGCGCCCGCTACCGCCTCGCGGCCGGCGTGCAGGCGCAGCTGGAGGCCGCCGACTACACCGAGGGCGCCGAGGAGCAGGCCCTCGCCGCCGCGGAGCACTACACCTGGTGGGCCGGTCATCCGTCGGTCACGGCGGAGCGGGTGTGCGCGGAGGCCGACGCGGTCCTCGCCGCGCTCGCCGCGACCGTCCCGCAGACGGCCCCGTCCGCCGAGGGCGAGGAGAGCTGCGCGGTACGGCTCGCCCGCACAGCCGCGCCCGCCTTCGCCGCCGCGCTGCGCTGGAGCGCCTGGGAGCGGGCCCTGCGCTCCGGCGCGGAAGCCGCCCGGCTGGCCGGCGAGGTGCGGGAACAGGCCTATTTCCACCACGAGTTGGGTGTCCTGGCGCTGTGTGGCGGACAGCTCGACCGGGCCCGCGCCGAGCTGGAGGCGTCCATCGGGCTGCGCGGGGCGCTCGCCGACAAGCGGGGCACCGTCGCCGGCCGACGGGCCCTCGCGCTGGTCGCCGACCGCTCCGGCGAGGTGCCCGGGGTCGCGGCGACGGCGGGGGAGGAGCTGCCGGAGGTACGGCACGAGGAGTCGGCGCCGCCGCCGTACGTGCCCTTCGGCGACCCGCTGGTCACCGACCGGTTCCCGGCCGCCACGGCGCAGCGCGGGGGCCTTGTGCGGCTGGCCCGCCGCAACCTGGTGGCGATCGGCTCGGGGGCGCTGCTCGCCGCCGTCCTCGGCACGGTCGTCACGCTCGGCATGACGTCCGACGACAACGCCGGCAAGAACCCGGCCGGCAAGGTGGACGTCAATCCGTCGGCGAGCCAGGGCCCGGACGACGGCAGCCTCGGCGCGGACCCGAAGAAGGACCCGGCGGGGCGCAGTGGTTCGGCCCCGAGCGCCGCCCGCCCGGCGGACCCGGGGCCCGCCGGCACGTACGGCACGACCGGCGGGCCGACGCCGGCCCAGCCGGGCACGTCGCCGTCGGCCGCCCCGAGCCACAGCCGGGGCACGGGAGGCGGGAGCGCGTCTCCGACCCCGTCCAGGTCGAGGTCGAGGTCGACCGAGCCGGGTTCACCGACGCCGAGCAGGTCGACGCCCACGGGCGGCACCACGCCGCCGGCCTCGCCGTCCACCTCGCCCACGACTCCCACGCCGACCCAGACGGGCGGTACGACCCCGTCCACGACGGACACGGCGAGTGGCCCGACGGCACCGCGGAGTTCGGTGAGCACGGCGATGTCGCAGAGCCCGTCGGAGTCTCCGGACCCGCTGATCTAGCCCGGCACGGCCGGCGGAACGGACAGGACGTGCCGCCGGCCGCGGGCTCGGTCAGAACAGGCGGAGCTTGTCGTCCTCGATGCCCCGCATGGCGTCGTAGTCGAGGATCTGGCAGTTGATGCCGCGGTCGGTGGCGAGGACCCGGGCCTGCGGCTTGATCTCCTGCGCCGCGAAGACGCCGCGGACCGGCGCCAGGTGCGGATCGCGGTTCAACAGCTCCAGGTAGCGCGTGAGTTGCTCCACACCGTCGATCTCGCCGCGCCGCTTGATCTCGACCGCGACCGTCTGGCCGTCCGCGTCCCGGCACAGGATGTCCACCGGGCCGATGGCCGTCATGTACTCGCGGCGGATCAGGGTGTACCCCTCGCCGAGCGTCTCGATGCGGTCGGCGAGGAGTTCCTGGAGGTGCGCCTCCACGCCGTCCTTGATCAGGCCGGGGTCCACGCCGAGTTCGTGCGAGGAATCGTGGAGGATCTCCTCCATCGTGATGATCAGTTTTTCGCCCGCCTTGTTGACGACGGTCCAGACGCCCTCGTCCTCGCCCGTCCCCTCCTTCAGCGTGCAGGGCGGCGACATCCAGTTGAGGGGCTTGTAGGCCCGGTCGTCGGCGTGGATGGAGACGCTGCCGTCCGCCTTGACCAGGATCAGGCGGGGCGCCGAGGGCAGGTGGGCGGTGAGCCGGCCGGCGTAGTCGACCGAGCACCGGGCAATGACGAGACGCATGGTCGGCAACGCTACTCGACGCGCGCCGGTGCACGCGATTCGCCCATCGCGCTCCCTGTGTATCGCCCCAATTGTCCCTGGAAACTCTTGTTCATCCCTGGCCGATTGTGCCCGTAACGGGACCGTTCCATATACCCGTTCTGCTGGTGTGGTCACCGACGGTTGCCTACCGTAGAGAACGGGAGGTCGCGGTGTGTGTACTGAGCGTGTTCGAAATCGCGAACTCCCCTACCTGTCCGGCAACCCCTGCTCCGCGGGGGTGCGAGAGGAGTACCCATGTCGCTCGACGTCTCACCGGCCCTACTCGAACAGGCCGAGCGAGGCGAGGTCGACGAAGCAGCATTCGTCGACTGCGTCCGGACCTCCCTGCCCTACGCATGGGAGATGATCAGCTCCCTGGTGGCCCAGCTGAAGGTCGATGGCGGCCCGTTCGCCGACAACCAGACGCCCCCGCCGGACGAGCAGGCGCGCGGTCAGCTGCTGCGTGCGCTCGCGAGTGACGCCATACGCGGCGCACTGCAGCGGCACTTCGGCGTGCGGCTGGCCTTCCAGAACTGCCACCGCGTGGCGGTGTTCCCGCTGGACGCCTCGGCGGACGAGACGTTGGCCCGGTTCACCTCGGTGCGCAACCAGTTGCTGAACCAGTCGCCGGAGCTTCGGGACTGCTGACGCGCAGCCCCGGCACGGCAGAGGCAGTGAGCCGCTTGCTTGCCGCTCCACCCGCGGGAGGTGCATTCAGTGCTGGGGCGGCAAGCCCCCAAGGCGGCCGGGGAGTCGGAGGGCGGCTCAGCGCAGCTGGGGCAGCACCTCGGTGCCCAGCCGCCGGAGGTTCTCCTCCGTCGCGGCGAGATCGCCCGAGCCCTCCACGAGGAGGGCGAAGCGGGAGATGCCGGTGCGCTCCGAGGTGGCCGCGAGCCGGTCGGCGGCGAGCCGTGGGGTGCCGACCGGGTGCAGGCCGCACAGCAGCTCGGTGTAGGCGTGCGGGTCGCGCATCGCGCGCTCCCGCCCGTCGACCGTCACATGCGCCTCCAGGCCCTGCTTCAGCCAGCCCGGCATCGCCTTCAGCAGGGTCTCCGCGGCGTCCGTGCGGCGGTCGGCGAGCTGGCACACCCCGGCCGAGACGTGCGCGGCGCCCGCGATCTCCTCGGCCGGCCGGCCCGCCGCGCGGGCCGAGCGCCGCCACAGGGCGACCATCTCGGCCTTCTCCTCGTCCCCGACGTGCATGCCGAGCAGCATCGCCAGCCCGCGCTCGGCGGCCAGCCGCACGCTCGACGGGGAGGTGCAGGCGACGACGACCTCCGGGCCGGGCGTCTCCGTCAGCGCCTCCGAGGGGCGCGGTACGACGGGCACCTCGCGGAACGCGTACCGCTCGCCGGAGGCCGCCACGCGCGGCTCGCGCAGCCAGCGCAGCAGCAGATCGAGCGACTCGGGGAACCCCTGTTCGTACGCCTCCAGGCCCGTGCCGAAGACCTCCAGGTCCACCCAGGGCCCGCCGCGGCCCACGCCCAGCGTGAACCGTCCGCCGCTCGTCAGGTGCAGCAGCGCGGCCTGCTCGCCGAGGGCGACGGGATGGGCGGTGGGCAGCACGCTGACCGCCGTGCCGACGCGGATGCGGCGGGTGCGGCCGAGCAGCAGGGCGGCCAGGGTGACGGCGGACGGGCAGGTGCCGTACGGCACGAAGTGGTGCTCGGCCAGCCACACCGCGTCCAGCCCGGCCTCCTCGGTCACCTCCGCCGAGCGGACCGCCCGGTGCAGGGCCTCCCCGGGGCCCTGGCCCGGGAACTGGGCGCCCAGCACAAAACTACCTACGTACATCGCATTTCCTGCTTCCTTGGCTCCGACCCGGAGCTCCCCCACCCGCATAACCGTCTGACACGTGCCCAGGACACGGCCTGGCGGAGAGATTTGCGGATTGTCTGCAGAATGGGGCCCCGTGGAGGGGAACTTGTACGGGTTGGTTCCGTACGCGTACCCCTGTCGGCGCCGCGTAGGCTGGATGCAGTCCTGCTTCCTGTATAGCCCCGAGAGGTGTCCCGTGTCCCCGCGTCGCAACCGACCGAAGGCAGCCGGATCGTCGGGCCGGAGCGCCGAGGACGACCGCACCGGCCGGTACGGCGGGTGGCAGTCGACCGAGAGCTGGCAGGGCGAGGAGTGGAGCGTACGGCATGTCGCCGGGGCGAGCTCCGAGGGCAAGAGCTATCGCTGCCCGGGCTGCGACCAGGTGATCCCCTCCGGCGTCCCGCACGTGGTGGCCTGGCCCGAGCACGCGGGCGTCGACGACCGCCGCCACTGGCACAAGGCGTGCTGGAACGCGAAGGACCGCCGCACCACGCGGGTGCAGCGGTCCCGTAACGCGCCGAGGTTCTGAACGCCCCGCCGCTACACGTCCCGCTTCTGCAGGAGCGCGTAGGCGCCGGCGAACGCGGCCGCCGTCAGGCCCAGCATGATCCACAGCGGGTCCCAGCCCGTGGGGCCGGAACGGCTCAGGGTGTTGTCGTAGAAGCAGCTCATCTGGCTCGGGATCGAGTACTCCAGCAGCCACTCGCGGACCTTCTCCAGCGACTGCGAGGCCATGAACAGAGCGATCACCAGAGGGGCCAGCACGGCGCCGATCATGATCGTGATGGCGCCCGCGGAGTGCCGGATGATCGAACCGATGAGCAGCGAGAGCAGTCCGAGCAGGGCGATGTAGAGGCTGATGCCGAGGGTCGCCTTGGCCCACTCGCCGCCGGTCGGGCTGATGGTGCCGGAGCCGCTCAGCATGGACACCTGGACCATGGCCACGAAGGACGACGTGGCGAGGGTGACCACGAAGGCGAGGGCGAAGAAGACGACGGACTTGGCGGCGAGCACCCGCACGCGGCTCGGGCACGCGGTCATCGTCGTACGGATCATGCCCGTGCCGTACTCCGAGGCGGTGGTCAGCACCCCGAGCGTGATGATGCACATGCTGCCCAGGAGCAGACCGAAGAACCCGAACTGCAGCGCGTTCTGGCCGTCCACGCCGTTGGAGGAGTTCGCGTTGACCACCGAGGCGGTCAGCACGCCTATACCGACGACGAGCAGCATGAACACACCGAGCGTCCACACCGTCGAGCGCACCGACTTGATCTTCGTCCACTCGGAGGCCAGGGCGTGCCCGAGGTGGGTGCGCACGACCGGGATCGGCGAGGTGTAACCGGGGTACGACCCGCCGGGCGCCGCCTGCCAGTCGGGCGCGGCTGCGGGGGCCTGCGGCATCGGGGGCTGGTGGGTGCTCATCGGGCGTCCTCGGGCTTGGTCAGGTCGGCGGGGGCGGAGGGAGCGGCCGCGGGCGCCTGCTGCGGCGCGGTCGGTGCCGCGGGGGCCGTGGCGGCGGGCTGCTCCTGCGGGGCCGGAGCGGCCGGCTGCGCCTGCGGCGTCAGGATCGCCGTCCGGTCCTTCGGGGCCTGCTGCGCCTGCGGGACCGGCTGGGCCTGGGGGGCCGGCTGGGCGTACGGGTTGGCGGCGTCGGCGGCCGGGGCGCCGGGAGCGGCGTAGGCGCCCTGTTGCGCGCCGCCGTACGGTCCCGAGGGTCCCTGCGGCATCGCGAAGGGCTGCCCGCCCTGCTGGGGCGGCGGCGGGGCGTACCAGCCGGGCTGGCCCTGGCCGGGCACCGGCATGGGCGGCTGGGCGCCGGGCGGCAGCGGCTGCTGCAGGCCCGCCTTCTGGTCGATGGTCGAGCGGTAGTCCACGGCGCCCTGCGTCATCCGCATGTACGCCTCCTCCAGCGAGGCCTGGTGCGGCGACAGCTCCCACAGCCGTACGTCCGCCTCGTGCGCGAGGTCGCTGATCCGGGGCAGCGGCAGCCCGGTCACGCGCAGCGCGCCGTCCTGCTCCGGCAGCACATGGCCGCCCGCCTCGGTGAGCGCGGTGCCGAGCTTCTCGCGCAGCTGGGGCTCGCTGTCGGGGGTGCGCACGCGCGCGAAGTCGGCGGAGTTGGCCGAGATGAAGTCCTTCACGCTCATGTCGGCGAGCAGCTGGCCGCGCCCGATGACGATGAGGTGGTCGGCGGTCAGCGCCATCTCGCTCATCAGGTGCGAGGAGACGAAGACCGTACGGCCCTCGGCGGCGAGGGCCTTCATCAGGTTGCGGACCCAGAGGATGCCCTCCGGGTCGAGGCCGTTGACCGGCTCGTCGAACAGCAGCACCTGCGGGTCGCCGAGCAGCGCGGCGGCGATGCCGAGGCGCTGGCCCATGCCGAGCGAGAAGCCCTTGGAGCGCTTCTTCGCCACCTCCTGCAGGCCGACGACCCCGAGCACCTCGTCCACCCGCCGGGCGGGAATGCCGGACAGCTGGGCGAGGCTCAGCAGGTGGTTGCGGGCGGACCGGCCACCGTGCACGGCCTTGGCGTCGAGCAGCGCCCCGACCTGGCGGGGTGCGTTGGGCAGCCTCCGGTACGGGTGCCCGCCGATCGTCACCGACCCGGACGTCGGGTTGTCCAGGCCGAGGATCATCCGCATCGTCGTCGACTTGCCCGAGCCGTTCGGCCCGAGGAAGCCGGTGACGGCTCCTGGCCGCACCTGGAAGGAAAGGTTGTACACGGCGGTCTTGTCGCCGTAGCGCTTGGTCAGGCCGACAGCCTCGATCATGCTCCGCACCCATCGAAAGGTTCAGGACAGCGGGGCACACGCCCCCGTAAGGGTTAGGAGGATATCGAGTCGCTGACGGTTCCACCCAAAAGAAAGTAAAGCCAGAACACTACGGTACGTGTGGATGCCGTCTACTGAGCGTCTCTGCGCTTGAGGAGGACGTACCCGCCGGCGACCGCGGCGACCACCCAGAGCGCCATGATCCCGAGCCCGCCCCAGGGCCCGTAGGGAGCGTCGTCACCCACCCTGGGCACCACCTGCATGATCCGGCTGCCCGCCTGGTCCGGCAGGAACCGGCCGATCTTCTTCGTGGCGTCCACATTGCCGAGGACGTTGGAGATCAGGAAGAAGAACGGCATCAGGATGCCGAGCGACAGCATCGGGGAGCGCAGCATCGCGGCGACTCCCATGGAGAACACCACGATCAGCGTCATGTACAGCCCGCCGCCGAGCACCGCCCGCAGCACCCCGGGGTCGCCGAGCCGCGCCCGGTGGGAGCCGAGCATCGCCTGACCGAGGAGGAACGCGGCGAAGCTCGTGGCCATGCCGACCACCAGCGCGAGCCCGGTGGCCACCGCGATCTTGCTGAACAGGAAGGTGGCGCGCTGCGGAACGGCCGCCAGCGAGACCCGGATCATGCCGGTGCTGTACTCGTTCGAGACGACCAGCACCCCGAACACGATCAGCGCGAGCTGGCCGAGGGTCATGCCCGCGAAGGACACGAAGGTCGGATCGAACGACAGCCGCTGCCGCGCCGGCATCGAGTCGAACTGGCTCCGCGTCAGCCCGGCGATCAGCATCCCGAGGGCGACGGTGACGACCCCGGCCAGCGACAGCGTCCACACCGTGGAGGCCACCGACCGGATCTTGGTCCACTCGGAGCGGATCACCCGCACGGCCGTCATCACTCGGCCCCCTTCCAGCCGGCCCCCCAGGCCTGCGGCGCGGGATCCGGGCCGGTGTGCGCGTGGTACTCCACCGCCTGGGCCGTCAGCTGCATGAACGCCTCCTCCAGCGAGGCCTGCCGCGGGCTCAGCTCGTGCAGCACGATCCCGTACCGCGCCGCCAGCTCGCCGATCCGCCCGGCCTTGTCGCCCTCCACCTCCAGCGCGCCCGCGCCCGCCTCCACGACGGTGATCCCGTCCTCGTGCAGCACATCGAGCAGCCGCTCGCGCTGCGGCGACCGGATCCGGACGTACGACCGCGCGTTCTGCCGGATGAAGTCCGCCATGGAGGTGTCCGCGAGCAGCCGTCCCTGTCCGATGACCACCAGGTGGTCGGCGGTCAGCGCCATCTCGCTCATCAGATGGCTCGACACGAACACCGTCCGCCCCTGCGCGGCCAGCGATTTCATCAGGTTCCGGATCCAGTGGATGCCCTCGGGGTCCAGTCCGTTCACCGGCTCGTCGAACATCAGGATCCGTGGGTCCCCGAGCAGGGCCGCGGCGATCCCCAGCCGCTGGCCCATGCCCAGCGAGAACCCCTTGGCCTTCTTCCGCGCCACGGCGGTGAGCCCGACGGTGTCCAGCACCTCGGCCACCCGGCGCTCCGGGACGCCGTTGCTCTGCGCGAGGCACAGCAGATGGTGGTAGGCGCTGCGCCCGCCGTGCACGGCCTTGGCGTCCAGCAGCGCGCCGATGCGGGTCAGCGGGTCCTTCAGCCGCCGGTAGTGCACGCCGTCGACGCGCACGTCGCCGGCGGTGGGGTGATCGAGCCCGAGGATCATCCGCATGGTCGTGGACTTCCCGGCACCGTTGGGGCCGAGGAAACCGGTGACGATGCCGGGTCTGACCGAGAAGGTGAGGTCGTCGACCGCCACCTTCTCGCCGTACCGCTTGGTCAGCCCCGCCAGTTCGATCATGCGGCCACGCTATGACCGGCTCCGGACCTCTGCCACTTGAGAGGCGGGTGGGCACGCCGAAAGGGGCGGGGGGACCAGGTCCCTCCGCCCCTGAAGGCGTCGACGTGCCGTACGGCCTACCGGGACTGCTGCGCCGGCACCCCGCGGGAAATGGGCTCGTCGTCGGTGGTCGTGCCCGCGGCGGCGACCGCCGCGCCGGTCAGCGTGGCCAGCATCTCGCGGACGTTGGTCAGCTGCGCGTTGATGCTGTCGCGGCGGTTGGTGAGCGCCGCCAGCTCGCGCTCGGATTCCGAACGGATCCGGTCGGCCTTGGCGTTGGCGTCGGCCACGATGTCCTCGGCCTGGCGCTGGGCCGTCTCCACCGTCTGGCGGGCGCGGCGCTCGGCGTCCGTGCGCAGCTTCTCCGCCTCCAGACGCAGCTGCTCGGCGCGGTGCTCGATCTCCGCCAGCCGCTTCTCGGCCTTCTGCTGACGCGAGGCCAGGTCGCGCTCGGACTGCTCGCGACGCTTGGCGAGGTTCGTCTCGAAGTCGGCGGCGGCCTGCGCGGCCTTGGCACGGGTCTCCTCGAAGAGGGCGTCCGCCTCCTCGCGCTTGGACTGCGCGTCCTTCTGCGCCTCGGCACGCAGCTGGGAGGCGTCGGCCTTGGCCTTCTCGACGATCCGGACGCCCTCGTCCTCGGCCTTGGCCTTGCGCTCCGCGGCGTAGGTCTCGGCGTCGTTGCGGACCTGCTGGGCCGCCGACTCGGCGAGGTCGCGGTGCTGTTCGGCCGCCCGCCGGGCCTCCTCACGGAGCTCCTTGGCCTCTTCCTCGGCCAGGCGCAGGATCTTCTCGACCCGCGCGCCGAGACCCGCGTACGACGGCTCGGCGTCGGTGACCTGGGCCTGGGCGTTCTGCGTCTCGAGGTGCAGTTCCTCGATGCGCTTCTCCAGGGCGGTGATGCGGGCGAGAGCGCTGTCACGGTCGGAGACGAGCTTGGAGATACGTTCGTCCACCTGAGCGCGGTCGTACCCACGCCGCACAAGCTCGAAGCCGTAGGGGGAAGTGTCGCTCATGGGGTTCCTGTCGAATGAGACCGGTGAGGTGATAGGGGAATCCTAGGGGCCGAAGCGGTGTGTCATCGAGCGGATACGGTTTTGATCTGGAGAATGGCACCACTTTTGAGTGGCTGACCGCAGGACGGCTTGCCAATGAGTGGGGCAAAGCCCCCAGAAGACACCGGAACGTACCCCGAGCGCTAGCCCTCTGACGACTTGCCACCCGATCGGGGGGCACCGATCGTCGCACCGGCCTTGACCCCGCCCTCCTTGCCGGCCGCCGGGGCCTCGAAGGATTCGAGCGCCTCCAGCACGTCCTGGACCCGGGAGATCTCGGCGTTGATGTCCTCGCGCCGGCGCACCAGGATCTCCAGCTCGCGCTTGCCCTCCTCGACCGTGCGCCGCGCCTCGCGGATCGCCTCGGCCTTCAGCTCCTCGGCCTCCTTGACGAGGCTGGCCTTCTTCTGCTCGGCCTCCTTGAGCAGCCCCTCCGCCTTCTTGACGGCGGCGATGCGCACCTTGCCCGCCTCGGAGTTGGCGTCCGAGACCAGCTCCTTGGCCTTCGCCTCCGCCTTGGCCAGCTGCTCCTCGGCGGCCTGGATGAGCGCGTCACAGCGGTCGCCGGTGGACTTCATCGTCTCGGCGGCCTCGCGCCGCGCCCGCTCGTGCAGCTCCTCGATCTCGGTGGTGATGCGGTCGCGCAGCTCCTGCGCCCGCTCCCTGATCGCGGTGGCGTCCCGGCGGGCACCGACCAGCAGCTCGTCGGCGTCCGTGCGGGCCTTCTCCACCGCGGTGTTGCCCTCGATGGTCGCCTCGGAGACGATCCGCTCGGCCTCGCTGCGCGCCGCGCCGACCATCGCGTCGGCCTGCGACTCCGCGTCCGCGGTGGTCTTCAGCGCCTGCTGCTGGGCCTCGGTGAGCAGCTTGTCCGCTTCCGCCGTGGTCTCGGTGATGAGCGTGTCGACCTGCTCGGCCGCCTCCGAGCGCCGCTTGTTGGCGTCCTTGCGGGCCTCGTCCAGGGTCCGCTCGGCCTCCTCGCGCGCGGAGTTGACGAGCCGTTCCGCCGTGGCCTCCGCGTCCGCCTTCAGCTGCTCGGCGTCCGCCCGCACCCGCTCGGCGTGCTGCTGCGCCGAACCGACGGTCTCGGCGGCCTCGGCCCGCAGCCGCTCGGCCTCGCCGGTGGCGTCCCCGATGAGCTGCTCGGCGTTCGCCAGCGCCTCCGCGCGCACCCGGTCCGCCTCGGCCAGAGCCTCGGTGCGCACCCGCTCGGCCTCGGCCACGGTCTCCGTCTGCAGCCGCTCGGCCTCGGCCACGGTCTCCGTCTGCAGCCGCTCGGCCTCGGTCAGCGCCTCGGTGCGCACCCGGTCGGCCTCCGCGAGCGTCTCGGTCGTGAGCCGCTCCGCCTCGTTGCTCGCCTCGGTGATGAGGGTGTCCGCCTGGGTCGCCGCGTCCGAACGGATCCGGTTGGCGTCCTCGCGGGCGTCCGCCCGGGTGCGGGCCGCCGCCTGGTCGGCCTCGGCGAGCGCGTCCGACGCCTCGGTGCGCACCCGCTGGGCGTAGTCGGACGCGTCCGAGCGCAGCCGCTCGGCCTCCGCCATCGCCTCCGTGACCGTACGCTCGGCCAGCGCCTTGGCGGCCTCCGACTCCTCGTGCGCGGCGCGCCGGACCCGGCCGGCGTCCTCGCTCGCCCGCTCCCGCTCGGCGTAGGCGTCGGCGCGGACCCGGTCCGCCTCCTCCTCGGCCTCCCGCTTCGTACGGTCCGCGGCGTGCTCGGCGGCCGAGCGCAGCCCGGTGATCTCCTCCTGCGCCTGCTCGTGCAGCCCGGCGACGGAGTCCCGCACCTGCTGGGCGTGCTGCTCGGCGGCGGCCACCATCTCGGTGGCGCGCCGGTCGGCCTCCTCCACCAGGCGGGTCGCCTCGGCCTGCGCCTCCTCGACCCGCCTGCGGGCGGAGGCCAGCAGCTCCTCGCTCTGCTCGCGGGCCCGCCGGCGTTCCTCGTCGGCCTCGTCGCGGGCCGCACCGAGGAGTTCCTCGGCCTCGCGGCGGCGCCGGGCGGCCTCCTCCTGGGCGGCGGCCAGCGTCTCGGACGCCTCCGTGGCGAGCCGCTCGGCGGCG
This sequence comes from Streptomyces filipinensis, assembly GCF_014649495.1. GTDB lineage: Bacteria > Actinomycetota > Actinomycetes > Streptomycetales > Streptomycetaceae > Streptomyces > Streptomyces filipinensis. The sequence goes on along the minus strand of NZ_BMTD01000027.1, from coordinate 47,990 downwards.
GCCTGCGCCTCCGCGCGCACCCGGTCCGCGGTGTCCTGCGCCTCCGCCTTCAGCCGCTCGGCCTCGGCGGCGGCCTCGGAGCGCAGCCGTACGGCGACGGCCTCGCCCTCGGCGCGGGAGGCGGACGCGTCGGCCGCGGCCTCGGTCCGCAGCCGGTCCGCCTCGGTCTCGGCCTGCTGCTGGAGCGTACGGATCCGTTCCGCCGACTCCGTGCGCAGCCGCTCGGCCTCCTCGGCGGCCTCCCGGCGGATCCGGGCGGCCTCCTCGCGGGCGTCCGTCAGGGCCTGCTCGGCCGACGCGAGCCGCTCCTGCGCCTCCGTCTGCAGCCGTGTCAGCTCCTCGGCGGCCTCGGTGCGGCGCGCCTCGATGATCCGCTCGGTCTCCTCGCGCAGCTCGCGCGCGGCGGTCTCGGCGTCCGTCCGGACCGTCTCGACCTGCTCGTCGGCCTCGGCGCGCAGCCGTTCGGCCTCCTTGCGGGCGCGGTCCAGGGTCTCGTCCGCCTGCCGGCGCAGGCCGGTGGCCCGCTCGATGGCCTCGGTGCGGACCCTCTCGCTGTCGGCGGTCGCGGTCTGCCGCAGCTCGTCGGCGTCCGCCTTGGCCTTGGCCAGCAGCTCCTCGGCGGACCTGGCCGCCTCCTCGATCTGCGCGACCGCCTCCCGGCGGGCCTCCGCACGGATCGACTCGCCCTCGGCGACCGCGTCGGCGCGCAGCTGCTCGGCCTCGCCGCGCAGCCGGCGGGCCTCCTCCTGCAGCTCGACCGTCTTGGCGCGGTACTCCTTGGTGTCGTCCTTCGCCGCGCCCTTGAGCTGCTCGGCGATGTCGTGCGCCTCGGCGCGCAGCCGGTCCGCCTCGGCCTCGGCCTCCGTACGGATCCGCTCGGCCTCCTCGGCGGCGGCCCTGGTGGTCCGCTTGGCTTCCTCGGACGCCTTGTTGAGCACGTCCTCGGCGGTCTTGGCCGCCTTCGACAGCTGGGTCGCGCTCTCCTCGGCGGTGACCGTCCGGGCCTTCTCGGAGGCCTCCGCGAGGATCTTCTCGGCCTCGGCACGGGCGTCCGCGACCAGCTGCTCGGCATCGGACCTGGTCTGCTCGGCCTCCTTGGTGGCCTCCTCGACCAGCCGGGCGACCTGCTCCTTCGCCGTGCGCGTACGCGTCTCGTTGGCGGCCTCGGCGCCGGCGAGCGCCTTGGCGGCGGCCTCCTTGGCCTCCGTCTGCAGCTTCTCGGCCTCGGCCTGCGCCTTGCGCAGCGCCTCCTCGGCCGCCGCCATCCGCTCCTCGGCGGCCCGGCTCAGCTCGGCGGCCTGCCGGCGCGCGGCGTCCGACTCGGTGACAGTGGCGGTGCGCAGCTGCTCGGCGTGGTCGGTGGCCTCCTGGGCCTGCGTGGAGGCCGCGTTCAGCAGGCGCTCGGCGTCCGTGCGGGCGCGGCGCAGGAGCTGCTCGGCCTCCGCGCGGGCCGCCTCGGCGTCGCTCTGCAGCCGCTCCCGGGCCTCCCGGGTCAGCCGCTCGGCCTCCGCGCGGGCGGCGGCCATCGCCTGCTCGGTCTCGGCGCGGGACTCCTCCAGCAGCCGACGGGCCTGCTGCTCGGTGCGGGCGCGCAGCTGCTCCGCCCAGGCCACGTTCTCGTTGACGTGCGACTCGACGGTGGCGCGGCGCTCGGCCAGCTCCTGGTCCAGCTGCTGGCGCCGGGTCACCGCCTCCTGGTGCAGCTCCGCCTGGAGCCGGGCGGCCTGCTCGGCGTGCTCCTGCAGGATGCGCTGGGTCTGCGCGCGGGCCTGGCTGAGCTCCCGTTCGGCGTCCTGACGCAGCTGGTCGGCCTGCATCTGGGCATTACGGAGCAACTGCTCGGCCTGATAGCCGATGTCGCCGCCGTCGAAGGCGGGCCTGGTCATCAAGGTGCGGCGCGCCTCGTGCAGCTTGGCGCGCAGCACCTCGACCTGGTAGCCGAGGTCCTCGGCGTGCTGGATCGCCTTCTCCCGCTCGGTCCTCAGCCGCTTCATCTCGGCCTCGAACCGAGAGAGGTGGTCGACGTCAGCCGCCGGCTCTCGCTCCTGGCTCTCGTAGCCCCGCACTGCGCGGTCCCATCCGTCCCCTGGTCAGCTTCTCCAACGAGCCTCGTCCTCCGCCGAACGGGGCCCCCGGGGAATGGTGTCAGATCAACGGCGGAGCACGGGCTGCTGCCCCGACGCTCGTCCCCCGAAACCCGGACCCCGGCATGCGGTCGCCCCGGTTGAAAGGACGACCGCCCCCAACCCTACCGGCCCATATGTACGGGGGTCAGTGCTCGGGCGACTCAACAGGGGCGGAAGTGACCAGTTCTGTCAGGACACCGTGGCAGTCCTTGGGGTGCAGGAAGGTGATCCGCGAGCCCATCGAGCCGCGCCGGGGCTCGTCGTACAGCACGCGTACGCCCTTGTCCCGGATCGCCGCCGAGTCGGTGTCCACGTCCGCCGTGCCGAAGGCGATGTGGTGGACGCCCTCCCCGTTCTTCGCGAGCCACTTGGCGACCGTGGAGTCCTCGCGGGTCGGCTCCAGCAGCTGGAGGTAGGAGGCGCCGCCGTCCGAGGTCTCGTTGATCTTGAGCATGGCCTCGCGCACGCCCTGCTCCTCGTTGACCTCGGTGTGGAACACCTCGAAGCCGTACGTGGCCCGGTAGAACTCGACGGTCGCGTCGAGGTCGTGACAGGCGATCCCGATGTGGTCGATTCGCGTCAGCATGGATTCAGTGCAGCGCTCCTCGCCTGGTTACGCAACGTGCGCGCGATCACACCGTAAGGCCGATGACGGCGTGCTCTACCGCTCAGTACATTCGAAGTAAACCCTCGTTCACTCCTCGGCCTGTGCAGGCCGGTAAGGGGATCGCAGCTCATGCCTTCTGGAACGACCAGCTCGGTGATCGTCGCGGGCGCGCGCACGCCCATGGGACGACTGCTGGGCTCCCTCAAGTCCTTCTCCGGCGCCGACCTGGGCGGCTTCGCGATCAAGGCCGCCCTCGACCGTGCGGGGATCGGCGGCGACCAGGTGCAGTACGTGATCATGGGCCAGGTGCTGCAGGCCGGCGCCGGCCAGATCCCGGCCCGGCAGGCCGCCGTGAAGGCCGGCATCCCGATGAACGTCCCGGCGCTCACCATCAACAAGGTGTGTCTGTCCGGCCTGGACGCCATCGCGCTCGCCGACCAGCTGATCCGCGCCGGCGAGTTCGACATCGTCGTGGCCGGCGGCCAGGAGTCCATGACCAACGCCCCGCACCTGCTGCCGAAGTCCCGCGAGGGCTTCAAGTACGGCGCGGTCCAGATGCTCGACGCCATGGCCCACGACGGTCTGACCGACTCCTTCGAGGGCATCGCCATGGGCGAGTCCACGGAGAAGCACAACACCCGCCTGGGCATCGCCCGCCCCGAGCAGGACGAGATCGCCGCCCTGTCCCACCAGCGGGCCGCCGCCGCGCAGAAGAACGGCCTGTTCGAGGCCGAGATCACCCCCGTGGAGATCCCGCAGCGCAAGGGCGACCCGGTGCTCTTCAGCAAGGACGAGGGCATCCGCGGCGACACCACGGCCGAGTCGCTGGGCAAGCTGCGACCTGCGTTCTCCCGCGAGGGCACGATCACCGCGGGCTCCTCCTCGCAGATCTCGGACGGTGCGGCGGCCGTGGTCGTGATGAGCAAGGCCAAGGCCGAGGAGCTGGGCCTGCACTGGCTCGCCGAGATCGGCGCGCACGGCAACGTGGCGGGGCCGGACAACTCCCTGCAGTCCCAGCCGTCCAACGCCATCCAGCACGCCCTGAAGAAGGAGGGCCTGGAGGTCTCCGACCTCGACCTCATCGAGATCAACGAGGCCTTCGCCGCCGTCGCCGTGCAGTCAATGAAGGACCTCGGCGTGTCCACCGAAAAGGTGAACGTGAACGGTGGTGCGATCGCCCTGGGTCACCCGATCGGCATGTCCGGCGCCCGTCTCGTGCTCCACTTGGCGCTCGAACTCAAGCGCCGCGGCGGCGGTGTCGGCGCGGCCGCGCTGTGCGGTGGCGGCGGCCAGGGTGACGCACTCATCGTGCGGGTGCCGAAGGCCTGACCTCCCTGTACGTCGTTGACGGTACGTCGCAGAAGTGAACGGAGCTGTTTGATGCAGGACGTCTCCTCTCTGGTGGCCCTGGCCAGGGAAGGCCGGCCGCGCGCCGTGGCCCGGCTGATCTCCCTCGTGGAGGGGGCGTCCCCGCAGCTCAGGGAGGTCATGGCGGCGCTGGCCCCGCTGACCGGCAACGCCTACGTGGTGGGCCTGACGGGTTCCCCGGGTGTCGGCAAGTCGACCTCCACCTCCGCGCTTGTCACGGCGTACCGCAAACAGGGCAAACGGGTCGGCGTCCTGGCCGTCGATCCGTCCTCGCCGTTCTCGGGCGGCGCCCTGCTCGGCGACCGCGTCCGTATGTCGGAGCACGCCTCCGACCCCGGCGTCTACATCCGCTCCATGGCCACCCGGGGCCACCTGGGCGGCCTCGCCTGGGCCGCGCCGCAGGCGATCCGCGTCCTCGACGCGGCCGGCTGCGACGTGATCCTGGTCGAGACCGTCGGCGTCGGCCAGTCGGAGGTCGAGATCGCCTCCCAGGCGGACACGAGTGTGGTGCTGCTGGCCCCCGGCATGGGCGACGGCATCCAGGCGGCGAAGGCGGGCATCCTGGAGATCGGCGACGTGTACGTCGTCAACAAGGCGGACCGGGACGGCGCCGACGCCACCGCCCGCGAGCTGAACCACATGCTGGGCCTCGGCGAGTCCCGCGGCCCCGGCGACTGGCGGCCGCCGATCGTGAAGACGGTCGCGGCCCGCGCCGAGGGCGTCGACGAGGTCGTCGAGGCCCTGGAGAAGCACCGCGCGTGGATGGAGGAGCACGGCGTGCTCGCCGAGCGCCGCGCGGCCCGCGCGGCCCGCGAGGTGGAGACCATCGCCGTCACCGCACTGCGCGAACGCATCGGCGACCTGCACGGAGACCGCCGCCTCAGCGCCCTCGCGGAGCGCATCGTCGCGGGCGAACTGGACCCGTACCGCGCGGCGGACGAGCTGGTCGCGGGACTGACGGAGGGCTGAGGGCTGCCGACGCGCCGATCATGCTGCTAGGTTGACCGGCATGTTCCTCTTCATGGCGTAGAGCACGCACCGGACCGCGGGGCCTGACACACGGCCGCCGCGTCCCTCGGCGTCCGCTCTTCCGCCTCCCACAGAGGAACCTTCAGCGTGTCCACGCACCCTTCGCCAGGGCCCAGGCCCTCGTACGCCGCCGTCCTGCGCGTCCCGCACGCGCGCCGCACCTTCGCCGCCGCCCTGCTCGGCAGACTGTCGTACGGCGTCGTCCCGCTGGCCCTGATGCTCGCCGTGACCCGGGCCCGCGGTTCGTACGCCGTGGCGGGCACCGTCATGGCCCTGTTCTCCGCCACCAGCGTCTTCCTGTCGCCGGCCCGGGCGGCGCTCATCGACCGGTACGGGCCGCGGCGGGCGCTCGTGCCGATGGCCGCGGCCCACACCGCGCTCCTGGTGCTGCTGGCCGTGCTGCTCTGGCGCCCGGGCGCCGTCCCGCCGCTGGTCCTCGGTGCCGTGACGGCCGCCGCCGGGACCTGTACGCCGCCGCTCGGGCCCACCATGCGGGCCGTGTGGGGGCGGCTCGCCCCGGACCGGGCGCTGCTGCAGCGCGCCTACAGCCTCGACGGCGTCGCCGAGGAACTGCTGTTCGTGTCGGGGCCCCTGCTGGTCGGCGGGGTCGTCGGGTTCGCTCCGCCGGCCGTGGGCGTCCTCGCCGGGGCGGCGCTGATGGCGGTGGGGACGGCGGGGTTCGTGTCGTCTCCCGCGGTGCGGGCGGTACCGGCCGGCGAGCGCACACCGGACCGGCCCCCGGCCGGGCGACGGGTGCTGCGGGGGCTGGGGCGGCCGGTGGCCGCCGCCGCGGGGGTCGGACTCGCGCTGGGCGTGGTCGAGCTGCTGGTGGTCGCCTTCGCCCAGGCACACGGCCGTGACGGCGGCGCGGCCTGGGTGCTCGCCGCCCTGTCCGCCGGGAGCGCCGTCGGCGGGCTGCTCAACGGGGCCGTCGCGTGGCGGGCCGCCGCCGGGACGCGACTGCCCCTGCAGGCGGCCGGACTCGGACTGGTGCTGTGCGCCGCCGGGCTGGCGACCGGGGTGGGCACGCTCGCCCTGGCGGTGGCGGCCGGGGGACTGTTCGTCTCCCCGCTGATCACCACCGCGTACCTCATCGCCGACGAGGCCGCGGCGCCCGGGGCCCGGGTCCGGGCCGGGGCGTGGGTCAACACGGCCGTCAACGCGGGGGGCACGGCGGGTGCCGCGGTCGCCGGGGTGCTGGTCGGGTGGCTGCCACCGGGGCCGTGCTTCGCGGTGACCGGTGGGGTGATGCTGCTGACGGCGCTGGCCGTGGCGCGGGGCACGGCCAGCGCGAGGGGCACGGAACGCGCCGTCCCCCAGGAGTGAGGGCCCGTGCCGGCCGTCGCCGCCCCGCCGGGTGATGCCCGGCGGGGCGGCGACGGTGCGGTGCCGGGCAGGTGATGGCCGCCGTCAGCTCCGCTGGCGCCGGACGCCCGCGGTCACGGGCGTCCGCGCTGGCCGCGCAGATGCTCGGCGATCGGCTTGAGTGCCTTGTCCAGCTCTATCAGTGCCTCCGGTGACAGCAGATCGATGAAGTGCCGCCGCACGGACGCCACATGGTGCGGGGCCACCTTCTTCATCGTCTCCATACCGTGCTCGGTCAGTACGGCGTACAGCCCGCGCCGGTCCGACTCGCAGTTCTCGCGGCGCACCAGGTTCGCGTTCTCCATCCGTGTGATCTGGTGCGAGAGCCGGCTCTTGGACTGCAGGGTCGCGGAGGCGAGATCGCTCATCCGCATCCGTACGTCGTCCGATTCGGACAGATTGACGAGGATCTCGTAGTCGTTCATCGTCAGGCCGAACGGCTGCAGATCCTTCTCCAGCTGGTACGTCAACAGCCTGTTGACCTCCAGGTGGGTGCGCCAGGCGCACTGCTCCGCATCGGTCAGCCAGCGCGTGGCCGTCTCGGTCTCCATGAATGAAGTCTACCTAAGAAGTTGAATGACGAACTACTTCGGGTGGTGTGACAGTGCGCACGCGTTCGACGTCACACTCCGCAGACTACCGCTCACAGCCCGAAGCGACGCTGGAGGTCCCCCAGCTGTCCGGGAAGGCGCGGTGGGCCCGATGGTTGCGGACCGTGTCCGAACGCTCCCGTTCCGCCACCGCCGGGCACCCCCGGTTCGGACGGGACGACCCCCGTCGCCGCCTCACCCATGAGGGTCTCCGTCGACTGCAGCAGGACCGTTCCGGCACCCACGAACTCGAACTGGTGCTCCTCCCCGGACACCCCGCCGAGGCCCGTCATCGCACGTAGACCGCCCAGCACACCCGTCAGATAGCCGTGGTCGTAGTGATGGCACGGGGACGGGCAGTCGGCCCACCCGACGAGCGCCTGCGGGTCGACCCGGATCGGAGGTTCCATGAACACCACCGGCCCGTTAGATGCGGCCACAAACTTTCCGGTTCCGATAAGGGTCAGAAAACCCGGCACGATCGATTGCTTGAGCGCGAGACTTGGCTGAAAAGCGAGCAGGTTGCCCGCGCGAATGGTCAAGTTCCCGTCGTCCAGGTCATAGGAGTTGACGTCGAAGGCCCGGTCGGCCAGCAGCATCTTGCCGGAGCCCGACGCCACGACCCAGTCGCTCGCGTGCAGTGGCGAATGGAACGAGGTACGGACAAGTCGGTCGAGTCGGCCGTGTCCGATGCCGTTGAACTCGATCGCCCCGTAGTAGGCGATCATCTTCCCCTTCTGCAGGAACCACTCCCCGCTCTTGAGCTCGACGCAGAACGTGTACGCGTTCACGTTGTCGTCGACGGGCAGCGTCATCGGGTCGTACACCACCGGGCCGCCGGGGGTGCCGTACATGCCTCCGTGCGCGCTCACAGCTTCTCCTCCGAGGCCTGGACGTACACCGTGCCGCTGCCGCTCAGCTCCAGCTGGAAGGCCTCTCCGGAGCCGCGGCCCACCATCTCGCGCCAGCCGATCGCGGTGGACAGCTTGTTGCGGACCTCGCCGTGGTGGGCGACGTACGCCTGCGGGTCGACGTGGACCGGCCGCTGGGGGGTGATCGGGATCTCGAAGACGCCGCCGTGCGCCATCACGGCGACGGAGCCCTGGCCCTGCAGGGTCGTGGTGAACAGCCCCTGCCCGGTGACCTGGCCCCGGACCAGGCCCATCACCCCGCCCTGCGAGCCCATGAACATCGTGCCCTGCCGGAGCGTGCCCTCGAAGGCGAGCAGACGGTCGGCCTCCACGTAGAGGGTGTCGCCGGTGAGGTGGATGACATGGACGTGGTGGCCGCCGTGCCCGAAGAAGACGGTCCCGCTGCCCTCGACGGTCATCAGCGGGGTCGCCTCGCCCGTCACCCGGCGCCCGACCATCGACATCAGCCCGCCCTGGCCGCCCTGCAGGTTCGGCGTGAAGGACACCTCCCCCTGGTAGGCGAGCATCGCGCCGCGCTGGCTGAACAGCCGCTGGCCGGGCAGCACGGTCGCCTCGACCATCTTGGAGTTGACCTCTCGGAAGGCCATGACTACAGATCCCCCGCGATCGTGTTCCGCTCGCTCGGCTGCACGTACACCAGTCCGTCGCCCTCGAAGCGGATCTGGAAGGCCTCGCCGCCGCCCTCACCGAGGAACGTGCGGAACGTCACGCCCGACTGGAAGGACTGCCGGACGTCGCCCTGGTGGGCTATGTAGGCGCCCGGGTCGACGATCAGCGGGTACTGCGGGGCGACCCGGAGCGCGACCGCCGGCCCGTCGGACATGATCGCGGCCTGCCCGTGGCCCTCCACGGTCGTCGTGAACAGCCCGTTGCCCTGCGAGGCGCCGCGCAGCCCGGTGAACGTCGTACCGGTGCGCAGCCCCGCGTCCGTCGCGAGCAGGTTGCTCGACTCCACGTACAGCTTGTCGCCCTGGAGGCCGACCAGGTTGATCTCCGAGGCCCGGTCCGCGAACCAGCAGGTGCCGTGCCCCTTCACCTCCATCACCGCCATCTGCTCGCCGGTGAGCCGCCGCGTCACCATGCCGCGCAGTCCTTCCCCGCCACCGCTCAGCTTCTTGAAGCTCATCTCCCCGTCGTACGCGACCATCGAGCCGTTCTTCGCCTTCACCGTGTCCCCCGTCATGTCGACGGCGAGCACCTTGCTTCCCTGCAGTCGGAACATCGCCACGGAGTGAAAGTAGCGGCGCCTCGGGTGGACGGAACAGGTCCCCCGGAGGGACACGGACCCTGAGCGCACCCTCACGGGCGTCGTTTGCCACAATGGCGGGGCGTTTGTGCTTCCGTTCACAAAGCGGATCACGACGCGACCGCGCCGTCAGCGACTCTCCCACCGAAGGTGACCCGTGGACCTCAAGACAGCCTCCGCCATCCGCCGTCTCCGACTGATCTCCGTTCCGGAGGGCGTTTCCTGGATCATCCTCGCGACCTGCACCGTCATCAAGTACACGGTCGACAGCGGCTTCGACGTGGCGCCGGTGCTGGGTCCGATCCACGGCGTGCTGTTCGTCCTCTACGTGCTCTTCTGGGCGGACGCCTGGAACCGGACCAAGTGGGCCAAGGGCAAGGCCGCCCTCTACTTCGCGTACTCGGTCATCCCCGGCGGTGGCTTCATCATCGAGCGCGCGCTGCGCCGGGAGGCCGAGGACGCCGTCATCGCCGCCCGTGCCCGCAAGGAAGGAATCGTGAACGCATGATCGTCGCCTTCTCCGTGACGCCCCTGGGCGTCGGCGAGGACGTGGGGGAGTACGTCGCCGACGCCGTCCGCGTGGTCCGCGCGTCGGGCCTGCCCCATCGCACCGACGCGATGTTCACCAGCATCGAGGGCGAGTGGGACCAGGTCATGGACGTGGTCAGGCGCGCCGTCGCGGTGGTCGAGGAGCGGGCACCGCGCGTCTCCCTCGTCCTCAAGGCCGACATCCGTCCCGGGGTGACCGACGGGCTCACCTCCAAGGTGGAGACGGTCGAGCGGCATCTGGCCTAGGCGTCGGGCGTGGCCGGTGACGCGGTGAGTGCCATGCCCAGCGGTGTGCGTTCGTACAGCACCTGGTGCCCGTAGCGGCGGGCCGTCAGCAGGCCCGCGTCGCGCAGCACCGTCAGGTGCGCCGAGACCGACGACGGGGCCAGCCGCAGCCGGTGGGCCAGCGCCGACGTGGTCGCCGGTTCGTCCAGCGCGGCCAGGACCGCCGCCCGGTTGCGGCCCAGCAGCCGTACCAGCGCGTCCGCGGTCCCGGCGCCCGGCTCGGTCCACAGGCCCGCGATGCCGCGCGCCGGGTAGACCAGCGTGGGCTGCCACGGGGGCTCGAAACCCGTGATCACGTCGGGCCACGAGAACACGCTCGGCATCAGCACCAGGCCCTGGCCGTCGAGGTCGCGCGCGTGCTCGGTGTGCAGCGCGAGCGTCAGCGTACGACCGTCCCAGGACAGCCGGCTGTCCAGCTCCGGCAGCAGGGTGCCTAGCCCCACCTCGGCCAGGCGCCGCGAGTGGAAGGCCACGTCCGCCTCCAGCAGCGCCCGCAGCCGCGGCCAGTCCGGCGCGATCAGCACCTGCCAGGCCGCCTCCACGGCGTCCGCCAGCTCCTCGATCATCCGCACCGGGTCCGCGAGCCAGGCCCGGCCCCGCGGCGAGCGGAGCGCGCCCGGGGTGCAGGCCAGCGCCAGGGCGGTGTCCTCGCGGGCCGCTTCCGGGTCCGACGCCCGCACGGCCGCGATCTCCTCCTCGAAGGTGGCCGCCGGTCCGATCGGTGGTGCGCCGAGCCAGTCCGGTGAGTGACCGCGCCGGGGCATCAGCAGCCACAGCGGAGCCAGGTCGAGCCCGGCCGCCGCGTCCCTGATCCTGCGCAGCCAGGGCGCCTGGTAGGCGTGCCGGTCGGGGCGGTTCAGGGTGCGCACCGCCTCCTGCGTCTCCCACAGCGGCGAGATCGCGAACCGGCAGCGCAGGAAGTCGTCGTCGCCGAAGCGCAGCCGGGAGGGCACGGCCCACCTCCAGGGGAAGATTCGGCTGGAGCCGAAACTCTACGGCGTCCCGCCCGGACCCCGGCACGCTGCCCGGCATGTCCGCACCACCGCAGGCCGCCCCGGCGCCCGCCGGCTACGGCCGTGTCCTCGCCGTGCCCGAGTTCCGGGCCGTCTTCGCCGCCCATGTGCTGTCCATGCTCGGCGTGATCGTCAGCGAGATCGCGCTGTCCGTCCTCGTCTACGACCTCACCCGCTCGCCCCTGCTCAGCGCGCTCACCTTCGCGCTGGGCTTCTTGCCGTACGCCGTCGGCGGCACCCTGCTCGCCCCCGTCGCCGACCGCTTCCCGGCCCGGCGGGTGCTCGTCACCTGCGACCTGGTGTGCGCCGGCTGTGTGGCCGTGATGACCGCCCCGGGCGCCGGCATCGGGCCGCTCCTCGCGCTGCGCTGCGCCCTGGCCGTCGTCGCGCCGGTGTTCTCGGGCACCCGCATGGCCACCCTGGCCGACGTCCTCGGCGACGGCGAGCTGTTCGTGCTCGGCCGCTCCCTGCTGCGGATCGTCGCCCAGAGCACCCTGCTCGTCGGCTACGGCCTCGGCGGCCTGCTGCTCACGGCGGTCAGCCCGCGTCACGCCCTGCTGATCACCGTCGGCACCTTCCTCGCCTCCGCCGGGCTGCTGCGCTGCGGCACCCGGCACCGCCCCGCCCGCACCCGCCGGCGCACGGACACGCCGCCCGGCCTGCGCCCGCTGCTGGCCGACCGCCGGGTGCGCGTCCTGCTCCTGCTGTTCTGGATCCCGGCGGGGTTCTCGGTCGTCCCCGAGGCACTGGCGGCGCCGTACGCGGACGAGCTGGGCAGCGGCTCCGCGGGCCTCGGCCTGCTGATGTGCGCCCTGCCCGTCGGCACGGTGGCCGGCGAGCTGTTCGCCGGGGCCAGGCTCGCGCCCGTGGCCCGCGAACGCGTCGCGCTGCCCCTCCTGTGCCTGACGCTGCTGCCGTACCTCGGTTTCGCCCTGCGGCCCGGGCTCGCCGTCTCGCTGCTGCTCCTGCTGCTGTCCGGGGCCGGATCGGCGTACACCCTGGGCCTGGACCAGTGGTTCGTCCGGGCCGTGCCGCAGGAGCTGCGCGGACGGGCCATGACCGTGCTGAGCGCGGGCCTGATGACCGTCCAGGGCGTCGGCATGGCGATGGCCGGCGTGTCGGCGCAGGTGGCGGGCGTACGGACGGCGGTGGCGGTGGCCGGCGCGGCGGGCGTCCTGTGCTGCTGCGGTCTCGCCGCCGCGGCCCGGGCGACCGAAAGCCGAGACGGGGCTGACCGGCATATGACCGGCCGGTAGGGTCTGATGACGTGCCGAAGCCACTCAGCCTTCCCTTCGACCCCATCGCCCGTGCCGACGAGCTCTGGAAGCAGCGCTGGGGAAATGTGCCGTCCATGGCCGCGATCACCTCGATCATGCGGGCCCAGCAGATCCTGCTCGCCGAGGTGGACGCGGTGGTCAAGCCGTACGGACTGACGTTCGCGCGGTACGAGGCGCTGGTGCTGCTCACCTTCTCCAAGGCCGGCGAGCTGCCCATGTCCAAGATCGGTGAGCGGCTGATGGTGCATCCCACGTCCGTCACCAACACCGTCGACCGGCTGGTGAAGTCCGGGCTGGTGGCCAAGCGGCCGAATCCCAACGACGGGCGCGGCACCCTCGCCGTGATCACCGACAAGGGGCGCGAGGTGGTCGACGCGGCCACCCGCGACCTCATGGCCATGGACTTCGGGCTCGGGGTGTACGACGCGGAGGAGTGCGCGGAGATCTTCGCCATGCTGCGCCCGCTGCGGGTCGCGGCACGCGACTTCGACGAGGAGTGACCCCGGGCAAGATCTCCCGGAACGGGTGGTTACGCTCGACTCCATGAAGAAGAGCGTGCTGACCCGCTACCGCGTCATGGCCTATGTCACCGGTGTGCTGCTGGTCCTGCTGACCCTGGGCGTGATCGCCAAGTACGGGCTGCACATCGACGGTGCCGACACCTTCACCACCTTCGTCGGTATCGCCCACGGCTGGCTGTACGTCATCTACCTGATCTTCGCCTTCGACCTGGGGTCGAAGGCGAAGTGGCCCGTCGCCAAGCAGCTGTGGGTGCTGCTCGCCGGGACCGTCCCCACCGCCGCCTTCTTCGTCGAGCGGAAGGTCAGCCGCGAGCTGGAGGCCAGGACCGCCGACGCGGCACCGGCCGTCGCCAAGGCCTGAGCCCGGGTCCGAGCCCCGGCTCGACCGCCGTACGAGCGCCGTGCGGCGGTCTGCCATCGACATTTACTAGGACGTCCAAGTAAATTCGAGGGTATGGACGCTCACGCCATCGAGGAGGGCCGCCGGCGCTGGCAGGCCCGCTACGACGCCGCGCGCAAACGCGACGCTGACTTCACCACGCTCTCCGGCGATCCCGTGGAGCCGGTCTACGGGCCCCGACCGGGTGACACGTACGAGGGATTCGAGCGGATCGGCTGGCCCGGGGAGTATCCCTACACCCGCGGCCTCCATCCGACCGGCTACCGCGGGCGTACCTGGACGATCCGGCAGTTCGCCGGCTTCGGCAACGCCGAACAGACCAACGAGCGGTACAAGATGATCCTCGCCGCCGGCGGCGGGGGCCTGTCCGTCGCCTTCGACATGCCCACGCTGATGGGGCGCGACTCCGACGAGCCCCGCTCGCTCGGTGAGGTCGGGCACTGCGGCGTCGCCATCGACTCGGCCGCCGACATGGAGGTCCTGTTCAAGGACATCCCGCTCGGCGATGTGACGACGTCCATGACCATCAGCGGCCCGGCCGTGCCCGTCTTCTGCATGTACCTGGTCGCCGCCGAGCGGCAGGGTGTCGATCCGGGGGTGCTCAACGGGACCCTGCAGACCGACATCTTCAAGGAGTACATCGCGCAGAAGGAGTGGCTCTTCCAGCCCGAGCCCCATCTGCGCCTCATCGGCGACCTGATGGAGTACTGCGCCGCCGGCATCCCCGCCTACAAGCCGCTGTCCGTCTCCGGCTACCACATCCGGGAGGCGGGCGCGACGGCCGCGCAGGAGCTGGCGTACACGCTCGCCGACGGTTTCGGGTACGTCGAGCTGGGGCTCAGCCGGGGTCTCGACGTGGACGTGTTCGCGCCGGGGCTGTCCTTCTTCTTCGACGCGCACGTGGACTTCTTCGAGGAGATCGCCAAGTTCCGGGCCGCCCGCCGGATCTGGGCGCGCTGGATGCGCGATGTATACGGCGCGAAGAGCGAGAAGGCGCAGTGGCTGCGGTTCCACACGCAGACCGCCGGGGTCTCGCTGACCGCGCAGCAGCCCTACAACAACGTGGTCCGTACGGCCGTGGAGGCGCTGGCCGCCGTGCTCGGCGGGACCAACTCGCTGCACACCAACGCGCTGGACGAGACGCTCGCCCTGCCCTCCGAGCAGGCGGCGGAGATCGCGCTGCGCACCCAGCAGGTCCTGATGGAGGAGACCGGGGTCGCCAACGTGGCCGACCCGCTGGGCGGCTCCTGGTACGTCGAGCAGCTCACGGACCGGATCGAGGCCGACGCGGAGAAGATCTTCGAGCAGATCAAGGAGCGCGGTCTTCGGGCGCACCCGGACGGACGGCACCCGATCGGGCCGGTCACCTCCGGGATCCTGCGCGGGATCGAGGACGGCTGGTTCACCGGGGAGATCGCCGAGTCCGCGTTCCGGTACCAGCAGGCGCTGGAGAAGGGCGACAAGAGGGTCGTCGGCGTCAACGTGGCCACCGGGTCCGTCACCGGGGATCTGGAGATCCTGCGCGTCAGCCACGAGGTCGAGCGGGAGCAGGTGCGGGTGCTCGCCGAGCGGAAGGCGGCGCGGGACGAGTCCGCGGTGCGCTCCGCGCTGGACGCGATGCTGGACGCGGCCCGGGACGGCTCCAACATGATCGAGCCCATGCTGGACGCGGTGCGGGCGGAGGCCACCCTGGGCGAGATCTGCGGGGTGCTGCGCGACGAGTGGGGCGTCTACACGGAGCCGGCCGGCTTCTAGGGGGTGTCGTCGCCCCGCGGGGGGGTACCAGGGGGCGCCGCCCCCTGGGCCCCCGGCTCGGCCGGCTGGGAGGCGAGGCCCAGCAGCAGTACCCGGGTGAAGCCGCGCACCCACTCCTCGTCCGCCGGCTTGCCGCTCACCAGGGTGCGGTGGACCACCGCGCCCGCGACCATGTCGAAGATCAGGTCCACCGTGCGGGCGGACTCCTGCGGATCGGGTTCCGGGGGGAGTTCGCCCCGCCGCTGTGCCCGCGCGCGGCCCTCCAGGACCAGGCGCATCTGACGCTCCACGATGGAGGCACGGATGCGCTCGCGCAGGGCGTCGTCGCGCGTGGACTCGGCCACCACCGCCATCAGGCCACTCTTCGCCTCCGGCCGGGCCAGGATCGCCGCGAACTGCAGGACCACGCCCTCGATGTCGGCGGCCAGACTGCCCAGGTCGGGGAGTTCGAGCTCGTCGAAGAGCTCCGCCACCGCGTCGCACACCAGCTCCGGCTTCCCGGCCCAGCGGCGGTACAGCGTCGTCTTCGCGACGCCGGCGCGCGTCGCCACGTCTCCCAGGGTGAGCTTCGACCAGCCCAGTTCCACCAGCGCCTGCCGGGTCGCGGCCAGGATCGCGGTGTCCGCGGCGGCGCTGCGCGGACGGCCGGTACGGCTGGCGGGAGTGCGGCTCTGCATCCCTTGACCATAACCGGCGGGATCTGTGCGGTCGTGAGGGAGATCACCGGGGGGTGGTGTCGCGCGGGGGCCGCATGGCATTACGCTACGACTCGTAGCGAAAGCTCGTGAGGGACGTACACGAGCGGCGACCACGCGGCGTGGGGTGGGGACCCGGCGCCGGCGCACACGACTTTTTCATTCAGGCGCGGGATCGGGGGAGGATAGACGCATGCAGCCACGGAACATGTCCATGAGCGGCGTCGTCGACCTCGCCGCGGTGAAGGCGGCCCAGGAGGCCAAGGCCAAGGCCGAGCAGGCGCGCGCCGAAGCCGCCCGGCAGGGCGGCACGGGGGCCGTCGCCCCGGCCGATCTCGTCATCGACGTCGATGAGGCGGGCTTCGAACGCGATGTCCTGCAGCGGTCCGCCGAAGTCCCCGTCGTCATCGACTTCTGGGCCGAGTGGTGTCAGCCCTGCAAGCAGCTGAGCCCGGTCCTGGAGCGGCTGGCCGTCGAGTACGGCGGGCGCTTCCTCCTCGCCAAGATCGACGTCGACGCCAACCAGATGCTGATGCAGCAGTTCGGGGTGCAGGGCATCCCGGCGGTGTTCGCCGTCGTCGCGGGCCAGGCGCTGCCGCTGTTCCAGGGGGCGGCCGGTGAGGAGCAGATCCGGCAGACCCTGGACCAGCTGGTGCAGGTCGCCGAGCAGCGGTTCGGCATCACCGGTCTGAGCGTCGACCCGGACGCGCAGCCGGGCGCCGCCGCGCCCGTCGAGCACGCGGGCCCCTACGACGCCGCGCTGAACGCGGCCGCCGACGCCCTGGACGCCGGGGACCTGGCCGGTGCCGTCCAGGCCTACAAGAACGTGCTGGCCGACGACCCGGCGCACCCCGAGGCCAAGCTGGGTCTGGCGCAGGCCGAGTTGCTGCAGCGGGTGCAGGGCTTCGATCCGCAGAAGGTCCGTCAGGAGGCCGCCGAGAAGCCGAAGGACGTCGACGCGCAGATCGCCGCCGCCGACCTGGACCTGGTGGGCGGGCATGTCGAGGACGCCTTCGGCCGTCTGATCGACACCGTGCAGCGCACGGTCGGTGACGACCGGGACACGGTACGGCGCAGACTGCTGGAGTTGTTCGAGGTCGTGGGGCCCGAGGATCCGCGTGTGATCGGCGCTCGAAGGGCGCTCGCGCGGGCCTTGTTCTGACCAGTCGCTAAACGCCACGGCTTGTGATGCCGGGGTGAAAGATTTGCCGACGAGGCGTCAGGGCGGCTGCGCTTTACCAAATCTTGGTCATTGCGCAGACTGTTACTCCGAGTAAATCAAGGCCGTTGATCTGTCTGGATTCGTCCAGGGATCAACGGCTTTGCTCTGCCCATGACTGCCACCCAGCGTCGCGTTCCGAGACCGGCCGGTCGTCCTCCGGTTATCCGGCCGTTACTAGCCAGTAACGAACCCCCTTGTGTCCGGCGCGAGAATGCACCACGATCGGCGACGCTCGGTCCATTTCCACACCCCGGCATCCGGTCGGGTCACGAGAGAATCTGGGTCCCCACCGAGCAGAGCCGGCGGCAGTGGCGCGGGCTCTAGGACAGGGGGGTCTTCGTCCTCGGGCGAAGCCTGTCCAGCAGGGTTGTGCGTGATGCGTGTCAGGCGCGACCAGTGGTTGTCGCTCGGGGGTGATCGCCGGTGATTCGGGCGCGGTTCGCGCCTCCGAGCATGGGCGCTCTCCTTCCCGAGGACGTAGCACTTCTCCCATCCCTGCCCGACTGAGCCGCCGACTGGGGCGAGTGCGGGCCAGGAGATGTACGTCCGAGAAGGAGGAAATATGGAGTCCCAGGTGCGTGGCGGGACCAGATGGAAGCGGTTCGCTGTGGTCATGGTGCCCAGCGTGGCCGCCACGGCGTGTATAGGTGTCGCCCTCGCGCAGGGCGCTCTCGCCGCCTCGTTCAGCGTGTCCGGCCAGTCGTTCAAGGTGTCCGCCGACGAGCTCCAGGGCACCGGCTTCGAGCAGTACGGCGCCATCGACAGCGGCTACACGATGGACGGCAAGAAGACGGGCCACCCGGTGGCCGTCTCGGCGTTCAAGCACGCGGAGATCACCAACCTCTGCCAGTCCGTGGTCACGCCGGACGTGCCGATCTTCGGCAACGTCAGCCTGATCCTGCGGGCCGGCGGCGCGGGTCACGACAAGGTCCAGGCCGACAACATCTACATCGACGTTGCCGACCTGAACGCCGACGCGACCTTCAACAACATCGACATCGGTGTGGCCGCCAAGGACGCCGACAAGGGTCCGGGCCTGAAGGGCGGGAGCGAGCAGACCAACCCGTACGGCTTCGCGCAGCAGGCCGACTCGGCCACGCTGAAGGACGTGAAGCAGACGGCGTGGGCGACCACCGCCGGCACCTTCAAGCTCAGCGGCCTTCACATGTCGCTGTCGACGGGTGTCAAGGAGTGCTACTAAGCACTCGCTGACGGGCGGGGGAGCCGGTGGCGCCCCCGCCCGTCCCCTCTCCGGCCGCGTTTCACACGCGGCACACATCACCACCACAGCAACGCCGCACCAGGGAGCTGTTTCCATGAGCGCCGAGACTCCTGCCGCCGCACCCGGCCAGTTCACCCGCCGGAGGCTGCAGTTCCGCGCCTGGCGGGGCACACGTCCGTTCTGGGCCGGACTGTTCGTCATGCTCGGCGGCTTTCTCATCCTGTACTTTCCGTACGCCCACCTGCAGCTGGGCCACCTCACGATGACGATGGGGACGCCCGGCGGCTCCAGCTCCCTGATCATCGGCGTGCTGCTCATCGTCCTGGGCGTCACCCTCTGGGTCCAGCAGCACATCCGGGTCTTCGCGGGTATCGCGGCGATCCTGCTGGCGCTGGTGTCCATCCCGCTGTCCAACATCGGCGGCTTCATCGTCGGCTTCCTGCTCTCGCTGATCGGCGGGGCGCTGGCCGTGGCCTGGAGCCCGGGCGCGCCGCCGCAGCAGCAGCCGCCGGCCGAGGCGGCGCCGGGCGAGGGCGGTGCCCCGCAGACCGCGCCGCTGCCGGAGCAGCGCACCGACGCGCCGGGCGACGTCCCCTTCCAGGGCTTCGCCGCGCCCGGGGAGAACGACCTGTCAGGAACGAGCCCGGCCAACGGGGCGAACGGGAGGCACAGTGCCGGCTGACGAGGTGACCCGCGGGACCGATGTGGACGGGTCCCGCGCGAGAACCGGCCCGCGCCACGCGGCCCCCAGAAAACCGTTGTTCACCAGGTTCCACATGCCGGCCGGCAAGGCGATCGCCTCCGTGGCGATGCCCACCGCCGTGCTGATGGGCATGGGCTTCACCTCCACGCTGGCCCTCGCGGCCGGCGACGGCGGCAGCCCGTCCCCGTCGACGACGGCCAAGAGCCTGACGGCCGACGAGTACAAGGACTGCGTCAAGGCGCTGGACGGCTCCAAGGACACCTCGTCGTCGCCCTCGCCCTCCGCCTCGGAGAGCGCGTCCGGTGACAAGGCCACGCCGTCGCCCTCGGCGAGCGAGGACGCCAAGGACTCCAAGGACACGAAGTCCGGCGACTCGGGCACGTCCTCTTCGTCGGATTCAGGTTCCGACGACAAGGCCACGCCCGCGCCGACCGCGACCTCCGGCTCGTCGGGTTCCGGCTCGGACTCCGGCTCGTCGTCCTCCAGCGGTGACACGGCCACGCCGACGCCGTCCGCGTCCAAGAGCAGTGGCGGTCTGCTGGACACCATCGGCGACACGCTGGGCGGCATCCTCGGCGGCGGCAGCAAGGACTCCGGCGGCTCCTCCGCGAGTGCGACGCCGTCCGCGACCCCGTCGGCGAGCGCGTCCTCGGACGCGTCCAAGGCGGACTCGTCCTCGTCGGACCCGTCGTCCGGTTCCAAGGCCGCCGACACCGTCGGCGACACCGTCTCCAAGGCCACCAAGACGGTCGGGGACACGGTGAAGAAGACCACCGGCACGGTCTCCAGGACCGCCGAGACCGTCCAGGACACCGCCAAGACGGCCCAGGACGCGGCCGGCTCGGCCACGCCCAGCCCGTCCGCGAGCGACTCCGCCTCGGCGGAGAACTGTCCCAAGGCCACGGACGACGTCAGCGGCGTCGACAACAAGGTGCCGGTGGCCGACGACCCCTGGTACCTGGACGCCAGCTCGCTCCTGCTCAAGGGCGCCGACTACCAGGGCATCGTCGAGGTGAAGACGGCGTCCGGCACCACCAAGAAGGTCCTGAAGTACGTCATCTCCAACGGCACGGACATCGGCGACCTGCACCAGACGGTCAAGGACAAGCTGTCCGGCAAGACCTACCACGTGCAGGCGGCCAAGGGTTCGACGTCCACCATCCGGGGCGGCGACACGACGATGTACACGGAGAAGATCTCGGGCAACCTGTTCGGTCTGATCCCGATGACGTTCAGCCCCGACAGCCCGCCCCCGCTGAACCTGCCGCTGATCTACTTCACCAACGTCAAGGTGGTCCAGGCCGCCCAGTTCGGCGGCAACCTGCACGTGCCCGGCATGCACGTGTACACGACCGACTGACCGGTCCAGCAAGCCCGTTCGGGAGCCGCACACAGCTGAGGGCGCCCCCTGGTTCCAGGGGGCGCCCTCAGCGCCTTGCAAGGCCCTTGTGGGGCCTGTCAGTTGCCCTGCGTGCCCAGGTGGTGGACGCGGAGCATGTTCGTGGTGCCGGGGACGCCGGGGGGCGAGCCGGCGGTGATGATGACCGTGTCGCCCGCGTTGAAGCGGCCCAGCCGGGCGACCTCCTGGTCCACCAGGTCGACCATCTCGTCGGTGGTGTTCACGAACGGCACGACGTGCGGCTCCACGCCCCAGCTCAGGGTGAGCTGGTTGCGGGTGCCCTCGTCGGTGGTGAAGGCGATGATCGGCGGGGTCGCGCGGTAGCGGGACAGGCGGCGCGCGGTGTCACCGGACTGGGTGAAGGCGATCAGGCCCCGGCCGCCGAGGAAGTCGGCGATCTCGCAGGCCGCGCGGGCCACCGAGCCGCCCTGGGTGCGCGGCTTCTTGCCCGGCACCAGCGGCTGCAGGCCCTTGGAGAGCAGCTCCTGCTCGGCGGCGGCGACGATCTTCGACATGGTCTTGACCGTCTCGACCGGGTAGGCGCCCACGCTGGACTCCGCCGACAGCATGACCGCGTCGGCGCCGTCCAGGATCGCGTTGGCCACGTCGGAGGCCTCGGCGCGGGTCGGGCGCGAGTTGGTGATCATCGACTCCATCATCTGGGTCGCCACGATCACCGGCTTGGCGTTGCGCCGGCACAGCTCGATCAGGCGCTTCTGCACCATGGGGACCTTTTCGAGCGGGTACTCGACGGCGAGGTCGCCACGGGCCACCATCACGGCGTCGAACGCCGCGACGACGTCCTCCATGTTCTCCACCGCCTGGGGCTTCTCCACCTTGGCGATGACGGGGACCCGGCGGCCCTCCTCGTCCATGACGCGGTGCACGTCCTGGACGTCCTTGGCGTCCCGGACGAAGGACAGCGCTACCAGGTCGCAGCCCATGCGGAGGGCGAACCGCAGGTCCTCGACGTCCTTCTCGCTCAGCGCGGGCACGTTGACGGCCGCGCCGGGCAGGTTGATGCCCTTGTGGTCGGAGACGACACCGCCCTCGATGACGATCGTCTTCACCCGCGGGCCCTCGACGTCCAGCACCTTCAGCTCGACGTTGCCGTCGTTGATCAGGACCTGGTCGCCGCGCGAGACGTCACCCGGCAGCCCCTTGTAGGTCGTGCCGCAGATGTGCTTGTCGCCCGGCACGTCCTCGGTCGTGATGACGAACTCGTCACCGCGTTCGAGCTCGACCGGGCCCTCGGCGAAGGTCTCCAGGCGGATCTTCGGGCCCTGCAGGTCGGCGAGGACGCCGATGGGCCGGCCGGTCTCCTTGGACGCGGCCCGGACGCGGTCGTACCGCGCCTGGTGCTCGGCGTGCGAGCCGTGGCTGAAGTTGAACCGGGCCACGTTCATGCCCGCCTCGATCATGGCGACGAGCATCTCGTGGGAGTCGACCGCGGGGCCGAGAGTACAGACGATTTTCGAACGGCGCATGGGGCGATCCTATCGGTTTGTTTCGCTACGGAATATTCCGTCTGGCGGAAGATACAAATGAGTGCCACACCGCTCAGGTGCTATTCAGTTGTTCTTTCCGACCAGTGCGTAGGTCTGCGTCGCGATCTCCAGTTCTTCATCCGTCGGCACCACCGCGACCGCGACGCGCGCACCCTCTGGCGAGACGAGCCTCGCCCGGTCCGCTCGCACGGCGTTCAGCTCCGGGTCGACCGCGAGGCCCAGCCCCTCCAGGCCCGCGATCGCCGCCTCCCGCACGGGCGCCGCGTTCTCGCCGACCCCGGCCGTGAACGCGACCGCGTCCACCGTGCCGAGTACGGCGTAATAGGCGCCGATGTACTTCTTGAGCCGGTGAATGTAAATGTCGAACGCGAGAGCGGCCTCTTCGTCACCCTCGTCGATCCGCCGGCGGATCTCCCGCATGTCGTTGTCACCGCACAGGCCGAACAGACCGCTCCTCTTGTTGAGAAGAGTGTCGATCTCGTCCATGGACATTCCGCCAACCCGGGCCAAATGGAAGATGACGGCAGGATCCAGGTCTCCGGAGCGCGTACCCATCACGAGCCCCTCCAAAGGCGTGAGTCCCATGGAGGTGTCCACGCACCGGCCCCGCCGGACCGCCGACGCGGAGGCGCCGTTGCCCAGGTGCAGCACGATCACGTTGACCTCGGCCGGGTCCTTGCCGAGCAGCCGCGCCGTCTCCCGCGAGACGTAGGCGTGGGAGGTGCCGTGGAAGCCGTAGCGGCGGATGCGGTGGCGGTCGGCGATCTTCGGGTCGATCGCGTAGCGCGCCGCCTGCTCCGGCATCGTCGTGTGGAACGCGGTGTCGAAGACGGCCACCTGCGGCAGGTCGGGGCGCAGCGCCCGGGCGGTGCGGATGCCCGTGAGGTTGGCCGGGTTGTGCAGCGGGGCTACCGGGATCAGCCGCTCGACCTCGGCGAGCACCTCGTCGTCGATGACGGTCGGCTCGGTGAAGAACATGCCGCCGTGCACCACCCGGTGCCCGATCGCGGCCAGTTCCGGCGAGTCGAGGCCCAGCCCGTCCCGGCCCAGCTCCCCGGCGACCGCCTTGAGCGCCGCGTCGTGGTCGGCGATCGGGCCGGTGTGCTCACGGGTGTCGCCGGAGGCCAGGCAGGTGTGCCGGAGCCGGGAGGTCTGCTCGCCGATGCGCTCCACCAGGCCGACGGCGAGCCGGCTCCGGTCGCGCATGTCGAGCAGCTGGTACTTCACCGACGAGGAGCCGGAGTTGAGGACGAGGACGCGGGTCGCGGTCACGGTGAATCGGGTGCTCTCTGTGGTCAGTTGGCGGGCGTCTGGGCCTGGATCGCCGTGATGGCGACGGTGTTGACGATGTCCTGCACGAGCGCGCCCCGGGACAGGTCGTTGACCGGCTTGCGCAGGCCCTGCAGGACCGGTCCGACGGCGATCGCGCCCGCCGAACGCTGCACGGCCTTGTAGGTGTTGTTCCCCGTGTTGAGGTCGGGGAAGATCAGCACCGTCGCCTGCCCGGCGACATCGGAGTCGGGCAGCTTGGTCGCGGCGACGGACGGTTCCACGGCCGCGTCGTACTGGATCGGCCCCTCGATCTTCAGGTCCGGCCGGCGCGAGCGCGCCAGCTCGGTCGCCTCGCGCACCTTGTCGACGTCGGCGCCCGAGCCGGAGGTGCCGGTGGAGTACGACAGCATCGCGATCCTGGGCTCCACGCCGAACTGCGCGGCCGTACCGGCCGACTGGACGGCGATGTCCGCGAGCGCCTGCGCGTTCGGGTCCGGGTTGACCGCGCAGTCGCCGTAGACCAGCACCTTGTCGGCCAGGCACATGAAGAACACCGACGAGACGATCGACGACTCCGGCCTGGTCTTGATGATCTCGAAGGCCGGGCGGATGGTGGCCGCCGTGGAGTGCACCGAGCCGGACACCATGCCGTCGGCCAGGCCCTCCTGCACCATCAGGGTGCCGAAGTAGTTGACGTCCGAGACGACGTCGTAGGCCAGCTCGACCGTGACGCCCTTGTGGGCGCGCAGGGCCGCGTACTGCTCGGCGAAGGCGTCGCGCAGTTCGGAGGAGGCCGGGTCGATCAGCTGGGTGTCGCCGAGGTCGATGCCGAGGTCGGCGGCCTTCTTGCGGATCTGGTCGACCGGGCCGAGCAGGGTCAGGTCGCACACGCCACGGCGCAGCAGCACCTCGGCCGCGTGCAGGACCCGCTCCTCGGTGCCCTCGGGCAGGACGACCCGCCGCTTGTCGGAGCGGGCCTGCTCCAGCAGCTTGTGCTCGAACATCATCGGGGTGACCCGGTCGCTGCTGGGCGCCGAGACCCGGCGGGCCAGCTCGGCGGTGTCGGCGTACCGCTCGAACAGGCCGAGCGCGGTCTCCGCCTTGCGCGGGGTGGCCGCGCCCAGCTTGCCCTCCAGTGAGAACAGCTGCTCGGCGGTGGGGAAGCTGGTGCCGCTCACGGACAGCACCGGGGTACCGGGGGCGAGCCGGGCGGCGAGGGTGAGGATCTCGTCGCGCGGCACCTCGTTCAGGGTGAGCAGCACGCCGGCTATCGGCGGGGTGCCGGCGCTGTGCGCGGCCAGCGAGCCGACGACCAGGTCGGCGCGGTCGCCCGGGGTGACGACCAGACAGCCCGGGGTCAGGGCGCCGAGGAGGTTGGGCAGCATGGCGCCGCCGAAGACGAAGTCCAGCGCGTCCCGGGCGAGCCCGGAATCGTCGCCGAGCAGGACCCTCGCGTCGAGGGCGTGGGCGATCTGGGAGACGGTCGGCGCGGACAGCGCGGGCTCGTCGGGCACGACGTAGCAGGGGACCGGCAGCCGGGTGGCGAGCCGCTCGGCGATCTCGTCGCGGTCCTCGCGGGCCACCCGGTTGGTGACCATGGCCAGCACGTCGCAGCCGAGGCCGTCGTACGCCCGGAAGGCGTTGCGGGTCTCGGCGAGCACCGACTCGGCCGGCTGCTTGCGGCCGCCGACGACCGGGATCACGGAGGCGCCGAACTCGTTGGCCAGACGGGCGTTCAGGGACAGCTCGTCGGGGAGCTGGGTGTCGGCGAAGTCGGTGCCGAGGACGAGCACGACGTCGTAGTCGCGGGCCACCAGGTGGAAGCGGTCGACCAGCGTCGAGACCAGTTCGTCGGTGCCCTGCTCGGCCTGCAGCGCGGACGCCTCGTGGTAGTCCATGCCGTAGACGGTCGCCGGGTCCTGCGCGAGGCGGTAGCGCGCCCGCAGCAGCTCGAACAGCCGGTCGGGGCCGTCGTGCACGAGCGGACGGAAGACGCCCACCCGGTCGACCTGCCGGGTCAGGAGCTCCATGACTCCCAGCTCCACGACCTGGCGGCCGTCACCGCGGTCGATCCCGGTCACGTACACGCTGCGCGTCACGTGTCCACTCCGTTTCTCATCGTCTTCGGCGTCATCGTCGGCATAAAAATCGCCCACCAAGGTGAGCAGAACCCTCTTGACAATACCCCTGGTCCCGGATAAGGCGCCCGTCAAGTGGCTCACGGCCCCGGTGGACGTGGAACAATCGACAGTGGCTCACCGGCACCGACAGCGAGCAGGAGACACAGCACGATGCGCATCGGAGTTCTCACCGCAGGCGGCGACTGCCCCGGCCTGAACGCCGTGATCCGGTCGGTCGTGCACCGGGCGGTGGCGCAGTACGGCGACGAGGTCATCGGCTTCGAGGACGGCTACCGGGGCCTGCTCGACCGGCACTACCGCACCCTCGACCTGGACGCGGTCAGCGGCATCCTGGCCCGCGGCGGCACCATCCTCGGCTCCTCCCGCCTCGAGCGCGACCGGCTGCGCGAGGCCTGCGACGGGGCCGCCGACATGGTCGAGGAGTTCGGCATCGACGCGCTGATCCCGATCGGCGGCGAGGGCACCCTGACCGCGGCGCGCATGCTCTCCGACGCGGGCCTGCCGGTCGTCGGTGTCCCGAAGACCATCGACAACGACATCTCCTCCACCGACCGCACCTTCGGCTTCGACACCGCCGTGGGCGTGGCGACCGAGGCGATGGACCGCCTGAAGACCACGGCCGAGTCCCACCAGCGTGTGATGGTCGTCGAGGTCATGGGCCGGCACGCCGGCTGGATCGCCCTGGAGTCCGGCATGGCCGCCGGCGCCCACGGCATCTGCCTGCCCGAGCGGCCCTTCGACCCGGCCGACCTGGTCAAGATGGTCGAGGAGCGCTTCTCCCGCGGCAAGAAGTTCGCCGTCGTCTGCGTCGCCGAGGGCGCCCACCCCATCGACGGCACCATGGACTACGGCAAGGGCGACATCGACCAGTACGGCCACGAGCGCTTCCAGGGCATCGGCACCGCGCTGGCGTACGAGCTGGAGCGGCGCCTGGGCAAGGAGGCCAAGCCGGTCATCCTCGGCCACGTCCAGCGCGGCGGAGTCCCCACCGCCTACGACCGCGTCCTGGCCACCCGCTTCGGCTGGCACGCCGTCGAGGCCGCGCACCGCGGCCAGTTCGGCAGGATGACCGCGCTGCGCGGCACCGACATCGTGATGGTGCCGCTCGCGGAGGCGGTCACCGAGCTGAAGACGGTGCCGAAGGACCGGATGGACGAGGCCGAGTCGGTCTTCTAGGGGGTCCTGTCCCCGACGGCCAGCCAGAAGTTCTCGACGATCTGGTCGAGGAACTCCTTGCCGGAGTCACTGGCGCTCCTGCTGCCGCCACCCCAGCTGAGGGTGGCGGCCATGTGCCCCTGGTAGTCCTCGTACAGCCCCTGCAGCACCTCCTCCACGACTCCGCGCTCCAGGGGTGCCAGCCGCATCACCGGCCGCACATAGGCCTGCCAGCGGGTGGTGACCGCGCTGTTCAGCAGGTCGGCGAGCCTGGTCTCGCGGCCCGTGACGGCCACGAAGTCCGGCAGGGCCAGATCGAGCAGCCGGGCCAGCGCGGCCGACTGGCGTTCGTTGCCCCGCCACTGCCCGCTCTCCTCCATCCGCAGATATCCGCGCAGGTCCATGTCGACGGCGTGGGCGACGTCCTCGGGGGCGATGCCCCGGGACATCCGGTGCTCGCGCAGGGTCCGCGGCCGGCTGATGAGTTCGCCCGGGGAGCACCACAACACGCCGGCCAGGGCGGCGAGTTCGGCACTGTGGGGCGCGGCGGCGCCGCGTTCCCAGGCCATCACGAGGTCAGGGGTGACGTAGGGCAGTCCGTACGAGACACGCATCCCGTACGCGACGTGCTCGGGGCCCATGCCGAGCGCGGCGCGGAGCCTGCGGGCGGCCGGCGCGTTGAACGGCAGAGCCGGCTGGTTCGGTTGAGGTGAGGGTTGGCGCACCTCGCACAACGTAGAGGCGCTCCCGCGCTCTGACTACGGTCGGTTCGCCCGAGATCACGGATCGTAGAAACGTACGGATTGATCGCGCAGAGTGATGTGACACTCGGTGTCACCCCGCCATGACCTGGGGTTACCCCACGTTACCCCTTCATCGCGCCGCCCAGCGCGAAGCCCCCTCCCAGCCGGCGGGCCACCAGAACATACAAAGAGATCACCGGCGTCGAATAGATGACGGAGAACGCGGCGAGCTGGCCGTACGCCACCATGCCCCGGTTGCCGAAGAAGTCGTTGACGCTGACCGAGGCCGGCATCTGGTCCGGGGTGAGCAGCAGCATGAAGGGGACGAAGAAGCTCCCCCACATCATCACGAACGAGAACACCGTGACCACGGCGAGCCCCGGCCCCATCAGCGGCAGCACGATCCGGACCAGGGACTGCAGCGCGTTCGCCCCGTCGGTCCAGGCCGCCTCCTCCAGCTCCCTGGGCACCCCGTCCATGAAGTTCTTCATCAGCCAGATGGCGAACGGCAGCTGGGAGGCGGCGAAGAAGAGGATCGTGCCCTGCAGGGTGTCGATCAGGTTCACCCGCACGAACAGCGCGTACACCGGCACCATGATCGCGGTGATCGGCAGGCTCGTCGCGAACAGGATCGACAGCAGGAACGGCCGGTTGAGCCGGGAGCGGAACCGGGAGAGCGGATAGGCGGCGAGGGCGGCGCAGCCGACGGTCAGGGCCGTGGCGCCCCCGCACAGGATCAGGCTGTTGAGCAGCGGGGTGTAGGTGATGTCCGGGGTCAGGATCGCGTGGAAGTTGCCCAGGGTCAGCCCGTGCGGGACCTTCACCCGCAGGTCGGCGTGCGCGTCCACGGAGGACAGCAGCACCCAGGCGAGGGGCAGTGCGAAGGCGACGGCGGCCACCAGCAGGCAGACGTCCGCGGCGAGCCGCCGGGAGACGCGTGCGCGGGGCATCAGACCTCCGTCCGCAGCAGCCGCAGATAGACGACCGAGAACAGCGCCCCGACGAGCAGCAGGAGCAGGGCGACCGCGGTGCCGTACCCGATCATGCTGTTCTGGAAGGCCTGCTCGTACATGAACAGCGGCAGCGTCTGGCTCCTGTTCCCGGGGCCGCCCCGGGTCATCACCCAGATCAGCCCGAACACGGAGAGCGTCTGCAGGGTGTTGAGCATGAGGTTGGTGCCGATGGACCGGCGGATCATCGGCAGGGTGATGTGCCACATCCGCCGCCACCCGCCGGCCCCGTCCACCTCGGCGGCCTCCGTGATCTCGGCGGGTATCCCGTCCAGCGCCGCGGAGTAGACGAGCATCGAGAACGCCGTACCGCGCCAGACGTTGGCGAAGGACACGGCGAGGACGGGGAGCGTGAACAGCCAGTTCTGGCGCGGCAGATGCAGCCAGTCCAGGATGGCGTTCAAGGTCCCCTCCCGCCGGAAGAAGGCGTACAGCAGAAACCCGGCGACGACCTCCGGCAGCACCCACGCCGTGACGACGACCCCACCGGTGAGCGTCCGCACCGGCTTCGAGGCACGCTTCATGAGCGCGGCCAGGGCGAGCCCCAGGGTGTTCTGCCCGAGGAGCGAGGACAGCACGGTGAAGACCAGTGTCAGCCGGACGGCGTTCAGGAACGCGTCGTCCCGGAAGGCGCGCCGGAAGTTGGCGAAGCCGACGAACGACGCCCGCGCCTGACCGGTCAGCTGCAGATCGGTGAAGGCGATGTAGACGCAGTAGGCGATCGGCCCGGCGAGGAAGAGCAGCAGGAGGACGACGGCGGGGGCGAGGGGAAGGGCGCGGACGAGCCGGCGCCGGCCGCTCACGGGTGGACCACTTGGCCGCCGGTGACGTCCCTGAGCATGTCGTCGTACCCGCTCGCGGCCTTCGCCACGGACCGGTCGCCGGTCGTCACGGCCTCCATGGCCTCCTGGATGGCGGTCGACACCTTGGGGTACGCCGGGTACGCGGGCCGGTAGTGCGTGTACGGCACCAGGCCGGTGAAGAACGTGATGCCGGGCTGGGCGGTGGCGTACGAGGGGTCCGCGGCGACGTCGCTGCGCACCGAGATGCCGGAGTTCGCGATGTACCACTTCTTCGCGTTCGCCTCGGTCTGCATCGTTTTGATGAAGTCGAAGGCGAGGCCGGGGTTGCCGGCCTTGGCCGGGACGGCCCAGGTCCAGCCGCCGGACATGCTCACCCTGCCGGGCGCCTGCCCGTTCTGGGTGGGCATGTAGGCGAGGCCCAGCTGCCGTGACCAGTCGGGCCACTCGCGTCCGCTGCCCGGCAGCCACGCCTGCGGGAGCCAGGAGCCGTCGAGGTCGATGCCGAGCTTGCCCTGGGGGAGGAGCTCGCTGTTGACGGTGGTGGCGTAGTTGGGATCGAGGGCGTCGGAGACGTCGGGCCCGAGCTTCTCCCCGTACACGGTCTCGACGAACTTCAGGGCGTCCCGGAAACCCGCACCCGCCGTGAACCACTTCTTCGCCGTGCTGTCGTAGAGCGGATCGGAGGTGCCGTCGCCGGTGCCGTACAGCAGCATCTCGAAGCCCTGCATCGTGGACCGCTCGCCCGCCGGCTTGCCGGTGTACACGTTGAGCGGGGTGACACCGGGCACCTTCCGCTTGATGGTCCGGGCGGCGGCGAGGACGTCGTCCCAGGTCCTCGGCTGCCAGTTCAGCGGCAGCCCGGCCTGTTTGAACACCCGCTTGTCGAACCACAGCCCGCGGGTGTCCGTCCCGTCGGGGACGCCGTACGTCTTCCCGTCCTGCCCCTTCGCGGCGGCCTTGGCGGTGCCGATGAACCGGCCCCAGTCCGGCCACTTCGCGAGATACGGGTCGAGCGGGGTGAGGTAGCCGCTCGTGATGTCGGAGTTGATCAGGAAGGTGTCCTCGTAGACCAGGTCCGGCGCGGTCCTCGGGGAGCGCAGCATCTGCTGCAGCTTGGTGTAGTACTCCGAGTCCGGCGCCTTGATCGGCACGAACTCCACCTTCTTGCCGGGGTGCTTCTTCTCGAACTCCTTCTTGATCCCAGCGAGATAGGTGTCCATCACCTGGATGGAGTTGTCGGTGGACTGCTTGTACGACACCTTGACCGTGTCAGGGCTGCTGCCGGATCCCGAGCCGCACGCGGTGAGGGCGGTGGCGGCGAGAGCGGCGGCGAGGAGGGCGGAGTTGGCGGCGGTGGGGCGCACGGGCATGACCTCCTGCGGACGCACTTCTTCGTGGCCGGGTGGGTGCCGTGTGAAGGTATGAGCGGTTCTCCGGTCAGGTCAATGCGTGTGCACGGGATCGGGCGGCGTCCTCACCGCCCCTGCGAGACCCACCGGTACACCAACTCGGGCCTGCCCACCTGTCCGTACAACGGGCTGCGGCCGGCCCGCCCCGCGTCCACCAGGTGTTCCAGATAGCGGCGGGCGGTGATCCGGGAGATGCCCACCGCCTCGGCCACGCCCGCGGCCGTCAGCCCTTGCGCGGCCTCGCGCAGCGCACCGGTCACCCGCTCCAGGGTGGGCCCGCTCAAGCCCTTCGGCAGTGCCGCGGGCGACGGGGCGCGGAGCACCGCCAGCGCCCGGTCCACCTCGTCCTGGCCGCCGGCCTCGCCCACCGCCGCGTGGAACTCGGCGTAGCGGACCAGGCGGTCCCGGAGCGTGGCGAAGGTGAACGGCTTGAGCACGTACTGGACGACGCCGAGGGAGACGCCCTCGCGGACCACCGCCAGATCACGCGCCGACGTCACCGCTATCACGTCCGCGTGATGGCCCGCCGCCCGCAGCGAGCGGGCGAACTGCAGGCCGTGCACATCGGGGAGGTGCAGGTCGAGCAGCAACAGGTCCACGGCCGTACGGTCCATGACGCGGCGGGCCTCCGCGCCCGTGTGGGCCTGGCCCACCGCGACGAACCCGGGCACCCGGCCGACGTACATCACATGGGCGTCGGCGGCGACCGGGTCGTCCTCCACCACGAGGACGCGGATCGGATGCTGTACCTGCGTCATCTGCCGTCCCCCACCGCCGACCTCAGCGGCAACCGCACCTCGAACACCGCTCCGCCCTCGCCGTCCTCGTCGGACTCCGCCACCGTCAACGTGCCCTCGTGGCGGCTCACCGCCTGCCGGACCAGGGCCAGCCCGAGGCCCCGGCCGCCGGGCCCGGCCGGCTTCGTCGAGAACCCCCGCTGGAATACCAGGTCGGCATGGGCCGGGTCGACCCCGGGGCCCGAATCGGACACCCGCAGGACCACCTCGGCGTCCGAGGCGTACGCCGTCACCGTCACCCGGGCCCCGACGCTGCCCTGCGCCGCGTCCACCGCGTTGTCGATCAGGTTGCCGAGGATGGTGACCAGATCGCGGGCGGGCAGGCTCTCGGGGAGCAGCCCGTCGTCCAGGCGGCTGTCCCGCGACACCACGAGCTCCACGCCCCGCTCGTTGGCCTGGGCCGTCTTGCCGAGCAGCAACGCGGCCAGCACGGGTTCGCGTACCGCCGCCACCACCTGGTCGGTCAGGGCCTGGGCCAGCTCCAGTTCCGCCGTGGCGAACTCCACCGCCTCCTCGGCCCGGCCCAGCTCGATCAGCGACACCACCGTGTGCAGGCGGTTGGCGGCCTCGTGCGCCTGCGAGCGCAGGGCCTGGGTGAAGCCGCGCTCCGAGTCCAACTCGCCCATCAGGGACTGGAGTTCGGTGACGTCCCGCAGGGTGACGACCGTGCCGCGGCGCTCTCCGCCCGACACCGGGGAGGTGTTCACCACCAGGACCCGGGACGCGGTCAGATGCACCTCGTCCACCCGGGGCTCGGAGGACAGCAGCGCGCCGGTCAGCGGGGCCGGCAGGCGCAGCTCGGCCACCGAGCGGCCGATCAGCTCCGTGTCCGGGGCCGTCAGGCCCAGCAGTTCCCGGCCGCCGTCGTTGATCAGCGCCACCCGGTACTGGCCGTCCAGCATCAGCAGGCCCTCGCGCACCGCGTGCAGCGCCGCCTGGTGGTAGTCGTGCATGTGGCTCAGCTCGGCGGCGTTCATGCCGTGGGTGTGCCGGCGCAACCGGGCGTTGACGACGTAGGTGCCGACCGCGCCCAGCAGCAGTGTGCCGCCGGCCACCCCGAGCAGGGCCGTGACCTGGTCCTGGACCCGGGCGCTGATCTCCTCCACCTTGATGCCGGCGCTGACCAGGCCGATGACGCGACCGTTCTCCTCGACCGGGCTCACCGCGCGGACGGAGGGGCCGAGCGTGCCGGTGTAGGTCTCGGTGAAGGTGTGGCCGTGCACGGCGGGGCCGATGCGGCCGAGGAAGCGCTTGCCGATCTGTGCGCGGTCGGGGTGGGTCCAGCGGATCCCGTCCGTGTTCATGATCGTGACGAAGTCGACGTCCGTGTCCCGCATGACCTGCAGCGCGTACGGCTCCAGGGCCGCCGTGGGGTCAGGGGTGTGGATCGCCGCGCGGACCGAGGGGGCGTCCGCGATCGAGCGGGCCACCGCCGTGACCTGGCGCACCGCCGCGTCCTCGGCCTGCCCCTGGTCGCTGACGTAGGTGAACAGCGCGTACCCCGCCACGACCAGCGCGATCAGCACGGCCTGCATCGCGAACAGCTGGCCCGCCAGGCTGCGGGGTCGGGGGAGGCGGGGAACGCGCATGTCAGCAGTGTGCCTCTCCGGTCAAGCGTGAACTAAATGAACGGAAGGGTGACCGCCCTCACAGGGCGGGAGATAGTCACGGCATTCCCCAGTAACGCCCGGACGTGAGCCGCACGCCGGTTGTTCGCCGACGAAGACGTCAAGGAGGGCAGTCGTGGCCGCCAGCACCCCCGACACGGCACCTGCCGCACCCCGCGTGAAGCGGGACCGGACCCACTACCTGTACATCGCCGTCATCGTGGCGGTCGCGCTCGGCATCGCCGTCGGCCTCATCTGGCCCGACGCGGCGGTGCAGCTGAAACCGCTCGGTGCCGGCTTTGTGAACCTGATCAAGATGATGATCTCGCCGATCATCTTCTGCACGATCGTGATCGGTATCGGGTCCGTCCGCAAGGCCGCCAAGGTCGGTGCCGTGGGCGGTATCGCCCTCGGCTACTTCCTCGTGATGTCGCTCGTCGCGCTCGCCATCGGGCTCGTCGTCGGTAACGTGCTCCACCCGGGTGACGGGCTGCACGTGACCGACGCGATCAGGCAGACCGGTCACGCCCAGGTGGACAGCAAGGCGCTCGGACCCGTCGACTTCGTGCTGTCGATCATCCCGGCCACCTTCGTCTCCGCCTTCACCGGGGGCCAGGTCCTGCAGACGCTGCTGATCGCCCTGCTCGCCGGCTTCGCGCTGCAGGCCATGGGCCCGGCCGGGCAGCCGGTGCTGCGCGGTGTCGAGCACCTCCAGCGGCTCGTCTTCCGCATCCTGTCGATGGTCATGTGGGCGGCGCCGGTCGGCGCGTTCGGTGCCATCGCCGCGGTGGTGGGTTCGGCCGGCCTCGACGCGCTGAAGAGCCTCGCCGTGCTGATGCTCGGCTTCTACGTCACCTGTGCGCTGTTCGTCTTCGTGGTGCTGGGCGCGATCCTGCGGATCGTCGCCGGACTCAACATCTTCCTCCTCTTCAAGTACCTGGCGCGCGAGTTCCTGCTGATCCTGTCCACCTCGTCCTCCGAGTCCGCGCTGCCGCGGCTGATCGCGAAGATGGAGCACCTGGGCGTCAGCAAGCCCGTCGTCGGTATCACCGTGCCGACCGGTTACTCCTTCAACCTCGACGGCACGATGATCTACATGACCATGGCGTCGCTGTACATCGCGGACGCGCTGGGTACGCCGATGTCGGTGGGCGAGCAGATTCCGCTGCTGCTGTTCCTGCTGCTGGCGTCCAAGGGCGCGGCGGGGGTCAGCGGGGCGGGTCTGGCCACCCTGGCCGGCGGTCTGCAGTCGCACAAGCCGGCGCTGGTCGACGGGGTCGGTCTGATCGTCGGCATCGACCGGTTCATGAGCGAGGCGCGGGCGCTGACGAACTTCGCGGGCAACGCGGTCGCCACGGTGCTCGTGGGCACCTGGACCAAGGAGATCGACAAGGTGC
The DNA here is from genome assembly GCF_014649495.1 of Streptomyces filipinensis. GTDB lineage: Bacteria > Actinomycetota > Actinomycetes > Streptomycetales > Streptomycetaceae > Streptomyces > Streptomyces filipinensis. Next base: position 13,844 of record NZ_BMTD01000027.1, on the reverse strand, counting down.
GCGTGCGGCAGGTGCTGGCCGGTGAGCTGCCGTTCGACGAGACCACGCTGCTGGACGAGAACCAGCGGACGGTCGCCGAGGTCCCCGAGGCCCGCGAGGACGGGGAGAAGGAGCTGGCCAAGGCCTGATCCACCCGGAAGAACTCCGGACGTCCGGCCCCGCCTGAACCCGGGCCGGGCGTCCGGGATCCACGGCCGGGCGGCCGGGTCTCCCCCGTACCTCGGCCGCCCGGCTCCTCCTTCGTCTACGCACTCACCCTGGCCACCAGCGCGGTGGCCAGCGAGGCGGGCACGCCCGCCGCGGTCAGGACCGTGACCGTGGCCGAGCGGCCCGCCTCCTGTGCTGTGACCAGACCGTCGTTCACCGCCTCCATCACGGCGAAGAGCATCTGCTCGTGCACGTACGCCAGCGCCTGCGCCGGCAGCGGGGAGCTGAACGCACCTTCGTCCAGGCCCTGTTGGAGCAGCCGCACCTTGTTGGCACGCAGCGGGGCGAGGCGTTCGCGGATGCCCTGGACGGTGACCGTGCGCTGGGCGAGTGCGATCAGCAGGCGGTAGCGGTCGGCGATCGCCCAGATCGCGAGGACCGACCGGGCCACCGCCTCCGCCGGGTCCGTCACCCCCTCACGCACCGTCGTGTCCGCGTCCGTCAGGGCCTGCACCGCCTCGTCGACGAGGGTGCTGATCAGGGCCTCGCGGCTGGGGAAGTGGCCGTACACCGTCCGGCGCACGACTCCGGCCGCGCGCGCGATCTGGTCCATGGAGGCGTCGGGGTCGCGCAGCAGTTCGGCGAGGGCGACGTCGAGGATGCGGCGCCGGTTGGCGTCGGCGCGGCTGGGGTTACCCGTGGTCATGGCAGTCATTCTGCACGTCCTCTCGCGAGTTGCACGGCACTGTGCAACGGCGTACATTGCACATGGTTGTGCAATTGCACGCCACTGTGCAAATTCTGGACTGTACGTACCGTCGCGTATCCGAGGAAGGCGACCCCTGCCATGCGACTCGTCATGACCGAACCGGTCGAGAAGATGGAGCGCCCCTACGCCCGGCGCTGGTGGGCACTGCTCGTGCTGTGCCTGAGCCTGCTGATCATCGTGATGGCGAACACCGCCCTCACGGTCGCCGCGCCCGACATGACGAAGGACCTCGGGCTGACCAGCGCCGACCTGCAGTGGGTGATCGACGGCTACACCGTCCCCTACGCGGCGCTGATGCTGCTGCTCGGCGCGATCGGCGACAAGTACAGCCGGCGCGGGGCGCTCGTCCTCGGGCTGGTCGTCTTCGGCGCGGGCGCGGTCTTCGGGTACCTCGCCGACAGCGCGGCGACCGTCATCGCGGCCCGCGCCGTGATGGGCGTCGGCGCGGCGCTGATCATGCCCGCCACGCTCTCCCTGCTGGCCGCGACCTTCCCGCGCGCCGAGCGCGCCAAGGCGATCGTCCTGTGGACCGCCACCGCCGGGCTCGCCATCGCCGCCGGACCGGTCGTCGCCGGAGCCCTGCTGCGCGACCACGGCTGGTCCTCGACCTTCCTGATCAACGTGCCCATCGCGGCCGTCGCGATCGTCGCCGCCTTCGTGCTCATCCCGCCGTCCAGGGCCGGCCACCACGACCGCATCGACTACGTCGGCGGACTGCTGTCGGTGATCTGGACCGGCTCGCTCGTCTACATGATCATCGAAGGCCCGCACTTCGGCTGGGGCGTCAAGGCGGTCACGGCGGCCGTGGTCGCGGGCGTCGGCCTGGTCGCCTTCGTCGTCTGGGAGCTGCGCCACCCCCGCCCGATCCTGGACGTCCGCCGCTTCGCGCACCGCCGCTTCGCCGGCTCCAACCTCGCCGTCGCCCTGTTCTTCCTGGCCGTCTTCGGCGCCTTCTACTACCTCACCCAGCACCTGCAGTTCGTCCTCGGCTACGACGCCCTGCAGACCGGCGTACGGATGCTCCCGCTGGCCGGCGCGGTCTTCGTCGGCTCGGCCCTGACCGGCTTCCTCACCCCGCGCATCGGCATGAAGATCACCGTGACCGCGGGCATGGTCGGCGGCACCACGGCGCTGGCACTGCTGACCCGGGTCGACGCGGGCTCGACGTACACCGACTTCGTGGCCCCCCTGATCATCCTCGGCCTGGCCATCGGCCTCGCCCTCTCGCCCTGCACCGACGCCATCATGGGCGCCTTCCCCGAGTCCGAGCTGGGCGTCGGCGGCGCGGTCAACGACACCTCGCTGGAACTCGGCGGCTCGCTCGGCATCGCCATCCTCGGCTCGCTGCTCGCCACGTCGTACGGCAACCACCTCTCCGACGCCACCGCCGGCAGCAAGCTCCCGGCGAGCGCCCTGGACACCGCGCAGGACTCCGTCGGCGCCGGATACGCCGTCGCCCAGGGCATCGGCGACAAGGCGCAGCAGCTGGCGGCGAAGGCGGCGCACACCAGCGACCCGCAGCAGGCGGCCCAGCTCAAGCAGCAGGCCGGCGAACTCGCCGCCGGCGCCCGGCAGATGGCCGACGCGGTCGGCTCCTCCTTCTCCGACGCCGTCGCCCACACCAGCCTGGTCGGTGCGGTGGTCCTCGGCATCGGCACGGTCCTCGTGGGCTTCCTGCTGCCGCGCCGTGAGGCCGTCGCGGCGGAGGTGAAGAAGGAGGAGAAGGAACTGGCGAAAGCCGGAGCCAACTGATCTCCGCCCGCTCCCATCCACTAACGTGCCGTCCCGGACCAACCGGAACGGCACGTTCGTGCGGGGCGTCCGTACGTGTGACGAACCAGTACGTGTAACGGAGGCACGGGGGATGAAGATCGACTGGGACCGGCGGACCTGCGCGCGCAAGGGCCATGTGACCTACGCGCCCGACGACCCCCGGCTGCGGATCCGGTTGCGCGCCGAGACCGCGCTCGGGGACGTGTGGCGCTGCCTGCGCTGCGGGGACTTCGTACTGGGCGAGCCGCACGGCTCGGGACCGGCCGCCGACGCCCCGCTGGTGCCGCGCGGCAAGGTGCTGCGGGACCTGTTCATCCTCCGCTTCCTGGCGATCGAGCGGGCCGTGCGCGGGGTGTTCATCGTGCTGGTCGCGGTGGCGGTGTGGAAGTTCAGCAACAGCCAGGACGCGGTGCGCCGGCTGTTCAACGAGAACCTGGACGTCTTCCGCCCCGTGTTCAGGCACTTCCACTACGACCTGGACCACTCGCCGGTCGTCGGCTCCATCCAGAAGGCGTTCGGCTACAAGCACTCCACCCTGCTCCTGGTCGCCGCCCTGCTGCTCGCCTACGCCGTGATCGAGCTGGTCGAAGCGGTCGGCCTCTGGTACGCCAAGCGCTGGGCGGAGTACCTGACGGTCGTCGCCACCGCCGCCTTCCTCCCGCTGGAGATCTACGAACTCACGGAGAAGGTGAGCTATCTGAAGATCGCCACGCTGGTCCTCAACATCCTCGCGGTCCTCTACATCGCCCTGGCCAAGCGTCTGTTCGGGCTGCGCGGCGGCCGCCGCAAGTTCGAGGAGGAGCGGCACAGCGCCTCCCTGATGGAGGTCGAGGAGTCGGCCGGGCTGTCCGTCTGACCCGCGCCGGGGACCCGGCCCTCAGCGGGCCCGCGCGGACTCCGTCAGCCGGGTCAGCTCCTCCCGCGTCAGCACCAGCTCGGCGGCCCCCGCCGAGTCCTGGATCGTCTGCGGACGGCTCGCGCCCGGGATGGGGACGACGGTCGGGGAGAGCGACAGCAGCCAGGCCAGACACACCTGCTGGGGACTGACCCCGCGCTCCCGGGCCAGCTCGTGGAAGGCGCGGTGGCGCGCACCGGTGACCTGCCGCGACGGGCCGTCCAGGGAGCTGCGGGAGATTCCGCCGAGAGGACTCCAGGGCAGGAACGCCAGGCCGAGTTCCGCGCACAGCCGCAGCTCGGGCTCGCTGTCACGGACGTCGGGGGAGTAGCGGTTCTGTACGGAGACCAGGCGGTCGCCGAGGACGCTACGGGCCCGCAGGATCTGGTCGGCGGTCACGTTCGACAGACCGGCCAGGCGGATCTTGCCCTCGTCGAGCAGGTCGCGCAGGGCGCCGACCGACTCCTCGAACGGGACGGCGGGGTCGGGCCGGTGCAGCTGGTAGAGGCCGATCGCCTCGACGCCGAGCCGCTTCAGGGAGGCCTCCGCGGCCGACCTGAGGTGCCGGGGCGTGCCCGTCGTCGTCCAGCTGCCGTCGGCCGGACGGCCCCGGCCGCCCTTGGTGGCCAGCAGCACACCGTCGGTGTCGCCGCCGTAGGTCGCGAGGGCGCGGGCGAGGAGGAGTTCGTTGTGGCCGGGCTCCTGGCCCGGCAGGTGGTAGGAGTCAGCGGTGTCCAGCAGGGTCACGCCCGCGTCCAGCGCCGCGTGGACGGTGGCGAGGGCGCGGGCCTCGTCCGGCCGGCCCTCGATCGACAGCGGCATGGCACCGAGCCCCACCGCGCTCACCTTCAGATCACCGATGTCGCGGTACCGCACCTCAGGCGTCCTTTCCCAGGGTCTCGGCCACGGCCTTCGGCAGCCACTGCCGTACGTCGTCGAAGGGGAAACCGAGCCCCGCGGCCCGGGAGTTGTCCATGGCGTAACGGCGGCGGAAGGCGAAGGGGGAGAGCTCGCCGGACCCGGTCACCTCGATGCGCACCTCGCCCCCGGGCAGGTGTGCCGCCACCGCGGCGCACAGCTCGTCCAGGGTGAGCAGACCGTCGGAGGCGGCGTTCACCGGGCCCGTGAAGTCCGCCCCGGCCGCCCAGAACAGGAAGTCGGCGATCTCCTCGACGTGGATGTACGTGGCCGGGTGCGCGACCGGCGGCACGGCGATGGGCGCGCCGGTGCGCACGCGGTGGGCGTAGTGCTCCAGCCGGCCGGTGAAGTCGTCGTCGCCGCCCAGCACATGGGCGACGCGCACCGACACGAACGGGAGGCCGGAGCCCGTGAACACCGCCTCGGCCTGCCGCTTGCCCTCGCCGTAGTGCGCCTCGGCGAACTCCGGCTCCTCCCAGGGCAGTTCCAGGTCCACGGCGACCGTACGCGGATCGACCGCGCTCTCCGGCACCGGCACCGCCGAGTCCTCGCGCTCGTACACCTCCACCGTCGACGTCATCACATAGCGTCCGGTGCGGCCCGCGAAGACCCGGCGTGCGGTCATCGCCTGGCGCGGGGTGTAGCAGACCTGGTCGATGACGACGTCGAAGGTGCGGCTGCCGATCGCGTCGCTCAGCGCCTTCTCGTCGTCGCGGTCGGCCACCAGATGCTCCGCGCCCGGCGGCGGCGCCGAAGATCCCCGGTTCAGGACCGTGACCCGGTCGCCGGCCGTCAGCAGTCGCGCGATCAGCCGCTTGCCGAAGTAGCGGTTGCCGCCGATGACCAGTACCTCGCGTGCCTCTGTCATGATCATAATTTTCCGGGCCGGACGGGCCGCTCTGAAGGGGGAGACATGGGAGATCAGGCGACCTCGCCGAAAGAACAGCGCCGTCCGCGCGCCGGCGCCGTGGAAACACCGGTCGCCCTCGACGGGGTGGACCGGCGGATTCTCGGACTGCTCCAGACCGACGGGCGGATCAAGCTCAGCGAACTGGGCCGGCGGGTCAGTCTGAGCCCGGCGGCCGTGGCCGAGCGGGTGCGCCGGCTGGAGGCGGCCGGCGTGGTCGAGGGCTACGGCGCCCAGGTCGTGCCGGCCCGGCTCGGCTACGGCATCCAGGCCTTCATCCGGGTGAACCCGCACGGCGGCTACACCCTCAAGCACCCGAGGACCCTGGAGCTGACCGGCCGCCCGGAGATCATCGAGGTCCACCACGTGGTGGGCGAGGACTGCTGGATCCTCAAGGTCGCCGTCACCGACACCGTCCACCTGGAGGAGATCCTGGAGCAGACCTCGGCGCTGGGCCGGACCACGACGTCGGTCGTGCTGTCCTCACCGGTGCGCCGGAAGCCGCTGCTGCCTCCGGCCCGGGGCGAGGACCACCGCTTGCCCTGACGCCGACGTCAACCCCTACGGTCGTAGACATGCGAATCGGCGAGCTGGCCGCACGGGCCGGGACCACCACCCGCGCCCTGCGCTACTACGAGGCACGCGGGCTGCTGCCGGCCCGGCGGGACGGCAACGGACACCGCACGTACGACGAGGCCGACCTCCGGCTGCTGGACCAGATCCGCACGCTGCGGGACTTCGGGTTCGAGCTGGAGGAGACGCGGCCCTTCGTGGAGTGCCTGCGCTCCGGGCACCCGGAGGGCGACTCCTGCCCGGCCTCGCTCGCGGTCTACCGGCGCAAGCTGGACGAGCTGGACGCGCTCATCGGGCAGCTGTCGGCGGTGCGGGAGACGGTCGCCGGGCAGCTGCGGCGGGCGGAGTCGGCCCGCGACGCGCTGGCCGCCGAGGCGCTGGTTCCGGGTGGCCCGGAACCCGGGTGCGAGCTGGGAGGGCTTTCGCGATGAGCTTGGTGAGCGGACTGGCCGAGGTGACGGACGCGGATTTCGAGGCGGAGGTGAAGGGATCGGACCTGCCCGTGCTGGTGCAGTTCACGGCCGACTGGTGCGGGCCGTGCCGGCAGCTCGCGCCGGTGCTGAAGGACATCGCCTTCGAGGAGGGCGACCGGCTGAAGGTCGTACAGCTCGACGTGGACCGCAATCCGCAGACGACCATCGCCTACGGCGTGCTGTCCACGCCGACCCTGATGGTCTTCCGGGCCGGTGAGCCGGTGCGGTCGATGGTGGGCGCGCGGCCCAAGCGGCGGCTGCTGGAGGAGCTGGCCGACGTGCTGTAAAGCGGTCCCGGTACGGAAAAATCCCCTGAGCAATTGCGCTCGGGGGATTTCTGTGCATATATTCAGTGGTTCGCGACTTCATTTTCAAATTGGTCGCGGGAAGTTCACTGTGCACAGTGTATCCGGGCGGGAGTGGAATTGTCAAACAGCGACGTGGCGAACACCGAATTTCCAGACGACGAATTGCGGAACGAGCAGCAATTCATCGACGGACTGTACGCGCGCGTGGACGTGCTGCGCGGCGCGGCCGAGACGTCGGTCGCGGACGCGCTCGCCCAGGGCGACAAGCCCATGCAGGCCCGGCTCGAACGGGACATCCTGGTCGCCGAGCGCTCGGGGCTGCTGGCGGCCCTGGACGCCGTCGACGGCTCGCTCTGCTTCGGCCGGATCGACCCGGCCGGCGGCCCCGCCCGCCACATCGGCCGGATCGGGCTGCGCGAGGACGACGCCGAGCGCACCCCGGTCCTCATCGACTGGCGGGCCGACGTCGCCCGCCCCTTCTACCTGGCCACCGGGCACACCCCGATGGGCCTGCGCCGCCGCCGGCACATCACCACCCAGGGCCGGACCGTGACCTCCCTGCACGACGAGATCCTCGACCTCGGCGACGCCACCCGCACCGGCTACGAGGACCACGACGCCGACGCCGTACTGCTGGCCGCGCTGAACTCGGCGCGCACCGGCCGCATGAGCGACATCGTGCAGACCATCCAGGCCGAGCAGGACGAGATCATCCGGGCGCCGTACCGCGGTGTGCTGGTGGTCGAGGGCGGACCGGGCACCGGCAAGACGGCGGTCGCGCTGCACCGGGCGGCCTATCTCCTCTACGAACACCGGGAGCTGCTGGCCCGCCGGGCCGTGCTCATCGTCGGCCCCAATCCCGCCTTCCTCGGCTACATCGGCGAGGTGCTGCCCTCCCTCGGGGAGACCGGCGTGCTGCTGGCCACGGTCGGTGAGCTGTTCCCCGGGGTGAGGGCGAGCGCCACCGACACCCCCGAGGCGGCCGCCGTGAAGGGCCGCGCCGACATGGCGGACGTGCTGGCGGCCGTCGTACGCGACCGGCAGGCCCTGCCCGACCCGGTCATCACGGTCGAGCACGACCGCGAGGTGCTCATGCTGGACGACGGCCTGGTGAGCGTCGCCCGCGAGCGCACCCGTGCGGCGCGGCTGCCGCACAACGCGGCCCGCGAGTACTTCGAGGGCCACATCCTCAACACCCTCACCGAGCTGTACGCCGAGCGCGTGGGCACCGACCCGTACGACGGCAGCAGCATGCTCGACGCCTCCGACATCACCCAGATCCGCGACGAACTCGCCGAGAACCCCGAGGTCTGGTCCGCCGTCGACCGGCTGTGGCCGCGGATCACCCCGCAGCGACTGGTCGCCGACTTCCTCGCGGAGCCGGAGGGATATCTGAGCGACGAGGACGCGGCCGCCGTCCGGCGCCCGGTGACCCGCGCCTGGACCGTGGCGGACGTCCCGCTGCTCGACGAGGCGGCCGAACTCCTCGGCGAGGACGACCGGTGGGCGCGGGCCCGCGCCGAGCGCGAGCGCGAGACCCAGGTGGCCTACGCGCAGGGCGTCCTGGACGTCTCCTACGCCTCCCGGACCTACGAGTTCGAGGACAAGGAGGACAGCGATCCCGACGCGTCCGAAGTGCTGTCGGCCCACGACATCATCGACGCGGAGCGGTTCGCCGAGCGGCACGAGGAGGCGGACCACCGCAGCGCCGCCGAGCGGGCCGCGGCCGACCGGACCTGGGCGTTCGGGCACATCATCGTGGACGAGGCGCAGGAGCTGTCGCCGATGGCCTGGCGGCTGCTGATGCGGCGCAGCCCGACCCGCTCGATGACCCTGGTCGGCGACCCGGCCCAGACCGCGGAGGCGGCGGGCGTCGGCTCCTGGTCGGACATCCTCGCCCCCTACGTCGAGGACCGCTGGGAGCACACCCGACTAGGCGTCAACTACCGCACGCCGTCCGAGATCATGGAGCTGGCAGCCGCCGTGGTCCGCGCCGAGCACCCGGACTTCGAGCCGCCCAGCTCGGTCCGTTCGACCGGGGTACGGCCCTGGGTGCGGCAGGCGCACGACGACCTGCCCGGCGCGGTGGCCGAGGCCGTCGCCGAACTGGTCCCGGCGGAGGGCAGGTTGGCGGTGATCGCCCCGCGTGAGCTGCACCGCCGGCTGGCGGCCCGGCTGGACGACGTCACCGCGGGTACCGAACCCGACCTGACGCGGAAGGTCGTCCTGCTCGATCCGCGCCAGTCCAAGGGGCTCGAATTCGACTCCGTCCTGGTGGTCGAGCCGGGGCGGTACGGCACCAGCGACCTGTACGTGGCCCTGACCAGGGCCACCCAGCGCCTGGGTGTGGTGCACACGGGGGAATTGCCGAAGGCACTGGCCGGGGCCTTCGGGTAACGCGCGGTCAGCGGGAGGCGACAGAGGGTGCCCCGGCCGCCTGACTCGTGAGCCCACCGGGACGGGCGTACGGTGGAGAGGTGCGAGCGCAGGCGCGCCGGGCACCGAACCGCCGGTGCCCCAGGGTTCTCCGGGCGCTCGCTCGCAGTGTCCGCGCCCGTGCGCGAACCCTTCACGCACCTCACGGAGTTCCGGGGGGCATTCTCGCCGCTACTTCCCGAACGAAGGGATTCCCATGCGGATCACGACCACACTCATGCGCCGTCTGTGCGCCACCGTCTGTGCGGCTCCCCTGCTGCTCACCGGAGCGGCCGGCGCCGGGGCCGCGGTGAACCTCGCCCCCGCCGCCTCGCCCGGCGAGATCCTGCAACTGGTCAACGCCGAGCGGGCCAAGGCCAACTGCCCCGCCCTGCACGAGAACGCGCAGCTGACCAAGGCCGCGCAGACGTTCGCGGACGACGCGAGCAAGAACCACCTGACCAGCCACACCGGTTCCGACGGCTCCAGCTACACCCAGCGCATCAAGGACGCCGGCTACAACGCGGGGCCGTCGGCGGAGAACATGTCCTGGGGGACCACCGACGCCAAGACGATCGTCGACGGTTGGATGAACAGCCAGAAGGGCCACCGCGAGGCCATCCTCAACTGCTCGTACAAGGACACCGGCGTCGCCGTCAGCGGCGACTACGCCGTCCAGGTCTTCGCGTCGCCCGGGTGAGGGGGGCCGCCCCTAGGCCGGCCGCAGCCACACCGTGGCCAGCGGTGGCAGCGTCAACCGGATGCTCGCAGGGCGCCCGTGCGCGCCCTGTGGCTCCGGTTTGACCGGGTCCGGATGGACCACGTCCCCGCCGCCGTAGCGGGCCGCGTCGGTGTTCAGGACCTCCAGCCAGGCCGGGACGTCCTCGGGGACGCCCAGGCGGTAGTCGTGGCGGACCACCGGTGCCAGATGGGAGACCGCGAGCAGCGGCGAGCCGTCGGCGTCCAGGCGCAGGAAGGCGAAGACGTTGTCGTCCGCCGCGTCCCCGGTGATCCACTGGAAGCCCGCCGGGTCGGTGTCCCGCTGCCACAGGGCCGGGGTCGCCCGGTACACCCCGTTCAGGTCCCGGACGAGATCCCGTACGCCCCGGTGGTCGGCCGCGGCACCGTAGGCGGGGTCGAGCAGCCACCAGTCGGGGCCGTGCGCCTCGGACCACTCGGCGCCCTGGGCGAACTCCTGGCCCATGAAGAGCAGCTGCTTGCCGGGGTGGGCCCACATGAAGCCCAGATAGGCGCGGTGGTTCGCGCGCTGCTGCCACCAGTCACCGGGCATCTTCGACACCAGCGACCGTTTGCCGTGCACGACCTCGTCGTGGGAGATCGGCAGGACGTAGTTCTCGCTGTAGGCGTACACCATCGAGAAGGTCATCTCGTGGTGGTGGTACCTGCGGTGGACCGGCTCGTGGGCCAGGTACTGCAGCGAGTCGTGCATCCAGCCCATGTTCCACTTCAGGCCGAAGCCCAGCCCGCCGAAGCCGCTCGGGCCCTTGTGGTGGGTCGGGCGGGTGACGCCGTCCCAGGCCGTCGACTCCTCGGCGATGGTGACCACGCCCGGGCAGCGCCGGTAGACCGTGGCGTTCATCTCCTGCAGGAAGGCCACCGCGTCCAGGTTCTCCCGGCCGCCGTGCTCGTTCGGCGTCCACTGGCCGGGCTCGCGCGAGTAGTCGAGGTAGAGCATCGAGGCGACCGCGTCCACGCGCAGGCCGTCGATGTGGAACTCCTCGCACCAGTACACGGCGTTGGCGACCAGGAAGTTGCGCACCTCGCGGCGCCCGAAGTCGAACTCCAGGGTGCCCCAGTCGGGATGCGCGGCCCGCAGCGGGTCGTGGTGCTCGTACAGCGGGCGCCCGTCGAACTCGGCCAGCGCCCAGTCGTCGCGCGGGAAGTGCGCCGGGACCCAGTCCATCAGCACCCCGATGCCGGCCTGGTGCAGCCTGTCCACCAGGTACTTGAAGTCGTCCGGGGTGCCGAGCCGGGCCGTCGGTGCGTAGAAGCCGGTGACCTGGTAGCCCCAGGAGCCGCCGAAGGGGTGCTCGGCGACCGGCATCAGCTCGACATGCGTGAAGCCCATCTCCTGGACGTACGCCGGCAGTTGCTCCGCCAGCTGGCGGTACGTCAGGCCGGGCCGCCAGGAGGGCAGATGGACCTCGTAGACGGAGAACGGCGCCTCGTGCACCGGCGTGTCGGCCCGGTGCGCCATCCACTCCGCGTCGGCCCACTCGTGGTGCGAGGCGTGCACGATGGACGCGGTGGCGGGCGGCACCTCGGTACGGCGGGCCAGCGGATCGGCGCGCAGGGTGCGCGAACCGTCCGGGCGGGTGATCTCGAACTTGTACACCTCGCCCTCGCCGATCCCCGGCACGAACAGCTCCCAGACCCCCGACGAGCCCAGTGAACGCATCGGGAAGCCCGTCGCGTCCCAGCAGTTGAAGCCGCCCGCGACCCGCACTCCGCGCGCGTCGGGCGCCCACACCGCGAACCGGGTGCCGGTGACGCCCTGGTGGGTGGTCACCTGGGCGCCGAGCGCCCGCCACAGCTGCTCGTGCCGGCCCTCGCCGATCAGGTGCAGGTCCAGCTCGCCGAGGGCGGGCAGGAAGCGGTAGGGATCCTCGGTGTCCAGGACGCCGCCCTCGTACGCCACCAGCAGCCGGTAGTCCGGTACCTCCGCGAGGGGCAGCGATCCCGAGAAGAACCCGTCGCCGTCGTCGTGCAGTTCGGCCCGCAGTGCGCCGGCGACGACCGTGACGGACCGCGCGTACGGCCTGAGGACACGGAAGACGACGCCCTTCTTCACCGGGTGCGCGCCGAGCACGGCGTGCGGGTCGTGGTGGGTGCCCTGCAGCAGCCGCTCGCGGTCGGCGCGGCGGACGGCGGCATCCGGGGTGTTCCTCAACGTGGCCGGCTTCTTGGTCGTCACGGACGAGCCTCCTGGTCTACGCGGCGAGGCGACGGATCGCCGAGAGCGGTACGGGGAGCCAGTCGGGGCGGTGCCGGGCCTCGTAGACGACCTCGTAGACCGCCTTGTCGGTCTCGAAGGCCCGCAGCAGCACCGGGTCGGTGCGCGGGTCGCGGCCGGTCACGTCCGCGTACCCGGAGCAGTAGGCGGCCCGGCACCCGCGCGCCCAGTCCGGCGCGGGCGGGCTCACCGAGTGGGCCGCGTAGTCGAAGGAGCGCAGCATCCCCGCGATGTCCCGCACCGGCGGCTGCGGCATGCGCCGTTCGGCGGGCGGCCGGGCCGGCTCCCCCTCGAAGTCGATCAGTGACCAGTCGCCGGAGGCCGAGCGCAGACACTGGCCCAGGTGCAGATCGCCGTGGATGCGCTGGGCGGTCCAGGTGCGGCCCTCGGTGGCGAGCCCGGCCAGCGCTTGGTAGGCGGAGCGCAACCCGCTCTCGTACGGCCGCAGGCCGGGCACGGCCTGGACGGCGGCCTCCAGCCGCTCGGTCATCCCGTCGACCAGCGACTGCAGCTGGGTGTGGCCCAGCGTGACCGTCGGCAGGGCGCGGGCGAGCGCGGTGTGCACCTCGGCCGTGGCCCGGCCCAGCGCCCGCGCCTCGGCGGCGAAGTCCTCGCCCTTGGCCAGCTCGCGCAGCGCCAGCTCCCAGCCGTCGCTCGCCCCGCTGACGAAGGGCTGCAGCACCGCCAGGACGTACGGCTCCGTCCCCAGCTCGGCGTGCAGCCAGGCGGTCGGGGCCGGCACCCGGGGGCATCCCTCGCGGGCCAGCGCCAGGGGTATCTCCAGGTCCGGGTTGATGCCGGGCACCACCCGGCGCAGCAGCTTCAGGATGAACGTATCGCCGTAGACCACCGACGAGTTGGACTGCTCGGCGGTCATCAGGCGGGCCACGAGCCCCTCGCGGATCTCCTGGCCCGGGTCCCGCTCGAAACGCAGCCCGTCGATGCGGGCGCGGGTGCGCAGGGCCTCCAGCAGCACCTCGGCGGGCCGGGGGTCGTACAGGGCCTCGTACACCGTGCGTCCGGCGAGCGGCCCGTCCTCCACATGTCCGATCAGCGCGGGCGCCAGCCGGGGCGGCAGCGCCTCGCGCACGCCTATGAGGAGCTGGTAGCAGTCGCCCGGATGGGGCTCGGCGCCCAGCGCGGACGGCTGGTGGACGCGCAGGAGCAGGTGGTACAGGCCCAGCCGACTGGCGGGTGGCAGCAGTTCGGTGGCGGCCACGGGGGTGAACCCGGTGACCGGCCGGCCCTTGCCGGCGAACCAGCGCTGCCTCGGCAGCCACTCGCGCAACAAGGGGTCCAGCGAGGCGAGGAGGGAGCTGGTGGTGCCGGAAGAGGTGACCGTTTCCGCCATGGGCGTCACGTCCTTTCCCCGGAACGCGAGGGGGGTGTCACTTCTGCGTGCCCCGGGTGGGGCGGGGGAAACCGCCCCACCACAAGGGTTTACGCCGCGTCCCGGCGCAGCCGGAACCAGTAGAAGCCGTGCCCCGCGAGGGTGAGCAGGTACGGCAGCTCGCCGATCGCCGGGAAGCGGACCCCGCCGAACAGTTCGACCGGGTGCCGCCCGCCGAACCGGCTCAGGTCCAGCTCCGTGGGCTGCGCGAAGCGGGAGAAGTTGTGGACGCACAGCACCAGGTCGTCCTCGAACTCGCGCAGGAAGGCGAGCACCGCCGGGTTGGAGGACTGCAGCTCGTT
>NZ_BMTD01000026.1 GCF_014649495.1 Streptomyces filipinensis | reverse complement strand
CCGCTGACCAACAGTGGCAAGGTCGACCACCGTGCGCTGCCCGCTCCCGAGGCGGAGATGTTCTCGGCGAGCCACTACGTGGCCCCGCGCACCCCGCTGGAGGAGCGGCTCGCCGCGATCTGGTCCGAGGTCCTGGGCGTGGAACGGGTCGGTGTCGAGGACAGCTTCTTCGACCTCGGCGGCGACTCCATCCGCGCGGTACGACTGCTGTCCGTTGCTCAGGAGGCCGGGGTTCCGCTGTCCATGTGGCTGGTGCTCCAGGCCCGGAGCCTCGGTGAACTGGCGCAGATGATCGAGTCGGACGAGGACCGCTTCCCGGTCGAGGAAGGGATGCCGCTGCTGCCGGGTCACCTCAAGTGGCTGGGCACCGACTCTTCGGGAGGCCGGACGGTCCGGCTGCCGTTGAGTGGGGCGGCTGATGCCGACGCTCTCGAACGGGCGCTGCGGGAAGTGGTGCAGCACCATGAGGCTCTCCGTCTCAGGTACAGCGGCCAGGGTCCCGGCGCGCGGGCCCAGTTGGCGGAGCTGCCGGACGAGGCGCTGGTTCGCGTACTCGACCTGGGTGGGGTGTCCGCCGACGACCGGCCGGCTGCGATGACCGAGGTGTTGGCCCAGGCGCGTGCCGCCCTCGACGCCGGGCAGGGCTCGGTGATCCGGGGAACACTGGTCCGGTTCGAGGAGGGGACGCCGGGCGAGCTGTGGCTCACGGCCCTCGACTCGGCACTCGACCCGCACTCGTGGTCCATCGTGCTCGGCGACCTGAACGTCGCCTACCGGCAGAGCGCCGAAGGGCGGCCGGTGACCCTGCCGGCGGTGGTCACACCCCTGCACGCATGGGCGCGGGAGATGGCGGAGCAGGCGTTCTCCGACGAGGTGCTGGATCAGGCCGGTGTGTGGCTGAACCGGCCCGATGCGACGGCCCTGCCCGTCGACCACGCGGGGGAGCACAACACGAACGTCACCGGCGGCAGCGTCACCGCGACCCTGTCGGCCGAACTGACCGGTGTGCTGCTGGACGACGCGCACCCCGAGCATCTGCTGCTGGGCACGCTGGCGCGGACACTGGCCCGCTGGGCCGGAGCGGAGCGCGTGGACATCGACGTCACCGTCGACCCGCGCCACGACCCGGACCGCGGTGAGGCCCTGGCCCGTACGGTCGGTCCGCTGACCGACAGCTTCCCGGTGTCGCTGCGTGTTCCGGGCGGCGGCGACGCCACGGCCGCTCTGCGGTCGGTGGCACGGCAGCTGCGCACCCTTCCGGAGCCGAGTCATGGATACGGGCTGCTCCGCCATCTGGCGCCCGACGCCGATGTGGCGGAGGAACTGGCCACGCTGCCCGCGCCGGAGGTCGGTTTCACCTTCGCTCCGCGGCAGGCGCCGGGCGGTGACGCGACGCTGGCGTTCGTCCCGGACCGGGTCGCACCGGTCGGTGCCGATGACGCGATGCGCGCGCATCTGCTGGAGGTCGAGGCATACCTCGTCGGGGACCAGCTCTATCTCCGGTGGACCCACAGCACGGCCGTGCACGATCCGCGGACCGTCCAGCGACTGGCCGACGAGCAGGTGGACGAGCTGAGCGCGGTGCTGCGGCAGGGTGCCGGTGCTGTCGGCAGGGGCGCCCGGCGCTCCGGGCCGGCGGCCTTCCAGGCGACCGTCGCCGAGGTGGAGAAGGTGATGGCCGAGCACGAGATCCCGGGCGTCAGCCTCGCTCTGCTCCAGGACGGGGCGGCCGCCGAGGTGAGGAGCTTCGGCCGGGTCGGTGCCGTGGATTCCGAGCCGGTCACCCCGGACACCGTGTTCGCCGCCGGTTCGATCAGCAAGCACGTGACGACGTTCACGGTCCTGCGGCTGGTGTCGGAGGGCAGGCTCGACCTCGACCGGGATCTCAACGAGTACCTGACGTCGTGGCAGGTTCCTTCCGAACCCGGGCACCCGGTCACGGCGAGGATGCTCCTGGCGAACCTCGGAGGGTTCGCCCAGCATCCGCCTCTCGCCGACGGGTATCACCGGTTCGATCCGGTGCCGACGCTGCTGGACGTGCTGAACGGGCGTCCTCCGGCCAAGACCCCGCCGGTCGCGATGGAGGAGACTCCCGGCAAGGTGTTCCGGAAGAGCCTGACCGGCTTCTCCGTGCTCCAGCAGGTCATGGTCGACCTGACGGGGGAGTCGTACCCCGATCTCACCCGCCGCTTGGTCTTCGAGCCGCTGGGCATGAACGACAGCAGCTTCGACCCGCGGTTCCCGGACACCGCCGGTCGCAGGTTCGCGCGTGGCCACGACGAGGTGGGCAGGCAGATGTCCGACGGCTACTACGTCAACCCGGAGGCAGCCGGCGGCGGTCTGTGGACGACGGCCGCCGACCTCGCCGGGTTCGCCGCCGAAGTGCGCCGTGGCTACCTGGGGCGGGAGGCGGGCCTGGTCGACACCGAGCTGGTGCGGCAGATGCTCACACCCCAGTCCGATCGTGCCTACGGCTGGAGCACCATCATCGACACCACCGGTGGCGACATGGAGTTCGGCCACGGCGGACAGGCGGCCGGCTACCAGGCGATGACCTGGATGCGCGCGCACTCCGGGCTCGGCCTGGTGATGCTGAGCAACTCGGTGAGCGGCCGTGAACTGGTCAAGCACCTCATCGCCACCGTGCTGTCCGGGCGGACCCGGATGGCCGGGGTCTGGCAGCGGGCCATGGACGAGGCCGCGCGGCGGGAGCAGGGCAACGCCGACGGATCGGGCCGGGACTGATGACGGAGCCCACGGCCGTGACCGAGCAGTCGGTCACGGCCGGCGGCAGCGTGCCGCCCCTGCGCAAGAACGCCGACTTCATCCGGCTGTGGGTGAGCTCCGGGATCTCGCGGCTCGGTACCTCGTTCACGATGGTGGCCTATCCGCTGCTGGCCCTGTGGCACACCGGCTCGGCGAGCGACACCGGACTGGTGACGTTCGCCGCCGCGCTGCCGAGCTTCCTGGTCCAGCTGCCGGCCGGTGCGCTGGTCGACCGTGTGGACCGCAGAAGGCTGATGCTCTGGTGTGACGTCGTCGGCCTCCTCGCGGTCGGCGGCGTCGCCGCGGCCGAGGCCGGGGGCTGGTTCTGGCTGCCGGGCCTGATGGTCGCGGCGTTCGTCCAGGCCGCGCTCGTGCTGGTGGGCCAGCTGGCCGAGCGCGCCATGGTCCGGCATGTGGTGGCCCCGGGACAACTGCCCGAGGCCATGGCGCAGAACGAGGTGCGCGGAGCCGCGATCGGACTGCTCGGCCAGCCGGGCAGCGGTCTGCTGTTCACGCTGGCGAGATGGCTGCCCTTCGCCGTCAACGCCGTCGCGAACGCCGTCGCCGTGCTGCTGCTCCTCCTGCTCAGACGGGGCTTCAAGCCACCGCACCCCGCCCCGCGGCAGCCTCTTCACGTCGACATCACGGAGGGCCTTCGCTGGCTGTGGCAGCGCAGGTACGCCAGACGTGTCACCGGTGTGTTCGCGGGGAGCAACCTGGTGTTCCAGGTGCTCCTGCTGGCCGTGATGGTGACGATCCGCAAGGGCGGGCACTCTCCCACCGTCGTCGGCGTCGTGCTCGGCGCGGGCGGGGTGGGCGGGGTGCTGGGCGCGCTCCACGCGCCCTGGGCCACCCGCAGGCTGACTTTCCACCGCTCGATGGTGGTCGGTTTCGCGCTGTGGACGATGCTCATACCGCTGGCCGTGGCCACGAGTGATCCGGTGGCCCTTGCCTGCATCTTGGCCGGAATTTCCTATGTGGCGAGCCTGTTCAACGTCATTGGTGCGGTGTACCAAATGCGGATCACTCCGGATGAGCTGCAGGGACGGGTCAGCGGTGCGAGCAGCTTTCTCTTGTCCGGCGCGAATGCGGTGGGGGCGGTGGCCGGCGGGTACGTGATCGAGTGCTTCGGTGTCACCGCGACCAGTATCGTCGTCGGTGCTTTCGTCCTGTTCCTGACTGTATTGGTGGCCGTAACGCTGACTCCCGCCGAGGGTGCGGCGGATGAAGCAGGTCGCACATAGCAAGGTGAGCGGCCGTTTTTGGTCGTCTTCCGTCCGAGGCCCTGTCCGATTTCCAGCGCATAGGCTCACAGAACCCACATGGATGCCATCTGCATGGAGTGGTAGCATGAAGCTGACCTGGTTAATCCCGGATAACGGGTGCGTCAGGGCAAGGGAAGGAAACGGGGAGGAAAGAGAAGGGAAAGGATTGGAGAGCACCGCTTAAATTATCGGCACGCTCCGACTCGACCCTGCCCTCACCCCCTGCATTGCGCTGCAGAAGCGCTTGGGCTCGGGGGCTCCTTCTCGCGTGGTATTTTCGCTTTGGTATCGATCACGGTGGCTTGTCCCTTTTGGGACGCAGTGTGGCCAGCACTGCGCTTTTACGTGAGATACGCGATATCTACAGCATAGACGGGGGAAGTATGGATTTCCAGCTGCTTGGTTCCGTTGGAGTCAAGAGGGGCGGAAAGCCAATAGAATTATCCGGAGCCAAGGAGAACACCTTGCTGGCGGCTCTGCTGCTGGCTCGGGGAAAAGTGGTCTCGGACGAGCGTCTCATCTCACTTCTGTGGGGATGGAACCCGCCCAAGACCGTGAATGCGCAGATCTACACCTATATATCTCGGCTGCGCAAGAGGCTGGGCGCGGAGGTGGAGTTCATCCGCCGCCAGCCTGGCTACCTGCTGGACGTCCGCGATGCCCGCGTCGACGTGGCCGAGTTCGACCGCCTGGGGCGCTGCGGCGGGACCGCCTTGGAAGAGGGGCGCCACATGGAGGCGGCCCAGACCCTGCGCGAGGCCCTCGCACTGTGGAGCGGCGGCGCGCTGGCCAATGTCACACCCCAGCTGGCGCAGGCGTACGTGCCGCAGCTGGAGGAGGCCTGGGCCACCGTACTGGAGCAGCGCATAGAGGCTGACCTGGCCCTCGGCATGCACCAGGAACTCATCGCGGAACTCACCGGCCTCGTCGCCGCATACCCGGTACGGGAACGGCTGCGGGCCCATCTCATGACCGCGCTGTACCGGTGCGGTCGGCAGGCCGATGCGCTGCACGTCTACTACGAGGGCCGCCAGGTGCTCTCCGACGAGCTGGGGATCGATCCCTCGTCGACGCTCACGGACGCGTACCAGGCGGTGCTCAACGGCGACCTCGACGCGTCGCCGCAACGCGAGGCCGACGTACAGCCGGTCGTCCGCACGGGGGCGCCGGTCAGTCTCCCGCCGGCCCTTCCGGACTTCGTCGGCAGGAAGGAACTGCTGAAAAACCTCTGCGGTCTTCTGCGGCCGGCGGACGACCGTATCGGGCACGCCCCGTCGCGTCGCTTCCTGGTGGTCGGCATGGGCGGAGTCGGCAAGACGGCACTCGCCCTGCAGGCCGCCCACGACATGCGCGAGGCCTTCCCGGACGGGCAGATATACGTCAATCTCTGCGATGCGGACGGCGAGCCCAAGGAGACCAAGGAAATCCTGGTCGCCCTCCTGCGGGCGCTCGGTGAACGGCCGGATGCGTGCCGGGAGAGCCAGGACGACCTGGTGCGGCTGTTCCGTGCCGCCACCTTCGGCAAGCGGGTCCTCGTCTTCCTCGACAACGCTGTCGGCGATCTGCAGCTGGAGCCGCTTCTGCCCAACACGGCGGAACCCACCGTGCTCATCACCGGGCGCACCCGAATAGCCAGTGTCGCCGAGGCGAACACCCTCGTGGTGAATCCCATGGACGATGTCGATGCATTCCTGCTGCTCTCGAAGGTGGCGGGCGACAGGCGGATAAGCGGCACCTCGGGCGAGACAGAGAAAATCATCGCCCATTGCGCCGGTCTGCCCCTGGCCCTGCGGATCGTGGGAACCCGCCTCGCGGCCAGGCCGCAATGGTCCGCATCCCGGCTCGTGGCCCGGCTGAGCAATCCCCGCACCACGCTCGACGAGTTGCATGTGGGGGATCTCGATGTACGGCGGAGTCTGTATCTGTCCGTGAACCGACTGCCGTCGGAAATCCGCGACTTCCTGTGCCATCTGGCGCCCACGGGACGAGGAGCGGTCTCTCCCGAGGAGATCGCGGCCAGATTGCGGATGCCGGTGGAAAGCGCCGAGCGGATGATGGAGGCCCTGGTCGACGTGGGGCTTCTCAACGTCACGGGCGTGGACCACAAGGAGCGACTGCTCTACCGGCTCCACGATCTGCTGTATCTCTTGGCGGCCGAGATAGTCGAGGAGACTCCCGCGGCGTTACACCTGACCCCGCTGCCGCGGTCGTGGAGCCGCGCCGTCACCATGCTGGCGGCCAGCCCGGTGCGACTACCGAGGCTTGGACAGCCGAGCGGCGTGTGTCAGTGACACACAGATCACCGCGGTCGCGCACCACACGACCGCGACGGCCAAGGGGCTGTACCACGTAAGGATCAGGGAGATGACAGTGGCGGCGACTACCGTGGTCGTCAAGGGCAGGACGGGGACGCGCTGATGCTGCCGCATCCGTTCCTCAAGGAGCTCGTCGAGGATCTCACCGATGCGGTCGTCGATGGTGTCGCCGTAGCGGACGAGGAACTGGTCGACCTCGTGCTCGTCGAGTCCTGCCGACTGGCTGCCCACGGTCAGTTGTCGCTCTGTCATACCTCCACTGTGCCGCTCCGAACGCCCGCGGTCGGCCACGTGAACCCACGAGCCCTTGGGCGGGTTATCCCTACCCCTCATCCGTCGGATCTCCTCGCTGACCTGCCCGCATCGGCTCGGCTACGGTCCTGTCGACGGAACGGCGTGAGACAGGTGGACACCTCCTCCAGCTCTCACGGAACGAGAGTCGGGCGATGAGTTGACCGGAAACACTGCTCAGAAGGTTCAGGACGGCGACGGTGCCGGCACCGGGACGCCGGATGTGACGGTGCCCCGTA
The DNA here is from genome assembly GCF_014649495.1 of Streptomyces filipinensis. GTDB lineage: Bacteria > Actinomycetota > Actinomycetes > Streptomycetales > Streptomycetaceae > Streptomyces > Streptomyces filipinensis. Next base: position 98,572 of record NZ_BMTD01000026.1, on the reverse strand, counting down.
ACCCGTTACGGGCACTGGCGTCGTCGGCTCTGTGGCGTGTCTGCGCCCACCTGGCCTTGGACGGCGTCATGGCCATGGCCGGCCTGGCCGTGCTCACGGTCCTGGGGACGGGGCTGTGCGCGGTGCCCTTCGGACTGGTGGGGCTGCCCGTCACCGTGGCCGCCGGGTGGGCCCTCTACCAGCTCGCGGCCCTGGAACGCATGCGCTTCGCCATCACCTGCGGGGCGAGGATCTCCGAACCGCCGCAACCGCCGTGGTCGTGGCGGTCGTTGGCGTCCGTCACCGGGCTTCTGCGCAGCCGTTGCACCTGGCGGCTGGTCACCTACTTCACCCTGCTGATCGGGGTGTCGACGGTGACCACCGTGGGTGTGGCGCTGGTCTGGGCGGTGCCGCTGATGCTGGTGCTGCTGCCGGCCTACTACCAGCTCCTGCCCCGAGGGCAGGTGCAGATCGGGCCGTGGGTGCTGGCCGGCCTGCCGTCGATGCTGCTGGTAGCGGGCCTGGCGCTGCTCTTCGGCGCGGTGCTCTCGCCGTTGCTGGTCAGGCCCCTCATGGCCCTCGACAGCTTCCTCGGGCGCACCCTCCTGTCGCGGCCCGCGGGCATGGAACTGCGGCAGCGCGTCCAGGACCTGACCGCGAGCCGGGCCCGGGTCGTCGACGCGGCCGAGGCGGAACGCCGACGCATCGAACGTGACCTCCACGACGGCGCGCAACAACGACTGGTGGCCATGTCCATGACGCTGGGCCGGGCCAGTTCCCGGCTCAGGAAGTCGGGGGACGAGGTGACCGGCAAGCTGGTGGAGGACGTCCGCCGCGAGACGCTGTACACCATCACGGAACTGCGGAACCTGGCGCGCGGCCTGCACCCGCCGGTGCTCACCGACCGGGGTCTGGAAGCGGCGCTCTCCGCCGTCATCGCCCTGGCGCCCGTACCCGTGCGACTCGATGTCGACGCCGAACCGCGGCCCTCGGCCACCGTCGAGGCCGTCGCGTACTTCACGGTGACGGAGGCGCTGACCAACGTGGCCAAGCACGCCGGGGCCAGCCGTGCCTGGGTGGAGATCAAACGGGAGGGTGACCTGCTCACCATGACGATCGGCGACGACGGGCGGGGCGGAGCGGATCCCGCCCGCGGCAGCGGCCTTTCCGGCCTGGAGGGCCGGATCTCAGGAGTGGACGGCCGGCTGCGCGTCGACAGCCCCGTCGGTGGACCGACCGTGATCGAGGTGGAGATTCCATGCGGGTAGTGATCGCCGAGGATTCCGCGCTGCTGCGCGAGGGAATCGTCCTGCTTCTTGAGGAGGAGGACATCGATGTGGTTGCCGCGGTCGGTGACGGCGAAGCGCTGTTGCGTGCCGTGGCCGAGCACGAGCCCGACGTCTGTGTGGTGGACGTCCGTATGCCGCCCACGTTCATCGACGAGGGACTGCGGGCGGCGCTCGTGATCCGCAGCCGGTGGCCCGACGTCGGTGTGCTGGTGCTGTCGCAGTACGTGGAGGAGCGGTACGCCTTCGACCTGATCGACAGCAACGACAACGGCATCGGCTATCTGCTCAAGGACAGGGTGTCCGACGCCGCCGAATTCGTGGCCGCGTTGCAGCGCATCAACGACGGTGACACCGTGCTGGATCCCGAAGTGGTCAAGCAGTTGCTGGCGCGCAGCCGGAAAAGGGATCCCCTGGCGTCACTGACGCCCCGTGAGCGGGAGGTCCTCAACGCGATGGCGCAGGGCCGCTCGAACGCCGGCATCGCGACCGAACTGGTCATCGGTGCCGCTGCGGTGGAAAAGTACATCCGCAGCATCTTCACCAAATTCGGCTTGCAGCCCGAAGCGGGGGACCACCGCCGGGTACTCGCTGTTCTACGCTATCTGGGAGCTTGACAAAGTATGGCATCGAAAAAGCGCCGTGGAATCATTTACGGTGGTCTCGCCGTTCTCGTCGCGGTCATTGCTCTCGCCGGCTGGGGTACCGTCGAACTGCTGCGTCCGAACCACCCCTACACCCACTCCTGGCAGGCCGACGCGAGCGGCCGGAAACTGCTGGAGGTGCACACCGACGGTATGGGCGTCTCCCTGAGCCCCGGCGATTCGTCGCACCTTGAGGTCAAGGCCACCGGAGGGTACGACGACAGCGCCCCCCAGGTCTCGGTGAAGCAGTCCGGGCAGGGCCTGTCCGTCGTCGGCACGTGCCCCGGCGGCGGTTGCTCGGTGCAGCTCCACATCAAGCTGCCGGCGGACCTGGCCGTCAAGGCGGACACCGGTGGCCCGGCGATCTCCGCCAGCGATCTGAAGGGGCGGCTCGATCTGCGCACGGGCAGCGGCGCCATCGACGTGGACAACGCGTCCGGTCCCCTGAACCTGCACACCGGTGACGGCGCGGTGACCCTGGCCGACAGCCGTTCCGCGCGCGCCAGCGTGACCACCGGCGCGGGCGCGGTCGACGCCGGCTTCGTGAGCGCTCCGACCGACGTGAACATCGCGACCGGCGACGGGGCCGTCGACCTGCGCGTGCCGCACGGCTCCCGCTACTACATCGACGCCACGAGTTCCGACTCCACACCCGACGTCCAGCTCCCGGTCGACCGGAACGCCCCGCACCAGATCACGGTCAAGACCCACAGCGGAGGAATCCAGGTGCACTGAGGGGCACCGCGCCGCCGCTCCTTTCCCCCGCCCACCGCGCCGATGCCCGGGAGAATCCGAATCTCCCGGGCATCGGCGTATTGCTTTACCGGCGGGTGCCCACTCGTATAGGGCCGATATAGAGCACCCGCACACACTGACGATGCGGCAGCGGAGAATCACCGACGCCTGTGCGGACATGCCTCGTTTGAACCTCCGCCGGCCATGAGGCCGACGGTTCGGTGTGCTGAGCCGCGGACTGCCGCTCCGTTGTCGGGCTGATCCCCGAGTGCACTGTCCCTACGTTGTTGACCTCAGGAGCCGTTGTGACCCGGCATACGCTTCCGCACCGCGTCGTCGCGCAGCATGCGACGCAATCCCCGACCGCCATTGCCGCCGTAGCGGACGGTCGTCACATCAGCTATGGGGAATTCGAGACGGAAGCCCGCCGAATGGCCTGTTTCCTCAGGCGCCACGGGGCTGGACCGGGCAGGGCGGTGGGTGTGCGGCTGACGTCCGCCGCCGACCTGATCGTGGCCCTCCTCGGCGTCTGGAAGACGGGAGCCGCGTTCGTCCTCCTGCCGGGCTCCCTCCCCGGCGAGCGGCTCGCGTCGATCACGCGCGATGCGGGGATCAGCCTTCTGCTGAGCGTGAGCACGAGCGCCCCCGACCCGGAGAGCGGCGTCGAGGTGCTGTGCCTGGACATGTTGCGGGAGGAGATCGCGTCGTGTCCGGACGAGGCGGGGGACCAGGCGAACCACGCCGCCGATCCCGCGTTCATCAGCTACGGAGCGAGCGATTCCGGTCTGGTGGTCGACTGGGGGACCCTGGCCGCGTACGCCCCCGCGCTGGCGGGGCAGCACGACCTGTCCCCGTCCGACCGGGTCGTCTTCGGGGCCCCCCTCGACGAGGCCACCGTCTACGGCGCGCTGCTGGCAACCCTGGTGAACGGCGCCACGGCGGTCTTCCCGGCACTCGGCGACGCACCGGCCGCCGCGGCGCTGCCGACGGCGGTGGCGGAGTTCCAGGGCACGGTACTGGCCGTCCCCCACCCCCTGCTCGCCGGTCTGGCGGAACTGTCCGGCTGGCCGCAGTGCCCCACCCTGCGCCTGGTGCGCTCCGACGCACCGGATCTGGACCCCGGCACGGACGCGGAGACGTACCGACGGCTCTCCGCCGTGACCACGGCGAGCCTGGCGATCAGTTACGGCCAGGCCGTGTGCGGACTCCCGGTCACCCTGCTCGACGGAGAGCCCGGACACGGCGCCGAGGCACCGCTGCTGGGAGCTCCGCTCGACGGGACGCGGGTCGCCGTGCTCGACGAGTTCGGCGAGCCCCTGCCCTCGGGCCTGCCCGGCGAACTGCATGTCGCCGTGTCCGGCGCGTGGGCGGGCCGGTCGGGCGCGACCGCCGAGCGTTTCCTGCCCGACCCCGACGGCGAGCCGGGAAGCCGGATGCTGCGCACCGGCGCCCTCGTCCGCTGGCGCAACGACGGGACGCTGGAGCACCTCGGCCGCGCCGAGGACGACGCCGACCCGATGTGGGACGAGGAGCCCCTGCTGCTGCTCGACTCCGAACGCCCGCCCTACGTGGCGCCGCGCACCCCCGAGGAGCGCGCCGTGGCCGAGGTGTGGGCGGAGCTCCTCGACCTCGACGACATCGGCGCCACGGACGACTTCTTCCAGCTCGGCGGCTACTCCCTGCTGCTGGCCAAGCTGTCCGAACAGCTCCGGCTGACCACCGGCAAGGACGTGGCCCTCGCGGACCTCTACCAGGCCGTCACGGTGGAGCAGCAGGCCGAGCTGGTGCGGACCGCGGGGACGGCCCGCGCGCTGATCGAGACCGTCGCCCGTGACGAGGCACTCCCGCTGTCCTTCGGGCAACGACGGGTGTGGCTGCTGAGCACCATGAACCCGGACAGCGCGGAGTGGATCGTCCCCCTGTTCCTGCGCCTGCCCGGTGACATCGCCCCGGACACGGTGCGCCGGGCCCTGGAGGCGCTCTCGGCCCGCCACGAGTCCCTGCGCACCCGCTACATCAGCCGCGCCGGCGAGCCCCTGCAGATCATCGAGCCGGCCGGCCCCGTCGACCTGCGGGTGATCGACGGCCCGACGAACCTGGAGCGGCTGGTCCGCGAGGAGTTCGAGGCCGGCTTCGACCTCGCCTCGGGCACGCTGTGGCGAGCGCTGCTGGCCCGCCGCGCCGACCAGGACGGCAACGCCGGTCAGGAACAGCTGCTGTTCCTCACGGTCCACCACATCGCCTGCGACGGCTGGTCCGCCACCGTGCTGGAACGGGAGTTCCGGGAGATCTGCGCGGCCTACCACGCGGGCCGGGAACCGGAACTGGACGCCCCGGGTGTCCAGTACGCGGACTACGCGGTGTGGCAGCGCAAGTCCAGGGACAAGGACAGCCTGACCGAGGACCTCGCGTTCTGGCGCGAGGAGCTGCGCGGCGCGGTCCCCGCGGAGCTGCCGACGGACCGTCCGCGCCCGGCGGAGCGCGACCCGCGCGGCGCACTGGTGCCCGTCAGGATCCCCGCGCCGCTGGCGGAACAGGTGATCGGCCTCGGCCGACGGCACGAGGCCAGCCCCTTCATGACGCTGCTGACCGCGTTCTCGGCGCTGCTGGCCAGGTACAGCGGGCAGTGGGACGTGAGCATCGGCGTCCCGGTCGCGGGCCGCACCCTGCCGGAGACCGAGCCGGTCGTCGGGTTCTTCATCAACTCCCTGGTGCTGCGCTGCCCGCTGGATCCCGGGCTGAGCTTCTCCGACGCCCTGGACCAGGTGCGGGAGACCAGCCTGGCGGCCTTCGCGCATCAGGAGGTGCCCTTCGAGCACCTGGTCGAGGAGCTGCGCCCGGAGCGGGACCTGTCCAGGACGCCGCTCTACCAGGTCGCGTTCAACTTCAACGACGTCCAGGTCTCCGGGGGCATGCCCGGGGACGGCGACTTCGATCTGCTGCTGGGCAACCGTCAGGTCTCCAAGACCGATCTGACCCTGTATCTGCGTACCGAGAACGACGGCGCGCTGACCGGCGTCGTCGAGTACGCGACAGCCCTGTTCGAGCGCGGCACCGTCGAACGCTTCGCGAGCCACTTCGTCCAGCTGCTCACGGCCGCCGTGGCGGCTCCCGCCTCCCGGCTGTCCACGCTGGACATCCTGCCGGCCGAGGAGCGGGGCGAAGGCACCGGCCGCTGGAACGACACCCGTACCGAGTGGGACACCAGCTCGGCCCTCGACGTGATCGAGGCCCAGGTCGCCAAGACCCCGGAGGCCCTCGCCCTGGTGGCCGGTCAGCGCCGGATCAGCTACCGGGAGATGGACCGCGCGGCCAACCGCATCGCCCACCGGCTGCGTTCCCTCGGGGCCGGCCCCGACACCCTGGTGGGCGTGTGCCTGCACCGGGGACCGGAGCTCATCGAGTCCCTGCTCGGGGTGTGGAAGGCGGGCGCGGCGTACGTACCGATCGATCCCGCCAACCCGTCCGAGCGGCTGAACCACGTGCTGGCCGACAGCGGGGCGTCGATCCTGGTGAGCTCCTCCGGGCTGACCGAGCTGACGCGGTCGTTCCCGGGCGCCCGGCTGACGGTCGACCAGGAGACGGAGTGGCTCGCCGAGGGCGCCGACACACCGCCGTCGAGGTCCCACGACCCCGAGCGGCTGGCCTACGTGATCTACACCTCGGGCTCCACCGGCAAGCCCAAGGGCGTCATGGTCACCCAGCACGGGCTCACCAACCACCTGCGCTGGGCGGCCCGCGACCTGGTCGTCGGCGAGGGCGGGGCACCGCTGTTCTCGTCCATCGCCTTCGACCTGCCGGCGACCAACGTGTACGCGCCGCTGATGGCAGGCCAGCCGGTGCACCTGCTGTCCGACCTCGACGACCTGACCGGCCTGGGGCAGGCGCTCGCGGCCTCGGGGCCGTACAGCTTCATCAAGCTCACCCCGGGGCACCTCGACCTCCTGAGCCACCAGCTCAGCCCGGAGCAGGCCGCGGGCCTGGCCAACGTGGTGCTGGTCGCGGGCGAGGCGCTGCCCGCCAAGCTCGCCAACGACTGGCTGGAGCTGCTGGGCCCAGGCCGTCTGATCAACGAGTACGGGCCCACCGAGACGTCGATCGGCACCACCATCCACCCGGTCCAGGGGGAGCAGACCACCACGGTTCCGCTGGGCTCACCGCTGCCGAACATGACGACCCACGTCCTGGACGACACCGGGCGTCCCGTGCCCGGTGGCGTGATCGGCGAGCTGTACATCGGCGGTGACGGCCTGGCCCGGGGCTACCTCGACCGTCCCGCGCTGACGGCCGAGCGGTTCGTCCCGAACCCCTTCGGCGGCCCGGGGACGCGGCTGTACCGCACCGGCGACCTGGTGCGCCGCCTGCCCGACGGCGCCATCGCCTTCCTGGGCCGCGTCGACGACCAGGTCAAGATCCGCGGCTACCGCATCGAACTCGGCGAGATCGAGGCGGCCCTCACCGACCAGCCGGGCGTCGACCGTGCGGCCGTGGTCGTCCAGGAGACGCAGGAGGGCGAGAAGTCGCTGGTCGCCTACCTGGTGGGCGCCGCGGACCGGCAGCTCGACGCCGACGCGGTCCGCGAGCGGGTCGCCGAGGTGCTGCCCGCCTACATGGTGCCCTCCGCGGTCGCCGTCCTCGACGCCCTTCCGCTGACCCCGAACGGCAAGCTCGACCGCAAGGCCCTGCCCTCGGTGGACCGCTCCGCCGACCGCTACGAGGCCCCCGCCACACCGGTCGAGGAGCACATCGCGGAGATCTGGTCGGACATCCTCGGCCGGGAGCGGATCAGCGTGCAGGAGAGCTTCTTCGAGATCGGCGGGCACTCCATCCTCGCGATCAGGATGACCTCGACCCTGCAGGACGAGTTCGGCATCGACCTCTCCCTGCGGACCGTCTTCGAACACCCCACCGTCCGGTCCCTCGCCGCCGCCGTCGAGGACCACATCAGGGCCGAGATCGAGCAGATGTCCGAAGACGAGCTGCGGGAGTACGACGCGCGGACCACGCACCGCCCTGAATGAGCGCCGTATCGAGGCTCACGGACGCCTCGCCGTCTTGCCACGATCCGGACCCGCAGGGGCCTGAAAGGGAAACCATGAACGCACTGGAGCGCGACGCCGCGACGCCGCCCGCCGGGCTGCTGACCGACCTGATCGAAGCACGGGCGGCCGCCGCGCCCGAGGCCGTCGCGGTGATCGCCGACGGCCGGGCGAGCACCTACCGGGAACTCGACCACCGGGCGAACCGGATCGCCCGCCGGCTGATCCAGCTGGGCGCCGCGGCGGACGTCCCGATCGGGGTGTGCCTGCCGCGCGGACGGGATCTCCTGCCCGCTCTCCTCGGCGTGTGGAAGGCGGGTGCGGCGTATCTGCCGCTCGACACCGCACTCCCCGTCCAGCGGCTGGAGTACATGCTCGCGGACAGCGGCGCGCCCGTGGTCATCTGCTCCTCCCGGTCGTCCGAGCGGATTCCGCCCGGATACCGCGGGGCCGTCCTCGCGCTCGACGACGACGGGGCGGACGTCGAGGCGCAGCCGCCCGTCGCCCCGGACCGGCACACCGATCCGGAGCAGCTGGCCTACCTCATGTACACCTCGGGCTCGACCGGGACCCCCAAGGGCGTCATGGTCAGGCAGCGGGCGCTGGTCAACCTGGTCTCCTCCATCCTCGACGACGCCGGGGCGGGCCACGGCGGCACCTGGCTCGCGAGCACGTCGGTCTCCTTCGACATCTCGGGCGTGGAGATGTACGCGCCGCTGGCGTCCGGTGGCCGGGTGGTGCTGGCGTCCGACGCCGAGGCCAAGGACCCCACGGCCCTGCTGCGGCTGATGGACGCGCACGGCGTCACCGATGTGCAGGCCACCCCTTCGGGCTGGCGGCTGCTGCTGGCCTGCGGCTTCGACCGGCCGGCGGTGCGCGTCCTGGTCGGGGGCGAGGCGCTGCCGGCGAAGCTGGCCGCGGAACTCCGCCGCCGGGCCGCGAAGGTGACCAATGTCTACGGGCCGACCGAGACGACCATCTGGTCGATGTTCTGGGGGGTCCCCGAGGAACCGGACCGGGTTCTCCTCGGCCGGCCCCTCGCGCGTACCCAGGCGTATGTGCTGGATCCCACGGGACGGCCGGTTCCCGACGACGGGACCGGCGAACTGTATCTCGGCGGTGAAGGGCTGGCCCGGGGCTACGCCAACCGCCCCGGCCTCACCGCGGAACGGTTCGTGCCCAACCCCTTCGGAGCGCCCGGAACACGTCTGTATCGAACCGGTGATCTGGTACGGCAGGCTTCCGGTTACACGATAGAATTCATGAGCCGGATCGATGATCAAGTGAAGATCCGGGGCTATCGCATCGAGCTTGGAGAAATCCAGGCACGGCTGATCGAACATTCCGATGTCCGTGATGCCGTCGTCACCGTTCGCTCGTCAGAGGACGGTGACAAGCGTCTCGTCGCGTATCTGGTCCCCACACCAGGTCGCCGGCCCGATGTGGCAGACATTCGAGCGCATCTCGCTGCCACCCTTCCCGATTACATGATTCCCCCCACGTTCATGGCGATCGGCCGAATCCCGTTGAACACCAGCGGAAAGACCGATTACCGCGCGCTGCCGGATCCCGGGCGAAGGGCCCGTCGCCCGGCGGGGACCGGCCGGTAGGCCGTGCCGCCGTAGCCCGGCCCGAGGACCGGGCTACGGCGACTCCTCACCGCACGCACGTCGGGGGCGTCCGACCGCTGAGGAGCCACATGCACACCGGTCAGGTTCCTGAACTGACCTCCGCCGCCCCCCACTTCTTCACCGACCCCTACACCGCGTACCGCGCGCTCAGTGCCGAAGGCCCTGTCCAGCGGGTACGCATGCCCGACGGGCAGCCGGTCTGGCTCGTCCTCACCTACGACGCCGTCCGCACCGCGCTCGCCGATCCCCGGCTGCGCAACGACAGCCGGCACTCGGCCTCCTACCAGGACGACCAGGACTCCGCCGTCGGCCGCAACATGCTCAAGGCGGACCCCCCGGACCACACCCGGCTCCGGTCCCTCGTCGCCCGCCAGTTCACCGCCCGGCGCGTCAACCAGCTGCGCGCGCGTATCGAGCAGATCTCCGGTGAACTCATCGACACCATGGCCGAGTCGAGCGGCGCCGACCTCGTCGGCGCCTACGCCATCCCCCTGCCGATCACCGCCATCTGCGAACTCCTCGGCGTGCCCGCCGTGGACCGCGAGGCGTTCCTCGGCTGGTCCAACAAGCTCGTGGACGTCGCCGACCCACAGGCCGCCGCCGTCGCGGCCACCGCGACGGCCGCGATGACCGACTACCTCACCGGCCTCATCGAGGAGAAGCGGCACCGCCCCCTGGCGGACGACGCCGACCTGCTGCACGTCCTCGCCCACGCCCAGGACGAGGACAGCGACCGCCTGTCGCCGGACGAACTCCTCGGCATGTCCTTCCTGCTGCTCGTGGCCGGACACGAGACGACCGTCAACCTCATCTCCAGCGCCGTCCACCTGCTGCTGCGCGACCCCGCCCAACTCGCCGCCCTGCGCGCGGACCCGGGGCTGCTGCAGAACACGGTCGAGGAGACACTGCGCTACGAACCCCCGATCCAGGTCGCCGCCTACCGCTACACCGCCGAGGCCATGACCCTGGCGGACATCTCGATCCCGCAGGGGGAACGCGTGGTGCTGTCGCTGGCCTCCGCCAACCGCGACCCCTCACGATTCACCGACCCCGACCGGTTCGACATCCACCGCGACATCACCGAGAACCGCGCCCAACTCGCCTTCAGCCACGGCATCCACCACTGCCTCGGAGCACAGCTCGCCCGGCTCGAAGCCACCGTGGCGCTGACCGATCTGCTCCAGCGCTTCCCCCGCCTCGCCCTGGACGACACCGCCGCCGCTCCCGAGTGGCGGCCCAGTCTGCTCCGCGGCCTGCGCAGGCTCCCCCTCCGCTGGTAGCGCTCACGGCACCCACGCAGTGAGGCGAGGCGATCCGCAGCGTCAGCGAACGACTGCGGATCGCCTGGCCGTTCCGGTACGCGGGCTACGGAAGCGGTGATCGGCAGCGCCTTCCCCGGAATTCCATATAGCCGGTGTATAGGCGCTCCTTGCACGGTGGACCCGCGCACTGACCACGTTCATATATCGGCTGTCCTGGAGGAGACCGGTGACCCGTACGGGCGGCAAATGGTTCCAAAAACACGGCACGAGCGCTGATCCCGATCTGCGCCTGGTGTGTTTCCCGCACGCCGGAGGGGTGCCGAGTTTCTTCAACAGCTGGCCGCGCCATCTGCGGTCCGGAATGGAACTCCTGGCGGTGTGTTATCCCGGCCGGCAGGCCCGCTTCGGCGAGCCGTACGCGGAAAGCCTGGAGGACCTGGCCGACCAGATAGCCGACGCGCTCCGCCCCTACGACGACAAGCCGCTGGCCCTGTTCGGACACAGCATGGGCGCGGCGGTGGCCTACGAGGTCGCGCTCCGGCTCGACGAGAAGTACGGCGTGCAGCCGGTCCGGCTGTTCCTGTCCGGGCAGTCGGCGCCGCATCGCGCCGAGCGGTCGAACCTGCACCTCGAGGACGACGCGACCCTGATCGCGGAGGTGAAGCAGCTCGGCCTGTCGACCGCCGACGCCATGGAGCACCCCGAACTGCTGGAGATCGCGCTCCCCACGCTGCGGGCGGACTTCCGCCTCGTCGAGACCTACGACCCGCCGTTGACGAAGATCAAGAGCCCCATCGTGGCCTACGTCGGCGACCAGGACCCCGACTGCCCGCCCGACGCGGTGTGCGCCTGGTCGGACCTGACCACCGGGACCTTCGAGTTCCGCGGCTTCCCCGGCGGGCACTTCTACCTGGAGGGGTACGAGTTCGACCTGCTGCTGCACATCGTCGGGCACCTCAAGGACGACCTCCGCCTGGCGGGAGCCGTGCGGGCGGCCGGCACCAGGCAGCCGGTGCCGTCCGCCTCCGCCCCGCGCACCGGCGGCACCCGATGAGCGTCACCCACCCGCTCTCCCACGCCCAGCAGGCCCAGTGGTTCCTCCACGCACTGGCGCCCGGCAGCGGCGCGTACAACACCGGTATCGCGGTCCGCGTCCGCTCGGCCGTCGACGTCCGGGCGCTGCGCGAGGCGGTGACGGCGATCGGCCCCCGGCACGGGATGCTCCGCTCGCGCTACGCCGAGGCCGACGGCCGGCCGGTACGCGTGGAGTCGGCCACCAGCCCGGTCCGCCTGGTCGAGCGCGCCTGCGCCGGTGCCGACGACGAGGAGCTGCGCGCCGCCGTCCGCGCCGAGCTCAACGCCCCCTTCCCGCTCCGCGACGACGTACCGTTCCGGTTCGTCCTGCTGACCAGGAGCCCCGAGGACGCGGTGCTCCTGGTGGCCGGACACCACATCTCCACCGACGCCGTGTCGAACACGCTGCTGCTGCGCGACCTCCTTGAGGCCTACGAGGAGCTCAGCACCGGAGCCGACGCGCCGTCGCTGCCGCCCACCGCGGACTACGGCGATCACGTCGACAAGGAAGCGCGGGTGCTCGACTCGGCCCGCGGCAGGGCCATGGAGGAGTACTGGAGCGGTGTGAGCGTCGGCTCGACGCCCGCCGGCCTGCCCACCGACCACCCCAGGCCGACGGCCCAGTCCTTCACGGGGGACACCCTGCGGGAGACCGTGCCCCCGGAACTCGCCGACGCGCTGCGCACCTTCGCCCTGCGGTCGGGAGTCACGTCGTACGCCGTCCTGCTCGGCGTGTTCCAGAGCGTGCTCTACCGCCACACCCGGCAGGGCGACTTCGCCCTCGGCGTGCCGACCACCACACGGCTGAGCAGCAGGATGCGCGACGTGGTCGGCAACTTCATGAACACCGTCGTCCTGCGGGCCCGGTTCGGCGCGGCCACCACGTTCAACGACGCGGTGCGCGCGACCGACGAGCAGCTCAAGCTGAGCATGGACGCGGTCCGGTATCCGTTCTCGCTGCTCGCCCGCGCGTCGGGTGCCTCGCGTACCGCCGGCCGGTCCCCGATGTACCAGATCACCTTCAACATGCTGGCGACGGCCCGCTTCGACGCCCAGCTGCGGCCCGTGCTGGACACGACGCGCCCCGACCTCGTGACCCGGCACGCCGGGTTGCTCCTGAGCCCGTACCACCTGCCCCAGCAGGAGGGGCAGGTCGACCTGGCCGTCGACGTCCTCCAGGGCGAGGACACGCTGGCCGTCGACTTCCGCTACGACAGCCGGCTCTATGAGCGGGCGACCGTGGAGCGGCTGGCCCAGCACTTCCTGCGGGCCCTGGACATCGCCACCCGGACCCCGGACCTGCGCGTCGCCGCGGCCCGGCTCTGGGACCGCGCCGATGTCCGGCGCCCTCCCACTCGCGGTGGCGCACCCCGCGACAAGCAACCCTCCGCTCTGCTCTGAGCACTGTCACGTTAGGAAGAAGGGACCGCGGCTATGCGCGAGAACCTGGTGGAACGGCTTCTGCAGCACGCACGCACGGTGCCGGACAAGGACGCCGTCGTCTTCGTGCGGATGCACGGGGCCGAGCCGATGCCGGAAAGGGTGACCTACGCGGAGCTGGACCGCGACGCGCGCGCCATCGCCGAATGGCTGCGCGGCCGCTGCTCGGCGGGCGACCGGGCACTGCTGCTGTACCCCAACGGCCTCGACTTCGTCCGGGCCTTCGTGGGCTGTCTGTACGCCGGGGTCATCGCCATCCCCGCGCCGGTGCCGGACAACAACGGCCGGCGCGGGTCGCGCACCTCCGCCATCGCGGACAACGCCCAGGTACGCCTCGTACTCACCGACTCCGGGCACCTGGAGTCGGTGACCGAGGCCGTCCAGCAGTCGGGGCTGGAGGACGTCCCGTGCGTCGCCACCGACGCCACCGACTTCGGTGACGGCGCGAACGGCACCGTGCTGTCACCCGATGACGACACCGTGGCCTTCCTGCAGTACACCTCGGGTTCGACCAGCGACCCGAAGGGCGTCATCGTCCCGCACCGTTCGCTCACCGCCAACCTCCGCTTCATCGCGGACTCCTTCGGGCTGGACCACGAGGACACGGTCTCGTGCAGCTGGCTGCCGCTCTACCACGACATGGGCCTCATCGGCATGCTGCTGACGCCGCTGCTCATCGGCGGCACCGCCGTGCTGATGGCGCCCGGCGACTTCCTGCGGCGCCCGCACGCCTGGCTCCGGCTGTTCCAGGACCACCGCGGGACGTTCACCGCGGCCCCGAACTTCGCCTACGACATGTGCGTGCGGCGGGTGTCCCAGCAGCAGCTCGCCCAGCTGGACCTGTCCACGCTGCAGGCGGCCGTCAACGGCGCGGAGCCGGTCATCGCCGCCACCGTGGACCGCTTCAACAAGTACTTCGCCCCCGCGGGACTCCGCCCCGATGCCGTCAAGCCCAGCTACGGCATGGCCGAGGCCACCCTGCTGGTCACCGGTACCCCGCACGGCCGCGGTCAGCTCATCACCCGGGTCGACGGCGCGGAACTGGAGCAGAACCGCTTCGTGGCGCAGTCCGAGGACGGCGACGGCCCGCTCATGGTGAGCAGCGGCCCCGTGGACCGGCTCGACGTGCGCATCGTGGACCCGGCCACCCGCGCGTCCCAGCCCGACGGCCGGATCGGCGAGGTGTGGCTGCGGGGCGAGAGCCTCGCGATCGGATACTGGAACAACGAGGCGGAGACCGAGCGGGCCTTCAACGCCGGGACCAGCGACGGGGAGCAGGGCTTCCTGCGCACCGGAGACCTCGGCGTGCTGAGCGGCGGCGAGCTGTACATCACCGGCCGCAGCAAGGACGTCATCATCATCCACGGCCGCAACCTCTACCCGCACGACATCGAGCGCGAGACGTCCCAGCTGCACTCCGCGCTCCACGGCCTGCAGGGCAGCGCCTGTGTGGTGCCCGTCGGTCAGGAGGAGGAGATCGTGGTGATGCACGAACTCAGCCCCGTGGAGAGCTCCGGACTCGACCTGGCCGACCTGGCCCGCGGCATCCGGGAGGAACTCGCCGCGACGTTCAGGGTGCGGCTGCCCAGCGTGGTGCTGCTGCGCCCCGGGCACGTCCGCAGGACCACCAGCGGCAAGGTGCAGCGGGCCCTGATGCGTGAGCTCTTCATGACCGGCGGCCTCAAATCCGTCCACGAGGAACTCAGCGCCGAGGTCAGCCGCCGTTACCGGGCGGGCGACGCGGACGGCGCCACCGCCGCGCCGGGTGACGCGGCATGAGGCACTCCGCGTACCGCGTCGCGGAGGAGTTCGACCACCTGCTGGGCGACCCCCGCGACGCGGGCCGGCTGTTCTCCCACGCGCGCTCCCTCGTGCTGGACGAGCGTGAGGAGTTCCCGCTGGAGATCTGCCGGGAGCTGGATCTGCTCGGGCTCCCCGCGCACTACGTGCCCGTCGCCCACGGCGGAGCGATGCGTGCCTTCGAGGACACCCTGCAGATCATGCGGGGCATCGCCCGCCGCGACCTCACGGTCGCCATCGCGCACGGCAAGACGTTCCTCGGCGCCGCTTCGGTGTGGGTCGCCGGGGATCCCCGGCAGAGCCGGGACCTGGGCGCCGAGGTGCTCCGGGGCACCCCCGTGTCCTGGGGCCTGACCGAGCGGGAGCACGGGAGCGATCTGCTCGCGGGGGAGGTATGCGCGGAGCGCACCGCCGACGGATACCGCGTGACCGGTGAGAAGTGGCTGATCAACAACGCCACCCGGGGCGACCTGGTCTGCGTACTGGCCCGCACCGCACCCGAGGGCGGTTCGCGCGGGTTCAGCGTCCTCATGATCGACAAACGCGGGCTGGGGCCGGGCAGTTTCCGCACCCTCCCGGCGGCCCGGCTGCACGGCATCCGGGGCGCGGACATCAGCGGTGTGGCGTTCACCGGGGCCGAGGTCGGCCGGTCCGCACTGATCGGCGCCGAAGGCGACGGTCTGGAGATCGTGCTGAAGAGCCTCCAGCTCACCCGCATCCTGTGCGCGGCACTCTCGCTCGGTGCGCTCGACCAGGCCCTGGACATGGCGACGGGATACGCGCTCGCCCGGCACAACCACGGCACGCCCCTGGTCGGACTGCCGCAGTCGCGGCGCCTGCTCGCCCGGTCGTACGCCGACCTGCTGACCGCCGAGGCCCTGACGGTGTTCGCGGCCCGGGCCCTGCACACCCTGCCCGGCGAGCTGTCGACCGTCTCGGCGGTGACCAAGTTCCTGGTCCCGACCCTGGCGGAACAGGCACTCGGCAGGCTGTCCAGGCTGGTGGGAACGCGGTCACTGCTGCTCGGGGACACCTTCGAGCACGGCCGTTTCCAGAAGGTACTGCGCGATCACCGGATCGTCGGCATCTTCGACGGCAGTTCGGTGATCAACCTGAACTCCCTGGTCAACCAGTTCCCGCTGCTGGCACGCGCGCACCGGCGCGGCGAGGTGGACGAGGCGGGGCTGCACGCCGCCGCCGGCCTGGCCGACCGCCTGCCCGAGCTGGACCCGGGGCGTCTGGAACTGCTGCCCCGCCGGGGCAGCAGCGTTCTGCACGCCGTGCCGGCCGCCGTGGCGGAGCTCCGCTCCCTCGCCGCCGCCGGAGAGGTCCCCGCCTCGCTGGCGCGGCGCGCCGTGGAGCTGGCCGAGGTGGTGGACGAGGTGATCGAGCAGATCGGCCGGCACAAGCCGGTCCCGGTGGCGGCGCCCGCCCGCAGTTTCGGGCTGGCCGAGAACTACGCGCGGTGCTTCGCCGCGGCGGCCGCCCTGCAGCTGTGGCTGCGCAACCGGTCCGCCGTCGACTCCGCGGCCACCCACGGGCTGTGGGAGTCGGGCCTGTGGCTGGAGTGCACCCTGACCACACTGCTGCGCCGGCTCCGCCCGACCCGGACCGAACACCTCGTCGCAGGCGGCGGCGAGGACCCGGAAGCGGTCGTCGACCAGCTGGTGGAGCCGCTCCTCGCCCAGCACGCGGCGGGACAACTGCCGTCACTACTGCCCTACTCACGGCTGGGGGCGCTCGTATGACCGTCATCGACCCATCGCCTCGGCAGGCCGAACGCCTCGGCCCGCTCGACGAGCTCGACACCCCGGAGCCGCTGGAAGCACTCTTCGGCGACCCCGCCGACCCCGGCAACCCGGTGGGCCACCAGGCCTTCGTCGACGCCGACGAACGCGGGGACTTCCTGCCCGCCGGCCGCAAGACGCTGGAATCCTTCGGGATCGGCGCGGAGTTCGTGCCGCGGGCGCTGGGCGGGCGCCTCGGCCAGGCCGACGACCTCGCCCGCGTGCTGCGCACGGTGTTCCGCCATGACGGCGCGCTGGCCCTGGGCCTCGGTGCCATCAACCTCATCGCCTCCTCCACCGTCTGGGCGGCCGGCGACGCCGGGCAGCGGCGCTGGCTGGCGTCCGTGCTGCTGGACAACCACCCGACCGCCGGTGCCATCACCGAGCTCGCCCACGGCGACGACCTCTCCAGGACCCGGTTGCGGGCGACGGAGCGGGAGGGCGGCGTGGTGCTCGACGGCCGCAAGGAAGTGATCAACAACGTCGCCCGGGCGCATGCCGTCACCGTCCTCGCGAGGACCAGCGAGGAACCGGGCAGCCGCAGCCACACGCTGTTCCTGGTCGACCCGGCCGCCGTGCCGCGCGAACGCATGCGTTTCCTGCCGAGGTACCGCACCTCCGGGATGCGCGGGACCCACCTGGGCGGGGTCGAGTTCCTGGACTGCCCGCTGCCCGCCTCGGCCGCGGTCGGCGGGTACGGCGACGCCATGGAGACCATCCTGCGCTGCTTCCAGGTCACCAAGTCCGTGGCCAGCGGAGCGGCCCTCGGCATGGTGGACACCATGCTGCGGACCGTGGTCGACTTCGGCACACAGCGCAGGCTCTACGGCCGGTCCGTGACCGAACTGCCCTACGTCGAGGCCGAACTGGCCGACGTCTTCACCGATCTGCTCATCTGCGACGCCATGACGACCACGGCGTGCCGGGCGCTGCATGTGCTGCCCCGGCAGACCAGCGTGTACGCGGCGGCCACCAAGTACCTGGTCCCCGAGATCGAACAGCACGCGGCCGACCGGCTCGCGCTGGTGCTCGGCGCCCGCTCCTTCCTGCGCGAAGGTCCGCACGCCGCGTTCCAGAAGCACTTCAGGGACCTCCCCGTCGCGGCCCTTGCGCACTCGGGGGCCACGGTGTGCCTGGCCACGATCATCCCGCAGCTGCCCCGGCTCGCGCGCCGCAGCTGGTTCACCTCGTCCGCGCCGGAACCGGCCCTGTTCCAGCTCGGCCGGCCCCTGCCGGACCTGGACTTCGGGCAGCTGGAGGCGAACGCGGGCCCCGACGACCAGATCGTCGCGACCCTGCTGGACGTCGGGCAGGACCGGGTCACCGACCCGACGCTGCGCACCCTGTGCGGGCGGCTCGTCGACGAGCTGCGCATCCTGCGGGACGGCTGGCGCGCACTCGCTCCGCGCAATCGCACGCCCTTCGCCGGCCCGGTCGGCTTCGAACTCGCCGAGCGGTACGCCGTCGTCCTCGCGGCCTCCGCCTGCCTGGGCGTGTGGTGGCACAACCAGGACCACCCCAACCCGTTCATGCGGGACACGGCCTGGGTCGTCAGCGCCCTGGACCGGCTGACGGTCCGGCTCGGCCACGAGCCGCTGCCACAGGCCCAATCCGCCACCCGGCAGGTCTTCGCCGAACTGCTCAGCCGGCACGCCGAACACCGGGCCTTCGACCTGATCGGCCGCCGCCTCCACTGAGCCGTCCCGGCCCCACCCGAACAAGCCCTACGAAAGGAACCACACGCGATGGCAACCTCCGCTCCTGCCCCCGGAACCAGGATCGTCGACCGGGAAGAGATCCGGAGCAAGCTGCTGAGCCTGGTGGCCTCCTACCTGGAGCAGCCGGTCACCGACATCCAGTCGGACGTCAAACTCGTGGAATACGGACTCGACTCGATCTTCGCGCTGACCCTGTGCGGCGACGTGGAGGACGAGTACGGCATCGAGGTCAAGTCCACCCTCGCGTGGGACCACCCCACGGTCGACGCGATCACGGACCACCTCTACGACACGCTCACCGCCGAGGCCTGACCGCCGGGCCCCTCCGAGCCGAAGTTCTCGCACCCGCTCTCCGGACGGAACGTATCGTGACCAAGAGCCTCACCACATCGTCGTCGCACTTCGAGCCCGCGCTCCTGGGGGTCGGTTCCTACCGGCCGCGTCGTGTCGTCGACAACGACGAAATATGCCGGCACATCGACTCGTCGGACGAATGGATCCGCTCGCGGACCGGAATCGTCAGCAGGCGGTGGGCGGGCGCCGACGAGTCGCTCGCCGACATGGGCGAACTCGCCGCGGAGAAGGCGCTCGCCGCGGCAGGAGTCCTGCCGGAGGACGTCGACTGCGTGATCGTCGCGACGTTCACGCACCTGCAGCAGACCCCGGCCGTGGCCGCGGTGATCGCGCACCGCATCGGGGCCGTCGCGGCCGCCGCGTTCGACGTCTCCGCGGGATGCGCCGGCTTCGTGCACGGCCTGGCCCTGGCCGCGGACACGGTCCGCAGCAGGGGGCGGCACGTCCTGGTCATCGGAGCCGAGCGGATGACGGACCTGCTCGACCTGGAGGACAGGTCGACCGCCTTCATCTTCGGTGACGGCGCCGGCGCGGTCGTCCTCGGCCCGGCGGCCAAGCCGGGCGTGGGCCCGGTGGTGTGGGGCGCCGACGGCTCGCAGGCCGACGCCATCGCGCAGACCGTGCCCTGGGACGCGGTGCGCGACTCGCCCGGCCAGAGATGGCCGGCGCTGCGGCAGGACGGCCAGAAGGTGTTCCGGTGGGCCGTCTACGAGATGGCGAAGGTCGCCCAGCGGGCACTGGACGCCGCGGGACTTCAGGCAGGTGACCTGGACGCCTTCATCCCGCACCAGGCCAATGTGCGCATCATCGACGGCCTGGCGAAAGGCATCCGGCTGCCGGACCACGTGGTGATCGCCCGGGACATCGTCACCACGGGCAACACCTCGGGAGCCTCGGTTCCGCTGGCCATGGACGCGCTCCTGGGCGCCGGCGAGGTCCGCTCGGGAGGGCTGGCCCTGCTCCTGGGATACGGAGCGGGCCTGTCCTACGCCGCGACAGTGGTCGAACTGCCCTAGGCCCTGTCCCGGCCCGCCCTCTCACCGTCTCTTCAGGGAGCGAGCCCCGATCCCCCGAGGCTGCGGCCGTGGCGCACGGCCGCAGCCTGGGGCGCCGCCTCCTGGAGAGACGCTGAGAGGGCGGGCCGGGCCGGTACACCCGGCGCATGGGTGGGTTATCCCTACCGTCACCTCGTGGGCTGCCCCGCTACCCCGCCCGGCCGCCGACTGGCTAGCGTTCAGGCAGATCGTTTTTGGACCCCGACCGGGAAGTTGACCGATTCCCCGCGCCGTTGGTGAGGACGGGGAAAGGGGGCTCCCCTCCTTTCAGACGAGGAGTTCTGAAATCAACACGTTGACTCGCGCTTCCCGGCGGTCCGTCGGAATCGCCCTGACCGCGCTTTCGACCGCCGTCGTCCTCGCCGGGTGCAATCCCACGACGGCACTCCACCGCACCAGCTACTCGCAGACGAGCCAGCTCTCCGTCCAGCCCGGCATGGCGCTGAAGGTCGACACCCCGGGTATCGGGGTGACCCTGAGCGCGGGCGACGACTCGCACGTGCGGGTCTCCGCCACCGGCGACTACTCCGATGCGCGCCCCCAGCTGTCGACGTCGAAGTCGGGCGACACCGCCGTCGTGAACGCCGGTTGCTCCGGCTCGTGCGATCTCCAACTGCACATCACACTCCCCGCCTCCATGAGCGCCCACGTGCAGAGCGGGAATTCCGAGATCGTCGCGGAGGGCCTCGCCGGCAGTCTCGACCTGCGCACCGGGGACGGCGCCATCACCGTCAAGCACCCGACCGGGCCACTGTCCCTGCACAGCGGGAACGGGCAGATCACCCTGTCCGACGCCGCGTCGCAGCGGGCCGGCCTCTCCACGACCGACGGGGCGGTCGACGCGGCCTTCACCACCGCTCCGGCCAACGTGAACATCGCCACCAAGGACGGCGCGGTCGACCTCGCCGTGCCCTCGGGGGCCGGCTACAGCGTCCTCGCCCACAGCACCGGTTCCACCCCGGAGGTGGACGTGCCGAACAGCCGTGGCGCGTCCCACGCGCTCACGGTCTCCACGGCCAGCGGCGGCGTCCACATTCACTGAGGCGAGAACACGGTGCCACGGAAACCACGCCCCTTCCCCTGCGAGAGGAAAACGGATATGCCTCGGATTGCCCAGGTGTGCGTCACGGTGCTCCTGGCCGGTGCCGCCTGCACGGCCCTTTCCCCGGTGTCCACCGCCGCGACCGGCCCCGCGCCGGCCGCCGTGAGCACGAACAGCACCGCCGCCTCGACCCCGCCGGCCGGCTACGTCTACCAGGCCGCCTGGATCACCACGCCGGAATACTGCGAGTCCCGGGGCAAGGAGGGGATTACCGAGGGCCGCTGGACCGCCTATCTGTGCCGCGAGGAGTACCGCGGAGGGACGGACATTCCCCTTCTTTACCAGGTGCTGTACGTGAAGAAGTGACAGTGGCCCCCCTTGCCTGACTGTATAAGGTCATGCAGAGTTCTTGTTGTCTGAATAGACGGCAGGATCGAATGTCTGGGGCGAGGGGAGTTCGGGCGTGATGTCGTCTCGCATCGTGCACGCACCGTGTTCCGTGCCGTCCCCGCGATCCGCGACCATCGTCCTGGACGGGTCCGCACTCGGCGTCGAGGACGTCGTACGCCTCGCCGACGGGGACGCGCACCCGGTCCCCGAGGCCGGCGCCCTGCGGCGCGCGGAGCGGTCCTGGACCACCGCCCGGCGGATCGCCGCCACCGGACGGGTCTACGGCCGCTCCACCGGCGTCGGCGCCAACCGCAACGAGGACGTGCCCACCGAGGCAGCCGCCGGACACGGCCTGCGCCTGCTGCGCAGCCACGCGGGCGCCATCGGCGAGCGGCTCCCGGCCCGCCAGGTGCGCGCGATGCTCGCCGTCCGCACCAACCAGCTGCTGGCCGGCGGCGCGGGCCTCAGGCCCGGCGTGATCACCGCCCTGTGCGAGTCCCTGGAGACAGGCGCGTATCCCGTCGTCAACGAGTTCGGCTCGGTCGGCACCGGCGACATCGCCGCCCTGGCCCAGGTCGGGCTCGCGCTCGCCGGGGAACACCCCTGGCACGGCCGGGGCGCCCCCGCGCCGCAGCCCCTCGACAACAACGACGCCCTCGCCCTGATCAGCAGCAACGCTCTCACCCTCGGCCAGTCCGCGCTCGCCCTGCACGAACTGCGCGGCCTCGTCGGCGCCACCCAGGTCGTCGCGGCACTGTCCCTGCTCGCCGTCGACGGCTCCCACGAGGCCTACGCCGCCCCCGTGCACGCCGCCCGCCCGCACCGCGGCAGCACCGAGGTGGCCCGGCGGATGCGGGAGCTGCTCGGCGCCGCCGACCGGCCGGCCCCGCCGCTCGGCCGCATCCAGGACCCGTACGGCCTGCGCTGCCTGCCCCAGATCCACGGCCCCGCGCACGACGCGGCCGACGCCCTGGAGCAGGTCCTGACCGTGGAGATCAACGCGGCGGCCGAGAACCCGCTCATCGCCCCCGAGGACCTCGCCGCCTACCACCACGGCGGCTTCTACCAGGCCCAACTCGCCCTCGCCCTGGACCACTTCCGGCTCGCGCTCACCCAGGTGGCCCGGCTGTCCACGTCCCGCCTGTCCACGCTCAACGAGCCCGCCTACACGCGGCTGCGCCCCTTCCTCGCCGACCACGAGCCGGCCTCCTCCGGCGTGATGATCCTTGAGTACGCGGCCGGAGCGGCCCTCGGCGATCTGCGGGCCTTCTCCGCCCCCGCCTCGCTCGGCCACGCTGTACTCTCCCGGGGCGTCGAGGAACAGGCGAGCTTCGCCTCGCTCGCCGCGCGGCAGACCCTGCGCGCGTGCGGTGCGTACCGTCTGGTGGTCGGCTGCGAACTCGTCGCCGCCACCCGTGCGCTGCGCCAGCGGGACCTCAGCCCCGACCCCGGGCTGCCGGTCGGCCGGGCGTTCGCGCTCGCCGAGACCGTCCTCGACGCCGACCCGGCCGACCGGCCGCTCACGGACGACGTGACGGCGGCGGCAGCACTGCTCGACCGGTTCACGGACATCTGGAGGGGAAGCGCGTCATGAGCGTGGACAGGAGTACCGCTGCGGGGGCCGGGGGAGGCGGCGCGTCCCGTGCGGCGTCCGGCGGGCACCCCGGTGCGGCCTCCGGCGGGCCGACCGACACCCCCGCGAACCGGCTGCAGGCGCTCTTCGAGGGACACCGGCTCACGCCGACCCAGCGCCGGATCGCGCACAGCATGGTGCGGCGGGCCGCCGACGTGCCCTTCCTGTCCAGCGTCGAGCTGGCCGAGCTGGCCGGGGTCAGCCAGCCGTCGGTCACCCGGTTCGCCGTCGCCCTCGGCTTCGACGGCTATCCGGCGCTGCGCAAGCACCTGCGCGAGGTCGTCCCCGCGGAACCGGCCGCCGAGGCGGGTGCCTTCAACGAGTACCAGCAGGCCGTCGAGGCCGAGATCGAGAACCTGAGGCACCTCGCCGAACTGCTCGCCGACCCGCGCCCGGTGCAGCGGGCCGGCCGGATCCTGGCCGCCTCCCGCCCGCTGCCGGTGCTCGGCCTGCGCGCCGCGGCCTCCCAGGCGTACGGCTTCGCCTACTTCGCCGCCAAGGTCCACCCGGACGTCCGGCTGCTCAACGAGGGCGGCACGATGGTCCAGGACCGGATCGACGCGGCCGTCCGCGCGGGCGCCTCGGCGCTGCTGTGCTTCGCGCTGCCCCGGCATCCCCGCGAGGTCGTCGACACCCTCGCCTACGCCAAGGACGTCGGCCTGACCACCGTCACGGTCGCCGACTCCGCGTTCGCTCCGGTCGCCAGGTACTCCGACCTGCTGCTGCCCGCCGCGGTCGGCACCGGGCTCGCCTTCGACACCGCGTGCGCGCCGATGCTGCTCGGACGGGTGCTGCTGGAGGCGGTCTGCGACGACCTGCCGCAGGCACAGGCCCGGCTGGAGGAGTTCGACGCGAAGGCGGCGGCCCGGGGTCTGTTCGTGGAGTGAGTGGCCGTCCCTCGCGTGTGCTCTCAGACTCGTCTCACGTTCTGCCACTAGCGTCGCTCACGAGACACAGGCGCTTTGCGGACACGTGACACGGGAGGCCGACGTGGCGCGCGGAGGACAGGGACTGGCCCGGGTGGCCGTCGTCGTACGGGCGGGGGCCGCCCCGCTGTGGTGGTCCGGCGTGTGCGCCGCCGGGATCGGTGTGCTGCCGCCGGGAGCGACCGGGCGCCGGATCGGGGTGCTCGCCGGGGCCGCGCTGTTCCTCGTGAGCGCGGCCGCCATGGCGCTCGTACGACGCGGGCGGTACCGCGCCCTCGCCCGCGGCGCGGCCCGCGCGGGCAAGTACGACGTGCTGCAGGACCGTGCGGTGACCATGCGCAACTGGCGCCGGGGGCACCGCTGGTGGCTGCTGTCGGCCTTCGCCGTCGCGCTCGGTTCCTCCTTCGCCGTGCCGGCGGCCGGCGGCATGCTGCTGGCCGGACTCGGCGCCGGGCTGCGCCTCAAGGCCGCCTGGATCGGCCGGCGGGAGCGGGCCGGGGAGACGCTGCTGTGGGTGCGCGTCGACTGGCTCGACCGGCGCGGCGGAGGCCCCGCGGGCAAGCCCGTCAAGGGCCTGCGCGGTACGGGCGTCGCGGCCGGCGACGCGGCCCCGGGCGGGGCCCGCCGCCGTACCGCGGCGCTGGTGTAGGCCTGTTCGCTCAGACCTCCAGTTCCTCCTCGATCTTCCTCAGCTGGTGCCGGGCCATCGCCAGGTTGGCCCGGGCGGAGTCCAGGACCAGGTAGAGGAACAGGCCGTTGCCGCCGCGGCTCCTGAGCAGGCGGATCAGGTGGTACTGGTCCGAGAGCGTGATCAGGACGTCCTCGATCTCGCCCTTGAGGCCCAGCATCTCCATCGTGCGCATCTTGGCGCGGATCACGTCGGTGTTGCCCGCCGCGGCCACGTTCAGGTCGAAGCTCTTGCTGCTGCCCATCGTGCCCAGCGCCATCCCGCTGGTGTAGTCGACGAGTGCGACGCCGGTGGCGCCCTCGATGGAGGTGAGGGCTTCCTTCAGGGCGGTCTCGGTGTTGGCCATGGTGGTCCTTTCGAACGGTCGGGTTGTCTCAGTTGTCGGTCGCGGTGTGTGCCTCGGCGGCCGTGGTGCGGGGCGTGCGGGTGGTGCGGGTGCGTGCGGGTGCGGTCCGGGTGGGGCGGCGGGCGGTCCGGGCGGCGGCTTCGGCGGCGTCGAGCAGCTCCCCGATGCGGGCGCCGGCCCGGCGGCCCTCCAGATGCAGCCGCCCGACGTTGACCCGGCCCTCGGCGAGCAGGGTCAGCACGGCGGTGCGGCCGGCGGCGTAGGTGGAGATGTAGCCGCGCTCACCGCGCACCAGCAGCTCCCGGAAGCCGCCGTGCCCGGTGGCGTCGCTGACCCGTACGGCGACGCCGAGCGCGGCGGCGGTGAGCGCCGAGAGGCCCTCGGGGTCGACGCCGGGGGTGTCGTGGGCGACGACGAGACCGTCGACGCCGGCCGCGAGCGCCCCGGTGAGCTGCGGCACCCGGGCGCGCAGCCGGTGCAGCTCGTCCAGGACCGTTTGCAGGTCCTCCTCGGACACCATCAGCTCTCTCCTCTCGGCGGGGCGGTGCCGTTCAAAGCGCCTCCAGTGCATCCCTGAGCCTCTTCAACAGCGCGATGTCGGGGTCGGTGACCGGGGGTGGGGGCGGTGGGGCGGGTTCGGGGACGACGGGTGGCAGGGGCGCGACATGGCCGGCCGCCGCGAGCCGGCGCACGTCGACCAGGGTGTGAAAGGCCTGCCGGCCCAGGTTCCGGGCGATCCCGGTGGCCGTGCGGATGCCGTCCACGCGGTCCAGGACCGCCCGTTGCCGGGGTGTGACGGGTGCGGTGCCGGCCGGTCCGACGGCCGGGTCCGCACGGATCAGCGGGGCGCTGTCGGCGGCCGGGTCGGGCCACAGCCGGTGCAGCATCAGACGGCGGCGCAGCGTCTCGCGTTCCAGCGCGACGACCGGGACCGAGGGCAACGGGCCGACGCGGGGCGCGTTGTCGTAGCGGAAGCGTCCCGGGGTGCTGCTCGGGGCCAGCGCGAAGTACCCGGCGTCGTACAGCGCGTCCAGATGGCACAGTTCCAGCGCGCCGGCGGGCAACACCCCGGACTCCAGGAGGAGTTCGGCGGCCTGCAGCGGGCCGGCCGTCGCGGTGGCGGCCCGCTGCCAGGCGGTGGCGGCGAGGGTGCCGTGGGCCGTGAGGAGCACGTCGAGGCCGGGGGCGAGCGGGCTCTCGGCGTGCACCACGCGGCCCTCGGCGAGGTACAGGGTGCCGTGCTCGCGGACCAGGACGCCGGTGGCCCGCTCCTCGGCGAGCCGGGTCAGCATCGGCGACAGCGCTCGTGGGGCCGCCTTGTCCCGCACCGGCAGGGGCGGCGGAGGTATCTGCACCACGGTCATCCCAGCACCAGCCGGTCCGCCATCTCGCCGAGCCGGATCCGGGCGAGCGCCAGATTGCCGTCCTCGCGGCCGAGCCACAGGTGCAGGAACACGCTGCTGTCGAAGGACGTGTCCACGAACCGCAGCAGGTGATAGCTGTCGCGGTTGCTGACGATCACGTCCTCGACCGGCGGGTGTCCGTCCCCCTGGGCCGCGAAGGCTCCGTGCTCGGCGGCCATCCGGGCGAGTTCGGCGGCCTCGGCGGCGGTCGTCTCGTGATCGCCACCGGGCGCCTCCCCGACCGTGCCGAGGGCCAGTCCGCTCGTCCAGTCCACCAGCGCCGCGCCCCGGGCACCCGGTAACCGCATCGCTTCCAGCAGGCACTCGTCGATTCCGGGCACCGTGGGCTCCCCTCCCGCCTGGGACTCCGGCTGAGTGACAGCGACACTACGCACGGTGCGCGCGGAAGGGCGAGCCTTTGGCATTTTCCGGTGGAACATGCGTCCGGGGTACTAGTGTGGGTCAACTGACGTCTGTGCCGGACGAGTTGATCCATTTGTTCGAGGGTGCAGGGGGTGCGTCAACGGCTCCCGGGGGCGCCGAGGGTGGTGAGCGCGGACGCATGCGCCCCGCCGGACTCGGCCACCACCTCGGCGACGGTCTGCGGCTCCCGTACGGTGGCGAAGGCGACCCCGCCCGAACCGTCCGGTGCGAAGCCGTGGATGCCGGGCCGGGCCAGGGAGTTGTAGGCGTAGTGGTGGGCGAAGTAGTACGCGCCCGTGTCCAGCGCCGCCGCGTAGTCGCCCTGCTCCAGCAGGGGCAGCGCGCGGCCCTCGGCCAGCAGGTCGCCGGAGAAGCAGGCCGGCCCGGCCACGTCCTGCACCACCTCGGGACCCGGCTTCGGCCGCCCCTTGGGGTCGTACGCGGCGATCCTGAGCGGCCACGCCCCCGGCGCGTACACCGTCCGCGTCGCCACCTGCACACCCGCGTGCGTCACCGCGATCCGCCGCCCGCCCGCGCTCTTGGCGTACTCCACCCGGGCCACCACCGTCCCGTGCTTGGCCAGCAGTGACCGCCCGAACTCGGTCACCAGCCCGTACCGCCCGTCGAACAGTCCCGGCACCCGCTCGGCCAGCAGTCGGGCGTACTCCGCGTACGACGGTGCCGTCGTCTCGGCCGCGAAGTTCACCGGCAGTCCGCCGCCGATGTCGAGCGTGTCGACCTGCCGCCGCCCCGCCCGCGCGTTGATCTCCTCCGCCAGCGCGTACGCCTCCGCCGCACCCCGTACCAGCAGGCCCAGCGGGATGCCCTGCGAGCCGGTGTGCGCGTGCAGCCGGGTCAGCCACGGCCGGTCCAGGTACGCCCGGACGACCCACTCGCGCGCCCCCTCGTCGCGCAGCGCCACCCCGAACTTCGAGGTCTCCGTCGCCGTCGAGGTCGCCCCGATCGCGCCGCCGCCGATCTGCGGGTTGACCCGGATGCCGAGGGGGGAGCGGGTGGGCGCGGACCGGATCAGGGCGTCCAGGCGGTCCAGTTCCTGCGGGTTGTCGGCGTTGACGGCGACGCCCAGCGTCAGCGCCTCACGCAGCTCGGCCGGGGTCTTGGCGGGCGAGTCCAGCACGGTCAGGGCGGGCGGCACCCCGGCCGCGCGGGCCAGCGCCAGCTCGCCCGGGCTCGCCACCTCCGCGCCGATCCCGGCCTCGTGCAGCAGGCGCAGCACCGGCACCAGCGGGGTCGCCTTCACCGCGAAGGCGTGCAGCACCGGCGTCCCCGGCGGCAGGACCGCGTCGAACGCCGACCGCAGCGCCGCCGCGGACTCCCGGATCCCGGTGACGTCCAGCAGCCCCACCACGGCGGCGTCCGGCCCCAGCAGGCCCTGCTCGACTGCGGCGCGCACCGCCTGGTCCCGCCGGGCGGCGCGCTCCTGTGCCTCGGCGGCCTCCGTCTCGATGTCCTGCGCCACGGCCTCTCTCCTCGTGTCCCCTCGTGTTCCTTGGTGCCCCGCTCGGATGCATCCAGCCAAACACCGATGGCGCGCGGACGCGTGCGCCCCGATGTATTGACTAGTTCTATTCAGGCGGTCAGGATGTGAATAGACGTAGTAACAGGAGGAGGCAGACGATGTCGGGACCCCGCCCCGTACGAGCACCGCGCGGCACGGAACTCAGCGCCCTGGGATGGCAGCAGGAAGCCGCTCTGCGCATGCTGCAGAACAACCTCGACCCCGAGGTCGCCGAGCATCCCGACAAGCTCGTCGTCTACGGCGGCACCGGCAAGGCCGCCCGTGACTGGCGCTCCTTCGACGCGATGGTCCGCACGCTGCGGACCCTCAAGCAGGACGAGACCATGCTGGTCCAGTCCGGCCGCCCGGTCGGCGTGATGCAGACCCACGAGTGGGCCCCGCGCGTCCTGATCGCCAACTCCAACCTCGTCGGCGACTGGGCCAACTGGGAGGAGTTCCGCCGTCTGGAGGCCCTCGGCCTGACCATGTACGGCCAGATGACCGCCGGCTCCTGGATCTACATCGGCACCCAGGGCATCCTCCAGGGCACCTACGAGACCTTCGCCGCCGTCGCCGCGAAGAAGTTCAACGGCACCCTCGCCGGCACCATCACCCTCACCGCCGGCCTCGGCGGCATGGGCGGCGCCCAGCCGCTCGCCGTGACCATGAACGACGGCGTCGCGATCTGTATCGACTGCGACCCGCGCGCCATCGAGCGCCGCATCGAGCACCGGTACCTCGATGTGAAGGCCGACAGCCTGGACCACGCCCTCCAGCTGGCGGTGGAGGCCCGCGACCAGCGCAAGCCGCTGTCCATCGGTGTGCTCGGCAACGCGGCCGAGCTGGTCCCGCAGCTGCTCGCGATGAACGCCCCCATCGACATCGTCACCGACCAGACCTCCGCCCACGACCCGCTGGCCTACCTGCCGGTCGGCGTGGCCTTCGAGGACATGGCCGACGCCGCCGCGAAGGACCCGGCCGGCTTCACCACGCGGGCGCGGGAGTCCATGGCCAGGCACGTCGAGGCCATGGTCGGCTTCATGGACGCCGGCGCCGAGGTCTTCGACTACGGCAACTCCATCCGCGGCGAGGCCCAGCTGGCGGGCTACGACCGGGCGTTCGCCTTCCCCGGCTTCGTCCCCGCGTACATCCGCCCGCTCTTCTGCGAGGGCAAGGGCCCGTTCCGCTGGGCGGCACTGTCCGGCGACCCCGCCGACATCGCCAAGACCGACAAGGCGATCCTGGAGCTGTTCCCGGAGAACGAGTCCCTGGCCCGCTGGATCAAGATGGCCGGCGAGCGCGTCCACTTCCAGGGCCTGCCCGCGCGCATCTGCTGGCTCGGCTACGGCGAGCGCGACAAGGCCGGCGAGCGCTTCAACGACATGGTGGCCTCCGGCGAGCTGGCGGCTCCGCTGGCGATCGGCCGGGACCACCTGGACTGCGGGTCGGTGGCCTCGCCGTACCGCGAGACCGAGGCCATGCTCGACGGGTCCGACGCGATCGCCGACTGGCCGCTGCTGAACGCGATGGTCAACGTCGCGTCGGGTGCCTCCTGGGTGTCCCTCCACCACGGTGGCGGCGTGGGCATGGGGCGGTCCATCCACGCCGGGCAGGTCACCGTGGCCGACGGGACGAAGCTGGGTGGCGAGAAGATCCGGCGCGTGCTCACCAACGACCCCGGTATGGGTGTCATCCGGCACGTGGACGCGGGGTACGACATCGCGGAGTCGGTCGCGGCCGAGCGCGGGGTCCGGGTGCCGATGCGTGAGGGTGACGAGGCGTGAGCCAGGATCCAGGCGGGCACAGCGGCAACTCTCCGGTGGGGGCTGAGGTCCCGGCGCCGGGTGCGGGTTCGGCTGTGCCCACCCTCCCCCACTCTCAACTTCGTTCGAGCGGGGGGACCCCCATCGCCCCGCGGAACGACTGCCCACAGCCGGTGCGGGGTGGGGGACACCGTGGTGCCTCCTTCCAGGAGATGTGGCGCGAGTTGCTCCCCGTCGGCCGGCACCCCGACTCCGGGGGTTACCGGCGCTTCGCCTGGACCGGGGCCGACGCCGACTGCCGGGCCTGGTTCCGGCAGCAGGCCGAGGACCGCGGGCTGGCGTACGAGGTCGACCGCAACGGGAACCAGTGGGCCTGGCTCGGCGACCCCGCCGCAGGCGACGCCGTCGTCACCGGGTCGCATCTGGACTCGGTGCCGGACGGGGGCGCCTTCGACGGACCCCTCGGGGTCGTGTCCTCCTTCGCCGCGCTGGACGAGCTGCGCGGCCGGGGCGTGCGGTTCGGCAAGCCCCTGGCCATCGTCAACTTCGGCGACGAGGAAGGGGCTCGCTTCGGGCTCGCCTGTGTCGGCTCGCGGCTCACCGCGGGGCAGCTGAGCGTCGAGCAGGCCCATCGGCTCACCGACGGCGACGGGATCACCCTGCCGCAGGCCATGGAGGCCGCCGGGTACGACCCCGAGGGCATCGGGGCCGACCCCGAGCGGCTGGCCCGGATCGGCGCCTTCGTCGAGCTGCACGTCGAACAGGGCCGCGCGCTGGACCTGTCCGGCGACCGGGTCGGCGTCGCCAGCGCCATCTGGCCGCACGGCCGCTGGCGGTTCGACTTCCGGGGCGAGGCCAACCACGCCGGTACCACCCGGCTGGTCGACCGCCGCGACCCGATGCTGTCCTACGCCGAGACCGTGCTCGCCGCCCGCCGCGAGGCCGCACTCGCCGGTGCCGTCGCCACCTTCGGGAAGATCACGGTGGAACCGAACGGCGTCAACGCGATCCCCTCGCTGGTGCGCGGCTGGCTCGACTCCCGCGCCGCCGACCAGGAGACCCTGGACACGGTGGTCGGGGGCGTGGAGAAGGCCGCACGCGAGTACGCCGACGCCCACGGCATCGACCTGGACGTCGTCCGGGAGTCCTTCACGCCGGTCGTGGAGTTCGATCACGCGCTGCGCGACGAACTCGGCCGCATCCTCGGCAAGGACACCGGTCTGAAGGCGCCCGTCCTCGGCACCGGGGCCGGACACGACGCCGGAATCCTCTCCGGCAGCATTCCTACCGCCATGCTGTTCGTGCGCAACCCCACCGGAGTCTCGCACTCCCCGGCCGAGTTCGCCGCCGAGGACGACTGCGTGGCCGGGGTGCACGCGCTCGCCGACGTACTGGAAGGGCTGGCCTGCAGGTGACCAAGGGGACCTACTGGTTGGAGCACGCCTGGCTCGGCGACCGGGTCGAGCCGGGGGTGGTGGTGGAGGTCGGGGACGGGCGGATCGGCGCGGTCCGCACCGGGGCGCCCACCCCGCCGCCCGGTGCCGAGGTGCTGCGCGGGCTCACCCTGCCCGGGCTCGCCAACGCCCACAGCCACGCCTTCCACCGGGCGCTGCGCGGCACCGTCCAGGTCGGCAGCGGCACCTTCTGGACCTGGCGCGAGGTGATGTACTCCGTCGCCGACCACCTCACCCCGGACACCTACCACGCCCTGGCGCGCGCGGTGTACGCCGAGATGGCCCTCGCCGGCATCACCTGTGTCGGCGAGTTCCACTACGTGCACCACGCGCGCGGCGGCACCCCCTACGCCGACCCCAACGCCATGGGCGAGGCGCTGATCGACGCCGCCGCCGAGGCCGGCATCCGGATCACCCTCCTCGACACCTGCTACCTCTCGTCCGGCTTCGGTGAGCCGCCCGACCCCCACCAGCTGCGCTTCTCCGACGGCAGCGCGGAGGCCTGGGCGGACCGCTGTGCAGTTCTCAAGGAACGGGATCACGCACGGATCGGGGCGGCGATCCACTCCGTACGGGCCGTGCCCGCCGGCCAGCTGGCGACCGTCGCCGGGTGGGCCGAACAGCGGCGGGCCCCGCTGCATGTGCACCTGTCGGAGCAGACCGCCGAGAACGACGCCTGCCTCGCCGCGCACGGCTGCACGCCCACCCGGCTGCTGGCCGACCACGGCGTCCTCGGCGCGCGCACCACCGGGGTGCACAACACCCACCTCACCGACGAGGACATCGCCCTGCTCGGCGGCTCCGGCACCGGCACCTGCATGTGCCCGACGACCGAGCGCGACCTGGCCGACGGCATCGGCCCGGCCGTCGCCCTGCAGCGGGCCGGCTCACCGCTCTCCCTCGGCTCCGACAGCCACGCCGTCATCGACCTGCTCGAAGAGGCGCGCGCGATGGAGCTGAACGAGCGGCTGCGCACCCGCACCCGGGGGCACTGGACGGCCGCCGCCCTGCTGCGGGCCGCCACCGCCGACGGTCACGCCGCCCTCGGCTGGGACGAGGCCGGCACCCTCGAACCCGGCGCCCTCGCCGACTTCACCACCCTCGCCCTCGACTCGGTCAGGACGGCCGGGCCGCTGCCCAGGCTGGGCGCCGAGACGGCCGTATTCGCGGCGGGCGCGGCGGACGTACGGCACACGGTCGTGGGTGGCCGGCACGTCGTACGCGACGGCGCGCACACGCTCGTACCGGACGTGCCGCAGGCGCTGGCCGCCGCTGTCGAAGCCCTGCGGGGCTGAGGAACGCCGACCCCCACAAGGACGACACCATGAGCAGCAGCACCGTCATCACCAACATCGCCACGCTGGTCACCAACGACCCCTCCCTCGGCGACGGATCCCCCCTCGGTCTGGTCCAGGACGCGGCCGTCGTCATCGACGGCGACCGTGTCGCGTGGGCCGGTGAATCCAGCAAAGCACCCGCCACTGACAACCGGGTCGACGCCGGCGGCCGGGCGGTACTGCCGGGCTTCGTGGACTCCCACTCTCACCTGGTCTTCGCCGGCGACCGCACGCAGGAGTTCAACGCCCGCATGTCCGGCCGCTCCTACACGGCGGGCGGCATCCGCACCACGGTCGCCGCCACCCGCGCCGCGACGGACGCGGAACTGGAGGCGAACCTCACCCGTTACCTCGACGAGGCCCTCCGCCAGGGCACCACCACCTTCGAGACCAAGTCGGGCTACGGCCTCACCGTCGAGGACGAGGCCCGCGCACTGCGCATCGCGGCGCGGCACACCGACGAGGTGACCTACCTCGGCGCCCACATCGTCTCCCCGGACCACTCCGACGACCCGGCGGCCTATGTCGCCCTGGTCACCGGCGAGATGCTGGACGCCTGCGCGCCGCACGCCCGCTGGATCGACGTGTTCTGCGAGAAGGGCGCCTTCGACGGCGACCAGGCCCGCGCGATCCTCACGGCGGGCCGGGCGAAGGGCCTGCATCCCCGTATCCACGCCAACCAGCTCTCCTACGGCCCCGGCGTCCAGCTGGCCGTCGAGCTGGACGCGGCCAGCGCCGACCACTGCACCCACCTCACCGACGCGGACGTCGACGCCCTGGCGAACGGCGACACGGTCGCCACCCTCCTCCCGGGCGCCGAGTTCTCCACCCGTGCCGAGTGGCCGGACGCCCGCCGCCTGCTGGACGCGGGAGTCACCGTCGCCCTGTCCACGGACTGCAACCCGGGCTCGTCCTTCACCTCGTCCGTGCCCTTCTGCATCGCCCTGGCCGTCCGCGACATGCGGATGACCCCGGACGAGGCGGTCTGGTCGGCCACGGCGGGCGGCGCGGCGGCCCTGCGACGCACCGACATCGGCCGCCTCAGCCCCGGTGCCTACGCCGACCTCACCCTCCTCGACGCCCCCAGCCACGTCCACCTCGCCTACCGCCCGGGCGTGCCCCTGGTCAGCGGCGTGTGGCGGCGCGGCGCGCGGGTGGTGTGAGCGGCGCGGGTGGTGTGAGGGGCGTCCCGCCGTCCACCTGGCATCCGCCGTCCACCCCGGCCGGGTCCACCCCGGCCGGGTCCACCCCGGCCCGCCACCGCGGGCCGTCGCGGCGTTCATCTCGCCCCGGCCCGCCACCGCTGGTCGCCGCGGTCGTCCAGCGGTTCCAGGGCCACCCCGTACCGGCCCTCCGGCGTGACCGCCGTCTCGATGGCGATGTCCGGGCGGATCGTGCCGTCGGGGTCGATGGTGAAGCGCAGGTTGTCACCGTTGTCGCTGTAGACGGCGTCGCACTCCCAGATGCCGACGCCCCGGTCCACCGAGCCCCGGCTGTCCAGGCAGAAGCGGTCGTCGGCGCCCGAGCGGAGCACCCCCAGGTAGGTGTCGAAGCGCCAGCGCTGGGTGTCGGCGGAGGAGCAGGGGGCCGTGACGACGTCGTTGCCCTCGGACAGGTCGCCGTCGCGGATGTCCAGGCAGCGGCCCCTCGCCAGGTTCACCACCTGGGCGAAGGAGGCGCCGGGCGGTGTGAAGGAGGGCGTCGGCCGGGGAGTGGCGCGATGCCGGGGCGGCGGGGGCGTGACCGTCGGGCGCGGTGAACTCGGCGTGGAGGAAGGGGACTTCGAGGGGGACCCGGTGGGAGTGGGTGAGGGGGACGGGGACGGGGTCACGGACACCGTCGCGGTGACCGTGACCGGGGGAGGCGTGGGTGTCGCGGCCGCCGGCTGCTGGTCGTCGGTGTGCGCCGGGGTGAGCAGGAACACCAGCAGCGGGGTCAGGGCCACCCCCAGGGCCGCCGAGGCCAGCAGGACGCGGCGCCGGGGCGGCCAGGCCGCCCGTGCGGCGGGGGGACCGGGTACGGCCGGCGGGTCCTCGGCGCGTATGTAGGCCGTTCCGTTCCACGGCAGCAGCCCCTCCGCCAGGGTCTGCCGGGGCGCGTCCCGCAGGGCCCGCAGATCCTCGAACGCGGCCGTGCAGTGCGGGCAGCGGGCCATGTGGGCGTCCAGGTCGGCGCTGTAGCGCGGGCCGTCCGGCCGTACCGCCTCCTCGATCAGCCGGCGGAAGTCGGCGCAGCTGGGGTCGTCGGAGGCGGCGAGGCGCTCCCGGAGGCAGGCCTGGGCCAGGGCCTTGAGGGCCTGCGGGGTGCCGTAGGTCACGTCCGCGCGGCTCAGGCCGAGCAGTGCGGCGGTCCGTTCCTGCGGCTCCCGCTCCAGCACGCCGTACCAGAGCAGCCCCTGGGTGCGGGACGGCAGTGACTGGAACGCGGGCAGCAGGGCAGGGGTGGGGCCGTCGGGCAGGCCGGAGGCGTTCAGGACCAGCAGCAGTCCCGGGTCGAGGCCGGTGGCGCGCTCGTCGCGCGCCCAGGCGGCCGCCAGCGCGGCGGTCAGCAGCAGGAGCCGGTGGCGCAGCGGTACGGCCGGCTCGGCCCCCCGGGCCGTCTCGCGGGCCGCCGTGGTGACGGCCTCGGCCGCCAGCCGGCGGGCGGACGGCTCGCTCGCGGCACACAGCCGGGCGTAGGCGAGGGCCGCCGGCTGGTGCCGACGGCGCAGTTCCTGCAGGGCGGGGTACGCCGTCGCCGTGGCCGAGCGCAGCAGTGCGGTCAGCCGGGCGTCCGGTACGTCCTCGTACGCGCCGCCCGTCTCGGTTCCGCCCGCCCCGGCCCCGTCCCCCTGAGCCATCGTCCAGCCTCCTCGCACCACCGGGCGCCCGCGTCGTTGCGGTCCCGGCCCGGCATACCAGCCGGTTTGGGGGGCCATAGTGGTCGAGGGGGGCGGCCGGGGAAAGAGGTTTCCGCGGGTAACCGCATAACGGTTGGGACGTCAGGGCCAGTTGACCGAACCGCCGGCGGGAATGTGGGCATGGCCGCGCGGATCGCGGATACCCGCGGCACTCGGAGGGGTGGGTCCGGAGAACGCACGCGGAAGCGGCCCGGCACCGACGGCCGGGCCGCTAGCGGAGGTGTCACCGCGGCAGGGGTCCGCGTGTCACTCGTCGAGCGTCAGCCCCTTGCGCAGCCGTACCAGCGTCCGCGACAGCAGCCGGGAGACGTGCATCTGGGAGATGCCGAGCTCCTCGCCGATCTCCGACTGGGTCATGTTCGCCACGAAACGCAGGGAGAGGATCTTCCGGTCCCGGGGCGGGAGTCCGGCGATCAGCGGCTTGAGGGACTCGATGTACTCGATGCCCTCAAGGCCGTGGTCCTCGTACCCGATGCGGTCCGCGAGCGCGCCCTCCGTCTCGTCCTCCTCGGGCTGGGCGTCCAGCGAGGAGGCGGTGTAGGCGTTCGAGGCGGCCATGCCCTCGACGACCTGGTCGTTGGAGATGCCGAGCTGCTCGGCCAGTTCCGCGACCGTCGGCGCGCGGTCCAGTCGCTGGGCCAGCTCGTCCCCGGCCTTGGCCAGGTCCAGGCGCAGCTCCTGCAGCCTGCGCGGCACGCGCACGGACCACGAGGTGTCGCGGAAGAAACGCTTGATCTCGCCGATGATGGTCGGCATCGCGAAGGTCGGGAACTCGACACCGCGGGTGAGCTCGAAGCGGTCGATCGCCTTGATCAGGCCGATGGTGCCGACCTGGATGATGTCCTCCATCGGTTCGCTGCGGGAGCGGAAGCGGGAGGCGGCGAACTTGACGAGCGCGAGGTTCAGCTCGACCAGGGTGTTGCGGACGTACGAGTACTCGTGCGTCCCTTCCTCCAGCGACTCCAGGCGCTCGAAGAGGGTCTTGGACAGGGCCCGCGCGTCGACCGGGCCGATCTCGTCGTACGGGGGGATCTCCGGGAGTCCCTCGAAGGTGTCGAGGGCGTCGATGGGATGATCCAGTTGTTCCGGTGGGGGTGTCGACGTCGCGACCGGGGTATGCGATGCGTCGAGCCGGGGTGACATGGTGTCCTCCATCGTTCTCGGCATATGGCTGCCGAAGCCGGTGCGTGCACTGCGGTGTGCGGCGCCTCCAAAGCCGGCGTGTAGGGGTAGGTGTCCCTACTAGCCCTACCCGCTTCACCGAGACGAGCGCAAGTGCGTTCTGTTCAGGTATGTCCGGTTCTGTGAAATTCTTCGGGTGCCGGAGTGCGCATGGAAGGCGTAATGTTCGAGAGCAGTCAGCGTCCACGACCTCAGGAGAGAGACGGCATGGACCACGGGACGGTCGGCAGCGCACAGTCGGGCCGGCTTCTGGTGGAGGTGCGGGAAGAGGGCTCCAGCGCCGTTGTGACACCGGCGGGTGAGCTCGATCACCACACCGCCGATCTTTTGCGTGAGCCCCTCGACGACCTCCTGGACAAGGGCTTCTCGCGCCTCGTCGTGGACTGCTCGCGACTGGAGTTCTGTGACTCCACGGGCCTGAACGTGCTGCTCGGCGCCCGGCTGAAGGCGGAGGCCGCCGGCGGCGGGGTCCATCTGGCCGGGATGCAGCCGGTGGTCGCCCGTGTGTTCGAGATCACTGGGGCCGAGGCGGTCTTCACCGTCCACGACTCCGTGGAGGCGGCCCTGGCCGACGGCGCCGGCTGAGCCCGCCGCCCCTCTCTCTGCCCCGACCCCCGGGCGTTGCGTTCGTCACGCCGAAGACAGGGGTGTCGTGCCGGATCGGCCGGGCAGGAGAGGGCAGGAGAAGCGGGACAGACCCTGACGAACGCCGGCCCGGGACCGCACCGGGGCCGGTGAAACGACTGGACGGGACGTACGTGCCACGGACGGGTGAACAGGCACCCTGCGGGGACGGCGTACGGACCGGCCGGCACGGACCGGGTGCCGGCCATTTTGAATCGTGAACCGGTGAATCGGTGAGGTGAAGCGCTGATGAGCACCACCCGGCCTTACTCGCCGGGCGAGCGCGGCCCGGAGCCCAGCGGCGCTTCCGGGGCGTCCGAGGGGGGTGCGCCGACCGCAGGCGTACCCACGGGGGCAGCCGCGCCGTCCGGATCTGCCGGCGGCACTCAGGGCAGCGGCGGGCCCCAGGTCCGCAGACTAGGCCTGCGCGGCGAGAGCGGGGTCGTCCCGCTCGCCCGCGACTTCGCCCGCCAGGCGCTGTACGCGTGGGGCTGGCTGCCGGCCGCCGGCGCCGACCAGCGGGCCGCCGCCGAGGACGTGCTGCTGGTCGTCTCCGAACTGGTCACCAACGCCTGCCTGCACGCCGAGGGGCCCGACGAACTGCTCCTGGCCTGCGACAACAAGGTGATCCGGGTGGAGGTCTCGGACCAGGGCAGCGGTCAGCCGGCCCCCCGCACCCCGCACCGCGCCGGCCGCCCCGGCGGCCACGGCATGTTCATCGTGCAGCGGCTGTGCCTGGACTGGGGCGTCGTCCGCGCGGCCGGCCGGCCGGGCAAGACGGTGTGGGCGGAGCTGGGCGCACCGGCCTAGGTCTTCCGCCCGGTGCCGGTGGAAATCCGGTTTCCGCCGACCGCGGCACTTCCGGCCCTGGGCGCAACGCGCTGACGGAGACGAGGGGCCCGGGCTCCGCGAGCCGAGAGAGCCGCCGGCAGCTGGGAAGGCGGCCTCGCACCCCGGGTGAATCCCCTCCCGAGTGCGGGGAGGAACGGGCCGCCGCGCCACGGCCGCTCCCATGCCCCGAGGTGCT
The DNA here is from genome assembly GCF_014649495.1 of Streptomyces filipinensis. GTDB lineage: Bacteria > Actinomycetota > Actinomycetes > Streptomycetales > Streptomycetaceae > Streptomyces > Streptomyces filipinensis. The sequence continues at coordinate 60,112 of NZ_BMTD01000026.1, read as the reverse complement.
GCGCCGCTGGGGGTTGCCGGAGGTGCTGCGCGGGGCGTGACGCCCCGGCCCACCCTCCACGCCGGCCCCGCGTCACACACGCCGGATCGCCACAACTCCGGCGTGTGATGCGTCTTCCCTCCTCATGGTGCCGGGCGTACCTTGACGGCCGAATCTGATGTGCCGTCAGGAACGAATGAGGTGGACCGACCGTGTCGTACCCGAAGCGAACCGCCGCGCTCGCGTCCGCCGCCGCCCTGGCCGGCTCGGTGGTGCTGCTGGCCGCGCCCGCGGCCCACGCCGACGTCGTCGACGTCAACTACCGCTGCCAGACGCCGATCGGTGTCAAGAGCGCCGTCTCGCCGATCGACATGACGGGCGTCAGGAGCGGCAGCGGCTACAAGATCACCATGTCCTGGCAGAAGGGTGTCTCCTCCAGCCCGGTCGAGCTGGGCAAGGGCGCGATGACCCCGAGCGCCACCGTCAGGCTGGGCGGCGCCGACACCGGCACGCTCGCCGTCAGCGGGCCCGCCAACGCGGCGGCGATCCCCGCCAACACCCCCATCAAGATCAGCGACCTGAGCGGCACGTACACGCCGAGGAAGAGCGGCAAGGTCACCTTCACACCGGGCACGCTCGTCATCAAGGCGCTCGGCACGACGACGACCTGCACCCCGGCCAACAGCCCCGGGCCGGGGCTGACACTGCAGGTGACCGCGCCCGGCGGCTCCTCCTCGTCGTCCTCTTCCGGCGGTTCCCCCTCCGGCGGACAGCTCCCGCAGACCGGCCCCGACGACTCCGCGATCGCCCTCGGCACCCTCGGCGGCACGGTACTCCTCGCCGGTACGGCGGGCGCCCTCTGGCTGACCCGACGGGGACAGACGGCACACCGCTGACCCGACGCACCCCAGGTCCCGCTGGAGCCGCCCATGCCGTCCGCCGCCCCCGCACCGATCCGCCGCCGGCGCCCGCGCCGCGCCGCCCTGCCCGCCGCCCTCTGCCTGTGCGCCGCGCTGGGTGCGGCGCCCCGTGCCCAGGCCGCCACGGGTTGGTCCGTCGCGCCCGCCGGCGGTGGCCGCCCGTCCTTCTACGCCGAGGGCACACCCGGGACGGTCCTGCAGGACACGGTGTCCGTCACCAACCCCGGGCGGGCGCCGGTCGTCGTACGGCTGTCCGGCACCGGCCTGCGGACCGTCTTCGCCGAGCAGGGCGGCACCGCGATACGCGTCCCGGCCCGCACCCGCGCCGAGGTGCCCTTCACCGTCACCGTGCCGGCCGGTGCGGCGCCCGGCGACCGCTCCGGCGCCGTCGTCGCGCGGGACGCACGGGGGCGTACGGCGACCGTCCCGGTCCGGCTGCGCGTCGGCGGACCCACGCTCGCCGCGCTGACCGTCGAACACCTCGACGTGCACGCCGACCGCATCACGTACGAGCTGGTCAACCGCGGTACGACCGTCCTCGTACCGAGGCTCGCGGTGCGTGCGGACGGCATCCTCGGCCGGGTCCTGGACCGCGCGCCCCGCACGCTCCCCGTCCGCCTGCGCCCCGGCGCGCGTCTGAAGCTCAGCGAGTCCTGGCCCGACCGTCCCGCGCTGGACGCCGTCCACGTCTGCCTGACGGTCACGGCCCCGGGCGGAGCCCGCGGCACGGCGACGGCCTCGGCCCGGTTCGTGCCCTGGCCGGCCGTGGCGGGGACGGGAGCCCCGCTGCTCGCGACGGCGGCCGCGCTGACCACCGCCCGCCTCCGCCGCCGCCGCCCACGACCCGACGACCCGCCCCCCGAAGGCACGGGGCAAGGCGCCCCACCGCCCGGCGCCCAGGCCTCTGACGCCCCGTCGGCTGATGCCTGGGCGTCCGCCACGCGCCCGCCCGACACTCCGGCCCCCGGCGGTGTGCCACCCGGTGTTCCGGCGTCCGGCACGTGCCCGCCCCACACTCTGACCGCCGACGGTGCGTGGTCTGGTGTGCCGGCGTCTGGGGCTCGCTTGTCCGGTGCCCGGGAGTCCGGCACGTGCCTGCCTGACGCCCCGGCCCCCGACGGTTCGTCGGCTGGTGCCCCGGCGTCCGGCGCCCCAGTCCCCGGCGGTTCGTCGGCTGGTGTTCCGCCGTCCGGCGCGTGCCTGTCCAACACTTCGGCCCCTGGCGGCCCGTCGGCTGGTGCCCTGCCGCCCGGTGCGCGCCTGTCCGGCCCACCGGCAACCGACGGTGCTCTCCCCGGTGTTCCGGCGTCCTGTGTCCGCCTGTCCGACCCACTGGCCCCCGGCGATGTGTCACCCGGTGTTCCAGCGCCCGGCGCCTGCCTTTCCGACCCCCGGGCCCCCGGCGGTCCGTCGGCTGGTGTCTCGGGGCCCCGTGACGTGGGGGGTGGGGGGCCGGGGTCCGGTGGACCGGGGGGTGGGCGGGGTGTGGGGCCGGGCGGAGCCCGGGACTGCGACGGTGAGCTGACGGAAGGCGCGGTGAAGTGAGCCGGAAGGTGAGGATGCCGCGGCTGTCGGCGGTGGTGGCGGTGCTCGCGCTGCTTCTGCTGCCGGTGGGCGGCCGGGCGAACGCGGCGGACGGGCCGGTCGTGAAGCTGTCGGCAGCGCAGGCCGGCACCGGCGGGTCGGTCACCGTCACCGGCACCGGCTGGCGGTCGCACACGTTGCTGATGCTGTTGGTCTGCGGGCGGGCCACACCGTCCCGGGGTGTCGTCGGCGGCACCAACTCCTGTGCCAACGGCGACGGCCGGGCCGTGACCACCGACGCCCGGGGCGCCTTCAGCCGGAGACTCCCGGTCGCCGAACCGCCCGTGCCCTGCCCCTGTGTGGTGCACGTGGCCACCGTCACCGGCGCCGGGGCGGAGTCGGACGCCGCCCTGAAGGTCGCCGGGCACCCCGTCGCCCCGCTGCCCGCCGAAACCACCGGCGGCCGGCTGGCGATCCTGTCCGACACCCGGCTGACCGGCTCCAGCGGCCCGCTGACCTGGTTCGGGGCGCCGCCCAGCCGCACCCTGGTCTTCACCGTCGGCAACACCGGCACCAGCGCGGTCAAGGACCCGGTCTTCCAGGTCGGCTCCGCGCACGGCGTCTTCGCCCCGCAGTGGGACGACCGGCAGTGGCAGGGCACCCTGGCGCCCGGCCGGCGCGCCGAGGTCAGGCTGCCGGTCGAGCTGTCCGCCGGAGCGCACGGCGACTACACCGTGTCCCTGAAGTACGACGGCAAGATCCTCGCCGAGCAGCCGTGGGGCGTCGGCCGCCCCTGGGGCGTGACGCTGTTCTGGATCCTGCTCTGCCTGGTGGTCCCCGCCGCGCTGTTCCGCATCGGCATGGCGGTGGTGGACCGGCTACGGCCGCGCCGCCCGGGCGGCGCCCGCCACGACGGCCACCGGCGCCGGCCCCGGCCCATCCCGTGGCTGCCGCGCTCCCGCACCCCCGGACCGCCCCCCACGCGCCCGACCCTGCCGTGGTTCGCCCCGGACTCCGTCCCGGGCGACCCGGCCGGCCGGCTCTCCGCACCGCACACCGACAGCCCGACGAGTCCGACGACTCCCACCACGAAGGGACCCACGTGAGCATCCGAAGGAGAGGGACGGCCGCGGGCGCCGCGCTGGCGCTGAGCGGTGCGGGCGTCCTGCTGGGCCTCGCCGCGAGCCCCGCGCAGGCGGCCGAGGTGGCGTACGCCACCCACTGTGTGCCGCCGGCGGGCATCAGCCCGGTCGACGGCACCACGAAGGTCGAGATCACCGCGCCGGCCACGGCGAAGGTCGGCGACACGGTGGACGTCGTGTGGAAGTTCGTCCAGGCGGCGTCCAAGAACCCCGACATCATCGACCTGCCCGCCAACTCGGTCCAGCCGTCCGGCGTGCTGAAGGCGGCCGGCGCGCAGAGCGCCGACATCGCGATGCAGGGGGCGCGGCAGAACCCGGCGATCCCCAAGGGCGGCGCCATGGTGCTGTCCGACATGAAGGGCAGCGTCAAGCTGACGGCCGCCGGCGAGGTGACGCTGACGCCGGACGCGTACACCGTCAACGCGATGTCGACGGACACCAGGTGCACGCCGAAGGAGACCGTGCAGAAGGCGGCGACGATCCAGGTGACGGGTGGTGGCGGCACGTCCGGTCCGACACCGACGAAGTCGGCCACTCCGACCCGGTCGAGCACCCCCACGGCCTCGGCCACCCCGACCGCGACCGGCGGCAGCGGCCAGACCGACTTCACCGGCAAGGAGGTGCAGATCCCCTACGCCTGCAAGACCCCGATCGGCGACAAGAACGCGACCTCGCCGGTGCAGATCAACGCAAGGAAGAACGGCGGCGAGTTCGGCCTCACCGTCAAGTTCAAGAAGTCGGTGATGAACAGCCCCGCCGACATCCCGAAGGACTCCGTGAAGCCCTCCATGGAGGTGGTGCTGGGCGGGGCCGACAAGGGCACCGTGCACGTGGAGGGGCCGGCCAACCCCAACCCCATCAAGTCCGGCGACCCGATCGCCATCCCGGACCTCACCGGCACCTACAAGCCCGGCGCGAGCGGCAGTTCGACGCTGTCCCCGGGTGTCCTGACGGTCAAGGCGCTCGGCACGACCACGACGTGCACACCGACCAGGACCGAGGTCTCGCTGACCCTGGACACCAGCAGGCAGCAGGGCGGGTCGTCCGGCGGCACGTCCACTTCCGGCGGCTCGACGGGCTCGACCGGCGGAACCAGCGGCGGCAGCGGCTCCGGCGGCCTCGCCGAGACCGGGGCGAGCGACCACGGCGCCCTGAAGGCGCTCGGCCTGGTGGCCGGCACGGCGATCCTGCTGGGCGGGGCGGTGTTCACGTTCCTGCCGGGACGCAGGACACGCTGACCCCCTGACGCGAAGAGGGCCACCGCATCCGCAGATGTGGTGGCCCTCTTCAGCGAGCTGTGTCAGGGGACGTCAGTGGACGTCGCCCATGAGCTTGTTGACCTTCTTGCGGTAGATCCACACCGCGACACCGGCGAGCACGGCGAGCACGGCCTCCAGGCCGACGTAGCCCATCTTGTCGAGGTTGACCCCGCCGACGGCCGGGTTCGACATCAGCGCGGTGAGCGAGTCACCCGCGGTGACCGCGAGGAACCACACGCCCATCATCTGGGAGGCGTACTTCTTCGGCGCCATCTTCGTCGTCACCGACAGACCCACCGGGGACAGCGTCAGCTCACCGATCGTCTGCACGAAGTAGATCGCGACCAGCCACATCGCCGCGGCCTTGTGACCGCCCTCGGCGACCGACAGCGGGGCGAGGAACAGGAAGAACGACGCACCGATCAGGACCAGTCCGGAGGCGAACTTCACGATCGTGCTCGGCTCCTGGCCGCGGCGGTTCAGCCACAGCCACAGCCAGGCGAAGACCGGCGCCAGGGCCATGATCATGACCGGGTTGACCGACTGGTACCAGGAGACCGGGAACTCCCAGCCGAGGATCGAGTTCTTCGCGCTCTTCTCGGCGAACAGCGACAGGGTCGAACCACCCTGGTCGTAGATCATCCAGAAGACGGCGGCGGCGACGAAGAACCAGACGTACGCCGACACCTTCGAGCGCTCGTCGGCGCTCAGGTCCTTGTCCCGGTGGATGCGGGTGATGACCAGGATCGGCACGAGCAGACCGATGAGGGTGAGCGGGATCAGCGCCCAGTTCAGGGTGAAGTGGCCGGTGCCGCCGACGACACCGTAGAAGACCGCGGCGACGGCCAGCCAGATCAGGCCCTTGCGCAGGGTGGCGGACTTCTCGTCGGCCGTTAGCGGGGTCGGGACCTCGCTGCTCTTCGCGCTCAGGTGACGGCCGCCCAGCAGGTACTGGGCCAGACCCAGCGCCATGCCGAGCGCGGCCAGCGCGAAGCCCAGGTGCCAGTTGACGTTCTCACCGACGGTGCCGATGACCAGCGGCGCGACGAAGGCACCGACGTTGATGCCGATGTAGAAGAGCGTGAAGCCACCGTCGCGGCGCGGGTCCTCCGGACCCTTGTAGAGGTGGCCGACCATCGTGGAGATGTTGGCCTTCAGCAGACCCGAACCGATGGCGACGAGGCCCAGGCCGACGAAGAAGCTGGCGGCCACGGGCAGCGCGAGGCACAGATGGCCGAGCATGATGATCAGACCCGCGACGGCGACCGTCTTGCGGGGGCCGAGCACGCGGTCGGCGAACCAGCCGCCGGGGAGGGCGAGCAGGTACACGAGCGACACGTACACCGAGTAGATCGCCGTCGCCGTGCCCGCGTTCAGGTGCAGGCCACCCGGGGCCACCAGGTACAGCGGGAGCAGGGCCCTCATGCCGTAGTAGGAGAAGCGCTCCCACATCTCGGTCATGAAGAGAGTGGCCAGGCCGCGGGGGTGGCCGAAGAAGGTCTTCTCGGAACCGGGGGTGCCCGGGCGGACCGAGTCCTTCGTCAGGCTGGACGCCATGGTCGTTCCTTGCTGGTCGGGACGCGCTGCTGGAGCGTTGCGCGCCCGGTGGGGGTGCGGCCGGCACCGGCAGGGTCGGTCGTCCACCCCCCAACGCCCAGGGGGAGTCCGTTTCCGGGTCTCGGAAGCGGCGGACGGCGACCACCGGGATCCACGCCCCGACGCGACGATGCGTCCGGAGCCCGGCCAGAGGTCATTCCTTTCAAGGCTGATCTTGATCAGCCCGCACACAAAAGAGACCCTCAGCGTCAAGTGAGCGCCAAAGGTCCCCGGTGTACTACAGGCGTTCAGGTCACCATACGGCAGGACACTGCCGGATATGGAAGGACTTGAGACGCGGATCACAGGTGTCGGGGGAACCACGGAAACGCATTCGAAGGTCTCTCCTACGATCGCATCCCCAGAGCAATGGTTCGTACCAGCCGTGTGCGAAGGTAAGAGTTCCTGGGAGCGATCACACCCCGGCGCCGTGCACGGGCGGTCTACCATCACCTCATGACCCGTGTACTGCTCGCCGAGGACGACGCGTCCATCTCGGAGCCGCTGGCCCGCGCCCTGCGCCGGGAAGGTTACGAGGTCGAGGTGCGCGAGGACGGACCCACCGCACTCGACGCCGGAATGCAGGGCGGTGTCGATCTGGTCGTACTGGACCTGGGCCTGCCGGGCATGGACGGCCTGGAGGTCGCCCGCCGGCTGCGGGCCGACGGCCACACCGTGCCGATCCTCATCCTGACCGCGCGGGCCGACGAGGTGGACACCGTCGTCGGCCTGGACGCGGGCGCCGACGACTACGTCACCAAGCCCTTCCGGCTCGCCGAACTGCTCGCCCGGGTGCGGGCGCTGCTGCGGCGCGGTGCCGCCGAGCCGCAGCAGCCGCCGGCCACGCACGGCGTACGGATCGACGTCGAGTCGCACCGGGCGTGGATGGGCGACGAGGAACTGCAGCTCACCGCCAAGGAGTTCGACCTGCTGCGGGTACTGGTGCGGGACGCCGGCCGGGTCGTCACCCGCGACCAGCTGATGCGCGAGGTCTGGGACACCACGTGGTGGTCGTCCACCAAGACCCTGGACATGCACATCTCCTGGCTGCGCAAGAAGCTCGGCGACGACGCGGCGAACCCGCGCTACATCGCCACCGTACGAGGCGTGGGCTTCCGCTTCGAGAAGAGCTGAGCCCCTCCCGGGACCCAGCGAGCACCTCAGGTAACGGAACATGCGCCGACGACTCATCCAGTCCACCCTCGCCGTCGTCCTCGTGGTGATCGCCGTCTTCGGCATCTCCCTGGTGATCGTCGAGAGCCGGACGATCAGCAACAGCGCCCAGGAGCGGGTGGAGTCCGAGGCGGTGCGGCTGGCCAGCATCGTGGACAGCCGGATCCTCGCCGCGGAGAACGTCAACGCGGACGTGCTGCGCAACCCGGTCAGCAAGGACCAGTACGCGGTGATCCGCATGCCCGGCAGGCCGCCGATCGAGATCGGCACCCAGCCGCGGGGCGACGTCATCAGCGCCTCGCAGACGGGCGAGGAGGGCGAGAAGGTCACCGTGCAGGAGCCGCGCTCCGCGGTGACCCGCGAGGTCGGCCGGACCCTGCTGATCATCGCGCTGGTGGCGCTGCTCGCGGTCGTCGCCGCGGTGCTGCTCGCCGTACGGCAGGCCAACCGGCTCGCCTCCCCGCTGACCGACCTCGCCGAGACCGCCGAACGGCTCGGCTCCGGCGACCCGCGCCCACGGCACAAGCGGTACGGCGTTCCCGAGCTGGACCGGGTCGCCGATGTGCTGGACTCCTCCGCCGAGCGGATCGGGCGCATGCTGACCGCCGAGCGGCGCCTCGCGGCGGACGCCTCCCACCAGCTGCGCACCCCGCTGACCGCGCTGTCCATGCGGCTTGAGGAGATCACCCTCACCGACGACCCGGACACCGTGAAGGAAGAGGCGAACGTCGCCCTCACCCAGGTCGAGCGGCTCACCGACGTGGTCGAGCGGTTGCTGACCAACTCCCGCGACCCGCGCACCGGCTCCGCCGTGACCTTCGACCTGGACGAGGTCATCCAGCAGCAGCTCGCCGAGTGGCGGCCCGCCTACCGCAGTGCCAACCGGGCCATCGTCAGCTCCGGCAAGCGGCATCTGCAGGCCGTCGGCACGCCGGGCGCGGTCGCCCAGGTGCTGGCGGCGCTGATCGAGAACTCCCTCATGCACGGCGGCGGCACGGTCGCGCTGCGTACCCGGGTCACCGGCAACCAGGCCGTGGTGGAGGTCACCGACGAGGGCCCCGGCGTCCCGGCCGACCTCGGCGCGCGGATCTTCGAGCGGACGATCAGTGGACGCAACTCCACCGGGATCGGCCTGGCCGTCGCCCGTGACCTCGCGGAGGCCGACGGCGGCCGACTGGAGCTGCTGCAGGCCCAGCCGCCGGTGTTCGGGCTGTTCCTCTCCCGCACGCCCCCGGCCCGCAAGCCGGAGGAGGACCGGCCGACGGTCCGTTGAGGCCCGGCTAGGGAACCCGCTGGGACTTCGGCTCCGGCTCGGGGTGCGGCTTGCGCGACTCGGCCGCCAGGATCGACTCCGCCTCCCGTGCCGGCTGCGCGCGGAACACCCAGGTGCGGTACGACCAGAAGCGGAACAGGGTCGCGATGCCGATGCCGAGGAACTTGAAGACGTTGCTCTGCAGCGGGCTGTCCCAGCCGAAGCCGTAGGTCGCCAGGTACAGCACGCCGTTCTCGATCACCAGGCCGATCGCGCTGAAGAACAGGAACAGCGTGAGTTCCTTGGTGCGGCCGTTCTTGTCACGGTCCCGGTACGTCCAGTAGCGGAAGCCCACGTAGTTGAAGACGATCGCGACCACCGTCGCGATGATGCTGGCGCGCACCACCGGCAGGTCGGAGACGTGCCGGACCAGGTTGAACACACCGAGATTGACAAAGATGCCCGCGCCGCCGACGGCGCCGAACTTGGCCACCTCGCGTACGAGCCGTTGCAGCCCCGAGGAACGAGGTTCCATGGTGGTGCAGCTCCCGTCGGTAGGTTTCGTCAGCCCAGCCATGCTATCCAGGCGGAACCACGGACGCCTCCGCACTGGGCCACAGCTCGGAAACAGGTCGGAAAGAGGGCGGAAAACGGCGGGTAAGAGATCGTGAGAGGGACGCGATCCGGCCGCGCCGGCGTGGCCGATACGCTAGGGGTGTGACGTTCCCGGTAGTCGGCATGGTCGGCGGGGGGCAGCTCGCGCGTATGACGCACGAGGCGGGCATCCCGTTGGGCATCAGGTTCAAGCTTCTCAGTGACACCCCTCAGGATTCCGCGGCGCAGGTCGTCAGCGATGTCGTCATCGGCGACTATCGCGACCTGGACACGCTGCGTGAGTTCGCGCGCGGGTGCGATGTGATCACCTTCGATCACGAACACGTACCCACCGAGCACCTCAGGGCCCTGGAGGCGGACGGTATCCCCGTGCGCCCGGGGCCCGACGCGCTGGTGCACGCCCAGGACAAGGGGGTGATGCGCGCCAGACTCGACGCGATCGGCGTCCCGTGCCCACGGCACCGGATCGTCGCCGACCCGCAGGACGTCGTCCGCTTCGCGGCCGAGGGGGACGGCTTCCCGGTCGTCCTGAAGACCGTGCGCGGCGGCTACGACGGCAAGGGCGTGTGGGTCGTGGAGTCCGCCGAGGAGGCCGCCGAGCCGTTCCGGGCCGGCGTCCCGGTCCTCGCCGAGGAGAAGGTCGACTACGTCCGCGAGCTGGCCGCCAACGTCGTACGCTCCCCGCACGGCCAGGCCGTCGCCTACCCGGTGGTGGAGTCGCAGCAGGTCAACGGCGTGTGCGACACCGTCATAGCGCCGGCCCCGGACCTCGACGAGTCCCTCGCGCTGCAGGCCGAGCGGATGGCGCTGACCATCGCCAAGGAGCTGGACGTCGTCGGGCACCTCGCCGTCGAGCTGTTCCAGACCCGCGACGGCCGCATCCTCGTCAACGAACTGGCGATGCGCCCGCACAACTCCGGCCACTGGACCCAGGACGGCGCGATCACCTCACAGTTCGCCAACCACGTCCGCGCGGTCCTCGACCTCCCGCTCGGCGACCCGCGCCCGCGCGCGAAGTGGACCGTGATGGCCAACGTCCTCGGCGGCGACTACCCGGACATGTACTCCGCGTACTTGCACTGCATGGCCCGCGACCCCAAGCTCAAGATCCACATGTACGGCAAGGACGTGAAGCCCGGCCGCAAGGTCGGACACGTCAACACCTACGGCGACGACCTGGACGACGTGCTGGAGCGCGCCCGTCACGCAGCCGGCTACCTGAGAGGCACGATCACCGAATGAGCCCTGTTGTTGGCATCGTCATGGGGTCGGACTCCGACTGGCCCGTCATGGAGGCCGCCGCCAAGGCCCTGGACGAGTTCGAGATCCCGTACGAGGTCGACGTCGTCTCCGCGCACCGCATGCCCCGCGAGATGATCACGTACGGCGAGCAGGCCGCCGACCGCGGCCTGAAGGTGATCATCGCCGGGGCGGGCGGGGCCGCCCACCTGCCCGGCATGCTCGCCTCCGTGACCCCGCTGCCGGTCATCGGCGTGCCGGTGCCGCTGAAGTACCTCGACGGCATGGACTCGCTGCTGTCCATCGTGCAGATGCCGGCCGGCGTGCCGGTCGCCACCGTCTCCGTCGCCGGCGCCCGCAACGCCGGTCTCCTCGCGGCGCGCATGCTCGCCGCGCACGACGAGGACCTGCTGCACCGGATGCGCGACTTCCAGCAGGACCTGAACGACCAGGCCACCGAGAAGGGCAAGCGGCTGCGCTCCAAGGTCGAGGGCCAGGGCCACTTCGGCTTCGGGAAGTGACGCGGATGACCTCCCTGGACGAGGCCCGCGCGCTGTTGCGCGAGTTCCCGGTCGTCGACGGCCACAACGACCTGCCGTGGGCGCTGCGCAAGAAGGCCGGCTACGACCTCGACGCGCTCGACATCTCCGTCCCCCAGAACGCGCAGCTGCACACCGACCTCCCGCGGCTGCGCGAGGGCGGCGTCGGCGCGCAGTACTGGTCGGTGTTCGTGCCCGCCGAGCAGCCCGCGCCGGTGGCGGCGACGCTGGAGCAGATCGACTGCGTACAGCGGCTGCTGGCCCGCTACCCGGCGGACCTGGCGCCCGCGCTGACCGCCGCCGACATGGAGGCGGCGCGCCGGGACGGCCGTATCGCCTCGCTGATGGGTGCCGAGGGCGGCCACTCCATCGCCAACTCGCTCGGCGCCCTGCGCGGCCTGTACGCGCTCGGCGTGCGCTACATGACGCTCACCCACAACTCCAACGTGGACTGGGCGGACTCCGCGACCGACGAGCCGAAGGCCGGCGGCCTGACCGCGTTCGGCCGCGAGGTCGTCCGTGAGATGAACCGGCTCGGCATGCTGGTCGACCTCTCGCACGTGGCGGCGACGACCATGCGGGACGCGCTGGACGCGACCTCCGCGCCGGTGGTCTTCTCGCACTCCTCCGCCCGCGCGGTGTGCGACCACCCGCGCAACATCCCCGACGACGTCCTGGAGCGGCTGCCCGCCAACGGCGGCGTGGCGATGGTGACGTTCGTGCCGAAGTTCGTGCTCCAGGCCGCCGTCGACTGGACGGCCGCGGCCGACGAGAACCTGCGCGCCCACGGCTTCCACCACCTCGACACCGGCGCCGAGGCGATGAAGCTGCACCGCGAGTTCGAGGAGCGCACCCCGCGTCCGGTCGCCACGGTCACGACGGTGGCGGACCACCTGGACCACATGCGCGAGGTGGCCGGCATCGACCACCTGGGCATCGGCGGCGACTACGACGGCACCGCGTTCACCCCCGACGGGCTGAACGACGTCTCCGGCTACCCGAACCTGCTCGCCGAGCTGCTGGACCGCGGCTGGTCCAGGGCCGACCTGGCCAAGCTGACCTGGCAGAACGCGGTGCGGGTGCTGGGCGCGGCCGAGGACGTGGCCCGCGGCCTTCAGGCGACCCGGGCGCCGTCCCTCGCCACCATCGAGTCACTGGACACCGGCGCCGTCTGACCGTCCAGGGCGGGGTAGTCGTTGTAGCCCTCCGCCCCGCCCACGTACATGAAGTACCGGTCCCGGACCGGGTTGAGGGGTGCGCCACGGCGCAGCCGCTCGACCAGGTCCGGGTTGGCGAGGAACGGCCGGCCCAGCGCCACCAGGTCGGCGCCGGCCGCCAGCATCCCGCGGGCGGCCCGGGCGACGGCCTCGGCGGTCAGGTCGGTCAGGTCCGGGTTGCCGATCAGGACGCCGGGCCAGCCGGCGCGGATCCGCCGGTACCATCCGCTGGCCGGGTCGGAGCGCACCAGGTGCAGATAGGCGAGGTCCAGCCCCTTCAGACGGTCCAGGAGCGCGGCGTAGAGGCCGTCGGTGTCCTCCTCCAGGACGCCGTTGACGGTGGAGGCGGGGGAGACGCGGATGCCCACCCGGTCCGCGCCGATCGCGTCCGCCACCGCCTCGGTCACCTCCGCCGCGAACCGCACCCGCTGCCGCGCGGAGCCGCCGTAGCCGTCTTCCCGGCGGTTGGTGTTGTCCGCGAGGAACTGGTGCAGCAGCATCCCGTTGGCCGAGTGCACCTCCACCCCTTCGAAGCCCGCCGCGACGGCCCGGCGGGCCGCGGCGGCGAAGTCGGCGATCGTGGCGCGGATGTCGTCCGCCGTCATCGCGCGGGGCACGACGGCCGGCCGGTGCCCGCCCGGCGTGAAGATCGTCTCCGGCAGCGGCAGCGGCGAGGGTGCCACCGGGGTCAGTCCCGTGGTCGCCGGATGGCTGACCCGGCCGCCGTGCTGGAGCTGGAGGTACATCCGCCCGCCGGCCGCCCGCACCGCGTCGGTGACCTGGCGCCAGCCGGCCACATGCCGCTCGGTGTGGATCGCGGTGATGTCCGGGTACGTCTGCCCGACGGCGTTCGGCGTCGAGCCCTCGGCGACGATCAGGCCGGCCGAGGCGCGCTGGGCGTAGTGGGCGGCCATGAGCGGGGTCGGGGTGCCGTCGGCCGCCGCACGGTTGCGGGTCAGCGGGGCCATCACCAGGTGGTTGGGCAGGGCGAGCCGGCCGAGCCGGGCCGGTGCCAGGAAGTCCGTTGTCTGCGTCATGCCGGCAAGGTAGAACTTGACACTGATGTCAGATTCAAGCCCTTCCCGGGAGGCGGAGATGCGGATCGGTGAACTGGCCCGGCGCACCGGCGTGAGCGAGCGCTCGCTGCGCTACTACGAGACCCGGCAACTGCTCAGCAGCGAGCGCACCCCCGGCGGCCATCGCGACTACCCCGACGCGGCCGTCGACCGGGTCATCCGCATCCAGGAGCTGTACGCGGCCGGACTGCACAGCGACAAGATCCGGCAGCTGCTGCCCTGCATGCGCGACCGGGACGGCGGCCCCGCCGCGACCGCCACCCCGAAGCTGGTCGCCGACCTCACCGCCGAACGCGACCGCATCGACCGCATGATCGCCGACCTGCGGCGCTCCCGCGAGACCCTGGACGAGGTGATCCGCACGGCCCGCGAGGCCTGAGCGGGCCACCACCCCCCGAACGCCCCACTCACCAGGAAGGCCCCCTCGGCTCCGTGCGACCGTGGCGGTACGCCAGCGACGCAGCCCACGACCTACGGAGCCCGCCATGGCCGACCTGCAGCCCGACAGCGCCACCACGGCCGAGGTCGGTGCGGACGACACCCTGCCGGACACCCCCGGAACCCAGGCGCCCTGCTCCCCGGCCGTCCTGGAGCAGGCCCACGCCCTGCTCGCGGCCCACCCGGTCGCCGACGGCTACAGCGGACTGCCCTCGGCCCTGCGGCGTCTGTCCCGGCACGACCTGGAGCTGGGCGAGCCCGCCGTCGACACCGACATACCGCGGCTGCGCGAGGGCCACGTGGGCGCACTGTTCTGGTCGCTGCACCCGCCCGAGGCCACCGGCGGCGACCACGCCACGACCGCGGCCCTGGAACAGCTGGACTTCGCGCGCTCGGTGATCGACGCCCACCCGGAGGGCCTGCGCCTGGTGCACACCGCCGGGGAGATCATCGACGCCCGCCACTGCGGCCGGGTCGCCGTGGTGCTGGGCCCCGCCCAGGCCACCGCGCTCGACGGTTCCCTCGCCGTGCTGCGCGCCCTGCGCGCCCTCGGCCTGCACGTGCTCACCCTCACGGGCACGGCCTGGGCGGGCGAGCGGGGCCTGAACCGGTTCGGCGAGGAGGTCGTCCGCGAGATGAACCGGCTCGGCGTGCTCGCCGACGTCTCCGGCGCCGCCACGGCCACCGTCGAGAGCACCCTCGCGCTCTCCAGGACCCCGGTGCTGTGCACCCGCTCCGCCGCCCGCGCCCTGCGCCCGCACCCGGCCAACCTGCCCGACGGGCTGCTCGCCGCGCTCGGCACGGCGCGGGGCCTGTGCCTGGTGCCGCTGACCGCCGAACAGACCGGGCCGACGGTCCACGACGTCGCCGACCACCTCGACCACGTCCGCGACGTCGCCGGCCCGGACTGCGTGGGCCTGTCCGGCACCTACGACACCGGAGTCGTGCACCCCCGCGGCCTCGCCGACGCCTCGCGCTACCCCCACCTGATCGCCGAACTTCTCCGGCGCGGCTGGTCCGACACCGAGCTGTCCCTGCTGACATGGGGCAACGTCCAACGGGTGCTGCGCAGCGCGCACTCCACCGCCCGCGCCGCGCAACACCGCCACGAACCGCCCCCGCCGCAACCCGGCCAGCCGGACGGCCCCTAGGGCCTCTCTCCCCCCGGGACGGCTCAGCACGCGCACAGACAGAACGGGTGCCCCGCCGGATCGGCGTACACCCGGAAGGTCCGCTCGCGGTCCTCCACGTCCAGGGGCCGGGCCCCCAGCTCCAGCACCCCCTTCTCCGCCGCGTCCAGGTCCGCCACCCTCAGGTCCAGGTGGAACTGCTGCGACTCCTGCGGCGCCGGCCACTTCGGCGCCACGTACCCCGGCGCCCGCTGGAAGGCCAGCGCCGGTCCGCCGGGCACCTTCAGGTCCACCCACTCGCCGTCCTCCGGGTCCTCCTCCACCGTGCCGCCCAGCACCGAGGCGTAGAAGCCGGCCAGCGCGCGGGGATCGGGACAGTCCAGCACCACGACATCGAGCTTGGCGAGAGCCATCACTACCTCCTGGGGTCACCCGCGGGTCACCTGTCGGGTTACCGGTAAAGGCGAGTAACCGGTAACGGTTACTGCATGCTCCCGCATCGGCGGTAACGTCGCAAGCATGAGTGAGAGATCGGCCGCCCCCGGAGCCCTCGCGCTGGTCGAGTCCCTGGTCAACACGCTGGACCTGGAGACCGGCGCCGACACGCTCGACACGGAGAAGGGGCGCGGCCGCTTCGCGGTCCCCGAAGAGGGACTGGAGGAGACACGGGAACTGCGGGAGTCACTGCGGGCCGTACTGCTCGCCCACGCCGGGCACCCGCCGCACCGCCCGGTGACCCCGCTCGGCGAGCTGCTGTCCCGGGCGCCCCTGTATCTCGCCGTCGACCAGCAGGACGGATCCGCGGGCATCGCCGCCCCCGCCGGCACCGCACCACTGCTCTCCCGCGTCGCCGCCGCCGTCGCCGAGGCACTCGTCGCCGGCACCTGGAGCCGGCTCAAGGCCTGCGAGGCCGAGGACTGCCACTGGGCGTACTACGACCGCAGCCCGGCCGGGCGCGGCCGCTGGTGCTCGATGCAGGTGTGCGGGGCGCGGGCGAAGATGCGCCGTTACCGGGCCAAGGAGAAGTAACACACAGGAAGTTCACCGGCCGCCCATGCGCCCGGTGGTGCAGAATGCCGGAAGACGCCGGTTCGGCCGACTGAGCCTCGGCCGAACCGGCGTCACCCTGCTGCCTACGCCGTCGGGCGCCCCATCGCCCGGTACGTCCAGCCCGCCCGGCGCCACAGCTCCGGGTCGAGCGTGTTGCGGCCGTCCAGGATCACCCGGTCCGCGGCGACCTCGCCGAGCGCCGCCGGGTCCAGCTCACGGAACTCCCGCCACTCGGTGAGGTGCAGGACGACATCGGCGCCCCGCGCCGCCTCCAGCGCCGAGTCGGCGTACCCCAGCGTCGGGAAGACGCGCCGGGCGTTGTCCATGCCCTTCGGGTCGTACACGGTGACCTGACCGCCCTGGAGGTGGATCTGACCGGCCACGTTCAGCGCGGGCGAGTCACGGACGTCGTCCGAGTCGGGCTTGAACGTGGCGCCGAGCACCGCCACCCGCTTGCCGAGGAACGACCCGCCGCCGAGCGCCTCCCGGGTCATCTCCACCATCTGCCCGCGACGGCGCATGTTGATGGAGTCGATCTCGCGCAGGAAGGTCAGCGCCTGGTCCGCGCCCAGCTCACCGGCCCGCGCCATGAACGCCCGGATGTCCTTGGGCAGACAGCCGCCGCCGAAGCCGATCCCGGCGCGCAGGAACTTGGCCCCGATCCGGTCGTCGTGCCCGATGGCCTCCGCCAGCTTCGCCACGTCACCGCCCCCGGCCTCGCACACCTCCGCCATCGCGTTGATGAAGGAGATCTTCGTGGCGAGGAACGAGTTCGCGGCCGTCTTCACCAGCTCGGCGGTCGGGAAGTCCGTCACCACGAACGGAGTGCCCCCGCCGATCGGCGTCGCGTACACCTCACGCAGCAGCTTCTCGGCCCGCTCACTGCGCACGCCCGCCACGATCCGGTCCGGGTGCAGGGTGTCCTGGACGGCGAAGCCCTCGCGCAGGAACTCAGGGTTCCAGGCCAGCTCGGCGTCCGCGCCGGCCGGCGCGTGCTCGGCGAGGTAGCCGGCCAGCCGGTCGGCGGAGCCCACCGGCACGGTCGACTTGCCGACGACCAGCGCCGGGCCGTGCAGATGCGGGGCGAGCGAGGCGATCGCGGCGTCGACGTAACTCATGTCGCAGGCGTACTCGCCGTGCTTCTGCGGGGTGTTCACACAGACGAAGTGCACATCGCCGAAGGCCCCGACCTCCGCCCAGTCCGTGGTGAACCGCAACCGCCCGGTGGAGCCCTCGAAACCCGCCACGTGCTTCCTCAGCAGCTCCTGCAGACCCGGCTCGTACATCGGGGTCTCGCCGCGCTCCAGCATCGCGATCTTCTCGGGCACGACATCGAGCCCCAGCACCTCGAAGCCCAGCTCGGCCATGGCCGCGGCGTGCGTGGCGCCGAGATAGCCGGTGCCGATCACGGTGATCTTCAGGCTCATGGGGATGCGCTCCAGCTAGGGGACTCTCACGTGCGGTGCCTGAGCATAGTCGGGCCGTCCACCGGGCAATTTCCCGCTGTCGCGTAGCTCACGTAGGCGTCCTACCGGCGGCCCTCTAAAATTTGAGTTACTTAACGGTAATTAGCGTCAGTATCACTGCGTCTTTGGAGCGTGAGAGACCGTGGCCGGATCGGCTGACTTCGACCTGTACCGCCCGTCCGAGGAGCACGACATGCTCCGGGACGCCGTCCGATCCCTGGTCGAGGCGAAGATCGCGCCGTTCGCCGCGGCGGTGGACGAGGAGGCCCGCTTCCCGCAGGAGGCCCTCGACGCCCTCGTCGCAGGCGACCTCCACGCGGTGCACGTCCCCGAGGAGTACGGCGGCGCCGGCGCCGACGCGCTCGCCACGGTCATCGTGATCGAGGAAGTGGCCCGCGCCTGCGTCTCCTCCTCCCTGATCCCGGCCGTGAACAAGCTCGGCTCCCTCCCGGTGATCCTCTCCGGCGGCGAGGCGCTGAAGAAGAAGTACCTGACCCCGCTCGCCAAGGGCGACGCGATGTTCTCGTACTGCCTCTCCGAGCCGGAGGCGGGCTCGGACGCGGCCGGCATGAAGACCAAGGCGGTCCGCGACGGCGACCACTGGATCCTCAACGGCGTCAAGCGCTGGATCACCAACGCGGGCGTCTCCGAGTACTACACGGTGATGGCCGTCACCGACCCCTCCAAGCGCTCCAAGGGCATCTCCGCCTTCGTCGTCGAGAAGTCCGACGAGGGCGTCTCCTTCGGCGCCCCGGAGAAGAAGCTCGGCATCAAGGGCTCCCCGACCCGCGAGGTCTACTTCGACAACGTCCGCATCCCCGCCGACCGCATGATCGGCGAGGAGGGCACCGGCTTCGCGACCGCCATGAAGACCCTGGACCACACCCGCATCACCATCGCGGCCCAGGCCCTCGGCGTCGCCCAGGGCGCCCTCGACTACGCCAAGGGCTACGTCCAGGAGCGCAAGCAGTTCGGCAAGGCGATCGCCGACTTCCAGGGCATCCAGTTCATGCTCGCCGACATGTCGATGAAGATCTCGGCGGCCCGCGCCCTCACCTACCAGGCCGCCGCCGCCTCCGAGCGCGGCGACGCCGACCTCACCTACCTGGGCGCCGCCGCCAAGTGTTTCGCCTCGGACGTGGCGATGGAGGTCACCACCGACGCGGTCCAGCTCCTCGGCGGCTACGGCTACACCCGCGACTACCCGGTGGAGCGCATGATGCGCGACGCGAAGATCACCCAGATCTACGAGGGCACCAACCAGGTCCAGCGGATCGTCATGGCCCGCAACCTGCCGTAACGGCACGAGCGGCACGGTTGTCCGGAAAGGCGCCCCGCGGGGCGCCTTTCCGCTGCCCGGGCGCACCTGCCGACCGGTCGGTCACATGCGGGGCGGCCACCGGGGACGTAGGACGGAAGCACACGGGACCCGTCCCGGGTCCCCGCCTCCGAGGAGGAGCCATGACCCAGCCCGGAACGATGACGCCCATGACCCAGCAGATGCAGGACTGCGTCAACGCCTGCATGGCCGCGCACACCATGTGCGAGGAGACCATGAGCTCCTGCATGCAGATGGGTGGCCAGGCCCAGATGCAGATCATGCGCGCGCTCATGGACTGCTCCGAGACGACCCGTATGTGCGCCGACATGATGATGCGCCGCTCGCCCATGTCGGGCGAGATGTGCGCGATGTGCGCCAAGGCGTGCGAGATGTGCGCCGAGGCGTGTATGGCGATGCCGGACGACCCGCAGATGATGCGCTGCGCGGAGGCGTGTCGCCGCGCGGCGGAGATGTGCCGCGCCATGGCGGGCGCCAAGATGTGACGCCCTGCCGAACGCGGTCGAGGGCACCCGTCCGGGTGCCCTCGACCTGTGTACGGCGATACCGTCAGTTGCCGGAGACCGTGACCTTCTGGTCGTTGTTCAGCTCGTCCACCAGCGTCTTGACCTTCGCCTTGTCCCAGACGAGGTTGCCGCCGACGGAACCGGAGATCGGCATGTTCAAGGACGTGCCGTCACCGCCCTGGACGCCCTTCATCGCCCAGAACATCGAGCCCAGGTCCCACAGGCTCATGTCCTTGTCGACGATCAGGGAGTCCAGACCCGCACCCATCACCGGGTAGAACTTGAACGGGTTGAGGATCGTCGACGGGGTGGCCACCTGGTGGGCCAGCGCCGACAGGAACTTCTGCTGGTTCTTGGTGCGCTGCAGGTCGGAGGTGGCGAACGCGTGCCGGGTGCGGACGAAGGCGAGGGCTTGCTGGCCGTTCAGGGTCTGGTTGCCCGCCTTGAAGTCGGCGCCGGACCACTTGTCCTTGAAGCCCTTGTCGATGTTGATCTCGACACCGCCGACCGCGTCCACGATGTTGGCGAAGCCCTGGAAGCCGATCTCCACGTAGTGGTCGATGTGCAGACCGGTGTTGGCCTCGATCGTGCGGACCAGCAGGGTCGGGCCGTCCTCGGCGTAGGTCGCGTTGAGCTTCTCCTGCCGGCCCGTGGCCGGGTAGAGCTTCCCGGACGTCCCCTTGAACGACGGGACGGTCACGTTCGAGTCGCGCGGCAGCGAGACCAGCGTGTCGCCGTTGTCGCCGACGTGCAGGATCATCATCGAGTCCGTGCGCTTGCCCTCGGCGCCGCCGGTGTGCAGCTTCTTCTCGTCCGCCTTGGACATGCCCTCACGGCTGTCCGAGCCGACGATCAGGTAGTTCGTGCCGGAGCCCGCCGACGGCCGGTCGATGACCTGGGCCAGGTCGACCTCGCGGCGCAGCTTGGAGTCGGCCCAGAAGTACGTCGCGACCGACGTGACGACCAGCACGGTCGCCACGGTGATCGTGGTCCACTTGATCCGGCGCCGCCAGTTCGGCGCGGGGCGCGGGGCGCGGGGCGGCGCGTCCGCCGTGCCGCCCGGGCCGCGGCCGCCGGGGGCGCCGTAGACCTGGCCGGTGTTGTAGCCGCTGTCGTAGTCGCCGTAGCCGGCGCCGTCGTCGTAGCCACGGCCGTCCACGTACGACGGCTGCTGCGGGACGCCGGGCCCGTACGGCGGCGCCGCCGGACCGGGGTCGCCGTACGAGCGCTGCCCGGGCGGTACCGCCGGGCCGCGCTGCACCTGACGCATCACGCGGGCGCCTTCCGGCTGCGCGCCGGCGCTGCCGCGTCCGTACCGCGGGCCGCGGTTGTCGTCGGACCATCCCTGGGGCCAGTCATTCATGGGCCCCAGTGTGCAGGGCGCCGCGGTGTGCCTTACAAGGGCTGTCGGAAAATAAGAGCGCCGCTGTTGCGAAGCTGACACAAATCCCGCGAAAGTCACTTCGGCATAAGGTGGAGGGCATGACAGACCAGGCCACGGACGCGATTCCGGACATCGAACCGGACATCCCCGGCAAGCCGACCTCAGCTTCGCGCACCACCCTCAGCCACATCATGACCCACAACGACACCAACCTGCTGGGGACGGTGCACGGCGGGGTGATCATGAAGCTGGTCGACGACGCGGCGGGCGCCGTGGCCGGCCGGCACTCCGGTGGCCCCGCGGTCACCGCGTCCATGGACGAGATGGCCTTTCTGGAGCCGGTCCGCGTCGGTGACCTGGTCCATGTGAAGGCGCAGGTGAACTGGACCGGCCGGACCTCCATGGAGGTCGGCGTGCGCGTCCTCGCCGAGCGCTGGAACGAGTCGGCGCCGGCCACCCAGGTCGGCTCGGCCTACCTGGTCTTCGCGGCCGTCGACGCCGACGGCAAGCCGCGCCGGGTGCCGCCGGTGCTCCCGGAGACCGACCGGGACCGCCGCCGCTACCAGGAGGCCCAGATCCGCCGCACCCACCGGCTGGCCCGCCGCCGCGCGATCCGCGAGCTGCGTGAGAAGAGGGCCGCGGAGGGGTTCGAGGACTGAACAACTTCCTTGAACCGCCGGGGGGTTGTACGGAAGTGGCAAGTATCACTCCGGCCGTCTGTCGATGATCTGTGCGGATAATGTGAGCGATCCGGTGGGTGGCTGTGTGCCCGCCCGCCGTCCGACAGGCGGAGAGTGACGGGGGGCTGGCCGTGGTGGCCCCTGCGGGGGGTGCTGAGGCGTGGACAGGCCGGGCCGTGAGTGGGGCGACGACATCGATCCCGCGGACCAGTGGGTCCGCAACCCGCACACCGGCGAGTACGAGCTGCGGCCGGGCCCGCCCGCCGAGCGGCCCACCGTGCCCGGGCCCCGCTCCGCACCGGACGCCGGGCCGGACCGGGAGGGCCGTGGGCGGTCCACGGGCCGTCCGCAGCGCAGGGCCGCCGGGAAGGGGCCCGCGGGCAGGAAGCGGTCCGCCGGTGAGAGGAAGCCCGCGGGCAGGAAGTCCGCGGGTAAGAAGAGGTCCACCGGAAAAAGGATCCTGCTGTGGACCAGCGGCACCCTGGCCTTCGTGGTCGTCGCCGGTGCCGTCGGTGGCTACCTCTACCTCAAGCACCTCGACGACAACATCAGCACCACCGACACCGCCGGCGCCACCAGCGACTCCTTCAGCAAGGACAAGGCGTTCAGCGTCCTGGTGATCGGCACCGACAAACGGCAGGGCAAGGGCGACGCCGGCTACGGCGACGCGAACAGCGTCGGGCACGCCGACACCAACATCCTGCTGCACGTCTCCCAGGACCGGACGAACGCGACCGCGCTCAGCATCCCCCGCGACCTGATCACCGACATACCGGACTGCCCGACCAAGCAGCCCGACGACTCCATCAAGGTCGTCCCGGGGACGAAGGGCGTCCGCTTCAACCAGAGCCTCGGCCAGCTGGGCCGCGACCCCGGTTGCACGGTCCGTACCGTCGAGCAGCTCGCCGGCGGGATGAAGGTCGACCACTTCATGATGGCCGACTTCAACGCGGTGAAGACGCTGACGACGGCCGTCGGCGGGGTCGACGTCTGCCTGGCGCACCCCGTGAAGGACAAGAAGTCGCACCTGGACCTGCCCGCCGGACCGTCGAAGATCGAGGGCGAGCAGGCCCTGGCCTTCGTCCGCACCCGCTACAGCTGGGGCAACCACGGCGACCTCGACCGCATCAAGGTCCAGCAGAAGTTCCTCGGCTCCCTGTTCCGCAAGATGAAGTCGGACTCCACCCTGACCAGTCCGACCCGGCTGATGGACCTGGCGGAGACGGCGACCAGGGCGCTCACGGTGGACAAGGGCATCGGGCACATCACCACGCTCAAGGACGTGGCCCTGGAGCTGAAGAAGGTACCGCCGAAGAACATCACCTTCCTCACCCTGCCGGTCCGCGACAACCCCGCCGACGGCCCGGTCCACAAGACGGTCCTCGTGCAGCCGGGGCCCGCCGGGCAGATCTTCTCCGCGATCAAGGGCGATGTCTCCTTCACCGAGGTGAAGAAGCGGCAGAAGGCGACCCAGGACGCCAGGCTCAAGGGCCCGCGGTCGGCGCCCGGTGACGTCCGCGTCGACCTCTACAACGCGGGCGCCCCCGACGGCTCCGCCCAGGCGGCCCTGGCCTGGCTGCAGACACAGAAGGGGGTCACCAGGTCCACCCAGCTCGGCAACACGGGGGCGCACCAGCCGAAGACCACCCTGGAGTACGCCCCCGGCCAGGCCGCCCAGGCGCGGGAGCTGGCCGACCTCATGGGGCTGGCCGGCGACGCGCTGAAGCCGGGCAGGAGCGAGACCAACGACCAGGGGCTGCCGGCGATCGTCCTGCGCCTCGGCGCCGACTTCCAGGGCGCGGGCATCCCGGTCGACGGCCCCGCCGAGCCCCCCGCCGTCCAGAAGCAGACGGCCGACGAGGTCAAGTGCGCCTCCTGAGCCGCACAGACCGGGAGCCCCGCGGGACTAGGAGCCCGAGCACACCACCTCGTTGCCGCGCACCACGTTCTGCTGCGGCTGCTGCGGGTCGTCGTAGCGGACCTTGCGCACGTCCTTGAAGTCGGCGCCGACGACCACTTTCAGCAGCGGGCCCTGGCCCGGTAGGGGGCGCAGCTCGGCGCCGGGCAGGGCGGCGGCCAGGGAGCGGGCCGAGCGGTCCCAGCGGGGGTCGTAGGAGATGACGGTGTGCGGGGCGTGGGCGGGCGCGTCCACCGGCTGGTGGGTCGTGGCGAAGCCGGTCGCCGCGAGCGCCTCGTCGACCCGTTTGGCGAGGCCGGCCGTGCCGGTGCCGTTCGCCACCAGGACCCGGACCTGCCGCGGATCCACCTCCACCGGCGTCGCCGGGGCCGTGCCGTGCTCCGGGCGGTCCGCGGTGAGCGGCCTGTCGTCGCGCAGGGCCGAGAACAGCTGGGCCGCCCTGGTCTCGTCCCACTTCAGGGTCGAGCCGATGCCCTTGGCCGGGTAGTTCAGCTGCCCGATGGGCACGGTGGTGAACTCGGAGGAGGACGGGGAGAAGTTCCGCATGGCCCGGCCGAGGTCGAGCAGCTCGTCGGTACCGAAGCCCTCGTCGGCGCGGACCGAGCCGAGCACCGCCCGGGTCACGTCCCGGAACCGCATCGGGTTCAGCAGCACCCCGGAGGAGGTGGCCTTGTCGATCAGCTCGGCCAGGAACTGCTGCTGCCGTTTCATCCGGCCCAGGTCGCTCGCCCCGTCGATGTGCCGGGCCCGCACGTACTGCAGCGCCTGACCGCCCATGAGGGTGTGGGTGCCGGCGGCGAGGTCGAGGCCGGTGTAGGAGTCCTGCAGCGGCGTCGTCGTACACACGGTCACCCCGCCGAGGACGTCCACGGTCTTCATGAAGCTGGCGAAGTCGACCTCCAGATAGTGGTCGATCTTCACATGCGTCATGTTCTCGACCGTGCGGACGGTCAGCTGGGGGCCGCCCTCGGCGTAGGCCGCGTTCAGCCTGATGGGGTGCGGTCCGTGCTGCTGCCCGGAGACCGGGTCGGTGTGCGCGGGCACCTCGGCGTAGGAGTCGCGGGGCAGGCTCACCACGGTGGCCCGGTCCCGGTTCTCCGAGATGTGCACGATCATCATCGTGTCGGTGCAGTGGCAGGGCGCCCCGCCCAGCCGGTACGCCCGCCGGTCCCGCTCGGTGATCCGGTCGCGGCCGTCGGTGCCCACCAGCAACACGTTCGTGCCGTGGCCCGCGCGCGGCCGGTTCTTCATGTCCTTGAAGGCGTCGACCCGGGCGATGCCCGCGTCCAGGCTGCTCATGACCGCGTGCCCGATCCCGGCCGAGGCGAGCACCACGACGGACAGCGTGGTCACCGCCCGCATGGCCCAGCGGGGCCGCCGGGGTGGCCGGACGGACCGCACGGGCCGCTCGGGCGGGCGCGGCACACGGCGGGGCGGCTGCGGTCGACGCTGCGGACGCGCAGGGGACCGGGGCGGGCTGGCCAAAGGGGACACCTCCGGACGAGGCCGTACGTGGGATCCGTGAGCACCGTAGGCCGATACGATCTCCAGCCCGGTCTTACGCCCCTGCGGCGCGCACCGGTGTCCCCCGTTCGCGGTAACGTGAGGCTCCTATGAACGCCAAGTCCGACGTGCGGCTCCCCGCTGTTTCCGTGATCATGCCCGTCCTCAACGAGGAGCGGCATCTGCGCGGGGCCGTCCAAGCGATCCTCGCGCAGGAGTACGCCGGCGAGATGGAGGTCGTCATCGCCCTCGGTCCGTCCACGGACCGCACGGACGAGATCGCCGCCGAGCTGGTCAGCGAAGACCCGCGCGTGCACACCGTCCCGAACCCGACCGGCCGTACGCCCGCGGCGCTGAACGCGGCGATCAAGGCCTCCCGGCACCCGGTCGTGGTGCGCGTCGACGGCCACGGCATGCTCTCGCCGAACTACATCGCCACCGCCGTGCGGCTCCTGGAGGAGACCGGCGCGCGCAACGTCGGCGGCATCATGCACGCCGAGGGCGAGAACGACTGGGAGCACGCGGTCGCCGCCGCGATGACCTCGAAGATCGGTGTCGGCAACGCCGCCTTCCACACCGGTGGCGAGGCCGGCCCCGCCGAGACCGTCTACCTCGGCGTCTTCCGCCGCGAGGCCCTGGAACAGCAGGGCGGATACAACGAGGAGTTCATCCGCGCCCAGGACTGGGAGCTGAACTTCCGCATCCGTGAGGCCGGCGGCCTGATCTGGTTCTCGCCCGAGCTGAAGGTGTCGTACCGGCCGCGGCCGAGCGTGCGCGCCCTCGCCCGGCAGTACAAGGACTACGGCCGCTGGCGGCATGTCGTCGCCCGCTACCACTCCGGCTCCATCAACCTGCGCTACCTCGCCCCGCCGGTGGCGGTGTGCGCGATCGCCGCCGGGATCGTGGCCGGCGCGGTGCTCACCCCGTGGGGCTTCCTCGTCCCCGGCGGCTATCTGGCGGCGATCGTCGCCGGCTCCGTCCCGGCGGGCAGCGGGCTGCCGCTGAAGGCCCGGCTGCAGATCCCGGTGGCCCTGGCCACCATGCACATGTCGTGGGGCTGGGGCTTTCTGACCAGCCCGAAGTCGCTGGCCAAGAAGGTCATCGCGTCCCGGCGCCCGGCGGTGCTCGTCTCGCGCTGAACACGGCGGTGCACCACGAGGCCGGCTGGATCCCGGCCCGGTGCGCGGATGTGAGGGGCCCGCTGCTCAGGCAGCGGGCCCCCTCACCTGTGTCCGGTCCGTCCGGTCGCGGGCCGGCCGATCACCACTGATAGGGCTTGTACACGGGCATGCACGGGGTGGAGTCCGAGCCGTTGATGGCGTCGGAGCCACCGGGCAGGTCGCCGGCCTTCGGCTTGGACTGCTTGGGGTAGCCCGTGCCGGTGCGCCAGTCCGCGCCGACGACGACCGTGACCCCCGAGACGTCGGTCGACTGCTTCACCGCGGTCGTCGGGATGCCGAGTGCCCTCGCCACCGCCTGCGCGTCACCCTGCAGGTCCGCGCTCGGATACTGCACGACCGTACTGTCCTCGGACAGCGTCGCCGAGGTGTCGGTGGTCGCCCGGGTGTAGCCCTTCTGCGCCAGCACCTCGCTGATGTCGTTCGCCCGGCCGCCGACCGCGGCCGCCGTGGCGGTCCGGGTGGCGTTGCGCACCAGCACACCCAGCCGGCCCGGGTCCGTGGAGGGCGTCTTGGTCGCCGGGGTCGTGTTCGCGACCTGCTGGGCGGCCGACGGCTTGCCGTTCTTGTCGAAGGGCACGTCGTCGCGGAGCATCTGCCACATCTTGTCGGCGTTGGCCTGGTCCGGCACGACGTGCTCGCCGTTCTGCGGGTCGTCGACGTGGGGCATCGTCATCGACGTGATGCGGTTCGTCGGCACCGACTTGAGCTCCATGGCCAGGTCGTACAGCTTCTTGACCGTGCCGATCTCCTCGGAGACCTGGAGCGACTTGGTGGCCGCCTCGGCCAGGTCCATCAGCCGCCCGCTGTCGGTGAACACGTTCTGCTTCTTGAGCGTACGGATCATCGAGTTCAGGTACATGTGCTGGGCGCGGGCCCGCATCAGGTCACTGCCCCAGGCGTGCCGGGTGCGCAGCCACTGCAGGGCCTGCTCGCGGTAGATCTTCTGCGTCCCGGCCTTCAGCTTCAGCCCCGAGCCGCCGGGCTGGGCCGGCGTCGGGTGGTCCCAGACGTTCTGCTTCACACAGACCTCGACGCCCCCGATGGCGTCCGCCATGTTCACCACACCCGCGAAGTCGATCATCATCCAGTGGTCGATGTAGACCCCGGTGAGGTCCTCCCAGGTGGCCAGCGTGCAGCCGGCGCCGCCCCGGGCCAGGGTCGTGTTGATGATGTCGTCGGTCTCCGGATACTTCTTGCCGGTCTTGGGGTCGGTGCACTCGGGGATGTGTACGCGGGTGTCCCGGGGGATGCTCACCATGGCGGCGCTCTTGCGGTCCGCGGACAGGTGGATGAGCATCTGCACGTCGGCCAGCGGAGGGGCGCCGACGCTCTGCCGGTGCCCGCCGAGCTTCAGGTCCTCCGGGGTGTTACGGCTGTCCGAGCCGATCAGCAGGATGTTCAGCGGCGTCTGCCCGGCCGCGTTCGCCGGCGTCCTGACCGCCTTGGAGTCGTCGCCGCTGCTGCGCTGACCCTTGCGGATGTTGGAGTTCAGGTGCTGGTAGTACAGGTAACCGGCGCCCGCGGTACCCAGTATCACCACCGCCAGCACCGTCGCCGACCAGCGCAGGGCGCGCCGTCTGCGCCGTGGCCGCTCGGCCCGTGAATCGCCTCTGCGCCGTCCCCCGCCGTGCCGGCCGGACCCCTCGGTCGCCTCCCGGGACCGCGGTTCGAGCGACATGCCGTCGTCGACCGCAGGGTCCTGCCCGCGCACATCGCTCTGCGCCAAACTTCCTGCCCTCCCCACCCTTGCGCCGTACAACGGGCCCGTCCCGCGCCCAGTTAGACGCACGACGGACCCGTTGGGTTACCTACGACGCGCACTTCACCTTGTCTGCCGTGGACTTGTCGACGTCCGGTGCCTTCGCCGAAGCGGTGAGCGAGACACCCGCACCCTTGAAGTCCTTGCCCAGGGTCAGCGTCATCGCCGGCAGCCCCTGGGAGTTGGTCACGCTCTTGCCGGGCTTGAGCGCGGAGCCGGGCAGGCCCATGAGGTGCGCCAGCTCCCGGGCCTGTGCGGCCTGGTCGGGCGCGTACTCCAGTGTCGTCTTGTCCAGCGGCGCCGGCGCGTTGCCCGCGTTCTCGGACTTGAGCACGCCCTCCTGGGTCTGCATCCACCGGAGGGTGTCCTGCGCGCTGCCGGGGTCGGCACCGCCGTTGAGGACCCGCACCCGTACGTCGGAGGGCGCGGACCGGCTGCCCTTCAGGCGCGCGGCTTCCGCGTCCTTCTCCGCCTTCTGCCTCTTCTTCACCTCGGTGAAGGAGACGTCGTTCTTGATCGCGTCGAAGACCTGTGGGGCGGTGCTCTGGTTGACGACGACCGTCTTGTGGACGACGCCGTCGGCCGGGTTGTCGATCACGGGTACCGTCACGAACGAGATGTTCTTCGGCGGTACCTTCTTCAGCTCCAGCGCGATGTCCTTGAGCGTGCCCACGGAGCCGATGCCCTTGTCGACGGTCAGCGCCTTCGTGGCGGCCTCGGCGAGTTCGACCAGCTTGGTCGGGTTGGTCAGCGTGTCGCTGGAGGACATCTTGCGCATCAGCGAGGCCATGAACTGCTGCTGCACCTTGATGCGGTCCAGGTCGCCCTGGTTGCCCCAGCTGTGCCGCGTCCGGACGAAGGCCAGGGCCTGCTCGCCCTCGACCTTGGACGGGCCGGCGGGCAGCTTCAGGTGGGAATCCTTGTCGTTCACCGCGTGCGCGAGGCACACGTCCACCCCGCCGACCGCCGTCGTCAGCGTCTTCACCGCGTTGAAGTCGACCATCATGAAGTGGTCCGGCACGATCCCGGTGACCTCCTGCACGGTGCGCATGGTGCAGCCGGGGTCGCGGTCGTCCTGGCCCAGGCTGGTGTTGAAGCGCACGTTGTCCGTGCCCGGGATGACCTTCTCGCTGCCGTCCGGCTGCTTCGTCGGGCAGTCCGGCACGTTCACGATCAGGTCGCGCGGGATGCTGAGCGCGGTGGCGTTCGTCCGGTCCTTGGCGACGTGCAGCAGGATGTTGGTGTCGGCGTGCCCGACGCTGCCCTTGTCGCCGTAGCCCTCGTTGCCCTTGCCGGTGCGCTTGTCGGTGCCGATGATCAGGATGTTGAAGGCGTCGTCCTTGCTGAAGCCGTCCTTGGCGGCGCTGCCGACGTCCGTCGTGGTGACGTTGCCTTCGAGGTGCTTGAGATACAGGTAGCCGGCGGTGCCGATGGCGACCAGCACGAACGCCGTGCTGCCGGCGGTCCACACCAGAACCTTCTTCGCCTTCGACTTCTTCTTCACGGGCCGCCGGGCCGCCCGCCGGCCCTGCGGCGTCTCCGGCTCGCCGCCCCGGCGCCGGGCCGAGCGCGGCGGCGGTACGTCACCGCCGCGCCCCTGGCGCGTCCCACGGGCGGCGCCGGACGCCGGGCCGTCGCGGCGGCGCGGCGCCCGGGCGTTGTCCGGGGGAGCGGGTCTGCGGGGGCTGGGGACCGACGACTGCGGTGCGGAAGGACCCAGTCGCAGTTCGTATTCGCCGGTGTTCGGATTGAGCACCCACTGGTCTGCGGGGTCGATGTTGTCCGCCCGCCCACGGCCTTGCGCGTCCACGGTTGTCCGAATCCTCCGTCGGGGCCACGCGGCGCCTTCCCCCCAAAGGCGCTCGGGTCTCGGTGAAACAGTGCACGACCCCAGGACGGACCTCGCGGCCAGGTGCACCGGATCGCTCACCCTATCCGCCCAGTTCAGCCTGGAGCGACGCCGGTGACAAATTCCCTCCGCCTACAACTGGGCAATCCGTCGCATTTCCTGGACGGAGATTCGGTGTCTTGATGTGCGCATTACTCGCAGGTGTGTTCGGCGGCGGTGTTCCCCTGGAAGGTGGGCGCGGGGGAGGGGTCGCTCCGGCCGTCCGCCTCCGGGGCGCCCTGCGGCGCCTTCCGGGCCACCGCCACGGGCTGATCGGCCCGCAGCCGGGCGAACAGCTTCTCGGCCTCCGGTTCCACGAGTTGGTCACGATTGGCGTCGTAGACGTACGACTCCCTCGGTACGGTCAGGAACTGCACCCGTTCGGTGGGGATGTCGCGCAGCCCGCGTACCAACTGGTACAAGCCGCGCAGACTGGCCAGGTCCGGGTCGGTGGTCAGCGAGGAGGTCGCCGCGTCCAGCACCGGATACAGCTTCACCGGGTTCAGCAGCACGTCGTTGCTCTGCACCTTGTCGACGAGCGCGCCCAGGAACCGCTGCTGGCGTTCCATCCGTTCGGTGTCGCTGCCGTCGCCGAGCGACTTGCGGGCCCGCACGTACCCGAGGGCCTGTTCCCCGTCGAGCAGCACCTTGCCCGCGGGCAGCTTCAGCCGGGCGGCCTTGTCGTCGATGGGTTCCTTCAGGCAGACCTGCACCCCGTCGACGGCGTCCACCATGTCCTTGAAGCCGCTGAAGTCCACGACCATGTGGTGGTCGACCCGAATGTCCGTCAGCTTCTCGACCGTCCGGATCGTGCACGCGGAACCGCCCACCTGGAAGGCGCGGTTGAACATCGCGAACACCGGCAGGCTGCGGGTGCCGTCCGACTGCCGGCAGCCGGGGATGTCCACCATCAGGTCCCTCGGCAGCGACACGGCGGTCGCGCTGCGCCGGTCGGCGGCCAGATGCAGCAGGATCGTGGTGTCGGAACGCTCGCTGCCCAGGTCCCGCCCGTAGGCGGAGTTGCCGTCCCCGGCGCGGGTGTCGGAGCCGATCAGCAGGATGTTCTGCGCGCCCCGCACCAGCGTGGTGGGCCGCTCCCGCTCGTACCGGGCCAGTTCGCGGGCGGCCGCCTCGTCCGGTGTGATGTTCGCGCTGAGCTTGGCGTAGAGGGCCCAGCCGGTCCCCGCGGCGGCCGCGACCAGCACGGCCAGCCCGAGCGCCGTCCCCTTCGCCCACCGCCGCCGACGCCGCCGCCGCAGCCCGCCCCCGGTGGCCGCGGCCCCGGGGCCGCGGCCGGGGACCTTGCGGGCGGAGTCGGTCACGGGCGGGTACCCCCTCATGGCGTACGAGCGTCACGTCCTGCTCCTACGACCATGGCGGGGGAGGGGGTCCCGCAGCGCCCTTTGCTACTCCGACCGGGCGAAGCGCGGCCCCGTCACCGCCGGACCGTGGTCACCCGCTCACTCTCGATCCGCTGGGCGAGGGCTTCCTCGTCCAGCTGTTCCAGATGCCGGCACAGCACCACCGACCCGCCGACGGCCAGCGGCGCGTACAACCCCGCGCTGACACCCTCCCACGTGTCGTACGAGAGCCCGGACAGCAGCCTCGAACCCGGCCCGGTCAGCTCCAGCGCGGGCGCCTGGGCCACGGCCCGCTCCACGACCTCCGCCCCGCTGAACTCCCGTCCGGCGACGATCAGCGCGGCGTCCTCCGGGTCCACCGCGGCGAACGGCGCGAAGCGGTCCCCCTGCCCCGGCACTTCCACGGCGTAGTCGACGAACCCCTCCGGGGCCTGCGGGAACCTCCCGCCCAGCGGCCGCAGCGCGAGAGCGATCCGCTCTCCCCGGCAGGCCCGCGCCGCGTCCAGCGCGTCCGGCCCGCTGACGACCACGTCGGCGGCGGCGGGATCCCCGCCGAGGTCCGCGACCGCGCCCACCGACGCGCACGCCAGCAGCCACACCGCCGTCTGCCAGTGCGCGGGCAGCAGCAGCGCGACCCGGTCACCGGGCCCGGCGGAGAGCTCGCCCTGGAGGAGGTTCGCGGTCTTGGCCACCCAATTGGCGAAGGTGGCCACGGACAGTTCGACACGTTCGCCCGTGGCGTCGTCGTAGAAGGTCACCAGCGGGCGGCCGGGGTCCGCGGCGAGCGCGGAAGCCAGCAGGTCGGCAGGGGTGCGATCGGTGGCGTTCACCCGGAAAAGGGTACGCGCGGGCGCTCGCGCCCGGCGTGCGGCGGGGGCACCGGTTCGGCGGAACGGTTGCCGACGGTCCGTCAGTTCACCGATGGACAAATTTGTCTGACTATGTCCAAGATCGTAAGCATGCGTGGATTCCTGACCTCGTCCCTGGGCACCCCGTGGATCGCCGTCTGCTCGATCGGCGTGACCTGCGCCGCGGCCCTCGCAGTCCCGCTGACCCCGCCCGCGTCCGCCGCGCCCGCACGCGCCGCCGCCCGGAACGCCGCCGATCCCGTGATCCCCGGAAGCACCCGCTCACTGCCCCTCGGCCCGCTGTCCGCCGAGCGGGTTCGCGGCACCGCCCCGGAGCAGGGCCTGTACCGGCCCGACGGCGAGGACTTCTCGCTGGTCGGGGTCGTCTGGCGCGACCCGGGCAGCGCACTGCGCGGCCGGGTCCAGGTGCGGGCCCGGTCGGCAGCGACGGGGGAGTGGTCCGGGTGGCAGGACCTGGACACGCACAACGCCGACCACGGCGCCGACCCGGGCACGGCGGAACGGGACGCCCGGCGGGTGCGCGGGGCGACCGCACCGCTGTGGGTGGGCGCTTCGGACGGCGTGGACGTACGGGTCCGCGCCGACCGCGCCCTGCGCGGCGGCCGTACGGGCGGGCAGCGGCCACCGCTGCCGTCAGGACTGCGCGTGGAACTCGTCGACCCCGGCGACGAGGGGCCGCCCGCGGGCGCGCCGGCCGGCCCGCCCCACACCAGCCTGCACACGGCCGCGGCACGGGAGGCCTCGGCCGCCAACACCGACGTCGCCCGCTTCGGCGCCATGGCGATCCCGGCGCTGAACAAGCGGGCCACCGAACGCGAACTCGTCCGCCTCCAGGGCCCACTGCGGGGCAAGCCGCACATCGGACCGCGCCCGCGGATCGTCACCCGCCGCGGCTGGGGCGCGGACGAGTCGCTGCGCCTGAGCGGGTTCACCTACATGAAGAAGGTCAAGGCGGCCTTCGTGCACCACACGGCCTCGGGCAACAAGTACGCCTGCTCCCAGGCCTCCTCAGTCATCCGCGGTATCTACCGCTACCACGTCCAGAGCATGGGCTGGCGGGACATGGGCTACAACTTCCTCGTCGACAAGTGCGGAACCATCTACGAAGGCCGGGCCGGCGGCGTGGCGAAGGCTGTCCTCGGCGCGCACACCGCCGGCTTCAACGCCGACAGCATGGGCATCGCCGTGATCGGCACGTACGGCTCGGCGAAGCCGCCCGGCGCCGCGGTGCGGGCCGTCGCCCGGCTCACCGCGTGGAAACTCGGGCTCTACGGGGCCAATCCGCGTGGCAGGACATATCTCACGTCCGGCGGTGGCAACCTGTACCCCAAAGGTAAGAAGGTACGACTGAACGTGATCTCCGGCCATCGGGACGGATACGCCACCGAGTGCCCCGGCAAGCGGCTTTACGCCAAGCTCGGCACGGCCCGTTCCAGCGCGGCGCACTACCAGGGGCGCTGACGCGGCCGGGGAGCGCGGGCAGCACCGTCTCGGGGGGCCCTGCCGGTCTCACACCGTTCTCATACCGATCTCGGGGGAAAACGCGTGGTCGTCAAGGGCGCCGCCGCTACGGTCTGCATACACTGACCGGCCGAAACGAGTAGAACGAGCAGTTCGGCCGATCCCGGCAGGAAGCAGAGACGACAGGTGACAGAAGCGATCCTCCTGGTCGGTGGCAAAGGCACCCGGCTGCGTCCGCTCACGGTGCACACGCCCAAGCCCATGGTCCCGGCCGCCGGGGTGCCGTTCCTCACGCACCAGCTGGCGCGCGCCAAGGCGGCGGGCGTGGACCACATCGTCCTCGCCACCAGCTATCTGGCCGAGGTCTTCGAGCCGTACTTCGGCGACGGTTCCGGACTCGGCCTGCACATCGAGTACGTGACCGAGGAGGAGCCCCTCGGCACGGGCGGTGCCATCCGCAACGTCGCCTCCCGCCTGCACTCCGGCCCCGACGACCCGGTGCTGATCTTCAACGGCGACATCCTGACGGGCCTGGACATCAGGGCCCTGGTCGACACCCACGCGTCGACGGGCGCGGACGTCTCCCTGCACCTGACGAAGGTGACGGACCCGAGGGCCTACGGCCTGGTCCCCACGGACCCCTCCGGCCGCGTGCTGGCCTTCCTGGAGAAGCCGCAGACGCCCGAGGAGATCGTCACCGACCAGATCAACGCGGGGGCGTACGTCTTCCGCCGCTCGGTCATCGACACGATCCCGGTGGGCCGCCCGGTGTCGGTCGAACGCGAGACGTTCCCCGAGCTGCTCGCCGCCGGAGCCCATCTCCAGGGCATGGTCGACTCCACGTACTGGCTGGACCTCGGCACCCCGGCGGCCTTCGTCCGCGGTTCGGCCGACCTGGTCCTGGGCCATGCGCCCTCCCCGGCCGTCCCCGGCCGCTGCGGAGACCGCCTCATCCTCCCCACGGCCACGGTGGCGCCGGACGCGAAGCTGACCGGCGGCACGGTGGTCGGCGAGGGCGCGTTCGTCGCCGAGGGCGCCCGGGTCTTCGGCTCCACCATCCTCCCCGGCGCCGTCATCGAACCCGGCGCGGTCATCACCGACTCCCTCATCGGCACGCGGGCCCGCGTGGGCGAACGCACGGTCCTGACCGGCACGGTCATCGGCGACGGCGCGGTCATCGGCCCCGACAACGAGCTGCGCGAGGGTGTGCGGGTGTGGTGCGACGCCCGCATCCCAGCGGGAGCGCTCCGCTTCTCCTCCGACCAGTAGGCCCACCCCCCCCACCGGGGGGCGGCCCGGTGGGGGGTGCTCGCGCAGTTCCCCGCGCCCCTGGGGAACTGCAGTACCGCCGGCGCGAACCCACCCAGCCGCGGGTCCCTGCCCGCCCAGCCCCGCGCGGCCGCGCCACTGGACCGCCAGCGGTCCGCGGCCGCCTAGCCGCGGGTCCGTGCCCGCCTGGCTGCGGGCAGTCGTGCCGCTGGGGCGGCACGGGTGGGCGCAGCGGCACCCCGCAAGCGCGGGTAAGCGAAACCCCCCGTTGTCCCGCGGCAGCACCGTGCACCTCGCCGGCGCGGGCAAGCAGAGCACCCCGTAGCCCGGCGACAGCACCGCGCACCCCGCAAGCGCGGGCAAGCGAAGCCGACCCCCGCCCCCGAAGCGCGCAGGGCGCCTCAGAGCAACCCGATGTCCACCCGAGGCATCTTCGGCGCCCGCCGAGCCGGCCCCTGCCCGCTCAACAAGATCAGCCGCACCGCCCGATGCCGCTGCCCGGCATACGGCTCCAGCAAGCGCAGCATCCCCGCGTCATCGGCGTGCCGGTCCCCCGCCAACGCCCACCCCACGATCCCCGGCAGATGCAGATCCCCCACGGTCACCGCATCCGCCGCCCCGTGACTGCGCTGCACGACCTCCGCCGACGTCCACGGCCCGACCCCCGGCACGACCTCCAGCCGCGCCTGCGCCGCGGCCGCCGGCATCCCGACCGCCTGCTCCAGCCGCGCAGCGACCCGCACGGCCCGCAGGATCGTGGACGCCCGCTTGTCGTCGACCCCGGCCCGATGCCACTCCCAGGAGGGAATCAGCGCCCACCCCCGCGGTGCCGGCATCACGAACATCGGCCGCTCCCCGGCCCCCGCCGGTCCCGGCGCCCGCTCCCCGAACCGCCGTACGAGCAACCGCCACGCCCGGTACGCCTCGTCCGTCGTGACCTTCTGCTCCAGCACCGACGGGATGAGGGACTCCAGCACCAGTCCCGTCCGCGTCAGCCGCAGCCCCGGCCGCCGATGCCGCGCCAGCGCCACCACCCGGTGCCGGGGCACGAACGCCTCCGGCTCGTCGGACGCGCCGAGCCACTCGGGCAACCGGTCCAGCAGCCACTCCGCTCCCGGTCCCCACGCCTCCCCGAGCACCTCACCGCCGTACCCGCGCACCCGTAGCGTGCCCGGCCCGGCGGGCGTACGGCAGGCGCGCCACACGGATCCGTCCGCGGTGGCCCGGAAGGTGGGGTCGGCGGGCCCACGCCGCAGTGGTCCGAGCACCAGTCCCAGATCGAGCGGCCCCTCGGGCACCCACCGGCGCACCCGGACCGGCGCCGCCGCCTGCCGCGGTATTCCGGCACCGGCACCCGCGGGTACGCCGACATGGCCTCCGCGCACGGTCGTACGCGTGGGCCGCTGAGGGAAACGTCCTGCCACGAATGAGGTCCTAGGGGAGCCGGTGCCGTCCTCTGAGCCTAGGCGCTGCCCAGGCCTTCTCACCGCACTTCACCGCACTTCGACGAACCCGCTCGCGTCCCGCTCCGGCCGCGGTCTCGGCTCCTCGGCCGGATGCCCGACCGCCACCGCGCCCATCGGCTCCCAGTCCGCGGGCAGCGCGAGCGCCTCGCGCACCACGTCCCGGCAGAACATCGTGGACGACACCCACGCCGAGCCCAGCCGCTCCCCGGCGAGCGCGACCAGCAGGTTCTGCACGCCCGCGCCCATCGCGACGACGAACATCTCCCGCTCGGCGCCGTCCCGCCGCGCGTCCCCGTAGTGGTGCGCGCCGTCCATGACGAGGCACGGCACGACCAGACAGGGAGCGTGACGGAGGACGTCGCCGCGGCGGATCCGCTTCGCGACGGACTCCTCGCTCTTGCCGTCCCGGCGCAGATCGGCGATCCACGCGTCCCGCATGGCGTCCAGCAGCCGGGTCCGGGACTCCGCCGACTCCAGCAGGACGAACCGCCACGGCGTGGTGTGGTGCGGGGCCGGCGCGGTCACGGCCGCCGCCACCGCGCGCCGTACCGCGCCGGGGTCCACCGGTTCGTCCGTGAAGGCCCGGACCGTACGCCGCTGGGTCACCGCCTCCCGGACCGCCTCGGACGTGCCGAGCCGGAACATGTCGTCCCGCGCGGTCCGCACCAGTGCCCGCGCGCCCTCGCCGTCCTCGCGGTCCACCACGTGCGCCAGCCCGCGCACCACGGCCACCGGCCGGCCGGTGGCCTTGCCCTTGACCAGGTCGCCGGCGGCGGCCAGCTCGTCCGCGCTGGCGACGACCGTCGCGCTGAGCGCATTGCCGTGCCCGTCCGTGCCCCCGCGCAGGTCGTCCAGCACACGCACCCCGGCCGCGCCGATCGCCACGTCCGTCAGTCCCGCGCGCCAGGGGCGCCCGGAGGTGTCGGTGATGACGACACCGACGTCGACGCCGAGGGCCGCGCGCAGGCCCGCGCGGATCGCCCGCGCGGACGCGTCCGGGTCCTCGGGCAGCAAGAGCACCGTGCCGGCGGGGGTGTTGGAGGCGTCGACCCCCGCGGCGGCCATGACCAGGCCCTGCCGGTTCTCCACGATGCGCAGCGCGCCGCGCCGGGCCACCACGCGGACGGTCTCGGCGTCGATGGCCGCCTCCCGGTCGGCGGCCTGTACGACCCGGCCCTCCGCCTTGGAGACGATCTTGGACGTGACGAGCAGCACGTCCCCGTCGGCCAGGCCGGGCTCGGCGGCGGCGATCAGCTTGGTGAGGTCGTCGCCCTGCTGCACCTCGGGGATGCCGGGCAGGGCCCACACCCGGTACCCGGAGCGTTCCTCGCTCACGCTCCCCGCACCTCCTCGGCCAGCGCCAGCGCCTCCCGCGCCATCTGCGCGGCCGCGTCGACGTCGGTCATCATCAGCGGCACGGCCCGGCAGCGGATCCCGTCCGCCTCGACCCGCTCGACCGCGGCCGCGTCCACGGTGTCGACCAGCCAGCCGTCCAGCAGCCCGGAGCCGTAGTGCTCGGCGACCGCGGCGGCCGTGGACTCCACACCGACCGCCGCGAGGACCTTGTCGGCCATGCCGCGCACGGGTGCGTCCCCGACGATGGGGGACAGGCCGATCACGGGCACGCCCGCGTCCGCGATCGCCTCCCGGACCCCGGGCACGGCGAGGATGGTGCCGATGGACACGACGGGGTTGGACGGCGGGAAGAGGATGACGTCCGCCTGGGCGATGGCCTCCAGCACACCGGGTGCCGGCTTGGCCTGCTCGGCGCCCACGGGCACCACCGCCTGCGCCGGGACCGAGGCGCGCAGCCGTACCCAGTACTCCTGGAAGTGGACCGCCCGGCGCTCGCCCTCGACCTCGACGGCGACATGGGTCTCCACGCGGTCGTCGGTCATCGGGATCAGCTTCACGCCCGGCTTCCAGCGCTCGCACAGCGCTTCGGTGACGGCGCTGAGCGGATATCCCGCGCCGAGCATCTGCGTGCGGACGATGTGCGTGGCGAAGTCCCGGTCGCCGAGGCCGAACCACTCGGGTCCGACGCCGTAGGCCGCCAGTTCCTCCTTGAGGTGGAAGGTCTCGTCGGTCCGCCCCCAGCCCTGCTCCTCGTTGATGCCCCCGCCCAGCGTGTACATCACCGTGTCCAGGTCGGGGCAGACCTTCAGCCCGAAGAGATGGATGTCGTCGCCGGTGTTGCCGATCACGGTGACGTCCGCGTCCGGCACGGCCCGCTTCAGACCACGCAGGAAACGGGCACCGCCGATGCCGCCTGCCAGAACCACAATGCGCATGCGCCAAGTCTCGCAGGCGGGTACGACAACGCGTCAGGCAGTCACCGGACGAGCCTCGCAGTGCGGTGCGCTGTGCATGGGCATCTCGGTCAGGCCCGGATAGTAGACGTGCAGGCTGACCGCCGGCTCCAGCGCGTCGTTGACGACCTCGTGGACGTAGCCCGGCGCGAACACCCGCTCCGCTCCCGGCGTCAACGCGCGCGTGCTCCGTTCGGTGCGCTCGGTCAGCGTTCCCTCCAGGACGGTGAGGACGCCCGAGGAGCGGCCGTGGTCGTGCAGCCCGCTGGCCTGCCCGGGCACCCAGGACAGCAGCCACACCTCGTAGCCGGGACCGGTGCGCAGCCGGTGGTACCAGCGGGTGGTCGCGTCGTAGCGGACGAGGTGGGCCCACTGGGAGCGGTCGGCGGCGATCGAGCGGGCGAGGCCCGCGAACTCGGCAACGGTGGCCGGGTGCTCGCGCGGCGGCTGGAGCAGGTGCGGGACTTCGAGGATGTCGCCGGCGATCTGGAGGTCGTTGTCGCTGTTCATGGGGTGCGGTGTTCCTCAGCGGAAGAAGTGGGGTCCTGGCGGAGGGTCCTGCGGAGGACGGAGCGGCCGGGTCGGCTGGGAGGACTCGGCGACAGCTGGAGCGACGGACGGGCTCAACAGCTGCAACAGCGACAACAGCTACAGCGAGACCGGGCAGCACCGTGGGACCCGGCGGTGCGGGTCGAGGTGGGTGCCAAGTTCGCGAGCATGCCCACTAGGACACCGGCTCACACCTGAGCTGTCAACTCGACGCCCGGTATGTGGGACAGGTTTCACCTCATCCGGTTCATCTGTCAGGTGAAAGGTTTGTTCACCCGGACCCGGGGACACATGGGGCACATCCGAGCGCTCAAGCCTCGTGCAACGCGATCGAACACAGAGGCGTCCTTCTCCGTACAGAGGGTTGTGCGGGGTTCGACCGCCTCCTCGGCCCTCGCCCGCGTGTCGAGGTTTATGCCGATTTGAACACTTTCCGCATGGCCTTGGTTCCGCAGAGTGAATAACGGGCTCAATAGCAGATCTCGGCTTGACTCGCCCGGAGCAGCACACTTGTAATTTCACTCGTGTCGTTCAGCCGAAATCGGCAGCGGCAACACGGGGACGCGAAAGACAGACGAGGGGCGCACATGACCGAGCTGGTGCAGCAACTGCTGGTCGACGACGCGGACGAGGAACTCGGCTGGCAGGAGCGCGCGCTGTGCGCCCAGACCGACCCCGAGTCCTTCTTCCCCGAGAAGGGCGGTTCCACCAGAGAGGCGAAGAAGGTCTGCCTCGCCTGCGAGGTCCGCTCCGAGTGCCTTGAGTACGCCCTCGCCAACGACGAACGCTTCGGTATCTGGGGCGGCCTGTCCGAGCGGGAACGCCGCCGGCTGAAGAAGGCCGCCATCTGACCGGACATTCAGCCCAAAACATAATGAACGGCCCGTAGCCGGTGGGTTATCCACAGGCGGCGGGCCGTCGTCATGGCCAGCCGATAGTGTGGGCGCTCGTCCGAGACGCCTCGCTGTCCCCTCGGCACCCGAGAGGGCGCGGGCGTCCACCGCAGTCCATCGAACCGGGGCCCGCACCTCGATGTCCGTGCACAGCCATACGGCAGCCCAAGACTCGGCTGCCACACCTGAGTTCCCGCGCCACGTGGTGACCGCGGTCCTCGTCTCCCACGACGGCGCCCGCTGGCTGCCCGACGCCCTCGCCGGGCTGCTCGGCCAGGAGCGCCCCGTGCAGTACGCGGTGGCCGCCGACACCGGCAGCGCGGACGACTCCGCCCGGCTGCTCACCGACGCCCTCGGTGACGCGGGCGTCCTGCACCTCGCCCGGCGCACCGGCTTCGGCCAGGCCGTCGAGGAGGCGAGCCGTACGGCCCCGGCCCTCACCGCGGAAGAGCTGCCGTACCTCAAGCGCCCCAGCGGCTGGGACCCGGTCACCCGCTCCTGGCGCGACGACGCCTACGACCTGCCCGACCTGCCGTACGGCGAGCCCATCCAGTGGCTCTGGCTGCTGCACGACGACTGCGCCCCCGAACCCGACGCCCTCGCCCAGCTGCTGCGGGTCGTCGACACCGAACTGGAGCTGGGCCGCGACGACGTGGCGATCGTCGGCCCCAAGCTGCGCGGCTGGTACGACCGTCGGCAGCTGCTGGAGGTCGGCGTCTCCATCGCCCACTCCGGCCGCCGCTGGACCGGCCTGGACCGCCGCGAACAGGACCAGGGCCAGCACGACCACGTCCGCACCGTGCTGTCCGTCTCCACCGCCGGCATGCTCATCCGCCGCGACGTCTTCGAACAGCTCGGCGGCTTCGACCGCCGACTGCCCCTGATGCGCGACGACGTCGACCTGTGCTGGCGCGCCCATGCCGCCGGCCACCGCGTCCTGATCGCCCCCGAAGCGGTCGTCCGGCACGCCGAGGCCGCCTCCCGCGAGCGCCGCACCGTCGACTGCGTCGGCCGCACCGCCGCCTCCCCGCACAAGGTCGACAAGGCCGGCGCCGTCTACACCCTGCTCGTCAACACCCGCGGCGCCGCGCTGCCCTGGGTGCTGCTGCGGCTGGTGTTCGGCACCGTCCTGCGCACCCTCGCCTACCTCGTCGGCAAGGTGCCCGGCCAGGCCGTCGACGAGATCAGGGGCCTGCTCAGCACCCTGCTGCGCCCCGAGCGGATCATCGCCGCACGGCGCCGCCGCGGACGCCCGCAGACCGACAAGGGCGAACTGCGCCCGCTCTTCCCGCCCCCCGGCGCGACCGTCCGCGCGACCGTGGAACAGCTCGCCGCCAACTTCAGCAGCGGCTCCGACGACACCGCCCGGGCCGGCCGACACGGCGGCGCCGTCGAGTCCGGACCCGGCGGCGACGACGCCGACTTCCTGGAGGTCGAGCAGTTCGCCCGGCTCAAGCGGATCGCCCGCAGGCCCGGCCCGGTGCTCTTCCTCGCCCTGCTGCTCATCTCCCTGACCGCCTGCCGCGCCCTGCTCTCCGGCGGCGCGCTCGCGGGCGGCGCCCTGCTGCCCGCCCCCGCCGGCACCGGCGAGCTGTGGTCCCGCTTCGCCGACGCCTGGCACCCGGTCGGCGCGGGCGGCACCCCGCCCGCCCCGCCCTACCTCGCCGTCGTCGCGACCCTCGCCACGATTCTGTTCGGGTCCACCGGACTCGCCGTCACCGTCCTGCTGGTCGCCTCCGTACCGCTCGCCGGATGCACCGCCTACTTCGCCTCCCGGCCGCTCGTCACCTCCCGGCTGCTGCGCGCCTGGGCGGCCGTCGCCTACGCCTTCCTGCCCGCCACCACCGGCGCCCTGGCCGGCGGCCGCATCGGCACCGCCGTCCTCGCCGTGCTGCTGCCGCTCATCGCGCGCGCCGGCATCGCCGCGAGCGGCCTCGCGAACCGTTCCGGTGCGCGCGGCAGTTGGCGAGCGACCTGGGCGTACGCGCTGCTGCTGAGCATCACCACCGCCTTCACGCCGATCGTCTGGCCCCTCGCGCTGCTCCTCGGCGTCGGCGTGCTCGTCCTGCGCCGCGGCGACCTCGGCGCCCACGTCCTGCGCTTCCTCGCCCAGCTCGGCACCCCGCTGCTGATCCTGGCCCCCTGGTCGCTGACCCTGCTCCCGACCGGCTTCTTCAAGGAAGCCGGCCTGGCCTACGGCACCTCGGCCGCCTCCGCGCTCGACCTGCTCGGCGCGAGCCCCGGCGGCCCCGGCACCGTGAACGGCCTGATGCTCATCGGCATCGTCCTCGCCGCACTCGCCGCGCTGCTGCGCTCCGAACGGCAGCGGGCCGTCCGCACCGCCTGGGTCGTCGCCCTGGCGGCCCTCGTCCTCGCCGTCCTGTCCAACAAGACCGCCTGGGCCGGCCCGGCCACCCTCGTCTACGGTCTCGCCCTGCTGGCCGCCGCCGCCCTCGGCGCCGACGGGGCCCGCGCGCGCGTGGCCGAGCAGAGCTTCGGCTGGCGCCAGCCCGTCGCCGCCCTGATCGCCTTCGCCAGCGCCGCGGGCCCGCTGCTCGTCGCCGCCGGCTGGATGCTCCGCGGCGCCGACGGCCCCCTGGAGCGCCGCGACCCCACCCAGGTGCCCGCGTTCGTCGCCGAGGACTCCACCACCGGCGACCGCGCCCGCACCCTGATCCTGGACAGCGACTCCACCGCGCGCGTGCGCTACACCCTGGTCCGTGGCTCCGGTGCCCGCATGGGCGACGCCGAGGTCAGCACCGCCGACGGCCGGAACACCCGGCTCGACAAGGTCGTCGCCAACCTCGTCGCCGGCTCCGGCGCCGACCAGGCCGACGAACTCGGCGGCTTCGCGGTGCGGTACGTCCTGGTTCACAAGGGCGCGCCCCGCGACATCACCCGCGTCCTCGACACCACCCCCGGCCTGAGCCGGCTCAGCCAGCAGAACGGCAGCGCCCTGTGGCGTGTCGACCAGGAGGTCTCCCGCGCCACCATCGTCCCGGCGGGCGGCTCGGGCACCGCCCGGTCGGTCACCGCAGGGCCGGTGGAGATCCACACCACCGTCCCCGCCGGCCAGGCCGGCCGCGTCCTGCGCCTCGCCGACACCGCCTCCGACGGCTGGACGGCCACCCTGAACGGCAGGCCGCTCACCCGCACCACGGTGGACGGCTGGGCCCAGGGCTTCCAACTGCCCGCCGACGGCGGCAGGCTGGACGTCACCTACAGCGATCCGATCACCCACACCGCGTGGCTGTGGGCCCAGGGAGCCCTCGCCGTCGTCCTGGTCGTCCTCGCCCTGCCCGGCCGCCGCCGCGACGTCGACGACGACCTGCCCGAGGAGGAGCCGGTGCCCGCCCAGGCCACCGCGGGCGAGGGCCGCCGCGCCCGCCGCCTGCGCGCCCAGGCCGAGGAACAGGCCGCCGCCGCCGACGAGCAGCCGGCCGCACCCACACCCCCTGCCGAGCCCCCGGCCGCCGTGCCGCACCAGCAGTCCTACGAGGACTGGGACCAGGCCTCCTACCCGAACACCGGATACCCCGGCTACGGCGCCGACCAGTACCAGACCGGCGACCCGTACCAGCCCTCCGGCTACGACCAGCAGGCGTACCCGGCCGCCGA
The DNA here is from genome assembly GCF_014649495.1 of Streptomyces filipinensis. GTDB lineage: Bacteria > Actinomycetota > Actinomycetes > Streptomycetales > Streptomycetaceae > Streptomyces > Streptomyces filipinensis. The sequence continues at coordinate 16,544 of NZ_BMTD01000026.1, read as the reverse complement.
CCCGTACCAGGCGGGCCAGTACGACCCGTACGCCTACGGCGGCACGAACGGCCAGATGCCCTACGACCCGACGGCCTACCAGCAGGGCTACGACCCGGCGTACGACCCCGCCCAGCAGGGCTACGACCCGGCCCAGCACCCCCATGGCACCGGCAGCGAGCGCCCCGACGGGAGCCAGCAGTGAACCGCACCACCCTCTCCCTGATCGCCGGCACCACCGCGCTGGCCGCCGTCACCGCGTTCGCCGCGTTCGACGGCCCGTCCGCGTCCGGGGCCGCCGCCAAGCCGGCCGCGAACCTTCCGGTGCAGCGCACGAGCCTGCTGTGCCCGGCGCCGAGCATCTCGGACATCGCCGACACGGCGTACACGTCGTTCACGCCCGTCACCCAGGGCGCGGAAAGCGGCGGCAAGGCCCAACTCCAGGCGGCCGACGAGCAGTCGACGGACGACACGGGAGCCAAGGACCCCAAGGGGTCCAAGGGGGCGAAGAAGACCGCGGACGAGCCGGTGCTCACCCCCAAGGCCCCGGGCACCCCGGCCACCGGTGACACCTCCGGCGCCGACACGCCCGCGCTCATCGGCACCGCCGACGGAAGGTTCGCGCCGGGCTGGACCGTCCAGGAGACCACCGAGGTCGCCGCCGGCACCGGCCGCGGCCTCCAGGGCGTCAACTGCACCGCCGCCGACACCGATTTCTGGTTCCCGGGCGCGGGCACGGCCGCCGGCCGCACCGACTACGTGCACCTGACCAACCCCGACGACTCCGCCGCGGTCGTCGACATCGAGCTGTACGGCAAGGACGGCGCGATCAAGTCCCCGCTCGGCGAGAACCTCACCGTCCCGCCGCACGCGAGCAAGCCGATCCTGCTCTCCACGCTCACCGACGAACGCCAGGCCGACCTGACCGTGCACGTCAGCGTGCGCAGCGGCCGGGTCGGCGCGTCCGTGCAGGCCCTGGACGACAAGGCGGGCGGCGACTGGCTGGCCGCGGCCTCCGACCCGGCCGGCAGCCTGGTGCTGCCCGGCATCCCGAAGGACGCCACCGACGTCCGTCTGATCGCCTTCACGCCCGGCGGCGACGACGCCGACCTGAAGGTCCGCCTGGCCTCGCCGGACGGCCTGATCACCCCGGCGGGCAACGAGACCCTCCATGTGAAGTCGGGCATGACGACCACGGCCGACCTCGGCGAGGTGACCCGCGGCGAGGCGGGCTCCCTGGTCCTGACGCCCACGGACCAGTCGGTCCCGGTCGTCGCGGCCCTCCGCGTCGTGCGCGGCAAGGGCGACAGGCAGGAGACGGCCTTCATCCCGGCCACCGCCCCCGTCGGCTCGCGCGCCACCTCGGCGGACAACAGCGCCAAGGGCACGACACTCGCCCTGGCGGCGCCCACCGCCGCCGCCACGGTCAAGGTCACCGCCTCGGCGGGCAGCGAGGGCGGCACGGCGACGTCGAAGACGTACACGATCAAGGCCGGCACCACGCAGAACGTCACCGTTCCCGCCCCCGCCGGCCTCAAGGGCACGTACGCCCTCACGGTCGAGCCCCTCTCCGGCGGCCCGGTCTACGCCTCCCGCACCCTGACGGCCACCGAGGAGGGAGTCCCCGGCTTCACCATCCAAACCCTCCCGAACGACCGGGGCATGGTGGCGGTACCGACGGCGACAGAAGACCTCTCGGTCCTGCAAAAGCCCTAGCTGCGCCCGTCCGCCCCGTTCGGATCGCCCCCGGTACTCGCCCCCCTGCTGCGGGCGGTCGTGCCGCTGGGGCGGCACGGGTGGGCGCAGCGGCGCCCCGCAGGCGCGGGCAGGCCTAGCCCCCGTTGTCCCGCGGCAGCACCGCCCACCCCGTCGGCGCGGGCAACGGAAACACCCCGAAGCCCACCACAAGCCGCCCCCGAGCCCCGCCGGACTAATCCTCCCCGTACCGCGGATCCACCGTCTCCGGAGTCAGCCCCAGCAACTCGGCGACCTGCTCCACCACCACCTCGTGCACCAGCGCGGCCCGCTCGTCCCGCCCCTTCGTCCGGATCTCCACCGGCCGCCGGTACACCACGACCCGCGCCCGCCGTCCGTCCCGCGCCGCAACGACCCCGCCCAACGGCACGGCCTCATCGCTCCACGCCTGCTCGCCCCGCCCCTCCAGCCGGGGCACCTCCAACACGAGGAAATCGATGTCGGCCAGCTGCGGCCACCGCCGCTCAAGGCGCTCCACGGAGTCCTGCACCAGGTCCGCGAACACATCGGCACGGCTGGCGGCGAGCGGCACCTGCGGCGGTGCGATCGGCCCCCTCATACCCCGCCCATGACGATCGCGGCGACGGGGCCCGGGGCCGGCGGCACGGGGCGGTACACGGTTGTCCATCACTGGGGAAGCGTAGTCCCCGCACGCTCCGCACGCCCGGTCCCACACGGCAACCCGCCCCTCCCTCCACGGCAACCGGCCACCACCCCGGACCGGCCGGCGCCCGCCGCCGATCGGCCCGCCGCCGATCGGCCCATTCCCCTCCGACCGGCGGCATCCACCCCCATGTCGCCAGATGACCGTTCCAGCCAACGAATGGCTCGTTTCCGTAACCCTCCAAGACCGCCGAGCACAAGGCAATTGACGGTGTTTGTGCCGACTCGTGACCGTATCGAGTCGGGCCCCAAACCCGACGGGAGCCCGTCCGTGCAGGTCAACAAGGTGCCCCCGAAGGGGTGTGTGGGACGTTTCACAGCACGACACGGTGGAGTGACCTGGTGGAGAGTCGTCGCGGCCCGCTCAAGAGTGCGGTACCGTCCAACCTCGTGAGCCCTGTACGTCGCTGTTCGCGCACCGCCTGCGGTCGACCCGCCGTCGCGACGCTGACGTACGTCTACGCCGACTCGACCGCGGTCCTCGGCCCCCTCGCCACCTACGCCGAGCCGCACTGCTACGACCTGTGCGCCGAGCACTCCGAGCGCCTCACCGCCCCCCGCGGCTGGGAGGTCGTACGCCTCCTCGACGGCTCCGCTCCCGCACGCCCCACCGGGGACGATCTGGAAGCGCTTGCCAACGCCGTCCGCGAGGCCGCCCGCCCCCAGGAGCGCGCTGCCGAGGCGGGCGGCGGCGGAGCCCGCACGGCGGATCCCATGGAGGTCGCCCGCCGCGGACACCTGCGCGTCCTGCGCTCACCGGACAACTGAGCCCACCGCGCCGCACACCTCCCCCTTACCCCCAACGGGTAGTTTGTGGGCACCCATAGAACTTTCAGGAGGGTTGGCCGTGGCTGCTGATCTGTCGCAGATCGTGAAGGCGTACGACGTACGCGGAGTGGTCCCGGACCAGTGGGACGAGTCACTGGCCGGACTGTTCGGCGCGGCCTTCGCCGAGGTGACAGGAGCGTCGGCGATCGTCGTCGGCCACGACATGCGGCCCTCGTCCCCGGCGCTGAGCCGCGCCTTCGGGCGCGGCGCGGCGGACCGCGGTGTGGACGTCACCGAGATCGGCCTGTGCTCCACGGACCAGCTGTACTACGCCTCGGGCGCGCTGGACCTGCCCGGCGCCATGTTCACCGCCTCGCACAACCCGGCCCAGTACAACGGCATCAAGATGTGCCGCGCCGGCGCCGCCCCGGTCGGCCAGGACACCGGCCTCGCGCAGATCCGCGAACTGGCCGAGCAGTGGCTGGACTCGGGCGCCCCCGAGCCGGTCGCCCAGCCGGGAACCCTCTCCTCCCGCGAGACGTTGGAGGATTACGCGGCGCACCTGCGCTCCCTGGTCGACCTGACCTCCATCCGCCCCCTGAAGGTCGTGGTCGACGCCGGCAACGGCATGGGCGGCCACACGGTCCCCACGGTCTTCGCCGGCCTCCCCCTGACCCTCGTCCCGATGTACTTCGAACTGGACGGCACCTTCCCCAACCACGAGGCCAACCCCCTCGACCCCGCCAACCTCGTGGACCTGCAGAAGCGCGTCCCGGCGGAGGGCGCCGACCTGGGCATCGCCTTCGACGGCGACGCCGACCGCTGCTTCGTCGTGGACGAGAACGGCGACCCGGTCTCCCCGTCCGCCATCACCGCCCTGGTCGCCAGGCGCGAGCTCGCCCGCAACGGCGGCAAGGGCGTGATCATCCACAACCTGATCACCTCCCGCACGGTCCCGGAGGTCGTGAAGGAACACGGCGGCAGCCCGGCCCGCACCCGTGTCGGCCACTCCTTCATCAAGGCCGAGATGGCCCGCACCGGCGCCATCTTCGGCGGCGAGCACTCCGCGCACTACTACTTCAAGGACTTCTGGAACGCCGACACCGGCATGCTGGCCGCCCTGCACGTCCTCGCCGCCCTCGGCGGCCAGCAGGGCCCACTGTCCTCCCTCGTCTCCCAGTACGACCGCTACACCGGCTCCGGCGAGATCAACTCCACGGTCGCCGACCAGGCCGCCCGCCTCGCCGCGATCCGCTCCGCCTACGAGGGCCGCGCCGGCATCACCCTCGACGACCTGGACGGCCTCACGGTCGCCGCCGCCGACTGGTGGTTCAACGTCCGCCCCTCCAACACCGAGCCCCTCCTGCGGTTGAACGCGGAGGCGAAGGACGAGGCGACCATGACGAAGATCCGCGACGAGGCCCTGGCGATCATCAGGGCCTGACCCGCGGACGGCACTTTCCCGGCGGCCTGAGCCGACACCGCCGGGACCCGACGTCACAGCCGAACCAGCGGGTGGCCGGACGGGCAGACGGCGGTCCAGGGGGCGCAGCCCCCTGGGCGGCACGTGAGCCCAGCTCAGCCCGCCCGCCAGCGGTACGCTGACCACCGGCCAAAGAAATACCCCGCCCTCGAAGGGAACGCTCATGCCGCTCGAAGCCGGCCTCCTGGAGATCCTCGCCTGCCCGGCCTGCCACGCCCCTCTCAAGGAGCAGCACAACGACCAGGACACCGAGCTGATCTGCACGAGCCAGGACTGTGGCCTCGCCTACCCGGTCCGCGACGGCATCCCGGTCCTCCTCGTGGACGAGGCCCGCCGCCCCGAGTGACGACGCCCGTCTCGTAGACAACCCACACAGGACCCTCGGCGATCGGAGGCTTCCGCCCATGCTGGACGAATCGCTGCTCGACACCCCGGAAGGGCTGGCCGAGGCCGACCGCCGGGGCCTGCTGCGCGGCGCCGCCGAGGCCGGCGCCCGTGTCCGCACCGCCGCCCGGCACGCCACCGAGGCCGGCGTCGGCGATCTCAAGCCCGACGGCCGCCCGCGCTCCGTGCTGATCGCCGGCCCCGGCGCCGCCGCCACCCACACCGCCGACCTCCTCGGCACTCTGGCGGGCGTCGGCAGCCCCGTGGTCCGTCTGGCCCCGACCGGCGTCGCCTCGGCCGCGGGCGCCCTGCGCTGGGAACTGCCGGGGTGGACCGGCTCCGTCGACCTGCTGCTGATCGCCACCCCGGACGGCACCGAACCCAGCCTCTCCCTCCTCGCCGACCAGGCCTACCGCCGCGGCTGCTCGGTCGCCGCCGTGGCCCCGCCCCGCACCCCGCTCGCGGAGGCGGTCGCCGGCGCCCACGGCCTGTTCGTACCGATGGCGACAGCGCCGTACGACCAGGAGGAACCGCTCGCCGCCTCCTCCTCGGGCGTCTTCTGGGCGCTGCTCACCCCGCTGCTCGCGCTGCTGGACCGCATCGGACTGCTCACCGCCCCGCCGGAGACGCTGGAGAAGGTCGCCGACCGCCTGGACCACATCGCCGAGCGCTGCGGCCCCGCCATCGCCACCTACAGCAACCCGGCCAAGACCCTGGCCGCCGAACTCGCCGACGCGCTGCCCGTGGTGTGGACGGAAGGGCCCTCGGCGGGCCCCGCCGGGCGCCGTTTCGCCGCCGCTCTCGCCGAACTCGCCGGCCGCCCCGGACTCGTCTCCGAACTCCCCGAGGCGCTCGCCGCGCACAGCGCCCTGCTGGCCGGACCGCTGGCCGCCAGCGCCGACCCCGACGACTTCTTCCGCGACCGCGTCGAGGAACAGCCCGCGCTGCACGCGCGCGTAGTGCTGCTGCGCGACCGCCCGATCGGCGGCTTCACCGCCGCCCCGGCCGCCCGCGACCTGGCCCTCACCCACGACACGCCGATCAGCGAGCTCGAACCGGAGGAGGGCGGTGAACTGGAGACCCTCGCGGAACTGATCGCCGTCACGGATTTCGCCGCTGTTTACCTGGCGCTCGCTTCGGGGGCCTGATCTTTGCTCCGGGTCCACCGACCCGCGCCCACCACCAGCACGGCAACCGGCTCAGCCGCCGGTCCGGCTGAGCCGCGTACGTACGGAGACAGAGAAGACACATGGACCGCCTCGACAACACCGTCCGCCCTTACGCCTGGGGTTCCCCCACCGCCATCCCGCACCTGCTCGGCGTCGAGCCGACCGGCGAACCGCAGGCGGAGATGTGGATGGGCGCGCACCCGGGAGCCCCCTCGCGCACCGCGCGCGGGACCCTCGTCGACGTCATCGACGCCGACCCGAAGGGCGAGCTGGGCGCGGAGACGGTCGCGAAGTTCGGCCCTCGCCTGCCCTTCCTCCTGAAGATCCTCGCTGCCGGCGCCCCCCTCTCCCTCCAGGTACACCCCAACCTGGAGCAGGCCAAGGAGGGTTACGCCGACGAGGAGCGCCGCGGCATCCCGGTCGACGCACCGCACCGCAACTACAAGGATGCCAACCACAAGCCCGAACTGATCTGCGCGCTGTCCGAGTTCGACGGCCTCTGCGGCTTCCGCGACCCCGTCCAGGCCGCCGACCTGCTCGACGGACTCGGCGTCCCCTCCCTCAAGCCCTACGTCGACCTGCTGCACGCCCACCCCGAGGACGCGGCCCTGCGCGAGGTCCTCACCGCGATCCTCACCGCCGACCCGGAGGAAATGGCCCGGACGGTCACCGAGACCGCCGCCGCCTGCACCCGCCTCGGCGGCGACTACGCCCCCTACGCCGTCCTCGCCCACCACTTCCCGGGCGACCCCGGCGTCATCGCGGGCATGCTCCTCAACCGCGTCCGCCTGCAGCCGGGCGAGGCCCTGTTCCTCGGCGCCGGCATCCCGCACGCCTACATCAGCGGCCTCGGCGTCGAGATCATGGCCAACTCCGACAACGTCCTGCGCTGCGGCCTGACCCCGAAGCACGTCGACGTCCCCGAGCTGCTGCGGGTGGTCCGCTTCGAAGCGGGTGACCCGGGCGTGCTCCGCCCCGAGGCCTCCCCGGAGGGCGAGGAGGTCTACGAGACGCCGATCGACGAGTTCCGGCTCTCCCGGTACGTCCTCTCCGAGGGCGGCACCGCCCGCGACCTCACCCTCGCCACCCCGCAGATCCTGCTCTGCACGGCCGGTTCGGTCCACGCGGGCGAACACGAGCTGAAGCCGGGGCAGTCGGTCTTCGTCCCCGCCGCGCAGACGGCGGAGATCTCCGGCGCGGGGACGGTCTTCCGCGCCACGGTGGTGGTGTGACGGGGCTGTGGAAAACCGGCGCTGTGATCGTATGACCGGGGTTGTGGACACCTGACGCGCCGGCGCCCGGCCGGGCTGCAAGAATGGCCCACCGGCAAAGGCCGGGCAAAGCCGGGGCACGCCCGGACACGGTGGCCGTACGAAGGCGCCGTGAGAAGGCGCCGTACGAAGGCGACGACGAGTTCGAAGGGACAACGCGGACACATGAGCGCGTCAGGCGGTACGAAGGCGATCGTGGCGGCACTCGGCGCCAACCTCGCGATCGCGGCGTCGAAGTTCGTGGCGTTCGCGTTCAGCGGCTCCTCGTCCATGCTCGCCGAAGGCGTCCACTCGCTCGCCGACTCCGGCAACCAGTTCCTGCTGCTCATCGGCGGCAAGAAGGCCCAGCGCGAGGCGACCCCGCAGCACCCCTTCGGCTACGGCCGCGAGCGGTTCATCTACGCCTTCCTGGTCTCGATCGTCCTGTTCTCCATCGGCGGCATGTTCGCCGTCTACGAGGGCTACGAGAAGATCGTCCACCCGCACGAACTGGAGAACTGGTACTGGCCGGTGGGCGTCCTGCTCTTCGCGGTCGTCGCCGAAGGCTTCTCCTTCCGCACGGCCATAAAGGAGTCCAACGAGCTGCGCGGCAGACTGTCCTGGGCGCAGTTCATCCGCCGCGCCAAGGCGCCCGAGCTGCCCGTCGTCCTGCTGGAGGACTTCGGGGCGCTCATCGGTCTGGTCCTCGCCCTCCTCGGTGTCGGCCTGGCCGTGCTCACCGGCGACGGCGTCTGGGACGGCATCGGCACCGTCTGCATCGGCGTCCTGCTCGTCCTGATCGCCCTGGTGCTGGCCGCCGAGACCAAGTCACTGCTGCTCGGCGAGGCGGCGGGCCTCGACGTGATCAAGGAGATCGAGGAGGCGACCGTCGACGGCGACACCGTCACCGGCGTCATCCACATGCGCACGCTGCACCTCGGCCCCGAGGAGCTGCTGGTTGCCGCCAAGATCGCCGTCCAGCACGACGACACGGCCGCCGAGGTCGCCAACGCCATCAACGCCGCCGAGGCCCGCATCCGCGCCGCCGTCCCCATCGCCCGCGTCATCTACCTCGAACCGGACATCTACAGCGAGGCCGAGGCCGCCAAGGGCCCCGACCCGGCGGCGACCCCGGGCGGCCCGACCCCCCACGCCACCGACCACTGAGCCCCGGGCCCCGTCCCGCGGACAATCCCCAGGAACCGCGTGAGCCGGCCAGAGCCGCGGGGCCCGGGGCAGAGTTACGGGCCCTGCCACCAAGGGGTGCGGAGGGGGCCCCACCCTCTCTTCGGGGGCCAGGCCCTGGCTGCCGGCACACCCGCCCGAACGCGCGCCCCCTGAGCGGCGGGCCCGCATGGCCCGGACAGCCTGCCGCGCGAGCCGCTCAGCCTGCCCGCGAACCGGACCGGCGGAGGGTGCGAACGGGCCGGCGGCGTGCGGGCCCGGACCGCCGGCCGGGACCGCCGGCCCGACACCCGCACCCGTCCGCTCACCTCACCCGGCTCACCCGAACTCACCCGACTTCGCCCAGCACGTCGAGCACCGCCCGCTCGTCCGGCGCGGCCAGCAGCCGCTCCCGGAAGCCGGGATCCGTCAGCCTGCGCGAGAGCAGCGCGAGGATCCGCAGATGCTCGTCGCCCGCGGCCGCCTCCGGTACGGCGATCATGAACACCAGCCGGGCCTTCGTGCCGTCCAGCGAACCCCACTCGACCCCCTCGGCCGACCGCGCGAAACCGACGACCGGCGCCGTCACCGCATCGGTCTTCGCATGGGGGATCGCGATCTCCTCACCGAGCCCGGTCGTCCCCTGCGCCTCGCGCCGCAACGCGGTCGCCACCAGCTCGTCCACATCGGCGACCCGCCCGCTCCGCGCCAGCAGTTCCGCCATCTCCCGGATCGCGGCGTCCTTCCCCACCGCTTCGAGCGCGCCCCGCACGGTCCGCTCATCGAGATACCCGGACAACACCTCGGCCGGGCTGCCGGCAGCCGCGCTCTCCCCCCGAGCCGAGACGGGCACCGGGCTCTCCGGAGCCCCCGCACCAGCCCCGCCCGCCGAAGTCTCTCCCCGCTGCCCGGGCACGACTGCCCCGGAACCCGCACCGACACCAGTCGCGCGCACACCGGCACCCGCAGACGGAGCACCGGCACCTACCACCGCGGCACCCGTGCCCACCACCGGAGCACCCGCACCCGCTGCGCCCCCATCCACCGACGACTCACCCGCACCCGCCGTCGACGAGGGATTCGCACCAGGGACACCCGCACCCGCAGTCCCACTGTCAGGCACCTCCCGCCGCCGGCGCCCACTCACATCCACCATCGCCACGGTCGCCAGCGCGGTGACCCCCGCCCCGATGCCGACGGCCACGAAGAACATGGGCACTCCACTCACCGCGCCCAGCACCGCCACGATCGGCCCTCCGTGCGGCACCGCGTCCTTCACCCCGGCCAGCCCCGCGACCGCACCGGCCACCGCGCCGCCGAGCATGTTCGCCGGAATGACCTGCGCAGGCCGCGCCGCCGCGAACGGGATCGCACCCTCCGAGATGCCGAAACACCCCATGAACAGCGCCGCCAGCCCCGTCTCCCGCTCCTGCTGGGTGTACAGCCCCCGACGGATCAGCGTGGCCAGACCCTGCCCGAGCGGCATCACCGGAATCGCCGCGGCACACATGCCCATCACCGTCTGGTTGCCGCTCGCGATGAGTCCCGCACCGAACAGGAACGCCGTCTTGTTGACCGGCCCACCCATGTCGAACGCGATCATCAGCCCCAGGATCGCGCCGAGCAGGACCGCACTCGTCCCCGTCATCCCGGCGAGCCAGCTCGTCAGGTGCTCGAACACCCACGAGATCGGCTTGCCGATGACATAGACGAAGAACAGCCCGAGCGCGCTCGTGGCCACGATCGGGATCACGATGATCGGCATGATCGGCTGCACGAACCTCGGCACCCTGACCTTCTTGATCCACAGCACCAGACAGCCGGCGAGGAACCCGGTCACGATCGCCCCGATGAAGCCCGCGCCCGCCTTGGAGTCGTACAACGCCCCCGTGTTGGCGATCCACCCGCCGATCATGCCCGGCACCAGCGCGGGCCGGTCGGCAATGGCATAGGCGATGTAGCCCGACAGGACCGGGATCATCAGCTGGAACCCGATCCCGCCGATCGCGTTGACGTGCGCCCAGAACGTGCCGTCCGGGATCACATAGCCCTTCGCCGTCGCATGCCCGCCGAGGGCCAGTGAGACCGCGATCAGCAGACCGCCGACGACCACGAACGGGATCATGTACGACACGCCGTTCATCAGTGCCTTGTACACCGGACCCCGCTCCTTGCCGCCCCCGGCGGTCCCGGCGGCCGAACCACCCGGGGCCCCGCCCGGCGCGTACACGGGCGCCGACCGCACCCGGTCGATCAACCGCTCGGGATGGTGGATGCCCTCGGCGACCCCGACCGTCAGCACCCGCTTGCCCGCGAAGCGGCTGAGGTCGACGTCCTTGTCCGCGGCGACGATGATCCCGTCCGCATGTCTGACATCGTTGTCATCAAGGACGTTCTCGGCCCCGATGGACCCCTGTGTCTCCACCTTCATCTCGATGCCACGGCTCGCCGCGGCCTGCGCGAGCTTCTCCGCCGCCATATAGGTGTGCGCGATGCCCGTCGGGCAGGCGGTCACCGCCAGCAGCTTCAGCTGCCGCCGCTCGTCGTCGAGGCCTTCCGCGGAGGGAGGGCCGGCCGGACTGGTCACGTCGATCTCCTAACGCCTTCGTCGCGCGAGGCGCCGTCCCGGACACCCCGCGAGCGGAACCGGACGGCCCCGGTTCCCCTGCATCCTGCACCACCCCGCCCACGGCCCGAATGCGCCGAAGTCCCTGTTCGTGCCGGTTTATGGGACTCCCGTCCTCCGGATTCCGCAGCCCCGCCCGGCCCCGCTCCTGCCCCCGCCCCGCACCCCGTAACCGCCGCCCGAGCTCTTCGAACCGACCGGAGGCGGACTGGGGCCGACCGGGCCGTCCGGTGTAGCTTGGGACGGAGCCAGACGTCGCTGCTGATGGCGGTCGGGCGGTCCCCACGCGGGCCGGCCGAGGGAGAGAGGGCCTCCGACGGACTGCGCTGCGCGTACGTGGGCATCCCTGTGTCCTCTTCTCGGGCACTCCTGTGTCCGCCGCCGCGCAGACCAGCCGTACCCACCTCGACCCGATACCGAGGAGCAGCTCGCAATGACGACTGTCGACAACCGACAGGACTACAAGGTCGCCGACCTCTCGCTGGCCGAGTTCGGCCGCAAGGAGATCACCCTCGCCGAGCACGAGATGCCGGGCCTGATGGCGATCCGCAAGGAATACGCCGAGGCCCAGCCCCTCGCCGGCGCCCGCGTCACCGGCTCCCTGCACATGACCGTGCAGACCGCCGTGCTCATCGAGACCCTGGTCGCCCTCGGCGCCCGGGTCCGCTGGGCCTCGTGCAACATCTTCTCCACCCAGGACCACGCGGCCGCCGCCATCGCCGTCGGCCCGAACGGCACGCCCGACAACCCGCAGGGCGTCCCGGTCTTCGCCTGGAAGGGCGAGACCCTGGAGGAGTACTGGTGGTGCACCGAGCAGGCGCTGACCTGGCCGGACAGCCCCACCGGCGGCCCGAACATGATCCTGGACGACGGCGGTGACGCCACCCTCCTCGTCCACAAGGGCGTCGAGTACGAGAAGGACGGCAAGGTCCCCGGCCTGGAGACCGCCGAGTCCGACGAACACCGCGTCATCCTCCAGCTGCTGCACCGCACCCTGGGTGAGAACCCCCAGAAGTGGACCCAGCTGGCCTCCGAGATCCGCGGCGTCACCGAGGAGACCACCACCGGCGTCCACCGCCTGTACGAGATGCAGCGTGACGGCGTCCTCCTCTTCCCGGCGATCAACGTCAACGACGCCGTGACCAAGTCGAAGTTCGACAACAAGTACGGCTGCCGCCACTCCCTGGTCGACGGCATCAACCGCGCCACCGACGTCCTGATCGGCGGCAAGACCGCCGTCGTGTGCGGTTACGGCGACGTGGGCAAGGGCTGCGCGGAGTCCCTGCGCGGCCAGGGCGCCCGAGTGATCATCACCGAGATCGACCCCATCTGCGCCCTCCAGGCGGCGATGGACGGCTACCAGGTCACGACCCTCGACGAGGTCGTCGAGACCGCCGACATCTTCATCACCACGACCGGCAACAAGGACATCATCCTCGCGTCGGACATGGCGAAGATGAAGCACCAGGCGATCGTCGGCAACATCGGCCACTTCGACAACGAGATCGACATGGCCGGCCTCGCCAAGATCCCCGGCATCGTCAAGGACGAGGTCAAGCCGCAGGTCCACACCTGGAAGTTCCCGGACGGCAAGGTCATCATCGTGCTGTCCGAGGGCCGCCTGCTCAACCTGGGCAACGCCACCGGCCACCCGTCGTTCGTGATGTCCAACTCCTTCGCGGACCAGACGCTGGCCCAGATCGAGCTGTTCACCAAGCCCGACGAGTACCCCACCGGCGTGTACGTGCTGCCCAAGCACCTCGACGAGAAGGTCGCCCGCCTCCACCTGGACGCGCTCGGCGTCAAGCTCACCAAGCTGCGCCCGGAGCAGGCCGCGTACATCGGCGTGGAGGTCGACGGCCCGTACAAGTCGGACCACTACCGCTACTGAGCCGGCGAATCCCCGGACCCGCCCGCCGGGGAGCACGCCGGTGCACCGCCGCGCTCCCCGGCAGCAGGTCCTCAGAGGCAGGCCCCCGCACCCCCGTGCCGGGGGCCTGCCCCTTTGGCGGTCCCGCCCGTCTCCGGCCGCCCATGCCCCAGCCGAAACGGCCCCGCCCCTACCGGAACGCCTCGCCCCTACCGGAACGGCCCGCCCCGAACGGGACGGCCCGCATCGGCCGGAGTGACCCGGGCGCCGGACCGCCAGCCCGTCAAGACCCAGGACCCCCATGCCCCGCGGCCGCTATTCGCTCCACGATCCGCACGATCGCACCCCCCTCGCCGAGGAACACTTCCAGTGCGCCCCCGGCCCGTCCGGCTGGCGCTATGTATCCCGGGTGACCAGCCCCGCCGGCGATCACCGCGGCTCGGTCGACCTCGCCCTGGACGACCTGGGCCGCCCCATCCGCCTTGAACTCCACGCGGGTGAGTGGCAGGTGCGCGGCGCCGCCCTCGACGGCGTCACCTGGGTCCGCACCGACCCCACCGGAACCCACGCCACCGAAGGCCATGTGCGCGCCCACGCCTTCACCGGCACGTCCCCCGCGTTCCTCGTCGCCACGGCCCGTCTCCTGCGCCTCACCCCCTCGTCCGACGCGACCCGCGTGCGCCTGGTCGCCTTTACGGACCCCGTCCTCGCCCCCCGCACCGTGGACCAGTCCTGGGCCCTGCTGAAAAGCGAAGCACACGCCACTGACAACGGGCCCCTGATCGTGGACGAGTACCAGGTCACGGACCTGGACACAGGCGAACGCCACACCGTCCACATCGCCGGAGACGTCGTCCTGGCCGCGCCCGGCATCGAGCTGGAGGACCTGCAGTCACCGCCGTCGACGTTCGACTGAAAGTCGCCGAGCGGACCTCTTCCTCCGTCCTACGCCGGCGGTGCGAAACCGGTGGCCGGGCGGTCGGCCGACGGCTCGTCCCGCGGCGGTACGGCCGGCGGCGCAAGCGGAGCCGGCGGCTGGGCCGTCGAAGAAGTCGGGGAAGCGGGCGGCTGATATCCGGCCGGCGCGCCGGCCGCGCCCACCGGCGGAGCGAACCCCCCGGCACCGAACGCCTGCCGGGCCTCACGCGACTGCCGCTCGTGCACCACCGCCGCCAGGAAGGCGGCCGCCGGCAGATCCTGCGGCACCGACGCGCCCGTCCGCGCCGCGAGGTCGACCGCGAGCCGCTGGGCCATCCCCAGCGAGACCTGAGAATCGAGCTGCCCCATCCGGGTCAGATACTGCCGGACCGCAAGCCACAGCCCGTCCGGTACCGCCGAGAGATCCAACCCGGCGAACCGCCCCGCCAGCCACGGAGGCGGCGGCGGAACGAAGGCGGCGCGACCGGCGGGTATCCGCTCACGCACCACCAGCGTGCCTGCGAACACGTCCCCGAGTCGCCGGCCGCGCGCCGACACCAGTGAGGCGATGCAGGCGATCACACCGAACGTCAGCAGGATCTCGACCACACCGACAGCACCCCGCACCAACGCGTGCCGGAACCGGATCGGCCCACCGTCGTCCCGCACCACCCGCAGCCCCAACGCCAGCTTCCCCAGCGAGCGCCCGTGGCTGAGCGTCTCCACCGCGATCGGCCCGCCGACCAGCACCAGCAGAAACGTCGCGATCGACAGTGCCACCTGCGCGGCCTCGTCCAGAGAGGCCGTCGCCATGAGCACCGCGATGCTGACGACGACGTACGCGACCACGGCCACCCCGAGGTCGAGCAGCACGGCCAGCGCCCTGCTCGGCAGCTTGGCAGGCCGCAATTCGAGGGCCACCGCCTCGCCCGTCACCAGCTCACTCACGCCCGTCGTCCTTCCCTGATCTGCCCCCGGAAGCGCAAGTCTGCCAAGCTGTGGGCGCATCGCGCCCCAGTACGACAAGCTGATCGCGATCGAAAGCATCCGCGACGCCACCACGAGCAGTCGACGACCAGCCGAGGAGCAGGCAGACCCCATGGACCTGGACGTCTTCGTCTCCGTACACCGAGCCGAATGGGACCGCCTGGACGCCCTGCTCAGCCGTCGGCGCCGCCTCAACGGCGCAGAGGCCGACGAACTCGTCGCCCTCTACCAGCGCACCGCCACCCATCTCTCCCTCATCCAGTCCAGTGCCCCGGACCCGCAGCTCACGGGACGGCTCAGCCAACTGGTGGCACGCGCGCGCAGTGCCGTCGCCGGCACCCGCCGCGCCTCCTGGAGTGACATCACACGCTTCCTGGGCCAAGGCTTCCCGGCCGCCGTCTACCGCGCCCGCCACTGGTGGGTACCCACAGCACTGGTCTCCACGGCCGTCGCGATCCTCCTGGGCTGGTGGATCGGCGCCCACCCGGACGTACAGTCCTCCATCGCGGCACCCAGCCAACTGCGCGAGCTGACTCGCCCCGGCGGCGAGTACGAGACGTACTACTCCAGCCATCCCGCGGCGGCCTTCGCCGCCCAGGTGTGGACGAACAACGCCCAGGCAGCGGCGATGTGCCTCGTCCTCGGCGTCTTCCTGGGCCTGCCTGTGCTGTGGATCCTCTTCGAGAACATGCTCAACCTCGGCGTCGGATTCGGTCTGATGTCCTCCGCCGGCCGCCTGGACACGTTCCTGGGCCTGGTCCTTCCCCACGGCCTGCTCGAACTGACCGCCGTCTTCGTCGCCGCCGGAACGGGACTGCGCCTGGGCTGGACGCTCATAGACCCAGGCCCGCGGACCCGCCGCGCGGCTCTCGCGGAGGAAGGACGCGCCGCGATCGGCATGGCGATAGGCCTCGCCCTGGTCCTCTTCGTCTCCGGCGCCATCGAAGGCTTCGTCACCCCCTCCGGCCTGCCCACCTGGGCACGCATCGGAATCGGTGTCCTGGCCGAGCTGGCATTCCTGGCGTACGTCTACGTCCTGGGCGGCCGGGCGGTACGCGCAGGTGAGACCGGCGATCTCGAAGAGGCGGACCGCAGCGCCTCGGTCCCCACCGCGGCCTGATGTGCGTCTCACCCCCGTGAGCTGCTAGTCTCCTCTTCGCCCCGCAAAAACCGTTGACACGGATGGCGTGGGGAGGTAGATTCAAACAGTTGCCCGGAACTGGACAAGTTCACGGGTCGCCGTTAGACTCTACAAGCTCCCTGAGAATGTCGAGAACGACTTCTCGGTGAAGCGCCTCCCGATTACTCAGAAATGAGCGGCCGGTCAGACCGGCCAAGAACTTCTGATAAAGTCGGAACCGCCGGAAAGGGAAACGCGAGAGCGGGAACCTGGAAAGCACCGAGGAAATCGGATCGAGAAAAGGTCTGATAGAGTCGGAAACACCGAAGGGAAGCCCGGAGGAAAGCCCGAGAGGGTGAGTACAAAGGAAGCGACCGTTCCTTGAGAACTCAACAGCGTGCCAAAAAT
>NZ_BMTD01000025.1 GCF_014649495.1 Streptomyces filipinensis | reverse complement strand
CACCACCTGCCGGAACAGCACCCATAACTCGTCCGGCACCAACCGCTCAACCAGATCCGTCATGCACGGTTCAACGAACGATCACGCCATAAGAAACGACGTCTAAGGACCGGCTCTGGACGGGGCGGTGACGAGCCGTGAGACTGGCGGGGTCCGGCACCCGGTGCCCCGGCTCTTCAGGACGGTGACCCATGGATGAGGAAGTCCCCCGCGTCGAACTCACCCCCACGGCCGCGGAGCTGGTGCGACGGCTGCACGCCGAGCACGGTCCGCTGATGTTCCACCAGTCCGGCGGCTGCTGCGACGGCAGCGCGCCCATGTGCTACCCGGACGGCGAGTTCCGCACCGGCGACTCGGACGTGCTGCTGGCGGAGCTGGCGGTGGACGGGGTGGCCGAGCCGGTCACCTTCTGGATGTCCCGGAGTCAGTACCAGGCGTGGAGCCACACCCGGTTGATCGTGGACGTCGTCCCCGGACGGGGTAGCGGCTTCTCACTGGAGGCACCCGAGGGGGTGCGTTTTCTCACTCGTTCTCGCGTAGTCGAGGCCTAGTCGGCCCGGCGGTCGCCGCGCTCTGGTCCACTGCCCCGTAGAACCCGTACGGAACCTCTACGGAACCCGAACGGGAAAACCCGTGCGGCAGGGACAGTTGACGAGACATCAGGGGGCACGGTGACCAGACGTCGCAGGCGTTCGGCAGCGGGCAGAGTGGTTCTCACGGTGGTCACGGCTTTCGGTGTGCTGGCCGGTGCGGCCCTGGCGGGGGCGGCACCGGCCGGCGCCGTCGCGGCCGGCAAGCGGATCGCACCGGGCGTCACCTACCGGCAGTTCGACGTCGAAGCGGGCGCGGGCAAGGCTCACGCCCATCTGCTCACGGTCGACCTCGCCAATCCACACGTCCGCGTGGGCCTGTTGTACCCGGGCGTGGTGGCGGCCCGGGCCACGGTCTCCCGGCTGGCGGACTCGGCCGGGGCGGTCGCGGGGGTCAACGGTGACTTCTTCAACATCACCGAGACCCAGCACCCGGGCGTGGAGGCCACCGGCGCGAGCGTCGGACCGGCGATCGCGGACGGGCAGGTGCTCAAGGCCGCGGTGCCGACCGGGCAGCGGTTCGGACCCGCGCTGCCGCCGGGGACGAACACCCGGGACGTCTTCGGCGTGGGCACCGACCGGCGGGCCCGGCTGGACCGCCTCTCCCTCGTCGGCAGCGTCGTCACCCCGGAGGGCACCTTCCCGCTGAAGGGCCTCAACCAGTACGCGCTCGCCGAGAACTCCGTCGGCGCCTTCACCTCGCGCTGGGGCAGTGCCTCCCGGATGCGTGCGGTGTGCGGCAGCGACACCCAGCGGTCGGCGCCGTGCAGCGGCGACACCTACGAGGTGCGCATCGTGGGCGGCCGGGTGGTCTCCGCCTCCGACACCCCGGGCAGCGGCACGATCCCGGCGGACGCCACGGTCCTCGTGGGCCGCGAGGAGGGCGCCCAGCGGCTGCGCAAGCTCTCGGTGGGGGACGCGGTGACCGTGCAGCACAGCATGGTGGCGGCCTCGTCCGGGGTGCCGTACGCGTTCGCGATCGGGGGCTTCCCCGTCCTGCGGGGCGGCGAGGCGCTGTCCGGCCTGGACGACGTCACCTCGGCGGTGCGTACGGTCGTGGGCTTCAAGGGCGGCGGACACCAGCTGCTGATCCTGGCGCTGGACGGTGCCACCGAGTACCGGTCCGGGATGACGGTCGCGGAGGAGGCCGACACCATGCGCTCGTTGGGCGCCTCCGACGCGTTCAACCTCGACGGCGGCGGTTCGACGGAGTTGGTCACCCGTGACGACGGCGCGAGCGCCGTGACGGTCCGCAACCATCCGAGCAGTGGCGCCGAACGGCCCGTCGCGAACGGGATCGGCGTCTTCTCGGCCCCCTGATTCAGGGCCGCAGGCTGCTCACCAGCTCGGCGGTCGTGGTGAGCCCACTGCTGATGGTGGGCGCCATGCTCGTGCCGGCCAGGAAGAAGCCGAGCAGCATGCAGACCAGGGCGTGGGACATCTTCAAGGCGCCGTTGCGCACGAAGATCACGGCAATGATCAGTAGCAGCAGCACCACAGAGATGGAAATGGCCATCGCGAACCTCCTCCGCCACGCCCCTTGAGCGGCGTTCGGCCGCAAGTGTGGCGTAGCGGAGGGTTTGTTCGGGTGGCTGACGTGTCCCCCAAACGTGTGGTGTCACGCGGTGGTGCGGGCGCCGGAGATGACGACGGTGACCGGTCCGAGGTGGACGCGGCCGTGGGCGTACCGAAGGGAACATGCGTGCACCCGCCACACAAGGGAGGGCACCACGCGGGGAGTTGGCGCGCTGTCCACATGCGCGGTGCCCGTGCGCGGTGCCCGTGCGCGGAAGAGCCCGCCCCGGGTGGGGCGGGCTTCCCGCGGAAGTGCCTCAGGGGGCCTGCAGGTCGATCAGTCCGGCCAGCGCCTCGCGGTGCGCACCGGCCGTCCCGTAGGCGATCGAGTCGGCCTTGGCCCGCTTGAGGTACAGATGGATCGGATGCTCCCAGGTCATGCCGAGCCCGCCGTGCAGTTGCAGCGCCTCCTCGGCGGCGTGGACGGCGACGGGGGCGGCGTACGCCTGCGCGACGGCGACCGCGATCTCCGTGTCCTCGCCGGAGGCGAGCGCGTCCGCGGCGGCGCGGGCCGCGGCGCGGAGGTTGACGACCTCCAGCCAGAGCTGGGCGAGTCGGTGCTTGAGCGCCTGGAAGCCGCCGACCGGCCGGTTGAACTGCTTGCGCTCCTTCAGATAGCGGACCGTCTCGGTCAGGGCCCAGTCGGCCACGCCGAGTTGCTCGGAGGCGAGCAGTCCGGCGCCCGCCCTCAGGGCCCGTCGTACGGCGGGTTCCGCGTCGCCGACACGGCGGCCGGGAACGCCGTCCAGCCGTACCGTCGCCAGCGGCCGGGTCAGGTCCAGGGAGACCTGCGGGGTGAGCGTCACCGCGGCGGCCGGGACGGCGTACAGGCCGCCGTCGTCGGCCGGGACGAGCAGGACGTCGGCGACGCCCGCGTCGGCGATGCCGGTCAACTCGCCGCGCAGGGTGCCGTTCTCCAGCCGTACGGTCTTCCACACGGCATCCGGGGCCGTGTGCAGCCCGACGGCGAGGGCGCCGATGGTCCGGCCGGAGGCCAGCTGTCCCAGCAGTTCCTCGTCACCGGAGGCCAGCAGGGCCTCGGTGGCCACGACCGCGCTGGTGAGGTAGGGCACGGGTGCGACCGCTCGGCCCAGCTCCTCCAGGACCACGGCGACTTCGCGGGCCGACGCGCCCTGGCCGCCCTGCGCCTCGGGGACCAGCAGGCCGGCGAGGCCCATGCCGTCGGCGAGTGCCTTCCAGGCCGCGAGGTCGTGCGGGGTGTCGGACTCGGTGCGGGCGATGACGCCGGGCGCGTCGCAGTGGTCGGCGAGCAGGTCCCGTACGGCGGCCCGCAGCGCCTCTTCCTCCTCCGAGTACAGCAGGTCGGTCATCGGGCCAGGTCCTTCCATGCGACGTCCTTGTCGGTGCGCGGCTCGGCGGGCAGGCCGAGGACCCGCTCGGCGACGATGTTCAGCAGGACCTCGCTGGTCCCGCCCTCGATACTGTTGCCCTTGGAGCGCAGATAGCGGTAGCCGGCGTCGCGGCCGGTGAAGTCGACCAGTTCGGGGCGGCGCATGGTCCAGTCGTCGTACACCAGGCCCTCCTCGCCGCGGAGTTCCACTTCCAGGCCGCTGATCTCCTGGTTGAGGCGGGCGAAGGCGAGCTTCATGCCGGAGCCCTCGTAGCCGGGCTGACCGGCGACGAGCTGCTGGCGCAGGCGTTCGGCGGTGAGGCGGGAGACCTCGGCCTCGACCCACAGCTTCAGCAGGCGCTGGTGCAGCTCGTGGGTGCGCAGTTCTGGGCGTTCGCGCCAGGTCTTCGCGATCGGGCCGATCATGCCGCCCTCGCGGGGCAGGGCCATGCCGCCGATGGAGACGCGCTCGTTCATCAGCGTCGTCTGGGCGACCCGCCAGCCGTCGCCGACCGCGCCGAGGCGACGGGAGTCGGGGATGCGGACGTCGGTGAGGAAGACCTCGTTGAACTCGGCCTCGCCGGTGATCTGGCGCAGCGGCCGGACCTCGACGCCCGGGTCGGTCATGTCGCAGACGAAGTAGGTGATGCCTGCGTGCTTGGGCACGTCCGGAGCGGTGCGGGCGATGAGGATGGCCCAGCGGGCGACGTGGGCGCTGGACGTCCAGACCTTCTGCCCGTTGACGACCCAGTCCTCGCCCTCACGGACGGCCCGGGTGCCCAGCGCGGCGAGGTCGGAGCCCGCGCCGGGCTCGCTGAACAGCTGGCACCAGACTTCTTCGCCGGTCCACAGGGGCCGCAGGAAGCGCTGCTTCTGCTCGTCCGTGCCGTACTTGAGGATCGTCGGCGCGGCCATGCCGAGGCCGATCCCGATGCGCCGGGGGTCGTTGTCGGGGGCCCCGGCGGCCTCCAGCTCGGCGTCGACGACGGCCTGCAGGGAGCGCGGGGCGCCCAGACCGCCGAGGCCCTGCGGGTAGTGGACCCAGGCGAGGCCCGCGTCGAAGCGGGCGCCCAGGAAGTCCAGGCGGTCGGTGTCCGCGGGGGGATGCTCGGCCAGCAACTCCCGGGTGCGGCGGCGCAGTTCTTCGGCGTCGGTCATGCTGCTTCCTCCCTCACCACGGCGATCCGGCCGGTCGACCGGCCGTCCGCCACCTTCTGCACGGCCACGGCGGCCTCGCTCAGCGGCACCCGCTCGCTCACCAGCGGCTTGATCGCGCCCCGGGCGGCCAGCTCGGTGAGCTGCTCGTGGCACTGCAGGATCAGCTTCGGGTTCTTGGTGTTGTACAGGCCCCAGTGCAGGCCCTGGATCGAGTAGTTCTTCACCAGCGCGTGGTTGAGGGCGGGGCTCGGGATGGTGCCGCTGGCGAAGCCGACCACGACGATCCGGCCCTCGAAGGCGACGAGCTTGGCGGACTGGGCGTAGGCCTCCCCGCCGACGGGGTCGTAGATCACGTCGGCACCGCGGCCGCCGGTGGCCTCCTTCACGGCCGCGATCACGTCCTCGGCGCGGCGGTCGACGACCACGTCACAGCCCAGCTCGCGGGCCACGGCGGCCTTGTCCGCGCCGCCGACCACGCCGATGACGGTCGCGCCGGCCGCCTTGCCGAGCTGGACGGCGGCGCTGCCGACACCGCCGGCGGCGGCGTGCACGAGCAGGGTCTCCCCGGCCTCCAGGCGGGCCCGGCGGTGCAGGCCGAACCAGCCCGTCTGGTAGCCGATGTGCAGCGCGGCGGCCTCGGCGTCGTCCAGCGACTCGGGCGCGGGAAGCAGGGCGCGGGCGTCGGCGAGGGCGTACTCGGCGAAGCCGCCGTGGGGCAGCGCGGGGTTGGCGATCACGCGACGGCCGTCCTCGGTCTCGCCGCAGATCTCGACGCCGGGCGTGAACGGCAGCGGCGGACGCACCTGGTACTGGCCGCGGCACAGCAGCGCGTCCGGGAAGTTGACGTTGGCCGCGCGTACGCGCAGCAGCACCTGACCGTCACCGGGTGTGGGCCGCTCCACCTCGGCCAGGCGCATCACCTCGCTCGGCTCGCCGTTCTCGTGCACTTGCCATGCCTGCATGCGGGGCCTCCACGGGACTGCTTCGTCTGACCGGGTCCGACTGCATACTAAGCGGTCGCTTGCCATTCAGGGAACAGCCGGCCGGACTCCGGCACGCGTTGGGTGGATCACTTCCCGGACGCCGGCCGCGCCCGTACGTGCATCCTCTCTCCCTGGGGCCCGAACAGGCTGAGGAACTCCACCGGCCCCTCGCCCGTCGAGCCGAACCAGTGCGGCACGCGCGTGTCGAACTCGGCGGCCTCCCCCGCCGACAGCACCACGTCGTGCTCGCCCAGGACCAGCCGCAGCCGGCCCGAGAGCACGTACAGCCACTCGTAGCCCTCATGGGTGCGCGGATCCGGCTCCTGCCGGCGCTGCGGCTCCAGCACCTTGAAGGCCTGCAGGCCACCGGGCTGGCGGGTCAGCGGCCAGTGGGTGCGGCCGCCCCGCGTGATCGGCTTGGACCGCACCCGCGGGTCCCCCACCGGCGGCGCGCCGACCAGGTCGTCCAGCGGCACCTGGTGCGCCTGGGCGATCGGCAGCAGCAGTTCGAGGCTGGGTCTGCGCAGGCCGGACTCCAGCCGGGAGAGGGTGCTCACGGAGATGCCGGTGACCTCGGACAGCGCGGCCAGGGTCACCTCCCGCTCCTTGCGCATCCGCCGCAGCCTCGGACCCACCCCGGCGAGAACGTCGTCGGTACTCATGGCGGCATTGCAGTTTCGGCAAACCCCTTTGTCAATGCCGCAGCCGCGGGACGGGGGGCGCAGGTAGCCGCCGGACGAAAGGGGGCGAAGGTGGCCACACCGCCGGCACCGGGATCGGGGACACGGGCCGGGCCGGCACAGACTCCACGGCACAGCCGACAGACCCCCGGACGAGACAGGGCGAACGTCGCCACACCACAGGCACCCGGATCGGGGACACGGGCCGGGCCGGCACAGACTCCACGGCACAGCCGACAGACCGCCGGACGAGACAGGGCGAACGTCGCCACACCACAGGAACCGGGCCCGGGGGCACGCGCCGGGCCGGCGCGGGCTTCACGACGCAGGCCGCCGGGCGGTGCGGGGCCGGCAGCCGGTGGCGGGACCGCGGGGCGAGGTGCCGCCGTTTCCGGGGCCGGCCGTGCGGCTCACCGGCCGTACCGCCACGACGAGGCCCCCGACCCGCCGACCGGCGAGCTCGCGGCCCGCCGCCGAGTGCGCACCGGGCGCTGATGGGAACCGGCCCCCGCCCCGCGGGTACCCCCGCCGCGAGGAGACACGGTCCACGACCACGACCGCGAGGAGCCGCGCGAGCGGCCTCAGCGGATTCGCCACCGACGACGCGCCTCGCCGGGCGCACGAACCGCCACGGGGCGTGCGGACCGGTGTCGCCGTACCGGGTGTGTTCCGGCGCCCCGCGTAGCACGATGACTGCATGCTGCTGATCCGGCTCGCCCAGGTGTCCCAGGAGGTCGCCGCGACGGCGGCCCGGTCCCGCAAGACGGCGCTGCTCGCCGAGTTGTTCCGGGAGGCGGAGGCGGACGACGTGCCGATCGTCATCCCGTACCTGGCCGGACGGCTGCCCCAGGGCCGGCTCGGCGTGGGCTGGAAGGTGCTGAGCCGCCCGGTGCCGCCGGCCGCCGGGCCCACCCTCACGGTCCGCGAGGTCGACGTGCTGCTCAGCGAGCTGGGCAAGGTGTCGGGGCCGGGCTCACAGGCGGAGCGGACCCGCCTCGTCGGCGAGCTGATGGGCGCCGCCACCGAGGAGGAACAGCGTTTCCTGCTCGGTCTGCTCACCGGCGAGGTACGGCAGGGCGCGCTGGACGCGGTGGCGGTGGAGGGCCTCGCCCGGGCGACCGGTGCCGCCGCGGCGGACGTACGACGGGCGGTGATGCTCGCCGGTTCGCTGCAGACGGTCGCCCAGGCCCTGCTCGCCGAGGGGCCCGGGGCGCTGGACCGGTTCCGGCTCACCGTCGGCCGGCCCGTCCTGCCGATGCTGGCGCACAGCGCGTCCTCGGTCGCCGAGGCGGTGGAGAAGCTGGGCGCCTGCGCGGTGGAGGAGAAGCTGGACGGCATCCGGGTGCAGGTCCACCGGGACGGCGACACGGTCCGCGTGCACACCCGCACCCTGGACGACATCACCGACCGGCTGCCCGAAGTGACCTCCGCGGCCCGGGAGTTGCGGGGCGAGCGGTTCATCCTGGACGGCGAGGTGATCTCCTTCGACGCGGCCGGCCGGCCCCGGTCCTTCCAGGAGACCGCGGGCCGGGTCGGCTCCCGGACGGACGTGGCGAAGGCGGCCGGAGAGGTCCCGGTCTCCCCCGTCTTCTTCGACGCCCTCTCGGTCGACGGCACCGACCTGCTGGACCTCCCGTTCGCCGAGCGGCACGCGCAGCTGGCCCGGCTGGTGCCCGAGCCGATGCGGGTGCGCCGCACGGTCGCCTCCGGCCCGGCGGACATCGCGGAGGCGGAACGGTTCCTCGCCGACACCCTGGCCCGCGGTCACGAGGGCGTGGTGGTCAAGGCGCTCGACGCGCCCTACAGCGCGGGCCGGCGCGGAGCCGCCTGGCTGAAGGTCAAACCCGTCCACACCCTCGATCTGGTGGTGCTGGCCGCCGAGTGGGGCCACGGCCGGCGCACGGGCAAGCTCTCCAACCTCCATCTGGGCGCCCGCTCCCCCGACGGCGGCTTCGCCATGCTCGGCAAGACCTTCAAGGGCATGACCGACGCGATGCTCGCCTGGCAGACCGAGCGGCTCCAGGAGCTGGCGGTCGAGGACAACGGCTGGGTGGTGCGGGTCCGCCCCGAACTCGTCGTGGAGATCGCCTACGACGGTCTCCAGCGCTCCTCCCGCTACCCGGCCGGCGTCACCCTCCGCTTCGCCCGCGTGGTCCGCTACCGCGAGGACAAGCGCCCCGAGGAGGCCGATACGGTGCAGGCCCTGCTGGCGGCCCACCCGGAGGTCACACCGTGACGGTGCGTGCGACGAGGCGCAGCGCGGGACTGCTGTTGTTCCGGCACACCGGTGCGGGAATCGAGGTCCTGCTGGGGCACATGGGTGGTCCCTTCTGGGCGAAGAAGGAAGCGGGGGCGTGGACCGTCCCCAAGGGTGAGTACGAACCCGACGAGCCCGCGTGGGAGGCCGCCCGGCGGGAGTTCCGGGAGGAGCTGGGGCTGGCGCCGCCCGACGGGGCGGCCGTACCGCTGGGCGAGGTCGCGCAGAAGAACGGCAAGATCGTCACCGCGTGGGCCGTCGAGGCGGACCCGGACCTCACCGGCTTCCGCCCCGGCAGCTTCACCATGGAGTGGCCGCCGAGGTCCGGCCGGATGCGGGAGTTCCCGGAATTGGACCGCGTGGCGTGGTTCGGCCTGGACCGCGCCCGTGAGCTGGTCATCGCGGCGCAGACCGCGTTTCTCGACCGGCTGGCGGAGCACTCGGGCTGAAGGGGGCCTTTCGCGTTGCGCCGCGCCCTGCCGCGCGCGAAGGTCGAAGCAAGCCCGCTCCCAGGGAGGTCAGCCATGCCCATCGCGACGGTGAACCCGGCGAACGGCGAGACGCTCAAGACGTACGAGCCCATGGGCGAGGAGGAGCTGGAACGCCGGCTCCAGCTCGCCGAGGCCACGTTCCGCACCTACCGGACGACCACGTTCGCCGACCGCGCTCGCTTGCTGAACAAGGCCGCCGACCTGCTGGACGAGGACCAGCAGGAGATCGCCCGGGTCATGACCACCGAGATGGGCAAGCCGATCAAGCAGGCACGGGCGGAGGCCGCGAAGTGCGCCAAGGCCATGCGCTGGTACGCCGAACGCGCCGAGGGACTGCTGGCCGACGAGGAACCCGCCGAGTCGGACGTGCGCGATGCGGGCGCCTCCCGGGTCCGGGTGCGCTACCGCCCGTTGGGTCCCGTGCTCGCGGTGATGCCGTGGAACTTCCCGCTGTGGCAGGTGATCCGGTTCGCCGCGCCCGCGCTGATGGCGGGCAACGTGGGCCTGCTCAAGCACGCCTCCAACGTCCCCCAGACGGCCCTGTACCTGGAGGACCTGTTCCACCGGGCGGGCTTCACGGAGGGCTGTTTCCAGACGCTGCTGATCGGATCGGCGGCGGTGGACGACATCCTGCGCGACGAACGGGTGAAGGCGGCGACGCTGACCGGCAGCGAGCCCGCGGGCCGGGCGGTCGCCTCCACCGCCGGCGAGATGATCAAGAAGACGGTGCTGGAGCTGGGCGGCAGCGACCCGTACGTGGTGATGCCCTCGGCCGACCTGGACCGGGCGGCCGAGGTGGCGGTGACCGCGCGCGTGCAGAACAACGGGCAGTCCTGTATCGCAGCCAAGCGGTTCATCGTGCAGAGCGACGTCTACGACGCCTTCGCCGAGAAGTTCGTCGCGGGCATGCGGGCGCTCAAGGTCGGTGACCCGCTGGAGGAGGACACCGAGGTCGGGCCGCTCTCCAGCGAGCAGGGGCGCACCGACCTGGAAGAGCTGGTCGACGACGCGAAGCGCAGCGGCGCCGAGGTGCTGTGCGGCGCCGAGCGGCCGGACGGACCGGGCTGGTACTACCCGCCGACCGTGCTGGCCGGAATCACCCGGGAGATGCGCATCCACCGGGAGGAGGCGTTCGGGCCGGTGGCCACGCTCTACCGGGCGGCCGATGTGGACGAGGCGCTGCTCATCGCCAACGACTCACCGTTCGGGCTGAGTTCCAACGTGTGGACGCGGGACGAGAGCGAGGTGGAGCGGTTCAGCCGCGACCTGGAGGCCGGGTCCGTGTTCGTCAACGGGATGACCGCCTCCCATCCGGCGTTCCCGTTCGGCGGGCTCAAGCGGTCCGGGTACGGGCGTGAGCTGTCCGGGCACGGAATCCGCGAGTTCTGCAACATCACCACGGTTTGGCAGGGTGCGTGAGCGCTGCGCGGCTAGCATCCGGTTTGTGAACGGCGAAGTGACTCTGCCTCTGATCGTGGACGACCGTGGGGCCCTGCAGGTGGCTGCGGCCGACGTGAGTAAGCTGCTGCGGACCGTGGGCGCTCGGTGGCTGCATCTGGTCGATGGCGGGGAGCCGGGGCTGGACGAGGACACGGTGGCTGCCTTGACCATCGAGCTGGCCAAGCTCGCGGATCGCATCGACGTGGCGTGTATCGCGCACAGCAGCGGGGCGCCTTAGACCGCTGTGCCGAGCGTTGCCCAGAACATGCTCTCGTACTGCTGCAGCAGGCTTCCGTACGTGTGTGCCAGGTCCGGGTTCAGGTCACCGGTGTCCAGCGCCGCCTGGACCGCCGCCGTCGCCTGTTCGTCCAGGTCCGGAGCCGGCTCGGCGAAGAAGTCGAAGAAGGCGCGGGCCTCGTCCGGGAAGCCGTAGTGGGTGCGCAGGCCGGAGGCGATGCGGGCGCAGTAGCTGCCCCAGGCCGAGAAGTTGGCCGTGAGGGCCAGGACGACGTCCCCCGGGGAGGCGTTGAGGGCCAGCCAGGAGACGTAGGCGGGGTAGGCCTGGCAGCCGGCGAGGGGGACGTACCCCGCGGCGCGTTCCGCCGTCACGCCGCAGGCGCCGGCGAAGGCCGCGAGGTGACCGGCCGCCAGTTCCTCGCCCGTCGCCAGGGTGGTGAAGAAGACCGCGGAGGCCGGGTCGGCGCGCTGTGCGAGGTGCTGGAAGGCGCGACGGTCGGCCGGGATCACCTCCCGCTGCTCCAGGGCCAGTGCGGCCAGAGCCGCCGGGGAGGCCTCGCCGCGTTCGATCAGCGGTACCAGTGGATTGGCCGCCGGGTCGGGGGCCAGGGTTCGGATGGCCGTCCCCAGCAGCTGCCGCGCGGTAACAGCGGTCATGGATTTTCCCCTCGTCCGGCGGTGGAATTCGCCCTTCGAGCCTGACACGGGGTCCCCGATTCGGAGTAACCCAACGCGAGATAGTCGTCCTCCTGGGTGACGGTGGGTGTAGCACCCACAGAGGTGAACCACCTTCTGGCCGGTGGGCGGCGAAGGCCCTCCGGAAATCGGAAAGCAGGGACGGTTCATGGCGACTTTGTGCAGACCCTCGGTGTCGGTCCCGGAGCACGTGATCACGATGGAGGAGACGCTGGAGCTGGCGCGCTCCCGCCACGCGGACCACCCTCAACTGCCACTCGCGCTGCGCCTCATCGAGAACACGGGCGTCAAGACCCGGCACATCGTGCAGCCCATCGAGGAAACGCTGAAGCACCCGGGCTTCGAGGAGCGCAACAAGCTCTACGAGGCCGAGGCCAAGGCCCGGGTCCCCGCGGTGATCCAGCGGGCGCTGGACGACGCGGAGCTGCTCACCAGCGACATCGACGTGATCATCTACGTCTCCTGCACGGGCTTCATGATGCCCTCGCTCACGGCGTGGCTGATCAACGAGATGGACTTCGACTCCACCACCCGGCAGCTCCCCATGGCCCAGCTGGGCTGCGCGGCCGGCGGTGCGGCGATCAACCGGGCGCACGACTTCTGCTCGGCCTACCCGAACGCCAACGCGCTCATCGTGGCCTGCGAGTTCTGCTCGCTGTGCTACCAGCCCACCGACCTCGGCGTCGGCTCGCTGCTCTCCAACGGTCTGTTCGGCGACGGCATCGCCGCGGCCGTGGTCCGCGGGAACGGCGGCACGGGCGTCCGTCTGGAACGCAACGGCTCCTACCTGATCCCGAAGACGGAGGACTGGATCGCGTACGACGTCCGGGCCACCGGCTTCCACTTCCTGCTGGACAAGCGGGTGCCCACGACCATGGAGCCACTCGCCCCGGCGCTGAAGGACCTGGCAGGGCTGCACGGCTGGGACGCGTCCGACCTGGACTTCTACATCATCCACGCGGGCGGGCCCCGGATACTCGACGACCTCAGCAAGTTCCTGGAGGTCGAGCCGCACGCCTTCCGGTTCAGCCGGGCCACGCTGACCGAGTACGGCAACATCGCCAGCGCCGTCGTCCTGGACGCGCTGCGCCGGCTCTTCGACGAGGGCGGCGCCGAGGACCGGGCGCGCGGTCTGCTCGCCGGGTTCGGTCCCGGCATCACCGCCGAGATGACGGTGGGCCGCTGGGTCAACGCGGGCGGAGACGCGCGATGACCGCGCAGACCACGCTCACCGGGACACCGCCCCCCGTACGGCAGTGGCCGGCGCTCGACCTGAGCGGCGCGGACTTCGACCCGGTGCTGACCGAGCTGATGCGCGAGGGACCGGTCACCCGCGTGCAGCTGCCCAACGGCGAGGGCTGGGCCTGGCTGGTGACCCGGTACGACGACGTGCGCATGGTGGCCAACGACCCGCGCTTCAGCCGTGAGGCGGTCATGAACCAGCAGGTCACCCGGCTCGCCCCGCACTTCATCCCGGACCGCGGCGCGGTCGGCTTCCTCGACCCGCCCGACCACACCCGGCTGCGCCGCGCGGTGGCCGCCGCGTTCACCGCGAAGGGCGTGGAACGGGTGCGGGACAAGGCACGCGCCGTACTGGACGAGCTGGTCGACGAGCTGCTGCAGGACGGGCCGCCCGCCGATCTCACCACCGCGGTCCTCAGCCCGTTCCCGATCGCGGTGATCTGCGAGCTGATGGGCGTCCCACCCGGCGACCGGCACACGCTGCACACCGGGACCCAGCTCATCCTGTCCTCCTCGAACGGCAAGGAGGTCAGCGAGAGGGCCAAGCGGGAGATGAGCGCCTACTTCTCCGGTCTCATCGCTCTGCGCGAGAACAGCACGGCCGAGGACGTCACCTCGCTGCTCGGCGCCGCGGTGGGCCGGGGCGAGGTCACCCTGGAGGAGGCCGTCGGTCTCGCCGTCCTCCTCCAGATCGGCGGCGAGGCGGTGACCAACAACAGCGGGCAGATGTTCTACCTGCTGCTGACCCGCCGCGACCTGATCGAACGGCTGCGCGACGAGCCGGAGATCCGGCCTCGGGCCATCGACGAACTGCTGCGCTACATCCCGCACCGCAACGCCGTCGGTCTGTCCCGGATCGCGCTGGAGGACGTGGAGATCAGAGGGCACCGCATCCGCGCGGGCGACCCGGTCTACATCTCCTACCTGGCCGCCAACCGCGACCCGGACGTCTTCCCGGACCCGGAGACCATCGACTTCTCCCGCAGCCCGAACCCGCATGTGTCCTTCGGTTTCGGCCCGCACTACTGCCCGGGCGGCCAGCTCGCCCGGCTGGAGTCGGAGCTGCTGGTCGACACCCTGCTGGACCGGGTTCCGGGCCTGAAGCTGGCGGTACCGCCGGAGCAGGTGCCCTTCAGGAAGGGCGCGCTGATCCGGGGTCCCGAGGCCCTGCCGGTGACCTGGTGAGCCACCGATGACGCAGACCGAGGGACTGCTCGTGCCGCCGGGCCACGGCCGGGTCGTGGCGACACCGGCCCAGCGTGTGACGTTCAAGGTCACCGGCACCCACTCGCGGATCGCCTCCACCTTCGAGGTGGAGGTCCCGCCGGGCTTCGACGTGGGCGCCCATGTGCACACGCGCAGCGAGGAGTTGTTCTACGTCCTCGAAGGCGAGCTGGACGTGCTCGCCTTCGAGCCGCGCATCCGCACACCCGACAACTGGCAGAAGTGGGAGTCGAGTTCGGGCGGCCGGGTGGTCCGGGCGACGCCCGGCACGGTCATCGTCGTACCTCCGGGATGTCCGCACGCGTTCGCGAACCCCATGGACACGCCGGCGAAGATGTTCTTCCAGGCGTCTCCGCCCCCGGATCACGAACGCTACTTCGAGGAGCTGCTGGAGATCCTGGGCACCGGCGGCCCGCCGGACCATGAGGCCATCGAGGCGCTGAGGGCGAAGTACGACATCGAGCAACTCACGCCTCTCAGACACCGGTGAGTGTCCCTACCGGATCGGCATCCCGGCCAGGGTCCGCGCGATGACGAGCCGCTGGATCTCGCTCGTCCCCTCGAAGATCGTGTAGATCGCGCTGTCCCGGTGCATCCGCTCGACCGGGTACTCACGGGTGTACCCGTTGCCGCCCAGGATCTGGATCGCCTGCGCGGTCACCTTCTTCGCCGTCTCACTCGCGAACAGCTTCGACATCGACCCCTCGGCGGCGGTGAACGGCTTGCCGTTGACCGCCATCCAGGACGCCCGCCACACGAGCAGCCGGGCCGCGTCGATCTGCGTCCGCATGTCCGCGAGCTGGAAGGCCACCCCCTGGTTGTCGATGATCGGCCGCCCGAACTGCTCCCGGGTCCTGGCGTAGTCGAGGGCGACCTCGTACGCGGCCCGGGCGGTGCCGACCGCCATCGCGCCGACGGCGGGGCGGGACGCCTCGAACGTGGCCATCGCCGCGTTCTTCACCCGGTCGCCTCCGGCCGCCTTCGCCTTCTCGCGGGCCCGCGCGAGCCGCTCGTCCAGCTTCTCCTTGCCGCCGAGCAGGCAGGAGCCGGGGACGCGGACGTTGTCGAGGACGACCTCGGCGGTGTGCGAGGCGCGGATGCCGTGCTTCTTGAACTTCTGGCCCTGGGACAGGCCCGGCGTGCCCGGCGGGACGATGAAGGAGGCGTGCCCCTTGGAGCCCACTTCCGGATCGACGCTCGCGACGACGACGTGGACGTTGGCGATGCCGCCGTTGGTCGCCCAGGTCTTCGTGCCGTTGATCACCCACTCGTCCTTGGCCTCGTCGTACACGGCGCGCGTGCGCAGGGAGGCGACGTCCGAGCCGGCGTCGGGCTCGGAGGAGCAGAACGCGGCGACCTTGACATCGTTCTGGTCGCCGTACATCTGCGGGATCCAGGTGCCGATCTGTTCCTCGGTTCCGTTGGCGAGAACGCCCACGGCGGCGAGACCGGTGCCCACAATGGAGAGGGCGATGCCCGCATCGCCCCAGAAGAGCTCCTCCATGGCCATCGGGATACCGAGGCCGGTGGGGTCGAAGTACTGCTGCGCGTAGAAGTCGAGGGAGTAGATGCCGACCTTCGCGGCCTCCTGGATGACCGGCCAGGGAGTCTCCTCGCGCTCGTCCCACTCGGCGGCCGCGGGGCGGATCACGTCGGCGGCGAAGCCATGGAGCCAGTCCCGGACTTCCTTCTGTTCGTCGTTCAGCTCCATGGTGAACTCGGCCATGTCCCCTCCAGCGGCGGCAATGCGATGTTACTAGCGGTAACCCGAGTCTGTTACCGACGGGTAGGAAAAGTCAACCTGCGAGGACGTCCCGGCATCCCGTTCGATGTCAGGGGCACAGTCAGTGTTAGTTTGCGCAGGCGTCACCGAATCAGCACGGGTGGGGAGAGCACATGGACACCACACAGCGGACCGATCAGCAGCGGTCCGCCGACCGCCGCCGGCGCGAGCTGCTGGAGGCCGCCGACCGGGTGGTGCTGCGCGACGGCCCGCAGGCGTCGATGAACGCGATCGCGGCGGAGGCGGGAATCACGAAGCCGATCCTTTATCGCCACTTCGGCGACAAGGGCGGCCTTTACGCGGCTTTGGCCAAGCGGCACACGGACGCGCTGCTCGACTCACTGCGGGCGGCGCTGGACGCTCCGGCCGACCGGCGCGAGCGGGTCGAGTCCACGCTGGACACGTACCTCGCGGCGATCGAGGCCAGGCCTCAGGTCTACCGGTTCCTGATGCATCCCGCGGAGGGCAGCGCCGGGGGCGACCAGGGCTTCGACGTCGGCAAGCACAGCGCTCCGCTGCTT
Source organism: Streptomyces filipinensis (assembly GCF_014649495.1). Taxonomy (GTDB): domain Bacteria; phylum Actinomycetota; class Actinomycetes; order Streptomycetales; family Streptomycetaceae; genus Streptomyces; species Streptomyces filipinensis. Next base: position 89,554 of record NZ_BMTD01000025.1, on the reverse strand, counting down.
CGGCGGATGGGCGAGGAGCTGGCCCAGGTCATCGAGGAGCGGGTGGACCTGGGGCCGGGGAGTCAGCAGCTCGCCCGGGTGTGGGGGCACGGGATCGTCGGGATGATGCACGCGGCGGGCGACTGGTGGCTGGGGGAACGGCCTTGCTCCCGGGCCGAGTTGGTGCGGTCTCTCGCCGATCTGTTGTGGGGGCGGCTTGCGGCCGCGGGGGACAGGATGGGCGGCCCGGGGTTCTGACGGCCGCCGCTCGACTGCGGGCGCGTGGGAGCTGGTCGCGCCCACCCGGCGGAGCCGCATGTCGATACGGCTCCGCGGCCCTTCAGGCGGGACCACTCGCCCGGCGCCATGGAGCCCGCTTGATCTGCCTGGCCAGTCTCCGCTTCCGCCAGCCCGCAAGGTGGTCCGCGTACACCCGGCCCTCCAGGTGGTCGCACTCGTGCTGCAGGCACCTGGCGAAGAAGCCCGTGCCGTGCACGGTGACCGGCTCTCCGGTCACCGTGAATCCCTCGACCACCGCGTGGTCGAACCGTTCCGTGCCCGCCTCCAGCCCCGGCAGGGACAGACAGCCCTCGGGCCCCCGCAGGACCAACCCGTCCGTCTCCACCAGACGCGGATTCACGACATGTCCGAGATGACGGACATCGTCGTCGTCTGGGCAGTCGAACACGAACACCCGCAGTCCCACTCCGATCTGGTTCGCCGCCAGCCCCACCCCCTGGGCCGCGTACATCGTGGCGAACAAGTCCTCCACGAGCACCGCCAGATCGGGGCCGAAGTCGGTGACTTCCCGGCATTGCTCGCGCAGCGGTGCGTCGCCGAGCAGGGAAAGAGGCCGGACTCGCCCGTGGGCGCCCGGGATCGTGCCGTGTCGCATAGCGGCAAGGGTACGGTTCCTTCAGCTCATGCCCGCCGCACAGGTGTGGGCCGGGATTCGGGTGTGCGAATGGATCTCGATAGGCTTCAGGTCCACACCACGTTGCCGGATGGCCCCAGGCGCGGCGCGTACGCAAGGAGGATCGAGAACTGATGGCAGGCAACTCGGACCCGCTCTCGCCGCGGGCCAAGCTGGCCGTGACCGCGGGTAAGGCGGTCGCTGCGGCATCACGCGCAGCGGGGCGCGGCAGCGGGTCGGTGATCGGTGGCCGGGTCGCGCTGAAGCTCGACCCCGATCTGCTCGCACGGCTCGCCCAGAACCTGGACGTCGTCCTGGTCTCCGCCACCAACGGCAAGACGACGACCACCCGGCTGATCGCGGAGGCGCTGCGCGCCGCGGGTCCGGTCGTGTCCAACGCGCTCGGCGCCAACATGCCGGCCGGTATCACCTCCGCGCTCGCGGGCGGCTCGGACGCGAAGTTCGGTGTCATCGAGGTCGACGAGAAGTACCTGGCCGGCGTGGCGCGGGACACGGATCCCAAGTGCATCGCCCTGCTCAACCTCTCCCGCGACCAGCTCGACCGGGCCGCCGAGACCCGGATGCTCGCCGAGAACTGGCGTGAGGGTCTGGCCGGGACCAAGGCCTTCGTGGTCGCCAACTGTGACGACCCGCTGGTGGTGTGGGCCGCGTCCTCCTCGCCGAACGTGGTCTGGGTCGCGGCCGGGCAGATGTGGCAGGAGGACGCCTGGTCCTGCCCGTCGTGCGGTGGCGTGATGCAGCGCCCGGGCGACGACTGGTTCTGCGGCGAGTGCGGGTTCCGGCGGCCCACGCCGACCTGGGCGCTGTCCGGGGACCATGTACTGGACCCGCACGGGTCCGCCTGGCCGATCCACCTGCAGCTGCCGGGCCGCGCCAACAAGGCGAACGCGGCCAGCTCCGCGGCCGTCGCGGCCGTGTTCGGCGTGCCGCCCCAGGTCGCCCTGGAGCGGATGTACCAGGTGCAGGCCGTGGCCGGTCGCTACGACGTCGTCCAGTTCCAGAACCGTGATCTGCGGCTGCTGCTGGCGAAGAACCCGGCCGGCTGGCTGGAGACGTTCTCGCTGATCGACCCGCCGCCCGCGCCGGTGATCCTGTCCGTGAACGCCCGTGGGGCCGACGGCACCGACACCTCCTGGCTGTGGGACGTCGACTACACCCGGCTGACCGGCCACCCGATCTTCGTCATCGGCGACCGGAAGCTGGACCTCGCTGTCCGCCTGGAGGTCGCGAACCAGCACTTCCAGGTCTGCGAGGACCTCGACCAGGCCGTGCAGATGTGCCCGCCGGGCCGTGTCGAGGTCATCGCGAACTACACCGCGTTCCAGGACCTGCGCCGTCGCGTCGGCAACTGATCTTCGAAGGGCGATCACCTCATGAGCGACAACCAACTGCGGCTGGTGTGGATCTACCCGGACCTGCTGAGCACCTACGGCGACCAGGGCAACGCCCTCGTCGTGGAGCGCCGGGCGCGGCAGCGCGGCCTGGACGTGGCGCGGCTCGACGTGCGCAGCGACCAGCCGATCCCGACCTCCGGCGACATCTACCTGATCGGTGGCGGCGAGGACCGTCCCCAGCGGCTCGCCGCCGAGCGGCTGCGCCGCGACGGGCATCTGCAGCGTGCGGTGCAGAACGGCGCGATCGTCTTCTCCGTGTGCGCCGGCTACCAGATCCTCGGCCACGAGTTCGTGAACGACCTCGGCCAGCGCGAACCGGGCCTCGGCCTGCTCGACGTGGTCTCGGTGCGCGGCGAGGGCGAGCGCTGCGTCGGTGACGTGCTCGCCGACGTCGACCCGCAGCTCGGGCTGCCGCAGCTGACCGGTTTCGAGAACCACCAGGGCGTCACCCACGTCGGCCCGACCGCCCGCCCCTTCGCCCACGTGAAGGTCGGCAACGGCAACGGCACCGGGGACGGCACGGAGGGCGCGTACAACGGGACCGTCTTCGGTACCTACATGCACGGGCCGGTCCTCGCCCGCAACCCGCAGATCGCGGACCTGCTGCTGAAGCTGGCGCTCGACGTCAACGCGCTGCCGCCGGTCGACGACCGCTGGTACGAGGCGCTCCGCAACGAGCGCATCTCGGCCGCCCAGCAGCCCGCGTAAGCGTCGCTCCAGCGACACTTCAGCGCATCCCGGCAGGCTCGTAGTGGGCCCGCCTGACAGGCCGTCCGCTCACATGTGCGGGCGCGTCCAGCAGGCGGACGCCCGCTACGGAGCCACCCCCTCACGCCGGTAGGGTGGCCGGGAATCCGCCGGACAACGTGGTCCGGTTACCCGGCCCACGTTGAGAAGGTATTCGGGCTATGCGCATTGGTGTCCTCACGTCCGGCGGCGACTGCCCCGGCCTGAACGCCGTCATCCGGTCCGTCGTGCACCGTGCCGTCGCCGACCACGGCGACGAGGTCATCGGTTTCCGGGACGGCTGGAAGGGCCTCCTGGAGTGCGACTATCTCAAGCTCGACCTCGACGCCGTCGGCGGCATCCTGGCCCGCGGCGGCACCATCCTCGGCTCCTCCCGGGTCCGCCCGGAGCACCTGCGCGACGGCGTGGAGCGGGCCAAGGGCCATGTCCAGGAGCTCGGCCTGGACGCGATCATCCCGATCGGCGGTGAGGGCACGCTGAAGGCGGCCCGGCTGCTGTCGGACAACGGGCTGCCGATCGTGGGTGTGCCCAAGACCATCGACAACGACATCGCCGTCACGGACGTCACCTTCGGCTTCGACACGGCCGTCACCGTGGCGACCGAGGCGCTGGACCGGCTGAAGACCACCGCCGAGTCGCACCAGCGGGTGCTGATCGTGGAGGTCATGGGCCGGCACACCGGGTGGATCGCGCTGCACTCCGGCATGGCGGCCGGCGCCCACGCCATCGTCGTCCCGGAACGTCCCTTCGACATCGACGAGTTGACGGCGCGGGTCGGTGAGCGATTCGACGCGGGCAAGCGGTTCGCGATCGTGGTCGCGGCCGAAGGGGCCAAGCCGAAGGCCGGCACGATGGACTTCGACGAGGGCGGCAAGGACATCTACGGCCACGAACGCTTCGCCGGCATCGCCCGGCAGCTCTCCGTCGAGCTGGAGCACCGGCTCGGCAAGGAGGCGCGGCCGGTCATCCTCGGGCATGTCCAGCGGGGCGGCACGCCGACCGCCTACGACCGGGTGCTGGCGACCCGCTTCGGGTGGCACGCGGTGGAGGCCGTGCACCGCGGTGAGTTCGGGAGGATGACGGCGCTGCGCGGGACCGACATCGTGATGGTGTCGCTGGCGGAGGCCGTGGAGACCCTGAAGACCGTTCCCGTGGAGCGCTACGACGAGGCGGAGTGCGTTCTGTAGTTCACCCCAGAACAACCCGCCCCCGGTCACGACCGTGACCGGGGGCGGTTCTACTCTTGGGGCGGACAACTCGCACAACCCCCACGAATCAGGAGCCGCCGGATGGACCACAGCGGGCACGGCATGATGATGGATCTGCCGCCGTTCACGCTGGGACGGGGGCTCCAGTGGTCGGCGGACCCCTTCTTCCTCGTCGCCTGCCTGCTCGGGCTGGGTCTGTACGGGTGGGGCGTCGTACGGCTGCGGCGGCGCGGGGACGCGTGGCCCGTCGGCCGCACGGTCGCGTACGTCGTCGGTGTGCTCACGATCGCCCTGGTCATGTGCACCCGGCTGAACGACTACGGCATGGTCATGTTCAGCGTGCACATGGTGCAGCACATGGTCATCAGCATGCTGTCGCCGATCCTGATCCTGCTCGGCGCGCCGGTCACGCTGGCGCTGCGCGCGCTGCCCGCCGCCGGCCGGGGCCGCAGGGGTCCGCGCGAGCTGCTGCTGGCGCTGCTGCACAGCCGGTACATGCGGGTCATCACCCACCCGGTGTTCACCATCCCGCTGTTCATCGCGAGCCTGTACGCGCTGTACTTCTCGCCGCTGTTCGACCTCCTGATGGGGTCCAGGGCCGGGCACATCGCGATGATGCTGCACTTCCTCGCCGTGGGCGTGGTGTTCTTCTGGCCGATCATCGGCGTCGATCCGGGTCCGCACCGGCCCGGGCATCTGATGCGGATGCTGGAGCTGTTCGCCGGCATGCCGTTCCACGCCTTCTTCGGCATCGCCCTGATGATGGCGTCCACGCCGATGGTGGACACCTTCCGGCACCCGTCGGCCTCGCTCGGCATCGACGCGCTGTCCGACCAGAACGCCGCCGGCGGGATCGCCTGGGCGTTCAGCGAGATCCCGTCCGTGCTGGTGCTGATCGCGCTGCTGTTCCAGTGGTACGGCTCCGAGCAGCGGCAGGCCAAGCGCAAGGACCGGGCGGCGGACCGGGACGGCGACAAGGAGCTGGAGGCGTACAACGCCTACCTGGCCTCCCTGAACGCGCGCGAGGGCTGACGCGGAGCCATCCCCTCCGGGCGGGAATCAGGGCACCATGGTCATGGACGGACCAAGAGGAGGGTGTCGCGATGCCCGGTTCCACGAACGGTTCCACCAAGGCGATGGGGGTTCTCACGGTCGGCGGGCTCGTCGTCGTGACCGCCTACACGGTCGTGCTCGGCGGCAACGGCTGGCTGTGGTTCGGCTGGGTGGTGCTGGGTCTGCTGACGCTCGCCATGGTCGTCACCCAGTCGTGAGGTCCGCTGCCGAGCGGGGCTGACTACAGTGCCCGCATGACCAGCAGGACGCCCTCCTTCGACGACCTCGACCGCAAGATCATCACCGCGCTGATGGCGAACTCCCGGACCAGCTTCGCCGAGATCGGCGCGGGTATCGGGCTGTCCGCGACGGCGGTCAAGCGGCGGGTGGACCGGCTGCGCGAGACCGGCGTGATCACCGGGTTCACGGCGACGGTGAAGCCCTCGGCCCTCGGCTGGCGCACGGAGGCGTACGTCGAGGTGTACTGCGAGGGCGCGGCCCCGCCCCGGCGCCTGGCGGAGGTCGTCCGCAACCATCCGGAGATCGCGGCGGCGATGACGGTCACCGGCGGCGCCGACGCGCTGCTGCATGTGCGGGCGCGGGACGTGGAGCACTTCGAGGAGGTGCTGGAGCGGATCCGCGTCGAGCCGTTCATCCGGAAGACGATCAGCGTGATGGTGCTGTCCCATCTCCTCCCGGAAAGCCCGGAAGCGGGAGCGACCCATGCGGCGCCGGAATGACCTGAGGTATGCGCAGGAGTAGTGCGCGTACACGGCGAAGAACGCAGTGATGCTGCGCATCTACGCAGCTTTTTTTGCTTGTCGGGCGTCTGTTTCCCTTTCTACCGTGGTCACACCCCCAGTGACACAATGCAAAGCGGAGGGAACCGTCTGTGTCCGAAAGCCGTGTACAGCGCCCCCGGCGCTTTCTCGTCTGTGAACCCAGACATTTCGCCGTGCAGTACGCGATCAATCCGTGGATGCAGCCCGACCGGCCCGTCGACGTGGACCTCGCCCAGGAGCAGTGGCAGACGCTGATCCGCGCCTACCGTGCGCACGGGCACAGCGTCGAGTCGGTCGAGCCGGTGCCCGGACTGCCCGACATGGTCTTCGCCGCCAACGCGGCGTGCGTGGTCGGCGGCCGGGTCTTCGGCTCCCTGTTCCACGCACCGGAGCGGCGCCCCGAGTCGCTGCACTACGACACCTGGTTCAAGGCGGCGGGCTACGACGTGTACCGCCCCGAGTCGGTGACCGAGGGCGAGGGCGACCTGGTGTGGACGGGCCGGTACGTGCTCGCCGGCACCGGATTCCGCACCACGCGCGAGGCGCACCGCGAGGCGCAGGAGTTCCTCGGCCACCCGGTGATCGGCCTGACCCTGGTGGACCCGTACTTCTACCACCTGGACACGGCGCTGTTCGTCCTCGACGAGAACAACATCTGCTACTACCCCGAGGCTTTCTCGGCGGGCAGCCGCGAGGTGCTGCGCCGCCTGTACCCGGACGCGGTGCTCGCCACCCGGGAGGACGCGATGGCGTTCGGCCTGAACTCCGTGTCCGACGGCCGCAACGTCTTCATCGCACCCCGGGCCGAGGCACTCGCCGGCCGTCTCGCCCGCCACGGTTACGTCCCCGTCCCCGTCGACCTGTCCGAGTTCCACAAGGCAGGCGGCGGCATCAAGTGCTGCACCCAGGAGATCCGCTGATGACCGCGTCCTTCGATGCACCCGCGCGCACCCGTACGTCCGCCGACCTGATCCGTGCCGAGGAGCCCGTCCTCGCGCACAACTACCACCCGCTGCCCGTGGTGGTGGCCCGGGCCGAGGGCACCTGGGTGGAGGACGTCGAGGGCAACCGCTACCTCGACATGCTCGCCGGCTACTCGGCGCTCAACTTCGGCCACCGGCACCCGGCGCTGGTCGAGGCCGCGCACCGCCAGCTCGACCAGCTGACGCTGACCTCCCGGGCCTTCCACAACGACCGGCTCGCGGAGTTCGCGGAGCGGCTGTCCCAGCTGACCGGCCTGGACATGGTGCTGCCGATGAACACCGGTGCCGAGGCGGTGGAGAGCGGCATCAAGGTGGCCCGCAAGTGGGCGTACGACGTCAAGGGCGTCCCGGCCGACCGGGCGACGGTCGTGGTCGCGGCGGACAACTTCCACGGCCGTACGACGACCATCGTCAGCTTCTCCACCGACGAGACGGCCCGCGCCGGCTTCGGGCCGTTCACACCCGGCTTCCGGATCGTGCCGTACAACGACCTGGCCGCGCTGGAGGAGGCCGTCGACGAGACGACGGCGGCGGTGCTCATCGAGCCCGTCCAGGGCGAGGCGGGCGTGATCATCCCGGACGACGGCTATCTGGCCGGGGTGCGCGAACTGACCCGCCGCAGGGGCTGCCTGTTCATCGCGGACGAGATCCAGTCGGGCCTCGGCCGCACGGGCCGCACCCTCGCCGTCGAGCACGAGGACGTCGTCCCGGACATGCTGCTGCTCGGCAAGGCGCTCGGCGGCGGGATCGTACCGGTGTCGGCGGTGGTGGCCCGGCGCGAGGTGCTGGGGGTGCTGCACCCGGGCGAGCACGGCTCGACGTTCGGCGGCAACCCGCTCGCCGCCGCGGTCGGCACCGCCGTGGTCGAGCTGCTGGAGACCGGCGAGTTCCAGCGGCGGGCCGCCGAGCTGGGCGTGATCCTGCGGGACGGCCTGACCGAGCTGGTCGGCGAGGGCGTGGTCGGCTTCCGGGCGCGCGGGCTGTGGGCGGGCGTCGACGTCGACCCGGCGATCGGCACCGGCCGGGAGGTCAGCGAGCGTCTGATGCGGGAAGGAATCCTGGTGAAGGACACCCACGGTTCCACGATCCGGCTGGCGCCCCCGCTGACCATCACGGCGGAGGAACTGCGTTCCGCGCTGGCGGCGCTGAGGAAGGTACTGGGTTCCTGACCCCGGTGGGGGCGGAGTGGCCCGCACGCCGCCCCCACCCGCTCCCCGTCCCCCACCCGATGGCCGAAGGGTGAGGATGGGGACCTGAGGTGGTAGACCACTCTCAGCGACAGAGAGGTCGGCCGTGGGCACTCACGAGGAGCGGGACGTCGCCCGGCACCGGTTCGACGTGGCCGATGCCGCGCCCCTGCTGCTCGACGCACGGGGCGTGGTGACGAGCTGGACGCCGGACGCCCAGCGGCTGCTGGCGTACGCGGCCCCCGAGGTGGTGGGCACCCGGGCGACCGGTCTGCTGTCCACCGAGGACGCCGCGCGGGTGCCCGAGCTGGCCGAACGGTGTGTCAGGGACGGCGGCTGGGCGGGGCTGCTGACCGCACGGCGCAAGGACGGCCGGCCGGTCCGGGTGATGGTGCGGATCACCCCGGCGGTGGAACCCGGCGGTGCCCCGCACTGGCTGGTCCTCCTCTCCGACATGTCCGGGGCGCGTGGCTGGGACATGAGCCGTGCGGTACTGGAGCAGATGGTGACCGACTCGCCCGTCGGCATCGCGATCGTGGACACCGAACTGCGGTGCGTCTGGTCGAACGCGGCCCTGGAGCGGTACGGCGGCGGCTCCGCGCGGGAGCGGCTGGGGCGCCGGCTGGCGGAGATCCAGCCGGGCATCGACTCGGCGGGCATCGAGGCGCAGATGCGGCGGGTGCTGGAGACCGGCCGGCCGGTGGTCGGGTACGAGCATGTGGGCGAGGTGCGGTCCGCGCCGCACCGGGAGACGGCGCACATGATGTCGTTCACCCGCCTCGACGACGACCGGGGCCACCCGATGGGCGTGTACTACACCGTCGTCGACATCAGCGAGCGGTACCGCGCCCGGCAGCGGCTGGCCCTGCTCGACCGGGCCGGGGAGCAGATCGGCCGCACCCTGGACATCGTGCGGACCGCGCAGGAACTGGCCGACGTGGCCGTGCGGCACTTCGCCGACTTCGTCAGCGTGGATCTGCTGGAGTCCGTGCTACGGGGCGCGGAGCCCGAGCCGGGGCCACTGGGTGACACGGACCGGGTGCCGTTGCGGCGGGCCGGGCACCAGTCGGTGAACCCGGGGGTCCCGGAGGCCGTCGCCCGGATCGGCGAGGTGGCCACCTACCTCGCCGGGTCGCCCCCGGTCCGCTGCCTGAGCACGGGCCGGTCCTGGCGCGAGGAACGGCTCGACCCGCTGGCCAAGGAGTGGGCCAAGGACATCCTGGGCGGCCGGGCGGCCACCTTCCTGGAGCTGGGCCTGCACAGCGTGATGATCGTGCCGATCCGCGCGCGGGGCATCACGATGGGCGTCACCACCTTTTTCCGGCGCCGCCGCCAGGAGCCGTTCGACGAGGACGACCTGAGCCTCGCCGAGGACCTGGTGTCCCGGGCGGCGGTCTGCGTGGACAACGCCCGCCGCTACACCCGCGAGCGGGACGCGGCGCTGGTCCTGCAGCGCCGCCTGCTGCCGCACCGGCTGCCCGAGCAGGACGCGGTGGAGGTGGCCGCCTGCTACCGGCCGGCCGACGAGCTGACCGGACTGGGCGGCGACTGGTACGACCTCATCCCCCTGTCCGGGGCGCGCGTGGCCCTGGTCGTGGGAGAGGTGCCGGGACACGGGATCGACGCCGCTGCGGCCATGGGCGGACTGCGCACCGCCGTACGCACGCTCGCGGCGCTCGACCTGCCGCCGGAGGAGGTCCTCGCGCACCTCGACGACCTTGTGGCGCGGACGGCGCGGGAGGAAGGGGTGCCGCCCTCGGAGCCCGCCGGGATCCGGACGGCCGGTCCGGGATGCGTGTACGTCGTCTACGACCCCGTCGACGGGCGGTGCACGATGGCCGCCGCGGGCCATCCCGCGCCCGCCGTCGTCCGGCCCGACGGCACCGTCGGCTTCGTCGACCTCCCGCAGGGCTCGCCGCTCGGGGTGGACGGACCGCCCTTCGAAGCGGTCGAGCTGGCGCTGGCGGAGGGCAGCACGCTGGTCCTGCACACCGACGGGCTGCTGGCCCACGGGGGCGACGGGACCTGCGACGTGACCGGCGACGCCGACCGCGAACGGCTGCGACGCGCCCTGGAGCGGGCCGCCCCCTCGCTCGACCAGCACTGCCGGACCGTGGTGGACGCCCTGGTCCCGGACCGGCCGCACGACGACGTGGCCCTGCTGATGGCCCGCACCAGGCTGCTGGGCGCCGACCGGGTCGCCGACTGGGACCTGCCCGCCGACCCGGCCGTGGTCGCCGACGCCCGCAAGGAGGCCGACCGGCAGCTGGCCGAGTGGGGTCTGGAGGAACTGGCGTTCACCACGGAGCTGGTGGTGAGCGAGCTGGTCACCAACGCCATCCGGCACGCGGAGGGCCCCATCCGGCTCCGGCTGATCCGGGACCGCGCCCTGATCTGTGAGGTCTCCGACGGCGGCGCCACCGCACCCCATCTGCGCCATCCGCGCACCACGGACGAGGGCGGCCGTGGACTGCTGCTGGTCTCCCAGTTCGCCCAGGGATGGGGAACCCGTTTCGTGCCCGGCGGAAAGGTCATCTGGGCCGAGCAGTCCCTGACGGATCCGCCGTGCTGACGTGCACGGCGCACGCGTACGGCGTATGGCGGAGGACATGGGCGTGGCAGCGGTGGACGGACGGTGGCCGTGATCCGGATGACTCCGGCGCGTCGGGCATGCGCAACCTCGCCGCCTCGCTGAAGCGGGTCGCAGCCACCGGCGAGCGCGACGCCATGACCCTGCAGCGGTACGACGTCGAGAACGCCGAGCGGCCCGGGGAGTGGGAGGAGCGCTGCCGGAGGCCGAGTTGTACACCCGCGCCCGTGAACTGCGGGAGCTGAACGAACGGCTGCGCCGGGCCCACGCCCGCGAGCGCGAGGTCGCCCTCGTCCTGCAGGAGGCGATGCTCCCGGCCCGCACGCAGGTCGGCCACCGCCACACCGCCGTGCGCTACCGGCCCGCGGTCGGGCCGCCGCGGTACCGGCCGAGGCCCTGAACGTCCTCGGCCGGTGCGCGCACGTCGTGGACGGCGCCGAATCGGCCACGGTCGTCACGACCTTCACCGGCTTCGACCGCCGCACGATCCCCTACAGCAGTGCGGGACGCCTGCCGCCCGTCCTGGTCCGCTCCGACGGCCTGGTCGAGCGCCGCGGCGAGGACATCGACCGGGTCATCGTGCGGGTGTGACGGGACGCGGTCCCGGGCCGCAGGGCTCAGCTCTTGCCGAGGAGCCTGCCCATCTCCTTGATCTCGGCGTTCTGGGTGGTGACGATGGCGTCCGCCATCGCCTTGGCTGGCCCGTAGGCGCCCTTGTCCTTCTCCGTGCCGGCCATCTCGACGGCGCCCCGGTGGTGCTCGACCATCAGGGACAGGAACTTCTTGTCGAAGTCCGCGCCCTCGGCCTTCTTCAGCTCGGTCATGTCGCTGTCACTCATCATCCCGGATGATCCAGACATTCCAGACATTCCTGAGTGCCCCGAGTGGTCCATGCCGGGCATGGGGACCTGCTCGCCCCAGGACGTGAGCCAGCCGGTCATGGTGCGGATCTCGGGGTCCTGTGCCTTTTCGATGCGGGCGGCGAGGTCCTTCACCCGCGCCGAGGAGGCCCGGCCGGGGGCGAGCCGCGCCATCTCCAGGGCCTGCTGGTGGTGCGGGATCATGCCCTGCGCGAAGGCGACGTCCTGGGCGTTGTGAGCCCTCGCGGCGGCCGGCGCGCTCGGGGAGGCCGACGGGCCGTGAGCGGCGTGGCCGTCGCCGTCACCGCCGCCGCAGGCGGCGAGGACGAGGGCGGCGGTGACGGCCAGGGCGGCCAGGGCGGCACGGCGCGTCGAAGTACGGGTGGTCATGCGGGAACTCCTGTGGTTCTCAAGGGATTCGGGGCACGGGTGAGCACGACCGCGAGCGCTGCGCCGACAGGCGCGGCCGCGGCCGGCGGGGCCCTCTAGATCCGCAGGAGTTGGAGTTCGGCCAGGGAGGGTGGGGCGCGGGCGCCATCCGGTGCCGTGGCCGCGCGGGAACGCGGGCAGTGGACCGGTGCGGGAGCCGTCACGGGGTCGAGGGCGAGGGCGGGCGGCTGGGGGCCGCCGTTCACCGCGCCCGAGGCGCAGGTGGGGTCCGCGTGGTGCGGATGGTCGCCCCCGCAGTGGCCGTCGCCGCCCGGGCAGTCGTCCTGCGCCACGACGGAGACGGCGCCGGTGAAGTGTGCGGACCGGGCGGGCTCCGCCCTTCCCATGCCTCCGCCGGGCGCCAGGGCGTGCATGCCCAACAGCCCCGCCAGCACCGCGAGCACGAGCAGCCCACGCCACCGCCGCTCGGGCGGGCGCGGGACGTGCGCTGTGGTGCCGGTCATCGGGGACATCGTACGGGGACCGGTACGAACGCCCGCGCGGGGCGCGCCGCTCACGCCCGCCGGGGGCACGGGTACCGGTCCGGATGGGTAGGCCCGACGGTGGCCCAGGGGCGGGCGACGCGGTTCAGGCGGGAGCTGTGGCGACGCGGGCGGCATGAGCATGGCCGGTTGCGGTTACAGATGACCTCAGGCGCACACGGGGTGGCCTGGACGAGTGAGGGGCGAGCCGTGTTCTACCACCTGCTCAAGTACGTGCTGCTGGGCCCCCTGCTGAGACTCGTCTTCCGGCCGCGGATCGAGGGCCTGGAGAACGTGCCGGCGTCGGGTCCCGCGATCGTCGCCGGGAACCACCTGTCCTTCTCGGACCACTTCCTGATGCCGGCGATGCTCAAGCGCCGGATCACCTTCCTCGCCAAGGCGGAGTACTTCACCGGCCCCGGGCTCAAGGGCCGGCTCACCGCCTTCTTCTTCCGCAGTGCCGGACAGATCCCGGTGGACCGCTCGGGCAAGGAGGCGGGACAGGCGGCGATCCGCGAGGGTCTCGGGGTGCTGGGCAGGGGCGAGCTGCTCGGGATCTACCCGGAGGGCACCCGTTCGCACGACGGCAGGCTCTACAAGGGCAAGGTCGGCGTCGCCGTGATGGCGCTGAGGGCCGGGGTTCCGGTGGTGCCGTGCGCGATGATCGGCACGTTCGAGGCCCAGCCGCCCGGGAAGGTCATCCCGAACGTCCACCCCGTCACCATCCGCTTCGGCAAGCCCCTCGACTTCTCCCGCTACGCCGGCATGGAACGGGAGAAGGCCGTTCTGCGGGCGGTCACCGACGAGATCATGTACGCGATCCTGACCTTGTCCGGGCAGGAGTACGTCGACGAGTACGCGGCGGTCGTCAAGGCGGCCCACGCGGCCGAGAAGAAGGGGCGCAGGTTCCCGCGGCCACCGCTGGGCTGATCTCTGCCGTCGGCAGAAGGCACTCGGCCGGGGACTGCCGCGTGCCTAGGCTCGCCGTATGAAGAGGGCTGTGGTGATCGGGGCGAGCGGGCAGATCGGACGTCCGACGGTGACGGCGCTGGCGCGGGACGGCTGGCAGGTGACGGCCGCCTCACGGGGCGGCGGCCGGGACGCGGCGTGGGACGAGGGGGTGCGGGCGGTCCGGCTGGACCGCGCCGACGACGCGGCCCTGGCCGCGGTGGTCGGCGACGGCTGCGAGCTGCTGGTCGACATCGTCGCCTATGACGCCGCGCACGCACGGCAGTTGACCTCCCTGGCGGGCCGGATCGGCTCGGCCGTCGTGGTCTCCAGCGTGTCGGTCTACGACGACGGCGCGGGCCGGAACTTCGACACGCTGCACGAGCCGGGCGGCTTTCCCGCCTACCCCGTGCCGGTCCCGGAGACGCAGCCGACGGTGACACCGGGCGAGTCGTCGTACAGCACCCGCAAGGTCGCCCTGGAGCATGAACTCCTCGCAGCCGCACAGGCGTTACCGGTCACGGTGTTGCGGCCGGCCGCGGTGCACGGCCCGCGCAGCCCGCTTCCCCGTGAGCTGTACTTCGTGAAACGCAATCTGGACGGCCGGCGCCGTCGGGTGCTCTCCTACCGGGGCGTGAGCCGCTACCACCCCTCGGGCACGCGGAACATCGCCGAGCTGGTGCGGCTGGCGGCGGCCCGGCCCGGCACCCGGGTGCTCAACGCCTGTGACGGCGAGGCGCCCACGGTCGCCGAGATCGGCGCGGCGGTCGACGCGGCGATGGGCGTGGAGACGCGGACGACGCTCGTCGACGGTCTGCCCGAGGGGTGCGTCGGACAGACGCCGTGGTCGATCCCGGGCCGGGTCGTGTTCGACATGTCCGCCGCCGCACGGGAGTTGGGCTACCGGCCGGTGGTGTCGTACGCCGACAGCCTGCCGGAGACGGTCGGGTGGCTGACCGGTGTGCTGGCCGGGCGGGACTGGCGGGAGTGCTTCCCGCTGCTCGCCCGGGCGTATCCGCGGCTGTTCGACTACGCGGCGGAGGACGCCTGGTTCGCGGCATGAGCGAGGGGCGGCCGGTGCGTCCGGCCGCCCCTCGTCAGCGTGGGACCGCTGTCACGGCTTGGGCGTGGCGTGCGGGGTGCAGGTCACGTCCGCGGCATCCAGCTTGCCGTCGAGCAGGTAGGCATCGACGCGCTGGTTGATGCAGGGGTTGACCAGGCCGGTCACACCGTGGGACCCCGCGTCCTTCTCGGTGATCAGACGGGAGCCCGTGAAGCGCTTGTGCAGTTCGACGGCACCCTCGTACGGGGTGGCCGCGTCCCTCGTGGACTGCACGATCAGCACCTGCGGCAGGCCCTTGTGGGTCTTCACCTGGACCGGGGTCCGCTGCTTGGCCGGCCAGGTCGCGCAGGGCAGGTTCATCCAGGCGTTGGCCCAGGTCATGAACGGGTTGTCCTGGTTGAGCCGGGTGTTGTCCCGGTCCCACTTCCGCCAGCTGGTGGGCCACTTGGCATCGGCGCACTCGACGGCCGTGTAGACCGCGTTGCCGTTCTCGGCGCTGATGTTGCCGGCCGTGTCCGACAGGTCGGGGGCGGCGGCGTCGACCAGTGCCTTGGTGTCACCGGCGACGTACTTGCTGAACGCCGTGGCGACCGGCACCCACGAGGAGTCGTAGTACGGCGCGTTCTGGAAGAAGGAGATCAGCTCGGCCGGGCCGACGACCCCGCCGAGGGGGTTCTTCTTGGCCGTGGCGCGCAGCTGCAGCCACTGGGCCTGGACGGCGGCGCGGGTGGTGCCGAGGTGGAAGGCGGCGTCGTTCGCGGCGACCCAGTCCTCCCAGTCCTTCCAGCGGCCCTCGAAGGCGACGTCCTGGTCCAGGTTGGCCTGGTACCAGATGTTCTCGCGCGAGGGGTTGACCACGCTGTCCACGATCATGCGGCGCAGGTGGCCCGGGAAGAGGGTGCCGTACACGGCGCCGAGGTAGGTGCCGTAGGAGACGCCGAGGTAGTTGAGCTTCTTCTCGCCCAGGGCGGCGCGGATGACGTCCAGGTCGCGGGCGGTGTTCGGCGTGGTCATGTGCGGCAGCATCGCGCCGCTGCGCTCGGCGC
Organism: Streptomyces filipinensis; assembly: GCF_014649495.1. Classification (GTDB taxonomy): domain Bacteria; phylum Actinomycetota; class Actinomycetes; order Streptomycetales; family Streptomycetaceae; genus Streptomyces; species Streptomyces filipinensis. Next base: position 73,869 of record NZ_BMTD01000025.1, on the reverse strand, counting down.
AGCCTTCGGCGTACTCGCGGGCCAGCTTGCGCTGCGCGGTCTTGTCCGCCTCGGTGTCCGGCACCGGGTCCATCTTGGGCGCCTTGACGAACTCCTGCGGGTCGACACAGGAGATGGGGGCGGAGTGGCCGACGCCGCGCGGGTCGAAGCCCACGAAGTCGTAGGCCTTGGCGACGTTGGCCCAGACCGGGTTCTTGTTGGTGATCCGGGTCGGGAAGCGCAGCCCGGAGGCTCCGGGGCCGCCCGGGTTGTAGACGAGCGAGCCCTGGCGCTCACCCGGGGTGCCCGTGTTGCCGATGCGGTCGACGGCGAGCTTGATCTGCTTGCCGTACGGGTGGGCGTAGTCGACGGGCACCGTGACCCAGCCGCACTGGATGGGCTTGGCCAGTCCCCAGTCGGCCGGGCAGTCCTGCCAGTCGATGCCGGCCTTGGCGGCGCGGGCGGCGGCTGTCTCGGCGCCCTTGGCCTCCCGGTCCAGGTCCGGCCGTCCGGCGGCACCGGCCGCGGGCGCCGAGACGACACCGGCGATCAAGGTGGCGGTGACGAGTGCTCCGGCTGAACCGAGTGCCAGCAGACGGCTCTTCGGTCTGGTCTCCCTCACGTGGGGCCCCTCCCCCTGCATCTGCATTGCTGCGAGTGGTCAGGGGATCCTCTCGGCTGTGAGCCGCCTGAGAACAGAGGGTGTTGGTCTTCTTTACCAATCCGATAACCGGACGATCTTGTCCCGTTGAGCGGATGGGCCCGTCGTGGCCGCTCGCGCCCGCGCGGCAGAGCCGCATGTCAGCGCGGGCCCGCACCGCTCACGGGGCAGTTCGTGTGAGCCCTGCCAGTGACTCGTCCAGGAGCCGCCGGAGTTGGAGCGCGTCCGGTGCCACAGCACTGACCAGGACCGCCGGGCCCGCCAGTGGTATCAGGGCGGCGCACTCCCCCAGCACCCGCGCCTCGGCCGGATGATCGGCGAACTCGGGGCGCACCACCACGAGTTGGCCCACGGCACGGCATCCCGCCAGTACCGCCGGGCCGTCCCAGCCGCCCGGGGCGCCGGGGCCGTAGGACAGCTCCTGGTCCAGTACCGTGCGGCCCGCGACCCGGACGGTCAGCCTGCTGGTCAGACGCCCGGGCTCCTCCCCGGCCCGGCCGAGCACCTGCTCCTCGCGCAGTACCAGCCGGGCGCCGGCGGCGAGCTCGGCCCGTGTGGTGACGTACAGGTCGCTGCCGTGGGCCGAGATCAACTGCTCGGGCAGCCAGTGCAGTTCGGCGTCGTCGGCCACGTCGAGCCGGACGTCGTAGCGGGCCTCGCCATGGGCCTGGCCCGGCAGGGCGAGGGTGGCGGCGGCCGAGCCGACGTGCAGCCGGGCGCCCCGCTCCACCCGGGCGGTGAGCGCGAAGCGGTCGCCGCCGAGCGGGCCGCTCATCGCACCGACCACCATGACCCGCGTTTCCGCGCCGCTCGACCGGATGCGACGCAGGGCCAGCGGGCCCTCGCCGTCCAGCACGGGCAGCGCGGTGCCGCCGCGGCCGTCGGCGCGTGCGACGATCCGCGCGTCCGCCCGGACCCCGGTGGTGGTCATGCCGACCACGCGACGAGCCGCTCGCGCAGCCAGGCGGCCACGTCGGCCACACCGGTCTCGCCGCGCAACGACTGGAAGACCACCGGCAGTCCGGCGCGCTGTGTCCTGGCGTCAGCGGCCATCCGGGCGAGGTCGGAGCCGACGTACGGGGCGAGGTCGGTCTTGTTGACGACGAGCAGGTCGGCCGTGGTGACGCCGGGGCCGCCCTTGCGCGGGATGTCGTCGCCGCCGGCCACGTCGATCACGAAGATCTGCGCGTCCACCAGGCCCTTGGAGAAGGTGGCGGTGAGGTTGTCCCCACCGGACTCGACGAGGATCAGGTCCAGCGGGCCGACCGCGTCCTCCAGGTCCTCCACGGCTTCGAGGTTGGCGGAGATGTCGTCGCGGATCGCGGTGTGCGGGCAGGCGCCCGTCTCCACGGCCGTGATCCGCTCGGGCGGCAGCACGGCCTCCCGGAGCAGGAACTCGGCGTCCTCACGGGTGTAGATGTCGTTGGTGACGACGGCCAGCGACAGTTCGTCGCGCAGGGCCCGGCAGAGCGCGGCGACGGTGGCGGTCTTCCCGGACCCGACGGGCCCGCCGAGTCCGATGCGCAGGGCACGGCGCGAACCGTCGCGCCGGTGCGCGTCCGCGCTGACGGCGGTGGGGCCGTCGTGGGTGTGGTCGAGGTGCATGTACGGCTCCGTTGTCTGACGTGTGGGGGGTGGGGTCCGGCGGGGGGCTCAGGAGGCGAAGAGGCGTACCGGCCAGGCGGCGTGCCACTCCGCGGCCACCTCCAGCAGGGGGCCGGACGCCGCGGGCAGCGCGTCGACACCCTCGTCGAGCGCTCTGCGGGCCGCCGCGACGGCGCGGTCCGCCACGCGGTCCAGCTCCGGCGCCAGCCGGGCCAGGACACCCGTGGCGTCGAAGGGGTCCAGACTGAGCAGGCGCACGGTGGCCGTCGCCGGGCCGCTCACGCTCTCGTAGGCCGCGCAGTACGCCGCGTCCTCGGGAGCGAGGCCGGCCGACCGCGCCGCCACGCCGAGCACCACGGGCTGGTGCGCGCCTTTGGGGAACTGCACGCCCAGCGCGTCGAGTTCGGGCGACGGCCAGGCCGCCCGGGCCGCCCGCAGCAGCTGCCGGCCGAGGCGCCGGGCGGCGCTCCGCAGGGCGGGAGAGGGCGTACGGGCGTCCGCGGCCGCGTCCAGCTGCCGTGGGTCGACCCCGAGTACGGCCGCGGCGGCCAGCGCGCCGGCGACCAGCCCGGCGGTGTGCAGCCGGCCCCGGCAGAAGTCCTCCAGGCCGGCCGCGGAGGTGATCCGGCCCGCCTTGACGGCGGCCTCCGCCCCGCCGGAGTGCGCGTGCCCTCCGGCAGGGAAGCGGCCGTCGGCCAGGACGAGGAGTGCTGCCCTGGACATCAGAAGAGGAAGTAACGCTGGGCCATGGGCAGTTCGGCCGCCGGAGCCGCCTCGACCAGGTCGCCGTCGATGTGCACGGCGAAGCTGTCGGGGTCGATCCGGACATCGGGCCGGGCGTCGTTCTCGCGCATGTCGGCCTTGGTGACCGCACGCGTGGACTCGATCGCCGCGAACCGCTTGCCGAGCCCCAGCCGTTCCGGCAGCCCGTCCTCGATCGCGAGCGCCGCGACGAAGTTGACGGAGTTGGCGGCCGGTGCGCGGCCGATCGCGCCGTACATCGGGCGCGGCAGGATCGGCTGCGGGGTGGGGATGGAGGCGTTGGCGTCGCCCATCTGCGCATAGGCGATCTGACCGCCCTTCACCACGAGGAGCGGCTTGACCCCGAAGAACGCGGGCTCCCACAGCACCAGGTCGGCGAGCTTGCCGGTCTCGACGGAGCCGATCTCGGCGGCGAGGCCCTGGGCGAGCGCCGGGTTGATCGTGTACTTGGCGACATAGCGCCGTACCCGGTGGTTGTCCGCGCGGCCGTCGCCCGGCAGTGCGCCGCGCCTGCGCTTCATGACGTGGGCGGTCTGCCAGGTGCGCAGGATCACCTCGCCGACGCGGCCCATGGCCTGGGAGTCGGAGGAGATGATCGAGATCGCGCCGAGGTCGTGCAGTACGTCCTCCGCGCCGATGGTGGACGGCCGGATCCGCGACTCGGCGAAGGCCAGGTCCTCGGGGACGGCCGGGTTGAGGTGGTGGCACACCATCAGCATGTCGAGGTGTTCCTCGGCGGTGTTGACGGTGTACGGCCGGGTCGGGTTGGTGGAGCTGGGCAGCACGTTGGGCTGCGAGACCACGGTCATGATGTCCGGCGCGTGCCCGCCGCCGGCACCCTCGGTGTGGTACGAGTGGATGCCCCGGCCCGCGATCGCGGCGAGGGTGTCGCCGACGAAGCCCGCCTCGTTCAGCGTGTCCGTGTGGATGGCCACCTGGATGCCCGTGCGGTCGGCGACGGTCAGCGCCGCGTCGATGACGGCCGGGGTCGAGCCCCAGTCCTCGTGCAGCTTCAGACCGACGGCGCCGCCGCGGATCTGGGAGAGCATCGCCTCGTGCGAGACGGTGTTGCCCTTGCCGAGGAAGCCGACGTTGACCGGGTAGGCCTCCATCGCCTCCAGCATCCGGGCGAGGTGCCAGGGGCCGGGTGTGACGGTGGTGGCCTTGGAGCCCTCGGCGGGACCGGTGCCGCCGCCGACCAGGGTGGTGATGCCGGAGGCCAGCGCCTCGTCGGCGACCTGGGGGCAGATGAAGTGGACATGCGCGTCGATGGCGCCGGCGGTGAGGATCCGCCCGTTGCCCGCGATGATCTCGGTCTCGGGTCCGATGACCAGGTCCGGATGGACGCCGTCCATGGTGTCCGGGTTGCCGGCCTTGCCGAGGGCGGTGATCCGGCCGTCGCGGATGCCGACGTCGGCCTTGACGACACCCCAGTGGTCGACGACGACGGCACCGGTGATGACGGTGTCGGGGGTGCCCTCGGCGCGGGTGGCGCGGGACTGGCCCATGGACTCGCGGATGACCTTGCCGCCGCCGAACACCGCCTCGTCACCTGAGGTGCCGGGGCCGCCGGAGCGGTCCTCCTCGATCTCGATGAGCAGGTCGGTGTCGGCGAGCCGGATGCGGTCACCGGTGGTGGGACCGAACAGGTCGGCGTAGGCACCGCGCTGGATCTCAGGCATCGAGGGCACCTCCGGTCTCGCCGCGCAGCCCCGGCACGATCCGCGCGCCCGCGAGGGGCACGAGTTCGACGTCGGCGGGGATGCCGGGCTCGAAGCGCACGGCGGTGCCGGCGGCGACGTTCAGCCGCTTGCCGCGGGCCGCGGCGCGGTCGAACCGCAGGCCGGGGTTGGCCTCGGCGAAGTGGTAGTGGGAGCCGACCTGGACCGGCCGGTCGGCGGCGTTGAGAACGGTCAGACGGGTGACCTCGCGGCCGGCGTTGAAGTGGACGGGTTCGTCGGCGAACAGGATCTCTCCGGGAATCATCGCGGCCCCCGTCAGATGATCGGCTCGTGAACGGTGACGAGCTTGGTGCCGTCCGGGAAGGTGGCCTCCACCTGCACGTCGTGGATCATCTCCGGGACGCCGTCCATCACGTCGTCCCGGCTGAGCAGCTTGCGGCCGGAGGACATCAGCTCGGCGACCGTACGGCCGTCACGCGCACCCTCAAGGATGTGCGACGTGATGAGGGCGACCGCTTCCGGGTGGTTGAGCCTGAGGCCGCGGGCCCGGCGCTTCTCGGCGACGTCCGCCGCCACGTGGATGAGCAGGCGCTCTTGTTCGTGCGGTGTCAGTTGCACGTCCCACCTCACAGTCCTCGCTCCGGACCGTGCGGGGTCCGGTTGCCGCAGCCACCACGACGGGGACAGGTGTAACACACAGACAATTCCCCGGATCGTCCTCAATCCGGGCAGAAAAACCCCTGGTGGCGTGGATCGGCAGGCTAGTTCGCCGGAGTTTCGGCGACGTTAACCAGACCTTGATCCACTCATGACCGGGCGATGGGGCGTCCGATACCCGCACAGGTCAGACACGTACCCGCACAGGTCAGGACACGCCGGGTCCGCGGTGCTCGGCGGCGATCCCGAACCGCTGCTGGTCGCGCGTGGCGGAGCCCCCCTCCCGCACCGCCGAGACCGAGCTGATCACCTGCTCCCCGGCCGGCTCGTCGAGCGCGTCCAGCCGCTCCAGGTCAGCGGCCGAGACCAGCGCGACCAGCGGCTTGCCGTGCCGTGTCACGACGACGCGCTCACCGCCGTACACCACCCGGTTGATCAGGTCGGCGAGCTCAGCCCTGGCTTGCGTCACCGGAATCTCGTAGGCCATACCCCCATCATAACGTCACGTACGTCCTGTACATTTTTTACAGAAGCCGAGCCTGCCGGAGGCCGTGCGATGAGGAGGGGTATGCCCATGTCCCGAGCGTTCGCCCGCTATGTCCTGCCCGAGTTCACCGAGCGCACCAGCAGCGGTGCGCGCACCCTCGACCCCTACGGCAAGCTCTTCGAGGACCGGATCGTCTTCCTGGGGACCGCGCTCGACGACGCGGCCGCGAACGATGTGATGGCGCAGTTCATGTACCTGGAACACGCGGCCCCGGACCGGGACATCACCCTGTACGTCAACTCCCCGGGCGGTTCGTTCAGCGCGCTGACGGCGGTCTACGACACGATGGGCTACGTCAGTTGCGACGTGGCCACCTACTGCCTGGGTCAGGCCGCGTCCCACGCGGCGCTGCTGGTCGCGGCCGGCGCACCGGGCAAGCGGTTCGCGCTGCCCGGCGCGCGCATGGTGATCGGGCAGCCCCGGCTCCCCGAGCCGGTGCAGGGCCAGCCCAGCGACCTGCTGATCCAGGCCGACGAGTTGGCCCGCATGCGCGCGCTGACGGAGGAGATGCTCGTGCGGCACACCGGGCGCACGGCGGAGCAGGTGCACGGTGACCTGGAACGGGACGTGGTCCTGGACGCCTCCGCCGCGCTGTCCTACGGTCTGGTGGACGGCATCGTGCCCGGCCGGCGGAGCACGCCCGGCGCACCGGACGCGAGGTGAGCCGCCGATGCTGCCGGAACTTCCGCCGCTGCCCGCACTGACACGCGCCGAAGGGGATCTGATCGACCGTTACCTGGAGGCGGCCGACCTGCTGGGGAGGATCAATCCGGCGCGGGACGGAGACACCTATGGCGGACTGCGCGCGGCCCAGGCCCTGGTGCGCAAGGCCGCAGAGCTGCGTGACGCCCTCGCGTTGATGCACCAGCGGGGCGAGACGGAGCTGCACGGGGACACGTTGGCACGGGCCTTGCGGGTGCTGGACGGTGCGCGTCGCACCGCTCGCGTCGCGCTCCCGTCCGACGGCGTCGGCTGATCCGGACGCCCGACCAGCAGCACGAACCCGACTGTCGACACGCGCCGTTCGGGACGGGCCCGAAACGGCCCGAACGGCGTACCCCCGACCGGTGTATATCCAGATCGTTCTACGGACCTTCCGACTTGCGCACCGCACGGGTCCGTGGTGCGGAAGAAGAGGCTTCGTCCCAGGTCGGGGGCTACGACCGGGATGTGACGATGCCTCGAACGCAGCCGTGTCCACTCGAACGGGTGAGTGGTGAGTAACGCCACAAATCCCCGATTCCGTTGGGATTTTCAGACAGCTGTGAGTGAAGATCCCTGTCTGACGACAAGCCCCCGCCACAACGGCGGGGCGATCCGGGCGGACGCCGAGTCCTGCCGCCGCCCGGGTGACCGGTCGACAGGAGTGGATCGGCAGGAGTGGAGGACCCAAGCAAGACGGGTCGCCGGAACGGATGTTCGTCTGTACGTCACAGACGGCCGGAGGTTCCGAGCAGCCCTTGGGGTGAAGCCGCATCGCGGCCGGGCAACTTCGCCAGCCCGAATCCGACAGGTCATCCTTCACAGGCGGCTGACGAAGGGTTGCGCATGACTGCGCTGAATCGTGTCCCGTCGCTCATGGCCCGGGCCGGCACGGCCTCGGCCCTCACCCTTGCCGCCGTCGGCGGCTCGATCGCGGTGCCCGGTCTCGCCACCGACGCCTCGGCCGCGACTCTCGCGACAAAAGCACTGCAGGTCGCGGCCTCCAAGAAGGGGGCCCCGTACCAGTGGGGGGCCACGGGGCCGCACCGCTTCGACTGCTCGGGGCTGACGCTCTATTCGTTCAAGAAGGCGGGCAAGAGCCTGCCGCGTACCGCAGCCCAGCAGTACAACAAGACGCACCACATCTCGGCCGGCGGCCGCAAGGCCGGTGACCTGGTCTTCTTCCACTCGGGTTCCAGCGTCTACCACGTCGGCATCTACGCCGGCCACGGGAAGATCTGGCACGCGCCGAGGACCGGGGACGTGGTGAGGCTCCAGAAGATCTGGACCAAGAGCGTCTGGTACGGCAGGGTGAACTGACCCGTCGTCAGGACAGGAGCGGCTCCAGCAGCAGGGCCGCTCCCAGCACCGCCAGCGCCACCCCGGTGCCCGCCTGGAGCCCACGGGCGGCCCGGGGCCGGCGCAGCCACCCGCCCAGCCGGTCCACCAGCAGCGCGACCGCCTGGAACCACACCAGCGCCAGCGCACACACGATCAGTGCGAGCAGCAGCGTCCGGGGCAGCGCGGGGCTCCCCGCGGGCACGAACTGCGGCAGGAGACTGAGGAAGGTCAACGAGGCCTTCGGGTTGAGGACGTTGGTGACGAAGCCCTGCCGGAGCGGATGCCCGGCCCCGGCCGCGGCCTCCTCGGACGTTCGGGCGGGCCGTCGCAGCTCCCACAGGCTGCGCACCCCCAGCTGCAGCACGTAGGCGCCGCCCAGCAGCTGCAGCGCACCGAACAGCGCGGGCACGGCGACCAGGACGGCCGCGACCCCGGCCACCGCCAAGGTGGTGTGCACCAGGAGTCCGCCCGCGATGCCGAGCCCGCACACCGCGCCGGCCCGGCGTGAGACGAGGGCGTTGCGTACGACCACGGTGAAGTCGGCGCCGGGGATGGCGACGAGTCCGGCGGCGATCCCGGTGAAGGCGATGAGCTGTCCGTCCATGCGGCCAGCCTGCCTCGCGTGAGCCTTCAGCAGGTATTTCGAATCCCTGCGGGGAGCCATAAGCATTGCTTTAGTCTGGTTGCATGTACGACCCCACTCGGCTGGCGGCGCTCGTGGCCGTGGCGGAGGCCGGCTCGATCACCCGGGCGGCCGACCGGCTCGGCTACACACCGCCCGCCCTCTCCCAGCAGCTGGCCAAGCTGGAGCGGGAGGCGGGCACGGTCCTGCTGGTCCGCCACCACCGCGGGGCCCGGCTGACCGAGGCGGGCGAGCTGCTGGTGGCCCGCGCCCGGCGGGTGCTGGACGAACTCCAGCAGGCCCGGCACGAACTGGCGCGGCTGACCGGACTCACCGGCGGGGCGCTGCGGCTCGGCACCTTCCCGACCGCCGGGGTGCATCTGCTGCCGCCGGCGCTGAGCGCGTTCCGCCGGGCGCATCCGGACGTGACGCTGTCGGTCGCGGACTACGACCCCCCGGCCGGGGTCACGGCGGTGGCGGCCGGCGAGGTGGACCTGGCGCTGACCCACACCTACCACCCGGCCGAGCCCGTTCCCGTGCCGTCGTCGGTGCGGCTGGAGCCGGTCCTGGTGGAGGAACTGGTCCTGGTGACCGCGCCAGGCCACGCGCTGAGCAGCACCTCCTCGCGGCTGCCACTGGCCGAGCTGGCCGGACAGCCACTGATCAGCATGGCGCCGCAGCATGCGGCCCGACGGCAGATCGAGGCCCTGCTGTCCGCCGCGGGCGCCACACCGGCGCTGCTGGTGCCGACGCCCGGGTACGCCGTGGTGTGCGCCCTTGTCAGCGCGGGGATCGGTGTGGCGGTGGTCCCGGAGATGGTGGCCCGCACGGCGGCCACGCCGGTCGGGGTACGGCCCCTGGAGGCGGGCCGCCTGCACCGCACGATCTCGGTGGCCCACCGCGCGGACGAGACGTCGCCGGCCGCGGACGCCTTCCGGGCGCTGCTCCGGGGCGCGTTCGGCCGAGCGGGCCGCTCCGCGGGGGCCTGAGCCGGGGGATGAGCGTCGCGGCCAGGACACGAGGCCCGACGCGACCGCGTGCGGGAAGCCGCTGCCGGACGGCGGCTGAAAGCCTGTGACGTCCGAACGCCGGCACCGAGCTTCGTGGGCAGGCGGCCCTTCCCCCACCGCCGGCGTCACGGCGCGCGGTACCGGGCCTGACGGTCCGTGAGGGCCCCTGCGCCCAGGCATGGGCGGACCGGAGCGCGTACGGCGCCGAGCAGGCCGCTGGACGGGCCTGGAGTGCCGGGACACACCGTCCGGCCCCGCTGCGAGAGCACTTCCGCCGGGCGGACCAGACGTCGACGAGCGTCCCGGCTGTGTCACCTCACCGCCGAAGGGGCCTCGGAGCCGACCGCTCCACACGCTCAGCCCACCCCGGCCCGTCATCGCGAGCCCCACCGCCCCAAGCCCCTCCCCACCCGCTCCGACCCGCCGCCACTCCCACCGCCCCGAGCCCCTCACCGCCCGGCCCATCACCCCTCGGCCCCGTCAACCACCCGCCCCGCCATCCAGCCCGCTTCCGGCGACAACGCACGGCAGCGCCCGCCGTTCCAGGCCCCTCGCCACCGGCGCGTCAGCCGCCGGTCTCGCCACCAGACCGCAGCCGCCCGCTCCCTCGCACCACCCGGTCACTGTCACCGGCCCCGCCGCCGGAGCCCCGTCGCCCGGGTCCGCCCCACACCGCTCCACACCGCCCCACAGCGAAAGGGGACCGCACCAGCCCCGCCCCCGCCCGGAGGGCTACGGCTCCTGCGGGCCCCCTGCCCCGACCGGCTCGGCCGGGAGGGTCCAGGGCAGTTCGATGGAGACCGTCTTGCCGCCCTCGCGCGTGGGGCGGACGCGGAGCCTGCCGCCGCACTCGGCGGTGAGCCAGCGGATGATGACCATGCCTCGGCCGTTGTCCTGCTGAACCGCCGCGGGCAGTCTCTTCGGGAATCGGGGATGGCTGTCCGTGACGCCGATGCGCAGATGTTCGTCACGGTCCAGCGCGATGTCGACCGTGAAGGTGGGTGACTGGCCGAAGGTGTGCTGTACGGCGTTCGTGGCGAGTTCGGAGACGATGAGCCGCACGGTGTCGGCCACGTCGGTGTTCGCCGGCAGGCCCCACTCCTCAAGCGTGCCCACGACATAGGAGCGGGCGGCGGACACCGAGGCGGGATCGCTCGGCAGAGTGACGGATGCTTCCAGATGGTCTGCCATGGCGACGTCGTCCTTTTTCCCACGGGACCGCAGTCCGACACGGAGCGGATGGTTCGAGTACGGTCCCGGACTGGTGCTTGCTCGTCAGACTGCCATCACCGGGCCGGTCACGGGGAGCGATCCACCAAGATATGCATATATCTGTCGCCCGAAGCGGTGAACTCTGCGACGCGAGACCGTATTTGGGCGGCCCGGAAGGAGTAAGGAGGAGCCCATGCAGAACGGGCCGGCAGTCCGCCGTCGCAAATTGGGCGCCGAACTGCGCACGCTACGGACCGGCGCCGGGTTCACGAGCGGTGAGGCCGCCCGGCTGGTCGGCTGGCACCAGTCGAAGGTGAGCCGTATCGAGACCGGTGCCAGCGGCGTGAAACCAGCCGATGTGCGGTTACTCCTGGACGCCTACGAGGTCCAGGACGAACAGCTGCGCGAGTTGCTGCTGATGCTGGCGGGCTCCGAGGGCGCCGGAGACCGGTACCGCTGGTGGCACGCCTACCGCGGGGTGCTGCCGTCCACGTACCGCGACTTCATCAGCCTGGAGTCGCAGGCGAGCGCGATGCGCACGCTGGAGACCACGGTCGTACCCGGTCTGCTGCAGACCCCCGAGTACGCCCGCGCGGTCACCCGGGCTGCCGTGAAGGGCCTCGACGAGGAACGCCTGGACGCGCTGGTGGAGGTGCGGCTGGCCAGGCAGGACGTGCTCCGCGCCGACCCGCCGCTGACCCTGTGCGCGGTGCTGGACGAGGCGGTGCTGCGCCGCGAGGTGGGCGGCCCCGAGGTGATGAACCGGCAGCTGGAGCGGCTCACGGAGGCGGCCCGGCTGCCCCAGGTGAGGCTGCAGGTGCTGCCCTTCGGCTCGGGAGCGCATGTCGGCCTCACCGGGCCTTTCGTTATCTTCTCATTTCCGAGCACTTCTGATCTGGACGTGGTTGTTCTCGACCAGTTGACGAGTAGCCTCTACCTGGAGCGGAAAGAAGACCTCATGGCCTACTCGGAGGCCTTCGACACCCTTCGGATGCACGCTCTTTCGCCCGAGGACACGTTGGATTACATCGCCGGGATAGGTGACGGCGCGTAAGGAGGCACCATGTCAGCACTGCCTCGGAACGTCCCTGCCAGTACCGACCTGCACGACGTGTGCTGGCTGCGCAGCAGCTACAGCACGGGAGCCAACAACTGCGTGGAGACGGCCCGGCCGCGATCCGGCCCCTGGGCCGGACGGCTCGCCGTACGCGACTCCAAGCGTCCGGCCGGACCCGCACTCCTCTTCACCGCCGAGAGCTGGAGCGGGTTCCTCACCGCCCTCTGACCGAAGACGACCACGCGCGCAGCACGGCCGTGTCACGCCGACTCATGGTCGCGTTTCGCCGATCACACGTACAGCGCGTTCGATCTCGGCCCCGGACAGGTCCGCGCGGGCGGTCAGCCGCAGCCGTGAGATGCCGTCGGGCACGGAGGGAGGACGGAAGCAGCCCACGGCCAGCCCTGCCGTACGGCAGTCCGCCGCCCAGCGCACGGCCTGTTCCGGGGACGGAGCCCGCACGGAGACCACCGCGGCGTCCGGACGTACCGCTTCCAGACCCGCGGCGGTCAGCCGTGCGTGCAGTTCCGCGGCCACCTCACGGGCGCGCGCCGCCCGCTGCGGTTCGCGGACGAGCAGCCGCAGGGCCGCGAGCGCGGCGCCGGCCGCGGCGGGGGCCAGGCCCGTGTCGAAGATGAAGGTCCGCGCCGCGTTGACCAGGTGGTCGATGACGCGCGCCGGGCCGAGCACCACTCCGCCCTGACTGCCCAGCGACTTGGACAGGGTGGCCGTGACCACCACGTCCGCGGCGCCGGCCAGCCCCGCCGCCTGCGGCGCGCCCCGGCCGCCGTCGCCCAGCACCCCGAGCCCGTGCGCGTCGTCCACGACCAGTCCCGCGCCGTGCTCCCGGCACGCCTCGGCCAGCTCGGCCAGCGGCGCCCGGTCACCGTCGACCGAGAACACCGTGTCGGAGACGACGATCGCCGGTCCCTGATGACCGGCCAGGGCCTTGCGCACCGCCTCCGGGTCGGCGTGCCCGACGACCTGCCTCTCGCCGCGGGCGAGCCGGCAGCCGTCGATGAGCGAGGCGTGGTTGCCCGCGTCGGAGACGATCAGCGAGCCGTGCGGGCCGAGTGCCGTGACCGCGGCCAGGTTCGCGGCGTATCCGGAGGAGAAGACCAGCGCGGCCTCGAAGCCGCAGAACGCGGCCAGCTCGCGCTCCAGCTCGGTGTGCAACTCGGTGGTGCCGGTGACCAGCCGGGAGCCGGTCGAGCCGCCGCCCCAGACCCGGGCGGCCCCCGCCGCTCCCTCCGTGACCTCCGGGTGGTGGGCGAGGCCCAGGTAGTCGTTGCTCGCCAGATCCAGCAGCGGCGAGTCGGCCGGTCGCGGGCGCAGGGTCCGTACCAGTCCGGCGCGGCGACGCGCCTCCGCCTGCTCCTCGATCCAGCCGAACGCCATGGCTCCTCCGATGATTTTGTAGGTAGCGGACAGACACTAGCGGCACGACCAGCCGCCCAGGGTGTGGCAATACCCACACGGTGATCCGTCTCCGTTGTGCAAACTCTCCTTGGCCCAGGGCGGCCCCGTAGGACAGGATCGGACCTCATGGACCTGCTGAACACGCTGGTGGACAAGGGGCTTCGGCGCGAGCTGCCGACCCGCGAGGAAGCACTCGCCGTACTGGCCACCTCTGACGACGACCTGCTCGATGTGGTGGCCGCGGCCGGCAAGGTGCGCCGGCACTGGTTCGGCCGCCGCGTGAAACTGAACTACCTCGTCAACCTCAAGTCCGGCTTGTGCCCGGAGGACTGCTCCTACTGCTCCCAGCGGCTCGGCTCCAAGGCCGACATCCTGAAGTACACCTGGCTCAAGCCCGACGAGGCCTCCCAGGCCGCCGCCGCGGGACTGGCCGGAGGCGCCAAGCGGGTGTGTCTGGTGGCCAGCGGACGCGGCCCGACGGACCGGGACGTCGACCGGGTCTCGGAGACCATCAAGGCGATCAAGGAGCAGAACGAGGCCGTCGAGGTGTGCGCGTGCCTCGGTCTGCTCTCCGACGGCCAGGCCGAGCGGCTGCGCGAGGCGGGCGCGGACGCGTACAACCACAACCTCAACACCTCGGAGTCCACGTACGGGGACATCACCACCACCCACACGTACGCCGACCGGGTGGACACGGTGAACAAGGCGCACGCGGCCGGCCTGTCCGCCTGCTCCGGGCTGATCGCGGGCATGGGCGAGAGCGACGAGGACCTGGTCGACGTGGTCTTCTCGCTGCGCGACCTGGACCCGGACTCGGTGCCGGTGAACTTCCTCATCCCCTTCGAGGGCACCCCGCTGGCCAAGGAGTGGAACCTCACCCCGCAGCGCTGCCTGCGGATCCTCGCGATGGTCCGGTTCGTCTGCCCGGACGTGGAGGTCCGCATCGCGGGCGGCCGCGAGGTCCACCTGCGCACGATGCAGCCGCTCGCGCTGCACCTCGCCAACTCGATCTTCCTCGGCGACTACCTGACCAGCGAGGGCCAGGCCGGCAAGGCCGACCTGGAGATGGTCGCGGACGCCGGGTTCGAGGTGGAGGGCGCCGGTGAGGTGACGCTGCCGGAGCACCGGGTCGAGGCCGCGGGCGGCTGCGGCTCGCGCGGGAGCGCCGGAGGCGGCTCCGTCTGCGGCTCGCACGAGGGCTGCGGCTCGCACGAGGGCGCGGACGCGTGCGGTACGGCGGCTGCCACGTGCGGCACGGCCGGTACGGCGAGCGCGCCGGCCGCGCAGGAGGCGCGCACCGACCTCGTGGCGGTCCGCCGCCGGGGTGCCGGAACGGACCTCGCGCCCAATGCCTGACCTGCCCGGCCTGAGCGTGCCCGAACTGCTGGAACTGGACCGCCGGCATGTGTGGCACCCGTACGGCCCGATGCCCGGCCGTGCCGAGCCGCTGGTCGTGGAGTCGGCGAGCGGGGTCCGGCTCCGGCTCGCCGACGGCTCGGGCGAGCTGGTGGACGGCATGTCCTCCTGGTGGTCGGCGATCCACGGCTACAACCACCCGGTCCTCAACGAGGCGGCGCACGCGCAGCTCGGGCGGATGAGCCATGTGATGTTCGGCGGGCTCACGCACGAGCCCGCCGTGCGGCTCGCGAAGCATCTTGTCGACATGTCGCCAGCGGGCCTGGAGCACGTCTTCCTGGCCGACTCCGGTTCGGTGTCGGTCGAGGTCGCGGTGAAGATGTGCCTGCAGTACTGGCGCTCACTCGGACGGCCCCGCAAGCAGCGGATGCTGACCTGGCGGGGCGGCTACCACGGCGACACGTGGAACCCGATGTCGGTCTGCGACCCCCAGGGCGGCATGCACGCGCTGTGGTCCGGCGTGCTGCCCCGCCAGGTCTTCGCGGACGCGCCGCCGGCGGAGTACGAGGAGTCGTACGCCGACCAGCTGCGCGAACTGATCGCCCGCCACGCGGACGAGCTGGCCGCGGTGATCGTGGAGCCGGTCGTGCAGGGCGCGGGCGGGATGCGCTTCCACTCCCCCGCGTATCTGCGGGTGCTGCGCGAGGCGTGCGACGCGCACGACGTGCTGCTGGTGTTCGACGAGATCGCCACCGGCTTCGGCCGCACCGGCGCGCTGTTCGCGGCGGAGCACGCGGGCGTCACCCCGGATGTGATGTGCGTGGGCAAGGCACTGACCGGCGGCTATCTGACGCTGGCCGCCACGCTGTGCACCGCGCGGATCGCCGACGGCATCTCGCGCGGCGAGGTGCCGGTGCTCGCGCACGGGCCGACGTTCATGGGCAACCCGCTGGCGGCGGCCGTCGCCTGCGCTTCCATCGAGCTGCTGCTCGGGCAGGACTGGCGGGCGGAGGTCAAGCGGATCGAGACGGGCCTGTGGGACGGGCTGTCGCCGGCCCGCGAACTGCCTGGCGTACGGGACGTCCGCGTCCTCGGGGCCATCGGCGTCGTCCAGCTGGACCACGAGGTGGACATGGCCGCGGCCACCGCGGCCGCCGTGCGGGAGGGCGTGTGGCTGCGCCCGTTCCGCGACCTGATCTACACGATGCCGCCGTACGTCTGCACGGACGAGGACGTGACACGGATCGCGCGAGCGGTGTGCGCCGCGGCGCGGGAGGGATGACATGCCGGTACTGGTGATCACGGGCACGGGCACGGAGGTCGGCAAGACCGTCACCACCGCAGCCGTCGCCGCCGCGGCGCTCGCGGCGGGGCGCTCGGTGGCCGTGCTGAAGGCGGCCCAGACGGGGGTACGGCCGGACGAACGCGGGGACGCCGACGAGGTCGTGCGGCTCGCGGGTGCGGTGACGGCCACCGAACTGGCCCGCTATCCGGAGCCGCTGGCGCCCGGTACGGCGGCCCGGCGGGCCGGCATGGCCCCCGTGCACCCGCACGAGGTGGCCGACCGGGCGGCCAAGCTGGCCGCCGAGCACGACCTGGTGCTGGTCGAGGGGGCGGGCGGGCTGCTCGTCCGGTTCGACGCGGCCGGCGGCACCCTGGCCGACGCGGCCGGGCTGCTGGACGCACCGGTGCTGGTCGTCGCCCAGGCCGGTCTGGGGACGCTCAACACGACGGAGCTGACGGCACTGGAGCTGCGGCGCCGGGGGCTGGAGTTGGCGGGCATCGTGATCGGCAGCTGGCCCGGCTCCCCCGACCTCGCCACCCGCTGCAACGTCACCGACCTGCCGGAGGTGGCGGGCGCGCCCCTCCTCGGGGCGGTTCCCTGCGGGGCGGGAGCACTCCCCCCGGCGGACTTCCGCGCGGCGGCGCCGGCTTGGCTGGCCCCCCGCCTGGACGGCACCTGGGACGCGGAGGCGTTCCGAACCCGCGAGGCGCCGTAACCGACGAAGCCGGTGACGAACCGTCCCCGAAGGCCCGCCCCGGCCGCCCAGCCGGCCGGCGGGCCCCTCCCACCGGGGCACTCCGTCGGCGGCTCTCCGGCCGGGAAAGACCGACGGCGGGCCGCCCAACCGACCGAGCCCTGCCAGCCTGCCAAGCCCGGTGACGAGCCGACTCCCCCAGCCGACCGAGCCACGCCGGAGGCCCGTCGGCCGGCTGGGAGGCCGACGGGGGCCCCAGCCAACCAAGCCCGACGGCAAGCCGACCCCCAGCCCGCCAACCCCCACAGAAGGCCCTGGCCTCCAGCTCGCCAACACCGACCACAGACCACCCTCCAGCCCGCCGAGACCGACGGCGCCCCACGCTCCAGCCGAGGGAGGTCGACGGCGGGCCGCCCAGCCGACCTGGCCCAACGGTGGGCCGCCGCCCCCCGGCTGACCGAGCCCGGTGGCAAGCCGCCCCCCAGCTGACCGAGCCCGGTGGCAAGCCCCCCCCCGGCTGACCGAGCCCGGTGGCAAGCCGCCCCCCAGCTGGCCGAGCCGGTGGCAAGCCGCCCCCCCCCCAGCCGGCCGAGCCGCGCGGGCAGTTCGCCCTCCCGCGGACGGGAGCTGTGGCGGGTCCGCCCTCCAGCCGACCGAGTCGGGTGGTGGGTGGGCGGGGCGGGGTCCAGGGGCGGAGCCCCTGGCGGGGTGCGGGGCAGAGCCCCGCTGTGCGCGGCCCACCCTCCGCGAAGCCCCTGGCGGTCCTGAGGTGCGGCAGCCCTCCGCGAAGCCCCCGGCGGTCGTTGAGGGGCCGCAGCCCTCCGCAAAGCCCCCGGGCGGTCCCTAAGGGGCCGCAGCCCTCCGCGGAGCCCCCTGGTCGTTCTGAGGGTGCGGCAGCGCTTCGCGGGGGACACTCCTCCTAGGCCGTCCGTCCCGGGAGGTTCGCCATGCGGCTGCTGTCCTCCGGCTCCGACAAGGTGACGCGGAGCCCCGTGCACCATCCGCTGTTCGCCCGCTGCTACGCCCGGTACAGCGTGAGCGCCGAGACCCGGCTGGGCATGGCCGGCGTGCGCGAGCGCCTGCTCGCTGGACTGTCCGGGCGGGTGATCGAGATCGGCGCGGGCAACGGGCTGAACTTCTCGCACTATCCGGGCACCGTCGCGGAGGTCGTGGCGATCGAACCGGAGCCCCTGCTCAGGAAGTTGGCACTCGAATCGGCCCTGCGGGCCCAGGTGCCGGTCGACGTGGTGCCGGGCGCCGCGGAGGCGCTGCCGGTCAAGAGCGAGGCCTTCGACGCGGCCGTGCTGTCCCTGGTGCTGTGCAGCGTGCGGGACGTGCGACGGGCGCTGAGCGAGGTACGGCGGGTGCTCAGGCCGGGCGGCCAGGTGCGGTTCTTCGAGCACGGGCAAGGCGGCGGCCCCCTCATGACACTGACCCAGCGCACGCTGGACCGGACCCTGTGGCCCCCGCTGACCGGCGGATGTCACGTGGCCCGCCAGCCGGTGACCGCGCTGCGCGAGGCGGGGTTCACCCTCGGCCCGCACCGCCGGGTGCTGATGCCCGAGAAGGGTCCGCCGCTGCCGTCCTCGTACTGCGCGCTGGGCGTCGCCTGGCGTCCGGACGAGCCGGCCGCGCGCTGATCACAGGCTCCAGCGCCGCAGCTCCCGCGCGATCTCGTCCACGTCGGCCGTGCCCTGCTTCACCAGCCGGGCGAGGTCGCGCACCTGCTCGGGTGTGGTGACCACCTTCACGCCGCTGGCGACCAGATAGGCGTAGGCGACCGCCGAGGCGAACAGTGCGTTGGAGCGCTCCAGTGCCGGCAGGTGGATCAGCAGCTGGAGCAGGGAGGCGGCGCGGGCGTACGGGGTGTCGTAGACCGGCACGCCGAATATCTCGGCCCGGTGCCGGGCGACGGCGGCGACCAGCGCGCCCCAGTCCGTGACCTGCGGGTCCCCGGGCGTCTTCTGCTCGGCGAGCATGAGGAGCCAGGCGAGGTCGATGCTGAGCTCGTTCAAGGGATCAGCGGCCGTCCCCGGCGCCGGTGCCGCGGGTCTCGGTGAACTCCTCGGCGAACACGGACTCGTACTGCTTCATGAAGTCGGCGGCGGCCTCGACGAACGTACGGCCGGGTTCCCCGGTGTCCTGTCTGACCAGCTCTTCGATATAGCGGTTGACGCTGATGCCGCGGGCCAGGGCGCGTTCGCGGGCCGCGCGGGCGGTGCCCTCGTCCACGCGCACGTTCAGCTGGGTCTTCGCCATGCTTCGACGCTAGCGCCGAGGTGCTAGCAAGGCAAGGGGGTGCGTAAGCGCTGCGCCGGGACGGCATGTCCCTTACGCTCGCCCGGAACGGGCGTTTCAAGCGACCGGGAGGCGGTCTTGTCCACACCAGCTGCGCAGCACGCCCCGGGCCGCGCGCCGAACGGCGGAGTCGCGGCCCGCGCCCACGGGCTGACCAAGACCTACGGTTCCGGCGAGACGGCCGTCATCGCCCTGGACTCGGTGGACGTCGACATCGCGCGCGGCCGTTTCACCGCCGTGATGGGGCCCTCGGGCTCCGGGAAGTCCACGCTGATGCACTGTCTGGCGGGGCTCGACACGGTGTCCGCCGGTCAGGTGTGGCTGGGCGACACCGAGATCACCGGATTGCGGGAACGGGAGCTGACCCGTCTCAGGCGGGACCGGGTCGGGTTCATGTTCCAGTCGTTCAACCTCATCCCGACGCTGACGGCCGCGGAGAACATCACCCTGCCGATGGACATCGCGGGCCGCAAGCCCGACCAGCCGTGGCTGGACCAGGTCATCGACACCCTGGGGCTGCGCGGGCGTCTGACGCACCGGCCCGCCCAGCTCTCCGGCGGCCAGCAGCAACGCGTCGCCTGTGCCCGGGCACTGGCCTCCCGGCCGGAACTGATCTTCGCCGACGAGCCGACCGGGAACCTGGACTCGCGGGCCGGCCTGGAGGTGCTGGGCTTCCTGCGCGGCGCGGTGGACGATCTCGGGCAGACGGTCGTCATGGTCACGCACGACCCGGGCGCCGCCGCCCACTCCGACCTCGTGCTGTTCCTCGCCGACGGGCGGATCGTGGACGAGATGGCCCGGCCGACGGCCGAGGCGGTGCTGGAACGCATGCGCGTCTTCCCTGGTGGGAGCCCGCAGGCCGCCGGCCCCGACATGGTCCGGGCCCGATCCGGCGGCGACGCCGTCGCCCGGGAGGACTGACCCGGTGCTCAAGGCGACCCTGAGGAGTTTCCTCGCGCACAAGGGGCGGCTCGCGCTGTCCGCGCTGGCCGTGATCCTGTCCGTGGCGTTCGTCGCGGGCAGCCTGATCTTCTCCGACACCGTCACGCGCACCTTCGACCGGCTGTTCGCCTCCACCGCCGCCGATGTCACGGTCCAGCCGAAGCAGGATCTGAGGTCGGCCCGGCTCAGCGGTTCGGTGCAGACCCTGCCCGCCGCACTGCGGGACCGCGTGGCGCGGGTCGACGGGGTCACGGCGGCCCGTGCCGAGGTGTCGGTGGAGAACGCCGTCGTGGTCGACGCCCACAACAAGTCCGTCGGCCCGACCACCGGCGCCCCGACGATCGCGATGGCCTGGTACGTCACACACCGCAGCCCGGTGAAGCTGACCTCCGGCCGTGCGCCGCACGGTGCGGGTGAGGTGCTGCTGGACGCCGACACGGCCGGCAAGAGGCACGTACGGATCGGCGACACGCTGACCGTGCAGGCGCAGCCGGGCACGGTCCGGGCGCGGGTGGTCGGCATCGCCACGTTCACCACCACCAACCCCGGGGCGGCCCTGGTCTTCCTGGACCCCGCGGTCGCGGGCCGCGAACTGCTCGGGTCGGCGGCCAGGGCGACCAGCATCTCGGTGGACGCCGCGCCTGGAGTGACCGACGCGCAGCTCAAGAAGCGTGTCGGCCAGACGCTCGGGGCCGGCACCTACGACGTGAAGACCGCCGGCGAACAGGCCAAGTCGGCGGCGGCCAGCCTCGGCACCTTCCTGGACGTGATCAAGTACGTGATGCTGGGCTTCGCCGGTGTCGCGCTGCTCGTGGGCGTGTTCCTCATCGTCAACACCTTCTCCATGCTGATCGCCCAGCGCACGCGCGAGCTCGGCCTGCTGCGGGCACTCGGCGCGGACCGCAGGCAGGTGCGGCGCTCGGTGCTGACGGAGGCGCTGCTGCTCGGGCTGGTCGGTTCGACACTCGGCCTCCTGGCCGGTGTCGGGCTGGCGCTGGGGCTGATCCGGCTGATGAGCGCGTTCGGGATGAACCTGAAGGCCACGGAGATGGTCATCGGCTGGGGCACACCCGTCGCGGCGTACGTCGTCGGTCTCGGTGTCACCTTCGTGGCCGCCTATCTGCCCGCGCGGCGCGCGGCGGCCGTCTCCCCGATGGCGGCGCTCGCCGACGCCGAGGTCGCCGGTGTGGGCAAGCCGTTGAAGGCGCGGGCGATCGCCGGTGCGGTGGTCGGGGCGGCCGGGGCTGCGGCGCTGGCCGGGTGCGCGGCGGCCACGAAGACCGCGCAGGCGGCCTCGCTGCTGGGGCTAGGCGTGGTGTTGACGCTGATCGCGACCGTGGTGGGCGGCCCGCTGCTGGTACGGCCGGTCATCCGGGTCCTGGGCGCGGCCTTCCCCGCTCTGTTCGGCCCGGTCGGCCGGATGAGCCAGCGCAACGCGCTGCGCAATCCGCGCCGTACGGGCGCCACGGCCGCCGCGCTCATGGTGGGCCTGGCGCTGGTCGGCGGGATGTCGGTGGCGAGCGCCTCGATGTCGGCCTCGTTCGACCGGCAGATCGACAAGAACCTCGGCGCCGACTTCATCGTCCAGAACAGCAACTTCGCCCCCTTCACCGAAGAGGTGCGGCACAGCGTGGCCCGCACGCGCGGCGTCGGGCTGGTCGTACCGCAGCGGCTCACCCCGGTCGCCGTACGCGTGCCGGAAGGGGGCGAGGTCCGCACGTCCGCCGTCGCGTACGGGCCCGGACTGGACGACGTTGTGCACCTCACCTACGCGCGGGGCACCTCGCGGGCCGCGCTGGCGCCCGGGCACCTCGCCATGAATGCCGACTTCGCCCGGGACCACGGCGTGCGCGTCGGCAGCGTCCTCCCGGTCGAGTTCCCGGGCGGACGGCACGCGGAGCTGACCGTCGGGGCGCTCACCGACCAGGAGACGGCGCAGGGCTTCGGCGCCCAGGGAGGCCTGTACTTCGGCCTCGCCACCCTCGGCAAGTACACGCCGGGCGCCCAGGACTCGGCTCTCTACGTCAACGCGGCCGCCGGAACGAAGCCGCAGGATCTGCGGCCCCGCCTGGAACGGGCGCTCAAGCCGTTCCCGCAGGTGCAGGTGCGCAATCAGAGCGACTACAAGCAGCTGGTCCACAACCAGATCGCCGTCCTGCTCTACCTGGTGTACGCGCTGCTCGGCCTCGCGATCGTCATCGCCGTGCTCGGTGTGGTCAACACCCTCGCCCTGTCGGTGGTGGAGCGCACCCGCGAGATCGGGCTGCTGCGCGCGATCGGGCTGGGGCGACGGCAGCTGCGCCGGATGATCCGGCTGGAATCGGTGGTGATCGCGGTGTTCGGCGCGGTCCTCGGGCTGGCGCTGGGGCTGGTGTGGGGTGTGTGCATGCAGCAGGTGCTGGCCCTGCGGGGGCTGACGGCGCTGGCGTTCCCCTGGCCGACGATCGTCGCCGTCGTGATCGGTGCGGCGGTGGTGGGCGTGGTCGCGGCTCTGCTGCCGGCGCTGCGGGCGTCTCGGATGAACATACTGGCGGCGATCGCCCACGAGTGAGGGCGCCTGCCGAGCGCGGGGCGGACATGATGGAATCGCAGGTCCAGGCTCAAGTCACCTGCTGACGAGGAGAGTTCATGTCACGCCCGTTCCGCTTCGGGGTCAATCTGCTCACGCCCGCACCCGCCGCCGAGTGGCGCGCCAAGTGCCGGCGGGCCGAGAAGCTGGGGTACGACGTGATCCTCGTGCCGGATCACCTGGGGATGACCGCCCCGTTCCCGGCACTGGTCGCGGCGGCGGAGGCGACCGAGCGGCCCCGGCTGGGCACGTTCGTGCTCAACGCGGGCTTCTGGAATCCGGCGCTGCTGGCCCGCGAGGTGGCGACCACGGACGCGCTCACCGGTGGGCGCCTCGAACTCGGCCTGGGCACCGGGTACGTGCCGGCCGAGCACGAGACGGCCGGGCTGCCGTACGGCTCGCCGGGCGAGCGGGTGGACCACCTGCGCCGTACGGTCGCCGAACTGGGCCGGCTGCTCGGCTCACCGGAACACCAGCCTCGGCCCGCCCAGTCCCGGGTCCCGCTGCTGATCGGCGCCAACGGCGACCGGATGCTGCGGCTGACCGCCGAGCACGCGGACATCGCGGCCTTCACCGGAGCCCGGCCGGGAAGGACTCCGGGAGATCTGGAGCCGCTCACCGCCGATGAGCTGGACGAGCGGGTGGCGCGCTACCGGCACCTGGCGGCGGACCGCGCGGAACCGGCGGAGCTGAACCTGCTCCTCCAGCTCGTCGCGGTCACCGACGATCCCGAGCCCGTGCTGAAGCCGCTGCTGGAGCGGCAGTCGCAGCTGACCGTGGACGACGCGCTGGCCCTGCCCATCGTGCTGGCCGGCCCGCTGGAGGACGTCGTCGCACGGGTGCGGGCCCAGCGCGAGCGGTTCGGATTCTCGTACCTGACGGTCCTGGAGCCGTACATGGAGGCCTTCGCGCCGGTGATGGAGCGACTGCGCGAGGAGTCCGCATGATGAAAACCCGCACGCGGGGCACCCACGCCGTGCTCCGATGATCACATGACCAACCTGCGTATACGCCCGGCGGCGCACGCCGACCTCGACATCGTTCTCGCCTTCTGGAAGACAGCGGCCGAGGGCACCAGCATCAGCGACGACCGGGAGGGGGTGGAGCGGCTGGTCGCCCGCGACCCGGGGGCGCTGATCCTGGCCGAGAGCGACGACGAGCTGGTGGGCACGGTGATCGCGGGCTTCGACGGCTGGCGCTGCCATCTGTACCGGCTCGCGGTGTGCCCGCAGCGGCGCCGGCAGGGCATCGGTTCGGCGCTGCTGGCCGCCGCCGAGGACCGGTTCGTACGGCTCGGCGGGCGGCGCGCGGACGCGATGGTGCTGGTGCGCAACGAGCAGGCGCACCATGCGTGGAGCGCGGCGGGGTACGGCCCGCAGGAGCACTGGCGGCGCTGGGTGAAGCCGCTCACCGAGTGAGCCGCCGAGCACTCTTTGCTCATCCTTTACCATTGAGGGAGCACTCGGCCCTCTATGAAAGGTTGTGAGCGTCCGCCCATGGGCGAGCCTCCCGGTACGCGCCACCGCGCGACCCGACCTGCCCTGTCCGATCATGGGACGGGGGTGACCCGATGACCGAAGTGCTCCTCCTCCTGGTGGCGATCCTGCTGTCGCTCGCCTGTGGTGCCTTCGTGGCGGCGGAGTTCTCGCTGACCACGGTGGAGCGCGGCGAGCTGGAACGGGCCGCCCAGCGTGGCGAACGCGGCGCCCCCGGCGCCCTGAAGGCCGTACGGAACCTCACCTTCCAGCTCTCCGGCGCCCAGCTCGGCATCACCGTGACCAACCTGGTGGTCGGCATGCTCGCCGAGCCGTCCATCGCCAAGCTGCTCGCCGGTCCGTTCCGGGCGATGGGGCTGTCGGGCGGCACGGCCGCTTCGGCCGCCCTGGTGCTCGGTACGGCCCTGTCGACGGTGTTCCTGATGGTCGTCGGCGAGCTGGTGCCGAAGAACTGGGCGATCTCCTCGCCGCTGGCCGTGGCCAAGCGGGTGGGCAATCCGCAGCGCTGGTTCAGCGCCGCCTTCCGGCCCTTCATCACGCATCTGAACAACACGGCCAACCGCTTCGTCCGCAGGCTCGGCATCGAACCCGCCGAGGAGCTGGCCTCCGCACGCGGACCGCAGGAGCTGGCGGCGCTCGCCCGGCACTCCGCCAAGGAGGGCGCGCTGGAGCCCGACACCGCCGAGCTGTTCGTGCGCACGCTGAACCTGGCCGACCTCACGGCGGAGAACGTGATGACCCCGCGCGTCCAGGTCGTCGCCCTGGACACCCAGGCGACCTGCGAGGACGTGGCCAACGCGACCCGGGCCACCGGGCTGAGCCGCTTCCCGGTCTACCGGGGCACCCTCGACTCGGTCGTCGGGACCGCCCACATCAAGGATGTGCTGGCCGTCCCCGCCGACGAGCGCCGCCACCGCACGGTCGCCCAGGTGATGCGCCAGCCGCTGCTCGTGCCCGAGTCCCTGACCGTCGACCGCCTGCTGGACCGGCTGGGCGGCAGGCACACCATGGCCGTCGTCATCGACGAGTACGGCGGCACGGCCGGCGTGGCGACCCTGGAGGACATCGTCGAGGAGGTCGTCGGCGAGGTACGGGACGAGCACGACCCGCACGAGACACCCGACCTGGCCCCCGCGGGGGCGGACGGGGACGGCCGGGCCCTGTACTCGGCCGACGGTGCCACCCGGGTCGACCAGCTCGCGCGCGTGGGCCTGCGGGCGCCCGAGGGGCCGTACGAGACGCTGGCCGGCCTGGTCGCGACCCTGCTGGGCCGGATACCGGTGACCGGTGACACGGTCGCGGTCGCGGGCTGGCGGCTGGACGTGGTGGACGCCTCGGGCCACCGGGCGGCGCGGGTGCTGCTGCACGCGCCACTGGACGACGAACGGACCGACGAGACCACGGGGGAGGCGCGATGACCGCCGTACAGCTGCTGATCGGCCTGGCGACCCTGGTCGTCAACGCCTTCTTCGTCGGCGCGGAGTTCGCACTGATCTCCGTGCGCCGCTCGCAGGTCGAGCCGCTCGCGCAGGAGGGCGACCGGCGGGCGAGGAGCGTGCTGTGGGGCCTGGAGCACGTCTCGGCGCTGCTGGCCGCCGCGCAGCTCGGTATCACGCTGTGCACGCTGGTCCTGGGCGTGGTCGCCGAGCCGGCGATCGCGCATCTGCTGGAGCCGGTGTTCCACGCGGTCGGCGTGCCCGTGAACGCGGGCCACGCCGTGTCGTTCGTGATCGCGCTGGCCCTCGCGACCTATCTGCACATGCTGCTGGGCGAGATGGTCCCGAAGAACATCGCGCTCGCGGAACCGGTGCGCAGCGCGCTGCTGCTCGGCCCCCCGCTGGTCGCGCTGTCCCGGGCACTGCGCCCGGTGATCTTCACGGTGAACGCGTTCGCGAACGGGCTGCTGAAGCTGCTCAGGGTGGATGCCAAGGGCGAGGTCGCGGCGACCTTCACGGACACGGAACTCGCCGAGATCGTCAAGGACGCCAGCCAGGCCGGCCTGATCGACGACCGGGCGCAGGAGCGGCTGCACGACGCCCTGGAGCTGGGCAGCCGGCCCGTGCGGGACGTCGTGGTGCCACTGGAGCGGGTGGTGTACGCACGCGTGGGTGTCACTCCGGAGGAGCTGGAGGGGCTGTCGGCCCAGTCGGGCTTCTCCCGGTTCCCCGTGGTCGACGCGGGCCGGCGGATCGTGGGCTACCTGCACGTCAAGGACGCGCTGGACGCCTCGCCGCGGGACGTGCCGTTCCGGCTGCGGGACATGCGGCCCATCGCGCGGGTGCGGGAGAAGACCCCGCTGGACGACGTGCTCACGGCGATGCGCGGCAGCCGTACGCATCTGGCGGCGGTGCTCGGCGACGACGGCCGGCTGGCCGGCCTGGTGACCATGGAGGACGTGCTGCGGCAGCTGTTCGGGCAGCCCGCCCCGAGCTGATCGCGCGGGTGGTGCGACGGCGCCCGACCCGGGGCCCGGACCCGGGTCCCGTGGGGAACGCAGGGCGACCGACCGACGGGTATGGCGCCGGGATACCATCGCTGACGCCATGCAGACGAATCCCACACCTCCCCCGTACCGCAGCCTGGTCGCGGTCGGCGACTCCTTCACCGAGGGCATGTCGGACCTGCTGCCCGACGGCTCCTACCGGGGCTGGGCCGACCTGCTCGCCGGGCGGATGGCCGCCCGCACGCCGGACTTCCGGTACGCCAACCTGGCCGTGCGCGGAAAGCTGATCCGGCAGATCGTCGACGAGCAGGTGGACACGGCGGCGGCCATGAACGCCGATGTGATCACCCTGGTCGGCGGGCTGAACGACACCCTGCGCCCCAAGTGCGACATGGGCCGCGTGAAAGACCTGCTGACCGAGGCCGTGGAGCGGCTGGCACCGTCCTGCGGGCAGCTGGTGCTGATGCGCAGCCCCGGCCGCCAGGGCCCGGTGCTGGAGCGGTTCCGGCCGCGCATGGAGGAGCTGTTCGCCTGCGTGGACCAGCTGGCCGGCAAGCACGGCGCGCTCGTCGTCGACCTGTACGGGGCGCCCTCCCTCAGCGACCCCCGGCTGTGGGACGTGGACCGGCTGCACCTGACGGCCGAGGGGCACCGCCGGGTCGCCGAGGCGGTGTGGCAGACGCTCGGGTACGAGCCTGAGGACACCGAGTGGCAGGTGCCGATACCGGCGAGCCTCCCGCCGGGCTGGGTGACGCGCCGGGTGGCGGACGCGCGCTTCGCCCGGCAGCACCTGCTGCCGTGGATAGGCCGGCGCCTGACCGGCCGCTCCTCGGGGGACGGCCGCCCGGCGAAGCGGCCGGAGCTGCTGCCGTACGAGGGCCCGGCATAGCCTCACGGGCTCGGCCGTCGTCCGTCCGCGGCGCGTCGCAGCCGGCCGCGCCCACGCGGCGGAGCCACCCGTCGAATACGGCCCCACGCCCCATCGGGGCACTTTCGTAGGTTCCGCCGAACGGGGGCGTGGCGCTGGCCTGCACAAACCGCCAGTAGACTCTGGACACGTGACTTCTGCGCCCGCCAAGCCCCGCATCCCGAACGTCCTCGCCGGACGCTACGCCTCCGCCGAGCTCGCCACGCTCTGGTCCCCCGAGCAGAAGGTGAAGCTGGAGCGGCAGCTCTGGCTCGCCGTGCTGCGGGCCCAGAAGGACCTCGGCATCGAGGTCCCGGACGAGGCGATCGCCGACTACGAGCGTGTCCTCGACACCGTCGACCTGGCCTCGATCGCCGAGCGCGAGAAGGTCACCCGGCACGATGTGAAGGCGCGGATCGAGGAGTTCAACGACCTCGCCGGGCACGAGCACGTGCACAAGGGCATGACCTCCCGCGACCTCACCGAGAACGTCGAGCAGCTGCAGATCCGGCTGTCGCTGGAGCTGATCCGCGACCGCGCGGTCGCCGTACTCGCGCGTCTCGGCAAGCTCTCGGGCGAGTACGCGGAGCTGGTCATGGCCGGCCGCTCGCACAACGTGGCCGCGCAGGCCACCACCCTCGGCAAGCGTTTCGCGACCGCCGCCGACGAGCTGCTGGTCGCCTACGGCCGCGTCGAGGAGCTGCTCGGCCGCTACCCCCTGCGCGGCATCAAGGGCCCGGTCGGCACCGCGCAGGACATGCTGGACCTGCTCGGCGGCGACGCGGCCAAGCTCGCCGAGCTGGAGAACCGGATCGCCCGGCACCTGGGCTTCGCGCAGGCGTTCACCTCGGTCGGCCAGGTCTACCCGCGCTCGCTGGACTACGAGGTCGTCACCGCGCTGGTGCAGCTGGCGGCGGCGCCGTCCTCGCTGGCCAGGACGATCCGGCTGATGGCCGGGCACGAGCTGGTCACCGAGGGCTTCAAGCCGGGCCAGGTCGGCTCCTCCGCGATGCCGCACAAGATGAACACCCGCTCCTGCGAGCGCGTCAACGGCCTCATGGTCATCCTGCGCGGCTACGCCTCGATGACCGGCGAACTGGCGGGCGACCAGTGGAACGAGGGCGATGTGTCCTGCTCGGTGGTGCGCCGGGTCGCGCTGCCGGACGCGTTCTTCGCGCTGGACGGTCTGCTGGAGACCTTCCTGACCGTCCTCGACGAGTTCGGCGCCTTCCCGGCCGTCATCGCCCGTGAGCTGGACCGCTACCTGCCGTTCCTCGCCACCACCAAGGTGCTGATGGGCGCGGTGCGGTCCGGGGTCGGCCGTGAGGTCGCGCACGAGGCGATCAAGGAGAACGCCGTGTCCACCGCGCTCGCGATGCGCGAGCAGGGCGCCGAGCGCAACGACCTGCTGGACAAGCTCGCCGCCGACGGCCGGCTGCCGCTGGACCGCGAGCAGCTCGCGGCGCTGATGGCCGACAAGCTGTCCTTCACCGGTGCCGCCGCCGACCAGGTCGGTGTCGTCGTCGGCCGTATCGAGGAGATCGTCAAGCAGCACCCGGAGGCGGCCGGTTACACCCCCGGAGCGATCCTCTGACCCGCACGCCACGCTCTCCCCGCTTCACGCAGGCGGACCTGGAGGTCGCCCGCGACCGTCTCGTGCCGGACGTCGTCGCGGACGGCCTCCGCGTGCTCTTCTGCGGGATCAACCCGGGGCTCATGACGGCGGCGACCGGTCACCACTTCGCCCGCCCCGGCAACCGCTTCTGGCCGGTGCTGCACCTGTCCGGCTTCACGCCGAGGCTGCTGAAGCCGGCCGAGCAGCGGGAGCTGCTGGGGTACGGGCTGGGCATCACGAACGTCGTGGCGCGGGCGACCGCGCGGGCCGACGAGCTGACCGCCGAGGAGTACGTCGAGGGCGGGCGGCTGCTGACCGAGAAGGTGATCCGGCTGCGGCCGAGGTGGCTGGCGGTGGTCGGGGTGACCGCGTACCGGGCCGCCTTCGGTGACCGCACGGCCCGGGTGGGACCGCAGGAGCGGGCCGTCGGGGACACCCGGGTGTGGGTGCTGCCCAATCCGAGCGGACTGAACGCGCACTGGACGGCGGCGGCGATGGCGGAGGAGTTCGCCCGGCTGCGGGAGGCGGCGGGCGCGGCGGATCAGGGCGGGTCGGTCTCGGTCACTATGCCGAGGAGCTGAAACGGAAGCTCCTGGCGCCCGTGGGACACGCCGAGGCAGACCCAGCGGTCCGGCACGGGCGCCTGCCACAGGTGGACGTCCGGCACGTGCTCGCTCAGCTCGGCCCAGGGCTCCTCGATGTCCTCGCCCTCCATGGTCCGGACGAGGACGCTGCGCAGGCTGAAGCGCTGCGGTGGCCCCCACCGGCCGGTGAGCAGCTCGGTGAGGCCGTCGCGGTCGGCCTCGAACTGAGCCGCCGTCTCCTCCCGTGCCGTGCCGTCGTCCTCCCAGTA
Source organism: Streptomyces filipinensis (assembly GCF_014649495.1). Lineage (GTDB taxonomy): Bacteria > Actinomycetota > Actinomycetes > Streptomycetales > Streptomycetaceae > Streptomyces > Streptomyces filipinensis. The sequence goes on along the minus strand of NZ_BMTD01000025.1, from coordinate 44,155 downwards.
GTCACCGCTCCTGTGTAAGGCCGCTATGTGATAGCCGGGCCCGCTCTCGCCGTGTTCCGTCCTGCCGTGCTCCGCGGGGAACTCCCGGGCACACAGCACGTCGATGACGGCCAGGCACTTCGCGATGTCCATGTGATCCAGTAAAGCGGGCCCCACTGACAATTGGTGTGCCGTCAGGCGTCCCTGCGCCGCAGGCTCCACGCGCCCGCGAGCAGCGCGGCCACCGACCACAGCGCGGTCACCGCGAGCCCGGTCCACGGGCCGAGGGCGCCGTCCCAGGTGCTGTGCAGGGCGACTTGGCCGGCCCGGTCGGGCAAGAAGTCGGCGACACCTCCGGACAGGTCGCCGATGACGAAGGACACGATCAGCAGGAACGGGATCAGCACGGACAGGGTCGCGACCCCGCTGCGCAGCACGGCCGCGAGTCCGGCCGCGAACAGCGCCATCAGCGTCAGCTGCAGTGCGCAGCCGACCGCGCCGCGCAGGCCCTCGCCCCAGGCCGGGCCGGAGGCGCCGAGGACCGACTTGCCGACGAGCAGGGTGGCCAGCCCGGTGAGGAGACCGACGGCCAGCACGGGCAGGGCGATGGCGGCGGCCTTGGCGGCGAACCACCGCAGGCGGTCGGGCGCCGCCGACAGCGTCAGCCGCAGGGCGCCGCCGCGGAACTCGGCCGAGACGGCCGTCGTACCGAAGGCGATCGCGGCGATCTGGCCGAGGCTGACGCCGAAGAACACCGAGTACAGCGGGTCCGAGCCGTCGGCGTCGGCGACCGCGAGCGCCGAGAACGCGGTCGTGACCAGGAGGACGGCGGCGAGGCTGCCGAGGAGCGAGCGGAGGGTACGGATCTTGATCCACTCCGCGTGCAGAACGGGTGTGAACTCCATGGTCAGGCCTCCTGGGGCGGTGCGGTGAACTCGGCCTCGGCCGCGGTCAGATCGAGATAGGCCTCCTCCAAGGTGGCCTCGCGCGCGGTGAGCTCCAGTACGGGCAGGCCCGCGCCGGACATGAGCCGGCCGATGTCGTCCACGCGCGTGTGCCACACCGTCCGGGATCCGTCCGGGTCCGGGGAGGCGTCGAGGCCGTGGCGGGCGAGCAGGTCGTCCAGTGCCGAGGGCTCGCTGGTGCGGATCCTGACGTGCGGCCGTACGCGCGCGTGGATGAACTCCTGTACCGGTGTGTCGGCCAGCAGCCGCCCCCGCCCCAGGATCACGAGGTGGTCGGCGAAGGCGGCGGTCTCGCCCATCAGATGGCTGGAGACCAGGACGGTACGGCCCTCCCGGGCGAGCCGGCGCAGCAGCGTGCGGATCCAGACGATGCCCTCGGGGTCGAGGCCGTTGGCGGGTTCGTCGAGCAGGACGACCTCGGGGTCCCCGAGGAGGGCGGCGGCGATGCCGAGCCGCTGGCGCATGCCGAGGGAGTACGTCCGTACCCGGCGCCGCGCCACCTGGGCCAGACCGGTCTCCTCCAGGACGGTGTCGACCCGGCGGTCCGGGATGCGGTTGCTCGCGGCGAGGGCCCGCAGGTGGTCGCGGGCGGTACGGGAGCCGTGCGCGGCCCGGGCGTCGAGCAACGCGCCCACCCGGCGCAGCGGTTCGCGCAGGGCCGCGTAGGGGTGGCCGCCGATGGTGGCGGTGCCCGAGGTGGGCCGGTCGAGGCCGAGGACGAGGCGCATGGTGGTGGACTTGCCGGCGCCGTTGGGGCCGAGGAAGCCGGTGACGCGGCCGGGGCGCACGCTGAAGGTGAGCTGGTCCACGGCCCGCCGTCCGCCGTACTCCTTGCTGAGGTCGCGTACGTCGATGCTGGTCATGGCAACAGCCTTGCCGTCCGACGGTGTCGGGACCTCCCCCGCCGGTGGGGATCGCCTCCCCCGTGCGGGGGAGGCCCGTTGTCGGTGCCGCCTGCGACGATGGCGTCATGGCCCGCATGATCCGTTTCCTGCGCCCGCTCCTGCGCGGGACGACGTACACGCGCCTGCTGCATCTGTGGGTGCCGATGCTGGTGGTCAGCGTCTGGCTCTTCATCGGCCCGTCGGTCCCCTGGGTGCCCGCGCTGGTACTCGTCCCGCTCGCACTCGTACCCGCGGTCCGCAGGGGCGAGGGCGTGCAGGCGCGTCTGCTGCTCACGCCCGGCGAGGCGGATCCGGGTATATCCGAGGCGCCGTCGGCGACCTGGCGGGACCGGCTGCGGACCCTGCTGTGGCTGGAGCTGCGGATGTTCCTCGGCGCGGCGGCCATGTTCGCCACGGTGTGGCTGCCCGCCGCCGGCTTCGAACTGGCACGGTGCGCCTGGGGGTTGGCGCCGTCCGGGGTGCCGGTGCTGGACCGGCTGCCGCCGCACCGCGCCTGGGCCCTGCTGACGCCGCTCCCGCTGCTCGCCCTGTACGGCGTGGTCGTCGGACTCGGCGAGCTGGTCACCGCCTGCGCGCGCCGGCTGCTGGGCCCCTCCGCGGCCGAGCGGCTGGCCGCGCTGGAGGAGCGCACCGAGCAGCTGCTGGAACGCACCCGGATCGCGCGGGAGTTGCACGACTCGATCGGGCACGCCCTGACGGTGGCGGTGGTGCAGGCCGGCGCGGCGCGGGCGGCGGGCGATCCGGAGTTCACCGACCGCGCGCTGGACGCCATCGAGGAGACCGGGCGAGCGGCCCTGGAGGATCTGGAGCGGGTGCTGGGCGTGCTGCGGGAGGCCGAGCGGCCGGTGAGCGCCCGGCCCACGCTGGCCGAGGCGGGCCGGCTCCTGGAGTCGGCGCGGGCCTCCGGCGCGAAGGTCGACGCCGAGGTGACGGGTCCGGTCGCGGCCGTGCCCGGACCGGTGTCCCGCGAGGGCTACCGGATCCTGCAGGAGGCGCTCACCAACGCGCTGCGGCACGCGGGAGCGGTGCCCGTGCGGGTGCGGGTGCGGGTCGCGGTCGGCGACGGCACGCTCGCCCTGGAGGTCCGCAATCCCCTGCCGGGCGCGATACCCGGCGCCGGACGGGGCAGCGGCCTGCGCGGCATACGGGAGCGGGCCGCGCTGCTCGGGGGCAGCGCCCGGACCGGCCCGGACGAGGGCGACTGGCAGGTGCGCGCGGAGCTGCCGATCACCTGACCTAGGCTGGCCGGATGCCGGTCACCGTACTTCTCGTCGACGACGAACCCCTGGTCCGCGCGGGTCTGCGGGCCGTGCTGGAGGCGCAGCCCGACATCGAGGTGGTGGGCGAGGCCGCCGACGGGGCCGCGGTCGTCCCGCTGGTGCGGCAGCTGCGGCCGGACGTCGTCGCCATGGACGTCCGCATGCCGTTGCTGGACGGCATCGAGGCCACGCGCGTGGTGCTGCGTACGGTGGCCGAGCCGCCGAAGATCCTCGTGGTGACGACGTTCGAGGACGACGAGTACGTGTACGAGGCCCTGCGCGCGGGCGCCGCCGGGTTCCTGCTGAAGCGGGCCCGCCCGGCCGAGATCGTGCACGCCGTACGGCTGGTCGCGGAAGGCGGGTCGTTGCTGTTCCCGGCTTCGGTACGGCGCCTCGCCGCCCGGTACGGCGCCGGCGACCGGCCGGCGCGTGCCACGCTGGAGCGGGCTCGGCTGACGGAGCGGGAGGCGGAGGTGCTGCGGCTCATGACGCGGGGGCTGTCGAACGCGGAGATCGCCGCACGGCTGGTCGTGGGCGGGGAGACGGTCAAGACGCATGTGAGCGCCGTGCTGGCCAAGCTCGGCGCGCGCGACCGCACCCAGGCGGTGATCACGGCCTACGAGTCGGGTTTCGTCGAGCCGCGCTGAGAGCGGCGGTGCCGCTGCTGATGCGGAACCCGGCACTCGCCGGGGTGCGCCGGGCCGAGTACGATCCGGCCAACACGCGCGCGAGCTGGAAGGACGGACGGTGGGGCAGCTGACCGGCGGCGATCCCTCGCTGCTGCGAAGGATCAATTCCGCGGTGGTGCTGCACGCGCTGCGTGCCACGGACTGCGCGACGCTCACCGAGATCACCCGGGTCACCGGACTGTCCCGGCCGACGGTGGAAGGTGTCGTCGAAGGGCTCATCGAGGGCGGGCTCGTCGTGGAGAAGGCCGCCGACGAGGGCATCGCGCGCCGACAGGGGCGGCCCGCGCGCCGGTTCCGGTTCCGGGCCGAGGCGGGGCACCTGCTGGGCCTGGAGATCGGGCCGCACCGGGTCGCCGCACTGCTGTCCGACCTGGACGGCCGGGTGCTGGGCGCGCAGGCCAAGGAGGTCGACGAGACGGCCACGGCGGACGAGCGGCTCGAACGGCTGCGCGGCACGGTCGCCGAGCTGCTGCGGCGGGCCGGGGTGGCACGCGACTCGCTGCGGGCCGTGGGCGTGGGCACGCCGGGGATCGTGGAGGCCGACGGCACGGTACGCCTGGGCACGGCGCTGCCGCAGTGGACGGGCCTGCGGCTGGGCGAGCGGCTGGGCCGTTCCTTCACGTGCCCGGTGCTGGTGGAGAACGACGCCAACGCGGCCGTCGTCGCCGAGCACTGGAAGGGCGCGGCGGCCGAGTCGGACGACGTGGTGTTCGTGCTGGCCGGGCTGAGCCCGGGCGCGGGTTCGCTGATCGGCGGTCGGCTGCACCGCGGCTACGGCGGTGCGGCCGGGGAGATCGGCGCGCTGCATCTGCTGGGCCGGGAGGCGCCTCCGGAGACGCTGCTGTCCACCACGGACGAGCCGCTGAACCCGCTGGACGAGCAGGCGGTCGCCGAGGTGTTCGCGCTGGCCCGTGAGGGCGACCAGCGGGCGCGGGCGGCCGTGGAACGGTTCATCCAGCGGCTCGTGCACGACGTGGCCGCGCTGGTGCTGGCGCTCGATCCGCAGCTGGTCGTGATCGGCGGCTGGGCGGCCGGCCTCGACGGCGTCCTGGAACCGCTGCGCCGCGAACTGGCCCGCTACTGCCTGCGGCCGCCTCAGGTGGCGTTGTCCCTGCTGGGTGAGGCGGCCGTGGCGACGGGGGCACTGCGCCTGGCTCTGGACCACGTCGAGGACCAGCTGTTCGCCGTCGACGGCACGGTGACGCGGCGCTGAGCCTGCGCCGTGCCACTGCGGCTCCGCGCTCCTGGGCGTCGCGGCGGCCCCTCGGGGGCCCGGAGCCCTGTGAGACCGGCGCCTGTCGTGGGAGGTCGCCGCACCGGCACAGCACCATCGGGGCCGGAAGCGCCCCCGCGACGAAGCCGGATGTCCGCACCCCTGAGCGCGTCAGCCCCCGCCCGGTGATGTCCAGACACCCGGAGACACGGCAGACCGGCGCCTGCCGGGCAAGGTCGTCGCACCGGCGTGGCGCCGTGAGGCCGGGAGCCCCTGCGGGGCCGAGCCGTGTGTGGCACGGTCTCGCGCCCCTGGGGCGTCAGGCCCGCCCGTCGATTCGGAGGTACCCGGACGTCAGGAAGCCTGGCGCTCCGGGTCGTGGTGTATCTCGACGTCCGGTGAGTCGCCGAAGGTCAGCCGGCAGGTGTCGGCGCGGTAGGTCGCCACGGAGAGGGCGGCGGTGCGGCCCGCGGCGTAGAAGCGGGTGGTGACGACGAGGACGGGTGAGCCGGGGAGCCGGTCGAGTTCCTTGGCGTCGTCCGCGCGGGCGGAGCCCAGTTCGACGGCGCGGTCCTGGCCGTCGAGCGTCAGGTGCTGGAGTTCACGCAGCACCGCACGCGCGCGTGCCGGGCCCGAGGGGGCGTCGATCGCGGTGAGGTCGGGCACCGAGGCCGCCGGGACGTAGAGGAGTTCGGCGGCGACCGGCTGGCCGTGGGACATCCGGGAGCGGCGCACGGTGTGGACGAGTTCGTCCGCGCCGGTCTCCAGGGCGGTGGCGACGGCGGCGGGCGGCACCGCCTGGTCGCAGTCGACGGGCTGCCAGGCGTCCGAGGCGGCGCCCGGCCAGGTGTGCCGCTCGGTGCCGACGGCCACGCCCACGCGCGGGGGCGCGACGGTCGTGCCGACGCCGCGGCGGCGCTGCAGCCGGCCTTCCAGCTCCAGCTGTTCGAGGGCCTGGCGGAGCGTCGCGCGGGCCACGCCGAAGCGGGCGGCGAGGTCGCGCTCGTTGGGCAGGATCTCGCCGACCGAGAACTCCGAGTCCAGTGCCTCGCTGAGCACGGTCTTGAGATGCCAGTACTTCGGTTCCGGCACCGATTCCAGCTGCGTGGTCCCCACCCTGTCCTCCGCAAGAGCCGTGGTCCGGCGGTTTTTAGCGCCCTTGTTTATTAAAGGTTGTTGCACTTCTCTGCGACCATAGGGCGGCCTTCACCCTTGGTCAAGACCAATCCTCGATCCCTTGGGCACCGCTCAGCCGCCGTGCCGCGGAGCGTTCATGAGGCGTTCGCACGCGCCGGTGTGTGTGACATCGCGGCAAAGCCCCCGTCGCAGGACGGGGGCTCGCGGGGCGTGCGGGGTTCAGCTGTCGGCGAGGTGCCGCAGCTTGTCGGGGTTGCGGACGACGTACACGGTCGTGACGCGGCCGTCGGCGATGTCCAGCTGGACGAGGCTTTCGGGCTTGCCGCCGGACAGGAGCAGCAGCGCGGGGCCGCCGTTGGTCTCCAGGAAGCGGTAGGAGGGGTCCACCCAGGGCTGCTGCGCGACACCGAGGAGGAAACGGCCCACCTTGTCGGCGGTCCGCAGGATCCTGAGCGGCGCCTTGGCCTTGCCGCCGCTGTCGCCGACCAGCCGCACGTCCGGGGCGAGCAGCGTCATGAGCCCGTCCAGGTCACCGCCCGCCGCGGCGGCGAGGAACCGTTCGGTCAGCTCGCGTCGCTGGACGGGGTCGACCTCGTAGCGCGGCCGCCGTTCGTCGACGTGCCGGCGCGCCCGCCCGGCGAGTTGCCGTACCGCCGGCTCGGCGCGGTCGAGCAGGGCGGCGATCTCGGCGTACGGGTAGCCGAAGGCCTCCCTGAGCACGAAGACGGCCCGCTCCAGCGGGGACAGCGACTCCAGGACGACCAGCACGGCGAGGGAGACGCTGTCGGAGAGCACGGCGTGGTCCGCCGCGTCCGGGACGGCGTCGCCGAACTCGGTGAGGTACGGCTCCGGCAGCCACGGCCCGACGTACGCCTCGCCGCGTGCCTGCACCTGGCGCAGCCGGTCGATCGCCAGGCGGGTGGTGACGCGCACCAGGTAGGCACGGGGCTCGCGGACCGCCGCGCGGTCGGCGCGGGACCAGCGCAGCCAGGCGTCCTGGACCACGTCCTCGGCGTCGGCCACCCGGCCGAGCATGCGGTAGGCGACCCCCGTGAGCAGGGGGCGGTGTGCTTCGAAGAGGTCGGTCGCGGTGTCGGCGGTCACCGCTCCATCCCATCCGACACGCGCGGGGCGTGTCCACCCGGAATCGGCCCGTCCGGCAGCGGCGCGGATCACAATGACCGCGGACCGCCGGGGGCCGGCGGCCGGTGACCTGGAGGTGGCCGATGCGGTACGCGGTGCTGGGCACGGGCGAGGTGGGGCGCACGCTGGGCGGCAGGCTGGTGGAGCTGGGACACGAGGTGACCCTCGGCTCGCGCGTCAAGGACAACCCGGTGGCGCTGGAGTGGGCCACGGCCGCGGCGGAGCGGGCCCGCGCGGGCACCTTCGCGGAGGCGGCGGCCGCGGCCGAGGTGGTCATCAACGCGGTGGGCGGCCGGGTGGCGCTCGACGCCTTGCGGGCGGCCGGCGCGGAGCACCTCGACGGCAAGGTCGTGGTGGATGTCTCCAACCCCCTGGCCTTCGAGGACGGCCAGGCGCGTCTGGACCCGGTGGAGTCGGACAGCGTCGGCGAGCAGATCCAGCGGGCCTTCCCGCGCACACGCGTGGTGAAGACGCTGAACACGGTCAACTGTCAGGTGATGGTGGATCCGGGGCGGGTTCCGGGCGCGCACCACCTGTTCGTGTGCGGTGAGGACGCCCGGGCCAAGCAGCAGGTGACGGACCTGCTCGTGGAGTTCGGGTGGCCGGCGGAGCGGGTGCTGGACCTGGGCGGGATCCAGGCCGCGCGGGCGACGGAGATGTACCTGCCGCTGTGGCTGACCATGATGCGGCAGTTCGGGACCGCGGACTTCAACATCGAGGTGCGCCGGGCCGGTTGACCACCGCGGGAGCCCGGCACGCTCCCCTCGGGGGCTACCGGCCGGTAGTAATTGCTGACAAGCTGTCTACGGCGTCCGTCAGCACCCAGACGAGGAGCACCCCATGTCCGCCACCGTCTCCTTCAAGGTCCCCACCCCGCATGGCCCGAAGGACGTGGCCGTGTCCTACGCGCGCGTGGGACGCGGTGAACCGCTCGTCCTGCTGCACGGCATCGGCCATCACCGCCAGGCCTGGGACCCGGTCGTGGACATCCTCGCCACCGAGCGCGACGTGATCGCTGTCGACCTGCCGGGCTTCGGCGCGTCCCCGGGCCTGCCGGACGGCCTCGCCTACGACCTGCCGACCACCAACTCCGTGCTCGGCGCCCTGTTCGAGACGCTGGAGCTGGACCGTCCGCACATCGCCGGCAACTCGCTGGGCGGCCTGCTCGCCCTGGAGCTGGGCCGGGAGAAGCGGGTGCGCTCCGTCACGGCCCTGTCCCCGGCCGGGTTCTGGACGCAGGCCGAGCGGCGGTACGCCTTCGCGGTCCTGCTCGCGATGCGCGGCATCGCCCAACGGCTCCCGCTGCCGCTGGTGGAGCGGCTCTCGCACAGCGCGGCCGGCCGTACCGCGCTGACGAGCACCATCTACGCCCGCCCCGCGCGCCGCGCCCCGGAGGCCGTGGTCGCCGAGACGCTCGCGCTGGTGGGCGCCACCGGGTTCGACGCGACGCTGCGGGCGGGCAGCGCGGTGCAGTTCACCGACGCGCTGCCCGGCCTGCCGGTCACGGTGGCCTGGGGCACCCAGGACCGGCTCCTCGTCCGCCGGCAGGGCGTGCGGGCCAAGCAGCTGATCCCGCACGCCCGGCTGGTGCGGCTGCCGGGCTGCGGGCACTGTCCGATGAACGACGACCCGGCGCTGGTCGCGCGGGTCATCCTGGACGGCAGCCGCTGAACGGGCCGACGGACGCCCGGGCAGCCGCCCGGCGCGCCTCCGGAACCGGGCCGGGACCGGCTGACGGTGGCCGGGCTGCGCCGAAGGCGCCGGGAGCGGCCATCGGCGCCGAGCCCCCGAAGAGGCCGAGGGCCGGGTACGCCCCCTGTGCGCGCGTGCCCGCGGAGGGCGACGCACCTCCCGCCGGCCCGGATCCGACCCTGGGCCCGAACCGAGCCCGGATCCGCCCCAGACCCGAACCCGGACCCGAATCCGACCCCACACCCGAACCCGGACCCAGATCCGCCCCAGACCCGAACCCGGACCCGCCGCACGCCGCGCACCGCGCCCTCGCAGCCCGGCTCCCGCTCGTACGCGCGTGCGAGCGGATCCGATACGGCGGCCGTCCGTGGGTCGCGTACCGCGCAGCCGGCTGACGGACCGTCCGGGGCCGCGGCTCAGTGGTCGGCGACACCGCCCCAAGGCCCGTTGTTCACTTGGGGTTTCCGCGCGCGCCGCAGCGTCCCCGTAGGTGTGGCTCTGCACACCGGCCGGATCCCGTCCTTGGAGGCGCAGCCATGTCAGACCGTCCGTTCCCCGGCCGCCGCAGCGTCCTGCGCGGCTCCCTCGCCGCGTCGGCGGCACTCACCCTGCCGGCCGGCCTCGGCGCGGCCCCGGCGTTCGCCCGCTCCGGGCGGCCCCGGGCCGGCTGGGGCGTGCAGGCCGGCGACGTGACCACCGACTCCGGGCTGGTGTGGGTGCGTTCTGACCGGCCGGCCCGGATGATCGTGGAGACCTCGGCCACCGAGTCGTTCCGCAACCCGCGCAGATGGCACGGCCCTCTGCTGGGCTCGGGCACGGACTTCACCGGCACCACGCGGCTGCGCGGCCTGCCGTCGGGCGAGCAGATCCACTACCGCGTGCTGCTCGCCGACCCGGACGACCCGCGCCGCACGGGCGAGCCGGTGACCGGCACCTTCCGTACCGCGCCCGCGAAGCGGCGCCAGGGCGTGCGCTTCGTGTGGTCCGGTGACCTGGCCGGACAGGGCTGGGGCATCAACGAGTCGATAGGCGGTTACCGGATCTTCGACGCCATGGCGAAGGCCGACCCGGACTTCTTCCTGTGCAGCGGCGACAACATCTACGCCGACGGTCCGATCGCGGCCACCGCCACCCTGCCCGACGGCAGCGTCTACCGGAGCCTCACCACCGAGGAGAAGTCGCACGTCGCGATCAGCCTGGACGACTACCGGGGCAACTTCCGCTACAACCTGCTGGACCCGGCGCTGCGCCGGTTCAACGCCCAGGTGCCGAACATCATCCAGTGGGACGACCACGAGGTCCGCAACAACTGGTACCCGGGCGAGGTCATCGGCACCGGCACCCCCTACCCGGCGGGCACGCGGCTCGACGATCTGGCGCTGCGCTCGCGACAGGCGTTCTCGGAGTACTTCCCTGTCTCCACGATCAGCGGCCGCCCCGACGGCCGGATCTACCGCGCCGTCCACCACGGCCCGCTGCTGGACGTGTTCGTGCTCGACATGCGGACGTACCGCAACGCCAACTCGCCCGACGACCAGACCACGGACCCGGTCGGCATCCTCGGCCGCGAGCAGCTGGAGTGGCTCAAGCGGGAGCTGGCGAAGTCCCGCGCGGTGTGGAAGGTGATCGCCAACGACATGCCGCTCGGCCTGGTCGTGCCCGACCCGGTCGAGGGCAAGCCGGACTTCGAGGCGGTCGCTCAGGGCGACCCGGGCGCTCCGCTCGGCCGCGAACTGCAGATCGCCGAGCTGCTGCGCTTCATCAAGCACCGGCGGATCACCGGCACGGTGTGGCTGACGGCCGACGTGCACCACACCTCGGCCCAGCACTACGACCCGTCGCGGGCCGCGTTCAAGGACTTCGAGCCGTTCTGGGAGTTCGTCTCCGGCCCGCTCAACGCCGGCGCCTTCCCGGCCAACGCGCTGGACGGCACCTTCGGCCCGGACCGGGTGTTCGTCAAGGCGCCCACCGCCTCGAACGTCTCTCCGGCCGAGGGGTACCAGTTCTTCGGCGAGGTCGACATCGACGGTGACAGCGGCGAACTGACGGTCCGGCTGCGCGAGTACGACGGCACCGTGCTGTTCACGCGGACGCTCCAGCCGGGCCGGGTGGGGCAGTAGCGCGGGCGGTTCCTGTGCCAGGGCGGGGCGACCCGGCCATAGGAAGCGCAACAAAAGGGACGGAGCATGCTTTACCCATCGGTCACAAACCGTTCGTGATCACGCAACACCCTTCCTTCACAGTGGCTGCATGACTGCAGACATGTCGAATGTGACCAGGGCGAAGCACGGACGCCCCGTACACCACTGGCGGCGGGACCTCGTCGAGCTCGCCGCCCTGTTCACCGCCGTCGCCGTGGCCGACGCGGTGGCGAACCTGATCGGGCACGGTCCCGACGGTCCCACGCTGCTGGTGATCTCGGCGCTCGTGCTGGCCGCGACGGCGGGCTTCCACACGTGGTGGGCACGGCGCCACGGGCACGCACCGCCGACCGGCGATACCGGCGCCCGGCCGGCCCCCGAGGCCCGGCCGGCCGGGCCCGCCGACCGGGAGGGCACCTCCGCGCACGACGTGACGGGTACCCGTGCGCTGTGGCGGATGCGGACGACGGTGAAGGACGAGCCGGGCTCGCTCGCGGCGCTGTGCACGGCGCTGGCCGAGCGGCACGTGGACATCCTGAGCCTCCAGGCGCACCCGCTCGCCGAGGGCACCGTGGACGAGTTCCTGCTGCGGGCGCCGGACGCGCTGGCGGCGGCGGAGATCACCCGAGCGGTCTCGCTGGCCGGCGGCGCGTCCACCTGGATCGAGCGGGCCGACGCCCATGACCTGGTCGACGCCCCCACCCGGGTACTCGGCCTGGCCGCGCGCACCGCGCTGGACGCCGCCGAACTGCCGCTGGCGTTGCGCCAGTTGCTGGGGCGGTGCACGATCCGCTCGCTGCCCGGGACACCGGTCGGCGGCGGCCGGGGGCCGGAGCCGGTGCCGGCCGAGGGCGTGCTGGAGGACACCGTGATGCGGCTGCCGGCTCCGGAGGGCGGGGTGCTCACCGTCGAGCGGCCGTATCTGCCGTTCACACCGACCGAGTTCGCGCGCGTCCGGGCGCTGGTGGAGCTGGACAGCCGGCTGGGTCCGCGGATCCCGCGCGGCAAGGACGTGCTGACGCTGCCCGAGGGCAACGACATCACCGTCCGCCGGGTCGACACCTCGGACCTGGCCGCCGCGAAGGCGATGCACGAGCGGTGCTCGCCGCGCACCCTCGGCATGCGCTACCACGGCCCGGTCGGCGACGCGGACCGCTATCTGACCCACCTGCTCAGCCCCCGCTTCGGCCGCACGCTGGCCGCGCAGACCACCTCCGGCCGGATCGTCGGCCTCGGACACCTGCTGTGGGACGGCGACGAGACCGAGGTCGCGCTGCTGATCGAGGACGACTGGCAGCAGCGCGGTATCGGCGGCGAGCTGCTGGACCGGCTGGTGGCGATGGCCGTGGAGGCCGGCTGCGAGAGCGTGTACGCGGTGACGCAGGCGTCCAACACCGGCATGGTCACCGCGATGCGCGGCCTCGGGCTGCCCCTGGACTACCAGATCGAGGAGGGCACACTGGTCATCACGGCCCGCCTGAACGCCACACCGGTCGCGCGGCGCTCGCCGTACGAGACCGTGGTGGGCCGCGCCGGCGACCCGGCCAAGCGCGACTGACACACGGCCGGCCGCGGCCGGCGTACCCCCGCGGGCACCGGCCCGGCCGCCCTACCGAGGCCGGTACCCGGAGGCCGGGTCGGCCGGCCGCCGAAGCCGCCCCACCGCGGCCCCGCCGCGCCTGGACCCGGCCACGACGGTGGCGCCCCGGCTACGCCGAACCCCGCCGAACCCACCACCGGCCGCTACGGCCACCGGCGGCCGCCGCTCAGCCCACCGCCTCCCGCAGGGGTACCGGCATCCGGACAGGCTCCCCCAACGCCTGGTCGAGGTCCGCCCACAGGTCGTCCACGTCCTCCAGTCCCACCGACAGCCGCAGCAGCCGGTCGCTGACGCCCGCGCCGCGCCGGTCGTCGGCGTCGACGATGCGGTGGCTGATGGAGGCGGGGTGCTGGATGAGCGTGTCGACGCTGCCGAGGCTCACCGCCGGGGTGACGAGCCGGACCCGGGAGATCACCTCGTGCGGGTCGTCGTGCACCTCGAAGGCGATCATCGCGCCGCCCAGCCGGGGGTAGCGGACGCGGGCCACGCGCGGATCGGCGGCGAGGCGACGGGCCAGTTCGGCGGCGTTCGCGGAGGCGGCACGCACACGGACCGGGAGCGTGGACAGACCCCTCAGCAGCAGGTAGCCGGCCAGCGGATGCAGCACTCCACCCGTGGCGAACCGTATCTGCCGCAGCCGGCCCGCGAACTCCTCGTCGCAGGCCACCACGCCGGCCAGCACATCGCCGTGGCCGCCGAGGTACTTGGTGGCGCTGTGCAGCACCAGCCGGGCGCCGTGCTCGGCCGGACGTTGCAGCACGGGCGTGGCGAAGGTGTTGTCGGCGAGCAGCGGGACCGAGCCGCAGGCGTGGGCGATGGCCCGCAGGTCGAGTTCGGCGAGGGTCGGGTTGGCCGGGGACTCGACCATCACCAGACCTGTGTCCGGGCGGAGCGCCTCGGTGATGCCGGCCGGGTCGGTCCAGGTGACCTCCGTACCGAGCAGCCCGGCGGTCAGCAGATGGTCGCTGCAGCCGTACAGCGGTCGTACGGCGACCACGTGGCGCAGCCCCATGGCGGACCGCGCGAGCAGGACCGCGCTGAGCGCCGCCATGCCGCTGGCGAAGGCGACCGCGGACTCGGTGCCCTCCAGCCGGGCCAGCGCGGTCTCGAAGCGGGCGACCGTCGGGTTGCCGAGCCGGCCGTAGACCGGCGGTCCGACCGGGTCGGCGCCGTCCGTGGCGAAGGCGTCGATACGGGCGGCCTCGCCGCGGCTGTCGTAGGAGGGGTAGGTGGTGGACAGGTCGATCGGCGGGGTGTGCAGGCCCTGGCGGGGAAGATCGTCGCGGCCGGCGTGCACGGCCTCGGTGGCAAGGGCTCTGGATGCGGTGCGTACGCCGTCGTAGGCACCGGTGCTCGCTGTGTCCATGGGCGGAAGGGTGAACATCGAACGGTTCACTGAAATCGAACACCGTGCTACGTTCGGCCAATGGCCGAATCTGTCGTACTGGATCCGGTGGACCTCCATCTGCTGCGACTGCTGCAGAACGACGCCCGGACCACCTACCGTGATCTGGCCGCGCAGGTGGGCGTGGCACCGTCGACCTGCCTGGACCGGGTGACCCGGCTGCGCCGCTCGGGCGTGATCCTCGGTCATCAGCTGCGACTCGATCCGGCCAAACTCGGACGCGGGCTCCAGGCGCTGCTGTCGGTACAGGTACGGCCGCACCGGCGGGAGCTGGTGGGTCCGTTCGTGGAGCGGATCCGGGCGCTGCCGGAGGCGCGGTCGGTGTTCCATCTGACCGGGCCGGACGACTATCTGGTGCATGTGGCCGTCGCGGACCCGGCGGATCTGCAGCGGCTGGTGCTGGACGAGTTCACGGCACGGCGCGAGGTGGCCCGGGTGGAGACCCGGTTGATCTTCCAGCAGTGGGAGTGCGGACCGCTGCTGCCTCCCGGCCACGCCCAGAGCTGAATCCCCGGAACGTGGGTGACGCGGTGATCCTCCGCGTACAAGGATGGGCCGCATGTCTGAGACCAAGAGCCCGCTGCCCCGTGAGGTGGCCGACGCGTACGTGGACGACCTGATCGCGCTCGACCCGGTGACCGGTACCTACCTCGGTGTGACGGAGAGTTCGCGCCGGCTGCCCGACTACTCGCCCGCGGGCATGGCGGCCCTCGCGGAGCTGGCCCGGGCCACCCTCGCGAAGCTGGACGAAGCGGAGCGGCAGCCCGGTGCGGACAGCGATGCGGAGCGGCGCTGCGGACGGCTGCTGCGGGAGCGGCTGACCGCCGGACTCGCCGTGTTCGAGGCGGACGAGCACCTGCGCGCGGTCGGCAACATGAGCACGCCGGGCCACTCGGTGCGGGACATCTTCACGATCACCCCGGCACAGACGGAGGAGGACTGGGCGGCGATCGCCGAGCGACTGCGCGCGGTGCCGGGCACGCTCGCGGGATACCGCGAGTCGCTGCAACTGGGTCTGGACCGCAAGCTGTACGCCGCCCCCCGGCCGACCGCGACGTACATCGAACAGCTCACCGAGTGGACGGACACCGACGGCAAGGGCCGCGGCTGGTACGAGGACTTCGCCGCCGCGGGTCCCGAGGCACTGCGCGCCGAGCTGGACGAGGCGGCCGGCGCGGCGACCGGCGCGCTGGTGGAGCTGCGGGACTGGTTGCGGGACGTGTACGCGCCGGCGATCGAGGGTGCTCCGAACACGGTGGGCCGCGAGCGGTACGCACGCTGGTCCCGCTACTTCAACGGCACCGATCTCGATCTGGACGAGGCGTACGCGTACGGCTGGTCGGAGTTCCACCGGATCCTCGGCGAGATGCAGCAGGAGGCCGAGAAGATCCTGCCCGGCGCCGGGACGCCGTGGGTGGCGCTCGCGCACCTCGACGAGCACGGCCGGCACATCGACGGCGTGGACGAGGTCCGGGAGTGGCTGCAGGGCCTGATGGACCGGGCCATCGAGAACCTGGACGGCACGCACTTCGAACTCGCCGAGCGGGTGCGGAAGGTGGAGTCGTGCATCGCCCCGCCCGGCGGTGCGGCGGCCCCCTACTACACGGCTCCGTCGGAGGACTTCTCGCGGCCCGGCCGCACCTGGCTGCCCACGATGGGACAGACCCGCTTCCCGGTCTACGACCTGGTGTCGACCTGGTACCACGAGGGCGTGCCCGGCCACCACCTGCAGCTCGCCCAGTGGGCGCACGTCGCGGAGAACCTGTCCCGCTACCAGGCGACGATCGGCGGGGTCAGCGCCAACGCCGAGGGCTGGGCGCTGTACGCGGAACGGCTGATGGACGAGCTGGGCTACCTCACGGACCCCGAGGAGCGGCTCGGCTACCTGGACGCGCAGATGATGCGGGCGGCCCGGGTGATCGTGGACATCGGCATGCATCTGGAGCTGGAGATCCCCGCCGACTCGCCGTTCCACCCCGGTGAGCGGTGGACGCCCGAGCTGGCGCAGGAGTTCTTCGGCGCGCACAGCAGCCGGCCGGCGGACTTCGTGGAGAGCGAGCTGACCCGGTATCTCACGATCCCGGGCCAGGCGATCGGCTACAAGCTCGGTGAGCGGGCGTGGCTGCTGGGCCGGGAGAAGGCGCGGGAGCGGCACGGCGAGGCGTTCGACCTGAAGGCCTGGCACATGGCGGCGTTGTCGCAGGGTTCGCTGGGGCTGGACGACCTGGTGGACGAGCTGTCCCGGCTCTGACCGCCCCGCGTCGACCTCCGAAGCGGCCGACCTCCCCGATGCCCCAGCCGCCCTCACCGGCTCCGGCCCCCCGGCCGACCCAGGCCGCCCCGGGGCCATCGGGGAGCCCGCGGCCTCGCCCCGCCGCACCTCGCAACCCGCAGACCACCCGCCCACGGCACGCCTTCACCGCCATGGGCAGCCGTCCCGCAGGGCGGGACGGGTGGGCACGGCCGACAGCGCCGGGCCCTGCCTCGCGCCGGGCGTGCGGGCCGTGCCGGCGCCGCCGTACCCGTTCGGCCGTCCGGCCGTCCCCGGTGGCGCAGGTGACCGGGTGGCGGCTAGCTGGTGCCGGAGGCGATGTGGAGGAGGCGGGCCGGCATGGAGCAGCACGGGCAGCAGGTGCTGGAGACACCCCGGGCCGCCGGCCTGGCGGGAGTGGTGTTCGCACTGCTGCTCGCGGCGGCGATCGTCCTCGTACGGCTGGGCATCCCCGAAGGCGCCGCCGCGGCCGGCACCCCGGGATTCACGGACTCCGCTCAGCGGAAGGCGCTGCGGACGGCCCTCACGCTCGTGCCGTTCGCCGGCATCTTCTTCCTGTGGTTCGTCGGCGCGGTGCGGGCGCACGTCGGCGCCGTCGAGGACAAGTTCCTCGCCACCGTCTTCCTCGGCAGCGGGCTCGTCTACACCGCGACGATGTTCGGCTCCGCCGCGGCCGCTGCGGCCGTCCTCTCCGTCGGACACCCCACCGGCACCGCCCCGCAGCTGCCCACCTGGGACTTCGGCCGTCATCTCGCGTACACGCTGATGGCGTACGCCACGCGGATGGCGGCCGTCTTCGTCTGCTCCATGTCGGTGATCGGCCGCCGGCTGGGGGCCCTGCCCCGCTGGCTCTCGGCCCTGGGCTTCCTGACCGCTCTCACGCTGCTCTTCGTCGCGTCCAGCGTGCGCTGGGCGGAGCTGGTCTTCCCCGCGTGGTCACTGGTGCTCAGCGTGTACATCATCCTGGCGCGCGGTCGCGCCGGGACCCGCACCGCGGAACACCCCTGAACGGCCGGTTCCCGGTGGCGGGCGCGCCACGCACGGACGGCAGCCCGAATGGGGTTTCCCGACGGGCGATGTCGCGCCACCCCGCTCATGCTGGCAGACGGGACATGACCGCCGTCCGGGAATGCCGCGCCCCACGGCCGGCGCCACCGGACCTGGCCACCGGAAGGGCGGAGCGTCGATGAGGCTCGTCGTCGATCTCAACAAATGCCAAGGGTACGCCCAGTGCGCGTTCCTCGCTCCCGATGTCTTCGCCATGCACGGTGAGGAGTCACTCGTCTACAACCCGCACGCGCCCGAGGAGCAGCGGGAGCGGCTGGCCCGCGCCGTCGCCGCCTGCCCGGTGCAGGCGATCACGGCGGACGGGCTGGACGACTCAAGAGACGGCGGGGAGGCGTCAGATGCCCGCTGACCACGTCGACTGGCTCAGGCGCGAAGGCCGTATCGTCATCGTCGGCGCCTCGCTGGCGGGTCTGCGGGCCGCCGAGACGTTGCGCGCCGAGGGCTTCACCGGCGAACTGACCCTGATCGGTGACGAGCCGTACGAGCCGTACGACCGGCCGCCGCTGTCCAAGTCCGTCCTGCTGGGCATGGCGTCCCCGCGCCACACCGAGCTGCCGCATCGCCGGGAGATCGACGCCAAGTGGCGGCTCGGTGTCCCGGCGACGGGCCTGGACCTGACGGCCAAGCGGGTCCGGCTGGCCGACGGGGACGAGGTGGAGTACGACCGGCTGCTCATCGCGACCGGCGTCCGCGCCCGGCCCTGGCCCAAGGAGGACGAGGCCCGGCTGGACGGCGTCTGCCTGCTGCGGACCCGGGACGACGCCGCCGACCTGTACCAGCGGCTGAAGGCAGGGCCGCGCCGGGTGTTCATCATCGGCGCGGGTTTCGCCGGTTCCGAGGTCGCGTCGGCCTGCCGGGAGATGGGCCTGCCCGTCACCGTGGCGGAGCGTGCCGGTGCGCCGCTGGTGGGCGCCCTCGGCGGGGTGATCGGTGCGGTCGCGGCCGACCTGCAGACCGAGAACGGAGTGGATCTGCGCACCCGCGTCACGGTGACGGGGCTGGAGGGCGACTCGGCCGGCCGGGTGCGGGCGGTGCATCTGTCCGACGAGAGCTCCGTCGAGGCGGATGTCGTGGTCGTGTCGCTGGGGTCGGTGCGCAACACCGACTGGCTGACCGGATCGGGGCTGGGCGCGGGACCGCGGGGCATCGCCTGTGATGCCGGCTGTCGCGCCTTCGACTTCCGGGGCATCGTCACCGACGACGTCTTCGTCGCGGGTGACGTGGCACGCTCCCCGCACGCGCTGTTCGGCTACCAGTTCCTCTCGCTGGAGCACTGGGGCAACGCCGTCTCCCAGGCGCAGACGGCGGCGCACAACATGATCTGCCACGGCGCCGACCGGCGCCCGCACCTGTGGATGCCCGCCTTCTGGTCGTCGATGTTCGGCGTGAACATCAAGTCCGTCGGCGTGCCGCCCATGGGCGACCAGATCATGATCACGCAGGGTTCTCTGGCCGAGCGCCGGTTCGTCGGCGTCTACGGCCACCAGGGTCGGATGGTGGCCGCCGTGACCTTCGACAACACCCGGTGGCTGGAGTTCTACCAGCGGCAGATCGAGCGGGGCGCGCCGTTCCCGGTGGAGTTCCCGACGGTGGACCGGCGTCCCGAGGGCCGGCAGCCGGTGGACGCCGACTTCCCCGACCCGTCCCTGCCGACCCACGGCCCCATGGTGACCCTCAGCGGCTACTCGCCGGCCGACCAGCAGCTGCTCTTCCACCCCGCCCGCCACTGACCGCCGCCCAGGCCGACGTCTCAAGGACCCGTCATGCCGCACGCCTCGATGTTGCGCCAGATCACCGACTTCGCGAACCGCGCCAACCCGTATCCGATCTACGAGGAACTCCGCAGGACACCGGTGCTCCACGAGGAGGACGGCCCCTACGTCATCAGCTCGTACTACGACATCGAGGCCCTGCTCCACGACCCGCGGATCAGCTCCGACGCCGCCAACCAGACCGCCGCCGGTGACGACGAGCTCTCCCAGTCGGAGGGAACGGGTCTGCCCCCGAGCTTCATCCGGCTCGACCCGCCGGAGCACGACCGGCTGCGCAGGATCGCCAACAGCTCCTTCGGACCACCGCACCGGCCTCGCCGGATCGAGAGCATGCGGGGCGAGCTGGGTGAGATCGTCACCGGGCTCATCGACGGCCTCGGGGACACGCGGCAGATCGACCTGGTCGACCAGTTCGCGTATCCCTTCCCGGTCACGGTGATCTGCCGGCTGCTCGGCGTGCCGCGCGAGGACGAGCCCCGCTTCCGTGCCTGGGTCGACCCGATCGTCGCCGGTCTGGACCCGGACACCCGGACGAGCGCCGAGTCCGAGCGGGTCGCGCAGGAAGCACGGTTGCAGCTCGGCCTGTACCTCAACGGACTGGTGGAGCAGCGCGCCAGGGAACCACGCGACGACATGCTGTCCGACCTGGTGAACAGCAGGGGCCCCGACGGCGCCATGACGACGATGGAGGTGCTCAGCACGGCGGTGCTGCTCCTCATCGCGGGCCACGAGACGACCGTCAACCTCATCACCAACGGCATGCTCACGTTGCTGCGCCACCCGGAGATCCTGGAGCGGCTGCGCAACGACCCAGGGCTGTCGGTGCGGATCGTGGAGGAGCTGCTGCGCTACGAACCCCCCGTTCAGATCGTGCCGCAGCGCACCTGTATCACCGACATCGAGCTGCGCGGGATCACCATCCCCAAGGGCTCACGCATCTGGCTGATGCTGGCCGCGGGCAACCGCGACCCCGAACGGTTCAAGGACCCCGAGCGGTTCGACCCGGACCGCGAGGACATCCAGCACCTCGGCTTCGGCAGCGGCATCCACAGCTGCTTCGGAGCTCCGCTGGCCCGGCTGGAGACCCAGATCGCCCTGGCCGAACTGGCCCGGCGGCTGGAGAATCCGCGGCTGGTCGAGGACCCGCCGCCGTACCGCCAGAACGCGGTGCTCCGCGGCCCACGGCACCTGAACATCGCCTTCGACAACCTGCGTTGACCGTCGTGGCCGGTCCGGTCAGTGGCCGAGCCGTCTGAGCTGCACCAGGCCGACCCAGGTCTCCGGCCCGGGCTGGACGTACGCGGCGCGCACCGCGTACGAGCCCGGTGCCAGGTCGATCCGCAGGTGTTCCTGGCCCGCCGCGCTGCCGCCGGGCCAGGCCGAGTCGAACAGCAGCACCGGGCCGGGCACCCGCCAGTGCACCTCGCTCCCCCACGCCGCCGTGTCGAGCGCGGCGGGGACTTCGGCGAGCAGCTCCTCCTCGGAGTTCGCGGCGGACCAGCGTACGAAAGTGGCGTGGTCCGGCAGGAAGGACGTGGCGGCGGGCTCGTCACCGAACACCAGGGCCGCGCTGTCGCCGACCGGGAGCAGGCCCACGTATCCGTCGACCTCGCACGCCCGGTCGTAGTCCGTGTCGAGTTCCTCGCTGTCGGCGCCCGCCCAGAACGGCAGCACCGTCTCCGGTACGGCTATCAGCGGGCCGCCGCCCGATTCGACCCACTCCAGCGCGCCTGGTTCCGCGTATCGAGCCATGGGCAGAGAACCTACACGGTGTCGATCAGCAGCCGCACTCGCCTTCGACGGGCGCGGTCAGCGAGTCGGCGGCGCGCTGTTCGCGCCCCTGCCAGGTCTCGTAGGCGAGGCCCTCGCGCGCCCAGTACTCGAACCCGCCGAGCATCTCCTTGACCCGGTAGCCGAGTTCGGCGAGGGCGAGAGCGGCGCGGGTGGCGCCGTTGCAGCCGGGGCCCCAGCAGTACGTCACCACCGGCACGGACTTGTCCAGGAGCCGCTCGGCCTGCTCGGGGACGAGCGCGGTGGGCAGGTGGATCGCGCCGGGGACGTGGCCCTGGTCCCAGGACTGGGCGGAGCGGGAGTCCACGACGACGAAGCCGGGATCGCCGCCGGTCGCGAGCGCGGCGGCCACGTCGGAGACGTCGGCGTGGAAGGCCAGGCTCGCCCGGAAGTAGGCGGCGGCCTCGGCGGGCGCGGCGGGGGCGACACGGAGGACGGGGTTCTCGTGCGTCTTGGTGATCATGACGGGAAATCTATGGCCCGCGCACCGCTTCCTGAAGGGATGATCCACGGTCCTCCCCTTGATGTGCCGGGGATTCCCCTGCTATCCATCCGGGATGACCGCGTATTCCCCGGACGCCACCGACTGGCGCATTCTTGAGGTCCTCCAGCGGGAGGGACGGGCCAGCTACGCCGAGCTGGCGCGCGCCGTCTCCATGTCGCCGAGCGCCGTCACCGAACGGGTCCGGCGGCTGGAGGAGGCGGGCGTGATCCAGGGGTACGCCGCGGTCGTCGACCCCGAACGGCTGGGACTGCCGATCCTGGCGTTCGTACGGCTGCGCTACCCGAACGGCAACTACAAGCCGTTCCACGACCTGGTGGCCGCGACGCCCGAGATCCTGGAGGCCCACCATGTGACGGGCGACGACTGCTTCGTCATCAAGGTCGCCGCACGGTCCATGGCCCACCTGGAGCAGACCTCCGGCAAGATCGGCGCGCTGGGCTCGGTGACCACCAGCGTCGTCTACTCCTCACCCCTGCCCCGGCGCGCGTTGGGCCACTGACGTCATCGTGACCGTGATCGGCTCCCGGCTCCCGGCTCCCGGCTCCCGGCTCCCGGCTCCCGCTCAAGCGGATCAGGTGATGCGGTGTCCCCCGTCCACGTGCAGCACGGTCCCGGTGATGAATCCGTTGTGCATCACCGACGAGAACGCCTGGGCTATGTCGTCGGGGGTGCCGACGCGTCGGGCCGGGAGTTGCTCGGCCAGCTTGGCGAAAGCGGCCTGTTTGTCCATGGCGAGTTGGTTCCAGATGGGGGTGTCCACCCAGCCGGGGGAGATCACGTTGACCCGCACGGGTGCCAGTTCGATCGCCAGCCCGCAGGCCAGCGACGCGAGCGCGCCGTTGGCGGCGGCCATGATCGTGTTCGACCCGTTCGGGCGGTAGGCGTTGATGCCCGAGGTGTAGGTGATCGAGCCGGTGACCCGCCCGCCCGCGTGCTTGCCGACCAGCCAGGCACCGAGCAGTTTGGTGTCGACGACGGACCGTGCGGTCGCGGTGGCGACGTCGGCGGTCCGGCCGTACACGCCGGTCGCGTCCGCCGCGGTGACCGCCACGTGGTCCACTCGCTCCACCTGGGCGAACAGTTCCGCTATGTCCTCCTCACTACCCATATCGGCCGTGCAGGTGCTGATCTTCCCGCGCTCGGGCCCTTCCAGGTGCGCCCGGGCTGTCGCGAGCCGGTCGGCGGATCGGCCGACGATGGTCACATCCATGCCTTCGGCGAGCAGGGTCCGGGCCAGGGCGAGGCCCATACCGGAGCCGCCACCGATGATGATCGCGTTGGTCATGGTTCGAGGCTGCACCGCCGGACCGGTGCCGGGGGAGGCCGCGTGGTTCCTGGGTGTGCCACGGCCACCCAGGAGCGGTTCGACCAGTGGCAGACTCTCAGCCGTGAACGCGATGGCCAGGTTTCTTCGGATCCGACGCGGGCAGATAGGCCCGGCCGATGTCGGGTTGTCCACCGGGCCGGGTACCCGGCGCACACCCGGGCTGCGCCGCGAGGAGCTGGCCGCGCTGGCCGGCGTGAGCGTGGACTACTACATCCGGATCGAGCAGGGGCGGGAGACCGCGCCCAGTGACGCGGTACTGGGCGCGCTGGCCCGGGCCCTGCGCCTCAGCGCTGACGAGCACGTCCACCTGCTCGGCCTCGCCGACCGGGTCGCCGGACGGACACCGCGCCACCGGCCCGCCGATCCGCGCCCGGCCAGCCCTGGCCTTCGGCTGCTGCTGGAGTCGGTCCGGCCCAGCCCGGCGTACGTGCTCGACGAGGTCAACGACGTGCTGGCAGCCAATCCTGAGGGCCTTGCGTTGATGCCTGGGCTCAGCGACTGGCCGCCCGGCCGGCGCAACACGATCCGGTACACGTTCGTGCACGCGGCCGCACGGACCCTGTTCGCCGACTGGGACCGGGTGGCCCGCAACTGTGTCGCTCACCTGCACACCGCCGAACTGAGCGCACCAGAGCGCACCGCCGCGCTGGTCGGCGAACTGTCCTCGGCCAGCGGCGAGTTCGCCGCTCTGTGGCGCCGGCACGAGGTATGGGTCAAGCGCGCGGGCGAGACCGCGTTCCGACACCCCGCGGTCGGCCCGATCACGCTCGCCAACGAGGTGCTCACCCCCGCCGGAGACGGTCAGCGCATGCTGATCTACCAGGCCCCGCCCAGGACGGCCGAGCACGATGCCCTGGTCCTGCTGGCCATGACCGCCGAGGACGTACGCAACCCTTGAACTCACCGGTGGGCTCACCGGTTGGAGATGTGAATTGACGGGCAGCGCGGACCTGGCGGGGGTAACGACCGGGTCAGACGCCCCGCTGCCGGAGCGCCGACCCCGATCTGCCCTTGACGACCTCCAGCTGGGCGTGGACGCGGCGCCGCAGGTCGGGCACGTGGCTGACGATGCCGACGCTGCGGTCGCGTTCGCGCAGGGAGTCGAGGACGTCGAGGACCTCGTCGAGGGTCTGGTCGTCGAGGCTGCCGAAGCCCTCGTCGATGAAGAGGGTGTCGAGCCGGACGCCTCCGGCCTCGTCGGTGACGACGTCCGCCAGGCCGAGGGCGAGGGCGAGGGAGGCGAAGAAGGTCTCGCCGCCGGACAGGGTGGCGGTGTCGCGTTCGCGGCCCGTCCAGGCGTCGACCACGTGCAGCCCGAGTCCGCTGCGGCCGCGCCCGGTGCGGTCGTCGGAGTGGACGAGGGTGTAACGGCCGGACGACATGCGCTGGAGCCGGGCCGTCGCGGCGGCGGCGACCTGCTCCAGACGGGCCGCGAGCACGTACGACTCCAGGCGCATCCGGCGTTCGTTGTCGGCGGAGGTGCCCGCGGTGAGGGCGGCGAGGCGGGCGACCCGGTCGTACTCCTCGCGGAGCGGGGCGAGCCGGCGTACGGCCTCGGTGGCACGTGCGGAGAGGCGGTCCAGTTCGGTGCAGCAGCGAGCTGCCGCGTCCCGTGCGGACGCCGCCTCACGCAGCCGGCGTTCGGCCGTGGCCGCCGCGTGCTCGGCCGTGGCCGGCTCGGCGGGCGGCTGCTGGGCGGCGTGCGCGGTGTCGGCCTCCGCCAGCACCGCGCGCACGGCGGCCTCCTCCGTCTGCCAGGTGTCCAGGCGGTGCTGCAGCTCGCGGTGGGCCGCAGGGTCGAGGAGGGCGTCGGCCGCGGCCTGCGGGGTGTCGAAGCCGGCGCGGTAGGCGACGTCGGCGAGGCGCGCGTCGGCGTCCTTCAGGCGCTGGGCGGAGTCCTCGGCGGTGCGCGCGGCGTCGGCCGCCTCGGTGAGCAGCGTCACCTGCCGCTCCAGCTGTGCGGCGCGGGCGGCCACACTGCCGGACGTACCGCGCGCCTTGGTCAACTCCGCCTCCAACTGGGCCTGTTCGCGCTCCAGGGCGTCCCGGCGGGTGAGCCGGGAGGCGGCCCGTACGGCGGCCTGCTGGCGGTCGGTGAGGCGCTGCTCGCGCTCCTGCTCGGTGCGGCGCAGCTCCTCGTGGGCGGCGTGCAGCGCGGAGGCGTCGCGGCGGGCGCGGGCGTACTCCCGCTCCAGCTCGGCTGCCGCCTCTTCGAGTTGTGCGGTGGGTGTGTCCCCGGCCTCGGCGGTGGCGGCGGCCAGGGCCTCGCGGACGGCGCTGAGGCGCTGGTCGTCCTCGGTGTGCCGGGTCTCGGCCTGCTGCCAGGCCCGGTGGGCCCGGTCCTCGGTCTCACGGTCGACGTGTCCGGCGACCTTGCGCGCGGGGGCGGGGTGTTCGGTGGCTCCGCAGACGGCGCAGGGCTCGCCGTCGGTGAGGTGGGCGGCCAGCTCGGCGGCGATGCCGTTCAGGCGCTGTTCCTTGAGGTCGAGCCAGTGGGCGCGGGCGTCGAGGGCGCGCTGCCCGGAGGCGTCCGCGCGCTGCTGGGCCTCCTCCAGGTCCGCGGCCAGCCGGTCCCGGGTGCGGGCCGCGTCGAGGCGTCCGCGCATCGGGTCCCGCCGCACGGCGAGCTGTTCGGCGCGGGTGGCGGCCTCCTGCGCGGAGTCGACGCGGGACTGCAGCGCCGCGCGGGTGGTGTCCCACTCGGCGAGCCAGGTCTCGGCCTCGCGCAGCACGTCCTCGTCGGCGCGGTCCTGCCGGTCGAGCGCGGACCGCTCCTCGGCGAGCCCGGTGAGCCGCCGCTCGGCGCGCCGTGCCGCGTCCAGGCCGCCCAGCTCCTCGGCGGCGCGGCGGGCGGCCGAGGAGAGCCCGCCGACGCCCGCGTCGGTGTGGGAGTCGGGGAGCATGCCACGCGCGCGGGCCTCGGCCCGGGCCGCCCTGCGGTGCTCCTCCTCGGCGGCCTCGCGCAGCTCCAGCGCGGGCGCGACCGCCTCCGCCTTGCGGGCCCGCTCCATGCGCTGCCGGTCCTCGTGGTGGTCGCCGGCCCGCTCCTGGAGCCGCTCGGCACGCTGCCGGGCACCGGCGAACCGGCTCTGCAGCCGGGCGAGTTCGCGTACGTCTTCCAGGGCGCGCCGGGTGGCGGCGTGGGCGGACTCGGCGGCGGCGAGACGGCAGTGGGCGACGGTGAGGCGTTCGCGCGCGGTGACGCGGGCGACGGCGGCGGCTTCGAGCACGGCGTCGGCCAGGCCCGGGTCACCTGGCGCCAGCTCGGGCAGCTCCATGGCGTCGCCGGCCTCCTGCTGCATCCGGTGCGCGTCGGCGAGCAGCGCCGCGTCGCCCTCACGCACGCGTGCTTCGGTGGCGCGACGGCGTTCGGCGAGGCGCTTCTCCACGTCGGCGAACCGCTGGGTGTCGAAGAGGCGGCCGAGCAGCCGGCCGCGGGCCTCGGCGTCGGCGCGCAGGAAGCGGGCGAAGTCGCCCTGGGGCAGCAGCACGACCTGGCAGAACTGTTCGCGGCTCATGCCGAGGAGCTGCTCGAACTCGGCGCCGATCTCCTGGTGGGAGCGGCTCAGGTCCTTCCAGGCGCCGGCCGCGCCGTCGTACTCACGCAGCCAGGTCTGGGCCTTGTCGACGGTGGTGCCCTTGCCACGCAGCTTGGGCCGCTCCCACGGCGGCTGCCGGGTGACCTCCAGTCGGCGTCCGGCGACGGTGAGGTCGAGGCGGACCTCGGTGCGGGTGCGGGGCTCGGCGTGGTCGCTGCGCAGGTTCATCCCCTGGCCGCTGCCGCTCTGCCGGGCGCCGGGGACGGCGCCGTACAGGGCGTAGCAGACGGCGTCCAGGACGGAGGTCTTACCGGCGCCGGTGGGGCCGTGCAGCAGGAACAGTCCGGCGGCGGAC
The DNA here is from genome assembly GCF_014649495.1 of Streptomyces filipinensis. Lineage (GTDB taxonomy): Bacteria > Actinomycetota > Actinomycetes > Streptomycetales > Streptomycetaceae > Streptomyces > Streptomyces filipinensis. The sequence continues at coordinate 17,398 of NZ_BMTD01000025.1, read as the reverse complement.
AGGGCGTCGAAGTCGACGCTCTGCGAGCCGCCGAAGGGCCCGAAGGCGGTGATGTCGAGCCGGTGCAGCCTCACCGCGCCACCTCCCGTACGGAGTGGTCGGCGCGCACGGCGTCGAAGGCCTCCCGCAGCACGGCCGCCTCCCGCTCGTCGGGGCCGGCGCCGCGCACATGGGCGACGAAGTCCTGGGCGATCTGCTCGTCGCTGCGGCCCGCGAGGCGCCGGGCGTAGGACACCTGGGGATCGTCCGGGGCGCGCTCGGGGGCGAAGACCAGGCTGAGGGTGTGCGGGAAGCGCTCGGTGAGCCGGGCCATGGGGTCGGCGGGGCGGACCACGTCGGTGAGGGTGGCCTCGACCCAGGCGTCCTCGTGGCGGCCCAGCTCCGGATCGGCCAGGAGGTCTTCCAAGGCGCCCTTGATGCGGGCCAGCGGGCGCGGCACCGGGCAGTCGACGCGCTCGGCGGTGACCGAGCCGTCGGCGCCGAGGTCGACGAGCCACATGCTCTTGCGGTGGTCGGCCTCGGAGAAGGAGTAGGCGAGCGGGGAGCCGGAGTAGCGCACGCGCTCGGTGATGGTCTGGCAGCCGTGCAGGTGGCCGAGCGCCACGTAGTCGACGCCGTCGAAGACCCCGGCCGGTACGGCGGCGACCCCGCCGACGGTGATGTCCCGCTCGCTGTCGCTGGCCCGGCCGCCGGTGACGAAGGCGTGGGCGAGGACGACCGAGCGGGTGCCGGGTGCGCGCGTGGCGAGGTCGGCGCGGACGCGGTCCATGGCGGCGGCCAGTACGGCCTCGTGGCCGGCCTTCTCCACCCCGAACTCGTCCTTCACCAGGGCCGGTTCGAGGTACGGCAGACCGTAGAAGGCGACGTCGCCGTGGGTGTCGGCCAGCACGACGGGGGTGCCGGCGGCGGACGGCTCGGTCCGCAGGTGGATGCCGGCGCGGTCGATGAGGCCGGCGCCGACGCCGAGCCGGCGGGCGGAGTCGTGGTTGCCGGAGATCATCACCGTGGGCACGCCGAGGCCGGCGAGGCGGTGCAGGGCGTCGTCGAAGAGCTCGACCGCGGCGAGCGGGGGCACCGCGCGGTCGTACACGTCGCCGGACACGACCACCGCGTCCACCTCACGCTCGCGCGCGGTGGTGACGAGGTGGCCGATGAAGTCGGCCTGGGCCCCGAGCATGGCCACCCGGTGGAAGGCCCGGCCGAGATGCCAGTCGGACGTGTGCAGCAATCTCATGAAATCGCCCTGAACTGCACATTTACCCCTACTGCGCCTCAAAAACCAGCACGAACCAGCACAGGCTCGCCATCAACGCTCGCCACGCTAACGCATGTGGCCCCCTGATCCACCCCTCACCTCAGATCACCCAGAACCCGTTCCTGGTGGACGCCGCCCGCGAGGCACGGCGACTGCGACGCCGGTCCAGCACCATGGGGCTGCACGGCACGGTCGGCGGTCACGCCGAAGCGGGCGTGGCGGCCGGCAGACCGGTCCGCCGGGTCCGGCCCTCGGCGAGGACCGGACCCGGCGGGCGCGCACCACGCCAGAGGACTACGGCAGCGGCGGGTAGGCGTTCTGCATCAGCTGCTGGAACTGGGCGGAGAACCAGTGCCCGGCCAACGGCGCGTTCGGCAGGGCGCCGCTGGGGTTGTTGCCGTTGCGGGCGTTACCACCGTACGTGGGGTCGCACATCCGGTCGAAGCCCTTGCCCTCGTCGTTGGGGATGGCGGTGCTGGCGCCGTCGGACTGTCCCGGCGGCTTGACCCAGACGTAGGCGTCGACACCGGCGGCCGGGGCCGCGGTGGGCCGCTGCCCGAGTCCGGCGCCGCTCTGGTTGCACCAGTTGCCGACGTGGACGCGCCGGTCGATGCGGCCGCCGTTGACGTAGGCGTCGACGGAGGTCAGCGGGCCGGGGCCGGTGGGCCGGGCGGTTCCGCCCCAGCCGTCGCGGGAGGTGTCGATCAGCATGCCGAGGCCGGAGTCGAACCCGGCCGCGATCAGCTTGTCCCGCAGACCGAGCGCATACGACTGCTCGTCGACGTACTGGTTCCAGTCGACCCACTTCGACTGGCGCACGGTCTGCCCGTTCACGGTGTCCGTGACCTTGACGTTCGGCTCCGTGACGGGGCCGTAGTTGGCGGTGTTGACGATGAACCCGGCCACGTCGTTCACGCTCGCACCGTTGGAAGTGGCGGCCTTGGCGAACTCCTGCACGGACGGGCCGAGGTTGGTGTCCCAGCCGAGCCAGCCGTGGTGGCCCGCGTCGAGGTAGTTGTAGACGTTCGGGATGGCGCCGAGCTTGTCCAGGGCGTACGAGACACCCCTCTCGTAGTTGCCGTTGCTCTTCATGGTCACGCAGGCGTCGGTGGTCGTGTCGGTGCCGCCCGCGTTGGTGACCAGGTTGGGCAGCGAATCAGGCTCGATGACCGTGGCGATGCGCAGGCCCGCGTACTTGGGGTCGGCGAGGATCGTGGCGATGGGGTCGATGTACTGGCTCTTGTACTTGTCGAGGTCGTTCGGCCCGAGTTCACCGTTGGAGGCGAGGGCGGCGCAGTCGCGTCCTGGCAGGTCGTAGATGACGAGTTGGATGACGAGGTCGCCGGAGCCCTTCTGCTTGAGTGCCTCGTCCAGGTGAGCGCGCAGGCCCATGCCTCCGTTGACGCCGTCGATCGCGGCGATCCGGTCGAGCCAGACGGCGGTGGACTGATGGGCGATACGGCTGCCACCGGGTTCGGCGGCGGCCTTGGCCGACCACTCGGGGTCCACATACCCCTTGGCCCCGGCGTAGGGGTTGTCGACCCGGTTGCCGGTGCCCCCGCCCCCGCCTCCGCCGCCGGTGCCGCCACCACTGGAGCCACTGCCGTCGTCGACGTTGCAGGTGACCCCGTCGAGGGTGAAGGCGGCGGGTAAGGCATTGGTGCCGGTGTAGGTGCCGTTGAAGCCGAAGCTGACCGAACCGCCGCTCGCCAGCGTGCTGTTGTAGCTCTCGTTGGCCGCGGTGACAGCGGCGCCGCTCTGGGTGATCTTCGCGTTCCAGCCGCTGGTGACCTGCTGGTTGCCGGCGTACGACCACTTCAGCGACCAACTCGACTTGGCAGCGGCGTTGTTGGTGATCGTCACGGCGGCGGTGAAGCCGGTGTCCCACTGGTTCTGCACCTTGTAGTCCACGGAGCAGGGGATCGAGGAGGCGGCGGCGCCCGCCGGCGCCGCGAGAAGCGCCGCCCCGGAGGATCCGGCGAGCACCGACAGTGCGGCGAACAGTGACAGGTGAGTACGTCTCATGAGCGTGGATTCCTTCCCCTTGAGGGGTGATGACGGAGTGCGGGTGGCGGCCAGGTGATCGCACGGGCCGGCGCCGAGGGAGTGGGGTGCCGTCGTGGGCGGAGGTCAGAAACCCCCGCCGGATCGGATCGTCACGGAGTCCCGGACGCCCCTGGCGATGGCCGGTGGCGAGGAATGCGGGGATGTCGCATGAGCGAGCCCTTGCATCCGGGCGCGCCGTGACAGACGCGTCGACTGATGGAAGCGCTCCCACTGGTGCGAGGGACCGTATCGCCAACTCACCCAACTGCACAGGGGTGTTGCCTCACTTTTTTTATGCGGAACGGTTCTGATGATTCAACTTCTCAACACCTTGACCTCGCTCGCGCGCATCCCCACTATGGGAGCGCTCCCATCTGTTCAAGCCTTGACCGCCCTCGAGTCACCCCTGCCTCGGAGGAACAAGCACCACGGCTCCCCACACCCCACACGGAGGATCCGCATGCACCGGTCAGCTCCCCAGGCCCGGAGAGCGCACGCGTTGCTCAGTGCGCTGCTCACCGCCCTCGTCACGGTCGCGGCGCTGCTCACCGCCGCTTCGACATCGCACGCCGACACCACGGTCTGCGAGCAGTTCGGCTCCACCACGATCGGCGGACGCTACGTCGTACAGAACAACCGCTGGAACACGAGTGAGCCCCAGTGTGTCTCCGCCACGGACAACGGCTTCCGGGTCGTCCAGGCGGACGGTTCGGTGCCGACCACTGGCGCCCCGAAGTCCTACCCGTCCGTGTTCAACGGCTGCCACTACACCAATTGCTCCCCCGGGACGAGCCTCCCGGCCGGCCTCGGCTCCATCGCCGCAGCACCCACGAGCATCTCCTACACCTACGTGAGCGGAGCCGTCTACGACGCCGCCTACGACATCTGGCTCGACCCCACGCCCCGCACCGACGGTGTGAACCGCACCGAGATCATGATCTGGTTCAACCGTGTGGGGGCCGTGCAGCCCGTGGGCTCGCAGGTGGGTTCCGCCACCGTGGCCGGCCGCCCGTGGCAGCTGTGGTCCGGTAACAACGGCTCCAACGACGTCCTGACCTTCGTCGCGCCGTCGGCGATCGACAGCTGGAACTTCGACGTGATGGACTTCGCCCGGCAGGCCGTAGCCCGCGGGCTCGCCCAGGACAACTGGTATCTGACGAGCGTTCAGGCAGGCTTCGAGCCCTGGCAGAACGGCGCGGGACTCGCCGTCACCTCCTTCTCCTCGACCGTCGACCTCGGCAGCGGCACACCCAGCGGGCCCACGGCGTGCAAGGTGGCCTACAGCACGAACACATGGCAGGGCGGCTTCACCGCGGACATCACGCTGACCAACACGGGTTCCTCCGCGGTCGACGGCTGGCATCTGGCGTTCACCCTGCCTGCGGGGCAGCGGATCACCAGCACATGGAACGCCGGCATCTCCCCCTCGTCGGGAGCCGTGACAGCCGACAGCCTCGCCTACAACGCGTCCCTCTCCCCCGGCGCCCAGGTCTCCTTCGGGTTCCAGGCCACCTACAACGGCAGCTTCGCCAAGCCGACGGCCTTCAGCCTGAACGACCACGCCTGCAGCACGGCTTGACCTGTGCGGAGCAGGCTGCTGGTGTCCCGCCGAGTCCATCGGTGACGCCACCGCCACCGGGCTCCGGACGGATGATGTCAGCCGTCCGGAGCCACCGCACGGCCGGTCCGCGGGGAGACCATGCCCGCACACAGGCCGCGGCCCGCCAGGCCCTGCGCGATGCGTGGGATCGCGGCGCGTGTGTTGGCGGCCCAGTCGTGCATGAGGATGATCTGGCCGTTGGTGAGCCGCGCCGCTGCCTGCGCGATCGCATCGGTGCTCGCGCCGTTCCAGTCCTGCGAGTCGACGTCCCACAGGATCTCGGTCAGACCGTACGTGGCCTCGACGCTCCTCACCGTGGCGTCGGTCTCGCCGTACGGGGGACGGAACAGCCGGGGTGTGCCACCGCCCGCGTCGCCGATGGCCTGCTGGGTCCGGGAGATCTCGGAGTCGATCTGCGCCTGGCCGAGTCGGGGCAGGTGGGGGTGGGTGTAGCTGTGGTTGCCGACCCACATGCCGGCGGTGACCTGCGCCCGCACCAGGGACGGGTTGGCGGCGGCATACTGCCCCTCGTTGAACATCGTGGCCCGCAGTCCGTTCTGCCGGAGCACGTCGAGCAGCGCCGGCGTGCCGGCGGACGGGCCGTCGTCGAAGGTCAGCCCGACGTAACCGGTGCAGGCGGCGGCACGGGCCGAGGCGCCGGGGGCGACGGCGAGGGTGCACGCGCCCACCGTCGCGACGACGGCCAGCTTGGCCATGAGGGAGCGCGACGAGTGATGTGGTCGCATGCTTCCCGGTCGGATTCTCATGCGGATGCTCCTTCAGCCTGAGGCGGCGGGGAGGGGAGGGGGCCTGCCTGCCCGACGGGACGGCCAGGCAGGCCCGACTGACTCAGCTCACCGTGATGTGGGAGCTGCCGCTGCTCTGGTAGCCCTCGGTCGCCAGGATCATGTAGTACTTGAAGCTGCCCAGGCGCATCCCGGCGCGGCCCCATGCGTCGAAGTGGTTCCCGGTGGTGATGGATCCGCCCGTGCGCTTGGACTGTCGGACGCTCCAGTACTGGTCGAAGGTGCGGTTGCCCTCGACGGACGGGGCGTTGTACCGCGTCGTGCGGTACATGTCGTAAGTGCCGCCGTCACTGGTGACGGTGCCCTGGTAGGCGCCGGTGGGCCGGTACGTGCCCCAGTTGTCGACGATGTAGTACTCGACGAGTGGGTTCGTCGTCCAGCCGTAGAGCGACAGATAGGCGTTGCCGGAGGGGTTGAAGGAGCCCCAGTAGTTCACGGTCCGCCGGGAGCCGTTGGCCCAGCCCTTGCCGGCCACGAAGTTCCCCGTGTTCCGCCACGAGGTGCTGTAACCGCCACCGGAGGACAGGGTCATGGAGACGGTCCCGGGGGCGTCGGTCCAGAACGAGTAGTAGTAGCCGCTGTCGGTGCCGGTCTGGTTGGTCGTGATGGTCGTGTCCGCGTACGCGGTGCCCGGCAGCGCCAGCGTGGCCGCGCCGACCGCCAGGGCGCTTGCCGTGCCGATGAAGGTGCGGCGGTTCATGGGGGGTACAGGGGGTTTGTCGCGCATGTTCATGCGCCTCCTCTTGGTGGGGCCTGCGAGAGGCTGCACAGCCATTGAGGTGCCTGTCGACGTCGATAGGTTGATGCCGGGCCTGTGGACTGTCAACTCTTTCGACGAAGAGTTCGAAACTCTTGAGTTCTGATGATGTTGCCCCCAACGGCAACTTCCCTGGTCACAGAGCCATTTGGGGCAGGCCACAACAGATTCAGCTCAGCGGGTCGCGACGCAGGCACCATGACGAAGTGTCAGCCGCAAGGAGTGTCCGAAACTCTTTCGAAGGAGGGCGCCGCCGTGCTCTGCCGCACGACCAGACTCGTCGTCAGTTCGAGCCGGGTCGCCACCGGCTCCTGTGACCGCAGCCGCAGCAGCATCCGGGTCGCGCCCTCGGCCATCTCCCGCAGCGGCTGGTGGACCGTCGTGAGGGCGGGGCTCGACCACTGGGCCAGGGGTACGTCGTCGTAGCCGACCACGGACAGATCATGCGGGACGCGCAGGTCCCGCAGCCGGGCGGCCTCCAGGACGCCGAGGGCCTGGAGGTCGCTCCCCGCGAAGATCGCAGTCGGCGGATCGTCCAGATCGAGCAGCTCGGCCGCACGCTCGCGCCCGCCCTCGACGTGGAAGTCGCCGTACCGCACGAGCTCGGGATCCGCCACCAGACCCGCCATACTGAGCGCCGAACGGTAGCCGTCGAGGCGAGCCAGCGAGCAGAGCATGTCCTTCGGACCCGTGATGATGCCGATGCGACGGTGACCGAGCTGGACCAGATGCCTGGTGGCGGCCAGGCCCCCGTTCCAGTTGGCGGAGCCCACCGAGGGCACGTCAGGGTCGGGGTCGCCGGCCGGGTCGATGACGACGAACGGGATGGAGCGCGAGCGCAGCCGCCGCTTCACCTCCGCGGGCAGCGCCGAGAAGACCAGCACCACACCGCGCGGACTGCGCTGCAGCACGCCCTCGATCCACTCGGGCCCCGGCGCCCGGCGGGTGCCGCTCTCGGTGAGCACCACGCTGGCGCCGTTTGCCTTGGCGACCTTCTCCACCCCACGGATCAGCTCCAGTGCCCAGATGCTCTCCAGTTCGTGGAAGACGATCTCGATGAGAGGCGCCTCGCGGGCAGCCCGGGTGGTACGGCGGTACGCGTTGTCGTCCAGGACGCGCTCCACTTTGGCGCGGGTCGGCGCGGCCACGTCCTGTCGCCCGTTGAGCACCTTCGAAACTGTCGAAATGGAGACCCCCGCCAGCTGGGCCACCTGCGCCAGGGTGATGCGACCAACGCGCTCGTCCTCTCGCATGCCCAGGAGCATAAGGCACGGTCAACTGCCCACACGGGGTGATGCGTGGATCGTTCGAAAGGTTTCGACGCGTGGCTCGGGTGCCTTTGCGGCCGGCCGACATCACCTCGCGGCGTCCGCATCCCAGAGCCACAGCGGCCGAGGGTCACCGCAGAGCCTCACGGATCGCGTCGTACGCGGGCTTGTGTGCGAGGTTCTCGTCCCAGGGCAGGGCCGCGCCCTCGCCCGGGAAGACCGCGGGGATCCACGAGTGCCTGTCGGAGTAGCCCCACAGGGTGATGCCGACGCAGCGCTTCACGGCGAGGCAGGCGTCGGTCACCTTGCTGTACCAGTCGGCCTGTTGGGCCAGTTTGGCCGCGTCGGACGGTAGGATCATGCGGATGTCCAGCTCGGTGATCGCGACGTCGACGCCGAGTTCGGCGAAGCGCTGGATGTTCTGCTCCATCCGGTCCGGGAATCCGTACTGCAGCGCCAGATGCGCCTGCATGCCGAACCCGTCGATCGGGACGTGGTCGGCCTTGAGCCGCTTGATCAGCGTGTAGTAGGCGTCGGACTTGGGGCCCACGGCTTCGACGTTGTAGTCGTTCAGATAGAGCTTGACCTTGGGGTCGGCGGCGTGGGCCCAGCGCAGCGCGTCGGCGATGTAGGACGGGCCGATCGTCCTGTAGAAGATGTTCTCCCGGTAGGTGCCGTCCTCGTTCATGATCTCGTTGGCGACGTCCCAGGCGAAGACCTTGCCCTTGTAGTGCTTGACGACGTGCGTGATGTGGTTCTTGAGGATGGAGCGCAGTTCGTCCTTGGTCCAGGTGCCGGACGTGAGCCAGTCCGGCAGCTGCTGGTGCCACAGGAGGTTGTGACCGCGCACCTTCAGGCCCTTGGCCTTCGCGTAGTTCACGATCTCGTCCCCCGCGGTGAAGTCGAAGACGCCACGCTGCGGTTCGGTGGCGTACCACTTCATGCCGTTGCCAGGGGTGGTGGCGTCGAACTCCTTGCCGAGCAGGTCGGCGTACGGGGTGTCGGCGAGTTCCGGGTTGTCGACGGCGGCCCCGAAGTAACGGCCGGTGCGTTCGGCGAGTTGGCCGAGGGTGGGGTCGGCGGTGTGCCGGTGGGTGCCCGCGTGGGCGGTCGGGGCGACGGCGAGCCCCGCCAGAAGGGCTGCCGCGGCGGCGAGCGTGGCGGTTCGGACACGAGTGGAGCGCATCATGGGTCTCCTCAACTAGGTCGCGGGTACCGGTGGTTGACCTTTGGATTGAGCCGACGCGGCTACTTGACACGCATCTCGCAGCGCCACCGCCGCTGGTGCCCGACCTCGCGGACCGGGCCCGTCAGGGTGAGCGGCACGGTGTGGTGGGCGTGTGCGCTGGAGGTGCCGAGGCGCAGTTCGAGGGCGCCGGGTTCGACGACGCGGCGGCCGTCGGCTCCGGTGTACGCGGCCAGGTCCGCCGGGAAGGTGGCGTGGACCTCGGCGGACGCACCCGCGTCGAGCGGCACCCGGGCGTAGCCGACGAGCCGGACATCGGGCTGGGCGACGGTGGCGAGCGGGTCGTGGAGGTAGAGCTGGACGATCTCGGTGCCCGGCCGGTCGCCGGTGTTACGGACGGTGAGGCGGATCGAGGTCACGCCGTCGGTGGGGAGTTCGGGGCTCTCGCACTGGGGGGCCTCCCAGGCGAAGGTGGTGTACGACAGGCCGTGACCGAACGGGTAGAGGGGGGTCGGGTCGACCGTGCTGGGAAAGCCGTTCCGGGCGAGCGGCGGCGCGAGGTACGGGGCGGGCTGACCGCCAGGGCTGCGCGGCACCGCGATCGGCAGTCGCCCCGACGGCTCCACACGCCCGGAGAGGACGCCGGCCACGGCCGGACCGCCCTCCTGCCCGGGGAAGAACGCCTGGACGACGGCCGCGGCGCGAGCGGCCCAGCGGCCCAGCGCGTAGGGCCGCCCACTGAGGACGACGACGACGATCGGAGCGCCGGACGCCGTGATCTCGTCCAGCAGTTCCCCTTGCCCGTAGGGCAGTTCCAGATCCTCTGCGTCGCAGCCCTCGCCCGACGAGCCGCCTCCGAACAGACCGGAGCGGTCCCCGACCACGGCGAGCACCACATCCGCGCCGGCCGGCTCGTCGACGAACTCGGCGCCCGGGAACTCCGCGCGCAGCGCCTGGTTCAGCGTCAACACATCGATGCCGACGGGGAGTTCGGGGTGGTGCACACCCACGTGCCTCGGGAAGGTGTAGCAGCCCATCATGGCGGCCTCCTCGTCGGCGAGCGGCCCGACGACGGAGATCCGCAGCCCGTCTCTCAGCGGCAGCGTTCCGGCGTCGTTGGCGAGCAGCACGACCGACTCCTCGGCGACCCTCCTCGCCAGCTCCCGCATGTGCGGCGGGTTCAGGTCGACGGGCACACCCCCGGTGCCGGGCTCCCCGTCGGTGTCGAGCAGCCCCAGTTCGCACTTCTGGGTCAGGACGCGCAGCGCGGCCCGGTCGAGCAGATCCTCGGGGAGCGGGTCCGTCAGGCTGAAGCAGCGGGCGGCGGGCAGCTCCACGTCGACACCCGCGGCCAGGGCGAGCCGCGCCGCGCCGGGCTCCCCGTCCGCGACCCGGTGCGCCTCTTCGAGGAGCGAGACACCGTAGTAGTCCGAGACCACGGTGCCACTGAACTCCCATTGTTCGCGAAGGATTCGAGTGAGCAGCATCTGGTGAGCATGGGCGGGCAGGCCGTCGATGTCGTTGTAGGAGGGCATCACGGAGCGGGCGCCGCCGTCGCGGATCGCCATCTCGAACGGCGGCAGGATGACGTCCGCGAGTTCGCGCGGCCCGATCGACGCGGGCGCGTGGTTGCGGGCGGCCCGGGAGGCCGAGTACGCGGCGAAGTGCTTGAGCGTCGCAATGATGCCGGCGGTCTCCAGGCCGCGGACGTACGCGGAACCGATCGTGCCGACGAGATAGGGGTCCTCGCCGATGGTCTCCTCGGTGCGGCCCCAGCGTGGATCCCGTACCACGTCCAGGACCGGGGCGAGGCCCTGGTGGATGCCGACCGCGCGCATCGATGTGCCGATCGCCTGGGCCATGTCCGTGATCAGCGCGGGGTCGAAGGTGGCGCCCCAGGCGAGCGGGGTCGGGAAGACGGTGGCCTGCCAGGCGGTGAAGCCGGTCAGGCACTCCTCGTGGGCGAGCGCGGGCAGCTCGAACCGGTTGCCCGCGCGGATGGTGCGCTGCAGTTCGGCGAGGCGGGCGGCGCCTTCTGCCGGATCCACGGGAGCGGTGCCGAAAGGGCGGGTCAGCTGGCCGACCCCGTACGGGAGCAGTGTGTCCAGGGCGGCGCTGCGGTTGGCGTACGTGGTCTGGCCGGGGGCGACCTCTGCGCCCGCTGTTTCGTCCGCGGAGCTGCCGAGCCAGACACTGGACAGCTGAGCGGTCTTCTCCTCGCGGGTCATCCGGGCGAGCAGGTCCGCCGCCCGGGCTTGCGCGGACAGGGTGGTGTCCTGCCATGGCTGAACCATGGTACTCCTCACGTACGTTGTGGAAGAGGGGCGTTGATGGCCGGCGGCGGTGTCAGCCCTTGGTCGCGCCCAGTGTGATGCCGCCGATCAGCTGCCGTTCGGCCACCGCGTAGAAGGCCAGCGCCGGTGCCATGGACAGGATCAGGTAGGCGAAGATGCGGGCGGTGTCGCTGGAGTACTGGCCCTGGAACTGCTGGACGCCGACCGGGATCGTCCACCAGGTGGGTTCGCTGAAGACGAGCAGGGGGAGCAGGAAGTTGTTCCAGCTGGTCACCACGGCGAGGACGGAGACGGTGCCGAGCGCGGGCCGCGCCATCGGCAGCAGGACCCGCCAGAAGAAGCCGAACGCGGAGCAGCCGTCGAGCGTGGCTGCCTCCTCCAGTTCGCCGGGGATCTCCCGGAAGAAGTTGCGCAGGATGACCACGGTCATGGGCAGCCCGAACGCCGCCTGCGGGAGGATCACGCCCCACGGGTTGTCGAGCAGTCCGAACGTGCGCAGGAGCACGAACAGCGGCAGGATCGCCACCGCGAACGGGAACATCAGGCCGACCGTGAAGAGGGTGAAGAGCACCTCCCGTCCCCGGAAGGCGAACCGGGCGAGCGCGAACGCGGCGAGCGCAGCGGCACCCACCGTCAGCACGGTGGTCGCGACGGCGATCAGGGTCGACGAGCCGAGCATGCGCCAGAACGCGCTGTCCTTGAGGATGTCGGAGTAGTTCTTCGTCACCCACGGGGACGGCAGGCCGAACGAGTTGCCGGAGAGCTGGTCGGTGGACTTGAAGCCGGAAATGAGCGCGTACAGCAGCGGCGTCACCATGACGACGCCGATCAGCCACACCGTCACGTACAGGGGCAGGGACGTGAAGCTGCGTCGCCGTGCACCCGGAGCCGGGGCCGTCATCGGGATCCTCGCATGTTCGTGAGGGCGCCTTCGGTGTCGCGGCGCAGCACATAGCGCTGGTAGAAGAGCGCGAAGACGAGGCTGATGAGGAACATGACGATCGAGATCGCGCTGGCGTACCCCATCTGGTAGCGCTTGAAGCCGAACTGGAACATCGTGACCGCCATGGTCTCGGAGTGGTGGTCGGGTCCGCCCTGCGTCACCACCCACACCAGGTCGAAGAGCTGGATCGCGCCGATCACGGACAGGAAGATGCTCATCCGGATCGTCGGTCCGAGCAGGGGCAGGGTGATGTGGCGGAAACGCTGCCAGGCGTTCGCCCCGTCGAGGCGGGCGGCTTCCGTCAGTTCGGCGGGAATGCCCTGGAGCCCCGCCAGGAGCAGCATCATGTGGAATCCGAAGTACTTCCAGGTCATGACCAGGAAGAGGGTCGCCAGGACGGTGTTCTGGCCGGCGAACCAGAGGCCGCCGGCGCCGTCGAGGCCGACGGCGCCGAGCGCCTTGTCGGCGAGCCCGCTGTCCGGCGCGAAGATCATGGAGAACAGCACGCCGGTGATGACTTCGGACAGGACGTACGGGGCGAAGAACAGCATCCGGTAGACGGCGCGGCCGCGCAGTTCCTGGTTGAGGAGCACGGCCATGGCGAGCGCGAACGGGAGTTGCAGGCCGAGCGAGAGCCCCACCAGGAGCAGGCCGCGCCACAGGTCGCCGAGGAACACCGGGTCCTGGAACAGGCGGGTGAAGTTGTCCACACCCACGAAGTCCGAAGGTGAGCCGAAACCACCCCAGTTGAACAAGGAGACGTATCCCGCGTACAGGATCGGGACCGCCACGAACACAAGGAACAGAGCGAGCCCGGGGACGGTGAACAGGAAGGCGGTCAGCCAGTCGCGCACCCGGCGGGCCACCGGCCGCCGGTTCCTCACCCGACCGGTCGCCGACCCCTCTCGCAGAGTGGGTCCCGCGTCCTCGATCTGGGTCGACGTCATCGTCATCTACTGGCTCTTCGCGACCTGTGTGATGGAACGGGCCACCTCTTGCGGGGACTTGGAGCCCGCGATGAGCGCGGCCACCGAGTCGTTGACCTCCTGGCCGACGGCCGGTGGGAAGGCCTGGTCGAGGTAGAGCTGGAAGGCCGTGGCGGCGTTCAGCAGGTCGGAGACCGCCTTGAGGTTGGGATCGGTGAGGGCGTCCCGGGCCTTCGTGTTCACCGGGATCATCCCGCCTTCCCTGACGAGCCTGCTGTCGCTCTCGGGGCCGACGAACCACTTCAGGAAGTCGAGGGCCTCCTGGGGCCCGCCCTTGCGCAGCGCGTAGCCGCCGCCACCGCCGAAGACGTCGGTGGACTTGCCCTTGCCGCCGTCGACCGCCGGGAAGGGGAAGAAGCCGAGGTCGGAGCCGATGCCCTTGCCCTCCGACTTCTGCGTATTGGGCGCCCACTGGCCCATCAGTTCCATGGCCGCCTTGGCGTTGCCCATGGTGGCTGCCTCACCGGTCGGCCCCGGGTACGCGGCGCCCAGGAAACCCTTCTGGAACGGCTGCAGGTCCACGAGTTCCTTGAGGTGCTCGCCCGCCTTGACGAAGTCGTCGCCGCTGAAGTCCTTCGCGTCCGCGGCCTTCTGCATGCCGTCGACCCCGGCGATACGGATCGCCAGATACGCCCAGTAGTACATGCCGGGCCACTTCTCCTTGCCGGCGAGGGCGATCGGCGTGATGCCGGCGGCCTTGAGCTTCTTGACGGCGTCGAGGAATTCGGCCCAGGTCGTGGGCGGGACGGCGATCTCGGCCTGCTTGAAGAGCGCCTTGTTGTACCAGAAGCCGACGGCTCCGATGTCCACCGGAACGGCGTAGGTCCTGCCGTCGAACTCGTACGCCTTGCGCGAGGCGGGCACCAGTTCGCCGATCCAGTCCTTGACCTGGTCGGTGATGTCCTCGGTGAGACCTGCGTCGACCTGCTGCTTGAGGACGCCACCGCCCCAGGTGTTGTACAGGTCGGGCAGCTTTCCCGTACCGACGAGGGCTGTCATCTTCGACTTGAAGGCGTCGTTCTCCAGTGGCACGAGCTTGATCTTGACCTTGGGATGGGCCTTCTCGTACGCCTTGGCCTGCTGGGGCCACAAGTGCTTGCTGGGCTCCGTGGTCTGGATGTGCCACCACTCGACAACGGTCCTGCCCTGGCTGTCCTTGCCGCCGGAGTCGGAGCTCCCGCACGACGTGAGCACGGCGGTGCCCAGACCCGCGACGGAGACCACTCCGAGGAAGCGGCGACGGGAGAGAGAAGAAGGGGCAGTGTCTGGCATGGCACACCTTCCGGAAGGGATCCGTAAATTATCGGCGAGGTGGCCACGGAAATTACGGGCATGCGTCGGGGGTGTCAACGGCCTTGACAAAAAGGGCCGTTGACACCCCCCGGAGTATTACCTTCCGTTACGCTTGGCGCGGCGCTGCCGTACTGGCCCTGACCACGAGTTCCGTCGCCAGTTCGACCCGTGCAGAGGCGGGGGCGACCGAGCGTGCGAGATCGAGGACCGAACGTGCCGCCAACTTCCCCATGTCGGCGAGAGGTTGGCGCACGGTCGTCAGCGGCGGCGCCGACCAGCGCACCTCCGGCAGGTCGTCGAAGCCGACGATGCTCATGTCCTCGGGCACCCTGAGGCCACGCCGCCGCAGTGCCTCGATCGCGCCGAGCGCCATCTGGTCACTGGCCGCGAAGATCGCGGTCGGCGGGTCGGCCAGGTCGAGCAGGCTGCCGGCTCCCGTGAAGCCGGACTCGTGGTAAAAGTCGCCGGGCACGACGAGTTCGTCGGCGGCCGGCACGCCCGCGACGTCGAGCGCGGCCCGGTAGCCGTCGAGCCGGGCCCGGGAGCACAGCAGCCGCGGCGGGCCCTCGATGAACCCGATGCGCCGGTGACCGAGGCGCAGCAGATACTCGGTGGCCGCCATGCCGCCCGCCCAGTTGGTGGCGCCGACGGTCGGCGCCTCGGTGGCGGGCGATCCGGCCGGGTCGATCACCACCAACGGAACGCCCAGACGCCGCAGTTCGTCGTGCAGGCCCGGCTCCAGGACCGAGGTCACCAGGATCACGCCGTCCGAGGCACGGGCCCGCAGATTGGTCATCCACTGGCGCGCGGCGCCCGCCCGGTCGTGGATCGCGGAGACGACGGTGCCGACTCCCGCCTCGTGGGCGACCTCCTCCACGCCCCGGATGATCTCCACCGCCCACGGGCTGTCCAGATCGTTGAAGACCAGGTCGAGCAGGGCCGCCCGGTCGCCCGTGGGCCTGCGACGGTAGCCGTGCCGGTGCAGCAGGTCCTCGACCCGGGCCCGGGTGGCGGGCGAGACGTCGGAGCGCCCGTTGACGACCCGCGAGACGGTCGGCACCGAGACGCCGGCCTCCCGCGCGATCTCGGTGATCGTCACCTTGGCCGGCCCGTCCGGGCTCCGCGTGGCTGTCTTGCGCTGAGCGCCTTCCCCGGCCACATTCCCCTCCTCCGTCGACATGTGCTCCCGAAAGGTCTACGCCCTCCTTCCGGAAACCGTAGGACATGCCGTCGACCGGTCGCCGGTCAAGCCCTCCGCCCGTACGGCAGGCGGCGCATCGGGGTGCGCGGCGGATGCCGGGGGCTCGCGCCGGAAGATGTCGAAGTCATGCGGTTCGTCGAGCGGCGGCCGGTGTCACTCCGTTTCGCTCCGGGGCAGGCCGAAGGCGGTCTCCAGCCCTGCCATGGAGGTCGGAACGCAGCGGCATCGGTCCGGGGAGGTGCAGGCTGTTCGGCATGCCAGCCAACTCCCGTACGTGCGCGCCCCATTGACAGGGTCCGGGAGCGGCCGTAGGTTGCGGTACTGTTTCCGGAATATTCTCGGAACTTCTCGGTCCTCGTTACCGATACCGCCTTTCCCGGCTGCGCACTGCCCGTGAGAAGTTGGCACGGCCCGCTCTCCCGGGCCCACGGCGTTTCGCGGACAACGGCGCAAGTCGACCAGGAAGTTGGCGCGGGCCGGATTCCAGGAGCTATTGACGCTGCTCTTTGGTTCCCTATCATCCAAGTTGCTCGATATTTCAACCCAGGTTCGAAATATCGAACCCAGAACACAAGAAGCCACTCTGCCCGCACGGCAGAGCACCGCCGAGTCGCACCACCGCAACCACCGAACCGCAAGGGGCGTGCCGCGCGGTGTCAATGACATGTACACATCAATGCGACTCGCGTCGACAGTCCGGGCAGTCCCCGACGGGGCCGACCGGAGCCGCTCACCCAAGGATGACGAGGTCCCCATGCCCGGACGAGTTTTGACCCGCAGACATCTGCCCGCGGTGTTCGCCGCCACAGTCGCGGCCCTGCTCCTGCTGGCGGCGACGCTCGTCGCCAACCCGGCTCAGGCCGCCACCGGCGGCGCCATACGCGGTGTGGGTTCCGGCCGGTGTCTCGATGTACCGAACGCCAGCCAGACCGACGGCACCCACCCGCAGATCTGGGACTGCTCGGGCGGCACCAACCAGCAGTGGACATGGACGGACAGCAACCAGCTGACCGTGTACGGCAACAAGTGCCTGGATGTTCCGGGCCACGCCACCGCGGCCGGTACCCAGGTGCAGATCTGGACTTGCAGCGGCGGTGCGAACCAGCAGTGGCGGGTGAATTCCGACGGCACCATCGTCGGCGTGGAATCCGGGCTGTGCCTGGACGTCACCGGCGCCGGTACGGCCAACGGCACGGCGGTGGAGCTCTGGACGTGCAACGGCGGCAGCAACCAGAAATGGACAGGCCTGTCCGCGACGCCGGGCGGCGGCACCTGCTCTCTGCCGTCGACGTACCGGTGGACGTCGACGGGTGCGCTGGCGCAGCCGGCGAACGGGTGGGTCTCACTGAAGGACTTCACCGACGTGGTGTACAACGGCAAGCACCTGGTCTACGCGTCGAACGTGTCGGGATCGTCGTACGGCTCGATGATGTTCAAGCCCTTCACGAACTGGTCCGACATGGCGTCGGCCGGCCAGACCGGGACGAGCCAGTCCGCGGTGGCGCCCACGCTGTTCTACTTCGCGCCCAAGAACATCTGGGTCCTGGCGTCCCAGTGGGGCGCGTCGCCCTTCGTCTACCGCACGTCCAGCGACCCCACCGACCCCAACGGCTGGTCCGCGCCGCAGCCGCTGTTCACCGGCAGCATCGCCGGCGCCGCCCCGATCGACCAGACCCTGATCGCCGACGACCAGAACATGTACCTGTTCTTCGCCGGTGACAACGGCAAGATCTACCGGGCGAGCATGCCGATCGGGAACTTCC
>NZ_BMTD01000024.1 GCF_014649495.1 Streptomyces filipinensis | reverse complement strand
CGCCGCAACGCGGCCGACCTGCGCCGCATCGCCGGCCAGATCACCGCCCTCACCGACCTGCCCGCCGCGGCCCGCAACCCGCTCAGCCAGCTCCACGCGGCCCTTGTCGCCTGCCAGCCGACCGACACCGCCAAGCCGAGCGGCAGCGCGCCACCGGCAGCCAGCCGGATGGTGCTGATCGAGTCCGACTGGCAAGTCTGTTCCCAGAGGCCAGCCGCAGGGGTAAAGCTCGGCCTCAGGGATCAATCGGGCAGCGGTAGGCCAGCTCCCGGCCCCCCAGATCAGGGGGCTGTCCCCGTGGCCGGGAGGCGGGCGGCATGGACCCCGGTGGGCCTTGGGCGCCGGCGGCATGGACCCGGTGTGCCTTGGGCGCGGGCGGAAGCGGCAGCCAGGGCAGCGTCAGGCCAGTGGCGGTGCCCGCCGCGGTGGTCGTACACCGAGTCGGGGGAACTCATCACGGGTGAGGCGGACAAGCCACAGGGCGCAAGGCCCCGCTCGGTGAAGTCGAGGATGTCCTGCTCGGTGAGTGTCCTGCTGCCGAAGACGTGCACGGTGCCCGGCGCGTAGTCCTCGAAGGAGCGGTCCTCGACGGGGCGGGTGAAGTTGTCGCTGGGGGCAGGGACGGGTCGTCGTCATGGACGCCCTCTCACTCGGTTCCGCCGCCGAGTTCGACGACATGGTGGTGGCAGTTGGCGCCCAGTCCGCCCGGAGTCGCTGGCGCGCGATCACCGGCGCCACCTCGTCACTCCGGTCCGTGCCGGGGCCCGCTTCGACAACGGCGTTCCGGCCGAGCGGCGGGTGGACGCTGCTGTCTGATCAGATTTGACGCGATTCTTCAGACCGTGATCGAGAGTTTGCCCTGCACGCCGCCCGCGGCCAGCACCTCGTGCGCCTCGGACAGCTTCTCCAGTGGGAACACCTGCTGCAGGTGCACTCGAAGGCTCCCTGCCTCGACCAGCTCGGTCAGTGCGTCCAGGCCGGCCGGGTCCGGCTCCACGCCGACCGCCGCGAAGCGCACGCCGGACTCCTCCGCCAGTTCCGGCAGGGTGGTGCTGGTCCGCTCCACCGCCGTCACCAAAACTCCGCCCCGCCGCAGCACGCCGAAGGAACGCTCGGCGTTCCCGCCCCCCAGGGGCTCCAGCACCGCGTCCACCGGCGCGTCTCGGAGCACCTCGGTGTAGTCCTGGGTCCGGTAGTCGATCAGCAGGTCCGCGCCCAGCCCGCGAAGGAAGTCGTGCTTGGCCGCGCTCGCGGTGCCGATCACCTCTGCGCCGAGGTGCTTGGCCAGTTGCACCGCGATGTGTCCGAGCCCGCCGCCCGCGCCGTGGATCAGCACTCGTTGCCCCGGCCGCAGCTGCGCGATCTCCACCAGTGCGTGCCAGGCGGTCAGTCCGACCAGCGGCAGTGCCGCGGCCTCCTCGTGGCTGATGCCGACGGGCTTGCGAGCCAACTGCCGTGCGGGGGCGACCAGGTACTCGGCGTTGGCCCCGGCCGCGGCCGGGAAGTAAGGCATCCCGTAGACCTCGTCGCCGACCTTGAACCGGTGCACCCCCGGATCGACCTGCTCCACCACCCCGGAGACGTCCCAGCCCAGGACGAAAGGCGGCTCGCCCAGCAACGGGAAGGCGCCGGAGCGGACGAACAGTTCCACTGGGTTGACACTGGTCGCCCTGACCCGGACCAGGACTTGCGTCGGTCCGGGTACCGGCTCGGGCGCGTCGTCGATGAGCTCCAGCACCTCGGGGCCGCCGAAGGACTTCTGGGTGATCGCACGCATCGTCATGCACTCCTGTTCGGAAGGTTGCTTGGGATGTCCCTATCCTCGGCGGGTCAGTAACCGTTGAACAGAAGGCACTTGAAAGGTATATAGGTACCTCATGGGTACCACCGACAACCTGCGTTTCTACGGCGGCGCGGATGCCTATCTGGCGGCCTGCCCCTCCCGTCAGATCCTGGACGTGCTCGCCAACAAGTGGACGATGCTGGTCATGGGCGCGCTGTCCGGCGGCCCGATGCGCTTTGGTGAGCTGCGGCGCCGCCTGGATGGCATCACTCAGAAGATGCTCACCCAGACCCTCCGCGCCCTGGAGCGGGACGGGCTCGTCACCCGCACGGTCTACCCGACCATTCCGCCGAAGGTCGAATACGCGGCCACCGGGCTGGGTGAGAGTGTCACCACGCTGATGCATGCAATCCGCGTCTGGTCCGAGGAGAACATCAATGCCGTCTTGGACGCCCGCGACGTCTACGACGCGCGGGCCGCTCAGGAGGTACAGCCAGTTACGGCCTGATTCACCTTCGGCGCGACAGCCCTGGTCGCCCTCGGATGGGCCTTCCGGGGCCAGCCCGGTTCGTTCGCCCTGCGCCACCACGATCCGCAGTTCGTGACCATGACTCCCGGGCGGCGCCGGCCGGGTGCGCGTCGGGTGGAGGCGCCGCGCCAGGCTGCCACCCGAGCGCTTCTCGCTGAGCACCCGCCGGGCGCGGCGGGGGAGGTTCACTGCTTCCACGCCGCCGCCGGCGTGTGCCTCGAACTGGGCGAGCGTGCCTGTCGGGTACGCGGTCAGGAGCGGATTCTGGGAGGCGTGCGGCTTTGACGGCTCCGCCGTACCAGGAGCGGGCCGACCCGTGGTCGCCGTTGACCCACACGCGCCCGCCCGCGAGGGAGGCGGCCTCGCTGCCCACGCCGGCCAGCCGTGACCGGTCCCGGTGCGTTCGGAGACGCGGGCGGACTCGGTGCCGACGCCGTCCATCCGCCAGCCGGCGCCGGCCGGGATGCGTCCGAGCTTCTTGACGTCGACGCGGACCGGGTCGCCAACCCGGTCGTCCGCTCCTGCGTGAGCGGCTGCACGTGGCGTCAGCGTGCGAACTTTTCGACGGCCTCTGGGGTGACGGGGGTGAAGAAGTTGACGAGGTTGCCGTCGGGGTCGCGGAACAGCAGCGACCGGTTACCCCAGGGCATCGTGGTGGGCTCGTTGACGAAGTCGGTGACGAAGCCGGTCAGGTTCTGGTGAACGCGGTCCACGTCGTCGACGAGGAACTCGGTGATCACGCTGTGGTTGTCCGCCGGGCGGGCAGAGCCCGAGGCGAACAGGGGGACGGTGCGGGTGCTGGCAATCGCGAGTGTTGCGCCCGCGGTCTTGAGCTCGGCGAAGTCCTCGGTGGCCCGTATCGCCTGGATCCCTGTGGCGCGCTCGTAGAACTCGACGAGGCGTGCGACGTCGCTGGTGATGATGCGGATCGAGACGAAGTCCATGGGAATCTCCTTGGCTGTGCTGGAGGTGTACGCGTCGCAGACTAGGAGAAATAGTGGACAGAATCGGTCCTGTATTCGCGTTAGGCTGCGAACATGCCACGACCCACCGGCCGCGTGCTGACACTCCTGGAGCTGCTGCAGTCGGGCGGCACCCGTACTGTGGCCGAGCTCGCCGACCGTCTCGGGGTGGAAGGGCGCACCGTGCGGCGGTATGTGGACCAGCTGATCGACCTGGACGTGCCCGTGGAGTCGGTGCGCGGCCGCTACGGCGGGTACCGGCTGGCCCCCGGGTACCGCTTGCCTCCGCTCATGCTCAGCGACGACGAGGCGCTGGCCGTGCTGCTGGGGCTGGTCGCCGGCCGCCGGGCAGGGCTGACGACGACGGAGCGCACGGCAAACGAGACGGCGTCAGCGAAGATCCGGCGGGTCCTGCCCCAGCACATCGCCCGTCGGCTCGACACACTCCTGGAAGCTCTCGCCTTCACGGATCAGCCTGGCGAGTTGGACCACCCGGACGCTGGGGTCCTGCTCACGATCGCCGATGCGGTGCGCCACCACCGGCCGGTCTCGATCCGCTACACCGACCGTGACGGACGGCGCAGCGAACGCACGCTGCACGCGTACGGGGTCGTCGCCCATGCGGGCCGGTGGTACGTCACGGGCAAGGACGCCCAGGTCGGCGAGGACCGAACCTTCCGGCTCGATCGCATCGCAGACGCGCGGACCCTGCCCGGATCATTCGAAGCGCCAGTGGGTCCCGGTCCGGCGGAGCGGGTGTTGTCCGGGTTCGCCACGGCCGAGTACCGGCATGAGGTGACCTTGCGGATCCACGGGACGGTTGAGCAGATCCGTGCCCACCTTCCCGCCAGTGTCGCGAGCATGGGGGAGTACGAGTCCGTGGCAGCCGAGGACCGGGCGACCGAGCGCTGGCTGCGTGTCGAGCTGCGGGCGGAGCGGCTCGACTGGTTGCCTCCGGTACTCGCCCTACTCGACCGGCCGTTCGTCATCGAGCGCCCCGATGAACTCCGCGACCTCGTCATCGCGCTCGCTGAACGCCTCACGTCCTACGCCCGCCGAGCCTGACGTCGCCGGTATGAATGCCGCTGTTGATGGTGGCGTCGCCCGCGGGGACACCAGTGAGCCCGGTCTGAGAAGCGTCCGTCTCCTCCTCGGCGACAGGCCCGTCGGGGTCGGTTACGAGGAACTGGTGACACTGGACGCCGCCCCGGGCCGCGCCCGGTGATGAGGCGATCGGTCACTGCGATGACCCGGGGGAGCCCCGGGCGCGGTTGGTGAAGTCGTGCTTGACGACGGCGTACCCGCAAGGCCGACGCCCGTTCCCGGGAACGGCGGCTTCCCGGGAACGGCGGCCGCGAACGGGATCAGAGACTCAGAGCTTGGTGAAGCACATCGTGTGGCCCAGGCCCCGGCGGGTGACCTTGATGCCGTAGTCGTACTGGGACCCGCATTGCTGGCCCGCGACCACCAGGTCGCCCATCTTGTACTCAGCCTCGGGAGAGTCGCAGTCGACGACCGTCGGCACCGGACTGCCCTGAGGATCCTCGACCTTGACGCAGTCGCCGATGCTGGGATTGTGCGATGCCGCCTCGGCCTCTTTCTTCGCCTTGCCGCCGTTGGGGTCGGTGTTGTAGTCCCAGACCCAGTAGCCGAGGGCGCCGAACACGGCTATGACGACGACGGCGGACTTCAGCATCCGCCCCAGACCGCCCGGCTGCGGTCGCTGAGGGTGCCCACCGGGGGCCTGTGGCTGCTGCGGGTACCCGTAAGGCTGCTGCGGCTGCCCGTACGGTGGCTGGTTCTGATACTGCGGCGGAGGTGTCGACATGCCTGCGGATCCCCGTTGTTGAGTGTCGGATCGGATCAATGCGAGCGTGAGACTACCCTTCGGGATCGCACGGCCGCCAACCGCGGTCACGCGGCATACAGCCGGTCGCCGACGAAAAGACACTGGTCATCAACCCCGGAGGGGTGTCAGCGTGGCGGCCCTGTTGCGCTGGTTCCCGACTCAGGCCCCGAGCCGGAGCTCCTGTTCCTCCTGGTCGTCGCCGCTGCCGCCGTCTCTCCGTTCCCGCGAACGACGATCCGTTCGATGTTGCTTTCTAGACACTCGGAGGTGTCCTTCGCATTCGTGGCACTGCCGGGCGGCGGCGTAGCCGAAGGCCCATTTGTCGGCCTGGGTACGGCGCGGGGGCGGGTTCTTCCTCGGTCGCGGGTTCGATCCCGAGGATGTGCTCGTACAGCCATTGCTGGGCGCCTGTGAGCTTGTCCGGCATCGCCAGAGACCTCCTCATCGCCGTCATGGATCAGGCCACCGCATCCTGCCGGGCCTTCGTCGCTGACCCAGTGGCTGAGCCGGTTGAAATGAGCGGCTCAGAGGTCGAAGCGCAAGCTGAGGGTGATTCTCGAGAACGGTCGAGGCCGTTCTTCGCTCGCCTGGTTGGTCCTTGAAGCGAGTGGGGAGGGTGGGGAGCGACGAGCAGGGTTTGATCACCTGTGGGTAGGCTCGGGTTATGACGGGTGACTGGCGGCAGGACCGGATCGGGGCTGCTCTGCGGGGTGAGAATCCGACTGTTCTGCGGCGGCTTGAGGCTGGCTTCGCGGTGATCGGCGACGTTCAGTTCCTGCCTGGGTACTCGGTTCTCCTTGTGGACGAGCCGGGTGTTCAACGGTTGTCTGACCTGCCGAGGGGCAAGCGGTTGTCGTTCCTGTCCGGCATGGACCGACTTGGCGAAGCGGTCGAGCGGGCCTGCAGGCGGCTGGACCCCGGTTTCCGCCGGGTCAATCTGGAGATCCTCGGCAATACGGACCCGTTCTTGCATGCCCATGTCTGGCCGCGGTTCGAGTGGGAGCCGGCCGAGGTGGTGAGCAAGCCGGTGTGGCTGTATCCGCGTGACCGGTGGAGTGATGAGCGGTTCAGGCTCGGCCCGCAGCACGATGCGCTGCGAGATGCGATCGGCAGCGAACTGGACCGACTGCATTCGATGGCCTGATGGAGTGGGCCCGCCGACCCCGCCGAGGCGCACTTCGGGCCGTTTCGGCAGTTCACCCTCGCCAACTCCAACGAGTACCAGCAGCACGAACCCTCCGAGCTGCGGGCCGCGCTCACCGACCACCGGCACGGCACCCGGCACCCCAAGGCCGTCCACCCGGCCGGAGGCACTCTGCAGGGCTGAGCCCGCCGACCGTTCAGGGCCCGGCCCTTCACCCGCGCCCTGTCCCACGACCTGTTCCGTGCCCTCGGCTTGCGAAGGCGTCCGCCCGCCCAAGTTGACGGTGCCCGGAGCAGGGGTTTCACCCGGACGGCGGAGCGGGCAGGATGAGGCGTCCATGACATGCCCGTCCGGTGTTGTCCCGAAGGGAACCGCCTAGTGCTCCGTAAGCCAAGCGCCCTGCTCGCCGTCTCCGCCCTGCTCCTCCTCGGCACCGCGACGCAGGCCGCGGCCGACACCCCGACCCCTGCCGCGCCGTCGGTTGCCTGCACCTACACACCGGCCGTTCCCGCAGACAACTTCAAGGGGATCCCGGTCTTCGACCCGGTGAAGGCCGCCAAGCCGTACAGCGCGACGCTGCGCACCGGCCAGGGCGCGATCACCTTCCGGGCACTGACCGACAAGGCTCCCTGCACCACGTACTCCTTCAAGTTCCTCGCCCAGCGCCACTACTTCGACCGCTCGCACTGCCACCGGCTCACCACCGCGCGCATCTACGTGCTCCAGTGCGGCGACCCGACCGGCACTGGGAGCGGCGGACCCGGTTACTCCTTCCCCGATGAGAACTTGACCGGGGCGACCTATCCTGCCGGGACGGTGGCGATGGCCAACGCCGGGCCCAACACCAACGGAAGCCAGTTCTTCTTCGTCTGGAAGGACACCAAACTCTCGCCCGCCTACACGCCGTTCGGCAAAGTCACCGCGGGTCTCGACGTGCTCCAGAAGATCGCAGCGGGCGGCGAGGACGACCAGAACGGGCCGGGAGACGGCTTTCCGACGCTGCCGGTGAACATCAAGCGCGTACAGATCAAGGGCAGGTAGTACGACCCCGACCCCGGCCTTGCCGGAAGCTTCGTCCCTCCCGGTCATGGTCGGTGTCGAGGACGTGTGTCCCCACGGTGGCTGGTCCAGGCTCGGCAGGCGGAGACCAGCCCCCGTCCGGCGGCCCATGGGGGGTATGGACGCCCTTGCCTAATGGACCAGGTCTGCAGAAACACCTGTCAAGCGAAGCACCCCTCGTTCCCCGCCGGCGCGGGCGTAGCCGGCGGCGGCGAGTAGCCGCACGGCGAGACTGATCCGTGGGCAGGGTTGACGCCACAGCAGGCCTGGCGCGACGAGCAGCGGAGACTCACACGTCGGACTGGCGGGGAAAGGCACGAGCAGCAAGGCAGACAAAGCGCACTCCTCACGACACATCCGGGTCTGGCACGGCATCGCACAGAGCGTGAACACCCACCACGCACACACCTCGACGTGCCACGGCCAACCGTGCACGAGCTCGTCAGGCCGCCCGTGCCCGCTCGCCCCCTCGTGCCTGGTCGACGCCCGGTGCTGCCCAGCCGCACATCCGGTGCTCAGCGGCAGGCCCGGCGCCTGCCCAGCCGTACCTCCGGTGGCCGCCGTGCGTCCGGTCGCAGTACCGTAAACTCCGTTACCCGGACAGCAGTTGGTCGACAGAATGGCTCCATGCCCGACTACATCGAACTCAGCCTCGCCGGGGCGGACGTGCGTCTGGAACTCGCCGACGTCGGGGAGCCCCTCGCGGACGGCGACGGCTGGACACCGGTGGCCAGCGGCGGCGCCAGGGTGACGGCGATGGCCGCCGACGCCCTGAAGGCGACCCTGCGGCCGCTCGGCCCGGTCCTGCAGCACGTGCACGACTCGGTCATGGGCGCCGAGAACCCGCCGCAGGACGTCTCCGTGGAGTTCGGGGTGCAGATCGGGCAGGACCTGAAGCTCGGGATCGTCGGCGGAAGCGGTCAGGCCACCATGAAGATCACGGCGACCTGGCGGCTCGGCAGCGGATCGAACTGACCGATGACGTGGTTCCGACAAGGCGGTTCCCCCAGACCCGTCGTGTCCGTGCTGCGGCAGGGCGCCGGGGACGCGGAGCAGCCGGGTGGCGGCAAGGAGGCGGGCGCCGCGGTGCTGCTGTCTCCCCGACAGGTCCTCACCTGCGCGCACGTGATCAACGACGCCCTCGGCGTGCGGCCCCTGAGCGCCGACCGCCCCGCCGCCGAAGGGCTGGACGTCGTCTTCCACACCCTCGGCACCCCCCGACGGACCGTCGCCCGGGTGACGGTGTGGGTGCCGCCCCGGCGCATGCCGTCGGGGGTCTGGCACGGTGACCTGTGCGTCCTGGAACTGACGGAACCCGCGCCCGAGCAGACCCGGCCCGCGGTGTGGCGGGAGATGACCGAGGGCCAGGCGGTCCGCGCCTTCGGCCCCGACGGCAAGGCCGGCGGCTTCGCCGACACCGAGGTCAAGCTGGCCGACGAGGGCATCTACTACCTCGACGGCGCGCTGTCCGGCGCGGCCATCGCCCCCGGCTTCAGCGGCGGACCGCTGTGGCACCGGCACGATCCTGCCGTGGTCGGACTGGTCGTCGCGCACCGCGAGACACACGGCCCGCTCACCGGCCAGCAGGTGGTGCGGCGCAGTTGGGCGCTGCCGTGGCAGACCATCCGCGCCGAACTGCTCGCCGCGGGCGCCGGCGACCTGATCGAGCGGTGCCCCGCACGCGACCCCCTGGCCGCGGACCCCGCCCGGGAGGCACTGGGCCACGCCCTGTGGGAACTCCTCGGCGATCCGCTGACCCGGGCCGACCACGCCAGAAGACTCTCGGACCAGTTGGGCTACCTCCCACCCGCGGACGCGTCGGCACCCGGCGTGGAGGAGCTGGCGGACCTGCTCATCACGGCGGACCGCGCCCTGGCCACCCTGACCGAGTCCCTGGCCTCCGCCCACCCCGGCAGCGGGCGTCCACACGCGCTGGACCGGCTGCTCGCGGCGGGCCGGCTGTCCGACACCGCCCGGCTGCTCTCCGTCGGCGAGCACCGGACGCTGACCGGAAAACTCAAGCAGGTCGCCGCGTACGATCCCGCCCTGCTGCCCCGCGCGGCCCGCGAGGCCCTGCGCTACACCCCGCTGCCCGCCGCGCTGCGCGGTGCGCGCCTGTCACCGGAAGACGTCGAGGCGGCACTGGGCGAGCTGGAGGCACTGCCCGACGGCGATCTGCCGGACGGCGGCCCCTCGGTGCCCGCGCTGCTCAAGCTGGTCGAGTTCACGGCGGCGGCACTGCCCGATCCGCCCCGCGAGGAGTTGCGCACGTGGAGCGGACGGGTGTCCCGTCGGCTCGGTGTCCACCAGGCCGCCCTGGCCCAGCGCAGAGCCGACGCGGCCGCCTGGGCGGGTCGGCAGCCGGCCGCCGTCACCCGTATCGTCGCGCAGATCAGCACCTTCGCCTCGGACCCGCAGGGGCAGTACCGGTGCCGGCTGTGGCAGGTGCGCGAGGACGGAACGCCGGTCCCCGTGTTCACCGAGGAGTCGGGACCCGCCACCACGGACCGCATCGGGCGGCTCATCCGACAGGCGGCGGAGCGCGCCGAGCTGGAGAGCGGCCAGGAGGTCAAGGACGTGGACATCCTCGTCGACAGGGAGGGGCTGCATCTGCCGGTCGACGAGTGGGACGCCGGGAACGCGATCGAGTGGCTGCCGGGCGAACCGCTCGGAGTCGGCCACCGGGTGGCGCTGCGCTGCCCCGACATCACCGGCCACAACCCCAAGCACGCGCAGATGCTGCGCGCCCGCTGGTCGGACGCCGACGCGGCCGAACTCCTCGTCGTGGACGAGGAGACGGCCGACCCCAAGCAGCTCTACAGCCTGCTGCGGACGTCCCACGAGCGCACCGGCCAGGTCGTGCTGCACGGCCCGGCCGTGACCCGCAAGATCCTGCTGGAGATCTGCCTGGCCTGCGGCGTCCCCGTGATCATCTGGGACCGGGCGGCCCGGTCGCACGCGGACGCCCGTGACCTCGACGAAATCGCCCCGCACGGACCGCTGTTGCAGCTTCCGGAGCGGGTGCGGACCTTCCGGGGCAGGATCTGGGCGGACCCCGAACACCACCGGGCGCGTCCGTCCCTGGTGTGGGAACCGGAGGAACCCTTGCCGCTGCCGAGCCGCCACCGTCTCATGGACCCAGCTGAAGGAGCGCAGACGCGATGACCGATACCGGCGGCGTGCGGGGAACTCCGGTACCCGGCGACGAGGAGTGGCGGCTGTTCCGGGGGGACGGCGAGGAACGGGAGGTCGCCCTCCCGCCGGCTCCGCCCTGGCGGCGCTTCCCCCGCACCACCCGGGCCACCGAGCGCCCGTACCTCATCGGCGGGAGGGAGGCGGACGTCGTCAGCGCCGCCCTGCACCTGCGACGGCCGCTGCTCGTTACCGGGCACCCGGGCACCGGCAAGTCCTCGCTGGCGTACGCCATCGCTCACGAGCTGCGCCTCGGTACGGTCCTGACCTGGTCCGTCAACAGCCGCAGTACCGTGCAGGACGCGCTGTACCAGTACGACGCGGTCGGCCGGCTGCGCGAGAGCAACCTCGCGCGCGAGGACGACGAACCCGGCCTGGGCATCGGCTCCTACGTGCGGCTCGGACCGCTGGGCACCGCGCTGCTGCCCACGGCCCAGCCGCGGGTGCTGCTCGTCGACGAGCTGGACAAGGGGGACCTGGACCTGCCCAACGACCTGCTGACCGTCTTCGAGGAGGGCGAGTTCGAGATCCCGGAACTGGCCAGGCTCCCCGACAGCCAGACCACCGTCGCCGTGATGACCTTCGACGCGGGAGCCCGGGCCGTTCTGGCGCGCGGCCTGGTGCGCTGCGAGGAGTTCCCCGTCGTCGTCATCACCAGCAACGGCGAGCGCGAGTTCCCGCCCGCGTTCCTGCGCCGCTGCATCCGCCTGGACCTGCCCGACCCCGACGAGGACAAACTGCGGGCCATCGTGGCGGCCCACCTCGGCGAGGCCGAGGTGGCGGGCATGGACGAGCTGATGGCCGCGTTCCTGAACCGGCGCGCCCGAGGCGAACTCGCCACGGACCAGCTGCTGAACGCGGTCTTCCTGCGCATGGGCGGAGTGAGCCTGGACGCCGACGGACTCCTCGACGCCGTGCTGCACCGGCTCGGCGGCACCGTGTAGCCATGATGCCCGAAGCGCTCCTGAAGGTACTGGCGGACGGCGGGATCCCGGTGTCCGCCGAGGAACTGCTCGACATCCTGTGGCTGGCCCGGCACATGCCCCCCGGCGGCGCGGCGCCGCTGGCCCGCGCGGCCGGGCGGACGGACGACACCGCACGCCCTGGAGCCGAGGGGCGGTCCGACGCAGAAGGTTCGCGGGACCCGGGCCGACGGCACCCCACGGCCCCCCGGCCGTCGACCTCCGTGAACCGGCCCGCGGAGAACACCGCGGCGGACCGGTCGGCCCGCACCTCCACACGGCCGCGCGGCCCGGACGGGTCCGGCGGCGCACTGCACGCGGCCGACGGCGCCGGGCACCAGCAGACCTCTCCCGCGCTTCCGCTCCGCATCCCGGAGGGCAAGGTGCTGACGCGGGAGGAACTGCCGTTGAGCCGGGCCCTGCGGCCTCTCAAACGCAGCCGCCCCGATCCGCGCGCCTGGGAACTGGACGAGCGGGCGACCGTGACGGCCGTGGCGGAGACCGGACTCCTGGACCCCGTCCTGCGCCCGGCCCGCACCCGATGGCTCGATCTGGTGATGCTGGTCGACGACGGCGTGTCCATGCTGCTGTGGCGCCGTCTGGTCACCGAGGTACGGCAGCTCCTCGAACGCAGCGGAGCCTTCCGCACCGTGCGCGTGCACGGTCTCGACACCCGCAGCCGGCGCGCCCCGCGGATCTCCGCGCGCCCCTACCTCGGCGACGACCACGGCGCCACGCCCACCGTGAACGCCACCGACGCCGCCGCCGGCAGCACGCTGCTGCTGGTGATGAGCGACGGCGTCGGAACGGCCTGGCAGGACGGGCGGATGCACGCCGTCCTCGCGCGCCTGGCCCGGCACGGCCCGACCGCCGTGATGCACACCCTGCCGGAACCGCTGCGCGAGAACTCGGGCATCCACGGCCGGCTGTGGCAGGTGACCACCCGGCGCGCGGGAGCCGCCAACCACACGTGGCAGATCCGCGATCCGGTCCTGCCGCCGGAACTGGCCCCGTTCGACGGACTGCCCGTCCCCGTCCTGGAACCGTCGGCGTCCGTGGTCGAGGCCTGGGCCCGGCTCATCGGCTCCACCGGTGCCAGCGAGCGACTGCGCCTCCTCGCCCCCCTACCGCCCGCCCTGCCCGCCGCGCCCTGGCCGGACCCCCAGGACGTCGGCCACGACGTGCTGCGCTTCCGCGCGGCGGCCACCCCCGAGGCCTACCGTCTCGCCGCCCACGTGGCAGCCGTCGCACCGGTGACCGTGCCGGTCATGCGGCTGATCCAGGACGTACTCGGGGACCACGTCGACACCAGCCACCTGGCGGAGGTCTTCCTCGGCGGCCTGATGCGCCGCACGGACACAGGCGGTGACCGCACCCACCCGGAACAGCGCGTCTTCGACTTCCCCGAGGACACCCGGCGCATCTTGCTGAGCACCGCACCGGCGAGTGAACTGCTGCGGACCAGCCGGGCGCTCGGCGCCCGTCTCACCGAACTGGGGGGTGGGGCACCCGACTTCGCCGCCTGGCTGGCACACGAGCACGGCCCCGGCCAGGTCAGCGCGACGGGACAGCCGTTCACGGTCGCCGACGAGCGCCTGCTGCGGCGCCTCGGCCTGTCCACCGCCCCGGCGCCCACGTCCCCTCTGCCGCCGTCTGCGGAAAGCGGCAGGGCCGACGTCCGCGGACTCGTCGACCGGCCGGGCTCGCCATGGCAGAACCTGCGGGAGGACGACCCGGCACGGCTGGGCCCGTACACCCCGTTCGCTCGCGGCAGCACCGTCCACGGGCACGTCGTGCAGTACCTGGCACGGTCCCCTCGACACGCACCGGACCCCGACCGCCTCGCGCTGCTGCGGGTCCCCCGCAGCGGGGACCGCACCGTCGACAGGGAGCTGGCCCGCACCGAGGCGACGGCACTGGTACGCCTGATCGGTCTCAGCGCGCCCAGGCTCTGGCGGCTGGAACTGGACGACGTGCCGTGGCTGGCGGTCGACCCCCACGTGCGGATCGCGAGCGGTCAGCCGCCCGAGACCCTGAAGGAACGGATCGCGATCGGGCAACCGGCCCAGACTCTCGAAGCGCTGCTGCGTGACGGGCTCCTCAGCGAGACGCAGTTCGCCCCGACGGGTGCCAAACTGGCCGCCGGAGTGGCCCGCGCGCACAGCAAACGGATCGTCCACGGCGCACTGACCCCGGACCGCGTGCTCGTCACCGAGAAGGAAGTGCTCATCACGGACTGGGCGACCGCCACGATCGACGGCGTCCCGAGCCGGCAGCACCCGGCGCCCGGCCTGGACGACGCCTACCTCGCACCCGAGCTGGAAGCCTCAGGCCTCACCCGGCCCACGGAAGCGTCCGACGTCTTCGCACTCGGCGTCCTGCTGCTCACCATGCGGCCGGGCTTCGCGGATGACGACGTGCAACGCGTCCTACGGCGGTGCGTGGACCCGGATCCGCGTGCACGGCCTTCCGCCGCACACGTCTCCCGGGTCCTCCGAGCCCACGCGAACGCATCCGCCCCGCGCTTCTCCGACGGGCGCCCCGGATATCCGCCCGGGCCGGAGACCACCGCTCCCCGGACCCTGCTGATCAGCTACGCCGGTGTCGACCGCCCCTGGGCCGAGTGGATCGTCTGGCACCTGAAGGCGGTGGGGCACGACGCCGTCCTGGACGTGGCCGAGGTTTCCCCGGAGGACGCGTTCGCGCGGCACCTGCACAGCGCCGCGCGGAGCGCCGACGCCGTGATCATGCTGCTGTCCAAGGCCTATGCCGCACCGGGACGGGGCGGACTCGGTACCGGCTTCTTCCTGAGCGGGTACCGCGTCATCCCGCTGGCCGTGGAGGACTTGGCTGCCGAAGACCTGCCAAAGTCCCTGCGGGGCGTGCCGCGCCGCGACCTCTTCGGTCTTGACGAACCGGCCGCGCGGGCCGCCCTGCTGGACGCGGTCCACAGCGCGGTGGCCGGACCGGGTGCACCTTTCCCGTCCCCCCTGCCGCCCCCGTCTTTCCGACGCCCCCCTCTGCCCACCCACCTGTCGGCGCCCGGCACCTGGAACGTCGGGCGCCGCGATCCGGACTTCACCGGACGGGAGGCCGTACTCGCGTACCTGCGTGATGTCTTCACGTCGGAGGACCGGGGCGCCGTGCAGGTGCTGCACGGCCAGGTCGGCGTCGGCAAGACCGACATCGCGGTCGAGTACGCCCACCGTTTCGCCGGCCTCTACCACGTGGTCTGGTGGATCGACGCCGAGGACCACGAGCGGATCCCCCGCCAGTACGCGGAACTGGGCTTCCACCTCGGTATCCGGATGACCCGCAGGGTGGTCGCCGACAGGATGCCGGCGCTGTTCGAGCATCTCCGGACGCGTGACGACTGGCTGATCGTTCTCGACGGCGTGGAGGACCCGGAGGCGGCCGACCGATACGTTCCTGACGGGCCCGGCCACGTCCTGATCACATCGAGGAACCCCGCGTGGGCGGAGCACGCCCGTCCGACTCGCGTGGAGGGGTTCACACGCCTCGAAGCAGTGGAGTTCCTCACCGAGCGGCTGGGAGTGACCTCTGGGGAGGCCTACCTGCGCGCCGAAGAACTGGGAGACCACCCCCTCGCTCTCGCCCGAGCCGTCGAAGCCCACAGGACAGGTGTGCCCGACTACCATGACCTGCCTCCTGTCTCACAGGCCGTCACCCGCCTGGGCCAGGAAGACCTCGTCGCCATGGACCTCCTGCGCATGACGGCGCACCTCGGCCCCGAGCCCATCCCCGTGACCTGGGTGCCGGGTCTCCTTCAGCAGTACGCGCTCCCCGCGTTCCCGCTGGATTCGCCGCCGCCCGACGCAACCCTTCGGCAGCTGGCTCGTCGGGGCCTGGCGGACGTGGAGGACGACACCTTCCGGGTCCACCGGCTCACCCAGGCGCTGCTCCGCGCCCGGACCGACGAGGAAGCGGTGTCGCGCAAGGTCGCCGCCTTTCTCGCCGCCGTCGACATCGGCCGGCCCGACGTCCCCGACGCGTGGCGCATGTGGTCCCTGTTCACCGCGCACCTGACCACCGGCCACCTCAGGGCGGCCGAGCGGCCGGAACTCCGCCCGCGACTGCTGCAAGCCGTCGACTACCTGATGGCGAGCGGACAGCACCAGCCGGCACACGACCTGATCGTCTCACTGCGGCAGACCTGGTCCCGCACGCCGGGAGCCGAGCACCCCGACTCCCTCCGCCTGTCCAACGCCCTCGCCGTCACACTCAACTATCTGGGCAGGCACCAGGAGGCGTACGGCGTCCACGAGGAAAACGTGGCCCGGTCCCGGCGGGTCCGCGGCGACGACGACCCCGACACGCTCGCCGCGGTCCACAACCTCGCGCTCTGCCTGCACCGACTGCAGCGCGTGCCGGAAGCCGTCCCCCTGCTCCAGGACGCACACCGGCGCGCCGTACGCGAGCTGGACCCCGCGCACCCGGTGACCGAACGCCTCACCAAGACCCTCACCGCCCTGCTGAGACTCGTAGGTGAGGGCGATTCGTGAAGTCGGCTCTGTCCGAAGCTCTGTGAAACCCCAGGTCAGCGCGTAGAGGCAGGAACCCCCGCGGTGTAGGACCCGTCAAGAAAGGCACCCAGACGCCAGGGCAGTCGGCTGTTCCTCCCGAGGGGGCATCGGCAGGGAGAGTCCGGCGGTGACGGCGGGGAGGTCCTGGCGCAGGAAGCCGACGTAGCCCTTCATCGGCTTCGGTGCGTCCTTCTCGGCCTGCCGGATCCATTCCTCAAGGGGACGGCCGGGGCACGTTCTGCTCGCCGAAGTCCGCCGTGAGCGTGGTGCGGGGCACGCTGGCCGCCGCGTCGTAGGCGTCCAGGGCGGGAACGGGAAGAAAGCCGTCGTCCATGCGGATGCGGGTGGGCTCCGGCAGGTCGTGGCGCCGGGCGTGCGCGCGCAGTGCGCGGAGGTCCACCAGTGCTGGTGCCTCCGGCACCGCCGAGAACAGGGCCTCAAGGCTGTCGGGGGTCGCCGCCGGGGCGTCGGCTGCGGACTGGCGCATCCCGGCGGGATGCGCCGGATCGGGTACGTTCCGCACGGTCCGGCCGCCGCCGCTGGTCAGTGCCACGGACACGTAGTCCGTGCCGAGTTCCCGGGCGAGGGCGTGCCCCATGGGGATACGCGGAAGCGGGCTGCCCTCGGGGCTCGTGGTGCGCTGAATGTGGGCGTTGTGCGCGGTGACCACGATGCGGGTGCCGGGTGCGGACCGGTCGAGCAGCTCCAGCACACTGTCGGCCAGGTAGCGGTCGCGGGCGGCGAGATCGGCGGCGTCCGGTGCGCCACTGAGCAGTTCGGACATCGCGCGCTGCATCTGGTCGGTGCGCCAGGCTGCCCAGACGTCCGAGAGTGCGCGGTCGTAGGCGTGGTGGCCGCCGCGCTGGATGTAGATCTCGCGCATGGCCGTGACGCGGTTGAGCAGCCGGCCGAGCGTTGCCGAGAGCCGGTCCTGCGGCTCGGGGCCGAGGGCGACGCGGGCGTGGGCGGAGACGAGGCCCGAGCCGCCCGCGAGCGGCTCCGCCAGTTCCAGGGCGGTCCGGGCGTAGCGCACTGCGCCGGGATCGACTTCACCCAGATACCTGGCGACCGGCTCCAGGGCGGGCGCCAGGGAGCCGCCGGCTGCCGGGATGTCGAGTCCGGCGAAGCGGACCGGGTGCGGTGCCGTGGCGTTGTGGGAGCGCAGCCATCGCAAGGTGTCGCGGCCCTCTGCGGACTGGCCGGGGTAGCCGTCCGCACGGGGCGTGAGCAACGTGTCGAGGTCGCCGTCGCCACCCTGAACCCAGGCATCGACCGCCCGGCCGGAGGCAGCCCCGAACTCCACGGCGTAGACGGTGAATCCGCATTCCCGGACGAGGAAGCGCAGTATCCGTTCACGGAGCAGTCCGAACTCACGTATCTGGTGGGAGTTCTCGCCGAGAGCGACCACTCGCGCGTCGCCGACGAGTCGGTGCAGCATCGCCAGGTCGTCGAACGGGGCATCGGGATCGTCAGCGGTGAGACGGACCGCGTTGCGGGTCGTCCATTCAGCGAGGGTGAGTGGATGACTGGTGCCCATGATCGCGACCTTAGCAGCCTGCTCTCACGCGAGCGGAACAGGGCGTAAGTCGTCTGTGGCGGCTGGCTGTTCGCGCCCCCGCCGTCATGTGGTGCGAGGGCCGGGCCGGCTGACGAGTGGTGGTGAAGGAACTGGTCGCCGTGTCCGCCGCCGAGCCGACACCCGGTTCCGAAGTCCGTACGACGAGGGAGCCGGGCGACGAACGTGCCGCGAACTGCACCGTGGACAGGCGGACGATGCGCCGTGCCGGTCCCGCCCCGGCCACCAGCCCCTGGCTCGCTGTCAGGGGCGTTCGTGAGAGGCGATCCCGCGCAGTATGCCGAAGGCACGCGGCAGGGGCGCTGGGCCCGTGTCCGTGAGGCCGGACGCCCGGCGCGCCCTGCGGGTGCGTAGCACGGCACGCACCGCGGACAGGGCGGCGCACGCGATCACCGCGGCCGTCAGGTCGGCGTCCGGTGTGTCCGGTGGCAGTCTGCGCTCCACCAGGACGGTGAGGCGCTCCTCGAAGTCGGAGAAGGCCTGGACGAGCCGGGCCGTGACGACGTTCTCGATGTCCTGGACCGGATGGCTGAGGGCGGTCAGAGTGGAGGCGGCGAACGGCTCGGCCGCCTCCAGCAGGGCGTTGCACACCGCGTCCAGGGGCTCCTCGTGTGCCGGACGCCGGGCCAGAGCGTTCTCTACGTAGGCGAAGATCTCGACGCCGTCCGGCAGCAGCAGCGCCTCCTTGCTCTCGAAGTAGCGGAAGAAGGTGCGCACGGAGACGTTGGCGTATGCGGCGATGTCGGCAACCGTGGTGGCCTCGAAGCCACGTTGCCCGAACAGGCGCGCGGCCCCTTCCAGCAGGCGGCGCCGCGTCTCCTCTTTCTTGCGTTCGCGCAGTCCGGCGGGGGCGATCTCACTCGGCATGTCCGAAGCCTCCCGCCATGGTGGCGTGACTGTCAATTGACACACGTGCCATTCCCCCCGGCCGTCGCGCCTGGTGCGTATGCCCTCCCAGGTGCGTCGCACCTGCGAATGGCACGACTGCCAATTGTCATCAGTGCCACTTTGTCTCTAGAGTTCGTGTCACTCGTGACACTTTCCTTGGAGGCCACAGTGGCCCGACCTCTGCAGCACCCACCCACGCCGACCGGAGCGCACACCGCCGCGCGTCCGGCGACGGACTTCGCCGCGGCCCGCCGCGGACTCGGCCGCATCGGCGGCTTCTGCGCCCGCCACCCGGCAGCGGTGATCGCCGCCTGGCTGCTGGTCCTCGTCGGCGCCCTGGCCGGACGGCACCTCGCCGCGCCCACCTTCAGCGACCAGGTCAGCCTGCCCGGCACCGCCTCCCACACCGGCTCCGACCTCCTCGCCACCTCGATGCCGCAGGCGGGCAGGCCGGGCGGCAAGATCGTGTTCCACACCGGGTCCGGCACCCTGGCCGACCAGCGATCCGCGCTCGACCGGACCCTGGCCGACCTGCGCGATCTGCCGCACGTCACCGCCGTCTCCACGCCCGTCACCAGCACTGACGGACGTACCGCGTACATCACCGTCTCCTTCGACGAGCAGCTGAAGAACCTCGGCCACGACTACACCGGGCAACTGGACAAGGCGACCGGGCCCGCCCGCGCGGCGGGACTCGGCGTCGCCTACGGCGGCGATCTGGATCAGGTGGTCCGTGCACCGGCCGACGACAAGCTGAGCGAGGGCGTAGGCGTCGTCACCGCCCTGGTCATCCTGCTGCTGGCCTTCGGCAGCGTCCTCGCCGCCCTGCTGCCGCTGATCACCGCGCTCATCAGCGTCGGCGTCGGCCTCGGCATCGTGGGCATCGTCGCCGCCACACTCTCCTTCGCGACCTCGGCCACCACCCTCGCCGGCATGATCGGCCTGGGCGTCGGCATCGACTACGCCCTGTTTCTGACGACGCGCTTCCGCCAGGACCTCATCGACGGGCGCGACCCGGTCGACGCCGCGGCCCGCACCGCGCACACCAGCGGACGTGCCGTCCTCATCGCCGCCCTGACCGTGGCCGTCGCCATGCTCAGTCTCTACGCCTGTGGGCTGACCTTCATCGGCAAGATCGGCCTCGCGGCCACCCTCGCCGTCGTCGTCACCGCCGCTGCCGCCCTCACCCTCGTACCGGCAGCCCTGGGACTGGTCGGCGGGCGCATCGACCGGCTCCGGCTGCGCCGCCCGGTCGCGGAGGGCACGGCGGCCGGCGACGGCCGAAACCGCTACGCGAACCGCGTCGCCCGGTCCCCGTGGATGTTCCTCGCCGCGGGCGTCGCCATCCTCGGCGTGTGCTCCCTGCCCTTGCTCTCGATGCGCCTCGGACACGTCGACGCCGGCGCCGACCGACCCGGCAGCAGCACCCGAACCGCGTACGACTGGATCGCGCACGCCGACGGGCAGGGCTTCGGGGCGGGGGCGAACGGCCCGATCGTCGCCGTCGTCGACGTGAGCGGTGCGAAGGCGTCCGTCGACCGGATCACGGACGACGTGACCACGGCCCTGAGGACCACCCACGGCGTGGCCGCCTTCACCCCCGTCAAGGCGAGCGCCGACGGGAGGGTCCTCGTGACCACGCTCACCCCGACCACCGGCCCCCAGGACGCCGCGACCGGCGACCTGCTCGACACCCTCTCCGAGCAGGCACTGCCGAAGGCCCTCCACGACACCGGCGCCGAGGCCTACCTCACCGGAACCGTGGCCGGCCAGGCCGACTTCCGGGACACGGTCGGCACACGGCTTCCCATCGTCATCGGCATCGTCCTGGTCCTCGCCTTCCTGCTGCTCATGACGGTCTTCCGCAGCCTCGTGATCCCGCTCAAGGCCGTCGTGCTGAACCTCTGCACCACGGCCGCGTCCTACGGCGTGCTCGTCGCGGTCTTCCAGTGGGGCTGGGGCGACGCACTGCTCGGGCTCTCGGAGCCGGTACCCATCGAGTCGTACGTGCCGATGATGATGTTCGCCATCGTCTTCGGGCTGTCCATGGACTACGAGATCTTCCTGCTGTCCCGGATCGCCGAGGCCTGGCACCGCACCGGTGACAACCGGCTCGCCGTGGGGGAGGGGCTGTCGGCGACGGCGCGCGTGATCTCCGCGGCGGCCTTCATCATGACCGCGGTGTTCCTGTCCTTCACCGCCTCACCGACCGTGGTCGTGAAGATGCTCGCCCTGGGGCTGGCGATCAGCGTGATCATCGACGCCACGGTGGTCCGCCTGATCCTCGTGCCGTCCGCCATGTTCCTCATCGGCCGGGCGAACTGGTGGATACCTCGTCGGCTCGACCGGGTCCTCCCGCGCCTGCACGCCTGACCGCCCCCCGACCGATCCGGAGCAGTGACCACATGACATCGAACCGCCGCGGGAGGATCCGCGTCATCCTGGTCGCGACCGCCGCGACCCTGGCCCTCCTCACCTGCGCGACCGACCTGCTGGTCGAGCACCGGACCGAGGAGCGGGTCGTCGCCCAAGCCTCGCGCCGGCTGAAGCCGCAGGGCCCGGTGCACGCCGATCTCACCAGCCCGCTCGCGGGCCTGCGTACCCTCGGCGGGGAGGTCGGAGACGTCGAGGTGAGCGCGAAGGGCGTACACCGTCAGCACGCCGTACTGGATGTGACCGCCCGTCTGAAAGACGTCACGACGAACGGCGACAGCGCCGGCGGGACGGGGACCGCCACCTTGGGATACGACCAGGTGACCCGGCGCCTGGGCGCGCTGGGCAAGGGCCTGACAGCCGGCGGCCAGAACGGCGACCTGGTCCTCACCGGGAGCGTCGGCCGCCTGGGACTGCCGGTCACCGTGCGGGCGATCCTGTCCACGACCGCGCACGCCTTCACCATCACTCCGACCACGGTGAGCGTCCTCGGCCGCAGCGTGGCCATCGACGACCTGGCCGGCCTGCCGGCCACCTCCGGGCTCCGCGACGAGCTGAGGCCCAGGACCGTGGCCGTCACCGAACTGCCCCACGGCGTCGCGCTCACATCGGCGCACGCCGCCGGCGACGGCCTCGTCCTCGGCTTCTCCATCGCCGCCGGGCCGACGCCGAGCGCGGGCGGGGCAGCCGTCTGAACGTCCGAGCGGCAGGTGGCCGGAGGGACTTCAGGACTCCGTACAAGAAGGAGGGCTGGTTGCTGGGTGGGCCGGCGCCGTCATTACCTGGGCGGTAATCGTCCGGTCGGCGCAGACGCGGCAGAGTGGAGTCATCGGGCTCCGGACCGGCGCACTCCGGCCCGGAGCCTGATGCAACTTCCCTGACCCTCAACCCACTTCACCACCAGAGGAGCTTCTGGCATGTCGATGTACGCCGCCGCTGTCGCCCGCTACTTCGAGGCGTGGAATGCCACGGATGCGGACGCGCTCACCAAAACGGTTGCCGCGGCATGGTCCGAGGACGGCACCTACACCGACCCGCTGGCCGACGTGCGCGGCCACAAGGAGATCGCCGCGGTCATCCGGGGCGCGCACGAGCAGTTCCCCGGCTTTGAGTTCAGGCTGGCCGGTGACGTGGACGGCAACCATCACATCGCCCGCTTCAGCTGGGAGCTGGTGTCCACCGCCGACGGCTCCGCGCCGGTCGCCGGCTCAGATGTGATCACTCTGGCTGAGGACGGCCGGATCGCCTCCGTCCTCGGCTTCCTCGACCGGCTCCCTGAGGCCTGAACCCTCGGAAGACGCTCCGGATCCTGGCCGACCCCTCCGCGTCGGTCCGCAGCATGCCCACGGCAGGCGGCAGCGTCTGATCTCCCACGGCAGCCCCCGAGCCCGCGTTCACAGCCGCCCGTCTTAGCAAGACCTGCGCGGGATCCGCGGACACCGCGCTCGGGGCCTCTTCGTCACCACGACGACCCCGACCCTGGCCCGCTCCTCACCGCGATCACCGTGGACCGGCTGGGGGCGCCGGTCCGCGCCCGCGTGGCCTTCACCCAGCCGTCACCGTCCGTCAAAGGGTCGGACTCGGGAACCAACAGTCCGTGGGGTGTGGGATGCGGCCTGGTAGGAATCCTGTCGTCCAACTGCCAGTGGTCACTGCTGCTTCCACCGAACCCGATCCGCGTAGAGACATGGCTCACACCCTGGCATGTCACAGGAGCGGGGGCCGTCTCGTCTCGGGGGTGAAGGCATCGACAAGCGTGGAGGAGCACACGATGGACGCGCGACTGGACTACTTCGCCAGCCCGACCGCCGGCAAGGCCCTCAAGTACTTCATGTCAGCCGGCCGGGAACTGAAGGAATCGCCGCTGCCGGCCGCGACGCAGGAGCTGGTGGCGTTGCGCGTGAGCCAGATCAACGGCTGCGCGGTCTGCATCGACATGCACACCAAGGAAGCCGCTGCTGCCGGCGAGAGCCCGGTGCGGCTCAACCTGATCGCGGCCTGGCGGGAAGCAACGGTCTTCACCGAGGCCGAGCGCGCCGCACTCGCACTGGCGGAGCAGGGGACCCGGGTCGCGGACTCGGCCGTCGGAGTCAGCGACGAAGTGTGGGCGCGTGCCGCCCAGCACTACGACGAGGAGCAGCTCACGGCCCTCGTGCTGTTCGTCTCGTTCATGAACGCGGTGAACCGGCTGAACGTCATCACCCAGCAGCCGGCCGGCGATTACCAGGTCGGCCAGTTCCACTGATCGCCGCCGTATCCTGTCCGGTCCGGCACGCCGGGCCAGGGCGGCGTGACCAAGGTGGGCGGGGCGGTCGAGGTGCGAGCGTCGCCTGCTCCGCCCCTGTCAGATGATCTTCAGAGGGTGCCTCGCCGGCGCGGGTCCGGCCAGGGCACAGACCGCAAGGGGGAGTCGGCGTGGGCAAGGTCGAGGAGTTCGAGGAGCTGCGGCCGCTGCTGTTCTCGATCGCGTACCGGATCCTGGGCAGCGTGGTCGAGGCGGAGGACGCGGTGCAGGAAACGTGGCTCCGCTACGACGCCTCGACGACCCAGCCCGCGTCGATCAAGGCGTTCCTGTCAACCACGGTGTCCCGGATCGCGATCGATGTGCTGCGCTCCGCCCGGGTGCGGCGGGAGGAGTACGTCGGACCGTGGCTGCCCGAGCCCCTGCTGG
This sequence comes from Streptomyces filipinensis, assembly GCF_014649495.1. Lineage (GTDB taxonomy): Bacteria > Actinomycetota > Actinomycetes > Streptomycetales > Streptomycetaceae > Streptomyces > Streptomyces filipinensis. The sequence goes on along the minus strand of NZ_BMTD01000024.1, from coordinate 95,519 downwards.
ACGATCCGTACGAGGACCCGGCCCGCGCAGCGGAGTTGGCCGACTCGGTGTCGATGGCGGCGCTGCTGCTCCTGGAGCGGCTCAGTCCGCTGGAGCGGTCGGTGTTCGTGCTGCGGGAGGTCTTCGCCTTCGGCTTCGACGAGATCGCCGCCGCGGCGGGGCGCTCGGAGGCGGCGTGCCGGCAGCTGCTCGTGCGGGCGCGCCGCCACATGAACGAGGGACGGCCCCGGTTCGAAGCGGACGACCAGGAGCGGCAGGAGCTGGCGAGGCGGTTCTTCGAGGCGCTGGCACAGGGTGACGTGGACGGGCTGCAGAGCCTGCTGTCCGCCGACGTCCAGCTCGTCGGGGACGGCGGTGGCAAGGCCCCACAGCTGGCCAGGGCCGTCGTCGGCGCCCAGAACGTGGCCAGGCTGCTCGCCACCGTCTATCCGCTGATGGCCCGGGTCGACATCTCGTTCGAACCGCGCGAGGTCAACGGCCAGCCAGGCGCGCTCTTCCGCGACCGCGACGGCAAGGTCCTTCACATCCTCGCCCTCGATGTCCTCGACGGGCAGATCCAGACGATCCGCTCGGTCATCAACCCCGACAAGCTCGGCCACCTCGGCCCGGTCGCCGACGCCTGGGCTGTCGACCAGGAAGTGAAGCGGGCCCGTAAGCGGACGAAGTGACCTCCCGACCGGCTTGACAGAGGCGCGCTGTCAGGGCTGACCCGGATGCGCCGGATGCAAGCCGCGGCCGTTGCCGCCACCCGGGTCCTTGGGCCTCGGCATGACGCGTCCGGGAGAACCGGCCAAAGCAACAAGAATTCCATACAGAAGGAGCATGTCGTCGTGGCCCAGACCACCATCGCCCGCACCATGCGTGCTGTCTTTCAGGGCGCCGCCGGTAGAGCCCCCGAGGTCCTGAAGGTCATCGAGACCAAGCGCCCGGAGCCGGGCTGGGGCGAGATCCTGGTCCGGGTGCATGCGGCGGGTGTGAATCCGGCCGACTGGAAGATCCGGGAGCGGGGCGTGTTCGCCGACGGTACGCGGCTTCCCTTCATCCTGGGATTCGACGTCTCCGGGGTGGTCGAGGAGACCGGACCCGGTGTGACTCTCTTCCAGCCGGGCGACGAGGTCCTCGGAATGCCATGCTTCCCGCACCCGGCCGGCGCCTACGCCGAATATGTCACCGCCCCGGCCCGCCAGTTCGCTCCCCGTCCTCAGGGCCTGACCCACATAGAGTCGGGGGCCCTGCCCCTGGCGGCGCTCACCGCCTGGCAGGCTCTCGTCGACACCGCAGACGTACGGCCCGGCCAGCGCGTCCTCATCCACGCTGCCGCGGGTGGCGTCGGCCACCTGGCCGTCCAGATCGCCAAGGCCCGAGGCGCCCACGTGATCGGCACAGCCAGCGCCGCCAAGCACGACCTGCTGCGCTCCCTCGGCGCGGACGAACTGATCGACCACCGCACCCGGAACTTCGCCGAGACCGTACGCAACACCGACGTCGTGCTGGACATGATCGGCGGCGCCAACTGGGCCCGCTCCCTGTGTACCCTGCGCCCAGGTGGAAGGCTGGTCTCGATGCTGCCGCTGGACGACACCTTCCCCTACAAGGAGGCCGAGGCGGCCGGGGTGCGAGCGGAGTTCATGCTCGTGGAGCCCGACCGGCAGGGCCTGGGCGAGATCACCAAGCTGGTCGAGGACGGCCGCCTGCGGGTGATCGTCGACGCGGTCTTCCGGCTGGAGGACGCCGCCGTCGCCCACACGCTGGGCGAGGCCGGCCGCACCACCGGAAAGATCGTCCTCTCCGTCACGCCGTGACCGGCCATTCTGTGCCAGCTCCACGCGCGGACTTCAGCACCGGCAGTTCCGTCTGTTCACGCCGTCAGCGCCGCCTCCACCGTCAGCTTGCCCGCGAGCAGGCGTTCAGCGCGGACCCTCGGCTGCCGTCCGGTACCACTGGTCGCGCGATGCGGGCCTGCGCAGCGCGCCGTAGAGCTCCGCGAGGCCGTACGCCGCCTGTGGGTCCCCGGCCGGCGCGGCGGGCTCGATACACCGGTCCAGGTGGCGGTCGTCCCCGTCCTCGGCGGCTTCGGCGGCGTCGAGCCCCTGTTGCGGGTCATGCCGTGGTCGACGGTGGGTTTGGGGCGATCGGCGGGGTCGGGTCGGTTGTGGAAGGTCCGGCGCGGACGACGGCTTGGTCTCCTCGCGGACCGAACAGGTGCAGGATCTCCACGGCGCTCGTGTCCGCGGGGCCGAACCAGTGGGGCTCGCTGGTGTCGAACTCGGCCACCTCGCCGGGCCGCAGCGTGAAGTCCTGCGCCCCGAGGATGAGACGCAGCCGACCGGCGAGGACGTAGAGCCATTCGTAGCCCTCGTGGGTGACCAGTTCCGGCTGGCGGGGTGCCAGTACCTGCTTGAAGACCTGCACGCGGCCCGGGTACTGCGTCAGGGGTACGAGGACGCTCCCGCGCTCCTTGTGCAGGGGCCGCAGGTGCACCCGAGGGTCACCGCTGGCCGGCGCCGCCACCAGCTGGTCGAGTGCGACGCGGTGAGCCCGTGCCAGCGGGATCAGCAGGTCGAGAGTCGGGCGCCGATGGCCCGATTCCACCCGGGACAGCGTGCTGACCGAGATCCCGGTCGTGGTCGCGAGTGCCTGGAGCGTGAGGCCCCGTTCCCGGCGCAGCCTGCGCAGCCGGGGCCCGATGCCATCGAGGATCTGCTCCAGCTCCGCGTCCCCGGATCCTGTGTTCATGGATCCATTTTTGCAGTGTTCGCACAATCGATGGGCTTCGGCCGTCGCCCGGACCGAGCCTTGCCGGGCACTGTCCCCGGAGATCAGAGGTAGACCGTGACCGCGACGACACACCCTGTCCAACCCATGCTGAGTACACGCAGACGCTGGACGGTACTGGCCGTCTGCTGCCTGAGCATGTTCCTGGTGGGCCTGGACACCACCATCGTCAATGTGGGGCTGCCGGCCATCGGGCGCGGTCTGGATGTCGACACGCGCGGTCTCGAATGGGTCGTGGACGCCTACACCCTCGTCCTGGCCAGTCTCCTGATCTCCTCCGGCGCACTGGCGGATCGCTTCGGACGCCGCCGGGTGTTCCAGTGTGGGCTGACCGTCTTCGGCGCGGCCTCACTGGTCTGCGCGCTCGCCCCGTCGGCGGGCGTACTCATCGCGGCCCGTGCCCTGCAGGGCGTCGGCGCCTCGATGCTCAGCCCCGTGGCGCTCGCGATCGTGGTGAACACGATGCCGGACCCGAAGGAACGGGCGCAGGCGATCGGGATCTGGGCGTCAGTGTTCGGACTGAGCATGGCCGCCGGACCCGTCACGGGCGGCGCGCTGCTCGGAGGGCTCGACTGGCGGGCGCTGTTCTGGGTCAACGCACCCGTCATCGCGGCCGCTCTGCTTCTCAGTGCGGTGTTCGTGCCGGAGTCCCGGGCACAGCGGGCCCGGCGGCTCGACCTGCCCGGCCAGGTCCTGCTGACCATGGTCCTCGCAGTCGTGGTCGGCGTCCTGATCGAAGGGCCGCGCATCGGCTGGACGTCGCCTGCCGCGCTGGCGGGATACGCGTGGGCTGCCGTGGCGACCGTGGGATTCGTGTGGGTCGAGTCCCGCCGACGTGAGCCGCTGATGGACCTGCGGCTCTTCGGGCGCCCGGTCTTCAGCGGTGCCGTCGTGGGCGCTGTGGCGGTCTTCGTCGCCCTGAACATGACACTACTGCTGAACACCCTCTACCTGCAGCACACCCGGGAATGGACGCCACTGGCCGCCGGCGTGGCCACCTTGCCCTTGGCCGTCGGAGCGACCGTCTGCGCCCCCTTGTCCGGCCGCATGGTCGGCCGCACGGGACCGCGGCTGCCGCTGCTCCTCGCTGGCGGTTTCATCACGGTCGGCGGGCTCTGCCTGGTCCGGCTCACCCCGCACACGAGCGTGCTCCTGCTTCTGGCGGCATATGCGCTCATCGGTATCGGGTTCGGCTTCGCCAACGCCCCCATCACCAACACCGCGGTCAACGGCCTGCCACCCGCCCGTGCCGGCGTGGCCGGGGCGATCACCTCCACCGCACGGCAACTCGGCTCCGCCCTCGGCATCGCTCTCGCCGGTGGGCTGGTCTCGGCCACCAGCCCTACGGGGCTCGCCCACGCGTCCCACCCGGGCTGGATCCTGGTCGCCACCTGTGGAGTACTGCTCTTCCTCATCGCCCGCGTATCACGGCCGAAGGAGGCCACCATGGGGCACACCTCCCCACAGAGGCGGTGAGCGGCGCGGCTCACCGCAACGCACTGTTGTCCCTTGAAGGGGGCATCCCCCTCCGAACGTGGCGGAAACGCATACCTGCGCCCACCCATCGGCGGATTCAACCACCCTGACTGGCTTTTGAGAACAGGCCCCCGGTAGCTCAACCATGTGGCGGCGCCACCACCATCATGGCCTCGTACAGCCAGGCCGTTGCCCCGCTTCAGGCTTCCGTCATGGGTCACAGGGGGAGGCCGCGGACCCTCTGTCAGGGGTCGCGATCCGCGCATCAGCCTGCCGCGGCCCGGCCGGTGCAGCACACAGGCGCTCTCGCGAAGGCCAGGGCCCAGGTGTTCCGGCGCGCGGGCGGGAACAACCGGTCCGGCCGACGCTGTTGCACCGGCCAGGAGACCGGCACCACGCGGGTACGCAACACAGGCCAATAGGCCGTCCCGACGTGATCCGAGGGCCCTCGGGTCCGCGGTACGCCCGGTCATCCGACATCCGACAGTGGGGGGCGAGCACTCGTAGCCCCGTCGCGGACTCGGACCAAGGCCCTTTCACACAGGAGGACTGATTCATGAATGACCGGCCCTTGACGCTCATGGCGGTGCACGCCCACCCCGACGATGAGGCCACCGGAACAGGAGGTGTCCTGGCGCGGTACGCGGCGGAGGGCATCCGCACGGTCCTCGTGACGTGTACCGACGGGGGTTGCGGCGACGGACCGGGTGGTGTCAAGCCGGGCGATCCCGGACACGATCCGGCGGCCGTTGCCTTGATGCGGCGTCAAGAACTGGAGGCGAGCTGCGAAGTCCTGAAGGTCAGTCACCTGGAGACGCTGGACTACGCAGACTCCGGGATGATGGGCTGGCCAACCAATGACGCCCCCGGCTCCTTCTGGCAGACACCCGTGGAGGAGGGCGCTGCACGACTTGCGGAACTCTTGCGTCGCTACCAGCCCGATGTGGTCGTCACCTATGACGAGAACGGCTTCTATGGCCACCCCGACCACATCCAGGCCAACCGCATCACGATGGCGGCGCTGGCCATGACCGAGCAGACACCGAAGGTGTACTGGACGACGGCGCCCCGCTCGATGATGCAGCGGTTCGGGGAGGTCATGCGCGAGTTCGGTGGGGACTGGCAGGAGCCGGATCCCGCTGAGGCCGCCGCTGTGGCCGAGATCGGCCTTCCCGACGAGGAGATCACCACCTGGGTGGACACCACGGCGTTCAGCGGCCAGAAGTTCGATGCGCTGGCCGCGCACGCCAGCCAGGGCGAGAACATCTTCTTCCTCAGGATGGGCCTGGAGAGGTTCACCGGTTTGATGGGCGTCGAGACCTTCGTCCGCGTCCAGGACACCACCGGCGCGGCCGTACCCGAGAACGACCTCTTCGCCGGACTGCGCTGATCCGCCCACCCGCCGGGGCAGAAAGCTCATGGTCCGTACGGCCAGATCGGGTGTGCCCGCACGCCCGAAGGACTGTTCCCATGGGTTCCGCCCCGGCGGGTGGATCCGGCCTGCGCCAGCTAGCCGGGGAGCATCCGACACCACGTCGTCGAATCCCAACTCCAGCCGCAGCTGGGTCCATTGGTCCGTAACCCACCGCCGCAGTGGCCAGCTCGCTTCCCGAGAAGCCGCACGGGACTGATCGTCCTCACGGACAGCGTCAGTGGTCGTAGGCGGTCAGTGCGCACATGACCCGCCGGCCGCACACGAAGCTGACTCCACCCATCAGGCCGGCCCCCTTGGAATCGATCATTCAGGGAACCGGGAGGCGCTCTATCGGCGGACCGCCGAGATCAGTCCGCCGGGCCGCTCCTCGCGCTGCGGCGGGGTGCTGATCGGGCGGCCGTAGGCGGCAGCGCACTCGCGCAGGGTGTGGCTGTCGGCCTCCCAGCCGTGCCCGGCCAGCCAGCCCACCGGGTCGTCGGGCATCTCCGAGACCCACATGGACGCCGCCGATCCCGGCACGGCGTCCGCGCCGAAGCGCTCGATCACACCGCGCGAGCCCAACGTCAGCCCCATCCGACTGCCTGCCGCCGACTGCGCGCTGATCCGGGCCAGCAGCAGCTCCACCGCGTCCTCGGGCAGGTAGATCAGCAGTCCTTCGGCGATCCACACGGTCGGCACGGCCGGGTCGTGCCCTGCGGCGGCCAGGGCGCCTGGCCAGTCCTCACGCAGATCCACCGCGACGGTGATCCGCTCGCAGCGTGCGACGGCCCGCTCCTGGCGCAGCACCGAAGCCTTGAAGTCCAGTGGCGCGGCGGTGTCGACCTCGAACAGCCGGGTGCCCTCGGGCCAGTCCATCCGGAAGGCCCGGCTGTCCATGCCGGCGCCGAGCAGCACGACCTGCCGGACCCCGGACGCGGAGGCCCGCTGCAACAGGTCGTCGAGGAACTTCGTCCTGATGACGATGGAGAACGACACGGCCAGTCGGCGGCGTCGCGCCGCCTCGTCATCGGGCAGCGGCGGCGAGGAAGGCCACAGGCCGCCGGCGGTGGCGAAGGCCTGTGCCAGTGGGTCGCGGAAGAGCGCGTTCTCCCGCTCGGTCTCCAGCGCCCGCACCCTGGCCACCCCCACCGCGGTGGCCCACACTCCCGACGGCTGCACCCGCTCCTGCTCATCAGTCACCACGCCAGCCTAGATGAGTCGTCCACCAGCTCGTCAGCGGTCCCAGATCAGAAACAGGTACTGCCGCTGTACCGCGCGAGATGGTCACCGTCGAGGCCCTGCCGCAGTAAATCGGGCAGTCACTGCGGCAGAACAGCTGAACGCTCCGCCTTCATCCGGTCCGAGTTCGTCCTCGCTTGCGGTATCCGTCCAAGACGTCCTGGCGGAGCAGATAACCGAAGCCAGCAGATTCCAGACGCAGCCCCAGCTGGGCCTCAGTGATGCCAAGTTCGGCAGCGGTGTCCGCCAGGTGCCAGTCGCTGGCGGCAAGCTTGCGGAGAAGGTGACCGCGGCGGACCTGCGTCTCCGACAGGCGAAACGTCTTGAGGTAGGTGATCCTGCCCCTGTCGTCGGTGATGGCCTCGCCGATGTGGTTCTCCTGCTTGGGACGGAACGCCGGCAAGAAGCGGGAGAGCGTGAAGCGTCCCATCCGGTAGACCGTCTGCCAGGTGTACGCCTGCTCCAGCAGGCCCGCCAGCATGGTCGTGTCATGAAAATGCGTCCAGGCGTGCTCCTGTTCGGCAACTGCCGTGCGCAGGTCGGCCAGGGAGCGGATGCGCGCGTCAGGGATGCGAGCCCGGAAATCCTGCACCGGCGGCATCAGCGTCGCGTAGTGGTGGATCAGTTCGCCGTACAGGTCCTGCACGAGTGTGGGGTGGAGTGCGCGGTAGTCGTCGGGATGCGAGACGGTGAACGCGGCCGCGAGTGCGTCGGCGACGTAGACCAACACGCCGCACTGGCCGGGGTGGATCTCGAAGATGCGCAGCGCGTCGGTCAGCCCCCGTACTTCGGCGCCCACATAGGCTTCCTCGACGCGCGGGGAGAGCCCTTGGCGGATTGCACGCTGCGACCACTCCGTCCAGGCGAGCGAGGGGCCACCGAAGTGCAGTGCCAAGTAGCCTTCCAGCGCCAGGTGCATGGGGAGGAACCGTAGCCGGTCCTTGGCCTGGCGGCGGGCCATTCCGCGGTGGAAGCGCAGGCCCATTGTGGCGGTAGGAGCCGAGTTGCCGTCGACGGAAAGCTGGGTGCCGTAGGCGGCCGCCGGCGTGCCGTCACCAGTCCACGTGGCGACGAATCCGTGCGGGATGTAGGAGACATAGGCATCGCGCGGGCCGACCTCGACCAGCCCCGCCCCCTCACCGTAGAGCTGCGAGCGCAAACGCAGATCGTCGACAGGTTCGTCACGCACGAGCGGCACCAGACGGACGGCACCCCAAACCTGTGCGGGACGGGTGGTCAGGCCGGTCAGGTCCAGTGTGGTCATCGCGCCCGCTCCTGGTTCCGGCCGCCCATCATGCGGGCCGCGCGGGTGTCCATGTAGGTGATCAATTCGGCCAGGCCGGTCCGGCCCTCCGCGAACTGGGCGAGCTCCACCAGTGCGGGAAGGTCCTCGGCGTCGCGGACACCCGCGGTGGGCACCGTCGGGGACAGCCGGCGCACGTCGAAATCGGCCGCGTCGTAGACGGGGTTGAGATGCACGATGCTGGTGCGACGCCCGGGGTCGAGCCGGGTCCGCCAGATGCGCAGCACCTCGGCGGCCAGGCCGGGAGGAGCGTTGTCCCATCCATCGGAGACGATCACCAGCCTGGACGGTGTGGTGTCCAGCGCGTCGAGGATCCGCCTACCCACCGGCGTCGGGCCGTGCGGACGGGTCAGCAGCGCGTCAGTCCGCCCGGACGTCCACAGCCCGGTGTAGTTGCCGGCAAGGGCCGCGAGCAGATAGTGGCAGGCCAGGGCCACCGCCAGCGGCCGACGACGCTTGTGAACCGAACCGAAGGTGGAAAAGCTGTCGTCCAGGACGGCGGTGACCCTGCCCCAGCTCCCCTGGTGGGATCCAGCCACCCGGCCGGCGGCCGATTCCAGGGCGTGGGTCAGCTCGGCACGTCGGCGCAGGCGGTCCTTGACCGGCAGTGAAAGCACATAGGTCGCCAACCGGGTCAGCGGCATCCTGGCCAGGTCCGCCTGTACTCCCGTGGTCCCGGTCTTGTGCGCGGACTCCTGCAGCCGCAAGGTCTCCAGGCGGGTCATGCGTGGGGCTATGCGCTCCAGGAAGACGTCCCGGGGGATGCCGTGCTTGGCGGCGAAGCCCTCGGCAGCCGTATAGGGCAGCTCATACAGGGCGGCCTGCTCGTAGTGCGCGCGGCGCCACGTCTCCAAGAGAGGCGTCGCGTAGTGCTCGCGGGTCAGCGGCGCGAACACGAACGCCCCCAGTTCTTCGGTGGCGGGGGCCAGGTGCGCGTGGCGAAGGGCCCGCTTGAGTCCGCTGCGGTACTTCACGGCGTCGAACGCCAGGTCGGGGCGGGCGGCAAGCCAGTCGCGCATGATCGCGCGGGTCCGGCGGTTGTTCACCCCGGCCCGGCGCAGGGCATCGAACAGCCCGTACACGCGTTGGGGTGGCAGCGTCGCCAAACGACACGCGATCAGTCGGCCCTCGCTGCGTCGCTGGCCGGCAGTGGCCTCCCCGGTGGTTTCCAGCAGCCGTCGGATGATGAGGGCTGCGTTGTGGTCGTTGATGTCGAGCGCGAGGACCCCGGCGTACAGGTCACGGTAGTTCCCCAGCATGTACGCATGGAGGAAGTCCAGGGACAGCCGCTGCTCGCCCGCGTCGCTGTGAAATTCACGCTGGCCGGTGGACGTGATCGCCGCGTTGACAAAGAGCAGCACATCATCGGCCGCAATGAGGTCCCCGTACGAATCCATCCGATTCTTCCCCCATAGACGTGGACGCCGGCCGGGGAATGGGGGCACGAGCTGCGAATCATTGCTTTAGAGGCAGGTTCCGGAAGTCGCACCGGAGTCCCGCGGCCGGCCCCAGGACCGTAACAGAGCAGGCCACAAGCCTTCTACTGACTTCCTTTCCGTGCTGGCCGGGGCGCTCTCCGGACGCCGCCCGTGCGCGATGACGGGGCACGGCAACCGGCTCCCCGAGGTCGGCCGGCCCGTTCAGCATGGCGGTGATCTGCTCGGGAGAGTGCCCGAGCCAGTCCTTGGGCTTTGAAGCCCACCATCAGCGAGTACCTGTGGATGGATGCGACGCGCGGCGACGACGAGGACGCCGCCCGGCATCTCGATGAGCAGCTGAAGGTGCTGCTCCGGGCGACCGGGTTGCCTCTCGCTGTCCGCACGCGATGACGCCGACCCAGACCCCATGCCCAGGCCCCCGGGTCACAGGGAAGCCGGTCGGCGCCTGGCCGCACAGGGCGTCCCAGTCCGTCGGGTGGAGGACCTCTCCTGGGCGCACATGGTCCGCGGCGAGGTGCACTGCGCGAGCAATGTGCTGCGGGAGGTCCCCTGAGGGGGCCCGGAGCAGGGCCCCGACTGATCCCGCTCCTCCAAGCCGGACTGACCGTGCGGGGCAAGCGCGTCCGGCCCCGGCGCCGCCCCGACGTGGTGCTGGGCGACCGCGGCTACGACCGTGACAGGTACCGCCAGCTGATCTGGGACCTCGACGTGAAGCCGCTGATCGCCCGCCGGGGCGCCGAACACGGCTCCGGCCTGGGCGCCCAACGCTGGGTCATGGCAAGCGAGTTCGCCCACCCGCACTGGTTCCGCCGCCTGCGGATCCGCTGGAGATACGCGATGACATCCACGAAACCCTCCGCGCCCTGGGATGCGCACTGATCTACTGGAGAAGACTCCGCTCTGCGATGAGCCCTTGAGGCGGCACTGCGCCGTTCAGGGTCCAGTGGACCCCTCCGCCAGATCCTTGATTGCGTTGAGGCGGCGCTCCCACTGGGTGGCGAGGGTGTCCATCCACCGCGTTGTCCGCCTCAGCGGCCGCAGGTCGGCTTCGTAGCGGACCTCGCGTCCGGCCCGGTGGGCGCGTACCAGTCCGGCGCGGCCGAGGACTGCCAAGTGTTTGGCGACCGCCTGGCGGGTGACAGGGAGGCTTGCCGCCAGGGACGTCGAGGTCGCGCCGCCGTCGCGGGCAAGGACGGCCAGGACCTCTCGGCGGATCGGGTCGGCGAGGGCGACCAGCACATCATCGGGGGCTTGTTCGCCCTCTGTGGTGCGGGTCATGCTGTGCTCTGTTCGCAGTCCGCGCGCAGTTGGTCGAGCTTGCCGGGCCAGTTCAGGCTGTTGGCGCGGTGCCGGTCGATGGCCGCGTCGGTGGGCAGCCCGAGGTGCGCGAAGCCGCTTTCGACCAGGGTGAGCCGGGTGCCTCCCGTGGAGGCGTCTTCGGTCAGGGTGAACTCGACCAGAGTGGCGTTGGTGTCGTCCGGCTCCTCGCCGGCGGCGCCTTGGGACCACCGCCAGGACAGCGCGCGCGGCGGCTCGACCGTCTGGATACGGGCGGGAATGACGCCGTGGATGCCGTGGTCGAAGACCAGGAGACCGCCGGGGCGAAGGTCGATCTTGACCGGCTCTCCATTGCCGAACCAGCGGCCGAGGAAAGCGGGTTCGCTCAGCACGGACCAGACCCGTTCCCTTGGGGCATTGATCAGGATGGCGCGTTCGATCGTGTTGGGGATCACTGCAACCTCATCTCATCCGGATGCGCTACCCAAAGGTTGCACAACCAAAGGCCCATGTGCAACCGATTGGTTGCACCTGGGCAAGTGGTGCCGCTCGCGTCCCGCCAAGATTCGAGCACCCGCTGCTCATTCCGTTAGGAGGTCTCCCTGGTCGGCCGCCTGCCACGGTATTCGGCCCGGATCCAGCTCGGCCTGGCCGACGGGGGAGTTACCCGGCGTCCCGTTGCCCCAAGCCACCCGCACCGGCGCCCAAGCCGGCCTCGTCACAAGACCCCAACCCGCAGGCACGCAACGCAACAGCCATTGGCCCTAGACCTCCTTCGAAGGCTGGATGATCAGGCGTGGCAGGTTCACGTTGCGCGGGCGGCTCACGACGTACGAGACCAGCTCGGCGACCTCGCTGACCGGGACTGCCGGGAGGGTGGTGCGGAGGTCGTTCACCATTGACTGCAGTTCGGTCGGGAAGCTGTCGGCGAGTTCGGTGCCGCCGATCATGCCGGGCTCCAGGTCGGTGACGCGGATCCCTTCGCCGGCCAGTTCGGCGCGCAGCGTGCGCGTCAGGTGGCTGACGGCCGCCTTCGAGGCGCCGTACGTCGCCATGCCGGGGTTGATGCGCTCGCCGGCGATGGACGACACGTTGATCAGGTCGGTCGTGCGGGTCGCGGCTGACCTGCGAAGGGCCGGGAGGAACGCATGCGTGACGTTGATGACGCCGGTCAGGTTGACGTCGACGGTACGGCGCCAGTCGTCGAGCGGGCCGTCCGCGAACGGGACGACTCGCATCAGGCCGGCGTTGTTCACCAGCAGGTCGAGATCGCCGAAGCGGTCGTGCACTTCGGTCGCCGCCGCGGCCACGGACTCTTCCGAAGTGACATCAGCCGGTACGACGAGCGCCGTACCGCCGGTCTCGGTGATCTGCGCGGCGACCTTCTCGAGGCGGTCGCGGCGACGGGCGAGGAGCGCGACGGAGGCGCCGTCGGCGGCGAGACGGGTGGCGATGGCCGCGCCGATTCCGCTGGCGGCGCCGGTGACGAGTGCGATGCGGTTTGTCATGGCAACAGCCTCGGCCGGACGACGCGTGCGCGGAAGATCCGCTGCGACCATAGGTCCGGCAGTACCACCCAGTGCTTGGGATACTGGTCGGGTGAGCGCGTTGGGAGAATTCCTACAGAGCCGGCGGGCACGGGTACAGCCCGATGAGGTCGGGCTGCAGCCGGGTCGGGATCGGCGCGTCAGCGGACTGCGCCGCGAGGAGGTCGCGTTGCTGGCCGACGTGAGTGTCGACTACTACATCCGGCTAGAGCAGGGCCGCGCCGGGAACCCGTCGACCGCGGTGCTGGCAGCCGTCGCGGACGCGCTGCGCCTGGACCGGACCGAGCGGGCCCATCTACGGCAGCTGGCCTGCCCGGCGCCGCCCGCAGTACCGCCGAAGACCGCCGTACGCCCGCAACTCAAGGCAATGATCGACGCGATGCACGAGCTCCCGGCGATCGTCGTCGACCGGCTGAGCAATATCCTCGCGTGGAACGCCGCCGCGTTGGAGGCCGTCGCCGACTTCGAGGGCTCCGCCCACCGGAACCTGGCCCGCCTGTACTTCCTCGATCCGACGTCCCGCGCGTACTACACCGACTGGGAAGCCGTCGCGCAAGACGCGGTCGCCCTGCTGCGAAGGGCTTCGGCCGAGTACGCCGACGACACGGAACTGGCCGCGCTGGTCGACGAACTCCGCACCGTCAGCGCCGAGTTCGACCGGTTCTGGGACTCCCACGACGTCCAGGACCGATCTCACTGCGCCAAAGTCCTCAACCACCCCACGGCCGGCCAACTCACGTTCACCCTGGAGTCCCTGCAGCTCCCCGACGAGGACGGCCAGTACGTCATCATCTACACACCCGCAGACCCGACCACCGAGACCTGGCTGACCACCCGGGCAGCCTTCAGGTTCGCACCCCGCGATGGGCAGGTCGCTCCACCACTGCCTCGGTAGACCTCCGGCGATCAGGGGGAACCCACCACACGAGATGAAGCGGCGGCTGGTGCGTGTATCTCCTCCGCCCACCCAGCAGGCGCTCTGCCGACGGCCGCGGGTCACTCAGGCTGGTGGCGGCGCTCCGGGCGTCGCGCTCGGTGGGCAGCAGACCACGCTGGCGGGGGAGCGCCGCACCAGCGGTGGAGTTGGTCGCGGGTCAGCGATCAAGTACGCGAAGGCCGAGATGACGGCACGGCACGCACGGCGTACGGTGGAAATGCGCCGGTGCGCACCCGCCCCGAGTCAGGGCACCCAAGAGCTGCGTCATGAACTCGCTGCCGGCGCCGTGCGTGCTGTCTCATTCCCGAGGTTCCACGAGCAGGGGACGGAGACCTCGTCGGCTGCTGCTTTCGATCTCATCATCGGCCCCCGTGCACGGAACACGGCGAGGAAGGAGTCGGCCATGGTCTGGGGACTGCGCGAGGCTGTGGGCCTTACCGACGAGGGCACCCAGTGTCCCAATAACGCATCAGACCAGCAGCAGGTCGCCGAACTGCTGGACGCTGTCGGCCTGCCCGCCGGCGGGACATCATTGGACGAGCTCCCGCCGATCGGGGAGGGCGAGGCCTCGGAGCAGCTCTGCACGGCAATCCAGGACTTTCAGTCTGTCCAGGGCCTGACCGCCGACGCGCGGGTGGACGTGGGCGGGGCCACCTGGACCCGCCTGATGGAGCTCGTCCAGCCGGGCAGCGCCCCCGCCGGACAAGCCGTCCCGCTGCTGCTCACCGTGTCCGACTACGAGGTCACCGAACTGCCACAGAGCGTCGCGCCCTGGCCGTCCCTGGTGTACACGCTGCGGGGAAAGGTCGCGGAATGGGACGGCGCCGGCATTCACATGGAGCTCTGGGTGAACGGCCCGCTGAAGGTCGCCTGGACCAAGGAGGCCTACGACATCGGCTGCGAAGTCTCCCCCGACTTCAAGGCCTTGGACGAGGCGGTCGCCTCCGGCAGCGCCCGGACCATCGGCGGCGTCGCCCTGGACCAACTGTGCACCCGACTACGGTCGGAGTCACGGGGCGCGATCGGGAACCTGTTCGCGGCCGTCAGTTTCAGCGGGGGCCCGGACGGAACCCCCAGGATCGGGGGGACCATCGGCGACGAAACGGCCTTCCTCCGGGTCGATTTCGACCCGGTCGAGCGGGCCGTCATTTACACCGCCAGTGTTCACGTCTTCAAGTCGCAGACCGTCACGCAGGGCGAGGCACAGGTGTCCGGCGACCTCCAGGTACAGCTGAGGATCACCACCGCCGCCGAACAGGACTACGAAGCCAGCGTCGCGGCGGCCATGGCTGTGCTGGCCATCGCGGCGGTGGTCCTGGGCCCCGTGGCGGAGTGGGCAGGGAGCACGGCGGTATCCGGCCTGGGGGAGGGCGTTCAGCAAATCCTCACCCGTGTCCCCGTCAGGGCGCTCCCATAGCCGCAAGGGGTTGTGAGTGGTCATTCAGCCGGTCGGTCGGTTGAGAAGGCCGCTTCGCTCAGGGCTCTAGCGGACAGCACTGCCGAATTGCCAACGGTGATCGCGACGGGAAGGCGCGGCGAGGGCAGCACGCGCTTACGCCCCGCGGTACCTGCCACTGGCCCGAAACCGGCCGGACCGTTGCTTAAGGTCATCGAGGGCTGAGGAGGCAGAACTCGTTGCCTTCCGGGTCGGCCAGAACCGTCCAGGAGATTGCGGACCGATCGATATCAGGGTCGGTGGCGCCCAGGGCGCGCAGTCGGGCTGCCTCGGCGGCCAGGTCGTCACCGGGGTAGGGGCACACGTCGAGGTGGACGCGGTTCCACACGCTCTTGGTGTCGGGGGTGCGGAGGAATTCCAGGTAAGGGCCCACGCCTTGGGCGGAGCGCATGGTCGCGTGGTCCTCGGTGACCTCATGCAGCGTCCAGTCCATCGCCTCGTTCCAGAACCGGGCCATCCCTCGTGGGTCGGTGCAGTCGACCACCACCGCGGCGATCGGCCCGGTGCCCTGGTAGATCGGGCGGGGCTCCAGGACACAGAACTCGTTGCCCTCCGGGTCGGCCATGACCGTCCAGGGGACGTCGCCCTGACCCACGTCGGCGAGCGTCGCGCCGAGCTCCTTCAGACGTGCGACCAACTCCGCCTGATGCGCGGTGGAAGTGGTGGCCAGATCAAGGTGCACCCGGTTCTTCACCGTTTTGGGCTCCGGCCGGGCGACGATGTCGATGCAGACGGCCACGGGGTCGGGGTAGGCGAAGCCCACGGGTTCGAGGTTGGTCACGCCGGGTCCCTCGCTGTCGACACCCCAACCGAGTGCCTCCGCCCAGAACCGGCCGAGCGCGGCGTCGTCCTGGGCCTTCATATTGATCTGCACAAGTCGTGTCGCCATGCCGCAGATACTAGAACCTGCCACCGGTCCGGGCCGCCGGCCGGTTCGTGGACGTGCTGTCAGACCTCACCTCAAAGACGTTCGCGGCCTGGTTCACCAAGCCCACAAGAGCTCCCGCAGATCGCTCAACCCCTCCCGGGCGACCCCGCCTGTCTCGACCCGGGCGTGTTGGACTCCGTCTGCGCCCGTGGCCAGGCCCAGCAGAGGGACGGTACGCGACTGAGTGACTCAAGGCCACGACCATGCTGGAGACCCTGCACCGTCTGACGTCTGACGGGACATCCGCCGCCGGCCACGGCGCCCTCGCTCATCGGATGTGCACCCCCCGCTCCGCCGCGCGGCGGAGCCCTATCGGCCTGAGGTGTGATGTGTCGGTACGGCCGCGGTCGGCATCGTGGTGATCGGCCGGGAAACCCCGCCCGCAACATCCCTTCCAGTGGAGGAAGTCATGCAACGCATGCGCCTGAGCCGCCCTCTCGCCGTCGCTGCCGCCGCCCTCGCCGTGAGCGCGGCGACCACGCTGACCCTGGGGGGTACGGGCGAGGCCACCGCGGCCGAGACCGTTTTGCAAACCGGTGCTCAAACCGTCCTGCACACCGTCGACGAGCCCATGCTCAAGGGATCCGCCAAGCTCAAGCGCGGTGCGGGCGACAATGCCTACTTCTCCGTCGACGCCCACGGATTCGCCGGCAAGGCGCGTGGCACCTTCTACGTCAGCCACCACGTTGGCCCGGAGTGGGGCGGTAACTTCAAGGGCCATGTCGACTGCCTGCTGACCGGCGGCCCGGTCGCCGTCGTCACCGGCGTCGTGTCCGAGTCGCACTTCAAGGACGCATCGGGCATGCCACATGTCGGTGACCTGAAGGGCAAGCGGTTCGGCTTCACCGTGCTGGACGACGGCAAGAAGGACCGGCTGGGCTACAGCTGGGCCATAGACGGCTTGCCCAAGAAGAGCGTCGGCAAATGTGAGAGCAGCGCGCCGTTCGAGACGCTGGAGAAGGGCGACTACACGGTTCACCACTGGATGCCGCCGCGCGGCAAACACTGAGCCGCTGATCCGGCGGACGTACGACGTCGCCCTGCCGCGCCCGCCGAACAGCCTGCTCGATCGCTGCCCCGCTCCGCGGCCTGGGCCCCGAGGCCGGCCGCCGCGCGCACGGCGCAGGGAAGCGACACGGCTTCTGGAAGCTTCCCTGACGACGACCTGGCCCCTGGGCAAGTCCCATCGCCCCAGTTCAGTGGCACTTCTCGCTTCTCTCATCACGACCTGGACAGCCCAGCCCTCCGTGAAGGAAGGAAGTCAGCGTCACGTGTCCAGGCGGCGGTCACGAGAGCCCCACCTGTGGCCGACCGCCCACTGTTTGGCCGATCGCAACTGCTGTACAAGTGAAGGCTGTGCAGCATCCGGTGGGCCCGTGCCTGGGGAAAGCACAGCGGTCTGCCGAACCGTCCTCGTTTCGATCGATCGTTTCAGGGGGGCATCATGCGCATACGTTTACGTGCCTGGATCCTGGCGGGCGCGGGCCTGCTCGCCGTGGGCGCCGGTCCCGCGTACGGGGCTGACACGTCGTCGGCCGCGTCGGGGGCGGGGTCCGTGAAGTACACCGTGCGGGACCTCGGAACCCTGGGCGGCACCCGCAGCGAGGCGACCGCCATCGACGGCAACACGGTCGTCGGGAGCTCACGGACGAGCGGCGACGCCGCCGAACACGCCTTCGCCTACGACCTGTGCAGACATACCATGACCGATCTCGGCACACTGGGGGACTCCAGCAAGGCCACCGGCGTGGAGGGGGATTACGTCGTCGGGGAGTCAGACCTCTCCACCGACGGCCCGACCCATGGATTCGCCTACAACCTCCGAACCCGCCGGCTCGTCGACATCGGCACCCTCGGCGGCAGCAGCACCAACATCACCGGCCTCAGCGGTGACACCGTGGTGGGGACGTCGTCGCTGACCGGCGACGCGGTCACCCACGCGTTCGCGTACAGCCTGCGCACCCGGGCCATGACCGATCTCGGCAGCCTTGCCGGCTCCTCGGGCGACAGCACCTCGGCGGCCGTCAGCGGGGCGATCGTCGTGGGCAGCTCCTCCCTGCCGAGCACGCCTGCCACGACAAGGCACGGGTTCGCGTACGACCTGCGTACCCGGACGATGACCGATCTCGGCACCCTCGGCGGAAACTCCAGCACAGCCAACGACATCAGTGGTTCGACCGTGGTCGGTCAGTCTCGAACAGCCGCAAACGGCCTCACCGGTTACGCCTACGACCTCCGCACCGGCATCCGCACGGACCTGGGGACCCACTTCCTGACCGCGCAGCTGATCAGCGGGAGCACTGTGGTCGGCGGCGACGGCTTGCTCTCCAGCTCGTACGACCTCGTCACGCACACGAGTGCCATGATCGGCTCCGGGCGCGGTGTCACCGAGGTCAAGCAGATCGCGGGCAACGTCATGGTCGGTGACAACTTCGCCCCCAACTCCTTCGCCTTCGTCGCCCGCGTCGACAACGGCGACTTCACTTACCTGGCCTCCCTCGGCGGCCTCAACTCCTCCGCGACGCAGGTCAACCGCCACGGCGTCATCGCACGCAGCGCAGCCCTTCCGCCCGCTGACCCGGTCACCGCCAACGGCCCGATCCACGCCGCCGTCTGGGTGCCGCACACGGTGGGGTAGGGGAGTGAAGCCGCGCGGGTGAAGGCCTGCGGCTGCGGTAGGCGCTGGTTCGTCAGGGCTATGTGACGTTGAGCGGCAGATCCCGGTGGAAGACGGCCATGGCCCGGCCGGGGCCGTTGTAATCATCGACGATCTTCGTGTCGAAGCCGAGACTGCGATGGAAGGCGATCGAGCCGGTGTTCTCGACTGACGTGATCGCCTTCAACTGCAGTGCACCATGACGTGCCGCTGCTTCAGCGAACGCCGCATACAGACGGCGCCCGAGACCGGCGCCACGGGCGTCGTCCCGCGTGGCGATCAGGTGTACGTACCCGGTGCCGTCCGGGGTGACGAACCCGAAGATGTACCCACGGATTCCGTCCTCGGCCCGGGCAACCAGGCAAGTGGAACCGAACTCCTGCACCAGTGCCAGAAGGTGCAGCGACCGAAGATCGCGTTCGCCCCAGTAACGGGGGTGATCAGTCAGGAGCTGGTGAAAGTCGGCCACCCCGGCCGGTGCGATGTGTATCCCCATGATGACGATCATGGCAGGCCCCTTGGTCGTCACAGGCGAAGGGCCCCACGAGTTGGGCAAGTTGTGACGCAAGCCTGGGCCCGTGCGGTCTGTTCCCACCCTGCCCTGTCCGGGGTCTCCCGCGCACATTTCGGCGAGTTGCGCGAAGAACTCGCCCCCAAGTGGCAGGCCGCCCGTGAGTCGGCCTTGCGTGAGCGGCGGGGCGGGGACCGAAGGCGGGCCGTTGGTGCCTGGCCCAAGCAGCGCCTGGTCTTCGTCGACCGGATCCTGGTCACGCTGGTGCACCTGCGGCTGGGGCTGCCGCACGCCGCTCTGGCGCAGTTGTACGGCGTGGACCGCTCCACCGTCCCCGACCGGCCGGGGCTGCGGCTGCGGACACTGGAGGACGTGTTCGCCTATGCCGAGGCAGAAGGTGGGGACCTGAGGATCGGGGGGACCGAGGTGCAGGACCGTCGCCCGCGCGGGTCGCCCCGGCCGCAAGACATTCGTCTCCGGCAAGAAGAAGCAGAACACGGTCAAGACCACCACCTTCAGCGACGCGTGAATTGCTGACATGTGCGGCTGCCTGCCTGCAGTCGGGTGTGGGAATGCTCTCGGCCGGCCTGGAACAGGTGGGCTGCGGGCGGGGCGCCGCGGAGAAGTTTGCTCAGTGGCGGGGTGAACAAACCGCTTTGGCTGTGGCGGCCGGGCGCCGCCGCCACCGAGGCGGACCTCAACCCCTGCCGGCAGCCCTGCCTCCGACGCTTCGTCATCGAGCACATGTCGCGCCGGTAGCCGTTGTGGTTCTCTGGTACCCCAAGCCCAGGCCGAAGGAGTAGCCCATGGCCAGCGCCCCTGTCCCCTTCCAGGTGTACAAGGCGGGAACGTACCTGCACGGTACGAAGGCAGACCTTGTTCCGGGGGATCTGTTGAGCTCCGGCCACGCATCCAACTTCGAGGAAGGGCGCACGTCCCGCCACGTCTACGTTTCCGAGACCCTGGACACCGCCGCCTGGGGCGCCGAGCTCGCAGCCGGTGACGGGCCAGGTCGGATCTACGTAGTGGAGCCAACCGGCGATCTGGAAGACGATCCCAACGTCACCGACAGGAAGTTCCCGGGCAATCCCACCCGCTCCTACCGCACACGCGAGCCGGTGCGCATCGTCTCGGAGCTCAAGGACTGGGTCGGGCACTCTCCCGAGCAGATCACGGCCATGGTGAACGGACTGGCCGACCTTCGCCGCCGCGGCATCGCCACGATCCTGGACTGACCGAGGCCGCCGCCACGACCGCGGACCGAGTCCAACATACGAGGCAAACCGCATCACGGGAGACCCTCCACCGGGCCGAGCGCCAGCGGATTCCGTCGGAGTGGTCCCGGCCCCCTGGTCCGGAGATACCGTTGGGGGACACGCCAGTTCCGCGCCCACGGAGCCTTCGATCTTCGCGACCGCGCTGCGCACCGTCGTAGTCGTCGCCTGCATCGAGATCTAGCTAGGAAATCGGAGCGCAGGAGCGCCACCGCGCTGCGATACTGCCCCGATGATCACCGTGCCTACTGCTGTGCTGGATTCGTTGTACGGCCTCGCGTTCGGCGACGCCTTCGGAGACCGTTGGTTCGGAATCCTGCGCCGGGACGGTTCGGCAGCCCTGGAAGCGCGGACGCTGCCGACGGAACCGCTGTGGCGGTGGAGTGACGACACCGCCCAAGCGCTCGTTCTCGTCCGGGAACTCGCCGAGAGCGGCGGCACCATCGACCAGGACCGCCTCGCCATACGCTTCGCGGCGGCCTATGCCGAGGACACGCACCGCGGCTACGGAGCCTCGATGCATGACGTGCTCCGCCGGATCGGCGCGGGCGAACCCTGGCAGGAGGTGGTCGCCGGACAGTTCGGCGGCCAAGGCTCCTGGGGCAACGGCGCAGCCATGCGCGCCGCCCCGCTCGGCGCCTGGCACGCCGCCGACCTCGACGCGGTCGCTGAGCAGGCCGCCCGCCAGGGTGCTGTCTCGCACCACCACCCGGAGGCGGTCGCGGCGGCGGTGGCGGTCGCCCTCGCCGCGGCGCTGGCGACCCGCAGCCGGGGCGGGCACACCCCGGCCAGGCCGGACTTCCTCCACGCGGTCGCCGAACGACTCCCCGCCAGCGACGTCCGGTCAGGAGTGCGGGTCGCGGCCCGGATGCCGGAGCGCACCTCGGTCCGGCACGCCGCGGAGGTCCTGGGCTCGGGCTACCGGATGTCGGGGCCCGACACCGTCCCCTACGCCCTGTGGTGCGCGGCGGGGCACCTCGACGACCTGCACGAGGGCCTGTGGTTCACGGTCGCCGGGCGCGGCGATATCGACACCACCTGCGCCATCGCGGGCGGGGTGATCGCGGCGCGCACGGGCGTCGCTGCCCTCCCCGCCGCATGGCACGCGGCCTGTGAACCGCTGCCCCCGGTCCTGACGGACTAGGCTCTGTGTCTCCGATCATGATCGGAGACACAGATGCTAGTAGGCCTCCGCTAGGTGAAGCGGCTGCTTCGGTCGGACGCTCGACCGCCTTGCCCGCGGGGCGGAGGCGCGTCAGCCACCACGGACGGCGGCCTCATGCGCCAGCCGGCCAGCGCGCGTGGCGGGCCCCGGCGCAGCCCGGACGTGGTCCTCGCCGATCGTGTCTACGACCACGACAAGTACCGCCGTCTGGTCCGGGACCTCGGCGTGCAGCCGCTGATCGCCCGCCGTCGCACCCGCCGGGAGATCCGCGACGACATCCGCGAAGCCTTCCCACCCCTTGGACACGCACTCATCTGCCGGCGGCGCCTGTTCTCACTCCGAGGAGGACTGGAGGGCGGAGTCGCATTCGGCTTCTTGGGCGGCCAGGACACCGGCAACAGAACGGGCACAGGACCCGGTGATCACGGAGTTGCGGCGCTCTGGGATCACTGGGGAGACCTGTGCCCGCGCTTCCACCATGGCTGACCGAACCGCTCTGGGGCGGAGAGGAAGGGAGCAAGGAGCGCGAATAGCGCGTCGGGGCGGTCGAGGGGGATGATGTGGCCGCAGTCCTGGAGGTGGTGTCCTACCAGGTCATCGGCGATGGGACGGAGTTGGCGTTCGAGCCCGCTACCGACGGGGTGAGAGCCGACGGCCATGGTGGGCATGGTCAGCCGAGTCGTCGCGACTGCGTCCTGGATCTGCTGCGCGCTGGTGGGCAGGGCCCGGTAATAGGAGAACGCGCAGCTCAGGGCCTCACTCCCGGTGTACGCGTGGACGAAGGCCGCACGGATGTCGTCGGGTACTCCTCGCCCGAGCGTCCCCGAGTCGAGGAACCAGTCGACGTACGGGGCCTCGTTGCCGGCCAGGACGGTCTCGGCGAGGCCAGGCACGGCGTGGAAGCCGAACCACCACGGGGCACCGCCCGCGACGACGTCCTCTGCTCCGGGCAGGCGGCCGAGCAGTGCCTCCATCACGACCAGGCGCCGGACGAGGCCGGGACGGCGCAGCGCGAGCAGGACGGCGGGGGCGGTGCCCGCGTCGATGCCGACCACCGCTGCCGAGGGCTCACCGAGTGCGTCGAGCAGCCCTTCGGCGTCGGCGGCGAGGGTGCCTGCGTCGTAACCCTCGACGGCGCGTGTACTGGCACCGAAGCCTCGAAGGTCCGGGGCGATGACCCGGTACTGCCCGGCCAGTCGGCCCATGATGCCGCTCCAGAGTTGCCAGGTGTGCGGGAAGCCGTGCAGCAGGAGAACCGCAGGTCCGTCCCCGGCGATCGCGACGTTGAGCTGGACGCCGTTCGTCGCGATGCGACGGAGTTGGTGTGCGGTGGTGGCGGGCATGACGGCTCCTCCCGGATGGTTACCATTGGTGACCACAGAACGATAGGTAACTGTCCGACCGCTTCCTAGACGGCACTTTCAAGGAAGGTGGTGAGCCCCAGGTGACCACCCGAGGAGCCCGGGCCGCTGGTCGCGGGGTGCGCGGCGATCTGTTCGATCCCCGGTGCCCGACGCGGCAGTTGCTGGACCGCATCGGTACGAAGTGGACGTCCATGGCCGTCAAGACGCTCGCCGATGCCGCACCGGACGAGGTGCGCTTCGCGGAGCTGAGACGCCGGATGCCCGGCGTGTCGCAGAAGATGCTGTCCGTGACGCTGCGCAGCCTGACCCGCGACGGGCTGGTGTCGCGCCGGGTCGAACCGACCGTGCCGCCGCGGGTCTTCTACCGACTCACCGGACTCGGGCTGTCCCTGGAAGCCGCGCTTGCGGGGCTTCGGACCTGGGCGGAGGAGCACATGGCCGAGATCGACCGCGCCAACGAAGCCGCCGCCCAGGAGGCCGATGAGGGGTAGGCAGGCCGGTTCCGCGCTCAGTGCCGGTGGCGGGGGTACTCGAAGTAGCCGGCGTCGCCGCCCTGACACCACGTCGCCTTGTCAGGTCGACGCCAGAGGAGGACGTCGGCGCGACCACCCGTGGGAACGGCACCCACAACTCGTCCTGGAAGGTTCGCAGCCCAGGACCCTTGAGCAGCCTGGATACGACCTCGGCCGGGTTGCGATCGGCCGAGGGGTCCTGCCGCCGTGGGCGTCGTCGTCCCGCCGAGCGCTAACGCGACACCGACCGCGACTGGGCTGACCCGGGCCACCTTCGACCGGGAACCGGGCTCAGAGCCCGCCGACGGATGGGTCTGGCACCAACCCGAGCGCGCAGTCGAGGGCCGGGCCTGGGGCGGCAATCTGGAGATCCTCTCCTGGCTGCTTCTCGGTCACGCCGCTCCCACCCGGCGGCGGGGCCACCGTGTCCCTGCAGAGCGTGGCGGCCGGCAAATGCGTCGACGGCAGCAACCACGGCCTGCGTGACCTCGGCTGCCGGTACCCGACCGGCCCTGCCCTCCCCGCACCAGCCGGTGTCGCCTAACGCTTGAGCGGCACCTCATCGGGTCTCGCTACGTACGGCTCGTGTCTACGGGCTCTCCAGCCAACCGGTGTACCACGTGCGAAATCCGGGACTCACCGGCACGAAGCCGCCCCAGTCCGGATCGATCTGCCAGACCTCGCCGGCCCGCGGCCCCTGCAGGACCAGCCGGATGAACATGCCGCAGCCCTGTTCCGCCAGCATGAGTGTGCCCCGGGTCAGCGCATCGGCCGGTGCGCCGATCCGGCCGGGCAGAGGCTCGGTGAGGGGGAACGGCTCGGCGAGTCGGCCCGGCAGTCGGTCTTCCTCCCACTCGCCGTCCACGGCCCACCCCTCGCCGGCCTCCGGGCGGGGAACGGTCAACGGCATCAGCCCGTGGCACGGACCGGCTGGGCCATTGCCCACCTCGGCGACGAAGGTCCGGTACTCCATCGGCAGAGCGATGTCGTGGGATTCCTCGAACGCCCTGATCTCCGCCTCCGGCAGCCGCGGCGCCAGCTCGTACCGGTGCGTGTCCGCCCCGAAGCGCCGCCGCTCCGGGTCCTTCGATGCCATCTCGCGTATCCGTGTGCGTACGCCGTCCTCGTCCCAGCTCTCCATCCAGCGACCGTAACAATCACGTCCATGCCGCTTGCCGCCGTACTCTCGCGTGACCAGGCCGCCACTGGCGGGCGTCGCCAGTTGTCGCCTCTGACCAGGGCACTTAAGCTCCAGTGACACGAATGCGGCACCGAAGTCCGACCGGTAGCTCCCTCCGCTGCTGACGCGTCGGGGCAGTCCGCGTGGGCATGCGTGTCTCCGCTCCGGTCCGACCGTTGAACCGATCATGAGGACTCGACGCATGACCGCCGCCCTGGTGGCCTTGGCCGCGGCCGTCTTCCTGCTGCCTACGTCCGCCCAAGCCGCTACCCAGGCGGCCCAGGCGCGCCGCGTCGGGGACTGCGCGGCAGGGGAGCTCTGCCTCTGGAAGCAGACCGGCTTCAAGGGCGGGAAGCAGGTGTACGACCTGGCGCACGTCGACATGGAGAGCTGCACCGCGCTGCCACCGGGCACCGAAGCCCGGTCTCTCGTCAACCGGACGGGGCGGCCGGTCACCGCGTACCGGTCTGGCGTGTGCCAGGAGACAGCCGAGTTCGACACGTATCCCGGCGGTGGAACCTGGGTTCCCCAAATCCCCTACCCGGTACGGGCATTCAAGGTGTGGGAGAGCTGACGCGCGGCGCCTCGACGTCCCCGGCACGAACAGCGGCGCTCCCGGTCGCTGCCAGGATTCAGTGCTCACGTGCTCGCAGGCGGCGCAGCATACGGGTGTCCGCGAAGCCGACCGCGCGGGCGGCGGCATCGACCGTGGCGCCGTGGCTGATGAGGTGCTCGGCGCGTTCGAGCCGGAGGGTCTGCTGATAGCGCAGCGGGGTGAGGCCGCCGGTGGCGCGGGTGAAGAGGCGGGTGAGGGTGCGTTCGCTCACCCCCGCGGCCGCGGCCAGGTCGGACAGGGGCAACGGCTGGTCGAAGCGGGCGTCGAGCAGGTCCTGGGCGTGGTGCACGGTGTCGTCGAGGTGGGATCGGTACCGGAGCATCGCGCTGGCCTGCGGTTCATGGCCGTTGCGCCGCGTGTAGACGACCATGTCCCGGGCCACCTGGGCGGCGAAGGCGGGGCCGTGCCGGGTGGCGACCAGGTGCAGCGCCAGGTCGATGCCACTGGCGATGCCGGCCGAGGTGACCACCCGGTCGTCGGCGGTGTAGAGGACATCGCGAACGACCGTCGCCCTGGGGTAGCGGCGGGCGAGCTCGTCCTGCACATCGTGGTGGGTGGTGCAGCGGCGGCCGTCGAGCAGGCCGGCGCGGCCGAGTGCCTCGGCGCCGGCGCAGACGCTCGCAACGGTCCCGCCCCTGGCGTGGTGGTCCCGGAGAGACCGCAGGCAGGCCGCGCCGATGGCAGGACTGCCGGCCAGGGTCGGCGCTCGCCAGCCGGGCACCACGACCAGGTCCTCGGGGCCGAGCTCGGGCCAGTCGAGCCGGGCCACCAGTGGCAGGCCCTGAGCGGTGGAGACCAGCGGCTGCTCCGCGATGTAACTGAGTGTGTAGGGGTGCCCGAAATCGGCGGCCGTGGAAAAGACCTGCGCGGGACCTGCCAGGTCCAGCAGATGGACTCCGGGCACCAGGAGGAAGGCGATGTGGTTCACGATCCGGTCATCATGCCCGAGGCCCGGCCGCGGCCTCCAGCTCCCCGACAGTGGCGATGGTGGCAAAGCGTCCGGCAAGGGCGTACTCGGTGCGCCTGACGATCTCTTCGGCGCTCAGGGTACGGGGATCGGACAGCAGTTCGGCGACGCTCTGGTCGGCGGGAGCGTCAGGGTGCGGGATGGGGTGGGTCGCGGTGGCGTCGATGACGAAGGTGACCAGGTAGCCGAAGTCGCCGGCGACGCGGGTGGTGGTCTCGACACACTGCTCGGTTCGGATGCCGCAGACCGTGAGCTCGCGGATGCCGCGCTCTGTGAGGAGTTGCTGCAGGTTGGTGGTGGTGAAAGCGTTGTGCGAAGTCTTGTGGAGCAGCGGTTCCCCGTCCTGGCGCTGCAGCTCCTCCATCAGCCGGACGTGCCCGAGGGCGGGGTCGAAGACATCGCCGCTGCCGGGCTCGGAATGCAGCACCCACACCACCAGGTCCCCGGCCTGGCGGGCGAGCCGGACCAGTCGGTCCACCTGGTCGGCGATCTTCGGGTTGGAGATGGTCTCCCACAGCGGGCGGGCACGGAAGGATTCCTGGACGTCGATGACGATCAGTGCTCGGGTCATGCCCCCACCCTGACCGGCGGGGCCGAAGTGGCGACAGGCCTCATCGGGTCCGGGTACGGACCGATCAGGTCACAGCCGGAGCCGTGACCACTCACTGCGTACTCGCCACCGCGCCCTCTCCGCCGTCACTGTCAGCGGCATCTCACCGTCGACGGCAGCGAGCTGCCATGCCGATGTGGCGGGTGCCTGCCGTGTCACCGTTCATCGACGGATGCCTGCCGGGCAAGGAACTCCTCGAACGCCGCCTTCTGCTTCGGGTCCATGAAGCCTTGGCGGACGTTGCGGGCCGATTCCTGGAGCCAGTACGCCTCGTCGGGGTCCAGCAGCTCGGCGACCACCACACCTTTGCGAGCAACCGCCGTGCGCCCTCCGTCGCGACGACGAAAGAGCGTGAACGGGCCGAATTCCGCTGGATGGGCCAGTTCCGGCTCCTCGGCCGCAGCCCGGCTCTCGTCCCCAGTGTCACTCTTCGGGTAGGCGGTGGGGGCCCAGTGTTCCCAGAGCGCCAGTGTGGCGGCGGGCACCAGCACCGCGCGTTCCGCTTCTTCTCGCCCCTCCCACATGAACGTGACAGTGACGGGTTCGCCGACCGCCTCTGCTAATCCGAGCACTCTCTCTATCTCGTCGTTGATCGGGTAACTCGCCACTACATCGATCTGAATGCCCATGGTGCTTGAGACTACTGACCGCTTCCTGTATTCCAGACCCACTTCACTGACTGCGCGCCTGTCCGAGGCAGTACTGCGACGGGAAGCAACCGCTCCGCACGGCGACCCCGCCGTGTGGTCGGGCGTCAGGGGTCGGCTGGTGGGGCAGAGGCAGTGCCCGCCGTCGAACCGCGGCTCCTGGTCATGGTTCCGCCGTCTGCGCGCGAAGGCCCATACGGCCGTCTTGGGGCTTCGGTGGGTGCTGCTGCTGTGATGCCGCTTGAGGAGTTCGGTGAAGGACAAGCGGGGTGTCGGCCGCGGGGACGGTCGGCTGCCCGGGGCGCGGAGGTACGGCCGGCCCGTGGACCGTGACCTACGACCGGCGTTAGGCAGGCTCGGCTGTCCTGCCCGACAGCCGCGGGAATCGACCGACGAGGATCCCGGTCCGGGCCGGCGCGCCCCTTCGGCCGGTCTGCCGGCTGCGACGGTCAGGCCTGTTGAGCGGCATTGTCAGTGACACCGCGTAACGTGTGATCATCGAACCAGCAATGCGGGGGAAGGCCGGCGCATGGGCAAGCGTGTGGAAAAGGGCGGCTACACCGCGGAACTGACGGATGATCTGGAGGTCGTCTACCGCAATCCGCAGGGGCGGAGGCTCAAGAAGTTCCCCGATGCGATCGCGGGTGCTCCAGGGCTCGTAGCCCTGCTGGGCGCACGGACGCATCTGCGGAGGCACCGTGAGGCGTGCCGTCTGCAGGCGGGTGAGTGGGCGTCGGACGGGGTCCGTGTGCCGCGTGCCCTGGCCGACGCGGACCCGCTGTGGCGGGAGGCTCTGGAGGCCGAGTCCGTCGAGCTGACCGACGCGTTGGGTGACGGTGGCCTGTGGGCCCGTACGTACACCGGGTTCGACGGCCGCACTCTGACCCAGGTGTTTCCCGAACAGCTCATCCCGTACCGCGACCGATTGATGCGCGGGCAGCACTGGCATCCGGACGGCTGCTTCTCCACCGGCATACCGGCCCCCTCCGACGGCGCCCTTCCCTTCCCTGAGCGGGTCATCGCCGCCCACCCCGGCTTCGAGGAGCCGGCGACCGAGAAGCTCCTGCTCCTGCAGGAACGCACGCAGCAGTGGAGGTTCGCCTACAAGGCGGACGTCGACAGTGTTCTCCACGGGATGGAGGAGTCGTTTCCCGCGCTGCTGATCACGCTCCTCGACGAGATGGCCGACCTCGCCCTGCGGCAGGGCGAGCATGCGACGGCCGCCGCCTGGTTCGGGCGTGCCCGCACCGCCGAGCGGGTGCAGGCGCGCAAGGTCGACAAGGAGTGGTTGCTGGGCCGGTACCTCACATACGCCGAGGGCAAGGCTCTCTCCACCACGGTCCTGCGGGCCTGGGCTCGCGAGCTGGCCGTCAAGGGAGAGGCGACCGAGGCGGACCTCTCGCGGTTCCGTCAGGTGGTGGTCCGCCGTGTCCGGGCGTCGTCCGAGGTGTATCCGCAGCTGGCCGTCGACGTGCGCAAGCTCGCCAAGGCCGCCGGTCTCGAACCGGAGCCGGAACTGGCCACACTGCTTGGGGAGATGTTCGCGGTCGGCGGTGTCTCACTGTCGGACGACAAGTTCTGGACCGACTGCCTCAAGGGCCGGGCCATGGACCTGCTGGGCAGGCACGCGCCGGAGGCCGCTCGCCAGGTACTGAGGCTGCGTCCGCGGCGTTTCGGCGACAGCTCCCGGGTGTGGCGGGAGCTGCTGGAACGCACCGGTGCGCTGGCGCTGCTCACCGGCGAGGTCCCGGGGCTGCCCGTCGGCGAGGCCGCCGCCTGGCTGTCCGCGTGCGTCCTGTCGAACAGCGACAGGAACGGCCCCTGGCCCGTCATGTACGAGATCGCCGAGCGGATCGCGCCGAAGCTGGCTGCCGACGGTGTGCCCGTGCAGTTCCGTTACCGGCGAATCGGCGAGTCTGCCGACGGTAGGACCCCCCTCGACCTGATCGACCTGCTTCTGGAGCACGCGGCCCCGGTCGTCGACCCTCCGGAGCTGCTCGGCCCGTCGCAGCTGTCCTGCATCCAGCTCAGCCACCGGCCGAAGCTGGAGCACCTGCAGGCGGACGAGCGCTTCGCCCGGGAGCTGCGGGCACGGGTGCGAGCCGACCTGGAGATGACCACCAAGGACCTGGCGTCCAACAGCTGGTACCAGCCGCACGAGACCAAGGGCTGGCAGCGGATCCCCGAGCTGTTCGACAACCCGATCGGGCACGAGGAGATCCGGGCCTGGTTCGGCCGCGAGCGGGCGAAGCTGCGCACGGGCGTCGACTTCGAGGAACTGGTCCTGCTGCTCGGCCGGCTCGTGCACGTGGGCGTGGCGGTGGACCTCCTCCTCAAGGACGCGGAGGCGGCGGCCGAGTTCGCGGCGGTGGACGTCGTACCGCTGCTGATGGCGCAGTTGCCCGACACCGTCTCGCGTGCACAGGCCGAGGAGCTGCTGGGGAGGCTTCAGCCCTACTACGTCGAGCGGGAGGGCGTCCGGGGACCCAATCGCGGACCGATCCTGGAAGCGCTGCCGCAACTGGGCGAGCCGATGCACAGCCGGGCCGCCCGCTCCCTGGTCATGGCCGTCAACTGCCGTGCGGGTCTGGAGCGGTTGGTCGGCTGTCTCACCCCAGGCGAGGGTGATGTGCCACCGACCACCGACGCGGGGTCGCAGGAGCCGGAGGACAAGGTGAGCCGTCAGATGATGGCGCTCGCGAAGGAGGGCACGGCCGTTTGGGGTGGTGACCTGGGGCGGGCCACCACCACGTTCGAACGCGTGCCACGCAACGGCCGGTTCCGGCGCACGCACGCGTGCGCCGCGGCACTCGCCCTGTGCGCCGTCTCCTCGCCACCGGGCGGCTCGGCGGCCCGGTCGCTGATGATGTACGCCGCCCACCCCTTCGTCACCGGTGAGCCGGGCCACTGGCGGATCGTCCACTGCGAGGTTCCCGAGGACCGTACCGACATCAACGCCCCGCTTCCCGGGACCGTCTTCCGGACGGACACGTCCGTTGCCTACGTCCTGGCCAGTGGAGGCAGAGACCCCCGGCGCACACTGTGGGAGTACACCCTGGACGGCGCCTACCCCGAGGACGGCCCACTGGCTCTCGCAGGCGTGAAGCTCACGTGTGCCCATGTGCTGGAGCCCGTGCGGACGGGCGCATGGTTCACGCGCTTCGCCGAGCTGTACCGCAAGCACGGACCGGCACCGGCCCGCCCGGAGCTCGCACGAGCCTTCGCGGAGCGCCTGGGCCTCTCCCAGGCGGAGGCCACGGCGCTGCTGACCGCACACGTCCCGTGCGCACCGCACCAGCTGGACGAGGAGGACGGCTACCTCTCCGGCCACCACTCCGCCGACCTGGAGTCCTGGAAGGTCCGGCGCAAGGAGGCGGAACAAGCGGTTGCCGCACTGGCCGACGCGTTCGCCCCCCGGTTCTTCACGACGTTCTACGACAAGCTCCTTCCCGACGACCCCGAGCAGCTGTGGGCCACGGGGCCCGATGTGGACCGGGCCGCCGAGTGGTGGCTGGAGGAACTGGGCAGCCCGCTGCCCGTACCCACCGCGCTCCTGCCCCTCGCCGCCAAGGAGACACTCCCGCCCCAGGGCGAGGCGGCCATGACTCGGCAGTCCTGCGGGGAAAACCGGCGCTGGTGGCCCCACCTGCGGCTGCCCGCCCTCCTCGGCCGACTCGCCACCGGGGCGGACTGCCTGGCTTCCCACCGCGCGGGCCTGGCGGGCGAACCGCACCTGCTCGCCCTGCCGAGAATCGCCGCCTGGCTCGCCTACCGCACCCCGGCCGGCGACCCGTCGCGCTCCGCGGCCGGCGCGGCGATATCCCGGCTGCGCGAGGAGCTGTCCTCGGCCCCCGGTCCGCTCAGGCTCTTCTCACTGCAGAGCAACTACCTGATGGGCCCGCCCCCCTCGACGGAGGCGCTCACCGCTCATCCGGCGGTCACGGAGGTGGCCGACGCGGCGTACGACATGCGTCATCTGTGTGTGGACCCTGACGCGCTCAAGGGGCCCGATGATCCTCTGCTGGAGGCCTTGGACACCTACCTCGACTCCGTACTGCCCTCTCAGTGGCTGCCCAGCCCTTCGGGACTGCCCGCCGTCGCGGATCTGCGGCTGCTGCTGAGCGACGACTTCGCCGCGCTCGGAGCGCACTTGCTCACCGACGGCGAGCGCCCCCCGGGCTGGGAACAGGACCCCGCGCGGTCCGTGCCGCATCTTGTGGAGGGCTGCGCCGAGGCCTTCGGGCTGGGGAAGGACGCCGCGTCGCTTTACCTGATGCTGCTGGCGCTGCCGGACCCGTCGGACCGCAACGTCAAGACGTGGACCGGCTGGAAGCCCGGCCGCTACAAGAAAGCGGAGGCCGAGCTGCACGCGTCGGGTCGCGTGCTGCGTGCCCTCCGGTCACGTGCGGGCCGCTCCCTCTTCCTGCCGGGCGCCTGGCAGGAACGGAAGCCGCCCCGCCTCCCGATCGAGGCGTCGAAGCTCGGCCTGCTGCCCCTGGCCAGGGAGCACCGGTCGACATCACACCTGACCGCGGTGCCCTCCGCCCCGCTGCCGGTGCTGTTCACGCGGGCTTGGGAGGGCGTAGCCCCGTAGGGGCACAGGAGGATGTCGTGCCGGTGATTCCCCACCCACATGTACCCCCGAAGCCCGTCCTGTTCCACGGTGAAGGCGGCCCTGGAAGGGAACCGGCAGCTCACAGAAGGGAATCAGCGTCTGCGTCGGCCGCTCGCTCACGCGCTCGGTGGACAGCGCGCACCGCGAAGGTGCACTCGACCGCAACGGCTACAGGTACTTCCGGCTTCGCATCGCCCTTGAGGGCGACAGCGACTCCGATCTCGACCGTGTCACCAGGGGTGTCTATCACCTGCACCCAACATTCCGGGACCCCGACCGTGTCGTCACGAATCGCGCGACCGGCTTCGGGCTCACCACGGCGGCCTGGGGGATGTTCAACCTGACAGCGGAGTGGTGGCCTCGGCGGCGTCGCGCGCCAGCCGCGGCCCCGGCAAGCTCCTGGTCGAAGGAACCAGCGACCACACCTGCCTCAGGTCGGTTCGTCGGCGGGCGCGTAGGCGAAGCGCACGACCATCGAGTGGAACAACTCCCGCTCCTCGGGTGTGAAGCACGTGGTCATCCGCTCGTCCGTGCGCGTGACCGCCGCCGTGACCTGGTCGAGCATCGCCCGGCCCGCGTCCGTCACCACGATTGCGTGGGCCCGGCGGTCGGTCGGGTGCGCCTCGCGGCGCACCAGGCCGCGTGCCTCGAGCACGTCCAGCGTGCGGACCATCGTGGACTTGTCCACGCCCATGCTGTCCACGAGTTGGCGCTGCGTGTGCATCCCGAGCAGGCCGACGTGCAGGAGGATCCCGGCGTGGTGGTTCTCCAGGTCCAGCGGCTCCAGCTCCTGCGCGAAGAGGCGCGCCGCCCGGAGATGGGCGTGGCGAAGGGCCAGGCCCAGGGCTGGCCGCTGCGGGGCGGGGGTCTCGTTCATCGGTTTCAGTATAGGGGTGCGCAAGACGATCTCATGTGAGACTGTCTCATCAGACACGAAAGTACTGGGGGATACACATGTCGCTCCAACCTGCCCGTCCGCGTTGGCCGATGGGCACGCTGCGGGTCACCGCAGCGCTCGTCGCACTGCTCGCGCTGGCGCAGCCGTTCCTGGCCGGGGGGTTCCTGCAAGGGACCTACCCCCTGCTCGACGCCCACATGAAGGCCGCGATGATCCTCTCGACGGCCGTCCTGCTGACCGTCATCGCCGCGCTGCTGGTCTGGCGGCTCGGCGGAGGGCCGAGCGTGTTCGCCCTGCGGTACGCGATCCTGCTCGTGCTGTGTGTGGCGCAGATCAGCCTCGGGTTCAGCCGCGTTCTGATCCTGCACATCCCGCTCGGTGTCGGCATCTTCGTGATGGCCGAGAAGTTCGTCACCGACGTCTTCCGCCTCAAGCCGGGGGCCGAGGCCGCCGCTGCGGCCGCCACCGAATCGGCTGAGCCCACCGAGCTGGCTGAGGCCCAGGCATGAGCGGCACGAACCCCTGGAGCCGGCGCAAGTTCCTCGGAGTGGGCGCCGTGGGCGCCCTGGGGGCCGGGGCCGTCGCGGTCGGCCTGCCCACGCTCGGTGGGCTGATCCCCGGTGGGCAGCCCGGCCTGTTGCTGCGCAGCCGGGTGCCCCTGCCCAAGCGCTACGCGGTGCAGCTGCCGATCCCGTCCGTGCTCCAGCCGACCCGCACCGACGGCACCACCGACTACTACAAGATCACCGCCCGTCCGGGCCTGGCCCACCTGGTGCCCGGTCACGACACCGAGGTCTGGGGCTACCAGGGCATGTTCCCCGGCCCGACGATCGAGTCGCGCTCAGGCCGCCGGACGGTGGTCACTCACCGCAACGAGCTGCCGCACCCGACCGTCGTGCACCTGCACGGCGGCCACACGCCGCACGAGAGCGACGGCTACCCGATGGACCAGACCGCCCCGCTCGGTGGCGGCACCGGCGGGCCCGGTGCGAGCTCCATGGCCGGGATGGCGGGTATGGACCCGGCGGCGGTCCAGCGCGAGCGCGTCTACGACTACCCGATGAACCAGCGGGCCGCGACGCTCTGGTACCACGACCACACGATGGGCTTCACCGGCCCGCACGTGTACCGGGGGCTGGCCGGCTTCCATCTGGTCCGCGACGACGAGGAGGCCTCGCTCGGTCTGCCGCACGGCCCGCGGGAGCTGCCGCTGA
The DNA here is from genome assembly GCF_014649495.1 of Streptomyces filipinensis. Lineage (GTDB taxonomy): Bacteria > Actinomycetota > Actinomycetes > Streptomycetales > Streptomycetaceae > Streptomyces > Streptomyces filipinensis. Next base: position 61,498 of record NZ_BMTD01000024.1, on the reverse strand, counting down.
TGATCGCGGACCGCTCGTTCGCCGCCGACGGCTCCTTCGCCTGCCCCGCGCTGGACGCGAGCGAGGTCAAGCCTGGCGTCCAGGCCGCCTACATGAACGGCGTGCTGGGCGACGTCATCCTGGTCAACGGCGCGCCCTGGCCGGTCGCGCCGGTGGACCGCGCCCGCTACCGGCTGCGCATCCTCAACGCCTCCAACGCGCGCCGCTACCGGCTGGAGCTCGACCCGCAACCGCCGGGCGGCGGGGGACTGCTGCAGATCGGCTCCGACGGCGGCCTGCTGGAGCGCCCGGTCGCGCACGACGCGATCGAGCTGGCCCCGGCCGAACGCTTCGACCTCGTGGTCGACTTCGCCCGCTACCCGGTCGGCAGCAGCGTCCGGCTGGTCAACCGGCTCGGCAGCGGCGGGACGGCCGAGGTCATGCGCTTCGACATCAGCAGCGCCTCGGTGAGTGACGACTCCCGGGCGCCAGGCGGCACGCTGGCCAAGGTCGAGAAGCTGGACCCGGCCAAGGCCGTGGCAGCCCGGACCTTCGTATTCCAGAAGTCGCAGGACAACTGGACGATCAACGGCCAGGACTACAAGCCCGGTCGCTCCCTGGCCATGCCGAAGCTCGGCCAGGTGGAGATCTGGCGGTTCGTCACCGACTTCCACCACCCCGTCCACCTACACCTGGACCCGTTCCAGGTGGTCAGCCGCAACGCGGCCGCTCCCGGGGCGTTCGACGCGGGCTGGAAGGACACCGTCGACGTGCTGCCCGCGCAGGGTGTCGAGGTCGCGGTCCGTTTCACCGACTACGCGGGCCGGTTCCTGCTGCACTGCCACAACCTCGAACACGAGGACATGGCGATGATGGCGGAGTTCACCACCGCGCAGTGACGTCGCACCACTGGGACAGGGGCATGCGCGACATCACTCGCCGCGTGCCCCTGCAGCAGAAGCGTGACCAGAGCGCCAGCCGCGAGAAGCGAGGCTCCAGCGGAGGCCGGCCGCCGAGGTTCGACACGGCCGGCCATCGCGAGCGCCACGCCGTGGAGTTAGCACATGCAGTCGGCGGCACCACTCGGCACCGGGAACGCCGGATGATCCGGCCGGAGCGTGAACTCCGGCCGGGCTGACGGCCGTCGTCAGACGCTCCAGATCTCCTTCATCGTCTCGACTTCGCCCTTGGCGTTCAGCGTGACGTCGTAGATGTTGCCGAAGCAGCCGTAGGGCGCCTTCACCTTGGGGTAGTCCTTGGTGGGAGCCCCGATTTCCTCGGCCAGGCAGCGGTCGATGTGCAGCGACAGCTGCTCATGGTCGACCTGCTTCCACTTGCCGGGGCCGGCAGCCAGGGCCAGATATGCCTTGACGCCCTCGGGAAGGACGTAGTGCTTGGTCTGAGCCCCCTTCTCGGCGCCGTAGATCCAGTCGTTCGGCGTGCAGTGCGGCTTGGCCTCCGCGGCCTCGAAGCCGCTGGAGTCACGCATCAGCTCGACCTTCAACTTCGTGTGTCCTGCGGGCAGGGTCGGGGGCTTGCCGCAGTCCCCGCCCTTTCCGTCACCATCGACGTCATCGGTCGGGTCGCTGTTACCAGGCTTGCCGGTGTCCGATGCCTTGGACGCCGTAGCCGACGGCGCGCTCGACGGCGAGGCGCTGCTGCCGGAACCTCCGGTCGCGCCCGCGGCGTCGGAGTCGTCCGGATCGCAGGCGGCGACGCCGCTGAGGGCAGCCAGAAGCACAACCGTGCTGAGAACACGGCGAGTTGATGTCATTCTTCCATTCCCCCGAATGAGAGAGCTCGGTGATGTGATCATGATTGATCGACGGAGCTTTCTACACCACGGAGTCGTTGAAAGGCCAATTGGCGGGGCCCGCGAGGAGCGCCTGCGAGGACTTCGCCCGCCGCGACCAGCGCACCAGCGCCGCCCGCTCGTCCTCGGACAACACCGGCTGGGCCATCGGCCGCCCCGTCTTCGCCATCGAGCCAGCCCGCTGCTTCGACGAATTCCCCACGCAGGGCCCTGGTCGGAGCCCAGCCCGGTGTCCGGGTGGCAGAGCCGGGCACCCTGACACCTGCTGGCGGTGCGTCACCACCGCCTGCTCGCTGGGACTTCCTACGAGGGCAGTCGGATCGGCCGCAGGCTGCCAGGCGAACTCCGCCGACTCGACCTGCTCCGCGGTCAGGTGCAAAACCCACAGATTGGTCCCCAGCCACATGCAGTTGGGGCGCCGCCGCCCACGCACCCGCCACCACTCTCTCGACACGGGGCTGGTTCGTGCTGCGTGCACAGCAGCCGCTGGCTTGTCAGATCCTTCGCCTAGGCTGTCGCGGAGATTCGATCAAGGAGCAGGGTAGTGCGGATAGAGCGTCACCAGGTTGGCGGCCCCGTCGTGTCGGCGGCACGTGAGGACTTCACGAACCGCATCGGGCGCCAGGTGCGGTCCATGTCGAGGGGCGGCCGGATGGCCACCTACGAATGGCAGTCGATCGCAGACGAGTTCCTCGACTACCTGGGCGCCCTCTCCGTCGAGACACCCGACCTCGACACCCCGGAGGCCAAGGCCGCCCTCAAGGACGCATCCGAAGCCGCGGCCGGCGCTGTCGCCTACGCGGCGTACCACCCGCACTGCAGCTTCCAGGTCTTCCTGGAGTACGTGAACTTCGGCATGAGCTACGGCCCCGGTGAGGATGCTCCCGAGGAGAGCGTCACGCCCGGGGAGTGGATCGACGCGCTCTGCCTGGCGGTCCTCAGGGACAAAGCCAAGTGGCACGGCGAGGCCTTCCACTTCGCCCGGCAGAAGTTCGCCGAGAGGGCGCAGGGGACGCCCATCGGCGAGCTCGCCACCGGACTGACGGCCGTGGTCCTGGACGACACCGGCGACGACGAGGAGTACCCGCCGAGCGCGCAGGCCAAGCTCACAGCCGTCGACGCGGCCCTGGACCGCCTCCGAACCCGCGCCCGGGAGACCGGCGAGCCGCTTCTGGACCGGCCGGGCAGTGCGGCGCTGCTCACGCTGCGCGCCCTGACCGCCGAGGACCGGGAAGCCTTCGATGCCGCACTGGCCGACCTCCTGGCCAGGCACACCACCCTGCACAGCCCCGCGGCCTCCCCGAGCAGCCTTCTCCCGCTTGTCCCCATCGCCCTCGCCGCGCTCGCGTACCGAACCCTGGGCTGGGCGCCTGCCGTCCACACCGACTACCTCCCGCACGCGCTGGTCACCGGCTTCGAGACCCGAGGCCCGCGGGTCGCGGGGTTCGGCCGGGACCGGCGGCCGGACGCGGTGGCCGCGCTCGCCGCGGGCCCGCTGGTGGTCGAGCGGCCGGTCTGCGAGCGGACGGTGAACCCGCGGATCGAGGCCATGTACGAGGAACACATCCAGGAGGCGTTCACGCCCGACGGCGAAGAACCCCTGGATGTCGGGCTGCTGGGCAGCGTCATGGGCGATCAGGCGCGCCTGTTCAAGTGGCGTGCGGGGAGCTCCGGCGGCGTCACGGACGCGCAGCTCGCGAACCTTCGCCTCGCGTCCCAGACGGGGGCGGCCCTCTTCCGCATCGCCCTCGCGGAACCGGGCACCGAAGCCGAGGTGAAGGTCGACGGCCGCACACTGCGCTACCCGGCCGAGCGGGGCGAGGAAGCCGCCGCCGGGAACTGGCAGACGGCCACCGCCTTCGCCCTCATCACCGGCGCACGCGAGGACCTCACCCCGCTGGTCCTCACCGGACCCGCCTTCGCCCGCCCGGACCGCTCCGCCTTCAGCGCGTACCGCGAAGCCCTTCACGCCTACCTCAAGGGCGTTGATCCCGAGCCGGCCGCGCAGCGGGCGCTGCGACAAGCCGAGAAAGCCAAGGACTGGGGCTTCGCCATGCCGCCGGCCGTGCTGCTGTCACAACTCGTGGAGGGCGACGAGGAGAGCTTCAACCTGGCCCTGGCCGACGCGCTCGAAGCCCACCGTGACTACTACCAGGTCGCCGACCGCGCCGACGATCCAGATGCTTCCGTCAACCTCGACATCCTCGCGCTGGCCTGCCACGCCCGTCGCCGCGGCTGGGCCATCCGCGTCGAATCCCCCTACCTTCCACAGAGTCTTCTGCGGGCCGCTGAACCCTTCTAGGAGCTGGCCTGGCAGCCCGGAGAGCAACGGACCGCTTGTCTGCGAGCCGTCGATGCGTGACCGCATGGTCCACGAGTCACGGCTTGAGCTGACACGTCTGCTCTACGCCGACTGCGACCAGGACGTGAGGGCGATCTGCGCTCAGCCGTTTCTTCTCTCCACCAGCGTTCTTGCCAGGTCACCAGTCCTGCCGCGTGTTCACGCGGTTCTGGAGTTGCGCGGTCAACCCGTGGCCCTCGCCCAACACACGTTGGGCGTCGGCCAGGGCCTCCCTGTAGTACGTCAGAGCGCTGTCGAAGTCGCCGGCTCTCCGATAGGCGCCACCGAGGGTGCCCCGGGAGGTGATCGAATGCGGATGATCGCGGCCCAGGACGTGGATGCGATCCCGAAGGACCGTGTGCAGGACGGGGATCGCCGTGGCCAGGTCGCCGGCTTCCGCGAGGGCGCAGGCGAGGTTGTTGCGCGCCATCAGCGTGTCGGGATGGTTCGAGCCCAGGACCCTTGTGCGGTCGCGAACGACTTCCTCGTACAGGGCTATGGCCCTATCCGTGGCGCCGACCGCGTCGTAGCAGCCGGCGAGAATGTTGAGGGAGGTCAGAATGTCCGGGTGGTCGGTGCTCAGGACACGCCGCCGGTCGGCGAGGACCGCTTCGGCCAGCGGGATCGCCCGCTCCCCGTCGCCGGCGACCTGATAGATGAGGGCGAGGTCGCTGCGAGAGGTCAACGTGTCCGGGTGGTCCGGCCCCAGCACCCGTGCGCGGTCGTCGGCCGTTCTCTCGTACAGCTCCGTCGCCCGTTCGAGGTCGCCCAGTGACCTGTAGGCGGACGCCAGGTTGTTGCCGGTGCTGAGGGTCTGCGGGTGGTCCGGGCCGAGCACCCGTTTCATGTCCTCGATGAGTTCGGTGTACAGCGAGATCGCCTGGTCCGGTCGGCCTGCCGCGCCACGCGCGTACGCGAGGTTGTGGCGCGCGGTCAGCGTGTTCGGGTGATCTCGGCCCCGAACGCCCTCGTGATCGGCCAGGACCTCGGTGTACAGCGGGATCGCCAGGTCCGGTCGGCCCGCCGAATCGAAGGCGTGGGCCAGGTTGTTGCGCGCCATCAGGGTGCAGGGGTGGTTGCGGCCGAACACTCGCTCAGAGTCGTCAAGCGCCTGGCCGAGCTGCTCGATCGCCAGGTCGAGCCTGCCCGCTGCCTCGTAGGCGCTGGCGAGGCGGACCCGGGACGTGTGGGTCTCCGGGTGGTCCGGGCCCAGCACGTCTCGGCGATCGGCGAAGGCCGTCTCGAACAGCGGGATCGCGCGCGCCAGGTCCCCGGACTCCTCGTAGGCCGAGGCGAGTGCGACGCGCATGGTCAGGGCCAAAGGATGCCTCGGTCCGAAGTCACGCTCGCGGGCTCGCAGGGCATGCACCAGGTAGGGCACCGCGCGGTGCTGCTGGCTCTGCTGGATCAGGTGGATGGCCGTGTTCATGAACAGGGCGTCCGCGAGAGGGAGCGGATCCTCGGCGGCCGATTCCGCGAACAGCGCGTCGATGTGGGGCAGCAGCAGGCGCCAGGTGGCCGTGTCCGCCAGGGCATTCTCCGCCGGGAAGGCCGCGGACAGCAGCGCGACGGCGTTGGTCCACCCTTCGCGGACGGCGTCGGCGCTGCGATGCGGGTTACCGGCTTCCGGCGTGCGGGTGACGGCCTGCACGAGGCGGTGCACCGAGATCCGGGCGCCGACAGGGTCCCCGTCGTCGTTCTTCAAGGTGATCATGCTGTAGGCGTTCAGTCGGCCGACGGCGCGGTTCGCCGCTGCCTGGTCGGGCATCGGGTCCAGAAGGCGCCGCGGGATCCCGGTCGGCGCGAACCATGCCAGAGCCCGCAGGAGTTCCACCGCGACCGGTTCCTGCTCGGCCAGACGGTCCAGCGTCACCGACCAGACCGCGGATACGGTCCGGTCCCGGGCCGTGCCGGTCGCGGCGTCGCGCAGCGTGCTGGCGCGGTCGTCGGCCAGGAGCCTGAGATATTCGCGAGCCTCGGTCCTGGTCTCCTCCAGATAGGCGCCGGCCTGATCCAGAGCCAGCGGCAGGTGTCCCAGCGCACGGCACAGGTCCGCGGCTGCGGCGTCGTCGAGCTCGGCGCCTGCCCCGCGCAGCACTTTCGCGGCCGCCTCCGGCGCCAGCGTGCCCACGGCCAAGGTTTGGATTCCGCGCCAGCCGGTCGCCAGCCTTGTGGTGATCAGGAACCGTCCCTCGGCCAGTCGGGCCAGCAGGGGGGTGATGTCGCTTCGGTCGTTGACGTTGTCCAGGATCAGCAGCCACCCGCGATGCGCGCCCAGCCAGGCCGTGGCCCAAGCGGCCGCCGATGGCGGGGCGGTCTCCGCCCAGCGCGAGTCAAGCCGGGCGGCGAGACCCGCGAGGCCAGCTTCGATCTCGTCCGGGTTCTCCGCACTCAGCCAGTGGATCAGGGCGTGGCCGCCCCGGTGGACCTCGGCGTAGTGGTTGGCCAGTGTCGACTTGCCCACGCCACCGAGCCCGGTCAGCGCCCTGACGATCAGGCCCGGGCCCGCAGCCTCCGACAGCGCCGCGTGCAGCTCGGCGATCTCCGTCTCACGTCCCACAACGGGCGCCCCTGCCACGTGAGCCGGGGACAGCGAGACCGGCGGCGACGGAAATCCGGTGTCGACGGGGCTTGGCGGCGGTCCGTCGAAGACCACCAGAACGTTGGTGGCGTCGTCACCGGTGGAGATGATGCCGTAGTTGTCCGCGCCGAGGGTCACGGCGCGAGCCGCGGCTCTGTCCGCCTCGGTCATCCAGGGTTCGCGATGCTGTTGCGGACGTTGTCTCCCAGCGACACGATGCCGTGGTTGGTCGTCATCCGCACCGACCGGTCCCCGGAGACCGTCGCCCGGCCGACCCCCGACTCGGCCAGCAGCGCAGCCAGGTCGTCGGCCAGACCGTCCTCGCGGCCGAGGGCCTTCTCGACCTTGGCTCGCAGTACGGCTGTGTAGTCCTCGTCCGCCGGATCGTCGGCAACGGCCAGGACCGCTCTGGACATCTGCGCGTCGGAGTCGGGATTGCGCCGCAGCCGCTCCAGCAGCCGCCGCCCCAGTCGCACGGTGGCCTCTTCCGCAGCCACCTCGCCGTGGCCGAGAACGTTCCGACCGTAGGTCGCCGCGGCGGCGGTCACGGCCGATACCACTCCGTCAATCATCGAGTTGTCCATCCAACCCCCCCAATGGCCTCGGACACCGGCAGCACGCCGTGGTCGGAATATTAATGAAGAGCCCGGGCAGAAGGGGCGTTTTGGAGATTCCGTCGTCGGGCGGTTCCCGCCGCTTTTGGGGCGGCGACCGCCGCCTGAGCGAGGTCTGGACTCCGAAGACGGCAGACTGCTCGGCCTCCAGCCCACCTCAGGACCACTGGCGGTCCTCGGCGTTGATGTCAGCCGTGGATGTCACCCGCATGCGTCGAGGGCGTCCGCGAGGAAGTGGGCCTGGCTTGATGTGATGCCGAGAGCGAGCGGTATGTGGCGGGGGCTGTAGGGCGATGAACATATGACGATCGGGCTGTCGGCAGTCACGGTCCAACGGGGACCCTCGCCTGGTTCCGGCTCGCCCAGCAAGCTTGTCGCCAACGCGCGGGCTGCATCGTAGGCGACTCCACAGTGGGTCAGCGCCTGCGTGACAGTACCGTGGGCTCGGTCGGGTATTTCCGCGTTCCCGAGCATCGGAAGGAGGAGCGTCGGCAACAACGGCTCCAGCACCGCCCCCTGCTCGTCCGTGAGATCTCCTCGGAGGAAGAGTGATCCTTCACCGCTCGCGATCCACTTTCGCTACACGGCCTCAGGACCTCGCGGGCTGGTTCGCGATCAGCAGAGTGGTGCCGGCGGGGGAGAAACCCAGGCGGGCGTAGATTCGGGCGACGGCGTCCTGCGCGTAGGCGAGGAACACCGTGCTCACCCCGTGCTCGCGGGCATGCTCGACCAGTGCCGCGGTGACCGCCGGGGCCAGGCCCTGGCGGCGGGCGACGGGGAGGGTGCCGATGCCGCCGATCTCTGTGGCGCCCGCCGCCGGGTGGTAGTGGCCGGCGGCCAGCGGGGTGCCGTCGGCGGCGACGGCCGCGATGAGCGTCTTGTGCCCGGCGCGGAGCGTAGGGCGAACCGACTCCACGGTGCCGTCCTCGGACAGCTCGGCAGCCACCGACAGCGACTCCGCAGGGCCCGCCGGGCCCAGGGCGGTGTCCTGCTGCCCGAACGCCAGACGGGGGAGCGCGAGCACGGCGGGCAGCGCGGGGTCGTCGGCCGTCATCACCCGTAGCTTCACACCGTCCGGCAACGGCGCCGGGGCCACGGGACGGTCGATGTCCATCAACGGCCGTTCCAGCACCGGCAGTCCGCTGCCCTCGACAAGAACACGCATCCCGGGCGCCGCCTCCGCGAGCCACTCGAACGCCTCCGGCACGCCCAGTTCGCGCTGCCGTGCGCGCACGCACGCGATGTCGGCGGCCGTGACGGCCGAGGCTCCCTGTGCGATGGGCTGGGCATGGCTTGGTCCGCCGTAGTACGGAGTGCCGGGCTCCTTGCGCACGAACAGCCTCAGCGGACCGAAGTCTTCCGCCTCGGCGAACAGCAGGGGCACCGTGGCGTAGTACCGCTCTATCCGGTCCCGCAGGGAGTCACTCATACGGCGTAGTTGATCACAGAGCCCTGCACAACTGTATCTTGTGCAACTCGGCCGTCCGGCGCGGTCAGGCGGGATGAGGGCGCCCGGTGGGTCCGTTCGCCTCGCCCCAGGTCGCCTGCTCACGCGTCGCCGCCCATGTTCAAGTGGCATCCCGGTGCGGCGGTGTCCGACATGGTCGGCAGAGGAGCACGATGGGGCGGCGGACAGCACAGGGCGGAGGCGGCTGGGTTCGACCGCCAGGGACGGCCTCTTCAACGAGGCCTGGCAGCGGCCGGGGCGCCTCGCGGTATCGGGGCAGAGTCGGTGGGCCACAGCCCGCCATAAGCGGGTTGATACGGCTCGGCGTCGGCCGGTCGTGCGATCTCTTTCGGGTCGACGGCCATGACGTAGGACCAGCCGCGTTCCTCCAGCGCGAGCCGGAAGGAGACGCTGCGGCCATAACCGGCATCGGCCACGATCACCGGCACCGCCACCCCTGCCCGGCCAGACGGTCCAGCAGCCCCCGAGCCAGACGGGTCTTGGACACATGCCCGGCCTCCTCAGGTACACGTCCACCGGGGAGTGACGTGCTGTACGCGTCGCCGTGCCCACGCCGGGCGTGCAGCAAGGTCGCGCCGATGAGGGGGTGTCCAGTCCCGCACTCCCAGCTGGTGCCGCATCAGGCAACGTTTGCCCTGTCGACGACGGCGCGTAGGTGCCGGTCGTCGGCGTGGCGGTTGCGCAGATGATGTGGCGGCGGATCATGCTGCCCTGCTTCTTGTGGTCAGCGTGGTCGGTGCCGTCGAGGGTGAAGTGGCGCAGGGCCATGAACTGGAACACGATCGGCGCCAGCGGACGAGACCGGCTTACGAGGCAGCCGAACCACGAGCCGGCGTTCATGTGAGCCAGGTACGGCAAGTCGGGTGCAAGTGCCCGGCAATCGGGCTCCGAACACTGGGGATCATGACCACGAGCAATGCTTCGGACTCAGCCGTTCACCCCTACACCCGCGAGATGGCGATGATCCACCAGGTGTTCCGTCGCGAGTCGCGCCTGCTGGCCGACCTCGTCCAGGACGTTCGGCCCGCGGACACCGCCCGCGCCCGGATCCTCGCCGAGCACTGGCGGCTCTACTCAATCGGCCTGCACGCCCACCACACCGGGGAGGACGAGATGCTGTGGCCGGTCCTGCTGCCCCATCTGGACCTCGATGCCGAGCAGGTGCTGGCCATGGAGGCGCAGCACCGGGAGCTCTCCGAAGGGATCAGCGAGGCCCAGGTGCTCATGGACCGGTGGCAGGCGAAGGTCCTGTCCGAGGACCGTGACGAGCTGGCCGAGGCGCTGCGTCGGCATCACCGGCAGCTGTGCGCCCATCTTGACGAGGAGGAACGGCAGGTCATGCCTCTTGTCGCCCGCCACGTGAACGAGAAGGACTGGCATGCGGTCGGGGAGCGGGGCCTCGCCGAGACGCCCCGCAACCGGCTGATGATCGCGCTCGGCGCCATCCTGGAAGACGCCTCTCCCGAGGAGCGCAGGGAGTTCCTCGCCCGGCTGCCCGTTCCGGCGCGGGTGCTGTGGAAGCTGCTCGGGCAGCGGCGGTACCGCCGCGAGACCGACCGGATCCGGGGGCGGCGTACAACCGCGTGACCGGTCGTCCCCGCCCGGCTGGGCCGGATGCGCGCCAGTGCGTCCGGACCCGTTGTCCACCCCTCACCGATCGAGGAACCTCACCGATGCGCATCGGATTCTCCGTACCCCAGTTCGGTCCGTTCGCCGACCCCCGCCTCTCCGTCGGCATGTGCACGGCGTTGGAAGCGCTGGGCTGCCACAGCCTCTGGGTGGCCGACCGCCTCTTGGCCCCGCTCAGCCCGCCCGACGGCTACCCGGGCGGGAAGATGCCCGACCGGTACGGCACCCACCTCGACCCGCTGCTCGCGCTGGGCGTGGCAGCCATGGCGACCGAACGGGTACGTCTGGGCAGCAGTACGCTCAACGCCCTGTGGCAGCCGCCCCTCGTGCTCGCCCGGGCGCTGACGACACTCGACCTGCTCAGCCGCGGGCGCCTGGATGTGGGCATCGGGCTGGGCTGGATGCGGGAGGAGTACGAGGCCGCCGGAGTGCCCTGGGAAGGACGGGGCGCCCGGCTGGAGGAGACTCTGGACGTCCTCGACGCCGTGTGGCGGCCCGGGTCGGTGGTCCACACCGGCCCGCTGTGGACGATCCGCGAGTCGACCATCCTGCCCAAGCCCCTCCAGGAGCCGAGGCCACCGGTGCTTCTGGGCGGATTCACCCCATTTGCCCTGGAGCGGGTGGGCCGGCGTGCCGACGGCTGGCTCGCGGCCTCGATGCCGCTTGAGCACTTCCGCGGTCTGTGGGCCGTGGCCTCCGAGGCGGCCGAGCGGGCGGGGCGGGACCCGGCAGGACTGCGGCGGGTGCTGCGTGTGAACCCTGACGTCACCAAGTCCGCGGCCGACCCGGCGGAGGGCCACCACCGTGGGACCGTGCGCCAGATCTGCGACCACCTGCGCACGATGTGCGCGGCGGAGACCGACGAGGTGCTCGTGGACCTCCAGTTGACGACGGACTCGCCCGGTCGGTTCCTCGAGCTGGCGGCGGAGTTCATGGCCGAGCTGGCCTAGCGTTGCGCGATCCGGACCGGCCCCACCTCCGTGACCGCCTCCCGTTCTACTCGCCCGACTGCGGAAGCCGGGCCAGGGCTGCCCGGGCGGCATCCGACCAGTGCGGGGAGTCCCAGGCGGCTGCCACCCGCTCGGCCTCCCGGTAGTGGCGCTCCGCTTCCTGCGCCAGGCCCAGGAACTGGGCGAGTTCGCCCAGGGTCTGCGCGACGGGCCGGAAGACGAGGCTGAGGCTGCTCGCTCCGCCTGCCAGCCCCTGAAGGGGAAGGAGATCGCGGTAGACCTCGGCGGCCGCTTGCCGGTCGCCGAAGGCGATGGCGGCGATGCCGCGCAGGCCGGCCAGGATGGAGTAGGCGAAGTCGCGGCGGATCGGCGCCCTGCGGGCGAAGACCTCACGGGCCTCTTCGCCACGGTCCGCGGCCAGCAGGGCGAGGGCGGTGAGGGCTTCGTTGTGCGGCTGGTACTGCTCCCACACCGCGAGCAGCACCGGCAGGACCTCGGCGAGCCGGCCCTGCTGCAGGCGGATGCATCCGGCCGCCAGGCCCGCCAGTCCGCTGAGGTCCACCGCCCCACGCGCTCGCAGTTCCGCCACCGCGGACGCCAGGTCCTGCTCCGCCTCGCCGAATCGGCCCTGGGCCATGGCGACCATGGGGCGGCGCAGCCTGGCGATGGCGAAGGCACCGCGCAGCTCGTAGGTGTGGGCGATCTCGTCGGCGCGTACGAGGCACCGCTCCATCTGCGCCGGGTCGTTGCCGGCGGCGGCGATCCGGGCGGCGATGTAGGAACTCATCCAGGAGTACTCGGGGCTGTCCTGGGAGGCGGCGACCTCGGCGAGTTCCTCGTGGAGTTCGAGATAGGCGGCGGGTTCCAGTTCGCAGTCGATGCGGCGCAGCAAGGAGGTGAGGGTCAGGCCCTGGAGCCGGGGATCGCCCACGGCCCTGGCGAGCTCCACGGCCTGGCGTGCCACGATCACGGCGCGGGGGTCGGTGTCGTCCAGTGCGTCGGCGAGCTGGTCGAGGAGCAGGCACCGCTGCCGGTCGTCCGGGTGGTGATTCTCCAGCAGGTTCGTGAGCTCCTCGACGGCCTCGGGATCACAGGCCGCGTACGGGCGGACGCGCCAGGGCGTCGGTTCCGTCCATGTCGTGTAGGCGGCGGTCAGCAGGTCCGCCCGGCCCTCGGCACGGGCCACCCGGACGGCCTGCTGCTGTGCGTCGCGGGCCGGTACGACGGCCCCCATCCGGATCCGGCAGTCGACGAGCTGGCCCAGCAGCATCACACGCAGCAGGGCGGCGTCCTGGTCTGCGAAGGCTGCCGGATGGTCGGCCAGAAGGCCGAGGGCCGTGTTCAGCAGGGCTTCGGCGTTCTGCGGGGCATAGCGGCGCACGGCCTGCTCGCACGCCAGCCGGGCATGGTGGACCGCGGGGCCGGCGTCGGCGGTCACGACCGCGGCCGCCCGCAGGAGGTGGTGGGCGGTGGCGGCGACGTCGTCCGAGCCGAGGGCGATCAGGCTCCTGCCCAGTCGGGAATGCATCCGGGCCAACCGCAGGCGTGTGAGGTCCGCCTCCAGGGCGTCTCGTACGAGGGCGTGGCTGAAGCGGACCGTACCCGCCCGCGGCTCGGTGAGCAGCCCGGCGGTCACGCCGGCGTCCAGGGCGTCGAGGAGTTGCTCGGGTTCGCAGTCCGCGGCCTGCACCAGGAGGGCGATCGGGGCCTCGCGTCCGGCGACGGCTGCGAGCCGCAGTCCGGCCGTGACGGTCGGTGCGAGCAGGGCGAGCCTGCGCCGCAGTACGTCCTGGACCCCTTGCGGGATGCGGGCCAGGGCTTGCTGCTCGCCCTCGTCGGCCAGCAGGAGGGAACTTTCACGGAGGTAGAAGGGGTTGCCCCCGGCCCGTTCGGCCAGGGCCGCCGCGGCCTGCTCGCTGATGCCGGCCGTCGACCGCCGCAGCAGTTCCTTCGCCTGCGTGTCCGACAGGCCCGAGAGCTTGATTCGTACGGGCGAGCAGGCGGCCAGGCGTGCCAGTGCGCCGGTCAGGTCGCCCTCGCCGGTGCGGTACGAGCCGACCAGGACCAGTGGCGCGTCGCGCAACTGCTCGGCGCAGAGCAGGAACAGCTCGATGCTCTCCTGGTCGCCCCGGTGCAGGTCGTCCAGCACGATCGCCAGCGGCTGCCGCGCGGCTGCGTCGCGGAGCCAGCCGAGCAGCGCCCGGTGCAGCCGAAAGCGCCGGGCCGGGCTGCCGTCCGGCTGCTCGGAGCCGCTCGAGGTGCCCGGGGCCAGCAGGGGGGCCAGCTCGTCGGCGTACGGTCCTGGTGGCGCGTCTTCGGCGAGGCCGGGGAGGAGATCGAACCAGGCCCGGCCGGGCGGGGCGCCGTCGGTCTCCGGGCACTGCCCGGATCCGACCAGCCAGCCCTGTGGGGGCAGTTGGCGCAGCGCGGCCTGCAGAAGGCTCGACTTGCCGATTCCGGCCTCGCCGGAGACCAGGACCACCTGCGCGCGGCCGCCGCGTGCCCGCTCCGCCGCGTCGGCGATTGCCGCCAGCTCTTCGTCACGGCCCAGGAGCCGGCCTGCCATGAGGACCGTCGGCGCAGTCGGTGTCCCCGGTCCGGCAGCCGTGACGGAGCCGTGGAGCGTCACGGCGGCGGCCGTCCCGGTTCGCGCGGCGGTCGCGGTGGGCGCCCCGGTCTCTCGGTGAAGGACGTCCAGACGCTGGTGCAGCAGGGCCTGCTCCAGCTCCAGCAGAGCCGGACCGGGTTCGACGCCGAGTTCTTCTCCGAGGACGTGCCGGGCCTGCCTCAGTGCCGCCAGGGCGTCCCCCTGCCGGTCGCGGGCCCACAGCGCCAGCGCCAGCAGCCGCCATCCCTCCTCGTGCAACGGCTGCTCCCGGGTCAGCGCGCCCGCGTCGGTGAGGGCCTGCGCAACCTGCCCGTGGCTCAGCCGCGTGGCGACGAGCCGTTCGCGGGCAGCGCGGTGCAGTTCCTCCAGGCGGGTGCGTTCACCGGCCGTCCAGGGCTCGTCCGCGAACTCCGCGTACGGCTGCCCGCCCCACGAGGCGAGCGCTTCGGCCAAGCCCTCGGCCGCGGCGTGGGCGGGCAGACCCGCAACCGAGCAGGCCGCGACCCGGTCCTCGAACACCCAGGCGTCCAGCGCGTCCCGTTCCAGGGCGAGGGCGTAGCCGTACGGCGCGCTGAGCAGGAGCCGAGCGGCGGTCCTCGGTGCTCGTTCCGGTTCGAGAAGGCGCCGCAGACGCGCGATGTAGGCGTGCAGCGACGCCTGCGCACTCGACGGGACACGCGTGGGCCACAACCTCTCGATGATCCGCTCCGTGGAGACGACCTCTCCACGGGCGAGCAGGAGTTGGACCAGAACCATCCGCGCGAGCCGACCCGGTGTGGCAACCGGGCGGCCGCCGACCTCGACCCGGAACGCGCCGAGCACCTTCATTGTGACCATGACAACCACATCGTAAACGGCGCGGCACCGTTGGACGATCTCCGGCGACCGTGCCGAGAACCCGAAGAACCTCGCCTGGTCCCCTCTCCCGCCGCGCCGTCAGGCCGCGTGCCCCGAACGAGCCGGCGTGGTGATCAATGGTGCGGGGACTTCATGACGGCCGCCAGGCGGTCCCCGTCCGACGGTGCGGGGAACGCTGGGCGGGCCGAGCGACGCCCGAGACGGGCGAGTGCTGCGGCGAGGTGGCCGATCAGGGCTCGCACGGAGACTCCTCACGCACGGAGAGGCAGTTCAGCACGGTCGGCTCCGTCCTGTATGCGACGGTGCCGCCAGGGCACGGAACTGATCCCACTGCACTTTCGGGCGGGGCAGACCGCGCCGCGCGAGATAGCGGTCGGTCGACCGCTTGGTCTGGCGCAGGACCCGCAGGGCATCGCTGACCCGGCCCGAACCCATGGGTTCGATCACGCTGGACGGCACCAGGAGCCAGCCCGAACCGGTCTGCCTCAGGTCTCCGCGTACGAGCGCGTTGTACATGTGGTTCAGCAGTTCGTCGTGCCGGTGCACCAGCAGGCTGGCCGGCCCCGGCTCGACACGGCAGTCCGGTGGGACCTCGACCAGATAGCCCGACAGTGTCGGCTGCGGGCGGGTACGGGCGAGCAGCGGTGCCCCCGAGGCGTCCCGGCCGGCCAGTACCGCCGTCGGCATGCGGCCGAGTTGCGCGGCCCCGGGCAGCGTGTGCGTCGCGGCGGCGGGAGCCGGCGCATCGAGCCACTGCAGCTCCTCCAGGCCCGGCCTTATGCTCACCCGTTCGGGTTCGACGGTGACGAGGAGGCGCAGGTAGTACCAGGACATCACCGGCCTCATGGGGCGCTTGAGGTAGGCGCGGCTGTGCGGCTGGCGTTCGAAGAGCCTGCGCCAGTACTCCTCGGCCCCTTCCGGCCCCGTCATGATCGCGTCGGGGCAGTGGGCGCGGCCGCTGACGAACACTTGCGGAGCCCGGTCCAGTTCGCTTCCCGTGGGGTCGGAGAAGAGCAGTGCGACCCGGCCGTCGCGGCGTATGTTCAGCGCCTTTTGGGCGAAGGCGAGGGACGTGGTCAGCAGGAGGGTTCCGTCTTCGCGCCGAGCCACGGCCGTCGGCCAGGCCAACGGCGTTCCGTTCTTGCCGAGGGTGACGAACTCGCAGGTGCGGTAGGCGTCCAGGACGTCGTGGGGAGCGCAGTCGAGTACCGTCATCGCGCCGCTCCGCGGACGAGTACGGCCGGCGTCCGCTGCGCGGTGCGTTCGCGGAGCGATGGCCGGACGGACTCGTCCTCACCGTTGCGGTGGCGGTGCAGCCCGTGTTCGGTCAAGCGGGGGGCGACCGAGGCGGCCCGGCCCGTTGCACCGTGCGGGGCTGCGGGGAGCAGGGGCGACAGCGGTCTCCGCTCGCGGTGGTCCGCGATCGTCTCGTAGGGGCGGGGCTGTTCGGAGGTACTGCTGGGTGACACGCTCGGTTGCTCCAGGATCGAATGCCGACGGCGGATACGACACGGTGCCCGCCGGCCCTTGGCGCGGACTTGGTGCCGACTTGCCGTTCCCCTGGACACCGAAGGTCCAGCTCGGCGGCACGCTGCGTGTGTGAGCGAGCCACCGCGGCATCAACCCCAAGCGCCAGCAGCTGGAGCGATGCCTGGCCCCGCCGCTAGTGCTGTGACCGGGATGGTTCACCGTGATCGGAAGGCGGCTCGCGGGACGAGCGCACGCGCAAGGGCTGGTATTACTGGGGCATGCAGGAAGAGATTGCACGCTCCGCGATCGACACGTTCATCTCCGCGTTTAACGCCTCGGACGACAGCTATGTGACTGCCCTGCTCTCCCAGGCTCTGACCTCAGACGTGGTCTTCTGGGGGCCGTTGGGTCGCAGCGAAGGAATCGCGGCGGTCGAGCGGTTCGTGCTGGACATCCGGCGTCACCCGGCGGGGACCGGCACGATGGTGCGCTGCTCGGCGGTGGACATGCCGGACGAGTGGGCCCGGTACCAGTGGGTCTTTACCACGCCGGATGGAGGTCCCCGCCTGGCGGGAACGGACGTCGTCCATCTGCGGCGGAGCCTCATCGACCAGGTCATCGTCTTTGCGGGGGAGATCGAACCGTCCGCCTCCTGAGTCGTCCTTCTGTCGCTGTCCTTCTCCTGAACCCGCCCCCTTCGGCGCTCGGGGGCTGCGGTTCGCGGTTGGTCAGGCTGCGGTGTCGAGGGGGCGTCCGCCCCGGCGGATGCCCTTCTCGCTGCGGACACGGGCGCGTTCCTTGCGTGGGGCGGTGAGTACGTCGGGGTGGCGGGCGTTGGTATTACGCCAGCGCAGGTAGCGGTGCGGTGCCCGGGTCTGTGCGGGGTGGCTGCGGTGGTGGGAGTTGGCCAGGGTGAACTGCCGCAGCGGGCCGAAATGGGCCTCGATCGGATTGGCCCAGGAAGCGTAGGTCGGGGTGAAGCACAGCTCGACCTTGTTCTTCTTCGCCCAGTGGCGGATGTCCGCACCGGTGTGAGCGGAGAGGTTGTCCAGGATGATGCAGATCGGGACGCCGTCGGGCCGGGCGGCACGGATCGACTTGAGCGCGGCCAGGGTGTTGGCGCTGCCCCTGCGACGTCGGTTGACGCCCCACAGGCGGTCGTCGCCCACGGAGTAGCAGCCGTGGAGGTAGGTGACGCCGTGAGTGCGGCGGTAGGTCGCCGGCAGCCGGTTTGGCTTGCCCTGCTTCGTCCAGCAGGAGCCCGCGGTGGGCCGGATCCCCAGGGGCCCGAACTCGTCGAAGGCGAAGACCCGGTCCGGGAAGCGGTCCAGCACCTGCTCGATCCGGTCGAGCTTGGCGTCGCGATCAGGGTCGGGCGACTCCTTCCAGGTCGTGGTGCGCTGGAAGGTGATGCCGTGGCGCCGGAGCAGGCACCGTGAGGCTTCACGGCCGATGCGGATGACGCGGCCGTGCACTTTGCGCAGTTAGGCGGCGAGCTTGCGGATCGACCAGCGGGTGAAGGGTTGGCCGAGCCTGGTGGGGCGAGTGGTGGCCGTCCGGATGACGAAGTCCTCGTCTTCACGCCTGAGTAGGCGGGGACGGCCTCCCGCCCACTGAGGGTCCAGGCAGGCCAGGCCGAGCTGGCAACGCGCTGTTCAGCCGTCGATTACCCCGGCTGCATCGCGGGCTTGGTGTGGGACGATGGCAGCCCGGCGCATGACCATCCCGCACTCGTTACAGAGCATGGACGGTTTCAGCTGGCGGCGTTGTAGCAGGCCGCCCAAGCGGAAAAGCTTTCATTGTCTCGGGTGGCGACGCCTTGGACCGTCCAGCCCGTACCATCCTCCGTGGGAAAAGAATCATGGATATTAACGCCGCCGCTCTGCCTGTACCCTCCGCCGGTTGCCGTCTTCCCAGGAGGACACTGCGCGGTGATAGTAACCGTGGCTCCAGACTCCATTACCCCGCTGGCCGCAACGGCCCTTTCGAACCCTGTCAGCCCTCCCGCGTTGGAAGGCGGAGTTGTGGTGGTCGCGGTCTGATTGCAGGCCGCGATCTGGTTCACCTGGTTGTTGTCGCCCTTCACTTGCGCGTCTTGCCTGTTGATGCAGAGGAGGGGCGAAAGGATGCTGATGGGCGGCAGGGGTCCATCTTGCGCGTTGGCGCTGACAGTACCCGCGACGGTCAGTGATGCCGTCGCTGCCAGCAGCACAGCAAGACGAGAGGCAAACTTCACTTCGGACGCTCCTTCTTCTTTCCCCTTATAGGGAGGTAGCTCAGTTTTCACCAGATCTGCGTCCGTAGTCGGGATCGACACAACAACTTCATACCTTCGGCGCGTTTAACGACTCCCGAGGAAAGGAGGTTTCAGGACCGCCGGGAATGACTGTGTGTCAGTTCTCAGGGGAGTCGTTTGTCAGTGGGTTCGGTCCACGGTCAAGCGCCGAACGGCGTGTCTGGGAAGTCAAGACCGCCCCGACGGACAAGCGAAGCTCCTCATCCGCGACCGGCCCCTGTCCTGCCTGGAGGAACAAGTTCCTCACGCACGCCGAGAAGGGCAGGTGACCTCCCAGGCTGCCTCGATCATCCGGAAGATCTCGTCCACCGCGGCCTCCGGATCGGCCGCCTCACGGGCCAGCGAATAGGCGTCGATCACGAACCTCGCGATCGTCCGGCTCGCCGTTGCGGTCTGCGACAGTTCGGGATCGGCGGCGATGGCGGTTGCCAGCGTCTCCGCGTGGCGCAGCCTCATCGACTCCTCGTACTTCCGCAGGGCGGGTGATTCGTCGATCATGCGCCAGATCGGGGCGGCGCTGTCCGCCGTGCAATGTCGCACCAGGGCCTGGATCTCGCGGCGCAGCGCAGGGATGAGCGGCTCGTGCGGCGCCCGGCCGGTGACCGCCTGCGTGAGGCGTTGCTCGAAGTCTTCGTCCTGCTCGAAAACCAGGGCCTCTTTGGAGGCGAAGTGGGAGAAGAGCGTGGTGACGGCCACGTCGGCCTCAGCGGCCACTTCACGGATACCCACGGCGTCGTACCCGCGTTCCAGGAAGAGCCGCAGGGCGGTACCGGCGATCTTCTGGCGGGTCGCGGCCTTCTTGCGCTCACGGCGTCCGGGCGGCACTGTCATGCCCTGACACTATCAGGTACGAAACCGGAGCGGATTCAAAACCGTAACGGTTAGTGCTACGGTCCACCGGATGAAGAAGGTGAGCTTCGCCGAGTTCGGCGGTCCGGACGTTCTGCAACTCATAGATGCCGAGGAGCCGCACGCGGGCCCCGGCCGGGTACGCATCGCCGTGCGGGCGGCGGGCGTGAACCCCGTCGACTGGAGAATTCGTGAAGGCCAGATCCTGAAGGCCCATCCGATCGAGTTGCCCGCCGGAGTCGGGCTGGACGCCGCCGGGGTGGTGGACGAGGTCGGCGAGGGCGTCGACGGGGTCGAGGTCGGCGACCACGTGTTCGGCGAAGGCTCCAGCACCTATGCCGAGTTCGCCGTGCTGTCGGCCTGGGCCCGTATGCCTGAAGGTCTGACGTTCGAAGAGGCCGCCGGGTACCCCTCCGTGGTGGAGACCGCGCTGCGCATCATCCGCGAGGTCGGTGTGCAGCCCGGACAGACGCTGCTGGTCAGCGGTGCGTCCGGGGGAGTCGGATCGGCGGTGCTGCAGATCGCCCGCGACCGCGGCATCACGGTGATCGGCACCGCCGGGGCGGCGAACCAGGGCTATCTGCGGAGCCTGGGTGCCCTCGCCACGACGTACGGCGAGGGCTGGGTCGAGCGGGTGCGGCAGCTCGGCCATGTCGACGCGGCTCTCGATCTCGCCGGCTCGGGCGTGATCCGCGAGCTCGTCGAGCTGACCGGGGACCCGCAGAAGGTGATCTCCATCGCCGATCTCGATGCGCCGGAGCTCGGTGTCCGGTTCTCCGGCGTGGCCGGGAGCGTGCCGGATGCGCTCGCCGAGGCCGTCGGCCTCATCTCGCGGCGAAAGCTCCACATCCCGGTCGAGAAGTCGTACACGCTCGCCGAGGCCGCGGCGGCCCACATCGACAGCCAAGCCGGTCACACGCGCGGGCGCCGGGTCGTGGTCGTCTGAGCCGTTTCCTGCGCAGTTGCACGGCGCCTTCGGCATCGCCAGGGCGATGACCTGCGGTCACCCTTAACAGTCCGCACTGTCTCCGGGCTTGGCCGGTTATCGGGCGATGTGTCCTGAAAACGAAAGAAAGTTGGTAGTAGAGAACTTTCGGTAGTGGTGCTATGCGAGAGATGAAGGATTGTGGCCCTTCGAAGTCGCCCTGCGCGGCCGGGGGGCTTCAAACCGCCTCATGCTGCGTTGCACTGCCGGCGCTGACGCCTCCTGGCGGATAGCCGGTCGGGTTCCGCAGGCGCACCCGGTGGCGGCCTTCGCCTCCGTCGTGATGGGGGCCGTTGTGCATCTGCTGGACACCGCCATCGAGGAGGGCCGGGACCTGGTCTCGATGACGGCAGCATGGCCGGCAGCGCCTATCGTCTGCTGCCGGATTGACGGCCCGGTCTCACTTCAGGTGCCGGCTGAAGAACCGGTCCCCGTCCTCCACCTCGAACCACGGGGTGCCGGCGTGCCCGCCCATATTGGCGTGCAGCGTTTTCTCCTTGCTGCCGAAGGAGTCGAACAGGTCGAGGGCCCGTTGCCGGGGGTTTCCTTCGTCGTCCCACTGCAGTAGGAACAGCAGCGGAATGGTGACCTGCCGGGCCTCCTCGCGCTGGGCGCGGGGCACATAGCCCCCGGCGAAGAAGCCGGCGGCCTTGATGCGCGGTTCGACCACCGCCAGCCGAATGCCGATGGCAGTCATCCCCGAGTACCCGACCGGGCCGGCGGTCTCGGGCAGCGAGAGGAGGGCGTCCAGGGTGGTCCGCCATTCCGGGACCGCCTTCTCGACCAGCGGGCCGACGAAGGACTCGAAGATCTCGTCGACCGGCTCGCCGGTCGCCATCGCCCGGCGCAGGTCGGCGCGGGCCTGCTCGTCGGTGGCGGAACGGGGCCGGTCACCGTGCCCGGGATGGTCGATAGCGGCCACCGCGTAGCCGTGCGTCGCGCAGTGCCGGGCCCGTGCCACCAGCCGCGGTTCCCGCTTGTGCAGGCCGCCGTTGTGGCCGATCAGGATCAGCGGGGCTGGTGCCGATCCGGGCGTCCACAGGGTGCCGGGGATCTCGCCGAGGGTGAATTCGCGTTCGAAGACGCCGTCGTCGAGGTGTTGTTCGGAAGTGAATTGCATGGTCGTGCCTTTCGGGAGTGCTGTTGAACGGCACTCCCGGACGACCTATCGTCCGACCGCGACCCCGGAGGGGAGCACCCATGTCGATACTGCGTTCACGGGTACCACCTCCTCGTTCTCTGGCACGGCCTCCGGAAAGTTAGCAGCGGTCGCCCGTGGTCCGCCAACGGGTTTTTGCGGAGGTCCGTGGCCGGACGCCACTGATGCACTCGCCTCACGGCAGGCTTTGGACTCGGGGGCCGCCGCGAAGGCGGTCATGCTCAGCCAACAAGATCCAATGAACTCACAGCCGTGCGCTTGACCGATGCAGAGAAGGCCCTTAGTTCAACACGCTGCACTTGACGGAGAAGTCGCCGCCACCCCCTTCGCGCGGCGTGTGCAGGAACAGGGCCTGCGAGGCGGGCCAGGTCGTGGCCATCGTTCGCCCAGCGTCGTCGGTGGGCGGGCGGCGGCCTTGTGCGGCGGGCAGGAGGCGCGTCGTCGCGGTCGGGGTCGAGCTGCTCCGCCCGGCGCGCGGCAGTGGTGACCAGCTGCGCGAGGGCCGGGATAGGGCCGCGGGGCGTGCCGGTGTCCTCCCGGAGCTCCCGCAGGATCGCGGCGAAGCTCGTGGGCGGCGACGTGGACGGTCAGGCCGGCCTCGATCTGCTGGACGGCCAGGGCCGACGAGACTGACCCGCGAGCGGTGCGGCTGCCTTGACCCAGCGGGCGACCCCGTGTCAGCCGGCGTGCCGGGCCGGGAGGACCGGTTCCCGCTGCTGGCGGAGGAGGCCGCCCTCCTCCCACTGACGGGCCGCACCGCCCGCTCGCTCACCGCCTTCACCGCCGAACACGCGGCGGCGCTGCGCGCGGGGCTGACCGAACCGGCCACGGCCGCCCCCCCGGTCGTTCGGATACGCTACGCGTTCGAACGGCGGGGGCAGTAAACGATGTTCGACAGACGACTGAGGGTGATGCTCGGCGTGGCGGCGGTCCTGCTGGTCACGGTCACCGCCTGCGGCCTCGACGGTCCCGATCCCATCTCCGGCCTCAAGGACGACCTCCGGCACATCCCCCAGAAGACCGTCCCGGCCACCCGCCCGCACATGGTCAAGCAGTGCACGACGGGCACTGCCCGGGTCGCCCACTCCTCCACCACCGGCTCTGGCAGCCACCGCCGGACCCGCACCTGGTACACCACCGAGCGCCGGCAGAACTGCCACAAGGTGCGGCACGGCACCGAGACCTACCGCAAGGAGATCCGCCCGGAACGCTGGTGCGTCCGCTTGGACGACGTCAACGGCGACCACGACCGGGACAACGTCTGGTACCGCGTCGACCGTCGCGACTACAACCGGGTCCAGTTCGCCCGCTACCACACCCGTGTGAAGTTCGTCCCGGCGTCCGACAAGACCTACTGCTGACGGCCCGATGCGGCCACCTGCAGCGAATATTCACAGCGGCAACGGTGTGCCCAGCGGCACGCGCAACCCATCGGGGTCGGAGTGGACCAGATCCTCGTCGTAGCCGCTTCCGCGAAGCCCTCTTCGAGCCGCCGCCCGCAGAGCCGACCGACGTGCCGATTCCGTGGGTCGTTCCATAACTGGTCGCCACCGGCCGCAAGTTCCGCAGCCGTGGAGCGACTACGCGTCGCTGGCGGTGCCGACTACCGGCCCGGCGCGCTCGTGTCTACCGTCTTGGCTGCCTGGCAGGTAGAGAGCGCCAGGCAGCCGCAGCCGCTATTTTCCTTCCAGCGCTGTCACAAGCTCAGGCAGGCCGCCACCGCCCACGATGAGCGCGAGGTGGTCGTGGAAGTCCCGGCTGTGGACGATCAGGCCGTCGCGGATCCGCAGCACCTGGATGTTGGCGCACGCGAAGGTCCGTCCGGTGATCCGGTGGTGCACCTGGTAGTCCCACTCGGTGACGATCACTTCGGGATCGTCGGTCTCCCGGATCACCACGTTCGTGGCGTGAAGCTCCATCGGCGAATGCGCGGCAACTTCCGCGAACCGATGCTTGAGTGCGGTCCGCCCCTCGAACCGCCGCGGTCCGACCGGCTCGAAGACGGTCTCCACCACGGTGTCCTCGGAGTAGAGCTCGGCCAGCTCCGGGAACCGCCCGGCGGTGATGCCCTCCAGCAGCTTGAGGAAGACCTCGCGCGGCGACACGTTTTCGGACATGATCAACCCCCTGTGCGCCACTAGAATCGGACTAGCGGCTCCGTTTGAACGATACGGACTGGGCACTCCGGTTGTCCAGGGATGGATCCGTCTTGGGAGGAGAGGACAGATGAGCGGGGCGAGCGGTGCTGCGGAGCGACCGTTGCGGGCGGACGCGGCCCGCAACCGAGCCAAGCTGCTGGACATCGCCACACAAGTGTTCGCCACCCGCGGCATCGGCGTGCCGACGGAGGAGATCGCCCGCGCCGCCGGCGTAGGGGTCGGCACGCTCTTCCGGCACTTCCCGACGAAGGAGGCGCTGCTGGAGGCGGTCATGGTGCGCAGGTTGGAGACGATCACGGCCAAGACCGCGCAACTGGCCGCCGAGGCCGAGCCTGCCGAGGCGTTCTTCGCCTGCTTCCGACTGGTGGTGGAGCAGTCCGCGGGCAAGGCGGAGTTCACCCGGGCGCTCGCCGCGGCCGGCGTGGACGTGCACGCGTCGTTGCAGGAATCGACCACGGTGATGCGGGCACAGCTGGCCGAACTGTTGGCCGCGGCGCAGCGGGCCGGGGCCGTCCGCCCCGAGCTGGGTCTGCCGGAACTGATCGCCCTGATCGTCGGCACCGGCACGGCAACGGAGCAGCTCGCAACGGACCCGGTGGCCCGAGAGCGGGTCTTCGACGTGGTCTTCGGGGGACTTCGGCCGCACTGACGCGCCTGCGCCTCCGCGCCGGCGAACCAAGGACGGGCCCCGGCCGCGACTCCATCGACCACTGCCCGGCAAAGAGGGTGTGCTGCGATGCAACCCGCCTACGAGTCCGTGCGTATGAGAGGCGACACCGCACCTCACCCGGGGGATCACATGGATGTGGATCGCTTGGTCGCTCGGCTGGTCGACTCGGCGGCCGTTTCGACGCTGCTTTCCCGGCACTCGCGGCCCTGTTCGCGGCCGTCACTGTCCGGCGGAAGAGAGTTCCGGCGTCAGGGCGGCCGCTGACGTGGACGTACGGGACGTCGAATTGCGCCCCCCAGTACCACCTCCCGGAAGCCCGGCACCCAGGACATCCTCTGCCTCGGCTCGCCCGGCGCCCGGCACTTCACCGTCGGCGGCTCGCTGATGCAGCGACTTCGAGCTTTCCCTCACCCAAGGCCCCCACTCCTGAGAGTTTCGAACCCCGATGACTGAAGTAACCGCCAAGACGCCCGAGATCACCTTCCTTCCGGGTGGCCGGCGCCGGCACCGCAAGCTCAGAGGAAATGGCACGGGAACCGGCCTGCGCCGGGCCTTCGTCCTCGCCATGGCCGTGCCCGTGGCGTCCGCCGCTCTGGCGGGTCCGTCCGCCTTCGCCGCCCCAAAGGGTGTCGGCGCGACGGCCAAGGCTCACGGCCTGGACACCAGCGACCGCCAGATGGCCAAGAACCTGAAGACCCGGGTACGCGATCGGCGGCTGGGCTCGAACGTGAGCGGCGTGGTCCTCGACGCGGCCTCGCACACCACCGTCTGGGGCTACCACGCCTCCACCGGGCTGATGCCGGGGTCCAGTGCCAAGCTCGCCACGTCGACCGCCGCCCTGACGGTGCTCGGCCCGCAGCACCGGTTCACCACGAAGGTCGTCTACGGCCACGGCACCCTGACCCTCGTCGGGGGCGGCGACCGCACCCTGACCACCGCTGACCTCGCGGAGTTGGCGAAGACCGCGATCGCCGGACTCAAGGCCGCGGGCCGGACCACCGTGAAGGTCGCCGTGGACGACAGCCTGTTCCCGGAGCCGACCCTGGCCAAGGGCTGGAACGACGGCTACTACCCCGACACCGTGGCCCCGGTCCGCGCGCTGGTCGTCGACGGGCGCGGCGTCCAGGACACCTCCCTCGACGCCGGGCGGGTCTTCGCCAAGCAACTGGCCGCGGACGGCGTCACGGTCACCGGCGACGTCACCCGCGCCACCGTACGCCCGACGGACGTTCCCGTGGCCCGGCACAGGTCAGCGCCGCTGTCGGGCATCGTCCACACGATGCTCAAGCACAGCGACAACAACATCGCCGAGACCCTGCTGCGGATGACGGCCCTGGGCGCCGGCCGCCCGGCCACCTTCGAGGGCGGCACCCAGGTCGTGCGCCAGGTGCTGAGCCGGGTGTACGGCGTCTCGCTCGACAAGTTCGAGCTCTACGACGGCAGCGGTCTGTCCCGGGCCGACCGCATCCCGGCCGCCACCCTCGCCCAGATCCTCGAACTGCTGACGCAGCCCCGGCACACGCACACCCTCGGCTCCATCCTCGACGGCCTGCCCGTCTCCGGTGAGGCCGGCAGCACGCTCGGCCCGGAGTACGGCCGCTTCGACGACGCCCACTCCATGTGCGCGGTGGGCAAGGTGCACGCGAAGACCGGCACCCTCACCGGCGCCGTCGCGCTGAGCGGTCTGACTCGGGGCAAGGACGGCAAGTGGAAGGTGTTCTCGTTCGTCGAAAACGGAGCCACGGGCGACCCGAGCGCCGTCAAGGACGCCATGGACGACCTCGCGGCGACCGTCAACGGCTGCTACGCGTAAGGGATTCCGTCTCAGAACCGGGGTGGGCTCTGACATTTCCCTGCCGCCCTCGTCGCGCCGGCCGCCAGGCCGGTGTGCGGGCGCTTTCAGGAGGTCGGGTGCTGTGCTGCCGGGCTCACGTTCTCGGTGGCGGCCAGTGAGGCGAGCAGGCGTAGTCCCTCTTCTGAGGGGGAGCCGGGCTCGGCGGCGTAGATGGTCATGCTGAGTCCGGGTTCGGCGGCCAGGTCCAGGGACTCGTAGGCGAGGGTGAGGTCGCCGACCGCCGGGTGGCGGAACCGCTTGGTTCCCGTGCCGTGGCGGCGGACGTTGTGGGCGCCCCAGCGGGTGCGGAATTCCTTGCTGCGCGTGGACAGTTCTCCGATGAGGTCGTGCAGGTCCTTGTCGTGGGGGTCGCGGCCGGCTTCGCGGCGCAGCACGGCCACGGCCATGTCGGCGAACAGTTCCCAGTCGGGGTAGAACCGGCGGGTGGCCGGGTCGAGGAACTGGAAGCGGGCCAGGTTCCGCTGGTTGTCCGCGTGGGCGAACAGATCGGTGTAGAAGGCGCGGGCGAGCGGGTTGGCGGCCAGGATGTCCATGCGGCCGTTGGACACGACCGCGGGCCCGGCCGTGATCGCGTCCAAGGTCCACTGCAGGCTGCGGTGCGGCGTCCACTGCCGGTTGCCGGCGCGGCGGCGGGGGCGGGTGAGGGCGTCGGTGCCGTCGGCCGCCTGCGCCAGGTGCAGCAGGTGGGCGCGTTCGGCGTCGTCCAGCTGAAGCGCGCGGGCGACCGCTTCGAGGACGGCCGGGGAGGCACCGGCCAGGTTGCCCCGTTCCAGTTTCGCGTAGTACTCGACACTCATGTCGGCGAGCGCGGCGACCTCGCTCCTGCGCAGCCCGGGCACACGCCGCCGGGACCCCGCAGGCAGGCCGACCTGCTCAGGGGTGATCTTCGCTCGCCGCGAGGTGAGGAACTCGCGGACCTCCTCACGGTTGTCCATGTCCCCGACCGTACGTCCTGCCCGCCGGGCGAGGGATGTACTGGCGGTACACGTTTCGCTGGTAACTCGCTCACCGCCTGGATCAGCGGTTACCTGGAGCGGAGGTAATCCCCGAGCGGGGCCGCCGCCCAGAGGGGTACCCGGCCGGGCACCGCGCGAAGAGCGACGGCGCCCTTGCGCGCCCCCGATTCGCACCCGCACCGGGCTACGGCGCCCACAGACCGCTCCAGGCCCCGCCCCTTCCACTTCAACGAACGTGAGGATTTACCCCATGCGCGGAGCAGTGATCCACGCCCCCGGCGATGTGCGCTTCGAGACCCTGGACGACCCGCAGATCCTGAAGCCGACGGATGCGATCATTCGTACGGCCGTCACTTGTGTGTGCGGCTCCGACCTGTGGCCCTGGCGCGGTCTGGACGCGACCGAGGCGGCGCACCCCATGGGCCACGAGTACGTCGGTTTCGTCGAGGAGGTCGGAGCCGAGGTCACCGCGGTCAGGCCGGGCCAGTTCGTCGTCGGCTCGTTCGCGACCTCGGACAACACCTGCGCCAACTGTCGCAACGGTTGGCAGTCCAACTGCCTGAACCGTGAGTTCATGAGCACCTGCCAGGCCGAGTACGTGCGTGTCCCCAACGCCCAGGGCACCCTGGTCGCCACCGATGAGCACCCGGCGGAGGAGTCCTGGCCCGGACTGCTGGCCGTTTCCGACGTCATGGGCACCGGCTGGTACGCGGCCGACGCCGCCGAGGTCAGGCCCGGCTCCACCGCCGTGGTGGTCGGCGACGGCGCGGTCGGGCTGTGCGCGGTGATCGCCGCGAAGGAGATGGGCGCGGAGCGGATCATCGCCATGAGCCGTCATGAGTCCCGCCAGCGGCTCGCCCTGGAGTTCGGCGCCACCGACATCGTCACCGAGCGCGGTGAAGACGGTGTCGCACGGATCAAGGAGATGACCGGCGGTATCGGCGCCGACTCGGTCCTGGAGTGCGTCGGCACGGCCCAGGCCACGCAGCAGGCCCTGCACTCCGCGCGTCCCGGTGGCTACGTCGGCTTCGTCGGCGTCCCCCACGAGGTGGCGATCGACGGAAAGGAGCTGTTCTTCTCGCACGTCGGCCTGCGCGGCGGCCCCGCACCCGTACGCCGCTACCTGCCCGACCTGATCGGCCGTGTCCTGACCGGCCGCATCAATCCCGGCAAGGTCTTCGACCTCACCCTGCCCCTGGCACAGGTCGCCGAGGGCTACCAGGCCATGGACGAACGCCGCGCCATCAAGACGCTCCTCAAGCCCTGACCCACAACGCGGCTCCTGCGGAACACGCCGGCACTCGCGCGATCCCGTGAGCCGGTGCCCGACCGGTGTCTCCACCCACCCGTGACGCTCACAGCGAAAGAAGCGACCTTGCAGATCACCCGAAGCTCGGTCGACACCGTCAAGGGCCCCGCCGACTGGTTCACCGGCGACGTCTACATCGACGCCGTCGCCGCCGTACCCGAGCCGTCCCGGGTCAGCGCCGCCCTCGTGCACTTCATGCCCGGCGCACGTACGCACTGGCACCGCCACCCGCTGGGCCAGACCGTCTTCGTCACCGAGGGAATCGGGCTGTGCCAGCGCCGCGGCGGACCGGTCGAGGTCATCCGGCCCGGCGACCGGGTGCTGTTCGAGGCTGGCGAGGAGCACTGGCACGGGGCCGCGCCGAACCGGCTGATGGTCCACCTGGCCATCAACGAGAGCGACGCCGACCACGACGTCGTCCACTGGCTGACCCCTGTCACCGACGAGGAATGCGCCGCCGCCCCAGCCACCGGCTGACACCTGGCCCCAGCCTGGCCATCACCCCCTCGAACGAGGAACGCCTACGCCGCCGGCGAGTCCCTGCCCCCCCATCACGATCGAGCGCCGGGGCATCACACTTTCACCGAGCACGCGGGAGCCTGTACAACCCGACCGCACACACCACGAACTCGAAGTGAGGGACCGTTGGTGCGGCGTCCGGGTGGCGAGCCGGACGCCGCGACCGCGCACATCACGCCGAGGCGGTGACCGCTCGGCCGAGGTGCCGGGCGAAGAACCGGACCGCGCTGTCGGCCTCGAACCGGGGCAGCTCCTTGTGCTTGCCCGAGTTCACATGCAACGACTTCTCCTCCGAGGCGAACGCGTCGAACAGCGCCAGCCCTTCCTCGCGGGAGATGTGCTCGTCGTCCCACTGCATGTCGAACTCGATCGGGATGATGATCTGCTTCGCCTTCTCGGCCAGGACGTCTGGCCAGTGCTGACCGAAGACCGCGGCCGTGATCCGGGGTTCGACCGCCACCAGCGGTATGCCGATCGCGGTGCCCATGTTGATGCCCCAGTAGCCGACCGGCCCGTCGGTGCCGATCTCCGGAAGCTGCTGGAGGGCGTCCAGGGTCGCCAGGTACTCGGGGACGGCGAGCTCCGCCAGGTGGGCGTTGTAGCGAACGACGATCGGGCCTTCCGGCTCGCCCGCCGCCCTGGCCCGGAACAGCTCGGCGATTTCCGCCTCGTCGTGTGCCGAGCGCGGCCGGTCGCCGTGACCGGGCGCGTCGATGACGGCGACGTGGAAGCCGCAGCCGGTCACGAGGAGGCGGGCCCGGCCGGCCATCGCCGGGTGCTTCTTGTGGTTGCCGCCGCCGTGAGCCATCAGGACCAGAGGCGCGCGATCGGGCCCGTCGGAGGCCGGTGACCAGAGGACGCCGGGGACGTCGCCCACGGTGAAGTCGCGTTCGAGGATGCCGTTCGACGAGGACTCGGCGGTGAAGTGCAGAGAGTTCATGGTGTTGCCTTTCGGGAGTGCCTTGTGGTCGAGGCGCTCCCGGCGACACCTACCTCAGTCGCCGGCCGTGACGGGAACGGGGAGCACCCACGTCGGTACAGCGGTCATGGGTCTCACCTCCTCGGCGGTGTCACGGTCGACTGAAAGCTACCAGCTTGATCATGATCTCGGCCAGGCCTTTTCCCCGCAGGTGATCGCAACGCCCGACAGGCCCTGGCACTCCAGCCGTGGTCCTCCATCGCCACTGGTCAGGGCGGTGTTCGGGGGCGCGGGGGGCTGATGTTGTGTCTGGTGCCCTTCTATCTCGAACCTGTGTTGTTTCTAGAATGGCCGGGTGGAGGACATCGACGCGATCGCGGCGTTGCAGGATCCGGTCCGGCGCCGTCTGTACGAGTACGTGGTGAGCCAGGGCCGCGAGGTCGGCCGCAACGAGGCCGCTGAAGCGGCCGGGGTGGCGCGCACGCTCGCCGCGCACCACCTGGACAGGCTGACCGAGGCCGGGCTGCTGGAGAGCGGCAGCCGCCGCCTGACGGGTCGCTCGGGGCCGGGGGCGGGCCGTCCCGCCAAGGTGTACACGCGGGCGCGGGGCGAACGGGCGGTGTCACTGCCCGCCCGCGACTACCGCACCGCCGCCGAACTGCTCGCCGAGGCCGCCGAGCAGGCCGGGCTCGACGCCGGGCTCTGTGCGGCCGCGCGCCGCCGGGGCGAGGCGCTGCGCGGCTCGGCGGCGCCCTGCGGCGGCCTCGAAGAGGCCATGGCGATGCTGGCCGCCCGCGGCTACGAACCGCACCTGGAAGGCGCCGCGGGTATCCAGGACGCCGAAGGTGCCAAGGGGACGACCGGAGAAGCCGCGCCGGTCGTGCGTATGCGCAACTGCCCCTTTCACGCCGTCGCCGAACGCTTCCCGCCGCTCGTCTGCGGCATGAATCTCGCCCTGCTGGAGGGGCTGTTCGGCACGGACGGTCCCGTGCGCGCCCGCATGGACGCCCGGCCGGGGGAGTGCTGCGTGGTGGTCGAGAGTTCTAAAAACAATATTCGTTGACATAGAAAGGGGCCCGTGCTGGGATGTGGCCATGACTGCATCCGTGCGTGCCGCCCACCTCGCCCAGCTCAATGTCGCCACGCTGCTGCACCCCCTCGACGACCCGCGTATGCGACCGTTCGTCGAGATGCTCGACCCGGTCAACGCCGCCGCCGACGGCGCGCCCGGTTTCGTGTGGCGGCTGGTGGAGGACGGTGCGGCCGACGCCACCGCCCTGCGCCCGGCGGGCGAGGACGTCATCGTCAACCTGACGGTGTGGGAGACCCCGGAGGCGCTGTGGGACTTCAGCTACCGCAGTGGGCACCTGGAGGTGATGCGGCGGCGCCGCGAATGGTTCGAACGGCATGTCGAGGCACACCTGGTGCTCTGGTGGATCCCCGCCGGCCACCTCCCCACCGTCGACGAGGCCCTGGAACGGCTGGCGGAGCTGCGGGCCCATGGGCCGTCCCCGCGTGCGTTCACCTTCGCCTCCTCCTACACCGTCGCCGAGGCCGCCCCCCACCTTCAGGCCGTGCGGCAGGGGCAGCCCTAGGCACCGACTGTCAGGTCCTCTTCGTCGTGCGAGCGCAGCGGGCGTGGCCGAAGCCGGTGGGTCGGCCGCCGCGACTTCCACGGCGTTGGTGATCGGCTCGTGGGTGCCGGTGTGCTGCAGGAGACGGACAGCGTCCAGGGCCTCGGCGAGGCGGTGCTGGTCCCGCTTGGCGTAGCGGACGCAACCGGCCGGAGACGATCCGAGGACGCTCCCGGACCACGCCTGCGACGGCCAGGCGTACGGCTCCCGCCTCGACCGCCGCCACCTGTGGCGCAAGCAGATCCGGCACACCATCCCAGCAGCAGCCACCGGCTATGGCAGCGACCGTATGCCCCAACTCCGGTGGCGGCACCGCCGCCACGGCCGACGCCTGCGTCATCGACCCCGTGGCGATCGCGGGAGGGGCCTTCCGCCTGCCCTGGGGCACGCCGCCGTCGGCGCCGTCGGGCGGCCCCGCTCACGCGGCGCGACTGCTGTGCGAGCGCGCCGCGGCCGACCTCATCCGCCGCCTCGCGCACGTTCCCGTTCCCGCCCGTGAGCCGAGGAAGAGCTCGCCGCCATCCGCACGCACAGCGACCCCAGCATCCTCGCCCAGGTTGTCGCGGACCTCCACGGGCACGGCATCCGCGTCCCCGTCCGCGGTCAAGCCGGCAGCGCGGTCGGGCGCACACTCGCCCTCACCCACCCGTTGCCTTCCCGTCAGGGTCCCGTCTTCGGTGGGGCGGGCAGGGGTCGGGTGGCGATCTCCTGAGCTTCGGCGCGCGGCATGCCGAACATGCACAGCAGCCGGGCGGCCAGTTGATCGGTGACACGCTCGGCGTCGAGGTCGGGGCGCGTCTCCAGCAGGTGAAGCACTCCGAGTAGGGCGCCGCCGACCATGGCCACGGCAGTGTGGGGGTCGTCGATGTCCAGCCGGCCGCTGTCGGCGGCGGTCTGCAGGTCCCGCATCGCCTGCGGGGCCAGGCCACCCTCCGAGGTCAGGTAGGACAGGCCGGTGCGCACCAGGATCCTGGCCATTTGCGGGTGGGTACGTCGCAGTCGACCCGTCAGGCGGACGCTGGCGGCGAAGACCTCCGCCGGGTCCTCCAGGTCTCCGACGAAGGAGTCCAGAAGTGCCCCGTGTTCATCCAGGGTGAGCGCGACGGCCGCGTCGAACAGCTCGTCCTTGCTGGTGAAGTGGTTGTAGAAGGAGCCGAAGCCGACGTCCGCCGCGTCGGTGATCTCCTGGATGCTCACATCGACCCGCCCCTGTTCGGCGAGAAACCGCTGCGCGGCCGCGACCAGCGCGGCCCGGGTGCGTGCCTTGCGTCGGTCCAGGCGGTTCGGGACGCCGGGCGCATTGCTGGGCGTCCGTCTGGCGGTCCCGCCCTGTCCGTCCGTTGTCATCCCCCCACCTTACATGAGCATCAGTACTGATTATTTCATCAGTACTGATGAGCGTTGACGATTGCTGTGTCTGAACTGATGCTTTCATCAGTACTGACTGGGCCTGGCTCGCGGAAGCAGTCCGGTCGACGTTGTCCAGGACTCAGGAGAGCCGATGAGTATCCAGGTCGTCCGCACCACAGACGGCTGGTGGGTGGAGAGCGGCACAGGACGGCTGCACCGCATCGACACCGACGCGGACACCACCGCCGGTCTGCTCGCCGCCCGCGCCGCCGTACAGGAAGCCGCCGCACGTGCCGCCGTAGACCCCGACGCCGGGCCTTCCGTCGGAGAGAGGGAACTGCTCTCACCCGTCAGCACCCCCTGCCGGGTGGTGGCGCAGATGGTCAACTACCGCTCCCACGCGGTGGACTCCGGACTCGATCCGGACCGCGTCCCACCGGCGTTCTTCCGCAAGGCCTCCGGGTCCGTCAGCGGCCCCCGCCAGGACATCGTGCGTCCACCGCACGTCCGCTTCCTGGACTACGAGGTGGAGCTGGGGCTGGTGATGGGCACGGACCTGCCGGTCGGCACCGAGGTCACCGACGCCACCCTGGCGACGTACGTGGCCGCCCTGGTCGTCGCCGACGACGTCAGCGCCCGCGATCTGCAGCTTCCCAAGACGCAGTTCTACGAGTCCAAGTCGTACCCGACCTTCACCCCGCTCGGCCCCCGCCTGGTCCTGGTCGACTCCGACGACCTCGCCCGTCTGCCGGACCTGCGCCTGACGCTGAAGGTCAACGGCGCCACCCGGCAGGACCGCACCACCACGGACATGATCGTCCAGCCGGCGCGTGCCCTCAGCCTGCTGGCCCGCTTCCAGACCCTCGAACCCGGTGACGTCCTGCTCACCGGAACGCCCGGCGGCACCGCCCTGAAGTCCCCGGGCAGGCTCCTTGCCACACTCGCCGCCCTCCTGCCCCCGCACAAGCGCTGGCAGAAGTTCTTCGCCCGCCAGCAGGCGAACCCCGACTACCTCAAGGACGGTGACGTCGTCACGGCCCGCATCGCGACCGACGACGGCGCACTCGATCTCGGCGAGCAGCGCACGGTGGTGCGCGCCCGCTGACGCCTCCCGCAACCCCTGCCCGGGACCGGCCGGCCCGACAGGCGTACCGGTCCGGCTACTCGACCCCATCCCTCACCCTGCAAAGGCGCCCCGGTGACCCTCACACCCACCGACCTGCTGTGGCCCGCCTGGGACAGCCCCGCGGACCTGCCTGCCATCGAGGCCGTTCCGCTGCATGAGCGCGGCCTGCCCGCCACCACCTACGACACGGTGCTGCGAGCCGCCCGTCTGTGGCCCGACCGCCCGGCCCTGACAGTGCTGCCCGACGCCGCGCGCTTCCTGCGCCCCACCACCGCGACGTTCGCGCAGCTGCGCGACCAGGTGCACCGCACCGCCAACCTGCTGCGCTCTCTCGGCGTCACCCGCCGAGCCGCCGTGGGTCTGCTCTCCCCGAACACCGCCGAGCTGCCAGCCGCCCTGCTGGCCGCGCAGGCCGCGGGCATCGCCGCCCCGGTGAACCCGGGCCTGGCGACCGAACACGTCGAGCGGCTGCTGCGGCGAGGCGGCGCGCGGGTGCTGATCGCCGCCGGCCCGCAGCTGGACGCCCAGGTGTGGGCCACGGCCCGGCAGGTCGCCGCGACGCTGCGCCTGGACGCGCTGCTGGCCCTGGCCCCCGCCGTGGCCGACGGCCCGGCCCCCGCCCTGGTACCCGTCGACGGCGTGCGCGTGGGCTACCTCGCGGAGCTGGCAGCGTCCCGTCCCGCCGAGCGACTGGTCGACATCGAGCCCCCGGCCGCCGACGACGTGGCCGCCTACTTCCACACCGGCGGCACCACCGGCGCTCCCAAACTCGCCGCGCACACGCATGCCAACGAGGTCGTCAACGCGTGGATGGTGGCCGCGAGTACCCCCCTGGACGAGGACTCGGTGATGTTCGCGGCGCTGCCGCTGTTCCACGTCAACGCCCTGATCGTCACCCTGCTCGGCCCGCTGCTGCGAGGCCGGCGGGTGGTGTGGGCCGGGCCGCTGGGTTACCGCGATCCCGAGCTGTACGGGGTGTTCTGGAAGCTGGTGGAGCACTACCGCATCGCCGCCATGTCGGCGGTGCCCACCGTGTACTCCGTCCTCGCCCGGGTCCCCGTGGACGCGGACATCTCCAGCATGCGGTTCGCCGCCGTCGGCGCCTCCCCGTTGCCGCCCGCCGTACGGGAGTCGTTCGAGAAGCACACCGGCGTCCCGCTGTGCGAGGGTTACGGGCTGACCGAGGCGACCTGCGCCTCCGCTCTAGGCCTGCCCGGTCACACCCGGCCCGGCAGTGTCGGCCGGCGCCTGCCCTACCAGCGGATCAGGACCGTACGGATCGACCCGGACACCGGCGAGTGGCGCGACCTGCCGCCCAGCGCCACCGGCGTGCTCACCGTCAGCGGTCCGGTGGTCTTCGCCGGCTACGTCGCCGAGCACACAGCCCAGGGGCCGCGCCTGGAGACCGCCGGGAAGATCCGCGACGGCTGGCTGGACACGGGCGATCTCGCCCGTATCGACGCCGACGGCTTCATCCGGCCGCGCCAAGGACCTGATCATCCGTGGGGGCCACAACATCGATCCGGCAGGCATCGAGGACGCCCTCCTCGCCCACCCCGAGGTGACCGCCGCCGCGGCGGTCGGCTGCCCCGACCCCCAAGCCGGGGAGGTGCCCATCGCCTACGTCACTCTCGCCCCCATGGCCGAGGCCGGCCCCGCCGAGCTGCTCGCCTGGGCCGCCGAACGGGTCCCCGAGCGCGCCGCGGCCCCACGGGAAGTGGTGGTGATCGACGCCATTCCGCTCACCTCGGTCGGCAAGCCCTACAAGCTCGGCCTGCGCCTGGACGCCACCCGCCGCGCCATCCACGCCGAACTGGTCGCCCTCGGAGCGGACCTGGACCCGGAACACGTCGTATGCCTGGCGCACGACGGTGGTGTCCGCGTCACGGTGCCCGCCCCCGCCGACGAGGCGGTACGGCGCAGGGCCACTGCAGCCCTCGACCGGTACGTCCTGCGCTGGCAGTACGCCCCCCAGCAGGCCACCTGAGAGACAAACTCCATGACCGCCACTCACCACCGTCTGCTGGGCGCCCTGGAGGTGACGGCGGCCACGCTGCTGGCCGGTCTGTGGTTCACCGCGCTGGGTGCGGCCGCCTCGACGGGCCCGGTCCTGCTCATGGCAGGAGCCGTCGTCGTCCATCCGTGCAGCGGCGATCCAGCGGCCCGGTGCCTGCCTGCCGCCGTCGTGGGCGCCTTGGCCGCGACTCACCTCGTGCTGTCGGCCGGGGGCCAGTAGGCCCACCACACGGCCGACGCCGTCGGCGCAACGGCCGTGACCACCCCGTCGCAGTCTCGTCACCGGGAGGAAGACCACCATGAGCCGCATCGACGTCCACCAGCATCTGCTGCCCCCGGCCTACACACCATGGCTGAGGTCGAAGGGCGTCCACGCTCCCGGCGGCCGTGCACTGCCGCAGTGGAGCCCGCAGCACGCCATCGCCCTGATGGACACGTACGCCATCGGGACCGGGGTGCTGTCCCTGTCCACCCCCGGCACCTGGCTCGGCGACGGCGCCGAAGCGGCTGAAATCTCCCTGCGGGTCAACGAGTTCGGCGCGGAACTCGTCAAGGACCGCCCCGACCGGTTCGGCTACTTCGCCACCGTACCGCTGCCCGACCTGGACGCCGCCGTGGCCGCCGCCACCCACGCCCTGGACGAACTGGCCGCCGACGGCGTCGTCCTGCTCGCCAACACCGACGGCGTCTATCTCGGGCACCCCGGCCACGACCCGCTCCTGGCCGAACTGGACCGGCGCTCGGCAGTCGTGTTCGTCCACCCCTCCGAACTGCCTGCACCGCCCGTCCCCGGACTGCCGCCGTTCGCCGCCGACTTCCTCCTCGACACCACCCACGCCGCCGCCAACCTGGTCCTGCACGGCGTCCCGCGCCGCTACCCCAACCTGAAGATCATCCTGTCCCACGCGGGCGGATTCCTCCCGTATGCCGCCCACCGGATCACCGCCGCCCTGGTCGCCGAGACCGGCCGCGGCTACGAGGAGATCCTCCAGGACCTGCGCGGCTTCTGGTTCGACACCGCCCTGTCCGGCAGCCCCACCGCGCTGCCCAGCCTGCTGGCCTTCGCCCGCCCCGAGCGTGTGCTCTTCGGTACCGACTGGCCCTTCGCACCCGAGCCCGCCGTCGCCCACTTCACCGGCGAGTACGACCGCTACGGCGGGCTCGACGTCGCCGGCCACCACGCCATCGACCGGGCCAACGCCCTCGCGCTGTTCCCCCGCTTCTCCTGAGCCGACCCCTGCCCTTGCTGCCCTTGATCCCGAAGCCGCAACACCGCACGGAGCACCCATGAACGACATCGACGTCCCGGTCCTCATCGTCGGCGGAGGCGGCGCGGGGCTCACCGCCTCCATGCTGCTCAGCCGCATGGGCATCGAGTCCCTGCTGGTCACCGCCTGGCCGCAGACCTCGATCCTGCCCAAGGCCCATGTCCTGAACCAGCGCGCCATGGAGATCCTGCGCGACGTCGGCGTGGCCGACACCGTCTACGCCGCCTCCACCCCGGCTGAGCAGATGTCCCACACCGCCTGGTACGTAGGCCTGGCCGGCGACCATGAGGACTACGGCCGTCGGGTCGCCGGCATGGAAGCCTGGGGCGCAGGCGGCCGTTCCCCCGAGTGGCTCGCGGCCAGCCCCGAGCGGCAGGCCAACCTGCCACAGATCCGCCTGGAGCCGCTCCTGCGCGCCCGCGCCGAGGAACTCGCGCCCGGCCGGGTCCGCTTCCACCACGAGCTGACCGGACTCGCCCAGGACGGCGAGGGCGTCACCGCCACCGTCACCGACCGCGGGACCGGCGAGAGCTACCGGGTGCGGACCCGCTACCTGCTGGGCTGCGACGGCGGCCGTACCGTCGGACCCGCCGTGAGCATCCCCCAGGAGGGCGTACGCAACCTCGCCCGCGTGGTCTCCTTCCACCTCTCCGCGGACCTGTCCCGCTGGGCGCGCGACCCGGAGGTGCTGATCCGCTGGCTGTGGCTGCCCGACCTCGGCATCCCCGGGGTGCTCGTACCCGTGGGCCCCGAGCACTGGGGTCCCGAGTCGGAGGAATGGGTCTTCCACCTCGACTACGGTCCCGAGGACGGCCGCGCGCTGGACGACGAGTCCGTTCTGGCCGACCTGCGCACGGGGCTGGGCCTGGGCGAGGAGGACGTGACGGTCCACATGATCTCCCGCTGGTCCCTGGAAGGAGTGGTCGCCGACCGCTACCGCGCCGGCCGGGTCCTGATCGCCGGTGACGCCGCCCACCGCCACCCGCCCACCGGCGGCCTCGGCCTGACCTCCGCCATGCACGACGTGCAGAACCTCACCTGGAAGATCGCCACCGTGCTGGGCGGCCATGCCGGGGCAGCCCTGCTCGACACCTACGAGGCCGAGCGGCGCCCGGTGGACGCCACCAACGTCCAGCGCTCGCTGGAGAACGCCATGAACCAGGTCGCGATCAGCGCCCTCTTCGGCGGCGGCCCGCAGGCCGGCGAGGAGGAGAACTGGCGGCAGGCCCGCCGACTCTGGAGCGAGGACCCTGCAGACACCGGATTCCGGCGCGCCTTCCTGGCCACCGTGGCCGCCCAGTCCATGGAGTTCAACGAACTGGGCGTCGAGTTCGGCTACACCTACGACTCCGCGGCCGTGGTCCCCGACGGCACCGCCAACCCCGAGAACCCCGACCCCGTCCGCGTCTACCAGCCCGCCGCCCGGCCCGGACACCCGCTGCCCCACGCCTGGCTGGAGGATCTCGACGGCCACCGCGTGGCCCTGGCCCGCCTCGTGCATCCCGGCCGCTTCCTGCTGATCGCGGGGGAGGGCGGCAAGGCCTGGTGCGAAGCCGCGGAGAAGATCGCCGCGGAGAGGGGGCTGCCGTTGGACGCCATCCGGGTCGGTCACGTGCACGGCGACTACCGCGACCCGCGCTCCACCTGGACCGCCGCACGCGGGCACACCCCGCAAGGAGCCGTCCTGGTCCGCCCGGACCGCTTCATCGGCTGGCGCGCCCAGGGCTCGGCCACCGACCCGGTCACCGATCTGTCCACCGCCCTCGACACCCTGTTGGCCCGGTAGGGGGATCGCCACCGCGGTGGGCCCGCTCCGCCACCAGCTGCCGGCGTCGACAGCCGCCTACCGCCGACAGCCGCCTCCCGTCGGCGAGGCTGCTTCCCGTCGGCTGGGCCGCCCCTCGTCGGCCGGTCCGCGCCACGCCCCTCCACCCGCACTCGTCTCCCGGACCTCGCGACAGCGCGGTACCACCGCCGTAGCGGGGGCCGCCGAAGGGACCCGCCATGAACGACCCGACCCCCATCCCGGCCCGCGCGGCCGACGCCCACCAAGGCCTGCACAGCGGCCAGGGAGCCCTGCGCGGGGAGCACCCCGGCCGTGCGGACCAGCCCATCATCAAGGTGGTCGACCTGGCCTGGCTGGAGTTCACCAAGCCAGACCTGGACCGCGCCGAGACCTTCGCCCACGACTTCGGCTTCGCCACCGCCGCCCGTACCGAAGACACCCTGTATCTGCGCGGTGCCCTGGCCGGGCCGCACTGCCTGGTGATCCGCCGTGGCACCGCCTCCCGGTTCATCGGCCCCGCCTTCCTGGCCGCCGACGCCACCGACCTCGACCGGCTCGGCCGCGCCACCGGCCACCAGGTCAGGCCCCTGACCGAGTACGGGGGAGGCCGCGCCGTCGACCTCCTCGACCCCTCCGGCATCCCGGTCCGTGTCGTGCACGGCGTCGCCGAGGAGCCCATACGGCCACTGCGGCAGGCCCTGGTCCTCAACACGGGCACCCCTGCCGACGCCGCCCGGGTCAACGCCACCCAACGCCCGCCGCGCACACCCGCCCAGGTGCAGCGCCTGGGGCACCTGGTGCTCTCCACCCGGGTCTTCCGGCGCGCCCTGGACTGGTACCTGCAGCACCTCGGCCTGATCGTCAGCGACTTCCTCTACCTGGACGGGCAACGCGGACGCGGTCCGACCATGGCCTTCACCAGGTGCGACCGCGGCAGCGAACCCGCCGACCACCACACCCTGGCCATGCACCTGGGCCCCGACACGGGGTACGTCCACTCCGCGTACCAGGTCGCCGACCTGGACGTGCTGGCCGCCGGCGGTGAGTACCTGCGCGAGCGTGGCTATCACCGTTCCTGGGGGATCGGCCGGCACATCCAGGGCAGCCAGATCTTCGACTACTGGCGCGACCCCGACCGCTTCATGCTGGAGCACTACACCGACGGCGACCTCTTCGACAACACGCTGGAACCCGGCTGGGCCGCCATGTCCGCCTCCGGCCTGGCCCAGTGGGGCCCGCCCGCCACCCGGGACTTCCTCGGCACCACTCCCTCGCCACAGACGCTCCTCAAGGCGATCTCCGCGCTGCGCGAGGACAACGAAATCGACCGCGCCCGTCTGCTGGGCCTGATGAAAGCCCTGAGCAAGTGACCACGACCTTCCCGCAGCGCGTGCCTGTCGCGGTGATCGGTGCCGGGCCCACCGGGCTGAGCGCCGCAACCCTCCTCGCCCGTCACGGCGTGCCCGCCCTGGTCCTGGACCGCCACCGCGCCCCGTATCCGCTGCCGCGAGCCGTCCATCTGGACGACGAGGTGCACCGCATCCTCCAGGCCGTGGGCATCCACGAGGCGTTCCGCGCCCTCACCCGGCCCGCCCGCGGCATGCGCCTGCTGGACGGCTCCCACCGGGTGCTGGCCGAACTCCTGCGTGACAATCCGCACGGATGGCACGGCTTTCCCCAGGCCAACATGTTCGACCAGCCCGAACTCGAGCAACTGCTGCGGGACAACATCAGGAAGCACCCCTCGGTCACGTTGCGCGGAGGCATCGAGGTCACCACCGTGACCCCGCCCGCGCAGCACGGTGCCCCGGTGGAGGTCTCCTTCCGTGACGAGGGCACCGGCGCCTCCCACACCCTCCTGGCCGACGCCGTCCTGGGATGCGACGGCGCCAACAGCCTGGTCCGCGCCTCCATCGGCTCCCGGCTGCACGACCTCGCCGCTCCCCAGCGGTGGCTGGTCGTCGACATCCGCTGCCGTCTGCCGCTGCCCGCCTGGGACGGCGTCCACCAGATCTGCGACCCCCGACGGGCGGCGACCTACATGCGGGTCGGCGAGGACCGCTACCGCTGGGAGTTCCGCCTGCGCACCGGCGAGCAGCCCGAGGAACTCACCGACCGCAGGCGACTGCTGCAGCTGATCGCTCCCTGGACAGCGGGTATCCCCGAGGACGAGCTGCATGTCCTGCGTACCGCCTCCTACACCTTCCGTGCCCAGGTCGCCGACCGCTGGCGCATGGGCCGCGTCTTCCTGCTCGGTGACGCCGCCCACCTCACACCGCCCTTCATCGGGCAGGGGATGGGCGCGGGGATGCGTGACGCCCACAACCTCGCCTGGAAGCTCGCCCGTGTCCTCACCGGCCGGGCGAGCGAGGCCCTGCTCGACACCTATCAGGCCGAACGTCGGCGCCACGCACGGCAGTTGATCCGGACGGCCGCAGGCGTGGGAGCCGTGATGACCGGCGGTGGAGCAGGCAGCGCCCTGGCCCGCAACGCCGTCCTGCCCGCCCTTGCCCGGCTGCCGGGCGCATCCGGTCTCGTCCTGTCCGCCGTCAGCCCGCCGCTGCGGCCCGGCTCCCTGGCCGGCTCCCGCCGCCTGGGCCACCCGCGCCCCGGAACGCTGTGCCCCCAGCCCCGGATCCCCGACACCGACGGCACTCCCCGTCTGCTCGACGACCTGCTCGGCGAGGACTTCGCGCTCCTGGCGACCGCGCCCCTCAGCCCGGCCCTGCACGCCCTGGTGGGGGCGCTGGACGCCCGCGTCCTCCACCTGCACGACCCCCGGCGCCGAGAGCCCGGCGCGGGCGGCGCCGCACAGGGGGCCGATGCGGGCACCGACGCCTTGACCCGCTGGATGGGCGGCGCGGGCGCCGTCCTGCTGCGTCCCGACCGGGTCGTCCTCGCGACCGCAGCCCGGCCCCGCCCCGGCCGCACCTGCGGAGACGACCTGGCTGCGGCCGCAGCGGTCTGGGCGCCCATGCTGTGCAGCAGCGGCCGCACGGCAGCGGACCCCGCGGCCCTGGCGCCGGAACGGGGCTGACGCTGATCCCGCGTCGCGGCCGCCTCCGACATCCAGGCGCTGCCGCCACGTCCCGATGACGCGGCCTCCGGCCTGCGTCATCTCCTCGTAGTCGCCAGTCGCTTCCAGCTCGGCCGTGGCGAAGAAGCCGGTCGAGACCTCTGCCAGCCCGCAAACGCGGTTGATGCCGACCCGTTTCCGGGAGTTGGTAAGCGGGTTGTGCCGGCGCGGCCCGCCCGCAGGGGGTGGTCGGCGCCGAAGCCATCGAGATTGCGAAGACTTGCGCGCCATCGTGTTCGTGGCCACGTCAGGCCCCACGTGGAACCAGCTTCCCCCGGATGCGGCCCGTCCGGGCGAACCGCGCTGTCGGCGAGCGCCCCGTCAGAACCAGTGCAGGCAGTGCGGGGGGCGCTCGGCGCGGAAGAGGGCGTCAGCAAGAGCGGCAGCGCCCGGGCGGTGGGCCCGGATGTGTCCGGCGCGCACGAGCGTGCTCGGGGCGGTGCCACCCAGGTAGACCGAGCCCAGGTCGCTCACGCCCAGGGACAGGTCGGGCTCCCGGTCCGTCGGGACGCAGTCGGCCTTGCCGTCCCGGACGGTCAGCAGGTAGCGGCCGTGCTCGCCGAGGAACGGGTCCTCGACGTCGAGCACGAGCTCACCGTCCGTGAACCAGCCACGCTCGGTCAGCGCACGCGGAACGTCCAGCAGCCGTACCCACAGCCAGTCCGTGTCGTCGCTCGCCTGGCCGGCGCGGAAGTCCGCAAGCTGCCAGCGCAGGGGATGCCCGGGCGGAACGTGTTTGAACACGACCCGAGCGACCAGGTCGTGGCCGAGCACGAACCGGGCCAGAGCCGTGAAGACGGTGTCGTCAACGGTGATCGTCTCGTCGACCGTCAAGGTGCCGGACTCTACCGAGTAGCTGGCGTACCCGTCGGGGACACCGTCGGCGTCCCGGTGGACGGCGACGTAGCGCGGCGCCGGAGACACCGGTGGCTGTCCCGCTCCCAAGTCCCACCAGCGGTGCGGCCGGGACAGCGCGCCGGGCTGCGCGCGGCGGTACCGGTCGTAGACCTCTTCCAGGATCTCGCCGCACTCGGCACGCCGCAGCAGCTCGACAGAGCCCGTGTCCGATCCGGTCGCTGTGGCACCGGCCGCAGCGCCCGCCCGAGGAAGGGCGAAGGCGGCCTGGTGGCGCTGCACAGTCAGCCGGTGGGTATAGGTCGCCGGCCCGTAGCCGAACCTGCCGTAGATCGGTGCCTCGGAGGCCAACAGTACGGAGAGGAACTCCCCACGGGGCCGG
This sequence comes from Streptomyces filipinensis, assembly GCF_014649495.1. Lineage (GTDB taxonomy): Bacteria > Actinomycetota > Actinomycetes > Streptomycetales > Streptomycetaceae > Streptomyces > Streptomyces filipinensis. The sequence continues at coordinate 18,018 of NZ_BMTD01000024.1, read as the reverse complement.
AGATCGGCGAGCTGATACCGCATCATCGCGCTGAGCACGCCCTGGCGTCGGTGTGAGGGCAGCACGCCGACGAAGCTCACCCCGGAGACCGGGACGAGGTTCTCACCGGGCAGCGTGAGCTCGAAGGAATACGCGCCGGCGGTTCCGACGGGTCGCCCGTCCGCAGTCATGGCGAGCAGGTTGCGGTCCATTTCGAGCGCCGACCACCAGACCCCACCGCCGCCCTCGGCCGGGGTTTCCGGGAAGAGCCCGAACGCGGCATGAAGTGTGTCGACGAAGACGTCGAGGTCCTTGCCGGTCGTAGGACGGATCTCCATTGCTGCCGTTGCCTCCCCGAGGAACCGGCACCACGATCATGGTGCCCGCCACAGTGCAGCGTTGACCCGTGGCCACGTCAAACGAATTAGGGCCGGCCTCGAGGCCGGTCACAGCACAGCCCAGCCCCGCCCCGGTCGCGGCCGATCGACGACGGCCCGTTCCCACAGGTGGAGGAACGGGGCGCCGCGCTGCTCGGCTCCACTGGACCACACAAGGACCGAATCGGGCGGGGTGTGGAGTTCAGCGGGTGGCCGCAGGCGGGGGCGGCGGCGGTCGATCGTCTGTCATCCCGCGTTCCAGTTGCCGTGTCTGCCGGACCAGCGTGACGAGGACCGCGGCGAGCAGCCCGGCCGCCGTGGCGATGGCGGGTGTCCCGGCCGCCCGGGTGAGGAGGGCGCCGGTGACCGCGCCTGCCGCGAAGGCGGCGACGACGGCGGTGTAACGTCCCGCCCGCCGCGCGGCAGCCGGTTCTTTGCCCATCCGCCACTGGTGCGCCGCGACGATGGCCTTGTGCAGGTTCCCGCTCTCCGCGACGGTGGTGTACGGGCTGTCGCGCAGGGTGGTGAAGGTCGAGAACTGCAGCGCGGCGACGAAGGACACCGTCACCGTCGTCATCTGTTCCGGCATGCCGGCGGGCAGGGTCGCGAGCGCTGCCAGCAAGGCGATCTGAAGCGTCAGCATCAGTCGCAGCGGCCGGTGCACGAGCAGTTGCACACGGGGCAGGCCGAGTACTTGCACCACAAGGACGCCGACGCTGAAGGCCGCGATCGGGGCCAGCAACAGGAGGGCTCTGTGCCAGTGCCGGGCCGTGGCCTCCACGCAGAAGAGAAGGACGTTGCCCGACTGCAGGTTGGCGAACACCTGGTGCCGGACGAATGTGTAAGCGTCCAGAAAGCCGCCGACCGCTGCCAGAAGGAGCCCGACGGTCAGCGTGTCGGTTCGCTGGTGGATCGTGGCCATGCACCAGAGCATGCACGACGTGATCCGCCCAACGGCGGTGGACACCTGTGCGGGGTGCGGGAAGAGGCCGAATGTGGGGCACTCACGCCTGCTGGTGGGAGGGCTGCCTTCAGACCCGCCTTTCCAGGACCTGACGCAGTGCTGGACCGGCACATGCACCACCGAGGTCGGCCGTGCGCCGGCCGGCGTACCTGCGGCAGGAAGCTCCCTGCGCGAGCGCTGTCACGCTCTTCCCGGGGCGGGCGGCGGAGGGGCGCGGTACAGGGGGGGTGGACGCGGCGGGTCAGCCTTCGTCTGTGGTGGAGAGGGCTTCGGCGATGATGCGGGTGGCGAAGTGGGGGTCGTCGGTGACGCGGTTGATGTGCTCCGCGAGCAGGAAGGCGGTGGCTTCCAGGGGTGTCATCTCGTCTTTGGTCCAGTATCCGTACTGTTTACGCCAGAGGTTGGGGCTCAGGTCGGTGCCTGCGGCGATGAGCAGGCCGGCCATGGTGGGGATGGTCTCGGGGCGGATGCTGGTGGGCATCATGCGCATCGAGGCCACGAGGTTGGGCACCACGCACGCGATGACGTCCTCGTCGTGGTGCTCGTAAGCCGTGCGCAACCACTGCATGTACATGAAGATGAGGGTGCAGGTGCCGTCCAGCAGGTCATCGATTCCGCTGGGGCCCAGGGACGCGGCGAACTGGTCGGTCAGCGCCTGTTGGCCGGGGTCGGGCTCGGTGTTGCCGTCGTAGACGGCTTTGAGCCGGGAGTCGATCATCATGAGCGCTGCGCTCACATCGCCGGCGGGAGCGTGCTTCGGGTCGCAGGGCGATGACACAGGATTTCCTCCTCATGTGACCGCGGTGGGCCGCGCGGCGTGTCCGTACAGTAGACCGCCGAGAAGGCTGGGGTCTGCCGTATCCGGGTCAAGGGCCTTGCGCGGAAGTGGAATGGCTGCTTGGTGCCCCAGGAACGGCCAGGGGTGTTCGTCGGCTGTGGTTTGGCGAGCGCTTACCCGGTCGCCCCTGACCGCCCGCCGCCCCCTGGCGCCACGACTCCGGTGCGCTGTTGGCCGTTCCGTGCCTCGATCAGGCGGCGCCGTAGCCCCCGCCCCACGGGTCGCGCAGTCCGGCGACGCCGTCGGGGGTGCCGATGCCCGTGGGGGCGTCGTAGCCGGGGAGCGCGGAGAAGGTGCCCGCCTGGCCGACGGTGACGTCGAAGAAGTCCTGCGGGTGGGCGTAGGGGTAGGAGTTGGGGAAGGTACCCGGGGCGGGGTTGCCTGCGAGGGCGTACATGCTGGCCACCAGTGGGGAGGCCACACTCGTACCGCCCGCTACGAACCAGCCGGTGGTACCGCTGAGGGTGGGGGACGTGGTGTACACCGCGACGCCGCTGGCGGGGTCCGCGACCGCGGAGACGTCGGCGATGGTGCGGTTGTGGGGGCAGACGGCGTCGTGCTGGAAGGCGGGCTTGGGTTCGAAGGCGGAGCAGCCGCATCCGGTGCCGTTCCAGGCCTTCTCCCCGAAGCCGCGTGGCGTGTGCAGGGGGATCAGCGTGGTACCGCCCACCGCGGTGACATAGGGGGACGCGGCCGGATACTGCGTCACACCTCCGTTGTCGCCCGAGGCGAAGGCGAAGACCACACCGGGGTTGTTGCTGAAGTGGAAGTCGAAGTCGGGCTCGAACGAGGCCTCAGGGAACACCCAGCTGTTGGAGATGAACTTCGCGCCCTGGGCCACAGCTTGGTCGACGCCGGGGAACATGTCGGAGGCGAAGGCGCTGTCGTCCTCGACGACGAGGATGCGGCAGTCCGGGCAGGCGGCGCTGACCATGTCCACGTCGATGGCTTCCTCGAACGACCATTCCGGATCGACGGTGGGGGGCAGGGTGCTGCCGCCGCGCTGGTTGACCACACGCAGGCAGCCGCTGGCGGTGGTGCACGGTGGGAGGCCGAACTTGCGGCGGTAGACGGCCAGGTCGCTCTCCAGATGGGGGTGGTGGTGAGCGACGGTGATCGCCACCGTTCGGCCCCTGCCGCGCTGGCCGTTCAGGTCGTAGGCGCGACGCAGGTCCTGGGGGCTGAGGCCTGGCGGTCGCGCGTTCGGCGGCACGGACGCCATGGGTGGCAGGTCGGTGCGCACCATGGCCGTACAGGAGGCCACGAGGGAATCGGACGGTTGGTGGCAGACACGTTCGGCGGTCGGCTGGTGATGTTTCGCGGTGGGAGAGCTGTGGGCCCGGGCGGCAGGGGGACCCGCGGCCAGGCCTCCCAGCACAAGGACCGAGGCCAGCAGCCACTGGAGCGGGCGGACACCGTACATGACACTCCTTCGGGGCCGGACGGATGTCCCCTGACCTTCGCGGGCTGCCGCCGCCGGACGTTCGGGCCCACGGCCTTACCCGTCCGTCACGGCGTCACCACCGGTCCGCAGCACCCGGCACGGCATCTGCCGCGCGGCCCAACTATGGGTGCACCGACACCGCCGCAGCCTGAATGCTGCCTGAGCATCCGTCAGATGACGCACGGAATCCGCCTGTACGGCGGCAAAACAAGCTTTTACTACCGACGGACCAGGAAGCGATGACCTACCTTCTCGCTCATGGGGGGGAGCACGCGGCCTGGCCCGGGACGAGCGCAACAGCCGGATGGCGGAGACCATCACCGATGCCGGCCGGTACGACACGGATGATCGGCGCCGGCGACGACGCACCTGTCGACGGAGCTCTGCCTGAGCGGTTTCGGCCACGAGAACGGACAGCGTTGCGACGGCGTTTCGGGAGGCGTTCGGCCGTCTCCGCCTGCTGTCGAGTTGCGGAGCCGTGCTGTCGAGCACGAGCTCGATCGGACGGAGTGACCGAGGACCACATGCCGGACCACTGCTCGGCGCCGTAGGCCTCAAACCGCTCCACCTCGATGAACCCGAGCTTCGCCGCGAGGCGCATCGAGCGGGCGTTGGCGGTCTGGGTGGCGAGCACCGCTGGTTCGCCGGGAAGCGCGTCAGCGAACCATCGCGTCACCTCTCGCTTCAGCGAGCGTCGTTACTCGGCGAGTTGTCCGATGACGGCCCTATGACCAGGGGTAGTGCACTGACCGCTGCTGCACCACCCGGCGGGACACCCTCATGGGCCGCCCGCCGCGGTGAGACGGCTGGCCACCAAGGCGGCCGGGAGGCTGGCTCCACTCCGGGCGTGGACTGGGAGGAGCGCCGTAGTTGCTGCCCGCAGCCTCCGGCCGCACCCGGTCGAGGCGGGCCGCTGCTTCCTCGTAGAGCGGATCGTCGACCTATGTGTCAGTACCCCCGGCTACGGTGTCGGCGTGACTGATCTTGAGGCCATGGCGCGTGTCCGCGTCAGCAGTGGATGCGCTGTCGAGCGCTTGGTGTGCCACCCGCGTCTTCCTCTGGTGGCCGGCCTGGACGGGGAGCGTCCGGCAGTTCATGTATGGAGCTGCGAGGCGGGGCAGTTGCGCGAACTCGGTTCTGTCGGTGCCGAAACGGAGGGCTATGGTGACGTCTTCGGCTGGGAGCGGATCGAGCTGACGCCCGCACTGGCCTGGCATCCCGACGAGCCGCGGCTCATCGTGGCAGGCGGTGAGTGCGGCGTGGTGCAATGGACTCCTGCCGGACTTTCCGCGGTGGACGGTGTTCCCCCCACCGCCGACTACCGCAGTCTGGCCTTCAGCCCGGACGGCAGGACGCTGTGGGCATCGCCCTCCTCAGGCGACGCGTGGGACAGCTCGGACGTCGTCGACCTGGCTTCGGGGACCGTCAGTTCGGGCCCGCCGTGGGACACCGGCGTGGCCCGGCACCCCGGCGGACGACTGGTGGTTACGCTGGCCAGCGACCAGGGCGCGACGCACGGACTGTTCGCCCGGGTCGATCCCGGGGCCGGGACCAGTGCGATGCGCCTGCTCCGACGGGCTCTGATCCTGGACGTCGACGGTTACGAGACACCCCTCTTCAGCGCGGACGGACGCCATTTCGCGATCCGAGGCAACGCCTACGAGAACACGCTTGAGGTGTTCGCGTTCCCGTCGCTTCAGCGCGTCCTCGCGACGACCCTCGGCAGGCCCAGCCCCGGCTACCCCTATCCGCAGGAGTGGCTAGACCAGATGCGCGCCTGGTCGCGGCACAACCTGGCGTTCGGAGCCCGGCCCGGCGTGCTCTGGGTCGGAACACCCACCGGAGCTCTGGTCGAGGTCGACATCGAAGCCCCGCGCGCGGTCGAGCACGACGTACTGGTCGGATCCCCGGTCTCCGCGCTGGCCGCCACGGCGACAGGCGCGCTGGTCCTCGCGTCCGACGGCGGCGAACTCATGCTCGTGTCCGTGCGGTCCGACCCCGAGGAGACCCGCGCTGCGGACGACATCGACGCGTCCACGACCGCAGCGTCAGCGGTCTCAGAGTTCCTCGACGCCACATCCGAAGTTCCCGACGGCGGTGACCTGGAAGAGCACCTCGTCCTTACAAACGGAGACCGCACCTGGAACGCGGACGATCTGGCAACGGTACACACCGCAACGGCAGAAGATCCCACCTGGCTCCAGCTCCGAGCAGCCATCAACAAAGCGTGCGACGCGCGGACATGATCGGCCCGGCCCGCTGGTCCGTTGAGCCACCGAGCATGCACGCGGCCACCGACAGTGCCCCCGCCCGCAGGAGTGGGAGCTGTTGCGGGCAAGACCCTTCTGGCTCGGGGACTGCTGGACCCTCTGGCCGGGCAGGGGCTGGCGGTGCCGGTGACCGTGGCGGATGCCGGCCACGGTCGCAGCGTCTCCTTCCGGCTCACACTGGAAGAACACGGCTGGACCTATGTCATGGCCGTCGACCCCAAAGAGAACGCACGACCCGCCGACGCCGAGCCCTGTCAACCCCCTTAACGCGGATCGGGACCACCTACCCTGCCCCGCCACCGGCAGGCACCCCCCGGCTGCTCGGCCCCAGTGAGGGCGTCGCCGTGTCCGAGGAGTTCACCTGGCGGCAGTGCAACAAGGCTGCGATGCCCTCGCACTTCGCCGTGCTCGCCGTACGGCCGTCGGCCAAAGAGGCCTGCCGCAGCGCGCCCAGGGACAGACCGCCACCACCCATATCGCCGACCCGCTGCGGTTGGGGAAAATGCGCTGGCGGATCGAGCACGACTGCCGCGAACTCCAACACGGCCTGGGACTGCACCACTTCGAAGGCCGCACCTCGCGCGGCTGGCTGCTGGCACCACCACGTCACGGCACCGTCACGGTGGCCGCGGTCCGGCTCTGGCTCCGATCGTGACCCGCAGGACAGTCCTTAGTCAGCGCCGTGACCAGCAGGCCCACCGGCTTCGATCCTCCAGCCGCAGATCGGCGGGCCTCACAGGTGGCGCGGTTCGGCCCGCAAGAGTAGTCGCTTCGGGTGCAGTGTGATGCCGATCCGGGTGGTGGCGTCGGTGCCTGGGGCGGGCTGTAGCCGCCACCGCGCGACCACCGTGGCCAGGATGATCGCAAGTTCGGTCAGGGCGAAGTGGTCGCCGGGACATTGGCGGTTGCCGGTGCCGAACGGCATCATCGCCCCCTTCTGCACGGCGGCGGTCCGTCGCGGGGTCCACCGGTCCGGATCGAAGACCAGGGGGTCGTCGAAGGAGCGAGGGTCGCGCTGCATCGCATACGGGCTGTAGGCGATGTCGGTGTGCGGCGGGATCCGGTAGGGGCCCAGGGTGGTGGCGACCGCGGAGCGGCGGGTGAAGATCCATGCGGCAGGGCGCAGCCGCATGGCCTCGGTGATGACGTTGCGGGTGTGCGGGAGCCGTGCGAGATCGGCGAAGGCGACCGGTCGGCCCTGGGTGAGCGCGTTCACTTCCTCAACGAGGCGTCGCTCCTGCTCGGGGTGTTCGGTCAGCAGGTGCAGGGTCCAGGCGAGGGTGGAGGCGACGTTCTCGGCGCCGGCTACGACGAGGGAGACGATGTGGTCGTGGATCTCGCGGTCGTCGAGCGGTCTGCCGTGCTCGTCCGTGGCGGTGAGCAGGACCTCCAGCAGGTCCTCGCGTCGTCGTGGGCGGGAGCGGCGTTCGGCCACGAGCTCGTCGACGAGTGCGTGGAGCGTGGCGAGTGCGTGGTCGAAGCGCCGGTTGGCGGGGGTGGGCAGGCGATGCAGGGCGCCTACGGAGAGGATCATGCGTCGGTACAAGCCGTCGAATACCGTGTGCAGGGCCTGGCCGATCCGGTCGGCCTTTTCGCTGAGGGAGTCGACCTCCAGCAAGGAGCGCGCCACGATCCGCACGGCCGTGCCGAACATCTCCGATCCGATGTCGACGACGGTGCCGGGCTGCCAGGGAGCGGCGGTGGCCTGCGCCTCCTGCGCCATCACCGTCGCGTATCGCTCGACCTGCTCGGGAGTGAAAGCGGGCTGGATCAGGCGGCGTTGGCGGCGGTGCAGCGGCCCGTTGCTGGTGGCGACGCCCTTGCCGAGCAGCACCTCCAGGGTGCTCCACAGCGGTCCTCCCACGATGCAGTCGGGGTTCTTCAGCAGTGCCCCGGTCAGGTCGGGTGTGGTGGTGACGTAGACGGATGCGGTCCCGAGTCTGATGCGGACGAGGTCTCCGTGGTCGCGCAGCGTCGTCAGGAAGGCCAGCGGGTCACGCATCAGCTGCCATGTGTGGCCGAGGACGGGCAGGGCGCCGGGGACCGGCGGTGGCACAGCGGGCTGCCGTCCCGAGGGGAGGGATGTCCGGTCGGCTGCGATCGTCATGAGCGGCCTTCGAGGTCGTCGACATAGGGTGGGGTGGACCGGTCATCCCAGGTCTCCGTGCGGTAGCGCCCGGACTCCTGGTGGAACCAGTACACGGAGCTGAACCAGTTGCGCATGTTGAACAGACATGACCTGATCGCGGCGGCGTAGCGGGCGCCGTCCGCGCCGGTCTGGGCGGTGCGGTCGGCCAGTGCCAGCACGGCGGGTTCCGTCGCCAGAAAGATTTCGACGCACCCGCTGACACGGCGGTGCACCTCGGCCGCCGCCCTTCGGGGGGACATTCCCTCGTGGCAGATGAGGCTGATCCCGAGGTTGTGCACCTCACCGCCCGCCAGTTCCTTCGGGAGCGAGCACAGGTCGTTGTACCAGGCGGCAAAGTCCTGGGTGACCAGGGCCGCGCGCCGGAAGACGGTGTCGTTGCGCAGGGACGCGGGAAGCTCGCAGCCGGCCGTGGGCTCCAGCAGATCGATCCACAGCTCGTGCGCGAAGGTCAGCCGACGCAGCTCGACGTACTCCGCCACGTTCGGAACGGTGTGATGTGCGCGGTTACGGAACTCGCGGTCGTAGGCGTCCACTACCGGGTGGAAGTGCTCGGTGAAACGGGAGTTCCACGTGTCCGCAAGATGCGACCCCATGCGGACCAGACAGTCCGCCAGCGCGGAGACGAGCGGGTCCGCATGACGGCGGTGACGGTGCGGTTCGGCCAGCACGGCGTGCAGTCCTGCACACAGCTCCCGCCACGCCTCGGACCTGCCATGCACCACGTCACGGTCGTGCCGGTCGTCCAAGGCGAAGAACCAGGCGCTGAAGTCAGCGATCGCCGCCAGCAGCTCATCAGTGGCGCCCAGGTAGTAGCCGGCCACCAGATCCGTGTAGCGCAGGTCGTCGGCGAAACGCTCGACGATGGACGGCGACATGAGCCGTTGCTCCCGCAGCCACGTTCGTGTCTGGATCTGCAATTGGGGCCAGTACGGGTGCAGGCGGCGCGAGAATCCGGTCTCGATCCGGGGGAGTGCCAGAGCCCGCGAGTGGGCGGGCCAGGGCGTGTGTGCGCTTCCGTCGGTCAGCAGGCGCGTCACCGGCCCCCGGGCTCCGGACGTGAACTCACTGCCTCCCGCGTACTGGTACGGACGGATTACCTCGCCACTGCTTGGGTGCTTCGCTGTCCACACGGGCCTCCCCCTCATGGTCTCTCATCAGTCGGTGTTCGGAACCGCCGGTCAACGGTGTAGGTGGGCCGTATGCCGACAGATGCCGCCCCGGATCATCCCGGCCCAGGGCGTCGAGGATCCCGGAGCCGGGCGCGCGGGGCCGGGACCGACCGTGTCCGACCGGCCAGGCCCGACGCGCTCCGCGTCAGACGTCCACGCGGCCCATGAACCAGTTGCCCGGCGCCTCGGCATCGTCGCTGAGCAGGTACTCGCGGATGTTCTCGCTGAACTCCTGGCGGGTGATGTGACCGTCGCTGTCGCGGTCCAGATGCCCGAACGCCTCGACGATCTCCTCCATCTCCAGGGAGGGGAAGGTGGCCCGGTAGAGTGCGACGAACTCCGGCTGGGAGAGCCGACCGTCCCGGTCGGCGTCACCGGCTTCGACAAACGCGTCCACTGCCACCCCGAGCGAGTCGGCGTACCTGTCCGGGTCGTCCGACAGTCCGGTGACGGCGGTGACGTACTCCTCCCGGCTGATACGGCCGTTGCCGTCGGCGTCCATGGGCGCCAGCAGAACCTCCCAGAGCCGTACATAGGCGTCGTGGATGCGCTGCGCGTCCGCGGAGTCGACGGCGAAACCGGACGCGTTGGATGCCGCGCGGGCCAGTGCCACGCAGTCGTCCCTGCTGAGGTCACCGTCGCTGTTGCGGTCGAGCAGGTCGAAGCACCGGGCGATTTTCCGCTCCACGAACGTCTCACTCATGGCGCACCTTCCGTAGGGGGACTCCACCGGTGACGTTGCCCAGGCGGAGCTCGGAAGGCACTGAAAGTGGCTACATTCCGAACGTTTCAGCGCCAGGTACACCGTTCCGGGACAGCACATCTAGGGCGTGTCCGATGTGTTACCGGCTCGGCCTATGGAAGCCACGGTGGCTTCAGCTCCGCACGACTCGAACGCACGGCAACGAGCGTCATCCGTCCAGGTGGATGGTCGCATGCGGTGCCAGCTGCGGGGGCAGAGCCCAGCGGAAGGACGTCCACCGCGACAAGGGAGCCACCGTGCGCACGCTCACCAGGATTGCCGCCACCGTAGCCAGCGTCGCGACCGTCGCCTGTTTGCTACCGGCGGCCGCCTCGGCCAACCCCGCGTGGACAGCCGATGGACACCTCCCAAGAACCGTCACCTCCCCTGGCCTCGCGGCGGCCCCGCCGGAGGGTTGCAAGCGTGTTGAGGCATACGGCGCGAACACCCACTGGTGGTCTGCGCTTGAGGGCTGCCTGACGACCGAACCCGGTCACCCCGCCGTCAGGGTCGAATCCGACTGCCAATACTCAAGCCTCCGCGTGACCTGGACCCACGTTGGGTGCAGAGTCTGGGTGAAGTACTCGGTCAGCAAGGACGGAAAGGAAATCGCTCAGGGCGACTTCTCCTATGGCTCCGACCCACACCACGGGGGTGGAACGAGTCGCAGCACCTGGTACACCTGCGAAGGCCACGGCACCTACACCCTGAAGTTCATCGAGCGGTGGACCGAGGACTCCGGGAAACCCAACTCGCGTGTTGAGCTGCCCTACCTCACCGTCACGGCCGACGGATGCTGACTGCCCAACACAACAGGATCCTGCATGGACCGGTCGCACCACCCAGAATCGAAGCCAGCCCATGACGGCGTCATGACTGCCGCAGGCACACACCGCAACTCCTCACGACATGTCCGCAAGCTGCAACTCCGGCCCTGACCCGTCGGACACGCCCTAGGCGCGGCGCTGCCGCCGCAGTTCATGGCCGGCCTGTTCCGCGACGTGGAGGCGGTCTGGGAGAAGCACGACCGCCCTGGCCGGCCGCGCTTGGTGGCTCAGGCCAACGTTGCCCTCGGCCCAGAGAGCACCGTCGAGCAGGCCCGACGCAGTATCCGCGACTCCTACGGATTCACGGGCCGTGCCGACCACGTGGCCGACGGTCTCCTCACCACACCGGAGACGATCCGTAAGGCGGTGGGTGACTTCATCGGCATCGGCGCCGATGAAGTCACGCTCTACTGCTGGTCCCCGGACATCGACCAGATCGACCGCCTTGCCGACACCTTGTTCTAGGGAGTGTCTGTCACCTCCTCACCGAAGCCGAAAATACGGTCCAGGGTCGGAATCGCCTCTTCTCCAGGGCAGTGCACCAGCGGCTGGCCGTCTGCAAGTGTCCTGACAACTGGCGGTGCGGACCCTGCGCGAGCGCGAGCCGAAGTGCTCGTACTTCAGAAGCTGTTGATCTGGAAGACCTTTGAGTGGTGACTGGGCCGCCGATCTGGTTCTGGCCGGCCTTCCGTGACCCTGCGGATCTGGGGCGGCGCATCGAGCACATCGCACTGGCTCAAGGTTTCGACTTGGGCGAGGTGCGGACTCGCTCGGGGTGGGACGCCGGCGCCGAGGTGAGCACGGATCGGGGAGCAGTCGTTGTTTCCCCTTGCGCGGAGGCTTCCTTCTGCATACGGATCCTCCGCCACCGTGGCTTCGCGTCCCCGGAGGGGTGGACGAACGACCTTGTCGCTGCGGTGGGTGTCGCGAATCTGTGGTACTGGCGCAAGCGTTCGAGGAGGGTGACCCTGCTTCTGCGAAGTGGCGTGAGCTGCTTTCCAGCGAGTGGCACCTGCGTGATCGGCCATTCCTCATGGCGGCCCACGCACACCCTCAACTGCGGTTGCTCTTCCCTTCAGAGGCCAGCACACCATTGCGTACGCCGGAGACTCCGCTCCTGGACCGGATCCGACGACACCATGCGGACGTCAACGAGCTCGCCGCCACCGGCCTGTCGCTGAACGCCATCGGGCGCCATCTGCGGGTGGACCGCGAGACGGTCCGACGCGACCGGAACCAGGACCTGGCGGGGATTCTCGCCCCGGCGCAGGACCGGGGGCACGGTGTGCTCGACCGACGCTCCAGCCAGCCGACTGTGGCGAAAAATCGACTCGGCGCCGACCCAACTCTGTGCGCCTTGGTCACGAGAGCGCCTTACCAGTCTCGCTGGCCTCCTGCGCCGCGGACGGTGGCGGGGCGGCAGCGCGGACCTCCAGTCACGGTCAGCCGTCTGGGTAGATCGCCCGCGATCGAGCAGCGAATGCAGTTGCCGCGTGCGTTCGGCGCTCCGGATTCTTCGGCGGCGCGCTCCTGCCGCCCGTGGCGGCAGAGGTGTTCTGTTTTGACGTCGAAGGGCACCAACGTCGCCAAAGCCGCACACTGATCCAAAGGGAGGACCGACTCCGGGCGCACCAGCGGCCGGGGTCTTCCTGCCTTCCCCCCAGCCCAAGCAGGCCGACCTCCAGAGTCGGGGACTTCACGGGCAAGCGGGGGCGGAATCCGTGAATCCGTAACGCCCCCACCCCCGCCACTTGCCGAGATCCTCGCGGAAAATCAGGCGAGAATCTGAACCGCTAGGACAGTCACGTCGGGAACCGGGATCGACTGGCCTGGATTGATGTAAAGGTCCGGCAGGCCGAGCATGGCAACCCGGGCGCGATTCACGCCGGATGTGACGTGCTGGACGTGTTCGATATCAAGGTACGTCGTGGGGTCCGGTGTGCCGGCGATACAGGTTGTCACCCCATTTCCCCACAGCTCGATGCCGTGGGACCAGATCGGATACGGGGGGCAGGTCACGACCACGGACGCGCTGGCCGGGGTGGCCGTCGCGAACCCCCCAGCGATAGCAGCGGTAACGGTCAGTGCTGCCGCCGCTGCTCGTCTAGCTGTACTCCATGCCATAGCGTGTCCTGCTTCCTTTTCCCGTACTACCAAAGGATCTGTGGTGGAGAGATGGTGCGGGTGGAGCAATACGTGGCGTTCCCGTCCTACGTCGTTTCCAGCTGACGGTTGAGGTCGCGGTCTGATTCCCGCTTGACTCCAGTCGGCTGGGGACGGGTTTCGCGGCCCGCCCGGGTAACGGTTGGCCGCTCCGCACGAGACGCTAGGACGGCGGGTCCTTTGCTCGTCCTGGATTCGTCCTAGGGCGTGTATCGAAAGTGGATCTTTAGAGCATGTCTCATGTGGTGAGTGCCGCGAGCTTCTTAGAGCAGGTCAGGGCTGCTGCGAGGCCAAGATAGGCGACGAAGTGGGAGCCTTTTCGCTCATATCGGCCGGTGTGGCGGCGGTAGCCGAAGAGCCAACCTTTGGATCTTCCAGCGGTGCCGGCCGAGCCGTTCACTCGACTCGATGCCCCGGCGGGCGATACGCGGGATGATTCCGCGTTCGCGCAGCCAGGCGAGGTGGCCGGCGGAAGAGTACGCCTTGTCGGCGCGGAGTTTGACCGGTCGGCGCCGACGTGGGCCGCGCCGGGAGCGGATGGCGGTATGCCGCGGACCAGCGGCTTGAGAGCCTGGCCGTCATGCGTGTTCGCGCCGGACACAGCGACGGCGAGCGGGATGCCCTGGGCCTCGGACAGCACGTGCAGTTTGCTGCGCTTCTTGCCGCGGTCGACAGGGTTCGGCCCGGCCAGCGCCCCCCCATTTCGCCCGCACCGACGCCGCGTCGACGATGACCGAGGCCCAGTCCAGCTCGCCCCGGGCACCGAGTTCGTCCAAGACCGCCCGGTGCAGCGGCCGCCACAGCCCCGCCTTCGTCCACGCGGTGAACCGGCGGTGCGCGGCGGCAGGTGAGACGCCGAACGTCTCCGGCAGGTGCCGCCAGGCGCACCCGGTGGTCACGACGTACACCACTGCCGTGAACACGGCCCGCTCGTCCAACGGCGCGGTCCCACCGCGCTGCGGACGGGACGTGAACGACGGCAGCAACGGGGCGACCAGTTCCCACAGACCATCAGGAACCAGTAGATGCGACAGATCAGCACCCACGGCCGGCATCATGCCGCACAGACATCACACCATGTTAGACATCCTCTTATGGTTCCCCATGGGGTATTCGCCTGACATCGTTCGCCGGCTGCTGCCAGACTTGCCGGAAGCGGAGGGACGGGGGCTTCACGGTGACGACCAAGACGGAGAAGGCGCGGGCCTATCTGTGGGAGCTGCAGGCGCAGCTAGCCGGGGCGACCGGCATGCGAGAAGCGGTGTGGGGGACAGGCGAGGTGGCAGGCATTGTTGAGGTCGCGCGACGCATGCCCGGCGTCTCAGAGGAGCAGTTGGAACACTTGGTCAGGTCGGCAATGACTCCCCCCGAGCACTGGCCGCCGCGCGGACCTTACGAGCCGCTCTGGGGCCATCGGCTGGTCCATTTCCTGGCGGACCGTCTAGAGCTGGCCTTTGAAGGCCCCTTCACCCGTCCCGTGCTCGGCATGCTGGCCACAGGAGAGATCAATGCCGTAACACTGCTCGCCCCCGACTCGCAGACTCACATCGTGGTCTTTGAGGACGAGCTCTTCAACTTCGCCAATTTGTTCGGCAAGGCGGTGGCCCTTGCAATGCCGTACGAGGTGAGAGGGGATGGCTGGATTGCCTTCTCCCCGGGAATCGATGATGTGCGACGCCACGTGCGGGAGTCTACGGATGCCATCCACCGCTTCCGCGATGTCGTGCTCGCCTATGTCCTCACAGGCCGGCCGAGCGCGGCGTCTCCCTACCAGACAGAGCCGGTAGTCAGGGCGATGAGCTCCATCCTCTTGGATGGTATGGAGCTCTTCGTCCTTGGCCATGAGTATGGACATGCGATGGCTGGACACGTGGCTGACAGGACCTCGCGTCGCATGCTGGGGGTAGGTGACGTCGATGTCACCGAGGTGACCTGGAAATGGGAGCAGGAGGCCCTGGCAGACATCATCGGCTGGAAGCTGTGTGTCGGGGCCATGGGAAAGAAGTTCGGCCTGGAACTGGCCCATGCGGGCGTCGAACTGTTCTTCTCTGCCTGTGAGGTCCTGGACCAAGCTGTTTCCTTGCTGACAACGGGCGAGCGTGCGCCGCACGCCGGATCGTCCTCCCATCCGCCTATCGGCATTCGCCGCGAGGTTGTCCGTGAGGAGGCCAGGGATGAGCTCGGCGAGAGGGCTGCGCCGATACTGGATATGGGTACGACAATCCATGAGGTCGTAGAGGTCCTCTGGGCACAGACCGCCCCCGTTCTCCTCGACCTCCACCGTCAAGGCGTCGCCCCCGACGCCCGCTGGACCGCCAACCTCTAAGGTCTAGGCACAGCTCGCTGCCGACTTGGCGGACGCGATCAGTGCGGAGGGCACCCGCCGCTCCACGCCCTTCACGCGCAACCGCATCCCCTTCGCGTCCACCCCGACGAGCGTGCCGCACAGCGTGCTCCCGTCGGTGCGTACGATCTGCACGCCCGGGTCGCCGGGGCGCGGGCCGTACCAGGTGAGGCCGATGCCGGCGGCGACCATGGCCAGGGCCAGGAAGCCGGCGGCGATGGCGCGGTGGAGGTCGCGGACGGCCCGACGTGTGGTGAGCCGCTCCCGGGTGAGCAGCTCCTCCAGCGAGGCATCGGCGACACGGCGCTTCGGCATGCCGAACGCGGCGCGCATGGCGCAGAAGGCGCCGGCCGCGGCGAGCAGGAGGCCGCCGAGGAGGAGGACGCCCACGGTGCCGCGGGCGCCGCAGGAGAGGCCCTGGATCGTGTCGGGCCCTTTGACGATCCCGACCGCGGTCAGGAGGCCGAGGAGGGCGGCGAGGCCGTTGCGCCAGTTCTCCGCCTGGGCGCGGACACGGGCCAGTTCGCTCGCCAGGAGGGTGCGGGACTCCTCGGCCCGGGCTCGGCTGGCGGGTGTGCTGGCTCTGCCCGGCCTGACCTCAATTCTCATCATTGGTCACTCCACTCGACGTGGAGGACCCAGGAGGCCCCGCAGCCCTGGTGCTCGCCGGCCTCGGGGTGGGTGGCGCGGCAGGCGCAGATGACCTCGACCTCGCGCGAGCCCGCCTCGACGGCCCGGCGGTGCAGCAGTCGGCCCAGTAGACCGGAGGTGCCGAGCGCGCCGGCGTACGAGACGAGCGGCTCGGTGTGCACGGTCTCATGGGTGCAGCGCGGGCACGGCCCACTGACCACGATGACCTCGGGTGACTTCTCCGCCGGATGCAGGATAACGTGCGCGGTCCCGGCCGCCACCGTGTTCCAGGCCGGGTCCGACTCCGCTCGGTACGGCACAGGCTGCTGATTCGTCATGTATCCCTCTTGCGTCCGGTTCGGTCAACCTAACGGGAAAGCCAGGGAGTCGGCTACAGCGTCTGGTGCCATGCGGTGGGCGCATCGGCGCGTGATCCGGGCCGTGGGGTCGCCACGGCCCGGATCACGCGGGTTCACACCGTCAGGCCCTGCGGTTCGGGCGCGTGCCCGGCGGGCCGGGTCGTGAACGTGCCCCGGCCTGGGTGCGGCCGCCGAGGCGGGACGCGTAGCCGAAGAGCTCGGCACCGCCGAGGAGGTCCGCGACCAGCGAGCCGTCACCCTCGCCGAGGCATACGCCCGCCCTCCCGAACGCGTCGGCCGACGCCCCCGACCACCCCGGATACCCCAGCAGGCGTGGATCAAGGACCCGGACAAGCGCCGTGACCCCGCACCACAAACCTCATAGCGTCACGACCGTCTCACTGGGCTTGAGATCTTCCGGGATCCGCAGCGCCCGCGGGCCCCCCAAAGCCGGGTGTACGGCCGCGCCCTCCGGCCGCCCCCCGTACGCAGGAGGCCACCGTCATCGAGATCCGGCCGGTCAGGCGCGGCAGCGCAGCATCTCCAGCGGCGGGTGGGCGAGGAGGTCCGCCCAGAAGTCCTCGCCGAACTCACGGATGCCCGCTTCGGAGACCTGCAGCGGAACCCACTGCACCTCACTGAACCCGGCCGCCCGCAGGCACTCCTCGTACACCTCGCGGCGCGGGACGGTGGCGACGATACTGATCGGCTGCGGGTCGAGGAGAGCGGTGACCCGCACCCGCGGACCCGTCTCGACTGCCTCGCCGGTCGGTTCGCAGAGGAACCCGTACTTGTCCAGGGACGCACAGTCGAACCGGTAGTCGGGTTTCTGGCAGAGCACGAAGAACTCTCCGCCCGGTACCAGGCTCCGGTGGATGTTGCGGCACATCCGTTCCAACGTCACAGTGTCCTCGGTGTAGTTGAGGCACTGCACCGCCACCCCGATGTCGTAACGCCGGTCGAGAGGCCGCAGTTCGGCCACGTCACCGACCTCGTAGCGCGCGCCCAGCGGGTCATGCTGCTCGATCTCCCGCGCCGCGGCGATCATCTCGACGGAGATGTCGACGCCGAGCACATCCGTGGCGCCGCGCCGCAGGAACTCCCTGCTGTAGAAGCCGGTGCCGCACGCAAGGTCGAGAACCGACTTGCCCTTCACGTCCCCGACCATGGCCAGGAAGCTCGGTACCTCCCCGTAACGTATCAGCGGAAGGGACTTGAACCCCTCGAACGCCTCGCCGATCTCGTCGTACTGCTGCACGCTCACGTGCTGCCCCCTCGGTGCTTCGTCCGGTACGCGGCCACGCCGGCCCTGCGCGTTCACAGGCTCCGCCGGCCCGCGGTCGTGGCAGAGAGTCTGCTCCGACCCCGTCTGGCCGCCGTACTGGCAGATGGCACAAAGAAGTCGGCGGGGAGACCTCCTATCACCCAACGAAACGTTGACGTTCACGGTGACCGCTCCCGCGGCCCGGCTGCGTGTGGTCCGCCGTCGGATGGGGCTCCGCGATCATGTCACCGCGATCGCGCACCAGGCAGGGCTTCGGCGTAGTCGCGTGGCGCCCGGTTCGCGACGATCTGTCAGCTCGGCGGTGCCCCCAGAACGTGACAGGTACGACTTCCAAGATCATGGAGTTCTCTACGCCTCGTGATCCGAGTGGAAGACCGTGCCTGTCGACGCATCATCGCTGATCCCGCCTGCCCTTGACCAGCTGCACGAGCATCCCGACCCGCGAGACCCACGCGGCGTACGGCACGCTCTGGTTGCC
>NZ_BMTD01000023.1 GCF_014649495.1 Streptomyces filipinensis | reverse complement strand
GTTAAGCACGCCGCCAGCGTTCGTCCTGAGCCAGGATCAAACTCTCCGTGAATGTTTTCCCGTGATCGGGATGAACACCACGAGAGCGGAACCACCGGAGGAATAATCCGATGGTTCACAGCGTCCTCGCTGTGTTTTTCAAAGGAACCTCGCCACCGGAAAGATCCGGTAGACGGGGTATCAACATATCTGGCGTTGATTTTTGGCACGCTGTTGAGTTCTCAAGGAACGGTCGCTTCCTTTGTACTCACCCTCTCGGGCTTTCCTCCGGGCTTCCCTTCGGTGTTTCAAACTCTACCAGGGTTTTTCCGTCTCCCTGACCACCCTCCTGCAGACATGCAGAAGCGGATCCAGAGATTAGGATCTGACGAGTTTGGGTTCCGCCGAGCGAGGATGCTTTCGCGTCCCTTCGCCCTAAGCAGGAGTACGACTGTACACGGAGCCTTGAACGGGGTGCAAATCCGCGGGGTTGGTGGTCTAGACCACTAGCTGGTAGCTTCCATACGGAACCGCCCGTTCACATGACATACGCTGCTGCTCAGTGCGCAGCTCCACTCCTTGGGAGGCTTCCCATGACCACCGTGACGTCCCCTCTCGCTGGACGTGCCATCGGACTGGCCGAAGTGCCGGATCCGGTCTTTTCCGGGGCCATGGTCGGCCCGGGCACCGCGATCGACCCCGTGCGTGAGTTCTCCGAGGCCGTCGCACCCGTCGACGGCGTGATCGTTTCCCTGCACCCGCACGCCTTCGTCGTGGTCGACGAGAGCGGGCACGGCGTGCTCACCCACCTCGGCATCGACACCGTGCAGCTCAACGGCGAGGGTTTCGAGCTCCTCGTCAGCAAGGGCGACACCGTGACGCGCGGTCAGGCGATCGTGCGCTGGAACCCCGCCGCCGTAGAGGCCGCCGGCAAGTCCCCCGTCTGCCCCGTCGTCGCACTCGAAGCCACGGCCGAGTCCCTCTCCGACCTCCGTGACAGCGGTGACGTGAAGGCCGGCGACAGCCTCTTCTCCTGGGGCTGACGGCACGGCCGTCGCAGGACGGCGCACAGGACAACCACCACGGCGGCACAACCGGGCCGCACTATCGGAGACGGGTGAGATGGAGACAACGCTGCGAGGCGTCGGCGTGAGCCATGGCGTGGCCATCGGCGAGGTTCGGCACATGGGTACGGCGGTGCTGGAGCCGCCGGCCAAGCAGATCCCACCGGAGGAGGCCGAGCGGGAGCAGGGGCGGGCTCGCCAGGCGGTGGACGCCGTCGCCGCCGATCTGGTGGCGCGCGGCAATCTGGCGGGTGGCGAGGCCCAGGCCGTGCTTGAGGCGCAGGCCATGATGGCCCAGGACCCCGAGCTGATGGCGGACGTGGACCGGAGGATCGCCGTCGGCAGCACGGCCGAGCGCGCGGTGTACGACGCGTTCGCGGCGTACCGGGAGCTGCTGGCGGGTGCCGGTGAGTACCTCGCCGGTCGGGTAGCCGACCTTGATGACGTGCGGAATCGTATCGTCGCGCGGTTGCTGGGCGTTCCGATGCCGGGTGTACCGGACAGCGACGAGCCGTATGTGCTCGTGGCGCGGGACCTTGCTCCGGCTGACACCGCACTGCTGGATCCGTCTCTGGTGCTCGGTTTCGTGACCGAGGAGGGTGGGCCGACCAGTCACAGCGCGATCCTCGCGCGGGCGCTGGGTGTGCCGGCGGTCGTGGCGCTGCCGGGTGCCGGTGAGCTGGCGGAGGGCACGGTGATCGCCGTCGACGGCAGCACCGGCGACATCTTCGTGAACCCGACCGAGGCGAAGAAGGCGGAGCTGGAGGCCGCGGCCGCCGAGCGGAAGGCCGCGCTGGCCGCCTCGACCGGGCCGGGTGCGACGGCGGACGGTCACAAGGTGCCGCTGCTGGCCAACGTGGGCGGCCCGGCGGACGTGCCGGCCGCGGTGGATGCCGGGGCCGAGGGTGTCGGTCTGTTCCGTACCGAGTTCCTGTTCCTGGACGACAGCAAGAACGCTCCTTCCGAGCAGAAGCAGGTGGAGGCCTACCGGCAGGTGCTGGAGGCGTTCCCCGAGAGTCGTGTGGTCGTGCGGGTGCTGGACGCCGGAGCCGACAAGCCGCTGGACTTCCTGACGCCGGCCGACGAGCCGAACCCTGCGCTGGGTGTTCGGGGTCTGCGGACGCTGCTGGACCACCCCGAGATCCTGCGCACGCAGCTGACGGCGCTGGCGAAGGCCGCCGAGGGGCTGCCCGTCTACCTTGAGATCATGGCGCCCATGGTGGCGGACCGGGCGGACGCCAGGGCGTTCGCGGACGCGTGCCGTGCGGCGGGGCTGCGGGCGAAGTTCGGCGCGATGGTGGAGATCCCGTCGGCCGCGCTGCGGGCGCGTTCGATTCTGCAGGAGGTCGAGTTCCTGTCGCTGGGGACGAACGACCTCGCGCAGTACACGTTCGCGGCCGACCGGCAGGTCGGTGCGGTGTCCCGGCTGCAGGACCCGTGGCAGCCGGCGCTGCTCGACCTGGTCGCGCTGTCCGCGGAGGCGGCCAAGGCCGAGGGCAAGAGCTGTGGCGTGTGCGGCGAGGCGGCGTCCGACCCGCTGCTGGCGTGTGTGCTGACCGGTCTGGGTGTCACCTCCCTGTCCATGGGTGCGGCGTCCATTCCTTATGTGCGGGCGACGCTGGCGAAGTACACGCTGGCGCAGTGCGAGCGGGCGGCGGCTGCCGCGCGTGCCGCGGACAGCGCCGAGGAGGCGCGCAGCGCGGCACAGGCGGTGCTGTCCGGCGAGTAGCCGTACCGGTGCATGCGATGTGCCGGGTGCAGGGGCGTCCCGCCTTCGGGTGGGGCGCCCCTGGTGCGTTCGCGCTGGTGCCGGCGTGGTCAGCGCGACCGTCGCGTCGGCTTGTTCAGTGCCGGTGGTCCGGTGTCGCGCTCTCGTCTCCGAGGTCGGGGGGCCGGCAGTAGTCGACACCGGGCTCCGGTGAGATGAGGTCGCCGGATTCGACGTCGGTGCAGTAGGCGTCGAAGACTTCCGAGGCGGTGAGTGGTTCGAGGGTGCCGGCGCGCAGTCGCCAGCCGTAGACGCGGTCGGTCGTGTCCGGGGCGCTGGTGCGCAGGACGAGTCCGCCCGGGCTGCGGGTCGCGAGGCCCAGTGCGAGGACGCTGGTGAATTCCAGGGCCTCGGCGTCGTCGAGTCGGGTCCCGCCATGGCCGTCCTGGTCGCCGTGCAGGACGGAGACCAGGGTGTCCGGTGGTCCGGAGACGCTGCACACGAGGTGGCGGTCGCCGGCTGGTGCGGTGTCGAGGATACGGATCAGGAGGTCGGAAGCCCGGGTGAAGGCTGCCCTGCCGATGTCCTCGCCGCAGGTGGGGCAGGGGCCGAGGCGGGAGAGCATGGTGGTGGCGTATTCCCAGGTCGCCTGGCGTACGGCCTCGTCCACGAGGGCGGGTACGAGGGTGGTGAGGGGTCGGCCGTCGTAGGGGATGGTGGGGCCCGTGGCCGCGAGTTGCGCGGTGAACCGGGTCCGGCTTGCCGGCACTTCCGGGTCCAGGCCGGCTTCCGCGCAGTAGGCGGCGTAGTCGTCGGGGTCGAACAGGGCCAGTGTGGTGTGGGTGCCCTGGTCGGCGCGGGTCTTGAGGACGGCTTCGACCTGCTGGAGGTAGGTCGCGTGGTCGTCGAAGGCGAAGGTGCGATAGCGCCGCATGGCCCGGAAGTCGTGTTCGTCGGTGAGCAGACCGATGGTGCCGGCGATCTCGCGGCGCAGGACGCGTCGCATGGTCTGATGGTCGGTGTGCGCCATGTTTCCCCCTGAGTGCGCAGTCGATCGATGCTCACTCACCGTAACCGGCGGCACTGACAACGGGCCGGTGTCGCGCGGTCGGCCCCGGGCTTCGCCGCCGTGCCGGCGAGTCCGGGGCCGCTGTGGAGGGTGCGGTGTGCGGGGAGTCAGGCGCGTTTGCGGGCGAGTTCCTTGTAGAAGTCGAGCAGGGCCAGGTTGTCGATGGAGCCCGGGTTGACCGCCTTCTCGACCGGGGTGCCCTGGAGCAGGCGCTTGACCGGGACCTCGATGCGCTTGCCGGTGAGGGTGTGCGGGATGCCGGGGACCTCAAGGATCTCGTCGGGCACGTGACGTGGCGAGAGCTGCTCGCGGATCGCCTGCTTGACGCGGTTCAGGAGTGCCTCGTCGAGGACGGCGCCCGGCGCGAGGTGCACGAAGAGCGGCATCCAGTAGCCGCCGTCGGGTTGTTCGATGCCGATGACCAGGGATTCCCTGATCTCGGGGAGGCGCTCGACGACCTCGTAGATGTCGGCCGAGCCCATGCGCACGCCCTGCCGGTTGAGGGTGGAGTCGGAGCGGCCGTGGATGATCACGGTGTCGCGCGAGGTGACCGTGATCCAGTCGCCGTGGCGCCAGACGCCGGGGTAGGTGTCGAAGTAGCTGTCGTGGTAGCGGCTGCCGTCGGGGTCGTTCCAGAAGTGGATCGGCATGGAGGGCATGGGGTTGGTGACGACCAGCTCGCCGACCTCGTCGACGACGGGCTTGCCGCTGGGGTCCCAGGCCTGCAGGTCGGTGCCGAGGCCGGGGGCCTGGAGTTCGCCGGTGTACACCGGGAGGGTCGGGACGCCGCCGGCGAAGCAGGAGCAGACGTCGGTGCCCCCGCTGACGGAGGCGATCCACAGGTCGGCCCCGCGGTCCGCGAACTCGTCGTGCAGCCAGCGGAAGCCGTCGGGGGGCAGGGGGGATCCGGTCGTGGCGACGCACTTGACCGTGGACAGGTCGTGGTCACGCGCGGGGTGGACGCCGGCCTTGCGGCAGGCCATGACGTAGGCGGCGGAGGTGCCGTAGAGGGTGGCTCCCGTGCGCTCCGCGACCTTCCACTGGGCGCCGGTGTCGGGGTAGCCGGGGCTGCCGTCGTACAGGACGATCGTCGTGCCCGTGAGCAGGCCGGAGACGAGGAAGTTCCACATCATCCAGCCGGTCGAGGTGTACCAGAAGAAACGGTCCTCGGGGCCGAGGTCGCAGTGCAGGCCGAGCTGCTTGAGGTGTTCGAGGAGGATGCCGCCCTGGGACTGGACGATGGCCTTGGGCAGGCCGGTGGTGCCGGAGGAGTACAGCACCCACAGCGGGTGGTCGAACGGGACCTGCTCGAAGACGGGCTCGGTGTCCGCGGCGGTCAGCGCCGACCACTCCAGTGCTCCCTCGGGTGCCTCGGTGCCGAGCAGCGGGATGTGGACGACGGCGCGCACGGTGGGCAGCTCGCGGCGGAGCTCGGCGACGATGTCGCGGCGGTCGTGCTCCTTGCCGCCGTACCGGTAGCCGTCGACGGTGAACAGGACGACGGGTTCGACCTGCTGGAAGCGGTCCAGGACGCTGCGGGCGCCGAAGTCGGGGGCGCAGGAGGTCCAGACGGCGCCGACGGCGGCCGTGGCGAGGAGGGCGACGACGGCCTGCGGGATGTTGGGCAGGTAGCCGCTGACGCGGTCTCCGGGGCGGACACCGAGGGTGCGGAGCTCGGCGGCGAGCGAGCCGACCTGGCGGCGCAGCTCGGCCCAGGTCACGGGGCGTGGCTCGTGGGTCTCGTCGACGTACAGGAGGGCGGGCTGGTCCGCGCGGTCGGCCGCGGCGCGCAGGGCGTGCTCGGCGTAGTTGAGGGTGGCTTCGGGGAACCACTGGGCGCCGGGCATGGCGCGGTCGCCGAGGACGCGCGCGTAGGGCGTCGAGAAGCGTACGTCGAACCACTCGGTGACGGCTTTCCAGAAGGTGTCCAGCTGGTCCACGGACCACTGGTGCAGGGTGGGGTAGCCGCCTTCGGCCGGGGCGCCGTGGTGCTGGGCGGCCCATGCCTGGAACTGGGTGATGCGGGCCTGGGCGATCCGCTCGGGATCGGGCTGCCAGAGCGGCTGAGGGTTCGCGGTCGACATGGGTGCGGCTCCCGGGCTGTGCGCGTCGTGTGCGTCGGTCCGCGCACGGGCTGGGGTGTGCGCGTGACGCGGCTGACAGGGACGATGCCATGTGATCGACTTCTACACCAGGGTGCGCCCCACATAGTCGGTGTCGTGAAGATGTGGTCCTGGCACGGGTGAACGGCAGTTGAACGACACGCGCGCGTGGGGTGCTCAGTGGCAGGGTGAGCAGCATGGACGGTCGTGACCTGGTGCGTTCGGTGAGTGTGGTCGGTTCGGGGAGGGCGGCTCGGGGGTTGCGTACCGTGCGGGCCGCGTGGCGCAGGAGGCGGATCGATGCCGCCGGGCTGCCGCGGCGGGGGGCCGAGCGGGCACGGGTCCCGGGTCAGGTGGCGGGCGTGGAGGCGGGGCCCGGTGGTGGGCTGATCCGGTTCGGCCGGTCCGAGCTGCGGATCATCGTCGCGGTGAACGGGGCGGTGTTCTGGGGGTGGGACGGGGCGGGTCCGCAGCCGTCGTACGCGCTCGCGGTGAGCTGTCCGGAGCCGGATCCGCGGGCGGTGCTGGAGCCGGACAAGGACGGTGGCTGGCGGGTGGTCGCCGAGCGTGTGACGGTCACCGTCTCGCGGCACGGCGCGGTGGAGGTGTGCACGCCCGGTGGGGTGACCCTGCGGCGGGATCTGCCGCCGCGCTGGTGGGAGCCGGTCGGCGGGGGCACGGCACGGTGGATGCAGCGGTCGGAGGTGACGGCGGACGCTCGCTTCTTCGGTCTGGGCGGCCGGGCGTCGGGCCCCCGGCTGCGGGACGGCACGTACCGGCTGTGGAACACCGATCCCGGCAGGGCGTTCGGGCCCGGCGACGATCCGCTGTATCTGACGATGCCGGTTCAGCTGGTGGTGGCCGACGCCGGTACGCACCTGGTGTTCCACGACTCCCCGTGGGACGGCACGGTGGTCCTGCGGGAGGGTGAGGAGGGCGCCGGGTCCGGGCACGACCGGGCGGGGCGCTGCGAGATGCGGATGGACGGCGGTCCGCTGCGCTGCTGGGTGATGGTGGGTACGCCCGCGCGCGTGCTGCACACCTGGGCCTCGCTGACCGGGGCGCCCGCGCTCCCGCCGTCATGGGCTCTGGGCCACCATCACGCGCGGTGGGGCTTCGGCAGCGAGCAGGAGGTGCGCCGGATCGTCGCGGGTTACCAGGAGCGCGGTCTGCCGCTGGACGCCGTGCACCTGGACATCGACCACTATGACGACCACCAGGTGTTCACGGTCGATGAGGAGCGTTTCCCGAAGCTGCCCCAGCTGGCCGACGAGCTGCGGCGGGACGGGATCCGGCTGGTGTCGATCGTCGACGCGGCCGTGCGGGCCGCGCCGGGCAACGCCGTCTACGACGGTGGCGCGGCCGTGGACGCGTTCGTGCGGGACGGCTCGGGGCGCGAGGTGCGGGGCGTGGTGTGGGCCGGGGAGTCGGTCTTTCCCGACTTCACGCACGCGCGCGTGCGCACGTGGTGGGGCGGGCTGTACGAGGAGCGGCTGGGGCAGGGCTTCGCGGGGTTCTGGCACGACATGAACGAGCCGACGTCGTTCAACGCTTTCGGGGAGCCGACCCTGCCGCGGTCGGCCCGGCACGCCCTGGAGGGGCGCGGGGGCGATCACCGGGAAGCGCACAACGTCTACGCGCTGTGCATGGCGCGGGCGGGTTACGAGGGGCTGCGCCGGCTGTCGCCCCAGGAGCGGCCGTTTCTGTTCTCCCGCTCGGGCTGGGCGGGCATGCAGCGCTACGCGGGCACCTGGTCGGGGGACGTGGCGACGGGCTGGCCGGGGCTGCGGGCGTCGCTGTCGCTGGTGCTGGGCCTCGGTCTGTGCGGGGTGCCGTACTCGGGTCCGGACGTGGGCGGTTACGACGGCAGTCCGTCGCCGGAGCTGTACCTCAGGTGGTTCCAGCTCGGCGCCTATCTGCCGCTGTTCCGCACGCACGCGAGTCTGCGGGCGGGACGCAGGGAGCCCTGGGAGTTCGGTGCCGAGGTGCTGGAGCACGCGCGTGTGGCGCTGCTCGAACGGCGGAGGCTGCTGCCGTACTTCGTCACGCTGGCTCATCTGGCGCGGCGCACCGGCGCGCCCTATGTGCGGCCGTTGTGGTGGGGGGCGCCGGAGGACCGGGCGCTGCGCGACTGCGAGGACACGTTTCTGCTCGGGGACGGTCTGCTGGTCGCCCCGGTGCTGGACCCGGGTGCCGACCGGCGTGCGGTGCAGCTGCCGCGGGGCCTTTGGTACGACACGGTGACGGAGGAGGCCTACGAGGGGCCGGCGCAGGTCCTGGTCGACGCGCCGCTGGAGCGGATACCGGTGTTCGCGCGGGCGGGAGCGGTCATCCCGGTGCGCGGTGCCGACGGGCGCCTGGAGCTGGAGGTGTGGGCACCCGCGCGTGGCCGGACGGGAGGCGGTCTGGTCGTGGCGGACGCGGGCGACGGCTGGGAGGAGACGGAGATCGAGCGCTACGTCGCTCGCCGGCAGGGCGGTGGGGTGGCGGTCACCCGGGAGCGGGTGGACGGTTCCGCCGAGCCGTCCTACCCGGTGCGGGTACGGGGCCTGGGCTGAGCCTGCCCGGGCGGGTGCGAGGACCGCGCTGCGCCGGCCCGACCGGGGTGTCGCTGATCCGCCCCGTGCGAGGGCTGCGCTGATCCGCCCCCCGTGCGAGGGCTGCGCTGGGCCGGCCCCGTGGATCCCGGCCCGGCGGTTCGGCCGGGCCGGTCCTTGGGGTGCGGTGCGCGGCTGGGCCGAGCCGCGTGCCTCAGACGTACCGGCCGCTGAACCAGGCCCGTACGGCCGCGGTGTGCAGCGGGAAGGCGAGTTCCCCGGGCCGGCGCAGCAGCTGCCAGCCCTCGGTCTCGTTCGTGCGAGTGGAGGGCGGCAGTGCCTCCACCGGGCGTTCCGGGAGCAGTCCGAACAGCAGCAGGTGGCCGTCCGGCGAACTCATGGCGTCCACGAGCCGCACATCGCGCGCGGCCGCGTCGATACCGGTCTCCTCCTTGAGTTCGCGTACGACGGCCTGCTTCCAGTCCTCCCGGTCGTCGATGTAGCCGCCGGGCAGCGCCGTGCCCCCGCGCGCGGGGGCGACGGTCCGGGTGATCACGACCAGGGCGGTGCCCTTGGTGTCGTACACGGGCTGGAGCGCGACCGCCACGGGGAGCGGATTGCGGTAGGCGACGGTCCCGCACGACGGGCAGGTGCGCGGCCAGCCGGAAACGCCCTCTCCGTAGGGCGACCCGCAGCTCGAACAGTGGGAGTCCGGTGCGGAGTTGGCAGTGGAGTGCTGAGTTTCGGACACGCGCGGACTGTATCCGATCAGAAGAAGGGCGTCTTCCGCTGTCCGCTCAGTGCCCGCTGATGAGCGACTTCCAGGACACGGGGAAGTCGAAGTACGTGTCCGGATAGGGCTCGGGCTGGTAGGTGAAGTGCCACCACTCCTCGGCGAGGTTCACGAATCCGAGGCTTTCGAGGGTGTTCTTGAGGAGCAGTCGGTTGGTCCTCTGTTCGCCCTGGACGCGCGGGTCCATCGTGTGCGCAAGGGGGTCGAAACAGTCGAAACCCGTGCCCATGTCGACGGAGTTGTCGGGGAAACGCTCGTTCTTGGGCGCGTAGCAGGGGACGAGCGGCTCCCCGGGGTGGTAGGGCCGGGTCGGCCTCGCCGGAAGCCTCACGATCGTGAGGTCCATGGTCGAGCCGCGGCTGTGGCCGGACTTCGCCGCGATGTAACCGTCCTCGAACAGACGGGTCTTGTCGACGTCCGGGTAGAACTCGCCCTTCATCGCCTGGTCGCCGAGGTCCTTGGCCCAGCGGACGAAGTGGTCGACGGCTCGCTGTGGCCGGTAGCAGTCGTAGACCTTGAGGGTGTAGCCCTTGCGCAGCAGCTTCAGCTGGGCCCTGTGGAGGGCGTCCGCGGCCGGGCGGGTGAGGATGCAGATCGGCTGCTCGTAGCCGTCGATGCGCTCGCCGACGAAGTTGTGCGGGGTGAAGTAGCGCATCTCCTGGAGGATCGTCGGGTCCACGGTGGACAGGGCTACGAAGTCCTTCGGCGCTCTGGGCTCCGTCTTCGCCTGGGCCGTGGCGGAGGAGGCGGTGACGGCCAGCAGGGCGGCGAGTGCGGTCACGAGACCGCGGACCGCACGGGTGAGTCGTGTCATGCCCCCTGCATCTATCAGGTGGGCGTGGCGGCCGGGAAGCGATCGGAGGCGATTCCCCCGGAAGCACGGCGGGGCGGCCGGCAACACCGCGGTGGGCACCCTGCCGTTTTCCGGTCGCCCGTGGCACACTCCTGACGCTACGTCAGAAACCTGGCGAGGAGGACCTGTGCCGCACTCACGCACCCCCGCGGTGGCCGGCTGGTTCACCGGCGAGAACGACGACTTCCGGCTCCTGGGCACCCGCTGCCCGTCCTGCACCGCGGTCTTCTTCCCGCGCGAGGACACGCACTGCCGCAATCCGCACTGCGAGGGCGCCTCACTGGAGGAGGTACCGCTGTCGCGAACGGGGCGAATCTGGTCGTACACGGACAGCCGCTACCGTCCACCGTCACCCTATGTGAGCGACCGGGAACTCCCCTGGGAGCCGTACGCGTTGATCGCGGTGGAGCTGCAGGCAGAGCGGATCGTGGTGCTCGGGCAGGCGGCTCCCGGGGTCACCGTCGCCGATCTGACGGTGGGCATGGAGGTGGAGGTCGTCCCCGGAGTGCTCCACGAGGACGCGGAGACCACCTGGACGACCTGGCACTGGCGGCCGACGGAGGTGAGGGCGTGACGAGGGACGTGGCGGTGCTCGGCGCGGGCATGCATCCCTGGGGCAAGTGGGGACGCCCCTTCGTGGAGTACGGGACGACGGCGGCCCGTGCGGCGCTCGCGGACGCCGGCGTCGCCTGGGGCGACGTCGGTTCGGTCGTGGGCGCGGACACCGTGCGTGGCGGCTATCCCGGGTATGTGGCGGGAGCGACGTTCGCCAGGGCCCTGGGCTGGCAGGGGGCCAGGGTCACCAGTGTGTACGCGGCATGCGCCTCCGGAGCCCAGGCGATCGCCGCGGCACGGGCGCAGATCCTCGCCGGCCTCGCGGACGTCGTCCTCGTGGTGGGGGCGGACGCGGCACCCAAGGGGTTCTTCCGGCCCGCCGGCGGGGACCGCCCCGACGACCCGGACTGGCTGCGCTTCCGCCTGCTGGGCGCGACGAACCCGACGTACTTCGGTCTGTACGCGCGGCGGCGGATGGCGGTGCACGGGGACACACCGGAGGACTTCGCCCTGGTCAAGGTGAAGAACGCGGCCATGGGCGCGCTCAACCCGTTCGCGCGCTACCGCAAGCGGGTCACCGCCGAGGAGGTCGCCGCGTCCGCGGTGGTCGCCGATCCGCTGCGGCTGCTCGACATCTGCGCCACCTCCGACGGCGGCGCGGCCCTGGTGCTCTCCAGCCTAGACTTCGCGCGTCGGCACGGTGCGGCCCATCCGGTGCGGATCCGCGCGGTGTCGACGGTGACCCCGCGTTTCCCCAGCACGGTGCTGGACCTGCCGGACATCGCCACCGACCCGGCGCTCGCCGTGCGGCCGTCGGACGAGAGCTTCCGGGCATCCATCGCCCGGGTGGCCTACGAGGAGGCGGGCCTGGGCCCCGAGGACCTGTCCGTCGCCGAGGTCTACGACCTGTCCACCGCGCTGGAGCTGCAGTGGTACGAGGATCTCGGGCTGTGCGGCGAGGGCGAGGGGGCGAAGCTCCTGCGGGAGGGCGCGACGGCCCCGGGCGGCCGGACACCCGTCAACACCAGTGGCGGGCTCGCCTCGTTCGGGGAGGCGGTGCCGGCCCAGGCCATCGCCCAGGTGTGCGAGCTGACCTTGCAGCTGAGAGGCGCGGCGGGCGACCGGCAGATCGCCGGGGCACGGGTGGGAATCTCTGCCAACCAGGGGCTTTTCGGGCACGGTTCGGCGGTGGTCGTGGTGCGGTGACGCGGACCGGGAACCGTTGTGTGACACGAGTGACCAGAGAGACTGTCCACCCTGCGTGATCACCCCGGAATGCTGCGTGAACGTCTTATGAACTGGGCCTGGGGACACGCGGGCGGCGCAATCATGCTCCCGTGCACTCCTGGACGGACACTCTCCGCTTCGCCTTCCAGCCGGTGGTCAACCTGAGGACGGGCGCGGTCGCCGCACTGGAGACACTCGCACGCCCGGAGACCGGTGACATCCTCGCCGAGGCCCGCCGGGACCCCGAACTCGACGGGCACCTCACCGTGTTGGCGCTCCGTGCCGCGACACGCAAGGAAACCCTGCTGCCGCTGCACCTCAACGTGTTCGCGGCCACCCTCGCCGACCTCGGCGGCCTCAGCCCGCTGCACGACGCCGTGCGCGCGGCCGGACGGATGCCCTGGGAAGTGACGCTGGACGTGGTTCCGCCCTACACGCACGTGCCGCAGCAGGCCCTGCTGGAGGCGGTGGCCGCGCTGCGCGAGCAGGGATTCCGGATCAGCGCGGACGGCGTCGGGGACGGCGACGTACCGCTGCGGCTACTCACCGACCTCGCCCCCGACCTGGTCAAGCTCGACGCCCCGCTGCTGGCCCGGCCGGCCGCGGTACGGGCGATGCGCACGCTGTGCGAGGAGCTGGGGGCCCTGGTCGCGGTGGAGGGGGTCGAGACGGAACTGCAGTGTGCGGGGGCGCTGTCGGCCGGGGCGCAGCTGGCCCAGGGCGAGCTGTTCGCGCCGCCGGCCCGGATCCCCGTCGCGGACGTATACGTTCCGCCCCGCTCCCCCGGTGCCGTCGGTGTGCCCCGGTCGGGGCCGTCGGTGCGGGAGTTCGTGCGCCCGGCCGCCGTGCTGCCGGTGACCGCCTCGGCGGGGCAGGTGCGCGCGCTGCTGACCGGCTCACCGGACGTCTCCGGTGTGCTGCTGGCGGACCAGGCAGGCCGGCCCGTGCGGTCGGTGCACCGTTCCCGCTTCCTGCTGTCGATGTCCGGCCGCTACGGGCACGCCCTGTACGCCGACCGGCCGGCGTACAAGCTTGGGGACGCGCCCCGCACGGTCGGGGTCGACGCCACCGCCTGGGAGGTGCTGGACGTCGTCGCGATCGGCTGCCGGGACCGGACCTCGGACGATGTCGCGGTGGTGGACCGGCACGGCCGGTGCGTGGGTGTCGTACGGCTCGCGGACCTGGTGCGGGCGCTGGCCGAGAGCCGGGTCGAGGAGGCGGCCGGGCTCAACCCGCTGACCCGGCTGCCCGGTTCGGACGCGATCACGGGCGAGGTGGACCGGTGGCTCGCGGACGGCCGGACGTTCGCGCTCAGCTGGCTGGACATCGACCACTTCAAGGAGGTCAACGACGGTGCCGGGTTCGCCGCGGGCGACGAACTGATCCGGTCGGTGGGCAGGGCGTTGCAGCGGGCCGTGTCGGGGCACGCGCGCGTGGGGCACATCGGCGGGGACGACTTCCTGGTGCTGGCCGAGGAGCAGGCACTCGATCCGCTGGTCGCCGCCGTGCTCGACGCGCCCTGGTCCGCGGGGGGCCGGCCGGTCACGCTCTCCCTCGCGACCATCGTGTGCGCACCGGGAAGTGTGGGCGACCACCGCCAGGCCGCCGCCCAGCTCGCTCCGCTGAAGAAGGCGGCCAAGGCGCTGCGCGGGGCGAGCTGGGTGCTGGGACGCGCCGGGCTGCCGGGCCATGAGGTCCGGCGCGGCTCGGGTGCGGCCACGGCCCAGGCCGGGTACGCGGCCGCCGAGCCAGGGTGGTGAACTCCCTTCCCGTTTCTGGCCTTCGGCACCCGGCATCGGTGACAGGGCCGCCGGGCGCGTCGCCGTCACCGCTGCCGTCGACAGCCTTGACGCCCCCGTGGCGCCGGTGAACACTTCCCGGTGTCAGCCGACATCGCCGTACATTCTCGGCGTTATCAGGCACTGCGCCACGGGTCTGTCCTGCTCACGGCCCGTCTCTCCTGGCGATACGGCTGCGCCGGCACGCTCGTCACGGACGCCGGGCGGGGCGCGGGGCCTCCCTGCCTCCGGCCGAAGTCGCCACGAACTTTCCTGCACGGAGGCCGGGGCCGAGCGCCCACGGCCGGCGCCAAGGGAGCCGCCATGAGCAATGGAGACATTTTCGTCGGCGAGGTCATCGGAACCGCGATCCTGATCCTGTTCGGTGCCGGTGTGTGTGCCGCCGTCACCCTCAGGTACTCCAAGGCACGGGCCTCGGGCTGGGTCGTCATCGCGTTCGGGTGGGGCTTCGGCGTCCTCGCGGGCGCGTACACCGCCGCTCCCCTCTCCGGGGGCCAGCTCAATCCCGCGGTCACCATCGGCATCGCCGTGGACACCGGGAAATGGGACAAGGTCTGGGTCTATCTGCTGGGCGAGACCGTCGGCGCGATGCTGGGTGCCGTCCTCGCCTACCTGGTGTACTTCGCGCAGTTCCAGGCCAACGTCCGCAAGGAGAGCACCACCGAGGGCACGGCCGACGAACCGGTGCCGACGCTCGGCATCTTCTCGACCATCCCGGAGATCCGGAACCCGATCGCCAACCTCGTCACCGAGATCATCGCGACGATGGCCCTCGTGCTGCCCGTTCTCGCCTTCGGGCTGACGAAGGGGCTCGGCGAGTCCGGCACCACGGTGCTGATCGTCTCGCTGCTCGTGGTGGGGATCGGCCTGTCGCTCGGCGGGCCCACCGGTTACGCCATCAATCCGGCCCGGGACCTCGGTCCGCGCATCGTGCACACGTTCCTGCCGATCCCGAACAAGGGCACGTCCGACTGGGGTTACGCCTGGATCCCGG
The DNA here is from genome assembly GCF_014649495.1 of Streptomyces filipinensis. Classification (GTDB taxonomy): domain Bacteria; phylum Actinomycetota; class Actinomycetes; order Streptomycetales; family Streptomycetaceae; genus Streptomyces; species Streptomyces filipinensis. Next base: position 105,678 of record NZ_BMTD01000023.1, on the reverse strand, counting down.
TGGTCGGACCGCTGATCGGCGGGGCGCTCGCGGGCCTGGTCTACAACGTGGCCTTCTGACCCCAGCGACCGCAACGCGGCCTTCCGGCCATCACGCCGCATGCCCAGCGATCCGACCCAGCGACCCAGCGACCCAGGGACAGCCATGACGGACACCGCCGAGAAGTACGTCGCCGCCATCGACCAGGGCACCACGTCCAGCCGTTGCATCATCTTCGACCACGCCGGTGCCATCGTCGCCGTCGACCAGCGCGAGCACCGCCAGATCTTCCCCCAACCGGGCTGGGTGGAGCACGACGCGACCGAGATCTGGTCCAAGGTGCAGGCCGTGGTGGCCGGGGCACTCGCCAAGGCCGGGCTGCGCGCCGACCAGCTGAGCGCGCTCGGCATCACCAACCAGCGGGAGACGACGGTCCTGTGGGACCGCGCCACGGGCAAGCCCGTGCACAACGCGATCGTCTGGCAGGACACCCGCACCGCGGCCCTGTGCAGGGAACTGGGCGGCGCGGACGGCCAGGACCGCTTCCGCGAGCCGACCGGACTGCCGCTGGCGAGCTACTTCTCCGGGCCCAAGGCGGCCTGGTTGCTGGACCATGTGCCCGGCCTGAGGCAGCGGGCCGAACGCGGCGAGATCGCCTTCGGGACCATCGACTCCTGGCTGATCTGGAACCTCACCGGCGGCCCCGACGGCGGCCGGCACGTCACCGACGTCACCAACGCCGGCCGCACCCTGCTCATGAACCTGGAGACGCTGCAGTGGGATCCGGGCATCCTGAGCGCCATGAACGTGCCCGAGGCGGTCCTGCCCGAGATCAGGTCCTCCGCCGAGGTGTACGGCACGGCGGTCGGGCAGCTCGCCGGCGTGCCCGTCGCCTCCGCGCTGGGCGACCAGCAGGCCGCCGTCTTCGGGCAGGCCTGCTACGACGTGGGCACCGCGAAGAACACCTACGGCACCGGCAGTTTCCTGCTGCTGAACACCGGGAACCGGCCGGTGCCGTCCAAGAGCGGGCTGCTGACGACGATGGGCTACAAGATCGGCGGGGAGGCGCCGGTGTACTGCCTGGAGGGGTCCATAGCGATAACGGGCGCGCTGGTCCAGTGGTTCCGCGACCAGCTCGGGATCATCCGCACCGCCGACGAGATCGAGACGCTGGCGGCGAGCGTCGAGGACAACGGCGGCGCCTACATCGTGCCCGCGTTCTCGGGCCTGTTCGCGCCCTACTGGCGCTCCGACGCGCGCGGTGTGGTCACCGGTCTCACCCGGTACGTCACGAAGGCCCATCTCTCGCGCGCGGTGCTGGAGGCGACGAGCTGGCAGACCCGGGAGGTCGTGGACGCCATGTACCAGGATTCCGGGGTGCGGATCACCACCCTGAAGGTCGACGGCGGCATGACGAAGAACAACCTGCTCATGCAGCACCAGGCGGACGTCCTCGGCGTGCCGGTGATCCGGCCCCGGGTGTCGGAGACGACCTGTCTGGGCGCCGCCTACGCGGCCGGTCTGGCGACAGGCGTGTGGAACGACCTGGACGAGCTGAAGTCGCACTGGCAGCGGGACGCGGAGTGGACGCCGGCGATGGAGCCGTCGGTACGCGACCGCGAGTACCGCAACTGGCGCAAGGCCGTGGAGAAGAGCTTCGGCTGGCTGGAGGAGGACGGCGTGTAGCCATTCACGGCACGCGCGCGTGCGTGCCGCCCTCACCGGACCACGGCCCGTACCCCGGTCGGCGGGGGTACGGGCCGTGCCCGCCGGTCAGCCGAGGGCGGCCTGGCGGCGGTCGGCCGCGTGGTCCATCGCGTGCTGGACCACCCCGATGAGCACGTCCTTCACCGATTCCCGGTCACGCGCGTCGCACAGCAGGACGGGGACGCCCTCGTCCAGGTCGAGGGCCTGCCGGACGACCCCGGCCGGGTAGCGGGACGCTCCCTCGAAGCAGTTGACCCCGACGACGAAGGGGATGGAGCGCCGCTCGAAGTAGTCCACGGCGGCGAAGCAGTCCTCCAGACGGCGGGTGTCGGCGAGGACGACGGCGCCGAGCGCGCCCTCGGACAGCTCGTCCCACATGAACCAGAACCGTTCCTGCCCCGGTGTGCCGAAGAGGTACAGCACCAGGTCCTCGCGGAGCGTGATGCGGCCGAAGTCCATGGCCACCGTGGTGGTGTGCTTGCCCTCCACCCCGCTGGTGTCATCGACCGGACGCCCGGCCTCGGTGAGGAGTTCCTCGGTGCGCAGCGGTCTGATCTCGCTGACCGCTGCGACGAGGGTCGTCTTGCCCACGCCGAAGCCACCGGCCACGAGGATCTTGAGCGTGACCGGCTCGACCGGGGGCTTGCCTCGCTCAGAACGCCCGAAGATCATCGGTCTCTTCTCCTGCTAGATGGGGGTCGGGCGACGGCCGGCCGTGGCCGCCGCCAGGGGGTCCGCCTGGGGTGGCGAGGCCGGGTGAGCCGCCCGGACCGACGTCGGCCCGGCCGCGCGGGCCGGGTCCGATGGCCGTACGACCGGACCGGCGCTCCCGGCCGTCGCCGCCGCTCCTGTGCGCAACCCCCGGCTTCTCGCGCCTGCACGGCGACTGCCGTGCCGGGACTCGGTGTCCGTGCGGCGGGTGCCGGCCTGTCACGGCGGTACTCCGCATTCCGCTTCCGTACCGGTCACAGGGCCCGGAGACCGTTGATCACGTCGCGCAGAATGCTCTCGTCCGGCAGCTCGGCCGGGGGCACCGGACGCGAGACATGGACGAGTTCCGCGTGCACGAGGTCGCCGATGAGGACGCGCACCACGCCGATCGGCAGGTCGAGGTCGGCGGCGAGTTCGGCGACCGACTGCGGTTCGTCGCGGCAGAGCCCGACGATCTCCACATGCTCGGGCGACAGCGTCGGATCCGTTTCCGGATCGCCGGCCTCGGGTTCCGTGACGACCACCGCGATCAGGTCCAGCCGGTGCTGCGCGGTACTCGCCGTGCGGCCGCGCGTCATGGCGTACGGACGGACGACCGGTCCGGCGTCGTCGTCGAACCAGTGGTTTCTTCCCTGACCCTCTCCGCTCATGTCATCCCACTACCCGCCTGCGGGGAGATCGGTGCGGGGCGCCGCGCCCAGATGCACGCCGACCCGCTTGACCAGGAGCGTCATCTCGTAGGCGACCTGCCCGACGTCGGAGTCGGCGTCGGAGAGGACGGCGAGGCAGCTGCCGTCGCCGGCGGCGGTGACGAAGAGGAAGGCGTCGTCCAGCTCGACGACCGTCTGCCGGACGCTGCCCGCTTCGAAGTGCCGGCCCACGCCCTTGGCGAGGCTGTGGAAGCCGGAGGCGACGGCGGCCAGGTGCTCGCTGTCCTCCCTGGTCAGGTCCTTGGACACACCCGTTGGCAGGCCGTCGCCGGACAGGACGACGGCCTTGCGGATGCTGGCGACGCGGTCGACCAGGTCGTCCAGGAGCCAGTTCAGCTCCCCCTTGTTCGTCGCCGTGTGGCCGGTCGCCTTCGGTGCGGTCATCGACCGTCCCCCTTAGTCGTTCCTTGTGCTGTGCCGTTGTGGGCCCCGTCGCCCGCGGCGTTCTCCCGCCGGCCACGCTGCCAGCCACGCTGGAGCGAGGCCATCCGGCTGCGGACCTCCTCGGCGTCGCGGTCGGCGGGCTGCGCGGCGCGTTCGGCGCGCCGTGCGGTGTCCTGCTTGAGCTGAGGGGCCAGGCTGGCCTGGCGAACCCGCCGGGGCAGGGCTCCGGTGGGCGGCTCCGCGCCCGCCCCGGTGCCCACGGGGCCGCCGGTGCCGGTGAGGCCGGTGGCTTCGGTGGGGCCGGTGGCTTCGGTGGGGCCGGTGGCTTCGGTGGGGCCGGTGGCTTCGGCCGGTGGGGTCGTGTCCCGGGTGGTCGGAGGCGCACCGCCGGGCCGGCCCGGATCGGTGCGGAATCCGGCCGCCGGGCCGTCGAATCCCGTCGCGTCGCCGCCGAACCCGGCTGTCTCGCCGGGGGGCCGGACAGGGCCGCCGCTGGGACGGGACTCATAGCCGGTGAGCGCGGCCGCGCCGGCACCCGGCCGGAAGGCTCCCGCGATGGGGGGCTCGGCCGGGTCATCACCCGGCCGGAACCTTTCGCCGGCCGGCTCGGCCGGATCACCGAAGCGGTACCGCCTGCCCGCGGGGTCCACCACTCCCCCGCCGAAACGTCCCTGCTCATCGTGGGGTCCGGCCGCGCCGTCACCGAAACGGACCCGCTCATCGGGAGGCAGCCCCAGGCCCTCGTCCAGCGGCTCCATGAACCCCGGCTCCGGCCACTCCGCGGCACCGGCGGCCGGTCGGCCCGTGACGTCCCCGTCCGGCCGGCCGGTCACGCCGCCGTCCGACCGCGGCGCGGCACCCGCGCCGTCCCCGATGGCCGACCCGGTCCGGGTGCGGCGGGGCAGCGCCGGAACACCGGGGGCCGGGCCGGTGCCGGCGGCGGGAGCCGCGCCGCGGTCCGCGGCGCGATCGGTGAGTTCGGCGGGGCGCCGGGAAACAGTGGTGCGCCGGCGGGCGGGCAGCGGGGCGGGCCCGCCGGTCTCGGGGCGGCGGGGCGCGGCGGCGGCCTGCTGGTCCCCTTCGTCGCGCCGGGTGCGCTGGTCGGTGACGGGCTTGCCGTGCGAGCTGACCAGTTTGGGGGCCTGCCGGCGCGGCAACGGTATGGGGCCGCGCTCACCGGCCTCGTCGCGCGGCATGCGGTCGGCGGAAGCGGAGGCGGACACCGGGTCGTCGGCGCGGGAGCGGGGGCGGGGGCGGCGGGGCCGGAACAGTCCGCCGCGCTCGCTCTCCTCGTCGGCCAGGACGCCGGGGAAGTCGTCGACGGCGTCGAGATCCACGGGCGCCTCCAGCTCGACGGGGCCGTCCAGCAGGGAGGTGGGCCCGCCGGGCAGCTGCGCCGGCACCGCGGAGCGTCCGACGGCACGGTCCGCCGTCTGCCCGGTGCCCTTCACGGGGCGGTCCCGGTCGAGGCGGAAACCGATGCCGTTGGTGTCCGGTACGTCGTCGCTCAGCAGCGCGTCGGGGATGAAGACGACCGCGGTGGTACCGCCGTAGGGCGACGGCTGGAGGGAGACACGGACGTTCTGGCGCTGGGCGAGCCGGCTGACCACGAACAGGCCGAGCCGGTCGGTGTCGGAGAGTTCGAACTCGGGGGTCTCGGCCAGGCGCAGGTTGGCGTCCAGGAGTGCCTCGGCCGTCATGCCGAGCCCCCGGTCGTGGATCTCCAGCGTGAAGCCGTTGGCGACCCGCTCGCCGAGGACCTGTACGGCGGTGTGCGGCGGCGAGAAGACGGTGGCGTTCTCCAGGAGTTCGGCCACGAGGTGGGTGAGGTCGGCGACGGCCGGGCCGGTGACGGCGACGCGGGGCAGGCGCCGGACCTCGATGCGTTCGTAGTCCTCGACCTCGGCGACGGCGGCACGCACGACGTCCATCAGCTGCACGGGGCGGCGCCACTGCCGGGAGGGTGCGGCGCCGGAGAGGATCACCAGACCCTCGGCGTGCCGCCGCATGCGGGTGGTGAGGTGGTCCAGGCGGAAGAGGTCGGCGAGTTCGTCGGTGTCCTCGGTGCGGCGCTCCATGGCGTCGAGCAGGGTGAGCTGTTTGTGCAGCAGCACCTGGCTGCGGCGGGCGAGGTTGACGAAGACCTCGGAGACGCCGGAGCGCAGTTCGGCCTGTTTGACGGCGGCTTCGACGGCGGCCCGCTGAAGGGTGTTGAGGGCCTGGCCGACCTCGCCCATCTCGTTCTTGTCGTACTCCAGGCGCGGCGCCTCGGTCTCGACGTCGACCTGCTCACCGGCGGACAGGCGGCGCATCACGCTGGGCAGCCGGACCCCGGAGGCCTCGTGCGCCTCCAGGCGCAGCTGGCGCAGGTCGCGGATGAGTCCGCGGCCGACCCGGACCGACAGGACGAGGGAGAGCACGAGCGCGACCAGCCCGAGGAGGCCCGCGACGGCCGCCTGCGCGATGACCTCGACGGCCACGGGGCGGGTGCGGTCCTGGAAGCGGTCGCCCACCTGGTCGTCGAGGGCGCCGAGGTCGTCCAGCACGCTCGCGGCGGCGGCGTCCCAGCTCTGCGCCGTGACACCGCGGGGCGTGCCGGAGTCGGTGCCGGCGGCGGCCTGCTCGGCCGCGCGCAGGGGGGCCGTGGTGGCGTTGTTCCAGAAGCGTTCGTAGCGTTCGCGTTCGGCGGCGGGCAGCAGCGGCAGGCTCACGTCGTACAGGACGGTGCGCTGGGCGACGAGGTCGGAGATGTCGCGGGTCTCGTGGCGGGTGAGCCGGCCGACGACGAGGGAGGAGCCGAGCAGGGCGTCCTCGCGGGAGAGCAGTTCGCGGGCGCGGCCGATGTCGACCATCGCGCGGGCCTGTGCGTCCAGTTCGACGTCGTCGATGCCTTCGAGCGCGCCGAGCAGGGTGAAGCAGGGGTCGACGAGGCGGTTGTAGAGGTGCAGGGCCTGAGCGCGGGTGACCGTACCCGCCTCGACGGTGCGGCGCAGGGAGTCGAGGCCGTCGAAGGAGTCGAGGGCGGCGGTGAGGCGTTCGCTGTCGTCCGCGTCCATGGCGTCGAGGACGTCGTGGTCACCGGCGTTCTTCCGGATCCTCGCGATCGCCCGGTCGGTGGCGGTGCGGGTGCGCTGCAGCGCGGAGAGGGCGTCGGCGGCCCGCGGGTCGGCGAGGTAGACGAGGGTCTGCCGGCGTTCCTGCTGGAGGACGCGGACGGCGTCCTCGGCGGGGTAGCCGATGTCCTGTCTGACGTCCGTCACGTGGAACAGCCGGGCGACTTCACGCCCGGTGAGTACCGTTGCGAAGCCCCAGATGGCGGTCAGGGACACCAGCGGCACGAGAAGCAGCGCCACGATCTTCCGGCGGATGGACTTCCCGCGAAAGCGCATGGCCTCCCCCAGCTCGACCCCCGCAGGTCGGGGGTGCACATGTACGTCAACAAACGGCGCGAGCCTACTACCGCCTCACAGTTAACTCGAAGACACGTCCGGAAGGTTAACTTCCGCTCCCGCCGCGAGAGATGGCGAGTTGTCCGGGCATTACGGGAGATTGCCACCGCGATCCGGTATCCACGCCCGGCCCGACCGGGATGTCACGGCCGGGCGGTTGGCTTGTTTTTTTCGCCGGCGGGGAATCTTCCCGTGCTCCCGTGCGTCCTTCTCTACGGGAAATGGGGGCGGAATCGGCCACAGGAGCCGCATCCCGCACCCCGGCGGCGTAAAACAGCGCAAGCCGGGCAGCCACTGGGGAGTCGGAGTCCTGTGACTCCGGGGCGAGCGGTCTGCTGGCGGTGGGGAGTGACACGGTGATGGGCACGGCGGAGCGGCGCGAGGCGCCCGAGGAGAGCGTGGCGGGGCGCTCGACGGCACGGCGGGGTGTGGAGGCGCCGGATCGCGGCATTCCGGCGCCCGGCCGCGCCGGGGAGTTCGCCGGCGAACAGCAGCAGGACCACCGGCCGTTGTGGGTCGAGGAGCCCGCCCGGCGGCACCCGCTGCCGGATCCGGTGCGTACGGCGGCGGTGCGGGCGGTCCTGATCATCGCGGTGACGCTGATCCAGGCGATGGTGGCCTTCCTGTGCACGCTGGCCGGGTCCTGGCTGGCCTTCCCCATGGTGATCAGCGGTGTGGCGAGCACGGTGGTGGCCACCTGGGCCGTGGTCGACGTGTGGGTGACCCGCCAGGTGTGGAGCCAGCGGTATGGCGTGGTGTCCGAGCCGAGCAGCACGGCCCGCGCACTGCGCCGTGAGCGACGCGCCCGCCGCCGCGAGGAGCGCGCGGCCCTGAGCGAGCAGGAGCGGATACGCCGACGGGGCGGCGCCGGGCAGTTGTCGCACCTCTGAGGCGGGGCGCTCAGGCGTGGGGCAGGCATGGCGCCGGCCGCCTGCGCGCCGCGCGATCACGGGCCAGGCGATCACGGGCCGCCGGCGCGGCCCGGCCGGTGCCCGGGCGCCCTACGGGGCGCTCGGGGTCGGCTTCTTGTACATCCTCGTCGCCGTGATCTCGCTGTGCCCCGCTTCTCCCGCCTTGGGCTGCTGGGGCAGGCCGGGCCGGAGGTGTTCCTCCACGCTGATGTACTTCAGGCCCGCCCGCAGGTCGGCGTCGTTGCGCAGGCGGATGACCAGCGGGAACTCGGCCAGGGCGGTCGTGTCGAACAGACCGGTGGTGTAGAGCAGCTGGACGCCCAGCGCGTCGGACACGGCGCGCTGGAGCTCCAGCAGGTACGTGGCGTTGGCGCGGCCGATGGGGTTGTCCAGGAACAGCGTGCCGGCGTGACGGTGCTTGTCCCGCCCCCGGTCGTTCGAGCGCAGCGCGGCCATCGTGCAGTACAGCGCGATGGCCGCCGTGAGCAGCTGGCCGCCCGAGAACACGTCGCCCATCTGTCCGACCGGGACGCGCTCGGCGCGCAGTACGGCATCGGGCTTGAGGATCTCGACGGCCACGCCCTTCGGCTGCAGCGCCGCCGCGACGCCGCGCAGCAGCAGTGACACCCCGTCGCGGCGCAGGTCGGAGTTCTTCTTCACGGCCGCGCGCGTGGCCTCGTCGATGACCTCACCGAGGCGTTCGGTGAGGGTGGCCTGATCGGGTTCCTCGAAGCGGATGCGCAGGAACTCCTGTCCCGACCACTCCCCGAGCCCCTCCGGCAGCCGGGAGAGCCGCTGGGCGGACCTGAGCGTGGCCAGCGCCGACTCCACGAGCCCTCGCAGCCGGTCCACGATCGAGTCGCGGTTGCGCTCCAGCTGCGCCAGCTCGTCGGTCAGGACGCGCAGTCGGGGCGCGAAGGCGTCGGCCCACTTCTGGGCGTGCTCGGGCAGCGCGGACGCGGGCAGCTCGCGGATCTGCTGCCGGGCGGGGGTGCGGACCTGCTCGTAGCGCGTGGAGTTGGCGTGCCGGACGAGTACGTCGCTCGCCTCGCGCACGGCCGCCTCGGCGGCGGACAGGTCGGCGGCGCAGCCACGCAGTGAGCGGCGGGCCTCGGCGGCGGACTGCCGGGCCTCCTCCAGGCTCCCGGGGTACGGCTCCGGTTCCTCCTGCTCCTCCTCGGCGGCGTGTTCGCGCAGCAGGTCCCGGAGCATCGCGGCGATCTCGTCGAAGCCGCCGGCCGCGTCCTCGGCGGCCCGGTGGGCCTCCAGCAGCTCGGCGTGCGCCTCGCGTGCCTCGGCCAGGGCCCCGGTGCGGGCGGCGAGTTCGCCCGTCGCGGTGCGCAGCAGCGCCTGGGCGTGCTCGGCGTCGCGCGGGACGAGCTCCTCGGGCAGCTCGGTGTGCGCCTCGCCGTCCTCGGGGGCGTGCCGCTCTGCCTCGCCGCGCAGCCGGCCGAGCTGCTCGCTGGCGCTGGACGTACGGGTCTCCAGGAGCTGCACCAGCTCCTCCGCGCGTGCGGCGGCCGCCTGCCGGGACGGCCCGTCGGAGCCGTCGGGCGACTGAAGCAGCTGCTCGGCGCGGGTGCGGACCTTGTTGCTGAGACGGTCGAGTTCGGCGCGGGCGGCGCTCTCGTCGCTCTCCGCGCGGGCCTGTTCGGCGCGCAGGTCCGCGCCGACCCCGACCTTCTCGTACACCTGCGAGGCGGCCCGGTAGGCCTCGCGGAGGGCGGGCAGGGACGCCGTGGGGGCGTCCGTGTCCTCGACCGGTACGTCGTCGGGGGCGCCCGCGATCTCGGAGCGCTCGGCCCGCAGGGCACGCGCGGTACGGCGGGCGTCGTCAGCGGCGCGCTGGGCGGCGCGGCGGTCCTCGTCGGCGGCGCGGGCACGCTCCAGGCAGGCCTGGGCACGGGCTTCGGACTCCGCTGCCTCGTCGGCGAGTTCCCGCAGGCGGGCCTGCCAGCCGGCCCGCTCGCGCAGCCGGTAGGCGAGTCCGGCGAGGGCGTCGGCGGCGCGGCGGGCCCTCTGCGCGGCCTCCTGCCGCTCGTCGCGGACCTGTACGGCCTCGGCGGCGACCTCGTCGGCCTCCGCGCGCAGGGTGCGCGCCTCGGCCAGCTCGGCCTCGGCCTCCTCGGCGAACGCGCGGGCTTCCTGGGCGGTCCGGGCCAGTTCGGTGAGGCGTCCGGCGGGGCAGCCGGTGCGCCAGGAGGCGAGCCGGGCCGCCAGTTCGCGGTCCTTGCCGAGGCGGGCGGCCAGGGCGCGGATCTCCTCGTCGCGTGCGGTGGCCCGCGCGCGCAGCGCCTGGCGTTCCTCGTCGGCGGCGTGCTCGTCGTGCATGGCCGGGTTCGGTGGCACGAGGAAGACGTCGCCCGGGGTGGCGTCGGCGGCGGGGGCCGGGGCGAGCAGGGCGGCCGCCGTGCCGACGGCGACGGCGGAGCGCGGCAGCAGGGCGGCGTCGGCGAGTGCGTCACGGGCACGCGCGTGCGTGTCCGGGTCGGTGATGATCACACCGTCGACCAGTTCCGGCCGGGCGGCGAGCACGCGCGCGTGGTCGGCGGGGTCGACGGCCTGGGCGAGATAGCGCCAGCCGGGCAGTGCCGGAATGCCGTGCTCGCCGAGGAACTCCACGGTGGCCAGCACGTCCGGGCCGGGCGGCAGCAGCCCGCCGTCGCCGAGCGCGCCGAGGATGCGGGAGTCGTCGGCGGCGGCGGTGCGCAGGTCGAACAGGTGGCGTTCGGCGGTCGACACGGCGTCGTCGAGCAGCGCGCGCAACTCGTCGGCGAAGCGGTCGAGTTCCTCGGGTGCGAAGGGCGCTTCGGCACCCGTGGTGCCGTCGGCGCCCGGTCCCGTCGGTTCTGCGGATCGCCCGCCCGCGGAGCCGTCCGCTTGCCGGCCGGCGCTCCCCCCGGTCGCGCCGTCCGGGGCCCCCATCGTGTCGTCGGCGCCGGACCGTGGGCCGGGCACCCCGGCGTGCGCGGCCGCGGGCGCACCGGGCAGGCTCAGCAGTTCCGCGAGCCGCTCCTCGGCGGCCAGGGACTCGGCAAGGCGCCGCTCGGCCTCGTAGGCGCGCTCGGTCGCCGTCGCGGCGTCGGCGGCGCGGGCCGCGGTCAGCTCCGCACGGGACTCGGCGGAGGCCGCCTCGCGGGCGTGCTCGGTGACCTTGCGGGCGGCCTCGCGGGCCGCGTCCCAGGCGGTGACGGCGGTCTTCTCGGCGTCGCTGGCGGCGAGCGCGGCACGGGCCGGGTCGGCGTCCGGTGCGCTGTCGTCGAGCCAGCCGGCGCGGACGGCCTCGGCGGTCTCCTGCTCGACCTCGGTGAGCCGCTGGCGCAGATGTCCGGCCTCACTGCGGGCGCGCTGTGCCTCGGTCGCGGCGGTGGTGGAGTCGCGGTAGGCGCAGTCGCTGACCTCCTGGAGCGCGGCGGAGCGCTCCTCCTCCTCGTTGGCGAGGGCCTCGGCGCTCCCGGCGGCCGTGTGCAGGGCCCGTACGAGGTCGACGGCGGCCTTGGCACGCGCGGCGAGGGCGGGCGCGGCGTCCCGCTCGGCCTCCTGGATGGCGGCGGACACACGCGCGACGCGGTCGGCGGCGGCCCGGTGGCGCAGCACGGCCTCGGCGGCCTGCCAGGCGGAGTGCAGGGTGCGCGCGTCGGCCAGCTCGCGCTTCTGCGCGGCGGCGGACTTCTCGGCGGCGGCCAGTGCCAGGGAGGCGTGCCGGTAGGCGAGTTCGGCGGCGATCAGGGCGCTGCGCTCCCGCCCGCCCTCGGAGTGGGTGACGGCGTACGCGGCGGCCGTGACCCGCTGGGCGAGGTCGGCGGCCCGCACCCGCTCCCGCACGGCCCGGGCGGACAGCCGCCGGGCGAGCGTACGGGTGCGGCGCTCGGCGCCGCCGTGCACGTCACGCGCGCGTGAGCGGGCGTCGGCGGCCTCGACGATCCGCCCGAGCAGGTCGACCGACCCGGCGGTGAAGTCCCGCTCGGCGATCAGCTCGGCGCGCCGGCCCAGCTTGTTGCCGAACCCGCTGACGAGATCGGCGAGGCCGTCGGTGTCCCGGGTGTCGGTGACCGCGCGCAGCAGCAGGTCGGTGAAGTCGGAGTCCTTCTTGACCGCGAAGAGGCCGGCCGCCTCTCCCTCGTCGGCGTTCATCTCCCGCTGGTAGCGGAAGAGTTCGGGGTCGAGGCCGAGGTCGCCGAGGTGTTCGATCCAGCGGTCGTGGATCTCCTCCCAGTGCACCTCCAGGTGCGGGTAGGCCTTGCCCGCCTCGGTCAGGGCGTCCCGGAAACCCTTCATGGTGCGGCGCCGGCCCTGGGCACCCGAGGTGCCCTCGGCGGACGGCCGTACCGCGGTGGACTCGGCGACGGGCAGACCGTCCAGGCTGAGCCCCGGGCCGGGCCGGAACGAGTACCAGGCCTCGGCGAACTTGCGGGGGTCGTTGGAGACCTGCCGGCCACGCCATTCGCTGACCTTGCCGACGACGACGCACTCGCCGGTCTGCACGTGCTGCCACTCCAGTGCCACGTGCCCGCAGTCGTCGGCGAGCAGGAACTTGCGCAGCACACCGGAGCTGGCGCCGCCGAGGGTGTTGCGGTGGCCCGGGAGCATCACCGAGAAGATCAGCTTGAGCAGGACGGACTTGCCGCCGCCGTTCTCCAGGAAGAGCACGCCCGCGGGCGCCGGCCGGCGGGGCGGGCCAGCCGGCTCCTCCTCGAAGAACTCCGCCTGGGTGGGCGCCGGGTCGGGCACGGGCTCTCCGACACCCCGCAGGTCAAGCACGGTGTCGGCGTAGCGCGCACCGGCGGGACCGATGGAGTAGAGGCGGACCCGGGACAGCTCGTACATGGCGGACTCTCGTCGTAAGTCTTCGTAGGTGTGCGGAATCGTGCGGTGGTGCGGGGGTCAGGAGTGGAACGGCAGCCCGGCGTCGGCCACCAGGTCCAGGTCCTCGGTGTCCTCGGCGGGCAGCAGGCTGGCCGTGCCGTCGGTCACCGGTACGACGCCCAGCTCCAGCAGTTCGGCCAGGGCGGCGCTGCCGGCCAGGTCGCGGACCTGGAGCTGGTAACGGGCGGTGGTGCGGTACGTGCCGCCGCTGTCCTCGCCGGTGCGCTGCAGAAAGCCCGAGTCGGTGAGGAAGGCGAGGGCCTTGGCCACGATGCCGGTGGTGGAGGCGGCGGGCCGGCGGGCGTCCTTGGTGGCGCCGGTGGCGCTGCGTCTGGCCCAGATCCGCCAGGCGGCCTCAAGGCCGGGCGCGTCGGTCGCCGGGTCGGTGTTCTCGCCCAGTTCCTCGGCGCGCTCCTCCAGGCGCCGGCAGGCCTGCCTTACGAAGGCGTCGACGCCGTTGACGGTGACGCGGCCGATGTAGGAGTCGTCGGCCAGGTCCTCCGGACGCGGGAAGGCCAGTGCGGCCGCGGCGAGATGGGCGAGGCCGTGCAGGAAGCGGTCGCCCGAGTCGGCGGTGGTGCGACGCGCGTAGTCACCCATGCGGACGGCGAACACCGAGTCCTCGGCGGCGGTCACGGCCATGCCCGCGCGCGGGGACACCTCCAGCACGACGAGCCCCAGACCGGCGGCGACGGCGTCGGCGAGCCGGGCGAACGCCGGGTCGTCGCGGTACCGGCGCAGCAACTCGGTGTACTCCTGGTCCCGCGCGGGCTGCAGCTTGGGCTGCAGCCCGAAGGCGACGAGCCGCGCCGCGTCGGCGGCGTCGGCAGGGGTGACGGCGGAACCGGCCGGCGCGGCGGCGGGCTCGGGCTCACTCCGGTCGACGTGCTCGGTCACGGACACAACTCCTTGATCTTGAAACTGAGGGCGGGTGCGGCGTGTTCAGGGGCGCGGGACGGAATCGGGCCGCGGCCGTGCCGCGGGGCCCGGCGAGCCGCGGCGCACCCGCACGCGCCCACCGGCGCAGCCATCACGCCGCCTCCGTCCTGTCCGCGGCCATCCCCACCGCGTCCAGCAACGCGGTCCCCACGATGAGATCCGCCCCGCCGAACTCGGGATCGTCCAGCTCGGTCCCGTCGTCCACGGCGAACAGCAGCTTCTCCTCGCCCTGCCGGTAGGCGGTCCCCACGGCGGGGCTGGCCGCGTGGACGGCCAGCAGCGCGACCAGGTACGCCAGATCGGGATCGCCGGTCCGGCGGGCCTCGGCCAGCAGGCCCGACAGCCTGCGCGGTGCGTCGGCCGGCAGATCCAGCAGCTCCGTCGCGGCGGCGAGCTGCTCCTCGCTGAACCGGCTGTCGTCCGGTGTGGCGATCAGATCCGGCTCCGGCATCTCCGCGCCCAGATGCTCCCGCTCCACCGGTGGGGTCAGCAGTATGTCGACGAGATCGGCCACCCGTACGGACACGGGCGTGCGCAGCCCCGTGCCGTGCGCGAAGAACGCGTCGGTGACGTGGATCGCCTGCTCCAGGGGCAGCGGCAGGACGGGGGCGACGAGGTGGCCGTACAGGTCGATCCCGGACGTCGTCGCCGGGGTGGCGAAGGCCTGCCGGTCCTGCTCGGCGCGGAAGAGCGGGCCCGCCTCCAGCAGCCGCGACTGGAGCTGGGTGTGCCGCCGGATGCAGTCCTTGACGATGTCGACGAGTTCGGCGGCCCGGCGCTTGTGCTCGGGCTCCTCGGTCTCGTCGCGGGCCTTGCGGATGTTGGTGAGGATCGCGTTCTCGTGGCGGTAGCGGTCGGCGACGTGGTCCAGGGCCTCGGCGATCATGTCGGGCACCGAGTTGAGCCAGTCGACCGCGCGGACGTTGCGCCGGGTGGCCTCCAGGGCGCGGCGCAGCGTCTCCGAGTACTGCACGGTGCGGTAGCGGGCCTGCTCGGCGGCGAGCTGTGCGTCGGCGAGCCGGCCGCGGTTGATCAGGACCTCCAGCTTGACCTCTGCGGCGATCTGGGCGCTGGTGACGTCGGTGTCGAGGGCGCCGACCAGGACGTTGACCGCCTCGTCCGTGGTGCGCAGGTAGACCGTGCCGCCGGGGCCGGGGACCTCTTCGATCAGCTTGAAGTCGTAGTCCCTGCGGACGTACGTGCCGTCCGGCGCGAAGGTGCCGTAGACGGCGCGGAAGCCGCGGTCGACGCTGCCGACGTTGATCAGGTTCTCCAGCACCCAGCGGGCCACGCGCTCGTGCTCGGCGGTCGGCCGGTGCGGGGCCTGGGCGGCGATGCGCGGGACGAGCCGGGCGACGATCTGCTCGTGGTCGGCGCCGGTGTCGAAGTCCATGTTGAGCGTGACCAGGTCGATGGCGGCGAGGGCCACCTCGGCCATGCCGTACACCGAGTACTCACCGGCCAGGTTGGCCTTGCGCGCGTCGAGGTCGTGCAGCGGCGCGGTGCAGGCGAGCGCGCGCAGCCGACGTGCCAGCCCCTCGTCGGCGGCCGGGCCCGGTGCCGGGCGCGGCCCCGCGCTGAGCTGGGGCGGAACGCTGTCCGTCGATGCAGGCGAAGTCACGGTGCACAGACTAGGTCCTTGGTCTGACATCGACCCAAACGGTGCGGGTCCGCCGGTTCGGTGGGCAGCGCTGTACGTCTTCGCCGACCGCGCGGATCGGTTCCCCGGTGGGGCGCGCGCCCCGCGACGGAGCCGTGGATGGATAGGGTCCCGCGCTCCCTACGGGGCGACGCGCCGCCGGTACACCTCGACCACCCGCTCCAGCGAATCGGTGAGGTACGTCTCCAGCAGCCGCTCCGCCTCGCCCTTGTCCCCGTCCTGCAGCGCCTGCAGGATCTGCCGGTTGCGGACCAGGTAGGGCTCGTGCAGCCGGCGCGGGTCGTCGACGACGTGGAAGGCGAGCCTCAGTTCGGCGAAGACGCTGCGCATCAGCTCGTCGGTGCGTTCGCTGCCGGCGAGGGCGACCAGTTCCCGATGGAAGTGGATGTTGGCGGTGCCCAGGGTTTTCCAGTCCGTGCCGGCGGACGCCGCCTCTCCCTCGGCGACCGCCGCGGCGACACCGTCCAGCCGGTACGGCGCCTCACCGAGCCCGCGGACGACGGCGCATTCGACCAGGGCGCGGGTGCGGTAGATGTCCTGGACGTCCTCGACGGTCAGGACCCGCACGAACACCCCGCGGTTGAGTTCGTGCACCAGCAGGCGTTCGTGCGTGAGCAGCCGGAACGCCTCGCGCAGGGTGTTGCGGGACACGCCGAGCGCCCCGCCGATGCCGTCCTCCGACAGCCGGGTGCCGGGCGGGAAGAACCCGTCGGCGATACGACTGCGGAGGATGTCCGAAACCCGCTCCGCCGTGCTCGTACGCCCCAGGAGCGCCCGGTCGTCGGCCAGTGCCGTCAGCTGCTCTGCCATGCCCGGAATTCAACCGCACGCACCAGGACGAAACAACATGCGTATCGGAGGATCGTTCAACGATCCTCCGTCTGCCCTTCCGGCACGCCGACGTCCGGTGTCGTCGCTCCCCGGCCACGGTCGGGCCGCGGTCGGGCGCAGGCCCGGGCGGGTGCGCCGGTCCGGGGCGGGTGCGCCGGTCCGGGGCGGGTGCGCCGGTCCGGGGCGGGTGCGCCGATCCGGGGCGGGTGCGCCGATCCGGGGCGGGTGCGCCGATCCGGGGCGGGTGCGCCGATCCGCGCGGGTGCGCCGGTCCGGCGCGTCGGGTCCCGCCCGCGCTCGGCACGATCCAGGTGCCACCGGGAACGCGTCCCGGCACTGTTCCCGGCCGGCCCACCGGCCGCCCTATCCGGTGATCACGCCGGTCCCCGCCACCGCCCTCCCGCTGACCGCACCGGCCGCGTCCGGGACCGGCGCCTCAGCCGCCATGGCCGTCGGCGGGGCCGCGCGGACGGGCAGCGTGACCGCGTGCGCCGCGCCCGGCACCGCCGCCCCGCCGACCGGAGCCTGCGCGGTGGCCGCGCCCGGCGTCACACCCGCACGCCCCGGACCAGCGAACGGCCCCGGGCCGGCCGGGTGCCGCCGGGAACCGGCGCATTCGCCGTCGCGCTCCGCCAGGGCCTCCAGCGCCGCGGAGGCCGCCTCCGAGGCCCGCAGGTCGAGGAGAGCGCCGGTGCCCCGGGCCCGGTGGTGCAGCTCGTCGGCGGCCAGGTGCAGCAGCTGCGGCAGCAGGTCCCGGCAGCGCCGGGCCACCCAGGCGGTGCCCGCCGTGGCCAGCCACAGCAGGCTCGCCGCCCGGGTCGGAGCGGGGAACTCCGGTACGGACGACGGTGCCTGTCCCGTCGCACGGCCCGCTTCGGTGAGCAGCGCGTGGAAGCGGACGGCGAACTGTCGGTGGCCACGCTCGCCGGGGTGCAACCGGTCCGCGCTCCACAGGGACCGGTCGGTGATCCAGGCACCGTCCGCGGCGTGCAGGTGCACGGCCCCGTAGCGTTCGGACAGCGCGTGGACGACCGTGTTGACGGCCCGTTGCCGGCGGGCCAGCGGGCGGGCCAGGGCACCCGGCAGGCCCAGCATCGCGCCGGGGTCGGGCAGGCAGGCCGTGAGCACGGTGGCGCCCTCGCGGGTGAAGGCCGCGTAGACGTCGTCGAGGTGGGTGGCCACCGCCCGGATGTCGAAGGTGCGGCGCAGCGTGTCGTTGACGCCGATCACCACCGACACCAGGTCGGGGCCGAGTCCGCGGGCGGCCGGCGTCTGCCGTTCCCGTACGTCCTGGGTCTGCGCACCGCTGACCGCGAGGTTGGTGAACTCCACGGTGCCGGGGGTGGCGGCGAGGGAGGGCGCCAGCAGCGCGGCCCAGCCCCGCCAGCCGTCACCGACGGGATCGCCCACGCCCTCGGTCAGCGAGTCCCCCAGGGCGACGAAACGGACGGGTCTCATGCCACACCCTCCGGCAGCGTGCGACGCACGGCGGCGGGGCGGAGCACCTCCGCGTCGTGCGCCGCCAGGAACGCCTCCACGGCCGCTCCCCAGCCGAAGCACTCCGC
The DNA here is from genome assembly GCF_014649495.1 of Streptomyces filipinensis. Lineage (GTDB taxonomy): Bacteria > Actinomycetota > Actinomycetes > Streptomycetales > Streptomycetaceae > Streptomyces > Streptomyces filipinensis. The sequence continues at coordinate 87,966 of NZ_BMTD01000023.1, read as the reverse complement.
ACGCGCGCGTGCCGCGTCGCGCCGGGTGCGCACGTCGCGGTCCAGGAGCAGTTCCACGGCGTCCGCGAACGCCTCACCGCGGTCCGCCGCGGTCGCCCCGGCGGAGCCGATGACCTCGGGCAGCGCGGAGGACGCGCTCGCCACGACGGGCGTGCCGCAGGCCATGGCCTCCAGGGCGGCGAGCCCGAAGGTCTCGGCGGGACCGGGCGCGAGGGCGACGTCCGCGGTCGCCTGGAGGGCGCCGAGCGCGGTCCGGTCGGAGACGTGCCCGAGAAACGTGACGGGCAGCCCGCGCTCCCGCGCGCGCTGCTCCAGCCGGGCCCTGAGCGGCCCGTCCCCGGCCACCACGAGCACCGCCCGCCGCCCGCGCCGTATCAGGGCGTCCAGGGCGTCCAGCGCGATGCCGGGGCGCTTCTCGACCGACAGCCGGGAGCACATCACGAGCAGCGCCTCTCCCCCGCGCGCGTGCAGGGTGCGCAGGCCCGGGTCGTGCAGCGCGGGGTGGCGTTCCATCAGGTCGACGCCCAGGGGGGCGCGTACGACGTTGCGCGCGCCGATGCGCACGAACTCGCGCTCGGCGAACTCGGTGGTGCACACCACCCGCGAGTAGACGTGCGCGGTGCGGGTGTTGAGGGCATCGGCCGCCCGGCGGGAGAGGTTCTCGGACAGGCCCCAGGTGCGCAGCACGCCGTCGGCGGTCTCGTGGGAGACCATCACGGCGGGCACGCGCGCGCGGCGGGCCCAGCGGCCGGTCCAGCGCAGGGTCGTGCGGTCGGAGACCTCCAGGCGGTCCGGGGCCAGCTGCTCCAGGAGGGCGGCCACGCGGCGCTTGTCGGTCAGGACGCGGTAGCCGCCGGTACCGGGCAGCAGCGGGCCGGGCAGGGTGATGACCCGGCCCTGGTCGGTGTCGCGGTCGGTGTGCCGTTCGCCGGGCACGATGAGCACGGGTTCGTGGCCCGCCAGCTGGAAGCCCCTGCCCAGCTCGCGCAGGGCGGTGCGCAGGCCGCCGGAGGCCGGGGCGACGAAGTTGGCGAGCCGGACGATGCGCAGGGACTGGCCGGTCATGCCGCCACCGCCGTCCTGCGTGCCGCGAGGACGTCGCCGTAGTGGGTGATCAGCTGGTCGCCGACGGCGGCCCAGGTGCGGCCCTCGACCATCGTGCGGGCGGCGGCGCCGAACGCGGTCCGCCGGGCCGGGTCGGCGGCCAGGGTGCGGACGGCCTCCGTCACGGCGGTGGCCTCGCGCGGTGGGACGAGGAGTCCGGTGCGGCCGTGGGCGACCAGGTCCAGCGGGCCGCCGGCGGCGGGCGCGACCACCGGTACCCCGCTGGCCATGGCTTCCTGGACGGTCTGGCAGAACGTCTCGAAGGGACCGGTGTGCACGAACAGGTCCAGTGAGGCGAAGATCCGCGCGAGGTCGTGGCCGGTGCGGCGGCCGAGGAAGACGGCGCCGGGCAGCGCCTCGGTCAGGGGGGCGTGGCTGGGGCCGTCGCCGACCACCACGGCCTTGACGCCCTCCAGGCCGCAGGCACCGGCGAGGAGTTCGACGTGCTTCTCGGGGGCGAGCCGGCCGACGTAGCCGACGATCAGCTCGCCGTGCGGGGCGAGTTCGCGGCGCAGCGCCTCGGAACGGTGCTCTGGCCGGAAACGTACGGTGTCCACGCCCCGCGGCCACAGCCGGACCCGGGGCACACCGTGCGCCTCCAGGTCACCGAGGGCGGCGCTGGAGGGGGCCAGGGTGCGGTCGGCGGCGGCGTGCACGGAGCGGATCCGCCGCCAGGCGGCCGCTTCACCGGCCCCCATGTAGGTGCGGGCGTATCCGGCCAGGTCGGTCTGGTAGACGGCGACGGCCGGGATGCCCAGCCGGGCGGCGGCGGCCATGCCGCGGACGCCGAGGACGAAGGGGCTGGCGAGATGCACCAGGTCGGAGCGGTGTTCGAGGAGCGCCGCGGCGAGCCGTCGGCTGGGGAGGGCGACCCGGACCTGAGGGTAGCCGGGGAGCGGGAGGGAGGGGATCCGGACGACCGGGCACGGGGCGTCCGTGTCCGGTCCACTGCCGGGAGCGGGGGCGGGGGCGACGACGAGCGGATGGTGACCGCGATCTACGAGGTGCCGGGCGGTCTGGAGCGCGCAGTGGGCCACGCCGTTCACATCGGGGGGAAAGGATTCGGTCACGATGACGACACGCATACGGGTGTTGTCGCCGCGCAGGACGTGGCCGCGTCAACTTCGATCTTTCCGCCCGGGGAACGTCCCATGAGCGTTGGGCTGCACACCCGAGCAGGTCAGACGGCCGTCATGACCGCCTGACCTGCGGGACACCCGGTGTTCACACGGCGGGCGGTCGTCCGCCCGGACCGATGTGCGTGTGCGGGGTCAGCCGAGGGCGGCGTCGGGTCCGAAGCGGCTGCGCACCGCCGTCTGCACTTCCGCCTCCTCGGCCGGATCGGCGGCCAGGCGGCGAAGGCGCTCCACGACCCGGGCGTCACCGGTCTCGGCGTGCCGGGCGGCGATCTCGCGTGTGGTCTCCTCGCAGTCCCACAGGCATTCGACGGCGAAGCCGGTGGCGAAGGAGGGGTCGGTGGCGGCCAGGGCGCGGGCCGCGCGGCCGCGCAGATGGGAAGAGGCGGTCTCGCGGTAGACATGGCGCAGCACGGGGGCCGCGCAGGCGATGCCGAGGCGTCCGGCGCCGTCGACGAGCGTCCACAGGGTCGGCGCGTCGGGACCCTCGCCGCGCACGGCCTCACGGAGGGCACCGAGGACGAGGTCGCGGTCCTGGACGCCGCCGCGGCAGGCGAGCATGCGTCCGGCGGCGGCACCGAGCACGTCGGGGCGCTGGGCCCAGCGGCGCGCGCGGTCGACGGCGGCGACACTGCGCATCCGTTCGAAGGCGTCGACGGCGGCCTCCACGACGACGGCCGTGCCGTCGGCGACCGCGGCCTCGACCAGGTCGAGGGCGTCGGGGTCGTTGCTGTCGGAGAGATAGCGCAGGGCGGTGCAGCGGGCCCCGTCCATCCCGGTCCGCGCCGCCTGGACGATCTCCGGCCGGTCCTCGGGGCCCGCCACGGCCACCAGGCAGCGGGCGGCCGGCACATGGAGGGCGGCACCGCGCTCCATGCCCTGCTGGGCCCATTCGAACACGGCGCGCACACTCCAGCCGGGGCGCGGACCGCTGGGCCGCATCTGACGCTGCCAGCGGTCGAAACAGCCGGTCTCCTGTGCGGCACGCACGCGCGTGGCGATCGATTCGCGCGGATCCTCCGCCCACAGCCGCCAGGGCCTCGGCTCGAAGGCGTCGCGCACGGCGGCGGCCAGCTCGGCCTCGCCCTCGGGGTCGGTGGTGAAGCGGGCCAGGACGGGCGCGGCGAGGGCACGCAGGCCGGCGTCGTCGTCCCGCAGGGCCAGCTCGTCCAGCGCCCAGGCCCAGTTCGACCCGTGGGCGGCGTACCGGCGCAGGAGTTCGAGCGCGTCGAGCCTGCCGTAGGAGGCGAGGTGCCCGAGGACGGCCAGGGCGAGGCCGGTGCGGGACTCGTCGGTGTCGAGGACGTCCTCGGAGTCGAAGAGGTGCGCCTCGATGGCATCCAGCTCGCCGTTCAGGTCGAGGTAGAGCCGGGCGTAGTAGAGGGAGCGGTTCTCCACCTGCCAGTCGTGGCGGGGATCGCGCAGCACACAGTGGTCCAGGGCCGCGAGCGCTTCGGCGCGCGGGGCGGTGAGCGCGTGCAGCGTGCCGTCGCCGCGGCCCCGCTGGAGCAGGCCGAGCAGCGTACCGCTGGGCGCTATGACCGGATCGAACATGGGAAACAGCCTCACATCAAGCGTCGACGCAACCGGAGAACACGCACTACCTGGCCGCGTGACACAACGTCGGAGCGCCCGCCGTCTCTTGCTTGCTGAAGACCATTTCTCTCTGCCTCTCGTCTGTGGCCCAGGCGGACCGCATCACGGTCCGCGCGGTGCGGCAACACCTGCCCAGCCATCGCGTCCGTGAATCACGTCGTCATGATGACCCGGCCGTTTGCGCTGCCGCGACCGTATTTCCGGCGGCCCTTTACCGCCTCCCCCGTTTTCTGTGTCGTACCTGGTCAGGACATGCGCGTCAGTGCGCGCCGAACAGCTCCAGGAGTTCTGTCTTGCCGAACATGCGGGCGGTGTCGACCGCCGACGGCGTGCCCGCGGCGGGGTCGGCTCCACCCTCCAGAAGCGCCTTGATCACTGCGGTCTCGCCCTTGAAGACGGCACCCGCGAGCGGGGTCTGGCCCCGGTCGTTGATCTGGTCCGCCGCGGCACCCCGGGTGAGCAGGGCACGCACCGCGTCGGCGTGGCCGTGGTAGGCGGCGAGCATCACCAGGGAGTCACCGCGGTCGTTGGTGAGGTTGGCCGGAACGCCGGCGTCGACGTACGCCACGAGCGCCTCGGTCTGCCCCTGCCGGGCCAGATCGAAGATCTTTGTCGCCAGCTCCACGACCTCGGGGTCGGGGGCTTCACTCATCGGCGGGACCGCCTCTCCTCAAACTTCGGGGACTGCAGGGAGCGTACGGCAGCGAGCGGGACACGGCCGTACGAGTGAATCGCCAGCGTACTGGCTGGCGCGGCACATGACCCGATGTGCCGGAGGTAAAGATCAGCGACAGACGCCCCTGGACGCAACAGGCCTGGCCCGCCGAAGCCGGGGCGGCTCCGTCGGGTGGGCGAAATCAGTCGCATTTCACCCAGTTGCACCTTTAATCGTATGGATACATCCTGTGATCCTGGAAGAACTCATGGTGACTGTCCCCCACCTTCGACACCAGGAGGCCCGAAATGATCCTCTCCCTGTCTGGCGTGTTCCTGCTCGGCGTTGTCGTGTTCCTCTTCTTCCGCAAGGACGGCCTGAAGGGCTCGCACGCCACGGTCTCGGCCCTGTTCGGCTTCTACCTGTCGAGCACGGCCATCGCCCCGAGCATCAAGGCCGGCGGCGAGAGCCTGGCCAGTCTCCTGGGCGGCCTCAAGTTCTGATCCCGCCCGTCCCACCCGCACGCACGACCAGGAGTCAGCAGTGGCCCGGCGCCCTCTCCCCCGCATCCTGAGCAAGGACAGCGCCCAGATCGCCCGGATGCAGCTCGCCCGGAGCCGGGAGCTGGCCCGGACGGCGGCCGACAGCGCCACCGACGTCCTCCACCCGCTGATCACCGTCACGCGCGGGCTGCGCCGGCTGGCCTCGGCCGGGCGGCGCAGATGGGTGGACACGCCGAAGGACAGACGCGGGCCGCTGCTGTTCCTGGTGGCCTCCGTGATCCTGGCCGTGGTGCTGGTGCCGTACGGGCCGCTGCTCGCCGTCATCACCCTGATGTCGGCGGCGGCCTGGCAGGGCCGCGACCGCACGCCCCCGGCTCCCGAAGGGCCCGACGAGTCCCAGACCGTACGGCTGCAGTCCCTCTACGACGCCCTGGTGCCGTACTTCTCCGGCGCCGAGGACCCGGCGCCGCTGTACGCGTACGGCGGGGAGTGGGAGAAGGCCTTCCCCGCCCACGAGTTCGACGACACCGGGCGCGTCGGTCAGCTCGTGATCCGCTACCCCGCCTACTTCCCGGACGGCGAGCCCGACGCCCGCGCGCGCATCGAGCAGTTGCTCACCGCGAAGGCCGGCCGGGGCCGCGAGTACCACTTCACATGGGACGAGGAGGGCAACCAGCTCACCCTCACGGTCCTTCCGCCGCTGCCCGCCGACATCCCCGCCCAGCACTTCGTCACCGCGCCTGGCGAGACCGTCCTCGGCTTCACCGACCCGAGCGAGGTCCACCGCACGCTCCCGCTCTCCTACGGCAAGGAGCGGATCGACGTCCCACCGGTCGTCTGGCGCACCGGCGTGCGCTCCACCGAGCCGCATCTGCTGGCCATGGGCCACCCCGGCAGCGGCACCTCGACCCTGCTGCGCTCGATCGCCCTGCAGGCCCTGCGGTACGGGGACGTCCTGATCGTGGACGGCGGCGGCACGGGTGAGTACGCGTGCCTGACCGGCCGGGACGGTGTGCTGGCCGTGGAGTGCGCGCTGCCCGGTGCGCTGGCGAGCCTGGAGTGGGCCGCGCAGGAGACCGAGCGGCGGCTCATCGCCATCAACCTGGCCCGGCAGGCGGGCGACCCGCCACCGGCCGACGCCCGGCGCCCGCTGTGGATCCTGCTGGACCGCCCGTCCGTCTTCACCCACCTCGCCGGGTCCGAGGGCCGCAAGGACCCGCAGACACTGCTCCAGGTGCCGCTGCGGCACGGCCGGGCGGCGAACGTGACCGTCGCGGTGGCCGAGCAGTTCGACAGCGCGGAGGTACTGAGCGACGCGGTACGGCAGCACACACGCGCGCGTGTCGTGCTCGGGCCTGCGGCGCCCCGGCAGGTGGAGGCCGCCCTGGGGGCTCCGCCGCACACCACACCGGTGGGGCACGTGCCTCCCGGGCGGGGGTACGCCCGGCTCGGGGTGGGAGCGGTGCATCGGCTCCAGGTGCCGCGCACGCCGGACCCCTACGACGACGCCACCAGCGACGCCGACCGGCAGGCCGTGCTGGAGCTGCTGCCGCCACGGGCCACTGCCGTGGAGGCCGAGCCGACGGATCTCACGAAGCCGGCGGCCGGAAGGGCACCGGCGACCGCGGAGGCGGCCGGGTAGCCCGTCGGGGTCCAGGCCGTCCGCCGGGGGCGGGTCGGCCCGGCCGCTCACGCGGTTCCCCGCGCCCCGTCGGGGCCCTGCGCGGCGTCGGTCTAGGCCACGAAGGTGCGCGGCGCCTCCGTGCCCCCCGCACCCCCGTTCTCCACCAGGCGGGCCGCCGCGGCCAGCCGGACCGCCGCCTCCTCCGCCACCGCTCCCCCGACGGTGAACGGGAGCCGCACATAGCCCTCGAAGGCGCCGTCCACGCCGAAGCGGGGGCCGGACGGAACACGGACCCCGGTCCGCTCACCCGCTTCGGCGAGCCGCGAGCCGGACAGGCCGCCGGCGCGGACCCACAGGGTCAGGCCGCCCTTCGGGGTGTCGAACTCCCACGCCGGCAGTTCACGGCGCAGCGCCGCCACCAGCGCCTCCCGGTTCTCCCGGGCCTGGGCGCGGCGCAGTTCCACCGCCTGCTCCCAACCGCCGGTGCTGAACAGCCAGTTGACGGCGAGCTGTTCGAGCACCGGCGTCCCCAGGTCGGCGTAGGCCCGCGCGGCGACCAGGCTGCGGATGACGTCCGGAGCGGCCCGTACCCAGCCGATGCGCATGCCCGCCCAGAACGCCTTGCTGGCCGAGCCGACCGTGATGACGGTCGAGCCGGACGGATCGAAGGCGCAGACCCGGCGCGGCATACCGCCGCCCGCGAACTCGTCGTCCAGCCACAGCTCGCTCATCGTCTCGTCGGCGACGAGCACCGTGCCGGCCGAACGCGCCGCGTCCACCAGCCGGCGCCGCTGGTCCTCGTCGGCCAGCGCGCCCGTGGGGTTGTGGAAGTCGGCGACGACGTAGGCGAGCCGGGGCGCGGCCTCGCGCAGGACCTGGCGCCAGCGGTCCATGTCCCAGCCGGACAGCCCCTGGGCCATCGCGACGGGGACCAGGCGGGCGCCGGCCTCCCGCATCAGCTGCAGGATGTTGGCGTAGGAGGGGGACTCGACCGCGATGCGTTCGCCGCGGCCCGCGAAGAGGTGGCAGATCGCGTCGATGGCGCCCATCGCGCCGGTCGTCACCATGATCTGCTCGGGCATGGTGGGGATCCCGGAGGCGGTGTAGCGCTCGGCGATCATGGACCGCAGTGCGGGCAGGCCGGCCGGGTAGTCGCCGTGCGTGTGGGCGTACGGCGGCAGCTCCTCCAAGGCGCCCTGGACGGCGCGGGTGAGCCAGGGCTCGGGCGCCGGGAGCGAGGCGCAGCCGAGGTCGATCACCGAGCCCAGGGCCTCGGGGGGCAGGGGTTCCAGGCCTCGGGCGGGCAGCGGGTTGCCGGCCGGTACGGCCGTCCAGCTGCCGGCGCCCCGGCGGGACTCCAGGAACCCCTCGCTGCGCAGCGCCTCGTAGGCGGCGGCCACCGTCGTGCGGCTCACGGACAGGGCGAGGGCCAGCTCGCGTTCCGCGGGAAGCCGGGCGGCCACGGGCACGCGCCCTTCGAGCACCAGCAGCCGGATGCCGTCGGCGAGGGCCCGGTAGGCGGGCGGACGGCGGGTGCCGGGACCGGCCGGGCGTTCCTGCTGTGAGTTGAGGAGCCGGCCGAGCTGCGCGGCCCCCATGGCAGAGGTCCACTGCGCCATGAAGATCAGTCCACCTTCCCCGAATTGGCCATGGATGGCGATTCATCCCAAGCCACAGAGTGACATGCGTCAGGCCACCGCCACCACCCAGGGGGTATCTCGTGTCCACTCGGCACCGTCTCGGACGACGGTTGATCCAGCTGTACGCCGGTCTCGCGCTCTACGGTGCGAGCGCGGCGCTGCTCCTGCGGGCGGGCCTGGGCATGGAGCCCTGGGGCGTACTGCACCAGGGGCTCGCGAAGCTCACCGGGCTGACCATCGGCGTGGTCTCGATCATCGTGGGCGCGGCGGTGCTGCTGCTGTGGATCCCGCTGCGCCAGCGCCCGGGTCTCGGCACGGTCTCCAACGTCTTCGCCGTCGGCCTCGCGATGGACGGCACGCTCGCGCTGCTCCCGGACGCCCGTTCCGTCGTCGTACGCGTCCCGCTGCTGCTCGCGGGCATCGTGCTGAACGGCGTGGCGACCGGCCTGTACATCTCGGCACGCTTCGGACCCGGTCCGCGCGACGGACTGATGACGGGTCTCCACCGGCGCACCGGCCGGTCGATCCGGCTGATGCGGACGGGGATCGAGGTGGCGGTGGTGGTCACCGGGTTCCTGCTGGGCGGCACCGTCGGGATCGGCACCGTGCTGTACGCCGTGTCCATCGGGCCGCTGGCGCAGCTGTTCCTGCGGGTGTTCGCCGTCCCGGCGGCATCGGGCGGCAGCACGGTGGTTGCCGCCGCGACACCGGAGGGAGTCATACTGCCGCCGTGACCCTCACGACACCGCCCCTACGCCACCCCTACCTCGACCATCCCGGCCCGATCGCCTTCGCCCACCGGGGCGGGGCCGCCGACGGGCTGGAGAACACCGTGGCGCAGTTCCGGCGCGCGGTCGAACTGGGCTACCGCTACATCGAGACCGATGTGCACGCCACGGCCGACGGCCGGCTCGTCGCCTTCCACGACTCGACCCTCGACCGGGTCACCGACGGCGCCGGCCGCATCGCCGACCTGCCGTGGGAGGACGTACGGCAGGCGCGCGTGGGCGGCCGGGAACCGGTGCCGCTGTTCGAGGAGCTGCTGGAGACCTTCCCCGAGGTGCGCTGGAACGTCGACATCAAGGCGGAGCCGGCCCTGCGCCCCTTCCTGGAGCTGATCGAGCGCACGGACGCCTGGGGGCGGGTCTGCGTGGGCTCGTTCTCCGAGGCGCGGGTGCTGCGCGCCCAGCGGCTGGCCGGGCCGCGGCTGGCCACCTCGTTCGGCACCCGCGGGGTGCTGAGTCTGCGGCTGCGCTCATGGGGCCTGCCGGCCGCCGTACGCCGGTCCGCCGTCGCCGCGCAGGTGCCCGAGGCCCAGTCGGGCGTCCCGGTGGTGGACGAACGCTTCGTCCGCGCCGCCCACGCGCGCGGGCTGCAGGTGCACGTGTGGACGGTCAACGAACCGGAGCGCATGCACCGGCTCCTGGACCTGGGGGTCGATGGCATCATGACCGATCACATCGACACGTTGCGCAAGGTCATGGAGGAGCGCGGCGTCTGGGTCTGACCCCGGCCGCCGCGTCCGAGCCTTCGCAGTTCAAGCGGGGAAGCGAGGGCACGGGTGGCAACCGACACCGCGCGGACGCAGGCGCCGGACGAGGCCGCCGGCCTGCGGCGCGAACAACGCGGCTGGTACTTCTACGACTGGGCCTGCTCGGTCTACTCGACGAGCGTGGTGACGGTCTTCCTCGGCCCGTACCTCACCGCGGTCGCCGAGCGGGCCGCGGACGCCGACGGCTATGTGCACCCGCTCGGCGTCCCGGTCCGGGCGGGCTCCTTCTTCGCCTACACGGTGTCCCTGTCGGTGATCCTGGCGGTCGTTGTGATGCCGCTCGTGGGCAGCGCGGCCGACCGCAGCGGCCGCAAGAAGCCGCTGCTCGCGGCGGCGGCGTACACCGGGGCCGCCGCGACCACGGGCATGTTCTTCCTGGACGGCGACCGGTATCTGCTCGGCGGGGTGCTGCTGGTGGTGGCCAACGCCGCGCAGTCCGTCGGGATGATGCTCTACAACTCCTATCTGCCGCAGATCGCCCCGCCCGAGGAGCGCGACGCGGTCTCCTCGCGGGGCTGGGCCTTCGGTTACGCGGCGGGCTCCACGGTCCTCGTCGCCAACCTGGTCCTGTACTCGGCGCACGACTCCTTCGGACTGACCGAGACGACCGCCGTCCGCGTCTGTCTGGCCTCGGCGGGCCTGTGGTGGGGCGCCTTCACGCTCGTGCCGCTGCGCACGCTGCGCGACCGGCACCACGCGCGCGTGGAGCGCGCCACGGCAACGGGGCTCAAGCAGCTCGCGGCGACGGTCCGGGACATGCGCCGGCACCCGCTGACGCTCGCCTTCCTGCTGGCGTACCTCATCTACAACGACGGCATCCAGACGGTGATCTCGCAGGCCTCCGTCTACGGCTCGCAGGAACTGGGACTGGGCCAGTCGACGCTCATCGTGGCCGTGCTGCTGGTCCAGGTGCTGGCCGTGGCCGGGGCACTGGCGATGGGGCGGCTGGCACGGACCTACGGCGCCCAGCGGACGATCCTGGGCTCGCTGGTGGCCTGGACGGTCACGCTGGCGGCCGGATACTTCCTGCCCGCGAAGGCACCGGTGTTCTTCTTCGTGCTGGCAGCCGGGATCGGCCTGGTCCTCGGCGGCAGCCAGGCGCTGTCCCGGTCGCTGTTCTCCCATCTCGTACCGCCCGGCAAGGAGGCCGAGTACTTCTCGGCGTACGAGATGAGCGACCGCGGGATGAGCTGGCTCGGACCGCTGCTGTTCGGCGTGACCTACCAGCTCACCGGGAGCTACCGCTCCGCGATCATCTCCCTGGTGGTGTTCTTCGTCATCGGATTCGCCCTGCTTGCACGCGTGCCGGTGCGCCGGGCGATCGGCGAGGCGGGCAATCCGGTTCCGGAAAAGATTTAGCCTCGATTTAGCGCTCAACACAAAAGGGCGGTAGTGTACGCCTTTGGCCTGCCAGGCGTACCGTTACTGCGCGTCAAAGATGCCGAAACGCTGGGTGACATCTGCTAGCAGATGTGACAAACCGGGCGCCGGTGGGTACAACAAGGGGCGGCTACGACGGCGACGCATGACCCGGAACGGGACACGGAACGGGAATCTTTACCGCCGACCGGACGTTGACCGGATGACGACGACAGCGACACCTGTCCTGTGGGCGACAAGCCCGGGAGGCACGATTCATGAGTGAGCGAGCTCTTCGCGGTACGCGCCTCGTGGTGACCAGCTACGAGACGGACCGCGGTATCGACCTGGCCCCGCGCCAGGCCGTGGAGTACGCATGCGAGAAGGGGCATCGCTTCGAGATGCCCTTCTCGGTCGAGGCGGAGATCCCGCCGGAGTGGGAGTGCAAGGTCTGCGGAGCCCAGGCACTCCTCGTCGACGGCGACGGCCCTGAGGAGAAGAAGGCCAAGCCCGCGCGTACCCACTGGGACATGCTGATGGAGCGGCGCACCCGTGAGGAACTCGAAGAGGTCCTTGAGGAGCGCCTGGCGGTTCTGCGCTCGGGGGCGATGAACATCGCGGTTCACCCCCGGGACAGCCGTAAGTCGGCCTAGTCCCTGCGGGCTGGGCGAAGACACAGCACATACGAAAACCGCGGGTGCCGTACGAGACCGTACGGCACCCGCGGTTTTCGTATGTCCGGAAACGGGCTCAGCGGGACAGCGGCGGGCGCTGCTGGTCTCCCGGCTCGGTCCGGTCCTCCCTGATCACCTCGCCCGGCACCACCTTGCCGTCGGGGCGGTGGATGCGGACCTGCTGGAAGGCGTCACCGAAGCTGCCCGGGGCGGCCGTGCGCAGCCTCTTGTCCAGGGCGTTCTGGGTGTATCGGCTCACGGCCTGCTGCACCGGCGGGAGCAGCAGGAGCAGGCCGGCCACGTCGGAGACCAGACCCGGGATCATCAGCAGCAGGCCGCCGAGCATCATCAGGCCGTTGCCACCGCCGCGCTCCGGTGAACCACCGCGCTGCAGTGCCTCGTTGAGGCTCTGGAAGGCGCGCCGGCCCGCCCGCTTGATGACCACGGAACCGGCCACGGCGCCCGCGACGAGCAGCAGGAACACGGTAGGTCCGCCGGCCGCGCCCGCGACCACGGTCAGCAGCCAGATCTCCAGCACCAGCCAGGCCGCGACCCCGAGCGGCAGATACCTGCGCAGCCGGGAGCGCCGGGGCCGGGCGGTGGGGTACGGAGAGGTCGGAGCGCCAGTCGTCATGCTCCCAGTGTGCCTGGCGGCGGCTCAGCACGGGATAAGGGGATGATCGACCAGAACGCCCCAGAGCGGCGGGGAGGTCCGGCGCCGCCGGAATACCCGGAACCGCCCGGAAGCCCGAACCGCCGGGGCCCGCGGCCGCCGCTGACCTACGAGGTCCGCTTGTTCTTGCCGGTGATCTTGGCGAACCGGTCCCCCGCGCCCCAGGCGGTGACCCGCCACAGCGCCTCGACGAGGATGTCCTTGCTCATCTTGGAGTCGCCGAGTTCGCGCTCGACGAAGGTGATCGGGACCTCGACCACGTGGTAGCCGGCCTTGACCGAGCGGCGGGCCAGGTCGACCTGGAAGCAGTAGCCCTGCGAGGCGACCTCGTCCAGTCCCAGACCCTCCAGCGTCTCGCGGCGGAACGCGCGGTAGCCGCCGGTGATGTCACGCAGCGGCAGGTCGAGGGCGAGCCGGGAGTAGAGGCTGCCGCCGCGGGAGATGAACTCCCGGGACTTGGGCCAGTTCACCACCCGGCCGCCGGGCACCCAGCGGGAGCCGAGCACCAGGTCGGCGCCCTTGAGGGCGGTGAGCAGGCGGGGCAGTTCCTCGGGCTGGTGGGAGCCGTCGGCGTCCATCTCGACCAGCACGCCGAAGTCGCGCTCCAGGCCCCAGCGGAAGCCGGCGAGGTAGGCGGCGCCGAGGCCTTCCTTGCCCTTGCGGTGCAGCACGTGGACGTTGTCGTCGTCGGCGGCCAGCTCGTCGGCGAGCTTGCCCGTGCCGTCGGGGCTGTTGTCGTCCGCGATCAGCACGTGCGCCTCGGGGACGGCCTTGCGTACCCGGCCGACGATGGTCTTGATGTTCTCCGCCTCGTTGTAGGTCGGGATGATCACCAAGGCCGTGCCGATCGGACCGAACTGCCTCCCCTGGGCCTTGGCCGCGAGGGTCCCGTCGCCGTCGTTCACTGCTGCCCCTTCTGGTTGTACGCAGGGATCCACCATAGTGGCCGCCCGCAGGAATAGACGTGCCGGCTTGTACGTATGGCGGTGTCGATTCCACAAGAGTGGGGTAAGAATGTGGTTTTCGGCATGTTCGAGCCGCACCCTCGACGACTTCCCGCCACGACGGATGGGGGCCCGGCGCCCTTCGGGCCGACCTGGGACCCGCTGGCTGCGGATCGACCGAAAGCCGTTGTCTACTGAGCGCACGGGCCCCACCCGGGTCACACCTTGCCGGGCCGGAACGTTCCCTCGGCGGCGCGGACGCTGAGCCTGGCTCCCAGCGACGGTGCCCCGGTACGGCACACCGTCCTGACCCAGCGGCGCTGCGACGAGTTGCGTGAACGCCCCCGGTCGGGCGTCCGGTGGTGGACTCGGACGAACCTACCGGCCCGCGGGCGCCGACTGTCAACAGTCCTCTGACCTGCTATGACAGCCCGAATGGGCCGACCGCGGCAGAGGATGCGCAGGTCGGGCGGCGCGGCGGCGGCGCCCCGCCGGCGCCGCGCCACCCCCGTAGATCACTCGCCCGGCCGTACGAACACCGTCCGTCCGCCCACCACGGTGCGCAGGCAGACCGGCAGGTCGCGGCCCGGAGTGAGATCGGGCAGGCCGGGCGTGCCGGAGCGCGGGTCGGTCGACCAGCGGGCGACGCGGTCGTCGGGGGCCTGGACGATCAGCTCGTCGGTGCGCCAGACCGCGTAGTCGGCGGGCGCGCCGGGCACCAGGACGCCCGCGTCGTCCCGTCCGACGGCCCGCCAGCCGCCGCGGGTGTGCGCCGTGAACGCGGCCCGTACGGAGACCCGGTGCTCGGGCGTGCGGTGGAACGCGGCGGCGCGGACGGTGCCCCAGGGGTCGAGCGGGGTGACCGGGCTGTCGGAGCCGAAGGCGAGGGGCACACCGGCCCGCAGGAGGGCCGCGAAGGGGTTGAGGGTGCGGGCCCGTTCGGTGCCGAGACGCCGGGCGTACATACCGTCCTCACCGCCCCACAGCGCGTCGAAGGCGGGCTGGACCGAGGCGGTCAGCCCCAGCTCGGCGAAGCCGGCGACGGTCTCGGGGGTGAGCATCTCGGCGTGCTCGACGCGATGGCGGGCGGCGCGGATCCGGGCGAGACCGAGCTTCTCGGCGGCGGCGCGCACGCCCTCGACGACGGCGCTCACGGCGGCGTCGCCGATGGCGTGGAACCCGGCCTGCAGGCCCGCCTCGGTGCAGGCGACGACGTGGGCGGCTACGGCCTCGGCGTCCAGGTAGGCGGTGCCCGCGTGGTCGGCGTCGGCGTACGGCTGGTGCAGGCAGGCCGTGTGCGAGCCGAGGGCTCCGTCGGCGAAGAGGTCGCCCGCGGCGCCGACGGCGCGCAGTTCCCGTGCCTTCGCCACGCCCTCGTCGGCCCGCTCGGCCCAGTACCCGACGACGCGGGGGCCGGGCACCTCGGCGGCCAGCTCCAGCAGGCCGGTGAAGTCGTCCTCGGAGGAGATCTGCGGCCCGCCGCACTCGTGCACCGAACCGATGCCGAGGGAGGCCGCGTGCGCGAGGGCGGTGCGCTGGGCTTCCGCGCGCTGGGCGGGGGTGATGGCGGCGAGCGCGGCCGCGCGTACGGCGTGATGGGCGTCCCGGGTGAGCGGCGCGTCCTCGCGCGGGACGTCGCCGGGGATCAGGTCCAGCAGGGCGGTGGTGACGACCGCCGAGTGCACGTCGATACGGGAGAGGTACAGGGGGCGGCCACCGGTGGCCTCGTCGAGTTCGGCGCGTGTGGGCGGGCGGCCACCGGGCCAGCGGGCGGCGTCCCAGCCGTGACCCAGCAGGACGCGGTCGTCCGGGCGGGCGGCGGCGAAGTCGCGGACCAGGGCGAGGGCTGCCGCCAGGGACGGCGCGCCGGAGAGGTCGAGCCCGGTCAGGGCGAGGCCCGTGGCGGTGGTGTGCACATGGGCGTCGGTGAAGGCGGGGGTGACGAGGGCGCCGTCGAGGTCGATCACCTCGTCCACGCCGTCGGCGAAGGCGTCGGCCGCGCCCTCGGAGCCGACCCAGGCGACTTGGCCGCGCTCCACCACCATCGCGGTCGCGAAGGGGTCGGCGGGGCTGTGCACCTCGCCGCGGCGGAGGAGGACGGTCCCGGGGGGCTGGGGGTCGGCGGTGCGGTCGCTCATAGCGGACAGTTTCTCCTGCCGGCCGCCGGTTGCCGCACCTGGGGCGGCTCAGCCCGGCGCCGCCGGCCGTGTCCACCCGTTCCACCCCGCGGAACGACCGCCCGGGGCGGGAAGCGCGGCTGCGGCATGCCGCTTCACACCCGCGGCGGCCGCGCCTCGTACGGGGTCGACAGCACGACCGTGGTCCGGGTGGAGACGCCGGCCAGGGAGCGCAGCCTCGCCAGCAGTTCCTCCAGTTCGTGCGGTGTCGCCACGCGCACCTTGAGGATGTAGTTCTCGTCGCCGGCGACGCTGTGGCAGGCCTCGATCTCGGGGACGCCGGCGAGGCGGTCCGCGATGTCGTCGGGGGCGCTGGGGTCGAACGGTTTCACCGAGATGAACGCGGTGAGCGGCAGCCCGACGGCCTCGGGGTCGACCACCGCGGCATAGCCGCGGATGACGCCACGCTGTTCCAGCCGGCGCACCCGCTGGTGCACGGCCGACGTGGACAGGCCCGTGGCCTTGCCCAGGTCTGTGTAGCTCATCCGCCCGTCCTTGACGAGCAGCTGCACGATCTGTCGGTCCAGCTCCTCCATGGCGCCAAAACCTACAGTGCGCTTGATCTCCTCGGATAGCCGAGAGCGCAGGTCATAGCCGGTTCGATACAAAAAGCACCGCATAAGGCCCGCAGCGGGCACCTGCACACGGCATGTGACGAACGCCACACAACCCGAACGGGCTCCGTGATGTTCTCGTGATTACCGTCGAGGGCGGACGGGAAGTGCTTGCTGTGGTCGAGGCCGCAGCGCCTTCACGGCCCAGCCTTAGGGGGAGAATCCCATGCAGAGTGTCCATCGCCCTGGTCGATCCACGTCCAAGCGGCAGCAGCAGGTCGCCGAGCCTGAGCCGGAGTGCGTCGAATCCGACGCCTTCGACGACGGACCGGACGCCTACGACACCTTCGAGATGTACCGGGTGATCTGCCCGGACTGCACCCAGCCGATCGCGCTGCTGGCGGACGAGCAGGTCCTGCCGGAGCACGCGCTGTGCGCCTCGCCGTGGAACCCGTTCGGTCTCACGGTCTGTGCGGGTACGGGCCGTTCGGCCGCCGAGGCCCGTCCCGCGGACGAGTCCGTCGAACCGCAGGAGCAGGACACCGCCCTGCTGCTGACGCTCCCCCAGGGTCTGAACTGGCGGACACAGCCCTTCTCGCACGCCGGTGGCCCGGGTTCGCGCCCGATGCGCGTGCCGGCGATGCGCCGCCAGGCCGCCTGAGCCCACCTCACCGCTTCCAGTAGGTGCCCTGCACCATGGCGCGCAGACTGTCGTGGTGCAGGATCAGCCTGTCCGGGTCCGCCGGTACGGCGGCCTCGCCGAAGTACACCTGGCGGTAGGCGACGCGCAGCATGACGATCGCGTGCCGCAGCGCGGCGTAGAGGGTGTGGAAGTCCATGTCCCGCGGGGTGTGACCGGTCAGCCGTGCGTAGCGGTCCTCGACGCGGTCGCGACGCAGCAGGTCCGGCAGCCCGTGCTGCCCGGAGGCGACCGTGAGGTCGTGGAAGAAGCGGTGCAGGTAGATGGTCCAGCCCAGGTCCACCTCGCGTGGGGCGAGCGCCGCCATCTCCCAGTCCAGCACCGCGACGGGCTCGAAGCCGTCGTAGACGATGTTCCCGATGCGCGCGTCCCCCCAGCTGAGGACCGGTTCGCCGGGCTCGCGCGGCCACAGCTGTTCCAGCCGGTCGAAGGCGGCCTCGATGAGGGGTGAGCGGGGCAGGCCGTCGATGACCCAGGCGTAGTAGGCGCGTTGGGCGCTCACGTGCCGGCGCAGCGCGTCGCCTTCCCCGGGCACCGTCAGGAATCCGGCCTCTCCGGGCGGCACCTGGTCGTGCAGCCGGGCCAGCAGCCCGATCGTCGCGGCCTCCAGGTGGGCGCGTTCGGCGTCGCTCGCCCTCTGCAGCCAACTGCCCTCGTAGGTGTACGGCATGACGTCGGGGGGCACGCGCCCGGCGACCCGCTCCATGACGAGGAAGGGCGCCCCGAGCGGACCCGGATCCTCCTCCAGCCACAGCACCCGGGGCACGGGCACGTCCGTCCGCTCGGCCACCAGGCGCAGGGTGCGGTACTGGCGGGCCATGTCGTACTCGGAGAAGACGGTGTACGCCCGTGGGTCCGCGGCCAGCCGCAACGCACAGGCCCGTACGGGGGCTTGGGGGTGTTCGAGGTCGAACAGCAGGGTCTCGCTGGACATGCCGTTGGAGGCCGGGACGGTGACGCCGGTGGCCTTGGCGCCGGGCAGCCGGGTGCCGAGCCAGGCGGTGAGGCGCCGGTCCAGGTCCTCGGGGTCGCGGGTCGTGGTGCGGGGACGCGGTGCCGTGGCCATAGCGGGTTCCTCCCTCAGGGCGCGACCGAGTCGAAGCCGGTGAAGCCACTCGGGTCGTGCCGGCCGAACGAGCCGTGCTCGAAGATGCCGTGACCGGTGCGCCCGTCGAGGCGGAAGCGGGCGGAGTGGTCGGTGACGCCGTAACCGGCCAGGGGATGGGGCAGGGTCATGTCGTACGTACGGCGGTCGGTCCATCCGGGCCCGCGCCAGCTCCCGTGCTGCCAGTCGTCCGCCGGCGGGTAGCCGGCGCCCAGCGCGAGCGGCGAGGAGGCCAGGATCTCGACGTCCAGCTTCTGCGGCCCCCGGGCGTCGCCGAGACGGATGACCGCCCGTTCCGGATGGCGGGTGCCGGAGCGATAGCCGATCTCGGCCCGCGGCCAGCCCAGTTGGCGGTCCCGGTGACCGGGCCGGACGAGGGTGGCGTCGTTCAGCGAGCGGTAGCCGTCGGCGTCCTCCTGGGTGATGACCATCAGGAAGCGGTCCTCGAAGCGGACCGGGCACCAGATCCAGTGGAAGCCCTCGGTGGGGTGGTCCGCGGCGAGCCGCCCGCCGTCCTCGCCGGGTACCGGCCGCACACCCCAGCTACGGTCCCGGGTGCCTGTCCAGTCGTCGGCCGTGACCCGGAACTCCTCTCCCCCGGCCCGGATCACGCCCTCCGCGGTGCCTGCCTGGACGAAGCGGCGGCCCTCCAGGGTGAGCCGGTCGCCCCGGCGCTGGAGGTGGTGCGGCTCCCAGAGGGCGGGGAAGGCGGCCGTCCAGGTCAGGTCGTACGACAGCTGCTCGTCCTCACAGATCAGACGCAGCTCCTGGAGCGGCCGCGGGACCTCGACGCGCAGGGGGCCGACGGCGAGCCGCATCCGGTCCTCCCCCAGGGCGTCGGAGGCGCGGACGGCGTGCAGGGTGTCCCCGGTGCGCAGGGTGGCGTAGGCGTCGATCACACCCAGGTTGGGGTAGACGCCGAGGCCGAGGATGAGCAGGGCGCGGCCGGCGTGGTCGACGACGTGGAAGATGCAGCGGTCGTAGGCGTTGCGGTCGCCGGTCGCCACGTGCTTCATGGACAGCGGCACCTGGTGCACCGGGTATTCGTCGAGCGGTACGGGACGGTCGTCGGCCACGGACACCCCCTGAACGATGGTCAGCTGACGGTACGTCAGACGACCGGAGGTGGCCAGAGAGCGAACCGGACGTGCCTGAACTGACGCTCTATACCGCGTACCGGTGACCTGTACGGCCACTGCCGCGTTGCCCGGGTATGACCCCCACGTACACGGCCATCGGGCGTCAGCGGCGCATCTTCGTGCCCCGGCCCGCAGAATCGGTTCCGCCGCCCCTGCCGCAGGACCCGCCCATCTACCGCGACCTCATGCGGGTCTGGGCCGACCGGGGCCGCACCCTGCCGGGCCGCCACGACCCGGAGTGGATCAGACTGGCGGCCCCGACGGTCCTCACGGGCCAGTTCAGCGACCTTCGGGTCCCGCCACGTGACGGGCGATGACCATCCGCTGGATCTGGTTGGTGCCCTCGACGATCTGCAGGACCTTGGCCTCGCGCATATAGCGCTCGGCCGGGAAGTCGGTGGTGTAGCCGTAGCCGCCGAGTATCTGCACGGCGTCCGTGGTGACCTTCATGGCCGTGTCGGTGCAGTGCAGCTTGGCCATGGCGGCCTGCTTGGCGAACGGCTTGCCGGCGTCGCGCAGCCGGGCCGCCGCGAGGTAGAGCGCCCGGCCGGCCTCGATCTGGGTGGCCATGTCGGCGAGCATGAAGCGCAGGCCCTGGAAGTCGGCGATCGGATGACCGAACTGCCGGCGCTGGGTGGCGTAGCCGACCGCCTCGTCGAGCGCGGCCTGGGCGAGGCCGATCGCGCAGGCCGCGATGCCGAGCCGGCCGGAGTCGAGGGCGGACAGGGCGATGGAGAAGCCCTGGCCCTGCTCGCCGAGCCGGCGCTCGTCGCCGACCCGGACGCCGTCGAAGTGGACCTGGGCGGTGGGCGACCCCTTCATGCCCATCTTCTTCTCGGGCACCGCACCGCTCAGACCCGGCGCGTCACCGGGGACCAGGAAGGCGCTGATCCCGCGCGGGCCGTCCTCGCCGGTGCGGGCCATCACGGTGTAGAAGTCGGCGATGCCGCCGTGCGTGATCCAGGCCTTGGTCCCGTTGATCACCCACTCGTCGCCCTCCTGGAGGGCCTTCGTGCGCAGCGAGGCCGCGTCGGAGCCGGCCGACGGTTCGGAGAGGCAGTAGGCGCCGAGCAGGCCGCCGCCGAGCATGGCGGGCAGATGCTCGACCTGCTGCTGCTTGGTGCCGTAGGTGGCGAGCGCGTAGCAGGCGAGCGTGTGCACGCTGACGCCGAGGCCGACGGTGAGCCGGGCCGCGGCGAGCTCCTCCAGGACCTGGAGGTAGACCTCGTAGGGCTGGTCGCCGCCGCCGTACTCGGAGTCGTAGGGCAGGCCGAGCAGGCCCGCTTCGGAGAGCAGGGTGAAGACCTCGCGCGGGAAGCGCCCCGCGTCCTCCTCCTCGGCCGCCTTCGGCGCGATCTCGCGCTGGGCGATGTCCCGGACGAGCGCGAGCAGATCCCGCGCCTCCTCCGTCGGCAGCTGACGCTCCACCGGCTGCGGGTCGCGGTCGGACATGGCGTCGGTCTCCTCCCTGTTCGGGCGCCGGCGGTCCGGCCCGTCGGGTGGGGGCGGGTCCGCCTGGTCGTTCCGTGATGGCCGAAGGCGCCCGCTCCCGGGTCTCGGAAGCGGCTGACCAGCGGCTGTGCGCTGTGAGTATGCCCGATCAGCGACCTCCCGTCACCAGTTAACGACCGCTTACTTCAAGAATCCAGCCGGAACTGCTCGCGAGTCAGGGAGCGCGACCCCACCGCCGCCGAGATTGGTCCGAACCATTGACGCAGTGGTCTAGTCCTCCTACTGTGCATGACCAACGCTTTACCGCGTTCATGCCAATCGGCGCGCGTTCCCCTCCCCCCACGAGGAGACACCCGATGCACACTCCCCACCGCTCCCGCCTGCGGGCGCTCACGGCCGCCGCGTGTACCACCGTCCTCGGTGCCGCACTGCTGGCCGGCACCGGCACCGCGACCGCGGCTGCCCCGGCCGCTCCCCAGGTCAAGGCCGGCTCGAAGGTCGTCGGCTACTTCACCGAATGGGGTACCTACGACCGCAAGTACTACGTCAGGAACATCGAGACCTCCGGATCGGCGGCCCGGCTGAGCCACATCAACTACGCCTTCGGCAACGTCACCGGCGGCAAGTGCGCCATGGGCGACTCCTACGCGGCGACCGACCGGGCCTACACCGCCGCCGAGTCGGTGGACGGGGCCGCCGACACCTGGGACCAGCCGCTGCGCGGCAACTTCAACCAGCTGCTGAAGCTGAAGAAGAAGCACCCGGGTCTGAAGATCCTGTGGTCCTTCGGCGGCTGGACGTGGTCCAGCGGCTTCGGCGAGGCCGCGAAGAACCCCTCCGCCTTCGCCCGGTCCTGCTACGACCTGGTGAAGAACTCCAAGTGGGCGGGCCTGTTCGACGGCATCGACATCGACTGGGAGTACCCGAACGCCTGCGGCAACACGTGCGACACCAGCGGCCGGGAGGCGTTCCGGAACGTCATGGCGGCACTGCGGTCGAAGTTCGGTTCCGGTGGCCTGGTGACGGCCGCGATCACGGCGGACGCCTCCAGCGGCGGCAAGATCGACGCGGCGGACTACGCGGGCGCCGCCCCGTACGTCGACTGGTACAACCCGATGACGTACGACTACTTCGGCGCATGGGACGCGAGCGGCCCGACGGCCCCGCACTCCCCGCTGACCTCCTACGCGGGCATCCCGAAGGAGGGCTTCAACACCTCGGCCACCGTCGCCCGGCTCAAGGGCCTCGGCGTCCCGGCGTCCAAGCTGCTGCTCGGCATCGGCTTCTACGGCCGCGGCTGGACCGGGGTCACCCGGGCGGCACCCGGCGGGACGGCCACCGGCCCGGCGGCGGGGACGTACGAGCAGGGCATCGACGACTACAAGGTGCTCAGGACCAAGTGCCCGCCGACCGGCACCGTGGGCGGCACGGCCTACGCCAGGTGCGGCAGCGACTGGTGGAGTTACGACACCCCGGCCACCATCGCCACGAAGATGGCGTACAAGAACCAGCAGGGCCTCGGCGGCACCTTCTTCTGGGAGCTGAGCGGCGACACCGCGAACGGTGAACTGATCAAGGCGATCAACTAGACCCCGGGACGGGGACCCGGGAGCGGGGGACCACGAGCCTCCGCTCCCGGCGGGTCAGCCGTCGCGGCGGGCCGGCCGAGGCGCCGGGTAGGCGGGGTCCAGCTCCTCGACGGCGCGCAGGGCCCCGCCGAGCATCTTCACCAGGAGCTCGCGCATGGTCTCGCGGGACAGCTCGGGGCGGTCGATCCAGTCCAGGGCGGCGCCCTCGACGCCGCACACCCAGGACAGCAGACCCATCCGCACCAGCGGGGGGACGTCACCGCGGCCGTAGGCGCCCTCGGCGATGGTGGTGATGATCGCCTCGCGCACCCCGTCCCGGATGGCGTGCACCTCGGTGTCGAAGCCGACACCACCGCTGACGATCGTGCGGTAGGCGGCCTGGTGGTGCTCGGCGTAGCGGAGGTAGCTGTCGATGGTGCGGTGGACGCGGTCCACGGCGGGCAGGCCCAGGGCGCTGGACGCGAAGGTGACCAGGTCCGCGACGGAGTCCTGGATGATCGCCAGGTAGTAGCCGCGCTTGGACCGGAAGTAGTAGTAGATCAGCCCCTTGGCGACATGAGCCTGGCGGGCGATGTCGTCCATGGACAGCGCGTCGTAGGACGTGTCGGCGAACAGCTTCCGCCCGATGGCGATGAGTTCGGCGCGACGCGCCGCCGAACGCTCGGTGCCGCGTATCCGGGCGGGGGTCCCTGCGCGCGCGGAGTCGGGGGCTGGGCGGCGGACGGCGGCACGCTGCTGCGGCATATTCAATTTCGGCCCTGTTCCAGGCGGTCGGCGGGACCTCCGCAGTATGTCAGAACATGCCGCACACGTGAGCGGTCGGTTCAGAGCAGACCGAGCTGGGTCACGAACATCGCGACGACGGCCACGAGGACCCAGCCCATGACGTGTTCGAGGATCTTCGGGCCGTCTTCCTGGGGGCCGCCGGTGCGGACGCGGGTGGCGGTGGCCGGGTGTGCGGTCATCGTGGTACTCACAGAGGTCGGACGTACAGAGCGGGTCCCCCACCCGTTTGTCCACCTTGCCACCCGCGGCGCCATGTGCGGCGATGAGCTTGCTCACACGGTCAGCGCACGCCCACCGCCTCGAGCGCCTTGCGCCGGCGCGGGCTCGGATGGGCCGGGAAGTAGAGGTAGCAGATCCCGCCGGTGCCGGAGACGACCTTCCCGGAGGCGTTGTACCGCTTGGTCCGGAGCCAGATGTTCTCGAACTCACGGCGCAGATAGACCCGCCGTACCGCGTCGTCGCCCGGCGAGGCCGGATCGTTGGCGATCACATCGCCGTCCGCGGTGAAGCCGATCACGGTCATCAGATGGCCGGAAGTGCCGTAGCCGGCGCCGGTCAGCTCCGTCTTCAGGAACGACTGGGACGTTATGGCCGGGATGCCGGCCGCGATCAGCGTCTCCAGGTCGGTGAGCGAGGCGAGCCGTGTGACCACACCCTGCAGGCCCTCGAAGGTCGCCGCGTAGGCCGCGTTGAACGGCCAGTTGCCGCAGCCCTCGTACTGGTAGTCGTAGGTGAAGCGGGCGGCGTTGTCGACCTGCGGGTCGGCGTAGGCGGGGTCGACCCAGGACAGCTGCTCGGGGGTGAGCCGGCCGCCCCAGTACTCGACGATCATCTGCGAGGAGGTGGGGCTGCACCAGGCCTCGCCGCCGTTGTCGTACTCCGGGTACTGGCCCTTGTGGATCTCCTGCGAGTAGCGCGGGACGACCAGTTCCTGGGCCAGGCCGGGGGTGGAGGCGGGGACGGTGAAGCGGTCGGGGATGTCGGAGCCCATGGCGCCGAGCCGCCACACGGTGGGGGTCAGACGCGTGCCGGGCCGGCGGTACAGGGTGAGGCGCAGCCGGTACGACGCCAGGCGCAGGCCGGTGCTCGCGTCGCCGATGGCGAAGGTGTCGGTCCAGACGGTGCTCTTGCCGTCGGTCTGGCCGTCCACCGAGGTCCGCTTGATGTCCTGGTCGCCGGCCGCCCAGCGGCCCATCACGTACCACGGGGTGTCGGTGCCGTCGGAGTACGTGCCCTGCAGTTCCACCTGGAGCCAGGTGCCCTCCGGGGTGTGGGCGTTCCAGGAGGCGACGGCCTCGGTGGCGGGCACGGTGAGCCGGTGGACCGGAGAGGTCCAGACGGCGTATTCCCAGGTGGCGGTCGTGCCGGTGTGCGGGTCGGTGTAGTCGCTGCGGCCGGCGGGGGCGCCGATCACGAGGCCGGGGCGGGGTCCGGCGACGGCCCGCACGCCCTGGGAGGTGCCGAGGCGCCACTCGCTGTACGTGGTCCAGGCGTGGTAGTCGATCGGGCGGGCCGGCGGCCCGCCAGGGCCGTCGGCCTCGGCGGCGGGCCGCTGAGCGGCGGCGGCAGCGGGGGCCGTTCCGCCGGCCACCGCCGCGGCGACGGCGGCGGTCAGGACGGTTCTGCGGGACGGCTGTTCGGCTCTGCTCATGGGCGCGATTACCCCCAGGTGTGTGGTGCGGTCGGGGCTGATCTGCTGCACGTGTGCGCCAACTATGGAGCAGCGGGCATGCCCCTGCCAGCACTTCGGCGCATGCCGCGCGATGAATATTGGTCTGATCCAGTGGAAGATCTCATGAGCGGCTGGACGGAGCCCGCGCGGGCCGGGGGCGGCGGCGCCGGCCGGGTGCCGCCGCGCCCCGGAGACCCACGGCGGTGCGGCTCCCCGAGGGGCGCGGGGAGCCGCCGGAGCAGCCCCCGCGCAGCCGACCGGGCCGCACCTCCGTCAGACGAGGTCCATCGCCGCGACCTCGTCGGGGCCGCCGTAGCTGATCGGCCCCTGGAAGCGGCGGCGGGCCGTGGCGAACCACCACACCGTCGCCACGACCAGCACGACCGCGAGGGCGATCGGCGCGTAGTTGAACGAGTCGGCGGTGATGGGCGAGGCCTGCGGCAGCATGAACAGCACGCTGCTGAGCACGATCCAGACCACCGCCAGCCAGCCGACCGGCCGGCCCCAGCGGCCCAGGTGCCAGGGCCCCGGCTGGAACCCGTCGCCGAGCCGCAGCCGCAGGAAGATCGGCACGGCGTAGGCCAGGAAGAGACCGACCACGTTGACACTGACGATGGCCGTGAAGGCGGTGTGGGACCACCAGCCGGGCACGACCAGGGCCAGCGAGCAGACCACCGCGAGCCACACCGCCTTCACGGGCGTACGGGTGCGCGGCGAGACGGAGTGCCACCAGTGGGAGCCGGGCATGGCACCGTCCCGGGAGAAGGCGAAGATCTGCCGGGTGTTGCTGGTGAGGTTGGCGAGACCGCAGAAGAGCATCGCGCCGATGACGATGAGGAGCATGACCTTGGCGGCGCCCAGTCCGAGGCCGTCGATGAGAATCTGGACCGGCGGCGCATCGGAACCGGCCACCTTGGAGTAGTCGCCAATGCTGTAGACCAGTGCCAGCATCAGGATCAGACCGGTGATCGCCGAATAGCCGATGGCGCGCGTGATGCCCCGGGGCGCGTTGACCGTCGCGCGGACCGTTTCCTCGGACATGTGGAAGCTGCCGTCGAACCCGGTGAACGTCCAGCTGGTGACCAGCAGCCCGAGCATGCCTCCGTAAAGTCCGCTCGTGAAGCCGGTGTTGTTCTCGAAATGCGTCACGAACGACACCGGCTGATGGTGATCCGGCATCACTATGAGTGCGCCCACGATCACCACGAGTCCGATCAGCAGCCACCACACGGAAATGCGGTTCAGGACGGCGACGAGCTGGACCGTGTAGGTGTTGGCGAGGCCCTGCAGGACGATGATCAGGGCCGTGATCAGCACCGTCTGGTGCGCGGTCGCCTGGTACGAGGGCCACTGCAGCTGCACGAAGGCCTGGACGAAGGTGGCGGCCGCATAGCCGGTGGCGGCGGTGCCGCCGATCTGTCCGACGAAGTTCAGCCAGCCCGTGTACCAGGACCAGGCACCCTTGTGCCGCTTTGCAAGTTTACCGGCGGAGAAATACAGCGCGCCGCTCGTCGGATAGGCGGAGGCGACTTCCGCCATGGCCGCACCAATGAGCAGCACCATGACGCAGACACCGATCCAGCCGAACACGAGAATACGGGGGCCGCCCGCGTTCATACCGAATCCGAAGGACGAGAAAATACCCGAGAGGATATTGATGATGGTGAAGGAGATCGCGAAATTGTCGAACGCCTGGAAGCGCCGGGTGAGTTTCCGCGGATAACCCATCGCGTGCAGGGTGGCGTCGTCGTCGAGCACGACCGGGTCTTCACCGCCGCGGGCCTTGGCCCGTGGCGTCGACATCCGTTCCGACACAGATCGGCCTTTCTCTCGTTGGGGAGCGGGGACGAACAGGAACGAGCGGGACCGGCCCGCCGGATCAGTCGGGCCGCGGGACGGGCAGGCCGCAGGCGCGCCGGGCCCGGGAGAGCTGCTCGGCGGGGTCGCCGAAGGCACTCCAGGGCATGCGCGAGGCGTACGGACCCATCGCGGTGAACACCGCCCGGGCCTCGAACTCGCGCTGGGCCATGACCAGCGCGTGCGCGAGGTAGGCCAGGTCGAGCACCGGTGTGAAGCGGTAACCGGCGACCGCCGGCAGCCAGTTGTGGTAGATCGCCAGCGCGGTGGAGCGCCACTGCGGCTGTTCCCAGACGCGGTCGGCGAGCAGCTGGGTGGGGTTGTAGCTCTCCACCAGGGCCACCAGGGGCAGCAGCCGGAGGGCGCAGTCGGCGGGCGCCCGCTGGCTGAGGAAGGCGGCCACGTCCCAGGCCGCGTTGACCGAACCGCCGTGGCGCGTGAAGAAGAACGACAGGAAGCGGTGGTGGGCCTCGCGGTGCCAGGGATCGAGCGAGAGGATGTGCGCGAACAGCCGCCAGGGCCCGGGCGGGGCGGTGAGCAGGCCCTGCGGGGCCGGCTCGCGCAGCTGGTGCAGCCGGGCCATGGCGAGCTTGGCGACCCAGGGCGTGGGGTCCTCGGGGGCCAGGGCGGCGGCCCGGTCGCAGGCGGTCAGGGCGATCCGCTCCAGCGCCTCGGCCCGCTCGTCGCGCGCGTCGGCGGCCCGCAGCGCGCGCTGGACCGCGACCCGGGCCCACATCAGCGCCGCCTCGGGCGTCGGCTCCTCGGCGAGCCAGCGCTCGACCAGATCGGTGCCGGCGGCCTCGGAGGCGAGGACCAGCGAGCGATGCGCGCGCAGGGCGAAGTCGGAACGCGTCTCGGCGAGGGCCTCGTACGCGTATCGATAACGTCCGGCGCGCACATCGACGCATACGCTCGCCAGGACACGGTCGTCGGCCGCCGGATGCCACACATAGTGCCCTTCGAATAACTCCGCGGCCATGTCCCCCCGCCAGTCCCCGTACGACGCACACCGGTTGCGCTGGAGGCACCATACTCAGTTACGGGCACACCCGGAACGCCGAATTCGACATATCGGTCAGGGGATTCGCGAATGTTTATCCTGGTCATTGACTGGCCGCCAGCCGATGATTCAAGCCCCCACCTATTCCGGTCCGGCGGCCTCGACGCTCCGGCCACTATGGGCCACTACTAGACTGTTTCCGGAGAACCGCCCACACCGACCCACACCGGGGACCCACCATTCTCGACCTCGCCGCCCGGCTGCGCGGGCTTCCCCCCTCCCTCGGCCCGGTCCGGCTGCTCGGCGTCGACGGGCACGCCGGCTCCGGAAAGTCCACCTTCGCCGGGCGGGTGGCCGCCGCGCTCGGCGGGGCTCCGGTGCTGCACCTCGACGACATCGCCAGCCACGAGCAGCTCTTCGAGTGGACCGACCGGCTCATGGCCCAGGTGATCCGGCCGCTGGCCCGCGGCGAGAGCGCGCACTACACGCCGTACGACTGGCAGGCCCGTACGTTCACCGCACCGCTCCCCCTGCCCGCGGCGCCCGTGGTCCTCGTCGAGGGCGTGGGGGCCGGGCGCCGGGCGCTGCGCCCGCACCTGGCCCTGCTGCTGTGGATGGAGCTGCCCCGCCAGGAGTCCTGGGCGCGCGGCCGGCGGCGGGACGGGGCGGAGCAACGGGAGTTCTGGGACGGCTGGGTGAAGGCGGAGCACGCGCACTTCGCCGAGGACCCCTCGCGCCCCCATGCCGATCTCCTGGTACGACAGGCGCCGGAGGGGTACGAGGTGCTGCCGGGGCCCGCGTCAACCGGTGGACCGGACCAAAGCGTGACCCAGAGTAACAGCCCTTCGTCATTGTGGTGAAGCTGTGAAGACACGTACGGAGGAACTTCCCCGAAGGCCTCAACTCGGCTTGACCGGGGCCCCGTACAGGACTTACGTTCTCAATGTGCGGCCAATCGGCGCCGCCCCCAGACGCGAAGCCCCCGGTTGTTCCCCCGTGATCGGGGGCTTCGTTCTGCCCGCGGACGATTTTCCGGGCGCCCCATGCACCGATCCGCTCACCGTCGGTCACGAAACCCTGTGCGCCCCGTCTGCTCCCACCTCGTCGAACGGCCTGCGCGGCACCCTTCGGCACGCGGTCATCGCGCGGGTACGATGCCCTCGGTGCGACCTTCGAGGCTGCCTCGCGCACCGGTAACTCCGGTCCGCGGCACGGCGGTTCGACTGCGGCGGCCGTCGGGCGACTGCCCGGTGGTGAACCACGGGGGCACGGTCTGTGGGGGGACGGGATGGACTTCGGCACGCAGGGCCCCGAGGCCCCGGCCGACCTGGCCTGGCTGCGCGGGGTGGACGCCTACACGATGGGCGCCTATCCGCAGGCGGAGGAGGAGTTCCGCATCGCGGTGCGGATGGACCCGGGAATGGCCGACGGCTGGCTCGGGCTGCACGCGCTCCGGGTCGACACGACGACCTCGCTGCTCAGGATGTTCCGGCACCGCGACCGCTTCGGCGAACAGCGCGCCCGGCACCGCCGGACCCTCAACTCCTGGTACTGGCTGGGCTGGTGGGTACAGCCGGTGCTGGAGAGCCCGCGCGATCTGCTGCTGGCGCACGCCTCGCACTGGCTGGACGGCCGGCACGTGCCCGAGCTGGACCGGGCCCTCGCCGGGCTGCCCCCGGTCGACACCGACCCCCAGGTCCGCTTCCTGCACGCGTGCCGCGCCTATCTGGTCAAGGACTGGGAGCAGCTGGTGCGGCACACCGACTCGCTGCTGGACGATCCCATGCTCGGCATCGAGGCCGGACTCTTCGGCGGCATGGCCCGGGTCCGGCTGGAGACGTACGGACAGGCCGAACCCCTGCTGTCGGCGGCGCTGATGCGCTGCCGCAGCGAGCAGCCCCAGCGCAAGGAGCTGCGCTACTGGCTGGCCCGGGCGCACGAGGGTACGGGCCGCAGCGCCGCGGCGCTCCCCCTGTACCGCGCGGTGCACCGCGTCGACCCGGCGTTCATGGACACGTCGGCGCGGCTCGCGGCGATCGCCGAGGGCGACGGGTACGACGACGCCGCCGACCTCGCCGCGATCACCCTGGCGGGGGCCGGGCAGGACAGCGTGGACGGGCCGGACGCGTATGACCCCCTCTTCGGCGCCGACGGCCGTGATCTGCGGCTGCCGGAGCCCGATCTGCCGACCGGGCCCCTGCCCTCGGTGACCGATCCGGCGGTGCGGCTGAAGACGGGTGTCCCCTCGTCGCCGATCCCGGCCGGTCCGACCGATCCCGCGCTCCTTGAGGAGGCGCTCGCGGAGCTGGAGCGCATGGTGGGGCTGGAACCGGTGAAGCGCCAGGTCAAGGCGTTGTCCGCGCAGTTGAACATGGCCCGGCTGCGGGCCGGGCAGGGACTGCCGGTGCAGCCGCCGAAACGGCATTTCGTCTTCTCGGGGCCCTCGGGGACCGGGAAGACCACCGTGGCCCGGATCCTCGGCCGGGTCTTCTACGCCCTCGGGCTGCTCGGCGGTGACCACCTGGTCGAGGCCCAGCGGGCCGATCTGGTCGGCGAGTACCTCGGGCAGACGGCCGTGAAGGCCAACGAGCTGATCGACTCCGCGATCGGCGGGGTGCTGTTCGTGGACGAGGCGTACTCGCTGTCCAACTCGGGTTACGGCAAGGGGGACGCGTACGGCGACGAGGCCTTGCAGGTGCTGCTGAAGCGGGCCGAGGACAACCGGGACCATCTCGTGGTGATCCTCGCCGGCTACCCGGAGGGCATGGACCGGCTGCTGGCGGCGAACCCCGGGCTGTCGTCCCGTTTCACGAGCCGGGTGGACTTCCCCTCCTACCGGCCGCTGGAACTCACCGAGATCGGCAGGGTGCTCGCGGCGGAGAACGGGGACGTGTGGGACGAAGAGGCGCTGGAGGAGCTGCGCTCGATCGCGGGGCACGTGGTCGATCAGGGGTGGATCGACGAGCTGGGCAACGGGCGGTTCCTGCGGACCCTGTACGAGAAGAGCTGTGCCTACCGGGATCTGCGGCTGTCGACGTACGCGGGTTCCCTGTCCCGGGAGGACCTGGCGACGCTACGGCTGCCGGACCTGATGCAGGCGTACGGGGAGGTCCTGTCGGGGCGGGGGCCGCACGATCCGTCGGGCATGTAGGGCACCGCGCGGGGGTGCGGGGAACCGCGCGATCGGCCACGGCACACCCCGCGGCCGCACAGCTCCCCGCGACGACCCGGGCTAGGTGGCGAGTACCTCTTCCGGCTCCCCGCTCAGCCGCGGTTCCGGCATCTCCCGGTGTGCCGGGTCCCGGACCTCGCCCACCAGCATCTCCAGGACGTCCTCCAGGGCCACCAGACCCAGCACCTTGCCGGACGCATCCGCCACCTGGGCCAGATGCGTCGCCGCCCGGCGCATCACGGTCAACGCGTCGTCGAGCGGCAGCTCGGCCCGCAGGGTAGCCATCGGGCGCCACACGTGCTGCGGCACCGCACGGTCGGAGTCCTCCAGGTCCAGGACGTCCTTGACGTGCACATACCCCATGAAGGGGCCCTTGTCCGTGGCGGCGACCGGGAAGCGGGAGTACCCCGTGCGGGCCGTCAGCTCGACGATGCGTCCCGGGGTGACCGCAGGGTTCACCGTGACCAGGGACTCCCGGCGCAGCAGGACGTCCGTCACCGGGCGGGAGCCCAGTTCCAGCGCGTCCTCCAGCCGTTCCCGCTCCTCGGGGTCGAGCAGGCCCGCCTGGCCGGAGTCCTCCAGCAGACGGTTGAGCTGCTCGCTGGTGACCACAGCCTCCACCTCGTCCTTGGGCTCGACCCGGAAGAGGCGCAGGATCGCCTGGGCGCAGGCGCCGAGGGACACCGTGATCGGCTTGCACAGCCGGGCGAAGTACACCAGGCCCGGGCTCAGCCAGAGCGCCGCCTTCTCGGGGGCCGCCATCGCCAGGTTCTTCGGCACCATCTCGCCGATGACCAGGTGGAAGAAGACCACCGCCGCCAACGCGATCACATAGCCGAGCGGATGGACCATGCCGTCCGGCAGATGCACCGCCTCGAACACCGGTTCCAGCAGGTGCGCCACGGTCGGCTCGGCCACCGCGCCCAGCGTCAGGGAGCACACGGTGATGCCGAACTGGGCCGCGGCCATCATCTGCGGCAGCCGCTCCAGGCCGTACAGGACCTGGCGGGCCCGGGCGGTGCCGAGCGGTTCGATCTGGCTGCGGCGCACGGAGACCAGCGCGAACTCGGCGCCGACGAAGAAGCCGTTGGCGAGCACGAGCAGCGCGGCGAAGACCAGTTGCAGGACGCTCATCGGGCGGCCTCCAACATGTGCGCCGCCGGGGCGGTCCTGACCAGGCGGACCCGTTCGGCGCGGTAGTGGCCGACCTGGCGGACCGAGAGCCGCCAGCCGGGCAGTTCGGCCCGGTCGCCGGGGGCCGGGATCCGGCCGAGCAGGTCGGCGACCAGTCCTGCGACCGTCTCGTACGGCCCCTCGGGCACGTCGAGGCCTATGCGCAGCAGGATGTCGACGCGGCAGCTGCCGTCCACGTCCCACGCGGGCCTGCCGTCCTCGGGCGCGGCGGGGGCCAGCTCCGGCATGTCCTTGGCGTCGTGTTCGTCGCGGACCTCGCCGACGAGTTCCTCGACGATGTCCTCCAGGGTGACCACGCCGGCCGTGCCGCCGTACTCGTCGACGACGACCGCGATGGGCTGCTCGGAGCGGAGCCGGGCGAGGAGCGGCTGGACGGGCAGGGTCTCGGGGACGAGGAGCGCCTTGCGGGCGATACGGCTGACCGGCGTGCGCAGCCGGTCGTGCACGGGAACCGCCAGCGCGTCCTTGAGGTGGGCCATGCCGACGATCTCGTCGATCTTCTCCCGGTAGACGGGGAAGCGGGACAGGCCGGTGGCCCGGGTGAGGTTGACGACGTCCTCGGCGGTGGCCGAGTCCTGCAGGGCGCTGACCTTCACGCGCGGGGTCATGACGTGCTGCGCGGTCAGCTCGCCCAGGGACAGGGTGCGCACGAACAGGTCGGCCGTGTCCTGTTCCAGGGCTCCGGCCTGGGCGGAGTGCCGGGCCAGGGAGACGAGTTCCCCCGGGGTGCGGGCGGAGGCCAGCTCGTCGGCGGGTTCGACGCCGAGCGCGCGCACCAGCCGGTTGGCGACCGTGTTGAGCGCGGCGATCACCGGGCGGAACAGACGGGAGAAGTGGTGCTGCGGGCCGGCCACGAACCGCGCGACCTGCAGCGGCTTGGACACCGCCCAGTTCTTGGGCACGAGTTCGCCGATCACCATCTGGATCGCGGAGGCCAGCAGCATGCCGACGACCACGGCGACCCCGGAGACGGCACCGCCCGGGATGCCGAGGGCGGCGAACGGGCCGTGCAGCAGCCGGGCCAGGGCCGGTTCGGCGAGCATGCCGACGACCAGGGAGGTGATGGTGATGCCGAGCTGGGTGCCGGAGAGCTGGAAGGACAGCTCCTTGAGCGACTCCGCGACCCTGCGGGCCCGGCGGTCGCCCTCGGCGGCGGCCTTCTCGGCGTCCGTCGACTCGACGGTCACCAGGCCGAACTCGGCGGCCACGAAGAAGCCGTTGGCGAGGATCAGCAGGAAAGCCGCTCCGAGGAGCAGCAGGGGGGTGGTCACGCTGCCACCGCCTTCCCGGTATGTCGGGTCGGGGCGGCGCAGGTACTACAGGACGATCCGTCCATCGCTGGAGGGAGTCACTCCTCGGGTAGCAGGAACCCCTGTGCACCGGTTGGCACGCAGGGGCGGAGGCGCAGCGAACAGGCCTCCGTCACCAGATTAATCAAGACAGGGCCCACTCGGGCAGGGTGGGCGCCCCCGAGTCAGCCCTGATCTTCCGCCGGATGGGCCGGGGAGCGGGCTTCGGCGAGGGCCCTCAGGGCCTGCGCGTCGGCGATGGCGCGCTGCTTGGCGAGGCCCGGCTGGATGCCGAGCGCGGGCAGGCTGGTGCCGTCGCTGAGGTTGAGGAAGACCCACGGATCGCCCGGACGGAGGTTCACCTGGAGGATCTCCGCCCAGTCCAGGCGCCGCTTGCTGGCGATGTTCACCACGGTGACACCGGAGTCGTCGGCGACGACTTTCACCCGGGCCAGCTGGGCGAGCACCCAGAAGATCAGCGCCCCGGTGACGACGAAGCTGGCCCGCTCGCCCGGGCCGAGCTGCTCCAGCAGCATGGCGACCCCGGAGATGGTCAGGAAGATCGCCACACCGGCGGTGAGCAGGATCACGCGGGTGTGACCCGGCCGGAAGGTGACGGGAAGCGAGGGAAGGGTGGGAGCGTCGGACATCGCGGTGCGTACCCCTTACAGGCGGCAGGCGTGGATGGCCGTGGTGAGGATGGCGCGCGCGCCGATGGCGTAGAGGTCGTCCATGATCCGCTGCGCCTCCTTGGCGGGGACCATGGCGCGGACCGCGACCCAGCCCTCGTTGTGCAGCGGGGAGACGGTCGGGGACTCCAGGCCGGGGGTGAGCGCGACGGCCTTCTCCAGCTGCTCGACGCGGCAGTCGTAGTCCATCATCACGTAGGTCCGGGCGACCAGGACGCCCTGGAGACGGCGCAGGAACTGCTGGACCTTCGGTTCCTCGCCGTCCGCGCCGGTGCGGCGGATGACGATGGCCTCGGACTTCATGATCGGCTCGCCGAAGACCTCCAGACCGGCGTTGCGCAGGCTGGTGCCGGTCTCCACGACGTCGGCGATGACCTCGGCGACGCCCAGCTCGATGGCGGTCTCCACGGCGCCGTCCAGGTGGACCACGGAGGCGTCGACGCCGCTGTCCGCGAGGTGCCCCGCGACGATGCCCTCGTACGAGGTGGCGACCGTGCGGCCCTTGAGGTCCTCGACGCCGTTCGCGGTGCCGGGCTTGGCGGCGAAGCGGAAGGTGGAGCGGGCGAAGCCGAGCGGCAGGATCTCCTCGGCGTCGGCGCCGGAGTCGATCAGCAGGTCGCGGCCGGTGATGCCCACGTCGAGGCGGCCGGAGGCGACGTAGATCGCGATGTCGCGGGGGCGGAGGTAGAAGAACTCGACCTCGTTCACCGGGTCGACGATCCGCAGCTCCTTGGACTCACGGCGCTGCTGGTAGCCGGCCTCATGCAACATCTCCCCCGCAGGGCCGGACAGGGAACCCTTGTTGGGGACGGCGATGCGCAGCATGAGGTCGGCTTCCTTTGCGTGAAGGGTTTTCTACGGCTTTTACGACGGGCGGGCTTACAGGTGGGCGTAGACGTCGTCCAGGGAGATCCCGCGGGCGACCATCATCACCTGGACGTGGTACAGCAGCTGCGAGATCTCCTCGGCGGCCGCCTCCCTGCCCTCGTACTCGGCGGCCATCCAGACCTCGGCGGCCTCTTCGACGACCTTCTTGCCGATGGCATGGACGCCC
Organism: Streptomyces filipinensis; assembly: GCF_014649495.1. GTDB lineage: Bacteria > Actinomycetota > Actinomycetes > Streptomycetales > Streptomycetaceae > Streptomyces > Streptomyces filipinensis. The sequence goes on along the minus strand of NZ_BMTD01000023.1, from coordinate 53,077 downwards.
TTGCCGACCAGCTCTGCGGTGCGGGAGGTGGCCGGGTCGCCGTGGGCGGCCTTCTGCTGGAGCTCGGTGAAGAGCTCCTCGAACGTCTTCTTGGACATGGTGGTGCCCACCCTACGCGGTTCGGGCGTCTGCCTAGTGCCAGGGTTCAGATACTGAGCGCAGCGTGGCCGCGGTCGCCACGGCGGCCGTCACCGCCTCGTGTCCCTTGTCCTCGTTCGAGCCCTCGATGCCGGCCCGGTCCAGGGCCTGCTCCTCGGTGTCGCAGGTGAGCACGCCGAAGCCGACGGGGACTCCGGTCTCGATGCTGACCTGGGTGAGGCCCTGGGTGACGCCCTGGCACACGTAGTCGAAATGGGGGGTGCCGCCGCGGATGACGACACCGAGGGCGACCACGGCGTCGTAGCCGCGTCCGGCCAGTACCTTGGCGGCGACCGGCAGTTCGAAGCTGCCGGGAACCCGGATCAGGGTCGGTTCGTCGATCCCCAGTTCGTGCAGGGCGCGCAGGGCGCCGTTCACCAGACCGTCCATCACCTTCTCGTGCCACTGCGCCGCGATGACGGCGACCCTGAGGTCGCTCGCATTGCGTACGGACAGCTCCGGTGCACCCTTGCCGCTCACGTGTCTCCTCAGTGCTTCTTGCTTACTTGTTGCCGCAGGCTGCGGTGGCCGGCGTGTCCAGCCAGGGCAGGTCGTGTCCCATCCGGTCCCGCTTGGTGCGCAGGTAGCGGAGGTTGTGCTCGCCCGCCTGGACCGGCATCGGTTCCCGGCTGCCGACCTTCAGGCCGTGCCGCAGCAGCGCGTCGGTCTTCTCGGGGTTGTTGGTCATCAGGCGCAGGCTGCGGACGCCGAGGTCCGCCAGGATCTGCGCGCCGGCGCCGTAGTCGCGGGCGTCGGCGGGCAGGCCGAGTTCCAGGTTGGCGTCGAGGGTGTCGTGGCCCTGTTCCTGGAGTTCGTACGCCCGGAGCTTGGACAGCAGGCCGATGCCGCGCCCCTCGTGGCCGCGCAGGTAGACCACCACGCCGCGGCCCTCCTCCTGGATACGCCGCAGGGCGGTGTCCAGCTGGGGACCGCAGTCGCAGCGCAGGGAGCCGAAGACGTCACCGGTGAGGCATTCGGAGTGGACGCGGACCAGGACGTCCTCGCCGTCGCCGATCTCGCCGTGGACGAGGGCGACGTGCTCGACGCCGTCGGCGGTGGAGCGGTAGCCGTAGGCCCGGAAGGTGCCGTGCCGGGTGGGCAGGTGGGTCTCCGCCTCGCGGCGGACCGTCGGCTCGCTGCTGCGTCGATAGGCGATCAGGTCCTCGATCGAGATGATCGTCAGCCCGTGCTTGCGGGCGAACGGGATCAGCTCGGGCAGGCGGAGCATACGGCCGTCCTCGCCGGCGATCTCGACGATGGCCCCGGCCGGGCGGAGCCCCGCGAGGCGGGCCAGGTCGACCGCGGCCTCGGTGTGGCCGTCGCGGACGAGGACGCCACCGGGCCTGGCACGCAGCGGGAAGACATGGCCGGGGCGGACGAAGTCCGTCGGCTCGGCCGTACCGCTCGCGAGCAGCTGGAGCGTCGTCGCGCGGTCGGCGGCCGAGATGCCGGTGCTCACACCGTGCGCGGCGGAGGCGTCCACGGAGACGGTGAACGCGGTCTTCATCGACTCGGTGTTGTCCTGGACCATCTGCGGGAGCTGGAGCCGGTCCAGCTCCTCGGGCTCCATGGGAGCGCAGATCAGGCCGCGGCACTCGCTCATCATGAAGGCGACGATCTCGGGCGTCACCTTCTCGGCGGCGATGACGAGGTCGCCCTCGTTCTCCCGGTCCTCGTCGTCCACGACCACGATCGGGCGGCCGGCCGCGATGTCGGCGATGGCCTGTTCGACGGGGTCGAGCGTGAAGTCCTCGATGTCCTCGGCGTTGTAGAGGATGGGGGCCGTGCTCATGCCGGTGCTCCTTCCAGGACCGGCTGCGCGGTCCGGCGGGAGCGCAGCCACCAGTCGCGCATGCCCCACAGGACGAGCGCGCCGTAGATGACGTAGACGAAGCCGGAGAAGGCGTAGCGGTTGGCGAAGTTGAGGGGCACGCCGACGAGGTCGACGAGCAGCCAGGCGATCCAGAACTCGACCATGCCCTTGGCCTGGGCGTACATGGCGACGATGGTGCCGACGAAGATGTAGGCGTCGGGCCAGGGGTCCCAGGACAGGGACGGGTAGGCCGTGAAGAGCAGGGCGACGGCGACCGTGCCGGCGGCGGCCGCGCCGAGCATCGCCGCACGCTCGCGCCAGGTGGCGAACCGCGGGGCGATGTGGCCGTCCGCGGACCGGCCCCGGTTGCGCTGCCACTGCCACCAGCCGTACAGGGCGACGGCCATGACGACGGCCTGCTTGCCGGCGCTGCCGGTCAGGTGGCCGTAGAAGGCGACGAAGAGGACGAGGCCGGACAGGAACTGCACGGGCCAGGTCCACAGGGAGCGGCGCCAGCCGAGGGCGAGGGTGATCAGGCCGAGGATGTTGCCGACCATGTCCGACCAGATGATGCGCTGGCCGAAGAGGGTGAAGGCCTCGGCGTTCATCCAGTTCACCGGGTGGCTCCCTGGGCGCGGTCGCCGAGGAGCCGCTCGACGTACTTGGCGATGACGTCGACCTCAAGGTTGACCGGGTCGCCGGGCTGCTTGTGGCCGAGCGTGGTCAGGTCGAGCGTGGTCGGGATGAGGCTGACCGTGAAGTGGTCCGGGCCGGCCTCCACGACCGTGAGGCTGATGCCGTCGACGGTGATGGAGCCCTTCTCGACGACGTAGCGGGAGAGGTCCGCGGGGAGCGAGACCTTGACGATCTCCCAGTTCTCGGAGGGCCTGCGCTCCAGTACCCGGCCGGTGCCGTCGACGTGGCCCTGCACGATGTGCCCGCCGAGGCGGGCGCCCACGGCGGTGGGGCGTTCGAGGTTGACCCGGGAGCCGACGGCGAGCGCGCCGAGGCTGGAGCGGTTCAGGGTCTCGGCCATGACGTCGGCGGTGAACTCGTCGCCCTCGTGCTCCACGACGGTGAGACAGACGCCGTTCACAGCGATGGAGTCGCCGTGCTGGGCGCCCTTGGTCACGACGGGGCCGCGGAGCCGGAAACGGGAGGCGTCGCCGAGGTTCTCGACGGCGGTGACCTCACCCAGCTCTTCGACGATTCCGGTGAACACTTCCCGGGTCCTCCTGCCTCTTCGGGCACGGACTCCGGGGCCTGTCGATGACGACAGAGTCTACGGGTGAGCACACACCGGAGGCGTCGCCGAAGAGGAGACACGTCCGCGTACGGACGAGTCCCGGTACGGCGGCGCGCACACGGAAAACGCATGCCCGCCCGCCGCGCACTGCCTCCCATCCGGACTTTAACCGTCGGTCCAGGAATTTCACCTGGTCAACCGGCCGCTGGAAGCGACCGGGTCGCGGACTGTAACCGCCGGTTCGGACTTTCACCGACCCCGGAGTGCGCTGCTTCTGGTACAGGGCCAGTGTGCCACGCCGGATGACCGTTCAGACAGGTGCGGGGTGTGGGCTCCCTCACAGCGCGTGTCACCCCTCTTGCGCGGCGCGGTCACCCCGCACAACTACCGGGAGGGCAGGGCGGATTGACCCCGGTCCGAACCCATTGACCATGCTGGTCTAGTCCTTTTAGGGTGCGGACGGGTCCGGCGGCGGTGACGACGGCCCTTGCCCGCCGCCGGACCACCACCGACCGCCGCCGGCCGGGCGGGGCCACCGAGGCATGTCACGTTCACGGAGGCCCGCCCGGTCTCATCCGGAGGAGGGCACCCCGACCGGGGCGCCCCGGAGTCCGGAGGGACAGGTACGGCATGACCACGATCCTGGTGACCGGCGGCACCGGCACGCTCGGCCGGTGCGTGACGGCGCGGCTGCGGGCGGACGGACACGAGGTGCGGGTGCTCAGCCGGCACACGCGGCCGTACGCCGTCGATCTGCGCGTGGGCGGCAGCGGCCTCGACGCGGCGCTCGCCGGCGTGGAGACCGTGGTGCACTGCGCGAGCAGTCCGCGGGGCGGGGACGAGGAGGCGGCCGAACAGCTGATCGCGGCGGCGCGGCGGGCCGGGGTGGGGCATCTGGTCTACATCTCCATCGTCGGTGTCGACCGGGTGCCGCTCCGCTACTACAAGACCAAGCTGGCCGTGGAGCGGCAGATCGAGACGTCGGGGCTCGGCTGGACCGTCCTGCGCGCGACCCAGTTCCACGACCTGCTGGTCTCGGTCCTGGGCGGGCTGGCCAAGGCGCCCGTGCTGCTGGTCCCGGCCGGCGTGCAGGACCAGCCGGTGGAGGTGGAGGAAGTCGCGGACCGGCTGGCCGGGCTGGCGCTCGCCGCTCCGGCCGGGCGGGTGGCGGACATGGGCGGCCCCGAGGTGCGGACCCTGGACTCCCTGGCCCGCTCCTACCTCCGCGCGACCGGCCGGCGCCGGGCGGTCCGCAGGGTTCCGCTGTTCGGCGGAACCTATCGCGCCGCCCGCGCGGGCGGACTGCTGGCGCCGGAACAGGCCGTGGGGAAGACCACGTTCGAGGAGTATCTGGGGCGGCGGTTCGGCGGCTGACGCGAGGCGGGTGACCGGGCGCCCCTTCGGGACAGGGGCCGGCCGACGGCGCCGGGGGCGGTCGCATCCGTAGGCGGGCGCGCGGCCCGGGGTGATCCGGTCGACCGGCCGCACCGGGCTAGGGCCGCGCGAACAGCTCCTCCTGGGCGCGGTCCCGGGCTGTCAGGAGGGCTCCGCGCAGCACCGCCGCGCCGCCGAGGGTGCTCGCCCGGACCTCGGTGAGCAGGGGCGACATCCGGCGGAGCCGGTCCTGGACCAGTCCGGCGAGCACCGCGCCGCCGGCCTGCCCGGCCTCCCCGCCGAGCACCACGCAACCGGGGTCGAGCACCGCCACCACGGACGCGGCGCCGAGGGCGATCCGGTCGGCCAGGGCGTGCAGGAACCGGCCGGCGGGCCGTGCCGCTGCCAAAGGGGCCGCGCCTGCCGCGCCCTCCTCCCCCGCCCGAGGCGTACCCGGCTCCCCCGCCGGGCCCGCGGCCGAACCGCTCTGCTGCCCGGCCAGCTCCGCCACGGCCGCCCGCAGCACCACCGCCGCGCCCGGTCCGTCCATCGCGGCCGGTACCGGCAGGCCGCACTCGGCCGCCAGAGCACCGATCGCCGCCGCGCCGGCCAGCGAGTGGAACCCTCCGTCGCAGTCACCGGCGGAGGGCAGTGAGGTGGTGCCCGGGACCGGCAGGAAGCCGATCTCGCCCGTGCCTCCCGAGGCGCCGCGACGGAGCGTGCCGTCGAGGACGACCGCCGCGCCGACGCCATGGCCCAGCCAGAGCAGGACGAAGGTGTCCCGGTCCCGGGCGGCGCCCTCGCGCTGTTCGGCCAGGGCGGCCAAATTGGTCTCGTTCTCCACGGTGACGCGGGCCCCGGACAGCCGTTCCTGCAGGGCGGCGGCCAGGCTGCGGTGCCAGGCGGGCAGTCCACCGGAGTCACGGAGATCGCCGGTGGCCGGGTCGACGAGCCCGGGCGCGCCGATGCCGACGGTGTGCAGCCGGTCCGCCCCGGCCTCCTTCGCGGTCCGCTCCACCGTGGCCACCGCCTGTTCCACGGCGGGTCCGGTCCCGGTGTCCCCGCCGATCGGCACGGACGCCTCGGCGAGGACCCGGCCGACCAGGTCGGAGACCAGCACGAAGACGCCCCCGGTGCGGACGTCGAGCGCGGCCAGGTGGGCCCGGTCGGCGACGATGCCGTACAGCCGGGCGTTGGGGCCGCGACGCTGTTCGCCGGCCTCGCCGACGACGGTGATCAGCCCGGCGGCGGTGAGCCGTTCCACGAGGTCGGCGACCGTGGGCCGGGACAGACCGGTCAGCTGCTTCAACTGCCCTGCCGTGAGCGGGCCTTGCTGCTGCAACAGCCGCAGGGCCAAGCGGTCGTTGATGGCCCGGGCGGTGCTGGGTGATGCAGGCATGGCGGGAATCCTCCCAGATCCACGCGCCGGGGAACGCCGACGGTGGCCGTAGAACCGCCTATCTATCAGGCAGGGTTCCTGATAGTTTACGGCGCGTCCGCGAGGGCGACCTGTGGGGAGGGACCGGACCATGAGTGACGTGGGCTTCGCGCGCGGTGAGGTGAGGCGCGCCCGGTACGCCGTGGCGGCCGTGTTCGCCGTGCACGGCGCCGTGACCGGCACGTTCGCCACCCGGGTGCCGTGGATCCAGGACCACGCCTCACTGGGCGCGGGCCGGCTGGGCTTCGCACTGGCCTTCACGGCGTTCGGCGCGTCGTGCGCGATGCCGCTGGCGGGCCGGATCAGCCACCGCTTCGGCAGCCGTACGGCCCTGCGCGGGCTGCTCGCGCTGTGGACGCTCTCCCTGGTGCTGCCGTCCCTCGCGCCGAACCTGTCCACCCTGTGCCTGGCGATGTTCGCCTACGGGGCGAGCGCGGGCATGGCCGACGTGGCGATGAACGCGCTCGGGGTCGAGGTCGAGCGGCTGCTCGGCAAGTCGATCATGTCGGGGCTGCACGGCATGTGGAGCGCGGGTGCCCTGACGGGCTCGGCGGCCGGCACGCTCGCGGCGCACCTCGGCTCGGACGCCCGGCTGCACTTCGCGCTCTCCGCGGCCGTGCTCACCGTGCTCGGCGGGGTGGCCTGCGCCTGGGTGCTGGACCTGCAGCCGGCCGACGACGAGGAGCCGCCGCCGCGGTTCACGCTGCCGCCGCGCTCGGCGCTGCTGATCGGCACGGTCGGCTTCTGCGCGGTCTTCGCGGAGGGCGCGAGCCTGGACTGGTCGGCGGTGTTCCTGCGGGACCGGCTGGGCGGTTCGGCCGCGGTCGCGGCGGCCTGCACGACCGGCTTCATGCTGACGATGGCGGTGGCCCGCATCGCCGGGGACGCGGTGGTGAACCGGTACGGCGCGGTCCGCACCGTCCGCGCCAGCGGCGTCCTGGCCGTGCTGGGCGGGCTGCTGATCGTCCTCGCCGGCCGGCCGGCGGTCGCGATGGCCGGGTTCGCGCTGATGGGGCTCGGCATCGCGGTGGTCGTACCGCTGTGCTTCGCGGCGGCCGGGCACGCCGGGCCGAACCCGAGCCAGGCCATAGCGGGCGTGGCGACGATCACCTACACCTCGGGGCTGATCGCGCCGAGCCTGATCGGCGGGGTGGCCCAGGCGACCAGCCTGGTGGTGTCGTTCTGCGTGGTGACGGCGCTGGCGTGCGGACTCGCGGTGTTCGCGGGCGTGCTGCGCACCGCCGCACCCGGCGGCCGCGAGGAGGTCAGTCCGCGGGCCGCAGCAGTTCCCGGCCCACGGCCCTGAAGGCGTCGGTCCACGGCGTGGGCCGCAGGGTCGTGGCGTCCAGCCGGACCAGCACCCGGGCCCCCTGGGCGTAGGTCCGGGTGCCATCGGCCGAGCAGAACCGGAAGCCGTAGGTCAGGCCGGTGGTCCCGAGCCGTTCCAGCCAGAGGTGGACGGCGTAGGTGCCGGGGCGGGTCACCGGCGCCTCGTAGCCGATGCGCAGCTCGCGCACCGCGTTGCAGGCGTCGCCGGCCGCATGCCAGTCGCCGTCGAAGCGGACGCCGTGCTCGTTCCACAGCTCGGTCCAGGCGCGCTCGACCATCAGCGGGTAGCGGGCGTTGTGCAGGAGTCCCAGGGCGTCGAGGTCGTCGAAGTGGACGGTGACGGGGATCAGCCGGCCGTAGGCGACGGCGGGCGCGATCGGGGCTTCGGCGGTCACGGGAGGGGCTCCTGAACATCGCTGATGTTGACGATTCATACTAAGCGACCGCTCAGAAGACCCCTCCGGTGGAGCGTTCTCGTACATGAGCGAAGTTCACGAACAGGACCGTGCGAGCGAAGAGCCGCGAGATACCCGTGACAATGGTCCGGAACCCCTTCACAGACGTGAGAAAGCGAAACCCCACCATGGATCTCGGCGTGCGCTGGAAACTGCACGGTGACGGGCGCACGCCCGCACCCGGAGCGGTGGTACGCCCCGACGAACGGCTCTCCTGGCCCCGCACGGTGGGCCTGGGCGCCCAGCACGTGGTCGCCATGTTCGGCGCGTCGTTCGTGGCGCCGGTGCTGATGGGCCTCGACCCGAACCTGGCCATCATGATGTCGGGCGTGGCGACCGCGATCTTCCTGCTCGCCACCCGCGGCCGGGTGCCGAGTTATCTGGGCTGCTCCCTGTCCTTCGTGGGCGTGGCCGCCGTCATCCGCGCACAGGGCGGTACGAGTGCCACCGTGACCGGCGCGGTCCTGGTCGTCGGCGTGGTGCTGTTCCTGGTGGGCCTCGCCGTGCAGCGCTTCGGCGCGCGGATCATCCACGCGGCCATGCCACCGATCGTCACCGGTGCGGTCGTCATGCTGATCGGCTTCAACCTCGCCCCGGTGACCGCCGCCACCTACTGGCCGCAGGACCAGTGGACGGCCCTGCTGGTCATGCTGTTCACGGGCCTGGCCGTGGTCTGCCTGCGCGGCTTCTGGTCCCGCATCGCGATCTTCCTCGGACTGGTCTTCGGCTACGGCGTCTCCTGGGCCTTCGACCGGATCTTCGGCAAGATCCACTCCATGAGCCCGGGCGGCAAGGTCACCGACCACTGGCGGCTCGACCTCTCCGGTGTCTCCAAGGCCGACTGGATCGGCCTGCCGCACTTCCACGGTCCGTCCTTCCAGTGGTCGGCGGTCCTGGTGGCGTTGCCGGTCGTCATCGCCCTGGTCGCCGAGAACGCGGGCCACGTCAAGGCGGTCGGCGAGATGACCGGCGACCCGCTGGACGACAAGCTCGGTACGGCGATCTCGGCGGACGGCGTCGCGTCCGTGCTGTCCACCGCGGTGGGCGGCCCGCCGAACACCACCTACTCCGAGAACATCGGCGTGATGGCCGCCACCCGCGTCTACTCCACCGCCGCCTACTGGGCCGCCGCCGGTTTCGCGCTGCTCTTCGGTGTCTGCCCCAAGTTCGGCGCGGTCGTGGCCGCGATCCCGGGCGGTGTCCTCGGCGGCATCACCGTGATCCTCTACGGCATGATCGGCCTGCTCGGCGCCCAGATCTGGCTCAACGCCAGGGTCGACCTGCGCAACCCGCTGAACCTGGTGCCGGCCGCCGCGGGCATCATCATCGGCGTCGGCAACGTGAGCATGAAGTTCACCAGCACCTTCTCGCTCAGCGGCATCGCCCTCGGAACCCTGGTCGTCATCACCGGCTACCACGCGCTGCGCGCCTTCGCCCCGGCGCATCTGAAGACGCAGGAGCCCCTGCTGGACGAGGGCACCTCGACCTACGACGCTCAGGAGGCTCCGCGCGCCAAGTCGTAGGCGTACGAGGGCGTGAACGTGCCGGCCGCGCCCCGGCAGCCGTCGGACTCCCCCGGCAGTTTGACCCACAGGTAGGCGTCGATCCGCGGCTCGCCGGTGGCCAGGGTCGGGACCCGGCCGAGCTTCCGGCCGGCCGGGTCGCACCACCGGCCGTCCGGCGGGGCGCCGTTGCCGTTGCGGCTGGTGTCGATCACCGCTCCGAGGCTCGGCGGGCCGGCGAGCGCGTCGAGGACCTGACGGTCGTAGGCGATCTCGTCGGCCGTGGTGCGGAAGTTGGAGACGTTGCTGAAGACACCGTCCGCGGCCGCCGCTCCCGCCCGTCGCAGCAGGGCGGCCTGCTCGGCCGGCGGGTTCCAGCCGGAGTGGCCGGCGTCGTAGTAGACACGCGCCCGCGGATCGGCGGCCTTCAGCACCCGGCCGGCGCGGGCCAGCGAGGCGAACCTGGCCGCGCGAACGGCCTCCGGCAGACAGCCGGACTGGGCGATCGAGTCCGGCTCCAGGATGACGATCACCTCGCCCTGGCCCAGCCCCCGCGCGAAGGCGTCGACCCAGGCGTCATAGGCCACGAGATCCGGCGCGCCGCCCCCGGAGGCGCCGCCGCAGTCGCGGTCGGGAATCGCGTACGGCACGAGCACCGGGACTTCGCCCCGCGCCGTCGCGTCCGCGGTGACCGTGCGCACCCGGGCGGTGACGGCGTCCGGGTCCGGGTCGGTGAACCACACCGCGGCCGGCCGGTCGGCGATCCGGGAGGCGATGACGGCGGCCCGCGGGTCGCCGGGGTGGGCGCGGACCCAGTCCAGCACCTGGGAGCCGGGGTGGCGGTACAGGAAGGGCGACACGGGCCCGGTGCGCTGCTTCCGGCTGGTCGGCGTGGGGGCGGCGGTGGGAGTGGGCCGGGGTATGAGGGTGGGTGTCCGGCTCGGTGGAGCCGGCGTCGGCCTGCCTGCGGCGGGCTCGCCTGGCGACGGGGTGGACGGCCCCGGCGCGGGTGCCAGGGCCGGCGGGCGGGCCACCTCGGTACGGGGCCGGCCGGTGCCGTGGCCGGAGCCGAGCGCGGCGACGGTCCCGGTGACCGAGCCGACCAGGGTCACCACCGAAGCCGCCGCGACCATCACGCCGCGCCGCACGGCACGCCTGCGCGCGGCCCGGCGCTCGGCAAGACGCCGGGTACGTAAGCCTGACACGGTGCCGTTCCCCCCTCGCATCCGCGGCTCGCCGTCCGTTCCCCCGTTCCGGCGAAGCACCGGGCCGGTCGGCACGCCCGTCGGCCCAGGGCTGGGACCCTTCCCCCATGACGCAGTTGGAACACTTCACCACTCCGGTCGACACGGTCGTCTTACGGATGCGCGCCCTCGACGCGGCGCTGCCCGAGCGGGACGGTGTCGCCGTGTTCAACCGCGTCTACCTCACCGTCACCGAGGAGATCGACCGGCGCCTGAACGCCGGGGAGTTCCCGGACCCACGGGCGGCGATCGCGCTGGACGTGCGGTTCGCCGAGCGGTATCTGACGGCGGTCGACGCGTCGGTCGCGGACCGCCGGCCGCCCGCCTGCTGGCGTCCGCTGTTCCAGCTGCGCCGCCATCCCGGGGTACGGCCGCTGCAGTTCGCGCTGGCGGGCATCAACGCGCACATCGGGCACGACCTGGCGCTCGCCGTGGTGGACGCCTGTCGTACGCTCGGCTGCGAACCACCCGATCTGGAGGACGAGTTCGACCGGGTGGGTGAACTCCTCGTCTCGCTGGAGGAGCGCATCCGCGAGGATCTGATGCCGGGTCCCGACCTGCTCCAGATCGCCGATCCGCTCACCCATCTGCTGGGCTCCTGGAGCCTGGAGCGGGCCCGGGACGCGACCTGGGTGACGGCACGGGCCCTGTGGGCGCTGCGCCACTGCGACGACGTGGCCGAGGAGTTCACGCAGCGGCTGGACGCGGCGGTGGGGTTCGCGGGGCGGATGCTGCTCACCCCCCTGACCGACTGAGGTGGCCTGATCCTTTCGCCGCGCGCCGCCTCCGGAACTGCCCGGTGCGGACCCTACGTTGACCGGTGCGTACCCGATCGCAGAGGAGCAGCGGTATGGCGACCAGGCTCGGCCTCAGCCTCCCCCAGATGCGCCAGTACTCCATCGGAAGGGACGTGCCCGACGTGGCACGCGCCGCCGAGGCCATCGGCTATGACAGCCTGTGGGTCTTCGAGCGCGCCCTGTTCCCCGAGCCGGCCACCCAGGGCCTGTACGGCATCGAGGGCCTGCCCTGGCCCGACGAGTACCGGGACGTGGCGGACCCGCTGGTCACCCTCGCCCTGGCCGCGGCGGCCACGGAGCGGGCGGAGCTGGGTTCCAGCGTCCTGGTGGCACCGCTGCACGTGCCGTTCCAGCTCGCCAAGGCCCTGGCCTCGCTGGACGCGGCGAGCGGGGGCCGGGTGATCGCGGGCTTCGGTACCGGCTGGTCCCTGGACGAGTACGCGGCCTCGGCCGTTCGGCCGTTCGAGGAGCGGGGCGCCGCACTGGACGAGATCATCGAGGTGTGCCGGGCCGTGTGGGGTCCGGATCCGGTCGTGTACGAAGGGCGGTTGACCAGGATCGCCTCCGCCGTCGTCGGTCCCAAGCCGGCACGGCCGATCCCGGTCATGCTGGCCGCGGGCAACAGGCGGGCGTGGCGGCGGCTGGTGGACCACGCCGACGGCTGGCTTCCGGTGGGCATGGGCGCCGAGCAGGTCGCGGCCCAGTGGCGCCAGGTGCGGGAGCTGGCCGAGCAGCGGGGGCGTACGGAGCCGATCCGGACGGTCCTGCGGGTGAACACCGTCCGCCTGCCCAAGGCGTACGAGGGCGCGGACCGCCGGCCCTTCCAGGGCAGTGTCGACCAGATCGTCGAGGACCTGGCGGAGCACGCGGCGATCGGCCTGGAGGAGATCCTCGTCGACCTCCAGGGCAACGCGCGGGACGCGCGTGAGCTCAAGGACGTCGCCGCGGAGGTGTTTGAAAAGGCGCGGGCGGCCGGAATCTGAGTCCGGCCGCCCGCGCCTTGGTCCTTGCTCGCTCCTGGGTCAGTCCTCGGGCAGCTCCACAGGGGCGATCTCGTCGTAGACGTCACCCGGGCCGGGGTTGGCCGCGTCGGTGGTGCCGCCGAAGTGGTGCATGACGCCCCAGACCGCGTTCAGCGCGGTCTGGATCGCGCCCTCGGCCCAGCCGGCCGTCCAGGAGATGTCGTCGCCGGCGAGGAAGATGCCCCGCTTGTCCTCGGGCAGCCGGTCCTGCATGAAGTGCGTGAACAGGCGCCGCTGGTAGCGGTAGTGGCCGGGCAGGTTGGCCTTGAACGCGCCCATGAAGTAGGGCTCGTTCTCCCAGGAGACGGTCACCGGGTTGCCGATGATGTGCTTCCTGATGTCGACCTTCGGGTAGATCTCGCCGAGCGACTTCAGCATGACCTCCATCCGCTCGTTCGCGGACAGCGGCAGCCACTTCAGGCTGTCGTCGCACCAGGTGTAGGACAGGCAGATCACGGCGGGCTTGTCCGGGCCGTCGTCCAGCAGGTAGGTGCCGCGGGTCATGCGGTCGGTCAGCGTCATCGACATGACGTCCCGGCCCGTCTCCTCGTCCTTGTCCAGCCAGAACGGCCGGTCGACCGGGACGAAGAGCTTGGAGCTCTCCATGTAGTGGGTGCGCTCGATCGCGGTCCAGTGGTCGATCGGGAACAGCGAGTCGTCGCAGGCGATCTTGGACAGCAGCATCCAGGACTGGGCGGTGAAGATCGCCGCCTTGTAGGTGCGGATGTCGCCGTTCGCGTCCGTCACGGTGATCTGGTTGCCCGCCGTGCGGTGCAGCCGGGTCACGGCGGGCTTGGGCTCGCCGTCCACGTGCAGGGACTGCAGAGAGGTCCCGTACGGCCAGTGGACGATCTTCTCCGGCTCGCGCTCCCACAGGCGCAGCGGCAGCTGCTGGGAGCCGCCGACGATGCCGCGGTGGTGGTCGTCGGCCTCGGTGTAGACGACGCGCAGGATCTCCAGGATGGAGTTCGGGAAGTCGGTGTCCCAGCCGCCGGTGCCGAAGCCGACCTGGCCGAAGATCTCGCGGTGCCGGAAGGACTTGAAGGCCTCGGAGTCGCAGAGGAAGCCGTAGAAGGTCTGGTTGTCGAGCTTCTCGACCAGCTTCGCCCAGATCTCGCGGATGCGCGGAACGTCCCGCTCACGCATGGCGCGGTTCATGTCGGAGAAGTCCGCGCCCTCTTCCAGGCACTTGTTCCAGGCGTCGGCGACGTCCCGGTAGACCTGGGGCAGGTCGTCGACGGTCTCGGCGTAGTGCGACTCGCCCTTGAGGTCCACGACGGTCGAGGGGGTGGCCTCGGCCAGCGGGTTCGGGAAGGGCGTGGTCTCCAGGCCCACCATGTCGATGTAGTGCTGCAGGGCGGTCGAGGACGGCGGGAAGCGCATCGCGCCCATCTCGGCAGTCAGCGACTCGTCGCAGCCCTCGAAACCGACCGTGCGCAGCCGGCCGCCGATCTGGTCGGCCTCGTAGACGACGGGCTTGAGGCCCATCTTCATCAGCTCGTACGCGGCCACGATGCCGGACAGGCCGCCGCCGATGACCGCGACCTCGGTGCCGTGCTCGGTCGCGGGTATCTGGCCGAGGCCCGCCGGGTGGGCGAGGAAGTCGTCGTAGGCGTAGGGGAAGTCCGGGCCGAACATGGTGATCGGCGGCTGCTGCTCGTCGGTGTGCTCGACGGCGTTGGGCACCGTGGACGTCATGGGGTACGGACTCCTTGCGCGGGGGTGACTCGGGGGAAGGCTCGGGGGGTTCAGACCAGGGACCCGTACAGACCGGGGCGGCGGTCCTTCAGGTACGGGTTCGCCTCGCGGGAGGCGGCCAGGAAGGCGGGGTCGACGTCGGCGAGGACCAGTTCCTCACCGCGGCCGGCGCGGGTACGGGCGATGCCGTCGGGCCCGGCGAGGGCGGAGAGCCCGAAGAACTCGAACTCGCCCTCGTGGCCGACCCGGTTGACGTACGCCACGTACATCTGGTTCTCCCAGGCACGCACCGGCACCATGGCTTCGGCGACGAACTGGAACGGGTGCATGTTCGCCGTCGGCACGACGAGCAGGTCGGTGCCGGCCAGGGCGTGGGCGCGCGCGTTCTCCGGGAACTCGACGTCGTAGCAGATCATGATGCCGACGGTCAGACCACCCAGCCGGGCCTGGACGAGCGACTGCTCGCCGGGGGTGAAGTGCTCGCGCTCGGCACAGCCGAAGAGGTGGGTCTTGCGGTAGTTCGCGAGGCGGGAGCCGTCGGCCGAGACGAGCTGGGCGGAGTTGTAGACGGTCTCGCCGTCCCGCTCCGGGTAGCCGTAGGCGATCGCCAGGCCGTGCCGGGTGGCGATCTCGGCGATCGCGTCGGCGGAGTCGCCGTCGGCCGGCTCGGCGAGGCGGGCGATGTCGTCGCCGATGGCGTAGCCGGTCAGGAACATCTCCGGTGCGGCGAGCAGCGCGGCTCCCCCGGCGGCGGCACGGCCCGCGGCGGCGTCGAGGACCTTGAGGTTCTCGGCGATCGAGCCGGGGCGGCCGGAGCTCTGGAGCAGGGCGGTGCGCATGCGGGTTCCTCACCGGAAAGAGGGTTCTGGGGGACGGAACAGCGGGCCGGGAACGTTTTTCGGGGCCATGAAGAAGGTACGGTCGGCGCGCTCGGCCGGACAAGAAGGAGCCGTTGCGCGCCTGTGCGCGGTTCGTTGCGTGACGGGCGGGTCGGGCGGCGATTCGTTGCGCGCCCTCGGGGCCGGTTCCCGTCCTCCCTGGGGCGCAGGTCACGGCCGGGGTTCCCCGCCGGATGGCGGAGGTGGGGTCCCGCCCGCGGGGCGATGTGCGGGATGCCCGCCGCCGGGAGAGTGGTGAGCGTTCAGTTCACGCTTTTGACCTGCGGAAAGGACCGCCATGAAGCGTCGTACGAAGATCGCTGCCGTCACCCTCACCGCCGCCCTGCTGATCACCGCCGGAACGGCCGGGGCGGCCCTGGCCTCGGGCGGCGGGGCCTACCACCCCCAGCGGGAGGCCGCCGCCCTGACGGGTACGGCCAAGCTGTACCGGTCGGCCGGGGACGACATCACCTTCAGCTTCGACGCGCATCTGGCGCAGAAGGACAACATGAACCCGCGCAAGGCCACCGGCACCTTCGAGTTCAGCCACTACCTGCACGGTCAGGGGGCCTGGGCCAAGGCCAGGGTCGACTGCCTGGTCACCGGCGGCCCGGTCGCCGTCGTCTCCGGTGTGATCACCGCGTCCGACCTGCCGGGGGCGAAGGGCAAGCGGGTCGGGGTCACGGTCCACGACCTCGGCCGGCACGACCGGCTGGGCTACAGCTGGGCGGGGGTGGGCAGCCCCACGGACACCAAGAATCTGCCGCCGTGTGTGTCGTCGGCCCCGTTCGAGAAGGTCGAGCAGGGTACGGGTGACTTCACGGTCGTGCCCTGGCAGCCGAAGCTCTAGGTTCGGCCACCGGACGCCGGCCGCGGCTCGCCTAGATCTCCCGCAGGCGCTGCACGATCTCCCGCAGCAGCCCCGGGTCGGCGGCCGGGCCGCCGGCCGGGAGGCGGCGCGGCTCGTCGATGCGGACCAGGCCCGCCTCGGCCAGGTCGCCGAGCAGGACCCGGACGACGGTGAGCGGCAGATCGGCGTCCGCGGCCAGCTCCACGACGGGGCGCGGGCCGCGCCGGATCAGGTCGAGCAGGGCGGCCCGGGCGTGGTCGAGGTCCGGCCCCGGCGTGTCGGTGTCCAGCGCGGTGACCCGGGACATCAGGTCGATGGCGTGCCCGCCCGAGGGCCGGGTGCGGCCGCGGGTCACCGTGTAGGGGCGCACCATCGACCCGGTCTCGTCCTCGTACCAGTGTTCGTCGCTCACCGCGGGATCAGCTGGGGTTGCGGACGGCCGCGTCCAGGTGGCGGCCGAGGCGGCGGACGAGCAGGGCCATCTCGTGGCCGAGCTGGCCGACATCGGTGCGGGCCTCGCTGAGCACGGCGAGCCGGCTGCCGTGTCCGGCCGGGGTGATGAAGAGGTAGGCGTCCTCGAGCATCACCATGGTCTGCCGTACCCCGCCCGCGGCGAACCGCTCGCCCGCGGAGCGGGCGAGGCTGTGGAAGCCGGAGCAGACGGCGGACAGATGCTCGATGTCCGCCCGGCGCATCCCCTGCGAGCTGCTGAGCGGGAGGCCGTCGGCGGTGAGCAGCACGGCCTGGCGGACGTGCTCCGTACGCGCCACGAGGTCGTCCAGCAGCCAGCCGAGGTCCGCGCCGGGCGCGGCCGCGGGCACACCCTGCGGCTCGGGGTTCTGGTCGTCACCGGTCATGATCGGTGTCGGTCCCTTCGTCGGCGTGGCTGGTCACGGATCGGCAGTCGGCACCGGTGGAGGCGCCGCCCGCGCCATCGGGCACGGGAGCTTCGTCGGGCGCCTGCGCGGTGGGGGGAACGGGTGCGGGGAGCTGGGGGCGGGGCTCGCTGGTGCCCGCGGTCTGGGTGCCCGCGGTCTGGGTGCCCGCGGTCTGCGTGCCCGCGGTCTGGGGGCCGGCCGGCTGGGTGCCCGCGGTTCGGTGGGGCGGTGGGGCCGTGGGTTCTGCCGGGTCGGAGCTGCGGACAGCCGTATCGGTCGCCGGCAGGCCCTTGCGGCCACGGTCGAGGCCGCGCTGGAAGGCGCCGAAGATCGCCCGCATCTCCTCGGCGTCCAGCTCCGCCCCGGCCGCGCTCTCCCGGGCCGGCGGGTCGTCCCGCAGCTCCGGCACGAGCGACGCCTGCCGGATCCGGGTGGGCAGAGCGGGCGGGGCCGTCGGCGACTCGGAGACGTCCTGCGGACCAGGGGTGGAAGTGGGCCCGGACAGGGGTGAGAACGAGGGCCGCTCCCCCGGCGACGGCTCGGCCCCAGGGCCCGGCGTGGGCAGGGACACGAGCCGGTTCCGCGGCGGCGGCTCCGCCCCGGCCGAGCTCGGCTGCCCGGCCCGTGCAGCGGATCGCGTCCTGGACGGCAACGTGTGTACGGCGGCCCCCTGCTCCCGTGGCGCGGGCACCACCGGATCCACCTGTGCCAGCACGGCCTCCGGCAGCAGGACCACCGCCGTCGTCCCCCCGTACGGCGAGTCCCGCAGGGTCACCTCGATGCCGTGCCGGGCGGCGAGGCGGCCGACGACGTAGAGGCCCAGCCGGTCGTGGCGGGTGGGGTCGAAGGCGTCGGGGTCGGTGAGCGTGCCGTGGGCCTCCTCGCGTGCTTCGGCGTCGAGGCCGAGCCCCCGGTCGTCGATCTCCAGCACGAACCCGCCGCCGACCGGCCCCGTGCGCAGGGTGACCTGGGTGTGCGGCGGCGAGAACACCGTGGCGTTCTCCAGCAGTTCGGCGACGAGGTGGACGACGTCGGCGACCGCGTCCGCCGCGACGCCGGTCTCCGGCATCGGCGGCACCACCACGCGCGCGTAGTCCTCGATCTCACCGACGGCCGAAGCGACCACGTCCGCGAGCGGCACGGGCCGCCGCCAGCGCCGGCCGGGCGTGGCGCCGGAGAGGATGATCAGGCTCTCCGCGTGCCGGCGCATACGCGTGGTGAGGTGGTCGATGCGGAACAGCTCGCGCAGCACATCGGGGTCGTCCGTGCGCCGTTCCAGGGTGTCGACCAGCTTCAGCTGCCGGTGGACGAGGGCCTGGTTGCGCCGTGCGATGTTGAGCAGAACCGCGAACAGACCGCGGCGCAGGCCGGCCTGTCTGACGGCGGCCTCGACGGCGGCGAGCCGCGCGGTGTTGAAGGAACGGCCGACCTGTCCGATCTCGTCGTCGCGGACCTCGTCGGCGGCCAGCGGCGGCGCCTCGGCGAGCGCGTCCACCTCCTCGCCGGCGCTCAGTCGGCGCATGACATCGGGGAGTTGGTCCCTGGTCAGGACGTCGGCCGCGTCCCGCAGGGTCTCCAGGCGCCGTGAGATGCGCCGCGCACCACGCACCGCGGACCACAGGGAGAGCCCGACGGCGCCGAGTCCCACCACGCCGACCACGGCCGCCTTGGTCAGCTCCCGGTAGGCGAAGGCCCGGCCCCGTGCGGCGGAGTTCTCGGCGGCGGTGGTGCACAGCTCCCGGTACCGCACGACGGCCCGGTCGGTGGTGGACCGCCAGGTGTCCGCGGCGACGGCCTTCGCGGCGCCGGCGGCCCCGGCCCTCAGCAGCGCGTCCTCCCCGCGCACCAGCGAGCCGTACTGCTCTGCTCGCTGGAAGTCCTCGAACAGCGCCCGCGAGTCGGCGGGCAGGTCCGGCACGTACGTGCGCTGGAACACGCGCCGGTCCTCGATGGTCGCGGTCAGGCTGTCGTACTGCCGGTCGGTCAGCGTGCCGGCCGCCCGTGCCCCGGCGACCAGCGCGTCCTCCCGCGAGACGAACTCCCGTACCCGCACCAGCTCGATGACGACCTGTGCCTCACGGGCGAGCTGTCCGGCCTGCAGTGCGGTGAGCGTGGACTGCACGTCGAAGCCGGGCTCGACGAGCGCGCTGTACCGGTCCACGGCCCGGTCCCAGGTGATGTGCCGGGACAGCACCTGTGTGCGCAGCCCCTCCAGCCCGCCGGTGGCGGTGACCATCGTGTCCAGTGCCTGGCGCTGCCGTGCCGTGAGCCGGCTGCGGTCGCCGTCCCGGACCGCCTCCCGCATCGCCTCGACGGCCCGGTCGGTGCGGCGCTGCTGTCCGAGCAGGTCGCCGGCGGTGGCCGTGTCCAGACGGGCACCGAGGTAGGCGGCGGACATCCGGCGCTCGATCTGGATCTGCCCGATCGCGGTGTCCACGGGGGTGCCGAAGTCCTCGTACACCCCCTGGAGCCGGATCAGCGCGCGCAGTTCGGCGGTGACGGACACCATGGCGAAACTCCACAGCGCCATCAGCGCGACGGCCGGGGCGAGCGCGAGCGCCACGATCCGCGTGCGGACAGTGGTGGAACGGCCGAGGGGCCAGCGCATGGAATACCTGCCGGTGTTACCAGTCAGTAGAAAGTTCGGCACAACCTACGGGATGGTCACCCCGTACCGCAACGGTGACCTGCGGTAACCCCCGGTCACATGCGGGTCACGGCGAAGGTCGTGAGGACCGCCGCGTGGTCGGAGGGCCATTCGTTGTCCGCGACGTCCGGCCACGGCCGCGGGGTGCCGGTGACGAGGGTTCGCGCGTCGCGCACGGTCAGGCCCCGGTGCAGCACGTAGTCGATCCGGTCCTGCGGCTCGGGCCGCCCGCCGCCGTCCTCGTGCTCGGGGTGGACGGGCGACCAGGTGTGGCCGGGCTCGGCGGCGGGGTCCGGGTGGACCTCGCGATAGGAGTCGCTGAAGCCCGCGTCCTCGGCGGCCTGCGTCACCGGCCAGGCGACGTCCGGCCAGTCCAGGTGCGAGGGGCAGTTGAAGTCGCCGACGAGGACCGCCGGGACGCCCGGGGCCGAGGACTTCGCGATCCGGCCCAGCGCGTCCCGCATCTGCGCCAGCCGCAGCTCCTCGTGGGCGATCAGCTCGGCGGCCGGCAGCCCGTCGAAGGCGGACTCGTAGGGGCCGTACGGCGTGTAGTGCAGATGCGCGGTCCACACGTCGACCTCGCGGCCGGGCGCGACGGCGATCCGGACGCCGGCGGCGCCGTAGAAGCCGACGTCCGGATCGCCGAAGCGGGCGGTGATCGGGTGCCGGCTGATGACGCCGAGGTTCTCGCCGGCCCGGTGGTGGTGCCAGCCGAGCGCCTCGGCCAGCTCCTGGGCGGCGGTTCCGCCCGTCTCCTGGAGTCCGACGACATCGGCGCCGCTGTCCAGGATGACCTTGAGCTGCTTGGCGCGGTGGTCGTCGACCGCGCTGCCGCCCAGCCACAGGTTCCAGCTCATGACCCGGAGTTCGGGCGCGGCCATCTCCCGCAGCTCCTCGACCGTGACCCCGGCGAGACTCTCCCGCACGGTCCGGCCTGGTGCCGTACCGATCGGCGCGAGGGACGGCACGGCGAGCACGGCGCAGCCGGCGGCCTCGGCCGACGCCACACCGGTCTCGGTGTCCTCGACGGCCACGCAGCCGCCCGGGTCGACACCGAGGGCCCGGCAGGCCGCGAGGTAGGGGTCGGGAGCGGGCTTGGTGCGGGCGGTGTCGTCGGCGGTGACGGACGCCGAGAAGCGCTCGGCACCCAGGGCGTCGAGGACGACGTCGGCGACCGCCCGCGGGGACGCGGTGACCAGGGCGGCGGGGACGCCGGTGGCGGCCAGCGCGTCCAGCAGCTCCAGCGCGCCGGGCCGGGGCACGATGCCGGTGCGGACGCGGTCGGCGAACTCGCGGTGCAGGTCGGCCGCGAGGTCGGCGGCCCCTCTGCCGGTGGGCTCGGCGAGCCAGGCCGCGGTGTGCTCGACCGGGCGGCCGAGCACGTCCGGCTGGTCGGCCTCGGTCAGCGCGCGTCCGGCGACCTGCTCGACCGCCTCCCACCACAGCCGCTCGGTGTCGACGAGCGTGCCGTCCATGTCGAACAGGACGGCCTGGAGCGGGAGTTCGAAGGTGTGGGGGGTCACGTTCGGTCATTCCTCACTTCTGGATACGTTCGGACACGAGCACCGGCCGCTCCGGCAGCGACACGCCGACGGCGGTTCCGGCGCCGAGCCCGGTGGCCTCGTGCGCGGGCAGGTCGGCCTTGACCTCGGTGCCGTCGGCGAGCCGGACGGTGGCGCGGACGACCGCGCCGAGGAAGGCGGTGGCGACGAGGCGGGCGCTGCCCTGCTCGTCCGGGTGGACCCGGACGGCCTCGGGCCGCACCAGCACGTCCACCGCGCCGTCGGGCACCTCGCCGTCGGCCGGCAGCCGCTGCCCGAGCACCTGGACCGTGCCGTCCGTCAGCTCGCCCGGGATCCGGCTCATGGTGCCGACGAACTCGGCGACGAAGGCGGTGGCGGGGCGGCCGTACAACTCGGCGGGTTCCGCGCACTGTTCGAGCCGGCCGGCGCGCATGACGGCGACCCGGTCGGCGACCGACAGGGCCTCCTCCTGGTCGTGCGTGACGAAGAGCGTCGTGATGCCGAGTTCCTGCTGGAGCCGCCGGATCTCCTCGCGCAGGGTCAGGCGCACCTTGGCGTCGAGGGCGGACAGCGGCTCGTCGAGCAGCAGCACGCGCGGGCGCAGGGCGAGGGCGCGGGCCAGCGCGATGCGCTGCTGCTGGCCGCCGGAGAGCTGGTGCGGGTAGCGCTCGCCCTTGTCGCCGAGGCCGACCAGTTCCAGCAACTCGGCGGCGCGGGCCCGTCGTTGGGCCGTGCGGACCTTGCGCATGCGCAGTCCGAAGGCCACGTTGTCGACGGCGTTCAGATGCGGGAAGAGGCTGTACGACTGGAACACCATGCCGGCGTCACGGCGGTGGGCCGGGACGTGCGTGACGTCCTCGCCGTCCACCAGTACGGCTCCGGAGTCGGGGTGTTCGAACCCGGCGAGCATCCGCAGCGCGGTGGTCTTGCCGCAGCCGGACGGCCCGAGGAGGGCCAGGAACTCTCCGGGGCGTACGGTCAGGTCGAGCCCGTCGAGGGCGACGGTGGTCCCGAACTCACGGCGCAGCCCCCGGAATTCGACGGTGGCGGCCTTTTCGAGGGTCTCGGGCAGGGTGGCGGTCATGTGTGTCATCCCCGGGAGGAAGCGGTTCGGTTGCGGCCGCCGGCACCGGCGAGCGCGAGGAGCAGGGCCCAGGTGACGAGCAGGCTGAGCACGGACACGGCGACGGACATCTGGGCCTGCGAGCCGCCGACGTCGTAGATCCACACGGCGAAGGGCCGGAAGCCGAGCAGGCTGGCGACGGTGAACTCGCCGAGCACCAGGGCGAGGGTGAGGAAGGCCGCGTTCAGCAGGGCCCCGCGCAGATTGGGCAGGACGGCCCGCACGAGGGCCTGGGGCCAGGAGGCGCCGCAGCTGCGGGCGGCCTCGACGAGGGTCCGTACGTCGATGGCGCGCAGTCCGGCGTCCAGGGCGCGGTAGACGAACGGCAGGGCCATCACGACGTACGCGAGGACCAGCACGACCGGGAAGCTGTCGTCCTGGATCACCACGAAGGTCTCGAACAGCGGTGTCCGCGACAGGTACTCCGGGCCCCACTTCAGGACGGTGGCGATCCCGGCGACGAACGCGATGGGCGGCACCACCAGCGGCAGCGAGCACACCACCTCCACCACCGGCCGCAGCCGGGGCGCGCCGAGCCGCAGGGCGACCATGGCGGGCACCATCAGCAGCAGCACGACGGCGATGGTGGCCACGGCGAGCTCCAGCGAGAGCAGCAGGCTGGTCAGGAAGCCGTCGGTGGAGAGGATCTTGGTGTAGGCGTCGAAGGTGACACCTTGGCCGGGCACGTCCACGGTGAAGATCACGGACGCGCCGAGCGGTACCAGGAAGTACAGGGCGGCGAGGCCGAGGACGATCCACCGCCACAGGGTCAGGCGTCGAGCCATCGGGCACTCCGTCGCTGTAGGGGCAGGTACACGGCCATCACCAGACCCGCCACCAGGACCATGTCGAGGCTGAGGGCGAGTGCGACGTTCTCCTGGCCGACCAGGACGTTGCCGGACAGGGCGTCGGCGATCTGCAGGGTGACCAGCGGGACCGCGCTGCCGACCATGGCGGCGGCGGTGGCGTAGGCGGCGAAGGCGCTGCCGAAGAGCAGGACGAGACCGCCGAGCAGCGAGGGAGCGAGCACGGGCAGGGCCACGTGCCGCCAGTACTGGACGCCGGTGGCGCCGTTGTTCAGCGCGGCCTCCCGCCACTGGGAGCGCAGTCCGTCGAGCGCCGGGGTGATGGTGAGGACCATGAGCGGGATGAGGAAGTAGAGGTAGACGAGGACCAGGCCCCAGAAGCTGTAGAGGTCCCAGCCGCTGTCCTTCAGGCCGAGGTGCACGGTCAGCACACCCGCGTTGCCGAGGGTGGCGACGAAGGCGAAGGCCAGCGGGACGCCACCGAAGTTGGCGAGCACGCCGGAGGCGGTCAGCACGGCCTCGCGCAGCCAGCGCGAGCGGGAGCTGACCACGGCCTGCGCGAGCGGCAGCCCGATCAGGGCGCCGAGTGCGGCGGAGATCGCGGACAGCTTGACGCTGCCGAGCAGGGCGGTGAGGTACGGGCCCTGCAGCGAGGCCGTCATGTTGGCGCCGGTGTAGGAGGTGGCGCCCGTGGTGGCGTCCTTGGCCGTGAAGGCGCCGTCGAGGATGGCGACGGCCGGCAGCCCGAAGGCGACGGCCGTGAACACCAGCAGCGGCAGCACGGCGAGCCAGCCGGGGGCGCGGCGCCGTCGCTTCGCCGAAGCGACGGGCGCCACGTCCACGCGCGAAAGAGCGGTGGTCATCCGGAGACGGCCTTCCCCCAGCCCTGGGCGATGACCGTCTTGGCCTTGCTCTGCTGGTCCTCGGTCGGGAAGGACGGCGTGCCGGTGACCTTCGGGAGCTTGGCGGCGGCGGTCTTGTCGAGGGTGCCGGCCTTGTCCATGGCGGTCATCAGGGCCGGGCGGGCGTAGCCCTTGAGCCACAGGTTCTGGCCCTCGGCGCTGTAGAGGTACTCCTGCCACAGCCGGGCGGCGGCCGGGTGCGGGGCGTCCTTGTTGATGGCCTGGGAGTAGTACTGGGCGTACTGGCCGTCGCTCGGGATGGCGACCTTCCAGTCGAGGCCCTTGGACTTGAACTCGTCGGCGTAGCCGGCGTTCAGGTAGTCCCAGTCGATGGAGATGGGCGTCTCGCCCTTCTCGACGGTGGCCGGGGTGGACTCGACGGGCGTGTAGTTGCCGTTCTTCTTCAGCTTGCCGAAGAAGTCCAGGCCGGGCTGGATGTCGTCGAAGGAGCCGCCGCTCGCGAGGGCCGCCGCGTAGACGCCGCCGAAGGCCGAACCGGACTTGGTGGGGTTGCCGTTGAGGGCGACCTGGCCCTTGTACCGGGGCTTGAGCAGGTCCTTGAAGCTGGTCGGGCACTGCTTGACGCGCTTGGCGTCGCAGCCGATGGAGATGTAGCCGCCGTAGTCGTTGTACCAGCGGGCCTGCGGGTCCTTCTGGGCCGAGGAGATGTCGGCGAAGGAGGCGACCTTGTAGGGAGCGAGCAGGCCCTGCTGGGCGGCACTCAGCGCGAAGGAGCTGCCCAGGTCGAGGACGTCGGGGGCGCGGTCCTGGCCCTTGCGGGAGGTGACGGCGTTGATCTCGTCCTGGCTGGTGCCGTCCGGGCTCTCGTCGTCGATCTTGACTCCGTACTTCTTCTGGAATCCGTCGATGAGGGCGCCGTAGTTGGCCCAGTCGCGGGGCACCGCGATGATGTGCAGCGTCCCCTCCTTCTTGGCCGCCTTGACCAGGGCGTCCATGCCGCCGAAGTCGGCCGCGGAGGTGGCGGTGGCGGCGCTCTTGCCGTCCTTGGTGGTGGACGCGTTGTCGGGGGCGGCGCCGCAGGCGCTGAGCGCGAACGCGGCGACGACGGCGATACAGCCGCCGAGGACGGCGTTTCTCGGCAGGGACACGGTCACGGTCTCTCCAGGGGTGCACACGAGGGTTGAGGCAGTGCGGAGAACTTGTCTGAACAAGTTGCGTCACAGTACGCCCGCTCACGGTGTCCTGTCTGTAAACGGGAGCGAAACTTTGAGCCCTGGTTGGCTGCACAATCCAGACCGTTGCAGATCACGCTCCGGTCTCGATTAGGCTGGTCACGCTGTGCACAGCGACCTGAGCAGAGGGGAAGCATGACGGCGCGACACGAGGAGATCGCCGACGAACTGCGGCGCGCGATCGACCGCGAGCAGTACACGGTCGGCAGCCGCCTGCCCTCGGAGTCGGAACTCGCCGCGCACTACGGCGTCTCGCGCGGCACGGTCCGCCAGGCCGTCGCGACCCTGACCGCCGAGGGCCTGATCGGCTCCCGTCAGGGTGCCCGGCGCGTCGTGCTGGCCAGCCGCCGCAGCCAGAGCTTCGAGGAACTGCGCAGCTTCGCCCAGTGGGCCCGCGCGATGGGCCGCGAGGCCACGGGCCACGTGGTGACGCAGGAGTACCGCCCGGCCACCCACGAGGACGCCGTACGCCTCCAACTGCCCGCCGGCGCGCCCGTGTTGCACGTGCTGCGGGTACGCGGCCTGGACGGCGAACCGGTGCTGCTGGAACGGACCGTGTACGCGGACTGGATCTCCCCGGCGGTCGAGGCGATCGAGCCGGAGTGTCCCTCGGTCACCCAGCGGCTGTACGACGACACGGGCCTGGTCTTCGCGTACGGGGAGCATGTGATCGACGCGGTCGCGGCCGGTGCGCAGGACGCCGAGCTGCTGGGTGTGCGCCGTACCAGCCCGCTGCTGCGGGTGCGGCGCGTGACGACGACCCGCGAGGGGCGCCCGGTGGAGTGGTCGGACGACCGGTACCGCTCGGACGCGGTGAGTTTCAGTGTGTACAACTCGATCGGGAACAACGCGCTGGCGCGGAAGACGGCGGAATAGGACTCGGGCGGCTCACCGCCGCCGAGCGCGGGTCGTGTGGGGCCCTACCCCGGTGCCCCGGAGGAGAAGCGGCGCAGCAGCGGCGACAGCACCAGCACCGACTTGGTCCGCTCGACGAAAGGTTCCCCGGCGATCCGCTCGAGCACCCGCTCGAAGTGACGCATGTCGGACGCGAAGACCTGGGCGATCGCGTCCGCGTCACCGGTGACGGTCGACGCGGCCACGACCTCCTGGTACCGCTCCAGCCCCCGCTGAATGGTGTCCGGCGAGGTGTTGCGCCGGCAGTAGATCTCGATGTACCCCTCGGTCTCCCAGCCGAGCGCCGCCGGATCCACCCGCACGGTGAATCCGGTGATCGCTCCGGTGGCGCGCAGCCGGTCCACGCGCCGCTTCACGGCGGGCGCGGACAGGCCGACCATCTGCCCGATGTCCGCGTAGGAACGGCGGGCGTCCTCGGCGAGGGCGTGCACGATGCGTTCGTCGAGATCGTTCAGCACAGGGGGTGGTTCACTTCTTCGGTCCGGTCACTTCTCTGCCGCCACCGCGAGATCCTCACCGGCCGCGAGACGGGAACGGCGATAGCCGTATACGAAGTAGAACACGAGCCCGACAGCCATCCAGACACCGAACACGATCCACGTGACGGCCGACAGGCTGCCCATCATCCAGATGCAGAAGGCGAAGCCCAGCACGGGCAGCACCGGCGACAGCGGGACGCGGAAGGTGCGGTGCATCTGCGGGCGCGTCCGGCGCAGCACCACGACCGCGACGTTGACCAGCGCGAAGGCGAACAGCGTGCCGATGCTGGTGGCGTCCGCCAGCTGACCGAGCGGGATCGCGGCGGCGAGGACACCGCAGAACACGGAGACGATCACCGTGTTGGCGCGGGGCGCACCGGTCTTCGGGTGGACCTTGGAGAAGATCTTGGGCACCAGGCCGTCGCGGGACATGGCGAACAGGATGCGGGTCTGGCCGTAGACCACGGTCAGGACGACGCTCGCGATGGCGACGACGGCGCAGGCGGCCAGCAGGGTGCCCCAGAAGCTCTGCCCGGTGACGTCCTTCATGATCTCGGTGAGCGCGGCCTCGGAGCCGTTGAAGCTCCGCCACGGCTTGGCTCCCACGGCGACGGCGGCCACCAGCACGTACAGGGCGGTCACGATGACCAGGGACAGCATGATCGCGCGGGGCAGGTCGCGCTGGGCGTTCTTCGCCTCCTCACCGGCGGTGGAGGCGGCGTCGAAGCCGATGTAGGAGAAGAACAGCGTGCCGGCGGCGCCGCTGACGCCCGCCATGCCGAGCGGCATGAAGTTCGAGTAGTTGCCGGACTTGAAGCCCATGAAGCCGATCGCGCAGAACAGGATCAGCGCGGCGATCTTCACGCACACCATGATGGTGTTGGCCCGCGCGGACTCCTTGGCGCCGCCGAGCAGGAACACCATCGCGAGGATCACGACGATCAGCGCCGGCAGGTTGAAGATGCCGCCGTCGCCGGGCGGCGCCGCCAGGGCCGTCGGGATGGTCACGCCTATCGTGCCGTCCAGCAGCTCGTTCAGGTACTCGCCCCAGCCGACGGCCACGGCGGCCACCGAGACCCCGTACTCCAGCAGCAGACACCAGCCGCAGACCCAGGCGATCAGTTCGCCCATGGTTGCGTATGCGTACGAGTACGAGGAGCCGGAGACCGGGATGGTGCCCGCCAGCTCGGCGTAGGACAGGGCCGAGAACAGCGCGGTGAGACCGGCGATCACGAAGGCGAGGGTGACGGCCGGGCCCGCCTTCGGGACGGCGTTGCCGAGGACGACGAAGATGCCGGTGCCGAGTGTGGCACCGATGCTGATCATGGTCAGCTGCCACAGCCCGAGGGAGCGCCGCAGCGAGCCCCCCTCGCCCTGGCCGCCCTCCGCGACCAGGTGTTCCACGGGCTTGCGCCGCATGAGGCGCGCGGCGAGGCCCGGGGACACGGGGGCGGTCGCTGTGCGGTCGTGCGGGGGTGCGCCTTGATCGAGCACGCGCTGGCTCCTTCTTCCTGCCGGTCATTGCGGGTGGGGACCGATGGCAGCCCTGCGAAGGCAGGAGCCCACCGAGCGGGGTCCCCGCCACGCCACGTACAGACGAGCACCCTATGAGGCGGGCCTTCACGGGCGTAATGCAGCAACCTTGCGCGTCCCCGGATGATCATTGCGTTCATCCGCCCCGAACGCCAAATCGTTGCGCGCGGGCTGTCGACCGTTGCACAACCCCTCGCAGGCATCCCCGCCCCCACGGATGAGCCGCCGGGAAAGCCGACGGCCCCCGCCCTTCCCGGCGCGGGAAGAACGGGGGCCGTGCGGGACGCGGAGGGGTCAGCTCCAGCTGGCGTGCAGCGGCTTGCCCTCGGCATAGCCGGCGGCGCTCTGGATGCCGATGATGGCCTTCTCGGCGAACTCCTCCAGGGAGGCTGCACCGGCGTAGGTGCAGGAGGAGCGCACGCCCGCGATGATCGAGTCGATCAGGTCCTCGACGCCCGGCCGGGCCGGGTCGAGGAACATCCGGGAGGTGGAGATGCCCTCCTCGAACAGCGCCTTGCGGGCGCGGTCGTACGCCGACTCGTCGGACGTGCGGTTGGCCACGGCACGCGCGGAGGCCATGCCGAACGACTCCTTGTACGCACGGCCGTTGGCGTCGTGCTGGAGGTCGCCGGGGGACTCGTAGGTGCCCGCGAACCAGGAGCCGACCATCACGTTGGACGCGCCGGCCGCGAGGGCCATGGCCACGTCGCGCGGGTGGCGGACACCGCCGTCGGCCCACACGTGCTTGCCGTACTTCTTCGCCTCGGCGGCGCACTCCAGCACCGCGGAAAACTGCGGCCGGCCCACGCCGGTCATCATGCGGGTGGTGCACATGGCGCCGGGGCCGACACCCACCTTGATGATGTCCGCGCCGGCGTCGATCAGGTCCTTCACGCCCTCGGCGGAGACGATGTTGCCGGCGGCGATCGGCACCTGCGGGTCGAGCGCGCGCACCAGCTTGATGGCGCTGATCATCGACTCCTGGTGGCCGTGCGCGGTGTCGATGACGAGCGTGTCCACGCCCGCGTCGAGCAGCTGCTTGGCCTTGCCCGCCACATCGCCGTTGATGCCGACGGCGGCGGCGATGCGCAGCTTGCCCTGCGCGTCGACGGCCGGCGTGTACAGCGTGGCGCGCAGGGCGCTCTTGCGCGTGAGGATGCCGGCCAGCTTGCCGTCCTGGTCGACGGCGGGGGCGTAGCGGCGGTTGTGCTGGTCGAGGGTGTTGAAGGCCTCGCGCGGGTCGATGTCCGCGTCGAGCAGCAGCAGGTCCTTGGACATGACCACTTCGAGCTGGGTGAAGCGGTCGACGCCGGTCAGGTCCTGGTCGGTGACGACACCGACGGGCCGCTGGTTCTCGTCCACGACCACACCGGCGTTGTGGGCGCGCTTGGGCAGCAGGGCCAGGGCGTCGGCGACGGTCTGGTGCGGGGCCAGCACGATCGGCGTGTCGAGCACCAGGTGGCGGCTCTTCACCCAGGAGACGACGTCGGTGACGACGTCGATCGGGATGTCCTGCGGGATGACCACCAGGCCGCCCCGGCGGGCCACGGTCTCGGCCATGCGGCGGCCGGCGATGGCGGTCATGTTGGCGACGACGAGCGGGATGGTGGTGCCCGTGCCGTCCGGCGAGCCGAGGTCCACGCCCTGGCGCGAGCCCACCGCGGAGCGGCTCGGCACCATGAACACGTCGTCGTACGTCAGGTCGTACGCGGGCTGGATGTCATTGAGGAAACGCACGTGCTGCACATCCCAGTCGATCAGAGGTGACCCCCGGACGGGTGCGCCAGGGGGAAAGAGCACGTACTTCATTCTCCCATGTCGGGGCCGTTGTGACGCCCCTGCAGAACCTCCAGGGTGAGCACCGATCACCTAGGAGGATCCTCCAAGGGCCAGGACTACGGCGAGCGTGGGCGTCCGGTCCACCGCCTCGGCGAACACATCCTGGGCGGTCCGCCACTCACCCGGATTCGCCTCGGCGTACGGCTGCCAGCCGCGGATCACGATCAGCAGCCCCTGTTCGACGGCTCCCTCGGGCCAGACGCCGTGGTCGGAGAGGGAGTCGACCAGGGCGTCCCAGTTGCGGCCGAACCAGTCGGGCAGCGTGAGGGCCCGCGCGGTGCGGTCCATCAGGGCGGCCTTGTCGGTGACGCCGTCGAGGTCCAGGGTCACGACGAGCCTCCGCGTCAGCTCTGTCGGGTCTTCGTTCATCTCAGCACCGCCCGGAACGAGTTGTAGTGATCATCGGTGTAGTAGATCTCCCCGCCCTGACCGGTGACGATGCGCCGGGCCCCGCGATCGTGGGAGCCGGGCGTCGTGACGGTGTACTCGTGGTAGTAGCCGCGCTGGTGCCTCGGCAGCCTGCCCTCGAAGTTCCCGAAGACGACACCGTCCCTGGCGTACGGGTAGGGGCCGCCCTTGTCGATCAGGGCGAGCGTCCCGCGGGCCCCGGCCGGCAGCTGGGCCTCCCTGACCGTGGCCATTCCGTGCGCCCACGCCGGGCCGGAAACGCCGGTAGCGGACGGACGCGTGCCCGGGCCCGAGTGCGCCCCGGACGAGCATCCGCCGAGCAGCACCGCAAGCACGAACGCCAGCAGCCCGGCGAGCACAGGGGTCAGCGCCTGGGCCCGCTTGGACGCACGGGGCGGTACGGGGGTCTCTTTGCCCGCACGGGACGGTGCCGGGACCTCTTCGGGCCCACGGGGCAGCGCCGGGGTCCCCTTGGGCCCGCGGGGCAGCGCCGGGGCCTCTTCGGGCCCGCGGGGCAGTGCCCGTTGGGGCGCGCGGGGCAGTGTCAGGGTCCGTTTGGGCGCGCGGGGCGGTGCCGGGGTCCCCCGCACCGCGCGGGGCGGTGCCGGGGCCTCTTCGGGCCCGCGGGGCGGTGCCAGGGTTCGTTCGGACGCGCGGGGCGGCGCGGGGGTCGGCATGGACGGGTGGGTAGGCGGCAGGGGCGGTGTGGGTGCGTGGGGTGGCGTGAGGAGCGGGCTGGGCGCAGGTGCAGGGCCAGGCGGCAGGGACGGTGGGGGTGCGTGGAGAGGCGTGCCGAGCGGCCTGGACGCGGGGTCGGGCGGCAGGGACGGCCTCAGCGTGAGGGCCGGCGTGGAGCACGGCCCGGGCATGTGGGCCGGCGGTGGCGGCCGCCAGGGGGTGTGGGACGGCGGCAGGTTCTGCCCAGGGGGCGGTGCCAGGGACCTTCTGGGCGCGTGGGGGACGTACCGCGGCAGCATGCCGACGATGCTGCCACGCATGTCCTGTCGCGTCCGCCCCCGCCGCGGCTGTCCCGCACACGGCCGTCCCCGCCACGGCGGGCCGCCCACGACCGGCACCACCGGGGCATCCCGCCCACGACCAGCACCGCCACGGCATCCCACCCACGACCAGCGCCACTGACCCGTGAGGCCTCTCAGCGCCACGGCTGCCATGGCTGTCCAGCCACGCCAGTCCGCCCAGTGACCAACGGCCCAGCCCGCCAACGGCCCGACCGCCCGGCCGCCCAGCCGCTGGACGACAGAGCCCCACCATGAGCAGCCGCCGTGAAGGCGGACCGGCGCCCCTACGCCGGCCCACCACCGGACGGTGGCGGGCCGGCGGACGTCCCCCGGCGTGGGCCGTGTCGACGCGGCTCACCGGGTCCGAGCGTCACGGCGCCGCCGCGAGGCCCCTGTGCGGCCCCTCAGGCCCCGTCGGGGTCCGAGCGGCTGAGCGCGGGCTTCGGAGTCGGGCCGGCCGTCATCAGGTAGTCCGCGGCGGAGGTGTCCGTGACCAGGCTGGTGACCAGCCCGGAGCGCAGCACCGCGTCGATCGCGGACGCCTTGCGCTGCCCGCCGGCGATCGCCACGACCTCCGGGATACGGCGCAGCTGGTCGGCCTTGACCGTGATGCACCGCTCCCCCAGGTCACGCCCGATCCGGCGCCCCTCGGCGTCGAAGAGGTGCGCGGCCATCTCGGCGGCGACCCCGAGCGAGGCGTAGTGGGCGCGCTCCTCGTCGCTGAGCATGTCGTGCACGGTCGAGATGCCCGGCTCCCAGGAGCCGATGGAGACACAGGCGACCGTGACCTTGTCGAAGTACTCGAAGGCACGGGCGAGCCCGGTCTGGCTGCGCAGCGCCACCGCGGTGGCCGCGTCCGGCAGCAGCATCGGCGCGTAGATGGGGTGGGCGTCGCCGCCCGACACCTGGGCCGCGCGGCGCACGGCCTCGACCGAGCCGCGCTCCGAGGTGCCGGCGTCGTACACACCCGTCAGCTGCACGACCGTGCAGGGCGGCAGCCGGTCGAGCGCCGCCGCCATGTGAATGGTGGACCGGCCCCAGGCCAGCCCGAGCACGTCCCCCTCGTTGACGAGCTCGCCGAGCAGGTCGGCGGCGACCTCGCCGAGGTTCTCGGGGTCAGGGGTCTCCTCGGCCTCGGCCGGGGACTCGACCACGACGGCGTGCCTCAGGCCGTAGCGGGCGCGGAGCGCGTCGGAGCGCTCGGCGTCCAGCTCGGCCGGGACACGGATCTCGATGCGCACGAGATCCCGTTCGAGAGCCGTCTCCAGGACCCGTGCCACCTTGAAGCGGCTGACGCCGAACTCCTCCGCGATCTGGATCTTGGACTTGCCCTCGAGGTAGAAGCGGCGGGCCATGGCCGCCGCCTGCACCAGCTCAGCGGGTCCCATCCGCATGGCTGACCGGCCCGCCGACATACCCGACACGGCGATCTCCTCACTGCTGTTCACACTCTGGATTCGCCGTTCATCCTTGCAGATTCGGGGCGACTGATCCGCCCTGAAGGGCGCCGTTCACTTAACCGTTCATGTACCTGTGGCTCAGTGGTCGCATGCCCAGGACGCTTTGGCGGTGGCCGCCGCCGCCTGTGCGCGCAGTGCGTGGACCGCATCCGCCGGGTCCTTCGCCCCGTACACGGCCGAGCCGGCCACGAACACGTCCGCTCCCGCGTCCGCGCACCGCTCGATGGTCGAGGCCGAGACACCGCCGTCCACCTGGAGCCACAGCTGCAGGCCGTGCTTGTTGATCAGCTCACGGGTGCGGCGGATCTTGGGCAGCATGATGTCGAGGAAGGCCTGGCCGCCGAAGCCGGGCTCGACCGTCATGATCAGCAGCATGTCGAGTTCCGGCAGGAGGTCCTCGAACGGCTCGATCGGCGTCGCGGGCTTGAGCGCCATGGACGCGCGGGCGCCCTTGGCACGGATCTCCCGGGCGAGCCGGACGGGGGCCGCGGCGGCCTCCACGTGGAAGGTGACGGAGGACGCGCCCGCCTCGACGTACTGGGGCGCCCAGCGGTCGGGGTCCTCGATCATCAGGTGGCAGTCCAGCGGGGTGTCCGTCGCGCGGGCCAGGGACTCCACGACCGGCACGCCGAGCGTGAGGTTCGGGACGAAGTGGTTGTCCATGACGTCGACATGGAGCCAGTCGGCGCCTTGGACCGCCTTGGCCTCCTCCGCGAGGCGGGCGAAGTCGGCGGACAGGATGCTGGGGTTGATCTGCACGGCCATGCCCCAAGCCTGCCATGTCCGGAGC
This sequence comes from Streptomyces filipinensis, assembly GCF_014649495.1. Classification (GTDB taxonomy): domain Bacteria; phylum Actinomycetota; class Actinomycetes; order Streptomycetales; family Streptomycetaceae; genus Streptomyces; species Streptomyces filipinensis. Next base: position 19,778 of record NZ_BMTD01000023.1, on the reverse strand, counting down.
ACTGATGTTCGCGCCGGTCCACAGGCGGGGCCTTCGACCGGGGCCCGCCCGGCCTGGTCTCCATGCCGCCAGGGTCGTGCGGCCGAGCGATCACCTGCCCGGCTCCGCGGGCCCGGGAGCGCCGGAGCGCCGGGTCACCCACCGGTCGACGTCCCGGGCGGCGGGTCCAGCGACGGCGGCGTGCCGCCGTTGCGCAGCCGCTCGTACACCAGGTCGAAAGTGAAACCCGAACTGAAACCTAGGGGGATCACGAAGAAGAGCAGTCTGCGGACATCGAGCTGGTCCAGGAGTCCCGGGAGCGCGAGGAGCTGGGAGGCCACGTACAGAAAGACGGAGACGAGCCCCGCGCCCAGCCCTCGGACGGCCGCGAGCAGTCCGCGGGCGTTCGCCTCGAAGGAGTTGCGAATGATCGCTCCGCCCATGGACGCCAGCAGCGGCGCGCTCACCAGGGTCGCCAGGGAACGGCCGTCGGCGGGCCCGGGGTCCCCCGCCAGCACCAGGGCCACGAGGGAGGCGAGCACGAAGAGAACGGCCACGCCGAGTCCGAGTCTCTCCCGCACCACCCGCTGGTGCAGCCCTTCCTCCTCCCGTCGCCGGGCTGCCAGGCGCCGGTCCCGCTGTCGCAACAGGCAGGCTGTCAGCTCGGCGGCCGAGGCCTCGGTCCAGTCGCCGCCCAGGAGGGAGATGTCCTCGTCGAGGGTGTCGTTGCGCACCTTGTCCAGGTTGGCCCACACCAGGCTGGCACCGCCGCCGAACGCGGCCACGGGCAGCACCGGGATCCGCTGCGACATCGCCACCACGCCGGCGGCACGGGTGGACTGTCCGCCACCGATCAGGATCACGCCGTCGCAGGACAGGAGGGTGCGGTAGAAGGAGACCTCCCACTCGGTGCTGCTGTCCCTGACCGTCCTCAGTTCGGCGGGGCTTCCCTCGGGAAGCGCGAACCCGAGGTCGCGCTGCCGGGGAACGTGCGCGAAGACGACGCCGGACCGCCCCTCACCGCCGGGCGCCGCATAGCCCTCGACCACGTGGGGTTCGGCATAGTGCGGCTTGCTCGAGAAGACAGCGAGATCGCAGCCCGCCCTCGCCAGTTCGCCGCCCAGCGCGCGGCAGGCCGCGCGTGCGCCGTCTGCCGCCTTGATCGGTGGGGTGATGCGGCTGTCGGGCTCGATACTGCCGACCACCGCTATGAGCGGTCTGCTGCGCGGCTGCGATGTCATCGGCTCGGGAGCCTAGCGAACCGGCACCCCGGCCGCCCCCGTTTTCGTGATGAACCGTCAAAAGTCCTGTTCCGATTGACTGCAGGAGCCAGGAGCTGGGAATCTCGTCGCACCAGGTGGACAGGCGGGGTGGTCGGCGTTCGATGGTGATGGTCTTCATCAGCCACAGCTCACGAGGGGACGCGAACGCCAATGCGGTGCGCCAGGCCGTCCAGGCCGCCCTTGAGGAGAAGGGCTGGACCGTCAAGGTCGACATGGACGCGCTGCAGCCGGGGGACGACTGGCGGTCCGTTCTCTACCACTGGGTGGCCGAATGCGATGCGGCGGTGATCCTGCTCAGCTCCGCCGCCATGAAGTCGACCTGGGTGCGCAGGGAGGCGAACTTCCTTCTCTGGCGCCGGGCCCTCGGCTCGCCGGTCACCCTGATTCCCGTCCTGCTCCAGGACATCGCGCCGGCGGACGTCCGAAGGTCGGAGCTGTCGCAGCTCTCCGCGCTGCAGTACCTCGTCCAGCATCCCGGCAAGCGAGGCGGGACCCCGAGGAGAATCGCCTCACGGGTCGTCGGCCTGCTCCCGCGGATCCCCGACCTCGTCCGGGACAGCGCCGAGCTGTCGCGGATGAGGAACTGGACCGAGGACATCGTCTGCTACCTGAATGGCGTCCCCGAGGACCCCCTGCACGCCGCGGCGCGGCTGCTCACCGCGAACGACGACCGGCACTTCCCGACGGCGCACGAAGGGCGCCGCTGCGTCGCCCACCAGCTCCTCGGCCACCGGGACAGCGAACGGGTCCACGAGGCGCTCACCCGCCTCGTCGGGAAGATCGGGACGGCCGACCTGCCGCGGCTCGGGCGATTGCTCCGGCCCGTGTGGATCGACGCCGAGGCGGCCAGGTGGCTGCTGCCCTCGAACGGCCGCGTGGTCGCGGCGCTGAACACCGCGAGCCCGGCCACCGCGGGGCAGTACATAGACCGGGCGGCCTGCTGCTCGTACAGCCACTGGTTCGAGACGGTGAGCCTCGTGGCCGGGGAGGGTCAGCAGGAGGAGTTCATGGCCGCGTGCGAGGACGCCATCAGGCAGCTCGCCCACCTGCGCGAGGACGATCCCCTCGACGACGCGGAGCCTTTCGCGAACGAGGTCGTGTATCTCGTCATCGACCCGCAGAGCGTGCCCCTGGACGACGTGGGAGTCCTGGTCACCGAGCTCAGTGACCGGTTCCGCTGGCTGAACATCGTGGTTCTCACCGGCCACCCGTCGCGGGACCACGAATGGGCTGCCGACCTGGGTCTGGACTGGCTGAAGGTGTTGCGGCCCGCCATGAGGGCGAAGGACGAGTCCGACGCGGAACGGGCGGCGAAGGCCATGGAGATGCTGATGAAGAGGGCCGGAGCATGACGAGGGAGTCCGCACTGTGACGACAGGCCCCATCGACGGCATGGCCGGTCCGGACGCGCGCGACGGAAGGACGTACGTCCCGTCGGAACAGCTGCGTCTGGCCGTCAAGGTGGCCCTCGCCACCGGGAGGCCGCTCCTGCTGCGCGGCGAACCGGGCACGGGGAAGTCCTCCTTCGCGTCCTACGCGGCGTACCGGCGCAACTGGCGGTACTACGAGCACGTCGTCACCTCCCGCACCGAGGCCCGGGACCTGCTGTGGACCTTCGACCTCGTGCGTCGTCTCGCGGATGCCCAGGCCCATCGCCTGGCGGAGGACGACCGCGCGTACGTCGAACCCGGCGTGCTGTGGTGGGCTCTGGCCCCGCGGTCCGCCATGCTCCGGGGCCACGCACGGAACCTCGTCGAACGGGTGGCTCACGATCCCCGGATGCCCACGGGCCACCGCCGGCCGCCCGGGCCGGGAGCCGTCGTCCTCATCGACGAGATCGACAAGGCGGACCCGGACGTACCCAACGGCCTGCTGTCCCCGCTGGGCTGCCGTTCCTTCGTCGTGAGCGAGACGGGCGACGCGATCAGCGTCGAACGCGGGCAGGCCGCCACCCGGCCGTCCGGCTCTCCACTCATCGTGGTGACGACGAACGAGGAACGGGAACTTCCGACGGCGTTCCTGCGCCGCTGCCTCACCGTGACACTGCCGGCGCCGGACGCGTCACAGCTGGTGGACATCGCCCGCCGCCATCTGAAGGTGTCCGCGGGTGAGGTCTCCGCCGGCGCCCTGGAACTGGCCGACGAGCTGGCGCGGACGGTGGTCGCGCGGCGCGCCGAAGCACGCGCGGCAGGTGTGCGGGCCCCCAGTACCGCCGAATACCTCGACGCGCTGTACGCGTGCCTGCGCCTGCGCATCACACCTCGGAGCAAGGAGTGGACGTGGCTGAAGGAAATGGCCCTGATCAAGGACCCGGGTATGGACTGATGCCGCGTTCCTCGCACGTGTGGCTGGGCGATCTCGTGCGCGCCCTGGCATCGCACCCCCACCGCTCCGCCGCCGGGGACATCGCACGGCTCCTCGGTCTTCTCGGTGATCCGGCCGGCGCCGTGGAGCCCGAGGAGGATCCGCTCGCGGACGCGGCGGGGGACACCTGGAGCGCCGCGTTCGACGCCGAGTGGCCGGCGTCCGCCGCGCCGGGGCACGACAGCCCACCGCGGGAGGAACGTCCTGGAGCGGCGCTGCCCGCCCTCGCCCCGGTGGCCCGCGACGCACCTGCCGGGCCCGACTGGACGGCGGTGCCGTCCCTGCCGGAGGTGCCCTCGCAGGCGGCGGCCTCCCCGCCTGACCCGGAGCCGTTGTTCCCGGCACGGTCCACTCGGGCCATCCTGCAGACCGCGCTGACGATGCCGGACGCCCGGAGCGGACCCGTACGGGTCGACGCCCTGGTGAAGGCCTGTGCGCAGGGAAGGTCATGTGCGCGTCTGCCACGGACCCCGCGTCCGACCCTGCGGTTCGGCGTGCAGGTGCTGATGGATCTCGGGGAGGGCATGCGGCCCTTCCTGAGGGACCAGCGGCGGCTGCTGGACGACATGCGGACGCTGATGGGGTCCGAGCGCGTCAGTGTCCGCTATTTCTCCGACTCACCGCTGCGCGGCGCCGGTCCGGGACAACGGCGTCATTGGGGACCCTACCGTCCGCCGTCCCGGGGAACCCGCGTCCTCATCGTGTCCGACCTGGGGATCGGCGGTGATCCGCTCGACCCGCGACGCGCCTCGGCCGCCGAGTGGTCGCAGCTGACGCACCTCGTCAGGCGAGCGGGCTGTGCCCCGGTCGCGCTCGTCCCCTATCCGAAGCACCGCGTCCCGCACCGGCTGCGTTCGCGGGTGCCGGTCATCCCCTGGTCCGAACGGACCACGGTCAACACGGTCGCAGCCGCGCTCGCCGCGGAGCGCCGGTGACGAGCCGGCCGTCCCCCGCTCTACGGCGGGCCCTGGAGAGCACGTCGCCAGGGCTGCCACGTCCGCTGTACGACATGGCGGCGGTGCTGAGCGTCGCGGTCCGTATCGAGCCGGAGTTGGTCAGAACCGTCCGAAGGAGCCTGTTTCCCTGGCTGGACGTGGACGCGGAGGCGGACTTCTGGTTCAGCGACCTGGTCGTGTCACGGGGCACGAAGGGCGTGCTCCTCGAACCACAGGCGAGGCGCAATCTGCATGCCCATCTGGCCCAGCTGCTGGCGGCCCGGCCGCCGGCCGACCGCCTGCACACCGCATGGTCCTGCATCGACCGTGTGCACGCCCACCTGTCCCCGGCGCTGCGGCTGGAGGAACACATCACCTGGCTGGCCCTGTCGGGCCGCCCGGACGAGATCGACGCCGCGCTCGCCCCCGCCCTCAAGGCGGTGATCGTCCAGGAACGCGGAGGTGTGGCCAAGTGGTTCGCCTCGGCCTGGGACCGCCTGCCCCCGGCCGCCCAGCAGACGTCCGCCGCCTGGAAGCTGGCCCATGTGGCCCTGGACCGTCGCCCGTCGGCGGTGACTCCGCTCGTCCCCCCACCCGCCATGGCAGCCTCCGATCTGTACGACGTGGTGCATCTGCTGCAGGACGTGGACATCGGTGTACGCAGGACCGCGGAGCGCCTTGAGGTGGGCGACCTGCGCGACGGACGCGGTGGGTACTCCATCGCCGTACCCGACACCTCACCGAGGCTCCTGACCCTCGTGGACCCCTCGGGCACGGCCGACCAGCACCTTGTCATCGACCCCGGCGCGGTGGTCAGCCGTCCGGTGGGCCCACAGCCGCTCCGCCTGCGCACGGCGCGTGGCGTCGAGTACGAGCTCCTCGCCCCGGCCCGGCGCGGCCGCCGGCTGTTCCTCGCGATCGGCACGCGGGCGGACTCCGGCCCCGGCGCACGCTCCGACGCGCAGCGCCTGGCGGCCGTCCTGCGGGACTCGGGGTACGAGACGCGCACGCAGGAGGACCTGTGGGGGCTGTGGGACCTGCCGGCGGGTCTGTCGTCCCTCGTCGTCCTGATCAGCGGTCACGGGTCTCGGCGGACCGCCGACGGAAAGCAGTTCGTGACCTTGGACGGCTCGGACGGCCAGGTCCCCGCCGACCGTCCGCCGGATCCCGGCCGGTCGATCGCCCTCGACGAACTGGGCGCGCGCCTCGGCGCCGCGTCCGCGGAGCGGGAGCTGCTGCTCCTGGACCTGTGCGACGCCCTCGGCACCGACGCCTCCCATACCGCCCCCCCGGCCGCGGCAGGACCCGGTGAATGGCGTGGTGTGATCGTCGCTCACCGTGCGCCGGAGAGCGACCGTGCCCCGTCCCTGGCCGGACAGGTCTGCGCGCTCCTCAGCGACGGCCCGTCCTCGCCGGGGCTCGTCGGCTGGGCCCCGGACCAGGAGTACATCACCGGTGAGGACCTTTTCCACGCGCTCCGCTCGGAGGAGGCGAGAAGCCGCCGGGGCAGGTCGAGCTCCTGTGCCACGACCGGACGGTCCGGGGCACTCTTCCGGAACCCCCTGTTCCGCCCCGCGGCGCGACCGCCTGCCGCTGCGGAACCGTCCCGGCCCGCGCCCGGTCGGCGGGCGGGCCTCCCGCCGGTGACGGATCTTGTGGTGGTCCTGCCGACCTTCATGGCCAGCACGTTGCGGCGCGGAGACGAACCGGTCTGGGACATCAGTTCCCGAACCGCCTGGCGCTGGGGAACCCGGCCCGATCGATCCCTGCGCGCTCTCTCCCTCGCCCCCGGCATCGGCGACGGGCCGGCCGACGACGGGATCGCGCCGGTGCGCCTGCAACCCACGGCGCAGTTGCTGCCTGGCCTGATCACCCTGTCCACGGGGTACGACAAGCTGCTCGCCCGTCTTCGCCATCTCGGTTGCCGTGACGTCTCCGCCGACCGCGCCTCGCCGCCGGGGAACCTCCTGCCGATCGCCTACGACTGGAGGCTGTCCCACCGGTGGGTCGGGAGGTGGCTGGGCACGCTCGTGGAGCCGGCGCTGGAGCGCTGGCGTGCCCAGGGCGGCCCCTACAGCGACGCGAAGGTCGTCTTCGTCTGCCACGGGACGGGCGGCCTTCCCGCGCGCTGGTACGTCTCGGTGCTCGGTGGAGCCGTCCTCACCCGTCGCCTGATCATGATCGGCACTCCCCTGCGGGGCGTTCCCAAGATGGTGCGCCAGATGGTCCATGGCAGCGGACCGCGCGTGTTCGGGGAGCGAATCGGCTCCCTCCTGCGCACGTTGCCTTCCGCGTACCAGGTGCTGCCCCAGTACGCGTGCGTGGAGCGCGGCGAAGAGCTGTTCCGCATCGACGAGGTGTCCCTTCCCCCGCTCGACCGCGCGCGGGTGCGGGAAGGCATGCTCTTCACCGACGAGCTCCTGGCGGCCGAGTCCTCCTCCGCCGACGACCGGCCCCGCGAGCAGCGCATCATCGGCACAGGCCAGCCCACCCCCACGACCCTCCGGATCACGGACGGCGTGGTCACCCTGCTCGACACGTACCGGGGAGAGGACTTCTCCGGCGACTCGACGGTGCCGTTGCTCAGCACCGTCCGCCCAGGGGAGTCCTTCCCCCCGCTCTTCCGCGTTCAGGCCCGGAGCGACAACCTCCACGCCCACCCGCATGTGCTGGACACCGTCGCTGAGGCGGTCACCGCCCGCCGCCCCCTGTCCTTCCGCTGACCGCGCGGCCGGCGCCGGGTCAGCCGGTGCGCCGGATGAGCGCCAGGTACATCGCGTCGGTCCCGTGCAGATGCGGCCACAGCTGTACGTCCGGGCCCTCGCCGAGCGCCGGCACACCCGGCAGCAGCGGACGGGCGTCGATCAGCTCGGCCTCCGGGCGCTGCTTGAGGACGTCGGAGACGACCGCGCGGGTCTCGGCGAGGTGCGGCGAGCAGGTGGCGTAGCCGACGACCCCGCCGACACGCACCGAGTCGAGCGCGGTGCGCAGCAGGGCGCGCTGGAGGGGAGCGAAGTTGTCCAGGTCCTCCGGGCGCCGCCGCCAGCGGGCCTCGGGGCGTCGGCGCAGCGCGCCGAGCCCGGTGCAGGGCACGTCCATCAGCACACGGTCGAAGGTGCCGGGCCGCCACGGCGGCCGGGTGCCGTCGGCGGCGATGACCTGGTACGGCCCCGGGTTGCCGGCCAGCGCCTTGGCGACCAGGCCCGCCCGGTGCGGCTGCTTCTCGGAGGCGAGGAGCGTGGCGCCCCGCTCGGCGGCGAGCGCGGCCAGCAGCGCGGCCTTGCCGCCGGGACCGGCGCACCCGTCCAGCCATCTGCTGTCGGAGCCCTCGACCGGCGCGTTGGCGAGCGCGAGGGCGACCAGCTGGCTGCCCTCGTCCTGCACCCCGGCCCGGCCCTCGCGCACGGCCTCCACGGCACCCGGCTCGCCGCCCTCGGCGAGCCGCACGGCGTACGGCGACCAGCGCCCCGGTACGGCGGCGTGCTCGCGCAGCAGCTCCTCGGCGGTGGCCCGCCCCGGCCGCGCGACGAGCGTCACCTCGGGCCGTTCGTTGTCGGCCTCCAGCAGGTCCTCGATGCCGGCGCGGCCACCGCCGAGCGAGTCCCAGAGCGCGGAGACCACCCAGCGGGGATGTGAGTGCACGACGGCGAGGTGGTCCTCGGGATCCTCGTCGTAGGGGGGCGCGACCTTCTCCAGCCACCCGTCGAGATCGTGCTGGGCGACCTTGCGCAGCACGGCGTTGACGAACTTGGCCCGCCCGTCGCCGAGCACGACGCGCGCCAGTTCCACGGAGGCGGACACGGCGGCGTGGGTCGGGATGCGGGTGCCGAGCAGCTGGTGCACACCGAGGCTGAGCACGTCGAGGACCGGCGGGTCGACCTCGCGCAACGGCCGGTCGACACAGGCGGCGATCACCGCGTCGTACGTGCCCTGGCGCCGCAGCGTGCCGTACACCAGCTCGGTGGCGAGGGCGGCGTCCCGCGCGTCGAAATTCTCCGGTCCCTCCTTCTCGCGCGCCTTGCGCAGCAGCGGGGGCAGCACGAGGTTGGCGTACGCGTCCCGCTCGTCGACCGCGCGCAGCGCCTCGAAGGCGAGGATGCGGACGGGGTCCTTCTGGGGACGGCGGTAGGGCTTGGCAGGCTTGCGCGGCCGCCGGGACTGCTCGCTCACGAAAAAGGTGCTCCGGATGTGAAAGAGGAGGGTGCGGTGTCCAGCGTACGTCGGGACACCGTCACCCCCGCCGCCCGGGCCTCAGCCGCCGAGCGTCTCGCCCTCGGCGATGCGCACGCCGCGGGCCCAGTCGGCGGCGCGCATCGGCTTCTTGCCCTGCGCCTGCACCCAGAGCAGCTCGACGGCGTACGAACCGGTGCCCACGTGCACGCTGTTCTTGCCGACCGCCATCCTCCCCGGCGCGAGGTCGGTGCGCTCGGGCACGGGAGTGACGTGGATGAGCTTGAGCCGCTCGCCGCGGAAGGTGGTCCAGGCGCCGGGCGCCGGGGTGCAGCCGCGCACGACCCGGTCGACGCGCAGCGCGGGCGTGGCCCAGTCGACCTGGGCGTCCTCGACGGTGATCTTCGGTGCGAGGGTGATGCCCTCGGCCGGCTGCGGTACGGCCTTCAGGGTGCCGTCCTCGATGCCGTCCATGGTCGCGGCGAGCAGTCCGGCACCGGCGAAGGCGAGCCGGGTGAGCAGGTCTCCGCTGGTGTCGGTGGGCCGGATCTCCTCGGTGACGGTGCCGTACACCGGCCCCGAGTCGAGTCCCTCCTCGATGAGGAAGGTGGCCGCACCGGTGATCTCGTCGCCCGCCATGAGAGCGTGCTGCACCGGTGCCGCCCCGCGCCAGGCGGGCAGCAGCGAGAAGTGCAGGTTGACCCAGCCGTGGGCCGGGATGTCGAGGGCGACCCTGGGCAGCAGGGCGCCGTAGGCGACGACCGGGCAGCAGTCCGGGGCGATCTCCTTCAGCCGCTCCAGGAACTCCGGGTCGCGCGGGCTGAGGGGCTTCAGCACCTCGATCCCGGCCTCCTCCGCGCGCTGGGCCACGGGTGACGCGACCAGCCTGCGCCCGCGCCCGGCCGGCGCGTCGGGCCGCGTGACGACGGCGGCCACCTCGTGCCGCCCGGAGGCGATCAGGGCGTCCAGAGCGGGAACGGCGACCTCGGGGGTACCGGCGAAGACAAGCTTCATGGGCGGGATCGGGCCTCTCGGGCGGGGGTTGACGGGCAGCGCACCAGTCTATGACCACCGGCGGCGGGACGGGTCATGACCACGGACGCACGCACCTGGCACCGCAGACGGGCGCGCGAGCCACCGCCCGGCGTATGCATATGCCCGTACGCCCCCACCCCGTGACCAGCGGAGCGCACACGCGTTGGTCAAGAGAGAGTTGACCACCCAGGGCCTTTTCGCGGCCCGATTTCTTTCAACGCCGGTTCGAGAGGCTTGTTCATGGCCGACCACGCAACCCACGACGCCCAGGCCCGGGCCAGCCTGCACTTGCTGGTGCGGGACATCGAGCGGGTCCGCCGGCAGGTGGACGCGCTGCGCACGCTCACCGCCCAGCTGGGCAACGTCTACCGCCCGCGCCGCTCCGGCCCGTCCACGGGCTTCGTCGTCTACGGACGCGCTCCCGCCCCGACGGTGCGCCTCGCCCAGGAACTCCGGGACAGTGTCGAAACCCTGGTCACGGCCGCCGTGGACTTCGACCGCTCGCTCGGCTTCTCGTGGGACGCGGTGGGCTCCGCGCTCGGTGTCACCAAGCAGGCGGTGCACCGCCGTTACGGCGCCCGCCGCGCCGCGACCCAGGCGGCCGCCGAGGCCGAGCGGAGCACGGAGCCGTCCGGTACCCGCACGCTCAACGTCAACACCGGCCTGCCCACGGTTCCCGCGGCCCGCTCGATGCCCCAGCAGCCGACCGCCGGCAGCCAGACCCTGCGCGACGACGCCCGCCCGACGGCTTTCCCCGGTCCGCGCAACGGCTGACGGTCCTGTCCCCGCCCTCCCGGGAGCGTCCGGGAGGGCTGACGCACCTGCGAGGGAGCACGCACGGACACCGAGGAAGCGGCAGGGAACAGTCACCTTTCCTCGTCCGAAGTCCGCCGGCCCCCCTCACCCGAAGTCCGCCGGACCTCCCCCACCCGTTGTCCACCGGACTTCCCCCACCCGTTGTCCACCGGGGTTCCCCTCACCCGATGTCCACCGGATCGATCCGCACCCGCACCGGTTCCTCGCTTCCCCGGGCCATGCGCGCGGCCTGAGCGGTCTTCAGCGCGGAAGCCAACGCGGCCCCACTGCCCGGCGGTACGCGGACCAGAGCCCGGTCCCAGTGCTCGCCCGGCGGCGGCGCTCCGGGCCTGCGGGGCCGCCCGGGCGGCGTGGACGGCATCGGCACCGGACCCAGCACCTCGGCGTCCGGCGGTAGTTCGACCGAGCCCAGGAAGTCGGCGACGGCCGCGGGCGGCCCCGACACCGCCGCCATCCGCGACACCGGCGGGAACCCCAGCTCGGCCCGCTCGGCCAGCTCCCGCACCGCATGCCCGACGGGGTCCCAGCGCACCAGCGCCTGCACGGGACGCAGCGTCGGCTCGGCCACCACGACCACCGTGCCGCCCTCGCTCTGCGGCCGCACCAGCGCTCCCGCCGCGATCCACCGGCGCAGCGCGTCCTCACCGGCCCGCAGGTCGGGCCGGACGAGCATGGCCCAGCCGTCGAGCAGGAGGGCGGCCGCGTAGCCGCCCTCGGCGACCGGTTCGGCCCCCGGGGTGCTGACGACCAGCGCGGGCGTGCCCGGCACCGTGTCCAGCACGTGTTCCCGTCCCGAGGTGCGCACCGGGACGGCGGGAAAGGCGCGCCCCAGTTCCTCGGCCGTCCGCCGCGCCCCCACGACCTGGGCGCGCAGCCGGAAGCCGCCGCACTCCGGACAGTGCCACGCGCTCTCCTCGCGTCCGCACCAGCCGCACCCCAGAACGCCCGCGTCCTGTCCCTGGAGCGGTCCCGCGCAGTGCCGGCACCGGGCGGGCGCCCGGCACCGGTCGCAGGCCATGCGGGGGGCGTAGCCGCGCCGGGGGACCTGCACCAGCACCGGGCCGTGCCGCAGCCCTTCGCGGGCCGCCTGCCAGGCGAGGGTCGGCAGCCGGGCGGCGCGGGCGGCCTCGTCGCGGGCGAGGTCCTCGTCCCCGACCGTCCGGACCAGGGGCGCGGCCCGGCGCACCTGGTCCCGCCCGGCGACCAGCGGCCGGGCCCAGCCGCTCTGCACGAGCTGTGCGGCCTCCACGGTGCAGGCGAACCCGCCCAGCAGGAAGGCGCACTTGTCCAGCGCGGCGCGCAGCAGCAGCACGTCGCGCGCGTGCGGCTGCGGGGCGTGCTGCTCGCTGTGGCTGTCGTCGCCGTCGTCCCAGAGGGCGACGAGCCCCAGGTCCTGCACGGGCGCGAACATCGCCGCGCGCGTGCCGACCACGGCCCGTACGGAGCCCCGGCGTATGGCGAGCCACTGGCCGTACCGCTTCTCGGGCCCGGCGTCGGCGGTGAGCAGCGCGTGCCGGCCTTCGCCGAGCAGCGCGGTGAGCGCCGCGTCGACCCGGGCGGCGGCCCGCCCGTCCGGTACGACGACGAGGGCGCCGCGTCCCGAGGCGAGGGTGGCGGCGACGGCGACGGCGATCTCCTCGCTCCACAGCGGACCCGGCAGCGCGTTCCAGACAGCCCGCGGCGATCCGCCTGAGGCGAGCGCCTCGATGAACGCTCCCCCGTGCTCGTACCGCCGCCAGGAGGCCGGCCCGGGGGCCTTCGGCGGTGGCAGCGGCGCGGGCGAGGGTCGCTGTTCGGCTCGCGCGCTGCGCGGTGGCACGGCCAGCTGGAGCACGTCGGCGAGGCTTCCGGCGTACCGGTCGGCCACGGCCCGGGCGAGTCCGAGCAGTTCCTCGCCGAGCACCGGCTCCGGTGACACGACCTGGGCCAGCGCGGCCAGCGGCCCCGGGTAGTCGGACTCGGCCCGGCGCTCGACGAGGAACCCGTCGATGAGTCCGCCGCCCTCGCGGCGTCCCTCGCGCACCCGGCCGCGCCCGGCACCGAACCGCACCCGCACCCGCACGCCGGGCTGGGCCTGCTCGTCCAGGTCCTCGGGCACCGCGTAGTCGAAGTACCGGTCGAGGTGCAGCACACCCTTGTCGACCAGGACCCGGGCGACGGGCAGTTCCTTGGCGAGCGCGGCCCCCCGCCACGTCCGCGGTTTGGCCCGGGGTGTCCGGGCCTTGCGCACACTCTCCCGGATGAGCGCGAGCTGCTCCGGCGGCGCCCCTTCGGCCCCGCCGTCCCCCTCTGCCCGGGGCGCCCCGTTCTCGCTGCTCACCCTTGCATTCTTACCAAACGGCACTGACAACCGGCGTCGGCCCGGGATCCGGATCGGTGGCGGCACGGATTCGCCGTGGATACGGCCCGGGCGCGCCCGGCGGCCGGGCCCGCCGGCCGGTTCGGCAATGCCCGGGCTCCTTGCCCGGGACCGCACCCGGACACGCCGAGGCCCGGCCCCCAGCGACGGGGAGACCGGGCCTCGGCGAGAGGAGCGGGCGGGCTTAGAGGCCCACGGCCTTGCGCAGGGCGTCCACGCGGTCGGTGCGCTCCCAGGTGAAGTCGGGAAGCTCGCGGCCGAAGTGGCCGTAGGCCGCCGTCTGGGCGTAGATCGGGCGGAGCAGGTCCAGGTCGCGGATGATCGCGGCCGGACGCAGGTCGAAGACCTCGTCGATCGCCTTCTCGATCTTCTCGGTCTCGACCTTGTGGGTGCCGAAGGTCTCCACGAACAGACCGACCGGCTCGGCCTTGCCGATCGCGTAGGCCACCTGGACCTCGCAGCGGGAGGCCAGGCCGGCCGCCACCACGTTCTTGGCGACCCAGCGCATCGCGTACGCCGCCGAGCGGTCCACCTTGGACGGGTCCTTGCCGGAGAAGGCGCCGCCGCCGTGCCGGGCCATGCCGCCGTAGGTGTCGATGATGATCTTGCGGCCGGTCAGGCCGGCGTCGCCCATCGGGCCGCCGATCTCGAAACGGCCGGTGGGGTTGACCAGCAGGCGGTAGCCCTCGGTGTCGATCTTGATGCCGTCGTCCAGGAGCGCCTTCAGCTCCGGCTCCACGACGAACTCGCGGATGTCGGGGGCGAGCAGCGACTCCAGGTCGATGTCGCTGGCGTGCTGGGAGGAGACGACGACCGTGTCGAGGCGTACGGCCTTGTCGCCGTCGTACTCGATGGTGACCTGCGTCTTGCCGTCCGGGCGCAGGTAGGGGATGGTGCCGTTCTTGCGGACCTCCGACAGGCGCTTCGACAGGCGGTGCGCCAGGAAGATCGGCAGCGGCATCAGCGTCGGCGTCTCGTCGGACGCGTAGCCGAACATCAGGCCCTGGTCGCCCGCGCCCTGCCGGTCCAGTTCGTCCTCGTCGCCCTCGACCCGGGACTCGTAGGCCGTGTCGACACCCTGGGCGATGTCCGGGGACTGCGCGCCGATCGACACCGACACGCCGCAGGAGGCGCCGTCGAAGCCCTTCTTGGAGGAGTCGTAGCCGATCTCCAGGATCTTGCCACGGACCAGGGTCGCGATGTCCGCGTAGGCCTTGGTCGTCACCTCGCCGGCCACGTGCACCAGGCCGGTGGTGATCAGCGTCTCGACGGCGACCCGGGAGGACGGGTCCTCGCGCAGGAGCGCGTCGAGAATGGTGTCGCTGATCTGGTCAGCGATCTTGTCGGGGTGACCCTCGGTGACGGACTCCGAGGTGAACAGGCGACGGGACACAACGCTCCCTGTGGTTGCAGCGGCTGCTGGCTGATCATTTGCGGCGACGCGCGGGGCTGCGCCCGGCGTCGACCGTGAACAGTTTATCGGTCGCACTCGGCCGATGGGCCACCGTCTCGCCTCTCGGGAGCGCTGTGACCTGCGGCACGGGCATTCTGCACTTGCCGGGCGGCGTTGGCCAGGTGCCGCCGCCCCTGATTTGATCGGTCCCCGAGCGCCCCGTCAACCGGGCACCCGGGGCCCCGTACGTCACCCCAGCCGCTCTACCACCAGGTCCCAGACGATGTCGGCCAGGGCTTCCTTGGGGCCGTGCGGCACCGGTGTCTCACTGCCGTCGGTGCCCAGCACCACGGCCTCGTTCTCCTCGGAACCGAAGGTCTTGCGCTCCCCGACCTCGTTGACCACGAGCAGGTCACATCCCTTGCGCGCGAGCTTGGTGCGCCCGTTGGCGAGGACGTCGTCGGTCTCGGCGGCGAAGCCGACGATCACCTGTCCGGACCGCGCCCGGTCGGCCGAAACCTCCGCCAGAATGTCTGGATTCCGCACCAGGACGATCGGGTCGGGGTCCTGGCCGTCCTTCTTCTTGATCTTCCCGGTGGCGTAGACCTCCGGCCGGAAGTCGGCGACGGCGGCGGCCATGACGACCGCGTCGGCGTCCGCGGCCGCCTTCAGGACGGCCTCACGCAGCTGGACCGCCGTGCCGACCGGTACGACGTCCACTCCGGCCGGATCGGGCAGGCCGGTGTTGGCCGCGATCAGGGTGACCCGGGCACCGCGGGCGGCGGCGGTGCGGGCGAGGGCGTAGCCCTGCTTGCCGGAGGAGCGGTTGCCGAGGAAGCGGACCGGGTCGAGGGGTTCGCGGGTGCCACCGGCGGAGACGACGACATGCCTGCCCTTGAGGTCCGGCTCTGCGGTGCCCCGGGCCAGCACCCGGCGACAGACCTCGAAGATCTCCGCCGGGTCGGGCAGCCGGCCCTTGCCGGTGTCGACACCGGTGAGCCGGCCGACGGCGGGCTCGACGACGACGGCGCCCCGGCGGCGGAGCGTGGCCACGTTCTCCTGGGTGGCCGGGTGCTCCCACATCTCGGTGTGCATGGCGGGCGCGAAGACGACCGGACAGCGGGCGGTCAGGAGCGTGTTGGTGAGCAGGTCGTCGGCGAGGCCGTGGGCGGCCTTGGCGAGCATGTCGGCCGTGGCGGGCGCGACGACCACCAGGTCGGCGTGCTGGCCGATGCGGACGTGCGGTACCTCGTCGACGTGGTCCCAGACCTCCGTCGAGACCGGGTTGCCGGACAGGGCGGACCAGGTCGCGGCGCCGACGAAGTGCAGCGCGGAAGCGGTGGGCACCACGCGGACGTCGTGGCCCGACTCCGTGAGCCTTCTCAGCAGCTCACAGGCCTTGTAGGCGGCGATGCCGCCGCTGACCCCCAGAACGACCCTCGGCTTGTCCACCGTCTCTCCCCGGACTCGGAAACCTGGCACACCCATGAGACACCACAGGCCCGGCAGTCGCGCTGCCGGGCCTGTGGACAAGTCAATAGCAGGCAGAACGTACTGCCGCGCAGGACTACTGAGCGGGGCCCTCGACGGCCTCGGACGTCAGCAGACCGGCGTTGATCTCGCGCAGGGCGATCGAGAGCGGCTTCTCGTGGACGTGCGTGTCGACGAGCGGACCGACGTACTCGAGCAGGCCCTCGCCGAGCTGCGAGTAGTACGCGTTGATCTGGCGGGCACGCTTGGCCGCGTAGATCACGAGGCTGTACTTGGAGTCGGTGGCTTCAAGCAACTCGTCGATCGGCGGGTTGATGATGCCCTCGGGCGCGGTGATGGAAGAGGACACGCTCTACCTTCCGAAGGAGGGGAAAAGATCAGACATGATCACACAACGTCCATCAAGGCTAGCAGCTCGCGCGCCACGTCCTCGACGGAGGTGTTGACCAAGGTCGTATCGAACTCCGGCTCGGCCGCCAGCTCGGTCCTGGCCGCCTCCAGACGGCGCTCGATGACCTCGGGCGGCTCGGTGCCGCGGCCGGTCAGCCTGCGCACCAGCTCCTCCCAGGAGGGAGGAGCCAGGAACACCAGCTGAGCGTCGGACATGGACTCCCGGACCTGCCGGGCGCCCTGGAGGTCGATCTCCAGCAGGACCGGCTCGCCGTTCTCCAGCCGCTCCAGCACTGCCGCGCGGGGCGTGCCGTACCGGTTGCCGGCGAACTCGGCCCACTCCAGCAGCTCGCCGTTGGCGATCAGCTTGTCCATCTCCTCGTCGGTGACGAAGAAGTAGTGGACTCCGTGCTGCTCACCGGGGCGCGGCTTGCGGGTGGTGGCCGACACCGAGAGCCAGACCTCGGGGTGTTCCTTGCGCATATGGGCGACGACCGTGCTCTTGCCGACCCCCGAGGGGCCGGAGAGCACGGTCAGCCGCGGACGTTCGCTCATGCAGCGATTATTCCAGCAATCCCGGAGTGCCCGGGACTCCCGGTCCGGTGCGGTGCCGGACTCAGGAGCCGGTGCTGCCGAACTCACGCTCCAGGGAAGCGATCTGGTTGGATCCGAGACCGCGCACGCGGCGGCTCTCGGAGATACCCAGACGCTCCATGATCTGCTTGGCGCGGACCTTGCCCACGCCGGGCAGCGACTCGAGCAGTGCGGAGACCTTCATCTTGCCGATGACGTCGTTCTCCTGGCCCTGCTTGATGACCTCGTGCAGGGAGGCGCCGGAGTGCTTGAGTCGATTCTTGACCTCGGCCCGCTCCCGGCGAGCCGCGGCGGCCTTTTCGAGCGCGGCTGCGCGCTGTTCGGGGGTAAGGGGCGGAAGAGCCACGCCTACGTCACCTCGGATGTCGAACTGTCGGATACGGACCGGTGAGGAACCTAGTCGCCCCACACCTGGGGAGCTACGAGCAACACGCTTCGCCCGTTCTCCCCCACTACCTAATGGGTGTGGGGGTGTCCCCACAGCTCGGAGACTAGCGGTCAAGTCCGCCAGAGTCAGCGAGAACAGCGGAAAAGTCCTGGTCAGCCTCCGCCAGGTCGGACATTTCAGACATAATGCCCTCGATTTGAGGATGTATTCACACTCAAGTCACCGGGTCACCGCTCGCCGGGGGCGCACATCGGAGGACTCAGGCGCCCCCGACAGCGGCACGGATCTCCTCCGCGAACCGCTCGGCGGACGCGCGCAGCGCCCCCACGTCGGGACCCTGCCGCAGCACACCCCGGCTGACGTTCGGCACGACGTTGCCCAGGGCCGGCCCGAACACCTTCGGAAGGTCGGCCGGCGTCGCCCCCTGCGCGCCCACGCCGGGCGCGAGCAGCGGGCCGTTGATGGCGAGGTCGTACGACGACAGGTCACCGACCGTGGCGCCGACGACGGCACCGAAGGAGCCCAGCGGCTCCTCCCCCGCGTTCTCGGCGGCCAGGTGGGCCAGCATGGTCGCGCCCACGGTGCGGCCGTCGCCACGGACCGCGTGCTGGACCTCCGGGCCCTCCGGGTTCGAGGTCAGCGCCAGCACGAACAGCCCGGCGCCGCTCTCCCGGGCCAGCACGACAGCCGGGCTCAGCGAGCCGTAGCCCAGGTACGGCGAGACGGTCAGGGCGTCGGAGAACAGCGGGGCGTCCTTGTGCAGGTAGGCCTCGGCGTACCCGGCCATGGTCGAGCCGATGTCGCCGCGCTTGGCGTCCATCACGACGAGGGTGCCGGCCGCGCGCGCCTCCTGGACGACCTTCTCCAGGACGGCGACACCGCGCGAGCCGAAGCGCTCGAAGAAGGCGCTCTGCGGCTTCATCACGGCGACCCGGTCGGCCACCGCCTCGACGACCGTGCGGCTGAACCGCTCCAGCCCGGCGACGTCGTCGTTCAGCCCCCACTCGGCGAGCAGGGAGGCGTGCGGGTCGATACCCACGCACAGCGGGCCGCGCTCGTCCATGGCGCGGCGCAGGCGGGCGCCGAAGGGCTCGTACGAGGTCATGCGGGCTTCCTCACGTCGGCGCCGACCGCGTCGGCGAGGGTGGCGTACGGGCTGGTGCGCAGGCGGGCGGCCAGGCCCTTGTGGATCGCGCGGGACCAGAAGGGGCCCTCGTAGATGAAGGCGCTGTAGCCCTGGACCAGCGTGGCACCGGCCAGGATGCGCTGCCAGGCGTCCTCGGCGGTCTCGATGCCGCCGACACCCACGAGGGTGATCCGGTCGCCCACGCGCGCGTACAGGCGGCGCAGGACCTCCAGGGAGCGCGCCTTGAGCGGGGCGCCGGACAGGCCGCCGGTCTCCTTCACCAGCGCCTGCGAGGACGTCAGCCCGAGGCCCTCGCGCGCGATGGTCGTGTTGGTCGCGATGATGCCGTCCAGACCCAGCTCCACGGCCAGGTCGGCGACGGCGTCGATGTCCTCGTCGGCGAGGTCCGGGGCGATCTTCACCAGCAACGGGACGCGCCGGTTGGCCACCGTGCGGTCGGCCGCCTCGCGCACGGCGGTCAGCAGCGGGCGCAGCGCCTCGGTCGCCTGCAGATTGCGCAGGCCGGGAGTGTTGGGCGAGGAGACGTTCACGACCAGGTAGTCCGCGTACGCCGCCAGCCGCTCGGCCGACTTCACGTAGTCGCCGACGGCCTCCGCCTCCGGCACGACCTTGGTCTTGCCGATGTTGACGCCCACGACCGTCCTGAACACCGGCTCACGGGTCGCGAGACGGGCCGCCACGGCCAGCGAGCCGTCGTTGTTGAAGCCCATGCGGTTGATCAGCGCACGGTCCTCGACGAGGCGGAACAGCCGCTTCTTGGGGTTGCCGGGCTGCGGCTCGCCGGTGACCGTGCCGATCTCGACGTGGTCGAAACCCAGCATCGACATGCCGTCGATCGCGACGGCGTTCTTGTCGAAGCCGGCGGCGAGCCCGAAGGGGCCGTGCATGCGCAGCCCGAAGGCCTCCGTGCGCAGCTCCTTGTAGCGGGGCGCCAGGGCGGCGGCGACGAAGGTGCGCAGAACGGGGATGCGGACGGCGAGGCGGATCCAGCGGAAGGCCAGGTAGTGGGCCTTCTCGGGGTCCATCCGTCGGAACACCAGACGGAAGAAGAGCTCGTACATCTCGGAAAGTCCTCAGGGGTCCTCATGAAGACCTCAGGGGTCCTCATGAAGAGGGGGACACCGTTTCCGGTGTCCCCCTCGGGGCTGGCTGCTAGTCGCGGGCCGCGGTCAGGTGTTCGGCGTGTTCCTGCAGGGAGCGGACGCCGACGTCGCCGTGGTTGAGGGCGTCGATGCCCTGGACGGCCGCGGCCAGGGCCTGGACGGTGGTCAGGCACGGCACCGAGCGGGCCACGGCCGCGGTCCGGATGTCGTACCCGTCCAGACGGCCGCCGGTGCCGTACGGGGTGTTCACGATCAGATCGACCTCGCCGTCGTGGATGAGCTGGACGATGGTCCGCTCCCCGTTCGGGCCCGTCCCCTCGGACTGCTTGCG
>NZ_BMTD01000022.1 GCF_014649495.1 Streptomyces filipinensis | reverse complement strand
GACAACAGCTCCGTGATGAAGCAGGTGATCGAGCGCCTCTACGCCTGCTCCAGCCTGCTCAACGAAGCCGGGCAGTACGCCTACTACGGCCGCGTCGGCGGCTGCCTGATCACCGGCAACGAGGACGGCGTCAAGCACTGCGCCATGAACGTCCTCTACAGCCTGCAGCACCTGGGCTACACCATCCCGCCCCAGGCGGACGCCGGATGGATCGGCGAGGCGGGCCCCGGCCCCTCGTACCTCGACCCCGGTTCGGGCGGCCCGGAGAACGACTTCACCAACCGCAACACCACCTTCATGACCTGGAACCTGCTCCACCTGGCCCGGGCCCTGAAGGACCTCGGCGGCATCCCCGCCTACGGCAACCAGCGCACCGCCTGGGACGCCGGCTGCCGCCGCGACTACGAGAACCCCGAACACCGGTGACGTGATGCCGGGGAAACCGGCGGGCGCACGTGGTGGCTCAGGGCGCCGCCCTGCTGGCCGCTGTGCTGGGGGCGTCGGGTCTCGCCGGCTGGATCTTCGGCATTGACGTCCTCGGGCGTGTGCCCGGTGGCGATGCGGCCATGAACGCGGGGTGACACGGCGGCGAGCCACCAGAAACAGGGAGACACCGATTGCCAGCAGAGCCACGGCGGTGTTCGCAGCATTCCCAGGGTGAGGACTGCCAGGCCGGGACCTGGCTCGTCCATGCGGGCAGACGGGACGCGCTCGCGCACAGGGCTGCCACGCCCCCGGCCAGCAGTGCAGCAGCTGCGTTCGGTGCCATCCGGCCGGGCACCTCCGACGCCGTCCGGGCAGCGTCCTTGAAGAGAAGCTCATCGATACCCAGCGCCGCCCCGGTCGCGTACTCCACGGCGGTGAGTCCACCGATCACCACGGCCAGCGCTCCGGCCGCGCGGACCCCGACGGTCACCCAACTGTACGGGTTCGCGTACGCCGTGCCCGAACTCGAGCGGTTCGGTGCGTACAAGGGGATGGCCCTTTACACCGGAGTGGCTCTGGTGCTGCTGGGCATCGCCGCCTTCCTCGCCCGGCCGGACAGCGGTCCTGCCGGACTGCTGATGAACGCGGGCACCACGGGAGCATTGGGGCGCCGGCTGTTCGCCACCGTCCTGGTGGTTCCGCCGCTGCTGGGCGGGCTCGTCCTGTCCCGGTCATCGCCCTGCCCCCCCCGGTGGGCCCGCCCGAATGCTCAAGACGCCGGTCGGAGTCCCGCTGGGCGTCAACGATCCGTGCGGCGCAGGGGTGCCGTTCCGGCAGGCGACCCAGCCGGTGCCGCCGGGCAGCACGCTGGCCATCTATACCGACGGACTGGTCGAAAGGCCCGGCACCGCCATCGAGGCCCAGATCGACACCCTCGCCCGCACGCTCGACTCGGCGCTGAAAGGAATACGCGCAGATCAGGAAAGCCTCGACCGGACCGCAGACCTGCTGATCAAGACCCTCCTGCCGGCCACGGCCACGCATGACGACGATGTGACGCTGCTCTTGATCGGGCTGCCCATGCCGAAAGGATCGAACCCCGTGCCTGATTGCCGCGATGCAGGTCCCCTGAACTGGTGACCAACGCGATCCGCCATGCGGCCGGGCCGGGCTGCCTGCGCCTTATCCGGGACCGCGGCCTGATCTGCGAAGTCTCCGACGCCAGCAGCACCTCGCCCCGCCTGCGTCACGCGCGGACCACCGACGAGGGAGGACGGGGCCTGCTGACCGTGGCCCACATGGCCCGCCGCTGGGGCACGCGGTACACGAAGACCGGCAAGATCATCTGGACGGAGCAGGTCATTGCGGCTGACGCGATCGGCTAGCCCGGCGGGCGGATCCGCCATCGCCGCGCAACGTGGATCTGATGGCTCTGGCAGGCGGGGCAGCGGGGCGACTGCCTGCCGTCAAGGTGGTAGACGGGAGCGATCCTGTCACGCTCGTCCACGATCATGTCGATGTCGTACGTGCCGTCCCAGCCATGTCTGCAGTCGAGACAGAGAAATGAGCAAGGGATGCAACGGGCGTGCTCCGCGTTCATGGCTGACCTTCTGAAACATGGCACTGTGCTCAGCCGCAGTGGTGTGGGAACGGTGTCCTCCCCGCCGGCCTCGGCGCGGAACCGCACACACTCGTCCAAGAATGCCGCATCCGAGACCGGATGGTCGCTGGTGCTCCAGCCGGCACAAAGCATCCAGGGGCTCGGCCGACAGGTGTCCGTGTTCTCCATTCTTTGCACTGCGCAAAGCTCGGGTCAAGGAGCTACGTAAATTACCCGCATGTGGCGGCGATGCGGCGCAGGCCGAGTGAGGGGCGGACCGGCCGCTGGCCGGTCAGGGGTACCCCTCCGGACCGGCCGTCGGCCGGTGGGCACCCCTGAGCGTCACGGCGCGGCCTGCATGGCCTGTCGTAGGAGTCAGACGTACTGACCCGGCGCGCCATACAGGAGATGGCCGGCCAGTGCCACCATCCGGCTCGAGCGATCGGTCAGAGCACCTGTCGTCGTGCCCTGTCTCAGGGAGAACCGCAGGTGCAGCCCTGCCTCACCGGCCAGGAGAGTGAGCAGGATGCCGGGCAGGGAGCGCTCACGTCCGGGCCATGAGCATTGCCCTGGTCGAGCGTGTTGTCACCTGCCTGTGCGCTTGCGGGTCCGGATTCGGAAGATGACCAGCCCTGCCGTGCTGAACGCGGCGGCCCACCCGAGTCCCAGTGCGAGGTGTCCCCACAGGGTCGTGTGGCCGAATGCCCCGCCGACGGCGAACTGCATGGGGCCGAAGGACGGAAACCATTGCAGGACGGGCTTGTTGGCGAGCGGGTTGCCGCTGGCCGCGGTGGAGACGGCCGCCGTCGTGCTCGGCGCTTTCCGGGAGGCAGCCCACGACGAGCCGGACCTGGTCAGGCTGGGGGAGCGGCGGGAGCGGAGTGTGGCCCGCGAGCTGGAGGGAGAGAAGTTCGTGACCGCGGTCCTCGCTGAGGTCGGATCGGAGTACGAGGCGGTCTTCCTCAACTACGGGCATCCGGCCCCGTTGGTTGTCCGTGAAAGTGGCAGCGCCGCTTTTCCACAGCCGCCGTCCTTCGCCCTGCCGCTGGGTCTGGGCGCGCATGGCAGTGAGGGGCCGCGTCCCTGTCGGGTGGTCTTCGCGCCCGGTGATCAGTTGCTGTTGTACACGGACGGTGTCACTGAAGCCCGGGACCCGGGCGGCTCCTCCTATCCGCTCGGTGACCGGGCGGGCCTGCTGAAGGAACCGGATGCGGATCGTGCCCTGGAGGCGCTGCGTGAGGACTTGGTCCGGCATGCCGCCGGGCCGCGACATGACGATGCCGCGATGCCTTTGCTCCGCTATCACGACCATGCGGGATGAATGTCTGTTCGTATGAAGAGCGAGCGGGCCGCTTCGGCACGGTACAAAGGATGCATGGCGGAGCAGCAGACCCCCAAGGGTGCCTTGGACGACGTAGATGCGGTTACCAGAGCGGTGCTGACCGCGTCGCGCCTGTTGGTGGCGGTCTCCGCCCGATCGTTGGCGGCGGTGGAGGAGCGGGTGACCGTCGCCCAGTTCCGGATGCTGGTGGTGCTGTCCACCAGGGGGACGACCAAGCTGGTCGAGCTCGCCGAGCTGCTCCAGGTGGCACCTTCCACCGCCATGCGCATGGTCGACCGGCTCATCGTCGCCGGGCTTGCCGACCGGCAGGCCAATCCCGTCAACCGTCGCGAGACCCTGCTGCGGCTGACTGAAGAGGGCCGGCGCACCGTCGAGGAAGTCACCGCCCGGCGGCGCGCCGAGATCGCCGCCATCGTCGAACGACTTCGCCCGATGGAACGGCTGGCGCTCGTGGAGGCGCTCAACGCCTTCAACGAGGCGGGAGGCGAGCCTCCCGCACCGGGAGCGGACGATCCGGAGCCGCACCCGCTCGGCTGGATCGTGGACGGAACGCTGGCGCACGACGCCTGACGGGGGCGCGGTCGGCCGTGAACTGCCTTCAGGGCTCCCTATCTCTGCCTCCCTCACGTTTTGCATAATGCAAGCGAACTGGAGGAGCATCGGCGGTCGCCGATGGACAGGGACAAGAATGCGGGGTGCGGCACGCATGCGCCGAAGGCGTCGGTCCTCGTCCTCCGCTGAGTCACACCTCGCACCCCAGCCCATGTCGTACGCGCTTTCCCATCCGTGCCCGCAGTCGAGGCAGACGAACGAGTAGGCGCGCCGGACGTGCTTCGTGTCCACGGTTCACCTCCTTGGAGCGGAATGCCCATCAAGGTGCCCCCTGTGCCCATTTTTGCACAATGCAAAAGAGTTCTCGGGTGTGGATCGCAACACCTGGGGAGGCGAGTTCAGGTGGTCGCGTGTACCGCACGAAGGGCGCTCTGGTGGCTGAGCCATCCCACCGGCTTGCCCCGCTCGGAATCCAGGACGGGTACCCCGGTTCCGGCGGCCGACAGCAGGGCGTGCAGGGCCTGGGCGAGAGGCTGCTCCGTCGTGACGGTCGTCGGTGGCGCGGCGAGTCGTTCAACCGTCCGGGGCGCGGCGTCCGGTTGTTCCGCGAGGGCCTCGGCCACTGCCTGGGCCGTGACGACGCCGACGTACTCGCCGGTGTCGGCGACGACCGGGAGCGCGCCGTGGCCGGACAGGCTCAGGAGGCCGGCGGCGTCGGCGAGGGCTGTCGTCGCGGGCAAGGGGGAGGGCAGTGGCTCCATGACGGCACCGACGTGCTGAGTGCCGATGGCCGCTCCGGGGGCGGGTCCTTCGAGGTCGATGCCGCGGCGGCGCAGCTTCAGGGTGTAGATGGTGTCCCGGGAGAGCAGGCGGCTCGTGGCGGTGGCCAGCACGATGGCCAGCATCATGGGCAGGATGATCGAGTACTCGCCGGTCAGCTCGAAGAGGATGACCACCGCGGTGATCGGTGCCCGGGCGGCTCCGGCGAAGGTGGCACCCATGCCGATCAGGGCGTACGCGCCCACCGCGCCGGCGGTGCCGGGCAGCAGGTGGTGGAGGCCGATGCCGTACGCGGAGCCCAGCATGGCACCGATGAACAGGCTGGGCGCGAAGACGCCGCCCGAGCCGCCGATGCCGATGGTGAGGCTGGTCGCCAGCATCTTGCCGGCCAGCAGCAGGAGCAGGAAACCGACGGCGTAGCCGCCTTCGGTCGCCTTCTCCAGGACCGGGTAGCCGACGCCGTACATCTGCGGGAGCGCCAGCAGCACCAGGCCGAGCAGCCCGCCGCCGACCGCGGGGCGCAGCCACTCCGGACCGCGCCAGAGCCAGTCGCAGGCGTCCTCGATCAGGTAGAGGAAGCGGGTGAAGCCCAGGCCGACGAGGGCGGCGACGATACCGAGCAGGGCGAAGAAGCCGTACTGGGCGAGGTGGTCGACGTGGAAGGCGGGCAGGGACAGGAAAGCCACGTCGCCGAAGGAGGCGCGCCCGATGACGCTGGCGGTGACGCTGGCCAGCACCGTCGCTCCGAACGCCTCCGCCGAGAAGGTGCCGAGGATCAGTTCCATGGCGAAGAAGACGCCGGCCAGGGGAGCGTTGAAGGTGGCCGCGATGCCGCCCGCCGCGCCGCAGGCGACCAGGAGCTTGGTCCGCCCCTCGGCCGCCTTGGTCACCCGCCCGAGGGTCGAGCCGAGCGCGGAGCCGATCTGCACGATCGGGCCCTCGCGGCCGACCGAGCCGCCGGAGCCGATGGTCAGCGCGGAGGCGAGCGTCTTGACGACGGCGACCTTGGGACTGATCTTCCCGCCGCGCTGGGCGACGGCCAGCATGACCTCCGGCACGCCGTGTCCGCGGGCCTCCTTGGCGAACCGGTTGACCAGCGGGCCGTACAGCAGACCGCCGATCACCGGGACGAGCAGCACGAAGTACGGGCCCAGCCAGGGCACGTGCGGATTGCTTGTGCCGGGGGACGCGGAGTAGTCGTTGTGACCGGACAGGAGGCGGGTGAAGGTCTTGATGCACCAGCGGAAGACGACCGAGCCGACGCCCGCACCGGCACCGACCACCGTGGCCAATGCCATGACACCCCACGAGGCGTTCCGTAGCCCCGCGAGCCTTCGCGCGGATTCGGCCCCGTTCGCTGCCGTGATGGGTCCTCGTGTCCTGTCCCTCGTCGCCGGTATGGCAGTCATTTATTTACCCCTTCCTACATTTGCATTATGCAAAACCAGTCAAGAGGGCGCTTTGTCTGTCCACCCATCGGGACCTGGTGGTGGTACTCGGCCACGACTCGTGCGGGGCGGTCGGCGCGGCGTGCGCAGCGCTGGAGGACGGTATGGCGCCGGCCGGCTACATCCGGGACGTCGTCGAGCGTGTCACTCCCAGCGTGCTGGCGGCGCGGGCCGCCGGACGCGTGAGTGCCGACGAGATCCTCGCGGAGCACGTAAAGCACACCGTCGACCTGCTGCTGGACCGCTCCCGCCTCCTGGCCCAGCGGGTGGTCGACGGGCAGGCCGCTGTGGTGGGCCTGTGCTACAGCCTGGCCGACGGGACCGCACGTCTCGTCGCAGCCCGCGGCCTCGACCTGCCCGTCGCCTCGGCTCTGTAAGGAGCAGAGGCAGGGTCCTGCAGATCAGGCAGGAGATCGCCCGCCAGGGCCGCGCATGCGGTGGGCGCCCGGCAGGCGCATGATCAAGAGCCCTGAGGCGTGATGTCCCGCGAAAGTGGGTTCGGGCTGGTTTTAACGGCTTTTTGACGTCTTGCTGTCGGAGCTTTGACGTAGGGTCTCGCCTCGGTGTGCCGGGAAGTCTGGTCGGCGATGCAACTCCGTCATGGGTTCCCCCGATCTGGAAGTCGCCGCCGTGAAAAGCACCCGCCCCAGCACAACCACCCCACACCCGGTCGTCACGGCCCAGCCGACCACCCCGGTCGCGCGGTGGAGGGCGCTGTTGCACGCCCGCCCAGTGCTGTTGCTCGCGTTCGCGTTCGCGGTGATGGCCGACCCGGTGTCGTCCGTCGCCTACGCGATCGAGGCCGCGCTGCGGGCCCTGCACGGCGACCTGGACCTGCTGCTGCCGACCATGGGCTTGGTCGTCGCCCTCATCGCGCTGGTCATCGTCAATTACCACCAGTTGGTGGCCCGCTACCCCCAGGGTGGCGGTGCCGCGGCGGCCGCCGGTGAACCGTTCGGGGAAGCGCACGGTCTGCAGCCTTGTGGTTCAACCAGGCCGGGCTCACGACTGTGATCGATCGATCACAGTCGCTACCACTTGGTGGGCAGCTGAGTTCCGGCCGTCCGCCCAGGCTGTTACTTCCAAGCCGGAAGGCAAGCGTATAGCCGGGTAAGTCAGCATCCGGTCAGCATCAGTCCTCGCACATCCGGGGACGGGTGTTCGAGCAGGTGCTTGGTTGGCGATGGAGAGACAGCCTGGTTCGCACGGAAAGTGCAGGTGAGGAGCCTTCTTGCCCGAGCGAAGTCGATGTTCCTCGGTATCTTCGAGTCCGACGCGTGCCCGTGTACAGTGAAGACCGCCCTTGACCTGCACAAAGCAGGCAGGGAGCCGTCAAACAGGAGTCCAAAGTGCTGCGTACTCTGTTCAAGTCCAAGATCCACCGCGCCACCGTCACCCAGGCCGACCTGCACTACGTGGGATCGGTGACCATCGACGCCGACCTCCTCGACGCCGCCGACCTGCTGCCCGGCGAGCTGGTGCACATCGTCGACATCACCAACGGCGCCCGGCTGGAGACGTACGTCATCGAGGGCGAGCGCGGATCCGGGGTCGTCGGGATCAACGGGGCCGCCGCCCACCTCGTGCACCCCGGGGACCTGGTGATCATCATCAGCTACGCTCAGGTCACCGACGCCGAGGCGCGGGAGCTGAAGCCGCGGGTCGTGCACGTCGACGGCGGCAACCGGATCGTGTCCCTCGGCGCCGACCCCTCCGAGCCGGTCCCCGGCTCGGACCAGCAGCGCAGCCCGCAGGCCGTCGGGGCCTGACCGAGGCCCGCGCCGGACCGGACCAGGAGCGTGGCGTGCCCATGAGCGAGACCGAGATCCGCGACGACCGGGCGGCGGGCCGCCTGGAGGCCGTCGGCGAGGGCGAAGTCGTGGGCCGGGTCGAGTACTTCGTGCTGGAGGCACCGGCACGCGCCCTGGTCCCGGTCCACACGATCGTCGAGCCCGCCCACGAGGGCAAGGGCATCGCCGGTTCCCTCGCCCGCGAGCTGTACGCCCTCGCCGAGCGCGAGGGCGTCCCCGTGGTGCCGCTGTGCCCCTACGTGGCCCGGTGGGCCGAGCGGCACCCTGAGGTCGCCCCGCCCGCCGATCCGGAGCTGAGGGGAGCCGCCGAGGACTGGCTGCGGGCGCACCCCGGCCGGTTCTGAGCGGCTGCTCGCCCTGTCGGGTGAGTGACCGAGGGCCCGTCGGGTAGGCGGGGGAGTAGTCCAGAGGCGACGTCCAGCGACTGCCCGGAGGACACCATGACGCACCCGCACCCCGACCCGGTCCCCCCGGGCCCGACACCGGGACCGGGGCCCACCCCGCCGGACCCCTACCCGAGCCCCGTCCCACCGCCCGAGCCGGGCCCCCAGCCCACCCCGCCCGCACCGGGCCCGGACCCGACCCCGCCCCCGGCCCCACCGGCCCCGGGCCCGCCGGAACCCTCACCGTCCCCGATCCCGCCCGGCCCGGAGCCCGTACCGAACCCCGAACCCGGTCCGCCCCTGACGTGAGAGGCCGGCCGCGGCGCGCCGGTCCTCCAGGGGCGCGGGGCCGTACCGCCGCGGGCGCGACCGGCCACGGCGCACCCGCCCGACGGCGGCCCCCACCGCCCCTGGGGCGCGCGGGCCCCGGAGCGTGCGGCCTACGCGGAAACCTCGGACCGGTCCCCGCCCCACAGCGTGTGGAACGCACCCTCCCGGTCCACCCGCCGATAGGTGTGCGCCCCGAAGAAGTCCCGCTGCCCCTGCGTGAGCGCCGCAGGCAACCGCTGCGCCCGCAGCGCGTCGTAGTACGCCAGCGCCGCCGCGAACCCCGGCGTCGGCACCCCCTGCCGCGTCGCGGCGATCAGCACCTCCCGCCAGTCGTCCTGCGCGTCCGCGATCTCACGCGCGAACGTCTCGTCCGACAGCAGGCTCGGCAGATCGGCGCGGGCGTCGTAGGCGGCGCGGATCCGGTCCAGGAAGGCGGCCCGGATGATGCAGCCGCCCCGCCAGATCGACGAGACCGCACCGAGATCGATGTCCCAGCCGTACTCCTCGCTGCCCGCGGCGATCTCGTGGAAGCCCTGCGTGTACGACACGATCTTGGACGCGTACAGCGCCTGCTCCACCCGGTCGGCGAACGCCGCCGCCTCCGACCCGCTCAGCGCCGCCGGCTTCGGCCCCGCGAGGTCCCGCGAGGCGGCCCGCAGCGCCGCGTGACCGGACAGCGAGCGCGCGAAGACCGCCTCGGCGATGCCGGACACCGGAACACCGAGGTCCAGCGCGATCTGCACCGTCCAGCGGCCGGTGCCCTTCTGCTCGGCCTGGTCGACGACGACGTCCACGAACGGCTTGCCGGTCGCCGCGTCCACGTGGGACAGCACCTCGGCGGTGATCTCGATCAGGTACGAGTCCAGCCGGCCGGTGTTCCAGGTGCGGAAGATGTCCGCGATCTGCGCCGGCGTGTACCCCGCGACGTCGCGCAGCAGCTGGTACGCCTCGCCGATCAGCTGCATGTCGGCGTACTCGATGCCGTTGTGGACCATCTTCACGAAGTGCCCGGCGCCGTCCGGACCCACGTGCGTCACGCACGGCGCGCCGTCCGCCGCCTTGGCCGAGATCTTCTCCAGCATCGGGCCCAGCGACTCGTACGACTCCTTCGAACCGCCCGGCATGATGCTCGGCCCGTGCAGCGCGCCCTCCTCGCCGCCGGAGATGCCGGTGCCGACGAAGTGGATGCGCCGCTCGCGCAGCTCCCGCTCCCGGCGCCGGGTGTCCGCGAAGTGCGCGTTGCCGCCGTCGATGATCATGTCCCCGGGTTCGAGGAGCGGCGCGAACTCCTGGATCACCGCGTCCGTCGGCTCACCCGCCTTCACCATGATCACCAGGCGGCGCGGGCGCTCCAGGGCGGCCACGAACTCCTTCGCGGTCTCGGCCAGGACGAAGTCGCCCTCGTGCCCGAACTCCTTCACGAGCTCCTGCGCCCGCGACACCGTACGGTTGTGCACGGCGACCGTGTAGCCGTTGCGGGCGAAGTTCCGGGCCAGGTTGCGGCCCATGACCGCGAGGCCCGTGACACCGATCTGCGCTGAAGTGCTCATACCGCCTGCTCCCTAGCTGCTTCGTGACTACGGCACCGTCAGTACGGGTCCTCGCCCATCCTGACGTGCCGCTCCGGCGAGCGCACATCCGGCCCGCCACGCTTGTGTACGGGGCGAGGGCGCCTTCGGCCTCAGTCTCCGGCGATCCGGGCCGCACTCGCCGCCGGTCCGGGCCGCGGTCGCCCGGTGATCCGGGTCAAGGGAGGGCCGTTCCCGGCCACTTGGGCGGCGGGGGAGGCCGGTTTTCCGTCTTGTCATGGCCTGTTCGCGGCGCTTACTTTTGCCCCTCCTGACGCATGCCGAGGGGAATTCGGACATGGCCGTACGCGGCCGGCATCGCCGGTACCAGCCGAACAGGATCAACCGCGCCTCACTCACCGTCACGGCGGGCGGCGCCGGCCTCGCGATCCCGCTCGTCGCCGCCGCAACGGCCGACGCGGCCGACGCCTCCACCTGGAACAAGGTCGCCGCCTGCGAGTCCAGCGGCGACTGGAGCATCAACACGGGCAACGGCTACTACGGCGGGCTGCAGTTCACCCAGTCCACCTGGGAGGCGTACGGCGGCGCCCGGTACGCCCCGCGCGCCGACCTCGCGAGCCGGGGCCAGCAGATCGCCGTGGCCGAGCGGGTCCTCGACGGACAGGGGCCGGGCGCCTGGCCGGTGTGCTCGGTGCGGGCCGGGCTCGGCCGGGGCGACGCCGGCCCCGCAGCGCACACGGACAGCGCCGCCACCCGGCCCGCGAAAGCAGCCAGGAAGAGCTCCCTGCGGGACGTACAGCCCCAGACCACCCCGCAGTCGCGGGCCGGCCGGGCCGAGATGTACACGGTGGTGCACGGCGACACGCTCTCCGGCATCGCCGGCGAGCACCATGTCCGCGGCGGCTGGCGCGGGCTCTACACCGGCAACCGCGCGACGATCGGGTCCGATCCCGACCTGATACTGCCCGGCCAGCGGCTCAGCCTGCACGGCACGGCCGCCACCTCCACCGAGTCCCCGAAGAAGGACACCAACTCCCCGAAGCGGAAAGCCCCTTCGGAGCACCGGAGCGCCCCGCACCACACCAGGTCCGGCAGCCGCACGCTCGTCCCCCCGGTCGACGCCCCCATCGGCACCGGCTACCGCGTGGCGGGCTCGCACTGGTCGAAGGGCTACCACACCGGCGTCGACTTCCTCGTGCCCACCGGCACCTCCGTCAAGGCCGCGGAGGCCGGGCAGGTGGTGGCCGCGGGATGGGGCGGCTCGTACGGCTACCAGGTCGTGATCCGGCACGCGGACGGCCACTACACCCAGTACGGGCACCTGTCGGCGATCTCCGTGCGGGCCGGGCAGAACGTCGCCGCGGGCCGGCGCATCGGCCGCTCCGGAGCCACCGGGAACGTCACCGGCCCGCACCTGCACTTCGAGGTGCGCACCGGCCCCGGCTTCGGCACGGACGTCGACCCGCTCGCCTATCTGCGGGCCGGCGGCGTCAGGATCTGACGCGCGGCCGGGGCGGGTCCAGGACGGGCAGCGGCACCTGGACGCCCGCGGGCAGGGCGGTGTACGACGCGGGGAACACACGGCCGGCCGGCGACGCGCCGCCGTCGGCACACTCCGCGCCGCCCGGTCCCGGCACGATCAGGTCCCGCAGGGCCGGCTCGCCGAACGCCCCGCCGGCCTCCGTGAGCCCGGCCCGCTCCGGCCCGCCCGGTGCTGCCACCCGCTGCTGCGGCACGCCGGGGCAGCCCTCCGCCACGGCGGCCGGCGCGGCGGCGTCCGCGAGGGCGTCGGCAAGGGACTCCGCAAGGGCGGGAAGGGGGTCCGCGGGTGCGGCTGTCCCGGAGCGCCCGATCCGCTCGGTCGTCAGCATGATCAGACCGCCCGCTGCGACCACCCCGCAGCTCACGGCGAGCGCGGCACCCGTGGCGCCGTGGCGGAACGTCTCGCCGAGCATCAGGATGCCGACGGCCGCCGCCACCACCGGATTGACCACGGTCAGCGTGGCCAGCGGGGCGGCGAGACCACCGCCCCGGTAGGAGGCCTGGGACAGCAGCACGCCGGCGACGGCGAACAGGCCGATCACCGTCAGGGACGGCAGGGCGGCCAGGCCGGCGCCGCGGGTCCAGTCCACGGCGACGGCCTTGGTGAACACCGACGACATGCCGAACGCGACGCCGGCGGCGGTGGCGAGCAGCACACTGCGCACCGCAGGGTGCCGGTGCGCGGCCAGACCCGCGCACATCAGCGCCACGACGGCGCCGCCGCTGACCAGCGCGACCGCCACCCGCTGGGCCGCGTCGAGGGAGTGGGCGTCGGAGGAACCGACCAGGGACAGCAGGCCGGCGAGGCCCACCGTGGCCATGACCGCGCCGCGCCAGGCGGTCGCCCCGGCCCTGCGGCCGACGCACAGCGCCGCCATGGGCAGCGCGAAGACGATGGTCAGCGCGCCCAGCGGCTGGACGAGGCTGAGCGGGCCGTAGGCCAGTGCCACCACGTGCAGCACCCCGCCGAGTCCGTTGAGCGCCAGCGCTCCCCACCAGCCCGGCCGGCGCAGCGGCAGGTACGCGCCGGCGGGCGAGGACACCGCCACCCGCTCCTGCACGATCGCGCCGGCCGCGTAGGCGAGGGCGGACACGAACGACAGCAGCACGGACAACGCGAGGGCGCTCACGGGCGTCTCCTCTGCGGGGGGCGGGGGCCCTGAGCCCGGCGCGGCGGCCGTTCGTATTCCATGGCCGACACTCTGCCCGCCCGCGCCTCTCCCGTCGTCGTACCTGAGCACGCAATGCGTCCTACTGCCGATGGAGTAGACCCGCCACGCGATCATCCTCGGGACGGGTGTGCGAGCGGCGGACCTCTCGCTCCGGCCCGGGAACCCACCTGGTACTAGTGCTTGTCGTGGACCTCGACCCCGCTCTCGCCGCCCTCCGCCCGCTCGGCGCCTTCTTCGTCCTGCACACGGCCCCGGACCCGGCCGAAGCCACCGGCGGACCCGGCCCCGGCCGGCTGCCGACCCTCGCGGAGACCTACGAACGGGTGACCCGCGAGGTGCACGGCGACGCCCTGACGGCGCGTGTGAACACGGTCGCGGACCGGCTCGCCACGCCCGAGCCGCGCGTAGCCGCCTCCCTCGCCC
This sequence comes from Streptomyces filipinensis, assembly GCF_014649495.1. Classification (GTDB taxonomy): domain Bacteria; phylum Actinomycetota; class Actinomycetes; order Streptomycetales; family Streptomycetaceae; genus Streptomyces; species Streptomyces filipinensis. The sequence goes on along the minus strand of NZ_BMTD01000022.1, from coordinate 126,335 downwards.
ACCAGGCACTGGCCGCCCGGCTGTGGTCGGCGGCCCTCGGCTGCGCCGTCCTGTACGGCAGGCTGCCCGATCTCGACCCCCGTCTGCTGCGCTGGGACCCCCTGGCCGCCGCCCCCGACGACCTGTACCTGACCGGGCTGCGCGAGCGGCCCGGCGACACCGCCTCCCTCGCCGCCGCCGTACTGCACGGACACCTGGAACCGCTGGGGGAGGCCCTGCGGGCCCGGTACGGCACGGCGCCCGGACTGCTGTGGGGCAACGCGGGCTCCGCGCTCGCCGGGGCGGCCCGGGAACTGGACCGCTGGGCCCGCGCGCACGGCCGTACCGACGCGGCCGCCCGGGCCCGCGCCCTGACGGACGAACTCTTCGCCCACCCCCTGCTGCGCGCCACCGGCACCCGCACCGGCACGGCCTTCCGCCGCCGCAGCTGCTGCCTGTACTACCGGGTGCCCGGCGGCGGGGTCTGCGGCGACTGCTGCTTCCCCCGGCCTCCGCGCTCTTCCCCACGGGCCGCGTCTGGGTGACCATGAAAAGGAACCTGCCGCCGAGTCCAGGGGGTTGTCGGGTGCGAGTGGGACTGCTGACCCGGGAGTACCCCCCGGACGTGTACGGCGGCGCCGGTGTCCATGTGGAGTTCCTGGCCCGGGAGTTGACAGCGCTGGTCGACCTGGAGGTGCACTGCTGGGGCGAGGGCCGCGGGGTGGGGGTCGTACGCCACCGGCCCTGGTCCGCGCTCGACGGCGCCAACGACGCGCTGCGCACCTTCTCCGTGGACCTGTCCGTCGCCGCCGCCCTCCGGGGCCGCGAACTCGTCCACTCCCACACCTGGTACGCGAACCTGGCCGGCCACTTCGCCAAGCTCCTGTACGGCGTCCCGCACGTGGTCACCGCCCACTCGCTGGAGCCGCTGCGCCCCTGGAAGGCGGAGCAACTGGGCGGCGGATACGCGCTGTCGGGCTGGGCCGAACGCACCGCGATCGAGGCCGCCGACGCGGTGGTCGCCGTGTCCGGGGCCATGCGCGAGGACATCCTCGCCTGCTACCCGGCGCTCGACCCGGCCGCCGTGCACGTGGTGCACAACGGCATCGACACCCGCCTGTACCGCCCCGACCACGGCACCGACGCCCTCACCCGGCACGGCATCGACCCCGGCCGCCCGTACGTCCTGTTCGTCGGCCGGATCACCCGCCAGAAGGGGGTGCCCCAGCTGCTGCGGGCGGTACGGGACATCGACCCGGGCGCCCAGGTGGTGCTCTGCGCGGGCGCCCCCGACACCCAGGAGATCGACCGCGAGTTCCGGGAGCTGTTCGAGGAGCTGAGCCGGGTCCGCACGGGCGTGTTCTGGATCCCGCGCATGCTGCCGCGCCCGGAGGTGATCCAACTCCTCACGCGCGCGGCCGTGTTCGTCTGCCCCTCCGTGTACGAACCCCTCGGCATCGTCAACCTGGAGGCGATGGCCTGCGGTACCCCGGTCGTGGCCTCCCGGGTCGGCGGCATCCCGGAGGTCGTGGACGACGGACGGACCGGCGTCCTCGTGGACGCCGGCGACGGCTTCGAGGCGGGCCTGGCCCGGGCGCTGGACACCGTCCTCGCCGACCCGGACACGGCCCGGCGGATGGGCGAGGCCGGACGGCTGCGCGCGGTGGGCGAGTTCGGCTGGGACGCGGTGGCGCGACGTACGGCCGCGCTGTACGAGGAGATCCTCAAGCAGGCTTAGCCCCGTCCGCTCGGGGCAGCCATGGTTCTACCAGGGTGAGGGGAGCGGCCATGCGTCGATGGGGGTATCCCCGGTCGGGTGAAGTCGAGACCGGGGGAGGGCCTTCGGTTCTCGGGATCGTCCTGGCGGGCGGCGAGGGAAAGCGACTGATGCCGCTGACCGCCGACCGCGCCAAACCAGCCGTCACCTTCGGCGGCACCTACCGCCTCGTCGACTTCGTCCTGTCCAACCTCGTCAACGCCGACATCCTGCGCATCTGCGTGCTGACCCAGTACAAGTCGCACTCGCTGGACCGGCACATCACCACCACCTGGCGGATGTCCAGCCTGCTCGGCAACTACGTCACCCCGGTCCCGGCCCAGCAGCGCCTCGGCCCACGCTGGTACCTGGGCAGCGCCGACGCGATCCTGCAGTCGCTGAACCTGATCCACGACGAACAGCCCGAGTACGTGGCGGTGTTCGGTGCCGACCACGTGTACCGGATGGATCCGCGGCAGATGCTGCGGCAGCACATGGAGGCCGGCGCGGGCGTGACGGTGGCCGGTATCCGGGTGCCGCGCGCGAAGTCCTCGTCCTTCGGCGTGATCACGCCCGGTCCGGACGGCCGGACCGTCGAGCGCTTCCTGGAGAAGCCCGCCGACCCTCCGGGCCTGCCGGACGACCCGGACACGGTCTTCGCCTCGATGGGCAACTACCTCTTCACCACCAAGACCCTCGTCGAGGCGCTGCAACAGGACGCCGAGGACGGGCAGTCGGTGCACGACATGGGAGGTTCGATCCTGCCCCGGCTCACCGCCCGCGGTGAGGCCCGGCTGTACGACTTCAGCGAGAACCACGTGCCCGGCGAGACCACCGGCGACCGGGGCTACTGGCGGGACGTGGGCACTCTCGACGCCTACTACGAGGCGCACATGGACCTCATCGCCGAGCGTCCCGCGTTCAACCTGTACAACCGCCAGTGGCCCGTCTACACCCATCTCAACCAGCTGTCCCCGGCCCGTTTCAACGCGGGGGGCATCGCGAGCGAGTCCATCATCAGCGCGGGCTGCCTGATCCGCGGTCAGGTCACCCGGTCGGTCCTGTCCCCGGGCGTACGGGTCGACCCGGGCGCGGTGGTCCAGGGCTCGGTGCTGCACGACAACGTGCGCGTCGGCCGGGGCGCGGTGGTGCGCGGCGCGGTGCTGGACAAGAACGTCGAGGTCCCGCCCGGCGCGACCATCGGCGTCAACCCGGCGCGGGACGCGGAGCTGTACACCGTGTCCAAGGGCGGGGTGATCGCCCTGGGGAAGGGGCAGCGGGTGCCCTGACGGACACCGCGTCACCGGCGCCGCGCCGCGACGCGTTCGTGTGATTCCCGCCGGTTGCCCGGGTTTGAGTCGTTCGCCCTTCAGGATGCAGGCAACGACTCGAACTTCCGGAGGTCATCCGACATGAGAGGGACCCGGCGCACGCGGCTGTGCCTGGCCGGGGTGATGGCAGCGTCCGCGCTGATCGCCACCCCCGACGCACGGGCTGCCGAGCGGACCGACGGCCACCTCACCGACCTGGTCAACCCGTTCATCGGGAGCCAGGACGAGGGCAACACCTTCCCCGGCGCGGCCGTGCCCTTCGGCATGGTGCAGCTCTCCCCGGACACCGGGCACAACACCGGTTACGACTACACCCAGAACCGTATCCGCGGCTTCTCCCTGGTCCATCTCTCGGGCGTCGGCTGCCGCATCGGCGGCGACCTGCCCGTCCTGCCCACGACCGGCGACGTCACGCAGACGGACTACGCCACCTACGCGGCCGGCTTCTCGCACCAGGACGAGACCGCGAGCCCCGGCTACTACCGGGTCGGCCTGTCCTCCGGCATCCGGGCCGAGCTGACCGCGACCGAGCGCACCGGCGTGCAGCGCTACACCTTCCCCGCCACCGGCAAGGCCAACGTCCTGCTGAACGCGGCCCAGTCGCTGCACAAGGCGGTCTCCAGCAACGTCGAGATCCTCGACGACCACACCGTGCGCACCGAGATCACCGGCCACGGGTTCTGCCGGGACACCGGTCCCTACACGGTCTACACGATCACCCGCTTCAGCCGGCCCTTCACCGCCTACGGCACCTGGGACGGCAAGACCGTCACCCCGGGCTCGCGCACCGGGCACGGCGGCGCCTACGTCCGCTTCGACACCACCGAGGACCGTACCGTCGAGGCGACCACCGCCCTGTCCTACGTCGACGCGCGCGGCGCGGCCGGCAACCTGGACGCGGAGAGCGGCCGGTCCTTCGACGCCGTACGCGCGCGGGCCCGCGAGGCGTGGGAGAAGCGGCTCGCAGCCGTCCAGGTGCGCGGCGGCACGGACACGCTGCGCCGGACCTTCTACTCCTCGCTGTACCGGTCCTTCCTCGCGCCGAACATCGGCAGCGACGCGGACGGCCGGTACCTCGGCTGGGACCGCCGAACCCACCGTACCGACGGGTTCACGTACTACCAGAACTGGTCGCTGTGGGACACCTATCGCACCCAGGCGCAGCTCCTCGCGCTGCTCGCGCCGCACGAGGCACGGGACATGGCCCGCTCGGTCGTCGCGGTCGCCGAGGACGGCGGCTGGCTGCCGAAGTGGGGCTACGGACCGGTCGAGACCAACGTCATGAGCGGCGACCCGGTCACCCCGTTCCTGACCACGGCCTACCAGACGGGGCTGCTCAAGGGCTTCGAGGAGCGGGCCTACCGCGCGCTCAAGAAGAACGCGGACGGTGTGCCGCCCGCCGACTATCCGGGCATCGGGCGGGAGGCCAACGCCGAGTACCTCGCGCACGGCTTCGCCCCGTTCATCAAGGACCGGCCGCTGGCCAAGCTGGGCGACTCGGACTTCCACCACGGTGCCTCCGTCACCCTGGAGTACGCGCTCGCCGACGCCATGCTGGCCCAGATGGCCCGCGGGCTCGGCCACGAGGCCGACGCCGACCGGTACGCGGCCCGCGCCCAGAACTACCGGACCATCTTCGACCCGTCGACCGGCTTCTTCCGCGCCCGTGACGCCGCCGGCGCCTTCACCGGCTCGGCCGACCCGGCGCTCGGCACCGGCTTCCACGAGGGCACCGCCTGGCAGTACCAGTGGCTCGTGCCGCAGGACGTGCCCGGCATGGTGCGGCTCATCGGCGGCGAGCGTGCCGCCAACGAGCGCCTGGACACCTTCTTCGCCTACGACCGGCTGCTGGCCGACCCCGCGAAGACCGCCCGCGAGGTGTGGGTGCACGGCAACGCCTACGCGTACTACAACGCCGACAAGTACAACCCGATGAACGAGCCCGACCTCATCGCGCCCTACACCTACCTGGCCACCGGTCAGCCGTGGAAGACCACCGACGTGGTGCACGCCGCCCTGACCCTCTTCACCGACGGGCCCACGGGCATGACGGGCAACGACGACCTGGGCACGATGTCCGCCTGGAACGTGCTGTCGTCCATCGGCCTGTTCCCGATCCAGCCCGGATACGGCACCTGGGGCCTGTCGACCCCGGTCTTCGACCGCGTCGACCTCACCCTGGACCGCCGGTACTGGCCGAGCGGCGGGCTGACCGTCACCGCGCCCGGCACCACCGCCACCGACCGCTACATCCAGACCGTCCGCGCCGACGGAACACCGCACGAGCGGACGTATCTGACGACGGGTGCGCTGCGCTCCCTGCGTTCGCTCGCGTTCACGGTCGGCCCGCGCCCGTCTGAGTGGGGTACGTCACCCGAGGCGGCGCAGCCCGTTCTGAAGTGACCTCACGTATCCCTTGGTCCCGCCCCTGTGGAAGGGGCGGGACTTAATCTGGTGTTAACTGAGCGTAGCCTGATCGTACTTGACCGTAATCGGCTGACAGGGATTGACTGCGAAGGACTGCAGATCCACCCGTCGTCGACGCGTGAGGCAAGCCCTTGACTTCCGACCTGCTCGCTCCCCTCGACCTGGCGTTCTGGAACATCGAGTCCGACCGGCACCCGATGCACCTCGGTGCGCTCGGCGTATTCGGCGCCCATTCGCCCACCGCCGGCGCCCATGCCGCCGACCTGCTCGCCGCCCGCGCCGCCGCCGTCCCCGGGCTGCGCCTGCGCATCCGCGACGTGTGGCAGCCGCTCGCCTTCGGCGGCGCCGCCCGGGAACCCGACCCGGACTTCGACCCGCTGAAGCACGTACGGCTGCACGCCCCGACCGACGACTTCCACGCGGCCGCCGGCCGGCTGATGGAGCGCCCGCTGGAGCGCGGCCGGCCGCCGTGGGAGGCGCACGTCCTGCCCGGCGAGGACGGGGTCTCCTTCGCCGTCCTCTTCAAGTTCCACCACGCCCTCGCCGACGGGCTGCGCGCGCTGAAACTCGCCGCCGGCGTCCTCGACCCGGTGGACATGCCGGAGCGGGCACCCCGCGCCATCGAGCCACCGCGCGGCCTGCTGCCCGACGTCCGCAAGCTTCCGGGGCTCGTCCCCGGGCTGGTCAGGGGCGCGCTGTCCGACGTGGGCCGGGCCCTGGACATCGGTGCCTCGCTCGCCCGGTCGACCCTCGGCATGCGGCCCGTCTCCGCGCTGACCTCGTCCCCGAGCGGCACCCGCCGCACCGCCGGAGTCGTCGTGGACATCGACGACGTGCACCGGGTGCGCAAGGCCGCCGGCGGCACCGTCAACGACGTGCTCATCGCCGTGGTCGCCGGGGCGCTGCGCCGCTGGCTGGACGAGCGCGGCGACGGCAGCAAGGGGGTGGCGCCCCGCGCGCTCATCCCCGTCTCGCGGCGCCGGCCGCGCGCCGCCCACCCACAGGGCAACCGGCTCTCCGGCTATCTGATACGGCTTCCCGTGTACGAGTCCGACCCGCTCGGCAGGCTCGACACCGTGCGCACCGCCATGCTCCGCAACAAGGACGCGGGGTCCGACCGGGGTGCCGGTGCCGTGGCGCTGCTCGCCGACCACGTCCCGGCACTCGGCCACCGGCTCGGTGGACCGCTGGTCGGGCAGGCGGCCCGGCTGTGGTTCGACATCCTCGTCACCAGCGTGCCGCTGCCGGGGGTGGGGCTGCGGCTCGGCGGGCACGAGCTGGCCGAGGTCTATCCGCTGGCCCCGCTCGCCCCGGGCCAGGCGCTGGCGGTGGCCATCTCGACGTACCGCGGACGCGTGCACTACGGGCTCGTGGCCGATGCGAAGGCCGTGCCGGACCTGGACCGGTTCGCCCACGCGGTGTCGGCCGAGGTGGAGACGCTGCTGTCGGTGTGCGAGGTCTGACCGGGCCTTTGGCCGGACGGGGCGTGGCCCGCGGGGCCGCGGGCGGGTGGCCCGGGGGGACGCCTGTCCGGCAGCCGGCGACGGGCCGGGCCGGCCGCCTCCGAGCCTGACCGGGACCGCACGGGCCCGGTGGCGGTTCGTAGTCGATCGGGGCCGGGGCGCGACGGGTTTGGCGGCGGGCCCCCGCGCTCCGTAAAATTCCCCGTTCGAAAGCGGGCGCGAGTCGGAGCGCTGCGCGGGTGATCAGGGAAGCGGCAGCGCGATGACGGTGACAGAGGACGGCTCCATGGCCTCCATGGCCACGGACGAAGTGGTCTACGGGCCGGGTATCGACCCCGAGCGGCTGGCCGTCTGCCTGAGCGTGCTCGCGGAACTGGACGACATCGAGGTCGACCATCCGGACGCGATCAAGGTGCGCCAGGCCACCTCGCACATCTACCGGACGGTCAAGCAGCGCCGCCGCCAGGAGCGCCGCGCCGCCAAGACCGCGCACGACCGCGCGGTCACCGAGGCCACCGCGACCGGCTCCGCCGAGCGCATCGACGACGAGACCGAGGGCATCCTGCCCTCCTCCAAGGTCGAGGAGGGCAGGATCGCGGGCATACTCCAGCGCCCCCGCTCCTGCTACACCTGCAAGCAGCGCTACGTCGAGGTCGACTACTTCTACCACCAGCTCTGCCCGAGGTGCGCCGCCGAGAACCGCGCCAAGCGGGACGCCCGCGCGGACCTCACCGGCAAGCGCGCCCTGCTCACCGGCGGCCGGGCCAAGATCGGTATGTACATCGCGCTGCGGCTGCTGCGCGACGGCGCCCACACGACGATCACCACGCGCTTCCCGAAGGACGCCATCCGCCGGTTCAAGGCGATGGACGACTCCGCGGACTGGCTGCACCGGCTGGAGGTCGTCGGCATCGACCTGCGCGACCCGGCACAGGCCGTGGCCCTCGCCGAGCAGCTCACGGAGGCGGGCCCGCTCGACATCCTGATCAACAACGCGACGCAGACCGTGCGCCGCCTGCCCTCCGCGTACGCCGCCCTGGTCGAGGGCGAGAGCGCGCCGCTGCCGGCCGGTGAGCTCCCCGCCCACCACGTCATCGGCGCCTTCAACTCCGGCGCGGTCGACGGCATCGCCGCGCTGCCCGTCGGCACCAGCGGCCTGGACGCCCAGAAGGTCGCCGACCTCGCCCTCGTCGCGGGCAACGCCAGCATCGCCCGGCACATCGAGGGCACCGCCATCGACGCCGGTGGGCTCGTCCCGGACGTCGTCGACACCAACACCTGGGTGCAGACCATCGACCAGATCTCGCCGGTCGAGCTGCTGGAGACCCAGCTGTGCAACTACACGTCCCCGTTCATCCTGATCAGCGCCCTGCGCCCGGCGATGGCGGACGCCGCGAAGAAGGCCTCCAGCGGCCGTGCGTACGTCGTGAACGTCTCCGCGATGGAGGGCGTCTTCAGCCGCGGCTACAAGGGCGCCGGCCACCCGAACACGAACGCCGCGAAGGCCGCCATGAACATGGTCACCCGGACCAGCGCCCAGGAGATGTTCGACACGGACGGCATCCTCATGACCTCCGTCGACACCGGCTGGATCACCGACGAGCGTCCGCACTACGACAAGCTGCGCCTCGCCGAGGCCGGCTTCCACGCCCCGCTCGACCTGGTCGACGGCGCCGCCCGCGTCTACGACCCGATCGTGCGCGGCGAGGCGGGCGAGGACCTGTACGGCGTCTTCCTGAAGGACTACGCGCCCGGCAAGTGGTGAGCCGGTGAATGCGGTGGCCGGCACGGACGCCCCTGCCCTAGGCTGAGGCGGTCGTGCCGGGTGCCCGGTGCGCAGGTGACGCGTTCTTCATGGTTGTGATCCATCGCAGACCCCAGTGGGACTGCCGGCCCTTCGGGGCCGACGCGCCACCGCCTTGACCTCGGGCACCCGCACGCAGGACCCGGCCGCCTGACGGGGTGTCACCGTGGCGGGCGTCCCGGTGGTCAGTCGACGGCACCGAGCCTGGAGTTCCGGGCCGCCACCAGCTCCAGCACCGTGCGCCAGTCCTCCAGCACGCCCGCGTCGAAGCCCGCGGTGCGGCTCTCCTCGCCGGCCTGGCGCAGCCGCAGCACATCGTCCTCGGCGGCGCCGGCGTCCCCGCGGAGCAGCCGGAACACCCGCTCCCCGAGGAGGGAGCGCACCGCCTCGGCCGCGCCGACGTCCTGGACCAGCCCCGCCACCTGGAGTTCCTTGTCGGCGGGGCGGCTGCGGCGCAGCAGCGCGGCGGTTCTCAGCGCCTGCTGGTGCCCGCCTGTATACAGCAGATCCATCAGCTCCTCGACGCTGCGCAGCTCCATGCGTCAGTCCTTCCGCGAGACAGCCGTTGCCGCTCATCAGCAGATCATGGCGAGCTTGCGGCCTGGCCAACGGCACTTGAACTGCACCGCGTCCCGGCCGGGCCGCGGGCCGGCTCGAAGAAGTGTTCGCGCGTGTGGGCCGAGTGGGTGATTCGTCCTGCCGGTCGTGTGATGCGCTTAGTGCTAAATAGCGGCATATTGGGGGTCATTGAGGGGGTAATCGACGCCCGATAGTTACACCTTGTTTGCACTCCCTATCGAGCGGCAGGCCGCTCATTTGGTTAATCTGATGGGGACGGACAGCAGTACGGGGTCCCACCCACACCCATCGTCCGTCCCGGGGTGAGCCGGTCGACAACGGCCTGCTCTGCACGAAGTACCGGCGCCACCGCGTCCGAACTGGCCTTCCATCCAGACCCGAGCGGGCGTCGAGTGCCGAAGCACAGGTTGTCCGGCAGGCCCTCGAGGGTGACCGACACATAAGGAGTGCGCGGTGACACCGGAGAAGACGAATCGCGAGCAGCGCCCCAAGGAACGTACGGAGCGCGCGGCCCGGCGGCCCGGCGAGCTCGGCAGCCTCGACGTGTGGGCCCGTTCGGCCCCCATCCGCCTCGCGGGCTACGAGGACGACCTCGCCGAACCCCACATCCTGCCCAGCGTGGACTGACCCCCGGGCCGGACCCTCGCGATCGCCGCACGCATGGGTGTGACCTGACAGACTCACGCCCATGCTGATCAGAGAAGCCGCGGCCGAGGACTGGCCGCGGATCTGGCCCTTCTGGCACCGGATCGTCGCCGCCGCCGAGACCTACGCCTGGGACCCGGAGACCTCCGAGGAGGACGCCCGCGCCCTCTGGATGCACCCGGCCAAACGCGTCTACGTCGCCGAGGACGCGGCCGGCACCGCGGTCGGCTCCGCCTACCTCACCCCGAACTACGGCGGCCCCGCCGCCCACGTGGCCAACGCCGGCTTCATGGTCGACCCCGACCGCACCGGCGAGGGCATCGGGCGGGCCCTCGCCGAGCACGTCCTGGCGGAGGCCAGGGCCCACGGCTACCGTGCGATGGTCTTCAACGCCGTGGTCGAGACGAACCCCGCGGTCGCCCTGTGGACCTCCCTCGGCTTCACCGTCATCGGCACGGTCCCGGCGGCCTTCGACCATCCCCGGCACGGCAGGGTGGGGCTGCACATCATGTACCGGGCGCTCGCATAGGAACCGGGGCGGGCGGGACGGCCGGGCGGTGGGCTACCGCCGGTCCGGCGCCGGTGCCGTCCGTCGCCAGGGGAGCCGCCGCTCCAGTTCCTCCGCCAGCTCCAGCAGGACGGCCTCCGCACCCGGGCGGGCCACGAGCTGGACGGCGCAGGGGGCGCCCGAGGGCAGCGTGCCGCACGGGACCGACATCGCGGGCCAGCCGGTCAGGTTCCAGGGCGGGGTGAACGGGGAGTACGCCGTGTTGGCCAGGACGTTGCGCAGCCAGCCGCGTTCGTGCCACGGACCGGCCTGAGGGGAGCGCCGGGCCAGGGCCGGGGTGAGCAGGACGTCGTACTCGGTGAAGAAGGGCGTCAGCCGGGCGCGCAGCCGCTCGCGGCCGTCCCCCGTGCGCACCGAGCGGACGAACCGCCGGCCGAGTGCGGCGTGCACCCGGGTCCGCCGGGCCAGCCGGGTCCGGTCCAGGCCCTCGGCGTCCATCGCGGTGCCGGCCGTCCAGTGCCGCAGCGCGGTCACGCCCAGCGAGAGCGGATAGGGCGGCTCGGCCCGCCGCACGTAGTGCCCGGCCCGTGCCAGCACCCCGGCGGCCTCCCGGACCGCGCCCGTGTACGGCCTGCTCACGGCGACGCCGGCGAGCGGACTGCGCAGGGCCACGGCGATCCGCCGGGTGCCGGGCTCCTGCGTGCGGGCGATCCCCGTGTCCGCCAGGACGTCCAGCATCAGCCGCAGGTCCTCGACCGTGGTGGCGAGCGGACCGTTCTCCGCCATGCCGAACCAGTCGCCGTTGCCGATCCCCGCCGGCACCACACCGCGCCCGGGCTTCAGCGTGACCAGTCCGCAGTTCGCGGCCGGGATGCGCAGGGAGCCCATACCGTCGTTGCCGAGCGCGAGGGGGACGAGGCCCGCGGCCACCGCGGCCGCGCTGCCGCCGGAGGAGCCGCCCGCCGTACGGGAGGTGTCCCACGGATTGCGGGCGGTGCCGTACGGCCCTTCCGTCGTACCGAAGACACACAGCTCGGGCACGTTCGTCAGGCCCACCACCACCGCGCCGGCCGCCCGCAGCCGGGCCACCGTGACATGGTCCTCGGCGGCCGGGGCGTCGCAGGTGGCGGCGGAACCGTCGCGGTGGGACTCGCCGCGCACCGCGAGGTTGTCCTTCACGGCCACGGGTACGCCCGCGAGCGGCAGTTCGGCCAGATCGGCCCGGGAGGCCACCTCGTCGGCCTCGGTGAGCGCAGCCTCGGTTCGCACCTTGCGGAACGCCTCGATCCGCCCGTCGAGCCGGTCGATCCGAGCGAGGTGCCCGGCCACCACCTCGCGGGGCGTCACCCGCTTCTCGCGTACGGCGGCGGCTATCGCGGCGGCGGTCCGCCCGGCCCAGTCACCCACGGGCACTCCCTCGTCGGTCGTCGACTACTCGCTGGTACGAATCAAGGCGCAGGGAGAACTGTGCACGGCCTGGCCGCCCACGTCGAGAGGCCGTTCCCCCCCACTCCCTCGCCGCCCCTCGCGGAGTCCGGGCCGTACCGGTCGGTGCCGCCGGCCGTGGGCGGTCACGCCTTCCGGGCCGGCGCCGTGCTGCCCCGCACCGTCAGGCGCGGTACCGGTACGCGCACGGCCCGCGCCGAACCCCCGTCCAGCAGGGCCGTCAGCTCCCGCGCCGCCGTGCGCCCGAACTCCGCGCTGTCGCGGGAGAGGGCGGAGAGCCAGGGTTTGACCATGCGGCACAGGGCCGAGTCCTCCCAGGAGACGACGGAGACGTCCTCCGGTACGGCGTAGCCGAGTCCGGTCGTCGCCGACACCCCGGCCACCGCCATCACGTCGTTGTCGTAGATCAACGCGGTCGGGGGAGCGGACGCCTTCAGGACCCGGCGGGTCACCGCGGCGCCCTCCGCGTCGGAGTAGTCGGTGGTGACCGAGCGGACCTCGGTCAGTCCGCGCCGCTCGGCCTCCGCCTTCAGCGTCCGGATCCGGCGCTGGGTGTGCGCGAGGCCGGGCAGTCCGGCGATGTGGACGATCCGGCGGTGGCCCAGTGCCGTGAGCTCGTCGACCACGGAGGCCATCGCGCCCGCGTCGTCCGCCCAGACGGTGGACAGTCCGGGGTGGCGTTCGTCGGGTGCGCCGCCGATCACCACGGCGGGCAGGCCGAGTTCGTCGAGCAGGTCGGGACGCGGGTCGTCGGCGCGGGGGTCGACGACGAGGACGCCGTCCACCCGGTGCTCGGCCCACCAGCGGCGGTACACCGCGCACTCGTCGGCCACGTCCTCCACCACCTGGAACAGCAGACCCAGATGGCGCTCGGCGAGCACCTCCTGGATGCCGGAGACGAGCTGCAGGAAGAAGGAGTCGACGCCCAGCGTGTCCGCGGGGCGGGCCAGCACGAAGCCGACCGTGGCCGCGCCCTCGCCGGACAGGGCGCGGGCCGCCGCGCTGGGCCGCCAGCCCAGCTGCTCGGCGACCCGGCGGACCCGGGCCCGGGTGACCTCGGAGACGCCGGGGCGGCCGTTGAGCGCGAAGGACACCGCGCTCTCGGAGACCCCGGCCCGCCGGGCGATGTCCTTCATCGTGGGCCGGCGTGCGGGGGACCGCTTGGTCGGCACGTCTCTCCCCCTCCCTGGCGGCGCTCATTCCTGACGGTGCTCGCTAATGCGCTTGAGTGTCAAGACCCTAAAGCGCATTAGCGAATGGCGGCAAGTTCCCTGCCGTTCGTGGTCGAACTCCTCCGGCCTGCACTGATGAACTCCCTTTTTCTTTAGTTCGGATGGCTGCATTGACTTTCTCCGAGCGGCGCGGGCAAGGTCTCTGGCGCCACCCCGACTGCCCGACACCGCAAGGGAGCCGTGTCCCCGTGCCCCTCTCCCGCAGAGCCCTCGCCGCCGCTTCCCTCGCCCTCGTCCTGCCGCTGAGCGCCTGCGGCTCCGGCGACGGCGGCGGCTCGACCGACGCCTCCGGCAAGGTCGAGGGCGACATCACCTTCCAGACCTGGAACCTGCGCGCCAACTTCACGCCGTACTTCGAGGGCCTCATAGCCGACTTCGAGAAGAAGTACCCCGGCACGCACGTGAAGTGGGTCGACCAGCCCGCCGAGGGCTACCCCGACAAGCTCAGCGCCGACGCCGCCGGCGGCACCCTGCCCGACGTCGTCAACGTCTCACCGGACCTGGTCGCCCCGCTCGCCAAGGCCGGGCTCGCCATGGACCTCGACAAGGCGGCCGGCGCGTACAGGTCCGAGTACCTGGCCGGGGCCTGGGCCAGCCACCAGGTGCCGGGCATGAGCGGCACGTACGCCTTCCCCTGGTACCTGAACACCGGCCCGCTCTTCTACAACAAGGCACTGTTCACCCAGGCCGGACTCGACCCCGACCAGCCGCCGAAGACGTACGACGAACTCTTCTCCGACGCCCTGCGGATGGCGCGGAAGAGCGGCGGCGAGGTCGCCACCCTCGCCAACGTGCCCACCATCGAGGACTTCGGGCGCTACGGCGTGACACTGATGAACAAGCAGGGCACCGCGTTCGCCTTCAACGACGCCAAGGGCGTCGAACTCCTCACCCGGTACAAGAAGCTGTACGACGCCAGGGCCCTCGACCCGCAGGCGCTCACCGCGACCCCGGAGTCCTCCGGCAAGAAGTTCCTCACCGGGGCCGTCGCCATGAACCCCGGCAGCGCCCTCGACCTCGGCAACTTCAAGAAGAACGCGCCCGGCCTCTACCGGAACATCGGCATCACCGACCAGATCACCAGCACCGGGCACGTCAACATGTACGTGATGGGCGTGATGGTCAACGCCCGCACCCGGCACACCCCGGCCGCGGTCGCCTTCGCGCACTTCGTCACCGACGCGCGGAACCAGATGTCCTTCGCCAGGAAGGTCGCCATCTTCCCGAGCACCTCCGGCTCCCTCAACGACCCGTACTTCACCAAGGAGGACGGCACCGACGAGACCCGGGTGCGCGTCGCCGCCGCCAAGTCCCTCAAGAGCGCGGTCAACTACACACCCGTCCTGTTCAGCGACCAGATGAAGACCGCGCTGCGCAACGAGGTGGCCAAGGCGCTGCAGGGCCGGGAGAGCCCACGGCAGGCCCTCGACAACGCTGTCGACGCCGCCGACCGGCTGCTGCGGCAGAGCTGACCGGCCATGGCCGCACCCACCGCACCCACCAGGGCACAGCACCCGGTGCCGACCAGGATCCGGCGCCAGCTGCCGACGAGCCCCTGGCTGTTCGCCGCACCCGGGCTGCTCGTCACCGGCGCCTTCGTGCTCTACCCCTTCGTCTCCACGCTGGTGAACTCCTTCACCGACCGCCGCACCCTGCTCCCGGGGCACTTCGTGGGCCTCGCCAACTTCCGCGAGCTGCTCCACGACGACATGTTCTGGACCGGCCTGCGCAACAGCACCCTGTACGTCGTCGGGGTCGTACCGGCCCTCGTCGTCCTGCCGCTGCTGCTCGCGCTGCTGGTGCAGAAGAACATCCCCGGCATCACGTTCTTCCGCTCCGCCTTCTACACCCCGGTCGTCGCCTCGGTCGTGGTGGTCGGACTGATCTGGGTGTGGCTGCTGGACGAACGCGGCCTGGTCAACTCGCTGCTGGAGACCGTCGGTGTCGGCAGGGTCGGCTTCCTCAGCGACCAGTGGCTGCTCCTGCTGAGCGCGATGGCCGTCACGGTGTGGAAGGGCCTCGGCTACTACATGGTCATCTATCTGGCGGCGCTGGCGAACGTGCCGCGCGAACTGCACGAGGCCGCCGCCGTCGACGGCGCGGGACCGGTGCGCCGCTTCTTCTCGGTCACCGTGCCCGCCGTGCGCTCCACCATGGTGCTGGTCGCCGCGCTCTCCTCGGTCGCCGCCTTCAAGGTGTTCTCCGAGGTGTACCTGATGGCCGGTCCGAGCGGCGGCCCGGCCGGCGAGGACACCACCCTCGTCATGCTCGTCCAGCGCACCGGCACCGGCCTGACCGGCCGCGTCGGCTACGCCTCCGCCCTCTCGGTCGTCGTGTTCGCCGTCACCGTCGCGCTGATGCTGCTCGTGCTGCGCGCCGACCGCGGGGAGGAGGCGTGAGCGTCCTGGAGAGGGTACGGCCCGAGCGTGGCGTCACGCCGGAGCGGGAGCCGCGCGTCACCGACCAGCTCGGCCGCCGTGTCCGCGCCGGTGAACTGGTCTGGCGCTACCTGCTGCTGCTCGTCGTCCTCGCGCTGGCCGTCGGCCCGTTCCTGTGGCAGCTGTCCACGTCCCTGAAGGGCCCGACGGAGGACATCTACGGCTCACCGCCGAGCTTCCTGCCCGGCCGTCCCACGCTGCACAACTACACCCGCGTCGCCGGCACCATCCCCGTCTGGGACTACGCCCTGAACTCCCTGAAGGTCGCCACCGCCAGCGTCGTCACCAACTGCGTCGGCTCGGCGCTCGCCGGGTACGCCCTGGCCCGGTTGCGCTTCCGGGGCCGGCGCGTGACCACGCTGGCGTTCGTGCTCGCGATGCTCGTGCCCGTCGAGGGCATCCTCATCGCCCAGTTCACGACCATGCGCGAACTCGGCCTGAACAACACGCTGATCGGTGTCGTGCTGCCCGGCGCGGTCGGCGCGATGAACGTGCTGCTGATGCGCAACGCCTTCCGCGCGCTGCCGTACGAGATCGAGGAGGCGGCCTACGTCGACGGCGCAAACGCCTGGCAGCGGTTCCTGCGTGTCGCCCTGCCCTCGGTGCGGGGGACGGTGGCCGTCGTCGCGATCTTCGCCTTCATGGGTGCCTGGGACGACTTCCTGTGGCCGTTGATCGTGCTCAGCGACCCCTCCAGGTTCACCCTGACCATCGGCCTCAACTACCTGCACGGCACCTTCGCAGACGACGAGCGCCTCGTCGCCGCCGGCACCGTCATCGCCGTGGCCCCGCTCATCGCCCTGTTCGCCTGCCTCCAGCGGTACTTCTTCCGAGGCGTGGGCGAGGGCGCCGTCAAGGGCTGACCATCCGTACGCCACAAGGACCCCCCATGCCTCCTGCCGTGCGCTTCGGCGTCAACTACACCCCCAGCGAAGGGTGGTTCCACCACTGGCTCGACTTCGACCTCGACTCCGTACGCGCCGACCTCGACGCGGTCGCCGCGCTCGGGATGGACCACATCCGCGTCTTCCCGCTGTGGCCCTACTTCCAACCCAACCGCACGCTGATCCGCCCGCGCGCCGTCGAGCAGCTCGTGGCCCTCGCCGACGCGGCGGCCGAACGCGGCCTGGACGTCAACGTCGACGGCCTGCAGGGCCACTTGAGCAGCTTCGACTTCCTGCCCGCCTGGACCCGCACCTGGCACCGGCGCAACCTCTTCACCGACCCGGAGGTGGTCGAGGGCCAGGCCGCCTATCTGCGCACACTCGCCGCCGCGCTCGCCGACAGGCCCAACTTCATCGGCATGACCGTCGGCAACGAGGTCAACCAGTTCGCCGCCGGCCCCCACCCCGACCCGGACCGCGTCACCTCCGGCGAGGCCGAGCAGTGGCTGGTCCGGATGCTGGCCGCCTGCACCGAGGGGGCCCCGGGCCGGCTCCACCTGCACGCCTCCTACGACGCCGCCTGGTACCAGGACGACCAGCCCTTCACCCCCGGCCACTCCGCCCGGCTCGGCGACCTCACGGCCGTGCACTCCTGGGTGTTCAACGGCACCGCCCAGCGGCACGGCCGCGCCTCCGTGGCGGCCGAGCACCACGCCGCCTACCTCGTCGAGCTGAGCAAGGCCTGGGCGCCGACCCCCGACCGGCCGGTGTGGCTGCAGGAGGTCGGCGCGCCGGCACCGCTCGTACCCGCCGAGCACGCCGCCGCCTTCGCCGAGGCCACCGTCGCCCATGCCCTCGACTGCCCCGGCCTGTGGGGCGTCACCTGGTGGTGCTCCTCCGACGTCGCGCGCGGCCTCGCCGACTTCCCCGAACTCGAGTACGGGCTCGGACTGTTCACCAGCGACCGCCGGCCCAAGGACCTCGCGCGGGTGCTGTCCGGGGCTGCGCGCCGGCCGCACCCCGCCCCCGCCGTGCGCACGACGGCCCTCGTCGTCCCCGACGATCCGGGCCACCGCTCCCGCTGCGCCCCCGGCGGAGTCGTCTTCGACGCCTTCTTCCGGCTCGTCGCCGACGGCGCCCGTCCCACCACCGTCCTCGACACCCGCACGGAGGACAAGGACCACCTCGCCGCGCGCGGCATCACCGAGGTCGTCACCCCCGACCAGGTACTCCCCACCCCACCCGGAGGCACCCGCTCGTGCACCCCACCAGACGCACGGTCCTGATCGCCGCCACCGCGGCCGCCCTGCTCCCCGCCGCCCCGGCCCCGGCGGCCGATCGCCCGAAAGCCGCCGCCACCCCGCCGTACGCCTCCTACTGGTACCCGGACTCCCTGCCCTCCGGCAGCCCCGGCCCCGGCATCACCTGGCGCAGCCTGAAGAGCTGGCGCGCGGCCGACGACCCCGACCTCGCCTTCAACGCCGCGTCCGTGCCGCTCGCCACCCGCTTCACCCCGACCCCGGCGAACCCCACCGCCCGCTCCGGCCAGGCCCGCGTCCAGGCCCTGGTCTCCTTCGGACCCACATCGGGCAACCCCTCCCAGGGCTCGGCCACCGCCGACGCCTACGCCCTCACCCACTGGGCCTACCTGGACGAGCTGGTCTTCTGGGGCGGCTCGGCCGGCGAGGGCCTGATCCTCGCCCCCAACGCGCCGGTCGTGGACGCGGCCCACCGGCACGGCGTCCCGGTCCTGGGCAACATCTTCCTGCCGCCGGTGGCCTACGGCGGACAGCTGCCGTGGACCCGGGACCTCGTGCAGAAGGACGCCTCGGGGCACTACCCGCTCGCCGCGCAACTCGTCGCGGTCGCGGCGGCCCACGGCTTCGACGGCTGGTTCGTGAACGCCGAGACGGGCGGCGGGAACAGCGCGCTCGGCCAGGCCATGCTCGGCTTCGTCCAGGAGCTGAAGACGCTCGCACGGGCCAAGGGGCAGCGGGTGACCTGGTACGACGCGATGACCGTGAACGGCACGGTCAGCTGGCAGGGCGCGCTGAACAGCCAGAACCAGGCGTTCTTCCAGGCCGCCGACGACATGTTCGTGGACTTCCGCTGGAGCGCCGCCACACTCGCCGCCTCCGGTACGCGGGCCGGACGGCTGGGCCGCAGCCGGTACGAGCTGTGGGCCGGGGTCGACGTGGAGTCGAACGGGTCCGGTACCTCCGTGGACTGGGACGCGATCGTGCCGGCCGGCCGGCCGCACGTCACCTCGATCGGCTTCTACCGGCCGGAGTGGACCCGCAACCACCTGCCCGCCGACCGGCGTGCGCCCGAGGACTTCCACGCCGCCGACGACCGGTTCTGGACCGGGCGCTCCCTGGATCCGTCCCGGCCGGACGCGAGTGATCCGTGGCGGGCGCCCGCGCTCTCGGTCGCCGACCGCTCGACGGTGGACTCGCTGCCGTTCGCGACCGTGTTCAACACGGGGCACGGGCTGCGCTGGTACGAGGACGGGGCCGTCGCCTCGGACACGGCCTGGAACCACCTCGGCCTCCAGGACCGGCTGCCGTCGCGGCGGTGGGTGGTGCGCACGGCGGGGGAGCGGCCGGCGGTGTCCTTCGACTTCGCCGGCGCCTGGCGGGGCGGCAGCAGTGTGCTGGTGGCCGGTGCACCGGATCAGCCCGTGGTGGTCGACCTGTACGCCACCCGGCTGCCGATCGGCGCGGACACGGTGGCCGAGCTGACGTTCCGGACCGACGCCGGCGCGGTGGACGTCGAACTGGCCGTGGCGACGGCCGAGCCGGGCGGCGCCGGGCGGACCCCGCCGTACAGCTATCTGCCGGTGCACCCGGTGACCCGGCGTGCCCGCGGGAAGCACGACGGCGTGACGTCGGTCGACGGCTGGCACACCGTGACACTCCCGCTCACCGGGCTGACCGGCACCGTGCGCGCCCTGGGTGTCCGGCTCACGGCCACCGGCGGCCCGGTGCGCTGGCGCCTGGGCGGCCTCGCCGTCCGGGACGCCGTCACCACCCCCGCCGCGCCCACGGGCGCCCGCGTCACCGCCGCGAGCGGCGGCGACCTCCGCCTGGCCTGGAACGCCGCCCCCGGCGCCGTCCGCCACTACGAGCTGCACCGCCTCCTGCCCGACGGCACCCGCCGGTTCCTCGGCGGCACCTGCCAGCGCGCCTTCTTCCTCACCGGTCTGCAACCCGCACCGGGGGAGAGCGCCGCACGGTTGGAACTGCGTGCCGTGGGGGAGCTCTACAACGCCTCGACGCCCGTGACCGTCACCCACACGTGGTGACCACCCGGAACCGCAAGCACCCGTGATCCGCAGGGAGCATCTCGCATGCATGACGACCGCACTCTGGTGGAAGCCCGCCTCCGGCGTGTCCTCGACGAACGCATCCGACCCGCCGTGTACCCCGAGTCCGTGCCGCTGCGGGTCGCGGTCTGGCACGCGCCCGGTGAGCCGGTACCGGTCGCGGAGGGACTCGCCGCCGAGCCGGAGCCCGTCGAGGCCGGCGCCCGCTGGGGTGCTCCCTGGGGCACGAGCTGGTTCCGGGTGACCGGGACCGTGCCCGAGGCCTGGGCCGGCAGGACCGTCGAGGCCCTGCTGGACCTGGGCTTCGACGAGAACATGCCCGGCTTCCAGTGCGAGGGCCTGGTCTACCGGCCCGACGGCACCCCGGTGAAGGGCCTGAACCCGCGCAACCAGTGGGTGCGGATCGGCGCGCCCGTCGAGGGCGGCGAGGAGGTGCGCCTGCACATCGAGGCCGCCTCCAACCCGGTCATCCTCGACTACCACCCCTTCGTGCCCACGCGGCTCGGCGACCGGGAGACGGCCGGCGACCAGCCGCAGTACACGCTCACCCGCATGGACCTCGCCGTCTTCGACGAGTCGGTGTGGCGGCTCGTGCTGGACCTGGAGGTGCTCGGCGAGCTGATGGCCGAGCTGCCCGTGGACTCCGCGCGCCGGTACGACATCCTGCGCGCGGTCGAGCGGGCCCTGGACGCCGTCGACCTCCAGGACGTGAACGGCACGGCGGACCGGGCGAGGGAGCGGCTCACCGGGGTGCTGTCGGCTCCCGCCGTGCCGTCCGCGCACCGGATCAGCGCCGTCGGGCACGCGCACATCGACTCCGCGTGGCTGTGGCCGCTGCGCGAGACGGTCCGCAAGGTGGCCCGTACGACCGCCAACATGACCGCGCTGATCGAGGACGAGCCGGAGTTCGTCTTCGCCATGTCCCAGGCGCAGCAGTGGGCGTGGGTGAAGGAGCACCGGCCCGAGGTGTGGGCGCGGGTGAAGAAGGCCGTCGCCGAGGGGCGGTTCGTGCCGGCCGGCGGGATGTGGGTGGAGTCGGACACCAACATGCCGGGCTCGGAGGCGATGGCCCGGCAGTTCGTGCACGGCAAGCGGTTCTTCCTCGACGAGTTCGGCATCGAGAACGAGGAGGCCTGGCTGCCGGACACCTTCGGGTTCGCCGCCGGACTCCCGCAGATCATCAAGGCGGCCGGCTCCCGGTGGCTCCTGACCCAGAAGATCTCGTGGTCGCGGACGAACGCGTTCCCGCACCACACCTTCTGGTGGGAGGGCATCGACGGCACCAGGATCTTCACCCACTTCCCGCCCGTGGACACCTACAACTGCTCCATGAAGGGCGGCGAGATCGCCCACGCGGCACGGAACTTCAAGGACAAGGGCCGGGCCCGGCACTCGCTCGCGCCCACCGGCTGGGGCGACGGGGGCGGCGGCACCACCCGTGAGATGGTCGCCAAGGCGGCCCGGCTGCGCGACCTCGAAGGCTCGGCCACGGTCGTCTGGGAGACACCCCGCGCCTTCTTCGAGCAGGCCGAGGCCGAGTACCGGCAACCGCCGGTCTGGGTCGGCGAGCTGTACCTCGAACTGCACCGCGCCACCCTGACCAGCCAGGCGAAGACCAAGCAGGGCAACCGGCGCAGCGAACACCTGCTGCGGGAGGCCGAGCTGTGGGCGGCCACCGCGGCCGTACGCACCGGATTCCCCTACCCCTACGAGGAGCTGGACCGGATCTGGAAGACGGTCCTGCTGCACCAGTTCCACGACATCCTGCCCGGCTCGTCCATCGCCTGGGTGCACCGGGAGGCGCGGGAGACGTACGAGCGGATCGCCCGCGAACTGAACGACGTCATCGCCGCTGCCCAGCGAGCTCTGGCCGGCGAAGGGGACCAGGACCTGGTCTTCAACGCGGCCCCGCACAGCCGTGACGGCGTTCCCGCCGGGGGCGCCGCGGCACCCCGGACGCCGCGGGGCACGAGCCTGGCGGCGCGGGCCGACGGCGGACACGTCCTGGACAACGGCCTGCTCCGGGTCGGGATCGACGCCCGGGGCCTGATCGTCTCGGCCTTCGACATCGCCGCCGACCGCGAGACCGTCGCCCCCGGCAGGGCCGCCGGCCTCCTCCAGCTCCACCAGGACTTCCCGAACATGTGGGACGCCTGGGACGTGGACGAGTTCTACCGCAACACGGTCACGGACCTGACGGACGCGGACGAGGTGCGCGCCGGCGCGGACGGGATGTCGGTGCGCACCGTCCGCTCCTTCGGCGGCTCACGGGTCACCCAGGTGCTGTCGCTGCCGCCCGGCGAGCGTCGGCTGGTGATCGACACCGAGGTGGACTGGCACGAGACGGAGAAGTTCCTGAAACTGGCCTTCCCGCTCGACCTGCATGCCGAACGGTACGCGTCCGAGACCCAGTTCGGGCACGTCTTCCGCCCCACGCACACCAACACGTCCTGGGAGGCGGCCAAGTTCGAGGCGTGCAACCACCGCTTCGTCCACCTGGCGGAACCCGGCTGGGGCGTGGCGGTCGTCAACGACTCGACGTACGGCCATGACGTGACCCGCACGGTGCGCACCGGAGGCGACCGCGGTACGACGACCACGCTCCGCGTCTCCCTCCTGCGCGCCCCGCGCTTCCCCGACCCCGAGACCGACCAGGGTGTCCACCGCTTCCGGCACGCGCTGGTCCCGGGCGCCTCGATCGCCGACGCGGTCCGCGAGGGCTGGCGGATCAACCTGCCGGAACGCCGCCTGACCGGCGCCCGCGAGGTCGCCCCGCTGGTCACGGTCGATCACGACGCCGTCGTGGTCACGGCGGTGAAGCTCGCCGACGACGGCAGCGGTGACGTGGTGGTCCGCTTCCACGAGGCGCACGGCGGCCGGGCCCGGGCCACCCTCACGGCCGGTTTCGAGGTCGCGGACGTCACCGTGACGGACCTGCTGGAGCGGCCGGGCGGCGACACCGAGCCACCGGTGCGCGACGGCGGGCGGATCACCGTACGGCTGCGGCCGTTCGAGCTGGTGACCCTGAGGTTGCGCAGGGCGTGAACCCTCCGTGGGCAGGGGCGCCCGGTGCGGCGCCCCTGCCCACGGCGGGGCTTTTCCCGGCGCGGGTACAGCCGTGATGATGTGCCGATGAGACGAAGAAGGGCCGCCGACAACTCCTGGGCCGCGGAGCCGGATCCCCTGCTGGCTCTCGTCCGCAGGGATCTGGAGTTCTACGCGCGGACCTGTGACCGGGCCAGGCGGCTGCACCGCGTCACCGAGTTCGGTGCTCTCCTCACCACGTCGGTGACGGTCGTGGCCGCCGGGCTGCACGCTCCGGCCTGGCTGACCGCGCTGGTCGCGGGCGGCGCCGTCTTCTTCACCGGCCTGCGTCAGCTCTACGGCGCCGGCTCGCGCTGGGTGCTGGCCGCGCAGGCGCGGGAGTCGTTGCGCCGGGCACTCGACCGCTACCTGCTCCTGCCCGAGAGCGAACGTGACGCGGCGGCCCGGCAGGCACTGCAGACGGTGGCCGAGGAGGTCGGGGCGAACGAGCTGCGCGCCTGGTCCGAGGCGCAGAGCGGACGCCCGGAACCGCCCCTGCCCCCGGGATCCTGACCGAGCGGGCCGGTCAGGGCCCCAGCTGGGTCCTGAGCCACTCCTCCACCTCGCCCACGTGGGCCGCTGCCGCCGCCCGGGCCGCCTCCGGGTCGCGGGCGGTGAGCGCGCGGTGGATGGCGGCGTGCTCGCGGCGGGTGCGGGCGAAGGCGCCCTCCTCCTGGTAGCCGCGCCAGACGCGGGCGCGGAAGGTGCGCGAGGACAGGCCCTCCAGGATCGCGGCCATGGTCTCGTTGCCGGCGGCGGCGGCGATCTCGCGGTGGAAGGCGAGGTCGTGGGCGAGGATCTCCTCGGGATCGTCGGTGGCGTTCATCGCCGCCACATGCTTCTCCACGGCGGCCAGTTGGTCCTCGGTGATGCGCGCGGCGGCCAGCGCGGTCGCCGTCGACTCCAGGATCCTGCGCACTTCCAGGAGCTCCACCAGGCGCGGGCCGCGCGACAGGTCCGCGACCACCCCGAAGGTCTCCAGCAGGTCGCCGGCCTCCAGCGCGGTGACGTAGATGCCGGAGCCGTGCCGGGCCTCCAGGACGCCCATCACGGTCAGCGCGCGGATCGCCTCCCGCATCGAGCTGCGGGAGATGCCCAGCCGGGCCGCGAGGTCCCGCTCGGTGGGCAGCCGCTGGCCCGGCTCCAGCCGGCCCTCGGCGATCATCGCCTTGATCTCCTCGATGGCGCGCTGGGTCACCGTGCCCTTCTGCGGGGCTGCCTCGTCCACGCCGCTCCTTCAGTCGCCGGATGCGTCGCAGTGTATCCACGAGAGTGGTCCGACCACTATGGGAGAAGTTCGGGAATTCCTGCGTCACGAGGGTGTTGTCCCGCCCAAGTGGTCTGATAAGTATGCGGCGTCTGCTCCAACACCCTCGACGAGGAGCCGCGAGATGCCCGCCAGCACGGTCAGGAAGCGCAGCAGGTCCCGGATCATCGGCGCGGCGGCCCTGGCCGCCGGCGCCTCGCTCATGCTCGCCGCCTGCGGCAGCACCAAGGACACCGCGAGCGCCGGCAGCGGGGGCACCGGCAAGGTCGGCGTGGTCCTGCCGCTGCTCACCTCGCCGTTCTGGCAGTCGTACAACGACTACGTGCCCAAGATGGCCAAGTCCGAGGGCGTCGAGGTGCTGAAGACGGTCAACTCCGACAGCGACCCGGCCCAGCAGATCACCGACATCGGCAACGAACTCACCCAGGGCGTCCGCGGACTGGTCGTCGCCCCGCTGGACAGCGCCGCCGTCCAGGCCGGACTCGACCAGGCCGAACGCAAGGGCGTCCCCGTCGTCGCCGTGGACGTCGCGCCCGACCAGGGCAAGGTCGCCATGGTCGTGCGCGCCGACAACGTCGCCTACGGCGAGAAGGCCTGCGACTACCTCGGACAGCATGTGAGCAGCGGCAAGGTCGTGCAGGTCATGGGCGACCTCGCCTCCGTCAACGGCCGCGACCGCTCCGCGGCCTTCCGGTCCTGCGTGAAGAGGAAGTACCCGAAGCTCAAGGTCCTGGAGATCCCCGCCAAGTGGGAGTCCGACACCGCCGCCGCCAGGCTCGACACCCTGCTGAACGCCAACCCCGACATCAAGGGCATCTACCTGCAGGCCGGGGGCGTCTATCTCGCGCCGGCCCTGCAGACCCTGAAGTCCAAGAACATGCTGAAACCGGCCGGACACAAAGGCCACATCGCCATCGTGTCCAACGACGGCATCCCGCAGGAGTTCGACGCCATCCGCAAGGGCCAGATCGACGCCACCGTCTCACAGCCCGCCGACGCCTACGCCAAGTACGGCCTGTACTACATCAAGGCGGCGATGGCCGGGAAGACCTTCAAGCCCGGGCCCACCGGCCACGGCTCCACGATCGTGAGGCTGCCCGGCGGCATCCTGGAGGACCAGCTGCCCGCGCCGCTGGTCACCAAGGCGAACGTCGACGACCCCGAGCTGTGGGGCAACACGGTCGGATGAGCACCCCGCTCGTTCAAGCCGAGGCCGTCGTCAAACGATACGGCCCCACCGTCGCCCTCGCCGACGGCCGGCTCACCGTCCGGCCGGGCGAGTCCCACGCCCTGGTCGGCCGCAACGGCGCCGGCAAGTCCACCCTGGTCACCGTCCTCACCGGCCTCCAGGCCCCGGACGCGGGCACCGTCCGCTTCGACGGCGAGCCGGCGCCGCCGCTCGCCGACCGGGACGCCTGGCGCCGCAAGGTGGCCTGCGTCTACCAGAAGCCCACGGTCGTCCCGGAGCTCACGGTCGCCGAGAACCTCTTCCTCAACCGGCAGCCGGCCGGCCGCGGCGTCATCAGCTGGCGCCGGCTGCGCCGCGAGGCCGCCGAGCTCCTCGCCACCTGGGACGTGTGCGTCGATCCCGGGGCACGCACCGCCGACCTCCGGGTCGAGGACCGCCAGATGGTCGAGATCGCACGGGCGCTGAGCCTCGGCGCCCGGTTCATCGTCCTGGACGAACCCACCGCCCAGCTCGACAACCGCGAGATCGAGCGGCTCTTCACCCGCATGCGCTCCCTGCAGGACTCCGGCGTCACCTTCCTGTTCATCTCCCACCACCTCCAGGAGGTGTACGAGGTCTGCCAGACGGTCACCGTGCTGCGCGACGCCCGCTGGATCACCACCGCCCCCGTCGCCGACCTGCCGAAGGCGGCGCTGGTGGAAGCCATGGCCGGGGAGTCCGTCGCCGAACGGCGCGGCCACGGCAGGGCGGTCGCCCCCGGTGCGCCCGTGCTGCTGGAGGCGCGCGGGCTCACCTCACCGGCGTACCGGAGCGTCGACCTCACCGTCCGCCGCGGCGAAGTGGTCGGACTCGCCGGCTCCAGCGGCAGCGGCAAGACCGAACTGGCCGAGTCCTTCGCCGGACTGCACACCCCGACCGGCGGCACCGCTCGACTGGACGGCGAGAAGCTGCCGTTCGGGGACGTCCGGGCCGCGCTGCGGGCCGGGGTCGGCTGTGTCCCGCGCGACCGGCACGAGCAGGGACTGGTGTCCGGCATGAGCATCGGCGACAACGCCACGCTGAGCGTGCTGGACCGGCTCGGCCGGGCCGGGTTCGTCACCACCGACGCACGGCGCCGCTTCGCCGCCGAGCTGATCGACCGCCTCGACATCCACACCGAAGGCCCCGACCAGCCCGTGTCCGACCTGTCCGGCGGCAATGCCCAGAAGGTGGTCATGGCCCGCGCCCTCGCCTCCGGCCCCCGCCTGCTGGTGCTGATCAACCCCACCGCCGGTGTCGATGTGAGGTCCAAGGAGTCGCTGCTCGCGCGCATGGACGGCGCCCGCGACGACGGCACCGCCGTCCTCGTCGTCTCCGACGAACTCGACGACCTGCGCCGCTGCGACCGCGTCCTCGTCCTCTTCCACGGCCGTGTCGTCGCCGAGCACCCGGCGGGCTGGCGCGATCACGAGCTGATCGCCTCCGTCGAAGGAGTTGACCATGGCCACCGCATCGCCCCGGGGGACACCCCCGGCCCCTCCGCAGGAGGTCCCGATGACTGAGACGAAGGCCGGGGCCACCCCGACGAACCCGCCCGCGCGTGATGCGCGCGCCGGCGGCGGCTCCAGGGCGCTCCTGGTGCGCCGGGCCCGCGAACTCGCCCTGGTGCCCGCGCTGTTGCTGCTCATGGTGCTCGGTGCCGTGGTCAACGACTCGTTCCTCACCGAACGGAACCTGATCTCGATCCTCGGCGCCTCCGCCGCGCTCGCGATGGTCGTGCTCGCCGAATCCCTCGTGCTGATCACCGGCAAGTTCGACCTGTCCCTGGAGTCGGTCGTCGGCATCGCACCGGCCGTCGGCGCCCTGCTGGTGCTGCCCGCGAGCCAGTCCGGCTGGGGCACCGGCCTCCCGGCCGGCGTCGCCCTGCTCGCGATCCCCGTGGCCGGGGCGGCCGTCGGAGCCTTCAACGGCGTCCTCGTCGTGAAGTTCCGGCTCAACGCGTTCATCGTCACGCTCGCCATGCTCATCGTGCTGCGCGGTGTGCTGGTCGGCGCGACCAAGGGCAAGACCCTGTTCGGCATGCCCGACAGCTTCTACTCCCTGGCCACCACCACCGTCCTCGACGTCCCGCTGTCCGTGTGGCTCGCCGCGGCCGCCTTCGCGGTCGCCGGGTTCGTGCTGAAGTACCACCGCACCGGCCGCGCCCTCTACGCGATCGGCGGCAACACGGACGCCGCCCGCGCGGCCGGGATCCGCGTGGACCGGGTGACGCTCGGCGTGTACGTCGTCGCCGGCGTGCTCGCCTCGGTCGGCGGTCTGCTGCAGACCGGGTACGTGGGCGCGATCAGCGCCAACCAGGGCCAGAACATGATCTTCACGGTGTTCGCGGCCGCGGTGATCGGCGGCATCAGCCTGGACGGCGGCAGGGGCAGCATGTTCGGCGCCCTGACCGGCGTCGTCCTCCTGGGCGTCGTACAGAACCTGCTCACCCTCGCCCAGGTCCCCTCCTTCTGGATCCAGGCCATCTACGGCGGGATCATCCTCCTCGCCCTCGTGATCGCCCGCGTGACGACCGGCCGCGCCCAGGACTGACGCCCTGTCACCGACAGCCGACGGAAAGGACCTCCGTGTCCCAGGCCCCCGCCCGCGTCACCGCGGTCGACACCCACGACATCCGTTTCCCCACCTCGCGCGAGCTGGACGGCTCCGACGCGATGAACCCGGACCCCGACTACTCGGCGGCCTACGTCGTGCTGCGCACCGACGCGGCCGACGGGCACGAGGGACACGGGTTCGTCTTCACCATCGGGCGGGGCAACGACGTCCAGGTCGCCGCGATCGACGCGCTGCGGGACCATGTGCTCGGCCGTGACGTGGCCCGGCTGTGCGCCGACCCGGGCTCGCTCTTCCGGGACCTGATCGGCGACAGCCAGCTGCGCTGGCTCGGCCCCGAGAAGGGCGTGATGCACATGGCGATCGGGGCCGTCGTCAACGCCGTCTGGGACCTCGCCGCCCGGCGGGCCGGCAAGCCGCTGTGGCGGCTGCTCGCCGACGCGGAACCCGCGTGGCTGGCCGGACAGATCGACTTCCGCTACATCGCGGACGCGCTCACCCCCGCCGAGGCCCTCGACCTGCTCGGGCGGGGCCGGGAAGGCACCGAGAGGCGCCGGGCCCGGCTGCTGGAGCGCGGCTACCCCGCCTACACCACCTCCCCGGGCTGGCTCGGCTACGACGACGCCAAGCTGAGCCGGCTCGCCGCACAGGCCGTCGCCGACGGCTTCACACAGATCAAGCTGAAGGTCGGGGCCGACCTCGACGACGACATCCGGCGCTGCCGGGTCGCCCGCGCGGCCGTCGGACCGGACATCCGGCTCGCCGTGGACGCCAACCAGCGCTGGAACGTCGACGAGGCGATCCGCTGGACCAGGGCACTCGCGGAGTTCGGCCCGTACTGGATCGAGGAGCCCACCAGCCCCGACGATGTGCTCGGCCACGCCGCGATCCGCCGCGCCGTCGCCCCGGTGAAGGTCGCCACCGGCGAACACGTGCACAACCGGATCGTCTTCAAGCAGCTGCTCCAGGCGGGCGCCCTCGACATCGTCCAGATCGACGCGGCCCGCGTCGCCGGCGTCAACGAGAACCTCGCCATCCTGCTGCTCGCCGCCAAGTTCGGCGTGCCGGTCTGCCCGCACGCGGGCGGGGTCGGCCTGTGCGAACTCGTCCAGCACCTGGCGATGTTCGACTACCTGGCGGTCTCGGGCACCACCGAGGACCGGGTCATCGAGTACGTCGACCACCTCCACGAGCACTTCGTCACCCCCGTCGTCATCCGCGACGGCCACTACAGCGCACCCACCGCGCCCGGATTCTCCGCCGCCCTGTGCCCGGAGTCCCTCGCGCGCTACACGTTCCCCGGCGGCACCTACTGGACCGCCGGCCCCGACCCCCGGAAGGGACAGGCCGCATGAGCGACTTCGAGGGCCTGAGGGCCCTGGTCACCGGCGGAGCGTCCGGCATCGGCCGGGCCACCGCCGACCTCCTCGCCGCGCGCGGCGCCCGGGTCGCCGTCCTCGACCGGGACACGACGGGCGTCGACAGGCCGCTGATCGCCCACCGCGCCGACGTCACCGACGACGCCTCGGTCCGCGCGGCCGTCGAGCGGGCCGCCGAGGACCTCGGCGGCCTGGACGTCCTGGTCAACAACGCCGGGATCGGCGCCCAGGGCACGGTCGAGGACAACGACGACACCGAGTGGCAACGCGTCTTCGACGTCAACGTCCTCGGTATGGTCCGCACCACCCGCGCCGCCCTCCCGCACCTGCGCCGCTCGGACCGCGCGGCGATCGTCAACACCTGCTCCATCGCCGCCACCGCCGGACTGCCCCGGCGCGCCCTGTACAGCGCCACCAAGGGCGCCGTGTACTCCCTGACCCTCGCCATGGCCGCCGACCACGTCCGCGAGGGCATCCGCGTCAACTGCGTCAACCCCGGTACGGCGGACACCCCGTGGATCGGCCGGCTGCTGGACGCGGCCCCCGACCCGGCCGCCGAACGCGCCGCCCTCCAGGCCCGCCAGCCCACCGGCCGCCTCGTCACCGCCGCCGAAGTGGCGGGTGCCATCGCCTACCTGGCCAGCCCCCTGTCGGGCGCCACCACCGGCACCGCCCTCGCCGTCGACGGCGGCATGCAGGGCCTCCGGCTGCGACCGGTGGGCCAGTGAGGCGGCTCGGCCGCAGCGGCGTCGAGGTCACCCCGCTCGGCTTCGGCGCCGCGGCGCTCGGCAACCTCTACACCCCGCTGGACGACGAACAGGCCCACGACGCCGTACGCGCCGCCTGGCAGCGCGGCATCCGGTACTTCGACACGGCTCCGCACTACGGTCTCGGCCTGTCCGAACGCCGGCTCGGCGCGGCTCTGCGCGGGTACGACCGCGCCGGCTACACGGTCTCCACCAAGGTCGGCCGCCGCCTCGACCCCGCCGACGGCGCCGGCGACGACCTGGCCCACGGCTTTGCCGTACCCGCCACCCACCGCCGCGTCTGGGACTTCAGCGCCGACGGCGTCCGCCGCACCCTGGAGGCCTCCCTCACCCGCCTCGGCCTGGACCGGGTCGACGTCGTCTACCTGCACGACCCCGACGACCACGCCGAGCAGGCCTTCCGCGAGGGCTACCCGGCCCTGGAGCGGCTGCGCGCCGAAGGCGTCGTCGGCGCGATCGGCGCGGGCATGAACCAGGCCGGGACGCTCACCCGGTTCGTCCGCGACACCGACGTCGACGTGGTCCTGTGCGCGGGCCGCTACACCCTGCTCGACCAGAGCGCCGCAACCGCTCTGCTGCCCGCGGCCGCCGAGCACGGGGTGGCGGTGGTCCTCGGCGGAGTCTTCAACTCGGGCCTGCTGGCGGACCCGGCCCCCGGGGCGACGTACGACTACACCCGGGCGCCACGGGAGTTGCTGGGCCGCGCCCTGCGCATGAAGGCCGTCGCCGAGCGGCACGGCACCACCCTGCGCGCCGCCGCGCTGGCCTTCACCTCCGCCCACCCGGCCGTCGCCTGCGTCCTGTCCGGGCCCCGTTCCGCGCCCGAAGTCCATGACTGCGCCGACCAGTTCGCGTCCCAGGTCCCACCGGAGTTCTGGCGGGAGCTGCGGGAGTCCGGCCTGCTGCCCGTCGTCCGGGAGCTGCCATGAGCGTCGACGCCCACCACCATCTCTGGGACCTGTCCGTCCGCGACCAGGACTGGATCAAGGGCCCCGGGCTCCAGCCGCTGCGCCGCACCTTCACGCTCGCCGACCTGGAGCCCGAGGCCCGCGCGGCCGGAGTGGACCGTACCGTCCTGGTGCAGACGGTCACCGTCGCGGAGGAGACC
The DNA here is from genome assembly GCF_014649495.1 of Streptomyces filipinensis. Taxonomy (GTDB): domain Bacteria; phylum Actinomycetota; class Actinomycetes; order Streptomycetales; family Streptomycetaceae; genus Streptomyces; species Streptomyces filipinensis. Next base: position 95,132 of record NZ_BMTD01000022.1, on the reverse strand, counting down.
CCGGAGTTCCTGGCCCTGGCGGCCGGACACGAGCTGATCGCCGGCGTGGTGGGCTGGACCGACCTCACCCGCCCGGACGTCGCCGACGAGCTCGCCCGCCTGCGCGAGCTCCCCGGCGGAGCCTTCCTGAAGGGCATCCGGCACCAGGTCCAGGGCGAACCGGACCCCGGGTGGCTGCTGCGCGAGGACGTACGGCGCGGGCTCGCGGCCGTGGCGGCGGCGGGGCTGGTGTACGACCTGGTCGTCCTGCCCCACCAGCTCCCGGCCTGTGCCCAGGCGGCCGCGTCGTTGCCCCACCTGGTGTTCGCCCTGGACCACTTGGGCAAACCGCCGATCGCCGCGGGGGTACGCGAACCCTGGGCGAGGGACCTGCGCGCGCTCGCCGCCCTGCCCAACACCGTCGCCAAACTCTCCGGCCTGGTCACCGAGGCCGACCCCGCCAGCTGGACGACGGCCGACCTGCGTCCCTACACGGACACGGCCCTGGAGGCCTTCGGCCCGGACCGTCTGATGTTCGGCTCCGACTGGCCGGTGTGCACGCCGGCGGCCACCTACGCCGACGTGCACGCCGCCGCGGCCGAGTTGACCTCCGGCCTCGGCGAGGCGGAACGCCGGGCCGTCTTCGGCGGCACCGCCACCGCCGTCTACGGCCTGTGACCGGCTGTCGGCCCGGTGGGTGACAATGACCGTCATGACCGATCATCAGACCCGTACGCCGGACCGCCCGTTGCTGCGCCGCCCGCAGGACGGCGAACTCATCGACGTCGCCGGTGTCGCGCACTTCTTCCGGCTCACCGGCGAGCACACGGGCGGGCACTTCGCCTTCGAGGAGTTCACCCTCGCGCCCGGCACCATCGGCGCCCGGCCCCATGTGCACGAGGGACACGACGAGTACTTCTACGTCCTTGAAGGCGAGTTGACGCTCCACACCGGTGACGGCGAGCTGACGGCCGGCCCCGGACACCTGCTCGCCGCCACCCGCGGCACGCCGCACGGCTTCCGCAACGCCGGCCCGGTCCCGGCGCGCGCACTGTGCCTCTACACCCCGGCCGGCTACGAGGACTACTTCCGTGACGTGCACGCCGCCGTGAGCGCCGGGGCCGAGGCGACCGACGAACTGCTGGCCGAGTTCCGCAGCCGCTACCGCACCCGGTCCCACCCGGCCCCCGCCGCAACGCGACCGGCTCCGTAGACCGTCCCCGGCGGCTCACCCGCTCACGACCGCCGGGCCACCGCCGCCAGCCGCGTCGGGGGCAGATACTCGCGCACGTACGTCCGCTCCCAGCACGCACCCGACTCCCGCAGCTCGCGCCAGCTGGTGAAGCGGTACCGGAAGAGGCGGGCCCGGACGTAGCGGGGCGGGGTGGGGGGCGGGAAGGGGGAGCGGCGCAGCAGGCGCAGGGTGTCGCGGTCGTTCTCCAGCAGGCGTTCCACCAGAGGGCCGAACCAGTCGCCGGCATAGCCCGGGGACAGCGCCGCGAACCACATCAGCCAGTCCAGGCGCAGATGGTAGGGGGCGAACTGACGCGGCCAGTGCCGGGTGTCACCGGGCTTGCCCCGGAACTCGTACTCCCGCCAGTCCGAGTCCTCGCGCGGTACGGCGTCCAGCGTGCCCTCGACCACCACCTCGTAGCGGATCCGGCTGACGCTGCCGAACGCGCCGTAGGTGTTCACCAGGTGCAGCGGATCGAAGGAGCGGTTCATGACCTGGCGGCGGGAGATCATGTTGACCACCGGGTGATAGCTCAGGAAGACCAGCAGCGCGGCGACCGCGAGCACCAGGACCTCGTACCACAGCGGCGCCGGCGGCACGGACGGCGCGGACGTGGGGATCCGGAGCGCGGACAGGGCCAGCACGATGGTGATCCAGTTCAGCCAGGAGAAGTTGCCCGACAGCACCAGCCACAGCTGGGTGACGATCATCAGGGCGGCGGCCGCCGAGGCGATCGGCTGCGGGGTGAACAGCAGCACCGGTACGACCAGCTGGGTGACGTGGTTCGCGGCCACCTCCACCCGGTGCAGCGGCTTCGGCAGGTGGTGGAAGAACCAGCTCAGCGGGCCCGGCATGGGCTGCGTCTCGTGGTGGTAGTCCAGACAGGTCAGCTTCCGCCAGCACGCGTCGCCGCGCATCTTGATCAGCCCGGCGCCGAACTCCACCCGGAACAGGATCCAGCGCAGCAGGAACAGCACCACGACCGGCGGCGCCACCTCGTCGTTGCCGAGGAACGCGGCCAGGAAGCCCGTCTCCAGCAGCAGCGACTCCCAGCCGAACGCGTACCAGGTCTGCCCGACGTTGACGACCGACAGGTACAGCGCCCACGGCACCAGCCACAGCAGGATCCCGGCCCAGAGCGGCAGCAGCGAGTCCGCGCCGGCGAGCAGGGCCGCCGACACCGCGCAGCCGGCCCAGGCGCACCCGGCGAAGAAGCGGTCGGAATAGTGCAGCTGGAACAGGCTCGGGGCCCGGGCGAAGGGGATCCGCGCCACGAACCGGGGGATCGGCAGCATGCCGCGTTCCCCCAGCAGGGCGCGGAACTGCAGTGCCGCCGTCAGGAAACCGACCAGGTACAGGGCGGCCAGAGCCCGCTGGAAGACCAGTCGGCTCAGCCAGTAGTCGGCAGCGGTGAACCAGTTCACGACGGTGCGCGCCCTTCGTCGTGGCTACAGCGCCGGTGTCGTCCTCATCATGACCTTCCCCGAGTTGCCAGCCCGACGGGCGCGATGCACACAATGGGGAGAAGTCACCCACAGTGATGCGGAGTGTACGGTGCGGATACCCACCGGATCCATCGTCACGGCCTGCGCCCTCTCGGTGATGCTCCTCGTCGCCGGCTGCGTGCACCCCGGTGTCAAGGCGGCCCGGATGGGCGGGGACGTCTACCTCGTGCCCGCGGCGGCCCAGGGCCCTGACCCCTTCACCGGTTCCACGGTCACCGGGACCGGCGAGCCGGCGGTACCCGACGCGGCCGGCGCCGATCCCACCGCGACCCGGACCCCGGGCGTCAGTTCCACCGGGCCGCCCCCGGCCACCTCCTCCGGGCCGGCGCTGCCCGCCGCACTGGTCGCCGCGCCCCTGAGCGCGGTACGTGTCCTGTCCGGCGCCACTCCCGGCCTCTACGGCGGCACCGCGGGCGTCGCCGGCTGTGACGTCCAGCGGCAGATCGCCTACCTGACGGCGGACCGGGACCGGGGGGACGCCTTCGCCCACGCGGCCGGTATCTCCGCGAGCGGCATTCCCGGCTATCTGCACGGCCTGACCCCGGTCGTGCTGCGCGCCGACACCCGGGTCACCAGCCACGGCTACCGCGCCGGGAAGGCGGTGGGGCACCAGGCCGTGCTCCAGGCCGGTACCGCGGTCCTCGTCGACGACCGGGGCGTGCCCCGGGTGCGCTGCGCCTGCGGCAATCCGCTGGGGTGGCCCGCGCCGGCCCGCGGTGGCTTCGGCGCCCGCGGCACCGCCTGGTCCGGCTACCGGCCCGGCCAGGTGATCGCGGTGACGCCGGCGCCCCGGGCCGTCACCAGCATCACGCTCGTCAACGCCCACGCCCGCACCTGGATCAGACGCAGGATCGGCCACGACGTGCGCGACGACCAGGTCGTACCCGCACCCGCCGGAGCCGCCACCGCACCCGGCGACAGCCCCGCCCCGACGGCCACCACGGCCGCCACCGCACCCCCGTACGACGCCCTGCCCCGTCCGGCGGTGAGCGGGCCCAGAACCCCGCCCGGTGCGACCGGCAGGCCGCCGGCGGCGCTGCCCCCGACGGCCCTGGATCCGTTCGCCGGGCGGACCACCACGGCCCCCGCCACGGCCGTCCCGCTGACCCCGCCTTTCCTCGGTCCCGCTCCGGCCCCGCCCGACGCCCACCCCGACCCGGGGCCCGACGCCGGCCCGCTCGACGATTTCGGCCTGCCCGCCGCCTCCCACCCGCCGGACGCCGCGAACCTGCCCGCCGCCCCCGGCCTGCCCGACGGCGGAACGGGCCTGGACGCCCCGTCCGGCTCCCGGCCGGCGGCGGTGTCCGGGACGACGCACGGCGCCACCCCCGGCACCCGCACGGATCTCCCCGGCGGCTGAGCCCGCCCCGCACTCCCCGAAACCCTTGGGCGATCAGGTCGAAGAATCGCACGAATCCTGGCAAGGTGGGCCCATGGCAGAGCGGGGAGCGAGCGCCGTGTCACTGTCCGAGGACTGGCCCGCCCACCCGGATCCGATCCTGGCGCTCAACCGCATGGGCACGTTCGACTGGGACCTGGACACGGGTCTGTTCCACATGGACGCCCAGGCGTACCAGGTGTTCGACCTGCTGCCCGAGGAGTACGACGGGCGCCCCGAGTCACTGGTCCTCCGGGTGCCGCCGCCCGAGGCGGCCCGGCTGGACGCGGCGGTGGCGCGGGCCATCAAGGACGGCAGCGAGAACTACGGGGCCTACTTCCGCATCCGCCGCCGTGACGGCACCCCGCGCTGGACCCACACCCAGGGCTACATCCGCCGCGACGCCACCGGCCGCCCGCGCCGGGTCGTCGGCATCGTCCGCGACGCCACCGAGGAGCTCGCCGAGAGCGCGGAACGCAGCCTGCGGGCCGCCCAGGACGAGGCGTTCCGCCAGCAGACGAACGTCGTCCAGGCCGTCTCCGCCGCCCTCGCCCACGCCCGCAGCGTCCACGACGTCATCGACGCCCTCCAGAACACCCACGGCATCCGCCACCTCGGCGCGGCCAGCCTGGTGATGGGGCTGGTGGAGGCCGGCCGGATCCGGCTCGTCGCCGAGGGACCCGCCGGTGCCTCCGTCCCCGGCACCCAGATCACCCGGATCGACGAGCCGTACCCGATGAGCGAGGTCGTCCGCACCCTCGTGCCGCGGTTCATCGAGTCCCCGGAGGAGTTCGCCCAGGACTACCCGATCCTGTGGCCGCACCTCACCGACCTGCACATCACCTCGGCGGCCTATCTGCCACTGATCGCCCAGGCCCGCCCGATCGGCGCGATGGGGCTGCTCTACAGCGACCGGCGCGGCTTCTCCACCGAGGAACGCGCCGTCCTGGTCGCGCTCGGCTCCAGCATCGCGCAGAGCCTGCAGCGGGCCATGCTCTACGAGCAGGAGAAGGACGTCGCCGAGGGCCTCCAGCAGGCCATGCTGCCCCGCACCATCCCCAGCGTCCGCGGCGCCGACATAGCCGTGCGCTACCGCGCGGGCGCTGCCGCGGGCACCCTCGGCCGGGACATCGGCGGCGACTGGTACGACCTGATCCCGCTGCCCGGCGGCCGGGTGGGTGCGGTCATCGGCGACGTCCAGGGCCACGACACGCACGCCGCGGCCGTCATGGGCCAGCTGCGGATCGTGCTGCGCGCCTACGCCGCCGAGGGGCACCCGCCGGCCACGGTGATGGCCCGCGCCTCGGTCTTCCTCCACGAGCTCGACACCGACCGCTTCGCCACCTGTCTGTACGCCGAGGCGGACCTGTCCACCGGCGTCATGCAGGCGGTCCGTGCCGGGCACATCGACCCGCTGATCCGGCAGGTCGACGGGACCTGCACCCGGGTCCCGGTCGAGGGCGGGCTGCCGCTCGGCCTGTCCGCCGAGTTCGGCCGCCTCGAGTACCCCGTCTCCACCCTCGAACTCGACCCCGGCCACACCCTGCTGCTGTGCACCGACGGGCTCGTGGAACAGCCCGGCACCGACCTCGACGACGGCATGCGCCGCCTGACGGAGCTCGTCACGCACGGCCCCCGGGACGTGCGGGAGCTCGCCGACCGGCTGATCCAGCTGGCCGAGGAGCGGGGCGGCGACGACGACGTGGCGCTGCTCCTGCTGCGCCGGCGCGTTCCGGAGGCCCCGCGGGCCGGCGGCCGGCTCCAGCAGCATGTGGCCCCCGGCGACCCGGAGGCCCTCACCCAGGCCCGGCACCTGATCCGGGCCGCGGTCCGGTCCTGGGGCTACCGCGACCACGCCGACGAGATCGAGCTGGTCGCCGACGAGCTGATCACCAACGCGCTCATGCACACCGAGGGCTCCGCGATCGTGACCCTGCGGGCCCTCGGTGACGGCGACCGCAGGCTGCGGATCGAGGTCGAGGACTCCTCCAGCGCCCTGCCACGGCGCCGTGAGGCGGGGGAGGACGGCGTCTCCGGCCGGGGCCTGCTGCTCGTGGACATGCTCGCCGAAGCCTGGGGCGTGGAGGCGCGCGGCGGCGGCAAGGCGGTGTGGTGCGAGTTCCGCCAGGGCGCCTGACGCGGCCCGCCTGGCACGGTCGGAGCCGGATGGCACTCTGGACGTATGCCGGAACTGCCCGAGGTAGAAGCGCTCAAGGACTTCCTCACCGAGCACCTGGTCGGCCGCCGGGTGGTGCGCGTGCTGCCGGTCGCGGTCAGCGTCCTGAAGACGTACGACCCTCCGGTCACCGCCTTCGAGGGCGGTGAGGTGACGGCCGTGCGCCGGCACGGCAAGTTCCTGGACCTGGCGGCGGACAGCGGGCTGCACCTGGTGACCCATCTGGCCCGGGCCGGCTGGCTGCAGTGGAAGGACCGGCTGCCCGACGGCCCGCCCAAGCCGGGCAAGGGACCGCTCGCGCTGCGCGTGGCGCTGGAGACCGGCGAGGGCTTCGACCTCACCGAGGCCGGCACCCAAAAGCGCCTCGCGGTGTACGTCGTCCGCGATCCGCGGCAGGTCGAGGGCATCGCCCGCCTCGGCCCGGACCCGCTCTCCGCCGACTTCACCGAGGACCGCTTCGCCGCCCTGCTGTCGGACGAGAGGCGGCAGCTGAAGGGCGCCCTGCGCGACCAGTCCCTGATCGCGGGCGTGGGCAACGCCTACAGTGACGAGATCCTGCACGCCGCGAGGATGTCCCCGTTCAAGCTCGCCGCCTCCCTGACCCCCGAGGAGACCCGCCGGCTGTACGAGGCGCTGCGCGGCACGCTCACCGAGGCGGTCGACCGCTCGCGGGGCGTGGCCGCCGGACGGCTGAAGGCCGAGAAGAAGGGCGGACTGCGCGTCCACGGCCGCACGGGCGAGGCGTGCCCGGTGTGCGGCGACACCATCCGCGAGGTCTCCTTCAGCGACTCCTCGCTGCAGTACTGCCCCACCTGCCAGACGGGCGGCAAGCCCCTGGCGGACCGCAGGCTGTCCCGGCTGCTGAAGTGAGCCCCGCCGGTGCGTGCCCGACCCCGCGGCGCCGGGATGATCCCGACGACACCCCTAGGGCGCCTCGACCGACACCAGGCGCTGTCCGTCCTCGGTGCGCACGTCGTAGCGGGCGATCTGGTCGGGGTGCATCGTGGAGGACCCCAGCGCGGTGAAGGTGCCGATGTCGTGGCCCGGCTCCATCCAGGTGCCGGCGACCTGCTCGGTGCCGTCGCGGCCCACGACGACGAGCCGGCAGGCGTGGGGCCCGGTACCGTCCTTCACCCGCAGCAGCAGCCGGCTGCCCGTGTCGCCGTCGTCGGCCGTGACCTCGGCCCACACCCCGGTTCTCGGATCGGTGGCCGCGGTGACGTGGGCGGCCGGCTCCGCGTGGCCGGCGAAGGCCACGACCCCGGGACCGGCGACCGCCAGCACCACGGAGGCCGCCAGGCCGTACAGAAAGCGCCGGCGGCGCGCCCGCTGCCGGCGCGCGATCTCGCCGAGCAACCGGTCCAGCAGCCGGGGACCGGGCTGTGCCATGGGGTGCACAAAGCGCGGCGTGGCCCGCCGGTACAGCATCAACTGCCGTGTGGCGGGGCCGAATTCGGTCACCTGTGCCGCGCACTGTGAGCACTCCATGAGGTGGTCCTCGAAGCGGAAGGCCTCCGCCTCGTCCAGCACGCCGAGCGCGTACGCGCCGACGTCGCGATGCCTTTCCAGGGACCTCATGCCGAATCCTCGTGCCGATGGGTGCGGGTGGGGTTACTCCGTGCACCCATCCGTACGCAGCCGACAGCCGAATCACTCAAGCCACCCACAGAATCACGGACAGGAGATTCGGAGCCGGGCGGCCCGCGGATTGGTCGGATCGCGGAAAACTTCGAAACGGCTTCGGAAGGGGTGGTCAGAACAGATGGATCGCGAGGTGCCCGAGGGGCAGCCCGAGCCGCCAGGCCGGTGTCCACACCTTCGGCCCGTCGTCCTCGCCGACCAGCGCCCCGCCGCCCGGCACCGCGTCCAGGTCGGGTGCGAGCAGCTCGGTCTCCTCCAGCCAGCGCCAGGCGTCCGCCGCGAGGGCGAGGTCCGGCGACCGGGTGCCGGCCCCGACGGCCCGGTCGGTCAGCTCGGCCATGCGCTCGCGCACCCAGTCCCGCCACGGCTGGTCGTAGGCGGTCAGCGAGAGCCAGTTCTCCAGCTGGGAGATCACCCGGATGCCGGACAGCTCCCCGTCGGTGTCGGACAGGAAGACGGTCAGCGCCAGCGCGTCCCGGCCGGCCCGGAACTCGAAGGACGTCGGCGGCATCAGATCGCCGGTGCGCAGCAGCTCGTCGGCGATGTACTCGGCGTACAACCAGGCCATGGGGACGGCCAGTTCACCGCCGTCGGTGCCGTCCGTGCTCTCGTGCCCTCTGTGCAGCATCCCTTCCTGCCCTTCCTCCGGTGCGTGCGCGTCGCCCGGGCCCCGTCGGGCCGTAGCCCCGCCCCGCGCGGAACGCGGTTGAGGACAGCCCATTGCCCGAACGGGGGCCACAGCAAGGCGCTTTACGAGAGCTTTGCCCTGCTGCCGGTTTCAGTGCAGGTCGGCTGCATAATCCGGAAGGACCCGGCGCAGCGCTCGGAGCGCGTAGTGCGCGCGTGATTTCACGGTACCGGGTGGCACGCCCAGGGTCTGCGCCGCCTCCGCCACACTGGCACCGAGGAAATACACGAGTACCAGAACGTCACGGTGCTCCGGCGTGAGTGTCTTCACAGCCCGGCGCACATCGAGCGTCGCGGCGGCCCGCTCGGCGTGGTCGGCGGTCACCCGCGCGTTCTCGGGGACCTCGTCGCCGGTCTCCGCGGGCCGGGCCTGCCGGGCCCGCCGGGCGTCGATCGCGAGCCGCCGGGCGACCGTCAGCAGCCACGGCCGCACGGATGCGAAGTCCGTGGCGTGCAGCGCCTCCGGATGCTGCCAGGCGCGCAGCAGGGTCTCCTGGACGAGGTCCTCGGCGCGCTGCCGGTCGCCGTCGCAGAGCCTGAGCAGCAGGGTGAACAGCGGTCCGCCGTGCTCGCGCTGGAGCGCCGCCAGTTCGTGCTCGGCGGTCGTCGCCCGGCGGGCCGGGGTGGCTGCCCCGTGGGTGAGTGTGGTTCCGGCCGTCATGGCCGTATGGCAGCGCGGGGCGCGGCCCGGGGACAGGGTGTGCGCACGGCTCTGCGGCGGGCGGTCGATCGCGTCGGCGAACGGTCGGACGAGCGGCCCGGCACAGCACCGAACGGGCTAATGACGGTGCTCGGGCCGTTTATCCGGCGGGTTAGATTCGTACCCATATGCCCGGAATGTCATTGTCGGTAAATACGACATACCTGGGATGAGCTGATGTTCGGACGCAGACAACAGATGGCCCTGGCGATCACCGCTGTGCTGGCGGTCGCGGCCGCCTGCCAGAACCAGGAACGCCAGGAGGCCGCCGGCGCCTCCGGAGCCGCCGCCGGCTTCACCCTCGTCGCCTCCGGGGACGTCCTGCCGCACACGTCGGTCATCGACCGGGCGGCCCACGACTCCGGCGACGAGGGCTTCGACTTCCGGCCCATGCTCTCCGGCGTCGAACCGGTCGTCTCCCGCGCGGACCTGGCGCTGTGTCACATGGAGACCGTCTACGGCGCCGAGGGCGAGTACTCCGGCTACCCCGCCTTCAGGACCCCGCCGCAGATCGCCCAGGGCCTCACCGCGACCGGATACGACGGCTGCTCCACCGCCTCCAACCACTCCCTGGACGACGGCGCCGAGGGCATCCGCCGCACCCTGGACGCCATGGACGAGGCCGGCCTCAGGCACGCCGGCACCGCCCGCAGCGAGGCCGAGGCCCGCTCGGTCACCCTCTTCAAGGCCGGCCCCGCCAAGGTCGCGCACCTGGCCTACACCTTCGGGACCAACGGAATCCCGCTGCCCGCGGGCCGGTCCTGGGCCGTGAACCTCATCGACGAGCGGCGGATGATCGCCGACGCGCGCGCCGCCCGGCAGGCCGGCGCCGACGTGGTCGTGCTCTCCGTGCACTGGGGCACCGAGTGGCAGGAGGCGCCGGACCGGCTGCAGCTCGCCCTCGCCCGCCGGCTCACCGCCTCCGCCACCGGCGGCCGTCCGGACATCGACCTGATCCTCGGCACCCACGCCCACGTGCCGCAGGCGTACGAGAAGGTCAACGGCACCTGGGTGATCTACGGCATGGGCCACCAGATCGCCGGCGAGATGCTCAACGGCAGGGGCGTGCGGGACCCGCGCGGCAACGAGTCCACGATCGGCCGTTTCACCTTCGCCCCGCCCGCGCGCGAGGGCGCCCGCTGGCAGGTCACCAAGGCCGAGTTCATCCCGCAGCTGTACGACCTCGTCACCGGCCGGGTGCTCGACCTCAACCGGGCCGTCGCCGACGGCACCGAGCCGGCCGCGGTGCGCGACCGCATCCGCACCGTGGTGCTCAGCCGCGGCGCCGCCAAGGACGGCCTGGTCATGGGGGAGTGACCGGCCGCCGCTCAGTCGGCGGACTGCCGCGCCAGCGCCGAACGCCGGTAGGAGTAGCCGAAGTAGATCACGCAGCCGATCACGAACCACACCGCGAACCGCACCCAGGTCTGCCACTGCAGGAACGTGATCAGCCAGATCGAGAACACCACACCCAGCGCGGGCACCACCGGCATCCCCGGCGTACGGAAGGTGCGCGGCAGCTCCGGCTGCCGGTAGCGCAGCACGATCACCGCCGTGCACACCACCACGAACGCCAGCAGGATGCCGATGTTGGTCAGCTCGGCCGCCTCGGCGATCGGGATGAACCCGGCGATGACGGCCGACGCCACGCCGACGATCCAGGTCACCCGGGTGGGCACGTGCCGCGTCGGGTGCGTCTTGGCGAACCACCGGGGCAGCAGCCCGTCCCGTGACATCGCGAACCACACCCGGGTCACGCCCAGCATGAACGTGAACATCACGGTGAGGATGCCGATGATCGCGCCCACCGCGATCACGTCCGCGAGCCCGCTCAGGCCCACCGCCTTGAACGCCGAGGAGAAGCCGCTCTCCGGGTCGATGTGCCGGTAGTTCTGCATGCCGGTCAGCACCAGACAGGCCGCCACGTACAGCACCATCGAGATCGCCAGCGAGTACAGGATCGCCTTCGGCATGTGCCGCTGCGCGTCCTTGGACTCCTCGGCGGCCGTCGACATCGCGTCGTAGCCGAACACCGCGAAGAACACGGTCGCCGCACCGGTGAACGCCCCGCTGATGCCGAACGGGAAGAACGGGTGGTAGTTCGCCGAGTTGATGTGGAACACGCCCACCCCGATCACCAGCAGCACCACGAGCACCTTCAGTGCGACCACGAACGTCTCGAAGCGGGCCGCGCTGCGGATGCCCAGGTTCAGCAGCCAGGCGATCAGCAGGCACAGCACGACCGCGAACAGGTCGATCCGGTGCCCGGACCCGGTGCCGGGCGCGCCCAGCATCCAGTGCGGCAGCTTCGCGCCCATCGCCTCGACCAGGAAGCCGAAGTAGCCCGAGATGCCGATCGCGACCACCGCCACGATCGCGGTGTACTCCAGCAGCAGGTCCCAGCCGATGAACCAGCCCGCGAACTCGCCGAGCACCGCGTAGCCGTAGGTGTACGCCGAACCCGCCTTGGGGATCAGCCCCGCGAACTCGGCGTACGACAGCGCCGCACAGGCGCTCGCCACACCGGCGATCAGGAACGACACCAGCACCGCGGGCCCTGCCGTGCCGTGGGCCACCGTGCCGGCCAGCGTGAAGATGCCGGCGCCGATGATGCCGCCCACCCCGATGGCGGTGAGCTGCCACAGTCCGAGCGAACGGTCCAGCCGGGGGCCCTCACCGACTTCGGTCTCTTCGATGTGTTCGATGGGTTTGCGCCGGAGAATACCCTCACCCGCGCGGAGCCTGGCCATGTGCCTCACCTCTTCGCCGACGGCAACGGCTGACGGCCGATCATGATGTCTCAGGGGCGCCCCGCAGGGAAGACGCCACGCACGGCCCAGGCCGGTGTCCAGGTACGCGATGTGGGCCGGTCCGGCCGCCGGGCGGCGAGATGGGTGCGCAGCGCGGCCAGCCCGGGGTGGGTGTTGGCCGCGCTCCAGACCAGGGAGTGCGGGTACACCGGTGTCGGGTCGACGAGCGGGATGCGCCGCAGATCGTGCCCGGCGGGCCACTGCAGCCGGATCCGCTCGGCGACGAACGTGGCGAGCGAGGCGGAGCCCGCGACCGTGTCGAGCAGCGTCTCGCCGCCGAAGTCGGGGCCGACCGAGTCGATGGTCAGTCCGAACTCCGCGGCGAGGGCCGTGTAGTAGGCGTGCCACTCGGTGCCCTCCACCAGGCCCGGCATCCAGATCCGGTGCCCGGCCAGCTGCGCGGGCGTCACCGAACGGGCCCCGGCCAGCGGGTGCCGCGGTCCGGTGAGCAGCTGCACCGGCTCGTCCAGCACCCGCACGGCCCGCAGCCCCTCGGGCAGCCGTGTGGTGACCGCGCGGAACGTCGCGTCGATCGTGCCCGCGCGTACCGCGGCCACGGCCGAACCGGCGTCGAAGAGCGTGACGACGTCGAGGGCCGTGCCGGGCTGTGCCTCGTGGAAGTCGCGCAGCAGGGCCGCCGGGGCCAGCTTGGCCCCGAGCACGTCGATGCGCAGCGCCCGCCGCCCCGGCCGCACCGACGCCAGCGCCCGCTCCTCGGCCAGCAGCAGCTCCCGGGCGTGCGGCAGGAACGCCTGCCCGTCGATGGTCGGCTCCGCCCCGCGCGCGGTCCGGGTGAACAACCGCACTCCGAGGCCCTTCTCCAGGGCGGCGATCCGCTTGGAGACGGCCTGCTGGGTGATGCCGAGGGCGGCCGAGGCCTCCTGGAACTGCCCGGTGTCCACCACGGACACGAAGGTGCGCACGGCCTTGAGGTCCACGTCAGCCACCCTACCTGTACAACCGTTGGTTGTGGCTCCTGTCCTCCCGGTTGTTTGCTCCGGCCCCGGCCCGCTGGATTTCATGTCCCGGGTCGGCGGAGGGCGGGACGGGGAGGCTGTGCATGAAGCTCGGGCGGCAGTTCGGATGGCTGTGGGCCGCGTACTCCGTCAGCACCTTGGGCACCTGGCTCGCCTTCGACGCCTTCGCGATGATCGCCGTCCTCGTGCTGCACGCCGGATCCGCCCAGGTGGCGGTGCTCGACGCCACCGGCACGGCCGTCGGCGCGGTCGCCGCCGTACCGCTCGGGCCCTGGGTGGAGTTCCGCCGCAAGCGGCCGGTGATGATCGCGGCCGACCTGGTGCGCTGCGCCGCGCTGCTGACGCTGCCGGCCGCCTACGGGCTCGGGGTGCTCGGCTTCGGCCAGCTGCTGGCCGTCTCCGTGGTGGTCGCGGCGGCCGACATCACCTTCACCGCCGCCTCCGGCGCCCATCTCAAGGCGCTCGTGCCCCCGGCGGGGCTGCTCACCGCCACCAGCCGGTTCGAGTCCACGACCTGGACGGCCACCGTGCTCGGGCCGCCGCTCGGCGGTGCCGCGGCCGGCCTGCTCGGCCCGCTGACGACGGTGGCCGCCGACGCCGTCAGCTATCTGCTGTCCGCCCTCGGCATCCGCGCGATCGGCGCGGACGAGGCCCGCCCCGAACGCCGTCCCGACGTGTTCCGCGCCAGGGACGTGCTCGAAGGCTGGCGGCACATCCTCAGCAGCCCCGAGCTGCGCCCCCTGTTCCTCAACGTGCTCGTCGTCAACGCCCTGATCATGGCCGGCCAGCCGGTGCTCTCGGTCCTCATGCTCGGCCCGCTCGGCTTCGCGCCCTGGCAGTACGGCCTCGCCTTCGCCGTGCCCTGCCTCGGCGGGCTGCTCGGCTCCCGGCTGGCCCGCCCGCTGGCCACCCGGTACGGCCGTCGGCGGGTGCTGTTCGCGTCGGGCGTGCTGCGCGCCTGCTGGTCCGTCGGGCTGGCCTTCGTCGGCCCCGGCGTACCCGGCCTGCTCGTGGTGATGGTGGTCGAGGCCGGTCTGATCACCAGCGCGGGTGTGTTCAGCCCGCTCTACGCCGCCGAGCGCCTGGAGCTGACCCCGGCCGACCGGGTGGCCCGTACCCTCGCCGCGTGGTCGGTCACCAGCAAGGCCACCACGGCCGCGGTGACCGCCCTGTGGGGCCTGCTGGCCACCCTCGCCGGCCCGCGCACCGCGCTCGCCGTCGCCGGGGTGCTGCTGCTGGCGACCCCGCCGCTGCTGGGGCGCCCTACGGGACGACCGTCACCGGCCAGCGTCCCGCCTTCACCAGCCGCACCGCCACGGAGCCGATGATCCGGTGCCCGGCCTGCTCCGAGGCGCCCACGACCACCGCGTCCGCCCGCAGTTCGTCGGCCGCCTTCACCAGCCCGCTGTAGGGGTCGCCGCGGAAGGTGTGGAACTCCCAGCGCACCTCGAATATCCCCTTGACCCGCTCGGCCGCCTCCCGGATCTGCTGGATCAGGTCCTCGGCGATCTCGTCGGTCGTCTCCGCCACCGGAGCCCCGAGCGCCGCTCCGGCCGCCAGCACCGGCTGCACGTACACCACGGCCAGCAGCGCGTGCTGGCGCCGGGCGAGCCCGCCCGCGTACGCCGCGGCGCGCAGTGAGGAGTCGGAGCCGTCGACCCCGACCACGATGACCTTCGGCCCGTCCGTGCCTCGCTCGAACCGGTGCGCGGGCGTGTGCTGCTCGTGCTGTTCCGTCACGACGTGAGGCTATCGGAATCCCCGGTTCCCGCAGCGCCGTGGGGCCCTTCGCACCGGGCGGCAGACGGCCCGACCGGGCCGGCACCGCCGTGACCGGTTCCGCGGCTGACCGGTGGGACGCCCCGACGGGCGGGGGACCGGCCTCGTCGCACGACTCGGGGAGCCCGGGCGGACCCTTGCCGCGGGCGCGCACCGCCTCGCCACGGGGACGTCGGCCTGCGCGGCGCGGGCGCCCGGTACCGACGCGACGATGACCGCTTCGGCGCTGCCCGCTGCCCGCTGCCCGCCGCGCGCGGCGGGCAGCGGGCGCACGGTCCGGGACCGGAGCGCCGAGGCCGTGTGGCGCGGCTTCGGGAGTGGGGCGCCCAGGCCGTGGGGCGCGCGGTCGGCGCCGAGGTCCCCGCAGCGCCCCGCGGGCGCACCCGCACGACGCCGCGGTGTCCGCCCCCGGCTCCGGTTCGACGGGCGAGCCGCGCGCCCCCTTCCTACAGTCGGAACCATGACCGCCAGCGCGGAGCCCGTCGCACGGAAGGACCCCACGGCCCCGATACGCCCGCCCGCCGGCGGGCGCCTCGGCTGGGTGCCCGAGGCCTTCGGGACGCTCTTCGCCGCACTCGCCCTGCTGTGCGCCGTGCTCGCGCTCGTCGAACCGCTGCGCCGACTGCTCCGCCCGGTCGCGCACGCCATCGACCTGCTGCTGGTGCCCGTCAGCGCCAATCTCGCCTACGCCGTCTTCCTGTTCCTGCTCGCCGGTGCCACCGCCGCCCGCAAGAAGGTCGCCTGGTGGCTGGTCGTCGTCTATCTCGGCCTGCTCGTCCTCACCGACGCGCTCGGCGTGGCCCTCGGGATGTACGCCGAGTCACTGCCGTCCCTCGTGCTGTGCGCCCTGCTGCTGCTCCTGCTCGTTCTGGCCCGCAGGGAGTTCTACGCCGCCTCGCGCCGCGCCGCCCTGTGGCGTGCCCTCGGGGTGCTGGTGGCCGGGCTCGCCGTGGCGATCCTGCTCGGCTGGGGCCTGGTCCTGCTGTTCCCCGGCACGCTGCCGGCGAGCCAGCACCTGGCCTGGGCCGCCGACCGGGTGTGCGGCGGACTGGTCTCGAACAGCTCCTTCGCCGGCCACCCGCCCCGCGCGGTCACCTTCGTGCTCGGCCTGTTCGGCGCCCTCGCCCTGCTCAACGCCGCCACCACGCTCTTCCGGTCCCAGCGCCTGGAAGCCGCCCTGCACGACGACGAGGAAGCCCGCATCCGCGCCCTCCTCGCGGCCTACGGCGACCGGGACTCCCTCGGCTACTTCGCCACCCGCCGCGACAAGGCCGTCGTCTTCTCGGCCAGCGGCAAGGCCGCCGTCACCTACCGCGTGGAGGCCGGCGTCTGCCTCGCCAGCGGCGACCCGGTCGGCGACTCCGAGGCCTGGCCGCACGCCATCGCCGCCTGGCTGGACGTGGCCCGCCGCTACGCCTGGGCGCCCGCCGTGATGGGCGCCTCCGAGGACGGCGCCCGCGCCTACGCCCGCGCCGGACTCGGCGCGCTCCAGCTCGGTGACGAGGCGATCGTGCACGTGGCCGCCTTCGACCTGGACGGCCGCGACATGCGGGTGACCCGGCAGGCCGCGCACCGGGTCCGCCGCACCGGCGCCACCTGCCGCATCCGCCGCCACGCCACCCTCACCGACCGCGAGATGGAGGAGATCGTCGACAAGGCCGACGCCTGGCGCGACACCGAGACCGAACGCGGGTTCTCCATGGCCCTGGACCGGCTCGGCGACCCCGCCGACGGCGACTGCCTGCTGGTGGAGGCCCTCGGCGAGGACGGCCGGCTCCTCGCCCTGCTCTCCTTCGTGCCCTGGGGCCGCGACGGCATCTCCCTGGACCTGATGCGCCGTGACCGCGCGGCCCCCAACGGGGTCATGGAGTTCATGGTCGCCGAACTGTGCGCCGCCGCCCCCAAGCTGCGCGTCCGCCGGATCTCCCTGAACTTCGCCGTCTTCCGGTCCGTCTTCGAGGAGGGCGCCCGCATCGGCGCCGGCCCCGTCCTCAGGCTCTGGCGCCGCCTGCTGCTGTTCTTCTCCCGCTGGTGGCAGCTGGAGGCCCTGTACCGCTCCAACGCCAAATACCACCCCGAGTGGTATCCGCGGTTCATCTGCTACGGCGAGACCACCTCCCTCGCCCGCATCGGCCTCGCCTCCGGGATCGCCGAAGGCTTCGTCTCCGTACCGTCGTTGCGCAAACTCTGGGGAAAGGGGCACCCGAAGACCGGGCAGCGGCCCGCCACCACGCACGGGCTGCCGCCTCTGACGGCGCTCGGCCTCGACGGAGGGGACCAGGCCGGGCCCGCCGCCCCGGACGCGGGCCTGCCCGACCAGGTCCGCGTCCGGCACCGCACACTCGACCGGCTGCGCGCCGCCGGCACCGACCCCTACCCGGTCGGTGTCCCCGCCCCCACCCACGCCCTCGCCGACGTGCCCCCCGGCGAGGACGTCACCGTGGCCGGACGGCTCATGCTGGTCCGCGACTTCGGCGGCATCGTCTTCGCCGTGCTGCGCGACTGGTCCGGTGACCACCAGATCGCCCTCACCCGCGACGGGTCCGGCGCCGCCGCCCTCGACCGCTTCACGGCGGACACCGACATCGGCGACCACATCACCGTCACCGGCCGTGCCGGCCTCAGCGACAAGGGCGAACCCACTGTCTTCGCCACCTCCTGGCAGCTCACCGGCAAGTGCCTGCGCCCGCTGCCCGACAAACGCCGCGGCCTCACCGACCCGGAGGCCCGGGTCCGCCGCCGCTACCTCGACCTCGCGACCAGCCCCGCCGCACGCACCGTGATCCGCGCCCGCTCCGCCGCCGTACAGGCCCTGCGCCAGGGCCTGCTGGACCGTGGCTACGTCGAGGTCGAGACCCCGATGCTGCAGCAGATCCACGGTGGCGCCAACGCCCGCCCCTTCACCACCCACATCAACGCCTACGACCTGGATCTGTACCTGCGCATCGCCCCGGAGCTGTATCTGAAGCGGCTGTGCGTCGGTGGCCTGGAGAAGGTCTTCGAACTGGGCCGCACCTTCCGCAACGAGGGCGTCTCCTACAAGCACAACCCCGAGTTCACGATGCTGGAGGCCTACCAGGCCTACGCCGACTACGACGTCATGCTCGACCTCACCCGCGAGCTGATCCAGGGCGCGGCGACCGCCGCCTTCGGCGCCCCGGTGGCCCGCAAGGACGGGCAGGAGTACGACATCTCCGGGCGCTGGCCGGTCAAGACCGTCTACGGCGCGCTCTCCGAGGCGCTGGGGGAGGAGATCGGCCCCGGCTCCGAACTGCTGCGCCTGCACCGGCTGTGCGACCGGACGGGGGTGCCGTACACCGCCGACGACGGGCCCGGGGACGTCGTCCTGGAGATGTACGAGCGCATCGTCGAGGAACGCACGCGGTTCCCCACCTTCTACAAGGACTTCCCGACCGAGGTCTCCCCGCTGACCCGGCAGCACCGCGCCGACCCGCGGCTCGCCGAACGCTGGGACCTCGTCGCCTTCGGCACCGAACTCGGCACCGCCTACTCCGAGTTGACCGACCCCGTCGAACAGCGCCGGCGGCTCACGGCACAGTCGCTGCTGGCCGCCGGCGGCGACCCGGAGGCCATGGAGCTGGACGAGGACTTCCTGCAGGCCCTGGAGTACGCCATGCCCCCGACCGGCGGCCTCGGCATCGGGGTCGACCGGCTGGTGATGTTCCTGACCGGCCTCACGATCCGGGAGACCCTGCCGTTCCCGCTGGTGCGCCGTCGCTGACGCCCGGGTCCGCACCGGTCACCAGCGCGCCGCGCCGGGGCAGGGTCAGCAGGGCGATCGCCGCGGCGGTCAGACAGAGGGCCGCACCGAGTCCGAAGCAGTCACGGAACGCGCCCGTGAGGAGGGCCTGGTACTCCTTCAGGCGGGAGAAGGGGACCGCCCCCCACCGCTGCTGGGCGACCGTGACGATCCCGACGAACAGCGACGCGCCCAGCCCGGCGCCGAGCTGCCGGGAGGAGTTCAGGCCCCGGGGCAGCGCACCGCTCCCGGACCGCGCGAAGCCCACGGGCAGCGCGAGCACACCGCAGCCGAAGGCGATCAGCAGCAGCGGCAGCAGCACGTCCGCGAACCGGAACCCCGTCCCCGGCAGACCGAGCAGGACGAACCCGGCGGCCGCCACGGCGCACGCCCCGGCCACCGCGGCGCCGAGACCGAGCCGGACCGCGAGGCCGGGCAGCACCAGACAGCCCAGCACCACCCCGGCGACGGCGGGCAGCAGGGCCCAGCCGACCTGCATCGGAGAGAGACCGCCGACCGTCTGCAGGGCGAAGGTGAGGACGAGGACGACACCGGACAGGCCCGCCGCCAGCAGCGCCACCACCGTGTAGGCGCCCCACGCGGCCCGCTCCCGGTGCAGTCGTGACAGCAGCTCCGGCACGCCCTCGCCACGGCCGAACCAGCCCATCACGGACGGCACCAGCGCACCGGCCACCGCGATGACGATGACCGTGGTCGCGGACACGCTCCGGTCCCCGAGCCAGTCGGCGAACCAGGCCAGGAAGCCCAGCGGAACGACCGCCAGCGCGGCAGCTCCCACCCGGCGCCGGGCAGCGGGCTCGGGCACGGACTCGTCCAGCGCCAGCGGGACCAGCAGCAGGAGCAGCACCCCGGCGGCGGCCTGCACCCAGAAGATCGTCTTCTCGGTCTCCGAGACGTCCAGCAGCAGGGTGCACGGCAGCAGCGCCGCCGGGGTGGCGCAGGCCACGACCGCGAAGTGCACGTCGAGCGCCCGGTCACGGGCCGGGCCCGCGGGATGCGTCGCGTCGATCAGCGCCAGCGCACCGGCCGTCATCGCCGCCGCCGCGATGCCCTGCACCGCCCGCGAGGCCATCAGCACCCAGGCGGCGGAGAACACCGCCGGGGCCGCCGCGGCGACGCTCGACAGCGCGAGCCCGCCCATCAGCACCCGCCGCTGCCCGAAGGCCCTGCCGAGGGCTCCCGCGAGCACCGGCAGCGCGGCGAAGCACACGCTGTAGGCGGACAGCAGCCAGGTCAGTCCGGCGGTGGCGAGTCCCCAGTCGCGCGCGACCAACGGCAGCGCCACCGCGAAGGCCGTCGTGTCGAAGACGACCAGGAACTGGGCGACGGCCAGCAGCACCACCGCGCATGCGCCGCGCGGTATGCCGCCCGGCCCTGTGTTCGTACCCCCGTGTGCGGCCAACTCGGCTCGACCCCCGTATCCGTCCCGGCAGTTGCTGCGGACCGACTGCTTATCAGAAGCGCGGTCCACGGGGCCACCACCGCACCCGCGCTCCGCCGTCCGGGTGTATTCCCGCCACCGCGCCGGTGCTGTTGCGGTGCGCCCGAGCGCGGCGGGGCGACTGATGAGTCATGCAGAATGATCAGTTCTTCACGCGGCGCCGGATGCTCCTCGCCGGCGCCGCCGCGCTGGGGGCCGCGGGTACCGCCGGAGCCTTCCTGGCGAGCGGCGCCGGGGAGACCACGGAGACCGCCCCCGCTCCTGTCGCCGGCCCGCAGGCCCGTCAGGCGCTCAAGTCGTCCGCCTTCCGGCTCCAGCCGCTCACCGGTGACGGACCGCCACGCGCGGCGCCGCGCAGACTGAAGACACGCAGGGAACCCATCCTGCGGATCTCCGGCCGTGGCCGGAACATGATGCTGACCTTCGACGACGGCCCCAACCCGCACTACACACCGCACATCCTGGACACCCTCGCCGAGTACGACGTGCGGGCGATGTTCTTCGTGTGCGGCGAGTGCGTCGTCAAGTACCGGGAACTCGTGGCCCGGATGGCCGAGGAGGGCCATGTCGTCGGCAACCACACCTGGACGCACCCGCTGCTGACGACGCTCAACCGCAAGGAGATCCGCTCCGAGATGGAGCGCACGAGCGACATCATCGAGGACACCTACGGCGAGCGCCCGCAGTGGTTCCGCGCACCCTACGGTGCCTGGAACCGGGCCGCGTTCCAGCTGGGCGCGGAGATGGGCATGGAACCGATGGCCTGGACGGTCGACACCACCGACTGGGACACACCCGGTACCGACGTCATCATCGACCGGGTGGAGCACGGCGCCGCCCCCGGCGTCGTGGTGCTCTCCCACGACGCCGGGGGCGATCGCTCGCAGACCGTCCACGCGATCCGCGAATGGCTGCCCCATCTCCTCGACTCCGGTTATCACCTGACCGTGCCGCGCAGACGCGCGTGAGCCCCGGCCCTGCTTCCGCCCGGCCGCGGTGGTTCAGTTCACCGCGACCAGGCGGGCGAAGACGACGACATTTCCGTCGTAACCGTTCTTCTTGGAAAAGTCGCCGCCGCAGGTGATGACCCGCAATTCCGGTGTGCCCTTCGCCCCGTACACCCGCTCGCCGGGAAAACCGGCTTTCGAGAAGACCTCGACCCCGTACGTCTCGAAGACCGCGGTCTTTCCGTCATTGCGCAGGACCTCGATGCGGTTTCCCTTTTTCAGGGCCCCGAGTCCGTAGAACACGGCGGGACCCTGTTTGTTGTCGACGTGGCCGACGATGACGGCGGTGCCGTTCTCGCCGGGGGAGACCGCACCCGTGAACCAGCCCGCCAGGTTGGGGTCCTCGGGCGGCGGCGCGCCGACCCAGCCGTCGGTGTTCAGACCGACGGGCGTGACCGGCGCGTCCACCTGGATCGCGGGAATCCGGACCCGGTCCACGGCGGAGAAGGCGAGCGGCGCCGGACCGGCGGTGAAGGTGCCGAGGTTGGTCCGGCTGTCCGGGGCCGCGGCCGAAGCGGGCTGCGGCGGACCGACGTCGAACTCCCCCGACCCGTTCCGGATGAGTGCGAGGCCGGTCAGCAGAAGAAGCGCTATCACGCCCCACGGGGCGCGCCTCTTCCGCAGCTCCTCCGCTTCGGCAAGCTCGGCCAGCTCGGACGCAGACATTCGCCATCCCCTCTCGACGCGGTCGTCGCCACGTCCCTCACGCATGGGAAAACGCTAAATCCCGCGCAGGCGCCGGGCGACGGGGCAAGTGGCGAACGGGTGGCCGGCAGGCCTTGTGGTGCGCCATCCGAGTTGCCGTTCCCAGGAATTTTCTGACGGTCCGTGACCTGCAGGAATATCAGATTGTGTGCTTTTGCTTCGGCGTGTCGTCTCACCAGGACGGACCATTCTCGACATGCGGGCGTGTTCCGCGCGCTTGAGGGTCGTCCCGGGAGGTGTTTTCTCGCCGATCCACCGGGGACGGGACCCGGGGCGCCTCCCGCGGAGGATCACATGCGAAACCAACGTGCCCTGGCGGCGGCATGCACCGCGGTCGCCATGCTCGGGCTCGCCGCCCCTGTGGCCGTCGCGGACGGCATGGGCAACGGCGGCGGCCCGTCCACCCCCGGCGTGGGCGTGAACCCGGGCGGGGGCGTGGCACCCGGTGTGGGCGTGGCCCCCGGCGTCGGTGTGGCGCCCGGCGTCGGTGTGGCGCCCGGCGGGGGCTTCGACCCGAACAGCGGGTTCAGCGGAAACTTCAACATCAACGGTCACTTCAACAACAACGGACGCCGCGACGGCCGCGGTCGCGGGGACGACTTCGGCCGGGGCGACGAAGGCCGGGGTGACGACTTCGGTGGCCGGGGCAACGGCGGGCGGGGTGACGACTTCCGGGGCCCGCGGGACATCTTCGCCGTGCCCAACGTGGTCCCCAGCGGCGGCCGGCTCACCATCACCGCGGAAGGCTGCCGGGGCGGCACCGCGACCTCCCGCGTCTTCCCTCCCACCCAGCTCAACCCGTTCCGCGACGACACCTCGCGCGGCACCACCTGGATCGACCACGACGCCCGCCCCGGCCTGTACTCCATCACCGTTCGCTGCGACGGCAGAACCCTGACCCGGCCGGACGCGTTCACGGTGATCGGCGGCGTCCAGGGCGGTCTGGGCGGAAGCATCTCCAGCGGTGCCACGCCGGCCGACGTGGCCATCGGCAGCGGACTCGTGGCCTCCGCGGCCCTCGGGGGCGGCACGTTCCTGTTCCGCCGACGGCTTGTGAGGAGGGTCTGAGGCCTTGTCGTCCGGCCCGCCGGTTCCTCCCCTTCGCACGGCGCACGTCGCACGGCGACGCCCCGGCCCCCCAGGGGAGCCGGGGCGAGGGCGGGCTCGGGCAGGCCGCCGATGCCGGGTGCTCGCGCCCCGGCGAACGTCCCCTGCCTTGGTGCTAGCCGGTGATGCCCGGGAACAGGTTCATGAACGGCTCCGCGGTCACCGCGATGCCCCGGCTGTAGGGGGCGTCGAAGTCCCAGATCAGGAACAGCATGAACGCGATGGTCGCGGAGAACAGCCCGGCCAGCACCAACTCGCGACGGGTGCGCCGGATCTGCAGCGCGAAGACCATGCCGATGGTGATCAGCGCCCCGGTGAGCAGCCCCCACCACACCACCGGCGGCATGGTGGCCCCGGTGGAGTCGGCGCGGGCGTTGCGCGCCTGGTCGGCGGCGGTGATCTGGTCCAGCAGCGGCTGGTAGGCCTGCGCCTCGAAGTCGTTCTTCGGCTGGTAGTCGGTGACGTCCTGGCGGATCTTCTGCAGCAGTTCGGTGCCGCGGTCGGTGACGCGCTCGTCGTGGGCCATCGTCTTCCACTCGTGGTGCACGACGTAGCCGACATAGGTGTTGACATCGTCCCGGATCCGGTCACGGACCTCCGGCGGATAGACCCGGACCCGCTCCGAGATCTCGTGCAGCGCCTGGGCCTCGGACTGCACATAGTCCTGGGCCGAGCTGCGGGCCTCCCACACGCCCGCGATGGCCAGGCCGAGGACGATGGCGTAGACCACGCCGATCCACATCGTCATGTACTCGATGACGTCCGGGGTCTCGTTGGGGTCCTCGTCCTCGGGCGCCCGCTTGTGCCGCAGGACGGTGATGACGATCACCACGGCACAGGCCGCCAGCATCGCGAGGACGAGAACAAGCCAATCCGACAACAGGTGCCTCCAGAAGTGAGCGGCCGGCGCGTCAGCGCGGGCGCAGGGCCGCGACGGCTACGATCGCCGGAACGGTGATGAGCAGGACGTAGGTGACCGGCGAGGTGTGGTCGGGCGCGGTGTGCGCGGTGGGGTGCGGGTGGTACGCCGGATAGCTCACGCGCGTCGCCAGCGGCCGCGAGGTGGGCCTCGGGGCCGGCCTGGGCCGGGGAGCCGGCGCCGGGGCGGGTGTCGGTGTGGCTGCCGGCCGGGGTGCCGGCGGAGCCGGGACCGGGCGGGGTGGTGGCTTCGGCTTCGGGCTGGGCTTCGGCGCGGGGCGCGGGGCCGGCTTCGGCTTCGGCCTGGGCGGTGCCGGCGTGGGCGAAGGCGGCGGGGGCGGAGGTGGGGGTGGTGTGGGGGTGGGCGTCGCAGGGGTGGGTTCGGGGCAGGGCGGCAGGGCGGGCCAGTGCTGCCCGCCGGCGTAGGCCGTCGCCACCGGGCCCTCCGGGCCCGTGGAGGCGTACGCACAGGCGTCGGCCGACGCGCTGCCGACCGGGCAGCCCACCAGGGTCCAGGTCAGCGTCACCAGGGCCAACACCCGTGCGGCGGGCGCGCATCGGGTCGCTTCGGGTCCATGCACGACGAAGATCATGGGGTGTCGAACCCGGTCGTACGCCGTAGTGCGCCGGGATTGCCCCTAAGGGGGGACATGATGCGATCAATGGTTTGAACAGGTGAACTGTGCCGGTGGTGCGATATGCACGTCTGTGCGAGCCGCTCGTGACGGCGCGTGTCACAGGATCCGGAAAGATTTCCCGGAGAACTTCCCCTCCCCGTTGAACGCTCCGCCCCCCTCGGTGCGTACCCATGGCTGTGCGGCGACGCGGCAGAGCGCTGCAACATCCAGGCGATGATGGGGAGTTGGACATGAAGACCTCCTGGCGGACCGCCGCACTGGTGGCCACGGCCGCCTCGGTGCTGACGCTGACGACGGCGTGCGGTCAGGACAACAGCACCACCCCGGCATCGGCGGCCCAGAACGTGGGGGCCACCGCGCCCGCGGGCAGCCCGACCAACGGCGCCGGCACGGGCACGGGCACGGGCAACGGTTACGGCGCCGACGGCAACCAGGCCTCCAGCTCCCCGACCGCGGCCGCCCCCGCGGGCAAGCTGACCGTGGCCACCAACCCCGACCTGGGCAACGTACTGACCGACGGCTCCGGTCTGACCCTGTACCGGTTCGACAAGGACACCGCCAATCCGCCCAAGTCGAACTGCGCCGGCGACTGCGCCACCACCTGGCCGCCGGTGCCCGCCGACGACGCCACCGCCGGCGCGGGCATCGACAAGGCGCTGCTCGGCGAGGTCACCCGTGCCGACGGCAGCAAGCAGCTCACCATCGGCGGCTGGCCCGCCTACCGCTACGCCAAGGACGTCAACGCCGGTGACGTCAACGGCCAGGGCGTGGGCGGCAAGTGGTTCGCGCTCGCGCCCGACGGCAAGAAGGCCTCCCTCGCCTCCATGCCCGGTCTGTCCGTGCGCAAGGACGCCAAGCTCGGCGACATCGTCGTGGACAAGAACGGCAGGACGGTCTACCGCTTCCTCAAGGACAAGGCCTGGCCCAAGTCCGTCTCGAACTGCACCGGAGCCTGCCTGGAGAAGTGGCCGGCCGTCGCCCCGGTCAAGCCCGACGACACCAAGGGCGTCAAGAAGAAGGGCCTGATGGGCTTCACCCGCCCCGACGGGGTGAAGCAGATGACCGTCAACTGCTGGCCGATCTACACCTTCTCCGGCGACAAGGCACCCGGGGACACCAACGGTCAGGGCGTGGGCGGCACCTGGTACGCCGTCTCGCCCGACGGCAAACCGGTCGGCGCGCCGGGCAACTAGATCACCTCCCCAGGGTCGATCGCCCCGCCCGACCCGGAGCGCCACCGCCGGCCCGCCCCCTCCGCACCGCACGGAGGGGGCGGGCCCTTTCGCGCGCCCGGAAGGGGTGCGGGGCCGGCCGATACGCGGCTCCGCCGCGTGGGTCCGACCGGCCCCTCGCGACCCGCATTCGCAAGACGGGCAAACCCGGCACACGCGACAGCGATCCCGCAGGCAGTGACCGGGAACGGACGGTCAATTTCCGGTTTGGGTCGCTCCTTTGGCGGGCGATCAGTAGCCTCTGCTCGAACACCGGATCGCCTGTCCCTGTCGCCTACGCCTTGGAGTGATACATGGAGCGCCCCGCCTGGGCCCCCCGGAGCATCGACATCTCGGTGCCGAGCGTCTCGCGGATCTACGACTACTACCTGGGCGGTTCGCACAACTTCGAGGTGGACCGGGAAGCGGCCCGCAAGGCGATGGAGTTCATGCCGGGCCTGCCGAAGATCATGCAGGCCAACCGGGCGTTCATGCGCCGAGCCGTGCGGTTCGCGGCCGGCGAGGGCATCACCCAGTTCCTCGACATCGGATCCGGCATCCCGACCTTCGGCAACGCCCACGAGGTGGCCCAGGCGGCCGTACCGGGCGCCCGCGTGGTCTACGTCGACCACGACCCGGTCGCCGTCGCGCACAGCCAGGCCGTCCTGGCGGGCAACGACGCCGCGGACGTGGTCGCCGCGGACCTGCGCAAGCCGAAGGAGATCCTGTCCAGTCCCGAGGTGGAGCGGCTCATCGACCTGAACCGTCCGGTCGCGCTCCTTCTCGTTGCCATACTGCACTTCGTGGAAGACGCGGACGACCCCTACGGTGCGGTGGCCGAGCTGCGCGACGCGCTCGCGCCCGGCAGCCTGCTGATCCTCACCCATGCCTCGTACGAGGGAATCCCGGTGCCCGCCGAGCGGGCCGAGGGCGCGGTGGACGTATACAAGGACATTCGCAACCCGCTGATCATGCGCTCGCGCGACGAGATCGCGCGGTTCTTCGAGGGGTACGACATGGTGGAACCGGGACTGGTGCCGATGCCGCACTGGCGGCCGGAGTCGGCGCCGGAGGACGAGGATCCGTTCGCCTTCTCCGGATTCGCCGGCGTGGGGCGCACGGCGTGAGCGCCGAGCCGGACGGGCCGGAGGACAGACTGCGCCGGTTCACGACGATCTGGAGCCGGGCGGTCTACCCGGTGACCTCCACGTCGCTGACCCGTGCCGAGTTCGAGCAACGGCTCCTTCCGCTCGCACGCCGGTTGAGCGAGCTGCTGCGCGCGCACGGCTTCGACGCCGACGGTGCGAAGGCGGTCGGCGCCGCGCTGGTCGGCGCGCACTGCACCGACCCCGAGGCGCTCGCCCGCACCCTGGACTGTGTCGACGCCTACCTGGTGCTGTACTGCGCCGGCGACGGCCCCCAGGACGAGCCGCGCATACGGTGCTCACGGCTGCAGCACGCGATGGCCGCCGGATACGCCGAGGCGCTGCGTCGGCGCACCCTCGCCGAGCAGGAGTCCATCGCCCAGGCCGCGCTGCGGGCCCAGGGCGTGGTCGCGCAGGCGCTGCACGCCAGCGAGGCCCGCTTCCGCGCGGTCTTCGAGGGCGCGGCCATAGGGGTCGGCATCGCCGACCTCGACGGCCATGTCCTCCAGGCCAACCAGGCGCTGCTGCGCATGTTCGGCCTCTCCGAGCAGACCCTGCGCGGCCGCCGCGTCCAGGACTGGGTGCACCCCGAGGACGCGCCGCAGACCTGGAAGCTCTACGACGAACTCGTCCGCGGCGAGCGCGAGCACTACCACCTCGAAAAGGCCTTCAACCGGCCCGACGGCACGGTCCTGTGGACCAATCTGACCGTCTCCCTGCTGCGGGACGCCGACGGCAGCCCCCAGTACCAGCTCGCCCTCATGGAGGACACCACCGAGCGCCGGCTGCTCAACCTCCGGCTGCGCTACGAGGCGACGCACGACGCGCTCACCGGCCTGCCCAACCGCACGCTGTTCTTCGAACGCCTGGAGAAGGTGCTGAACGCGGGCGAGGGCCAGCGCTTCGGCCTGTGCTACCTCGACCTGGACGGCTTCAAGACCGTCAACGACAGCCTCGGCCACGCGGCCGGCGACCGGCTGCTGGTGGAGGTCGCCGACCGGCTGCAGTCCTGCGCGACCGCGCCCGGTGAGATGGTCGCGCGGCTCGGCGGCGACGAGTTCGTGGCCCTGACCACCGGCCCCGGCACCGCGCGCAAGGTGGACGAACTGGCCGAGCGCATCATGAACGCACTGATCACCCCGATCAGCATCGACGGCCGGGACCTGATGGTGCGCGGCAGCCTCGGCATCGTCGAGGGCCCGGCAGGTGAACGCACCGCCGCAGAGGTGCTGCGCAGCGCGGACATCACCATGTACCGGGCCAAGTCGGCGGGCGGCAACCGCTCCGAACTCGCCGACCCCGAGGCCGATGCCCGCGCCATCACCCGCCACGGCCTGACCACGGCCCTGCCGACGGCGCTGGAACGCGGCGAGTTCTTCATCGAGTACCAGCCGCTGGTGCATCTCGGCGACGGCAGTGTGCGCGGCGCCGAAGCCCTGGTGCGCTGGCTGCACCCGCAGCACGGCGTGCTCGGCCCCGACCGTTTCATCCCGCTCGCCGAGCACACCGGCCTGATCGTCCCGCTCGGCCGCTGGGTGCTGGAGGAATCCATCCGCCAGGCCCGCGCCTGGCGAGAACGCCACGGTGAGGACGCCGCCGCCGGGCCCCTGCGCATCAACGTCAACCTGTCGCCCTGCCAGCTCAGCCATCCGGGCCTGGTCCAGGACACCGTCGACATCCTGGAGCGGGCGGGCGTGGCCCCGGACGCCCTGTGCCTGGAGGTCACCGAGTCCGCGCTCATCGGCGCCGACGACGATCTGCTCAAACCCCTGCACAGGTTCGCCGAGATGGGCGTCGACATCGCCCTGGACGACTTCGGCACCGGCTACTCCAACCTGGCCAACCTGCGCCGCCTGCCGGTGCGCATCCTCAAGCTGGACCGCTCCTTCACCCGGGGCATGCAGCAGTTCCCCGCCGACCCCGTCGATCTGAAGATCGTCGAGGGCATCGTCTCCCTCGCCCACAGCCTCGACCTCGCGGTGACGGTCGAGGGCGTGGAGACCGGCGCCCAGGCCGAACAACTCCGGATACTGGGCTGCGACACGGCCCAGGGCTGGTACTACGCCCGCCCGGGCCCACCGGAGCGGCTCCACGACCTGGCCCTGGTGGACGCCACGGGCTGAACGGGTCTCAGGGCTGCGCGGTGGCGGTCGCCGACGGGGCCGGACGAGGCGGCGTCTGGGGGGTCGTCAGCTGGTCCGCCCAGGCGGTCGCGAGTACGGTCACGGCCGCCGTGACAGCGGCGACCAGGACCGTGCTGACCGGCGCGGCCAGCGAGGAGAGCCGGCGGAAGTTGCGGACGTGCCCCCACAGCAGGTCCGCCCGGTGCACCAGGCGGACCTCCCAGTACAGCCCGAGCCCGAGCGCGAGCACAGCGGTCTGGGCGAGCAGCAGGAAGACGGTCAGTACCGCCTGGTCGAGCGGCAGCCGCAGCCGCGGCCACAGCAGCAGCAGTTGGACCGGGGCCATGGCGGCCCACAGCCGGCCCGCCTTGGCCACCGGCCCGCTGCCGCGGATCCACGGGTACAGGTAGCCGTAGACGAACCCGTGGGCCAGCCACACGCACGTCGTGCCGCCGGCGACGGTCACCACCTCCAGCAGACCGCTGTAGCCGCGCCCCTGCCAGGCGGGCCAGGCGGTCCACGGCAGCGTGAGCACCGCGGACGCGACAGCCGCGGCAACGCCGTTCGACCAGGCCGGCCAGCCGCCCGACCCGCCCAGCGCCACCGAGCGCAGCCGGGCCGTCTCGCGGGCCGCGTCGGCCTCCGTCGGATCGCGCAGGCTCCGCCAGGTCCGCTCCCAGTCCTCGGGCCGCACACTGGCGTCCGCGAGCGTTCCCCGGGACGCGGTGAGAAACCGGTGCCTGCCCTCGGCGTAGAGCAGGGACCGGGCGAGGGAGTGCGTCAGGCGCGTGTGTGCGGCACCGGAGAGGGCGTGCAGCCGCTCGGCCCGGGCGCGGCGGCTCTCGGGCAGCAGGAGCCGGGTACCGCCCCAGGCGGCGAGCAGCGCACCAGCCGTGGTGGCGTGCGGGAGCTGGCTCTCGGGGTCGCCGACGACCGGCGCGGCGGCCGCGAGGAGCAGCAGGGCGGCGCCCGAGGCCCGCGCGGAGGGTGCCCAACGGCCCGCTCGTCGGCCGCAGTTGCTCATATGGGCGATCAGGGCGACGGTGGCGACCAGCCAGCTCAGCTGCAGGGCCGGGGCCAGGACGCGGACCCCGAGCGTGACGTCGGCGCCCGGTGCCCCGCCCGTGAGCCGGCTGAGGATGGCGGGGAAGAGGCCCGCGCCGTAGGGCATGCCGTCGGGACGCGTCACCCACCACGGCAGCAGGACCGTGATCAGCAGCGGCACCGAGCCGATGAGCGCGCCCCGCGGCAGCCGGGCGACAGGAGGGACGAACATGTGCAGGAGCAGCACGAGCAGACCGGCCGAGGGTACGAGCAGCAGGTAGGTCAGGGGACCGGAGCCCAGGATGGCGCCGAAGGAATACAGCACGGCCGAGTCGTAGGACCGCGTGGTGTTGAGGACGAGCGACGCCGGCAGGGACTGCAGGCACACGGCGGCCGCGGCCGTCGCCCCGGTGACGACGGCCGCCGGACCGGCCCAGCGGCGCAGTGGGCTCCCGGGCCACACCCGGAGCGCGAGATGGACGAGTGCCGCCACCGCCGAGGCGGCGCCCAGAGCGACCAGTCCGGGCCGCACCCACCGGCTGCCGCCCGTCACCACGCTCGTCAGCGGAAGGGCCGCCGCCGGCAGGGCCAGCAGCAGCGGCGGCCGTAGCATCGGCGCACCCGGCCGCCGCGGACCGTACAGGGCGTACGCGACGAGCAGCGGCAGGGTGAACAGGCCGAGGGCGAGGAGAGCGCCCTGAAGCAGCATCTGACCGGGCGGACCGTCGTACATCATGGCGGTGGTGCTGTACTGACGGGCGGCACGCAACCAGTAGGGGCCCGTCCACAGACCGGTGGAGGAGAACCAGAACACCAGGGCCAGCACCGTTCCGCAGAGCGGCAGGAGGGTGAGGCCGGCGGTCCACAGCAGTGCACGCCCTCGGGCGGGGCCCGTGGACGCCCGGGCACCGCCGTACAGGGTGGCGACGGCCGCTGTGAGCAGCGCCGCCGCTGTGATCAGGGCCTTGCCGTCCGCCGGCACGGGTCCGAAGGGATCCGCACCGGGTGGAGCCGCGGGATCGGCATCCGTGCTCCCGGAGAGGATGACGCCGGTTCCCGCGGTGGTGACGTCCCGGAACACGACCGAGTGGTCGGTCTGTTCGTCCGGGCGGCCCAGCACCCGTACGGCCCAACCGGCAGGCGTGCGCAGACTCCAGGACCAGGAACCGCCCGGCCAGGACACCTTGTGGCCGTCGGCGTCCGTCATCGGAGAGCTGAGGGCGAGCACGAGAAACACGTCCTCCGCCGGTCCGCTGCGGGCCTCGGTGCGTTCGGCGCTGACCGTCACCCAGGCGCTGCCGGGCCGTTGGGTCACCGTGCACCACAGGGGGTGTCCGTTGCCCGACCCGCTGAACAGCTTGGAGTTGTGGCTCGTCTCGAAGCCGCCGGGCAGCACGTCGACCACGGTGGCGATGCCGGGAGGGGACTTCCGCAGCCGCTCCGTGAGCGGGTCGGAGGCCCGCAACCGCAGCCGGTAGACGGTGCTGAGCTCCCAGCCGCCGGCGCGTCCACGCCGGATGCGCACGGCGATCTCCCCGCTGCTGCCCTGGCCGGGCCGGGAGCGGGCGACGTCGTCCGGTCCCTCGATGAGCTGCGTGTCCTTGATGACGTGCTTCTCCGTGAGCCGCTCATACGTCAGGCCCTGCGCCTGCAGGCCGTCGGTCCACTGCCGGAACGCCCCCACCAGGCACACCACGGCAGCCCCGACGGCCAGCAGCGCCCCCAGTATCCGGACGCGCCGTACGACCAACACCCGTACTCCCGGCATCGGATTCCCCCTCCCGTGCCCGCCGCGCCACTGTAGAGCCGATCGGCCTCTGCGGGAGGCGGCTTCAGCGTTCCAGCAGCATCCGCTGCAACTCCCTGGCGGCTCGTGGCGGAGCCACATCGCTGCGGTGGGCCAGCGCGATCGTCCGCTGCAGCCCGGGACGGGCCAGCGGCGTCACCCGGAGTCCCAGCCCGGCCCGGGTGGCGACCATCCGCGGCACCACGGCCACCCCCAGCCCGGCCCGCACGAACCCCAGCACCGCGTCCATCTCGCCCCCCTCCACGGCGAACTCCGGCTCGAACCCCGCGGAGCGGCACGCCGCCACGGTCAGCTCCCGCAGGTCGTACCCGTGCCGGAACATCACCAGCCGCGCGCCCTCCAGATCGGCGATGTCCACCGCCCGGCCACCCCGCCCGGGCGCCGGTGCCTCGGCCGAGGACACCACGACCAGTTCCTCCCGCAGCAGCTCCACCGTGGACAGCGCGGGCGCCGGCGTGGGCAGCGGCAGCACGACCAACGCGAGGTCGAGGGCACCGCGCGCCAGCTCCCGCACCAGGTCGTGCGAGCCGCCCTCCTCGACCAGCAGCTGAATGCCGGGATAGCGGTCGTGGAAGGCGCGCAGCACATCCGGCAGCAGGCCGGTGCACAGGCTCGGCGTCGCGCCGAGCCGTACCCGGCCCCGCCGCAGCTGCACCAGCTCCTGCACCTCGTACCGGGCCGTGTCGGCGTCGGCGAGGATCCGCCGGGCCAGCGGCAGCAGCGCCTCGCCGGCGTCGGTGAGCGTGATGTTGCCCCGTGCGCGCAGGAACAGATCCGCGCCCAACTCCCGCTCCAGCGCCTTGATCTGCTGCGACAGCGACGGCTGGGCGACGTGCACCAGCTCGGCGGCGCGGGTGAAGTGCCGGGTCTCGGCGACGGCCACGAAGTACTGGAGCTGCTGGAACTGCATACAGCCATGATAGATGTTTCCTATGGAAACGAGCTGGACCATGTCTTGGACCGATCGGGCCACTCGCCCCTAGCGTGCTGTTCCATGGCTCTGGCAACGCGGACGGACCGACGGCCGTCCATGGCGCGCACGATGTGGGACTCCACCGTCGGCAAGAAGACGGTGATGGCCGTCAGCGGCCTGATCATGCTGCTGTACCTGGTGGCGCACATGATCGGGAACCTGAAGATCTACTTCGGGGCGGGCGAGTTCAACCACTACGCCCACTGGCTGCGCACCGTCGGCGAACCCTTCATGCACTACGAGTGGACGCTCTGGCTCATCCGGATCGTCCTGGTCGTGGCCGTGGTCGCCCACGCCACCTCCGCGTACCAGCTCAGCCGCCGCGACATCAAGGCCCGGCCCAGCAAGTACGTGCACGCACGGCCCCGCTCCAGCTACGCCACCCGCACCATGCGCTGGGGTGGCGTCATCCTCGGCCTGTTCATCGTCTGGCACCTCCTGGACCTGACCACCGGCACCGTGCACTCCGGCGGCTTCCAGGAGGGGCACCCGTACCAGAACGTGGTCGACACCTTCTCCACCTGGTACGGCGACGTCGTCTACATCGTCGCGATGCTCGCGCTCGGCCTGCACATCCGGCACGGCTTCTGGAGCGCCGCGCAGACCCTCGGCGTCGGCAGCCGCGCCCGCGACCGCGCCCTGAAGACCGTCGCCAACGTCCTCGCACTGCTGCTCACGGCCGGTTTCATCGCCGTACCCGTGGGCGTCATGACCGGAGTGGTGAGCTGAGATGACCGACTACGTGAACTACCCGACCGGCGCACCGGTCACCGACGCCAAGGCGCCCTCCGGCCCGGTCCACGAGCGCTGGGACAAGCGTCGCTTCGAGGCCAAGCTGGTCAACCCCGCCAACCGGCGCAAGCACACGATCATCGTCGTCGGTACCGGCCTCGCCGGCGGCTCCGCGGGCGCCACCCTCGCCGAACAGGGCTACCACGTCGTCCAGTTCTGCTACCAGGACTCCCCGCGCCGCGCCCACTCCATCGCCGCCCAGGGCGGCATCAACGCGGCGAAGAACTACCGCAACGACGGCGACTCGATCCACCGGCTGTTCTACGACACCGTCAAGGGCGGCGACTTCCGGGCGCGCGAGTCGAACGTCCACCGGCTGGCGCAGATCTCCGTGGAGATCATCGACCAGTGCGTGGCCCAGGGCGTGCCGTTCGCCCGCGAGTACGGCGGTCTGCTCGACACCCGCTCCTTCGGCGGTGTCCAGGTCTCCCGCACCTTCTACGCCCGCGGCCAGACCGGCCAGCAGCTGCTGCTCGGCGCCTACCAGGCGCTGTCCCGGCAGATCGCCGCCGGGAACGTGGAGATGCACCCGCGCACCGAGATGCTGGACCTGATCGTCGTGGACGGGCGGGCCCGGGGCATCGTGGCGCGGGACCTGGTCACGGGCCGTGTCGACACCTACTTCGCCGACGCGGTGGTGCTGGCCTCCGGCGGCTACGGCAATGTCTTCTACCTCTCCACCAACGCCATGAACTCCAACGCGACCGCCGTCTGGCGGGCGCACCGGCGCGGCGCCTACTTCGCCAACCCCTGCTTCACGCAGATCCACCCGACCTGCATCCCGCGCACCGGCGACCACCAGTCCAAGCTGACGCTGATGAGCGAGTCGCTGCGCAACGACGGCCGGATCTGGGTGCCCAAGGCCAAGGGCGACAACCGGCCGCCGAACCAGATCCCCGAGGGCGAGCGCGACTACTACCTGGAACGGATCTACCCGTCCTTCGGCAACCTGGTGCCGCGCGACATCGCCTCCCGCGCCGCGAAGAACGTCTGCGACGAGGGCAGGGGAGTGGGCCCCGGCGGCCAGGGCGTCTACCTGGACTTCGCCGACGCGATCCAGCGCATGGGGCGCAAGGCGGTCGAGGCCAAGTACGGCAACCTCTTCGACATGTACCAGCGGATCACCGACGAGGATCCGTACGAGGTGCCGATGCGGATCTACCCGGCCGTGCACTACACGATGGGCGGCCTGTGGGTCGACTACGACCTGCAGACCACGATCCCGGGCCTGTTCGCGATCGGCGAGGCCAACTTCTCCGACCACGGCGCCAACCGGCTCGGCGCCTCCGCGCTGATGCAGGGCCTGGCCGACGGCTACTTCGTGCTCCCCGCCACCATCAACGACTACCTGGCCCGCAACCCCCGCCAGGAGCCCGTCACCACCGAACACCCCGACGTCCAGAAGGTGCTGGCCGAGACCGAGGACCGGCTCAACCTGCTGCTGTCCGTCGACGGCGACCGCACCCCCGACTCCTTCCACCGCGAAGTCGGCGAACTGATGTGGGAGTTCTGCGGCATGGCCCGCACCGACGCGGGACTGCGCAAGGCCCTGGAGCGCATCCCGCAGATCCGCGAGGAGTTCTGGCGCCGGATCAAGGTGCCCGGCACCGGCGAGGAGTTCAACCAGTCGCTGGAGAAGGCCAACCGCATCGTCGACTACCTGGAACTCGCCGAGCTGATGTGCCTCGACGCGCTGCACCGCGCGGAGTCCTGCGGCGGCCACTTCCGCGAGGAGTCCCAGACCCCGGACGGCGAGGCCGCACGCAGGGACGACGCGTTCGGCTACGCGGCCGCATGGGAGTTCACCGGCACCGGTGAGGCCCCCGTCCTGCACAAGGAAGACCTCGTCTTCGAGTACGTCCATCCCACCCAGCGGAGCTACGCATGAAGCTCACCCTGCGCGTCTGGCGGCAGAAGAACGCCGGTGCCGAAGGAGCGATGTCCACATACGAGGTGGACGGCATCTCGTCCGACATGTCCTTCCTGGAGATGCTGGACGTCCTCAACGAACGGCTCATCCTCGCCGGCGAGGACCCCGTGGCCTTCGACCACGACTGCCGCGAGGGCATCTGCGGCGCGTGCTCGCTCGTCATCAACGGCGACGCGCACGGGCCGGAGCGCACCACCACCTGTCAGCTGCACATGCGGTCCTTCCAGGACGGCGACACGATCGACATCGAGCCGTGGCGGGCCTCGGCCTTCCCCGTGATCAAGGACCTGGTGGTCGACCGGTCCGCGTTCGACCGGATCATCCAGGCCGGCGGCTACGTCACCGCGCCGACCGGTTCCGCGCCGGAGGCGCACGCCACGCCGGTGCCGAAGGCCGACGCCGACTTCGCGTTCGAGCACGCCGAGTGCATCGGGTGCGGGGCGTGCGTGGCCGCCTGCCCCAACGGTGCGGCGATGCTGTTCACCTCCGCCAAGGTCAACCACCTGAACGTGCTGCCCCAGGGGGCGCCCGAGCGGGAGACGCGGGTGCTGGACATGGTGGCGCAGATGGACGCGGAGGGGTTCGGCGGGTGCACGCTGACCGGTGAGTGCGCGACGGCTTGCCCGAAGGGGATCCCGCTGGTGTCGATCACCGGCATGAACAAGGAGTGGCTGCGGGCTGCCCGAAAGGTGGGGAAGAGGTAGCGCCGCACTGAGCAGGAGACGTTCGTCGCACAGGCGAACGGGCGGGGCCGGGAGTGGTGCTCACCGGCCCCGTCTGGCTTTTCCGTGATCGCCGGACCCCGGCGTTCAGCATTCCCACATCCGCTCTCCCCGCTCAGGTCACGCGCACGCCAACCGGCGTCGGAAGAACAGGAGCGGCGGGCCGGAACTCAGCGCCCGCCGCCGTCGCCGAACCGGCCCGTGACCAGGAGAGAGCCATGACCGGCGTTTCCACCCTCGACCGCCCCCCACAGCCCGCGGCACCGACCCGCTACACCGTCACCCTCGCCCGCGACGAGGACGACGTGCGGGCCGCGCAGCAGCTGCGGCACGACGTCTTCGCCGGTGAGATGGGGGCCCTGCTGGCCACGCCGCAGCCGGGGCTCGACGCCGACGCCTTCGACGCCTACTGCGACCACCTGCTCGTCCGGGACACGGTCACCGGCCAGGTCGTCGGCACCTACCGGCTGCTGCCGCCGGAGCGGGCCGCGGTCGCGGGCCGGCTCTACTCGGAGAGCGAGTTCGAGCTGGCCGCGCTCGACGCGATCCGGCCCGGGCTGGTCGAGGTCGGCCGCTCCTGTGTGCACCCCGACCACCGCGACGGCGCCGTCATCGGCCTGATCTGGGCCGGGATAGCCCGCTACATGGTCGACCGCGGACACGAATGGCTCGCGGGCTGCTGCTCGGTGCCGCTCGCCGACGGCGGGGCCCTCGCGGCGGCCACCTGGGAACGGGTGCGCGCCAAGCACCTGGCGCCCGAGGAGTTCCGGGTACGGCCGCTGCTGCCGTGGGTCCCGGAAGCCGAGGCCCCGGCCGGGCACGGCGAGCTGCCCGCCCTGCTGCGCGGCTACCTCCGCCTCGGCGCCTGGGTGTGCGGCGAGCCCGCGCACGACCCGGACTTCGGGGTCGCCGACCTGTACGTGCTGCTGTCGATGCGCCGGGTCAACCCGCGCTATCTGCGGCACTTCCTCTCCCTCGTGCCGGCCTGATGAGCGTCTGGCTGCCCAGCGCGCCCTGTACCCCGGGCGCCTGTGTGGAACCGGCCCCGGCCGCCGCGGCCGTACCCCGTGCCGTGCTGCGGCTGGCCGCGGTCGCGGTCCTGGTGCTGGCCGGGATCGCGCTGTCCCCGCTCGGCGGGAGGATCCCCGCCGAGTGGGTCAGACGGTGGTGCCGGATGATCGTGCGGGCCATCGGGGTCCGGGTCCGCCTCACCGGTGCCGCCGCACCGGCCGGTGGGCTGCTGCTGGTCGCCAACCACGTCTCGTGGCTGGACATCCCGCTGCTGAGCGCCGTACGGCCGGCCCGGATGCTCGCCAAGACCGAGATCCGGCGGTGGCCGGTGGCGGGCGCGCTGGCCGCGCGCGGCGGGGCCCTGTTCATCGAACGGGACCGGCTGCGGGCGTTGCCCGAGACGGTCGCCCGGATCGCCGAGGCCCTGCGGGCGGGTGCGGCCGTGGCCGCGTTCCCCGAGGGCAGCACCTGGTGCGGGCGGGCCCACGGCCGCTTCCACCGGGCCGTCTTCCAGGCGGCGCTGGACGCGGGCGTGCCGGTGCAGCCGGTCGGCCTGCGCTACCGGCAGACCGGCGGGGGGCCGAGCACGGCGGCGGCGTTCGTCGGTGAGGACACCCTGCTCGCCTCCCTGTGGCGGGTGGCCCGTACCCGGGGAATGACCGCGGAGGTGGAGATCCGGCCGGCGATCCTGCCCGGGACCCACGCCGACCGCCGTTCCCTGGCGCGTGCCGCCCAGCCGGAGGCCTCGGAACCGGCGTGGACGCACGCGGTCCTGGTCACCACCTGACAGCAAAATATCCGGTATGCCTAGAAAGGCACGGAAGGGGAACCTGGAAAGCGCACATCACTACTCCCCGAGGAGCGTGTGCCCATGTCCACGGGAACGCTTCTGGCGATCATCATTCCGATCGTGGTGGTGGTCGCTCTGGCCGCTGTGGCGGTCTCACTGCTGATGCGGCGCCGTCACCTTCGTGAGCGCTTCGGCCCGGAGTACGAGCGGACGGTCGAGGGATCCGACAGCCGGCTCGCCGCCGAGCGTGAGCTGAGGGAACGCGAGAGGCGACATGACTCGCTCGACATCAAACCGCTGCCCCCCGTCTCCCGGGACCGCTACACGCGGGAGTGGAGCAGCGTGCAGGAGGAGTTCGTCGACCGGCCGGAGGACGCGGTGCACGATGCGGACCGGCTGGTGACCTCCCTGATGCACGAGCGCGGGTATCCGACCGAGGGGTTCGAGCAGCAGATGAAGGATCTCTCGGTGGAGCACGGCGCCACGCTGGAGCACTACCGGGCCGCGCACGAGGTGGAGACCCTCTCCACCCGCACGCGGGCCACGACCGAGCAGCTGCGGGGTGCCATGGTGCACTACCGCGCCCTGTTCGACGAGTTGCTCTCCGACGGTGGCGGCCGCGCGCAGGCCGCCCGGTCCTGACCGACACCACGACCCCGCATGGAGGAACGCCATGCACAGAAACGAGGACGCGGACCGCACCACCCGCGGTCTGTCCACCGAA
Organism: Streptomyces filipinensis; assembly: GCF_014649495.1. Lineage (GTDB taxonomy): Bacteria > Actinomycetota > Actinomycetes > Streptomycetales > Streptomycetaceae > Streptomyces > Streptomyces filipinensis. The sequence goes on along the minus strand of NZ_BMTD01000022.1, from coordinate 56,397 downwards.
GACCTGGCCCGGCCGACCGGCGCCGACACGGACGCCGCACCGGACGCGGCGTCCTCGGAAGCGCCCGTCTATCCCGGTGAGAGCACCGGGACGGCGAGTGGGGAGGGGGCCTCCGGCGCCGGTGGTGCGGAGGCGCAGGCCGCGGCTCCCGAGTCGTCCGGCACCGCCACGGCCGCGGACGCCACGGGTGCCCCCGGCGCTTCGGACGACGAGGCTCCGCAGCTGATGACGGACGACGAGGAACGGGCCTTCCGCGACCGCTGGCAGACGATCCAGAACAGGTTCGTCGACGACCCGCGCGAGGCCGTGCACGACGCCGACACCCTGGTCGCGGACGTCATGCAGAGTCTGGCCGCCACCTTCTCCGAGCACAAGAAGGGCCTGGAAGCGCAGTGGAGCCAGGGCGAGAAGGTCGACACGGAGGCTCTCCGCGGAGCGCTGCGGCGCTACCGGTCCTTCTTCAACCGGTTGCTCAGCACCTGACACGGCCCGCCGTGCTACGGAGCCCACGGCGCCCTGCCGGCCTCAGGGCATGACCCGGGCCAGATAGGGCGCCGTCACACTGCCCGCCGCACGGGACACCTGTTCCGGCGGCCCCGCCGCCACGATCCGCCCGCCCCGGTCACCCCCGCCGGGGCCCAGGTCGATCACCCAGTCCGCGGCCGCGACCACCGTCATGTCGTGCTCGACCACCACGACCGTGTGCCCGGCGTCGACCAGCCCGTGCAGCCGGTCCATCAGCACCTCCACGTCGGCGGGGTGCAGCCCGGTCGTCGGCTCGTCCAGCAGATAGAGCGTGTGGCCGCGGCGGCCGCGCTGCAGTTCGCTCGCCAGCTTGATCCGCTGTGCCTCGCCGCCGGACAGCTCGGTCGCGGGCTGGCCGAGCCGGAGGTAGCCGAGGCCCACGTCGAGCAGGGTGCCGAGGCTGCGGACGGCGGCCGGGATGTCGGCGAAGAACTCCGCCGCCCCCTCCACGGTCAGGTCCAGCACCTCGGCGATGTTCCTGCCCCGGTACGTCACTTCGAGCGTCGCGGGGTTGTAGCGGGCACCGCCGCAGTCGGGGCAGGGCGCGTACGTGCTCGGCAGGAACAGCAGCTCGACGCTGACGAATCCCTCGCCCTGGCACGTCTCACAGCGCCCACCCGCCACGTTGAAGGAGAAACGGCCGACGCCGAACCCGCGCGTGCGCGCCTCCTGCGTCCCGGCGAACACCTTCCGTACGACGTCGAACAGGCCGGTGTAGGTGGCCAGGTTGGAGCGTGGGGTGCGCCCGATGGGCCTCTGGTCGACCCGGACCAGCCGGTCCACGCCCGGCAGTTCCTCCGTCAACTCGCCGAGCAGCGTGGATTTTCCGGAGCCTGAGACCCCGGTGACGGCGGTGAAGGCGCCGAGCGGGAACTCGGCCGTCACACCGCACAGGTTGTGCCGGGTGACCGGCCCCACCGGCAGCCAGCCCCGTGCGGGCCGGACTTCGCGGGCCGGCCCCGGTGACTCGTCGAAGAGGAAGGCGGCCGTCGCCGACTCCTCGACCGAGGCCAGCTCGGCCGGCGGCCCGCTGTACAGCACGCGTCCGCCGTGCTCGCCGGCACCGGGGCCCACATCGACCAGCCAGTCGGCGCCGCGCACCACCTCCAGGTGATGCTCCACCACGAACACCGAGTTGCCCGCGGCCTTCAGCCGGTCCAGCACGGTCAGCAGTGCCTCGGTGTCCGCCGGGTGCAGTCCGGCGGACGGCTCGTCCAGCACGTACACCACGCCGAACAGGCCGGAGCGCAACTGCGTGGCCAGCCGCAGCCGTTGCAGCTCGCCCGCCGACAGGGTGGGGGTGGAGCGGTCCAGGCTCAGATAGCCGAGGCCCAGCTCGACCACGGGCGCGATCCGGGACGTGAGGTCCCCGGTGAGCACCCGGGCCGTCTCGCTGCCGCCCTCGCCGCCGCCGTCGAGCAGGGCGGCCAGGTCGGTCAGCGGCAGCGCGGCCAGCTCGGCGATGGTCCGGCCGCCGAAGGTCACCGCGAGCGCCTCGGGCCGCAGCCGGCTGCCCCCGCACACCGTGCAGGGCGTGCTGGTCAGGAACCGTTCCGCCTTCGCCCGCAGCGACGCGGACCTGGTGTCCGAGAAGGTCTTCAGCACATACCGGGCGGCGCTCGTGTACGTGCCCTGGTACGGCCGTTGGATGCGGTCGGCGTCCCGGACCGGGTGGACCGTGACGACCGGCTGCTCGTCCGTGAACAGGATCCATTCCCGCTCCCGCGCGGGCAGCTCGCGCCAGGGCCGGTCCACGTCGTGGCCGAGCGCGTCGAGGATGTCCCTGAGGTTCTTGCCCTGCCAGGCGCCGGGCCACGCGGCGATGGCGCCCTCGCGGACGGACAGCGAGGGATCGGGCACCAGCAACTCCTCGCTGGTGCCGTGCACATGGCCCAGGCCGTGGCATTCCTGGCAGGCCCCGGCCGCCGTGTTCGGCGAGAACGCGTCCGAATCGAGCCGCTCCGCGCCCGGCGGATACGTCCCGGCGCGCGAGAACAGCATGCGCAGGGAGTTGGAGAGGTTCGTGACCGTACCCACCGAGGAACGCGCGGAGGGAGCCGAGCGGCGCTGCTGCAGCGAGACCGCGGGCGGCAGCCCGGTGAGCTCGGCGACCTTGGGCGCCCCGACCTGGTGGATCAGCCGGCGCGCGTAGGGCGCGACCGACTCGAAGTACCGCCGCTGCGCCTCGGCGTAGATCGTGCCGAACGCCAGGGACGACTTCCCCGAGCCGGACACGCCCGTGAACACGGCCAGGACGTCCCGCGGGATGTCCACGTCGACGCCCTTGAGGTTGTGCTCACGGGCCCCGCGCACGCGGACGTACGGGTCGTACGGATCATGGGGGCTGCGCATGGGGGGCAACTTTATCCGCCCCCTTGCGCTACGACTGCGGCGGGTTGTCCCGGTTCGGACGTGTGCCGAACTCGTCCCTCATCTTGTCCTGGGCGGTGTCGACCTGGGACGTGTACTTGTCGCCGGTGCGCTGGTCGACGTAGTCGCCGCCCTTGTCGATGCCCTTGTCGGCCATGTCCTCATGGCCCTTGAGCATGCCCTTGATCTTGTCCATGAAGGACATGGCAACCCTCCTCGTCGCTTACGGCTTCCTCTCCCAGGGTCACCGGCCCCGGCCGGGTTCGCATCCCGAGCACGTCAGTGGTCCGGCGCGAAGAGCGCGGCCAGGCGCCGGTAGGAGTCCGACAGGGCCGTACGGTCGTACCCGCTGGTGGTGACGAGGACCTCGTCGGCCTCCGTCTCCTTCAGCACCCTCCGCAGCTCGTCGGCGACCTGCTCGCCGGTGCCGGCGACATGACCGGCGAGAGAGGCCTCGTAGAAGCCGCGCTCCTTCGCGGTCATCGGACGGCCCTCGGTCTCCTCGGCCGGCGCGAGGGGCGGGAAGGTGCCGTGGGTGCGCGAGTACGCCATCGACCAGGCCTCCGGCACCAGCAGCCGTCGTGCCTCCGCTTCGCTGCCGGCGACGGCTATCGTGCCGGAGATCACGACATACGGCTCGGCCGCCCACGGGGACGGGCGGAACCGGGAGCGGTACGCGTCGATGCCGCGCAGCATCTTCTCGCGGCCGCGCAGATCGCCGATCACCATCGGCAGCCCGGCACGCGCCGCGATCAGCGCGCCCTCGCCCATGGCCAGCACGAACGGCGGCACCCGCAGCCCCTCCGCCGGGCGGGCCCGCACCCCGGTCGGCGAGCCGCCCTCGAACCAGCCCAGCAGCTCGTCGAGCTGTGCCGCGAAGTCCTCGGCGTCCTCCTTGTCCCGGCCGAGGGCCCTGCGGACCCCGTCCGTGAAGCCGACGGAACGCCCGAGCCCCATGTCGATCCGGCCGGGGAACAGGGACTCCAGGACACCGAACTGCTCGGCGACGACGAGGGGTCGGTGGTTGGGCAGCATCACACCGCCGGTGCCGACCCGGATCGTACGGGTGGCGGCGGCGACCGCGGCGGCGAGCACGGTCGGCGCGGACCCGGCGACACCGGGCACGCCGTGGTGTTCGGACACCCAGAAGCGGTGGTAGCCGAGCGCCTCCGCCTCCCGCGCCAGCGCGACGGTGTCACGCAGGGCCTCGCCGGGCGGGCGCCCCGCACGGGTGCGCGAACGGTCGAGGACGGAGAACCGGGTCCGGGCGATCACTGTGCTGCTCACGCAGGGTTCAACGCCCTGGCGGGCCGGGGATTCCCGGGGCGGTCGCGGCCGGCCTCGGCGGGCCTGGCTAGGGTGGCCCCGTGACCGACAGCAACGGGCGTCCGCTCGCCGTGTTCGACCTCGACAACACCCTGGCCGACACCGCTCACCGGCAGCACTTCCTGGAGAGCCGGCCGCGGGACTGGGGCGCGTTCTTCGCCGCCGCGCCCGCGGATCCGCCGCTCGCCGAGGGAGTGGCGCTCGCCGTGGAGAGCGCCCGGGAGTGCGAGGTCGTCTATCTCACGGGCCGCCCCGAGCGGTACCGCCGGGACACCCTGGAGTGGCTCGCGCGGCACGGGCTGCCCGAGGGGCGGGTGTACATGCGGAGCAACGCCGACCGCAGGCCCGCCCGGTTCACCAAGCTGGAGATCCTGCGCCGCCTCGCCCGGGACCGGGAGGTCCGGGTCCTCGTGGACGACGACGAACTGGTCTGCGACGACGCCGAACGCGCCGGGTTCACCGTGGTGCGCGCCCGTTGGGCCGCCAAGTCCGCAGCGCTGGAAGAGGCGCAGGAACGCGAAGGGCGAACCTGACGGCTCAGTCGCCGCCTTCGATGCGGAAGCCCACCTTCAGGCCCACCTGGTAGTGCTCGATCCGTCCGTTCTCGATCTGGCCGCGGACCTGCGTCACCTCGAACCAGTCCAGGTTGCGCAGGGTCTGGTCGGCGCGGGCGATGCCGTTGCGGATGGCCTGGTCGACACCCTCGTGCGAGGTGCCGACGATCTCGGTGACCCGGTAGGTGTGGTTCGACATGCGGGTGCTCCTCTCGTCTCACGCCGTACTCCACGGTGCCGCATCCGGGCCCGGACCGCACGGCGGTCGCGTGCCTACCGTGAGTAGCCCTTGACCTCCGTATTGGTCCATACCAAAATCCACCACACCCGTACGAGCCCCGCCGCTCGTCCCCCCACGTCGGGCCCCCAGCCCTGTCCGCACCGCTCTGCCAGACAGAACAGGACCCCTCGTGAGACGTCGTCCGCTCGCCCTCGTGTGCGTCACCGCCTCCCTCGTCAGCGCCTGCGGGATGCTCCCGCACGAGCACCCGCGCAAGACGGTCACCGTGTGGCTGATGAAGGACAGCGCCTCGGAGGGGTTCCTCCGGCGCTTCACCGCCGGCTTCGAACGCACCCACAAGGACCTGCGCCTCGACATCCGCGTCCAGGAATGGACCGGCATCGTCGACAAGGTCCGCAAGGCGCTCAGGGACGACTCCGGCAACGGGCCCGACGTCATCGAGGTCGGCAACACCCAGGTGCCGCTGTACGCCGACGGCGGGCGGCTCGCCGACCTCACGCTGGAGTCGATGCGCGACTGGGGCCAGGACACCTGGCTGCCGGGCCTCGCCGAGCCGGGCAAGGACGGCAACAAGCAGTACGGCATCCCCTGGTACGCGGCCAACCGCGTCGTCGTCTACCGCAAGGACCTGTTCGAGGCGGCCGGTATCAGCCGCCCGCCGAAGACCCGCGAGGAGTGGCTCACCGACACCGGGAGGCTCAACACCGGCGGCAACCAGGGCATCTACCTCGCCGGCCAGGACTGGTACACCCTCTCCGGCTTCATCTGGGACGAGGGCGGCGACCTCGCCCAGCAGCGGGACTACCGGTGGAAGGGTGCCCTGGACACGCCGGCCGCGCTGCGCGGCATGGAGTTCTACCGGCGGCTGCAGTCGCTGGGTCGCGGGCCGGTGGACGCGGACGAGGAACACCCGCCCCAGGCCGGGGTGTTCGCCGGCGGCAAGGTGGCGCAGATCGTCGCCGTACCGGGGCTCGCCCGGTCCATCGTGGAGCAGAACCCGGATCTCAAGGGCAAGCTGGGGTTCTTCCCGGTGCCGGGGAAGACCGCCGCGCGCCCCGGCACGGTGTTCACCGGCGGCTCCGACCTGGTCGTCCCGCAGAACACCCGGGACCAGTTCGCCGCGACCGCCGTCGTCGGGGCGCTGACCGGCGCCCGATGGGACACCGAACTGGCCCGCACCATGAACTACGTCCCCAACCGGACCACGCTGGCGCGCGCGGTCGCCGGCGAGGAGGGGGTCGCCGCCATGGCCGCGGGCGCGGCCCACGGGCGGGCGACCCCCGGCACCCCTCAGTGGGCCGACGTCGAGGCCGACAACCCGATCAAGGGGTACATGACCCGGGTGATCGAGGGGGCGGACCCGGCGACGGAGGCCCGCCGGGCCTCCGCCAGGATCACCCGGGACCTCGCGCCGGACGTCTGACTCACCGCACCACGCTCAGCGAGAGCGCGAAGCGGTCCTGCGTGTCCGTCCACCAGTGGGTCAACTCCAGCCCGGAAGCGGCCAGTTCGGCTGTCACGCCCTCCTTGCGGAACTTCGCCGACACCTCGGTGCGCAGGTCCTCGCCCGCCGCGAAGTCCACGGCGAGGTCCAGCGCGGGCACCTTCACGGTCTGCGCGGTCCGGGAGCGCAGCCGCATCTCGATCCACTCGCGCTCGGCGTCCCACAGTGCCACGTGGTCGAAGGCGTCCGGGTCGAAGTCGGCGCCCAGCTCGCGGTTCACGACGGCCAGCACGTTCTTGTCGAACGCGGCCGTCACCCCGGCCGCGTCGTCGTACGCCCGGACCAGTACCCGCTCGTCCTTGACCAGGTCCGTGCCGAGCAGCAGCCCGTCGCCCGGCTTGAGCAGGGAGCGCACGGAGGCCAGGAACGCCGCACGCTCACCGGGCAGCAGATTGCCGATCGTGCCGCCGAGGAAGGCCAGCAGCCGGGGCCCGGGCGTGGCCGGCAGCGCCAGCGGAGCGGTGAAGTCGGCGATCAGCGCATGCACCTCAAGGTCCGGGTGGTCCTCGACGAGGGCCTTGCCGGCCTGGGTGAGGGCGCTCTCGCTGACGTCGACCGGGACGTACGCCGCCGGAGAGAGCGCGTCCAGGAGGAAACGGGTCTTCTCCGAGGAGCCCGAACCGAGTTCGATCAGCGTGCGGGCACCGCTCGCCGCGGCGATCTCGCCGGACCGGGTGGCGAGGATCTCCCGCTCGGCGCGGGTGGGGTAGTACTCGGGCAGCTCGGTGATCTGCTCGAACAGCGCGCTGCCGCGGGCGTCGTAGAACCACTTGGGCGGCAGCGACTTGGGGTGGACGGTGAGGCCGTGCCGGACGTCGGCGCGCAGCGCGGCGTCCGTCGCGTCCTCGGGGAGGGTGCGGGTGACATGCAAGGGGCTCACGTACAGGGCTCCTTCGATGGTGCGGATTCCGGATCCTCCAGCGATGCGAGCAGCACACCGGCGCGGCTCGCGGTGAGCACGGTGCGGTCGGGGACCTCCTGCCAGAGCGGGTCGTCGTCGTACGGCTCGGAGGCGACGACCGTGCCACGGCCCGGCTCCGTGCGGTACCACAGGGTGTCGCCCCAGGCGGTGGCGGTGATGGTGGCGCCGTCCGTCAGCAGCAGGTTGAGCCGGGAGGCCGGGGCCGCCTCGGCCAGCCGGCGAACCGACTCGCCGAGGGCCTGGTCCGGCTCGTCACCTCGGCGCAGCCGGTGCAGGACCAGCGCCCAGACGAACGCCGAGTCGGTACGGGCCTGCAGCGACAGCAGGTCCACGGGAGGCAGGGCGGACACCAGCGGGGCCGCCGAGTCGGGCCAGCCCGCGACGACGCCGTTGTGGCTGAACAGCCACCGGCCCGACGCGAAGGGCGCCGCGGCGGCCTCCGCCTCGGCACCCGCGAGCGTCGCGTCCCGCACGGCGGCCAGGACGGCGCCGGAGCGCACCACCCGCGCCAGGTCGGCGAAGGACAGGTCCGCCCAGATCGGCCCCGCGCGCCGGTAGCGGGCCGGCACCGGATCGTCCGGGGCGTACCAGCCGACCCCGAAACCGTCGGCGTTGACGGTCCCGTAGCGCTGCCGCCGTGGGGCCCACGACTGGCGCAGCAGGCTGTGCTCGGGCTCCACGAGGATCCGGCCGAGTGTCGTCTCGGGACCCACGTAGGCGAGATGGCGGCACATCAGACCGTCTCCGAGCGGGCGGTGCGGAACCCGGAGAAGATCTGCCGCCGGACCGGGTAGTCCCAGTTGCGGAACGTGCCCCGGCAGGCCACCGGGTCCACGGCGAACGAACCGCCGCGCAGCACCTTGTGGTCGGAGCCGAAGAACACCTCCGAGTACTCCTTGTACGGGAAGGCCGCAAAGCCCGGGTACGGCAGGAAGTCGCTCGCCGTCCACTCCCACACGTCACCGATCAACTGCCGCACACCGAGCGGGGATTCACCGGCCGGGTAGCTGCCGGCGGGCGCGGGCCTGAGGTGCCGCTGGCCCAGGTTGGCGTGCTGCGGCGCCGGATCCGTGTCGCCCCACGGGTAGCGCGTCGAGCGGCCGGTGGCCGGGTCGTGGCGGGCGGCCTTCTCCCACTCCGCCTCGGTGGGCAGCCTACGCCCGGCCCAGCGGGCGTAGGCGTCGGCCTCGTACCAGCACACGTGCAGCACCGGCTCGTCCGGCGGGACCGCCTCGGTGACCCCGAAACGGCGCCGCAGCCAGCTCTCGCCGTCCCGGCGCCAGAACAGCGGCGCCGTGATCGAGTGCTGCCTGATGTGCGTCCAGCCCTGCGGGGTCCACCAGCGCTCGGTGTCGTAGCCGCCGTCCTCGATGAACGCCTGGTACGCCGCGTTCGTCACCGGGGTGGTGTCGATCCAGAACGGAGCCACCTCCCGGACGTGCGCCGGGCGTTCGTTGTCCAGGGCCCATGGCTCGGCCGAGGTGCCCATGGTGAACGGGCCTCCGGGCACGAGGACTTCGGCGGGGCCCGTGAACAGCGGGGCCGGCTCCGGGTCCGGAGCGGTCAGCGCCTGCGGCCCCTTCCTGAGCTGGTGGGTGATCAGCATCGTCTCGTCGTGCTGCTGCTCGTGCTGGGCGATCATCCCGAAGGCGAACCCGGCCTCGGTCAGCCGGGTGCCGTGGAAGTCCGCGCCCTGCAGCAGGTCCATGACCCGCCCGCGCACCTCGGCCGCGTAGCGGCGTGCCTGGCCGGGCGCCAGCAGCGGCAGCGACGGCCGCTCGGCACGCGGGTGCTCGAAGGCGTCGTACAGGCTGTCGATCTCCGGCCGCATGGCGTCCCGGCCGCCGACCGCCCGCAGCAGCCACAGCTCCTCCTGGTTGCCGATGTGCGCGAGGTCCCACACCAGCGGGGACATCAGCGGCGAGTGCTGGGCGGTGAGGTCAGGGTCCTCGACGCAGCTGGTCAGCAGCGTGGTGCGGGCACGGGCCCTGGTCAGCGAGGCCAGCGCGCGCTCCCGCAGCGCCTCGGTGCCCCCCTGCGTCGTCCCGGTCGTCGCGGTGTCGGTCTCGGGGGCGGTCATGTGCGGATGTCCTTCCTCCCGTGGGTGGTGGGGGTGCCCCCGGTGCGGCCGGGCCGGGACGGGGGCGGGCCGCCGCCGTCCAGCCGGTCCAGCAGGTCATGGGCCGGACAGCGGCCCCGGGCGACATAGCGGTCGCGGTACGCGGCCACCGCCTTGGTCACCTCGGCGGTGGCGCCCAGCCGGGGCAGGGCCTCCAGCGCCGCCGCGAAACACAGCGCGGCGACCTCGCGCAGTTCCGGGTCGGTGAGCCCGTCCCGGGCCGCGTCGGTCCACAGCGGGTTGTGCGGGGCGGGCAGGTTCAGGGCCCGCTCCGCGAGGGGTTTCACACTCCGGTACGCCGTCTCGGCGGCCTCCGGATCGTCGAACAACGCCGCCGTCACCGCGAGCGGCACGACCCAGCCGTCGTCGCCGGGCTGCGCGTCGATCATCCGCAGCTCCAGATGACCGCGCGGCCGGACCGGAGGGAACAGAGTGGTCAGGTGGTAGTCGAGGTCCGCCCGGGTGGGCGGCCGCGGCGACCGGGAACGGGTCCACTCCCGGAAGGTGAGCCCGTCGGGCACCTGCCACGGCCCGCTGTCCTGGCGCACGCACATCACCGGCGCGTCCAGCACATGCCGGGCCCAGGCGGCCCGTGCGCCGCCGCCCAGCGGGGGAGCGCCCGCGCGGCCCACGCCGATCTCCATCCACAGCAGCTGCCGGGTGGACAGCCAGCCCGTGGGCTCGTGGCCGAGCAGCGGGGAGTTGGCGAACGCGGCCACCAGGACCGCCCCGAGCTGGTGGGCCAGCCACCAGCGCCGCTCGTGTCCGAGCGGGCCGGGTTCCTCGTGGCCGGCGTCCACGCAGACCTGCACGGAGGCGGAGGTGCACATCATGTGGCGGCCCGCCGGGCCCGTGCGGTCCAGGCAGGCCTCCATCGCGTCGTAGCGCGGCTCGTGCAGGAACCTGCGGGGGGTGTGCCACGGGTCGTGGCCGATGCCGACGAGACCGAGACCCTCCTCGGCGAGGACGGCGCGGACGCTGTCCAGGTCGGCGGAGACGGTGCCGATGCACTCCATCAGGGAGGCGGCGGGCGGCGAGCTCAGTTCCAGCTGGCCGCCGGGTTCGACGGTGAGCGGCGACCGCAGGGGCAGGGCCCGCAGCGCGGCGTACACCGCTTCGAGTCGTTCGGGTGTCACGGGGAGCTGCGGCATCCGCAGCTCATGGATGAGCCACTCCAGCTCGACACCGAGCGCACGGGGCGGCCCGGTCTTGAAGCAGATGCCCCGGACCAGGGCCTCCACCTCGGCTTCGGTCACGGCAGTGCGGTGGTCCGTACAGTCGCCACCGTCACTCTGTGAATCGGACATGTCGGGATCCTCCTGAGATTCCACCATGCCACCGGCCCGGTTCGGACGTGGGGCCGGGCGGGCGCGCGTTCCACCCAAGACCCTCGAGCCGATTCGCACAAGGGTGCCCCCGTGGACGTTCCGGATCGGTCATCTCCCTTTCCGTGTACGTTTCCGGCAGGTTCCGGGGGCGGGAAACTCCGTTGCACCGCATCACCAGCATCACCCAGGATGCGTACATGAGCACGACGGGGGAGACCGCGCGGGCCGCGGTCGCGGCGCCCACGGGGGTGGCGCCGTGAGCGCGGGCCTGCGCGGGATCGCCGCGGAGACGGAAGCGATCGTGGCGGCGGGCGGGTACCGCGCGCCGGACGGCCGGCAGGTGTCCCTGGCGGCGCAGATCGAGGCCGCGCGGAGCGGCACGCACCTGTTCGGGCCGCGGCCGCTCTCCCCGCGGGAACCCTTGCCGGTCCCGCGCCCGGCCACCGTCGTCGAGGTCACCGGGGAGAGCAGCCTGGAGGCCGCCCGCCGGCTGGCCGGAGCTCCGGTCGCCGTCCTGAACTTCGCGTCGGCCCGGAATCCGGGCGGCGGGTACCTCAACGGCGCACAGGCCCAGGAGGAGGCCCTGTGCCGCGCCTCCGCGCTGTACGCCTGCCTGCTGGCCGCCCGCTCCTTCTACGACCACCACCGCGCCCACCGCGACCCGTTCTACACGGACCGGGTGATCCACTCACCGGCCGTCCCGGTCTTCCGCGACGACCGGGGCCGGCTGCTGGCCGAGCCGTATCCCGCCGGCTTCCTGACCGCGGCCGCCCCCAACGCGGGCGTGGTACGGCGTACGGCACCCGAGCGCGCCGGCGAGCTCCCGGGTGCCCTGGCGGTACGGGCCGAGCGGGTGCTGGAGACGGCCGCCGTCCACGGTTATCGCCGCCTGGTGCTCGGCGCCTGGGGCTGCGGAGTGTTCCAGAACGCCCCCGCGCAGGTCGCGGGCGCGTTCCGGGCCCTGCTCGGCCCCGGCGGCCGCTTCGCCCGGACCTTCGAGCACGTGGTGTTCGGGGTGCTGGACCGGACGCCGGGGGCGGTCGTGCGGGAGGCGTTCACCCGGGCGTTCCCCGAGTCCCGCGACCGCACGGCCGACGCGCCGTACGCCGGTCAGGTCCAGCCGTAGCGTTCGTGCAGTCGCTGCCGGACGAGATTGAACCGCATCCGGTCCAGCGCGCACGCCTCACGGCGCATGCCCTCCTCGTGCAGCCGCAGCACACGGTCCACGTCCACCCACGAGTCCCGGCCCGACCGGTCCCACGGCCCGCTGCCGATCGCCACCCACTCCCGGTCGCCGTCGTGCCGCTTGCTGGACAGCTGTACGGCGAGGAAGGTGCCGGCCGCCTCGCGGGCGACGACCAGCACCGGGCGGTCCTTGCCCCGGCCGTCGTTCTCCTCGAACGGCACCCAGGTCCACACGATCTCGCCGGGGTCCGGGTCGCCGTCGTGGGCCGGGGAGTACTCGGTGCGCACCCGTCCGACCTCGTGCGGGTCGGCCTCGGCGGTCGCGTGGGGGCCGTGCCGGCCGGGTACGTTCTCATCGGTAAACGTGGTCACGGAGGCACCCTAGTGGGCCGCGCCGGAGCCGCAAGGGGCGCCCACCGTCCACAGGTTGCCGGAGGGGCGGCGGTAACGGGCATGGCCCGGCGACGCGCCGCCGGGCGGGGGAGCCGAGGCGTCGCCCGCCGCGCGGACGCGGCCGGTGCGGTCGGTCAGGAGCGAGGCGTCCGGTGGACCCGGCCGGCCCCGCACCGTGTACACCGCGCGCCCCGGCATGGAACGCGGCGGCACGCGGGGCTACCGGCTGCTCGCCCGCATGCCGCTCAGCCGGTGGGCGTCCGCCGACCCGGCGACGGCGCGCGAGGAGGCGATGGATTGGGGGCGGCCTCGCCGCCGTGACGCTCCTGTGCGCCACCGCCGTGGCCACCGAGCAGGACCGGGCGACGTGGCTCGCCGGTTCCCGGCGCGAGCAGGCGCGCGCTGCTGGTCGGCCGCCTCGCGGACCGGCCGTCAGGCGGCCCGCGAGGTGCGGGCGGTATCCGGCGGCCACCGTTCGTGCCAGCGCAGCTCCGCCTCCAGCTGGGCGGCGACGGACACCAGCAGCGGTTCGCTGTGGGCGGGCCCGAGCAGCTGCGCGCCCACCGGCAGACCGTCACCGACGAAGCCGGCGGGCACGTTGACGCCCGGCCAGCCCAGCACGTTCCACGGCCAGGCGTACGGGCAGGCGGCGATCATCGCGCGGTCCGTGGCCAGCCCGCGCAACCCGTACAGGGCGCCGATCCGGGGCGGGGGAGCGGCCGTCGTGGGTGCGAGGATCACGTCGTAGCGCTCGAAGAACGCGCCGATACGGCGGTGCAGCACCGCCTCCGCACGCCGGGCCGCCCGCAGCGGGGCGCCGCCGAGCAGCCGGCCGAGCCGGGCCGCGTCCCGGGTGCGCGGATCGAGCAGTGCCGGGTCGGGGGCCTCGCGGACCCAGTCGGCGATACCGGCGGTGGCGCGCGGCACGAACGTCAGCCCGATCCGCCCGTACGGCGGATCGGCCTCCTCGACGTCGTGCCCCGCCCCGGCCAGCCGCTCGGCCAGTTCCACGACCCGGGCGCGGACCTCCGGGTGCAGCCGGGCCGGTACGGCGGTGAACGGCGGCTTGAGGGACAGGGCGACGCGCAGCCGGCCCGGGTCGCGGCCGACCGCGTCCGCCACGGTCAGGGCGGGCGGCCGGTGCGGGTCCCGGTCGTGGTTGCCGCTCGCCGCGTCCAGCAGCAGGGCCGCGTCGGCGACGGTCCGGGCGAGGGTGCCGTTGACCGTGATGCCGTGGAAGGACTCGCCGCGCGGCCAGGTCGAGATACGGCCGCGCTGCGGCTTGATGCCGATCAGACCCGTCCACGAGGCCGGGATGCGCACCGATCCGGCGCCGTCCGAGCCGAGGGCGGCGGGCACGAGCCCGGCCGCGACGGCGGCGGCCGAGCCCCCGGACGAACCCCCGGGTGTGTGCCCGGTGTGCCACGGATTCCGGGTGTCCCCGAACGCCGCCCCCTCGGTGAACGGCCACTGTCCCAGCTCACAGGTGTTCGTCTTGCCGACGATCACGGCACCGGCCGCGCGCAGCCGCCGTACCGCCTCCCCGTCCTCGGCGACCGGTGGAAACGCGCCCCGGCAGCCGAACGCGGTCGGCTCGCCGGCCACGTCCATGTCGTCCTTCACCGCCACCGGCACCCCGAGCAGCGGGCGCCGTCTCCCGGCGGCCAGCTCCCGGTCGGCGGCGTCGGCTTCGGCGAGCGCGGCCTCGGCCCGCACGATCCGGAAGGCGTTCAGCGTCCCCTGCGTCGCCTCGATCCGCTCCAGCGCCCGTTCCACCAGCGCACGGGAGGTCACCGCTCCCTCGGCGAGCGCACGCCTGCTCTCCACCAGAGGGGCGGCACGGCCGTCCGACATGAGCGAGCACCTCCGGGAGGTTCCGGGACCGATGTCTACCGAACGGTAACGTCAGAGGAGGCGGCCGTACACGGTTTTCACGCGGATGTCTTCGGCGCCGGTCACCGCACTCCGGCCCACGGGGGGCGTCAGCGGGGCGCGCCTCATCGTTCCCACAGCCGCCGCAGCCAGGCCAGCCGGGCCGCGCGGGCCGCGCGGGAGAGGGCTGCCTGAGGGGCGAGGGCGTCGAAGCCGTGGAAGGCGCCCGGCCAGACGTGGAGTTCGGCCTCGCCGCCGCACTGCCAGATGCGGGACGCGTAGGCGACCACCTCGTCCCGGAAGGTCTCCGCGGAGCCCGCGTCGAGGTAGGCCGGGGGCAGGCCGGACAGATCGCCGGCGCGGGCCGGGGCGGCGTACGGCGGGACGTCGGGGCCGCCGCGGCGATCGCCGAGCAGCGCGGTCCAGGCCGTCTCGTTGGCGGTACGGTCCCAGACGCCGAAGCCCGCCAGCTGGCGGCTGGAGACCGATTCGCCGCGATCGTCGAGCATCGGGGCCATCAGCACCTGGCCGAGCAGGCGCGGGCCCCGCCGGTCGCGGCTCAGCAGGGCGAGCGCCGCGGCGAGACCACCGCCCGCGCTGGCGCCCACGACGACGATCCGGTCCGGGTCCCCGCCGATCTCCCGCGCGTGGCCGGCGGTCCACAGCAGGCCCGCGTACACGTCCTCCACCGGCGCCGGGTGCGGATGTTCGGGGGCGAGCCGGTACTCCACCGAGACCACGACCGCGCCCAGTTCGCGCGCCCACGCCAGGGGCTGGTCCACGCCGGCCCGGCCGGTGCCGAGCATCATGCCGCCGCCGTGCACGTGGTACAGCACCGGCAGCGGCGCCGCGGATCCGGCGCGCGCGGGGCGGCAGAGCAGGAGGGAGATGTCCGGGGCGCCCTCCGGGCCCGGCACCGTACGGTCCTCCGCCTCGAAGGCGCCGTCGAAGGTCACGTCCAGCAGACCGAGCAGTTCGCTGCCCGTGGCGCGGGCGGACTCCAGCTCGTCCAGGCTGAACCCGGGCGTGGCCGCGTCCCCCAGCTGTTCGAGCGCGGCGGCGAGTTCCGGATCGAGGGGCGGCGGGACCAGGGGCGGCATGGACTCTCCTGACGTGGCGTGCCGGCATACGGCCGACGTGGCGCGTGGGCGTACGAGCGGTGGGGTGCGTGGGCGTACCCGTTGGTCACACGCCTACCCCGTCGCGGGGCCGGGAGCGGCCTCCCGCGGCATCCGTTCGCCGGCCTGCCCGGACGCCCAGGTGCCGTACCAGCCCGAGCCCGGCCGACAGGGCGACCAGGGCGCACACCCCGGACCAGCCGTGCCCCGCGTACGCGCGGGTGCCGAGCCAGGAGCCGAGACCACCGCCCAGGTAGGCGCACGTCATGTAGGCGGTGTTGAGGCGGCTGCGGACGTCCGCGGCGAGGGCGTAGACGCGCACCTGGTTGGCGACCATGCCGGACTGCATGCCGACGTCCAGCAGCAGCGTGCCCGCCACGAGGGACAGCAGACCGGGGCTGCCGCCGAGACCGCCGAGGGCGAGGGTCGCCGCGGAGGCGAGGACCAGCAGGAAGCAGACCAGGTTCACCCGGTCGGCGCCCCGCCGGTCCACCAGCCGGCCCGCGAACGGCGTGACGAGCATGGTCACCGCGTTGACCAGCGCGAGCAGCCCGACCGCGTCCGCCCCGAAGCCGTACCGCGGCCCCGTCAGCAGCAGCGCCACCCCGGTCCACACGGCGGAGAAGCCGGCGAACACCGTCGCCTGGTAGAAGCACGAGCGGCGCAGGGCCGGTTCGGCGAACAGCAGGCGCACGGGCTCGGCGAGCAGGCGCGGATAGCGCTGCCGGGACGGCGGGACCGTGGCCGGGAGCGCGCGGGCCAGCAGCAGCGCGACGGCGAGCGTCAGCAGGGCCGCCAGGGCGTACGGCGCCCGCCAGCCCAGCCGGTCGCCGAGGGCGCCGCCGGCCGTGCGGGAGAGCAGCATGCCGGCCAGCGCCCCGCTCAGCAGGGTGCCGCCGGCCACCCCCCGCCGCTGCGGCGGGACCAGCCCCGCCGCCAGGGGGCCGGCCAGCGGGGCGATCACCGTGGCCGCGCCGACCAGCACGCTCGCCGCGAGCAGCGGCGGCAGCGCGGGCGCGGCGGCAGCGGCGCCGAGACCGAGGCCGGTCACGGTGAGCAGGGTGACCAGCAGCGGGCGGGCCGGCCGCCGGTCGCCGAGCGGGACGAGCAGGAAGATGCCCGCCGCGTAGCCGAACTGGGTCGCCGTCACCACCCCCGCCGCCGCGCCGGAGGGGACGCCGAGGCCCGCCGCCACGAGCGGGACGACGGCCTGCGGGAAGTACACGTTGCCGACCGCGACCCCGCAGGCCAGCGCCAGCAGCGGCACGAGTCGCGGAGTACGCTGCGCGGTGTGGTGATCCGTCATGTCCCGAAGTCCACGCCCTGCGGGGGCCGTTGGCGAACGATGTAGACGGGGGCTAAATGATCAGCTTCCGGCTCGGGGTCGACGACCTCGCCGACACCCGGTTCGCCATCTCCCCGCTCGGCGAACTGATGGAGAGCCTGCGCGTCCTGCGCGCCCCGGGTCTGCACCCCCTGCACCGCGGCTGGCGCCGCACCGCCCTCGCCGCCCTCGCCCCCGCCGATCTGCCCCTGCTGTCCGCCCTCGTCGGTCCGACGCTCGCCCTGCCCGACTTCCTGACGCCCCGGCCCACGGCCCCCGCGCCGTCGCTCGACGAGGAGCTGACCGTCGTACGGGCCACGCCCCCGGAGACCGTACGGCGCGACCTGTGCGCCGCGCACGCCCCGCGCCCGCTCCCCGGTGTGCTGCGGCAGGCCGCCGAACCCGGCGACGGCCCTGTCCTCGAACTCCTCGACACCCTCTGCTCGTTGCTGCGCCGCTACTGGCAGAGGACCCTGCTGCCGTACTGGCCCCGGATCCGGCTGGTCCTGGAGGCCGACATCACGCACCGCGCGGGACAGCTGGCCACCGGCGGCGCGCGGTCGCTCTTCTCCGCTCTGCACCCGAACCTCGACTGGCGCAACGGGGTGCTGACCGTCGACAAGATGATCGGCCGGCACGCGGTGGAGGGCGCCGGGCGGGGGCTGCGGCTGGTCCCGTCCGTGTTCGCGCACAAGCCGGCGCCCCCGATCAGCGCCGAGGTGCCGCCGATGCTCGCCTACCCGGGCCGGGGCACGGCGACCCTGTGGGAACCGCGGCCCGCGCCCGACGGCTCCGCGCTCACCGCCCTGCTGGGCGCGCCCCGGACCACCCTGCTACGGCTGCTCGCGGAACCCCTGCCCACGGTGGAACTCGCCCGTCGGCTCGGCGTGACCCCGAGCGCCGTCTCGCAGCACCTGCGGGTCCTGGACGCCACCGGTCTGGTGACACGGGCCCGGGACGGCCGCCGGGTGCTGTACCGGCGCAGCGCGCTGGCCGAGCGGCTGGTGTCGGACTGAAAGGCAGAGGGGCCGGACGGAGCCGGCCCCTTCTCGGTGATGTGCGTCAGGCGGCCGTGGCCTCGCCCACGTTGCCGTGCAGACGGGCGACGACCTCGGTCAGCTGGGCGGCGACCTCGGCGTCGTCCACCGGGTGGGTCTCGGCGAAGCGGGTCACGGAGCCGGGGATGGACAGCTTGATGTCCTCGATCACCTTGCCGCCGGCGATGCCCACGGCCTTACGGGTGTCGTCCTGCGCCCACACACCGCCGTACTGGCCGAAGGCGGTGCCGATCACGGCGACGGGCTTGCCGCCGAAGGCGCCGGCGCCGTACGGGCGGGACAGCCAGTCGATGGCGTTCTTCAGGACGGCCGGGATGGTGCCGTTGTACTCGGGGGAGAAGAGCAGGAAGGCGTCGGCGCCCTGCGCGGCCTCGCGCAGCTTGGCGGCGGCGTCCGGCACGCCGCCCTCGACGTCGATGTCCTCGTTGTAGAAGGGGACGTCGGCCAGGCCCTCGTACAGCACGACCTCGGCGCCCTCGGGAGCGAGCTTGACGGCGGCCTCGGCGAGCTGGCGGTTGTGCGAGCCGGCGCGGAGGCTGCCGACGAGCGCGAGGATGCGAACAGACATGAGAACTCCAAAGGGCTGAAACATCGCCGTTACGATCCGGACCGGGGTCCGCTTAATTCGTATCACCCTAAACGGACCGCGGTCCAGTTTTGTTCCGGATGCTTTACGCTGGCTTCATGTCCAGCGTCCTGCCGCCCTTCCCGCCGTCTCGAGAGCCCGTCGACGTGCCGCAAGTGCTGGAGGTCGGGCCGTCGCCCGAGGAACCGTGCCTGCGCGCCGACGCGGCGCGCAACCGGGCCCGGCTGCTGGACGCCGCCGCCCGGCTGATCGCGGAGCACGGGGTGGCCGGGGTCACCATGGAGGCGGTGGCCGCCGCGGCCCAGGTGGGCAAGGGGACGGTGTTCCGGCGCTTCGGTGACCGCACGGGGCTGCTGATGGCCCTGCTCGACCACTCCGACCGGCAGCTGCAGGCCGACTTCCTGGGCGGACCCCCGCCGCTGGGTCCCGGGGCGCCGCCCCTGGAGCGGCTGCGGGCGTTCGGTGTGGCGGTGCTGTACCGCTCGGCCGAGCGGCTCGATCTGCAGCTCGCCGCCCTGACGGAGCCGACCCGCCGGTTCTCCCACCCGGCGCACCAGGCCCTGCGCACCCACGTGGTCATGCTGCTGCGGCAGATCGTCCGGGACGCCGACTGCGAGCTGCTCGCCCAGACGCTGCTGGCCTCGCTCGACCCCGCGCTGATCCACTACCACACCAGGCAGTGCGGCATGCCCATGGAACGGCTGGAGGCCGGCTGGAGCGACCTGGTTGCCCGAGTGACCGGCACCCCGCAGCCCCGCTGAAAGCCGTGCCGCCGGAGCACTCGGGCGCCGGGACATCGGAGCACCGGCCACCGGGTCTGCCGGTTCGCCGAGCCCCGGCCCCTGATCCGCACGCGCCCCGGCCCGCCACCGACCGTCACGCGTCAAGCGCCCCGGCTTGCCCGCCATGTGTGACCAGCACCTGTCGGCCATCGCCCTGGCCGCGCGCCCCACGTTCGCGACGAACGCGTTCGCCGCAGGTCGGGAAGGCCGGATTTCGTCGAATGATGAACCACGCTGCCCCGCCTGCTCCCGGCCTCCGCCCCTCTGCCAAGATGCGGAGTGTCATGGTGCAGATACCGAACACGCCCACGAGTGCCGATGTGGCCCGCCTGGCCGGCGTCTCGCGCGCGACCGTGTCCTACGTCCTCAACAACACCAGCGCCGTACGGATCAGCGAACCGACGCGCCGGCGGGTGCGCGAGGCCGCACGGGAACTGGGGTACGTCCCCCACGCCGCAGCCCGCAGCCTGCGCGCCGGGCACAGCCGCATGGTCCTGATGCCCGCCCCGGCGATCCCCGTGGGCCCCCTGTACAGCAGGTTCCTCAGCGAGCTGCAGTGGGCGCTCGGCCGGCTCGACTACACCGTCGTGCAGTACGGCACCGTCGGCCTCCAGGGGGACGAAGCCGCCCGCGCCTGGGCGGAGTTGCGGCCGGTCGGCGTCCTGGTCCCCGGCGCGGAACTCGGGCCGCAGGGCGTCGGCGTCCTCAAACGCTCCGGTGCCCGAGCCGTGGTCACGCTCGGCCCCGGACGCGTCGAGGGCGCGCACGCCCTGCTGATGGACCACGGCACCGTCGGTCAGAGCGCGGCCGCCCACCTGTACGCCCAAGGCCGGCGCCGGATCGGCGTCGTGGTGCCCGAGGAACCCGGTCTGGAGGTGTACTCCCGGCCCCGGCTCGCCGGAGCGCGCCAGGCACTGCGGGGCACGGACGCCGTCGTGACGGAGCTGCCGCTCGCGTACACGGAGGAAGCGGCCGCACAACTCGCCTCACAGTGGCGGGAGTCGGGCCTGGACGCGGTGTTCGCCTACAACGACGAGTACGCGATGCTGCTGATGCGCGCCCTGCAGGACGAGGGTGTGCGCGTCCCCGAGGACGTGGCCGTGATCGGCGCCGACGACCTGATGCTCGGCCGGCTGCTGCGGCCCCGCCTGAGCACGGTCCACATCGACCTGCCCTCGGGCCGTGACCTCGCCGAACTGGTCGACCGGGCGGTGCGGAACCCCGGTGGCGAGCCGGAGGTCCACAAGGTTCTGGGTGCCTCGGTGATCCGCCGCGAGTCCAGCTGAGGCCGACGCCCCGCGGTCACCCGGTGAAGCCCTCGGGAGTGTTACCCGGCGTCGCCCTGCTGGGCGGCGATGCTCTTGCGGACCTCGTCCATGTCCAGGTTCCGGGCCTGCCCGATGATGTCCGCCAGGGCGGGCTCGGGAAGGGCGCCCGGCTGGGCGTAGACGGCGACCTTGTCACGGACGATCATCAGCGTCGGAATGGACTGGATGCCGAAGGCCGCGGCCAGCTCGGGCTGCGCCTCGGTGTCCACCTTGCCGAACACCAGGTCGGGATTGGCCTCGGCAGCCTTCTCGTACACGGGGGCGAACTGCCGGCAGGGCCCGCACCACTCCGCCCAGAAGTCGATGAGAACGAACTCGTTCTCCGTGACGGTCTGGTCGAAGTTCTCCTTGGTCAGCTCCACGGTGCTGCTGCTCATGGCGTGCTCCCTCGTTCCTAGGTGCGGGCGAAGCCGTGGGCACAACACGGTCACCCGGCGACGTATTCCGCGCCCCTACCCGTGTGGCCGTAGCGCACACCACCCACCAGACTGACCCCATGACGGAAACGGAAACCATCGCGTACGACGTCGTGGTGATCGGGGGCGGACCCGTGGGGGAGAACGTCGCCGACCGGACCCGCGCGGCCGGACTCAGCACCGCGGTCGTGGAGAGCGAACTGCTCGGCGGCGAGTGCTCCTACTGGGCGTGCATGCCCAGCAAGGCCCTGCTCAGGCCGGTCATCGCCCAGGCCGACGCGCGCCGCCTGCCCGGCCTGGCCCGGGCCGTCCAGAGCCCGCTCGACACCACGGCCGTCCTCGCCCGCCGGGACGAGTACACCTCCCACTGGAAGGACGACGGTCAGGTCGCCTGGCTGGAGGGCACCGGCGCCGACCTCTACCGCGGCCACGGCCGCCTCGCCGGACCCCGTACGGTGACCGTGACCGCCCCCGACGGAACGGTCACGACCCTCACCGCCCGGCACGCCGTCGCCGTCTCCACCGGCACCCGCGCCCAGCTCCCCGACCTGCCCGGCCTCGCCGAGGTGAGGCCCTGGACCAGCCGCGAGGCCACCAGTGCCAAGGCCGCGCCCGGCCGGCTGATCGTCGTCGGCGGCGGTGTCGTCGCCACCGAGATGGCCACCGCCTGGCAGGCCCTCGGGTCCCGGGTCACCCTGCTGGTGCGCGGCAAGGGCCTGCTGAACCGGATGGAGCCGTTCGCCGGGGAACTGGTCGCCGAGGCGCTCGCCGACGCGGGCGCCGACATCCGCACCGGCACCTCCGTGGAGTCCGTCAGCCGTGAGAACGGCAGCGTCGTCGCCGTCACCTCCGCCGGCGACCGGATCGAGGCCGACGAGATCCTCTTCGCCACGGGGCGCGTCCCGCACACCGACGACATCGGCCTGGACACCGTCGGCCGGGAACCCGGCTCCTGGCTGGACGTCGACGACACCCTCCGCGTCACCGGCACCGACTGGCTGTACGCCGTCGGCGACGTCAACCACCGGGCCCTGCTCACCCACCAGGGCAAGTACCAGGCCCGCATCGCCGGTGCCGCCATCGCCGCCCGGGCGGCCGGCGACCCCGTGCTGGACGAGTCCTGGGGCGCCCACGTGGCCACCGCCGACCACCACGCCGTACCCCAGGTCGTGTTCACCGACCCGGAGGCAGCCGCGGTCGGTCTCTCCCTCGCCGAGGCCGAACAGGCCGGGCACCGCGTCCGCGCCGTCGACGTCGAGTTCTCCTCGGTCGCGGGCGCCGGCCTGTACGGCGACGGCTACAAGGGGCGCGCCCGCATGGTGGTCGACCTGGAGGACGAGATCCTGCGCGGCGTCACCTTCGTCGGTCCCGGCGTCGGTGAACTCGTCCACTCGGCGACCGTCGCCGTCGCCGGCCGGGTCCCGGTCAGCCGGCTGTGGCACGCGGTCCCGTCGTACCCGACGCTGAGCGAGGTGTGGCTGCGGCTGCTGGAGGCCTACCGGGACAACTGAGCCCGCGATCAGGGGAGTTCGAAGCCGAGGGCCTCGGCCGCCGCCCGCGGTGTCGGCTGGGCCCACAGGGCCGCCACCGCCTCGTTCGTGGACAGGGAGCGCGGCTCGGCGCGGTCCAGGTAGAGCGTGCCCTCCAGGTGGTCCGTCTCGTGCTGGACGATCCGGGCGGGCCACCCGGTGAACAGCTCGTCCAGCGCGCGGCCGTGCTCGTCCTCGCCGCGCAGCCGCACCTCGGCGTGCCGGGCCACCACCGCCTGCCAGCCCGGCACGCTCAGACAGCCCTCGAAGAACGCGACGCGCGCGGTGCCGACGGGCTCGTACACCGGGTTGACCAGGACACGGAACGGCTGCGGAACCCGGCCCCGGGCCACCGCGACCTCCTCCGGCACCGGCGCCGGATCCTCGATCACCGCGATCCGCAGGGGCACACCGACCTGCGGGGCGGCGAGGCCCACCCCGGGCGCGGCGTGCATGGTGGCGCGCAGGGCCTCGATGAAGCGGGCGAGCAGGGCGGGGCCGAGCTGGCCGTCGTACGGCTCGGTGCCGCGCCGCAGCACCGGCTGCCCGGCGGCGACGATGGGCAGGGGGCCGCCGGCGGCGAGGAGTTCCTCGACCCGCTCGGCGAGCGGTGAGTGATCACGGGGAGGTGCCATCGCGTCAGCATGCCACGCCCTCCCGGCACCTCCTGTGGCACAGGTCACCAACACCCCGGGGAACTCCGTCCCTTGGCGGTCGACTACTGGACGGTCCCCGCTCGCGCCCCCGCCCCCCCCTCCCGCCGCCGCGCCCTGCGCAGGGTCCGCGGGACCGGCGGCCGGCGCCGCACCCTCGGACTGCACAGCACGGTCGGGGTGTGGACCGCCGCCGGGTTCCTCTTCCTGTCGGCGACCGGGCTGACCTGGTCGGCGTACGCCGGTGCGCACATCGACGAGCTGCGCACCTCGCCGGGCCGGGCCACCCCGTCCGTCTCGGCGTCCACGACCGGCGGCGAGCACGCGGGCCACGGCACGGCGGCCGGCCCCGGTGGCGCCCCTGGACACGGTGCCGGCCTGGACCAGGTGCTCGCGGGGGCCCGTACCGCGGGCCTGGGCGACCCGGTGGAGACCGTGCCGCCCGCCGACGCGCACAGCGCCTACGTCGTGCGGCAGATCCAGCGCAGCCGGCCGGAGAAGCAGGACTCCGTCGCCGTCGACCCCGTCACCGGCAAGGTCACCGACGAACTCCGGTTCGCCGACCACCCGGTGCTCGCCAAGCTCACCCGCCGGGGCATCGACCTGCACACCGGTGTTCGCCTCGGTCCGGTCAACCAGATCGCCCTCGCCGCGGTCGCCGTACCTACGGGGGTGCGCCCGGCATGAAGTAGCGTGGTCCGACACGCCGACGCCGGAGGGAGACGGAGATGGTGCGGGAAGACGGCCGGGGCCGGCGGCGCGGGCAGGGCGAGCTGGAGGGCCAGGTCCTCGGCGCACTGCGCGAGGCGGACGGACCGGTCACCGCGGCCTGGGTGCGGCAGCACCTCGGCGGCGACCTCGCCCACACCACCGTCGTCACCATCCTCACCCGGCTGCTCGCCAAGGACGTCGTCGCCCGCGAACGGCACGGCCGCTCCTTCCGGTGGACGCCGACGGGCGACGTCGCCCGGCTCGCCGCCCTGCGCATGCGCCGCCTGCTGGACGGCGAACGGGACCGCGAGGCCGTCCTGGCGAGTTTCGTCACCGCCCTGCCGCCGGGCGACGAAGAAGTCCTGAGGGCACTGCTCGACGTCCCGCACGCGGACGGCGCGGGTACGGAAGACTGACCGCCCATGGGGGTCTTCGTCTTCCTGCCACTGGTGCTTCCGCTGTCCGCGTGGCCGGTCGCCCGGCTCGCCGAGACGCGGCTGCATCCGCGCACCGCGACCCGGCTGCTGACGGCGGTCGCCGTCGTCATGGCCGGCTGCAGCACGCTCTGCCTGGCCCTGCTCATGGTCGTCGGCACCGCCCAGCTGCCCGGAAACCCGCTCCCCGACGGCTGGTCCGACCCACAGGTACGGGCCGCCGTCCCGTACGACGAGATCGCCGGACGGGCCGCCATCCCGGCCCTCGCCCTGGTCGCCGCCGCCTGCGCACGCTCCCTGCTCCGGCACCGTCGGGTCACCCGGCGCGCCCGCCGGGCCGTCGCCGCGCTGCGGGGCCCGACGGTGGCGGTGGTGCCCGACAGCACGCCGTACGCCTACGCCCTGCCCGGCGGCCGGGGCCGGATCGTCGTCAGCAGCGCGCTGCTGGCCGGGCTCGCTCCCGCCGAGCGGCGCGCCCTGTTCGCCCACGAACGCGCCCATCTGACGGCCCGCCACCACCGCCATCTGCTCGCCGCGCACCTGGCCGCCCGCGCCAACCCGTTCCTGCGGCCCCTGCGCACAGCCGTCGTCTACACCGCCGAGCGCTGGGCGGACGAGGAGGCGGCCCGGGCGGTCGGCGACCGGCGTACCGTCGCCCGCGCCATCGGCAGGGCCGCGCTGATGCTCGCCGGCACCCCCGCGCCCACCCTCGCCGCGCTCGCGGCCACCGGTCCCGTGCCACGCCGGGTGGCCGCGCTGCTGGCCCCCGCACCCGTGGCCCGTACCTGGCCGCCGGCCTGCACCTCGGTCGGCCTCGCCGTGTGGGGCGCCGCAGCCGGGGCGCTGGTGTCCGCGATGTCGTCGGCGAACTCCGCCGTCACCCTGTTCCTGATCCTGCACGCGACGGCCTCGCTCTGACGCGGGGGCACCCGGCCCCACCGCGCGCGGTCATGCCGAGGGCCCGGTTCCGTGCCGGGAACCGGGCCCCTGCGTACGGCTCACTTTCGCGGGAAGTCGCCCGCGAGCGCCGAGGCGATCCGCAGCTGCCGCTCCGCCTCCTCGTGCCGGCCCTGCCGCTGGAGCGTGCGGCCCAGCATCAGCCGGGCGTAGTGCTCCACCGGTTCACGCGCGACGATGAACCGCAACTCGGCCTCGGCGCGGCGCAGTTGGGCCGAGTGGTAGTAGGCGCGGGCCAGCAGCAGCCGGGGTCCGGTCTGCTCCGGCGCCTCCTCGACCAGCCCGGTCAGCACCCGCGCCGCACCGGCGTAGTCCTTGGCTTCGAAGAACCGCCGCGCGCGCTCCCAGCGCTCGGCCGGCGTGCCGTGGTCGTAGTACGTGGTCTCCATCTGAGTCTCCACTCGTGACCTCCTTCGGCGGCACAACGGGAGCAGGTTGTTGAATATTCCATCAACTGTTCCGCGGTGAAGCGGTAGCCTGCTCGTGAGGGCAGCCATGGCCGATGAGGTGCGCATCCGGCTCCTCGGCGGGTTCGCCGTGGCGGTCGCGGACCGCCCGGTCGCCGCCGGGGCGTGGCGGCTGCGCAAGGCCCGGAGCGTGGTGAAGCTGCTGTGCCTGTCACCGGGCCACCGCCTGCACCGGGAGCGGCTCTACGACCTTCTGTGGCCGGGCCTGGACCGGCCGGCCGCCGCCAACAACCTGCACCAGGCGCTGCACTCGGTACGGCGTGCCCTGGCCTCCGCGGGCGCCTCGGGCGATGTCGTCGTCCTCCGCGACGACATGGTGCTGCTCGGCCCCGACGGCGGCGTAGACATCGACCTCGACGCGTTCGACGAGGCCGCCCGGCGAGCCCTGGCGGACGGCGCGACCGCGGACTACCGTGCCGCGCTCGCCCTCGCCGCCGTCGGCCTGCTGCCCGAGGACCGCTACGAGCCCTGGGTGAGCGAGGCGGCCGAGGCACTGCGGACGCGGTGCACGGCCCTCCGGCTGGGCCTCGCCGAGGCACTGGAGCACGAGCACCAGGAGGCCGACGCGATCGAGGTGCTGCGGGCCCTGATCGCCGACGACCCGCTGCACGAGCCCGGCCACCGGGCCCTGATGCGGATCCTGGCCGGCGCAGGCCGCCGCCGGGAGGCGCTGACCGGCTACGAACAGCTGCGGGACGCGCTACAGCGCGACACCGGCGCCGACCCCGACCCGCGGACTCGCCGCCTCTACCGCGCGCTGCTGGCCGACTCGGTCGAGGCGCCCGCGCGGCCCGGGGACGACACCCGTCATCCGCTGCCCGCGCCCGCGACCGCCCTCGTCGGCCGGGAGCGTGAGATCGCCGAGGTGGAGCACCTGCTCGCCCGCGGCAGACTGCTGACCCTCACCGGGGCCGGCGGCTGCGGCAAGACCCGGCTCGCGCTGGCCGTGGCGGCGCGCCGGGGCGAGCAGTTCCGGGACGGCGCGTGCTTCGTGGACCTCGCCGCGCTGGCGGAACCCGACCTCGTACCCGAAGCCGTCGCCTCCGCGCTGGGACTGCACCTGCCGCCGTCCGGCGACAGCCTGGAGAACCTGGTCGCACAGCTCGGCGCCCGGGAGATGCTGCTGGTACTGGACAACTGCGAGCACCTGATCGACGCGTGCGCGTCGCTGGCCGCGCGGGTCATCGCCCGCTGCCGGGGCGTCTTCGTCCTCGCGACCAGCCGGGAGGCGCTGCGCAGTTACGGTGAACGCACCTTCCGGGTGCCCTCGCTCGGGCTGCCGGATCCGCGCCGGCTGCCCACCGTGGCGGAACTGGGCCGTTTCGCCTCCGTCCGGCTGTTCGCGGAGCGCGCCGCCGACGCCGACCCGGGATTCCGGCTGTCGCCGCAGAACGCGGCGGCCGTGGCCCAGATCTGCTTCCGGCTCGACGGGATGCCCCTGGCCCTGGAGCTCGCGGCGGCCCGGGTGCACGTACTGGCGCCGCGTCAGATCGCCGAACGCCTCGACGACGCGCTGGCGCTGCTCAGCCGGGGCACCCGGCACGGCGTGACCCGGCAGGAGACACTGCTGGCCACCCTGGAGTGGAGCCACCGGCTGCTCGACGAAGAGGAACGGCGCCTGTTCCGGCGGCTGGCCGTCTTCGCGGGCGGGTTCTCCCTCGCCGCGGCCGAGGACGTGTGCGCGGACACCGCACAGGACACCGCCGTGCTCGACGTCCTGGGCCGGCTCGCCGACAAGTCGCTGGTCTCGGTGGAGGCCCGGCAGGACGAGGTCCGCTACCGGCTGCTCGAGACGATCCGCCAGTACGCCGCGGACCGCCTCCGGGCCGCCGGGGAACAAGCGGCCACCGAGGCCCGGCACCGGCGCCACTACCTGGCACTCGCCGAGGCCCGGGACCGCGAGCCGCCCACCGGTGTCTCGGGAGCGGCGTCGCTGGAACTGGAGGCCGACCACGGCAACCTCCGGGCCGCGCTGCGCTCCCTGCTGCGCCACGAACCGGACGACGCGCTCCGCCTGGCCGCCGCGCTGCGCTCGTTCTGGCCGGAACGCGGGCACCTCGCCGAGGGCCGCAGGTGGCTGGAGGACGCCCTGGCCGCCGCACCGGAGCCCTCCCCGCAGCGGGCGCGGGCGCTGATGGGGCGGGCCGTGCTGGCGATCCGCCTCGGTGACGGCTCCCCCCTGGAGGACATCGCAGGGCAGCTCGTCCGGATGCACCGGCGGCGGCCGGACCCGGCGGCGCTGGCGAACGCGTACGGACAGCAGGCGGTCCTGCTCTGGATGAGCGGCGCGTGGGACGACGCCCGCACCGCCCTCGGCCTGGCCCGCACCCTCGCCCACGAGGCCGGCGCCCCCGCGGTCCTCGCCGCCGCCGCGCACCTGGAGGGTGTCTGGGCCGTGTGCCGGGGCGAGGGCCGGGCGGCCCGCCGGGCCTGCGCGGAAAGCATCCGGCTGCTGGAGGACGTCGAGGCCGGCACCGAACCGTTCTTCCCGGTCATGACCCCGGGCTACGCGGCCGGGACCGACACGGCCGGGCAGGTGTCGCTGTTCTTCGAGGAGACGGTCCTCGCCGGCCGCACGGTCGGCCCGGCGCGGGCACGCGGCTACGCCCTGGCCAACCTGGCGTGGGCGGGCCGCCTGGACGGTGACACCGGCTCAGCCGTCGCGGCGGCCGAACACAGCGCCGACTGCTTCCGCGCGCTCGACGACCCGCACGGGGAGTCCCTGGCCCTCAACGTCCTCGGCAACGTCCACCGCGGCCACGGCGACCACGACACGGCGAGGAAGCACCTGGAGACGGCACTGGCGATCAGACGCCGGCTCGGCGACCGCCGCGAGGAGGGCATCACCCTCGGTTGCCTGGGCCTGCTCCACCTGGCCGACGGCGACACGGACGGCGCGCGGGCGACCATCGCCCGGGCCCTCGCCGGCTTCGAGGAGACCGACGACATCCCGGGCGCCACCAACAGCCTGCTCCATCTCTCCCTCGTCGCCCGGGCCGCCGGTGACCCGGCGCGGGCCCGTACGCTGCTGACCCGCGCCCAGCGCCTGGAGCACATCGCCGGATCGCACCCCGCCGCCGGATGGGCCGCCCTCATGCTGGCGCAGCTGCTGTGGCGCGCGGGCGACCGCGAGGCCGCCGACGCGGCGGCGGCCCGGGCCGGTGACCTCTTCGCCCACTTCGGCGACACCCGCGGCCAGGCCGTCCTGCGGCGCTCGACGCCCCGGCGGCCCACCGGCAAAGCGGCTGCTGAGTGACTGCTAAGAGGGGCTCCCTACGGTCCTGGGTGTCAGCGAAGAACACGCACACCAAGGAGCTGACCATGTCGATCGACACGGCCCGGGGCATCCTGGGGGACGCCACCCTCGCCGAACTGGAGGCAGGCCTGCGCGGCAGCGTCGTCCGTCCCGGCGACGCCGAGTACGACCAGGCCCGCGCGGTCTGGAACGGGGCCCACGACAAACACCCGGCCGTGATCGTGCGCTGCGCCGGGACCGCGGACGTGATCCGTGCCGTCGAGTTCGCCCGCAGCCAGGACCTGCTCGTCGCGGTGCGCGGCGGCGCGCACAGCATCGCCGGGTTCTCGACCTGCGACGACGGGATCGTCATCGACCTGTCGCCGATGAAGGGCGCCGTCGTCGATCCCGCGCGGCGCCGGGTGGTCGCCCAGGCCGGCATGACCTGGGGGGACCTCGACCACGAGACCCAGGCCTTCGGACTCGCCGTGACCGGCGGCCTGGTGTCCACCACGGGCATCGCCGGATTCACCCTCGGCGGCGGGGTGGGCTGGCTGCTGCGCCGCCATGGGCTGGCCTCCGACAACCTGACGGCGGCCGAGGTGGTCACCGCGGACGGCCGCGTGGTCCGCGCCGGCCCGGACGAGCACCCCGAGCTGTTCTGGGCCCTGCGGGGCGGCGGCGGCAACTTCGGTGTCGTCACGTCCCTCGAGTACCAGCTGCACCCGGTGGGCCCCCAGGTCCTGGCCGGCCTGATCGTCTATCCGCTCGAAGAGGCCCGGCAGGTCGTCACCGGCTGGCGCGCACTGATCGGCGACGCCCCCGACGACCTGACGACACTCGTCAACCTGACGACGGCGCCTCCGCTGCCGTTCCTGCCCGAGGAGGTCCACGGCACCCGCGTCGTGGCCGTACTCGGCATGTACGCCGGCGACCCGGCGGCGGGCGAGGCGGCCGTCGGTCCGCTGCGCACGCTCGGGACGCCCATCGCCGACGTCATGGGCCCCATGCCGTACACCGCGATGCAGTCGCTGCTCGACCCGCTGTGGGCGGCCGGCGCCCCCACCTACTTCACGTCCGCGTTCATCGAGCCGTCCGACGCCGCGATCGACGCTCTGCTGCGACGGCACCTGACGACACCCACCCCGTTCAGCGAACTGCACCTGCACCAACTGGGCGGTGCGTTCGCCCGTGTCCCGGCCGAGGCCACGGCCTTCAGCCAGCGGGAGGCGAGCGTGCTGTGCAACGTGATCGCGCGGTCCCCCGACAGGGTGGGTTTCGACACCCACGTCGCCTGGGCCCGCGGTGCCCGCGAGGAGATCGCACGCCACGGGCACGGGGCCATGTACGTCAACTTCACCGGTGACGCCGCCGAGGACAAGGTGCGCGCCTCGTACCCCGACGCGGTGTACGAACGGCTGGTGAGCGTGAAGGACACCTACGATCCGACCAACCTGTTCCGCCTCAACCAGAACATCCGCCCTTCGGCGCCGGTGTGACCGCGGCTCGGGGGGGCCGGTCTACCGGCCCGGTGCGCGGAAGGGCACCTGGCGGCGGGTGGCCTCGTCGACCTCGTCGGGGGTGAGCAGGGGGGTGGCCCGGGTGGTGAGGGCGCCGCTGGCCTTCACGGTGAGGCTGACTGCGGCCATGGACACCGGGTCGGGGAAGTCGACGATGAGCACGATGTCGTCCTTCCCGAAGGCGAAGTACACGGCCTCGACCTGCCCGCCGAGGCCGGCGACGACCTGGTCGACGGCCGCGCGGCGGCCGCTCGCGCCTTCTTCGAGCAGCCCCTTCGCGCCCTCGGGTGTGTAGGTGGCCTGGATGAGGAACTTCGGCATCGGGGTGCTCCCTGACCGTTGACGTGTCCGGTACGCAGAGGGGCTTCCCGTGCCGCATCGGCCGCCGCTCACCGCACGCCCGGTTTCACCCGTTGGAAGGCGTGGCCCCAGGGCGTGATCGCCGCGAGGAACGCGGTTCCCTCTCCCGGTGCCCGGGCGGCACCGGGCACCGGCATGTCCGGCTCGGAACCCGAGGTTTTACCGTTCCGTGGTTGCCGCCCGCACAGGCCCGGCCCACTCTTGATCACCACTGCCGTCGGGCAACGTGTTCTGCTGGTCACGGGGGTTCGGGTGCCTCCGCGCTGAGCGGGGAATGGTCATGCACCTCGAGTTCCGGCACCTCCGTATCCTGCTCACCGTCGCCGAGGCCGGCAGTATCCGCAAGGCCGCCGCACGGCTGCAGCTCTCCCAGCCGGCCACGAGCGCTCAGCTGAAGCGGATCGAACACGAGCTGGGCGGCCCGCTCTTCGTCCGGGGCGCCGACGGGGTGAAGCCGAACGAGAACGGCCAGTACGTCCTGCGCTGCGCCCGTGACCTCGTCGTCGGCTTCGACCGGCTGCGTGAGCACGCGCGCTCGGCGGCCGAGGCGGACAGACAGGCCACCGCCCCGCTGCGGGCGGGCGGAACCGCCGGCTCCCTGGTGTCCCTGCTGGTCTCCGCCCTCTTCGAACTCGTTCCGGAGCGACGGCTCACCATAGACGCCCGCCGCTCCGTGCACACCCTGGTGAAGGCGCTGGGCCTGTCGAAATGCGACATCGCGGTGTACGGCGAGTTCCCGGGATTCCCCCTTCCGGTCGGCGAGTCGGTGGCGACGCGCACCCTGCTGCGCGAGCCGGTCTTCGTCCTGCTCCCCGAGGACCACCCGCTCGCGCGCCAGGAGACGGTCGGCCTCGCCGAGCTGGCGGGCGAGGACTGGGTCATGCCGGAGGCCGACGAGAGCGGTGTGCACGCGTACCTCCATCTCACCTGCCAGTCGGCGGGATTCACTCCGCGCATCGCCCATGTGACGCCGGACCTGTCCGTGGCGCAGATCCTGGTCGCCGGCCGGCGTGCCGTCTGCGGCGTATGGCCGACCGCCGATGTCGCGGCCCAGGGCACCGTGCAGCGGCCGCTCGTGGGCGTCCCCTTCCACCGGCGGCTGCTGCTGGCCTGGAACAGGGACTCGGTTCCGCCCGAGCTCGCCGACGCGGCGTGCGAGCGTGTGCTCGCCGGATATCTGTCGCTGGTGCGGCAGCGGCCGCGGTACCTGGCCTGGTGGGAGGACGGAGGCCGGGAGTTCGCCCTCGGCGAGCGCGTGTGACCGGACGGGCCGCCGCTCGCCCTGCCCTATAGCTCCGCCGTTATAGCCCAGATGGAGTCACGTCAGGGACATGTCACCTGCTGAACACTTCGCGTCAACGTCCCAGGACGTCGTCACCCCACGACGAGCGAAGGAATCACCCCGTCATGCCCCGTCCCCTTCTCGCCCTTTCCGCGGTGGTCGCCGCCGGCGCCCTCACCACGGGTGCGATGGCCGTACCCGCGCACTCGCAGACCCGTGCGGTGCGCGGAACCTCCGTCCGCGACACGGCGATATCCCACGCCAAGGCCAACGTGACCCGGCACGCCGACACCTTCGGCTTCGGCCCGGGCCAGAGACTCAGAGTGAAGGACGTCGTCGTCGACGCCGACGGCACCCAGCACGTGCGCTTCGAACGGACCTACCGCGGCCTGCCCGTCGTGGGCGGCGACTTCGTCGTCCACCAGAAGGCCGACGGCTCGCTCAAGGGATCCACCCGCGCCAAGGCCCACCGGGTGGCGCTCAGTTCCGTCACCCCCGCCGTCGGCGCCAAGGGCACCGCGGCCAGTGCCCTCAAGCGCTCGCGCGGGTCGGTGCACAAGGCCAAGTCCACGCCGCAGCTGATCGTGTGGGCCGCCGACGGCACCCCCCGGCTGGCCTGGCGCACCACCGTGCAGGGCCTGGGCGACAAGGGCCAGCCGCACGGAGAGGTCTTCGTCACCGACGCCACCACCGGCGCGGCGATCGAGCACTACTCCGCGGAGCGCGAGGCGACCGGCACCGGCCACTCCGAGTACACCGGTGACATCGCCATCGACACCACCCAGCAGGCCGACGGCACCTTCGCCCTGATCGACCCGGTGCGCGGCCACATCACCAAGGACGCGCACAACCTGTCGTCCTCGTCCCTGAAGAGCTCCTCCGGCACCGTGTTCACCGACGCCGACGACATCTGGGGCGACGGGAGGAAGTTCTCCACCGACCGCGCCACCGCCGCCGTCGACGCGCACGCCAACACCGCCGAGACGTTCGACTACTACAAGACGACGTTCGGCCGCAACGGCATCAAGAACGACGGCCGCGGCGCCACCGTCTTCGTCCACGTCGGCACCAACTGGGACAACGCCCAGTGGTCGGACTCCTGCTTCTGCATGATGACCGGCGACGGCGACGGCACCACCGACCCCGAGCAGGTCGACCTCGACACCATGGGCCACGAGATGACCCACGGCGTCACCTCGGCCACCGCCAACCTCCGCTACAGCGGTGAGTCGGGTGGCCTGAACGAGGCCACCAGCGACATCCTCGGCACCATGGTCGAGTGGTACGCCGACAACCCGGTCGACACCCCCGACTACCTCTTCAGCGACCAGTCCACCCCGCCGTGGCTGCGCCGCTTCGACAAGCCGTCCCTGGACGGCCGCTCCGCCGACTGCTGGTCGAAGTCGGTGGGCCGCCTCGACGTGCACTACTCCTCGGGCGTCGGCAACCACTGGTTCTACCTCGCGAGCGAGGGCAGCGGCGCCAAGACCATCAACGGGGTCTCCTACAACAGCCCCACCTGCAACGGCTCCACCGTCACCGGTATCGGCAACCAGAAGGCCTCCGCCATCTGGTACCGGGCACTGACCGTCTACATGACCTCCACCACGGACTACAAGGGCGCCCGCACCGCGACTCTGAACGCGGCCAAGGACCTGTACGGCGCCACCAGCCAGGAGTACGCCACCGTCGCAGCGGCCTGGAGCGCGGTCAACGTCTCCTGACGCACCGCCTGATCCGCGCGAAGCCGGCCCGGACGACGAGACCCGTCACAGCCGCCGTCCGGGCCGGCAGCCCGCGCCGCCCGTTCCCCGGCCGCCTTCACCGTGGCCCTGCTCGGCCGCCGCGATCCACGGCCGCGGGAAAACGGCTCGACGGCGTCGCGGGCACCTGCCAGAGTGACCCACCATGACGGACTCCGAGCTGGTGACGGCCGCGGACGTGCAGCTCATGCAGGGCCTGGCGCAGCGGGTCACCGCCACCCGTCCTGACCTGGTGAACAGCGACGCTTCCTACGGCGAGCTGGCCTGGAACTGGGGCAAGGGGCACGCCGCCGAGGGCGCGAGCTGGCGGCGTCGGCTGTGGTTCTCCGGCGCGGATCCGGTGGCGTGGAGCTGGGCCACTCTTCCGCACCGAGTGAGGCGCAGCGACGGGTCGGTGAAGGACGTCACCGGCGCCTATCTGGCGTATCAGGTCCATCCCGGTCACGCCGGGCTGGTCGACGAGGTGATCGACTGGTACGACGCCGTGGCGGCGGATGCCGAGCGTACGGTGAGGCCCAGCGCCGCCGACGAGTTCGGCCTGGAGCGATGGGCGGCGCACGGCTATACGGCCGACCAGGACGCGCTCGGCCACACCGGGTCCTGGACCCAGCTCAACGAGCGGGACCTCACCGACGTGGAACAGCCGGTCCTGCCGCGCGGATTCCGGTTCCGCACCGCCGACGAGGCCGGCCCGCAGGCCGCGGTCCAGGCCCACCTGGACGCCTGGGCGCCCTCGACGTACACGGCCGAGGGCTACCAGGGCGTACGGCGGACGGCGCCGTACCGCGGCGACCTGCACCTCCTGGTCGAGGCGCCGGACGGGACGATGGCATCCTCGACGATCATGTGGCTCGACGAGGTGAACAGGACCGCCGAGTTCGAGCCGGTCGGCACGCATCCGGACTACCGCCGGCTGGGGCTGGCCAGGGCGATGCTCCTGCACGGGATGCTTCTGGCACGCGCGGCCGGGGCCACGCACACGACGGTCGCCTGCCTGGGCGCGCCGGGGCATCCCGAGGCACGCGGGCTCTACCACAGTGTCGGGTTCCGGGAGTTCACGCGGGACGCGCCGCTCATCAGGACCAGGACCGCGGGCTGAGCCTCAGACGGCGGTGGACAGTGCCACGTGCCGCCACTCGTCGAGTTCACGTCGCACCAGATCCAGCTTCGCCTCGACGCGCTCCACCGCGTCCGCGCCCAACTGCAGGCGCAGCGGGGGCTCGGCGACCTCGGTGACGTCGACGACGGCCCTGGCCCCCTTCGCGGGATCCCCCGGCTGACGGCCGTCGTTCCCGGCCAGTGCCTCGCGCACCGGCCCCGCTCCGGCG
Organism: Streptomyces filipinensis; assembly: GCF_014649495.1. Lineage (GTDB taxonomy): Bacteria > Actinomycetota > Actinomycetes > Streptomycetales > Streptomycetaceae > Streptomyces > Streptomyces filipinensis. Next base: position 21,207 of record NZ_BMTD01000022.1, on the reverse strand, counting down.
TCGTAGTCCGCGATGGAGGCGGGTTCGACCTGGATGCTGGAGCTGTTGAGGAAGTCGGTGCGAAACCCGCCCGGCTCCACGATCGTGACGCGGACGCCCAGCGGTGCCAGTTCGCCGTGCAGCGCCTCGGAGATGCCCTCAAGGGCGAACTTCGACGCCCCGTACAGGCCCACGGCCGGAGCGGTGGCGAAGCCGCCCACGGAGCCGATGTTCACGACATGTCCCGATCGCTGGGCCCGCAACGTCGGCAAGGTCGCCCGCAACGTGTTGAGCACGCCGAACACGTTGACGTCGAACAGATCCCGGACGGCCTTGTCGGAAGCCTCCTCGATCGCGCCCACGAGGCCGTAACCGGCGTTGTTGACCACGACGTCGATCCGGCCGAACTCCGCCAGAGCGGCCTCCACCGCGGCCGTCAACTGCTCCGGTTCGGTCACGTCCGCCCGCACCGCCAGCAGACCGTCCGGCTTCTGCGGGTACGCCCGGAGCACCGCCGACACGTCCCTCGCCGTGGCGACCACGCTGTGCCCCCGTTCCAGCGCCTCACGGGTGATCTCCGCCCCGAGACCACGCGCCGCACCGGTGACAAACCACACGCTCATCGCTCTCCCGTTTTCCGATCGCCTGATGGGCCGACAGCTCGACGCTAGAAGCTAGAGTCGGGTCTAGATCAAGGGCTGTGTGACGGGGGTCGCTCATGGATCTGAGCATCGGCGAGGTGGCGGAGCGCAGTGGGCTGAGCGTTCACGCCCTGCGGTTCTACGAGCGGGAGGGCCTGTTCGCCAACCCGGTGCGCCGCCTGTCCAACGGCCGTCGGATCTATCACGAGGAAGATCTGGAATGGCTGGCGATCTGCACGAAGCTGCGCTCCTCGGGCATGCCACTGGCGATGATCAGGCAGTACATCGAGCTGGTACGGCAGGGCCCGGGCAACGAGCACGAGCGGCTGGAGCTGCTGCGCCGGCACGAAACCCATGTGGAGGAGCGGATCCGGGAGTTGCAGGAGACCTTGGCCGTGATGCGGTACAAGGTGAGGGTCTACGAGGAGCATGTCGCCCGCGGTGAGGCCGACCGGCTCTGGAATCCGTCCCATCCGGATGCCGCCCGGACCGACTCTCACCAGGAGTGCCGTCCGCCGCAGGGCGCGTGACCGTCCCGGCCGTCGTGGAGTCATGGTGGTCGTCGCAGGACGGTCCGGCCGTTGTCGGTGCGGCCCGCTTTACTGTCCGCCATGGAGCTCACCCAAGCGAACGTCGACGACCTGCTGGCCCGGCTCGGCCCGGTGAACGGCTGGATGTACCTGCCCGGCGACGTGGACCTGCAGGAACTGACCGAACTGCTCGGCGACAGGTACGGCGCCCCGCGCGCCCTCGTCCTCGACGGCGTCACCGATCCGACGGTCGACGAGTCCCGGGGCGCGGCGCTCCTCGTCCCCTTCGAGGACCGGGCCGTGACCGTACGGGCGTGGGCGTACGGGGACCGGTGGGTCGGCACGGGTACGGCGCGGGACGCGGAGGGGATCGTACGGCCGGTGCTGGTGGTGGCTCGCCGGGAGGTCCCCGGGCCCTCGGCGGTCGCTCCGGACGAGGACGTCGACTGGATGGAGCGGCTCACCCGGATCACCGGCTGGACGCAGCCCGCCCAGCGGCCCGACGTGGACTGGGCGGAAGTGGAGTCGCGCCTGGGCACCGCGCTGCCGAGCGACTACAAGCGCATGGTCGAGACGTTCGGCAAGGGCGCCTTCGACGGATTCCTGCACCTGAACCAGGAGCCGTGGACGGATCTCCGGGAGGACGGCCTGCTCATCTGGGCGAGTACGGAGCACGAGAACCTGTACTGCTGGAGGGCCGACGGCGACGACCCCGATCGTTGGCCCGTGGGGATCCGCTCCTTCGACGGCGAGGACGTCCCCTTCGACTGCCAGACCGCGGAGTTCGTCTGCCGCATCCTCACCGACCCGCACCACCCGTTCACGATGGCCCGTTTCTTCGACACCCACTGGTTCATGAACTACCGGGAAAGCGGCTGAACCGAACCCGCCGGCGGCATCCGCGGCCCGGTGGCCGGCGCCTTCGGACGAGGAGAGGGGCCGATCAGCGCCGTGGTAGCGTCACCGCGGAGGCGCACAGGTGCCTGCCCCGGACGAGATGTGCGCCGTACCCGGCCCGCCAAGACGACGCACCCGTGGAGGCGTCATGGACGCGGGCAGCCCTTTCATCGACTTCGCCGGCCAGGTCTCCCCGTCACGGGGGCTGGACGTCCGCTGGATCCACGGTTCGCCGTCGGCCAAGCACAACACCGACCCGGACATCCAGGTCCACGCGTACGACGAGCACACGTACATCCTGCGGCAGAACATGGCGATCGACTACGAGGCGCCGTTCCTGTTCCTGCTGTTCGGAAACGCCCGGGCGGTGTTGATCGACACCGGCGCCACCGCTTCCCCCGAGTTCTTCCCCCTGCGCCGGGTGGTCGACGAGCTCATCGACGGCTGGCTCACCCGAAACCCCCGGCAGGGGTATCACCTGCTGGTGCTGCACACCCACCCGCACGGCGACCACATCGCGGGCGACGGCCAGTTCGCCGACCGTCCCCGCACCACGCTGGTCGGCGCGGACCTCGCCACCGCCTGGAGGTACTTCGGATTCGACGAGGACCCCACCGGTGTGGCGCGCGTCGATCTGGGAGGCCGCGTGGTCGAGTGCCTCGCCACCCCCGGGCACCACGAGGCAGCGGTCACGTTCTACGACCCGTGGACCGGGTTCCTGCTCACCGGCGACACGGTCTATCCGGGCCGGCTCTACGTCCAGGACCGGTCCGCCTTCGCCCGGACCATCGACCGCTTGATCGAGTTCTCCGCACGCCGACCGGTCACCCACGTTCTGGGCTGCCATATCGAGATGACCACCGAACCGGGCGTGGACTACCCGGTGCGCACGACCTACCAGCCCGATGAGCCCCCGCTCCAGATGACCACCGCTCACCTGCACGAGATCCGCGCCGCGCTCGAAGAGACCGGCGCCCGGCCCGGCCGACACGCCTTCCCTTCGTTCGTCATCTGGCCGGCCGAGTAGCCGCCGGACACCCGGAGCTTCGTCCCTCCACCGCCCAGAACAAGATCATGTCCGCGCGGAAGACTCGCTGTCCTCCGTGGCAACGCGACGACGGAGACGAGGCCTTGGCATGGAGCTGGGCCGGATCCTGATGGTGCTGCTCTCACAACGTCGCCCCGGCCGACCGAATGGGTCAGCAGCTGCGCCCCGTTGGGTCTGCTTGGTCACCACAGGGGGTCCTGGAGAGCGGCAACAGAGAGTGAGTCGACGCCACATACAGTCGATCTGTTGCGGAAACCCGTAAGAGCGGGGTTAAATCGCCAAAATTCATTCGGATTAGGATGGATCGCCGGATATTGATCACGAGGTCCGTATCTGATCACATCCAGCCCAGTGAGCAGCCGAGCGATGAGCGGAGGCGAGAGTCGGCCGTGGTGAACACCAGAGGCAGCGATGTGCATGACATCGGCTCGTCCACGCCCCCCACTCCCCGTCCGCTGCACCAGCCACAAGGAATGCGGAGCATACGGACCGCGCGACCCCTGGAACGACACCGCATGCGGATGCGGCTGCTCGACGCCGTGGATGAGGACCGGCACGATGTCGAGGTGCTGCTGACCGCCCTCCAGCAGGCCGTGGCCGAGGTGCGGGGTCTGGGCGGCATGGTGCATCTCCCCGGCGGCGGCATGAGCGGCATCCTCTACCTGGTCGCCGACAGCGGCCTGCCGGAGTCGATGACCCGGCCCTGGCTGATCATCCCGGTACGGGGCACGGCGCCGCCCAGCACGGCCGCCCGCAACGACACCCTCACCTGGCAGCCCGACCTGGCCCCGCCCGACCCGGTGCCCGGCCGGGACCCCGCCGCCCTGTGGCCTTCCCGGCTGCCCGCCGGGATGGGGCACCTGGCCGTCCCCGTTCCGGGCGGCGGCCGGCGACGCGGCGCGCTGTCCGTCCTCTTCGCCCCGGGTGACGAGCCCGGGGCCGCGGAGTGCGCGTTCCTGAACGAGGTGGCGGCCTGGATGTCCGGCAGGCTCCGGTCGTCCGGGATCCTCAACCCGTCCCCCGCCCTGCTGCGCGCCCTGGAGGACGGGCCGGGGCCGCGCAAGCCCGCACCCGCGTGGGACGTGGAAGGGGTGCCCTCCCTCACGTACACCTGGGACCTGCGCACCGGCGAGCTGACCTCCGACCAGCCCGTGGGGGAGGTGCTGGCCGGCATCGATCCGGGGGTGATGACCGGCGGCATCGAAGCGTGGGCGGAGCTGATCCACCCGGACGACCTGCCGAGGGCGGTAGCCGGCTTCGACACGGGCATCCAGCTGCGCGGCGGCTTCCAGAACGAGTACCGCATACGGCGCCAGGACGGCACGTACCTCTGGATCGAGGCCTGTGCCCGGACGGTCACGAACGAGGAGGGCGCGCCGGTCAAGGTGACCGGCACCCTCCGGGACAGCAGCGAGACGCACGCCGCCGCCGAGTCGGTGGGGTGGGCCCTGCGGCACATGAGTGACGGCTTCGTCTCCCTGGACACGGACTGGCGCATCGGATTCCTCAACCAGGCCGCCGAGCGGCTCCTGGGCACCGCGGGGGACGTCGCCGGAGCGGTGCTCTGGGACCTTCCCGCGGTACGCGTCGTACCGGGGCTGGAGGAACGGTGCCGGGCCACGGCGGCCGAGGGCCGGCCGGCCGGATTCGACATACCGGGGCCGGACGGGACGTCCTGGTACCACCTGCGGCTGGTGCCGGTGCCGGAAGGCCTCACGCTCTACATCACCGACACCACCGAGCGGCATCTGCGCGAGGCCGAGCGGGCATCCGCGGAGCGGGCGGCCGAGGAGCGGGCGGCCCTGGTGCAGCGGATCACGCGGGAGCTGGCGGAGGCCGTCACGGCCCAGGACGTGATGGCGGCGGTGGCCGACGGCGTGATGACACCCCTGGGGGCCACCGGACTCATCGTGCTCGGCGCCGTCGGCGACCGGCTGACCGTCGTCGGCTCCCGGGGATACGCGGAACGCTTCACCCGGCTGCTGGACGGCGAGTGGACCGTGGGGGACACAGCGAACCCGGTGGGGGACGCCCTGCGCACCCGTACCCCTCTCTGCATCTCCTCCCCGGAGGAGTTCCTGCAGCGTTACCCGGCGACCAAGATCCTGGTCCGGGAGGACGGCAAGCAGGCATGGGCCTTTCTCCCCCTGGCCGTGTCCGGGCGCGGGATCGGCGCCGCGGTGATCTCCTTCGACCGGCCGCGGGTGCTGGACGATGACGAACGAACGCTGCTGACCGCGCTCAGCGGACTCATCGCACAGGCCCTGGAACGGGCCGGGCTCTACGACGAGGCGACGACCCGGGCCCGCACCCTCCAGCGCAGTCTGCTGCCCCAGGCACTGCCCGAGCTGCCCGAGGTGACGACCGCGGCGCGCTACCAGCCGGCCAAACAGGGAGCCGACGTCGGCGGCGACTGGTACGACGTGATCCCGCTCTCCGCGGCCCGGGTGGCGCTCGTGATCGGCGACGTCATGGGCCACGGCATGGCCGAGGCCGCCACCATGGGCGGGCTCCGCACGGCCGCCCGCACCCTCTCGGAACTGGAGCTGCCGCCCGACGAGATCCTCGGCCACCTCAACGACATCGTCGGCGAGCTGGGCACCGATGCCTTCGCGACCTGCCTGTACGGCGTCTACGACCCGGTGACCCGGCTTCTGTCGTACGCGAGCGCCGGCCAGCCGCCCCCCGCGGTCGCCCACCCCGACGGCACCGTCACCTTCCTGTCCATGGCCCCGGACCCGCCCCTGGGGGTGGCCGCTCCGCCCTTCGAGACCCGCGAGACCCTGCTGCCCGCCGGCAGCCTGCTCGCCCTCTACAGCGACGGACTGGTCGAGAGCAAGGACAGGGACGTCACCACGGGCATGCGCCACCTCGCCGAGCTCCTCTCACGGTCCGTGAACGCCATGCCGGCCTCCCCGGCCGACGCGTCCGGCCTGGACGCTCTCTGCGCCACCCTCACCTCCGCGCTCCTGCCCGCCCACGGCGCGCTGAGCGACGACGCCGCCCTGCTGCTGGCCCGCACCCACCCGCTGGACGCGCAGAACATCGCCGAGTGGCCGTTGCCGGAGGACCCGATGGCGGCAAGCCAGGCCCGCGAGCTGGTCCGCGCCCAGCTCGACGACTGGGACCTGGCCGACGAGGACCTCGTCATGACCACCGAACTCCTGGTCAGCGAACTGGTCGGAAACGTCGTACGGCACGCCTGCGGCCCCATCCGGCTGCGCATGCTCCGCAGTCGCGCACTGATCTGCGAAGTCTCCGACGCCAGCCTGACCACGCCGCACATCCGCCACACCTCCGCCACCGACGAGGGCGGCCGCGGCCTGCAGCTCATCTCGGCGCTCTGCGAGCGCTGGGGCACCCGCCACACCCGTACCGGCAAGTCCATCTGGACCGAACAGCCCCTCCCCGAGCCCAGCCGGTGACACAGCGGCGGCACCGGCCGTGGACGGCCCGAGGGAGCGCCCGCACCGCCTCGCCGGTGCCGTACGGATACTCCAGCGGAGGACGACCTCTGATCCGCCAGAGCGCTATGCCCCCCTTGCGTAGATATTCTGTGAAGTGTGATCGAGTCTGGACGGCCGCGGCTCCGTCGCAGCTACGGCCGGGGGAGTTTCGTGCGGCTGTCGCCGGTCATCCTGACCGTCGTCATCGCCAGCCTGGCGTACGCCACGCCCCCGGAGATGGCCTTCAGCCGCCTCCTGCCCGCGGCGCCGGCCCTCGCCGCCGCCATGTGGCCGGTGCTCCCCACCGTCCTGCTCGGAACGGTCTGCCTCTTTCTGATGATCGGCCTCAGCCTCGTGTTCCCCGGTCTGGGAACATGGTGGACGGCTGCGGGGATCGTCGCGGTCACCGTGGCGGCCGCGTACGGAAGCCATGTCCGACTCCAGCGGGAGCGGACCCTCTTCCAGGTGCGGCTCGTCGCCGACGCGGCGCAGCAGGTGGTACTGAGTCCCATGCCGCGCCGCTTCGGGAGCGTCGAGATCGAGTCGCTGTATCTCGCGGCCGCGGCGGAGGCCCGTATCGGCGGCGACTTCTACGAGGTGGTCGACACGCGCTACGGGGTCAGGCTGCTCATCGGTGATGTGCGGGGCAAGGGCCTGCCGGCCGTGGGGGCGGCCGCGGCGATCGTCAACGCCTTCCGGGAGGCGGCCTACGGCGAGGCCGACATCGTCAGCGTCGCGCGCAGGCTGGACGCCAGCAGCACCCGGTACAACGCCGCCTTTCCCCCCGAAGGGCCGATGGAGCGCTTCGCCACCGCCCTTCTCGTCGAGATCCCGCACGAAGGAAGACGTATCGAGATCCTCAACTGCGGACACCCCCCGCCGCTGCTCCTGAACCGCGGGGAACTCCGTGCCCTTGAACCCACCACCCCCTCGCCACTGCTCAACCTTGCGGAGCTGATCGGCGACCACTACACCGTCGACACCTTCGACTTCGCCCCCGGCGACCTGTTGCTTCTCTACACCGACGGGGTCGCCGAGGCCCGCGCCCACGACGGCGAGTTCTTCCCGCTGGCCGCCTGGATGCGCCGACAGCCCCCGACGCCACCCCATGAGCTGCTCACGGCTCTGCACCGCGACCTCCTCGACTACAGCAGAGGACGCCTCGACGACGACATCGCGGCCCTCGCCGTGCGCCTGCGTGAGCCCTCGGAGTAGGCCCGGCAGAGTCGACCTGTGACGGTCTGTTGTCGGTGCCCGAACTCGCCGGGTCAGCCGGCGGTGGCCTTGCCCCGCACGAGGCGCGGCGCCGGAGGCCGGCTGGATCGTTGATCGTGGCCTTCGCGGGTCGTTCGGCAACGGCGTCGACTCCTGTGACCGGCAAGGCTGGACCACATCGAGGCCGCACCGCACCGGCGCAGCGTCGGCGACCGCGGCGCGCGGGGCGAACGGAAGCCTGCCCACCACCTCGTTTCTCACCGGCACGGTCGACGACTCGATCGGGGCCCCGATGTCGTGAACGGCACGCGTCCCGCCGGGCCCGCTGGGTGACGGGCCGTCGGCCTGGCCGTATCCGGACCCGGCGGCCGCGCGGCCGCCGGCGGTGATCCACCGCCACGGCCGCCGCGGATTACCGATGCGGCGCCTGCTTTCGGCAGGATGGGCGCATGACCGAGATCCGCACCCCCCGTCTCCTCCTCCGTAGCTGGCACGACGACGACCTCGCACCGATGGCGGACATCAACGCCGACCCACGGGTCATGTGCTGGATCGACGACGGCTCGGTGCGCGACCTGGACCACACGGCCGAGGACATCGAGCGGTGGGAGGAGGAGTGGGACGAGGAGGGCTTCGGACTCTTCGCCGTCGAGCTGCTGGCCTCGGGTGAACTGATCGGCTTCACGGGACTGTCCGTGCCCGAGTTCCTGCCGGAGGTGATGCCCGCCGTGGCGATCAGCTGGCGGATCGGCTCACAGTTCTGGGGCCAGGGGTACGCGTCCGAGGCCGCCCACGCCACGCTGGAGTTCGCTCTCCAGGACCGCGGCCTGGACCGTGTCATCAGCATCAACCGGGTGGGTGACGACGCCTCCGAGAACGTCATCCGCAAGCTCGGCATGGTGCCCGAGCGGGAGACGGCACACCCGGTGTACGGCTACCCCCTGCGTGTGCACGCCATCGATCTCACCGAGTTCCAGGCGTGAACCGCCGAGCCGTAGCTCGGCGCAAGTAACCGGTCCGCGGCGCGCGCAGGTCCACCGGAGCGGATGGCTGGTGCGTCTGCGCCGGCACCCGAGCCTTGGCCGTCGTGTCATGGGTGAGGCGTGGGCCGAACGGTGAGGTGAGTCGCCAGTCGGTGCAGGCGCTTGTAGTAGCGAAGCTCTTCCGCGTTCATGAGGAGGGGCAGGACCTTGTCGAGTTCGGTGACGCAGCGGCGCAGCGTCCGGAGGCGCTCCGCGTCGAGGAACCCGCCGTTGCCGCACCAGGTCGACACGCAGCCGGCGATGTCCGCGTCCAGCATCACCAGGTCGATGCCGTCCAGTTCCGCGCCGCGCAGTGCGGCGGGGAACTCCGCATCCAGGTGCTCCTGCCACAGAGGGGCTACGGCTTCGTACTCGCTCTCTTCGCTCACGGGGATCATCCTCCTCCTTCATGCGCAGTCGGCCCGGACGGCGGTCAGGTGGGGAGTCGGCGGTAGCAGATCGAAGCCTCAGCGAGGCCGGTGAAGGCGAGGAAGCGCTCGTCCTTGCGCTCGTAGCGGCGTGGAAGGCGGGGGAGGCCGCCCAGCCAGCTCACCATGGGCTCGACGGTCCGACAAAGGCGGCGCAGACCTGCCAATGAAGCCGCGGCCGGCGGTCGAGCGCCCGCCTGTTACGCGGCAGTGACGATTCCGGCGCAGACCGGCACAAGACGGCAGGCGAGGATGATCACGTCGCGCCTGACCAGTGTTGCGGCGACCGAGGGACATCGTGACCGGATGGCCCGCTTCGGCGCCGGAAGGCACAGCGCGAGGGGATGAACCACCGACCGTTATCCATTCCCAGGGGGAAACATGTCCTTGACCCGTCCGACCGCCCGGCGCCTCGGCCTGCTCTGCGCCGCCACGGTCGCCGCCCTCGTCCCGGTCGTGGGCGCCGTGCCTGCCGCCGTGGCCGCACCCGCCGCGCACCAGGGTGTCGTGGCCGGGCAGAACCCGGGTGGCACCATGGTCCGTACCGAGCAGCTGGCCTCCGGTGGCGGATTCGTGGAGATCTACCGTGTCTCGGCCTCCCACTACTGGGGCCGGATCGTCACCTACTACGGCACCAGCGTCATCGACGCGAACGGTGAGACCGTGGCGGGCCAGGACAACGGCGAGTACGTGTTCCTCACCCCGCAGGGGCACTTCGGGTCCTGGATCGCCGTCTCGGGCAAGAACCAGTTCCGCGGGCCCGGTACGTTCACGATCGCCCGCGGCTACACCGCGGTCGTCGAGCAGACCGGCAGGAACCAGTGGCGGGCGAAGCTGAAGCGGCCTGCGGGCGGTGCGTTCCTGACCCTTCAGACGCACGCGGTCGACGACGGCCACGGCGGGCTGTCGCACGTCTACGCCGGGGAGGAGATCGTCGACCCCGGCGGTAAGGCGATCTACGTCGTCCTGAGCGCGGACGGGATCATCACCTCCTTCGACCCGCAGGCCGCCACGGGCGGTGAGCCCCCGGCGGACAAGTGCACCGCCACCCGGGTGCAGTCCATCGGGGCGGGCACCCTGGCGCACATGAGCAACCGCCCCAGCGGGCCCCGGGTCTCCTTCACGTCGGTCTACGACGACGGCAAGGAGCGACCGGTGCTGATGCCGCTGGACAGGAACCACCCCTCGCTGCCCGCTGACGCCGGGATCGTGGCGCGGATCAAGGGTGCGAACACGGCGGCACCCAAGCTGGTCACCCGTGTCGAGGGCGGCAAGGGTGCGCCGGAGGCGGTCACAGCGTTCCCGGCGGTCCCGAAGGACTGCCGCGGCACGGGCACCGGTACCCCCACTGTCCCGGCCACGCCTGGTCTCCCGGTTCGCACGGCACGCTGATCGAGACCGGCCGTCGCCGCGCGGTGCCGTTGTCCGCCGCACGGACGCCGATCCGGCCCTTGGCACCGCCACGACCGGCTGTCCCGCCCCGCCGCCGCATGCGTCGGGGCGGGTGGCCCTCTGGCCGCCGGCAGCGAAGGGCGGGCAGCCGAGCCGTCGCGCACCGCGCCCTGGTCGGGTGATCCGAGGGCGCTTGCTTTCACGGCGCGCCTGGCTCACGTACCGCTCCGCGCCCCTTGGGAACGCGTCGTCAGGGGGTCGGCGAGGGACTGCCCTTGCAGGTGGCGTCCGCCGGGGGGAGCTTCCCGGTGAGCAGGTAGCGGTTTCCGTATCCGTCCATGCAGGCGTTGCCGTCGAACAGGTACTGGCCGTGGTTGCCGCCGCCTGCGACCACCAGGCGGGAGCCGGAAAGCGCCTGGCGCATCCGCTGCGCGCCGACGAGGGGTGTCGCGGGGTCGTCGTGGGACTGGAGCAGCAGCACCGGTGGGACCTTCACCGACCCGATTTTCACCGGTGCGGCGGTGGACGCCTTCCAGAAGGCGCAGGGCGCGCTGATCCAGGTGTACATCCAGGCGAACAGAGGTGCCTTCTTCGCCGCAGCAGTGGTGTCGTCGTGCCAGGTCTTCCAGTTCCGCGGCCAGGAGTCGTCCACGCAGTTGTAGGCGAGTTGGGCGGGGTTGACGGCACCGGCCGCCAGTTGCTTGGAGGCGCCGACCAGCGACGAGGGGTCTCCCTTGCGGTAGTCCGCGACCATGCTCGCCAGGTCCGGCCAGGACAGGTCGGTGTAGAGGGACGACGCCAGCAGGTCGTCCAGTTCGGTCGCGCCCGCCTGCCCGCTCGCGGGGGCGGTACGCAGCTTGGTTCGAACCGCTGTCCAGGTGGCCGACACCTCGGCCTCGGTGGTGCCCAGATGGTAGGCGTGGTCGTTGCGGGCGGCCCAGGCGAAGAACTGGCGGGTGCGCTGTTCGAGTGCCGGGTCCTGCTCGTAGGTGGCGGCGTATTCGGTGACGTCGGGGTCCACCACGCCGTCGAGGATCATCCGGCCGGTGTGGGAGGGGAACAGTGTGGCGTATGTTGCCCCCAGCTTGCTGCCGTAGGAGTAGCCCAGGTAGTCGAGCTTGGACCGGCCGAGCGCTGCCCGGACGCGGTCCATGTCGCGCGCGGCGTTCGCGGTGGAGATCGAGTTCAGCAGGGTGCCGGACGCGGTGGCGCACCGTTCAGCGACGCCCCGGGCGATCGCCACCCGGGCCTGCTCGGCTTTGGCATCAGCCGGTGTGTAGTCCGGAGCCGGGTGTTTGATGAGCTTGCCGGCGTCGCCGCAGGAGACCGGGGAACTCTCGCCGACTCCCCTGGGATCGAAACTGACGACGCTGTACTTCGCCGAGACCTCGGGAGGCATCGCGGCCCATACCGGCTGCGCCGCCTCGATGCCCGACTGCCCGGGGCCGCCCGGGTTGACCACCAGGGTCCGTTCGGCGTCCCGGCTGCCCACCATGGACAAGGTGAGGGTGATCTGACGTCCGGTCGGCTTCGTGTAGTCCAGCGGAACCTTGATCGTGCTGCAGTAGGTGCCGCGCGGCGCCTGTGACCTGGCTGGACAGGTGCCCCAGGTGAGTGCCGTCGCGCCTTGGGGGCTCGCCGTCGCGGTCACCGGTCCGCTGAGCCCGGTCAGGCCCAGGGCTGTGACCGCCGAGAGGGTCAGGAGCCGCCTTTTCGAGGTCATTTGGTTCCACCTTCCGGAAGATGCTGGGGACGGGTGAGGCGCGAGGGGCCTGGTGTCACGGCCACGCCGCCGTCGACCTGCAGGACGGACACAGGTGGCGTTCGGTTGCTGGGCGGCACTGGTCCCGCGGGGGTGATGGGTGATGGGTGATCACAGCGGGGGAGCTCTTCGGTTTTCGACGTGCGCCGGCAGACGTTGCACCTGGGGGCTTGTGTCGCTCGGTCACGCGCTCGGCGCTCATGATCAGGCGAGCAGCCGAAGCAGCGGCGGTTCGCCTGTCGGCGCGAACGGCTCGATCTGCTTCGGCTGTGCGTCAAGGAGTTGCCTGCGCGTCGCGATCCTCTTGCCACCGGATCCGCCTTCCAGGCGGATCCGGATCGGCAAGCTGTCAGGACGGCACGGCGGGGCGGCTGGTGCCCCGTGGGGGCCAGGTCGGTGAAATATGTTTGGCTGCCGTACGCTCCTGACGTCCTGACGGAGGCCGCGGTACGGCTGGCCGAGGAGACGGGGACGACGCACGACCAGGCCGGTGACGAACGGGGCGGGTGATCCCTATCTTCCTGCGTCTATGGTCACCGCATCGCCCTTTCGAACAGCGCCGGGCTCCAGTACGTCCAGATATACGCCGAGGCACGACAGCGGGCCGAGGCTGAGCACCGGGATCCGGTGCTCACGGGCCACCGCGCGCATGATGCCCGGGTCGGCGGTCAGTTCATCGTGACTCAGGGTCGGGACCACGCAGCGGGGCGTGGGCACCGTGACCTGGAAGAGGGCCTCGCCGATCCGCAGTGTCGAGCCCACCCAGGAGTCCTCGGGGAACCCGGGGCCGCCGGGGAGTTCGACCACCACGTTCGGCCGGAAGCGACGCGGAGCGAAGTCCCCCGCGGGGTAGACCTGGCGGAGCCGCCGCAGGCTCGCCGTGGTGACGAGGTGGACTTTGCCGTAGTCGAAGAAGGTGCCGGAGGCGACTCGCCCCGAGGTGATGGTGTCTCCCGTCTCGTCCATGAACGCTCTATCGCGCAGGGTGCCCGGGACTTCGCCCTCGTACTCAGGAACCGCGCGCTCCAGGGTTCCGTATTCCGGCGGGCTGTCCGACACCGACACCCGGCGGCCCAGCAGGTCGGACAGTCGCGCGCCCAGTTCCACGGTCCCGGCAGGCAGAACAGCGCCATCCGGCAGCTCCACCTGAACCGTTCCGGAACCAGCCAGCCAGCTGCGGCAGTGCAGCAGTGGCGCCCACTTGCGTGGGTGCTTGACGCTGCCGACCGCACCCCTCTCGTCGAGCACCCCGAACACCCGGTCTCCGAACAGCCCCTCCTCGGTAACCCGCACTGCCGTCAGCGCCTCGCCGAGCATGGACTTCACCGGATACCGGCACAATGCCGCCACTGTTCCCATCGGCCGATTATGCGATCTTGCTTCTTCGGTGATCCACCGCATGGTCAGCCCGGGGTGGTGCCGCGGACGCCCCTGGTGACCACGGCCGCCCTGCCGGTCGATCCGGCCGGCATTCCTGATGCGCACTCCTGAGGGCGGCTGGCTGCACCGGCGCAGTCGGCACGGCTCGGGGTCTCCGAGGCCGCCTCAGCGGAAGCCGGCCGCCAGGCCAGCGACTGTCGCAGTGCCGAAGTCGCCCCCGTGATGGCCGTGTTGGCCATGTCGGTGTGCGGCGGGATCCGGTAGGGGCCCGCGGTGGTCGCGGCTGCGGAGCGGCGGGTGAGGACCCATGTGGGCGGACGTAGTCGCATGGCCCGGGCGCGCAATCCCCCCCGCGCACGCTAACCGGATAGGTCATCCGGATCTGTTAGAGTACCCGCTAAGCGGATTACCTATCCACATATGGAGGGCGGGTTGCGCCATGAAACAGACAGCGGTGGTCACGGCAGGGACGGCGGGAATCGGGTTGGAGACGGCCCTGGGCTTGGCCGAGGCAGGCTTTGCGGTCACGGTGGTCGGGCGCGATGCCGGCCGTGGTGCCCGTGCGGTCGAACGGATCAACGCCGCGGCACCGGCGTACTCGGCCCGGTTCCTGGCCGCGGACCTCGCCGCGCTCGATGAGGTTCGCGCCCTCGCGGGCCGGATCGCGGCAGACGGTCCACTGACCGTGCTGGTCAACAACGTCGGAGCGATGTTCCCGGACCGGCAGGACTCGGTCGACGGGATCGAGGCGACGTTCGCCGTCAACCACCTCTCGCCGTACCTGCTGACCGAACTGCTGCTGCCCACGCTGCGAGTCGGTTCACCCAGCCGGATAGTGAACGTCACTTCGAGCGCGGTCGGTGTCGCCAAGCGGGCCTTCGATGCCGTCGAGCCGCCGGGCGGGTACTACGGCTTCCACTGGTACGGCCGTGCCAAGCTCGCCCATCTCGCCTACACGTTGGCGTTGGCCGGCCGACTCGACGGTTCCGGCGTCTCGGTCTTCGCCGCGGACCCAGGTGGCGCCGCGACCGCCATGACCAACGGCACCATGACCGACCCGAAGATCGTCTCGCCGGGGCTGCGGCTGCTGTGGCCGTTGGTCCGGCGCAAGTTCGAGCGCTCGACTTCGGGGCCCGCGTCCCTGGCGGCCAAGTCCTCCATTTTCGCGGCCACCGACGGTTCACTGGCCGGGCGGACCGGCGTCGTCATCGGCCCCCGGGCGCATCCGGTCGCCCCCGTCCGAGCGGCAACGGATCCCCGGATCGCCGAAGCCGTCCGCCGCCTCAGCGAGCGCCTCGCGCCCGTTCCGGCTGCGTGACGAGTTCCGAAGCCGATCAGCCCTGAGGGCGGTACGGATCGTGCCCTCGGTGGGGGCGGCTGAGCGGCTCAAGGGTGCGAAGAGCTCTGCGGTGCCGGGCCGCATCGAGCTTGCGTCGCAAGCGGCCGGCCCGGCAGGCCTGCTCGGCGAGGAGGCGCGTCGGCTGGTCCGGGTCGTGCCGCACAGCGGTCCGGATGAGCCATCCGGTTAGACTTCTCGCATGACGACCGTCCCCCTGCGCAAGGACGCCGCCCGCAACTGGGAGCGGATCGTCGCTGTGGCTCGCGCTCTCGTGGACGAGGGCACACCACTGCAGCTCAACGACATCGCCCGCCGCGCCGGGATGGGCGTGGGCACCGTCTATCGCCACTTTCCCACCGCAGAAGCGCTCCTGGAGACGGTCGCCGCTCCCGGTCTGGAGGCACTCGCCGCCCACGGCGAGCAGGCCCTGGCCGACGAAGACCCCGGACACGCCCTCGCCGGCTTCCTGACCCGCACCATAGAAGCGCAGGTCGCCGACGCTTCCCTGTCGCCGGTCACCGCCGCGCACACGGACGCTCTGCCGCGCACCACCGAACTGAAGCAGACCCTGCGGTCGGTCGGCAGGGAACTGCTCGACCGGGCCCGCGACGCCAAGGTCGTGCGCGCGGACCTGACCTCCGCCGACCTGGTTCCCCTGATGTGCGGAATCGCCTACGCGGCGAACGTCCATGGCGACCCGGCAACCCGCGTCGAGACCGCCCGTCGCTATCTGACCGCGCTTCTCGAAGGCTTGTACCTCTCTTAAGGATCAACGAATTTGGCCAAACGGTGAACTCAGTCGATCAGCGAGCCGTTTCATGACCTGCGCATAGCGTTGTATATGCCATATTGCGCAGTAATCCCGATGAAAGGCACGCCATGAAGATCGCAGTCATCGGCGGTACCGGACTGATCGGTTCGCAGGTCGTCAAGAACCTGAAGGCCGCCGGACATGAGGCCGTACCGCACTCGAAGTCCACCGGAGTCGACATCATCGGCGGCCAGGGGCTGGACGAGGCGGTGGCGGGAGCCGATGCCGTCGTCAACCTGACCAACTCCCCGACCTTCGACGAAGCCTCGCTCGCCTTCTTCCAGACCTCGATGGACAACCTCCTGGCCGCGGCCCAGAAGGGCGGCGTCGGCCACTTCGTCATCCTCTCGATCGTCGGCGCGGACCAGGTGCCGGAGCTGGACTACTACCGCGCCAAGGTGCTTCAGGAGAAGATCCTCGCGGCCGGGCCGATCCCCTACTCGATCGTGCGTGCCACGCAGTTCATGGACTTCATGGACGCAGTCCTGTCCTGGACCGCCGACGCCGACACCGTCCGGCTGCCCGCCACGCCCATCCAGCCCATCGCTTCCAGGGACGTGGCCGACGCGGTGGCCGAGGTCGCCGCCGGGGCTCCGCTGAACGGCATCCGCAACATCGCAGGACCCGAGGTCTTCCCCCTGGACGAGCTGGGCCGGATCACCCTGTCCCACAAGGGCGACAGCCGTACCGTCGTCACCGACCCCACCGCCGGCATGTTCGCCGTCGTCAAGGGGGACGTCCTCACCGACAAGAACGCGCGCCTCGCCCCCACCCACTACGCCGACTGGCTCTCCTGAGATCGTGGATGTCAGGCGCTGAGGGTACGGCACCCGCTGCGAGGCGAGCCGCACTCGGATGCCCAGAGTGCTGTCCCCTCCCCGGAGCCGGCTGTCGAGGATCACGAGGCGGCCGAGGATGCCGTACTTGCGGGCGCCGAGCCGCTCCAGCAGCGTGTCGTCCATGATGCGCTTCTGCTCCTCGCTGTTGCGTGGCCCCCGGGCTGGGGCTCAGGCCTGCTCGGTGGGGCGTACGAGCAGTTCGGCGACGGCCACGTGCCGGGGACGGGTGACGATGTAGCCGACGGTGTCGGCGATGTCCTGGCTCTGCAGCCGTTCGATGTCGCCGAGTCCGGCGTTGAGGAGCTGCTGGACGGCGTCGGAGTCATGGGTGCGCAGTTCGGTCTCGACGCTGCCCGGCTCGACGACGGACACACGGACATGCTGCTTCGCCAGTTCCTGGCGCAGCGCCTCGCTGAAGCCGGTGACGCCGAACTAGGTGGCGGTGAACCTGCCGTGGTACCCGCAGGTCGCCGTCGACACGGCCGCCGGCACGGTCACCGCAGTGGGCGGCGCTCCGTACTACGACCTGGTCGCCCGGCACGGCCGCAAGTGCCTCGACATCTCAACGGCACGTGGACCGACTTCTGGGTCATCTGCGACTCGGTAAACTGCCACCTGTCCTTCAGTGACGACAACGGCCACCTCTCCCGTGCCGGGACCAGCCTGGCGAACTTCCCGAACGGTTTCGGGAACACGCAGAGGGTGATGTCGCACACCAAGGACAACCTGTTCGAGGCCAGCAACGTGTACAAGGTCGTCGGCAGCAACCAGTACTTGCTCATTCAGGAGGCCATCGGCACTCCACGGGCCGGCGCTACTTCCGTTCCTCCACCTCGACCGGCCTCACCGGCGGCTGGACGCCCCTCGCCCACACCTGGGACGAACCCTTCGCCGGCCGCAGCAACGTCACCTTCCCGGGCGGCGCCTGGACCGAGGACATCAGCCACGGCGAGATGGTCCGCGCCGGCGACGACCAGACCCTCCCCATCGACCCCTGCCATATGCAGTACGCCTACCAGGGCGTGGACCCCAAAGCCGGCGGTGACCACAACTCGCTGCCCTGGAGGATGGGCCCGCTCACCCGGACCAACTCCACCCGCTGACCGCCTGAACCGCCATCGAGCTGCCGTGGGGAACACCGAGCTGTTCCCCACGGCGTCGAACCGTGCCGGGCAGCGGAACGGACCGGGCGCTGCCCGGCAGGCGGCCCCGCCCTTGCCAGGTCGCGCGGGCGGTCGCGGGCAGGGGAAGATCAAGTGGTGAACTCATCTGTGGCGGAGGCCGTCTCCGTCGTACTGCTGCTGGCGGTGCTGGCGTGCGCCGTCGTTCGCCCGTTCGGGTGGCCGGAGGCGGTTGTCGCCGTCCCGGCTGCGGGCGTGGTGATCGCCACCGGGGCGCTCTCGCTGGAGCACGCCCGTGAGGAGGCGGAGCGGCTCGGGCCGGTGATCGGGTTCCTCGCGGCCGTCCTGGTCCTCGCCCAGCTGTGTGACGACGAGGGACTCTTCCACGCGTGCGGGGCGTGGATGGCCCGTAGCGCGGCGGGGCGCCCGCGCCGCCTGCTGGTGCAGGTGTTCGCAGCCGCGTCGGTGATCACCGCGGTGCTCAGCCTGGACGCCACGATCGTGTTGCTGACACCGGTGGTGTTCGCCACCGCCGCCAGGCTCGGCGCCCGGCCGAAACCGCACGTCTACGCCTGCACCCACCTGTCGAACACCGCGTCGCTGCTGCTGCCGGTCTCCAACCTCACCAACCTGCTCGCGTTCGCCGCCAGCGGGCTGAGCTTCACGCGCTTCGCCGCCCTGATGGCCCTGCCCTGGCTGGTGGCCATCGCCACCGAGTACGTGGTCTTCCGCCGGTTCTTCGCCACCGACCTGGACGCGGGAGCCCAGGCCCCGCGCACCGCCGAGCAACGCGAACTGCCGGTCTTCGCCCTGGTCACAGTGGCCTGCACACTGGCCGGGTTCGTCCTCACCTCCCTGGTGGACGTCAACCCCGCGTGGGCGGCCTTCGCCGGCGCCCTCGTGCTCGCCGTGCGGGCTCTGGCCCAGCGCCGTACCACGCCCACCGCCGTCGTGCGAGCCGCCGCGGTGCCGTTCCTCGCCTTCGTACTGGCCCTGGGACTGGTGGTCCGCGCGGTCGTCGACAACGGGCTGGCGGCGGGGCTGGGACACCTGATCCCGGGCGGGACCGGACCGGCGGCGTTGTTCGGCATCGCGGCCCTGGCCGCGGTGCTGGCCAATGTCATCAACAACCTGCCCGCCGTGCTGGTGCTGCTGCCGCTGACCGCCCCGTCCGGGCCGGGCGCGGTCCTGGCAGTCCTGCTGGGGGTGAACATCGGCCCGAACCTCACCTACGCCGGCTCCCTTGCCACGCTGCTGTGGCGGCGCATCGTGCACGAACACGACAGCGACGTCGAACTCGGCGAGTTCACCCGGCTCGGTGTGCTCACCGTGCCTGCCGCCCTGGGCCTGTCGGTGGTGGCACTGTGGACCTCGCTCACCCTCATCGGAGGCTGACCGTCATGAAAGTCATCGCCTGGATCACCGAGGGCACCTGGCCCGCCGGCATCGACGCCGCCCGTGCCCATGCGCCCGACGACGCCGACATCGTGCTGCTCCATGTCACCCCGGCCGACGTCCCGGGCGCGGCGCACGGCGCCTTCGCCGGTCTGCTCGGCCGCGGCCATGGCGAACGCGACCCCGGCACGCGGGTGGAGCACCTGGCCGCCGCCTCCGCCGAGACGTTCCTGGCCGAGGCCGCGCGGCGTCTGGGCCGCCCGTGCGCCCGCGTCGAGCGGACCGGCCGCGTCGAGCGGGAGGTCGTCGCCGCGGCCGAGGGCGCCGACCTGCTCATCGTCGCCCGCGACGGTGACCGCACCCATCTCGGGCCACGCAGCCTCGGGCATGCCGGCCGTTTCATCGTCGACCACGCCCCGTGCCCTGTCCTGCTGGTGTGGCCCGAGCCCGCACCCGGCATCGACACCATCCCGGCCCCGCCACCCCACCCACCGCACCACCGATAGCGGCACACCGGCACCGACATGGCCTGGCAGGGGATCCGCAGGGAGGCCGCCCCTGGGAGCTCCTCACCCCTCCCGGTGGCGGGTGACTCCGAGGAGCGCAGGTGTTCCCTCAACCACTGCTCCGTGTCGTCGACGTGCAGGAGGGCGGCGGCCTGACTCAGGGAGGCGTCGCGGGCGGAGAGGGCCGTGAAGATCGACTCGTGTTCGGCGAGCGTGCGGCCCGCGGCCTGGTCGTCGACCAGGCCGCGCCAGATCCGGGCGCGCAGCGTGCGGCCCGATATGCCTTCCAGGAGCGTGAGCCGCGAGTCGTTGCGCGTCGCGGAGATCACGGCCCGGTGGAAGGCCGCGTCGTGCACGTTGAGCTGCTCGACGTCGCCGCGGGCCTCGCGCATGGCGTCCAGATGGCGCTTGACCTCGGCCAGTTGGTCGTCGGAGATCCTGGTGGCGGCAGGGTCAGCTACGAGGTCGGCTCGGAAGCCGTCGGCCAGGTCCAGTTCAGCGTCGAGGACCAGTCGCTGGAGTACTTCGTCGTCCACGGCCCGACCCCGAAGCAGGTGCTGGAGCGCTACACCGCCCTCGCCGGCCGCCCGGCCCTGCCCCCGGCCTGGGCGCTGGGCCTGGGGCTGGCCACGTCCTTCACCACCGACTACGACGAGGCCACGGTCGGCCGTTTCATCGACGGCATGGCCGAGGGTGCACGCCTTCGCGGACGGCGCTCGCCGCACGGTCGTGATCCCGTCTGCGAACGGCCCCGGCGAGACGGCCCGCTTCGAGGTCCGCCGCGAGGGCGACCGCCTCGGCGTCACGACCGACAGCCCACATCCCTGGCGGCTGCGGACGGGCGGCCCCGACGGCACCCTGCACATCAACGCCGCGGGGCCCGCGACCACCGAGTTCCGTTACGAGGGGTGATCCCACGTTCCGTGGCCGGCGGCCGTGATGCCGGCCTGTACGGTGCCCTCGGTGGCGTCCGAGGGGGCTTCGTCGTGCCCCCGCGCAGGCGGGCCGTCGAACGGGGCTGGTCATGGATCATGAGGGCCGCCGGCACTGCCGCGACCACGAACGCCTGCCCGAGATGAGCGAGTCCCTGATCACGTGGGCCGCCATCACGCTGATGACCCGTCGCGAGGTCCGTCCCGCCGAACGGCGCGACCTCGCCCACGACTACGACATGCAAGAAGCCGCCTGATCACACGGTCGATCCCGCATCTCGGTCCAGGTGAGAGGCCGCCGGGTTCGTCGCGGGGTTCGTCAGGGCATCGAGCTGGGCAGCGAGGTCGGGGTGGTCGGCGGTGAGGTGGGGGCGGGTGGCGTTGAGGGGGTGGATGAGGTCGGCGGGGTCGTCGTGGGCGAGGGCCGCGTGGAGCTGGCTGAGCGGGTTGCGGGCCGCGGCGGGCAGGTCGGTGAGGGCGGTGATCTGGCCGGCGATGCGGCGCAGGTCGGCCGCGTTGCGGCG
>NZ_BMTD01000021.1 GCF_014649495.1 Streptomyces filipinensis | reverse complement strand
GGCCCCCCCCCCCCCCCCCCCGCCTAGCGGACCTGTTCGGCCTGGCCGGTTGATCCACGGGTGAACGAATCCGTGTCGCCGCAGCTGTGCACGTGGCGCGGCCGAACGGTGGCGACCGTGCAATGAGTGTTCGCGCTCGGTACGGCTCTCGACGGTGTTGTGGGCCGTGATGGTGGGCGTCTACGCCTGTGGAACGGTCGCGGCCGTGCTGGAACTCGCCTATACGCGCGCGCTCGCGGACACCGCCGGCCGGTCGCTGGTCGAGGTCGTGAACACTACTTCGTACACCACGGCTCCGTGGGTCGAGGAACTGGTGAAAGTGTCACCGCTCCTGCTGGCCGGGCTGTACGTCAAGGTACGTCGCCAATGGGGCCTGACCGACTTCACCGTGCTGGGGGCGGCGCTCGGCGCCGGCTTCGGGCTGCTGGAGGCGTTGCTGCGCTACTCCCTGGATGTCGACCGGTCGCTCGTCCGCTACGGCGGCTGGCTGGTCCCGGACAGCCTCTCGCCGCCGTACATCCCGGGGCCGGCCGGGGTGTTCACCTCCTGGCTGCCTGCTCCGGCCGCTGCGCTGGACCTCGGCCCGACCGGTGACGTCACCGTCGCCGCCTTCAGTCACCTGGCGTGGACGGCCGTGACGGGACTCGCGGTCGGGATCTTGTGGCGGGCGCGGGGCTGGTGGAAACCGCTGGCGGCGGTGCCGTTCGCGGCCGCGGTGGCGCACCACACGCTCACCAACTACGTGATCCGGCACCCGGGCGGACACCCCGAACGGTGGCTCAACTCCCTCGACGTCAAACTGTGGGCCGCGCCTGTGGTGGCGCTGCTCCTGGCGATGACAGCAGACTGGGCGTGCCTGCACCGCGCAAAGAGCAGCCTTCCAGACAGGGGTGGCCCTCGCCCGGTTCAAGACCCGGGAAGGACGTCTGCGAGTGCCCAGGGCGCACGTGGAACGACTCGAAGACGGCACCGAGATGCGGCTCGGAGTGTGGATCATGAACCAGAAGGCCCGGCGCATCAAACTCACTGGGGCCAAGCTTCACGCACGGGCCCACCTCGGACTGGAGTGGGCCGCGGCATAGGTGCTTGGGAGTGTGCTGGGGTTCGTTCTGGAAGCAGTGGTCGCCCGGTGCGGCGGCTGCAGGGGGCGGATCATGCGTCCGGCCTCGTGGGAGTCGGTGTAGGTGGCGTTCTTCGGGGACCTGAGTACAGCTGTTTGAGCAGCGTGGACGAGGGGATGGTCTCCTCGCTCATTTCCCTGGCCTGGGGGTTCATGGAACTGCGGACGGAGCGGCGAAATCGGCCGGGGCTGTTCCTCGCTTTCCCTGTGGTTGACCGCTCAGGCGCGAGTGGTGGCGCCGGTTCTTGGACTGGTCGGCCGTCGGAGGCGATACCGAGGGGGCGGGCGGTGGGCTGAAGCATGCTCGGTGGGGGTGGTGAGGCCCGCGCTTGTTCTTGAATGGTCGCTCATGTATCTTCGTGCCATGCCCAGACCCCGAGAGTTCGAGCCCGACGCCGTGGTGGACCAGGCCATGTTGCGCTTCTGGTGGCGGGGCTATCGGGCCACGTCTGTCGAGGATCTCGTCAAGGCGACAGGGGTGAAGCCCGGCAGCCTCTACAGCGCGTTCCCCGGCGGCAAGCACGCGCTGTTCCTGCGGTCGCTGGAGCGGTATTCCAAGCTGATCGTCCCCCAGAAGCTGGGTGAGCTGGCTGCGTCCGGCGCCTCGCTGGCCGCGCTCCGCGGGTACTTCGACGGGCTGGTGCACGACCTGCTCAGCCCGGAAGGCCGGCAGGGGTGCCTGCTGGTGAACACGGCGATCGAGAACGCCGCCGAGGACGACGAGGCCGCCGCCGTCGTCCGCGGGCATCTCGCCCGCCTTGAGCAGTGCATGACCACAGCCCTGCGCAACGCCCTCGACGCGGGCGAGGTGCGCGCCTCGGTGGACCCGGCCGGTAGCGCCAAGGTGCTGGTCGCCACCTGCCAGGGGCTGATGGTCGTGGGGAAGGCGAACCCCGACGCGACGGTGCTGCGCGCCATCGTCGACAACGCTTTCGCCGTGCTCGTCTGACGCTCGATCTGTGGAGCCACCGCATGCGGTGGCTCTTTTTCCGGACCAATAGTTGAACCACTATTCAAGAATGGATCCGTTCATGAAGGCCATCGTCATCTCCACCTACGGCGCACCCGAGGTCCTGCACATCACCGACCTGCCCGATCCCGTGCCGGCGCAGGGGGAGGTGTCGATCCGGGTCAGGGCATTCGGCCTCAACCACGCGGAGGCATACATGCGCGCGGGTGCCTGGGGCGAGGTCGCGGCCGTCCCCGGCATCGAGTGCGCCGGCGTGATCGAGGCTGACCCTTCGGGTCGCCTTGCCCCCGGAACCCCGGTCGTGGCGATCCTCGGCGGCATGGGCCGCACCCGCAACGGCAGCTACGCCGAGCTGGTCACGGTACCGGCCACCAACGTGGCCGTGGTGAACTCCTCACTGGGATGGGCCGAGCTGGCGGCCGTCCCCGAGGTCTATGCGACGGCGTGGTACGGCCTGTTCGGCAATCTGGGCCTGCGGCCCGGCGAGCGGGTCCTGGTGCGCGGAGCGACCTCCTCCCTCGGCCAGGCCGCTGTCAACCTCGCCGTCGACCACGGTGCGAGGGTGCTCGCGACCACCCGGAATCCCGCGCACGCGCCGCTCCTGAAGGAACTCGGCGCCGAGGACGTCCTCATCGACGACGGCCACCTGGCCGCGCAGGTCGACAAGGGCACGGCCCCGATCGACGCGGTGTTCGATCTCGTCGGCAACACCGTCCTGCGCGACTCCCTGGCCACGGTCCGCGTTCGTGGACGAGTCTGCCAACTCGGTTTCCTCGGGGGCTTCGAGCCGGTGCGCGACTTCGATCCCATCGCCGATCTGCCCACCGGCGTGCAGCTCAGCTTCTTCGGCAGCGCGTTCGTCATGGGCAGCCCCGAGTTCCCGCTCGCCGCCGTTCCCCTGGAAGCGATCTACGCCAAGGTCGAGTCAGGGACCTTCCCGGCAAGGCCGGCACGGGTCTTCCGTTTCGACGAGATCGTCGAAGCCCACCGGGTCATGGAAGCGGGCAGCGCGCTGGGCAAAATGGCCGTCACCGTCGGCTGAGACCTCGCCCGGCCTCACCACAGCCACAGGGGGCAAGCCGTCAGAACCAGGTTCGGCCTGCGGCTGGAGGAATCCCGGTCTGCTGAAGGCCGCGCAGCATTTCTTGGCCGAGGTGCTGGCCCGGTCCGAGGACTTGGATCCGGACAGTGACGATCTGACACCTGGCCTGGGGGTGCCAAACTACGGCGATGAGGCCATGTGGGAGGCGACGGCCGCGCTCGCCAGCTATGACGCCGATGAGTACGACAGCGACCGCTGCCCCTGCGGGCCATGGGGCGGGCGGGAGGGGTTCTCTGAGGCGGTCCAGCCGTTCGTAGAGGGCCCGTGCGAGCCGGGCGCGGTCTGGACGCGGGCGGTGCCTTCTCAGCCGCGTCCGCCACAGCTCTGGCTGGGACTGGGCCCCAGCTCCGAGTCGGCGATCTTGGCCTTGATGCGCGGATCGTCAGCGATCTCCGGCGGTAGGACCGACCAGAAGTCCCACTTCGCGGCGGTCAGCTGAGCAGCCGTCACCTGAGTGGCCTTACGGGAAGTCCAGCCGGTCGGCCTGCCCTTGACGATCCGCTGGCTGCCCGTTGCGCAGATACGCTCCCCGCAGATCCGCATTCGCAAGGACGGCGCCGCGGAGGTCTACACCGCGCAGGCCGGCATGGTGCATGTCCGCGTCAGGCATCGTGGCATGTGCGAGCGAAGCATCCACCAGGCTCGCTTCTGCCAGCTTGGTGTGCTCCAAACGGGCGTGGCCTAGATCGGCCTGGTCCAGCCAGTCCCCGCGCAGGTCGGCGTCCGTGAGGGCCGCCGTGCCGAGGGGCGCTCCGACCAGGCAGGCGCAGTGGATGTCCGCGCCGGGGCGGTTGGCATGGCTGAGGTCCGCGCCGCTGAGGTTGGAGTTCGGCAGGTGAGCCTGGTCCGCCCCGGTCAGATCCAGTTCGATGGTTCCCTTGCGGCTGGCGCTGCGTACGCCGATGTGGCGCAGATGGGATTCGCGCAGGTCCACCTCTGAACCGCCGTCTTGGCCTGGATCGCGCCGTGCCAGGACCTCGAAGGCCGCCTGCACGTCGGCCTCGGGACGGCCCGAGCAGCCGGCACTCTCCTTTCCGGCCGGCCGCGAGTGGGTGCGGATGTACGCGGAGAGGACGTCCACGACGGATGCCTGATCGGACGGGGAGTCCTTCATGATGCGCTGAAGGGCGTCGATACCGCCCAGCCGGACACCTGCCGAGGAATTGCCGAGGTTGTTGACGGCCGCCGTGTAGCGGTCAGTGATCTGCCCTGCCCTGGCCGTCTCCGTTTCGCTGCGGTTGCTCCACACACTGATGCCCAGCGCAACGAGGGCGGCGAGCACCGTCAACGTTCCCCCGACCGCGGCACTGAGCAGCTCAACGCGACGTGTCCAGCCCGGCGCCGGCTCGCCGTCGGCCCCCGCACGTCGCCGCCGAGCCGCAGGGCGCAGACGCTGCGATCTCCTCCTCCCAGAAGCTCCTCTCACCACAGCGCCATGGCAGCCGGTCGCCCAAGCCGAGCACAGGAATTCCGTACGCCACGCGCGGTCTTTCCTTCGGCCGGCCGCAGAATGCTCGGCTCCATGCAGGGCGGACGTGAAGAGGCTGGCTCATCCCCCCGGGTGACCGGCTGAGGCCGACCACGGCCAGCGCGTGGCCGCCGGGCCCCATGCACCCTGCTGGTATGTCGGTCAGCCGGTAGGCGGCTGGGCCGCGGGATTGATGTCGGCGCCGAGGCGGACGCTGGGATGTCGAGGCGGGCGGCGCGCAGCGGGGCCTTCAGGGGGAGCGTGTCCGCTGCGCGACGCCGGGGTGCCGAGACGGTGAGGTGTGCTCTGTCAGAACGGTGGCGGCCCCGTCCCGACGATGCGGATGGAGCCGGTCACGCCGTTCACGGAAGTCCAATCGGCAGCAAATGTGCCCTCGCTGCCGTCGGGCAAGCGCAAGGTGAGCTGATCGCCGCTTTCGAGCAGTGGATACAGGTCGGTGCGCAAGTTGCTGGGAGTGAGGCTGCCGAACCACTTCCCCGACAACTGTGCGTGGGACTTCCGGAGCCTGCCGTGGACCGGGATCTGGGCAGATCGGGCGATGACGACAGCGTCGTCGTTGTATGCCTTTGCTGTCATGCGCCTATTCTGGATCTTTCAGGCGCATTCGGCCGGATTGATCGGCGCAAGGTTCCGGTGCCTGCCGGCTGCGACGGCAGCCGATGGCAGGCGCGCAGCTGCGCGAGTGGTTCGGCCGACGCTCCCGGTGCGGGCGCATACCCGGCGGTCGCGAAACTGCGACACCGGCCGGCCGGGCACATCGAGCGCACCGGCGAACCGTTCTCGGCGATCAGGTTCACGCCGGCGACAAGCCGGTGCCGCGAGGCTGGTCAGGTGCAGCCCGTGCTCGCGGCCCTGCTCAAGGCTGTACGAGGCTCTTCCGGGCGGACTTGCGCCTCTTCCGCGGGAATGGCCGGCCGTGCCGCGTAGCGGGTGCGCATCGCGTCGCTGGCCGCGGGGCCCGCGGTGAAGACGTAGGCGGCGCTGTCGTCGAGCCGGCGGCCGGTTTTGGCGTCGACGACGACGGGCTCGGCTTCCTCGCCGGTGCGCGCGTCGACGAGGATCATGCTGCGCTCCGTCGGCGCGAGGCGGGAGTTGCCCCACGCGGCGAGGGCGACGATCACCGGGCGCAGGGAGCGCCCGAGTTCGGTCAGGACGTACTCGTGCCGGACGGGGCTGGTCTGGTAGGGCCGGCGCTCCAGCAGACCGTCGGCGACCAGGGTCTTCAGCCGGGTGGTGAGCATGCTGGAGGAGATGCCCAGGCTCTCCTGGAACTGGTCGAAGCGGGTGTAGCCGTCGAAGGCGTCGTGGAGGATCAGCAGTGTCCACCACTCGCCGACGTGTTCCACCGTCGTGGACAGCGGGCACTCCCGGTCCTCCAGCCTGATGCGGCTCGCCACGGCGACCATCCCCTCCGTTACTGCTAATGTCGAAGTCAGTAGCTTCTATTTTAGCAGTCTGGACGGGAGCGGCGCCTCGTATACCCGCGCCCGGGAACGGAGCACAACGTGACCACATCCATCAGCGAGTCCCTCGAAGGCCGACGCGCTCTGGTCACCGGCGGCACCAAGGGCACCGGAGCCGCGATCGCCCGACGGCTCGCCGAGGCCGGCGCGACCGTACTGGTCACCGCCCGCAGCCGCCCCGACGACGTCGAGGAGAAGACGTTCATCGCCGCCGACCTGTCCACCGCCCAGGGCGCCGCCCACGTCGCCTCCGAGGTGGACGCCCGCGTGGGAGGCGTCGACATCCTGGTCAACACCCTCGGCGGCTCCGAGGCCCCGGCAGGAGGATTCGCCGCGCTCGGCGAGGACGACTGGGCAAGGGAGCTGAACACGAACCTGCTGGCCGCCGTCCGCCTGGACCGCGCACTCCTCCCCCACATGATCGCCAAAGGCAAGGGCGCGGTCGTACACGTCACCTCGATCCAGCGCCGCATGCCGCTGTGGAACGGCACCCTGGCCTACGCCGCCGCCAAGGCCGCCCTGACCACCTACAGCAAGGGCCTGGCCAACCAGGTCGCCCCGCACGGCGTCCGCGTCAACACCGTCTCGCCCGGCTTCGTCCAGACCTCGGCCGCCGACAACCTCGTCACCCGGATCGCCCACGACGCCGGCATCAGCCAGGAAGCGGCGCTGGGCCGGCTCATGGACTCCCTGGGAGGCATCCCGCTCGGCCGTCCCAACCGGCCCGAGGAGGTCGCCGAACTCGTCGCCTTCCTCGTCTCCGACCGCGCCTCGGCCATCGTCGGCGCCGAACACGTCATCGACGGCGGCACCACCCCCACCGTCTGAACCCGCCACCACCAACAGGAGCGTCATGCACGACAACCGGACCCGGACCATCACCCCGGACGACCTGCCCGAGGTGATCACCCGCTACCTCACAGCGCACCGCGCCCACGACACCGCCACCGCGGTCACGACGTTCACCGACGACGCCACAGTGATCGACGACGGCAACACCTACCAGGGAAGCGCCGCGATCGAGCGGTGGCTGGACCGATCCGCCACCGAATTCACTTACACCATCCACCTCACGAACGCCCAGCAGACCGACACGGCCCACTACGTCGCCACACACCACCTCGAAGGCAACTTCCCCGGCGGCACCATCGATCTCCGCTATCGGTTCACGCTGCGCGACGACCTCATCGAACACCTCGCCATCGAACCCTGAACCCGCTCCCACACCACCTGTTCCCGCCCACGAGAGAGCCCTTTCGGACCGCCCCTTCCCAGCTCTCGTGCCCGCCCAGCCACCCGACCAAGAGCCAGCCCCTCAAGTTCGGCAACCCGCAGATCAGCACTTGCACGCCTGAGGAATCAAGGCGAGCAACTCCGGGGCCATCCTCAGCACAGGGTGAGGAGATCCAAGGCTCTGTCCGCAGTTTCGTGAAGCCCTGAGACGTGGCTGGATGTGGGGTCTGCCCCACCTCGTGCCCGGGGGGTTGTAGGAGTGCCTGAGGCCAGACGCGCATGATCCCCTGTTCGCACGTGAACCGTGCGAGAGAAGGTGGATATGAAGTCTCGGATCGGATACGCCGCGTGGGTTGCAGGTGTGGCGCAGTTCTTTGTGGCCCACGTGATCGCCGAATCAGGTTGGGCCAGACCATACAGTTGGGCGCGGAACAACATCAGCGACTTAGGTAACGCGCACTGCGCCATGCAGTCGGAACCCGAACCCCGCTATATCTGCTCGCCCGAACACGGCCTGATGAACGCCTCGTTCATCACTATGGGGACGCTCCTCGCCGTCGGTGTCTTCTTCACCGGCGCTGTATGGCGCAGAGGCGCGCGCCCGCTCGTGGCCCGGTGGCTGCTGGCCTGCGCCGGCATGGGATTCGTGATCGCCGGGCTAGCGCCTGCGGACGTCCACGAGAACCAGCATGTCCTGGGTGCGCTGCTCATCATGGCCATGGGCAACATCGGTCTTGTGCTAGCGGGCGTCGGACTGGCGGACGATGTGCCGGGTCCGCTGCGCTGGGCGACCAGCCTGCTGGGGGTAACGGCGCTCATAGCCTTTGGGCTCTTCCTCGCCCACCGCTATCTCGGACTCGGGATGGGCGGCATGGAACGGGTAGCGGCATTTCCCCTCTTGGTATGGGCATTGGTAACCGGAGTCCGCGGCCTGTTCCACCAGGCGACTCGGATGCGGATGCAGGATGCGCCGCCGTAAGGACATGGCATGCAGGCCCAGCTGATGCTGCTTCGTGCGGTCGGCTCGTTCGCGGTCAGGTGAGATCATGCCTGAGTGAGGATTCTGGCCCGAAGGAGCGCGAAGGAGGCCCGGCCGCACATAGCCCGCTTGAGTGTTTTCACCCGGTTTACATGTCCTTCAACGACCCCGGAACTCCAGGGCAGGGTCAGGCCAGCGGTGACGGCGTCGAGGTCTTGGCGGAGGAAGCCGGCGAAGCTCTTCATGGGCTTCGGTGCGTCCTGCTCGGCCTGCCGGATCCACTCCAGCAGCAGGTATCCGCGCTGGTGGCGGACCATGTCGGCGACCGCCCAAGCGAGATCGCAGGCCCTGGTGATGTGCGGGCAGGCGAGACGGACTTGAAGAAGTCGCTCGTCCTGGCTTTCGGTGAGCGTCTCGCGAGGCCGCATGATCCACGAGGTGATCTTGCGGGGGGCTCGGAATGTCGGCCCGGACCGGTTCGGCGGTGCCTGCGCGGAGGGCGGCGAGGTGCTTGCGGACGACCTGGCGACTGCCGCGGTAGCCGCAAGCTTGGATCTCCAGGAACAGTCGGGTGCCGCTGACCGCCCTGGGTGTCGGTGAAGCGGGTGTTGAGGTATGCCTTGAACGGCTCCACGACGCCGATGGGGCGGCGCTCGCGGGCAGAGGCCTGCAGCTCGTCGAGGCCGGTGTCGCGGAAGCGGCGGACGGTCTTGCGGCCGAGGCTGAGGCGGCGGGCGATGGCGCTGATCGTCCAGCGTTTCTCCAGCGAGGCCAGCCCCGCCGGCCCGTCCACCGGACCGACGGGCCGGCGGACGGCGAGCAGCCGGTCGGACTGCGGCGTTCAGAGGTGGACGCACTGCGCCTGTACGGAGAAAGTCCGCACCGCACGCCGGTTCGGCAACCTGTGTCGCGCATTCCGTGATCAGCGTGTGGCCAGAAGCGGGGGCCGTCGACCACCGTCCCGGGCATCGTGCGCGAGTGGCCGACGTGGGCGTCGGTCCGGATGCAGGGGCGTGGTGGCCAGGGTTTGCTGCCGACCGTGTGACCGGCGCAAGCGGCCGCTGCGTGGCCGGCGTTCCTTCAGGAGAGGTTGTCGAGTGCGGTGAGGATGTCGGCCGGCTCGGCGCGGCTGGTGTAGTCGGTGTTGACGAAGGCCCAGCGGATCAGGCCGTCCTGGCCGATGACGTAGGTCGCGGGGATGGGCAGGGTGCGGGCGTGGCCGGCGTTGGAGCGGTGGAGGTCGATGCCGAGGCCCTCGTAGACGGCTGCGAGGTCCTGCGGCAGGTCGAAGGCGAGGCCGTACTGCTTGGCGGTGTCGCAGCCGACGTCGCTCAGCACGTCGAAGGCCAGCTCGTTCTTCTCGGCGAAGGACAGCGACTCGTCGGGCACCTGCGGGGAGACGGCGACCAGGCGGGCACCGTGGGCGGTGAGGGCGTCGTGGTGCTGCTGCAGGGAGCGCAGGGCGATGTTGCAGTACGGGCACCAGGATCCGCGGTAGAAGGTCAGCACGACCGGGCCGTCGGCGAGGAGTTCGTCGAGGCCGACGGATCGTCCGGTGGCCGAGGGCAGGGTGAAGGACGGGGCCTGGGCTCCCTCGGCCAGGGCGCTCTGCGCCTGACCGGACGCGGCCAGCTCCTGGGCCGCGCGCCGCATGACGGCGCGGATGTCCGCGGGGATCTGCTGCTGGCGGCTGTCGAAGAATGCTCGCAGCTCGGCGTTGACGCTCATCGGGTGTTCCTCCCCTAGATCTTGAAACGGCCATTCCAAGATAGGGGGTGTGGTCCGCTCCGCGTCAACACCTCGGGGCGGATATCCTGGAACTCTCATTCCAACATGACGGGGAGTGGTCATGCCGGACGTCAAGCACTTCGACCCGGACGCAGTCTTGGACACGGTGGTCCGGCTGTTCTGGCGCCAGGGCCTGGCCACGACGGGCATCCAGGACGTCGTGAACGCGACCGGGCTCAACCGCTCCAGCCTGTACGCGACGTTCGGCGGCAAGCAGGAGCTGTACCGCGCCGCCCTCGAACGCTACGTCGACAGCCGTTCGCGACCCGCTCTGGGCAAGCTCGAGGAGGACGGCCGGGGACTGCCGGCCATCGCGGAGTTCTTCACCGGGCTGATCGAAACCCGCTGCACCGGCGAGTACGCCCGGTGGGGCTGCATGGTCTCCAACGCCCACGCGGGCACCGAGAACAGCGACCCCGAGGTCCAGGCCATCCTCGACCGGCAGCACGAGCGACTGCGCGAGGCCCTGCACACCGCTGTCGTCTCGGCCCAGCGCCAGCACCAACTCGCCGACGGCACCGACGCGGACACCGCGGCCGACGTCCTCGCCCTCCTGGCGCACGGCGTGAACCTGCGCTCCCGCGCCGGAGCCGACGCGCAGCAGCTGCACACCACGGTCGCGGCCGCCATCGCCGCGGTGACCGGCACGACACAGGCCTGACGCCGGCCGGCGGGTCGATACCGATGTCGCGGGCCAGCGATCAGGGGGCGCCCGGGCCGGGACCGTCTCGCCGGTCGCCCTCTCCCCCGATGGCCTGATGTGACAGATCCTGGTCGTTGCGGCCATGTCCGACCCGGCGGAATGATCAGGGCATGCCCCCACCGCACCGCGTCGTGATCGTCGCCTTCCCCGGCACCGAGCTGCTGGACGTCACCGGCCCGGCCGAGGTGTTCTCCGTCGCCACCCGGGTCGCCGGAGCCGACCGGCCCGGCTGCCTCGTGCAGATCGCGACGGCCGGCGGCGGCCCGGTGACCACCTCCAGCGGCGTTCGCCTACCGGCCGACCTGACCCTCGACGACGCCGAGAGCCGGCTGGACACCCTGCTGGTGTCGGGGGCAGCGACAGAGGGCCCACGCCCGGCGGATGAGGCTACGGATGGTGATGATCGCGGCGGCAAGGGCGATGAAGAACTCGACGCAGACGTGGCGACGTTCGGTGCACCGGCGGAGCTTGCTGAAGTTGTTCATCCACGAGTTCGTGCGCTCCACGACCCACCGTCCGTCGGTGTGGATCGGGGTCTGTTCGCCCCGTCCCCTGCCCGGGGCGGCGTCGCCGCCTGGTCAGCGAGCGGCGTTCTGGGCGACCGGCTTCTCCTCGGCCGCTGGACGTTGCGCTGTGGCGGGGGATCGCAGCAGGGTGGCGGAGAGGAGGAGAGCGACGGCGACGAGGCACGAGCCGATACGGAAGGCAAGCTGATAACCACCCGTGAGTGCCGAGGCGGTGCTTGCTCCGTTGCCCAGCAGGGCATCCGTGTGCGAGGTGGCGAGCGTGCTGAGGACCGCGAGGCCGAAGGCGCTGCCGATCTGCTGCATGGTGTTGAACATGCCGGAGGCGATCCCCGAGTCCTGGGGCGTGGCCGCTGACATCGCGAGCGTGGCCAGCGACGGCATCGCCAGTCCGAAGCCGACGCCGAGCGGCAGCAGCGCGGGCAGGACGTCCACGACATAGCTCCCGCCTGCCGGTACACGGCCGAGCGTGGCGAGACCTGCCGTGATGAGCGCGAGTCCTGGAAGGAGTACGGCACGGGGGCCAAAGCGCGCGATCAGCTTGGGCGAGAGGCGGAGGGACAGCGAGCCGATCGCAACCGAGACCGGGAAGATGCCCAGGCCGGTGTGTATCTCGTCGAAGCCGAGCACCTTCTGCAGGTAGAGCACGCACAAGAATTGGAAACTGAACATCCCGGCCACCATGAGGGCCTGGATGCCCATCGCTCCCGAGACGTTGCGCGAGCGGAACACACGCAGCGGTAGAAGCGGGTGGGGCGCCTTCGCCTGACGGGCGACGAAAGCCAGGAGCAGGGCGAGTGCCGCGGCGCCGAAGCTCAGCGTGTGTGCGGAAGTCCAGCCGTAATTGGTGGTCTCGACGACCGTGTAGACGCTGAGCATCAATGCGGATGTGACCAGGAGCGCGCCCACGACGTCGGTCCCCTTGTCGAGGCCCACACCGTGCTCGGACGCGAGCGCGCGTCCGGCCAACAGCGCGGCCACGATGCCGATCGGGGCGTTGACGAAGAAGATCCAGTGCCAGCTGATGGTCTGCGTCAGGGCGCCGCCGGCGAGGAGGCCCATCGAGCCGCCGGCGGACTGGACGAAGCTGTAGACACCGATGGCCTTGGCCCGCTCCTTCGGCTGCGGGAACAGGGTCACGACCATCCCTAGGGTGACGGCGGATGTCACCGCGCCGCCAATGCCCTGGACGAACCGGGAGGCGAGCAGCATCGCCGGGTCCTGGGACACACCGCACAGCAGCGAGGCAGTCGTGAAGACGCTCAGGCCAGTGATGAAGACGCGCTTGCGCCCGATGAGGTCCCCGACCCTTCCACAGAGCAGCAGCAGACCACCGAAGGGGACCAGATAGGCGTTGACCACCCAGGCCAGGCCCGACGAGGAGAAGCCGAGGTCCCGCTGGATGGACGGCAGCGCCACGTTCACGATGGTCCCGTCGAGGATGACCATCAGCTGCCCGGCACAGAGCACGGCCAGTGCCGACCAACGTGGTGTCTGTGCTGATGCGTTGGTTCTCCGCACGGGGATTCCTTCCAATGGTGCACGACTTGTTACAGCAGTCATCCTCTGTAACCATGACGTGCGATGGAAGGAGGCACTTTCATGTCACGCAGTCACACCGATGTGTCCGACCAGGTCACCAACGAGGCGTGCCCGCTCACCGAGGTCCTCGACCACGTCGCGGGCAAATGGAGCATCGGAATCCTCGTCGCCGCCGCACACGGACCGGTCCGATTCACCGAGTTGGAACGCACCATCACAGGCATCAGCCGGCGCATGCTCACCTTGAACCTGCGCAAGCTGGAACGCGACGGCCTGCTTATCCGGACCGTCTACCCCACCGTGCCGCCCAAGGTGGAATACAGCCTCACGCCCATGGCCCGCGAACTCCACGCAAGCCTCACCGGGCTCGTCGGCTGGGCAGAACGCCACCGAGCCGACATCACCGCCGCCCGCGCCACCTACGACGCCGGCACTGCACCGGCTCCCTGACGCCTACGGAGGGCCAGGCAGGCATTGAACGGTCGCCTACTGGCGGATGCTCTTAGCCGTGGTAAGCACACGCCACATCAGAGCGGTGCTCCCATCGGCTCGTACTCGCGGCGAGTCTTGCGCTGTGCCGGGATCGCCGATGTCGGCGAACGGCTGGCAGTGGGTGAGGAGTTGACGGTGGACCGAGGGCACGACGCTGACTCGGAGCGTGTAGCCCTGGCCGCGCCGTACCGTCCTGTCGTCGTCGGCGGCGGGCCCCAGTTCGGCGGTACGCCAGCTCAGTGCGGAGCACCGCCGGCGTCTCCCGCATCCCCTCCCGCGTCCCCTCCCGCGTCCCCGGTGCCGTCGGCGGGACAGCCACATCTTGGAGTCACCACCGCGTCCGGGTTATCGGCATCCCTTTGAAGCTGGCGACCCTTCGCAGCCACAAGGTTAGTGATGAGGCGAACCGTCCCAATACTCATTGGGACCGTGGCGATTCCGGCTTCCTTCAAAGCGTCAGCAACTTCGCCCCACAAGTTGTTATTCTGGATGAACCGCATGTGACTGTGGAAAGTATCGACGGGGACGTCGACAAGCCCCTCGGTATAAATGCCCACAGTGAATCTGCCGTCTTCAGCCTGGCCGGCTGCCGTTGCGCGGATCACTATCCCGTTGCGATCAGTAGTTACAGCCAGGTTCTTGATGCTCCTGTTTGTCAGCCTTTTCTGCATCGAAAACCACCCGCCTTCCAAACGTTGAGTCAGGCTTTAAGCCCACATGCACGTTGTTTGCATGGAACCGATGATGCGGAGATCGCCCATTCCCCAGTCCGGCAAGTGCCGCGCTGCGATACGGGTCCAGAAGGCATGAACGGTCCGAACTCACGGGTAAAGACAGAGAGGAACTGCCACCTTACCGGCGTTACTAACGATGCCCGTTGTTTCATCGACAGCGAGCACATACATTGTTCGAGATTCGGACCTCTGACAGTTTCGTCGAGTGAGCCACCTCTCGTTGAAGACGATGGTCCCATATCCGATGCGGGGGTAATTGGTTCCCTTTGCCGGCTCCCAGCTGTAGAAGGAGGAGTGCGGGCATATCCCGAGACCGCGCCCACATTGGCTTGACGGTTCTGGGTGCGGCTCAGCGGGGGAACGCACACGGGTCCGAAGGCCGGGTTTCACGCCACACGTATCATTGCTTGCACGTGTCCGGGCCGTAGGGTCCACCGCCTGGCTGCACTCGCGAGGGGCCAAGTCTATTTTCGTCCCACGCCTTAGTACGCCACTGCGGAGTTACACAGACAT
The DNA here is from genome assembly GCF_014649495.1 of Streptomyces filipinensis. Classification (GTDB taxonomy): domain Bacteria; phylum Actinomycetota; class Actinomycetes; order Streptomycetales; family Streptomycetaceae; genus Streptomyces; species Streptomyces filipinensis. The sequence goes on along the minus strand of NZ_BMTD01000021.1, from coordinate 141,339 downwards.
GGTCGCTTGGAACAGCTTCACGCCACACAAGACCCAACACGCAGGTTTAATCGGTGCGCTACCCCATGACCTCGCGGGCCGCGTCGAGAAACGCCGACCGGTTGCCCTCCAGGTAGTCCCGCACGCTCTCACCGTCGGGCAAGCCGTGCCACACCGTCCTGTTGAGGTCGAGAAAGTGCGCGTGTGCGGCGTCATGCACGGTCAGAGGGAACTGGATGCGGAGGAGTCGATCCGCGACCCACAACCTGTACATGACGTCCCGGGTCGTGAGGTACCAGTCATCGGTGTCCTCCCACTCGGACGGCCGGGTGTAGGCGCAGCGTTCCGCCTCTGCTGACACCTCGATGAACCGCTCCAGCAGCGCCAGCCGTTCCGCGCGTCGGGTCTCCGACAACGCGATCCGCTGCCGTTGCTGTTCAGCACGTTCCGCTGATTGCTGAGTCCTGTGCTGAACGAGGTAGGACAACACACCGCCGAGGACAACGCCGCCCAACGATATGAGTGACACCCAGACCTGACCTGCCATGCCGATCATCGTTCCACAGCATCGATCTTTGAGACGATCTCGCTGTGCCTGGTGTGATCACGGCGTCCGAGCCGTCCTGGATAGCCCCATTCACCGGGCTGAGCCCACGCCAGTTCGGCAAGCTGCCCACTGCGCTACGGCGAGAGGGCGCGGATCCGGTCCGCAAGGGCCGGCCGTGGAGCCTGCCGACGGAGGACCGGGTGTTGTCGGTGGCTGCGTACTGGCGAACGAATCTAACCTTGCGGCAGCTCGATCCGCTGTTCGACATCTCGAAGTCTGCAGCTGACCGCATCATCAACCATCTCGGCCCGTCGCTCGCGCTCCTGCCGCGCAAGCGGTTCCGCAAGGACACCGTACTGATCGTGGACGGAACCCTGGTCCCTACCCACGACCACACCATCGCCAAGCAGTCGAAAAACTACCGGTACTCCACCAACCACCAAGTCGTCGTCAATGCCGACACCCGACTCGTGGTCGCTGTCGGCCGGCCGCTGCCCGGCAACCGCAATGACTGCAAGGCATGGGAGCTGTCCGGCGCGAAGGATGCCGTGGGCAGGACCACGGCTATCGCAGACGGCGGCTACCGGGGCACCGGCCTGGTCATCCCTCACCGCCGTGAGCGCGGCCAGGCCGAACTCCCGCCCTGGAAAGAGGAACACAACGCGTCCCACCGCAAGGTCCGCGCCCGCGTCGAGCACGTCTTCGCCCGCATGAAGGCGTGGAAGATCCTCCGCGACTGCCGCCTGAAAGGCGACGGCGTCCACCACGCCATGCTCGGCATCGCCCGCCTGCACCACCTCACCCTGGCCGGATAACGGAGAAACGGGCTGGTCAGTCCGCACGCCGTAGATCATTTGCGGGACAGCCCTCAGGGGACCGGCCTCGGTACCGGTGGGCTCGCGTATTCACCCGCCGCCGGTTCCCCGAGGAACCCAGCCCGCTGGTGCCGGGCTGTGATCGCCAGCGGCGTGCAACTCCAGGCCTCGTTCATCGCCTTCATCGACTACGGCCAGGGACCCTTCGGGTCCGCTGACAGATTCCTTCGGTGAGCGAGAAACTACCTAGCGGCGGCATCGAGTTGTCACCCGAAGTCCTACGCCCAGCGCCCGAGGGACGAGGACCTGGTGCAGCGGCGACTTCAACCCGAAGGCCGGTGCCGTCGAAACGCCGCCCTCTCTCGTGAACAGAGCCACCCGAACGGCCCGGCCACTCCTCGCGCCCCGCGGGGCCTGGCGCCCGGCGTGTCGTCACGTCTTCGCGGCAGGCGTCACAGCGCGTCGGGTGCGTTCTCCCGGGCGGGTTCCCTGGATGCCGGGTGATCCGGACCGCCGGCCGGGGCGGCGGCACGCAGCGCCGCTTCGACCCGGCGGTTGCTGGTCATGGATGCCGTGACGGCCGTCATCGCCAGGAGGAGGCCGGCGGCGGCGTAGAGCGGGGTGCGGATGTCGTAGGTGGTGGCCAGCCAGCCGCCGAGGAAGGCTCCGAGGGGGGCGGCGCACATGGCCAGCATGCGGGAGGTGGAGGCGACCCGGCCCATGAGGTGGGCCGGGACGATCGCCTGCCGCAGGGAGGGCCCGAGCACCATCGTGGCGCCCATGGCCGCCCCGCAGACGGCGAGCGCCAGCCCGGCCACGTAGGGGTTCGGGGCGGCGGCAAGGCCCAGGATGGCAAGCCCTTCGACTGCGGCCGTGCAGGTCAGTGCGGTGCCGGTGCCGAGTCGTCGGCCGAGGCGGGAGGCGATGCCCGCACCGAGCAGACCGCCGGTGGCCTCCGCCGTGAGGAGCAGGCCGAAGCCGTAGGTGTCGATGCCGAGGCGTTCGTGCGCGAAGAGGGCCAGTACGGTCTCCACGGCGAGGAAGGCGATGTTCCCGACCGCCGGGCGGAGCGCGAGCCCGAGCAGCAACCGGTCCCGGAAGACGTACGAGGCCCCGGCCCGCGCCTGCCGAAGCAGCGACTCGCGGATCTCCGGCACGGGCCGGGGCAGGGCGGGAAGCGACCGTACGAGCAGTGCGGAGAGCGTGAACGAGACCGCGTCGGCGAGCAGCGGGACCGCCCGCCCGAGCGCGAGCAGCGCACTGCCCGCAGGCGGCCCCGCGAAGCCGGACATGGCGGTCTGGGCTCCGCGCAGGCGGGAGTTGGCTCGCTCCAGGAGTGCGGGGTCGCGGCCGAGCAGAGCCGGCAGATAGGCCGTGGCGGCCGTGTCGAAGAAGAGTCCGCCGAGGCCGAGCAGGAAGGCGACGGCCGCGAGCAGCGCAATGCTCAGCACGTCGAGCGCGGCCGCTGCCGCCGGTATCGCGAGCAGCACCGCACGTGCCGCGTCCATGACCCACATCGTGCGCCGGCGGTCCCAGCGGTCCACCAGCGCACCGCCGAGCACCCCGAAGAGCAGCCACGGCAGCGTCCCGGCGGCCGTGACGACGGCGAGCGCCATCGGATCCCGCGTGAGCGTCAACGCGAGCAGCGGCAGCGCGGCGTGCGAGACCCCGTCGCCGAGCGAGGAGACCGTCTGCGCGGTCCACAGCCGTGCGAACCCGGTGGGCAACTTCCGAATTCCTGAGGTCACTTGGCGCTCCCCTCGGACTGCTGGCGCGGTGCCGGGTGGAACAGTGCGAAGACGAGTGACGCGTCCGGCAGCGACGGATCGGACAGCTCCCGGTACTCGTCCGCCAGTGCCTGCAGCCGCGCCCCCAGCTGCGCGAACTGCTCGTCGGTGAGCCGCAGATGCGCCATCCGTACGTGCCGCTCGCCGTCCGCCGGCGACGCCTCCAGGTCCGCCACCGCATGCCGCATCAGCACATCGGGCCCTCCCTCGCCCGGATCCGGCAGCACGATCGCCCGCGCGGCCATCGCGTAGTACCGCTCGGTGACACCCCGCACCTTCCGCGTCCGTACCACCTTCACCAGGCCGGCCCGCTCCAGCAGCCGCACGTGATAGCTGGAGCTCCCCTTCGCCAGGCCCACCCGCTCGGCGATCTGTGTGATCGTCGCCGGCTCGAAGCGGAGCACGGCCATGATCCGGTGGCGCGTGAGATTGGAGACGGCGCGCAGCTGCTCGTCCGTGGTGACGTGAAACGTCTCGGGAAGATCATCGGTAGGCATGCCAACAATGGTCAACGATTCTTGACCATTGAGCAAGGGGTTTTCGCGCGGACCTCCGGAATCCGCCGTCCGGCGCGCGAGGCGCGCGGCCCACGGCCCTCCCTGGACGACGGACGTCTCCGTCGTTCGGCCCATCAAGGGCACCGGCCGCGACGCCGAAAAGGACCAGGCGGAGTCGCCCCGCCCTCGCGTTCCGGTACGCCTCCACGCCCCAGGCCGCCCCGCTGACGGCGGTCCCGTACCCCGGCCGACAGGCCCGGAGGAGATCCCGCATGCGCGTCTTCCTGCCCCTGACCGCCGTCACCACCGCCGCGCTCGTGCTCGTGACGGTCACCGGCGCGACTTTTGCCGCAGCAGACCAAAACCCCGGCGGCACTCCCCTGGTCAGGGTGTCCCACGGCGACCCGTACGCGAAGTGCGCCATCGGAGCGAGGTCCCCCGGCAGCGTCGTCTACCCGGGCACCGAGGTCGAGCCGTACCTGTCCGTCGATCCGCGCGAACCCCAGCGCGTGGTCACCGTGTTCCAGCAGGACCGCTGGAACGACGGCGGTGCCCGTGGCCTGGCGGCCGGCTGGACCACGGACGGCCACACCTTCCACCGGAGCACGCTGCCGTTCAGCCTGTGCGCCCCGGGCGGCGCGGACTACGAACGGGCCACCGACCCCTGGGTGAGCACCGGACCGGACGGCACGGTCTACGCCGGCGGGGAGGGCGTCGACTTCACGAAGAGCACGCGCAGCGCCCTCCTGGCCGTCACGTCCCGCGACGGCGGCCGCACTTGGCAGAACCTCACCACCACGCACGTCGACGAGCAGCCGTTCTTCAACGACAAGCCCTCACTGACCGCCGACCCGGTCCGCAAGGGCACCGCCTACCAGGTCTGGGACCGCCTCGACAACGACCCACCCGGCCCCAGCTCCCTCGACGGTCCCGGCTACATCTCCCTCACCCGCGACGGCGGCCGCACCTGGAGCAAGGCCCGGCCGTTCGTCGGCACCAGCACCGTGCCCAACACCCAGACCATCGGCCATCTGATCGTCGCCGACCGGTGCACCGGCACCCTGTACGACTTCTTCGACCGGATCACCTACTCCGACGACCTGAGCACCGTCGTCGAAGCCCGCTACGAGGTGGTCACCTCGACCGACGCCGGACAGACCTGGAGCGCCCCGGTCACCGTGGCCCGGGACACCTCCGTACCGGAGGTCGACCCGAACGACCCCACCACACTGCTGCGCGCCGCGTCCACCCTGCCGAGCCCGGCCGTCGACCCCGAGACAGGCACGCTGTACATGGCCTACGAGGGCTCGGACTTCTCCGGTGGAAAGTTCGACTCCGTCCAGCTCGTGCGGTCCACCGACGGCGGACGCACCTGGGGGACCCCGGAGCTGATCAGCCCCAAGGGCGTTGCGGCCTTCTCCCCGTCGATCGCGGTCACCGCGCGGGGCACGGTCGCGCTCACCTACTACGACCTGCGTTTCCTCAGGCCCGGCAACACCACCACGTTGCCCACCGCCTACCAACTGGCCACGCTGGCGCACGGAAACCCGAAGCTCAGGACCGAACGGCGGATCTCGCGGGTCTTCGACTGGCTGCAGGCACCGTTCGCCGGGGGCTACTTCCTCGGCGACTACCAAGGCCTGGCGGCAGACGGCAAGGGGGTACGGGCGGTACTCACCGAGACCCACTCCGGCACACCACACAACCGTACGGACGTGTACACCAGCAGTCTCCGCACCCGCTGACCGCCGCGGACGCCGTCGGCCGGCCCGACCGCCGGCTGCAGAGACGAGCGCGGCCTCAAGGTGCGGCCTACGGCCGCGTGAACCCCGGCAGCTCGCTGCGCTCGCGCGGGAGCGCCCCGCGGCGCGTGGCTGCGGGGCGCCTTGTAAGGTTCAGTCGATCTTCTCCCCGTTGTGCGTACCGCCCTTGCAGAGGTTGTCCGTCAGATCGGCCGTTCCGCCACCCTGCCTGCACTCAGAAGGGGTGACGTAGGAGTGGGTGCCCTGTGCGGTGGCGGCGGTGGCGACGCCTGTGAGGCCGAGTCCGGCGAGGGCCGCCGTGGCGACGACGGCGGCGAGGATTCGTCGAATACGCATGTGGTTCCCCTTTCACGGATTGCCTCGGTCGGGGCACTAGCCAGCCTGATCTTCACCCATGTGGGTGGCACGTCATGTTGCGCCATTCGGGTGAAAGTACTGTCGGGTGCGGGGGCGGTGACGCGACCCGTCGGACAGGCCCTGGGACGAAGAGACCACCCCGGCGGGACGGGTGGTCTCTTCGTTGTTCCGCAGGGAGCAGCGTCCGCAGGAAAAGTGCAGGTCAGACGGGGCTAACGAGCCCGTCGGACACTGCGGGCGGTATTTTCCCCTAACCACTCAAGTTTTGCCGGGAATGGACTTGGCCACCGCAGGAACAGTCAGGTGCAGCGACGAGAAACGTGCTGCCGGGTTCTGGAAGCGCGCCGGCACGTGTGCCGCAGGCGCGGCCCGGCCACCGAAGCCGCCGACGCGTACCTTGCTGTCCGCCGGCCTCACCACCGAAACCGACCGTCCGAGAGGACCCCGCACCCGATGTCCATATGGCCTTCGATCGTCGCCGTACTCGGTACGCTCGCCGGTGCCCTGACCGCCGGGCTTCTCCAGCACCGTTCGGCACGCACCGCGCGCGCCGAGCAGCGGGCCGACAGCCACCGCCAGGACCAGCTCGGCGCCGTCACCGACTTCGCGGCCGCCCTGGACGCGCACCGCTCGGCCATGTTCCACCGGGAGCGTCTGGCCCTGGCCGAGGCGGGCAGCGAGCACCAGCTGGAGGCTCAGACGAGGTCCCACGACACCCGGACGGCGATCACCGCGCCCCACCTCCGCCTTCAGGTCCTGGTCCCCGAGCTGGCCGGCCCCGCCCAGCAGGCCGCAGATGCCACGTACGCGCTACGCAAGGCCACCGGCCGCACCGAGCTGGACGCCCGGCGGCATGCGGCCAAGGAAGCGTCCGAGGCCTTCATCGCCGCTGCCGCCGCGCTGCTGAGCCCCCACAACCGCTGACTGAGGGGGCCACCGCCGCGTGTCCTGCCCGTGCACCGGACTTGGTAGGGGCCGACCGAGCAGACCGCGGCGGGCCGGCGTCCCGGAAGCCCCTGGGAGCCCTGTCCGCCGCGGACCTTCGGCGGCCGGTGCTCGCTCGTGGCGATCCCGTCAGGAGCGAACTTCACCTTCGAGATCCCCGCGGGCGAGGAACCCCTGGTGAACGTCATGGGCCTGCCCGGCGACGGACACGACTGCTCCGCACGGACGGCAGGCCGAGAACACCGACGCGGGTGCCGCGGGCCGGTGAGGCTTCGTCGGGTCTTCTCGGTCGCCGGCCCGAGGTGAGACGGCTGCCGCGGTGAACGTCGCCGCGCTCTGCGCCCCTTCGCCTCGTTCAGCCGTCGCGGCCACGTGGAGCGGAAGGGCACGGGCCGGCGGGCGAAGGCCGGCGCAGCAGCTGCGGCAGCCGGCCGGCGTCCGCCGGGGGCGGGTGCGTCACCGCGTCACTCACACATCTCCGTCGAGATCCACCGGACGCTCTTTGTGCAGCGCGGCCTTGGCTCCGCGACCGGAGCTGACCAGGGCTGCCGCAGATGCGGCCACGGTGACGGCGAGCAGGGGGATCGTGACCAGCTGGGCTGCGTCATCGGTGTCCATGGCCAGCGTCGCGGCACAGGCGATGCCTGTCGTCGTCACGGCGAACGCCACCGCGACCCCGGACAGGGCAAGCAGCCGCAACACCTTGGCAGATGGCCGGCACCGGGTGACGACGACGGCCGGCGTGACCGCCGCGGTGACGAGGAACGCCGCCGGCCCGAGCATCCCCAGGGCCCCGACCCAGTAGGAGACCGGGTCGATGGAGGCGAATGCCAGGAGCAACGGCGCGATCAGCCACGTGGGAAGCGTCGGGATCAGAGCCACCAGCGGGCGCCACGCGGTCCAGCTGCCGGTCCTGGAGGATTCCGCAAGGAGCGCGAGGGCGCCGACCAGCAGGACGAGGCCGGCGCCGTACATCGCGTACTGCGCGACGTCGAGCAGTCGACGTAGTGAATCCGGAGTCGGCCAGGGCTCCTCGGACAGGACGAAGCGCAGCACCGGCAGGGCATACAGTGCGGCGCACCAGGTGACCCAGGTGGTGGCGACGCTTGCCTGCATGCGGCGGCGGCGCCGTTCGGCGGACTCGTCGGGCATCACCGGGCGAAGCCACGCCCGCAGCGCACCGGAAAAGAGGTCCGCGACGACACTCGGGCCGGCGCCGGTGTCCTCGACCAGTGCTTCAAGCTCGCAGCCGTAGCGCTCCCGGAACGAGGGAGGGTATGCCCGCAAGGCCATCCGGGCCGCCATGTTGATCACGCGTTTGCCACCCCCAGCCGGGTCAACCCGGTGCGTGCGAAGCGGGCCATCGCCCGGAGTTTGTCGTCGAGCACGGTCTGGCCCTGCGCGGTGAGCCGGTAGGGCCGCCGACGCTCGTCCTCGTCCAGCGGCGCGACCAGGCCGCGTTCCTCCAGCCGCGCGATGGCGGCATACAGCGTGCCCGGTCCCAGTCTGATGGATGTCTGTTCCTCGACGTCCTTGGTGATCGCGTAGCCGTGCTTGGGTCCGTCGGCCAGGCTGGCCAGGATCAGCAGCGCGGGTTCGGCCCATCCGACGCGGTCTCGTTGACGCGGCATCAGGCACCTCCTTCGTTCCTCCCCACTACTACGTTATACGATACTACGTAATACGTAGTAGTGGCCCCATGGCCACAGCGTCCAGGACTCGCCGGAGGACCGGGCCCGACAGGTGCGCGGCAAAGTGCGCGAGAGCGGCGTCCACGAGCTCCGCCGCCCGCTGCAACTCCGCGCGCCGAGGGAGGTACTCGCGCTCACCGCCCGGTGCGCTCTCTCCATCCGAGTGAACCGTGAGGCCGTCGGCGTTTCGACGTGGAAGGGCTGTAGCGCCGGAGGCCCATGCCTCCGGCGGGGCGGAGTCCGGCCGAAGGGCTGCCGATGCCCGGGCGGCCGGCCCGCCGATGCCCGGTCCGAGCCAGGAGGATGCCGCTGTGGCTGTACCCGTGAAGATCGATCACCGTTCCACCGACTACAGCCTCAAACGCGCCTACTGGCTCGCACTGGCCTCGGACCTGGCATACAAGGACGAGGCCACCATCGAGGCACAGTCCGGGCAGTGGGGGTTCGACACCGTCCGCCACCACCGGACACGGTTCACACCGCCGTTCCCGCTGCAGGACACGCAGGCCTACACCATGGCCAGCGACGACATGATCGTCACGGCGTTCCGCGGAACAGAACCGCAGCAGATCAAGGACTGGCTCTCCGATGCCACGACCCCGCCCCGAACCGGCCCGGCCGGCACCGGCTACGTCCACGACGGCTTCGGCGAAGCGCTGGAGTCGGTCTGGCCCGACGTGAAGAACACCCACGCGGAGCTGCGCACCAACGGGCAGACCGTCTGGTTCACCGGGCACAGCCTCGGCGGAGCCCTCGCCATGCTCGCCGGCGCCCGCATGTACCTGGAGGAGCCGCGCCTGGCCGCGGACGGCGTCTACACCTACGGCCAGCCCCGCACCTGCGACAGCGTCCTGGCGAAGGCCTACAACAAGGGCTTCAAGGACCGGATGTACCGGTTCGTCAACAACAACGACATCGTTCCCCAGATGCCGCCCGCGCCTCCCTACACCCACGTCGACGCGCTGCGCTACATCGACTCCCACGGCAAGGTCCGCGAAGCAATGCCTCTGGTCGGCGGCCTCACCGACCACGCCGCCGGCCTGCTCGCCGACCCACTGGCACCCGCCAGCGACGGCGTCCGCGACCACTTCATGCACAGCTACCTGACCGCGCTGGAGAAGAACCTCACCTGACCCCGCTCCGGCGACGCCATGTGTCCGCCGGCACCGAGGCCCCGTGCGGGGCGGGGCCTCGGCGCCCCCTGGTGGACGTGCCTGGGTTCCGTCTCCGCACTCCGGTGACCACCGCCCCGGTACCGGGGCGACGTCGCACTACGCCGCTGTTCCCGGCCCTGCCTCCCTGGGATCCCCCAGCGGCCGGGCCCGCCCGTCATCCCCGTCCGCCCGGCGTCCCGGCTCCGTCTCGTCCAGCTCCCAGTAGTGCCGGCAGTCATCGCACCGGTACACCGCGATCCCCGCGTCGACCGTCAGTACGGCCGCATCCGGGCATCCGCTGCCGTCACCGCGCCCCACACACTCCTGCTCCCAGGTGTCCCCCACGATCTGACCGTGCGGCGTACAGGCCGTGTCCGTGGAGAGGGCGTGCAGGGCGCACAGGCGCTCCGGTGTGGCAACGCACCCCAGCACCCGCCAGCAGCCCCAACAGCTTCCGAGGCCGAGGAGAACGCGGCCGCAGATCTGCTCCGCCACCAGGTCGGGTCCATCGAGGTACGCCCCGAGGGCGTAACCGGCCCGCCCGCAGCGCTGGGGGCCTTGCCGGCGGCAGACGCACCGTCCCGCCGGGCTCCGGCGGCCAGGGACGGCGGGATCGTTTCCGTGGCTGCGTGCGCCCACTCTCCGTGTGCTGCCCCACCTCGCGTCGGCGGACGGGGTTTCGGGGAGCCGGCCCGAAGCCGTCCGGCACCCGCTACGGTCAGCGCCACCTGTGATGCCGGTGTCCGGGGGGCGTTTCGCCGCTCCCGACGGCGAGCACGGCCGGCTTCATCACCGCCTGCTCCGGCAGGCCCTGTCTCTCGCGCGGCAGGACTTCCGGCAGGACGCGGCCCGCGCCTGCCGCGGCATCGAAGACGCCCTGGACGAGAGCGCCGCCCGCCTCATCGAGCACGGCGTCCTTGACGACGTGCATGATGCGCCGGCACGACGGATCGTCACCACGGATTCCTGACCGAGCTCACCGCCGGACACCGGCCCAAGCCCCGGACCGTGACCCTGCTGCCGGACCGGGCCGCCGTCAAGGACTTCCTCACCGGGCGGAGGGCCACCGTCAAACGGCGGGCCCAGCCGGTCCTGCCGCTCTGACCGAACACCCGCTCGCCCGCTCGCCACGGCGCCGGCGGCGCTCAGGCACCGCGGGGGTGGGAGCAGTGTCGGCCGGTGATCAGAAGGACACGTCGATGTAGTCGATGTCATTGAGGGTGACATGGAGTTGGGCGGCACGGCGTCCGCCGTCTTTGAAGTACACCTCCTGCAGTCCCTCCGCCACGATGTCGCGCATCTGCTGGTCGCCGGCGTTCTGTGCGCGGGCGTCGAACAGGCGGCGCGCATACTCGGGGGGAAGATGGACGGTCAGGCGTCTGAGGCGAGCGTCGTCGGTCGTGCCGATCGGGGCGGTGTAGCCCAGCTGGGCGCGTGTTTCCACGGTGATCCCACCGATGGTGGCGGCCTGTTCCTGCCGGCGCCTGCGCACGCGAGGCTGCCAGCGCGAGCGTACGGCGGCATCGATCTTGTCCTGGATGTGCCGGGGCGGGTGTTTGCGGGCACCGCGCCGGTAGCGGTTGACGGAGTCGGCGGTGATGCCGAGCTCCGCCGCCACGGCCTTGGCCGTCTTCAGCTGACCCAGCAGATAGCTGATCTGGCCCTTGAGGGTCTTGGGCGGTGCCTTGGTGAACGCCTCCTGGTCGGCGCGCTCAAGGGCGTCGTCGATGTCACCCACGGCCCTACTCTCCTTCGTCGGCGACCGCGTCGTGGCCGTCGCCCTTGATGTGGCGGGCGGGGTTGTGGCCCTGCTCCATCACATCGACCGCCCAGGCCATCGTCTGCACGCCTTCGACCTTCGCCAGACCGGGGGTGGGTCCGAGGCGGAAGGTGCCGGGGATCGGCTTGCCGCTGGTGCTGTAGGGCAGGAAGTCCAGCGGGCTGCGGCCGGGGCTGGGGTAGACGACGCAGTCGGACAGCACCGCAAGCGGGTAGCGGCCCGTCATCTTGGCCATGTTGAGGATCTTGCGGTGCATGTTGACCCGCGCCTTGCTGATGACGGCGGCGCGGATGTCGGGACGCCAGGTCGGGCGCTCAAGCGCCGGCCACCGTTCCCCGTCCTTGTAGTGGCGTCCCTGCGGCCGCTCGCGCAGCTTGCCGACGCCGCCCTTGACGGTGGCCTTGACGGCCGCGAGGACGGCCGCCAGAGCGGGGTCGAGCTGCTTGTGGTGTTCCATCGCGGCGAGGAACTCGGGGTCGCTGAGGTCCTTGGTGACGCCCAGGTCGGCAAGGGTGTCGACGTAGGCGGTCCTGAGCCGGTCGTGCCACGGGTCCAGGTACGCGCCGGTCTCCCGCCGCAGGTAGGCCTCGACGGGGTGGACGTCGTAGCCGAGTTCCTGGGCGTAGGCGACGGTGTGCGTCTGGTACCAGGCCGGCCCCTCGGGGCGCCGGCCGGTGGGCGTGAACGGGGAGGGCAGGCGCGCATCCAGCTCGATGTGGGACAGGTCCACCAGCCAGGAGCCGGGGATCCGCTTGTCGAAGTGGGGGCGTTTGACGTACTGCGGGCCGGACAGGCCGACGACCAGACGGGCCGCGGCCGCGAGGAAAGCGGTGTTCAGGTCCAGGCCGACCGCCCACGGAAGGGCCGCCTCCTCACCGGTGAGCAGGTCGACGTCGCGCACCCACTGGTAGGCCTCCTCGTCCAGGAACCCGCCCGTCCAGCCGGTGCCCACGACGACGGGGTGCTCCTCGGTGGCCTCCGGCGGCGCCGGGTCGACCGGCTCGCTGCCCAGCGAGCCCGGGTTGTGGCCGGAGACCCACATGCCGCTCGCCCCGTCCTGCACCGCTCTCGTGGGTGGGCGCAGTGCGGTCATCAGCTCCAGCCCGGACACGGCCGTCGACCCACGCGGGGTGATGACGCGCTGGGCGTAGACGCCCAGGACGCGGGCGATGTCGGCCGGCTCCATCTCCGCCACCCCCGGCCAGGCCCTGGCATCCAGCGCGTCCCAGGACAGGACGGCGAGCTGCACGCACTGCCGCAGGCCCTCCCGCGCGGGACGGTAGATCCGCGCCCACGGCCCGAAACCGCGCTGGGTGAGCTTCCACTTCGCTTTCGTCACCTGCTTGACCACCGGGTGGTCGGCGGGCAGGCGCAAGGAGCGGCGCTGCTCGGGGCCCTCCAGGCGCTCTGGCAGGCCCAGCTTCACGGCGGCTGCGGCGGTGAGGACGATCAGCGGATCGCAGTCCTTGCCGTAGCGGTGCAGACGCGGCGCACCCAGCCCGGACTCGGCGAGCGTCCACTCCGCCAACTCCGCAACGGTGCGCGCGGGGCAGTCCAACACGATCCCGTCCATGCCGTAGGCGCGGCCGTCACCATCCAGCACAGCCAGCGGACCGTTCGGGAATCGCGGGTCGCCGCTTTGGACGGCACCCTTCGCGGCCGGGCGGGCGGATCGCCGCGGGGCCGGCCGGGCGGCGGGGGGCTGCCCTTCCCCGGCGGCAGGAAAGGCGGGGCGTCGTGGTGCGGCCGTGGCCGGTCTGCCGGGCAGTGCCTCGGAATCCGGCTCATCGTGGCCGGGGGACGCCGGCTCCGGGGCGGGCGCCGGGGTGTGCGTGTGGAGCGCCGGTGCAGGGCCGGTGGCGGCAGGGGCCGCGGCGTGCGGGTACTTCGCCGCCCAGCCCTCCAAAAGGCGCTGGTAGGCCTGCAGTCGTGGGGGCCGGGGCTCGGTGCGCCCGTTCTCCCAGTTCTTGACCGTCTGCACCGTGGACCGCAGGGCCTGGGCCAACTTCGTCTGGGACACACCGGCTGCCTCACGCAGCCGGGCCCGTTCAGCCGGAGCCGGCAACTGCGGCAGCCCCTCCAAGAGAGCATCCACCGCCTCGAAAAGCTCTTCCTGGCTCGGCACCGCACCCACCTCCGCCGCCACACTAGCGGAAAATTAACCCCCACACCGGTCACAGAATTAACCCGTCCGGGACGTGGCGGCCGCCTCGCCGCTCTCGTCCGCCTCTCGGGAGTCCGCCGGACGCGCATGTACGCCGCGCCGAGCGGCAAGGTGAACGGCGGTACCTTCATCAGGGGACGTCAGCGGTGGCCGAGCACGTTGACCACCCGCCCGTCGGGGTCACGGACGAAGAACCGCCGCACGCCCCACTCCTCGTCCTGCAAGGGGTGCACGATCTCCGCGCCGCCCTGCGTCATGACCGCATAGGCCGCGTCCACGTCGTCCACCTCGATGCTCATGTCGGGGGTCACGGGCGCGGTCTTGTCGCTGGTCATGATGCTGATCTGCGCTGTCGGACCGGACGGGGAGGCGAGCGTCATGATCCAGCCGTGGTTCATCACCTCCTCGAAGCCCAGCAGGCCGTAGAACTCCCGGCTCTTGTGCGCGCTCTGCGACTGGATGTTGGGCACGACACGGCGAACAGCCATCGACGACTCCAAGGAAGGACAGACGTGTTTCCCTGCCTGCCCAGGAGTACTACGGCGAGTCCGCCCTCGCACGCACCTCGGGCCACGTGCCTGTTCATGGGGGGTGGGGCCGGGTGGGAGGAGCTGGATGTGGCGATCGGGCCCACTCGCGGAGCGGCTGTGTCAGAGCGTGCGGGGTGTCGCCGGTCGCCAGATACGCAGGTCGAGCCGCGCGGCTTCCTGGTCGTCGCCCCGTTCCATGAAGCCGCCTTGCATGAACAGCCCGGTCGCGGGGGCCGGTTCGCCTGTGCGGCCGGCCCGGCCCTCGTGCCGTCGCCGTGTATCATTTATCGTCTCCATGACGATAATAGGAGGATCATGAACAGCCCTACGCCGCGCACGCCTTCCGGCCTTTCCCGGATGACGGACGAGGAGCTGGCCCAGCGAGCAGCCGAACTGGCCACGAGCTGGGTCTCCGCCACGTCCGCCTTGTCGCAGACGCGCGGATGGGCGCTGGTGGGCCTGCAGCACTCCGGTTCCGGACACATGGAGATGTACGCCTGGGCCGCACTGGAAACCTGGGAGCGGCAGCTGGCCGAGGCGCTCGCCACCGCCGGCTCCGACGAGGGCTGCGAGCGGATCGCCAGGGCGAAGGAGCAGGCGGTCCGCCAGATGCGCGACCTGCTCCTGGACGGCATCCGCAGGGCGGAGCAGCTCTACGGCCGGCGAGAGGAGCCGCACCGCGTCGACCCCCGCGCCAGACTGCGGGACTTCATCAGCCGCAACGGATGAACGACGGACGGCACGGGGGCCGGTGCCCTCTCGGTCCTCTCGGGCGCCCGGGGACGGAGGTCCGGCCCGGGGGTCTGCCGGGTCTTGGGGCGCGCCCGGCTCCGGGGCGGACCGGAATCAGAGGGGGGTGACGGGGCCGAGGGCCACGGTGGCGGGAAGCCGGTGTGTGCCGGCACCGTGCGGCGGTGTCCGGTTCCGCGGCCCGGGACGGCGGGCCGTGACCGGTCGTGGGGACCTGTGCCTGGTGGGTCAGACCGTGTTCGTGAGCTTTTGGCGTACGACGATCGCGTTGAGCCGGACCGCGAACGGTGCGGTGTCCATGAGGTCCAGGGTCCCCGCACGGGACTTGCTCAGGCCGACGGTGACGTCGGCGCAGAAGGCGACGGCGTAGAGGTACGCGCCGGCTTCCTCGTCCTGGAGGGCGAAGAACAGGTCGCGGTAGTAGCTCGTGCGGTCCGGCTGCTCCTCGTAGTAGGCCAGTCCCGGTTCTCCTTCCTGCGCCGCGAGGTGGGTGAAGGCGTCCACGAGGCCGCGTTCGACGGTGTCCCAGAACGATGCCTGGGCCGCCTCGGGCGGGAGCGCCTGGCGGACCGCTTCCTTGAGGGAGAGCGCCATCACCAGGATCGGTGCCTCCTCCTGGAGCCCCCAGCCACGGACGACCTTGACGATGTCGCTGTCGGGGAGCAGGGCGGCGGCGTCGCGGATGTGAGCGAAGTCGTAGTTGACGGTGGCGGGGGCGATCGCCTCCTGGAAGGCGCGCCCGAGGGCGTCCGCTTGGGCGAGATGGGCCTCTCCCACCTCGGTGACCGTCCTGAAACAGGCTGCCAACTGCCCCTCCTTAAACATTTTGTTGCACGAGTGGGGCGTCAGTATGCCCTAGCGGTGCGCCACCGCATGAGGCCGCCCACTCCGGCCGGTTCCGAAGTCCGGGACGTGTGCACATCGAAGAGCCGGACTCCGCGGCGGATTCCGGCTCTTCGCCTGATGGCGCGAGGTCAGAAGGGCCGAACGTGTACGGGAGCGGACCTGCGCACCGTGTTCCGGCCAAGAAACCCACGGGGACGCGCAAAGGCGCGTTCCGGCGCCGGGCGGAGCGGTCCGCCCGTCTCGATCGGCGTGCGCCCTGCCGGGGGTGCGGTGACGGCCGCCGGCGTCGGTGGCTCCGTCGGCGGCCCGTCGGCGGCTTCCTCGCCTTCGCCGGCTTCGCCGCCGCCCTCGTCTGCTGTCGCGGGCTCGGCGGCCGTGCGCCGCGGTAATTCGATGGCGCGTGTGAACGGGTGTGCCCACCCTGGTCCTTGTGGCAGAACCCAAGTACCAGATTCGAGCCCTGCACACGGAGTCCACGGTCACCGTCTACCAGGCGTACACCCCGGGGATCGGCCTGCCGGCGGCCCGGGAGGGCCGTTTCCCGGCGGTGTGGCAGCGGGACCGGATGACCTGGATCAAGCCGTCGTTCCTGTGGATGATGTACCGCTGCGGGTGGGGCACCAAGGAAGGGCAGGAGACCGTCCTCGCGGTCGAGATCTCCCGTGAAGGTTTCGAGTGGGCGCTGGAACACGCCTGCCTGTCCCACTACGAGCAGGGGCTCCACGCCGATCAGGCCACATGGAAGCGCCAGTTGAAGCGGGCTCCGGCCCGGGTGCAATGGGACCCCGAACGCGACCTGCGCCTTCAGCCGCTTGCCCACCGGTCGCTCCAGCTCGGCCTCGCCGGCGAAGCCGCACGCCTGTACGCCGACGAGTGGATCGTCTCCATCACCGACGTCACCTCGCTCGCCCGTACCGTCCACGCACAGGTACTGGGCGGGCACCTGGACGCCGCACGGCAACTCCTGCCCCGTGAACGTCCCTACCCCGTGGCCGAAGGGGCCCTGGCTCATCTCCGTCGGTGAGCCTGGTCCGCCCATCGGGATGACGTCTTTGCACGGCCGGCCCTACGGCGATGAGCAGGTCGGCTTCGGCAGCAGGTTCTCCGGGCATGTGTGCGGCGCGTGTGTACGGTTCGGCCTCCTCCTCGGCGTGCACACCACGGGCGTGCCCCAGGCACTGTGGGCCGGTGGGCCCGCGCCGAGGGCGGTGTGGGCCCGACGTGTCGGCGGGCGCGGGTCCAACGCGCCTGCCAGGGTCCTGGAACGGGTTCGGGCTTGCGACCGGGAGCCGTCAGGAGGACACCGGCGGATCGCCGTCGGTGTCGTGCTGTCCACCACCGTCTGCCGATCGGGCCCGGACCGCAAGTCCTCCGGAACAAACGGTGGGCCGCCGCGGGCCCGGCAGCCGCCGAAGACGTCGTCGCCACCGCGCGGTTCGCTCCCTGGCCGGGTGGCCGCTTCAGTGGCGGTGCGGGGAACACCGACAGGGCCGGACTTTCCCATAACGGGCAAACGGGGAGTCGGGGGGAAGCGGGGCGGGGGCGGTGCGTGGAAGGCTGTGTGCCGCGCGGCCCGCTGTACCGGCAGGGTCCAACTGCCCCTGGGCCGCGCTTCTTTGCGACCAGCAGCCCAGGTCCCGGCGTCCGGCCGGCGGCCCCGTCAGGACGGATTCCTGCGCACCATGAGCAACCTCTTCGTCTCCCGCCCGGCCGGCCCGGATGCGGCCGACAGCGTCCCTCCGTGCTCCTGCACCGCCGGCTCCGGCCAGGCGGGCACCGCCGCAGCGACCGCGGCCGCGGGGCGGTTCGGCCCCACGCACGCGCTGATCCTGCTCCTGTGTTTCCTCGCGCTGGGCAGCGGCCTGTTCCTGGCCGGCACCCCGCTGGACACGGTGTTCGCTCTGCTGAGCGGCTGCGGGGCGATCGGCGCGGCCACCCTGGCCACGGCGGGTGGCGGCCGGCGTCTGGCGGCGGTCTTCGTGGAGGCCGCCGTGCGCTCCGGCGCGGGCAAGTAGGCGGCCGCCGTGCCCCGTTCCCCCGCCGGGGGTGCCCCGGAGCGCCCCTTCGCCCACCTCGCCGAACACCTGGTCGCCCTGCGCCGGGCCGCACGGCTGCCCCAGCGTGCCCTGGCCGAGGCCGCCAACGTCTCCCGCGGCGCCGTCCAGCGCGCCGAATCCGGCGCCGCGGCCCCGTCGACGACCGTTCTCGACGCCTATGTGCGCGCCTGCTCGGGCAACCCGGCCGACCACGCACGAGCGCGCCTTCTGCGCACCCGCGGCCGCACCGCCCAGCGCGCTCGGCTCCGCCATCTCAAGGCCCCGGCTCCCCACCTCATCCACACCGAGGACGACCTCGGCGCCGCCCTGGCCGCCGCCTACGAGCAGGCCGGCGCTCCCTCGCTGAGCGACGCCCGCCTCACCCCCGGGCGCAAGCCCCTGCCGCGCACCACCGCCTGGCGGATCGTGGCGCGCAGGAAACTGCCGCCCACCGCCGAGCAGCTGGTGACGTTCCTGACCGCTTGCGGTATCGGCCCGGCCGAGCAGCACCCGTACATCACGGCCTACGAGCGCATCGTCGCCGACCGCGGCATCCGCCCCGCACCCCCGCCGCGGGACTCCCGCCGGACCGGCCGGTTCGGTCCGGACGTCGAGGGGCGCCCCGAGCGGCCGGCGCTCACCGGCCTGGCCGCCGCCATCGTCGAGCAGTTGCCGGCCGCCACGGTCGAGGAACTGCTCGTCGCGGCACTGGCCCAGCGGGCCGACCGCGAGGCGCAGCGCAACGGGACGGTCGCTCCCGAGCTGATCTCCGTCGCGGCCCTCATCGACCCCACCCGAGACGACGGCATCTCGCGCACCGCTGACGGCCTTACCTCGGTCCACGACGTCACGCACCACCAGCGCCGGCCCAGAGCGGCCCGGACCGCCCCCACTCCTTCCTGGTCCTACAGCGAGATCGCGGCATACATCAGGGTGCAGCCGGACACCGTACGGTCCTATCGCAAGCACGGCCTGCTGCCCCCGCCCGACCACATCAAGTGGGGCAGGCCCTGCTGGAACGCCGACACCATCCGCGCCTGGGTCGCCTCCCGCCCGGGCAGCCGCGCGCGCAGGGAGGGCTGATCCCGCCCACCCGAAGCGGTCGGCCGCGGCCCGCGCCTGCTGCTGATCCAGCAGGCCTGGCTGAGCGGGTGACCGAGTCGCTCGGGGCGGGCCAGGACCTTGGGCGGTGGCGACACCGAACACACCGGCGGCCGGCCATCCGCTGCTGCCTCTCGCCGATGCGCCGATCGCGGGCACTCACCGGTGGGGTGAATCGCTCTCGCCGGTGCGGGGAATGCAGCCGTCATGAGTGATCTCACCAGCGGTGGCAGCAGCGCGGCGGACCATGAGGAATCAACCCGCCGCTACTACGAGAGCGGCGATGTCGACGCCTTCTACGACGCCGTCTGGGGTGGTGAGGACATCCACGTCGGCGTGTACGCCCACCCGCACGAGGCGATCGCCGGCGCTTCGCACCGCACCGTGCAGCACGCCGCGGACCGGGTCGCGGACCTGCTGGGCCCCGATGCCACCGTGCTCGACCTCGGTTCGGGGTACGGCGGTTCGGCCCGTGCGCTCGCCGAGCGCTTCGGCTGCCGGGTGGTGGCCGTGGACCTCAGCGAGGAGCACAACCGGCGCCACCGCGCGGCCAACACCCGACGCGGGCTGGACGGCCTGATCGAGGTCGTCACCGGCTCCCTCAACCACCTGCCCTACGAGGCCGAGCGCTTCGACGTGGTCTGGTCCCTGGAGGTCCTGTGCCATGTCGAGGACCGGGACGGCGCGCTGGCCGAGGCCGTGCGCGTCCTGCGACCGGGCGGAGCGCTGGTCTTCTCGGACATCATGGCGGCCGAGGAGACCCCGGCCCGGGCCATCCGGCCCGCGCTGTCCCGACTCGGCGTGCAGAGCCTGGCAACGCCCTCGTCCTACCTGGAGACACTGTCCGCACTCGGTCTCAAGAGCGACTTCGAGGACCGCAGCGCAGACCTCGCCACCCACTACGCGCGCTTGGAGCAGGAGGTGCGGGGCCGCACGCCCGAGCTGCGCGGCGCCATCAGCCCCGCCTACCTCGACGACCTGCTGGCCAACCTGCCCCTGTGGACGGACATCACCCGCCGCGGACTGCTGCGCTGGGGCCTCTTCCACGCCCGCCGCACCGCGAGCCGTTCCCCAGGCGCTGAGAGGCGGCCGGCGTCGCCCACCGCCGGCCGGCC
The DNA here is from genome assembly GCF_014649495.1 of Streptomyces filipinensis. Lineage (GTDB taxonomy): Bacteria > Actinomycetota > Actinomycetes > Streptomycetales > Streptomycetaceae > Streptomyces > Streptomyces filipinensis. Next base: position 121,482 of record NZ_BMTD01000021.1, on the reverse strand, counting down.
CGATCCGGCAGCGGGTGCGCACTGATCAGCCACCTTCTCGAAGATCCGCAACAGGGGTCGGCTGAGATGACAGGGTGTCAGGGGGTGGGGCCCTGCTGATGGTGTGCGGCCGAAACAGTGCCGGGGTCCGGGAGTTGCGTGGTACGGGTGGGAGGGATGGGGTGGCGACTGTGTCCTTGAGGGCTACGGCCGAGCAGGAGGCGGCCCGGGAGGCGTTCGCCGCGGGCCAGGACCTGGCGCTGGTGGCCGGCGCCGGTACGGGCAAGACGTCGACGCTGGCGCTGATGGGCTCGTCGACGCGGCGCCGGGGCCTGTACGTGGCTTTCAACAAGCCGATCGCGGACGAGGCCAGGGGGCGGTTCGCGGGGAACGTGCAGTGCCGTACGTCCCATTCGCTGGCCCACCGAGCGGTGGGGCACCGGTTCCAGGACCGGCTCGATGCCTCTCGTCACATGCCGTTGAAGCGTACGGCCAAGTTGCTGGGGCTGGACCGCGACCTGGCGGTCGGCAAGCGGCGGCTGAGGGCGACGACGCAGGCGCGGCTCGTGATGGAGATGGTGCGGCGTTTTTGCTACAGCACGGACGACCAGGTGGCGGCGCGGCATCTGGGGCCGGTGAACGGGCTCGATGATCAGGGTGCCCAGTATCTGGCCCAAGTGCTGTTGAAGAGGGCGCGGTGGGCGTGGGACGACATCTGCTCACCTGAGGGTGGGCTGCCGTTTCAGCACGACCACTACCTGAAGATGTGGGCGCTGACGCGGCCGAGGCTGCCGGCGGACTTCGTGCTGCTGGACGAGGCGCAGGACACCAACCCGGTCTTGGAGGAGATCTTCCTCGCGCAGGATGCGCAGCGGGTGTGTGTCGGGGATCCGGCGCAGCAGATCTACGAGTGGCGGCATGCCAAGGACATCATGAGCGGGTTTCCGGGGCGGCAGCTGGAGTTGACGCAGTCGTTCCGGTTCGGGCCGGCCATCGCCGAGGTGGCGAACCGGTGGCTGCGGGCGGCGGCGTCGACGATGCAGCTGACCGGGCGGGCCGGCGGGGCCTCGGGACTGGGCCGGGCCGAGGTCCCCGATGCGGTGCTGTGCCGGGGGAACGCGGACGCGCTCGCCGAGGTGCTGCGTTTCCTGGAGCAGGGTGTCGCGGTTGCGTTGGCCGGGGGCGGCAAGCCTCTGTTGAAGATCGCCGAGGCGGCGGTCGACCTGCAGGCGGGCCGGCGGACCTCGCACCATGAGCTGTTCTTGTTCTCGTCCTGGGGTGAGGTGCAGGAGTACGCCGAGCAGGACTCCGCGGCAGCGGAGCTGAAGGCCATCGTGGAGCTGGTCGACACCTACGGGCCGCAGCAGATCATCGCGGCCGTGAACCGAATGACCGACGAGGACCACGCGCAGGTGGTGGTGTCGACGGTGCACAAGGCCAAGGGCCGCGAGTGGAGAAGGGTACGCATCGGGGACGGGTTCACGCCGGCCGTGGACCAGCCCGGTGCGCGTGGTGTTCATCCGGCGGAAGCGCGGCTGATCTACGTGGCGGTGACGCGGGCTCGCGAGGTGCTGGACACGAGGGGGATCCAGTGGGCCGAGGCCCACATTCGGCAGGCGTCGCGCGCGTGGGTGACGAGTACGCCGCAGGGTGTGCCGCTGGCCGCGCTGCCGCTGACGGGGCAGCTGCAGTACCCGCGCTCGCCGATGTCCGTGTTCCTGGCCCGGCATCTGCCGCGTACGGAGCGGGTGGTCGGCTCCTACCTGCAGCGGTCGCGGGGACTTCCGCCCGCGGTGCAGCCCATGGACGAGCGACGCCCCGACTATGCGGCTCTCGGGCACACCATCGACTACCGCCTGCGGCTCGGTCTCGGCTGCGGCCCCGGAGGCGCGGTCGCCGCAGGCGTGGAGCTTCTCAGCGCTCCGCTCCCCATCGAGGGCGCTCCCGGTCCTCGGGTGCGCCGGGCCTTGCACACGGCCGGGACCCAGTTGCTCGCCCGTCTTCAGGCCCACCTGGAGGGTGCGCACCGGCTGGGTGAGGAGGAACTGACCCGGCTGTGTCACGTGGCGGGGTTCTACGAGGCCCTCTACCGCAACGGCGTCTTCTCCCGGCGCCGGAACCTGCTCGCCCTGGCCGATGAGCACACCATGCTGGATCATCTGACGGCGGCGGTGCCGGCGTATGTGCTGGAGGACATCGCCGAGCAGATGGAACTGGCAGAACAGCCCTTCGCCGGGTTCCGGCGGCTACCGGCCGAGCAGCGTGTGTGCGGGCCCGTCTTCGCCGGCAGCGGCGACCTCGGCGGGGCGGACGCGGACTTCATCGTGGGAGGACTGCTCATCGACTGCAAGGCCACGACCCGCCCCCACACGATCCACCGCTCCGCCGTGCAGCAGCTCGCCGGGTACCTGCTGCTCGACTACGACGACGCGTACGGCGTCGACCGGGTCGGCCTCTACCTCTCCCGCCAGGGCGCCCTGATCACGTGGAGCGTCGGGGAGTTCCTCGATGCCTCGGGCGCTCGTGCTCCCCTGCCCCGGCTGCGCGCCCTGCTGCGCGGTCACCTGCGTCAGGCACAGCGCTCGACGTCGTCAGGGAAGGGCTGAACGAGGGGCGGGCGGATCTGTTATGCGCCAAACGGCTCCGTGGAAGGGGCACGGTTGCGGGGGTCTTTTCTTTGCGTATCTGGTTCTCGTCTGGATCCTCAGCACCCCGTTCTGGGTTTCTTCTGGAGGTCCGCTCGCTCCTGGTTGGAGATCTGCTGCAGCGGACGCCGTCAACGTGTGCGGCGTTGCCGTAATCCTCGCCATCGTCACTGCCGGTTTTGGTCTTGTCCGGCGCGGTGCGGAACTGGCTGGTTCTTCGGGTGTGCTGGATGGGTGCACCGAGCATCAAATGTCGGGTGAGCACGGAACCACCGACTCCGCCCCCCACTACCGAGCAATTGCGAGGCGATCCGAGCCATGACGCAGTCCACGACGCACACGGGGATTCAGGACCCCGGCGCCACCGCCGCTCAGGGGACTCCCGTCCCCTTCCCGCAGGCCCGCAGCTGCCCCTACCAGCCGCCCGCGGGCTACGGCCCGCTGCGCGAGTCGTACCCGATCGGCCGGGTCACGCTGTACGACGGGCGGGCGGCCTGGGCCGTCACGGGGCACGCGCTGGCTCGTGACCTGCTGTCCGACCCGCGTCTGTCCTGCGACCGCACACAGCCCGGGTTCCCGGCGCCGAGCGAGCAGTTCGCCAAGGTCAGGGCGCGGGGGGTGCCGCTGATCTCCGTCGACGACCCCGCGCACAACGCCCAGCGCCGGCTGCTGATCCCGCACTTCACGCTGAAGCAGAACGCCTCGATGCGCCCGCGGATCCAGCAGATCGTGGACCAGCTGCTCGACGCGATGGAGCGGCAGGGGCCGCCGGCGGAGCTGGTCTCGGCCTTCGCGCTGCCGATGCCGTCCATGGTGATCTGCTCGCTGCTCGGTGTGCCCTACGACGACCACGAGTTCTTCGAGGCGGCCTCCGAGCGGCTGCTGCGCGGCCAGACGGTGGACGAGGTCGCCCGGGCCCGGCAGGAACTTGAGCGTTACATGGGCGAGTTGGTCGACCGCAAGCGGCGTGAGCCGGGCGACGGGCTGCTCGACGAGCTGATGCAGATGGACACCCCGAACGGTCCTCTGGGCCGCCAGGAGCTGGTGGCGCTGTCGGGGATGCTGCTGGCGGCGGGGCACGAGACGACGGCCAACATGATCTCGCTCGGCGTGTTCACGCTGCTGCGCCATCCCGAGCAGCTGGCGGCCCTGCGGTCCCGGAAGACGCCGATGGCCGTCGTGGTGGAGGAGCTGCTGCGGTATCTGTCCGTGCAGAACGGGATGCTGCGGGTGGCGGTGGAGGACATCGAGGTGGCCGGCCGGACGATCCGGGCCGGCGAGGGCGTCATCATCATGACGGCGATCACCAATCGGGACGGGACGGTCTTCGCGGCGCCGGACAGCCTGGACTGGGACCGTTCCGCGCGCCACCATCTGGCGTTCGGCTTCGGGGTGCACCAGTGCCTGGGCCAGAATCTGGCGCGCCTGGAGCTGGAGATCGCGCTGGGCTGTCTGTTCGAGCGGCTGCCGGGGCTGCGGCTCGCGGTCGCCGCCGATGAGGTCCGTTCCAAGCCCGCGACCTCGACGATCGACGGTCTGCTCGAACTGCCCGTGGCCTGGTGAGCGCGGTGCGGATCGAGGTCGACAGGCAGCGGTGCGTGGGCGCGGGCATGTGTGCGCTGACGGCGCCGGAGGTGTTCACGCAGGACGACGACGGGTTCAGCGAGGTGCTGGCCGGCCGTGAGTCGGCGGCCGGGGAGTATCCGATGGTGAAGGAGGCGGTGCGGGCCTGTCCGGTGGGCGCGGTGGCGCTGCTGGACGAGGACTGATCCTGCTCCCTGTGCGGGCGGGCGGTGGCGGTGTTTGCGGTGGGGGGACTTCGCGATTCCTCACCGGCCGCCACCGCTGTCGCTTTTCTCCACCGGAAGGAATGCGGTCGCTGAAATGCGTGTGGGCGGTGGCGGTTTGGGTTCGGCCGGTTCTTGACATTCGCGTCGAGAACGTGGCCATCATAGCGCTCACTGTTCGCCGGATTTCTTCTGTGGAGTTTTCATGCCGAGGGATGAAAAGTTACAGCGGCCGGGTGGGCTCGTTGAGCGGCATTCCATCGATTTCATACCCGAAGGTGAGCGGCATGGCAGGCCGGCCGGCCTGTTCGGTCTGTGGTTCGCCGCCAATCTGCAGATCAGTGCGGTGGTGACGGGGTCGCTTGCCGTGGTGTTCGGGCTCGATGCGCTGTGGTCGCTGGTGGCGCTGCTGGCGGGGAATCTCCTGGGCGGGGCGGTCATGGCGTTGCATGCCGCTCAGGGGCCGCGGCTGGGGCTGCCGCAGATGATCTCCTCCCGGGCCCAGTTCGGGGTGCGGGGGGCGGTGGTGCCGCTGGTCTGCTCGGTGACGATGTTCATCGGGTTCTTCGCCGGCGGCAGTGTCCTGGCGGGGCAGGCGGTGGGTCACCTCGCGCACACCGGCGAGACGGCCGGCATCGTGGTCTTCGCTGCGGCCAGCGCGGTGACGGCGGCGGTCGGCTACCGGCTGATCCACCGTGTCGCCCAGGCCGCGGCGGTGGTCGGCGCCGTCGCCTTCCTCTACCTGGGCGTGCGGATGGCCGATGCGGCGCCGCTGGGGCGGATCCTGGCGGCGCATCACTTCTCGGCGCCGCTGTTCTTGCTGGCGATGTCGCTTTCCGCGTCGTGGCAGCTGGGGTTCGGGCCGTACGTCGCGGACTCCTCCCGCTATCTGCCGCGCACGACCGCGCCGCGCTCGGTGTTCTGGGCGACGCTGGGCGGGAGTGTGCTCGGTGCGCAGTGGTCGATGGGCTTCGGGGCGCTGGCGGCGGCGTGGCAGGGCGGCGGGGAGGGGGACGAGGTGGGGCGCGTCGTCGGTATGTCGGGGTCGGCGGCCGTCACCTTGCTGCTGTACTTCGCGGTCGCCTTCGGGAAGCTGACGGTCAATGTGCTGAACACCTACGGCGGTTTCATGAGTGTGGTCACCGGGGTCGGCGGGTTTCGCCGGATCGGCCCGGTCGGCCCCCGTGCCCGGGCCGTCTGCGTCGGCGCGATCATGCTCGTCGGGACGGCGCTGGCGCTGCTGGGGCGGGGACATTTCCTTGCGTCGTTCTCGACGTTCCTGCTGTTCCTGCTGATCTTCTTCACGCCGTGGAGTGCGATCAACCTGGTCGACTTCTATGTGCTGTCCGGCACGGGGTACGACGTCGAGGCGCTGGCCGACCCCCGCGGCCGTTACGGTGCCTGGAACGTGCGGGCGCTGACGACCTACGGGTTCGGTGTCCTGATCCAGCTGCCGTTCTTGTCCAGCGAGTTGTACACGGGGCCGTTCGTCGCCCGGCTCGGTGGCGCGGACATCTCGTGGATCGTGGGCCTGGTGCTGCCGGCCCTCGTGTACTGGCTTGTGGCACGGCGTGACCAGGGCACCGTCCCCGGGGGAAAGGACGGTGCCCTGGAGTCTTTCGTGCCCGATCCCGTCGAGCTCTAGGAGCCGGCCGGGGTGTACCGGGTGCGCAGCCAGGCGGCGAGGGCGGTCAGGGGGACGGCCGTGGCGGCTGCGAGGACGAACAGCTGCGGGTAGTGGCCGTGCTGGGCGAGCGGGCCGCCGAGGCCGGAGCCGAGGGCGCTGCCGACGAAGAGGGAGGCGACGAACAGGGCGACGGCGGTGCCGCGGGCCGCGGGCACCAGTGTGGTGGCCCAGTTCTGCAGTGAGGAGTGGAAGAAGGACCAGCCGCCGCCCAGCAGGATCGCGGCCGCGCCGATTCCTGCCACGTTCAAGCTGGCGGAGGCGACCAGGAAGCCCGCGGTCATCATCACGCCGCCCGCGGCCAGCAGCTGCCACGCCGGGCGCAGCGCCACCCGCTTGAGGAGCCGGGAGAAGCCGAGGGTGCCCGCGCCGTAGAGAGCGGTCACGCCGCCCGCGCCCAGCGCGCCGATGCCCCGGTTCTCCAGGGCGGGGGCCAGGAAGGTGAAGCAGCCCAGCAGGACCGCGCCTTCGATCAGTCCGAAGCCCATGACCAGCCAGGACCACCGCAGCCGCAGCACGGAGGCGAGTTGTTCGGACGGCCGGCGCAGGGTGGTGGCGGTGCGGGACTCGGACAGGCGGCGCAGGGCGAGGAGGGTGATCACGGCGAGTACGGCGGACAGGGCGAGCATCGCCCGCCAGCTGGAGACCGCGGCCACCGCGCCGGCCACCACGGTGGCGGCCGCGGTGCCGATGGCGAGGGCCACCTGCAGGTCCGACAGGGCCCGCTGGCGCAGGGCCGCGGGGACGGTGTCTCCGACGTAGGTGAGGGAGGCGGGTACGACCGCTCCGAAGAACGCCCCGGTGACGATGCGCAGGATCACCAAGGCGGTCAGGGTCGGGGCTGCTGCGGAGGCCAGTGCGCACACGGCTGCGGCGCCGAGGGTGAAGCGGATGACGCGCATGCGCCCGTAGCGGTCGGACAGCATGCCCCATAACGGCTGGGCGCATCCGTAGGCGAAGAAGTAGCCGCTCGCCACGAGTACGACCTGGCCGAGGCGTACGTGGAAACCGGTGGCGATGGCCATCAGCAGGGGGGTGATGGCGAAGCGGTCGAAGTTGCTGAGGAAGCAGGCCGCAGCGAGAGCCGGTGGCACCCGCGCGGCCGTCTGCGGCTGCGGTGGCGCGCCGGCGGCCGGCACGTCGGCCGGCACGCCGGATCCGGTCGTGGCGGGCTGTACGTCTTGGGACATCGCTGGGCCTTTCTGCGGCGTGCGCTTGAGGGGGCTGACTCAAGGGTCGGGTGTCGGGGGGCCAACAGCCAGGAGACAAAAACTCCCCGCCTTGCGGCAGTTGCGGGAAGCGGTCTTGCGGGGGGGCGGGCCGGCGTCCTGGGACCGTTCGGCTTCGGCCAGGTATCCGCTTTTTTGCGCCACCTGAATTCATTCGCCAAAAGTGCACGCCAAAGCGATGCAAACGTTCGGCAATGAATCATTGTGTTTGCGGGCGGTCTCATCTGTTCAACCGCTCATAAAGAACAGTTGAACAAGCGCGGAACGCTTTCGGTGGCCCTGCCCGCGCATTTCGGAATGATTCTCCTGGCCGGATCGGATTCGGTCCTGCCGGGCGTTCCGGGACGGCCCGCCTTCGGCTGCTAGCCTGGGCCGATGGCAGCCATGACGGGTTTTGCGGACACCGGCCGCCGTACGCTCGGGGCGTTCGTCAGGTCACGGCGCGAGCGTCTGTCGCCCGACGAGGTGGGCATCTGCGACTCCTCACGCCGGCGCACTCCCGGGCTGCGCCGCGAGGAGGTCGCCTCGCTGTCCGGGGTGAGCCTGAGCTGGTACACGTGGCTGGAGCAGGGCCGGGACATCAAGGTCTCCCGTCAGGTCCTCGCCTCGCTCGCGCGGGCGCTGAAGCTGTCCGCACCGGAGATCCGGCACCTGTACCGGCTCAGTGACGAACTGCCCCCGGACATCGGCGAGGTGCGCGGCTGCCCCGGCCGCGACGAGCAGCTCGAAGCCATGCTGCACGCCCTTGAGCCCAACCCGGCGCTGCTGCTGGACCACCACTGGGACGTCGTGGCCTGCAACGCGGCGGAGGCGGCCTTGTTCACGGACTTCGACGCGCTGCCCGTCGAGCGCCGCAACATGCTCTGGGTCATCTTCGGCTGGCCGCCGGCGCGTTCCCTGATGACGGACTGGGAGGCCCAGGCCACGCAGGTGCTCGCCCAGTTCCGGATGCGCGCCGACGAGGAGCCCGCGGACCCCCGCTACCGGGCGGTGGTGGCCGATCTGCTGGCCCACGCACCCGACTTCGCCCGGTTCTGGCAGCGGCACGAGGTCGCCGACTACCGCAGTGTCCACAAGCGCTTCGCGCACCCGAGGGCAGGACGGCTCACCCTGCGCCAGTCGAAGCTGATCGTCGCGGACGACCCCCGCCTCCACCTGCTGGTCCGCCTGCCGGCCGACGAGGCGACGAAGGACGCGCTCGCGCTGCTGCGTTGACGCGGTGGGACGACGGGGAGCGCGCAAGAGCCCCCTCGGACCGGGTGCGGTCGAGGGGGCCCGGGTGCGGGTGCGGGGGTCACTGCTCGTGCAGGAACTCCCGGATCGGGTAGCCGACATGACGCTGGTCGGTGAGCGCGTAGCCGAGGATGACGTCGCCCGGCTTCAGCTCGGTGATGTTGTGGACGCTGCCGCCGGGGCCGAGCACCCGCACATGCCAGTCGTCCTGGGCGATCACGTTCACCTTGGCGCCCGAGGGCGACTCGGCCTCGATCAGCAGCATCGGGCGGCTCTCCATCTTGATGCGGCCGACCACGACACGCCTGGTGCGGCCGTCGGTGTCCACGGCCAGCAGCTCGGAACCGGAGCGCAGTTCGGCGAGGTAGCGCGTGCGGTTGGCCGGGGTGAGGCTGTAGGAGTGCAGCGCGGCCGCGTTCACCCGGAACGGGCGGGTGGGCATGTAGGGCAGGGGGTGCGTCTCGCTGCTCACCAGGATCATGCCCGTGGCGTGCGAGCCGACCAGGATGCCCTCGTTCTGCCTGAAGTGGGAGCAGGTGTCCACGCACACCCGGTCGCCCAGGCCCACATGGGCCAGCCGGGTCACCGTCAGCTCCTCCAGCTGGAGCTGCTCGGTGCTCTCCTGGCAGATGTCGGTGAGCCGGGTCGCCTCGCCCACCGCGGCGGGCTTGAGCAGGACGCCCTCGGGGCCGCGCTCCAGCACGGTGAGGGTGATCTCGGCGTCCTCCAGGTCGGTGACCACCGTGATCAGGTTGCCCTCGGCCTTGTCGGTGGCGCCGAGCAGGATCTCCAGGGGGATCTTGCTGGGGTCCTGCTGGAACTCCACCACCGTCCAGGCGGCGCCGGAGGCCACCTGGCAGGCCACGTCGAGGGACTCCTCGCCGGTGACGGTGACGAAGACACCCTTTTGCGCGTCGGGCGAGGCGGGCTCGTACTGTCCGGCCAGGGTGTGGTCGACGATCAGCAGGTCGGCGGTCTGCGCCAGCTTCTCGGCGGCGGGCTTCGGGGTGTCGGGGAGGATCAGGCCGACCCTGCGCTTGTTCGGCGGAATCGAGACCAGCAGTTCCGGGTCGTCGGAGACGAAGGCGTCGACGCCGACGTGCACGGCCTCCTCGATCACGGGGGCGGTGATGTCCTTGAGACCACGGACGTCGATCCAGGTGAGCTTCACTGCGAACTCCTCGGCAACTCGGTCAGGTCTGGACTGGCTCGGGAAGGGGCGCGGTGCGCACCTGCGCGGCGGGGGCGTGGGCACGCTCGCCGGTGCGGCCCGCGGCCGGCTGGTGCAGGGCGGCGGCGATCCGGCGCACGGTGGCCGCGACGTCCGGCGAGGCCCACACGTTGCGGCCCATGGCCACACCGAGCGCACCCGAGGCCACGACCTCGCCGACGGTCCGGGTCAGCTGCCGGTCGCCCACCGGGGCACCGCCGGCGGTGATGACGCCGATCGGGCAGCTGCGCACGACCTCGGCCATCGTGACCGGCGAGCCGGTGTAGGGGACCTTCGCGATGTCGGCGCCGATGTCGGCGGCCAGGCTCGCGGCATGCGCCACCAGCGCGGGGTCCCTCGGGTCGCCCACCCGGGGCCCGCGCGGATAGACCATGGCGATCAGCGGCAGGCCCCAGCGGGTGCAGCCGTCGGCGGCCCGGGCCAGGTCGCCCAGCTGCTCGGCCTCGGTGTCGGAGCCCATGTTGATGTGGATGCTGACCGCGTCGGCCCCCCGCTCCAGGGCTTCTTCGACCTCGGCGAGCCGGACCTTGGCGTTGGCGTCGGGGGCGTGCCGGGTGATGCCGTTGAGGTGGATCACCAGGGCCGTCTCGCGCAGTACGTCGGTCGGCAGGAACCGGATGCGGCCCTTGTGGACCAGCAGGGCGTCGCCGCCGTTGCGGGACACCGCGCGGGCGATGTCGCGAAAGGCCGGCGCGGAGGCGACCGGGCCGTCGGCGACCGAGTGGTCAAGAGGCACCACGAAGGTCCGGCCGGACACCGGATTGATCAGGCGGCTCAGCCGCAGGCTCTTTCCGGAGGAGTGGTGGACCACTTCCATGGGGACTCCTCTCACGCCGGACAGGACCGCGTGGCGCAATTGAGGCCGTCGCGGCGGCAGATGGATGCGAGAACGTCCCGGAACGGTGCGCACGAACGCCTGGTCGACGGGACGTGCCTCAAGGAAGTCGTAATGATTGAGGAAAGTCAAGTTCCCATCAATGGCGTCGAGTTGAGCGTCCGGGAGGCGATTGACACGGTACTTGGCGTCCGTATCGTTGGTCCCTGCCGAATTGCGCTGCACTGGCCGCCCCTCCCCCATTGGCAGCCGTTTGGAAAACGACGTGCAGGAGATCTCGATGAGTGCGTTTGCGCAGAACTATTGGTATGTCGCCGCCTGGAGCAAGGAGGTGGGCCGGACGCTGGTGAGCCGGACGATATGCGGCGAGCCGATCGTGCTCTACCGCAGCCGGGACGGACAGCCCGTGGCCCTGGCGGACCGCTGTGTGCACCGCCGCTACCCGCTGTCGCTGGGCCGGCTGACGGACGACTCCATCGAGTGCGGCTACCACGGCTTCGTCTTCGACTGCTCCGGAACCTGCACCTTCGTGCCGGGCCAGGACCGTGTTCCGCGCACCGCGCGGGTGCCGCGCTACCAGCTGGTGGAGCGGGACAAGTGGATCTGGATCTGGATCGGCGACCAGAGCAAGGCCGATCCCCGCCTGGTGCCCGACGCGCACTGGCTCGACGATCCCGCGTGGGCGTCGGTCGAGGACATGGCGCACTCACCGTTCCGCCACAGCCTGCTGGTGGACAACCTCATGGACCTGTCCCACGAGACCTACCTGCACGCCGGCCTGATCGGCACACCGGAGGTCGCCCGCACCCCGTTCACCACCCACGTCGACGACGAGCGTGACCAGGTCACGTTCTCCCGCCACATGGAGGCCGTGGCGTGCCCGCCCTTCTACGAGAAGACCACCGGGTACACCACACCGATCGACCGCTGGCAGGACGTGTTCTTCCAGCCGCCCGCGTTCTGGGTGAACAACGTGCGGGTCGCGCCGCACGGCACACCGGTCGGCCCCAGGGGGGACGAGGGCGGCGCCCACGTCAAGATCGTGCACGGTCTGACCCCCGAGACCGAGAACAGCACCTGGGACTTCTGGGCGGTGGTCCGCGACTTCGCCCTGGACGACGACTCCGTGAGCCAGGCGCTGCTGACGATGAACAGGGAAGTGGTGCAGCAGGACCTGGACGCCCTGACCGTCCTGGAGCAGGTCGTGGCCGGCGAGCCGGCGGGGACGCAGGAACTGAGCGTCGCGATCGACGCGGGCGGCCTGGCGGCACGCGAGATGATCCGCAGGATCAGCCGGTAGCCGGCCGGCGGACGGCCGGCGGGGAGCCCCGAAGGGGTGGGTGGAGGACATGGCCGACGACACGTTCGAGGTTAGGGTCGGCGAACGCGGCGAACTCGCCGCGGGCGTGGTGGGGCTGGAGCTCGTGGCCGCCGACGGCGGCGCACTGCCCGCGGCGCCGGCGGGAGCCCATATCGATCTGGTGCTGCCCTCCGGGCTCGTGCGCCAGTACTCCCTGTGTGCCCGGGAGGACCGGCCCGGCACCTGGCGCATCGCCGTGCTGCGCGAGGCCGGCGGGCGCGGCGGGTCGGCGGAGCTGCACGACGAGGTGGTCGAGGGGACGCGGCTGCGGGCCGCCGGCCCGCGCAACCGCTTCCCCCTGCTGCCCGCGGACGACCTGCTGTTCATCGCGGGCGGCATCGGCATCACCCCGCTGCTGCCCATGCTCGCGCAGGCCGAGCGCGACAAGAGCCGCTGGCGGCTGGCCTACGGCGGCCGGACCCGGGCGTCCATGGCGTTCCTGCCCGAACTGGCGGCCTACGGCGAGCGTGTCACGGTCCATCCGCAGGACGAGTGCGGACCGCTCGACATCGACGCGCTGCTGTCCCCGGCGCCTGCGGGTGCGCGCGTGTACTGCTGCGGCCCCGAGCCGCTGCTCGCCGCCGTACGGGAACGCTGTGCGGCCCTGCCCCGGCTGACGCTGCACACCGAGCGGTTCGCCGCCGCGGCGCCCGCCGCCGCGCCCGCGGGGGCCGACGCGGGCTTCGAGGCCGTCCTCAAGCGCAGCGGCACGTCGGTGCTGGTCCCTGCCGGGACCTCGGTGCTCAGGGCGGTCCGGGAGGCGGGGGTGGCCGTGCTGGCCTCGTGTGAGGAGGGCACCTGCGGTACCTGTGAGACCACCGTGCTGGAGGGCGCTGTGGAACACCGCGACAGCCTGCTGACCGAGCAGGAGCGGGCGGCCGGTGACCTGATGCTCATCTGCGTCTCCCGCTCCCGCGGACCCCGCCTGGTGCTGGACCTGTGACGGGGTGTGCGGGGGTCTTCGGGAGGGGCGGCGGCCGGGCGGGGCCGGCTCAGGTGGTGGGCAGCAGGCCCTTGTCCGGGTCACCGGTGGGCACCGGCTCCAGTACCGCGACATCCGTCGGGCCGGCCAGCTCGCCCGCGATCTCCCCGCCCAGGGCGGCCAGCGCCGCTCCGGCCGAGTGGGCGTCGAGGGCGGCCTGGTCGGCCCAGTTCTCCACGACGGTGACACGGTCCTCGCCGGCGTGGACGGCGTAGAGCAGGCAGCCGGGCTCGGCGTGCACGGCGGGAGCGTGCCGACGGAACGCCGCGAGCACTTCGTCCCGGCGGCCGGGCTTGGTCCGCAGGGTGGCGACGACGATGGGCACGAAGACTCCTCGGGTTCCTGCCTGTCCGCGTCACGGACATGATCGAGTCGGTCAGCACCACCCTATGCCAGGCACGCGCCGGGACCGGTCTGTGGTGCGGCGTGGGAGAAGTCGTACACGGTCCATGCGGCGACCGGGACGTATCCGATGCGCTGGTAGAGGGCGTTGCTGGTGGGGTTGGCCGGGTCGGCGAAGAGCACGACGTCCTTCGCGCCGGCGGCCAGCGCGGCCCGGCTCACCTCCGCGGTCACGGCGCCTGCGTAGCCGCGGCCCCGCAGGTGGGCGGGGGTGTAGACGGGGTCCACCCGGACCATGCCGGCGATCATCGACGTGGCGGCGGCCATGGAGACGGGGGTGCCCTGCGGTGTCTGCCAGAAGGTGAAGTGGCGGTCGGCGAAGCGCGAGCCGGCCCAGGAGGCGGCGTCGACGGCGGGGACTTCTCCCACGGTGTCGACGAACTCGCCGCACCAGCGTACGAGTTGGTCGTGGTCCTGTGGGCCGGCGGTGCGGGCGCGGCCCTGGGGGGCCGGTTCGGGTGGGGTGAGCGTGTCGAGCCGGTAGAGACGGATCCGTGTGCCGGGTGTGGGCGTTGCGCCTGTGTGCCGCTGCCAGGCGTCGGCGAAGGCGGTGGCGGTGTCGTGGTCCGCGCTGACGCCGCGAACGCGGTGGCCGAGGTGGGCCAGGCGGGTGGCGAGTGTGTCGGCCTGCTCGCGGGTGAGGGGGGTCGGGCTCAGGGGGCCGGTGGGGGTGCGCTGGTAGAAGGTGGCGTGGACTTCGCCTGCGTGCTCCAGGCGGCCGAACAGGGGGGTTTCGGCGGCCGGTGGGTTCGTTCGCAGTTTCTCGGTCACCGTGAGCGGCATGGTGTGCAGGGCGGGGCGCGAGCGCAGGAAGGTGCCGGCTCGGGCGAGGAAGTCGTCGACGTCTTGTGTGAGGTGCCAGTCGTGCGGGCGCATGTCTCATGATGGCTGGTGTGCGCGTGGTGTGGGGGGACTTGGCCGTGGATCGGCGGGGGGTGTGGCTGGTGCGGCGTCTGCCGGCCCGGTGGGGCGGGGCCGGGTCTTGGGGGCGGGTCAGCGGGGCGGGCGGCGGCGGATGGTGGCGAGTTGGGCGAGCACGATGCCCAGGAGCATCAGCAAGGATCCGATCAGCTGTGCCGGTGTCAGGACCTCGCCGAGGACGAGGTAGGCGAGGACGGCTCCGGCCACCACTTCGAGGGTGAGCATCAGGCTGGCCGAGGTCGGCGGCAGGCGGCGCTGTGCGGCGACGGCGAGCGCCAGTCCTGCGGCCATGCCGATCGCGCCCACCCAGATCACCAGCACCCACAGGGGCACGGACCAGCCGTTGAGGGGGGAGGTGCGGTCAAGGGCGTCGAAGGGGAAGGGGTCGAAGAGTCCGACGAGTGTGAGGGTCGCGGCGCCCACGGTGGTGCCCCATGCCGACATCACCAGCGGTTCGTATCTGCGCAGGCCTCGTTCGGCGAGCAGGAAGCGGCCGGCCAGGGTCAGTGCGGCGAGCAGCGCCAGCGCCAGGCCGAGGCGGTCGGGGCCGCCGCCGGAGAAGACCTTCCCGGTCAGCGCCAGGCCGCCGAGGGTGAGCGCGATGCCCGCCCAGACGAGGCCGGAGAGCTGTTTGCGCTGGACGAGCCGTACCCAGAGGGCGACCAGCACCGGGGAGAGGTACTCCACCAGCAGGGCGATGCCCACCGGGAGCCGGGTCACGGCCATGGTGAAGGCGACCTGGTTCAGGGCGAGGCTGACCGTGCCGTACAGCAGGACCAGCCACCAGTCGCGCGGGTGGATGCGCAGGCGTTTGCGGTGCACCGCGGCGGCGAGGAGCATCAGCAGCGCGGCGCCCACGACCGCCCGGGCCTGGATGATGTTGACTGCCGACAGACCGGCCGCGCCCAGGGCCTTGAGCGCCGGTGCCGCGCCGCCC
The DNA here is from genome assembly GCF_014649495.1 of Streptomyces filipinensis. Taxonomy (GTDB): domain Bacteria; phylum Actinomycetota; class Actinomycetes; order Streptomycetales; family Streptomycetaceae; genus Streptomyces; species Streptomyces filipinensis. The sequence continues at coordinate 106,257 of NZ_BMTD01000021.1, read as the reverse complement.
ATCGCGACGGCGGCCGCGACCGCCAGGGCGAGCCCGGGGAGGGTTTGGCCCTCTTCGGGCTCGCCGCGGGTGCCCACGGGCGAGGGGGGTGTACCGGTGTGTGTCTTCGAAGCCGTCACCGCGCTGTTGCTTCCTCGGGTCTTCGTGGGCCGGGTCAGCCGGCGGCCACGGGCGCCAGGCGGCGCGCTGCGGTCACGAACGTCTCGTCCAGCTGGTCCACCGTGGTGATGCCCAGCTGCAGCAGGGCGTCGCTGAACTCGGCGTGCAGGATGTCCAGTACGCGTTCCACCCCGTGCCGGCCGCCGAGTCCGAGGCCCCAGAGGTAGGGTCTGCCGATGCACACGGCCCGTGCGCCGAGCGCGATCGCCTTGGCGAGGTCGGTCCCGGAGCGGACTCCGCCGTCCAGGAGCACCGGGTGATCTTCCGGTACCGATTCGACGACCGCGCGCAGGGCGAACAGGGCGGGTACGACGCCGTCCAGCTGGCGGCCGCCGTGGTTGGAGACGATGGTCGCGTCCGTGCCCAGTTCGAGGCAGCGCTTGGCGTCATGGGGGCGCAGCACGCCCTTGACCAGCAGGGGCAGGCGGGTGCGGCCGCGGATCCACTCCAGGTCGGCGAAGGTGAGGGGGAGCTTGTCGTGCCGTCCGCCGGCCGGTGGGGCGCCCTGCAGGATGCCCAGGGTGCGCAGGGTGCCGTAGTCGACCGTCTCGGGCAGCCGGTACCCGGCCCGGCGGGTGGTCAGCCGGCGCGCTGCGAACGACGCGTCGACGGTGACGACGATCGCCGAGGCCCCGCAGGTCTCGGCGTACTCCAAGGTGGCCTCGACGTCTCTGCGGGAGCGGTAGGCGAACAGCTGGAACCAGGTCCGTCCGGGTGCCGCCTGGGTGATCTCGGCGTAGGGGTAGTGCGAGTCGGTGCTGACGAGCGAGAGCAGGCCGTGCCCGGCGGCTGCGCGGGCGGTGGCCAGTTCGGCGTCCGGGTGCACCAGCCGCTGGGGGCTCGTGGGGGCGAGCAGCAGCGGCATGGTGAGGGTGTGGCCCAGCACCGTGACGGAGGTGTCGAGTGCGTCGGGGCCGTCGTGCAGCCCTCGTGGTTGCAGCCACACCTCGTCGAACGCGGCGGTGTTGGCGGCGACCGCGCCGTCCGAGCCGGCCCCGCCCGCCACGTACTGGGCGATGGGCGGGTCGGCCTCGGCCATCCACCGCTGCTCGAAGTCGGCGAGTGAGAGCAGCGAGTCGAGTTCGTTCACCGGTGTCTCCTGCCCCTTCACCAGATGCCGTTGATCGCCGGGATCGGCGGGATGACGCGCGATCCGTCCATCATGTGCAGCACGGAGCGGGGAATGGACTTGATCGCGTAGAAGCGTCGCAGCCACCGGTCGTGTCCGTCGTAGCGGGGGGTGAACGCCGAGCGTCCGTGGGCGGCGACGTGGTTGTCCAGGAGGGCGCAGTCGCCCGGCTGCATGATGACTTCGTGGCAGACCTCCTCCAGTGCCTCGGCCAGCGCGCGCAGGGCGGTGCGGCCCGCTTTGCTCAGGGAGACGGTGTTGTGGGAGTTGAAGCGCATGAACGGCTTGTCGGCGTTGCCGAAGAGGACCGGGTGGGGGCCGGCCGGTGCGGGTTCGACGGTGGTGTCCCTGGTGAAGGAGCCCGGGTAGTTGCTGTAGAACTGGCACTGCCGCAGTGTTTCGAGCGTTTCGGGTTTGAGCAGTTCGACGGCTTCCCGGCAGGAGGAGATGCGGGTGGCGGCGACGCGGTCGTGGTCCTGTCGCAGGCAGATCAGGCCGATGAAGTCGGGGCGCAGCGCGTGGTGGACGTTTTCGATGTGGAAGTCGAACGCGACCGATCCGGAGCCCTCGATGCGTTGTTCCTCGCCGGGCAGGGGCTGCACGTTGTGGACCAGTTCACCGCTTTTCTCGTCGGCGTAGCCGATCATGGTGCCGAGGGTTTCGGCGATGAGCATGCCCAGGCCGGCGGTGCCGTGGTGCGGCAGGGTGGCGGGGTGGCCGCCCTGGTGGGTGGGCGGGAGCTGGCCGATCTCCAGGCCGCGCAGCAGCAGGTAGCCCGTCTTGCCCGAGTCCTCGCCGAAGCGCTGGACGGTGTGGCGGATCCGTGCGGGCAGGGCGTCGGCGCCGGCGGCCTGGGGGCCGTGGTGTACGACGTCTTCGGCCCGGTCCCACAGGACAGTGCGTTCCTGGTCGGTCAGTTCCAATAGCGGCGCAGTCATCGGGTGCCTCGCAATTCCCCTGCGTCGTCGGCAGGTGGTCAACAACGGGTGCTCCTGGTGCCATGCCGCGGGTGGGTGTGAGGCGGCGTGGTGGCCGACCACCAATCGAAAACCGACCGTGTGGTTCTGTCAACTGGCCGCGCTGCACACTTGATCGGCGTACTTCCGGGCGTTCCGGGGGCGTCCCTGACGGAAACGGCCGGTATCCACCCTGGCGCCTCCTCGGCGAACCTCCCCTGACCCAGGATTAAAACCGACTATCCGGTTGTCTTTTGTGATCGGTCTGACTACCGTCAGCTGGCGGCGGAGCGCCACAGGGGTGCGACGACGCGGAGGGGAAGGCCCGGCCATGGCACGCTTATCACCCGTTCTCAAACAGGCGACCCCGGTGACCGTCAGCCGTGCCAGAGGGCTGGAGGTGTTCGGGGAGGACGGACGGCGGTATCTGGACTTCACCGCGGGGATCGGCGTCACCAGCACGGGACACTGCCACCCCGCGGTGGTGAGCGCGATAGCGGAGCAGGCCGGCAAGCTGATCCACGGTCAGTACGTGACCGTGCGGCACCGCCCGCTGCTCGATCTGTGCGAGCGGCTGGGACAGGTGCTTCCGGCCCGCCTGCAGTCCCTGTTCTTCGCCAACTCCGGCAGTGAGGCCATGGAGTCGGCGCTGCGGCTGTGCCGGCAGGCCACGGGGCGTGCGAACGTCATCGTGTTCCACGGCGGTTTTCACGGCCGTACGGTGGGCGCCGCGTCGATGACCACGTCCAGCCCGCGTTTTCGCACCGGATACGCGCCGCTGATGGGCGGGGTGAACATCGCGCCGTTCCCGGCCGCCTACCGGTACGGCTGGAACGAGGAGGAGGCCACCCGCTTCGCGCTGCAGGAGCTCGACTTCCTGCTGGCGACGGTGACGGCCCCCGAGGACACCGCGGCCCTCATCGTGGAGCCGGTGCTGGGCGAGGGCGGGTTCATCCCGGCCAACAGCGCCTTCCTGCAGGGGCTGCGCGAGCGCGCCGACCGCCACGGATTCCTGCTCGTGATGGACGAGGTGCAGACCGGGTTCGGCCGCACCGGACGGTTCTGGGGGCACCAGCACTTCGGTGTCGAGCCCGACATCCTGGTGGCGGCCAAGGGAATGACCAGCGGGCTTCCGCTGTCCGTGATGGCCACCTCGGACAAGCTGATGAGTGCGGCACCCGCGGGCTCCCAGGGCGGGACGTACGGCGGCAACGCGGTGGCGTGCGCGGCGGCGCTGGCCACGCTGGACGTCATCGAGCAAGAAGAGCTGGTGGCGAACGCGGCCCTGAGGGGCCGCGCGCTCGCCGACGGCCTCAGGCGTATCGCAGCCGACCACGACATCACCGGCGATGTGCGCGGGCTCGGCCTCATGCTCGGCTGGGAGCTGTCCACCGCGGACGGGCAGCCGGATCCCGCCGCGGCGCTGCGCGTGCAGCAGGAGGCGATCGGCCAGGGGCTGCTGCTGCAGATCGGCGGGCCGGTGCGCAACGTGCTGCGGCTGCTGCCCGCGCTGACGGTGAACGCCGACCAGGTCGACGAGGCCCTGCGGGCGCTTGGCCGGGCCGTCGCCACAGCCACCCCACTCCCCCACGCGCACCGGGCGAAGGAGCGAGCATGAGCGTGCAGGCCACCACCACGCGAGCGATGAAGATGCGGGCGGTCCCCGGAGCACGGCTGGCCAGGCTGCCGCAGGTGCAGCGGCTGGATGACGCCGTCCGCCGGGACATCGAGATCGTCAGCTCCGTCCTGCCGTTCAAAGTCAACAACTACGTCCTGGAGGAGTTGATCGACTGGGACCGGGCTCCGGACGACCCCCTCTACCGGCTCACCTTCCCCGACCGCGGCATGCTGCCGGAGCCGGTCTACGAGGAGATCGCCGCGCTGGTCGGCAGGGGGGCCGGCCGGGAGGAACTGCGCGGCGCGGTCGACCGGGCACGCCGGCAGCTCAATCCGCATCCCGGGGACCAGCTGCAGGCCAACGTCCCCCAGTCGCAGAGCGGGGCGCTCAACGGCCTGCAGCACAAGTACCGGGAGACCGTGCTGGTCTTCCCCGGACAGGGCCAGACCTGCCACGCCTACTGCGGATACTGCTTCCGCTGGGCCCAGTTCATCGGCGTCGCGGAACTCAAGCAGGCCGTGTCCGGACCGGAACAGGCGCTCGGCTACCTCGCCCAGCACCCGGAGGTCTCGGACGTGCTGTTCACCGGCGGCGACCCGATGATCATGTCCACCGACCGGCTGCGGGCCTACCTCGCGCCGCTGCTGGAGCCCCGCTTCGAGCACATCCGCAACATCCGCTTCGGCACCAAGGCGCTGTCCTACTGGCCCTACCGGTTCACCACCGACGACGACGCCGAAGACCTGCTGCGGCTCATGGAGCAGGCGAGCGCGCGGGGCAGGCACGTCGCCGTGATGGCGCATTTCTCCCACCACCGCGAGCTGGAGACCGACGCCTGCCGGCAGGCCGTCCGGCGCATCCGGGACACCGGTGCGGTCATCCGGGCGCAGGCGCCCCTGGTGCGTCACGTCAACGACGACGCCTCGGTGTGGGCACAGATGTGGCGGACGATGACCGGCCTCGGTGTGGTGCCCTACTACATGTTCGTGGAGCGGGACACCGGGGCCAGCCAGTACTTCGAGCTGCCGCTGCACCGGGCGGTGTCCGTCTACCGCGACGCGATCAGCCAGGTCTCCGGGCTGGAGCGCACCGCACGCGGGCCGGTCATGTCCGCCTCACCGGGCAAGGTGGTCATCGACGGCATCGTCCAGGTCGCCGGCCAGGACGTCTTCTGCTGCCGGTTTTTGCAGGCACGCAACCCCGACTGGGTCGGGCGGCCCTTCTTCGCGAAGTTCGACGAGCACGCGGTGTGGTTCGACGACCTCAAGCCCGCCTTCGACGAGCCGTGGTTCTGGCAGAGCGACGCGCCCGCCGGCGCCGGGGCGCCGCTGTAGGAAGGACACCGAGAAGGTGCAGGACGAAAGGCCCGGGCCGTGCGGCCCGGGCCTTTCGTCCTGCACCTTCTCATTGCGCCGGTACCGGTTCGCTGTGCATGTCGGGGACCGGTGTGCGCCGGACCGTCACCGCGAAGCGCACGAACGCGGCCACCAGCAGGGCCACCGCGATCCACAGTCCGGTGCGCGCGCCGAAGAGCGAACCGAGGCCGCCGCCCAGCAGCGTGCCGGCGCTGAGCGGCCCGTAGGCGACGAGCCGGGTGGTCGCCGCGACCCGGCCGCGCAGCCGGTCGGGGGTCAGGCGCTGGCGGGTGGAGGTGCTGAAGACGTTGTAGACGGTCAGGCCGAAGCCGTACAGCACGAAGGAGGCCGACCAGATCGTCACGGTCAACGGGGTCGGGTCGGCGGCGAGGGGGATCAGCACCGGCGCCAGGGACGCGATCGCCATGCTCGCCACCACCACCCGCCTGAGCCCCCATCTGCGTTCGGCCTGCGCGGCGGCGACCGCGCCGAGCATGGAGCCGATGGCGCCGAGCGTCACCGTCAGGCCGAGCAGCGCGGGCGTGATCCCGACGACGGAGGCCGCGTACACGGTGTAGAGGGTCAGCATGGCCTGTTCGAAGAAGTTGAACAGCGCCGCCTGCCCGATCAGGGTCCGCAGCAGGGGCGCGGACAGCAGGAACCGTGCTCCCGCCGCGATCTCGGCGCTGATCCGCTCACGCGTGGGCGGTGCGAGGACGGGGGGCTCGCGTCTGGTCACGCTGACCAGGATCAGCGCGGCGACCAGGTAGAGCACCGCGCCGGTCAGCACCGCGCCGGAGCCGCCCAGCCAGTTCATCAGCAGGCCGCCGAGACCGGGCGCGGCGACCACGACCAGGGTGAACACCGCTTCCAGCCGGCCGATCGCCGAGACCAGGTCGGACTCCTCGACCAGGCTGGGCAGATACGCCTGCGCGCAGACCTCGGCGATCGCGACCAGCGACCCGAAGGCGAACGCGACCGCGTACAGCACGCCGATACGGAACTGGTCCAGGCCGCTGAGCACCGGTACGACCAGCAGCGCCGCCCCGCCGGCGACGTCGGTGAACAGCAGCGTGGGCCGTCTGGGCCGCCGGTCCAGCCACATCCCGATGAACAGGGTCACCACCAGCACCGGCACGTACTGGGCGGCCGCGACCACGCCCACCTCGAAGGGCGAGGCCGCGAACGAGAGGGTGGCCAGCAGCGGGAAGACCATCGTCATGCTCTTCGAGGCGACGCTGGTCAGCACCTGGCTCACCCAGAAGCGGCCGAAGTCCCGGTTGAGCAGCAGGCGGGAACTCAACAGAACTCCAGCCAGTCGTCCTCGACCACTGCCTTGGCCACCGCCGTGGAGGACTCGGTCAGCTCGCGCAGCTGCGCGGCGTTGTAGGCGCGCGCCGCGTCGTTGCCGGTGCCGTCGCCGAACACGTCGATCATCCACAGGGGGCGGATCTCGGCGCCGCGCATCGCCTTGGTGTCGGTGGAGGCGATCCCGGCGTGCAGCCGGCGCCGGCCGGCGCGCAGCGCGTCGCGGATCGGCTCGTAGTACACGAGGTTGAAGTACTCCGCGACGCCGACGAGCCGGTCGTAGTGGAATCCGGCGCCCTTCAGGTACGTCGCGTCGCCCCAGCGGTAGAACAGCAGGAAGCCGACCGGGCTCTCGCCGTCACGGGCGCACATCAGCACGCGCGCGGCGTCGCCCATCGCCTCGGCCTGGACCCGCAGGGACTCGGCGAGCACCTCCACGTCCGCGGGCTGTCCGTAGCGGGCCTGGGTGCCGCGGGACATCAGGGCCGCCTCTTCGTAGCACTCCGACAGCGGCTTTTCGAGGAAGTGGTAGCCCGCCTCGTCGAAGCGCCGCTGGTCCCGGCGGATCAGTTCACCGCGCCGCTTGGAGGGCAGCGTGCGCATCCAGCCGTTCCAGTCCTCGCCCTCGGTCCGGATCCAGGCGTCGGCGGCGCACAGGACGGGCTCGGCGCGTACCCCGGCCGCGCGCAGTGCCCGTACGTCGGTGCTGTCGAGGAACATGCCGTGGCACGGGATGCTCTGCGGCCGGGCGTCGTCGAACAGCCGCTGCGCGCCGGCCTGTCTGCGCAGTGCGGCGAGTTCGTCCAGCAGGGCTGCGGCCGCTTCGGTCCGGTCGGTGCCCTCGCTGACGAGCAGGTTCGTCTGGTAGCCCCGGTGCGGGCCGACGAGCAGGCCCTGGGGGGCCGCCGGGGGCAGGCCGGCCCGCTCCAGGAGCCGGCTCCACTGGTAGAAGGCGTTGTTCTCCTCCCAGACGGCCGTGACCGGGACCGCCGCCATGCCGCCGTCGGACAGCCGGGTGTGCACGTTCCCGGTGAGCGTGCGCCCGCCGGGATCGTGCACGCAGAAATCCAGCCATCCGCTGGCGGCGTAGAAGTGGTTGCCCGCCAGCCGGTCCCACTCCTCGGTGTCCACTCCCTCGGTCGGGCAGCCGAAGCCCGTCAGGTGCGGCCTGTTCACCGTCACAGCCATCTCGCCCTCCCCCGTCTTCACGCGCTGAGCGCGGTCGCGGGGAGCGTCAGCGTCCGGACCTGCTTGCCGACCCTGGTGCGCAGCACCACCCGTCGCTGCCCGGCCTCGTCGACGACCTGGACGGTGCGTTCGTCGGTCCAGCCCTGGAAGCGGAACTCGTTGTCGCCGGTGTGGACCAGTCCCGCGTAGGGCGCGCCGTCGTAGTGCAGCACCAGGCCGTCGTCCTGGGCCCTGATCTCGGCGCCGACCGTCGGCTGGTCGTTGAGGAACTGCCCGTCCTCCTCCTCCCAGTCGGTGAAGGACTTCGGTACCTCGAAGGCGACCTGGTGCAGCGGGGCCGGCCGCAGGGGCTGCTCCGCGCGGTTGACCATGATCTTGTCGAAGGGCAGTGCGGCGCGGACCTGTGCCGGGAACAGGTCGAACAGCGCCTCGGTCACCTGCACGTCCAGCACGAGGTGCACGCGGTGGGTGCGGCCGCTGTTCTCGATGCGGTGCGTGCGGGCGAAGTTGCCGAACCACAGCGAGCCGGCCTCCCACACGTACGGGGTCTCGCCGAAGAACAGCTTCGCCTCCGGCAGCGTGATCACCGGCACGTGCAGGCGGGCGATGCCCCAGGTGAGCGCGTACTTGTTGTCGAAGTGGTCGGGGCCGTAGGTGTCCGGGCCCAGCGCCATCAGACGTACCGAGCGCAGCGGCGAGGGGATCGCGCGCATCACCGAGTGCAGGTAGGGCGCGTGCTGGACGTGGGCGGTGTCGGCGAACGGGGCCAGGCCGGGGCCGCCGGGGTCGGTGCGCGTCTTGTCGCCGCCGGTGCTGCGCAGCGGCATGATGTGCCAGTCGAGTTCGGTCTCGATCAGGTGGTCATCGGTGACGAAGGTGTTCTGCAGTTTCCAGTCGGCGGCCTGTTCCGTGCGCAGCGACTTGACGTCGCGTACCAGGCAGGCCACGTCGAACTTCGGGGTCAGGCGGACCACATCGGGGATCCCGGCCTGTGCATCCGCAACGGTTTGAGCAGACACGGCTGTTTCCTTCCATCGCTTCCTGCGACTGACAACGCTCGTGAAATAGCTGTTCGAGGCGACCGACCCCACTCCCACATAAAAACCAACCAAGTGGTTTGTGTCAATCGGTTCGACTTGCGGCCGGCCCGGCAACTTGTCCTGCATGTCGGGTCATTGACGGGAACTTCGCAGGCATTTACCCTTTTATTTAAACCGACCATCCGGTTGTGTATGGGGGCGGTGTGGTGATGATCAGCAGGCCAGGCAGGCGGGGAGGACGCCCCCGTTGTGCTCCGCCATCTCCGCGAAGACCGGCGGCAGTTCCAGGGGCCTGCCCAGCGCGCCGCCGTCGAGTTCGGCGTAGGCGCGGTGCAGGTTGCCGACGATGCGCTCGGCGTCGAGCAGATGGCCGAAGTCGCCCGCTCCGGCCTCCCTGGCGGTCTCCATCGGGGTCAGCCCCTGCTGCCAGCCCTCCATCGCGATGATCTGGACCCAGCGCAGATAGGCCTCCGTCTCGTCGAGGACCTCCGGGCCGCAGACGGGACCGCGCCCGCAGACGATCGTGCGGGCGCCGAAGGCCCGCAGGGTCGCCACGGCCCGCAGCGCCCCCTCCACCGACCCCGCCAGGGTGCACGGGGTGGCCCCGGACAGCGCCACGTCCCCGGTGAACAGCACCCCGTCGTCCGGCAGCCACGCGACCACGTCGTTGGTGGTGTGCGCCGGTCCGCAGAAGACGAGTTCGATCCGGCGGTCCCCGCTGTACAGGGTCAGGCGCTCGTCGAAGACGACCGACGGCAGGACCAGACGGATCTCGCCCCACTCCGCGTCGGGCCACAGCTGCGTCAGGGCCAGGCCGCTCTCCGCCATCTCGCTGCGGGCCAGCGAGTGCGCGATGACGGTCGCGCCGGGGAAGAGCGCGTTGCCGAAGGTGTGTCCGCCGTGATGGTGGGTGTTGACGACGGCGCGGACCGGGCCCGCGCGCAGCGCCTCCGCGAACGCGCGCAGGGCCAGCGAGCGCGGTGCGGTGGCCACCGTGTCGATGGCGGTCACCCCCTCGGGCCCCGTGATCAGGCCGGCGTTGTTCAGACACCAGCCGTCGCCGGGCGGCGTGCAGGCGAACACCCCGTCGGCGATCTCGGTCCCGCAGGCCTGCGGCACCGGCGAGTGGCGGCGGTGCCCGGTGCACAGCAGTTCCGGCTTGGTCATGGAGGGCCCCTTTCAGTGACGGGCGGGGAAGCACACTGGAAAGCTGCGGGACGTGTCCGGCGAACCCCTCGGCGGCGCCGTCGCCCCTGTCCCGCCGGCCCGGCGGCCGCCCCTTGCGGGCGGGCCCGCGCCGCGGGCCGCGATCCGGTGCGGCCGGCACCGACGCGCGCGGCGGCTGGATCCCCACGGCGGCAGGCACCGGGCTCCGCGTCGGGGCGGGCCGCGTGGAGCCGGCCGCCGCGGTGCGCGGCAACGCCCCGGCGTGCGGCGGGGTGTCGGGCCGGCGCGCGGACCGGGCCGTCACCGGCGGGCGGCGCCTCAGGGTGGCCGCGTGCCCGCGGCCGCGGACACCGCCTCAGGCGCGCGGGCCGACCGCGACGGTCGCCGGGCGCATCGCCTCCCGCAGGACGGGGCCGGACAGGAACTCCTCGTGCAGGACCGTCACGGCGCGGGCGCAGTCCGCCTCGGCCACCGTCGCGGAGATACGGCTCTGGGAGGTGGCCAGGGACAGCGGGTCGATGCCCCCGGCGAGCAGCGCGTTCAGCATCCGCCCGACGGTGCGCGGGTCGCTCATCAAACCGGCGCCCACGAGCGAGACCTTCGCCACGGCGGCGTCGACGGCGAGGCGGCCGGGCAGGGTGGTGAGCAGGCTCGTCACCGTATCGACGTCCTTGGCCGGGACGGTGAAGTCCCAGCCGTGCCGCCCCGACCTGTCGGTGAACCTGGTCATCACGTCGACCGGCACGGACACGTCGGCCAGCAGGGCGAGGACTTCCGTCCCGCGCAGCGGGGCGTCCGGGCACACGGCGACGATCGTGATCCGGGCGTTGCCCGGCTCGTGGGACACGGCGACCACGCGGTCTTCGGCTTCCAGCATGGCTGTGTCTGCTCCCTCCGGTTCGGAGACCACGACGGTCCCCGGGCGATGGTTGAAGGCGCTGCGTACGTGGATGTCGACGCCCGCGCGGCCGGCCAGTTCCACCGAGCGCGTGTGCAGCACGCGGGCGCCGGCGTAGGCCATCTCCGCCATGACGCTGTTGCGGACGACCGGGAGCAGCCGGGCGCCGGGCACGAGGCGCGGGTCGGCCGAGTAGATCCCGTCGACGTCGGTGTAGATCTCGCAGTCGGCGGCGCCGAGCGCGACGGCCAGGGCGACGGCGGAGGTGTCGGAGCCGCCCCGGCCCAGGGTGGTGACGTCGCCGGCCGCGTTGCGGCCCTGGAAGCCGGCCACGACGGCGACCTCGCCGCGCTCCAGCACCTGGCGGACCCGGGCGGTGTCGATGTCCCTGATGCGCCCGTCGGTGTGCCTGCCGGACACCTCGAAGCCGGCCTGCGCCCCGAGCAGGGAGACGGCGGGCACGCCCGCCTCGTGCAGGGCCATGGCCAGCAGGGCGGCCGAACGTGCTTCTCCGGTGGCCAGCAGCTGGTCGAGTTCCCTGCCCGGCGGTGCGGTGCTCGCGGTGCGGGCCTCGTCGATGAGCCGGTCGGTCATGTCCCCCCGGGCGGAGACGACCACCACGACACCGGCGTGCCGGTGCGCGTCGGCGACGATGCCCGCGATGCGGGCGAGCCGCTCGGGGGTGCTCCCCATCGAGGTCCCGCCGAACTTCAGGACGCGGACCGGCCGTCGCCCGGCGGGGCGCTGGGTGAGGGAGGGTGCGGATGCCACGATGCCCCTTCCTGTCACGTAGTGGTGGTGGCGGTGCGCCGGGCCGCGGGCGCGGCCCCGGCGGTGGCCGCCATGGCGGCGAAGCGGTGGTGGAAGACGGCGGCGAGCACGACGACGGCCGCGGCCGTGCCGGCTCCGGCCAGGAACGGCACGGCGCCGAGCCCGGCGCCGATGAGCCACAGACCCGTCATCACCGCGAGGGATTCGGCCAGGCCCGCGACGAAGGTCAGGGCGCCGACGGCGAGGCTGGTGCGGCCGCCGGCGACGGCCACCGCCAGCGCCTGGTAGACCGGGACGTAGATCATCTCGCCGATGGTGATGGCGATCACGGCCAGGAACATCAGCGCCATGCCGCCCTCGGGGGCCACGAGCAGCGCGGTTCCCGCCCCCAGCGCCAGGTTGGCGGCCACGATGAGGGCCGGCTCCCCGGCGCCGCGCGAGCACCGGGTCACCAGTGACTGCAGCACCACGATGGCGACGGAGGCGAAGGCGAAGAGCACACCCACGCTCTGCGGCCCCAGGCGCGGGCTCGCGTAGGCGGCGAACAGGCCGTAGAACTGCGCGTAGGTGATGGTGGTCAGGAACTTGGCGCCCAGCAGCAGGACCGCGCCGCGCGGCAGGGCCGGGGTGTCCGGCACAGCGGCGGGTGTCTCGGCGGCCGGGCCGGCGGCCGGGGCCAGGCGTGTGGCCAGGACGCCCGCGAGCACGGCGAAGCCGATCGGGGCCAGTGCGTACAGCCGTCCCGTGGCGGCGTAGGCCAGTGAGGACACGAAGGGGGCCAGGCCGCCGGCGGCGTTCAGTGCGACGTTCTCGTAGGAGAAGGCCCGGCGGGCCTCCTGAGGGCCGAACTGGTGGACGATGAGGGTGAGTTGGGCCAGCGTGGCCAGCGAGCCGGCCAGGCCGAAGGCCGCCGAGACCAGCATCCAGCCGATGAGGGAGCGGACGGCGAGCAGCGCCATCGCGCACATCACGGCCGCGGCCAGCCCCATCGCGATCTGCGAACCGATGATGGAGCGGCGCTCCCCGCCCGGCGGCAGCACGCGGACGAACGCCAGCGAGCCGAGCCGGTTGGCCAGCACCGCGGCGCCGGTGACCAGCCCGCAGTCCGCGGTCGAGAACAGCCGCTGGTCCAGCAGCCACACGGTGAAGAACGGGTACAGGACGCCCCAGGTGCTGTAGGTGAGGAAGCGGACGACGTAGATCGTCCAGCCGCCGGGCGGGGCGCCGCGCAGGCCGGTCATGACGGCGCCGCCCAGGCCGGCCGGCGCGGTCCGTCGTCGGTGTGGACCACGACGTTCTCGATCTCCCGGGCCACGTCGCTGGTGAGCCCGGTCAGCATCCCGATCCAGACGGCGTCGCCGGTGCCCACGGGGCCCACGTGGTGGCCGTCCGGGACGACCTGGGTGTGCAGGCAGTTCCCGCCGTCCGGCACGGACACCGAGGTGACGCGCCCGCCTCCTTCGAGGCCGTAGTAGTACGACAGGGTGGACCGGCCGCTGCCCAAGGTGCCGTAGGCGGGTGCCGGGCTGGTCCCGGCGGCCGGCAGGCCCAGGGTCAGCACATGGGCGAGGATCTCGACCGGGTCCAGGCCGTGGGAGAGCGCGAGCTGCTCGACGATGGCGCCGCCGCCGAGGCGTCCGACGTTGGCGTCGATGAGGTACGGCCGTGTGCCGTCGACCAGGAACTCGCAGTGGAAGTAGCCCTGGGACAGGCCGGAGCGCTCGACGAGCGCCGTGACCGCCGCCTTGCACCGGTCCTCGACGCCGCGCGGCAGCCGGCGGTCGGCGGGCAGCAGGTTGCTCACCTCCGTCCAGGCGATGCGCCCGCGCTGGGAGAAGTCGATGAACACGATCCGGCCGTCGCTGACGTAGCCCTCCAGGCTGAACAGCGGTCCGCGGATGTCCGCCTGGACCACCCAGGGCTGGGCCGCGTCCTGTGCCAGGCCGGTGGCGGCCACCGCGTTCCACACGTCCACGGGCCCGGCGCCCTGCGGCAGACGCGTCGCCCCGCGCCCGCCGGCCTGCTCGGCCGGCTTGAGGACGTAGCCGTGGGGCGCCGGGGTCAGGGCGGCCGGGTCGACGGCCAGCCGGGCCGCCTGGGCACCGGTGAAGCGGATGGTCGGCGGGCTGAACTCCGGTATGAGCGCGGCGACTTCGGCCTTGGAGGCCAGGCGCACCGCGACCGGTTCCGGGCCGTGCAGGCCGTAGGTGGCGGCGATCTGCGCAATGAGCGGGAACTTCTCGTCGTACAGGCCGGTGATGGCGAACGCCTCGTCGGTGAGGGACGTGTCGTGGGCCAGCAGGCGCAGGACCGCGGCCCGGTCCTGGATGTCCACCGGGTAGCAGGCGCAGTCGCCAAGGCTCTGTGCGGCCGCTCCGGCGAACGCGTCGGCGTCGGCCAGGAAGACGGGTTCGAATCCCGCCGAACGCAGCGCGGCGGGTACGTACTTGGCGCTTGTCGCGTTGACTCCGAGAATGATGATCTTCTTCATGTCGGGCTTTCTCCTGTCACCGGGCCAAGACGGGCACCGCGGCCGTACGGCCGGCGATCTCTTCGAGGACTCCGATCGCGTAGTCGATCTCCTGGGGCGTCGTGCGCGGGCCGACGGCGAGCCGCACCGCCTGGCGGATGCCGCGGCGCAGCAGGTAGCGGGGGGTGTGCGCGCCGTCGATCAGCCAGCAGGCGACGCCTGCCCGGCACAGTTGCCGCCACAGCGGCTCGGAGGCCAGACGGGCGTGGGTGACGCAGATGATGCCGGTGTGGTGGGTGCCGGGGGCGTGCACCCGCAGTCCGGGGATCTGCCCGGCCCTCTCCCGCAGTTGCCGCGACAGGCCGGCCATCCGGTCGAAGTCGTTGGAGCGGGCCTGCCGCAGGGCCACATCCAGGCCGACGAAGGACGCCACGCTCTTCTCGCCGAGTTCGAAGCGGCGCGCGCTGCCGGTGAGGTGGCGGATGTCGCCGCCGGGGACGAAGGCATGGGTGTGCACATCGACGCTGACCGGTTCGGCCGCCTGGCGAAAGCGCTCGGACATCACCGCGAAGCCGGTGCCGCGCGGGCCCAGCAGCGACTTCTTGCCGGTGGCCGTGAGCAGGTCGACCGGTGTGGCCGCCAGGTCGATCGGGATCTGCCCGGCCGACTGGCAGGCGTCGACGGTGAGCAGGGTGCGCCGGTCGCGGACGAGCTGCGAGAACGGTGCCAGCGGGGTGACGACGCCGGTGCACGAGGGCATGTGTGTCAGCGACAGCAGGGCGACCCGGTCGTCGATGTGGTGCCGGCACCACTCCACGTCCACGTCGCCGGCCTCGGTGAGCGGGATCTCCTGGATCGAGAAGCCGGCCGCTCTTTGCGCGTTCTTCAGGAAGAGCAGGTTGCCGGCCCACTCGTACGGCGTCGTCCACACGATGTCGCGTTCGGTCAGGGACAGACCGGCCACGGCGCTGTGCCAGGCGCGGGTCGCCGAGTCCGACATCGCCACGGCGTCCTGCGGGCAGTTGAACAGCTCGGCCAGGCTGCGGTACACGCCGTCCTCGGTCACCTCCGCGTAGGCGCGTTCGGCGAAGTAGGAGCCGATCACCCCCTCCAGCGTGAGGTAGTCGGCCACCGCCTTGCGGGTCTCGCGGCTCTGCAGGCCGGAGCCGGCCGTGTTGAGGTAGGAACGCCACTCGGTGGTGTAGGTCTGTCCGGTCACCGACGCCTCCCTCACACGCTCTCGGCCGGCTGGGCGTGCGCGAGGGCGAGCACCTCGGCGAAGGTGGGTGAGGCCGCCTGGGGGTCGCCCCCGGCGCGGCGCCAGGCACGGTACTTCGCGGCGTAGGTCACCACCGTCTCCGCCCCGGCCCTGTCCTTGGCGCGGGTGACGATGCCGCCCCACAGGGCGTCCCAGCGGGCGTAGGTGGGGTCGTCGAGCAGGATGCGGTGGGCGCGCTTCATGTTCCAGAACGGGATGCTCATGTTCAGGTGGTGCACCAGGTGGTAGTTGTCGTGGTGCCGGCCCAGCAGGTAGTTCTCGACGGCCCGGCCGTGACGGTTGCGGGTCATCAGCAGCTGGCTGCGCTCACTCTCGGGCATGGGGTAGTGCTCGGCGAGCTCCGACAGCCAGCCCACCGCGACCGCGCTGGTGAACAGCGGCACGAGCCAGAAGAGCAGCAGCAGGTGGAGCGTTGCGGTGGCGGCGCACACGGCCGTGATCAGCAGCCACTGCGCGGCGAAGACCACCCGTTCCGCGCGCAGGCTGATCGGCATGGAGACGTTGGTCGGGGGGCCCTTGTAGAAGATGCGGTCGCGGACGATGTACCTGAGGTACGCGAAGGTGCGCAGGCCCAGGACGGCGAAGGCGATGTTCTCCAGGAAGAACCGCCCGTCCGACTTGTGCGGGTCGTACAGGCCCAGGTCCCGGTGGAACTCGTAGTCCGGGTCCTTGTCCGGGTCGCCCAGGTAGCGGTGGTGGAAGCCGATGTGACTGGTCCGGTAGGGCGAGTACAGGTGGAAGACCAGGTAGCCGGAGAACACCGTGCCCAGCATCAGGTTGAGGACCGGGTTGCGGCTGAGCACCTTGTGCGAGGACTCGTGCAGCAGGTTGACCATCGCGCGCTGCGTCGAGCCGATGAGGATCAGGGCGAGCGGATACAGCCACCAGGAGAGGCTCAGGCAGGCCCAGACCGCCACGGCGACGCCCGCGTAGTCCGCGAGGATCGCGAGGATCGCGTGCCAGTTGTCGAGTGTGCCCAGGGGCCGCAGTCGTTTGCGGACCTCCGGGGTGATCTTGCTGAAGTCGTAGTCGAGGTGTCCTCGCATCGTGGGAGATTGACTCGAGGGCGCCATCGGCATTCCTCCCTGTCATCGGCGGACCTCGCCGGCCCGGGAACTTCAGGAACGTAGGGCGCCTGAACGGTCCCGGACGGCGGTGCTACGACTTCCGGCACACGCCACCGCGCTCAAAGGCACATCCGGGAGCGGCGGCCGGCCGGGTCCGGCAGTATCACGACACAGCCGTATACCCTTGCCCTCGCCTGCCGTTGACGGATCGGGACCGATCCGGGAACCTTTCACAGGTATTGGTGATGTGCGCGTATAGGCCCGCGTAGTGGACGCCACTAACGTGATTCGGGCGCACCGCGGACGTGGAAATCCACGGTTTTCGATGGGGACGCGGGATTCTCCGTCACCCCGATTGGTTTCCGCCCCCGGCCTGCCGGCACCGGCGACGGCCAATTCGATGGGGCCGATTGCCGACGCCGAAGCCAGACCACTCACTCGGAAAACAGGAGTGCTGCCTGCCATGCCCCACGCATCCTTGCGCATTGTGATCGCGGACGAGCAGAGACTGCTGCGCGAGTCCCTGTGCGCGCTGCTGGACACGGAGCCCGGCATCGAGGTCGTGGGCCAGACGGGTCATGTGGCGGAGCTGTTCACCCTGGTCGCCCGGGTGCGTCCGGACCTGGTGGTCCTCGACGTGCAGATGGCCCCCGCCGACGACCGGCAGGCCCTCGTCAACCGCCTTCTGCACGGCATACCGGCCTGTCGGGTGCTGGTGCTGTCCATGCTGGAGCAGCCGCGTCTGGTGCAGTGCCTGCTGGATCTGGGGATCCACGGCTACCTGCACAAGAGCATCGGCTACGGCACGGTCGTGGACGCCGTGCGCGCGCAGCGGGGGGCCCGCCTGTACCAGACGGTGACGCTGCCTCTGCACCAGGGCCCGCTGCGCGCGGCCGGCACCGGCCCGGCGTACGGGGCGGAGCTGTCGGCGCGTGAGGTGGAGGTCCTCACGCATGCGGCGGCGGCCCTGAGCAACCGTCAGATCGCTGTCCGGCTGGGGATCGCGGAGGGCACCGTCAAGCGGCATCTGAGCAACATCTTCGAGAAGCTCGGCGCGGTCAGCCGGCTGGACGCGGTGAACAAGGCCGCCTCCATGCGGCTCATCCACCCCGGTGACACCCCCGGTGCGCGCCGGCTGCGCGTGGCGACCTGAAGGACGTCCGCGGCCACAGCGGGCCACCGGCCCGGCCGGCCGCGGCACAGGGTCACGCTTCGGTGCTGTGGACCGCGTACGGTTCGATGGCGGCCAGTTCCTGCTCGCTCAGCGGTGGGGCGTCCAACGCGGCGACGTTGGCGTCCAGTTGGGCGATGCTGCTGGCCCCGATGACCGCGGAGGTGACCTGCGGCCGGTGCAGCACCCAGCTGAGGGCGAGCTGCGCCAGGCTCTGGCCGCGTTCGCCCGCCAGGGCGTTGAGTGCCTTGGCCCGCTGCAGGTAGGTGTCGGTGATGTCGTCGGCGGACAGGAACATGCTGGTCGCGGCGCGGCTGTCCGATGCCACGGTGCCGCCCAGGTAACGGTCGGTCAGCAGGCCCTGGGCGAGCGGGGAGAAGACGGTGGCGCCGGTGCCGAGCCGTTCCAGTTCGGCGAACAGTCCCTGCTCGGGCGTCCGGTCGAACATCGAGTAGCGGTGCTGGTGGAGTGTCAGGGGCACGCCGCCGGCGGCGAGCGCCTGGGCGGCCTGGCGCGTCTGGTCCGGGGAGTAGTTGGAGATGCCCGCGTACAGGGCCTTGCCCTGGCGTACGGCGTCCGCGAGGGCTCCCATGGTCTCCTCGACGGGGGTGTCCGGGTCGGGCCGGTGGGAGTAGAAGATGTCGACGTGGTCGACGCCGAGCCGGCGAAGGCTGCGTTCGAGCGAGGCCATCAGGTACTTGCGGGAGCCGCCGATGCCGTAGGGGCCGGGCCAGCCTTCGTAGCCGGCCTTGGTGGAGATGACGATCTCGTCCCGGTAGCCGTGCAGGTCGCTCTTGAGGACCTCTCCGAAGCGGGTCTCCGCGTATCCGAACACCGGCCGGCCGTAGTTGTTGGCGAGGTCGAAGTGGGTGATGCCCAGGTCGAAGGCGCGCAGCAGAAGGGCGCGCTGGGTGTCGGCCGGGCGGTCGGGGCCGAAGTTGTGCCAGAGCCCCAGGGAGAGCGGTGGCAGCAGCAGCCCGCTGCGCCCGGCGCGCCGGTAGGACATGCGGTCGTAGCGGCTGGTGTCGGCCGAGTAGGACATCGGGCACCTTTCAGGGGGGTGGGGGGATGTGCGAAGTGCCCGCCACGCTACCCGGCGCCGGGGGTGGCGGTAGGTGTTCGGGGGAAAACCGGTCACCGGGGCGCGGGGTGTGCCTTTGGGGGTGACCTCATGTGACTCAAGTCGTAGACCGGTGCTCCCCCGCATGTCCCGGCTCCTACGTTGGGTGATCGCAGACCGTGATGACCCGACAGCGGGAGGACCCGATGACTGAGCTGACCGTGGGCAGGGGGAGCGAGGAGCTGGCGGAGCGCTCCGCGGAGGTGGTGCGCAGGGCCAGGGGCCGTGCGGTCGGTGTCCTCGTCGACGCCTACGGGACCGGGAACTACCTGCCTGCGGCGTTCAACCGGCTGGGGGTGGAGGTGATCCATGTGCAGAGCTCCGCCGAACCGATCACCCGTATGCAGCCGTGGGACCGCGCCGCCTACCTCGACCAGCTGGTCTACGCCGCGGACGGCAGCACCGAGCGGACGCTCAAGGAGATCGAGCCGCGGTTCGTGCTGCCCGGCCAGGAGCCGGGTGTCCTGCTCGCGGACCGGCTCAGCGAGGCGCTGGACGTGCGGACCAACGGCACGACGTTCTCCGACGCGCGCCGCGACAAGTACAAGATGATCGAGACGGTCTCGGCGGCCGGGCTGCGTACCGCGCGGCAGCTGCTCACCGACGACGCCGAGGAGGCCGTCGCGTGGGCCGAGGCGAACGGGCACTGGCCGTGCGTGGCGAAACCGCTGGCCTCCGCCTCCACGGACGGGGTCACCATCTGCCGCAACGCCGACACGCTGCGCTCGGCGTTCCGGTCGGTGCTGTCCAGCACCACCGTCTTCAACGGGGCCAACACCGAGGTGCTCGTGCAGAGTTATCTGGAGGGCACGGAGTACATCGTCGACACCGTGAGCGTCGACGGTCATGCCTTCGTGTGCGGTGTGTGGCAGTACGAAAAGCGGCTGCTGCCCAACGGGAAGCCGCTGTACAACCGCGACATCCTGCTGCCGTCGACCAGTCCCGTGGTCCAGACGCTGGTCGGCTACACCCGCAGCCTGCTGGAGGTGCTGCGCATCCGTAACGGGCCGGCGCACACCGAACTGATCGTCACCGACGACGGGCCGGCTCTGGTGGAGGTGGGTGCGCGGGTCAACGGGCACCTGCACCCCGCTTTCCACGACACGGCCATCGGCGTGAACAGCGCCGATCTGACGGCCCTGGCCTACCTGCGTCCCGAGGAGTTCCTCGCACGTTACGGGGACGGGGTGTACGACAGGCGTCAGCCGGCCGTCGTGTACAACGCGCCGACGACCCTGTCGGGCACGGTGGTCTCGGTCGACGAGGCGCTGGTGGAGGAGATCCGCGAGCGGCCCTCGGTGGTGGACCTCGTGGTCAAGCGCCGGCCCGGCGACGTCATCGTGCCCACCCATGACCTGCTCACCAGCCCGCTGCGGGTGTTTTTGACGCACGAGGACCCGGTCACGCTGGAGCTGGACTACGTGTTCATCGAGTCCGTGCGGGAATCGCTCTTCGAGGTCCGCACCGCGGGTCCGCGCAGGGTGTGCGGCGTCGTGTGACGTCCTGCCACGACAGCGCACCCCCCTGTCGGGGGCCGCGCGCGAGCGTCGCCGGCGCACCGCGGATCGGCCGCGGGCCGGCGGCGCTCGCGCGCGGCGCCTTGGGCGTCCGCGGCCCCGAAGGCGCGGCGGCGCCCGCAGCAGCACACAGACACCGGACGGCTTTCGGAGGGATCAAGCATGCTCACACAGACGCCACCGCAGACCGTGGCGGAACAACTCGCCGTGCAGATCCGGCGCAAGGTCATCGAGATGAGCGCATCGCCCAACGGTGTGCACATCGGCGGCAGCATGTCGATCGCCGACCTGCTGGCCGTGCTGTACGCGGAGGTGCTGCGCGACCCGGCGGGCGTGGGCTCCTCGCACGACCGTGACCACCTGATCCTGAGCAAGGGTCAGGCGTCCGCGGGGCTGTACGCGGTGCTCGCCTCGACGGGGGTCATCCCGGAGTCGGAGCTGGCCACCTACGCGGAGGAGGACAGCCGGCTGGGCGGGCACCCCATGAAGCGTCTTCCGGGGGTGGACTTCTCCACCGGTGCGCTGGGACACGGGCTGCCGCTGGGTCTGGGGGTCGCGCTCGCCGGGCGGCGCTTCGGCCATGACAAGCGGGCCTTCGTGATCCTCGGCGACGGGGAGCTGCAGGAGGGCTCCAACTGGGAGGCGGCGATGGCGGCGGCGCATCACGGCGTGGACAACCTGATCGCGATCGTGGACCGCAACGGCTGGCAGATCAGCGGCCGTACCGACGAGTGCATGTCGCTCGAACCGCTGGCCGGCAAGTGGGCCGGTTTCGGCTGGCGGGTGCTCACGGTCGACGGACACGACCACGAGCAGATCCGTGCGGCCCTGACCGGGCCGGTGGAGCGGGGCCGGCCGACGGTGGTCATCGCGGACACGATCAAGGCGCGCGGGGTTCCCGGTCTGCAGGACACCAAGCAGAGTCATTCGGCGACCCTCGACGAGCGGGCGCGGCGGGCGGCCCTGGCGGTCCTGGAGGGCGGACAGGCATGAGTTCCGACATCGCCGTGCGCCGCACCGTCGCGGAGGTCCTCGACCATGTCTGGGAGAACCGTTCGACGATCCAGAGCCGTGACGCGTACGCCATGATGCTGCTCGCGCTCGGGCGGGAGAACCCGAACCTGGCGTGTGTGAGCGCCGACATGAACTTCGAGGACCACTTCGCGCTGGAACTGCCGCGCCAGCACGTGGATCTCGGTATCGCCGAGCAGAACATGATCGGTGTCGCCGCCGGGATGACGGTGTCCGCGCGGCCGGTGTTCGCCAACGGCATGAGCCCGTTCGCGATCGCCCGGGCCTACGAGCAGATCAAGATCGATGTGGCCGGCGCGGACCTTCCGGTCAAGATCGTGGGGACGCACGCGGGCCTGGCGTCGGGTCACTACGGGCCGACCCACCACTCGCTGGAGGACATCGGTGTGATCCGGATGCTGCCGAACATGACGGTGGTGGTGCCGGCGGACGCCTGGCAGGCCGCGCAGGCCACGGTGGCGATCGCCGAGGATCCGGGGCCGGTGTATCTGCGGCTGGGGCGGCAGGCCACGACCGCGCTGTACGAGGAGCGCACCGAGTTCGTGCTGGGCAGGGCGAGCGTGCTGCGCGAGGGCGGCCGTGTGCTGTTCATCGCCACCGGCCCCCACCCCAACCTGGTCGCGGCCCAGGCGGCGCGCGAACTGGCCGGGCGGGGTGTGAGTGCCGGGCATCTGAACATGCACACGGTCAAGCCGCTCGACAGCGAGGCGGTGCTGCACGCGAGTGCCAACGCCGAGGTCGTGGTGACCATCGAGGACCACCGCGCCCTGGGCGGCCTGGGGGGCGCGGTGTGTGAGGTGGTGGCCGAGGCCGGGGGCCCGCCGGTGCGGCGGATCGGGGTGCCGGACGTGCACTACGACCTGGTGGGCGGGGAGGAGTACTTGCTGCACCACGCGGGGATCAACGTGGACAACGCGGTCGCGCAGGCGCTGGACGTCCTGGCCTGAGGCGGCCCGCCCGCCGCTCGCAGGGGGCGCGGGCGGGCAGCGGGCGGCCTGGGTGGGGTGCGTGCCTCACAGCTGCTGGTCCACCAGCTGCGCCCGGGTGGGTGCCGGGAGGTGGCCGCCGCTCCTGGCGCCGCCGGCCCACCGGCGCATGACGGGGCGTTCCACGCACGCGTAGAGCAGCCAGCTGAGCAGCTGGGCGGCGACGAAGGCGAGCGCGATGACGGCGAGCCCGGCCGCCGGGTTGAACGTCCGTCCCCGCAGCAGGTCGTGGACGGCGACGAGGACCATGAAGTGCACCAGGTAGAAGGCGAACGACATCTCGCCGAGCAGGGTGGGCCAGCGGCCTCGCAGGCCGGTGCGGCGCCCGGTGAGATCGGCGGTCGCGATCGCCCCCACCAGCAGGGACAGCGGGACGGCCAGGATCACGTTGAACCCGTACTGCCACGGCACGGCCAGGGTGAGCGCGTAGCCGGCCGCGGTCAGGGCCAGGGTGGGTGCGATGCCCCAGGAGATGCGGCGTCCCTGCGCCAGGAGCCGGGCCATGAGCATGCCCAGGACGAACTCGAAGAGGCGCAGCGGCGGGAAGTTGTAGCCGAGCCACGCCTGCGTCTGGCCCATCGGCCAGTCCGGCAGGCGGGGGGTGGGCGAGACCCATGCGTCGATGCTCATCTGGGTGGCCAGCAGTGCCGTGAAGGTGAGGGCGAAGCACATCCACAGACGGCGGGCCGGGATGCCGCGCACCAAGCGCCACAGCAGCGGGAAGAGAAGGTAGAAGAGCAGTTCGCTGCACAGCGACCAGCTGGGCTGGTTGAGGCTGACGACCGTGTCCGGGCGGGGTATCCAGCAGTGGACGAGGAGGAGGTTGGGCCACCACACCATCGGGTGGGCGAGGGCCGTGGTGGAGAAGTACCAGAGCGCGACGGCCCACATCACCACGTGGTTGGGGAATATCTTCAGCATCCGGCGCCGGTAGAAGTCGCGGAGTGTGTCGTTCGGCCGCGCCGACCAGGCCAGTACGAATCCGCTGAGGATGAAGAAGAAGGACACTCCCGCGAAGCCGATTTTCCTGAACGTGTGCGCGTATCCGTCGGCGAATGCCCCGTCCTGGAAGACGCCCAGTATTTCGGGGCGGGAGGCGTGGTAGAGAAACACGAACGCCGCGGCGTGGAACCGCAGTCCGGTGAGCGAGGGCAGTTTCGGTCTGTGCGGTGGTCCGTGTTTCTGTCCGACCTCGCCGGCGTGCTGGATCGGCATGATGGTTCCTCTCGTGAATCAGCGGCGCACCAGGCTCAGCAGCAGCAGCGCGCACAGGCTGGCCCCCGCGGCGACCGCGGTGAGTACGGTGCCCACGCTCAGATGCTCGAACAGCACGCCGGCCACGCCGTAGGCGATCGGGCTCGCGACGAACACGGCGGCGCCGAACACCGGGACCACGTGCGGGCGCAGGTGGGGTGGCGGGCGCAGCATCATCAGTGCGACGGCGGGCGCGGTCACCGCGGGCAGGAACATGCAGCTGGCCGCGACGGTCAGCGCCAGTGTCGTGACCGGCTGGTTCCAGGGCAGCAGCCACAGCACGGCCGCCGCGCCCGCGCCGCCTGCCGCGGCGAGCCGTACGGGTGGGATGCTGCGGGCGAGCCGGGCGACCACGACGGTGCCCAGCGCGGTGCCGCCGCCCCACGCGGCCAGCAGCCAGCCGGCCACATGGGGGTCGGCGTGGTAGCGGCTCTGGGCCATGACGGGCAGTGCGAGCATCACGACGGGCATGAGGGTGCCGTAGCCGAGCGCGGCCAGGGACATGGTGCGCAGCACCGGGTCCTTGAGCAGGTGGCGCACGCCTTCGGCCAGGTGGTGCGCCGAGGACTGGGTGGGGGCCGGCGCGTGGCGGGGCAGCCCGGTCAGCAGGGCGGCCGACACCGCGAAGGAGGCGGCGTCGATCCACAGCACGTTGAGCGCGCCGATCTGGGCGATCAGGAAGCCGGCGATCGCCGGGCCGACCAGGCGCGCGGTCGAGGTGGCGGTCTCGAACAGGGCGTTGCCCGCGGTGACGACCCCTTCGTCGAAGCCGATGGTCTCGGTCAGCAGCAGGCGCTGCGCGGACAGGTAGGCCGAGGCGACACAGCCGACCAGGGCCACGATCGCCGCGAGCGCCCAGAACGGCAGCGTGCCCGCGAGGTACAGGGTGGGCACGGCCGCGGTGAGCACCGCGCTGCACAGGTCGCCGGCGATGGTGACGCGGCGGGCGCCCCAGCGGGCCACGAGCAGTCCGGCGGGCATGCTCAGCAGGGGCACCGGCAGGATCTGGATGAGGAACACCAGGCCCATGCGTGCCGGTGAGCCGCTGGTCATCAGGACGAACCAGGGCAGTGCCAGGGTTGTCATCTGGGTGCCGACGGAGGAGGTGAACTCCGCGGCGACGACTTGGCGGAACGGCCGGCTGTGCAGGGGCGAGCGCACCGCCGTCGCGGTCGTCACCGGGTCGCCCGTGCCGAGGCCGGGCGCATGTCGCTCCAGTGGGAGTCGATGTGGTCGACGCAGGCGTCGCGTGTGTCCGGGCCGAACACCGGTGTCCAGCCCGAGGGTACGGGGATGTGGCGGGGCCACAGGCTGTGCTGCTGTTCGGCGTTGACCAGGACCTGGTAGACGCCGTCGGGGTCGTCGAAGGGGTGGGCCATCGTGCTCTCCTTGTCGCTGCCGGCGCTCACCACGTCACCGGCAGGCGGTGGACGCCGTAGACGGTCATGTCGGAGCGCATCGGGATGTCGTTGGCGTCTGCGGCGATGCGCAGGTCCGAAAAGCGCCGCAGCAGTGCCGTGTAGCCGATGCGCAGTTCCAGGCGGGCCAGTTGCTGTCCCAGGCACTGGTGGATGCCGTGGCTGAAGGTGAGGTGGCTGTGGCCGCCTCGGGTGACGTCGAGGCGGTCGGGGTCGGTGAACTGCCGGGGGTCGCGGTTGGCGGTGGGGAGGTGGATCAGTACCGTCTCCCCCTTGCGGAGCGTCACCCCGTCGATCTCGACGTCCTCGGTGGGGGTGCGCTGCACGCCGACGTGGACGACGGTGAGGTAGCGCAGCAGTTCCTCGACCGCGCTCTCGACGAGCGACTCGTCCGCGCGCAGCAGGTCCATCTGGTCGGGGTTGGTCAGCAGGGCGTAGGTGCCCAGGGAGAGCATGTTCGCGGTGGTCTCGTGCCCGGCGACCAGGAGCAGCAGGGTGGCGCCGATGGACTCCTCCAGGGTGATGTCGTCCCCGGCCACCAGCACGCTCAGTACGTCGTCGGCCGGTTCGGCCTGCTTGCGCAGGAGCAGTTCGCCGGTGAGGTCGACGAGGTCCTTCAGTGCGGCCTGCGCCTGCTGCGGGTCGATGTCCAGGCGCAGCAGGTTCTCCGAGTCGCCCACGAAGCGGTCCCGGTCGGCGACCGGTACGCCGAGCAGTTCGCAGATCACCTGGGAGGAGACCGGCACCGCGTAGTCGGCGACCAGGTCGGCGGGCGGGCCCTTGTGCAGCATCGCGTCGGCGTACTGCGCGGTGATCTCCTCGATCCGGGAGGCGAGCAGGCGCATCCGGCGCAGGGTGAACTGGCCGGCAAGGCGCCGCCGGAAGCGGGTGTGGTCCGGGGGGTCCATGTGCTCGAACAGGCCGGGGATGTCCGCCTCCAGGTCGGAGGGGCGGTCGGAGGGGAACGCCAGGTGTTTGTGCGAGGCGGCCGAGCTGAACCGTTTGTCGGACAGGATCTGCCGGCCCTGTTCGTAGCCGGTGACGAGCCAGCCCTGGTATCCGTCGGGGAAGGTCATCCGGCCGATCGGGCCCTGGGTGCGCAGCACCTGGGGCGGGTCGAGGGGCCGTTCCCTGAGCGTCGGCAGCCCGTGGGTGACGGCATGTGTGGTTTCAGTCATTTTTTCTGCATTCCGCCGTCGGTCGGGGGCAACGGCTGTTCCGGGGGTGGATGAGGCCGGCCGGAGCGGGGTCCGGCCGGCCGGGGTGTGTCAGTGGTCGTGTCCGGTGTCGGTGTCGGTGTCGTGCGGTGTTTCGGCCCGCAGCCGGGTCCGCAGCTGGGAGATCCTCAGCCCAGGGTGGTGGGCGACGAGTTCGAGCAGGCGCGGCCACTGGCGGACGAGTGCGCCCATGACGGGCGGCGCGATGTAGTGGGGTGAGTACACCCACAGGCCGTGCAGCTCGCCCTCGACGTCGCGGGCCACCAGGTAGAGGTCGAGGTTGTGGGGCTCGATGGCGGTGATCAGTTCCGGGAGGGGGGTCACGTCGCCGACCTGCACGCCCAGCGGTGCCACCTGGAGCCCGTTGAGGGTCAGCGTCCTGCTGGGCACGCCGAGCAGGTTGAGCATCACGCGCAGGGGCAGCTGGTTGCCGTCCCCGACGACGCCGTCGTGCACCAGCGCGCGCACCGGCACGTTCTGGTGCGAGTAGGCGTCGAGTTCGCCCTGCAGGACCCGTTGGAGCAGGTCGTGGAAGGTGGGGTCGTCCGCCATCCGCGACCGGTTGAGGATGATGTTGATGAACGGGCCGACCATCGTCTTGGTCTCGGGCCGTTCGCGGCCGGCCAGCGGGTGGCTGACGGCGATGTCGGTGGCGCCCGAGTAGCTGTGCAGCAGTACGTGGAACGCCGCCATCAGCATCATGAACAGGGTGACGCCCTCGCGGCGGGCGGCTTCCTTCACCGCCGCCATGACCTCGGCGCCGACCACGACGCTGTGGCTGAAGCCCTCGATGAAGTCGTCGAGTTGGTGCTCGGGCGCCTCGAAGTCGAGGACGCGCGCGGCGCCGTCGAGCTCGGTGCGCCAGTGCTCGACGTGCTCGTCGAGGGCGCCGCCGGCCAGCATTTCCTGCTCCCAGGCGGCGTAGTCCAGGTGCTGGACGCGCACCTCGGGCAGCTGCGGCCGGCGGCCGGCCGAGTGGGCGGCGTACAGCGTCGACAGTTCGTCGAAGACCACGAGGAAGCCCCAGTGGTCCACCAGGATGTGGTGGGCGACGAGGACCAGCGCGTGTTCCTGGTCGGCGAGCCGGACGAGCAGGGCGCGGACCAGGTTGCCGTCCTCGATGCGGAAGGGCTGCCGGGTCTGGCGGGTGAGCAGGTCGCGCAGCCGCTCGTGCTGGTCCTGGCCGTGGTGGGCGCGCAGGTCGGCGGTCTGCAGCGGCCACTGGGGGCGGCCGTCGGCGAACTGCACGGTCGCCGAGCCGCGTTGGACGTAGCGGGTGCGCAGGATGTCGTGGCGGCGCACCAGGTCGTCCAGGGAGCGGCGCAGGGCGATGGTGTCGAGCTTGCCGTGCAGGCGGAAGGCGGTGATGACGGCGTGGTGGGCGTGGTTGGGGCCGACCGGCTGGAGCAGGAACTCCAGCTGTCCGAAGGACAGGCCGGTGCCGTCGCTGCGGTCGGCCTTGGGGATGGGGGCGTGCAGCAGGTCCACCGCGCCGACGGCGGCGGCGTGCGGGCCGGCGTCGCGGGCCGGTGTGACGGTGCCCTTCTCGACGGCGTCGGCGCAGCGGGCGAGGGCGCGCAGCGCGTCGAACCAGGCGGTTGCGAGCTCGTGGACCTCGTCCTCGGTGAGCAGCGAGCTCGCCCAGCTGAGGTGGGCCACCAGGTGCGGGCCGTCGGGTCCGTCCTGGGTGACGGCGTTGACTTCGAGCGGGTGGGACAGCGGGCGGACCCCGGTGGTGGTGGGCACGTTGTCGTCGCGCAGCGGCAGCCAGGGCGTCTCCTCGTCGGTGACGGGCACCCGGCCGAGGTAGTTGAACAGCACCTGTGGGGCGGGCAGCGCGGCGAGCAGCGGCGCGCTCTGCGGGTCCAGGTAGCGCAGCAGTCCGTAACCGAGGCCGTTGTCGGGGAGCGCGCGCAGTTGTGTGCCGGTGTGCGCGAGGGCGGCCGCGAGCTCGGTGCCCGCCGCGGTCACCTCGTGCCAGGGCAGCGTGGCGCAGTCGAGGCGGACCGGGTGGACGCTGGTGAACCAGCCCACGGTGCGGGACAGGTCGGCGCCGTCGACCAGGTGTTCGTGCCTGCCGTGGCTCTCCACGTCCAGCACCAGCGGGGTGCCGTGGTGGCCGCGGCGGGCGCGCCAGCGTCCGACGGCGAGGGCGAAGGCGGTCAGCAGCACGTCCTGGATGCCGCGGCGGAACACCGCGGGGACCTGTGCGACCAGGGGTGCGGTGTCCTGGGCGGGCAGGGTCAGCGACAGGCGTCCCTCGGTGCCGGTGACGTCGCGTTGCGGGTCCAGGTGCGCGGCCAGCAGCGGTTCGGCGTCGCGCAGGACGTCCTGCCACACCGGCAGCTCGGCGCGGTGGCCTGTGACGGCCTCGCCGGTGGCCACCCGCTGCGCCCAGCCGCGCAGCGACGTCGTCACCGGTGCGAGCAGGGGTTCGCGTCCGGCGGCCACCGCGTCCCAGGCGACGGCGAGGTCGGACAGCAGGATCCGCCACGAGACGCCGTCGACGGCGAAGTGGTGCACGGCGAGCAGCAGCCGGCCCGGGCGGGTGGTCCCGGCGTCGAACCAGACCGGCTGGAGCATCGCGCCGGTGGCCGGGTCCAGGCGCCGCTTGGCCGCGGCCGTCTCCTGGGCGATCAGTTCCCGGGTGTCCGTCTCGGACAGGGCGCTGGTGTCCACGCGGCGCAGGACGTCCGCGATCCGCAGGGTGCCGGGCTCGTCCGCGTGCAGCGACCACTGCCCGTCGGGGGCGGTCACCAGCCGCGTGCGCAGGGCGTCGTGCTGGTCGACGACCGCCTGGAGCGTGGTGAGCAGCCGGGCCTCGTCCATGCCCAGGGGCAGGCCGACGGTCGCGGACAGGTCGAAGCCGGTCATCGAGCCGCCCAGCTGCCGTTGGCGTTCCAGGACGGGCAGCGGGGGGATCCGGCCGGTGCCGATGTCCGTGACGCGGGCCCCGGCGTCCTCGTCGGCCAGCCGCGCCACCTGGGCGATGCCCGCCACCGTCTGGTGGGTGAACACGTCGCGGACGGTGAACACCAGGCCGGCCGTGCGGGACTGGGCGACCAGCTGGGTGGCCTGGATGCTGTCTCCGCCCAGGTCGAAGAAGCCGGCCTCGGCGCCGACCTCCGCCAGCCCGAGCACCTCGGCGAAGACGGTGCACAGGGTCTGTTCGACCGGTGTGCGCGCGGCCCGGGACACGGCGTCGGCGCCCAGGTCCGGTGCGGGCAGCGCACGGCGGTCGAGCTTGCCGTTGCCGGTCACGGGGAACGCGTCGAGGACCATCACGGCCACGGGGACCATGTACTGCGGCAGCCGCTCGGCCACGAACGAGCGCAGTTCGGCGGGCTCGGCGCCGGCGCCGTCGGCGAGCACGGCGTAGCCGACGAGGTCCTTGCCGCCGGAGGGCTTGTCGTGCACCACGACGGCGGCGTTCGCCACGGCGGGGTGCGCCGCGAGGGTGTTCTCGATCTCGCCCGGTTCGATGCGGAAGCCGCGGATCTTGACCTGGTCGTCGGTGCGGCCGAGGTAGTCGATCCGTCCGTCCGTGCGCCAGCGCGCCAGGTCACCGGTGCGGTACATGCGTTCGCCCGGGGCACCGTAGGGGCAGCTGACGAAGCGCTGGGCGGTCAGGCCGGGTTGTGCGAAGTAGCCGCGGGCCAGGCCCGATCCGGCGAGGTACAGCTCGCCGGGGACGCCGACCGGGACCGGTCGCAGCCGCTCGTCGAGGATGTAGGCGCGGGTGTCGTCCATCGGCGTGCCGATCGGCACGGTGCCGTCGGGCACCTCGCGGGTGCTGTGCAGCACGGCGAAGGTGGTGGTCTCCGTCGGGCCGTAGCCGTTGGTGAGCACGGTCTGCGGCCACGCGGTGAGCGCCTTGGCGACCACGGGGGGCGAGAGCGCCTCGCCGCCGGCCAGCACCTCGCGCATCCCGGCCAGGGCGCCGGGGTCGCGTTCGATGAGCAGGTTGAAGAGTGCGGCCGTGAAGAAGGCCGAGGTGACGTGGCGTTCGCGGATGGTGCGTACCAGGGCGTCCGGGTCGAGCTCTCCGGGCGGTGCGAGGACCACCTCGCCGCCGTTGAGCAGCGGTACCCACAGCTCGTAGGTGGAGGCGTCGAACGCGGTGGGGGCGTGCATGAGTACGCGGCTGTGGTTGCCGCCGCGCCATACGTGGTCGGCGGCGAGGCTCGCGATGTTGCGGTGGGTGACCGCCACGCCCTTGGGGCGTCCGGTGGAGCCGGAGGTGAACATGATGTACGCCATCCGGTCGGGGCCGCCGGCGGGCGGCGGGCCGGTGACGTCCGCCGCGTCGGGGGCGGCGGACAGTTCGGCGGTGACGTCGAGCACGTCCACCGCGTCGGCGTCGGGGTGTTGCAGTCCCCCGCCGTCCACGAGGAGTACGCCCGCCCCGGTCTCGGCCATGATCAGCCGCATGCGGGAGGCGGGGTAGCGGGGGTCCAGCGGCACATACACGCCGCCGGCCTTGAGGACGGCCAGGATCGCCACGGGCACCCGCACGGAGCGTTCCATCAGCAGGCACACCGCGTCCTCGGCGCCGTCGGCGCCGATCCCCCGTGCGCGCAGCCGGGCGGCGAGCCGGTCGGTGAGCGTGCAGAGCTCGCGGTAGGTCAGCCGCTCGTCGCCGCAGCTGACCGCGACGGCGTCGGGGGTTCGGGCCGCCTGCGCCCGGAACAGTTCGGGCAGGCCGGCCGTGGGCTGCTCGCCGGCGGGGCCGTTCCACTGGGTGAGCACGCGGTGCCGCTCGGCCGGGGTGAGCAGGTCGACGTCGCCGATCGGCTGGTCCGGGTCGGTGATCATCGCCAGTACCACCTGGCGGAGCCTGCGCAGCATGGTGCGGACCGTCTCCGGGTCGAAGACGTCGGCGTTGTACTCGATGCCGCCGTCGATGCCGCCCGGTGTGCCGTCGCCGGCGAGGTGCTCGTGCGCCAGCAGGACCAGGTCCATGCGTGCCGTGCCGGTGCTCCGCACCACCGGGGTCGCCTGGATGCCGGGCAGGTCCAGGGCCTCGTCGGTGACGCTCTGCCAGGACAGCATGACCTGGACGAGCGGGTGGTGGGACATCGAGCGGGTGGGCCGCAGGCTGTCCACGAGGGACTCGAAGGGGATGTCGCGGTGGGCGAGCGCGTCGAGGGTGCGTTCGCGTACCGCGGCGAGCAGGTCCCTGAACGTCTGGCGGTCGCAGACCTGTGTGCGCAGCACGAGGGTGTTGGCGAAGAAGCCGATCAGGTTCTCGGTGGCCTGGTCGTCGCGTCCCGCGGTCGCCACGCCGATGGGGATGTCGGGGCCGGCGCCCAGGCGGCTGAGCAGTACGGCCAGTGCCGCGTCGAGGACCATGAACATGCTGACGTCGCAGGCGCGGGCCAGCCGGGCCAGGCCCTCGTGCAGGTGGGCGTCCCACTGGAAGGTGAGGGTGTCCCCGTCGTGGGAGGCCTCGGCCGGGTGCGGGCGGTCGACGGGCAGGGCGATCCGCTCGGGCAGGCCGTCCAGCGCGCCGCGCCAGTAGCGCAGTTGACGCGACCAGGTGCTGTCGGGGTCGTCCTGGTCGCCGAGGTGGTCCCGCTGCCACAGCGCGTAGTCGGCGTACTGCGCGGGCAGCGGCGTCCAGGTGGGTGCGTGGCCGGCCAGCCGTGCCCGGTAGGCGGTGGCCAGGTCGAGTCGCAGCGGTGCCAGCGACCAGCCGTCCGCGGCGATGTGGTGGACGACGACGGCCAGCACGTGCACGTCGTCGCCGAGGGAGAACAGCTCCGCCTGCAGCGGGATCTCCCGGGTCAGGTCGAAGGAGTAGCGGACCGCGGCCGCCACCGCCTCCTCCAGGCCGGCCTCGTCGACCTCGCGCACCGCCAGCGCGGGGCGTGCCTGGTGGGGGTCGAGGATCTGCTGGCAGGCGACCGCGCCGGTGTCCGGGAAGACGGTCCGCAGCGCCTCGTGGCGGGCGACGACGTCGGCGAGGGCGGCCCGCAGGCAGTCGACGTGCAGTGCACCGGTCAGGCGCAGCACCACGGGCAGGTTGTAGGTGGGTGAGGGGCCTTCCATCTGGTGCAGGAACCACAGCCGGCGCTGGGCGAAGGACAGCGGCAGCGGGTCGGGCCGGGTCATGGGGCCGAGTGCGGGCCGTGCGTGGCCCGCGTCCTGGCGCAGCAGTTCGGCCAGTTCGGCCACGGTCTGTTTCTCGAACAGGGCGCGCACCGGCATCTCGACGCCGAGCGCGCCACGGATCCTGGCCACCAGGCGGGTGGCGAGCAGCGAGTGCCCGCCCAGGGCGAAGAAGCTGTCGTCGATGCCCACCCGGGGGACGCCCAGTACCTCGGCGAACACCTCGCACAGGGTTTCTTCCTCGGTGTCGCGGGGTGCGGCGTAGGCCGCCGCCGTGCGGGTCTCCTGTCCTTCGGGCGCGGGCAGCCGGCCGCGGTCGGTCTTGCCGCTGGGGGTCAGCGGCAGTGCGTCGAGGAAGACGAACGCGGACGGGACCATGTAGTCGGGGAGTTTCTCGGCCAGTGCCGTGCGCAGGTGGCGGCGCAGTTCGTCGGTCGCGCCGAGGGCCGGGCCGGGCACCACGTAGGCGACCAGCCGCTGGTCGCCCGGCTGGTCCTCGCGGACCACGACGACCGTGTCCTTGACCTGTTCCTGGCGCATCAGCACCGACTCGATCTCGCCGAGTTCGATCCGGTAGCCGCGCAGCTTGACCTGGTGGTCGAGTCTGCCGAGGTAGTCGACGGTGCCGTCCACCCGGCGCCGTACGAGGTCGCCGGTGCGGTACAGGCGGTCGGTGAGGCCGGAGTCGAAGGGGTTGGCGATGAACTGCTGTGCCGTCAGCTGCGGCCGGTTGATGTAGCCGCGGGCCAGTCCGCTGCCGCCGATGCACAGTTCACCGGGGACGCCCGGCGGTACCGGCCGGCCCTCGGGGTCGAGGATGTGCACCTCGGTGTTGGCGATCGGCCGGCCGATGGTGATCGTGTCGTCCACGATGCGGGTGCCCAGGGAGTAGATGGTCGTCTCACTGGGGCCGTACATGTTCCACAGGTCCACGCCCTTGGCCAGCAGGCGCCGGGCCAGGTCGGGGGGCAGTGCCTCGCCGCATATCAGTCCGCGCAGTCCCGGGCGGCCGGGCCAGCCGGCGTCGAGCAGCATCCGCCAGGTGGAGGGGGTCGCCTGCATCATGGTCGCGCCGGTGGTGGCCATCTCCTGGGCCAGCAGGGTGCCGTCGGTGGCCACCTCGCGGGTGGCGAGCACCACGCGGGCGCCCTCGACGAGCGGCAGCAGCAGCTCCAGTGTGGCGATGTCGAACGACAGGGTGGTGACGGCGAGGAGGCTGTCGCCGGCGTCGATGCCGGGCCACTGCTTCATCGCCCAGAACAGGTTGCGCAGTGCCCGGTGGGGCAGTTGGACGCCCTTGGGACGTCCGGTCGATCCGGACGTGTAGATCACGTAGGCGAGGTCCTGGCCCTGCACGGGCGCGTCGAGGGCCTTGGCGGACTCGGCGGCGAGTTCCTCGCGCAGCTCGTCCACGCAGAGTGTGGTGGCGGCGGAGTGCGGCAGGCTGGGCAGCACCGAGCTCTGGGTGATCAGGACGGGCAGTCCGGCGTCCTCGATCATGAACGCCATGCGGTCCTTGGGCAGTTTCGGGTCGAGGGGTACGTAGGCGCCTGCCGCCTTCAGGACGGCCAGGACGGCGACGACCATGTCGAGCGAGCGTTCCAGGCAGACCCCGACCATCACATCGCGTCCGACGCCGAGGCCGCGCAGCCTGCGGGCCAGCTGGTTGGCGGCCGCGTCGAGCTGGGCGTAGGTGAGGGTGCGGCCCTGGCAGTACACGGCCTCGGCGTCGGGTCGCAGCGCCGCCTGCTGCTCGATGCGCTGGTGGGTGAGCAGCTGGTCGGGCCATTCGTTGCGGGTGTCCGCCCGTTCCTGGTGCTGGGCGCGCTGCTCGTCCTCGGTCAGCAGCGCGACGTCCAGGATGGGCTGTTCCGGGTCGGCGAGCACGTTGTCCAGGAGCACCTTCAGGTGGCCGCTCATGCGGTCGATGGTGGCCGCGTCGAACAGCTCGGTGTTGTACTCGAACCAGCCGCTGAGCTCGTCGCCCTGCTCGAACACCTGCAGTTCGAGGTCGAAGCGTGCGGTGGAGCTCTCCACGTCCATCAGTTCCAGGCGCAACCCGCCGGCGCCGAACTGGGGCACCGGGATGTTCTGGTAGACGAAGGACACCTGGAAGATGGGCGAGCGGGACAGGTCGCGCTCCGGGCGCAGTTCCTCCACCAGCCGTTCGAAGGGTACTTCCTGGTGGGCGAAGGCGCCGAGGGCCGCGCCGCGTACCCGGCCGAGGAGCTCGGTGAAGGTCGGGTTGCCGGAGGCGTCGTTGCGGATGGCGAGGGTGTTGACGAAGTAGCCGATGAGCTGTTCGACCTGGGACTGGCCGCGGTTGGCCACCGGCACGCCGACGATGACGTCCTCCTGGCGGCTGTAGCGGTGCAGCAGCGCGACGTAGGCGGCGAGCAGCGTCATGAACGCGGTGGTGCCGGTGCGCCGGCTCAGCTCGCGCACGCCGCTCATCACGGAGGCGGGCAGGTGGAAGGGCCGGGACGCGCCGGCCGTGCCGAGCACCGCGGGCCGCGGCCGGTCGGTGGGCAGTTCCAGGATGGGTGCGGCGCCCTCAAGGGTCGTCTTCCAGTACTCCAGTTCGGTCGTGAAGCCCGGTCCCGCCAGCTGCTTGCGCTGCCAGGCGGCGTAGTCGGCGTACTGGACGGAAAGCTTCGGCAGTTCGGCCCCGGTGCCGCTGACCGCGCCCTGGTACAGGGCGACCAGCTCGCCGAACAGCACCGAGGTCGACCACAGGTCGGCGACGATGTGGTGCATGGTGAGCAGCAGGACGTGTTCGTCGGCGGCCAGGCGCAGGAACTTCATCCGCATGAGCGGCCCGGTGCCCAGGTCGAAGGGCCGGGCGAACTCCCGGCGCGCCAGTGCCTTGACGCCCTCCTCGCCTTCGGGGCCGCGCAGGTGCTCGCACTCCTCGACGGTCAGTTCCAGCTCGCCGGTCTCGTGCACGACCTGCACGGGCTCGCCGTCGGCCTCCTCGAACGTGGTGCGCAGCGACTCGTGCCTGCGGACGATCTCGGCGAGGCTGCGGCGCCAGAGCTCCACGTCGAGCGGGCCGTGCACGCGCACCGCCGCCGGGATGTTGTAGGCGGCGCTGCCCGGGTTGAGCTGGTCGAGGAACCACATGCGCTGCTGGGGGAACGAGGCGGCGAAGCGCCGTTCGCGCGCCGGTGGCCGGTGGCCCTTGCCGCGCCGCAACCGCTCTGCCAGCAGCGCGCGCTTCTGCTCCGGCGTGAGGCTGGTCAGGTCGATGTCGGTCATGCGCCAGTCTCCTGATCGTTGGTCTCGGCGGCGAGGAGTTCCCGCACCTGTGCTGTCGCCCTGGCCGGCTCGCGGTGGTGCCGGCGTCGGTGGGGCGCCCGGCGCCGCGGCGGCACCCGCGGCGCCGGGCCGTGGCGTGCGCGGCGTGTTCGCTGCCGCGAGCAGCGGGTCCGGCCGCGTCGCGCCCTGTTCGACTGGGTCGGTGCGCCGGGGGGCTGGTGTGGGCGAGTGCCTGAGAAGGGATGGAGCCGCCAGGGTGGGGCCACGATCAGCCTTCCGCCCGGAGCTTCACGTGCTTGTCTACCCACCGGTGATCGCTGTGTCCATGTTCGCCACCGCGTCCGCCGGCCGGCCACGGGTCGTGCGCGGGATGGGGTCGAGCTGCGTCAGGGGATGGTCGCCCTGCCGGGCGCGGTGAATCAACTGGCTGCGGTGAACGCGGAGTTGGGGAGGGTGAACGGTCCTTGTGGAGGGTGGCGGGCGTGGACGGCGGACGGCGCAGGCACGGAAGGACCGTGCCTGCGCCGTGCCGTTCTCACACTCGGGTCAGGCGGCGCGCCCCCGTGCCCGGCGCAGGGGCCGCACGATCAGCAGCACCGATCCGGCCAGCACGAGCAGGCCGGCGAGCAGCGAGGCGGCGCCGATCCAGGGCAGCCAGGCGATCTTCGCCGCCACGGTCACATGGCCGGCCTGCCCGCGCGATCCGTCGGCCTTCATGACGACCGCCGCGACGTCGCCCGACTTCACCGACCAGTTCAGCGTCTGCGCACCCTGCCCGCTGGCCTGGGCGACCCAGACGCCGGCCTTGCCGGGCGGCGTGCCGGGCGTGCCGCCGGGGTGCCTGCTCTCGGTGTCGCCCTTGCCGCTGGAGTCGTGGATGGTCACGTGCTGGACGCCGTTGAGGTACTGACGCAGCTTCCCCTCGTCGGCGAGGCCGACGAACACCGGGTCGGAGGGGTTGTCCGGCTTGAAGGTGATCCGGAGGTCGTCGGTCAGGCCGGCCATCTGCTTGTCGGCGCGCCAGCTGTCGGTGGTCATGGCGTAGGTGTCGGTGCGGTGCGCGTAGCGGCCGGTGCCCAGATCGATGTAGCCGCCGTCGTGGGAGGCCAGGTACACAGCGGTGCCGCCCGCACCGACGAGCGTCAGCGCCACGAGGGACAAGATCGCACCGACCACGACGGCGGCGATGCGCCCGGCGGTCCAGCCGGCGGATGTGGTGCGCATGTTCGCCCCCTCCACGAAATCCTTGGCACCCCTGTCGGTCACTG
This sequence comes from Streptomyces filipinensis, assembly GCF_014649495.1. GTDB lineage: Bacteria > Actinomycetota > Actinomycetes > Streptomycetales > Streptomycetaceae > Streptomyces > Streptomyces filipinensis. The sequence goes on along the minus strand of NZ_BMTD01000021.1, from coordinate 69,500 downwards.
ATTCCTCCTCGGTCTCGTCACCCGGGCGGTCAAATCCGGGTGCACGGTGTTTTTTTCCTGAACGGACGGCCGATGCAAGGCGACCCGCAGATCCCCTGTTCAGTCCACCTGGCACACCGTAACCGGACGAAGGCGCTCCGGCATCAGGGGTATCCCCTACACGGATACCAGGGATATCCCCCACGAAGTCCTGCACGCTGGAGAAATACCCGTCCTTCGCTTTACCGGAGGTGTTCAACTGCGTGGATCGCGCAGTTGAACACTCCCGCGCGGGGCCGGCGGGGCGGCGGACCGGAGACGGCGTGCGGTCCGGCGTCCGGCCGGGTTTTTCGGCGCCATGAATGCCGGGGTCCGGCGGGTTTTACGGAAGCCGTCCGGGGGCGTTCAACTGCTCGTATCGGCCAGTTGAACATCTCGGGCGAGTACCCGTGACCGCACGCGTTTTGGCGCACCGTGCGCGAGCCCTTGGCCACTGGACTCGGCCATGGTCCGGGTGCCAGCATGCATCCCGCGCTTGCCTCGGCAATTCGGCAGGCGACGGCGGAGCGGACATCCCGACGTGACTCCCTCACGTTTCTCCCCGCAGGAAACGCGAAACCATCGCGTCCTGTTTTTGCAGACTGAGCCGGAAAGAGGTCCGGAGACAATGCAAAAGATTCTCGACGCGGTCCTCGCGGGCGAACTCGGCGAGGTGGGCCACCTGCCGGTGCCCGAGTTCTACCGGGGGGTGGTCCTGCACGCCGAGGAGACGACGATGTTCGAGGGGCTGGCGGGCCGCGACAAGGACCCGCGCCGCTCGCTGCACCTGGAGGAGGTGGCCACCCCCGAACCGGCCGCGGGCGAGGTGCTGGTGGCGGTGATGGCGAGCGGGATCAACCACAACACGGTGTGGTCGTCGATCTTCGAGCCGGTGCCGACGTTCGGCTTCCTGTCCCGCTACGGCCGCACCTCGCCGCAGGCGGCCCGGCACGACCTGCCCTACCACGTGCTGGGCTCGGACCTGTCCGGTGTGGTGCTGCGCTGCGGCGAGGGGGTGGCGTCCTGGCGCCCCGGGGACGAGGTGGTCGCGCACTGCCTGTCCGTGGAGCTGGACCATCCCGACGGGCATGCCGACACCATGCTCGACCCGCAGCAGCGGATCTGGGGGTTCGAGACGAACTTCGGCGGGCTGGCCGAGCTGGCGCTGGTCAAGGCCAACCAGCTGATGCCCAAGCCGCGTCACCTCACCTGGGAGGAGGCGGCCGCCTCGGGGCTGGTGAACTCCACCGCCTACCGGCAGCTGGTGTCCCCGGCCGGCGCCCGCCTCAAGCAGGGCGACACCGTGCTGATCTGGGGCGCCACCGGCGGACTGGGCTCCTACGCCGTGCAGCTGGCGCTCAACGGAGGGGCGACACCGGTGTGCGTGGTCTCCAGTGCGCACAAGGCGCAGGTGTGCCGGCGGATGGGCGCGGAGCTGGTGATCGACCGCAGCGCCGAGGGCTACCGGTTCTGGAAGGACGAGCAGACCCAGGACCCGCGTGAGTGGCGGCGGTTCGGCGCCCGGATCAGGGAACTGACCGGCGGTGACGACCCGGACATCGTCTTCGAGCACCCGGGCCGGGAGACGTTCGGCGCGAGCGTGTACGTGGCCCGCCGCGGCGGCACCATCGTGACCTGCGCGTCCACCTCGGGGTACGAGCACGCCTATGACAACCGGTATCTGTGGATGAACCTCAAGCGGATCATCGGCACGCACTTCGCGAACTACCGGGAGGCGTGGGAGGCCAACCGGCTCATCGCCAAGGGGCATGTGCATCCCACGCTGTCGCAGGTGGTGCCGCTGGAGGGCACCGCCCAGGCCGTGCACGACGTGCACCACAACCTGCACCAGGGCAAGGTCGGGGTGCTGTGTCTGGCCCCCGGGGAAGGGCTCGGGGTCACCGACCCCGAGCTGCGGGCCCGGCACGAGCCGGCGATCAACCGGTTCCGCGCACAGCCGGCGGGCACCTGAACGGATCCGGTCGCGAAAATGACGCGGCCGCGGCCCGAGGCACCGTCGACCGCACTGCGGCGGCTGTTTCTTGACGGGTCTGCGGGAACTGTTGGATGCTGACGGTAAATGGCGGGATTCCACCGGGAGTTCTGGCCGGCGACGTACCGGCCGACGTTTTCCCGACCGCCTCTTTCGCATCAGGTTCTCTGATTCTCCCGGCCGCCCTACGGCCTCTTCGCTGAGCGCGGCACGCACGAAGCAAATCAGCAGGAAAGCGCGGCACGATCCGCGTCTTCGACATGAGTTCACGCACGTTCGATACTGAGAGGACGGTCGGATGCCGGGCCGGGACGCACGATCGCTTGTCGACCATTTCCGCACGGTCTTCGGCGAGCACTCGCAGGAGCAGATCTTCCGGTTCCTCGTGGACGGCGAGGGTGAGCCGCAGCCCCTGGGCAACGCCGAGCTGGACCTGCGGGCCCGCACGATCGCCGCGGTGCTGCAGGAGCGCTTCCCCGCCGGGGAGCGGGCCCTGATCATGTGCCCGGCCGGACTGGACTACGTCACCTCGTTCTTCGCCTGCCTGTACGCCGACGTCGTGGCCGTGCCGGTCTACCCGCCGGACCCGGCGTTCCCGATGCGCACGCTGCCGCGGCTGACCGCCATCGTCGAGGACGCCGAGCCCGCCGTGGTCCTGGCGCCCGCGGCGACGATCGCCCTCGTCGACCGCTTCGCCGAGCACGCCCCGGCGCTGCGGGACATCGTCTGGATCGCCGTCGACGACCTCGACACCGCTGCCGCCGGCAACTGGCGCGAGCCCGGCACCGGCCGCGACAGCCTCGCGTTCCTGCAGTACACCTCCGGCTCCACCAGCAGCCCCAAGGGCGTGATGGTCAGCCACGGCAACCTGATGCACAACATCTCGGAGATGAACCGGCAGTTCTTCGCCGGCGACCCGCACCAGCACATGGTGAGCTGGCTGCCGCCCTTCCACGACCTGGGCCTGATCATGGGCCTGCTCACCCCCGCCCACGGCGGTTACCCGGTGACCTTCATGTCGCCGTACTCGTTCCTGAAGCGGCCGCTGCGCTGGCTGCGCGCGATCTCCGACACCGGCGCCACCGCGAGCCCCGCCCCGAACTTCGCCTACGACCTCGCGGTGGCCAAGGTCAGCGAACAGGACCGGCAGGGCCTGGACCTGAGCACCTGGCGCGTCGCCCTCAACGGCGCGGAGCCGGTGCGCAGGCAGACCATGGAGCGTTTCTCCCGCACCTTCGCCGAGTGCGGCTTCAGGCCCGCCACCCACGCCCCCTCCTACGGTCTGGCCGAGGCCACCTTGGTGGTCTCCACCGGGGACCCGGCCGCCGAGCCCGTCCACCGCGACCTGCGTCCCGCAGCGCTCCTTACGGGTGCCGCCGAGGACGCGGCCCCCGGCGAAGCGGCGCGCAACCTGCCCAGCTGCGGCGTCTCCCTCAACGACCAGCGTGTGGTCATCGTGGACCCGCACACCCGCACCGCCCTGCCCGACGGCCGGGTCGGCGAGATATGGGTCTCGGGGCCGAGCGTCGCGCACGGCTACTGGCGCCGCCCCGAGGCCACCGAGGAGACCTTCCGGGCCCGCCTCGACACCGGGGAAGGAACGTTCCTTCGTACCGGTGACCTCGGGTTCGCCGACGGGGAGCAGCTCTACGTCACCGGCCGTATCAAGGACGTCGTCATCGTCGCCGGCCGCAACCACTACCCGCAGGACATCGAGCGCACCGTCGAGAGCGCCGCCCCGGGCCTGCGCCAGGGCTGCGGGGTGGCCGGCGCCCGCGAGATCGACGGCGAGGAACGGCTCATCGTCGTCCAGGAGTACCGCGGCAGCCGCTCGCCCGAGGACCGCGCCCACGTCATCGACGCGATACGCGCCGAGGTGGCCCGCGAGCACGGCCTGCAGGCGTACATCGTCGCCCTGGCCCGCACCGGGACGGTGCCGAAGACCTCCAGCGGCAAGCTCCAGCGCGCCGCCTGCATCAGCGCCGTCCTCGACGGCACCTTCGAACCGCTGGCGCTGTGGCGGGCGGACGCGGCGCAGGCCGGCCCGGCGCCGCAGCAGGCGCCCGGGGCGCGGCGCGTACCACAGGCCGTGGCGCAGCCTGACGCGCCGGACGCCGCCACGATCGAGCGGTGGCTGCGCGAGGCGCTGGCCGCCGCGACCGGGCGGCGCGTCGACACCATCGACCCGCAGCTGCCGTTCGCCGGGTACGGGCTGCGGTCGGTGGAGCTGGTCGCGCTGGTCGGCGACCTGGAGGGCCGCCTCGGCATCCCCCTCGCCCCCGGCATCGTCTGGGAGTACCCCACCGCCGCCAAGCTCGCCCGGCACCTGGCCCAGGCGTCCACCGGCCCCGAGGCGCCCACGGCCGCCGACGAGCCCGCCACCACCCTGACGGCCCCGGCGCCCGCAGCCGCCGCGGACGTGCCCGGCGCGGACGAGCCGATCGCCGTCATCGGCATCGGCTGCCGCTTCCCCGGCGGCGTCGACGGCCCCGACAGCTTCTGGCAGCTGCTGAGCGAAGGCCGCGACGCCGTCACCGAGGTGCCCGCCGAGCGGTGGAGCACCGAGGAGTTCACCGACGAGGACCCCGCGGCCGCGGGCCGCACCAACAGCCGCTGGGGCGGTTTCGTCGACGGCGTCGACCGCTTCGACTCGGGCTTCTTCGGCATCTCGCAGGCGGAAGCGGCCCGTATGGACCCCCAGCAGCGGCTGCTCGCCGAGGTCTGCTTCGAGGCCCTGGAGAACGCGGGCGTGCCCACCGGGTCGCTGTCCGGCTCGCAGACCGGTGTGTTCATCGGCATCTCCACCTTCGACTACGCCACCGGCCAGTTGGGCGACCTCGACGCCATCGACGCCTACACCGGCACCGGCAGCGCGCTGAGCATCGCCGCGAACCGCCTGTCCTACCTGCTGGACCTGCGCGGCCCGAGCATGGCCGTCGACTCCGCCTGCTCCTCCTCGCTGGTGGCGGTGCTGCAGGCGTGCGCGAGCCTGGAGCGGGGCGAGTGCGACCTGGCCGTCGCCGGCGGCGTCAACCTGGTGCTGTCCCCGGCCTTCGCCATCAACTTCAGCAAGGCCGGGGTGATGTCCGCCGACGGCCGCTGCAAGCCGTTCGACGCCCGCGCCGACGGCTACGTGCGCTCCGAGGGCGCCGGCGTGGTGATCCTCAAGCCGCTCAGCCGGGCCCTGGCCGACGGCGACCCCGTGCACGCCGTGATCCGCGGCGGTGCCGTGGGCCAGGACGGCGCGAGCAACGGGCTGATGGCGCCCAACCCGAAGGCCCAGGAGGCGGTGGTGCGCGCCGCCCACGCCAAGGCCGGGGTGCGCCCCGCCGACATCGGCTACGTGGAGGCCCACGGCACCGGCACCATCCTCGGCGACCCCATCGAGGCCAAGGCGCTCGGCGCGGTCCTCGGTGACGGCCGCGCCCCCGACCGGCCCTGCCTGATCGGGTCGGTCAAGTCCAACCTCGGTCACATGGAGGCCGCCGCGGGCATCGGCGGTCTGATCAAGGCCGCCCTCATGGTCCGCCACCGGATGGTGCCGCCGACCCTGCACTACCGCTCCCCCAACCCGCACATCCCCTTCGACGACCTGCCGCTGCGGGTCGCCGACACCCTCCAGCCGTGGCCCACCCCCACCCCGGCCCTCGTGGGCGTCAGCTCCTTCGGTTTCGGCGGCACCAACGCCCACCTGGTGGTGGCGGAGCCCCCGCCGGCCGCCGGCACCCCCACCGTGTCCGAGGGCGCCGTGCTGCTGACCGTCTCCGCCCGCGACGAGCAGGCGCTGCGCGATCTGGCCGCCCGCTACGAGGACAAGCTCACCGACACCACGCCCGTCGCCGCCTTCGCCTGCGCCGCCGCCGTGCGGCGCACCCACCACGAGCACCGGCTGGCCTGCGTCGGCGGCTCGGCCGCCGAACTGCGCGGTGCGCTCGCCGCGTTCGGCCGCGGCGAGGACGCCACCGGCCTCAGCTCGGGCGTGCGCCGGGCCGGCCGGCAGGCCAGGGCGGTGTTCGTCTTCTCCGGCCAGGGGCCGCGCTGGTGGCCGCTGGCCGCCGACCTGCTCATCGGTGACCTCGCCGGGGAGAAGGCCGTGCGCGCCGTCCTGGAGCGGGCCGACGCCCTGCTGCGCCGTCACACCGACTGGTCGCTGCTCGACCAGCTCACGGCCGATCCCGCCCGCTCCCGGCTGCTCGACACCGCCGTCGGCCAGCCCGCCCTGACCGCCGTCCAGATCGCGCTGGCCGGGCTGTGGCGCTCCTGGGGCATCGAACCCGCCGCCGTCGTCGGGCACAGCGTCGGCGAGATCGCCGCCGCCCACGTCGCGGGTGCGGTGTCCCTGGAGGACGCCCTGCTGATCGCGCTGCACCGCGGCACCGTCCTGCACGCCGCCACCGGCAAGGGCCGGATGGCCGTCGCGGGCGTGGGCCTGGACCAGGCCCACGCCCTGCTGGCCGAACGCGAGCCGAAAGCGGTGTGGGTCGCCGCCGCCAACAGCCCGCACTCCACCGTCTTCTCCGGCGAGGGCCCCGCCCTGGAGAAGTTCGCCAAGTCCCTGGCCGACGACGGCCTCTACTGCAAGATCCTGGAGTCCGTCGAGTTCGCCTCCCACTGCCCCCTGATGGAGCCCGTCGCCGCCGAACTGCGGCGCCAGCTGGCCCCCCTGCGGCCCCGCCCCACCGCCATCCCGATGATCTCCACCGGCACCGGCGAGCCGGTCCCCGGCGACCGCCTGGACGCCGCGTACTGGGCGTCCAACCTCACCCGGCCGGTGCTGTTCGACACCGCCGTCACCGCGCTCGCCGACACCGGGCACAACGCGTTCGTCGAGATCTCGCCGCACCCGATGCTCACCGACGCCGTCACCGAGCGCCTGTCGTCCTACGACGGCGCGGTCGCCGTCTCCTCGCTGCGCCGGGACCAGCCGGGGCGCGCCACCGTGCTCGCCGAACTCGGCCGTCTCTACAGCAGCGGCCACCCGATCGACTTCACCCGCGTCCACGGCCCCGCCGGCCCCATGGCCGACCTGCCCACCTACCCCTGGCAGCGCACCCGCAGCTGGCACGAGCAGCGGCCGGGACGCCGGGCCGCGCACCGGGGCCATCCGGTCCTGCGCGAGCGCACCGCGTCGGCGCTGCCGCCGCACGCCGTGCACTGGTCGGCGCCCGTCGGCCTCGCCGAGTTCCCCTACCTGGCCGATCACCAGGTGGGGGGCAGCCCCGTCCTGCCCGCCGCCCTGGTGCTGGACGCCGCACTGGCCGCGGCCCGCGCGCACCTGGGTGGCGGCGCCGCCCTGGACGGCGTCTCCTTCACCCGGCTCACCGTGGTGCCCGAGCAGGCCGACGACACCACGCTGCAGCTCGTCCTGCTGCCCGGCACCGCCGACACCGGCACGGTGCGGCTGTTCACCCGCGCCGGCGCCGACGCGCGGTGGAGCGAGGCCGCGCGGGCGGGCTTCGGCCGCGCCGCCTCGCACGCCACCGCCGAACCGCTCGGTGCCGTACGGGCGCGCTGCACCACCGCCGCCGCGGCCGAGGACCACTACGCCGCGCTGCGCCGCACCGGGCTGGCCTACGGGCCCGCGTTCCAGGGCATCGAGGAGCTGTGGCGGGGCCGGGCCGAGGCCGTCGCCCGGCTGCGCGAGCGGACCGCGCTGAGCGCCGACCGGGGCGAGCACCTGGTGCACCCGGCCGTGCTCGACAGCGCCCTGCAGGTCCTCAGCGCCGCTCTCGACGCGCAGGAGACGCCCTTGGAGGGCACGTACCTGCCGGTGGCCGTCGGCGGCTTCACCCTCTTCGCCGACCGCGGCGAGCCCCGCTGGGCGCACGCCGCCGTCACCGCGCCGCGGCCCGGCGCCGAGACGATCACCGGCGCGCGTGTCGTCCTGTACGACGAGGCGGGCGGCGCCGTCGGCGAGGTCAGCGGCATCACCCTGCGGCGCCTGGACCGCGCCGAGGCCGCCGACCCGCTCGGCGAGGCCCTGCTCGACATCGCCTGGCGCCCCGCCGCCGACTCCCCCGCCCCGCAGGGGCCGCCCGGCACCTGGCTGCTGTTCGCCGACACCGGCACCGCCGCCGCCGGCCTGGGCAGCGCCCTGCGCTCGCGCGGCGCCACCTGCCTGACCGTCACCGCCGGCCCCGCCTACCGCAAGGTCGACGCGGCGCACTACGAACTCGGCGCCGAGCGCGAGGACGTCGCCGCGCTGCTGGCCGACCTGGCCGCCGCGGGCGTCCGCCCGGACGGGATCGTCCACGCCTGGCCGCTGGACGCCGGCCTCGGCGAGGAGGACGGCGGCGCCCGGCAGCTGTCCGCCGCCCACGACGCCGTCTGCCTGCCGGTGCTCCACCTCGTGCAGGAACTCGCCCGCGCCGGGCAGGACCCCGCGCCCCGCCTGGTCCTGCTCACCCGCGGTGCCCAGCGCGTCGTGGACGGCGACGAACTGGCCGTCGCGCAGGCGCCGCTGTGGGGTCTGGCCCGGGTGATCGCACTGGAGCACACCGAGCTGCGGGCCACCGTCGTGGACCTGGACCCGGCCCGCCCGCCGGCCGAGGGTGCCCAGCTGCTCGCCGAGGTGCTGCGCCCCGGCGACGACGACCAGGTCGCCCTGCGTGCCGGTGCGCGGCTGACTCCCGCGCTGGAGCCCTGGACACCCGCCGGCCGCCCGGCCGAGGACCACCGCCCCGCCTGGCCCTTCGACGCCGCGCGTGACGGCAACCACCACCTGCTGGCCGCCCGCCCGGGCAGCCTGGCCAGCCTCCGCCCGACCTGGTGGCAGCGCACCGCGCCGGGTCCCGGCCAGGTCGAGATCGAGGTCAGCGCCGCGGGCCTGAACTTCAGCGACGTCCTCAAGGCCCTCGACTCCTACCCCGGCGCCGAAGGCGTCGTGCCGCTCGGCGCCGAGTGCGCCGGCCGGATCACCGCCGTGGGCGAGGGCGTCAGCGGGCACCGGGTCGGCGACCGGGTCATCGCCGCCGGGCCCGGCAGCATGGCGGCCTTCATCACCCTGGACGAGGACCTGGTGGCCCCGGCCCCGCCGTCCCTGGACGACGAGCAGGCCGCCGCCGTGCCCATCGCGTTCCTGACCGCCGTGCACGGCCTGGAACAGCTGGGCCGCCTGCGGGCGGGCGAGAGCGTGCTCATCCACTCCGCGACCGGCGGTGTCGGCCTCGCCGCGCTGCAGGTCGCCCGCCGCCGCGGCGCCCGGGTGTACGCCACCGCCGGCACCCCCGCCAAACGCGAGCTGCTGCGCGGCCTGGGGGTCGAGCACGTCATGGACTCCCGCACCCTCGACTTCGCCGACGAGATCATGGCGCTCACCGGCGGCCGCGGCGTCGACGTGGTCCTCAACTCCACCTCCGGCGAGACGCTGGTGCGTTCCCTGGGGCTGCTCGCGCCCGGCGGGCGCTTCGTGGAGATCGGCAAGCGCGACATCTACGACAACAGCCACATCGGCCTGGAGTTCTTCAAGGACAACCGCGCCTTCCTCGCCGTGGACCTGGAACGCACCATCCGCGAGGAACCCGGACGGATCGCCGAGCTGTTCGCCGACGTCGTCCAGGGCTTCGACCGCGGCGACTTCACCGCCCTGCCCGTCACCGTCCATTCCTTCGGTGACGCCCCCGCCGCGTTCACCGCGATGGCCAAGGCCCGCCACACCGGCAAGCTCGTGCTGGTGCCGGCCGCCGGCGAAGTCGTCACCACCGCGGCGGGCGCCGCTCCGGTACGCCCCTTCGGCACCTACCTGATCACCGGTGGTCTCGGCGCGCTCGGCCTGCAGACCGCCCGCTACCTCGCCGAACGCGGCGCCCGCCACCTGGTCCTGGTCGGCCGCGGCGCCCCCGGCGCGGACGCCGAAGACGTCCTCGCCGACCTGCGCACGCGGGCCCAGGTGCTGGTCGTCGCCGCCGACGTGTCCGCACCGGACGCCGTCCGGGAGCTGCTGGCCCGCATTGACGACAGCCTGCCGCCGCTGGCGGGGATCGTGCACGCCGCGGGCATCCTCGACGACGGCCTGCTCACCGGCCTCGACGCGGACAGGTTCCGCAGCGTCGCGGGCCCCAAGTCGGCCGCGGCCTGGCACCTGCACCAGGCCACCCTCGAACGCGAGCTGGACTTCTTCGTCCTGTACTCCTCGGCCGCCGCCGTCCTCGGCTCGGCCAGCCAGGGCAACTACGCCGCCGCGAGCGCCTTCCTCGACACCCTGGCCCACCACCGGCGCTCGCGCGGCCTGCCCGCGCTGAGCATCAACTGGGGGCCCTGGTCGCACATCGGTCTCGCCGCCCGCCCGGGCCGCGGCAACACCCTGGCCGCCCGCGGCATCCGGAGCATCAGCCCCGAGCAGGGCATCGCCGCCCTCGACCGGGTCCTGAGCGGGGGCGCCACCCAGGTGTGCGTGCTGCCGGTGGACCGCGGCACGCTCCGCGACCACCCCGGCCACGGCCTGCTGCGCACCCTCCTCGACGAGCCCGGCGAGGACACCGGGAGCGGGGCGGGGGCACGCCAGGAGGTACGCCGGCTGATGCTCGCGGTCGAACCCGGCCGCCGCCGCAGGGCCGTGCTGAGCGAGCACTGCCGGGCGGCCGCCGCCGGCCTGCTGGGCACGGACCCCGCCAGGATCGACACCAGCGCCCCCCTCAGCAGCATGGGCTTCGACTCGCTGCTCTCCCTGGAGCTGCGCAAGTCCCTGGAGTCCTCGCTGCACATCCAGCTGCCCTCCACCGTCACCTGGCGCTTCCCGACCGTCGACGCCCTGGTGCCGTACCTGGCCGACCGCATGGAGATCGAGCTGGAGCCCGGCCAGGCGGCGGACGGCGACCGGGCCGAGACACCCGCAGCGCCGGCCGTGAGGGTGGCGGCGCCGGCTCCCCGCGACGGTGCGGGCCCGCCCGCCGCGGACGGCCCGCCGGACCTCGACGCGATGTCCGCCGCGCAACTCGAGGCACTCCTGATGGCCAAGACCACACAGATCGACGAGGGGGACCAGCGATGACACCGGGACAGGATCTGGTAGCGGCCGACACGCTCAAGCGCGCCTACCTGACGATGGACCGCCTCCAGCGCCAGGTCGAGGAGTACGAGCGGGCCCGCAGCGAACCCATCGCCATCGTGGGCGCCGGCTGTCGCCTGCCCGGCGGCGTCACCGACACCGCCTCCTACTGGCGGCTGCTGGCCGAGGGCACCGACGCCGTGGGCGACATCCCCCGCGGACGGTGGGACCACGAGGCGTTCTACGACGAGGAGGCCGGCAAGCCGGGGAAGATCTACACCCGCTCCGGCGCGTTCCTCGACGACCTGGACCTGTTCGACCACGACTTCTTCGGGATCTCCCAGCGCGAGGCCGTGGCGATGGACCCGGCCCAGCGGCTGAGCCTGACGGTGTGCTGGGAGGCGCTGGAGAACGCCGGCCAGGCCCCCTCGGGCCTGGCGGGCAGCCGCACCGGTGTGTTCATGGGCGCCGCCTCCTGGGACTACATCACCGCGCAGCTGCGCCACCCCGACGACGTCAGCGCCTACACCAGTTCCGGCGCCGCCCAGTCCTTCATCCCGGCCCGCATCGCCTACCTCCTCGATCTGCGCGGCCCCAACCTCACCGTCGACAGCGCCTGCTCCGCCTCGCTGCTGGCCGTCCACCAGGCGTGCCAGAGCCTGCGCCTGGGAGAGTGCGACATGGCCCTGGCCGGCGGCGTCAACGTGGTGCTGTCGCCGCTGCTGATGATCTCCCAGTCGCAGTTCGGCTCGGTCTCCCGGCAGGGCCGCGCCATGACGTTCTCCGACAGCGCCGACGGCTACGTGCGCGGCGAGGGCTGCGGCGTCGTCGTCCTCAAGCGGCTCTCCGACGCCCTGCGCGACCAGGACCGCGTCCTGGCCGTCGTACGCGGCGGCGCGGTCAACCAGGACGGCCGCAGCGCCGGCATCACCGCGCCCAACGGCGCGGCCCAGCGCGATGTGTTCCGCCGCGCCCTGGCCGCCGCCGGGGTGGAGGCCGACCAGGTCGGCTACATCGAGACGCACGGCACCGGCACCCGCCTGGGCGACCCCATCGAGGCCGAGGCCCTGGCCGACGTCTACGGCCGCGACCACGGCTCGCCGGTCTACCTCGGCGCCGTCAAGACCAACATCGGTCACCTGGAGGCGGCCGCCGGCATCGCCGGTCTGATCAAGGCCGCGCTGTGCCTGGAGCGCGCCCAGATCCCGCCGAACCTGCACTTCTCCCGGCTGAACTCCAACATCTCCTTCGACGGCACCACCTTCCAGGTGCCCACCCGCCTCACCCCGTGGCCGCAGGGCGCCGGCCGCCGCACGGCGGCGGTGAGCAGCTTCGGGCTGAGCGGCACCAACGTCCACCTGATCGTGGAGCAGGCCCCCGCCCTGCCCGCGCCGCCCGCCCCGGACGAGCGCAGGCCCGCCTCCGTCCTGGCGCTGTCCGCCCGCAGCGAGAGCGCCCTGGCCGCCCTCGCCGGCCGCTACGCCGAGCGGCTGGCCGGCGACGACGACGCCTCGCTGGCGGACCTGTGCCACGCTGCGGGCACCGGGCGTTCCCACTTCCGCCACCGGCTGGCCGCCATCGGCGCCACCCGCCAGGAGGTCGCCGCCCAGCTCGCCTCCTTCGCCCGCGGCGAGGACGGTCCCGGCCCGGTCCAGGGTGAGGCCGACAGCGCCGAGGTCGTCTTCCTGTTCACCGGCCAGGGCGCCCAGCGCCCCGGCATGGCCCGCGGCCTGTACGACACGCAGCCCACCTTCCGGCGCGCCGTCGACGCGTGCGCCGAGATCCTGCGCCCGCTGCTCAAGCGGCCGCTGCTGTCCGTGCTGTTCCCCGACGACCCCGACGACGCACAGGTCAACGACACCGCCTACGCCCAGCCCGCCACCTTCGTCGTCGAGTACGCCATGGCCCAGCTGTGGCAGTCGTGGGGCATCACGCCCGCGGCCGTCCTCGGCCACAGCTTCGGCGAGTGCGTCGCGGCCTGTGTGGCGGGCGCGATGTCGCTGGAGGACGGCCTGGCCTTCGCGGTGGAACGCGCCCGCATCATCCAGGAGTTCTCGCTGCCCGGGAGCATGGCCGCGGTCTTCGCCTCCGAGGAGGAGGTCGCCGCCGAGATCGCCGCGCACCCCGGCCGGATCGCCGTCGCCGCGGTCAACGGCCCGGCGAACATCGCGATCTCCGGTGAGCGTGACGCGGTCGAGGCCGTGTGCGCCGCGTTCAGCGCCCGCGGTGTGAAGGCCAAGCAGCTGCACATCGCCTCCGCCGGACACTCCCCCCTGATGGACCCCGTCCTGGAGCCGCTGCGCCGCGCCGCGCACAAGCTGACCTTCCGTGCCCCGCGCATCCCCCTGGTCTCCAACGTCACCGGTGAGCTGTGGCCGTGGGACCAGGCGCCGGACGCGGACTACTGGTGCCGGCACGTGCGTGGCACCGTGCGGTTCGCCGACGGCGTGCAGACCCTGCGCTCCATGGGCTACCGCACCTTCGTCGAGGTCGGCCCCGCCCCCACCCTGCTGGGGGTGATCAGCGACAGCCTGCCCCCCGGCCACGACGACCTGCTGCTGCCCAGCCTGCGGCCCAAGCAGGACGACTGGGAGGTGCTGCTGCCCACGGTCGCCGAGCTGTACGCGGCCGGCGCGCCGGTCGACTGGGCCGGCTTCGACCGTGACTACACCCGTGTCGGCGCGCAGGTGCCCACCTACCCCTTCGACCCGGTGCGCTGCTGGCAGCCCCCGCGTCCCTGGGACGGCACCGCCCCGGCCGTCACCGACGACGCAGACGCCGGTGCCGGCGCAGCGGCGGGCTCGCGCACCCGGCCGGCCCGCTCCGCCCGCCGCACCTCCCGCACCCGGCGCCGTGCCAGCCGCATCCCCACCGCCGCCGAGCTGCTGGAGCTGGGCGAGTCCGAGCGCCTGGACACCCTGTGCACCCGGTTCGTGCTCAGCGTGCAGGACGTCCTCGGCTCCGCCTCCACCCGCATCGGCGTGGACGAGCCGCTGACCGGCTTCGGGCTGGACTCCCTCATGGCCGTGGAGTTGCGCAACGAGATCCAGAGCCGGCTCGGCCTGACCCTGCAGATCACCGACTTCCTGGGCGGCGCGACCATCGCCAGCGTCGCCAGGAGCATCGTCAAGAAGCTGGCCGCGACCGGCGGACCCTCCTTGACGGGCACCGTGCACGACGGCTCCGGGGCTCCCGCTGCGATCCAGCGGATGCCCCGGGCCGCCGATGCCGCCAAGGCCCTGCTGGACGAACTGACCCGTTCCGCCGCATCCGTGCCCACAGCGGAGGAAGGCTCGTGACCGACGACCTCGCCCAGCGGCTGGCCGCGCTCACGCCCGAAGAGCGCGCCCGTTTCGAGGCCCTGCTCGCCGAGCGCCCGGCCGAGGACACCTTCCCGCTGGCCGTCCTGCAGCGCGGCACCTGGTTCCTCGAACAGCTGCGGCCCCGCAACCCCGGCTACATCGTGCCCGGCGCGGTCCGCGTCGAAGGGCCCCTCGACGCCGGTCTGCTGCGTGCCGCCGTCGCCGAGATCGTCCGCCGCCACGAGGCGCTGCGCACCACGTTCCGGTCGCGTGCGGGCGCCCCCGTCCAGGTCGTCCACCACCAGGTGGCCGTCGACGTCCCCGAGACCGATCTCAGCGGCCCGCGCCACACCGACGCCGAGCGGCAGAAGTGGATCGACGAGGCCCTGGCCGAACCCTTCGACATCGACACCGGCCCGCTGCTGCGGGTCCGGCTGCTGCGCACCGGCCGCGACCGGTCCGTGCTCGTGGTCGCGATGCACCACCTCGTCTCCGACCGCTGGTCCCTCGCGGTCTTCCTGAACGAACTGTCCGAGCTGTACGAGGCCTTCGCCGCCGGCCGGCCCTCACCGCTGCCCGAACTGGCCGTCCAGTACGGTGACTTCGCCGCCTGGCAGCACCGGCAGCTCGATGACGGCGGCTGGCGGCAGGGCCTGGCGTACTGGCGCGAGCACCTCGCCGGCGCCCCCGCCGTCCTGGACCTGCCCACCGACCGGCCCCGTCCGCCCGTGCAGGGCTTCAACGGCGGCTCCGTCCCCGTCGACCTGCCGCCCGCCCTGGTCGGGGAGCTGGCGGCGCTGGCCGGCCGGCACGGCGCCACCGCGTACATGGCGCTGCTCGCCGTCTTCCAGATCCTGCTGCACCGCTACAGCGGGCAGGACGACATCGTCGTCGGCGTGCCCACCGCGCTGCGCGGGCACGCCGAGGTCGAGCCGCTCATCGGTTACTTCGTCAACACCCTGCCCATCAGGGCCGACCTGTCCGGCGATCCGGGGTTCGAGGCGGTCCTGGCCCGTGTCCGCGACGCCTGCCTGGGCGCGTACGCCCATCAGGACGTTCCCTTCGAGCTGATCGTCGCCGACCTCAACACCGCCCGTGACCTCAGCCGTCCTCCGGTGTACCAGGTCAGTTTCAGCTACGGCAGGGAACCGGTGCCCACCCTGGCCATGGCCGGTGCCCGGCTGACCCGGCTCCCGGTCCGCAGTGTCGGCGCCCGCTTCGATCTGGAACTGCAGGCGTTCGACACCGACGGCGGGGTGACCGGCTGGTTCGAGTACGACCGTGACCTGTTCGACGAGGCCACCATCGTCCGCCTGGCCGGTCACTTCCGCCGCCTGGTCGAGCAGGTCGTGGCGCGCCCCCAGGCGCCCGTGGGCGACCTGGACCTCCTGGACGCGGCGGAGCGCCACCGCATCGTCGAGGAGTGGAACGCCACCGAACGGCAGTGGTCCGGCGGCCTGGTGCACGAGATCATCGAGGAGCAGGTGCGCCGTACCCCGGGCGGGGAGGCCGTCCGCTACGACGGCGCGTGCCTGACGTACGCCGAGCTGAACGAGCGGGCCAACCGCCTGGCCCATCTGCTGCGTGCCCGCGGGGTGGGCCGGGACGGCCTGGTCGGTGTCGCCATGGAGCGCTCGCTCGATCTCGTCGTCGCCCTCGTGGCCGTCCTCAAGGCCGGCGGGGCGTACGTCCCCTTCGACACCGCTCTGCCGCCCGCCCGGCTGGCCGCCATGGCCGAGGACGCCCGGCCGGCCGTGGTGCTCACCCATGGTGCGCAGGCCGGCGCGCTGCCCGAACTGGCCTGCCCCGTCCTGCGGCTGGAGGACCTGGCCGCGGAGCTGGCCGGGCAGTGTGCGACGGATCCGGGTGTCGCCGTGGACGGCGAGGATCTGGCGTACGTCATCTTCACCTCCGGCTCGACGGGCCGGCCCAAGGGCGTGATGAACGTCCACGCGGCCCTGCGCAACCGGTTGTTGTGGATGCAGGACGCCTACCCTCTGGATGCCACCGACCGGGTGCTGCAGAAGACCCCGTTCTCCTTCGACGTGTCGGTGTGGGAGTTCTTCTGGCCGCTGATGTGCGGCGCCACGCTGGTCATGGCGCGGCCCGGCGGGCACCGCGACAGCGCCTACCTGGCCGCTGCGATCGCCGCCGAGCAGATCACCACGGTCCACTTCGTGCCGTCGATGCTGCAGCTGTTCCTGGCCGAGCCGGCCGAGCAGTCGGCCGGTCTGCGCCGCGTCTTCTGCAGCGGCGAGGAACTGCCCCGCGACCTGCACGACCGTTTCCTGGACCTGCACCGGGCCGAGCTGCACAACCTGTACGGGCCCACCGAGGCCGCCATCGACGTCACCTTCTGGCACTGCCGCCCGCAGGGCGACGA
Organism: Streptomyces filipinensis; assembly: GCF_014649495.1. Taxonomy (GTDB): domain Bacteria; phylum Actinomycetota; class Actinomycetes; order Streptomycetales; family Streptomycetaceae; genus Streptomyces; species Streptomyces filipinensis. Next base: position 52,818 of record NZ_BMTD01000021.1, on the reverse strand, counting down.
TCCGCGGCCGGTGCCCATCGGCCGGCCCATCGCCAACACCCGTATGTACGTCCTGGACCGCAACGGCCGTCCCGTCCCGGCGGGTGTCCCCGGTGAACTGTGCATCGGCGGGCGGGGTCTGGCCCGCGGCTACCTGAACCGCCCGGAGCTGACCGCCGAACGCTTCACGGACGACCCGTTCGTCGCCGGGGCCCGTATCTACCGCACCGGTGACCTCGCCCGGTACCGCGCCGACGGGGCGCTGGAGTTCCTCGGCCGCCTGGACCACCAGGTCAAGCTCCGCGGCCAGCGCCTCGAACTCGGGGAGATCGAGGCCGTGCTGAGCCGGCACCCGGCGGTGCGGGAAGCGGTCGTCGTCGCCCGCGAGCACTCCCTTGGTGACGTCCGCCTGGCCGCCTACGTCACCGCCGGCGACGGTGGCGCGCCCACGGCCGGGCAGCTGGCCGCGCGGCTGCGCGAGCACCTGCCCGAGTACATGGTCCCGGCCTCCTTCACGGTGCTCGACGCCCTGCCGCTGACCCCCAGCGGCAAGACCGACCGCAAGGCGCTGCCCGAGCCGCGGTACGACCGCCCGGACCTGACGGCCCGGTTCGTCGCCCCCCAGGACGGCCTGGAGCAGGAGCTCGCCCTCATGTGGCGCGGCCTGCTGGGCGTCGAGCGCGTCGGGCTGCGTGACAACTTCTTCGACCTGGGCGGCCATTCGCTGCTGATGGCCGAGTTCCGGACCCGGCTGGCCGCCGCGCTCGGCCACGACCTGAGCATGGTCGAGCTTTTCCAGCACCCCACGATCGAGTCCCTCGCCGCCTTCCTCGGCGGCTCGGACAGCGGGCCCGGGGCCGCCGCGCACGGCGCCCGGCAGCGCGCACAGAACCGACGTCAGTCCCGTAACCGGCGGCAACAGGCGGCCGAACGCCGGGCTTCCTCTCGCGGAGACAGGTGATCCACGTGTCACAGCCACACCACGACCAGGTCCGGGCCCAGGTGCCGGAACAGGACCAGGACCTCGATCGCGTCGCCATCATCGGTATGGCGGGCCGCTTCCCCGGCGCGGGCGATGTGGACAGCTTCTGGACCAACCTCGCGCAGGGACGCGAGTCCGTCACCGTCTCGTCCGACGAGGAGCTCGCCGCCTGCGGCGTCGACCCCGCGCTGATCGCCCGGGACGACTACGTCGGGGCCAAGGGCGTGCTGGAGGGCGCGGACCTGTTCGACGAGGGCTTCTTCGGCTACAGCCCGCGCGAGGCCGAGCTGCTGGACCCCCAGCACCGGGTCTTCCTCGAATGCGCCTGGCACGCCCTGGAGTCCGCCGGGATCGACCCGACGCGCTTCAGCGGCCGCATCGGTGTCTTCGCGGGCGCGGGCCTGAACACGTATCTGCTGTTCAACCTCATGAACAACCAGCAGGTCCTGGACTCCTCGGGCATGTACCAGGTGATGCTCGCCTCCGACAAGGACTTCCTGGCCACGCGCGCCGCGTACAAGCTGGACCTGACGGGTCCGGCGGTCACCGTCCAGACGGCCTGCTCCACGTCGCTGAGCGCGGTGCACCTGGCCTGCCAGAGCCTGATCAACGGCGAGTGCGACATCGCGCTGGCCGGCGGTGTGTCGGTGAGCTCGCCGCTGCGCGGCGGCTACCAGTACGAGCCGGGCGGCATCCTGTCCCCGCAGGGCACCTGCCGTGCCTTCGACGCCGACGCGCAGGGCACCGTGCCCGGCAACGGCGTCGGCCTCGTGGTCCTGCGCCGCCTCGCCGACGCGCGGGCCGACGGCGACAGCGTCGACGCGGTCGTCCTGGCCAGTGCGGTCAACAACGACGGTTCCCTGAAGGCCGGTTACACCGCGCCGAGTGTCGACGGGCAGGCCGACGTCGTCGCCGAGGCGCTGGCCCTGGCCGACGTCGACCCGGCCAGTGTCGGCTTCGTGGAGACCCACGGCACCGGCACCCCGCTGGGGGATCCCATCGAGATCGCCGCGCTCACCCGCGCCTACCGTGCGGGCACCGACGCCCGGGGCACGTGCGCGATCGGCTCGGTCAAGAGCAACGTCGGTCACCTCGACGCCGCCGCCGGTGTCACCGGCCTGATCAAGGCGGCCCTCGCCCTCAAGCACGAGGCGATCCCGCCCACCCTGCACTGGGAGCGGCCCAACCCCGGCCTGCAGTTGGAGACCAGCCCGTTCTACGTGAACACCGAACTGCGCGCCTGGCCGCGCCAGGGCGAGCCGCGCCGGGCCGGCGTCAGCTCCTTCGGGATCGGCGGCACGAACGTCCACGTCATCCTGGAGGAGGCGCCCGCCGAGCAGCCGAAGGAGCCCGCCGGCCCCCGGGCCGGGGCCCCGGCCCGTCTGCTGCCGCTGTCCGCGAAGTCCGCGCCCGCGCTGGCCGAGGCGGCCGCGCTCTTGGCCGACCGTCTGGAAGCCGACGACGGCGTCTGCCTGGACGCCGTCGCCCACACGCTGGCCCAGCGCCGTGCCCCCTTCGACCACCGCGGCACGGTCGTCGCCCGCACCACGGGCGAGGCCGTCGCCGCGCTGCGCCGCCTCGCGCAGGGCCCGGCCCCGGCCCCGGCCGCCGCGACCGGCGACGCCCCGGTCGCGTTCCTCTTCCCCGGGCAGGGCGCCCAGTATCCCGGCATGGCCCGCGGCCTGTACGCCCAAGGGGGTGTCTTCGCCGCCGAGTTCGACCGCTGCGCGCGGCTGTTCGACGCGTATGTGGCAGATGACCTGCGCGCCCTGGTGCTCGGTGCGGACGAGCCGGCGGCCGCCGACCGGCTGCGGCAGACCCGGCTCGCCCAACCGGCGCTGTTCTGCGTGGAGTTCGCCCTGGCCCGGCTGTGGCAGTCGTGGGGTGTGCAGCCGCGCGCCATGGTCGGCCACAGCATCGGCGAGTACGTGGCCGCCTGCCTGGCGGGGGTGTTCTGCCTTGAGGACGCGGTACGTCTGGTCGCCGCACGCGGCCGGCTGGTCCAGCAGATGCCGCACGGCGCCATGCTCAGCGTCTTCCTCTCCGAGGAGGAGGTCGCCGCCCGGCTCGGCGACGGCCTCACGCTGGCCGCCGTCAACTCCACGGCGCTGAGCGTGGTCTCCGGCTCCCCGCAGGCCGTCGACGCCCTCCAGCAGCGGCTCACGGATGAGGGCGTGGGCTGCCGCCGTCTGCACACCTCGCACGCCTTCCACTCGCCCGACATGGACGGGGCCGTCGGCCCGTTCGTCGACGAGGTCCGCGCCATCACGCTGCGGCCCCCCGCGATCCCGTTCCTGTCGAACGTCACCGGCACCTGGATCACCGCCGAGCAGGCGACCAGCCCCGAGTACTGGGGCGCGCATCTGCGCCGGCCGGTGCGGTTCAGCGACGCCCTCGACGTGCTGCTCGCCGACCCCGGGCTCGTCCTGCTGGAGGTGGGCCCCGGCCAGAACCTGGCCAACTTCGCCCGCGCCCACGCCCGGTGGACGGCGCACCGCAGGGCCGTCGGTTCCCTGCGCCACCCCGGCGAGGACGTCGCGGACGACGCCCACCTGCTGGCGGGCCTCGGGGCGGCGTGGAGCGCCGGTGTCGCCGTCGACTGGACGGCGCTCCAGGGCCCGGGCCGGCACCGCCCGGTGCGGCTGCCCGGCTACCCGTTCCAGCGGCGCCGCTACTGGGTCGAGCCCGGCGAACGGCCGAGTGCCTCGCAGCCCGCCGTCGCCCCCGCGGACGGCTGGTTCTACACCCCCGGCTGGCAGCGGCTCGCCCTGCCCGCCGCGGCCGCGGCCGCGGGTACCGGGGACACCTGGGTCGTCCTGGGTGCCGGGCTGCCCCTCGCGGACACCCTCGCCGCGCGGCTGGCGGCGGGCGGCGACCGCGTCGTGCGGGTCGGCGCGGGCACCGCCCTGGAGCACAGCGGTGAGGACTCCTGGAGCCTGGATCCCGCCGACCGGGACCATCTGTGCGCGCTCGTCCGGTCCCTGGCCGTGCCCCCCGCCGCGGCCGGGGACGGGCGGCGCGTCCGCTTCGTGCACCTGTGGAGCACCACCGGGGGCAGCGCGGACGGCACGCCCGCCCGGGAGCGGCTGGAGGCCGCGCGCCGCACCGGCTTCGACAGCCTGATCGCCCTCGCCCAGGCGCTGGGCGCGCAGCGGCTGCCCGCCCCGGTCACCGTCGACGTGCTGTGCCGCGGCGTGTACGACGTCACCGGCGAGGAGCCGCTGCTGCCCGAGCAGGCGCTGCTGCTGGGCGCGGCCACGGTGATCCCGCAGGAGACCTCCGAGACCGCCTGCCGGGTCCTGGACGTGACGGGCACGGACATGAACGTCCCGGCCGAGGACGCGGTCCGCGCCGTGCTCGCTGCGCTCGCCGCCGACACCGGGGCCGAGCTCGCCCTGCGCGGGCGGCACTGGTGGGTGCGCGGCTTCGACCGGGTGGCGGGGGCCGATCCGGCCGCCGGCGGGCAGCGCACCGGGCTGCGCGATGACGGCGTCTACCTCATCACCGGTGGTCTCGGCGGCATCGGTCTCGCGCTCGCCGAGCAGATCGCGGCCACGGCCGAGCGGCCGGTCCTGGGTCTGCTGGGCCGCTCACGTTTCCCGGCGCCCGCCGAGTGGGACGCCCACCTCGCCGCCCACGACGGCACCGACGCCACCAGCGTGCGGATCCGGCGGCTGCGGCGGCTGGCCTCGCTCGGCGCCCGCGTCGTGGTGCTGCAGGCCGATGTCACCGACGAGGAGCAGATGCGGCGCGCCGTGGGCGAGTTGCGGGCGGCGGGCGGGGGGCTCAACGGTGTCGTGCACGCCGCCGGAGTGCCCTCCCAGGGCATGATCGTCACCAAGTCCCCGGCCGACGCCGGTCAGGTCCTCGCCGCCAAGACGCACGGGCTGCTCGTCCTGGACGCGGTCTGCGGCGCGGACGACGTGGACTTCATGCTGCTGTGCTCGTCGGTGACCGCCGTCCTGGGCGGTCCCGGGCAGAGCGACTACGCCGCCGCCAACGCCTTCCTGGACGCGTGGGCGCAGTACAAGCGCCGCGAGAGCGGGCTGCCGGTCACCGCCGTGGGCTGGGACACCTGGCGCGACGTCGGTATGGCGGCCGGGCTCGACTCCCGCTTCGGCCTCGATGCCGGCACCCCGCTCACCGGGCACCCGCTGCTGCGGCGTCTGGTGCGCTCCACGCCCACGTCCCGTACGTACGCGACGGTGTTCAGTACCGAGGAGAGCTGGATCGTCGCCGATCACCGCATCCAGGAGCACGGCCTCGTGCCGGGCACCGCCTATCTCGAACTGGTGCGGGCCGCCGTCGCCGAGCAGGCCGCCGGGCGGGACATCGAGATCGGTGACGTGCAGTACATGATCCCGGTCGTCGTTCCCGACGGGCAAAGCCGCGAGGTGTTCACCACCATCGAGGAGCGCGAGGGCCGGTGGCACTTCGCCGTGCAGAGCCGGGCCGGCACGGGCGGGGCGGTGACCTGGACCGACCATGCGCGCGGCACCGTCGACTTCCACGATCCCGCGCCCCGCACGGTGCGGGATCTGGCCGAGCTGCGCGCCCGCTGCGCGGTGACGGAGGTCCTCGACACGGACGAGTCGATCAAGCTCGGGCTGCGTCTGGACCGGTTCGAGAAGGGCGGCCCGATCGAGTTCTCCTTCGGGCCGCGCTGGAAGTGCATGCGGGAGATCCTGGTCGGTCCTGAGCGGGTGATGGCGACGCTGCGGCTCGACGAGGAGTTCCACGGCGACCTGGAGCACTACCTGCTGCACCCGGCGCTGCTCGACGCGGCCGGCGGCACCGCCCGGGTCCACGCGCCCGACACGTACTACCTGCCCTTCAGCTACCGCAGTCTGCGTGTCTTCGCCGGCCTGACCGGCACCGTGCACGTGTATGTCGAGGTGAAGGGGGCCGCGGACTCCGCGGGCGAGACCAGTACCTGCGACATCGAGATCCTCGACCCGGAGGGCCGGCTGCTGGCCCGGATCGGTGACTTCACCATCAAGCGGATCAACGACCTGGAGGGCCTGCGCGAGCAGATCGTGCGTGCCGCCCAGGCGCCCGCGCAGGACGCGGCGGGCGCCGGGCAGGAGCGTCCCGGCGGGGTGCTGCGCACCCTGGCCGAGGGCATCACCGAGCAGCAGGGCCGGGACGTCTTCGCCCGGCTGCTCGCCGCCCCCGCCCTGCCCGGTCATCTCGTGGTCTCGCACCGGGACTTCACGGCGGTGCGCGAGCTGGCCCGCTCGCTGACGCCCGCGCTGCTGGAGCGGGAGATGCGCCAGCTCGCGCCGCCGGCCGGCAGTCATCCCCGCCCGGAGCTGGACACGCCCTACCTCGCGCCGCGCGGGGAGCGCGAGCGGGAGGTCGCCGAGGTCTGGCAGGAGATCCTGGGTCTGGACCGGGTCGGTGCCCAGGACGACTTCTTCGCGCTGGGCGGCCACTCGCTGGCCGCGGTGCAGATCGGCACCCGTCTGAAGAACCGCCTGGGCGTGGAGCTCGACCTGCGGGCCTTCTTCGAACGGCCCACCGTCGCGCACACCGCGCAGCTGCTGGAGGCGGGCCCGGGCGCGGCGGATGCGGAGAACACCATCGAGGTGCTCAGCCGTGACGCACCGCAGCCGGACCCGGACGCGCTCGCGGACCTGTCCGACGACGAGGTGGAGGCGGAACTGCGCCGTCTGCTCGCGGCGCAGGACCAGGAGGGCGTGGCATGAGCGGGCTCACACCGGTGGCGCTGGTGGCGGGCGGCTCACGCGGGATCGGCCGCGCGGTGGCGCTGCGCCTGGCACGGGACGGCTTCGACGTGGCGGTGTGCTACGCCTCGAACGCGGCCGCCGCGCAGGGCCTGGAGAAGGAGATCGGTGCGCTGGGCCGGCGCGCGTACGTGCGCCAGAGCGATGTCGGCGACAGCGCCGCGGTCCAGGAACTCGTCGACGGCGTCGAGGACACCCTCGGGCCCGTCGCGGCGGTGGTCACCTCGGCCGCCGTGCTGCGCGACGGTCCGCTGGCGGCGATGGAGGACGAGGACTGGGCCGAGGTCCAGCGGGTCAACCTCGACGGCACGTACTACGTGTGCCGGACCGTCATCAACGGCATGATCGAGCGCAGGAGCGGGGCGATCGTGACGATGTCCTCCATCGCCGGTCTGTACGGCAACGCGGGGCAGACCAACTACGCCGCGTCCAAGGCCGGGATCGTCGGGTTCACCAAGTCCCTGGCCCGTGAGGTCGGCCGGTACGGGATCCGGGCGAACGTCGTCGTGCCCGGTTTCGTCGCCACCGATCCGGTCATGGACCTGCCGGCCGAGGTGCGTGAGCGGTTCACGCAGCGCATCCCGCTGGGGCGGTTCGGCGAGCCGGAGGAGGTCGCCGACCTGGTCTCGTTCCTGCTCTCGGACAGGGCGGCGTACATCACCGGCACGACTTTCCAGATCGACGGCGGTGTGGCCGTCTGACGGGACGGACACCACGGCACCCGGGGGGAGAAACCTTGCAGATCCAGGCTGATACGCAACGCTGCGTCGGCGCGGGCATGTGCGCGCTGACGGCGCCCGCGCTCTTCGACCAGTGCGATCACGACGGGACCGTCGTGCTGCTGGGGGCCGGTGTGTGCGGGCCGGAGGCCGCCGACGCCGCGCGTGCGGCGGTGGCGCACTGCCCCTCGGGTGCCTTGTCCCTGACCGACTGACCGCCTTGAGGCGGCGCCCGCGCCGCGGCGGACCACCGTGAGACGAAGGAGCAGCACCCATGCGCAACCCATGGTTTGCCCAGGCAGAGCCGCAGGACGAGGCCGGGGTCCGCCTGTTCTGCCTGCCGTATGCGGGCGGCAGCGCGTCGGCGTACCGGGCCTGGCGGGATCTGGCTCCCGAGCATGTCCGGGTGTATCCGCTGGAGCTTCCCGGCCGCGGCGCCCGCTGGGGCGAGACACCGGTCGCCAGGATGGAGCCGATCACCGAGATGCTGGCCGACGCCCTGGCGGGGTACCTGGATCGGCCTTATGCGCTGTTCGGCCACAGCATGGGTGCCCTGATCGCCTTCGAGCTGGCCCGGACCCTGCGCGGGCGGGGTGTCGCGCAGCCGGTGCACCTGTTCGTCTCCGGCTCGGCCGCCCCGGACCTGCCGCGCACCCGGCAGCCGATCCATGCGGCGCCGGACGCCGATGTGCTGGAGGAGCTGCGGTTCCTCGGCGGTACGCCGGCCGAGCTGTTGGACGATCCCGGGCTGATGGAGCTGGTACTGCCCGCGCTGCGTGCGGACTTCTCGCTGCTGGAGACCTACCGGTACCAGGCGCAACCGCCGCTGGGGATGCCGTTGACGGTGTTCGGCGGCGACGCCGACCCGCTGGTGGCGCACGGGAGGCTGCACCGGTGGCTGCGCCAGAGCGGTGCCGCGGCGCGGCTGGTCGTGCTTCCCGGCGAGCACTTCTTCGTGCACTCGGCGGTGGCCGACGTGATGGCGACGATCGCCGGCGCCCTGGCCGCGCAGGCGCCCGGGGCCCGTCCCCCCGTGCCTCGGGGCGTGGCCTGACGCCTGGGCCACCCCCGCAGCGCGCCGCTTGTTCGAACGTGCCCTTTGTGAACGTGACCCTCTGGAGGACTCGTGACCGTCACCGGCAGCCGGATACTCTCCCTCGCCCACCATCAGCCGACGCGTGTGCTCACCAACGACGATCTCGCCGCCCTGGTGGACACCTCCGACGCGTGGATCCGATCCCGGGTGGGCATCGCCACGCGTCACATCGCCGCCGAGGACGAGAGCGTCGCCGACATGGCGGCCGGTGCCGCCGCCAAGGCCGTGGCCCGGGCCGGGGTGGACGCCGCCGACATCGACCTGGTGATCGTCGCGACCTGCACCGCCGTGGACCGCATGCCCAGCATCGCCGCCCGGGTCGCCCGGCACCTGGAGGTCCCCGCCGCGGCCGTCTTCGACCTCAACGCCGCGTGTGCGGGCTTCAGTTACGCGCTCGCCACCGCCGATCTGGCCGTGCGCGGCGGCAGCAGCCGTAGCGCGCTGGTCGTCGGTGTGGACAAGATGAGCGACTTCCTGGACTGGCAGGACCGTTCCACCTGCGTCATCTTCGGTGACGGTGCCGGTGCGGCGGTCGTGGTGGCGGCCGAGGGCGGCGCGGCCGCTGGCGTGGGTCCCGTGGTGTGGGGTTCGCAGCCGCAGCGCGGCTCGGCGATCACCCTGCAGACCTCCGGTCCGGCCGGTCCGCCCGCCCTGTTCCGGCAGGACGGGCACGTCGTCTACCGCTGGGCGGTGACCTCTTTGGCCCCGGTGGCCCGGCAGGCCTGTGAGCGGGCCGGCATCGACCCCTCCCAGCTGGCCGCGGTGGTCACGCACCAGGCGAATCTGCGGATCATCGAGGCCGTGACCAAGCAGCTCGGCGCCACGGGCGCGGTGGTGGCGCGCGATGTGGTCGATTCCGGCAACACCTCCGCGGCGAGCGTCCCCATGGCCCTGTCCAAGCTCGTGGAGCGCGCCGAGGTGCCCAGCGGCGCCCCCGTGCTCCTGCTGGGTTTCGGTGCGGGCCTGTCGTACGCGGCCCAGGTGGTCGCCTGCCCGTGACGGGCCAGGTTTTTTCACCGAAAGCGGCAGCTGCTTTTCCCAGCGCATGGTGAACAACGAATATTGACGGCTTTTCTGCGTGTGGGACATCTTTTTCGTGTCGTCCTCGCGCGGCAGGCTGATGAGAATTCCTTCCGACATAAGGAGTTGACCCGTGGCGGAGCAGGTGTGGATCGCCGGGGTGGGGATGACGAAATTCGCCCGCCACACCGACCGTGACGTGCCGCATCTGGCGGCCGAGGCAGTCCGGGACGCGCTGGCCGATGCGGGGCTGGAGCGGCGCGATGTGCAGGCGGCGTTCTTCGGCAGCACCACCCAGGGCGCGCTCCAGGGGCAGTTGATGGTGGGTGGCCAGATCGCGCTGCGCGGTATGGGGTTCGAGCGGATTCCGATGTTCAACGTCGAGAACGCGTGTGCCACCGGTGCCACCGCCTTGCACCTGGCGGTCAGTCAGGTCCGTGCGGGCGGCGTGGACATCGCGTTGGCGGTCGGCGCGGAGAAGATGAACGTGGCCGACCGTGACCGGGCGATGGCGGTCTTCAACGGTGCCTTCGACGTGTCGGATCCGGCCGCTCTGACGGCGGCGCTGACCGCGCTGGGCGGTGCGGCCGATGACGCCCACGTCGGTGAGCGCAGCGTCTTCATGGACATCTACGCGGCCATGGCGCGTGCGCACATGCGTCGTTTCGGTACCACGCAGCGGCAGATCGCCGCGGTCGCGGCCAAGAACCACCGGCACTCCGTGCACAACGACAAGGCGCAGCACCGAAAGGAGTTCAGCGTCGAGGACGTGCTGTCGGCCCGTGCGCTGTCGTTTCCGCTCACGGTGCCGATGTGTGCGCCGCTCACCGACGGGGCGGCGGCGGTGGTGGTGTGCGGGCGCGACGGGCTGCGGCGGCTGGCCGCGCGCGGGCGCAGCGTACGGGTGCTGGCGAGTGTGGTCGGCACGGGCGTGGCACATCCGCTTGAGGCGTGGGAGCAGCACATCGGCAGGCTGCTGGCCCTGCGGGCCTATGAGCAGGCGGGTGTGGGCCCGGAGGACGTCGATGTGGCCGAGCTGCACGACGCCACGGCGTTCGGGGAGATCCAGCAGAGCGAACTGCTCGGCCTGTGCGAGCCGGGCGCCGGCGGTGCGGCGGCGGAGGCGGGGGTGACCGCGCTGGGCGGGCGGCTGCCCGTCAACCCGTCGGGCGGTCTGGAGTCGAAGGGGCATCCTCTGGGGGCGACCGGCCTGGCCCAGGTGTACGAGCTGGTGTGCCAGCTGCGGGCGGAGGCGGGTGTGCGGCAGGTGCCCGGTGCGCGGATCGCGGTCGCGGAGAACGGCGGCGGGTTCTATGCCGGTGAGGAAGCGGTCGCGGCGGTCACGGTGCTGGGGGCATGATGGCGATCATCGACTTCTTCGACCGGGGGTGGCGGCACAGCCCGCAGGCGGTCGCCTATGTGTGCGGTGGGCGGTCCTGGACGTTCGGTGAGGCGGGGCGGCTGTCGTGCCGGATCGCGCACGCCCTGCTGCGCTCGGGCCTGGCCCGGGAGGCCAAGGCCGGTGTGCTGTCCCCGAACGACGCGCGGGCCTGGATCAGTGTGCTGGGCATCTGGCGGGCCGGCCTGGCCTGGGTGCCGCTGAACCCGACCACTCCCCCGGCCGACCTGCGGCGTGTGATCGACGCGTTCGACTGCGAGGTGCTGTTCTTCCCCCGCTCGATGGCGCAGGTGGTGGCCGAGCTGGCGCCGTCGCTGCCGAAGGTGGCGCACTATGTGTGTCTGGACGGTGAGGCGGTGGGGGCACGGTCGCTGGAGGAGTGGACGGCCCGCCTGCCCGACACCAGGCCCGCTGTGCGCTATGAGATGGACGACGTGGTGGCGATCTCGTCCACCGGCGGGACGACCGGTGCGCCCAAGGGTGTGATGAACACGCACCGGTCCCTGTCGACGTGCCTGGCCCATCTGATGATGGCGTTCCAGTACCGCGGTGACGAGGCGATCGTCGACCTGGCGGCGCTGCCCATGACCCACGCGTCGGGTGTGATCAGCCTGGCCGCCACCGCGCGCGGCGGCACGGTGGTCCTTCTTCCCAGGGCCGATCCGGAAGCGATCGTCGACGCGATCGAGCGGTACCGCGTCACCGAGCTCTTCCTGGCGCCCACGGTCGTCTACCGGCTGATGGAGACGCCGGGGCTCGCGCGCCGCGACCTGTCCTGCCTGCGCTATCTGCTCTACGCCGCGGCCCCGATGTCGGCCGAGAAACTACGGCGTGCCATCGCTTTGTTCGGCCCGGTCATGATGGAGTGCTACGGGCAGGTGGAGGCGTTCGCCGGGGTGTGCTTCATGCGGCCCGAGGAGCACATGGCCGACGGGAGGGTGGCCCCCGACTCCCGGCTGGCGTCGTGCGGGCGTCCCTACCCGCTGGTCGCCGTGGAGATCCAGGACGAGGAGGGGCGCGCGGTTCCCGCGGGGCGGTCCGGGGAGATCTGTGTGCGCGGGGATCTCGTCATGAAGGGCTACTACGCGGCGCCCGAGAAGACGGCCGAGACCATCGTCGACGGATGGCTGCACACCGGTGACATCGGCCATCTCGACGCGGACGGCTATCTGTTCATCACCGACCGCAAGAAGGACATGATCATCTCCGGGGGGCTGAACATCTACCCCAGTGAGATCGAGCAGGTGATCTGGGCTCACCCGGGCGTGCAGGACTGTGCCGTCATCGGTGTGCCGCACGAGGACTGGGGTGAGGCGGTCACCGCGGTGGTCGAGCCCAACCCGGGTGCGCGGATCGGGGCTGAGGAGCTGATCGCGTGGTGCAAGCAGACGCTGGGCAGCATCCGGGCGCCCAAGCTGGTGGAGTTCGTCGACTCGCTGCCGCGCAGCGCCAACGGCAAGGTCCTCAAGCGCACCCTGCGCGAGCGGTACTGGGCCGGGCGGGCCCGGCAGGTGTGAAGGCAGGCGGCCGGGACGCCCCGTCATCCGTGCGGAAAGGCAGGCAAGCATGAGTGCCGACTTCGGGCTCAAGGACAAGGTCGCGATCGTCACCGGCGGTGGTTCCCGCGCGCCGGGCATCGGCAACGGGCGGGCCGCGGCCGTGCTGCTCGCCGGCGCCGGGGCGCACGTGGTGGTGGTCGACTCCGCGCCCGAGAACATGACGCAGACGCAGAAGCTCATCGCCGAGCGCGGCGGCAGCTCGCTCGCGGTGACGGCCGATGTGACCTCCCCCGACGCGTGCGCGGACGTGGTCGCGCAAGCGGTGGGCGCCTTCGGCCGGCTCGACGTCCTGGTCAACAACGTCGGTGTCGCCGGCCCGCCCGGAACCGTGGTCGATGTGGACCTCGACGCGTGGGAGCAGTGCCTGCGCCTGAACCTGAACTCCATGGTGCTGATGTCGCGTGCCGCCATCCCCCGCATGCGCGCCGCCGGCGGGGGGTCGATCATCAACATGTCCTCGGCGGTCGGCCTGGCCGGGGGGCACCCGACGGTGGCCTACCCCACGACCAAGGCCGCGGTCGTGGGCCTCACCCGGACCATGGCCGCCCACCACGGGCCCGAGGGCATCCGGGTCAACGCGCTCGCCCCCGGCTACGTCCACACCCCGATGGTCCACTCCCAGGGCGTCGACGGCCACGCCCGTGAACAGCGCAGGCTCGCGGCCCCGCTGGCGACCGAGGGGACCGGCTGGGACGTCGGTGACGCCGTGCTGTTCCTGGCCGGCCCCCGGTCGCGCTGGATCACGGGGGTCGTGCTGCCCGTCGACGCCGGCCTGACCGCGACCCTGGGCGCCGCACCGTCGGTGACCTCCGCGTGCGGCCCGCACCCGGCGCGGCGGGCGTGAGCCGAAGCCGGCGCACGTGCGCGGGACTCGGGGCGGTGACCGGGCCCGGAAAGGCCTGCCCCAGCCCGAAGCCGCGCACCCGAGGACACGGCGGCCGGATGTGCCGGGGCGGGCCGGCCTGCCGACGGCGAACGGCGTTGAGGTGAGGTGGCGGAAGTTCCGCGCACCCGGTCAGGACATCGGCGCACAGCCCCGGGGCCCTGTCTCAGGCCCCCACGTCCTGTGCCGCCCCGGCCCGCTGTTCCCGGGGTGCGCCGTGGTGGGCGCACTCCCCGTCCAGCCGGGTGCGGAAGACCTCGTTGCCGTCCTGGTGCCCGGTGACGTACACGCTGCGGGTGCCCGGCTGTTCGGGGTGCGCGAGGACCGCGTCGATCCAGCACGGGGTGGCGAACTCGGCGTAGCGGTGGAACTCGGTGATGGCTCTGACCGGGAGGAAGGTGTCGCCCTCAAGCAGCCCGCAGGCCGCCTGCCGGGCGGCCTCGATCAGCACCATCCCCGGTACGTGGTCGCCGCCGTGGTCGAACAGGATGGGGTGGCGCGGGTCGGGGCTGAGCAGCCAGCGGCCCGGCTGGTCGGTGGCCGACAGCACGACGTCGGCGACGCTGGAGCGGCCCACCCGCCAGGGCTCGACGGGTAGGGGCCGGGGTATCGGCACGGTGCCGGTCTCGGTGTGCCCCGCTCCGCGCAGGCGGTGGTAGGCGGCGGGGGCGACGCAGGTGAAGTGCCCGCTGCCGCGGGCCGCGAGGCGCCCGTCGCGTTCGATGGTGATCCGCATGGCGAACTGCACGAGGCGGTTGCCCCTCCACTTCACGTCGGTGCAGGCGGCCTGGAGTGTCAGCTCGCTGGGACGTGCCCCTATGCCCAGGTTGTCCGGGATCACGGAGAACTCCATGTCCCGCAGCAGGAAGTGATGCCCCAGCGGCACGCCGAACTCCGAGTGGGCGAGGAAGAGACCGACCTGGCGAATGGTTTCGGCCGCCTGCATGGGGTCGTGCTGCGTGCCGTCGCTGCTGGTGAAGAAGGTGTGCGCGCGCGGCCACTGTCCCGTGAGCTCGAAGCGGGTGCCGTCGAGCTGGCGGCATCCGGTGAGGAAGACCTCGGCGAGCGAGGCGCGGTGCACATACTCGCGCGGGACGGTGGTGGTCAGCTGCGGCAGGTCCTGGACACCCTGCCAGGCGGGAGCGCGGGTGGGCTCTTGCTGGCGAACGAGCAGGGTCATGGGTTCCCCTCTTCCCGACGGTTCAAAGGTTGGATGACGACGTGGTTCGAAAGGGTCCCCACGAAATATACGGGCTCACCGGTTTAGTTTGGGGCGACCACGAAGAAAAATTTGCGCTCGGCCGGGTAACCGTTTCGAGTGGAAGCGGAAGGCCCGCTTCTGGCGGTAAAGCCATTCGGCGGGCCGTGAAACGCTGTATTCACACAAGCGGCCGGCGCGGTTCCCGTTAAAAAAGGCGGCAGACCTGCGCGGTCCGTTGCGAAGGGGCTGCTCTCAGCAGGTTCCCGCGGCGTCCAGGTCGCCCTCACCGGCCGCGATCCGGGGCAGCACCAGATACCAGAACCTGCTCAGCGTGCGGCGCGAGACCCACTGCGTGTCCCGCCGGCCGAGCATCTGGATGCCCACCGTGCACACGAACACCGCGCTCGCCACCTGCTCGACCGATACGCCCGGGCGCAACTGCCCCGCCTCCTCGGCGCATTGCAGGGTCGCCTGCACCCACTGGTGCCAGTGGCGGCGCACCTCCCCCACACCCCGCGGGCACCCCGGGTCGCCCTCGAGGTCGAACCCGGCGCGCAGCACCGCGTCCTCGCGCAGCTGCTGGACCAGTTCATGGCCGGCGTCGACCAGCAGCTGCAGCGCGCCGCCCGGGGGCATCCGCTTCTCGCAGCGCTCCACGATCTGGTGCAGGCGCTGGATCGCGGCGGCCATGACCGCGGAGGCGAGCGCGACCTTGGTCGGGAAGTGGAAGTGCAGTGCCCCGCTGGTCACGCCGGCGTGACGGCTGATGGACAGCAGCGAGGAAGGGCTGTACCCCAGCCTGCTGAAGTCTTCGGCCGCAGCGGCGATCAGCGCGTTGCGGGTCCGTACGGCACGTTCCTGCTTGACCATCGAGGTGCTCCGTAGCTCCCGAGCCGTTCCGTGGCCGCGTACGGCCACGGAGATGACACCCCCGTCCAAGCGGCTCTGCCCGGCAGCAGAACGCGCCCACAACTCCCCCAAGATTAACAAACCGCTGATGCGGTTTGTTAGGGCTCCGGGACATGGGTTCGCGGGAGGCGCCGGGCCGGAGCCCGCGGGTCCGCGGCCCCCGGGAACCCTGGACCGGGCAGGGGGAACGAGCTTTCCACCCACCCTGGCACACCACCCCGGCACACGGACAGACCTGCGAGGACGCCGACCGCGGACCCGCGCCCCGCGGCGCGGGCCGCGGGCGGCGCCGGCACGGATCCTCGGGTTCCACTGGAGAAAGAACCGGCCATGCTGTTTAATTTGGTGGTCAAGCAAGTCCCGAGTTCCCTGAGCTACGCCACACCCCGCGCGTGCCTGACGGGCCCCGCGCGTACGGATCTGGGGGAGAGAGATGGACATCGAAGTACTCGGCGGCTTTGCAGCACGGCTGGGCAGCACGCGGATCGTGCCGACCGCGCCGAAGCCGCGTCAGGTCCTCGCCCTGCTCGCCCTGAACGCGGGCCAGCCGGTACCGGCCGCCGTCCTGGTGGAGGAACTGTGGGGCGCCCGGCCGCCGCGCAGTGCCCGCACCACGCTGCAGACGTACGTCCTGCGGCTGCGGGAGCTGATCGATTCCGCCCTTTCGGGGGCGGCGGGCGCGCCGCGGCGCACGGCCAAGCAGGTGCTGGTCACGCTGCCGGGCGGTTATCTCCTGGAGACGGGCGCGGGCACGCTGGACTTCCGCGAGTTCGACCGGCTGAGCGCCGAGGGCTACCGGGCCATGGAGGCCGGGGACCACACCGGCGCGGCTCGCCTGCTGCACGCGGCGCTCGCCCTGTGGACGGGGCCCGCGCTGGTCGACATTCAGCCCGGCCGGCATCTGGAGGTGCAGGCGCGGCGGCTGGAGGAGGCCCGGCTGTGCGCGGTGGACCGGCGCATCGAGGTGGATCTGCTGCTGGGGCGCCACCGCGAGCTGCTGCCCGAACTCACCGTCCTGGTCGAGCGGTACCACCTGCACGAGAGCCTGTACCGCCAGTTCATGCTGGCGCTGTACCGGGCCGGGCGTCCCGGCGAGGCGCTGCGGGTCTACCAGCGGCTGCGCGGCACTTTGGTGCGGGAGCTGGGGCTGGAGCCGAGTGCGCCGGTGCAGCGGCTGCAGCAGTCGATCCTGAAGGCGTCCTGCGAGGTGTCACAGGAATTCCAGCGTGAGGCCCATAAGGCACCGGCTGAGGTCGGCTGAGCCCTGAGCCGGGGCCACGCGGGGACGCGGGGGTGCGGTGGCCGGCCGGCCGAACCACTCCCCCAGCGCCGCGCCGAGGTCCCCGCCGTCGGACGCCCACAGCACGTGCCCGTCCGGGCGTACGACCATGGCGTCGACGCCCGGCAGCGCGGCGGCGGCCCGGGCGGTGCGCAGGACGTGGGTCCATTGCTGTGCGGCGCTGGGGCAGGCGGCGTGCTCGCTCAGCAGCAGCACCGGCCGGCCCTGGCTGAGCAGTGCGGCCAGGTCGCCGCCGGCGGCCAGCGGCCGGTTCGGCAGCAGCCGCCCGGGCCACGGTGAGCGCGGGGCGGCCCCGAGGCGGCGGGGAAGGTCCCCGGTGCCGGTGATCCGGCCGGGCCTGCCGGCCTCGGGAATGGGCAGCAGATCCGCCATGAGGCCGTGCAGCGGGGCCAGTTCGGGGTCGGGGCGCATCAGCGCGAGCCGTGCGCGCATGTCGTCGAGCGCGCGCTGCGCGGCGGGCCTGCGTTCCCGGTCGTAGGTGTCCAGCAGGTCCTTGCCCGCCCGGCCGCGGAGCGTGTGGGCCAGTTTCCAGCCCAGGTTGAGGGCGTCGCGCAGGCCGGCGTCCAGCGCCTGGCCGCCCACGGGGAAGTGCGTGTGCGCGCTGTCGCCGGCCAAAAGGATCCGGCCCCGGCGGTAGCTGGTGACCAGCCGGGAGAAGTCGCTGAGCCGGGACAGGTGGGCCGCGTCGGCCAGGGGCACGGGGCGGCCCGTGATCCGTTGGGCCTCGGCGCTGAGCTCCTGGAGGGTGGGCGCACCGGCGCGGGCGGGGTGCGGCCCCGAGAAGTCCACGGTGAGCAGCCGGCCCTCGCCCTGTTCGTCGCAGCTCGCGCAGGTCCAGCCGCGCTCGGTGCGCCGCCAGCCCAGCGGCACGCCGGCGGGGTCGGCGAAGCGTACCTGGCCGGTCAGGGCCGAGACGGTCGCGGGGCGGGTGTGTGCAGCAAAGCCGCCCATCTCGCGCACCGTGCTGCCGGCTCCGTCCGCGCCCACCACGTAGCAGGCGCGCAGCCGGCGTGTGCCGGCGTCCGAGCGGACATGGACGTCGACCCCGTCGGGGTCCTGGTCGATACGCACGGCGCGATGGCCCCGCAGCACCTGTACCCCGCATCGGCGGGCCGCGGTTTCGAGGCGGCGTTCCAGGTCGGCCTGGCTGAGGTGGGTGAGGGCCGGTGGCCGGCCGGCCGGGGCGGTGGGCGCGGCGTCGGCGGCCGGTGCGCGCCGGGCGAGGCTGGTTTGGGTGTGGGGGTGGAGGGTGGCGGCCCGGGGTTGCCCGCGGGTGCCGTGCCGCGCCTCGACGACGACGGTGGCGATGCCGTGGGCACCGAGTTCGGCGGCCAGCAGCATGCCGACGGGGCCGCCGCCGACGATCACCACTTCGCTGGGGGGGCTGGACATGGTCGTCCTTTCCGTCGGCGTCGGTGTGGGGCCGGTGCGTGCGCGGCCGCGGGGGGGTGGGTGGGGTCAGGCGAAGTGGTGGCGGTGCTGGCGGGCCCAGTCGCGGTAGGTCAGCGCCGGGCGGTCCAGGAGCTTTTCGAGCGTGGGGTCGGTGAGCTGCTTGGAGCCTTCCTGCTGGCGTCGGGCGCTGTGCAGCAGGGCCTGGGCGATGGGCTCGGGATAGCGCGCCGACCAGGCCTGGTAGGCCTGGTCGAGGGTCATGTCCACGAAGCGCACCGGGCGGTCGAGGACCTCGGCCAGGACCGCGGTCTGTTCGGCCGCCGACAGTGCCTGCGGGCCCGTCAGCGGGTAGGTCATGCCCTCGCCCGCGGCGCCGGTCAGGGCCCGTACGGCGACCTCGGCGATGTCCTGGGGGGCGATGCAGGCGTTGCGTGAGGTGCCGACGGGGGCCTGGACGACGCCCCGGGTGCGGATGGAGGGGGCCCAGGCCAGGGAGTTCGACATGAAGGACCGTGGCCGCAGGATCGTCCAGGGCACTCCGCAGGAGCGCAGGCGGGCCTCGTTGTGCCGCTGCCAGCGGGTGATCAGGTCGTCGGCCTGTTCGTCGGCCACGGCGAGGGCGGAGAGTTTGACGATGTGCCCCACCCCGCTTCGGCGGGCGGCGCTGAGGAGGTTGTGGTCGTGTGCGGGCTGCAGCGGGTTCGCGGTGACCACGAACAGGGCGTGCACGCCCCTCAGTGCGCCGGTGAGCGAGGCGGGGTCGCCGAAGTCGGCCGCCACCGCCTCGCCGGGCAGACCCAGTTCGCCGGCCCGCTGCGGGCGGCGCACGAGCAGCCGCAGCGGATGGGTGCCGACGAGCAGGCGGGCCACCAGGCCTCCCACCGTCCCGGTCGCGCCGGTCACCGCGATCACCGGCCGGGCTCCGGGGTGAGGACCGCCGGGACGCTGCGGTAGCCGTTGGTGACGAAGGACACGGTCGGTTCCAGCTCCTGTACCGGGCGGGCCAGGCGCATGTGGGGGAAGCGTTCGAACAGGGCGGGCAGCGCGACGGCCGCTTCGAGGCGGGCCAGGGAGGCGCCCAGGCAGTAGTGCACGCCGTGCCCGAAGGCGAGGTGGTCGCGTCGCTCGCCGCGTGCCACGTCGAACCGTGCGGCGTCGCTGCCGTGTTCGTCCGGGTCCAGGCCGGTGGCGGCGAAGGAGATCAGCACGGCATCGCCCTGGCGGATGACCACTCCTTCGCCGAGGTCGATGTCCTGCAGCGCGAACCGCAGGGGGACGAACGCGGCGGGCCCGCGCATCCTGAGGGTCTCCTCCACCACCGCGTCCCAGCCCACCGCGCCGTCGCGGACCTGCCGCAGCTGGTCGGGGTGGCTGAGCAGTTCCACGATGGCGTTGCCCAGGAGGTTGACCGTGGTCTCGTAGCCGGCGCCGATCACCAGCATGAGGGTGTCGACGAGTTCGCTCTCGCTCAGCCGGGTGCCGTCCTCGTCCCGCGCCGCGATCAGGGCGGAGGTCAGGTCGTCGGCCGGCGCGAGGCGTTTGACGGCCACGAGCTGGGCCAGTGCCTGATGCACGCTCGTCTGTGCCTGGCGTACCTCCTCGGCACGCGCCGAGGTGCGCACGGACTCGCTGAGCCCGTGCCGCAGTGTGTGCCGGTCGCCTTCGTCGAGGACCCCGAACAGTTCGCAGATCACCTGGACGGGCAGCTCCAGCGCGAAGTGGGTGATCAGGTCCACGCTCTGGCCGGCGGGGCGGGCTGCCAGCGCCTTGAGCAGGGCGGCGGTCAGGGTCTGGACGCGGGGCCGCATGGCCGCGCTGCGGCGGGGGGTGAACGCCCCGGAGACCAGTCTGCGCAGCCGGGTGTGTTCGGTCCCGTAGGCGGTGAGCATGTTCTGCGCGCTGACCCAGTGGTAGAGGGGCCAGTCCTCGCCGATGCGCCCGTCGGCGAGGGGCGGCCAGTGCCGGCGGGCGTCCTTGGATATGCGGGGGTCCACCAGCAGTCGCCTGGCGCTGGAGTGCCGCGTCACGGCCCAGGCCGGCACGCCGTCGGGCAGGGTGACGCGGGCTGCGGGGCCGTGCTGTCTGAGCCGGGCGGCTTCCTCCGCTAAGTGACTGCCCGTCAGGTCCAGGGCGTAGGGGCAGGCCGATACCACCATTGATGCACTCCGTCCTGGGTGGACCCGCACGGTGGTGTGTGATCGCCGTGCGGGTCTGATCCGGCCGTACTCAACCGTGCTCGACGAGGCGGGCCGTGCGCTCGGGCGGGGACTGTCCCTTGCCGTGCCGCTGCTGTTCGACGGCCTCGTTCACCCGGGCGCCGCGGTCCACGGCGACGTCCAGCTGGACCAGGACGCTGGGGACGGCGACGCCGGCCATCAGGACGCGGTACAGCGCGGCCACGCGTTCGTCCAGGTCCGCGCGCCCGGTCAGGGCCTGCGACATCAGCTGCACGCCCGCGAACGCCCCGACGAACACGTCGGCGAGTTCACCGGGGTCGATGTGGGGCTGCAGTTCCCCTGCCAGCTTGGCCTGTTCGAACATGCGCCGGCTTTCCTGGGACCAGGCCAGGAAGGGCACGCTGCGGTCCACCTTGCCGTGCCCGGCCTGCTCCAGGGCGAGCCGGACGCCGCCGCGCAGCACCGGATCGCGGACCATCAGGTAGGCGAGCAGCAGGCCCCGGTCGACGGCCTCCTGCAGCTTCAGCCGCTGCGGCGGGACCGCCGGGACCACCTGCACATTCTCCTGGAGCACCTCTTTGGCGAGCTGTTCCTTGGAGGGGAAGTGGAAGTACAGCGCGCCCTTGGTGACACCGGAGCGTCCCAGGATCTCCGACATGGTGGCCGCCTCGTAGCCGAGTTCATCGAAGACCTCGGCCGCAGCGGTCAGGATCGTACGCCGCGTCCGAAAGGCCCGTTCCTGCTGCGCCACGCCACACCTCCTCACCCTGACCCGGGTCCCCCACACCCGGGAAGCAAAAGAAACCGTCGAGTTCGTATGCTATCAGCACGTGTTCACGCCCGGGCGGTGATCCTCGCGGTGTGGCCCCTCCGCGGCCCGGCCGGCGCGCGGGACCCGCCCGGAAGGGCCGAAGGGTGGCGTGCGCGGAATTCGGTGGGGGTTTTCGCGCGGTCCGTATCCGCCGGCGCCGGTGAATCGGGGCCGGCGTCGAAACGGGTGCGGGACGAAAAACGAGTTCGCCGACGAAGCATCGCGCTTCACCGGCGAACTCGCCCGGGGGATTTCGGAATTGACGGTACCCAGGGCGAACTGGGCGGCGCAAGAGAGGTCCCCGCTCACACGGCCCGGCCCGTGCGCGCGCCGCTGCCGTTTTCCAGTCCTTCGGCGAAACTGAGCCAGCGCTCGCCGCAGTACCGGGCGGCCCGGGCGATATCGGCATACCGGTGTTCGGGTACCGCGCCCATCAGCCACCGCCATTTCTCGTCGTCGAGGGCGTTGGTGGCCAGGAGCTGCAGCAGCGCCCTGCCCGCCTCGGAGAAACGCAGGGAGGGGTCTTTACGCAGGTTCACCAGGCGTCCGGCGTCCGAGATGAGGGCCGGCTCCGGCCCTTTGCGCTCGGGGCGCTCGCATTCCTGGGCCGGGGTGGGCCTGCGTACCGCGGGCTGCTGCGGCAGGTCTCCTTTCTGTGCGGCTTCCCGCAGTTTGGGCGGGACCGGGTCCTTGCCTTCGCGGATGCGCAGCCGGACGTCGCGGGCGGTCGCCAGGGCGATGCCCGCCTCCTGGGCGATCTCCCGCAGCGAGGCGTTGGGGCGTTCGGCGATGACCTGGCCGGCGCGGCGCCGGCCGGCGGCGCTGTTGACCGGCCGGGCCCGGCCGTCGCGTCCGGTGCGGGTGTTCAACTGCTCGGCCTGGACAGTTGAACGCCGGCGCAGCTGGGAGACGGTGGCCGGCGCGAGGCCGGTCACCTCCGCGATGCGCCGGTCCGACCAGTGGGCGTGGCTGTCGATGATGCGCTCGGCCGCCGAGAGCCGGTCCCGGCGCGAGAGCGGCATGCCGTGTTCGGCGTTGAGCTTGACGGCCAGGACGAACGCGTCCTCGGCCGAGCCCTCCACGTAGCGGACCTCGATGGAGTCCTCGCCCCGCAGCACCGCCGCCCGCAGCCGGTGCACCCCGTCGACAATCCGCATGGTCGGCCGGTGGACCACGATGGGCGGCAGCGGAGTGCGTGTCTCGGCCAGTGCCTCGACGTGCTCGGCGTCCTCCCCCGCGATCCGCGGCGAGTCCGACGTCACCAGGGACGCGATGGGCACCAGTTGGACGACCGGCAGGTGAGAGGCGCCGGGCGCCGGTGATCTGGGCGTGCCTGCCGTTAACGCGTCGAGCATCAGCGCCTCCTGAGGCATCTCCGGTTCAGGCTTCATGGCGCCGATGATACTGAAAATAAACCGACTACTCCGTTTTATTTGGGCGGGGCTCAAGCGCCTGTAGAGCTGGTTTCGAGCGGGCGGGGCGGGGGCGTCGGGCCTGATCGCAGGCGCCTGAGCCGGGTGAGGGCCGCGCGGCGCAGGGCCGGCGGTTCGTGCTCGGCGCACTCGGCGGCGTAGATGCCGATGAGGCTGTGGAAGCGGTACTCGTTGTCCGGTCCTTCCTCCAGCAGGTGGTGGGCGGCCAGGAGCGCGAGGAGCCTGCGGGCGGTGTCCGGGTCCGTTCCGGCCAGCGCCGCGGCGTCGGCCACCGTCACGGGGCCGGTGTCCAGGCCCAGATAGCGGAACATCCGCGCGGCGTCCTCGGGCAGCAGGCGGTAGGAGGCCTCGAAGATGCGGGGCATGTCGGTCGCCGCGTCGTCCTTGACCGTCAGCCGTTTCAGCCGGCCGGGTGCGCTCGCGTACTGCTCGACCAGGGTGCTCAGCGGGACGTCGGGGGTGACCGCCAGCTGTTCGGCGACGATGCGCAGGGCCAGCGGGAGCCCGCCGCACAGCGCGATCAGCCGGTCGGTGAGCGGGCCGGGTTCGCTCAGGCGTCCGGCGCTCAGGCGGATCAGCAGGTGCGCGCCCTCCTCCTGGGTCAGCGGTCCGATGGTGACCAGGTGCGCGCCGTCGCGTGCCGCCAGTCCGCTCAGGCGCTGGCGGCTGGTGGCCAGGACGCAGGAGGAGCCGCGGGGTATGAGCGGTCGCAGCTGGTCGGCGTGGTGCGCGTCGTCGAAGACCACCAGCATCCGCTGGCCGTGCAGCAGGCTGCGGTACAGGGAGGCGCGGGCGGCCACGCCCGAGGGCATCCGTGAGCCGTCGACCCCCAGGCCGCCCAGGAGCTGGCCCAGGGCGTCGGCGGCGCTGACCGGCCGCCCCTGGAGCCCGGTGCCGCACAGGTCCACATACAGCTGGCCGTCGGGGAAGCGGTCGGTGAGCCGGTGCGCCAGCTGCAGCACGAACGCCGATTTGCCGACGCCGGCCGGGCCGTCGACCACCACGACCGGTGTGCTGGCGCCGCCGCGCGTCCGCTCGCCGGCGACCCACTGCTCCAGCTGCGCGAGTTGCCCGGCGCGCCCGACGAACCCGCGGGCCAGGGGCGGCAGTTGCAGCGGCTTGGGCGCGCCGCCGAAGGCGGGGGGCCGGTCGGCGGGCGGCGCGGGGCGAAGGTCCGGGCCGGGCGGGCGCAGTTCCGGGTGCCCGGACAGGATCTGCTGGTAGAGGGTGCGCAGGTCGGCGCCGGGCTCGATGCCCAGTTCCCTGATCAGCAGCTCCCGGGTCTCCTCGTACACCCACAGCGCGTGCACCCGGCGTCCGCTGCGGTAGAGCGCCAGCATCAGCAGCCAGCGCAGTTTCTCCCGCAACGGCTCCTCGGAGACCGTCTGCGGCAGTTCGGTGACCAGCTCGGTGTGCCGGCCGGCCGCCAGCATGTCCTCGGCCCACTCCTCCACCGCCGCCAGCCGCAGGTCGCGCAGCCGGGTGCGCTCCATCGCCGCGAACGGGCCGGGGACGCGGGAGAACGCCTCGCCGTGCCAGTGGGACAGGGCCTGCTCGTACAGCCGCAGGGTCGCCGGGGCGTCGCCCTGGCCGCGTGAGCCGCGCGCCTGGCCGAGGCTTCGCGTGAAGAGCACGGCGTCCACGGCGGTGGGGTCCACCCGCAGGCAGTACCCGCCCGATTCGGAGGCGAGCACCACGCCGGCCGCTCTCTTCCTGCGTCCGGGCTCCAGCACCCGGCGCAGTCCGGCGACGTAGGTGTGCACGCCGTTGGCGGCCGTGTGCGGCAGGTCGCCGCCCCACACGGCGTCCACGATGTTCTCCACGCCCACGACGTCGCCCGCGCGGCTGGCGAGCAGGGCCAGCACGGCGCGCTGCTTGGGCGGGCCGAGCGCCACCTCCGCCTCGTTCCACCACGCGCGCACCGGTCCCAGGAGCTGTATGCGCAGGGCCGTGCTCACCATGAGTGATTCACCTCCTGAAGTACCGTTTCTGCCCGTTTGTGCATCCGCTCCCCCGGACCGGGGGCGCTGCGCGCACCGCCCTGGCCGGCGGGCGCGGGGCCCGGACGCCGTCCGCCGCGCGGGCCGGGGCGCACGCCCGGCCCGGCCGGGCCGCCGCCGGGGCGCCGGCGGGGTGTGCCGGGGCGCTTCACCGCGCCACCGGTGCCGTACGGGGCTCCCGCGGGGGTGGCCCGTCCGGTGCGGGACGGGGGTGCCGCGCGGCGTGGGGGGCCCGCGCCGGGGTGCGGCCGCTGCCGGAGGCAAGGGGTGGCGCGGGTGGCGCGGGTGGTGCGCCGCCCGGGGCCCGTCCGGGCGTGGGGCGGGAGCCGGGCGGGCGCGCGCCGAAGGCCGGGCGAACACCACCTGCGGGCAGGGCGCGGGCGGGCGCGGCGGGGTGCCGCGCGCGGTGGCCGCGGGGGCCGGCGGGGTCGCGCGGGGGGTGTGCGCCGGTGGCGGCAGACACCGCACCGGGCGGTGCGGGTGCGGCCGGTGGCGGCGCGGGCGCGGGTGCGGCGGGGTGCCGGCCCCATCCGCGCGAAGGGCTGTGCGCGGCGTGGCCGGGCGTTTTTCGCGCGCGATGCGACGGCGGTCGGCGCGCTGTCTTTGCATGGTGTGGCGTAGGCATCGTAGATCCCATCCTGAGCGCATCACATCAGCCGGTATGGCGGGACATGGTGATTCACCGGGGCGGCTCAAGACGAGCGACACGAGCGCGGCACGGGCCTGTGCACGGCTGTCCGACGAAGGCCCGTCCATTAGAAACACAGAACGGTTTGGCGCACTAGCCGCGCTCTGCGGTGACCGCCTCAATTGATCGCCGGCAGCCGGTCGTGGGACCGTGACGGGGAGGAAACGAGTTCAACTGTTTTCCGGTGGGCAGTTGAACGTCTGCGCCCATGACCGGGCGGGTGACGGATCAGATCCAGCGTGAATCCCTGGCAATGCGCAGGGCGTCGATTCGGTTGCGTGCTCCCAGCTTCGCCACCATGGAGGAGAGGTAGTTGCGTACGGTTCCTTGGGAGAGGTGCATGCCTGCCGCGATCTCGACGACCGTGTCGCCTCGGGCGACATACTCCAGGACGGCGAACTCACGCCGGTTCAAAGGGCAGTCGCTGTTGTTCAGCGCGGCGACGGTCAGTTCCGCGTCGAAGACCCGCTCGCCTTGGTGCACCCGGTGGATGGCGTCGACGAACTGGCGTGGGGACACACTCCGTTCGACGATACCGCCGATTCCGGTGGCGAAGGCCTGGCGGACGACCGAGCGCGTCACCGCGGTGGTCAGCAGCATGCTCCTGCAGCCCAGGTTCGCGATCTTCTCCGCACTGGAGACGGCTTCGCTGTCCTCGCCCTCGAAGCTGATGATCGCCACGTCGGGCCGGTGCAGCTCGGCGAACTCCAGGGCGGCGTAGTTGCTTTCCGCGGACCCGACGACTCGGACCCCCTCGTGCCGCTCCAGCAATGCAGCGAGCGCGAAACGGGACAGATGCAGGCCGTCGGACACCAGCACATCGATTCCCACGCGAGCCCCCTATGTAGTTCCTCGTGGCTCGCCATTCTGGGCAATGGGACTGGGTGAAATATGGACGTCGTCTGCATGGCGGTCCGTCAGGGGCGCGGTGCCGGCGGCCCGGTGGGCGGTGTGCGTGGTGCCCGTACGGCGCCGGCCGGGGCGGGGCGGGGCGGCGGTGACATGCGAACGCGGCCCCTGGTCACGGTCAAGGCTTCGACAACCTTCACCGTCAGGGGCCGCGTGCGCCGTGCTGTCCTATGGGTACCACGCCGGGCGGGTGTGCGACGTCAGCCGACGCCCGCCTTGTCGGTGCCGGGGCGCTGGGGCCGGGGCAGGACGACGACGGCGATGAGGACCGCGACGGCGAGGATCACGGCGCCGGCCGTCATGCCGAGCGCGTACCCGTCGCTGAGGGCCTGGGGGGTGACGGAGCGGCCGGTGCGGTCGGCGGCCGCGGTGCCCAGGGCCGCCAGGCCCAGCGAGGCGCCGATCTGGCGGGTGCTGTTGAGCACGCCGGAGGCGACGCCCGCCTCGCCGGGAGCCACTCCCCCGGTGGCGATGGAGACGGCCGGCGCCAGGCACAGGCCGATGCCGACGCTGGAGACGATCGACGGCCCCAGGACGTCGACGAGGAATGTGCCCTCGGCGCGCATCAGGCCGAACCAGGCGAAGCCCGCCGCCGCCAGCAGGCCGCCGCAGATCAGGATGGTGCGGGGGGCGAAGCGGTAGCCGAGCTTGACGGCGAGGGTGGAGCCCAGGACCACGCCCAGCGCGAACGGCAGGAACTCCACCCCGGTGCGGGCCGGGCTGCCCGAGAGCACCCGCTGCAGGTAGAGGGAGACGAAGTACAGGGCCGAGGCCATGGCGCCGCCGAACAGCAGCGTGTAGGCGTTGGCCCCGGCCACGGAGCGGTTGGCGAACAGACCGAGCCGGATCAGCGGGTCCCGGCTGGTGGTCTTCTCCACGTAGACGAACGCCACCAGCAGCACGACGGCGAGGGCCAGGGTCCCCAGGGTGGTGGCCGAGGACCAGGGGTAGCGGTCGGTGCGCACCACGCCGAACACGAGCAGCGCGGCGCCCGCGGTGGCCAGCACGGCACCGAGCACGTCCGGGCGGCCGCGGCGCGCGGCGGGCCGGTCCGCGGCGATGCCGCGCCAGGCCAGGGCCAGCGCGAGGGCGGCCATCGGCAGGTTGATGTACATCACCCACTGCCAGCCGGCGTACTGGGTGAGCAGGCCGCCGGCGAGGACGCCGACGGCTCCGCCGGAGGCGTTGACCGCGCTCCACACGCCGAAGGCCTTCACGCGTTCCCGGCCGCCGGGGAAGGTCGAGGCCAGCAGCGCGAGGGCGGCCGGTGCCAGGGCGGCGGCCCCGATGCCCTGCGCGGCGCGGGCGGCCACCAGCTGACCGGGGGCCTGCGCGAGGCCGCCGACGAGGGAGGCCAGGCCGAACAGGCCGAGCCCGAACAGCATCACGCGCTTGTGCCCGTACCGGTCGGCGATCTTGCCGCCCAGCAGCAGCAGCCCGCCGAAGGTGAGGGCGTAGGCGTGGATCACCCAGGTCAGGCCCACCTCGCTGAAGCCGAGGCCGCTGCCGATCTCGGGGAGTCCGACGTTCACCACCGACAGGTCCAGGGACACCATGAACTGCACGACGGACACCGCGGCGAGGGTGACCCCGGGCCGGGCGCCGCTGGTGACGATCGCCTTCTCATCCGTTAACTGCGTACTTGCCACTGCAACCCAACCCCTTTGCCCCTGCTCGCGCCATAGAATTTCCGAACACGTTCTGAAATTAGCAGCGGGCCGGTGCGCTGTCGACCTGGGACCGCGGGCGGGGCGGTGGCGGGCACGGGGCATGATGGGACGATGCCCCGATCCAACGAACCGCGCGGCCGTGTCGGCCGGCCGCCCGTGACCTCCCGTGCGCAGATCCTGGCCGCGGCCCGCGGGCTCATCGACGACTACGGCTGGGAGAAGCTGACCATCCGCCGGCTGGCCGCCGAGCTCGGTGTCGGGGCGACGACCCTGTACGCCCATGTGCGCGACAAGGAAGACCTGCTGTTCCTGCTGATCCACGAGTACGCGGAGCAGATCCCGCACCCGCCGCTGCCCAGCGAGCCGCGCGAGCGGATCGTCACGGCCGCCGTCGCGATCCACGACGGCCTGGCGGCGTGGCCCTGGGCGGCGGAGGTCCTGACCGCCGACGGGTTCATCGCCCGGCTCGGCGACTCGGTCCTGTCGCTGGTGGAGACGATCCTGGCCGGGGCCGTCGAGGACGGCTGCACGCCGGAGGAGTCCGTCCGCGTCTTCCGCAGCATCTGGTACTACACGGTCGGCGAGATCCTCGTGCGCACGCACTCGCGCAGCCGGCGGCTGGACGAGCACCCCGCCCACCTCAACGCCTACTTCGGCGCCTCGGACACACCGGGGCGGCTTCCGCACCTGGCCGCCGTGGCCGAGCGGTGGGGGGCGCTGGCCGGGCAGGACACCTACGCCCAGGGGCTGCGGGCCTTCGTCGACGGCCTGCTCGCCCAGGCCCGGCCCACACCGCCGCAGGCGGCCTCGCGCTGACCCGGCCCCCTCGCACGTGCGGCCCCCGGGCGCGTTCAACTGTTCCGCACGGGCAGTTGAACGCGGCCGGGCAACGCCACAGGCGCCGGCACAAATATCGCACCGCTTTTCACCGTATGCACATCACACATCATTGCGTGATTTCCTCACGTCTCTTGGTTGGGAATTCATTTCGGCGTTCCCCCGGCGAACTCCGAGATATAGCATCCGAATCCCAATCACCTCGCTGGATTCCGCGCCGGGTTTAGCCCGCACGTCGCGTGACTGGGACCTTTGACGACCCAGTGGAGGGGGCACATGCGCACCATTCGGGACGCGATCGACGACCTGTACCGACGTCGTGAGGCCATTGCCGGGCGATCGGTCCGGATGGCCGGCAAGCAGCATCCCCAGGGCAGGCTCACCGCTCAGGAGCGCCTCGAACTCCTCCTGGACCCCGGTTCCTTCGTCGAGATCGACACGTTCGCCCGGCCCGAGGGCGAGGAGGGGCCGGGCGACGGCTACGGCGACGGCGTGATCACGGGGTACGGGGAGATCGACGGCCGTACCGTCTGCGTGTTCAGCCAGGACGCGAGCTTTCGGGGCGGCTCGCTGGGCAAGGTCCACGGCCGGCGGATCCTCAAGATCATGGAGCTGGCCATGAAGGCGGGGCGGCCGCTCATCGGCATCAACGACGGGGGCGGGGCCCGCATCCAGGAGGGTGTGGAGTCCCAGGCGATGTACGGGGAGATCTTCCGGCGCAACGTGCAGGCCTCGGGCCAGATACCGCAGATATCGCTGATCATGGGCTACTGCGCCGGCGGCGCCTCCTACTCGCCGGCGCTGACCGACTTCGTGGTCATGGTCGACCGCACGTCGCACATGTTCATCACCGGGCCGGACGTGGTCAAGACGGTCACCGGCGAGGAGGTCGACTTCGAGGAGCTGGGCGGGGGCAGGACGCACAGCACGCGGTCGGGCAACGTGCACTACCTGGGCGCCGACGAGGAGGACGCCATCGCCTACGTGCGGGAGCTGCTGTCGCACCTGCCCGACAACAACGCGGGCGAGGCCCCCGTCTTCGACGCCCTGGACCCGGCGGGCCGGCCCCTGCTCGACCGTGCGCCCACAAAGCTCGCGAAGAAGCTGGACCACCTCGTGCCCGATGCGCCGACCCAGCCCTACGACATGCACGAGGCGATCGAGGGAGTGGTCGACGACGGCGAGTTCCTGGAGGTCCAGGAGCTGTTCGCGCAGAACATCATCGTGGGCTTCGCCCGTATCGAGGGCAGGAGCGTGGGCGTGGTCGCCAACCAGCCCCTGCACTTCGCGGGGTGCCTGGACATCGACGCCGCGGAGAAGGCGGCGCGCTTCGTGCGGACCTGCAACGCCTTCAACGTGCCGATCCTGACCTTCGTGGACGTGCCCGGCTTCCTGCCGGGCACCGGCCAGGAATGGAACGGCATCATCCGCCGGGGCGCGAAGCTGATCTACGCCTACGCGGAGGCGACCGTCCCCATGGTGACCGTGATCACGCGCAAGGCGTACGGCGCGGGATACGACGTGCTGGGCTCCAAGCACCTGGGCGCCGACGTCAACCTGGCCTGGCCGAGCGCGGAGATCGCGATCATGGGGGCGCAGGGCGCGACGAGCATCGTGCACCGGCGCCGGCTGGCGCAGGTGCAGGCCGAGGGCGGCGACGTGGACAAGGTGCGGGCGGAACTGGAGCAGGAGTACCAGGACCGCTACTGCACGCCCTACGTGGCCGCCGAGCTCGGCTACATCGACGCGGTCATCACGCCGTCGTCCACCCGTGTGCACGTCGCCCGGGCCCTGCGGGCGCTGCGCAACGAGGCGCTCCCCTCGCCCCGGGCCGGGCGGGGCAACATCCCCCTGTGAACGGCCGCCGGCCGGCCACGGCACCTCCTTCGTCCCGCCCGGTCCGCGTGCGGGTGAGGAGCATCTCCTAATACACCGCCGCCCTTATCACCGCCGTGCACTATTAAGGGCGAGGCGTGAGAAATTAATATGCGGGCGATCGGTGGGGCGCTGGTAGCGTGGAGTTTATTCCGGCAAAGCATCCGGGCCGGCCTGGCATTTCACTGCCCGAATATTTCCTATCCCGTGGTGGATGGAACTCGGAGGAAGCGAAGAATGAGCACTCCTGTCTACATCACGTCGGCTGCCGCCTGGATTCCGCCCGCCGAATCGGCAAAGGAAGCGGTGGCCGACGGCAGGTACGCCGCCGAGGATTTCGAAGAGAACAAGATGGTCTGCCTGCCGGTCGTCGCGGACGAGACCTCGGTCCCGGACATGGCGGCGTTCGCGGGGCGGCGCGCTCTCGACCGTGCCGCCCACGTGGTGGGGGGCCGGCTCGACGCGCTCGTGCACGCCTCGGTGTATCACCAGGGCCGCGACTACTGCTGGACCAGCGCGCCGTACATCCAGCGTGAGCTGGCGGTCACCGGTGCCTTCGCGGTGAACGTGCAGCAGCTGTCCAACGGCGGCATGGTGGCGATGGACCTGGCGGTCTCCCAGCTGCAGTCCGGCCGCGCCTCAAGCGCGATGGTCACCACCGCCGACCGGTTCTGTCTGCCCGGCATGGACCGGTGGCGGGGGGCGTACGGCATCGTCCTGGGCGACGGGGCCACGGCCATGGTGCTCTCCACCGCCGGCGGTTTCGCCCGCGTCCACGCCATCGCGTCGTACACCGACGCCTCCCTGGAACCGCTGCACCGGGGCAGTCACCCCTTCACCACCTCCCCCCAGCCCAAGGTCGACGATCTGCGCGAGCCCAAGAAGTCCTACCTGGCCAGGGTCGGCAAGGAGTCGGTGCTGCAGCGCTGCGAGGTGGCGCTGCAGGAGCTGGTGCGTTCGGTGCTCCAGCAGAGCGGTCACACCCTGGACGACTTCGCCAAGATCCTGATGCCCAACATGGGGCACGGGCTGATGGACGTTCAGTTCCTCAAGCCGCTGGGCATCTCGGCCGACCGTTCGCTGATGGACTGGGGCCGCTACACCGGGCACCTGGGCGCGGGGGATCTGACCGCGGGGGTGGCGCGTCTGGTGGAGAAGAAACTCGTTCGCGAAGGCGATCTGGTGCTCCTGGCCTCTGCCGGCGGCGGCTACTCGCTGACCGCGGCGGTGCTCGAGATCGAGTCGGTGCCCCACTGGCCCGAGGCCACCACGGACTTCCCCCTGCCCGCCGACGTCACGGAATGAGAGCGCCCATGAGTGTGTCCGCTGCACCTGTCGCCATACTCGGCACCGGGTCCTTCGTCCCCGATCGGGTGGTGTCCAACACCGAGGCCGGTGCGCACGCCGGGGTGGACGACGCCTGGATCGTGCGCAAGACGGCGATCCGTGAGCGGCGCTGGGCCCGGCCGGGCCAGGCCACCTCCGATCTGGCCACCGGGGCCGCGCGCAACGCCCTTCGCAGCGCGGGGATCACGGCAGACCAGCTGTCCACGATCGTGGTGGCGACCTCGACACCGGACCACAAGCAGCCGGCGACGGCGGTCTTCGTGCACCAGAACCTGGGCGGGGCCACCACGGGGGTGGCGGCGTTCGACGTGAACGCCGTGTGTGCCGGTTTCTCCTTCGCCCTCGACGTCGCCCACGGGATGATCGCCAAGTCCGGCGGATACGGGCTGGTCATCGGTGCCGACCTGTACTCCCAGATCCTCGATCCGGCCGACCGCAAGACCGTGATCCTGTTCGGCGACGGTGCCGGCGCGGCGGTCATCGGGCCGGCCGGCCCCGAGCGCGGGATCCGCCGGAGCGTGTTCCACATGTACAGCGACATGTCCGATCTCGTCGTGGTGCCCGCGGGCGGCAGCCGGCAGCCCTACGCCCCCGCGGTGCACGAGGCGGGCCTGCAGTACTTCTCGATGGAGGGGCGCACCGTCAGGGACTTCATCGTCAACACGGTGCCGGGGCTGGTGAAGGAGTTCCTGCACGAGTGTGAGGTGCTGCCGGCCGACATCACCCATCTGGTCCCCCACCAGGCCAACGGCAGGATGCTCGAGGAGCTGTGGTCGAGGCTGGATCTGCCGGGGGCGACGCTGCACCGCACGGTCGGCGAGTTCGGCAACGTGGGTGCCGCCTCGGTGCCGTTGACGCTGGATCAGGCGGCCCGTTCGGGGGCGCTGCGGCCCGGGGACCGGGTCCTGCTGCTCGGCATGGGCGGCGGGTTCTCCGTCTCCCTGGCGCTGATCGACTGGTGAGCCGGGCAGTTGGTGGAGAGGAGACGGTCATGGAATACCGCCGGCTCGGGGCTTCTGGGCTGCACGTTCCGGTACTGAGTCTGGGCGCGGCCACGTTCGGTGGCCGCGGCAGCCTGTTCAGCGCGTGGGGTGACACCGACGCGCAGCAGGCACGTGCCATGGTCGACATCTGCCTGGATGCGGGTGTGACGATGTTCGACACCGCGGACGTGTACTCCGAGGGGGCCTCCGAGGAGCTGCTCGGGGCGGCCGTCGCGGGGCGGCGGGACCGGGTGCTGTTGTCCACCAAGGCGGGCACGCCCACCGGGAGCGGGCCCGCCGAGCGGGGTACGGGGCGCTCCCGGCTGATCAAGGCGGTCGAGGGTTCGCTGCGCCGGCTGCGGGTGGAGCACATCGACCTGTTCCAGCTGCATCTCTTCGACGCCGGCACCCCTGTCGAGGAGACCCTCGCGGCCCTGGACGACCTCGTGCGCGCGGGCAAGATCCGTTATGTGGGGGCCTCGAACTTCGCCGGCTGGCAGCTGATGAAGTCCCTGGCCGCCGCCGACCGGCACGCCCTGCCCCGCTACGTCGCGCACCAGGTCTACTACTCGCTGGCCGGCCGTGACTACGAGTGGGAGCTGATGCCGCTCGCGCACGACCAGGGGGTGGGGGCGGTGGTGTGGAGTCCGCTGGGCTGGGGGCGGTTGACGGGGAAGGTCCGCCGTGGTCAGCCGCTGCCGCAGGCCAGCCGGCTGCACCGCACGGCCGCGGCGGCGCCGCCCGTGGACGACGAACGTCTCTACGACCTGGTCGACGTGCTCGACGACATCGCCGCCGAGACGGGCAGGACGGTGCCCCAGGTGGCGCTGAACTGGCTGCTGACCCGGCCGACGGTGGCCACGGTGATCATCGGTGCCCGCAACGAGGAACAGCTGCGCGACAACCTGGGGGCGATCGGCTGGCAGCTGGACGCCGAGCAGCTGTCCCGGCTGGACAAGGCCAGCTCCGTCACGGCGCCCTACCCGTACCACATGTACAGCCGGCTGCGGGGGTTCAAGCCGTTGAATCCTCCGCTGGTGTGAGGCAAGGAGAGCGACGTTGGCCATGGACCGTTTCGTGAACGCGCTGATCCAGTGGCAGGCCGCCGCCCGGCCGGCGCCGGCGCGCACGCTGAGTGTGGATCAGGTGCGCCGCCGCTACGCCGACAACGCGGCCCGGGTGCGGGAGGGTGCCGCGCTCAAGGCGGTCGCCCAGAGTGCGGACCGGCTGGTCGACGGCGGCGACGGCACCTTCCGCGTGCGGATGTATCTGCCCGAGACCGACCGGGGCCGTCTGGTGACGTATCTGCACGGCGGCGGCTGGACGGTCGGTGACGTCGACACCCACGACCCCGTGTGCCGGCGCATCGCCGGCACGTTGCACGCGGTGGTCGTCTCCGTGGACTACCGGCGGGCGCCCGAACACCCCTACCCCGGCCCGCTCGAAGACGGCATCGCCGCGGCCCGGTGGGCCGAGCGTGCCTTTCCCGGCCGCGCCCACGTGATCGCCGGCGACAGTGCGGGAGGGGCGCTGGCCCTGGGCATCGCGATGCACCGCCGCGATCACGGCGGTGCCCCCTTCGCCGCGCAGCTGCTGGTCTACCCGCCGGCCGACCCGTCTTTGCAGTCGCCCTCGGTCGCCCGCTACGGCTCGGGCTACCTGTCGGAACTCGACGACCTGCTGTGGTACTACGACCAGTACCTGCCCGATCCGGCCGCGCGCACCGACGCGGCGGTCGATCTGCTCAACGCCGACCTCGGCGATCTGGCGCCCACCGTGATCGGCACCGCCGAATTCGACCCGCTGCACGACGAGGGCGTCCGGCTGGCGGCGCGTCTGGCCGCCGCCGGCGTGCCCGTGCGGCACGTTCCCGGCCCGGGCCTGGTGCACGGATATCTCCTCATGGCCGACATCGTCCCCGCCGCCGCCGCGGTGACCGGGGACGTCCTGGCGGCGGTGGAGGACCTGCTGGCCCCCCTGCCGGCCGCGCCCCGCCCTCCCGCGGCCGGCTGCCCGCCGCGATGACCTCGCCCCTTGTTCACGTCCGACATCTGGGAGATCCGACCGTGACCACCACCGGAGCGTATTCGACCGCGCAGGTGCGCACCCTTGCACACGCCCTGCGGCTGCGTGCCGAGAAGCAACCCGATGCGACGGCCTATGTCTTCTTGCGCAACGGCGAGGACCCGCACGAGTCGCTCACCTACGGCCAGCTGCACGCCGAGGCCGGCCGGCGCGCCGCCGCGTTCGCCGCCGCCGGGCTCGCGGGCCGCAGCGCGGTGCTGCTGTATCCCTCGGGCCTGGAGTTCGTACGGGCTCTTGCGGGGTGCCTGTACGCGCGGGTGGCCGGTGCTCCGGTGCAGGTGCCCCGGCGCCGCGAGGAGGTCGAGCGGCTGCGCCGGATCGCCGATGACGCCGGTACCTCGACCGTGCTGAGCACGAGGGAGGTCGTACGGGAGCTGGGCGAGCGGTTCGCCGGTATGCCCGCGCTCCAGGGGCTGCGGCTGCTGGCCACCGACGCGCTGCCCGAGAGCGTGCAGGGCGCGCCCGGGGCGGGGGCGGGTGCGGGACCTGAGGACGTCGCGCTGCTGCAGTACACCTCGGGGTCCACGGGGGATCCCAAGGGGGTCGTGGTCAGCCACGCCAACTTCCTGGCCAACGCGGCCGAGACCGACGAGCTGTGGCCGTCGGCCCCGCGGGGCGCCGTGGTGAACTGGCTGCCCCTGTTCCATGACATGGGCATGATGTTCGGGGTCGTGATGCCCCTGTGGGCGGGCATCCCCTCGTACCTGATGGCGCCGGAGGCGTTCATCCGCCGCCCGGCCAGGTGGCTGGAGGCCATCGCCCGGTTCGGCGGCACGCATGCCGCCGCGCCCAGCTTCGCCTACGAGCTGTGCGCGCGGGCGGCGCGGGAGGGCAGGATGGGCGCGGTGGGTGACCTGTCGAGCTGGCGGGTGGCCGCCAACGGCGCCGAGCCGGTGCGCTGGGCCACCGTCCGGGCGTTCGCCGACGCCTTCGCGCCCTACGGTTTCGATCCGCGTGCCATGTGCCCCGGTTACGGGCTGGCGGAGAACACCCTCAAGGCCACCGGCGGCCGCCAGGACGAGGAGCCGCGCGTGGTGTGGCTGTCCGGCGAGGCCCTGCGCAACGGCACCGCGCAGCCGGTGGGCGAGCACACCCGCGGCGCGGTGCCGCTGGTCAGCAGCGGCACGGCGGTCGGCCGTACCCGGGTGCGGATCGTGGACCCCCGCGCGCGCCGTGTCCTTGCCGACGGGCAGGTGGGGGAGATCTGGGTCCAGGGGCCCTGTGTGGCGGGCGGTTACCACGGGCGGGCCGCGCAGAGCGAGGAGACCTTCCGGGCGCGGGTGGCAGGAGAGGGGGCCGGCGGTGTTCATCTGCGCACCGGGGACCTCGGTTTCCTGCAGGACGGGCAGCTGTATGTCACCGGGCGCGTGAAGGACGTCATCATCCGCAAGGGCCGCAACCACTATCCGCAGGACATCGAGCTGTCCGCGGAAGGGGCCCTGCCGGGGGCGCACCCGAACTGCGCGGCGGCCTTCTCCAGCGACGACGGACAGCGCGAGCGGCTGGTGGTGGTCGTCGAGGCCGACGGCAGGCTGCTGGGCGAGCTGGGCGGCGAGGCGATCCGCCGCCGGGTGCGTGAGGCCGTGGGGGAACGCAACCGGATCACCCCCGAGGAGGTCGTCCTGGTGCGGCGCGGGGCGGTGCCCCGCACCTCCAGCGGGAAGGTGCAGCGCCAGGCGTGCAAGCAGCGCTACGAAAGGGGCGAGCTGGCCGTCGTGGGGGTGCCGGCCGGTGCCGGCGGCGCGGTCAAGGGCGGGGCGTGATGGGGGTGCTGCGTGTGCCCGAGCCCTCGGTGGGGGCCCGGATCCTGGGCACCGGGGTGTACCGGCCCAGCCGGGTGGTGGGCAACGACGAGATCTGTGCCCGCATCGACTCCAGCGACGAGTGGATCCGCCGCCGGTCGGGGATCGTCAGCCGGCGGTTCGCCGCGCAGCAGGAGACGGTCATCACGATGGCGGCGGAGGCGGCCCGCAAGGCGGTGGCCCAGGCGGGCATCGATCCGGGCGAGGTCTCGATGGTGCTGGTGGCCACCATGTCCTTCTTGGAGCAGGCGCCGGCCGCCGCGCCGCGGGTGGCCGCCCTGCTGGGCGCCCGCGGCGCGGGCGGCCTGGACATCAGCGCCGCCTGCTCGGGTTTCTCCTACGCGCTGGGGCTGGCCGATGCGCTGGTGCGCTCGGACCAGGCGCGGTTCGTGGTGGTGGCCGGCTCCGAGAAGATGAGCGACATCGTCGATCCCACGGACCGCGGTGCCGCGTTCCTCTTCGGTGACGGTGCCGGGGCGGT
This sequence comes from Streptomyces filipinensis, assembly GCF_014649495.1. Classification (GTDB taxonomy): domain Bacteria; phylum Actinomycetota; class Actinomycetes; order Streptomycetales; family Streptomycetaceae; genus Streptomyces; species Streptomyces filipinensis. The sequence goes on along the minus strand of NZ_BMTD01000021.1, from coordinate 15,534 downwards.
GGTGGTGGGCCCGTCGAAGGAGCCCGGCATCAGCGCGGCGGTGTGGGGCTGCGACGGCGAGCAGCACCGTCTGATCGCCCACGACCGCAGCTGGCTGGAGCTGCGCGGCGGGCAGGGGCCCTGGCCGTATCTGCGGATGGCGGGGCCCGAGGTGTTCCGCTGGGCGACCCGCATGGTGCCACAGATCTCCCGGCAGGCCCTGCAGAAGGCGGGCGTCACGGTGGCCGATCTCGCCGCGTTCGTCCCGCACCAGGCCAACGCCCGCATCATCGACGCCGCCGCCCGGTCCCTGGGCCTGGCCGCGCACACGGTCGTGGCCCGGGACGTGGAAACCGCGGGCAACACCTGCGCCGCGTCGATCCCGCTGGCCCTGGACCAGCTGCTGTCCACCGGTCAGGTGGCAAGCGGTGACCTGGCCCTGCTGGTCGGCTTCGGGGCGGGGCTGACCCATGCCGCCCAGGTCGTGGTGGTGCCCTGAAACCGCCGCACCCGCCCCTCTCCCCCGGCACCATGGCGACGGCGCCGCCCCCTCTCACCGAAGAGGGGGCGGCGCCGTCGCCATGGTGCCGGGGGGCGGATCCGGGCGCGGGCGGGGGTGTTTCACGCCCAGGCGCCGGCACCGTCGCGGCGCCGGAAGGGGTGGCCCTTGGTGGTGTGCCGGGCGATCCGGTTGTGCCCGAAGTCGTCGCGGCCGCTGACCAGCACCGCCGCGTAGCGGTCCAGGCGTGCGCGGCCCCCGTACTCCTCGACCTGTGAAAGGCCCGGGTAGAGGGCCACGCAGGTGGGCACGTAGCGCGCCGAGTAGCCCATGCGCATCTTCTTGGTGCGGCCGGCGTGCGGGTGCGAGGCGTGCAGGAGCGTCGACCAGAACATCACGAACTGCCCGGCCCGCATCTCCACGGACACCGCCTTGGACTCGTTGGGCTGCCAGCCGGGGTCGATCTGCAGCTCGCGGTAGTCGTAGCCGAAAAAGCCGCGCCGGACACCGTTTTTGACCACGGAGATGTTCCGGTCGGGGTCGTAGCGCATCGGCTTGGTCTCGTCGTAGTGCATGGTGCGGTGGCTGGCGGGGATGAACTGCAGGCACCCCGTCTCGATGGTGGCGTCGCTGAACGCGCACCACACGGTGAGGGTGCCGCGGCCGCCGGATCCCTGCGGCCAGCGGATCTGGGGGCGCCCGCAGGCGTTGGCGAAGGTGGCGGCCTGGTGCCAGTCGGTCCCCTCGTTGCCCGGGTACTTGGGGAAGAAGTCGCTGCGCCAGCACAGCACGTCGGGGCCCAGCACGCCGGTGAGACGGTCCACGATGCGCGGCTGGGTGATGTGGTCGGCGAGGAAGGCGTTGTCCAGGTGCCGGTCGTAGTTGGACAGGTTCGACGCTCCCTCACCGTCGTCCTCCTCCCGGTACACCGCGCCGCTGCGGTCCATCAGTTCCCGGCGGGTGCGTTCCCAGCGCTGCTCGATCTCCTCGGGCTCGTAGAGCGTGAAGGGGCCCGCGAAGCCGTTGTGGTGGAACTGCGCCACCTCGTGTGCGGTGAGCCGGAAGTCGTGTGGCTGTCGCAACATGTGTCTCCTCGCATGCGGGCTGGGGCTTCGCGTCGGGGCCGTGAGCCCGGCCTGGGTGAAAAAATGACGGTGTCCACGTGCCGTGCCGGGCACGTGGACCGTCCTGGGGTGTGGTGGGAGGAAGTGTGCAGGCGCTCACGGGGGCTTGCCAGGGGGGCGCCGCGGTGCGCGGTGCGTTGCTGGCCGGTTTCCTGCAGGTGTCCCGCTGTGGTGCACGTGCCCTCCTTCGCCTCACCTGGCGGGTGCCGGCGGCGTGGGCGGCGGCTCCCGGGGCGGTGGGGGCGGCGCGGGGGTGACGCCGTGGGCCGGTATGCAGGTCGGTGTGGTCAAAAGAGCCACGAAGTCCCACACGCCCCAGGCCATCAGGTCGGCGTCGCGGTGCTCCGGCTGGAGGGTGATGGCGGCCATGGTCACCTCCTGGCCGTCGCCCGGCCGGGGACAGTCCGCCCGGCCTGCCCGGCCGCTCCGGCCGGTTCACCGTGCCCGGCGTGTTCGGCCGGTTCACCATGTTCGGCCGGTTCGCTCCGCCCGGCGTGTGCGGCGCGTTCGGCCGGTTCGCCCTGCCCGGCCTGCCCGGCGTGTCCGCCCTGCCCGGCGTGTCCGGCGTGTTCGGCCTGCCCGGCGTGTTCGGCGTGTTCGGGGTGTTCGGCCTGCCCGGCGTGTTCGGCGTGTTCGGGGTGTTCGGTGTGTTCGAGCAGTTCGGTGGGTTCGGTGTGTCGGGCCGGTTCGTGTCGGGCCGGGGTGGTGTTCTCCTGGCGTGTGTGTACTCCGGCCAGGCGGGCGTAGCGTGCGGGGCGGGCCTGGCGCAGCCACAGCGCGTAGGCGATGCCCGCGGCGGCCACGGCGAGGATCAGCCACGGCAGCAGGCCCACCACCGGGTTGTCGGTCCCGGTCATGGTGGCGAAGTTGTCCACGACGAGGAAGGTGGCGGCGGCCAGTCCGAGGAAGCCGAGCGCCGGGGCGAGGGTGGTGCGCCACCAGTGCCGGTCCGGGCGGCGCCGGAAGTAGCCGATGACCGACAGGCAGGCCACGGCCTGCAGCAGGACGATGCCCAGGGTGCCGATGCCCAGCATGCTGGTGGTCAGGCCGAGATAGGGGTCGAGTCCGGCGAGCGCGAAGACGGTGGCCAAAAGCAGGCTGAACAGTGTCTGGGCCAGGCTGGCGCGAAAGGGGGAGGCGTGGCGGGGGTGGACCGTGCCCAGGGCGCTGGGCAGTATCCTCTCGCGGCCCAGGACGAACATGTAGCGGTTGGCGGCGTTGTGCAGGGCCAGCCAGCCGGCGAACAGGCTCAGGCACAGCAGGATCTGCATGAGGGAGGTGAGGGTGGAGGTGAGGTAGTCGTCGCTGAGGCGGAAGAAGAGATCGCCCAGTTCCTGGCCGGCCACGGCGCGGATGTGGCCGGGGCCCACCGCGCCGACCGCGATCCAGCTGATGAATCCGTAGAACAGGGCGATGAGGCTGATGGCGATGTAGGTGGCGCGGGCCACGCTGCGTTCGGGGTGGCGGCTCTCCTCGCCGTACAGGGCGGCTGATTCGATCCCGATGAAGGAGATGAACGCGAACATCATCGTGACGCCGATGCCGGGGTGGGAGAGGGTGTGGGTGCTGAAGGAGGTGGCGGGCAGGGCGTGGTGGCCGTGGCGCAGGAGGACGGCCGCGGCCAGGATGAGCAGGATGCCCACTTCGCAGCACATGGCCACGCCCAGGACCCGCACGCTGAGGTCGATCTGGCGGTAGCCCAGTACGGCGATGGCGAGCAGGCCGGCTGCCGCCCACAGCTGCCAGGGCAGGCTGATGCCGTGCTGGGCGGCGATGAGGTGGGTGAAGTAGGCGAAGGAGCCGAGCAGGCCGGTGGAGGCGGTGTTGTAGGCGAGGGTGGCGATCAGTCCTGCGGCCACGGCGGGCGGGCGGCCCAGTCCGCAGGAGATGTAGGTGTAGAAGCCGCCCGCGTTGACGACGCGGCGGCTGATCGCGGCGTAGCCGACGCAGAAGCACATCAGGGTCAGGCCCGCGAAGACGAACAGGGCGGGCACGCCGGGCCCGTTGCCGAGGGCGAAGGCCAGGGGGACGGTGGCGACCATGGCGGCCAGGGGGGCGGCGGCCGCGATGATCAGGAACACGATCTTGGGGGTGGTCAGGGTCGCTGTGAGCTGCCCGGGCGCCGGTGGCGGGGCGCAGCTGGTGTGGGACATGAGGTTTTTCCTCGGGGGCTAGGTGGCGGCGGGGCAGGCATCGGCGGGGGGGTGCGGCGTGGGGTCGAGGAAGAGCCTGCGTGCCTTGGCCCGTTGGACCTTGCCGCTGGTGGTCTTGGGGATGCTTTTCTTGGGCAGCAGGTGCACCTGGGCGGGTGTCACGCCGGTGCGGGAGGTGACCGCGCTGCGCACGGCCTGGCGCAGCGCCTCGTGCTGGTGGCTGTCCAGTTCCGTTTCCACCAGCAGGTGCAGTTCCTCGGAGTCGGCGTCGGGGGGGCGGTGTCCGAGGGCGATCACGGCGCCCAGGCGGACGCCGGGCACGGTTTCGGCGGCCTGTTCGAAGTCGGAGGGGAAGTAGTTCGCGCCGCGGATGATCACCAGGTCCTTGGAGCGGCCGGTGATGCGCAGGCCGCCCTCGCGCAGGTAGCCGATGTCGCCGGTCTTCCACCAGCCGGGGCCGTCGATGGCCTGGGCGGTCTCCTCGGGCAGGTCGAAGTAGCCGAGGGTGCGTGAGGGGCCGCGGAACTGGATGTGCCCGATGCGGCCGTCGGCCAGGGGTGTTCCGGTGTCGTCGACGATGCGGATCTCGGTGCCGGCCACCGGTGTGCCGCAGTCGACGATGTGCAGGGCGTGGGGGCTGTGGGGGTCGACGTCGACGGCGTGGTGGTCGACGGCGGCGCGGGTGCGGTCGATGGAGTCGAAACGCAGGGGGGCCTGGGGGCGGGTGGTGGTGATGATCAGTGAGGCTTCGGCCATGCCGTAGGAGGGCAGTGGCATGGTGGCGGGCAGGTGCCAGCGGGCGAAGCGGGTGAAGAAGCGGTCCATGGTGGCCGGCTGGACGGGTTCGGCGCCGCAGATGGAGATGCGCCAGCTGGAGAGGTCGACGCCGTCGAGTTCCTCGTCGCGGATGCGGGCGGTGGCGTAGCCGAAGGCGAAGTTGGGTGCGGCCGAGACGGCGCCGTGGTGGTCGCTGATGTGCCGCAGCCAGTCGGCGGGGTGGCGCAGCAGCCGGCTGGGCGGCATCAGCACCGTGTCGGCGCCGACGTACAGGGGGAACAGGAGGCCGGTGAACAGTCCCATGTCGTGGTAGAGGGGGACCCAGTTGACGGTGGTGTCGGTCTTCGTCCAGCCGGCGGCGCTGGTGAACTGTTCGCAGTTCGCGGCCATGTTGGCGTGGCTGATCATGACGCCTTTGGGGCGGCCGGTGGATCCGGAGGTGCACTGGATCAGGGCCAGGTCCTCGCTGCGGGGCCGGCGCAGGGGGTGCAGGGGGGCGTCGGTGCTGTGGGCGCGGGCCAGGAGGTGTGCCCCGTCGATGAGGCAGGTGTCCACGAGGTGGGGCAGGGCCTGGATGACGTCGGTGGTGGTGATGACGGCGGCCGGGCGCAGGTATCCGGTGAGGTCTTTGAGCTGGGCTTCGACGCCGGCCGCGCCGCCGAAGCGCATGGGCAGGGAGATCGCGGTGGGCATGGCGCCCAGCAGCTGGGTGGCGAAGAAGGCGGTGAGGAACTCCTGGCCGGTGGGCAGGCACAGCACCACCCGGTCGCCGTGGCCGACGCCGTGTTCGGCCAGGTGGGCGGCTGCGCGTTGGGTGTGTTCCACGAGGGTGTCCACGCGCAGGCTGTGCTGGCGGCCCGGTTCGGGGATCAGGGTGATGGTCGGTGCGTCCGGGCCTTGTTCGGCGTGCTGGAGCAGTGCGTGCCATACGGTCGCGGACCGTGTGCGCAAGGCGGTCATCTGCTGCGCTCCTTGGTAGGGGTGGTGGTGGGGTCCGCGTTCCACGGCTGTACGCAGATGTCGTCGAAGACGATGCGGGCGGGGTTGAAGCCGTGCCGGGCGGCCAGGTCGCGGGCGGCCAGGACGCCGTGGGCGGTCAGGCCGCCGTAGGAGGGGCTGGAGGTGCCGGCCTCGAAGCCGAGCAGCATCGTCTCGGCCATGCAGGAGTAGACGATGCCCGGGGGCAGGGTCAGGCCCGGGAAGTGGGGGGTTTGCAGGCCGGGGAGCTGGATGCGGCCGCCGGAGACCAGGGTGACGTTCGCGAGGCGGGCCACGCTGGGGTGGACGTCGCCGGGGACGGCCAGGTCGCACAGCAGGACCTTGTGGTCGTCGGCGAGGTGGTGGGGGTAGATCACCGGTTCTGCCGCGTTGGTGGCGCTGATCACGATCGGGCAGTCGGCCAGGTGGGACATGTCCTCGCTGATGCGGATGTCGGCGCAGCCGGTGAGCTGGTCGGCGACCGCGGCCAGGCGTCGTTGCGAGCCGGGGCGGCCGACGAGGACCATCGACTCGCAGTGCGGGGCGATGAGTTCGGCCATCACCGCGCCGATGTTGCCGATCGCCCCGACCAGGCCGACGCGGCGTCGGGGCCCGGATTCGGCCAGTTGGGCCTGCAGGAGGTCCACGGCGCAGGCGGCGGTCAGGGAGTTGCCGGAGGTCACCTTGATGCCGCTTTCGACGACGTCGCGGGCGGCGTTGGTGACGATGGAGGTGTGGCCGCCCAGGCCGATGACCTCGGCGCCCAGGGAGACGGCCAGGTCCACGCTGTCCAGGACCGTGCGGCGCAGCCAGGCGCCGTGGCCGGATCTGAGGGCGGCGCCGGCCTGGGCGGCGGTGAACGGCGCGGCCACCATGATCACTTCGGCTTGGGTGCCGGTGTGGGAGGTGACGGTGTGCCGGGTGACTTCGAAGGGGTCCAGTTCGCCCCACATCCGGTCCAGTGCGGCCGCGGACTGCTCGGTGGACCAGGCGGCCAGTTCGGGTGCCAGGGAGGCGAGTTTGGCGGGGCTGTCGATGTTGGCGAGGAACGCGACCCGCGGCAGGTGGGTGCGGCGCGGCGGGCGCGGGGGGTGGTGGGAGCCGCGGGGCAGCGGGATGGCTGCTTTGGGCTGCCAGGGGCTGGTGGCGGGCACGGTCAGGTGCTGCAGCAAGGTGGCGTACTGGCCGCGGGCCAACAGGGCGGCGGCGTCCTCGAAGGCGGCGCCGATGCGTTCGATCTCCTCGTGTGCGAGCAGCGCCGAGGGCTGGACGCGCACGGTGGTGGGGGCGGACAGGGTGGGCATGACCCGGATGCGGTGGGTGTGCAGCAGCCGGCCGGCGATGAGGTATCCCAGCGACTCGGAGTCGATCGCCTCGCGCAGCAGGCCCGAGTCGGGCTGGGGCAGGACGAACTCGACGCCCAGCAGCAGGCCGCGGCCGCGTACGGCCACGATCGCCTGAGGCCAGCGGGCGGCGGCCTGCTCAAGGCGTCGGCGCAGCAGGTCGCCGGTTTCGGTGATGCGTGCGCGGTAGGTGTGGGCGAGTTCGAGTGCCTGGGTGGCGATCAGTGAGGAGAAGTCGTCGTCGGCGAAGGTGGAGGTGTGGTGGCGGCCGAATTCGGGCACGTAGCGTCGTTCGTCGACCAGCAGGGCCGAGACCTTGGCCAGTCCGCCGCCCAGGGACTTGGAGAAGAGGTAGTAGTCGGCGCTGACCTGGGAGGGTTCGGAGGCCAGGAAGGTGCCGGTGCGGCCCATGCCGCACTGGATCTCGTCGAAGACCAGGGCCGCGTCGTGCCGGTCGGCCAGCTCGCGCAGCGCGGCGAGGGTGGGTGCGGGTACCTCGTGGACGCCGGACTCGCCCTGGATGGGTTCGACGAACACGGCGGCCACCGGGGACAGGCGGCGCACGGCCGAGTGCGCGCGGCCGGCGGCGTCGAGGGTGAGCAGGCAGACGGAGTCGAAGTCGGCGTCCAGGGCGCTGATCACCCGCTGGGGTGTCCAGTCGGTCAGCCGGCGGTGGCGGGGGCCGGGCACGTGCAGGTCGCCGGGCACGTTGGCGCCGTGGGTGAGGGTGCCGGCGCCGGCGGACTTGCCGTGGAAGGCGTTGCGCAGGGAGACGAAGACGGGGTCCTCGCGGCGCATGGCGTCGATCCGGGTGAGCGCCTCGCTGAGCACCAGGTGGCAGGGGCGTCCCACGGCCGGTCCGCTCGCGCAGGGGGTGTCGGCCAGCTGGTCGCGGTGCAGGCGGCGCAGGGTGGTTTCGACGTCTTGCTGCAGGGCGGCCAGGCGGCGGCGGTGTTCGACCGTCGCGTGTTTGACCGCGGCTTCCACCGCGTCGGCGCCGGTGTTGCCGAGGGTGACCACATAGCGTGATCCGGTGGTGGCGCCGACGGTCTCGGACAGCCGCCGGGCCAGGTGGGCGGTGGCCGGGCGGATGCTGATCTGCGCGTTGAAGGGGATCTGCTCGTCCAGACAGCGGCGGGCCGTGGCGACGAGGTCGGGGTGGTTGTGCCCGAACAGGGACGAGCCGGCACCGCCCACCAGGTCCAGGATCACATCCGCCCCCGCACCCGCACCCGCACCCGCGGCCGCCTGCGCGGCCGCGGTCGTGGGGGCGGCCGTGGCCGTGCCGGCGGCCGTGTGGTCGAGGCGGTGCTCGTCGCGCTGGCGTATCAGGTAGTCGCCCCGGCCCACCCGGTAGGTCACCTCCAGGTGCAGGGCCCGGAACAGGCGGGCCAGTTCGGGCCGGGTGAAGCGTTCGAAGTCACCTTCGGCGTTCATGCCTGCCCTTCCCCGGCACCGGCGTTCACGGTCAGCAAAGCGGTGATGCGGTCCACGACGTCGCCGAGCGTGAGCATGGAGGCTGCCTGTTCGTCGGAGATACGCACGTCGAACGTGGCCTCCATGTCGACGACCAGGGTGATGGACCTGATCGAGTCCAGGCCGTAGTCCACCAGCGGGACGTCGGGGTTGATCTGTGCCACGTGCAGTTCGCGGCGGAACATGTCATCGACGGTCTGACGGATGTCGTGGCCCCTCAAGGTGGTGTCCCCTCCCGTGCGGTTAAGGTTGTGGTCGTGTGGTTCAGTGCCGTATCGCCACGGCGACGGACAGATCGGCCCTGGAGCTCATCCACACCGGTACCGTGAGGCCGCCATAGGCGGCTCTCAGTGCGCCGCCGTCCTGGCTCAGGCGGATCTGCCAGAACCAGAACCGGCCGGTGCCGGCCGTGCCGCTGAGGGCTTTGAACGCGGCTTCCTTGGCGGCGAACAGATCGCGTGCGCTGTAGCCGGCCTGCTCCAGCAGCGTTCGTCTTTCCGGGGTGTGCAGGACGAACCGGGTCATCCGGGCGGTGATGGCGGCGTTTTCGATGTCGCAGCCGACCGCGCTCGCGCCGGGGACCACCACCGCCAGGGCCAGACGGCCGGTGTGGGAGATGGAGCCGGCGAAGGCGGGCGGGAACAGCGGCCGGCCGCCCGCCTGGCGGGGCACCACCCGGCAGGCCGAGCCGGCCAGCGCCAGGGCCCGGGCGGCCGCGCGGCGACCCGCCGTGAACTGCTGGGCCGCACCGTAGGGTGCCGGCACCGGATGGATCGCCAGGGACATCCGCGCGGCCACCGCGGCCGGGATGCCCGCCGTCAGGGCCGGCATCTGCACGTTCCTTCCTAGGCGCGGAGCGTCTCGATGTGCCCGGCCAGCGAGTCGATCGAACGCAGTACCTCGGGACGCACGTCGTCGTCCCATTCGAATCCGAACGCGTCCTCCATCGCGACCAGCAGCGCGACCAGCGCGGTGGACGGCACGCCGGCCTCACGCAGCGAGGCTGATGCGTCCACGGTGCTGACAAAGCCCCATCCGCCGAACACCTCGGCCAGCAGCTCGCGGATACGCCGGCGCACGTCGGTTGCCGTGTCAGGCATGTGATTCCACTTCGTCGATGAACTTGCGCACCAGCTCCTGGAAACCGGCCGGGTCGTCGAGGAAGGGCACATGCCCGGCCTTGGGCATGATGGCGCAGCGGCCGTTGGGGAACAGCGCGGCCAGTTCGTGGCCGGCGGTGGGGCCCAGCAGGATGTCGTCGTCGCCCAGGGCGATCAGCGTCGGTGTGTGGATCCGGGTGAGCAGCTCGGGACTCGCCTCGCCCTCCTGGGCCAGCCGCAGACCGTTGTTGAGTTCCTCCGGGGTGGACATCGCCAGGAAGCTCTCCCGCAGCCCGAGGAAACCCGGGGTACGGGTGGACTCGTTCATGTCCGTGCTGATCACCTCCGGGTACATGTGGCTGTACAGCTCGGGCATGCCGTGGCTGTTCAGGGTCCGCAGCCAGGCCCGCTGCAGCATCCGGTGGCGGCGCATGCCCTGCGGGCCCACGACCGGTCCGGCCAGCACCATGCCCCGCACCCGGTCCGGGTGGGCCAGCGCCACGTCCCGGGCGAGCTGGGTGGAAGCCGAGGAAGCGATCAGGTAGGTGGAGTCCACGCCCTGCGCGTCCAGCAGACGGATCAGATCCTCGGCGTGCTCGGCCCAGGTGGGCTCGGCCTGCGTACGGGTGGAACGTCCGTGGTTGCACAGGTCGTAGCTGATCACCCGGTAGTGCTCGACCAGCTGGTCGGTGTACTCGCGCCAGAACGGGGCGCAGAAGAAGAAGTTGTTCAGCGTCGTGATCGTGACGCCCTGGCCGGTGGACTCGCAGTACAGCTCCACCCCCGGCCGGGTCGCGACCAGCGGCGCGTCCTCACGGTAGGTCAGATCGTGGTGATAGTCCTCGTGTGCCTCATCGGCCGGCATCGCTCAGTTCCCTCTCCATGTCCAGGTCCAGGTCCATGTCCGTGCCCGCGTGCGCGTCCGGGTCCGGGTCCGGGTGCGGGTGCGTGCCCGCGTGCGGGTCCGGGTGCGGTTCCGTGTCCTTGTGCGGGTGCGGGGCCGCGTGCGCGTCCGTGCCCATGTACGGGTCCGGGGCCGCGTGCGCGTCCGTGCCCATGTACGGGTCCGGGGCCGCGTGCGCGTCCGTGCCCATGTACGGGTCCGGGGCCGCGTGCGCGTCCGTACCCATGTACGGGTCCGGGGCCGCGTGCGCGTCCGTACCCATCTGCGGGTCCGGGGCCGCGTGCGCGTCCGTGCCCATCTGCGGGTCCGGGGCCGCGTGCGCGTCCGTGCCCATCTGCGGGTCCGGGTGCGGGTGCGTGTCCGTGCACGGGTGCAGGTGTGTGTCTGTGTCCGTGTGCGGGTGGGGGTCCGTGTGCGGGTGGGGGTGGGTGGCTCCTGCGCCGTCCGCGAGGACGGGCGCGAACGCGGCGACGACATCGGCCGCTGCCGCCTCACCGGCCACCGCGCTGCAGGACAGGCCGCAGTACAGGGCCATCTCCTCGATCCGGCCGCTGGTGGCGTCGGTGGGCACCGCCGCGCTGAACCGCGGCACCAGATACGGTTTTCCCTCCACCACCGTGCGGCCGATGAACCTCGCCGGCTGCCCCGGATCGGCGGTCACCGCCGTGGCCAGCACCCGGTGGCGCCGGCCCGGCCAGCCGATCTCGTAGACGTCACTGATCACGGTGTCACCCGCCTCGGCGCCGGCCACCGCCGCCTTGAAGCGGGGGTGAGCGCGTGACTCACGGGCGGCGACGAACACGGTGCCCAGCAGCACCCCGTCCGCGCCCGCGGCCAGCGCCCGCCCGGCCTGCTCGGGCGAGCCGATCCCGCCCGCGGCGGCCACCACCGCATCGGGCAGCCGGTCCCGCAACGCCGCCACGAGGTCGTCACGGCGCCACTCCCCCAGCAGATGACCGCCCGCCTCGATACCCTGGGCCACCACCACCGCACCCAGACCGGCCGCACGGACACCGTCCTGGACGGTGCCGACCTGCACCACCACCCGGCGCCCGGCCCCCACCAGCTGCTGCAGCACCGCATCCGGCGGCATCCCGAAGAACGACAGATACACCCGCTCGGGTGTCTCCCCCAGCACCTGCGCCACCTGCCGGCCCAGCTGCCCGGGCCCGACCACCTCCGGGATCAGGTTCACCCCGACCACCCGCGCCGTGTGCGCCACCAGCCGCTCAAGCATCGCCGACAGCGGCGCACCCGACAGCTTGTAGCCGCCCGCGCAGCCCGCCGCCCCGGCCTCGGAGACCGCGCAGGCCAGCTCCGGCCCCGCCACCCCGCCCATGCCCGACTGCAGCAGACTCACCTCACAGCCCAGCGCCCGGGCCACCGTGGTACGCATCAGCTCAGACTCTCCACCGCGCGCACCGCGGCATCCGTGCCACCGAACCGCTCGGTCAGCGTGTGCACCCACCGCTCCAGCCCGAACGCCAGACAACTGGTGTGCGCCGTCTGTTGCCCGACGCGGATGTCGCAGCGCTCACCGAAGAAGTTGCGGTGGTAGTTGACCGAGCCGATCGCCAGGCCCTCCACCACGAACTCCTCCTTGACCGGGAACAGCCGCTGCATCTTCGCCTTGCCGCTGTTCTTGTCGAAGAACGGATCGGTGGCCGCCTCGATCCGCAGATCCAGCCCCAGCTCGCAACACAGCGCCTCGACGGCCTGCTTGGCCCGCACCAGATGCGCCTTCGCCGTCTGCTCCGGGCCCACACACACGATCTCGCGCATGGAGAACCCCAGCAGACGCTGCAGCCCCCGGTAATGCTCCTCGTTACGAAAACACGTGCCCACCGTGGTCCGCAGCACCCCCTCACCGGGCAGCACCGACCCCGCCAGGTCCACATACACCGAGTAGCACGCCGCCGACGGCAACGCGAACGCGGCCGGCTCCATCACCGCGGCCGGCATCCGCTCGACCGGCCGCGCCTCCTCACCCAGCACCGCACCCAGACGCCCCGGATCCAACCGGACCGCGGCCAGCCCCAGATGCGGGAAGTTGTCGTAGTAGTCGAAGGTGTCCAGATCCCTGCACCGCATCAGAAACGGGAACCGGAACTCCGGCGCCTGCCAGTCCTGCGCCAGACGCAAGAACACCCCGTCGATCGCCCGCAGCAACCTCAACTGGCTGCCATCGAGAACCCCCAGACCATTCTCACGCACCCCCACCCCCGCCGCCTCAGCCCCCGCCTCGGCCGCCGCCGTCCGGGCCACCGCCGTCGCCGTTGTCGTTGTCGTCGCCGTTGTCGTCACCATGCCGCCTCTTTCGTGAAGAAACGCAACTGAAGAGTCCTCAGCGTGCGAAAATCATCGAGATCGAGATCCTCCGGATCGATCGCCTGCCCCGTCAGCTCCTCCAGCAAGAAGATGAACTCCACGAACGCCAGCGAATCGATGGCCCGGCTGTCGATCAGATCCAACTCCTCCGACAACTCACCCAGCTGAGGATTACGGCCCACGATGAACTCACGGACCGCCTGCATCGGCTCCACACTCACTTGATCACCTCCCGCCCCACACCGGCCCGGCTCAAAAACTTCCTCGTCCGCTTCAACACCTCGTCGTGCGCCGCACGACGCACCGGATGCGCCAGCGCCCGCCGCCGCACCCCCAACGCATCCGCGATCCCCGCATCCCGGTACGCCTGCGGGTTGTACAGCGTGGCGATGCTGTACTGCAGATAACTCTCCAGATACTCCGCGATCACCGGGACCTCCCCCGCATCCCGCTCGGCGACCTGCCCCAACAGATTCGTGAAGATCATCCGCCCGAACGCGACATGCCGGCTCTCATCCTGGTGATGCACCCGGTTGATCTCCCGCGCGATCGCCGGCAACGACGCATCCGTCGCCATATGCGCGTTGTAGTAATCCACGATCTCCTCGAAGATCAGGATCCGCGCGAACACGATCAACTCACGCGCCACCGGCGACAGATGATCCACCGAACCCGCCTTCAACGCCGGCTGCGCCGGATACAGCTTCCCGCCGTACCGCAGACAGAACTGCGCGAAGAACCACATGTGCTCGTTCTCCTCACCAATGAAATGGTGCAAGAACTCCGAGACACCCGCATACGTCCGCTCATGAATACGCATCACCACCTCACTCATCAACTCACGGATACCGTGAATATTCAGACTGAAGAAATTGATCGCCTCGAACCGCGTCAACGCCACCTGCTGCTCACGGCTCAGCTCATCCCACATCGGTGTCCCCGCCAACGTCGTCAAAGACTCCGACATCCACGGCAGATCCGGCTCGATCACATCCGGCCAGTCGAACATCGAATACGGGTTGTAATAACCCGACTCCGCGAGATTCTCCAACCGGCCCAGATCCAGCACCACCGGCTCCACCCCACGCACCACCACAACCAACACCCCTTCCACAACCCAGTCTCTTTTTCCGACACCCACACACGAACGTCCCACCGCCTTGGGCAACACCCCCCAACGGAGCTCCACCCACCCCCGCACCCCGGACCTTCCAGACCCCGGCCAACCCACGAAACCCGAGCCCCATCCGACCCGACAGACCCATCAAGCACGAGCCCTGTCCGTCACGGCCGACCCCCGCGCACCAGCCCTGCGCGTCCCCGACAGACCTACGAAGCACGAGCCCTGTCCGTCACGGAAAACCCCCGCGCACCAGCTTTGTCCGTCCCCGACAGGCCCATGAAGCACAGGCTCTGCCCGTCCCCAGCGAGGCCGCGGCCCACCAGCCATGTCCGTCCCCGACAGGCCCATGAAGCACAGGCTCTGCCCGTCCCCAGCGAGGCCGCGGCCCACCAGCCATGTGCGTCCCCGACAGACCCATGAAGCACAGGCTCTGCCCGTCCCCGGCGGGCCTACGACGCACCAGCCGTGCGGGTCCGGGGTGCATGCGGCACCCGGCCGTTCCCGGCCTCACCGCCGCACCCGGCGACCTCCCCCGCCGGCGCCGGACGAAATCCCCGATGCCGCGAGCGCGGGCCATCCGTTCCCGGTGTCAGCGTGCCGGACGCAACACCCGCCATCAGAACGGCCGGCCGCATACGGTCAGCGCACGGCACGGATGTCCGCCCGTACCCCGGCCGGCAGTTCCGACCCGCACCCGTGAGAAGCGAACGGCGCGCCACCCGACGCCGTGGACGCAATCACCTTGTTGTAGACCGACCCCACACACAAGTCCTGGAAATCAGCCGTGTCCGGGGAAAGACGCGCCGCCAGCTGCGCCTTCGCGATATCGACCGTCTTCAGCACCCCGTCATCGTCCTCGACCTCCACACACGCGTGCGGCAGATCCAACGCACCACCGAGCACCCCGCAAAACCAGCCCCGCTTCGCCTCGGCCCGATACCCCGCCGCCCTGAACCGCTCCGCCAACCACAAACTCGCCGCGATACAACTCGTCACCCCCAGCCGGTGCACCAACTCATAATCAGCCTGCATCGCCACCGGAACCATCTGCCAGCGATACCCCGCCTCCAGATACTCCCCCGTCAACTTCCGCAACACCGGCGACACCAACGGCGTCCTCGCCCCCACCGACGTCACCCGCGCCGCATACGACGCCGACCCCTCCCCCACCGAAGGCGCCACCACATCCTCGACACGCCCCCCGAACCGCACCACATCCGGCGCCTCAAAACGCCACGGCGCCGCCCCCTCACACCCCGCACACTCCAACCGCACCCGGAAATCCCACACCCGCGGCCCCAGCAAATCCACCACCGAACGCCCCGCGAAACGGAACAACATACGAAACGCAAGCTCCGGCTGCGTATCCGACCGCCCCGAATACATCCCCAGGTTGTACAGATCATTCACATCGAAACAACGCACACCCGACCGATACGCGAACGGCAGCCCCGCCCCCACCAACACATCCACATCACCCGGCTCACACCGCAGCATCTGACACGCCACAGACTCCGGCCGCGACCAATCAGCAAAACCCCCCGGAACAAACTCGACCAACCCCGCGACATCACCCCACGAACCCCCCGCCACCACACCCCTGAAAACCACAACCACCCTCCCCGACAACCACCACACCAAAAACCCCGAACCGACAACCCGACCGTACAACCCCCCACACACAAAACGAAACAGTCACTCCACACACCCCACCATGCATTCCACACAACCACCCCTGAAAAAAACCACC
>NZ_BMTD01000020.1 GCF_014649495.1 Streptomyces filipinensis | reverse complement strand
TCGCCGTCGACCTCGACCACCGCGTCCCGCGCGGCACGCAGCGCGGTGTGCAGCACGGCCCGCCGCTCGGTGACGTTGATCCTCTCGCCGCGGAACATGGCGTCCCGGAGCCCGAACACGTCCGTGGCGGCGGCCAGCTCGCGCAGCAGCCGCAGCGTCTCGTCGGTGACCAGGTGCTTCGAGTAGTCGAGGTACAGATCGCCGACCTGGAGCGTGTACCCCTCACCGCGCCCGGGATCGGCGGCGAACAGCTCCCTCAGATGGGTGTCGGCCAGCTCCTCCCGGTGCTTGGCGAGAGCGGTCCATTCGGGCGTCTGGTTGAGCCTGGTACGGCCGTCTGCGTTCATTTCCGACTTCCGCCTTCTTTCGTGCCTGTCCCAGCTGTTCCAACCTAATTGATCACCGCGCGCCGCGAGCCGTCGTGACGTCGTCGTCCGGCGCAACAACAGGTACGTCCGGCTTGCGGACCGGTATCAGCGCGGTGACGGACAGGACGAAGAAGGCTGCCGTGAGCAGGGCCGGGGTGTTGCGCCCCCATGCCGTGGCCGCCGCGCCGCCGAGCACGGCGCCGAGCGGGGCCCCGGCCACGGCGAGCGTACGGAAGGCGGAGCTGACCCGGCCGAGCATGTCCGCGGGGGCGCGCTGCTGCATCAGTGTCGTCGTGTTGACGTTCCACAGCATGCCCATGCAGCCGAACACGGCGAGCGCGGCCACCGCGGCGGCCAGACTCCGCACGGTGCCCAGCACGACGAGCGCACCGGTCTGCACGGTGCCGGCGAGCAGGACGGTCCGCCGGGGACCCAGTGCCGAGGTGGTCCACCGGTTCAGCACGCCTCCGGTCAGACCGCCGGCGGTGTACGCGGTGGCCGCGGCCGCGTATCCCGCCGTGCCCGCGTCCAGCCAGCCGGTCACGAGGACGACCAGGGTGGCGATGAGAGCGCCCATGCCGATGTTGCACAGGGCCGTGGCGGCGCACAGCCCGCGCAGGGCCCGGTCGCGGCCCAGGGTGCGCAGCCCGGCGGCGATCTCCCGGCGCAGGGTGCCGCCCGCAGGTCTCACCGCGCGCTCGGGTGCGCCGGTCCGCAGGGAGGCGACCAGTGCGGCGGCCACGAGGAACGTGACGGCGTCGGCGGCGAAGGGGGCGGCGGCCCCGGCGGCGATCAGCACCGGAACGACGGGTGCGCCGATCAGCCCGCCGGCGATCTTCTGCCCCGTCATCAGCCGGGCGTTGGCACTGCCGAGCGCCTGGCGGTCCACCAGGGCCGGCAACAGGGCCGTGGCGGCGTTGTCGAACAGCGTCTGGAGCGTGGTCAGTGTGAAGGCCAGGGCGATGAGCAGCGCGATCGAGGCGTGGCCCAGGGCGACGGCCACCGCGAAGGAACCCACGAGCAGACCGCGTACGGCGTCCACGGTCCACATCGCGCGCCGCTGGTCGACGCGATCGGCGACCGCGCCGCCGAGCAGCCCGAAGACGATCCAGGGCAGATAGCCGCACGCCGTGACCGAGGCGATGAGCAGCGGCCGGTCGGTCAAGGACGCGGCGAGCAGGGGCAGCGCTGCTCCGCGCAGGGCGTCTCCGAACTGGGAGACCACGGCAGCCGACCACAACCGCCCGAAGGCCCCGCGCCATGCGGGCGCACGCGTCTCCCCCGCCTCGGCCATGCCCGGACTCCCCCGTCTGTGGTTCTCGCCTTCACGAAAACCGTAGAGGGCACCACTG
Organism: Streptomyces filipinensis; assembly: GCF_014649495.1. Taxonomy (GTDB): domain Bacteria; phylum Actinomycetota; class Actinomycetes; order Streptomycetales; family Streptomycetaceae; genus Streptomyces; species Streptomyces filipinensis. Next base: position 156,954 of record NZ_BMTD01000020.1, on the reverse strand, counting down.
ACAATCGGGTCGGCCGAGCGGACCGATACGGCTCCGGCCAGGCACCTGCGGGCGCCCGGCCGGTGTTCAAGTCCTAGATCTCGCCCCGCAGTTTGGCGAGCGCCTCGGCGAGGATCGCCTCGCCGTCCGCGTCGCTGCGCCGCTCCCGTACGTACGCGAGGTGCGTCTTGTACGGCTCGGTGCGCGGCGGGTCCGGCGGGTTGTCCCGGTCCTGGCCGGCCGGGAAGCCGCAGCGCGGGCAGTCCCAGGTCTCGGGAACCTGCGCGTCGCTGGCGAAGCTCGGCTGCGTCTCATGCCCGTTGGAGCACCAGAAGGAGATGCGCAGACGCGGCGCGGACTCGCCGCGCTCGGCCTCGCCCATCGGCCCCGCCCCGACCCGGCTTCCTCGGATCGCGTTGCCACTTGCCACGGTCGTAACTCCCTGCGTAATGGTGCCGCGAAGCGAGTCGGCGTTTCGCTTCGCTGCGAGCGCCTCAGTCTACGTAAGGCCCAACGCGCGTCCAGTGATTGGAGTTACAAGGGGCCCCGCTCATAGACGCGAGCCCCATGATAGGCCGCGCTCAGGAGCGCGTACCGAACATGGGGCCTTACGTACCGAATATGTGTGATGTGCGCGCGGTGCGCGTGTCAGCTGTTCGACTTCATCAGCATGCCGAGGACGATGATGCACGCGAACCACAGCACACCGATCACGATGGTGATCCGGTCGAGGTTGCGCTCGGCGACCGAGGAGCCGCCGACGGAGGACTGCATGCCGCCGCCGAACATGTCGGAGAGGCCGCCGCCCTTCCCCTTGTGCATCAGCACCAGCAGCATCAGCAACAGGCTGAAGACGATCAGGGCGATCGAGAACCCCAAAACCACGGCTGGACCAACTTCCTCGGATTCGGATGGACGGGGGCACAGCATCTCGGCTGTGCCCCCGCAAGGGTACGACGTATCGCCGCTACCGCCTACTCACAGCTCGCGTCACTGATCGCGGAAGCGCACGATCTTGACGAACTCGTCGGCGTCCAGCGAGGCGCCGCCGACGAGCGCGCCGTCGATGTCGGCCTGCGCCATGATCTCGGCGACGTTGCCCGACTTCACGGAGCCGCCGTACTGGATGCGGACCTTGTCGGCCACGTCCTGGGAGTACAGCTCGGCGATCTTGGCGCGGATGGCGGCGCAGACCTCCTGGGCGTCCCCGGCGCCGCAGACCTTGCCGGTACCGATCGCCCACACGGGCTCGTAGGCGATCACGACGGTCTCGGCCTGCTCGGCCGGGAGGTCCTTCAGACCGCCCTCGACCTGGGTGAGGGTGTGAGTGACGTGGTTGCCCGCCTCGCGGACGTCCAGTTCCTCGCCGACGCACAGGACCGGGGTGAGGCCGTTCCTGTAGGCGGCTTTCACCTTGGCGTTGACCAGCTCGTCGGTCTCGGCGTGGTACTGGCGGCGCTCGGAGTGGCCGATCACCACGTAGGTGCACTTCAGCTTGGCCAGCATCGGGCCGGAGATCTCGCCGGTGTAGGCGCCGGAGTCGTGCTGCGAGATGTCCTGGGCGCCGTACTTGATCTTGAGCTTGTCACCGTCGACCAGGGTCTGCACGGAGCGCAGGTCGGTGAAGGGCGGCAGGACGGCGACCTCGACGGCCTCGTAGTCCTTGTCGGCCAGGGCGAAGGCGAGCTTCTGGACGTGTGCGATGGCCTCAAGGTGGTTGAGGTTCATCTTCCAGTTGCCCGCCATGATCGGCGTGCGAGTGGTCATGCGGGGTCAGTCCTCCAGTGCGGCGAGGCCGGGGAGCGTCTTGCCCTCGAGGTATTCGAGGGAGGCGCCGCCACCGGTCGAGATGTGGCCGAACGCGTTCTCGTCGAAGCCGAGCGTACGCACGGCCGCGGCGGAGTCACCGCCGCCGACGACGGTGAAGCCGTTCGCGTCGACGAGGGCCTGGGCGACCGCCTTGGTGCCCTCGGCGTAGTCGGGGTGCTCGAAGACGCCCATGGGACCGTTCCAGAACACGGTCGCGGCGTCGGCGAGCTTCGAGGCGTAGAGCTCCCGGGTCTTCGGGCCGATGTCCAGGCCCTCCTGGTCGGCGGGGATCTTGTCCGCGTCGACCACGGTGTTCTCGGTCGGCGCCTTGGTCTTCAGGTCCGGGAACTCCCGGGAGACCACGACGTCGACGGGGAGCAGCAGTTCCACACCCTGCTTCTCGGCGCGCTCCATGTACTCGGTGACGACCGGGACCTGGTCCTCCTGCAGGAGGGAGATGCCGACCTCGTAGCCCTTGGCCTTGAGGAAGGTGTACGCCATGCCGCCGCCGATGAGCAGGCGGTCGGCCTTGCCGAGCAGCTCGTCGATGACGGCGAGCTTGTCGGAGACCTTGGCGCCGCCGAGCGCGACCACGTAGGGGCGCTTGACGTCCTCGGTGAGCTGCTTGAGGACGCCGACCTCGGCGGCGATGAGGTAGCCGGCGTAGTGCGGCAGCCGGGCCGGGAGGTCGTAGACCGACGCGTGCTTGCGGTGCACGGCGCCGAAGCCGTCACCGACGTAGACGTCGGCCAGGGCGGCGAGCCGGTCGGCGAAGGCGCCGCGCTCGGCGTCGTCCTTGGCGGTCTCGCCAGGGTTGAAGCGCAGGTTCTCCAGGACGGCGACCTGGCCGTCGACGAGGCCGGCGACCGTGTCCTGGGCGGACTGCCCGACGGTGTCGGCCGCGAAGGCCACGGCGGAGCCGAGGAGTTCACCCAGGCGGGAGGCGGCGGGCGCGAGGGAGAAGGCGGGGTCCGGGGCGCCCTTGGGGCGGCCCAGGTGCGAGGCGACGACCACCTTGGCGCCCGCGTCGGCGAGGGCCTTGACGGTGGGCAGCACGGCGCGGATCCGGCCGTCGTCGGTGATGGTGCCGCTCGCCAGCGGCACGTTGAGGTCGGCGCGGACGAAGACCCGCTTGCCGCTCACGCCGGCGGCGAGAAGTTCGTCGATCGTCTTCATTGAGTGGACTCCAAGGGAGGGCTCGTGGTGCACCTGATCGTAAAAGGACGTGGTCCGAGCGCGAGACAGGGCCCGGGCAGCGCGACGGTGCGCTGCCCGAGCCCTGCTCTCACTTCAAGGTCCTGCTGCTGCGATCTGCGGCGATCAGAGCTGGTTGCCGACGAAGACCGTGAGGTCGACGAGGCGGTTGGAGTAGCCCCACTCGTTGTCGTACCAACCGATGACCTTCACGTTCTTGCCCTCCTGGACCATGGTCAGGGAGGAGTCGAAGGTGCAGGACGCCGGGGCGTTGACGATGTCGGAGGAGACGATCGGGTCCTCGGTGTAGTCGAGGAGGCCCTTCAGCTCGCCCTCGGCGGCCTTCTGGAAGGCGGCGTTGACCTCTTCCTTGGTGACCTCGCGGCCGAGCTCGACGACCAGGTCGGTGACCGAGCCGGTCGGGACCGGGACGCGCATGGCGATGCCGTCCAGCTTGCCCTTGAGCTGCGGCAGCACCAGGGCGGTGGCCTTGGCGGCACCCGTGGTCGTCGGGATGATGTTCTCGGCGGCGGCACGGGCCCGGCGCAGGTCCTTGTGCGGGAAGTCCAGGATGCGCTGGTCGTTCGTGTACGCGTGCACCGTCGTCATCAGGCCCTTGACGATGCCGAAGTTCTCGTCGAGGACCTTCGCCATCGGCGCCACACAGTTGGTGGTGCAGGAGGCGTTGGAGATGACGTGGTGGTTCGCCGCGTCGTACTTGTCCTGGTTGACGCCCATCACGATGGTGATGTCCTCGTCCTTGGCCGGAGCCGAGATGAGGACCTTCTTCGCACCACCGGCGATGTGCTTCGCGGCGTCTTCCTTCTTGGTGAAGATGCCCGTCGACTCGATGACGATGTCGACGCCCAGCTCGCCCCAGGGGATGTCGGCCGGGTTGCGCTCGGACAGCACCTTGATGGTGTGACCGTCGACGGTGATGGTGTCGGCGGTGTGGGAGACCTCCTGCTTGAGGCGACCCAGGATCGTGTCGTACTTGAGCAGGTGAGCGGTGGTAGCGGTGTCACCCAGGTCGTTGACAGCCACAACCTCGATGTCCGCACCCTGCTCCAGCAGCGCGCGGAAGTAGTTACGACCGATGCGGCCGAAGCCGTTGATGCCTACGCGGATCGTCACGAACCGATCTCCTCGTTGGTACGCCGGCCATGCGGTGCCGGCGAGCTCTGTTTGGGATGTCCCCGACCACCACCGACCCTACCTCCCGGACGGCCCCGGAGTGACATCGAGATGGCGCATACACGGGCAGGCAGTCCGTACCCGCCAGTAGGGGTACGGACCGTCCCGGAACGGCAGTGGATTCACCCGTATTCAGTATGGATTGTCGGGCAGTTTTTGGGCCGTCTTCACTCGTTCGTGAGCGGGTCGGCTCACTTGATCAGGGCCCCTTTCGCGCACCGCTGAGAGGGCTCCCGCTCACCTGTCGGAACAAGGCGAGCGGGATCTGTCAACGTGGCGGCCCTCACCCGCCGAGCGCCGCGAACGCCTTCCTCACCAGGGCTGCCCGATCGTCCGCCGACGACACCTGCTCCAGGCCGAAACCGAGGAGCACGGTGTCGTGCGTGGCGACGGCTCCGTATGTCTGGAACAGCGTCCCGGAGCGCGCCCAGTCCTTGAGGACGGCCGGGCTGCCCGCGGGCGGCCCGGCCACGTGCCAGGGGCCCAGGGACGACTCGAACCCCTCGGTCTCCCTGGCCGCGCCGCCGACGACGAGCGAGGCGTCGTCGGCGAGGACTCCGTGTCCGCCGGTGCCCGGGTCGGTGATGTAGCTGATCGAGACCTCGACGGACTTCCCGGCGTAGGCGCTCAGGTCGAAGGCGACCTGCTGCCAGCCTCCGGAGCTGCCGGTGAGGCTGTTCCAGGAGCCGGTGGTGCCGGTCGCGGTGCAGGCCTTGTCCGCGAGCGTCAGATAGTGCTTCAGCCACGGATGCTCGGCGATCAGGAAGCCCTGCCCGCAGTCCGTCGGCACGGCCGTCCTGGTGGCGCCGCCGGCCTCCGGCAGGGTCGTCCAGTCGTCGCCGCCCACGGTGTGCGCCTCGACGACCGCGTGGTCGTAGCCCGGCTCGGTGTCCCACAGCAGCCGGGTGGTCAGGGCCGGCTTGTCGGCGGCGCCGACACCGGTGAGGTCGATGGTGCGGGTGAGGCGCTTGTAGGCGTCGTCGGTGTGCACGGCGGCGGCCATGTACGAACCGGCGTACGGTCCGTAGGGGTTGGCGGTTCCGGCGAACCGGCCCGCTCCCGCGCTCGTGAACTGCGGGTACGCGGCCGCGGGCAGCTGGTCGGAGGTGACGCTGTAGACGCCGGCCTTGTCGAGCGGGTTGCCGGGAGCGTCGCCGAGGGCGCCGGTGTAGCCGTCCAGGGCACCCGAACCGGTGAAGGCGGTGGCCCCCTTGGTCGACGTACGGCTGTAGGCGCCGAGGTAGTACTGGCTGAAGTCGTCCGAGAGGCTGCCGTCGCCGAGTCGCACGCTGCCACCCGCCAGTTCACCGGCCTCGATCAGCCTGCCGCCCTCGTTGAGGTAGGCGCGCAGCTGGAGCTGGGTGGCGTTGCCGGGGCCGTTCGCGCCGGAGTAGTGCACGACCGTCCGGAAGTGCTTCAGTACGCCGAGCGCGTCGGGGACGCCCTGCCCGGCCACGTCCCACACGATCGCCCGGTGCCCGGCCGCTCTGAGCGCGTCGACGTACTTCTGCGCCTGCGTGGCCGTCGTGCCCTCCTCGGCGACGACGAGTGTGTCGGCGCCGGGCCGCTCGGCGACCGTGTAGGTGAAGGGGGAGCTGGAGACCTTCCCGCCGCTCTTCGTCTCGCCGGTGAACCACACCTCGACCTTGTCGCCCGGCCGGCCACCCGGCACCTTGGCCCGGTAGTCGTCGAAGTACAGGTCGTCCCTGCCGCCGTACGTCGTGCCGCCCTTCCAGTGCCGCAGCGTCCGCTCGTGGACCCGGCCGCCGTTGACGCGGTACTTCAGCTCCTTGTCGTGGACCGCCTTGCGGACGACCACGGAGACCTCCTGGTCCGCGCCCCACGCGTACGACGTGGCGAACGCCGCCGGGGTGAAGTCGGCCGCGCTCAGCCCGACCGAGGAGGCCGGCCTGTCCGGGTGCGCGGCGGTCTCGGCGACGGAGAGCGCGAACGGGATGTTCTTGGCGAACTCCTGCTGGATCAGCTTCTCGTCGTCGGGGAAGCTGAACTCCGACGGGCAGTCCTCGGGCTTCCAGGCGTCGTTCGGGTCGACGTTCGACGCGGTCTGGCAGGTCGACATCTCGGGGGTGAACATCGCGACGCGGTTGACGTTCGACGCGTGCCCGTCCGCCTCGCCGTTGGTGGTGTACAGCTCCGAGGAGAGCTGCGAGTGGTAGCCCGGGATGGCCGGGTTGTCCGGGGTGCCGGCGAGCGCCTTGTACAGGACGTCGTCGGGGCTGGGGGTGGCGACCTGCCAGCCGACGCCGTACAGGAGGAGTTCGGCGGCGGAGTGGTAGTTGACGGCGTACCGGAACCCGACGCGTTTCTCGAAGCCGTCCAGCGCCTTGGTCTCGGGCTCGGACTCGGGGCTCGCGCCGCGGTAGGTCTCGCTGGTGGGGTTGGGGGACGAACCCTCGTCGTCATATCCCCACTTGTAGGGGAAGTTGCGGTTGAGGTCGACGCCGTCGCCCGCGCCGATGACCCCGTCGCCGTTGACGTCCCGCAGGTTCTTGCGCCACAGGCGGGTGCCGGCGTTCTTGAACGTGTAGTCGTAGCCGTCGGGGTTGGCCGAGATGACGAACCACAGCTCGGTCGAGTCGACGATCTTCCGAAGGCGCTTGTCCGTCCGGTAGTTGTCCAGGTAGTAGTGCATCAGCCGACGGGTCATCTCCGTCGTGATCCACTCACGCGCGTGCTGGTTGGACAGATACAGCACGGACGGCCTGGAGCCGTCCTTCGTCCTCCTCGCGTTCCCGGTGAGTTTGAGCGCGAGGATGTCCTGGCCGTCGACCGTCTTGCCGATGGACTCGACCTTGGTCAGGCCGGGGTGGGTCCGGGCGGTGCGGAGGATCTCCTCCTTCAGGCCGCCACCTCCGCCGTACGGGCGGAACACGCCCTGGGAGGCACGCGTGAGGCGCGCCAGCGCACCCGCCGACAGGGTGTGCTCGGTGAGGCCGACGCCCTGTTTCCGCAGCTTCGCGGCCTGCCGGTCGGTGAGGTAGACCTCGACCTGCGTCTTCCCCCGGCCGGTGACCTGCTCACCGAGTTCCTGTCCGTCCTGTCCGGCGTCGAGGAGCAGGGGAATCTGCTGCGGGGTGACGTCGGCCCGGTAGACCCGGACCTCGTCCGAGCCGGCCGGCGCCGGGTCTCCGCTCTGTGCCTGGGCGATGGGCGCAAGGCTCGCTCCGCCGATGAGAAGCGCGCCGACAGCGAGGATCGATCTCGCTCCGTGTCTCATGAACCCCCCTAGCGGTGGTCCGCCACAGCGGCGAACAGGTTGCCAGGCTCATGTCACCTCATGATCGAGTCAAGAGCGCTTCATGGACACGCTACGCCGGTGCCGACCACCCGAACGGGCGTACGGCACCGGCGACTTGGGGTGCGTCGGTCAGCCGGCCAGGTTGTCGGCCAGCTCCTCGCTGAGGTTCGCCTCCGTGCCCGGGATGCCCAGGTCGGCGGCGCGCTTGTCGGCCATCGCCAGCAGGCGGCGGATCCGGCCCGCGACCGCGTCCTTGGTCAGCGGCGGGTCGGCGAGCGCGCCCAGCTCCTCCAGGGAGGCCTGCTTGTGCTCCATGCGCAGCCGGCCCGCCGCCGCGAGGTGCTCGGGCACCTCGTCGCCGAGGATCTCCAGCGCCCGCTGCACGCGCGCACCGGCGGCCACGGCGGCACGGGCCGAACGGCGCAGGTTGGCGTCGTCGAAGTTGGCGAGCCGGTTGGCGGTGGCCCGCACCTCGCGGCGCATCCGGCGCTCCTCCCACGCCAGCACGGACTCGTGCGCGCCGAGCCGGGTCAGCAGCGCCCCGATCGCGTCCCCGTCGCGGACGACCACCCGGTCCACCGTCCGCACCTCGCGCGCCTTGGCGGCGATGGACAGCCGGCGGGCGGCGCCGACCAGCGCGAGCGCGGCCTCCGGGCCCGGGCAGGTCACCTCCAGGGACGAGGAACGGCCGGGCTCGGTCAGCGAACCGTGCGCCAGGAAAGCCCCGCGCCAGGCCGCCTCGGCGTCACAGGTGGCCCCGGAGACCACCTGCGGGGGCAGCCCACGGATCGGGCGGCCCCGGCCGTCCACGAGGCCCGTCTGGCGGGCCAGCTGGTCACCACCCGCGACGACCCGGACGACGTAGCGCGAGCCGCGGCGCAGCCCGCCGGGCGCCATCACGATCAGCTCGGAGCTGTGGCCGAAGATCTCCAGGATGTCCCGCTTGAGACGGCGGGCCGCCATCGCGGTGTCCAGCTCCGCCTCGATCACGATGCGCCCGCTCACCAGGTGAAGGCCGCCGGCGAACCGCAGAATGGCGGAGACCTCCGCCTTCCTGCAGCAGGTCCGGGTGACGGGGAGCCGGGAGATCTCGTCCTTCACCGCTGCCGTCATCGCCATGGGCCGATCCTTCCATGCATCCGAAAAATACGGTCGTACGCGGCGGCCAACAGCTCCGGATCGTGCCGGGGTGATCCATCGGTCCGGGCCACCGGCGCCAGCTCGATCGCGGCTCCCAGCCGTTTGGCGGCCTCGGTGAGCGAGTCGCGGTCGGGCACAGCGGCCTCGTCGGCCAGCACCACGTCCAGGGCGAGTTTAGGGGCGTGTCGCCCCAAAACCTCCAAATGACGCTGCGGGGAGAAGCCCTCGGTTTCTCCCGGCTGCGGAGCGAGGTTCAAGGACAGCACCTTGCGTGCCTTGGTCTCCGTGAGGGCGTCCAGCAGCTCGGGGACGAGCAGGTGCGGGATCACCGAGGAGAACCAGGAGCCGGGGCCGAGCACCACCCAGTCCGCGTCCAGGACCGCCGCCACCGCCTCGGGCACGGCGGGCGGGTCGTGCGGCACCAGGTGCACCGACTGGACCTCGCCGGGCGTCAGCGCGACCGTCGCCTGCCCGCGCACGGTGTCCACGTCGTCCGGGCGATCGGGATCGTGCCCCTTGACCAGGGCCTGCAGCTCCAGCGGGACGGCGGACATGGGCAGCACGCGCCCGTGCGCGCCGAGCAGCTTGCCGACCAGGTCCAGCGCCTGCACATGGTCGCCGAGCTGCTCCCACAGGGCGACGATCAGCAGATTGCCGACCGCGTGGTCGTGCAGGTCGCCCTGGGAGGTGAAGCGGTGCTGGATCACGCGGGCCCAGGTCTGGCCCCAGTCGTCGTCACCGCACAGCGCGGCCAGCGCCTTGCGCAGGTCGCCGGGCGGCAGCACACCCAGCTCGTCGCGCAGCCGGCCGCTGGAACCGCCGTCGTCGGCCACCGTGACCACGGCCGTGAGGTCGCCGGTGATCCGGCGCAGCGCGGCGAGCGAGGCGGACAGGCCCATGCCGCCGCCGAGCGCGACCACCTTGGGCTGTGCGCCCCGGCGGCGGGGCCGTCCGCCGCGGGCCTCGGCGGGGCGGGCCGGGCGGCCCTCGGCGGCCGTCCGGCTCGCGCGTCCCTCCGGCACCATCCTGCGCAGCCGGCTGAGCCGCCGTGTACGTTCCGTCATTCCCGTCCCATGTCCCGGTGTACGACCACCGTCTCCACACCCTCGGCCGCGAGGCGCGCGGCGAGCTTCTCCGACACGGCGACCGAGCGGTGCTTGCCGCCGGTACAGCCGATGGCGATGGTCACATACCGCTTGCCCTCGCGCCGGTAGCCCGCCGCGATGAGCCGCAGCAGTTCGGCGTAGCGGTCGAGGAACTCCTTCGCCCCGGGCTGGTTGAAGACATACGCGGCGACCTCCTCGTTCAGGCCGGTGTACGGGCGCAGCTCCGGGACCCAGTGCGGGTTGGGCAGGAACCGCATGTCCGCGACCAGGTCCGCGTCGACCGGGAGGCCGTACTTGAAGCCGAAGGACATCACGGTGGCCCGCAGCTCCGGCTCCTCCTCGCCGGCGAACTGGGCGTCCATCTTGGCGCGCAGCTCGTGCACGTTCAGGCTGGAGGTGTCGATCACCAGGTCGGCGTCCCCGCGCAGCTCGCGCAGCAGCTCGCGCTCGGCCGCGATGCCGTCGACGATGCGGCCGTCGCCCTGCAGGGGGTGCGGACGGCGTACCGACTCGAAGCGGCGCACCAGGGCCTCGTCGGAGGACTCCAGGAAGACGATCCTCCGGGTGACGCCCCGGGTGTCCAGGTCCGCGAGGGACTCGCGCAGGTTGTCGAAGAAGCGCCGGCCCCGCACGTCCACGACGACCGCGATCCGCGCCACGTTGCCCTGCGAGCGGGCACCCAGCTCCACCATCGTGGGGATGAGAGCGGGCGGGAGGTTGTCCACGACGAACCAGCCGAGGTCCTCCAGACACTTCGCCGCTGTCGACCGTCCCGCCCCGGACATGCCGGAGATGATCACCAGCTCGGGGATGGCCGCTTCGGGGGCCTGGGCGGACGTACCGTCCGTGCTCACCTGTGCTCCGTTTTCCTGCGTGGCGGGCTGCTCGCCGGCCGCGGACCGCGGCTGGTCCCGGTCCGCTTCCTCGTGGGCCGGATCTCGGTCCGCTGTGGGCTGTGCGTCGTGCTCGGTCATGTCTCCTGCCCCCGTCGTTCGTCCGGGAGACCCGCGGTCACGGGCTCCCCCGAGGAACCCCCCGTCGTATCGGGTTCCCCATCATCAATGATCTCTCCGGTCGCCGTGTTCACGGCGGGTGCGGCCGGGGTCGCCCGGGCGAGGGCCGCGGCGATGGTCTCGGCCGTCTTCCGGCCTATCCCGGGCACCTCCTGGATCTGTTCGATTGTGGCGGACCGCAGCTTCTTCACCGAGCCGAAATGCTTGATGAGTGCCTGCTTGCGGGTCTCGCCGAGGCCGGGGACGTCGTCCAGGGGGCCGGCCCGGAAGCGCTTGGCACGCTTGGTCCGCTGGTAGGTGATCGCGAACCGGTGGGCCTCGTCCCGGACGCGCTGGAGCATGTACAGGCCCTCGCTGGTGCGCGGCAGGACCACCGGGTCGTCCTCGCCGGGCACCCAGACCTCCTCCAGCCGCTTGGCGAGGCCGCAGACGGCGATGTCGTCGATGCCCAGCTCGTCGAGGGCGCGCCGGGCCGCGGCGACCTGGGGCCGGCCGCCGTCGACGACGACCAGCTGCGGCGGGTACGCGAACTTCCTGGGGCGGCCGTCGTCGTCCTTCGGCGAGGTGGTGAGCGGCGCGGCGTCGGGGAGGGCGCTCTCGCCGTCCACGGCGGTCTCCTCGCCGTCGGTCCACTCCCCCGTCCTCTCCTTCTCGGCGAGATAGCGCCGGAAGCGGCGGGTGATCACCTCGTGCATGGAGCGGACGTCGTCCTGGCCCGCGAAGCCCTTGATCTGGAAGCGGCGGTACTCCCCCTTGCGCTGCAGGCCGTCCTCGAAGACGACCATGGAGGCGACCACGTCGTCCCCCTGGAGATGCGAGATGTCGTAGCACTCGATCCGCAGCGGCGCGCTGTCCAGGTCCAGGGCCTCGGCGATCTCCTCCAGGGCGCGCGAGCGCGTGGTCAGATCGGAGGCGCGCTTGGTCTTGTGCAGCACGAGCGCCTGCTGGGCGTTGCGCTGGACGGTCTCCATCAGCGCCTTCTTGTCGCCGCGCTGCGGGATGCGCAGGGAGACGCTCGCCCCACGGCGCACGGTCAGCCACTCCTGGACCGGCTCGACGGGCTCGGGCAGCGCCGGGACCAGGACCTCCTTGGGGACCGTGTCACCCGTCTCCTCGCCGTAGAGCTGCTGCAGGGCATGCTCGACCAGGGCGCCGGTGGTGATCTCCTCGACCTTGTCGGTCACCCAGCCCCGCTGGCCGCGCACCCGGCCGCCCCGCACATGGAAGATCTGCACGGCCGCCTCCAGCTCGTCCTCGGCGACGGCGACGAGGTCGGCGTCGGTCGCGTCGGCGAGCACGACGGCGTTCTTCTCCATGGCCTTCTTCAGGGCCTCGATGTCGTCGCGCAGCCGGGCGGCCCGCTCGTACTCCATCTCCTCCGCCGCCTCCATCATCTGCTTCTCCAGACGGCGGAGGTAGGTGCCGGTGCGGCCGGCCATGAAGTCGCAGAACTCCTCGGCCAGCTCCTGGTGGTCCTCGGAGCCGATCCGGCCGACGCAAGGAGCGGAGCACTTGCCGATGTAGCCGAGCAGGCAGGGACGGCCGGTGCGGGCGGCGTTCTTGAACACGCCGGCCGAGCAGGTGCGCACCGGGAACACGCGCAGCAGCAGGTCGACGGTGTCCCGGATGGCCCACGCGTGCCCGTACGGACCGAAGTAGCGGACACCCTTCTTCTTGTGACCGCGCATCACCTGCACGCGCGGGAACTCCTCGTTCATCGTCACCGCGAGGTACGGGTAGCTCTTGTCGTCGCGGTACTTGACGTTGAACCGGGGGTCGTACTCCTTGATCCAGGAGTACTCCAGCTGGAGGGCCTCGACCTCCGTGGACACCACGGTCCACTCCACGGACGCGGCGGTGGTCACCATCGTCCGGGTGCGCGGGTGCAGGTTCGCCAGGTCCTGGAAGTAGTTCGCCAGGCGCTGGCGCAGGCTTTTCGCCTTTCCGACGTAGATCACCCGGAGGTGCTCGTCACGGAACCTGTACACCCCCGGGGAGTCCGGGATCTCACCCGGCCTGGGGCGGTAGCTGGAGGGATCGGCCATGTCTCACACCCTACTGGCGAGCACCGACACCGCGTCGGGCCTGTGGACAACGCCCGCCCCGCGCCGCGAGGCCGTCGCCGTCCCAGCCGGTGTCGGCCGGGGGGCGGCCCGGTAGCGATCAGGTGCCGGACGATCCGGTCCCGGCGATCCGCGGCCGCGGCGCCGAGCCCGCCGCGCCGGCCGTCACGGCGTGCGATCAACGGCGAACCCCAGGTCTCCGGCACGTGCTGATCATCCCGCCGGACGCGCAGGCCGACGCCCTGCCGGTGACCGGCGGCCGCGCTCCGGTTCTCGTGGCCGGCCACGGCCGTGGCGGGTTCGAGGTGTTGTCGGGGTCTGGTCAACACGCTTCAATGCGGGGGAACTCGGGGCCGTACACGCACGCGTACGGGCGCGGCGTGCGCAGTCACGGGCGTCCACCGGTGCCACGGGGGTGGCCCCGCGCACCTGCTCAGACGGTCTGACCAGCCGTAGTGACACCTCACAGAAAGGCGCCCCGGCATGCCGCATGCCACGGAGTACGCGCACGTCCCCACCGCGGAACTGGACACGGCCCTACGGGGCGGCCCCTTTCATGTGGCGCTGCGCGCCGCGATCGCCGCACGCGGACTGCCGCTCCAGCGCGTCCAGCACCATCTGTCCCGGCACGGGGTCAAGGTCGGTGTCACCAGCCTGAGTTACTGGCAGCAGGGTGCCCGCCGCCCGCAGCGCCCGGAGTCGTTGCGGGCGGTACGGGCGCTGGAGGAGATCCTCCAGCTGCCGGACGAGTCGCTGATCCGGCTGCTGGCCGAGGCCGGCGAGCGCGCGGCGGCCGGCCGCCCGGCTGTGCGCTCGTACCGCTCCCTGATCGAGGCCTCGGACGTGCTGGACCGACTCCGGGCCGAGCTGGGCTGGTCCCCCGACGGCCTGCACACGCTGGGCCACCACGAATGCGTCCACATCGGCGCCCGGCGCGAGCTCGCGAGCCGGGAGGCCCACCACATCGTGCGGGCCCACCGCGACGGCCTGGACCGCTTTCTCGCCGTGCACCACGGCGACCCCGGCTGCCGTCCGCGCGAGATCAGAGTGCGGGCGCTGGAGAACTGCCGCACCGGACGCGTCCGCTGGGACCAGGACACCGGCGTCCTGGTGGCGGAGCTGCTCTTCGGCACCCGGCTGCGCTCCGGGGACACCTTCCTGTTCCGCTACGGCATCGAGGACGGCACGGCCGGGGCATCCCGCGAGTACCTCCACCGGTTCGGCTTCCCCGGCGGCCAGTACGCCCTGCAGGTGCGGTTCGACGCGGCGGCACTGCCGGTGCGCTGCCATCGCTTCACCCAGCACTCGACGGCGGCCCCGCGTAGCGGCCGGCACGAACTGCCGGTCACCGGGCCCCACCACTGCGTCCACGTGGTCGAGCCGCGGATACGTCCGGGCGTCGTCGGCATCGCGTGGGAGTGGGAGTGAACTCACCCTGGACACAGGCCTGTTGAGGTATCGCGAGAGCCCAGCACGCTGGGCCGCCGCCGGCGGCTGCCACCGGGGGCTGCCGGCCGGGCGGCGCGGGGCGACGGCGCAGGACGGCCGCACGTCCAGGACGTCCGAGCGGTCCCGTCAGGCGCCGGGACCGGCGATGATCCTGCCGTTCACGGCCCTCACCGGCAGCTCGGCCAGGGGCTCGGTGGCCGGCGACTGGACCACCTTGCCCGTCACGGCGTCGAACTGACTGCCGTGGCAGGGGCAGACCAGGGTCGTCCCCTGCAGTTTGTTGATGGGACACCCCGCGTGCGTGCACACGGTGCTGTACGCCTTCAGCCGGCCGCTCCCGTCGCGGCTGACGACCACGTTGTGATCCCGGTACAGCTTCGCGCCGCCCTTCGAGACCTCACCCTCGGCACCGAGGTCGACCGGCGCGGTCGGGGCGGCCGCGACCTCGCCGCCCGGCGCCGAGCATGCCGTCAGACCGAGTCCGGCGACCGGGGCCACGGCTGCTCCTCGAAGGACGGTACGGCGGCTCGCGGAGGGGCGGGCAGGCATCTGGAACTCCACTGCTCAAGGGGTGTGCAGGGCGACGATACCCGGACAGAAGTACCGGCTTCAGGGCGGGGCCGGGGCTGCCGGACGGGGCCAGAACTGCCGGACGGGGCCAGGACTGCCGGACGGGGCCAGGACTGCCGGGCATGGCCAGGACTGCCGGGTGAAGGCATCAGAGAGTGACGGTGAGGGCAGGGAGCGTCGGCGGAACCTCGAAGAGGACGTAAACGCTTACGCAAGCGTTTACGCGGGGGTGCTCGATGGGATAGCGTCCCGGCCGGAAGGGCCACGGCCGTCCAGTCCGGACGGTTCCGCCGGTCCCCGCAGTGCGTCCATGCCGTACGTCCGTGCAGTGTGCCGGCCCACCGCATCCGGTGCGGCCGGTCCGCTGGGTCGGCGCAGTCGGCTCAGTCGGCTCAGGGAGGGAGACGCGATGGCCACCATGGCGGACGTCGCGCGGAGCGCCGGAGTCTCCGTGGCGACCGTTTCCCACGTCCTGAACGGCACCCGCCCGGTGCTGCCCCACACGCGCCAGGCCGTGCTGGACGCCGTCGACGCCCTCGGTTACACCCCCAACACCCTGGCCCGCTCCCTGGTGACCTCCCGCACCCGCTCGATCGGGCTCGCGGTATCGGCGATCAGCAACCCGTACTTCACGGAGATCCTCCAGGGCGTCGAGTCAGCCGCCCTGGAGGCGGGATACAGCCTGCTCATCGCGGATCCGCACGACGACCCCGGGCACGAGCGCAAGGTCGTGCAGCTCCTCCATGAACGCCGGGTCGACGGCATGATCGTCGCCCCGTCCGCGCATCCTCACGATCTGGTCGGTTACCTGCGCCGCCATGCCGTACCGACCGTGTTCCTGGACCGGGTGATCGACGCGGGTGTGCTGAACGCCTCCGCGACCGGTGGTGGCACCGGCGCCGTCCCCGGCGAGAGCGCGCCCTGGTACGACCAGGTCTGCGCCGACAGCGCCGATCCGACCGCTCGGCTCGTCACCCACCTCGCCGGGCTGGGCCACCGCCGGATCGGCCTGGTCGCGGGCCTGCCCGGGCTCAGCACCACCGATGAGCGCGTCTCCGGCTACCAGGACGGCCTCAGCGCCGCCGGCCTGGCCCACGACGAACGGCTCCTGGTGTCCGGCAACTCCGAGTCGGCGGGTGCCGAGCAGGCCACGGCCGCCCTGCTCGCCCTGCCCGAACCGCCCACGGCACTCGTCACCGCCAACAACGCGATGACCATCGGCGCCCTGCGCGCCCTGCGCCGGCACGGTCTGTCCGTCCCGGACGACATCGCCCTGTGCTGCTTCGACGACTTCGCCTGGGCCGACCTGTTCTCACCACGGCTCACCGCCGTCGCCCAGCCGAGCAGGGAGCTGGGCGCACAGGCCGTCCAGGTGCTCCTGAACCGCCTGGACGAGCCGCGTCGGCCGGCCCGGACGGTACGGCTGCCGTGCACGTTCGTCCACCGCACCTCCTGCGGGTGCCCGGAGGAGCCGGGCCGGTCCCGGACGCCCGAGCACACCGATTCCCCCATGTCATCCACGCTGTCGGAGAAGGGAACCACCTCGTGATCGTCGTCGCCGGTGAGGCACTGATCGACCTGGTGCCGCAGGGCTCCGGTGCCCTCGCGGACCTGAAGCCGGCGCTCGGCGGTGGCCCGTACAACACCGCCGTGGCCCTGGGCCGGCTCGGCTCCCGCACCGCCTTCTGCTCGCGGACGTCGCACGACGCCTTCGGCGAGGCCCTGCTCGAGGGGCTGCGCCGGGCCGGGGTGGACGTGTCGGGCGTGCAGCGCGGGTCGGAGCCGACGACCCTGGCGGTGGCCACCATCGACGACGGTGGCTCGGCCGCGTACTCCTTCTATGTCGACGGCACCGCCGACCGTCTGTTCACCGCGCCCGTCGCGCTGCCCCCCGGCACCCGCGCGGTGTCCTTCGGCACCTGCTCGCTCGTCCTGGAACCGGGAGCGAGCGCCTACGAGGAGCTCATGCGCACGGCGGCCGGACAGGGGCTGTTCACCGCGCTCGACCCCAACATCCGGGCGGGGCTCATCCCGGACGCGGACGCCTACCGGGCGCGTTTCAAGAGCTGGCTGCCCTCGGTGACGCTGCTGAAGCTCTCCGCTGAGGACGCCGAGTGGCTGGGCGGCGGCCCGCACGAGTGGCTGGCCGCGGGACCCGCGGCCGTGGTGGTGACCCGGGGCGGGGAGGGTCTGACCGTCTTCACCCGGGACGGCGGGGAGCACTCCGTACCGGGTGTGGAGGTCGCCGTGGTGGACACCATCGGCGCCGGTGACACGGTGAACGCAGCCCTGTTGCACGGGCTGTCCGCCCTGGACGCGCTGTCGGCGGAAGCGCTCGTCGCCCTCGGGACGGAGGGCTGGACGCGGCTGCTGCGCTTCGCGGCGCGTGCGGCGGCGATCACCTGCTCGCGGGCGGGGGCCGAGCCGCCGTACGCGGCCGAGCTCGGTGACCTGTGAGCGACCCCTTTTCTCTTTCGCTCTGCTGCTGTCAAGGTGCGGCCGGACCCGGGGGGGCGGCGATCTGTCGGACCTCGGAGCCGGGGTGGCTGATGGTGGAACGAGCGGCGCCCCGCGGGGAGTTCCCGCGGGGCGCCCCTTTTCTGGTGCTGCGTCAGGCCTTGACCGTGATGTGTCAGGCTTTGCGTGCCCGTGTCGTCTTCTTCGCGGGCGCCGCCTTCTTGGTGGCCGCGGCGGCCTTCTTGGTGGCCGTGTTGTTGGCCTTGGCCGTCACCGTCCTCTTCGCCGCCGTCGTCGCCGCGGCCGTCTTCCTGGTCGTGGCGGCACGCTGCGCCGGCACAGGTTCGGCGTCGCTGATGCGGTCGGCGCCGAGGATCTCGCGCAGGAACTTGCCGGTGTGGCTGGCCGGAACCCCGGCGACCTCCTCGGGCGTGCCCTCGGCGACCACGAGACCACCGCCGGCGCCGCCCTCCGGACCCATGTCCACGACCCAGTCGGCGGTCTTGATCACATCGAGGTTGTGCTCGATGACGATGACCGTGTTGCCCTTGTCGACCAGGCCGCCGAGGACCGTCAGCAGCTTGCTGATGTCCTCGAAGTGCAGACCGGTGGTCGGCTCGTCCAGGACGTAGACCGTGCGCCCGGTGGAGCGCTTCTGCAGCTCGCTGGCCAGCTTCACGCGCTGGGCCTCACCGCCGGAGAGGGTGGTGGCGGACTGGCCGAGGCGGACGTAGCCGAGGCCGACGTCCTTCAGCGTCCTCAGGTGCCGGGAGATGGCCGGGACGGCCTCGAAGAAGTCGGTGGCCTCCTCGATGGGCATGTTCAGCACGTCGGCGATGGACTTGCCCTTGTAGTGGACCTCCAGGGTCTCCCGGTTGTACCGGGCGCCGTGGCAGACCTCGCAGGGGACGTAGACGTCCGGGAGGAAGTTCATCTCGATCTTGATCGTGCCGTCGCCCGCGCAGTTCTCGCAGCGGCCGCCCTTGACGTTGAAGGAGAAGCGGCCCGGCAGGTAGCCGCGGACCTTCGCCTCGGTGGTCTCGGCGAACAGCTTGCGGACGTGGTCGAAGACACCGGTGTACGTCGCCGGGTTGGACCGCGGGGTGCGGCCGATCGGCGACTGGTCGACGTGCACGACCTTGTCGACCAGGTCGTCGCCGTCCACGCGCGTGTGCCGGCCGGGGACGTTGCGCGCGCCGTTCAGCTCGCGGGCCAGGTGCGTGTAGAGGATGTCGTTGACCAGCGTCGACTTGCCGGAGCCGGAGACGCCCGTGACGGCCGTGAACACGCCCAGCGGGAAGGACACGTCGATGTCCTGCAGGTTGTTCTCACGGGCGCCGTGCACGGTGAGCCGCCGGGACGGGTCACGGGGCCGGCGGACGTCCGGAACCGGGATCGCCTTGCGGCCCGACAGGTACGCGCCGGTCTGCGACTCGGTGTTGGCGAGCAGCTCCTTCAGCGAGCCGCTGTGCACCACCTTGCCGCCGTGCTCGCCTGCGCCCGGGCCGATGTCCACGACCCAGTCGGCGACCTTGATGGTGTCCTCGTCGTGCTCCACGACGATGAGCGTGTTGCCCATGTCACGCAGCCGGACCAGGGTCTCGATCAGCCGGTGGTTGTCCCTCTGGTGCAGACCGATGGACGGCTCGTCCAGCACATACAGGACGCCGACGAGGCCGGAGCCGATCTGGGTGGCGAGCCGGATGCGCTGGGCCTCGCCGCCGGAGAGCGTGCCGGCCGCGCGGTTCAGCGAGAGGTAGTCCAGGCCGACGTCGACCAGGAAGCGCAGCCGTTCGTTGACCTCCTTCAGCACCCGCTCGGCGATCTTCTTGTCCCGGGCGTTCAGCTTCAGCCGGCCGAGGAAGTCCGCGCAGTCGCTGATCGACATCGCGGAGACCTCGGCGATCGACTTCTCCATGACCGTGACCGCGAGGACGATCGGCTTCAGGCGTGTGCCCTCACAGGAGGGACAGGGCACCTCGCGCATGTAGCCCTCGAAGCGCTCACGGCTGGCGTCGCTCTCGGCCTCGCTGTGCCGGCGCTTCACGAACGGCACCGCGCCCTCGAAGGGTGTGGTGTAGACGCGCTCGCGGCCGTAGCGGTTGCGGTAGCGCACCTCGATCTGGGTCTTGTGGCCGTACAGCAGGGCCTTCTTCGCGCGCTGCGGCAGGCCCGCGAACGGGATGTCCGTGCGGAAGCCGAGGGCGTCCGCGAGGGCGCCGATCAGACGGCCGAAGTAGTCCTTGGTGTGTCCGTGCGACCAGGGGTGGAGGGCGCCCTCGTCCAGGGTCTTGTCCGGGTCCGGGACGATCAGTTCCGGGTCGACCTCCATGCGCGTGCCGATGCCGGTGCAGTCGGGGCAGGCGCCGAAGGGCGAGTTGAAGGAGAAGGAGCGGGGCTCCAGCTCCTCGAAGGACAGGTCGTCGTAGGGGCAGTACAGGTGCTCGGAGTACATGCGCTCGCGCTCGGGGTCGTCCTCGGGGAGGTCGACGAAGTCGAGCACGATCATGCCGCCGGACAGGCCGAGGGCGGTCTCCACGGAGTCGGTGAGACGGCGCTTGGCGGACTCCTTCACCGTGAGGCGGTCCACGACCACCTCGATGGTGTGCTTCTCCTGCTTCTTCAGCGCGGGCGGCTCGGAGAGCTGGATGGTCTGGCCGTCCACGCGGGCGCGGGAGTAGCCCTTGGTCTGCAGGTCGGCGAAGAGGTCCACGAACTCGCCCTTGCGCTCGCGCACGAGCGGCGAGAGCACCTGGAAACGGCTCCCCTCCGGCAGCTCCAGGACCCGGTCCACGATGGCCTGCGGCGACTGGCGCGAGATCGGGCGGCCGCACTCGGGGCAGTGCGGCTTGCCGATCCGTGCGAAGAGCAGGCGCAGGTAGTCGTAGACCTCGGTGATGGTGCCGACCGTGGAGCGCGGGTTGCGCGAGGTCGACTTCTGGTCGATGGAGACCGCCGGGGACAGGCCCTCGATGAAGTCCACGTCCGGCTTGTCCATCTGGCCGAGGAACTGCCGGGCGTACGAGGAGAGCGACTCCACGTAGCGGCGCTGGCCCTCCGCGAAGATCGTGTCGAAGGCCAGGGAGGACTTGCCCGACCCGGACAGGCCCGTGAAGACGATGAGCGAGTCACGAGGCAGGTCGAGCGAGACATTCTTCAGGTTGTGCTCGCGCGCGCCACGGACGATGAGACGGTCGGCCACGCCGGTCCGCACCTTTCTTGAGAGAAGTGACAGGGGCGGGGCCCCCGTGCTTCTTCAGACTAGGGGGAGCCACTGACAACGCCGGTCGGATTGCCCGATCGCATAACAACCCCCGGCCATCCAGCATGCCCGACGCCACCTTCGACGATATAGCACGTGCTTTCGATTTGCGGACCGGGTTCACCACCTTCACCCGAAGGTGTGGCGGGGCTAATGTCAGCCCCATGATTGATCACGCTCATGACCTGGCATGTGTACGTGACGCGACCGAACGGCTTCTCAGCGCGGTCGCCGCACTGGACAACGCGTCGCTCGCCGAGCCGTCACGGCTCCCCGGCTGGACCCGCGGCCATGTCCTCGCCCACCTCGCTCGGAACGCGGACGCGCTCGTGAACGTTCTCGAAGGCCGGCCCATGTACGTGAGCGCCGAGGCGCGGGACGCCGACATCGAGCGTGACGCCCCGCGTCCGCTCGACGCCCAGCTCGCCGACCTGCGCGAGAGCGCGGCCCGCTTCCTGGCGACGGGAGACGCGCCGGCGGACTGGGCGCGCACGGTGGAGCTGCGCAACGGGGTCACCGACTCCGCGTCCCGGGTGCCGTTCCGCAGGTGGGCCGAGGTCGAGCTGCACCATGTGGACCTCGGCGTCGGGTACGAGCTGGAGGATCTTCCGGCGGAGTTCGCGGACCGGGAGATCGAATTCCTGGCGGATCGCTTCGCCGGGCACAAGGACGTGCCCTCGACCGGCCTGGCCACCGGCGACGGCCGGACCTGGACCACGGGCGGCGGCGCCGAGGGCGACCCGGTCGCGGTCGAGGGTACGACCGCCGAGCTGTTGGGCTGGCTCGCCGGACGGCGCGACGGATCCGGCCTGACCACGAAGGGCACACTGCCGAAACTGCCCCCGCTGTAGGCCGCCGACCGTCCGCGGGCCGGTCCCCGCTATAGGCTGATCACCATGACGTACACCGGAGAGGTACGGGTCGGCGGACCGGCGGATGTGCATGAGCTGAAAGACCTGATGATCACGAAGATCGCGGTCGGCCCGATGGACAACAACGCCTATCTGCTGCGCTGCCGGGCCACCGACGAGCAGCTCCTGATCGACGCCGCCAACGAGGCGGGGACGCTCCTCGGCATGATCGGTGACGACGGCATCGCGTCCGTGGTCACCACGCATCAGCACGGCGACCACTGGCAGGCGCTCGCCGAGGTCGTCGCCGCCACGGGCGCGCGTACGTACGCCGGCCGCGAGGACGCCCCCGGTATCCCCGTGCCCACCGATGTCCTCGTGGACGACGGCGACGTCATCAGGGTGGGCCGCGTGGAGCTCACCGCGCGGCATCTCGTCGGGCACACCCCGGGCTCGATCGCGCTGGTCTACGACGACCCGCACGGCCACCCGCACGTCTTCACCGGCGACTGCCTCTTCCCGGGCGGTGTCGGCAACACGCGCAAGGACCCGAAGGCTTTCGCCAGCTTGATCGGCGACGTGGAGGCGAAGCTCTTCGACGTGCTGGCGGACGAGACCTGGGTGTATCCCGGGCACGGCAACGACACGACGCTGGGGGCGGAGCGGCCGCATCTGCCGGAGTGGCACGCGCGCGGGTGGTGAGCGCCGGGCGCGCTCTCCTCCGCGCCCCGTGTGAACGTTTCGCACGCGCTGGGGGCGCGTGCGCGCTCCCGACGCGCCGTGTCACGCGCTGAACTGGAGGCAGGACCGCGGAGGATGACGGCTCCTCGGCGGTAGGGCCGCCGGTCTCCCACCCTGCCCTCGGCCGGCGGCCCAGGCCAAGGGGCCACGCTCGGAGCGACGTTCACACGACTGCAACACCCGCTCCCACTATGCGGACACTTACCGCCATGACCTGGACAAACGCGGGGTTCGCTGCCAATCTCCCGCCATGTACCTCGCCCCTCGCACCCTGCGCCGTGCGCTGGCCGCCGCCACCGTAGCCCTGCTCGCCACCGCTGTCGGCTGTGCTCCGCAGCCCGAGGGGGACGCGTCGGCCTCCCCGTCCGGATCGGCCGCGAAGAGCTGCGCCAAGGGCAAGTTGGCCACGAAGACCTCCGGCAAGCTGACGATCGCGACGGACGAACCGGCCTACGAGCCCTGGTTCAAGGACGACAAGCCGGCGAACGGCAAGGGCTTCGAGTCGGCGGTCAGCTACGCCGTGGCCCGGCAGCTGGGATACGACAAGAGCGCCGTCGTATGGCAGAGCGTGCCGTTCAACAAGGCGTTCGCGCCCGGCGTGAAGACCTTCGACTTCGACATCAACCAGGTGTCGATCAGCGCCGAGCGCAAGAAGGCCGTCGACTTCTCCTCCGGCTACTACGACGTGCGCCAGGCCGTCATCGCCCTGAAGGGCGGCAAGGCCGCCGGCGCGACGAGCATCGCGGACCTGAAGGGCCTCAAGCTGGGCGCCCAGGTGGGCACCACGAGCCTCGACTACATCACCGACGTGGTGAAGCCGAAGCAGGAGGCCGCGGTGTACGCCAAGAACGACCAGGCCAAGTCCGCCCTGAAGAACGGCCAGGTCGACGCCATCGTCGTCGACCTGCCAACGGCGTTCTACATCACCGCGGCCGAGGTGACGAACGCGAAGATCGTCGGCCAGTTCGAGAACGCGGGCGCCACGCCCGAGCAGTTCGGGCTGGTGCTGGACAAGGGCAGCGCGCTGACCTCGTGCGTGAGCGGCGCCGTCGACGCCCTGCGCAAGGACGGCACCCTGGCGAAGCTGGAGAAGCAGTGGCTCTCCGACGCCGTCGACGCCCCGGTGCTCAAGTGACCGTCGCCGAGGGCGAGGCGGCCCGGGAGGGGGCCGACAGCGAGGGCGACATGACCGGCACCGTCGACGGACGCTCCGCCGACGGTTACGTACCCTCCGAACGGCGGCGGGCACGCGAGCGCCACCAGCGCGCGCGTGCCCGCCGCGCCACGGCCGTCGCGGCGCTCTCGACGCTGGTCACAGCGGTCGTGCTGTACCTGGTCGTGGTCGAGGCGCCGGGCTGGCCGCGCACCAAGGAGACGTTCTTCAGCGCCGACTACGCGCGCGAGGCGCTGCCTAAGGTCCTCGAAGGGCTGTGGCTGAACGTCCGCCTGCTCGCGGTCTGCGGTGTCGCCGTCCTGGTCCTGGGCATGCTGATCGCGATCGCGCGCACCCTGCGCGGACCGGTCTTCTTCCCGCTACGGGTGCTGGCGGCGGCGTACACCGACTTCTTCCGCGGCCTTCCGCTGATCATCAACCTGATGATCGTGGTCCTCGGTGTGCCGGCGCTGCGGCTGCAGGGTGTGACGGTCGATCCGGTGCTGCTGGGCGGTACGGCGCTGACGCTGACGTACTCGGCGTACGTGGCCGAGGTGTTCCGGGCCGGCATCGAGTCGATCCACCCGTCCCAGCGCGCCGCGGCCCGCTCGCTGGGCCTCACCAACAGGCAGGCCCTGCGCTACGTCGTCCTGCCCCAGGCGGTACGGCGTCAGGTGCCGCCGCTGCTCAACGACCTGGTGTCGCTGCAGAAGGACACGGGCCTGGTGTCGATCGGGGGCGCGGTGGACGCCGTGCGGGCGGCCGACATCATCGTGGGCCGCAGCCTCAACTACACGCCGTACATCGTCGCGGGGCTGGTGTTCGTGGCGCTGACCATTCCGATGACCCGCTTCACGGACTGGCTGACGGCCCGCATGGACCGGCAGCGGGCCCAGGGAGGAGCGCTGTGAGCGCCACGGACGCACCCGTCCTGCGCATGGAGTCCGTCCGCAAGACCTTCGGCGGCTCCGTCGTCCTGCGCGACGTCGATCTGGAGGTCGCGCCGCACACGGTGACCGCGCTGATCGGCGCGTCAGGCTCGGGCAAGTCCACGCTGCTGCGCTGCGCCAACCTCCTGGAGGAGATCGACGACGGCGCGATCTGGCTGGACGGCGAGGAGATCACCGATCCCCGTGCCGACCAGGACGCGGTGCGGCGCCGCATCGGTGTGGTCTTCCAGGCGTACAACCTGTTCCCGCACATGACCGTGCTGGACAACATCACGCTGGCGCCGCGCCGGGTGCACGGCGCCACCCGGGCCGAGGCCGAGGAACACGCCAGAGGGCTGCTGGGGCGCCTCGGACTGGCCGCCAAGGCCCACGCCTACCCCGACCGGCTGAGCGGCGGCCAGCAGCAGCGTGTGGCGATCGTACGGGCCCTTGCCGTCCGGCCCCGGCTGTTGCTGCTGGACGAGGTCACGGCGGCACTCGACCCCGAACTCGTGGGTGAGGTGCTGGAGGTGGTCCGGGACCTGAAGGACGACGGCATGACCATGGTGCTGGCGACGCACGAAATGGGCTTCGCGCGCGACGTCGCCGACCAGGTGTGCTTCCTCGACGGCGGAGTCGTCCTGGAACGCGGCACCGCCGAGCAGGTCTTCGGTGATCCGCAGCAGGAGCGCACCCGGCGCTTCCTGCGGCGGATCGTGGAGGCGGGCCGGCTGTGACGCGGGCCGCCGCGTCGGCATGGGCCTACGCGTCGGCGTGGGCCGCGTCCGCCAGGGCTGCCACGCGCTCCACGCCGAACACATAGCCCTGCACCCCGCACCCGGCGATCACACCGTCGGCGCGCAGCGAGACGTAGGAGTGGTGCCGGAACGATTCGCGCTGGTGGATGTTGGAGATGTGCACCTCCAGCACGGGCATGCCGTCACAGGTGTTGAGCGCGTCCAGGATCGCGACCGACGTGTGGGAGTAGGCGCCGGGGTTGATGACGATCCCGCAGTGGTTCAGGCGCGCCTCGTGGATCCAGTCGACCAGTTCGCCCTCGTGGTTGGACTGCCGGAAGTCCACCGTGCCGCCGTGCGCCGCCGCGGCCTTGGCGCACAGCGCCTCCACGTCGGCCAGCGTGTCCCCGCCGTAGATCTCGGGCTGGCGCTGGCCGAGCAGGTTCAGGTTGGGCCCGTTGAGGATCATGATCGGGGCGTTGGCCAGGGTGCGGGGCACGGGTCCTCCGGTCCGTTCGGGGCGGTACGTCGACGACCGCTGCTCGCACCCGGTCTATCACGGGTCTCCGCAGCGTACGGCGGGGCGCGTCTCCGCGGTGGCTTCGGCGCACGCCACGGTCGCCCGATCACCTCTACGCGCCCCGTAACCGCCGATCACGGTGGGTAGTTGACGCGACATGCAGCCTGTACGCGCCGTAAGCCCCCCTTCTATGCCCAGACTCGCCGCCGCGTCCCTGGTGGGGACCGCGATCGAGTTCTACGACTTCTTCGTCTACGGGACGGCGGCGGCCCTGGTCCTGGGGCCGCTGTTCTTCCCGACGTTCTCGCCCCTCGCGGGGACCCTGGCGGCGTTCGCGACGTTCGGAGTGGGGTTCGTGGCCCGTCCGCTCGGCTCGGCGCTGTTCGGGCATCTCGGCGACCGGCGCGGGCGGCGGCCGGTGCTCGTCAT
Organism: Streptomyces filipinensis; assembly: GCF_014649495.1. GTDB lineage: Bacteria > Actinomycetota > Actinomycetes > Streptomycetales > Streptomycetaceae > Streptomyces > Streptomyces filipinensis. The sequence continues at coordinate 131,099 of NZ_BMTD01000020.1, read as the reverse complement.
CTCGCTGCTGCTCACCGGCGCCTCGACGGTCGCGGTGGGCTGCGTGCCCTCGTACGGGACGATCGGCGTCGCCGCGCCCGTGCTGCTGCTCGTCCTGCGCTTCCTGCAGGGACTGGGGGTCGGCGGGGAGTGGGGCGGTGCGGTGCTGCTGACCGCCGAGCACGCGCCGGCCGGGCGACGCGCACTCTGGTCGAGCTTTCCCCAGGTGGGGCCCGCGTTCGGCTTCGTGCTCGCCAACGGGGTGATGCTCGCCCTGTCGGCGACGCTGTCGGACGCGGAGTTCGCCCGGTGGGGATGGCGGGTGCCGTTCTGGGCGGCCGGGGTGCTGGCGCTGGCCGGGCTGTGGCTGCGCTCATCGCTCGCCGAGAGCCCTCGGTTCCTGGAGATCGACGACCACGCGCGCGTGCCGCTCGTCGAGGTGCTACGCCACCACGGGCGGCTGGTCCTGCTGACCGCCGGGGCGCTGGCCGTCGGGTACGCGGTGTTCTATGCGGTGACGACCTGGTCGCTGGCGTATGCGACGGAGCGGCTCGGGGTGAGCCGGACGGTGATGCTGACCTGTGTGATGGCCGCGGTGGTCGTGAACGGAGCCCTCACCCCCGTGATGGCCCTGCTCGGCGACCGCTACGGTCGCCGGCCGATGTGTCTGACCGGGTCGGCCGCCTGCGCCGTGTGGATGCTGCCGATGGTGGCGCTGCTGGCGACCGGGCAGCCGTTGTTGATGTTCCTCGGCATCCTGGGCGCCCTGATCGCCTTCATCATCATGTTCGCGGTCATCGCCGCCTACCTGCCGGAGCTGTACGAGGCCCGGGTGCGCTGCACGGGCGCCGCGGTGGGCTACAACCTCGGCGGGGTCCTCGGCGGCGCGCTCACCCCGATCATCGCCACGGCGCTCGCGGAGCAGGGCGGACGGGTGCCCTGGGCCGTGGGCGCGTATCTGACCGGCGTCGCACTGCTCAGCCTGGGGTGCTTCGTCCTGCTGCCGGAGACGCGCCCGGTGCCCGTGCCGGTTGTGGAGCCGGCCACGGGCTGAGACGGACCGGGACGGACCCGGGCGGCGGACAACCGTAGGCGGCTCCGGGAAGTCCCTTCTCAGGGCCGCGGAGGGGCCTTGGACGAACCCCCGGGGGCGCCGGGACGGCGCTACGGGTTGATCGCCAGCTCCAGGTACGCCGCGAAGATCACCAGGTGGACACCGCCCTGCAGGGGGGTGGCCCGTCCCGGAACCACCGTCAGGGAGCTGACCACCACGGTCAGCGCGAGCAACAGCATGTGCGTCGGGCTGAGGCCGAGGACGAGCGGGCCGGACAGCCAGACGGAGGCGAGGGCGACGGCCGGGATGGTCAGGCCGATGCTGGCCATGGCCGAGCCCAGAGCGAGGTTGAGGCTGGTCTGCACCCGGTCGCGGCGTGCGGAGCGCAGTGCGGCGATCGTCTCCGGCAACAGGACGAGCAGGGCGATGATCACACCGACCACGGCCTGGTGCAGGCCGGCCGCCGCCACGCCCGACTCGATGGTGGGCGACACGCCTTTGGCCAGGCCGACCACGCCGACCAGGGCCAGGCCGAGCAGTCCGAGGCTGATCCGGGCGGTGCGCGCGGACGGGGGCCGGGCGTGGTCCTCGGCGGTGATGACCTCGCCCTGCCGGGTGATCGGCAGGAAGTAGTCGCGGTGGCGGACGGTCTGGGTGGCGACGAACAGGCCGTACAGGATCAGTGAGGACAGCGCGGCGAAGGTCAGCTGCACGGAGGAGAACTCGGGTCCGGGCTTGCTGGTGGTGAAGGTCGGCAGCACCAGGCTGAGCGTGGCGAGCGTCGCCACGGTCGCCAGGGCGGCGCCGGTCCCCTCGGGGTTGAACACCGCGGTGCCGTGCCGGAGCGAGGCCACGAGCAGGCAGAGGCCCACGATGCCGTTGCAGGTGATCATCACGGCGGCGAAGACGGTGTCTCTGGCCAGGGTGGAACTCTTGTCGCCGCCGTCGGCCATGAGGGTGACGATCAGGGCCACCTCGATGATCGTGACGGCGATGGCGAGCACCAGGGAGCCGAAGGGCTCGCCGACGCGGTGAGCGATGACCTCCGCGTGATGCACCGCGGCCAGGACGGAGCCGGCGAGCACCACGGTCACCAGGGCGACGACCGCGCCCGGCAGGTCGCGGCCCCAGGTGAAGACCAGGAGGACGACCGCGAGGACGGGCACGAGGATCGTCCACTGCCGGGTGAGCGACCGGAGCCGAGTGATCATGCGGCGATGGTCGCAGAGACGTACAGGGTTCGCATTCCGTTCTTTTCGGATACTTCTGCAGCCCCTTTCGCTCTTTCGCTTTCCGGCCTTGGCGTCGCGCGGGCCGGCATCGGCGGGAGCGGGTGACCGCCTTCGCGCGGTCCCGCCCCGCCGCGGCCGCCCCTGTGACGGCCCTGGTCAGACGTCCACGCTGCGGGCGCCTTCCTCGTGGGCGCGCGCCGCCTCGACGGCTGTCTGCTTCCTGGAGGCCATGAGGCTGGTGAGGGTGGTGACGACCAGCACGGCGCAGATCACCCCGAGCGAGACCGGGATGCTGATCTCGGGGACGTGGACGCCGGACTCGTGCAGGGCGTGCAGCACCAGCTTGACGCCGATGAAGCCGAGGATGATCGACAGGCCGTACGAGAGGTGGACCAGCTTCTTCAGCAGGCCGCCGATGAGGAAGTACAGCTGCCGCAGACCCATGAGGGCGAAGGCGTTGGCGGTGAAGACGATGTACGGGTCCTGGGTCAGGCCGAAGATCGCGGGGATGGAGTCCAGGGCGAACAGCACGTCCGTGGTGCCGATGGCGAGCATCACGACCAGCATCGGGGTCATGACCCGCTTGCCGCTCTGCTGGATCCACAGCTTGGTGCCGTGGTACCGGTCGGCCACGCCGAACCTGTGCTCCACCGCCTTCAGCAGCTTGTTCTCCTCGTACTCCTCGCCCTCCTCGTCCGCGCGGGCCTCCTGGACGAGCTTCCAGGCGGTCCAGATCAGGAAGGCGCCGAAGAGGAAGAACACCCAGGAGAAGCTGGCGATGATCGCGGCTCCGGCGGCGATGAAGACGGTCCTCAGGACCAGGGCTATGAGCACGCCGACGAGCAGGACGCGCTGCTGGTACTGAGCGGGCACCGCGAACTTCGCCATGATCAGGACGAAGACGAAGAGGTTGTCGACGCTCAGTGACTTCTCGGTGATGAATCCCGCGAAGAACTCGCCGGCCGGCTGTCCGCCGCCGAAGACGAGGAGCCCGAGGCCGAAGAGCCCGGCCAGGGCGATCCAGACGACGGTCCAGATTCCGGCTTCCTTGACCGACACCTCATGCGGCTTGCGCCCGATGAAGAAATCGACCGCGATCAGGGCGGCGAGACCCACGATGGTCAGGACCCACAGGGTCATGGAGACTTCCACTGCACCTCCGGCATTACGTAACCGCAAACACGTCAGCGTCGTCGCTGCCGGAGGTCTCTTCCACCCACGCGGGGCCGGCGCCCCGGGACCGGAACCGGTCCGTACTGACGGGTGCGCCGCAGTCAGGGAGTACTCCCCTCCGTACGGAAGACTGTACCCCAATCGCCAAGGAAAGGTAAAGTAGAAAGTAAAGCAAAGACCAAAACTCCTGGTCAGTGCAGCTTTACCAGTACTTGGCCCTCTATCGGTGCTTGGTCAGGGCCTTGGCCACCTCCGTGAGGACGTGGTGCACGATCTGGCTGCCGGCCGGCACCAGCGCGGGTTCATAGGTCCAGGCGTGTCCGACCCAGGGGTCCGCGAAGTGATCGTCGGACACGGGTGTGAGTCGCATCAGCGAACGCCACAGCGGATCGAGGAGGGGGCCGTAGGCCGCGGCGTCCTCGCGGTCCGCCACCATCAGGAGGTGCACACCGACGTCGGGTCCCTCGTCGGCGAGATAGCGCAGCCGGGTCACGGCCCGGTCGTCGAAACCGTGCGGGAAGTCGTTGACGATCAGCAGCTGTCGCGCGGGGTCGACATCGGCCGGCAATGACCCGGGCGCGCCGCCCCGCACGGCCATCTGCACCAGGTCGACCCGCCGGGTGAGCCTCTCCAGCACCTCCGTCACTCCCGCCGCCCCCGTCGCGGGAGGCGCGGCGAGCACGCCGGTCCGCGCGAGCGGGGCGAACGCCGCGGCCCCGGCGCCGGCCGGGTCGATGACCTGCACGGCGAAGTCCCCCGCCGGGTGCACGGCGAGCAGCCGCGCCGCGAGCGCCACTGCCGCCTCCAGGGCCAGGTGCCGCAGCTCGGCGGAGTCCGGGAACCCGTCGGATGCGGCGGCCGCCCCGCTGTCGAGCCACAGGCCACGCTCCAGCGGCAGCCGGACCAGCATGGGAATGCGCAGCGGCACGCTCTCCGGCAGGTGGAGGTCGCCGAGGCGCAGCGCCATCGGCGGTTCGGTGGGCATGCGGAAGCCGTGCCACACGGGGTTGTCCCAGCGGGCGTAGGCGGGTGGTAGCGCGGGTTCGACGACCTCGGATTCGGCGGTGAGCTGGGCGAGATCGCGGTCGAGGACCGCCCAGGCCTGGTCGACCAGCTGGGTCCGGCGGGCGTGGGCCGCCTCACGCGCGGCGTCGCCCGCGGCGCCCAGCCGGCCGCGGGGGTCGGCGAGGGCCTGGTCGAGTTCCGTCTGCAGCCGGGCGTCGGCGAACTCGACGGCGCTGCGGTACGCGGCGGTGGTGCGGGCGAGGTCCTCGAACATGCCCCACACCTGGTTGTACAGCCGCTCCTCCATCGACCAGCCCGCGGCGTCACCCGCGACGGGTTGCGCGGGCCGGTCGTCGGCGGGCGCGGACGCCGGGGGCGGTGTGCCCTGCGGGCGGCGGCCGGGGTGCGTGTAGTCGATCCGGGCGCCCGGGTCACGCGGTGGAGTGCCGGACGCCTGGGTGTCGTAGGGGCTCCGGGCGTCGTACGGCGGTGCCGGCTCGGGCGGCTGCGCGGCATACGGCGGCGTCGGCCCCGCCGTCCTGGAGGCGGGAGCGTCCGCGGGCCCCGGTGGGCGGGTGTCGTACGGCGCGGAGGCCGAGGTCTCGCGTGCCGCGGCTGCGGAGGCGTCGTGCGGGACGGTCGCGGAGGTGTCCTGCGGGGCGCGGGCCGAGGTCTCACGAGCCGGGGCGGCGTGCGGTGACGGTGGTGTGGGCGGGGTCGGCACCGCTCCGGACGGGCCGTGCGCCGCGGCCTCCTGGACTGCGGCCGTGAGGTCGGCGGCCTCGCGCAGCCCGTGGCCGGCGAGTAGTGCGGTGAGCCCCGCCGCGTATCCCTGGCCCACCGCGCGCACCTTCCAGGCGGCCTGCCTGCGGTAGAGCTCCAGGGCGAGCACGGCCGTCTCGCCGTCCAGGCCGGTGAGGGTGTAGCAGGCGAGTTCGGTGCCGTCGGGGCCTTCTACGGCGGTGTGCGGGGCGGCGACGGCTCCGAACCGCGACGGCGCTCCGGCCCCTGTGGGCAGGGCGAGGAAGACGTCGACGCGGTGCACGTCCTCGGGCAGGGCGCCCAGGTCGACGGACAGCCGGTGTTCGGCGGCGGCCTGCCGGGACACCTCGACACCGGGAAGAGCGGGTGCGCCGGGATGGGCCACCCGCCCGGTGCCGTGCACCGTGCCGTTCTCGTCGCCGAGTGTGGCCCCGGCCAGGACCGGCGCCCCGGCCGAGATCCGGATCGTCAACCGGGTCTGGGTCAGCGGGTGGTTCTGTCCCCGCACCAGCTCGGCCGTCATCGCCGTCGCCCCCTGTGTCGTTCTGTCGTGCGCCCTGCCGGTCGAGCGGGCGGTCCTACAGGTGCGGCAGGATCGCCGGCATCAGGTCCTGGAAGGTGCGGCCGTTGGCCGGGGTGCCGATGGCGGTCATCGTCCAGCCCGATCCCGCGCGGTGCACCTTGGCCATGATCTGGGCGGTGTAGTCGCCGCCGCCGTCCAGTGTGTAGCGGGCGAGTTCCTGGCCGTTGGTCTCGTCCACGAGACGGCAGAACGCGTTCTGCACCTCCTGGAACGTCTGGCCCGTGAAGGAGTTCACGGTGAAGACGATCTGGTCGATGTGGACCGGGACGCGCTGCAGGTCCACGAGGATCGACTCGTCGTCGCCGCCCTGGCCGACACCGCCGACGAGGTTGTCGCCGGTGTGGCGGACGGAACCGTCGTCGCTCACCAGGTGGCGGAAGAACACCACGTCGACCGGCTGCTTCTCGGCGAAGAGGACGGCCGAGGCGTCCAGGTCGATCTCGCGGGTGCGGGAGCCGAACAGGCCGCGCCGCTTCGCGGCCTGCCAGCCGAGTCCCATACGGACCGCGGTCAGGGTGGCCCCGTCCTTCTTCTCCAGGCTGATGGCCTGACCCTTGCTCAAGTTGACGGACACCGCTGAATCCCCTCTCGATGGTCCCCTGTTGCCGCGCAGTGCGCGGTTGTCCAGAACCCTACGCAGGGGCACCGACAGTGCCGAACCCCGGCCCATGCTTTGTGTCGGTGTTGCAACACTTGGGGCACATCTACCGAGGTCCGGCAGGATGGCGGGGCTCAGGCGAGGCCGGCCTCCCGCATCTGGCGCAGTTCCTTCTTCATCTCGGAGACCTCGTCGCGCAGCCGGGCCGCGATCTCGAACTGCAGCTCCGCGGCGGCGGCGCGCATCCGCTCGGTCATCTCCTCGATCTGCTCGGCGAGTTCGGCCGCCGGGCGGTCCGTGGGCACCGCGGCCGCGGCCTTGCCCTTGGCGGCCTTCGCGCCCTTGGCCGCCTTGTCGCCCAGGGCGGGGACAGGTGCCTTGGCACCCTTGCCGTCCTTGGACTTGCGGTAGCCGGAACCGAGGAGCTGCTCGGTGTCGACCTCTTCGCGGGCGATCTGCGCGACGATGTCGTTGATCTTCTTGCGCAGCGGCTGGGGGTCGATGCCCTTGGCCTTGTTGTAGGCGATCTGCTTCTCCCGGCGGCGGTTGGTCTCCTCGATGGCCTTCTCCATCGCCGGGGTGATCTTGTCGGCGTACATGTGGACCTGACCGGACACGTTGCGCGCCGCGCGGCCGATGGTCTGGATCAGTGAGGTGCCCGAGCGCAGGAAGCCCTCCTTGTCCGCGTCGAGGATCGCCACCAGGGACACCTCGGGCAGGTCGAGGCCCTCGCGGAGGAGGTTGATGCCGACCAGGACGTCGTACTCGCCGGAGCGCAGTTCACGCAGCAGCTCGACGCGGCGCAGGGTGTCGACGTCGCTGTGCAGATAGCGCACCTGGATGCCGAGCTCCAGGAAGTAGTCGGTGAGGTCCTCGGCCATCTTCTTGGTGAGCGTGGTGACGAGGACGCGCTCGTCCTTCTCGGTGCGCTGCCGGATCTCGTGCACCAGGTCGTCGATCTGCCCCTCGGTGGGCTTGACCACGACCTCCGGGTCGACCAGACCGGTCGGGCGGATGATCTGCTCCACGACGCCGTCGGAGCGCGACATCTCATACGCGCCCGGGGTGGCCGACAGGTAGACGGTCTGGTCGATGCGCTCCTGGAACTCCTCCCACTTCAGGGGGCGGTTGTCCAGCGCGGAGGGCAGGCGGAAGCCGTGGTCGACGAGGGTGCGCTTGCGGGAGGCGTCGCCCTCGTACATGGCACCGATCTGCGGGACGGTGACGTGCGACTCGTCGATGACGAGCAGGAAGTCGTCCGGGAAGTAGTCCAGCAGGGTGTTGGGCGGGGAGCCGGGCGAGCGGCCGTCGAAGTGCATCGAGTAGTTCTCCACGCCGGAGCAGGTGCCGATCTGGCGGAGCATCTCGATGTCGTACGTGGTACGCATCCGCAGGCGCTGGGCCTCCAGGAGCTTGCCCTGCTTCTCCAGCTCGGCGAGGCGCTCCCCGAGCTCCTTCTCGATGTCGTTGACGGCCCGCTCCATCCGCTCGGGGCCGGCGACGTAGTGGGAGGCGGGGAAGACGTACAGCTGCTGGTCGTCGCTGATGATCTCGCCGGTGAGCGGATGCAGCGTGGACAGCGCCTCGATCTCGTCGCCGAACATCTCGATGCGGACGGCCAGCTCCTCGTAGACCGGGAAGATCTCGATGGTGTCGCCGCGGACCCGGAAGGTGCCGCGGGTGAAGGCCATGTCGTTGCGCGTGTACTGGATCTCGACGAAGCGGCGCAGCAGCTCGTCCCGGTCGATCTCGTCGCCGACCCGGAGGGGCACCATCCGGTCCACGTACTCCTGCGGCGTACCGAGGCCGTAGATGCAGGACACCGAGGCCACCACGACGACGTCGCGGCGGGTGAGCAGTGAGTTCGTCGCCGAGTGGCGCAGTCGCTCGACCTCCTCGTTGATCGAGGAGTCCTTTTCGATGTAGGTGTCCGACTGCGGGACGTAGGCCTCGGGCTGGTAGTAGTCGTAGTACGAGACGAAGTATTCGACCGCGTTGTTCGGCAACAGCTCGCGGAACTCGTTGGCCAGCTGGGCGGCCAGCGTCTTGTTCGGTGCCATCACGAGCGTGGGGCGCTGGAGCTTCTCGATCATCCACGCCGTGGTGGCGGACTTGCCGGTGCCGGTCGCGCCCAGCAGGACGACGTCCTTCTCACCGGCCTCGATGCGCCTGGCCAGGTCGGCGATGGCCGTCGGCTGGTCGCCGCTGGGCTGGTAGGGGCTGACGACCTCTAGGGGCGCCACCGTGCGTTCGATGTGGGAAACGGGCCGCATGTCATCCACCGTACGACCCCGCACTGACAACGGGCCCGGATCAGCGATTCTGCGGGGTCCGGGAGACCTGGCGCTCGGGGCGGCGCACCTCGGGGGCGGCGGCGTGGCGCTCCGGGTGGGGGGCGACGGCGGCGGCCGGGACACCCGGTTTGCGCTCGATGGGCCTGCGCACGGGCCGGCCGGTGACCATCAGCGGGTCGAAGACCACCACGACGCCCGCGAGGAGCAGGAAGGCGAGCGGGCCGATCAGCATCGGTGCGAGCACGGACGGCTCGGGTGCGCCTCCCGCACTGTGCGGGGTGCCGTCGAGGTGGACGCCGAGGGCGGCCATGCCGGTGTAGTGCATGCCGCTGACCGCGAGCCCCATGACGAGGCTCGCCCCCACGCTCCACAGGAAGCCCCGGACACGTCCGGCGGCCCACAGGGCGGCGGTGGCGGCCACGACCGCTATGCCCACGGAGGCGGCGACGGTGAGCGTGTCGTAGGTGAAGCGCCCGTGGAAGTGCACGCCCGCCATGCCGAGGTAGTGCATCGAGGCGACGCCCAGACCGGTGATCGTGCCTCCGGTGAACAGAGCGGTGCCGGTGGCGCCCCGGTAGCCGACGATGAAGATCCCGACACCGACCATGACGACGGCGAGGCCGAGGCTCGCGTAGGTGATCGGCTTGTCGTAGTGGATCGGTGTCTCCTTGATGGTGAAGCCCATCATGGCGACGAAGTGCATGGTCCAGATGCCGGAGCCGATCGCGGCGGAGCCGAGGGCCAGCCAGGCGGGCCGCCAGGAGTGCGTGACCAGCAGGGACCGTGTGGTGCAGCGCAGGCCGAGGGCGCCGCCGAGGCAGGCCATCAGATAGGCCACCAACGGAGTGACGGCCCCGTAGCTGAATCCGTCGACCGTGCCTTGCATCCGCGGCTGCCCTTCCGCCCTCATGCGTCCCGGAATCCCCGATTTGTCCCCCCGGCCCAGGACCGCGCCGGCGGTCAGGGTTGTCGCAGAGAGTATGACCCCCACCGGAATGGTCGAACGATTTTCCGGCAAAGAATCACGGCCTTGCCTCAGTTGTGCGGTCCTGGTGAGCGGACCTGGACATCTCCATGCGCTCTGTGCCCATCGTGCGCCCGCGTGCCAGGGGCTGTCTGGTGTCAGTCTGGTTGCTGTCGGTATTCGCTCGACGCGAGGAGTCTGCATGCACGCGCGCGTAGTGGCCGCCGCGGCCGCCACCGTCCTGGGGACGGCGGTCCTGCCGAGCCCCGCCTCCGACGCCCGGGCCGGCGACATGGGCGCGCCCACGGTGATCGCCCACCGGGGTGCCTCCGCCTACGCTCCGGAGAACACGCTGGCGTCGATCGACAAGGCCGCCCAGCTGGGCTTCACCTGGGTCGAGAACGACGTGCAGCGCACCAAGGACGGCGAGCTGGTCGTCATCCACGACGACAGCCTGCAGCGCACCACGGACGTCGAGCAGGTCTTCCCCGACCGGGCCCCGTGGAAGGTGAAGGACTTCACCGCCGCCGAGATCGCCCGGCTGGACGCGGGCAGCTGGTACTCCCCGGCGTACGCGGGCACGCGCGTGCCGACGCTGAAGGACTACATGTGCCAGGTCGAGCACAACCACGAGAAACTGCTCCTGGAGATCAAGAACCCGGAGCTGTATCCCGGCATCGAGCAGCAGACCGTGAAGCTGCTCGGCAACGAGGGCTGGCTGGATCCGAAGCACCTCGGCCGGCTGATCGTGCAGAGCTTCAGCGCCGACAGCATCCGGACCGTGCACGAGCTGAGGCCCGCGATCACCACCGCCTACCTCGGTTCGCCCACCGTGGCGCAACTGGGCCAGTACGCGCCCTTCACCGATCTCGTCAACCCCTCGTACGGGTCGCTCTCCCCGACGTACGTCTCGGCCGTCCACGCCGTCAAGGGGCCGCACGACAAGCCGCTCGGCGTGTTCGCCTGGACGGTGAACGACGCGGCCACCGCGCGCCGGGTCGCGGGCTACGGCGTCGACGGGATCATCACGAACAAGCCCGACGTGGTGCGGGAGGCGCTGGCTTCGCACTGAGCGGGGCGGGCGTTGTCAGTGGCGGGTCGTACCGTGGGCGCATGGACAGCGACGGGCAGGATGAGCAGCGGGTCACGTGGGCCGTGATGGGCACGGACATCGGTCCGCTGATGCTGGCGGCGACCCGTGACGGCCTGGTCAACGTGGTGTTCCATGCCACGGACGCGGTGCGCGACCGCGCTCTGGAGCGGCTGGCGGCACGGCTGGGCGGCACGCCCGTGGAGGATCCGGACTCGCCGCCGCTCGCCGAGGCGACAAGCCAGCTGCGGGCGTATTTCGCGGGCGAGCGGCACGACTTCGACCTGCCGCTGGACTGGTCCCTGATCTCCGGTTTCAACCGGCAGGTGCTGCGCGAGCTGGCGTCCGGCGTGCCCTACGGCACGGTGGTCGGGTACGGCGATCTCGCCGGGCGGGTCGGGCAGCCGGGCGGGGCTCAGGCGGTCGGCGCGGCCATGGGGGCCAATCCGCTGCCGGTGGTCGTGCCGTGCCACCGGGTGGTGGAGAGCGACGGCGGCATCGGCGGCTTCGGGGGCGGACTGGAGACCAAGCGGCAGCTGCTGGCCCTGGAGGGCGTGCTGCCCGAGCCGCTGTTCTGACGCTCGGGCTAGTCGTCGTAGTGCCGGGCCTCGAAGACGTTGCCGTCGGGGTCCCGGAAGTAGAAGTTGCGCAGGGCCTTGCCGCGGGCGCCGAACGAGTCGTGGCCGATCTCGCTCATGGGTACGCCGCGCTCCTCCAGCCGGGCGCGCAGGCGGTCGAAGCCGGCGGCGGGCAGGGCCAGGCAGACGTGGTTGACCGGATGGCCGGCGGCGTCCGCGGCGCCGGGCAGCATGTCCATGCGCTCGGCGGCGGTGAGCGGGACGAGGTCCAGGAGGGTCTCCTCGTTGACGCGCACGGAGGGGAAGCCCGTCTTCCCGTCGGCGTACTCGGCGACTCTCACGGGTTCCAGCCCGACGGCATCCTGGTAGAAGCCGGCCGCGGCGACCGGATCGGCCACCCACAGGACGACGTGGTCGAGACGCGTGCTGTTCTTCCTCATGCGGCCCAGGCTGGTGGTGTCCCCCACAGCCCGCAAGCGTTTAGGGGCGGCACACGCCCGCCAGAGATGGGGAAAGGACCGACGGACAGGAGGCGGTGCGGTGGTGCTGGTGGTGTCGGAAGAGGTCCGGGAAGCGATCGACGCACGGCGGCCGGTGGTGGCCCTGGAGTCCACGATCATCGCGCACGGACTGCCCCGCCCGCGGAACCTGCAGGTGGCGCGGGAGCTGGAGGACGCGGTGCGGCGGGAGGGCGCCGTACCGGCGACCATCGCCGTGCTCGACGGTCGTCCCCGTGTCGGCCTGGACAAGGAGCAGCTGGAGCGGGTCGCGAACGAGGACGGCATCCGCAAGCTGGGGCACCGCGATCTGCCGCTCGCCGTGGCGGCGGGTACGAGCGGGGCGACCACGGTGTCGGCGACGGCCCAGCTGGCCGCGCTCGCGGGCGTGCGGGTGTTCGCCACCGGCGGGCTGGGTGGTGTGCACCGGGAGTGGACGGTGACCCAGGACGAGTCGGCCGACCTCGGTCTGCTGGCGCGCACCCGGATCACGGTGGTCTGCGCGGGCGTGAAGTCGATCCTGGACGTGCCGGCGACCCTGCAGCGGCTGGAGACGCTGGGCGTGGCCGTCGCCGGGTACGGCACGGACCGGTTCCCCGGCTTCTATCTGTCCGACTCCGGGTATCCGGTCGACTGGACGCTTGAGACTGCGGAGCAGGTCGCGGACGTCATGCGGGCCCAGGACGCGCTCGACGCGCCGGATTCGGCGCTGATCGTCGCCCATCCCGTGCCCGAGGCCGAGCAGCTCGACCCGGAGTTGCACGCGCGCGTGCTCGCCGACGCGCTGCGCGCCTGCGCGGAGCGGGGGGTCACCGGGCAGGCGGTGACCCCGTTCCTGCTGGACTACCTGGTCCGGCACACCGACGGCGCCTCCCTGAGCGCGAACCTGGCGGCCGTGCGCGGCAACGTACGGCTGGCGGCGCGGATCGCCACCGCGTGGACGAGGGAGTGACCGCGGACGGGGCCCTGCTGGTCGTCGGCGACGTGGTCACGGATGTGGTCGCCCGGCACCGGGGGCCGCTCGCGGCCGGCACCGACACGGCCGCCGCGATCCGGACACTGCCGGGCGGGGCGGGGGCCAACGTGGCCTGCTGGGCCGCGCACGCGGGCTGTGCGGACGTACGACTGCTCGGCCGGGTGGGTGCGGACGCGGCCGCCTGGCACGAGCGCGAGCTGGTCGCGGCCGGGGTGCGGCCCCGGCTGGTGGTCGATCCGACGGCGGCGACCGGGACGGTGATCTGCCTCGTCGACACCGGGGCGGCGGCGGAGCGTACGTTCCTCACGGACAGCGGGGCGTCCCTGCGGCTCGAACCCGCCGACTGGTCGGACCGGCTGCTGGACGGCGTCGCCCGGCTGCACCTGTCGGGCTACTTGCTGTTCACGGAGCCGAGCCGGGAGCTGGCGAGGACCGCGCTCGCGGCGGCACGCGCGCGTGGCGTGCCGGTCAGCCTGGATCCGGCGTCGGCGGGCTTCCTGGTACGGCTGGGGGTGGACCGCTTCCTGGCGTTCGCCGAGGAGCTGGACGTGTTGCTGCCCAGCCGGGACGAGGCGTGTCTGCTGACGGGGCTGCCGGATCCGGCGGACGCGGCGGCCAAGCTGAGCCGTCTCGTGCCGCTGGTGGTGGCCAAGGCGGGCGCGGACGGCGCGCTGGTGGCCCGTTCCGGCAGCGCGCCGGTCAGGGTCCCGGCGGCACCCGCGGTCCCTCGGGACACCACGGGTGCCGGTGACGCCTTCACCGGCGCGTTCCTCGCCGCCCTGCTCACGGGTGCGACCCCGGAGGAGGCGGCGGCGCGGGGCTGCCGGGCGGGCGCGGCGGCGGTGGAACGCGTGGGAGGCAGACCACGGCGGGCGGGGAGCGAGGGCTAGCCCGCGGCACGAGCCACGCCCGAGGCCAACCGCCGCTTGGGGGGCTTTCTTTCGGATCGGGCCGGCTTCCGGGTGCGTCCGGTCGCCGGCGCGATCCGGAAGAGGCCCTAGCCCTCCTTCCTGCCCCATGCCGAGATCATCGGTGCGGTGAGCAGGTCCATGCCGCCGGCCTCGACGTTGGCCAGGTGCTGGTCGATGTCCTCGTCGGTGGCGAGCCCCGCCGTGACGAGCCGGTCGCGGACCTGACGGACCGTCGCGGCCTCAAGAGCGGTGCAGGCGGGCGATGTCACCGGGAAGAAGGCGTCGGCCTCCACGCCGTGCAGACCGGCTTCCCGCAGGAGGCGCAGGAGTTTGCGGCCGTACGACAGATCCGCGCCGCGGTCGGCGAGCAGCCTGCGGAAGCCCTGGCGCAGCCGGTTGGCCAGCTTCTGCTCGGGGCCGCACTCGTCGGGGCAGATCAGGGGCTGGAGAGCGGGGTCGGCGTCCTCCACCAACAGCCGACCGCCGGGCCGCAGGGACCGGATCATGGACCTCAACGCCCTCTCCCGGTCCCGGACGTGAACGAGCACGAGCCGGGCGTGGACCAGGTCGAAACCCTCGCCCGGCGGTTCCTCCGCGCCGACGTCGTGGACGCGTACCTCCACCGGCGGGCGGGCGTCGGCGGCGAGACGGGAGGTGTCGATGTCGGTCGCGACGACCTTGCCGGCGGGACCCACCTTCTCGGCGAGCCAGGACACCACGGAGGTGCCGCCGGCCCCGACCTCCCAGCAGCGCCAGCCGGGCCCGATACCGAACGCCTCGATGTGCCGGAACGTCGTGGGATCGAAGAGGGCGGCGAAGGCGCCGAAGCGCTGTGCCGCCTCGTTCTGCCGGTTGTCCAGGAGGTATCCGTCGGATGGCGTCATGCCGCGATCATCCCAGTCACCCGGCTTGTCCGGAGGCCGGCGCCGGACAGGCACCGAAAGGCACCGGAAAGGCGCCGGTCGGCGCTTCGTCCACAGGCGGACACCAAGCGGAACACTCCGTTCCCACAGGCTTACCCGCGCTTTGCCCTCGGCTGGCAGACTTGCCGGGCAGGGCGCGAAAGCGTTGCGTGAGGAGATCCAAGCGAGGAGATCCAGATGTCCATGGCGGGGAATCTGCGGAAGGTCACGGGGCTGACCGGGGTCGGCGGCCTGCGCAAGGTGGCACGGCTGGCCCGGCGGCGGCCGCGCGTCGACCTCAGTCATCCCGCCAGGTCACCCCTGGGCTCGTCGGTGGTCAACTGCGTGACGTACCAGGACGGCGTGCGCGTGCCGCAGTGCACGGACCTGGTGGATGCCGTGCGGATGGTACGCAAGACCGGCGAGGGGTTCGTCTGGCTAGGGCTGCACGAGCCGACGGACCGTGAGTTCGCCGGCATCGCCGAGCTGTTCGACCTGCATCCGCTGGCGGTGGAGGACGCCGTCGAGGCTCATCAGCGCCCCAAGCTGGAGCACTACGGGGACACGCTCTTCACGGTGTTCAAGACCGTCTGCTACGTGGAGCACGAACAGCTGACCGCGACCAGCGAAGTGGTCGACACCGGCGAGATCATGGTGTTCGTCGGCGAGGACTTCGTCATCACGGTACGACACGGCCGGCACGGCTCACTGGGGCCGCTGCGCGAGGAGTTGGAGGCGCACCCGCTCCAGCTCGCCAAGGGACCGGCGGCGGTGCTGCACGCGATCGCCGACCACGTCGTCGACGACTACCTGAACGTCACGGACGCGGTGCAGGCCGACATCGACCAGGTCGAGACGGAGGTGTTCTCGGAGAACGGCGCCCGTCTCGACCCCGGCCGCATCTACCAGATGAAGCGTGAGCTGCTGGAGCTGAAGAGGGCCGCGGTGCCGCTGGGCCGTCCGGTGGAGGACCTGGCCACCCGGCCCATACGGGTCATCGCCCCCGAGATACAGGCCTACTTCCGGGACGTGCTCGACCATCTGATCCGGGCCAAGGAGCAGATCGCGGCGTTCGACGAGCTGCTCAACTCGATCCTGCAGGCCCACCTCGCGCAGGTGACCGTCGCACAGAACGAGGACATGCGGAAGATCACGGCCTGGGCCGCGGTGATCGCCGTCCCGACGATGGTGTGCGGGGTGTACGGCATGAATTTCGACCACATGCCGGAGCTTCACTGGCGCTTCGGCTATCCGCTGGTCATGACCGTCATGGCGGGGGCGTGTCTGGTGCTGTACCGGGGCTTCCGGCGCAACGGCTGGCTCTGAGCCGGGAAGGCCTGCGGCCGGGCCGTCCGGGTCAGCCGCTCCAGGCGGGACGGCGGGGGTCGTCGGCCCGTACGACGACGTCCGCCGTGTGGGCGGGGTCGGTCTCGGACGCGTAGCGCTCGAAGGCGGGGAGCGTCCAGTGGTCGGTCTCGGGGGTGAGGCGGCGCAGGGCACCCGGCGAGAGGAGGAGGTGCACGGTCAGGTCGAAGGGGAACCAGTGGCGCAGCAGAAGGGGGCCGTGGAGCAACAGGATCCCGCCGGGCGGGAGTTGGGCATAGGGGCTGCGGGTGGCCCGGTCGGTGACCGGATCCCACAGGTCGGGCAGGACGCGCCCGCTGCCGCCGGGGTCCAGCGGGCCGAAGACCTCGCGCCACAGGGCGCCGGTGTCGAACCACCCTCCGTGGTACGACTCCGCGTCCCGCCGTCCGTGTTCCAGGCGTAGCGAGGCGGGCCGCAGAAAGCCCTCGGCGCCGACCACGAGCGAGGGTCGGCCGCGTACCCTCAGTGCCTCCGCGACCCGCTCGGCGAGGTCACCGGGCCGGGCGGCCGGGGCCCCGTCGAAGCCGACGCGCGGCCAGGCGCCTCCGTCGGCCGGCTCCAGGCCGGCCAGCCGGTCGGCGAGCCGCTCGGCGAGCCGGTCCCAGGTGATCGCTTCGAGTCGCACGCAGACCATGATGCCGGGTGGCGGTGAGACGGTGAGACGGTGAGACGACGGTCCCTGCCGGGAGGGAGAGAGGCAAGGGAGGGAGGGGTGGGAGGCCCGGGCGGCGGCGGGGAATGAACCGCGTATGGCGCTTCCCGCAACTCCCCACTCCCCCGGTCGCCTTGTCGTCCTCCAGGCGCTGAAGCCCAAGCGGTGTTCGGCTTGCCGGCGCGGGCCCCTGTCGCTGCTCGTGCTGGAGGACGATGCCCCGCGCTGCCTGGACTGCGCGGACCTCGGGCACCTGGTGTTCCTGCCGCGCGGGGACACCGCGCTGACCCGCAGGTCGAGGGAGGAGAGCGGGCTGTCGGTCGTGGTGGTGCGGTTCAACCGGCGCAAGAGCCGTTACGAGCGCCAGGGCGTGCTCGTGGAGGAGCCGGCGCTGGCCCGGGCCGAGGCCCGCTGTCTCGCGGACGCCGAGGCGCGGCGCAGACGGCGGGCGCGGGACGCTCGGCGCAGGGCGGCCGAGGACGAGCATTTCGCGGCGGCGTTCGCGGCCGAGATCCTCCGGCTGTTTCCGGGGTGCCCGGCCGACCGCGCGCGAGCCATCGCGGCGCACGCGTCCGCGCGGGGCAGCGGGCGTGTCGGGCGCAGCGCGGCCGGGCGGGCGCTGTCGGAGGGGGCGGTGATCTCGGCGGTCGTGGCGGCCGTACGGCATGTGGACACGCCGTACGACCAGCTGCTGATGAGAGGCGTGACCCGGTACGAGGCGCGGCGCCGGATCGCCCAGGCCGTGGAGAGCGTGCTGCGGTCCTGGCAGGAGACCGGGACGGGCGTGGGCTGAGGAAAGGGAAGCCGAGGAAGAGGAAAGGGAAAGGGAGGGGACGGGCTGAGCGGCGCGCGCATGCCGCCGCGCTCCTCGGCCATGGCCGGCGCCGTTCCCCGGGCCTTCACTGGGAGAGGCGGTGATGCCGGAGCCGTACCGGCGGAACGAGACGAGATGGGGCGTGAAGATGATCGACGGGCCGTTCTTCGTGCTGGTCGTGGTGGGCATTCTCGGCACCGGGCTGACGGCCGGGGTGTTCTGCGCGTTCTCGACCTTCGTGATGCGGGGCCTCGCCGCGTTGCCGCCCGCGCAGGGCGTCGCGGCGATGAACGCGATCAACGGCGCGGCGGTACGGCCGGCCTTCATGACGGTGTTCACCGGCTCCGCGGTGCTCAGCGCGATGATCGCGGTGGTGACGTTCGTGGTGTGGCCGGACGACGGGGGGCTGGAACTGCTGCTGGGCAGCGCGCTGTACCTCATCGGCTCGTTCGGGCTGACGATCGTCGCGAACGTCCCGCGCAACGACAGGCTGGCCCGGCTCACCCCGGGCGCCCCGGAGGCCGCCGTGTACTGGCCGGCGTACGTACGCGAGTGGACGTTCTGGAACCACGTCCGGGCCGTCGCGTCCGCCGTGGCCGCCTTGGTCTACGTCCTGGCTCTCACGTGATCTCCGTACGGGCCCGTGGCCTGGCCCGCTCCGGGGCTCCCACCTCCTGATCCACGCTGTCCGCCGCTCTGCGGGGTGGTCGGTGCGGACGTATCGTGGCCGAAAGAGTGCCGAAGGAGTGGCGAAAGACTGCCGGAGGACGCCGTCGAACGGCGTACGGCCCGTCGTACACCGGTACCCGCGCGGTACCCGTACGCGAGGAAGACGACCATGGGCGATCCCAAGGGGTTCATGAGCACGCCGCGCCAGGAGTGGCCGCGGCGGCCCGTCGAGGAGCGGGCGCGGGACTGGGACGAGGTGTACGTGCCGGGAGCGCTGCTGCCCATCATCAGCAAGCAGGCCGACCGGTGCATGGACTGCGGGATCCCCTTCTGTCACGACGCCTGCCCGCTGGGCAATCTGATCCCGGAGTGGAACGACCTGGTCTCGCGGGAGGACTGGCGTGCGGCGAGCGAACGTCTGCACGCGACCAACAACTTCCCCGAGTTCACCGGCCGGTTGTGCCCCGCGCCCTGCGAGGCGGGATGTGTGCTGGCGATCAACCAGCCTGCCGTCACCATCAAGAACGTCGAGTGCGCGATCGCGGACCGGGCCTGGGCGGAGGGGTTCGTCCCGGCACGGCCTCCCGAGCGGCTGTCCGGGAAGACGGTCGCCGTCATCGGGTCCGGGCCCACCGGACTGGCCGCGGCACAGCAACTGACCCGGGCCGGGCACACGGTCGCCGTGTTCGAGAAGGACGACCGGATCGGCGGTCTGATGCGGTACGGCATCCCCGAGTTCAAGATGGAGAAGCGGCATCTGGAACGGCGTATCGAGCAGATGCGGGCCGAAGGGACCAAGTTCCGCACCTCGATGACCGTCGGGCGCGATGTCGGGGCGGCGGAACTGCGCGGCCGCTACGACGCCGTCGTCGTCGCCACCGGGGCTACCGCGTGGCGGGAACTTCCGGTGCCGGGCCGGGAGTTGAACGGGATACACCAGGCGATGCAGTACCTGCCGCTGGCGAACCGGGTGTGCGAGGGGGATCTGGAGGTCTCCCCGCTGTCCGCGGCCGGCAAGCATGTGGTGATCGTCGGTGGCGGGGACACCGGCGCGGACTGTCTGGGGACCGCGGTGCGCGAGGGGGCCGCGTCCGTGACCCAGCTGGACATCTACGCGCAGCCGGGCGGCGAGCGTGACGAGGACACCGAGCCGTGGCCGACGTATCCGAAGATCTACCGGCTGTCGGCGGCGCACGAGGAGGCGCGGGACCTGCGTACGGCACCGGCGGCGGACGCGGACGCGCGGCTGTTCGCGGCGTCCACGCTCCACTTCACCGGGGACGACAGCGGGCGGGTGCGGTCGCTGCACCTGGTGGAGGTGGACGAGATGCGGCGCCCGGTGCCGGGCACCGGGCGGGCGCTCCCCGCCGACCTCGTGCTGCTCGCCCTCGGGTTCTCCGGGCCGGACCAGGAGGACGGGCTGATCGGGCAGTTGGGACTGACGCTCGAAGCGCGTGGCACGATCGCGCGGGACGACGGTTTCGCGACCAACGTGCCCGGGGTGTTCGCCGCCGGGGACGCGGCGCGCGGGCAGTCGCTCATCGTCTGGGCGATCGCGGAGGGGCGGGCGGTGGCGGCGGCCGTCGACCGCTATCTGATGGGCGGTTCACGGTTGCCCGCGCCGGTCTCTCCGCGGGACCGGCCGATGAGGGTGTAGCCGGGCCGCGGTTTCCCCGCGGCCCTTTCACCGTCCTGGTCAGCCCTTCCTCTCGTCCGTGCCCGCCACCTTGCCCGTCGACAGGGCCACCCGGTTCCACGTGTTGATCGCGCAGATCAGCGCGATGACGTGGGCCAGCTCCTCCTGCTCGAAGCGGGCGGCCGCCTCGGCGTAGACGCTGTCGGGGACGCCCCCGTCGGCGACCAGGGTCAGCGCCTCCGTGAGCGCCAGGGCGGCCTGCTCCTTCGGGGTGAAGAAGTGCCGGGCCTCGCGCCAGACGGCGACCATGTGCAGCCGGTCCTCGCTCTCGCCGGCCTTGCGGGCGTCGCTGGTGTGCATGTGCAGGCAGTAGGCGCAGTGGTTGAGGTGCGAGGCACGGATCTGGATGAGTTCGACCAGCGCCGGGTCGAGGCCCGCGCGGGCGGCGGCGTCGAAGCCGATGAGGGTCCGGAAGACCTTCGGCGCGGACCGGGCGAAGTCCAGTCGGGTGCGGCCGGCCTCGGCCTCGGCGATCGCGGGTGTGAAGTCGGCTGCGGTGGCTGTCGTGTTCGTCGTCATGGCTTCAACCTACGGGCCTGAAAGACCGGCTGTAGGGTGCATTCCCATGACAGAATCGTGGGTCAATTCCGCGGAGCGGATCGGCGCCGACCTGCATCTGGAGCTGTCGGGTCCGGGCGGGCGCCGGGCGGCGCTGACCCGGGCGCTGCGGGAAGCGGTGCGCAGCGGTCGGCTGGCGCCGGGCACCCGGCTGCCGCCGTACCGGTCGCTCGCCGCCGATCTGGGCGTGGCCCGCAACACGGTGGCCGACGCCTACGCGGAGCTGGTCGCAGAGGGCTGGCTGACCGCCCGCCAGGGCTCGGGTACCCAGGTGGCCGACCGGGCGGAACCGCTGCCCCGCGCCGAGCGGACGCCCGTGAAGGCACCTCCCCGCGCGCATGGCCCCCGGCACGATCTGCGGCAGGGCACGCCGGACGCCTCGGCGTTCCCGCGAGCCGCCTGGTCGGCCTGCTACCGGCGGGCGCTGGGGGCGGCGCCGAACGAGGCGTTCGGGCCGGGGGACCCCGCCGGGCGCCGGGAGCTGAGGGAGGCGCTGACCGGCTACCTGGCACGCGCGCGGGGGGTGCGGACCGAGCCGGACCGGATCGTCGTCTGCTCGGGTTTCGCGCACGCGCTGCGGCTGCTGTTCGGCCAGGGCGCGGGCGGGGTGCTGCGCGGTCCGCTCGGCGTGGAGGCGTACGGGCTGGAGTTCCACCGGGGGCTGCTCGCCACGGCCGGGGTGCGGACGGTGCCGCTCCCGCTGGACGAGGACGGCGCACGCGTGGACCTGCTGGAGCGGGAGCGGGCCGTGCTGCTCACTCCGGCGCACCAGTTCCCGACCGGCGGCCCCCTGCACCCGGAGCGCCGGGCGGGGGTGATCGACTGGGCACGCGCGCGTGGGGCGGTCGTCCTGGAGGACGACTACGACGGCGAGTTCCGGTACGACCGCAGGCCCGTCGGCGCGCTCCAGGGGCTCGATCCGGAGCGGGTGATCCACCTCGGGTCGGTCAGCAAGAGCCTGTCGCCGGCCCTGCGGCTGGGCTGGATGGTCCTGCCGGAGCGGTACGTGGAGCCGGTGCTCGCGGCCAAGGGCGAGCGGGAGGCCTGGGCGAGCGTCCTGGACCAGCTGGCGCTGGCGGAGTTCATCGTCTCCGGGGCGTACGACCGTCATGTGCGGCGTATGCGGCAGTGCTACCGGCGCCGCCGTGACCGGCTCGTCGCCGCGCTCGCCGTGCACGCTCCGCAGGTCGCCGTGACGGGCATCGCGGCCGGGCTGCACGCGGTGCTGCGGCTGCCGCCGGGCACCGAGCGGTCCACGCTGAAGGCCGCCGCGTGGCAGGGCGTCGCCCTGGACGGACTCGCCGCCTTCCGGCACCCGGAGGCCGAGGCGACGGCGGGTGACGGGCTGGTGGTGGGGTACGCGGCCGCCGCCGAGCACGCCTACGGCGCGGCGTTGGAGGCGCTGTGCGGGGTGCTGCCTCCCGGGTGAGGAGTTGGTTCGGAGATCAGGGTCGGCGGCGGTGACGTAAACCTTCGCGGGCCGGAGGCCGACGCTCGGCCGGCTTCCGGCAGGACCGGCCGGCCGGAACGGATCCGGCCCACCGGGGGGTAGCGATGACTTGCGACGGAAGGATCCGCTGCCTGCGCACCCGAACCACGGCCACCGTACGCCCCGTGCGGGCGTCGGCGCAGCCGGATTTGCGGCGCCCGGCCTACCGCTTCCGCTCCACCGCCCCGTACCCGGGAATCACCCCGTCGTCCTGGCCCGGGACCGGTTCGCCCAGGCCCCGGACGCCACTTGTGCACGATCTCGACCAGGGCGACGAGGGACAGCGCGACCGGCCGGCCGAGGTCCTGGGGTCGGTCCCGACGGTGGTCGGGTCCTGCCCCGTCCTGCGGCACTCCATGGACGTCTGGCCGGGCGTGTGGTGCGGTGGGTGTTCAACTCGGCACCAGAGCAAGGAAGTTCATGAACAAGCATCACACGAGCTGGATCAGGACAGCAGGAAGTCGGCCGCCCCCGCCTTGGCGCCCTCGATGAACGCGGTCATCTCGTCCGCGGTGTAGATGAGCGCCGGGCCGTCCGGGTCGGTGGACTGGCGTACGGCGATCCGGCCGTCGGCCAGCTTCATCGCCTCCAGGCAGTTCCCGCCGTTGCCCCCGCTCCAGGGCTTGTGCCAGCCCTCGCTGCCCAGCTCCCGCGCGGGCATGCCGTTGTAGACGCGTCCGCGCGGCTCGATGCGATCCATTCACAGCTCCTTGCGGAGATCCTGGAGGATCTCCTTCGTGCGTTGTGCCGTGGCGGCCTGCGCCGCCATGCGGTCCATGACCTCCAGATGGGTCGCCACCTCGGCGCGCGCGTCCAGATAGACGGCGCCGGTCAGGTACTCGCTGTAGACCATGTCCGGCAACTCCGGCATGGCGAACCGGAACAGCACGAAGGGCCCGTACGTCCCCGGGTGGGGTCCGCTCACGAACGGGGCGACCTGGAGCGTCACATGGGGCAGCTTCGTGGCCTCGAGCAACTTGTCGATCTGCGCGCGCATCACCTCCGGACCGCCGGCCTGGCGGCGCAGGGCGGTCTCGTCCATCACCGCCCAGAAACGCGGGGCGTCGGTACGGGTGAGCAGTTGCTGGCGCCGCATGCGCAGGGCGACGTGCCGCTCGATGTCGTCCGGGCTCGTCTGGCCGATGGCCCCGGACCTGAGCACGGCGCGCGCGTAGTCCTCGGTCTGCAGCAGGCCGGGCACGAAGTGCGGTTCGTAGGAGCGGATGAGGCTCGCCGCGCCCTCCAGGCTGACGTACATCGAGAACCAGTCGGGCAGGATGTCGCGGAAGCGCTGCCACCAGCCGGGCCTGTTGGCCTCCTCGGCGACCTGGACGAAGAGTTCGGCCTCGTCGTCGCAGACGCCGTAGGCCTTGAGCAGGAGTTGCAGGTACGGGATCTTGAGGGCGACCTCGGCCATCTCCATACGGCGGACGGTGGCGGGCGCGACGCGCAGGACGCGGGCGGCGTCCTCGCGTTTCAGTCCGGCGCGTTCCCGCAGGTCCAGCAGGCGTCGGCCGAGGACCACCTGACCCACCGTCGGCGCGGACCGCGGTTCGCTCACGCCCCCACCTCCATCGAAAGCTCCACCGGCCGTTGCGCCGAAATGTTTCCCGACAGCCCTACGGCGCCATTCGAAGATGCATTCGAAGACCGGGTGGGTCTCCGATGCCCCCAATTGGCGCCGCGCGACGTGCTGTTGCGAGCAGTGTGCCACGGCCTCCGACCGAGTCACACAGCACTCTGCAATTTTCAGAGTGACACTTGCCAAGTGTTCACGGCGGGGAGATAGTGGCAAGCGTGATTCCGTCCGCGCCCTTAGGAACAGACGCCGCAGACCGTCCCGGTCTCGGTGCCGCCACGGCAGCCTCTCCCTGGGGCACGGCCGAGCGCCGGTTCCGCTTCGAGCTGGCCGCACACCCGGGTTCCGTCGCCCGGGCGAGGCGTCTGGCACATGCCCGGCTGACCCGCTGGTCGATGTGCGCGGACATCTGCGACAGCGCGGCTCTGGTCATATCCGAACTGGTCACGAACGCGATCATGCACACGGCGAGCAGTCGCGTCCTGTGCGAGCTGCATGAACACGCCGACACCGTACGCATAGCCGTACGCGACGAGGGCTGCGCCCCAGGCGAACCCCACCCGTCCCCACAGCGGCCCGACGAGGAGCACGGGAGGGGGTTGCTTCTCGTCGACGCGCTGTGCCGGGCCTGGGGCGCGCAGGAACACGGGCCCGGACTTCTGGTCTGGGCCGAACTGCCCCGCCGGGCCGACGCGGCCGACGGCGCCGCCGATCCGTGCAACGACCTGGGCTGGGGTGCCCGCCCCAAGCCGGGCCGCCCGGACGACTCCGGCGAGGACGACACCCCGGAGGGCCGGCGCCGCACCTGCGGGCACCCCCCGCACCGGGCGACGGGGCAACAGCACCACGGGATCCCGGAGCAGCAGCACCGCGACGCGCCTCCGGAGCAGCACCGTCACGGGATCCCGGACCCGCACCGTCACGCGACCCCGGAGCAGCACCACCACGCGGTCCCGGAGCCCCGCCGCCACCGGCCCCTGGACCGGCCCCCCCAGCAGCCCGCGCACCGGGCCCCCGAGCAGCACCGCACCGGGGAGCGCCCGTGACCGGCGGTCCCGAAGGCGGTCACCGGCATGCCGTCGGCCCGGCCCGGCACCGCGCCACCGCCCCCACGGGGCACACCAGCACCCCGGGCCTCGGTCTCGACACCCTGGTGCGGCTGCAGCGTCGGCGGTCCACGCCGGAGGCGCCGCATCGGCTGACGGTGCCGGAGGACATGACCGCACCGCTCGGCTGCGACGCCGTGGCCGTGCCCGACCGGCTCGGCCCGCTCGTCGTCCCCCGGCTGCCGCGGCTGGGCTGTGTGTACGCCGACGGCGCCCGCTGGTGGTGGATCGTGCCGTCGGACTCCGACTACGCCCTGCCCTGGCCGTCCCCGGCCCACTACGCACCCGGCGCCCTGGTCGCCGGCGCCGCCCGGCTCATCCACCGGCCGGAGGGCACGGTCCCGTACACCCCGCCGATCCCGCTGTACCTGGCCCTGTGCCGGGTGACGGGGACGGCCCCGGACTGGTCCCGGGCGTAGCCGCCGCGCCGGCTGCGGCCGTGCCGCCCACCGGGGTTCCGCTTCATGGGCGACCACGGGTTCGGAGGCAGCCGCGGATGCGGGGGCGACCGCGGGTTCATGGGCAGCCGCTGCCTGTCCGTCGCCGCTCGCGCCGCTCCTCGCGCCCCCTTGACCGGCCCTCGGCCGGCTGACCGCTCCCTCCAGTCTCCTCCGGAAGCCCCGCGCTCCCCCATCACTCCGCCCGCGCTCCACCGCACCACCCCCTCACGCCCCCAGGCGCCCTGCCCCCCGCCGGTCCGCCCGGGGATAGTGGCCGTTCGGTGACGCACCGGGGAGGTCGGTCGTGAGGAAGCGGCACGGGATGCCCGAGCCCGCGGTGTCGGAGTCGGAGCGGCTCCTGTTCGGGGGGCCGCTGCGCTACGACGTGGGCTGGAGCGAGCACGAGGACGTCATCCTGAAGCTCGGCTTCCGGACGATGCTGGGCCGGCTGCCCGGCATGCTGGCGTCCGGCCTGCGGCTGGCCCTGCAGGCCGACGCCCGGGCCGCCTGGATCGTCCTGGCCGCCGAGGCGGTCCGCGGTGGCACCCAGGCGGTGAGCCTGCTGGCCGTGAACAGCGCGCTCGGCAGGCTGCTGACCGGCCCGGGCATCGAGCAGCGACTGCGCTCGGCCGCCCCCGCCCTGATCGCCATGGCCGCCGTGTCCGTCGTGGCGG
This sequence comes from Streptomyces filipinensis, assembly GCF_014649495.1. GTDB lineage: Bacteria > Actinomycetota > Actinomycetes > Streptomycetales > Streptomycetaceae > Streptomyces > Streptomyces filipinensis. The sequence continues at coordinate 105,459 of NZ_BMTD01000020.1, read as the reverse complement.
TATTGCTGCGCGCGGCCTCCACCTACGCCACCGGACGCCTGGAGCCCAAGGTGGAGCGGGTGGCGACCGAGCTGTACCTGGAGCGGGCGGCGAACGTGGAGCTCTCCGCGATCGAGGACCACGCCTTCCACAAACTGCTGGACACCGCCCAGTACGGCGCCGAGTCCGCGCGCCGCATGATCTCCTACGGCACCCGGGTGACGGGCGCGCTGATCTCGCTGATCGCGGCCGCGGGCGTGCTCGCGGTACTGCACCCGCTCCTGCTGCCGCTGCTGGTCACCATGACCCTGCCCAGCGCCTGGGGTGCGCTCACCAACGCGCGGCGCCGCTACGAGTCCTTCCACGTCTGGGTCCAGCACGCCCGCGCCAGCCGGCTGATCAGCCATCTGCTCACCGAGCCCGCCGCCGCCCCCGAGATCCGGGTGCACGGCGTGGGCCCGTTCCTGCTGCGCCATTTCCGGTCCATGTCGGAGACGGCGGAGGCGGAGCAGACCCGGCTGTCCCGGCTCGCCGCCCGTACCGGTCTGATCGCGGCGACCTGGACGGGCCTCGCCACGCTCGCCACCTACGCCACGCTGGGTGCGCTGCTGCTGGCCGGCGCCATGGCCCTGTCGGTGGCCGGTACGGCGCTGATCGCGATCCGTACGGGGGCGGCGAGCCTGGACACGCTGGTGCTGGAGATCAACCAGCTGCACGAGGAGGCCCTCTTCGTGGGGGATCTGCAACGGCTCTACGTGGAGGCGGCCGAGCGGGCCATCCCGGCGGGCGGTGAGGCCCTGCCGGAGGACCCGAAGGAGATCCGCTTCGAGAACGTCACCTTCCGCTATCCGGGCGACTCGGCCCGGCCCGCTCTGGACGACGTCACCCTGGCGCTGCCGCTCGGCCGGATCATCGCACTCGTCGGCGAGAACGGCTCGGGGAAGACGACCCTGGTCAAACTGCTCGCCGGGCTGTACACCCCGGACCGGGGCCGGATCCTGTGGGACGGCGTCGACACGGCGCGGGCCGACCGGCGGCTGCTCGCCGAGCGCATCGCGATGGTGGCGCAGGACTTCAAACGCTGGCCGTTCACCGCGCGGGTGAACGTGGCCGTCGGCCGCTCCTGCACGCCCATGACCGAGGAGGGCCTGGCCTCGGCGGTCGCCGAGGCGGGTGCCGAGGAGATGGTGGGGGATCTGCCGCGCGGTCTGGACACCCTGCTGGCCCGTGACTTCAGCGGCGGACACGAACTGTCCGGCGGTCAGTGGCAGCGGCTCGGCATCGCACGGGCGGCGTACCGGCGCGGGCGGGTCTTGATCGTGGACGAGCCGACGGCCGCGCTGGACGCGCGGGCCGAGCTGGAGGTGTTCGAGAAGATCCGGGCACTGGCGGGCAGCGGGCAGACGGTCGTGCTGATCACCCACCGGCTGGCCTCGGTCCGGCACGCCGACCTGGTGCATGTGCTGGAGCACGGGCGGCTGGTGGAGTCCGGGACCCCGGACGAGCTGCTGGCCAGGGGTGGCGTCTACGCCGAGCTGTACGCGCTGCAGGCGCAGCAGTTCACGACGCGGGTACCGGCACCGAAGCCGGCCTGAGCAGCCTCACTCCGTGTGGTCACCGCCCCGTACGATCACCAGGAACGCGTCCGTCGCGAGGTCCATGACGACTTCCGCCGGCAGGCCTTCCAGACGCCGCGCGTGCGCGAACTCCTCCGCGGGCCAGGATCCCCGCGGACCGCCGGCGGGAAAGCGTTCGAGCACGGTTCGCCCGTTCACCATCTCGCACCTCCAGTAGCGTCGTGCTTCTGGGAGTTAACGCCTTGGAGACCGCGATCGCCTCACTCAGTGACCGGACTGAGACATTCCCTACACCCGTCCTGCGCGGGCCGTGAGGATTCGTTCACTTTGTGACACGAACAGAACCGTCTGTGTCAGTAGTCGTACTCGTCGTGAAGGCGGAGCCGGTCGCTGCCGGCGGGATGGCGGCCGAGCGCGGTGAGGTCGAGCAGACCGGCGAGGGTGCCGAGTCCGTCCAGCCCGTCGTCGTACCCCGAGTACGTGTGGAACACCCGGTCGTGGTCGCGCAGGAAGCAGCTGACACCGGGGCGGTCGCGCAGGCCTTCGTCCGACGCCACGGTGGCCTCGAAGTCGAGGTTGAAGTCGCCGTGCGCCGAGGAGTACCAGGGCACCGCCCAGCCCATGCGCGCCTTGAACGGCAGGATCCGGGTGAACGGCGCCCTGGAGACGACCGCGAACGAGGTGTTCCGGGCGCGCAGGTGGGCGAGGTGGCCGAGCTGGTCCAGGAAGGCCGAGCAGCACGGGCAGCCGGTCTGGGACTCCGGCGCGAACATGAAGTGGTGGACGACGAGCTGCGCCCGGCCCTCGAAGAGGTCCAGGAGGGTCGCCTTGCCGTCGCCGCCCTCGAAGACGTACTCCGTGGCCACCTCGACCATGGGCAGCCGCCGCCGCTCCGCCCCGAGGACCTCCCGCGCCCGTCTGACCGCCTCCTCCTTGCGCAGCAACTCCTCGCGCGCCGTGCGCCACTGCTCGCGCGAGACGATCTCCGGAAGCGTCATGGGCCCTCCTGTCCGACGGTCGGTTCGGAGTGGTGACCGCCGCCGGGAGCGGAACTCATCGCCGCGCACGGAGATTTCCGCCGCGATTTTCCGCCGGGATCTAGTACGTCACGGGAAGGGCCCGAAGCCCCCGGGCGCGCATCGACCGCCGCCAGGTCACCTCCCCGTCCGCGAGGGCGAGTTCCGGGAGCCGCTCCAGCAGGGCCGCCAGGGCGATCTCCGTCTCCGCGCGGGCCAGCGGCGCGCCGAGGCAGTAGTGGATGCCGTGGCCGAGGGCGAGTTGCCCGGTGGCGTCGCGGGAGAGGTCGAGGCGGTCGGGGTCGGGGAAGCGGTCGGGGTCGCGGTCCGCGGCGGACAGGGACACCCAGACCGTCTCGCCCGCCGGGATGGTCACCCCGGCGATCGTCACGTCCTCGACCGGGAACCGGCGCATGGCGAGCAGCATGGGTCCCTCGTAGCGGGCGAACTCCTCGACGGCGGCGGGGAGCCGGGCCGGGTCCTCGCGCAGGGCGGCGAGCTGGTCCGGATGCCGCAGCAGGGCCAGCACGGCGTTGCCGATGAGCTGGACCGTGTTCTCGTACCCGGCGAAGAGGATGAGGAAGGCCAGGGACATCAGCTCGTCCTCGCCGAGCCGGTCGCCCTCGTCGCGTACGGCGATCAGGTCGGAGAGCAGGTCGTCGGCGGGCGCCCGGCGCTTGGCAGCGAGGAGCCGGGTGAGGAAGTCGAGCATGGCCGCCATCGCCTCCTTGGTGGCATGGGGCCGGGCCGGGTCGGGAGCCGTGAGGCTGTCGGTCCACTGCCGGAAGTCCAGCCGGTCCCCCTCCGGGATGCCGAGCAGGTCGCAGATGACGGTGATGGGCAGCGGGGCGGCGTAGGAGGCGACCAGGTCCGTGCTGCCGTGCGGGCCGAGCGCGTCGAGGAGCTGGTCGGCGGTGCGCCGGATCGGCTCGCGCAGTCGCTGGACGCGGCGCGGGGTGAAGGCGCGGCCGACCAGGCGCCGGATGCGGGTGTGGTCGGGCGGGTCCATGTTGAGGAGGTTGGCGTCGAGCGCGGGCGGCAGCGAGAGGCCCTTGTACGCGCCGGCGGTGCCGCGCCGCTTGTCCAGCGACAGCCGGGGGTCGGCCAGGGCGGCACGGACGTCCTCGTACCGGGTGACGAGCCAGGCGGCGGTGCCGTCCGGTCCGGTGATGCGGTGCACGGGCGCGGTGTCGCGCAGGTGGCGGTACACGTCGTAGGGCTGGTCGACAAGGCCGTCCGCGAGATCCATGACGGGCAGCCTACGCGGGATCAGGTGTCGTACTCCTGGATGCGCCGCCCGTGCCCCCGGTCGGTCAGCGCGGGCAGGCGGCGCGTCAACTCGCCGGTGACGGCGGGCAGATCGAGGGTGAGGAGTTCCCGGTCGCGCATCAGGACCCGGCCGTCGACGACGGTCGTACGGACGTCGGACGAGCGCGCGCTGTGCACGAGGGTCGCGGCGAGGTCGTGGACGGGCTGGGTGTGCGGACCGGTGAGGTCCACCAGGATGATGTCGGCGCGCCGCCCCGGCGCGAGGGTGCCCACGCTGTCGCCGAGGCCGACCGCGCGGGCGCTCTGCAGGGTGGCGTGGTGGAGGGCTTGACGGGACGTCAGCCAGCGCGGATCGCCTTCGGCCGACTTCTGGATCAGGGAGGTCAGAGCCATCGACTCCCAGACGTCGAGGGAGTTGTTGGAGGCGGCGCCGTCGGTGGCGAGGCCGACGGGGACGCCGACCGCGCGCAGGGCCCGCACCGGGGTCGTGGTCGGCCAGGCGAACTTGAGGTAACCGCGGGGCGCGGTCGCCACGGCCGTACGGCCGCCCGTGCGGGCCAGCAGGGGCAGGTCGCGCTCGGTGATCCCGGTGCCGTGCGCGATGAGCAGGTCGGTGTCGAGGAGTCCGGCGCGCTCCAGGGTCTCGATGGGGGTGCGTCCGTGCCGGGCGAGGCTGGTCTCGGTCTGCTCGCGGTTCTCGGCGGCGTGGATGTGTACGGGCAGGCCGTGTGCGCGGGCCAGGCCGGCGGTGGCGGCGAGGTCGGCGTCGGTGACCGTGTAGGGGGCGTGCGGGGCGAGGGCGGTGGTGATGCGGCCGCCGGCGCCGCCCCGGTGCCGCAGCGCGAACTCCAGTGATCTCTCCCGGCCCCGGGCGCCCTGCGAGGAGAAGTAGGCCTCCCCGAGGTGCGCCCGGATCCCGCACTCGGCCACGACGGCCGCCACCGCGTCCATGCTGAAGTAGTGGTCGGCGAAACAGGTCACGCCGCCGCGGATCATCTCGGCGCAGGCCAGGCGCGCCCCCAACGCCACGTCCCACTCGGTGAGGTTGGACTCGATCGGCCAGACGACGTCGTTGAACCACTCGTCGGTGGGCAGGTCCTCGGCGACGCCGCGCAGCGCGGCCATCGGCGCGTGGGTGTGACAGTTGACGAGGCCGGGCATGGCGACCTGTCCGCGGGCGTCGATGCGCTCCGCGGCGCCCGTCCGCCGCACGGCGGCCGCGGTCGTCACCGCGTCGATCACCCCGTCCCGTACGACGACCGCGGCGTCCTCCTCGAACCGGATCCGCTCCTCGTCGTCGTGCACCAGGAGGGTGCATCCGGTGATGAGGAGATCGGCGGGGGACTCGGTCATCACGCCACGGTACGACGCGGCCGTCACCTCGCGTGCGCCGAACCACGCATCCGCACACCGCTCCGGCACGGGACGGGTCTGCGAACACCCGGCCGCGCCACCACCGGCGGCAGCGGCAGCGGCGGGGCGGGGCGGGCCCGGGGGATCCGCCCGGGCCCGCCCGGCCTGTCAGAGCCCGGCTTCGCAGCTCAGGCGGGCCAGCAGCAGGTTCGGGTCCTGCCGGGTGAAGTACGCGGCGCTGTCGACGTAGACCGTCCCGTCGTGTACGGCCAGGGAGGTCGGGTTGGACAGCCCGTCGGCGTGCGTGAGGACGGCGTCGTGGGTGCCGTCGGGGTGCACCTCGGCGACCTCGTCGTCGCCGATCAGGGCGGCGAGGACGGTGTCGCCGCGCGGTGTGGCGAAGGTGAAGTCGTCGATGTGGTCCAGCCCGGTGGCGCGGGTCTCGACCGGTCCCGCGGAGCCGTTCGGCCGCACGGGAATGCGCAGCAGCGTCCCCCGGTCGCTGTTGGACACCCACACGGCGCCGCCGTGGATCTTGACGCCGTTGGCGCCGAACCCGGCGCCGGTCACGGGGACCGGGTCGAGGGCGGTGTCCTTGGCCCACACGGTCGGCGTGCCACCGGCCTGCGGAACCCGCCACACGGCACCCTGCACCGAGTCGGCGGCGTAGAGCAGCCCGTGGCGTTCGTCGAGGGCGAGGCCGTTGGGCAGCGCGGTCGCGGGCAGCTGGGCGATCTGCCGGGGCGCGCCGCCGTCGGGGTCGATGCGCCAGATGCCGGTCTTGCCGGTGCCGGTGGCGTAGTCGACGTAGAGCGTGCCGTCGTGGGCGCGGGCGATACCGAAGACGGTGGCGGCCTTCAGGTTGGGGGTGTTGGCGTCGGGCTCGTCGGGCAGGGTCGCGCGGATCGTCGTGTGTCCGTCCGGGGTGACGTGGGCGATCTGCCGGGCGGAGGCGAAGGTCAGGTCGGCCGAGCCGTCGGGTTCGACCGTGATGTTCTCCGGCGACTGCCCTGCCGCCAGGTCGAAGTGGGCGACGATGTGCGGCTGGGACACGGTCGGTTCGCCGGCGACCGCGGGCGACGCCGTGAGCACGACGACGGCGGCGACGGCCGTGGCGGCACCGGTCGCGAGTCTGAGACGGGTGAGTCGGGACATGGACTGGACCTCTCCTCGGGCGGGGAACATGGACCTTTCTCTGGGACGCAGGAACGCCTGTGGAGGTTGACTCGCCCTGAGGCAACAGTGATTGATGCTCCGTCAGACGGCGCGAGCGGCCCGGAAAGCCTCATCCGGCGAGGGGAAGTCCGGGAAGCCGCAGCGCCGTCCGCTCCCGGCCCTCCTCGAACTCGGCCAGCAGCTCCGCGAGTCGGTCCAGGTGCCGGGCCGCGAGACGGCCGGAGTCGTCGAGGTGGACGGCGCAGGCGGTGGTCGTGTCCACGAGCCGTTCCAGGGTGGCGACGATCTCGTCCGCGCCCTCCGCGTGCCGGGCCAGCGGGGGGAGTTCGGCGGCGGCGAGGACGACGGCCGCACGGGCCTCGGCGAGAGCGCGGTAGGCCTCGCGGCGCAGCGTCCAGCGGGTGGCGCGGTCCTGGGACCGGCTCACCACGTGGACGAGGTACGCCTGCGCCGCGTCCCCCGCGGCAGCCACCCGGGCCCGCACTCCCCCGCCCCGCTGCCCCGGCATCGGCAGGTGCCCGACGACGAGCACGATCACGCAGGCCAGCAGGGTCTCCCCGATCCGGCTGACGGAGGCCTGCGGCTCCCCACCGGCCATCAGGAGGCTGAGGACGAGGACGGTCACGACGGCTGTCTGGGCGGCGAAGTGCCGTGTGGCCACGGGGATCAGGGCCCCGCTGACGGCCACGAGCGCGATGAGCCCGTCGGGCCTCGGCAGCACGGCGGCGAACCCGGCGAACACGAGAGCGCCCAGCACGGTCCCCGCCGCCCGGCACAGCACCCGGGACACCAGCGGCCCGAGGTCGGGCTTGACGAGGAAGACGGCGGTGGCCGGCAGCCAGTACCAGTGCTGGTGGTGGCCGTACCAGCGGGTGTGGTGCAGCGCCTGCGCCACGGCGGCGCCGGCGCCGAAGCAGAGGGCGACCCTGAGGCCGTACTCGCGTCCGCCGGCACCGAGGGCGATGCGTACCAGGGTCCCGGCCGTACGCCTGCGGGTGTGCAGGTCGGTCGGCTTGCCGCGGTCGAAGGCCTCGGCGGCGCGCAGCAGGGCGTCGTCGAGGGCACGCAGGGCGGGCGCCGACCGGTGCGGGGCGGGCAGCGGGCCGGTGGCGGTGTTGTCGCGGACGGCGGCGGCGAGCCGCCGGGGCCCTGCGGCGGCCCGCGCCGAGACGGGCTCCCCGGCCCAGAACAGGGCGGTGGCGGCCTCGGCGAGGGGCAGCGCGGCCGCGTACCGTGCGTGCAGCCGGCGCTCGGCGGCGGAAGAGGCGTACCGGCGCAGCCGGGGCCCGGCGAGGGCGTCCTGGGCGTGGTCGAGGGCGGCGGTGAGCGCGGCCCGCCGGGCGGTGGCCTGCTCACCGCCCACGGCCTCGAGCAGGGCGGCGACGGCGTCGTACACCGCGGCGACCGCCGCCCGCTCCCCGTCGAAGCGGAAGTCCCCGGCGAGCGAACCGGGTGTGGGCAGGGCGAGCCGCAGTACGAGCAGCCAGCCGGCCCCGGCGAGAAAGGCGAGGGCCCGCTGCCAGCCGCTCTCGGCCGCCGGCATCCCGGCACCGAGGGCGGCGCCGACGAGCAGCTGCGTGCCCGCGGCGGAGGCTACGGGCCCGATCGCGCTGACACCGCCGGCGAGCAGCCCGAGCCCGGTGAGCGCCAGGGTCAGTGGTACGGCCGCCAGCCCCTGCCCGGCACACGTGCCCACGAGCAGGCCGAGCGCGCCGGCCAGCGCGGGCAGCCCGAGCCGCCTGACGGCGGCCCGGCGGCTGCCGGGCCGGTCGTTGAGGCCGGCGAGCATCGCACCGATGGCGGCGAGCACCCCGACGGGTGTCCGCCCGGCGAGCACACCGGCGAGCAGCAGCGGCCCGGCGGCGAGCACGCCCCGGATCACCGCGCTCCAGGGCACGGGACCGCGCTGGGTGCGCAGGGCGTGGGCGAGCCAGGGGGGTACGGCGGGCCGGGACACGGGGCTCCTTGTGCGTACGAGGGCAAGGGTGGGGGTGCCTTCGGACGACGGTGGCCGGGTGGGCGGTGCTTCCACGGTAGGGCGGGTTTCCCGGGGGACCGGGGCGATCACGTTTCAGGCAGGTGAAAGGTGCCCGGGAAGGCCGGTTTCTTTATGAACGCAATGCCCGGCGCCTTCACGAACGCGCCGCTTCGACGCTTCTACGCACGCGGTGCCCCGACGATCCGCTCGGCTTCGGTGACGGCACGCACCAGCGCGTCGGGTGCGCCGCGCAGCCCGCCCGCCACCGCGTCCATCCGGCGCAGCCCGGCCCGCTCCAGCAGCCGCTTCTCGTTCGTCACCCACTCTCCGCGGGCCGCGAGTACGCCATGGGCGGCCTGGGCGGCGGCCGTGGCGATGGCCCCGGCGGTCTCGGTGAGGCGGCCGTGGGCCGCATGGTGGGCCTTCGCGTACGCGAGGGTGGCGCCGGCGAGACCGTGCCAGCGCTCGGCGGCGCTGACGCGCAGCCTGGCCGGGTAGCCCGCGGGGCGGGGGATGGCGCCCCGGAGCACCTGGTTGACGGCCAGTTCGGCCACGACCAGATAGGTGGGAATGCCGGCGAGATGGAAGAGCAGCGGTTCCACCCGGAACCGTCCCTCCTCCGCCTCCGCCAGTTCGTGCTCCACCACGTCCAGATCCCGGTAGTGCACATCCACCCGGCGCCCGTCGACGGTCAGCCAGGCCCCGCCGTTGAAGACCCCGCCGCCCCAGCCGCCGACCTCGGACACCTCCCCCTCCCAGCCGACGGCCCGCAGGTCGTCCGGGTCGAAGGCGCCGCGGTAGTAGACCGCCAGGTCCCAGTCGCTGTCGGGGCGATGGGTGCCCTGGGCCCGGGAGCCGCCGAGAGCCACGGCCTCGACTGCGGGGAGGGCGGCGAGACGGTCGGCCGTGGCGGTGAGGAACTCCGTGTCGGGAAGGGTGGGCATGGTGGGCGGCCTCCACTGGGTGCGGGGGAAGGGAGCGTAGGGCGCGGCGGGGGTGCGCGGCGACCCGATAAGGCCGGGGTGCGCGGCGACCCGATAAGTGGGGGCGGCGGGCCGGAAATTCGAATGCGCGGAGCCGTACGTGCCACGGATGATCGACATTTGACCATTCCGACTGCCCCAGGGAGCCGCCATGATCCGCCGGGTCAACGCGCCCAGTCTTTTCCCGCCGCCCACCTATGCGCATGCCTCGGTGGTGGAGGCGGGCACCAGGCTCGCCTTCCTGGCGGGAGCCGTGCCGCTCGACGAGAAGGGGGAGATCGTCGGTCCGGACGACCCGGCACGGCAGGCCGAGCAGGTGATCGCCAATCTGCGCGAGCAGCTGGCGGCCGTCGGGAGCGATGTGACGCACGTGGTCGCGACGGACGTGTACGTGGTGAGCGGCGAGCCCTCGGTGCTGTCCGCCGTGTGGGAGGTCGTGGAGTCCTCGGGGCTGAGCACGGGTCCGCACTCGTCCACTCTGCTCGGTGTCGCCTGCCTCGGTTACCCCGGTCAGCTGGTGGAGATCACGGCCACGGCCGTGGTGCCGGATCGGGAAGGGGGCCGGTGATGGCGGAAGTGGTACTGCGCCGGGCCCTGGAGGCGGATGCCCGTGCCGCCGCCGATGTGTGGCTGCGGTCCTTCCGTGCCGCACTGCCCACCGTCGTACGGCCGCACTCCGACGACGGCGTGCGGGAGTTCTTCCGGCATGTCGTGGTGCCGTCGCAGGAGACCTGGGTGGCGGAGGCGGACGGTGAGGGGATCGTCGGACTGATGGTGCTGGACGGGGAGGCGCTGTCCCAGTTGTATCTGGACCCCGACTGGCGGGGGCGCGGCATCGGCGACCGGTTCGTCGCGCTGGCCAAGGAGCGCCGCCCTGGCGGGCTGACCCTGTGGACCTTCCAGGTCAACAAACCCGCCCACCGTTTCTACGAACGCCACGGTTTCACCGCCGTCGAGTTCACCGACGGCACCGGGAACGAGGAACGGGAACCGGACGTGCGGTACGTCTGGCAGCCGTGAGGCTGGGGCTGCGGCATGTCCGGCAGCCGTGAGGGGCCCCTTCCCGCGGCACGTCTGACGACCGTGCGGCCGGCCCCGCGGCACGGCCACCAGCTGTGAGGCCGGACCCTCGGTACGTGGCAGCCTCAGGGGGTTTGTCCGGCACCGATTCCGAGGACGGGGGCGGGTCGATCGCCACCGGCTCCCTAAGGGCCGGTTTCGGTGAGCGCCGACTACGGCAGACCGGCCGCGTCCGCCGCCGTGCGCAGCACCTCGCGCAGCATCCGCGGGGTGAGCCGGCCGGTGAAGGTGTTGCGCTGGCTGACGTGGAAGCAGCCGAAGAGCTCCAGGCCGTCCAGGGGGACCCGGATGCCGTGGGCGAAGGCCGGGCGGGGGCGGGGCACGGTCCAGCCCGCCTCGGTGAACGCGGGCAGTGCGGCCTGCCAGCCGAAGGCGCCGAGGACGACGGCGGCCTTCAGGGCGGGGCGCAGCAGCTTCAGCTCCTGGACCAGCCAGGGGCGGCAGGTGTCCCGCTCGCCGGGGGTCGGCTTGTTCGCGGGCGGTGCGCAGTGCACGGGCGCGGTGACGCGGACGCCATACAGTTCCAGCCCGTCGTCGGCGCTGACGGAGGTGGGCTGCGAGGCGAGTCCCACGTCGTACAGCGCCTGGTAGAGCACGTCTCCGGAGCGGTCCCCGGTGAACATCCGGCCGGTGCGGTTGCCGCCGTGCGCGGCGGGGGCCAGCCCGATGATCGCCAGCCGGGCGTCGGCCGGACCGAACCCGGGTACCGGCCGCCCCCAGTACGTCCAGTCGGCGAACGCGGCCCGTTTCGTCCGGGCCACCTCTTCCCGCCACTCGACCAGCCGCGGGCAGGCCCGGCAGTCCGCGACACGCCGGTCGAGCCGGGCGAGTGCGCTGCTGTCGTCCATACGGCCACCGTATGCCCGGGCCAGGCCGGACCGGCGAAACGCCTCTCCCCCCACTCTCCCTCTCTCCCTCACCACCGCGGCACCCCGCGCCGAGACCGCCCTCGCCGCGCGCGCCCCGGGTCGGCCATGCGCCCAGACAGCCAGACGGCCAGAAGGAGACGGCTCAGCGGCCGAGCGGCCGGCTCCCTCGGGGCGACGGTGCCGTGGGACCGGCACCGGGTCCGCTCCCTCGCCGGCCGGACCGGTCCGGGTCCCCTCGACCGGCGGCTTCCAGCTGCTCTCCGGCCACCCCGCGGCCCCGGAAAATCGCCCCCGGCTCATCCGGCCCGGGAGTTAGGGTCGGGGACATGGCTTCCGAGGATGCGGACGAGAACGTGAGCGGTGGGACCGGCGGGCCGGACGCGACCGGTTCTGCCCAGGACGCCCAGGACACCGGTGCCTCCGCTCACCAGCCTGTCGCTGCCGGCCAGCCCGTCGATCCGAAGATCGCCGCCGCGGTGGCCGCCGCCGAGGCCGCCGGTCCGGGCCGGGGCGAGACGGTACGGATCGACAGCTGGATCTGGGCCGTACGTCTGATCAAGACGCGTTCCCTGGGCGCCACCGCCTGCCGGGGCGGCCACGTCCATGTGAACGGTGAGCGGGTGAAGCCCGCCTACTCCGTGCGCGTCGGCGACGAGGTGCGCCTGCGGCACGAGGGCCGGGAACGGATCGTGATCGTCAAGCGCCTGATCCGCAAGCGGGTCGGCGCCCCCGTCGCCGCGCAGTGTTACATCGACAACTCCCCTCCGCCCCCTCCCCGAGAGGCCCTCGCCCCCGCCGGAATCCGCGACCGCGGCACCGGCCGCCCCACCAAGCGCGACCGCCGCGAGATGGAACGCCTCCGCAGCCTCGGGGGCCCGGGCATCCCGGGCGGCGGCTCCGTTGCCTTCCGCGGCCCCGCAGGCCCCAGCGGCTTCGCTGGGCTCGGCGGCCCCGGTGGATCCGGTGCGTTCGGAGGATCCGGTGGAGCAGGCGGGCGGACTGGATCCGGGACCGGCGGGCGGACTGGATCCGGAGCCGGCGGGCGGACTGGATCCGGAGCCGGCTGGCGGACTGGATCCGGAGCCGGCGGGCCCGGTGGATCCGGAGCCGGCGGGCCCGGTGGATCCGGAGCCGGCGGGCACGGTGGGTCCGGCAGGCGCGGTGGAACCGGCTCGAACGGGTCCGGCGGATCCGGTGGGTCCGGGGCCGGTGGAACCGGTGGGCGCGGGACCGCTGGGCGCCCCCGGGGACGGTGATCCGAGGGCGGCGGCCCTACCCACAGGCAAGCATCCGCCGAGTACAGCGGCCGGGCCCCCGCGCCCGGCCGTTGCGTCGGCCCGCCACGGTGGGGCCCGCCTCCTTCGGCCCCTGCGGCGGTTCAAGCCGACGGGCCAGGACCCTGCACTCGTCCACTCCACTCGTCCACTCCGCTCGTCCGCTCGTCCGCGCGTGCAGTCTTCGGCCCGGCCGGCCTGGCCGCCGAGGCACCGTGGTCTCCGCACGGTGCCAGGAACCACCGGCGTCACCCTCGCCGCACCAGCCGCAGCAGCTCCCCGTTGTGCTCGCGTCGCGCCCAGGCGATCAGGGCGAGCGGCACCATCAGGATCAGCGGGGTCGCCGCGTTCTGGCCGTCGAAGACCGTGAGCTGGACGATGAACGCGCCGACCATGAGCGCGCTGAGCGCGATCGCCGCCACGGACTGCAGGACGGGGATCAACAACGCTACGGCTCCGGCGAGTTCGAGCGCCCCGATGGTGTACATGGCCCCGCTGCCCCAGCCGATCCTGTCGAAGGACTCGACGGCCGAGGGATGCGCGATGAGCTTGGGAAGCGCGCTCGCGACGCCGTAGAACAGCGCGAGCAGCACCTGCACGGACCGCAGCGCGACCCGAGCCGCGCGCCTCCGGCCGCTGACGGAGTCGGCGGGGGTGACCGAAGTGGCGGGCGCGACGCGGGCGGTGGACTCGGACATGAGGGTCTCCTGGGGGAAGCGGTGCCGGTTGCTTTCACAGAGGCAGACCCCACCCGAACCGGAAACTCATCGCTCTCCGGCCGTCCGATGCGACCACGTTCCCGCTGCGCCCGCTACGCCTTCGGCACCGCTCGCACCCAGGTCCCGTCCGGGGTCAGATACGCGTCCACCTCCAGTCCCGCTTCCTCCAGTGCCGACTCGAACTGCTCCTTTGTCAGCGGTCGGGCCAGGAACGTCTGGGTCCAGATCGCGTCCGGGAAGACGTACTCCGCGCGGACCGAGTTCACCCCGTCTCCGGCCGGCTCCGCCGAGGCGATCCTCACGGTGAATCCGCTCGGGTCGACCCGCTCCCTCGGCACATTCGTGTGGTAGTCCTCGCCCTCCCGCTGAATGAGCACGCAGCCGCCCTCCGCCACATGGCCGACGCAGGTGCGCAGCATGCCCAGGCGCACGTCCTCGTCGCCGTTGTGCACGAGGAACGACGCGAGCATCACCACGTCGAACCTCTCCCCGCGCAGGTCCAGGGCCTCGATGGGGCTGCATATCGTGCGCGCCCCGCGGACCCGGCTCAGCATGTCGGCGGACTCGTCCACCGCCGTGACCGTGAAACCCCGCTCTATCAGGGGGTGGGTCATGCGGCCCACCCCGCTGCCCAGCTCCAGGATGTGCGCCCCGGCCGGTACCGCCGCGGCGATGATGTCCGGCTCGTCGCCCACCGGCAGCCGCTCGTACAGCTCCACCGCGCAGCCGTCCGGGGTGATCGCACCGGGTCCCGTGCCCTCGTATCCCTCACGCATCTCGACCGTCATGCCCGAACAACGGCCCGTCCCCGCACGCCCGTTCCCCTGCGCCGACGATTCACCCGTTCGAGTCATTCCGCGTCAGCCGGCGGAGAACGCCGGTCGGCGGAGAACACCAGCCGAGGGAGGACGTCGGCCGAGGCAGGACGTCGCCCGAGGGAGGACGTCGATCCGCGCAGGCCGTCGTCAGCCGGCCGGGAACGGGAACCACCCGTGGCCGACGTACCAGTGGCCGCCCGCCCGCAGGTGGTCTCCCACGGCCCGCTCCACGGAGGTGCGGCGCGGCAGTTCCGCGACCGGCAGGTCGGGGTCGCCGAAGACGAACAGGACCGGTTGGGTGTCGGACGGCTCGGTGTCCTCGCGGGCGGTGCGGAACCGGTCCTGGAAGCGGACGATGTGGGAGTCGGCGGGCAGGTACCGCTTCAACTGCGGGTCGAGGAGCCAGGAGTGGCACAGCGCGGCCACCGGCCGCTCCTCGGGGAAGTGCACGGCGAAGAACGCACGGGCCCGGGCGAGGGAGCGGTCGCAGGCGGACGGTGTCAGCGGGCCGTGGAAGTCGGGGATGTGCAGGTTCAGGCAGGGCGTACCGGGGGCCGCGTCCAGTCCGGCCGCCGCGATCACCGCTGCCGAGCGCCGACCGAGCCGTGCCCGTTCGAACTGGAGCCTGCCCAGCTGGTACAGCTCTCCCCGGAAGTGCCGGACGAGCCAGCTCTGCGCGTGCACGCCCGTCGTACCGTGCCGTCGCCGGTGCACCGCCATGTGACGGCCCAGGTCGGCCAGGGTGCGCCGGGATACCTCGGGTGGGATGCCGCGTTCCCGGTGCCGGGCGAGTGTGTGTGGGAGGGCGGCGATGAACACGTACGCGGCGAAGGTGCCGCTCAGCCCGGCCGGCGCCGCGGCGAGGAGGTCGGCGAGGTCGGGTGGGTGGCCGGTCGCCTCCGGGTGGCGGAACAGCTCCTCGACGCACTCCTCCAGGAATACCAGTGCGCCCGGGTCAGCGGTCACCCGGCTCCGACCGGCCACCAGCTCGTTGACGTCCTCGTGCGGCACGGCCAGGTCGAGGAGCAGTTCAGGCAGGTCATCGGCGTCCGGCAGCAATGCATCCCCCTTCGACGCGCGACACCCGCGCTGGGCGCCAGACGGACGCGCGCCGTTGATGAACGTCCTCACCGAAGAGTACGTTGCTGTAAGGAGTGGTGATCGATGCGTACCGGCAGTGAACCGGCGACCGCGCGCAGTGCTCTGCGGGCGCGGTTCTGGTTGTGCGTGTGGGGGCTGGTCTGGGCGGTGTTCGGCACGGCGGCGTTCGCGCTCGCCGGGCGTCCGGGGTGGGCGGCGGCCTGCGGGGTGCTGTGGCTGGTGGTCACCGTGGACATGACCATGATCCTCAGACACATCCGGCAGGGCCCGCACTACCAGCCGGGCCGTGACGTGCCGCCGTACCCGCCGCCGGACGGCGGGCCGCCGTACCCGGGGCCGCCGAGGCACCGGCATCCGTGATCGGCCTACGGGGCGCGGGCCGCTCACTCGTCGAAGCGCGCCGCCTTCAGGTACTGCGGGTTCGGGTCGAGCGCGGCCGCGAGGCGGAAGTGGCGTTTGGCCTGCTCGGGGCGTCCCTGGCGTTCATAGGTGCGGGCCAGCGCGAAGTGCGCGAACGCGTTGTCCGGCTCGCGCTCCAGCACGATGGTGAACTCCAGCTCGGCGGGCCTCAGTTGTGCCGCGGCGAAGAAGGCACGCGCGCGGAGCAGGCGGGCCGCGGTGTTCTCCGGGTACGCGGCGATGACCCTGTCGAGCAGCTTCACCGCACCTCGCGGATCCCGCGAGTTGAGCAGATGCTCGGCTGCACGGAAGTCGATGACATGCGTTTCCGGAGTACGTCCGGTGGAACCGCTGGTCTCGGGCACGGCAGAGTCCTTCCCTCACTGCGGCACTTCAACGCCCGCGGCGGGGCCCGCTATTCCGCGCCCTGCGCCGCTGAACCCTCGCGAGCCCGCCGTACGAGGTCACCCCACACCTCGGCGACACGCTGGTGCAGCGCGTCCAGGGGTACGTCGTTGTCGATCAGGATGTCCGCGATCTGCCGGCGCTGCTCGCGGGTCGCCTGCGCGGCCATACGCGCGCGTGCGTCGCCCTCGGTCATCCCGCGCAGCCGGACCAGCCGGTCGAGCTGGGTCGCGGGGCTCGCGTCGACGACGACCACGAGGTCGTAGAGCGGTGCCAGACCGTTCTCCGTGAGGAGGGGCACGTCGTGGATCACGACGGCGTCGTCGGCCGCGGCGTCCTCCAGCTCGCGGGAGCGGGCGCCCACCAGGGGGTGCACGATCGAGTTGAGGACGGCGAGCTTCTCGGGGTCGGCGAAGACGATCGAGCCGAGCCTGGGCCGGTCCAGGCCGCCGTCCGCGGTGAGGATCCCCTCGCCGAAGGCCTCGATCACGGCGGCGAGGCCGGGGGTGCCCGGCGCCACGACCTCCCGCGCGATGCGGTCCGCGTCGATCAGCACGGCCCCGTGCTCCACGAGCAGCCGTGACACCTCGCTCTTGCCGGCGCCGATCCCACCGGTCAGGCCCACTTTCAGCATGACGGGAAGCCTAGACGCTCCGCTTGGCGGCCGGAGCGACGGGTGCTGCCGCCACGAGGGGTGCAGGCCGGAACGCCACACCGGCGGGTGGGAACCGGGCGCCCCCGCGCGGCGAAGCCTCCCTGTGAGGCGCACGCCCCGAAGGACGTGCTCTCAGCTGTCGCCCTCCCGCTCCGCCAGGAACCGCTCGAACTCGCGCCCGATCTCGTCGGCCGACGGGATCTCCACGGGCTCGGCGAGCATGTTGCCCCGCGTCTCCGCACCCGCGGCGGCGTCGTACTGGTGCTCCAGGCCCTGGACGAGCGCGGTGAGTTCCTCGTCGCCCTCCTGGATCTGCCGGTCGATCTCCGTCTGGGTGCGGTGTGCGTCCGTGCGCAGCGCGTGCGCCACGCCCGGCAGGACGAGCCCGGTGGCAGCCGTGATGGCTTCCAGGACGGTGAGGGCCGCGTCCGGGTACGCGGAGCGGGCGATGTAGTGCGGGACGTGCGCGGCGACGCCCAGGACCTCGTGTCCGGCTTCCATCAGGCGGTACTCCACCAGCGCCTCGGCACTGCCGGGTACCTGGGCCTCGTCGAAGGGGCTGCGGTGGCCGGGGACGAGGTCCGTGCGGTTGCCGTGCGGGGTGAGGCCCACCGGGCGGGTGTGCGGGACACCCATGGGGATGCCGTGGAAGTTCACGGACAGGCGGACGCCGAGCCGCTCCACGATCTGCCGTACGGCCGCTGCGAACCGCTCCCACTCCACGTCCGGCTCGGGACCGGACAGCAGCAGGAAGGGGGCGCCGGTGGCGTCCTGGACGAGGCGGATCTCGATGGCCGGGACCTCGTAGTCGCTCCAGCGGTCCTGCTTGAAGGTCAGCAGGGGCCGACGGGCCCGGTAGTCCACGAGCCGGTCGTGGTCGAAGCGGGCGACGAGCTGGTGGGGCAGTGAGTCGAGCAGCCGGTCGACGATCTGGTCCCCGGTCTCGCCCGCGTCGATGTATCCGTCGAAGTGGTAGAGCATGACAAGGCCGGCCGACTCCTGGGCGAGCGCCATGTCGACGACGGCGAGGCCCTTCGGCTCCCATGCGTACAAACCCTGCGGATCAAGCACTGTGACCGCTCCTCCTCGTGTTCGTCGTCGTCAACACGCCCTGGAGAGCGGGCATTCCCGCGAGACGCCGCTGATCAGCATCGGCCCCGAAAAGCCTGAGGGGCCGCACCTCGAAAGGTGCGGCCCCTCAGAGCCGACTATCGGCTAAGCCTCAGCGGCAGCGATCAGCTCTGGCCGCCGGCCAGCTTCTCGCGCAGCGCGGCCAGCGCCTCGTCCGAGGCCAGCGCACCGGAGGTGTCCGCACCCTCGGAGGAGTACGAACCGCCACCCGAAGCGGCCGGAGCGGCGGCCTCGCCACCCTCGGCGGCAGCGGCAGCGTCGGCCTCGCGGGACTTGATGACCTGCTGCTGGTGCTGCTCGAAGCGGGTCTGCGCCTCGGCGTACTGGCGCTCCCACTCCTCGCGCTGCTTCTCGTAGCCCTCGAGCCAGTCGTTGGTCTCGGGGTCGAAGCCCTCGGGGTAGATGTAGTTGCCCTGGTCGTCGTAGGACGCGGCCATGCCGTACAGGGTCGGGTCGAACTCGACCGAGGCCGGGTCGGCACCGAAGGACTCGTTGGCCTGCTTCAGCGAGAGGCTGATGCGACGACGCTCGAGGTCGATGTCGATGACCTTGACGAAGATCTCGTCGTTGACCTGGACGACCTGCTCCGGGATCTCCACGTGGCGCTCGGCCAGCTCGGAGATGTGGACCAGACCCTCGATGCCCTCGTCCACGCGGACGAACGCACCGAACGGAACCAGCTTCGTGACCTTACCGGGCACGACCTGGCCGATCTGGTGGGTGCGGGCGAACTGCTGCCACGGGTCTTCCTGGGTCGCCTTCAGCGACAGGGAGACACGCTCGCGGTCCATGTCGACGTCGAGGACCTCGACGGTGACCTCCTGGCCGACCTCGACGACCTCGGAGGGGTGGTCGATGTGCTTCCAGGACAGCTCGGAGACGTGGACCAGACCGTCGACGCCACCCAGGTCCACGAAGGCACCGAAGTTGACGATCGAGGAGACCACACCGGAACGGACCTGACCCTTCTGGAGGGTCGTGAGGAACGTCTGGCGGACCTCGGACTGGGTCTGCTCCAGCCAGGCACGGCGGGACAGGACCACGTTGTTGCGGTTCTTGTCCAGCTCGATGATCTTCGCCTCGAGCTCCTTGCCCACGTAGGGCTGGAGGTCGCGGACACGGCGCATCTCGACCAGGGAGGCCGGGAGGAAGCCGCGGAGGCCGATGTCGAGGATGAGACCACCCTTGACGACCTCGATGACGGTACCGGTGACGATGCCGTCCTCTTCCTTGATCTTCTCGATGGTGCCCCAGGCACGCTCGTACTGGGCGCGCTTCTTCGAGAGGATCAGGCGGCCTTCCTTGTCCTCCTTCTGGAGGACCAGGGCCTCGATCTCGTCACCGACGGCGACGACCTCGTTCGGGTCGACGTCGTGCTTGATCGAGAGCTCGCGGCTCGGGATGACACCTTCGGTCTTGTAACCGATGTCGAGCAGGACCTCGTCCCGGTCGACCTTCACGATGACGCCGTCGACGATGTCGCCGTCGTTGAAGTACTTGATCGTCTCGTCGATCGCGGCGAGGAAGGCTTCCTCGTTACCGATGTCGTTGACCGCTACCTGCGGGGTGGTGGCGGTGGTCTCGGTGCTGCTCGTCATGTGGGAAAGGGCTCCGGTACGGACATTGAAGTCGTAGGTACTGCTACGCCGGGAGCCCGTATCGCTCTGAAGAAGCCGGACAGCCAAGGAAGCGCCCCACCAGAGACTGGTGATGGCGCCTCGACAACCGAGGGGACATACAACAGATGCGAGCGCAGCCTGCTACGTCTGAGGTGCGCAGGCTCGCAGCGCAACTTGTAGCATACGGGGGCAGCCGGAAAGGGTCAATGCGCGAAGGCGCACACCCGGGGCAGAACGCCGCATAACCGGCAGAAGAAACGTCCTTTGAGGCCACACGGCCCATGGACCCGCCTCCGTCGGGGCCCCGTTCGGGTTGGACGGAAGAGTACGACGAGGGAGCCGATCATCCAAGAGTCGGAAACGTACGAGACCCAGGAACCCGGGGCGGTCGAGCCGGAGGCCACGCGGCGTGACGCGGGCGGCGCGGAGAGCGCACGGGCCAACCGGGGCTGGTGGGACCGCAACGCGGACGAGTACCAGGTCGAGCACGGCACGTTCCTCGGCGACGACCGCTTCGTGTGGGGCCCTGAGGGTCTGGACGAGATCGAGGCCGAGCTGCTCGGCCCGCCCGAGGAGCTGAAGGGCAAGGAGGTCCTGGAGATCGGCGCGGGTGCGGCACAGTGCGCGCGCTGGCTGGCCGCCCAGGGGGCGCGCCCGGTGGCCCTGGACCTCTCGCACCGCCAGCTGCAGCACGCCCTGCGCATCGGCGGATCGTTTCCCCTGATCTGTGCCGACGCCGGCGCGCTGCCCTTCGCGGACGGCTCCTTCGACCTGGCCTGCTCGGCGTACGGGGCGCTGCCGTTCGTGGCCGACCCGCGGCTGGTGCTGCGCGAGGTGCGCCGGGTGCTGCGGCCGGGCGGCCGGTTCGTCTTCTCGGTGACGCATCCGATCCGCTGGGCGTTCCCCGACGAGCCGGGCGCCGAGGGCCTGTCCGTGGCCTCCTCGTACTTCGACCGCACGCCCTATGTGGAGCAGGACGAGGAGGGCCGCGCGGTCTATGTCGAGCACCACAGGACGCTGGGGGACCGCGTGCGGGACATCGCGGTGTCCGGCTTCCGGCTGGTGGACCTGGTGGAGCCGGAGTGGCCGGCCTGGAACACCTCGGAGTGGGGCGGCTGGTCGCCCCTGCGCGGCAACCTGATCCCGGGGACGGCGATCTTCGTGTGCGAGCGGGACTGAGCACCGGCCGGCCCCCCATGGGCACGCGCGCGTAGGGGGCGTTTTCGCCGTCGTACGACACTAGGGGCGTGATCCGTTACGACGCCCTGGACGCGCTGCCCGTGCGTTCCGCCCTGCCCGCCCTGGCCGAGGCCCTGGAAGGAGCCGGCACCGCCGTGCTCGTGGCGCCGCCCGGCACCGGCAAGACGACGCTGGTGCCGCTCGTCCTGGCGGGGCTGGTCGGCGGCGGTCCCGCGCGGCGGGTCGTGGTGGCGGAGCCGCGCCGGATCGCGGCCCGGGCGGCGGCCCGGCGGATGGCGTGGCTGCTGGGTGAGAGGCCCGGCGAGCGGGTGGGGTTCACCGTGCGCGGCGAACGGGCCGTGGGGCGGCACACGCGCGTGGAGGTCGTCACGACCGGTGTGCTGCTGCAGCGGCTGCAGCGGGACCAGGAGCTGCCGGGCGTCGACGTCGTCGTCCTCGACGAATGCCACGAGCGGCACCTGGACGCCGACACGGTGGCCGCTTTCCTGTGGGACGTGCGGCAGGCGCTGCGGCCGGAGCTGCGACTGGTGGCCGCGTCCG
Source organism: Streptomyces filipinensis (assembly GCF_014649495.1). Lineage (GTDB taxonomy): Bacteria > Actinomycetota > Actinomycetes > Streptomycetales > Streptomycetaceae > Streptomyces > Streptomyces filipinensis. The sequence continues at coordinate 84,318 of NZ_BMTD01000020.1, read as the reverse complement.
CGACGACGGACGCCGAGGGCTGGGCGCGGCTGCTGGGCGGGGCGCCCGTGGTCGAGGCGGCGGGCGTCGCGCATCCGGTGCGGGTGGTGTGGGCGCCTCCGGCGCGTCCGGTACGGCCGCCGCACGGGATGCGCGTCGATCCGGCGCTGCTGGCGCACGTGGCGGCGGTGGTGCGCCGGGCGCTGGCGGAGCGGGACGGGGACGTGCTGTGCTTCCTGCCCGGTGTGGGCGAGATCGCGCGTGTGGCGGGGCAGCTCGGGGATCTCGGGGCGGTGGACGTGCTCCAGGTGCACGGGCGGGCGCCGGCCGCCGTGCAGGACGCGGTGCTGGCGCCGGGGACGCGGCGCCGGGTGGTGCTGGCGACGTCGGTGGCGGAGTCGTCGCTGACGGTGCCCGGCGTGCGGGTGGTGGTGGACTCGGGGCTCGCGCGGGAGCCGCGGGTGGACCACGCGCGCGGGCTGAGCGGGCTGACGACGGTACGGGCCTCGCGGGCCGCCGGGCGGCAGCGGGCGGGGCGGGCCGGGCGCGAGGCGCCGGGGACGGTGTACCGGTGCTGGACGGAGGCCGAGGACGGGCGTCTGCCGGCGTTTCCGGCGCCGGAGATCAGGGTGGCCGACCTGACCGCGTTCGCCCTGCAGGCGGCCTGCTGGGGCGATCCGGACGCCTCCGGGCTGGCGCTGCTCGACCCTCCCCCCGGTGGGGCGATGGCGGCGGCGCGCTCCGCGCTGACGGCGGTGCGGGCGGTGGACTCCCTCGGCCGGGCCACGCCGGTCGGTGTGCGGTTGGCCCGGCTTGGAGTGCATCCCCGGCTGGGGCGGGCCTTGCTGGACACGGCCGGTGAGGGTGCGGAGGTCGTCGCCCTGCTCTCGGAGGAGGTGCCGCGGGACTACGGGGACGATCTCGCCGGTGCGTTGCGGCGTGCCCGGCGCGGGGGTGACGCCTATGCCGCGCGATGGGCTGCGGAGGTGCGGCGGCTGCGGGCCGTCGCGACGGAGTTCTCCCACCCGCCCGCTCCCGGCCGTCGGCCGGAGGGCACCGGGCAGGCCGGTGCGGGCATCCCGGCCGGGGCGCACGACCGTCGGGCACGGACGGGCGCCGAGGCGGGAGCAGATGCCCTGGCCGAAGGGGGTGACCGGCTGCGGGCGGGGGGCGCCGAGGGCCGGCCGGACGCTTCCGCGGCCGCCTCGGCCCCGGACGGGACGGCCGGGCGGGCCGGTGCCGGGGAGGACGGGCTCGCCGGTCTGGTCGCCGCCCTCGCCTTTCCCGAGCGGGTGGCCAGGCTGAACGGCGGGTCGTACCTCATGGCCTCCGGGACGCGCGCGGAGTTGATCGACGGGTCGGCGCTGCGGGGCGCCCCCTGGATCGTCGTAGCCGTGGCCGACCGGCCCGCCGGGAGGGGCCACGCGCGCGTGCTGCTCGGAGCTGCCCTCGAGGAGGGCGTGGCGCTCGCCGCCGCCGGGGCGCTGCTCGCCGAGCGGGACGAGGTGCACTGGGCCGACGGGGACGTCGTGGCCCGGCACGTCGAGCGGTTGGGGGCGATCGAGCTGGCCGCGCGCCCGCTGCGGGACGCCGACCCGGCGCTCGTACGCGAGGCCCTGCTCGACGGGCTCCGGCAGGAGGGACTCGGGCTGTTGCGGTGGACGGCGGAGGCAGAGACGCTGCGGCAGCGGCTCGCGTTCGTGCGGGCACACCTCGGAGAGCCGTGGCCGGACGTGTCGGACGACGCTCTGCACGCGCGCGTGGACGAGTGGCTGGAGCCGGAGCTGAGCAGGGCCGGGCGACGGGCCGATCTCGGCCGGGTCGACGCCGGGCAGGCGCTCGCGCGGCTGCTGCCCTGGGCCGGCGGGGAGGCCGCCCGGCTGGACGAGCTGGCGCCCGAGCGGATCACCGTGCCGAGTGGATCGAGGATCCGGATCGACTACGGGGATCCGGAGCGGCCGGTGCTCGCGGTGAAGCTCCAGGAGATGTTCGGGCTGCGGGAGACGCCGGCCGTGGCGGGGGTGCCGCTGCTCGTGCATCTGCTCTCCCCCGCAGGGCGGCCCGCCGCCGTCACCGCCGATCTGGCCTCCTTCTGGCAGGACGGCTACAAGGGTGTGCGGGCGGAGCTGCGCGGCCGGTATCCGAAGCATCCCTGGCCCGAGGACCCGGCGGCCGCCGAGCCCACCCGGTACACCAACGCGCGCCTCAGGCGCTGACCGGTTCGGGGTCCGTCGCCTTTGCGGGGGCCGGGCCCCGCGGGCGGCGGGCGCGGGCTTCCAGGCAGAGGGAGAGGGCGAGGAGCAGCAGGCCCGCCGTCAGGGAGCCCCAGGGGACGTACGAGGTGAGCATCAGGACCAGGGTGCGGTTGTGCTCGACCAGGGCGACGGTGTGCTCGATGTAGTCCTCGCGCATCTTCACGTCGCCGGCGAACGCCGTGACCCTGGCCCGGCCGCCCAGCAGGGTGCCGCCGCGCAGCTCCTCCTGGTGGAGTTCCTCGCCGTAGACGGGTGCGCCGGTGACCGGTTCGACCCAGAACCTGCGGACCGTGCTGTACCAGCGGGTGGTGCCCGTCCTGGCGACCGATTCCGGTGTGATGCCCTGCACCGGCATGCTCTTGGGCATCGGGACCTTGGTCCAGGGGATGGTCTGTTCGAAGAAGTAGACCTTCAGACCGCGGAAGGTCCGGGTGCCCTTGTAGTGGATGGGGCTGGTGGTGCGGGTCTGCGCGTCGAAGTACTCGTAGTCGCGTTTCTGGGTCAGGAAGGGCCACTTGAACTCGATGCCGTGGCGGGTGACCGGGTCGCCGTCGACCATCTCGCCGGTGGCGTGGACGGGGTCCTGGCTGTGGGCGTCGAAGATGTACCGCTCGGGGACCTTGGAGACCATCTTGCCGTCGGGACCCTGGACGTAGGAGAGGCCGTCCCAGACCACGACCGGCCGTCCCGCCGTCTTCCCGATCCTCTTCGCCGCGTCCACATCGCCCCTGAGGGTCTGCACGACGGTGACCTGGGAGACCTTCTTCGCGCGCATGGTGCCGTAGTCGAGGAGGGTGGCGCCCCTGGCCTCCAGGACCATGTCCTGGTACTGGTTCGCGGGGATCCTGGCCAGGCGCGGGAAGGCGTACCAGCGCATGAGCGGGGACAGCGCCGCGCAGAAGACGGCGCAGGCGAGCAGGACCAGGCTTGCCTTGCGGCGCATGGCCGGCCTCCCTCCCGGACGGGTGCGGCTACGGGTGCGAGGGCACCGTCGTCAGCAGCGGCTTGGGGGACGTACCGCCCGCCGGTGTGCCCGTCGCGGTGATCGTGAGGACGGCGGCGAGCGCGAGGACGAGACCGGTAGCGGCGGCGATCAGGGCGCGCATACGGGCCTCCCGGCGGACGGTCTGACTGCCGACGAGGTTCTGATGACCCGTCAGGTCTCGGCACCGTAGCAACGGGCGGGTGAGATGAGAACAGCGGTGCACGGACGAACGGGGGCGCCCTCCCCGCGGGTGCGGGGAGGGCGCCCTGCCGGTGCGCGTGGTGTCAGGAGGCGGACGGTGACGGCGACGGGCTCGCCGAGGTGTCGGCCGCGGCGACGTTCAGTTCGACGGTGAGGGTGCCGCCGCCGGGGGTGGTGATGCGGAGCAGGAAGGTGCCCGTGGTGTCGTCCGCGTACAGCTTCGGCAGGGTCAGCAGCCCCTTGGCGTCCGTCCGGAGGCCGGTGAGGGTGCGTACGGGCTTGCCGTCGGCGTCCTTGAAGTAGGGGCCCTTGTCGTTCTCGGTGGCGTCGGTGTCGGACGTGATCAGGGTGGCGGTGGCCGCGACCTTGTCCGCGACGGCGTCCTTGTACGTGGCCTTCACCTGGACCTGGTCGGCGAACTCTCCGCCCGGGGTGCAGGTCAGCGGGGTGTCGCTGGTGCGGGCCAGGGTGTCGGCGGCGCGCTCGGTGACGGTGGCCGTGTAGTCGGCGCCCTTGACCTTGCGGCCCACGACGGTGGCCGTGACCTTGAAGTCGCCGGTCTTCTCGCCCGCTTCGAGCGCCGGGGCGAGTGCGACGCCCTTGGCGTCGGTGGCGACCGTGGCCACGGTCTCGCCGCCGGTGAAGGTGGCGTCGGTGTCTCCGCTGATCGTGAACCTGATCCTGACCTTGGCGACGGACTTGTCGGCCCTGGTCTCGGCACGGGTGCCGATCCGCTCGGTGAAGGCGTGTCCGGCCATCGCGGTGAGCTTGGCGGTCCCCGCGTCCTCCAGGTGGTCCACCGTGTCGGTGGGCGTCGACGGGGTCGTCGGCGGGGGTGTCGGCGGGACGGGCGGCTTCGGCGGCTTGGGGCTGGGACTTTCGTTCCCGCCACCCGGCTTGTCCGGCTTTCCAGGTTTTCCGGGCGTTCCGGGCGTTCCAGGCCTGTGCGGCTTGTGGTGCTTCGGGGTGGACTCGGGCTTCGACGGGCCGGGGTGCTTCGGCGACGTGGCGCGCGGGGTGTCGTCGCTGCGGTGGGTGGGCACCCGGCCGGTGCCGTCGGGCACGGAGTGGGTGCCCTTGCGGTAGTACTCCAGCCAGTTCAGGACCAGGTTCAGATAGTCCTGCGAGTTGTTGTAGCTGAGGATCGCGCTGTGCAGGTCGGCCTCGCGCGACAGGTCCCAGCCGTTGCGGCACAGGTAGTGGCCGGCGGCGAGGGCGGCGTCGTAGACGTTGTTGGGGTCCTTCTGGCCGTCGCCGTTGCCGTCGCGGCCGGCCCAGGCCCAGGTCGACGGGATGAACTGCATGGGGCCGACGGCCTGGTCGTACGCCGTGTTGCCGTCGTAGGCGCCGTGGTCGGTGTCCTTGATGAGCGCGAAGCCGTTGCCGTCGAGGGCCGGGCCCAGGATCCGCCCCAGCGTGGTGCCGTCCGCGTCCACCCGGCCGCCGCGGGCCTGGCCCGACTCCACCTTGCCGATGGCGGCGAGCAGTTGCCAGGGCAGATTGCAGCCGGCCTTGGAGGAACGCAGTTCGGCCTCGGCCCTCTTGTAGGCGTCGAGGACCGTCGCCGGGATGCCCGCCTCGGCGTCGCCCTGGGCGACGGGGGTGCCGGCGCTCGGCGAGGGGCTGGGGCGGGGGCTGTTGAGCGGTGGCAGGTCCGTGTAGTACGGGGAGTCGCCGGTGGCGTTGCCGTCGGAAGGCGGGTCGGGCACGGGGGCGGAGGCGCCGGCCGCGGCCTGTCTGCCGTGGTCCTCGCCGGTCACTCCCGGAGCCTGGGACGCGGACAGTGCCGCGACCGCTGCCGCGGCCACGGCGGTGGTCGCCGCCCCCTTGCGCAGCCGCCTTCCGAAATGCGCCGCCATCGAGTGAACCCCTCCCGTGGACGCCCCGCGTCCGTCTCCGTCGGTCTGTCCTGCTCTGTTGTGACGGTTGACCCGGCGATCCGGTTGCCCCTGTGTCGCCCTTCCGTCCGAGTGACGTGTGTTCGACCCGTGCGCCCGGCGGGCGACGCAGGCGACCCTACGGCAACTTTCTTGGCGTCGGGACCCGTTCACGCCCGTTTTCACCGGTTGGCCAACTCTCGTTACCGCCTACGGCTCCGGAGGGGGGTCCCGCATACTGAACGGACTTGATCACCGGCTCGGCACCAGGGCCGACGACCGCTCCGGGGGCCTCGTTGCCGTTCACGCTCAGCCATGCGGCCGCTGTCCTGCCCGCGGTCCACCGGGACGGCACCGGCCGCGGTCCGCTGGTGCCGGCGGTGCTCGTCGCGGGGTCGTTCGCGCCCGACATGACCTTCTATGCGGCGAGTGTCCTTCCGGGCGGCATGGAATTCGGCGCGGTCACCCACTCGTTCACCGGCGTGGGCACGGCCGACGTGCTCATCTCCTGGGCGCTGGTGGGGCTGTGGCTGCTCGTCCGCGAACCGTTGCTCGCGCTGCTGCCCCGAGCCCGGCAGGGGCGGCCGGCCCTGCTGCTGGGCTGCGCCGTGCCACGCAAACGGGTACGGGTCGCGTCGGTGGGGTGGTGGTACGTCTCCGCCGTGCTGGGTGCGCTGACCCATGTGGTGTGGGACGCGTTCACGCATCACGGGCGGTGGGGGGCGCGGCTGGTGCCGGCCATCGGCCGGGATCACCCGGCGGGCGTGCCGCTGTTCACGTGGCTGCAGTACGGCTCCTCCGCCGTGGCCGCGGCCGTGATCGTGGTGTTCTCCGTGCGTGCGCTGCGGCGGGCGCCGGCCTGGCAGCCGGTGGGGGTACCCGTGCTGTCCGGGCGGGACCGGTGCTGGGCCGCCGCGGTGGTCGGCGGCTGCGCGGTGGCCGGGGCGGTGCAGCGAGCGGCGCGCTGGCGGGGCGCCGGGAGCGCGCCCCAGCGGCTCTGGGAGCTGGTGCCCACCCTGTGCTTCGGGGTGGGCTCCGGGCTGGTCCTGGGGCTGGTGCTGTACGCCGTCGGGGTCAGGGTGTGGCGTCCGGGCCCGGTTCCGGGCGGCCCCGGTGGGGTGGTCGGTGCGGGCCGGGAGAGGCCGGTCGCTCGGTGAGGGACGCGACGAAAACCGTGAGCGTGGGCCGGGGGCGTGAGCGCGGGATCGCGGTGAGCGCGAGGGCCAGGTAGCCGCGGGCCAGGTCGGCCCACTGGCGCCAGTCCGGGGCGTGGTCCGCGCGGGCGGTCAGGCCGGCGAGTCTGCGCCGGAGGCGCGTGGCGGCTCTGCGGACCGCCGCGGCCAGATCGGCGGGGATGCGGGCGGTGCTTGCGTCGGCCGCGAGGGCCGGGACCGGCGAGGCGGGCATGGCCTGCGCCGAGGCGGTTTCCGCCCAGGCCCGGGTGGCTGCCTCGGGCGTCCGGCGGTGAAGCATGCGTATACCCATGCCCGCAGTTTTGCGGCTGTGGGGGGTGGGGGGCGTTTTGGCGGGGGCCACGTGAGTGACGGTCCCTCCGGGGGCCCGGCGGACGGTTCTGTGTGGCGCCGGTCACTGTGCTGGTGGGGTGGGGTGCCGCGAGGCGGAAGGCGCCTGGGAAGCGGGAGGAGCCGGAGGAGCGGGGCCGTGCCCGGTTCGGCACCGCCGGTGTGCCCCGTGGAGGCTGAGCACCACCGCGGCGAAGACGTCGACGCAGATCCTGCGAAGGGCGCGCCGCAGATACTCCGGCGGCCCGCCACAGGTGCCGCGGCAGGCCGCCACAGGTACCGCGAAGGGCGCGCCCCAGAACTACAGCCGGGTGCCGCGAAGGGGGCGCCCAGCCGGAGGAGCGGGGCCGTGCCCGGTTCGGCACCGCCGGTGTGCCCCGTGGAGGCTGAGCACCACCGCGGCGGAGACGTCGACGCAGATCCTGCGAAGGGCGCGCCGCAGATACTACGGCGGGCCGCCACAGGTACCGCGAAGGGCGCGCCGCAGAACCACGGCCGGAAGCCGCAAGTGCCGCGCAAGCCCCCGCGGTTGCCGCGACCGGGGCACCACAGATTGCCCGGGAGGGCACGCCGCGGACGGGACCCCGCAGGAGCCGCGAAGGGCCCCGCGGAAGCCCCGGTCGGGACCACCCCGCAGAGCCGCGAAGAACGCGTCACAGACGCCCGCGGACGGGGCACCGCAGGGCCGCGAGGGGGCGCCGCAGGGTAGGTGGCTGTGGCGACCCCTCCGCCGGGGTACTGCGAGCTAGTGGGCTGCCGACTCCCAGTCCGGGCCCACGCCCACCGAGACGTCCAGCGGGGCGTGCAGCTGGACGGCGCTCGCCATTTCGCGGCGGACGATCTCCTCCACGGCCGCCCGCTCGCCCGGGGCGATCTCCAGGACGATTTCGTCGTGGACCTGCAGGAGCATGCGGGACCTCAGGTCCGCCGCCCGCAGTGCGCTGTCCACCTTGAGCATGGCGATCTTGACGATGTCCGCCGCGGTGCCCTGAATGGGCGCGTTGAGGGCCATGCGCTCTGCCGCCTCGCGCCGCTGGCGGTTGTCGCTGTTGAGGTCCGGCAGATACCGGCGGCGGCCGAACAGCGTCGCCGTGTAGCCCGTCGCCCGTGCCTCGTCGACGGCCCGGCGCAGATAGTCCCGGACGCCGCCGAAGCGCTCGAAGTACGCGTCCATGAGGGCGCGCGCCTCCGCCGCCTCGATGTTCAGCTGCTGGGAGAGGCCGAAGGCGGACAGGCCGTAGGCCAGGCCGTACGACATCGCCTTGATCTTGCGGCGCATCTCCGCGTCCACCGCGGCGGGCTCGACGGCGAACACCTGGGAGGCGGCGGTGGTGTGCAGGTCCTCGCCGGAGGTGAACGCCTGGATCAGGCCCTCGTCCTCGGAGAGGTGGGCCATCACCCGCAGCTCGATCTGGCTGTAGTCGGCGGTCATCAGGGACTCGAAGCCCTCGCCGACGACGAAGCCGCGGCGGATGGCCCGGCCCTCGTCCGTGCGGACCGGGATGTTCTGCAGGTTCGGGTCCGTGGAGGACAGCCGGCCGGTCGCGGCCACCGTCTGGTTGAACGTGGTGTGGATGCGGCCGTCGCCCGCGATGGTCTTGATCAGACCCTCGACCGTGACCCGCAGCTTCGCCTGCTCGCGGTGGCGGAGCATGATCACCGGCAGTTCGTTGTCGGTCTGGGTGGCGAGCCAGGCCAGCGCGTCGGCGTCGGTGGTGTAGCCGGTCTTGGTCTTCTTGGTCTTCGGCAGGGCCAGCTCCTCGAAGAGGACCTGCTGGAGCTGCTTGGGCGAGCCCAGGTTGAACTCGTGGCCGGCGGCGGCGTGCGCCTCCTTCACGGCCTGCTGCACCGCGCCCGCGAACATCTGCTCCATCGCTTCGAGGTGCGCGCGGTCGGCGGCGATGCCATGGCGCTCCATGCGGGCGAGCAGGGCGGACGTCGGCAGCTCCATGTCGCCCAGGAGTTCCGCAGCGCCGACCTCTTCGAGGCGGGTCCGGAAGGCGGTGCCGAGGTCGAGGACCGCGCGGGCCTGGGTCATCAGGGCGTCGGCCTCGGCGCCCTCGTCGGTGCCGAAGGCCAGCTGGCCGTCGGCCGCGGCGGCGGGCGCCAGCTCGCGGTGCAGGTACTCCAGGGACAGCGCGTCCAGGTCGAAGGAGCGGCGGCCGGGCTTGACCAGGTAGGCGGCGAGCGCGGTGTCCATGGTCACCCCCTCGACGGACCAGCCGTGCTCGGCGAAGACGCGCATGGCGCCCTTGGCGTCGTGGAACACCTTGGGGCGGGCGGCGTCGGCCAGCCAGGCCGCGAACGCCTTCTCGTCGGCCTCGTCCAGCTCGGCCGGGTCGCACCAGGCGGCCGCTCCCCCGGCCGCGGCCAGGGCGACCTCGGTCACCGAGCCCGTGCCCAGCGCCCAGGTGTCCACGGTGGCGACACCCAGGGTCTCGGCGCCGTTGTCGGCGAGCCAGGGGGCCAGCTCGCCGGTGCGCAGGATCGTGCCGTCGATCTCCACGCCCTCCGCCGTGAGCGGGGTGGCCGCGGCCTCCTCGGAGCCGGGGTCGACGGCGAAGAGACGCTCGCGCAGGGACGGGTTACGGATCTCCAATGTGTCCAGGACCATCGTGACGGTCTTGCGGTCGTACGCGGCCCGCTCCAGGTCGAGGACGGACCGGGGCAGCTCGACCTGGCGCTCCAGTTCGGTCAGGACGCGGTTGAGCTTGACCGACTCCAGGTGGTCGCGGAGGTTCTGCCCGGCCTTGCCCTTGACCTCCTCGGCGCGCTCCACCAGCTCCGCGAACGAGCCGAACTGGTTGATCCATTTCGCGGCGGTCTTCTCGCCGACGCCGGGGATGCCGGGGAGGTTGTCGGAGGGGTCGCCGCGCAGGGCCGCGAAGTCCGGGTACTGGGCGGGCGTGAGGCCGTACTTCTCGAACACCTTCTCCGGGGTGAACCGGGTCAGCTCCGAGACCCCCTTGGTCGGGTAGAGCACCGTGATGTTCTCGGTGACCAGCTGGAAGGAGTCGCGGTCGCCGGTGACGATCAGCACCTCGAAGCCCTCGGCCTCGGCCTGGGTGGCGAGGGTGGCGATGATGTCGTCCGCCTCGAACCCCTCGACGGCGAAGCGCGGGGCGTGCATCGCGTCGAGCAGCTCGCCGATGAGCTCGACCTGGCCCTTGAACTCGTCCGGGGTCTTGGACCGGTTCGCCTTGTACTCGGTGAAACGCTCGGAGCGCCAGGTCTTGCGCGAGACGTCGAAGGCCACGGCGAAGTGCGTGGGCTCCTCGTCACGCAGGGTGTTGGCCAGCATCGACGCGAAGCCGTAGATCGCGTTCGTCGGCTGGCCGGTCGCGGTCGTGAAGTTCTCCGCCGGCAGCGCGAAGAACGCGCGGTAGGCGAGCGAGTGCCCGTCCATGAGCATCAGCCGGGGACGGGTGCCGCCTGGGGTCTTGTCGGTCTTCTTCGATGCTGTCTCTGCCACGCCCCCGATCCTGCCACGCCGCACTGACAGTCCGGGTCGCGTCCCGCTGGTGGGTGTGACCGCCGGCACAGCGATCGAAGATCGACGAGGGGAGGTCAGGCCCGGGGGACGGGGGCGGCACCGTTGTCGGTCCCGCGTGGGAGGATCGTCGGCGTACTCGGACCGTGCAGTCGAAGAGGAGCGTGCGATGGCGACGAAGCCACCGAAGGGGGATCCGGTTCAGGACGCGCCGCAGGTCGCGGAGCCGAAGCACGCGGCCGCGGGGCTGCCCGCCATCGGCCACACCCTGCGCATCGCCCAGCAGCAGATGGGTGTGCGGCGCACGGCGCTGACCCTGCTGCGGGTGAACCAGAAGGACGGATTCGACTGCCCGGGCTGCGCCTGGCCGGAGCCGGACCACCGCCACAAGGCGGAGTTCTGTGAGAACGGCGCGAAGGCGGTGGCCGAGGAGGCCACCCTGCGCCGTGTCACCCCGGAGTTCTTCGCCGCGCACCCCGTGACCGACCTGGCCGGCCGCAGCGGCTACTGGCTGGGCCAGCAGGGCCGGCTCACCCACCCCATGTACCTCCCCGAGGGCGGCACGCACTACGAGCCGGTCAGCTGGGAGCGCGCCTTCGGCATCGTCGCCGAGGAGATCGCCGCCCTGTCCTCCCCCGACGAGGCCGTCTTCTACACCTCGGGCCGTACCAGCAACGAGGCCGCGTTCCTGTACCAGCTCTTCGCGCGCGAGCTGGGCACGAACAACCTCCCGGACTGCTCCAACATGTGTCACGAGTCGTCCGGGTCGGCGCTGGTCGAGACCATCGGCATCGGCAAGGGCAGCGTCCGCCTGGAGGACCTCTACAAGGCCGACCTGATCGTCGTCGCGGGGCAGAACCCGGGGACGAACCACCCGCGCATGCTCTCCGCGCTGGAGAAGGCCAAGGCGAACGGCGCGAAGATCATCAGCGTCAACCCGCTGCCCGAGGCCGGCCTGGAGCGGTTCAAGAACCCGCAGACCCCGAAGGGCATGCTCAAGGGCGCCGCGCTCACGGACCTGTTCCTGCAGATCCGCATCGGCGGCGACCAGGCCCTGTTCCGGCTCCTCAACAAGCTGATCCTGGCCGCGCACGACAGCGCCCCCGGCGCGGTCGACGAGGAGTTCATCCGCGAACACACCCACGGTTTCGAGGAGTTCGCGAAGGCCGCCCGCGCGGCCGACTGGGACGAGACGCTGAAGGCGACGGGTCTCACCAGGGAGGAGATCGAGCAGGCCCTCGGCATGGTGCTCGCCTCGCAGCGGACGATCGTCTGCTGGGCCATGGGTCTCACCCAGCACAAGCACGCGGTCCCGACCATCCGTGAGGTGGTCAACTTCCTGCTGCTGCGCGGCAACATCGGCCGGCCGGGCGCGGGCGTGTGCCCGGTGCGCGGCCACTCGAACGTGCAGGGCGACCGCACGATGGGCATCTTCGAGCGCCCCGCGCCGGCCTTCCTGGACGCGCTGGAGAAGGAGTTCGGGTTCGCGCCGCCGCGCGAGCACGGCTTCGACGTCGTACGGGCCATCCGCGCGCTGCGTGACGGCGAGGCGAAGGTGTTCTTCGCCATGGGCGGCAACTTCGTCTCCGCCTCCCCCGACACCGAGGTGACCGAGGCGGCGATGCGGCGCGCGCGGCTGACGGTGCATGTGTCGACCAAGCTGAACCGTTCGCACGTCGTCACGGGCGCGCGGGCACTGATCCTGCCCACGCTGGGCCGCACGGAGCGGGATCTGCAGGACAGCGGCGAGCAGTTCGTGACCGTCGAGGACTCGATGGGCATGGTGCACGCCTCGCGCGGGCGGCTGGCGCCGGCGGGTGCGCAGCTGAAGTCGGAGCCGGCGATCATCTGCGGCCTCGCGCGTCGTGTGCTCGGCGCGGACAGCGTCGTGCCGTGGGAGGAGTTCGAGAAGGACTACGCGACGATCCGTGACCGCATCGCGCGCGTGGTCCCCGGTTTCGAGGACTTCAACGCGCGCGTGGCCGCCCCGGGCGGCTTCGCGCTGCCGCACGCCCCGCGCGACGAGCGCCGCTTCCCGACCGCCACGGGCAAGGCGAACTTCACGGCGGCGCCGGTGGAGTATCCGGAACTGCCCGAGGGCCGGCTGCTGTTGCAGACCCTGCGCTCGCACGACCAGTACAACACCACGATCTACGGCCTGGACGACCGGTACCGGGGCATCACGGGCGGCCGCCGCGTGGTGCTGGTGCACCCCGAGGACGCGCGGGCGCTCGGCTTCGCCGAGGGGTCGTACGTCGACCTGGTGAGCGAGTGGAAGGACGGCGTGGAGCGGCGGGCGCCCGGTTTCCGGGTCGTGCACTATCCGACGACGCGGGGCTGCGCGGCGGCCTACTACCCCGAGACGAACGTCCTGGTCCCGCTCGACGCCACCGCCGACACCAGCAACACCCCGGCCAGCAAGTCCGTGGTGGTCCGGCTCGAAGACCACACGGAGGGCACGGCGGACCGTCTGGAACAATCAGCGACCGACTGAGCGTTTGCTCAGCCAGCAGACAGGTGGACCAAGAACGGAGCCGGGCCCATGGGCGAGCAGCAGCGAGTGAAGTTCCCGCAGGAGATCATCGACGAGTACGCGGCGCTCGGTGTCGACCTGCCCGCCCTGTTCTCGGCCGGACACCTCGGCACCCGCATGGGGGTCGAGATCCTGGAGGCCTCGCCGGAGAAGGTCGTCGGCACCATGCCGGTGGAGGGCAACACCCAGCCCTACGGCCTGCTGCACGGTGGTGCCTCCGCGGTGCTGGCGGAGACCCTGGGCTCGGTCGGCTCCATGCTGCACGGCGGCAGCTCGAAGATCGCGGTGGGGGTGGACCTCAACTGCACGCACCACCGCGGGGTGCGCTCGGGCCTGGTGACGGGTGTGGCCACGCCGGTGCACCGGGGCCGTTCGACGGCGACGTACGAGATCGTGATCAGTGACAGTGAGGGCCGCCGGGTGTGCAGCGCCCGGCTGACCTGCCTGCTGCGGGACGTGAACAAGGACGACGCGGCGCACGCCCGGGGCGCGGGCGCCTGACGACAGGTCGGCGGGGCCGCACGGCCCCGCCGAACCGCCGCGCCCGGTCCCCCGGGCCGCCCGGGCGAGACGGCCCTCGCACCGATGAGTTGACGGACCGACAGATCCCCGCCAGGCCCGCCCCGTTCCGCCGGGGCCCTTGCCGGCCGGCCCGGCACGCCCTGGGCGTGCCCCCCCCGCGTGAACCCGCCCCGGCGCGCAGACGCGAGGAATTTCCGAAGCCTGGACTTCCCTCCCTCGCGTAACTCTACGTAATACGCGTGCAATATACATTTGTTCTTTCACTCCTGACTCCCGTCGCGGACAACGCCTCTCACGGCCCTGGAAGTAGCCCCCGGCAACAGTGATGTGTCATTACCAAATCGCCTGAGACACCTGAACGGATCACGATGAGTCCTGCGGGTTCTCAGAATGTGGACGGGGTGAATCGGCCTGAATTCCTGCTTTCCCCCCACGCTGTACCGCTCTCCATTACCTCGTGTCATAACAAGAGCGTCACAGCCTTGGTCAAGCCCTCCTCCACGTTCCCTACACACGCTTAGAGTCACGGCCAGTCACCGCTCCATCGGGAGTTCGGTACCGGCGCGGCACCCGCCGTTCCCCTTGAGACGGGGGCGGATTGTGCCTGCGGAAAGGATCGATTGTGCGACAGCGTTCTCTGGTGATTCTTACCTCCGTGCTGACCACCGGAGCTCTGACCCTCACCGCGTGTGGCTCCCGCGACAAGGACAACAAGGGCGGCGACAGCGGCAACGTGACGGTCACGATCGGCGTCGACGCCCCGCTGACCGGCCAGAACTCCGCGACAGGCCTGGGCATCCAGTACGGCGCCCAGATCGCCGTCGACGACGCCAACAAGAACAAGGCCGTCCCGGGCGTCACCTTCAAGATCAAGGCGCTGGACGACAAGGCGATCCCCGCCACCGGCCAGCAGAACGCCACCCAGCTCGTCTCCGACAAGGACGTCCTCGGCGTGGTCGGCCCCCTCAACTCCGGTGTGGCCACGCAGATGCAGCAGGTCTTCGCGACCGCCAACCTGGTGGAGATCTCCCCGTCCAACACCGGTGTCGAGCTGACCCAGGGCAAGAACTGGCAGACCACCAAGTCCCGCCCGTTCAAGACCTACTTCCGCACCGCCACCACCGACGCGCTGCAGGGCGCCTACGCGGCGGACTACGCCTACAACGGCATTCACAAGAAGAAGGCGTTCGTCGTCGACGACAAGCAGACCTACGGCGCGGGCCTTTCCAAGATCTTCAAGGAGCAGTTCGTCAAGCAGGGCGGCAAGGTCATCGGCACCGACCACGTCAACACCGGTGACCGTGACTTCTCCACGCTGGTCACCAAGATCAAGAATTCCGGTGCCGACGTGCTCTACTACGGCGGCCAGTACGACGAGTCCGAGGTGCTGACCAAGCAGCTCAAGGACGCCGGTGCCAAGATCCCGCTGTTCGGCGGCGACGGCATGTTCACCCCGACCTACATCAAAACCGCCGGGAAGGCCTCCGAGGGCGACCTGGTCACCTCGATCGGCGTCCCCGTCGACACCCTGCCCGCCGCCAAGGACTTCGTCGCGACCTACAAGGCCAAGAAGTACCCCGGTGACTACGGCACCTACGGCTCCTACGCCTACGACGCCACCACCGCCATCATCAAGGCCGTCGGCCAGGTCGTGAAGGACGGCAAGGTTCCCTCCGACGCCCGCAGCCAGGTCGTCGACGCCGTCCAGAAGACCTCCTTCGACGGCATCTCCGGCAAGATCTCGTTCGACGAGTACGGCGACACCACGAACAAGCAGCTGACCGTCTACCAGGTCACCAACGGTGTCTGGAAGTCCGTCAAGAGCGGTACGGCGAACCCGAAGTAAGCCACCGCAGCACATCGCACCCCCAGGGCCGCGCGGCGCAGACCACCGTCACCGCGCGGCCCGCCTTCTACCGCCCCCTTGACTCTCCCCACCACATGGAGGCCATGCGGTGAACACCCTGCCGCAGCAGCTGGCCAACGGGCTGTTCCTCGGCTCGATGTACGGGCTGATCGCCATCGGCTACACGATGGTGTACGGCATCGTCCAGCTCATCAACTTCGCCCACGGCGAGATCTTCATGACCGGAGGTTTCGGCGCCCTCACGGTCTACCTCGCCCTGCCGGACGGCATATCCATGTGGATAGCCCTGCCGGCGATGCTGATCGGCGGTGCACTGGTCGCCGTACTCATCGCCGTCGGCGCCGAACGTTTCGCCTACCGTCCGCTGCGCGGGGCGCCACGCCTCGCCCCGCTGATCACCGCGATCGGTCTGTCGCTCGCGCTGCAGCAGGCGGTCTTCAACTGGTACCACGTCGACGGCGACGCCAAGTCCGCCCGGGTCTTCCCGCAGTTGCCGTTCGGGCCGCTGCACCTCGGCTCCGTGACCGTGCAGAGCGGTGACGTCTTCCTGATCATCGCCGCCCCGCTGTGCATGGCGGCCCTCGCCTTCTTCGTCCGGCTCTCCCGCACCGGCCGCGCCATGCAGGCCACCGCCCAGGACCCGGACACCGCCCAGCTGATGGGCATCGACACCAACCGCATCATCGTCATCGCCTTCGCCATCGGCGGCTTCTTCGCCGCGGTCGCCGGTGTCTCCTACGGCCTCAAGTACGGCTCCGTCTCCTACGACATGGGCTTCCTCGCCGGTCTGAAGGCGTTCACCGCGGCCGTCCTCGGCGGCATCGGCAACATCTACGGCGCCATGCTCGGCGGTCTCGTGCTCGGCGTGGCCGAAGCCATGGCCACCGCCTACATCGCCGACGTCCCCGGCATGCACCAGCTCGGTGGCGGCAGCTGGGCTCCGGTGTGGGCCTTCGTCCTCCTCATCCTCGTACTCCTCTTCAGGCCACAGGGCCTGCTCGGCGAACGCGTCGCGGACAGGGCGTGAGCAGCATGACCGACACCACCACCGAGCCCACCGCCAAGGCCCCGGAAGCGGCCGGACGCGGGCCCGTCCCGCTCCCCCGGGCCGCCGCCCGCCTGCTCATCGTGATCGGCGCGATCGGCACCATCGCCAGCACCTTCCTCAGCTGGACCTGGACCTCCGACTTCCCCGGCGACCTGACGATCTACGGCTACCCGGCGGGCCTGCAGGTCATCGCTCTCGTGGCCGGCGCCCTCACCCTGCTCTACGGGCTCGCCCTGTGGAACGTACGAGGGCTGAACTGGCTGAACCCGGGCAAGGCCACCACACCCGTCTTCCTGATCGCCCTCTCGGCGTTCGCCGTCTGCTGGTTCACGGGCATCGCCATCGCCGTGGACCTCGGCGGCCTGGTGAACCTGGACCCCGGCGCCTTCGTGGCGATGGCGGCCTCCGCCCTGCCCGTCGTCGGTGCCCTCGCGCTGCCCCACCCGGCCCCCGGCACGGGCCTGCGCGGCTACTTCGCCAAGCCCGACCAGCCTCGCCACGGGACGCTCTCGCCGCTCGCCGAGCGTGCCGTCATCACCGTGGGCACCGCCCTCGGCCTCGTGGTGTTCACCTATGGCATCGGCATCAACGACGACGACAGCGAGACCTTCATCGGCTTCCTGCTCGTCCTGGCCTTCGGTGCCTGGGGGCTGGTCCACGCCGGACTGCTCGACCGGTACGCGACGATGTCCGCCCGCCACAAGGGCTTCGCCACCACCCTGGCCTTCGTCGCGGCCGTGATCTTCCCCTTCACCCAGAGCGACGACCACAACGCCAACATCGGCGTCAACATCCTCATCTTCGCCACCGTCGCCCTGGGCCTGAACATCGTCGTCGGCCTCACGGGTCTGCTCGACCTCGGTTACGTCGCCTTCCTGGGCGTCGGCGCCTACGCCGCCGCGCTGGTCTCCGGCTCGGAGTACTCCCCCTACTCCGTCCACTTCCCCTTCTGGGCGGCGGCCGTCACCGGTATGGGCGCCTCGCTGGTCTTCGGCGTCCTGATCGGCGGGCCCACGCTGCGACTGCGCGGCGACTACCTGGCCATCGTCACCCTCGGCTTCGGAGAGATCTTCCGCATCACCGTCAACAGCCTGGACGGCGACTCCGGTCCGAACGTCACCCGGGGCCCCAACGGCATCACCCAGATCCCCGACATCAACATCTTCGGGTTCAACCTGGGTGACGCGCACGACGTCGCCGGATTCACCCTCGGCCGCTTCGCCAACTACCTCTTCCTGATGCTCGTCATCACGGCGATCGTCGTCCTCGTCTTCACGCGCGCCGCCGACTCCCGCATCGGCCGCTCCTGGATCGCCATCCGCGAGGACGAGACCGCCGCCACCGCCATGGGCATCAACGGCTTCCGCGTCAAGCTGATCGCCTTCGCCCTCGGCGCGTCCCTCGCGGGCCTCGCCGGCACCGTGATGGCGCACGTCAACTACAGCGTGAACCCGCAGCCGTACCAGTTCGCCGGCGCCGCCCCGCCCAACTCGGCCTTCCTCCTGGCCGCCGTCGTCCTCGGCGGCATGGGCACCGTCAGCGGCCCGCTGCTCGGCGCGAGCGTGCTCTACCTGGTCCCGGAGAAGCTCCAGTTCCTGCAGAACTACGAGCTGTTCGCCTTCGGTATCGCGCTGATCCTGCTGATGCGGTTCCGGCCGGAGGGCATCATCGCCAACCGCCGCCGCCAGCTGGAGTTCCACGAGACCGGCCAGCTCGACGTACCGGCGCAGACGACGCTCACGGACGATCCGGCCGTCACCAAGGCAGGGGCGTAAGGAACCATGACGACACCTGTACTCGAAGCCCGTGACGTCACCATGCGTTTCGGCGGTCTGACCGCCGTCCGGTCCGTCGACTTCACGGTCAACAGCGGCGAGATCGTCGGTCTCATCGGCCCCAACGGCGCCGGCAAGACGACCTTCTTCAACTGCCTCACCGGTCTGTACGTCCCGACCGAGGGCACGGTCGCCTACCAGGGCCGGGTCCTGCCGCCCAAGCCGCACCTGGTGACGCAGGCGGGCATCGCCCGTACGTTCCAGAACATCCGGCTCTTCGCCAACATGACCGTTCTGGAGAACGTCCTCGTGGGCCGCCACACGCGGACCAAGGAGGGCCTGTGGTCCGCGCTGCTGCGCGGCCCCGGGTTCCGCAAGGCCGAGAAGGAGTCCGAGGCGAAGGCCATGGAGCTCCTGGAGTTCGTCGGCCTCGCCGCCAAACGCGACCACCTCGCGCGCAACCTGCCCTACGGCGAGCAGCGCAAGCTGGAGATCGCGCGGGCACTGGCGAGCGAGCCGGGGCTGCTGCTGCTCGACGAGCCGACGGCCGGCATGAACCCGCAGGAGACCCGGGCGACGGAGGAACTGGTCTTCGCCATCCGGGACAAGGGCGTCGCCGTCCTCGTCATCGAGCACGACATGCGCTTCATCTTCAACCTGTGCGACCGGGTCGCCGTGCTCGTCCAGGGCGAGAAGCTCGTCGAGGGCACCTCCGAGGTCGTACAGGCCGACGAACGCGTCGTCGCCGCCTATCTGGGCGAGCCCTTCGAGGGCGACCCGGGAGAGGCGGAGGCCGCGGAGGTCGAGGCCGCGGAAGCGGCCGCCGCGTCGGAGTCCGACACCGCTGCGCCGTCCGAGACCGGGACCGCTGCCGCGTCGGAGTCCGACACCGCCACCCCGTCCGAGACCGAATCCGAGACCGCCGTCGCGGAGAGCACCGGTGACCCGGAGGACACCACCGACGCGGAGAGCACCGGCACCACCGAGGGAGAGGCCCAGTGACCGCACTGCTGGAGGTCGAGGACCTCAGGGTCGCCTACGGCAAGATCGAGGCCGTCAAGGGCATCTCGTTCAGCGTCGAGGCCGGCCAGGTCGTCACCCTCATCGGCACCAACGGCGCCGGCAAGACGACGACCCTGCGCACCCTGTCGGGTCTGCTCAAGCCCACCTCGGGAAGGATCGTCTTCGACGGCAAGCCGCTCAGCGGGGTCCCGGCGCACAAGATCGTCGCGCTCGGGCTCGCCCACTCCCCCGAGGGCCGGCACATCTTCCCGCGCCTGAGCATCACCGAGAACCTGCAGCTCGGCGCCTTCCTCCGCAAGGACAAGGAGGGCATCGAGAAGGACATCCAGCGTGCCTACGACCTCTTCCCGATCCTCGGGGAGCGGCGCAAGCAGGCCGCCGGCACCCTCTCCGGCGGTGAGCAGCAGATGCTCGCGATGGGCAGGGCGCTGATGTCCCGGCCCAAGCTGCTGATGCTGGACGAGCCGTCCATGGGTCTGTCGCCGATCATGATGCAGAAGATCATGGCGACGATCGCCGAGCTGAAGTCCCAGGGCACGACGATCCTGCTGGTCGAGCAGAACGCCCAGGCGGCGCTCTCGCTCGCCGACCAGGGCCATGTCATGGAGGTCGGCACCGTCGTCCTGTCCGGCACAGGGCAGGATCTGCTGCACGACGAGTCGGTGCGGAAGGCCTACCTGGGCGAGGACTGAGCCGGGCCACGCCGAGCCCCGCGCCCCTCGGGACGCGGGGTTCAGCTCTTCTTGGCCGCCTTCTTCTCCTCGTTGTCCGCGATGACCGCCTCGGCGACCTGCTGCATCGACAGGCGGCGGTCCATCGAGGTCTTCTGGATCCAGCGGAACGCGGCCGGCTCGGTCAGCCCGTACTCCGTCTGCAGAACGGACTTGGCGCGGTCGACCAGCTTGCGGGTCTCCAGGCGCTGGGTGAGGTCGGCGACCTCCTTCTCCAGCTGCTTCAGCTCGGTGAAACGGGAGACGGCCATCTCGATGGCGGGGACCACGTCGCTCTTGCTGAACGGCTTGACCAGGTACGCCATGGCGCCGGCGTCCCGGGCGCGCTCGACGAGGTCGCGCTGCGAGAAGGCGGTGAGCATCAGGACCGGAGCGATGGACTCCTCGGCGATCTTCTCGGCCGCGGAGATGCCGTCCAGCTTGGGCATCTTCACATCGAGGATGACCAGGTCCGGCTTGTGCTCGCGGGCCAGCTCGACGGCCTGCTCGCCGTCACCGGCCTCGCCGACGACGGTGTACCCCTCCTCCTCCAGCATCTCCTTCAGGTCGAGCCGGATCAGCGCCTCGTCCTCGGCGATGACGACACGGGTCGTCAGCGGAGGCACGTGCGACTTGTCGTCGTCGGGCGCGTCTACGGGCTGGGGCGACTCGGCGGTCACGGGGGCTCCTCGTTCCAGGCAGGGTACTGCTGACAAGAGCCTACCTAGCTACGGTATGGTGGACGCGCGGAGGGTCGGGGGAAACCTTTGATTCTGCGAGCCCCGGTAGCCCAATTGGCAGCAGGCAACGGATTCAAAACCCGTACAGTGTCGGTTCGAGTCCGACCCGGGGCACTTTTCCTTGGATTCCAAGGTCAGCGCTTCCGGCGGGCCCCTCTCGGTGAGGGGCCCTTCGCCGTTACCGGGGCCGTCACCTGGGCCTGTCGTCCTCGCCGATGTGGTGCACCCGGACCATGTTCGTCGAGCCGGAGACCCCGGGCGGGGAGCCCGCCGTGATCACCACGACGTCACCCTTCTCGCAGCGTCCGTACTTCAGCAGCAGCTCGTCCACCTGGTCGACCATGGCGTCGGTGGAGTCGACGTGCGGGCCGAGGAACGTCTCGGCGCCCCAGGTGAGGCTGAGCTGGGAGCGGGTGGCCGGCTCCGGGGTGAAGGCGAGCAGCGGGATCGGCGAGCGGTAGCGGGACAGCCGGCGGGCGGTGTCTCCCGACTGCGTGAACGCCACCAGGAACTTCGCGCCGAGGAAGTCACCCATCTCGGCGGCGGCCCGGGCCACCGCACCGCCCTGGGTTCGTGGCTTGTTCCGCTCGGTCAGCGGGGGCAGGCCCCCCGCCAGCATGTCCTCCTCCGCCGCCGCGACGATCTTCGCCATGGTGCGCACGGTCTCGACCGGGTACGTGCCGACGCTGGTCTCGCCGGACAGCATCACCGCGTCCGTGCCGTCGAGGACCGCGTTGGCCACGTCGGAGGCCTCGGCGCGGGTCGGCCGGGAGTTGTCGATCATCGAGTCGAGCATCTGGGTGGCGACGATGACCGGCTTGGCGTTGCGCCTGGCGAGCTTGATCGCGCGCTTCTGCACGATCGGCACCTGCTCCAGCGGCATCTCCACGCCCAGGTCGCCGCGCGCGACCATGAGCCCGTCGAAGGCGGCCACGATGCCGTCGAGGTTCGCCACGGCCTGCGGCTTCTCGACCTTGGCGATCACCGGGAGGCGCCGGCCCTCCTCGGCCATGATGCGGTGCACGTCCCTGGCGTCGTCGCCGCTGCGGACGAAGGAGAGGGCGATGACGTCGAAGCCGGCGCGCAGCGCCCAGCGCAGGTCGTCCTCGTCCTTCCCGGAGAGGGCGGGGACGGAGACGGCGACGCCGGGGAGGTTCAGGCCCTTGTGGTCGGAGATCACCCCGCCCTCGACCACGCGGGTGCGCACGCGAGGACCGTCGACGTCGGTGACCTCCAGGCAGACCTTGCCGTCGTCCACGAGGACGCGCTCGCCGGGGCTGACGTCGGCGGCGAGACCGGCGTAGGTGGTGCCGCACTGGTGGCGGTCGCCCTCGACGCCCTCCTCCACGGTGATGGTGAAGGTGTCGCCGCGTTCAAGGAGTACGGGGCCTTCCGCGAAACGGCCGAGCCGGATCTTCGGACCTTGAAGGTCGGCGAGCAGCCCGACACTGCGCCCCGTCTCGTCGGCCGCCTTGCGCACGCGCCGGTAGCGCTCCTCGTGTTCGGCGTGCGTGCCGTGGCTGAGATTGAAGCGGGCGACGTCCATTCCCGCGTCGACCAGTGCCTTGATCTGGTCGTACGAGTCGGTGGCGGGCCCCAGAGTACAGACGATCTTTGCTCGGCGCATATGTCGAGCCTAGGCCTTACCCGTGGGTAGAGAATCTGGCTCACATGACCACTCAACAACCTTTGAGTGAAGCCTCATTGACAAGTGTTGAATTGTGCGGCCACTCGCTCCAATGAGCGAATTCCCCTGTCGCGAAGAAGCCCGGCACCCTGGGCCATGTTCAGGTCAGCATCGAACCGGCCTTTGACCGGTCCGGCCTCATGCCCCCCCACCGCGGACGTGAGGCCGGCGCCGCTGCCGTCCTGCGCCCGCTACCACCTCTCGACGAGCGGAGTGAGCAGCTCCGCCCGCCGGGCCCGCAGCACCCGGCTTCCGGCGGTTTCGAGCCCGAAGGTGGTGAAGGCCGTTCGGGCGGGCAGCCGGTAGGACTCCTCGCTGGTGAGGGAGTTGAGGATGGTGGCGCTGCGCCAGGCGGCCAGGCCGAGGTCGGGGGCGCCGACGCCGTGGGTGTGCAGTTCGGCGTTCTGGACGTAGACCGAGCCGGTGACCAGGGGGTCCAGGACGAGACGGTACTCCTCGTCGATGCGCGGGCGTTCGCTGCTGTCGCGGCGCATATAGGGGTCGAGTCCGGCGAGCAGGCGGCCGAGGGGGCGTTCGCGGTAGCCGGTGGCGAGGACGACGGCGTCGGTGGTCAGCCGGGAGCGGCTGTCCTGCTGGAGGTGCTCCAGGTGCAGCTCGATCTTGGTGGTGGCGATCCGGCCGGCCGTGCGGACGCTGACGCCCGGGGTGAGGACGGCGTCGGGCCAGCCGCCGTGCAGGGTGCGCCGGTACAGCTCGTCGTGGATGGCGGCGAGGGTGCCGGCGTCGATGCCCTTGTGCAGCTGTCCCTGGGCGGCGACCAGCCGGTCGCGGACGGGCTCGGCGAGGGCGTGGAAGTAGCGGGTGTAGTCCGGGGTGAAATGCTCCAGGCCGAGCTTGGAGTACTCCATCGGCGCGAACGCCTCGCTGCGGCCGATCCAGTGCAGCTTCTCGCGGCCCGCCGGGCGGTGGCGCAGCAGGTCCAGGAAGACCTCGGCGCCGGACTGTCCGGAGCCGACGACGGTGACGTGTTCGGCGGCCAGGACGGCGGACCGGTGGTCCAGGTAGTCGGCGGCGTGGATGACGGGCACGCCCGGGGCGTCCACCAGCGGCTGGAGCGCGTCGGGCACATAGGGGGCGGTGCCGACACCGAGGACGATGTTCCGGGTGTAGGTGCGGCCCAGCGCCTCGACCTCGCCCTGGGCGTCCAGCTGGGTGAAGTCGACCTCGAACACGTCCCGTTCGGGGTTCCAGCGGACCGAGTCGACCTGGTGGTGGAAGCACAGTCCGGGCAGGCTCTGCGCGACCCAGCGGCAGTAGGCGTCGAACTCGGCGCGCTGGATGTGGAAGCGCTCGCCGAAGTAGAAGGGGAAGAGCCGCTCGCTCGTCCTGAGGTAGTTCAGGAAACTCCAGGGGCTGGTCGGGTCGGCGAGGGTCACCAGGTCGGCCAGGAAGGGCACTTGGACGGTGGCGCCCTCGATGAGCAGGCCGGGGTGCCAGTCGAAGCCGGGGCGCTGTTCGTAGAAGACGGCGTCGAGTTCGGCGAGCGGGTGGGCGAGGGCGGCCAGGGAGAGGTTGCACGGTCCGATGCCGATGCCGACCAGATCGCGGGGGGCGGCCGGATCGTGGCCTGGGGAGTTGGTCATGCGCGGGTGCCTTCTTCTGCGAGTTTCAGGAGCTGGGCCAGGTCGTCCGGCCGGGTGTGGGGGTTGAGGAGGGTGACCTTGAGCCAGAGGCGGCCGTCGAGCCGGGCGCGCCCGAGGACGGCCCGGCCCTCGTACAGCAGCCCGCGGCGTACGGCGGCCACGGTGTCGTCGTCGGCGCCGGCGGGCCGGAACAGGACCGTGCTGATCACGGGCCGGTCGTACAGCTCGAAGCCGGGGTGTTCCCGGACCAGCGCCGCGAACTCGGCGGCCCGGGAGCAGACCTGGTCGACCAGGGCGCCGAGTCCGGTGCGGCCGAGGGTCTTCAGGGTGACGGCGATCTTGAGGATGTCGGGGCGCCGGGTGGTGCGCAGCGAGCGGTCGAGCAGGTCGGGAAATCCGGCCTCGGTGTCGTCGGCGGCGTTCAGGTAGTCGGCGCGGTGGTGGAGTACGGCGAGTTCGGCGGGGCGGGCTACGGCGAGGAGGCCGGCGGCGACCGGCTGCCAGCCGAGCTTGTGCAGATCGAGGCCGACGGTGTGGGCGGCCTCCAGGCCGGCGAGCTTCTCGCGGTGCCGGTCGCTGAAGAGGAGGCCACCGCCGTAGGCGGCGTCGATGTGCAGCCGGGCGCCGTGGGCGGTGCACAGACCGGCGATCTCCGGCAGCGGGTCGATGAGGCCGGCGTCCGTGGTGCCGGCGGTGGCGGCGACCAGCAGGGGGCCGGAGAGCGCGGTGAGGGCCGCGTCCAGGGCGGCGAGGTCGAGGGTGCCGCCCGCCGCCGGGACGACGACCGGGTCGGGCAGACCGAGCAGCCAGGCGGCGCGCGGCAGCGAGTGGTGGGCGTTGGCCCCGCACACCAGCCGCACGCTGCCGCCGTGGGCCTCGCGGGCGAGCAGCAGCGCGAGCTGGTTGGACTCGGTGCCGCCGGAGGTGACGAGGGCGTCGGCGAGACCCGCGGCGTGGGCGAGCGCGCGGGTGACGGCGGCCTCCAGGGCGGAGGCGGCCGGGGCCTGGTCCCAGGAGTCCAGGGACGGGTTGAGGGCGCTCGCGGCGAGGTCGGCGGCGGTGGCCACGGCGAGCGGCGGGCAGTGCAGATGGGCCGCGCACAGCGGGTCGGCGGGGTCGGCGGCGCCCTCCGCGAGGGTGTGCACCAGGGCGCGCAGGGCTTCGGGGTCTCCGTGGTCCGGCAGGACGTCCCCGAGGACGTCGGCGACGCGCGCCGCGACGGCCTCGGGCCCCCCGGCGGGCAGCGGTCCGCCGCGCGCCCGGCCGCCGGCCGCGAGGGCCTCCAGGACGGTACCGAGGAGGGAGCGCAGGGTGCCGGGGCCGTGGGGGCCCGAGGCGAGGGGCGGCGTGCGCAGAGGTTCTGCACCGCTCATCGGCTGTCCTCCCGCTGCTGGGCCGGCCTTCGGTATCCAGCTTGTACGGGAAGAGGACCGGTTGTCCCGAAAGACCGACGATAGGAACCCGAAAGTGGGTACTGCCGTGTAGAGAAGGCCCGTTGGGGAAGCGCCGCGGATCGGTGCGAGCCGGTCAGTCCCGTCCGTCGAAGTCCTGCGCGTGGTCCCGGGCCCACCGGGCGAAGGTGCGGGCCGGGGCGCCGGTGAGTTTCTCCACGGTGTTGGTGATCTCCGGGGGTACGCCGATGGTGTCCTCGAAGGACCGCAGCAGCCGTTCGAGCATGTGCGGCGGGATGTGCGGGAACAGCTCAGGGCCCGCCTCACGGGGGTCCGTCTCCACGAACGTCAGCTCCCTGCCGACGGCCGCACCGATCGCCGCGACCTGCTCGGCGTTGGTGGTGGCCGCGGGCCCGGTCAGCCGGTGTACGGCGTCCTCGTGTCCGCCGTCGAGCAGGACCCGCTCGGCGACGGCCGCGATGTCGTCCTCGTGGATGGGTGCGCTGAGCGCGTCCGCGAAGACCCCGTGGACGGTGTTCCCGGCGCGGACCTGCGGTGCCCACTGCAGGGCGTTGGTGGCGAAGGCGTTGGGCCGCAGGAAGGTCCAGTCGAGCCCGCTGTCGCGGATCTGCCGTTCGACCGTGGCGTGCATGACGTGGATGGGATGGGTCTCGTCGGCGCCCTCCTGGATGATGCCGCTGGAGAGCAGCACGACGTGCCGCACGCCGTGGGCGCGGGCCGCCGCCAGCAGGTCGGCCGCGCCGGCCTGCGCGTAGAGGAAGAGGGCCGTGGCCCCGCCGAACAGGGCGGCCGGGTCGTCCGGCCGGAACCGCACGACCTCGGCGCCGTCGGGCAGTGCGGCCCGCTGCGGGTCGCGGGTGAGCGCGCGCACGGGGCGGCCCGCGGCGAGCAGACGGTCGACGAGGGCACGGCCGACGTTGCCGGTTGCGCCGGTCACTACGATCACGGAAGTCGCCTCCGAAGGCTCGGTTGATCGTTCCTGACGGCTCGACCCTAGGATCCGCGTCCGGACCGCCGCATCGTCGCCAGGGACCAGCCACGCCCTAGGTCGCCGGACCTACTCCGCCATCGCGCGGTGTGCCTCCCGGTCCTCCTGTCCCCCGTTCCCCTCCTGCGCCCCCTGGGCCTGCGGGCCGCGCACGCGCAGGGCGCGGGCCAGGTCGTCGAGGCGGTCCGCGAGGGTGCGGCGCAGGGCCGGGGTGGGGTCGGCGTCGCGCAGACACGCCTCGCCCAGCCGCAGGTTCTCGGTGTCGACGGCGTACGCCGGGAAGGCCCAGCGGCCGGCCGCGACCGCGAGGGCGGGACCGCGCCGGGCGCTGAGGGCGACGGCGTCCGGGTAGAAGCGCGGCACGTACTCCCGTACCAGATCGGCCTGTTCGGGCTGCCAGAAGCCCTGTGCGGTGGCCGTGAAGAGGTAGTTGGACAGGTCGTCCCCGGCGAACATCGCCTCCCAGGCCGCCCGCTTGACCTGCGGGTCGGGCAGGGCGGCACGGCAGCGGGCGGCGCCCTCCTGGCCGGTGGCGCTCGGGTCGCGGTCGAGCTCGGCGGCGATGGCGGCCTCGTCGGTGTCGCCGAGCGCGGCGAGCCGGCCGAGGATGCGCCAGCGCAGCTCGGGGTCGAGTTCCGGACCGCCGGGCACCGTGCCGTCGGCGAGCCAGGCGGCGATGGTGTGGGGGTGGGCGGCCACGGAGATCAGGTACCGCACGGCGATCAGGCGCAGGCCCGGGTGGTCGCCGTCCTCGGTGCGCCGCAGCAGGTCGCGGCAGAGGGCGGTGAGGGTGGACAGGGCGGCCGGGCGGTCCTCGGGCCCGAGGTACTGGTCGGCGATCGGTCCGGAGGCGAAGGCGAGGACGCCCTGGGCGATGGCCAGGTCGGTCTCGTGAGGGAGGTGGGTGCGGGCCGTCTCCAGGTAGGCGGCGGGCGGGAGTTCGCCGTCGCGCACGGCGTCCCGCAGGGCGTTCCAGACGACCGCGCGGGTGAGCGGGTCGGGCAGTCCGGACAGGCCGGTGCGGAGCGTGCCGAAGGACTCGGCGTCGAAGCGGACCTTGGCGTAGGTGAGGTCGCCGTCGTTGAGCAGGAGCAGCGCCGGACGCTTGCCGATGGGCTGCGGGGCGGCCTGCGGGACGTCGAGGTCGAGGCGTTCGCGCAGCACCAGCCGGCCCTCGTCGGCGATGTCGTGGTCGTACAGGCCCACGGCGAGGCGGTGCGGGCGGCTGCCCGCGTGGTCGACGGTCAGGGTGCAGGTGCCGTCGGCGGCGGCGACGACCGGCGTCAGCTTGTCCACGCCCGTGGTGCGCAGCCAGCTGTCGGCCCAGGCGGGCACGTCCCGGTCGGTGGCGGAGGCGAGGGAGTCGATGAAGTCGGCCAGGGTGGCGTTGCCGAACTTGTGCCGGGCGAAGTGGGTGTTGATGCCGGCGAGGAACTCCTTCTCGCCGAGCCAGGCGGCCAGCTGGCGCAGCGCGGAGGCGCCCTTGGCGTAGGAGATCCCGTCGAAGTTGAGCAGCGCGGAGGCCGTGTCGTCGACCTTCTCGGGGGCGACCGGGTGGGTGGTGGGCCGCTGGTCGGCGTCGTAACCCCAGGCTTTGCGGGCCACGCCGAACTCGGTCCAGGGGCCGGTGCCCCACCTTCTGGGGGAAGGCCCTCCGGAGCCGAGAAGAGCGGCCTCGGCGGTGGTCTGGTAGCCCATGTACTCGGCGAAGGACTCGTTCAGCCAGATGTCGTCCCACCAGGTGAGGGTGACGAGGTCACCGAACCACATGTGGGCCATCTCGTGCGCGATGACCATCGCGCGGGTCTGCCGCTCGGTGTCGGTGACGGCCGAGCGGTAGACGAACTCGTCGCGGAAGGTGACCAGGCCCGGGTTCTCCATGGCGCCCGCGTTGAACTCGGGGACGAACGCCTGGTCGTAGGAGTCGAAGGGGTACGGCTCCTCGAACTTCTCGTGGTAGCGGTCGAAGCACGCGCGCGTGACGTCGAGGATCTCCTCGGCGTCGGCCTCCAGGTGGGGGGCGAGGGAGCGGCGGCAGTGGATGCCGAAGGGCAGTCCGCGGTGCTCGGTGCGCACCGAGTGCCAGGGACCGGCGGCGACGGCGACGAGGTAGGTGGAGATCGGCGGGGTGGGGGCGGCCTGCCAGTGGCCGTCGCCCCGCTGTTCGGTGATGCCGTTGGCGAGCACGGTCCAGCCCTCGGGCGCCCTGACCGAGACCTCGAAGACGGCCTTCAGGTCGGGCTGGTCGAAGGCGGCGAAGACGCGCTGGACGTCGTCCATGAACATCTGCGTGTAGACGTACGTCTCGCCGTCGCTCGGGTCGGTGAAGCGGTGCATGCCCTCGCCCGTACGGGAGTAGCGCATGGCCGCGTCGACGCGCAGTTCGTGCTCGCCCGCGCCGAGGTTCCGCAGCGGCAGCCGGCCGTCCTGCAGCGACTCCGGGTCGAGGGGCTGTCCGTCGAGCGTGACGGCGCGCAGCACGGCGGGCTTCAGCTCCACGAACGTGTCCCCGGCCGACCGCGCGGTGAACCGGATCACCGTGCGGGAGTCGAAGGTCTCGTCCCCCGTCGTGAGGTCCAGTTCGACCGTGTAACGGTGGACGTCGAGGTGCTGCGCTCGGAGCTGCGCTTCATCGCGCGTGAGTACGGACATGCAGGCCATGCTGCCTGATCGCACCGACAGCGCACAGAGGCCGGGCGACTTCACGGCTTATGTCCGGATGCTCCTCCTTCCGCTCCGGACGGCCGGATGCGGGCCGCAGGGTCAGGCCTCCGGCTGCTGCCCGTTGGCGGTGTCCTCGGCGATGCGCTCATGGTGCCGGATCACCTCCGCGATGATGAAGTTCAGGAACTTCTCGGCGAAGGCCGGGTCGAGCTTGGCGTTCTCCGCGAGGCGGCGCAGCCGCTCGATCTGGCGGGCCTCGCGGGCCGGGTCGGCGGGCGGCAGCTGGTGCACCGCCTTGAGCCGGCCGACCTGCTGGGTGGCCTTGAAACGCTCGGCGAGCAGGTGGACGACGGCCGCGTCGATGTTGTCGATGCTGTCGCGCAGCCGCGCCAGTTCCTGGCGGACCTCGGGGTCCACGTCACCGGTTCCCATGTCGCTGGTGGTCATGAACGTCAGCCTATGGGTTCGCCGGGCCGGGTCTCGGCGGTGTCCGGAGAGTGGATCATCGGCGGATCGTCCGGGTCCGGGACGCGGTCGCTCCAGCCGCCGGGCACGCTGCGCCCCTGCTGGGCGCGGAAGCGGACCGGGGCGAGGCCCACGCGACGGGTGAACAGCCGGGAGAAGTACGCCGGGTCGTCGTAGCCGACGCGGCGGGCCACGGCGGCGACGGGCAGCTCGGTCGTGGCGAGCAGTTCCTTGGCGCGGCCGAGGCGGATGCCGAGCAGGTAGTCCTTGGGGCTGCAGCCCGCGGCCCGGCGGACGGCGCGACGCAGCTCGGCGGGGGTCATGCCGTGCACGCGTGCGTGGTCGGCGACGCTCAGCGGTGCGCAGGCGTCCCGCGCGAGCGCCTGGAGCACCTGGTCGCCGTCCGGGGCGAGGTCGGCGCGGGCACGGCGCAGGGCGACGAGGAGTTCGTGCACGGCGGCGCCGGTCTCCACCTCCAGCAGCGGATTGCCGCGGCGGGCGGCGCGGGCGATGCGGGCGACCACCGCGCGGGGCCCCGAGGCGTCGGAGAGCGGGACGACGGGCCGCTCGGGTTCGATGTAGCCCAGTTCGGTGTAGGTCGCGGCGGCGGGTCCGGCGAAGTCGACGAAGGCCTCGTCCCAGCCGGTGCCGGGGTCGGGCGCGTAGTGGTGGGGCACGCCGGGGGTGAGCCAGAGCAGGGCGGGCGCGGTGACGGTCGTACGGCGGCCGTCGGCGCCCCGGTACCAGCCGGCGCCCGCGCTGATCACGACGGCCACGTGGTGGTCGAGGGTGCGCGGGCCGACCGTGGGCAGCGCACCGTGCTGCAGACCGACGCCGAGGCAGACCAGGCCGAGGCGGTGGTGCGCGGGCCCGGGGCTGAAGAACCGCATCCAGGTCTGGTACATCGGCGCTCCTCCCGGGCGTGCTCCGAGGCGGCCTTCCGGCGTTTTGTCCAAGCAGTGCCGATCTTCGTCCATGGCGCCGACCGCCGGAAGGGATGAGGCTGGGGCGCATGAGCGAGTTCGCGGTGGGGGAATCCGACTTCCTGCTGGACGGCCGGCCGGTACGGCTGCTCTCCGGGGCGATGCACTACTTCCGGGTGCACGAGGGGCACTGGCGGCACCGGCTGGCGATGCTGCGGGCGATGGGCCTGAACTGCGTCGAGACGTACGTGCCGTGGAACCTGCACCAGCCGGTCCCGGGCGGCTACCGGGACGTGCGGGCGCTCGGCCGCTTCCTGGACGCGGTCCGGGAAGCCGGCCTGTGGGCGATCGTGCGGCCGGGTCCCTACATCTGCGCCGAGTGGGAGAACGGCGGGCTGCCGCCCTGGGTCACGGACTCGGCGGGCACGCGCGTGCGCACGCGTGACGAGCGCTGGCTGTCCCCTGTGGAGCACTGGTTCCACCACCTGATGCACGAGATCGCGCCCCGGCAGATCGACCGCGGCGGCCCGGTGGTCCTGGTGCAGGTCGAGAACGAGTACGGCAGTTACGGGAGTGACACCGGGTATCTACGGGAGCTGGCGGGTCTGCTGCGCGCCAAGGGCGTCACGGTTCCGCTGGTCACCTCGGACGGCCCCGAGGACCACATGCTGACCGGCGGCTCGCTGCCCGGGGTGCTCGCCACGGTGAACTTCGGCTCCCACGCGCGCGAGGCCTTCGCGACACTCCGTCGCCACCGTCCCGATGGCCCGCTGATGTGCATGGAGTTCTGGTGCGGCTGGTTCGACCACTGGGGCGGTGAGCATGTCGTCCGGGATCCGGAGGAGGCCGCCGGGGCACTGCGGGAGATCCTGGAGTGCGGGGCGTCGGTGAACCTCTACATGGCGCACGGCGGCACGAGCTTCGCCGGCTGGGCGGGCGCCAACCGGGGCGGCGGCACGCTGCACGAGGGCCCGCTGGAGCCCGATGTGACCTCCTACGACTACGACGCCCCGGTGGACGAGTACGGCCGCCCGACGGAGAAGTTCTGGCGTTTCCGCGAGGTACTGGCCGAGTACCGCTCCGAGCCCCTGCCCGAACTGCCGCCCATGCCGCCCCCGTTGGCGCGCCCGGCACAGGTGACGCTGGACGGCTGGGCGTCCTTGGGTGACGTCCTGGAGACGCTGGGCGGCGAGGAGACGGTCGCACCGCTGCCGCCCTCCTTCGAGGAACTGCACGTCACCCGGGGCCTGGTGCGCTACGAGGTGCACGTGCCCGGCCCACGGCAGCCGTACCCGCTGACCCTGCGCGGACTGCGGGACCTCGCGGTGGTGTACGTCGACGGGGAGCGGGCCGGGGTGCTCACCGAGGAGGAGCCGCAGCTGAAGGAGCCCGTGGCGGGCCCCGCGCGCGTGGAGCTGTGGGTGGAGTCCCTCGGAAGGGTGAACTACGGGCCGCGTTTCGGCGAGCCGAAGGGAATCACCGGCGGCATCCTGCACGAGCGGCAGTTCCTGCACGGCGTACGCGCGCGTGGGCTGGATCTGGACGCGTTCGAGGGCGGCGTGGACGCGGTGCCGTTCGGCGCGCTGCCCGCGGTGGGCGCACCGGGCCTGTACCGGGGCACCGTCACGGTCCGCGGGGCAGGGGACGCCCGGCTGGAGCTTCGGGGCCGGACGCGCGGCTTCGTCTGGATCAACGGCTTCCCCCTGGGCCGTTACTGGTCCGTCGGCCCCCAGCGGTCCCTGTACGTCCCCGGTCCGGTGCTGCGGGAGGGCGAGAACGAGGTGTGGGTGCTGGAGCTGCAGGAGACGGACCCGGACCGGCCGGCGCCCCGTCTGCTTCCCGTGTGAGCGGCGGTCCGTCCCGCCTACAGTGGAGAGGAGTTCCGGCGTCTTTGGGGGTGTGGACGTGGCGAACGGCGGACCGGTCCAGCACGGCTACCCGCATCTGGAGACGGTGCGGGCCGCCATCACGGCGCTGTACAGGCGCCTGTCCTACGCCACCGTCCAGACCTTCTCGGCCAGTGTGGCCCCCGCGGACGTCGCCTTCTGCGACACCGACGACCTGCATCTGGGCGCACAGCGGGTGGCCCGCGAGATCGTGCGGCACTTCCGGCTGCCGGACGCGCGGCTGATCGTCGGCTTCCGGGAGATGACCCACGCGGCGAACGTCGAACTGGCGGCGGGCCCCGAATACTTCGTGGAGCTGAACGACCGTTTCCGCACCCACCGCAGGGACATCGGCGCGGCGCTCGCCCACGAGGTGGCGCACGTCTACCTGCACCGCCTGGACCTCTCCTTCCCGACCACCGCGGAGAACGAGATCCTGACGGACACCGTGACGGCCTACCTGGGCGCCGGCTGGCTGCTGCTGGACGCCTACCGGGAGGACGCGCTCTCCTCGCAGAAGCTCGGCTACCTCACCCCGGAGGAGTTCGGTTACGTCCTCGCCAAACGGGCGCTGCTGTTCCAGGAGGACCCCTTGGTGTGGTTCACCAGCCCGCAGGCCTACGACGCGTACGGCAAGGGGATGGCCCTGGCCCGCCGGGACGAGCAGCAGCCGCCGCTGACCGGGGCCGGCTGGGCCGGCCGGCGGCGCTACGCCCACGACCGCCGGCACGCGCCCGGCATCCGGCCGACGGCCCCCTACACCTTCAGCCCCGACCCTGCCGGGCACCTCCGGGTGACCTTCCCCTGCCCCACCTGCCACCAGCGGATCCGGGTACCGGTGAAGGGGCGGGTACGGGCGCGGTGCGGGCTGTGCCGGACGGTGCTGGAGTGCGACACGTAGGCCCGCCGCACCCCGCTGGGGCGGAGCCGCCGGTGGTCCGGGACGCCGGCCGGCTACTCGGCCACCGCCCGCCGAGGAAGCCACGCGCACAACCCCCCGCACAGCACGAACGCCCCGATCACCCACGGCATCGCATCAGCCAACGCCCCGGACATCCCCTGGCCGACGGCCCCGAAGAACACCGTGCCGGCCACGCCGGCCCCCACCGCGCCCCCGAACTGCTGAGCCGTGGAGAAGATCCCGGACGCCCCACCGGCCAACTCCCCCGGCACCGCCGACAGCACGACGTTCACCAGCGGCACCACCAGGAACCCCAGCCCCGCCCCGGCGATGAGCAGCCCCGGCACCAGCGGCCACGCTCCGGTGTGCGCGGCCGGTGCCCCGTCGACCACGGCGCCGACCCAGCCGAGGCCACCCGCCGTCAGCAGCGCCCCGGCACCGAGCACCAGCCGCCCGTACCGTACGGCGAGCCCGTCCGCGGCGGGCGCGGTGAGGAAACCGCCGGCCGAGACGGCGACGGTCACCAGCCCGGCCTGCATCGGCGTGTATCCCTCGCCGGCCTGCAGCCAGACCGCGAAGACGAGGAAGCAGCCCTGCATCCCGACGGAGAAGAGCAGCTGGACGAGCACGCCCACCGAGAACGCGGGAAGCCGGAAGGCGCGGGCGGGCAGCAGCGGCACCGTCCCGGGCCGGTGCCGCAGGGCCTCGTACACCCCGAGTCCCACCACGGCCGCGCCCCCCGCACCCAGGCAGACCCAGCCCCACAGCGGCCAGCCGTTCTCCCGGCCCTGCACCAGCGGCAGCACGAACGCGACCAGGCCGCCGGCCAGCAGCAGACTGCCCAGGACGTCCGGCCGGCCCGCCGAACGCTCCCGCGTGGAGGGGACCAGCAGCAGTCCGGCTGCGAAGGTGGCCACGGCCACCGGCACGTTCACCAGGAAGACCGAACGCCAGCCCCAGCCGAACAGGTCGGCGTCCGTGAGCACCCCGCCGAGCAGCAGCCCGACGGCGGAGGCGAAGCCCGCGACCGCGCCGTACATCCCGAAGGCGGCCCCGCGCTCCTTGCCCTGGAAGCGGACTCACGCCGGTGCGGCGCCGCGCGCAAGTCGTTAGTTCGCCCAAACGAAATTTTTGTTAGGCTGAGGACATGGCCAAGGCAGACGAGAAGCGGGACGAGGCGGCGCGGTCCGAGGTGCTGGGGCAGCTCATGACGGTGGGCCGGGCCCACAGCGCGGTCACGGTCATGTTCCACTCGGCGGTCGCCGCCCAGCAGGGGCTGAACGCGACGGAGGAGAAGACCCTCGACCTCCTCCAGCGGCACGGCCCGCTCACCGCGAAGGAGCTCGCCGAGCTGACCGGGCTCGCCCCCGCCTCCGTCACGGGCCTGCTCGACCGGCTGGAGGACAAGGGTTTCGTCCACAGGGCCAAGCACCCGACGGACAAGCGCCGGGTGCTGGTCGAACTGGACCAGGACAAGCTCGCCGAGCTGGCCGTGTTCTTCGAGGACTGGGCCCGTGACATCGTCGAGGCCTGCGAGGAGTTCAGCACGGACGAGCTCAGGACGGTGATCCGCTTCCTGTCGGTGATGAGCGAGCGGCAGCACGCGGCGGCGGCCCGGCTGACCGGCTGACCCTGACTAGGCCCCGTAGACCGCCCCCGGCGGTTCCGCCGCCGCCAGGAGCTCGCGCGCCGTCTCCCCCGCCTCGGCCGGTGTCCACCGTGCGCCCTTGTCGGCGGCGGGGCCTGGCCGCCAGCCCTCCATGACGGTGATCCGGCCGCCCTCCGCCTCGAAGACCCGGCCGGTGACCCCCGCGCTCGCGGCCGAGCCCAGCCAGACCACCAGCGGGGAGACGTTCTCCGCTGCCATGGCGTCGAAACCGGTGGCCGGGGCCGCCATGGCCTGCGCGAAGGCACGTGCCGTCATACGGGTGCGGGCCGCGGGCGCCACGGCGTTCACCTGGACGCCGTAGCGGGCCAGTTCGGCCGCCGCGACCAGGGTCAGCGCGACGATCCCGGCCTTGGCGGCGCTGTAGTTGCCCTGCCCGACCGAGCCCAGCAGACCGGCACCGCTGCTGGTGTGGACGACCCTGGCCTGCGGGATCCGCCCGGCCTTGGCCTCGGTCCGCCAGTACGCGGCGGCGTGCCTCAGAGGCAGGAAGTGCCCTTTGAGGTGAACGCGGATCACGGCGTCCCAGTCGTCCTCCCCGAGATTCACCAGCATCCGGTCGCGCAGGAAGCCGGCGTTGCTGACGAGCGTGTCGAGACCTCCGTACGTCTCCAGGGCGGTCCGGACCAGGGAGGCGGCGCCGTCGGCCGTGGCGATGTCACCGCCGTGCGCGACCGCCTCCCCGCCGGCGGCCCGGATCTCGGCGACGACAGCTCCGGCCGGACTCTCCGCCCCGCGCTCCCCGTCCAGTCCCACGCCCAGGTCGTTGACGACGACCCGGGCGCCTTCGGCCGCGAAGGCGAGGGCATGGGCGCGGCCGAGCCCGCGGCCGGCTCCGGTGACGACGACGACCCGGCCGTCGCAGATTCCGCTCATCTCGACTCCCCTGTCACTTCTCGCGGTTGACGGTCGTGGCGTCCAGGAAGGCGGGCCGCTCCCCGCCGCCGTGCACATGCAGACTGGCTCCGCTGATGTAGGCGGCCGCGTCGGAGGCGAGGAAGACCGCGGCGGCGCCGACGTCGGCGGGGGCGGCGAGCCGGCCGAGCGGGACGGTGCCGGAGACGGCGGCGATGCCGTCCGGCCCGCCGTAGTGCAGATGCGACAGCTCGGTGCGGACCATGCCGACCACGAGCGTGTTGACGCGCACCTGCGGCGCCCACTCCACGGCCATGGAGGCCGCCAGCTGCGCGAGGCCCGCCTTGGCCGCGCCGTACGCGGCGGAACCGGGCGAGGGCCGGCCGCCGCTGACACTGCCGACCATCACGACCGAACCCCGGCTGCGGCGCAACCGCTCGTACGCGGCGAGGGACGCGGTCAGCGGCGTGATCAGGTTCAACTCGATGACTCTGGCGTGCCGTTCGGCGTCGGCGTCCGCGAGCCGCCGGTACGGTGTGCCGCCCGCGTTGTTGACGAGAACGTCGAGCCGGGGCAGCGCGCCGAAGAAGGCGTGGACGGCGGGCACATCGCGCAGGTCGAGGGGGGCGAACTCGACGCCCTCCAGGGGCTGTTCGGGCGGTCTGCGGGCGCAGGCCACGACCCGGGCGCCGGTGTCGGCGAACGCCCGGGCGATCCCGGCCCCCACACCCCGGGTACCGCCGGTGACGACGACGGTTCGGCCGCGGGTCGTGTCATGGGGGCGGTCGTGCGTCCTGTCGTGAGTCCTGTCGTGGATCGTGTCGCGCGGCGAGTTGTCCACAGGCCCTCCCGCTCCTCTGCACCGGCTGCTAGCTTCGAAGCCTCGCACCTAACAAATGTTTGGTGGAAAGGTAGCTGATGCGCCCATGGGTGTCTCCCGTTCGTCCCCGGAAAAAGGCGTTTCCGTGGTCACCGTCGATTTCCCGCCGGTGAACGCGCTGCCGGTGCACGGCTGGTTCGATCTGGCCGACGCCGTGCGCGCCTGCGGCCGCGACACCGATGTCCGGTGCGTGGTGCTGGCCGCCGAGGGCCGCGGGTTCAACGCGGGCGTGGACATCAAGGAGATACAGACGCGGGGGCAACAGGCGCTGATCGGTGCCAACCACGGCTGCGCCGAGGCCTTCGCGGCGGTCTACGAGTGCGCGGTCCCCGTCGTCGCGGCGGTGCAGGGCTTCTGTCTGGGCGGCGGGATAGGCCTGGTGGGCAGCGCGGACGCGATCGTGGCGAGCGAGGACGCCTCCTTCGGGCTGCCCGAGCTGGACCGGGGCGCGCTGGGGGCGGCGACCCATCTGGCCCGCCTGGTCCCGCAGCACCTGATGCGCGCCCTGTACTACACGGGCCGTACCGCGAGCGCCGAGGAGCTGCACCGGCACGGCTCGGTGTGGCGGATGGTGCCGCGCGCGGGGGTACGGGCGGCGGCGGTGGAGCTGGCCCGCGAGATCGCCGCCAAGGACGGGCGGCTGCTGCGCATGGCGAAGGCGGCCATCAACGGCATCGACCCGGTCGACGTCCGCCGCAGCTA
The DNA here is from genome assembly GCF_014649495.1 of Streptomyces filipinensis. Taxonomy (GTDB): domain Bacteria; phylum Actinomycetota; class Actinomycetes; order Streptomycetales; family Streptomycetaceae; genus Streptomyces; species Streptomyces filipinensis. The sequence goes on along the minus strand of NZ_BMTD01000020.1, from coordinate 47,157 downwards.
CCGCTTCGAGCAGGGCTTCACCTTCGAAGCCAACCTCAGCGGACTGGCCGACCGGGTCCGCGACACGTTCGGGAAGGAGGGCGCGTAGATGGGTGACAAGACGATGACCGCCGACGAGGTGGTCTCCCGGCTGGAGAGCGGCATGACCCTCGGCATCGGCGGCTGGGGTTCCCGCCGCAAGCCGATGGCGCTGGTGCGGGCGCTGCTCCGCTCCCGGATCGCCGACCTGACCGTGGTGTCGTACGGCGGTCCGGACGTCGGGATGCTCGCGGCGGCCGGCCGGATCCGCAAGCTCGTCACCGCCTTCGTCACGCTCGACTCCATCCCGCTGGAGCCGCACTACCGGGCGGCGCGCGAGCGGGGCGCCTTCGAGCTGACGGAGGTGGACGAGGCGATGTTCATGTGGGGACTGCGCGCCGCCGCCAACCGGCTGCCCTTCCTGCCGGTCAGGGCCGGCCTGGGCTCGGACGTCCTGCGGGTCAACCCCGGCCTGCGGACGGTCACTTCGCCGTACGAGGACGGGGAGACGTTCGTCGCCATGCCCGCCCTGCGCCTGGACGCCGCCCTGGTGCACGTCAACCGCGCCGACCGGCTGGGCAACGGCCAGTACCTGGGGCCGGACCCGTACTTCGACGACCTGTTCTGCGAGGCGGCGGACGCGGCGTACGTCTCCTGTGAACGGATCGTCGACACGGCCGAGCTGACGAAGGCGGCGGCGCCACAGTCCCTGCTGGTCCGACGGCATGTGGTGACCGGCGTCGTGGAGGCCCCGGGCGGCGCGCACTTCACGTCCTGCGCCCCCGACTACGGCCGGGACGAGGCGTTCCAGAAGCGGTACGCGACCACGCCGTGGCCCGCGTTCGCGGCGCGCTGTCTGTCCGGGGACGAGCGTGCCTACCGGGCGGCGGTCAAGGAGGAGTCATGAGCGAGGCCACACCGGCCGCGGACGGCGTCGTCTCCCGCGCCGAGTACTGCGTCGTCGCCTGCGCCGAGGCCTGGCGGGGCGGGGGCGAGATCCTGGCGAGCCCGATGGGCCTGGTCCCGTCCACCGGCGCCCGTCTCGCCGCCCGGACCTTCGCGCCCGACCTGCTGTTGACCGACGGCGAGGCGATGATCACGAACCCGGACGGCACGGTCGAGGGCTGGCTGCCGTACCGCAAGCACCTCGAACTGGTCACCGGGGGCCGACGGCACGTGATGATGGGCGCGAGCCAGATCGACCGGTACGGCAACCAGAACATCTCCTGCATCGGCGACTGGGCGAAGCCGACGCGGCAGCTGCTCGGGGTGCGCGGGGCACCGGTCAACACTCTGAACAACCCGACGAGTTACTGGATCCCGAAGCACTCCCGGCGGGTCTTCGTCGAGAAGGTCGACATGGTGTGCGGGGTCGGGTACGACCACGCGGCCGGCGCGCCGTACCACCGCATCCCTCGTGTCGTCTCCGACCTCGGCGTCTTCGACTTCGCCACGCCGGGCCGCACGATGCGGCTGGTCTCGGTGCATCCGGGCGTGACGGTGGAGCAGGTGCGGGAGGCGACGGGGTTCGACCTCGTGATCCCGGACGAGGTGCCGTACACCCGCCGGCCGAGCGACGCCGAGCTGCGCCTGATCCGCGAGGTGATCGATCCGGACAACACCCGGGCCAGGGAGGTTCCGCTCTGATGGACACCGCGCTCACCCGGCTGGCCGGGGTCCGCCATCCGGTCGTGCAGACCGGGATGGGGTGGGTGGCCGGCCCACGGCTGGTCTCGGCGGCGGCGAACGCGGGTGCTCTCGGCATCCTGGCATCGGCGACGATGACACCGGACCGGCTTCGCGAGGCGATACGGGAGGTGCGGTCCCGTACCGACGCGCCGTTCGGGGTGAACCTGCGCGCCGACGCGGGCGACGCGGCCGACCGCGTGGAGATCATGGTGGCGGAGGGCGTCCGGGTGGCCTCCTTCGCCCTGGCACCCTCGCGTGAGCTGATCGCCCGGCTCAGGGAGGCGGGTGTGGTCGTCATCCCGTCCGTCGGGGCGCGCCGGCACGCCGAGAAGGTGGCCGCCTGGGGTGCGGACGCGGTGATCGTGCAGGGCGGTGAGGGCGGCGGGCACACCGGCGAGGTGGCGACGAGCGTGCTGCTGCCGCAGGTGGTGGACGCGGTGGACATACCGGTCGTGGCGGCGGGTGGCTTCTTCGACGGGCGGGGTCTGGTGGCGGCGCTGGCCTACGGGGCTGCCGGGGTGGCGATGGGTACGCGGTTCCTGCTCACCTCCGACTCGACGGTGCCGGACGCGGTGAAGGCCCGGTATCTGGCGGCGACGGTCCGGGACATCACCGTCACACGGGCGGTGGACGGCCTGCCGCACCGGATGCTGCGCACGGACCTGGTGGAGACGCTGGAGCGGTCGGGACGGATAGGGCTCCTGGCCCGTGCGCTGCGGAAGGCGGCCGGTTTCCGCCGGTTGTCGGGGCTCACCTGGCCGCAGCTGGTGCGGGACGGAATCGCGCTCAAGCACGGCAAGGAGCTGTCCTGGAGCCAGGTCCTGCTGGCCGCGAACACGCCGATGCTGCTGAAGTCCGCGATGGTGGACGGCCGTACGGACCTTGGGGTGATGGCGTCCGGGCAGGTCGCCGGGGTGATCGACGACCTGCCGTCCTGCGCGGAGCTGGTGGAGCGGATCGTGAAGGAGGCGGAGGAGGTGCTGGAGGGACTGACAGGACCGCGGGACGGACGGCGCTGACGGGCGGGAGGACTCAGAGCCGTTCGATGACGGTCACGTTCGCCTGACCGCCGCCCTCGCACATGGTCTGCAGGCCGTAGCGGCCGCCGGTGCGCTCCAGTTCGTGGAGCAGGGTCGTCATCAGGCGGACGCCGGTCGCGCCGAGCGGGTGGCCGAGGGCGATCGCGCCGCCGTTGACGTTGACCTTCCCGGGGTCGGCGCCGGTCTCCTTCAGCCAGGCCAGGACGACCGGCGCGAAGGCCTCGTTGATCTCGACGAGATCGATGGCGTCGATGGTCAGGCCGGTCTTCCTCAGGGCGTGGGCCGTGGCCGGGATGGGGGCGGAGAGCATCCGGATGGGGTCCTCGCCGCGTACGGAGAGATGGTGGACGCGGGCGCGCGGGCGCAGCGCGTGGTCGTGTACCGCCCGCTCGGAGGCGAGCAGCAGGGCGGCGGCGCCGTCGGAGACCTGCGAGGAGCAGGCCGCGGTGATGGTGCCCCCGTCGAGGACGGGTTTCAGCGCGGCCATCTTCTCCAGGGAGGTGTCCCGGCGCGGGCCCTCGTCCACGGTGACCTCGCCGTGGGGGACGGTCTCGCGTGCGAAGCGGCCGGTGTCGATGGCGCGGACGGCCCGCCGGTGCGAGCGCAGGGCGAACTCCTCCTGGTCCTCGCGGCTGATGCCCCATGTGGCGGCGATCATCTCGGCGCCGGCGAACTGGTTGACGGGCTGGTCGCCGTAGCGGGCTCGCCAGCCGGTGCTGCCGAGGAAGGGCCCGTCGGTCAGGCCGAGGGGTTCGGCGGCCTGGCGGGAGGCGAAGGCGATGGGGATCTGGGACATGTTCTGCACCCCGCCGGCGATCACCAGGTCCTGGGTGCCGGACAGCACGGCCTGCGCGGCGAAGTGCACGGCCTGTTGCGAGGAGCCGCACTGCCGGTCGACGGTCACGCCCGGTACCTCCTCGGGCAGCCCGGCGGCCAGCCAGCAGGTGCGGGCGATGTCCCCGGCCTGGGGTCCCACCGCGTCCAGGCAGCCGAAGACCACGTCGTCCACGGCGGCCGGGTCGACCGCGGCCCGCTCCACCAGCGCCGTCAGCACGTGCGCGCCGAGGTCGGCGGGATGGACGGCGCTGAGCCCTCCCCCGCGCCGTCCGACGGGTGTGCGGACCGCTTCGACGATGTAGGCCTCGGCCATGACAACTCCCTCACAGGAAAGGGGCGTTATGCGATCAGGTGTCACTCGCGTACGGCGATCCCGTCCAGCACCATCGACAGGTACTGGCGGGCGATCTCCTCGGGGCTGTGCTGTCCGCCGGGCCGGTACCAGGAGGCGGCGACCCATACGGTGTCGCGGACGAACCGGTAGGTGAGACGGACGTCGAGGTCGGCGCGGAAGACGTGCTCGGCGACCCCGCGTTCCAGCGTGCTGAGCCAGGCCTTCTCGAACCGGCGCTGGGACTCGGCGAGGAACGCGAACCGGTCCTGGGCGGCGAGTTGCCTGCTCTCCTTCTGGTAGATCGCGACGGCCGCGCGGTGCCGGTCGATCTCCCGGAAGGACTCGGTGACGAGCGCCTCCAGCGTCTCGCGGGGCCCGAACCCTGCGGCGAGGACGGTGTCGTAGCCGTCCCACAGCTCGTCGAGGAAGGTCCGCAGGATTTCCTCGAGCATCGACTCCTTGGAGTCGAAGTGGTAGTAGAGACTGCCCGCGAGCATGCCGGCGTGGTCGGCGATCCTGCGGACGGTGGTGGCGTTGTAGCCGTGCTCGGCGAAGACCTCGGCAGCGGTGGTGAGGAGTTCGCCGCGCCGGGCCGCTGCCGCGGTCACCTGGGGCTTCTTGTTGGTCGGCACGATCCCATTGTGGTCCGTCCCGGTCGTCAGGGGTGCTGGCTGCTGACGGCGACGACCTCGCCGGTGAGGTACGAGGAGTAGCCGGAGGCCAGGAAGACGATCACGTTGGCCACTTCCCACGGCTCGGCGTACCGCCCGAAGGCCTCCCGTTCGGTCAGCTCCTGGAGCAACCGGGCCGAGGTGACCTTCACCAGGTGCGGGTGCATTGCGAGGCTCGGGGCCACCGCGTTGACCCGTACGCCGTACGCGGCGGCCTCGATCGCGGCGCACCGGGTCAGCGCCATCACCCCGGCCTTGGCGGCGGCGTAGTGCGCCTGCCCGGCCTGGGCGCGCCAGCCGACGACGGAGGCGTTGTTGACGATCACCCCGCCGCCGGTCTCCCGCATCGCCCGCAGGGCGGCCCGCGTGCACCGGAAGGTGCCGTTGAGGGTGACGTCCAGTACCCGGGCCCACTGCTCGTCGGTCATGTCGACGAGGTCGCAGGTGCCGCCCAGGCCGGCGTTGTTGACGACGACGTCCAGCCGCCCGTGCGTGGCGACGGCCGCTTCGAACAGGGCCCGCACCTGGCTGTCGTCGGTGACGTCGCACGGCATCGCCGTCACCCGGCCGGGGAACTTGCGGCCCAGTTCGGCCTCGTGCTCCTTCAGCCGGCGCGTGTGCGCGTCGCTGATGACCACGTGCGCGCCCTCCTCCAGGAAGCGGCGCGCGGTCGCGCCGCCGATGCCGGCGCCGGCCGCCGCGGTGATGACGGCGGTGCGGCCCCTGAGCAGTCCGTGCCCGGGCACGTAGGCCGGGCTCTCGACGCCTGTCATAGGACCACGCTAACCTACCAAACACTTGTTAGGGAAGGTCGAGGGAAGAAGGTGCCGGCGGTGGACCTGTCCCACTCCAGGGCCGACGAGGAGTTCCGCGCCGAGGCCCGGGCCTGGCTGGCGGCGCATGTGCCGCGCACCCCGCTGCCGTCCCTGGAGACGGCCGAGGGCTTCGCCGCGCACCGCGCGTGGGAGGCCGAACTGGCCGCGGACCGCTGGTCGGTGGTGTCGTGGCCGAAGCGGTACGGCGGCCGGGACGCGGGGTTGCTGCGGTGGCTGGTCTTCGAGGAGGAGTACTGGGCGGCGGGTGCGCCCGGCCGGGTCGGGCAGAACGGCATCAGCCTGCTGGCCCCGACGCTCTTCGACCACGGCACGCAGGAGCAACGCGCGCGGGTGCTGCCGCCGATGGCCACCGGGGAGGCGGTCTGGGCGCAGGCCTGGTCCGAGCCGGAGGCGGGCTCCGACCTGGCCTCGCTGACCTCCCGCGCGGTACGGACGGACGGCGGCTGGCTCCTGCGGGGGCAGAAGACCTGGTCCTCCCGGGCGGCCTTCGCCGACCGGGCCTTCGGGCTCTTCCGCAGCGATCCGGACGCCCCGAAACCCCATCAGGGGCTCACGTATCTGATGTTCGACCTGCGGGCGCCGGGTGTCACGGTCCGCCCGATCGGCCGCCTGGACGGCAAGCCGGCCTTCGCCGAACTGTTCCTGGACGACGTGTTCGTGCCGGACGAGGACGTGATCGGCGAGCCCGGCCGGGGGTGGCGGATCGCGATGTCCACGGCGGGCGACGAACGCGGGCTCACCCTGCGCTCGCCGGGCCGCTTCCTCGCCTCGGCGCACCGGCTGGTCGCGCTGTGGCGGGCGCGCGGCTGCCCGGAGCACGCCCGCGCCCGGGTGGCCGACGCCGTGGTCGGCGCCCGCGCCTACCAGCTGTTCACCTACGCGGCCGCCTCCCGCTCCCTGGAGGGCGAGGAGCTGGGCCCCGAGTCCAGCACGAACAAGGTCTTCTGGTCCGAGCTGGACCTCGCGCTCCATGAGACGGCCCTCGACCTGCTGGGCCCGGAGGGCGAGCGGGCGGACACGGACTGGTCCGAGGGCTACGTCTTCTCGCTCGCCGGTCCCCTCTACGCGGGCACGAACGAGATCCAGCGCGACATCATCGCCGAGCGGCTGCTCGGCCTGCCGAAGGGACGCCGCTGATGCGCTTCCTCCTCGACGCCGAACAGCGCGCCTTCACCGGATCCCTGCACGCGATGCTGTCGGCCGCGGGCACCCCGGCGGTGATCCGGGACTGGAGCCGCGGCGATCCCGCGCGCGGGCGCGCGCTGTGGTCGCGGATCGCCGAGGCGGGGGTGTTCGGGCTGGCGGTGCCGGAGGACCACGGCGGCCTGGGGCGGCATCCCGTGGAGCTGGCCCTGGCCTTCGTGGAGCTGGGGCGGCACGCGGTGCCGGGGCCGCTGGTGGAGACGGTCGCGGCGGCGGTGCTGCTCCAGGACCTCCCGTCCGCCAAGCGGTTCCTGCCGGGGCTGGTGGCGGGCACGGACCTGGCCACCGTGGCCACGCCCCTCGGCCACGCCCTCACGACCACGCCGGCCCCCACCGAGCCCGCCCCCGACACCGGCCCTCCCCCCACCGCCCCCACCCGCGACCCTGATCCGGCCCGCCCCCGCCTCGCCGCAGACACCGCCGCTGCCCGCTACCTCGCCCCCGGCCCCGACCGCGCCCCGGGCACCGACCCGGCCGCCCCGCAGCTCGCCCTGGACGCCGACGCGGCCACGCTCCGCCTCGTCCTCACCGCCGACGGCCTTCGCGTGGCCACCGCGGCCGCAGGCCCCCCGCGCCGCTCCCTCGACCCCGCCCGCCGCCTCACCCCGCTCACCCCGGACGGCGAGCTCCTCACCCCCGATCCGCCACGCGAGCGCGCCCTCACCTGGGCCCGCCTGGCCATCGCCGCCCAGGCCCTCGGCGTCGGACTCGCCCTCCTCGACCGCACGGTCGCCTACGTCCGGCAGCGCACCCAGTTCGGCGTCCCCATCGGCTCCTTCCAGGCGGTCAGACACCGTCTCGCGGATGCCAGGACCGCCCTGGAGTTCGCCCGCCCCCTGGTCCTCGGCGCGGCGGTGTCACCGCGCCCCGCGGACGTGGCGGCCGCCAAGCTCATGGCATGCGAGGCGGCGTACACCACCGCCCGCGCGGCCCTGCAGCTGCACGGGGCGATCGGCTACACCGCGGAGTACGACCTCTCCCTGTGGCTGACCAAGGCCCGTGCCCTGCGCACGGCGTGGGGTACGCCCGAGGAGTGCCGGGAGGCGGTGCTCGACGACGCGCTCAAGGGACACGACGCGCCGAGGCGGCCGGCCGGCCCCGTGGGCGAGGCCGGGCCATGACTCAGGCCGGCCGTACGATGCCCGCGGCGCGTGCGGCCGCCAGCCACTGGGGGAACTCGCCGACGAGCCGGTCGTACAGCTCGGCGTCGCAGACGCGCCGCGGGTCCTGGCCGGCGTGGAAGAAACCCGCGTTGTCGAGGATCCGCCTGCCCGGTACGGCCAGCTCGTCCAGCTTCCGCAGGAACTCGAACTGCCGGCTGCCGGGGTCGCCGAAGCCGACGAACTGCCAGAACAGCGGCAGCCTGGCCGCCTTGCACAGATAGCGCTCGGCGGCGAGCTTGTTGATCGGGCCGCCGTCGGTCTGGAACACGACCAGGGCCGGATCGGTGGCACCGCTGTCCAGGTAGTGGTCGATGACGGCGTCCATCGCCAGGTGATAGCTGGTCCTGCCCATGTGTCCGAGCCCGGCCACGATGCGCTCGACGCTGCCCTGGTGCCGGTCGAGGGCGATGGCGGTGACCGCGTCGACGTCCGTGGAGAAGAACACCACCGGCACCCGGCCGTCGTCGTCCAGATGCGCGGCCAGGCCCAGCACCCGGTCGGCGAGCGTCTGCACGCTGCCGTCCTGGTAGTAGGGCTTCATCGAGCCGGAGTAGTCGACCACCAGGTAGACCGCGGCACGCAGGCCGTCCAGGCCGTGCTTGGTGAGCGACACCCCGGCCGACCTGTAGGCGCCGACGAGCGCGGGCGCGCTCTCCTCCACCTTGCGCAGACTGATCGCGGCCATGGCTCCCCCTCGACGTGCGGACATGCAACGACGCCTGCCCGGGTCCGGTCGGGGACGGGGCAGGCGTCGTCAGTGTTCCGTACGCCGTTGTACGGGACGTTCTCGGGTGCCGTCAGACCGCCAGGGCGCGGTCCGTCGGGCGGATCGGGGCCGGCAGGTCGCTGGCACCGGTCAGGAACCGGTCGACACCGCGGGCGGCCGAGCGGCCCTCCGCGATCGCCCACACGATGAGGGACTGGCCGCGGCCGGCGTCACCGGCGACGAACACACCCGGCACGTTGGTCTGGAAGTCGGCGTCGCGGGCGATGTTACCGCGTTCGTCGAGGTCCAGGGCGAACTGCTCCACCAGGCCGTTCTCCCGGTCGGTGCCGGTGAAGCCCATGGCGAGGGTGACCAGCTGGGCCGGGATCTTGCGCTCGGTGCCCGGCTTGGAGGTCAGCTTGCCCTCGACGAACTCCACTTCGGCCAGGTGCAGCCACTGCACGTTGCCGTCCTCGTCGCCCTCGAAGTGGGTGGTGGAGGCGGAGTAGATCCGCTCGCCGCCCTCCTCGTGGGCCGAGGTGACCTTGTACAGGATCGGGAAGGTCGGCCAGGGCTGGTTGATCGCGTGCCGCTCGTCGTTCGGGCGAGGCATGATCTCCAGCTGGGTGACGGAGGCCGCGCCCTGCCGGTGGGCGGTGCCCACGCAGTCCGCGCCGGTGTCACCGCCGCCGATGACGACGACGTGCTTGCCCTCGGCCGAGATCGGGGGCGCCACGTAGTCGCCCTCCTGGACCTTGTTGGCCAGCGGCAGGTACTCCATCGCCTGGTAGATGCCCTTGAGCTCGCGGCCCGGCACCGGCAGGTCGCGCGCGGTGGTGGCACCGGCGGCGATGACGATCGCGTCGTAGCGCTTCTTCAGGTCGCGGGCGCCCAGATCGCGGCCGATCTCGACGCCGGTGCGGAAGCGGGTGCCCTCCGCGCGCATCTGCTCGATACGGCGGTTGATGTGCCGCTTCTCCATCTTGAACTCGGGGATGCCGTACCGGAGGAGGCCTCCGATGCGGTCCGCGCGCTCGTAGACGGCGACCGTGTGGCCGGCCCGGGTCAGCTGCTGGGCGGCGGCGAGACCCGCCGGGCCCGAGCCGATGACCGCGACCGTCTTGCCGGACAGGCGCTCGGGGATCTGCGGGGTGACGTCCCCGGTCTCCCACGCCTTGTCGATGATCGAGACCTCGACGTTCTTGATGGTGACCGGCGGCTGGTTGATGCCCAGCACGCACGCCGACTCGCAGGGGGCCGGGCAGAGGCGACCGGTGAACTCCGGGAAGTTGTTGGTCGCGTGCAGCCGCTCCTGGGCGGCGGCCCAGTCCTCGCGGTAGGCGTAGTCGTTCCACTCGGGGATCAGGTTCCCCAGCGGACAGCCGTTGTGGCAGAACGGGATGCCGCAGTCCATGCACCGGCTGGCCTGCTTGCTGATGATCGGCAGCAGGGAGCCGGGGACGTAGACCTCGTTCCAGTCCTTGACGCGCTCACCGACAGGACGGGTCTGGGCGACCTCGCGGCCGTGGTTCAGGAAGCCCTTCGGGTCAGCCATTGATCGCCGCCTCCATCATCTTCTCGGTGATCTCGGTCTCGGTCAGACCGGCTCGCTCGGCGGCGTCCTTGGCGGCGAGCACTGCCTTGTACGTGCTGGGGATGATCTTGCTGAACCGCTCCACGGCCGTGTCCCAGTCGGCGAGCAGCTTCTCGGCGACCGTCGAGCCGGTCTCCTCGGCGTGGCGGCGCACCACGTCGTGCAGCCACTGCTTGTCCGTGTCGTCCAGCGCCTCGACCGACTGGGCGTTGCCGACGTTGACGTTGTCGCGGTCGAGGTCGATGACGTAGGCGACACCGCCGGACATGCCCGCCGCGAAGTTGCGGCCGGTCGGGCCGAGGACGACCGCGTGACCGCCGGTCATGTACTCGCAGCCGTGGTCGCCCACGCCCTCGGAGACGACCAGCGCGCCGGAGTTGCGGACGCAGAACCGCTCACCGGTGCGGCCGCGCAGGAACAGCTCGCCGCCGGTGGCGCCGTAGCCGATGGTGTTGCCCGCGATGGTCGAGTACTCGGCGAGGTGGTCGGCCGCGCGGTCCGGGCGGACGACGATCCGGCCGCCGGACAGGCCCTTGCCGACGTAGTCGTTGGCGTCGCCCTCCAGGCGCAGCGTGACGCCGCGCGGCAGGAACGCGCCGAAGGACTGGCCGGCCGAGCCGGTGAAGGTGATGTCGATGGTGTCGTCGGGCAGGCCCGCGCCGCCGAACTTCTTCGTCACCTCGTGGCCGAGCATGGTGCCGACCGTGCGGTTGATGTTGCGGATGGCGACCTGGGCGCGCACCGGCTGGGCCTCGGTCGCGTCGTTCGCGGCCAGGGCGTCGGCGGCGAGCTTGATCAGCTCGTTGTCCAGGGCCTTCTCCAGGCCGTGGTCCTGCTCGATCAGCTGGTGGCGGACGGCGCCCTCGGGCAGGTCCGGCACGTGGAACAGCGGCTCCAGGTCCAGGCCCTGCGCCTTCCAGTGGTCGACCGCGCGCTCGACGTCCAGCAGCTCGGCGTGGCCGACGGCCTCCTGGATGGAGCGGAAGCCCAGCTCGGCGAGCAGCTCGCGGACCTCTTCGGCGATGAACCGGAAGAAGTTCACGACGTACTCGGCCTTGCCCGCGAAGCGGTCGCGCAGGGTCGGGTTCTGGGTGGCGATGCCGACCGGGCAGGTGTCCAGGTGGCAGACACGCATCATGACGCAGCCGGAGACGACGAGCGGCGCGGTCGCGAAACCGAACTCCTCGGCGCCGAGCAGCGCGGCGATGATCACGTCACGGCCGGTCTTCAGCTGACCGTCGGTCTGCACGACGATGCGGTCGCGCAGGCCGTTGAGCAGCAGGGTCTGCTGGGTCTCGGCGAGGCCGAGCTCCCAGGGGCCGCCCGCGTGCTTCAGCGAGGTCAGCGGGGAGGCGCCCGTACCACCGTCGTGACCGGAGATCAGGACCACGTCCGCGTGCGCCTTGGAGACACCCGCGGCGACCGTGCCGACGCCGACCTCGGAGACCAGCTTCACGTGAATCCGCGCCTGCGGGTTCGCGTTCTTCAGGTCGTGGATCAGCTGGGCCAGGTCCTCGATGGAGTAGATGTCGTGGTGCGGCGGCGGGGAGATCAGACCGACACCCGGCGTCGAGTGACGCGTCTTGGCGACCCACGGGTAGACCTTGTGGCCGGGCAGCTGGCCGCCCTCGCCGGGCTTGGCGCCCTGGGCCATCTTGATCTGGATGTCGTCCGCGTTGACCAGGTACTCGGAGGTCACGCCGAAGCGGCCGGAGGCGACCTGCTTGATGGCGCTGCGCCGTGCCGGGTCGTACAGGCGGTCCGGGTCCTCGCCGCCCTCACCGGTGTTGGACTTGCCGCCCAGCTGGTTCATGGCGATGGCGAGGGTCTCGTGCGCCTCCTTGGAGATGGAGCCGTACGACATGGCGCCCGTCGAGAACCGCTTGACGATCTCGGAGACCGGCTCGACCTCGTCGACGGGGATCGGCGCGCGGTCGGACTTGAAGCCGAACAGGCCGCGCAGCGTCATCAGGCGCTCGGACTGCTCGTTCACGCGCTCGGTGTACTTCTTGAAGATGTCGTAGCGGCCGGTGCGCGTGGAGTGCTGCAGGCGGAAGACCGTGTCCGGGTCGAACAGGTGCGGCTCGCCCTCGCGGCGCCACTGGTACTCGCCGCCGATCTCCAGCGCACGGTGCGCGGGAGCGATGCCGGAGGCCGGGTAGGCCTTGGCGTGGCGGGCGGCGACCTCCTCGGCGATGACGTCGATGCCGACGCCGCCGATCTTGGTGGCGGTGCCGTTGAAGTACTTCTCGACGAAGGCCTCGTCCAGGCCGACGGCCTCGAAGACCTGGGCGCCGCGGTAGGAGGCGACGGTGGAGATGCCCATCTTGGACATGACCTTCAGGACGCCCTTCCCGAGGGCGTAGATCAGGTTCTTGATGGCCTTCTCGGGCTCCAGGCCGCTCAGGAAGGTGCCGGCGCGCAGCAGGTCCTCGACCGACTCCATCGCCAGGTACGGGTTGACGGCGGCGGCGCCGAAGCCGATCAGCAGGGCGACGTGGTGGACCTCGCGGACGTCACCGGCCTCGACCAGCAGGCCCACGTGGGTGCGCTGCTTGGTGCGGATGAGGTGGTGGTGGACGGCCGCGGTGAGCAGCAGCGACGGGATCGGCGCGTGCTCGGCGTCCGAGTGGCGGTCCGACAGGACGATCAGCCGGGCGCCGTTGTCGATGGCGGCGTCGGCCTCGGCGCAGATCTCCTCGATGCGGGCCGCGAGCGAGTCACCGCCGCCGGAGACCCGGAACAGGCCGGAGAGGGTCGCGGCCTTGAAGCCGGGCATGTCGCCGTCGGCGTTGATGTGGATGAGCTTGGCCAGCTCGTCGTTGTCGATGACCGGGAAGGGCAGGGTGACCGAGCGGCAGGAGGCCGCCGTCGGGTCCAGCAGGTTGCCCTCCGGGCCCAGCGACGAGCGCAGGGAGGTGACCAGCTCCTCGCGGATCGCGTCCAGCGGGGGGTTGGTGACCTGCGCGAACAGCTGGGTGAAGTAGTCGAAGAGCAGCCGCGGGCGCTCGGACAGGGCCGCGATCGGCGAGTCGGTGCCCATGGAGCCGATCGGCTCGGCGCCGGCGCGGGCCATCGGCGCGAGGATGACGCGCAGCTCCTCCTCGGTGTAGCCGAAGGTCTGCTGGCGGCGGGTGACCGAGGCGTGGGTGTGCACGATGTGCTCGCGCTCGGGCAGGTCGCCCAGCTCGATCTCGCCGGCCTCCAGCCATTCGGCGTACGGCTGCTCGGCGGCGAGGGCCGCCTTGATCTCGTCGTCCTCGATGATGCGGTGCTCGGCGGTGTCGACGAGGAACATCCGGCCGGGCTGCAGGCGGCCCTTGCGGACGACCCTGGCCGGGTCGATGTCGAGGACGCCGACCTCGGAGCCGAGCACGACGAGGCCCTCGTCGGTGACCCAGTAGCGGCCGGGGCGCAGACCGTTGCGGTCGAGCACGGCGCCGACCTGGGTGCCGTCGGTGAAGGTGACGCAGGCGGGGCCGTCCCAGGGCTCCATCATCGTGGAGTGGAACTGGTAGAAGGCGCGCTGGGCCGGGTCCATGGAGGTGTGGTTCTCCCACGCCTCCGGGATCATCATCAGCACGGAGTGCGGCAGCGAACGGCCGCCCAGGTGGAGCAGCTCCAGCACCTCGTCGAAGGAGGCCGAGTCGGAGGCGTCCGGCGTACAGACCGGGAAGACACGGTCGAGCGCGCGGTCGCCGAAGAGGTCGGACACCAGCTGCGACTCGCGGGCGCGCATCCAGTTGCGGTTGCCCTTGACGGTGTTGATCTCACCGTTGTGCGCGACGAACCGGTAGGGGTGCGCGAGCGGCCACGACGGGAAGGTGTTCGTGGAGAACCGGGAGTGCACCAGCGCGATCGCGGAGGCGAAGCGGCGGTCGGACAGGTCCGGGAAGAAGGGCTCCAGCTGGCCGGTGGTCAGCATGCCCTTGTACACGATCGTGCGCGCGGACAGCGAGGGGAAGTAGACACCGGCCTCGCGCTCGGCGCGCTTGCGCAGCACGAACGCCTTGCGGTCCAGCGCGATGCCCTCGCTGGCGCCGTCGGTGACGAAGATCTGGCGGAAGACCGGCATGGTGGAGCGGGCGGTGGCGCCCAGCAGCTCCGGGGCGACCGGGACCTCGCGCCAGCCGAGGACGGTGAGGCCCTCCTCGTCGGCGATCGTCTCGATCTTCGAGACGGAGTCCGCGGTCCCCTCCTCCGGCAGGAAGGCGATGCCTACCGCATAGGAACCCGCCGCGGGAAGGTCGAACCCGGCCACCTCACGGAAGAAGGCGTCGGGCACCTGGGAGAGGATGCCGGCGCCGTCGCCGGAGTCGGGCTCGGAGCCGGTGGCACCGCGGTGCTCCAGATTGCGCAGCACGGTGAGTGCCTGCTCGACCAGCGTGTGGGACGCCTCGCCGGTAAGGGTGGCGACGAAACCGACGCCGCAGGCGTCGTGTTCGTTGCGGGGGTCGTACATACCCTGCGCAGCAGGGCGAGCATCCATGAAGGACCAGTTCTGGCCATTCGCGGAATGCTGGGACGGCTGGCGCGGCGTACGCATCGGCTCTCCCGTCGTCGTCATGAGGCATGTGGCAGGTGCCGAGGGACGACGTTGGCCCTCTGCGAAAGTGGCTAAATTTCGTGCAGGTTACATGATGGAGCGGTTCCCGGGAAGCGGATACCCCGTTCCAGCATGCGGACGCCACGGGGTCCGTGGCAGCGGTGCCGCACGGTCCGCGGCGGGGTGCCACACAGGGCGGCGGGGGTGCCGCGCGGTACGCGGCGGGGTGCCGCTCGCGGGCGGCGGGTGCCGCGCGGGGCGGCGCTGAACGTACGAGGGGGACCGTCGTCGACAAGATCGGTCGGATCGGCGTCCGGCGGCCCGAAGGGGCGGGGCGAGCGTCTTCACTCTCCCCACAAGTGTGCGGCAGGCGTCATTGCCTACGGCGCTTACGGCTCATGCCCGGTGGTCACGCGCCTGAAACCAGCGAGTAACGGCTATTTATGCGGCCCGATGCATAAGTACCGGCGCCGCTATCCTACGGCCGTTCCGAACAGGCTGCCCAGGGCGTACGTCACACCGGCCGCGGCACCGCCCAGCGCGAGCTGCCTGAGGCCGCTGTACCACCAGCTCCGTGCGGTCACCTTGGCCACCACGGCACCGCAGCCGAAGAGCCCGGCGAGAGCGAGCAGCACGGCGGGCCACAGCGTGGTCGCGCCGAGCAGGAACGGCAGTACGGGCAGCAGGGCGCCGAGGGCGAAGGACCCGAAGGAGGAGACGGCGGCGACCAGCGGCGAGGGCAGGTCACCGGGGTCGATGCCCAGCTCCTCCCGGGCGTGGATCTCCAGGGCCTGCTCGGGATCCTCGGACAGCTGGCGGGCGACCTCCCGGGCCAGGTCGGGCTCCACACCGCGGGCGACATACAGCGCGGCCAGCTCGTCCTGCTCGTCCTGCGGGTGCTTGCGCAGCTCACGGCGCTCGACATCCAGCTCGGCCTCGACCAGCTCGCGCTGCGAGGCGACCGAGGTGTACTCACCGGCCGCCATGGAGAAGGCACCGGCGGCGAGCCCCGCGAGCCCGGTGATGACAATGGTCTGCTGGCTCACGGACCCGCCGGCCACACCGGTCATCAGGGCGAGGTTGGAGACCAGGCCGTCCATGGCACCGAAGACCGCGGGGCGCAGCCAGCCGCCGTTGACGTCGCGGTGGGTGTGGTTGTCGCGGTGCGCCTCGTGCAGCGCGGCCTGCGTTTCGATGACAGCCATGGGGACCCCCGGGATAGCTTAGCCAAAGCTAACTTTTGGACGAGTTCTACTTTTCGACAACTCTGAACCTACGCCCAATCTTCCGCTCCCGCCAGCAAGGAAAGGCTGGGCTAACCTGCACCTTTGCCCCTCCGGACCCCTCTTTCGCTCATCCGTGCAAAGCCACGCTCAGATGCCGAGCGGGTGACTCCGGCCGTGCGGAGGCTCGCGCGGGCGCACGTCGTGGGACACATCCGCAAAGGGTCACGTGGTCCCGCTGAAGGAGGCCGCCCATGGCGTCGATCGCCCGCACTCCCCCGCTCCCGGCGCCCGACGGCGCCGCCGGACCGCGCGAACGGGCCCGTGGCGCGCTGCTCGGCCTGGCCGTCGGAGACGCGCTGGGCGCACCCGCGGAGAATCTCAAGCCGTCCGAGATCCGCGCCCGCTGGGGCCGCATCACGGGATACGTGTCGGACCAGCCCTGCGGTACCGACGACACCGAGTACGCGATCTTCTCCGGCCTGCTCCTGGCCCGGCACGGTTCGGCGCTCACCCCCGCCCATGTGGAGGCGGCCTGGCACCAGTGGATCGCCGACCGCGCCGAGGGCCCCTTCCGGGGCGCGGGCTTCAGCGAGCGCGGCACCCTGGAGAACCTGCGCCGCGGACTCGCGGCCCCCATCTCGGCCCAGCACCGGCACGCCTGGAGCGACGGCCTGGCCATGCGAGCGGCCCCCTTCGGCGTCTTCGCGGCCGGGCGTCCCGCCGAAGCGGCCCGCCTGGCGGCGATCGACGGCTCGGTCAGCCATGAGGGCGAGGGCATCTACGGCGGCCAGGCGGTGGCGGCAGGGGTGGCGGCGGCGATGACGGGCGCGCCGGTTCCGGTGGTGATCGCCGCGGCCCTCGCCGTCGTCCCCGACGACTCCTGGACGGCGCGCTCGCTGCGGCGCGCGGTGGCCGTGGCCCATCGCGGGGAACGCGCGGTCCGCTCGGCGGTCGTGATCGGCGGCTATCCCTGGACCGATCTGGCCCCCGAGGCGGTCGCCCTCGCCTTCGGCGCCTACGCGGCGGCCGACGGCGACTTCGTACAGGCCGTCCTGACAGCCGTCAACATGGGCCGCGACGCGGACACGACGGCGGCGGTGGCCGGCGCCCTGTCCGGCGCGACCCACGGCATCACGGCGATCCCGCCCCACTGGGCCACCCCCATCGGCCCGGCCCGCGGCCGCTGCCTCCCCTCCATGGCCGGCCACCACGTCCTGGACGTGGCGGAACTCCTGGTACCGGGCGAGGTCGGCAGGTGGGGGGCGGGAGCAACCCTCCCGACTTCACCGCCGGACACCCCACTGCCGGCCCCACCACGGAACGGCACCGACGCACTTCCGGCTGCGCCCGGGGAAAAGCCGGTGGCGGCTCCGGCAAGGCTGCACGGGGAAGAGCCGGTGGCGGCTCCGGCAAGGCTGCACGGGGAACAGGCGGGGGCCGCTCCGGCAAGGCTGCACGGCGAAGAGCCAGTGCCGGCTCCGGCAAGGCTGCACGGGGAACAGGCGGGGGCCGCTCCGGCAAGGCTGCACGGGGAACAGGCGGGGGCCGCTCCGGCAAGGCTGCACGGCGAAGAGCCGGTGGCGGCTCCGGCAAGGCTGCACGGGGAACAGGCGGGGGCCGCTCCCGCGAGGCTGCACGGGGCAAAGACACGGACGGCTGCGC
The DNA here is from genome assembly GCF_014649495.1 of Streptomyces filipinensis. Taxonomy (GTDB): domain Bacteria; phylum Actinomycetota; class Actinomycetes; order Streptomycetales; family Streptomycetaceae; genus Streptomyces; species Streptomyces filipinensis. Next base: position 29,632 of record NZ_BMTD01000020.1, on the reverse strand, counting down.
TGGGGATGCCACCGGAAGAGACGCGAGCCCAGGCACCGGCACCGCCACCCGAAGGGCTGCCCCAGGCAGAGACGCGGGCGTCTCTCCCCGGACCGCCACCGGAAGGGACGGAAGCTGCTCCACGGGGGTCGCGCGGCGAAGAGACGCGGCCTGCTCCCCCGGAGCTGCCCCGGGAAGGAGCGCCATCTGCTCCCCCAGGGCTGCCCCTGGGGGAGGCGCGATCTGCTCCTCCGGAGCTGCCTCAGGAAGGAGCGCTGCCTGCTCCACCAGGGCTGCCACCGGAAGGGGTGGGGGCGGCTCTCCCGACGACACCGACGGAAGGGACGCAAGGGGAGCGATCTCCGGAAGCGGCGGTGCCCGCTCTGCCGGGGCTGCCTCCGGAAGGGGCGCGGGCTGCTCTACCGGCACCGCCACCCGGAGCCGCCACCCCCGCTCCATTGGGAACGCACGACGAACAGACGCCAGCGGCTCTCACAGGGCCGCCACCAGAACACACGCCGGCACCGGCACCACCACACGACGAAGAGACGCGGGCGGCTCTGCCAGGGCCGCCGTCGGCGCAGGTGCCGGCGCTGTCTCCGGAGGCGATGGGGGCTGCTGCGCAGGAGGTCGCTTCGGGGGCCGGGTGGGGCGCGGGGTGCCGGCCGGCCGGTCCGGCCCCGTCCCTCCCGGCCGCGCCCGCCCCCCAGCCGGACGAGTCGGACGGCCCGGCGGGCAGAAGGGGGTTCAGGAGGCGGAGCCCGCTGGTCGGGGCCGGGAACGCCGGGCAGCAGGACAGTGAGGGCAGGCCATGACACGACACCGCATCGAGGGCCTCCTGCTCGGCCTCGCCGCAGGCGACGCCGCCGGCTGGCCCGCCGCGCGCCACCGCGCCGCCCGCATGCCCGAGTGGACCCGGCGCCTCACCCGCGAGCTGGACACCTTCGCCGAGCAGAACGCCACCACCACCCTCCCGGTACCGATCGCCCTCAACCAGCCCCCCGAACCCCTCCGCCTCGGCCCCTCCGACGACGCCGAGTGGGCGGCCTTCGCCGCGGAGGCGGTGCTGCGCGCGGGCGACGACGACGTCCTCGGCGACCTCAGCCGAGAGCGCCGTACCCGCGCCGCCATCGACCTCACCTGGACCGCCGTGGCCGCCGAAGTCGCCGCGGCGGCGGACCGCGCGCCCGAGGTGGAGTCCGCCGTACTCCCCCTGCGCGCCCGCATCTCGGTCCGCGCCGGCCTCGGCAACCTCGCCACCGGCCTGCGCCCGCCCGCCACGGGCCACGACAACCCGCACTACTTCGACGACGCCGCCTGCGTCCGCGCCTGCGTGCTCGCCGTGGCCCATCCCGGCGACCCCGAACGCGCCGCCGCCCTCGCCGAGTTCGACGCCCGTTACACCCAGGACGGCGACGGGGTGCACGGCGCCCGCGCGATGGCCGCGGCCCTCGCCCTCGCCCTCGCCGACGCCACGACGGACACCTGCGTCACCGCCGCGCTCACCGAACTCCCCGCCGACACGGAGATCGGCCGCAACGCCCGCCACGCACTCGCCCTCGCCGCCGACAGCGAGTCCGCGTTCGCGCTGGTCCCGCTCCTGGAGCACCAGATCGTCGACCACGTCTACAGCTACGGCATCGCCGCCGCCGAGACCGTCCCGGTCGCCCTCGCCCTGGCCACCGCGGCCGGCGGCCGGATCGCCGAGGCCGTCCCCGCCGCCGCCTGCCTGTCGCGGGTCGCCGACTCCGCCCCCGCCCTCGCGGGCGCCCTCACCGGCGCCCTCGGCGGCGGCGCGGCCATCCCGCGGACCTGGCGGGACGCCTGCCGCACCCTGTCCGGCTGTGCCCTGCCCCGCCTCGCCGGCACCGACCTGGTGGAACTCGCCGGACTCCTGGAAGCCGCGCAACCAGCCCGCCCAGGGGGATGATTCGGGGCATGACGCCCAAGGAGTCCAAAGCACTCGAAGAAGAAGAAAGCGACCGGCCCCCCTCGGAGCCTCCCGCGCACGGCCTCGCCGAACGGATCACCGGCGCCCTCGTCGGAGCCGCCGTCGGTGACGCGCTCGGCGGCCCGGTCGAGGGCTACAGCCCGGAGCAGATCACCGAGCGCCACGGCGGCCGCGTCCACGGCGTCGTCGGCCCCTGGCACGGCTCCGCCTGGCGCACCGCCCGCCCCCTGGCCCCGTACCACAAGGGCGACGGCCACGTCACCGACGACACCCTGATGACCCACGCGCTCATCCGGGTGTACGACCGCGTCCGCGACCACCTCGACGCGTACGCCGTCGCCGACCACCTGGTCCCGGACCTGATGACGAACCCGCGCTGGATCCCGGAACTGGAGACCGAGACCCTGCCGCTGCACCGCCTCTTCCTCGCCGAGAAGTGGCTGGTGACCCGGCTCGCCTACGGTCACGCCGACCCCCGGGAGGCGGGCGTCGGCAACATCGTCAACTGCGGCGCGGCGATGTACATGGCCCCCGTCGGTCTGGTCAACGCGGCCCACCCGGCCGCCGCCTACGCCGAGGCGCTGGACATCGCCGGCGCGCACCAGTCGTCGTACGGGCGTGAGGCGGCCGGGGTCCTGGCCGCGGCCGTCGCCGCCGCCACGGCCCCGGGCGCGACACCGGAGTCGGTCGTCAGCGCCTGCCTGTCCCTGGCGAAGGACGGCACGCGCGAGGCGATCGAGAAGGTCTGCGAAGTGGCCGCGCGGCACCGGGACTTCGAGTCGGCGCTACGGCCCCTGCGCGCGGCGGTCGCCCCGTACGACACCGTCGGCCCGGACTACCGCGCACCCTCGCTCGCCGCCCGCCGTCCCTCCCGGCTGCACGCGGTCGAGGAACTGCCCGTCGCCCTCGGCATGCTGCTGGTCGCCGGCGGCGACTACCGGCACGCCGTCCTCGGCGCGGTCAACTACGGCCGCGACTGCGACTCGATCGCCACGATGGCCGGGGCCCTCGCGGGCGCGCTCGGCTCGCCCGTCCCCCAGGACTGGGCGAAGACGGTGGCGGAGGCCAGCCGCCTGGACCTGTGGGAGCCGGCCCGCACGCTCACCGAGGTCGCGCGGGAGGTCTTCCAGCGGGACGTGCGCCGGCGGCGCGCCCACGAGCGGGCGTTCGCGGCCCTCGGAGGCACCGGATGCTCCGACTGACCTGGGTGCAGCCGGAGGACCTGCTGGGCCACGAGCTCCGCGAGGCCCGTCTGGACGGGCGGGAGCCGTCGGCGATCGAGGCCCGCTGGCGGGCGGCGGGCGGACCGGACGCCCCGCCCCGGGCGGGAGCGTCGGCCCACCGGGCGTCCCGCTACCTCCGTCTCCTCGCGGAGGACCTGCTGGACGAACTGGCCGACCTGCCCAGCGCGCTCTGCGAGGACGAGCCGACAGACCTCGCCCGCATCAGGTCCCTGTGCCCGGACTGGCCGTCGGCTCGGGCGAGTTGCGAGGAGCCGTCGTCGCGCGGCTGCGAGCGGTGGAGGGCGGATCCCGCAGTTCCCGGCGCCCCCTCGGGGCACTCCCCACCGCCCCGGCCTGCGGGCAGTCGTGCCGCCGGGGCGGCACGGGCGGGCGCGGACGGCACCCCGCCAGCGCGGGCGAGCGACCCCACCCCCGCGCCGGCCCCCATCCCCGCGCCGGCCCCCGCCCCGGCCGCCCTCGAAGCCGCCTGGCTCGGGCGGGCCATCGGCTGCCTGCTCGGCAAACCCGTCGAGAAGCTCTCCCTCGACGGCATCCGCGCCCTCGCCCGGGCAACCGGCAACTGGCCCCTCACCACGTACTTCACGGCCCAGGGCGTCCCGGCGGACCTGCTCGTCCGGTACCCCTGGAACCGTCGCTCCGCCCCCACCTCCCTAGCCGAGAACATCGACGGCATGCCCGAGGACGACGACCTCAACTACCCCCTCCTCAACCTCCTGCTCCTCCAGCGCCACGGGAAGACCTTCACCACCGCGGACGTCGCACGGCTGTGGCTGGACGAACTCCCGCCCGGCCGCACCTTCACCGCCGAACGCATCGCCTACCGCAACCTCCTCTGCGGCGTCGAGCCCCCGCACACCGCCCGCCACCGCAACCCCTTCCGGGAGTGGATCGGCGCCCTGATCCGGGCCGACGTGCACGGCTGGACCAACCCCGGCGCCCCGGCCGCCGCCGCCGAACAGGCGCACCGCGACGCGGCCCTCACCCACACCGCCAACGGCGTCTACGCGGCGATGTTCACGGCCGCCGTCATCGCCACCGCCGCGACCGGCACCCAGGACGTGCACGCCTGTCTGCGCACCGGCCGGAGCGTGATCCCGCCCCGCTCCCGGCTCGCGCGGGCGATCGGCCACGCCGTCCGGCTGGCCGAGTCCCACGAGGACTTCGACGACGTCGTGGACGCACTCCACGCCCTCCACTCCCCCGCCCACCACTGGGTGCACGCCGTCCCCAACACCGCCCTGATCGCCGCCGCCCTCACCCACGCGGACGGCGACTTCACCGGCGCCATCTGCCGTGCGGTGTCGGGCGGCCTGGACACCGACTCCAACGGCGCCACGGCCGGCAGCATCGCCGGACTGCTCGCGGGCGCTCCCGCCGCCCTCCCCGACCGCTGGCGGGCCCCGCTGAAGAACCGGCTCGCCACCACCGTCGGCGACTTCGACGGCGCAGGCTTCGACACCCTCGCCCACCTCACCCATCTGGAGGCGACCCGCTCATGACCCACATCGTCGTCCTCGGCAGCACGAACATGGACCTCGTCACCTACGTCGCGAAGGCCCCGCAGCGCGGCGAGACCGTGACGGGACGGGAGTTCCGCACGATCCCCGGCGGCAAGGGATCCAACCAGGCGATCGCCGCGGCCCGCGCCGGCGCGACCGTCTCGATGATCGGCGCGGTCGGCAACGACGCCTTCGGCCTGCGGCTGCGCGACACCCTCGAACACTCCGGCGTGGACACCGACTTCCTGCGCACGATCGAGGGCCCCTCCGGCACCGCGCACATCGTGGTGGACGACGAGGGGGCCAACTCCATCGTCGTCATCGCGGGCGCGAACGGCACCGTCGACCACCTGGCCCCCGGCGACGAGGGCGTGATCGCCTCCGCCGACGCCCTGCTGCTGCAGCTGGAGATCCCCATGGCCGCGGTCGTCGCGGGCGCGCAGGCCGCGCGCCGGCACGGCGTCCGTACGGTGCTCACACCGTCCCCGGCCCAGCCCCTGCCGCCCGAACTGCTCGCCGCGACCGACCTGTTGGTGCCCAACGAGTACGAGGCGGTCACCCTCACCGGCCGCACCGACCCGCGCGAGGCCGCCACCGCGCTGCTGGACCTGGTGCCGGAGGTCGTCGTCACCCTGGGCGCGACCGGCAGCCTCTATCTGGCCCGGGGCGCCGAGCCGCTCGTGATCCCGGCGCCCCAGGTGACCGCCGTCGACTCCACGGGCGCCGGCGACACCTTCGCCGGCGCGCTCTCGGTGGCCCTCGCCGAGGAGAAACCCGTGCGGGAGGCCCTGTCCTGGGCGGCGGCCGCCGCGGCGATCTCCGTCCAGCGGGCCGGGGCGTCGGCGTCGATGCCGTACCGCCCGGAGATCGACGCCCAGTGCACCGCATGAGTACGCCGGCACCGCCGCTGTCGGGGCTGCGGGTGCTGGACCTGGCGACCCTGTTCGCGGGCCCGCTGGCCGCCACGCACCTCGGCGACTTCGGCGCCGAGGTCATCAAGGTCGAGCATCCGGGCCGCCCGGACCCCTCCCGCGGGCACGGCCCGGCCAAGGGCGGCGTCGGCCTGTGGTGGAAGGTGCTCGGCCGCAACAAGCGGACCATCACCGCGGACCTGTCCTCGCGCGGCGGCCGCGCCGTCCTGCTCCGGCTCGCCGCCACCGCCGACGTGGTGATCGAGAACTTCCGCCCCGGCACCCTGGAGAAGTGGGACCTCGGCTGGGCCGAGCTGTCCGCGGCCAACCCGCGGCTGGTCCTCACCCGGGTCACCGCCTTCGGCCAGTTCGGCCCCTACGCCCGCCGCCCCGGCTTCGGCACCCTCGCCGAGGCGATGAGCGGTTTCGCCGCGCTCACCGGCGAACCGGACGCACCGCCGACGCTCCCGCCGTTCGGGCTCGCGGACTCGATCGCCGGCCTGGCGACCGCCTGCGCCGTGCTCACCGCGCTGGCCGCACGGGAGCGCACCGGCGCCGGGCAGGTCGTCGACATGGCGATCATCGAGCCGATCCTGTCCGTCCTCGGCCCCCACCCCACCTGGTACGACCAGCTCGGTCATGTGCAGGAGCGCACCGGCAACCGCTCCGCGAACAACGCCCCGCGCAACACCTACCGCACCGCCGACGGCCTCTGGGTCGCCGTCTCCACCTCCGCCCAGTCGGTCGCGGAGCGGGTGATGCGCCTGGTGGGCCGTCCGGAGCTGATCGAGGAACCGTGGTTCGCCACCGGCGCGGACCGCGCCGCGCACGCCGACGTGCTGGACGAGGCGGTCGGCTCCTGGATCGCCGCCCGCACCCGCGCCGAGGTGCTGGCCGCCTTCGAGAAGGCCGAGGCCGCGGCGGCTCCGGTCCACGACGTCCGGGACGTCCTGGCCGACCCCCAGTACCAGGCCCTGGACACGATCACCACGGTCCCCGACCCCGACCTGGGCCCGTTGCGCATGCAGAACGTGCTCTTCCGGCTCTCCGCGACCCCCGGCGCGATCCGCTGGGCCGGCCGCCCGCACGGGGCGGACACCGACGCCGTCCTCACCGAGCTGGGCCTCACCCCGGCCGAGATCGCCGCCCTGCGCAGGGAGGGAGCCCTGTGACCCGGGCCCCGCTCACCTGGCTCTACGTCCCCGGCGACCGCCCGGCCGTGGTGGCCAAGGCGCTGGTCGCGGGCGCCGACGTGGTGGTGATCGACCTGGAGGACGCGGTCGCCCAGGACCGCAAGGAGTACGCCCGCGCGGCCACGGCCGACCTCCTCACCGAGCTCCAGCCGGTCCCGGTGCACGTCCGGGTCAACGCCCCGGACAGCCCCTGGGCCGCCGCCGACCTGGCCGCCCTGGCCGCGCTCCCCGGCCTCTCGGGCCTGCGTCTGCCGAAGGTGACCGGCCCGGAGCAGATCAGACAGGTCGCCGCGGTCACCCCCGTCCCCTTGTACGCCCTGCTGGAGTCGGCCCTCGGCGTCGAGCACGCCTACGCGATCGCCACCGCGCACCCCGCCCTGCGCGGCATCGCCCTCGGCGAGGCGGACCTGCGGGCCGACCTCGGGGTACGGGCCGACGCGGGCCTCGACTGGCCGCGCTCCCGGGTGGTCGTCGCCGCCCGAGCGGCTCGTCTGCCCCCACCGCCCCAGTCGGTCCACCCCGACATCCGCGACCTGGACGGCCTCGCCGCCTCCTGCGCCCACGGACGCGCCCTCGGCTTCCTGGGCCGCGCCGCGATCCACCCGCGGCAGCTGCCGGTGATCGAACGGGCCTACCTGCCCACACCGGCGGAGATCGAGCACGCGGAGACGATCCTCAAGGCGGCGGCCGTGAAGGAGGGCGCCCAGGCCCTGCCCGACGGCCGCTTCATCGACGCGGCGGTGGTGGCCATGGCCCGGCGGGCCTTGTCCTCGGCCCGCCGGCGATGACGACCGGCCGTCCGCACACGCCGAGGGCGCCCGGAACGGACTCCGGGCGCCCTCGGCGTCGTACGACCAGCCGTCAGCTCTTCTTCGTCGCCGATTCGGCCTCGTCCTTCGCCTCCGCGTCGGAAGCCTCGGTCGCGTCCTCGGTCTTGTCCTCGGTCGCGCCCTCGGTCTTGTCCCCGGCCTCGGCAGCCGCGTCCGGCTCGTCACCGGCCGCTTCGGAAACGGCCTCGGGCTCGACCACGGCTTCCCTGCCCGGCCGCTTCTTCGCCGACACGACGAAGTACGTCACCGCGAGCACGAACACGATCAGCGCGGTCCAGACGTTGAGGCGGACGCCCAGGATGTGGTGGGCGTCGTCGACGCGCATGTACTCGATCCAGCTGCGACCGGCGCAGTACGCGGCGACGTACAGGGCGAACGCCCGGCCGTGGCCCAGCGTGAAGCGGCGGTCGGCCCAGATGACCAGGAGGGCGACGCCGACGCACCACAGGGACTCGTAGAGGAAGGTCGGGTGGTAATAGCCCGGCACCCGGCCGCCCTCGGAGGAGGTGATGTGCAGGGCCCATGGAAGGTGCGTCTCATGGCCGTACAGCTCCTGGTTGAACCAGTTGCCCCAGCGGCCGATGGCCTGTGCGAAGGCGATGCCGGGGGCGACGGCGTCGGCGTACGCCGGCATCGGGACGCCCCGGCGGCGCGCGCCGATCCACGCGCCGAGCGCGCCGAGCGCGATCGCGCCCCAGATGCCGAGGCCGCCCTCCCACACCTTGAAGGCGTCCACCCAGTCACGGCCGTCGCTGAAGTACAGCTCGTAGTCCGTGATCACGTGGTACAGCCGGCCGCCGACCAGACCGAACGGCACCGCCCAGACCGCGATGTCGGCGACCGTGCCGGCCCGCCCGCCGCGGGCGATCCAGCGTTTGTTGCCGAGCCAGACGGCCACGAAGACGCCGATGATGATGCAGAAGGCGTAGCCGCGCAGCGGGATGGGTCCGAGGTACAGCACCCCGCGCGACGGGCTGGGAATGTAGGAAAGTTCCATGGCAGGTCCGACGCTACCGTGCCGGGCCGTGGGGGCGGCAAGCAGCCCGGCTACGGGTCCATAACGGGGACGTGAGAAAAGCGGACGGTTCCCGGGGACGTCCTTACCCGTGGGCGGCCGCCTCCACCATCTGCTTGAGCTTGGCCGGGGTCATGGTCTGGTCCTGGTAGATGTTCTTCCCGCCGAGCAGGACCGTGGGCGTGCCGGTGAAGCCGCCGCCCTGGAAGGCCTTGTGCGACTTGTTCACCCAGCTGTCGTGGGTGCCGTCCTTCACGCACTTCTGGAAGGCGGGGGTGTTCAGGCCGCTGACCTTTCCGGACAGCTCGATCAGCTTGGCGTTGTCGCTGAACGCGTCGTCGGTCTCCTTGGGCTGGTTCGCGTACAGCACGTCGTGGTAGTCGCGGAACCTGCCGGCGTCCTGGGCGCAGGCCGCGGCGTTGGCCGCGCGCAGGGAGCCGGTGCCGCCGAGATTGCCGTCGATCAGCCGGACCAGGTGGTAGTCGATTCTGAGCTTGCCGGAGTCGACCAGTTCGTGGAGCGTCGGGCGGTAGGCGACCTCGAAGGCCTGGCAGGCCGGGCAGCGGAGGTCCTCCCAGACGGTGAGCGTCGACTTGGCGCCGTCCTTGCCGACCGGGATGGCGAGGCTGTCCTTGCCCTGCGCGCCCGAGGGTGCCACGACCGGGCCCGCCTTCTGGCCGCCCTTTTCCTTGCCGGCGTTCGCGGCGAGCACGCCGATCACCGCCGCGAGGCCCAGGACGCAGACGACGCTGGCGCCCACGATGAGCGTGCGCCGCCGCTTGTCCGCGGCCTTCTGCTTCTCGCGCTCGACCGCCAGCCGGTCCCGGGCGGTGCGCTTTCCGTCACGGTTGTCACTCACACCCCCAGAACGAACCGGGGAGGCGCAGCGCGCCTCCCCGGCCTCAGGTCCACTCGTTCGAGTGACCGAATCTTCCGTTGTGAGCGTCTACGGCCGATTACCAGCCGACAACTGGCTGATCACCGACGGTCACGCCTGTCCGCGCACGCCCTTCGCCAGCTCCCCGGCCAGCTCGCGGACCGCCGCGAGGCCCGACGCGTGGTCGGGGGCGTCCAGCATCCGCTTCACGAACGCCGAGCCGACGATGACGCCGTCGGCGAAGCCCGCGACCTCGGCGGCCTGGGCGCGATTGGAGACCCCGAGCCCGACGCAGACGGGCAGCTCGGTGCCGGTGGCGCGGGTGCGCTCGACCAGGTCCTGGGCCTGCGCGCCGACGGATTCGCGGGTGCCGGTGACCCCCATCAGCGAGGCCGCGTAGACGAATCCGCTGCCCGCCGCGGTGATCTCGGCCAGCCGCTCGTCCTTGCTGCTCGGCGCCACGACGAAGACCGTCGCGAGGCCGTGCTTCTCGGCGTGCTCCCGCCACAGCCCCGACTCCTGGACGGGCAGGTCGGGCAGGATGCAGCCGGCGCCGCCCGCCTCGGCCAGCTCGGCGGTGAACCGTTCGACGCCGTAGCGGTCGATGGGGTTCCAGTACGTCATGACGAGCACGGGCTTACCGGTGGCCGTGTGCGCCTCGCGCACCGTCCGCATGACGTCGGCGATCTTGACGCCGCCCCGCAGGGCGATGTCGTCGGCGGTCTGGATGACCGGTCCGTCGAGAACGGGGTCGCTGTGCGGCAGCCCCACCTCCACGACATCCGCCCCACCGTCGAAGGCGGCCTTGATCGCCTCGATGCCGCCGTCCACGGTCGGGAACCCGGCCGGGAGGTAGGCGATGAGCGCGGACCGGCCCTCGGCCCTGGCGGCGGCCAGGGTGTCCGCCAGCAGCCGGCCCTTCGTGCTGTTCAACGCGGCCCCGCTCACTTGGCGTCCCCCTCGATCTCGGCGGTGTCGGCCTGGTCGGCGGCCACCTCGGCGTCGGTGTCGTAGAGCCCGAAGTAGCGGGCGGCGGTGTCCATGTCCTTGTCGCCGCGGCCGGAGAGGTTGACGACGATCAGGCCGTCCCCGCCCAGCTCCCGGCCGACCTCCAGGGCGCCGGCCAGGGCGTGGGCGCTCTCGATGGCCGGGATGATCCCCTCGGTGCGGGACAGCAGGCGCAGGGCCTGCATGGCCGCGTCGTCGGTGATCGCGCGGTACTCGGCCCGGCCGGCGTCCTTCAGGTAGGAGTGCTCCGGTCCGATGCCCGGGTAGTCCAGGCCCGCCGAGATCGAGTACGGCTCGGTGATCTGGCCCTCCTCGTCCTGCAGGACGTAGGAACGGGAGCCGTGCAGGATGCCGGGCTCGCCCGCGGTCAGGGTGGCCGCGTGCTCGCCGGTCTCGATGCCGTGTCCGGCCGGCTCGCAGCCGATGAGGCGGACGCCCTCGTCGGGGATGAAGGCGTGGAAGAGGCCGATGGCGTTGGAGCCGCCGCCGACGCAGGCGATGGCGGCGTCGGGGAGGCGGCCGGCGCGCTCCAGCAGCTGGCGGCGGGCCTCCACACCGATGACCCGGTGGAAGTCGCGGACCATGGCCGGGAACGGGTGCGGACCGGCGACGGTCCCGAACAGGTAGTGGGTGTGATCCACATTGGCGACCCAGTCGCGGAACGCCTCGTTGATGGCGTCCTTCAGGGTGCGGCTGCCGGACTTCACCGCGACGACCTCGGCGCCGAGCATGCGCATGCGGGCCACGTTCAGGGCCTGCCTCTGGGTGTCGACCTCGCCCATGTAGATGGTGCAGTCGAGGCCGAAGAGGGCACAGGCGGTGGCCGTGGCGACCCCGTGCTGGCCGGCGCCGGTCTCGGCGATGACCCGCGTCTTGCCCATCCGCTTGGTGAGCAGGGCCTGGCCGAGCACGTTGTTGATCTTGTGGGAGCCGGTGTGGTTGAGGTCCTCGCGCTTGAGGAACACGCGGGCGCCTCCGGCGTGTTCCGCGAAGCGGGGAACCTCGGTGAGGGAGCTGGGGCGGCCGGTGTAGTTCACCAGCAGGTCGTCGAGCTCGCGGGCGAACTCGGGGTCCTGCTTGGCCTTGTCGTACTCGACGGCGACCTCGTCGACGGCGGCGACGAGGGCCTCCGGGATGAACTTGCCGCCGAACGCGCCGAAATAGCCCTCGGTGCTGGGGACTTGACCCTCCGGGTCAGGGAAGAAGAAATCGCTGGGCATGCCAGAACCTCACGGTGAGTGTGTGGACAACACGGTTCGCCGTGGGGGCGGAGCTTGTCGGACGACCTCAGGCCGGGTGCGGCCGGTCGCGCAGTTCCCCGCGCCCCTTGGGGGCGCGCTGCCATCGACGTCCGTTCACCTGACCGGGCTCGTCACCGATGACGTACCGCACGCGACGGCCGTGGACGCGCCTGGCCGGGGCGCGGCAGCCCCTCGGGCGGCAGCCGCGCGCCAGGCGGGCGTGCCGGTCCACGGTCGTCACGGTGAGAGTCATCGGACCCAGCCTACCGGCGGTCAGCCTCGCCCGTGCCGCAGCGCGGGGTGCTCGCCCGCGGCGACCAGGTCGGCGACGGCGGTCTTCGGGTCACGGCCGGTGACCAGGGACTCGCCGACGAGGACCGCGTCGGCGCCGGCGTTGGCGTAGGCGATCAGGTCGTGCGGGCCGCGGACACCGGATTCGGCGACCTTGACGAGGCGGTCCGGGATCTCCGGCGCGATCCGCTCGAACGTGCCGCGGTCGACCTCCAGCGTCTTCAGGTTGCGCGCGTTGACGCCGATGATCTTGGCGCCCGCCTCCACGGCACGCTCCACCTCGTCCTCGTCGTGCACCTCGACCAGCGGGGTCAGACCGATCGACACCGCCCGCTCGATCAGCGACTCCAGGGCCGGCTGGTCCAGGGCGGCGACGATCAGCAGCGCGAGGTCGGCGCCGTAGGCCCGGGCCTCCCACAGCTGGTACGAGGTGACGATGAAGTCCTTGCGCAGGACCGGGATGTCCACGCGCGCGCGGACGGCCTCCAGGTCGGCCAGCGAGCCGCCGAAGCGGCGCTGTTCGGTGAGGACGGAGATGACGGCCGCGCCGCCCGCCTCGTAGTCCGCGGCCAGCCCGGCCGGGTCGGCGATCGCGGCCAGCGCGCCCTTGGAGGGGCTGGAGCGCTTGACCTCGCAGATCACCTTCACGCCGTCGCCCTTGAGCGCGGCCACCCCGTCCTTGGCGGCGGGGGCCTTGGCCGCGCGCTCCTTGAGCTCGTCGAGGCTGACGCGTGCCTGCCGCTCCGCGAGGTCGGCACGGACTCCGTCGATGATCTCGTCGAGCACACTCACGCGAGCGGCCCCCTTTCAGACGGTGGTTCCTTCAGGCTGGGAAAACCTGTGGTCACTGCGATGGTATCCGCAGCAGCGCGGAGCCCTCGCATCCGGTGGACGCCGGTCCCACTCCCTGGACGTCCCCCGCCTGGTCCCTGGACGTCCCTCGCTCGGTCAGGGATGCAGCCAGCCGCCCGACGGCAGGTTCCGGACGACCGTGAACACCAGCAGCACCGCGCCGGCCGCCCACAGGTGCGCCGGTCCCAGGCCCACCCGCAGGGGCCGGCCGCGGGCCGCGCGGACCGCCCACACGGCCCACAGCACGGCGAAGCCCAGGTAGGCGGCCACGCCCAGCGCGTTGTCGCGCAGGGCGGTGAGGAGGTCGCCGTGGACGAAGGCGTGCGCGCTGCGCAGGCCGCCGCAGCCGGGGCAGTACAGGCCGGTGAGCCGGTACAGCGGGCAGACCGGGTAGTGACCGGGTTCGTTCGGGTCGACGGCACCGACGTAGGCGAAGGCTGCGGCGACGGCCGTGAGGACGGCCGCCGGGACGGCCAGGCGCCGCCACGCGGGTACGGACGCGGTGGGCCAGGGGGCGGTCCGCGGCAGGGGGTGACTGTCGGCGTTCACCCGAGCATTGTCTCCTTTGGGCCGGTGGCGTGCGCGGTGGAACGCCCGAGGGGCGGCCCGCACCCTGTGACAGGTGCCGGGCCGCCCCTCGGGGAAGCAGACAGGTGCGCTCAGCTCTCCGCGCCGGCCGGCTCGCGGGTCGCGAGGGGGCCGTCGGCCATCTTGAGGGGCTTCGGGTCCGCGCCGAGGCCCATGGCCTTCATGATGCCGCCGACCACAGCGCCGCCGAGGATGAGCACCATGCCGGCCCAGAAGCCGACGGTGTTGGCCATCACCATGAAGGCGCCCGCGACGCAGAAACCGATGAAGGAAATGATGACACCGGTCCAGGCGGCCGGGGTGTGACCGTGGCCGTGGCTGCTGCCCGCCATGTCTGTGCTCCTCGTTGCTGTGTACGTGTCCCAGGGGAGCGTCGTACGTGTCGTACCGCTCCGAGCCCGCCCGTCACTGTCCGAGCCGGACGCTCGTCGTCCATTGTCCCGTACGCGCGCCCGTGCCGGACGCGGGGGTGGCGTCTGTTTCACCACACCCGCGGCGCGGGGTCACGCCCCCGTCGGGTCCTCGCCACGGTCCAGGGCCTTCCAGATCTCCTCGGGCCGCTCCGGGTCGACCGGCCGGGCCGTGCGGCGCGGGCGGTCGGTGCCGCGCTCGTAGCGGCCCGACATGGCGGGCCACAGGCTGCCGTAGCGCAGCGCGAGCAGGCCGGCCAGCAGGATCAGCGCGCCGCCGACGGCCGCGACGTACGGCCAGCCGGTGTGGCTGAGCGCGGCGACGGTGGCGGAGGTGTCGCCGCTCGCCTGGGCGGCCTTCTCGTCCAGCGCGGAGCTGTCGGAAGCGGCCACGAGGGCGGCGGCGGCGATGCCGGCGCCGGACAGGGTGAGCAGTGCGGCGACGACGACGCGGCCGGCCCGGCGGACGGCGAAGACGGCGACGAGCGCCGCGAGGCCCACTATGGCGAGGGCCGCGGGGACGCCCGTGACGTCGCTGCCCTTGGCGGTGAGCGGAAACGCGCCGCCGGCCACCGTCGCGGTGCCCGCCGCCCAGCGCTGCCGGGTCGCGAGCAGCGCCACGGCCGCGCCGAGCGCGCCGCACAGGAGGGCCACGGCGAGGCTGCGGCGGCCGGACCGGGCGGGCGCGGCGGCTTGGGTACGGGGGTGAGGTACAGCAGTCACGTACTCCACTATCGCCTGAACCCCGGGCGAACCGTCACCCGGGGTTCGTATGAGAAGCGCCCCACCTAGCCGGAAGCGCCCTGTCTGCCCAGCCGGTTGGCCGTGTGCACCGCCCGCAGGACCGCCGCCGCCTTGTTGCGGCACTCCTGGTCCTCCGCCACCGGGTCGGAGTCCGCGACGATGCCGGCCCCGGCCTGGACGTAGGCGGTACCGCCCCGCAAGAGGGCCGTGCGGATGGCGATCGCGGTGTCGGAGTCGCCGGCGAAGTCCAGATAGCCGACGCAGCCGCCGTACAGGCCGCGCCGGGACGGCTCCAGTTCGTCGATGATCTGCATCGCGCGGGGCTTGGGGGCACCGGAGAGGGTGCCCGCCGGGAAGCACGCGGTGAGCACGTCGAAGGCGGTGCGGCCCTCGGCCACCCTGCCGGTGACGGTGGAGACGATGTGCATCACGTGCGAGTAGCGCTCGATGGACATGAAGTCGACCACCTCGACCGAGCCGGGCTCGCAGACCCGGCCGAGGTCGTTGCGCCCGAGGTCGACGAGCATCAGGTGCTCGGCGCGCTCCTTGGGGTCGGCGAGCAGCTCCTCGGCGAGGGCCTGGTCCTCCTGCGGGGTGGCCCCGCGGGGGCGGGTGCCGGCGATGGGGTGGACCATCGCCCGCCCGTCCTCGACCTTCACCAGGGCCTCGGGGGACGAGCCGACGACGTCGAACCCGTCGAAGCGGAACAGGTACATGTACGGCGAGGGGTTCGTGGCCCGCAGGACGCGGTAGACGTCCAGCGCGCTCGCCGTGCACGGGGTCTCGAAGCGCTGGGAGGGCACCACCTGGAAGGCCTCGCCCGCGCGGATGCGCTCCTTGATGTCCTCGACGGCCACCCGGAAGTCGGGGCCGCCCCACAGCGCGGTGTACTCGGGCAGCTCGGAGGGCGGCAGGACGGCCGGGGGCTGGGGGACCGCGCGCGCGAGGTCGGCCTCCATGGCGTCGAGCCGGGCCACGGCGTCGGCGTAGGCCTCGTCCACCCCGGTGTCCAGGTCGTTGTGGTTGATCGCGTTGGCGATCAGCAGGACCGAGCCCTCCCAGTGGTCCATGACGGCGAGGTCGCTGGTCAGGAGCATGGTCAGCTCGGGGAGCCGCAGGTCGTCGCGCTCGCCGGGGCCGATCTTCTCCAGGCGGCGGACGATGTCGTAGCCCAGGTAACCGACCATGCCGCCGGTGAAGGGCGGCAGGCCGTCCTGGTGCGGGGTGTGCAGGGCCTGGATCGTGGCGCGCAGGGCCGCCAGGGGGTCGCCGTCGACCGGGACGCCGACCGGCGGGGTGCCGAGCCAGTGGGCCTGCCCGTCCCGCGCGGTGAGCGTGGCGGCGCTGCGGACGCCCACGAACGAGTACCGGGACCACGAGCGGCCGTTCTCCGCGGACTCCAGGAGGAAGGTCCCGGGGCGCTCGGCCGCCAGCTTGCGGTAGAGCGCGACCGGGGTGTCGCCGTCGGCGAGGAGCTTGCGCGTGACCGGGATGACGCGCCGGTCGGTGGCGAGCTTGCGGAAGGTCTCTAGGTCCATGGCGGCTGACCTTACTGATCAGTGGTCGGGACGGCGGAATCGGCGTCCTTGAGGAGCACGTCCTCGTCGAAGCAGGTGCGTGCGCCGGTGTGGCAGGCCGCGCCCACCTGGTCGACCTTGACCAGCACGGTGTCGGCGTCGCAGTCCAGCGCGACCGACTTCACCCACTGGAGGTGGCCCGAGGTGTCGCCCTTGACCCAGTACTCCTGGCGGCTGCGCGACCAGTAGGTGCAGCGGCCGGTGGTCAGCGTGCGATGCAGCGCCTCGTCGTCCATCCAGCCGAGCATGAGCACCTCGCCGGTGTCGTACTGCTGGGCGATGGCGGGCAGGAGGCCGTCGGCGCTGCGCTTGAGGCGGGCGGCGATCTCCGGGTCGAGGCTGCTGGGCCGGGGTGCCCCGGTCGTACTGGTCATGGGTGCCATTGTGCCGCGCGGGTACGACAGCGCCGGTGCCGTGTCCACTGCGCGGACTCGGCGGCTGGTCGTAGGCTGACTGCATGTCGACCTTTGCCAAGCGTGAACGGCTGCTGCTCGCCGACCTCTTGGAGACCGTCGGTCCGGACGCCGAGACCCTCTGCGAGGGCTGGCGGACCCGGGACCTGGCCGCGCATGTGATCGTGCGCGAGCGCCGCCCGGACGCGGCAGGAGGCGCGCTGATCAAGCAGCTCGCGCCGCGCCTGGAGAAGGTGATGGCCGAGTACACCGCGAAGCCGTACGAGGAGCTCATCCAGCTGATCCGGACCGGTCCGCCGCGCTTCTCGCCCTTCCAGCTCAAGCAGATCGACGAGGCGGCCAACATCGTGGAGTTCTACGTCCACACCGAGGACGTCCGCCGCGCCCAGCCGGACTGGAGCCCGCGTGAGCTGGACCCGGTCTTCCAGGACACCCTGTGGTCCCGGCTGGAGCGCACCGCGCGGCTGGTGGGCCGGGGTGTGCCGACGGGCCTGGTGCTGCGCCGCCCGGACGGGCAGACGGCGGTGGCGCACCGGGGTGCGCCGGTGGTGACGGTGACCGGAGAGCCGTCGGAGCTGCTGATGTTCGCGTTCGGCCGGCAGAACGCGGCGAAGGTGCAGGTGGACGGCGAGGCGGACGCGATCGCCAAGCTGCACGAGTCCAAGCAGCTGGGCCTCTGACCGGGCGGTCGGGCAGCCGGCGGGGGCCGCACCCGCGGCAATCCGGTGCGACCGGTTCACCCGAAAGGGTGAACCGCGGTCAGCCGGGGAGTTCCGCGCGGCGCAGGGCCGGTACGACGAGGGCGACGAGCCCGCCGAGGCCGCAGACGGCGGCGCTGACCGCGTAGACCGGTCCGAGCCCCCAGGTGCCGATCGCGGCGGCGGCGACGGGCATGCTCAGCGGGGTCAGGCCGAGGCTGATCAGGCTGGAGACTGCGGTGACACGGCCCAGACAGGCGGGGTCGGAGTGGGTCTGCAGCAGGGCCCCGCACAGGGCGCCGCTGAGCCCGGTGAGCAGGCCGACGAACAGGGCCGTCCCCACGGCCGCGGCCAGCGTCGGGACGAAGCCGAGGGCGCCGACGGCCACGGAGCCCGCGGTGCACGCGCACCCGGTGACCAGTCCGGCGCGCGGCAGCCGTCCGCGGACCGTCAGCAGCAGCGAGGCGGCTCCCGCACCGATCCCGAACCCGGCGAGCACCCAGCCCATTCCGGAGGCGCCCCAGCCGCGCCGGTCGGCGAGCAGGGTCAGGCCGACGTTCAGCGGGCCGACGAAGCCGAGGTCGCCGAGGGCGATGGCCAGCATCAGCGGGGCGAGGACGCGGTGCCGGCGGATGTGGCGCAGCCCGGCGCGCAGGTCGCTCCAGACGGTCCCCGCCGCGCCTGGCGTGTCCTCCTTCGGCAGGTCCCGCACCCGTACGGACAGCAGCAGCGGCACGGAGACGGCGATGAGCAGCCCGGCGAGCGCGAAGGCCGCCGCCGCGCCGCCGACGGCCACACCGAGCCCGCCGAGCGGGGCGCCGACCACGCTGGAAAAACGTATGGCGAGGCCGCGCATGCCCTGGACCCGGGCGAGCTGGCCCTTCTCGGTGAGGCGGGCCGGCAGGGCGCCCACGGCGGGCATGAAGACGGCGTCGACGGCGCCGAAGACCAGCGCCAGCAGGGCGAGCGGCCACAGCCCGGGGCGGGTGAGGAAGAGCAGGGCGGCCACGGCGAGGACGGCCGCGCAGCGCACGGCGTCGCTGCCGATGACGACCCGGCGCGGCCCGAGCCGGTCCGCGACGACTCCCCCGCCCAGCATCAGCACGGCCCTGGGCAGCGCACTCGCCGCCATCACGAACCCGGCCTGCGCCGGGGTCCCGGCGCGTACGGCGGCCCAGGACAGGGCGAGGTAGTAGACGTTGTCGCCCAGCATGGAGGAGGTGTAGGCGGCGAGCCAGCGCCGGACGTTGGGGTCGCGGTGGGCCTGCGGCGCGGTCGCCGGCGGGAGGAGTGTGGCGGTCACGCGAGGAGGGTCCTCTCAGACGCGGAACGGGAAGCCGTACACATGCAGCGCGACGTGTTCACGCCCTTCGGTGTCGCCGGCGGCCTCACGGGCGCGCCCCTGCTCGTCGTAGCGCTTGAGCAGGTCGGTCAGGTCCTCCTTGAGCCGGGCCAGCTCCTCGGGGGTCAGCCTGAGCAGTGACTCGGAGTCCGGGGCCGCCTCGTTCCACCGCGCTCCCCAGTGGGTGCGCTCGTCGAGGAACCTGCGGTACATCTCGGTCCGCTGCTCCAGGAACAGGCGCGAGGCCGCCAGGTGGGCCGCCACCTTCTCGGGGGCGTCCTGGAAGTCCTCCTCGCGGATGGAGACGCCGTCGGAGGCCGGTTGCCACCAGCGCTCGCGGGCGTCCGCGCTGCGCGGCTCGGCCCCCTCCACCAGTCCGTGCTCGGCGAGCTTGCGCAGGTGGTAGCTGACCAGGGAGACGGCCTCGTCCACCTGCTCGGCGAGCTGGGACGCGGTGGCCGCCCCGGCGATGAACAGGAGCCGGTAGAGCTTCATACGCAGGGGATGCGCGAGCGCCTTGAGGGTGCCGATGTCGGTGATCCGGTGGTTCTCCTTGCCTGCCATGTCCACGACTGTAGAAGCGAAAGAAAAATTGCACAACTGATTTTGCGCAACTTCTCTTTCGCATCTGGTCCGAAGAAGGCCCCGGCCACCAGAGGCGACCGGGGCCCGCGCTCAGCGCGGCGTCACCGCACCGGGTGGCCCGCCTCGCGCAGCGTCTGCTTCACCTCGCCGATCCGCAGATCACCGAAGTGGAAGACCGACGCGGCCAGCACCGCGTCCGCGCCCGCCCGGACGGCCGGCGGGAAGTCGGCCAGCCTGCCGGCGCCGCCGGAGGCGATCACCGGGACGGTCACGTGCGTGCGGACCGCCGCGATCATCTCCAGGTCGTAGCCGTCCTTGGTGCCGTCCGCGTCCATCGAGTTCAGCAGGATCTCGCCCGCGCCCAGCTCGGCGGCCCGGTGCGCCCACTCCACGGCGTCGATGCCGGTGCCGCGCCGGCCGCCGTGGGTGGTCACCTCGAACGCACCCGACTCGGTGCGGCGCGCGTCCACCGACAGCACCAGCACCTGCCGGCCGAAGCGCTCGGCGATCTCACGGATCAGGTCGGGGCGGGCGATCGCGGCGGTGTTCACGCCCACCTTGTCGGCACCCGCCCGCAGCAGCTTGTCCACGTCCTCGGCCGTGCGGACGCCGCCGCCGACCGTCAGCGGGATGAACACCTGCTCGGCGGTGCGGCGCACCACGTCGTACGTCGTCTCCCGGTTGCCGGAGGACGCGGTGATGTCCAGGAACGTCAACTCGTCGGCGCCCTCGGTGTCGTACACCTTGGCCATCTCGACGGGGTCACCGGCGTCACGCAGGTTCTGGAAGTTGACGCCCTTGACGACCCGGCCGTTGTCCACGTCCAGGCAGGGGATGACTCGGACCGCCAGGGTCATGACTGCTCAGGCTCCTCTGAATGCTTCGAGTTCCACTTCGACCAGGATGCGCGGGTCGACGAACCCCTCGACGACCAACAGGGTCGACACCGGGCGTACGGAGTCGAAGATCTCCTTGTGCGCCCGGCCGACGGCGTCCACGTCCCGCGCATGGGTCAGGTACATCCGCGTCCGGATCACGGACCCGATGCCGAGCCCGAACTCACCGATCGCCTCGACGGCGCTGGTGAAGGCCACCTTGGCCTGTTCGTACGGGTCGCCCTCGCCGTACAGCACATCGCCCCGGAAGGACGTCGTGCCCGCCACCAGCACACGGTCGCCCGCCGCGACGGCACGTGCGAAACCGAAACTCTCTTCCCAGGGACTTCCGCTCTGCACGCGCCGCACGGCATCCGTCATGACGACACAGCCTCCAAGGCCTCTTCCAGGGTGAACGCCTTCGCGTACAGGGCCTTCCCGACGATGGCGCCCTCGACACCGAGGGGTACCAGCTCGGCGATGGCGCGGAGGTCGTCCAGGGACGACACGCCGCCGGAGGCCACGACCGGGCGGTCGGTGGCGGCGCACACGTTCTTCAGCAGCTCCAGGTTCGGGCCCTGGAGGGTGCCGTCCTTGGCGATGTCCGTGACGACGTAGCGTGCGCAGCCCTCCTTGTCCAGGCGCGCCAGCGTCTCGTAGAGGTCGCCGCCGTCGCGGGTCCAGCCACGGCCGCGCAGGGTGGTGCCGCGCACGTCCAGACCGACGGCGATCTTGTCGCCGTGCTCGGCGATGACCTTGGCGACCCACTCGGGGGTCTCCAGGGCGGCGGTGCCCAGGTTCACGCGCGTGCAGCCGGTCGCGAGGGCGGCGGCCAGGGAGGCGTCGTCGCGGATGCCGCCGGACAGTTCCACCTTGATGTCCATGGCCCCCGCGACCCCGGCGATCAGCTCACGGTTGTCGCCGGTGCCGAAGGCGGCGTCCAGGTCGACCAGGTGCAGCCACTCGGCGCCGGAGCGCTGCCAGGCGAGGGCGGCCTCCAGGGGGGAGCCGTAGGAGGTCTCGGTCCCGGACTCGCCGTGCACGAGACGGACGGCCTGGCCGTCGCGGACGTCGACGGCGGGGAGGAGTTCGAGCTTGGCCATGGTCTACAGGGTTCCGATCCAGTTGGTGAGGAGCTGGGCGCCGGCGTCGCCGGACTTCTCGGGGTGGAACTGGGTGGCCCACAGGGCGCCGTTCTCCACGGCGGCCACGAACGGCTTGCCGTGCGTCGACCAGGTGACCTTGGGGGCGGCGATCAACGGGTTGTGGCTCTCCAGGGACCAGTCGTGGACGGCGTAGGAGTGCACGAAGTAGAAGCGGGCGTCGGCGTCGAGGCCGGCGAACAGCTCCGAGTCGGCGGGGGCCTCCACGGTGTTCCAGCCCATGTGGGGCACGACGTCGGCCTGGAGCGGCGCGACCGTGCCGGGCCACTCGTCCAGGCCCTCGGCCTCCACGCCGTGCTCGATGCCGCGCGCGAACAGGATCTGCATGCCGACGCAGATGCCCATCACGGGCCGGCCGCCGGACAGCCGCCGGTCGATCACCCAGTCACCGCGCGCCGCGCGCAGCCCCTGCATACAGGCGGCGAACGCGCCGACACCCGGCACCAGCAGCCCGTCGGCGTTCATCGCCTTGTCGAAGTCACGCGTGATCTCGACATCGGCGCCCACGCGCGCGAGGGCGCGTTCGGCGGACCGGACGTTGCCGAAGCCGTAGTCGAAGACGACCACTCGCTTGGAAGCGCTCAATTCCACACCTCCAGCCGCATGACGCCCGCGACGAGGCACAGGCCCGCGCCGATGGAGAGCAGCACGATGAGGCTCGTGGGCATCTTCTGCTTGACGAAGGAGACGATGCCGCCGACCAGGAAGAGGCCGACGACGATCAGCAGGGTGGAGAGGCTGTTCACAGGGCGCCCTTCGTGGAGGGAAGAATGCCGGCCGCGCGCGGGTCGCGCTCGCTGGCGTAGCGCAGGGCCCGGGCGAGCGCCTTGAACTGGCACTCCACGATGTGGTGCGCGTTGCGACCGTAGGGCACGTGCACGTGCAGCGCGATCTGCGCCTGGGCCACGAAGGACTCCAGGATGTGCCGGGTCATCGTGGTGTCGTACTCACCGATCATCGGCGCCATGTTCTCGGGCTCGGTGTGCACGAGGTAGGGGCGCCCGGACAGGTCGACCGTCACCTGGGCGAGGGACTCGTCCAGCGGGACCGTGCAGTTGCCGAACCGGTAGATGCCCACCTTGTCGCCGAGCGCCTGCTTGAAGGCGGCGCCGAGCGCGAGGGCGGTGTCCTCGATGGTGTGGTGGGAGTCGATGTGCAGGTCGCCGTCGGTCTTCACGGTCAGGTCGAACAGACCGTGCCGGCCGAGCTGGTCGAGCATGTGGTCGTAGAAGCCGACGCCGGTGGCGATGTCGGTCCGCCCGGTGCCGTCGAGGTCTATCTCGACGAGGACGGAGGTCTCCTTGGTGGTGCGCTCCACGCGTCCAACGCGGTTCATGCCTTACAGCTCCTTCTTCAGTTCCCGGACCGCGTCGAGGAACGCGTCGTTCTCCTCGGGGGTGCCGGCGGACACCCGCAGCCATCCCGGTACGCCGTTGTCCCGGACCAGGACGCCCCGGTCGAGGATCTTCTGCCAGGCCTCGTGGGCGCTCGCGAACCGGCCGAACTGCACGAAGTTCGCGTCCGACTCGGTGACCTCGTAACCGATCGCGCGCAGCTCGGCGACCAGCCGGTCCCGTTCCGACTTCAGCTGCTCCACGTACCCCAGCAGGGTGTCGGTGTGCTCCAGGGCGGCCAGGGCGGTCGCCTGGGTGATCGCCGACAGGTGGTACGGCAGCCGCACCAGCTGTACGGCGTCCACGACCGCGGGGTCGGCGGCGAGATAGCCGAGGCGCAGACCCGCCGCGCCGAACGCCTTCGACATGGTCCGGGAGACGACCAGGTGCGGGCGGCCCGCGAGCAGCGGCAGCAGCGAGTCGCCGTGGCTGAACTCGATGTAGGCCTCGTCCACGATCACCATCGACGGCTTGGCCGCCTGGGCCGCCTCGTACAGCGCGAGGACCGTCTGCGGCGGGACCGCGTTGCCGGTGGGGTTGTTGGGCGTGGTGATGAAGACGACGTCCGGCCGGTGTTCGGCGATGGCCCGTTCGGCGGCGGCGAGGTCGATCGTGAAGTCCTCGTTGCGCGGACCCGCGATCCAGCCGGTACCCGTGCCGCGTGCGATGAGCGCGTGCATCGAGTACGACGGCTCGAAACCGATCGCCGTACGGCCCGGTCCGCCGAAGGTCTGCAGCAGCTGCTGGATGACCTCGTTGGAACCGTTGGCGGCCCACACGTTCTCGATGCCGAGCGGGTGCTTGCCGGTCTTCGTCAGGTAGGCGGCCAGCTCGGTGCGCAGCTGCACCGCGTCCCGGTCGGGGTAGCGGTTCAGGTCGCGGGCTGCCTCCCGCACCCGCTCCGTGATCCGCTCGACCAGCGGCTCGGGCAGCGGGTAGGGGTTCTCGTTGGTGTTCAGCCGTACGGGGACGTCCAACTGGGGCGCGCCGTAAGGGGACTTGCCCCGCAGCTCGTCCCGTACGGGAAGATCGTCGATCCTCACGTCGCTCACTTGCTCTCGGGTACCTTCCAGCCGAACCTCGCCTTGACCGCCGCGCCGTGCGCCGGCAGGTCCTCCGCCTCCGCCAGCGTCACCACGTGGTGCGCGACCTCGGCCAGCGCGTCCTTGGTGTAGTCGACGATGTGGATACCGCGCAGGAAGGACTGCACGGACAGGCCCGAGGAGTGGCAGGCGCAGCCGCCGGTGGGCAGGACGTGGTTGGACCCGGCCGCGTAGTCGCCGAGGGAGACGGGGGCCCAGGGGCCGATGAAGATCGCGCCCGCGTTGCGGACCCGGTCGGCGACCCGGGACGCCTGAGCGGTCTGGATCTCCAGGTGCTCGGCACCGTAGGCGTCGACGACCCGCAGGCCCTCCTCGATGCCGTCGACCAGCACGATCGCGGACTGCCGGCCCCGCAGCGCGGGCACGATCCGGTCCTCGACGTGCTTGGTGGCGGCGACCTGCGGCTCCAGCTCCTTCTCCACCGCCTCCGCCAGCTCGACGGAGTCGGTGACCAGCACGGCCGCCGCGAGCGGGTCGTGCTCGGCCTGGCTGATCAGGTCCGAGGCCACGTGCACCGGGTCGGCGGTGTCGTCCGCGAGGATCGCGATCTCCGTCGGGCCGGCCTCGGCGTCGATGCCGATCCTGCCGGTGAAGTAGCGCTTGGCGGCGGCGACCCAGATGTTGCCGGGGCCGGTGACCATGTTGGCGGGCGGGCAGGACTCGGTGCCGTGGGCGAACATCGCCACGGCCGTGGCCCCACCGGCGGCGTAGACCTCGTCCACGCCGAGCAGCGCGCACGCGGCGAGGATCGTCGGGTGCGGCAGCCCGCCGAACTCGGCCTGCGGCGGGGAGGCGAGTGCGATCGACTCGACGCCGGCCTCCTGCGCCGGGACCGCGTTCATGATCACGGACGAGGGGTAGACGGAGCGGCCGCCCGGCGCGTACAGACCGACGCGGTCGACCGGCACCCACTTCTCGGTGACGGAGCCGCCGGGCACCACCTGGGTGGTATGCGTCGTACGCCGCTGCTCGCGGTGGACCAGGCGGGCGCGGCGGATGGACTCCTCCAGGGCGGCGCGCACGGCCGGGTCGAGGGCCTCCAGCGCGTCGGTGAGCGCCTGGGCCGGGACACGGACGGATTCCAGCCGTACTCCGTCGAACTTCTCGGCGAAGTCGATCAGCGCCGCGTCGCCACGATGATGCACGGCCTCGCAGATCGGGCGCACCTTCTCCAGGGCGGCCTGAACGTCGAAGTCGGCTCGGGGCAGCAGGTCGCGCAGGGCGGGGCCCTCGGGAAGGGCGTCGCCGCGCAGATCGATTCGGGAGATCACAGTCCCAATTCTCTCAGACCGGCGTCACGAGCCGTGGGCGCGTATCAATGGCTGATACAGAACGTGGCCGAACTCGGAAGATCACCCTCACCTTTAGTGTTCCGGACGTCACCCAGCGGGCATGAACGGCTGTACGAAAGTACGGGACCAGGAGAGGACGAAGGTGACCGAGGGGGCCGGCGTCGTCGCCGGGGAACTGCCGGACGAGCTGACCGCGACCGAGGCGGGCATGTGGCAGGCCTTCCGCAACGGCAGTGTGTACGACCTGAGCAGCGGGGACGCCGTCGTGGACGACCCCCACGGCGCGCACCCCTGGGGCCCGGAGCGCACGGTGCGGGCGCGGATCGTGGCCTGGCTGCTGCTGGACGGTCCGCCCGCGCTCGCGGGGCGGGTGTCCTCGCTGAAGCTGACCGGCATGCGGATCACCGGCACGCTGGACCTCTCGGGCGGCACGGTACGGCCCTACGTCGAGCTGCGCGGCTGCCGCTTCGACAAGGAGGTCCTGCTGCCGGAGGCGCGGTTCACGACCCTGCGCCTGGTGGAGTGCGCGGCGCCCCGGCTGGAGGCCGCCCGGGTGCACACCGAGGGCGACCTGCATCTGCCGCGCTGCCGCTTCCAGAACGGGGTCCGGCTGACGGACGCGCAGATCGGCACCGACCTGCTGCTCAACCAGGCGGTGGTGTACCGCGACCGCAGCGGGCGGTCGATCGCGGCGGACGGCCTGACCGTCGGCCAGGACCTGCAGGCGGAGCTGCTGGAGTCGCACGGCGAGCTGAGTCTGCGTGCCGCGCAGATCGGCGTCTCGCTCAGTCTGCGCGGTGCGAAGCTCGACAACCCGTACTCCCGGTACGCCCTGAACGCGCCCCAGCTGACCGTCGAACGGACCCTGTACCTGACCCCGGCCGGCGTGGGCAGCCCGCTGCTGAGCGGCACGACACCCGCGCGCGGGACACGGATCCAGCCGTTCGAGTGCCGGGGCGGGCTGCGGCTGGACGACGGGCGGTTCGGGGACGCCGTCGACCTGGAGCGGGCGCGGTTCGTCCTCACCGAGGACCAGGTGCTGTCGCTGCGCCGGGTGCAGACGCCGGAGCTGCGCTTCCTCGGGGACGCACCGCAGCGCGGCCAGGTGCTGCTGTCCGGGGCGCGGATCGTCAACCTGGTGGACCGCGCGGCCAGCTGGCCGGGCCCGGGCAGCCTGCACATGGGCGGCTTCACCTACGAGAACCTGGTCCCGCGGGGCCCGTTCCCGCTGACCCGGCGCCTGGGCTGGGTGGCGGCGGCCACCGCCGAGTACAACCCGGAGCCGTACGAGCGGCTGGCCGCCGTGCTGCGCTCGGCCGGCGAGGACGAGGACGCCCGGGAGGTGCTGCTCGCCAAGCAGCGCCGGCGCCGCGAGACGCTGCCGCCGGCCGCCAAGGTGTGGGGGTTCGTGCAGGACTGGACGGTGGCCTACGGCTACCGGCCGGGCCGGGCCGCCGTGTGGATGGCGGTGCTGTGGGCGGCGGGCACGCTGGCGTTCGCGCACGCGGACCATCCGCCGGTGAACCACGACGGCCATCCGTACTGGAGCCCCGCCCTGTTCACGCTGGACCTGCTGCTGCCGGTGATCGACCTCGGCCAGGTCGGCCAGTGGCAGCTGCGC
Source organism: Streptomyces filipinensis (assembly GCF_014649495.1). GTDB lineage: Bacteria > Actinomycetota > Actinomycetes > Streptomycetales > Streptomycetaceae > Streptomyces > Streptomyces filipinensis. The sequence goes on along the minus strand of NZ_BMTD01000020.1, from coordinate 2,936 downwards.
GGCGGCTGGCAGTGGCTGGCGGCGGCGATGGTCCTGCTGGGCTGGATCCTGGCGACGACGGTGGCCGCGGGGGCGACCCGGCTGCTGCGGCGGGGCTGACCCGGGGACGGGGCAGCGGCGGGCCACGCCGGAACAAAAGTCGAACAGTCGCCCTTTACCGGGCCTTGACCCTGGACCGTACAACTTTCCGCGACTTGACCGAAGCGACTGGCGCACCGCCGACCTGCGGACTTTCAATGGACGGCACCATGGCTCTGCTGCCCTCGTTCATCCGCCCCACTCGGATGACCAAACGCTCCGCGCGCCCGGCCGGCCGTCCGCCGGCCGGGGACGAGCCCGTGCTCGACGCGCCCGACGACCGGCTCTCGCCCGCGCTGGTCGCGGCCGGCCGGGGCGAGTACGACGCCGCGGCCCGCCTGCTGGCCGGCACCCGCGCCGCGGCCGCCTGGGAGAACCACGACCGGTATGTGCGGCGCCTGGCCGCGTTCGCCGGCTCACGTCCCGAGTGGTTCGAGCTCTGGCGCGCCACCGCCCCGCAGGACCCCGGTCTGCTGGTGGTCCAGGCGCAGCTGGCGGTGGACCGCGTCTGGCCCTCGCCGGCCCGCGCCGAGCTGCTGCGCGAGGTGAGCCCGCTGATCACCGCCGCCGCCCGCGCCGACGACCGCGACCCGGTGCCCTGGCGGATCGCGCTGGACCACGCGCGCGGCTCACGGGCCGGCCACCGGTACTTCGAGGAGCTGTGGGAGGCCGCCGTCCGGCGCGCCCCGCACCACTACGGCTGCCATGTCGCCGCCCTGCGCTACCTGGCCGCCTCCTGCTGTGTCCGCTGGGGGGACACCCCCCACGCCCCGCGGGCCTCGCACCGCGAGTGCTTCGACTTCGCCGACCAGGCCGCGCAGGACGCCCCGGCCGACGCGCTCGTCCAGGCCCTGCCGGCCCGGGCCGCCTTCGGCTGCCTGACGGACGGCTGCGGTCCCGAGGTCCCGCGCCCCCGGCTGGACGCCGCGGCGGACCGGGCGCTCGCCTTCTCCGCGCGTTTCCCGGCGGCCGACCCGTGGCCCGCCGAGATCCGCAACAAGCTCCTGTACGTCCTGATGCGCCTGGAGCGCTGGGAGGACGCCCGCAACCAGCTGCGCCTGATCGGCCCGTACGCCACGTCCTTCCCCTGGGAGCGGTTCTCCGACGACCCGCTCGGCCACTTCCTGCGGCTGCGCGAGCACCTGCTGTCCCCGGGTTCCCGGCCCTTCCCCGCGGGGCTGATGACCTGGTCCCAGGCCCCCCTCGGCCGGCACGGCGGACACGACCGCGCCGGTGACCACTAGGCTGGGGCGCCGTGACCACCGTCCGTCTCCCGCTCTTCCCGCTGAACACGGTGCTGTTCCCGGGACTCGTGCTGCCGCTGAACATCTTCGAGGAGCGGTATCGCGCCATGATGCGCGAACTGCTCAAGACCCCGGAGGAGGAGCCGCGCCGGTTCGCCGTCGTGGCCATCCGCGACGGCCACGAGGTGGCGCCGAGCGCCCCCGGCATGCCGGACCCCACCGCACAGCCCGAACGCGGGCCGTCCGCCGGCTTCGGCCCGGATCCGCTCAAGGCCTTCCACGGGGTGGGATGTGTGGCGGACGCGGCGACCATCCGGGAGCGGGCCGACGGCACCTACGAGGTGCTGGCGACGGGTACGACCCGGGTGCGGCTGCTGTCCGTCGACGCCTCGGGCCCGTTCCTGACGGCGGAGCTGGAGGAGCTGCCGGAGGAGCCGGGCGACGAGGCGGGCGCGCTGGCCGAGGGGGTGCTGCGCTCCTTCCGCCAGTACCAGAAGCGGCTCGCGGGCGCCCGCGAGCGGTCGCTGTCCACGGGCACGGACCTGCCCGACGACCCGTCGGTGGTGTCCTACCTGGTGGCGGCCGCGATGGTGCACGACACGCCGACCAAGCAGCGGCTGCTCCAGGCGCCCGACACCGCGTCCAGGCTCCGGGACGAGCTGAAACTCCTTCGCTCCGAGACGTCCATCATCCGTAGTCTTCCCTCGCTGCCCGCGTTCGAGCTGACGCGGACGCCGACGAGCCTGAACTGACCTGAGGACCGAGGGAACGCGCGCGACACCGATGGCGAAGAAGACGAAGAAGCAGCAGCAGTCCGGGGGCACTCCCGCGACGGTCGCCCTGTCGTCGGCCGGCCTGGACTTCACGGTCCACTCCTACGACCACGACCCCTCCCACCCCTCCTACGGCGAGGAGGCGGCCGAGGCCATGGGCGTGTCCCCCGACCGCGTCTTCAAGACCCTGGTGGCGGACGTCGACGGCACCCTGACGGTGGCGGTGGTCCCGGTGTCCGGCTCCCTGGACCTGAAGGCCCTGGCGGCGGCGGTGGGCGGCAAGCGGGCGACGATGGCCGACCCGACGCTGGCGGAGCGCACCACGGGGTACGTACGGGGCGGCATCTCCCCCCTCGGGCAGCGCAAGCGACTCCCGACGGTCCTGGACGACTCGGCCGGGACGCACGAGACGATCTGCGTGTCGGCGGGCCGGCGCGGCCTGGAGGTGGAGCTGGCACCGGGAGATCTGGCAAGCCTGACGAACGCGGTACTGGCCCCGATCGGCCGGGCCTGACGAAGGCACTGCCCGAGCGAACCGACCGCGCCTGACGCGGCAGTGGCCGAGCGGACCCGGCGGGACCGACAGACGCCCACGGCCGAGCCCGGTGGCCCGCACGGACAGGTGCCGTGGCCCAGCGGACCCCGCGGCGCGGGCGAACGCCGTGGCCGACGACGGACTGACGGACGCCGTGGTCGATCCGGGCCGCTGGTGCAGACGAACGCCATGACGGGGCCAGCCGGCCGACGCACACGAACCCCACGACCGAGCCGACCGGCCGACGCACACGAACCCCACGACCGAGCCGACCGGCCGACGCACACGAACCCCACGACCGAGCCG
>NZ_BMTD01000019.1 GCF_014649495.1 Streptomyces filipinensis | reverse complement strand
CCCCCCCCCCCCCCCCCCGCCACCGAAGAGCCGTGAGGGCGGCGCGTGAGAGCGCCGCACGGCAGTCCCGGCGAGCCCCGAGCACCCCGGCGCACCGCCGCCCCACGAGCCCGCCTCGGCCCCAGCGCCCCCAGGGCCCGTCACGCGCCGCGGGCGGCCGGGTTGTGCCGTGCGGCGGCGACGCGGACCGAATGCTGGGATGCTTGACCTTCGTACGGACAAGCGTCCGCACGGAAGAGCGTCGTCGGACAGGCTTCGTCCGGCGAGCGGCATGGGCTTGGGGGGCCGGGAGATCGTGGAGAACAGGGTGCGGGTGGTCATCGCCGAGGACTCAGTGCTGCTCAGGGAGGGCCTGACCCGGTTGCTGACCGACCGCGGACACGATGTCGTGGCCGGCGTCGGGGACGCGGAGGCGCTGGTGAAGACCGTCGCCGACCTGGAGGCGCAGGGCATGCTGCCCGACGTGGTCGTGGCGGACGTACGGATGCCGCCGACCCACACCGACGAGGGCGTACGGGCGGCCGTACGGTTGCGGAAGGTGCATCCGGGGCTCGGGGTGCTGGTGCTGTCGCAGTACGTGGAGGAGCGTTACGCCACCGAGCTGCTGGCGGGTTCCAGCCGGGGCGTGGGCTATCTGCTCAAGGACCGGGTCGCCGAGGTGCGCGAGTTCGTGGACGCGGTGGTACGGGTGGCCGAGGGCGGTACCGCGCTGGACCCGGAGGTGGTCGCGCAGCTGCTCGGCCGCAGCCGCAAGCAGGACGTGCTGGCGGGGCTGACCCCGCGCGAGCGCGAGGTGCTCGGCCTGATGGCCGAAGGACGCACGAACTCGGCGATCGCCCGGCAGCTGGTGGTCAGCGACGGGGCCGTGGAGAAGCACGTCAGCAACATCTTCCTGAAGCTCGGGCTGGCCCCGAGCGACGGCGACCACCGGCGCGTTCTGGCCGTTCTGACCTACCTCAACTCCTGACGGACTCCTGAGCGACTCCTGCTGGAATCCAGCCGGAGCCGTCCCGGAACCTCACCGGACTCCCGGCGGACAGGACGCCGTGCGGGCCGGGCGCCGAACCGTCGGGAACCGCCCGGCCGCCTGGGGAAGCCGGGCACCCGGCTGGGGAGGACTCAGGAGACAACCGAGGGACGCTCGGGAACTTCTTGATCGGAGTTCCGGCGACGCGGGTCATCATGCGGGAGAGTGAGTAACAGCGCGACAGGCCGTCTCGAAACGTCGTCCAATCCTCGGATGGCCTCGGGAAGGCGACCCTAACCGACGTAGGGTTGATCCTGGGATGGTCCGTGGGACGACCACCCGACGGACAGCCGCCTCGAAGGAGGTCCAGTTCAGTGACCAGCCAGGTCAGCAGCCCAGCGGAGCACACCGACGGAACCGTCGTGGGAGAGCAGCGCAAACCGGGCGGCGCAAAGGACGTGCGGCGCCTGGACCGGGTGATCATCCGGTTCGCGGGGGACTCGGGTGACGGCATGCAGCTCACCGGTGACCGGTTCACCTCCGAGACAGCTTCCTTCGGCAACGACCTCTCCACCCTTCCCAACTTCCCCGCCGAGATCCGCGCGCCCGCCGGCACCCTGCCCGGTGTCTCCAGCTTCCAGCTGCACTTCGCCGACCACGACATCCTCACCCCCGGGGACGCCCCGAACGTGCTGGTGGCGATGAACCCGGCCGCGCTGAAGGCGAACATCGGCGATCTGCCGCGCGGCGCCGAGATCATCGTCAACACGGACGAGTTCACCAAGCGCGCCCTGCAGAAGGTCGGCTACGACGCCGACCCGCTCCAGGACGGTTCGCTGGACGGCTACAACCTCCACCCGGTGCCGCTGACCACCCTCACGGTGGAGGCGCTCAAGGACTTCGCGCTCTCCCGCAAGGAGGCCGAGCGCAGCAAGAACATGTTCGCGCTGGGTCTGCTGTCCTGGATGTACCACCGGCCGACCGAGGGCACCGAGAAGTTCCTGAAGTCGAAGTTCGCCAAGAAGCCGGACATCGCCGAGGCGAACATCGCCGCGTTCCGGGCCGGCTGGAACTTCGGCGAGACGACGGAGGACTTCGCGGTCTCCTACGAGGTCGCCCCGGCCGCCAAGGCCTTCCCGGTCGGCACCTACCGCAACATCTCCGGCAACCTCGCCCTGTCCTACGGCCTGGTGGCGGCCTCGCAGCAGGCGGATCTGCCGCTGTTCCTCGGCTCGTACCCGATCACGCCGGCCTCGGACATCCTGCACGAGCTGAGCAAGCACAAGAACTTCGGCGTGCGGACCTTCCAGGCGGAGGACGAGATCGCGGGCATCGGCGCGGCGCTGGGGGCGGCCTTCGGCGGCTCGCTCGCGGTGACGACCACGTCCGGTCCCGGTGTCGCGCTGAAGAGCGAGACGATCGGGCTCGCGGTCTCGCTGGAGCTGCCGCTGCTGGTCGTCGACATCCAGCGCGGCGGACCGTCCACGGGTCTGCCGACCAAGACCGAGCAGGCGGACCTGCTGCAGGCGATGTTCGGCCGCAACGGCGAGGCGCCGGTGCCGATCGTGGCGCCGCGGACCCCGGCGGACTGCTTCGACGCCGCGCTGGAGGCGGCCCGGATCGCGCTGACGTACCGCACGCCGGTGATGCTGCTGTCCGACGGCTACCTGGCCAACGGCTCCGAGCCGTGGCGGATCCCGGACCTGGACGAGCTGCCGGACCTGAGGGTCCAGTTCGCCTCCGGCCCGAACCACACCCTGCCGGACGGCACCGAGGTCTTCTGGCCGTACCAGCGGGATCCGCAGACCCTCGCCCGGCCGTGGGCGGTCCCGGGCACTCCGGGCCTCGAGCACCGCATCGGCGGCATCGAGAAGCAGGACGGCACGGGCAACATCTCCTACGACCCGGCCAACCACGACTTCATGGTCCGCACCCGGCAGGCCAAGATCGACGGCATCGAGGTCCCGGACATCGAGGTCGACGACCCGCACGGCGCGAAGACCCTGGTCCTGGGCTGGGGCTCCACCTACGGGCCGATCACCGCGGCGGTACGACGGCTGCGGACGGCCGGCGACTCGATCGCGCAGGCGCATCTGCGTCACCTCAACCCCTTCCCGCGCAATCTCGGAAAGGTGCTCCAGCAGTACGACAAGGTAGTGGTCCCCGAGATGAACCTCGGGCAGCTGGCCACCCTGATCCGGGCGAAGTACCTGGTCGACGCCCACTCCTACAACCAGGTCAACGGCATGCCGTTCAAGGCGGAACAGCTCGCCACTGCTCTGAAGGAGGCCATCGATGACTGACACCGGCAACGGACTGCTGCAGCTGGTCCCCAAGGCCGAGGCCAAGCAGTCGATGAAGGACTTCAAGTCGGACCAGGAGGTGCGCTGGTGCCCGGGCTGCGGTGACTACGCGATCCTGGCCGCCGTTCAGGGCTTCATGCCGGAGCTGGGCCTCGCCAGAGAGAACATCGTCTTCGTCTCCGGCATCGGCTGCTCCTCCCGCTTCCCGTACTACATGAACACCTACGGGATGCACTCCATCCACGGCCGCGCCCCGGCGATCGCGACCGGTCTGGCGACCTCGCGCCGCGACCTGAGCGTGTGGGTGGTCACCGGTGACGGCGACGCGCTGTCCATCGGCGGCAACCATCTGATCCACGCCCTGCGCCGCAACGTCAACCTGAAGATCCTGCTGTTCAACAACCGCATCTACGGCCTGACCAAGGGCCAGTACTCGCCTACCTCCGAGATCGGCAAGGTCACCAAGTCGACGCCCATGGGCTCGCTGGACGCGCCGTTCAACCCGGTGTCGCTGGCGATCGGCGCGGAGGCGTCCTTCGTGGCCCGCACCATCGACTCGGACCGCAAGCATCTGACGGAGGTGCTGCGCGCGGCCGCCGGCCACCCGGGCACCGCGCTGATCGAGATCTACCAGAACTGCAACATCTTCAACGACGGTGCCTTCGACGCCCTCAAGGACAGGCAGCAGGCCGAGGAGGCCCTGATCCGCCTGGAGCACGGGCAGCCGATCCGCTTCGGGGCCGACGGCACGCGCGGCGTCGTACGCAACCGGGCCACCGGGGACCTGGAGGTGGTCACCGTGACCGCGGACAACGAGGCGGACATCCTGGTCCACGACGCGCACACCGCGTCGCCGACCACCGCCTTCGCGCTCTCCCGGCTCGCCGACCCCGACACCCTGCACCACACCCCGATCGGGGTCTTCCGCTCGGTGGAGCGGCCGGTCTACGACACGGCGATGGCCGAGCAGCTGGACACCGCGATCGAGCAGAAGGGCAAGGGCGACCTGTCCGCGCTGCTGGCCGGCGGGGACACCTGGACGGTCGTCGGCTGACCCTGCTGTGCGCCGCTACGAGGCCCGGGACTGGATTTCCCGGGCCTCGTCGTATGCCCGGCGGGCGCTGAGCACGTCGTCCATGCGCTGGTCGGTCCAGCGCGCCAGCGCCCGCACCTGCTCCGCCGCCTCGCGGCCCAGCTCGGTCAGGGAGTAGTCGACGCGTGGCGGGATGACGGGCTTGGCGTCCCGGTGGACGAGGCCGTCGCGCTCCAGGGTCTGGAGGGTCTGCGTGAGCATCTTCTCGCTGACGCCGCGCCCGCCGAGGCCGTTGATCGCCCGGCGCAGTTCGCTGAAGCGATGGGAGCGGTCGAGGAGCTGGATCAGCACCAGCACGCCCCAGCGGCTGGTGACGTGCTCCAGGACCAGGCGATGGGGGCACATGGCCGCGCCGTCACCCTTCCACTCACTTACCAACATGGACGTACCTTACTTCAAAGTGGGTACTGTCGCACAGTTAGCGCCCCTCCTAGGGTGAGTGCCATACGCGGACACACGCCATCCCCCAAGGAGTTCCCCACCATGAGCATCGTCGTCACCGGAGCCACCGGACACCTCGGCCGGCACGTCGTGCAGCAGCTGCTGGAGAAGGTTCCGGCGGAGCAGGTCACCGCGGTCGTGCGGGACGAGGCGAAGGCCGCCGACCTCGCGGCCCGCGGGGTGCGGCTGGCCGTCGCCGACTACAACGCGCCCGAGACCTTCGAGGGCCTGTTCGCCGCCGGCGACAAGGTCCTGCTGATCTCCGGCAACGAGTTCGACAAGGGCCGGGTGCGGCAGCACACGGTCGTCATCGACGCCGCGAAGGCGGCCGGCGTGGCACTGCTCGCGTACACCAGCGCCCCGGGCGGTCTCACGGCGGCGCTGGCGGACGACCACCGGGCGACGGAGGAGGTGCTGCTCGCCTCCGGCCTGCCGTACAGCCTGCTGCGCAACGGCTGGTACCACGAGAACTACACCGAGAACCTGGCGCCTGTGCTGGAGCACGGTGCGGTGGTCCAGGCCGCCGGCGACGGCCGCGTCTCCTCGGCGGCGCGCGCCGACTACGCGGCCGCCGCGGTCGCGGTGCTGACCGGCGAGGGCCACGAGAACACGACGTACGAGCTGGGCGGCGACGAGGCGTGGGGCTTCGCCGAGTACGCGGCCGAGCTGAGCCGTCGGACCGGCCGGGAGATCGCCTACACCCCGGTCTCCGGTGAGGCCCTCACCGGCATCCTGACCGGTGCCGGGCTGCCCGGCCCGCTGGCCGCGATCCTGGCCGGCGTGGACGCCTCCATCGAGAAGGGCGAGCTGGTGATCACCAGCGGCGACCTGGCCCGTCTGACCGGCCGCCCGGCCACGCCGCTCGCCGAGGCGATCACCGCCGCGCTCAAGGGCTGATCCGACCCGGCACCCTCGCCTGTCATGACCGTATGGCGATACGGGCATGACAGCGAGGGCGCTCGGCGCTACCTTCGTTCTGGCGTGCGTGGGTGGGACGGGCTCCCGCGTGCGGCGTGGCGACAAGGAGGGGCCGTGGCCGGGACGTCCAAGGGTGAGCACCGCATAGGCCTGCTGAACGGCTTCGCCGCCTACGGCATGTGGGGCCTGGTGCCCCTGTTCTGGCCCCTGATGAAGCCCGCCGGGGCGATGGAGATCCTCGCCCATCGCATGGTGTGGTCCCTGGTCGTCGTCGCCGTCGCCCTGCTCTTCGTACGGCGCTGGTCCTGGGCCGGACAACTGCTGCGCCAGCCGCGCCGGCTCGGGCTCGTCGCCGTGGCCGCCGCCTTCATCACCGTGAACTGGGGCCTCTACATCTGGTCCGTGAACTCCGGGCACGTGGTCGAGGCCGCCCTCGGGTACTTCATCAACCCGCTGGTGACCATCGCGATGGGCGTGCTGCTGCTGAAGGAGCGCCTGCGGCCCGTGCAGTGGGCGGCGGTCGCGACCGGTCTCGCCGCCGTCGTCGTCCTGACCGTCGGCTACGGCCGCCCGCCGTGGATCTCGCTCGTCCTCGCCTTCTCCTTCGGCACCTACGGCCTGGTCAAGAAGAAGGTCGACCTCGGCGGCGTCGAGTCGCTGGCCGCCGAGACCGCGATCCAGTTCCTGCCCGCCCTCGGCTATCTGCTGTGGCTCGGCGCGCACGGCGACGCGAGCTTCCTGAACGGCAGCGCCGGACACGCCGCCCTGCTCGCCTCCACCGGCCTCGTCACCGCCCTCCCCCTGGTCTGCTTCGGCGCGGCGGCGATCCGCGTGCCGCTGTCCACCCTGGGCCTGCTGCAGTACCTGGCCCCCGTCTTCCAGTTCCTGCTCGGCGTCCTGTACTTCCACGAAGCCATGCCACCCGAGCGCTGGGCCGGCTTCGCGCTGGTCTGGCTGGCGCTGCTCCTGCTCACGGGCGACGCACTGCGCTCCGCACGCGGACCGAGGAAGCCTGTGGAGGTACCCCGGGTGGACACACCCGGCGCGACACCTGTGGAGGCCTAGCCCCCGCCACACCCTCAGCGCGTACGGGTTGCCAGCACCGTGCACTAGGCTGATCAACTGCCTTGAACGCAGGGCGACAAGGCGACAGCGTTACGGGGATCGGGCGACGGCGCGATGGACTTGGCACAGCCGGCAGCAGCCGCCGCCTGGGCGGCGACGGGGGCGATGGGGCCGAACGCGGCCTACCGCAACCAGACATTGCAGTACGGCGACGCCGCCTCCTCCGCGTACGCGGCCGTCTACGGCTCCCTCAGCCGCCGCCGCATCCCGGTCACCGCCGTGCCCGCCCGCGTCCGCAGCGACATCACACCCGAGGTCCGACTGGCGAATTCACCGTCCTCACGGTGACGTCCGAACTACCCGTAGGCGGCTTCTCGCCCGACACGCCCGTGTTCCGCGGTCCGGGCAAGAGCGAGACGGCGTGGGCTCCGATCCTGGAGAAGGAGACCCCGCGGCTGCCACTTCAATCATCCGGAGCCCCTGACGGTCCGGGAGCTGAGGAAATTCTTCAAGAACCGCCACACCAGTCTGGAGCCAAACGAATGACCAGTACATTCGTCCTCCGTCCCAACGTGCCCGGACGGACGGCGAACGCCAACCTCGCCGTACAACACGTGTACGCCCCGGGCGACGGCACGGTCACGGTCCATCTGGTCGTCGCCGCAGCCATCGAACAGACGATCACGCTGGAAATCGGGATCTCACTTCTCGGTTCCCCGTGTGAACTTCACAAAGGAGAGCGATGACTAAAGTGGAATTTTACGTTTCGGCCGACGTCGAGGCCGACGGCCCGGTGCCGGGACCGTTCTCGATGTCCAGCTTCGGCCTGGCGGTCGCGGGTGTCCACGACGGCGCAGGGTTCCACGTAAGCGACCCGACCGAGCGTACTTTCTATGCGGAACTAAAACCGATCAGCGACGACTACGATCCGGAGGCACTGGCGGTCAGCGGCTTGGATCGCGGCAGACTGGCCCGGGAGGGACAGACCCCCGCCCAGGCCATGAACGCTGCGGCCGACTGGCTCGCGGCCGTCTCGGACGAACTGTCCGCCACTCCGGTGTTCGTCGCCTACCCGCTGGGCTACGACTGGATGTGGATGTACTGGTACTTCATGCAATTCGCCAGCAATGGCTCCCCCTTTGGTCATTCCCGCTGCCTGGATCTCAAGACCCTGTACGCGGCCAAGTCCGCCTCGCCGATCACTGCGTCGACGAAGCGCTCGATGCCCCGGCATCTGCTCTCTTCGCACCCTCATACGCACAATGCGCTGGACGACGCGATCGAGCAGGCTCAGCTGTTCCAGAACGTCATGCGGTGGAACGGAGTCCAACCCTAGGTCGAGAAGCATCCAGACGGTCGCCCGGATCGAAGCCGCAAGCACCCCGAGTCGCTGTTACGTTGACCACCATGTCGACGCAGACACCCGCCGAGTCCCCCGTCCCGCTGCACTGGAAGCTCGTCATCGACGCCTCCGACCCGCACGAGCAGGCCGACTTCTGGGCCGCCGCGCTGCACTACACGGCCGAGGACAACAGCGCCCTGATCGAGCGACTGCTGGACCAGGGCGCGTTGCCCGGCGAGGCCACCGTCGAGTACCACGGCCGGCCCGCCTTCCGTGACCTCGTCGCCGTACGGCATCCCGACGACCCGTACGACCCGCAGACCGGTACCGGCCTCGGACGGCGGCTGCTGTTCCAGCGCGTGCCCGAGGCGAAGACGGGGAAGAACCGGCTCCATCTCGATGTGCACGCCGGTGCCGAGCGGCGCGCGAGCGAGGTGGCACGACTGGAGGCGCTGGGCGCGCGGGTGCTGCGCGAGGTGAAGGAACCCGCGGGTGAGTGGGTGCTGATGGCGGACCCGGAGGACAACGAGTTCTGCGTGCAGTAGCCCGTGGCCCTGCCGCCCGGCTACTGCTGCGTGGCGCGGGCCGCCCGGTCGGTCAGGCGGACCATGCGGGCGCGGGCCGACTCCAGCGGACGCAGGTCCTCCGCGGCGGGGCCCGGCTCAGTCGTGAGCTCCGTCCACAGCTCGATCAGGTCCCGGCCCAGCCGCAGTCCCTCCTCGGGATCACGGACCGCGCGCCACGCGGTCGCCGCGCTCAGCACGTTGCCGTAGGCGGCCTCGGCGTACCGCTCCTGCCGGCGCAGCCGGGCGAGGTCCAGGGACAGCTGGAAGGCACGGGCCGTGTCGCCCCCCAAGTAGGCGATGTACGCGGCCAGTTCCCGCAGATGCAGCACCTCGGCATGGCGGGGGCCCAGCACGGTGGACGCCTCGGTGACCGTACGGTCGGCGAGTTCCGCCGCCGCCTCGATACGGCCGGCCCGCACGGCTTCGTTGATCCGCGTCATCGGCTCGGTGAGCAGCTCGGCCCCCTCCGCGGTCTCGGTCACGGGCCCGTCTCCGAGCACCTCCTCGGCAACGGCGTCGAACCCGCGGGCGGGAGTGTGGGTGGGGGCGGGGGCAGGGTCGGCGAGGGAGGCCATGAGGGTGGAGGCCGGGAGTGCGTACGCCGTGGAGGCCGAGGGAGCGGGGGCGTCGGCCCTAGGCCCCGGCCCGGACTCCGGCGCCTCCTCGACCGGCATGACCGGCGCGGGACCGAACTGTCCCGTCGGCACGTGCACCATCCACGCCGGCAGGGGCTCCGGCTCCTCCACAAGCGGCACGTCCCGAGCGCGGTCCGCCGCAGCCACGCCTGCCGGTGACACCACGTCGGCCGCGCCCGCCGCGGCCACGCCGACGGGTGCCGCCACGTTCACCGCGCCCGCGCCGCTCGCCGCGTTCGCCTTGTGCGCCGCGGCCACCCGTACGGCCCGTCCCGTGACCCGGCTGGAGCCGTCCGCCGAGACCTCCAGGGGGACCACACAGCCGGTGCGGTCGTCGTGGATGGTGGCGCGTATGGGGGCGCCGAGGCTGATGGCCAGGCGCTGGAGGTGGTTGAGGACGGCCTGCTGGATCTCCTCGCCCGGCGCCGCGATCACCGACGTTCCGCCCACCGACGCGCCTCCCGCGCCGAACACCCGCACGGCCACCGCCGCCGGATGCACCGCGGGCTGCTGCACCCGCTTCTTCTCGAAGCTGAGTCGGGCCATCGGTTTTCCCTCACTCCCCCGGCGTGGCGATCCGGTCGCACCCCTTGTCTCGTACCAACCAGTCTGTCCCCCGGGTACGGCTCCCGCGTAACCACGACGTCACAGGCTCGTCCCAGATACGGAGGCCGCCCGGCCGGCAGCGGTCACCTCCGCGGGCCGGGGGCCGGCGAAGCGCCCGGCGCGGGGGCACGGTTCGGGGTGGCTGGGCCGCCCGCCGGGGACGCCGTCCGCCGGGACACCGTCTGCGCCGCCGACAGTGCGTGGAGCTGCGCAGGTGACGCCGCGGAACGCAACCGGGCCGCCACGGCCGACGGCATACGCGCGCCGGCGGAGAGATCGCCCGAGACCTGCGAGCGGAGCATGCCGACCCGGGCCAGATGGGCCTGCTGCTGTTCCGGGGACAGCGACGCCGCGCTCGTCTCCACAGCCGCCCGCACGGCGGCGGGATGTGTGGGTACAGGCGCGGCACCACGTGCGGGTACCCGCTGCGGATCGAATCCCGCGGCACGCAGCGCGGCCGCCCGCGCGCGCAGGGTGGGTGGCGCGGACTCTGGCGTGCGCGCCACCGGCCGGTCCCTCCTGGCGCCGTTTCCCGGCGCGAGCGGCGTTCTGGCCGAGAGGGTGCGCCAGCTCACGGTCCCGGTGAACTCGTTGACGGTCACCTCGACCCGCGGCCGGGCGGGGCGGCGGCGCAGGCGTGCGGCCTCAGCCCGGCGGCGGGTGTGCTCGCCACCCGGGGGGCCGACGTGGTCAACGGCCCTGGGCATGGGGGGTTCCCGTCGGTGTCTGAGCGGTGGACCGTGCGCGAGCACGTTCGGCGAGGCGGCCCATACGGGCGCGAGCCGCCTCGAGTTGCGCGGGATCGGCTGCCGCGGGGCCGCCGCCGGCGGCCAGTTCGCCCCACAGGGCGATCAGTTCCTGGCCTAGGGCCAGTCCCAGCGCGGGATCGCGCACACCACGCCAAGCCGCGGCGGCGCTCTGCACGTTGGTCAGGGCCCGCTCGTCGTTGTGGCGTCGGCGGATCTGGGCGACCTCCATGGACAGGGCGAAGGAGCGGCGCGCGTCACCCGCCAGGAAGGCGATGTACGCGGCCAGTTCGCGCAGTTGCAGCACTTCCGGGTGGTCTGCGCCCAGCGCCTGCGCGGCCGACGCGATGGTCTGCTCCGCCATCGCCGCGGCCGACTCGATCCGGCCCATGCCGACCGCCTCGTTGATCCGGCGGACCGGCTCCGCGAGGAGCGACGGGGCCGTGGCCCCTGCGGGCACGGCATCCTGCGGGGGCGGCGTTGCGGCGTGCGCGACCGGCGCTCCCACGGGTGCGAGCGAGGCGGCCTGCGCGGAAGTGACCTGGGCAGCAGGGGCCGCTTGCGCGGGCATCGCCGCCTCGGCGGGCGCTGGAGCGGGCCCGGGAGGGGCCGCCTGCGCCAGCGGATCGGCCTGCGCGAACGCCGTGGTCTCGGCGGCCGCGCCGTAAGGAACGGGCTGCGGGGCCACGGGGGATGCCGCTGGGGCTCCTGTGTCTGCTTCCGCCACGGACTGCTCGGGCGCCGGATCCGGCACGGCCCGCAGGACACGCGTCGCCTTGCCCGGCCCGGGGTGCGGATCATCCGGTACGGCGGCTGGCACTGCCGCAGCGGGTGTCGCGGCCTGAGACATCGCCGGCGCGCCGGCCGTGGTCAGCGAGATCGGCCCGGCCAGCAGGACCGGCTCTCCCGCGAAAGCGCTTGAGCCGTCGGCCGCGACCTGGATCGGCGTGCTGTACCCGATCCGCTCGTCGTGAACCGTCGCGGCAACCGCGTACCCGGTCGCGAGCACCAGGCGGTGCAGGTAGTTCAGCACCGCGTCCTGGGTGGTCTCGCCGGGTCCCGCGGTCACCGGCAGGCCTCCCACCGTGGCACTTCCGTCGGCCGAGACGTGAACCTCCATGGGGCGCAGCCCGGGTGAGGACGGCTGTTCCTGTCCAGGCCCGTCCTTCTGCCGCTTACGACCGCTGCGACTGAATCTGGACATCGGTTACCTCACTGGGCGGAAGAGTCGGAGGACGAGCCGGCGGACGCCGGCGACGTATCAGCGCTCGGCGGTGTCGCGGCCACGACGACCATCACGTCGTCCACGCGCCATGGTGCCCCGGCGACTGAACGTACCAGCTTGACGTAGGCATTCAGCCGCGGTCCGGTGCCGGTCCAGCCGTCCCGGCCGTGCGCGGTCCCGCGCACGACGAGGGACCGGTAGGCGACCGTCTTGCTGTCCCGCGGCGCGTCGTCCTCCAGTTCGCTGCTCACGGTCACGGTGGTCCAGGCGTGGTGCTTGGCCCAGGTGTTCCATTCGACCCCGGGGCCGCTCGCGGGTTGGTACTGGCGCTCATCGGCCGCCTTGCGTTCCGTGAACCAACGGGAGGCGCGGAGCACCGCGTCGTGTGGGCTGGTGTCGTACTTGGTGTCGTAGCTGTATGCCAGTTCGGCCCATGCTTTGGCCACGACACTGGCGTCGGTGCCGTTCACGTTGCCCGGGTGCGCGACATGCGCGTCGGGGCCCAGGGCCTTACCGGACGGCACGGGGGCCTTGGGGACGAAGGAGGGTCCCGCCGACGCCGTAGCACCGTGCTTAGCGTCGTCCACGCGGTGGTCGGGCAGTCCACACGCCGACAACAGGGCGAAGCCGGAGACAGCTGTGAGCAGGCCAGCCACCGAGCGCTGCCCGGCTCCTGCGAAGCGTGTCCTCATCATCTCCTCGCCTCCTGTCCCGTCACTTCAGTCCCAGCCACGGTGCGGGATCCACATATTGCCCGTTCACCATGACCTCGAAGTGGGCGTGCGGACCGGTCGAGAAGCCGGTGGAGCCCACCGCTCCGACCTGCTGTCCGACCCTGACCTGCTGTCCCACGGAGACGCTGATGGCCGACATGTGGTTGTACGTCGTGGAGATCTGCTTGCCGTCGATGGTGCCGTGTGAGATCACCACGCGGTTTCCGTAGCCGTTGGCCCAGCCCGCGGACGTCACCTTGCCGTCCCGGGCCGCGAGGAACGGCGTGCCGGCCGGCACGCCGAAGTCGATGCCGGTGTGCAGCTTCCACACATGCAGGATGGGGTGCATTCGCATTCCGAACGGCGAGGTGACCGGCGGGTTTCCGCTCAGCGGCATCGCCATCCTCTGGCCGTCGGGCAACTTGCCGCCGCCCTGCGTGTCGCCGACCGACTCGTACTTGGGTATCAGCGACTTGATTCGGACAACATAGTTCTGCGTCTCGGTGTACGGCGGCATGCCGTGGAACTGCCGGATCCGGTCCGGCCCCGCGTTGTACGCCGCCAGTGCCAGATCCAACGTCTCCCCGGATGCCTCTCCGTGTGCCTTGTATCCTTCGACGTCCTTGGCGAGAAAACAGTCGTAGCGCCCCTGCGCCATGATCGCGTCGGCGGCGTCGAAGGGCGAGGCGACACCGTTGCCGTCCTCGTCCTTGCCCCAGGTCGTCCAGGTGCCGGGCATGAACTGTGACAGGCCTTGAGCCCCCACCGGCGACACCGCGTCAGGGCGCCAGCCTGACTCGGCCTCTATCTGGGCGGCGATGACAGCCGGCTTGATGACGTCACACTGGGCGCCGGACTTGAGGATCCACGGAACGTACTCGGGTTTCACCGCACCGCTCTTCAGACCTCCACTCACACCATTGACGTCGGCCTGGGCGTCACCGCTCCCGTTGCCACTGGCCCCGACTATGAGGATCAGCGGCAGGACGACCGCGGCAACGCTGCCGCCCACCACCCAGGCGGCCACTCCTCCCCCGTTGTTCGACATCCGCTCCCCCTGCGTCAACTTGCGTCGCCCAGAGACCTGTTGAGTCTCACCGGACACAGACCGGATCCGAGTATCCAGCCGGTCACAAATTTGCACCAAGGCCTCACCCAGTGCTACCTGTCACTCTTTCATCGGCGAAAATCAGGCGGCGAAGCCACATCGCACCACGGGGGAGCGGAGTTGACTGTGCGAATGAGCCCACCGGGCGGCCCGGAGATCTGGATTCGCGGACCTGTCGCCAGCGCGCCCTCACAGCCGAACCCCCTTACGCAAGGCACACAAGTGGCGTTCCCCAAACGGACGTTAGCCTGGGTGGCAGCGCACGGCGGTGCTGGCGCCTCCACGCTGTCGGCGGTCTTCGGAGGAATCGACCTGGGACGTTCCTGGCCCAGGCCGGACCGCGGCGAACCGGACTCAGTGGTGCTGGTGGCCCGCACGCACGCCGCCGGGCTGCAAGCCGTGTCACGCGCACTCGACCTGTTCCGGCGCGGTGAGCAGCCACCCGGCATCGAGTTGATCGCCGTCGCCCTGATCGCTGATGCGCCAGGACGGCTGCCCCGGTCACTGCAGCAGCGGATCAAGGTGATCGGTTCGGTGGTGCAAGTCCACCGGGTGCCATGGGTGTCCGCCTGGCGTACCGGAGACCTCACAGTGCCCGCCCCGAGGGATACATCCGGGCTGGCCGCTCTGGTCGCCCAAGACGCACGCGCGAGGAGCAACGGATGAACGCGGGACTGCTGATGGCCGGCGACTACACCCCGCCGTCCACGGCCACCACCCCACTGGACACCGTCCTCGGATACCTGGCCTGGCTGGTCACTGCGGCGGGCGTGGCGGGCTTGATGATTGTCGGCACCCGCATGGCCATCGCGCTGAAAACAGGTGACGCCGAAGAGCATCTGAAGGAGTTCCTCATCGTGCTCGGCGCATGCGTCATCGCAGCCTGCGCGGGTCCCATCGTGCAGTTCGTGGGCCTGGACTTCTGGAACATCAGCAAGTGACAGAGCTAGGCAGCGGCTCGGAGCGACCGCCGGCTCGCCCTCTGCCCAGACACCTCGCCGGGCAGCGGAGGATCACTACGGCTGTCTGCTGTAAGCCACTTGGCTCTCAGGGCTCACTAGATCCTTATAAAGCAATGCACTTGACGCTCGAACAGTTACTCGGCCGCACGGCCGACCCGATCGGGGAGAGTTCATGATCCAGGCGCTCGCAGTCAAGGCGCACACCTACCTCATTCTCGCGGACGGCGGTGTCCCGCAACCCAGCCGAAACGCCCCTCCGAAGCTCACCGACAAGGTGAATACGGTCCTCGGTCTTCTCGCCTGGGTCGGTACCGCTGCGGGCGTGGCAGGTGTGCTGATCACCGGCGCGATGATGGCGGTCTCCATGCGCCGTGGCGAGGGCTCGGAGCACATGGGCCGACTCGGGATGGTTCTCGGTGGGTGTGTCCTGGTTGCCACCGCTGGTCCCGTCGTCCAATTCGTCTTCACCTGACCCGACTCAGACTCGACGGAAGGAGTGAGGCATGTTGAATTCCGGCCGGCCTCGCAGGGGCAGCGGAGAGTGGGAGCAGCCGTTCTGGCAGCAACGGGGCTGGATCCTGTCGGCCGGATTCCTTCTGGTGCTTGTGGTCCTCGGCGCCTTCGCTCTGATGACTCACGGCAGCGGCGGAACACGTGGCCTTGCCCATTCCCCTACGCCCAGCGGGACCAACGCCCAGGGCGGCGGGGGCGGAAGCCAAGGTGACCGGCCCGCCGGATGCCACACCGACGACAGCGACCAGGCGAGGCCCACGGCACCGCCGAAGGACGTCTCCTGGAAGGCCAACGGCACGGACCTCGTACCGGTGTCCAGGACTGCGGGTCCACTCAAGTTCGACGGCTCCATCTGGTCCTGTTTCGCCCATACGCCCACCGGCGCTGTGTTCGCCGCTCATGCCATCGGCGACCACTTTGCCTTCCCGGGATGGCGTGAGGTCGTCGAGCGGCAGGTCGTACCCGGCCCAGGGCGTGACGAGTTCGTCGCCGAGCGGTCCAAGGACAAGGACCAATCCCTGTCCGGCCAGCCACGCGGCATCACTTACACCGGCTTCTCGGTCCTCTCCTACAACAAACAGCAGGCGACGGTGATGCTCCTGGCAGGTGTGCCGGGCGCCAGCAAGTACGGGTCTCTATCGATGACGCTGCGCTGGCGGGACGGGGACTGGAAGGTGGTTGCCGACTCGGACGGCACCATCTTCAGCGGTGTATCGCGTGTGGACGGCACAGACGGCTTCGTCACCTGGGGGGCCTGAGATGGCAGGGTGCCACAGCATAACCGGATGCATCGGCGACGTCATCACGAAACCCATCGAAGCGGGCGGCCAGGCAGTCGCGGGCGGCGCGGTGAAGGCTTTCGCCGACGCGATCGGTACGGCTACCTCGGAGACGCTGCAGGCCCTCAACGGCGTCTGGATGGACATCACCGTCGGGGATCCCAGCAACAGCTCCACGAACATTCACGACGTGACCAGCTGGCTGGTCGGGTATGTAGCCGTGGCGAGCCTACTCATCGCCGCGATCAAGATGGCCCTCGACCGCAAGGGGCAGCCCATGAAGCAAGCCTTCACGGGAATGTGGAAGGTCCTTTTGGTCGGCGGGCTCGCGGTGCCCGTGGTACGCGCACTCACCGACGCCTCCGACGCATACGCCCGGGACATCTACGCGAAATCCGACCTCGGTGAACGGGCGGACAGGATACTGGGCGTGGCGAACCTAAGTGCGCCCGGCCTGATTCTGATCTTCGGCCTGCTGGTCATGCTGTCGTCCTTCGTGCAGATATGCCTCATGTACATCCGCATCGGTGTGCTGATCATGCTGGTGGGCACGCTGCCGCTAGCTGCCGTCTCGTCCATGACCGGGTGGGGCGAGGGCTGGTGGAAGAAGCACATCGGCTGGCTCTCGGCCTGGGTGCTCTACAAACCTGCCGCCGCATTGATCATCTATTCGGCGACGGCCCTGACTCACAGTGCGGATGAGCAGAAGAACAACCCGGGGCACCTCAACCAGACCATCGCCGGCATGGGCATGCTCATCCTCTCGGTCTTCGCCCTTCCCGCCCTGCTGAAGCTGATCGTCCCCGCCACAGCCGCGCTCGGCAGCACGTCCGGCGGCACGGTCACGCTCAACGCCGTCAACAACCTGGCCAGCGGGGCCGTCAGCATCGCCTCCGGCGGCATGGGCGGAGGCGCGGGCAGCCCCGGCCCGAAGGGCTCGCCGTCCGAAGGGGGCGCTGCCCCGGCTCCTGCCCCGACCGCGGGCGGCGGCGCGGGGGCCGGCGGCTCCGCGGGTGCCGCGGGCGGAGCGGCTGCCGGTGCCGCGACCGGGGGCGCCACCGTGGCCGTGCAGGCCGCCGCCGTGGTCGCACAGACCACGGTCGCCGCGGCGTCCGAGGTGGTCAACTCCCTGGACGACAACGACGGGATGAAGGGCCACAACCAGTAGCACCCCGCCGGCCACTCCTCGGCGGCCAGGTCCCACGAACCGGGGCCCGACCGCCTTCCTCCCAGCGCTGAAGCCGGACTCCCCCCACCGCTGAAGCCGGAAGACCAGAAGAAGGGAACCCATGTCCTTCGACGCCCTGACGCGTCCCACCTACGGGAACTGGCGACGCCCGCGCCGCCCCGGTTTCGGCCCACTCGGGCTACTCGGAACCGTGGTCGCCTTCGGCGGTCTCGTCGTGGCGCTGCTGGCTTCGCTGGTCTCCCTCGCGGCGGCGATCGTGGTGCTCATCCCCACGGCCTTCGCCCTCGCCCCACTGGCGCTGCGCACGGCGGACGGCCGCAACATCTACCAGCTCCTCACCCTGCGCATCGGCTGGATGAAGCGCAAGGCGAACGGTTCCACCACCTACATCTCCGGGCCCCTCTCCCGGCGCCCCGGCGGCCGGTTCCAGCCCCCGGGCCTGCTCGCCCGTACCAAGATGCACGAGGGCCGGGACGCCTACGACCGCCCCTTCGGCGTGATCCACCACCCGGGCCGCAACCTGTACACCCTGGTCCTGGCCTGCGAGCCCGACGGCGGCTCACTCGTCGACCCCCAGCAGGTGGACATCTGGGTGGCGTCCTGGGGTGACTGGCTGTCGCGGCTCTCCCACGAGCCAGGTCTGCGCGGCGCCCAGGTCGTCGTGGAGACGGCCCCCGACACCGGTACGCGGCTCGCCGCGGAGGTTCTGCCCCGTATCTCCCCCGACGCACCCGCGGCCGCCCGCGCCGTGATGGAGGAGGTCGTCGAGCGCTACCCGACCGCCTCCTCGGAGATGCACACGTACATCGCCCTCACCTACGGCCCGGCCGGCGGCCCCAAGCGGGACGCCGACGACGTCATCACCGACCTGTCCATGCGGCTTCCCGGGCTGCTGTCGGGGCTGATCGCCGCGGGCGGCGGTGCCGCGTACCCGCTCTCCGCCGAACGCATCGCCGAGGTGGTGCGGGTGGCCTACGACCCCGCCGTCGCACCTGACGTCCTGAGCGTCCGCGCCGAGCAGACGACCACCGGTGTGGAGTGGGAGGACTCCGGCCCCGCAGCCGCCGTCGAGACCGTCTCCGCGTACAAGCACGACTCGGGTGTCTCCCGCACCTGGATGTTGACGCTCGCCCCACGCGGCACCGTCCGCTCCAACGTGCTGCGCGGTCTGCTGGAGCCGGCGCCCGGCACCCGCCGCAAGCGGGTCTCGCTGGTCTACCGGCCGATCGATCCAGCGACCTCCGCCCGCATCGTGGAGGCCGACCGCCGGGCCGCGCACTTCATGGCGTCGTCGCGCGGTGGCCTGGTCCAGGCCCGCGCCAGCTCCGAGATCCGGGCGGCCGAGCAAACCGCGGCCGAGGAGGCCTCCGGGGCCGGACTGGTCGAGTTCTCCCTGATGGTGACGGTCACCGTCGACAACGAGGACGAACTCCATGACGCGGCGATCACCGTACGCAACCTCCAGGCGTCTTCCCGCATCCTGATGCGCCCGGCCGACCGCATGCAGGCGTCCGCGTTCACCTGCACCCTGCCGGTCGGCATCCTGCCCTGGCAGCACACCCTCGTCCCATACCAGATCAGGGAGGCTCTGTGAGCGGCAAAGAACGGCGTCCGCAGCGCCCTTCCGTGGCCCCACCGCGAGGCTGGTACGGGCCGGGTGGCGGCCAGGTCGGCCATCTCGACCCGCCCACGATGTGGCGCGCGACGACCGTGCAGGCGTGCGGTCTGTGGCCGTTCGCCGCGGGTTCGGGTGCCCCGATGACAGGCGTGCCCCTCGGCCAGCACCTGCACACCGGTGCGACCGTGTGCGGCGACCCCATCTCCTGGTTCACCCGGGCCCGGTACATCTCCAACCCGTCGCTGTTCATGCTCGGCATGCCGGGTCTGGGCAAGTCGACGCTGGTCAACCGGATCCTGATCGGGCTCGCGGCGACCGGCGTCACCCCGCTGGTGCTGGGTGACCTGAAGCCCGACTACGCCGACACCGTGCGGGCCCTCGGCGGCCAGGTGATCTCCATCGGGCGCGGTGTGGGCGGCATCAACGTGCTCGACCCCGGCGCGATGGGCCAGGCCGCAGCGAAGATCGGCGGCGAGGCGGGGAAGGTCCTGGCCGCCGAGGCACACGGTCGTGTCCTCAACATGGTCGCCGCCCTGATCACGATCGTGCGTGGCCGGCCGATGGACGACCACGAGCAGTCGGTGCTTTCAGCCTGCCTGCACTACCTGGCCGAACGAGCCAGACCCGGCCGCGCCCCCCTTCTGCCCGACCTGCTGCGGGTGCTGGACGAGGGCCCCGACCGGGTGCGCGCGGTCACCCTGGACCGCGGAAACGTCACCCGCTACCAGGAAGCCGTCGACCCACTGCACCGCTCGCTGCTCGGTGTTCTCGACGGCCCGCTGGGCGACACGTTCGCCTCCGAGACGTCCACCAGGATCGACCCGGCCTCGCCCGCCGTGTGCGTGGACATCTCCCGGATCGGCGAGGCCGACACCCAGCTGACCGCGGCGGCGATGCTCGCCGCCTGGTCCGACGGGCTCGGGACGGTGGCCGCCGCGCACGCGCTCGCGGACGCCGGACTCGCCCCGCAGCGCTGGTTCTTCACCGTTCTGGACGAACTGTGGCGACCACTGCGCGCAGCCTCCGGCATCGTCGAGCGCATCGACGCCCTCACCCGCCTCAACCGCTCCCTCGGTCTAGGCGACGCCAAGATCACCCATACCCTCAAGGACGCCGAGGCACTGGGCAGCGAGGCCGACCGGGCGAAGGCACGCGGTTTCGTGGAGCGGGCCGGCATGGTCGTGTGCGCGGGACTGCCACGCACCGAGATGCGCGAACTGGGCGAGATCGTAGGGATGTCGGAGCGGGAGATCGAGCTGGTCTCGTCCTGGTCGTCACCGCCCGGCTGGGCCAGCACCGGAGGCCACGAGGAACCGCCCGGCCGAGGCCGTTTCCTGATCAAGGTCGGTGGCCGTCCCGGTATCCCGATCAAGGTGTCCATCACCGACACGGAACGCAACCTGCACAACACCAACACCCGCTGGACCGGGAACGGACTGAACCTGTCGAAGCGGACGGAGGCCTCGAGATGAGTGCGCCGCGCCCCACACGCAAGGGCAACTCCTCCGGGGACGACCTTCTGCCCTGGATCATTCCGGGCGGCGCCGCCCTCGTCGGCGGTGCCTTCGCGGGCGCCTGGCTGGGCGGCACGCTGGGCGCCGCCGTGTCCGGCGCGGGCTGGAACCCGCCGCCGTTCTCGCTGAAGACGCTGCAGACCCTGGTCGAGCACGGCCCACAGGGGTTATGGCCAAGCACGTCGAGCGGAGCGGTGACGGCCGGCATCGCCACGGTCTTCGGCCTCTTCGTCGCCCTCGTCGTGCTGCTGATCGTGCTCCTTCGGCGCCGCACGTCCCGCCCCAGCGGCCTTGCCGGCCGCAAGGAACTGGCCGGCCTGCTGCCCAAGGGGGCTGCGGCACGCGCCCGTGACCTGCGGCCGTCCCTGTCCAAGGCGGCCAAGGTGCTCCCCGACGAGTCGGGAAACCTGCTGGGCAATCTGGAGCCCAACGGCCCCGAGCTGCGCTCCAGCTATGAGGACGTGGAACTGGACCTGATGGCACCGCGCGCGGGCAAGTCCACCGGCATCGCCGTACCCCGCGTCCTGCGCGCCCAGGGCAGTGTGCTGCTCACCTCCAACAAGGCGGATGTCTACAGCGTCACCCGAGCCGAACGCGAACGCGTCGGCCAGGTCTGGGTGTTCGACCCGCAGGGCATCGCGCACACCCCGCGCGCGATGTGGTGGGACATGCTCGCCGACGCCACCACCATCGAGGGCGCGCGGCGCCTCGCCGGCCACTTCGTGGGCGCGGTCAACGACGACGCCTCCAAGCGGGACTTCTGGATCTCGGCCGCACAGAACACCCTCACCGCCCTCTTCCACGCCGCCAACCGTGGTGAACGAGGGGTCGGCGAGGTACTCGCCTGGCTCGCCGACCCGGCCGACCGCACCCCGATCGACCTGCTGCGCGACGCGGCCATGCCCGCCCTCGCCGACCAGTTGCAGGGCACCGTCCAGGGCGCCGTCGAGACCCGGGACGGCATCTACGAGACGGCCCGCCAGTGCGTGGCCTGCCTCCTGGACCCGGCCATCGCCGCCTGGGTGACGCCTGATCCGCGGATGCCGCAGTTCCGGCCGGAACAGCACGTCCTGTCCAAGGACACCCTGTACCTCCTTTCCAAGGACGGCGGCGGGTCGGCCGCGGGCGTCATCGCGGCGGCCGCGGACTCGGTCCTGCGCGCCGGCGTGGTCGCCGCCGAGCGCCTGGGCGGCCGTCTCGACCCGCCGATGACGGCGGTCCTGGACGAGGCCGCCAACGTCTGCCGCATCTCCGACCTGCCCGACCTCTACTCCCACCTCGGCTCGCGCGGCATCAACATCGTGACGTTGCTGCAGAGCTACCGGCAGGGCGTGCGCGTCTGGGGCGAGGCCGGAATGGACGCGCTGTGGGGTGCGGCCACCATCAAGCTGCTGGGCGCGGGCCTCGACGACGCCGACTTCGTCGAGAAGGTCTCCCGCCTGGTGGGCGAGCACGACGTGTCCACGGTCAGCTACTCCAAGAGCAAGGACGGCCGCTCCCGGTCCACCTCGTACCGCCTGGAGCGCATCCTGCCCGCCGACCGTATCCGTGCCCTGCCCAAGGGCACCGCTCTCCTCCTGGCCACCGGCATCAAGCCGGCGCTGATCCGGCTGCGCCCCTGGTACGCCGAGCCCGGTGCCGACCGTATCCAGGCCGCCGCCCAGGCCGAGGTGAAGGCCATCACCGCCCGCGCCGCAGAGAAAGCATTCCGATGACCACAGCACAGGAACAGCCGGCGGCACCGCCGTTCATCCTCTACCTGGACGGCGCGGAGTACGCCGAGGAAATGCGCAACCTGGCCCTGTGGGTGGCCGACCTCCTGCTGCCCGTGTACGGCCGCGAGGTCACCTCTCAGCAGCCCTGGTGCTCCCGCTGGTGGGAGCACCTGGAGGCCGTCGCCCGGCTGCACGCCCTGTGGCTCGCCTGGCAGGAGTACACCGACCCGGCGGCGGGCGTCTCCGGCCCCGCCCTGTGGCACCGGGACCATCTGGGCCCCGTACTCTCCGAGCTGCGCTCCCCCACGGGCCCGTTCGCGGGCTGCAAGGAGGGAAGCCACCGGGCGAAGGCGGTTCCGGTGGTGGAGGCGTACGACGGCTGACACCGGACAATCGCTGCTTGGTCCCGGCGGCCCCGCGTCGGCCGGTGACGTGCAGCAGGGACGCGAGGGAGATGACGCATGGCTGCCCGGAGACTCCGCAGAAGACCAGTCGTCTCCCCCGCGCTCCGAGCACAGGCCCGCGCGGGCACCGCGCCCGTGATCGCTGGGACGCGGGCGTGAGGTGGACGCCCGGGGCGCCGCGAGCGAACGCTGTGACGGCGGAGTCCGCTGCGGAACCGCACACGCCGCGGTTGGTGCGCCAGGGATCGACGGTACGGCCCCAGCGGTCAAGTCCCCGGGCCTGCCGAGCGGTTCCCGGACCTGGCCCGGCCGCCGGCCTGGTCCCGCTGGTGACCGGCAGCGGCGGAACGGGGTCGGTACGGGCTCCCGGCCCGCGTCGTGCGGCCCCGGGTTCCCCGAACCCGGCCCCGGGCCGTTCGCCTTCACTCATGCCGCCGACCGGCGACTCACGGACGTGGATGCCGGACGATTCGTACGGCCCGAATCCCCGTCGTGCTTTCGGCCCCGGCCCCCGCCTGGTTCGCCCTTCACAGTCCCGGCGCCCTACCTCCGCGCGGGCGGAGTGCATCAGCGCCGTGCCGCCGACGGCTCGCCGAACTCCCCCGCCATGTCGACGTGCTGAGTGCGGTGGACTCGCACGGCGTCGACGGCGAGCATGAGACACGGATGATCAAGATCACAAAGCAGCCGGAACCGGCCTGGGAGAGGAACATGACGCACGATCAGACAGGTTTGGCCTTCGCCTACGAGCAGCTGTACTCGGCGGCGGCTCGGATGCTGTGGTCGCAGGAGACCCCGGATTGGCGCTGGACGGAACAGGATTCAGAGTTCGGGTGGCCGCCCGAGAGGTGCGCTGCCTGGCAGGCGCTGGAGGACTGCCTGCTTGCAGGGGAGACGGAGGAGCCGAGGGTCGGTGAACCGTCCGACCCCGCACGGCACCTCATCACGCGCCGTGCGCCAGGCGGTGAGGACCGGCCCCTCGGCTTCCAGGAAGCCCACGAGGACTGGACGACCCGTCTGAACGCCGACCCCGGGTATCTGGTGGATGAACAATTGCAGCCTGGCGCCTGCGTCATGACCACTCCTGGTCGGCACTTGCGGACCGTCTCCGCGTTGCGTGAACTCGCCTACCGGCTGGCCCCCGGTCGGCCCCCGGTGACCATCGGCCCCGAGGCCGCACGGTTGAGCACACTCGCCCATGAAGCAGCCAACGCACTTCGCGCTCCCCTGGGCACATCCGCCTCCCCCCCCTGGGCGCCAGGGACCGAGCCTTGGGTCATCCCCGCTTCCCACACCGTCAGCGACGTGCCCGACCTGCCGATGCGCCTGGAAGACCTGCGAGCGGCGGCATGGCGGGCGGCCGAGGCCGTCCCAACTCCAGAGGAGCTGAAGGCGAGTGGGGACTTCTCTGTGATGTTGGAGGCTTCGATCGCCGCGTCCGACGTCCTCGCCCTCCTCCAAGGCCGTCCTGCACCCATCTGGCGCGAGCACGTCGACGGAATCGACCCTGCGCATGACCTGGTATGGGGTTCGTCCACGGACAGCGGGCAGCGACAGCCCAAGAGCATGGAGATTCGGGCCGAAGACTGGGCCCAGTCCTTCGCCAGCGGGCCCGCGCCCTGGACACCCACCGAGTACCGGTACCCGCCTGAGCGTCACTTGGGCGCGCAAGAGGTGGTCCTTTCAGCAACCCGCGCGGTCGTCTTCGCCGAGCTGCTCGACGAGCTGGCCGCCCGCCTCCGCCCGGGGCTGCACACCGGCCGAATCCATTACAGCGTCTATGACCTGTGCTACTTCATCGACAAGCGCTTCCGGCGTGAGCTCGGCGCTCACATCGGACTGTGAGGGCGCGGCCCATGTCAGACGAACGGCGTCAGAGGATCCTCGTGCTGTGCGATCTGAGCGGCATGGGGCTGGGCGGTGTGCCCGTCTTCAACGAACAGATCAGCATGGCCCTCGCAGCCCGCGGCCACGACGTCACTCTTCTGACTGTCACGCCGGTGAACGACGGCCACGAGGGGGTGAAGCTCCACACCGTGGAACCGCCGAAGGGACAAGTCGAGGGACGCCATTGGCTGGAACAGCAGTGCGCCACGAAGCGCCCGACAGTATTCGGGCTGCCAGACCCGAACCAGCAGCCGTTCGACCTCATCATCGGTCACTCACGCTTTTCGGGCCCGGCTGCCGTAGCCATCCGCGACAGCTGGTACCCCAACGCACGGGTCGCTCACTTCCTGCACACCAGCCCTGAACGGCTGCCCTTCTTCAAGTACGTTGGCGATGCCGGGAAAGCGACGGAGAAGGCGGCTCGGGACTCGGGCATCGAGCGTGTGGTGATGGCCCGCGTCGACGTGGTTGTGGGAGTGGGACCCCTGCTGACAGACGAAGCCAAGCGGCTGGCCGCCACGAACCAACAGGTGCCGAGTGCGCACGAACTCGTCCCGGGCACCGTGATCGAACCCCTCGTCCAGCACGCTCAGCGGCAGGAGGGCCCCCTTCAACTCCTGGGCCTGGGACGAGCAGGCGACACTCTCAAAGGATTTGAGGACGCAGCCCAAGCCGTGAAACTGCTGAACGCCCGCGGGTTAGCCGCTCATCTCACGATTCGCGGTGCTCCAAAAGAAGACCTTGCGAGGCTCCAGGAAGAACTCAGGGAACATGGCGGCGAGCACGTGACCGTGCTGCCGTTCTCCACGCACCGTGATGCGCTCAAGAACGACATCCGGCAGGCCGACGCCCTCATCATGCCCTCCAAGCACGAGGGTTTCGGCCTGGTCGCCACGGAGGCACTGGGCCACGGCGTCCCCGTACTGGTCAACGAGGACAGCGGCGCCGCACGCTTCCTGCAGGACGCGAACCGGGTGCCTTCACAGCTGGGCGCTCCCTGCGTAGTCCCCGAGCCCGCCAACCCGGCCCACCGCATCAGGGCATGGGCGAAAGCCATCCGGCAGCTCAAGGAGCAACTCCCCCAACGCACCGAGGACGCAGCCCAGCTGCGCGAGATCCTCAAGTCGTACTCCTGGGAACACGCGGCCGACTCCCTCGTCCAGGCCTCCACCACCGCTCCCGCCCCTGCCACAGGGCCCGGAGCACCGGAGCAGGCACGCGCCACGGTGCAAGGACCCGAGGGAACGGTCGTCCAGACGACTACCCAGACGATCCAGACATCCCAAACCATAGAAACAACGCAGGCAACGCAAACCACCCAGTCCACCGCCCCCCAGTCCCCCCTCGCCAAGGCCGCAGCGCTCACCTCACGCGGCCGGAGCACCACCGGCGTCACGCCGCAGGGGACCAAGGGTGTCGGGGGCCCGGGGCAAGGGCCCGCCAACGCCGCCCGGCCGCAGCCGCAACAGCCGCCCAAACCGCAGGGTCCTTCGCGATGACCGCTCACCCGGCCTGACGGCCCCCGCGCCGTCAGGCCGCATGGGTGATCGCCCCACACGACGAGGAAGAGGAAGCGCGCGATGCAGTGGACGGTCCACGGTGAACGCACGATCCATGACACCCCCTGGGTGCGCCTGTGCTCCCTGGACGTCGAGCAGCCCGATGGCGCGCGGGTCGACTACCACGTGGTGCGGCTGCGCGATGTCGCGGTGCCGGCCGCCGTCGACGACCGGCAGCGCGTCCTGATGATGTGGCGCCATCGCTTCGTCACGGACACCTGGGCGTGGGAGCTGCCCATGGGCCTGGTCGAGGACGGCGAGGAGCCCGTGCAGGCGGCCGCCCGGGAGCTGGAGGAGGAGACGGGGTGGCGTCCGGGATCACTGCGGGAGCTGGTGTACGCGGAGCCCGCGGCCGGCATCACCGACGCCCGTCACTTCGTGTTCCTTACGGACGACGCGCGCCGGATCGGGGCCCCCACCGAACGCAATGAGTCCGACCGCCTGGAATGGATCCCGCTCTCCCGGGTTCCCTCGATGATCGCCCGCCGTGAGATCGTCAGCGGCGCCACGCTGGTCGGTGTCATGGCCCTGCTGGTCGGCGGGGACCAGCAGCCATCGGACGGCGGCGCAGGGCACAGCACCACGGAATGACATGACACCTCGGAGGGAACACCACATGCACAGCAAGCGGATGACCGTCGCGGCGACCGCCCTGGCCGGGGCGTTGCTCGCCGGTTGCGGCTCCGGGAACGGCGGTTCGGGCAGCGGTACCGGGCAGCAGGGGTCCGGAGGGGGCGGGGGCGCCGCGCCGGTGAAGCTCTCCGTGCCCTCCGCCTACGACGGCGGCAAGGGCTGGGACCAGCAGATCGACTGGGTTCCGAAGGACACTCTCGCCGAAGCCGACCCAGTGGCGACGGACGGCGAGTCGGTCGCCTACATCATCCGCTCCGGTAGTGGCTACGCGGTCCAGGCGCGGGACGGTGCCACGGGCAAGGTGCGGTGGACGAGTGCGCCCTTCCGGACGCCGCCGGTGGACGACTCGAACGCTCAATGGGCCATGCCCACGCCCCGGCTGACGGCGGTCCGGCAGGGCGGTCGCGCTTACTTCGCCGCCTGGGCGGTCGGGCAGAAGCCCGGTGACGCTCTCACCGAGAGTCAGGAGGTCACGCAGGTGGGCATCTACCCCGCGGATGCCTCCGGCAGTTCGGTGAAGCCGCTGCACCAGGTCTCCGTCCCCGACGACAGACCGCGATCGGACTTCGTCCAGGTCCGGGACAGCGGGACGGGGCTGCTGATCACGTGGCAGTCCTCCGTCCAGAAGAGCGTGGCCGTCGACGCGGTGACCGGTGCGGTCAAACGGTACGACGGCGACTTGAGCAAGGTGCTTCCCCACTGCCCGCAGAACTGCGTGGGTGACACGGTGGTGGGCGTCACCACGAAGGGTCCCGTCGTGAGCGGACCGTCGGGCGGCCTGACCGTGCCCGGCGGATGGACCGGCGAGGACATCGCCCCCAAGGGCGTTGACGGTGCCGGCTCCGGCACCGTCTTCGGTGTCCGTAACGGCATGTTCGTCGCCTACTGGCGGCAGGCGGCCGACAACGGCGGTTCCGTGTGGTCCGCGCACGACATGGAGAGCGGCCGGCTGCTGGCGAGCACGAAATGCGCAGAGAGCGACGACGCCAATCCCGGCCCGACCGTCACCTCGCCGAACGGCGCGTACATCGCCTCCAATTCGGTCGTCTTCGACGTGAAGAAGGGCAAGGGGCTGTGTCTGGCCGGTGACAGCGCGCAGCGCACCCTTGAGATCACCGCCCTCGCCGACGACGGCACCGCCTACGCCGTGAACGACGTCTACGACGACATCGACGCATCCAGGGAGATCTCCACCAAGCCCGCCGCCGCGCTGAACGTGCGCACCGGCTCACGGACAGCCCTGCCCAAGGGCACGATGGCGCCCGTCGCCACGCTGAAGAACGGAGCCGTGTTCATCCAGCGGGAGAACGGTTCCGGCCTGCGCGTCTCGGTGCGGCAGAAGCACTGAGGACGGACCAGGGTCCGCCCTCGGCGGCGGGCCCTGGCTCTGGCTCTGACTCTGGCCCTGGCTCTGACCCTGGCTCTAGATAGCTGCATGTGCATATAATGCACATGCAGTTTATTGTCGTACGCCGATCAGCCGGGGGTAGTCATGACGACACGCCGCTTCCTCTTCCTCCTGGGCAGTTCCCGTGCCGAGGGCAACACCGAGCTGCTCGCTCGCCGGGCCGCCGAACAGCTGCCCGGTGATGTCGAACAGCGCTGGATACGCCTCGCCGAGCACCCGCTGCCCGACTTCACGGACCTGCGGCACGACAGCGACCACGCCCGGCCGCCCGCGGACAGCTCCACCGGCCTGCTGCTGGACGCCACGCTCGCGGCCACCGACATCGTGATCGCCTCGCCGCTGTACTGGTACTCGGTGTCCGGCTTCACCAAGCGCTACCTGGACCACTGGTCCGGCTGGCTGCGCACCCCGGGCCTCGACTTCAGGGCGACCCTGGCCGGCCGCACCCTCTGGGGCATCGCGGCGCTCGCCGACGACGAGCCGTCCGTCGCCGACCCCTACGTCGGCACACTCAACAACTCCGCCGCCTACATGGGGATGCGCTTCGGCGGAGTCCTGCTCGGCAACGGCAGCGCACCCGGCGACGTACTGAAGGACACCGAGGCGCTGGCACGCGCGAAGAGCTTCTTCGCCCAGGAAGCGCCCCTCGCCCGCTTCCCCCACGAGAGGGCCGCCGGCTAGGCCCTACGCGCTGATGTCCTTCGTCGTGAACCGCGCCCAGGCCGCCGACCCGAACACCGCCGCGTACAGCGCCTGCAGGCCGAGGTTCTTCACCAGATCGTCCCAGTAGACGGGGTCGCGCATCAGGTCGGCGAAGGACAGCCAGTAGTGCGGGAAGAAGTACGGCTGCAGCGCGTGCAGCTGGGGTATCTGGTCGAGGATCTGGACCGTGATGAGCAGGCCGACGGTGGTCGCCATCGCCGCGATGCCGCTGCCCGTGAGCGTCGACACGAACAGGCCGAGCGCCGCCACGCCGACCAGTGAGGCGGCGACCACGAGAGCGATCAGCAGGGCCCGGCCGAGGCCCTCGGCGAAGCTGATCCGAGTGCCCGAGATCGTCGTGAGATCGCCGAGCGGGAAGAGCAGCACACCGACGATCAGGGCGGAGACGGCGACGACCAGCGTGGCCAGCACACAGAAGGCCATCACGGTCGTGTACTTGGTGAGCAGCAGCCGGGTGCGGCCGGCCGGGGCGACCAGCAGATAGCGCAGGGTGCCCGCCCCCGCCTCGCCGGCTATCGCGTCGCCCGCGACGACCCCGACGGCCATCGGCAGGAAGAACGGCAGCGTCGCCGCCAGCGCCGTGAACACCAGGAACAGGCCGTTGTTGGTGATCTGAGTGATGAACGCGGGGCCCTGGCCGCTGTGGTCCGCCGCCCCGCCTCGCGTCTGGATCTTGACCGCGATCCCGACCAGGACCGGCACCGCGGCCAGCACGCCGAGCAGAGCGAGCGTGCGCCAGCGCCGTATGGTCGTGACCAGTTCGCTGCGCAGCAGCCCCAACGTCCACAGCGGGCTCGGCCGCCGCAGCGCGGTCGCCGGGATCGTCTCAGCCCGCGACATCGAAACCCTCCCCCGTCAGTGCCACGAACGCGTCCTCCAGCGAGGCCCGTACGAGCGTGAAACCGCGCACGCGCACCCCCGCCGCGACCAGGGCGGCGTTCACCTCGGCGAGGTCCCGTGCGGGCGGTTCGCCGCTGATCCGGTCGCCGTCGGCGATGACGTCCCCGACGCCCTGCTCCTTCAGCACCCGGGCCGCCTCGGCCGGATCCGGGGTGGTCACCACCAGCCGGCCGCGCGCCCCGGCGGCCAGGTCGGCCACCGCCCCCTGGGTGACGAGGCGGCCGCGCGCCATGACGGCCGCGTGGGTGCAGACCTGCTCGATCTCGTCGAGGAGGTGGGAGGAGAGGAAGACGGTCGTGCCGTCGGCGGCCAGCTCCCGGATCAGGGTGCGGATCTCCCGCATGCCCTGCGGGTCGAGGCCGTTGGTCGGCTCGTCCAGGACGAGCAACCGGCGCGGCTGGAGCAGCGCCGCGGCCAGGCCGAGCCGTTGCTTCATACCGAGCGAGTACGCCTTGGCCTTCTTGCCGGCGGCAGCCGTGAGGCCCACCCGGTCGAGGGCGGCCGCGACCCGGACGCGCCGGGTCCGGGGGTCGGCGGTCGGGTCCGCGGCGTCGTAGCGCAGCAGGTTGTCCCGGCCGGAGAGGAAGCCGTACAGGGCCGGGCCCTCGATGAGCGCGCCGACCTGCGGGAGAACGGCACGGGCCGCCCGGGGCATCGGGCGGCCCAGCACGCCGGCCGTGCCCGCCGTCGGCTCGATCAGACCCATCAGCATGCGGATGGTGGTGGTCTTGCCCGAGCCGTTCGGACCGAGGAAGCCGAAGACGCTGCCCGCCGGAACGGTCAGGTCGAGGCCGTCGACGGCGAGCTGTCCGCCGCGGTAGCGCTTGGTGAGGCCGCGGGTGACGATGACGCTCGTCTCCGCCTGACCCGGGGCACACCGCTCCGCGTCCCCGGTGTCCCCCGCCTCCCGCCCCGCGGCGGACGGTTCGTCCATCGGCTCCCCCTCGACTCGTCCTGCCCCCTGAAGGCCCCGAAGGATCAACGCACGGTCACGGCTGGTCGTGCCCGAGCGGGGCTACTTTCCCGTGTCCGCCGCCTTCACCAGGGCGTCCTTGGTCACCGCGCCGGCGTAGGCCTTGCCGTCGTCCGTGATCAGGACGTTGACCAGGCGGGTGGAGAAGACCGTGCCCTTGCCGAACTTGCCGGAGACCTTCTCACCGAGCGAGCCGAGGAAGCCACCCAGGTCACCGCCCTTGGATCCGGACGGCAGGCCGCCCTTGGCGCCGGTGTCGAAGACCGCGACGGACGTCCAGCCCTTGCTGAGGACGTCGGCGCCGTTGAGGCCCTTGCCGAACCCGTCCGGCTTCGGCGCGTGCCGGCGCGCCGCGGGGCCCTGCTGCTTCTCCTCCGTCACCTTCGCGCCCTTGGGCGGGGTGAAGGTGAAGGCGGAGGCGGCCGGCCGCGCGAAGGAGACCTGGGTGAAGCCCACGTTGAGGACCGCCGCGCCGCCGCTCTTCGGGGTCAGCGTGAACTTCAGCGGCATGCCCGTCTTCGCGTCGACGGCGATGCTGATCGCGCCGACCGTGGTGCCGGACTGCCTGGGCTTGATGAGCAGCTTGTAGGCGTCGCGGCCGGCGACCTGCTCGGTGCCGTCGACGGTGACGGACGTGGTGTCGTCCACCGACTTCAGCGCCTCGTCGGCGAAGTCCTTGGGCGTGGCCGGGGGCTCGGCCCTGTGGTCCTTGCCGGCGTCGGCCGAGGTGCTGTGGTAGACCTCGTTGCTCTTGCTGTCGTAGCCCCACACGTCCTTGCCGTGGTGGATGAGGCTGTACTCGGAGCCGCTCTCCAGCAGCGACAGCTTCTGCTTCTCGGGGCCGTCGGTCGCGACGCGCAGGGTGTGCGCGCCGGAGACCAGCGAGGTGAGCTGGGACCGCGGGTCGGCGGAGGAGCCGTCGCCGGA
This sequence comes from Streptomyces filipinensis, assembly GCF_014649495.1. GTDB lineage: Bacteria > Actinomycetota > Actinomycetes > Streptomycetales > Streptomycetaceae > Streptomyces > Streptomyces filipinensis. Next base: position 141,073 of record NZ_BMTD01000019.1, on the reverse strand, counting down.
GCCCCTGGCCGCCCCCGATGCCAGGTTGCCCCCCAGGCCGCCGAGGTCGGGCAGTCCGAGGTCGGTGCTGATCCGCACGGTGCCGGACAGCTGCTGCACGTCCGACTTGGCGATCTTCTCGATGAGCTGCTGTGCGCTGATCCTGGGCAGGTCGGGGTCCCCGGAGGCGGCGAGCGCCGGGACCAGCCCGATCGTGGCCGCCGCCACCCCCACCACCGCGACCGGGACCGCGTAGCGGGCGGCCTTGCGGCGTCCGGCGTGCGGGGTTTCCTCTCGCGCGCCGTCCACTGCGTCGTCGGTTTCGTACGGTGCCATGTGTGCCTTACCTCCGTCGTCGGCGGCGGCTGTCCCCACGCTGGTCCACCAGAGCCGCCATTCTCACCCGAATCGGTGAGGAGTGGTGATGTCCGTGGTGTCCATCTCACCAAATCGGCCATGAGGAAGCGTCAGACCTCGGAGCCAAGTCCGTGTACGCCTGCGGTATGACACGCAGGGGCCGCGACTCCCCCGACCCGTAGGGGTCTCACCGGAACGGAGGGGTCCGTCTGGGGGCACGCGCATCGCGACAAGCCGCGCACAAGGGCCCGCGCATCGGGGCTGGCCCCAGGGGAGCGCGCGCATCGCGACAGGCCGCCCACGGGGGCACGCATCGCGACAGGCCGTGGCCGGGCCCTGCCACCGGCCCGTAGGGGGGTCGTGCGGGGCCGTGGAGCCGTGCGGGGCCGCGCCGGGACCGTACGGCCGGTTGCTGCCGCGAGGCGCGACCCTCCGGGGACCCGCCGGGGATCAGCCGGCCCGGTGCACCACCGCGTCGCACAGCTCCATCAGCGCCGCCTTGGCGTCGCACTCCCGCAGCGGTGCCAGTGCGGCGCGGGCCTCCTCCGCGTACCGGACGGTGTCCCGGCGGGCCTGCTCCAGCGCGGGGTGAGCGCGCAGCGCGGCCAGTGCCTCGGCGTGCCGGGCGTCGTCGCTGAGGTCGGAGTCCAGCAGCTGGCACAGCGCGATGTCCTCGGCCAGCCCCAGCCGGGCCGCCCGCTCGCGCAGCCGCAGCACGGGCAGCGTCGGAATGCCCTCGCGCAGGTCGGTTCCCGGGGTCTTGCCGGACTCGTGCGAGTCGGAGGCGATGTCCAGGACGTCGTCGGCGAGCTGGAAGGCGACGCCGAGCCGCTCGCCGTACTGGGTGAGCACGTCGACGACCGTCTCGTCGGCGCCGGACATCATCGCGCCGAACCGGCACGAGACCGCCACCAGCGAGCCCGTCTTGCCGCCGAGGACGTCCAGGTAGTGCTCGACCGGGTCGCGGCCGTCCGAGGGACCGGCGGTCTCCAGGATCTGGCCCGTGACCAGCCGCTCGAACGCGAGGGCCTGCACCCGGACGGCCTCGGGGCCGAGGTCGGCGAGGATCTGGGAGGCCCGGGCGAAGAGGAAGTCGCCGGTGAGGACCGCGACCGAGTTGCCCCAGCGCGTGTTGGCGCTGTCCACGCCGCGCCGTACGGCCGCCTCGTCCATGACGTCGTCGTGGTACAGCGTGGCCAGGTGGGTCAGCTCGACGACCACGGCCGACGGCACGATGCCCGGCGCGTAGGGGTCACCGAACTGGGCCGCGAGCATCACGAGCAGCGGCCGGAACCGCTTCCCGCCGGCTCGCACGAGGTGCTGCGCGGCCTCCGTGATGAACGGGACCTCACTCTTGGTGGCCTCGAGCAAGCCTTCCTCGACAGCCGCCAATCCGGCCTGGACATCGGCTTCCAGAGCCTGGTCCCGCACGCTCAGCCCGAACGGCCCGACGACGGTCACGAGGGGTCTCCTGTCTGCTGGTGTCTGCTGGCGATTACACGGTTTGTCGATAGGTCGCTGCCATCACTCAAGTCAGCGTATCCGGTCCTCTTTCGATCACCGATAGCGCCCACCGGTCCAGCCCGGGCGGTATCAGGTCATGACCGGTATGTTTTTGATCAAGGACTAAGAACGGACATTTATCGACTTAACAGGAATACGTCCAATTTGTCTCGAACTAAGGAGCGGGCGGAGTAACGCCCGGCCGGCCCCACCGGCATCCCTTTCGCCACCTTCCTGCACGCTCCGCGCGCACGGCCGCTTCATCACGAGAACGACCGGCACCGTTTCACGGGTTCCACCACCGAGCCGATCCACCCGAATCCCCCATGTCCGATTTGAAGCACTTTGCCATTTCGTGAGTTGGGTCACGGGCACCCGGTGGCACCCCACCCCCGCCGCACCCCGCTTCTCCCCTTGCCCCGCTGGCGAGTTGAAGGTTGGCAACCGCAAAGGATCAAGTGCCTCATAGGGCATAGATCAAGGTCAAATAGGACGTTGTGTGAATCCGGTACTTGTTCCCGACATGTGCTCTCGCATACGTTCCGGGCCGTCGGGCGGACGCCTAATCCTGCCGCCGCCCACGTAACCCATCGACGAACTCATTCGTACGGCAGGAGCGGGGGAACCAGGTAAGTCGCCGGACCGGACGACACACGTCGCACCGGAACGGCTAGGGGTAAAGCCGTGCCTTCCCGGGCACGGCCGGGCACCTCCCCGCCCGCACCCGACAGCTCACCTCGCAGGCGACGGAGAGGAACTTCCCCATGCCTGCTGCCGCTCAGCACCGCCGCACCCGCCTCGTCCGCGCCCTCGCCGCCGTCGGCACCGGTGCCGCCGTCCTCGCCCTGCCGCTCATCGGGGCGACCAGCGCTTCCGCCGCGGCCCCGGCCGCCACCACGGCCTCCACCACCCCCGCCGGCTACCCGAACACCCTCGACGGCTGGATCCGCGAGTCCCTCGCGATCATGGGCCAGAAGGGCATCCCGGGCACCTACAACGGCATCTACCGCAACGTCATCCGGGAGTCCTCGGGCAACCCGAACGCCATCAACCTCTGGGACTCCAACGCCGCCAAGGGCATCCCGTCCAAGGGCCTGCTCCAGGTCATCGACCCGACGTTCAACGCGTACCACGTGGCCGGAACCTCCTTCAACATCTACGACCCGGTCGCGAACATCACCGCCGCCTGCAACTACGCGGCCGCGCGCTACGGGTCGATCGACAACGTCTTCGGCGCGTACTGACAGTCCCGCGGGCCGGCAGGACACCGGCCGCCCGGCACGTTCCCGCACCTGACGGACGGGGGCGTGCCGGGCGGCCGCCGTGTCTCCACCGGGCCCGCGCCGGACGACCGCGTACTGATGTGCCGGTCAGTCGGTCGAAAACAGTCTTTCGAGGACGGCGGCGATCCCGTCGTCCTCGTTCGACAGGGTGATCTCGTCGGCCACCGCCTTGAGTTCGGGGTGTGCGTTGGCCATGGCGACCCCGCGCCCGGCCCACTCGAACATCGGGATGTCGTTGGGCATGTCGCCGAACGCCAGGGCCTTCGGTGCGGCGATCCCGAGCCGTTCGGCGGCCAGTGCCAGACCGGTCGCCTTGGTCACCCCGGACGGCTGCAGCTCCACGGTCCCCGGCCCCGACATGGTGACCGTCGCCAGCGAGCCCACCACCGCGCGCGCGACGGCCGCCAACTCGTCGTCGGAGAGCTCGGCGTGGCGCAACAGCACCTTGCTGATGGGCTCGCACCACAGGTCGTCGCGCCGGCCGACCTGCACGGCGGGCAGGGTCGGGTGCGGCATCAGATAGCCCGGCTCGATGAGCGTGAGCCCGTCGACGCCGTCCTGGTCGACGGCCGCGTAGACCTGCCCCACCTCGGCCTCGATCTTGCCGAGCGCTGTCTCGGCCAGCTCCCGGTCCAGCCGGACCGACCACAACAGACGGCCGGACCCGGCGTCGTAGACCTGCGCGCCCTGCCCGCACACCGCGAGCCCCGTGCAGCCGAGGTGCTTGAGCAGCGGCCGTACCCGCGGGGCCGGGCGGCCCGTCACCACCAGGTGCCGGGCACCGGCCCGCACCGCCCGCGCGAGCGCGGCGAGCGACCGGTCGGAGACGGTGTCGTCGCCGCGCAACAGCGTTCCGTCCAGGTCGGTGGCGATCAGTGCGTACGCGGGGGAAGCTGCCATGATCAGAGAATACGGATACCGCGCCCCGCCGACTCATCTTGTCGTCCTGCGTACTTACGTACTGGTCCGCCCCAACCGGTGGCACCTGACTCCCTGATGGCGGTGTCGATACGAGGGGACGTGCCGGTGAGCGCGCGGACGACTGCTTCTCGTCGTAGTGGCCGGCTAGCCGCCCCTCCGGTCCGTCGGCTGCAGCGCACCCCGCGTCACCCCGGGAGGGCGCCTCGTCCCGGGCGGCGACGGCGGGTGATCCGCTCCTCGCTCGTGCCCGCCTCACGCGGATCCGCCCGCATGGGCGTGCCCGCACGCGCCGCGTCCGTCGCTCCGGCCGGCCCGCAACCCGATGATCCCCTCTCCCTCCTGCGGCGCGGTGGCTGTCCCTCGCCTGCACCGCGCCGCCGTCAGCCGGGCGGGGAACGCGACGGCCCGGGCCGGATCAGCCCGGGGCCTCAGCCGTGGGCCGCCGCCAGGTGTTTCGCCAGACGTGGGGAGGCGAACTCCGTACCGCACACGAAGCGCATCACCGGGCCGTACGACGACGCCGCCGGCAGGCCGGTGAAGTACAGGCCGGGGACGGAGGAGACGCAGCCGGGGCCGAGCCGGGGCGTGCCACGGCTCACCGCGAGCCCGGTGCGCAGTTCGTGGCCGAGGAAGTCCATCGCCGCGATGTCGACCCGGTAGCCGGTGGCGGCGATGACGTGGTCGGCGGTGAGCCGCTCGGTGTGCCCGCCATGGGTGCGGACGGTGAGGACGGGGCTGCCGTCCGGCGCCTCGGCGGCCACGACCCGTTCGACGTCCTCCACCTGTACGGCGCTCTGGAAGCGCTCGCGCAGCCACCACGCGCCGAGCGGTCCGAGGACCCGGCGGACCAGGAAGTGGCGGGTGGCCTCGGGCAGATAGCGGTAGGGGTGCGGGTAGTAGCTGAGCGCCCACAGCGACCAGGCCCGGCCGAACGGGGACTCGGGGCGCAGCTTCGGCTGGTCCCAGGGCGGGGCGCCGAAGGCGACCCGGCCGCGGCCGCGCGCGACGACACGCACGCGTGCCCCCGCCTCGGCGGCCAGCACCGCCGTCTCCAGCGCGGACTGGCCGGCGCCGATCACGATCAGCTCCTTGCCGTCGAAGCGGCCCAGGTCGTGGTGCTGGGAGCTGTGCGAGACCGGGCCCGTGGGCGCCGGTCCGTCGGCCGCCGCTCCGGCCAGCTCGGCCGGGAGGTGCGCCAGGCCCGACAGGCCGGTGGCGACGACGACGGCCCGCGCGGTGAACATCTCACCCGAGTCCAGCTTCAGTTCGAAGCCGCCGCTCTTGTCGCGGTCCACGGAGACGACCCGCACCCGCTCCAGGCCGGGGACCAGCTTCTGCTGGAACCACTCGCCGTAGGCGATGAAGGTCTCCACCGGGATGATGTCCTCGTCGGTCGCCAGGCGGCGGATCCCGGCCGCGTCGCAGTAGTCGGCAAGGGTGTGGCCGGGCTGCGGGCAGTCGAGGTTGGAGGCGACGGGCGTCGACTTCAGAAGCATGCCCTCGGGCATGTGGTCGCGCCAGCTGACCATGGGGTCGCCGAAGACGCGGACGGGGATGCCGCGCGCCCTCAGATGGGCGGCGGTGGACAGGCCGAACGGCCCGGCCCCGATGACTGCAACCGGTCGAGTCACGAAGTCCCTCCCCAGGACACGGTGCGCCACACGTGGTGGCCTTGCCTACTTCGTGGAGGTGCCGCTGCCGCGGCGGTTGGTCCGCCACAGCTGATAGAGGTGCTTCGCGCCCGGGCGCACGAAGCGGGCGAGCATCGTGAGGAACGGCAGCGGGTCGTCACCCGCGAGCCAGGCCAGCTCCGTCCCGCTCGCCTTCGCCGGCGCGTGCGGCGTCGTATAGCCGCTGCGGCGGTAGGCGAGGAGGGCGGGCAGGTCGATGTTCTCCACGATGTAGCGGTGACCGGCCCGCTGTTCCCCCTCCGGAACGGGGCGGCCGGTCAGGTTCAGGTGCATGGCGCGTACCACGTCCACACCCGACTCGTTCTCGAAGAGCCGGAACTGGGCGCCCATGCGCGGGTTGAAGTCGAGGAGCTTGTACTGTCCGTCGCGCCGGTCGAAGCGCAGGTCGAGGTCGATGATGCCGCTGTAGCCGATCTGCTTGATGAAACGCGCGGTGAGGTCGGTGAGTTCCGGGTTGTCGACGACGTACGCGTTCGCCGTCATGCCGGCGTGCGGCGGCCACGAGCGGACCTTGACACCGGTGAACAGGGCGAGGGGGCTGGAGTCCTGGTCGAAGCAGGCGTGCACGATCCAGTCCTCGGCCTCCTCGCGCGGCAGGTACTCCTGGAGGATCACGCCCGGCCGCGAGCCCCAGTCGCGGGCGAGGGTGAGCAGGCCCTCGCGGGTGGCGATCCTCGTGGTGCCGCCCACCGCGGGCCGCGTGCGCCGTACGAACGCCTCCCGGTTCTTGGCCACCACCGGGAAGCGGGCCGTGTCGGCGAAGGCGACGATGTCCTCGTACGTCTCCGGGAACGCCGACGCCGGGGCGGCGATGCCGTGCTCCACGCACAGTTCGTGCAGGCCCTGCTTGCTGGCGAGCCGGCGCGGCAGCCCGGGGTCCACGCGCGGAAAGAGAAAAGATCCGGCCAGCTCCTCCTGATGCTCGGCGATGAGTACGGCGGCCTCCTCGTCGGTCGGGACGAGGACGGTCGGGCGGCCGATACGGCGGCCGACGCGCAGCAGGCCCTCGACCAGGTGGCCGGGATCCTCCGCCCCGGTCGTCGGCCACACAAATGCCTTCTTCAGGTAGCGCGAGGAGGCCGCGGGTGTGTACGCGTCCTCGGTGATGGCATACATGGGCACGCCGAGCCGGCCCAGGCTGCGGATCGCGCCGACACCTCCGTGGTGCAGCGGATAGTCACCGAACTTGACGATGAGTCCGGGCACCTCGCGGTCCGCTTCGAACGGCACACTGACGGCGTTTTCGGCCACGGGTCCCCCCACGTGTCCCCCAAATGGAACGGACCCACCCCGTCCGTGTCCCCCAAAGGACGCTAAGCCGGAATTGCCGCCTCCGACAAGGCTTATCCGGACATTGCGAACTCTTTAGGCAGGGTACGAGCAACCTTTCGAGCCTTCTCCGCCTCACGTAGTGGCGTGCGGCGGCGTATGTCGCGGCGCGCCTCGGTGCGCGCCGCGACGCCCTTCGGCACCCGCTGCGGTGCCCTCGGAACCACACCTTTCGGACACCCCCCGAGGGCGCCGCCCAGGGCACTGCCCAAGACATGCATCACAGCCGTAACGTGTGGCGCGATCACATGGAACGCATCGCCATGCATGGCCCGGATGAGAGTGAGGCAGCACCACCATGCCCCCCTTCGACGTCCCCGAGGGCGACCCCTTCGGCCCGCACAACCTTCCCTATGGCGTGTTCTCGCCCTCCGGCAGCACGGAGCGGAGGGTCGGTGTCCGGCTCGGGGACCATGTCCTCGACGCGGGCGCCGCGGCCGCCGCCCTCCGCTCCCCCCACCACGCGCTGCTCGCGCGCCCCACCCTCAACGCGCTGCTTGCCGCCGGCCGCCCGACCTGGTCGGAAGTACGGCGCGCCGTCACGGCCTGGGTCACGGACCCCGCCCACCGCGAGACCGTCGAGCCGCTGTTCCACCCCCTGTCCGAGGTGACCCTGCACCTGCCCTTCGAGGTGGCGGACTACGTCGACTTCTACGCCTCGGAGAACCACGCCCGCAACGTCGGCCAGATCTTCCGCCCGGACGCCGGGGACTCCCTCACCCCCAACTGGAAGCATCTGCCGATCGGTTACCACGGCCGCTCCGGCACGGTCATCGCCTCCGGCACGGACGTCGTACGGCCTTCGGGGCAGCGCAAGGCCCCGGCCGACCCGGCACCCGTCTTCGGCCCGTCGATCCGGCTGGACATCGAGGCGGAGGTCGGCTTCGTCGTGGGCGTGCCGTCCACGCTGGGCAGTCCGGTGGCGCTGGCCGACTTCCGCGACCACGTCTTCGGACTGTGCCTCCTGAACGACTGGTCCGCGCGGGACATCCAGGCCTGGGAGTACGTCCCCCTCGGCCCCTTCCTCGGCAAGTCCTTCGCCACCTCGGTGTCGGCGTGGATCACCCCGCTGGAGGCGCTGGAGCACGCGCGCGTGGCGCCTCCGCAGCGCACGCACCCGCTGCTGCCGTACCTGGACGACGCGGCACCGGGGATCGAGCCCGGCGGTTACGACCTGCACATCTCTGTCGCTATCAACGGCCATGTGGTCTCCGAGCCGCCGTTCTCGACCATGTACTGGACCGCCGCCCAGCAGCTCGCCCACATGACGGTGAACGGCGCCTCACTGCGCACGGGCGACCTGTACGGCTCGGGCACGGTGAGCGGTCCCGAGGAGCGCCAGCGCGGCTCGCTGCTGGAGCTGACCTGGAACGGCCGTGACGCCCTCGAACTCCCGGACGGCAAGCGGACCTTCCTGGAGGACGGCGACGTGGTGACCCTGTCGGCATGGGCCCCGGGGCCGGACGGACGCCGTGTCGGCCTGGGAGAGGTCAGCGGGCGGGTCGTGCCGGAGTGAGGGGCGCCGGAGTGGGCGGCACCTTGTAGCAAGGAGTTGACACAAGTCTGCCGGGTCGAGCATCTTGTACTCACCGCTTGATACAAGCGGTGAGTACAAGTCGTGCTTTCACGGGGGACTTCCATGACCGATCTCGACATGACCGTCCCGGCGACCGCCTCCCGGGCACCGGCCGACCGCTATGCCCGCTGGACCGGCGTGGCCACGGGCGCCCTTACGGCCTGCTGGCTGTCCACGCTCGGCCACGGCGACGGCGTGCTGTACGCCACCCCGGCGTTCGGCCTGTGCGCGGTCACCGGCGTCCTGACGGGCGACACGCTGACCGCACCGGCCCGGGGAGCCGTCCGCACCGCCGGACTGGCCCCGCGCCGGGTCCGCGACTACGTACCGCCCCGGACGACCTTGCTGCTGATCGTCCTCGCGGTCGCCCTGGTGGCGCTCCTGGCCGCGGCAGGCTCGGTGGCCTCACCGGACGACCTGGGACGGGCGGGCCGTGCACTCACCCTGACCTGCCGGGGCATGACCGAGAGGCACGGCCCCTGGCCCGGGTTCTCCTACGGCCTGCCCATGCTGGCCTCCCTCGCCGTCGCCACGGGCGGCTGCGGCTGGTCCCTGCGGCGGATCGCCACCCGGCCCGGCGACGAACAGTCCCGCCGCGACCGCTCACTGGCGATCGTGGCCGCGTGGGGGGTCGTCGTCTCCACATCCCTGCTGGGCGCCGCCGCGACCGCCTCGGGCGCCCTGACAGACATGACGTGCGACGGCACGGCGGGCACCATGGCCAACGCGCTTCTGCTGCCGCTCGCGCTGGTGTCCCTGGTGACCGCGCCGTGGATGCTGTTCACCATCTGCTCGCCCCGGGCGGCACGGCGCCGCCGGACGGACCGAGGGGCGCGCCGGTGAGCGACGCCGCCGTACGGGTCGACACGGCCAGCCCCGTCCCCCCCTACGAGCAGATCCGCGCCCAGCTCGCCGCCCTGATCAACAGCGGCCGGCTGGCCGAGGGCGAGCGGCTGCCGACGGTGCGGCAGCTGGCCGCGGACCTCGGCCTGGCGGCGGGCACCGTGGCCCGCGCCTACCGCGAACTGGAGGCGGCCTCCCTCATCCGGACCCGGCGCGGCGCGGGGACTCGGGTGGCTCCGCCGCCACCGGGCGCCCACCGCCGCGACACGGCGGAACTCACCGACGGGACCAGGGACTACGTGGCCTGGGCACGAGCTCTGGGATTCACGGAGGACGACGTGCTGGAGGCGGTGCGGCAGGCCTTGCGGGGACGGAAGACGTAAGGCCTTCGCGCTCCAGGGAGCCGGGCGAGCACCCGCGCGGAACAACAGGCGGTCGAACTCGGGACCGATCAGCGCCGAGACCTGACTCGCGCCGCCCCTCACCGTCATACTGGGCGGACACGCACCACACGACGCGCCCTCGGCGCGCCGCCGCACCACCGACACCCGCGCAACTCTCCGACCAGGAACCGGAGCCCCGGCATGACCGTCTGCCTGCTCCTGCTGAGCGCCGTCGCCCTGACCGCCGCCCTGCCGGCGCCACGCGCGCTGACCCGTGCGGCCTGGACCGAGCGGGAACCGGTGGTCGCGCTGTGGGTGTGGCAGTGCCTGGTCGCCACCGTCCTGCTGTGCTGCCTGGCGGCACTGGTCCTGGGCACGGCGGCCGTCTTCCACACCGTCCGCGACCACGTCTTCGCCCCCGCACCGCCCTCCGTCACCGCCGCCTACGACCTCTCCTCCGCGCCGGTCTGGGCCGCCGCCCTCACCGTGCTGCTGGCCTGCGGAGCCGCCTGGACGACGGCGATGCTGGCCCGGGAACTCGTCGAGGCCCGCCGCAGCCGCGGCCAGGCCCGCGCACAACTGCGGGAACGCGCCCCCGACCTGCCGGCCGGCCTGCCCGCGGCGCGCGGCCCGATGCTGGTACTGGAGGACGAATACCCGGACGCCTGGTGGATGCCGGGACACCCCCCGCAGCTGGTCGTCACGACGGGGGCGCTGCAGCGTCTCACCGACCACCAGCTGGACGCCGTCCTCACCCACGAACGCGGGCACGCGCGCGCCCACCACGACTGGCTGCTGCACCTGTCCACCGCGCTCGCCACGGGCTTCCCGCGCGTGCCGCTCTTCGCGCACTTCTGCGACCAGACACACCGCCTGGTGGAGCTGGCCGCCGACGACACGGCGTCCCGGCGCTGCGGCCACCTCACCACAGCCCTCGCGCTGATCGAGCTGAACCAGCACCGGGGTGTCCTGTCCTGCGACTCCAGCCGACGCCTCCTCGGCGAGCGCGTGGACCGCCTGCTGGAACCGCCACCAAGGCTGCTGCGCCGGCACCGGGCCCTGACGACGACGGTGGCCGCCCTGGTGCCGCTGCTGCCGCTCCTGATCACGTTCGCGCCCGGCCTGACAGCACTGTCCTGACCTGCCCACCGGGTGGCAGATCTTCCCGCCCGAAGCCGGAAAACCGCAGCTCAGCGCCGTATCCCACACACCCTCACCTGGCGCAACACTTCGGCAACACCGCATTCCCTACCCCGTCGGTATGGTTTCAGCCATGCCACCCACCGACCGCCCCCGAGACCATGCCGGTCAAGGCGCCGCGACCACCGTCGCCGCCCACCGCGCGCGTCGACGGCTGCGTGCGGACCGGGCCCGGCAGCTCGCCGACCTGCTGCGCCACCAGATCCTCGCCGGCGCCTTCCAGAACGGCCCCCTCCCGCACGAGTCGACCCTCGCCACCGACTACCGCGCCTCCCGGAACACCGTCCGGCAGGCCCTGGACCTCCTCCGGGCCGAAGGCCTGGTGGACCGGCTGCCCGGAGTCGGCACCGTGGTCGTCGCCCAGAAATACCCGCACGGGCTCGACCGCCTGATGGGCCTCGCGGAAACCCTCCGCGAACACGGCCGCGTCACCAACGAGGTCCGCACGATGGGCCCCGCACCCGCACCCGCCCCGGTGGCCGACCGCCTCCGCCTCCCCGCAGGCACCGACGTCCTCTACATCGAACGCCTGCGCCGCCTGAACGGCCTCCCGCTCTCCCTCGACCTCACCTACATCCCGCTCGACATCGGCACCGCCCTGCTCGGCGCCGACCTGGAGAACACCGATGTCTTCCGCCTCCTGGAAGCCATCACCGGCCAGCGCCTCGGCCACGCCGAGATCACCCTGGAGGCGGTGAACGCGGACACCCACTCCGCCGCCGTGCTCCAAGCGCCGCGCGGCGCCGCCGTACTGATGCTGGAACGCCTCACGCACCTCGCCGACGGCCGCCCCGTCGACCTGGAGTTCATCCGCTTCCGCGGCGACCGGATCACCATGAGCGGCCTGCTCCACCGGTCGTAACACGCCCCCTGCCTGCACGTTTCCTGGAGACAGCCATGCCCTTGGCGCCCCAGCGGGCCGACGTGCCCGTGACCATCGACGAGTCGAAGTGCATCGACGGCTGCACCCTCTGCGTGGACATGTGCCCGCTCGACTCCCTGGCCATCGACGAGACCAACGGCAAGGCGTACATGCACGTCGACGAGTGCTGGTACTGCGGCCCGTGCGCGGCCCGCTGTCCCACCGGAGCCGTCACGGTCAACATGCCCTACCTGCTGCGGTGAGAGGTACAACCACCATGAAACGAACGGCAGTCGCCGTATCCGCCGTCGTGCTCCTCCTTCCCCTGTCCGCCTGCGGCGGCAGCGCCGAAGCGGGCAGCGGCTCCACGGTCACCGTGACCGTCGGCTACCAGTCCAAGACCATCAACACCGTCACCGCCGGCACACTGCTGCGCTCCCTCGGCTACTTCGAGAAACAGCTCAACGCCCTGCACGACGGCCACACCTACAAAGTCGACTGGCAGGACTACGCCACCGGCGCGCCGATCACCGCCCAGATGACCGCCGGCAAGATCGACATCGGCTCGATGGGCGACTTCCCGCTGCTGCTCAACGCGGCCCGCGGCAAACAGCTCGGCCGCCCCACCCACCTGGTCTCGGTGACCGGCTACAACCTGCGCGGCGGCCTGAACACCGTCGTCACCGCGCCCGGTTCCAAACTCACCTCTCTGAAGGACCTGCAGGGCAAGAAGGTCTCCACGAGCATCGGTTCCGCCGCGGACGGCACCCTCGTACGGGCTCTGCAACGCGCCGGCATCGACCCGGACAAGGGCATCTCCAAACTCAACCAGCAGCCCGCCGTAGGCGCCTCGGCGCTCTCCTCCGGCAGCGTGGACGCCCTGTCGCAGTTCGTCGCCTGGCCGGGACTGCTCGCATACCAGGGCAAGGCCAAGGCCCTGTACGACGGTGCCCAGCTGAACCTGCCCACGTTCCACGGCGTGACCGCCCGCGAAGACTTCGCCAAGCAGCGTCCGGCCGTCCTTGAGGCCTTCCTCAAGGCCCAGGCGGAGGCGACGGACTACCTCCACGCCCACCCCGTCACCGCCTCCGAGAAGGTCGCCGAGGCCACGGGCCTGCCCGCCGAGGTGGTCTACCTCTACAACGGCGCCCACGGCATCGCCACCTTCGACCCGGCGGTCAAGCCGCAGCTCGTCTCCGCGCTCAAGCAGGACGTGTCCGTACTGAAAGCCGCCAAGCTGACCGGCGACATCGACGTGAACTCCTTCGTCGACGACCAGTACGTCAAGAAGGCCCTCGCCGCCTCCTACGCCAAGCGCCTCACCGCCGCACCCGCGCCGGCCGCGAGCGAGGTGTGGCCCAAGGGCAGCGAGAAGACCGTCTCCTTCAAGTCCACGAAGGAACTTCTGGCCTACGTGGCCGGGCACAAGGACGGCGTTCGCGCCGCCTACGTGCCCGACGCCACCACCGGCACCCTCTGGTTCGCCGACAAGGCGGTGTGGGTGGCGAACGGAAACCAACTGCTGCCGTTCGTCACCCCCGCGACCGCACAGGCCTACGTCACCGCCCACGGCGGCGCCCGTACGGTGTCGTACAGCGCAGCACTGGAGCGGGCCTCATGACCCGGCGGCCTCTGGCCCGGTATGCGCTGCGGACGGCCTCGCTGGCCGTGTTCCTCGGCCTGTGGCAGGTGCTGACCAGCCTGGACGTGGACCTGTGGCTGCGGTTCTCGCAGTTCCCGACCGTCACGGACGTGGCTCGCGCCTTCGCCGACCGGCTCTCCGGCGGCGACTACTGGACCGACCTCACCGACAGCCTCACCCGCATCCTCACCGGCTTCGCCCTGGCAGCCGTCCTGGGCGTGGCGGCGGGCGTGCTCGTGGCCCGCTCGCGCCTCGCCGAGGATCTGCTCGGCCCGGTGCTGGAGGTGATCCGCCCGATCCCGGCGATCGCCCTCGTACCCGTCGCGATCCTGCTCTTTCCCTCCAATGAACAGGGCATCGTCTTCATCACCTGCACCGCCGCCTTCTTCCCGGTGCTGGTCTCCACCCGGCACGCGGTCCGCGCGCTGACGCCCGTCTGGGAGGAAGCGGTGCGCACCATGGGCGGCGGCCGGCTGCGGATCCTCGGCTCGGTGGTGCTGCCGGGCGCACTGCCCGGCATCTTCGGCGGCCTGTCGGTCGGCATCGGCGTGTCGTGGATCTGTGTGATCTCCGCCGAGATGATCTCCGGGCAGTACGGCGTCGGCTACCGCACCTGGCAGGACTACACGGTGGTGAACTACCCGGGCGTCTTCGTCGGCATGGTCACCATCGGCATCCTCGGCTGGGTCACCTCCACGGCCGTGGAACTTCTCGGCCGGCGCCTGACGCGCTGGCTGCCCCGCACGTCGTACGTGCCCGGTGGCCGCACCCGCGCGCCCCGACCCGCCCCCGCCCCCGCCCCCGTGCGAGCAGACGGCGATCCCGAGCAGCAGACCCAGCCCGAGCAGCAGCGCCAGAAGGACACCGAGGAGGCCCGTGATGAGCACCTCGTCTGAGACCGTCGCCGCACCCGTCGCGCCGGCGTCGGCTGCCGCCCGCGGCACCCGGCTCGTCTTCCGTTCCACCGTGCTCGGCCGCCCGGACGCGCCAGTGCTGTACGACGTGGACCTCGACGTCTCCCCCGGCGAGATCCTCACCGTCGTCGGCCCCTCCGGCTGCGGCAAGTCCACCCTGCTGCGCACGCTCGCCGGGCTGTTGCCTCCGCTGGGCGGCACGGCCGAGGTGGACGGAGCCCCGCTGACGGGGCCGTCGGCCGACCGTGCGCTCGTCTTCCAGGAGGACGCGCTGCTGCCCTGGCGTACCTTGCGCGGGAACGTCGAACTGCCGCTCGCCATCAGCGGCGTACCGCGCTCCGAGCGCCGTGCGCGGGCCGAGTCCTGGCTCGCCCGGGTCGGACTCAGCGCGCAGGCCGGGCAGTTGCCGCACCGGGTCTCCGGCGGGCAGCGCCAGCGCGCCCAGTTGGCACGCGCTTTGGCCGACAGTCCGCGCGCCGTCCTCATGGACGAGCCCTTCGGCGCCCTCGACGCCCAGACCCGCTCCGGCATGCAGGACCTGCTGGTGGAGGTGCTGCGCGGCACGGGCGCGACCATCGTCTTCGTCACGCACGACGTCGACGAGGCCCTCTTCCTCGGCGACCGCGTGGCCCTGCTCGGCTCCGGCCGGGTGGTCGCCGTACGCGATGTGCCCGGGCCCCGTGACCGTGGGGCCGTGGACGACCCGGCCCGTGTGGCCCTGCGCCGCGACATCCTCACCTCGCTCGGCTCCTGAAAGGCACCCCGGTGACCACCCCCGCGTCCACTTCCCTGGAGATTCCCGCCGTCGCCGACGCCGAGGAGCTGACCTGCGACGTCCTCATCATCGGCGGGGGCACCGCCGGCACCATGGCCGCCCTGACCGCCGCCGAGCGCGGCGCGGACGTGCTGCTGCTGGAGAAGGCCCACGTCCGCCACTCCGGCGCGCTCGCCATGGGCATGGACGGCGTCAACAACGCGGTCATCCCCGGCCGCGCCGAACCCGACGACTACGTCGCCGAGATCACCCGCGCCAACGACGGCATCGTCGACCAGTCCACCGTCCGCCAGACCGCGACCCGCGGGTTCGCGATGGTCCAGCGGCTGGAGTCGTACGGGGTCAAGTTCGAGAAGGACGAGCACGGTGAGTACGCGGTGCGCCAGGTGCACCGCTCCGGCTCGTACGTACTGCCGATGCCAGAGGGCAAGGACGTCAAAAAGGTCCTGTACCGGCAGCTGCGGCGGCGCGAGATGCGGGAGCGGATCCGGATCGAGAACCGGGTGATGCCGGTCCGGGTCCTGACGGCCGGGGGACAGGCCGTGGGCGCCGTCGGCTTCAACACCCGCACCGGCGCCTTCGTCACCGTCCGAGCGGGCGCGGTCGTCCTCGCCACCGGCGCCTGCGGCAGGCTCGGCCTGCCCGCCTCCGGCTACCTGTACGGCACCTACGAGAACCCCACCAACGCCGGCGACGGGTACGCCATGGCCTACCACGCGGGTGCCGAGCTGACCGGTATCGAGTGCTTCCAGATCAACCCGCTCATCAAGGACTACAACGGTCCCGCCTGTGCCTACGTCGCCAACCCCTTCGGCGGCTACCAGGTCAACCGGCACGGCGAGCGCTTCGTCGACTCCGACTACTGGTCGGGGCAGATGATGGCCGAGTTCGCCGCCGAGGTCGCCAGTGACCGCGGCCCGGTCTACCTCAAGCTCAGCCATCTCCCCGAGGAGTCCGTCTCCGCCCTGGAGTCGATCCTGCACTCCACGGAGCGGCCCACCCGGGGCACCTTCCACGCCGGCCGCGGGCACGACTACCGCACCCATGACGTCGAGATGCACATCTCCGAGATCGGCCTGTGCGGTGGCCACTCCGCCTCCGGGGTCCGCGTCGACGACCACGCCCGTACGACCGTTCCCCGCCTGTACGCCGCCGGCGACCTCGCCTGCGTCCCGCACAACTACATGATCGGCGCGTTCGTCTTCGGTGACCTCGCCGGTGCGGACGCCGCCCAGTACACGGCGTACGAGGGTGAGCTTCCCGCGGACCAGGTGCGGGAGGCGCACGAGCTGATCTACCGCCCGCTGCGCAACACGGACGGCCCGCCGCAGCCCCAGGTCGAGTACAAGCTGCGCCGTTTCGTGAACGATTACGTGGCACCGCCGAAGTCCGGTGCGCGGCTCTCCCTCGCCCTCGAGGCCTTCGAGCGGATGCGCGCCGACATCGCCGCCATGGGTGCCCGCACCGCGCACGAGCTGATGCGCTGCGCGGAGGTCACCTTCATCCGTGACTGCGCCGAGATGGCCGCCCGCGCCTCTCTCGCCCGCACCGAGTCGCGCTGGGGCCTCTACCACGACCGTCTCGATCACCCCGGCCGCGACGACGTCTCCTGGTTCCACCATCTCGATCTGCACAAGTCCCCCTCTGGTGCGATGGAGTTCACGGCCCGGCCCGTGGCTCCCTATCTGGTCCCGGTCGAGGAGTTCACGCCGGTCGGCGGTTCCTCCCGGCGGTTGGGCGAGGTACATGCCGAGCACGTGGCCACGGCCGGGCCGCGCGAGGTGGCGCCGGTCGCCGCGGGACCCGCGTCCGCGCGGGCCACCGCTTCCGCCGACCGGTCCGGCGCGCCGGGCACCGCCTCGCCCCGGCTGCTGCAGTTGCTGGAGCTGGCCGAGGCCGACCCCGAACTCGGCCTGGTCGAGCCGTACCTGGCCGACTCGGATCCTGCCGTCCGGCGTACGGCCGTCTCGGTCCTCACCGAGACCGCGCCGCCCGGCACCGGGCAGGCCCTGGCCGGTGCCCTCGCCGACCTTGACGCCGAGGTCCGCGCGACCGCCGCGGCCTCACTGCGCGAACTGGTCGAGACCCTGCCGCCCGAACCCGCTCTGGGGACCGCCCTCACCGATACCGTCACCGCAGCCGATCCGGTGGTCCGCGCCGCCGCCCTCGATGTGCTGCGTGCTCTGCGGCTCGGCAACGCCAGGGTGTTCGCGGCGGCGCTGGACGATCCCGTCATCGCTGTACGTACCGAGGCCGTGCGAGCGCTCGTCTCCGTCGACGCGGTCCGGCCGCTGGCGGGTGCCGTGGACGATCCCTCCCGGGAGGTCCGGGTCACCGTGGCCAAGGCCCTGGCCGCCGTCGACCTGGCGACGCTCACCGAGGCCGACCGCGGGTTGCTCACCACCACCCTGGAGCGGCTCACGGGGGACGCCGATCCTTTGGTGCGCGGTGCCGCGTTCGCCGCACTGGCCGGCACCGGCTGCCCGGCCCCGCTCGCCGCCCGAGCCGTGGCCGCGCTGTCCGATCCGGCCTGGCAGGTCCGCTCCGGCGCCGCCACCGCGCTGTCGGCCGCGTCCGCCGGCGCCGCCGTCCCCGCCCTGGCCAAGGCGCTGGCCGATCCGAACGCCGACGTGCGCAAGGCGGCGGTGCTGGCCCTGACCCGGCACCGGGCCACAGCGGAGGCACGCGCGGCCCTCGCCACGGCCACCAGCGACTCGGACGCGGACGTCAGGGCCTACGCGGCGCGGGGGCTGTGACCCCGTACCCAGCGGCTCCTGCACCCAGCGCCGGCCCGCGACGGGCTATATCCAGTCGTCGGGCTCCGGCTCCGCGTCCGGCTCCGGCCAGTCGGCGTCCGGTGCGTCGCCGGCGGCCGGGGCCGCCCCGTCCAGGGAAGCCAGCGCGGCCAGCACACCCTCCCCGTACGTCGCCAGTTTCTTCTCACCGACGCCGCTCACCGTGCCCAGCTCGCGCACCGAGCCCGGCCGCCGGCTGACGATCTCCCGCAGGGTGGCGTCGTGGAAGATGACGTACGCCGGTACGCCCTGCTCGCGAGCCTGTTCGGCGCGCCAGGCGCGCAGGGCCTCGAAGGCGGGCAGCAGCTCGTCGGGCAGTTCCGCCGCGGCGGTCCTGGCCTTGCGGTCGCCGCCGGATGCGCCCGCCGACCTCGACCGGGAGGCGGCCGGCTTCTTCGGCTCCTTGCGCAGCGGCACCTCCCGCTCGCTGCGCAGCACCGAGCCGCTCGCCTCGGTGAGCGCCAGAGTGCCGTACTCGCCCTCGACCGTGAGCAGTCCCTGAGCCAGCAGCTGCCGGATGGCACCGCGCCACTCGGCCTCGGAGAGGTCTTGTCCGATGCCGAAGACGGACAGCTGGTCGTGGTCGAACTGGATGACCTTGCCTGTGCGCTTGCCGAGCAGGATGTCGACGATCTGCAGGGCGCCGAACTTCTGCCCGCGCTCCCGCTGCAGCCGCACCACCGTCGACAGCACCTTCTGCGCGGCGATGGTGCCGTCCCAGGTCTCCGGTGGGGTGAGGCAGGTGTCGCAGTTGCCGCAGCCCGCGGCGTCGGGTTCCTGGCCGAAGTAGGCGAGCAGCTGGCCGCGGCGGCAGCGGGCCGTCTCGCACAGCGCGAGCATGGCGTCGAGGTGGGCGGCGGCCCGGCGGCGGAACGCCTCGTCGCCCTCGCCGGACTGGATCAGCTTGCGCTGCTGGATGACGTCGTTCAGGCCGTACGCCATCCAGGCCGTGGACGGCAGTCCGTCGCGGCCGGCGCGGCCGGTCTCCTGGTAGTAGCCCTCGATCGACTTGGGCAGGTCCAGGTGGGCGACGAACCGTACGTCCGGCTTGTCGATGCCCATGCCGAAGGCGATCGTCGCGACCACGACGAGGCCGTCCTCGCGCAGGAAGCGGGACTGGTGGGCGGCGCGCACAGCCGCGTCCAGGCCCGCGTGATACGGCACGGCGTCGATGCCGTTGGCGGTCAGGAACTCCGCCGTCCGCTCCACCGAGTTGCGTGACAGGCAGTACACGATGCCGGCGTCGCCCGCGTGCTCCTGCCGGAGGAAGGCGAGCAGCTGCTTCCTGGGGTCGGCCTTGGGCACGATCCGGTACTGGATGTTGGGGCGGTCGAAGCTGGCGACGAAGTGGCGGGCCGTCGGCAGGTTCAGCCGCTGGGTGATCTCCTGGTGGGTGGCCCGGGTGGCCGTGGCGGTGAGGGCGATCCGCGGGACGTCCGGCCAGCGCTCGCCGAGGAGGGACAGGGTGAGGTAGTCGGGGCGGAAGTCGTGGCCCCACTGGGAGACGCAGTGCGCCTCGTCGATCGCGAAGACGGAGATCTTGCCGCGGGAGAGGAGGTCCAGCGTGGCGTCCAGACGCAGCCGCTCGGGCGCCAGATACAGCAGGTCCAGCTCGCCGGCCAGGAACTCGGCCTCGACCATCCGGCGCTCGTCGAAGTCCTGCG
Organism: Streptomyces filipinensis; assembly: GCF_014649495.1. Taxonomy (GTDB): domain Bacteria; phylum Actinomycetota; class Actinomycetes; order Streptomycetales; family Streptomycetaceae; genus Streptomyces; species Streptomyces filipinensis. The sequence goes on along the minus strand of NZ_BMTD01000019.1, from coordinate 121,356 downwards.
TGGAATTGATGAAGCCGGCCCGCACGCCGAGGGCGCGCAGGGCGTCCACCTGGTCCTGCATGAGCGCGATCAGCGGGGAGACCACGATGCCCGTACCGGGTCTGACCATGGCCGGGATCTGGTAGCACAGCGACTTCCCGCCGCCGGTGGGCATGAGGACGACGGCGTCGCCGCCCGCCACCACATGCTCGATGATCGCTTTCTGCTCGCCCCGGAAGGCCTCGTATCCGAAGACCCGGTGCAGCGTGGCCAGCGCCTCGCTGTCGGCCGCGCCCGGCCCCTCGGTCACCTGTGGCATCTCGCTGATCCCGCCCGTCACGCCCATTGTCCTGTCCCCCGCCGGTCCCCCGTGTGTCGTCTGTCGACCGCTGCATCCACGATAGGGGTCCGGACCGACAGCGGTGGACTTATCCACAGGCCGGGGAACGCCCGTGCGAGCCCGGCGCGTCCTCGGGCGGACCAGTGGGCGTCATCCCATCGGGCTTCCTGGATGGCCCGGCGGCGACCCCAGGGGCATGCTGCTCGGGCGGGAGAAGCGGAGGCCACCCCGCACGGATCGCCACTCGACGCCAGCTCCCGTGCCCGGCCGCGTGCCCTTCCAAGGAGCTCCGCCCGATGCCCGCTCACCTCGCCGAGGTGACTTGTTCTTCGTGTGGAACCCCGACGTGAAGTGCCCCTGTCCCGGAGCACCCGCCTGACGGCATGCGGCGGCCCCGGTTCCCTGGGGAGCCGGGGCCGTCGTGGGGGACTCAGCGCACGAACACTCCCGCCTGGCTCGCCAGGTCGAGGAAGTACTGCGGGGCCACGCCGAGCACCAGCGTGACCGCGACGCCCGCGGCGATCGCCACCATGGTCAGCGGGGACGGTACGGCCACGGTGGGGCCCTCCGGCCTCGGCTCGCTGAAGAACATCAGCACGATCACGCGGATGTAGAAGAACGCGGCGATCGCCGAGGAGATCACACCGATCACCACGAGCGGGGCCGCGCCGCCGGCCGCCGCCGCCTTGAACACGGCGAACTTCCCCGCGAAGCCGGAGGTCAGCGGGATACCGGCGAAGGCCAGCAGGAACACCGCGAAGACGGCCGCCACCAGGGGTGACCTGCGGCCGAGACCCGCCCACTTGGACAGGTGGGTCGCCTCGCCACCCGCGTCGCGCACCAGCGTGACCACCGCGAAGGCGCCGATCGTCACGAAGGAGTAGCCGGCCAGGTAGAAGAGGACCGACGAGACGCCGTCCTTCGAGGTGGCGATGACACCCGCGAGGATGAATCCGGCGTGCGCGATGGACGAGTACGCCAGGAGCCGCTTGATGTCGGTCTGTGTGATCGCGACGATCGCGCCGCCGAGCATGGTGATGATCGCGACGGCCCACATGACCGGACGCCAGTCCCAGCGCATTCCGGGCAGAACGACGTACAGCAGGCGCAGCAGCGCGCCGAACGCGGCCACCTTCGTCGCCGCCGCCATGAAGCCGGTCACGGGCGTCGGCGCGCCCTGGTAGACGTCCGGCGTCCACATGTGGAACGGCACCGCGCCCACCTTGAACAGCAGACCCATCACGATCAGTGCGCTGCCGAGCAGCAGCAGCGCGTCGTTGCCCATGGTGTTGGCGAGTGCCGGGTCGACGTTGGTGACGGTTCCGTCGACGACCTGGGCGATGCGCGCGTACGACACCGAGCCGGCGTAGCCGTACAGCAGGGCGATGCCGAACAGCGTGAACGCCGAGGCGAACGCGCCGAGCAGGAAGTACTTGACCGCGGCTTCCTGCGACATCAGCCGCTTGCGGCGGGCCAGCGCGCACAGCAGGTACAGCGGCAGGGAGAAGACCTCCAGGGCCACGAACAGGGTCAGCAGGTCGTTGGCCGAGGGGAACACCAGCATGCCGGCGATCGCGAAGAGCAGCAGCGGGAAGACCTCGGTGGTGGTGAAGCCGGCCTTCACCGCGGCCTTCTCGCTGTCGCTGCCGGGTACGGAGGCGGCCTGTGCGGCGAAGGAGTCGACGCGGTTGCCGTGCGCCGCCGGGTCCAGGCGCCGCTCGGCGAAGGTGAACAGGCCGACCAGGCCTGCCAGCAGGATCGTGCCCTGCAGGAACAGGGACGGGCCGTCGACCGCGATCGCTCCCATGGCCGCGATGTGCGCCTTGGTGGTGCCGTAGCCGTCGGCCGCGAGTCCGACCACCGCGGCGAACGCGGCGCACAGGGCGACGACGGACACGAACACCTGCGCGTAGTAGCGGGCCTTGCGCGGGAGGAAGGCCTCGATGAGCACCCCGACCAGCGCCGCGCCGACGACGATCAGCGTCGGCGACAATTGTCCGTATTCGATCTTCGGCGCGTCGATCTTCGAGATCGGATCGGCCGCGGTTGTCCACAGGCTGTGGACGGCTGCTGCGCTCACTTGGCCGCCTCCACCTCGGGCTTGGGGTCCTTCTTGTGTACGTCGGACATGGTCTGCTTGACCGCCGGGTTGACGATGTCCGTGACGGGCTTCGGATAGACGCCCAGGAAGATCAGCAACACGATCAGCGGGGCGACCACCACCAGCTCACGCGCGCGTAGGTCGGGCATGGCCGACACCTCCGGCTTCACCGGGCCCGTCATCGTCCGCTGGTACAGGACGAGGGTGTAGAGCGCGGCGAGGACGATGCCGAAGGTGGCGATGATGCCGATCACCGGATGACGCGTGAACGTGCCGACCAGGACCAGGAACTCACTCACGAACGGGGCGAGTCCGGGCAGGGAGAGAGTGGCGAGACCGCCGATCAGGAAGGTGCCGGCGAGCACCGGGGCGACCTTCTGCACGCCCCCGTAGTCCGCGATGAGCCGCGACCCGCGCCGGGAGATCAGGAAGCCCGCGACCAGCATCAGCGCGGCCGTGGAAATACCGTGGTTGACCATGTAGAGCGTGGCGCCGGACTGGCCCTGGCTGGTCATCGCGAAGATGCCCATGATGATGAAGCCGAAGTGCGAGATCGACGCGTAGGCCACCAGGCGCTTGATGTCCCGCTGGCCGACGGCGAGCAGCGCGCCGTAGACGATGCTGATGAGCGCCAGTACGAGGATGACGGGCGTCGCCCACTTGCTGGCCTGCGGGAACAGCTGGAGGCAGAAGCGGAGCATCGCGAAGGTGCCGACCTTGTCGACGACCGCGGTGATGAGGACGGCGACCGGGGCGGTGGACTCCTGCATGGCGTTGGGCAGCCAGGTGTGCAGCGGCCACAGCGGCGCCTTCACCGCGAAGGCGAAGAAGAAGCCCAGGAACAGCCAGCGTTCCGTGCTCGTCGCCATGTGCAGCGAACCGCTCGCACGGGCCTGCGCGATCTCCTGGAGGCTGAAGTTCCCGGCCACCACGTAGAGGCCGATCACCGCGGCCAGCATGATCAGGCCGCCGACCAGGTTGTACAGCAGGAACTTCACCGCCGCGTACGACCGCTGTCGCGAGGCCGCTTCCTCGCCCTGCGCGTGGGCGCGGTCTCCGAAGCCGCCGATGAGGAAGTACATCGGGATGAGCATGGCCTCGAAGAAGATGTAGAAGAGGAAGACGTCGGTGGCCTCGAAGGAGATCACCACCATCGCCTCGACGGCCAGGATCAGCGCGAAGAAGCCCTGCGTGGGGCGCCAGCGGCTGCTGCCCGTCTCCAGCGGGTCGGCGTCGTTCCAGCCGGCGAGGACGATGAAGGGGATCAGCAACGCGGTCAGCGCGATCAGCGCCACCGCGATGCCATCCACGCCCAGCTCGTACCGGACCCCGAAGTCCTTGATCCAGGCGTGGGATTCGGTGAGCTGGTAGCGGGCGCCGTCCGGGTCGAAGCGGACCAGGACGGTGACCGCCAGGGCGAGGGTGGCGAGCGAGACGAGCAGCGCCAGCCATTTGGCGGCGGTGCGCCACGCGGCCGGTACGGCGGCCGTGGCGACGGCCCCGACGGCCGGGAGCGCCGCCGTCGCTGTCAGCAAAGGAAAGGACATCGGTATCAGACCGCCCTCATCAGCAGGGTCGCGGCGACCAGGAGTGCCGCGCCGCCGAACATCGAGACCGCGTAGGAGCGGGCGAAGCCGTTCTGGACCCGGCGTAGCCGGCTGGACAGGCCGCCGAAGCCGGCCGCCGTGCCGTTGACGACGCCGTCGACCAGGGTGTGGTCGACGTACACCAGGGAGCGCGTCAGGTGTTCGCCGCCGCGTACCAGGACGACGTGGTTGAAGTCGTCCTGGAGCAGGTCGCGGCGTGCCGCGCGGGTGAGCAGCGAGCCGCGCGGGGCGACGGCCGGGACGGGCTTGCGGCCGTACTGGGCCCAGGCGATGCCGACGCCGATGATCAGGCACACCATGGTCGCCCCGGTGACCGTCCAGGCGCCGACCGGGGAGTGCCCCTCGCTGTAGCCGGTGACCGGCTCCAGCCAGTGCAGGAAGCGGTCGCCGATGCTGAAGAAGCCACCGCCGAGGACCGAGCCGACGGCCAGCACGATCATCGGGATCGTCATGACCTTCGGGGACTCGTGCGGGTGCGGCTCGGCGTGCTCGCCCTGGTGCTCCGCGGCGGGCTCCGCGCTCGGGGCCTCCGGGGAGCGAGTGGGCTGGTTCTTCCAACGCTCCTCTCCGAAGAAGGTCATCAGCATCACGCGCGTCATGTAGAAGGCGGTGATGGCCGCGCCCAGCAGGGCCACGCCGCCGAGGATCCAGCCGTCGGTGCCGCCCTTGGCGAAGGCCGCCTCGATGATCTTGTCCTTGGAGAAGAAGCCGGACAGGCCCGGGAAGCCGATGATGGCGAGGTAGCCGAGGCCGAAGGTGACGAAGGTGACCGGCATGTACCTGCGCAGGCCGCCGTACTTGCGCATGTCGACCTCGTCGTTCATGCCGTGCATGACGGAGCCGGCGCCGAGGAACAGCCCGGCCTTGAAGAAGCCGTGCGTGACCAGGTGCATGATCGCGAAGACGTAGCCGATGGGGCCGAGGCCCGCGGCCAGGACCATGTAGCCGATCTGCGACATGGTCGATCCGGCCAGTGCCTTCTTGATGTCGTCCTTCGCGCAACCGACGATCGCACCGAAGAGGAGCGTGACCGCGCCGACCACGGTGACCGCGAGTTGCGCGTCGGGGGCCGCGTTGAAGACGGCTCCGGAGCGGACGATGAGGTACACGCCCGCCGTCACCATCGTCGCCGCGTGGATCAGGGCCGAGACCGGGGTCGGGCCCTCCATGGCGTCCCCGAGCCAGGACTGCAGCGGCACCTGGGCGGACTTGCCGCAGGTGGCGAGCAGGAGCATCAGACCGATGGCGGTGAGCCTGCCCTCGGAGGCGTCACCGGCGTGGCTGAGGACCGGCCCGAAGGCGAAGCTGCCGAAGGTGGTGAACATCAGCATGATCGCGATCGACAGGCCCATGTCGCCGACGCGGTTGACGAGGAAGGCCTTCTTCGCCGCGGTGGCCGCGCTGGGCTTGTGCTGCCAGAAGCCGATCAGCAGGTACGAGGCGAGGCCGACGCCCTCCCAGCCGACATACAGCAGCAGGTAGTTGTCGGCGAGGACGAGCAGCAGCATCGCCGCGAGGAACAGGTTCAGATAGCCGAAGAAGCGTCGGCGCCGCTCGTCGTGCTCCATGTACCCGACCGAGTACAGGTGGATCAGCGAGCCGACACCCGTGATGAGCAGGACGAATGTCATCGACAGCTGGTCGAGGCGGAAGGTGACGTCCGCCTGGAAGCCGGCCACCGGGACCCAGCTGAACAGATGCTGCGTCAGGGTGCGGTGTTCGGCTCCCTTGCCCAGCAGGTCGGCGAAGAGTACGACACCGATGACGAAGGAGACGAACGAGAGCAGCGTGCCGATCCAGTGGCCGACGGCGTCGAGCCGCCGGCCGCCGACCAGGAGGACGGCCGCTCCGAGCAGGGGCGCCGCGATGAGCAGCGCGATCAGGTTCTCCACGATTCTTCCGACCCCTTACAGCTTCATCAGGCTGGCGTCGTCGACCGAGGCCGAGTGGCGGGTACGGAACAGCGACACGATGATCGCGAGGCCCACCACGACCTCCGCGGCGGCGACGACCATCGTGAAGAAGGCGATGATCTGGCCGTCGAGGTTGCCGTGCATCCGGGAGAAGGCGACGAACGCGAGGTTGCAGGCGTTCAGCATCAGCTCGATGCACATGAAGACCACGATCGCGTTGCGCCGGATCAGTACTCCGGTCGCGCCGATCGTGAACAACAGGGCGGCGAGGTAGAGGTAGTTGACCGGGTTCACTTCGACGCCTCCTCGGGCCGCTTGAACGTCGCCGGTTCGATCGCCGTGCGCTCCAGGCGTTCCTCCGCGCGCTGTTCCAGCGCGTGCAGGTCGTTGAGCGCCTCCGCGGACACGTCACGGACCTGGCCGCGCTCGCGCAGCGTCTTGCTGACGGTCAGCTCGGACGGGGTGCCGTCGGGGAGCAGGCCCGCGATGTCGACCGCGTTGTGCCGGGCGTAGACACCCGGGGCGGGCAGCGGAGGTACGTGGGTGCCTTCACGGACACGCTGTTCGGACAGCTCGCGCTGGGTCTTGGCGCGCTCCGTGCGCTCGCGGTGGGTGAGCACCATGGCGCCGACGGCGGCCGTGATCAGCAGGGCGCCGGTGATTTCGAAGGCGAACACGTACTTGGTGAAGAGGAGGGAGGCGAGGCCCTCCACATTGCCGTTCGCGTTCGCCTGGCCGATGCCGTCGAACTCCTTCAGGGACGCGTTCCCGAGCCCGGCGAGCAACAGGACGCCGAAGCCGGCCCCACACAGAAGGGCCAGCCAGCGCTGGCCCTTGATGGTCTCCTTCAGCGAGTCCGCCGCCGTCACGCCGACGAGCATCACCACGAACAGGAACAGCATCATGATCGCGCCGGTGTAGACGACGATCTGCACGATTCCCAGGAAGTAGGCGCCGTTGGCGAGGTAGAACACCGCGAGGATGATCATGGTCCCGGCGAGACACAGCGCGCTGTGCACGGCCTTCTTCATGAAGACGGTACACAGGGCGCCGATCACCGCGACCGTGCCGAGGACCCAGAACTGGAACGCCTCACCGGTGGAGGTGGTGTAGGCGGCGAGGTGCGTCATCATCGGCCGATCACCTCCTCCGAGGCCGGCTCGTCCTCACCGAAGGTCGACGCGGCCTCCTGCGGGACCTCGCCCTTGGAGTGCGCGACCTGGCGGACCGTGCCGGGCGCGGCATGTGTGACCAGGCCCCGGTAGTAGTCCTGTTCGTCGGTCCCCGGGAAGATCGCGTGCGGTGTGTCGACCATGCCCTCTTCGAGGCCGGCGAGGAGCTGCTCCTTGGTGTAGATGAGGTTGGCGCGGCTGGAGTCGGCCAGTTCGAACTCGTTGGTCATCGTCAACGCGCGCGTGGGGCACGCCTCGATGCACAGCCCGCACAGGATGCAGCGGGCGTAGTTGATCTGGTAGACGCGGCCGTACCGCTCGCCCGGCGAGTAGCGCTCCTCGTCGGTGTTGTCGGCGCCCTCCACGTAGATGGCGTCGGCGGGGCAGGCCCACGCGCACAGCTCGCAGCCGACGCACTTCTCCAGGCCGTCCGGATGGCGGTTGAGCTGGTGCCGTCCGTGGAACCGCGGAGCCGTGGTCTTCTTCTGCTCCGGGTACTGCTCGGTCAGCCGCTTCTTGAACATGGCCTTGAAGGTCACGCCGAAGCCGGCGACGGGGTTCTGGAAACCGGGCTTGGTCTCCTTCGGCTCCTCAGCCATCGGACGCCTCCTTTCCATCCGAAGATCCGTCACTGACAGTGTCCGATCCGCCACTGACAATCAGCTCCCGCTCGCGGCGCGGGCGGCGCCTCGGCACGGGCGGCAGTTCCTGTCCGGGGAGCGGCGGCACGGGGAATCCGCCCGCCATCGGGTCGAATCCGGCCTGCTCGGCGGTGGACTGTCCGGCCGCCCTCGCCCTCTCGCGGAACATGTCGGCGACGAAGGAGATCAGCAGAAGGGCGAGGACTCCGCCGCCCACGTAGAGGGCAATGTCGGCGAACTCGTAGTGCTCGTTGCGCAGGGCCCGTACGGTCGCCACCAGCATCAGCCAGGTCACGGAGACCGGGATGAGGACCTTCCAGCCGAGCTTCATCAGCTGGTCGTAGCGGACGCGTGGGAGCGTGCCGCGCAGCCAGATGAAGAAGAACAGCAGCAGCTGGACCTTGATGACGAACCAGAGCAGCGGCCACCAGCCGTGGTTCGCGCCCGCCCAGACGGAGCTGATCGGCCAGGGGGCGCGCCAGCCGCCGAGGAACAGGGTGGTCGACACGGCCGAGACCGTCACCATGTTCACGTACTCGGCGAGCATGAACATCGCGAACTTGATCGACGAGTACTCGGTGTTGAAGCCGCCGACCAGGTCACCCTCGGACTCCGGCATGTCGAAGGGGGCGCGGTTGGTCTCGCCGACCATCGTGACGATGTACAGGATGAAGGAGACCGGCAGCAGCAGGATGTACCAGCGGTCGTGCTGCTGCTCCACGATCGTGGAGGTCGACATCGACCCCGAGTACAGGAACACGGAGGCGAACGCGGCACCCATGGCGATCTCGTAGGAGATCATCTGCGCGCAGGAGCGCAGGCCGCCGAGCAGCGGATACGTGGATCCGGAACTCCAGCCCGCGAGGACGATGCCGTAGATGCCGACGGAGGCGACCGCGAGGACGTAGAGCATCGCGATCGGCAGGTCGGTCAGCTGCATCGTGGTGCGGTGGCCGAAGATCGAGATTTCGTTGCCGGCCGGGCCGAAGGGGATCACCGCGATCGCCATGAAAGCCGGGATGGCCGCGACGATCGGCGCGAGGACGTACACCACCTTGTCCGCGCGCTTGACGATGAGGTCTTCCTTGAGCATCAGCTTCACACCGTCGGCGAGCGACTGGAGCATGCCCCAGGGGCCGTGCCGGTTGGGGCCGATGCGCAGCTGCATCCAGGCGACGACCTTGCGCTCCCAGACGATGGAGAACAGCACGGTCACCATCAGGAAGGCGAAGCAGAACACGGCCTTGATGACGACCAGCCACCAGGGGTCGCGGCCGAACATCGAGAGGTCTTCAGCTGCGAGGTACGGGCTCATGCCTCCACCTCCTTGGGGGCCGGTTCGGCGGGTGCCGCCGGGCCGATGCGGACGAGGGAGCCGGGCTGCGCCCCGGTGTCGGAGGCGACGCCCGTGCCGGCGGAGTTCAGCGGGAGCCACACCACCCGGTCGGGCATATCGGTGACCCGCAGCGGGAGTGCGGTGCTGCCCGCGGGGCCGGTGACCGCGAGGAGGCCGCCGTCCTCGACGCCCGACTCGGCGGCTGTCGCCGCGGACACGCGCGCGTACGCGGCGTGCCGGGTGCCTGCGAGTGCCTCGTCGCCCTCCTGCAGGACACCCTGGTCGAGCAGCAGCCGGTGTCCGGCGAGCACGGCCTCGCCGGCGGCCGGGCGGGGCAGCGCGCCCGCGGACTCCTGGGGTTCGGCGGCGCGCGGACCGTCCCAGGAGCCGAGCCGGTCGATCTCCGCGCGCGTGGTGCGCAGATCCGGCAGGCCCAGATGGACGTCCATCGCGTCGGCCAGCATCTGCAGCACGCGCGCGTCGGCCGGTGCCAGGCGACGGGTCATCTGCTCGGGCTTGAGGGCGGCCTCGAAGAATCGCACCCTGCCCTCCCAGTTGAGGAAGGTGCCCGCCTTCTCGGCGACCGCGGCGACCGGCAGGACGACGTCGGCGTATTCGGTGACCTCACTGGGCCGCAGTTCCAGTGACACCAGGAAGCCGACGCTGTCGAGTGCCTCACGCGCGCGTGCCGGGTCGGGCAGGTCGGCGACCTCGACCCCGGCGACCACGAGTGCCGACAGTTCGCCGGTCGCGGCGGCCTCGACGATGTGGTGGGTGTCGCGGCCGTAGCGCAGCGGGAGTTCGGCGAGGCCCCAGACGGCCGCGACCTCCTCCCGCGCGCGCGGGTCGGTCGCCGGGCGGCCGCCCGGCAGCAGCGACGGCAGCGCGCCCACTTCGATGGCGCCCCGCTCACCGGCCCTGCGCGGGATCCACACCAGCTGGGCGCCGGTCGCCGTGGCGGCCCGTACGGCGGCGGTGAGGCCGCCGGCGACCGAGGCGAGCCGCTCTCCTACGACGATGACCGCGCCCTCGGTGCGCAGTGCCTCGGCGGCCCGGGTGCCGGGCTCGTCCAGGCCGACGCCGCCGGCGAGGGCGTCCAGCCACTCGGTCTCGGTGCCCGGCGCGGCCGGCAGCAGGGTGCCGCCCGCCTTCTGCAGGCCCCGGGTCGTGTGCGTGGACAGTGCGAACACCTGCTGCCCGTGCCTGCGCCAGGCCTTGCGCAGCCGCAGGAAGACGCCGGGCGCCTCCTCCTCCGACTCGAAGCCGGCCAGCAGCACGGCCGGAGCCTTCTCCAGGGAGGTGTACGTGACCCCCGTACCGTCGAGGTCCCGGCCGTGGCCGGCCACGCGGGACGCCAGGAAGTCGGCCTCCTCACCGCTGTGCACGCGCGCGCGGAAGTCGATGTCGTTCGTGTCGAGCGCCACGCGCGCGAACTTGCTGTACGCGTAGGCGTCCTCGACGGTCAGCCGGCCGCCGACGAGCACGCCGGCCCGGGAGCGGGCGGCGCCGAGGCCGCGCGCGGCCGCCTCCAGCGCCTCCGGCCACGAGGCGGGCTCCAGGACCCCGTCGGCGCTGCGGACCAGCGGGGTGTCGAGGCGGTCTTTGAGCTGCGCGTAGCGGAACGCGAAGCGTCCCTTGTCGCAGATCCACTCCTCGTTCACCTCGGGGTCGCTGGCCGCGAGGCGCCGCATGACCTTGCCACGCCGGTGGTCGGTGCGGGTGGCGCAGCCACCGGAGCAGTGCTCGCACACCGACGGGGAGGAGACGAGGTCGAAGGGGCGGGAGCGGAATCGGTAGGCCGCCGAGGTGAGCGCGCCGACCGGGCAGATCTGGATGGTGTTGCCGGAGAAGTACGACTCGAACGGGTCGCCCTCGCCGGTGCCGACCTGCTGCAGGGCGCCCCGCTCGATCAGCTCGATCATCGGGTCGCCCGCGATCTGGTTGGAGAACCGGGTGCAGCGGGCGCACAGCACGCACCGCTCGCGGTCGAGCAGGACCTGGGTGGAGATCGGTACGGGCTTTTCGTAGGTCCGCTTCTTGCCGTCGAAGCGGGACTCGGGGTTGCCGTGCGACATGGCCTGGTTCTGCAGCGGGCACTCGCCACCCTTGTCGCAGACCGGGCAGTCCAGCGGGTGGTTGATGAGCAGCAGCTCCATCACGCCGTGCTGGGCCTTCTCGGCGACCGGCGAGGTGAGCTGGGACTTCACCACCATGCCGTCGGTGCACGTGATGGTGCAGGACGCCATGGGCTTGCGCTGGCCCTCGACCTCGACGATGCACTGACGGCAGGCGCCGGCGGGATCGAGCAGGGGGTGGTCGCAGAACCGGGGGATCTCGATGCCGAGCTGCTCGGCGGCCCGGATGACCAGGGTGCCCTTGGGCACGCTGATCTCGGCGCCGTCGATCGTCAGCGTGACGAGGTCTTCCGGCGGGACCGCCGCCTCTCCGCCACCCGCGGGAGCGTTGGTGGTCACGGTCATGCGTTCACCTCCGGGCGGTCCGCCCAGGCCGTCGACTTGGCCGGGTCGAAGGGGCAGCCCCGGCCCGTGATGTGCTGCTGGTACTCCTCGCGGAAGTACTTCAGCGAGGAGAAGATCGGGGACGCGGCGCCGTCGCCGAGGGCGCAGAAGGACTTGCCGTTGATGTTGTCGGCGATGTCGGCGAGCTTGTCGAGGTCGGACAGGGTGCCCTTGCCGGCCTCGATGTCCCGCAGCAACTGCACCAGCCAGTACGTCCCTTCGCGGCACGGCGTGCACTTGCCGCAGGACTCGTGGGCGTAGAACTCCGTCCAGCGGGTCACCGCCCGCACCACGCACGTCGTCTCGTCGAAGCACTGCAGCGCCTTGGTGCCGAGCATCGACCCGGCGGCGCCGACGCCCTCGTAGTCGAGGGGGACGTCGAGGTGCTCGTCGGTGAACATCGGCGTCGAGGAGCCGCCGGGCGTCCAGAACTTCAGCCGGTGGCCGGGCCGCATGCCGCCGCTCATGTCCAGGAGCTGGCGGAGCGTGACGCCGAGCGGGGCCTCGTACTGGCCGGGGCTGGCGACGTGGCCGCTGAGCGAGTAGAGCGTGAAGCCCGGGGACTTCTCGCTGCCCATCGACCTGAACCAGTCTTTCCCGTTTTGCAGGATGGCGGGAACCGACGCGATCGACTCGACGTTGTTCACAACAGTCGGACAGGCGTAGAGGCCTTCCACCGCAGGGAAGGGGGGACGCAGCCGCGGTTGACCACGGCGGCCTTCGAGCGAGTCGAGCAGTGCGGTCTCCTCACCGCAGATGTACGCGCCGGCGCCGGCGTGCACGGTGAGGTGGAGGTCGAGCCCGCTGCCCAGGATGTTCTCGCCGAGGTAGCCCGCCGCGTAGGCCTCGCGCACGGCCTCGTGCAACCGCCGCAGAACGGGAACGACTTCACCACGCAGATAGATGAAGGCATGCGACGACCTGATGGCATAGCAAGCGATCACCATGCCCTCGATGAGGCTATGCGGGTTCGCGAAGAGGAGCGGGATGTCCTTGCAGGTCCCGGGCTCCGATTCGTCGGCGTTGACAACTAGATAGTGCGGTTTTCCATCACCCTGCGGAATGAACTGCCACTTCATTCCGGTCGGGAATCCCGCGCCGCCGCGGCCGCGCAGCCCGGAGTCCTTGACGTACGCGATCACGTCGTCCGGTGACATGGCGAGCGCCTTGCGGAGCCCCTCGTACCCCTCGTGCCTCCGGTAGACGTCCAGGGTCCAGGACCGGTCCTCGTCCCAGAAGGCCGACAGCACGGGTGCGAGCAGCTTCTCCGGGCTCGTGTCCTTCACCTCGGGTACCACGGTCATCACTCCCCCTCCTCGGCGGTAGGCCCTGCCGGGTGGGCTGGGTCGGAGGCCGATGTCTCCTGCGGCGCGTCATGGGAGCTGAGGTGCTCGGCCGGCGACGGCTCGTGCACCCTGTCCTGCTGCTCCTCATGCGGACCTCCGCGCGGATGGACCACGCGCGCGGGTGCGGCCTCTCCCCTTGCCAGGCGAAGGCCCACCAGTGACGCCGGTCCCGCACTGCCGCCCTCCTCGACGGCCCCTGGCCGCTCGTCGGGGAAGCCGGCCAGAATCCGCGCGGTCTCCTTGAAGGTGCACATCCGCGCCCCGCGCGTGGGCTGCACGGGCCGGCCCGCGCGCAGATCGTCGACCAGGTGCTTGGCGCTCGTCGGCGTCTGGTTGTCGAAGAACTCCCAGTTGACCATCACGACCGGCGCGTAGTCGCAGGCCGCGTTGCACTCGATGTGCTCCAGGGTGACCTTGCCGTCGTCGGTGGTCTCGCCGTTGCCGACGCCCAGGTGCTCCTGGAGGGTCTCGAAGATCGCGTCGCCGCCCATCACCGCGCACAGCGTGTTGGTGCACACGCCGACCTGGTAGTCGCCGGACGGCTTGCGCCGGTACATCGTGTAGAAGGTGGCGACGGCGGTGACCTCGGCCGTGGTCAGGTCCAGCATGTCCGCGCAGAACCGCATTCCGGTGCGCGTGACATGGCCCTCCTCCGCCTGCACGAGGTGGAGCAGCGGCAGCAGCGCGGACCGGGAGTCCGGGTAGCGCGCGATCACCTCGCGCGCGTCCGCCTCCAGCCGGGCCCGGACGTCGTCCGGGTAGGCGGGCGCGGGCAGTTCGGGCATGCCCAGGCTGACGCCCCGCTCCGAAGAAGAGGTGGTCACCGGTCGACGCCTCCCATCACGGGGTCGATGGACGCGACGGCGACGATGACGTCGGCGACCTGGCCGCCTTCGCACATCGCCGCCATGGCCTGCAGGTTGGTGAAGGACGGGTCGCGGAAGTGGACCCGGTAGGGGCGGGTGCCGCCGTCGGAGACGACATGCACGCCGAGCTCGCCCTTGGGGGACTCGACGGCCGCGTACGCCTGTCCCGGTGGGACGCGGAAGCCCTCGGTGACGAGTTTGAAGTGGTGGATCAGGGCCTCCATGGAGGTGCCCATGATCTTCTTGATGTGGTCGAGGGAGTTGCCGAGTCCGTCCGGTCCCAGGGCGAGCTGGGCGGGCCAGGCGATCTTCTTGTCGGCGACCATGACCGGGCCGGGTGCGAGCCGGTCCAGGCACTGTTCGACGATCCTGAGCGACTGGCGCATCTCCTCCAGGCGGACCAGGAAGCGGCCGTAGGCGTCGCAGGTGTCGGCGGTCGGGACGTCGAAGTCGTACGTCTCGTAGTCGCAGTACGGCTGTGCCTTGCGCAGGTCGTGCGGCAGGCCGGTGGAGCGCAGGATGGGGCCGGTGGCGCCGAGGGCCATGCAGCCGGCCAGGTCGAGGTAGCCGATGTCCTGCATGCGGGCCTTGAAGATGGGGTTCCCGGTGGCGAGCTTGTCGTACTCGGGGAGGTTCTTCTTCATCTTCTTCACGAACTCGCGGATCTGGTCCACGGCGCCGGGCGGCAGGTCCTGGGCCAGTCCGCCGGGGCGGATGTACGCGTGGTTCATCCGCAGGCCCGTGATGAGCTCGTAGAGGTCGAGAATCATTTCACGATCACGGAAGCCGTAGATCATGATCGTGGTGGCGCCCAGCTCCATGCCGCCGGTGGCGATGCACACCAGGTGGGAGGACATCCGGTTCAGCTCCATCAGGAGGACCCGGATGATCTTGGCGCGCTCGGTGATGTCGTCCTCGACGCCGAGGAGTTTCTCGACGGCGAGGCAGTAGGCGGTCTCGTTGAAGAACGACGTCAGGTAGTCCATGCGCGTGACGAAGGTGGTGCCCTGCGTCCACGTGCGGTACTCGAGGTTCTTCTCGATGCCGGTGTGCAGATAGCCGATGCCGCAGCGGGCCTCGGTGACCGTCTCGCCCTCGATCTCCAGGATCAGGCGGAGCACTCCATGGGTGGAGGGGTGCTGGGGACCCATGTTGACGACGATGCGTTCGTCGTCGGCGCGGGTCGCGGACTGGACGACCTCGTCCCAGTCGCCACCGGTGACCGTATATACGGTGCCCTCGGTGGTTTCCCGGGCGGCTGCTGACTGGGTGCTGCTCACGAGTACGACCTCCGCTGGTCCGGAGCCGGGATCTGGGCGCCCTTGTACTCGACGGGGATGCCGCCGAGGGGGTAGTCCTTGCGCTGCGGGTGGCCCTGCCAGTCGTCCGGCATCATGATCCGGGTCAGGGCCGGGTGACCGTCGAAGACGATGCCGAAGAAGTCGTAGGTCTCGCGCTCGTGCCAGTCGTTGGTCGGATAGACCTGGACCAGCGACGGGATGCGCGGGTCGCTGTCGGGGGCGCTGACCTCCAGGCGGATCAGCCGGTTGTGGGTGATCGAGCGCAGATGGTAGACGGCGTGCAGCTCACGGCCCTTGTCGTGCGGGTAGTGGACGCCGCTGACCCCGGTGCACAGTTCGAAGCGCAGGGCCGGGTCGTCGCGCAGGGTGCGGGCGACGCGGACCAGGTGCTCGCGTTCGATGTGGAAGGTCAGCTCGCCGCGGTCGACGACCGTCCTCTCGACGGCGTTGTCCGGGACGAGGCCCTGTTCCTCCAGGGCGCCCTCCAGCTCGTCGGCGACCTCGTCGAACCAGCCTCCGTAGGGACGGGTCGCGGGTCCCGGGAGCCGGACCGAGCGGGTCAGGCCACCGTAGCCGGAGGTGTCGCCGCCGTTCTCGGCGCCGAACATGCCGCGCTGGACGCGGATCTCCTCGCCGCCCTGGCCGCGCTGACCGGGGAGGTTGGAGGCGGAGAGGTCCTTCTCGGGGTTCACCCCGTTCGCGGAGCCGTTCACCCCGTTCGCGGAGCCGTTCACGCCGCCCGCGCCGTTGCCGTTCGCGTCGCTCACCGCAGCAGCCCCTTCATCTCGATCGTGGGCAGGGCCTTGAGCGCCGCCTCCTCCGCCTCGCGGGCCGCTTCCTCGGCGTTGACGCCGAGCTTGGTGGACTGGATCTTCTGGTGGAGCTTGAGGATCGCGTCCATCAGCATCTCGGGGCGGGGCGGGCAGCCCGGCAGGTAGATGTCGACCGGGACGATGTGGTCGACGCCCTGGACGATCGCGTAGTTGTTGAACATGCCGCCGGAGGAGGCGCAGACGCCCATGGAGATCACCCATTTCGGGTTCGGCATCTGGTCGTAGACCTGCCGGAGCACCGGCGCCATCTTCTGGCTGACCCGGCCGGCGACGATCATCAGGTCCGCCTGGCGCGGCGAGCCGCGGAAGACCTCCATGCCGAAGCGGGCCAGGTCGTAACGGCCGGCGCCGGTGGTCATCATCTCGATGGCGCAGCAGGCGAGGCCGAAGGTGGCCGGGAAGACGGACGCCTTGCGCACCCAGCCCGCGGCCTGCTCGACGGTGGTCAGCAGGAAGCCGCTCGGCAGCTTTTCTTCGAGTCCCATGTCGTAAGGCCCCTCAGTCCCATTCCAGGCCGCCGCGCCGCCATACGTACGCGTACGCGACGAAGACGGTGAGCACGAAGAGCAGCATCTCCACGAGCCCGAAGATCCCCAGGGCGTCGAAGGTGACGGCCCAGGGGTAGAGGAAGACGATCTCGATGTCGAAGACGATGAAGAGCATCGCCGTCAGGTAGTACTTGATGGGGAAGCGCCCGCCGCCGGCCGGCGTGGGGGTCGGCTCGATACCGCACTCGTAGGCCTCGAGCTTGGCGCGGTTGTACCGCTTCGGACCGATCAGCGTGGCCATGACCACGGAGAAGATCGCAAAGCCTGCCCCGAGGGCTCCCAGTACGAGGATGGGCGCATACGCGTTCACCGCTCCTCGCTCCTCTCAGTCGGCGCTGACTGCTGGCGGTTGCACTGGTGCACTGCGCTCACTTCCGCCTCACCGGTCCCACGAGTCCCGTCATCCCCAGCGAAGATCGAGAACATGTGAAGCAGGTCACAAGCCCAGTTGCCACGCATCTTATGCCCGTCGCTCTGTGATCTGCGACACGGGGTATTCCACAAGCTTTGTGATCTCCACCACCTGACGAAGGATCATGAAGTCGGATGATGAGTGATCTTCATACGCGAAGCGTTCAGTTGATCACCAGAAGTGACATTTTTGCTCGTCATCGCAGGCCGGAGGGGTCGTCTCAATATCAAGAGACTTCCGCTGCATGCAAATTGGCGCTGGACGCCGGTGCCTGGTAGAGGGCGGCGTTCACACATCAGTGGGAGGCGAGGGAGCGGTGTGGACGGGGGTGTGGGCACGTGCACGCGTTCACGAGCGCCGCGCGCACGGACGCCGCGGTTCCGGTGACCGTTCCGTGACCTCCGCCACATCGATGAGAGGTCCCTGAGAACCGGGCTTGGCCAACGACCGCAACCAGTGGTAGGTGGGGGGCAATCCGGACGTAATGATCAAAGGCCGTGATCAAGGCCTTGATCACCGACGTCCGGTTTGTCCGTTACGGCGTCAATAAAGAGCGACGCGCCCGGGATTCACGGTCTCGATTGAGCAACTGTGGCGCAGCACACGTTTCTTGAAGATATGAAGGAGCCCCTGGTACCGGTTGTTCCCATGTCCCACACCGCTCACATACGCAGCCACCGGAAGCCCCGCCGCAGCGCGTCGACCCTCGCGATGCGGGCCGGAGTTGCCGGTGGCGTCCTCAGCACCCTGGCAGTCGCCGGGGCGTCCGGCTCGGCGAACGCGGCCGAGCCGGTGACGCAGACCCTCGAACTGCCCACCCTGACGGCCGACCTGGCCGCTCAGGCGGCCAAGTCCGCGGACGCCACCCAGCAGGCCGCCGCGAACTACCAGCTGCAGGCCGAGCGTGACGCGGCCGCCGCAAAGGCCGCGAAGCAGGCCAAGGCGGACCTCGCCGAGGCGAAGCAGAAGGCCGCCGAGGCCAAGAAGAAGGCCGAGGAGGCCGCCCGCAAGGACGCCGCCGCCCGCGCCTCCCGCAACGCGGCGCGCACGACGCTCTCCACCACGTCGGACTCCGGCGGCACCTCCACGAGCACGTCCACGAGCACCTCCACGGCCACCGGTTCGGCCGCGGCCGTGATCTCCTTCGTGAAGGCGCAGATCGGCAAGGCGTACGTCTCCGGCGCCACCGGTCCGACGGCGTACGACTGCTCGGGCCTGGTGCAGACGGCCTTCAAGCAGGTCGGGATCAGCCTGCCCCGTGTCTCCCAGGACCAGTCGACGGCCGGCACCCAGGTGTCGCTGAGCAACCTGCAGCCGGGCGACATCCTGTACTGGGGCCCCGCGGGCAGTGCCTACCACGTGGCGGTGTACGTGGGCGACGGCATGTTCGTCGGCGCCCAGAACCCCTCCAGCGGCGTCGGGGAGCACCCGCTGTCGTACGACCCGCCGACCGGCGCCGTGCGGGTGCTCTGAGCACTCCCGCGCCTCTCAACGCGCGTAGGGCCGCAGCCGTTCGGGGGCAGCGGCCCTTGCGTCGTTCCCGGCACGCCAGGGCGGTGTTCCTGACATGCTCGGCACGGGCCGCCGCCCGGCGGTCCGTCCATGAGCGAAGGAGACCGCGCGATGCCACGCGTGTTCGTACAGGGAACGCCCGCCGACCACTACCCCCGCCACGCCCCCGAGGCCCGGCGCGGTGTGGTGCGCCGGATCACCGAGGTCGGCGAGGAGGTCCTGCACAAGCCGTGCCGGGACGTCACGGAGTTCGGCCCCGACCTCGCCGCACTCATCGACGACATGTTCCTCACCCTGTATGTCGCCGAAGGAGCGGGGCTCGCGGCCAACCAGGTCGGGGTCGATCAGCGTGTTTTCGTGTACGACTGCCCCGATGACGACGGTGTCCGGCATGTCGGACACATCGTCAATCCGGTGCTGGAAACGCCCACGAGCGGGCGACGGCTGCTGGACGAGAACGAGGGCTGCCTGTCGGTACCGGGTGCCGTGATGGCCGTGTCGCGGCCGGACCGGGCCGTCGTGCGCGGGCAGGACAAGAACGGCCGGCCGGTCGTCATCGAGGGCACGGGGTACTTCGCGCGCTGCCTGATCCACGAGACCGACCACACCGACGGGCACCTCTATCTGGACCGGCTCTCCAAGCGGGAGAAAAAGGACGCCCTGCGGCAGATGGCGGACCGGCGGGACGAGGTGTTCGCCCGCCGGGCCGCCAGGGCCGGGGAACTGAGCCGGGTCTAGGGGAGTGAGCAGGCTCTAGAGGGGCCTCACGCCTTCGGGGCCACCTTGCTCAGGCCGTTGATGATGCGGTCCATCGCGTCACCGCCGGTGGGGTCGGTGAGGTTCGCGAGGAGCTTGAGGGTGAACTTCATCAGCAGTGGGTGCGAAAGACCCCGCTGGGCGGCGATCTGCATGACTTTCGGGTTGCCGATGAGCTTCACGAAGGCGCGGCCGAGCGTGTAGTAGCCGCCGTAGGTGTCCTTGAGGACGCGTGGGTAGCGCTGCAGGGCGATCTCGCGCTGGGCGGGCGTGGCCCGCGCGTGGGCCTGCACGATGACGTCGGCGGCGATCTGGCCGGACTCCATGGCGTAGGCGATGCCCTCGCCGTTGAAGGGGTTCACCAGGCCGCCGGCGTCACCGACGAGCAGCAGCCCGCGCGTGTAGTGCGGCTGGCGGTTGAAGGCCATGGGCAGGGCGGCGCCGCGGATGGGGCCGGTCATGTTCTCGGGGGTGTAGCCCCAGTCCTCGGGCATGGATGCGCACCAGGCCTTGAGGATCTCGCGCCAGTCCAGCTCCTTGAAGGAGGCGGAGGTGTTCAGCACGCCGAGGCCGACGTTCGACGTGCCGTCGCCCATGCCGAAGATCCAGCCGTAGCCGGGCAGGAGGCGGTCCTGGGGGCCGCGCCGGTCCCACAGTTCCAGCCAGGACTCCAGGTAGTCGTCGTCGTGGCGGGGCGAGGTGAAGTAGGTGCGCACCGCGACGCCCATGGGACGGTCCTCGCGGCGGTGCAGGCCCATCGCCAGCGACAGGCGGGTGGAGTTGCCGTCGGCGGCCACCACCAACGGCGCGCGGAAGGTGACCTCGCGCTTCTCCTCGCCGAGCTTGGCGGTGACACCGGTGATGCGGCCGGTGCGGTCGTCGACGACCGGGCCGCTCACGTTGCAGCGCTCGTACAGCCGCGCCCCCGCCTTCTGGGCGTTGCGGGCGAGCTGCTCGTCGAAGTCGTCGCGCTTGCGGACGAGTCCGTAGTTCGGGTAGGAGGCGAGTTCCGGCCAGTCCAGCTGGAGGCGGGAGCCGCCGCCGATGATGCGCAGGCCCTTGTTGCGCAGCCAGCCGGCCTCCTCGGAGATGTCGATCCCCATCGACACGAGCTGCTTCACCGCGCGCGGGGTGAGGCCGTCGCCGCAGACCTTCTCGCGCGGGAACTCGGTCTTCTCCAGGAGAAGGACGTCGAGACCGGCCTTGGCGAGGTGGTAGGCGGTCGTGGAGCCGGCCGGCCCCGCGCCGACGACGATCACGTCGGCGGTGTTTTCGGAGAGGGGCTCCTTCACGACGGTCACGGCGGGATCTCCCCTGGTTCGAAATCTGCGTGCCGACCGGCACTGGACATGGGCAGTCTATTCAGCAGAATTGATCACCCGGCTGAAGGGCTGCCCTGTGAACCGACCTCTCCCCGCGGTACGGCTGCGCGTCCCCACCCACGAGGACGCGATCACCTGGCACCGGGTCTTCGACGACCCCGAGGTCATGGAGTTCTACGGCGGCGGTCCGGCCGCGCTGTCGGTCTACGAGGAACTCACCGCGCGCCAGCGGCGGCACGACGCGGTACTCGGCTTCTGCCTGTGGACCTTGCTGGACGAGGCCGGGGAGGTCATCGGCTTCACCGGGGCGCAGCCCTGGCGGCCCGGCTGGGGTCCGGTCGGCGAGATCGAGATCGGCTGGCGGCTGGGCCGGGCGCACTGGGGCAAGGGGTATGCCACCGCGGCCGCGCGCGAGACGCTCCAGCGGGTGCGGGCGGCAGGGGTGCCCGAGGTGGTGGCGATGGTCCGGCCGGGCAACGAGCGGTCGATCGCGGTGACCCGGCGGCTCGGGATGCGGCCGGCGCAGGGCTACCCGCATCCCACGCTGAACGAGTCGGCGCTCTGCTTCCGGCTGGCCCTCAACACACCCGATAACTCAGAGTAGTCGTCTGTCACAGAAAGACACGAACTTCTTCCGGCCGGGGCGCCCTGGAGTTACCCTTCCTGTACCGCTGGGGGTGACATCTGTGCGTATAACACCCAAAACACCCGAAGTGCGCGTGCCGCGGCTGGTCGGACTGATGGCCGTGGACGCGCGCGAAACGGCCCGGGCGCGCGGCCTGTTGCTCAGCGCGCCGGACCGCCCCGACTTCCACCTCACGGTCGTCGACTACGTCGTACGGCAGTACCCGCAGCCCGGCGCCGAGGTGCCGCGGGAGTCGATGGTGTACGTGTGGTTCGACTTCGGCGAGGGAGAGGGCGGCGGAGGCGTGCGCGAGCCACGCATCCCGCGGCCGCCCACGGGCGGACTCCGCCGTGAACTCGGTGAGCCCGGTGACGCCTACGAGATGATCAACCGGTGAGCCGGCGGCGGCGACCCACCGCCGGGGGGCTCAGCTCTCCTTGAAGCCGCGGTGCAGGGCGACCACGCCGCCGGTGAGGTTGCGCCACGCCACCTTCGACCAGCCCGCCTTGCGCAGCCGTTCGGCGAGGCCGGGCTGATCGGGCCAGGCGCGGATGGACTCGGCGAGGTAGACGTAGGCGTCCGGGTTCGAGGAGACCGCGCGGGCGACCGGCGGCAGCGCCCGCATCAGGTACTCGGTGTAGACGGTGCGGAACGGCGCCCAGGTCGGATGCGAGAACTCGCAGATCACGACGCGCCCGCCGGGCCGGGTCACCCGGTACATCTCCCGCAGGGCCGCGTCCGTGTCCTGCACGTTGCGCAGCCCGAAGGAGATCGTCACGGCGTCGAAGGTGTCGTCCTTGAACGGCAGTCTCGTCGCGTCGCCGGCCGTGAACGGCAGCCAGGTGTGCTTCCTCTTCCCGACCTGGAGCATCCCGAGGGAGAAGTCGCAGGGGACGACGTACGCGCCCGTCCGCGCGAAGGGCAGCGAGGAGGTGGCCGTACCGGCGGCGAGGTCGAGGATCTTCTGCGCGGGGCGCGCGTCGACCGCCTTCGCCACCTCCTTGCGCCAGCGCCGGTCCTGGCCGAGCGACAGCACGTCGTTCGTCAGGTCGTACCGTTCCGCCACGTCGTCGAACATCGAGGCGACTTCGTGCGGCTGCTTGTTCAGGGAAGCGCGGGTCACCCGCCCATTGTTGCAGCCCGGTCTCAGGGCAGGAGCCTCGGCTTCCTGCGTGCCGCGACGTCCTCCACCCAGCCGCAGAGCAGGACGAAGCCGCGAGGGACCGCAGCGGGGTGACGCAGAGTCCGGGGACCTTCGCGCGGGCGTTCGCGGGCTGAGCCGTGATCAGCGGCCGCGGTACACCAGCCTCCCGCCGATCACGGTCGCCACACAGGTCCCGGCGCCGCGCCGGACCAGTTCGGCGCGGTCCGCGACGTCGAACACGGCGAACCGGGCGGGACCACCTGGGACCAGCCCCGGCAACAGGATCAGCGGTGTCGGGGACAGCGCCGCCGGGCCCGGGAGCCGGTCCGGCCGCCGCCCCACCGCGAGTCCGGCCCGGCGCACCGCGTCGACCACCGCCCGCGACCGCAGTTCCCCGGCCACCGCCACCGTGCCGTGCGCCAGCATCCGCTGCACCCCACGCCGCGCGCTCGCACCGAGCCGCGCGGGGTCGGTGCGGAAGATCTCCCGGGCCCGCTCCCCACCGATGGGCTCGGTGCCGAGGTCATCGGCCTCGCGCGGGTCGGGATGGTACGTGGCCTCCAGCAGCTCCGGGCCGTACGGGTTCAGCAGTCCCGGGGTCAGGATGCCGGGCCAGCGCCGCACCCGCGCCCTCGGGTGACCGTCGGCCAGTTCCTGGTACCGGCCGACGGCGGCGACGGACGCCCCGTCGACCAGGACCGCCGCCTCGGGCGACCGCTCGGCGACGTGAAGTGTCAGCACGGGACTCCTGGTTCGTTCTAGTTCGACGCCAGCAGCTTCAGCTCGGGGTGGGCCGTGCCGCCCTCGATCGCCGTGGAGGAGATGTGGGAGACGACCCGGTCGTCGACGGGGTCGTTCGCCGGGTCGTCGTGGACGACGAGGTGCTCGTACGTCGTGGCGCGCTGCGCCGGGACCCGGCCCGCCTTCCTGATCAGGTCGATGATCTCCATACGGTTGGAGCGATGCCTGGCGCCGGCCGAGGAGACCACGTTCTCCTCCAGCATGATCGAGCCGAGGTCGTCCGCGCCGTAGTGCAGCGACAGCTGGCCGACCTCCTTGCCCGTGGTCAGCCACGAGCCCTGGATGTGCCGGACGTTGTCGAGGAACAGACGGGCGATCGCGATCATCCGCAGGTACTCGAACAGGGTCGCCTGGGTGCGGCCCTTCAGGTGGTTGTTCTCGGGCTGGTAGGTGTACGGGATGAACGCGCGGAAGCCGCCCGTGCGGTCCTGGACGTCCCGGATCATCCGCAGGTGCTCGATCCGTTCGGCGTTCGTCTCGCCCGTGCCCATCAGCATGGTGGAGGTGGACTCCACGCCCAGCTTGTGCGCGCTCTCCATGATCTCCAGCCAGCGCTCGCCGGACTCCTTCAGCGGGGCGATGGCCTTGCGCGGCCGCTCCGGCAGGAGTTCGGCGCCGGCGCCGGCGAAGGAGTCCAGGCCGGCCTCGTGGATCCGGGTGATGGCCTCCTCGACCGAGACCCCGCTGATCCGCGCCATGTGCTCGACCTCGGACGCGCCCAGCGAGTGGATCACGAGCTGCGGGAAGGCGTCCTTGATGGCCTTGAAGTGCTTCTCGTAGTACTCGACGCCGTAGTCCGGGTGGTGGCCGCCCTGGAACATGATCTGGGTGCCGCCCAGTTCGACGGTCTCCGCGCAGCGGCGCAGGATGTCGTCGAGGTCGCGGGTCCAGCCCTTGTCCTTGTCCTTGGGGGCCGCGTAGAAGGCGCAGAACTTGCACGCCGTGACGCACACGTTCGTGTAGTTGATGTTCCGTTCGATGATGTACGTGGCGATGTGCTCGACACCGGCGTACATACGGCGGCGTACGGCGTCGGCGGCGGCGCCCAGCGCGTGCAGCGGGGCCTCGCGGTAGAGGACGAGCGCCTCTTCCGGAGTGATCCGTCCACCGGCTGCGGCACGGTCGAGAACAGACTGGAGGTCGGCCTTCTCGGTCACCAGGGCGTCCCTTTCGTCAAGGGTTGTGGACGGACTGACTCAGCCTACGCCAGCCCCCGCGGCCGTCCGTCCTCAGGCCGCGTACGCGCCGATCAGCAGGCCGGTGAAGGCCCCGGCCAGCAGGAACGGGCCGAACGGGATCGCCGTCCTGCGGCCCGCGCGCCGTACGACGACGAGCGCACCGCCGTACAGGGCGCCGAGCAGGAAGCCGGCGAAGGTGCCGAGCAGGACCGTGGACCAGCCGTACCAGCCGAGTACGGCGCCCGCCCCGACGGCCAGCTTCACATCGCCGAAGCCCATGCCGGCCGGGTTGATGCGGTACAGCGCGTAGTAGCCGGCGCCGAGCGCGAGGGCTCCGTAGAGCGCGGTGAGCCAGTGGCCGGCGTGTTCGGGCAGCAGCGCGGCCAGGCCCAGCAGGGCGAGCGCGGCCACGGCGAGGGGCAGGGTGAGCGGGTCGGGCAGCCGCTGCACCCGGACATCGACCACGGCCAGCAGCACCCCGACGGGGGCGAGCAGCAGCCAGACCGCCAGTTCCGGCCGGGTGCCGGTGGCGGCGGCGAGCGCGGCGCAGGTCAGGGCGGTGAGGAGGGCGGCGGGCAGCACACCCGCGCGCGGCCCCGTCCCGGACCCCTGTGCCTGTTCCGCCCCCGGTCCGTGTCCCCGCCCCTGTTCCGTCCCCGGTCCATGTCCCGCTGCGCCGCAGGCGCCGCAGCCGGTCCGGCCGATCCAGCCCCGCAACGGGTGGCCGGCCGGGCAGCGCTCCCGCCACGGTTCACCGGAGGGGACGGCGAAGCGGTAGGCGGCACGCGGCAGCAGCGCGCCCGACAGGGCACCCCACAGCGCGGCGAGGGCCACCAGCGCCCCTGTGCTCATCCGGTTCCGCTCCCCGTCGCGTCCACGGTCCTCATCCCACCTTCGACATACGGGCCTGCGCGTTGCCCTCGGCAGCGCTGTCCGAGGTGAACCGCAGGTCGTCGCCGACCGGGGTCAGCTCGACCTGGCGCGGATCCGCCACGCAGTGCCCGGGGTTGTCCTTCGCGCCCACCGAGGTCGCCAGAAGCTGCGACTTCGTCACCCGCTTCAGGGTGAGGACGTCCGTGCACACGCTGCCGAGCTGGTCGGTGTTCCGGAGTCGTCCCAACTCCTCCCCCACGGCCGCCTGGTGGACGGTGATCCGGAAGGTGCCCGCCGGCAGCCCGAGTTCGCTGCCCTGCCCTTCCCAGGTCCCGAGGTAGCGGGCCGGGATCGCGCCGGGCCGGGCGCCTGAGCCGGGGACGCCGCCGGTCTCCGCACTCGGCGCCGGGGAGCGGGGGCCGGCGCTGCTCGCGCCCGCGTCCTCGTCGTTCTGGAACCAGGGTGCCAGCAGTGCGCCGAGCACCAGGGACACCGTGACCAGCGCTCCGGCGACCGCCAGCACCACCGTGCAGCTCAGCCGGCGGCCGCGGCCGGCCTCCGCCGGCGCGGAGGCCGCCGCCACGCTGACGGAGAGCCGGCCGGGCGGCGACGCGTCCCGCGGCGCGGGCACGACGGTCGGCACTCCCGCCGGAGCCCCCTCCACCCCCGTCGCCGTCCCGGCCGGCACCCCGTCCACACCGGTCGCCGCCCCGCCCGGGACCCGGTCCCCACCGGTCGCCGGCTCCGAGGAGGTCTGACCCGGGGGGCCGAGGGGCGGGACCGGGGTGCCCGCGGAGTTCATCACCGGCGCGGGCCCGAAGACCCCGGCCACGCTCGCGACGGGAGCCTGGGCCGGAGCCGGGGATGCGGCCGACGCCTGTTCCTGCCCCGAAGCCTGCGCCGGAACCGGAGCCTGGACGGAAGCCTGCTCCCGACCCGGAACCCGCCCGGCACCCTGCCCCGGAACCGGACCCCGCGCACCACCCTGCTCCCCACCCGGACCCGGTGGTTCCGGTGCCGAAGGGCTGTCGAAGGGAACGGGCCCCGAGTCCCCCGTCTCCCCCGTGTCCAGGTTGAGCAGGCGTACGGCGCTGCGGCTGACCTGTTCCACCAGGGCGCCGGGCAGCCAGCCGCCGGCGATCAGGCGGGGGGCGCCGTCCGGGGCGAGCCGTCGGCACACGTCGGCGGGAGCGGGCCGGGCCGCCGGGTCCTTGACCAGGCAGGCCGCGGCCACCTCCCGCAGCACGCCGTCGAGCGAGCCGAGTTCGGGCTCCTCGTGGACGACCTTGTAGAGCAGCGCGGCGGAGGAGTCACCGCGGAAGGGCGCTTCCCCCGTGGCCGCGTGGACGAGGACCGCACCGAGGGAGAAGACGTCGGCGGCACCCGTGACGCCCTTGCCGAGGATCTGCTCGGGTGACATGTAGCCGGGGGAGCCGATCGAGACACCGGTGGACGTCAGGGACGCCGTACCGTCCATGGCCCGCGCGATACCGAAGTCGATCAGCAGCGGACCGTCGAGGGTCAGCAGGACGTTGGACGGCTTCACGTCCCGGTGCACCAGGCCCCGTTCGTGTACGGCCGTCAGCGCCTCGGCGAGCCCCGCGCCCAGGGCCCGTACGGTGTGCGCGGGCAGCGGACCGGAGTCGGTGACGGCCGCGGCCAGGGACGGACCGGCCGCGTAGGCGGTGGCGACCCAGGGCACCGGGGCGTCCGGGTCCGCGTCCAGGACGGGTGCGGTCCAGGCGCCGCCGACCCGGCGGGCGGCCGCCACCTCGCGCCGGAACCGCGCGCGGAACTCCTCGTCCAGCGCGAAGTGCGGATGCACGATCTTCACCGCGACCGTACGGCCGCCCGCGCTGCGGCCGAGGTAGACCCGGCCCATGCCGCCGGAGCCGAGCCGGCCGAGCAGCCGGTAGGGCCCGACGGTGGCCGGCTCGTCCACATCCAGCGGCTGCATGGCGCGCTCCCCCCGACGTCGCTCCCCGGCGTCCTGCCCGGCGCACCGGAACCCGATGTGCCCGGCGCCCGATGTCGCCGACGCCCTCCGGTGCGGCGACGCCCTTGGCTCATCAAGCCTAGTGACGCGTGCTCAGTGGCGCAGCAGGTCCACCTTCACGTCCGCCGGGAAGCCGGTCGTCGGGCCGATCCGGCGGGCGAACTCGGCGACCGCCTCCAGCTGCGGGGCGCCGAAGCTGAAGTCGAGGGTGGTGAAGTACTGGGCGAGGGTCGCCTCGTCGAAGGCCTCCCAGCGGGCCGCCTGTTCGGCGACCTTGGCGACCTCCTCCAGGGAGAGGTTGCGGGATTCGAGGAAGGCCTCGTGGACCTTGCGGGTGATGTCCGGCTCGCGGCCTGCGTAGTCGCGGCGGGCCGCCCAGACCGCGAAGACGAACGGCAGGCCCGTCCACTCCTTCCAGAGCGTGCCGAGGTCGTGGACCTCAAGGCCGTAGCGCGGGCCGTCCAGCAGGTTCGCCCGCAGGGCCGCGTCACCGATCAGGACCGCCGCCTCCGCCTCCTGCATCATCAGACTGAGGTCGGGCGGGCAGGTGTAGTAGTCGGGCCGGACGCCGTAGCGGTCGGCGAGCAGCAGCTGGGCGAGGCGGACGGACGTGCGCGAGGTCGAGCCCAGGGCGACCCGGCGGCCGTCCAGCTGGTCGAGCGGGACCTGCGAGACGATCACGCAGGACATCACCGGGCCGTCGCACCCGACGGCGATGTCCGGGAAGGCGACCAGGTCGTCGGCGTTCTTCAGGAACTCGACGAGGGTGACGGGACCGATGTCGAGGTCGCCGCGCACGAGCTGCTCGCTGAGCTTCTCCGGGGTGTCCTTGGTCAGTTCGAAATCGAGGAGGGTGCCGGTTCTCGCGAGCCCCCAGTAGAGGGGGAGGCAGTTCAGGAACTGGATGTGGCCGACGCGCGGCCGGGTGCGAGCATTGTCCACATCGCGAGACTAGACCCCGTCCGGTACGGTGCCGCTACCGACCCCGCCGTCAAATGGCCCAACGGACGTTCAAACATCCGGGTGAAGTGATCTTGACCTCTATTGCTTTCGGCTGGCTGCGTGCTAGGCTCGCCGCAAGTTGCAGTTTGGTTTCCCTTGCAGTACAGAGCCTGCGGAGCATGTGACCGCGGGCTCTCGTCGTTTTCAGACGAATGCAGTTGTGCAGCACCGTTTCGCACGTGCAGGTTCTGGAGCAGGGCAACCCTTTTGAGCCCAAGGAGGGCTTATGGCTACCGGAACCGTGAAGTGGTTCAACGCCGAAAAGGGCTTTGGCTTCATCGCCCAGGAGGGCGGCGGCCCCGACGTCTTCGTTCACTACTCCGCGATCAACGCCTCCGGCTTCCGCTCCCTTGAGGAGAACCAGCAGGTGAGCTTCGACGTGACGCAGGGCCCGAAGGGTCCGCAGGCGGAGAACGTCACCCCCGTCTGATCACTGCCTGATCGCAGAACCTGAGTGCAGTACCCAAGGAGCCCCGCACCGTTCCGGTGACGGGGCTCCTGCCTTTTCCCGCGCCCGCCGCGCTTTCCCGCCCCACCCCGCCCCGGCCGCCGATGAATTCTGCGCGAATTCTCTACGTGTGCTGCATGACGAGGATGAAGGTGGTGCCCGGCTCCAGCGCCTCGTACGAGTGCGCGATGTCCCCCCGGTAGGTCATGTAATCGCCGGGGCCGAGTTCCGCCTCCTCCCCCGCCGGCCCCGCCTTGATCCGGCCCGAGCCCACGATCAGATGCTCGACCGTGCCGGGGATGTGCGGTTCCGACACCCGGGCCGCCCCGGGCTCGGCGCTCAGCCGGTAGATGTCCCGCCGGGCCGCTGGAGGGCTCGCAGACAGCAGGGTGGCGGCATAGTTCGCCTGCGCCGAGGCGACCGCCGGGCCCTCACCGGCCCGGATCACCTGGACGCTCGGCGCCGGGGGCTCCACCAGCGCGCTGAACGGCACCCCCAGCGCGACCGCGAGCGCCCACAGGGTCTCCACGTTCGGATTTCCGCTCGCCCCCTCCAGCTGGGAGAGCGTGGATTTCGCGATTCCGGCACGCTTGGCCAGCTCGGAGAGGGACAGGCCGGTGCGGGTGCGCTCGCGCTTGAGCGATGCGGCGATCCACTCCAGGGGAAGCCGGGCGGCAGGCTCGGACATGTCGTTCGCTCCATCGGTACGATCGTTCGGCTTGACGGACAGGACACCCACTGTTCATTGTAGAAAACATGCGTTCGCTTCTCCGAACACCCAGCGACCGTTCACTGATCCGTGACAGCTCCCTCGTCTGGCTGGCCAGCGGTGTCGTCGGCGTCTCCTTCGGTGCCGTCTCCGTCGCCGGCGGGCTGCCGGTGTGGGTACCTGTGCTGATGTCAGTGGTGGTGTACGCCGGATCGGCCCAGTTCAGCGCGGTCGGGGTCCTGCTCGCCGGCGGCGGGCCGGTCGCTGCCGCCGCGACCGGGCTCCTGCTGAACACCCGTACGGCCGCGTTCAGCCTGGCCGTCGCCGAGATCATCGGGTCCGGGCGGGCGGCCCGCTTCCTCGGCGCCCACCTGGTCACCGACGAGACCGTGGCCTTCGCCCTCGCCCAGCCCGATCCGGTACGCCGGCGCAGGGCGTTCTGGATCTCCGGGCTCGGCCTGTTCGCCGTGTGGAACACCGGTGTGCTGGCAGGCGCGCTCGCCGGGGGCGCGCTCGGGGACACGGCCCGCTACGGCCTCGACGCCGCGTTTCCCGCCGTACTGGTGGCGCTCGTCCTGCCCCAGCTGCGGGGGGATGCGACGGTGCGGCGGTGTGCCCTGCTCGGCGCGGTCATCGCCCTCGCGGCGACGCCCGCCGTACCCGCCGGGGTGCCGGTGCTCCTCGCCCTGGCGGGACTCTTCCTGCATCGCCGACAGCCTGTGGAGGCCACCGTATGAACGCCGCCGTCGTCGTGATCCTCGCGCTGGCCGTGGGCACGTACGCCTTCCGGCTGGTGGGGCCGGTGCTGCACGGGAGGGTCGAGGTACCCGCCCGGGCCCAGGAGCTGGCCTCGGCCGGGGCGGTGGTGCTGCTCGTCGCGCTGCTGGCCACCGGCGCGCTGACGGACTCCGGCGGTTTCGCGGGCTGGGCCCGGCCCGCCGGGGTCCTGGCCGGCGGCGTACTCGCCTGGCGCCGCGCGCCCTTCGCGGTGGTGGTCCTGGGGGCGGCGGCCACGACGGCCCTGCTGCGGGTGGCGGGCCTGGGCTAGGCCGCCTTCCGCCAGACCGTCAGTTCCCCCTTGAGGAAGGCGATGTCCGGCATCGCGGTCGACTTCGTCTGGATCACGAACAGGCCGATGTTCCCCCCGGCGTCCTTCACGCAGATCTCGGTGCCGTTCGCCGCAGCGGCCAGCGGAAGGGTGTGGTTCTTCTCGTGCGCGAGCATGAGACGGCACGTGTCCAGGGTGCCGTCGCCGGGCTTGCCGAACACCTGGAGGAACACGGCGGTGTCGCTCTCCAGCTCGCAGCCGGCCGTCCTGCAGCCGAAGCGGATGTCCCCCTCGCGGTTCTTCAGCGCGTCGTCCGGGTTCCGGAGGTTCACCGAGTTCTTCGCGTCCAGCCACACCAGGGGGTAGGGGGTGGCGACCGGCTCCCGGGGCGACGCCGAGGAGGACGGTGCGGCCCCGGACGTACCGGCGCCGGCCCCCGAGGCCGACGCGTGCGAGGAGCCAGGGGAAGCCGAGGAGGACGCCGAGGGGCGCGCGGCCGCTCCCGTGGAGGCCGAGGAGCCGGCCGCGGCCCGGTGCCCGGGCCCGCCCTTCGCGTCCATGACCGACCACGCCAGCGACGTCACCAGCAACGCGCCCGCCACCCCGCCGGCCGAGATCAGCGCCGTGCGCCGCCGGCGGGTCTTCCCGCCCTGCGGCACCGGCCGCGTCGGCACGAGCAGCGGCTGCGTGTGCACCGGGGCGAGAGGGGCGAGAGGGCCCGGCACCGCGACCTCGGGCCCGGTGATGTCCCGCCACACGGCCGGCCCACCGCCCGCGTCGGCGTGCCCCGCCAACCGCTGCCGGCACCACTCCACCACCTCCGCCGCGGTGACCCGCTCCGCCGGCTCGGCGGCCAGGCAGCGGGCGAGCAGCGGACGCAGGGGCTCCGGCAGCAGGGACAGGTCGGGCTCGGAGTGCACGATCCGGTAGAGCACGTTGATCGCCGGGCCGTCCCCGTAGAGCGGTCGGCCCAGCGCCGCGAACGCCGCCGTCTGGCCGAGCGCGAACACGTCGGTCGCCGCCGTGGCCTCGTCCCCCGACGCCTGCTCGGGAGCCATGAACGAGGGGGTGCCGATGGCGGCGCCCGTGGCGGTGTACGCGGTGCCGTCGGCCGCCGTCGAGATGCCGAAGTCGATGACCCGCGGCCCGTCGGCGGCCAGCAGCACGTTCGACGGCTTCAGGTCCCGGTGCACGATGCCCTCGGCATGGATGGCCTGCAGCGCCTCCGCCACGCCCGCCATCAGCCACAGCACCGCCGGCACCGGCAGCGGTCCGCGCCGGGCCACGGCCTCCGCCAGCGAAGGCCCCGGCACGTACAGCGTCGCCAGCCAGGGCGGCACGCCGTCCGCGTCCGCGTCGATCAGCTCGGCGGTGTACGCGCCCCGCACCCGCCGGGCCGCCTTGATCTCCCGGGCGAACCGCCGCCGGAAGTCCGGGTCGTCCGCCAGCTCCGGCCGCACCACCTTGATCGCCACCGGACGCCCGCCGTGCGTGTGCGACAGGTACACCCGGCCCATACCGCCCGCGCCGAGCCGCGCGGCGAGCCGGAAACCGGCCACCACGGCCGGATCGTCCGCCTGCAGTGGCTGGAAAACCTCCATCGCATGGGTCATCGGCCCACTTCCCCCCGTTCCGCCGAGTCGGCCAACCCCAGCAGCCTAAAGGGGTGTCAGTTCAGGCCGGTACGGTCCCTCCCCATGACCGACACCGAGGACTTCGTCACCGCCGCCCGCACCTTCTACGACACCATCGCCGACGACTACGACGACCGGTTCAAGGACGTGATGAGCCGTCTGCCGCTGGAGCGGGCCCTCCTCGGCGCCTACGCCGAACTCGTCGGCCCGGCCGGGACGGTGGCCGACCTCGGCTGTGGCCCCGGGCGGGTCACCGCCCTCCTCGCCTCCCTCGGTCTCGACGTCTACGGACTCGACCTGTCCGAGTCCATGCTGGCCGTCGCCCGCCGCGAGCATCCCGCTCTGCGGTTCGAGCAGGGCTCGATGCTGGACCTCGACCTGGCCGACGGCTCTCTCGCCGGGGTGGTCTCCTGGTACTCCAGCATTCACACACCGGTGGACGAACTCCCACGCCTGTTCGCCGAGTTCCACCGGGTCCTGGCCCCCGGCGGACACCTGCTGATCGCCTTCCAGGTCGGCGACCAGCCCCTGCACCTCGCCCAGCCCTTCGGGCACCCGGTGGCCCTGGACTTCCACCGCCGGCGCCCGGACCGGATCGCCGCGCTGCTCGGCGCCGCCGGGTTCGCGCTCGGCTCCACCACCGTGCGCGAACCGGACGAGGAGGCCGGGGAGTCGGTCGCGCAGGCCTGCCTGTTCGCCCGGAAGGAGGGCTGACCGGGCCGCGCTCCCCCTCAGCCCGCGGCGCGGAACTCCGCGACCGTGCTGGCGAACGCCCGGGCCGGAGGGCTGAGGGCGTCCCAGCGGCGGACGGCCCAGCCGACCGGGAGGGGGCGCAGGCCCGGCAGCGGGACGAGCCGCAGGTCGCCCTCGCCCGGCACCGGCAGCCCCGGCACGGCGGGTACGACCGCCCGGCCGACCCCCAGCTCGGCCAGCAGCAGCGCCGTGTCCCAGTCGGCGACGCTCGGGTCGTAGGTGAGCCGGACGCCCAGCTCGGCGCAGGCCGCGTCGAGGTGGACGGCGGAGGTGGAGTTGGGGGGAAGCCGGATCAGGCGGACGTCCCGCAGGTCGGCGGGGTCGAGATCCGGCCGTCCGGCCAGGGGGTCGTCGGCGCGGACGGCGAGCAGCCAGGGCAGTGCGGCGACCGTCCGCTGCTCGATGCCGCGCACCGGGGAGCCGACGGTGATCCAGGCGAGGTCCAGGGTGCCGTCGGCCAGCGCGTCGAAGGTGCCGCGTCCCGAACTGACCGTCCGGAACTCCAGGTTGACCTTGGGGTGGCGGCGGCGGAAGGTGACCACCGCGTCGGACATGAAGTGCCGGACCGTGGTGGCACCGGTGGCGACGCGGACGTGGCCGCTGTGGCCGTCGACGAGGTCGCGCAGCTGGCGTACCGCGAGGTCGAGGCCGGATATGCCCTCGGCCGCCGCCGCTTCCAGGATCCGCCCGGCCTGGGTGAGGGCGACTCCCCGCGGTTGCCGTTCCAGCAGCGCGACCCCTGTCTCCCGCTCCAGGCGCTTGACGTGCTGGCTGACGGCGGACTGGGTGCAGCCCAGGTCCCGCGCGACGGAGCTGAGGCTGCCGGCGCGGCACACGGCCACGAACACACGGAGGTCTTCGAGGGTCACAACCCTCAAGCTAACACTTGGGGTTGTCGAGAAAACCCAAGGATTGACTGGCTGTTGAGGCCGTACGAGGATCGATGGCGGGCCGCGATCGACCCAGGCGGCAACCCGCTCCCCGCCCCGCCGAGTCCGGACCGAGGCGGGATCAGCGAGGAGCGGGTGTCGACCGATCGCCGTGCCCCGCGCGGGCGTGCGGCCTCAGCTCCCGTACAGGCTCTCCACCTCGCGGGAGAAGTCCCGTGCGATCGCCTCGCGGCGGAGCTTCATGGAGGGCGTCAGGTGCCCTGCCTCCTCGGTGAAGTCCACGGGCAGCACGGCGAAGCGGCGGATGGACTCGGGGCGGGACACCAGCTTGTTGGCCTCGTCGATCGCGCGCTGCAGGACCGCTTCCAGCTCCGGGTCGCCCACGAGGAGTTCCGGTGGCACCGGGTGCTTGCCGATCATCTGTCGCCAGTGGGTGATGCCGTCGGGGTCGAGGGTGATCAGCGCGCTCACGTACGGGCGGGCATCGCCGACCAGCATCACCTGGGAGATCAGCGGGTGCTGGCGCAGCCAGTTCTCCAGCGGCGCCGGGGCCACCGACTTGCCGCCCGCCGTGATCAGCAGTTCCTTCTTGCGGCCGGTGATGGTGAGGTAGCCCTCGTCGTCCAGTTCGCCGAGGTCGCCGGTGGCCAGCCAGCCGTCCCTCGTGGCGGGGACGACGCCGCCGGCCTGCGGGTCCCAGTAGCCGCGCAGGACGTGATCGCCGGCGACGAGGATCTCGCCGTCGGCCGCGATCCGGACCCGGGTGCCGGGCAGCGGCCAGCCGACCGTGCCCAGGCGGGGTTTGAGGGGCGGGGTGACGGTCGTGGCGCCGGTGGTCTCCGTCAGGCCGTAGCCCTCGAAGATCTCGATGCCGGCGCCGGCGTAGAACGCGGCGAGGCGGCGGCCGAGCGGGGAGCCGCCGCAGATGGCGTACCGGACGCGACCGCCCATGGCGGTGCGGATCTTGCGGTAGACGAGCGGGTCGTAGAAGCTGCGGGCCGTCTTCAGGGAGCGGCTCGGGCCGCTGCCGCTGCCGGTCTGCCGGGCCTCCAGCGCCTCGCCGTAGCGCCGGGCGACGGCGGTGGCCCGGTCGAAGGCCGCGACCCGGCCGCCGGACTCGGCTTTCGCGCGGGCCGAGTTGTAGACCTTCTCCAGCATGTACGGGATGGTCAGCAGGGCGGTGGGCCTGAAGGCCGCGAGGTCCGGCAACAGGTCCTCGGCGGCCAGGCTCGGGGCGTGGCCGAGGCGGACCCGGGCGCGGACGCAGGCGATGGCCACCATGCGCCCGAAGACATGGGACATCGGCAGGAACAGCAGGACGGACGGCTCCTCGTCCTGGCCCTTGAAGACCGGGTGGAGCAGTTCGATGGCGTTGTCGACCTCGGCGAAGAAGTTGCCGTGCGAGAGGGCGCAGCCCTTGGGGCGGCCGGTGGTGCCGGAGGTGTAGATGAGCGTGGCGAGGGTGTCGGGGCCCAGCATGCCGCGCCGTACGGCGATCTCGGCGTCCGGCACCTGTACGCCGGCCTCGGCGAGCCGGGTCACGTGCCCCTTGTCCATCACCCACAGGTGGCGCAGGTCGGGCAGGTGCGGCAGTTCGGGGCCGATGGCGGTGGCCTGGGCGGTGGTCTCGGTGAGCAGGGCGACGGCGCCGGAGTCGTGCAGGATCCAGCGGGTCTGGAAGACCGAGGAGGTGGGGTAGATCGGCACGGTGACCAGGCCGGCGGCCCAGGCGGCGAAGTCGAGCAGCGTCCACTCGTACGTCGTGCGGGCCATGACGGCGATGCGGTCGCCCGGCACCAGCCCCTCGGCGATCAGCCCGTTGGCCACCGCGCGCACCTGCTCGGCGAAGTGCGCGGCGGTGACGTCCGCCCAGCGGCCGTCGGGCAGACGGCGGCTGAGCACGACGGAGGCGGGGGCCGTCTCCGCGTTGTCGAACGGCAGGTCCGCGAGGGAACCGTGCTTCACCGGGGCCGCGAACGGCGGTACCGACACCTCCCGTACGGCGCCGTCGAGCCGTTGCACCGAGGGTTCCACGAGGACCGGACGGCCGTCGTAGTCGGTGGCGGAGACGGGGGCGCCGGAGGAGGCGGGGTCGTGCGGGTACGGGGTGGACACGGGCGGCTCCTCTGGCGTGCGTGCACCTGCGGCGCCTTGACGGAAAGGGGTTACCGCAGGTTAGGGAGGTGATCGTACGGCTCCACCGTGAGGGGATTGTGCGGGTCCGGAGGTGGTCCGGGGCCGGGGGTGTGCAGCCTCGGGGGTTATGTGAGGGAGGTTCAACTTCCATGTCCAGAGGGGACTTCGACGGGCCCGTCTCGACCTCCCACCCCTGTGACGTAGGATTACCGGCGGTAACCTTACTTCAGAGTAAGCAGTGGGGGCAGGACATGGCAGACCACCATCCGCGCTTCACCGGCCGCACCGCGGGCCAGAGCCCGCCGGGGGCGTGATGACCGCCGTCACCCTGGCCGCCGCCCCCGCGCTGGCCCCGCTGCTGGCCCAAGGCGTCCTGCGCTCCCCCTTCAAACGCCCTTCCCCCGAGGCCGGCTTCCCGCGCACCCGTCTGGTGCTGCCCGGAGTGCGGCTCGACCTGGCCCGGCTGGCCGCCTACGAGCGCGTCTGCGGTTTCCCCACCGGCGACGACGCCCTCCCGGTGACCTATCCGCACGTCCTCGGCTTCCCGCTGGCCATGCGGCTGATGAGCGACCGGGCCTTCCCACTGCCCCTGCTGGGCCTGGTCCACACGTCGATCGAGATCACCGGGCACACGCCCCTCCCGGCGACCGGCGTGTACGAACTCGCCGTCCACGTCGAGGGACTGGCCCCGCACCGGCGCGGCACCGAAGCCACGGTGGTCACCGGGGTGCGGGCCGGCGGGGAGGTCGTATGGGAGTCGCGCAGCACGTACCTCGCGCGGCACCGGACCGACGTGTCCGGGCAGTCACCTGCCGCGCCGGCTCCGCCGCTTCCGGTGCGGGCCGAGTGGCGGCTCGCCGGGGACGTCGGCCGGCGGTACGGCGCCGCCTCCGGTGACCGCAACCCCATCCACCTGCATCCCTTCACCGCCCGCCTCTTCGGCTTCCCACGGGCCATCGCGCACGGCATGTGGACGGTCGCCCGCTGCGTGGCCGCCCACGGGGTCCCGGACAGGGCGGTGGTCCGGGCCTGGTTCCGGGCGCCGGTGCTGCTGCCCGCGACGCTGAGCTACGGTGCGGACGGCTCCGGCCGGTTCGAGCTGCGGGGGCCGGACGGGAGGCTCCACCTCTCCGGAGGGGCATGGCCACGGGGGGCGGAGGCGGTGGGCCAGACACCGCCCGCACCCGGCGACGGCGAGGCCCTCCCTGCGGCGCTAGACCTCCGCCGGCGGAACCCAGGGGCGCCCCCGCATCAGGTTTCCCAGGCCCGCCCAGGCGACGTTCATCAGGGTGACCGTCGCCGACCGGGCGGTGACTCCGGGCGTAGCGTTGGCCCAGGCGGCCAGTGACTCCGCCGCGCCGACCAGTGCCTCGGCGAGCCCCGCGACCTCGTGCTCGGCGAGATCGGGATCGCGGTGCGCCTCGCGTGCGGCGACGGCGACCAGCCGGGTCACGAACGCGACGATCTCCTCGCGCATCGCGGCGACCTCGCCCGCGAAGGGCTCCCCGTGCGTACGGGCCTGGAGGTGCAGCACCGACCAGGCGTCGGGGTGCTCGGCGGTGTGCGCGAAGAAGGCCTGGAGCCCGTCCCACAGCTGGCGGTCGACGGGCAGGTCGGTGCGGACCCCGGCGCGGACGGCCTGCGTCAGCGCGCTGGCCTCGCGCCGGATGCAGGCGGTGAAGAGGTCTTCCTTGGAGTTCAGGTACAGATAGACCAACGGCTTCGACACGCCCGCGAGTTCGGCGATCTCGTCCATCGAGGCGGCCATGTAGCCGCGTTGGCCGAAGATCCGCACGGCGGCGTCGAGCATCTGCTGCTCCCGCACCGCACGCGGCATCCGTCTGGTCTTCGCCCCACCCATGGGGGCAAGACTAATTGCGGCCCGGGGTGCCGGGAGCCGTCCCGTCGGTCAGGAGGGCTGGCCCTGTGCCCGGGCGGTGTCGTCGGCGAGGTCCTCCTGGTTGCGGTTGGCGTCCAGGTTCGCCTTCATCCGGTCCACGCGGTTCACGATGTGCACCGAGGCCCGGTCCCGCTCCTTGCGCAGCACCACCCAGCTGATCGGCGCCGACAGCACCAGCGACAGCAGCAGCACCCAGAGGAAGTTGGAGCTGCCGAAACCGCGCGGGAAGATGCCGGAGTAGACGGCTCCCCAGACGACCACGAGGCAGCCGGCGAAGATGCCGAGGCGCATCAGCGTGTAGCGGAGCATCTCAATCCACTCGTCCGATTCCAAAAGGGGTCATCGTCCAGTGAAGCACGCCCGCGACGGGATCTTGCAAGGGGGTCAGCCGAGGGGCAGCAGCATGATCACGTCGTCCCGGTCGTCGCCGTGCGCCACCCGGATGGCGCCCGGCACCCGGCCGACCTCCTTGTAGCCGCAGGAGCCGTAGAACCGCTCCAGGCCCACACCGCCCCGGCAGGTCAGCCGTATCGCGTCGACGCCGTCGAAGGCGCGGGCCGCGTCCGCGGCGGCCGCCAGCAGGTCGCGGCCGTACCCCTTGCCCTGGTGCCTGGGGTGGACCATCACCGTGTACAGCCACACCCAGTGCTTCTGCAGCCGGTGCGTGTTGAAGGAGAAGAAGGCGGTCGCGGCCGGCTCGCCCGTCTCGTCGCAGCCGACGAGCAGCCGGTGGCGGCCCTCGGCCATGGCCACGAAGTGCTTCACCAGTTCCGGCCGCACGTCCTCCCGGCCGACCGGCGGTACGAAGCCGACGGCGCCGCCCGCGTTGGAGACGTCCGTCCACAGGTCGAGGACGCCGTCGCGCAGGGCGGGAGTGATGGCGGGGTCCAGAGTGAAGGTAAGTGGCATTTGGTCACTGTACCTATTACCCAAGGGCGCGCGCAGCCACTTTCAGATCGGCGACGAGCCCCTGGTACGCGGCCTTCCTGTCCTCGTCGTCCTGCGTCCGCAGCA
Organism: Streptomyces filipinensis; assembly: GCF_014649495.1. GTDB lineage: Bacteria > Actinomycetota > Actinomycetes > Streptomycetales > Streptomycetaceae > Streptomyces > Streptomyces filipinensis. The sequence continues at coordinate 82,701 of NZ_BMTD01000019.1, read as the reverse complement.
CCGACGACGGGTGCACGGTCGGCACCAGCCGCTCCGGCCGCCCGTGGATCTCCTCCTCCAGCACCGTCCCGCGCACCTCGCCCACCCGGAACGACGACCCCAGCAGCGCCTTCCCGGCGGTCGCGCCCAGCACCACGATCAGCTCGGGCTCGACCAGCGCCAGCTCCGCCGCGAGCCACGGCCCGCACGCGGTCATCTCCCGCAGGCTCGGCGCCTTGTGGATCCGGCGCTTGCGGGGCTCGGCCCGGGTGAACTTGAAGTGCTTGACCGCGTTGGTGACGTACGCGTCCGCCGGGTCCAGGCCGGCCTCCTCCAGGGCGCGGTCGAGCAGTCTTCCCGCGGGGCCGACGAACGGCTTGCCCTGGCGGTCCTCCTGGTCACCGGGTTGTTCCCCGACGAGCATCACGCGTGCGTGCGCGTCGCCCGCGCCGAACACCGTCTGCGTGGCGTCCCGGTGCAGGGGGCAGCCCCGGCAGCCGGCCGCGGCCCTGCGCAGGGCGGGCAGACCGGCGCCCTCCGGGACGAAAGGCGCCGCCGTGTAGGCGTCTTCGGGGGCAGTCGTACGGGAACTCACCGCCCCCGGGTACCCCCTCAGGACGCCCTGTTCACACCCGCATGGGCTGGGGGGACTCGCGGCGCTCCGGGTCGGGGCCGTCGTACTCGCGGATGATCTCGTACCGCGTGTTCCGCTCCACCGGGCGGAAACCGGCGTCCCGGATCAGGTCCAGCAGGTCGTCACGGGTCAGCTTGTTCGGCGTGCCGTAGTTGTCCGCGTCGTGCGTGATCTTGTACTCGACGACCGAGCCGTCCATGTCGTCCGCGCCGTGCTGCAGGGCCAGCTGGGCGGTCTGCACGCCGTGCATGACCCAGAAGACCTTCACGTGCGGGACGTTGTCGAACAGCAGCCGGGAGACCGCGAAGGTCTTCAGCGCCTCCGCGCCGGTCGCCATCTGGGTACGGGCCTGAAGGCGGTTACGGATCTTGCCGTCCTTCATGTCCACGAAGTCGTGCTGGTAGCGCAGCGGGATGAAGACCTGGAAGCCGTTCGTCTCGTCCTGCAGCTCGCGGAGCCGCAGAACGTGGTCGACGCGGTGCCTCGGCTCCTCGATGTGCCCGTAGAGCATGGTGCACGGGGTCTTCAGACCCTTCTCGTGCGCCAGGCGGTGGATCCGGGACCAGTCCTCCCAGTGGGTCCTGTGGTCCACGATGTGCTGCCGGACCTCCCAGTCGAAGATCTCGGCTCCGCCGCCGGTGAGGGACTCCAGGCCCGCGTCGATCAGCTCGTCCAGGATCTCCGAGGCCGACAGACCGCTGATCGTCTCGAAGTGGTGGATCTCCGTCGCCGTGAAGGCCTTCAGGGAGACGTGCGGCAGGGCGGCCTTCAGCTCGCGCAGGGAGCGCGGGTAGTAGCGCCACGGCAGGTTGGGGTGCAGGCCGTTGACGATGTGCAGCTCGGTGAGGTTCTCCGACTCCATCGCCTTGGCGAGCTTGACGGCCTCCTCGATGCGCATCGTGTACGCGTCCTTCTCCCCCGGCTTGCGCTGGAAGGAGCAGTAGGCGCAGGAGGCCGTGCACACGTTGGTCATGTTCAGGTGCCGGTTGACGTTGAAGTGCACGACGTCACCGTTCTTGCGGGTGCGCACCTCGTGGGCGAGGCCGCCGAGCCACGCCAGGTCGTCCGACTCGTACAGCGCGATGCCGTCCTCGCGAGTCAGCCGCTCACCGGAGCGGACCTTCTCCTCCAGCTCGCGCTTGAGCCCGACGTCCATACCCACACCTTTCTACGACAGCCCGACCAACCGTATCCCTAGACCTCTTCGGGCAGCTCCCCGACCCGGTTCTCCCACTTCGTGGACAGGACGATGGTGGTCCGGGTGCGCGAGACGCCCTTGGTGCCGCTGAGCCGCCGGATGGTCCTCTCCAGACCGTCCACGTCGGACGAGCGCACCTTGAGCATGTACGAGTCGTCGCCGGCGATGAACCAGCAGTCCTCGATCTCGGGCAGGTCCCGCAGCCGCTGGGCGACGTCCTCGTGGTCGGCCGCGTCGGAGAGCGAGATGCCGATCAGCGCGGTGACGCCGAGGCCGAGCGAGGCCGCGTTCACCGTCGCGCGGTAGCCGGTGATGACACCGGCCGCCTCCAGCCGGTTGATGCGGTCGGTGACGCTCGGGCCCGACAGGCCGACGAGGCGCCCCAGCTCCGCGTAGGAGGCCCGGCCGTTCTCCCTCAGGGCCTGGATGAGCTGCCTGTCCACCGCGTCCATGCGATCGAAGCCTTCCGCTGAAGAGTTCCGAGTTGATGAGAGGTACTGCGACGTGCCCGGTCGAACCGCTGGTCCGTCAGTCCGCCGAACCGCCGCCCAGCTCGCCCCGCCACCGCCGGTACAGGCCGTGCGCGACACCGGCCGCGTCCAGCACCCGTCCGGCGACGAAGTCCACCAGGTCCTGGATGTGCGTGGCGCCCGCGTAGAAGGCGGGCGAGGCCGGTACGACGGTGGCACCGGCGTCGTCCAGCGCGACCAGGTGGCGCAGGGTCTGCCCGTTCAGCGGCGTCTCCCGCACCGAGACGACCAGCGTCCGGCGCTCCTTCAGGGTGACGCTCGCCGCACGCTGCAGCAGGTCCTTGGAGAGCCCGAGCGCCACACCGGCCACGCAGGCGGTGGAGGCGGGCACGATGAGCATCCCCTTCGCCGCGTACGACCCCGAGGACGGACCGGCGGCGAGGTCACCCGCGCTCCAGTACCGCATCCCGCTGATGTCCACGTCGAAGGTCCCGGGCTTGCCGTCGGCACCCCGGGCCAGCCATTCCCGCAGGTCGTCCTGCCAGTGGGCGTCGCGGAACGAGATCCCCGTCTCGTCCAGCAGCGTCAGCCGCGAGGCCCGGCTGACCACCAGGTCGACCGCCTCGCCCGCCTCCAGCAGCGCCCGCAGCACGGCTGCCGCATACGGCGTCCCGGAAGCACCGGACACCCCCACGATCCAAGGCACGCGCTGCGTTTCTCCTGCGTTCACACCTTGAGCGTACCGGTCGGTCGGGAGTTGCTCAGGCCGGGTGGCCCGGGGTTCGTCAGACGGTCAGACCGCGCACCAGGAGATCAAGCAGGGCGCACACGAACAGGGCAATGCCGATGAAGCCGTTGACCGAGAAGAACGCCCTGTTGAGGCGGGACAGGTCGTGGGGGCGGACGATGCGGTGTTCGTAGACGAAGGCGCCTGCGACGATCAGCAGGCCCAGCCAGAAGAAGGCACCGGCTTCCGTGGCCACCGCGTACCAGACGAAAAGGGCCGTGGTGATCGTGTGGCAGGCCCGCGCGCCCCAGATCGCCGCCGGGATGCCGAAGCGGGCCGGGACCGACAGGACGCCGGTCTCCCGGTCGGTCTCGACGTCCTGGCAGGCGTAGATCAGGTCGAAACCGCCGATCCAGACGCCGACCGCGAGGCCGAGGATCACCGCGTCCCCGTTCCAGGAGCCGGAGACGGCGAGCCAGCCGCCGACGGGGCCCATGGCCTGGGCGAGACCGAGGATGGCCTGCGGGAAGTTCGTGAAGCGTTTGCCGTAGGGGTAGACCACCATCGGGATGACGGCCACCGGGGCGAGGGCCAGGCACAGGGGGTTGAGCAGGGCGGCCGCGCCCAGGAAGACCACCAGGGCGATCAGGGCGCCCGTCCAGGCGTGCCGGACCGACATCGCGCCGGTCACCAGTTCCCGGTGGGCCGTGCGCGGGTTACGGGCGTCGATCTCGCGGTCGATGATCCGGTTGACCGCCATCGCGAACGTGCGCAGACCCACCATGCACACGGTGACCAGCAGCAGCCGGCCCCAGTGGATGTTCCGGTCCCCCTCGTACATCGCCGTGAGGGAGGCGATGTAGGCGAAGGGCAGCGCGAAGACCGAGTGCTCGATCATCACCAGGCGCAGGAAGGCTTTGGTGCGTCCCGGCTGCGGGATCGCTGCGGAGGCGCTGCTCACAGGCCGTACTCCTTCCAGCGGCGGTCCACCAGGGCCGCCGTGTCGGGGTCGGAGAGGACCATGTCCGGCCAGCCGCCGTCCCGGGTGTAGCCCTCCTCCGGCCACTTCTTCGTGGCGTCGATCCCCGCCTTGCCGCCCCAGAACTGCTGGTAGGAGGCGTGGTCGAGGTGGTCGACGGGGCCTTCGACGACCGTGAGGTCACGGGCGTAGTCGGTGTTGCCGAGGGCCCGCCAGGCGACCTCGTGCAGGTCGTGCACGTCGCAGTCGGAGTCCACGACCACGATCAGTTTGGTCAGGGACATCATGTGCGCCCCCCAGACCGCGTGCATCACCTTCTGCGCGTGCTTCGGGTACTTCTTGTCGATCGAGACGATCGCGCAGTTGTGGAAGCCGCCGGCCTCGGGCAGGTGGTAGTCCACGATGTCCGGGACGATGACCTTCAGCAGGGGCAGGAAGAACCGCTCCGTCGCCCTGCCCAGCGGGCCGTCCTCCGTGGGCGGGCGGCCCACGACGATCGACTGCAGCAGCGGGCGCCTGCGCATCGTCACGCAGTCGATCTTCAGCGCCGGGAACGGCTCCTGCGGGGTGTAGAAACCGGTGTGGTCGCCGAAGGGGCCCTCGGGCAGCATCTCGCCCGGCTCCAGCCAGCCCTCCAGGACGACCTCGGCCTGGGCCGGCACCTGCAGGGGCACCGTCTTGCAGTCGACCATCTCGATCCGCTTGCCCGCGATGAACCCGGCGAAGAGGTACTCGTCGATGTCGCCGGGCAGCGGGGCGGTGGAGGCGTAGGTGACGGCCGGGGGGCAGCCGAAGGCGATGGCGACGGGCAGCCGCTCCCCCCGGCGCGCGGCCACCTGGTAGTGGTTGCGGCTGTCCTTGTGGATCTGCCAGTGCATGCCGATGGTGCGCCGGTCGTGGCGCTGGAGGCGGTACAGCCCGAGGTTGCGGATGCCCGTCTCCGGGTCCTTGGTGTGCGTGAGGCCCAGGTTGAAGAAGGAACCGCCGTCCTGGGGCCAGGTGAACAGCGCCGGGAGCCGGTCGAGGTCCACCTCGTCCCCGTGCAGGACGACCTCCTGGACGGGAGCCTCCTTGACCTTCTTCGGCGGCACGTGCGTCATCGCGCCGAGCTTGCCGAAGGCCTCGCGCACACCGACGAAGCCGTGCGGCAGCTCGGGCCGCAGCAGGCCGCCGATCTTCTCGGAGATCTCGCCGTACGACTTCAGGCCGAGCGCCTTCAGCAGCCGCCGGTCGGTGCCGAAGACGTTCATCGCGAGGGGCATCGCCGAGCCCTTCACGTTCTCGAAGAGGAGGGCCGGACCGCCGGACTTCTGCACCCGGTCGACGATCTCCCCGACTTCCAGACAGGGGTCGACCTCGGCCTTGATGCGCTTGAGGTCGCCCTCGCGCTCCAGCGCCCGCAGCAGGGAGCGAAGATCGTCGTAAGCCATGGGGTCAAGTATCGCCGACCTACCCCTTCGTCCCTGCGCCCACCCCTGCCGGGCCGGGGGTGCGGCGCGGCTGGGATACTCGGCGATCATGAGACGTCGTCGCGTGTTACGGCTCCTGGTCCCGCTGTTCGCGCTCGCCGCGTGCGCGCCCCCGCAGGACACGGCCGGCTCCGCCCCGTCCCCGGTGCGCCGCTTCGCGGCCGCCGACCGTGAGGCCGCCCCCGACCTCGCCGGCACCGCGCTCGACGGCGGCCGGATCAGGCTGTCCGACTATCGCGGCAAGGTCGTCGTCCTCAACGTCTGGGCCGCCTGGTGCGGCCCCTGCCGTGCCGAGGCGCCCGAACTCTCCGAGGCCCAGCGGCACCTGGCGGCCAAGGGCGTCCAGGTGCTGGGCGTGGACACCGACGCCGACCGGTCCCAGGGCCGGGCGTTCGCCGGCGATCACCGGCTGGCCTACCCGAGCCTGCACGACCCCGGCAGCCGGCAGCTCGTCCACCGGCTGCCCGCCAAGTACCAGACGTCGACGCTGCCGTACACGCTGTTCATCGACCGGGACGGGAAGGTCGCCGCGCAGGGCCTGGTCAGGCTCAGCGAGGCGGACGTGCGCACGATCACGCGCCCGCTGCTCGCCGAGAAGACGCACCGGACGCGCTGAGCGCGGCTCAGTGGGCGGCCAGGCAGTGGTCGGTCTGCCGCACCGGCGCGACCAGTCGGCTCAGCCGCATCAGCACGGTGTCGGTCTGCCGTACCGAGTCCGCGAGCGTGATCTCGACGGCGGGCCGGCGGCCGTAGGTGACGAGGAGGTCGTGTCCGTCGCGCGCGGCGGTCTCGCGCAGCACCCAGTCGACGCCGTTCACGGCGATGCACGGGTCCTTCGTCCCGGCGGGCGGGTTGAGGCCGCAGCGCAGGCGCACCCGCCCGTGGCCCCAGGCCGTGAGTCCCTCGTAACTGACCGGGTCGCGCCGGTCGCCGTCCAGGCGGTCCGGGTAGTGCGCGGCGATCCGGGCGCATGCCGGGTCCTTCGCCAGCGGCCCCTGCCGCATGCCGAACACCGGCGAGGCCAGCTCCCGGGCGACCAGCACACCGCCGAGGGCCAGCCCCCCGGCGGCCAGCGCGGCCGCCGCCCGCCTCCTGCGCGCACGCGTCCTCATCGCAGCCGCCTCTCCCCCGGTCCCCGGGCAGCGATCATGAAGCATCCATCATGGCCACCCGCTACCCTGGCCCGGTCACCGGGGCCGTCTCACTTCGTCGGGGGATCCCACGCCATGCTCAGGTATCTGCCGTTCCTGCTGGTCCTGGCCCTGTGGATCTACGCCTTCGTGGACTGTCTGAACACCCCCGAGGAAGAGGTGCGGCATCTGCCGAAGGTGGTGTGGGTGGTCGTCATCCTGCTCTTCGGCGAGGTGCTGGTCGGCCCGGTCGCCTGGCTGATCACCGGCCGGGCGCGGCAGGCCCGGCCCGGCGGTTCCGCCGCCGCCTGGGTCGCGCCCGACGACAATCCCGAGTTCCTCAAGTCCCTCGGCAAGGACGACCGGGACACCTGATTGGAGCTGACGGCGCTGAAGCCGGCGGAGTTCGTGGCGTTCGGCACGATCGAGGCCACCGAGCGAGTGGGCCCGTCGGCGCCGCCGATGCCCGTGGCTCAGCCGCCCGGCCGCCGGGTCAGTCGTCCCGGAGGACCAGGTCCAGCAGCCCGGGGAAGCGGGCGTCGAACTCCGCCCGGCGCAGCCGGTTGACCCGCTTGGGGCCCTCGTCGCGCTGTTCCACCAGCCCGGCGCCGCGCAGCACCGAGAAGTGGTGGCTGAGGGCGGCCTTGCCCACCGGTACGTCGAAGCTGCCGCAGCTGCGGCTCCAGTCGGCGGAGCCGGCCAGCTCCCTGACGAGGACGAGGCGTACGGGGTCGGCGAGGGCGGCCAGGGCCGTCTGCACCGGGACGTCGTCGGGGTGGGTGTGGTCCGGGGCGGTCCGGTGACTGCTGGCGGTCACGTGCGTCCCCTCCCTCTTTCTCCGTCGTCCCCGTGCGGGGGCTTGCCGAGTGTTCGATGAAAACCATACACTCACGGGTGTTCGCTTTTGATTGAACAGTCGAGTGGAGCCGGGAGTACGGCATGCGCGCGGTGGAGTTCCAGGAGTACGGCGGTCCCGAGGTGCTGCGGCTGGTGACGGCCCCGGCGCCGGAGCCCGGCCCCGGGCAGGTGAGCATCGACGTGGCCTATACCGGGGTGAACTTCGCCGACCTGAAGGCCCGTTCCGAGGGCTACCGGGTACCCGCGCTGCCCTACGTCCCCGGCGTGGAGGTCTCCGGCCGCGTCCGCGCGCTCGGCGCCGGCGTCACGGACCTCACCGTCGGCCAGGAGGTGATGGCGCTCACGGAGGGCGGCGCCTACGCGGAGGTGACGGTGACCGAGGCGGCCACCGTCTTCCCGGTCCCCTCCGGCCTGGACCTGCGCACCGCCGCGACCCTGCCCGCGGTGCTGCCCACGGCGTACGCCCTCGTCCACACCGTCGGCCGGCTCCAGCCCGGCGAGTCGGTCCTGGTGCAGGGCGCGGCCGGCGGCATCGGCACGGCGGTCGGCCAACTGGCCCGCGCCGCGGGCGCCGGGGCGGTGTACGGCGTGGTGTCCTCGGCCGCGAAGGCCGCCCACGCCAAGGACCACGGGTACGACGAGGTGTTCGTCGGCGCCTTCCAGGAGCGGGTGCGCGAGGCGACCGGCGGACGGGGCGCCGACCTGGTCCTGGACCCCGTCGGCGGCGACACCCTGCGCGCCGGACTGGCCTCGCTGGCCGTCTTCGGGCGCCTGGTCTCCTTCGGCAACGCGAGCGGAGCCGAGCCGTGGAGCGTGGGCCAGCCCGAGCTGTACCCGCGCGGCGTCTCGGTGTCCGGCTTCTCCATCCTGACCCTGGCCGGTACGGCGCCGGACGTGCTGCGCCGGCTGTCGGAGCAGGCGTTCGCCAAGGCGGCCGACGGGACGGTGACACTGCCGGTGACGGCCGAGTTCCCCCTGGCGGAGGCGGCGCGGGCGCACCGGCTGATGGGGGGACGGTCGAGCACGGGGAAGCTGCTGCTGCGGGTCACGGACTGAGCCGGCCTCAATTCCCCTCGCACAACCGGCACTTGCTGACCACTGACGGCTTGCCATCACGCACCCGGGGCGTTGTTAATGGTGGTCAGTGAGTTGCCAGGGACCGCCTGACCACTGGGGGACAGAAGCAGATGCAGACCGGCCCGCCACCCGAGCGCCCGACCCAGGATCCGCCGACCGCACCCGCCCCGCCGCAGGAAGCGCCCGCTGCACCGCCCGCGGCGCCCGGCGCCACGCCGCACCCGCCGGACGTCCCCGCGCCGCCGGCCCGTCCGGGTCCTTCCCGGCTCGATCTGCGGGTCAGCAAGCGGATCCTGTGGATCGGCGCGGCTGTGTACCCGCTGGCGAACATCGCCCGCGTCTACACCTTCGTCCTGCAGCCCAGGCGCAAGGAGGCGGTGCTGCGGTTCCTGCGGTACACCGCGGGGACGCTGGCCGTCGGGTTCATCGCGATGCTGCCCAGCCTGCCCGCCCGCGTGCTGGACAACGGCGGGGAACAGACCTCGCAGCACTCCAGCATGGCCGGCTATGTCACCTTCGTGTGGATCGCGGCGATCCTCGCCGAGATCTTCTTCCTCATCGACATGCTCTCCGTCCTGTTCGCGGCCCCGCACCACGTCCTCGCGGTCGAGACCTCGGGCACGTCCACCGCGCTGGTCACCAGCAGGGACCCGCGCTATCTGGACCAGATCGTCGGCCAGATCTCGTACGCCATCGATCATCCGGACACCGAGTTCAAGGTGCTGGTGGAGAGCCTCACCGTCTCGCCGAAGAACTACTACTTCGGCGACAACGTCAACATGTACGGCGGCAGCGGAAACGTGGGGATCGGCGCATGAGCGGCACCAACCACTACTACGGCGACAACGTGAACATGTACGGCGGCCGGAACAACCAGGGCATCGTCAAGAACCAGGGCGGCCCCGGAGCCGGGCAGCAGGACCCGGCCCTGGCCGCCGCCCTGGCCGAACTGAACGGTCTGGTCGCCCGGTTGCGGACCCAGGTACCGGCGCCCGACGCCCAGCTGCTGGACGAGTCCCTGCCCGCCGTCAGTCCCGACGCCGCCGTGCCCGCCCAGGAGCGGCACCGGGCGCTGATGGCGATCGCCGGGATCGCCGCCACCGTCGGAGCCGTGGGCCGGCCGGTGGCCGAGGCCGTACGCGCGGTCATCGGGATGATCAGCGGATAGCCGCCACGGCGGCGGCAGCGTCAGGTCCGGGCCCAGCGCTGCGAGGACGCCCCCGACTGGCAGCTCGCCTCGGCCACGCCGCCGCCGAACGCGAGGTCGAGACAGCCGCCGTCGAAGACCGTGCGCAGCGAGGCGCCGGAGCCGGTCGTCCAGCGGAGGTTGCCACCGCCCTGCGCGCAGTCGCCGGCGAAGACGGCCTGGCCGTTGCCGTTGGCACTCAGGCAGGCGCCGGTCGAGACGTTGACGACCTTGACGCTGCCGCCGGCGGCGCTGCGGAAGGTCCAGCGGGCCGTCGAGTCGGAGCAGTCGCCGAGGGCCGAGGAGCCGTAGACCTGGATCAGGCACTTGCCGTTCTCGCCGTTCTTCAGCCGGAACGCGCCGGAACCACCGCCCCCTCCGGTCGAGCCACCGGACCCCCCGGAGCTGCCGGAGCCGCTTGACCCACCGGAGCTGCCGGAGCCGCTTGACCCACCGGAGCTGCCGGAGCCGCCGGGCCCCGGTCCGGAGCCGCCGCCCTCGCCGCTCCTGTCACTCCCCGCGCCCCCTGCGCCGGCTCCGCTCCCTCCGCTCCCGGTGCCGGATCCGCCACCGGAGCCGCCCGTCCCGCTCTGCCGGTCATCCGTGGTGCCGCCCTTCGCCCCGTGCGCCCCGCTCTCCCCGTGCTTCTTCTCCGCGCCCGCCGGTGCGGCGGAGCCCTTCTTCCCCGCGCCCCTCCCGCTCGGCCCGGGCGTCCCGGAGGGGCTCGCCGAGGAGGTGCCGGGGGCAGGATCGGCCGGGGCGGAGACGGAGGCGCCCGGGGTGCCGGCGGCACCGGCGCGGTGAGCGTCCGTGGCGTACGGCGCCAGCTGGAAGGCGAGGGTCGCGACACCGGCGCCGGCCACGATCGGCACGACGGCGACCAGCACGCGCCGGCCGCGCCGCTCCCGCTCGCGGCGGCGCCCACCGGGCCGCACGACGACCTCACCCTCCGCACGCCCACCGCCCGGCCCAGCCCCCTCGGAGCCCGGCCCGGCTTCCCCGTCCGGGTCCGGCTCCGGAACCCGGGTCGCGAAGTCCGTCCGGGACGTGAGGAGTTCGGTGAGGCCCGTGGGCCATCGGGGCGGCCCGGAGGGGGCGTGGCCGGCGGTCAGGTCGAGGAGTTCGGCCGCGCTGGGCCGGCCCTCGGGGTCCTTGTCCAGGCAGGAGGCGACCACGGACGCCAACTCCGGGTCGAGGGCGCGCAGTTCCGCCAGGTCGGGCCGCTCGTGCACGATCCGGTACAGCACCCCGTGCCCGGACTCGTCGCCGAACGGCGGCCGTCCGCTCCCCGCGTACGCCACCACGGACCCGAGCGCGAAGACGTCCACGGCGCCCGTCAGCCGGCGGGCGCCGGAGGCCTGTTCGGGAGACATGTAGGCCGGGGTGCCGACCACCATGCCGGTCCGGGTCAGCCGGCTCTGCTCGGCGGCCCGCGCGACCCCGAAGTCGATGAGGGTGACCCCGTCGAGGGTCAGCATGACGTTGGACGGCTTCACGTCCCGGTGCACCATGTCCAGCCCGTGCACCGCCGCCAGCCCCACCGCCGCCTCCCGCAGCAGCAGCCACAGCGACTCGGCCGGCAGCGGCCCGCCGTGCGCCTCGACCGCCTCGCGCAGCGTCAGCCCGGGAACGTACGCGGTGGCGAACCACGGCGGCCGGGCGTCCCGGTCCCCGGCGAGCAGCGGCGCGGTGGCCCCGGCGGGCAGCCGCGAGAGGTTGTCCAGCTCGTGCCCGAAGCGGCGGACGAAGTCCTTGTCCTCGCCGACGACCGACGGCAGGACCTGCTTCACGGCGGCGTACCGCCCCTTGTGCACACCGAGGTAGACCCGTCCCATGCCACCGGCCCCGAGCCGCCCGACGAGCGGGATCGGTCCGATCCGCCGGGGATCGCCCTCCTCCAGCGGCTCGACCCCGTACTGTTCCCCGTTCAACTCTTTCCCCCATAGGTCGGCCGGCTTCCTGCACGCTGCTTCAGCGGGCGTACGACCCGAGGCCGACCAGGCAGTAGACGTACTCGTTCATGGTCGCCCCGTTGATCGTGTAGCGGGAGGAGAAGGCGTACTCGGTCCGGGGGTTGTCGTTGCAGCGGCTCATGTCCGAGGTCAGCGGGATGGTCTCGATCACCTTGTAGTGCGCGTCGGACGCGGAGCAGGAGACCTCATCCACGCCGCTGACCGACTGCGCGGTGGTGGAGTCGGGCAGGGTGCCGTTGAGGCAGGTGCCCGAGGTGTAGGGGCTCGGGTCCGGGCTCGGGGTGCCATAGGGGTCGTCGGTGCCGTACGGGTCGCCGCTGTACGGGTCGCTCGTGTCCGGAGCGCTGCTGTACGGCTCGCCGGTCGCCGTGGCGGTCGGGTACGACGGTGAGTACGGCGACGAGCTGAGCGTGTCCCCTGCCGTGTCGTCGCCGCTGCCGCGGTTCGTGAGGACCAGCAGCAGCACGACGACGGCGACGACACCGATCACACCCAGGCAGGCGAGGCCCTGCTTCTTCTCGGAGCCCGCTCCGGCGGCGGCCGGCGTGACGCGGATCCGCAGGTGCACCTCGCGGTCGCCGGTGCGCAGCCGCACGAGGTCGCCGTCGCGGACCGGAGGTATGCGCACGGGCGGTACGCCCGCGCCCGGCGGCAGTCTGAGGACCGTTCCGGAGGCGGCCTGCTGCGGGGTGAGAGAGACGGGGATCTCGGGGATTCCTTGGTTCTCGGATGACGACACCAGCCGCTCCTGGATGTGAGGATGAGACAACCAGTGTGGGCCAACAGCCCACAGAACTAAAATATCTTTCTAGAAAAGCACTTCAGTATGAGCCCCAAGCAGCAGCGTGGCGAGGCCACCGTCGAACAGCTCCTGGACGCCGCCCTGCGGGTGTACGCCGAGTCGGGCGAGCAGGGGCTGACGGTCGCTGCGCTCACCCGCGCGAGCGGGGTGAGCCTCGGCAGCCTCTACCACCACTTCGGCAGCGTCGACGGGCTGATGAACGCCCTGCTCACCCGCTGGCTCGGCCGGCTGCTCGGCGAGCTGGTCGCGGCGCTGGAGCACACCCGTACCGCCCACACCGGTATTCGTGCCCTCGTCAGGACCTACCTGAACTTCGTCCAGGAACACCGGGAGGCGGCGCTGCTGCTGCACTCCTCGTACGCCGACCGGCAGGGAATGGCCGACGGCAAACGCCTCCGGGACGCCCAGGAGGCCCGGCTGTCGCCGCTCGCCGAGTGGGCGGGGCGGTACGTGGACTCCGGCGACCTCGCCCCGCTGCCGGCACCGCTGCTGGAGTCCCTGATCCTCGGTCCGGTCATCGGGGTCGCCCGCCGGTGGCTGTCCGGCATCGACGACGTGGACCTGGACCAGGCGGCGGTGCTGCTCCCGGAGCGGATCTGGCGGGCCGTGGCGCTCTAGCGCGGGGCCTGCCCCGTTGCCCCCCACCCGTCCGGCCAGCACAGTGAAGCCATGGATGAACGACAGGCCCGCGCCTGGCTCGCCACCGCCGTCGACGAGGCCCGCGCCGGACTGGCCGAGGGCGGGATCCCCATCGGCGCCGCGCTCTACGCCCCCGACGGCACCCTCCTCGGCCGCGGCCACAACCGCCGCGTCCAGGACGACGACCCCTCGGCGCACGCGGAGACGGCCGCGTTCCGCGCGGCGGGACGGCAGCGCTCGTACCGCGGCACGACCATGGTCACCACGCTCTCCCCGTGCTGGTACTGCAGCGGCCTGGTCCGCCAGTTCGGCATCTCCCGGGTGGTGATCGGCGAGGCCGCCACCTTCCACGGCGGCCACGACTGGCTCGCCGGGCACGGTGTGGAGATCGTGCTGCTCCAGGACCCCGAGTGCGTCGCGATGATGCGCGCCTTCGTCAAGGACCACCCGCTGCTGTGGAAGGAGGACATCGGTGACTAGCGCACGCGTTCCCACCATCGATCTGGGGCCGTGGCTGGGCGGTGCCGGAAAGGCCCGTGCCGCGCTGGCCCGTACCGTCGACCAGGCGCTGCAGACCGCCGGGTTCCTGCTGGTCACCGGGCACGGGGTGGACCCCGGGCTGCGGGCCGGGATCCGGGCGGCCGCGCGCGAGTTCTTCCTGCTGCCCGCCGAGGCCAAGCAGGCGTACGCGGCGAAGGTCGGCGGCCGGGGCTGGCTCGGGCCCGGCGCCGAGGCCAACGGGTACGCGGAGGGCACCGAGACCCCGCCCGACCTGAAGGAGTCGCTGACCTTCGCGACGGACGAGCCCTTCGAGGACCCCGTCGTCAACGCGGAGTGGTACGCGCCCAACGTGTGGCCCGCCGAGGTCCCCGCACTGCGGCCGCTCTGCACCCGGTACCTGGCGAGGATGGCCGCCCTGGAGAAGGAACTGCTGTCGCTGCTGGGCTACGCGCTGGGGCTGGAACCCGACTTCTTCTCGCGGCACATGGACCATCCGACGTACGGCTTCAACATCAACTGGTACCCGGGCACGGAGGTGGTGGGCGAGCCGCTGCCGGGGCAGTTCCGGATCGGGCCGCACACCGACTTCGGGACCGTGACCATCCTCGACCGGCAGGCCGGGAAGGGCGGACTGCAGATCCACACCGACGCGGGCGGCTGGCAGGACGCGCCGTACGACCCCACCGCGTTCACCGTCAACGTCGGTGATCTCCTGGCCCGCTGGACCGGCGACCGGTGGCGGTCCGGGCGGCACCGGGTGCTGCCGCCGCCCGCCGACGCGCCCGCCGAGGAACTGATGTCGCTCGTGTACTTCGGCGAGTGCACCCCCGGCACCCGGGTGGAGTCCGTGCCGGCGCCGGTGGGCCGGGTGGCGTACCCGCCGGTCGACTCGCACGTGTACCTGCGCGAGAAGCTCGACTCGATCACCGTCGGCTGACGCCACCTCTGCCCCACCGGTCACCGTCGGTTATTCACTTCCGCGTTCGGCCCGCCACCCGATCCGTTGAATTGGAGCGGGCGGGCATGTCCCGGCCGCGTCCCACGGCATTGCCTTCACGGGGGGCCCGCATTCAGGGCCCCCCTTTTTTTTGCCGATAGGAGACGCGTGCGAATCACTGACATCCAGCGCTGCGAGGTCCGGCCGGGACGGCTCGTCGAGTGGACGCTGAGCCCGGCGACCGTGGCGGCGGCGACGGCACTGCCGGAGGACTCCCGGCCGCCCGCCTACATCCAGGAGTCGCACATCAGGACGGCCAGGTGCGTCCGCGAGGACGGGCTGTTCGTGCCGACCTGGCTCGGCACCGCCTTCGACCTGCCGGGGCCGGTCGACCTCGACGCGCTCCAGGAGGCGCTGCGCGCCTGGACGGTACGGCACGAGACGCTGCGCAGCGGCTTCCGCTGGGCCGGACCCTCGGGAGACGAACTGCGCCGGTTCACGCTGGACGCCGCGGACGTCTCCCTGCACCGGGAGGAGGCGGGCGACTTCGGCGACGCGGACGAGCTGGTCCAGCACCTCCAGGACCGCTTCGACACCGTCGCGGACGCGCTGCGCTGGCCGAACCTGATCTACACGGCGGTCGTACGGGACGACGGCGCCAGCGTGTACATGGCGTTCGACCACAGCAACGTCGACGCCTACTCCCTGACCCGGATCGCCGCCGAGATCCACGAGCTGTACACGGCGACCCTGGCCGGCACCGAGCCCGGCCCCCTGGCGCCCGCGGCCAGCTATGTCGACTTCTGCGAGATCGAGCGGGCCGACGCGGACGGCATCGACGGCCGGCACGCGGTCGTCGACCGCTGGCGGGCGTTCATCCGGCGCTGCGACGGCACGCTGCCGGGCTTCCCGGTCGACCTCGGCGTGGTGCCGGGCGCCCCGCTGCCGAGGCAGCGGATGCTGTGCGAGCCGCTGGCGGACGCGCAGGAGGCGGCGGCGTTCGAGGCGTACTGCAGGCCGTACGGCGGCAGCATGGTCGGTCTGCTGGCCGCGACCGGGCTGATCGTGCACGAGCTGGGCGGGCAGTCGGTGTACCGGACGGTGGTGCCGTTCCACACCCGGGTGAAGTCGCGGTGGAACGACTCGGTGGGCTGGTACGTGGGCGGCGCCCCCATCGAGGTCCCGGTCGGCCGTACGGCGGGCTTCCCCGACACCCTGCGGGCGGTGCGCGCCGAGCTGCAGACCAACCGGTCCCTGGCCCGGATGCCGCTCGCGCGGGTGCTGCGGCTGCTCGGCGCGGACTTCCGGCCGACCTCCCCGGACCTGTACTCGATCGTCTCCTACGTCGACACCCGGGCCGTACCCGGCGCCGAGCACTGGGCCGGGCAGCGGGCGCACGCGCTGCTGCGGGTGTCGTACGGCGACCAGGTGTGCGTGTGGGTGAACCGGCTGCACGAGGGGCTGTGGCTGGCGAGCCGGTACCCGGACACGGACGTGGCGGCGAAGAACCTGCGGCTGTACGTGGAGCGGCTGCGCGACCACATCGCCTCGGTGGCCCACGGAAGCCTCTCGGCGGTGTCCTGACGCGGCCGCCGCGGGCCTAGGTGAACTGGCCGGGGAGGGGCTCCACGGGCTCCTGCCCGGAAAGGTCCTGTGGCGCGGATCCGGAAGGGCTCCGCGGGGACTCCAGGCGCGCCGTCAGCTGCTCGAACCGGGCACGCCAGCCGGCTTCCGACTCGCGCTCCCCCTGGAACTCGTGGGTGAACCGCAGCACGCAGCTGTCGTCGCCGCCCCGTTCCAGATGGAACCGGATCCGGCCGCCGTCGCCGAGGGTGTACTCGGCGACCCGGTCCACGTCCCACGCGGTGACCCGCCCCGCCCCCACGTCACGCAGGGCGACCGCGCCGTCGAGCCTGGGTTCCAGCACGTCGACGGCGGTGAACCAGCCCCCGAGTCCCTCGGGGGTGGCCACCGCCGCCCAGACGTCCTCCATGCGTCGCGGGAGCCGCACCAGGAAGTGGAGTATGTGCGTGTTCCCGTGGGTCTGACTGGTGCCCTGTTCGATGGAACCGCTCATGACACCAGTGTCACCGACCCCGGGCTCACACGCCCGCGTAGGAGTGCTTGCCGCTGACGAAGATGTTGACGCCGTAGTAGTTGAACAGCCAGCAGCCGAAGGCGATCATCGCCAGGTAGGCGGCCTTGCGGCCCTTCCAGCCGGCCGTCGCGCGGGCGTGCAGGTAGCAGGCGTAGGCGACCCAGGTGATGAAGGACCAGGTCTCCTTCGGGTCCCAGTTCCAGTAGCGGCCCCAGGCGTCGCCCGCCCAGATCGCGCCCGCGATGATCGTGAACGTCCACAGCGGGAAGACGGCCGCGTTGACGCGGTAGGCGAACTTGTCCAGCGAGGCGGAGGCGGGCAGCCGCTCCAGCACCGAGGTGGCGAACGCGCCGGGCTTGCCGCCGGTCTGCAGCTTGGTCTCGTACGCGTCCTTGAACAGGTACAGGATCGTGGCGACCGCGCCGACGTAGAAGACCGCGCCGCAGAAGATCGCGGTGGAGACGTGGATGTACAGCCAGTACGAGTGCAGCGCGGGCACCAGCTGGTCGCTCGCGGTGTACAGGACGGTGACGGCCAGACCCAGGTCGAGCAGGACCGTGGTGATCAGGAACAGCCCGAGCCAGCGCACGTTCTTCCGCAGCGCCAGCAGCGCGAGGTACACGCCGACGGCCACCGTGGAGAAGGTGATGTTGAACTCGTACATGTTGCCCCACGGCGCCCGCTGCACGGAGGCCGCGCGGCAGACGACACCCACCAGCTCCACGAGGAACGCGAGCACGGTGAGCGAGACGGCGATACGGCCGTAGAGGTCGCCCTGGACGTCACCGCCGTGCGCGCCGGGCCCGTCCGGCACGTCCCGGGCGCCCGACGCCGACCGCACGACGACCTTGGGCCGCTCCAGCACGGCGGTTCCCCCGCCGGACTGCTTGACGGTGACGGCCGGGCCCTGGGCGGCCCCGGCCTCCGCCGTGAGCGCGGCGGCCGTGCGGGCCACCTTGCTGCGGCTGCCGAAGAGCCACTCGGCGATGTGGGCGAAGAAGGCCAGGGTGTAGACGGCCATCGACGAGTAGATCAGCGTGTTGCTGATGCTGGCGAGGTGTTCGTTGGTTGCGGCGGCGAGAGTCACTTCTCAGCCCCTTCGGCAGGTACGACTGGTGTGTCGGGGGATTCTGCGGAGTCGTCGTCGGGTTCGGGTGTCCCCGGCGCCTGGTCGTAGAGGGTTCCGGCGAGTTCGCCCAGTTCCTCGGGCACCTTGGCGGACTCGCCGCGGCCGAGCCCGGCCATCTCGACCACCGTCACGCCGTCCGCGCCGCGCACTGCCCGCACCCACACACGGCGGCGCTGGATGAACAGGGACGCGGCCAGACCGAAGATCGCGGTGAGGGCACCGCCGAGCGCCCAGCCGCCGCCCGGCTCCTGGACGATCTCGAAGCCGGCCCATTCCTTGATGTTCTTCTCGAAGGTGACGGACCCGGCGCCGTTCGGCAGCGTGAGCGTGTCGCCCGGCAGCAGGAGCTTCTTCAGCAGCTGGCCCTTGCCGTCCTTGAACGCCTTCATGTGCGTCTTGTCCAGCTGGTACACGTTCTGCGTGCCGCTGTCGACGCCGAGGTCGCCGTGGTAGGCGTTCACCGCGAGCAGCGGGTTCACCAGTGCCGGGAACTGCGAGAGCATCGTGCCGCTCTTCGGGTCGAAGGTCGGCACGAAGAAGGCCTGGAAGCCGAGCTGCTCCTTCTGGCCCTGTCCGTTGCGGTAGCCGTCCATCACCTTGACCACGCCGTTGGAGGTGACGTTGCCGTCGAGCGGCAGCAGCGGTGTGGCGGCACGGTAGACGACCTTGCCCTTGCCGTCGCGGACCGTGATGACGGGCGCGTAGCCGTGGCTGACGAGGTAGACCTTGGCGTCGCCGATGTGCAGCGGCTCGTTGACCTTGATCGTGGTCGGCTTCCGCCTGCCGTACGCCCCGACGCTGTAGTCGATCTTCGCCTGGTAGGTGCGCGGCGTGCCCTTGTTCGGGCCGGTGAGCTCGTAGGTGCCCTTGAAGTCCTTCAGGTCGAAGCTGAACGGCACCAGGTCGTCGTTCTGGAACAGGCTGCCGGACTTGAAGTCGTCGTACATCGGCAGCGCGTTGGAGAAGCCGTCGCCCTCGACCATCAGCTTGGTGCCGTCCGACTTGTACAGCTGGCCGGAGGCGAAGGCGACGAGCAGCACGATCAGCGCGATGTGGAAGGCCAGGTTGCCGACCTCGCGCAGGTAGCCCTTCTCGGCGGCGACGGCGTCACCGGCGAGATGGGCGCGGAAGCGGCGCTTCCTCAGCAGAGCGAGCGCGGCCTCGCGGACCTGCTCGGGGTCGGCCTCGGTGCGCCAGGTGGTGTACGCGGGCAGCCGGGTCAGCCGCCTGGGCGCGCCCGGCGGCCGGCCGCGCAGCTGGCCGACGAACTGCCAGGTGCGCGGGACGATGCAGCCGATGAGGGAGACGAACAGCAGGATGTAGATCGCGGAGAACCACACCGAGCTGTAGACGTGGAACAGGCCGAGCTTGTCGTAGATCGGGCCGAGCGTCTTGTGGGCCTTGCGGAAGTCGTCGACCTTGTTGAGGTCGGCGCCGGTCTGCGGGATCAGCGAGCCGGGGATCGCGCCGAGCGAGAGCAGCAGGAGCAGCAGCAGCGCGACCCGCATGGAGGTCAGCTGCCGCCAGAACCAGCGGGCCCAGCCGATGACGCCGAGGCCGGGCACGGAGGAGAGTTCCTCCCGCGGCGCGGTGGACAGCTGGGAGCCGGCCGCGCCGAGATCCTCCTGGTCCTGGCTCTTGTCGGTTTCGGTCTTGCTCATCGGTCAGATCCCCACATCGAAGCCGCCGGACCAGATCTGCAACTGCTGCACCATGCTGCTCCACGCACCGGTCAGCAGCAGCACTCCGGTCACGATCATCATCGAGCCGCCGACGCGCATCACCCAGGCGTAGTGGCGCTTGACCCAGCCGAAGGCGCCGAGCGCCTTGCGGAAGGCGACCGCGGTGAGGACGAAGGGGATGCCCAGACCGACGCAGTAGACGACCAGCAGGAGTGCGCCGCGCCCGGCGCTGGACTCGGTCATGGCGAGAAGGTTCACCGACGACAGGGTCGGTCCGAGACAGGGTGTCCAGCCGATACCGAAGAGCGCACCCAGCAGGGGCGCGCCCATCAGGCCGGTCACCGGCCGCCGGTGGAAGCGGAACTCGCGCTGGGTCAGGCCGGGCAGCAGCCCCATGAAGAACACGCCCATGAGGATCATGAGCACGCCGAGCACCTTGGAGAGGGTGTCCTGGTAGTCGACCAGGTTGCGGCCGAAGTAGCCGAACAGCGCCCCGCTGGAGACGAACACGGCGCTGAAGCCGAACACGAACAGGGAGGCCCCGGCGACCATCCGCCCGCGCCGGGCCTGGGCCAGGTCCGTGCCGGCGACTCCGGTGACATAGGAGAGGTAGCCGGGGACGAGGGGCAGGACACAGGGCGAGAAGAAGGAGACGAGCCCGCCGAGCAGGGCGATCGGCGCGGCGATGAACAGGGCGCCGTGCATCACGGTCTGGTTCTGGCCCAACGCCAGCGTCAGCGTCGCGCTCACGTCACTTCTCCGCCAGGACCGGCTTGAGCATCTTCAGCAGGGAGGTGTCGTCGAGCGCCTCCAGGGCCCGCGCGGCGACCTTCCCGTGCTTGTCGATGACGAGCGTGGAGGGGATCAGCTGCGGGTTGAGCGTGCCCTTCTTGAAGCGGAGCATCAGTCTGCCCGTCGGGTCGTACAGGCTCGGGTAGCCGATCCCGTGCTCCTTCTCGAAGGCGATCGCCGGGGTGGTGCTGGTGTCCCGGGTGTTGATGCCGACGAACTGCACGCCCTTGCCCTGGTACTGCTTCGACACCGTGGAGAAGTACTGCGCCTCCTCGCGGCAGGGGCCGCACCACGAGCCCCAGACGTTGATGACGACGACCTGGCCCTTGTAGTCGGCCACGTCCAGCGTCCTGCCGTCGATGGTCTTGCCGGACAGGTCCGGGGCCGGGGCGCGCTTGCCCGGGGCGGCGGTGGCGATGCCGTTGTTGCCGGTGACGAAGTTGGTGTTGCCACCGCCGCCGGAGGTGCCGCCGTCGCCACACGCGGACAGCGTCAGGGCCAGGGCGGCGGCCACGGCGCTGAGCAGGACGGCGCGGCTACGGGTACTCATGTGAAAAGTTTCGCATGCCGTTTCCGGGGATCTCGCGCGCCCCCCTGCCGGGCGGAAAACCGCATTTCAGGAGCTATTTACACGGGACATATCCGGCAACGTGCTAGGCGAGGAACTGCTTCCAGCCACCGGCGGGCTGCCGCCCGACCTCCAGCGTGCGCAGCTTGGCGAGCACCTCGGGCTTCTGTACGTCCATCCAGTCGACGAACTGCCGGAAGGAGACCATCCGCACGTCCGCGCCCTTCTCCTTCTCGCGCGCGATGTGCTTGAAGGCCTCCTCGACGGAGTCCATGTAGATGCCGCCGTTCCACTGCTCGAAGTGGTTGCCTATGAAGAACGGCGCCCGGTTTGTCTCGTATGCCCGCTGGAAGCCCGCTATGTACGCCTGCGCGGACTGCTTGCGCCAGCCCGGGTAGTTGTAGGCGGGCGCCTTGGTGGAGTTCACGGACTGGTTGGCGAGCATGTTGTAGTCCATCGAGAGCACCTCGAAGGAACGTCCGGGGAAAGGTATCTGCTGCAGCGGCAGGTCCCAGATGCCCAGCTTCTTGTCCGGCCACACCTGACGGCCGCCCGGCGAGGACGCGTCGTAGCGCCAGCCCAGCTCACGGGCGGTGGGCAGCAGGTTGTTCTGGCCGAGGAGGCAGGGCGTGCGGCCGCCGACCAGCTCCTTGTCGTAGTCGAAGGGCAGCGAGGGCAGGTCGTGCCAGCCGGTGTTGGTCCGCCACTGCTTCACGAACGCCTTGGCCTGCTCGATCTCGCTCTTCCACTGCTGCGCGGTCCAGTTGCCGACGGTGCCGTGGCCGGAGCAGAAGTGCCCGTTGAAGTGGGTGCCGATCTCGTGGCCCTCCAGCCACGCCCGGTGCACGTTGGCGAGCGTCGCCTTGATGTGCTCGTCGGTGAGGTAGCCGATGTCGGAGGCGCCACGCGGGTTGTTCGGGGGCTCGTAGAGCCGCTTCTTCGACTCGGGCAGCAGATACAGCCCCGAGAGGAAGAAGGTCATGCTCGCGCCGTGCTGCTTGGCGAGGTCCAGGAAGCGCGGGAAGAGTCCGTTGCCGACCTCACCGGCGCCGTCCCAGGAGAAGATGACGAACTGCGGCGGGGTCTGGCCCGGCTGCAGCGGCTCGGGCTTGGCCGGCTGGTGCGCCTGCTTGCCCGTGAACGACGTGGAGCCGTCCCCGATCGGCTTGCCCGGGTGCGAACCGCTCCCGCCGCCCTGGCCGTTCTTCCCCTGCCCGGAACCGTTCGGGTGCCCGGCACCGTCGGATGACGTGTGGCTCCCGCAGCCCGCCAGGGTGGCGGCGGCCGCCGCACCCGCGCCGAGGCCGAGCATTCCCCTGCGGGAGAGGTTCCGGGAGACGGTGCGCATGGAGATCCCCGATTCGTCGCGCCTACTGATGGTCACCCAGTCAGAGGGCGCGACGAACGAGGAGGTTCCGCTGATTTGTATGGTTTTCGTAACGGATACCGAAAAAGCGCGCTAAGACACACCAAACGGACCGTCAGAAACCCCTGTCTCAGGCCCCGAAGGCCTTCCCCTGAGCGGTGCCCTTGCCCTTCTGCGGCTTGGCACCGGCCCGCAGATGGGCCGGGACGAGATCGATCGCGGGCTCGCTGTAGCCGACCGACACGATCCTGTCGCCCAGATATGTGAAAGTCGTCAGGGAGGCGAGCGTGCACTGCCGCTTGCGCGGATCGTGCCACAGCCGCCGCCGCTCGACGTAGGACCGCACGATCCAGATCGGCAGCTGATGGCTGACCAGCACCGCCTCGTGCCCGCGCGCCTGGTCCTTGGCCGCGTTCAGCGCGCCCATCATCCGCACCACCTGGTCGACGTACGGCTCGCCCCAGGACGGCTTGAACGGGTTGACCAGGTGCTTCCAGTTCTCGGGCCGCTGCAGGGCACCGTCCCCGACGCCGAACGTCTTGCCCTGGAAGACGTTGTCGGCCTCGATGAGCCGCTCGTCGGTGTCCAGGTCGAGACCGTGCGCCTTGGCGATCGGGGTGGCCGTCTCCTGCGCCCGCTCCAGCGGCGAGGCGCAGACGTACGTGACGTCCCGCGCGGTGAGGTGCTCGGCCACCCGGTCGGCCATCTGCCGGCCCAGCTCGGACAGGTGGTACCCGGGCAGCCGCCCGTAGAGGATCCCGTCCGGGTTGGCGACCTCACCGTGCCGCATGAGGTGGACGACGGTGACGTCCTTGTCCCTGCTGCCGTTGCTGATGCTCACGCGGTGGCCTCCGCAGCCGCCCGGGCCGCCGCCGGAAGGGCGTCGGCGATCTTCTGGATGGCCCGCTCGTCGTGGGCCGTGGACACGAACCAGGACTCGAAGGACGACGGCGGCAGGTAGACGCCGTTCGACAGCAGCGAGTGGAAGAACGCGGTGAAGCGGTACGACTCCTGCCGCTTGGCGTCCTCGTAGGTGCGCACCTGCCGGTCGGTGAAGAACACCGAGAACATGTTGGAGGCGGTCTGCAGCCGGTGCGCGACGCCCTCCTTGCTCAGCGCCTCGCCGACCAGGGACTGGATCTGCGCGGAGACCGCGTCGACCTTCTCGTAGGCCGCGTCGTCCAGCAGCCGCAGCTGGGCGAGCCCGGCGGCGGTGGCGACGGGGTTACCCGAGAGGGTGCCGGCCTGGTAGACGGGACCGGCGGGGGCGAGGTGGGCCATCACATCGGCGCGCCCGCCGAAGGCCGCGGCCGGGAAGCCGCCGCCCATGACCTTGCCGAAGGTCATCAGGTCCGGCTTGACCCCGTCGATCCCGTACCACCCGGCGCGGCTGGTACGGAAGCCCGTCATCACCTCGTCGGAGATGAACAGGGCGCCGTTCTTCCGGCAGGCGTCCCGCAGCCCCTGGTTGAACCCGGAGGCCGGCGGTACGACGCCCATGTTGCCCGGCGAGGCCTCGGTGATCACGCAGGCGATCTCACCGGGGTGCCGGTGGAAGGCCTCCTGCACGGCCTCCAGGTCGTTGTACGGCAGCACGATCGTGTCGCCGGCCTGGGCACCGGTGACACCCGGGGTGTCGGGCAGCGCGAAGGTCGCGACGCCGCTGCCGGCCGAGGCGAGCAGCGAGTCGACGTGACCGTGGTAACAGCCGGCGAACTTGATCACCTTGGACCGCTGGGTGAACCCACGGGCGAGCCGGATGGCGCTCATGGTCGCCTCGGTGCCGCTGCTGACGAGCCGCACCTGCTCCACGGGCTCGACCCGGGCGACGATCTCCTCGGCCAGCGCGACCTCGCCCTCGCCGGGCGTGCCGAAGGACGTGCCGCGGGCCACGGCCTCCTGGACGGCGGCGATGACCTCGGGGTGCGAGTGCCCCAGGATCATGGGCCCCCAGGAACAGACCAGGTCGACGTACTCCCGCCCGTCGGCGTCGGTCAGGTAGGCCCCCTTCCCCGACACCATGAACCGGGGCGTGCCGCCGACGGCGCGGAAGGCGCGCACCGGCGAGTTCACGCCGCCGGGTGTGACGGCGGAGGCACGGTCGAAGAGCGCCTGGGAGGCCGGCGCGTCGTAGGGATAGGGCGTTTCGCTCAGGGCACTCATGACCTGCTGCTTCTCCGGCTTCTCGGACTCCGGCTGCTTGGGGGACCTCCTCAGGGTAGGCCGCGGCCCGGCGGGCGCGTGGCCCGCCTCAAGATCCAAGCGCCGTCATCCGCCATCTGCGAGACTGAGCCCTGATACACACAGCTCTTACGCACGTAATGATCAGAGGCCGGACAAGAACCCGTGGACTGTTGTTCCACCGCACGTTTCGGCGGGCGGCCGTGGGGGAGGTCACTGACACGATGATCGGGTTGCGCGGCGGGGGCCACGCGTCCTAGAAAAGCAGTCGGGTGGAGATATGCATCGCGGTGGCGGACTGGGCGAGGGGACTGATGACCTGGGTCCTCGACGTGCCCGGCGGGGAAGGCACCGGCGCGACGCGGAGGAATCGACCGAAGCGCGGCAGAGCGACGCACGTCGGACACAGGATGTACCGAGCGAGCCCGAGCGGCACGACCGGCAGGGTGATCGGCAGCTGGACCGCCAGCTGGAGCGACCGGTCGACCGCCGTTCGGACCACCGGGCCGACCGCCTGACGGCGGGGAGCAGGAAGGGTGGTCGGGTGGGGGTGACGTACAAATACTTCGGCGCGCCTGACGGCGCGACCGCGGCACGCGTTCCCATCTCGATGCGCCCCGAGGAACTCGGTGGCGACGAGCTGGGCATGAACGGCATGTTCACCAAGATCAAGCCGGAGACGATGGCCGCGATGGTCCTGACCGGCATCGAGGGCGTCCCCCTGCACAAGGTGCCGCCCCTGGAACTGGTCGTCCTGCACCCCGACTACGCGGTCGTCAAGCTCCCCATGACCGTCGTCGACCCCCTGCGCGGCATCGGCGAGGAGGCGGTCGGCGCGGCGGCCTTCATCTGGTCCACGGTCCCGGACCGCGGCGGGCCGCGCGATGCGTTCAACGTGTATCAGCTGCTGCACGAGTGGCAGGACTTCTCGCATCGGCTGCATGAGGCGGGGCATCAGCCTTATTGCTTGGTTTGGCCCTGAGCTGGTGTTTCGTCGGGTGTGGGCGGGGTTTTCGGACCCCGCCTTTTTCATGCGCCTTTCATGCGCCGGGGCTGGTTGATCGTTTTAGGGTGGGATCGCCACAGCAGCGGATGGGGGAACGATGCATTCACGGGACAGTGCGCTCGTGCTCGGCCCGGGCGGGCTCGTGGGCACCGCCTGGATGGTGGGACTCGCCCAGGGCCTGCGCGGCCTGGGCGTCGACCTGGGCGCGGCGGATCTGGTCGTCGGCACCTCGGCCGGCGCGATCGTGGGCGCCGCGCTGGCCACGGGCCAGGGCCTCGCACACTTCGCCGACCCCGCCGGCAGCGGCGGCGAGGGTCCCCGGCCGCCGCGGGCCGATCCGCAGCGCATGGGTGAGGTCTTCGCGGTCCTCGGTGCCGGCCTGCCACCGGAGGAGGCCCGTCGGCGGGTCGGGCGGATCGCCCTCGACTCGGCCGATCCGGAGGCCGAGCGGGCCTTGGTCGCGGTGCGACGCCGGCTCGTCGGCACGGACGCCTGGCCGACCGAGCGTCGCCTGCTCATCCCTGCCGTGGAGGCGGGAAGCGGCGAGCCGGTGGTCTGGGATCGCGACAGTGGCGTTCCACTGGCGGCTGCTGTCGCGGCCTCCAGCGCGTTCCCGGGCGCGGCGCCTCCCGTCTCGATCGGTGGGCGCCACTTCATCGACGGCGCGCTGCGGGCAGGCACCAACGTGGACCTCGCGGCCGGTGCACGTACGTTGGTCGTCGTGGAGCCGATGGCGCGTCAGGCTCCCGGGCAGGAAGCGTTGGCTGCGCTGGGCGCGGAGACGGTGGTGTCGCTGTTCCCGGACGAGGCATCGGCGGCGGCGCTCGGCACGGACCCGACGGACCCGTCGGCGTGGGTGCCCGCGTTCCAGGCGGGGCGGCTGCAAGCCGCTGCCGCGCGGAAGCAGCTGGCCGGCTCCTGGGCGCCGGTGAGAGGCGAAAGCTTGGCATGAACGCCTTCCCGGGCACGTGCCTTGAGGGCACATCCAGGGCGTTGTTGAATCCGCCGCTTCGGGTGCGGGGCCGGGTCGGCGTCACGCGGTGTCGGTGTTGACCAGGACGATCTTGCCGATGTGGTGGGCGTCCAGGATCCGGTGCGCCTCGGCGGCCTCCGCCATGGGCAGGGTCCGGTCGATGACCGGCTGTACGGAGCCGTTCTCGATCAGGGGCCACACGTGCTCCTGGACCTCGGCCACGATGGCCGCCTTCTGCGCGGTCGGGCGGGAGCGCAGGGTGGTCCCGTGTACGGACGCGCGTTTGAAGAGGAGGTCGGCGAGGTCGAGTTCGGCCTCCAGGCCGTTCTGCAGACCGATGATGACCAGTCGCCCGTCGGGGGCCAGGGAGCGGACGTTGCGCTGGAGGTAGTGGCCGCCGACGACGTCGAGGATCACGTCGTAGGGAGCGTGTTCGGCGAAGTCCTCGGTGCGGTAGTTGATCGCGAGGTCGGCGCCGAGCTCCCGTACCCTGGCGGCCTGGTCGGGGCCGCCGACCGTGGTGACGACGCGGGCACCGCGGGCCTTGGCGAGCTGGATGGCCATCGTGCCGATGCCGCCGGCTCCGCCGTGCATGAGGAAGGTTTCGCCCGCCTTGAGGGCACCGGTCATGAAGACGTTCGACCAGACCGTGGCGGCGGCCTCCGGAAGGGCCGACGCTTCGACGAGGCTCATCCCCTTGGGCACCGTGAGCAGCTGCCCCGCAGGGACGGCGACCTTCTGCGCGTACCCGCCGCCGGTGAGCAACGCGCACACCTCGTCGCCCGGTTGCCACTGGGTGACGCCCTCACCGACGGCGCTGATCCGGCCGGAGACCTCCAGCCCCGGGTAGGGCGACGCTCCCCGCGGCACGGGGTACCACCCCATCCGCTGCGCGACGTCCGCTCGGTTCACCGCGCCGGCCACCACGTCGACGACGACCTCGCCCGCGGCCGGGGCCGGGTCCTCGGCCTCGGTCCACTCCAGGACCTCCGGGCCTCCGGGTTCCCTGATCGAAATTGCTTTCATCTCTCTCTTTCTCGCATCCCTGAGGGAGTTGTCGGTGGGCGCGGAGCCCTACCGCGTCACTTCAGCTTCTTGAGGACCTCGGCTGCGGCCGGTCCGGCGGAGGCGGGGTTCTGACCGGTGACCAGGTTGCGGTCCACGACGACGTTCGGGGCCCACGGCTCGCCCGCCCGGTAGTCGGCGCCGGCCTCGACAAGGCGGTCCTGGAGCAGCCACTTGGCGCCCGCCGCCAGGCCGTTCTGGGTCTCCTCGGCGTTGCTGAAGCCGGTGAGCCGGTAGCCGGCGAAGGCGTTGCCGCCGTCGGCCTCGGTGGCGGCCAGCAGCGCGGCCGGGGCGTGGCAGACCACGCCGAGCGGCTTGCCCGAGGCCAGGGTGTCGACGAGGAGCCTGCCGGAAGTGGCGTCGACGGCCAGGTCCTCCATCGGGCCGTGGCCACCGGGGTAGAAGACGGCGGCGTAGTCGTCGAGGTCGACGTCCTCCAGCGCGACGGGGTGCTGGATCTCGCTGATCGAGGCGAGGGCGTCCGCCATCTTCCGCGCGCCCTCCTCGCCGCCGTTGAACTCCGGCGCCAGGCTGACCTGGTCCAGGGGCGGTACGACGCCGCCCGGCGTGGCGACGACGATGTCGTGGCCGGCGGCCTTGAACGCCTGGTACGGGGTGACGGCCTCCTCGGCCCAGAAGCCGGTCGGGTGCTTGGTGCCGTCCGCCAGTGTCCAGTGGTCGGCGCCGGTCATCACGAAAAGGATCTTCGACATGGTGCGGTCTCTCCTAGAGCCGGGTATCGGGCGGCGCCCCGCGGGAGCGGGCGCCCAGGTCTCTGCACTGGTTGCTCGGTCTCTGCACCGGTTGCCCGGTCTCCGGCCGCCGCAGCGAGAACCACGTCGCTGACGGCCTCGGCGGACACCGGGTTCTGCCCCGTGATCAGGCGGCCGTCACGCACGGCGTACGGCGCCGGGGGACGGCACTCCGCTTCCACACCGTCGGCCGACTGCACGCTCGGGGCCGGGTGGGACCGGACGGCACCGACGGTGGTGATCCAGGGAGCCCAGTACTTCACTGCTCTCGAAACTAAAGGTGCTGAAGTATCCGCGCCAATGAAGAAGCCGATACCAGGTATCGATGACCCGATGCCCCGACCCGGTGACCGCGTGCCCCGGTCCTGGGACGGGCGGATGGGTGGCCGGCAGGCGTACCTCGTACGCTCGGATCCGTGAGCGTTCACGACACTCATGCGTCCGGTCCGCTGGACCTGAACCTGCTGCGGACCTTCCTCGCGGTGCACCGCCTGGGCTCCTTCACCGCCGCGGCACGTCAGCTGAGCCTGTCGCAGTCCACCGTCACCACGCAGATCCGGACACTGGAGAACCGCCTGGGCCACGAGCTGTTCGAACGCCGGGCGCAAGGTGTCACCCCGCTGCCCCACGCGGACGAACTCGCCACCCGGCTGTCGGGCCCCCTCGACCAGCTGGCCGTCATCGCCGACGAGGAACCGAGCAGCACCGTGGCGCCGGTGCATCTGGCGGGGCCCGCGGAGTTCATGAGCGTGGCCGGCCTGCTGGTGCTGGGCCCGCTGGTCACGCAGGGCGTCCGGCTGCGGGTGGCCGTCGGGCTGACCGAACCGCTGCTGGAGGAACTGCGGGCCGGACGCCACGACCTCGTCGTCGCCACGCGGCGGCCCCGCGGCCGGACGCTGCAGGCGGACCTCCTCGCCGACGAGGAGTTCGTCCTGGTCGCCGCGCCTGTGTGGGCCGAGCGGCTCAAGGGGCGGGAGCTGTCCACCGCCCTGGAGGGCCTCCCGCTGGTCGCCTACGCCGAGGACCTGCCCATCGCCCGCCGCTACTGGCGCCATGTCTTCGGCCGCCGCCTGCACACCCAGGCCGCGATCACGGTCCCCGACCTGCGCAGCGTCCTCACCGCCCTCACCGCCGGCGCCGGCTGGAGCGTCCTGCCCAGCTATCTGTGCCGCGCCGAGCTCGCGTCCGGCGTCCTCCAGCTGCTGCACCAGCCGGAGGACCCGCCGATCAACACCGCCTACCTCGTCCAGCGCCCGGGCAGCTCCACCAACCCGCACGTGGCGCTCGTCCGCGAGCACCTGCTGTCCGCCGCGAGAACCTGGTGAACGGCCCAGCGACGCGAGAGCCCGTACGGCTGCGCTTCCGCCCCGGCGAGGCGACCCAGCTCGTCATCGGCTGGGCGGACCCTCCGGCCGTACCGCCCGAGAGGCACCTCAAGCCGTGTTCGTCCGCTCCGAGGGCTGACCGGCGCCCGGACGCCGTACAGCTCCCGCTCGGCAGGCGCACCCGCGCCGCGGGTGCCACGCTTGACTGAGTCCCGGCCTCTGGAACGCGGAGAGGGGACGGACATGGAGATCAAGCCGCAGATGGTCGCCATCCCCAAGGACACCGGCCATCTTGAGCAGGGGAAGTACGGCCCCGTTTTCCCCAGGACCCCGGCGTGCTACGGGTTCACCATCATCGCGCGGGTCAAGCCGGGCCGGGCCGAGGCGGTGCGCGCCCACGGCCAGACGCTGGTCAAGGCCCTGGAGGAGGACCCGTACCTGCTGGCGCCGTTGAAGCTGCACTACCTCCGCTGGGTTCTCTTCGACGACGACACGCGCTTCATGTACCAGGGGATCTTCGACACCGACTTCGACAAGTACACCGAGGACGCGGTCGCGCTCTTCACGAAGGTCGGCGCGAGCACCGTCTTCGAGAACCTCGAAGGGTTTCCCGAGGACTGGCAGTCGAACCCCGAGGCGTTCGTCCGGTTCGTGCGGGAACACCACTGTCCGAGCTTCATCGAGTACGGGGAGTATCCGTACGTGACCTCGGACGAGATCAAGAAGGCGCTGCGGATCAAGGGCGCCCTGTCGGAGATGCTCGACCAGCTGCAGTGAGACGATCGGCATGAGCGAGGTCAGGACCGCCCGCACGTACAACCAGCGCCACGTTCCGCGGGAGTACACCCCGGGCGGTCGGCGGGTGAGTATCTACGTGTCCTGGAGCTACCCGGCCGAGGCCGGTCGCGACACGGCCGGGCTGGACAACCGCTTCTCCACGATGACCGAGGTCAGGCGGGTCGCGTGGCCGGACTACGAGGATCCGAGGTGGTCGGATCCGTATCGGTTCCAGCAGGGCATCGCCGGGTCGCTGGAGCTGTTCTTCTGGGCCTGGGTGCCGTTCCAGGACTTCGTCGAGGAGGTCACGGGACACCCCGTCCCGGTGTACCAGCGCATCGACCAGGCGGGCTTCCCCACCCCGCTGGACGAGCGGGTGCTCGACGACACGGACGTGCTCTTCGTGTTCGGGCTGGACCACGCGGTCACCGGGCAGGAGGCCCGGCCCGGGGAGATCGAGGCACTGCGGGCGTTCCTGGGCCGGGAGGGCACCTGCCTCGTCCTGGGCCCGCACCACGACGTCGGCGCGTCGGACGACCTGAAGGTCCGGGAGATGGAGTACCGCCATCACGGCGATCCCCTGGTGCCCCGGCAGCAGCGGTTCGCCACCTACGTCAGGGACCTGATGCAGGGCCTCGGAGTGCCGGTCATGAACCGGTACGGACTGCGCCCGGCGACGGGTGAGGGCAACCGGATCGTCCCGTTGTCCACGGTCAGGGACCTGGACCCGAAGGGCTGGCTGGACGGGGTGACGAACTTCAACTTCCACATGCACCTGCCGCACTACGAGGTGACGACCGACGATCCGGACACCGTCCGTGTGCTGGCCAGACAGCCCATCGACCTGTCCCGGCCGCATCCGTTCACCGAGGCCGGCAACACCGAGTTCAACATGCTCCTGTGGATGCCGCCCGGCGGTGACCGAGCGGCCGACCTGCTGCTGGCGGACTCCACGATCTTCAGCTCCTTGTTCGGCGGGGACGAGAGCCTGCGCAACTTCTGGCGCAACCTCGTCTCCCCGTAGGGCGCGTACGGCCGCCGGGAGGTCAATCGTGAGCGTGCACACGGGCGTCGCACTGGAACTCGACGACATCCAGCGCGGGGTCCTCAGCCCCCGGCCGACACCGTACGCGGCGACGTATCTCGTCTTCCGCATCGACGACCCGGACCACGGGCGGGAGTTGATGCGCCGCGCGAGTTCGGCGGTGACCTCCGCGGCGGACGCGGTCAGCCCGCTGGGTGAGACCTGGGTGAGTGTCGCCGTCACCTGTCAGGGCCTGGCGGTGTTGGGGGTGCCGCGCGCGTCGCTGGAGACGTTCGCCTGGGAGTTCCGGCAGGGGATGGCGGCCCGCGCCCGAGCTCTGGGCGACGTGGGCGTGAGCAGCCCGGAGCACTGGGAGGCCCCGCTGGGCGGCCGCGACGTCCATGTGGTGCTCACAGCGGTCGCGCCCGGTCCCGCGCAGCTGGAGGCGGCCGTCGACCGTGCCCGCCCCGCCTACGACGGGCTGTCCGGCGTGACGGCGGTCTGGCGGCAGGACTGCTACGCGCTGCCCACCGAGACCGAGCATTTCGGCTATCGCGACGGGGTCAGCCATCCGGCCGTCGAAGGCAGTGGCATAACGGGATCCAACCGGCTGGAAGTCCCGCTGAAGGCGGGCGAGTTCGTCCTCGGCTACCCGGACGAGCTCGGCGGTGTGCAGCGCCCGCACCCCACCGAGCTGGGACGCAACGGCAGTTACGCGGTCTTCCGCAAGCTCCACCAGGACGTCGCCGCCTTCCGGCGCTATCTGAAGGACAACTCCACCGGACCCCAGGACGAGGAGCTGATCGCCGCGAAGATCATGGGGCGCTGGCGCAGCGGTGCTCCCCTGGCGCTGGCTCCGCAGGCCGACGATCCCGCACTCGGCGCCGACCCGGACCGCCGTAACACCTTCCTGTACGAGAGCGACGATCCGACGGGGTTCAAGACGCCCGGCGGCTGCCACATCCGCCGGGCCAACCCCCGCGACGCCGCGGTGGCGGGAGAGGTCCGTCTGCACCGCATGATCCGGCGTGGCGCCGTGTACGGCCCGCCGCTGCCCGAGGGGGTGCTGGAGGACGACGGAGCCGACCGCGGCCTGATGTTCGCGTTCATCGGCGCGCATCCGGGGCGGCAGTTCGAGTTCGTGCAGTCGCAGTGGATGAACGACGGTGTCTTCTTCGGCGCCGACGACGCCAAGGACCCCGTCACCGGAGCGCACGACGGCTCCACCGGTTTCACCGTCCCCCGGCGACCGGTGCGCCGGCGCCTGGCCCCCCTGCCGCGGTTCGTCGTCACCCGAGGGGGCGAGTACTGCTTCCTGCCGAGCCTGACCGCCCTGCGCCGGCTCGGCGGTCTGCACGAGTGAGGGCATGCGCCCGTTGGGTCCCGGCCCCGCTGGGTCTATCGTCTGAATTCCGGGGTCGGGACGAGTGACTTCCGGGGTCGGGACGAGGAGGACGGGCCGGCGATGGCGCAGGACGAGGCCGTGATCGGCTGTGTGGGCAAGGTGCTCATCGGGACGCGGGGATCCGCGGGCCCCGGTGAGGTCCTGGTGCGGGTCAGGGGCGGCTCCGAGACCTTCCTGGCATGGTCCGAGGACCCCCTGCCCGCGGGCGCCACGGTCCTCGTGATCGAATCACGGGGATGCCGCCAGGTCGGCGTCATCGAGTGGGTGGATCCATTGGACGCGCTCGGCGGAGAGGCCGCCGGCGCCGGCTGAGGAGTACAGGCATGTTCGGATACCGCGTTCCCGCTCCCGACGAGGCGATGTTGATCTCCGGGGGGCGGCGGGGACTGGGGGGCGCGCCCTTCCGAGTGGTGACGGGACACGGGAAGTTCGTGCTTCCGGTCTTCCGTAAGGTCCGGTTCCTCACGCTGTCGATGTGCGAGGCCGAGGTCACCGAGACCTGTGTGACCAAGCAGGGCATCTCGCTGCATGTGCGCGCGGTGATCGCGTTCAAGGTCGGCAACGACCACGAGAGCATCATCAACGCCGGTCAGCGGTTCCTGTCCGACCAGGAGCAGATGTCGGTGCTCACCGGCCGGATCTTCGCCGGTCATCTGCGGGCCATCATCGGCTCGATGACGGTCGAGGAGATCGTCACCGAGCGGCAGAAGCTGGCCGCCGAGGTGCTGGACACCTCGAAGACGGAGATGGCGAAGATCGGCCTGATCGTCGACTCGCTGCAGATCCAGTCGATCGACGACGGCGACACCGGCTACATCGACGCGATGTCCGCCCCGCACAAGGCGGCGATCCAGCGGCAGGCGCAGATCGCCCAGGCCCAGGCCACCCAGGCCGCGGTCGAGGCGGAGCAGGCGGCGGCTCGCAAGCAGGCCGAGTACGCCCGGCAGACCGCCATCGTCAAGGCCGAGTACTCGGCCGAGGTGGACCGCGCCCAGGCCCAGGCCGCGCAGGCCGGACCGCTGGCGCAGGCGCACGCCCAGCAGGAGGTGCTGGCCGCCCAGACGGAACTGGCCGAGCGCCAGGCCCGGCTGCGCCAGCAGCAGCTGGTCGCCGAGGTCGTCAAGCCCGCCGAGGCCGAGGCCGAGCGGGTGCGGGTCCTCGCCGCCGCCGAGGCCCAGCGTATGAAGATCCAGGCCGAGGCCGCCGCGTCCTACGACCGGGTCGCCCTCGACCGGATGATCATCGACCAGCTCCCGCAGATCGTGAAGGAGGCCGCCGGCGGCCTGTCCGGTGCCAACGTCAACGTCCTGAACGGCGCGGACGGCCTCGGCGAGATCGCCGCCGGCCTGGTGTCGCAGGGCCTGACGATCCTCGAGTCGGTCCGGCACAACCTGAACGGCGGCCAGGACAAGGACGAGCAGGGCGGCAGGGGTGACCTGGGCGGCCTGCTCCAGCTGCGCTCGGGCAAGGAGCGGAACCCGGACGACGACGGTCCGGTCAACGTCGACTAGGCGCCCCGCTGGTGCGCGACCGTGAGGTGACGGTGCGCGCCGGGGCGCTCCAGCTCGTCCAGCACGGCCACCGCCAGGTCCTCGGCGCTGATCCGGGAGCCGCCGTCGGCGTCGGTCAGCAGGGTGTCGGTGCCGCGCCGGTAGCGGCCGGTGCGCTCGCCCGGTTCCAGTACGGCCGGCGGGCTCAGGTAGACCCAGTCGGCGCCGGGGTGGGCCTGGCAGGTACGCAGCTGGGCCACGCCGGCGAGTGCCACGGATCGGTACTCGTCCGGCACGTACACCGGGTTCTCGGCGACCAGGAGTGCCCGGTCGCCGGGGCTGCGCAGGGCGCCGGCGCCGCCGACCACGAGGACGCGGATCCCGAGCCGTGCGGCGGCGTCCAGCACCGTACGGGTGGCGCCGACGAGGAACTCCTGGTCTGCCGGGAAGGTCCGTACGGTCAGTACGACGGCGTCGGCGGCGGAGCCGGCGAGCGCCTCCCGTACGGCGGCCGGGTCGGTCACGTCCACGGCGACCGGCGTCACGGCCGGGTCCTCACTCGCCGGCTTCCGGGACAGCGCCAGCACCCGGTGTCCGCGCGCGCTCGCCTCGCCGACCACCCGGCCGCCGACCATCCCGGTGGCCCCCAGCACGGCGATCGTCATGGTCCCGGCCTGCGAAGCCCGGCTCGTCGATCCTGTTCGCATCGAAGTTCTCCTCTTTCGTTCCGTTCTTCTTCCGTGCCCTCGGGGTGAGTTGCGCGGCCACCAGCGCGGTCAGCGCCAGGGCGAAGCCGAGGGTCTGCGGCAGGCTGAGCGACTCGCCCTGCGCGAGGCCGATGAGGGTCGCGACCAGCGGGGACAGCAGCACCAGCGGTGCGGACGCGGCGACCGGCAGGCTGCCGATGCCGCGGAACCACAGCGTGTACGCGATCAGTCCGCCCATGCTGCCGAGCCAGAGGTAGCCGCCGGCGGCGCCCGCGTCGATCCGCGCGGGCACTCCCTCGACGGTCAGGGTGAGCGGGAGCAGCAGCAGTCCGCCGACGGTCAGTTGCCAGCCGGCCAGGGCGAGCGGGCCGACGCCCGCCGGACGGCCCCAGCGCTTGGTGAGGACGACCCCGCCGGCCATGGTGGCCGTATGGCCGAGACCGGCGAGCACGCCCACGGCGTCCAGCCGGGCCCCCGGTCCGAGCACGACGAGGCCGACACCGAGCACACCGAGCACGCCCCAGCCGAGCCGCCAGGCCGTGGGCCGGTCGTGGAGCACCGCGAGGCCCAGCCCGGCCACCAGCAGTGGCTGGGCGGCGCCGAGGGTGGCGGCGACTCCGCCGGGGAGCCGTTCGGCGGCCACGAACAGCAGCGGCATCGCGCCGATGTTGAGGACGCCGAGGACCGCGGTCTTCCACCACCACTCGCCGCGCGGCAGCACCCGGGTGATCGCCAGCGCGAGCAGCCCGGCGGGCAGGGCCCGCATCAGGCCCGCGAACAGCGGATGCCCGGGCGGGAGCAGCCGGGTGGTGACCACGTAGGTGGTGCCCCACGAAGCGGGGGCGAGCGCGGTCAGCAGGACGGTCGCCGCCCGCTGTGCGGTGGAGGTCGAGGGACGCATGGGGGAAGTCTCGACCGGACCTCGCCATGCATTCAAAGCATGGTTGTAATCGCAGCCATGAATGTAGACGATTGATCTGTGGATCTCCAGCAGCTGCGTTACGTCGTCGCCGTCGCCGACACCCTGAACTTCACCCGGGCCGCCGAGCGGTGTCAGGTGGTGCAGTCCTCGCTGAGTCATCGGATCGCGGCGCTGGAGCGGGAGCTCGGGGTCCGGCTGTTCGCCCGGTCCAGCCGCCGGGTCGAACTGACCGGCGCCGGTGCGGCGTTCCTCGTGGGGGCGCGGGAGTGTCTGGCCGCCGCCGACCGCGCGGTCGCCGATGCCGCCGCCGCGACCGGCGTGGTGCGCGGGCGGCTCGCCGTCGGCGTGATCGTGACCACGGCCGCCGTCGACGTACCCGAGCTGCTGCAGCGCTACCGGGCCCGGCATCCCGACGTCCGCGTCGTGCTGCGGTCCGGGCGCAGCGACGAGCTGGCGGCGGCGGTGCGCGACGGGGAGCTGGACATCGCCTTCCTCGGCCTGCCGGAGGGTGCGCGGCCGGCCGGTCTGGAGACCGTGGTGCTCGATCACGACCGGCATGTGCTGGTGGTGCCGGCCGGGCACCGGCTGGCGGGGGCCGCCCGGGTCACGCTGGCGGAGATCGCCGGGGAGACGTTCGTGGACTTCGTGGCCGGCACCCCCGCCCGCGCCCAGTCCGACCAGGCGTTCGCCGCGGCGGGTCTGGCCCGTGACGTCGCCTACGAGGCCGGTGTCGTGGAGCTGATCACCCGGCTGATCGCGCGCGGGCTCGGTGTCGCGCTGCTGCCGTCGGCGTTCATCCGCCCGCTCGCCGCCGACGACCCCGGGCTGGCCCTGGTGCCGGTGGCCGACGGTCCGCGGCGCCTGGAGTACCTGGCGTGGAGCCGGTTCAACCCGAGCCCGGCCACCCGGGCGATGCTCGACGTCCTCGGGGTCAGACCGCCGTCGGGGCGCTCCTGACGCGGTGCCGCCGTACCGGCCGGCCCGGCCGCTCGGACCGGTTGGGCGTCAGCGGGCGGGAGCGGTCCGCGGGGCGGCGCTCGCCAGCTCCAGCAGTTCCCCGACCGGCCACTGGTCGTACGCGTGCTCCCCGTACTTCGCGGCGAGCACGGTGCCGTCGGCGCCGATGAGGAAGTCGGCGGGCAGGCCCAGCCGGCCGCCGGGCCGGCGGCCGCGCTCGCGCAGCATCCCCCAGGCGCTGCGCGACACCGCCCGCACGACCGGGCCCCACACCCGCGGATCCAGCGGCGCCCGGGGCGCCGACTCCACTCCGAGCTCGGCGTACAGCCGCTTGTCCCGGCGCGGGCACGGTGCCCATCTCCGCGCCGGCGGCCGAGGAGTTCCCGCTCATGCCGGCGACCGCCCGCCGCGCCCGGCGCGTCGATGTGGAACGGGAGTCCTCCGGCGGCCTCGCGGCGCTGCTGGGCGGCCTGACCCCCTGACCCGCCGGACCCTCGGGGATCCGGTGGTTCCGCGGCACTCAGTCCAGCTGGAGCCGGTCCGCGAGTCCCGCCTCCTCGAACGCCTTCACCACGTCGTCGCGGGTCTCGGTGAAGTGGGCCCAGCTGTCGCAGTGGGCCGGCACCACCCGGCGGGCGTCGAGCAGCCGGGCGGCGGCGGCCGTGCCCTGGCCGTCGAGGACGAGGAGGGCGTCGTCGAGGACGGGCATCCGGGGTGCGCCGGCGAAGAGGACGGCGGTGTCGACGGGGGCGAACCGGTCGGCGATCTCCCGCACCAGCTCCAGGGAGGCGTTGTCGCCGCTGACGTAGACGCTCGGCAGGTCGGCGGAGGTCAGCAGGAATCCGGTGACGTCACCGACGAGCGGCTCGGAGCCCTCGGGGCCGTGCAGGGCCGGGGCGGCGGTCACGGTGACCGTGCCGCCGTCGGGACGGGCGAGGTCGACGGACCGCCACGGCGCGAGGGGCTCGGTGGTGCCGCCGAGCCGGCCGGCCGCCGCGGGCGTGGTGAGGGTGCGCGGGGTGGCGGCGAGCAGGGCCCGGCCGGAGTGGTCGAGGTTGTCGGCGTGCTGGTCGTGCGAGAGCAGGACGACGTCCACGGGGCCGAGCGCGGCGGCGCTCACGCGGGGCGGGGCGGTCTTGGTCAGGGTCCGGCCGCTGGGCGACGGGTAGTCACCGGGGCCGTCGAAGGTGGGGTCGGTGAGGAAGCGCAGGCCGCCGTACTCGATGAGGACGGTGGGGCCGCCGAGGACGCTGACGGGTATGCGCTCGTCTGCGGGTGCGGAAGCGGGCGAGGGGGAGGGCGTTGCGGCCATATCGGCTCACCTCACGGATAGAAGGAGTTCATCCGTGAGAGACACTACGCCTTTCTCACGGATGCATGCAAGGCGTACCATGAGACACGTGACAGAGAGCGTGAGTGGGACCGACCGGTCCGCGCCGTACCCCCCGGCGCCGGGCGCCCAGCAGCACCCCGCCCTGGACCTCGCCAACAGCGCGATCACCCTGCCCGGCGGACAGCACATCGACCTCCTCGGCACGCCCGCCGCGGCACAGCGCTGGCTGGTGGAGCGCGGGCTCGCTCCGGCCGATGCCGACCTGCGCGAGACGTGCGCGGGCCGGCTGCGGGCCCTGCGCGAGCGGATCCGCGCACTGCTGGCCTCCCGCGCCGGGGGCCACCCCGCCCCCACCGACGCCCTCGACGCCGTCAACGAGGCGCTCACCCTCGCTCCGGCCGCCTCCCTGCTGCACTGGTCCGCGGAGCGGGGCCTGCACCGCTCCGCCGCCCACCCGGTCACCCAGATCGTCGAGCACGCGCTGGCCACCCTCGCCGCCGACGCCGCCGACCTGCTCACCGGCCCGGACGCGGACCGCCTCACCGCCTGCGGCTCCGCCCCCTGCAACCGCTACCTGCTCCGCCACGGCCGCCGGCACTGGTGCTCCACCCGCTGCGGCGACCGCGCCCGCGCGGCCCGCGCCTACGCACGCCGCACCGGGCGGACCGAGGAGACCTGAGCCCCGGGGGCGGCCCGAGGACGACCGGGCACACCGGGACAGCCCGAGGACGACCGGGACACACCGACGCGGGCGCCGGCCGACCGGGCCGCAGGGGACCGGCCGAAGGAACCACGGCGTGCCGGGGCGAAGTCGCCCGTCGGGGCACTAGCAGTACGGCGCCTGGCTGGTGAGCGAGGAGGCCACCCGCATCCACACCCCGAACTGCCGGTAGAGCGACGGAAGCCCGCCGGTCGCACGGACCGTACGGCTGTCGTCCGCGGTCACCCCCGGGATGCCCAGGAGGGTGGCGGCGACGGAGGCGGACTGCCAGCGGACGGCGAGGGTGGCCTCGGCGGCCACGGCCGCGGGACGCCGGGGGGCCGGGCTCAGGGCCGCCGCGACCGCCTCCTCGACGGCCTTCCAGGCCTCCGCCTCCGGCCGCAGCTCGGCGGCGAACCGGTCATGGGCGTACTTCACGGGCACCGTGACGACCGACGCGTCCCACGCCGTCATCTCCGCGCACGCCACGTCGTCACCCGTGAGGGCCACCACGGGCACCCCCAGGGCCGCGGCCGTGGCGTGGGCGAGCCCGATCTCACCGACCGGGCGGCCGTCCAGCCACATGTCCTCGATCTCGTGACCCATGAAGCTGTGGCTGAGCACGCCCGGCGCGCCGGCCCGGGAGTGGTAGCCGACACACAGCGCGGCGTCGTACTCCCCGGTCAGGCCCTCCAGCATGCCCATCCGCTTGGGCTTGCCGCGCACCAGGCGGGCGGCCGGGTGCAGCGCCTCGGGCAGCAGGTTGCGCATCGGGCCGTGGGCGTCGTTGACGAGGATGTCGTCGGCGCCCGCCGTCAGCGCGCCCCGCACGGCCGCGTTCACATCCTCGGCCATCATGGAACGGCCGCGCTCGTAGTCCCGGCCGCCCGGCTGGACGTCGTCCGCGTCCACGAGCCCGGTGACGCCTTCCATGTCCACGCTGATGTAGATACGCACGACGTCGACCCTAAAGGACCCTACGTATTGTAGGTTCCCAACCGCCGGCGGCACCCGCCCGTTCATACGTCTGTTCATCGGGGGACCCATGCAGGACACGGAAACGGAAGCCGGCGGGGAGGTCTGCGCACACAGTCTCGCGCCGACACTGACCCTGCTGGCCGTCAGCCTCCTCGTCGCCGCCGTCGGCGTGTACGAGCTGTGCGGCTTCGGTCTGCACAGCCTCGACCGGCGCCCGCACCTGTTCAGCGACGGTCTCGCGACCGGCGGGGTGATCGTCGCCGCGGTCGCGGCCGGCGCGGCGCTGGGCAACCTGGGCTGGCACCTGGTGACGGCCCGGCGCGGCAGGGAAAGGGCCGGGTAAGAGGCGCGGCACGGGAAGGGGTTGGGTAAGAGGCACGGCCCGTGGCGGGGCCGGGTAAGAGCCGGTGCCGGTACGCTCCCGGTGCACAGGCGCAATGCCCTACAAACTGTAGGGTGAGCGTCTGCCCCATCCCTCCCCACCCAAGGTGACCAGTCACCATGCCCGCTCAGCAGTCGACCGTTGTCTCCGCGAAGGTCCCCGGTCAGCGCGGCACGCGCCGCGAGTTCCGGTTGCCCGACCCCAGTCCCCGGCTGCGCGCCGGGGCGGCCTCGGCCACCGTGTGGTACCTGCGGCTGATCGCCGTCTTCAACATCATCGCGGTGCTGTCGCTGCCGTTCCGCAAGGAGGTCGAGGAACACAACGACGGCCAGCTCTTCACCGCCCGCCACGTGCACGCGCACACCCACCACGCCGGCCAGTTCTTCACCCCGTACCTGGCCACCGCCGGCCTGGTCTCGGCCGCGGCGGCGATCTTCCTGGCGCTCGTGATGCGACGCGGGAAGCGCGCCGGCTGGGTGGTCAACATGCTGCTCGCCGGCCCCCTCTTCGTGCTCTACGTCCTCGCCCTCACCCAGCACCCGTTCCGCGACCACGCCTTCAACTGGGTCTCCACCGCCCTCACCGGCCTGTTCGTGGCCGCGCTGCTGATCGGCCGCCGGGAGTTCAACGCCGTCGGTGACCCCTCCAACCCCAAGCTCGCGCTGGCCGTGGGCACCGGCGGGGTCGTGCTGACCGGCGGCCTCGGCACACTGCTGGTGCACGCCACCAACACGCTGCCGGGCGCGCCTCTGGCCGAGGAACTCGCCTACACCCTGCTCCGCGGCATCAGCGTCGGCCCGCTCGCCGACCGGGTCGACTCCGTGCACGCGCCCCGCTGGGTCGACATCATCATCAACATCCTGCTCGCC
Source organism: Streptomyces filipinensis (assembly GCF_014649495.1). GTDB lineage: Bacteria > Actinomycetota > Actinomycetes > Streptomycetales > Streptomycetaceae > Streptomyces > Streptomyces filipinensis. The sequence goes on along the minus strand of NZ_BMTD01000019.1, from coordinate 41,661 downwards.
GCGGCCTTCTGCCTCGTGCTGTACGCCTGCTTCCGCTCCCCGCGCGGCCGCCGGCTCCTGACCCCCGAGGACGAGGAGAGGCTGCGCGCGCTGCTCGACAAGCACGGCGCCCGTGACAGCCTCGGCTACTTCGCGCTGCGCCGCGACAAGGCCGCCATCTTCTCCCCCACCGGCAAGGCCGCCGTGACCTACCGCGTCGTCGGCGCGGTCTCCCTCGCCTCCGGCGACCCGATCGGCGACCCCGAGGCCTGGCCCGGCGCCATCGACGCCTGGCTCACCGAGGCCCGCCGGCACGCCTGGACCCCGGCCGTCATGGGCGCCAGCGAGGAGGCCGGCACCATCTACGCCCGCCACGGCCTGGACGCCCTCGAACTGGGCGACGAGGCGATCGTGGACATCGCCGACTTCACCCTGGACGGCCGCGCCATGCGCGTGGTCCGCCAGGCCCACAACCGGGTCAAGCGGGCCGGGTACAGCGTCCGCATCCGCCGCCACGAGGACATCCCCGCGGACGAGATGGCGCTGCTGACCGAGCGCGCCGACCGCTGGCGCGACGGCGCCACCGAACGCGGCTTCTCCATGGCCCTGGGCCGTCTGGCCGACCCGGCGGACGGCCGCTGCGTGATGCTGGAGTGCCGCGACGCGAACGACGAGCCGCGCGCCCTGCTCAGCTTCGTGCCCTGGGGCGAGCACGGGCTGTCCCTGGACCTGATGCGCCGCGACCGCGACTGCGAGAACGGCCTGATGGAGTACATGGTGGTGGAACTCCTGCTCGGCGCCAAGGAGCTGGACATCCACCGGGTGTCCCTGAACTTCGCGATGTTCCGCTCGGTCTTCGAACGCGGCGCCCGCCTCGGCGCCGGCCCGGTCCTGCGCCTGTGGCGCTCCACCCTGACGTTCTTCTCCCGCTGGTGGCAGATCGAGTCCCTCTACCGGGCCAACGCCAAGTACCGCCCGGTGTGGGAGCCCCGCTTCCTGCTGTTCGCCAAGAGCAGCGACATCCCCCGGATCGGCCTGGCGAGCGCCCGGGCGGAGGGCTTCCTCACGCTGCCGGGGATGGGCGGGCACCAGCCGTAGCGTGCGCGGACGAGGGGCCGAGGACGGGCGGGGTCACCGCGCCGGCGGCGGAGTCGGGAAAGTAGGGTTCCGCGTCGCTCTGCCGCCAGCCGGGGTCGTAGGCGCAGGGCGCGGTGGCGCCGCCGGCGAAGTACTGGCGGTCCGCGAACCAGTCGAAGGACATCCGCTCGTCCCCGTCGTCCCGCTGGGCGTAGAGCGTTCCGTCCCTACCCTTGCCCGCCGCGCGGTACGACGTGATCTCCCACCCCTCGTCGGTGAGGCGCCGGTGCAGCCGGCGCAGGCCGGCGGCGGCCTGGCTCGCGGGCACACGGTCCAGCGCCCACGCGTGATGCATGCGGTAGGCGCCGTCGACGGTCTTGTCCTCCATCCCCAGCAGACCGCCGTCGTAGCAGTAGCCGGCGTCGAGCGTGTTCTCCGGGCTGACGCCGACGCGTTCGACCCCGGGCCGCACGGGCCGGGTGAACCCCATGGCGTCGTAGGCCTCCTGGGAGTGCCGGAAGACTCGGCCGGCCATGTCCTCGGGTGCGACGCGGGGAAGGTCCGTGGCGTCCCCGGCGTTCCAGGCGAGCCGAACGACCAGGACGAGCAGCGCGACGAGCGCGAGGCCTCCGCAGCCGAGGCAGCCGAGGAAGGGGGAAGGGGCCCCGGAGCCGGTCGTCGGGGCGGCGGTGGCCGTGGCGGCCGGTGTGGTCTGCTCGGGCATACGAGGACCGTAGGGCGCCGGGGGACCCCGGCGCATGCGCGTGCCTACCCGGGCACGGTAGGTACGTCTACTCAGTCACGCGGGCCCCGCACCCTCACGGCGTCCGGCCGCCCACCGTGAACCCGATCACCGCTCCGCCGCCCTCCCGCCGGAAGGCGAAGGGCGCTCCGCCGTGCGCCATGGCGACCTCACGGACGATGGACAGGCCCAGTCCGGAACCCGGCAGGGAGCGGGCGTCGGCGGCGCGGTAGAAGCGGTCGAAGATCCGGATGAGGTCGCCCTCGGCGATCCCGGGGCCCCGGTCCAGCACCTCCACCCGCACGGTCCCCGACCGCGCCGGCCCGGTGACGTCGACCTCGATGGGGCCCTTCCCGCCCCGGTCGAACTTGGCCGCGTTCTCCACCAGGTTGGACAGGGCCCGCTGCAGCATCCCGGGCCGCCCGTCGGTCGTCGTGTCGCCGCTCGCGCGCAGCACGATCTCGCGCCCGGTACGGCGTTTGGCCAGCCCCACCACGTCCTCGGCGATGTCCGCGAGGTCCACCCGCTGCGGCGGCTCGGTGTCGGACTGCCCGGCGGCGAGGTCGACCAGCTCGTTGACCAGGTCGGTCAGCTCCCGCGCCTCCTGGGTGAGGTCGGCGACCAGTTCCTCCCGCGTGGCCGGGGGGAGTTCGTCGATGCGGCGGAGCAGGGAGATGTTCGTGCGCAGGGACGTCAGCGGCGTACGCAGTTCGTGCCCCGCGTCCTGCACCAGCCGCCGCTGGTCCTCCTCGGACTGCGCGAGCCGGCCCAGCATCCGGTCGAAGGCCCGCCCGAGCCGGCCCACCTCGTCCAGCCCGGCCACCGGCACCTCGATGCCCAGCCGGCGGGTGCGGGCCACGTCCTCCGCCGCGGAGGTGAGCACCACCAGGCGCCGGGTGATCCGCCGGGCCAGCCACCACCCGAACAGGCCGGCCGCCACCACGACCGCCGCCATCAGGATCAGCGTCCGCTGCTGCAGCGCCCGCAGCAGGTCCTCGGTGTCGCTGAACTCCTGCGCGACCTGCACCGCGCCCCGCCCGTCGCCGAGCGAGACGGTGGCGATGCGGAACAGGTCCTCGTCCACCCGCACGTCCTTGTGCTCGACCACCTTCCCGGCCGTCACCGCGAGCGCCATGGCCTTGTCGCGGGAGGTGACGGGCAGGCTCGGATTGCCGTGGTCGACGATCTGGCCCTGCGCGCCCAGCACCTGCACATCGGTGCGGGCGGGCCGCACCAGGTCGTGCCCGGGACGGGAGGAGGAGAAGTCGTCGGGGACCATCTCGTGCTGCCGTACCTCGTCCCGTACGTCCTGCACGACCTGCGTGAACACCGACTGCTGGTCGACGCGGACCAGCCGTGCGGCGGAGCCGTACGACAGGATGCCGACGAGGATGGTGACGGCGGCGGTGACCGCCGCGAAGGAGACGGCGAAGGTGGTGCGCAGGGAGACCAGCTTGGGCCGGCCCGGGGCCAGCAGCCGCCGCAGGCGGCCCACCTAGTCCTCCCGGAGCACGTAACCCACGCCCCGCACGGTGTGGATCAGCTGCGGGGCGCCGGGCTCGTCCAGCTTGCGGCGCAGGTAGCCGACGTACACGGCGAGGTTCTTGGAGCCGGGCCCGAAGTCGTAGCCCCAGATCCGGTCGTAGATCGTGGAGTGGTCGAGCACGATCCCCGCGTTGCGCACGAGCAGCTCCAGCAGCTCGAACTCGGTGCGGGTCAGCTCCAGCTCCCGCTTGCCGCGCCAGGCCCGGCGGGCCTGCAGGTCCATGCGGATGCCCGCGGCCTCCACCTGCCGGTCGGGCAGCTGGGCGTCCCGGCCACCGGCCTCGACGCCCGCGCCGCCGTTGCCGCCGCCGGCGGGCACCGGGCTGGTCCGGCGCAGCAGGGCGCGCAGCCGGGCGAAGACCTCCTCGACGTCGAACGGCTTGACCACGTAGTCGTCGGCGCCGGCGTCCAGGCCGGCGATGCGGTCGGCGGTCTCCACCAGCGCGGTGAGCATGAGGATCGGCGTGCGGTCGCCCTCGGCGCGCAGCACCCGGCAGACCTGGAGGCCGTCGATCCCCGGCATCATGACGTCGAGGACGAGGACGTCCGGCGGGGTCTTGTGGGCCTGTGCCAGCGCTTCGACGCCGTCGGCCACCGCCGTGACCTCGTACCCTTCCAGGGTCAGGGCACGCTCCAGGGCATGACGGATGGCACGGTCGTCTTCGGCGAGCAGCACAGTCTGGGGCACGGTCCCAGTCTGCCAAGGCCTGCGGCGATTCGGCCGGGGCGAGCGGACCTACGATCACCCTTTTTACCGGCCTCTCACCGTCACAGGGGCAACCCGGCGCCGGGTTCTACCGTCTTCTCACCGTCGGCCGCGCCGCGCCGCCTACCGGCGTCCCCGGACCCGGCTCCGGCCCCGTTCCTCACACGCCGGTCGGGCTCAGCTTCGCCAGCTGCTCCTCGAAGGGCACGACCACGAATCCGCCGGAGGCGCCCGCCGCGGCCCGGCCCGAGGCGCCCGCCCCGCCCTGGTCGGACGTGCCCGCCCCGATCCCGCCGGACGTGCCCGCCCCGGGCGCCGACAGCCCGGTCATCAGGCCGGCCAGCTCTCCCGCCGCCCGCTCGATCCGCCCCGGGAGCCCCTCCTCACCCCAGTCCTCCGACGCCGCGTACACACCGGTCGGCGCGACGACGGCCCGCAGGTAGGTGAACAGCGGCCGCAGCGCGTGCTCCAGCACCAGCGAGTGCCGGGCCGTGCCCCCGGTGGCCGCGATCAGCACCGGCGTGCCCACCAGCGCGTCCTTGTCCAGCACATCGAAGAACGATTTGAACAGCCCGCTGTACGACGCGCTGAACACCGGCGTGACGACGATGAGCCCGTCGGCCCCCGCCACCGCCTCCTGCGCGGCGGCGAGCGCCTTGCCGGCGAAGCCGTTGGTGAAGTTGTGCGCGATCTCGACCGCGAGGTCACGCAGCTCGATCACCTGGACGTCGGCCGGCGTCCGCCGGTCCACCGCGGCGGCCAGCCGGTCGGCCAGCAGCCGGGTGGAGGACGGCACGCTCAGTCCCGCGGACACGACGACGAGCCTCATGCGACGGTCTCCTTCCGCTCCTGACCGGCGGCGAGCAGGGACTGCTGGGTCGGCGCCTCGGGCACATCCGCCGGGCGCCCCTTGGCGAACTCCTCGCGCAGCACCGGTACGACCTCCTCGCCGAGCAGGTCGAGCTGCTCCAGCACGGTCTTCAGCGGCAGGCCCGCGTGGTCCATCAGGAACAGCTGGCGCTGGTAGTCACCGGCGTACTCGCGGAAGGACAGCGTCTTCTCGACGACCTGCTGCGGGGAGCCCACCGTCAGCGGGGTCTGCTCGGTGAACTCCTCCAGCGACGGCCCGTGGCCGTACACCGGGGCGTTGTCGAAGTACGGCCGGAACTCGCGCACCGCGTCCTGCGAGTTCCTCCGCATGAACACCTGTCCGCCCAGTCCGACGATCGCCTGCTCGGGCGTGCCGTGCCCGTAGTGGGCGTACCGGGTCCGGTACAGCTCGACCATCCGCTTGGTGTGGTCGGCGGGCCAGAAGATGTTGTTGTGGAAGAAGCCGTCGCCGTAGTAGGCCGCCTGCTCGGCGATCTCGGGCGAGCGGATCGAGCCGTGCCAGACGAAGGGCGGGACGCCGTCCAGCGGGCGGGGGGTGGAGGTGAAGCCCTGCAGCGGCGTGCGGAACCTGCCCTCCCAGTCCACGACCTCCTCGCGCCACAGCCGGCGCAGCAGGGCGTAGTTCTCGATGGCGAGGTTGATGCCCTGGCGGATGTCCTGGCCGAACCAGGGGTAGACCGGCCCGGTGTTGCCCCGGCCCATCATCAGGTCGACGCGCCCGTCGGCCAGGTGCTGCAGCATCGCGAAGTCCTCCGCGATCTTCACCGGGTCGTTGGTGGTGATCAGGGTGGTGGAGGTGGAGAGGATCAGCTTCCGCGTCCTCGCGGCTATGTAGCCGAGCAGGGTGGTCGGGGAGGACGGCACGAACGGCGGGTTGTGGTGCTCGCCGGTGGCGAAGACGTCCAGGCCGACCTCCTCGGCCTTCAGCGCGATGGCGACCATGGCCTTGATGCGCTCCGCCTCCGTCGGCGTACGCCCCGTGGTGGGGTCCGGCGTGACGTCGCCGACCGTGAAGATCCCGAACTGCATGGTCGCTCACCCTCCAGGTTGTTGACCGTTCAACTATATCCCGTCGAACGGTCCCCCCGGCCGGGTTATTCCACCCCCGCCCCACACCCCTCAGGGCGCCAGCACCAGCCGCCCGCGCACGCCGCTCTCCGCCAGCCGCGCATGCGCCTTCGCCGCGTCCTCCAGGGCGTAGGCCTCCGCCACCCGCAGGGTCAGCACCCCCTGGTCCACCAGCCGGACCAGCTCGTCGAGCTGCACCCCGTCGGCCCGCACCCAGACGTTCTCCATCCGCACCCCCCGCTCCGCCTCGGGCAGCACCCCGTCACGGACCGCGACGAACGCGCCCCCGTCCCGCACCCACGCCAGCGCGGGCGCCCCCAGCACGGCGGCGTCCAGCACCGCGTCCACACGACCGGGCTCGACGCCCTCGGAGGTGAAATGCGCGGCCCCCAGGGAGCGCACCAGCTCCTCGTCGCCCGCCCGGGCGTGCCCGGTCACCTCGATCCCCCGGTGCGCGGCCAGCTGCACCGCGAACCCGCCGACCGCCCCCGCCGCTCCGGTCACCAGCAGCGAGTCGCCCGGCGCGAGGTCCAGCAGAGCCAGGGCCTGCAGCGCGGTCAGCCCGTTCAGCGGCAGGGTGCCCGCGTGCACCGCGTCCACCGAGGCGGGTGCCGCGGCCACCGCACCCGCGTCCACGACGACGTACTCGGCGTGCGCGCCCAGCGGGTCGGCCACCCCCGGCGCCAGCGCCACCACCGGGTCGCCGACCTGCCAGGCGGCGGGCGCGCCCACCGCGTCCACCGTGCCGGCCACGTCCCAGCCGAGCCCGAGGGTCTTGCCGGCCCCGCCGAAGAGACCGGCGCGCACGGCCGCGTCCACCGGGTTCAGCGCGCTCGCGGCCACCTTGATCCGCACCTGACGCGCCCCCGGCTCCGGCACCGGCACCTCGGCGATCTCCACGGCCTCCGGTCCGCCGAACGTCGTCACCACAGCAGCACGCATGTCAACTCTCCCTGAAATCAAGGCACTTGATGCTTTCGCGGCATCTCTCCGGCCGCACACCAACCGTAGGAGAGCTACTATCGATCGGTAAGTAGTTACCTGAGAGTGCGTAGCTGACCCCGAGGTGAGAGCCCATGGCGACCACGACCGCCGCCCAGCGGCGCGAACAGGCCCGCGCCGACTACGACGCCTTCCTGCGCGCGTGCCCCACCAACCAGCTCCTCGGGCGGCTCAGCGACAAGTGGGTCAGCCTCGTCGTCGCCGCCCTGGCCGCCGGCCCCCAGCGCTACAGCGACATCGGCCGCAGGATCGCGGGCGTCAGCCCCAAGATGCTCACGCAGACCCTGCGCACCCTCGAACGGGACGGCATCGTCAGCCGCACGGTCACCCCGTCCGTCCCGGTCCGCGTCGACTACACCCTCACCCCGCTCGGCGCCAGCCTCGCCGGCCTGCTGACCGCGGTGAAGGAGTGGGCCGAGACCCACTTCGAGGAGGTCCGAGCGGCCCGCGAGCGCTACGACACCGAGAACGCCGTCTGAGCCCGGCGGCCCGAGCGGCGCGGAGCGCGTGGACCCCGCGTGCCAAGCTGCTGTCCATGTCGATCCTCCGCTCCGCCGCCCTGTTCGTCCTCGCCGCCCTCTTCGAGATCGGCGGCGCCTGGCTGATCTGGCAGGGCGTGCGCGAGCACCGGGGCTGGCTGTGGATGACGGGCGGTGTCCTGGCCCTCGGGGCGTACGGGTTCGTCGCCACCTTCCAGCCGGACGCCCACTTCGGCCGCATCCTGGCCGCGTACGGCGGGATCTTCGTGGCGGGCTCGCTCCTGTGGGGCGTCGTCGCCGACGGCTACCGCCCCGACCGCTGGGACGTGACCGGCGCCCTGGTCTGCCTCGCCGGGATGGCCATGATCATGTGGGCGCCGAGGAACGGCGGTTGAGCCTCACTTACGCTGGACACAGCCCTTCGCCACCGGATCACAGGAGCTGCCCATGACCCCCGCCTCCCGCATCGCCGTCGTCACCGGGGCGAGCAGCGGCATCGGCGCCGCCACGGCCCGGCAGCTCGCGGAGGCCGGCTACCGCGTCGTCCTCACCGCCCGCCGCAAGGACCGCATCGAGGCGCTGGCGGAGGAGCTGACCAAGGCGGGCCACTCGGCCGTCGCCTACCAGCTGGACGTCACGGACCGCACGGCGGTGGACGAGTTCGCCACGGCGTTCCAGACGATCGGCGTCCTGGTCAACAACGCGGGCGGCGCCCTCGGCGCGGACCCGGTGGCCACCGGCGACCCGGCGGACTGGCGCACGATGTACGAGACGAACGTCATCGGCACCCTGAACCTCACCCAGGCCCTGCTGCCGAAGCTGGTGGCCGGCGGCGACGGCGTGATCGTCGTCGTGTCCTCCACCGCCGGGCACGGCACGTACGAGGGCGGCGGGGGCTACGTGGCCGCCAAGCACGGCGCCCACGTCCTCGCCGAGACCCTCCGCCTGGAGATCGTCGGCCAGCCGGTCCGCGTGATCGAGATCGCGCCCGGCATGGTCAGGACCGAGGAGTTCGCCCTGACCCGCTTCGGCGGCGACGAGGCGAAGGCCGCCAAGGTCTACGAGGGCGTGGCCGAGCCGCTCTCGGCGGACGACGTGGCGGAGACGATCACCTGGGCGGTCACCCGCCCCAGCCACGTCAACGTGGACCTCCTGGTCCTCCGCCCCCGCGCCCAGGCATCCAACACCAAGGTCCACCGAGAACGCTGATGCCCGAAGACAACTCCCCGGAGTCCCTGGAAAAGCGCCGCCTGGCCCAGGAGACCAAGGACGAACGCCAGGTGTGGTACTTCCTCGCCTACTTCCTCTTCGGCATCCACATCCTGGCGTTCGTCATGATCTACGCCGTGCGGCACGGTCACTGACGACACGTCAGCCCTTGACGCACACGACCTGCTTGAGCTTCGCGACGACCTCGACGAGATCCCGCTGCTGGTCGATGACCTGGTCGATCGACTTGTAGGCGCCCGGGATCTCGTCCACGACGCCGGAGTCCTTGCGGCACTCCACGCCCCGGGTCTGCTCCTCCAGGTCCTTGGTGGAGTAACGCTTCTTCGCGGCGTTGCGGCTCATCCGCCGGCCGGCTCCGTGGGAGGCCGAGTTGAAGGCCGTCTCGTTTCCGAGGCCCTTCACGATGTACGAGCCCGTGCCCATGGAGCCGGGGATGATCCCGTACTCGCCGGAGCCGGCCCGGATCGCGCCCTTGCGGGTGACGAGCAGGTCCATGCCCTCGTACCGCTCCTCCGCCACGTAGTTGTGGTGGCAGGAGATCTCCGGCTCGAAGACCGGTTTGGCCTTCTTGAACTCCTTGCGGACCACGTCCTTCAGGAGCGCCATCATCAGCGTGCGGTTGTACTTGGCGTACTCCTGCGCCCAGAACAGGTCGTTGCGGTAGGCCGCCATCTGCGGGGTGTCCGAGACGAAGACCGCCAGGTCACGGTCGACCAGGCCCTGGTTGTGCGGGAGCTTGTGGGCCACGCCGATGTGGTGCTCGGCGAGCTCCTTGCCGATGTTGCGGGAACCGGAGTGGAGCATCAGCCACACGGCACCGGTCGTGTCCGTGCAGACTTCGATGAAGTGGTTTCCGCTTCCGAGCGTTCCCATCTGCTTGGAGGCGCGCTCCAGGCGGAACCTGACCGACTCGGCCACTCCGTCGAACCGCCCCCAGAAGTCGTCCCACCCGGACGTGGCCAGCCCGTGGAAGTCCCCCGGGGCGACGGGATCGTCGTGCATCCCCCGGCCCACCGGGATCGCCTGCTCGATCTTCGACCGGAGCCGGGACAGGTCGCCCGGCAGGTCGTTCGCGGTCAGGGACGTCTTCACCGCCGACATCCCGCACCCGATGTCCACTCCGACCGCCGCCGGGCAGACCGCGCCCCGCATGGCGATGACCGAACCGACCGTCGCGCCCTTGCCGTAGTGCACGTCCGGCATCACGGCCAGGCCCTTGATCCACGGCAGGGTCGCCACGTTCTGGAGCTGGCGCAGGGCCACGTCCTCGACCGTCGCGGGGTCCGTCCACATCCGGATCGGGACCTTCGCGCCCGGCATCTCCACGTACGACATACGTTCCTCATTCCCCCGAAAACGACAGCAAAAGACTTGAAAGCAGCAAAGCGCAAAAGAGGTGACAGGCTCGGTGAAAAAGGACAAGGGACCGGCGGCCACGGCAGTGCGTGCGATACACATTGTCTCCAGGGGGCGCCCCGCTGCGGCAAACGATTAACCAGCGGGGACACTGGAGCACCGAGCTAGCGCACACCCGAGAGGAGCCCGACCGTGCAGCGGAAGGCGTACGTATCCGGCACCGCCGCCCTCCTCGTGGCGCTGCTGGCCGGCTGCACGAGCGGCTCGGGCGGTGACAGCCCCACGGACGACGCCAATCCGGGCGAGGCCGGCACCGCCACGGTGGCCGCCCAGCCCGGCAAGTACCGCACACTCCCCGAACCCTGCGACGCGGTCGACCACGACACCCTCGACTCGCTGCTGCCCGGCATCAAGCAGATCACCGACCCCACCCAGCGGGACAAGGCCTACCAAGGCGAGGCCGAGCTCACCTACGACACCGAGCGCAAGGTCGGCTGCCACTGGAAGGTGGAGGCCGCGAACGCCACCGACCGCCTCGCGGTCGACTTCGAGCGCGTGGTGTCGTACGACAACGCGATCAGTGACGACGACCAGGCGCAGCAGCTGTTCGAGGACAAGGAGTCGGCCGCCGACCTGCCCGAGCCGGGCGGTTCCCCGGCGACGGGCGGCACGCCCGCGTCCCCGGCCGCGTCGACGCCCAGGGGCACCGCCTCCTCCGCTCCCTCGTCGGCCCCGTCGCCCTCCGCGAGCGGCGGCGCCTCCCCCTCCGGCTCCTCCTCCAGCTCCTCCTCTTCCGGATCCCCCTCCGACTCCGCCTCGGCGGCCGATCTGCAGCCGCGGGTGCTGTCCGATCTCGGCGACGAGGCGTATCTGGACGACCAGCTCGACTCGTCCGGTTCGACCGCCGAGCAGCGGACGGTGACTGTGGTGTTCCGCACGTCCAACGTCGTCGTCACCATCGAGTACGAGGAGCAGCCGACGGCCACCGGAACGGTCCCCGACAGCAAGGAAATGCAGGACAGGGCCCGTAATCTGGCCTCTCAACTGGCCGACGCGCTGGGCGGTTGACGGCCCCCGGGACCGTTCGCCCCGTCGCACGCGAAGCAACCGAACGGAAACCGCACCGCTCCTTCACCGCGTACCGTGGCCCCGCAGGAACCCGCACGACCACCGAGCGTCATGAGTGAAGGAACCATGCAGCGAGCAGCCCAGCGAGACGACCGTGCCCAGCGACAGATGCGTGGCAAGCGCCTGAGCCGTGTTCTTGTCTGCGCGGCAGCCGTTCCGGCGGTGCTCATCACCGCCGCCTGTTCGTCGGACTCGGGCGACTCCAAGAGCAAGGGCGCCGACAGCAGTGCACGGCAGTCCGCGGGCAGCAGCGCGAAGCCGTCGGCGAGCGCCTCCCCGACCGTGCAGGCGGCGGCATACCAGAAGCTTCCCGCCGCGTGCGCGGTGCTGTCGAAGAAGACCCTCGCGGATCTGGTACCGAACGCCGCCTCTTCGGGCAAGAAGGGCACTTCGGACGATCCGTCCTCGCGTGCCTCCTGCTCCTGGAGCAGCCTGGACAACAACGGCGTGAAGGGCTCGCAGTTCCGCTGGCTGAACGTCTCCCTGCTCCGCTTCGACTCGGACACCGCGCGCGGCGCCGGTGACGCGCAGGCCCACACGTACTTCGGCCAGCAGGTCAAGGACGCCGAGGCGGTGGACGGCGCGAAGAACACCAAGGAGATCCCGCTGTCCGGCACGGGCACGGAGGCGACGGCCGTGCGCTACGACCTGAAGAAGAAGGAGGGGCTCTTCAAGCAGCAGACGGTGGTCGCCCGGGTCGAGAACGTGGTCATCACGCTCGACTACAACGGCGCCGGTCTCGCGGGTGAGAAGACCCCGGACGCCGACGACCTGACGAAGGCCGCGCAGCAGGCGGTCAAGGAGGTGGTCGGTTCGGTGTCGTCCGCCAACGGTGGTTCGTCCTCGGGCGGTTCCTCCTCGAAGGCCCCGGCCTCTCCGTCGCAGTCGGCGTCCAAGTCGGCGTCCCCCTCCAAGTCGCCGTCCAAGTCGGCCTCTTCCAGCGCTTCTCCGTCCAAGTCGGCCGCCCGGAAGAGCTGACCCCCGGTCCGAACCCCCGACCGGTACCACGTTCGGCGTAAGCGTGTGCCACCCTGTTGCGCGCAACAACAGCAAGGGGAGGGGAGTACGAGTGGCCGCGCCACTGCAGCTGACTCGGATGCACCGCGTTCTCATCGGCGTGGTCGTGACCGGCGCCTTGATCATCGCCGGTATCGGCTTCGCCGGCTCCTACGCGGCCGTCCGCGAGCTGGCCATCAAGAAGGGCTTCGGGAACTTCTCCTACGTGTTCCCGGTCGGCATCGACGCGGGTATCTGTGTCCTGCTGTCCCTGGACCTACTGCTGACCTGGATCCGTATCCCCTTCCCGCTGCTGCGTCAGACGGCGTGGCTGCTGACGGCGGCGACGATCGCGTTCAACGGCGCCGCCGCCTGGCCGGACCCGCTGGGCGTCGGCATGCACGCGGTGATCCCGGTCCTGTTCGTGGTCGCGGTCGAGGCGGCCCGGCACGCGATCGGCCGCATCGCCGACATCACGGCGGACAAGCACATGGAGGGCGTCCGGCTGACCCGCTGGCTCCTCTCCCCGGTCCCCACGTTCCTGCTCTGGCGCCGGATGAAGCTGTGGGAACTGCGCTCGTACGACCAGGTGATCAGGCTGGAGCAGGAGCGTCTCGTCTACCAGGCGAGGCTCCGCAGCCGCTTCGGCCGGGCCTGGCGCAGGAAGGCTCCGGTGGAGTCCCTGATGCCCCTGCGCCTGGCCCGCTACGGCGTCCCCCTGGCCGAGACGGCCCCGGCGGGGCTGGCGGCGGCGGGTATCGAGCCGAACGTGATACCCGCCGTGGCGGCGGGCGGTCGCGCCACCGGGGCGGTGCCCGTCCCGCAGCAGGCGGCGCCTCCCGCCGGCGAGCGGCGCCCCGAGCTGCCGAGCCAGAACGCCGCGCCGCCGGGGAGTGGCCCCGTGGACGAGGAGAGCCCCTGGTTCCAGGCCCAGCGGGAGATCGAGTACCAGGGCGGCTACGACCCCACCTACGAGCCGCCCCTGGACCCTCAGTACGCCCCCGAGGAGGAGTACCAGGGCTGGTACGAGGAGCCGCCCCCGGAGCAGTTCCAGCAGCCCTCCCCCGAGGAGACCGGCAGTTTCCCCATCCCGGTGGGCCCGAACCGCACCCGCGAACTGGGCGAGGGCGGCGGCCCCCCGGAGCCGGACGAGGACGCGTACTACCAGGTCTTCCGTGAGTCGATCAAGAGCGGGAACGGGGCGCCGACCCCCCGCGGTTTCATCGCCGACGTCGAGGCGACGTACGGCATCGCGCTCCCGGAGGCCGAGTCCAAGCGCATGCTGAACCGGTTCTCCAACCGCCTCAACGCGGAACTCGCGGACGAGCACATCGCCTGAAAGGCACCGGCGGACAGAAAAAAGGGGCCCTCCTGTGAAAGAGGGCCCCTTTTTCTTACGCGGTTGCCAACGGGCTCTTACTCGCCGAGCAGCTTGCGGACCCGGTCCTGTCCCACCGCCAGCAGCAGCGTGGGCAGCCGCGGCCCCGTGTCCCGCCCGACCAGCAGGTGGTACAGCAGCGCGAAGAACGACCGCTGAGCCGTCTTGATCTCCGGCGGCAGTTCCTTGGGCGTGGCGTCGGCCGGGAACCCGGCCTGCACCTTGGGCACGCCGTAGACGAGGTGGGTCAGACCGTCGAGCGACCAGTGCTCGGCGAGCCCGTCGAGCAGCAGCCGTACCGACTGCTGGGACGCCTCGTCGAGCGACTTCAGCAGCTCGGCGTCGGGCTCGTCGCGCACGATGGTCCGCTGGTCGGCGGGCACGTGCGTGTTGATCCAGGCCTCGGCCCTGTCGTAGCGCGGCCGGGCCTCGTCCAGGGAGGCCAGCGGCTGCTCCGGGTCCAGCTCGGAGAGGATCCGCAGGGCCTGGTCCTCGTGGCCGGCGGTGATGTCGGCGACGGACGCGAGCGTGCGGTACGGCAGCGGGCGCGCCGTCTTCGGCAGCTCGCCGCCGGCCGTACCCACCGCGCGCATGTACGCGGCGACGTCGGCCGGCAGCGCGGAGCCGTCGGCGACCTTCCCGGCGAGCTTGTCCCACTCGTCGTAGAGCCGCTGGATCTCCTGGTCGAAGGCGATCTTGAAGGACTGGTTGGGCCTGCGGCGGGCGTAGAGCCAGCGCAGGATCTGCGGCTCCATGATCTTCAGCGCGTCGGCGGGCGTCGGAACGCCGCCGCGCGAGGAGGACATCTTCGCCATGCCGGAGATGCCCACGAAGGCGTACATGGGCCCGATCGGCTGCTTGCCGTCGAAGATCCCGACGATCTGCCCGCCGACCTGGAAGCTGGACCCGGGCGAGGAGTGGTCCACACCGCTCGGCTCGAAGATCACGCCCTCGTACGCCCAGCGCATCGGCCAGTCGACCTTCCAGACCAGCTTGCCGCGGTTGAACTCGCTGAGCCGGACGGTCTCGGTGAAGCCGCACGCGGTGCAGGTGTACGCCAGCTCGGTGCTGTCGTCGTCGTAGGAGGTGACCGTCGTCAGGTCCTTCTCGCAGTTGCCGCAGTACGGCTTGTACGGGAAGTAGCCGGCGGAGCCGGAGCTGCCGTCGTCCTCGGACGCGGCGCCCGAGCCCTCCTCGGCCTCCAGCTCGGCCTCGTCGACGGCCTTCTGCTGCTGCTTCTTCGGCGCCTTCTTCGTGCGGTACTGGGCGAGGATCGCGTCGATGTCGCCGCGGTGCTTCATCGCGTGCAGGATCTGCTCGCGGTAGGCGCCGGAGGTGTACTGCGCGGTCTGGCTGATGCCGTCGAACTCGACGCCCAGTTCGGCCAGCGAGGCGATCATCGCGGCCTTGAAGTGCTCGGCCCAGTTCGCGTACGACGACCCGCCCGGTGCCGGCACGGAGGTCAGCGGCTTGCCGATGTGCTCGGCCCACGACTCGTCGACGCCCGCGATGCCCGCCGGGACCTTCCGGTACCGGTCGTAGTCGTCCCAGGAGATCAGGTGCCGGACCTGGTACCCGCGGCGGCGGATCTCGTCCGCGACCAGGTGGGGGGTCATGACCTCACGGAGATTGCCCAGGTGAATGGGCCCGGAGGGCGAGAGTCCGGACGCGACGACGACCGGTTTACCCGGGGCCCGGCGCTCCGACTCCTCGATGACCTCATCCGCGAAACGGGAGACCCAGTCGGTGGTCTCGGTGCTCTGAGCCACGATCGGCACGTCCTTCTTTCTGAACGGGGTGACACCCCATTCTCACAGACCGTCCGTCGACCGGGAAAACGCCTTTACCCACCATGGGATACTGACCGGGACTATCCATCCCCACGAGGAGAACGGCACCCATTCCTATGGCCTCGGTCACGTCCCTCAGCGATTCCGTCCAGCAGCACCTCGCGTCCGCCCTCTCGGCCACCCTGCCCGAGGCCGCCGGCGCGGACCCGCTGCTGCGACGAAGCGACCGGG
Source organism: Streptomyces filipinensis (assembly GCF_014649495.1). Classification (GTDB taxonomy): domain Bacteria; phylum Actinomycetota; class Actinomycetes; order Streptomycetales; family Streptomycetaceae; genus Streptomyces; species Streptomyces filipinensis. The sequence goes on along the minus strand of NZ_BMTD01000019.1, from coordinate 26,063 downwards.
CCGACTTCCAGGCCAACGGCATCCTGGCGCTCGCGAAGAAGGCGAAGGCGAACCCGAGGGAGCTGGCGACGCAGGTCGTCTCCCAGGTGGCCACCGGCACCGAGCTGATCAAGGACGTCGAGGTCTCGGGCCCCGGCTTCCTCAACATCACGATCGCGGACCAGGCGATCACCCGGAACCTCGCCGCGCGGTACGCGGACGACACGGGCCGCCTGGGCGTGCCGTACGCCGAGCACCCCGGCACGACGGTGATCGACTACGCCCAGCCGAACGTGGCGAAGGAGATGCACGTCGGCCACCTGCGGTCCGCGGTGATCGGCGACTCGGTGGTCCAGATCCTGGAGTTCACCGGCGAGAACGTGGTCCGCCGCCACCACATCGGCGACTGGGGCACCCAGTTCGGCATGCTCATCCAGTATCTGGACGAGCACCCGCACGAGCTGGACCACAAGGCGTCCGCCGAGGACGCCGCGGCGTCGGGCGAGGAGGCGATGTCGAACCTCGACCGCCTCTACAAGGCCGCGCGCAGGAAGTTCGACTCCGACGACGAGTTCAAGACGCGCGCCCGCCGCCGGGTGGTCGACCTCCAGGCCGGCGACCCGCACACGCTCGCCATGTGGCAGAAGTTCGTGGACGAGTCGAAGATCTACTTCTTCTCCGTCTTCGAGAAGCTGGACATGGAGATCCGGGACACCGACATCGTCGGCGAGTCCGGCTACAACGACATGCTGGCCGAGACCTGCCGCCTCCTGGAGGAGTCGGGCGTGGCGGTCCGCTCCGAAGGCGCCCTGTGCGTGTTCTTCGAGGACATCAAGGGCCCGGACGGCAACCTGGTCCCGCTGATCGTCCAGAAGTCCGACGGCGGCTACGGCTACGCGGCCACCGACCTGTCCGCGATCCGCGACCGCGTCTTCGGCCTCAAGGCGAACACGCTCCTGTACGTGGTGGACGCCCGCCAGTCCCTGCACTTCCGGATGGTCTTCGAGACGGCACGCCGGGCCGGCTGGCTGGGCGAGGACGTCACGGCGACGCAGCTGGCCTTCGGCACGGTCCTCGGCAAGGACGGCAAGCCCTTCAAGACGCGTGAGGGCGAGACGGTCCGCCTGGTCGACCTGCTGGACGAGGCGATCGACCGCGCCTCGGCCGTGGTCCGCGAGAAGGCCCAGGACCTCTCCGAGGAGGAGATCGCCGAGCGGGGCACCCAGGTGGGCATCGGCGCGGTGAAGTACGCCGACCTGTCCACGTCGGCGAACCGGGACTACAAGTTCGATCTGGACCAGATGGTCTCGCTCAACGGCGACACCTCCGTGTACCTGCAGTACGCGTACGCCCGTATCCAGTCCATCCTGCGCAAGGCCGGCGAGGTTCGCCCGGCCGCGCACCCGGAGCTGGAACTGGCCGACGCCGAGCGTGCCCTGGGCCTCCACGTGGACGCGTTCGGGCAGACGGTGTCGGAGACGGCGGCGGAGTACGCCCCGCACAAACTGGCCGCGTACCTCTACCAGCTGGCGTCCCTCTACACGACCTTCTACGACAAGTGCCCGGTCCTGAAGGCCGAGACGCCGGACCAGGTGGAGAACCGCCTGTTCCTGTGCGACGTCACGGCCCGCACCCTGCACCAGGGGATGGCCCTGCTGGGGATCAGGACGCCGGAGAAGCTCTGACCCGACCGGCCTACGTCTGGGCGTCCAGGAGTTCCCGGGTGCGGCGGATCAGGGCCTGGCGTACCGAGTCCGGGGTGAGGATCCGCACGGGGGCTCCCAGGCCCAGGAGGTAGCGGGCGAGGCCGTCCGGGTCGGGGCCGCCGATGTCGACCAGGGTCGCGTCCGGGCCGTCGGGGCGGTGGGTGCCGACCGTGGCCGGGACGAGTCGCAGGGCCTGCGCCATCGGCAGCGGGAGGCGGACGGTCGCGGACAGCGGATAGGGGCCGTTCGCGATGTTCCGGGAGACCAGCCGCGCCGGGTCCGGCGGATCGGTGAGATCCGCCGGGTGACCGGTGGGCTGGAGGCGGTCGACCCGGTCGGCCCGGAAGGTGCGCCACTGTCCCCGGGACACGTCCCGCGCGACGAAGTACCAGCGCCGGCCCGTGTGGACGAGACGGTACGGGTCGACGTCCCGGACCGAGCTCCGGCCCTCCCCGTCCGTGTACGCCAGCCTGGCGCGCAGGCCTTGGCGGCAGGCGACCGCCAGTTCCAGCAGCAGACCCGGTCTGATCCGATCCCCCTCGGCCCCCGGAAGCCGTACGAAGGCGTCGTCCAGCTCGCCGAGGCGTTCCGCGACCCGCCGGGGCAGCACCTGCCGCAGCTTCAGCAGTGCCGACAGCGCCGCCTGGTCGCCGCCGAGCGCGTCGCTCAGCGCGGCCTCCCGCAGCCCGACCGCCACGGCCAGCGCTTCTTCGTCGTCGAGGATCAGCGGCGGCACACGGGAACCGGCGCGCAGGCGGTAGCCGCCCCACGGGCCGGCCTCGGAGTCGACGCGGTAGCCGAGGTCCCTGAGCCTGGCGATGTCCCGGCGGACCGTGCGGTCCGTGACATCCATGCGCTCGGCCAGTTCGGCGCAGGTCCAGGACGGGCGGGAGGACAGCAGGGACAGCAGCCGGAGCAGCCGGGCGGACGAACTGAGCACGCCCGGAAGTCTGGCACGCCCTCGGCATGACCAGGACCGGAACTGTCCTGGTCCTGTCCTAACGTTCCTCCCATGACCACGCAGACCTCTTCCTCGTCCCCTTCCGCCCCCGCGTTCCGCTACGCCGCCGTCACCTTCGACTGCGCCGACCCCGCCGAACTGGCGCGCTTCTACGGCGAGTTGCTCGGCATGGCGGTCCTCTACTCCACCGACGACTTCGTCCTGCTCGGCAAGGAGGGCGCGACCGGCCTCGGCTTCAACCGCCTCGCCGACTACCGCCCGCCCACCTGGCCGGACCCCGCGCAGGAGAAGCAGGCGCACATCGAGCTGGGCGTGGACGACCTGGACATCGCCGAGAAGCGGCTGCTCGACCTGGGCGCCACCAAGCCCGGCTTCCAGCCGGGCGAGGACCGCTGGCGGGTCCTGCTCGACCCGGCCGGCCATCCGTTCTGCATCACGACGCTGGTCTGACACCTCGCGCCGGCAGCGCCGTGACGGGCGGATCCGCGCCGGGTGTCCGCCCGCCACGGGGCGCCCGCTGGGGCCAGAAGAGCACGTACGCCGCCGAGCCGAGCCCGAAGGCGAGGCGGATGAGGCCCTGGGTGGAGTCCGACGGAACCAGCAGGGCGCTGCCGTAGAGGGAGATGAGGGCGATCCAGCTCACCCAGGGGACCAGGCGGCGTTGGCCGATCGAGTCCCAGATGAGCGTGCCCAGCAGAACCGAGGCGTTGTAGTACGTGTACACGCTCGGGTCGAGCAGGATGCGGGCGTCGGCGGCCAGGAAGACCACCGCCGGCCAGCGGTGCCGTCGTACCGCGAGCGCGCCCAGGGCGATGCCGAGGGCCATCTGCGCGGGACGGTCCCACCAGGGGGTCACGGGGTCGTTCGCACCGAACCAGCGCAGCGAGGACGCCGGTTGGTTGGGGATGGTGAAGCGGGCCGCGTGCAGGGTGTCCAGGTGGCTGAGGTAGAAGGGCAGCCAGGCGACCGCCACCAGGCCGAAGGCCCATGCCGCCGAGCGCAGGCGGGCGGGGCGGGGCAGCGCCAGGAGCAAGGGCAGGAAGCCGACCGCCCAGGGCTTCGAGTCCACCGCCAGCGCCAGGAACACGCCCACCGCCGTCGCCCTGCCGCGGACCAGGGCGCGGACGGCGAGGGTGGTGAAGAACAGGGCCAGGACGTCGTCGAGATGGGCGAAGCGGACCGAGACCTCGACCCACATGGGGATGAAGGCGGCACCGGCGATCAGGACGCGTTGCTGGAGGCGTTTGTGGTTGAGGCCGGTACCCCGGTTGTGGTCGGCGGCGGCGCGGCCGACCAGGACCAGCATGTACAGGCCGAGGCCGGACATGAACGCGTCGGCCAGCTTCTCACCGACGTCGGCCGGGAACGGCGCGAACAGCCCGGCCACCACGAAGCTGACGGGGCCGATCTGCAGGTTCGGGTGGTTGGCGTAGAGGGCCAGGCCGCCGCCGGAGACCTGGTTGAACAGCAGTTGCTGGCCGGTTCTCAGGTAGTGCCAGGAGATGGCGGCGTGGCGCTCGGCCACCACGAACCAGACGGCGGTCCACAGGGTGAGCAGCACGATGTGCCATCGCACCGGGTAACGCCCGATCCACACGTTCCGCCCTTCCCCTCCCCCGGCAACCCGGCACCCGGCGCTCATCACAACATCACCCGGTAAGAGAGGCTGCGGCGGGCACCGGTTCATCGGGGAACCCGGTCAACGGCGTTGTCAGTGAGGGGCTTTACAGTCACGGTCATGGCGACTCTTCCCAATCCGCTGCCCAGGCTGGCCACCGACCCCAGCGGGCGCTCCCTCGGGCTTCAACTGCCGCCCGGCAGGCTCGTCGACATGGCGGACGACGGCCCCTGGCACGAACCTCTGCTGTGGTACGCGGAGAAGCCGGCCGCGCCGGGCACCTGGAAGGCACTGGGCGCGCCGGCGGCCCGGGCCGGCCTGCTGCCGGTGCTCGTGGACACCGGCGGTGGCGTGGGCGGTCCGCACGAGTGGGTGCTGTTGCCCGGCGAGACGTCGTACCCGGGTGATCACGACGCCGAGGACGTCCTCGCGGAGTACTGGGAGGAGGAGACGGAGGACGGCGAGATCGCCGGGGAGATCGAACCGTTCGGGGACGAGTGGCCGGGCCTCGCGCCCGCCTCCGCCGCCCTCGCCGCCGACCCGGACACCCGCGCAGCGCAGGTCGCCGACGCGCTGGCCGGGGACCCGGAGTCGGACGTGGAGGAGCCGCACCTCGCACTGGTCGCGGCCCGCCGGTCCGCCGACATCCCGGCGGCGATCGGCTGGACCGGTCCGGTGAACTACGAGGGTGACGTGGCCCGGATATGCGCGGTGCTGCGCTCCTGGGAGGACCGCTTCGGCATCCGCGTGGTGGCCCTCGGCCTGGACGTCCTCGTCGTGTCGGTCGCGGCCCCGCCAGTCACCCTGGAGGAGGCGGAGGCCGTGGCGGCGGAGCACTTCGCGCTGTGCCCGGACAACGTGCTCCAGGGCGAGCGGGACACCCTGCGCGCCTATGCGAAGGACCTGATCGGGGCATCCGCCTGGACCTTCTGGTGGGACTGACCCCGGACGGCTCCCGTCACGCGCTCGCCCGGTCCGCGCCCGCTCAGTGCGCGTTCGCCTCTGACGCCGTCTCCCACTTCTCGCCGCCCAGCGGGAAGGCGTACGCGGGCCGTCCGTTGTTGCCGCTGGTGCGGAACGGCCGGCCGCCGTCGTCGACCCGCAGCGTGCCGTGCCGTGTCCCGCTGGACCAGGACAGCTCCAGGTACCAGCTGACGTCGTACGCGGAGGCGTCGGCCGTGAGGTGGAAGACCTCGGGGTCCGACCGGCTCACCTTGTAGGGGAAGCCGCGCTGTCCCGACTCCGGTACGGCCGCGGGGCGCAGGGCGTCCAGGGCGACCGTGAAGGAGCGGGTCGGCACACCGCCGCCGCAGCCCACGCCCGGGTAGCCCATGGCGTAGTCGTTCCAGGCGAGCGGCGACCGCCGGCCCGCCGTGCGTACCGAGAGCCCCTCCAGGACGACGGTGTCGGAGCCGGTGCCCTGCACGGTGAAGGTGACGTACTGCTCCCGGGCCGAGACGGCCCTGTGCACGGCCACCCAGGCGGGCGCGTCCTGTTCCAGCGGGGGCGGGGAGACCTCGGTCGGGGCCCGGTCGACCAGGTAGTGCGGGGAGCAGGGGTCCGCCCAGGCGTAGGGATGGGTGGTGACCGCGAGGGGAGGGGTGGCTGCGGGGTCTTCTTCCGGCGTACGACGGGTGTGCGGTGTGCTCGGCGCCTCCCCGGGCGTGGACGGCGCAGGGGAGGCCGTGGGCGAGGGAGGGGCCGGGGTGGCCGAGCGGGTGGAGTCCGTTCCGTACGTGGTACCGGCCGTCGGCGCCCGGTGCTGTACGGAGGCGTCGGGCGGGGCGGTCTTGCCGGCGTGCTCGGTTCCGCTGGACGAGAGGTCGAGGGCGAGCGCCACGGTGCCGAGCAGGGCGGTGACGGTGAGGGCGGCGAGGAGGACGGTCCGGGTACGCCGCCGGGGCCGGCCGTCGTCCGGCACCCGCCGCCCCTGGACGGACGCCGCGTCGTCTGCCGTCCCCTCCCGCACGGGAACGACATCACACACCGGCTCCTGCCCAACAGGCCCTTGCGCAACCGGTCCCTGCCCCACCGGCTGTTGCCCGACCGGCTCCTGCCCCACCGGCTGTTGCCCGGCCGGTTCGCGTCCCGCCGGCTCCTGCCCGGCAGGCTCCTGCCGCACCGTTCGCCTCCGCCCCCGCGCCGCGTCCGCCAGCACCCATCTCCGGTGCAGCTCCACGAGTTCCTCGGGGGTGGCCCTGCACAGGCGGGCCAGGCGCTCCACGGGGGCGTAGTCGGTCGGTACGGCGTCCCCGTTGCAGTAGCGGTGCAGCGTCGACGTACTCATGTGGAGCCGCTTGGCGAGCATGCCGTAGCTGTGCCCGGAGCGGTCCTTCAACTCCCGCAGTAACTCCGCGAACCCGGTCTCCGTGATGCCGTCCGCCACCGTTCCTCCACCCCTGTGTCCCCTCGCGGCGTCCCCTCCCGGCGTTCCAGGAAGGGAACGTTCCCGCAGGTCATCCCCCATGTAGCCGTTCCACGCGTCCCGGATTCCCGGTAGCCCCTGGCCACCGGGACGAAACGCCGCACAGGCTGTGTGTCATCCAAACACGCCAACGGGCCCGGCCCGAAAGAGGACTTGCCATGCGTATGCGCCACATCCGTCTGTACGCCGCGACCGGCACCGCCCTGACCGCTCTCGCCCTCACGGCGTGCGGGGCCGGCGGAACCGGCACCAAGGACGAGGGCGCCGCCCAGCCGAAGCCCACGACGGCCGCCACGGCGGCGGCCAGGACCACCACGCCCGGCGCCGGCACCACCACCGCGTCCCACGCCACCAGCATGTCCGCCCGCACCTCGGCGGCGAAGCCGGGCGGGCACACCACCGGCGTGGCGCTCCAACCCTGCAACGGCTCGAACACGAAGGTGACCGCCACCCCGGTGTCCCGCCCGCTCAACCACCTGCTGCTCACCGCGACGAACACCAGCGGCAAGCGCTGCGACCTGCTGTACTGGCCGACCCCGCGCTTCGACGACGCGCAGTGGGCGCCGGAGGTGATCAAGGACAGCGAGCCGCAGGCGGTGGTGTCCCTGGCGCCGGGCGAGTCCGGGTACGCGGGCGTGCGGCTGTCGGCGGCCGACGGCAGCGGCGAGCACGGCAGCACCGCCCACAAGCTGGAGGTGTTCTTCCTGGGCCGCACGCCGGACACCGACGGCGGCCCCTCCGCGCACCCGTCGCTGCCCGCGAAGGGTGTGTACTACGACTCCACGCTGGCGATGACGTACTGGCAGCGGGACCGGTCGGACGCGCTCAGCTGGTGACGCCCTCGTAGCGCCGCAGCTTCTGCGCCGCCTCGGTCGCCCAGTAGGTGAGGATGTTGCGCGCCCCGGCGCGCTTGATGCCGGTGAGGGTCTCGAAGACGGCCCGGTCGCGGTCCACCCAGCCCTTCTCGGCGGCGGCCTCGATCATCGCGTACTCGCCGGAGATCTGGTAGGCGGCGACGGGCACGTCCACGGCGTCCGCGACCCGGGCGAGGATGTCGAGGTACGGCCCGGCCGGCTTGACCATCACCATGTCCGCGCCCTCGGCGAGGTCCAGCTCCAGCTCCCGCAGGGACTCGCGCCAGTTGGCGGGGTCCTGCTGGTACGTCTTCCGGTCGCCCTGCAGCGACGACGCCACGGCCTCGCGGAAGGGGCCGTAGAAGGCGGAGGAGTACTTGGCGGTGTAGGCGAGGATCGCGACGTCCTCGCGGCCGATCTGGTCGAGGGCGTCGCGGACGACGCCGATCTGGCCGTCCATCATCCCGCTGGGGCCCACGACATGGGCCCCGGCGTCGGCCTGCACCTGGGCCATCTCGGCGTACCGCTCCAGGGTCGCGTCGTTGTCGACGCGGCCCTCGGCGTCCAGGACGCCGCAGTGCCCGTGGTCGGTGAACTCGTCGAGGCACAGGTCGGACATGACGAGGAGGTCGTCGCCGACCTCGGCCCGCACATCGCGCAGCGCGACCTGCAGGATCCCGTCGGGATCCGTACCGGCCGTGCCCAGCGCGTCCTTCCCGGCCTCCTCCGGCACGCCGAACAGCATGATCCCGGAGACCCCGGCCGCCACGGCCTCCGCCGCCGCCTTCTTCAGGCTGTCGCGGGTGTGCTGGACGACACCGGGCATGCTGGCGATCGGCACGGGCTCGCTCACGCCCTCCCGGACGAACGCCGGAAGGATGAAGTCGGCCGGGTGCAGGCGCGTCTCGGCGACCATGCGGCGCATGACGGGCGAGGTCCGCAGCCGGCGGGGACGCGTACCGGGAAAAGATCCGTACTTCGTCATGGCTCCTACGCTACGCCCGCCCGCTCCGCGCCTTTGCCAACACCATGTCGGCCCGGTGCCCCGCGCACAGGCATCCCACAGACACCGCATTCGAGGGCATAACGGCGCCGTCATACGAAGCCTTTGCGCTCCCCTGGGCATCCCTGGATCCGCCGGCCTCCCCAGCGCGGGGGGACCAGGGGGCCGAGCCCCCTGGTACCTCAGGTGGTCGTGCGGCGCCGGCGCGCCCCCGGCCGTCGCTCGCTGGGCCGCGTCACCGGGTCCCCGGCCTCCAGGGCGGCAGCCCGCCGCTTCATGCCGAAGTCGGCCAGCGCCTCCGCCAGCTTGTGCACCGACGGCTCCGGCGCCATGACATCGACCCGCAGCCCGTGCTCCTCGGCCGTCTTCGCCGTGGCCGGACCGATGCACGCGATCACCGTCACGTTGTGCGGCTTGCCCGCGATCCCGACCAGGTTCCGGACCGTCGACGACGACGTGAAGAGCACCGCGTCGAAGCCGCCGCCCTTGATCGCCTCGCGGGTCTCCGCCGGCGGCGGCGAGGCCCGCACGGTCCGGTAGGCCGTGACGTCGTCGACCTCCCAGCCCAGCTCGATCAGACCGGCCACCAGGGTCTCCGTGGCGATGTCCGCCCGGGGCAGGAAGACGCGGTCGATCGGGTCGAACACCGGGTCGTACGGCGGCCAGTCCTCCAGCAGACCAGCGGCCGACTGCTCGCCGCTCGGCACCAGGTCCGGCTTCACACCGAACGCGACGAGCGCCTTCGCGGTCTGCTCGCCCACCGCAGCCACCTTGATACCCGCAAAAGCCCGAGCATCAAGGCCGTACTCCTCGAACTTCTCCCGTACCGCCTTCACCGCGTTGACCGACGTGAAGGCGATCCACTCGTAGCGGCCCGTCACCAGGCCCTTGACCGCGCGCTCCATCTGCTGGGGCGTGCGGGGCGGCTCCACCGCGATCGTCGGGACCTCGTGCGGCACGGCGCCGTAGGACCGCAGCTGGTCGGAGAGCGACGCCGCCTGCTCCTTCGTACGCGGCACGAGCACCTTCCAGCCGAACAGCGGCTTGGACTCGAACCACGACAGCTGGTCGCGCCGGGCGGTGGCGGAGCGCTCGCCGACCACGGCTATCACCGGCCGGCCGCCGTCCGGCGACGGCAGCACCTTCGCCTGCTTCAGCGTCTGCGCGATCGTGCCGAGCGTCGCCGTCCAGGTGCGCTGGCGGGTCGTCGTACCGGCGATCGTCACCGTCAGAGGGGTGTCCGGCTTGCGGCCGGCCGACACGAGCTCGCCCGCTGCGGCGGACACGGAGTCCAGGGTCGTGGAGACGACGACCGTGCCGTCGGAGGCACCCACCTCCGTCCAGCACCGGTCCGAGGCCGTACGGGCGTCCACGAACCGGACGTCCGCCCCCTGCGCGTCCCGCAGCGGCACACCGGCGTACGCGGGCACGCCGACCGCGGCCGCCACACCCGGTACCACCTCGAAGGGCACACCGGCGGCGGCGCAGGCGAGCATTTCCTCGGCCGCGTCCGTATCAAGTCCCGGGTCCCCGGACACCGCACGGACGACCCGCCTGCCGCCCCGCGCAGCCTCCATGACAAGATGAGCGGCATCCCGGGCAGCGGCCCGGAAAGCGGCGGTTGTTGACGTGCCGTCAACGACCGTCAACTGGGGCGTGCCCGGCGGCCCCGCGGAGGGATCCGCGTCGGTGCGCACCACGGAGACGCCCTGTCGGGCGTGCGTCCGGATCACGTCGAGCACCTCGTGCTCGGCGACCAGGACGTCCGCGTTCGACAGCGCCTCCACAGCGCGCAGAGTCAGCAGTCCCGGATCTCCGGGTCCGGCACCGAGGAAGGTGACGTGCCCGTGTTCAGGACCGGCGGCGGGAAGGGTGGTGGGGCTCACTGTGCTCGCTCCCCCATCAGACCGGCCGCGCCCTGGGCGAGCATCTCGGTGGCGAGGTCGCGACCGAGTGCCAACGCCTGGTCGTGCGTCTGGGGCACGGGACCGGTGGTGGACAGCTGCACCATGCGGGTGCCGTCGGTCGTGCCGACAACACCGCGCAGGCGCATTTCCTTGACAAACTGCCCGTCGGCCAGGAGGTCGGCCAGCGCGCCCACAGGGGCGCTGCAACCGGCCTCCAGGGCGGCGAGCAGTGACCGTTCGGCGGTCACGGCGGCCCGGGTGAACGGGTCGTCGAGCTCGCCGAGCGCCGCGACGAGGTCCGCGCGGTCCGCGGCACACTCGATCGCCAGGGCCCCCTGGCCGGGGGCGGGCAAAACCGTGTCGACCGACAGGAAGTCGGTCACCTCGTCGATCCGGCCGATCCGGTTCAGTCCGGCGGCGGCCAGGACGACCGCGTCGAGTTCACCGTCCCGGACGTACCGGATGCGGGTGTCGACGTTGCCGCGTATCGGGACCGTCTCGATGTCCAGTCCGTGGGCGCGGGCGTACGCGTTCAGCTGCGCCATGCGGCGCGGCGCACCGGTGCCGATGCGGGCGCCCCGCGGCAGATCGGTGAACTTGAGGGCGTCACGCGCGACGATCACGTCCCGCGGGTCCTCGCGCACCGGTACGGCGGCCAGGACCAGCTCGTCGGGCTGCGCGGTCGGCAGGTCCTTGAGCGAATGAACCGCGAAGTCGACCTCGCCCCCGAGCAGCGCGTCGCGCAGCGCCGTGACGAAGACGCCGGTGCCGCCGATCTGGGCGAGGTGCTCGCGGGAGGTGTCGCCGTAGGTGGTGATCTCGACCAGCTCGACGGGCCGCCCGGTCACCCGGCGGACGGCCTCCGCCACCTGCCCCGACTGGGCCATGGCGAGCTTGCTGCGCCTGGTCCCCAGTCTCAGTGCCTTCTCAGTCATGCCGGTCGGTCCTTCTTGTCTGTGCTGTCCCCGGCCCGGGAGACGGCGGCGACCGTCTCGGGATCGAGGTCGAACAGGGTGCGCAGCGCGTCCGCGTACCCGGCGCCGCCGGGTTCGGCCGCGAGCTGCTTGACCCGTACGGTCGGCGCGTGCAGCAGCTTGTCGACGACCCGGTGCACGGCCTGCCGGATCTCACCGCGCTGGCGTTCGTCCAGGTCGGGCAGGCGGCCGTCGAGCCGCGCGATCTCACCGGCGACGACGTCGGCGGCCATGGTGCGCAGCGCGACGACGGTCGGCGTGATGTGCGCCGCCCGCTGTGCCGCGCCGAAGGCCGCGACCTCGTCGGAGACGATACGCCGGACCTGGTCCACATCGGCCGCCATCGGCGCGTCGGCGGAGGCTTCCGCCAGCGACTCGATGTCGACCAGTCGCACCCCGGCCAGCCGGTGCACGGCCGCGTCGATGTCGCGGGGCATGGCCAGGTCGAGGAGGAAGAGGGAGGGCGCGGGACGCTCGGCCACCGGCTCGGGCTTGCGCCGCTCCGGGATGCGGCCGACGGTCGCGGCGGTCGCGGCGAGCGCGGTGATCAGCTCGGCGTCCGCCTCGGGCGTACGGCGGCCCGGACGGTCGAGGGTGCCGCCCGCGGCCCAGGCCGCGTGCTGCTCCAGGGTGGCCGCGTCCATGCCCGCGACGGCGGCCTCGCCCATGACGGAGAAGCCGGGCTGTGCGGCGGCCAGGTCCAGCGGGCAGTTCTCGTCGGTGCCGACGCTGGTGGGCGGCAGCGGGGTGCCGGTGGTCCTGGGAGCCGTACGGGCGCTGTCGTCCGCGGCGGTACGGCCGCTGCCGGCGATCTCGGTGACGGGGGCGCCGGTGCGGCCCTCGACCGCCTGGGCGACCGTTTCCGCCGTGAGGACCAGGCCCGTCGCCCCGGTACAGGAGACGATGACGTCGGCACGTGTCAGCTCGCCCGGTATGGCGTCCATCGACACCGCGCGGGCGGTCGCCGTGTTGTCCTCGGCCTCGGTGAGGATCTGCGCGAGCCGCTCGGCGCGCTCGAAGGTGCGGTTGGCGACGACGACCTCGGCGATCCCGGCCCGCGCGAGCGTGGCCGCGGCCAGCGAGGACATCGACCCGGCGCCGATGACCAGCGCCTTTCTGCCCTCGGCCCAGGCGGACACGGCGGTGCCGACGGCCAGCTGCTCCAGGCCGAAGGTGACCAGGGACTGCCCGGCGCGGTCGATACCGGTCTCGGAGTGGGCGCGCTTGCCCACCCGCAGGGCCTGCTGGAACAGGTCGTTCAGCAGCCGTCCGGCGGTGTGCAGCTCCTGCGCCCTGGCCAGCGCGTCCTTGATCTGGCCGAGGATCTGTCCCTCGCCGACGACCATCGAGTCCAGGCCGCAGGCCACCGAGAACAGGTGGTGGACGGCCCGGTCCTCGTAGTGCACGTAGAGATAAGGGGTCAGTTCCTCCAGGCCGACACCGCTGTGCTGGGCGAGCAGCGTGGACAGCTCGGCGACGCCGGCGTGGAACTTCTCCACGTCGGCGTACAGCTCGATGCGGTTGCAGGTGGCGAGCACGGCGGCCTCGGTGGCCGGCTCGGCGGCGACCGTGTCCTGCAGCAGCTTGGTCTGGGCGTCCGTGCTCAGCGCGGCCCGCTCCAGCACGCTGACCGGCGCGCTGCGGTGGCTCAGCCCGACGACGAGGAGGCTCATGCCGGCATCACGGCGGGTACGTCCCCGTCGGGTCCCTGGTCGGCGGAGTCGCCTGCGGCCACGCCACGGGCGGTGGCGGCGGGCAGTGCGCCGTCGCCCGCGGCGGTCTCCTCTCCGGCCTTGCGCTGCTCGTGGAAGGCGAGGATCTGGAGTTCGATCGAGAGGTCGACCTTGCGCACGTCGACGCCGTCCGGGACGGACAGCACGGTCGGCGCGAAGTTCAGGATGGAGGTGACGCCGGCGGCCACGAGCCGGTCGCAGACCTGCTGGGCGACGCCGGCGGGGGTGGCGATGACGCCGATGGACACCCCGTTGTCCTTGATGATCTTTTCGAGGTCGTCCGTGTGCTGCACGGGGATACCGGCGACGGGCTTCCCGGCCATCGCGGGGTCGGCGTCGATCAGCGCGGCGACACGGAAGCCGCGGGAGGCGAAACCGCCGTAGCCGGCGAGGGCGGCGCCGAGGTTACCGATACCGACGATGACAACCGGCCAGTCCTGGGTCAGGCCGAGTTCACGGGAGATCTGGTAGACGAGATACTCCACGTCGTAGCCGACACCGCGCGTTCCGTAGGAGCCCAGGTAGGAGAAGTCCTTGCGCAGCTTGGCGGAGTTGACCCCCGCCGCCGCGGCCAGCTCCTCGGAGGAGACCGTGGGTACCGAGCGCTCCGACAGCGCGGTCAGGGCTCGGAGGTACAGCGGAAGCCTGGCGACGGTGGCCTCGGGAATCCCTCGGCTGCGGGTCGCCGGTCGGTGTGTTCGGCCAGTTGCCACGGTGCTCCTGCGGGTAGAGCGGGGCTGCGGGCGGTCATGCGTCCCCAGACCGCCCCGTCGACAGCAGGCTATGTCTTTGTGAACGCGTGCACAAAGATGGTGTCCGATTTGCCCGGCAGAAGTGACCGGGGTCACGCACCCATGATGCCCTCGCCGGGAACCGGTGCATACACACCGACGTTCCTTCGTTACTGGGGGCAAACCCGCACACTCTCCTCACGAATCCCGCCCCCGAGACCAAACCGCCGTCGATCCTAAGTGACTTTCCGGGCCAGTTTGGACTAGTCGGTCAGTGCCCGACGCAGTCGCTCCTCGTTCACGCGCCAGAAGGTGTGCTGTTCGCCGTCGATCAGCACCACCGGGATCTGCTCCCAGTACTTGTCGTGCAGATCACGGTCCTCGGTGATGTCCTTGTGCTCCCAGGACACGCCGAGCTCGCCGCAGACCTTGTCGACGACGAGCTGGGCGTCGTCACAGAGGTGACAGCCGGGCTTGCGGATCAGCGTGACGAGCCGCTCGCGGGGATCGGCCTTACGCCGGAAAAGGGGACTCATACCGGCCATTCTCCCGCGTCGCCCGCCGGCGCCTCCCCGCGCGCGGAGCCCCTGATCCACACCCCGGCCCGCGCGCCCGTTTTACGGCCAGGTCGCGGAGAGTTCACACGCTTCCAACCTCTCGACCGACGGAAGCACCGAACAAACTGGCTATGCTCACGACATGGCCGCTCTCGGATGGCTCACTCCTCGTAGGCGCTCCGCCACGGCGCGCAGCGTGTTGGCAGGCGAGGCCTCGGCGGAGGCTGCCCGCAAGTCGTCACAGGAAGCGCAGGCCCCGCAGGTCGCCGAGGAGGAACCGGACTTCCCGGTGATCGGCGACGACAAGGCGGCCGCCTTCTTCGACCTCGACAACACCGTGATGCAGGGTGCCGCGCTGTTCCACTTCGGCCGGGGCCTGTACAAGCGGAAGTTCTTCGAGACCCGCGACCTGGCCAGGTTCGCCTGGCAGCAGGCCTGGTTCCGGCTGGCGGGCGTCGAGGACCCCGAGCACATGCAGGACGCCCGCGACTCGGCGCTGTCCATCGTCAAGGGCCACCGCGTCGCCGAACTCGCCTCGATCGGCGAGGAGATCTACGACGAGTACATGGCCGACCGCATCTGGCCCGGCACCCGCGCCCTCGCCCAGGCCCACCTGGACGCCGGTCAGAAGGTGTGGCTCGTCACGGCGGCACCCGTGGAGATCGCCCAGGTGATCGCCCGCCGCCTGGGCCTCACCGGCGCCCTCGGCACGGTGGCCGAGTCGGTGGACGGCGTCTACACCGGCAAGCTGGTCGGCGAGCCGCTGCACGGCCCGGCGAAGGCGGAGGCGGTGCGCGCCCTGGCGTCGGCGGAGGGCCTCGACCTCTCCCGCTGCGCGGCGTACAGCGACAGCCACAACGACATCCCGATGCTGTCCCTGGTCGGCCACCCCTACGCCATCAACCCCGACGCCAAGCTGCGCAGACACGCCCGCGAGCAGGACTGGCGGCTGCGGGACTACCGCACGGGCCGCAAGGCGGCCAAGGTCGGCATCCCGGCGGCGGCCGGCGTCGGCGCGGTCGCCGGCGGCACCGCGGCGGCCATCGCCCTGAGCCGACGGCGCCGATAGGCGCCCTGCGCGCCCCCCGGCAGCCGTGCCGCCGGGGGCGGCGCGGGCGGGCGCGGTGGCACCCCTGAGCGAGCGGCGCGTCAAACCCGACCGCCCTGTTACCGCGCACGGATTATGCCGCGGCCATTTCAACACGCCCCGTACCTCACCGAAACCGGCCGCTTTTCGATCAACAAGCGGTCAATCTGCGGCACTTGATGCGGCGCCAATCGATAAAAGAAGCGACGCAATCGATGATTTGAGCAACTCGGTGTAGCAGTGCCTGCACGAAGCGTTATTCTCCTCAGACGCAAACCGGTACCCCTCCGTCGCTACGACGGGTGAACGGTCCCGCACTGCACGTGATGGAAGCTCTGCCTCTGGGAGTCCCGTGTACCCACACGTCGGGGTTGACGCCTCGGGCCTGGCTACGCTGCGCGCAACAGTCGCAACGGTCAAAGAGACGCTGCGCGGCCTCGTCCCCACCGCGTACGCCGTCCCCGCCTTCGCCGCCGCGCCCGTCGGCCCGTGCTACGCACTGGCCGACGGCAGCGCCGCGGTCGGCAGACGGGGGCGCTCCGCCGGCGCCGCCACCGCCCGCCGTCCGGCCGCCGACAGCGACAGCGCCCGGATGATGGACCTGGTCGAGCGCGCCCAGGCGGGCGAGGCCGAGGCCTTCGGCCGGCTGTACGACCAGTACAGCGACACGGTCTACCGCTACATCTACTACCGCGTCGGCGGCCGGGCCACCGCCGAGGACCTCACCAGCGAGACCTTTCTGCGGGCCCTCAGGAGGATCGGCACCTTCACCTGGCAGGGCCGCGACTTCGGGGCCTGGCTGGTGACGATCGCCCGGAACCTCGTCGCCGACCACTTCAAGTCCAGCCGTTTCCGGCTGGAGGTCACCACCGGCGAGATGCTCGACGCCAACGAGGTCGAGCGCTCCCCGGAGGACTCCGTCCTGGAATCCCTGTCGAACGCCGCGCTGCTCGACGCCGTACGCCGGCTCAACCCACAGCAGCAGGAGTGCGTCACGCTCCGCTTCCTCCAGGGCCTCTCGGTCGCCGAGACCGCCCGCGTCATGGGCAAGAACGAGGGCGCCATCAAGACCCTGCAGTACCGCGCCGTACGCACCCTGGCCCGGCTTCTGCCGGACGACGCCCGCTGAGCCGCAGCCCCGCACGCCGCCACGGAGGGCAACACCCAACTCACGCTCCGTGAAAGCCCGTTGCCTTTCCGAACCGGTCATCCGCCGTCCGTAACCCAAGTGCCGCGCCAGTCGTTGTGCGGGATACAGGCTCCCTGTGGTCACGTCTTGGCCGACCCTGATCACTCGATCGTGTGGAAGTGGTCGCGGCGTGCAACCCTCAGGACCCCCTGGGGAGTCGACCGTCATGACGAGAGGAGGTGCCGCCAGTGATCGCGAACGTATCAACCCACCGGCGGGCGAACGCCTTCGCCCAGGCCCTGGAGGAGCAGCCCGACCGGGACACGGCGGCCGAGCAGTCCGAAAGTCCGGCGGGATTCCCGCCGACCGCCGAGGAACGCTCCGAGCAGGGCGAGCTGCTGGCCCTCACCACGGACCTCGGCGCACTGCCCAAGCCGCAACTCGATCCCGAGGTCAAGGTCGTGCAGCGCGCCCAGCTGGTGGCCGCGATGGAGGCCATGCTCCAGGAGGGCACCGGGGCGGCGGACACGCCCGTACCCGGACAGCGAGGGCACGGCCGGGGCGCGCACCGAGCGAGCCCGCTGGGCAAACTCCGCCCGCGTTCCCGGCTGACCAAGGGGCTCGCCGCGGGCGGGCTCAGCGTCGGCGTGGCCGCAGGAGCCTTCGGCGGAGTCGCCGCCGCCAGCTCCGAGGCCCTGCCCGGCGACTCGCTGTACGGCCTCAAACGCGGCATCGAGGACTTCAAGCTCAACTACCTGACCGACGGCGACGACCAGCGCGGCCAGACGTACCTCGACCAGGCCTCGACCCGGCTCAACGAGGCCCGCCGGCTGATGGACCGCGGCCGCGGCGGCCAGCTCGACCACGAGTCCATCGGTGAGATCCGCCGCACGCTCTCCGGCATGCAGCACGACGTGGCGGAGGGCCACCGCCTGCTCCACGAGGCCTATGAGGCGGACCCCGGCTCGCTCGGCCCGATCCAGGCCCTGTCCACCTTCTCCCGGTCCCACCGCGAGGTCTGGAGCGCGCTCAGCGACAAGCTGCCCGTGCAGCTCGGGGACGTCAAACAGCAGGTGTCGTCGGTGTTCGACGCCATAGACCAGGAGGTCGCCCCGCTGCAGTCCCTGCTCCCGCCGCCGCCCTCCCAGAGCAGCGACGGCAAGCGGCAGGGCACCAGCTCGGCCACCACCGGCTCCTCCGGCGCCCACCGGTCGTCGACCACGCCCAGCGCCTCCGGCCACACCCCGGCCTCCGGCAAGCACACCAGCTCCGGAGTCCCGAGCGGCTCGGCCACCGGCAGCAGCGGCGAGGGCCTGATCGGCGGCAACACCGGCGGGCTGCTGGAGCCGCCGAAGACGGGCCCCGGCAGCAGCACACCGTCCACCAGCAAGCCCCCGACGACCGCACCGGACGTCACCCTTCCCCCGCTCCTCCCGGGCCTCCTGCCCGGCCTGGGCATCGAGGGCGAGGAAACGCACTAGCCCCCCACGGATGCGACGACGGGGGCGCCCTTTCCGAGCAGGGCGCCCCCGTCGTCGTATCCGGACCAGGCCCCGGACCGGCGTCAGAAGAACACCGAGCGCCGCTGCACCAGCAGCTTGTACAGCGTGTGCTGGATCTGCTCCCGGACCTGGTCGGTCAGGTTGAACATCAGCATCGGGTCCTCGGCCGCCTCCGGCGGATAACCGTCCGTCGGGATGGGCTCGCCGAACTGGATCGTCCACTTCGTCGGCAACGGGATCGCACCCAGCGGACCGAGCCAGGGAAACGTCGGTGTCAGCGGGAAGTACGGGAAGCCCAGCAGCCGCGCCAGCGTCTTCGCGTTGCCGATCATCGGGTAGATCTCCTCCGCCCCGACGATCGAGCAGGGGATGATCGGCGCGCCCTGCCGCAGCGCCGTCGACACGAAACCGCCACGGCCGAACCGCTGGAGCTTGTACCGCTCGCTGAAAGGTTTCCCGATGCCCTTGAAGCCCTCCGGCATCACCCCGACCAGCTCGCCCTGCGCCAGCAGCCGCTCGGCGTCCTCCGCACACGCCAGGGTGTGCCCCAGCTTGCGCGCCAGCTCGTTGACCACCGGCAGCACGAACACCAAGTCCGCCGCCAGCAGCCGCAGATGACGGCCGGCCGGATGGCGGTCGTGCACGGCGACCTGCATCATCAGCCCGTCCAGCGGCAGCGTCCCGGAGTGGTTGGCGACGATCAGCGCCCCGCCCTTCGCCGGGATGTTCTCGATGCCCTTCACCTCGACCCGGAAGTACTTCTCGTACACCGGCCGCAGCATCGACATCAGGACCTGGTCGGTCAGCTCCTCGTCGTAACCGAAGTCGTCGACGTCGTAGTCCCCGGTCAGCCGGCGGCGCAGGAAGGCCAGCCCGGCCGCCACACGCCGCTCCAGGCCCGCGTCCCGCCCCCCGTCACCCGACCGCTCCAACGGCCCCTCCGCACGGCTCACAGACCCGTCTTCCTGCCCCCCGCTCCGGCCCGGCAGAGGCTGAACCTCACCCATCTCCCCGGCCTCGCCGAGCGCGCCGCGCCGACTGCCCGCGCCGCGCCGCCGCGCCGGGCGCTGCACGGCGCTGCCCCGGGACCGGTCGTCGTCGAACGGAATGACCTTGGCGTCCGCCATCGTTGCCGCTCTCCTCAGTTGGCGCTGTGCGTGGTGAGCCGGCCGCCGCCCCTCGCGGCCAGCGCGGCGATCCGGTCGACGGCCCCCGCGAGGGCCTCCGGCGGCACCAGACCCGGGCCCTGGCCGCGCGCGAAGTCCTCGAACGTCTCCGCCGTCGTGTACCGGGGCGTGAAACCCAGCGTCTCGCGCATCTGGACCGTGTCCACCACCCGCCCGTGCGTGAGCAGCCGGATCTGCTCCGGCGAGAAGTCCGTCATACCGAGCGTACGCACCAGCGAACCCGCCCACGTGACCGCGGGCAGCAGCAGCGGCACGGTCGGCCGCCCGAGCCGCCGGGAACACTGCGACAACAGCAGCACGCCGTCGCCCGCGATGTTGAACGTGCCGCTGTTGAGGGTGCCCCGGCGGGGCTCGTGCGAGGCGATCCGCAGCACCTCGATGACGTCGTCCTCGTGCGCGAACTGCAACCGCGGGTCGTAGCCGAACACGGTCGGCAGGACGGGCAGCGCGAAGTAGGAGGCCAGCGGGGTCTCCGCGGCCGGCCCGAGGATGTTGGCGAACCGCAGCACGCACACGGCGACGTCCGGCCGACGCCGGGCGAACCCGCGCACATACCCCTCGACCTCGACCGTGTCCTTCGCGAACCCACCGCTCGGCAGCGACTTCGGCGGAGTCGTCTCGGTGAACACGGCCGGATCACGCGGCGCCGACCCGTACACGTTCGTACTGGACTTCACCACCAGCCGCGTCACGGCCGGCGACTTCTGGCAGGCGCCGAGCAGTTGCATGGTGCCGATGACGTTGGTCTCCTTGACCGTGGCCCGGCTGCCGCTGCCCAGCGCCGTACCCGTCACGTCCATGTGGACCACCGTGTCGGCGCCCGTCTCGGCGAGCACCCGGGCGATGGTCGGCTGCCGGATGTCGGCCTGGATGAAGTCCGCCCCGCCCAGATGGTGCGCCGGCGGCACCGCGTCCACGGCGATCACCCGGTCGACCTCCGGATCCCGCTGGATCCGCCGTACGAACCGGCCGCCCAGTTGCCGGGCCACTCCGGTGACGAGCACGACCTTCCCCAAGATCAGCGCCTTCCCTCGTACGTGATGCGTACGGCCAACCTAGCGGGTTGATGTTGCGCTGTGATGACCGCCCGATGCATGAGGTGACGGAAATTCACTCATCGGAACTTCCGGCTCACCCGGTGGGACGGGTGCCCCGGAAACGGCTGTGGCCTCCCACCAGTGCGATGGGAGGCCACAGAAACACGCTGACACGCTCTCGCGCGTCGCTTACTTCTTGTTGCGACGCTGAACGCGCGTGCGCTTGAGCAGCTTGCGGTGCTTCTTCTTGGCCATCCGCTTGCGCCGCTTCTTGATAACAGAGCCCACGACTACCCTCGCTCACTTCTCATCACTCGGTTGTTTGGGCGCCATGGGCCCACACGACCTACGAGGGGCTAGCCTACCCAACCGAGCGCCCAGGTCGTAATCGAGGGGGTAACCCCAGGTCACCCGCGGCCACCCGGGGTCGTCGTCAGGCCGTCTCCACCCCCACATAGCTGTCACGGAGGTACTCGTGTACCGCCTGTTCCGGGACGCGGAAGGACCGCCCCACCCGGATCGCGGGCAGATGACCGCTGTGCACCAGGCGGTACACGGTCATCTTCGACACTCGCATCACCGAGGCGACCTCCGCCACGGTAAGGAACTGAACCTCGTTCAGAGGCCTCTCGCCAGCTGCACCCATGACACACCTGAACCTTCCGCACTCGACGGCCACCGGCTTCCCCTTCCGGTGACTCTTCGTCGTTGCGTGCTCACTCCCCAATGTAGGGGCGGGTGATGCAAGTGGGGAAGAGGTGCACCCATCGCAGGCCTACTGTGACAGACTCGCTCGTTTGAGTACGTAGCGGGTAAGCGGCCGGTAGTGATCAGACCGCACGCCGTCATCAACCGGAACGACGACGGACACGCGCCCCTCCGCCTCCCCCACGAACAGCGCCGGATCATCGGTGTCGGCCAGACCGATCGCCTCGAACCCCAGCTGACCAGCACCGCAGACCCACCCGTGGTCCCCGACGACCAGCTCCGGCAACGGCCCCCCACCCGCCGCCGCGGCCTCCAGCACGACCCGAACCGGCAGCGGTGAATGACAGTGCACGCCCGGCTCACAACCGGGGCGCCCACCACCGGGTTCCCGCACCAACCCGACCCCCCGCGCGTAGTCCAGTGCACACGTACGTAGACCGAACCGGGTCAATATGTCGACACAGCGACCCTGCGCCGGGGTGAGCACGGCACACCCCGCCGCCGAGAGCGCGTCCGCCAAGCCTGCGTAGAACCCGAGCAGCCGCTGCGGATGCCCGGTCCCGAACAACACCGGCGCCCCCCGCCTCGCCGCCTCCCCGATCCGTCCCGCGAACGCGTCCAGCGCGGCCAGCGTCCGCTCGGGATCGATCACATCCGGACCCGAAGTGTGCCGAGGATCGGCCGAGACCCCGCACCTCTCCGCCATCAGGCCCAGCACGTCCCGCTGCCCCCAGACCCCTTCGGGGTCGATGCCGATCAGCACCCGCGGATCCCGGGCGGCGAACAGCCGGTAACTTCGCAGACTGTCCTCCCGCGAGGTCCCGATCTCCCCGGCGAGCCGGACAGCCAGCAGATGCGCGCGCAGAGCTCCGCCGGTCCACATGCGTGCGATCGTGACGCATCGGACCGGGCGAGGGGACGGGAACGGACGAAGTCCGCACGGTTGGCCTAACGGCCGGGAAGGGTCACGGCAGCAGCCCGCGCAACGGAAACACCGCCTGGCGAGTGGCCCGTACGGCCTGGTCCAGGCGATCAGCGGGGTCGTAACCCGACTCCCACGACGCCCAGTTCACCGGCCACCGCCCATCCGTCATCCGCTGCGGCCCCAACTGCCGGGTCCGGGCGAACACCTCCTGCCGCCACGGCTCGGGAATCACCGCCTCGGGCGCCACCGGCCTCCCCGCCGCGATCCCCACCAGATGCGTCCACGACCGCGGCACGACATCGACCACCGCATACCCGCCGCCCCCCAGCGCGATCCACTTCCCCCCGGCGTACTCGTGCGCCAGCTCATGACACGCCACCTGCACCGCCCGCTGCGCATCCAGCGACACGGCGAGATGCGCCAGCGGATCCTCGAAGTGCGTGTCGGCCCCGTGCTGCGACACGAGCACCTGCGGCCGGAACTCCGCGAGCAGCTCGGGCACCACCGCGTGAAACGCCCGGACCCACCCCGCGTCCCCGGTCCCCGCCGGCAGCCCGACATTCACGGCCGAGCCCTCGGCACAGTCCGCCCCGGTCTCCTGCGGCCACCCGGTCTGCGGGAACAACGTACGAGGGTGCTCGTGCAACGAGATCGTCAGCACCCGCGGATCCTCCCAGAACGCCGCCTGCACCCCGTCCCCGTGGTGCACGTCGACGTCCACATAGGCGACCCGCTCGGCCCCCAGCTCCAGCAACCGGGCAATGGCCAGCGCGGCGTCGTTGTAGATGCAGAACCCCGACGCGCCTCCCGGCATCGCGTGATGCAGCCCGCCCGCGAAGTTCACGGCATGCTCGGCGTCCCCCCGCCACACCGCCTCCGCCGCCCCCACGGACTGCCCGGCGATCAGCGCCGACACCTCGTGCATCCCCGCGAACGCGGGATCATCGACAGTCCCCAGCCCGTAGGCCCCGAGGGCCCGCGCCGGATCCGCCGAGGCCGCCTTCACGGCGTCGATGTAGTCCTCCCGGTGGACCAGCCGCAGCGTCGACTCCCCGGCCGGCTTGGCCGCGACGACCTCCATCTCCCGGTCGAGCCCGAAGGCAGCCACCAGTTTCCGGGTCAGCGCCAGCCGGACCGGATCCATCGGATGGTCCGGGCCGAAGTCATAGCCCGTTACTGCCTCGTCCCACATCAGCTGTGCGCGGCCGCTCATGCCCGCCACCGTATCGGTCCGGTTGAGCGGCG
The DNA here is from genome assembly GCF_014649495.1 of Streptomyces filipinensis. Lineage (GTDB taxonomy): Bacteria > Actinomycetota > Actinomycetes > Streptomycetales > Streptomycetaceae > Streptomyces > Streptomyces filipinensis. The sequence continues at coordinate 2,795 of NZ_BMTD01000019.1, read as the reverse complement.
AACGACCTGGCGTACACCAACGTCACCAGCACCAACACCATCGGCACAAGCATCGCCCCCCGGTAGCTCCACGCGTCGCCCAGCGCCCCCACCAACGGCGAACCGACCAGAAAGCCCACGTAATTGAAGATGTTCAGCCGCGCGACGGCCGCATCCGAAGCGCCCGGGAACAACCTGCCCGCCGCCGCGAACGTCTGCGGCACCAGCACGCACAACCCCAGACCCAGCAGCGTGAACCCGAGCATCCCGACCCAGGCCCCGGACGCCGAGGCCACCACCGCGAACCCGCCCGCCGCCACCAGCGTCCCCAGCCGTACGACCGCCACCGCCCCGAACCGCCGCACCCCGAAGTCCCCGATGGCCCGCCCCAGCAGCGTGGTCACCATGTACACGTTGTACGGCACGGTCGCCAGCTGCTCCGAGCTGCCCAGCACGTCCTTCAGGTACTTGGCGCTCCAGTTGGAGACGGTCGAGTCCCCGATGTAGGCGAAGGTCATCACCAGGCACAGCGGCAACAGCAGCCTGAAGACGACACCCCCGCCCTGCCCCTGGCCCCGCTCCTGACCCACGGACGCCGGCTCGCCGTCGACGTACCACCGGCTCCCCACGAGCGTCGCGGGCAGCAGCACGGCCACCACCGGCAGGTACGACACCCACAGCGCGAGATGCCAGTGCGCCCCCACCCACGCCAGCGAGGCGCCCAGGATCCCGCCCAGGCTGTACGCGGCATGGAAGCTGAGCATGATGCTCCGCCCGTACGACCGCTGCAGGCTCACCCCCAGCATGTTCATGGAGGCGTCCAGCGCCCCCACCGCCAGCCCGAACGCGCCCAGTGCCACCGCCAGCTCCGCGATCCGCCCGCCCGCCCCGGCCCCGAGCAGCGCCAGCAGCACCAGCGGCTGGGACCAGCGCAGCAGCCGGCTGGGCCGTATCCGCTTCACCAGCTGCTCGGTGGTCACACTGCCGACACCCGCGAGGATGGGTACGGCGGCCAGGAACACCGGCAGCAGCGCGTCGGAGATGCCGTACCGGTCCTGGATCGCCGGGATGCGCGTCACGAGCAGGGCGAAGGTGGCGCCCTGGGCGAAGAAGCCGAACGCCAGCGAGGCCCTACCGCGCCGCAGCACATCTGTCATGGCGGCGAGCGTAGGGCCCCGGGCTACCGGTGGGTAGATCCAGCCAAAGATGAATTTCCCTCAGCTTTACCTGGTGAGTACGGGTGGGTCAGGCGGCGGCGGGCGCGGTGGCCCCGGCCTCGCCGACCTCGGCTCCGGACTCGGTCTCGGCCTTGAGCATCTCCTGCATCGGCTCGATGGCCAGTCCACCGCCGACGAGCATGCCGATCCCGATCGCGCCGACCACGAAGACCGTGCCGAGCCAGACCATGGTGTCCACGGGGACGGTGTAGGCACCCACCACCCGTGCGACGCACTCGGTGAGCAGCGCCAGGCCCCAGACGACGGAGTAGGCCCGCTCCTTGCGCAGGAACTCCGCGGACCGGGCCGCCGCTCCGGACGTCAGCCGCGTCCAGGCGGCCTCCTTGGCCGCGTCGGCCTTCACCAGGAAGGGCTTCAGGCCCGCGGTCATCATCGGCTTGCCCATGCGCACGGAGAGCAGGATCCCGATCCCGACGGTGCTGCTGACCACGCCGTCCTTGGCGAGCATCAGCCGGGGGTCACCGGAGACGAAGGTCAACAGCAGCGAAACGAGGTTGACGGCCAGGATCAGCCCCGCGAGTCCGTTCGCCTTCCGCTCCTTCACCAGGGCCCACACGGTCCGCACCGCCGGCACCACACTGCTCCAGGCGAGCGCGGCGAAGGTGCTCATCCCGAGGGCATCCTTGAACAGGTAGTACGAGCCGAGCGGGACCCCCACGTCCAGGACCAGCGGCAGGAAGTTGTCCAGCACGCTCGGGTTCTGCTTCTGCTGCTCGGTCCGGCCCTGGGCCCCCGTGTTCTTCGTCATGCCCTCAGCTTCGCCGCTGCGGGGGGTGCGCCGGTAGAAACGATCGTCCGGACGTCCGCATGACAATTGTCAGGTCCGGCCCGATGGCTCAGGTCATACCAGCAGGTCGGCCAACTCCCCCATGGACGAGAAAAGTTGGTTCGCCCCCGCCAGCCTTGCCGCCGGCGTCATCGCGGTGAACCCGAAGACATCCATCCCGGCCGCAACGGCCGCCTGTACGCCCAGCGGAGAGTCCTCGACGACCAGGCACCGTGCCGGAGCCACACCCATCCGCTCCGCGGCGTACAGGAACAGGTCGGGTGCCGGCTTCCCCCGTCCCACGTCCTCGGAGCTGAAGACGCGGTCCTCCGCGAACCACCGGTCGAGGCCGGTCGTCCGATGCCCGACACGGATCCGCGCATGACTCCCGGAGGAGGCCACGCAGTACGGCATCCCGTCCGCGGCCAGCTTCTCGAGTACCCCCTCGACGCCTGCGACGGGATGCAACTCCCGCTCGAACGCGGCGAACACGCGCGCGTGGAAGACGTCGTCGAAGTCGTCCGGCAGCCGCTGCCCGGTCCGCTCCAGCACCAGTTCGTGGATCCGGTGCATGGCCGACCCCATGTAGTCCCGGATGGAGTCCTCGTACGTCGTCGGGTGCCCCAGCTCGGTCAGATAGGCGGCCAGGTGCCGATTGGAGATCGGCTCACTGTCCACGAGAACACCGTCGTTGTCGAAGATGACAAGGTCATAGCGCATGCGGTCGAGCATAAACGCAGAAAGGCCCACGCCAGATGGCGTGGGCCTTTCTCAAAAATTGTTCGGCGGCGTCCTACTCTCCCACAGGGTCC
>NZ_BMTD01000018.1:122228-175016 GCF_014649495.1 Streptomyces filipinensis | reverse complement strand
AGTTCTCAAGGAACGGTCGCTTCCTTTGTACTCACCCTCTCGGGCTTTCCTCCGGGCTTCCCTTCGGTGTTTCCGACTCTATCAGATCTTTTCTCGATCCGATTCCCTGTCGGCGGGATGTCTCCGGGGCTTTCGGCTTTCGCCGCCCGCCCTTTCGACATTCACTACGTTAGCTCATTCTCTCGGCGACTCATAATCGAGTCTCGCGAGTTCGAATTCGAGCGCGCGGGCGCGCCAGAAACGACCCCGCTGAGGGGTTGTAGCTAGGTAGTGGAGTGGCCGCTCCGGCTGCAGGCGATCGCCGTACCCGGTTCAGCGGCTCGGGATACATTACGCACCTTGGGCAAGCGCGTCAACTTCGGCGGCGCCTCGGCACATGGGCCCGATAGGGGCTCACCGTCGGGTCGCCCGCGAGCCAGTAACGCCAGGGGTGCACGTCGCCGTTCCCGCCTTCGCCGGCGACTCCGGTGCGGGGGCCGCTCCGTACCTGGTCAGGGGCCACCGGTGTACCGGTCAGCATCTTCAGCGGGGTGTCGCCGCCGGCGCACGCGTCCGTGCCGTCCAGGGCGCGGTCGACTTCCAGGGCTGTCGCCAGGCGAGCCGGGCCCTTGGCCAGTTCCTTGTCATTGCGGGCCGAAACTCGCCGTTTGCGGGCCAGCTCGATGCCCTCGACGACCTCGCCCGCGCGCAGCAGGACGGCGCTCGCCCGGCCCTCGGGGCCGCAGACGAGGTTCATGCAGTGCCACATGCCGTAGGTGAAGTAGACGTACACATGCCCGGGCGGGCCGAACATCACCGCGTTGCGGGCGGTGCGGCCGCGGTACGCGTGGGAGCCGGGGTCGTTCGGGCCGTCGTACGCCTCGACCTCCGTGAGGCGGACGGCGATCGGGCCGTCGGGGGTCGTACGGACCAGGATGCGGCCGACGAGGTCCGGTGCCACCTCCAGGACCGGGCGGTCGAAGAACTCTCTGGGCAGTGGCGTACGGTCCGGGGGCGCGATCATGCCCTCCGAGGGTAGTGCAGAGGGGACGGCCCGTCGGCGGAACCGGTCGGGGGCGGATCGCGTTTGTAGGGGTCGAGGGTCCTTCGTAAAGGGAGAGTCAATGGCGTTCAAGAAGCTGCTCGCGAGCCTCGGGGCCGGTGGGGCGTCGGTCGAGACGGTGCTGACCGAGGTCAACGTCGTGCCGGGTGGTGTGGTCCAGGGCGAGGTGCGGATCCAGGGCGGGTCCGTGAACCAGGACATCGAGGGGCTGTCCGTCGGCCTGCAGGCCAAGGTCGAGGTGGAGAGCGGCGACCAGGAGTACAAGCAGGACATCGAGTTCACCAGGGTGCGGCTCGGGGGTGCCTTCGAGCTGCAGGCGGGGGCCGTGCACGCGGTGCCGTTCGGGCTTGAGATCCCCTGGGAGACGCCGGTCACGATGATCGACGGCCAAGCGCTGCGCGGGATGCACATCGGGGTGACGACCGAGCTGGCGATCGCCCGGGCCGTGGACTCCGGCGACCTGGACCCCATCAACGTGCACCCGCTGCCGGCGCAGAAGGCGATCCTGGACGCGTTCATCCAGCTGGGCTTCCGCTTCAAGAACGCGGACATGGAGCGCGGGCACATCCGGGGTACGCGGCAGACGCTGCCGTTCTACCAGGAGATCGAGTTCTACCCGCCGTCGCAGTACCGGGGGCTGAACCAGGTCGAGCTGAGCTTCGTGGCCGACGAGTACGCGATGGACGTCGTGCTGGAGATGGACAAGAAGCCGGGCCTGTTCAGCGAGGGCTCGGACACCTACCGGTCCTTCCAGGTCGGACTGAACGACTGGCAGGGGACCGACTGGGCGGCTTATCTCAACCAGTGGCTGTCCGAGGTCGGCAGCAAGCGCAACTGGTTCTAGGCTCGGGACCTGCTGGTTCCAGATCATCGATCAGGAGGTACCGAGGTGACCGAGCTCAAGCGGCGGCCGCTCCCCCACGCCTTCCATCCGCCCGTGCCGTCGTTCACGGTGACGAGCGCGGACATCGAGGAGGGGGCGACGCTCAAGAGCGCCCAGGTCCATGCGGAGGGCAACACCTCGCCGCAGCTGAGGTGGGAGGGGTTCCCGCCGGAGACCAAGAGTTTCGCCGTGACCTGCTACGACCCGGACGCGCCGACGGGCAGCGGGTTCTGGCACTGGGTCCTGTTCGACATCCCGGCCTCCGTGACGGAGCTGCCGGCCGGCGCGGGCAGCGGCAAGTTCGAGGGGCTGCCCGAGGGTGCCGTGCACGCGCGCAACGACTACGGGACCCGGGACTTCGGCGGTGCCGCGCCGCCGCCCGGGGACGGACCGCACCGGTACGTCTTCACGGTGTACGCGGTGGACCAGGAGAAGCTGGGGCCGGACGCGGACGCGTCGCCGGCCGTGGTCGGCTTCAACCTGCGGTTCCACGCGATCGCGCGTGCGCAGCTCATCGGTGAGTACGAGAACCCCCAGAAGGGCTGAGCGCGGCGTCGCGATTCAGCCGAGCGTTCATGGAACGTTTGCCCGCCTCCGGTCTTGGAAGTGATCGGAGGCGGGCATTTTTTATTGCGTTGTCCATCTCGGCGCGCCCGTCCAGAGTTGATCCGTGCCCGCCGGGGGGTGGGCAGGTGCACACGGGAGGTGGGCTGGATGCGGGACACGCTGGTGCTGAACGCGAGCTTCGAGCCGCTGTCGACGGTGACGCTGAATCGAGCCGTCGTTCTGGTGCTGCAGGACAAGGCCGTCGTCGAGCAGGCCCATCCCGAACTGCGCATGCGCGGTGCCGATGTGGACATACCCGCGCCCCGGGTGATCAGGCTGTGCAGATACGTACGGGTGCCGTTCCGAAGACAAGCGCCGTGGTCGAGGCGGGGTGTGCTGGTCCGGGACCGGCACCGGTGCGCGTACTGCGGGCACCGGGCCACGACGGTGGACCATGTGGTGCCGCGGGCGCAGGGTGGGGCCGACTCGTGGCTGAACACGGTGGCGTCGTGCGCGGAGGACAATCACCGGAAGGCGGACCGGACTCCGGAGCAGGCGGGTATGCCGTTGCTCCGGCAGCCGTTCGAGCCGACACCGCAGGACGCGATGTTGCTGGCCCTGGGGGCCGAGGAGTTCGAGGCGCTTCCGGAGTGGCTGTCGCAGGCCGCCGCTTAGCTCGTACGCGCAGAGGGCTCACCTTCCGGGGAAGGTGAGCCCTCTGCGCGTGTCCGGGGCTGTCAGTCGATCTGGGGTTTCTCGCGGCGCTCGGTGCCGTTGCTGGCGTTGCCCGACGAGCCGTTGCCGCCTGAACCGCCGCCCAGAGAGCCGAAGTTGCCCATGGCGCCGGAGAGGCCCTTGAGGGCGTCGCCGATTTCGCTGGGGACGATCCAGAGCTTGTTGGCGTCGCCCTCGGCGATCTTCGGGAGCATCTGGAGGTACTGGTAGGACAGGAGCTTCTGGTCGGGGTCGCCGGCGTGGATGGCTTCGAAGACCGTACGGACCGCCTGGGCTTCGCCCTCGGCGCGCAGGGCGGCGGCCTTGGCCTCACCTTCGGCGCGCAGGATCTGGGACTGCTTCTCGCCCTCGGCGGTGAGGATGGCGGCCTGGCGCGTGCCTTCGGCGGTGAGGATCGCGGCGCGCTTGTCACGGTCGGCGCGCATCTGCTTCTCCATCGAGTCCTGGATGGAGGTGGGCGGTTCGATGGCCTTGAGTTCCACGCGGTTGACGCGGATGCCCCACTTGCCCGTGGCCTCGTCGAGGACGCCGCGCAGGGCGGCGTTGATCTCCTCGCGGGAGGTCAGGGTGCGTTCGAGGTCCATGCCGCCGATGATGTTGCGGAGTGTGGTGACCGTCAGCTGCTCGATGGCCTGGATGTAGCTGGCGACCTCGTAGGTGGCCGCGCGGGCGTCCGTCACCTGGTAGTAGATGACCGTGTCGATGTTCACCACCAGGTTGTCCTGGGTGATCACCGGCTGCGGCGGGAAGGGGACGACCTGTTCGCGCAGGTCGATGCGGTTGCGGATGGTGTCGATGAACGGGACCACGATGTTCAGGCCCGCGTTCAGGGTGCGTGTGTAGCGGCCGAAGCGCTCGACGATGGCGGCGCTGGCCTGTGGGATGACCTGGATGGTCTTGATCAGGGCGATGAAGACCAACACCACCAGAATGATCAGGACGATGATGACCGGTTCCATCGTGTTCCCCGTACCCCTCTCCGCCTCGGCACCTCGGCAGATCCCGCTGGTTGTTGAAGATCTTGCTGGTCGAGTCTGACAGACCGTCGCCCAACTCGTGGGCCGGATGCCTCAGATGACGATGGCGGTGGCCCCTTCGATGTCCACGACGTCCACCTCCTGGCCGACTTCGTAGGCACGGCCGGTGTCGAGGGAGCGGGCCGACCAGACCTCTCCGGCGAGCTTGATGCGGCCGCCGGCGCCGTCGACGCGTTCCAGGACGACCGCTTGTCTGCCCTTCAAGGCGTCGATGCCGGTGACGAGTTGGGGGCGCTGTCTGCCGTGGCGGGCCGCGATGGGGCGGACGACGGCGATGAGCGCGACGGAGACGACGACGAACGTGAGGACCTGGATGACGGCGCCGAAGCCGAGCCCCGCGACGGCGGCGGCCGAGACGGCTCCCGCCGCGAGCATGCCGAACTCCGGCATGGCGGTGACGACGAGCGGGATTCCGAGCGCCGCCGCGCCGACGAGCCACCACACCCATGCGTCGATGTCGTTCACATGGTCATGGTAGGGCCGGGGCCGGGCGGCGGACAGGGCGCGAACCGGGGCGCGGGCAGGGTCAGGACAGCGGCAGGCCCTGGGCGGTCCAGCGGTCGCCGACCTGCTCGACGACGAGCGGCAGGCCGAAGCAGAGGGAGAGGTTGCGGGAGCTCAGCTCCAGCTCGATCGGGCCGGCGGCGAGGACCTTGCCCTGGCGGATCATCAGAACGTGGGTGAAGCCGGGGGCGATCTCCTCGACGTGGTGCGTGACCATGATCATCGAGGGGGCGATGGGGTCGCGGGCGAGCCGGCCGAGGCGGCGGACGAGGTCCTCGCGGCCGCCGAGGTCGAGACCGGCGGCGGGTTCGTCGAGGAGCAGCAGCTCGGGGTCGGTCATCAGGGCGCGGGCGATCAGGGTGCGCTTGCGCTCGCCCTCGGAGAGTGTGCCGAACTTCCGGTCGAGGTAGTCGCTCATGCCGAGGCGGTCGAGGAAGGCGCGGGCGCGCTGCTCGTCGACGTCCTCGTACTCCTCCTGCCAGCCGGCGGTCATGCCGTAGGCGGCGGTGAGGACGGTCTGCAGGACGGTCTGGCGCTTGGGGAGCTTCTCGGCGAGGGCGATGCCGGCCATGCCGATGCGGGGGCGCAGCTCGAAGACGTCGGTGCCGGGCTTGCCGAGGGTCTCGCCGAGGACGGTGGCGGTGCCCTTGCTGGGGAAGAGGTAGCTGGAGGCGACGTTGAGGAGGGTGGTCTTGCCGGCGCCGTTGGGGCCGAGGATGACCCAGCGCTCGCCCTCCTTGACCGACCAGGAGACCTGGTCCACCAGAGCCCGGCCCTCGCGGACCACGGATACGTCCTGAAGCTCCAGAACATCGCTCATGAGCGCGTTGTCTCCCCTTGCAGTGTGGCCGGTCTCGGCTGTCGCGTACGCCTGTGGCTCGGTCCGCCGCGCCGGTGGGCGCAGCCCTTATGAAATCTACGCCACGAGTGCCCGGCTCCATTCCATCGGTCCTGTCCTTAGGGTGGGGGCATGCTCTCGGAACCGCGTTCAGGACGCCTTGCCGCTTGGGGAAATGCCCTTTTGGCCGGACTTGTCTCTCCGGATGACGCCGCGCTCGCCATTGTGGGCGAGGACACCGTGCACCGGGTAGAGGGGCTGCCCGGGGAATCCGCGCAGGTGGGGCTCACGCTCGCGCTGGGGCGGCTGCGCGCGCTGGGGACGACCGGACTGCGGGTCGCGCTGCCGACGCCGGGGCATCCGCTGGGGCTGAGCGGACCGCCGGAGTTCAATGCGCGGGCGCTGGAGGCCGAGGAGGCGGTGGTGTGCTTCGGCGCCGCGTTCGGTCTGGTCCCCCAGGTGCACGAGGCCGGACCCGCCGGTGATGTGCATGCCGAGGTGGTCTGGCAGGTGCTGCCGGTGAGGGAGGCACCGCCCGCGGATGTGCCGTCGCTGGGCGAGGCCGAGCGGGAGCTCGCGGAGGCGCTGCGGGAGGCCACCGAGGTGCTGTCGAAGCTGGACGTCGCCGGGTCGGGACCGGTGGCGGAGGCGGCGATCGACGCGTACCGGGCGCGGTCGGAGCGGGGGCGGGAGGTGCTGGCCCCCGGGTATCCGCCGCGGGCGATGCGGGTGCTGGAGCTGGCGCAGCGGGTGGGGCTGCTGGTGTCCCTCGCCCACGGCAGGGGACACGGGGCGGCGGTCACCTCCGCGGAGATGGCTGCCCGGTCCGAGGCGCTGCGGCCCGTGGAGCGGACGGCCCGGCGGGCGCAGGTCGCGGCGTACAACTCCATCGTGGAGGAGCGGGAGCGGGGGGTGCGGTAGGCGGCCGGCGGAAAGCCGACAGGCCCCCCGGTGCACACGGGAGGCCTGTGGTCGCTGGGCCGGACCTCAGTTGTTGGTGGCGATGTTGCCGAAGGCCGGGTTCAGCACGCCGATCACGCTCACGCTGTTGCCGGAGGCGTTCACCGGGATGTGCACCGGGGCCTGGATGACGTTGCCCGAGATGACACCCGGGGAGCCCTGGGCGTCGCCGCAGGCGTGGGCGCCGGTGGTGGCGGAGGCCATTCCCGCCCCAGCGGCCACCAGGCCACCGGCCACCATCGTCACAGCCGCGGCCTTCTTCAGGTTCTTCACTTTCCAACCCCTCCTAGACGTTCACCGCGGCGGTTCGCCGCGGCACGCACTGGAGAACGGCGGAGATCGCCGCTGGTTGCGCCGTCCGGGGGACATTCCCACGACGGTATGAATCTCAGTCCATAGCCTGACCCCTCGGGTTGCCCTCGGTGATGCCTTGGCAAGGGCGTTTCAGCCGGTCACGCCATGGCGAACGGCCCACAGGGCGGCCTGCGTGCGGTCGGCGAGGTCGAGTTTCATGAGGATGTTGGAGACATGTGTCTTGACGGTCTTCTCGGACAGCACCAGAGCGCGGGCGATCTCCCGGTTGGAACGGCCGTCGGCTATCAGACCGAGCACCTCGCGCTCCCGCTCGGTGAGTGAACTCCCTCTCCCCTGGCCGGAGTTGGTCTCCTCCTGGGAGAGCAGGACACCGGCGACCTCCGGCTGCAGCAGGATGTGCCCGGCGTGCACGGAACGGATGGCGCCGGCGAGGGCGTCGGGGTCCACGTCCTTGTAGACGTATCCGGCGGCGCCCGCGCGCAGCGCCGGGACGACCGTGCGCTGCTCGGTGAAGCTGGTGACGATCAGCACGCGCGCGGGGTTGTCGAGTTCACGGAGCCTGCGCAGGGCGTCGATGCCGTCCATGCCCGGCATCTTGACGTCCATGAGGACGACGTCGGGCCGTAGTTCCTCGGCGCGGGCGACGCCCTCGGCGCCTTCGGCGGCCTCCCCGACGACCTCGATGTCGTCCTGCACCTCCAGGAAGGTGCGCAGGCCCCGGCGGACGACCTGGTGGTCGTCGACGAGCAGCACCTTGATTGCGTCAGCCACCGGGGACCTCCATCTCGATCGTGGTGCCCTTGCCGGGCGCCGACTCCACGCTCAGCGCGCCGCCCGCCCCGCTCGCCCGGTCCCGCATGGAGACCAGACCCAGGTGGCGTCCGGCGCGGCGGACCGCCTTGGGGTCGAAGCCGTCGCCGTCGTCGGTGACGCGCAGCACGGCTCCGCAGCCGCGCCGTTCCACGCTCACGTCGACGTGTTCGGCGCCGGAGTGGCGCAGGGCGTTGTGCAGGGCCTCCTGGGCGACCCTGAGCAGGGCCTCCTCCTGGACGGCCGGCAGGGCGCGGAAGCCGTTGCTGGTGAAGGTCACGCGCGCGGTGTGGGCGCGGTCGAGGACCTGGGTCTGGGTGCGCAGGGTGGCGATCAGGCCGTCCTCGTCCAGGGCGGCGGGGCGCAGCTCGACGACGGCGGCGCGCAGTTCGTCGGCCGCCTCGGCGGCGAGCGCGGCGACCTGGTGCAGCTCGCCCTTGGCCCGGGCGGGGTCGCGGTCGACGAGGGCCGTCGCGGCCTGGGCGGTCAGGCGCAGCGAGAAGAGCTTCTGGCTGACCGCGTCGTGCAGTTCGTGGGCGAGGCGGGAGCGTTCCTCGGCGATGGTCAGCTCGCGGCTGCGCTCGTACAGGCGGGCGTTGGTGAGGGCGATGGCGGCGTGCTGGGCGAGGATGGCGAGCAGTTCCTGGTCCTCTTCGGTGAAACCGCAGCTGCCGTCCTGCCGGGGGCACGGGGCGTCTGGGCGGTGTCCCCCATCGGGGCGCAGCTTGTTGGCCAGGAAGAGGGCTCCGATGACCTCGTCGCCGTCGCGGATGGGCAGGCCGAGGAAGTCGACCAGGTCCGGGTGCGCGTCAGGCCAGCCCTCGAAGCGGGGGTCCTTGCGCACGTCGGCGAGGCGCTCGGCCTTCGCCTCGTGCAGCATCGCGGCGAGGACGCCGTGCTGGCGGGGCAGTGGCCCGATGGCCTTCCACTGGGCGTCGCTGACGCCGTCGACGACGAACTGGGCGAAGCCGCCGTGGTCGTCGGGGACGCCCAGGGCGGCGTACTGCGCGTCGAGGAGGTCGCGGGCGGAGGCGACGATCGTCTTGAGGACGTCGCGCACCTCCAGATGCCTGCTCATGGCCAGCAGCGCGGCACTGACCGCGGCGAGGCCGGACCGGGGGCCTTGACTCATGTCCTCACGGTACCGGCGGGGTGTGACAGCGCGGATCGGACCGGTGGCGGTCCGGCCTGGTCCGCTGGACCTAGGGCCGCGGGCCCGGGTCCCGGGGCCCCGGCCGTGCGGTGTACGCCGAAGGGCTCCTCGGATGTGCGGCTCGCGTCCGAGGCGGCGGGGGCGGTGCCGTTCCTACGGTGGCGTCACCGCCCGCTGGGGGCGGTCGGCGACGAGGGGACGGTAGGCATGCCGGTAGCGATCATCACGGGGGCCTCCAAGGGGCTGGGGCGGGCGCTCGCCGAGGCGCTGGCCGTGCGGGGCTGGGATCTGGTGCTGGACGCCCGGGGGGCCGAAGCCCTCAAGGAGGCGGCGGAGAGCGCGTCCGGGCACGGCACGCGCGTGGAGGCACTGCCGGGGGATGTGACGGACGCCGGGCACCGGGCCGCGCTGGTGGCGGCCGCGCGCCGGCTGGGCGGCGTCGATCTGCTGGTGAGCAACGCGAGCGCGCTGGGCGCCGAGCCGCTGGTGCGGCTGGCCGAGCTGCCCCTGGAGGGGTTGCGGCGGGCGCTGGAGGTGAACGTGGTGGCCGCGCTGGGCCTGGTCCGTGAGGCGTTGCCGCTGCTGCGCCGGTCACCGGCGGGGGCGGTGGTCGCGGTGAGCTCGGACGCGGCGGCCGAGGCGTACGGGACATGGGGCGGCTACGGCGCCTCGAAGGCGGCCCTGGACCAGCTCGCGGCGGTGCTGGGCGTGGAGGAGCCGGGCCTGCGGGTGTGGGCGGTGGATCCCGGGGACATGGCGACGGACCTGTACGCGGCGGCCGTACCCGACGACACGGATCCGCGTCCGGAGCCCGCCGCGGTCGCGCCGGCGTTCCTGCGGTTGCTGGACGAGCGGCCGGCCAGTGGGCGGTACGCGGCGCCGGCGTTGCTGGAGCAGCGGTGAGGGCCCGGACGGGGGTGACCCCGCCCGGGCGGAGCCGGGAGCCGGCAGGGCCACCGGAGGGGCTGTCCGCGCGTGTGCCCGTCGAGCAGCGCGGTCCGGGGCTGGACCGGGACGCCGTACGGCTGCTGGTGTCGCGTGGGGCGCAGGTGACGCATCACGCCTTCCGGGAGCTGCCGCTGCTGCTGCGGGCCGGGGACCTGCTGGTGGTGAACACCTCGCCGACGCTCGCGGCGGCGGTGGACGGGCGGATCGGGCACGCGCGGGTGGTGGTGCATTTCTCCACAGGCGGGGACGACGGCCGATGGGCGGTGGAGGTGCGGGAGCCGGACGGGCAGGGCACCACCCGCGCGCGTGCGGGTACGCGTGCGGGTACGGAGGTGGAGCTGCCAGGGGCGGGGCGGCTGGTGCTGGAGGAGCCGCTGAGCCCGGGCGGGGAGCGGCTGTGGTGGGCCCGGCCGGCCGGGGACGTCCTTGGCATGCTGCGGGCCTGGGGGCGGCCCATTCGCTACTCCTATACGGAGCGGGACCAGCCGCTGTCGGCGTACCAGACGGTGTTCGCGCTGCCGGCGCCGGACGGGTCGGGCAGTGCGGAGATGCCGAGTGCGGCTCGGCCGTTCACCGCGCGCCTGGTGGCGGAGCTGGTGAGCCGGGGTGTGCAGTTCGCGCCGGTCACGCTGCACACGGGGGTGGCGTCGGCGGAGGCGCACGAGCCGCCGTACCCGGAGCGGTTCGCGGTGCCGGCGGCGTCGGCACGGCTGATCAACGCCGCGAAAGCGGCCGAGGGAAGAGTGATCGCGGTCGGTACGACGGCCGTACGGGCGGTGGAGTCGGCGGCCGGGCCGGACGGGGTGGTGCGGGCGGCCGGGGGGTGGACGGACCTGGTGGTGACGCCGGAGCGCGGGGTGCGGGTGGTGGACGGGCTGCTGACCGGACTGCACGAGCCGGAGGCCTCCCATCTGCTGATGCTGGAGGCGGTCGCGGGGCGGGCGGCGGTCGGCCGTGCCTACGACGAGGCGCTGCGGGGGCGCTACCTGTGGCACGAGTTCGGCGACGTCCATCTCATCCTCCCGGACGAGAGTGCTCACGCAGTGCGTTGCGACGGCAACCCATGGTGAGACTGTTACGTCTCCGATGTGAGCCCGCGCATAGGGCCCACATCACGTACGAACGGACATAGGAGATAAACGTCGCGGGGTGAACGGGACAGACGGTCCAATCTGTCCCGTTTTGCCCTTCCCTGATCCACTATCGGGCATCGTACGTCACACCTTTGCCTGGGCATTTTGCGCCCGCTAAGAATTGCTTCCGTCGCTCAGCGCCGCGGCTACCAGCCCGCGGCGTTCGTGTGGGAGGAGCCGATTCCCCCGGCGGACGCAGGAGCGACCTCCGCGCTATCGAAGAGGTCCATCAGCCATGCCCAAGAACATCCTCAACCGTGCTTATAGTCGCGCCCTGACCAAGCAGCACAAGATCGCCGTCGCCGGTGTCGCCGCTCTCGGCACCGCCGCCATCGCGCTCTCGGCCGTCCCCGGCCACGCGGACACCGTCACCACCGGCGCCCCGGCGACGACCGCCCAGGTCGCCGCCCACACCACGCTGAAGAACGTCAAGGGCACGGTCACCGACCAGCTCGCCACCGAGACGGTCAAGCTCGACACGTTCGCCGCGCAGAAGAAGGCCGCCGACGAGGCCGCCGCCAAGCAGCGCGCCGAGGCCGCGGCGAAGAAGGCCGCCCTCGACGCCGCCGTGAAGAAGGCCGCGCAGGACCGTGCCGCCAAGGCGGCCGCGAGCCGCTCCGCGCAGCGCATCGCCATGCAGCCGGTGGCCGCGAAGACCTACGCGAACAACCTCGACGGCTGGATCCGGCAGGCGCTGGACATCATGAAGCAGCACAACATCCCGGGCTCCTACAGCGGCCTGCACCGCAACATCATGCGTGAGTCCTCGGGCAACCCGATGGCGATCAACAACTGGGACATCAACGCCATCAACGGCATCCCCTCCAAGGGGCTGCTGCAGGTGATCCAGCCCACCTTCAACACCTTCCACGTGCCCGGCACGTCCTCGAACATCTACGACCCGGTCGCCAACATCACCGCCGCCGCCAACTACGCGGCCCACCGGTACGGCTCGATCGACAACGTCAACAGCGCGTACTGAGGCCCTGGCGCGGGACCTCTGCGACATGACGCCGAAGGGCGGCACCCCCGATGCGGGGTGCCGCCCTTCGCGTGGTGCGGGCGCCGCTACTTGCGCATGACCTCCGGCTCGTGGCGGCGCAGGAAGCGGGCCACGAAGAAGCCGCAGACCACGCCGAGCACGATCAGCGCGACCATGTCCGCGGTCCAGGCGCCCACCGCGTGGTTCCACAGCGGGTCGTTGTCGCCGGCGGTCTCCGGCGGGCTGATCCGGTTGAAGTCCAGCGTGGCGCCGGCCGCGGCGACCGCCCAGCGGGACGGCATCAGGTACGAGAACTCGTTGACACCGACCGTGCCGTGCAGGGCGAACAGGCAGCCGGTGAAGACGACCTGGATGATCGCGAACATGACCAGCAGCGGCATGGTCTTCTCGGCGGTCTTCACCAGCGAGGAGATGATCAGGCCGAACATCATCGCGGTGAAGCCGAGCGCCATGATCGGCAGGCACAGTTCCAGCAGCGTGGCGTTGCCGAGGATGAGGCCCTGGTCCGGGATGTCACGCTTGGCGAAGCCGATGACACCGACCAGCAGTCCCTGCAGGACGGTGATCACGCCGAGCACGAACACCTTCGACATCAGGTACGCCGACCGGGACAGGCCGGTCGCGCGCTCCCGCTCGTAGATCACCCGTTCCTTGATCAGCTCGCGGACGGAGTTGGCGGCACCGGCGAAGCAGGCGCCGACGGCGAGGATCAGCAGCACGGTGGTGGCCGTGCCGTTGGGCACGATCTGCCCGGTCTGCGGATTGGCACCGTTGGGCAGCAGCCCGTGGTCGGGGCGGATGAGCAGGCTGACGGAGCCGAGGACGGCCGGCAGCACCACCATCAGGGCCAGGAAGCCGCGGTCGGAGACGATGACCGACGCATAGCGCCGCACCAGGGTGACGAACTGGGAGAACCAGCCCTGCGGCTTGGGCGGCCTGATCGCCTGCATCGGCGGCATCTGGACGGCCTGCGGGGCGACCGAGTCGACGTCCGCGGCGTACAGCTGGTAGTGCTGCGAGCCCTTCCAGCGGCCCGCCCAGTCGTAGTCGCGGTAGTTCTCGAAGGCGGAGAAGACATCGGCCCAGCTGTCGTAGCCGAAGAAGTTCAGCGCCTCCTCCGGCGGGCCGAAGTAGGCGACCGCCCCGCCCGGCGCCATCACCAGCAGCTTGTCGCACAGCGCCAGCTCGGCCACCGAGTGGGTGACCACCAGCACCGTGCGGCCGTCGTCGGCGAGGCCGCGCAGCAGCTGCATCACATCGCGGTCCATGCCCGGGTCGAGGCCCGAGGTCGGCTCGTCCAGGAAGATCAGCGACGGCTTGGTGAGCAGCTCCAGGGCCACCGAGACACGCTTGCGCTGACCGCCGGACAGGGAGGTGACCTTCTTGTCCTTGTGGATGTCGAGCTTGAGTTCGCGCAGCACCTCGTCGATGCGGGCGTCGCGCTCGGCCCCGGTGGTGTCCGCCGGGAAGCGCAGCTTGGCCGCGTACTTCAGGGCCTTCTTGACGGTCAGCTCCTTGTGCAGGATGTCGTCCTGCGGGACCAGACCGATGCGCTGGCGCAGCTCGGCGAACTGCTTGTACAGGTTCCGGTTGTCGTACAGCACCTCGCCCTGGTTGGCGGGCCGGTAGCCGGTGAGCGCCTTCAGCAGGGTCGACTTGCCGGAACCGGACGGGCCGATGACCGCGATCAGCGACTTCTCCGGGACACCGAAGGAGACGTCCCTCAGGATCTGCTTGCCGCCGTCGACCGTGACGGTCAGATGGCGCGCGGAGAAGGAGACCTCACCGGTGTCGACGAACTCCTCGAGGCGGTCGCCGACGATCCGGAAGGTGGAGTGGCCGACGCCGACGATGTCGGCCGGGCCGAGCTGTACCGAGCCGCCCTTGGGGATCGGCTGGCCGTTGACGTAGGTGCCGTTGTGCGAACCGAGGTCTCGGATCTCCAGACGACCGTCGGGCGTGGCGTGGAACTCGGCGTGGTTCCGGGAGACCTGCAGGTCGGAGACGACCAGGTCGTTCTCCAGGGCACGGCCGATGCGCATCACGCGGTCGAGCGAGAACTGGTGGAACGTGGTCGGACTGCGGTCGCCGTGGACCGGCGGCGCCCCCGCGCCACCACCGGGCGCCTTCTGCGCGTACTGGTCGGCGGGCCCCGCCTGCTGCGGGAACGCGGGCGGCTGCTGTTGCCAGCCGGCCTGCGGCGGTACGGCCTGCTGCGGGGCCTGCGGCTGCGCGGCGGCCTGCTGCGGAGCCGGCTGGGCCCAGCCCGGCGCGCCGGCACCCTGCGCGGCGTACGGCGCCGACTGCTGCTCGCCGACGGCGGCTCCGGACAGGTTCAGCCGCGGTCCGTCGGTCGCGTTGCCGAGGTGCAGCGACGCTCCCGGCCCGACCTCCATCTGCTGGATCCGCTGGCCCTGCACGAACGTGCCGTTGGTGCTGCCATGGTCCTCGATGACCCAACTGCGGCCGTTGAAGCTGACCGTGGCGTGCTGCCAGGAGACCCTGGCGTCGTCGAAGACGATGTCGCCCTGCGGATCGCGTCCGAGGGTATAGGGCCTGGACGGGTCCAACGTCCAGGTCCGTCCGTTTGTTTCCAGTACGAGTTCCGGCACTCCATGCCCCACTGAGTTGTCCCCCGAGTTACCCCCGTCGCAGGGAGTCTAGGGATGTCGAACATCGTGGGGAACTATTTCAGGCTCGGGCCGCTGACCGAAACCCGGGCCTTGTCACGAGCGCCGGCGCACGCTCCAACTCGGCGCGTCGACGGTGGAAACCGGTCTGGAGAGTGGCAATCCCGGCGAGAGGGACAAACATCCTACGCCCGTGTCCACGGCCGGAGTTGTCCCCGCACCGGACGAACTCCTGGCCCACGCGGGCACGGTGACCACGGGCGCCTCGCGCGGGCACGGTGACCACGGGCGCCTCGCGCGGGCGGGCCGGCGAGCGCTGCCGCCGGGGGTGGGCGGGAGGGCCCTGACCACCCATGGCGACCGCCTGGCCGTCCCCGGATCCGGCCGCCCTCGCGGACCCCGGAGGCCGGGCCGCCGCCCAGGGCCGCGATCACGCGATCGGCGTCCGCGCCCTTGGGGTGGGTATGCGGGAGCGGGAAGCGGGAAGTGATGGCGCTAGGCGATAGGAGGCAGTGATGGCGGGTTTTCTCGACCGGGCCAGGGAACAGGCCCAGAGCGCCCTGAACCAGGGCAAGCAGAAGGTGGACGAGCTGCAGCAGCAGCGCGCCGGAAACGATCTGCTGAAGCAGCTCGGTGCGGCGTACTACGCCGAGCGCCGCGGCTCCGGGGCGGCGGAGGCCACTCAGCAGGCGCTGACGGCCCTGGAAGCCCACATCGCCGCTCACGGGGACGGCTTCCTGCACGGCAGCTGAGGCGCGGCGGGCCCGTGCCGCTCCGGCGCTGCCGGGCGGGGCGTCTCGTGGCACAGTCGAGGTGGAGCCGGAGGCCGCCGTGCGCCGGGGGGCAGGGTGTCTTCCGGCGGCAAGATCCCTGACACCGGCGCGACATCCATTGTTCCGTGTCCGTCAGGCGGACCTCGGCGGCGGACGGCACTGGGTGCCGGATACGGTGGTGACACCATGAGCGCTTCGCAGACCGCCGCTTCCCAGACCCCTGAGGTCCCCACTCTCCTTGTCAAGATCTTCGGCAAGGACAGGCCGGGCATCACGGCCGGCCTCTTCGACACCCTGGCCGCCTACCTGGTCGACGTGGTCGACATCGAGCAGGTCGTCACCCGGGGCCGCCTGGTGCTGTGCGCGCTGGTCACCCAGCCGCCGGCCGGCCTGGAGGGCGATCTGAGGGCCACCGTGCACAGCTGGGCCGAGTCGATGAAGATGCAGGCGGAGATCATCTCGGGGCACGGCGACAACCGGCCGCGCGGTCTCGGGCGGTCCCTGGTGACCGTCCTCGGGCATCCGCTGACCGCCGAGTCGACGGCCGCCATCGCCGCCCGGATCGCGAAGACCGGCGGCAACATCGACCGCATCTTCCGGCTCGCCAAGTACCCGGTGACGGCCGTGGAGTTCGCCGTCTCCGGTGTGGAGACCGAGCCGCTGCGCACGGCCCTGGCCTCCGACGCGGCGGCACTGGGTGTCGATGTCGCGGTGGTCTCGGCGGGGCTGCACCGGCGCGCTCAGCGCCTGGTGGTCATGGACGTCGACTCCACGCTGATCCAGGACGAGGTCATCGAGCTGTTCGCGGCGCACGCCGGCTGCGAGGACAAGGTCGCCGAGGTGACGGCGGCGGCGATGCGCGGGGAGCTGGACTTCGAGCAGTCGCTGCACGCGCGCGTGGCACTGCTGGAGGGGCTGGACGCCTCGGTGGTGGAGAAGGTGCGCAACGAGGTCCGGCTGACGCCGGGCGCGCGCACCCTGATCCGCACGCTGAAGCGGCTCGGCTACCAGGTCGGTGTCGTCTCCGGTGGCTTCACCCAGGTCACGGACGATCTGAAGGAACGCTTGGGCCTGGACTTCGCGCAGGCCAACACGCTGGAGATCGTCGACGGCAGGCTCACCGGACGGGTCACCGGCGAGATCGTGGACCGTGCCGGGAAGGCGCGGCTGCTGCGCCGGTTCGCCGCGGAGGCGGGGGTGCCGCTCTCACAGACGGTGGCGATCGGTGACGGCGCCAATGACCTGGACATGCTGAACGCGGCCGGTCTGGGGGTCGCCTTCAACGCCAAGCCGGTGGTCCGCGAAGCGGCGCACACGGCGGTGAACTTCCCCTTCCTCGACACCGTGCTGTATCTGCTGGGCGTCACCCGCGAAGAGGTCGAGGCGGCCGACACGCACGACGAGGGCTGAGCCGGTCCGGCCGGCCCGGTTACGGGAGGGCCCGGCGCCGCGCGGGTGCCGGGCCCTCGCGTCTGCGTGAGGTCACTCGGCGGGCGCCCAGTAGTCCGTGAGTGTGGCCGCGCCCGGCTCCAGGGCCTTCCAGGCGCCGTCGAAGGACAGCACGGCGAAGCCGGCCGCGGGGAAGCCCCGGCGGTTCATCCGCTCCCGGGCGTCGCCCTCGGCCGTGCCGGACAGGATGTCGGCCAGGCCGTGGACGCCCGGGTTGTGGCCGATCAGGATCACGTTCCGCACGTCTTCCGGCGTCTCGTTCAGCACGGCGATCAGTTCGCCGGGCGAGGCCTCGTAGACCCGCTCCTCGTAGACGGTCTTCGGCCGGTGTGCCAGCTCGTGGACGGCGAGCTTCCAGGTCTCGCGGGTCCGGGTGGCGGTGGAGCACAGGGCCAGGTCGAAGGTGATACCGGTGTCGGCCAGCTTGCGTCCGGCGACCGCGGCGTCCTTACGGCCCCGCTCGGCGAGCGGGCGCTCATGGTCGGACACCTGTGGCCAGTCGGCTTTCGCATGCCGGAAGAGGACGATCCTGCGAGGTTCTGCGGCGCTCATGGGACCCAGCTTCGCATGAAACAGGCCAGGGGGCGCAGGGAGTTGACATGCGGATTCACCGCGCGCGGAGGCTCCGGGTCAGCGCGTGAGGAGCTGCTGGGCGCGCTCGAAGAGGTGCGTGATCGCCGGATCGCCGCTCGCCGCGTGCGCGTCCGACGGGTTCAGTATCAGCGCGAGGAGCGCGAGGAAGGCGAGCGCGGGCAGGGCGAGGGCCCACCAGGGCAGCCGGATGTCCACGCCGCCCGTGGTCGCCGGGTGGGGCCGGGAGGGGGTGCGGGCCGGCATGGTCGCCTCCGTGGGTCTTCGCGCGGATCCGTGACCGTGTCCCACGGTCACGTCTCGAAGCTACGGAATCGAGGGCCGGCAACCCATCCGGACTTCCACCCAGTTGACCCTGACCCTTACCCCCTAGGGGATGGTGGGGGTATCCCCACCCCCGCCGCCGGACACGGGCCGGGACGCCGCCCGGCGGCGACCGTCACGGGGAGGCGAGGGTCGCGATGACGGCGATGACGACGAAGATGGCGAAGAACGAGCCGAAGACGAGCAGCATCTTCTTCTGGCCGTTCTGCGGGTTCGGGTCGAGCACAGGCTGCATGCGCCCAGTCTCGCACCTTTCCGCCGGATCTCCCGCGCGGGGGTCAGCGCCCGGCCGCCTCCTCCTCCACCGTGCGGTCGCGGCCCGCCAGGAAGCCCACCACCATCTGCGGCACCATCAGGCCCGCCATGAGGGCGATCGGCAGGCCCCAGCCGCCGCTGTGCTGGTAGAGCACGCCGACCAGCAGCGGGCCGGGGATGGAGATCAGATAGCCGGTGCTCTGCGCGAACGCGGACAGCTGGGCCACGCCCGGGCCGCTCCTGGCCCGCATGCCGACCATCGTGAGGGCCAGCGGAAAGGCGCAGTTGGAGACGCCGAGCAGCAGGGCCCAGGCCCAGGCTCCGGCAGCCGGCGCGACGTAGAGGCCGGTGTACCCGGCAAGACCGCACACGCCCAGGACCAGCACGATCGGCCCCTGATGGGGCAACCGGGTGGCGACCCGCGGGATGACGAAGGCCAGCGGCACACCCATCACCATGGTGACGGCGAGCAGCACGCCCGCGGTGCCGGCCGGGACACCGGCGTCCCGGAAGATCTGCGGCATCCAGCCCATGGTGACGTAGGCGGCGGTGGCCTGGAGGCCGAAGAAGACGGCGAGCGCCCAGGCGGTGCGGCTGCGGGTGATGCGCAGCGGGGCGTGCCGCGTGGCGGCCCCGGAGGCGGGCTCCTGCGGCGGGGCGGCGGGGGTGCCGCGCTCCCGCACCAGCGGCAGCCAGGGCAGCACGGCGGTGCCGGCGATGGCGGCCCACACGGCGAGGCCGGACTGCCAGCCGCCGCCCAGGGCGTCGGTCAGGGGCACGGTCACCGCGGCGGCGAGGGAGGTGCCGAGGGCGAGGGCCATCGAGTACAGGCCGGTCATGGAGCCGACCCGGTCGGGGAACCAGCGCTTGACGATGACCGGCATGAGCACGTTGCTGACGGCGATGCCCATCAGGGCGAGCGCGCTCGCGGCCAGGAAGCCGGCCGTGCTGCCGAGGTAGGGCCGTATGAGCAGGCCCGCGGTGATGGCGGCCATACCGGCGCACACCACCGCGGCAGGCCCGAAGCGGCGGGCCAGGCGGGGAGCGGTGACACCGAAGACCGCGAAGCAGAGCGGGGGCACGGAGGTGAGCAGGCCGGCCACGCTTCCGCTCATGCCGAGCCCGTCGCGGACCTCCTCCAGGAGCGCGCCGAGGCTCGTGATGGCCGGACGGAGGTTCAGCGCGGACAGCACGATGCCGACCACGACCAGACGGGTCGCCCACGCGCGCGTGCGGCCCGCGCCGGGTGGCGTCTCGGGGGTGCTCGTCGCGGCGGCCGTACCGCGCTCGGTCGGTGACATCGCCGTACGGGTCTCCACGGTCCGGGTTTCCTCACATGCCATGAGACTCATCATAGAATCATAGGATGATTGGTTGTCCACTCCCGGGACGCTCCCGTCCGGGACCGTCGTGCGAAGGTGTGCCATGCCCCTGAGCCACCCGCGCCGTTCGGCGCTGTCCGAGCAGGTCATCTCGGCACTGCGCAACCAGATCGCCTCCGGTGAGTGGCCGGTCGGGTCACGCATCCCGACGGAACCGGAACTGGTCGAGCAGCTCGGCGTCGCCCGCAACACCGTCCGCGAGGCCGTCCGCGCCCTCGCCCACAACGGTCTGCTGGACATCCGGCAGGGCTCCGGCACCTATGTGGTGGCGACGAGCGAGCTGGCCGGCGTGATGCACCGCAGGTTCGCCGACGCCGACCCCCGGCACATCGCGGAGCTGCGCGCGGCGCTGGAGTCCGCCGCGGCGAAGCTGGCAGCCGAGCGGCGCACCGAGAAGGACCTCAAGCAGCTCGGCACGCTGCTGGAGCGGCGCGAGGCGGCCTGGGAGACGGGCGAGGCGGAGGCCTTCGTGACCGCCGACGCCACCTTCCACCTGGCCGTCGTGGCCGCCTCCCACAACGACGCGATGACGGCGATGTACGCCGATCTGGGCGAGGTGCTGCGCGACTGGCTACGCGCCGACGTCGGCGCGGAGCTGACCCCGGAGACGCACATGGACCACCGGCGGCTCGTGGACGCGATCCGTGCCGGGGACGCGGAGGCGGCGGCGGCCGAGGCCGGGAGCTATCCGTTCCTGTGCCGCCCGGGCCGGTTCAGCGCGCGTTCCGGTGACTGAACCGGCGGCTCAGTGTTCCCTCTGGTGGCTGATCCACACCGAGCGGACTTCCTTCCAGCACCGGCCGGCGAGCCGCACGGTCATGGCGGGCTCGGTGTCCACCGGTGCGCTGTCGGTGTCGATGTCCCACCAGCGGGCGCACTCGATGTGCAGACGCACGCGGTCGATGTCGGCATAGGGGTTGTGGCAGTAGGCCACCACCTGGGAGCCGCGGACGGTCGTGCGGCACGAGGCTCCGAAGAGGTTCGGCGCGGGTGGCTTTCCGTCGTCCACGCGCGCGTAGGGCATCGCCTCGTACGGCAGGAAGAGCACGAGGGCCACGGCCACGGTCACCGGGGCCAGGCTGCGGGACAGGCGCACAAGGGGACCTCCTCGGCCGGGCTGCGGAGGGACGCGTGGGTGCACGCGTAATCCAGGGTGCGCCGCCCGGGCCGGTGGACGCCCGGCCGGTGGGCCGAACGGGTGACGCCCCGCGCCGTGGTGCCGGCCCTTCCCGCCCCCGTGCGCCCGTACGGCCGAGGCCCGCGCCCCCTGCGGGGTGCGGGCCTCGGTCACAGGTCACGCGCGAGCGGAGGCGGTCACGCGCCGATCGCGTGCAGACCGCCGTCGACGTGGATGATCTCGCCGGTGGTCTTCGGGAACCAGTCGCTCAGCAGCGCGACGATGCCCTTGCCGGCCGGCTCCGGGTCCTTGAGGTCCCACTCCAGCGGGGAGCGGGTGTCCCACACGGAGGCCAGGTCGCTGAAGCCGGGGATGGACTTGGCGGCCATGGAGCCGATCGGGCCCGCGGAGATGAGGTTGCAGCGGATGTTCTGCTTGCCCAGGTCGCGCGCGATGTACCGGCTGGTGGCCTCCAGGGCGGCCTTGGCCGGGCCCATCCAGTCGTACTGCGGCCAGGCGTACTGGGCGTCGAAGGTGAGGCCGACGACGGAGCCGCCGTTCTGCATCAGCGGCAGGCAGGCCATGGTCAGCGACTTCAGGGAGTACGCCGAGACGTGCATGGCCGTGGCGACCGACTCGAACGGCGTGTTGAGGAAGTTGCCGCCGAGCGCGTCCTGCGGCGCGAAGCCGATGGAGTGCACGACGCCGTCCAGGCCGCCGAGCTCCTCGCCGACGACGTCGGCCAGGCGGCCCATGTGCTCGTCGTTGGTGACGTCGAGCTCGATGACCTTGGTGGGCTTGGGCAGCTTCTTGGCGATGCGCTCGGTCAGCGTGGGCCGCGGGAACGCGGTCAGGATGATCTCGGCGCCCTGCTCCTGGGCCAGCTTGGCGGCGTGGAAGGCGATGGAGGACTCCATCAGCACACCGGTGATCAGGACGCGCTTGCCCTCGAGAATTCCGCTCATGGTGATCAGTGACCCATTCCCAGTCCGCCGTCAACGGGAATGACGGCTCCAGTGATGTACGAGGCGTCGTCCGAGGCGAGGAACCGCACCGTCGCGGCGATCTCCTCCGGCTGCGCGTAACGGCCGAGCGGCACCTGCGAGACGATGTTCTGGCGCTGCTCGTCGGTGAGCACCTTGGTCATGTCGGTGTCGACGAAACCGGGCGCGACGACGTTGAAGGTGAGGTTGCGCGAGCCCAGCTCACGGGCGAGGGAGCGCGCGAAGCCGACCAGGGCGGCCTTGGAGGCGGCGTAGTTCGCCTGGCCCGCCGAGCCGAGCAGTCCGACCACGGACGAGATCAGGATGACGCGGCCCTTCTTGGCGCGCAGCATGCCGCGGTTGGCGCGCTTGACGACACGGAAGGTGCCGGTGAGGTTGGTGTCGATGACCGAGGTGAAGTCCTCCTCGGACATGCGCATCAGGAGCTGGTCCTTCGTGACGCCGGCGTTGGCGACGAGAACCTCGACCGGACCGTGCTGGTCCTCGATCTCCTTGTAGGCCTGCTCCACCTGCTCGGCGTCGGTGATGTCGCACTTGACGGCAAGGAAGCCAGCCGGCGGCTCACCCGAGCGGTACGTGATCGCGACCTTGTCGCCGGCGTCGGCGAATGCGCGGGCGATGGCGAGGCCGATGCCCCGGTTGCCTCCGGTGACGAGAACCGAGCGGCTCAACGGATCACCCTTTCGATAGCGGTCTGCAGATGTCCGACAACCCGCCCGAACACCTGGATGACAGGCGGCTTCATCGAAAACCTATCGGTACGGCAGCGCCTGTGGGCAATCGGGCACCGACAGTGGCTCGGGGGTGTCGCTGTCGGATCCCTACAGAACCAACCGCGCCCGGGCCTGAAACATGTGGTCCGCCGGGCCGCTCCCACGACATGATCGGACCCGACAGGCCACGACAGCAGGGAGACCTCCGTGCCCCATTCCATCGACGAAGCCTTCACGGCGCTTCCCCTACGGGCCCTGGCCGACGCCGCGCTGGCACGCGCGCGTGCGCTCGGGGCCGAGCACGCGGACTTCCGTCTCGAGCGGGTGCGCAGCGCGTCCTGGCGGCTGCGGGACGCGCGGCCCGCCGGATCGTCGGACACCACCGACCTCGGGTACGCGGTCCGGGTCGTGCACGGCGGTACGTGGGGCTTCGCCTCCGGGGTGGACCTGACCCTCGACGCGGCCGCCAAGGTCGCCTCCCAGGCCGTGGCCATGGCCAAGCTGTCCGCGCAGGTGATCAGGGCCGCCGGGTCGGACGAGCGCGTGGAGCTGGCCGGCGAGCCGGTGCACGCCGACAAGACGTGGGTGTCGTCGTACGAGATCGATCCCTTCTCCGTGCCGGACGAGGAGAAGGCCGCGCTGCTGGCCGAGTGGAGCACACGGCTGCTGGCCGCGAACGGCGTCGACCATGTGGACGCCTCGCTGCTCACCGTGCACGAGAACAAGTTCTACGCCGACACCGCCGGAACCGTGACCACCCAGCAGCGGGTGCGGCTGCATCCGCAGCTGACCGCCGTGTCGGTCGACGGGTCGAGCGGCGAGTTCGACTCCATGCGGACCATCGCACCGCCCGTGGGACGCGGCTGGGAGTACCTCACGGGCACCGGCTGGGACTGGGACGCCGAGCTGGAGCGGATCCCGGAGCTGCTCGCCGAGAAGATGCGCGCGCCCAGCGTGGAGCCGGGCCTGTACGACCTGGTCGTCGACCCGTCCAACCTGTGGCTGACCATCCACGAGTCCATCGGGCACGCGACGGAACTGGACCGTGCGCTCGGCTACGAGGCCGCCTACGCCGGCACCTCCTTCGCCACCTTCGACCAGCTGGGCAAGCTGAGGTACGGCTCCGAGCTGATGAACGTCACCGGGGACCGCACCGCCGAACACGGGCTCGCGACCATCGGGTACGACGACGAGGGCGTCGCGGCGCAGTCCTGGGACCTGGTGAGGGACGGCACGCTCGTCGGCTACCAGCTGGACCGCCGGATCGCGCGGCTCACCGGGTTCGACCGGTCCAACGGGTGCGCCTACGCCGACTCCCCCGCGCACGTACCGGTGCAGCGCATGGCCAACGTGTCCCTGCAGCCGGATCCCGCCGGACTGTCCACCGAGGGCCTGATCGGCGGCGTCGACCGGGGCATCTACGTGGTCGGCGACCGGTCCTGGTCGATCGACATGCAGCGGTACAACTTCCAGTTCACCGGGCAGCGCTTCTTCAGGATCGAGAACGGGCGGATCACCGGGCAGCTCAAGGACGTGGCGTACCAGGCGACCACGACCGACTTCTGGGGCTCGATGGCCGCCGTCGGCGGTCCGCAGACCTACGTCCTCGGCGGCGCCTTCAACTGCGGCAAGGCCCAGCCCGGACAGGTGGCCGCCGTGTCGCACGGGTGCCCGTCCGCCCTCTTCAAGGGCGTCAACATTCTGAACACCACGCAGGAGGCCGGTCGATGAGCGCCCGCACCCACAAGCCGCACGAGACCGTCGAGCAGGCGCTCGCGCTGTCCCGGGCCGACGGCTGTGTCGTGATCGCCGACGAACACTCCACCGCCAACCTGCGCTGGGCCGGCAACGCGCTCACCACGAACGGGGTGACGCGCGGTCGTACGCTCACCGTGATCGCCACCGTCGACGGCAAGGAGGGCACCGCCTCCGGTGTCGTGTCGCGCTCGGCGGTCACCTCGCAGGAGCTGGAACCGCTGGTGCGGGCCGCCGAAGCCGCCGCGCGCGGCGCCGGGCCCGCCGAGGACGCGCAGCCGCTGGTCGAGGGCGTCCCGGCGGCTCCCGACTTCACGGACGCGCCGGCCGAGACCTCCTCCGCGGTGTTCGCCGACTTCGCGCCGGCGCTCGGCGAGGCGTTCGCACGCGCGCGTGCGGGCGGCCGGGAACTGTACGGCTTCGCCAACCACGAGCTGGTGTCGACGTACCTGGGCACCTCCACCGGGCTGCGCCTGCGGCACGACCAGCCCACCGGCACGCTGGAGCTGAACGCCAAGTCGCCCGACCGCACGCGCTCGGCCTGGGCGGGCCGCGCCACGCGGGACTTCAAGGACATCGATCCGGGCGCGCTCGACGCCGAACTGGCCGTACGGCTCGGCTGGGCGGAGCGGCGCGTGGAGCTGCCCGCGGGCCGGTACGAGACGCTGCTGCCACCGACCGCGGTCGCGGACCTGCTGATCTACCAGCTGTGGTCCGCATCGGGCCGGGACGCCGCCGAGGGCCGGACGGTGTTCTCCAGGCCGGGCGGCGGCACGCGTGTGGGCGAGAAGCTCTCCGCGCTGCCGCTGACGCTGCGCAGCGACCCGAACGAGCCGGGCCTGGAGTGCCCGCCCTTCGTGGTCGCCCACTCCTCCGGCGGCGACCAGTCGGTGTTCGACAACGGTCTGCCGACCCGCTCCACCGACTGGATCGGCGAGGGCGTCCTCAGGAACCTGACGACCACCCGGCACAGCGCGGCCCTGACCGGGCTGCCGGTGGCCCCGGCGCCGGGGAACCTGATCCTGGACGGCGGGGACGACCGCTCCCTGCAGGACATGATCGCGGGCACCGAGCGCGGGCTGCTGCTGACCTGCCTGTGGTACATCCGGGAGGTCGACCCGGCGACGCTGCTGCTCACGGGCCTGACCCGGGACGGCGTCTACCTCGTGGAGAACGGCGAGGTGACCGGGCAGGTGAACAACTTCCGGTTCAACGAGTCGCCGGTGGACCTGCTGCGGCGGGCCACGGAGGCGGGCCGTACGGAGAAGACGCTGCCGCGCGAGTGGAGCGACTGGTTCACCCGGACCGCGATGCCCGCGCTGCGGATCCCGGATTTCAACATGAGCTCTGTCAGTCAGGGCGTATAACCTCGTAGTCGGCTGTCACCCGACTGCCCCACGATCACCGAGGAGACACGAGAACCGTGACGGACATCGTCGACGAGCTGAAGTGGCGGGGGCTCATCGCCCTCTCCACGGACGAAGAGGCGCTGCGCAAGGCGTTCGCGGACGGTCCCGTCACGTTCTATTGCGGCTTCGACCCGACCGCGCCCAGCCTGCACCTCGGCAACCTCGTGCAGATCCTGACCATGCGCCGCATCCAGGAGGCGGGCAACCGTCCGCTGGCGCTGGTCGGGGGCGCCACGGGTCTCATCGGCGACCCGAAGCCCACGGCCGAGCGCACGCTGAACGCGCCGGAGGTCGTGGCCGGCTGGGTGGAGCGGCTGCGCGCCCAGATCGAGCCGCTGCTCCACTTCGACGGGCCGAACGCCGCCGTGATGGTCAACAACCTGGACTGGACCCAGGGCCTGTCGGCCATCGAGTTCCTGCGGGACATCGGCAAGCACTTCCGCGTCAACAAGATGATCGCCAAGGAGGCCGTCTCCCGGCGGCTCAACTCCGACGCGGGCATCAGCTACACCGAGTTCAGCTACCAGATCCTGCAGGGCATGGACTTCCTGGAGCTGTACCGGCGGCACGGCTGCGCGCTGCAGACCGGCGGCAGCGACCAGTGGGGCAACCTCACCTCCGGCACGGACCTGATCCACCGGGTCGAGCCGGACGCGGTGGTGCACGCGCTGGGCACGCCGCTGATCACCAAGGCGGACGGCACCAAGTTCGGCAAGACCGAGTCCGGCACGGTGTGGCTCGACCCGGAGATGACCACGCCGTACGCGTTCTACCAGTTCTGGGTCAACGCGGACGACCGGGACGTCTCCAAGTTCCTGCGCATCTTCAGCTTCAGGTCCCGCGAGGAGATCGAGGAGCTGGAGCGGCAGACCGAGGAGCGTCCGCAGGCCCGGGCCGCGCAGCGCGCGCTCGCCGAGGAGCTGACGACGCTGGTGCACGGCGCGGAGCAGACAGCCGCGGTCGTCGCCGCGTCCCGTGCCCTGTTCGGGCAGGGTGAGCTCGCGGAACTGGACGGGCGGACGCTGGCCTCGGCGCTGTCCGAGGTGCCGCACATCCAGGTCGCGGAGCTGGGTCAGGTCGTGGACCTGTTCGCCGAGGTCGGTCTGGTGGCGAGCAAGTCCGCTGCGCGGCGGACCGTGAAGGAGGGCGGGGCCTACGTGAACAACGTGAAGGTCGCGTCCGAGGACGCGGTGCCCTCGTCCGAGGATCTGCTGGACGGGCGGTGGCTGGTGCTGCGGCGCGGCAAGAAGAACCTGGCGGCCGTGGAGGTCGTCGCCGGATAGCGCTGTGCCGGACAGCGCCGTGGGGGCGCGGGTGATCTGCGGAGTGCGGCTTTCGCCGTGGTTTCTCGCGCAGTACCCCGCGCCCCTGACGGGTCACGCACCGGCGCGCTGCTGCTTCCTCTTGCCCAGCGTCGCCATGTAGAGGGCGTCGACCGCCGCGACGATGATGATCGCGGCCACCAGCTGGAAGATGTGCCGGCTCCAGTCGATGCCGCGGGTCGCCTCGACGCCCAGGGCGCGGGCGACGGCGTTGCCCACGATGGCGCCGAGCATGCCGCAGATGGTGGTCAGCCACAGCGGGCTGTGCTGCTTTCCCGGGATGACCGCCTTGGCGATCAGGCCCAGCACGAATCCCACGATGATCGCCCACAACCAGCCCATGGCTGCCTCCTCGTACGGCTCGACCTGAGCAACTAGGGCCAGTGTGGGTCGGTGGGCCGGACGGCGCATGTCGGGTTCCCCCGTGCGCGGCGGGGCCGGGCGCGTCACCGCAGGCAGGGGGCGCCCCGGTCTCGTGGGGGGCGAGACCGGGGCGTAACGTGGGAGGTCGGGCGAAGTCCGATGTGGGTGGATGGTGGAATGTGATGCGGAAACAGCACGGCGGCGGCAGCCAGGTGTTCCGGATCACCGGGGCCCGGACGGGACTCGCCGAGGACGTACGGGGCCGGCAGCGGCGGTACGTCATCTCGATGACGATCCGCACGGCGTCGGTGATTCTCGCCGTCTGCCTGTGGAACGTCGAGCGGTACGTGGCCCTCGTGGCGCTCGTGCTCGGCGCGGTTCTCCCCTATATCGCCGTGGTGGTCGCCAACGCGGGCCGGGAGCGGCCGCCGTCCCTTCCGTCGACGTTCGTCACCGCGCCGGCGCGGCCCATGATCACGCCGCCGCGCGCGGAGGAGGCCCCGGAGGGGTCCGTTCCGCAGGATGCGGCGAGTCATCCGGCGGGGACGGACGGTAAGCGGCCCGACCCCGTGTGACCACGGACGACACGGCGGAAGCGGAACGGCGCCGCCCGTCAAGCTCAAGAAAAGCTCAGATCAATCATGTAGTTCCAGTGCCGGGCGGTGGGGTAGCCGTGACATACTGCGTACGCGCTCCGCATCCCCCGTCGGAGCGACGGACCGACGCCGGGCAGCTCCCCCCGTGGCTGCTCGGCGTCGCCTTGTTTGCGCCCCTTCCGCGAGACGAACCCGAGACGAACCCGTGAGTGACGAGACCCCGATCTGCTCCGCCAAGGGCTGCCGAGCCGAGGCCCTGTGGGTGCTGGCGTGGAACAACCCGAAGATCCATACGCCGGAGCGGCGCAAGACGTGGCTCGCCTGCGAGGAGCACCGCGAGCATCTGTCGCAGTTCCTCGGGGTGCGGGGCTTCTTGAAGGACGTGGTGAAGTTCGCGGACTGGCAGGAGCCCGAGGGCGCCTAGCCGCCGATCGCCGACATGGGCCGGTCCGGCTGGACGAACGACGGGTCGTCCAGGCCCGCTCCCGCCTTCTTGCCCCACATCGCCTGCCGCCAGATCCGGGCGATCTCCTCGTCCGGGGCGCCGGAGCGCAGGGCCGCGCGCAGGTCGGTCTCCTCGGTCGCGAACAGGCAGGTGCGTATCTGGCCGTCGGCGGTGAGGCGGGTGCGGTCGCAGGCCGCGCAGAACGGGCGGGTGACCGAGGCGATGACGCCGACCCGGTGCGGGCCGCCGTTCACCAGCCAGCGCTCCGCCGGGGCGGAGCCGCGGGTGTCGGCGCCCTCGGGGGTGAGGTCGAAGCGGGTGCGCAGGGAGGCGAGGATGTCCCCGGCGGTGACCATGCTGTCGCGCTTCCAGCCGTGCTGGGCGTCCAGGGGCATCTGCTCGATGAAGCGCAGTTCGTAGTCGTGCTCCACGGCCCAGGACAGCAGGTCGGGGGCCTCGTCCTCGTTCAGGCCCGGCATCAGGACGGTGTTGACCTTGACCGGGGTGAGGCCTGCCTCGCGGGCGGCCTGGAGCCCCGCGAGGACGTCCTTGTGGCGGTCGCGGCGGGTCAGGGTCTTGAAGACGTCCGGCCGGAGGGTGTCCAGGGAGACGTTGACCCGGTCGAGGCCCGCGGCCTTCAGGGCGGTCGCGGTGCGTCCGAGGCCGATGCCGTTGGTGGTGAGGGACATCTGCGGGCGCGGCGCGAGCGCCGCGACGCGCTCGACGATACCCACCAGACCGGGGCGCAGCAGGGGCTCGCCCCCGGTGAAGCGGACCTCCTCGATACCGAGCGTCCGTACGGCGATGTCGATGAGGCGGACGATCTCGTCGTCCGTGAGCAGGTCGGGCTTGGCCAGCCACTGCAGGCCCTCCTCGGGCATGCAGTACGTGCAGCGCAGATTGCAGCGGTCGGTCAGCGAGACCCTCAGGTCGGTGGCCACTCGGCCGTAGGTGTCGATGAGCACGTGGGCCCCCTCCCTCGATTCCCGAAGCAATTGTCCTACGTCACTTGTTCCGTCACTTGCGAGCCTACGTGACACCACTGACAACGACAGCGACCCGATCCGACGAGGTACGACAAGGCCGCGTCGTAGGACCCTACAGGCCCTTTTCGACGCGGCCGTCGTACGAACGTCAGTGTGCTCCGGTGCCGGTCAGGGACCGCACCTCCAGTTCCGCGTACTTCCCGGTGTCGGGGGCCTCCTTGGAGAGCAGGGTGCCCACGGCGCCGAGCAGGAATCCGACCGGGATGGAGATGATGCCGGGGTTCTCCAGCGGGAACCAGTGGAAGTCGGCGTCGGGGAACATCGAGGTCGGCTTGCCGGAGACGACCGGCGAGAACAGCACCAGGCCGACCGCGGTGACCAGACCGCCGTAGATCGACCACAGGGCACCCGCGGTGGTGAACCGCTTCCAGAACAGGCTGTAGAGGATGGTCGGCAGGTTGGCGGAGGCCGCGACCGCGAAGGCGAGGGCCACCAGGCCGGCCACGTTCAGGTCGCGGGCCAGGGCGCCGAGGACGATCGAGACCGCGCCGATGCCGACGGTCGCCCAGCGGGCCGCGCCGATCTCCTGCTTCTCGGTGGCCCGCCCCCTCTTGATGACGTTGGCGTAGATGTCGTGCGCGAAGGAGGACGACGAGGCCAGGGTCAGGCCCGCGACGACCGCGAGGATGGTGGCGAAGGCGACGGCGGAGATGCTGGCGAGCAGGACGGCGCCCCAGCTGGAGTCGACGCCGCCCAGATGCAGCGCCAGGAGGGGTGCGGCGGTGTTGCCCGCCTTGTTGGAGGCGATGATCTCGTCGGGCTTGATGAGGGCCGCCGCGCCGAAGCCGAGGGCGAGGGTCATCAGGTAGAAGGCGCCGATCAGGCCGATCGCCCAGATGACCGACTTCCGGGCGGCCTTCGCCGTGGGCACGGTGTAGAAGCGGATCAGGATGTGCGGCAGGCCCGCGGTACCGAGGACCAGGGCGATGCCGAGCGAGATGAAGTCCAGCTTGGTGGTGCCGGTGGCGCCGTACTTGAGGCCCGGTTCGAGGAAGGCCGCGCTCTTGCCGCTGTTGTCGGCGGCCTTGCCGAGCAGATCGGAGACGTTGAAGTGGAACTTCAGCAGGACCAGGAAGGTCAGCAGCAGGGCGCCGGCGATCAGCAGCACCGCCTTGACCATCTGGACCCAGGTGGTGCCCTTCATGCCGCCGATGGTGACGTACACGATCATCAGGACGCCGACCAGGGCGACGATGCCGATCTTGCCGCCGTCGCTGGTGATGCCCAGCAGGAGCGAGACGAGGACGCCGGCGCCCGCCATCTGGGCGAGCAGATAGAAGATCGACACGACGATGGTGGAGGTGCCGGCGGCCGTGCGGACGGGACGCTGGCGCATGCGGTAGGCCAGGACGTCGCCCATGGTGTAGCGGCCGGAGTTGCGCAGCGGCTCGGCGACCAGGAGGAGGGCGACGAGCCAGGCGACGAGGAAGCCGATGGAATACAGGAAGCCGTCGTAGCCGAACAGGGCGATGGCGCCCGCGATGCCGAGGAAGGACGCGGCGGACATGTAGTCGCCGGAGACGGCGAGGCCGTTCTGGAAGCCGGTGAACTGCCGTCCGCCCGCGTAGAAGTCGGCGGCGTCCCTGGTCTGGCGGCCGGCCCAGACGGTGATGACGAGGGTCGCGGCGACGAACACCGCGAACAGGGTGATGATCAGTGTCCGGTGCTCGCTCGCCTCACCGGCGGCCAGCAGGGTGTGCTGCGCGGGGCTCATGCGCCGCCCTCCATCCGGGACTTGATGGCCTCCGCCTTGGGGTCGAGCTTGGCGGCGGCGTGCCGGGCGTACCACCAGGCGATGAGGAAGGTGGTGAGGAACTGGGCGAGGCCCAGGACGAGGGCCACGTTGATGTTGCCGGCCACCTTGGTGCCCATGAAGCCGCCCGCGTAGTTGGACAGCAGGACGTACAGCAGGTACCAGGCGGTGAAGGCGATGGTCAGCGGGAAGGCGAAGGAGCGGTGGGCGCGGCGCAGTTCACCGAACTCCGCGCTGTGCTGCACATCGACGAACTCCTCGGTGGAGGGAAGTGGCGCCCCCGGGGTCGCGGGGGGCGGTGTCTCGGTGGCCACGAAGTCTCCTCGCGTTGCGGATGCCGTTGAGGGCGGGGGCTCGATGGTGCTCGTGCTCCCCGTCCAAGGTCCACGGCGCCACGCGAGGAGCGGTTCAAGTCCTATGAGTTTCATTCGCAAGCGGTCTTGGTGAGTCATTGCCAAGTGATTGCTGAGGGGCAAGGCAGGGGGATAGCTTCTGCCTGCACCACCCGTCATGTACCTGCCCGAGCACCAACCTGTGTGTCTCGGGCGGTTCTGTATCCGGATGATGTGGAGATCCCATGGCTCATCTGCGCTCCAGACGCCGGCTCGCTCTCGCCGTGCCGGTCGTGCTGTCGCTGACCGCCTCGCTCGGTTTCCTGCCGGCGGCCGCCTCGGCGGCACCCGTCACGGCCCCGGCGGCGCGGGCGGCGGACGACGGACCGAATCTCGCGTATGTGGTCAACACCGGTACCGATCGCCACACGATCGAGTCGGTGCAGCGCGAGATCCTCCGCAACGGTGGCACCGTCGTGGCCCGTTACGACCGGATCGGCGTGATCGTCGCCCACTCGGCGAACCCCGGCTTCGGCGCGCGGATGCGCGCGGTGCGCGGGGTCGACTCGGCGGGCGCCACGCGCACCGCGCCGCTCAGTGCCGCGGGCACGACCGACGAGGGCGCCGTGCAGGTCCTGTCGAAGGCGGAGGCCGCGAAGCTCGCCGCCGGTGCGGCGGCGGGCGAGGAACCCCTGGAGGCGGACCAGTGGGATCTGCGGGCGATCGGCGCCGACGAGGCCGCGCGGATCAACCCGGGCAGCAGGAGCGTGACCGTCGGTGTCATCGACACCGGCGTCGACGACACCCACCCGGACATCGCGCCGAACTTCTCCGCCTCCCAGTCGGCGAACTGCGTGAGCGGCAAGGCGGACACGACGTACGGCGCGTGGCGTCCGGCGGACGCCGATCACTACCACGGCACCCATGTGGCCGGTGAGATAGCCGCGGCCCGCAACGGCATAGGCGTGGCCGGGGTGGCGCCGGGTGTGAAGGTCGCGAGCATCACGGTGGCCCAGCCGGACTCCACCTCTCTGTTCTATCCGGAGAGTGTGGTCTGCGCGTTCGTGTTCGCCGCCGACCACGGCATCCAGATCACCAACAACAGCTACTACGTTGATCCGTGGCTGTACAACTGCATGGATGATCCCGATCAGCGTGCCATCGTTGACGCGGTCAACAGGGCCCAGTCGTACGCACAGCGCAAGGGCACACTCAACGTGGCCTCCGCGGGCAACTCCAACGACGACCTGGACGCGGACGCGCTCACGGACGCCTCCAGCCCCGACGACTCGACCGCCACGACCCGCACGGTCGACCCGCACGAGTGCTTCGACGTGCCGACCCAGCTGCCCGGCGTGGTCACCGTGAGCGCGGTGGGCGTGAAGGGCGCCAAGTCGTACTACTCCAGTTACGGCCAGGGCGTGATCGACGTGGCGGGGCCGGGCGGCGACAAGTTCCAGATCCCGGACACCCCGTCGAAGAACGGGCGCATCCTGTCCACGCTGCCGAACGGCCAGTACGGCTTCCTCCAGGGCACCTCGATGGCCTCGCCGCACGTGGCCGCGGTCGCCGCGCTGCTGAAGTCGGCCCATCCCCACGCCACCCCGGCTCAGCTGCAGGCCCTGCTGAAGGCCGAGGCGGACAACCCGGGCTGCCCGAGCGGGCCCTACGACGGCAACGGCGACGGGGTCGTGGACGCGACCTGCGTCGGCGGCAAGCGCGTCAACGGCTTCTACGGCTTCGGCGTCGTCAACGCGCTGCGTGCCGTCAAGTAGCCCTCACGCAGCCGTTGAGCAGCAGCGTCCACCTCTATCGATATATTGATTCAGTCAATACTGCATAGTACAGTCATGACTGGTATCAAGTTCGCATGGTCCGCCCTGGGCGGCGATCCCGCCGCTCCTGTGCGGGTCACCACGGTGCCGCGGGAAGGCGCGCTCCAGGCGCGCCTTCCCGTCCGGGAGCTCGCCCGCGCCTGTGTCGGCTCCTGTGCGCTGGCCGCCGCGGAGCTGGCGGCCCGCCGGGCCGGCCTCGCCGAGGTGCCCGGCGTCCGGGTCGACGACGGCGCCGTCGCGGCCGCCTTCCACAGTGAGCGGCACCTGCTGGTCGACGGGCGGGCACCGGTCGGCTTCGCGCCGCTGTCGCGGTTCTGGCCGACGGCCGACGGCTGGGTGCGCACCCATGCCAACTACGCCCATCACCGGGCCCGTCTGCTCGGCGCGCTGGGCATGCCGGCGAACGCCTCGGTGGAGGCGGTGGCCGCTCGGCTCGCCGAACGCTCCGCACGCGAGGTCGAGGAGACGGTCTGCGGCGCCGGCGGCCTCGCCGTCGCCCTGCGCACCCCGGAGGAGTGGCGGGCGCACGAGCAGGCCGCCGAGGTGTCCGCACGGCCGCTGGTCGAGCGCGAGCGGCGGAGCACGGCACCCACGCGCGTGTTCGCGCCCCTGGATCCGGCCGCCGCCGCGCTGCTGCCCGCGGCCGGGCTGCGCGTACTGGACCTCACCCGGGTCCTCGCCGGGCCGGTCGCCACCCGCACCCTCGGCCTGCTCGGCGCGGACGTGCTCCGCCTGGACGCCCCGCAGCTGCCCGAGCTGCCCGAGCAGCACGCCGACACGGGATTCGGCAAGCGGTCCGCCACGCTCGACCTGGGTGTCGACCGGGCCGCCTTCGAGGAGCTGCTGGCCTCGGCCGACGTCGTCGTCACCGGCTACCGGCCCGGCGCTCTCGACCGGTACGGGCTCTCCCCGGAGGCCCTGTTCGCGCGCCGGCCCGGGCTGGTCGTGGCGCAGCTCTCGGCGTGGGGCGCGTACGGCCCCTGGGGCGGGCGGCGCGGCTTCGACAGCCTCGTCCAGGTCGCGACCGGTATCGCGGCGACCGAGGGCTCGGCCGCGGAGCCCGGCGCGCTGCCCGCGCAGGCCCTGGACCACGGCACCGGGTATCTGCTGGCGGCGGCCGTACTGCGGGCGCTGACCGAGCAGTCGTACGACGGGGGCGGCCGGTGGGTGCGGCTGGCGCTGGCCCGGACCGCGCTCTGGCTGACGGAAGGGATCCGGCCGGCCGCGGCCACGGGTGCGGCGTACGAGGGGCCGCAGGCGTGGCTGGCCGAGCGGGACAGCCCGCTCGGCCGGCTGCGGTACGCGCTGCCGCCGGTGTCCTTCACGGGTGGCCCCGCCGACTGGACGAGGCCTCCGGTGCCCTGGGGGTCGGACAGCGCCCACTGGCGGTGAACGCGGGGGCGGCCGGAAACATATGTATCGGTGGAATGCCGTACACCAGTTGTTTTCCGGGACTTGCCCGGTTCTGCGGCGACTGGCGAAGATCACGGGGTGAGCCTGATACGCCCGTCCGCCGAGCTGAGCGACGAAGACGGCCGCGCCCGGCGGTCCGGCACCGGCCGGGCCGTCGCCCTCCTGGTCCTGGTGGCGCTGGGCACCCTGATCCCGCTGCTCGGGCCGTCGGCGGCGCTGCACGGCACCGGGGAGGCCGCCGCGCCGGGAGCCGGCGGCATCGGGCTGCTGCGCGCGGTGCTGTTCGCCGCGCTCGGTGTGCCCCTGGGCGAGCTGTTCGCGCACCGGCTGGCGCGGGGCCTGCCCGGTGTGCCGGCCGAACGGCCGCGCAGCTGGGCGCCGTTCGCCGGTGCCGTCGGCTTCGTGGCCGCGCTCGCGCTCGCCTCGGTGGTGGCCGCGGGCGATCTGATCCCGCACGGCCTCGGCCAGATCGACGTCGGCGGCCTGTACGGCTCCCGCGACGGCGCACTGGCCCTGGTGGAGGTCAACGCCTTTCCGCTGGCGGCCCTGTGCGCGTTCTCCCGGCGTCCGGCGGCCCAGGTGTGGCCCCTGGGCGCGGTCGTGGTCGCGGAGGCGCTGCGGGCGCACCCCCCGACCGAGCAGAGCCCGCTGATCGGCTCAGGTCTGACGCTGGTCCATCTGACGTGCGCGGCGCTGTGGGCCGGCGGTCTGCTGCACACCCTGCGGCTGATCGGGCGGTGGCGTGGCGCTCCCGCCGGGGCCGCGCTGCTCGGCCGCTACGCGCGCGTGGCGGCCGTTCTGCTGGCGGCCGTCACCGCGACGGGCGTGTGCAGCTCGCTGCGGCGTATGCCCTCGGCCACGATCCTGGAGCAGCTGACGACGACGGCGTACGGGCGCACCCTGCTGGCCAAGGTGGTCCTGGTCGCCGCCGTCGGGCTGCTCGCCCTGTGGGCGCGGATCCGGCTGGGCCGCGCCGCCGGCCCGCTGACCGCGTACCCGCCCGCCCGGGCCGAGCTGATCGTGCTGGGCGCGGTCGTCGCGGTCTCGGGTCTGCTCACGGCGCTGCCGCTGCCGATCCGCTGGTCGTGACGGGCTACCGGTCGTTGGTGACGAGCACCTTGAGGGCGGTGCGCTCGTCCATGGCCCGGTAGCCGTCGGGCACGCCTTCGATGCCGACGGTCATGTCGAACACCGGCGAGGGGTCGATCGTGCCGTCGAGGACGTCCGGCAGCAGGTCCGGGATGTAGGCGCGGACGGGTGCGACGCCGCCGCGCAGGGCGATGTTCCGGTCGAACATGACGCCGAGGTCCAGGCCGGTGCCGCTGCCGTGCGGCACGCCGACGAAGCCGATCGCGCCACCGTCGCGGGTGATGTTGACGGCCGTCCGCATGGACTGCTCGGTGCCGACGGCCTCCACGACCGCGTGTGCGCCCTGGCCGCGGGTGAGTTCACGGACGGCCTCGACGGCCGCGTCCCCGCGCTCGGCGACGACGTCGGTGGCGCCGAAGCGGCGCGCGATGTCGGTGCGGACCTCGTGCCGGCCCAGCGCGATGATCCGCTCGGCGCCGAGCCGCTTGGCGGCCAGCACGGCGCACAGGCCGACCGCGCCGTCACCGACGACGGCGACCGTGGCGCCGGGGCGGGCGCCCGCGCCGAGGGCGGCGTGGTGGCCGGTGCCGAGGACGTCGGAGAGGGTCAGCAGGGCCGACAGCAGGTGGTCGTCGCCGGCCGCGTCCTTGGGGAGTCGCACGAGGGTGCCGTCGGCGAACGGCACGCGCACGGCCTCGCCCTGGCCTCCGTCGTAGCCGACGGAGCCCCAGAAGCCACCGTGCTCGCAGGAGGTCGTCAGGCCCTCGCGGCAGTAGTCGCAGACACCGTCGGACCACATGAAGGGCGCGACCACCAGATCGCCGCGCTTGACCGTGCCCACCTCGGAGCCGGTCTCCTCGACGACACCGAGGAACTCGTGTCCGATGCGCTGGCCCGGCTGCCGGGCCGCCTCGCCCCGGTAGGCCCACAGGTCGCTGCCGCAGATGCAGGAGCGCAGCACCCGCACCACGGCGTCGGTGGGCAGCTGCACCATGGGCTCGGGGACGTCCTCCACGCGCATGTCGTAGGGGGCGTGGATGGTGGTGGCGCGCATGGCGAGGGTCCTTCTCGTGCGGGATCGTGCGGGTGCGCTCAGGGGGTGGTCGAGCGCACCTCACGGTACGACGTCCCCTGTGCGGGCCGCTCGCCGAGGTGCCGCGGGACGCGGACCGGGGTGATCACACGCCCGCCGCTCCCAGCAGGCTGCCCGCCGCGTAGGTGACCCCCATGGCCAGCGCACCGCCCGCCATGTTGCGCAGGACCGCCCGCGCCGGGTCCGCCGCGCCCAGGCGGGCGCTGGTCCAGCCGGTGAGGACGAGCGCGGCGAGGACGGAGCCGACGGTGACGCCGAGCCGCAGGCCGGCCGGGGGCAGGACGATGGCCAGCAGGGGCAGCAGCGCGCCCACCGTGAAGGCCAGAAAGCTCGCCCAGGCCGCGTGCCAGGGGTTGGCGAGCTCCTCCGGGTCGATACCGAGCTCCACGCGCGCGTGAGCCCGCAGCGCGTCCCGCGCGGTGAGCTGTTCGGCGGCCTCCCGGGCCACCTCGTGGGACAGGCCGCGCTCCTGCAGCAGCGTGGTCAGCTCCCGCAGCTCGGCCTCCGGCTGCTCCCGCAGTTCCCGTTTCTCCACGGCCAGCGCGGCCGTCTCGGAGTCGCGCTGGGTGGAGACGGAGACGTACTCCCCGGCCGCCATGGACATCGAACCGGCGAGCAGGCCGGCCAGTCCGGCGGTGAGCAGCGCGGACCGGCTCTCGGTCGCGCCGGCCACGCCGACGACGATGCCCGCGGTGGAGACGATGCCGTCGTTCGCGCCGAGCACGGCGGCCCGCAGCCAGTTCAGCCGCGAGCCGAGCGCGCCCCCGTGGGCCTCTTCGTGGGTGGGTTCCGTCACAGCACGGAGGATCGCACCTCCACGGCCGCCGGTCCGGCAGGACGCACCCCGGACGTCACCACACGCGCACCGACGCCCCCCGCGCGAACACCGGACTGGTCGCGTCCGCCGGGGGTTTCGTCAGGGGTTCGGCGAGCTCGGCCGCCGTGGGGCCCACCTTCGCCGCTATGGGGTCCAGGAGGGCGAGGTCGAAGCCGTAGACGCGGGCCGCGTTGCCGCCCAGCATGGCCGCGAGCTCGTCGCGGGGGACGCCCGGGTAGGCGAAGCGGAGCGCCTCGCGGGTGTAGGGGTGGGTCCCCTCGTCGTGCGGGTAGTCGCTGCCCCACATGATCTTGTCGACGCCGATGCGGTCGCGCAGCGGCACCTCGTGCGGGCGCATGAAGCTGGCGCCGACGAAGCAGTTGTCCCGCCAGACCCGGGAGGGCGGCGCGCCCATGCCGTCGGCGAGACCGGCGCCGAACTTGGCCTCGGCCGTGTCCGCCTTCGTGGCCGCGGCGACCAGGCGGCCGTGGTAGTAGTCCAGCATGCCGAGCACTCCGGGGATCCAGCCGGAGCCCTGTTCGGTCAGGACCAGTCTCAGGTCCGGGTGACGGCGGAAGGCGCCGCCGAACACCAGGTGCCACAGGGCCCGGTGGGAGAACCAGGTCGTCTCCACCATGAACACCGCGCGGGCGGCCGGTTCCTCGCCGAGCGGCGGGGAGGCCGAGCCGGCGTGGTGGTTGACGG
The DNA here is from genome assembly GCF_014649495.1 of Streptomyces filipinensis. Classification (GTDB taxonomy): domain Bacteria; phylum Actinomycetota; class Actinomycetes; order Streptomycetales; family Streptomycetaceae; genus Streptomyces; species Streptomyces filipinensis. The sequence goes on along the minus strand of NZ_BMTD01000018.1, from coordinate 136,898 downwards.
GGAGGCCGAGTTCCGCGCAGGCGGCCCAGATCGGGTCGTACGTGCGCGAGTACAGCTCGGGCAGGCCGGAGCCGGGCGGGGTGCCGGGCAGCATCAGGCCGCCCTTCAGGCCCGCCGCCGCGGCCCGGCGGATCTCCTTGACCGCCTGTTCGACGTCGCCGAGCAGGATCTGGAAGACGCCGGCCCGGCGGCCCGGCGTGGCCGCGCAGAAGTCCGCGAGCCAGCGGTTGTGGGCGCGCAGCCCGGCCCAGCGCCGCTCGAAGTCCTCGGCGGTCGGCGGCGGGGCCATCAGCGAGCCGGACGGGAAGAACGGCGGGATGGTGTTCGGGAAGATCACCTCTGCCACGATCCCGTCCGCCTCCAGCTCCGCGAGGCGCCGCTCGGAGTTCCAGTTGCGGTCGGCGGCGTCGGCCAGCAGGTCCTCGTAGGGGTTGACGTAGGTGGCCGCCCAGAGGTCGAAGTCGTCGTGGTACCGCTTCTCCAGGTACGGCTTGTAGTCCAGGAGATCGGCTCCCGCATGGCAGTCGGCGGAGATCACCGTGTACCGGTCGCTCATCGCGTCACCCCCAGCACGGGGAAGTCGTGGTCGGTCAGCCAGTGCCGGCCCACCTCGCGCGAACGCGACCAGGACGCCTCGACGGCCGCCTGGTCGGCCGGCTGACCGAGCTCGGCGGGGGTCGGGCCGATACGGCGGGCGAGCGGCGTCAGCTTCTGGACGTCGAAGCCGAAGACCCGCGCCGCCGCGAGGCCCAGCATGCGGCGGGTCTCGCCCACCGGGATGTCGTGGAAGGTACGGCGCAGCCACGCGCGCGTGTCGGGCCAGGTGCCCTCGGGGTGCGGGAAGTCGCTGCCCCAGAGGATGTTGTCGACACCGATCTCGTACCGCTGGGCCAGCTCCCGCCGCTTGGTGTTGGTGGCGCAGACGAACACCTGCCGGTCGAGGTACTCGTGCGGCGGACGCTTCAGCTCCTCGAACGGCGAGAGCTTCTTGCCGCCGTGCGCGCCGAGATAGAGGCGGTCCATGAACCAGAGCAGGTTCGGCAGCCACCAGCAGCCGGACTCGGCGACCCCGAAGCGCAGGCCCGGGTGGCGTTCGAAGACCCCGGACCACAGCAGGAACCACAGCGGCCGGGCCGGCCACCAGGTCACCTCGCTCACATAGATGCCGAGGTGGTCGCCGTACTCCTCGCGCGGGGCGGCCCCGGAGTGGGTGAGCACCGGCATGCCGCACTCGGCGGCGGCCGCCCAGACGGGGTCGTAGCGGCGGTCGTGGTACGGCTCCCCGCCGGCCCACATGGCCGGGATCAGCAACGCGCCGAGGCCTGACGCGCGGGCCCGCCGGACCTCGGCGACGACCTGGTCGACGGGGGCCGTCACCGGCAACAGGGCGACGCCGCAGTGCCGTTCGGGGTGTTCGGAGACGAAGTCCGCGAGCCAGCGGTTGTGCGCCCGCGCGCCCGCCATGCCCAGGTCCGGGTCCTGGTCGCCCGAGAGGCCGAGGCCCACGCCGAAGGGGGCGGCGGTGCGGCTGTCCACGGCGTCGGCGTCCGGGAAGACCACCTCGGCGGCCACGCCGTCCCCGTCCAGCTCCTTCAGGCGCTGTGCGGTGTCCCAGCCGCCGCGTAGACCCTCCTCGTGGTCGCGGAACCACCGGTCGGCGAACGCCTCGTTGCGGATGCCGAGCCGGGTCATCTCCTCGCGGCGCCGTTCGCGGCCCGCGAGGAACTCGTCGAAGTCCCGGTGGAAACGGGTCTCCAGGTAGGGCCGGTACTGCTCGCTGGGCAGCCCGGCGTGGCAGTCGGAGGAGATGATCAGGTACGGGTCGTCGCGGCCGGCAGCAGCCTCGGTCACGGGAACCCCCTCTCAGTCCAGAACGAAGCGTTCGAGGTACGACGGGTTCGCCCGGTCCAGCATCGACCGGGACCGCGCGCGGATCTGGGCGTCGCTGTGCTCGCTCGCCGGCAGCAGCCAGAAGCGGTCCGCCCGGATACCGGACACGACGAGCTCGGCGACCTGCTCGACGGGGGTGAAGCGGACCTCCTGGCCGGCCGCGCGCATCGCCGCCTCCCACTGGTCGAGGCTGCGGTACGGGGTTTTGCGCGGGCGTTGCTTGGCGTAGCGGGCGGGGCGGTTGCGGTGCGACTCCCACAGGCCGGTGCGCAGCATGTGCGGGCCCGGGAAGAGCACCGAGGCACCCACGCGCGCGTGCTCGGCCTTCAGATGCGCGTACAGGGACTCGGTCAGGGTGACCACGGCCGCCTTGGTGACCGCGTACACGGAGGCGGTCGGCAGCGGTGCTATGCCGCCGTCGGCGGAGGATGTATTGACCACATGACCGGGTTGACCCGCCTTGATCATCCTGGGGACGAAGGCCTGGACGCCGTGGAAGACGCCCCACACGTTGACGGCGAAGGCCCACCGCCAGTCGTTCGGGTCGTGCTCCCACATCCGGCCCTCGGCGCCCGAGCCGACGCCCGCGTTGTTGCACAGGACGTGCACGGCGCCGTAGGTGTCGTAGGCCGCCTCGGCCAGCTCGACGACCTGGGCGCGTTCGCCGACGTCGACCACGCGCGCGTGCACGTCGGCACCCTCGGCGCGCAGGCCGGCCGCGGCCTTGCCGAGTGCGGCCTCCTCCACGTCGGCGAGGACCACCTTCAGGCCCTCGGCGGCGAACCGGCGGGCCATCGCGAGCCCGATCCCGCTCGCGGCACCGGTGACGACGGCGACCTGTCCGGCTTCGAGGTCCATCAGCTGCCCCCTTCGGGCGGCGCGTCGAGGAGCTGCAGCGGATCGTCGTAGCGCTGGTGGACGTACGGAAGCAGCGCCCGGGCGTCGACCCGTTCGACGACGCGGCCGCTCTGGTCGCTGGTCTTCTCGCCGAGGGTGATCTCTCGCAGCCGCAGCACCGGGAGGTCGGCCACGGGGTCGTACGCCGACTCACGCAGGACGACCTCTCCGGTGACGCGCTCCAGCCGGCGCACCTTCTCCCGGCGCACGCAGTGCACCAGCACGGGGCCGGTGTCGAGGCCGGAACCGTCCACGGCGGGGAGGAACTTGAAGTAGAAATCGGTCCTGCGGGCCGGCTCCGGCAGGGGCAGTTCACTGTCGACCGTGCCGCGCACCTCGACGAACGCGATGCCGTGCCGGGCCAGGGCCGCGCGCAGGCCGCTCCCGTCCCGCTCCACGGTCACCTCGCCGAGTTTCTTGGGCTCGCCGAAGACCTCGCGCCCGCCGGTGAGGGCACGTTCCTGGGTCATCGGCATGACGAGCGGGTACCAGCCCTCGACCGCGCCGTGTGCGGCGGCCACCGCGAACGAGCCCGCGCCGAGCGGGGGTCCGGGCAGGCCGACCTTGCTGACGGTCACCCGGACGAGTGGGCTTCCGGTGGGTTTCAGGGGTGGTGGCAGGACCGCGGCGACCGCGTCCGGGTCGGTCTCCCAGACGGCCACCACGCCGGTGGACCAGATGTCGGGGAGCCGCGCGCCGGCGGTGCGCGTCGCGGCGATCTCCTTCTCGGTCCGTGCGCCGTACCGTACGCGTGCCATACGCCGTACCGCCCTTCTTCTGACGGACCGTCACCTGTAACACAGTTACAGCAGACCTCGTCCGGGGTAAAGACACGCGTACGGACGGGCGTGGGGGGCATCGTGGCGAGCAGGGCGGTGAGGGCGGCGCTGAGCCGGGACGCGGTGCTGGAGGCCGCCGCGGGGCTGGTCAGGGAGCACGGCGCGGAGGCGCTCACCATGCGCAGGCTCGCCGCCGAGCTCGGCACCGCGGTGACGTCGATCTACTGGCACGTGGGCGGCCGGGAGGCGCTGCTGGACGCCCTGGTGGAGCGCACGGTGGCCGATCTCGGCGAGGTCCGCCCGTCCGGGCACACACCCGAGCAGCGTGTGGTCTGTATCGCCCGGGAGCTGCGCCGCCGGCTGCGTGACCACCCGCATCTGGTGGCCCTGGTGCACGAACGGGGCCTGACCGAGCGCATGTTCCTGCCCGCGCAGCAGGTCCTGGTGTGCGAGGCGCACGCGGCCGGGCTGCGCGGCGCGCGGGCCGCCGAGTTCGTCCGCGCGGTGCAGTTCCAGGTCGTCGGCCATGTGCTGGTGGAGCGCAACCGCGAGCGGGCCCCGGCCCAGCACCCCGGCGAGGACGAGCTGTGGCGTGGCGTCACCGCCGGGGACGACCCGGCGCTGGCGCGTGCGCTGGCCCGCCCGGTGGACACCGAGCGGCTGTTCGTGACGGCGGTACGCGCGCTGGTGCGGTCGCTGCTGGCACCGGAGGAGCTCCCACCCGGCCGTCCGCCCGGCCCGGCCGGGTGAGAAGCACGGGCGGGCACGCGGGTGTACGAGCGGCGGACACGCGCGTGTACGCGCTTCGAGCACGCGGGTGTACGAGCTTCGAGCGGCCGAGCGGCTTCGCGGACCTGCGGGCGGCACCTGTGGCACCGGACTGTCAGTCGTGGCCCGTATCCTCAGTGACCATGCTCGAAGACCGTGCGACCGCAGTGTCCTCCCCCACCCAGTGGCCGGCCGTGTATCCGAAGGGATACGCGGTCGTTGACGTGGAGACCACCGGCCTGGCCCGGGACGACCGGATCATCTCGGCGGCCGTCTACCGGCTGGACGAGCGCGGCGAGGTCGAGGACCACTGGTACACGCTGGTCAACCCGGAGCGCGATCCGGGGCCCGTGTGGATACACGGCCTGACGAGCGAGGTGCTGGAAGGGGCGCCGCTGTTCGCGGACGTCGCCGAGGAGTTCGCGGCCCGGCTGGACGGCCGGGTGCTGGTCGCGCACAACGCCGTCTTCGACTGGCAGATGATCGCGCGGGAGTACGCGCGTGCGCGGCGCGAGGCTCCGGTGCGTCAGCGGCTGTGCACGATCGCGCTGTCCAAGGAGCTGGGGCTGCCGCTGCCCAACTTCAAGCTGGAGTCGCTGGCGGCGCACTACGGGGTCGTACAGCAGCGGGCGCACCACGCGCTGGACGACGCGCGCGTGCTGGCGGAGGCCTTCCGGCCCAGCCTGCGGGCCGCGGCGGCGGGCGGCCTACGACTGCCGCTGCTGGAGTGCCGGCCGCTGACGGAGTGGTCGGACCGTCCGGTGCCCCGGCAGTCGACCGGCGGACCAGGTGGCTACGGCGGCTACCGGCAGAGCAGTTGGCGCCCTTCCCGTAAAAGGCCCGCATGCCCCTATCCCAACCCGGGTCGCTACGAAGACGGCAAACACCTCAAACAGGGCATGCGAGTGGCGTTCTCCGGAGACACCTCCACCGACCGCGAACTGCTGGAGGACCGGGCCACCGAGGCCGGCCTGCATGTGGCGTCCAGCATCTCCCGGCTGACCAGCCTGCTGGTGACCAACGACCCGGACTCGGGCACGTCCAAGGTGGTCAAGGCGCGCCAGTTCGGTACGCCGATCGTCGACGAGGCCGCGTTCGGGCAGCTGCTGCGGGACGTGGAGCCCGCCGACGGGTGATCGTACGGATGAGTGATTGGCACACGACTCACCCGGAACCCGCTCGCCCTCGTCCCGGCGACGGCCCACCCTGTGGCGCATGGCGAAATGTGAAGTCTGCGGCAATGACTACGGAATGACCTTCGAGGTCCACGCACAGGGCGCTGTGCATGTGTTCGACTGCTTCTCCTGTGCGATCCACCGCATGGCCCCCATCTGCGAGCACTGCCGGGTGCAGATCATCGGCCAGGGCGTGGAGGCCGACGGCAAGTGGTTCTGCGGCGCGCACTGCGCCCGGGCCGACGGAAAGACGGGCATCGTCGACCGGGTGTGACCCGGTACCCGCCCGAATGCACCCCACGGCTCGGAGGTACCGTCGTGGGGTGCACCGCTACCGCTTCCTGTTGTCCCGCCAGTGGGTCATCCTCACGCTCGTCGCGATCGCGCTGATCCCGACGATGATCAGGCTGGGCATCTGGCAGCACCACCGGTACCTGGAGCGCACCGCTCGCAACGACCTGGTCTCCTCGGCGCTGCACGCCGAGCCGGTCCCGGTCGAGCGGCTGTCCTCTCCCGGGCACGCCGTGACCCGCACCGAGAAGTACCGCACGGTCACCGCGACCGGCACCTTCGACACCGCCAGGGAGGTCGTGGTCCGGCGCCGGACCAACTCCGACGGCGAGGTCGGCTTCCACGTGCTCACGCCGTTCGTCCTCGCCGACGGCAGGGTGCTGCTCGTCAACCGCGGCTGGATCCCCGCCAACGGGGTGCAGACCGCCTTCCCGAAGATCCCCGCACCGCCGGCCGGCCGCACCACCGTCACCGGGCGGCTGATGGCCGACGAGACCACCGCGGCCAGCGGCATCAAGAACGTCAAAGGCCTCCCCGACCGGCAGATCATGCTGATCAACAGCGCGGAGGAGGCGCACCGGCTCGGCGCGCAGGTGCTCGGCGGCTATGTCGAGCAGACGGCGCCGACGCCCAGGGACGGCTCCCCGGAGCAGATCTCCGACCCGGGCAGCGAGGACGCCCCGCTGAACTACGCGTACATGATCCAGTGGTGGCTGTTCGCCGCGGCCGTCCCGGTCGGCTGGTGGTGCCTGGTCCGCCGGGAGATCCGCGACCGGCAGGAGGCCTCGGCGGAGGCGAAGCCGGAGGAGACGGAACCGGCAGCGGTGTGACCCGGGCCTGACCCGGACGGTCTCACTCCTCAGGCGCACCACCTGATTGGCCCCGGCGTCCGCCGGGAAGCCGCACCCCGTGGACCCGCGCATCGAGGACTACGCCCTCATCGGTGACGAGCAGACCGCCGCGCTGGTCGGCCGCGACGGCTCGATCGACTGGCTGTGCCTGCCGCGCTTCGACTCCGGCGCCTGCTTCGCGAAGCTGCTGGGCGACGGGAACCACGGCTACTGGCGGATCGCCCCGCGGGGAGCGGACACCTGCGCCCGCCGCGCCTACCGCTCCGACACCCTCGTCCTCGACACCGAGTGGGAGACCACCGACGGCACGGTCCGCGTCACCGACCTGATGCCGCAGCGCGACCGCGCCCCCGACGTCGTACGGATCGCCGAAGGCGTCCGTGGCCGGGTCACCGTCCGCAGCACCCTCCGCCTCCGCTTCGACTACGGCTCGATCATGCCGTGGGTGCGCCGCTCGGACGGGCACCGGGTGGCCGTCGCGGGCCCGGACTCGGTCTGGCTGCGCTCCGAACCGGCCGTGCGGACCTGGGGCGAGGACTACGGCACCCATGCCGAGTTCACCCTCGGCGAGGGCGACCGGGTCGCGTTCGTGCTCACCTGGCACCCCTCGCACGAGCGCCGGCCGCCGCTCACCGACCCCTACGAGGCCCTGGAGAGCAGCGTCACCGACTGGCGGCGCTGGGCCCGGGAGTGCCGCTACGACGGCCCGTACCGGGACCTGGTCGTGCGGTCCCTAATCACGTTGAAGGCCCTCACCTACGCCCCGACCGGCGGGATCGTCGCCGCGGCCACCACCTCGCTGCCCGAGCGGCCCGGCGGCGTGCGCAACTGGGACTACCGGTACTGCTGGCTGCGCGACTCCACCCTCACCCTCGGCGCGCTGCTCACCGCGGGCTACCACAACGAGGCCGAGGCCTGGCGCGACTGGCTGCTGCGCGCGGTCGCGGGCGACCCGGCCGATCTGCAGATCATGTACGGCGTCGCGGGCGAGCGGCGGCTGCCGGAGCGGGAACTGCCCTGGCTGCCCGGCTTCGCCCGCTCCTGTCCCGTACGCATCGGCAACGGCGCCGTCGACCAGCTCCAGCTCGACGTGTACGGCGAGGTGATGGACTCGCTGTCGCTGGCCCGCGCGTCGGGCCTGCCGACCCGGCCGCACATGTGGGCCATCCAGCGCGCGCTGATGCAGTTCCTGGCGGCGGCGTGGCGGCAGCCGGACGAGGGCCTGTGGGAGGTGCGCGGCGGCCGGCGCCAGTTCGTGCACTCCAAGGTGATGGTGTGGGTGGCGGCCGACCGGGCCGTGCGGACGCTGGAGCAGCACAAGGAGCTGGACGGCGACCTGGAGGGCTGGCGAGGCCTGCGCGACGAGGTCCACCGGGAGGTGTGCGAGAAGGGCTTCGACCCCGAGCGCGCCACCTTCACGCAGTGCTACGGCTCCCGGGAACTCGACGCGGCGCTGCTGCTCATCCCGCGCGTCGGCTTCCTGCCGGCCGACGACCCGCGGGTGATCGGCACGGTCGACGCGATCCGCGACGGCCTCGGGCACGGCGGCTTCCTGCGCCGGTACGACACCGGGGACTCGGTGGTCGACGGGCTGCCGAGCGGCGAGGGCGCCTTCCTGGCCTGCTCGTTCTGGCTGGCCGACGCGCTGCACATGACCGGCCGGACGAAGGAGGCGCGGGAACTGTTCGACCGTCTGGTGGGCCTGGTCAACGACGTGGGGCTGCTGGCCGAGGAGTACGACCCCGTCACCGGCCGCCAGCTGGGCAACTTCCCGCAGGCGTTCAGCCACATCGGGCTGGTGAACACCGCCCTGACGCTGTTCGGGGACGACGAGGCAGGATAGGGGCCATGGATCTTGGACTGAAGGACCGGGTGTACGTCGTCACCGGGGCGACCCGCGGGCTGGGCAACGCCGCCGCGCGGGAACTCGTCGCCGACGGGGCGAAGGTCGTGATCAGCGGCCGGGACGGGAAGCGGGTGGCCGACGCCGCCGCCGAACTGGGCCCGAACGCGGTCGGCGTGGCCGTGGACAACGCCGACGCGCAGGCTCCGGAGCGGCTGATCGCGGCCGCGCGTACGCACTTCGGCGGCTTCCACGGCGTGCTGGTCAGCGTGGGCGGCCCGGCGCCGGGGTTCGTCGCGGACAACACCGACGAGCAGTGGCGGAACGCGTTCGAGTCGGTGTTCCTCGGCGCGGTGCGGGTCGCTCGCGCGGCGGCGGCCGAACTGGAGCCCGGCGGGGTCATCGGGTTCGTGCTGTCGGCGTCGGTGCACGAGCCCATTCCGGGGCTGACCATCTCCAACGGGCTGCGGCCGGGACTCGCCGGGTTCGCCAAGTCCCTCGCCGACGAGCTGGGGCCGCGGGGGATCCGGGTGCTGGGGCTGCTGCCGTCGCGTATCGACACGGATCGCGTGCGCGAGCTCGACGGGCTGTCCGCCGACCCGGAGGCCACCCGGGCCGCGAACGAGTCGCGGATCCCGCTGCGGCGGTACGGGGCGCCGGAGGAGTTCGGGCGGGTCGCGGCCTTCATGCTGTCTCCGGCCGCTTCCTATCTGAGCGGGGTCATGTTGCCCGTGGACGGGGGTATGCGGCACGGGTTCTGAGTGCCGGTCGGGGGCGGGCTGCTCGCGCCCACGCGGCGGAGCCGCCGATCGAGACGGCCCCGCCCGCCTGGCGGGCCGGCTCCCCGCCCGCCGTCAAACGACCCTCTCCGCGCGGTGCTTGACGGCCCTCAGCCGTACCTCCGCCGCAAGCGACGCCAGGCCCGCCGACCGGTGTTGCGTGGGTCAGGGCCCGGGTCGTGAACTCGGTCAGGGCCGCCGCCGGGTCCGTCCCCGGCTCCGGTTGGAGCCGGACCCCCGCCACGGGTGCCGTACCGCGGCCCCGCAGCCGGACCTCGGCGTGGGTCACGCCCCGCTGCCGGACGGCGTCCTGGGCCAGGGCCGGCTCCAGGGCCCCGGCGCGCAGGAGGGCGTACGCGCCGTCGCCGGTGTCGATCAGGACCTCGGTCAGCCGCCGGCGGCGCAGGATCGTCGTGAGCGAGCCAGGGCGAGCAGGACCACGACGGCCAGGCCGCCGAGGACCGAGGGCCACCACCAGGCGGTGCCCCGCCAGCGGGTGCGTTCGGCCTGGGTGGGCAGGACGTGCGCGTGGAGCTGGCGACCGGCACGGACCACCGGGCCGTGGACGTGGCCCGGCGGGTGCGCGCCGCCGTGAGGGACGCACTGGCGGACAGGCCCACCGTGGCCGTCGCGATCACGGCGGTCGGCTGACGGGCCCGCCCGCTTGGGCAGTCCCCTCTATTCGCCGACGCCGGCCAGGTCCCGCAGTCGCCGGGCCTGAGCGGCACGCTCGGCCGCGCGCTGTTCGTCGTACGTACGATCGGCGGCGCCACGGAGCAACGCCTTGGTCTCCACGACGGCATCGCGCGGCGCGCCCAGCAGCGCCGACGCCAAGTCCCGTACCGCGTCGTCCAGTTGGTCCCCGGGCACGGCGACGTTGGCCAGCCCCGACGCCACCGCCTCCGCCGCCCCGACGAATCGTCCGGTGGCGCAGATCTCAAGCGCGCGGGCGTACCCGACGAGACCGACCAGCGGGTGCGTGCCGGTCAGGTCGGGTACGAGACCGAGACTGGTCTCACGCATGGCGAACTGCACGTCGTCCGCGACGACCCGCAGATCGCAGCCGAGCGCGAGCTGGAAACCGGCCCCGATGGCGTGTCCTTGGACGGCGGCGATGGACACGATGTCGTTCCGCCGCCACCAGGTGAACGCCTCCTGGAACTCGGCGATGGTCGCGTCGAGCCCGGCGTCGTCACGGCGCGCGAGTTCGATGAAGGACGGCTCGCCCGGGATCCCCTCCGGGGTGAACATCTGCCGGTCCAGTCCGGCGGAGAAGGACCTGCCCTCGCCACGCAGCACCACGACACGGACGGAGCCCGGCAGCAGCCGCCCGGCCTCGGTGAGCGCCCGCCACAGGGCGGGGCTCTGCGCGTTGCGCTTGGCCGGGTTGGTCAGCGTCACCGTGGCGAGCGTGTCGTCGACGGTGAGCCGTACGCCGTCCTTGTCGAGTACAGGAGCGAGGTCCTGGTCGGGCGAAGCCATGGGGCGCCTCCGATGGGTGCGGTCATCACGCAGTGCCGTTACGGCATGCTAAGTGACTGCACAGTAACCACCCGGTCGATCAGAATGCCGACCGGGTGGCCACCATCGAAGCCGATGGGCCGCCCGGAGTCAGGACGATGCGGCCTTCTTGCCCCGGGTCGCTCCGCCACGCCCACGGAGCGTGACGCCCGACTCGCTGAGCATCCGGTGCACGAAGCCATACGAGCGGCCGGTCTCCTCGGCCAGCGCCCGGATGCTCGCACCGGAGTCGTACTTCTTCTTCAGGTCTGCCGCGAGCTTGTCGCGCGCGGCGCCGGTCACCCGGCTGCCCTTCTTCAGAGTCTCGGCCACCCGTGCCTCCTCATGGGAAGTGCGCTCTGGTCTCCTCATGATCACCCCTCTTGGGCGTGATGGCCACCCATTCGGCAAGGTCCGTGAGACATCGTTGTGACGACAGGAGCTCATCCCCACAAGCGGAATACTCAATTCCAAGGGGTGGTGTCCGGAGGGCCGAACGGGTGGATTCGCGAAGTGCCAGGTCAGCGACGCGAAGCGGCCGATCCCTTGGCACGCAGGGGATCGGCCGGGAAATCCGTGTACGACACACCCCGATACGAGGAGATCTCACACAGATGATGGATCACGGATCGGCCGAATGATCCATACCCAGTGGATCAATCGGGATCAGCAGGAATCAGCCGGGATCAGGGTCTCGATCGCGCCAGGGCGACGCGTGCCTCACGCCAGGGCGACGAGATCCGCGTAGTCGGAGCCCCACAGGTCCTCGACGCCGTCGGGCAGCAGGATGATCCGCTCGGGCTGGAGCGCCTCGACGGCACCCTCGTCGTGGGTGACGAGGACGACCGCGCCCTTGTAGGTGCGCAGGGCGCCGAGGATCTCCTCGCGGCTGGCGGGGTCCAGGTTGTTGGTGGGCTCGTCCAGGAGCAGCACGTTCGCCGAGGAGACGACCAGGGTGGCCAGGGCGAGACGGGTCTTCTCGCCGCCGGAGAGGACACCGGCCGGCTTGTCCACGTCGTCACCGGAGAACAGGAACGAACCGAGCACCTTGCGGACCTCGACCAGGTCCATGTCGGGAGCGGCCGAGCGCATGTTCTCCAGGACCGTGCGGTCGGGGTCCAGGGTCTCGTGCTCCTGGGCGTAGTAGCCGAGCTTGAGCCCGTGGCCGGGGACGACCTCGCCGGTGTCGGGCTGCTCCACCCCACCGAGCAGACGCAGCAGGGTGGTCTTGCCGGCGCCGTTGAGCCCGAGGATGACGACCCTGGAGCCCTTGTCGATGGCCAGGTCGACGTCGGTGAAGATCTCCAGGGAGCCGTACGACTTCGACAGGCCCTCGGCCATCAGCGGGGTCTTGCCACAGGACGCGGGCTCCGGGAAGCGGAGCTTGGCGACCTTGTCGGACTGGCGGACCGCCTCCAGCCCGGAGAGCAGCTTGTCCGCGCGGCGGGCCATGTTCTGCGCGGCGACCGTCTTGGTCGCCTTGGCGCGCATCTTGTCGGCCTGCGCGTTGAGCGCGGCGGCCTTCTTCTCGGCGTTGGCGCGCTCGCGCTTGCGGCGCTTCTCGTCGGCCTCGCGCTGCTGCTGGTAGAGCTTCCAGCCCATGTTGTAGACGTCGATCATGGACCGGTTGGCGTCCAGGTAGAACACCTTGTTGACGACCGTCTCGACCAGGTCGACGTCGTGGGAGATCACGATGAAGCCGCCGCGGTAGGTCTTCAGGTAGTCCCGCAGCCAGATGATCGAGTCCGCGTCGAGGTGGTTGGTCGGCTCGTCCAGGAGCAGCGTGTCCGCGTCGGAGAACAGGATCCGGGCCAGCTCGATACGACGGCGCTGACCACCGGAGAGGGTGTGCAGCGGCTGGCCGAGCACCCGGTCGGGCAGGTTCAGCGCGGCGGCGATGGTGGCGGCCTCGGCCTCGGCGGCGTATCCGCCCTTGGTGAGGAACTCCGTCTCCTGGCGCTCGTACTGCTTGAGGGCCTTCTCGCGGGTGCCGCCCTTGCCGCTCGCGATGCGCTCCTCGTTCTCGCGCATCTTGCGGATCAGTACGTCGAGCCCGCGCGCGGACAGGATGCGGTCCCGGGCGAGGACGTCCAGGTCGCCGGTACGGGGGTCCTGCGGGAGGTAGCCGACCTCGCCGGAGCGGGTGATCTGGCCGGCGGCGGGGATGCCCTCACCGGCCAGGCACTTGGTGAGGGTGGTCTTGCCGGCGCCGTTGCGGCCGACGAGTCCGATGCGGTCGCCCTTCGCGACACGGAAGGTGGCGTTCTCGATGAGGACGCGCGCACCGGCGCGCAGCTCGATACCGGAGGCGGAGATCACGGACAGACTCCAGGGCGTACAGGGATTGGCGGGTGGGCGGCTGAGGACGTTCCCGCCGTCTAATGCGCGAGGAGAATGGCCATGGGATAAGTCTAACGGGGCCATGCAAGCGGTTTTTCTACGTCCGCGCGTTCGGCCCCCGCCGCCTGGGGCCGTTGCCGAGCGGCGTGCGGTCCGGGGTGATCCGCCCGAGATCGTCCAGCGCCACGAGCTGCCCGGTCCAGGCGCCCCGCGCGCAGGGCTGGGCGATCAGCAGGGCCGTGCCGCGCCGTACGGCGCCCTCGGGCCGGAACGCGCAGCTCGTGCGGGCGGGCAGCAGCCAGCGCAGATCGCCGTCGGCGAGACGGTACGCGGAGACGCGGTGCGGGGTGACGACCGCGAGGATGCCCCGGCCGAGGGGGCGCAGCACTCCGGTGCCGCCCTGGCCCGGCAGCCACTCGGCCGCGTCGGGCAGCGCGCGGTGCCAGCGCACCGAGCGGCCGTCGGTGCCGGTGAGCAGCCCGTCGTCCCACAGCGCGACCGCCTGCCCGCCCGTGGTCAGCACGGCGACCGGCCGGCGGCCCACGCGCGCGTACCGCCAGCGCGGCGCCCCGCTGCGGGTGTCGTAGGCGACCACCTCGGCTCCCCGCGCCCGGGAGGTCCACGCACCGGCCGCCGCCGGCCGCTCCCCGTGCACGGCCGGCACGAAACGGTCCCCGTACGGGACGGACCGCACGTGATGAGCGGCACCCAGCAGACCGACGGCGAGGAGAACGCCGGCGAGGAGGGGGAGAACGCGGCGCACGCGCGCGGTGCCGCGGTGGGGGGTCGCGGGCGGTGCCGGGCGTGGGGTCGTGCTCGACGGGGCGCGGGGGACGGCGCGGCGGACGGGCGTGGTGTGGGGTGGGTGGTGGGCGGGTGGTGGGGTGGCCACCTGCGTCCCCCTTCGGTGTCCTCGGCCGCGGATCAGGCGCAGAGCGTAGTCGCGGGCGGCGGGACGGGGGCCGGTGGCGGGGCGGGCGGGGCGGGAAGTCGCCCGTTCGAGTGGCGGTCCGGCGGTGCCGCGGGCCCGGTGGTTCGGCGCCGCGGACAGGCACCAGGGGAGGTGGGGCAGCGCGTCACGTTCCGCTGAGGCGTTGTCAGTGGCGGCTGCGAGACTGGGCAAGGCGCCACGGAACCGACGCACGAAGGAGTGATCGGCATGGCAGGTACGGGCGGCGGACGGCCGAGCCTCTACCCCACGGTGCTGTACGCGGACGCCAAGGCCGCGATACGGCAGCTCACGGAGGCCCTCGGCTTCACCGAGCTGTCGGTGTACGAGACGGAGGACGGCAAGGTGATGCACGCCGAACTGGTCCAGGGCAACGGCGCGGTGATGATCGGCTCCAAAGGACGGGGCGGCCTGTTCGACACGGCGATGAAGGACGCGGGACCCGCCGGGGTGTACGTCGTCGTGGACGACGTGGACGCCCACCACCAGCGGGCCCTGGAGCACGGCGTGGAGATCCTGATGCCTCCGACGGACCAGGACTACGGCTCGCGGGACTACATGGCCCGTGACGCCGAGGGCAACATCTGGAGCTTCGGTACGTACGCGCC
>NZ_BMTD01000018.1:0-122141 GCF_014649495.1 Streptomyces filipinensis | reverse complement strand
CTGACCTACGGCCCGCTCACCCCCCGGGACCCGCTCACCCCCCGGGACCCGCTCACCCCCCGGGACCCGCTCACCCCCCGGGACCCGCTCACCCCCCGGGACCCGCTCACCCCCCGGACCGGCTCGTCTCCTCCGGACCCGCGCGCCCCCGGGCCGGCTCACCCCCCGGTGTGCACCTGGAAGGCGGCCCGGCGCACGGCCTTGGCGAGGGCCGGGTCGGGGTGCGCGGCGGCGAGCGCGACCAGCACCTGCACGGTGCGCGGATGACCGACGGCGCGGACCTCGTCGAGCAGCTGGGGAACCGTGGGCTGCACCGCGGACTCCAGATGCCGGACCAGCATCGGGGCCTCACCGTGGTCGGCGACGGCCGCGGCGGTGTCCACCCACAGCCAGGTCGCCTCCTCACGGGTCAGGACCTCGTGGGCGTCCTCCGGGTCGGCCCCGTCGTGCTCGGCGAGCCACAGCAGGGCGTAGGGCCGCACGGCGGGCTCGTCCACGACGCCGCGCACGTCGGGCTCGGCGGGGGCACCGACGACGCGCAGCGCCTCGAAGGCCAGGCCGCGCAGCAGGGCGTCCTCGCCGTGCGCGGCCTGGATCAGCTCGGTGACGGCGCTGCCGACGGGGCGGGCGGCGAGCCAGGCGCGGTACTCGGCGCGGGCGGCGTTGGGGCGGAGCTGGGCGCAGCCGCGGAGCATGTCCTCGGCGGACTGCTCGATGTTGCCGGCCGGGCTCTGCGCGGCCACGCAGATCTGCTCCAGCTTGACCCACACCGCCCAGTTGCCGAGGGGGGTGAGGGTGGCCTGGCCGTCGCCGTAGGTCAGCGCGCCCACGGCCGCGAGGGCCCGCAGCGCCCAGTCGAGCAGCGGGGCGAGCGTGGTGTCGGCGGCGGGGGCCGGGTCCGCCGGGTCCGGGGACGTCGCCGGCTGTCCGGATCCGGACGCGGCCGGGTGTCCGGCGCCGGGCCCGGGGGTGGCGGGCAGCTCGGTGCCGGGCTCGTAGGGGACCTCGCAGCGTTCGGTGCGCAGTTCGGTGACCCGCTGCTGGAGCAGGTCGAGCAGCTGCTCGACCGGGACGGGACCGGCGGACAGCTGGAGGAAGGAGAGCACCTGGGGCATGGCCGAGACGACCTCGGCGACGGCGGCCGGCTCGTGCTCCTCGGGTTCTGGGGAGGCGAGCGACCACGCGTCGAAGAGGGCGACCCAGCCGCGCAGTACGGCGCTGTCGTCACGGTCCCAGGCACGCAGCCGCCAGCCGGGGCGCGCGCTGTCGCCGTGCACCTCGACGAGTCCGGCGAGTCGTGCGGTGTCCCAGTCGGCGCGGACCTGGGCGGCGCTCAGTCCCAGGTCGGCGCCGGCGCGTTCGGCGGTGGCGGCGGAGAGGGTGGCCTTGCCGTCGGTGGCGGCACCGTCGCTGCCGGGGCCGAGCGCGGCGTCGGCCCAGCGGGCCACACGCACCGGCCCGGCCAGCCCGATGCGTGCCATTCTCGCCAGTTCGGCGGGGGCGGGCGTGCCCTCCGGCGGCCGGGGTGCGGGGCGGCGCGGACGCCGCTGGTTCACAGCTCTGGGGGCGGCGGCCAGGGGTCGCGGTCGGACGAGTCGGAGCCTGGAGTCGCGCGGGATACGGGACGTCACGGGTGCAGTCTTCCGGTTGACGGTCCGAAAACCCAAACGGAATGTCACCGCGGGCGACGGGGCTGGCCAAGGCACGGGGGGCCGGGCGGGGCGAGGAGGGCGGATCAAGCCAGTTGTACGGCCTTAAACGGAATGTTCCGCACCGGCCCGGCCGGCGGTCGCGGGCCCTCCTCGCCCGCGGCCGGGAGGCACGTCACCGGAGGGGTTCGCGGGTCTCACATCAGAGGTGTCAGGAAGCGGCGCAACCGCTCCTCGTACTCCTTGGGGTCGGCGTTCCACATCGCCGCGTGCGGGGCCCGCGCCACGGGGTGCAGAGCGACCACATCGGCGAGCCGGCGGGAGAACTCCCACGGGGCCACCCGGTCGTCGGGACCGTGGAAGATCAGGGTCGGTACGGTGAGCCGGTCGGGGTCGGTGATCTCGGCGACCCGGTCGGCGTGCAGGCCGGCCCGGCCCTGTGCGGCCCGCACGGCGAGCGGCAGCAGCGAGTGCGGGGTGCGCCGGGCCTGGGCGAGGGCGCGCAGCGTGGCCTCCCAGCTGAGCACCGGCGAGTCCAGGACCAGTCCGGCGATGCGCTCGCGCACCGGGGAGTGCTCGGCGGCGCGCAGGGCCATGGTGGCGCCGGTGGACCAGCCGAGCAGGACGACCCGGCGGGCGCCGTAGCGCACGGCGTAGCGGATCGCCGCGTCCAGGTCCCGCCACTCGGTCTCGCCGAGGTGGTTCAGTCCGTCCGGCGGGCGCGGGGCGCCGAGGTCGCCCCGGTAGGCGAGGGCCAGGACCGGGAGCCGGCGGCCGTGCAGGAAGCCCATCAGGTTCATGGCCTGTTCGCGGGTGGTGCCCAGGCCGTGCACGGCGATCACCCAGGTGTCCCGGTGGCCGGGCACGAACCAGGCGGGCAGCTCGCCGAGTTCGCCGGGCACGTCGATGTCGGCGTGGTCGAGGCCGAGGGCGGCGGACGGATTGCCGACGTACAGGTTGGGGGTGAGCCACACCGCGTCGCCGGGGGCGAAGGAGCCGTGCGTGACGCGTTCCAGGCGGCGTACGACGGTGTCGGCGGTGTGCTGGGCCGCCCCCAGGACGGGGCCCACGACCGCGTGGGAGCCGTCGCCGGCGAGGCCGTAGGTACCGGGGCGCAGTGCGGCCAGGTCGCGGGTGAGCATGATCTGGCCGGCGGCGGTGCCGTGCACGGTGAGCCGGGGCTCGGTGGGCAGCGGACGGCCCGCGGGCGCCTTCAGCGCGGCGTCGCTGGCGAGCCGGCCGACGGCCACGGAGGCCATGCCGGCGGCCAGGACCGCGGTGACCGCGGTGGCGGTCGCTTTGACGGGGCGCACGCGTCCAGTGTCGTGGGGGTCGCGGTCACCGGCCAGCCGAAAGGCGGGGTGGGGTGAGGAGCGTGGTGCGGGCGGGTCCGGCACCGCCGGCCGGGTTCGTCGCGGCGGAGCGCCGCGGCGGGCAGGACGCGCCGGACCGAGCAGGCGGGCGAGACGATCGGCGAAGCGTGGGAGCGAAGGGCTGGGCGGCAAGGGGTCACCTCCGTTGGCCGTACCCCTTCAAGCGTTCCCCGGCCTCGGCCAGTTGTGCCTCGGTCAGCAGGGTCGGTGTCAGACCCGGCACACCGGACGCCGTCAGCCACAGGCGGCACATCCACTCCAGCTGGGCGGTGCGGTCGTAGGCCTGGTCGAGGCCGGCGCCGTAGGTGACCGTGCCGTGGTTCTGCAGCAGGCAGCCGGAGCGGCCGGCCAGGGCGCGGAGCATGTTCTCGGCCAGCTCGTCGCTGCCGTAGGTGGCGTAGGGGGCGACGCGGACGGGGCCGCCGAGGGCGGCGGCCATGTAGTGGACCAGCGGCAGCTCGGGCACGAGCGTGGAGACCGCCGTCGCGTGCACGGCGTGGGTGTGGACGATCGCGCGGGCGTCGGTGGTGCGATAGACGGCGAGGTGCAGGGGCAGCTCACTGGTCGGCACCAGGGTGCCGAGCACCTGGCGTCCGGTGAGGTCGACACCGGTGATGTCCTGCGGGGTGAGCCGGTCGTACGGCACGCCCGACGGGGTGACCAGCACGAGGTCGCCGACGCGCGCCGAGACGTTCCCCGAGGTGCCGACCACCAGTCCGTCGGCTACGGTCCGCCGCGCCGTCGCGACCAGTTCCGCCCAGATACGTTCCTGTTCCGCGTTCCGCCCCTGTTCAGCCATGCCGTGATCCTGCCAGCCATGGCCGCGGAAAGGGGGCGGGCTCTCACGTCCGGCCGGAAGCGCGCACCCCCGAACGGGTGGAAATCGGATGGAATCGCCGCACATGAGGCGCGGATTCGATGATCGCCGGGCCTTGAATGGTCTGCCTTGCCCGCCGGACGATCCCTCGTCCGCCGACCCGGGGAGACACATGGCCCGTGAACGCACCCGCCTCCGTCGCCGCACCGGTGTCCTCGTGGCGGCCACGGCGGCGCTCGCCCTCGCGGGCGGCGCGCCCGCGGCGGCCGGTCCTCTGGCACTGACCGCGGCCAAGCCGCACGGACACGACGTCTCCTCCCACCAGAAACACGTCGACTGGCCGGCCACCCGGTCCAAGGGCGCGCGGTTCGTCTACGTCAAGGCGACGGAGTCCACGGACTACCGCAATCCCTACTTCTCCCAGCAGTACAACGGCGCCCGCAAGGCGGGCCTGGTCCGGGGCGCGTACCACTTCGCCCGGCCGGACACGTCCTCCGGGGCCAGGCAGGCCGCGTACTTCGTGCGGCACGGCGGCGGCTGGCGGGCGGACGGCTGGACGCTGCCGCCCGCGCTCGACATCGAGTACAACCCGTATGACAAGAAGCACAAGTGCTACGGGGTCGGCAAGAAGCGGATGGTCCGCTGGATCCGGTCGTTCAGCAACGAGGTCAGGCGGAAGACCGGCCGCCGCCCGGTGATCTACACGACCGCCCAGTGGTGGAAGCTCTGCACCGGCAACAGCCGCGCGTTCTCCTCCAGCAACCCCCTGTGGATCGCCCGGCACGGCACCGAGCGGCCGGGGAAGCTGCCGGGCGGATGGCGGTACTGGACGATCTGGCAGTACGGCGGCAAGGGCCGGCTGCCGGGTGACCAGAATCTCTTCAACGGGCCCACGAGCCGGCTGCGGACCCTCGCGCGGGGCCGGTAGCCAAGGGGCGCCTGGGCCGTGAGGGCCAAGCGGAACGTCATTCACCCTGTTCGGACACCGCCACGCCCGCCTCAGTTCATCTTCCGTTCACCCAGGTTGCCTACGTTCATCCAGCCAACGACCTCGAACGATTGCCTGGGTAAATGGAAAGCTTCTCGCTGATCCTCGCGATTGTGGTGGTAACCGCACTCGCGTTCGATTTCACGAACGGTTTCCACGACACCGCGAACGCGATGGCCACCACCATCTCCACAGGCGCCCTGAAGCCGAAGATCGCGGTAACCATGTCCGCCGCCCTCAACCTGGTCGGCGCCTTCCTCTCCGTGGAGGTCGCGAACACGATCTCCAAGGGTCTCGTCGACGAGACCGGCATCCGTCCCGAGGTCATCTTCGCCGCCCTGGTCGGCGCGATCCTCTGGAACCTGCTGACCTGGCTGGTGGGCCTGCCGTCCAGTTCCTCGCACGCCCTGATGGGCGGTCTGATCGGCGCCACCGTCGCCTCCGCCGGCTTCGGTGCCGTGCACGGCGACGTGCTGGTCACCAAGGTGCTGCTCCCGGCCGTCGCCGCGCCGCTCGTGGCGGGCCTCGCGTCGATGCTGGCCACCCGCTTCTCCTACGGCATCGGCGGCAAGGCCGAGGGCGAGGCCACCCGCAAGGGCTACCGCGCCGGCCAGATCGCCTCCGCCGGCCTGGTCTCCCTCGCCCACGGCACCAACGACGCCCAGAAGACGATGGGCATCATCACCCTCGCGCTGATCGCGGGCGGCGCCATCTCCCCCGGCTCCAACCCTCCCACCTGGGTCATCCTCTCCGCCGGCCTGGCGATCGCGCTCGGCACCTACATCGGCGGCTGGCGCATCATCCGCACCATGGGCACGGGCCTGACCGAGCTGGAGCCGCGCCAGGGCTTCGCCGCCCAGACCAGCGCCGCGACGGCCATCCTGGCCTCCTCCCACCTGGGCTTCTCCCTCTCCACCACGCACGTCGTCTCCGGCTCGGTGATGGGCGCGGGCCTCGGCCGCAAGGGCGGGGTGGTCCGCTGGTCCACCGCGACCCGTATGGCCGTCGCCTGGGTGCTCACCCTCCCGGCCGCCGCGCTGGTCGGCGCGGGCGCCGAGTCCGTCACGGACCTCGGTGACTGGGGCACCGCCGTGGTCGCCGTCTTCCTGGTCGCCTCCAGCGCCGCGATCTGGAAGATCTCCCGCCGCGAGGTCGTCGACCACACCAACGTCGTCACCGGCACCGAGGAGCCGGCCGGCGTGGTGACCACCGCCATCGCCGCGGTGACTCCGCCCCCGGCGGGCACGATCACCGAGGGCCTGACGGCGACGATCGCCTCCCCGGCGGCCGCCGAGCCCGCGACCCCGGCCGCCCCGCCGGCCGCCACCGTCTGACCCCGGTCACCCCGGTTACGAAGGAAGCATCATGAAGATCGACTGGGCGGCCATCGGTTCCGTCTTCGGCGTCAGCCTCGTGTTCACGGTGGGCCTGGTGGCCCTGTTCACCCTCGGCGTGAGCGGCCTGGCCCGGCGCGAGAAGGCCGCGGCCCAGGGCGGCTCCGCCGGCCTCGCCGTCACCGGGGCCTACGTCTGCTTCGCCGCCTGCGCGGCGGCGGTGGCGTACGGCATCTACCTGATCGTGGCCAAGCCCTGACGAGCGCTTCGCCGGAAGTGCCCTGAACCGGAAGTGCCCTGAAGCGCCGTCGACCGGCCGCGGCACACACATGGCCCGTCGCGCCCGCGCGGCGGGCCCCTTGCCGGCACCCCCGCGCCCCTTCGGGCGCCCAGGCTCCCCTCTGCCCGAGGGGAGCCTTTTCGCGCGCCGCCATGCCACGCGATGTGGGGATCGGCACACTCTCCCCGTGCAGGTCAACGGCAAGTTGACGGCCGTTCCGGGCGCGTGGTGGACTGCCCGGGCCATGTACGGCGGCAGCAGAGGAAGCCGGTGCGAATCCGGCGCGGTCCCGCCACTGTCACCGGGGAAAGAACCCCCCGGGAGCCAGGAACTCTCGCCGCCGCATCACGTCGAACCAGGGCGCGGACACCCTGAGTGAGGACATATATCGCCATGCTCGGCTGCCGATCGAGGACACGTACCAGGCCCGCTCCTGTACCCACGGCCGGCTGAGCCGATGGGTGCCGATCGCTCCTACGCGTACGGCGCCGCCGCCGGGCTTCTCGGTGACCTGCTCCTCGGCGATCCCCGCCGCGGGCATCCGGTCGCCGCGTTCGGGCGGGTGGCGGCTGCCGTGGACCGCGCGTTGTGGCACGACCACCGCGGCTGGGGAGCCGTGCACACCGCCGTGTGCGCCGGCGGCGCCGTCGCGCTCGGCACGGTGGCCGCACGCGCCGTACGCCCCTCCCCCACCGCCTCCCTCGCCCTGACCGCCGCCGCCACCTGGGCGGTCGTCGGCGGTACCTCGCTCGCCCGCGAGGCCCGCGCGATCGGGCGTGCCCTGGAGCGCGGGGACGTCGAGGCGGCGCGGGCGCGGCTGCCCCATCTGTGCGGCCGGGACCCGCAGGCACTGGACGCCGAGGGGATGGCCCGGGCCGTGGTCGAGTCGGTCGCCGAGAACACCTCCGACGCCGTCGTGGGCGCGCTGGTGTGGGGTGCCGTGGCCGGGGTGCCGGGCCTGCTCGGGTTCCGGGCGGTCAACACCCTGGACGCGATGGTGGGGCACAGGTCCCCCCGGTACCGGCGCTACGGCTGGGCCTCCGCCCGGCTCGACGACCTGGCCGGCTGGCCCGGGGCCCGGCTGACCGCCGTACTCGCCGCCGCGGCCGGCCCCGACCCCCGCGACGCCCTGCGCGCCTGGCGGGCCGACGCCCGCAGGCACCCGAGCCCCAACGCCGGTCCCGTCGAAGCCTCCTTCGCCGGCGCCCTCGGCGTACGGCTGGGCGGAACGCTCTCCTACGGCGGCCGGGTCGAGCACCGGCCCGTACTCAACGGGGACACCGGCCGGGCGGTCGGGGTCACCGACATCGACCGGGCCGTACGGCTCTCCCGCCGCGTCGGCCTGCTCGCGCTCGGCACCACGGTCGCCGCGCGCCTCCTCGTCAAGCGTGTGAAGGGACGTGGCAAGTGAACGGGGGTCTCCTCGTCGCCGGCACCACCTCCGACGCCGGCAAGAGCGTCGTGACGGCCGGCATCTGCCGGTGGCTGGTGCGCCAGGGTGTGAAGGTCGCGCCGTTCAAGGCGCAGAACATGTCGCTCAACTCCTTCGTCACCCGGCAGGGCGCGGAGATCGGGCGGGCGCAGGCCATGCAGGCCCAGGCGTGCCGGATCGAGCCGACCGCGCTGATGAACCCGGTGCTGCTGAAGCCGGGTGGTGAGCAGAGCAGCCAGGTGGTGCTGCTGGGCAAGCCGGTGGGCGAGCTGAGCGCACGCGGCTACCACGGCGGACGCCAGCAGAAGCTCCTCGGCACGGTCCTGGACTGCCTGGCCGAGTTGCGGGGCACGTATGACGCGGTGATCTGTGAGGGCGCCGGCAGCCCGGCCGAGATCAATCTGCGCCGGACCGACATCGTGAACATGGGGATCGCGCGGGGTGCGCGGCTGCCCGTGCTGGTGGTGGGGGACATCGACCGCGGGGGCGTCTTCGCGTCGTTCTTCGGGACCGTCGCCCTGCTCTCGCCCGAGGACCAGGAACTGGTCGCCGGCTTCCTGGTGAACAAGTTCCGGGGCGACGTCTCCCTGCTGGAGCCGGGCCTGGAGATGCTGCACGGCCTCACCGGGCGGCGCGCCTACGGCGTGCTGCCGTTCCGGCACGGGCTGGGCATCGACGAGGAGGACGGGCTGCGCGTCTCGCTGCGCGGTACGGTCCGCGAGTCCGCCGTGACCCCGCCGGTGGGTGAGGACGTGCTACGCGTCGCCGTGTGCGCGATCCCGCTGATGTCCAACTTCACGGACGTGGACGCGCTGGCCGCCGAACCGGGCGTCGTGGTGCGGTTCGTGGACCGGCCGGAGGAACTGGCGGACGCGGACCTGGTCGTCGTCCCGGGCACCCGCGGGACCGTACGGGCGCTCGCGTGGCTGCGCGAGCGGGGACTTGCCGACGCGCTGGTCCGAAGGGCCGCTCAGCACAGGCCGGTCCTCGGTGTCTGCGGCGGCTTCCAGATCCTCGGCGAGCACATCGAGGACGAGGTCGAGTCGCGGGCCGGCGCGGTCGACGGGCTCGGCGTGCTGCCCGTGCGGGTGCGGTTCGCCCGCGAGAAGACCCTCACCCGGCCGGCCGGACAAGCCCTCGGCGAGCGGGTCGAGGGGTACGAGATCCACCACGGGGTCGCCTCCGTCGAGGGAGGGGAAGCCTTCATCTCCGACGACGATGGACACAGCCTCGACGGCTGCCGGGTCGGCCAGACCTGGGGCACCCACTGGCACGGTTCGCTGGAGTCGGACGGCTTCCGGCGGGCCTTCCTGCGCGAGGTGGCCGCCGCCGCGGGCCGCCGCTTCGTGCCCGCGCCGGACACCTCCTTCGCCGCGCTGCGCGAGGAGCAGCTCGACCGGCTCGGCGACCTGATCGAACAGCACGCGGACACGGACGCGCTGTGGCGGCTCATCGAGTCCGGCGCGCCGCAAGGACTGCCTTTCATTCCACCGGGAGCGCCCGCATGAGCACAGTGTTGTTGTTGTCGACCGCCGACACGGATCTGCTGGCGGCCCGGGCCTCCGGTGCGGACTACCGCATCGGCAACCCGACCCGGGTGGACGTCCAGCAGGAACTGCCGGGGCTGCTCGACGGCGCGGACCTCGCCGTCGTACGGCTGCTGGGCGGCAAGCGCGCCTGGGAGGAGGGGCTGGCGGCGCTGAAGGCGTCCGGGATCCCGGCCGTGCTGCTGGGTGGCGAGGCCGTGCCGGACGCGGAACTGATGGCCGAGTCGTCGGTGCCGGCCGGTGTGGTCGCGGAGGCGCTGACCTACCTGGTCGAGGGCGGCCCCGCGAACCTGCTGGAGCTGTCCCGGTTCCTGTCGGACACCGTGCTGCTGACCGGCGAGGGCTTCGAGGAGCCGCGGAAGATGCCGGAGTACGGCGTCCACGGCGACCGCCCGCTCGTCGACGGCCGCCCGACCGTGGGCGTGCTGTTCTACCGGGCGCACGAACTGAGCGGCAACACCGCCTTCGTGGACACGCTGTGCGACGCGATCGAGGCGGAGGGCGCCAACGCCCTGCCGGTGTACTGCGGTTCGCTGCGCGGCGCGGACGCCGGCCTGTACGAGCTGCTGGCGAAGGCCGACGCGCTGGTCGCCACCGTGCTCGCGGCCGGCGGCACCCACGCCTCGCAGGCCTCGGCGGGCGGCGACGAGGAGTCCTGGGACATCGGCGCGCTGGCCGACCTGGACATCCCTGTCCTGCAGGGGCTGTGTCTCACCTCCTCGCGGGCCGCCTGGGCGGAGTCGGACGCCGCCCTGTCCCCCATGGACGCGGCGATGCAGGTCGCGATCCCGGAGTTCGACGGCCGGCTGATCACGGTGCCGTTCTCCTTCAAGGAGCAGGGCCCGGACGAGGTCCCGGTGTACGTCGCCGACCCGGAGCGGGCCGCCCGGGTGGCCGGAATCGCCCTGCGCCACGCCCGGCTGAAGCACAAGCCGAACGCGGAGAAGCGGATCGCGCTGGTCTTCACCGCGTACCCGACCAAGCACTCCCGGGTCGGCAACGCGGTCGGTCTGGACACACCCGCGTCGGCGGTGCGCGTCCTGGACGCCCTCAGGGACGCCGGCTACGGCCTCACCGAGTACCCCGACAACGGTGACGAGCTGATCCACCGGCTGATCGAGGCCGGCGGCCACGACGTGGAGTGGCTGACCGAGGAGCAGCTGGCGGCGGCGCCCGCGCGCGTCCCGCTGGCCGACTACCGGGCGTGGTTCGAGAAGCTCGACCCGGAGCTGCGGGACGCGATGACCGAGGCGTGGGGCGAGCCGCCGGGCGGCCTGTACGTCGACGGCGAGGACATCGTGCTCGCCTCCCTGCAGTTCGGGAACGTCGTCGTGATGATCCAGCCGCCGCGCGGGTTCGGTGAGAACCCGATCGCGATCTACCACGACCCGGACATGCCGCCCTCCCACCACTACATGGCGGCGTACCGGTGGCTTGAGAACTCCTTCGGCGCGGACGCGCTCGTGCACATGGGCAAGCACGGCACGATGGAGTGGCTGCCCGGCAAGGGGCTCGGGCTGAGCGCCGGCTGTGCCCCGGACGCGGTGCTGGGCGACCTGCCGCTGATCTACCCGTTCATCGTCAACGACCCCGGTGAGGGCACCCAGGCCAAGCGGCGCGGGCACGCCACGGTGGTCGACCACCTGGTGCCGCCGATGGCCCGCGCCGACACCTACGGCGACCTGGCCAAGCTGGAGCAGCTGCTCGACGAGTACGCGCTCGTCTCCGACCTGGACCCGGCGAAGGCACCGGCCGTCCGCGCCCAGATCTGGACGCTGGTCAAGGCCGCCGAGCTGCACCACGACCTGCACGTGGACCAGCAGCCGGACGACGACGCGTTCGACGAGTTCGTCATGCACATCGACGGCTATCTCTGCGAGATCAAGGACGTGCAGATCCGTGACGGTCTGCACATCCTGGGCGGCGGCCCGGTCGGCGAGCCGCGCGTGAACCTGGTGCTGGCCGTGCTGCGGGCGTCCCAGGTGTGGGGCGGGCAGGCCAACGCCCTGCCAGGGCTGCGGGCCTCGCTCGCGGCCCACTTCGGGCTGGACGAGAAGGAGCTGCTGGCGGAGCCCGGTGCGCCGGTGAAGGTGCCGGTGGAACTGACGGACCTGGCGGAGGGTCCGGCGCGCACCGCGTCGGACGCGATCGACCTGCTGGAGCAGCTGTGCCGGGGGATCGCGCAGAGCATGGAGGCCCGGGCGTGGGACCGGTCGGTCGTCCCGGCCGTCCTGCGCGAGGTCCTCGGCACCGGACAACCCGACGCGACCGCCGTGCTGGAGTTCGCCTGCGACGAGGTCGTGCCGCGGCTCGCGCGGACCACCGACGAGATCGGGCACATCCTGCGAGCCCTGGACGGCGGCTACGTCCCGGCGGGCCCGTCCGGTTCGCCGACCCGGGGTCTGGTGAACGTCCTGCCGACCGGCCGGAACTTCTACTCCGTCGACCCCAAGGCCATTCCGTCCCGGCTGAGCTGGGAGGTCGGGCAGTCGCTGGCCGACTCCCTCGTGCAGAGGTACCTGCAGGACACCGGCGCGTACCCGCAGTCCGTCGGTCTCACGGTGTGGGGCACGTCCGCGATGCGCACCCAGGGCGACGACATCGCGGAGATCCTGGCGCTGCTCGGCTGCCGTCCGGTGTGGGACGACGCCTCGCGCCGGGTCACCGGCTTCGAGGTGGTCCCGCTGCAGGAGCTGGGCCGGCCGCGCATCGACGTCACGGTCCGCATCTCCGGGTTCTTCCGGGACGCGTTCCCGCACGTGGTCGGGCTGATCGACGACGCGGTGCGGGCCGTGGCCGAGCTGGCGGAGCCGGCGGAGTCCAACTACGTGCGGGCGCACGCCGACGAGGACACCGCCGAGCACGGTGACCGGCGGCGCGCGACGGCCCGCATCTTCGGCTCGAAGCCGGGCGCGTACGGCGCCGGTCTGCTGCCGCTGATCGACGCCCGCAACTGGCGCTCCGACGCGGACCTGGCCGAGGTGTACGCCGTCTGGGGCGGCTACGCGTACGGGCGGGGGCTCGACGGGCGGGCGGCGCGCGGCGACATGGAGACCGCGTTCAAGCGGATCGCGGTGGCGGCGAAGAACGTCGACACCCGCGAGCACGACCTGGTCGACGCCGACGACTACTTCCAGTACCACGGCGGGATGGTCGCCATGGTCCGGCATCTGACCGGCGCCAACCCCGAGGCGTACGTGGGTGACTCGGCCGTACCCGACCAGGTGAGGACGCGCACGCTCGGCGAGGAGACGCACCGGGTCTTCCGGGCCCGCGTGGTCAACCCGCGCTGGATGGCGGCCATGCGCCGGCACGGCTACAAGGGCGCCTTCGAGATGGCGGCGACCGTGGACTACCTGTTCGGCTACGACGCCACGGCGGGCGTGGTGGACGACTGGATGTACGAGAAACTCAGCGCGGAGTACGTCTTCGACCCGGAGAACCGGGACTTCATGAAGAAGTCCAACCCGTGGGCGCTGCGCGGCATCACCGAGCGGCTGCTGGAGGCGGCCGACCGGGGCCTGTGGGCGGAGCCGGACGCGGACACGCTGGAGCGGCTGCGCGCCACCTACCTGGAACTGGAAGGCGACTTGGAGGGCGACGACCAGTGAGCACCCCCTTCCCCTTCACGGCCGTTGTCGGCCAGGACGACCTGCGGCTCGCGCTGCTGCTGAACGCCGTGTCACCGGCGGTCGGCGGGGTGCTGGTGCGCGGTGAGAAGGGCACGGCCAAGTCGACGGCCGTACGGGCCCTTTCGGCGCTGCTGCCGGAGGTCGCGGTCGTGCCCGGGTGCCGGTTCTCCTGTGATCCGGCGGCACCGGACCCGTCGTGCCCCGACGGGCCGCACGAGCAGGGGCCGGGCGCCGGAAGGCCGGCACGGATGGTCGAGCTGCCGGTCGGCGCCTCCGAGGACCGGCTGGTGGGTGCCCTGGACATCGAGCGGGCGCTCGCCGAGGGCGTGAAGGCGTTCGAGCCGGGCCTGCTGGCCGCCGCGCACCGGGGCATCCTGTACGTCGACGAGGTCAATCTCCTCCACGACCACCTGGTCGACCTGCTGCTGGACGCGGCGGCGATGGGTGCCTCGTACGTGGAACGCGAGGGCGTCTCGGTACGGCACGCGGCCCGCTTCCTGCTCGTCGGCACCATGAACCCGGAAGAGGGCGAGCTGCGGCCGCAGTTGCTGGACCGGTTCGGGCTGACCGTGGAGGTCGCGGCGTCGCGGGAGCCGGACCAGCGGGTGGAGGTCGTGCGGCGCCGGCTGGCGTACGACGACGATCCGGCCGGCTTCGCCGCGCGGTGGGCCGAGGAGGAGGCCGCCGTACGGCAACGGATCGTGGTGGCACGGGAGTTGCTGCCGCAGGTGCGGCTGGGCGACGGGGCGCTGCGGCAGATCGCGGCGACCTGCGCGGCCTTCGAGGTGGACGGCATGCGCGCCGACATCGTGATGGCGCGTACGGCGACCGCGCTGGCCGCGTGGGCCGGGCGGACCGATGTGCTCGCCGAGGACGTGCGGCAGGCGGCGCTGCTCGCGCTGCCGCACCGCAGGCGCCGCAACCCGTTCGACGCGCCGGGCCTGGACGAGGACAAGCTGGACGAGACGCTGGAGCAGTTCTCCGGGGACGACGGGAGCGGAGAGGACGATCCCGGTCCGGACGGTCCCGGTGGCGGCGGCGGTCAGCCGCAGCCCGACCCCGGTCCGCAGGGGGGCGCCGACACCGCCGCGCGCCCGGAGGCCGGCGAGGGCGGGGAACCGCAGCCGTCCGGCGCGCGGGAGCAGTCGGCCGTACGGGCCGCCGAGCCCTTCCGGACCAGGGTGCTGAGCGTGCCCGGGATCGGTGAGGGCGCGGCCGGGCGGCGGTCGCGGGCGCGGACCGAGCACGGCCGCACGACCGGGGCCCGGCGGCCCCGGGGCGCGCTGACCAAGCTGCACCTGGCCGCCACCGTGCAGGCCGCGGCCCCGCACCAGCGGGCGCGCGGGCGGTCCGGGCCGGGGCTGGTGATCCGCCGGGACGATCTGCGGCAGGCGGCCCGGGAGGGCCGCGAGGGCAACCTCGTGCTGTTCGTCGTGGACGCCTCCGGTTCGATGGCGGCGCGGCAGCGGATGAGCGCCGTGAAGGGCGCCGTGCTGTCGCTGCTCCTGGATGCCTACCAGCGGCGGGACAAGGTGGGGCTGGTGACGTTCCGGGGGTCCGGTGCGGAGGTGGCGCTGCCGCCGACCTCGTCCGTGGACGCCGCCGCCGCGCGGCTGGAGGCGCTGCCGACCGGCGGCCGTACGCCGCTGGCGGCCGGGCTGCTCAGGGCGCACGAGGTGCTGCGCGTGGAGCGGCTGCGCGATCCGGCGCGGCGGGCGCTGGTCGTGCTGGTGACGGACGGGCGGGCCACCGGTGGCCCGGAGCCGGTCGCGCTGGCCGGGCGGGCGGCGCGGCTGTTCGCGGCCGAGCAGGTCGCCTCGGTGGTCGTGGACTGTGAGTCGGGCCCGGTGCGGCTCGGGCTCGCCGGGCAGCTCGCGGGTGAGCTGGGCGGTACGGCGGTGACGCTCGACGAGTTGCGGGCGGACTCGATCGCCGGGCTGGTGAAGGACGTACAGAGGAGGGCCGCGTAATGCCGCAGGGACAGCCGAGTGTCGTGCCGGACGACGGTCTGACGACCCGGCAGCGCCGGAACCGGCCGCTGGTCGTGGTGCACACGGGCGTCGGCAAGGGCAAGTCCACCGCCGCGTTCGGGCTCGCACTGCGCGCCTGGAACCAGGGGTGGCCGATCGGGGTGTTCCAGTTCGTCAAGTCGGCGAAGTGGAAGGTCGGCGAGGAGAACGCCCTGCGGGTGCTCGGTGCCTCCGGCGAGGGCGGGACCGTCGACTGGCACAAGATGGGCGAGGGCTGGTCGTGGGTCCAGCGGGACATCCAGGGTGACAACGCGACCAACGAGGAGAAGGCCCGGGAGGGCTGGGAGCAGGTCAAGCGGGACCTGGCCGCCGAGACGTACCGGCTGTACGTGCTGGACGAGTTCGCCTACCCCATGCACTGGGGATGGGTGGACACGGACGAGGTCGTGGACGTGCTGCGGAACCGGCCCGGTACCCAGCATGTGGTGATCACCGGGCGCAACGCCCCCGAGAAGCTGGTGGACTTCGCCGACCTCGTGACCGACATGTCCAAGGTCAAGCACCCCATGGACGCGGGCCAGAAGGGCCAGAAGGGCATCGAGTGGTGACGTCGTCGGTGCCCCGGCTGGTCGTCGCCGCACCCTCCTCGGGCAGCGGCAAGACCACCGTCGCCACGGGTCTGATGGCCGCGTTCGCCGCGCGGGGGCTCGCCGTGTCCCCGCACAAGGTCGGGCCGGACTACATCGACCCCGGGTACCACGCGCTCGCGACCGGGCGGGTGGGGCGCAACCTGGACGCGTACCTGTGCGGTCCTGAGCTGGTCGCTCCGCTGTTCCTGCACGGGGCGCGGGGGTGCGACATCGCCGTCGTCGAGGGCGTGATGGGGCTGTACGACGGGGCGGCGGGCGAGGGCGAACTGGCGTCCACCGCTCATGTCGCCAAGCTGCTGCGGGCTCCG
The DNA here is from genome assembly GCF_014649495.1 of Streptomyces filipinensis. Lineage (GTDB taxonomy): Bacteria > Actinomycetota > Actinomycetes > Streptomycetales > Streptomycetaceae > Streptomyces > Streptomyces filipinensis. Next base: position 106,161 of record NZ_BMTD01000018.1, on the reverse strand, counting down.
GTGGTGCTGGTGGTCGACGCGTCGTCGCAGTCGCGGTCGGTGGCGGCGCTGGTGCACGGGTTCGCCTCCTGGGACCCTCAGGTGCGGGTCGGGGGCGTCATCCTGAACAAGGTGGGGTCCGACCGGCACGAGTCGCTGCTGCGGGAGGCGCTGGACGCCTCCGGGGTGCCGGTGCTGGGGGTGCTGCGGCGGGCCCCCCAGGTGGACACGCCCTCTCGGCACCTGGGGCTGGTGCCGGTCGCCGAGCGGCGCTCCGCGGCGGTCGACGCCGTCGGGGCGATGGCCGCGCAGGTCGCTCAGGGGTGTGACCTCGGCGCGCTGGAAGCCCTTGCCCGCAGCGCCGGCGCCCTCCCGGGGGGCTCCGCCCCCTGGACCCCTCCGACGCCGTCGGCCGAGAAGCGCGCGCCCGTGGTCGCCGTCGCCGGTGGGTCCGCCTTCACGTTCTCCTACGCCGAGCACACCGAACTGCTCACCGCCGCCGGTGCCGAGGTGGTCACCTTTGATCCGCTTCGCGACGAGCAACTGCCCGAAGGGACGGCCGGCCTGGTCGTCGGGGGCGGGTTCCCCGAGGTCTACGCCGGTGAGCTGTCCGCCAACGAACGCCTCCGCGAGGCCGTCGCCGGGCTGGCCCTGAGCGGCGCCCCGGTGGCGGCCGAATGCGCCGGGCTGCTCTACCTCTGCCGGGAGCTGGACGGGCAGCCGATGTGCGGGGTCCTCGACGCCACCGCCCGCATGACGGAACGGCTGACCCTGGGCTACCGCGATGCGGTGGCCGTCGGAGACAGTTCGCTGGCCGCCGCCGGCACCCGGATGCGCGGGCACGAGTTCCATCGCACCGTCGTCGAGCCCGGCGCCGGTGCGGCCCCCGCCTGGGGTGTGCGGACCCCTGCCCGGCGGGTCGAAGGTTTCGTACAGCAGGGCGTGCACGCGAGTTATCTGCACACGCACTGGGCGTCCGAGCCCGGTGTGGCCCGTCGGTTCGTGGAGAGGTGCCGGACGTCATGAGCAGCAGGCTGGTCGGGGTCGGGGTCGGACCCGGTGATCCGGAGCTGGTGACCGTCAAGGGGGTCAACGCGCTGCGGGCCGCCGATGTCGTCGTCGTACCGGTGATGGCCGCACCTGATGGAAGGGACGCGGGCGAGCAGGGGCGGGCCGAGGCGACCGTGCTGCACTACGTGCCCGCCGAGAAGGTCGTCCGGGTGGTGTTCGCGCTGAACGAGCGGACCGACCGGGCGCGCCGGGAGGCCACCTGGGACGCGGCGGGCGAGCGGGTCGCCGAGCTGCTTCGGGCGCACGGGTCCGTCGCCTTCGCCACCATCGGCGACCCGAACGTGTACTCCACGTTCACCTACCTCGCGCAGACCATCGTGGAGCTGGTGCCGGGCGTGGCCGTGGAGACCGTGCCCGGGATCACGGCGATGCAGGATCTGGCGGCGCGCTCCGGTGCCGTGCTGACCGAGGGCACCGAGCCGCTGACCCTGGTACCGGTCACCGCCGGGTCCGCCGTGCTCAAGGAGGCGCTGGCCGGGCCGGGGACGGTCGTCGCGTACAAGTTCGGGCGGCAGGCCGCCGAGGTCGCCGAGGCGCTGCGGGAGACCGGGCGGCTCGGGGACGCCGTGTGGGGGGCGGCGCTGGGGCTGCCGGAGGAGTCGGTGCGGCCGGCCGGTGAGCTGGACGGGACGCCGTTGCCGTATCTGTCGACGCTGATCGCGCCGCCGCGGCGGGACGGCGGACGGGGCGGGAAGCTGTGAGCACCCGCCGTGCCGCCGCGCGGTCAGCCGCCGGAGAGGCCGACCACCAGCCAGATGAAGGCCGCGCCGGCCACCGTGCACAGCAGGGTGGAGCGCGCCGGGTGCTCGTGGTGGGCCTCGGGCAGGATCTCGGCGGCGGCCAGGTACAGCAGGACGCCGCCGAAGAGGCCCAGATAGCCGCCGAGCACCGCTTCGGGGATGTGGAAGAAGACCGTCGACACGGCGCCCAGCAGGGGTGCGCAGGCGTCGGCCACCAGCATCGCGATCGCGCGGCGGCGGGCGTTGCCGTACAGGCTCGTGATGGTGAAGGTGTTGAAGCCGTCGGCGAAGTCGTGCGCGATCACGGCGAGCGCGACGGCCGTGCCCATGCCGCTGCCCACCTGGAAGGCCGCGCCGATCGCCACGCCGTCCATGGCGCTGTGCCCCACCATCGCGCCGGCCGCCGTCAGACCCACCTCGGGCGCCCGGTGGTTGTGTCCCTCGGCGCCGCCGTGCGCGGCCTGGCGGGCGGCCAGGGTGCGCTCCACCAGATGGGCCAGCAGGAATCCGGCCACGAACAGCAGCAGGGCGGCGGGCACGCCGAAGACCTCGCGGTGCGCCGCGTGCAGCGCCTCCGGCAGCAGGTCCAGGCCGACCACGCCCAGCATCAGACCGCCGGCCAGTCCGAGGACGAGATGCCGACGGTCGGTCACGCGCTGTGCCGTCCAGCCGCCGGCCAGCGTCATCAGGAACGCGCCGAGCGCGACGAAGACCGCCATAGGGCCTTGCTATCCGATGGAGGCGCCTTCGCGCACATCCGGCACCGATCACACCACCGCAGACCCTGACATTTCACCGATTCCGACTTGAGTTTTCAGCCACCGCGGTCACCGCAGTCACAGCGGTTTCCGCAGTCTCCGCAGTTCCCGTACGAGAGGACCCCTCCCATGGCCGATGCCCCCACCGGCAAGGTGACGTTCGTCGGTGCCGGCCCCGGCGCCGCCGATCTGCTGACGTTCCGTGCCGCGCGCGCGATCGCCCAGGCGGACGTGGTGATCTGGGCGGCGAGCCTGGTCCAGGCCGAGGTCCTGGAGCACGCGCGCGAGGACGCGGAGGTCCTGGACTCGGCGGCCATGTCCCTGGAGGACGTCGTCGCCGTCTACCGGCGCGCCCACGCGGAGGGACTGCGGGTGGCCCGGATCCACTCCGGTGACCCGGCGCTGTGGGGCGGCACGCAGGAGCAGCTGGACCGCTGCGCGCAGATCGGGATCGCGACGGAGGTCGTACCGGGGGTCTCGTCGTTCTCCGCCGTCGCCGCGCTCGCGCAGCGTGAGCTGACCATCCCCGAGGTCGCCCAGTCCGTCGTCCTCACCCGGCTGGGCGGCGGCAAGACGCCGATGCCGCCCGGCGAGGAGGTACGCGAGTTCGCCCGGCACGGCACGACCATGGCGATCTTCCTGTCGGCGGCACGCAGCGGACAGCTGGTACGCGAGCTGCTGGAGGGCGGCTATCCGACCGACACCCCGGTGCTCGTCGCCTACCAGGCGACCTGGCCGGAGGAGCTGATCGTGCGCTGCACGGTCGGCACGCTGGAGGAGACGGTCAAGGAGCACAAGCTCTGGAAGCACACGCTGTTCCTGGTCGGCCCGGCGCTGGACGCGCACGGCACCCGCTCGCACCTGTACCACCCGGGGCACTTCCACGGGTACCGGAAGGCCGACCCGGAGGCCCGGCGGGCGCTGCGCGAGCAGAGGACGAACAGTTGATCACGGTCCTCGGCGCGGGGACCGGCGCCCCGGTCGACGCGGACGTCCTCGCGGGCGCCGCGCTGGTCGTCGGCGGGCGCCGCCACCTGGACGCGGTACGGCTGCCCGACACCGCCGAGCGGGTCGTGCTGGGGCCGCTGGCGCCGGCGCTGGACGTCGTGGAGCGGTATCTGGAGAAGGGGAGCCGGGTCGTCGTGCTGGCCTCCGGCGACCCGGGGTTCTTCGGGATCGTGCGGGTCCTGGCCGAGCGGTTCGGCCCGCGGCGGCTGGATGTGCGGCCCGGGGTCTCGTCCGTCGCCGCCGCCTTCGCGCGTGCGGGGCTGCCATGGGACGACGCCGTGGTGGTCAGCGCGCACGGCCGGGAGCTTCGTACGGCGGTCAACGTGTGCCGGGCGCGGCCGAAGGTGGCGGTGCTGACGGGGCCGGGCGCGGGGCCGGCGGAACTGGCGGCGGCGCTGCTGCACGACCCGCCGGTGCCGGGGGGCTCGGCCGCCGGGCCGGTGGCCGGGCCCGCGCCGGACTCCCCCGGGCCGGAGATCGCCTCGGCACCCCTGCCCGGCGGGCGGGTCCTCGTCGTCGCCTCCGCCCTCGGCTCCGCGGACGAGCGGGTCGAGCGGGTCACGCCCGCCGAGGCCGCCGCCCGGGACTGGGGCTCGGACGTCAGCGTGGTGCTGTGCCTCGACGAGACGCGCGCGCTCGGCGGGGTGCGTACGGTCGCCGGGGCGCCGGCCGGGCCCGCCGGATGGGCTCTGGACGAGGGCGAGTTCACCCACCGCGACTCGATGATCACCAAGTTCGAGGTGCGGGCGCTCGCCCTGGCCCGGCTCGGGCCCCGGCTCGGCGATCTGGTCTGGGACGTGGGCGCGGGTTCCGGCTCCGTGGCCGTGGAGTGCGCGCGGCTCGGTGCCGCCGTCACCGCAGTCGAGAAGGCCCCGGACGGTGTCGCGCGGATCCGCGCCAACGCCGCCGCGCACGGCGTCGACGTGCGGGTCGTGCACGGGGCGGCACCGACCGCGCTGTCCGGCCTGGACGACCCCGACGCCGTCTTCGTCGGCGGCGGCGGGCGTGAGCTGCCCGGCATCGTCGCCGCGTGCGCGCGCCGCGCCCGGCGGACGGTCGTGGTCGCCATGGCCGCGCTGGACCGCGTGCCGGCCGCCCGGGAGGCGCTCACCGATGCCGGGTTCACCTGCGACGGGGTGCTGCTGCAGTCCTCGCGCCTGGCGCCGCTGCCCGGGGACGTGACCCGGCTCGCGGCGACCAATCCCGTGTTTCTGCTGTGGGGCGTCAGACCCCCGGCGTCTAGCGAAGGAGTTACCGAGTGATCGGCCTGATTTCCGCCACCGCGGCGGGGGCGGTGGCGCGGGACCGGCTGGCCGCGGCCTGGCCGGACCGCACGCGGGTGTACGAGGGTCCCGTCGGGGAGGCGGTACGGGCCGCGTTCGCGCAGTGCGAGCAGCTGGTGTGCTTCCTGGCGACGGGCGCGGTGGTACGGCTGCTCGCGCCGCTGCTCGGCGACAAGGCGGCCGACCCGGGTGTGGTGTGCGTGGACGAGGGCGCCCGGTTCGCGGTGTCGCTGGTCGGCGGCCACGGCGGCGGTGCCAACGAACTCGCCCGTGCGGTCGGCGAGGTGCTGGGGGCGGAGCCGGTGGTGACGACCGCGACGGACTCCGTCGGGCTGGCGGGCCTGGACACGCTCGGGCTGCCGTACGAGGGGTCGGTCGCCCTGGTCTCCCGGGCCCTGCTGGACGGGGAGGCGGTCGCGCTGGAGGCGGAGGTGCCGTGGCCGCTGCCGCCGCTGCCGACCTCGGCGCAGGGGCCGTACACGATCCGGCTCACCGACCGGGATGTCCGGGCCGGGGAGCGCGAGGTGCTGCTCAGGCCGCCGTCCCTGGTGGTGGGGGTCGGCGCGTCCCGGGGCGCGCCGGCCGAGGAGGTGCTCGCACTCGTCGAGGCGGCGCTGGCGCAGGCCGGCCTCTCGGTGAGGTCCGTGGCCGAACTCGCCACGGTGGACGCCAAGGCGGAGGAGCCGGGCCTGCTGGCCGCCGCCGAACGGCTCGGGGTGCCCCTGGTGACCTACTCCGCCGAGGAGCTGGCGGCGGTGCAGGTGCCCAACCCGTCGGACGCGCCGCTCGCGGCCGTCGGCACGCCGTCGGTGGCGGAGGCCGCCGCGCTGGTGCGCGGGGGTGAACTGCTGGTCCACAAGCGGAAGTCCGAGCGCGCCGACGGGCAGCCCGCGATGGCGACCTGCGCGGTCGTACGACGCCCGGGGCGCGGCCGGCTCGCCGTGGTGGGGCTCGGACCGGGCGCCCGGGACCTGCTCACCCCGCGCGCGGCGGCCGAGCTGCGCCGGGCGTCGGTGCTGGTCGGACTGGACCAGTACGTGGACCAGATCCGGGACCTGCTGCGGCCGGGCACCCGGGTGCTGGAGTCGGGGCTCGGCGCCGAGGAGGAGCGGGCCCGTACGGCGGTCGCGGAGGCCCGCAAGGGGCATGCCGTGGCGCTGATCGGCAGCGGGGACGCGGGCGTGTACGCCATGGCGTCCCCGGCGCTCGCCGAGGCGTCCGACGACATCGAGGTGGTCGGGGTGCCCGGGGTGACGGCCGCGCTGGCCGCCGGGGCGGTCCTGGGCGCGCCGCTGGGCCACGACCACGTGTCCATCAGCCTGTCCGACCTGCACACGCCGTGGGAGGTCATCGAGCGGCGGGTGCGGGCGGCGGCCGAGGCGGACATCGTCGTGACCTTCTACAACCCGCGTTCCCGTGGCCGCGACTGGCAGCTGCCCAAGGCGCTCGCGATCCTCGCCGGGCACCGGGAGCCGACGACCCCCGTGGGCGTCGTCCGCAACGCGTCCCGGCCGGACGAGTCGAGCCGGGTGACCACGCTCGCCGCACTCGACCCGACGACGGTCGACATGATGACGGTCGTCACCGTGGGCAACACCGCGACCCGCACGGTCGCGGGCCGCATGGTGACCCCGCGCGGCTACCGCTGGCAGGAGGAGCCGAAGTGAACCGTGTGGCCCGTGTGGTCCACCCCATCGAGGAGGAGTCCTACCGGCGGCTGCGCGCCCGCCTGGACACCTCGCACTTCCCGCCGCTGACCCGGGCGGTGGTGGAGCGGGTGATCCACTCCGCCGCCGACCTGGAGTACGCCTCCGACCTGGTCATGGACGAGGACGACCTGGTGAAGGCGCACGCGGCGCTGCACGCCGGGGCGCCGGTCGTCGTGGACGTGGAGATGGTCGGGGCCGGCATCACGCGCCGTGAGACCGTGTGCCGGCTCAAGGACGCCACGGCCGCCCCCGGACTGACCCGTTCGGCGCACGGGATCCGGCTCGCCTACGAACAGGTCGGGCCCGGCGCCCTCTGGGTGATCGGCAACGCCCCGACCGCGCTGGAGGAGCTGCTGACCCTGGACGCCTCCCCCGCGCTCGTCATCGGCCTGCCCGTCGGTTTCGTCGGAGCGGTCGAGTCCAAGGCCGCGTTGCGCGAGAGCGGGCTGCCCGCCGTGAGCAACGTGTCCGAGAAGGGCGGCTCGGCGGTCGCCTCCGCCGCGCTCAACGCCCTGCTGTACCACCCCGTTTCGTCTGAGGAGATCTCGTGACCACCCCGCCCGCCCTGCTCATCGCCGGACACGGCACCCGTGACGACGCCGGAGCCGAGGCGTTCCGTGACTTCGTCCGGGAGCTGGGCCGCCGCCACCCCGGGCTGCCCGTCGCGGGCGGCTTCATCGAGCTGTCCCCGCCGCCGCTGGGCGAGGCCGTCACCGAGCTGGTGGAGCGGGGTGTGCGCCGGTTCGCGGCCGTGCCGCTGATGCTGGTGTCGGCCGGGCACGCCAAGGGCGACATCCCGGCCGCGCTGGCCCGCGAGAAGGAACGCCACCCGGGCATCTCGTACACCTACGGCCGCCCGCTCGGTCCGCACCCGGCCCTGCTCAGCGTGCTGGAGCGGCGGCTGGACGAGGTGCTGGGCGACACGGACCGCGCGGAGGTGACCGTGCTGCTGGTCGGGCGCGGCTCGACCGACCCCGATGCCAACGCCGAGGTGTTCAAGGCGGCCCGGCTGCTGTGGGAGGGCCGCGGGTACGCGGGGGTCGAGACGGCGTTCGTGTCGCTGGCGGCGCCGGACGTGCCGAGCGGCCTGGACCGGTGCACGCGACTGGGGGCGCGGCGGATCGTCGTCCTCCCCTACTTCCTCTTCACCGGCATCCTGCCGGACCGTGTGCGCCGGCAGACCGAGGAGTGGGCGGCCGCGAACCCCGGGGCCGACGTGCGCTCGGCGGACGTCATCGGGCCCGAGCCGGAGCTGCTGGACCTGGTGATGGAGCGGTACGAGGAGGCCGTCAAGGGCGATCTGCGCATGAACTGCGACTCGTGCGTGTACCGGATCGCGCTGCCGGGCTTCGAGGACAAGGTGGGGCTGCCGCAGCAGCCGCACTTCCACCCGGACGACGACGACCACCACCACGGGCACGGGCATCACCCGCACGGCGGGCACGCGCACAGCCATGCGCACTGACGACGCCGGCGGGTCCGGGCACGATCTGCGGCACCACGGAGACGCCGAGGTGCGCGACGACGGGGCCGCGTTGGCCGACCTCGCCGTCAACGTCCGGGCGGACACGCCCCCGCCGTGGCTGCGGGAGGAGATCGCCGCCTCACTGCCGTCGCTCGCGGCGTATCCGGACGGGCGGGCGGCGCGGGCGGCGGTGGCGGCGCGGCACGGGCTGCCGGTGGAACGGGTGCTGCTGACGGCCGGTGCGGCGGAGGCGTTCGTGCTGCTGGCACGGGCGCTGAAGATCCGGCGCCCGGTCGTGGTGCATCCGCAGTTCACCGAGCCGGAGGCGGCGCTGCGGGACGCGGGTCACACCGTGGACCGGGTGCTGCTGCGGGAGGAGGACGGGTTCCGGCTGGATCCGGCGGCGGTGCCGGAGGAGGCCGACCTGGTCGTGATCGGGAATCCGACCAACCCCACGTCCGTGCTGCATCCCGCGGACGCGGTCGTCCGGCTCGCCCGGCCCGGACGGGTGCTGGTGGTCGACGAGGCGTTCATGGACGCGGTGCCGGGTGAGCGGGAGGCGCTGGCCGGGCGGACGGACGTGCCGGGTCTCGTGGTGCTGCGCAGCCTGACCAAGACATGGGGGCTGGCCGGGCTGCGGATCGGGTACGTGCTGGCTCCTTCGGAGATCATCGCCGAGCTGGAGCGGGCCCAGCCGTTGTGGCCGGTGTCCACGCCGGCCCTCGCCGCGGCGCGGGCGTGTGTGGCGCCGCGGGCCCTGGCCGAGGCGGGGCACGCGGCGCATCGCATCGCGGCGGACCGGGCCCACCTGGTGGCAGGGCTGTCCCGGTTCGCCTCGCGGGGCGTGCGGGTCGTGAACCCCGCTCAGGGGCCCTTCGTGCTGGTCCGTATGCCCCAAGCCGTGGTCGTACGGCGTCGGCTGCGCGACCTCGGCTATGCGGTGCGGCGGGGGGACACGTTTCCCGGGCTCGGTGCGGAGTGGATGCGGGTGGCTGTGCGGGACCGGGTCACGGTGAACGGGTTCCTGGAGGCGCTGTCGGCTGCCCTGCCGTGACAGGATCCCCCGCCCGCCGGGAACTCCCGAAGCCGCCGGAACTCCCGGCCCAGAGGTTCCGCTGCGAGATCGCCCTGAACCGGCCTGGTGGGCGGCCACGCTCCGGTCGGGCCGGGAGGCGGCGCCCTACCCGGCGTGACGGCCGAGCGGGGGCGGCGGGTGGGACGGGCGCCGCCGCGCCACCGCTCTCCCGGGCGTCAGCCCCTGCGGCGGCGGGCCACCGTCACCGCTCCCCCACCGACCAGCACCAGCGCCAGCGCGCCGCCGGCGAGGTACGGCGTGGCGGAGCTGCCGCCGGTCTGCGCGAGGCCGGACTTCGCCACGCCCCCCTGGGGCTTCACGTCGGAGGCGGTGTCGGCCTTCGCGGGGGCGCCCTGCGGCTTGGGGCCCGCGGCCGGGTCGTGACTCGGCACCGGGTGCGGGGCCGTCGGGGACTCGCAGGTCGCCCTGGCCAGCGTGACCGTGCCCTCGACGTCGGCCACGTTGAGCTTCAACGGGTTGACGGAGACCTTGAGTTCGAGGGCGGTGGCGGCGGCCGTACGGGTCGTGGTGCGCCGCTGGGCGAGGTCGAGGCGGACCTCTCCGACACCGGGCACCTTCACCTCGGTCGGGCCGCCGGCGGTGAGCGTGACGCGCCTGCCGAGGACGGTGACGGCGCCCAGGACGTTCGCCGAGGCGGCCGGCGCCCGGCCGGCCTCGCAGGTCGCCTGGGCGGTGACCGTGCCCACCTCGATCAGGGACAGCAGGGGCAGGCCGGGGACGTGCAGCCGGGCGTCGACGAGCCGGACCGAGCCCTCGGCGCGCCGCGCGGTCACGGTGGCCTTCGCCGAGGCCACGTCGGCGCCGAGGACCGTGAACGGCCTGCCGCCGGCCACGCCGTCGAGCCGTGCCGACAGCGCGGTCCGGTCGGCGCTCCGCGGCGCCCGGACCTCGTCGAGGGAGACCACGAGCGGGACGTCGACGGTCTTGTCGAGCAGGGACACGTCGAGCCCGGTGCGCAGGACGACGGCGGAGGCGCGACCGGGGTCGGCGGTCGCGTGCGCGGGGCCCGCGCCCAGGACCGCGGGCCCCGCGGCGAGGGCGGTGACCGTCGCGACGGCGGCGAGACGGCGTGCGGGCATGCGGAAGTCGTTGCTGTTCAAGGTGGTGGGACCCCCAGAGGAAACTTGCTTGGGACCCGTCAACCTTGTACGCCCTGTGGGTGAACGGTCAGCGATCCAGGGCCGCTTCACCCGAACGTGGATATGCCGTACTTCCCTTCGAATCACCGGGCACGGGCGTTCCCCTACTGGACGATCCGGCCGTTCAGCACCACCCGGCGCGGCGCCGCGAGCACCCGTACGTCCGCCCGCGGGTCGCCCGCGTACACCACCAGGTCGGCCGGCGCGCCCTCCTCCAGTCCGGGGCGGCCGAGCCAGGCGCGGGCGCCCCAGCTGGTCGCGGACAGCGCCTCGACCGGCGGTATGCCCGCGGTGACCAGCTCGGCGACCTCCTCCGCGACCAGGCCGTGGGCCAGCGAGCCGCCCGCGTCCGTGCCGACGTACACCGGGATCCCGGCGTCGTAGGCGCCGCGCACGGTGTCGTACCGCCGCTCGTGCAGCCGCCGCATGTGGGCGGACCAGCGGGGGAACCGGGTGTCGCCGCCGGCCGCGAGCCGCGGGAAGGTGGCGATGTTGACGAGGGTCGGGACGATCGCGACACCGCGCTCGGCGAACAGCGGGATCAGGTCCTCGGTCAGGCCGGTCGCGTGCTCGATGCAGTCGATGCCCGCCTCGACCAGGTCGCGCAGGGAGCTCTCGGCGAAGCAGTGGGCGGTGACGCGGGCACCGAGCCGGTGCGCCTCGGCGATGGCCGCCCGGGCCGCCTCGCGCGGCCAGCAGGGGGCGAGGTCGCCGAGGTCGCGGTCGATCCAGTCGCCGACCAGCTTGACCCAGCCGTCGCCGCGCCGGGCCTCCTGGGCGACGTACGCGACGAGGTCGTCGGGCTCGATCTCCCAGGCGTAGTTGCGGATGTAGCGGCGGGTGCGGGCGATGTGCCGGCCGGCCCGGATGATCTTCGGCAGGTCCTCGCGGTCGTCGATCCAGCGGGTGTCGGAGGGCGAGCCGGCGTCCCGGATCAGCAGGGTGCCCGTCTCGCGGTCGGTGAGCGCCTGCTTCTCGGCGGTGTCCGCGTCGACCGGGCCTTCGGCGCCGAGGCCGACATGGCAGTGCGCGTCGACCAGGCCGGGCAGCGCCCAGCCCTCGACGGTCCGCACGTCACGGGCGCCGGCGGGGCGGTCGTACGACACTCTGCCGCCGACCACCCACAGCTCGTCGCGGACGTCCTCGGGGCCCACGAGGACCCGCCCCTTCACGTGCAGCACGGCGCCATCGCTCATGCACGCACCCTAACGACCTAGGGCTGGCCCCTCCCCACCTGGTCGGAGGTCTCCTCCTCGACCTGGGCCATCGCCGGGTCGAGGAGCCGGGAGAGGAAGTGGCGGGTGCGCTCGTGCTGCGGGTCGCCGATGACCTGGTCGGGGCTGCCGTCCTCGACGATCAGGCCGCCGTCCATGAAGACGACCCGGTCGGCGACCTCGCGGGCGAAGGTCATCTCGTGGGTGACGACCATCATCGTCATGCCCTCGGTGGCGAGCATGCGCATGACGGCGAGGACATCACCGACCAGCTCGGGGTCGAGTGCCGAGGTCGGCTCGTCGAAGAGCATGACCTCCGGGCCCATCGCCAGCGCCCGGGCGATGGCCACGCGCTGCTGCTGGCCGCCGGAGAGGGAGGACGGGTAGGCGTCCGCCTTCTCGGCCAGGCCCACCCGGGCGAGGTTCTCGGCGGCGATCCGCGCGGCGGTCTCCTTGTCCCGCTTCAGAACCCTGCGCTGCGGCAGCGTGAGGTTCTCGGTGACGCTCAGGTGCGGGAAGAGGTTGAACTGCTGGAAGACCATGCCGATCCGGCGGCGTACGGCGTCGATGTCGACGTCCGGGTCGGTGAGCTCGGTGCCGCCGACGAAGACCTGGCCCCAGGTCGGCTCCTCCAGCAGGTTCACACAGCGCAGCAGCGTGGACTTGCCGGAGCCGGAGGGGCCGATGACGCAGACGACCTCGCCCTGGCCGATCTCCAGGTCGATGCCGCGCAGGACGTGGTTGTCGCCGAAGGACTTGTGCAGGTCCTGGACGCGGATCTCGGGGCGGGTCACCGGATCTCCCTCTGGGCCTTGGACTCCATACGGCGCACGACGAGGCTGAGCGGGATCGTGATCAGCAGGTAGCACAGGCCCGCCACCAGGATCGGTGTGGAGTTGGCGGTCGTGCTGGCCAGGTCGTTGCCGAACTTGGACAGTTCGCGCTGCTCCAGGGTGACACCGAGGAACAGCACCAGCGAGGAGTCCTTGAAGAGCAGGACGAGTTCGTTGGTCAGCGGCGGCAGGATGATCCGGAAGGCCTGCGGCAGGATGATGGAGACCATGGCCCGCGCGGGCGAGAAGCCGAGCGAACGGGCCGCCTCCATCTGCCCCCTGGGGACGGCCTGGATGCCCGCGCGGATGGTCTCGGCCATGTAGGCGGCGGAGACCAGTCCGAGCGCGACGGCGACCTTTCCGTAGATGCCGCCCGGGTACTGGACGCTCGGGAAGGCCAGGGGCACACCGGTGCCGACGAAGATGAAGATCAGCAGTGCGGGCAGGCCGCGGAAGATCTCGATGTAGACACCGGCGAGCCAGCGGTACGGCCCCACGGAGGACAGGCGCATCAGGGCGATGACCATGCCGAGGACCAGGCCCACGACGAACCCGGAGAGCGTGTACAGCACGGTGTTCTTCAGGGCCACCGTGATGATGGCCGGGAACAGCCGCTGGGCGATCCCGGGCTGCGCGAACTGGTTCTGCAGCCGGCCCCAGTCCGCGGTGACCGCGAACGCGATCACCGCGGCGACGAAGAGGGCGTACTGCGCCCCGCGGGAGAGCCGGCGCTTCTGACGGAGCGTCAGTCCGGATTTCCTGGGCTGGATACGTGTGTCCGTGTCGGCCATGGGGTCAGGAGCCGGACGGGGCCGGGGAGGCGACGGAGGCGTTGTACGGGCCGATCCACTTCTCGTAGATCTTCTTGTACGTGCCGTCGGCCTTGGCGTCCTTCAGGGCCTTGTTGACGGCGTCGAGCAGGGCCTTGTTGCCCTTCTTGACCGTGAAGCCGTACTGCTCGCCCGTCTTGAGGTTGTCGACGACCTTGAAGGCGTCCGCGTTGGCCTTGTCCTTCAGCCAGCCCTGGACCACCGGGTAGTCGATGACGACGGCCTGGACCTGGCCGGTGCGCAGGCCGTTGAGGACCGCGTCGGAGGAGGCGAAGGAGACCGGGTCGAAGCCCTTGCTCCGGGCGTAGTCCTCGCCGGTGGTCTGCGCCTGGGCACCGAGCTTCTTGCCCTTCGCCTTCACGTCCGCGAGGGAGGTGATGCCGGCGCTCTTGTTCACGAGCACGGCCTGGGTGGCCTCGAAGTACGGGTCGGAGAAGTCGACGTTCTTCTTGCGCTCGGCGGTGATCGTCATGCCGGCGGCGGCCAGGTCGCACTGGCCGGAGTTCAGGAAGGCGCCGGTCTTGAAGTTCTCGAACGGGGTGTCGAGGATCTGCTGCTTGACGCCGAGGTTCTTGGCGACGAGGTCGATGAGGGAGACGTCGAAGCCCTGCACCGTGCCGTTGATCTCCGACTGGAACGGCGGGTACGGCAGGTGGGTGCAGGTGGTCAGCTGACCGGCCTTGACGACGTGGACCCCCTTGACGGTGGCACCGCCGTTCCCCCCGCCGGACGACGAGGAGCAGCCGGCCACGACGAGGACCAGCCCGGCGGTCGCGGTGGTGGCAGCCAGGAGGCGGGTCCGGCGACCGAGGAGCGTTTTCATGGGGGATCTCCCTGTGGGGGAACTGAGGGTTCCGATTATAAGGAAGAGTTTGAGTCTCTCAAATCAAACCGATGGTTTCTCGGCCGCTGGACCTAAGATCAAGGGAGTCCCGACGTCCGCGAACGAAGAGAGCACCACCGTGAGCCACCCCTTCCTCGATCTGCCCCCGCTGAGTGCCGAGCGCTTCGCCGCCATCGAGGACGCGGTCGCCCGGCTGCTGGACACCCGGCAGGACGTGCTGATCACGCAGGGTGAGGCACTGCTGCCGCTGGAGGGCGCGATCCGCGCGGCGGCCGGCCCGGGCACGGTGGCGCTGAACGTGATCACCGGGCCGTACGGGCAGACGTTCGGGAACTGGCTCCGCGACTGCGGCGCGACGGTGTACGACCTCTCCGTCCCCTTCCACACGGCCGTCACCGCCGAGCAGGTCCGGGAGGCGTTCGCCGCACACCCGGAGATCGACTTCGTCTCGCTGGTGCACGCGGAGGCGGCGACCGGCAACACCAACCCGGTCGCGGAGATCGGCGAGGTGGTGCGCGAGCAGGGGGCGCTGTTCTACCTGGACGCGGTCGCCTCCGTGGGCGCGGAGCCGGTGCTGCCGGACGCGTGGGGCGTGGACCTGTGTGTGATCGGCGCGCAGAAGGCGATGGGCGGCCCGGCGGGCGTGTCGGCGATCTCGGTGAGCGAGCGGGCCTGGGCGCGAATGGCGGCGAACCCGAACGCGCCGCGCCGCTCCTATCTGTCCCTGCTGGACTGGAAGGAGCGCTGGACCGACGCCGGCCGCACGGTGCTGCCGCACGCCCCGGCCCAGCTGGAGATGCTGGCGCTTCAGGCGTGCCTGGAGCGGATCGAGTCCGCGGGGCTGGACGCGGTGATGGCCCGGCACCGCGGCGCCGCGCTGGCCACGCGGGCCGGTGCGGTCCGCCTGGGCGGGGGCCTTGAGCCGTATGTGCACGAGGAGAAGGACGCGGCGCCGGTGGCCACGACGCTCCGGGTGCCCTCGGACGTGGTGGCGTCGGAGGTGGTGGCCCGGGCGCTGGCGAGTGACCCCGGGCTGCCGCTGGCCGCGGGGGGAGGCGCGTTGGCCAAGGAGATGATCCGGGTCAACCACTACGGGGCGGACGCTTCCCCGGAGACCGTGGAGAGGTGCCTGGCGGCGCTCGGAGCGGCGCTCGCGGTGCGGGACTAGGCGCGGGACCGGACGCCGGGGGCTCCCGGCCCCCGAGGTCCCCGTTTCCCGCCCGGCCACCCGGCTGGGTGGCCGGAAAAGGGCCGTCGCCTCCCGCTCGCCGGCGCGGCTGTCCGTGGCCCGTGCCACCCTGCCCTCATGACGACGCCATCGACGCCCCGGAGCCCCGGCACACCCGAAGCACCCCTCACCCTCCCGGACGGGCGGCCCGTCCCCCCGATGACCGGGTCCGAGCGCGCCATGCTGGAGGGCTGGCTGGACTTCCACCGGGGCACGCTGGAGCTGAAGTGCCGGGGGCTGGACGACCGGCAGGTGCGGCTCGCGCCGGCGGAGCCGTCGTCGCTGACGCTGCTCGGGCTCGTCCAGCACCTCGCCGAGGTCGAACGGAACTGGTTCCAGCGGGTGCTGGGCGGGCTGGACGCGCCGCCGGTGTTCGAGGAGGCGACCGGGTACGCCCTCGATCCGCAGCGGGGGCTGCGGGACGCGCTGGCCGTGTGGCGGCGGGAGATCGCGCGCGGCCGGGAGCTGCTCGCCGGACGGGCCCTGGAGGACACCGGCCGGATCGTCGACGAGCCGATGGCCGGTGTCGAGGTGAGCGTGCGCTGGGTGCTGATCCACCTCATCGAGGAGTACGCCCGGCACAACGGACACGCCGACATTCTGCGTGAACGAATCGACGGCACCACCGGGGCCTGAATTCAATTTAGCTTCACAATTCCCGCCTATTCTCCGGGTGACAGCTTCCCGTCTTCTTCTGCCCGCTTTTTGCAAGGCTAAACAGCGAAGTTTCCTGGCGGTTTTCTGGCGGTTTACGCACTGTGACACACTCCACAGCGCGATACTTTTGTCCTGATTTGACGTGGGTCAATTCGGGCATTTCACCGATGCCCCTGTGCGGCACAGCGAAGGCGGCCGTGCATTTCCTAATTCGCCTCGCTAAATTCGTGCCGCATGACTGCCGCACCCGCAGACCTACTCATCGACCGACCGGCGATGACCGACGGAGCCGCGCTCTGGCGTCTCGCCAAGGACTCGAAAACCCTCGACCTGAACTCCTCGTACAGCTATCTGCTGTGGTGCCGGGACTTCGCCGGCACCTCGGCGGTGGCGCGTGGTACGGACGGGGAGCCGGTCGGTTTCGTCACCGGCTACGTACGGCCGGAGCACCCCCGCACCCTGCTCGTCTGGCAGGTCGCCGTCGACTCCGCGTACCGGGGCCACGGCATCGCCGCCCGGCTGCTGGACGGGCTGACCGCACGGCTCGCCACCGAGCGCGGCATCACCGGCGTGGAGACGACCATCACCCCGGGCAACACCGCGTCCGAACGGCTGTTCACCTCGTTCGCCGCCCGGCACGGCGCGCACCTGGAGCGTGAGGTGCTGTTCGCCGCCGAGCTGTTCCCGGACGGCCCGCACGACCCCGAAGTGCTCTACCGCATCGGCCCGCTGACCGACTTCACCGCCCACTGAGGAGCGATTCACCGTGACCATCACCCAGCCCGACCTCAGCGTCTTCGAGACCCTTGAGTCCGAGGTGCGCAGCTACTGCCGCGGCTGGCCCACCGTCTTCGACCGCGCGCAGGGCAGCCGGATGTACGACGAGGACGGTCATGCGTACCTCGACTTCTTCGCCGGTGCCGGGTCACTCAACTACGGCCACAACAATCCCGTACTCAAACGGGCGTTGATCGACTATCTGTCCCGGGACGGGGTGACCCACGGCCTGGACATGTCGACCACGGCCAAGCGGTCCTTCCTGCAGACCTTCCAGGATCTGGTGCTGCGCCCGCGGGACCTGCCGTACAAGGTGATGTTCCCGGGGCCGACGGGCACCAACGCCGTCGAGTCGGCGCTGAAGCTGGCCCGGAAGGTGAAGGGGCGCGAGGCGATCGTGTCGTTCACCAACGCCTTCCACGGGATGTCCCTGGGCTCGCTCGCCGTCACCGGAAACGCCTTCAAGCGGGCCGGCGCCGGAATCCCGCTGGTGCACGGCACGCCGATGCCGTTCGACAACTACTTCGACGGCACGGTCCCGGACTTCCTGTGGTTCGAACGGCTGCTGGAGGACCAGGGGTCCGGCCTCAACAAGCCCGCCGCCGTGATCGTGGAGACCGTGCAGGGCGAGGGCGGCATCAACGTCGCCCGGCCCGAATGGCTGCGCGCGCTCAAGGAGTTGTGCGAGCGGCAGGACATGCTGCTGATCGTCGACGACATCCAGATGGGCTGCGGCCGTACCGGCGCCTTCTTCTCCTTCGAGGAGGCGGGCATCACCCCGGACATCGTCACGGTCTCCAAGTCCATCAGCGGCTACGGGCTGCCGATGTCGCTGTGCCTGTTCAAGCCCGAGCTGGACGTCTGGGAGCCCGGCGAGCACAACGGCACCTTCCGTGGCAACAACCCCGCGTTCGTCACGGCGACGGCCGCGCTGGAGACGTACTGGACCGACGGCTCGGCCATGGAGAAGCAGACCCGCTCCCGTGGTGAGCAGGTCGAGCAGGCGCTGATCTCCATCACCGAGGAGAACCTCGCCGACGTCAGCGAGTACCGCGGGCGCGGCCTGGTGTGGGGCCTGGAGTTCCGCGAGAAGGAGCGGGCGTCGCGGGTCGCCCGGCGGGCCTTCGAGCTGGGGCTGCTGATCGAGACGTCCGGCCCGGAGGGCGAGGTCGTCAAGCTGCTGCCCGCGCTCACCGTCACCCCCGACGAGCTGGACGAGGGCCTGAGCGTCCTCGCCCGCGCCGTCCGGGAAACCGTCTGAACCGTATTGCCGACCAGGAGGAAGAGCACCACCGTGATCGTCCGATCGTTCAAGGACATCGAGAACACCGACCGGCACGTCAAGGCGAAGTCCGGCACCTGGGAGAGCAAGCGGATCGTCCTCGCCAAGGAGCGGGTCGGCTTCTCCCTGCACGAGACCATCCTGTACGCCGGGACCGAGACGTCGATGTGGTACGCCAACCACATCGAGGCCGTCGTCTGCACCCGGGGCGAGGCCGAACTCACCGACCACGAGGCCGGGAAGACGTACACGATCACGCCCGGCACCATGTACCTCCTCGACGGGCACGAGCGGCACACGCTGCGCGTCAAGGAGGACTTCCACTGCATCTGCGTGTTCAACCCGCCGGTGACCGGACGGGAGGACCACGACGAGAACGGCGTCTACCCGCTGCTCACCGAGCCCGAGGAGGTGTGAGAAACCATGACCACTGCCCCCGTGAAGGATCTCTACCCGACCCGCGGCACCACCGAGGTGACCGTGCCGCGCCAGGACCCGGTCATCTGGGGCTCTCCGGACACGCCGGGCCCGATCCCGGCGGCCGACCTGCACGCGTACGAGCGTGACGGCTTCCTCGCCGTCGACCAGCTGATCACCCCGGACGAGGTCGAGGTCTACCGGCGTGAGCTGGACCGGCTGGTCACCGACCCGGCGATCCGCGCCGACGAGCGCTCCGTCGTGGAGCCGAAGTCGAAGGAGATCCGCTCGGTCTTCGAGGTGCACCGGATCAGCGAGCTGTTCGCGAACCTGGTGCGCGATCCGCGGGTCGTCGGCCGCGCCCGGCAGATCCTCGGCTCGGACGTGTACGTCCACCAGTCCCGGATCAACGTCAAGCCCGGCTTCGGCGCGAGCGGCTTCTACTGGCACTCGGACTTCGAGACCTGGCACGCCGAGGACGGCCTGCCGAACATGCGCACCGTGTCCGTCTCGATCGCGCTGACCGAGAATCACGACACCAACGGCGGCCTGATGATCATGCCGGGCTCGCACCGGACGTTCCTGGGCTGCGCCGGGGCCACGCCCAAGGACAACTACAAGAAGTCCCTGCAGATGCAGGACGCGGGCACCCCGTCCGACGAGGCGCTGACCGCGCTGGCGAGCGAGCACGGCATCCGGCTGTTCACCGGCAGGGCCGGCTCGGCGACCTGGTTCGACTGCAACTGCATGCACGGCTCCGGCGACAACATCACGCCGTTCCCGCGCAGCAACGTCTTCATCGTGTTCAACAGCGTGGAGAACACCGCCGTGGAGCCCTTCGCGGCGCCGGTGCGCAGGCCTGAGTTCATCGGCGCGCGCGACTTCACCCCGGTGTCATGACCTGGCTGAAGTGACCCCCCGAGCACCGGGCCGGGGCCTCCTCGTGTGGGACGGGAGGCCCCGGCCCGGTCATGTCAGCCGGCGAGCACGTCCAGCAGCCGGTCCACGTCGGCCGGCGTGTTGTACAGGTGGAACGAGGCCCGCAGACTGCCCGCGCGGTCGGACACCTCGATACCGGCCCGGCTCAACTCCGGCTGGCGGGCGCCCAGTCCGGGGACGGAGACGATCGCCGAGGCGGGGGCGGGCAGCGGCTCGTGACCGAGCGACGCGAGCCCGGTGCGGAACCGCTCGGCCAGTGCGAGGTCGTGCGCCTGCACGGCGGCCACGCCCAGCTCCTCGATCAGGGCGAGCGAGTGGCGCACCCCGGCGTGGGTGAACAGCGCGGGGCTGACGTCGAACCGGCGCGCGGAGTGGGCGAGTTCGGTCACCGGGCCGTAGCAGCTGTTCCACGGCTCCTCGGCCGCGACCCAGCCCGCCAGCAGCGGGGACAGCCCGCCGAAGTCCTCGGGGACGACGAGGAAGGCCACCCCGTGCGGGCCGAGCAGCCACTTGAAGGTCGTCGTCACGGTGAAGTCGTCGGCGCCGGCCTCCATCGGGAGCCAGCCGGCCGCCTGCGAGTAGTCGACGTAGGTGCGCGCACCGTGCGCACGGGCGGCCTCGCGCAGGGCGGGCAGGTCGGCGATCCGGCCGTCGGCGGACTGGGCGGCGCTGACCGCGACCAGGGCGGTGTCGGGGCGGACCGACTCGGCGAGCCGCTCCAGCGGGACCGCCCGCATCTTGAGGTCGCCGCGCACATGGAACGGGTTCAGCACGGAGGTGAAGTCGTCCTCGGCGGTGAGCACTTCGGCGCCCGCGGGCAGTGCCGCGGCGATCAGTCCGCTCTGGGCGGCTACGGACGGACCGGACGCGACCCGGGTCGCCGGCACGCCGGCCAGCCGGGCGAACGTGGCGCGGGCGACCTCGACGTCGTCGAAGAGCGGATCCAGCGGTCGGCCCTCGGCCCGGATCGCCACCGCCTCGTGCAGTGCGGCGACCGTCCGGGCCGGGAGCAGGCCGCTGCTCGCGGTGTTCAGGTAGGTGTTCCTCGGGGTGAACTCGGCGCGGACGAGGCTGTCGAACGACTCCGTGGTCTCCATGGGTCCACTCTGCGGCCCGGTGAAGTCCCCGTCCATTGCGCATTTTTACGTGGATCCGCTTAGAAGCCCTTATAGGTCCGCCCTGACCTGCGGTTTCAGCCCTGCTGCGGTACCGCGCACCCGTCCGGACCGCAGGCCGCCCCGCCCTCCTGGTCCCCCTGCTCGACCAGCTTCAGCGGGGAACGCTCCCCCCAGGCCTGGGCCAGCGCCTGGGTGAAGACCTCGGCGGGCTGGGCGCCGGAGACGCCGTACGCGCGGTCCAGGACGAAGAACGGCACGCCGGTCGCGCCGAGCTGGGCGGCCTCCCGCTCGTCGGCGCGGACCTCGTCGGCGTAGGCCTGCGGGTCGCCGAGCACCCGGCGGACGGCCTCGGCGTCCAGTCCCGCCTCCACGGCCAGCTCCACCAGGCGTTCGTCACCCTCGGTGAAGACGGAGCGCTCCTCGGCGAAGTTCGCCCGGTACAGGATCTGGATCAGCGCGTCCTGCCGGCCCTGCTCCTTGGCGAAGTGCAGCAGCCGGTGCATGTCGAAGGTGTTGCCGTGGTCCCGGTCCCGGGTGCGGTAGTCCAGGCCCTCGGCGGCGGCCTGGGCGCCCAGGTTGTCCTCGCCGGCCTGGGCCTGTGCCTCGCTCATGCCGTACTTCCTGGTGAGCATGGTGATCACCGGCTGCACGTCGCCCTTGGCGCGGCCCGGGTCCAGCTCGAAGGAGCGGTGCACCACCTCGACGTCGTCACGGTGCGGGAAGGCTGCCAGCGCCTTCTCGAAGCGGGCCTTGCCCACGTAGCACCAGGGGCAGGCGATGTCGCTCCAGATCTCGACGCGCATGCTTCGACTCTCTCCAGGTCGTACGGATGCGGGGGCTCTCCCCGGCCAGTACGTGAACGTTCAAGCAGACCGTTTCATTCCCGCGGTGGCACGGCGAGGCGCAGGAAGAGGTGGTGGTCCCCCTCGGCGGGCGGGTTGTCGGGGTCCGGGACCCAGCCCTGGCGGGCGTAGAAGGCCTGGGCGCGGGCGTTGTCCACGTGCACGTCGAGGACGGCCGTGCGCCGGGCGTCGGCACGCCACTGCTCCACGCAGGCCGCGTGCAGGGCCGTGCCGATGCCCGCGCGCCAGTGGTCGGGGTCGACGTGGAACTGGAAGAGTTTGACCGCGTCGGCGGGTGCGCCGTCCGGGGTGCGGAAGGAGGCGATGCCGACGATCCGGCCGTGCTCGACGGCGCACAGCACATGGCCGTCGGGGCGCTCGATGGAGCCGCGCCAGGCCTCGGCCCAGTCCACGTCACCCTGCGGGAGCCCGTCCGGGTAGTACGTCGAGCGGGCCCGGACGTGCAGATCGGCGATGACTTCGGTTTCGGCGGGCAGGGCGGTGCGGATCACCAGGGCGCCGGTCATGCGTTCACTGATCATGCAACGGAGGACGTGACGGCACCGGGCCCGGTTCCCCCGCGGTCCGCGGGCCGCACGGGCGCGTGCCGGCTGAACTGGGCGCGGTAGGTGCTCGGGGTGAGGCCGGTGCGGCGGACCATGTGGGCGCGCAGCGAGTCGGCGGTGCCGAGGCCGCAGGCCGCGGCCACCTGGTCCATGGGCAGGGTGGTGGTCTCCAGCAGTTCCCTGGCCCGCTCGACGCGCTGGTGCAGCAGCCACTGCAGCGGGCTGACCCCGCTCTCCGCGTGGAAGCGCCGGGTGAGGGTGCGTACCGAGACGCCGGCGTGCCGTGCCAGGTCGGTGAGGGTGAGCGGCTTGTCGAGGTTGCGCATGGCCCAGCCGCGGGTGTCGGCGCAGACGGTGCCCCGTTCGGGCGGCAGCGGGGTGTGGGTGAACTGGGTCTGGCCGCCGGGGCGGACCGGGGCGACCAGGGCGAGGCGGGCGACCTCGTTGGCGACGGCGGCGCCGTAGTCGGTGCGGATGAGGTGCAGGCACAGGTCGATGCCGGCGGCGTAGCCGGAGGAGGTGAGGAACTGGCCGTCCTGGGCGTAGAGGACGTCGCCCTGGACCTCGACGCCGGGGTGCCGGCGGCGCAGTTCGTCGGCGTGCGCCCAGTAGGTGGTGGCCTTGCGGCCGTCGAGCAGACCGGCCTCGGCGAGCGAGAAGGCGCCGGTGCAGATGGAGGCGATGCGCACCCCCGCGTCGGCGGACTCGCGCAGCACCCGCAGCACGCGGGGATCCGGCGAGAACGGCTTGCCGGTGCCCGCCACGATCACCGTGTCCGCCTCCCGCAGCGCCTCCAGCCCGTGCGGGACGTGCAGGTCGAGGCCACCGGTGGTGGGCACCGGGCCGGGGTCGGGCGCGCAGATCACCACCTCGTATCCGGGCCGCCCGCCGACCTCGACCTTGTCGAACAGCAGCTCGGGGATGGCGAGGTTGAACATCGACACGGGCGGGGACGCGACGACCGCGACGCGCAGCATGGCCAGAACCTCCGGGTGCTTGGCATTCAGGCCACTACTGTAGGCCGCACGAGATCAGCAGCATGGAGGCATGCCGACAGACCAGCCCCGCACCGAACCTCAACTCGCCACATTGCCAGGCGAGTTGCCCAAAGGTCCCGCACCCGCCCGCACCCTCGCGGCCGCCATGCTCGGCTCCGCGCTCATCACCCTCGACGCCACCGTGGTGACCGTGGCCCTCCCGGCGATCGGTTCGTCCCTCGGCGGCGGGATGGCCGGGCTGCAGTGGGTGGTGGACGCCTACACCCTGGCCCTCGCCGCCCTGATGCTGTCCACGGGCGCCTTCTCCGACCGGGCCGGGGCGAGCCGGGCGTACGCCCTCGGCGTCACCGTCTTCACCCTCGCCTCGGCGGCCTGCGGGCTGGCACCGAACCTCCCGGCGCTGATCGGGGCACGGGCGGTGCAGGGCGTGGCGGCGGCCGCGGTGCTGCCCGCGTCGCTGGCGCTGGTACGACAGGCCTACGCCGATCGGGCACGGCGGGCCCGCGCGGTGGCCACCTGGGCGGTCGGCGGCTCGACGGCGCTGGCGCTCGGCCCGGTCGTGGGCGGGGCGCTGACCACGGCCTGGGGCTGGCGGGGGATCTTCTTCGTCAACCTGCCGCTCGGCGTCGCGGCTCTGGCCCTGCTGCTGCGCGCGCCCCGATCGGAGCGCAGGCCCGCCCCCCTGGACCTGCCGGGCCAGGTGATGGCCGTATTCGCCCTGACGGCACTGACGTTCGCGGTCATCGAGGGCGGTACGACGGGCCTCGTGGCCTTCGCCGTCGCGGTCGCCACCGTCGCCCTGTTCGTCCGGGTCGAGTCCCGCCAGGCGCATCCGGTGGTACCGCCCGGGCTGTTCCGCGACCGGGCGGTGCGGGTGGCGGTCGCCGCGGGCTCCGCGTGCAGCGTCGCGTTCTACGGGATGATCTTCCTCTTCTCGCTCTTCTTCCAGCAGGTGCAGGGGCGCTCCGCGCTCTGCGCCGGCCTGCTGTTCCTGCCGATGACCGGGCTGATCGCGGTGACGAACGTGGCCTCCGGAAAGCTCGCGGGACGCTACGGGCCCCGCCTGCCGCTGCTGCTGGGCCAGGCGCTCGCGGTACTGGGCCTGCTGGCGCTGTTCGCCGTCGACGCCCACACGCCCACGGTCGCGGTGGCCGTCCTCCTCGTCCCGACGGGCCTCGGGGTCGCGCTGGCCGTCCCGACCCTGACCGTCGTCATGCTGGACGCCGTGCCGGCCGAGCGGGCGGGCCTCGCGGCCGGTGTGCTCAACTCGGCACGGCAGGTGTCCGGCGGGCTGGGGATCGCGGTGTTCGGAGTGCTGACCTCCGGGGGGTTCGCCACCGGGCTGCGGCCGAGCCTGGCCGTGGCGGCGGCCCTGCTCGCCGTGACCTTCCTGCTCAGCTGCCGTCTCGCAGGTCGGCCGGCCAGGAAGTCCTGAAGGCGAGGTGGTCGTAGGTGACCACACACCCCTCCCCCATCGGCGACTGGGCCATGAAGCCGACCAGCGCGGCGCCCGTCTCCTTCTCGTCGCCCAGCGTGAACAGCCGGACGAAGGTCCACCGCTCGCCGTCCCGGGAGGCGTGGAAGGCGAAGGCCCGCCCGGTCCGGCTGATCCGCAGCCACACCGAACTCCCCTCCACCGTGAAGGAGTTGGCGTCGTCGGAGTGTCCCCGGGTGACCACCGTGCAGACGGTGGGCAGGTCCGGGGAGTACTCCAGGCACAGCTTGGCCCAGGCCCGCTCGCCGACGTGGACGTAGAGGACGCCCGCGTCGAAGGCGGCCCGGAACCCCACGGTGACCCGTGCGATCAACTGGAAGTCACCCTCGGGCGCGCCGAGCAGCCGGGGCGCGTCCGAGGCGGGGTCGAGCGCCTCACCGGTAGGCGTGACGAACCGGTCCTGCCGGGGCCCGGCCCATCCGGTCAGCACGCCGTCCTCGTGGGTCCAGTGCCCGTCGGGCCCGTAAGTGCGGAGCGGGAAAGGGAGTTCGGGGAGTTCCACGTCCATCACCCAAGTGTCGCAGGGCTGTGATCTACCGCTCCAGAACCCCGTTGAACCGCCGGGGAAGTCCCAGTGGATTCCCGTCGCGAAGTTCCTTCGGCAACAGAGCCGACGGCGCGTTCTGATAGGCCACCGGCCGCAGCCACCGCTCGATGGCCGTGCCGCCCACGGAGGTGGACGTGGAGGTCGTCGCGGGGTAGGGCCCTCCATGCTGCTGGGCCGGGGCCACGGCGACGCCGGTGGGCCACGCGTTCACCACCACGCGCCCCGCCAACGGGGTGAGCTCGGCCAGCAGTTCCGGGCCCCGCCCTTCCCCGGCCGCCTCCTGCGAGGACAGCTGGACCGTCGCCGTGAGATTCCCCGGCAACCGCGACAGCACAGCGGCGGCCTCCCCCTCGGAGGAATAGCGGGCCACCACGGTGACCGGCCCGAAGCACTCCTCCAGCAGCAGGTCGTACGCCCCCTCCTCGGCCAGCCGCCGCGCCGGCACCGTGAGGAACCCGGCGCTGACCGTGTGCTCGCCGCCCGCGCCCGGCGTGACCGGCGACTCCACACCCTCCAGGGCGGCCCGCTCGCGCACCCCGGCGACGAAGTTGTCCCGCATGCGGTGGTCGAGCAGCACCCCCGCGGCGGTGTCGCCGACGGCGTCGGTCAGGGCCTTCACCAGCTGGTCACCCCCGGCCCCGGACGGCACCAGCACCAGACCGGGCTTCACACAGAACTGCCCGACGCCGAGCGTCATGGACCCCGCCAGCCCGACGCCGATCGCCTCCCCGCGCTCGGCTGCGGCGGCCTCGGTCACCAGGACCGGGTTCAAGGACCCCAGCTCACCGTGGAAAGGAATCGGCACCGGACGCGCGGCCGCCGCGTCGAACAGGGCCCGTCCGCCCCGGACCGACCCGGTGAAGCCGGCCGCGGCGACCAGGGGGTGCCTGATCAGCTCGACGCCCGCCTCGAAGCCGTGCACGAGGCCGACGACGCCCTCGGGGACGCCGTGCTCGGCGGCGGCCCGGCGCAGCACCTTGGCGACCAGCTCGGACAGGGCCGGGTGGTCGGGGTGCGCCTTGACGACGACCGGGCAGCCCGCGGCCAGCGCGCTCGCGGTGTCGCCGCCCGCGACGGAGAAGGCGAAGGGGAAGTTGGAGGCGGAGTAGACGGCGACGACGCCGAGCGGGACCTTGTAGCGGCGCAGGTCCGGGATGGGCGGGGTGGCGGTGTCGTCCGGGTGGTTGATGACGACGTCGAGGAAGGCGCCCTCGTCGACGATGTCGGCGAAGGCCCGCAACTGGTAACTGGTGCGGGCGAGTTCGCCGGTCAGCCGGACCGGGCCGAGGGCCGTCTCGGCGTCGGCGGTCTCGATCAGGCCCTCGCCCGCCGCGTCCAGGCCCGCCGCGGCCGAACGCAGGAAGGCGGCGCGCACCGTGCGGTCGGCGAGGGCGCCGCGCGCGGCGTGGGCCGCCCTGACCGCCTCGTCCACCTCGTGGGCCGTGGCCTCCGCCGCAACCTGTTCACGCTGCTTCCCGGTGCGCGGGTCGACACTCCAGACTGGTGCTGCTGCCACCGCGGGTCCCTCCAGTAAGGCCGCAATATCCAAGGGCGTACCAGGGTCATCCATCAGCGGCGTTCGATATACTGAACACCGTCTCTGATGATGAATATGCTGCTCGGAGACTATTTCCCGGCGATTGAAGGGGTCAAGGGCGATGTCGGCTGGCGAGACAGGCGGGGCCCAGGTCAAGTCCGCGGTGCGGACCGTTGAATTGCTTGAGTACTTCGCCGGCCGGCCCGGCATGCACTCCCTCGCATCCGTCCAGGAGGCGGTCGGGTACCCCAAGTCCAGCCTGTACATGCTGCTGCGCACGCTCGTGGAGCTGGGCTGGGTGGAGACGGACGCGACGGGCACGCGGTACGGCATCGGGGTGCGGGCGCTGCTCGTCGGCACGTCGTACATCGACGGCGACGAGGTGGTGGCCGCCGCCCGGCCGACCCTGGACCGGCTGTCCGACGACACCACCGAGACCATCCACCTGGCCCGGCTCGACGGCACCAACGTCGTCTACCTGGCCACCCGCCAGTCCCAGCACTACCTGCGGCCCTTCACCCGCGTCGGGCGCCGGCTGCCCGCCCACTCCACCTCCCTCGGCAAGGCGATCCTCGCCACGTACACCGACGAGCAGGTGCGCAAGCTGCTGCCGGAGACCCTGCCCGCGCTCACCGAGCACACCCTCACCGACCGGGAGAAGCTCATCGAGGAGCTGCACCAGGTCCGTGAGCAGGGCTTCGCGGTCGACCGCGAGGAGAACACCCTGGGCCTGCGCTGCTTCGGCGTGGCGATCCCCTACCGCACCCCGGCCCGGGACGCGATCAGCTGCTCGGTGCCGGTGGCCCGGCTGACTCCCGCCCACGAGCAGATGATCAAGGACGCGCTGTTCGACGCGCGCGACCGGCTGACCCTGGCGACGCGCAGGCTCTGAACGTGACCGGTCGTGGGCCCGGCGCCCGGGCCGTCGTAGGCTCGGACCCCATGGAGATCGCGCTGCGGACCGTCGAGGACGGTGACCTGCCGGTGTTCTACCGGCACATGACCGACCCGGAGGCCGTCCGGATGGCCGCGTTCGGCCCGGAGGACCCGTACGACCGGGAGGCCTTCGCGGCCTACTGGCGACGGGTGCGCAACTGCTCCCACGTGCTGCGCACGGTCCTGGCCGACGGCGAGGTGGCCGGTAACGCGGCGGTCTACGGCGTGGCCGGCGAGCGTGAGGTGACGTACTGGATCGACCGTGCGTACTGGGGCCGGGGTGTGGCGACGGCCGCGCTGCGGCAGCTGCTCGCCCTGGTCGCCGAACGGCCGCTGTACGCGCGGGCGGCGGCCGACAACGCCGCGTCGCTGCGGGTGCTGGGCAAGTGCGGCTTCCGCGAGACGGCCCGGGCCCGCGGGTACGCGAACGGCCGGGGGCAGGAGATCGACGAGGTCGTGCTCATCCTGGAGGGCTGAAGCCCTC
Source organism: Streptomyces filipinensis (assembly GCF_014649495.1). GTDB lineage: Bacteria > Actinomycetota > Actinomycetes > Streptomycetales > Streptomycetaceae > Streptomyces > Streptomyces filipinensis. The sequence goes on along the minus strand of NZ_BMTD01000018.1, from coordinate 78,369 downwards.
CCCCGTGCGGCGGAGACGGATCATCGGGCCGCAGGAGGTGAACCCGGCCCGCGGCCGGGAGCGTTGAGGCATGACGTTTTCCCCGGCCACTGTCCCCGTCCCCACCCCGGTGCTGCGCCGATCGCTCCGGTTCGCCGCGATCGGCGCCTGCCTGCCGTACCTGTCCCTGAAGGTCGCCTGGATCGCCGGGAGTCACCTCGGCATCCCGGACGGCAGTCCGCTGCTGCGGCACCGGCTCACCCTGGCGCTCGCCAACGGCCTCACCGTACTGATGGACGCGTCCGTCGTCGTGCTCGCGCTGCTGCTGACCCGGCCCTGGGGCCGGCGGGTGCCCGCCTGGCTGCTGGCGGTGCCGATGTGGCTGGCCGTGGGACTGCTCGCGCCCATCATGGTGGGCTTCCCGCTGCAGCTCGCCCTGCACGGCGGCCACGGCGGAGGCGGCGGCACGGCGGACCGGCCCTTCCTCGCCGACTGGGTCTTCGGGGTGGTGTACGGCGGCTTCATCGTGCAGGGGCTGGCGCTGGGCGCGCTGTTCGCCGGGTACGCCCGCGAGCGCTGGGGCCGTCTGTGGCGGGGGCGGGTGCGGGAGCTGCCGGCCGCGGGTGCGGCGCGGGCGCAGCGGCTGACGGTCGTGACGGCGGCGCTCGTGGCGCTGGTGCCGGGCGCGGTGCGGCTGCTGCGCGCCTTCGGCGCCGCGGCACCGGACGGGAGCGGCGACCGGTCCATGCAGTGCGCCTACGTCCTCTTCCTCGCCGCGGCCGTCACCGGTGCCTGGCAGCTCGCCCTGGGCCGCCGCGGCACGCTGCCGGTGGCCGTGCCGCTCGCGCTGGCCTGGACCGGTTCCGGGGCCGTGGCCTGCTGGGGCGGCTGGATGTCGCTGGCCGCGTGGGTGACGGGTGACAGGCCCACACCGCCGACCGTCCTGACCTACGCTGGACAGGTGATCACCGGCCTCCTCGTGGCGAGCGTCATCGCCCGCTTCCTCACGGACCAGCCCGGCAAGGCGCCGCAGTGACAAGGGCGTTGGGGCTGCTCTTCGGTGGGCGGGCGCGGCGCCGCTGGATCCATCTGATCCTGGGCGGCGCGCTCGCCATGCCGTACGTCCTCGTCGGCTCCCTGATCGTCGGCCCGCTCACCGGCGTGGACGACGTGTTCCGCTCCCTTCCGCTGCAACTTGGCTCGTTCGCCGTCGGGTTGCCGATCGCCTCGGTCACCTCGCTGTTCCCGCTGACCCGGCCGCTGGAGTCGGCCACCGTGCGGGCCCTGTGCGGGGTCGACGCGGACGCCCTGGCCGCCGGCCCGGCCCGCACCGCGGCCGAACGGGCGCGCACGGCGGCCTGGTTCACGCTGCACCTCGGCCTCGGCGGGATCATCGCGGGGATGTCGCTGGCCCTGCCGCCGTTCGCGGTGGTGCTGATCGCGCTGCCCGCGTTCGCCGGCCTGCGCGACACCCGGCTGGGTCTGCCCGAAGTCCTCGACCACGGATGGGTGTTGGCCCTCTCCCCGGTGGCGGGCCTGGCCGCGCTGTGCGCGCTCGCCGCGTGCGCGGCCGGCTGCGGCGCGCTGCTGGCCCGCTGGGCGCCCGCGCTGCTCGGGCCCACCCCCCGGGACCGGCTGGCCGCCGCCGAGACCCGCGCCGCCGACCTCGCCGTGCGCAACCGGCTCGCCCGCGAGCTGCACGACTCCGTCGGCCACGCCCTGAGCGCCGTCACCCTCCAGGCGGGCGCGGCCCGCCGGCTCCTCGACACCGACCCCGAGTTCGTCCGCGAGGCGCTCGCCGCCATCGAGGAGACCACCCGGCGCACGGTCGGCGAACTCGACGCCGTGCTCGGCGTGTTGCGGGACGGGGACGCGCCGGGCACCGCGCCCGCGCCGACCCTCGCGAGCGACCTGGAGGGGCTGCTGCGCCGGACCAGGGCCGGCGGGCAGACCGTGACCGCCACCGTCGGCCTCGACCCCGCCGCGCTGCCGGCGCTGGTCTCCCGGGAGGCGTACCGGATCGTGCAGGAGGGCCTGAGCAACGCCCTGAAACACGCCGGCGCACCGGTCGCCGTGCGCATCTCCGCCCCCGGCGGCCATCTGGAGATCACCGTCGAGAACCCCCTGGGCGCGGCCCCGGCTCCCCGCCCGGGCGGCGGGCACGGTCTGCGGGGCATCGCCGACCGGGTGCGGCTGCTGGGCGGCACGGCGCAGGCGGGGCCCTCGGCAGACATCTGGCGCCTGTCCGTACGGCTGCCGCTGACCACGCCCCCCATGGCGGCCGACGCGCGGCCGCGACCGCTTCCGGAAGGAACCGCATGACCCAGCCCCCGATCCGGATCGTCCTCGCCGACGACGAGCGCATGGTGCGCACCGCCCTGCGCGCCATCCTCTCCGCCGAGCCGGGCCTGGAGGTGGCCGGCGAGGCGACCACCGGCGCCGAGGCCGTGTCGGTGGTCCGGGAACTGCGGCCGGACGTCGTGCTCATGGACGTCCGGATGCCCGAGGTCGACGGCATCCGGGCCACCGAGCAGATCGTCGGCTCCATGGCACAGCCGCCGCGGATCGTCGTCGTGACCACCTTCGAGAACGACGCGTACGTGTACGACGCCCTGCGTGCGGGTGCCTCCGGTTTCCTGCTGAAGCGGTCCGACGCGGACGCCCTGGTGCAGGCGGTACGGCTGGTCGCGCGCACCGACACCCTGCTGTTCCCGTCGGCCCTGCGGTCCCTCGCGGCCCAGCACGCGCGCAGCGCCGCCCCGGCCGCGCCCTGGGTGAGCAGGCTCACCGGACGCGAGCGCGATGTGCTGCGGCACATGGCCGACGGGCTGACCAACGCCGAGATCGCCCGGCGGCTGGACGTGGGCCCCGCGACCGTGAAGTCGCACGTGGCGGCGGTCCTCGCGAAGACCGGAGCCCGCGACCGCACCCAGGCGGTGATCGCCGCGTACGAGGCCGGTTTCCTGAGCGGACGATGAGAAAGCGGGGCGTACGGGAACGATCGACCCCGCCCCGATCGTCTTCGAAGCGGGATGAACAAGACGATCAGGCGAGCGTCCGTCTTCGCTCTGCTGCTCGTGCTCGCTCTGCTGGTCAGGGCGACCTGGGTGCAGTTCTACGACGGCAAGGCCCTCGCGGACGACAACGACAACCGGCGGAACGCGATCCAGACGTACTCGCGGCCGCTCGGGAACATCATCGTGGCCGGGAACGCGATCACCGGCTCGGCGCGGACGAAAGGCAGCGACCTCGCGTACAAACGGACGTACACGGACGGCAGGCTCTACGCCGCGGTGACGGGCTACGCCTCGCAGGCCTTTGCCCCCACCCAGCTGGAGGGCATCTACAAGGACCTGCTGAACGGCACGGACAACCAGTTGAAGACCGTGCTGGACACGCTGACCGGCGAGCGCTCCGACCCGGGCGACGTGCTCACCACGATCGACCCGGCCGTGCAGAAGGCGGCGTACCACGCGCTCGGCGGCAACAAGGGCGCGGCCGTCGCGATCGACCCGAAGACCGGCAGGATCCTCGCGGCGGTGTCCACCCCGTCGTACGACCCGTCCTCGCTCACCGACGCCAACACGGCCGGGGTGGCCTGGAAGACGCTGAACGCGGACAAGGACAAGCCGCTCACCAACCGGGCGCTGCGCCAGCCGCTGCCGCCGGGCTCGACGTTCAAGCTGGTGGTGGCGGCCGCCGCGCTGGAGGACGGGCTGTACAAGAACGTGGACGACCCGACCGACAGCCCGGACCCCTACACCCCGCCGGGCACGACGCACGTCCTGGAGAACGAGAACAAGTCGGCGCCGTGCAGGAACGCCTCCATCCGCGTCGCCCTGCAGTACTCCTGCAACAACGTCTTCGGTCATATGGCCGTCCAGCTCGGCCAGGACAAGGTGAAGGCCATGGCCGAGAAGTTCGGCTTCAACGACGACGAGCTCGACGTGCCGGTGCGGGCCTACGCCAGCGTGTACCCCTCCGGCATGGACAAGGCGCAGACCGCGCTGTCCGGGATCGGCCAGTTCGACGTCACCGCGACCCCGCTGCAGATGGCCATGGTGTCCGCGGCCATAGCCAACGGCGGCAAGCTGGTCTCGCCGCACATGGTCTCGCAGATCACCGACAGCGGTGGCGGGGTCCTGCGGAACTACGACGACGCCGCGGACAGCCGGCAGATCGTGAGCTCCTCCACCGCCGGGCAGCTCCAGTCGGCGATGGAGACCGTGGTCAAGGAGGGTACGGGCACGAACGCGCTGATCGACGGCGCCACCGTCGGCGGCAAGACCGGCACCGCCCAGCACGGCGAGAACAACAGCAAGACGCCGTACGCCTGGTTCACGTCGTTCGGCAAGTCCGACGGCGGCGGCAAGGAGGTGGCCGTCGCGGTGATGGTGGAGCAGTCGGACGCGGCACGCTCGGAGGTCAGCGGCAACGGGCTGGCGGCGCCGGTGGCCAAGGCGATGATGCAGGCGGCGCTGAAGTGAGCGTCCGTCACTTCACCCCGAGGACCTGCTCCACCGGGTCGATCGCGAAGTACACCAGGAACAGCGCCGACACGCCCCACAGCAGCCAGTTGACCTCCTTCGCCTTGCCCAGCACCGTCTTGACGACGACGTAGGACAGGAAACCCGCCCCGATCCCGTCGGTGATGGAGTAGGTGAACGGCATCGCGGCGATGGTGAGGAACGCCGGGACGGCGATCTCGTACCGGTCCCAGTCGATGTGCTTGACGTGGGTCATCATCAGGAAGCCCACCGCGATCAGCGCGGGTGCCGCCGCCTGGAGCGGGACGATGGTGAGCAGGGGGCTGAGGAAGAGCGCGAGACCGAACAGGCCGCCGGTGACCAGGTTGGCGAGGCCGGTGCGGGCGCCCTCGCCGACGCCGGCCGCGGACTCGATGTAGGCGGTGTTGGAGGAGGCGGAGCCGAGACCGCCGACGGCCGCGGCGGCCCCGTCGATGAACAGCACGCGGCCGATGCCGGGCACCTGCCCCTTCTCGTCGAGCAGCCCGGCCTCCGCGCTGATGCCGACGATCGTGCCCATGGCGTCGAAGAAGTCGGACAGGATCAGGGTGAACACCAGCAGGACGGCGGTGAGGACCCCGGCCCTGGCGAAGCCGCCGAACAGGCTGAAGTGACCGATGAGCCCGAAGTCCGGGGCGGCGACGATCCTGTCGGGGACCTTGGGCGTGGTCAGGCCCCAGTTCCTGACGTCGGCCACGGCGTTGACGACGATCGCGACGACGGTCATCGTCACGATGCTGATGAGGATCGCGCCCTTCACCTTCCGGGCGAGCAGCGCGATGGTCAGCAGCACGCCGAGACAGAAGACGAGCACGGGCCACCCGGTCAGCCGGCCGACCGCGCCGAGCTGGACCGGCACGGTGGTGTGGGCGGCGTCCGGGATACGGCTGACGAACCCGGCGTCGACGAAGCCGATGAACGCGATGAACAGGCCGATGCCGACGCCGATGGCCTGCTTGAGCTGCTGCGGGATCGCGTTCATGATGGCCTCCCGCAGTCCGGTGAGGACCAGAAGGCAGATGACGAGGCCTTCCAGGACCACCAGGCCCATCGCGTCGGCCCAGCTCATCAGGGGCGCCAGCTGGAAGGCGACGACGGCGTTGAGGCCGAGGCCGGCGGCGATGGCGAGCGGGAGGTTGCCGCCGAGGCCCATAGCGACCGTCATCACGCAGGCCACCAGCGCGGTGGCGGTGACGAGTTGGCCGGTGTCGAGGGAGTGACCGAACTTGTCCTTGGCGCTTCCCAGGATGATCGGATTCAGGACAAGGATGTAGGCCATGGTGAAGAACGTGGCGAAGCCGCCGCGTATCTCGCGGCCGACCGTGGAACCCCGCTCGGAGATCCTGAAGTACCGGTCCACTGACATGGTCCCACTCCTCGTCACCTGGTGATCCGTGTGCGGATGATGGCTGGATTGTTCCCTCGTCACAGCCGGTTCAGGTTTTCTCCGTGTTACGGAATCCGGTTCGGCGTACCACACGACGTTCGAAGCTCCGTACGAATCGCGGGTACAGTTCCCGCTCTCGTTTCCATGCCCGGCTGTTCGAGGCCGGGGTATCGCTGCTGGGAGAGCGCCCGTGGGCACAGTCGTCGACGACGCCGCCTCCGATCGCCCAGACCGGCGGGGTGGCCTCGACGGGGGCCTGGCGCTCGCTCCCGGAGGCGGACTTCACCCAGACCGCCGAGGAGAAGGACGGCTTCCTCGTCTACACCTGGACGCTCAGGGACGGCCGTACGGTCCCGGCGGGCCCAGTGGGTGTTCGCCGGCCAGTACAACCACACGCCCGGCGGCCGCGGCGCCGGGGACGACCGCTACACGATCACCGCCACAGCCGCCGGCCCCCGCCACGGCACGGTGCTTCCGGTGACGGGGGCCGAGTACGAGCGGCTGCCGGCCGCCTGCCCGGAGGGTCTCAGCTGACGAAGTACGTCGGGTTCGGCAGCTTGTACGTGCGGTCGGCGTACCCGCCGTCGAGGTCCGAGTACTGGTCGCCGAAGTTGGCGATGACCTCGTAGCCGAGGTCGTCCTCGATGTGCTCACGGGTGCCGGACTTGTACTGCACGGTCGTGCAGTTCCAGGTGCCCGGGGTGGCGCAGTCGCTCAGGTAGGCCGGCGGGTTGGCCTTGTCCTTGAGGAACATGTGGTCGGTGTCGAGGTTCACATCGGCGCCGATCTTCTTCAGGTTGGCGACCGCGGCGGTGCGCTGCGCCTCGCTGAGACCGGAGTTGTAGAAGACCTCGACGCCCTTGGACTGCGCGTACCGGACCAGCTCCGGGCTGCCGAAGACCGCCGGACGGTCGGCGCGGTTCACGTAGTCGCTCCACGTGGTGGGGTTGTACGTGTAGTTGTAGCGCTTCTCGTAGTCCAGGCTGAGCAGCAGCGTGTCGTCGATGTCGAAGACGACGGCCGGCTTCTCGCCGTGGCGGTGCGCCTTGCGGGCCGCCTTGTCGATGTAGCGCTTCGCGTCGGCGTCGAGCTGCGCCAGGTCCTGGGCGTAGGGGCTGTCCGGCGACGCCTGGTAGACGCCGTTGCTGTCGGCCGTGGTGCCGTAGTAGGTGTCGATGTCCTTCACCAACTGCCCGATGTTGTAGGGCTCGTGGGTGGAGTTCGCCGTCGACTGACCGGCGGTGGCCGCGCCCGCGCCGTAGAGCGCGACACCGGCGAGAGCGCAGGCGGCACCGGCGGCGACGACTCTGTGGGACTTCCGCATGGATTCTCCGGATCTGGTGGATGAGAGTGATGTACCAGGTCAGAGATTGTCTACGCGCATAACACCCGTGCTGCGAGGGCTGTTACCCGATCGATACGCTTTTCTCGCCACAGGGTGCCGCGCGCTCGGCGGCCGGCATCGGAGAGGATCCCGGGCATGAGATTCGTCGACGTCCACTGGCAGGACCACGGGTTCTTTCTCGACCCTCGCGCCTACCTGGCCGAACTGCCCCGTCTGCGCGGTGTCCTCCCGCCGGGCGCCTGGGCGTTCGCCTCGGATCCGGGGCACTACGACATCCCCGGCGCGGTCCGCTGCGTGAAGGATCTGGAGCTGGCCGGGATCCGTCCCGCGACCGACAAGAGCGGGCGACTGGTGCTGGAGTTCGCGCCGAACCGGTTCAAGCACGACACGGGGCTGCGCATCAGCTACTCGGGCGTGCGGCACTTCTCCGTCGAGTACCACCACGCGATCGACTGGATGCGGGTCGACACCGTGCTGCTCGACGAGATCCTGCCGGACGGCGAACGCGACGAGGACGGCGCCGAGGGCGGCGGCTGTGTGCACGAGATCGCGCTCACCGACGCCTCGATCACCGTCCGCTGCCAGGACCTCAGGGCCGAGTGGGGCCACAGCGGCTGAGTCGGTTCGTCGTCGCGCCGATGCGCGTGCTGCCCGCGGTCGGGAACGTCGTCGCCGGCTCGCGCCGCCGACGAGCGTGCGTCTGCGCAGGATCAGCATCCCCCCATGGCGTCCCGTCCCCGAGATACGCCTGCCGGGTCGCCGACCGGGCCTCCGAAGGCGGACCCGCCACAGGCCTGACTGTTCTCCGTTCGCGGTAAGCGATTTCCGATCACTGTTCGAGATCTCGGCCATAACGGGCCGCAAGTCGAGGGTGACGCCGGGGCGATTCAGCTCGCGTAGGGGTCCGGGACCTGGCCCGGCCGGGCCAGGAACTCGAAGTCGCAGCCGGTGTCGGCCTGGGTGATGTGCCCGTTGTGGAGGACGCCGTAGCCGCGCTCGTACCGCGGGGGCGGCGGGGTCCACGCGAGCCGCCTGCGCTCCAGCTCCTCCGCGTCCACGTGCAGACGCAGGCTGCGGTTCCCGACGTCCAGGGTGATGAGGTCCCCGGTGCGCACGAGGGCCAGCGGGCCGCCGACGTACGACTCCGGGGCGACGTGCAGCACACAGGTGCCGTAACTCGTGCCGCTCATCCGGGCGTCGGAGATCCGGACCATGTCCCGTACGCCCTGCTTGAGCAGGTGGTCCGGGATGGGGAGCATGCCGTACTCGGGCATGCCGGGACCGCCCTTGGGTCCGGCACCCCGCAGCACCAGCACGCTGTCCGCGGTGATGCCGAGGGCCGGGTCGTCGATGGTGCGCTGCATGGTCCTGTAGTCGTCGAAGACCACGGCCGGGCCGGTGTGTTCCAGCAGGCGCGGCTCGGCGGCGATGTGCTTGATGACCGCGCCGTCCGGGCAGAGGTTGCCGCGCAGGACCGCCACGCCGCCCTCGCTCGCGACCGGGTTGTCGCGGGGGCGGATGACGTCGTCGTCGTGCACCCGGGCGCCGCTGAGCTGCTCGCGCAGGGTGTCGTGCGAGACCGTCGGCCGGTCCAGGTGGAGCAGGTCGGTGATCCGGGACAGGAATCCGGGCAGGCCGCCCGCGAAGTGGAAGTCCTCCATCAGGTACTTCCGGCCGCCGGGGCGGACGTCGGCGAGGACGGGCACGGTCCGGGCGATGCGGTCGAAGTCGTCCAGGGTGAGCCGCACGCCGGCGCGGCCCGCCATGGCGATCAGATGGATCACGGCGTTGGTGGAGCCGCCGAGGCCGAGCACGGTGGTGACGGCGTCCTCGAAGGCCTCACGGGTGAGGATCCGCGAGAGCCTCCGGTCGTCGCGCACCAGTTCCACGGCTGTCATCCCGGCCTTGGCGGCCATCCGGTCGTGCCCGGAGTCGACGGCGGGGATGCTCGACGCGCCCGGCACGGTCACGCCCAACGCCTCGGCGGCGGCGGTCAGCGTGGACGCCGTACCCATGGTCATGCAGTGTCCCGGGGAGCGTGCGAGCCCGCTCTCCAGCTCGGCCAGCTCACAGTCGCCGATGAGACCGGCCCGCCTGTCGTCCCAGTACTTCCACATGTCCGTGCCGGATCCGAGCACCTCGCCCCGCCAGTGCCCCGGCAGCATCGGCCCGGCGGGCACGAAGACGGCCGGCAGATCGGCGCTGGCCGCACCCATCAGCAGCGCGGGCGTGGACTTGTCGCACCCGCCCATCAGCACGGCGCCGTCGACCGGATAGGACCGCAGCAGTTCCTCGGTCTCCATCGCCAGCAGATTCCGGTAGAGCATCGGCGTCGGCTTCTGGAAGGTCTCACTCAGTGTCGAGACCGGAAACTCCAGCGGAAACCCGCCGGCCTGCCACACCCCCCGCTTCACCGCCTGGGCGCGTTCCCGCAGGTGCGCATGGCACGGGTTGATGTCGGACCAGGTGTTGAGCACGGCGATCACGGGCTTGCCCAGATGCTCCTCGGGGAGATAGCCGAGCTGCCGGGTCCGTGCGCGATGGCTGAACGACCGCACCCCCTCGCCCCCGTACCACTGGTGGCTTCTCAGCTCCTTCACAGGGACCACCCGGCGGCGATGGCGGCGACCTCGGCACGCTCGTCCTCGGGCAGGGGCCTGCTCGGCGGGCGGACGTCGCGGCGGCACAGGCCGAGCGCGGCAAGGGCTTCCTTGACGACGGTGACGTTGTCGGCGGAGCCGTGGGCGGCGCGCAGTTCCTCGAAGCGGCGGATCTGCTCCCAGATCTTCATGGCGGCCGGGTGGTCGCCTGATCGAAGCGCTTCGATCATGTTCAGCGGAACCGCGGGGGCGACGTTCACGAGCCCGGAGGTGAAGCCGGTGGCACCCGCCGAGAAGTAGGAGGGGGCGTACGGCTCGGCGAGACCGGCGACCCAGACGAAACGGTCGAGGCCCGCGTCACGCGCGAAGCCCGCGAACCGGACGGCGTCCGGTACGGCGTACTTCACGCCGATGACGTTCGGGCAGTGGTCGGCCAGTTCCGCGAGCCGGGCGCCGGGCAGCCGGTCGTTGCGGATGTAGGGCACCACGCCCAGCTCGGGCACGGACTCGGCGATGGCGCGGTGGTAGTCGACCCAGCCGGCCGCCGAGACGTAGGGGTGGACGGGCTGGTGCACCATCACCATCCCGGCGCCGAGGTCACGGGCGTGCCGGGCGGAGGCCACGGCGGTGGGCAGGTCGTGCCCGACGCCGACGAGGACCACGGCGCGCCCGCCGGCCTCCGCCACGGTCGACTCGGTGACCAGACGGCGCTCTTCGGGGGTCAGGGCGTAGAACTCGCCGGTGTTCCCGTTGGGGGTGAGGGTGCGGATCCCGCCGTCGAGCAGGCGACGCAGCAGGGCCCGGTGGGTGTCCTGATCGACGGAGCCGTCCTCGGCGAAGGGGGTCACCGGGATGGCCACCACGTCGGCCAGGGCCGCCCGTTGGGTCTCGAACGGCACGCTGCTCATCGCTGGCCTTCCTCTGGGCCGGGCTCGGGGAAAGCCCGCGCTACGAACGACGCGATGTGGGCGTGCAGGACACGCGCGGCGCCGTCCGCGTCGCCGTCCAGCGCGAGCCGCAGGATCTCCCGGTGCTCGGCGGCCTCCCGTTCCCAGGACGGGTCGGCCGCCCAGGCCACGGCCGAGACGAGGGCGGCCTGGTCGCGGACCTCGTCCAGCATCCGGCCGAGCAGCGGATTGCCGCACGGCAGGTAGAGGGCGCGGTGGAACTCCCGGTTCGCCAGGGAGCGTTCGGCGGTGTCGGTGGCGTCGTCGGCCCGGGTCAGCGCCTCGCGCGCGGCGTCGAACAAGGCGCCTCGCCCGACGGCCCTGCGCAGCGCCTCCGGCTCCAGCAGCAGCCGCACGTCGTAGACCTCGCGCGCCATGTCCGCGTCCACCATGCGCACCGTGACGCCCTTGTACTGGCTCATCACGACGAGACCGGTCCCGGCGAGTGTCTTCAGCGCCTCCCGCACCGGGGTCTTCGACACCCCGAACTGCGCGGCCAGCTCCGTCTCGACCAGGGCCTGCCCGGGCGTCAACCGCCCCGTCAGGATGCGGTGTCTGATCGCGTCCAGCACGTACTGCGTGCGGGACGGGATCGGGGTGGGCACAGACGTCATGCGGCCCTCTCGGATCTCACGTATCGCGTCTCATATATGACGTACGAAGTACGACGCGATGAAGGTAGGAGGGAGCCCGTGTTTCGTCAATGCCTCTGACAAAAGAAGGCGGGCCGGCGCCCGGGGCTTCTCAGAGGGTGTGGACGTCGCCCTCGACGGCGGTGCGGGTGGGCCGGCCGGAGAACGACGCGGCACGGGCGGTGGCCGCCTCACGGGTGAGCGTGGGTCCGACGTGGGTGACGAGCAGTTCCCGCACCCGCGCCGCGTGGGCGATCCGCCCCGCGTCCTCGGGCGTCAGATGCACCTGGTACCGGTGTTCGCCTCCGTGATGCGCGTCGATGTCCGCCTCGCACAGGAACAGGTCCGCGCGGGCGGCCAGTTCGGTGAGCGCGGCACACGGCCCGCTGTCCCCGGAGTACGCGAGCACGCTCCCCTGGCACTCGGCGCGCAACCCGTAGGTCTCGGTGTCGTGGGCGACGGCGCGGGCGGTGAGGCGCAGGTTCCAGTGCCGTACGTCATGGCCGTCGTACAGGGCCCGGAAGTCGAAGACGCCCTTCAGGAAGTCGACGTCCGGCCGCCCGAAGAAGCCCGCGAGCCGCCGGGCGCAGTCCTGCGGGGCGTACAGCGGGATGGGCGCGGGCGGAGTCATCCCGCCGAACGCGAAGGCGTAGGCGGCCGCGAGCAGATCGGCGCTGTGGTCGGCGTGCAGATGGGAGACCCAGATCGCGGTGAGCCGCGCGGGATCCGTGTGCCGCTGCAACGCCGCGAAGGTGCCGGGACCCGCGTCCACCCACACCGAGGCACCCCCTCCGGACAGCAGGTACCCGGAGCAGGGCCGGTCGGGTCCGGGGTGCGGAGAGGCGGCGCCGAGGACGGTGAGGGTGAGCGGCATGGAAGGGAGCGTACGACGCCTCGCACCACGCTCCCGTGCGTTTCACCCAGGGGAACCGGAATGACGCGGCCAGGGCCGGCCCGGGGCGCCGGCTCCCGGTCAGGTCTCCATCACGACGTCGCAGTCGGGGCAGACCAGGGACGCGTACTCGGCCGGGTACCACGGGTCCCCGGGACGCTCGGCCGGCGTGCCGCGGGCCGTCTCCATGGCGAAGGTGTCCTTGCCGCAGAGTGTCCGCGGGCCGGCCGCGTCGGCCTGGCCGGGGGCGGTGGGCGCCGCGTGCACCCGGCGGGGGAGCCGTTTCGCGCCGGGCGGGCCGTGCGCGGCCATCGGCTTGTCGAGCTCGTACACGACGACGATCCCGCTCATGTCTCCACCGTAGGCGTCGCGTGTGCGGGCCGTGGGGATCGCGGCGGCGTGCGGCGGCCGCGTTCACCCGCGGGCAGCACTCGGGAGGGTGAGTTCACGGCCGCGGTAGAAGCCTTCCCGTTCCTCGACGACGTACGGGGCCATGGCCGCCCGGCGCTGCGCCTCGGCCTCGGAGGCCCGCCACGTGTCGCACGCCTCCCGGGACTCCCAGAGCGACACGCCGGTGATCTCCTGTCCGTCCTCGGACCAGTACGCGTAGGCCCGGTGCAGGCCCTCCGGGGCGGGGGCCGGGCGCCATGCCCGCTCGAACTCCTCCCGTGTGCCGGGCTGAAGGCGGCGCGTCGTCACCCACACGTGGTGCTCCCGCATTGCGGCTCCCTTCCTACCTGTTCCGCTGCCCCCTCTCAGGTTCACCGTAGCCGCGCCACGCCGCTTCCGCCGCCCGGCGATCCGGGCCCGCGGCGTCGGCGGGATCCGGGAGAGACGCCCTCAGGGCCGCCACCCCGGATCCCGTCCGCTCAGGCCCACCGCCCGGTCCAGCAGGGGCGCCTCGGGCGGGACCGGGACGACCGGGCCGAAGATGCCGCCGCCGCGGTCCGGGTCCGCGGCGGCCGCCAGCAGGAAGCCGTGGACCGCGTCCAGGGCCGCCGGGTCGGGGGCGTAGGGCCGGCCGGTGGCGCGGGCCAGATCCCAGCCGTGGATGACCAGCTCGTCGGCGACGACGGCACCGGCGACCTCACCCGGCAGGTCCACCCCGCCCGCGCGGGTCATACCGGTCCAGGCGGCCGGGTCGCGCCAGGCGTCGGCGAGTTCGTCCAGGGCCTTGGGCAGGTCCGCGCGCCAGCCGGGTGCGATGTCCGGGACGAACGCGTCCGGGCTGGTGTCGATCGTCGAGCCGAGGTCCTTGCGGGCCGCGTCACGGAAGGCCACGGAGAGCATGTGGATATGGCCCAGCAGCTGCCGCACCGCGTACTCGGGGCACGGGGTGGGGGCGGACCGCTGCTCGTCGGTCACGGACTCGGCGAGCCGCGCCACGATCCGGGCCTGCGGGCCGAGGTCGACGATGGTCATGCCGCACTCCTTCAGGGTCGCGCTTCGTGTACGAAGGGGTGACCGGCCGGCGGACGGAAACTCATCGGTGCGGGGGCGGGTGCGCCATCGCCGTCCGCGGCGACGGCGCCTTCCGGGAGGGGCCCCGACCCCGGGGAACAGGGCACCTTACCGATCCGCGCCCACCCCCCTTAGTCCCACGATGACCAGACATGACGACTTACTGGAAGCTGCTGCGGGTGCTGCGGGACCGCGACGCGGGGCTGTATCTCACGGGCCTGTCGGTGTCCGCCTTCGGTACCTCCTCGCTGTCCCTGGCGGCGGGGGTGTGGGTCAGGGACCTGACCGGGTCCGACACCCTGCCCGCCCTGTGCATGCTCGCCGCGTGGGCGCCCACGCTCGCCGGCCCGGCGCTGGGCACGATCGCGGACCGCGTGCGCCGGGTGCCCCTGCTGATCGCCCTGAACCTGACGCTGGCCGCCGCCCTCCCGGCCCTCCTCGCCGTCCGCTCGGCCGACGGGCTGTGGCTGCTGTTCACCGTCCTGTTCCTGTACGGCACCGTCGGCGTCGTCGCCGAGGCCGCCGAGTCGGCCCTGGTCACCGCCGTCGTCGCCGCGGACCTCCGCGGCGACTTCAACGGGCTGCGGATGAGCGTCACGGAGGGCATGAAACTCGTCGCCCCGCTGACCGGGGCGGGCCTGTACGCGGCCTTCGGCGGTCCCGCCGTGGCCTGCCTGGACGCGGCGACCTTCGTGCTCGCCTGCGGACTGTGCGCCCTGCTGCGGGTGCGCGAGGAGCGGCCCGTCCGGTCCGGGGGCGGCTGGCGGCAGGAGACCGCGGAGGGCGTCCGGCACCTGTGGGGACACCCGGGGCTGCGCCCGCTGGTCCGGGCGGGCGGTGCGACGATGCTCCTCGCCTCGTTGAGCAGCACGACGGTGTACGCCGTCGTGGACCGGCTCGGCCACTCCCCCGCCTACACGGGCGTGCTCTACGCCGTCCAGGGCGCCGGATCGGTGGCGGCCGGGCTCGTCTCGGGATCCGCGCTGCACCGGCTCGGCGCCCGCCGGTTCGGTGCGGCGGGGATCGCGCTGACGGCGCTCGCGGTGGCCGCGCGTGCCGTGCCGTCGGACGCGGTGGCCCTCGCGTCCAGCGCGGCGATCGGGCTCGGCCTGCCCTGTGTGCTCGTGGCGGCGTTCACCGCCGTCCAGCAGCAGACGCCCGGCCCGCTGCTCGGCCGGGTGACGGCCACCGCCAACACCCTGGTGTTCACGCCGAACGTCATCGGACTCGGCGCCGGCGCCGGTCTGCTCGCGATCGCCTCCCCCGGGCTGCTGCTGCCGCTGTACGGCCTGGCGCTGCTCGGGACGGCGGCCTCGCTGGTTCAGCGCGCGGACAGCCCCGCGCGCACCGCGGCGAGGTCCGAGTCCGACGCCAACCCGGCGTGATACAGGCGCAGTTCCGTCGCGCCCTGCGCACGCGCGCGTGCCGCGTCCACCGCGAGCGTGCCGGGGCTGCCGCCCATCCCCGAGACGACGGTGAGGTTGGCGGCCAGCACCGTCCGCTCCCCGGCCCGTTCGGCGAACGGCGCCAGCAGGGCCGTACCGCCCGCGCAGGGCACCACCACGCCGTCGGCGGCGGACAGGACACGGGCGGGGTCGGTGCCGGCGTCGGCGCCGCAGTGGTAGGAGACCGGGTCGGCGTGCAGCAGGACCTGGAAGCCGGCCGGTGCGGCGGCCCGTACGGCGGCCACGGCCTCCTCCTGGAGGGTGCCGGCGACCTCGTCGCGCCACGCGCGCGTGCGGGCCGCCGCCTCCTCGCCGAGCAGCTTCGCGACGGTGGGCCAGCCCTCGTCGTCCGCCGCGCCCCGCCACAGCGGCTCCAGCGCGGCCCGCACGGAACCGGCCAACTCCTCGGGATCCAGGCCCTGTTCACCGTACCCGGCGCGGCAGGACGGACAGAAGCACAGGGACATCAGGTACTGCCCGGCCTCCCCCAGCTCCACCCCGGAGATCTTGTCGTGGGCGTGCAGGTGCCGCAGCCCGTACCAGCCGAGGGACTCCAGCTCGGTGCCGTGCGCCCCGGGGCGCACGGCGGCCTCGGCGGCCAGGTCGACCAGGTACGCGCGCGTGGCGGGCTGGGCGACGCAGGGTGCCCAGGGGTAGTGGTCGGCGTAGGCGTTGACGACCGAGGTGTCCGGATGTTCGGCGCCGAGCCGGGAGTTGTGGGCGAGGACGACCCAGGTGTGCACCTCCAGGCCCGCCGCGTGCAGGGCCGCCGCCGCCTCGCCGTAGGCGTCACCTGGGGCCCAGCGGCCGGCGGGATAGGGCCTGAGGCCACGGCCCGCCCAGCGTTCGCCCGCCGGGTAGAGGACGGCCGCGTACTCGGCGGTGACGATGCGGTGGCGGGGGTGGCGGGGGGTCAGGGCACGGGTGGAGTGGTAGGCGGCGGCGAGGGTCACCTGCTCGACGCCGAGCCCGGCGATGCGCGCCGGGGCCGCGGGGTCCCCGTTGACGTCCCAGGGGTAGACGAACGCCGAGGCCTTCACGCGCCCTCCTCCAGCAGTTCGTATCCCCGCTCGATCAGCTGGGCGAGTTGTTTGACGTGCTCCTCGGCCGGCTCGTGCAGCGGGGGCCGGACCTCGCCGACGTCCAGGCCGCGCAGCCGGACGCCCGCCTTGACGAGCGAGACGGCGTAGCCCCGGCCCTGGGCGCGCAGTTCCACGAAGGGGCGGTAGAAGCCGTCCAGCAGGCGGTGGACGCTCGCCGTGTCGCCCGTGGCCAGGGCCCGGTGGAAGGCGAGGGCGATCTCGGGAGCGAAGCAGAAGACCGCCGAGGAGTACAGGGTGACACCGAGGGCGCGGTAGGCCGGCTGGGTCTGCTCGGCGGTGGGCAGGCCGTTGAAGTACAGGAAGCCGCCGGGAGCCTCGGTGCGTACCGCACTGATGATCCGCTGCATCAGGTCGAGGTCGCCGAGGCCGTCCTTGAGGCCGGTGATCCCCTCGGTGCGGGCGAGTTCCACCACCGTCCGCGGCGTGAAGACGGCGTTGTCGCGCTGGTAGACGATCATGGGCAGGGCGGTGGCCGCGGCGACCTCCCGGTAGTGCCGCAGCAGGCCCTCCTGTCCGGCGATGACGAGGTATGGCGGCATCGCGAGGAGTCCGTCGGCGCCCGCCGCCTCGGCGAGACGCGCGTAGCGCACGGCGAGAGCGGTGCCGTAGCCGGTGCCGGCGACCACCGGCACGCGTCCGCCGGCCGCCTCCACCGCCGCCCGGACGCAGGCCTCGAACTCCTCCGGCAGCAGCGCGTGGAACTCCCCGGTGCCACAGCAGGCGAACACGGCCGCGGCGCCGGCCTCGACACCCCGGCGCACATGGGTGCGGTAGGCGTCGAGATCGAGTGAGCCGTCCGGGCCGAAGGCCGTGACGGGGAAGAACAGCGGCCCGCGCGGATCGCCGAGCCGTGCGGTGAGAGGTGCTGGCGTCACGGGCTCTCCCTTGAGACACGCCGGTGCATGTTCCTGATCCACGTCTACATCTCTGAACGCGACCACGCTACGGGGGCTGCTCGCGGCAGGTCAAGCAGGCAAACCCGCGACGCCGAGGCGAATTCGCGCACATCAAGGGACACTTGACGGTGCACGGCGAAGCTCCCTAGCGTGTCCACGCATGTGAATACGGTCCACAAGGAGAATCACGGATGCCCGCTCCCCGCACCGTTCTGCTCACCGGCGCCGCCGGCGGGCTCGGCACCCTGATGCGGTCCCTGCTGCCGGAGTACGGCTACACGCTGCGCCTGTTCGACATGCGCCCGGTCGAGGGCGAGCCGGCCGCGATCACCGCCGACCTCGCCGACACGGAGGCGCTGCGCGAGGCCGTGCGGGGCGTGGACGCGGTCCTCCACCTCGCGGGCATCTCCCTGGAAGCCCCCTTCGAGAAGATCGTGAAGTCCAACATCGAGGGCACCTACCACCTCTACGAGGCCGCACGCCGCGAAGGCGTGCCCCGGATCGTCTTCGCCTCCTCCAACCACGCGGTCGGCTTCACCCCGGCCCCCCGCGCGGGCGAGCCGCCCATCCCGGTCGACACCCCGCACCGCCCGGACACCTTCTACGGCCTGTCCAAGTCCTTCGGCGAGGACCTCGCCCAGCTCTACTGGGACAGGCACGGCCTGGAGACCGTGTCCGTGCGCATCGGCTCCTGCTTCCCGGAGCCGACGAGCGTGCGCATGCTCTCGGTGTGGATGAGCCCGGCCGACGGCGCCCGCCTCTTCCACGCGGCCCTGACCGCCGAGCACGTCGGCCACAGCGTCGTCTACGGCTCCTCCGCCAACACCCGGCTGTGGTGGGACCTGACCACCGCGCGGGCGCTCGGCTACGAGCCGCGGGACGACTCCGAGCCGTACGCCGGGAAGCTGATCGCCGAGCAGGGCGAGCTGGACCCCGGGAACCCGGCGCACAGCCACCTCGGCGGGCACTTCGTGAACGACCCGCCCATCTGGCCGTACTGACCCCGAAGCGGAGCCCCCCGCCGGCGGAGCGGTGGAGGGGCTCCGTACGCACGCCCTCCACGGCGGCGTGGGCGGCGCAAAACGAACCCTCACACACGCGGGCGGGCACCGAACGGGCCCGCCCGCGCCGCATCCGGGCATCCGAGGCGCCCGCTCCCACCCCGTCCCGCACGCCCCCGCAGGTCCGCGCCGCCCGGCAAACGGGCACACACGGGCAGGATCGGATCCCCAGCAGACCTGGTCAGCACCGCACACCCGCTGTAGAACTTTGCCGCAGGGCCCGAACGGGCAGCACGCGGGTCAGCGGCGGGGCGCGGCGCCGGCCGAGGCGCCCCTGAGGCGAACGAGCCACGGGACACAGCGGGAAGGTGGGTGACGACATGAGCACCAGGACGGCGGAAGAACGTCAGCGCGAGATCGTGCTGGCCGCGCGTGCGAGCGGCTCGGTGGACGTCACCGCGCTGGCCACGGCGCTGGGCGTGGCCAAGGAGACCATCCGGCGCGATCTGCGCACCCTGGAGGACCACGGCCTGGTCCGCCGCACCCACGGCGGCGCCTGTCCGGTGGAGAGCGCCGGCTTCGAGACGACACTCGCCTTCCGCGCCACCAGCCACGTGCCCGAGAAGCGCCGGATCGCGACCGCCGCGGCCGAGCTGCTCGGGGACGCGGAGACGGTCTTCGTGGACGAGGGCTTCACCCCGCAGCTCATCGCCGAGGCCCTGCCGGCCGACCGGCCGCTGACCGTGGTCACCGCGTCCCTGCCGGTCGCGGGCGCCCTGGCGGAGGCCGAGCAGATCTCGGTCCTGCTGCTCGGCGGCCGGGTGCGGGCCGGGACGCTGGCGACCGTCGACCACTGGACGACGAAGATGCTCGCCGGTTTCGTCCTCGACCTCGCCTACATCGGCGCCAACGGCATCTCCCGCGAGCACGGCCTGACCACGCCCGACCCCGCGGTCAGCGAGGTCAAGGCACAGGCCATGCGGGCCGCGCGCCGAACCGTCTTCGCGGGCGTGCACACCAAGTTCGGCGCGGTCAGCTTCTGCAGGTTCGCCGAGGTCGGCGCGCTGGAGGCGATCGTGACGAGCACCCAGCTGCCGGCCGCCGAGGCCCACCGCTACTCCCTGCTGGGCCCGCAGGTCATCCGGGTCTGACAACTCCACCTCCCCACTCCCCCCTCCCCCTCCATCTCCCCCCTCACGAAAGCCCGCACCCACTCCAGGGGGTGTTCCACACCTCCGAACGCCCCTTATATCCCCAAATCTCCAGGAGCGATCCATGCGTATCCCGAGCCGACGGAGGCCGCGAGCCACGCTCGCCATGGCCGCCGCAGGGACGCTGCTCGCCCCGCTGCTGTCCGGCTGCTGGGCCGGTGCGGGCGGGACCGGTTCCGGCGGCGACTCCATCAACGTGCTGATGGTCAACAACCCTCAGATGACCGAGCTGCAGAAGCTGACCGCCGCGCACTTCACCAAGGAGACCGGCATCAAGGTCAACTTCACCGTCCTGCCCGAGAACGACGTCCGGGACAAGATCAGCCAGGACTTCGCCAACCAGGCCGGCCAGTACGACGTGGCCACCCTGTCCAACTACGAGATACCGATCTACGCCCGCAACGGCTGGCTGCACGAGATGAACACGTACGTGGCGAAGGACCCGGCGTACGACGAACAGGACGTCCTGAAGCCGATGCGCCAGTCCCTCACCGGCGTCGACGGCAAGCTCTACGGGCAGCCCTTCTACGGCGAGTCGTCCTTCCTGATGTACCGCAAGGACGTGTTCGCGGCGAAGGGGCTGACCATGCCCGCCCACCCCACCTGGCAGCAGATCGCCGGCCTGGCCGCGCGGGTGGACGGCGCGCGACCCGGTATGAAGGGCGTCTGCCTGCGCGGGCTGCCGGGCTGGGGCGAGCTGATGGCCCCGCTGACGACGGTCGTGAACACCTTCGGCGGCACCTGGTTCGACAAGAGCTGGAAGGCCCGCCTGGACTCGCCGGAGTTCGAGAAGGCGACAAACTTCTATGTCGACCTCGTCCGCGCCCACGGCGAGTCGGGCGCCGCGCAGTCCGGGTTCGCCGAGTGCCTGAACGACATGACCCAGGGCAAGGTCGCCATGTGGTACGACGCCACCTCCGCGGCCGGCCTCCTGGAGGCGGCGAACTCCCCGGTCAAGGGCAAGCTCGGCTACGCCCCCGCGCCCGTGGTGAAGACCGGCTCCTCCGGCTGGCTCTACACCTGGGCCTGGGGCATCCAGAAGGCCTCCCGCAACCCCGACAAGGCCTGGAAGTTCGTCTCCTGGGCGTCCGGCAAGGGATACGAGCAGCTGGTCGGCAGGACCAGCGGCTGGTCGAACGTCCCCGCGGGCAAGCGGGCGTCGACGTACACGAACGCGGACTACCGCACGTCGGCGGCGGCCTTCCAGGAGATGACCAGGGAGGCCATCGAGGGCGCCCGCCCGAACGACCCGGGCGTGCAGCCGCGGCCCGCGCCCGGCATCCAGTTCGTCGGCATCCCCGAGTTCACCGATCTCGGCACCAAGGTCTCCCAGGAGATCAGCGCGGCCATCGCCGGACGCCAGTCCGTCGCCTCGGCCCTGAAGACATCGCAGGCGCTCGCCGAGAAGATCTCCAAGGAGTACGAGGGACGATGACAGCGACGACCACGGCCCCCTACGCGGCCGCACCGGCGAGGACGTCGAAGCAGCCCTCGGCCCGGCTGCGCGCCTGGGCCACCCGGGCCCCGCTGCTGCCGGCGCTCGTCTTCATGATCGCCGTGACCCAGCTGCCGTTCGTGGCCACGCTGGTGATCTCCTTCTTCGACTGGAACGCCCTCTACCCCAAGGCCCGGCACTTCACCGGCCTCGACAACTACCACCAGGTGCTGACCGACGCCGGCCTGCGCCACTCGGTGTGGACGACCGTGCTGCTCACGGTGGGGGTGGTGCTGGCCAGCCTGGTGCTCGGACTGGCGCTGGCACTGCTGCTGGACCGCAGGTTCCGCGGCCGGGGCCTCGTCCGCACCCTGCTCATCGCGCCGTTCCTGGTGGTGCCGGTGGCCGCCGCGCTGCTCTGGAAGCATGTGCTCTACAACCCCGAATACGGTCTGCTCAATGGGCTGTTGCACTATGTGGGCGGCCCACAGCCCGACTGGATCTCGCACACCCCGCTGCTCGCGGTCGAGGCCTCCCTGGTGTGGCAGTGGACGCCGTTCATGATGCTGATCCTGCTCGCCGGACTGCAGAGCCGGGACCAGCAGCAGATCGAGGCCGCGCGGGTCGACGGCGCGAGCGACTGGCAGATCTTCCGCCATCTGACCCTGCCCCACCTGCGCCGCTATCTGGAGCTGGGCGCCCTGCTGGGCTCGATCTACATCGTGCAGAACTTCGACGCGGTCTTCACGATCACCTCAGGCGGACTGGGGACCGCGAACCTGCCCTACACCGTCTACCAGAGCTTCTACCAGGCCCATGAGAACGGCCTCGCCTCGGCCGCCGGCGTCCTGGTCGTCATCGGCTCGATCGTCATCGCGACCTTCGCCCTGCGCGTGGTGTCGTCCCTGTTCCGCGAGGAGGTGTCCCGCGCATGACCGCCATACGCAGAAACGGCCTCGGCCTCCTGGCCTGGCTCACCGGGATCGTGTTCTTCCTGCCCATCGCATGGATGGCTCTGACGTCCTTCCACTCCGAGGCGGACGCGGCGACCAACCCGCCGTCCTTCGCGGCGTCGCTGACGCTCGACGGCTACCGCGAGTTCTTCGGCAGCGGCGGCGGGCCCAGCCCATGGCCCGCGCTGGTCAACTCCACGGTGGCATCGGTCGTCTCCACCCTCTGCGTCCTCCTGCTGGCCCTCCCGGCG
Source organism: Streptomyces filipinensis (assembly GCF_014649495.1). Taxonomy (GTDB): domain Bacteria; phylum Actinomycetota; class Actinomycetes; order Streptomycetales; family Streptomycetaceae; genus Streptomyces; species Streptomyces filipinensis. Next base: position 56,305 of record NZ_BMTD01000018.1, on the reverse strand, counting down.
GCGTACGCGCTGTCCATCCGGCCGGTGAAGAAGTGGACGGACGTGCTGTTCTTCTTCCTGTCCACGAAGATGCTGCCGGCCGTGGCGGGCCTGCTGCCGATCTACCTGTTCGCCAGGAACGCCGGGATGCTCGACAACATCTGGCTCCTGGTCGTCCTCTACACCTCCATGAACCTGCCGATCGCGGTGTGGATGATGCAGTCCTTCCTCGCCGAGGTCCCGGTCGCCGTCATCGAGGCGGCCCGTGTGGACGGCGCCCGCCTGCCGACGATCCTCGCCCGCGTGGTGGCCCCCATCGCCCTGCCCGGGATCGCGGCGACGGCCCTGATCTGCTTCATCTTCAGCTGGAACGAGCTGCTGTTCGCCCGGGTCCTCACGGGCGTGGTCGCCGAGACCGCCCCCGTCTTCCTGACCGGCTTCATCACCAGCCAGGGCCTGTTCCTGGCCAAGGTGTGCGCCGCGTCGCTCGTCATCTCCCTGCCGGTGCTCGCCGCGGGGTTCGCCGCCCAGGACAAGCTGGTCCAGGGCCTGTCGTTGGGAGCCGTGAAATGAAGGCCGCCGTCATCGAGTCCGTGGGCCGCGCCGTCGTCACCGAGGTCCCCGACCCGACACCGGGACCGCGCGAGGTCGTCGTGGAAGTGGCCGCGTGCGGCCTGTGCGGCACCGATCTGCACATCCTCCAGGGCGAGTTCGCGCCCAAGCTGCCGATCGTCCCCGGGCACGAGTTCGCGGGCGAGGTGGTCGGGGTCGGCGGCCAGGTCACCGAGGTCGCGATCGGCGACCGGGTGGCCGTGGACCCCTCGCTGTACTGCTACGAGTGCCGCCACTGCCGTACCGGCCACAACAACCTCTGCGAGCGGTGGGCCGCGATCGGCGTGACCACGGCGGGCGGCGCCGCCCAGTACGCCGTGGCGCCGGTGGCGAACTGCGTGAAGCTGCCCGAGCACGTGCGCACCGAGGACGCGGCGCTGGTGGAGCCCCTGTCGTGCGCGGTGCGCGGCTACGACGTGCTGCGGTCCCGCCTCGGCGCCCACGTCCTGATCTACGGCTCCGGCACCATGGGCCTGATGATGCTGGAGCTGGCCAAGCGGACGGGTGCGGCGAGCGTGGACATGGTCGACGTGAACCCCGCGCGCCTGGAGACGGCCCGGCAGCTGGGAGTGTCCGCCGCGGCGGCGCGTGCGGACGAGCTGGACCGGCCGCAGGGCTGGGACGTGGTCGTGGACGCGACCGGGAACGCGGCGGCGATCCAGGACGGCCTGGACCGGGTGGCGAAGGCGGGCACGTTCCTGCAGTTCGGGGTGGCCGACTACGCGACCCGGGTGACGATCGACCCGTACCGGATCTACAACCAGGAGATCACGATCACCGGTTCGATGGCCGTCCTGCACAGCTTCGAGCGTGCGGCCGAGCTGTTCGCGAACGGGGTGCTGGATCCGCGGGTGTTCATCAGCGACCGGATCCCGCTGGAGCGGTACCCGCAGGCACTGGAGCAGTTCGCGGCGGGGGTCGGACGGAAGATCGTGGTGGTGCCGTAGGCCGTTCGACGGGTTTCGGCTGGTAAGGGAACGGTAAAGCGGTGTCGTTCGTTCACCCGGCATGACAGCTATGACCCCTGGCTCGAACATCCCTCTGTCAGCCGCCCGTGTCACGGTGGACGTGGCCGCACCGGTGCGGCTCGACGTGTCGGGCCTGCTGCTCACCGCCGACGGCAAGGTGCGCTCGGACGACGACTTCATCTTCTACAACCAGCCGACGGGCTCCGGCGTGACCTACGCCTCCGGAGGCGGTGCGGCCCCGGACGCGATCACGGTCGACACCGCGGCCGTCCCGCCGGACATCGAGAAGATCGTGGTCACGGCCAGCCCGGACGCGGCCGGGCAGACCTTCCAGGGCATCGAGCCGACGGCCACGGTCCGCGACGCGGACGGCGGCGCGGTACTGGCCACGTTCACCCCGCCGCAGCTCGGCGCGGAGACGGCGCTGGTCGTCGTGGAGATCTACCGGCGGGGCGGCGTCTGGAAGGCCCGCGCCGTCGGCCAGGGGTACGCCGACGGACTGGCCGGCATCGCGACCGACTTCGGTGTGACGGTGGAGGAGCCCACGGCTCCGGCGCGGCCGGCGGCTCCCCCGGCACCCGCCGTGCAGACACCGGCCACCCCGCCCGCGCCGGCCGTGCAGCCCCCGGCCACCCCGCCCGCGCCGCAGGTGGCCGCGGCCCCGGCCGCCCCCGCGCCCGGCGCCGGGAAGATCAACCTCGACAAGGGCCGGGTCAGCCTGCGGAAGAACCAGACCGTGTCCCTGATGAAGGGCGGCCGTCCGCTGCTCTCCCAGGTCAAGATGGGACTCGGGTGGGAGCCGGCGTTCCGGGGTGCGGACATCGACCTGGACGCCTCGGTCATCGTCTACGGCCCGCAGCGCAACCACATCGACAGCTGCTACTTCGGCAAGCTGACGGTCCTGAACGGCGCGATCCGGCACTCCGGGGACAACCTCACCGGTGAGGGCGCCGGCGACGACGAGGTGATCACGGTCGACCTGGGCCGCCTCTCGCAGGAGGTCACCGGCCTGGTCTTCACGGTCAACTCCTTCTCGGGCCAGAAGTTCACCGACGTCGCCAAGGCCTACTGCCGCCTGCTGGACGCCACCACCGGCGAGGAACTGGTCCGCTTCGACCTCACCCACGCCGAGCCCCAGACCGGCGTGATGATGGCCAAGCTCATCCGCCAGTTCTCGGGCGAGTGGGACATGACGGCACTGGGCGACTTCGTGAAGGCCCGGACGGTGCGGAACATGGTGGAGCCGGGAGCGAGGGCTCTGTAGCGCTCCCGCGGCGGGCGCGTGGGAGCCGGTGGCGCGGTTCCCCGCGCCGGACCCAGGGCACCGCACGAGCGGCCCGCGCGCTACGACCGCAGGCCCTCCACCAGCAGCGTCAGATACCGCCGGATCTCCCGCCCCTGCCCGTCGGCCAGTTCCAGCGCGGTGGCCACCCCGTGCACCAGCCGCAGCAACTCGATCGGCTCAAGGTCGGCCCGGACGCTGCCCTCCGCCTGCGCGGCCCGCACCAGCGGGCCCACCGCGCCCTGCACCACAGACCCGCACGCCGTCAGCGCCGCCGCGTCGCCGTCCGTGACCGCCTTGCCCAGCAGCGCCCTCATCCCACGCACCTGAAGCGTGGCGACGCACAACTCGTGCAGCCACTCCATCAGCGCCGCGCCCGGCGGCAGCTCCCGGGCCAGCTCGTCGGCCCGCGTCCCCAGCGCCTCGATCCGGTCCACGTAGGCGGCTTCCAGCAGCTTCTGCCGCGTCGGAAAGTGCCGGTAGAGCGTGCCCGAGCCGACGCCCGCCCGCTTGGCGATGTCGTCGAGCGACGCGTTCTCCCCATGCTCGGCGAAGGCCTCCGCCGCCACCTTCAGCAAGCGCTCGTAATTGCGCCGAGCGTCCGCACGCATGGGCCTCACCTGCGGCATCCCGTCACTCCCCGCTTGTCGCCGTCCGCGTCCTCACCGGCACCGACAGGACGGTCGGCGCCGACACCCGAGTCTGCACCAGCGGGCCGGTCAAGGGCACCTCCGCCGCGGAGCGCTCGCCAGCGCCCGGTCAGTGCCGGTCCGGTGGCTCGTACCCGCCGGTGGCCGGGTCCGGCCCGAGGTGCCGGTGTACGGCGCCGGTGCCCAGACCGATGGTGGCCCGCGTCCGCATGGGGCCGTCGCCGCGGCGGGAGAGCACCTCGATCTCGGCCACACGCGCCTGCAGCACGCCGAGCCGGGCGGCACAGTCGGCCGCGAGGACGCGCGGGACGCGGGTGCGGCCCAGCGAGAGATGCGGGGTGAAGCGAGAAAAGCGCTCCGTACAGGAGGGGAAGGGCTCCGCCAGCGCGCGCTGGAGCCGTGTCCAGGGGGCGAGGCCGGCCGCCGCGGGGTCGAGCCACACCGTGGCGTAGGACCGGTGGCGGAAGGCGTGGACTCCGCTGAGCCGGATGTCGAAGGCCTCGCAACCGGCGGCCGCGGCGGCCAGCAGCCGGAACGCCACCGGGAAGTCCTCCTCCGGTACGAAGCCGAAGACCAGGTTCACATGGGGTGGCCAGCGGCGGATCTGCGGGTCGTGCACGGCGCGGATGCGCTGGACGGCGGGCCAGAGTTCGGCCGGGGGAAGCCACGCCACGGCGGTCCGGGGCGTGGGGGCCGATTCGAGGCGGCCGAAGGCCTCGGCCGGACCGGGCGTCGAGGGGCGGGGCACACCGCCATCATGGCCCCGCCCGCCGACGGCCGCCGCGCACAGGTCATTCGGCCGACGTCACCATGGAAGCCCAGGCGCCCGAGAACCGCTCGACTCCGCGCCCGTGCTTGTGGCTGTGCCCGCGCCCGTGGTGCTTGTGGCTGGGCTTCGCCCCGTGCTGCTTGTGCTCGTGCTTCGACGCCGAGGGCTTGTGATCGGGCTTCGACGCCGCAGGCTTCTTGCCAGGCTTCGACGCCGAGGGCTTGTGATCGGGCTTCGACGCCGCAGGCTTCTTGCCAGGCTTCGACGCCGCGGGCTTCTTACCGGGCTTCGGCGCCGCAGGCTTCTTGCCAGGCTTCGACGCCGAAGGCTTGTGATCACGCTGCGGCCCGGGACCCTGGTGACCCTCCTCCGTCGGCTGATTCTGCTCGTCTTCGGTCGACTCCTCGGCCGGCGAGGTCGCAGGCGAGTCCGACTGCGAATCGGCTTGGGAGTCCGACTGCGGGTCCGCCTGGGAGTCCGACTGGGAATCCGACTGCGGGTCCGCCTGGGAGTGGGACTGGGAGTTGGACTGCGAGTCCGACTGCGTATCGGACTGCGTGTCGGACTGCGGTCCGCCGGGCGGGGCGACCCACGTGACCACCGCGGTGGCCTGCGCGGAAGCCGTCGCCGAGGCCACCGCGGAGACCTGGTACGGACCGTCGTCGTCATCGGCGAAGCCGGTGCCGGCGCCAAGGGCGGACAGTCCCGTGACCACGGCGGCCACAAGCGCTGCGCGCTGGAATGTGCGCATGGTTGACCCTTTCTCACCTGAGCACAAATGCTCACTTAATCGACTACTCAGCGTGAGAAATATAGGCACAGAAGGTAGTAATCTGTGATCAGGTGGCGGCGGGTTCGGCGGACGCGTCGATGCCGATCACGCGGCGCCGGCGTCCGCCGGCCTCTTCGAGCGACCGGAATCCGGCGACCATGCCCACCTGCGTGCACCCGGTCACCCAGCACACGGCCACCGTGTCGAAGAAGACGCCCGACTGCCGTTCCTGGGCGGCGACCTCGTACGCCCAGCCGCACCTCGGCCCCGGCTGCGGCCGGCGGACCGCCGGACATGGGTGTGGCCCGCACCCCCCGTACGAGTGCGGGCCACGATCAGGGCCCGGTCCGTTCCCGGACCGGGTACAGACCGGGTGCCGCTCAGGCCTGCCACGGCCAGCGGGTGTCACGGGCCGCTTCGAGCAGGGGCACCATCCGGAAGGCCGCGTCCGAGAGGCCGCCGAACGTGTGCCGGTTGCCCGTGCCCGACGGTCCGTGGCCCGGCCGGTAGCCCTCCAGGTTCCAGGTGTAGACGGGCACGTGGGCCGGGATCTGGGCGGTCGGGTCGCCGTGCCGGTTCGGGGCGTACTGCTCGTCGGTGACGATCAGCACCCGGTCGTGCTTCGTGTAGTGCCGGCGCACCGCGTCGGTGGTGTCGGTGCCGCCCAGGTTGCCGAAGCGCTCCAGGATCCTCAGCACCGACTCGCCCCGGCGGAACGGCACCTTGTTGCTGGTCGTACCGAACTCGACGAGGTCGGCGTCAGCCGCCCGCAGCGCGAGCGCGGTGCCGAAGATCGCCGCCGCGTCGGCCCGGGTGAGCTCCGAACGGTCACGGGAGGGCGCCCAGAACATCGAGCCCGACCGGTCGACCAGCACCAGCGTGCGGCCCGGCAGCGCGGGCACGTTGGCCAGCGAGTGACCGAGCGCCTGCTCCAGCGGGTACGACCAGCGCAGCGACGGCGCGTGCCGGTGGGCGGCGAGGTAGCGGAACGGGAACTGCCGCGAGCGCGCCACCTGCTCCGGGTCGCTGATGCGCGCGGCGACCCGGGCCGCCACCTCGTCGGACACACCGGCCTCGTCGAAGTTGCGCAGGTTGCGGACCAGCGCCATCGCGCCCATGGAGGGGATCACGGCCTCCCAGGCCGCCCTGTCCATCGGGCCCTGGAGCCAGCCGGCCAGCGCCTCCCAGGTGAGGCCGGCCGCCGCGAGCCGCTCGGCGCCCCCGGGTGAGGTGACGACCGCACGCCGCTCGGCGACGGGCAGCGCCATCAGCTCGCGGTGCCCGGTGAGCACCGGGAGGGACGCGGGCGGCACGGCGGTGTCCGGGTTGTGCCGGCGGTCGAGGGCGTACCGGAACAGCTCACCCTGCCACGGCTTGTCCGGGTCCGGTGCCGCGTGCACCAGGTTGAGGATGTCGCCGAAGCGGTAGCCCTTGGACGCCGTGTCGTACTTCAGCAGCGACTTGGCGTGGTAGAGCCGGCGTACGGCGTCGGCGACCCCGCGCTTGACGGGCTTGGGGACGGCGCGGCCGTACGTCGACGTCCAGTACGCGAGCAGTTCGCCGGGCTCGTCGGGGCGCTGCAGCACCGCGTCCACGACCTGTCGGTTCGACGGACCGTCGGTCGCGCCCGCCGCCAGACGCGCGTGCACGTACTCGGCGGCGCCCACGAGCGAGGCGGTCCGCAGGTGCCCCTCGCCACGCAGCCAGCCGAGCAGTCCGGCCGTCCAGTCCGGGTCGGTGACGGCGAGGTCGCGCACGAGCCGGGCGAACCGGTCGTCGCGGTCGGCGCCGGACTCGTAGAAGGTGTTCTGCGCGAAGTGGGAGACGGCGAGCAGGAACAGCTCCGAGCGCGGATCGCGCTCCTGGCCCCGGCCGCCCTCGTAGGTCCGCAGGATCCGGCCCGTCGAGGTCACCGCCGACTTCGGCTGTGCCCTCGTGGTCCGTGTGTTGAATCGCGCCATGGTGAATTCCCCCGAATTCTTTTCGCTTTCGGAGGGAGGCGCAACAAAAGGAGGGCGTCCGAGGTCGAAATCGACTGCGGTAGCTGTAACTGGCGCGTCTTCCGTTCCGCCACACCGACCCTGAGTCGATGACGGGATTCGAACCCGCACGGGTTTCCCCACCAGCCCCCGAAGTAACCGCTGCCTGCGCACCGGGCACCCACCATGAGCTGCGCCTCCCCGAGATCACATGCTTCGCACCGGGAGGTGCATGAAGTTGTGGTGTCCAGAGATCGAGGTCGGCGGAACCGACGTAGGTGCTCTAACCCCTGAGCTACACCGGCCAGTTGTACCGGTGGCGGGACTCGAACCCGCGGCCGCCCCATTATGAGTGGAAGTAGGTCCTGCCTTCGCACCTGGACGTGCATCACTGTAGGAGGGCGGCCGCGAGTGGGGCGAACGAATTAATCGGCGTGCGGGGTTCAGCCGCGTTTCTGCCGCTTCCAGGGCCCGGTGACGGCGAGCATGATGCCGGGCGTCTGGATGTTCGCGAACAGGGTCCTGCCGTCGGGCGAGAAGGTGACGCCGGTGAACTCGCTGTATTCCGGGGCGTCCTCGGTGCCGATGTTGAGTTCGTTGCGGGCGATGGGGTAGGTACGGCCGCTCTCGGTGGCGCCGAACAGGTGCTGCACGCCCTCGCCGTCCTCGGCGATGACGAGGCCGCCGTACGGGGAGACGGTGATGTTGTCCGGGCCGTCGAAGGCGCCGTCGGCGGCCGGATCCGGGTTCACGCCGAACAGCACCTTCAGGGTGAGGGTGCGACGCCCCGGGTCGTAGAACCAGACCTGGCCGTCGTGCTGGACCGGGCTCTCCGCGCGGGCGAAGGAGGAGACGATGTAGGCGCCGCCGTCGCCCCACCACATGCCCTCCAGCTTGCGGGCGCGGGTGACCTGGCCGTCGGTGAACTGCTTGCGGGTGGAGACCTGCCGGGCGTCGCGGTCGGGGACGTCCACCCAGTCGACCCCGAAGACGGTGCCGGTCCTGGTGGCGCGGGACAGGTCGTCCACGAACCTGCCGCCGGAGTCGAAGCACTTGAAGGCCTGGAGGCTGCCCGCGTCGTCGGCGAGGGTGCGCAGCCTGCCGTGGCCGTGCCGGAAGCCCTCCGGCGGGGTCCAGCGGTAGAGCAGGCCGTTGGGCCCGGACGCGTCCTCGGTGAGGTAGAGGTGGCCGCGCCGGGGATCGACGACGACGGCCTCGTGGGCGTAGCGGCCGAGGGCCTTGACGGGCTTCGGGTCGCGGTTGGCACGGCGGTCCTCGGGGTCGACCTCGAAGACATAGCCGTGGTCCTTGGTGAAACCGTTCCTGCCGGCCTTGTCCTCGGTCTCCTCGCAGGTGAGCCAGGTGCCCCACGGGGTGCTGCCGCCCGCGCAGTTGGTGGCGGTGCCGGCGATGCCCACCCACTCGGCGACCTCGCCGCCACGGCGGACCTCGACGACGGTGCAGCCGCCGGCCGCGGCCGGGTCGTAGACGAGGCCCTCGGCGAGCGGCACGGGGTGCGGCCACTGGGCGCGGGCGCCGGCCAGTTCGTGGTTGTTGACGAGGAGCGTGGTGCCGCGCGGGCCCTCGAAGGCGGCGGTGCCGTCGTGGTTGGAGGGTGTGGACTCGCCGGACTCCAGCCTGGTCCTGCCGCTGTAGGTGACGATCTCGTACGTGAAGCCCGCGGGCAGGGCCAGGATGCCGGCCGGGTCGGGGTGCAACGGGCCGTAGCCCACGCCGTGGTGGCCGCCGTGCGCCGGCTGCGCCTCGTCGCTGTCGATGTCCGTCGCGGCGAGGGCGTTCGGCGCGGTGGCCAGCGCGCCGACACTGCCCGCCAGGGCGACCCCGGCACCGGTGATCGCGGAGGTTCTGGCGAAGTCCCTGCGGGTGAGCGACATGGTGTGTCTCCTGAGACGGTGGGAGTGCCGTGGAGGGTGGCGGACCTCGGTTCGGCGCACACGCTCCCGCCCGCTTCTGAACGGCAGTTGAACAACGCCCTACTTCGGCGGCCCGTGTTCAAGAAACCGTATGCACCGCCCCATGGGAAGCCCAAGCACCGGCCATCCGCGATGTCCCGTCCGTCGCAAGGGCGCACCCGGGACCCGCCCACCCGAAGGCAGCGGGGCGGCACCGGACCGGACCCACCGCGGCCCGGCACCCCCATCGACCCACCCACCGCGCGCCACGACCACACCCCGGCGCGACCCGGCACCCCGTCGGCTCACCCGCCGTACCGCGACCGCGCCCCGGCGCGACCCTGCACCCCCGTCGGCTCACCCGCCCTGCTGCGACCGCGCCTTGAACGCCGCCTTCCGCGCCTCTTTCGCCACCTTCTTGTCCGGGTGCAGCCGCCCCATCGCCTCCAGCACATCGGCGGTGGCCGGGTGCTCGACCCGCCAGGCCGCGGAGAAGAACCCGCCGTGCTGCGCCGCCAGCCCCTCCACCAGTGCCTGCAGCTCCTCGGAGTTGCCCTCGGCGGCCAGCTGCGCGGCGACCGTGTCGATGGTCAGCCAGAACACCATCGCCTCGGACGGCGCCGGGATCCCCGCGGCCCCCCGTTCACTCAGCCACACCCGGGCCAGACCGCCCAGCTCGGGATCGTCCAGCACCTCCCGCAGCGCCGGCTCCGCCTCCGCCCCCACCAGGGTCAGCGCCTGCTGACAGCGCAGCCTCCGCAGCGGCGCGCCCGCGTCGGCACCACGGGCCGCTGCCAGCAACTCCCGTGCCGCGGCCAGGGCTTCCCGCCGCGCCAGCCACCGCTCGGTCTCGGCGCGGGCGGCCGCCTGCCCGTATCCCGCCGTCCCGTCGAACAGCGCGTCCGCGCCCTTGTCGGAGAGTTCACCGACGGCCGGTGCCTGGAATCCGGCCTCCCTCAGCCGCGCCCGCAGCCCGTACACACCGAGCGGGGTGAGCCGGACCATGCCGTAGCGGGAGACGTCGGTGTCGTCCACCGGCGTGGCGGGCTCCTCGTCGGCGTCGGCCATGAGGGCTTCGTCGACCGGCTGGTACTCCACGACCCCGACCGGTTCGAGGGCGCGGAACTGGTCGTCGAGCCGCATCATCGCGTCGGAGACCTGCTCCAGGACGTCGTTGGTGGGCTCGCCCATGTCGTCGGGGACCAGCATCGAGGCGGCCAGAGCGGGCAGCGGAACCGGACCCTCGCCGGGGCCGTCCTCACTCACCGTCAGCAGATAGAGGTTGCCGAGGACGCCGTCGAGGAAGTCGGCCTCGGACTCCGGGTCCCAGTCGAGTGACGAGAAATCGATCTCGCCGCCCTCGTCCAGGGCGTCGACCAGGTCGTCCAGATCGGGGACGCTCGCGTCGGCGATGACGGTCTCCAGCGCGGTGAGCCACACGGCGAGCACATCGGCCGGGGAACCCGCGGTGAGCAGTTTCAGCTCCTCGCCGGCCCGGACGGTCCCGGCCTCCTCGTCCACGATCTCGACCAGCCCGGCGTCCAGGGCGACCCGCCAGGCCTCACTGGCGTACGCGGCGGCGTCGTCGCCGCTCAGTCCGAGCAGTTCGGCGGCGGCCGGAAGCTGGTCCTCGGCCAGTCCGCCGCCGGCGTCCACGCGGGTGTCGGGTCCGGCCCAGCGGGCGAGGCGGGCGGCACGGGAGAGCAACGGCGTGGACAGCGCGGCCCGCGCCAGCTCCGCTTCGGGGTGCAGCCGTACGGGCGGCAGGGGGGAGCTGTCTGACATCGGCTGGTTCTCCTCGGACCGTGAAACGGGCTCAGCCGCTCAGCCTAGACGGATTTCCACCCATGCCGCCCGGTTCATCTCCCCGTCAGCCCTCGTACATGGCCGAAACCTTGACAACTCCCGCCGCCAGGCAGGAGATTGACGCGCGTAGAAGTTGGGGGGACAACTGTTCACTCGGCTCTATGCGTGTCACGGAGGGCTACGACCCCCACACGCTCCCGTTCCACCCTCGTCCCGGCGTTCACGTATGTCCCCGGAGGGAACCCTTGCCGAGCAGGTCTTCCGCGCGCCTCGCCGCGCTCACCGTCGCCGCCGTCTGCAGCGCCGCTTCCGCCGTCGTCCTCACCTCGCCCGCGCACGCCGACTCGGTGCGCGTCCATGACATCCAGGGCACGACCCGGATATCCCCGTTCGCCGGGCAGAAGGTGACGGACGTGCCCGGCATCGTCACGGCCACGCGCACGTACGGCTCCTCCAAAGGCTTCTGGATCCAGGATCCGACCCCGGACGACAACCCGGCCACCAGCGAAGGCGTGTTCGTCTTCACCAGCTCCGCGCCGAAGGTCGCGGCCGGCGACTCGGTGACGGTGACCGGAACGGTCTCCGAGTTCGTCCCGGGCGGCGCCTCCTCGGGCAACCAGTCGGTGACGGAGATCACCAAGCCGACGGTCACCACCGTCTCCACCGGCAACGCGGTCCCGGCGCCGGTCGTGATCGACGAGGACTCGGTGCCGGACGAGTACGCCCCCGCCGGCGACACCGCGGCGAACGGCTCCATCAACGGCGCGGCCCTGGACCCGTCGGCGTACGCCCTGGACTACTACGAGTCCCTGGAGGGCATGAACGTCCAGGTCGCCGACACCCGCGTGGTCACCGCGACCGACCCGTACAGCGAGCTGTGGGTCACCGTGAAGCCGTGGGAGCACCGCAACCGCCGCGGGGGCACGGTCTACGGCTCCTACGACGCCCAGAACACCGGCCGGCTGCAGATCCAGTCGCTGGGCGCGACCGCCGACTTCCCGAAGGCGAACGTCGGCGACACCCTGGAGGGCACCACCACCGGCCCGCTGGACTTCAACCAGTTCGGCGGCTACACGCTGGTCGCGAGCCGGCTCGGCACGCTGCAGAGCGGCGGCCTGGAGCGCGAGACCACGCGGAAGCAGTCACGTGGCGAGCTGGCGGTGGCCACCTACAACGTCGAGAACCTCGACCCGTCGGACAACACGTTCGACAAGCACGCCGCCGCGATCGTGAACAACCTGCAGTCGCCGGACATCGTGTCCCTGGAGGAGATCCAGGACGACAACGGCGCCAAGGACGACGGCACGGTCGACGCGAGCGAGACCGTGAACAAGCTGATCGACGCGATCGTCGCGGCGGGCGGCCCGAAGTACGACTGGCGCTCGATCAACCCGGTCAACGACCAGGACGGCGGCGAGCCGGGCGGCAACATCCGCCAGGTGCTCCTGTTCAACCCCGAGCGGGTGTCCTTCGTGGACCGCGCGGGCGGCGACTCCACCACGGCCGTCGGCGTCACGAAGGTGCACGGCAAGGCCGAGCTGACGGCGTCGCCGGGCCGGATCGACCCGACGAACGCGGCCTGGTCCAACAGCCGCAAGCCGCTGGCCGGCGAGTTCGTCTTCCGCGGCAAGACCGTGTTCGTGATCGCCAACCACCTCAACTCCAAGGGCGGCGACCAGGGCCTGACGTCCCAGTACCAGCCGCCGGTGCGCAGCTCGGAGATCCAGCGCCACGCCCAGGCGACCGAGGTGAACGCGTTCGTCAAGAGCATCCTGGACGTCCAGAAGAACGCGAACGTCATCGCGCTCGGCGACATGAACGACTTCGAGTTCTCCGAGACCGCGAAGATCCTGGAGGGTGACGGCGAGCTGTGGTCGGCGATCAAGTCGCTGCCCAGGAGCGAGCGTTACACCTACGACTACCAGGGCAACCAGCAGGTCCTGGACCAGATCCTGATCAGCCCGGCGATCCGGCGCGGCTGCGACTTCGACTACGACAGCGTGCACGTCAACTCGGAGTTCAACGACCAGATCAGCGACCACGACCCGCAGGTGCTGCGCTTCCGCCCGTGACCCGGGCGCTCAGGACCGGCTGAACACGCCGTTCAGCCAGTCCTGCCAGGCGCTCTCGTTCACCTGGGCATCGGCGTCCGGCGCGAAGTCGTGCACGCTGATGCCCAGCGGGGCGCCCCAGTGACCGCGGCCGAAGAAGCGGATGAGGGCGTTGTCGGTGCGCAGCCCGATGAAGTACGGGTTCCGGTAGTCGACCACGGCGTCCAGGGTCCGCCCGCCGGGTCCCCGGACGCTCGCCTTCGTGCCGGCGGCCGCGTCGTCCGCCAGCCCGAGGGCGTGCCCGACGGCGGCGAGCGCCTGCGTCGTCGCCGAGCTCGCGGGCCCGTTGAGCTGGGCGAAGGTGACCGGACGGGGCGCGAAGTGGGTGAGGTACTCACACAGGGTGTGCAGATAGAAGTTGGTGTGCTTGCTCGCACCGTCGTACTGGTTGTTCCAGTCGTCCGTGAAGATGCCGCTGTGGACGTAGCGAACCCAGGCCCGGCGGCCCTCGTCGCGCGGCTCGATGGTGTAGTCCAGCTGGTTGACCGACTGGACCGGGAAGCCGACGTCCTCACTGCGGTTGGTGTAGCGGTGGGGCGGATCCCAGGCGGTGACCGTCGACCCGAAGGGCCCCTGGCCGCCTTCGCGGGGCTCCGGCGGGTCCATCGGCCACAGATAGCCGCCGGTGCCGGTGGTGACGGCCTCCCAGACCTCCTCCGGAGGTACGTCGACCTCGAACTCGCGGACGATCTCGAATTCCTTGGACATGGCGGAGCTCCTGCTCACTGTTCCGGTGCGGGGGTGGGCGGCTGGTCCTTGACCGTGGGGTGGAGGGCGACGACGATCCGGTGGTCGCGGCCGTCCTCGACGTCCGGGGCGTCGTACTTGCGGATCAGCGCGCTCACGCCCGCCGTCAGCTCCTGCACGAAGGCCGCCCGGTCGGCGGCGGAGGCGAAGCGGACCTGGCCGTCCAGGGCGTAGGTCGCCAGTCGCTTGCGGGCCTTGGCCGCGCCGGAGATCAGCGCGCCCACGTCCCGCACCAGGCGGGCGCCGAGCGCGAGCAGCCAGCGCGCGGACAGCTGGTCGCGGAAGCGGTCCGGGTCCGGCTGTACTGCGGGCAGGGCCGCGGGCGAGATGACGTACGACGCGGCCGTGGCGCGCATCAGCCGCTCGGTGACGTTGCCCTTGCGGCGCTCTCCGGCCAGCTCGACCAGACCGTGCCGCTCCAGCGCCTTGAGGTGGTAGTTCACCTTCTGCCTGGGCAGTCCGACCTTGCCGGCCAGCATCGCCGCCGAGGCGGGTTCGGCGGCCAGCTCGGCGAGCAGCCGGGCCCGCACGGGGTCCAGCGACACGGCCGCCGCCTCGGGGTCCTCGATCACGGTCACGTCCAGCATGCGTCCACCCTCCCACCGAAAACTTTTTTTGTCCAGACAGACAAAGTAATCGGTGAGAGGGTGGCCCCGAAGCCGCCTTCAGTGGTGACGCAGCCGGCGCCAGGCGATGGCGGCCGTCACCGCGGCCGCGCCCAGCACACCCACGGCGAGGACCGGCCCCGGGTGACGCATGCCCCGGCGCACCGCACCGCGCAGCGGCTGCGGAACGGCTTCCTCCACGGCGTGCCCCACACGCCCGGCGCGCCCCTGCACCACATGCCCGGCCTGCGCGGCCCGCCCCTGCACCGCATGCCCGGCCTGCGCCGCCCGTCCCTGCACCGCGTGCCCGGCCTTGGCGGCCCGCCCCTGCACCACATGCCCAGCCTTGACGGCCCGCCCCTGCATGTCGTGTCCCGCCTGCGCGGCACTCACACGCAGCTGTACGGTCATGGCGCCGGCCTTGTCCTTCAGGTCGGCGGCCCGCACCCGGGCCCGCTCGGCGACATCCGTCTTACCGACCAACTGGGCGACGGTGTGCCCGAGTTGGTGTCGTGCCTGCTCGATCTGCTGCCGCAGCTCGTCGGGCCCCTTGGCGCCCGAGCCGTGCGGGATCCTGTGCCTCATCGGTGTGCCCTTTCCCTGATCACGTCGACGTCCGCGCCGCGCCCCCCGAGGCCGGACACGGCGGGAGGGGACGCGGCGGGTGGTGTCCGCCCGCGGCGGCCGGCGGAAACGCCGGGTGCCCCGGGGAGGAACAGTGCGCCGGACCGAGGACGGACACCACCCGGCGCGGCACCGACTCACAAACCACCGTAGGCGCGACCTCGCCCACACCGCACCCGCACGGGAGCCGCCGCAGGCACCCACCCCCACACGGCACCCGCACGGCCCGCCATAGGCATCCACCCACACACCCGCACGGACCACCGCAGATGCGGGTACCCCGGCCGAGGCCCACCAATCCGTCACCCCCGCCCCACTCCCCCGTTCCCCCGCTCGCCGAGCCGCGCGAGTTGGCTCTGGAACCAGTCGAGGCGCGCCTGCAACAGCGCCGCCTCGGCGACGAGTTCGGGCACACCCGGCTCCGCCGCGTCCGCCGACTCGGCGGACGGGGCTCCCGTACCGCCACCCCGCACCCCCACCCGCAGCCCCTCCCCGGCGAGCCGGGCGAAGCCGGCGAGCGAGAGGGACGTACGGCCCCGCACACAGCCGGCGCAGACCGGGGCGAGGGCGAGCCAGCCCGGCCTGCCCCAGCCGGCGTCGGCCAGGCCGACGGCGGTGGCACCGCAGGCACACGGACCGGCGGTCGCCGTGCGCACCCGCTGCCGGGCGTAGCGGAAGCCGCGCTCGAAGCGGATGTAGGCGCCGAGCACGGAGACCTCCAGCAGGAGCGCCGTCCGGTGCTCGGCGGTGCACAGCATGGCCTCGGCGGCACCCCGCTCATGGACGCAGTGGAACCCGCAGTCGCACAGGCGCGCGGGCGGGCGGTGCCGCCGTCCGTAGACACAGGAGGCGTCGTCGAGCACGCCGTAGGGCAGCGCGCCACCGAGCGACACTCCGGTGAACCCGGCCCGGGTGCCGTCCTGGGACAGCACCGGGTGGGCGATCTTGTATCCGGTCGGCGGCTCCGTCGGCCGTTCCGCCGGGAGCCGCAGCCTCATCGGGCGGCCGGGACCTCTTCGCGGGCCGGTTCGGCCGGCTCGGCGTGGACGGTCTCCTCGGGAACCGGGATCTCCTCCTCGCGAACGGGCTGCCGCTCCTCGGCGACTCCGGTGGCCAGTGCCTTGCCGAGCTTCATGGTGCCTCCCATGACTGACGACGTAGGTGACCCTCCGGCCATAGTGACCCATGAGGGGCCGAGTTGGACACACCGACTACGGCCACCCCACGGCCACACCCCAACCCATCAGCAACACTTACCAATACGACGTAGAAGAATTAAGTAGAGCTTCACCAAGGGGGTGCCGAGACTACTCCCATGACGAGCACAGGCACCACCTCCCAGCGCCCCTTCGGCCGGACCCTCTGCGCGATGATCACGCCGTTCACCGCGGCGGGGGACATCGACCTGGACGGCGCCCGGGAGCTGGCCGCGTGGCTGGTGGCCGAGGGCTGCGACGGCCTGGTGCTGAACGGCACCACCGGCGAGTCCCCCACCACCACGGACACCGAGAAGGCAGAGCTGGTCGCGGCCGTCCGGGACGCGGTCGGGGACCGGGCGTCCCTGGTCGCGGGCGTGGGCACGGCCGACACCCGGCACACCGTCGAGCTGGCGCTCGCGGCGGGGAAGGCGGGCGCCGACGGGGTGCTCGTGGTGGCGCCGTACTACAGCAAGCCGCCGCAGGAAGCGGTGGAGGCGCACTTCCGGGCGGTGGCCGACGCGAGCGGCGTGCCCGTCATGCTGTACGACATCCCGGGCCGCACCGGCACCCGGATCGAGTCGGAGACCATGATCCGCCTCGCCGGGCACCCACGGATCGTGGCCGTCAAGGACTGCTCGTACGACTTCCTCGGCACCCAGAAGGTGCTGGCCCACACGGACCTGGCGTACTACGCGGGCTGCGACGAACACGTGCTCGCGCTGTCCGCGGTCGGCGCCGCGGGCTGTGTGAGCACGGTCGCGAACGCCGTGCCGGGCCACATCGCCGCGATCCTCGACGCCTTCGACGCGGGCGACACCGCAGGCGCGACGGAACGGCAACTGCGGGCCACGCCGTTGATCGAGGCGATGATGGGCGCGGGCCTGCCGGGCACGGTCACCGCCAAGGCGCTCCTCGCCCGTCTTGGCCGGCCCGCGGGCCCGGTGCGCGCACCGCTGCTGCCCGCCGGCCGGGAGGCGGCCGACGGGCTGTGGGCGCGGTACGAGGCGCTCACCGCGGGCTGATCAGCGGCGGGCGAAGACGGGCTCCCAGGGCTCCACCAGGTCGGTGGGCTCGGCGGGCTTCTGGACCCCGCTGAGCGGTACGACCTTGTCGCTGCCGATCGTGACCAGCACGAGCTGGGGCCGGTACTCCTCCTCCAGGCTCGTCACCCGCTCCCAGGCGATGAGGTGCTTCTCGTCCGCCCAGGCGAGCAGATGGCCGCCGCGCACCTTGGTGATCTCCTTGCCCGTGCGGGGATCACGGACGGAGGAGTAGGACCTGCCGGGACGGCCGCCGACCTCCTTCGTCAGGCCGAGGGCGGCGAGCCTGCCGCTCGGGGACAGGCGCGCGGGGACGTCCGAGCGCAGGTACTTCTCGTTCGCGGGCGCGGCGACCTCGTCGCCCTTGAGGTCGTAGAACTGCTGCAGGCCGTCCCGGCCGCCGATGCGCTGCCCGTACACCAGTTCACCGGTACGGCTGAAGGCGAAGTCCGCGCGGGAGTTGATGTCGCGGCCGGACGCGACCGGGCTCCAGGAGCCGGCGCCGGAGGCCACGTCGAGGTCGTAGAACCCGGACCGGCTCGACTCGCCGAACCTGACCCCCCACATCCACCCGTCCCTCTTGCCTTTGCCGCGGAACAGCTTCTCCCTGACGCGCAGATCGGGGTTCTCGTCGTACGTCGTCGCGACGAGCCGGGTGCCGTCGTACGAGAACGCGAGCCCACCCACCCCGTGCCGGACCGGGATCCACCGCTCGACCTTCCGCGTCGCGAGGTCGAGCAGGCCGATCCGGTGGGCGGGCAGGTCGCGCTCCAGCACGGCGGCGGTCCTCAGACCCGGAGCGACGGCGACGAAGGACCAGCGGGAGTCCTTCTCGTACTTCCCGGTCTTCGGGTCGAGCAGCCAGTAGGTACGCGCCGAGACGGCCCGCCGGTCGGTCTGCGGCTGGATCTTCGCCGTGTAGTAGGCGGCCAGTACGGCGTCCCCGGCGCCGATCAGCTCCCGCGGCGGCGACTGGTCCGGGTGGGCCTGCACCTCACCGGAGCCCACCGTTCCGGACGGCCGTACGTGGTTCTTGTGGCCGGAATCCAGCAGCGGCCCGCCCACGGCGATCGCCACCACGGCGGCGGTGGCCAGGGCGACGGACGCCACCCGGCGGGTACGGCGGCGCCGGCGGGCGCCGAGCACCCGGTCGGCGAACCCCGGCGGCGCCGGAGGCTGCTGCACGGCCTGCTCGCGCAGCGCGTCACGCACGAGTTCCTCGACGTTCACGGGCGCACCTCCACGGGCGAGAAGTCACGGGACGGCTGGGGCTGCCGGGGAGCCAGCGCCGCCAACTCGGGGGCCAGCTCGCGGAGTCTGGCCAGGGAGCGGTGGGTGGTGGACCGTACTGTGCCCACGGAGCAGCCCAGGAGCCGGGCCACGTCGGCCTCGGGCAGGTCCTCGAAGTAGCGCAGCACCAGCACGGTGCGCTGGCGGGCGGTGAGCCGGGACAGGGCCGTGCGCAGCACGAGCCGCAGCTCGGCGGCGCCCGAGGTGTCCGGACTGTGCCCGGCGCCGCTCTCCGGCGGCTCGGCGACCATGACCTCCCGCCGCCGCCACTTCAGCCGCCAGCGGCTGATCTGCTGCCGGTACAGGATCCGCCGGACGTAGGCCTCCGGCTCGTCGATCCGCTGCCAGCGTCCGGCCGCCTTGACCAGCGCGTTCTGCAGCAGGTCCTCGGCGGCGTGCCGGTCGCCGCCGGCCAGCAGGACGGCCGTCTTCAACAGGGCCGTGGATCTGCCGGCCACGAACTGTCGAAAACTCTCCTGCGCCTCGGCATCCATCGTCACCTTCTCTTTCCCCCGGGCCCCTCGGTGTCCGGGCCCTGCACCCCTCCTGACGCGCCGGCCGGGCGCACGCTATGCCTCGCCCCGCGAGAAATTTCCGGCGGGCCGCCGTCTCCCCTGCCGTACGGTGGCTCCGTGAGCCGCCCCCTGCTGTTCCTGGACGTCGACGGCCCCCTCAACCCGTACGCGGCCCAGCCGGAGGGCCGGCCCGAGGGCTATACGACGATCCTGGTGCCGCTGGACTCCCGGCGTCCGCTGCGGGTGTGGCTGAACCCGGCCCACGGCCCGGCGCTGCTCGGGCTCGGCTACGACCTGTGCTGGGCGACGAGCTGGATGGCCGAGGCCAACATCTGGATCGCCCCGGTCGTCGGCCTGCCCGAGCTGCCGTACGTCGACTTCGCCAGGGGCCTGTTCGCCGAGCGCCCCGACGGGGTGCACTGGAAGACGGAGGCGATCGTGGCGCACGCCGGGGGCCGCCCGTTCGCCTGGGTGGACGACGAGCAGAGCCCGGCGGACACGCGGTACGTCCGGGCCCGCCACCCGGGCCCCGCCCTGCTCCGTCACGTGCATCCCGGGATCGGCCTGCGCGACGCCGACTTCACCGCGCTCCGCAAGTTCGCCTCCGCCCTGCCCGGCTGACCCAGCCGGCCCGCGCGGACGGCGTCGGGGAACACGCCGGTGGATGACCCTGCGTGAAGGACGGGTGCCCGCTTCGTAGCATGAACCGATGATCACATCCGACGGACAGCGTCCTCGGCAGCGGCGCGAGCGGCAGAAGGCGGTGGGCCGTCACCGCCTGCTCGCCCTCGGCCTGGCCGGGACCGGTGTGGTGGTCGTCGCGGCGTTCGTGTTCCGCGCCGGCTCCGGTGGCGCAGCCTCCATCGGCCCCGCCCGGACCCCCCTGCGGACGAAGGGGATCACGGCGTCCGGTGCACCGGCGCCGCCGCGCCCCATGGGCGACGTGCGGATCGCCGCCGTGGGGGACATCGTGATGGGCTCGCTGCCGGACGACCTGCCGCCGGACGGCGGCGCCTCCTTCTTCGACCCTGTCGACGATCTGCTCGCCGGCGATGTGGTGCTCGGAAACCTGGAGGGCACGCTCACCACCGGCGGCTCCAGCAAGTGCGACGACATCGGCGGCCCGAACTGCTTCGCGTTCCGCGCCCCGCCGTCCTACAGCCGCTGGCTCAAGAAGGCCGGGTTCACGGCCATGAACATGGCGAACAATCACGTCGACGACTTCGGGGCGGAGGGGCGGCGCGATACGTTCGCCGCCCTGCGCTCCATGAACCTGCAGTTCACCGGCCGCCTCGGCCAGATCACCATCCAGCGGACACACGGCATCCGGGTCGCACTGATCGGGTTCGCTCCCGACCAAGGGGCGAACGACCTCACGGACATCCCCGCCGCACAGCGACTCACCGCCCGCGCCGCAAAGATGGCGGACATCGTGATCGTCACGATGCACGCCGGCGCGGAGGGCTCGGACCGCACCCACGTGGAACCCGGCACCGAGTACTTCCTCGGCGAGAACCGCGGCGACAGCTACCGCTTCAGCCGTGCGGTGATCGACGCGGGCGCCGACCTGGTCGTGGGCAGCGGCCCGCACGTGATGCGGGGAATGGAGTTCTACAAGGGCCGGCTGATCGCCTACAGCCTGGGCAACTTCACCGGCTACAAGGTGCTCGGCCTCGGCGGCACTCTCTCCACCAGCGGCGTGCTGCAGGTCACCCTCCGCGCCGACGGCACCTACGTGTCCGGGCGCCTGCGCCCGACCCAGATCGTGGAGCCCGGCACGCCGGAGCCGGGCGGCGAGGCGATCGACCTCGTCTCCAGCGTCTCGGAGGAGGACTTCGGCCCGCACGCCGCCCACATCTCGGCGGACGGCACGATCCAGCACCCGTAGCGGGACCCGCGGACGACGACCCCGCCGGGGCCGCCCCTCAGACCCACAAGACCTGCCACCGACAGCTCGGCAGCAGGTCAGGGCGTTGACTGACAAGGTGGCCGCAGTTCACGGCCACCATGCGTCAGTTGTGGCTGTGCAGGATGTCGTTCAGGCCGCCCCAGACCGCGTTGTTCGGGCGGGCCTCGACCTTGCCGCTGACCGAGTTGCGGCGGAAGAGGATGTTGGAGGCGCCGTTGAGCTCGCGGGCCTTGACGATCTGGCCGTCGGGCATGGTGATGCGGGTGCCCGCGGTGATGTAGAGGCCGGCCTCGACCACGCACTCGTCGCCGAGCGCGATGCCGACGCCCGCCTCGGCGCCGATCAGGCAGCGCTCGCCGATGGAGATGATCACGTTGCCGCCGCCGGACAGGGTGCCCATGGTGGAGGCGCCGCCGCCGATGTCGGAGCCGTTGCCGACCACGACGCCCGCGGAGATCCGGCCCTCGACCATGGAGGTGCCGAGCGTGCCGGCGTTGAAGTTGACGAAGCCCTCGTGCATGACGGTGGTGCCCTCGGCGAGGTGCGCGCCGAGGCGGACCCGGTCGGCGTCGGCGATGCGGACGCCCTTGGGGGCGACGTAGTCCGTCATGCGCGGGAACTTGTCGATCGAGGTGACCTGGAGGTGGAGGCCCTCGGCGCGGGCGTTCAGCCGCACCTTCTCGATGTCGTCCACGGCGACCGGGCCGAGCGAGGTCCAGGCGACGTTGGCGAGGTGGCCGAAGATGCCGTCCAGGCTCTGGCCGTGCGGCTTGACCAGGCGGTGCGAGAGCAGGTGCAGGCGCAGATAGACGTCGTGCGCGTCGAGCGGCTTCTCGTCGAGGGAGGCGATGACCGTACGGACCGCGACCACCTCGACGCCCCGGCGGGCGTCCGGGCCGGTCGCCGCGGTGGCGCCGCCGCCCAGCAGCTCCGCCGCCTGTTCGGCGGTCAGCCGCTCGGTGCCGGCCGGGCCGGGCTCCTCGACCAGCTCAGGGGCCGGGAACCAGGTGTCGAGAACGGTGCCGTCGGAGGCGATGGTGGCGAGGCCGGCGGCGACGGCGCCGGTGGTACGGGAAGCAGACTCGGTCATGGGAGAAAACCTAACGTGAGCGGGGTCGTGAGGGCGAACCGCGTCTCACGTGCCGGGCGCGCCTTCAGGGGATCAGCCGAGCCAGCGCGGCGCGGGCGTGCTCCACGTCGTACGAACCGCCGGTCAGCAGCACCTGGAGGCAGATCCCGTCCAGCAGCGCGAGCAGGGCGCGGGCCGTGACCGGGTCCGTGCGCCGGGTCAGCAGCGCTGCCGCGTCCTCGGTCCACTCGGCGGCGACGGGGCGCAGCGCGGGCCGGCGCAGCGCCGCCAGATACAGCTCGTACTCCAGCTCCACGCCGGCGCGGTCGCCGCCGAGCCACTCGCCGAGGGCGTCGGCGAGGTCCGCGGCGAGGTCCCCGCTGTCGCCGTCCGGGGGCAGTCGCTCGGCCAGAACCCTGGCGAAGTTCTCGTTCACCTGCCGCAGCGCGGCCACCATCAGCTCTTCCAGGGTGGCGAAGTGGTACGTCGTGGAGCCGAGGGGGACGTCGGCCTCGGCGGCGACCGAGCGGTGGCTCAGGCCGGCCATGCCGTCCCGGCCGACCACGCGGACCGCGGCGTCGATGATGCGCCGGCGCCGGTCGGGGTCGTAGCGGCGGGGCATCAGTGGCTCGCCCCGCCCAGGTTCAGCACGACCACTCCCCCGATGATCAGCAGGATCCCGCCCACCTTGGCGACGCTCAGCCCCTCGCCGAACAGCAGCAGGCCGAGGACGGCGATGGTCGCGGTGCCCACCCCGGCCCAGATCGCGTACGCGGTGCCGATCTGGACGGTCTTCAGCGTCTGGGCGAGCAGTGCGAAGGAGACGAGGTAGCCCAGAGCCGTCACGAGCGAGGGCCAGAACCGGCTGAACCCCTCGCTGTACTTCATCGCCGTGGTCGCGGCGACCTCGGCGGCTATGGCGCCGGCGAGTGTCAGATATCCCATGTGTACGAGCGTACACAACGGGTGCGTACGGTCGTACACAACCGCGTCGGCGCACACGAGAAGGGGCCGCGGCGTGCTGCCGCGGCCCCTTCTCGCAGGCTCTGTCTCAGACGTTGAAGCCGAGCGCCCGAAGCTGCTCGCGACCGTCGTCCGTGATCTTGTCGGGGCCCCACGGGGGCATCCAGACCCAGTTGATGCGCAGTTCGTTGACGAGGCCGTCCGTGGCGGACTTGGCCTGGTCCTCGATGACGTCCGTCAGCGGGCAGGCCGCGGAGGTCAGGGTCATGTCGATCGTCGCGATGTTCGCGTCGTCGATGTGGATGCCGTAGATCAGGCCGAGGTTGACGACGTCGATGCCCAGCTCGGGGTCGACGACGTCGTACAGCGCCTCGCGGAGTTCTTCCTCCGAGGCCGGCTTCATCTCAGCGGTCTCGCTCATGCCGTCTTCCTTTCGGCGTCGGCGCCACCCAGCGCCTGGGCCGTCGCGTCCTTCCACGCCATCCAGCTCAGGAGGGCGCACTTGACCCGCGCGGGGTACTTGGAGACACCGGCGAACGCGACCGCGTCCTCCAGGATGTCCTCCATCGCGTCGTCCGGCTCGATCCTGCCCTTGGACTGCATCAGCTCCAGGAAGGTCTCCTGGATCTTCTGCGCCTCGGCCAGGTCCTTGCCGACCAGCAGCTCGTTCAGCACGGAGGCGGAGGCCTGGCTGATGGAGCAGCCCTGGCCCTCGTACGAGACATCCGCGATCTTCGTGCCGTCGTACTTCACGCGGAGGGTGATCTCGTCGCCGCACGTCGGGTTCACGTGGTGCACCTCGGCGTCGCCATCCCTCAGACCACGCCCGTGCGGGTTCTTGTAGTGGTCCAGGATGACTTCCTGGTACATCGAGTCCAGCTTCACTGTGTCAGCTCACGCCTCTCAGCCGAAGAAGTTCCGTACGTGCTCCAGCCCCTCGACCAGTGCGTCGATCTCGGCCGGCGTGGAGTACAGATAGAACGACGCTCGCGTGGTCGCAGGAATTCCGTAGCGGAGGCAGACGGGACGGGCGCAGTGGTGGCCGACGCGGACCGCGATGCCCTGTTCGTCCAGCACCTGGCCCACGTCGTGCGGGTGGATGTCGCCGAGGGTGAAGGAGATCGCCGCACCGCGGTCCTCGGCCGTCGTCGGGCCGATGATCCGCAGGTCCGGGACCTCGCTCAGCTTCTGCACCGCGTACTCGGTGAGCGCGTGCTCATGGGCGAGGATCTTGTCCATGCCGATCGACTGGAGGTAGTCGATCGCCGCACCCAGGCCGACCGCCTGCGCGATCGGCGGCGTGCCCGCCTCGAACTTGTGCGGAGCCGGGGCGTACGTCGAGGAGTGCATCGAGACGGTCTCGATCATCTCGCCGCCGCCCAGGAACGGAGGAAGGTCCTCCAGCAGCTCCTGGCGGCCCCACAGGACGCCGATGCCGGTCGGGGCGCACATCTTGTGGCCGGTGAAGGCCACGAAGTCGGCCTGCAGGGCCTGTACGTCCAGCGGCATGTGCGGGGCGGCCTGGGAGGCGTCGATGCAGACCAGCGCGCCGACTTCCTGCGCGCGGCGCACTATCGCCTCGACCGGGTTGACCGTGCCCAGGATGTTCGACACCAGCACGAAGGAGACGATCTTCGTCTTCTCGGTGATGATCTCGTCGATGTTGGAGAGGTCGAGCCGGCCGTCGTCGGTCAGGCCGAACCACTTCAGCTTCGCGCCCGTGCGCTGCGCGAGCAGCTGCCACGGCACGATGTTGGAGTGGTGCTCCATCTCCGTGATGACGATCTCGGTCTCGTGGTCCACCCGGTAGGGCTCGTCGGCCCAGCCGAGCATGTTCGCCACGAGGTTCAGCGATTCGGAGGCGTTCTTGGTGAAGATCACCTCGTCGCGGCTGGGCGCGTTGATGAACGCGGCGACCTTGTCGCGCGCGCCCTCGTACAGCGCCGTGGCCTCCTCGGCGAGCACATGCACACCGCGGTGGACGTTGGCGTTGTAGCGCTCGTAGTACTCGCTCAGGGCGTCCAGTACCTGGCGCGGCTTCTGGCTGGTCGCCGCGTTGTCCAGGTACACGAGCTTCTTGCCGTCGTGGACGACTCGGTCCAGAACGGGGAAGTCCTTGCGGATCGCCTCGGTGTCGAGGAGGCCCGGCAGCTGTGTCACGCGGATGCGCCACCCTTCACGTATGCCTCGTAGCCCTCGTTCTCCAGCTTGTCCGCGAGCTCGGGGCCGCCGGACTCGACGATGCGGCCGCCGGCGAAGACGTGGACGTGGTCGGGCTTGATGTAGCGCAGGATGCGCGTGTAGTGCGTGATCAGCAGGGTGCCGACCTCGCCGGTCTCGCGGACGCGGTTGACGCCCTCGGAGACGATGCGGAGCGCGTCGACGTCCAGGCCGGAGTCGGTCTCGTCGAGGATCGCGACCTTCGGCTTGAGCAGCTCCAGCTGAAGGATCTCGTGGCGCTTCTTCTCACCGCCGGAGAAGCCCTCGTTGACGTTGCGCTCGGCGAAGGACGGGTCCATGTTGAGGCGCTCCATGGCCTCCTTGACCTCCTTCACCCAGGTGCGCAGCTTGGGGGCCTCGCCGCGGATGGCGGTGGCGGAGGTGCGCAGGAAGTTGGAGACCGAGACGCCGGGGACCTCGACCGGGTACTGCATCGCCAGGAACAGGCCCGCGCGGGCGCGCTCGTCGACGGACATCTCCAGGACGTCCTCGCCGTCGAGCAGCACGGTGCCGCTGGTGATCGTGTACTTCGGGTGACCCGCGAGCGAGTAGGCGAGGGTCGACTTGCCCGAGCCGTTGGGGCCCATGATGGCGTGCGTCTCGCCCTGCTTCACGGTGAGGTCGACGCCCTTGAGGATCTCCTTCGTGGCGTTGTCGGCCTCGACGGTGACGTGCAGGTCTCGGATTTCAAGCGTTGCCATGGGTGCCTCAGGACTCCTGGGTGACGGAGACGAGAACGTCGTCCCCTTCGATCTTTACGGGGTATACGGGGACGGGGCGCGTGGCCGGGAGGCCGGACGGCTTGCCGGTGCGCAGGTCGAAGGCGGAGCCGTGCAGCCAGCACTCGATCTGGCAGTCCTCCACCTCGCCCTCGGAGAGCGAGACGTTCGCGTGGGAGCAGATGTCGTAGATGGCGAACACCTCCCCCTCGGTGCGGACGAGCGAGACCGGCGTGCCGTCGAGTTCCACCCGCTTCGGGGTGTCCTCCTCCAGCTCGCTCAGCCCGCAGGCGCGTACGAAGGTCATGCGACCGAAGCCTCCAGCTCTTCCTCGATCTTGGCGAGCAGGCGCTCCTCGATGTCGGCGACACCGATCTGCTGGACCAGTTCGGCGAAGAAGCCGCGGACCACGAGGCGGCGGGCCTCGTGCTCCGGGATGCCGCGGGCCATCAGGTAGAAGAGCTGCTCGTCGTCGAAGCGGCCGGTGGCGGAGGCGTGGCCGGCGCCCACGATCTCGCCGGTCTCGATCTCCAGGTTCGGCACCGAGTCGACGCGCGCGCCGTCCGTGAGGACCAGGTTGCGGTTCATCTCGTAGGTGTCCGTGCCCTCGGCCTTGGCCTCGATGAGCACGTCACCGATCCAGACCGCGTGCGCGTCGTCGCCCTGGAGCGCGCCCTTGTAGACGACGTTCGACTTGCAGTGCGGGGTGTTGTGGGTGACCAGCAGGCGGTGCTCCTGGTGCTGCCCGGCGTCGGTGAAGTACAGGCCGAACAGCTCGGCCTCGCCGCCGGTGCCGGCGTAGGCGACGCGCGGGTGCAGGCGTACGAGGTCGCCGCCGAAGGTGACCACGAACGACTTGAAGGTGGCGTCCCGGCCGATCAGCGCGTTGTGCTGGCCCACGTGCACGGCCTTGTCGTCCCAGTCCTGGACGGAGACGACGGTCAGCTTGGCGCCGTCGCCCAGGACGTAGTCGACGTTGGCGGCGAGCACCGCGTCACCGGTGTGGTCGATGACGACGACGGCCTCGGCGAAGGCACCCAGCTCGATCACCTGGTGGCCGTAGGCGACCCCGCCCTCGCCGTGCACGGCGATACGGATCGGCTCGGTGAGCACCGTCTCCTTGGGGACGGTGACCACGCCGGCCTGCTCGAAGGCGGAGTACGCCTGGGCGGCGACGCGGTCCACCGGGGTGCCGGCCCTGCCGATGCGGGCGTCGTCGCGGCCGACGGTCTCGACGGTCACGCCCTCGGGGGCCTGGACGTCCACCTTCACGCCGTCGCCGGTGGCGACCGCGGTGCCGTCGTGCAGCCCGCGCAGCCGCTCCAGCGGGGTGAACCGCCATTCCTCCTCACGGCCGTGCGGGACCGGGAAGTCCGCCACGTCGAAGGACGGGGGCGCGCTCATGCGCGAGACGACGGTCGACTCGGCGGCGACCGCGATCTGGCCCGCGGTGGTGGACCCCACGGGGATGTTCTGAGCCTCAGCCATGGCTGTCGGTCTGCTCTCTTTCCTGCGTCAGATTTCGCTAGCTGTCGTCCGGAGCGCGGGTCTTAGCCGACCGCGCCTTCCATCTGCAGCTCGATCAGCCGGTTGAGCTCGAGGGCGTACTCCATGGGCAGCTCCTTGGCGATCGGCTCGACGAAGCCGCGCACGATCATCGCCATCGCCTCGAACTCGGTCAGGCCACGGCTCATCAGGTAGAAGAGCTGGTCCTCGGAGACCTTGGAGACGGTCGCCTCGTGCCCCATGGACACGTCGTCCTCGCGGACGTCGACGTAGGGGTACGTGTCGGAGCGCGAGATGGTGTCGACCAGCAGCGCGTCGCACAGCACGTTGGACTTGGAGCCGTGGGCACCCTCGCCGATCTCGACCAGGCCGCGGTACGAGGTGCGGCCGCCGCCGCGCGCCACCGACTTGGAGACGATGTTGGACGAGGTGTTCGGGGCCATGTGGACCATCTTCGAACCGGCGTCCTGGTGCTGGCCCTCGCCCGCGAAGGCGATGGACAGGGTCTCGCCCTTGGCGTGCTCGCCCATCAGGTAGACGGCCGGGTACTTCATCGTCACCTTGGAGCCGATGTTGCCGTCGATCCACTCCATGGTCGCGCCCTCGTAGGCCACGGCGCGCTTGGTGACCAGGTTGTAGACGTTGTTCGACCAGTTCTGGATGGTCGTGTAACGGCAGCGGGCGTTCTTCTTGACGATGATCTCGACGACCGCGCTGTGCAGCGAGTCCGACTTGTAGATCGGGGCGGTGCAGCCCTCGACGTAGTGCACGTAGGCACCCTCGTCGACGATGATCAGGGTCCGCTCGAACTGGCCCATGTTCTCCGTGTTGATGCGGAAGTAGGCCTGCAGCGGGATCTCGACGTGGACGCCCTTGGGCACGTAGATGAAGGAGCCGCCGGACCACACGGCGGTGTTCAGCGCGGCGAACTTGTTGTCACCGGCCGGGATGACCGTGCCGAAGTACTCCTTGAAGAGCTCCGGGTGCTCCTTCAGGGCGGTGTCGGTGTCGAGGAAGATGACGCCCTGCTCCTCCAGGTCCTCGCGGATCTGGTGGTAGACGACCTCCGACTCGTACTGGGCGGCGACGCCGGCGACCAGGCGCTGCTTCTCGGCCTCCGGGATGCCCAGCTTGTCGTAGGTGTTCTTGATGTCCTCGGGCAGGTCCTCCCAGGACTCCGCCTGCTTCTCCGTGGAGCGCACGAAGTACTTGATGTTGTCGAAGTCGATGCCCGAGAGGTCGGAGCCCCAGTTCGGCATCGGCTTCTTCTCGAAGAGCTTCAGGCCCTTCAGGCGCAGCTTGGTCATCCACTCCGGCTCCGACTTCTTGCCGGAGATGTCGCGGACGACCTCCTCGTTCAGGCCGCGCCTGGCGGAGGCACCGGCCACGTCGGAGTCGGCCCAGCCGTATTCGTACTTGCCCAGGCCCTCGAGTTCGGGGTGGGCAGTCTCCGTGGGGAGAGTCATGCGGGGTTCCTCCCGGCCGTGCTTGCAGGTGCGTCAGTGGATGTCTTGGGGATGAACGTCGTGCAGACGCCGTCGCCGTGCGCGATGGTCGCCAGTCGCTGGACGTGGGTACCCAGCAGCTCCGCGAAGATCTCCGTCTCCGCCTCGCACAGCTGCGGGAACTGCTCCGCGACATGGGCGACCGGGCAGTGGTGCTGGCACAGCTGCTCGCCGACCGGTGCGCTGCGCGCCGTGGCAGCGTACCCGTCGACGCTCAAGGCCTTGGCCAGTGCTTCGGCGCGCTTGTCGGGCGTCACGGCCTCGATCGCCTTGCGGTACGCGCTCGCCTGGGCGGCGATCCGGGCGCGGGCGAAGGCGGCGACCGCCTCGGGGCCGCCCCCCTGCTCGGCGATCCAGCGGAGCGCGTCCACGGCCAGCTTGTCGTACGACTGGTCGAAGGCGTCCCGGCCGCAGTCGGTCAGCGCGAAGACCTTGGCGGGGCGGCCGCGCGTGCGCGTGCCGTAGACCCGCTGCTCGCGCGCCTCCACGACGTCGTCGGCGACCAGTGCGTCCAGGTGACGGCGGACGGCCGCCTGGGTCAGTCCCAGCCGGCCGGCGAGATCGGCGACGGTCGACGGGCCGTGGTCCAGGATGGAGCGCGCGACTCGGTTGCGCGTGGAGCGCTCACCGGTCGCGAGTTCCTCCTGCGGGGCCCCCAGGGGGGTCTCCCGAGCCTCGCCGACGTTTTTCACAACGCCATTGTTGCGTAATTCCGCAGAACCTGACAAGCGCCGTTCGGATCATCGAGCGGTGCCCTGCGTCACTTAGGCATACCTAATCTGACCTGCGAAAACGATCTTTGATCGATCATCCGGCAGGTAATCGGGTGACAGCGCAAGGGCCCGTGGAGGAGACTCCCGGACCATGCCCACACCCCCTCCGACCGGCCCTCTTGTCTCCCGGGACACCGTCGCCACCCAGCTGCGCGCGCTGGGTGTCGAGTCCGGCGAGATCCTCCTCGTCCACACCTCACTCAGCTCCCTCGGCTGGGTCAACGGAGGCGCCGTCGCGGTCGTCCAGGGACTTCTCGACGCCCTCGGCCCGACGGGCACGCTGGTCGTCCCGACCCAGTCCGCGGAACTCTCCGACCCGGCCGTGTGGGGGAACCCGCCCGTGCCCGAGGAGTGGTGGGACCGGATCCGCGCCACGATGCCCGCCTACGACCCGCTGGTCACCCCCGCCCGCGGGGTCGGTGTGCTCCCGGAGACCGTGCGCACCTGGCCCGGGGCGCTGCGCAGCGCCCATCCGCAGACCTCGTTCGCCGCGCTCGGCCCGCGCGCCCGTGACATCACCGACGGCCACGCGCCCGACTGCCGCCTCGGCGAGCGCAGCCCGCTGGCCCGGCTGGAGCAGCTGGGCGCCCGGGTGCTGCTGCTCGGCGCGGGCTACGACGCCTGCACCAGCTTCCACCTCGCCGAGTACCGCATACCCGGGCCGCTGGTGCGGGTGGGTCGGCCCGGGCCCGACGGCTGGGAGACGGTGACGGAGGTGTCGATCACCTCGGACCGGTTCGACGAGCTGGGCCACGACTTCGAGCGGGACCGGCCCGTCGTGCGCGCGAAGGTGGGCGCGGCGGACGTACGGCTCTTCCCGGTGGCGGACGCCGTGGCCTACGCGGAGCGGTGGCTTCCACTGCACCGGCCCCGTGCGGAGGAGTTCCCCCACCCCCGCGCCTGATCGGCCCGCGGTCTCCCTAGACTCTGGGTTCATGCGCAGTGAGCCCGCCCGCCCGTCTCCCGACCACCACCCCTCACCGGGACGCTTCGCGTCGCACCCGCTGATCGAGGTCCAGGCCCTGGTGAAGCGGTACGGCACGAAGACCGCGGTGGACGGCCTCGACCTGGTGGCCGGGGCGGGCGTGACCGCCGTCCTCGGTCCCAACGGGGCGGGGAAGACGACCACGGTCGAGACCTGCGAGGGGTACCGGAGGCCGGATTCCGGCACGGTGCGCGTCCTGGGCCTCGACCCGGTGCGCCAGTCCGCCGAGCTGCGTCCCCGTATCGGTGTGATGCTCCAGTCCGGCGGTGTGTACTCCGGTGCCCGCGCCGACGAGATGCTCCGGCACGTCGCCAGACTGCACGCGCACCCCCTGGACGTGGACGCGCTGATCGAGCGGCTGGGTCTGGGCAGCTGCGGGCGGACCGGCTACCGGCGGCTGTCCGGCGGCCAGCAGCAGCGGCTCGCGCTCGCCATGGCCGTCGTGGGACGCCCGGAGCTGGTCTTCCTGGACGAGCCGACGGCCGGCCTGGACCCGCAGGCCCGCCGGGCCACCTGGGACCTGGTGAAGGACCTGCGCGCCGACGGTGTCTCGGTGATCCTCACCACGCACTACATGGAAGAGGCCGAGCAGCTCGCCGACGACGTGGCGATCATCGACGGCGGCCGGGTCATCGCCCAGGGCTCCCCGGAGGAGCTGTGCAAGGGCGGCGCCGAGAACACCCTGCGCTTCACCGGCCGCCCCGGCCTCGACGTGGGCTCCCTGCTCAAGGCGCTCCCGGCCGACTGCACGGCCGCCGAACTGACCCCGGGCAGCTACCGGGTCGTCGGCAAGGTCGACCCGCAGCTGCTGGCCACCGTGACCTCGTGGTGCGCCCAGCACGGCGTGATGCCGGACCGGATCTCGGTGGAGCGGCACACCCTGGAGGACGTCTTTCTGGAGCTCACAGGCAAGGAGCTGCGTTCATGACCACCGCCACGGGTGCCTACGCCCCGAAGCCCGGCGCGGCGCCCCTCCCCCGCATGATCGCGGCGCAGGCGGCGCTGGAGACGAAGATGCTGCTGCGCAACGGTGAGCAGCTGCTGCTGACGGTCGTCATCCCGACGCTGCTGCTGGTGCTCTTCAGCTCCGTGGACATCGTCGACACCGGCAAGGGCGCGGCGGTGGACTTCCTGGCCCCCGGCGTCCTGGCGCTGGCGGTGATGTCGACGGCGTTCACCGGGCAGGCCATCGCGACCGGCTTCGAGCGCCGCTACGGTGTGCTCAAGCGGCTCGCCTCCTCACCGCTGCCCCGCTGGGGCCTGATGACCGCCAAGACGGCGTCCGTGCTGGTCACGGAGGTTCTGCAGGTGATCCTGCTGACGGTGATCGCCTTCGCGCTGGGCTGGTCCCCGCACGGCAGCCCCGCTGCCGTCCTGCTCCTGCTGGTCCTCGGTACGGCCGCCTTCTCCGGGCTCGGTCTGCTGATGGCGGGCACGCTGAAGGCGGAGGCGACGCTGGCCGCCGCCAACCTCGTCTTCCTGCTGCTGCTCGTCGGCGGCGGCGTCATCGTGCCGCTGGAGAAGTTCGGCCCGGCCGCACAGCACGTGCTCGGGCTGCTGCCCATCTCCGCGCTGTCGGACGGCCTGCGGGACGTCCTCCAGCACGGTGCCGGGATGCCGTGGGGCGACCTGGGCGTCCTCGCCGCGTGGGGGGTCGTCGGGCTGGCCGCGGCCGGGAAGTTCTTCCGCTGGGAGTGAGCAGGACGACAGCGCCGGACCGGGACCCTCGTGAACGCATGCACAAGCGGCGGCCTACGATGGTGCGCGTGCCAAAGCTGAACCGCGCCGACGCCGTAGCGGCCCTGCGCAACCCGCTCGCCTTCATCGCCGACCGCTGGACCCCGGAGCCCCGGACCGTCCAGCGGGCGGCCCTCGCCGCGCTCGTCATGTCGGTGGTCATCGTCGTCACCGGCGGTGTGGTCCGGCTGACCGCCTCGGGCCTCGGCTGCCCGACCTGGCCCGAGTGCACCGACGGCTCGCTGACGCCGACGCAGGCGCTGAGCTATCACAGCGCCATCGAGTTCGGCAATCGCATGCTGACGTACGTGCTGTGCGCCGCGGTCGGCTGGGCGATCATCGCCGCCCGCTCCGCGAAGCCGTACCGGCGCAGCCTGACCCGGCTGGGCTGGGCCCAGTTCTGGCTCGTGATGAGCAACGCGGTCATCGGCGGCATCGTGGTGCTCGTGGGCCTCAATCCGTACACCGTCGCGGTGCACTTCCTGTCGGCGACGGCTCTCGTGGCGGTCGCCGCGGTGATGTGGCAGCGCACCCGCGAGGGCGACGGCGCCCCCCGGCCGCTGGTCGGCAAGGCCGTACAGCAGCTGGTGTGGTTCCTGGTGGCCGCGTCCCTGCTGCTGATCGTGGCCGGCACGGTGGTCACGGGAGCAGGGCCGCACGCGGGCGACTCCAGCGACGTCAAGCGGATCCCCGTCGACTGGGAGACCGTGGCCAAGATGCACGCGGTGCTGGCCTGGATCGTGGTGACGCTGACGTTCGCGCTGTGGTTCGTCCTGAAGGCGGTGGACGCCCCCAGGGGTCCGCTGTCGCGGACCCGCGAGCTGTTCGTCGTGCTGCTGTGCCAGGGGGTCGTGGGGTACGTCCAGTACTTCACGCATCTCCCGGAGGCCCTGGTCGCCGTGCACATGCTCGGTTCCTGCGTGATGTGGATCTGGGCCCTGCGCGTCCTCCTGTCCTTGCGGGAGCGCCCGGAAGCCGCCGTGGACCTGCCGGGCCCCTCCGCCGAGGTGACGGTCGGCGCCCGCGCGTGAGCCGACGCGTCAGCCGTACGTGCTGACCAGCGCGTCGATCGCGGGTCCCAGGTAGGCGCGGGTCAGCTCGGCGCGGCGGGCCGGCCAGTCCGGGGCGGCCGGTGCGGACGCGCCGTCGTAGCGCCGGCGGGTGATGTCGTCGACGATCTCGGCGGGAGCTCCGAGCGACGCGAGCTCGGCCAGTGCCTCCCCCTTGGAGATCAGCCGCCCGTCGCGCAGGGTCACGGTGGCGCGGGCGAAGGTCAGCAGCCCCAGGTCGACCCACACGTCCTGCCACCACAGCCGCGCCCGGTCGACCGCCGGCCGCCAGTAGTCGCGCTGGTCCCGGACGACGAAGGCGTTGAGCTGCCGGTCGGGCACCGGCGGGAGCAGGCCGCCGGGAGGCTCACCGTGCAGCACCCGGCCGAAGTCGTGCAGCTCCCGCCGGGTGACGGGGGTGACCGGGCGGCGCATCACGCGCGCGTGCGCCCAGGTGAGATGCGCGCGGTCCGGGTTCTCCAGGGCGGCCGGGCCGAGATAGCTGCAGTGGAGTTTCGCGGCGAGCGGTTCGGCCCGCAGGCGGCGGTGCAGGCTCACCACCCGCCGCACCGTCCGCAGGTCCACCGGCCCCGGCAGGACGGCGATCAGGTCCAGGTCGCTGCGGCCCTCCTGATAGTCCCCGCCGGCCAGGGAGCCGTGCGCCCAGACGGCGCGGGGCCCGAGGTCCGACAGGTCACGCACAAAGCGGGCGAGGAGCTTCTCGGTCTGCATCCGCCCAGTCTGGACAGCTCACCCCAGACCGTAAACCCGGCGCGCGTTGTCCGCCGCGACCATCCGGGCCACCCGCTGGGCGTCCTCCAGGGACCAGGCGCCGTCGGCCACCCAGGTGCCCAGGATCCGGGCCAGGGCCTCGCGGAAGAGGCGGGCGCCGACGACGTGCAACTCGGGCAGGCCGTGCGCGCCGGTGGAGAAGAGGATCTTGCCGAAGGGGGCCAGCTCCAGGATCTCGGCGAGGACCGGGGCCGCGCGGGCGCCGGTGCGCACGAGGGCTGCGCCGGAGTCGGTGTAGACGTGCGGGAAGACCCCGGCCAGGTGGGCGGCGTGGCGGTGGTAGGGATAGCCGTGCAGCAGGATCAGGTCGGTGCCGAGGCCGGCCGTAGCCCGCACGAAGTCGGTGAGCAGCACGGGGTCGGTGCGGTCGATGCGGGAACCCGGCTCGCCCAGCCCGGCGTGCAGTTGCAGGGGCAGTCCGGAGGCGACCGCGTTCCACAGCAGGTGCCGGAGCAGCACCGGATCGGTGAGCGTCCCGCCGACCCGCCGCCCGGCCAGCCAGCGGCCCGCCGCGCCCCGTACCTCCCCCGGCCCCGGCGGCTCGGGGGCGAGGGCCAGGCCGTGGCGCAGGCCGGCGACGGAGGTGAAGGCGACGGCGTTCGCGGCGGCGCCGTGCACGGACTCGGCGAGGTTGGCGAGGAAGGACTCGACGGTGCCGGAGGTGTCGGCGACCTGCTCGGCGAGCAGCTCCAGCCGGACGATCTCGCGGGCCTGGGCGTCCCCGTCGCAGGCCATCTCGGCGGGGCCGGTGAGGTCGCCGGGCAGGCCGGTGTCGACCAGGTACGTGGTGATGCCGCTGCCGCGCAGCAGCCTGCGGCCGGCTTCCAGTACGCCCAGTTCGCGGCGCCGGGCCAGATAGCGTGCGGGCGGGCAGTGCGGTTCCAGGCCGAGCAGGGGCGGGCACCAGCGCCGTACGGCGAAGCCCGTCTGGGTGTCGAAAAGGGTGGTGCCGGGCGCGGGCGGGCCCTCGGTGCGGGCGAGCTGGGCCTCGAAGGTGCCGAGGCCCAGTTCCGTGCGGAGCACTCCGTGGCAGTACTGGTCCACCAGGGACGGCGTTTCGATCATTCCGGCTCCCCGTAGGACGCGGGTCTTGCACGTCCTAACGGGTGAACGGGGTATGAGGTCGCGGATCAGCTCGGGGCTGCGGGTTGTTTGGCGGCTTCGGACCGTATGTGGCTGATCGCGCCCCCGCGGCGGAGCCGCATGTCGATACGATCCCGCACCTTTCGGGCGCGGGAGATCAACCGCCGATCTGTATGCCGGCCATCCGCTTCCACTCGTACGCGCCGGTCGTCACCTTCGCCGCGAACTCGCCGTCGAACGACTCGTGGACGGTGATGCCGGACTTCTCCACGGCCTTCTCGGCGATCTCGGTGCTGGGGGCCACGAGGTCGCCCCAGCCTCCGTCCTCGCCCACGAGCACGATACGGGCGCCGCGCTCGCCGATGTGGGCCACCTGGCCCTCGGCGCCGCCGTGGGCCTTGGCGAAGGTGCTGATCTGGTGGGCGAGCTTCGCCGCCGTGCGCTCGGCCTTCGGGTCAACCTGCTGCGTGTCTGCCATGACCAGGATGCTACTCACGAGTAGATCGACTGGCGAGGGCAGACCCGTGTGACGTGCGTCAGCGCAGGAAGGGGTCCACCGCGACGGCGACGAACAGGATCGACACGTAGGTGATCGACCAGTGGAAGAGCCGCATCTCCTTCAGCTTCACGCCGGTCACCTCGGCCTTCGCCCGGTTCTGCAGCCCATGCGCCTCCCACAGCCAGAAGCCGCCGGCCGCGAGGGCGACCACCGTGTAGAACCAGCCGGTGTAGCCGAGCGGGGTGAGGAGCAGGGAGACCAGGACCATCACCCAGCTGTAGATGACGATCTGCCGGGCGACGACCTTGTTGGAGGCGATGACCGGGAGCATCGGCACGCCCACGCGCGCGTAGTCCTCCTTGACCTTCATGGACAGCGGCCAGTAGTGCGGCGGCGTCCAGAAGAACATGACGAGGAAGAGGATGACCGGCGCCCAGGACATCGAGTTCGTGACCGAGGACCAGCCGATGAGCACCGGGAGGCAGCCGGCGATGCCACCCCACACGATGTTCTGCGAGGTACGCCGCTTGAGGATCATCGTGTAGACGACGACGTAGAAGAGGAGCGCTCCGAGTGACAGCCAGGCGCTCAGCCAGTTGACGGTGAACCCGAACAGCAGCGTGGACACGACCGCCAGGGTGATGCCGAAGGCCAGGCACTCGGGCGGGCTGACCATGCCGGTCACCAGCGGCCGCTGCGAGGTGCGGTCCATCAGGGCGTCGATGTCCCGGTCGATGTACATGTTCAGCGCGTTGGCGCCGCCCGCCGACAGGTAGCCGCCGACGCAGGTCAGCAGGACCAGCCCCAGGTCGGGCACACCCCGCTGGGCCAGGAACATCACCGGAACGGTGGTGATGAGCAGCAGCTCGATGATCCGCGGCTTGGTCAGCGCCACGAACGCCTTGACACGGGCCCCGAACGGCCGGTGAACCGGGCCCTGGTTCGCCCCACGAACCACACCCGCTGGACGGGATTCGACGGCCGTCACGCACACCCCTGACAGAGACATCCCAGCAAGCCCGCCCGTGTGAAGTACCGGTAAAGGCTCGCGCGTACCACGCCACTTTAGACGTTGCCCATACCCCGGCCTTCGCGGGGGTGGGGTCGTGTTGGCGCACGCCCCATAAGAGGGGACCCGCCACTCGATTGAGCGCTCAGATGACCCCCGCCGTATTCATGTGCCAAATGGCGCGTTCGGCCAGTCGGGAGGCGGATCGCGCGCAGTCCCTGCAGTCTGGAAACACTCGAAAAAATGCACGTCCTCACGGGGGTAGGCTCGACAGCGGCCGGCGGGCGCCAAGCACGCCGGCGGCCGGGTGGGCGCATGCCCCGAAGACCGGCGACCGACATGTGGAGAGGAGCCCTGACCCAGGGTGAGCACCAAGCCGACCACCACAGACCTTGAGTGGACCGAGCTGGACCAGCGGGCCGTGGACACCGCCCGGATCCTGGCCGCAGACGCCGTACAGAAGGTCGGCAACGGCCATCCCGGTACGGCGATGAGCCTGGCTCCGGCCGCCTACACCCTCTTCCAGAAGGTGATGCGGCACGACCCGGCCGACCCCGAGTGGGTGGGGCGCGACCGCTTCGTGCTGTCCGCCGGCCACTCGTCCCTGACCCTCTACACCCAGCTGTACCTGGCCGGCTTCGGCCTGGAGCTGGACGACCTGAAGGCCTTCCGCACGTGGGGTTCGAAGACCCCGGGCCACCCGGAGTACGGCCACACCAAGGGTGTGGAGACCACCACCGGCCCGCTCGGGCAGGGTGTGGCCAACGCGGTGGGCATGGCGATGGCCGCCCGCTACGAGCGCGGTCTGTTCGACCCCGAGGCCCCGCAGGGCGAGTCGCCCTTCGACCACTTCATCTACTGCATCGCCGGTGACGGCTGTCTGCAGGAGGGCATCTCCGCCGAGGCCTCCTCGCTGGCCGGGCACCAGAAGCTCGGCAACCTGATCCTGCTGTGGGACGACAACCACATCTCGATCGAGGGCGACACCGAGACGGCCGTCTCCGAGGACACCGTCAAGCGGTACGAGGCCTACGGCTGGCACGTGCAGCGCGTCGAGCCGCAGGACAACGGCGACCTGGACCCGGCTGCCATCTACGACGCCGTCCAGAAGGCCAAGGCGGTCACCGACCGGCCGTCCTTCATCGCGATGCGCTCGATCATCGCCTGGCCGGCCCCGAGCGCCCAGAACACCGAGGCCGCGCACGGCTCGGCGCTGGGCGAGGACGAGGTCGCGGCCACCAAGCGCGTCCTCGGCTTCGACCCCGAGCAGAGCTTCCAGGTCGAGGACGAGGTGATCGCCCACACCCGCAAGGCCCTGGAGCGCGGCGCCCAGGCGAAGGCCGAGTGGGAGAAGTCCCTGCAGCTGTGGCGGGACGACAACCCGGAGCGCTCGGCCGAGTTCGACCGCATCAGCAAGGGTGAGCTGCCCACCGGCTGGGAGGAGAAGATCCCGGTCTTCGAGCCCGGCAAGGGCATCGCCACCCGTGCCGCCTCCGGCAAGGTGCTGCAGGCACTCGGCGCGGTCATCCCCGAGCTGTGGGGCGGCTCCGCCGACCTGGCCGGCTCGAACAACACGACCATCGACAAGGACAGCTCCTTCCTGCCCGAGGGCAACCCGCTGCCCGAGGCCAACCCCTACGGCCGCACCATCCACTTCGGCATCCGCGAGCACTCCATGGGCGCGGAACTGAACGGCATCACCCTGCACGGGAACACCCGCGTCTACGGCGGCACCTTCCTGGTCTTCTCCGACTACATGCGCAACGCCGTGCGCCTGTCGGCCCTGATGCACCTGCCGGTGACGTACGTGTGGACGCACGACTCCATCGGCCTCGGCGAGGACGGCCCGACCCACCAGCCCGTCGAGCACCTGGCCTCGCTGCGCGCCATCCCGGGCCTGAACATCGTCCGCCCGGCCGACGCCAACGAGACGGCGATCGCCTGGCGCGAGATCCTGGCGCGCTACACCAAGGAGTTCGGCAAGGGCCAGCCGCACGGCCTCGCCCTCACCCGTCAGGGCGTGCCGACGTACGAGCCCAACGAGGATGCCGCGCGCGGCGGTTATGTCCTCTTCGAGGCGGAGGGCGGCGAGCCGCAGGTGATCCTGATCGCCACCGGCTCCGAGGTGCACGTGGCCGTCGAGGCGCGTGAGCAGCTGCAGGCCGGCGGCGTTCCCACCCGTGTGGTGTCCATGCCGTCCGTGGAGTGGTTCGAGCAGCAGGACCAGGGGTACCGGGACTCGGTGCTGCCGCCGTCCGTCAAGGCCCGTGTCGCCGTGGAGGCGGGCATCGGGCTGACCTGGCACAAGTACGTGGGGGACGCCGGCCGCATCGTTTCCCTGGAGCACTTCGGTGCTTCCGCCGACGGCAAGGTGCTCTTCCGCGAGTTCGGCTTCACTGCGGAGAACGTGGCCGCCCAGGCCCGGGAATCCCTCGCCGCCGCCCAGCGCTGACGCTCATATACGACACGTAGGAGATGTAATTCCATGACAGACGCACTCAAGCGCCTCTCCGAGGAAGGCGTCGCGATCTGGCTGGACGACCTGTCGCGCAAGCGGATCACGTCCGGCAACCTCGCCGAACTGATCGACCAGCAGCACGTCGTGGGCGTCACCACCAACCCGACGATCTTCCAGAAGGCGATCTCGCAGGGCGACGGCTACGACCAGCAGCTGTCCGACCTCGCCGCCCGCAAGGTCACCGTCGAAGAGGCCATCCGCATGATCACCACGGCGGACGTCCGCGACGCCGCCGACATCCTGCGCCCCGTCTTCGACGCCACCGGCGGCAAGGACGGCCGGGTCTCCATCGAGGTCGACCCGCGCCTGGCGCACCACACCAAGGCCACCGTCGCCGAGGCCAAGCAGCTCGCCTGGCTCGTCGACCGTCCCAACACGCTGATCAAGATCCCGGCCACCCGGGCGGGTCTGCCGGCCATCGCCGAGACGATCGGCCTCGGCATCAGCGTCAACGTCACCCTGATCTTCTCGCTGGAGCGGTACCGGGCCGTCATGGACGCCTACCTCTCCGGCCTGGAGAAGGCCCGGGAGCGCGGCCTGGACCTGTCCCTGATCCACTCGGTGGCGTCCTTCTTCGTGTCCCGTGTGGACACCGAGATCGACAAGCGCCTGGACGCTCTCGGCACGGACGAGGCCAAGGCGCTGCGCGGCAAGGCCGCCGTCGCCAACGCGCGTCTCGCCTACCAGGCGTACGAGGAGGTCTTCTCGTCCGACCGCTGGCAGGCGCTGGAGAACGCGGGCGCCAACAAGCAGCGTCCGCTGTGGGCGTCGACCGGCGTGAAGGACCCGGCGTACCCGGACACGATGTACGTCACCGACCTGGTCGCGCCGAACACGGTCAACACCATGCCGGAGGCCACGCTGGAGGCCACCGAGGACCACGGTGAGATC
This sequence comes from Streptomyces filipinensis, assembly GCF_014649495.1. Lineage (GTDB taxonomy): Bacteria > Actinomycetota > Actinomycetes > Streptomycetales > Streptomycetaceae > Streptomyces > Streptomyces filipinensis. The sequence goes on along the minus strand of NZ_BMTD01000018.1, from coordinate 16,217 downwards.
ACCGGCGACACCGTCTCCGGCACCTATGAGCAGGCGCGTGCGGACCTCGACGCGCTGGAGCGGCTCGGCATCTCGTACGACGACGTCGTGCAGGTGCTGGAGGACGAGGGCGTGGAGAAGTTCGAGGCGTCCTGGAACGACCTGCTGAAGTCCACCCAGGCGGAGCTTGAGCGCCTCGCCCCTTCGGAGGGCTGACTTGTCACCCGTTTCCGGTTCCGGAGCGAACCCGCTTCGTGACCCGGCCGACCGACGGCTCCCGCGTATCGCGGGGCCGTCGGGTCTGGTCATCTTCGGTGTCACGGGCGACCTGTCGCGCAAGAAGCTGATGCCCGCGGTGTACGACCTCGCCAACCGGGGCCTGCTGCCTCCGGGCTTCTCGCTGGTGGGCTTCGCCCGCCGCGACTGGGAGCACGAGGACTTCGCCGAGGTCGTGCACGACGCGGTGAAGGAGCACTCGCGCACACCGTTCCGTGAGGAGGTCTGGCAGCAGCTCATCCAGGGGATGCGCTTCGTCCAGGGCACCTTCGACGACGACGACGCCTTCGACCGGCTGCGCGCCACCATCGAGGAGCTGGACAAGGCGCAGGGCACGGGCGGCAACTTCGCCTTCTACCTGTCGGTGCCGCCGCGCTCCTTCCCGGTGGTCATCCAGCAGCTGAAGAAGCACGGTCTGGCCGACCAGTCGGGCGGCTCCTGGCGGCGCGCGGTCATCGAGAAGCCCTTCGGACACGACCTGAAGTCGGCCGAGGAGCTGAACAAGGTCGTGCACGAGGTGTTCTCGTCGGACCAGGTCTTCCGGATCGACCACTACCTCGGCAAGGAGACCGTCCAGAACATCCTGGCGCTGCGCTTCGCCAACACGATGTTCGAGCCGATCTGGAACCGGTCCTTCGTGGACCACGTGCAGATCACCATGGCCGAGGACATCGGCATCGGCGGCCGGGCCGGCTACTACGACGGCATCGGCGCCGCCCGTGACGTCATCCAGAACCACCTGCTGCAGCTCATGGCCCTCACGGCCATGGAGGAGCCGGCCTCCTTCGGCGCGGACGCGCTGGCCGCGGAGAAGGAGAAGGTCCTCGGTGCGGTCCGGCTGCCCAGGGACCTGGGCCGCAGCACCGTGCGCGGGCAGTACGCGGGCGGCTGGCAGGGCGGCGAGAAGGTCATCGGCTACCTCGAAGAGGAGGGCATCGACCCGAAGTCGAAGACCGACACCTACGCGGCGATCAAGCTGGAGATCGACAACCGCCGCTGGGCGGGCGTCCCCTTCTACCTGCGCACCGGCAAGCGCCTCGGCCGTCGTGTGACGGAGATCGCCGTCGTCTTCCAGCGGGCCCCGCACTCCCCCTTCGACACCACGGCGACGGAGGAGCTCGGCCAGAACGCGATCGTCATCCGCGTCCAGCCGGACGAGGGCGTGACCGTGCGGTTCGGCTCCAAGGTGCCGGGCACCTCCATGGAGATCCGGGACGTCTCCATGGACTTCGCCTACGGCGAGTCGTTCACGGAGTCCAGCCCGGAGGCGTACGAGCGGCTCATCCTGGACGTGCTGCTCGGCGACGCCAACCTCTTCCCGCGCACGGAGGAGGTCGAGCTGTCCTGGAAGATCCTCGACCCGATCGAGCAGTACTGGGACAAGCACGGCAGGCCCGCGCAGTACCCGTCGGGCACCTGGGGCCCCGCCGAGGCCGACGAGATGCTCGCACGAGACGGACGGAGCTGGCGCCGGCCATGAAGATAGACCTGACCGACACCACCGCCGGCGAGATCAACAAGGCGCTCGTGCAGGGCCGGCGTGCCATCGGCACCCCCGCCGTCGGCATGGTCCTGACCCTCGTCATCGTCACCGACGAGGAGAACGCCTACGACGCCCTGAAGGCCGCCAACGAAGCGTCGCGCGAGCACCCGTCGCGCACGCTGGTGGTCATCAGGCGGGTCTCCCGCACCCCGCGCGGCCGCACGTCCTCGCGGCTGGACGCCGAGGTGCGGGTGGGCGCGGACGCCGGCACCGGTGAGACGGTGATCCTGCGGCTGTACGGCGAGGTCACCGGCCACGCCGACTCGGTCGTGCTGCCGCTGCTGCTGCCGGACGCGCCGGTGGTCGTGTGGTGGCCGGTGACCGCCCCGCTGGACCCGGCGAAGGACCCGCTGGGCGCGCTGGCCCAGCGCCGGGTCACCGACACCTACGCCGCCGAGCAGCCGGTGCGGGAGCTGTCGGCCCGCGCCGCGGCCTACACGCCCGGCGACACCGACCTGTCCTGGACCCGGATCACGCCGTGGCGCTCGATGCTCGCGGCGGCCCTGGACCAGGTCACCTGCGAGGTGCAGGCCGTCGAGGTGGAGGGCGAGGAGTTCAACCCGAGCTGCGAGCTGCTGGCGATGTGGCTCGCGGACCGGCTGGACGTGCCGGTGAAACGCTCGCTGTCCTCCGGCCCGGGCCTCACGGCCGTCCGCATGGACACCGACTGCGGCCCGATCGTGCTGGACCGGGCGGACGGTTCGCTGGCCACGCTGTCCATCGAGGGCCAGCCGGCCCGCGCGGTGGCACTGAAGCGGCGGGAGACCGCCGAGCTGATCGCGGAGGAGCTGCGCCGGCTCGACCCGGACGACACCTACGCGTCGGCACTGCGCTACGGCGTGGAGCGGCTGAGCACGGTTCCTGAGCAGGCTTCCGCTTCCGAGCAGGCCTCGCAGGAGGCGGCCGGGCCGGTCGCCGAGCCGGAGCCGGTCGAGGAGGCCGCGAAGGCGCCCGCGAAGAAGGCCGCGGCCAAGACCGCGAAGAAGGCACCGGCGAGGAAGGCGGCGGCGAAGTGAGCACCCCGCAGCTGGTCGTCCACCGCGACAAGGAACTGATGGCCCAGGCCGCCGCGGCCCGCCTGATCACGAAGATCGTGGACGCGCAGGCCTCCAGGGGCGCCGCGTCCGTGGTCCTCACCGGCGGGCGCAACGGCAACGGCCTGCTGGCCGCGCTGGCGGCGGCACCCGCGCGGGACGCCATCGACTGGGGCCGCCTCGACCTGTGGTGGGGCGACGAGCGCTACCTGCCCGAGGGCGACCCCGAGCGCAACGTGACGCAGGCCCGCGCGGCGCTGCTGGACGCCGTACCGCTGGACCCGGAGCGCGTGCACGCCATGCCCGCCTCCGACGGCCCGTACGGCAAGGACGTCGACGCGGCCGCCGAGGCGTACGCGACGGAGCTGGCGAAGGCGGCCGGGCCGGAGAACCACGGCTCGGTGCCCACCTTCGACGTGCTCATGCTGGGCGTCGGCCCGGACACCCATGTGGCCTCGCTCTTCCCGGAGTTGCCGGCCGTACGGGAGACCGAGCGCACCGTGGTCGGCGTGCACGGCGCGCCCAAGCCGCCGCCCACCCGGATCAGTCTGACCCTGCCGGCGATCCGCTCGGCCCGCGAGGTGTGGCTGCTCGCGGCCGGCGAGGACAAGGCGGAGGCCGCGGCCATCGCCCTGTCGGGCGCCGGTGAGATCCAGGCACCGGCAGCGGGGGCGCGGGGCCGCTCGCGCACGCTGTGGCTCCTGGACTCGGCTGCCGCTTCACAGCTGCCGAGGTCGCTGTATCCGCCGGCGTCGCCGTGAGCCGGTGAATCTCTGAACGACGAGGGCGGCAGGGGATGACTCCCCTGCCGCCCTTCGTCTGTGCCGACACCCCCCTCGGCCGGGTCCTCCACTTTTTCTGCGCCAAATATTCATACAAGACTCAACTTTTGTGTAAGCTCCTGCCGCTGCATCCGCACCACTGAGGGGGGACCTCATGCGTATACGTTTCGCGCTGGCCGCATCCGTCACGGCCGCAACGCTCGCCGTCGTCGTCGCGGCTCCGGCCCAGGCCACGGAGTACTCCTCCGCCCTGAAGATCAAGGGCGTCCAGTACGACGCCCCGGGGCGGGACTCCAACAACTGCCGTACCGGCAACACCAGGGACGAGTACCTGACGATCAAGAACTACTCGCGCACGACCGTCAACCTCAAGGGCTATGTCGTCAAGGACGCCACCGGCAACCGGTTCGCGTTCGGCTCGAACCACTACCTCGAACCCGGTGACTACGTGAAGCTGCGCGGCGGCCACGGCACCGACTCGGACGCGAACAACGTCGTCTACCGCCAGAACTGCAACTTCCTGTGGAACAACGACAAGGACACCATCTACCTGTACAAGCCGTCGGGGGCCCACGCGGACACCCACGCCTACACCAAGTCCCGTGACGACCGGGACGGCAACGGCTACATCACCTTCCACGGCTGATGCCACGCCGGACCAGGAAGGTGCGGGTGTGGGCCGCCTGCGTCGCCCTGCTGGCCGCCGGTGCGGCCGGCTGCGGCCAGTCCGCGCACGACGGCACGGCCAAGGCGCCGGCGGCGGCGCCCCGGCCCACCGTGACCGTCACGGCCACCACCACCGTCACCGCCCGGCCGGAGCCCGGGCCGACGGTCACCAGGACGAAGACCGTCCGCACGCCCGGACCGACCGTCACCGTCACCAGGGCCGCCTCCGGCGCCGTACACAGTGACGACACCGGTGGTGGCACCTGCTCCCTCGTCTCCAGCGCGGGCAACTGCTACCAGGCGGGCCAGTTCTGCCGGAACAGCGATCACGGGGCGACGACCACCACCGCCGGTGGTACGCCGATCACGTGCGCCTACAGCGGCAGCGCCTGGCGCTGGACCTACGCCTGACCCCGGCGGGCCCGGTCACTTGACCGAGCCCGCCATCACGCCCTGCACGAAGTGCCGCTGGAACGCGAAGAACACCACCACCGGCACGATCAGGGACAGGAACGCGCCCGGCGCCAGGACGTCGATGTTGCTGCCGAACTGCCGGATCTGGGACTGGAGTGCCACGGTCAGCGGCTGGGAGGAGCTGTCGGCGAAGAGCAGGGCGACCAGCATGTCGTTCCAGACCCAGAGGAACTGGAAGATCGCGAGCGAGGCGATCGCCGGGCGCCCCACCGGCAGGACGAGCCGCGTGAAGATCCGCCACTCGCTGCCGCCGTCCATCCGCGCCGCCTCCAGCATCTCCTTCGGCATCTCCGCGAAGTAGTTGCGCAGCAGGAACACCGCGAACGGCAGCCCGTACGCCACGTGGAACAGGACGACACCGGGGATCGTGCCGAACAGACCGAGGGCGCCGAAGAGTTTGGCCACCGGCAGCAGGCCGATCTGGACCGGCACCACCAGCAGGGCCACCACCAGCAGGAACAGCGGTTCCCGCAGGGGGAAGTCCAGCCAGGCGAAGGCGTATCCGGCGAGCGCGGCGATCACCACGACGAGGGTGGTGGCCGGCACCGAGATCAGCACCGTGTTCCAGAAGGCCTGCGTCATGCCGGAGTTCTTCAGCAGCGCCGCGTAGTTGTCGAAGGACAGCCGGCCGGGGCTCGCCAGGGCCGTCCACCAGCCGCCCGTCGCGGTGTCCTGCGCCGAGCGGAGGGAGGACAGGAAGAGTCCCGCGAGTGGGGTCAGCCAGACCAGGCCGATCACCACGAGGAACGCCTGGACGAGACCGTTGCCCAGGCCCCGCCTGATCGTGTTCATCGCTGACTCCTCATCGCTGGCTCTGTCGGAAACGGCGGACGTTGAAGACCATCGCGGGGATCACCAGGAGCAGGAGCAGCACGCCGAGGGCGCTGCCGAGGCCCTGGTTGTTGCCGCCGCCGAAGGACACGAGCCACATCTGGGTCGCGAGGACGGTGGCGTCCTCCTGCACGGGTCCGGGCGCGATGATGTAGACGAGGTCGAAGACCTTCATCACGTTGATCACGAGGGTCACGAAGACCACGGTGAGCACGGGCGCGAGCAGCGGGACGGTGATCCTGCGGAAGATCTGCCACTCGTTCGCGCCGTCCATCCGGGCCGCCTCCAGCGCGTCCCGGGGCAGGGTGGACAGGCCGGCCCCGATCAGCACCATCGCGAAGCCCGTCCAGATCCACAGGTACGCGCCGATGATCGCCGGGGTGACCAGGGTCGGGCCGAGCCAGGAGACGCCCTGGTAGGGCGGCGCGAAGTTGGACTCCGGGAGCTTCAGCGTGTACGAGCCCGCGTCCAGCCCGGCGAAACGGTAGGAGCCGTCGGCCGCGGTCGTGGTGCTTGCGACCGTGCCGCCGTCGCGCACCGCCTCGACCTTCATGCCGGGCAGGCCGCTCTCCTTCGGGTCGACCTTGCCCTGCCTGCCTCCTCCGCCGGGGGTGAAGTCGAGGTAGACGACACCGCGCAGCTCGCCTGCCGCGGCCGTGTGCGAAGCCCCCCGGGACGCGGGTTCGGCGCCCCTGGGCAGGTCCTTGGGCAGGACGCCGACCATGGGCAGGTCCACCGAGTGGCCCGGGGACACGGCCGCATGGGTGAGGTAGGAGCCGTCCCGTTCCTGGGTGAGCAGGCCCGCACGGCCCCGTGCCGTCGGATACGACGACGTGCCCTTGAAGGCGTCGTGGACGGAGACGACGGCCGCGTTCAGCACGCCCTTGTTCGGGTCCTCGTCATAGGCGAGCCGGAAGATGATGCCGGCGGCGAGGAAGGACACCGCCATCGGCATGAAGAGCAGCAGCTTGAACGCCGTGGCCCAGCGGACCTTCTCCACCAGGACGGCCAGGATCAGGCCGAGGCCGGTGAGCAGGGCGGGGGCCACGACCACCCAGATGGTGGTGTTGCGGATGGCCTTCAGGGTCGCCGGGTCGCGGAACATCTCGGTGTAGTTGGCGCCGCCGACGAACCGGGTACCGGAGGCGTCGAAGAAGCTGCGGCCGACGGAGAACAGCACCGGGTAGACGACGAGTGCGCCGAGCAGGAGCAGGGCGGGGAGGACGAAGAGCAGGGCGATCAGCCGGGCGCGCCGCCGGCCGCGGCGCACGGGCGCCGGGCCGGCGGCCCGCGGGCCCGCCTGCTGTTTCACGAGAGCGGTGGCGGTCATGGTGCTGCCGCTCAGTCCTGGTAGGCCTTGGCCGCCGCGGCTTCCAGCTTCGCCGCGGTGCCCTTCGGGTCGGAGGGGTCGCGCAGGAAGTCCTGGAGCAGCTTCCACTCCCCCGCGCCCTTGGTGCCGCCGAAGGCCGCGGGCGCCTGGTCGGACATGTCGAAGCGGACCGAGTCACCGGCTCCGACCAGGGACTTGGCGGTGGCGCGGGTGACGTCGTCGCCGTAGGAGGAGAGGCCGAGCTTCTTGTTCGGCGACAGGAATCCGCCCGCCTTCGCCCAGACGGCCGCGGCCTCGGGGGTGGCCAGGTACTCCAGGAGTTTCATGCCGGCCTTGGCGTTCTTGCCGTCCTTGAGGACGACCGCCGCGTCACCGCCGCTGACCACGGGCGCCGTGCCGCCGTCGACCGCGGGGAAGGGGAAGAAGTTCGCGTCCTTGCCGATGGTCCTGCCGAACTGGTCGTGTGCGACGCCGGCCACGAAGTCGCCCTCGTACACCATGCCGGCCTCGGGCTTGGGCCCGAACACCTTCTCCACCGAGCCGGGGAAGTCGGTGTTCAGGGCCTCCTTCTGGCCGCCTGCGACGAGCTGCTTGTCCTTGAACAGCTTGCCGAGCGTGGTGAGCGCCTTGACGACGGACGAGTCGGTCCACTTCAGCTTGTGCGCGGCGAGGGCGTCGTACTTCTGGGGTCCGGCCTGGGAGAGGTAGATGTTCTCGAACCAGTCGGTGAGGGTCCAGCCGTCCTGGCCGGCGACCGAGAAGGCGGCGAGGCCGGAGTCGGAGACCGTGTGCCCGGCCTTGAGCAGCTGGTCGTACGTCTTCGGGGGCTTGACCCCGGCCTGGCTGAGGGCGTCGGGGCTGTACCAGACGGTCGACTTGTGGGCGGCCTTGAAGTAGAGGCCGTACAGGGTGCCGTCGACGCTGCCGTACTTCTTCCAGACGGGCGCGTAGTCGGCGCCGACCGTCTGCTGGGCGGTCTGCGACAGCGGCGTCAGCCAGCCCTTCTTCGCGAACTGCTGGAGGACGCCGACCTGCGGGACCATCACGACGTCGGGCGCGTTGCCGCCCTCGATCTTGCTGCCGACGACGGTGGAGACGTTGTCGCCGGTGGAGGTGAACTGCGCCTTGGCGCCGGTCTTCGCGGTGAAGGCGTCCAGCACCTTCTGGAAGTTCTTCTGCTCGCTGCCGGTCCAGACACCGGCCACGGTGACGGTCTGGCCGCTGAGCGCCTTGTCGCCGCCGCCCGCGGAGACCGGTCCGCCGCCGCAGGCGGTGGCACCGAGGCCCAGGACGAGTGCGGTGCAGCAGGTGAGCAGGGTGGTACGTCGTCGCATCATCGTTGATGTCCCTTCGGGGGGATGGGAGTTGACGGGTCGGGTCAGAGATCGCTCAGCCACCAGGCCGCCGTGGCGGCGGGCAGCACACCGGCCGGGCAGGGGCCGCTGGAGAGCAGAGGGGTGCCGGAGACAGGTGCGGGCGTGGGGGCCGTACCGAAGTTGACGGCGCAGACCAGGCCGTCGCCGCGGCTGAAGGCGAGGACGCCGGGCGGGGTGTCCAGCCACTGCAGGGTGCCCTCGCCCAGCTGGGGCAGCGAGGAGCGCAGCTGGAGGCCGTCGCGGTAGAGGTGCCAGAAGGAGCGGGTGTCGGCGAGGGCGCGGTCGGTGGCGTACTCGGCGAAGTACTCCGGTTGCGGCAGCCAGGGCTTGGCGGACTCGGCACCGGAGGTGAAGCCGAACGGGGAGGCCTGTCCGGACCAGGGCAGCGGGACCCGGCAGCCGTCGCGTATGCGGGCGCGGCTGCCGGTGCGGCGGAAGATCGGGTCGGTGAGGACGTCGTCCGGCAGGTCGACGACCTCGGGCAGACCGAGCTCCTCGCCCTGGTAGATGTACGCGGCGCCGGGAAGCGCCAGCATCAGCAGCGCGGCGGCGCGGGCGCGGGCGGCGCCGAGGCCGCTGCCCTCGGTGGCGGGTTCGCCGTAGCGGGTGACCGTGCGGACCTGGTCGTGGTTGTTGAGGACCCAGGTGACGGTCGAGCCGGTGCCGGCGATGTCCTGCATGGCCTCGGAGATGACCTTGCGGAAGGCGTCGGCGTCCCAGGGGGCGCCGAGCAGGTCGAAGAAGAAGGCCTGGTGGAGTTCGTCCGGGCGGACGTACAGGGCGTGTTCCCGGGCGGTGGGGACCGAGACCTCGCCGACGAGGAGGCGTTCGCGGCCGTCGCGTGCGGTGTACTCCTCGCACAGGGAGCGCCAGCGGCGCCACACCTCGTGCACCTCGGGCTGGTTCCAGGCGAGCGGGTTGACCGAGTCGCGGGTGCGGGCGTCGGCCTCCGGGTCGTCGGAGTCGGGCAGTTCGGGGTGCTTGTAGAGGCCGGCCGCCACGTCGATGCGGAAGCCGTCGACGCCCCGGTCCAGCCAGAAGCGCAGGACGCGGTCGAACTCGGCGGTGACCTCGGGGTCGCGCCAGTTCCAGTCGGGCTGCTCCGGCGTGAACATGTGCAGGTACCACTGGCCGTCGCCGACCCTGCTCCAGGCCGGGCCGCCGAACATGGCGTGCCAGTTGTTGGGCGGCTCGCCGCCGTCGGGGCCACGGCCGTCGGCGAAGTGGAAGCGGGCGCGGGCCGTGCTGCCGGGCGCGCTCTCCAGCGCCTCACGGAACCACGGGTGCTCGCTGGAGCAGTGGTTGGGGACGATGTCGAGCAGCACCTTGATGCCGAGCCGCCGCGCGGCCGCCACCAGCAGGTCGAACTCGGCGAGGTCACCGAAGAGCGGGTCGACGTCGCAGTAGTCGGCCACGTCGTAGCCGTGGTCGTGCTGCGGCGAGGGGTAGAACGGGCTCAGCCAGATGCCGTCGACACCCAGCTTCTTCAGATACGGCAGCCCGGCCCGGACGCCGGCCAGATCGCCGATGCCGTCGCCGGTGCTGTCCAGGAAGCTGCGGACGTACACCTGGTAGATGACCGCGTCGCGCCACCAGTGGTGCTTACTCAACATGCATGCATGTTAGGTAGGCGTATCGCGAGGGTGTCAATGAAAAGAACTTTTGCTACCGCCAAGTTGGGATACTAAATCCGGACTTATCGGGGCGTCGATGCCACAGATGAGATGTCCGCGTTACTTAACAAGTAACTATCGGCCGGAGACGGCCGCCAGCTCCCGCGCCAGTCGGCGCACCGCGGCGGCGGGGGTCTCGTGCCCCGTCAGCGCGTCATGCACCACGGCCTGCACCACCAGGCTGACCTGGTCGTAGCGGGCGCTCTTGGGGCGCGGGGCGGCGGTGAGCACGGCGGTGCGCAGGGTCGGCAGATAGGGGAACCGGCGCACCAGCGCGGGGTCTTCGTAGAGCGCGGCGCGTACGGGCGGCAGCGCACCCCGGGTGAGCACCTGCCGCTGGACGGGCGCGCTGGTGAGGTAGGCGATCAGACGCGCGGCCGAATCGGGGTGCCGGGTATGGGAGTTGACGGCGAGGTCGGAGCCGCCGAGCACACTCGTCCCCGGCCCGTCGGGGCCGGGGATCGGTACGGCGCCGATCTTCCCGGCGACCCGGGAGCCCCTGGCGGAGGCGACGGCGTAGGCGTAGGGCCAGTTGCGCAGGAACAGCAGCCTGCCGTCCTGGAAGGCCTGTTTGGACTCCTCTTCCTTGTACGTCAGCGCCGCCTTCGGTATCCAGCCCTCGCGGACGCCACGGACGAGGAAGCCGATGCCCTCGCGGGCGGCGGCCGAGTCGACGGTGACCCGGGTGCCCTCGTCGCCGAGGATCGTGCCGCCCGCCGAGTACACGGCCTCGGCCGCGTTGACGGTGAGGCCCTCGTAGGGCAGGAACTGACCCGCGTAGCCGCCGAGCCCGTACTTCGGCGCGATGGTCTTCGCGTCGCGCTCCAGCTCGGCCCAGGTGCGCGGCGGGGGCACGCCCTCCTTGGCGAGGATGTCCCTGCGATACAGAAGGAGTCCGGCATTCGTGACATACGGGACGGCGTACAGCCGTCCCTCGTAGGTCGCGGTGTCCACGACCGGCGGCAGGAAGCTCTTCAGCGGGAAGCGGTCACGCGGGAGCGGGCGGATCCAGCCGGCCGCCGCGAACTCCGAGGTCCAGTTGACGTCGATGTTCAGGACGTCGAAGCGGCCCCGGTCGCCGCCGCGCAGATCGGTGGTCATCTGCGCATGGGTCTCGTCGGCGGAGTCCGGCAGCTCCACGAGCGTGACCTTCTCGCCGGGGTGGGTGCGGTTCCAGCCCTGGAGCAGCGGGCCGAGATAGCCGGTGAGGTCACCGGCGGTGGCCAGGGTGAGCGGTCCGCGGCCGTCGCCCGCGACCTCGTCGGCCTGCGCGCCGGAGGCGACGTAGCCGGTCATGATCACGGCGAGAACGAGGAGGCCCCTACCGGCGGCGCGTATCCACCGCATAGGTTCCTCCCTGAACACGTACACACGGCTCCGGGCACCCTCGCCCGGGAGTCAGAGGCCATCTATACCTGTTAGGTATGGGCGATACTAGGGCCTGGAGCACATTGTGAGCAGACAGGAGGACAGCCCGAGTGCGCCTGCCCCTCCTGGCACTCCTCGCCCGTGGCCCGGCCCACGGCTACGAGCTGAAGCAGGACCTTGAGCAACTGCTGGGCTCCGCGTACCCTCAGCCGAACGTCGGCCAGATCTACGTCACCCTCGGCCGCCTCGAGAAGTCGGGACTGATCGAGGGCGAGGACGTCGAGCAGTCCAGCCGGCCCAACAAGAAGGTCTACCACCTCACCGACGCCGGGCGGGAGGCGCTGCACGCCTGGTTCGAGGAGACCGAGGACGAGCCGCGGGTGCGGGACGAGTTCTTCATGAAGCTCGCCGTCGCCCCGCAGACCGGTCTCGCCGACCAGATCGCCCTCATCAACCGGCAGCGGCGCCAGTACCTCACCACCATGCGCAACCTGTCGAAACTGGCCGCGGCCGAGAGCCGGGACAACCGAATCGCCCACCTGCTCATCGAGGGCGCGATGCTGCATCTGCAGGCCGACCTCGACTGGCTGGAGCGGTGCCAGGAGGAACTGGAATGAGCGAGCACGGCACTGCGGTGCTGCGCGCCGAGGGGCTGGTGAAGACCCACCACGGCGAGGGCGCGCCCGCGCATGCCGTGCGCGGGGTCGACCTGTCCGTGGCGCGGGGCGAGTTCGTGGCGATCACCGGGCCGTCCGGCGCCGGCAAGTCCACGCTCCTGCATCTGCTCGGCGGTCTGCACCGGCCGGACGCGGGCAGCGTCTGGCTCGGCGGGCGCTGCACGGACTCCTTCAGCGAGGCCCGCTGGGCGGTCGAGCGCCGCAAGGCGATCGGGATCGTGTTCCAGTTCTTCAACCTGGTGTCGAACCTGTCGGTGGCCGACAACGTCGAGCTGCCCGCCCTGCTCGCCGGCGTCGCGCCGAGGAAGGCGCGCGCCGAGCGCGAGGAACTGCTGGCCGAGCTGGGGCTCGAAGGCAAGGAGCGCAGCATGCCGGGCGAACTGTCCGGCGGCGAGCAGCAGCGGGTCGCGCTCGCCCGGGCCCTGGTCAACCACCCGCCGCTGCTGCTGGCCGACGAGCCCGCCGGAAGCCTGGACAGCAAGGGCACGCGCGAGGTGATGCGGCTTTTGTCCCGCTTTCACGGCCGCGGGCAGAGCATCGTCCTGGTCACCCACGACGCCCGGCTGGCGAGCGCCGCCGACCGCGTGATCAGCTTCTTCGACGGCCGCATAGCCGACGACGCGACCCTGGACGACGCACCGCCGCCCCATAAGCCCGGGATCTCGGGCGTACTGGAGCTGAGGGACTGATGACCGCCCTGAAGGGGCGCGAGCCCACGTCTGATGTGCGGCTACCGCCGGGTGGGCGCGACCGGCCACGACGGCGCAGCACACGACCGACCACGCGCCGCGGCCCTCTTGCCGGCGTAGCCGTCGGCGGCGCGGCCGGCCGGCGCTGGGCGCAGTCCGATCTGCGGACGCATCGTGGCGAGGCGCTGTTCCTCGTGCTGGCCACCGCCGGCATCGTCGCCTCGTTGCTGCTGGCCACCGCCCTGTTCGGCTATGCGACCAACCCCTGGCAGCGGATCTTCACGCAGGCCCGCGGGGCGCACGTGTGGATCCACACCGTCCCCTTCGCGGACACCCGCAAGCTCGCCCGGCTGGACGGTGTCGAGTCCGTGGCCGGCCCCTACCGCACCGAGTCCGCCACCGTCGCCGTGCGCGGCAGCCGCGCCTCCGTGGAGTTGCGCGGCGTCTCGCGGCCGCCCTCCGTCGGCCGGCCGCTGCTCACCGCCGGCCACTGGCCGGATGCGGCCGAGCCGGACGGTGTGGTGCTGGAGAGCAGCCTGGCCCGGGCCTTGCTGGCCGAGCCGGGCGACACCCTCACGCTGCCCGGCACGGCCCGCAGCCTGACCGTCGAGGGCATCGCGGACAGCGCCGAGCCCCGCTACAGCCCGGGCGAGCAGCCGGGCCTGGTCTGGGCACGGCCGTCCGCCGTGCGCGCCCCCGGCGGCCAGGTGATCGGGCTGCGGCTGGGCGACCCCGGGGACACGGACTACGCGGTGCAGCGCGCCGTCACGGTGCTCGGCGCGGGCGCGGTCGGCGAGGTCTCCACCTGGCAGCAGGCGCGCGCCGCGGCGCAGGGCGACAACCGGCTGCTCGGCCAGGTGCTCGGCCTCTTCGGTCTGGGCGCGCTGATCGCCGCGGGGTTCGCGGTGCACGGGGCGATCGCCACCCGCATCCGGGGGCATCTGCGGGACCTGTCGGTGCTGAAGGCGATCGGCTTCACACCCGGCCAGGTCGTCCGGGTCTTCCTGCTCCAGCATCTGGCCTACGCGCTGCTCGGTTCGGTGGCCGCCGCGGTGCTCACCGAGGCCCTGGGCAGCCGGATCCCCGGGCGGCTCGGCGACGCCGTGGGGGTGTGGCAGGGGCTGCCCGGGCACACCCTCGCGCTGCTGGCGGTGCCCGTGGGCGCGGTGCTGTTCATCGGTCTGACCACGGGACTCGCCGCCTGGCGGGCCGGGCGGGTGCCGCCGGTCCCGGTGCCGCGCCCGGCGGCACCGGCCGGTGGCGGGCTGACCGGCCTGGCCCGGCGGGCGCTCGGGCTGCGGCTGCCGGCCGCGCTGGTCCTCGGCTGCCACAAGGCGTGCGCGGGGCGGGGCCGGTCGCTGGCCACCGTGGCCCGGCTGACGCTGCCGCTGCTGCTGATCGTGGTGGCGCTCAGCGCCTGGACCACGATCGACCGCTTCCACAGCAGCCCGGAACGCGTCGGCATGCCGACGGCCCTGACGGTCCGCTCCGACGGCGCGCTGGACGCGTCCGCGGTACGGGCCCTGCTCTTGGACGATCACCGGGTCACCGGCGCCTATCCGGGGGTGGAGGTCGCCGCGCTGGTCCCCGGCCAGACCGGCACCATCGCGCTGCGAGGCGTCGGCACCCGTACCGAGCCCTACCCCTACACCCTCGCCGAGGGCCGGACCGCACGCGGTCCCGACGAGGCGGTGGCCGGCCAGGGCCTGCTCGACCTGCTGCACGCGCGGGTGGGCGACTGGGTGCGCATGACGGTGGGCGACCGGCCGCAGATCCTGCACATCGTGGGCCGCAGCATCGAACCGCAGAACGCCGGCCGGGTGGTCACCACGTCCCTGGACACCCTCCGCCAGAACGACCCCGGGCTGTCCCCGGCCTTCTACGAGCTGCGGCTGCGCCCCGGCGCCGAACCGCAGCGCGTGGCCGCCGCGCTGGCCTCGGCCGGCCGGGGCCACCTGGACGTGCACCCCGTGGACAACCCCGCCGACGGACTGTCCCCGCTGCGCGGCGTCGTCGCCGGGCTGATCGCCGTACTGGCCCTGATCGGGCTGGTCGAACTGCTCACCGCGATCGGCGGCAGCGTCCGCGAGGGCGAACGGGACCTGCTGGCGCTGAAGGCGATCGGCATGTCCCCACGGCAGATCACCGCGATCACCGTCACGGCGACGAGCTGTACGGCCCTGGCCGCCGCCCTCGCCGGTACGGCGCTGGGGCTGCCACTGGCCCGCCGGCTGATCGACGCCCAGGGCAGCTCCAGCGGTATCGGCGCAGGTGTCGCCCAGTCCCCTTCGCCCGCGCTTCTGCTCGCCCTGGGCGCGGCAGCCGTGCTCGGAGCGGCGGCGCTCGCCGCGCTGCCCGCGGCCCGCGCGGCCCGCAGACGGCTCGCGGACACCCTGAGCGCGGTGACCTGAGCCCCGGTCCCGCGGGCCTGTCCCAGCGGCGGGTCGGCGGGGCGGGTCTGCGAGGCGGGTCGGGTCGGCGGAAGGTGTCAGCCCGCGTTCCGCCACGCGCCGGGGTTCGCCCGGATGTCCGCGAGCAGCCTGGAGAAGGCGTCACCGTCGAACAGCACGCCGTTGTACTCACCGGGGACCCGTACGGCGTTGATCTCGGCGGTGGGGGTGCCGGGGCCCTTCGGGTCCTGCGCCCCGCCCGCCTTCTCGTATGCCTTCTCCGACCGGGTCACGAACGAGCGGTACTTCATGCTCTTGACGGCCGAGTCGAAGTCCGGCCCGCGCAGCCCGGGGACCCGCCCGGCCAGTTCGAGCAGATACGCGTCCGTGAAGCCGTCGACGCTCTCGGCGGGCTGGTGGGCGTAGAGCACGTCGTGGTATTCGGCGAACCTGCCCTTCTCCAGCGCCGCCCGCAGGGCGTTGACCGCCTTCTCGGACCCGGAGCCGGTCAGCCGTCCGTCCAGGAAGGAGGCGAGGGTGTACTGGGTCCTCGTCTCCCGGCGGAGGGTCGCGGCGCGCAGCCGCGGGGCGCCCCCGGTGGTCTCGAACTCCTTGCACACCGGGCACCGCGGGTCCTCGTACAGGTGCACGGCCACCGGCGCGGCCGGGTCCCCGACCGTGATGGTCGTCCCGTCGCTCCCGAGCCGCTCCGGCACCTGAGACCACCCGGAGTACGCCGGCCGGGATGCGCTCGTGGCCCCGTCCTTGGACTCCGCCGGCCGGTGTCCACTGCCGCAGCCGACCACCGACACCCCGATGACGGCCGCCGCGACCACCGCGGCGAACCCTCTGTGCACCATGCGCCTTCCTCCCCTGAAGATCACCTGAACCTTAGGGGACGTACGGGGAGAACGCACAAAAAGGGCCGCCGCGACGGCTCGGCCGACGGATCAGCTCCGGCCGCGCAGCTCCCGGTACTTCCCGACCAGCGCCTTGGTGGAGGCGTCGAGACCGGGGACCTGTGCGCCCTCGGTGAGCGCGGGCTCGACGCGCTTGGCGAGGACCTTGCCCAGCTCCACGCCCCACTGGTCGAAGGAGTCGATGTTCCACACGGCGCCCTGCACGAACA
>NZ_BMTD01000017.1 GCF_014649495.1 Streptomyces filipinensis | reverse complement strand
GTACAAGCAGCAGGACTCCGAGCACCTGCTGGAGACCACCGGCAAGCAGCTGCGCAAGCTGATGAGCTGGGTGAACGAGGAGGCGTAAGCCTCACGGCAGGGGGGCGGCTCCCCGAGCAGCCGCCCCCTCCCGCTCCGCACCCGCGCCCCTCACTCCACCGGCCCACAAGCACGTGTCGGGACGGGGCGTGCCGGGGACGGACCGACCCGCTCGCCGAACCGACGCTTCCGCGGAGGAAGACCGGCCCCTGGCCCTGCCTCATGCACGCGAGTCCGGTGGTGGCCCCGGAGTTCCGGACGGGCGATGGCCCATGGATGCCCCTGCTCCCCCGTACTCGGAGGGTCTGCTGCCGGCCCCCGGCCGCTGACCACAGAGCCGTCACACCCGGGACCGCTCCTGGAGCACTCCGAGGAAGGCCGAGGCGACGAGTGCGACAGCGCGGTCCTCGTCGTGTGCCAGCCGGCGCAGGACGTCCTGCGCGGTGGTCCCCGGCAGCTCGACCAGCGCCTGGGTCAGGCGTATCCGCGTCGCGGAGTCCGCGGTGGGCGCGGCGAGTTCGCCGGCCAGTGCGGTCAGGATCCGGTCGCCACACCCGGGGTCCTGGGACAGTGTCCCCAGGATCTCCGCCGCGTCGACGTCGTTGGCGCCTTCGACCACCATGCCGACGAGGGTCGGCACGGCCTCGGTCACCCCACGCCTGCCCAACGCCGGCGCGGCGTGCCTGCGCACCGTCGTGTCCGGGTCCCGGAGCGCCTCCACGAGCACCGCGGTCGCGTCCGGGGTCTCGGGTATCCCGGCGATCGCCTGCACCGCCCGCCGCCGGACGTCGACGTCCTCCGACCGCACACCGGCGGCCAGCGTCTCCACCCCGTCGCCGCCCGATCGGGCGAGCGCCCAGCGCAGGGCGCCCGCCACGTTGGGGTCGGATTCGGTCAGGACCGCCCCGGCCAGCAACTCGGCGGGAACCGACCAGCCCTCCGGCCGGGCCAGCACGGCCTGCTGCCTGCGCGCGGCGCTGGTCGAGTCGAGCCCCTGCATGAGCTCGACGATGCGCAGCACGTCCTGCCAGCCGGTGGGCGCCGACGCATCGATCGCGCGGAGCCGCTCAAGCAGCTCCCGTTCCCGCTCCAAGCGGTCTTCCGTCCACCGGATGAGGTCGCTGACCAGGGCGGACGGCGTGAAGGCCGGATCCTGCAGTGCGCGCCCGATCTGCTTGAGCGAGAGCCCGAGGGACCGCAGGCTCTCCACGTGGAAGATCCTGCGGACGTCGTCGGCGGAGTACTCGCGGTAGCCGCCGACGGTGCGACCGGTCGGTCGTACCAGCCCGAGGGCGTCGTAGTGCCGGAGCATCCGGGCGCTCACCCCCGAGTGACGGGCCACCTCGCCGATCAGCACCCCGCGGCCTCCACGGCCTCGGCGACCTCCGCGGCAGCCACGGCGCCGGCCGACTCGGTCATCCCGGCGGTCTCCACGACACCCGCCCTCTCCGTAGCCTCCGCGGCCTCCACGACACGCGACGTCTCCCCGGCCTCCGCGGACTCCCCGGTCTCGGTGGCTCCCGGCGCAGTCGCGACGGCAGCGGCTCGTTCCGGGCCGAGTGTGACGACTCGCTTCGCCTCGTCGAGGGCCGCGTCGAAACCGGTCTCCGGGTTCTGCCGGAGCAGCTCGGTGGCACGGGCGTGCGCGGCCACCACCGGATCGGGATGCGCCGCGGCCTGCTCCAGGGCGGGCGTGCTCACGTCGCCGAGGTCGACGAGGGCACGGCTCAGGCTCAGCCGCACCTCGCGGTCGCCGCGGCCGAGCTGCATGACCAGTGCGTCCGCCAGGTCCCTCTTCACGGCTTCGGGCACGAGGGCGACCGCGACGCGCCACGCGGTCCGCGCGACCTCGTCGTCGGCGTCGCGCAGCATGTCGCGCGTGATCCAGGCCCATGCGCTGCTGTCACCGATCTTGGAGAGCGTGTGCAGCGCCTGGCTCCGGGCCTGAGTGCGCCCGGAGTCGAGTTCCTGACGGATCCGGGGCAGGGTGATCTCCGGCGGCAGGCGGGTCAGCGCCCACGACAGCATGTCCCGCACGAAGAAGTCCGGCTCGACCGCGCACCGCTCGACGAGTGTCTCCAGGAAGCCGGGATCGGGGTTCGAGCCGACCGCCAGGGCCGCCTGGAGCCGGACCGACGCGTCCTTGGCGCCGAGGGCGTCGGCCACGCGGGTGTGCTGCGGGGTTCCGCTTGTCGTGTGGATCGGGACCACCTCCTGCACCCAGCGCACACCTTAACAACGTGTCAAGGTCAAGCCCGTTGTCGGACCAGGCCTGTTGGTCGCCCGGCACATCCGCACCCGGTCCGCGGTCGTCGCCGGCCGGCTGCGCGACCGCGACGGCGCTCCAGAGGCTGTCGAGACGGCGCTTCACCCGGGCCGGATCAATCGCCGGAGTAGCCCCAGAAGTAGATCTCCTGCGGTTCACCCTGATCGTCGTGGAGCACGGCGCACCGGCCGTACCAGCGCCAGTGGTCGAATTCCTCGAAACGGGGCACGTGAGCCCGGGTCGGCTTCCGCGTGCCCAAGACACGCAGAGCCTCCTCGTCGGTCACCTGCTTCATCGTGCAGTAGTCCGGCTTCTCCTCCGGCCCGATGATCCGGAAGATGTCGAGGATCGAGTGCGTCCCCTCGTGCTGAACGAGCTCGTGTTCCCACAGCTCGTCCATGGTCTCCGGCCATGGCAGCCGCTCCTCCTCCGGCCTCCAGTCGGCACCCGGTCCCCAGTAGTACTCCCGCTCCTCGAAGACCTTCCGCCTCAGCCCCTCGAACGCCCCGACAAGATCCTCCTGATACGGCACGGCATAGTCCCACCCCGACGCGCCCATACGGTCCCTCCTCATCCAGCTCTGCCAGAACGGCCGGACGCTAACAGCGGCCACTGACACGCGCGAGCCGTGCTCCTGGACGCCTTGGACGGCAACGGCCCGTTCTAGACCTGAGGCAGGATTCTTGCGCGAGCTTCCCTCGAACCAATGACCACATCCAGCGTTGCCGGATCCTCGCGGTGCTTTTTGATCGAAACATCACCCCGCTGATCAGAAGCAGGCCCATGATCCTGAGACGAGTAATTGATCACCATCGCCAACTTACTGCAGCCCAGCGAAGCCCACATCCTAGATCCGTCTGAACCTGCTGCCGAGGCGAAACTGTAGGGACCGGCCGGGTAGGGCGTACTCTCTTCCGAATCACTTCTAGGCCACGCTGAAGTGACGTGGATCAACGATCGTTCAGAATTCTCCGCCTCAGCTACCCGAAGGCCACAGAATTCCCCCTGGATGTACGCGATCAGACGATAGGAACCCTCCCGAACCTCGCCAATCACCTTAGGCTTCTGGGATTTACGCGGGAATTCGTCCGCAGTGATCAGCTGCTCTTCACTCGAGTCGATCGACTTGAGTCGACTCAGCTGCGCAAATTGACCAGACGGCGATTCATGGGCAAATCCGCTTCCGCCCCCCGAAGTGCATGCCACACATGAGAGCGAAAGGGTGACCCCTAAGGCTAGTTTTCGAACCACCTGCGCCATAGAGTCACCCTTTCACATGCCACGATTACCGGCGGGCTAGCCATTCCGTCCACCGGGTCGGTTCGACTCCGCGACTGACCGAACGAGGAAAAACATAACCACTGCACGACACCCCCTCAATTAAATTGAGGGAGAATTGAGAGTGGACTGATTGATTCCGGAAAGCAATTCCTATTCGATGGTTCAGGTTTTCAATTACGGGACGAAGGGGCGGTTTTCTCAACCCGTCTCCTCTCCGGAGCCCCCGATCAACCGGTAGCCGGCGCCCTCACAGCGAGCCAGGCGCCGAGCGCCGAGAAATCGGCGTCCACGAGCCCTGAGCCGGCTCCCCCATCCACGTCGTGGCCCACACGAGAGGGCAGTCCAGGGCCAGGAGGCGCGATCCGATGCCGGGATCCAGTCGATCAAGTAGTGGGTTCCCCTGATCGACGGACGTCGAGGAGCGGTACGACGCCCCGAACGGGATGAGCGGCCCGTCGACGTCGAGGAAGAGGATGGGGCGCTCCGCTGCGCTGGCCACAGCCGTACGATAACCCGGCGCGGTGGCGGCGGGGACTCTGCTTCCCGGGCCGTCCCCGGGCCACCCAACGGGTTAACACCCAAGCCTCGCGTTCAGGCAAGACGGGGTGCCTCTTCCCAGCCGAGTGCAGCGCTCCAACTGGGTCTGGCTCCAAGCCACTTTCTCAACAAAGGGCGCCACACGGGTCAGAGCGACATCCTACGATCGCCTGCATGCTGCTGACACCCCACGAGGTACTCGGCCGTTGGCTTCTCACCACCCTTGGTGAGATGGGCGGTGCGGGTTCCAAGCAGGCCGTGCTTCGGAGGATCGAGGAGCGATACGGTTCCCAGCTCACCGAGACGGACCACCTGCCGCAACCATCCAACGGGGAAGTCAAGTGGGAGAACCGGACCGCTTGGCAGCGGGACCGGATGGTCAAGGCAGGGCTTCTCAAGCCTTACGAGAGGCGCGGTGATCCTTGGGCGCTCACCGAGGCGGGCTGGGCGGCTCACCGTGCCCTCGTATCCGGTCAGGGGGATCCGGGCGCCCGCGCCCTGCCGAACAAGGCGGCGCCCACGTCCCGCGCCTCTGATCCTCCTGAGGCGTCGGGCGCAACCCGGTGACCGCTGATGAGCAAGACCGACCGACTGGTGAAAGGCGCTTCCCACGTCCAGGGTCGCCATCGCCGCACGGCACATGCGGTAGGGCCTGGCCGGTATCGGCCAGGCCCCAGGAAGGGTGAGTGCGGGTCAGCTCACCACCGGTACCAGCGCCCACGGCCGCCGCCGGCACTCGTGGAGCGCACAACGAAGCCGAGCAGCCACAGCACCAGGACGGCGAGAGCCACCCACCAGAGGATCTTGACGGCGAAACCGGCACCGAAAAGGACGAGTGCGAGAAGCAGAACGAGCAGCAAGGGAACCATGGTTATCGACCTCCTGAGCCGCCGTATGCCCCGTGACTGTTACTTCACTCGACAGCTGCGGCTTGTTTGTGCAGGGAGAGCCGGGGCACGAGTGGGCTACCGCAAGAACGGCACCACAGTGACGAGGAGGCGGATTCCATGACTGCCGGCGAGAAGGCCAAGGCGAAGACCGAGCAGACCGAGGGCAAGGTCAAGGAGGTCGCGGGAAGCGCCATCGGGAATGACCGCATGGCCGCCGAAGGACAGGCTGAGAAGAGCACGGGGGATGCCCGTGAGGCCAAGGAGAAGGCCAAGGACGCCTTCAAGCACTGACTGCATCTCTTTTCTCCGAAGGGTCTTCCCGCGCGCGCCCCGGGAAGACCCTTCGAGGTGTCTCCGCGGAAACGGTCACCACCACGTCACTCGCCCGACCCGGGCTGGTGGGTTCTCGCCCGACGGTGTGAAGATGTCGTCATGCACGCGGCCCCCGAGCAGAAGGTGTACCTCACCCGCCTTGAAGAGGTCTTCGTGATCACGGTGCGCGGTGAGACGGACCACGATGACACAGAGGAGTTCGAAGCGGCCTGGGATGCGGCCGATCAGGCCGCACTGCCCACCACGGCGATCGACCTGTCCCAGGTCACCTTCGCCGACAGCATGCTCCTGAACGCTCTCCTGGACGCCAGGCGCCGACACGTGTCCGGCGGCCGGCAACTCATCCTCCTCGGCCCCCTCCCCCCGGCGGTCAGCCGACTGTTGACCCTCAGCGGGACAATCGACCACTTCACGATCGCCGACACGGGCCCCTCCCTCACCAGCTGAGGGCATCGTTCATGAAGGAGACGCCGACGGGCAGGCGATCCGACGCGCCGATCACGGGAAGTAGTGAAGAGGTAAGGCACAACCACGGGAAGACGGTTATGGTCACCCCGCTCGGCGAGGAGTCTTCGGACAGCCCGGTGCCCCCGGCGCCGTGGCGGTACTGTGCGGTCTGGGACTGCACCGAGGGCCGGATCGCAGATGCCCGGCGCGTCGGCGGACACGGCCTCCGCTTGATCACACGGCTCTGCGACCGGCTGCACACCGTCGATCCCGGAACCGGCAAGCAGGTCGTCGCCCACCTCCCCCTGCACCGATCAGGGGACTGACCGCTCCCGGCCCGCCTCCGCGTCTGGTACGAGGACGGCGATGACGCTCGTCGACCATGACCGTGCTGGTCAAGTGGCGCCCGCGCCGGTGCAACCGTCGTTCTCCCGGTGCCCGTGCGGGTCCGCGCGGCTCGCCTGCGCGGTGAGGTGGTCCAGCACGTTGGTGAGACGGAGCCTGCGGTCCAGGAAGTCCGGCCGACGGTCCAGGTGCAGAGTCGCGCCGACGGCGGTGGTCCGGCGGTGGATCATCAGCAGGGCGGACAGGCCCGTGGAATCGATCCAGGTCAGGTCGCGGAAGTCCAGACGTACGTCGCTGAGCCGGACGGGCTCGGCTGTGAGGTGCTGGACGACCGTGTCGACCAGGCCGGCGCTCGTGTCGTGGTCGAGCTCGCCGCCCACGCACACGGCCAGGGTGGTGTCCTCGTGGAGGACGGTGACGGTGAATTCGGGAAGAGGCAGATCGGTCATGCGTGGATGTCGGGGTCGGGGACAGGGCGGGTGGGGCGGTCGCACAGAACGGCTCCGCCCGCCTGGAGCAGGTCGACGGTGCGGGGGAACTCGCGCAGCTGGTCGGCCAGGGCCTCGAGGCCGGTCACCACGGAGTGGGCGGGGACGTGCCTGGCCTCGAGGATGTCGGCTGTCCAGGTGAGAAACTCGGTGAAGACGTCGGGGTCGTCGACGTAGAGGGCGGTGGCCAGGAAGTCGATGATGTGGGCGATGTCCTCCGCGGTGCGCTCGCGCTGCGCGTCGGTGTATGCGCGCATTGCCGGGAAGCGGCTTTCCAGGTCGCTCAGGGTCTGCTTGACGAGCTGCGGGCGGGACAGGACGACCATCGTGTATTCCTGGTCGGCCAAGTGCGGCAGATCGTCCGCCACCTGACGGATCGTGGCCGGACCGGGCCGCTCAAGGCCCGCTTGGAGCACGGCTGCCGCCCCGCGGGCGTCGGCCGCCCACCGGTCGGCGCCCAGCGCCCGGGCGTGACGGCCGTCCCGGCCGAAGGCGCGGCCGCCGGCGAGGACGGGGACGCCTAGGGCCTGACAGGCGGTGATGGCGGCGTGGGCGGCGGGCAGGTGGGTGGATATCGAGCCGGACAGCAGGATGGCATCGGGGTCGGTGTGGTGCAGGTGCGCCACCAGATGCGGCGTCGGCGTCTGGGCGCCGAGGTAGTCGACCTGCCAGCCGCGCAGGACGAGGACCTCGCTGACGAGCCGAGCGGGGAAGGCGTGCCATTCACCGTCGATGCAGCTGACCGTCACCCGGCCTTGGCGGGGGGTGCGGGGTTCACGCGTCGGCCGACGGTGGGCGAGCGAAGCGACGATCCGCTCGTTGATGGCGGTGGCGGCGTGCTCCTGAGCCACGGTGATGCGGTCGGCGGCCCATTCGAGGCCGACCTTCTCCTGGACGGGCGCGATCACATCCAGCAGCAGCCTCTCCTCCTCCATGCCGTCGGCCGCTGCCTGGTGGACGAGGCCGGCGGCTCTGTGTTCGTCGCCGTCGGCGACTGCCTGCCACAGCCGGTCCGACAGCTCGGCCGTCGCGTCCGAGGGGCTCACGTGTTCCTCCTGCTGCTTCGCGCGCCCGTTCCGTTGAGGACTGTCAAGGGACCGGTCCTGGGGACGCTGACGGCGACAGCAGCCATGTCGTCGTGCCGGCCTCCGCCGATCCACTGGGAGGCCAGCATCCGCACCCGCTCCACGACCGCTTCGGCCGGCAGGCCCGCGCATTCCGACAGCGCCCGCTGCAAGCGGTGCTCACCGAAGAGTTCGTCGCCCAGCGGGCCGCCGCGGGCCTCGGTGATGCCGTCGGTGTAGAGCAGGCATGTCTCTCCCGGCGCCAGCGTCGTCTCCACCGTGTTGGCCGTGACGGTCGGCAGGGCACCTACCAGGGTGCCGCGCGTGGCTGACTCTTCCACCTTGCCGTCGGCGCGGACGATCAGCGGGGGCAGATGTCCGGCGCTGGTCAGCCGGACCCGGGCTCGGGTGCCGCGGCGGCGGACGGAGGCGAGCACCAGGGTGGCGAAGCGGGTGTGGTGGGAGGTGAGCAGGGCGCCGTTGAGCAGGTTGAGCACCCGCTGGTGGTCGTCGGTCAGCGGCAGCAGCGCGTGCAGCGTGTTCCGGATCTTGCCGGTGAGCACCGCAGCGTCCAGTCCCTTGCCCGCGACGTCTCCCAGGACGACAAGGGTGTCCTGGGACGGGTCGGAGCCCGGGTGGACGTCGTAGAAGTCCCCGCCGACCCGCTCGTGGTCCTTCGCGGCACGGTAGCCGCCGGCGTAGTCCACCCCGTGCACGCTGCTCAGCCGAGGGGGCAGCAGTTCGCGCATCAGGGTGGCGGTCACGTTGGCCTGTTCGCCGTAGAGGCGGGCGGCGGACAGGGCTGTGCCGGCGCGAGCGGCGAAGAGGCGCGCGAAGACCTCCTCCCCGTCGGTGAAGCACTGCTCGGCGCTGGAGCGCAGGAGCACCAGGGCTCCGGCGGACACTCCGTGGCCAGGGAGCGGGGCGACGATCACGGATCCCACGGGTCCGGCGAAACCGTCCGGGACGACCCAGTCGGGCAGGCCGACGGGGTCTATCCAACGGGCCGGTACGGGCGGGAAGCCCTGGAGCGCCTCGGCCAGCCCCGGCACACCGGCGACATCGACCTGCCGCGTGACCTGGCTGACCGGGCCGCCCCGGTTGGCGTAGGCCAACGGACGGCGCCGCCCCTGCCGCGGAGCGACGAGGACGGCGGCGTCGGCGAGGTGTTCCGCGGCAAGGGACGCGGCCACCTCCATGCAGCGGGACACGTTCAGGGTGGACAGCAACGTGCTGGAGACGTCCGACAGGATCTCCGTCCGCGTCCGCGCGTCGCTCAGCGCGGTCTCGGCAAGACGGCGGTCGGTGTCGTCGACCAGCCACCACACCACGTCTCCGTCACCGGCAGCGGTTGGATGCGCTTCGTAGTGGCGCCCTTTGATCGGTCCGCTCAGTGGGCCGGCGGAGCTGCCGCGCTGTCCGCCGCTGACGCGCTGGTGAGCATCGGCGAGCCAGGACGGAACCTGCTCGTGCAGCCGGTCGCCGCTCGCCGCTCCGGGGAGAAGTGCCCGGGCGGCCTCATTGATCTCGACGAGGCCGCCGTACCTGTCGACGATCAGAACGGGATAGGGGGCCTCAGTCCACGTCGCACCGACCAGGTGGCCGGCGTCGGGCGGACGGGCGGAGATACCGGGGGAAGCAGTCACAAACGGAGGCACGCACGGCGCGTACCTCACCACCTTCCTGCCCTGGGAAATAGATGTCTTATGGCAACAGTCCCGTATCGCGCCCGAGCTTGCAAGCGGTCCAGTCGGCGGCGCCGCTCGCCCGGCGTTGACACCAGTAGTCTGGTAACCCGGACCGGCGAAATGTCGCTGACACGTTCGACGGCCGACCTTCTGCCCAAGGAATCCGGAGGTGACGGCGATGCTGCGGGTCACCGAGCGGGCCGGGGACCGAGTCGTCGTGGAGCTGCCGGAAGACGTGGATCTGGACAGCACGCCCGGCCTGCGGGCGGTGGGCGACCGCCTGATCGACGAAGGCTGCCGGCACCTGACCTTGGACTGCTCCCGGACCGTCTACCTGGACTCCACCGGCATCAGCGCGATCGTCACCTGGTACCAGCGCCTGGATGCAGTCAGCGGCTCGCTGACACTGTCGGGCGTCAACGAACACCTGTACTCCCTGCTGACCCGGCTGGGACTGCACACCGCCATCACCATCACTCCTGGCACGGCCGCCGACGACAAGCAGGGTTCCTGAAAGCTTCCGGCCCACCGGTGCCGGGCCTCGCCGGGCACGGTCGCCTCATACATCCCACACGACACCGCGGGCAGTGGGTTCCGGGGCTCACACCCCGGGTCGAGCAGCAGAGGTGAGAGCATCCGCCCCATGGACAACGCGGACGATCGCACGGCTCGCTGGTGGGCGGCACTGCGCCGGACACCTCTGGCCGTCTGGAACGACGACGTCACGGACTGGGCCGCCGCCCTGACGTACTACGCGGTGCTGGCGCTGTTTCCGGTTCTGCTGGTGATCCTCTCGATCGTGGGTCTGACCATTCCCACGGCCAAGCCGGAGGTCATCGACCGCATGTCGCAGGCCGCTCCCGTGGCCTCCCGTGCTCTGCTGCGCGGTGCCCTGCGGCAGATGGCCGGACAGTCGTCGGCGGCTTGGACGCTGATCTTCCTCGGCGGGTCAGGAGCACTGTGGTCGGGATCCAGCTATCTGAGCGTCTTCCGCCGGGCGCTGCACGCCATGCACCGGGTCAGTGCGAACCGGCCGGTCTGGCGCACCGCTCCGCGTATCGTCGCCACGGCACTCGTTCTGATCGGCCTGCTCCTCACGTCCACCCTCGCGTTGTCTCTCACCGGCGCCCTGGCCCGGCGTCTGAGCCGGGCGCTGCATCTGGGCGCCGGGCCGCAGGCCGCCTGGGACGCTCTGAGGTGGCCCGTCGTGGCCGCGGTCACCGTGGTGCTGGTGCTGGTGCTGTATCGCTCGGGCCCCGCACCGTCCCGCCCTGTCAGGAGGATGGCGCCGGGCGGCACGTTGGCGGTGGTCCTCCTGCTGACCGTCTCGCTCGGATTTGCCGTCTACACCTCGCATGTCGGTACGTATCATCGTCTGTACGGTTCACTGGCCGGAGTCGTTGTCTTCTTGATCTGGCTGTGGCTGTCCAACCTGGCCCTTCTGGTCGGCGCTCAGTTCAACGCGGAACTGGCGAAGCCTGCTCGCGGGAGAGGAGCCGAGGGACCGGTTCAAACAGCGGACCACTTGTAGCCGGGGACCGTGAACCGCTCCGCTTGCATACCGGCCACACGGGTACAGCGATGGATTACGGGTGTGCCCGCAGCACCCGTACAGGACTGAGAGTGATGTGTTCGTGACTCTTCCCGGCGGCACCGACGATCGTGTTGAGGGCTCGGAGGGCGATCCGAGCGCCGACGCGCACGAGATCGCCGCGGCCGTGGAGCGCCTTGCGAACCTGTGGTCCATGGCCGCCCAGGAGGCGGTCGTACGGTTGTCCCCCCACCAACTGCGGGCGCTTCGGGTGCTGGAGGCGGCACCGGAGGTGAACCTGACGGGCCTGGCGGAACGACTGGACATCGGGCTTCCCACCTCCAGCCGTCTGTGTGACCGACTGGAGGCGGCGGGCATGCTGGAGCGCACACTGCACCCGCACAACCGCCGTGAGGTACAGCTGCGGCTCACCGGTCAGGGACGCCGTGTGCTGGCGGATGTGGCCCGTCGACGCGCCACGACCCTGACCGGAGTACTGGCAGCCATGGCGCCCGAGGAGCGATCGGCACTGGTCCTGGGCATGAACGCCTTCCTCTCCGCTGCGGACGGAGAGTCGACGCCGCCATCGGAGGCGCGGTAGATCTAGCGGCTCGGCCGCACCTGACCGGTCGAGGCGGCGTCGCGCCCGATCCAGTCCAGACAAACGACAGCGGCGTCGGATGCCAGCCCCTCGCCGCCGACGTGTTCGACCAGTCCGGCGACGACCGACCGTGCCGCCTCGTGCGGCGAGATCTGACGGGTGGCGCCCAGGACCTGGCGCAGGACCCCTTCCCCGAACACTTCTCCGCTCGCCGACCGGGTCCCGTGCACTCCGGTGCTGATGACGACCAGGCGGTCCCCCGGCTCGACCTGGAACGTCTGCTCCTCGTACCGGGTCTCCTCGAACATGCCGAGCGGCATCTGCGCCTCCAGCTCGACGAGCTCGATCGTGGCACCGCGCTGGCGGTACAGCTGCGGGGATCCGGCGTCCACGGCCCAGCCCCTGCCTGTGGTGAGATCGAAGCGCAGCAGAAGGGTGGAGGCGTACGTCCTGCCGCCGTACTGCGAGTAGATGGCCTGGTCGGCGAGGCTCGCCTGGTCCGCGAGGCCGATGCCGGCGCGACGCGCGTTGCGCAGTGCACCGACGGCGAGGCTGGTGAGCAGGGCGGCGTCGATGCCCTGACCCATGCCGTCGGTGACGGTGAGAGTGAGGTGGTCGGCGTCGGTGGACCAGTCGAAGTTGTCGCCGCCGATGGCGTAGGCGGGCTCCAGATGCGCGCCGATGACGTATTCGTCGCGGGCGCACCCACGGCCCGGGAGAAGCTGCCACTGCATCTCGGCGGCGAGGGTGAGACGGCGGGTCCGGCGGGCCATGAGGTACAGGTCGGTGTCCCGGCCCGCCGTCACGACCTCGTGTCCCAGTGCGGTGGCGATGTCGCCGAGCCGGAGCACCGTGCCGGGGTCGGCGGAGGTGCCGGACACGCGGACGCAGAGCACACCGAGGCGGTCACCTCGGACGGATACGGGCAGGTGAACCAGCTGCGTATCCGCCTCCGCAGTCACTTCCACCACTGGCTTCTGGGTGGTGAAAGCGGTACCGGCGGGACCGTCGTGGGCGGAGACCGGATCGCCGGTGTGCGGCAGGTGCGTGACGGGCTGCAGGACCGTCAGACCGTAGTCGGCGAGCAGGAGCGTCACCTCGCGGGCCCCGAAGCGCTCCGCCAGCAGACGGCCGGCGGCGGCCACCAGCGCGTGCGGCGAGGCCGCGCGCAGCCGTCCCTCTGCGGACGAGATCGGTTCGGATACGTTCACGGTGTCTCCATCGTCTCTCCGTGCGGCCCCCACGCTATCGCCTGTGGCACCTCCGGCCGCGGTGGTGGGCGCAGCCCGCGTGCACCCGCGAGCAAGGAGTCTCGACACGGTTGTGTCGGCCGCGCAGGCGTACTCGAGGGCCGAGACGGTCACACCGCGCGCTGTCGTCTACGCCGGGACACACTTGCGCCGTGGGCGCCGAGCACGTGTCCCCCGGTGACCGTCCCGCGCGGTGACGGCGCGTGAGTCCGTCCGCTCAGCCGGCCTGAATCCGTGGCCGCCGCTCCCGCTCCGACTCGTCGCGGCGCCCCGCGTCGACCGGATCGAAACGTCGTGCGCCGTGCCCCGCACCGCCTTCCGCCGCTGCGGGACCGGGCGTTCGGGACCTTCCCGTCTCCCGTGAGGCCAAGGGCGCCACCGTCCGGCCCGGCACGTCATCGGGTGCTGAGTATGCCTTCGCGCAGGCGGGTCAGCAGACGTGTGATCAGGCGGGAGACGTGCATCTGGGAGACGCCGAGACGTTCGCCGATCTGCGCCTGGGTGAGTTCCTCCACGAAGCGCCAGTGAATGATCCTGCGGTCGCGTTCATCGAGTTCGGCGATCATCGGAGCGAGCGCGTGGAAGTCCTCGACCAGTTCCAAAGCGGCGTCCTCGTTGCCGATGAAGTCCGCGAGCGCCGCCTCACCGTCCTCGCTGCTGTTGATCGCCGCGTCCAGGGACGCCGACTTGTAGCCGTTGGACGCCAACTGGGCCTCGACCACCTCGTCCTCCGGCAGGCTCATCAGCTCGGACAGCTCCCTGGTCGTCGGTGTCCGACCCAGCCGGCTGCGTAGCTCCTCATTGGCCCGGGCAAGCTGCACACGGGCCTCCTGGAGCCGACGCGGCACATGCACGGCCCAGGAGGTGTCACGGAAGAACCGCTTGATCTCACCGACGATGTAAGGCACGGCGAACGAGGTGAACTCGACCTCACGGGACAACTCGAACCGGTCGATCGCCTTGATCAGACCGATCATTCCCACCTGGACGATGTCCTCCATCTCCTCCGGCCCACGGCTGCGGAACCGGCCGGCCGCATACCGCACCAAGGACATGTTCATCTCGATCAGCGTGTTACGCGCGTACTGGTACTCCGGCGTACCCTCCTCCAGCACCGCCAACTGATCGAAGAACACCTTCGACAACTCCCGCGCGTCCTTCGGCGCGACCTTGGACGGGTCCGCGATCTCGGGAACGCCCACCGCCTGGCCAACGGTCCCCTCGGTCGTCGTCGCCATCACGCGCCCCTCCCACATCAGTCAGCCTCGGTTCGCCGGGCCATCGTCCGGCAGCCCCCGCATACCCCGGCCGGGGACCGGCATTCCTCACTGGCCCGCGCGGGCAGGGTGCACGCGGCCTCCATCGTGTGCATGACCACCGCTCCTGCTCACGCCGCCGCGGACACCGCTTGGCTCTGGGCGGGGCTCTCGGCACTCCGGCGCGAGCCCCGGCGGGCACAGTGCCCGCGGAACGTGGTCGGCGTCTTCCTCTCCCAGGTCTGATCTGGGCGACCCAGGGAAGCCGTGGTGGGGCAAGCCCCCGTGAACCCCGCCGAGAACCGAGGTGAACCAATGGCGCAGGATCTGACCCCGAAGTACACGGTGCCCGGCATCGAGCGTGAGGCGGCCGGCCGGCTGATCGGTCTGCTCCGGCTGCGCCTGCACGCCCTGAACGATCTGCACCTGACGCTCAAGCACGTGCACTGGAACGTGGTCGGGCCGCACTTCATCGCCGTGCACGAGATGATCGACCCGCAGGTGGACCGGGTCCGGGACATGGCCGACGACGTGGCGGAACGCATCGCCGCGCTCGGCGGCGTCGCGCAGGGCACGCCGGGAGCCCTGGTCGCCGAGCGCACCTGGGACGACTACTCCATCGGCCGCGCCGACGCGATCGCCCACCTCGGCGCCCTCGACCTCGTCTACACCGGAGTGATCGAAGCCGTCCGCGCCGCGATCAAGGAAGCGGGCGACATCGACACCGCCACCGAGGACCTGCTCATCGAGCAACTGCGCGACCTGGAACAGTTCCAGTGGTTCGTGCGGGCGCACCTGGAGAGCGCGGGCGGCGCCCTCGCCACCGGGCAGGCCCGGACCGAGGAGGAGGCCGCGGCCAAGGGGGCCGAACTCGGCTGAGCGGCCCCACGTCGGCAGGCCGGGAGGCGGCGACTTGGCATGCCTTTCCTCCGGGATGCCGGTAGCCCGCGTAGGTGACTTGAGGCTGAAAGCGAGGTGGTTGCCGGCACCGGGCAGCCGCCTCGCCCCCTTCCGGTCAGCCCCGGACGATGGTCTGGGCCTGCGGACCCTCTCGGCTCGGCCGACTTCAACCGGCGTTCCCTGGACCATGACGAGGAAGCCATGAGCGGAGAAGGGGCCGGGCCGGCGGGAGACCGGGCCGACGCGTGAGCCCGGAGGGGGTCGCCCCCCCCGCCCTCGCGTCGTGACGTCATGCGGTCAGTGCGTGGTCAGTGCGTCCCCTGCACGCGGCGGGTCGGTACGGCCGGCGCCGACAGGGACTCGTCCGCAGCGGGCTCGGTGTCGGGCCGGTAGACGGTCAGCGCCTCCGGCAGCTTGTCCAGCACGAAGGCGCGCGGCGCCGGGACGATCTCCCCGTCACAGGCCATACGGGCGCCCTCCGGCAGCAACGACACCTCCAGGCGTTCGGCACGTGCCGCCGCGTAGAACGGCGTGCGGGTGAGCCGACCCGCGCACGCCGCGGCGAGCAGCCTGGTACGGGCGAACCGGCCTGCGCGGGCCACCCGCAGATCGAGCAGGCCGTCCGCCAGATCGTGTCGGCGCACCGGCGCGATACCGACACTGCGGTACGAGCCGTTGCCGGCGAACAGCAGCCACAGCGGCCGCTCCCGCCCGTTCACCTCGGCACGCAACGGCCGCGAGCGACGCAGCGCGTGCAGGACGGCGAGCAGGGTCGCCGGCGGCCCTCCGATCCGCGGCGACCACCGCTCACGCAGCCGCACCAGCTCCGGGTAGACACCGAGGCTGAAAGTGTTGAGGAAGTAGCGGGGCTCTGCCGCGCCCCCCTCCTCCGACGGCCGCACGCGCCCCACGTCGACCCTGACGGCGCTGCCCTCGGTCACCGCCTGGCAGGCGTCGGCGATGGTGTCGACGCCGAGGTCGGCGGCGAAATGGTTGAAGGTGCCGCCGGGCAGCACCAGCAGGGGGACGTCCGCGGCCAGTGCCGGCGCCACCGCGGCGTTCACGGTGCCGTCACCACCGCACACGCCCAGCGCTCCGCCCAGTGCGGCGGCCCGGCGCGCGGCCTCGGCGAGCAACTCGGGCAGCTGTGGCCCCTGCTCCCCGTGCAGCCGGATCTCCGCCTCGGGCAGCGCCGCGCGCAACTGGCGTACCGGGTCGACGAGTTGGGGCTGGGCGCCGGAGCCCGGGTTGACGACCACCACAAGCCCCTTCCCTCGCGGCAGCGGCCTCACGTCCGTGCGGGCCCGGGCCGGCGGCGGCAGCTGGGAGCGGGACGGCACCATTCCGCGCACCGCGTAGGCGGCGCCGACCCCGAGCACCGCGCCGGCCAGCACGTCGCCGGGGAAGTGGGCACCGGTGTACACCCGGGAGAAGGCCACGGACACGGCGAGCGGCGCCATTGCGGCTCCCGCTTGCGGCGACTCCAGAGCGACGCCGGTGACGAACGCGGCGGCGGACGCGGTGTGACCGGAGGGGAAGGAGGTGGTGAACGGCGGCCGGTGCGGGCGCCGGGCAGCCGGCACGCCGTCCAGCAGGGGCCGCGCCCGGCCCACGGACCGCTTGGTCACGGTGTTGACCAGGGCGGAGGCCACAGTCAGGGACGCGATGCCCCGCATGGCCGCCCGGCGGCCCCGCGCGCCGCCGAACACCCAGAGACCAGCGGCCAGCCCGCCCCACAGCACTCCGTGGTCGGCGACCCGGCTCAGCCGCGGCAGGACGGGCTCGGCCGCGGGCCACCGGCGGGCCGAGACGGCATGGAAAAGGGCGTGGTCGGCCGCGGACAGCAGCTGACGTACCCCGCCCACTTCTCGCTTGTTCATGGCAGTTCTCGTACCCCACGAGACCTCGCGCATCCTCCCGTGCCTCCTGAGGCGCAGGGCGGGCCGACAACGCGAACATCGCACCGGGCCGACCCGGTGTCCTGGTGTCCGACACGCAGCCACGCTTCCCTCCGGGCGCCGCGTCGGGACCGGTTTTCACCAGGGAGACCCGGCCGCCCGACACGCCGGCGACGCCTGAAGGGCAGTCACGTCACAGGGGCGCGCGGCGGATACGTCCGGGCTCCCCTGCTCCCCGTCCGCCGCCAGGAGACAACGGATCGGGTCGGCGTCGGCCTGTGCGCGGATCCGTGAACCGCCCGCGGTCCCTCACCTCGGCGACGGCCGTGTCCGCGGTGCACCACAGGCGCAGTTCGCCCGCCGCGCCGCCACCGCGGCCCGCAACGCACGTCAGTACGCCCAGCGCGCCGCCCTCGCCCGGACCTGCAGGCCGGCCTGCTGCGCCCCCGTCACCGACGTACGAAGTCGCACGACACCGCCACCAGCAGCACGGGGGCGGTGTCCCGAGCTGCTCACCGGCACCGTGTACGCCGACTCCTTGGTCGAGTCCGCGATTCCGCGCTGACCTGAAGGGCTTTGACATCAGCCGGGTCGTCGGCCTGGACGAGACCCTGCTGACGCCGACCACGGACTCACCCTTGCGCTTTCCTCGGGTGCCCCGGGGATGTCGCCTGCGGCAGCAGCCTGGAGGGCGGCGTTCACCGAAGGGAAGACGGGAAAGACTTCCTGGAGCCCGAGCATGCGCCACACCTGCTCGTAGTGGGCGCTGAGAGCAGCCACGCGCAGGGTGCCGGCACGGTGGTCCAGGGTGCGCGACAGCGTGATGAGCATGCTGACGCCGGAGGAGTCCATGTACTGCACCTGGGATGCGTCCAGCACCAGGGTGGTGCAGCCACGGTCGACCAAGTCCTCGCACTGGGCACCGACAAGGGGCGCGTTGTCGTAGTCGACCGTCTCCGGGAGCTGTGCGATCGTCGCGTCCTCGTGCTGCATCTGGACAGTGAGCATGAAGAAGGGACTTCCCTCCAGATCGTTCTCGTCGGGCCGGGTCACAAGTGTGCTGCGGACCTTGCCTCTGTTCCACCGTCTGCCCCCGTTGTCTTGGGACAGACCGATGCATATGCGGGTGTGATGCCCGCCGAGGGTAGCGGTCTGCCGAACACAACGCATCCGCCGTCCCTGCTGGACGGTGCCTGGCTTCAGGACACCGTCCGGGCCGGACGAGATCGGTGCGGGTCTACTCCGGCAGCTCGGTGTGGAGCCTGACCCTGGTCCCCTCATCCGGTACGGAGCGGATCTCCACGAGGTCGCAGAGCTGGTGAACCAGCCACAGGCCGCGACCACCGACCTGCCTGGCGTCCGGCCTTCTCCGTCCGACCAGGGGGTCCTCGATGTAGCCCGCGTCGCGGAACTCGCACACGAGTCGGCGCTCCTCGCTCCAGGTGCGCAGCACACCGTGTCCGCCGCCGTGACGAATGCTGTTGGTGGCCACCTCCGTGGCGGCCAGGTGCAGTTCTCTCAGGCGTCGGCCGGTCAGGCCGTGCCGTTCGGCGCACGCGGCGATCTTCTCGCGCAGGGCGGGCAGGTCACCCCTGCTGTAGGCGAATTCCTCGTACGGGTCGCACGGGTCGGTGAGCGGTGTGAAGCGGTACGGTGCCTGCGGGTCGTAGTCCGCACACGGCATCGTGCGGCCGTCCTGGCGCAGCTCGGGGTGGCACCGGGCCATTTCCGCCAGTGACGCCTTGTCGTGAGCGATGTCGTAGGGGCACAGCAGCCACCAGGCCGGGCCCCGGGCGAAGGCTTTGTTGAGGAGCCATTCGTGGTAGCGCAGCTCCTCGGCTTCGGCCGGGCTGCGGACCTCGTCCCAGGGTGATTCGCCGATCCCGCGGACGGGCCGTCCTTGCGAGGCGTACTCCTCAAGCCATTCCTGCCAGGCTCCGATGAGCCGGCCGGGGTGGTGCGCGACCCCTGCGGTGTCGACGTAGCGGACGGCATCCTCGTCGCGGATCTCGGCGCGCAGCAGGGACGCCTTGTCCTGGGGGACGGCCACGACGACGGCCTCGCCACCTGCGAGGGCGTCGTGGATGAAACTGAGGGCACCCTCGACGAACGCGTCCCTGCCGGAGTACGGGTACAGCTCGTGCCGGTATCCGGCGCCCGGCGCGTTCGAGCTGGGAGCAGAGGAGGTCACGGCGCCATCACCACCGGAATCTCGGGGACCGCGAAGCCGGACAGCTGCCAGGTGAGCCGGACGGTGTCGTTGGTGCCTTCCAGGACGACCTTGCGGTCCGGAAGGTGCCTGGCCGCATCGGCCAGGGCGCTCATCCCGGCGGCGTCGAAGAACTGAAGAGCATGGCAGAGCAGGCGCACCGTGGCCTTCTGGGCGAGGAGGGCGCACAGGATGGAGCCGAAGGCCACCGCGCCCTCGCTGTCGACGATCCCGTTCACCGTCCAGCCTTCCTTCCCCGTGCGGTACACCTGGAACGCCGGTGCCGTCGGACGGCTGCCCAGACTGTGGGGGTGCACGCACCTGATCTGCTCCAGGAGGGAGGGATCCTGGTCCGCACCGCTGTAGGCGCAGACCACCAGGGCTCCGGTGTCGGCGGCGAACTCCTCCAGATCGAGTTCACTGCGCAACAGCTCCTTCGTCCGCTCCGGACGGCAGTCGGGCCCGACGTGGTGCAGCACCCGGAGCGAGCGGAACCCCTCGCGGTCGGCGTTGGCCGCCTCCCGACGCACCGCGGCCAGCAGAGAGCCGTCCAGCCGAGCCGGGTCGAGCACGAGCTGCGCGAACTCACTCCCCGCTTCGAGAGGCGGCCCGACGATCACCACCTTGTCCCCGTACAGGGCCCCGTCCGCGACGAAGGACCGGCTGCGGTCGATGACGTGGTCGGTCCGGTCCAACACCTGGCAGACGTGATCACCGGTGTCGACCTCGTCCAGAGTGGCCAGAGTGCGCGGCGCTCTCACTGCTCCTCCATCCTCACGCGTCTCACTCTACTGACAGGGTGCCGACACGCGCCCAGCCTCGGAGGGGGCCTCTCGGGGCGACATCCGCGGCGTCCACGCCGGAGGTCGCCAGGCTCATGGCCATGCTCAGGGCCACCGTTCTCGTGGATCACCTGGGCCCAGCGTGGCCCGCGACCCGGGCCGCGAGGCCGACGGTTCCCTGGGCGGCCCATCAGAAGCAGCGTCATCTCAGCGTCGAGACGACCTGCCGCCGTCCGCGCCGAAGCGGTGAATGTTCACACCTCGGCCCGGCACGACGTCATGAAACGCCAGGTCGGCGTCGTTCGTCAGGCATACGACGCGCTGCACGTCATGCATTTCGAGAAACAGGTCGAGCACACCCGGCCGCGCCTGAACGCCCCTGGAACACCCCAGGTCAGCGACCCTTCTCCGCAGGCTCAAGGATCGCCACGCACTCCACGTGATGCGTCATCGGAAACAGATCGAACGCCCGCAGCGTCCGCACCCGGTACCCGCCCTCGCGGAAGTACGCCAGGTCGCGGGCCAGCGCGGCGGGGTCGCAGGCGACGTAGGCGATGCGGCGGGCGGCCAGGGAGGCGAGGTGGACGACCGTCGTGCGGCCGGCGCCGGCGCGGGGCGGGTCCAGGACGATCAGGTCGACCTCCGTGATGCCCGTGCGCGGCAGGACCGACTCGACCTTGCCCTGTTCGATGCGGACCCGCGGGAAGCCGGCGAGGTTGTGCCGCGCGTCCTCCACCGCCCGCTTGCCGGACTCGATGCCGAGGACCGCGCCCTTGTCGCCGAGGCGGTCGGCCAGGGCGCCGGCGAACAGGCCGACGCCGCAGTAGAGGTCCAGGGCCGTTTCGCCCTTGCGGGGCAGCAGGCCCTGCATGACGGCCGTCACGAGCGTGTCGGCCGCCTTCGGGTGGACCTGCCAGAAGCCGCCGCCCGCGACGCGGTGGGTACGGCCGTCCGCGCGTTCACGGACGAAGGGGCGTCCGTGGACCCGGTGGATTCCGCCGGACTTCTCGTCGACGCGGAGGACGGAGACCGGCTTGTCCAGTTCCACCAGCGGGAGGCGGCCGCCGGGGCGCGGGGTCAGGATCACCTGGCGGTCCTGCGAGCCGGTCGCGGCGATCGCCTCGACCGACTCCATGCCGGTCCAGTCCCGCCGCTCGATGCCCAGCTCGCTGACGCCCTCCGCCGCGATCATGCAGTGGTCGATGCGTTCGACCTCGTGCGAGCGGTGGCGGCGCAGGCCGGCGTGGCCCTCGGCGTCCACGGCGTACTGGACGCGCGTGCGCCACTGCGGGACCTGGCCCGCGGGCAGCTTGTCACCCTCGGCCGGCATCACCGTGCCGTCCCAGCCGGCCTCCTCGGGCGTGAGGCCCGCGAGCCGCTTGAGCTGTTCGGCGATCACCTCGCCCTTGAGACGGCGCTGGGCGCCGGGCTTGGCGTGCTGCCAGTCGCAGCCGCCGCAGCGGCCGGGGCCGGCGAAGGGGCAGGGGGCCTCGACACGGTCCTTGGAGGCGTCCAGGATCCGTACGGCGTCCGCGCGCAGGAAGCGGGCTCCCTCCTCGCCCTCGGTCACCCGCGCCACCACCCGCTCGCCCGGCAGCGTGTGCCGCACGAACAGCACCTGGCCCTCGGCCGTGCGGGCGATGCAGTGGCCGCCATGGGCGACGGGGCCGATCTCGACCTCGTACTCCTCCCCGACCAGCGACTTCTTCGGTTCTGCCTGCATGGCGGGGTGACTCCAGATCGGAAACGGGAAACGGCCGGACAACAGCCCACCAGTCTACGTGGCTGTCGTCCGGCCGTTCACCACAGGCCGTGCGCCGGGAATCAGTCCTTGGCCGCCGAGGGCTCCTTGGGCCGCTCCGCCGCCGGACCCCGTCGTACGGCACCCGGTGCGCTCCACTCCTGACGCCTGCGGGCGCGCACCTTGGCCGCCTCGGAGGACGCCAGCTGGTAGGGCACGGAGGTGACCATCACGCCGGGTGTGAAGAGCAGGCGGCCCTTCAGGCGCAGGGCGCTCTGGTTGTGCAGCAGGTGCTCGTACCAGTGGCCGACCACGTACTCGGGGATGATCACGGAGACCGCGTCGCGCGGGGACTCCTTGCGCAGACCCTTGACGTACTCGATGATCGGCCGGGTGATCTCGCGGTACGGCGAGTCCAGGACCTTCAGCGGTACGTCGATGCCGCGCTGCTCCCACTCCTCGCGCAGCGCCTTGGTCTCGGCCGGGTCCACGTTGACCGTCAGCGCCTCCAGCGTGTCCGAGCGCATCAGCTTGGCGTAGGCCAGGGCGCGCAGGGTGGGGCGGTGGATCTTCGAGATGAGCACGACCGAGTGGACGCGGGACGGGCGGACCAGATCGTCGTCCGGCTCCTCGGGGGCGGCGATCTCCTCGGAGACACGGTCGTAGTGCTTCCGGATCGCGGTCATCGTCGCGTAGAAGATGCACATGCCCAGCAGGGCGACCCAGGCCCCGTGCGTGAACTTGGTGACCAGGACGACGACGAGCACCAGGCCGGTGAAGAAGGCGCCGAACGCGTTGATCGCGCGGGAGCGCACCATGTGGCGGCGCTTGGCCTGGTCCTGCTCGACCGCCAGGTGGCGGTTCCAGTGCCGGACCATGCCGGTCTGGCTCAGCGTGAAGGACACGAACACGCCGACGATGTAGAGCTGGATCAGCCGCGTGGAGTCGGCGCCGTAGATGACGGTCAGCAGCATCGCGGCGCCCGCGAGCAGCACGATGCCGTTGGAGAAGGCGAGGCGGTCGCCGCGGGTGTGCAGCTGGCGCGGCAGGTAGCGGTCCTGGGCGAGGATCGAGCCGAGCAGCGGGAAGCCGTTGTACGCCGTGTTCGCCGCCAGGAAGAGGACCAGCGCGGTGGCGGCCGCCAGGACGATGAACAGGAAGCTGCCCTTGCCGAACACCGCCTCGGCGACCTGGGAGATCACCGGGTTCTGGACGTAGCCGGAGCCGAGCGGGTGGCCGTTGTGGAGCAGGTCGGTGGCCGGGTTCTCGGCCATGCGGACCTTGGTCGACATGGCGAGGGCGATGATGCCGCAGAACATGGTGACGGCCAGCAGGCCCATCATCGCGAGCGTGGTCGCCGCGTTCTTCGACTTGGGCTTGCGGAAGGCCGGGACGCCGTTGGAGATCGCCTCCACACCGGTGAGCGCGGCACAGCCGGAGGAGAAGGCGCGCAGCAGGAGGAAGACGAGCGCGAAGCCCGCGAGACCCTGGTGCTCGGCCTTGATGTGGTAGTCGGCCGTCGGCGCGTGCATGGTGTCGCCGAGGACCAGGCCGCGGAACGCGCCCCACGCGATCATGATGAAGACGCCGCCGACGAACACGTACGTCGGGATCGCGAAGAGCTTGCCGGACTCCTTCACGCCGCGCAGGTTCATCAGAGTCAGCAGGACGATCACGGCGACCGCGCACAGCACCTTGTGCTCGACCACGAAGGGGATCGCGGAGCCGAGGTTCTCGATGCCGGAGGCGATGGAGACGGCGACGGTCAGGACGTAGTCGACGAGCAGCGCGCTGGCGACGGTGAGGCCGGCCCTGGGACCGAGGTTGGTGGTGGCCACCTCGTAGTCACCGCCGCCGCTCGGGTAGGCGTGCACGTTCTGGCGGTAGGAGGCGACGACCGTGAACATCAGCACGACGACCGCGACGGCGATCCACGGGCTGAAGTGGTACGCCGACACACCCGCGATGGACAGGACCAGCAGGACCTCCCCCGGCGCGTAGGCGACAGAGGACAGCGGGTCGGAGGCGAAGACGGGGAGTGCGATGCGCTTCGGCAGGAGCGTTTCGCCCAGCCGGTCACTGCGCAGTGCGCGCCCGATCAGAATCCGTTTGGGCACGTCGGTCAGTTTGGACACGACAGAGGATGGTAGGCCTTCGAACAGGCAACCGCCCACCCGGCATCCTGGTTCTGCCTCACGAGTGAAATCAGGGGCGCGCTGAACTGCGGATTCCGCGGTCCGTGCGCTCCCCGTGCCTAGATGGCAAACCCCGCCTGTCATCGCACTTCGGAGGTCCTATGCCCGCCACCGCGGAGCTCGTCGGGGCGACCCTCGCCATCCTCGGCCTCGGAATCCTGACCCTGTGCAGCGTGCGCAGCATCACTCGCCGGCGCCCGCCCCCGGTGATCGCGGACGCCGAGCGCTGGCGCTGCTAGGACGTGATCGCGGAGGCGGACGGCTGACGCCGCCGACGTGAGGCGCGTGATCGCGGATCTTGATCACGGAACGTGATCAAGGCGAACCGCGCACGGGGGTGCCCACCCCCTGGCGCCCGTGTGTAGCTTTGGGCGTCGGTCTGAGACCCTGATGCTGAGCAGTAACTTTTGGACACCGGAAGGACGGTCGTGCACATCGTCATCATGGGCTGCGGAAGAGTAGGTTCCGCTCTTGCCCAGACCCTGGAGCAACAGGGCCACACGGTCGCCGTGATCGACCAGGACCCCACCGCCTTCCGCCGGCTGGGCCCCGGATTCGGTGGTCGCCGGGTCACCGGGGTCGGCTTCGACCAGGACACGCTGCGCGAGGCGGGCATCGAGGAGGCCGGCGCCTTCGCGGCCGTCTCCAGCGGTGACAACTCCAACATCATCTCGGCGCGCGTGGCCCGCGAGATGTTCGGCGTGGAGAACGTGGCCGCCCGTATCTACGACCCCCGCCGCGCCGAGGTCTACCAGCGCCTGGGCATCCCCACCGTGGCCACGGTCCGCTGGACCGCCGACCAGATGCTGCGCCGGCTGCTGCCCTCCGGCGCCGAGCCGCTGTGGCGCGACCCCACCGGCGGCGTCCAGCTCGCCGAGGTGCACGCTTCCGCTCACTGGGTCGGCCACAAGATCAGCAAGCTGCAGGAGGAGACGGGCGTCCGCGTGGCGTTCCTGACCCGCCTGGGCGAGGCGATCCTGCCGACCTCGCAGACGGTGCTGCAGGAGGGCGACCTCGTGCACGTGATGATGCGGGCGGACGACGTCGAGAAGGTCGAGGCGGCGTTCGCCCAGGGCCCGGAAGAGGAGAGCGGTCACTGATGAGGGTCGCCATTGCCGGAGCCGGTGCCGTCGGCCGCTCGATCGCGGGCGAGCTGCTGGAGAACGGCCACGAGGTCCTGCTGATCGACAAGGCCCCGACCGCGATCTCGGTGGAGCGGGTGCCCCAGGCGGAGTGGCTGCTGGCCGACGCCTGCGAGATCACGTCCCTGGACGAGGCGGCGCTGCAGCGCTGCAACGTCGTCATCGCCGCGACCGGCGACGACAAGGTCAACCTGGTCGTGTCGCTGCTCGCCAAGACGGAGTACGGCGTCCCGCGCGTCGTCGCCCGCGTCAA
This sequence comes from Streptomyces filipinensis, assembly GCF_014649495.1. Taxonomy (GTDB): domain Bacteria; phylum Actinomycetota; class Actinomycetes; order Streptomycetales; family Streptomycetaceae; genus Streptomyces; species Streptomyces filipinensis. The sequence continues at coordinate 161,964 of NZ_BMTD01000017.1, read as the reverse complement.
CAACCCGAAGAACGAGTGGCTGTTCAACGAGGCCTGGGGCGTGGACGTGGCCGTCTCCACCCCGCGCCTGATGTCCGCCCTGGTCGAGGAGGCGGTGAGCGTCGGCGACCTGGTCCGCCTGCTGCGTTTCAGCCACGGCGACGCCAACCTCGTCGAGCTGACCCTGCCCGAGGAGTCGGCCCTGGCCGGCACCCAGGTCGGCGATGTGGAGTGGCCCGAGGACACCTCCCTGGTCACGATCATCCGCGGCACCCGCGTCCTGACCCCGACCAAGGAGGACTCCCTGGAACCGGGCGACGAACTCCTCTTCGTGGCCGCCCAGGCCCGCGAGGAGCAGTTGGAGGAGCTGCTGTCGGTGCGGCGGGAAGAAGCCTGACCGACACGAAGAAGGGCGCCCTCGACCGCGAGGGCGCCCTTTTCGTCGTACGGCGGCTGTCTACGCCTCCCGGCGGTGCCGCCCGCCCGAGGGTTCGCCCCCCTCGGCGGCCAGCGCGGCCTCGCGTTCCTTCTCGGCCTTCTCCTCGGCCTCCATCTCGGCGAAGACGTCGATCGGCGCGGGCGCCTTTGCCAGGAAGACCCAGGTCAGCCAGACCGCCAGCAGGAACGGCGGGATCTTCAGGGCGACCAGGACCCAGCCGAGCCTGGTCGTGTCCGACCACCAGTACAGCGGGAAGAGGATCGCGCACTTGGCGAGCAGGATCAGGCCCCAGGCCCAACTGGCCTTCGCGTAGGCCTTCTTGCGGCCGGGGTTGCGGGTGCGCCAGGAGAGGTTCTCCTTGAAGACCGGGCCGAGGATGAGGCCGATCAGGGGCACCCCGGCGAGGGTCGTGATGATGTACGCCAGCGCCAGGCCCAGCGTGTAGAGCATGCCGGGGAGGTAGAAGTCCTTGGCGTTGCCGGTGAACATCGCGAAGACCACGCCGAAGGCCACGCCGAACACACCGCTGAAGGCGTGCTTGACGGTGTCCTTCATGGCGAGCCGGACCACGACCAGGACCAGGGAGACGATCAGCGCCGCGATCGCCGACACGTGCAGGTCCTTGTTGATCGTGAAGATCGCCACGAAGAGCAGGCCCGGCACGACCGTCTCGACCATGCCGCGGACACCGCCGAACGCCTCGAACAGCGCGGCCTCGGTCACCGCCCGGGCGTCACCGGCCGGGTCGGGCGGACTCTGGTCGGCGCTTTCGGTCGGCTTGTCGAGGGACGTCACCGGCTACTCCCGTCCGAGGGGTCGCAGTTCGTACTTCGGGTTGAACAGCACCCGGCGGCCCCGGCTCATCGAGATCCGGCCCGATGCGATCAGCTTGCGTCCCGGTTCTATGCCCACGATGGAACGCCTGCCGAGCCACACCACGTCCAGCGGGGCGGAGCCGTCGAACAGCTCGGCCTCCAGGGCCGGGACCCCGGCGCGAGGTCGCAAGGTGACCGTGCGCAAGGTACCAGTTACGGTCACGATCTGCCGGTCATGGCAGTCACCGATCTTCGTACAGCCCGCCGTCTCGGCGTCTTCGCGCAGCTCCTCGGACTCCAGGTCCTCCTGCGACGAGGAGAGCCGGTCGAGCATGCGCCGGAACCGGCCGGCCGGCTTTTCGGAACGAGGAACAGCACTCATACCTGAAGCGTACCGGGGCCCACCGACACCGCCGTAGCCCAGCTCACTTCGCGGCCCGGCTCACTTCTCGAACCGGTATCCCATCCCCGGCTCCGTGATGAAGTGCCGGGGGTGCGAGGGGTCGGTCTCCAGCTTGCGGCGCAGTTGGGCCATGTACACGCGCAGGTAGTTGGTCTCGGTCCCGTACGACGGTCCCCACACCTCCTGCAGCAGCTGCTTCTGGCTGACCAGGCGCCCGGTGTTGCGGACCAGCACCTCCAGCAGGTGCCACTCGGTCGGGGTGAGCCGGACGTCCTTTCCGGCGCGGTTGACCTTCTTGGCGGCCAGGTCGACGGTGAAGTCCTCGGTGTCCACCGTCGTCAGGTCGTCCTCGCCGGGCCCGACCGGCTCGGCCCGGCGCACGGCGGCCCGCAGCCTGGCCAGCAGCTCGTCCATGCCGAAGGGCTTGGTGACGTAGTCGTCGGCACCCGCGTCCAGCGCCTCGACCTTCTCGTCGGAGGAGTGCCGGGCGGACAGGACCAGGATCGGCACGCGGGTCCAGCCGCGCAGTCCCTTGATCACCTCGACGCCGTCCATGTCGGGCAGGCCCAGGTCCAGCACGACCACGTCGGGGTGCCGGGACGCGGCCAGTTCGAGGGCGGTACGGCCGTCGGGGGCCGCGTCGACCTCGTACTTGCGTGCCTTGAGGTTGATCACGAGGGCCCGCACGATCTGCGGCTCGTCGTCGACCACGAGCACCCGGGTCGTCATAGGGTCTGCCTTTCTGGTTCCGCGGTGTCCCAGCCCGCATCGCGGGCCTCGGGAGCCGATCCTGCCGCCCGCAGGCTCAGGACCATGGTGAGTCCCCCGCCCGGCGTGTCCTCGGCGTTGAGGGTGCCGCCCATGGCCTCCGCGAAGCCCCGGGCGACCGCGAGACCGAGCCCGACGCCGGCGCCGCGCGGGGCGTCACCGTAGCGCTGGAAGGGCTCGAAGATCCGGTCCTTGGCCTCGTCCGGCACGCCCGGGCCGCGGTCCACCACCCGCACCTCGACCCGGTCGGCGATGGCGCTCGCGGAGACCAGCACGGGCCGCCCGCGGGGGCTGTACTTGACGGCGTTCTCGACCAGGTTGGCCACGGACCGCTCCAGCAGCCCGGGGTCGACCTCGACCATCGGCAGGGTCTCGGGCACGTCCAGCTCGACGCTGTCCTCCGGTACGCCGCCCAGGGCCATCGGGACGACCTCGTCCACGTCGATCTCGCGGATCAGCGGGGTGACCGTACCGGTCTGCAGTCGGGACATGTCGAGCAGGTTGCCGACGAGGTGGTCGAGCCGGTCGGCGCCCTCCTCGATGCCCTGCAGCAGCTCCGCCTGGTCCTCCTCGGACCAGGCCACGTCGTCCGAACGCAGCGAGGAGACGGCGGCCTTGATGCCGGCCAGCGGGGTGCGCAGGTCGTGGCTGACGGCGGCCAGCAGGGCGGTGCGGATGCGGTTGCCCTCGGCGAGCGTGCGGGCCTGGTCGGCCTCCTCCTGCAGGCGCCGACGGTCCAGCGCGACGGCGGCCTGCGCGGCGAAGGCGGCGAGCACCCGGCGGTCCTCGGCGGGCAGCACGCGGCCGGTGAGCGCGAGCGCCATGTGGTCGCCGACGGGCATGTCGACGTCGGCGTCCTCGGGCCGCTCCAGCGAGCGCCCGAATCCGGCGCGTCCGGCGCACGTCCACGGTTCGACGTCGCTCGCCCGTTCCAGCAGCGCGGCCGACTCCATCGCGAAGGTCTCCCGGACCCGCTCCAGCAGCTCCTCCAGCCTCGTCTCACCGCGCAGCACGTTCCCGGCGAGGAAGGAGAGGATCTCCGACTCGGCGCGCAGCCGGGCGGCCTGGTGGGTGCGCCGGGCCGCGAGGTCGACCACCGAGGCGACCGACATGCCGACGCCGAAGAAGATCGCGATGGCGACCATGTTCTTGGGGTCGGCGATGGTCAGCCGGTGCAGGGGCGGGGTGTAGAAGTAGTTCAGCAGCAGCGAGCCGAAGGCCGCCGAGGCCAGGGCGGGCAGCAGGCCGCCGAGCAGCGCCGCCGCGACGGTGACCGCGAGGAACAGCAGCATGTCGTTGGCGAGGCCGAGGTCGACGGTGTTCAGCAGCACCGCGAGGACCGCGGGGCCCACCAGGCCCACCGCCCAGCCCCAGATGATCCGGGCCCGCCCGAGCCGTCCGCCACGGGCCACGGGCAGTCCGCGGCCCTTGGCGACCTCCTCGTGGGTGACGATGTGGACGTCGAGGTCGGGGCCGGAGTCCCGGGCGACCGTCGCGCCGACGCCGGGCCCGAAGACGTACTGCCAGGCCTTGCGGCGCGAGGAACCGAGCACGATCTGGGTGGCGTTGACACCGCGCGCGAAGGCCAGCAGGGCGGCCGGTATGTCGTCGCCGACCACGTGGTGGAAGGTGCCGCCCAGGTCCTCCACGAGGGTGCGCTGGACGGCGAGTTCCTTCGGGGAGGCCGAGGTCAGCCCGTCGCTGCGGGCTATGTAGACGGCGAGCACCTCACCGCCGGCGCCCTTCTCGGCGAGCCGCGCGGCCCGGCGGATCAGGGTCCGTCCCTCGGGGCCGCCGGTCAGGCCGACCACGATCCGCTCGCGCGAACCCCAGATCTTGGAGACCCGGTGTTCGCTGCGGTACGCGTTCAGGTACTCGTCGACCCGGTCGGCCACCCACAGCAGCGCCAGCTCACGCAGGGCGGTGAGGTTGCCGGGGCGGAAGTAGTTCGAGAGCGCCGCGTCGACCTTGTCGGGCTGGTAGATGTTGCCGTGGGCCATACGGCGGCGCAGGGCCTGCGGGGACATGTCGACGAGCTCGATCTGGTCGGCGCGCCGTACCACCTCGTCCGGGACGGTCTCGCGCTGGCGCACCCCGGTGATCGACTCCACGACGTCGCCGAGTGATTCCAGGTGCTGGATGTTGACGGTGGAGATGACGTCGATCCCCGCGGCGAGCAGTGCCTCGACGTCCTGCCAGCGCTTGGCGTTGCGGGATCCGGGGATGTTGGTGTGGGCGAGTTCGTCGACCAGGGCGACGGCGGGCGCCCGGCGCAGCACGGCGTCGACGTCCATCTCGCCGAAGGCGGTGTCCCGGTACTCCAGCCGCTTGCGCGGCACCTGCTCCAGGCCGTGCAGCATCACCTCGGTGCGCGGCCGCTCGTGGTGCTCGACGAAGGCCACGACGCAGTCGGTGCCCCGCTCCACTCGGCGGTGCGCCTCGGAGAGCATGGCGTACGTCTTGCCCACGCCCGGTGCCGCGCCGAGGTAGATCCGAAGCTTGCCGCGTGCCATGGCCCCATTGTCTTCCCGTAACTGCTGCCTACGCAGCGTCGACCTTACGGCCAACAATCACGGCAAACGGGACGCGGGGGCGGGCGCCGGACAACTTTGACGCAACCCTGATGAGCAGGCCGGGCACCGGGACGGCTCCGTGCTCGGCGATTGCGCCGTCGCGCAGTTCCAGCACCCGGTCGGCGAGGTATCGACGGGACGCCCGTATGGCGCCCTGAAGGGGCGCGGGGAACTGCGCGACGAGCCCCCGCGACCGGCACCCGACGACGGAGAACCGCCCGCACGGCACGACTCCGCAAAAACGGGCCGCACCTCTCAGAGGCACGGCCCGTACATCCCTGCTGAACCCAGCGGAGCGCCTAGCGGACTTCCGTGATCTCCGGCCCGCGCTGCAGCTGGCCCATGCCACCGGAGAAGCGCGAGGACTCCTCCTGCTGGACGCCCTCGGGCACCATCTGCGCGTCGTTGGGGAGCTTGAGGACGATCGGGTCGCGGGGCGCCATCGGCCCCTCCCCGCGCACCACGACCGCGTCGCGGAAGATCTGCTCCAGCAGGCCGGCGGCCTGCGGCTGCACGGCCCCCTGCCCGGAGATCACACCGCGCAGGAACCACCGCGGACCGTCCACACCGACGAACCGCACGACCTGGAAGCCACCCGTGCCGTCCGGCAGCTGCACCGGCACCTGAGCCCGCAGTTCCCAACCCAGCGGGCCCTCGACCTCGTCGACGATGCCACCCTGCTGGGTGATGCCGCCCGCGATCTCCTCGCGGACCTCGCCCCAGATGCCCTCGCGCTTGGGGGCGGCGAAGGCCTGGAGCTGGATGGCGCTGTCGCGCAGCACGACGGTCGCGGCGACGATCGCGTCACCGGCGACCTCGACCCGCAGCTCCATGCCCTCGACACCGGGGATGAACAGCCCGCCGAGGTCCACGCGGCCCTCGCCCGGGTCGCGCACCTCGCCGCTGTCCCACGGCCCGTCGGGCCGCGGTCCCGGCTCCAGCCGGACGCGCTCGCGCTCGGCCTCCGCTTCCTCGTCCGCCTCGGTGTCGACGCTGTCGACGACCTGCTCGGCCTCGCCGGCCGCATCCTCGGCGGCACCCTTCTTGTTGCGACGTCCGAACACGTCACTGTCCTTCCCGGTCGGATACGACCGAAGCGTATCGATTCCCACCCGTCGGACCGCCATCGGCGGCCTGACCGCTTGTGCCGCTCTCGTCGCCCACCGCGGCATGGCCACCGGTGGACCCGAAGCCCCCTTCGGCCCGCGCCGAGCCGGGAAGTTCCGCGACCTCCTGGAAGCGGACCCTCTCGACCTGCTGGACGACCAGTTGGGCAATCCGGTCGAAACGCTCGAACCGCACGCTGTCGCGCGGATCGAGATTCACCACGATCACCTTGATCTCCCCACGGTACCCGGCATCAACCGTCCCCGGGGCATTCACGAGGGCGACACCGCAGCGGGCGGCCAGGCCGGAGCGCGGATGCACGAAGGCCGCGTACCCCTCGGGCAGGGCGATCGACACCCCTGTGGGCAGCACCGCCCGCTCCCCCGGGGCCAGCTCGCACGACTCGGTGGTGCGCAGATCGGCTCCGGCGTCCCCGGGGTGCTCGTACGCCGGAAGCGGTACGTCGGGGTCGATGCGCCGGAGCAGCACGTCCAGGGGGCCACCGCTCACGGGTTCACCTCGAAGGCGCGGGCGCGCCGGAGCTGGTCCGGGTCGCTCATGGCGGCCTGGATCTCCTCCTCGCGGCCGTGGTCGATGAAGTGGTCGACCTTGACCTCGATGAAGAGGGCGTCGGCGCGGACGGCGACGGGCCCGTCGGGGCCGCCGAGGCGTCCGGTGGCGGTGGAGTAGATCTTCCGCCCGGCGACGGCGGTGACCTCGGCCTCCAGGTACAGCGTGGTGCCCACCGGGACGGGCCGTGCGAAGTCGGTCTCCAGCCGGCCGGTGACGGCGATGGTCCGCAGCAGCCAGTTCAGCGAGCCGAGGGTCTCGTCCAGGGCCGTGGCCAGCACTCCGCCATGGGCGAGGCCGGGGGCGCCCTGGTGGGCGGGCTGGACGGTGAACTCGGCGGTCAGCGAGACCCCCTCGCCCGCGCGGGCCTCCAGGTGCAGGCCGTGCGGCTGCCCGGGACCACAACCGAAACAGTGTTCGTAGTGGGCGCCGAGGAGTTCCCCGGGCGCGGGCGCGTCGGGGTGCCGTACCGGTTTGACCGCGTCGGCGGGAGGCTGAAGGCTTACGGAACTACCACTCACAGCCGCAGACCTTACCCGCCGTCCGTCACCCCCCACCGCCCCGCCTGACGGCGCTTAGCGCCGGCCGCCCTGATTCCGGGCCGGTACGGATCCCGTGCCAAGCTTGGCTCCATGCAGCCCTCCGCCACCCCGTACGAAGAACGCCTCACCACCCCCCGCTCGTGGTGGCTGATCAGTTTCCTCGTGGGCGTCTCGTTCGCCCTGATCCTGCTCCCCTTCGGCACCCTGCCGCTGCTCGGCGGCCTGGTCGGCGGTACGGCGGCGGCGGCGGTGGTCGCCAGCGCGTACGGCTCCCCGCGCATCCGCGTGGTGGGCGACTCGCTGATCGCGGGCGAGGCGAAGATCCCGGTGTCGGCGCTGGGTGAGTCGCAGGTGCTGGACGCGGAGGAGGCCCGGGCCTGGCGGACGTACAAGGCCGACACGCGTGCCTTCCTGCTGCTGCGCGCCTACGTCCCGACGGCTCTGCGCGTGGAGGTCACGGACCCGGAGGACCCGACGCCGTACCTGTACCTGTCGACGCGGGAGCCGGAGAAGCTGGCGGCGGCGATCGAGGCGGCCCGTACGGCGAACGCCTAGAGCTCTTCCGGGAGGTCGCCGAGTCTCAGCGGCTTCTCCGGCTCCTCCAGCGGGGGAAGCTCCGGCAGTTCCTCCCACGGGACCTGGACCGTGCGCAGGTCGGCCCGGATACGGGCGGCGAGCCTCCTGGTGTCCCTGCGGTTCATGACCGCGCCGACCGCGGCACCGATCATGAACGGCATGAGGTTGGGCAGGTCGCGGACCATCCGCTTCATGATCTGCTGGCGCAGTTCGCGCTTCATGCGGCCGCCGAGGGCCGTGTCGTAGGTCGACGGCTTCATCACGTCGATCCCGCGCTCCTCCGACCAGGAGGACAGATACGCGGTACTGCGGGTCTTGAGGTTCCCCGGCGGGCGTACGCCGTAGACCTCGTGCAGTTCGGCGATGAGCTTCAGCTCGATCGCGGCGACCCCGGTGATCTCCGCGGCCAGTTCGGTCGGCATGGCAGGCGGCACCGGCAGCATGGCCGCCGCTCCGATCCCGGCCCCGATCGCCGAGGTGCCGGCCGCCGCGCCCGCCACGAGCTTGTCGGCGAGTTCTTCGGGCCCGGCGCCCGGGAACTGCCGGCGCAGGGTCGCGAGGTCGCGTACGGGGACACGCGGGGCGATCTCGATGATCCGGTCCGCGAGGTAGGCGAGGCCCGCGCGAGCGCGGCTGCCGCCCTTGCGGGCCCCTTCCCGGGCCATGCCCCGGGCCTTGTCACGCATCGCCGCGGCCCGTCGCCTGGCGACGGGCGCGGGTTGCCGCACCGGCGCCGGGTGGTCCGCCCGGTCGGTCGCCGGTTCGAGCGGGGCCACCACTCCTGGTGAGCCCCGCTCGTCATCACGCGCGCCGTGCGGGCCGTGGGACGGCCCTTCGTCCGCTTTCCCCAGGGAGAAGCGGCGCTTCCGTGGAGGGGTCGAGCCGGTCACGGCCGACCCGTCCTCAGTCGCAGTCGCGGCAGATCGGCTGACCGTTCTTCTCACGGGCCAGCTGGCTGCGGTGATGCACCAGGAAGCAGCTCATGCAGGTGAACTCGTCCTGCTGCTTGGGCAGCACCCGGACGGCCAGCTCCTCGTTCGAGAGATCGGCGCCGGGCAGTTCGAGGCCCTCGGCGGCCTCGAACTCGTCGACGTCCACCGCGGAAGTGGACTTGTCGTTCCGCCGGGCCTTCAGCTCTTCAAGGCTGTCCGAGTCGACGTCGTCGTCGGTCTTGCGTGGAGTGTCGTAATCGGTTGCCATATCGCTCTCCCCCTCTGGGTGTCTGCGGTGTCTCCAGCGCACGTAACGCGTGAGAGGCCGGACTTGTGCCCGACCTGAGGCGGAGATTTTGCCTCACATCAAGGTCTGTTACTCAATCGACACCCAACCCGACCCCTCAAGAGTGATCGGCTTGGCTGGCGGTGAGGACCGTACACGGTTCGAATGTCACACCTCAAAGGCGCCTCACCGTGTACTTCCCGTGATCAAGAGCCCTGAAAACCCGGACTTTCCCGGCTTTCTGCCATCTGTCATGATCACGGAACGTACATGGCTGGAAATCCGCCCATGTGATTGATCGCACAATGTGAACCCCGTCGGGCGCCCTGAAAATTCCGCGCAAAGCGAACATCGTCCGCGTGTGTCGGTTCTGGTCACAGCGGCAGGGTGACCCGCATCACCAGACCACCGCCCTCACGCGGCTGCGCCACGATGTGGCCGCCGTGCGCCCGGGCCACGGACCGCACGATGGACAGACCGAGGCCGACGCCCTTGTCGCTGCCCGTGCGCTCCGTACGGAGCCGCCTGAAGGGTTCGAAGAGGTTGTCGATCTCGTACGCCGGCACCACCGGCCCGGTGTTCGTGACGGTCAGCACCGCCTGTGCGTGCTCCACCTCGGTGGTCACCTCCACCCAGCCGCCCTCGGCCATGTTGTACCGCACGGCGTTCTGCACGAGGTTCAGCGCGATCCGCTCCAGCAGCACGCCGTTGCCCTGCACCACGGCGGGCTTGCGCTCGCCGCGGATCTTCACGCCCTTGGCGTCGGCCTCGGCGTGCACCTGGTCCAGGGCCTGGGAGGCGACCTCGGCCAGGTCGACGGGCTTGCGCTCGACGATCTGGTTGTCGCTGCGGGCGAGCAGCAACAGGCCCTCGACCAGCTGTTCGCTGCGCTCGTTGGTCGCCAGCAGCGTCTTGCCGAGCTGCTGCAGCTCCACCGGGGCGTTCGGGTCCGACAGATGGACCTCCAGCAGCGTTCTGTTGATCGCGAGCGGGGTGCGCAGCTCGTGGGAGGCGTTGCCGACGAAGCGCTGTTGGGCGGTGAAGGCCCGCTGCAGCCGCTCCAGCATGTCGTCGAAGGTGTCCGCCAGCTCCTTCAGCTCGTCGTCCGGGCCGTCCAGCTCGATCCGGCGGGACAGATCGGATCCGGCCACCTGCCGGGCGGTACGGGTGATCCGGCCGAGCGGGGACAGCACGCGGCCGGCCATCGCGTAGCCGAACGCGAAGGCGATCACGGCGAGGCCCAGCAGGGCCAGCAGGGAGCGGCTGAGCAGGTTGTCCAGGGCACCCTGGCGCTGCCGGTCCACGCAGTGGGCGATCGCGTCGTTGAAGTCCGGCAGCGGCACCGAGCTGGAGTTGATCGCGGTGATCGCCGGGCAGTTGTCGCTGGAGACCTTGATGTCCGTACCGCTCACGATCTTGAACAGCGGCTGGTTGCCCGTGCTGATCGCCTGCGCGGCCAGCAGGTAGATGATCGACAGCAGCAGGATGCCGGCGATCAGGAACATGCCGCCGTACAGCAGCGTGAGCCGTATGCGGATGGTCGGGCGCAGCCACGGGAACGGGGGCTGCGGCCTCCTGGGGTCCCAGGTGGGCTTCGGTGGCGCCTGGGGCGGTGCGGGTGTCGCGGCCATGGCGGATCAGATCCGGTAGCCGGAGCCGGGGACGGTGACGATCACCGGGGGCTCGCCGAGCTTGCGACGCAGGGTCATCACGGTGACGCGGACGACGTTGGTGAACGGGTCGGTGTTCTCGTCCCAGGCCTTCTCCAGCAGCTGCTCGGCGGAGACGACCGCGCCCTCGCTGCGCATGAGCACCTCCAGCACCGCGAACTCCTTGGGCGCGAGCTGGATCTCCTTGCCGTCGCGGAACACCTCGCGGCGGTTGGGGTCGAGCTTGATGCCGGCGCGCTCGAGGACCGGCGGCAGCGGCACGCTCGTACGGCGGCCGAGGGCGCGCACGCGCGCGATCAGCTCGCTGAACGCGAACGGCTTGGGCAGATAGTCGTCGGCGCCGATCTCCAGGCCCTCGACCCGGTCGCTGACGTCGCCCGAGGCGGTGAGCATGAGCACGCGCGTGGGCATGCCCAGCTCCACGATCTTGCGGCAGACGTCGTCGCCGTGCACGAGCGGGAGGTCGCGGTCGAGGACGACCACGTCGTAGTCGTTGACGCCGATGCGCTCCAGGGCGGCCGCACCGTCGTACACGACGTCGACGGCCATGGCCTCCCGGCGCAGTCCGGTGGCCACCGCATCGGCGAGCAGCTGCTCGTCCTCGACGACGAGTACGCGCACGTCGCAAGTCCTTCCTCTGTCCGCCCGCACAGCGCACCGTGGGCACGTGCGAGCAGGGGTGTTCGTGGGGTGTGACCTCCATCCTGCCCTTTTCGGCCGTAAGTCGGCTGTAAGGCGGGTTGCGGAGCGCACGGACCGGCGCGCGGGGGCGGGAATACGAGATTTTCTCCTCCGGTTGAGGTTTCCGGGCAGGGGAGCGGGGGGAGGACGGCTTTACACCCCGCGATCACGCTCTGCATGTGCCGCAGCACCATGCGGTACACCGCGACCCGCTTGCCGCAGAGTGGGCGCGGGTGTCCGGCACCGTCGCCGCCCGGCAGGGCAGTGCTGGGCACCCGTGGGAGACGTGATCGCCTCTTTCCCAACCGGCACACCCCCGTGCCACCGACCCACGACCCAGGACGAGGGGGCGCAGCATGGACGCTTTCACCGCAGGACTTCTGCAGCGCATAAGGGCGACCGAGTCCGACCTGTCGCGGGCTCGTGACGAGGGTGACGACTTCCTCGTCGAAGTGGAGCAGGCAGAGCTCGACGACCTGCGACGCCTCGCCGCCGAACACGGTGTGGAGGTCGGCGCGTCACGCGTCTGATCGGCCCGAAAGCGCAAGAAGGGACCCCGGCGAATCCAGCGCCGGGGTCCCTTTGCGTCGTGCGGTGCACCGGGCGCGCCCCCGGCCGCCGGCCGGCGAGGTCTTCCCGCCGCGGCGCCGGGCGCCGGCGGCGGTCCCGGGGGCGCCCCCACGCCCTCGGGCGGTGGTGGGGCGCCGGGCCGTGCTCACCCCCCGGCGCGGCCTCCGCTCAGTCGTGCCAGGCGCCGAACTCCTCCAGCAGCCCCTGCAGCGGCTCGAAGACTCCCGGCGATCCGGCGACCGTCAGATCGCGCGACGGCCGCTCTCCGGGCCGCCCTCCGACCAGCGCCCCCGCCTCCCGGGCGATCAGGTCACCCGCCGCGAAGTCCCAGGCGTTGAGCCCCCGCTCGTAGTACCCGTCGAGCCGGCCGCAGGCCACGTCGCACAGGTCGACCGCCGCCGAGCCGCTGCGCCGGACGTCCCGCAGCAGCGGGATCAGCCGGCCGGCCACCTCGGCCTGGTGGGTGCGGACCTCGGCGACGTAGTTGAAGCCGGTGGAGACCAGCGCCTGGTCCAGCGGGGGCGCGGGGCGGCAGGCGAGCGCCCGCTCGCCCTCCCACGCGCCCGTGGCCCACGCACCGCCGCCGCGCACGGCGTGGTACGTCTCGCCGCGCATCGGAGCCGCGACGACCCCGGCGACCGTCTCGCCGTCCCGCTCCGCCGCGATGGACACCGCCCAGGTCGGCAGGCCGTACAGGTAGTTCACCGTGCCGTCGAGCGGGTCGATCACCCAGCGGATGCCGCTGGTGCCCTCGCTGGAGGCGCCCTCCTCGCCGAGGAAGCCGTCGTCGGGACGCCGGCCGGAGATCAGATCGGTGATCAGCTTCTCCGCCGCGATGTCCATCTCGGTGACGACGTCGATCGGGCTGGACTTGGTCCTCGCCACGGCCAGGTCGGCCGGGCGGCCGTCCCGCAGCAGCTCTCCGGCCCGGCGGGCGGCCTCCTGGGCCAGCTGAAGCAGTTCGCGGTGCAGGGCGTCGGTCACGGGGCTCCTCACGCGTAGGGGCTGTCGGCGCCGGCGGCGGCCGGACGCGGGACGCGGGCCGGGCAGCAGCCGACGGGGCAGACGTCGTGGCTCGGGCCCAGGGCGCCCAGGGCGCAGGGGGTGACCTGGAGGCCGCGCTCCACGGCGGCGCGTTCGGTGATCAGCTCGCGGACGGCCGCGGCGAACCGGGGGTCGGCGCCGACCGTGGCCGAGCGGCGCACGGGCAGGCCCAGTTCCCGGGCCTTGGCCGTGGCCTCGGTGTCGAGGTCGTAGAGGACCTCCATGTGGTCGGAGACGAAGCCGATGGGGGCCATGACGACGGCCGGGGCGCCCGCCGCGTGCCGCTCCTCAAGGTGGTCGCAGATGTCCGGCTCCAGCCACGGGATGTGCGGGGCGCCGGAACGGGACTGGTAGACCAGCCGCCAGGGGTGGTCGATCCCGGTGCGCTCGCGGACGGCGTCGGCGATCAGCTGGGCCACGTCCAGGTGCTGTTCGACGTACGCCCCGCCCTCGCCGTGGGCCTCGACGGGGCCGGAGCTGTCGGCGGCGGAGGTGGGGATGGAGTGCGTGGTGAAGGCGATGTGGGCGCCGGCGCGGACGTCCTCGGGGAGGTCGGCGAGGGCGCGCAGCACGCCGTCGACCATGGGCTCGACGAAGCCGGGGTGGTTGAAGTAGTGCCGCAGCTTGTCGATCTCCGGGAGCTCCACTCCCTCGGCCCGCAGCGTGGCCAGCGCGTCGGCGAGGTTCTCGCGGTACTGGCGGCAGCCCGAGTAGGAGGCGTAGGCGCTGGTGGCGAGGACCAGGATGCGGCGGCGTCCGTCGGCGGCCATCTCCCGCAGGGTGTCCGTGAGGTACGGCGCCCAGTTGCGGTTGCCCCAGTAGACCGGCAGGTCCAGGCCGTGGTCGGCGAAGTCCTTGCGCAGGGCTTCCAGCAGGGCGCGGTTCTGGTCGTTGATGGGGCTGACCCCGCCGAACTGGAAGTAGTGCCGCCCGACTTCCTTCAGGCGTTCCTTCGGGATGCCCCGCCCGCGCGTGACGTTCTCCAGGAACGGGACCACGTCGTCCGGGCCTTCGGGACCGCCGAAGGAGAGCAGGAGCAGGGCGTCGTACGGGGTGGCATCGAGCGCGTCTGGCATGTCTCGATCCTGCCACCCGGTGCTGACAGCCGGGAAACAGCGGGATGACGAGTCGGGTTCCAGGGGGTTTATACCGGTTTTTTCCGCAGTCAACAGGGGTGCAATTAGGGTCACCTAACTCGTAAGCTGTACCAGCCGCATTCGCGACTTACCGAGCCGCTTCGGAGACGACGTGCCCAGCCCCTACAGAGCCTTGTTCGCCGCGCCCGGCACCAAGGCGTTCTCCGCCGCGGGATTCCTCGGCCGGATGCCGCTCTCGATGATGGGCATCGGCGTGGTCACGATGATCTCCCAGCTGACCGGGCGGTACGGCCTCGCGGGCGCGCTGTCGGCCACCATCGCGCTGTCCGCCGCGGTGATCGGGCCGCAGATCTCCCGGCTGGTCGACCAGCACGGCCAGCGCCGGGTGCTGCGTCCCGCGACCCTGGTGACGCTCGCGGCGGCGGCCGGGCTGCTGCTCGCCGCGCACTTCCGGTGGGCGGACTGGGTGCTGTTCGTGTGCGCGGCGGGGATCGGCTCGGTGCCGAGTCTCGGCGCGATGATCCGGGCCCGCTGGGCGGCCCTGTACCGGGGCACGCCGCAGCTGCACACCGCCTACTCGTTCGAGTCGGTCGTCGACGAGGTCTGCTTCATCTTCGGCCCGATCATCTCCATCGGGCTGTCCACGGCCTGGTTCCCGGAGGCCGGGCCGCTGCTGGCCGCCTGCTTCCTGGCCGCAGGGGTCTTCTGGCTGACCGCCCAGCGCGCCACCGAGCCGGAGCCGCACCCGCGCGAGAGGCAAGGCGGCGGTACGGCCCTGCGCTCGGCCGGGCTGCAGGTGCTGGTGGCGACCTTCGCGGCCACGGGAGCGATCTTCGGCTCCGTGGACGTGGTCACCGTCGCCTTCGCCGACGAGCGCGGCCACAAGGGCGCCGCGAGCCTGGTCCTCGCGCTGTACGCGGCCGGTTCCTGTGCGGCCGGCGTGGTCTTCGGGCTGCTGCGGTTCGCCGGGGCGCCGGAACGTCGCTGGTTGCTGGGCGTGACGGGGATGGCCGTGAGTATGATCCCCCTCCTACTGGTCGGAAACCTGCCGCTTCTGGCCGTGGCGCTGTTCGTTGCGGGGCTGTCCATCGCACCGACGATGATCACGACGATGTCCCTCATCGAAGAGCACGTACCTCGCGCGCAGCTCACCGAGGGCATGACCTGGGTGAGCACCGGCCTCGCGGTCGGGGTCGCGCTCGGCTCCTCCGTGGCCGGCTGGGTGATCGACGCAGCCGGGGCGCGGGCCGGGTACGGGGTTCCGGCCGTGTCCGGGGCCGTCGCGGTCGCGGTCGGTTTCCTGGGGTACCGCCGGCTGCGCAGGCCGGCCGCGGGTCGGGGAGGCACCGTTGAGCAGCACAGCGAGCGGGAAGAACGGCACCTGGCGTAACTGGGGCGGCAACGTCTGCGCCCGGCCCGCCCGGCAGGTCGCGCCGGCCTCGGTGGAGGAGCTGGCCGCGGCGGTGCGCCGGGCGGCCGAGGACGGCCTGAAGGTGAAGGCGGTCGGGACCGGCCATTCCTTCACCTCGATCGCGGCCACCGACGGAGTGTTGATCCGCCCTCAACTGTTGACCGGGATCCGCACCATCGACCGGTCGTCCATGACGGTCACGGTGGAGGCCGGCACCCCGCTCAAGAGACTCAACGCGGCCCTGGCGCGCGAGGGCCTGTCGCTGGCCAACATGGGCGACATCATGGAGCAGACCGTCTCCGGGGCCACCAGCACCGGCACGCACGGCACGGGCCGTGAGTCCGGTTCCATCTCCGCGCAGATCAAGGGGCTCGAACTCGTCACGGCGGACGGGTCGGTGCTCACCTGCTCCGAGAAGGAGAACCCGGAGGTCTTCGCAGCCGCCCGGACGGGCCTCGGCGCCCTCGGCATCATCACCGCGATCACCTTCGCCGTGGAGCCGCTGTTCCTGCTCACCGCGCGTGAGGAACCGATGCCGTTCGATCGGGTCCTCGCAGAGTTCGATCAACTGTGGGCGGAGAACGAGCACTTCGAGTTCTACTGGTTCCCGCACACCGACAACACCAACACCAAGCGGAACAACCGCAGCGCCGGTCCCGAACAGCCCGTGGGGCAGCTGGCCGGCTGGTTCGAGGACGAGTTCCTCTCCAACGGGGTGTTCCAGGTGGCCCAGTGGGTCGGCCGCGCCGCCCCCGCCACCGTCCCGGCCATCGCGCAGATCTCCAGCAAGGCCCTGTCCGCGCGGACGTACACGGACATCCCCTACAAGGTCTTCACCTCGCCGCGCCGGGTGCGGTTCGTGGAGATGGAGTACGCCGTCCCGCGCGCGGCCCTGGTGGAGACGCTGCGCGAGCTGAAGGCCATGGTCGAGCGTTCGGGGCTGCGCGTCAGCTTCCCCGTCGAGGTGCGCACCGCCCCGGCCGACGACATCACCCTGTCCACCGCGTCCGGCCGGGACAGCGCCTACGTGGCCGTCCACATGTTCCGGGGGACGCCGTACCAGGCGTACTTCACCGCCGCCGAGCGGATCTTCACCGCGCACGAGGGCCGGCCGCACTGGGGCAAGGTGCACACGCGGGACGCCGAGTACTTCGCGCGTGTCTACCCGCGCTTCGGTGAGTTCACCGCGCTGAGGGACCGCCTTGACCCGGAACGGCTGTTCCAGAACGACTACTTGCGGAGGGTTCTGGGGTCGTAGGCGTCGTGGTGGACCCGCTGGGCGTGGGGGTCGGGGACGGGCTCGGACCGTCACTCGGCTCGCCGCCCGGGGAGCCGCCGGGCGTCGGGGTCTCGCCGGGGGCCGTACCGCCGCCGGCATCGGGCGCGTGCTGCCGGGACGGCGCACCGGAGGGGGCCGGCGCCTCGTCGGTCGCGGAGGGGGAATCGGAGGTGGCGGGGGAGTCGGTCGTGGCGGAGGACGAGCCCCGGCCGGTGACGGCGTCGCTCACCGTCGTCCCCCCGCCACCACTGAAACTGGTGCCCGAGACCAGTTCGTACGTCGTGATGCCGGCCATGGTCACACCGAACACGACGGCGGCCGCGACCACCGGCCGCCGCCGGCCCCGCACCCGCGCGCGGTAGACGGTGCCGTCGGTGAACCCGCCCGGAGCCGGTGACGCCTGCTCCCTGGGGCGGGCCACGGCCGTCGCCCCACGCAGCTGCTCCCCGGTCCGCTTGAAGAAGTGCTGGAACACCGTGCCCCCGCAGGTGGCGACGACGCTGACGACTCCCGCGCCCAGGATCGTGCCGTACACCCCGGCGTACGACGCCAGTTTGGCCGCCACCACCGCCGCCAGGGCACTGCCCGCGACCTGGGGGACGCTCAGGTCGATCCGTTTGCGACCCGCATCGGGCGTTTCACGCATACCCGGAACTTGCCTGCCCTTCTCGTGCTTGACGGCGTGCTTGATGACATTGACCGACCGACTGCACGAGTGAGGGACGTACAGACGAAACCAATAGTTCCGTTTCTGGTGATTGCGTGAAGTTCGCCACGTTCATGATCGGCAAAACCGGTTGCCAAGGGCCAAGTCGCAAGCCTTGCGAGAAGTTGGGCGGCGCGCCCATCCACGCACATGGTCCAAATGGAGTACTGTTGCGAGCCCTGGGTCCGGTCTCCCACCAGGGTGTCCGCGGCCTTGCAGGACCGCCGGGAGGGGGGCTAGTTGCACAGGGTGACGAGCTTGGTCACTTAGCGTTGCGAACAGGTAACCGTGCCATAACGGCGCCCCAGGGTCCGTGCCCGACACGCCGGGCAACTCGGCAAGGTTGTGGCAGGCTGCACCCGGGCAGGCCACACTCGACTAGCGGAAGCAGCGACGCACGTGACGTCGGCAGGCACCACCCGGGAGGTCCCCATGCCCGAACTGCGTGTCGTGGCCGTCTCGAATGACGGCACACGGCTGGTGCTCAAAGCTGCCGACTCCACGGAGTACACGCTTCCGATCGACGAACGGCTCCGCGCCGCCGTGCGCGGCGACCGGCCGCGTCTCGGCCAGATCGAGATCGAGGTCGAGAGCCATCTGCGCCCGCGTGACATCCAGGCGCGTATACGCGCCGGGGCCACCGCGGAAGAGGTCGCCCAGCTCGCCGGCATCCCCGTCGACCGCGTACGGCGGTTCGAGGGACCCGTGCTGGCCGAGCGCGCCTTCATGGCGGAGCGTGCCCGCAAGACCCCGGTCCGCCGGCCCGGCGAGAACTCCGGACCGCTGCTCGGCGAGGCCGTGCAGGAGCGGCTGCTGCTGCGCGGCGCCGAGAAGGACAGCGTGCAGTGGGACTCCTGGCGCCGCGACGACGGCACCTGGGAGGTTCTCCTGGTCTACCTGGTCGCCGGCGAACCGCACTCGGCGAGCTGGACGTACGACCCGCCCCGGCGGCTCGTACAGGCCGTGGACGACGAGGCCCGCTCGCTCATCGGCGAGTCCGACGACCTCGCCGTGCCCGAGCCGAGCTTCCCGTTCGTCCCGCGCATCGCCCGGCTGCCGCGCGAGCGTTCGATGGACCGCGCGCTCGACCGGAGCGAGCGGGAGCGGCCCGCCCTGCCCGCGCAGCTGTCCGAGCCCGCCGAGGAGAACACGGGCGAACGCGACTCGCTGACCAGCCTGCTGGAGGCCGTACCGAGCTTCCGGGGCGACCTGGTGGTCCCGGAGCGCCCGGCGGAGACGCCGGAGGAGCCCACCGACGAACCCGACGCGGAGGAGCCGCCGGCCCCCGCCGCGTCGGCCGGCTCGGCCTACGCGGACGTCCTCATGCCGCGCTCCGTCGGCAGCCATCGCGACCGCCTCACCGGCGCGACCGACCGGCAGGCCGAGGCCGACGGCGTCCGCCCCGGCCGCCGTGCCGCCGTGCCGAGCTGGGACGAGATCGTGTTCGGCACGCGCCGCAAGAAGCAGGAGTAGGCAGGCCGTTCCGGAAGGGCGGTGGCACGCGCGCGTGCCACCGCCCTTCCGGCTGCCGCTACTGCGGATCCGCGCCCACGGCCACCGGCCGGGACGGGTCCGAGGACCACTCGGACCACGAACCGACGTACAGGGCCGCCGGAATGCCGGCCACCGCGAGGGCAAGCACCTCGTGGGCGCCGGAGACGCCCGAACCGCAGTACACGCCCACCTCGGCGTCCGCGGAGACGCCCAGGGCCTTGAAGCGGTCCCTCAGCTCCGCCGCGGGCAGGAAACGGCCGTCAGGACCCACGTTCTCCGTCGTCGGCGCCGACACCGCGCCCGGGATGTGCCCGCCGACCCGGTCGACCGGCTCCACCTCCCCGCGGTACCGCTCCCCCGCGCGCGCGTCCAGCAGCACGCCCGCGCGGGCCAGGGCCGCGGCCCCGTCCGCGTCCAGCAGCCCCGCGGCGGCCGGAGCCGGCCGGAAGTCGCCCTCGGCCGGCTCCGGCGCCCGCGTGGACAACTCGCCCTGCCAGGCCGCCAAACCGCCGTCGAGGACCCGCACGTCCGGGTGACCCGTCCAGCGCAGCAGCCACCAGGCGCGCGCCGCCGCCCAGCCCTGCCCGCCGTCGTAGACGACGACCGGGCGGGTGGCCGACACACCCGCACGGCGCATCGCGGCACCGAACTCCGTGAGGTCCGGCAGCGGATGCCGGCCCTGTTCCCCGGGCGCTGCGGCCAGTTCGCGGTCCAGGTCGACGAAGACCGCGCCGGGGATGTGACCGGCCGCGTACTCGGCCCGCCCGTCGAAGGCCGGCGCGCCCGCCGCCTTGGCCAGGCTCAGCTGCCAGCGCACGTCCAGCAGCAGCGGCGGGCGGTCCCCGGCCAGCTCGTGTGCGAGATCGGTTGCGGTGATGATGGCTGTCATGGCGTCCATCCTTACGCCAGGGGTGGCCGCGGCGTCCAGGTCCGGCTACTCTGCTCGGCCGGACACGCTCGATCACGAGGCGTACGGGATCGAGCACGTGCTGTACAGCCGACGGACACCCGCCGGCCATCGTCCGGAAGCGGCGGAAGAGGGCAGATCGGGCATCCTCCCGGAGGTATCGCCGGGCGGCTGCGCGGTGACGCAGGCGGCGCCGTGGAGGATGCGGGCACCGGCACGGGCGTACCCGCCGCCGGCGTGGACACCCCTTCCGGGGAGCGGAAGCGACACGGCCACCGCGAGGGGCCGGGGAGAGAGTGATCGATGACCGAGGCACGGGAGCCGGCCGGCCCGCACGCGCGGCGCGCGCCCGGCACACCCTGCTGGGTGAGCCTGATGGCGCACGGGCTGACCGCCACCGAGGAGTTCTACGGTGAGCTGTTCGGCTGGGAGTTCGAGCCGGGTCCGCAGCAGCTGGGCCCGTATGTGCGGGCGCTGCTGGACGGGCACGAGGTGGCGGGCATGGGCCAGCTGCCCCCGGACCGCCGGCTGCCGATCGCCTGGACGCCGTACCTCGCCTCGGACGACGTGGACCAGACGGCCGACACGGTACGGGAGTGCGGCGGCACGGTGGGGGTGGGCCCGCTGGACGCCGCCGAGGCCGGACGGATGGCCATCGCGGCGGATCCTTCCGGGGCGGTGTTCGGCATCTGGCAGGGGTCCGCGCACCTGGGCACCACGCTCACCGGCGTGCCCGGGACGCCCGCGTGGAACGAGCTGGTGACCTTCGAGACCGAGAGCGTCGCCAAGTTCTACGCGACGGTGTTCGGATACGAGCAGGAGGCGGTGGTGTCGGCCGACTTCGACTACGTCACCCTGCACCTCGCCGGCCGTCCGGTGGCCGGCCTGCACGGCGTGGGCCACGCCCTGCCCCGCGATCGCGGACCGCACTGGCAGACGTACTTCGAGGTCGCCGACACCGACGCGACGACGCGGCAGGTCGCGGACCTCGGCGGCCGGGTCATCAGACCGCCGCACGACAGCCCGCACGGCCGGGTGGCCACGGTGGCGGACCCGGAGGGCGCGGAGTTCTCGGTGGTCCAGAACCCGCACTGAGCCGAACGGCACGCACGGGGCCCGAGCGCACGGCAGTGCCCCCGCAGCCTGACCCGGCCGCGTCAGGGAGAACGCAGGGGCGCACCGGACGGCACCTGGGCCGACTCGGGACGTACGGGGGCAGCACCTGGACCGGCTCAGGACGTACGGGGCGGCGCCTGGGCCGGCTCGGGACGTGGGGGTGCCGGGCTGGCTCCGGACGTCCCGGTACTGGGCGGCTCAGGACGTGCCGCTGCCCAGCCTGGCTTCGGGCGTGAGCGGATGGTGTTTGGGGCCGGCTCGGGACGTACGGGTGCTGCGTCGGCTCAGGAAGTGGCGGCAGTGGGCCGGGAAGGGATCAGGGTGCCGCTGGTGCCCGGCCTGGCCACCGGCGTGCGGGGACCATGCCGAGCCAGGCTCGGGGCGTTGCCGACGGCCGCCTGGCCACGGGCGGGCCGGGCGGGGACGGCCCGGAGGGGCTCCGGAGGGGTCAGACCGGGGAGACCGGGAGGACGTCCGGGGACAGGGCCGCCGCGCGGGCCGAGGCGGCGGTCATCCGGCGCCGGTGGTGGCGGCGGCACAGCACCTCGTAGCCGACCTCGTCCGCCGCCTGGTTGACGTCGCCGACGACCACCTGGGCGCCCTCGACCACCATCTCGCCGCCTCTCGTGCGGGCGTTGTGCGTGGCCCGGGCGCCGCACCAGCACAGCGCCTCCACCTGGAGCACCTCGATGCGGTCCGCCAGCTCCACCAGCCGCTGCGAGCCGGGGAAGAGCTTGGAGCGGAAGTCGGTGGTGATCCCGAAGGCGTACACATCGAGGCCGAGATCGTCCACCACGCGCGCGAGCTGGTCGATCTGCCCGGGCGCGAGGAACTGCGCCTCGTCCGCGATCACGTAGTCGGCGCGGCGGCCCTGCGAGAGGTGGTCCACGAGATAGGCGTACAGATCCTGGTCGTCGGCGACCTCCACCGCGTCGGTGACCAGGCCGAGCCGGGAGGACAGCTTGCCCTCGCCCGCGCGGTCGTTCCGGGTGAAGATCATGCCGACGAGGCCGCGCGCGGAGCGGTTGTGCTCGATCTGCAGAGCCAGCGTCGACTTCCCGCAGTCCATCGTTCCGGAGAAGAACACCAGCTCGGGCATGAGGAGTTGCACACCTTTCGGCGAGTAGTCACAAGGGGAAGCGTCAGGAGCGTACTTCGAGCAGCGGCACCAGCTGCTCGGCGGGCGTCATCGAACCGTGGTTGCCGACCAGCGCCGACTCCTTCGGCTCCCGTTCGGACGCGATGATCAGGACGTCGTCGTGCGCGGCCGCGATCACGTCCCCGAGCCGCGGGTAGACCCGCTCGTCGATGTGCGGACCGAACCAGCCCGCCGCGATCGCCTCGTCCCGCGAGGCCACCCAGAACTGCTCGCCGAGCACCTCGCGCCAGACGGTCAGTACGTCGTTCTGCGCGCCCGGCACCGCGTACACGTGCCGCGCCCGGCCCTCGCCGCCCAGCAGGGCCACCCCGGCGCGCAGCTCCCAGTCCGTGTCGAAGTCGAGGCGGTGCTCGTCGTCGAACGGGACGTCGACCATGCCGTGGTCGGCGGTGACGTAGAGCGCGGCGCGCGGCGGCAGCTGCTCGGCGAGGCGCTGGGCGAGCCGGTCGACGTACATCAGCTGGCCGCGCCAGGTGTCGGAGGCGACGCCGTAGCGGTGACCGGCGCCGTCCAGCTCGGAGTAGTACGTGTAGACCAACGAACGGTCCCCGGCGGCCAGTTGCTCGGCCGCGAGGTCCATGCGCTCCTCGCCGCTCAGCCGGCCGTGGAACCTGCCGCCGCTGAGCGCGACCTTGGTGAGCGGGGTGTGCTCGAAGGCGGGCGAGGTCACCTGCGCGGCGTGCACACCGGCCTCGTGGGCCAGCTGGAAGACGGTCGGGTACGGCTGCCACGGACGCGGGTCGGTGTACGGCTGCCAGCGGAGCTGGTTCATCAGCTCACCGGTGGCCGGGTTGCGGACCGTGTAGCCGGGCAGGCCGTGGGCACCGGGCGGCAGGCCCGTGCCGACGGAGGCGAGGGAGGTGGCGGTGGTCGCCGGGTAGCCGGCGGTGAGCGGGCGGCCGGTGCCGCCGCGCGACGTGCCGAGCAGCGAGGTCAGGAAGGGCGCCTCGGCGGAGTGCGCCCGCAGCTGCTCCCAGCCGAGACCGTCGATCAGCAGGACGCAGACCCGGTCGGCGGCGGTCAGCTCCTCGATCGTCGCGGTCAGGCCGGGGACGCCCATTCCGGCGGCGAGGGTGGGCAGCAGATCGGCGAGGGAGCCGGTGCCGTACTCGGGCAGCGGCGCGGTGTCCAGGGCGAGGGGTTCCGGGTGGTCCCATGCGGAGAGCTGGGACATCAGCGCGCGGTGTCCGCGGTCGCCTCCGAGATGGCCTGCGCGAAGGCGAGCGCCTGGCGCACCGTCTCCGGGCCGTCCCCGGCCTCGCTGACGCGCAGGCTGAGGTCGTCCGCCGTGGAACTGCCCGTGTAGCCGTGGTCGGCGTCGCAGTTGGGGTCGCCGCAGGCGGCGGGCTCCAGGTCGATGCGGCTGACCGCTCCCCAGCCGATGGTCAGTACGACCTCGCGGGGCAGCGTGCCCGGCGTGTACTGCTCCGGGTTCGCGACCACCCGGCTGACCACGACGGAGGAGATCCGGCCGATCTTCACGGACTCGGTGGAGGTGGTGGCGTAGGGCGTCGGGGAGGTGCTGTCGGCGGCCTGCTCGTCGGTGTGACTGACGATGAAGCGGTTACCGGTGAGGACCAGCACCGTGACATGCCGGCGGACCTCGTTCTGGTCGAACGTCGTCTCCTGATGGACCAGGTACGACTGGATGGGCTCGCCGCCCACAGCGGCCTCCACCGCCTCGGCCACGAGGGCCGGGTAGTAGCCGCTGCGCTCGATCGCCGCGCGCAGCCCCTGGGTCGTCGTACTGGTCTTGGCCATGGCGTCCATCTTAATCCGTGGGCAAGGGCGGTCCGGGCCAGTCGCACACAGCCGGGGAGGCCTGCGCACGCGCGTGTGCGGGCCTCGGGACGAGCCCGGGGCGGATGTCCAGCCGCTCGGCGGCGACGAGGCAGGAGACGGGTTCCGGGCCGCCGGCGTCCGCCTCGAAGGCGACGACGAGCCGCGGTGTCTCACCGAGGGTCCGCGCCAGGCAAGCGGTCTCGTCGGCCGTTGGCGCGCGGAAGACGGGATCCTGGAAGGCGGGCGGGCAGGAGACCCGGGCGGGGGTGACGAAGTCGACCTCCAGGCCGTGGTGGTAGGCGAGGTCGTACCCGGCGGCCAGCCGCAGCCGCCCGGCGTCCCAGCCGAGCACCTCCCAGTCCCACCGGCTGCCCTCGGGCAGCCGCCGGCCGGCGATCTCCATGTGTTCGCCCCTCTCCTGCTCTCCTGCTCTTCTGCTCAGTAGGCGGGCATCGTGCGCGGGCCGAGGTCGTCGCGGGCGGGCGGGGGCGCGAGCCGTACCGTGGCGCCGAGGGCGCTCACGCCGTGCGGCGCGACGACGACGGGCTCCAGGGTGACGGCGACCACCTCCGGGTGGTCGTCGACCAGCCGGGACACCCGCAGCAGCAGTTCCTCCAGCGCCGGGGTGTCGACGGGCGTGGAGCCGCGCCAGCCGAACAGCAGCGGCGCCGTACGGATCGACCGCACCAGCGAGGTCGCCTCGCGGTCGGTGACCGGGACCAGCCGGTGTGCCATGTCCCCGAGCAGCTGTGAGGCGGCCCCGGCGAGCCCGAAGGACAGCACGGCCCCGGCCGCCGGGTCGATCACGGCCCGTACGACGGTGTCCACGCCGCGCGGTGCCATGCCCTGCACGACCGGCCGCAGCTCCTCCGGCTTGCCGAACAGCTCGGTCAACTCGGCGTACGCCCGGCGCAGTTGCTCCTCGTCCGCGAGGTCCAGGCGCACGCCGCCCAGGTCGGCGCGGTGCCTGAGGTGCGGGGCGGTGGCCTTGAGGGCCACCGGGTAGCCGAGGGTGCGGGCGGCTTCGGCGGCGGCGTCGGGGGTGGGGGCGGGCAGTGCGCGCCGCACGTGGATGCCGTATCTGCCGAGGAGTTCGCAGGTCGCCGCGTCCGAGAGCGTGAGCCCCTCCCCGCGGGCGAGCAGCTCACCGATCAGCCGCGCGGCACCCTTCTCGTCGATGTCGTCGTACTCGGGCACCTTCCCCGGGTCCATGGCCTCCCGCCGCCACTGCCCGTACCTGACGGCCTCGGCGAGGGCCCGCACGGCGCGTTCGGCGGCGGGGTAGGCGGGGATGAGGTGGGTGCCTTCGGGAGGGGCGGCAGGTAGGGAGCGCGGCCCTTCCGCTCCCGCGGCGGGCGGGCGCTCCGCTCCGGCGGCGGGCGGGCGCTCCGCAGGGTGGTGGGGATCCCGCCGGTGGGCGCCGCCCTCAGCACCGGGTGTCCTGCCGACGGCCTGAGGTGCGGTACTGGCCGCGGCCGACAGCGCCTCCGCGAGCCCCCCGAGCTCCACGTGCACCACCAGCACCGGCTTCCCCGGCACGGCAGCCGCGGCCGACCGCAACGCCTCCGCCAGCTCCGCGTCCCCCGGCGACGCCTCCCCGATGGCGGGGATCGCCGTCACGACAACGGCGTCGTTGCTGTCGTCGGCCAGCGCCCGCGTCAACGCCCGGTGGAAGTCCTCCGCCGTCGCCCCCGTCGTCAGATCCACCGGACGCGACGGCCGCAGCCCCTCGGCGAGACAGCGGTCGTACGTCAGCACCCCCAGTGACTCGGAGTTCCCCAGGATCGCCACCCTCGGTCCCACGGGCAGCGGCTGCCGGGCGAGCAGCAGCCCGGCGTCGACCAGCTCGGTGATGGTGTCGACCCGGAGCACCCCGGCCTGCCGCAGCAGCGCGGAGACCGTGGCGTGCGGCAGCCGGGTGGCCCGTACCGCGTGCCCCTGCGGCGCGGAGCCGACGCCCTGCACCACGACCAGCGGCTTCGCCGCCGCGGTGCGCCGCGCGAGGCGTGTGAACTTGCGCGGGTTGCCGATGGACTCCAGGTACATGAGGGCGACGTCGGTCTCGGGGTCGTCGTACCAGTACTGGAGGACGTCGTTGCCGGAGACGTCCGCGCGGTTGCCGGCGGACACGAAGGTGGACACGCCCGTGACCCCGGTGACGCCTCCCCCGCGCCGGTGCAGCCGGGACAGCAGGGCGATGCCGATGGCGCCGGACTGGGCGAACATGCCGATGCGGCCGGTCCGGGGCATCTCCGGGGCCAGGGAGGCGTTCAGCCGGACGTCCGCCGCGGTGTTGATGATCCCGAAGGCGTTCGGGCCGATGATCCGCATGCCGTACGCGCGCGCCTGCCGCACGAGCGCCCGTTGCCGCTCACGCCCCTCGGGCCCGCTCTCGGCGTACCCGGCGGAGAGCACGACGAGCCCCTGCACCCCGTGTTCTCCGCACTCGGCGACCACCGCGGGCACGTGCTCGGCCGGTACGGCGACGACGGCGAGGTCCACCGGGCCGTCGATGTCCCGCACGGAGCGGTGCGCCGGCACCCCGTCGACCTCCTTGAGGTCCTCCGGGAAGGCCTTGTTCACCGCGTGCAGCCGGCCGCCGTAGCCGGCGTCGCGGATGTTGCCGAGGACGCTGCGGCCGACTCCGCCGGGGGCGCGGCCGACGCCGACGACGGCCACGGAGCCGGGCGCCAGCAGCCGCCGTACCGAGCGGGCCTCGGCGCGCTGCTCCCGCGCCCGCTGGACGGCGACGGAACGGTCGGTGGGTTCGAGGCCGAACTCCAGGCGGACGACGCCGTCCTCGAAGCTGCGCTTCTGGGTGTAGCCGGCGTCCGTGAACACCTTGATCATCTTGGTGTTGGCGGGGAGCACCTCGGCGGCGAATCGGCGGATGTCGCGCTCACGGGCGACGGCCGCGATGTGCTCCAGCAGAGCGGAGGCGACCCCGCGGCCCTGGTGGGCGTCCTGTACGAGGAAGGCCACCTCGGCCTCGTCGGCGGGCGCGGACGCGGGCATACCGTCGGCGCCGATGCGGTCATAGCGTACGGTGGCGATGAACTCGCCGCCGACAGTGGCCGCGAGTCCCACCCGGTCCACAAAGTCGTGGTGCGTGAAGCGGTGGACGTCCTTGGCGGAGAGTCGGGGGTACGGCGCGAAGAAGCGGTAGTACTTCGACTCGTCCGAGACCTGCTCGTAGAAGCTGACCAGGCGGTCGGCGTCATCAACGGTGATGGGCCGGATGCGCGCGGTACCCCCGTCGCGCAGCACCACGTCCGCCTCCCAGTGGGCGGGGTACTGGTGCCGGTCCTGCCGGTCCGCCGAGGTCTGCATGGGCCCCAGAGTACGGCTCGCGTACGACAACGGCGCGGGGCAGTCTGTGGAGGACGACACGTCGGATCGAGGCCGCGGTCCGACGACACACCGGGCAGGACGAAGGTCCGCTCCGGGCACGCTTCACGGTATGGGAAACTGGTCTAGACAACCCTGAAGACTGAAGGGCAGCAACACATGGCTGAGCGCCGCGTCAACGTCGGCTGGGCCGAGGGCCTCCACGCCCGCCCCGCTTCCATCTTCGTCCGAGCCGCCACGGCCGCAGGCGTCCCGGTGACGATCGCCAAGGCTGACGGCAACCCCGTCAACGCGGCCTCCATGCTGGCTGTCCTGGGTCTGGGCGCCCAGGGCGGCGAGGAGATCGTCCTCGCCTCCGACGCCGAGGGCGCGGACGCCGCCCTGGACCGTCTGGCCAAGCTGGTCTCCGAGGGGCTTGAGGAGCTGCCCGAGACCGTCTGAGTGAGACGAGGGAGCCGCGTCGCCCTTACCGGGTGGCGCGGCTTCCACCTTTTCCGGACCGTGAATTCACGGCACACAGGAAAAGGGCAGCGGAAATCCACGCCCGACGAATACGCTCTTCTTTGTATACGGCGCCCGTGTTAATGCCGAGGGATCGACATGTTTACGGCGTGTTGCGAGGTCCTCACACGCCCGGCGTCCCCGGAAAAGCGGAGTCGGTGCGCCGCCGTCGCACGCTCGGCGTGCAGGGCCGTGACCGCCCGCGCACGCTCGCCGTCGCCGCGCGCCACCGCGTCCACGATGGCACCGTGCTCCGCCCAGGACTCCGTCGGGCTCGGCGGCGCCTCCACCGCGTACATCCAGGCGATCTTGTGCCGCAGCTGGGTGAGCATCGTGGTCAGCGAGGGGCTGCCGGAGGCCTGGGCCAGCGTCTCGTGGAACCAGCCGCCCAGTGACCGCAGATCGTCGCTGTGGCCCCGCCTGGCGCGCTCCTGGCCGATCCTGACCAGGCCGCGCAGCACCTTCAGATGGGCCTCCGTACGGCGCTGGGCGGCCCGGGCGGCCCCGAGCGGCTCCAGGAGCAGGCGCATCTCCAGCAGGTCGGCGGCCTCCTGCTCGGTCGGCTCGGCCACGCACGCGCCCGCGTGCCGGCGGGTCACCACGAAGCCCTCGGCCTCCAGGGTGCGCAGGGCCTCGCGGACGGGGACGCGGGAGACGCCGTAGCGGCGGGCCAGGACTTCCTCGGTGAGGCGGCCGCCGCGCTTGTAGACACCGGCGACGATGTCGTCCCGGATCGCCGTGCACACCGAGTGCGCCGGAATACGCATGACCGACCTCCGCCTTAATCCCCGTGAAACGTCGACGATGGACGCGTTGTTCCGTGACTCTATTCCAAGGGGCCGGAAATTCCGACGGCGGGCCGGAATCCATGGATATTTTTTGGTCAGCAGGCCGGTGGACGCACCGGAAAAGGCGAAAGCCCCGGCCGGTGCGGGCCGGGGCTGCGCGGAGGGAGAAGAGCGTCAGACGTTCACGCCGTGCTTGCGGAGATAGGCGACGGGGTCGACGTCCGAGCCGTAGTCGGGGCTCGTACGGGCCTCGAAGTGCAGGTGCGGGCCGGTGACGTTGCCGGTCGCGCCGGACAGGGCGATCTGCTGGCCCGGGGTGACCTGCTGGCCCACCGTGACGCCGATCGACGACAGGTGGCCGTACTGGGTGTACATGCCGTCGGCCATCCTGATCACGATCTGGTTGCCGTACGCGCCGCCCCAGCCGGTGGAGACGACGGTGCCGATGCCGACCGCGTGGACGGGCGTGCCGCTGGCCGCGTGGAAGTCGATGCCGGTGTGGTGGCCGGAGGACCACAGGGAGCTGCTGGCCTCGTAGCCGGTGGAGACGTAGGAGTTCGCTATCGGGGGCACGAAGGCGTTCAGGCGCTTGCGCTCGGCCGCCCGCGCGGCGCGGACCCTGGCCTCGCGGATCTCCTGGGCCCGCTCGGCCGCGGCCTGCTCGGCCGCCTTCTGCTCGGCGGCCGCCTTCTGGGCGGCGGCCTGCGCGTCGATCTGCTCGGCGATGTCGTCGCCGACGGTGACCACCGGGGTGAGGCCGGTCTGCTCGGCGGGCCTCTCGGCGGCGAGCGCCGGGGACGCCGCGAGGGTGCCGACGACACCGGTCGTGGTGAGGGCGGCGATGCCCGCCGCCTGCGCGGTGGTGCGCTTGACGCGGCCGGGCTTGCGGTGCTTCCCGGTGGCGCACATGAACGCCATGAAGTGGCTGGTCCTTTCCTTCCCTCTCGCCTACCGGGTTAGCTGACGGGTTCGGAGCAGGAAGGTCTCCTACGGACCCCCTCGCTCAGGCGCGGGCGTCCGATTCACCCCAGGGACTGCGATGGGTCCCCGGCTCCCCTGGCTCGCGCCGTACGGGGACTCGGCGATGGCTGTCCGGTGCCGCGGGTGCGGCGTACTGCCTGACGAACAGCCCGCACGACGGTACGGAAGCCCGCTTCCAACCCCAAACGGATCCGGGCTTTTGTAGCGCATCCCACAGGCCAGACAGGCAACCTCCGCCGCAAATCGGGCATCTGGGGAAGGGAGTGGAACAGCGGGGGCCCTGACGGCCTGTCGGTCGTCAGGGCCCCACGCGCGTGTGGCCGGCTCGGTCCTCGCCGGCCGCTGCGACGGCGCCGTCTACTCGGCCGCCACCACGGTCACTTCGCCGATGCCGAGGGCCTCGACCGGCGCCTTGATCTGGGCGGCGTCACCGACGAGGACGGTGACCATGCGGTCCACGGGGAAGGCGTTCACGACGGCCGCCGTGGCCTCCACCGTGCCCGTCGCGGCCAGCTGCTGATAGAGCGTCGCCTGGAAGTCGTCGGGCAGGTGCTGCTCGACCTGGTCGGCCAGTGTGGCCGCGACGGCCGCCGCGGTCTCGTACTTCAGCGGCGCCACTCCGACGAGGTTCTGCACCGCCACGTCCCGCTCGGCGTCGGTCAGACCCTCCGCCGCGAGGGTGCGCAGCACCTTCCACAGGTCCTCCAGCGCGGGACCGGTGTTGGGGGTGTCGACGGAGCCGCTGATGGCGAGCAGCGAGACGCCCGTGCCGTCCGGTGCGGAGCGGAGGACCTGCCCGAAGGAGCGCACGCCGTAGGTGTAGCCCTTCTCCTCGCGCAGGACGCGGTCCAGGCGGGAGGTGAGGGTGCCGCCGAGGCAGTAGGTGCCGAGCACCTGGGCGGGCCACACGCGGTCGTGCCGGTCCGGGCCGACGCGGCCGATGAGCAGCTGTGTCTGGACGGCGCCGGGCCGGTCCACGATGACCACCCGGCCGGTGTCGTCGGCGGCCACCTGCGGCACGGGCCGCGGCTCGCCCGGTGTGCCGGCCCAGGCGCCCAGGGTGTCGCCGAGCAGCTCGTCCAGGTCGACCCCGGTGAGGTCGCCGACCACGACGGCCGTGGCCGTGGCCGGGCGGACATACCGGTCGTAGAAGGCGCGTACGGCGGCGGCGTCGATCTTCTCGACGGTCTCCTCGGTGCCCTGACGCGGACGTGACATGCGCGAGGTCGCCGGGAACAGCTCCTTGGAGAGTTCCTTCGCCGCCCGGCGGGAGGGGTTGGCCAGCTCGTGCGGGATCTCGTCCAGGCGGTTGCGGACCAGCCGCTCGACCTCGCTCTCGGCGAAGGCGGGCGCGCGCAGGGCGTCGGCGAGCAGGCCGAGGCCCTTGGCCAGGCGGGAGGCCGGGACCTCCAGGCTGAGCCGGACGCCGGGGTGGTCGGCGTGCGCGTCGAGCGTGGCGCCCGCGCGCTCCAGCTCGGCGGCGAACTCCTCGGCGGAGTGCTTGTCCGTGCCCTCGGAGAAGGCCCGCGCCATGATCGTGGCGACGCCGTCCAGGCCCGCCGGCTCGGCGTCCAGGGGCGCGTCCAGCAGCACCTCGACGGCGACGACCTGCTGGCCGGGGCGGTGGCAGCGCAGCACGGTCAGGCCGTTGTCGAGCGTGCCCCGCTCGGGGGCCGGGAACGCCCACGGCTTGGCCTCGCCGGGCTGCGGCTGGGGGTGGAAGTCCATGGTGGCGAGCTCGGTCACTTGGCCGTCTCCTCGTTCTCGTTACCGGCCTCTACGGTCGCTTCCTGCTCGGGGTCCTCGGGGACGTCGGCGTCGGGGGCCTCCTCCGGGGACTTCGGCTCGTAGACCAGGACCGCACGGTTGTCGGGGCGCAGACGGGCCTTGGCGACCTCCTGGACCTCCTCGGGGGTCACCTCCAGGACCCGCTGGACGGCGGTGAGGGCCAGCTGCGGGTCGCCGAACAGGACGGCGTACCGGCACAGTTCGTCGGCGCGGCCGGCGACCGTGCCGAGCCGGTCCAGCCACTCGCGCTCCAACTGGGCCTGGGCGCGCTCCATCTCCTCGGGCGTGGGGCCCTCCTCGGCGAACCGGGCCAGCTCCTCGTCGATGGCGGCCTCGATGACCGGCACCTCGACGTCACCGGAGGTCTTCACGTCCAGCCAGCCCATGGAGGGCGCGCCGGCCAGCCGCAGCAGGCCGAAGCCGGCCGCGACGGCCGTACGGTCGCGGCGCACCAGCCGGTTGTACAGGCGGGAGGACTCGCCGCCGCCGAGGACCGTCAGGGCGAGGTCGGCCGCGTCGCACGCGCGCGTGCCGTCGTGCGGCAGGCGGTAGGCGGCCATCAGGGCACGCGCCGGGACCTCCTCGACGAGGACCTCGCGCTTCTGCTCGCCGATGACCTCAGGCAGGGAGCCGTCGCGGGGCGCGGGCTTGCCGTCGTGGGACGAGATAGACCCGAAGTACCGCTCGATCCAGGCCAGGGTCTGCTGGGGGTCGATGTCGCCGACCACGGAGAGCACCGCGTTGTTCGGCGCGTAGTAGGTGCGGAAGAACTGGCGGGCGTCCTCCAGGGTGGCCGCGTCCAGGTCCGCCATCGAGCCGATCGGCGTGTGGTGGTAGGGGTGGCCCTCCGGGTACGACAGGGCGGTCAGCTTCTCGAAGGCCGTGCCGTAGGGGACGTTGTCGTAGCGCTGGCGGCGTTCGTTCTTGACGACGTCCCGCTGGTTCTCCATGGACTCGTCGTCCAGGGCGGCCAGCAGCGAGCCCATGCGGTCGGCCTCCAGCCAGAGGGCGAGCTCCAGCTGGTGCGCGGGCATGGTCTCGAAGTAGTTGGTGCGCTCGAAGCTGGTGGTGCCGTTGAGCGAGCCGCCGGCGCCCTGCACCAGCTCGAAGTGACCGTTGCCCTTGACCTGCGCCGAGCCCTGGAACATCAAGTGCTCGAAAAGGTGAGCCAGACCGGTACGCCCCTTGACTTCGTGGCGGGAGCCGACGTCGTACCAGAGGCAGACCGCCGCCACCGGGGTCAGGTGGTCCTCGGAAAGCACCACGCGCAGACCGTTGGCCAGGCGGTGCTCGGTCGCTGTCAGGCCCCCGGAGCCTGCCTCGGCTGTGGTCGTGTGACCCATGGGCATGTACATCCCTTCGCGAGCGGATGCGGTTGTGAAAACCGCGGTTTTCCTGCCGTTCCTGCCACTGTATGCAAAGCGTGCGGGGCCCCGGCGAAGTTCCCGCGGGACGTACGCCCACAGCGGATCGCGTAGCCTGCGTCGGACCCGGCTCAGCTGGTCCGGGGAGCCGCCTGGACCCGGGTCGCGGCACGGCTTGTCAGTGCCTCGGTCCACAATGGTCGGCGTCAGATCCGTCCAACGCTTCACGCAAGGAGCCAGGCAGCGATGGCCCGCCGCAGCACGAAGACCCCGCCGCCCGACGATTCGTACGAGGAGAAGATCCTCGACATCGACGTCGTGGACGAGATGCGTGGCTCCTACCTCGAGTACGCGTACTCGGTCATCTACTCGCGCGCCCTGCCGGACGCCCGTGACGGTCTCAAGCCGGTGCACCGCCGGATCGTCTACCAGATGAACGAGATGGGCCTGCGCCCCGACCGCGGCTATGTGAAGTGCGCGCGCGTCGTCGGCGAGGTCATGGGCAAGCTGCACCCGCACGGCGACGCGTCGATCTACGACGCCCTGGTGCGGATGGCCCAGCCCTTCTCCATGCGCGTGCCGCTCGTCGACGGCCACGGCAACTTCGGCTCGCTGGGCAACGACGACCCGCCGGCCGCCATGCGGTACACCGAGTGCCGCCAGGCCGAGGCGACAAGTCTGATGACCGAGTCGATCGACGAGGACACGGTCGACTTCGCACCCAACTACGACGGCCAGGAGCGCGAGCCGGTGGCGCTGCCCGCCGCGTTCCCGAACCTGCTGGTCAACGGCTCCTCGGGCATCGCGGTCGGCATGGCGACGAACATGCCGCCGCACAACCTGCGCGAGGTCATCGCGGCGGCCCGCCACCTGATCAAGTACCCGAACGCGGACCTGGACGCGCTGATGAGGCACGTCCCGGGCCCGGACCTGCCCACCGGCGGCCGGGTCGTGGGCCTGGACGGCATCCGGGACGCGTACGCGACGGGCCGCGGCACCTTCAAGATGCGCGCGACGGTGTCGATCGAGACCGTCACCGCCCGCCGCAAGGGCCTGGTGGTCACCGAACTGCCGTTCACGGTCGGTCCCGAGAAGGTCATCGCGAAGATCAAGGACCTGGTCAACGCGAAGAAGGTCCAGGGCATCGCCGACGTCAAGGACCTCACCGACCGCGAGCACGGCCTGCGCCTGGTCATCGAGATCAAGAACGGCTTCGTGCCGGAGGCGATCCTGGAGCAGCTGTACAAGCTGACGCCGATGGAGGAGTCCTTCGGCATCAACAACGTCGCCCTGGTCGACGGCCAGCCGCTCACGCTCGGCCTGAAGGAGCTGCTGGAGGTCTACCTCGACCACCGCTTCGACGTGGTCCGGCGGCGCAGCGAGTTCCGCCGCAGCAAGAGGCGGGACCGGCTGCACCTGGTCGAGGGTCTGCTGACCGCCCTGGTCGACATCGACGAGGTCATCCGGCTGATCCGGTCCAGCGAGAACTCCGCGCAGGCCAAGGAGCGCCTGATGGAGCGCTTCTCGCTCAGCGAGGTGCAGACGCAGTACATCCTCGACACGCCGCTGCGCCGGCTCACCAAGTACGACCGCATCGAGCTGGAGGCGGAGAAGGACAAGCTCACCGCGGAGATCGCGGAGCTGACCCGGATCCTGGACTCCGACGCGGAACTGCGCAAGCTGGTCTCCAACGAACTGGCCGCCGTGTCCAAGAAGTTCGGCACCGACCGGCGCACGGTCCTGCTGGAGTCCGCCGGTGCCCCGGTGGCCGCCGTACCGCTGCAGGTGGCCGACGACCCGTGCCGGGTCCTGCTGTCCTCGACGGGTCTGCTGGCCCGTACGGCGACCGCCGAGCCGTTCGCGGAGCAGGCGGGCGCCAGGCGCGTCAAGCACGACGTGATCGTCTCGTCTGTCCCGGCGACCCAGCGCGGCGAGATCGGCGCGGTGACCTCGGCGGGCCGGCTGTTGCGGATCAACGTGGTCGACCTGCCCCAGCTGCCGGAGACGGCGGCGGCCCCGAACCTCTCCGGAGGCGCGCCGCTGGCGGAGTTCGTCTCCCTGGAGGACGACGAGACGGTGGTCTGTCTGACCACGCTCGACGAGTCGTCGCCGGGCCTCGCGCTCGGCACCGAGCAGGGTGTCGTCAAGCGTGTGGTGGCCGACTATCCGTCCAACAAGGACGAGTTGGAGGTCATCACGCTCAAGGAGGGCGACCGGATCGTCGGCGCGGTGGAGCTGCGCACCGGTGAGGAGGACCTGGTCTTCATCACCGACGACGCGCAGCTGCTGCGCTTCCAGGCGTCCATCGTGCGCCCGCAGGGCCGTCCGGCGGGCGGTATGGCGGGCATCAAGCTCGCCGAGGGCGCGAAGGTCATCTCCTTCACGGCGGTCGACCCGGCGGCCGACGCGGTGGTGTTCACGGTGGCGGGTTCGCGCGGCACGCTGGACGACTCGGTGCAGACGACGGCCAAGCTGACGCCGTTCGACCAGTACCCGCGCAAGGGCCGGGCCACGGGTGGAGTGCGCTGCCAGCGGTTCCTGAAGGGCGAGGACTGCCTGTCGCTGGCCTGGGCGGGCCCGCTTCCCGCGCGCGCGGCGCAGAAGACCGGCGCCCCTGTCGAGCTGCCGGAGCCGGACCCGCGGCGGGACGGCTCGGGCACGTCGCTGCCGAAGACGGTGTCGGTGGTCGCGGGTCCGGTGCTCTAGGGCCGTGCTCTAGGGCCGGTGCTCCAGGCCTCGGCCGGTGTTCCAGGCCTGGTACGACATCGCGTCGGGCTCCTCCTCGGAGCCCTGGACATACCGCAGGACGCCCCACATGCCGTGTTCGTCGGCGTGTGGGGCGTCGTTCTCGCATCCCTTGAGCTCCTTGCCGAGGGCCTCGGTGCCGATAGCGGAGCCGATCAGCACGAGCTGGGTCAGGCGGGCGTCGGCGGCGGCCCACGGCTCGGGGTAGAAGCGCAGGAACCGGCCGACGGCGTGCACGGCGTACCGGTTGTGCGGGTCGTAGGGGCCGAAGTCGACGTACCCCTTGATCCGGTACAGGCCCTCGGGCCGGCTGTCGAGGAACCGCATGAGCCGGCGCGGTTCCAGGGGCGTCCCGGAGGTGAAGGACAGGCTGTCGTAGCCGGTGTGCAGATGACCGGCGTGCTCGTCGTCCCCGCGGTGCTCGTGCAGGTCGTCGAAGGACAGTTGCCCGAACCGCTCCTCGCCCGGCCTGCAGTCGAAGAGGAACTCCGGGTCGAGGCGGCCGTAGGTGGCGGGGACCACGGCGGCACCGTCCACGAGGGACCGCACCAGAGCGAGCAGCCGGTCACCGTCCGCGGCCCGGTCGAGCTTGTTGACCACCACCAGGTCGGCGAGGGCCAGATGCCGGTCGATCTCGGGGTGCCTGGCCCGGGTGTCGTCGAACTCGGCGGCGTCCACGACCTCGACGAGGCCGCCGTAGACGACCCTCGGGTGCTCGCTGGCCAGCACCATCCGGACCAGTTCCTGGGGTTCGGCGAGCCCACTGGCCTCGATGACGATCACGTCGATGCCGGCGCCCGGGTCGGCGAGCCGGTCCAGGTAGACGTCGAGTTCGCTCGCGTCGACGGCACAGCAGAGGCAGCCGTTGCCCAGCGAGACGGTCGAGTCGCCGAGCGCGCCCGCGACGGCCATCGCGTCGATCTCGATGGCCCCGAAGTCGTTGACGATCGCCCCGATCCGGCTGCCGCCGCTGCGGTGCAGGAGGTGGTTGAGGAGTGTGGTCTTGCCGGAGCCCAGGAATCCGGCGAGCACGACGACCGGGATCTGCGGACCGCTGCTGTTCCCCAACGGGTGACCTCTCTGCTGTGGACGGGGCCCCTGAGGACCGGCTGCCGGACCAGCATAGGAGGGCGCTGCCGCCCGCCCTCCCCCGACGGTGAGGCCTCGGCCGGCGAGCGGCCGGGGCGGGGACGGAAGGCTGTCGGACGGCAGCGGCCGGCGAGCGGCCCGGGCGGTCAGCCGACGCCAGAGGGCAGCCGGCGAGCAGCCCAGGACGGTCAGCCGTCGACCCGCAGCGGCCGGCGAGCGGCTGAGGGAGGCCGGCCCGCGACAGCAGGCAGCCGTCCAACGGCCCAGGACGATCAGCCGACGCCAGAGGGCAGCCGGCGAGCAGCCCGGGGCAGGGAAGCCGTCACCCGCGGGCCCGGCGAGCAGCCCCAGCCAGCGCCCCGGGGCGGGCGACCGGCGCCCACGGCACCCGGCGGGCCGCTCAAGGAGGTCAGCCCGCGCCAGCAGGCCGCCGGCGAGCAGCCCAGGACGGTCGGCCGGCGCCTGGGGGCGCTCAGCGCGCGGCCGGGACCGCGACCGGCGGCTGTGGTCCCACGTAGCGCGCCACCGGCCGGATGATCTTCGAGTCGGCCGCCTGTTCCAGGATGTTGGCGCTCCAGCCCACCGCGCGTCCCGCGGCGAAGGTGGGTGTGAACATCTCGCGGGGCAGGCCGCAGAGTTCCATGACCACGCCGGCGTAGAACTCGACGTTGGTGTGCAGTTCGCGGCCGGGCTTCAGTTCGGCGAGGATCGCCTCGACCCGGCGCTCGACCTCCACGGCGAACTCGACGCGCGGACCGCCGAAGCCGAGCGCGATCTCCCGCAGCATCCGTGAACGTGGGTCCTCCGTGCGGTAGATGGCGTGCCCGAAGCCCATGATCCGGTCGCCCGCGAGCACCCGCTCCCGGATCCAGGGGTCGATCCGGTCCGGGGTGCCGATGGCGTCCAGCGTGTCCAGGGCCCGGCTGGGCGCGCCTCCGTGCAGCGGCCCGGACAGGGCGCCCACGGCTCCGGTCAGACAGGCCACCACGTCGGCGCCGGTGGAGGCGATGACACGGGCCGTGAACGTTGACGCGTTGAATCCGTGATCAATGGTTGAGATCAAGTATTGCTCGACGGCACGCGCCCGCTGCGGCCCGGGCTCCGCCCCGTTCAGCATGTACAGGTAGTTGGCCGCGTACGGGAGGTCGTCGCGCGGCTCGACCGGATCGAGGCCCCGCCCGAGGCGGTACAGCGCGGTGAGCAGCGTGGGGACGGCCGCGCAGACCGCCACGGTGTCGGCGCGGCGCCGGTCCGCGTCGATGTCGTACACCGGTCGCAGCGCCCGCGCCGCACCCAGCAGTGACAGGGCCGTGCGCAGTCCGGCCAGCGGCCCCGGGACGCGGCTCGCGGCGGCGATCGCGGGCAGTGCCGCCCGGACCTCCTCGGGCAGCCGCCGCAGCGCCACGGTCTCGGCGGTGAAGGCCGCACGGCGCTCCGTGTCCGGGAGCGAACCGTGCACCAGGAGATGCCAGACGTCCTCGAAGGTGCGGGTCCGCGCGAGTTCGACGGCCGAGTACTGCCGGTAGTGGTAGAAGCCCTCCAGTCCGCGGACGTCGCCGATCTCGGTCTCGGTGACGACGACGCCGGCGAGACCGCGGGGCGCGTCGACGAGTGGGGCTGCGGTCCTGTTGATGGCCATGGTTCTCCTCCCTGGACTTGATCCGACTGTCCATGCTTGACTAATGGCGTGTCAATATTGATTGACTCAATGTATGGCGATCAAGATATATGGAGGCGGCTACGGTGACCCCCATGCGCGATCCCGAACCCGCTCCCCCCGGCCGTCCCGGGCGAAGGCTGACCACCAAGGAGACCGCCGAGCTGCTCGGCGTCAAGCCCGAAACCGTGTACGCGTACGTGAGCCGCGGCCTGCTCAGCAGCAGACGCGAGCCAGGAGGCCGCGCCAGCACCTTCGAGGTGAAGGAGGTCGAGGCCCTCGCCCGGCGCCACCGGCGCGAGGCCGCCGCGAGCCCGGGCTCCGGCGGGGACCTGTCCGTCCGGACCCACATCACGCTGATCGAGCGGGACCGGTACTTCTTCCGGGGCGTGGACGCCGTGGACCTGGCCCTCCGGCACTCCTACGAGGAGGTCGCGGAATGGCTGTGGACGGGCCGGCTGACCCCGGGCGTCACCTTCGCCGCGCCCGGCCCCACCGTCGAGGTCGCCCGCCGCGCGGTGAACGCCCTGAGCGAGCACGCCTCCCCCACCGACCGGCTGCGCGTGGCGGCGATCGCCGCGGCGGCCGAGGACCCGCTGCGCTTCGACCTGTCGGAGGAGGCCGTGCTGAACACCGCGCGGATCCTCATCCCGACGCTCGTCGCCGCGCTGCCGCCGGCCCGGCACGCCCACAAGGACGACGGTCCGCTCGCCCACCGGCTGTGGGGCAGGCTGACCGGCCGCCCCGCCGACGAGGCGTCGCTGCGGGTCCTGGACACCGCGCTCGCCCTGCTCGCCGACCACGACCTGGCCGCCTCCACACTCGCGGTCCGGGTCGCCGCCTCGGCCCGCGCACACGCCTACGCGGCCGTCTCGGCCGGGTTCGGTGTCCTGGAGGGCCCGCTGCACGGCGCCGCCAGCGGCATGGCCCACCGCATACTGCTCGACGTGCTCGACCAGGGGACCGCGGTCCCGGTGATCGCCGACGAACTGCGCGCCGGCCGCCGCGTCCCCGGTCTCGGCCACCGGCTCTACACCGGGGAGGACCCCCGCGCGCGTGTCCTGTTCGACCTCCTGGAGGAGGTGCCGCGCGCGGAGTCCGCGTTGCTGGCCGCCCGCGACATCGTCGCCACGACCGCCCGGCACACCCCGCTGCACGCCAACGTCGACCTGGCCCTGGCGGTGTTCACCGCGTCCAGCGGCATGTCCGCCTCGGCGGGCGAGACGATCTTCGCCGTCGCACGGACGGCGGGCTGGATCGCACACGCCCTGGAGGAGTACGGCGAGCGCCCCCTGCGCATGCGCCCGGTCGGCCACTACGTCGGCCCGCGGCCTCCCCAGCCCCTCCCGGAGTAGGCCGCGGCCGAAGGCCCCGCTCCGGCGCGACCGCCCCGAAGCAGGACACAAGGGTGGCCGGAAGTCACCCCAGGGAGGGTCAGGTTAGGCTCACCTCTGTGAGTAGGTGCGCGACCGTGTCCCGGAGCCTCGACGAGCCCGTTTCTGGTACGGCGGCCACGGCGACGACGTGGCTGCTGCTGGAGCAGCCCGGCCCGTGGGGTGCCAAGGCCCTCACTTCGAGCCACCTGGACCCCGCCCTGGGCCGGGCCCTGGAGTCGGCCGCCGAGGGAACCGGCGTACGCGTCGCGCTCATCCGCCGCCCCGGGCGCCACGCCGACCCCGGCAAGGCCGCCGTACGGCAGCTGTACGTCGCCCACACCGTGCCGGGCCGCGTGTGGCTGCACAGCGCCACGACCCGGGATCCGCGCCGGCTGCTCGGCCTCGACTTCGCCGCGCTCGGAGCGGGCGACCCCCGCTCCTTCGGCACCGCGCTCGGCGGGCGGCCGCACCGCGGCGACCCGCTCGCGCTCGTGTGCACCAACGGCAAGCGCGACCGCTGCTGCGCCCTCCTGGGCCGCCCCCTGGCCACCGAACTGGCCGCTTCGGGAGTGCGCGGCATCTGGGAGGTCACCCATCTGGGTGGACATCGCTTCTCGCCTACGGTGCTCGTGCTGCCGTACGGCTACGCCTACGGCCGCGCCGATGCGCACACCGTCAAGGAGGCGCTGCACGGCGTCCGGGAAGGGCGCGTGGTGGTCGAGGGATGCCGCGGGTGCTCGGCCTGGGAGCGGCCCGGTCAGGCGGCCGAGCTGGCCGTCCGGTCGGCCGCGGGCGAGTACCGGGCGGGGGTGCTGGGCGTCGTACGGACCGACGGCGGGGCGCCCCGCTGGGACGTCACCGTCGGGCACACCGACGGGCGGCGCTGGCGGGTGACCGTGGCGCAGGGCGCGTCGCTGCCGCCGCGTCCGGAGAGCTGTGCCGCGTCGGTCCTGGGAACGCCCGCGCGGATGGACGTGGTGGACGTGCGCGAGCTGCGGCCGACGGCTCTGGCGAGCTGACCCGCACCCGTCGCGACGACTCCTTCAAGAGGGGTCGAGAGATCCACGCCACACCTCCTGGGGACCGGCCCGCGCGTCCACGTACCGTCATGGGTATGAGCCCCACCGCCCCCGTACGCCGTCTGCGCCTCGGTCTGCCACGGCGGGTGTTCTCGCAGGTGCTGCTGATGCAGGTGGCGATCGCCGCGGGGGTCGCGGTGCTCGCGACCGGGCTCTTCCTGGCGCCGCTGAGCAAACAGCTGGACCAGGAGGCGGAGCGCCGGGCGCTGGCGATCGCCCAGACCACGGCACAGGACCCGCAGATCGCCGAGGGGGTCCTGACCACCCCGCCGACCAGTGACGGCCCGGTGCAGAGGGAGGCCGAGCGGATCCGCAGGGCCACGCACGCCGAGTACGTCGTGGTGCTCGACCGGAACTGGGTGCGCTGGTCGCATCCCACCACCTCGCAGATCGGCAAGGAGGTCTCCACGAGCCCCGAGGACGCCCTGGGCGGCAAGGAGGTCATGGAGATCGACAAGGGCACCCTGGGCCGCTCCGCGCGCGGCAAGGTGCCGCTGTACGACGCCGGCCACCGCATCATCGGGGCCGTCTCGGTCGGTATCGCCTACGACAGCGTGCGGGCGCGGCTGATCGGCGCGATCCCGGGGCTGTTCGCGTACGCCGGCGGGGCGCTCGCGGTGGGTGCGCTGGCCGCCTGGCTGATCTCCCGCCGGGTCCAGCGGCAGACCCGGGACCTGGCCTTCTCCGACATCTCGGCGCTGCTCGCGGAGCGCGAGGCGATGCTGCACGGCATCCGCGAGGGCGTGGTCGCCCTGGACCCCGGCGGTCGTGTCCGTCTGTTCAACGACGAGGCGCGGCGGCTGCTGGGCATCGGCGACGAGGCCGTCGGGCAGACCCCCGACGAGGCGCTCGGTGCGGGCCGTACGACGGACGTCCTGGCCGGCCGGGTGAGGGGCACGGATCTGCTCACCGTACGCGGGCAGCGCGTGCTGGTCGCCAACCGCATGCCCACCGACGACGGCGGCGCCGTGGCCACCCTGCGCGATCGCACCGAACTGGAGCAGCTGGCCCGCGAGCTGGACTCCACGCGCGGGCTGATCGACGCCCTGCGCGCCCAGGACCACGAGCACGCCAACCGCATGCACACCCTGCTCGGGCTGCTGGAGCTGGAGATGTACGACGACGCCGTGGAGTTCGTCGGCGAGGTGGTCGGCGACCACCGGGCCACCGCCGAGCAGGTCACCGAGAAGATCCACGACCCCCTGCTGGCCGCGCTGCTGGTCGGCAAGGCGACCGTGGCGGCCGAGCGGGGTGTCGCGCTGTGGGTGTCGGAGGGCACCCGGCTGCCGGACCGGCTGATCGATCCGCGGGGCCTGGTCACGGTGATGGGCAACCTGGTGGACAACGCCCTCGACGCGGTCGCCGGCACACCGCACGCACGCGTGGAGGTCGAGTTGCGCGCCGAGGGCCGTGCGGTCGTGCTCCGCGTGCGTGACACGGGCCCCGGAATCCCGGCCGGTCAACGGGAGTTGGTCTTCACCGAGGGCTGGTCCACCAAGAGACCGCCCGCCCACGGCAAACGGGGCATCGGACTCTCGCTGGTGCGCCGGCTCGCCGAACGGCAGGGCGGGAGCGCGACGGTGGGCGCGGCGGACGGAGGCGGCGCGGAGTTCACCGTGGTCCTTCCGGAGGCGCTGAGGGAACCGGAGCTGGAGCCCGCGGTACGAGGGGAATCCGTCGAGCCCACCGCCGTCGCCGAGGAGGAGGCGTGATGATCGAGGTCCTGGTAGTGGACGACGACACCCGCGTCGCCCGGGTGAACGCCGCGTACGTGGCGAAGGTGCCGGGATTCCACGTCGCCGGCGAGGCGCACAGCGCGGCCGAGGCGCTGCGCCAGGTCGAGACGCTGCCGCGGCTGGACCTGGTCCTCATGGACCACTACCTGCCCGACGACACCGGGCTCGCGGTCGTAGGGGAGATGCGCCGGCGCGGCCACCAGACCGACGTGATCATGGTGACGGCCGCGCGGGACATGTCGACCGTCCAGGCCGCGATGCGCCAGGGGGCGCTGCAGTATCTGGTGAAACCGTTCGCGTTCGCCGGTCTGCGCGCCAAGCTGGAGGCGTACGCGCAGCTGCGGCGCACCCTGGACGGCGGCGGCGAGGCCGAACAGGCGCAGGTGGACCGCATCTTCGGTGCCCTGTCCGCGCCGTCGGAGCCCGAGCTGCCCAAGGGGCACTCCCCCATGACGGCCGAGCTGGTGCGCCAGGCGCTGATGAGCGCCGGAGGACCGCTGTCCGCGCAGGAGATCGCCGAGCGGACGGGGGTGAGCCGGCAGACGGCCCAGCGGTATCTGAAGCTGCTGGAACGCAGCGGCCGGGCGCGGCTCACCCTCAAGTACGGCGACGCGGGCCGCCCGGAACACCGTTACGTGTGGGCGACCCGCGGCTGAGCGGACCTGTCTACTTGGCAGCGTTGACGAACTCGGTCGTGTACGTCTTGCTCAAGTCGACCTTGGCGTTCTTGATGACGGGGTTGAACGACTTGAGGACCTTCTCAACGGTCTCCGGGCCGCCCTGGGGCATCACGCCGTCGTCGGTGAACATCGGCAGGGTGCTCTTGATGGCCTGGGTGTAGAGCGCCTTGTCGCCCTGGGAGTAGTCGGCGGGCATCTTCGCGGCGATCTCGTCGGCGCTGTGGGTCGACATCCACTTGAGCGTCTTGACGAATGCATTGGCCAACTTCTGGACGGTGTCCCTGTGACCGTTGACCCAGTCCGTCTGCATGTACAGACTTGACGACGGGTACGGCCCGCCCAGCGCCTTCTGCGAGCCCTCGGGAGTGCGCATGTCGAGGAGGACCTTGCCCGCCTTCTTGTCGAGGATCGCCGCGACGGTGGGATCGGTGGTCATGCCGGCGTCGATCGAGCCCTGCTGCAGCGCGGAGATGAAGGTCGGGCCCGCGCCGACGGCGACCGGGGTGAAATCGCTGATCTTCAGACCGTTCTTGACCGCCAGGTACTTGGTGAGGAAGTCGGTCGAGGAACCGAGGCCGGTGATGCCGAGCTTCCTGCCCTTGAAGTCCTTCGGTGAGGTGATGTCCTTCGCCTGCTTGGTGGAGACGACCTCGACCTCGCCGGGCGCGTGCGAGAACTGCACGACGGACTCCACCGACTTCTGCTTCGCCTGCAGGTCGAGAGTGTGGTCGTAGAAGCCGACGGCGCCCTGGACCTGGCCGGAGACGAGCGCTGTCTCGGCCTGGACACCGGCGGGCTCACTGAGGAGTTCCACGTCGAGGCCCTCGGAGTCGAAGTAGCCGAGCCGCTGGGTCAGCAACGCGGGCAGATAGATGACCTTGTCCAGGCCACCGACCATGATCTTGACCTTCGTGCCCTTGCCGTCGCCCTTGCTGCCGGCGCCGGCCGAAGTGCCGCTCGCCGCGTCGTTGGCGCAGGCGGTGAGCGAGGAGAGGGCCAGCAGGCCGGAGGCGGCGAGCGAGACGTATCTGGCGGTCTTGCGCATGGCGGTTCACGTCCTTGTGCGAGGGCGGTACGGGGGAGGTGGGGTTCGGAGCGTGGGGGTTTGGAGCGGAGGGTCTTGGGGGCTCGGTGGGCCGGGCTCAGCCGGAGTGCGCCGGCTTCCACCGGAAGATGCGGCGCTCGGCGAAGGTCAGCAGGCCCTCGGCGGCGAGGGCGACGACGGCGAGGATGACCATCGCGGCGTAGACGCCGGCGGCGTTGAAGTTGCCCTGGGACGCGGCGACGAGCAGGCCGATGCCCTTGGTGGCGCCGATGTACTCGCCGACGATGGCGCCGATGAGGGCGAAGCCGAAGCTGACGTGAAGGCTGGTGAAGATCCAGGAGGTCGCCGACGGGATGACCACCTGAAGCGTCACCCTGCGATTGCTCGCGCCGAGGATCCGGGCGTTGGCGACCAGGTTCCCGTCGACTTCACGGGCGCCCTGGAAGGCGTTGAAGAAGACCGGGAAGAACACCAGCACCACGGCCGAGGCGACCTTCGAGGCGGGGCCCAGGCCGAACCAGATCAGGAAGATCGGGGCCAGCACGATCCTGGGGATGGAGTTGAGCACCTTGACGTACGGACCGAGGACGTCGGCGAGGAAGGGGACCCGCCCCAGAGCGATACCGAAGAGCACGCCGGCGACGACACCGATGATCCAGCCGAGCAGCGCTTCCTGCAGCGTGGCCCAGATCTGCTCGCCCAGCGAGCCCTGTGCCGTTCCGTGCATCACCCAGGTGGAGATCTGGTCCCAGATCTGCGACGGCATGGAGAAGTTGAACGGGTCGA
Source organism: Streptomyces filipinensis (assembly GCF_014649495.1). Classification (GTDB taxonomy): domain Bacteria; phylum Actinomycetota; class Actinomycetes; order Streptomycetales; family Streptomycetaceae; genus Streptomyces; species Streptomyces filipinensis. The sequence continues at coordinate 117,095 of NZ_BMTD01000017.1, read as the reverse complement.
TGACCTTGGCCCGGGACAGCCCTTCCCACAGGCCGAGCACGGCCACCAGGAGGAACACCCGCGCGGCGTTGACGACCAGCTTGCGTCTGCGGGCGGCCTGGGCGCGCGACTGGGCGCGGTCGGGGACCTTGGCCGTGGCGGGGACCGGCGTGGTGATGACCTCAGGCGACATGAGCGGCACCTCTTTCACGGGTGATGCGGACCTCTTCGCCCAGGGACTCCCAGATCTCGCGGTAGATCTCGATGAACTGCGGCTGCAGGCGCACCGCCTCGACCTTGCGCGGCCGGGGCAGGTCGATGTCGAAGACCTGTTTCACGGTCGCGGGTCCGGCGGTCATCACGACGACCTTGTCGGCGAGCGCGATGGACTCCTCCAGGTCGTGGGTGACGAAGACGACGGAGGCGCCCGTGCCTTCCCACAGCTCCAGCAGTTCGTCCGACATCAGTGCCCGGGTCTGCACGTCGAGTGCCGAGAACGGCTCGTCCATCAGCAGGATCTCGGGGTCGTTGACGAACGTGGCGGCGAGGGCGACGCGCTTGCGCTGACCGCCGGAGAGCTGGTGCGGGTAGCGGTCCTCGAAGGCGGCGAGTCCGACGCGGGCCAGCCACTCCCGTGCCTTCTCCTTGGCCTCGGCCTTCGGTACACCCCGGAAACGGGGGCCGGCCATGACGTTGGACAGGACCGTGCGCCAGGGGAACGTGGCGTCCTGCTGGAAGACGAAGCCGACCTTGTCGCCGACGCCGTCGACCGGCTCGCCGGCCACCAGCACCTCGCCCTCGGTGGGCTCCTCCAAGCCGCTGACCAGCGTCAGCGTGGTGGACTTGCCACAGCCGGTCGGTCCTACGACGGCCACGAACTCGCCGCGTTCGACGGTGAGGTCCAGACCGCGCACGGCCGTGTGCAGTCCCCCTGACGGGGTTCTGAAGGTCTTGCTCGCGCCCCGCAGCTCGATGGCGGGGCTGGTGTGTGCGCTCATGGCCCGGGACGGTAGGTGTGGCCCCGGCCACAGCAGGAGTCTTGTGAGCACAAGCTGTTCTTTTGCTCGCAAGAACCTGTTGTGCTCATTTTGCGCGCGCTACAACTGCGGAGCACGAAACACGGGCTTAACGCTCGCCGGCCTGAGGAGAGGCCTGATGATTGACGTCCTGGTCGTGGACGACGACTTCCGCGTCGCTGAGATAAACGCCAAGTACGTGGGAAAGGTTCCCGGCTTCCGGGTGGCCGCCCGCGCGCACAGCGCCGCCCAGGCCCTGACCGCCGTCGAACGCGGCGGCATCGACCTGGTCCTGCTCGACCACTACCTGCCGGACGGGACCGGCCTCGACCTCGTCCACCGCATGCGGGAGCACGGTCACGGAACGGACGTCATCATGATCACCGCGGCCAGCGATGTGACGACCGTCCAGCACGCCATGCGCCTGGGCGCCCTGCACTACCTGGTCAAACCCTTCACCTTCGCCGCCCTGCGCGCCCGCCTCGACTCCTATGCCGCCCTGCGCCGCACGGTGGACCGCGTCGGCGGCCGGGGCCTGAGCGGGCAGGAGCAGGTCGACCGGATCTTCGGGGCGCTGCGCACGGCCCCGGCACCGTCCGCCCCCGGCCTGCCGAGCGGCCAGTCGGAGCCCACGACCGATCTGATCTGCGGCGTCCTGCACCGCTCGGACCAGCCGCTGTCGGCCCACGAGGTGGCTGCCAGGACCGGCCTGAGCCGCTCCACGGCCCAGCGCTACCTCCGCCACCTGGAACAGGCCGGCCGTCTGCGGCTCTCCCTGAAGTACGGCGACACCGGGCGGCCTGAGCACCGGTACGCCTGGGTGGCCCCGTAGGCGGCCCCCGTACGGTCGTCCTGCCCCGGCCGGCTGTGCGGCTGGCCCGGCTAGGCGGCCCCGGCGCCGGTCAGCGACCGTACCTCCGTCTCGGCGTACTTGGCCTCGTCCGCGACCTCGTCCGAGGTGACCGTGCCGAGCCAGCCGGCGAGGAAGCCGAGCGGGATGGAGACGATGCCCGGGTTCTGCAGCGGGAAGTACTGGAAGTCGACGTCCGGGAACAGTGAGGCCGGGCTGCCGGACACCACCGGGGAGAGCAGCACCAGGCCCAGCGCCGGGATCAGCCCGCCGTACACGGCCCACACCGCACCGCGCGTGGTGAAGCCACGCCAGAACAGCGAATACAGCAGCACGGGAAGGTTCGCCGACGCGGCGACGGCGAAGGCGAGACCCACCAGGAAGGCGACGTTGAGGTCACGGGCCAGCAGACCGAGGGCGATCGCCACGACGCCGATACCGACCGCCGCCCACCGCGCCACCGCCACCTCGCTGCGCGCCCTGCCCCGTCTCCTGCCGCGCGAGCGCCGCAGCGACGCGTACAGGTCGTGCGCCACCGACGCCGACGAGGCGAGGGTGATGCCGGCGACCACGGCGAGGATCGTGGCGAACGCGACGGCGGCGACCACCGCGAAGAGAACCGTTCCGCCGGTGGAAGCGGCGCCGCCACCCAGTTCGAGCGCGAGCAGCGGCACCGCGGTGTTCCCGGCCGCGTTCGAACCGCGCACCGCCCCCGTACCCACCACGGCGGCCGCCCCGAAGCCGAGCACGATCGTCATCAGGTAGAAGCCGCCGATCAGCCCGATGGACCACACCGCGGAACGGCGCGCGGCCCGTGCGGTGGGCACGGTGTAGAAGCGGGACAGGATGTGCGGCAGTCCCGCCGTGCCCAGGACCAGGGCGAGTCCCAGGCTGATGAAGTCGAGGCGCGCGGTCCAGGTGCCGCCGTACCTGAGGCCCGGCGCCAGGAACGCCCTTCCGTGACCACTGCGCTCCGCGGCCGTCAGGAGCAGACGGTCGATGTCGCCGTGGAAGCGCAGCAGGAGGAGCGCGGTCAGCGCGACCGTGCCGCTCAGCAGCAGGACCGCCTTCACGATCTGGATCCAGGTGGTGGCCCGCATCCCTCCCAGCGACACATAGACCACCATGAGCGCGCCGACCCCGATGACCGCCCAGGTCTGGGCAGCGCCGCTCGTCCGCCCCAGCAGCAGCGCCACCAGGCTGCCCGCGCCGACCATCTGCGCCACCAGATACAGAACGGACACCGTCACGGAGGAGGTTCCCGCGGCGATCCGTACCGGCCGCTCGCTCATCCGCGCGGCCACCACGTCGGCCAGGGTGAACCGCCCGCAGTTGCGGACCAGTTCCGCCACCAGGAACAGCACGACCAGCCAGGCCACCAGGAAGCCCACGACATACAGCATCCCGTCGTACCCGTACAGCGCGATCAGCCCGGTGACCCCGAGAAACGAAGCGGCCGACATGTAGTCACCGGCGATGGCAAAACCATTCTCCATGGGAGAGAACAACCGCCCTCCCGCGTAGAACTCCTCCGCCGAACCCTGCCGGCGACGGCTCACCCAGGTCGTGATCCCGAGGGTGACGGCCACGAAGCCGCTGAACAGCAGCAGCGCCAGCGCCTGATGGTGACCGGTCACGAGGCGCCTCCCCGTCCGCGGGTCAGTTCCTGGGTGTCCCAGCGCAGCTCCAGCGCCGCCCGGTCCCGGCGCAGCCGCGCATGCCGGGCGTAGGCCCAGGCGAACAGGAACGTGGTGAGGAACTGTCCGAGCCCGGCCAGCATGCCCACATTGACCGCTCCGGCCACGGACCGGGCCATGAGTCCGGGCGCGGTCGTGGCGGTGACCAGGTAACTCATGTACCAGACGAGGAAGACGGCGACGCCGGGTACGACGAACCGCCGGTACCTGGCGCGCACCTCCTGGAAGGCCGCGCTGCGCTGCACCTCGACGTACACGTCCCGGGCTCTCGGGTCCGCTCCGCCCCACTCTCCGCGAGCAGGCGGCACGGCGGCCGCCGGCACACCGGTGCCGTCCGGCTCGCCCCAGCCGGAGGCCAGCGTGTCGTACCAAGGGTCCTCGTGCGTCGCCTCGCGGGAGGGCGGTACCCCACGGTCTTCCTGGTTCTCGGCCGAACTCTCGGGACCGTCCCCGGCTCCCCGGGGACGATCATCGCTTGACTGCATGCCCAAGGATGGACAGATCGGGAAGATCCCTGACTCTTCTTCCCTCGGCTCTTCACCCCATCAGGTGATTCACTGCGCGGGCGGCCGCACCAGCCCCTTGCCGTAGGCGTAACGCACCGCCTGGGCACGGTCCTTGAGGCCGGTCTTCGAGAAGAGGTTGTTGATGTGTGTCTTCACCGTCGCGGTCGAGACATGCAGCTTGCGGGCGATCTCCTGATTACTGAAACCCTCGGCGATCAGCACCAGGACCTCGGTCTCCCGCGCGGTCAGTCCGTCGGGCGGCGCGTCGGCCGTCACCGAGGGGCCGGCCTCGGGCTGCGACAGCCGCTCCAGCAACCGGCGCTGGACGCTCGGCGACAGCCCCGCGTCGCCCGACAGCACGCTCTCCACGGCACGCACGATCTCGTCACCGCCGGCGTCCTTGGTCAGGTAGCCCCGGGCGCCGGCACGCAGCGCGGGGAACAACGACTCGTCGTCCGCGTACGTCGTGAGCACCACGACCTGGGTCCCGGGGTACTGCGCCCGGATCCGCCGGGTGGCCTCCACGCCGTCGCAGCGGGGCATCCTGAGGTCCATCAGGACGACGTCCGGGGCCAGTTCCGCGACCAGTCGCACCGCCTCCTCGCCGTCTCCCGCGGCACCCACGACCTGAACCCCGGGCAGCAGCCCGAGCAGCATCACGATGCCCTCCCGGACCACGGTCTGGTCGTCGGCGACCACCACCCGTGCGGGCTGCTTCTCCCCCTCCGTCTGCGTCATACCGGCACCCTCAGCGTCACCACGAACCCTTCCTCGCCCGCCCCCGCGTCCAGAGAGCCGCCCAGCAGCTCGGCACGCTCCCGCATGCCCAGCAGACCGTACCCCCCTCCGGACCCCGTGAGTTCGCCCGGCCGGCCGCCCGAGTCCCTTACGTCCAGCGTCACTTCGTGCTCGCCGTAGTCGAGCCGCAGCTGCACCTTGGCGCCCTGGGCGTGCTTGCGGACGTTCGTCAACGCCTCCTGGGCGACTCTGCGCACGGTCTGGGAGGCCTCGGCCGACAGCGGCCTGCGCTCACCCGTCACGGTGACCTCGGCGCCGTCGGACCCGCTGACGAGTTCGCTCAGGAAGTCCTCCAGCGGGGTCAGATCGCCCCGCAGCGCGGACAGTGCCTGTCTGGTCTCGGCGAGTCCGTCCCGGGCCATGCCCCGGGCGGCCACCACCCGCTCCAGGATCCGCTCGCGGTCCGCGCCGTTCTCGATCAGCAGCCGGGCCGCCTCCAGGTGCACCAGTTGCGCCGAGAGGCTGTGGGCGAGCACGTCGTGGATCTCCCGTGCGATCCGCGCTCGCTCGGCCAGTGCCGCGGACTCCGCCTCGGCCGCCCTGGCTGCCCGCTCCTGGGTGAGCAGCCGCTGTGCGTTGCCACGAGCCTCCGCGTCCAGCCGCAGGACGTATCCGGCGAGGGCCATGCCCACCACCGAGGCGGCCGTGGTCAGCCACACGTCGTTGTTGAAAGCGGAGTACGCGGCCAGGCCCACCGACGTCACGGGAGTCGCGGCCGCGAGGGGCAGCCGCTCCAGGGCGGTGACCCCGCAGCCGCACCAGAGCACCAGGGCCAGTCCCCTGAACCCGGCGGCCTCGGCGCCGACCGCCAGGCCCATCAGCGCGGCCAGCAGCGTCAGGGAAGGCACCAGCCGGTGCTGGTAGGTGGTCCGGTAGAAGGCCCAGGCGAGGAGAGCGGCGGCGACGACCCCGGCCATCGCCGCGAGTCCGCTCCAGATACCGACGTGCTTCTGGTTGTACGCGCCCCACAGCAGCAGGGCGATCACAAGGGCCCTGACGGCCCAGGCCAGCATGCGCCGGCGTTGGCTGATTCCGGCACGGCCGAGCGCCTCTTGCGACGGCCAGCGAGTCCAGGCGTTCTCCGTCACGCGCGCTCCCTCCTGACCGACCGCATGTCGTCACCGTACGCCGGGGCGGGGCGGTTCACGGCGCCGAGGGGCTGGGCACGCCAGACCAGGATTCCGCCGCGGACCAGCAGGGTGGTGGCGAGTCCGAGCATCAGGGCGGCGCTGTCCTGGTGCAGACCGAGCGCGTGGCCGATGCCGAAGACACCGATCCGCAGGGCGATGCCCACGACCCATACGGCGATGCTCGCCTTGGTGCTCTTGGTCCACACGACACCGTCCGGTTCGGTCCAGATACGGGTCGTCCAGGCCCATCCGGCGCCGGTGGCCAGACCGACGAGCAGCTCCACCACGAGCAGTACGGCGGATTCCGTTCGGTGGTGAGCGTCGAGGATGCCGGGCTCGCGCAGCGCGACCACGCCGAGGATCACGGGGATCAGCCACCAGCGCCGGTCGGTGTTGATCGCGCGGGCACGGAACTGCCGCGCGATCACTATGGCGGCGACGGCCACGATCACCAGCGCGTTGGCGAACCCGGACATCAGAGCCTCCGTGAGCGAGAAGAAGGTGCCGGGAGCGGGCGCTGCCGACACCTACGAAGCTACGGAAAAGCGCAGGTCGGGAGATCGGCGCCGGGGTGGATCACGGGTGGAATCCTGCAGCGGTCCGTCTCCACCCACGGGTGTAGAACCACGTGGGGGACGGCTGAGGGGCGGAGGGCAGACAGGGCAAGGTCCCGTCGGCCGGTACAGCTCGTGGTGGGCCGGCGGACGCCCCGGTCGAACGCGAGCCGCGCCCACAGCCCCGCCGGGCCGCCGGCCCCCGCCCGGCCCGCGAGGACGGCCTCGGGTCGGCGGAGAACGGCTCACCGTCGCCCTTCGCCGGCTCCCCGGCCCCGCAGGCACCCGAGCCCCGCGGGCGCGGCGCGGCCGGCTCCGAACCGACTCCGCTCGCGCCGCCCCGGGCGTACCCCGCTCAACCCGCCGCGGGCAAACCTGTCGGCCGAAGCCCGGCGCGGCGGCTACGCGTCGATGCGCGACCGGTCCAGCGTGGCCGCCGAGTTGGAGATGAACTCCTTGCGGGGCGCCACGTCGTTGCCCATCAGCAGGTCGAAGACCTGCTCAGCGGCCTCCAGGTCGGCGAGGTTGATCCGCCGCAGGGTGCGGTGGCGGGGGTCCATCGTGGTCTCGGCCAGCTGGTCGGCGTCCATCTCGCCCAGACCCTTGTAGCGCTGGATGGAGTCCTTGTACCGGATGCCCTTGCTCTGGAACTCCATGAGCTTGTCGCGCAGCTCGCGGTCCGAGTACGTGTAGACGTACTTGTCCTGGCCCTTCTTCGGCTGGACGATCTCGATGCGGTGCAGCGGCGGCACAGCGGCGAAGACCCGGCCGGCCTCGACCATCGGCCGCATGTAGCGCTGGAACAGCGTGAGCAGCAGGCAGCGGATGTGGGAGCCGTCCACATCGGCGTCGGTCATCATGATGATCTTGCCGTAGCGGGCCTGGTCGATGTCGAAGGTACGCCCCGAGCCCGCTCCTATGACCTGGATGATCGCGCCGCACTCCGCGTTCTTGAGCATGTCGGTCACGGACGACCGCTGCACGTTCAGGATCTTGCCGCGGATCGGCAGCAGGGCCTGGAACTCGGAGTTCCGCGCCAGCTTGGCCGTACCGAGCGCGGAGTCGCCCTCGACGATGAAGAGCTCGCTGCGGTCGACGTCGTCGCTGCGGCAGTCGGCGAGCTTCGCCGGCAGGGACGAGGACTCCAGGGCGGTCTTACGCCGCTGGGCGTCCTTGTGCTGGCGGGCCGCGACGCGCGTACGGGCGGCGGCCACCACCTTCTCCATGACGACCCGGGCCTGGGCGGCGGCGTCCCGCTTGGTGGCGGTCAGGAACGCCTTCAGTTCCTTGGTGACCACGTTGTTCACGATGCGGCGGGCCGCCGACGTACCGAGGACCTCCTTGGTCTGACCCTCGAACTGCGGCTCGGCCAGGCGCACGGTGACGACGGCGGTGAGGCCCTCCAGGGCGTCGTCCTTGACGATGTTGTCCTCGGCCACGCGCAGCATCTTCTTGGCCCGCAGGACGTCGTTCAGCGTCTGGGTGAGAGCCTGTTCGAAGCCGGCGACATGGGTGCCGCCCTTCGGCGTGGCGATGATGTTGACGAAGGACCGGGTCGTGGTGTCGTAGCCGGTGCCCCAGCGCATGGCGATGTCGACGCCCAGCTCGCGGGTGACCTCGGTGGGGGTCATCTGACCGTGCTCGTCCAGGACCGGAACGGTCTCCTTGAAGGTCCCCTGGCCCGAGAAGCGCAGCACGTCGCAGACCGGCCTGTCGCCCGCCAGGTACTCACAGAACTCGCTGATGCCGCCGTCGAAGCGGAAGGACTCCTCGCCCTTGCTGCCGCCCTCGCCGAGGCCGAGCTCGTCGCGGACGACGATGGTCAGGCCCGGCACCAGGAAGGCGGTCTGGCGGGCGCGCTGGTGCAGGTTCTCCAGGGAGAGCTTGGCGTCCTTGAGGAAGATCTGCCGGTCGGCCCAGTACCGCACGCGCGTGCCGGTGCGGGTCCTGGGGATCTTCTTGGTCTTGCGCAGCCCGCTCTTGGCCTCGAACTTCGCCTCGGCGCCGTCGGCCCCGAAGGCGCCCGGCACACCACGCCGGAAGCTGATGGCGTGGGTGTGGCCGCCGCGGTCCACCTCGACGTCGAGACGGGCGGACAGGGCGTTGACCACGGAGGCGCCGACGCCGTGCAGACCGCCGGAGGCGGCGTACGAGCCGCCGCCGAACTTTCCGCCCGCGTGCAGTTTGGTCATGACGACCTCGACGCCGGACAGGCCGGTCCTGGGCTCGACGTCCACGGGGATGCCGCGGCCGTTGTCGCGCACCTCCACGGAGCCGTCGTCGTGGAGGACCACCTCGATGCGGTCGCAGACACCTGCGAGGGCCTCGTCGACGGAGTTGTCGATGATCTCCCAGAGGCAGTGCATCAGACCGCGGCTGTCGGTCGAGCCGATGTACATGCCAGGGCGCTTGCGCACGGCCTCGAGGCCCTCGAGGACGAGCAGGTGCCGCGCGGTGTAGTTGGAACCGTCCCGGTCTGCTCCTGCCAGCAGCGCTGTGGACGGCACGGACGTGTCGGCGGTCACGCGGTTCGCTCCTCGCTGAATTTCAGTTGACCCCCTACTGGGTAAGGGGACGGCTTCGGTTGCCGCTCAGAGGGTACCGAGGCCTGGTAGAGCCGGTGTAACGCCACCCTCGTCGAGAACTCAGACTAGTCCACGCTCGCATGCGTGTTCGATCCCTCGATGGAGTGAAGTACACATCACGTTCCCTTGGAGGCATGAACCATTTAGGCTCCGGGCACGTCCTCATGAACAACAGGCAACCCGGCCTGGAGGACCGAGACACAACACTGCGCGAAACCGTAAGCAGCACAAGAGACGCACTACGGCACATTCGCCGCCAACCGGCAGCAAACAGCCGCCCCGGAAGAATTTTTTCGAGGAAAAGCCACGAGCGGGAACGTTTTCGGGCTGGTTGGATGTTGACCCTGGTACGACAGCTCGTCGAGCTAGAGAAGAGGCGACGTGACTACTGTTCTGACCCCCGCGAGCCCGCTGACGGCCGCCGATCGCTGCGACCGCTGCGGCGCCCAGGCATACCTGCGCGTCGTCTTGCTGAGCGGCGGAGAACTGCTCTTCTGCGCCCACCACGGTCGCAAGTTCGAGCCGGAACTCAAGAAGATCGCCGCTGAGATACAGGACGAGACGGAGCGGCTGACGTCCCTTCCGGGCACGGGCACCGCTTCCGAAGAAGAGCGCTGAATCTCGCACACACGACGAGCCAGCCCCGGCGCAGGCCGGTGAACGGGCGGCCGCTCCTGCCGTGGAGCGGCCGCCCGTGCTCATGCCCCGTGCGAGCGCCTCAGGGGCGCGCCTGGGGCCGTTTCTGGCTCCCTGAGGCCGCTCCCAGGCCCCGTACGACGTCGGATACGCGGGTGTAGACGCCGGGGTTGCCCGGCCTGCCGCAGCCGCTCCCCCAGGACACGAGCCCGACCAGCCGCCCTGCCGCCACCAGCGGGCCGCCACTGTCGCCCTGGCAGGCGTCCGGGCCGCCGGCGGGTTCTCCGGCGCAGAGCATGCTGTCGGCGCGATAGGTGCCGTCGGGGCCACCCGGGTAGGCACGGGTGCAGAGGTCGTCGGCCAGCACACGCACCCGTGCGGCGTGCAGCGTGCGCGGGTAGGCGCCCGCGCCACTGGTGTCACCCCATCCGGAGACCAGGGCCTCGGTGCCCGGCGTGTAGGCCGGGTCGCCCGCACTCGCCATGGGGACGACCGCGCTCTGCGGCAGCTCCTTGGCGAGCGTGATCACGGCGAAGTCGCCGGCGTGGGTCTCGCTGTCGTACCCGGGGTTGATCCGGGCGTCCCGTACGGGGATCTCCTGGCCTTCCGCCGACAGGAGGTCGGTGCGGCCCGCGATGACCTTCAGGTCCCGCATGCGGCTGGGAGGGGCCCCGAGGACATCCTCGCCGAGGCAGTGAGCCGCGGTGAGCACCGTCGTCCGTGCGACCGCCACGCCCCCGCAGAACTGGCCCGCCCGTGTACCGCCGAACCGGTCACGGCTGGACAGGGCGACCGTCCACGGGGCCTGGGAGACATCTATCGGAAAGCCCCCGACCACCACGCTGTCGGCGGCCACGGGTGTCGCGTTGACCAGGGGTATGACGGTCATGGCGGCCGCCAGGGCAAGCGGCCGGATCAGTGACCGGGCAACGGAACGACGCATGCAGGCTCCTCACTCCGGGTGGTGCTGGGAACACCCAGGGTGATCCACGACGTGGATGCGCGCAGCACGAAGGCCCGGCTCCCACACGGGGAGCCGGGCCTTCGCCGTCGTACGACCGCGACCTAGTCGAGGTAGTCGCGCAGCACCTGGGAACGCGACGGGTGGCGCAGCTTCGACATGGTCTTGGACTCGATCTGGCGGATGCGCTCACGCGTCACGCCGTACACCTTGCCGATCTCGTCGAGGGTCTTCGGCTGACCGTCGGTGAGCCCGAACCGCATGGAGACGACGCCGGCCTCGCGCTCGGACAGGGTGTCCAGAACGGAGTGGAGCTGCTCCTGCAGGAGCGTGAAGCTGACCGCGTCGGCCGGGACGACGGCCTCGGAGTCCTCGATGAGGTCACCGAACTCGCTGTCGCCGTCCTCACCCAGGGGGGTGTGCAGCGAGATGGGCTCGCGGCCGTACTTCTGGACCTCGATGACCTTCTCCGGGGTCATGTCGAGTTCCTTGGCCAGCTCCTCCGGGGTGGGCTCGCGGCCCAGGTCCTGGAGCATCTGGCGCTGCACGCGCGCGAGCTTGTTGATGACCTCGACCATGTGCACCGGGATACGGATGGTGCGGGCCTGGTCGGCCATGGCGCGGGTGATGGCCTGACGGATCCACCAGGTGGCGTACGTGGAGAACTTGTAGCCCTTGGTGTAGTCGAACTTCTCGACCGCGCGGATCAGACCGAGGTTGCCCTCCTGGATGAGGTCCAGGAAGAGCATGCCGCGGCCGGTGTAGCGCTTGGCCAGGGACACCACCAGACGGAGGTTGGCCTCCAGCAGGTGGTTCTTGGCGCGGCGGCCGTCCTCGGCGATGATCTCCAGCTCGCGCTTCAGCTTCGGCGCCAGCTTGTCGGCGTTGGCCAGCTTGTCCTCGGCGAACAGACCCGCCTCGATGCGCTTGGCCAGCTCGACCTCCTGCTCGGCGTTGAGCAGGGGGACCTTGCCGATCTGCTTCAGGTAGTCCTTGACCGGGTCGGCGGTGGCGCCGGCCGCGGCGACCTGCTGCGCGGGCGCGTCGTCCTCGTCCTCGTCGGACAGGACGAAGCCCGCGCTCTCGGCACCCTCGGGCTCGTCGGCGACCTTGGTGTCCTCGAGAACCTCGTCCTCAAGAAGCTCGACGTCGTCCTTCTTGGCCGTGGTCTTCTTGGCGGCCGTCTTCTTGGCGACGGTCTTCTTGGCGACCGCCTTCTTGGCGGTCGTCTTCTTGGCGGCGGCCTTCTTGGCGGGTGCGGCTTCCTCGGCGGAATCGGCGGTGACCGGAGCGGCGGACGCCGTGGGGGCGGCCGCGGTGGCGGTGGTGGCCTTCCTGGTCGTCACCGTCTTCGCCGCGACCGTCTTGGTGGCGGTGCGCTTGGCCGGACTCTTCGCTGCGACGCTCTTGCGGGTGCGCTTGGGCTCTGCGGCACTGACCATCAGCGTCACACCCTCTTCCTCAAGAATCTGGTTGAGGCTGCGCAGTACGTTCTTCCACTGAGTGGCCGGAATCTGGTCAGCTTCGAAGGCCCGACGCACATCGTCGCCGGCGATCTGCCCCTCAGCCTTTCCCCGCTCAATGAGCGCCATGACAGAGACGGACTCGGCGATCTCCGGCGGGAGCGTACGGGATGTGCTGGCCGACACGAACAACCTCTCGGAACGTTGGAAAACGGCTTCCGGCACCGTCCACTGCGGACAGGAGCCGACCACCGGCCTGGGGATGGCCGACGGCGCGGGCGGGGGCCTGGGAGATGCACAGCGCCTGTCATGGCGTCCGTATTCCCTCCGCGGCTGTCACCTCTTAGGTCATCGCGCTGTCTCCGCGAGCGTTACGCCCAATCTGCGTGGCCCGAGTCACACCCCGTAAGCGATCAAAAGCATTCAGAAATAGACAAATAGGTTTAGCCTTGGCGTCTCGCCCGGCCACGCGGAGGACCGCGGCGGGCCCGTCGCACCGCTGGACCCCGCCGGACCGCACAGGGTCCGGCGGGGTCCGGCGACGTCCGGCACCGAGCCCGGCGCCGCCACGAGCACCACGAGGACGCCACGCACCGGCGACCGCACCGCCTTGGCCGCGGGGGTCAGTGCTCGCGCGGGGCGGGCACCACGCGCTCGACCTCGGGGTGGACCGTGAGCAGTTGACGCATGGCCGCCTCGGCCGCCGCGCCGTCGCCGGTGCCGAGCGCGTCGACGATCCGCGCGTGCTGCGCGAGAGACGCCTCGTTCGGCCGGTCACAGGACGTGACCGGGCCGCCGGAGACCTGCAGGGCCGCCGAGACGATCCCGGAGAGGTGCTCCAGCATGCGGTTGCCGGCGATCTGGATGAGCAGGCCGTGGAACTCTCCGTCGGCGCGCGAGTACGTCAGCGCGTCGCCCTGCGCCATGGCATGGCTCATGATCTCGACCATGTCACAGAGGCGCTGCTGCACCTCCTCTCGCCCGTGCCCGGCGGCGAGGCGGGCGGCGAGCGGCTCGATCGTCCAGCGCAGCTCGCTCAGCTCGCGGCGCTGGTCGTCGCGCTGGGGGCCGAAGGCCCGCCACTCGATGATGTCCGGATCGAGCAGATTCCAGTCACTGACGGGACGCACACGCGTGCCGACGTTCGGGCGGGCGCTGACCAGGCCCTTGGCTTCGAGGACACGGAGCGACTCGCGGACGACGGTGCGGGAGACCTCGAAGCGCTGGCCGATCTCCTCGGGCACCAGCGGACGGTCCGCGCCGAGGTCGCCGGAGACGATCATCTGGCCGAGCTGCTGGACGAGCTGGCCGTGCAGTCCACGTCCGCGGCTGCCCGCGGCACGCCGGCCGACGCGGCCCAGGTCGGGGTCCGCACCTTCCCAGGTGGGCGCTGCGACGCGATCGCCCACCTGGGACTCTGCGTAGGGGTAGCGGTCGAGATCGCCCGGGCCGGCCAGACCGGAGTCGGTGGAGCGGGCGGCGGTCATCATGGTGTGCGCAAGGGTACTCACGGATCCTTTGTCGGCGTCGCCTCCAACTCCCTTGAGGTCTTTGGTGAAAAGCACACGAAAGGGTGATCGCTCACCCCGTCGCAATTGACGCCTTATCGGAAAGAAATGGGCTTTCCGCGGGGAGTTGTGCACATGCCGGGACCGGATGTGTGCGCATGCTCGTCACTGGAACCGGGCGCGCAGCGTCGTGAACAGATACGCGCACAGCAGTGCCGACAGTGACAACGCCAGGGCTCCGCCCACGGGTTGGGCGAGCACGCGTACCAGTCCGAGCAGGTAGCGTTCACCTCCGAACGGCCACTGCAGCAGGTAGACCTCCCGCATCCGCACCGGGAACCCGGCAGCCGTGCGCAGGGCCGACCCCTGCGTCACCTTGTCCACGAGGGGAACGACGACAACGGGCACGGCCAGTACGGCCGCCAGGCCACCCGTGGTGGACCGGAACACACCGGCCGCCAGGACACCGGCCCAGGCACAGCCGACGACCAGGCCGAACCAACTGGCGCTCAGCGAAAGCCAGTCGGCGGGAACTTGTGTCAGCTCCCGTCCGTAGACGATGTAGAGCGCTTCGGCGTCGCAGCCCATGGTGAGGAAGGCCAGCAGCACCGCGGTGGCTCCGGAGACGAGCAGTTTCGCGGTGAGCAGCCCCAGCCGGCGGGGCACGGTGCCGCGGTCCGCCGCGAGGGCGGGGTGGCGGAACTCGTCCCCGAAGGCCAGCGCACCGAGCAGTCCTGCCGCGAGCGCGGCGGGCGGCAGCGGCAGCTGCCGCGGCCACGCGGCGAACAGTCGCGCCTGCGGGGTGTGGCCGAGCCTGCCCAGCAGTACGGCGGTGAGCGCGGACACCACCAGTACGGCGCCGCAGGTGACGAAGCCGACGCCGATCCCGGTCGCGCGCCGGAGCTCGTAGCGCAGGGGACGCAGGGGGCTGGGGGCGGGACGCACGGTGATGGGGGGTGGGAGCGGGGGCAGGGTGTCGAGGCCACTGGCACCGGCAGGACGGGACCTCTGCGGGGAGTCCGGCTGACGGCTGCAGGGATTCCTGGCGCCGGGGAGCCGGATGCGGAGGGCGGGGATGCGGAGGGCGGGGATACGGCCTGCCAGGGCGTTCGTGAGGCCGGTCTGCGGCCCCCGGGCCGCCGAGACCGCGTCGCGCGCGGCGCGCGCCGTGCTCGCGGCTTCGACGGTCCGCGCGCCGCGGGCTCCCGCCAGCACCTCGGCGGGGACGTCTCCGGCTCCACCTCCGTCCGGAGCGTCCTCCCCGGGGGGCGCGTCGTGGCCGTCAGGGGCGTCGTGACCGTCGCCCGCGTCTTCGCCGGACGCGACGCCACCGGGCGCGTTCTCTCCGAGCGACCCGCCCACGCCTTCGCGCGCCTCCACGCGGTGGGTGCCGTCCGTTCCGTCGGGCGTCCCCGCCCCGGCAGGCATCTCCATGCCGTCCGGCTCGGCGCCGGCGTGCGCCGATCTGCCGGTTTCCGTGCCGGTGCCGGCAGGCGAAGCGCCTTCGGTCGACACCGGACGAGTGGTCTCGGTCTGCTCGGTACCCGGGCGAGTACCGGGCGCCTCTGCGTGCGACGGCACCTCACCGTCGGCGGCCTGCGCCGACTCCCGCGCCGACGGCCCTTCACCCGAGGAGAGGCGGGAACCCTCTCCGAGCGACGCCGCCTCGGCGCCGGGAGCCCGCTCGCCGTGCCCCGAGGGCGATTCCTCCCCCGCCGACGGTTCTTCCCGCCGGGAGCCGCTGGGCGTACCCCCCTGCGGCGGCGAGGTGTCCGATGGGGCGTTCTCGCGGTTCCCCACCGAGAAGCCGAACGGCATGGCGCTCCGGTCCCGCGCGGAGGTATCCGGCGGCGGGGCGCCCGGCTCTCCCGGCAAGAGGCCTGATGCTTCGACGTCCGGCTCCGCCTCGGACGAGCCGAGCGGCGGCGCATCCGGCTCCGCCACCGACCACGCAGGCGCCACAGGGCCCGACAGCGACGCGGCCACGCCGACCCACGAGGCGCCGGACTTCACCGTCGGCAAGCCGGGCACGGCCCTCTCGGGCATCAGCAAGCCGCGGACGGTCGCCCCACGCGCCACCGACGACGAGCCGGCGTCGCCCCTGTCTGCCGCCGGCTCCTTCGACGCCACCACGCCCGCATCCGCCGACGAGGGGACGACGGGTCCGGCACCGGCGCCCGGCCCGCCGCCGGCCCACGAGGCACCCGGCTCCCCCGCCACCGAACCGCCGACGGGCGGCCCGGGCTCCGCCGGCGACGAGCCGGCGTCGCCCCCGTCTGCCGCCGGCCCCTTCGACGCCACCACACCCGCGTCCCCCGACGAGAGGACGACGGGTCCGGCACCGGCACCCGGCCCCATGTCACCGACCTCGTCGGCCAGTTGGTGGATGAGGATGCCATGACGGAAGGCCGCGTCGCCGATGTCGGCGGTCGTGGAGCCGTACACCGAGAGACGATTGCCGCCCTCGTGCACGACTTCGACAGAGCGGCGGGTGGTGCGGGCCTCCTTGGTGAGCAGAGCCGCGAGACGCGCCGCGTGCGGGCTGCGGACCGCCACGCGCGGACGCAGCCGGGTACGGGCGAACTCCCGCGCCTCCTGGTCGGCCACGAGTCTGCCGCGGTCCAGGGTGACGACCCGGTCGGCCGTGCGTGCAGCCTCCTTGGGATCGGCGGAGCTGTAGAGCACCGTGCCGCCCTGGTCGGCATGGGCCCGCAGCATGCCGTGCAGCCACTGCGCCTCACGGGCCGAGAGTCCGTCGGCGGGTTCGTCCAGGACGAGCGTGTGCGGGTCGGGCAGCAGGGCACAGGCCAGGCCGAGTCTGCGGTCCATTCCGCGTGAGAGCGTGCCGAGCCGCTCCTCGCGGAGGCTGACGAGGCCCACCGCTTCGAGAACCTCGTCGGCCCGTCGCGCGGGTACTCCCGAAGCCGCGCACAACATGCGCAGATGGCCGCGGACCGAGCGGGCCGGATGCCCCGGTACGTCGCCGAGGAGCACACCGACTTCCCGTGCCGGATGGGCGATCCGGTGCAGGGGCCGCCCCTTGAAGTAGGTGATGCCGCGCCCCTGTTGAAGCTCGAGCATCAGTCTGAGCGCCGTCGTCTTGCCCGCGCCGGCACCTCCGAGGAGCACCGTGACATCTCCCGCGCGTGCTTCGAAGGAGACGTCGTCGACGGCGGGCGGGTGCGCCTTGCGGGGATTGCTGGTCAGTCCGAAGGCATGGATCACCTGCAGCAAGATAGCGCGTAATGTCCGGTTTTTCGGGTATAACCCGATCTGCTAATGCATGCAATGCGAGTCGACCCGCTTGGCGTCCGCCGTTCGACGGAGCCGGGCTCGGCATGTGCGGTCGGCACGCCGGGCGGTCCGGGCGGCCCGCGAACCCGTACGCCTCAGACCTCGGGACGCAGCATCGGCGGATTGAGCAGGGTGGCGCCGCCGGCCCTGAAGAGCTGGGCCGGCCGTCCCCCCTGGCGCGTGGTCGTACCTCCGGTGGGGACGAGGAATCCGGGGGTCCCGGTGACCTTGCGGTGGAAGTTGCGCGGATCGAGCGCCACCCCCCACACCGCCTCGTACACCCTGCGCAGCTCGCCGACGGTGAACTCGCTCGGGCAGAACGCGGTGGCCAGCGATGAGTACTCGATCTTGGACCGGGCCCGCTCCACCCCGTCGGCGAGGATCTGGGCGTGGTCGAAGGCGAGCGGTGCCATGGGCTCGCCGTCGCGGCCGTAACCGCCCTGCTGGAGCAGTTCCTCGACGGGCGCCCAGCGGGCGTTGCTGGCATCGCCTCCCGCCCGCGGCGCCGGCAGGTCGGGCGCGAGCGCGAGGTGCGCGACGCTCACCACGCGCATCCGCGGATCCCTTTCGGGGTCGCCATAGGTGGCGAGTTGTTCGAGGTGGGCGCCGTTGTCCTGGGCCGGGGCCGCGGGGCCGTGTGCACACAGCCCGGTCTCCTCGGCGAGCTCGCGCGCCGCTGCCTGGGAGAGGTCCTCGTCGGCCCGTACGAAACCGCCGGGCAGCGCCCAGCGCCCCTGGAACGGCGGCTCGCCCCTGCGGACCGCCAGCGCGCACAGGGCATGGCGGCGCACGGTCAGCACGACCAGGTCCACGGTGACGGCGAAGGGCGGGAAGGCTGACGGGTCGTAGGGCATGCGGCGATCATAGTCGTCTTCCTGACGATAAACACTCCCCTCGCCGACCGCATCGATCGTGGTTCCACTTCGTACCGGTGCGGGCCACGGGGCCGGCTCCCATCCCCGTCCCCCTCGCGTCATACGAGGTCACACTCCCAGTTGCAGGCCGTCCGCCGCCTCCTCGACCATGGCGAGCCCCAGCCGGCTGACCCGCACGGCGAACGGCGCACCGGCGACGCGCAGCCCCGTCAGACCGAGTTCGCCGAGCGGCGCGCTCCGCACGGGGCTCAGGGTGATTGTGCGGGCGGGGGCGTCCGGGCGGATGCCCGCGAGCGAGGTGAGCATCATGATCACGGAGGCCGCCGCGGTGGCCGCCGGCCGGCAGGCCGCGGGGTGCGGAAGGGGAGCGCTCCCGCCAGATCGCTGCTCTCCGCCGAACATCTCCGGCAGCCGGTGACCGAAGTGTTCCGCCGCTTCCAGCAGCCCTCTCAGCAGGCCGGCGGATTCCTTCTCATAGCCGGCGGCGGCCAGTCCGGCGACGGCGAGTGCGGTGTCGTGCACCCGGACGGCTCCGGTCCGGTGACCGAACGGGTTGTGTCCCGCCTCCTTGGCGCCGAGGCCGCGCAACCCCCAGCCCGCGTCCATGGCGGGGGTTCCGAGCAGCCGGGCGAGCTGTTCCGTCTGCACGGCGTCCAGCAGGCCCGGGGCGAGCCGGCCGGAGCCGAGCAGGCCGGTGTCGAGGAGGTGGACGGCGGTGGAGCCGAGGTGCGGCACAGGACGGCCGTCGGGTGCCAGGGCCGCGGCGGGGCGTCCGCCGCCGCGGTCCGCGACCCAGAAGTCGGCCCGGAAGGCCGTCTGCAGGGCCTGGGCCCACTGCCGTAAGTCGTCGGCACCGGGACGGTCGTACGCGTCCAGGAGATCGGCGCCGAGCAGGGCGGCCCGATACGCGTGGGCCTGTGTCTCGCAGCGGGCCGGACCTCCGGGTTGCGGGTCGTGGAGGTAGGGGCCGTCGCCCGCGGTACTGCGCAGCCAGGTGAGACAGCGTTCCGCCGTGGGCAGCAGCTCTGTCGTCTCCTGCTCCGGCAGGCCCCAGCGGCGGGCCTCGGCGAGCAGGACGGGGAAGAGCAGGGTGGCCTCCGTGCCCGTGCATCCGGGCGGCAGGAGTGGGCCGGCGTCGCGTCGTGGTCCGGGGATCATGCCGGGCCGTGGGCTGCGGTCCGGAAGCTGGGTGCGGGCCAGGGTGCGCAGTGTGCCCGCGGCGAGCCGGGTGCCGAGCGGCAGTGTCATGCGGGCCGCCGCCAGTGCGTCGGCGGGGGCCATGCCGCAGCGCCAGGGCGCGCCCGCCGCGAGGTGGGTGTCGGCGGGGTGGGCGGGGTCGCGCAGGAGCAGGGCCTGGAGGTCGGCCACCGCCGCGTGCAGCAGCGGGGCCACCCGGGAGTCGTCGCCGGCCGCTCTGGCGGGAGCGAACGGACTGGTCGTGGCCTGCCCCGCCGCCCGCAGCGGGCCGGCGCCGTCGAGCCGCACCCGGAGCTCCACCGCCGCCGTGCCGCCCGCGGGCACTTCCAGTTCCCAGCGCAGCAGTCCGGCCGAGGCGAGGGCGTCGGCGGGCGGCGGGTCCGCGGTGACGGAGGCGGCGGCTCCGGCCGTGGCCCAGCGCAGGCCCGAGTCGTGGACGGTCGCCGGAAGTTCGGGCCCTGCCCGGCCCGAGGCGATGGTGCCGAGTTCGGCGAGGTCCGTGCCGAGGGCGACCTCGACGGGCAGCCTGAGCGGTCGCGCGGCCGCGTTGCGGAGGATGATCCGTTCGGTTCCGTCGGCACGGCGGATCCGCTCGACCAGGACATCCGGATCGGGGCCCGCCGACGGAGAAGCGTGCAGTGTGCCCACGAAACGGGCACTGTCGGCGCCGGTCATCCTGGCCTGTACGGCCAGCGGTTCGCGGCCGGCCACGCGGACCTGACACCGTGAGAGCAGGCGCCTGCCACCTCGGTAGAACCCGTCCAGTCCCCGGCCGGTCAGCTGTCCCTCACCGGAGATGGCGAGACCGGGCAGGGCGACACAGATCAAGGCGGTGTGCGTCGGCGGCAGCTCGGGGGCCGGACGGCTGTCCTGCGGTGTGCGCACCGACGGGGCCGCGGTGGTCCGGCGGCCCCGGTCCGGGACCGGTGGCCTTCCGTGGCCCGCCGAGCCGTTCGGCCCGGGGTTCCTCGGCGAGGGCCGGGCGACGGTCTGCCGTGCCGTGGCGGCACCGTCCGGCGGGAACCAGTCGCGCCGGGCCCAGGGCGGGCGTTCGTCATCGACGGGGGAGGGCGGAGTCGGCTGCTGGTGCATGGGGTGGCTTCCTCTGCGCTCGGTGCGCCTCTGCCCTGCCGGGCGGCCGGAGGGGCGCGCCGCAGGACACGGGTCGTACGGCGGCCGGGCCTTTGCGGGCGCTCCGCCACTCAGGTGAACGGAGCGAGGCTCGTCCGGGTCACGGCTCGCCTCGGTGAAGCCGTCCGTGGGCCGGGGGGCGGGGGCGGCGGTGCCGGGGAGGCCGGTGGCGCGCCGCCACCACCAGCGGACGTGCGGTGGGCCCTCGCACACGACCCGAGCGGTCGGGTGTGTCCGGTCGCCCCCGCCGGTCAAGCGGGCCAGAAGGGTGCCGCCGGCGCGGCAGTCGCACCGGCTCCCGCGAGACCGCCTTCGCAGCGAGCTCCAGGGCCGTGCCCCGCGTCCCGAGGCGTCCGCCGAGGGGCCACGCGGCTTCCTGCCGCAGACCTGCTGAAGCGGGGATCCTCCCACGCTCACCCGTACGACGCTCACCCCTCCTCCTCGGACTTGCCTCGATCCTTTCGCGGCGGAACCGCGCTGGTCGTGGTGCCACCCGGCTCCGCCGCCCGCGGGCGCGTGCCGTCCTGGCCGCGGCTGCCGGGGCGCGAGGGCACGGCTGCCGGGGAGCCGGGGCGGGAGCCGGCCGGCCTCCTCCGGCCGCCGGTGGACCGAGCCGCGCGCGGGGCATCGCCGCCGTCGGCGGAACGCACCCGGCGCCGTCGGCGTGTCACCGTTCCCCGGCCCGGCTCGGCGTCCTCGCCGTTCGCGACGGCGCTCGCCGCGGGCGTCGCCTCTTCACCGGCCGCGAGCGCTGCGGACGTCGCCTCGTCGCCGGCCGCGAGCGCTGCGGGCGCCGCCTTCCGCTCCGGATGCGGCTGTGCGGCGTGGTCCGCCGGTGTACGCCCCGCGCGCTCGGCGCGCAGGCAGCGGCGGACCGATTCCGGATCGATGCCTTCGTTGCAGGCCTGGTGCAGCAGCCGGGCGAAGAGGTAATCGGGATCCGCGCCCAGCGCCATGGCCAGCGCCTCACGGGCCTCCAACTCGTCACCGGTCGACCAGGCGACCCAACCGGCCAGGGTCAGTGGGGCAGCGGCGTGCTCGCCGTAGGGACCGACGCAGCGGCGGGCCAGGGCGCGCCAGAGCCGGAGAGCCGGACCCGCCTCGTCGCCCTCCATCCACACGGCCGCACGGTCGCGGGTCGTGCGGTCCTGGAGTCCGAGGATCAGCGTCGCCGCCTCGTCGTGTGCCAGGAGGCCGTCGTCTCGCAGGTCGGCGGGATGTGCGCCGGACACCGGAGCCGCGGCGGCGAAGCGGCGGATGACCCGCTCCGCGAGGCCCAGGGTCTCCTCCGCCACTGCCGCGCGGGACCCCTCGTCGAGAATGCGGGGCACCAGAGCCATCCCGGCCGCGTCCAGGGCGATCTCCTGCTCCAGGGCCGCGGTCGTCTCCCAGGGCTGCAGCCTGGCGCGCAACTCGCGCAGCGTGCCCCGGACCTGGATGCCGGCGTAGGTGGCCGCGGCGGCCAGCACGGAGGTGCCGGGAAGGCCCATCGGCGAGCCGTCCCCGGGGCAGCAGGCCTCGGTCGGGCAGCAGTACGACCAGAAGCGCCCGTCGGAGATGCACAGTGCCTCGATGACCGGCACGTCGAGGTCGCCGCACTGGGTGCGCAGGAGGTGGGCCAGCCGTTCGAGCCGTCGTTTGACGTCGCGGCCCGACTCTCCCGGGGAGGGTTCCTGGCAGATGTAGGCCACCATCTGCTCGGGCCGGGCGCCCCGTCGTTCGCTGCCGGTCACCAGTCCGTGGGCGAGCTGGCGCGCGGCCGCCTCCCAGTCCTCCTCGTTCGCGGGGATGCCGAGGCGGGCCCGGCCGCCGAAACGCCCCCGACTCTCGCGGTCGTGCAGGGCCACCAGCACCATGCTGTCCTCCGGGCGGTAGCCGAGGAGGTAGGGCAGGGCGTCGGCCAGTTCGGCGGGGGTGCGCAACGTGACCTGTGTGTCGTGGGCGGACAGGCCGACGGACGGCTCCTGTCCGGAGATGTCGCTGTTTTCGAACGGTCCGGCGGTTTCGCTGTGATTCGTCATGCGCCGACGATCTCGCGGATCTTGAGATTCCGGTTGGCCCTGTGGACAAGTCGGGTCAGGGACACAACAACACCGTCCCGGCTGTCCACAGACCGCACCGGGCGCCGCCCGCTTGTCAGTCCTGTCCTGTTGTATGGGATGCATGGAGCACACGAGCAACGCGGATCTCCGGGCGCAGGCGGACGCCGTCCTCGCCCGGCTCGTCGGGGATGCCACGGGCGCGGCCCGGCTGCGCGAGGACCAGTGGCGGGCGATCGAGGCACTGGTCGCCGAGCGGCGCCGGGCCCTGGTGGTGCAGCGCACGGGATGGGGCAAGTCCGCGGTGTACTTCGTCGCGACCTCGCTGCTGCGGGCCAGAGGGAGCGGCCCCACGGTCATCGTCTCGCCCCTGCTCGCGCTCATGCGCAACCAGGTGGAGGCCGCAGCTCGGGCCGGCATCCACGCCCGTACCATCAACTCCGCCAACACCGAGGAGTGGGACGCCGTCCAGGCCGAGATCGCGGCCGGTGCGGTCGACGTCCTGCTCGTCAGTCCGGAGCGTCTGAACAACCCGGACTTCCGCGACCAGGTCCTGCCCAAGCTGTCCGCCGCGACGGGCCTGCTGGTCGTGGACGAGGCCCACTGCATCTCCGACTGGGGTCACGACTTCCGCCCCGACTACCGGCGGCTGCGCACCATGCTCGCCGACCTCCCGCCCGGTGTCCCCGTGCTGGCCACCACCGCCACGGCCAATGCCCGTGTGACCGCGGATGTCGCCGAGCAGCTGGGCACCGGCGGCACGTCGGACGCGCTGGTGCTGCGTGGACCGCTGGACCGGGAGAGCCTCAGTCTCGGCGTGCTGCGGCTGCCCGACGCCGCGCACCGGATGGCCTGGCTCGCCGACCACCTCGACGACCTGCCGGGCTCCGGCATCGTCTACACGCTCACCGTCGCCGCCGCCGAGGAGGTCACCGCGTTCCTGCGGCAGCGCGGGCACCGCGTCGCCTCGTACACGGGCAAGACGGAGAACGCCGAGCGCCAGCAGGCCGAGGACGATCTGCTCGCCAACCGGGTCAAGGCGCTGATCGCCACCTCGGCGCTCGGCATGGGCTTCGACAAGCCGGATCTCGGCTTCGTGATCCACC
The DNA here is from genome assembly GCF_014649495.1 of Streptomyces filipinensis. Taxonomy (GTDB): domain Bacteria; phylum Actinomycetota; class Actinomycetes; order Streptomycetales; family Streptomycetaceae; genus Streptomyces; species Streptomyces filipinensis. Next base: position 93,770 of record NZ_BMTD01000017.1, on the reverse strand, counting down.
TCGGCTCCCCCTCCTCCCCCATCGCCTACTACCAGCAGGTCGGCCGCGCCGGCCGCGGGGTGGAACACGCCGAGGTACTGCTGCTGCCCGGCAAGGAGGACGAGGCGATCTGGGAGTACTTCGCGTCGCTCGCCTTCCCCTCCGAGGAACTGGTCCGGCGCACCCTGGACGTCCTCGCCCGGGCGGGCGGCCCGCTGTCGCTGCCCGCGCTGGAACCCCTGGTCGAGCTGCGTCGCTCCCGCCTGGAAACCATGCTGAAGGTCCTGGACGTGGACGGAGCGGTCCGTCGCGTCAAGGGCGGCTGGATCGCCACCGGGCAGCCCTGGTCGTACGACACCGAGCGCTACGACTGGGTGGCCCGGCAGCGCGCGGCCGAACAGGAGGCGATGCGCGCCTACGCGTCCACCACCGAGTGCCGGATGGAGTTCCTGCAGCGTCAGCTGGACGACGAGGGTGCCAAGCCCTGCGGCCGCTGCGACAACTGCGCCGGCCCGCGCTTCGCCGCCGACTCGTCCGCGGCGGCGGTGGACGCGGCGCGCAGCGACCTGGGCCGTGCCGGCGTCGAGGTGGAACCCCGTCGTATGTGGCCGACGGGCCTGCCGGCCATCGGCATCGACCTCAAGGGACGCATTCCGGCCGGTGAACAGGCCTCACCGGGGCGGGCTCTGGGGCGGCTGTCGGACATCGGCTGGGGCAATCGACTGCGTCCGCTCTTCGGCCCCCAGACGCCGGACACCGCTGTGCCGGACGACGTGGCGCGGGCCGTGGTGGGTGTTCTGGCCGACTGGGCGAAAGGGCCCGGCGGCTGGGCGTCCGGCGCGTCCGACGCCCAGGCCCGGCCGGTGGGTGTCGTCACCGTGGCCTCGCGGACCCGGCCCCTGCTGATCCGGTCCCTGGGGTCCCGGATCGCCGAGATCGGACGGCTGCCGCTGCTCGGTTCCGTCGAGTACGCCGAGGACGTGCCGCGGGTCCCCCGCAGCAACAGCGCGCAACGGCTGAAGGCCCTCGACGGTGCGTTGACGGTGCCGCCCGCCCTCGCGTCGGCGCTCGCCGAGGCGGGCGGCCCGGTGCTGCTGGTCGACGACTTCACGGAGACGGGCTGGACCCTCGCGGTCGCGGCGCGTCTGCTCAGAAGGTCCGGCGCGCGGGGGGTGTTGCCGCTGGTCCTGGCCGTCCAGGGGTGAGCGCGCACCGGCCCGCGGCAGCCCTGCGGGCAGGCCCCCCGTGCCCCAGGCATCATGGGGCCGGCCTTTGGGTAGGGATATAAGCCACGCACCGCCAGATACCAGTCGGTGGCCCCAATTGCTCGTTGCCGCATCCCAGTTCGGCAGGAAGAATTGAGGTCCGCTCCCCGCACGGCTCGTCCGCGATCAGGTAGGGCTTTGCTGCGGTGCGCGGTCCCTCGAATCCGACCTCGCCCGCAGTATGGGCGCGTAGCCGAAGGGAGGAACGTGTCCTTCGGATTCGCCTCGTCCTCGGCGGCCTCCTTGTCGACGTCCGCGTCCGCCGCTTCCGCCAATCGCCTGCTCGAGCCCGCCGAATGGGCCGCCGCCGGAATCCCTCTGCTGCGCAACCCTCGTGAGGTCGTCAGCGGGCTGCATGCCCGCCATGCGCCGATGCCCTCCACGGCGATCGTGGCCGTGCTCGATCCGGAGGAGCGGCTGTGCGCCAGCGCCTCGTTCACGCGCCGTCCGGCCCCGGCCGACGGCTGGATGTTCCGCAACGCGCTGCTCTCACAGCTGCGCCGGGTCATTCCGCACGACCTGCGGCGCCGCACCCCGGTGCGCACGGCCGTACTCGTCTACTGCCGTGAGGGCGACGCGCATTGGACGGAGGAGGACGGGGCCTGGATGTGGGGCCTGCGCGACGCCTGCACGCTGCACGGGCTGCGGTGCGGGGCGTACATCACGCTGACCCACGACGGCTGGCACGTGCTCGGCGAGGGACGCAGCGGACGCCGTCCCAACGCCGACAGCGCACCGGAACCCCTCGCCATGTCCGAGGCCCCGCCGCTCGTGCCGCGCACCGGTGGCCCCGTCTCCGAGGTGCTCCGCCGCGCGGCGGCCCGCTGAAGGGCAGGGCAGCGGGTCGAGTTCGCGGACGACGGTCTCCGGCGTCCTCGACGGGGCCGTGCGGTCAGCGCAGCAACCGCGCGCCGTTCGGGATGCCAGGCCGCCGCACGGACGAGGCCCCCGCCGCACCTGGGAGAGGTATGTCGCCCGGGACAGTGCGGCCCGTGTCCCGCCGGGAACGGACCGGCACCTGCGCGGCGTCCGGCGGTCGTGCGAGCCGTAGGAGACCGAATCGCCCATGCCCCGGCCTGGCTGCGCGGCCGTCTCCCACGAGCCGCTCCGGGCGCGCACGGCGACGGGTACGGGGTCGGTCACCGTCGCCGATGTCGGCATCCCGGTATCCAGCCGGCATCCGAGGACGTCACCGGGATCGGCCCTCCCTGTGGACGACCACCGCCGTGCACCCGGCGTCGCGGGGAGGCCGCCCCAGGAAGGGAACGGCCGTCCCGTCGTCCGGGCATGCCGAGGACGACGCCGTGCGGATGCCGCCGGAGCGGCTCGTTCGCCGCCCCGGTTGCCCCGAGGTGCCGAGGTCGGCTCAGACGCCGGCGCCCAGCACCGAGTTGATCTGCTGCGGGTCACCGCAGACGATCAGCAGGGCACCGGCCCGGGCATGGGCCAGCGGAAGGGCCGAGGCGGCAACGGAAGCGGGGCCTCCGTTGACGGCCACGACGACCACGGGGCGGGACGCGGCGCGGGAGACGGCGGCGGCGTCGGCATAGAAGACGTCGTCACCGGCATCGTGCTGCGCCCAGTAGGAGGCTTCGCCGAAGGACAACTCGTGTTCCGCCCACGGGTGCTGGGACCCGGTGGTGAGCACGAGCACGTCGCCGGGGGCACGGCCCGAGTCCAGGAGCAGGTCCACCGCCTCGTCGGCGGCGTCGACCGCTCCCTCGGCCGAGGCCGGGATCAGCTGGATCTGCGGGCCGGCCGGCACGGCGGCGGGAGCGGCCGGGCCCGACGGGCCCGGATGGGCCGGAGTCACGTCACGCGGTGTGCGCTGTACCGGCGGCGCCGGCCGCGGAGGGCCGGGGCGACCGGGGCGGGACGGAGCCGCGGGGCGGGGGCCGGGTACGGGGCGGGGGGTCGGCGCGGTACGGCCGCTGGCGGGCGTGGCGCGGGGACCCTGGGCACTCTCGTGAATCTGAGGCTCCTCGGGAATGAGAGGCATGAGCTGATATTTATCAAACATTGGTGCGGCGCGGGTGGCCGGGGGGCACATCAGTGCGAGCAGAACCGTCAGAAATCGAAGCCGAGCTGACCCTCGATTTCCGGAACGCTTCCGTCCGCCCAGCTGCGGACCTTCTTGAGGTGCCGCCACTGAGGCAACGCATCAAGATACGCCCACGACAAGCGGTGGTGCGGGGTGGGCCCCCACTCCGCCAGTGCGGCCTTGTGCACGGGCGACGGATACCCGGCGTTGTCCGCAAATCCGAAGTCTGCATGGTCGATACCCAGTTCGGCCATCATTTTGTCGCGCTGAACCTTGGCTATCACCGACGCCGCAGCGACGGCCACACACGACCGGTCGCCCTTGATCACCGTGCGGACCTTCCAGGGAGCGCCGAGGTAGTCGTGCTTCCCGTCGAGGATCACGGCGTCGGGGCGCATCGGCAGGCCGTCCAGAGCACGGACCGCGGCAAGCCGCAGTGCGGCCGTCATCCCCAGGTCGTCGATCTCCTCAGGGGAAGCATGCCCCAGCGCGTATCCCGTCACCCACGTCCGAAGCATCGTGGCCAGTTCCGTGCGCCGCTTGATCGTGAGCAGCTTGGAATCGGTCAGCCCCTCGGGCGCACGGCGGAGCCCGGTGATCGCGGCACAGACGGTGACAGGTCCGGCCCAGGCGCCGCGCCCCACCTCGTCGATACCGGCAATGACCTTCGCTCCGGTCGTGGCGCGCAGGGAGCGCTCGACGGTGTGGGTAGGTGGTTCGTACGGCATGGCGCCCTTAGCGTACGCCGCCGGGATCGTCACCGGACACCCCGGTCGACCGACCTCCGCACAGGTCGCGCCGGTATGCGGGCTCAGCCTCCATGGGGCCGGAGCAGCGGAAGCATCAGCTGATCGATCATCTCCTCAAGATCCTGGTCGATCCATTCGCTGGCGCACATCTTCGAGCGGTACATCATCATCGCCGGGATGACATCGAAGACATAGCCGTTGGCCGCGTCCGATCGCACCTCTCCCCGCCCTATTCCACGGATGATGACCTCACGGAGGAGCTTGACGGTCGGCTCCACCACTCCTCCGACGATCACTTCATGGAAGCGCTCCGCCTGAGTTTGATCGCACTCGTGAATGACGGAGCGGAGCGCGACACCAGGTCGGGAGTACATGATCCGCCGCACCTGCCGGCACAGAGCGAGAAGGTCCTCACGCACGCTGCCGAGGTCCGGGGCCTCCTCGACCCGGGGCAGTCCCGCCACCAGCGCGTCCGCGACGAGGTCCTCCTTGCAGGGCCAGCGGCGGTACACCGCGGCCTTGCCGGTCTGAGCGCCGGCTGCGACACCTTCCATGGTCAGCCCTTTCCAGCCGACCTCACCGAGCTGTTCCAGCGCGGCATCGAGGATCGCGCGCTCCAGCACCACGCCGCGCCGACGGGGGGAAGCCGCCCGGTCCGGTACGGCCGTCCAGCGCGAGGTAACCATCTATGTCTCTCCAACATGCAAAGGAAGCGGGGATTCCGGGGCGGGGGGCGCCGCGCTGCAGCAACAGGGGGACGCGAGGCGGGGCGCGGGATCAAGTGAACGCTTGCGTTCACTGTTGGGGACTCACTACCGTGAACGCGACAGTGAACGCGATCGTTCACTAATGTCTTCAGGGGGAACCCATAGTGACGACCTCTCAACTGCTTCAGGACCCGAAACCGGGCGTGGCCCGCCGGGAGGGGCATCCCGGCATCGCACTCACCGTCATCGCGGCCTGCCAACTCATGGTGGTACTCGACGCGACGATTGTGAACATCGCGCTCCCGCACATTCAAGACGCACTCAGGTTCAGTACCACGGACCTCACTTGGGTGGTCAGCGCCTACACGCTCACCTTCGGCGGCCTGCTGCTGCTCGGTGCGCGGGCCGGCGACATCCTCGGCCGCCGCCGGGTGTTCATGACCGGCATCCTGCTGTTCACCTTCGCCTCGCTGCTGGGCGGTCTCGCCCAGGAACCCTGGCAGCTGCTGGCCGCGCGGGCCCTGCAGGGCGTGGGCGGCGCGATCGCCTCGCCCACGTCGCTGGCGCTGATCACCACGACGTTCCCCGAAGGCCCGGAGCGCAACCGGGCCTTCGGCGTGTTCGCCGCCGTGTCCGCGGGCGGTGGCGCCATCGGACTGCTGGCGGGCGGCATGCTCACCGACTGGCTCGACTGGCGGTGGGTGCTGTTCGTGAACGTGCCGATCGGCGTGCTGATCGCGTCGCTCGCGCCGCTGTACATCAGCGAGTCCCAGCGGCATCCGGGCCGCTTCGACATCACGGGCGCGCTGACCTCGACGGCGGGTATGGCCCTGCTGGTCTACGGATTCATCCGCGCCTCGGAGAACGGCTGGCGGAACGGCCTCACCCTCGGCTCGTTCGCCGCGGCCGCGGTCCTGCTGCTCGCCTTCGTCCTCACCGAGATGCGGGCGAAGGAGCCGATCACCCCGCTCAGGATGTTCTCGGACCGCAACCGCTGGGGCACGTACGTGATCATGCTGAGCCTCGCCGCGGCGATGTTCGGCATGTTCTTCTACATCGTGCTGTTCGTACAGGACGTGCTCGGCTACAGCGCCATCAAGGCCGGCCTGGCCTTCCTCCCCGTGACGGTCGCGATCGCGGTCGGTGCGGGACTGTCCCAGCGCTTCCTTCCGAGGCTCGGCCCCAGGCCGTTCATGATGGCCGGCTCGGCGCTCGTGCTGACCGGGCTGGTCTGGCAGACCTTCATCCGGCCGGACAGCTCCTACGTCGGCGGAGTGCTCGGGCCGATGCTGGCGTTCGGCTTCGGCATGGGCCTGAACTTCGTCACCGCCACCGTCACGGCGGTGTCCGGCGTCGCCCAGCACGAGGCAGGCGCGGCGTCCGGGCTCCTCAACGCCATGCAGCAGGTGGGCGGTTCGCTCGGACTGTCCATCCTGACGACCGTGTTCGGCTCGGCGGCCAAGGACGAGGCGAAGAAGCAACTGCCGAAGTTCCTCGCCAACGGTTCGCCGGAGCAGAAGGCCCACTTCGCCAAGACGCACCAGCTGCCCGCGCCCTGGGGACATGACGTGCTCGCCCACGGCATCTCCACCGCCTTCGTGCCGGCTGCCGCGATGGCCGGCGTAGCGTTCGTCACCGCCTGGCTGGTGATCAGGGTCCGCAAGAGCGATCTCGACTCCCTCGCCGGCGTGGCCGGCCCGGGCATCGGCTGATCCCGTCCGGCCCGCGCACAGCCGCGGCCGGCCGGACTGCCGCCAGAGGGCGAACGGCCCCCGCGGCGGTCCGGCCCGCCGCATCAGACCCGCCGACGCCCGCACGAGAACCAGCACGGCAAGCAACACGGCGACCGGCACGGCAAGCAGCACCAGCGCAGGCACCACGCGTGCCATCTCCGCACCCCCTCCGACCGTCGCGCTCTCCCGGCTGTCCGCCGCCCGCAGCCGCACGCCTCGGCGTGCCGCGGCGTGCGACCGACAGGGGAGGAACGGGCGGCAGTCACGGAGAGTTCCCGGCGGACACAGAGAGTTCTGGAGGTGGCCGATCCGCCCCCGTGTGCCCGCACAGGGCGCGCAAAAGGCCAGCCGAGGGGGCCAAGCCGGTCATCCGGCCCGTCAGGGCCCCGTCGGCACCCACTCCGGCAGCGCCTCGACCCGTTCCACCCACTCGGCGGGCGGAGCCCCCGCCTTTCCCGAGGCGAGCACACCGCCCACGATCGCGCAGGTCGTGTCCACGTCGCCGCCGACCCCGGCCGTCGTCCAGAACGCCGCCTCGTAGTCACCGAGACGCCGCGCGGCGGACCAGAGGGCGAACGGAACGGTGTCGTGGGCGGTCGTACGCCGTCCGCAACCGAGCACGGCCGCGACGGTGCCGGCGTCGCCGTAGTCGAGCATGTCCCGGGCGCGCCGGAGTCCCTGGCCTACGGCGCTCTTCGGCACCAGGGCGATGACGCCGTCCAGGAGCGACTCGGGGCTGGGCGGGCCGTCCGGCGAACCGGCCAGCGCCGCCGCCGCGGCCACGGCCATGGCTCCGACGACGGCCTCACGGTGCTGATGGGTCGGGTAGGCCGAGATCTCCGCCTGGTGGGTCGCCTGTTCCGGATCGTCCGCGTACCAGGCGCCGAGGGGTGCGATGCGCATCGCGGCTCCGTTGCCCCAGGACCCCTGTCCGTTGAACAGCCCGGCGGCCAGCTCACGCCAGTCCCCGCCCTCCCGGACGAGTCTCAGCAGGCGGTTGACGGCGGGGCCGTAGCCCCGGTCGAAGTCGTGGTGCTCGGCGAAGGAGCGGGCCAGCGCGTCCTGGTCGATCCGGTGCTCGGCGGCGAGTACGGCGACCACGGAGGACGCCATCTCGGTGTCGTCCGTCCACTGCCAGGGCCCCTCGGGCAGCTCGCGTCGCTTCAGCAGGGGGTAGTGCGCCGGAACGAAGAACTGGGAGCCCAGGGCGTCCCCCACGGCCAGTCCGCGCAGGCTCGCCAGGGCGCGCTCAAGGCGCCCGGAGGAAGAGGAGTCAGCGGTCATCGCTCTGCCACTCTATCCGTTCACCCAGAACGGCACCGGCTCCCGCCAGCGCCCGAAGGGCCGGTCGAGCGTGTACCTGCCGTCCTCTCCGAGAACGAGCATCCGCATCTCGGCGTTCCCGGGGTTCGACAGCGACTCGAATTCCGCGACCGTCCAGTGGAACCAGCGCATGCAGAACAGCCGCATCGCGAGTCCGTGCGTCACCAGGAGTACGTTCGGCGGATGGTCCGGGGCCTCGAAGCTGCGGAACAGGCTCTCGAGGAAGCCGCCGACCCGGTCGTACACGTCGGCGCCGGACTCGCCCTGCGGGAACCGGAAGAAGAAGTGGCCGTACGCGTCCCGGTAGGCCTTCTGCAGGCGCACGTCGTCGCGGTCCTGCCAGTTGCCCCAGTCCTGTTCGCGGAGCCTGGGCTCCTCCCGGACGCGTATGAGGTCGGGGTCGAGGTGGAAGGCGCGCAGCGTTTCGTGCGTCCGGCGGTAAGGGGAGACGTACACGCTCACGCGTTCTCGGCCGAAGACCTCCCGGAGCTTCTTGCCGGTCTCCTCGGCCTGCCGCCAGCCGCGCTCCGTCAGCGCGAGAGCGTGGTCGGGTTCGCGCTCGTACACGGAGTCGTCAATGTTGCCCGTTGACTCGCCGTGCCGGACAAGGACGATGCGCCGTGGTCGTGCCATGCCAAAACCCTAGATCGAACGGGGGAAAGTCGAGCACTCGTACGGGCCCCCTACAGCGTAGGTCACACGAATCGCACCTCTCGGACCCCTCCCGGACGCACCGCGCACACCTTCAGGGTGCGCGTTTGCTTTTCAAACGCACACCGGCGGCCTCAGACCGTCCAGGACGGTTCGAGATCCACGATGTCGCCTGAGAGCGCCGCCACGTCGGCCTCGGTCTGCGCGCGCAGCGCGAGGCGCTCCACGCGCTCGGTGCGGTACTTGCCGTGCTCGGCCGCCGACCGCCACATCGACAGGACCAGGAACTCCTGCTCGGGTGCCTCGGCGAACATCCCGCGGATCATCCCGGGCGAACCGGCCATCGCGGGGTTCCAGACCTTCTCCTGCATCAGCGTGAAGTGCTCGACGCGCTCCTCGTGGATCCGGCACAGGGCCACGCGGATCAGATCGGTGTCGGTGAACCGCGGCTCGAACCCCGTCTTCACATCGAAGCGGTACTCGAAGAGCTTGACCTGGGCGTCCTTGAACGTGCCGGACTGTGCGGTCGCCAGGCGGTCGTGGGAGCGGGCCATGAAGGAGTCGTAGAAGGCGCGGCTCTCCCAGAAGGCGAAGATGTGCGCGACGCCGGGCCGCTGCCGGCTCCAGCCGCCACCCTGCCCCCGGAAACCCGGCTCCCCCAGAAGCCCCGCCCATTTCCGCTGCCCCCGCTCGAAGCCGCGGCGGTCCACCACGGTGCAGCGAATCCACTTGACCAGCACCGCGCCATCGTAAGGCCACCGGGCGTGGCGCCGGTCACGCTCTGGCGGAGATCACCCGGGCATGCGCTCCGGCGCGCGTGGCACGATGGACAAGAAGCCCTGACTTCGCCGGAGTTGGGGCATGGCAACCACAGGGGGAAGGGGAAGCCCGTTGACCGGCTTCAGCAAGGGACTGCGCAAGGTCGAGGTCGGGCTCAAGTGGGACCCCAGTCCGGCGGGCCGGCCGCCCACCGACCTCGACATCGTCGCGGCGACGTTCGTCTCGGGCGACGCCTACGGGGATCCGGCCTACCTGGTGCACTTCGACAGCCGCTCACCCGACGGCACGATCTTCCTCAACCGGGACAGCGCGGACGGCAGGGGCTTCGGCTGGGACGAGGTCATGGCGCTGGAACTGGACCGGCTCGATGCCCGGTACGCGCGCGTGGTCGTCGGTGTCGTCATCCAACAGCGGTCCGGGCACACGGCGTTCGTCAACGTGCTGAATCCGGCCATGCGCGTCCGCGAGGGCTACACCGTGCTCGCCGAGGACGACTTCGGCTCCGTCCTCGGGGCGACGGCGGCCACGATCGCCGAGTTCGTGCGTGACGACTCCGGGGAGTGGACCTTCCGGCCCGGTGTGCACGGCTTCGAGGAGGATCCGGTGGCCTTCACCCGGGTCATGGGCAGGGCCCGGTGACGGCGAGGGGCGCCGGCCACGGCCGGCGCCCCTCGCTTCACCTGCGGACCGTCAGCTGCAGCCGCTGGTCGAACCGCAGCCCTCGCAGATGTAGCAGGAACCGGCCCGCTGCATCTTCGTACCGCAGGAGAAGCACAGCGGGGCGTCGGCCTGGATGCCCAGCTGCATCTCCACCAGCTCGGCGCTGGTGTGGGCCTGCTTCGGGGCGGGCTGGGCCGCCTCGGTCCCGGCCTTCGGCGCGGCGACCGCCTTCAGCTCCTGGGCGCGCGGCGCCGACTGGGCGAGGCCCTCGACGTCGACCTCGTCGTCGGCGGGCTCGTAGGAGCCGGTCTCCAGGTGCCGCTGACGCTCCTCGGCGGAGTGGATGCCGAGCGCGGAGCGGGTCTCGAAGGGCAGGAAGTCCAGCGCCAGGCGTCGGAAGATGTAGTCGACGATCGACTGCGCCATCCGCACGTCCGGGTCGTCGGTCATGCCGGCCGGCTCGAAGCGCATGTTGGTGAACTTCGAGACGTACGTCTCCAGCGGCACGCCGTACTGGAGGCCCACGGAGACCGCGATGGAGAAGGCGTCCATCATGCCCGCGAGCGTCGAGCCCTGCTTGGACATCTTCAGGAAGACCTCGCCGAGACCGTCGTCCGGGTAGGAGTTGGCGGTCATGTAGCCCTCGGCGCCGCCGACCGTGAAGGACGTGGTGATCCCGGGACGGCCCTTGGGAAGGCGCTTGCGGACCGGGCGGTACTCGATGACCTTCTCGACCGTCTCGCGGATGGTCGCCTCGGCCTTCTCGGTGACCTCGGCCTTCTCCTTCTCCTTGGTCTTCGCGGAGAGCGGCTGGCCGACCTTGCAGTTGTCGCGGTAGATCGCGAGCGCCTTGACGCCGAGCTTCCAGGCCTCGAAGTAGATCTCCTCGACCTCCTCGACGGTCGCCGTCTCCGGCATGTTGACCGTCTTGGAGATGGCGCCGGAGATCCAGGGCTGGATCGCGGCCATCATGCGGACGTGGCCCATCGGGGAGATGGCCCGCTCGCCCATGGCGCAGTCGAACACCTCGTAGTGCTCGTTCCTGAGGCCGGGAGCGTCGATCACATTGCCGTGCTCGGCGATGTGGGCGACGATCGCCTCGATCTGCTCCTCCTGGTAGCCCAGGCGGCGCAGGGCCTGCGGGACGGTGCCGTTGACGATCTGCATCGAGCCGCCGCCGACCAGCTTCTTGAACTTCACGAGCGCCAGGTCGGGCTCGACACCGGTGGTGTCGCAGGACATCGCGAGACCGATGGTGCCGGTCGGGGCCAGGACGGACGCCTGGGAGTTACGGAAACCGTTCTTCTCACCGAGACGGACGACGTCCTGCCAGGCCTCCGTGGCGGCGGCCCACACCGGGGTGTCCAGGTCGTCCATGCGCACGGCCGTGCCGTTGGCGTCGGCGTGCTGCTTCATGACGCGGTTGTGGGCGTCGGCGTTGCGGGCGTAGCCGTCGTACGGGCCGACGACCGCGGCCAGCTCGGCGGAACGACGGTAGGCCGTACCCGTCATGAGGGAGGTGATGGCGCCGGCCAGGGCGCGGCCGCCGTCGGAGTCGTAGGCGTGGCCGGTGGCCATCAGCAGGGCGCCGAGGTTGGCGTAGCCGATGCCGAGCTGGCGGAACGCGCGGGTGTTCTCGCCGATCTTCTGGGTCGGGAAGTCCGCGAAGCAGATCGAGATGTCCATCGCGGTGATGACCAGCTCGACGACCTTCTGGAAGCGCTCGGTCTCGAAGGACTGGTTGCCCTTGCCGTCGTCCTTCAGGAACTTCATCAGGTTCAGCGAGGCCAGGTTGCAGGACGTGTTGTCCAGGTGCATGTACTCGCTGCACGGGTTCGACGCGGTGATCCGGCCGGACTCGGGGCAGGTGTGCCAGTTGTTGATGGTGTCGTCGTACTGGATGCCCGGGTCGGCGCAGGCCCACGCGGCCTCGGCGATCTTGCGGAAGAGCGCCTTGGCGTCGACCTCCTCGATGACCTCGCCGGTCATCCGGGCCCGCAGGCCGAACTGGCCGTTGCGCTCGACCGCGTTCATGAACTCGTCGTTCACGCGGACCGAGTTGTTGGCGTTCTGGTACTGGACGGACGTGATGTCGTCGCCGCCCAGGTCCATGTCGAAGCCCGCGTCGCGCAGGACGCGGATCTTCTCCTCCTCGCTGACCTTGGTCTGGATGAAGTCCTCGATGTCGGGGTGGTCGACGTCGAGCACGACCATCTTGGCGGCGCGGCGGGTGGCACCACCGGACTTGATGGTGCCGGCGGAGGCGTCGGCGCCGCGCATGAAGGAGACGGGACCGGAGGCGTTGCCGCCGGAGGACAGCAGCTCCTTGGAGGAGCGGATGCGGGAGAGGTTCAGGCCGGCACCGGAGCCGCCCTTGAAGATCATGCCCTCTTCCTTGTACCAGTCGAGGATCGACTCCATGGAGTCGTCGACGGACAGGATGAAGCAGGCGGAGACCTGCTGGGGCTGCGACGTGCCCACGTTGAACCAGACGGGGCTGTTGAAGCTGAAGATCTGGTGCAGGAGGGCGTACGCCAGCTCGTGCTCGAAGATCTCCGCGTCGGCGGCCGAGGCGAAGTACCTGTGGTCCTCACCGGCCTTCCGGTACGTCTTCACGATGCGGTCGATCAGCTGCTTGAGGCTGGTCTCGCGCTGCGGGGTGCCGACGGCACCGCGGAAGTACTTGCTGGTGACGATGTTGACCGCGTTCACCGACCAGAAGTCGGGGAACTCGACGCCACGCTGCTCGAAGTTGACCGAGCCGTCGCGCCAGTTGGTCATGACGACGTCACGGCGCTCCCACGACACCTCGTCGTACGGGTGCACGCCGGGGGTGGTGTGGATGCGGTCGATACGCAGCCCCTTGGTGACCTTGGCGCCCTTGGCTCGGGAACCTCGTGCCGGACCGCTCGCCGTCTCTGTCATGCCGCCTCCCTGTACGGGCGAAAACGCCCAGAAGTGCCCCGTTTGTTCCCGTGGCACGGTGTTCTGTCTTGTGTTGCGGGCACCCTCAGCCGCCGCCCGCAACAGGTCTTAGGTCGCCGCCTTCCGGCCGGAACCCGGTCTCCTCCCGGGCGCCGGCCCGCCGGTCAGTCGGCGGCGCGGACGGGCACGGGGACCTGAGTGGTCCCGACGGGCCCGCGATCGTCTTCCTGGCTCCCCGCTCCCGCGTCTTCCTCGTCCGCGGCGGGGCCTCGCGGCGCCTCCCTCAGCTCCGCGATCGCGGCCTCGAAGTCCTCGAGCGAGTCGAACGCCCGGTAGACGGAGGCGAATCGCAGATAGGCGACGAGGTCGAGCTCCTGCAACGGGCCGAGTATGGCCAGCCCCACATCGTGGGTGGTCAGCTCGGCGCTTCCGGTGGCCCGCAGCGCCTCCTCGACCCGCTGGCCGAGCTGGGCGAGTGCGTCCTCGGTGACAGGCCGTCCCTGGCATGCCTTGCGCACGCCGTTGATGACCTTGACGCGGCTGAAAGGCTCGGTGACCCCCGACCGCTTGATCACCATCAGCGAGCACGTCTCCACGGTCGTGAAACGACGGGAGCAGTCAGGGCACTGACGGCGCCTGCGGATCGACGTGCCGTCGTCGGTCGTACGACTGTCGACCACACGGCTGTCGGGGTGCCTGCAGAAGGGGCAGTGCATGATCTCCAACCCTCCTCACAGCAGACTCAACAACCTCACCGGACCTCATGGGCCCCGCGAAGCAGCCCTAAGCATAGGCGATCGCGGAGCAGTCTCAGACCGGGGGGACCACAACTTGTGGGCTGCTGTAGCCATCCAACCACTAGATGTGGGGATTGGCTCATACACCGAGGCGGACTCGCGTGTCGCCCCGGAAGGGCGGTGGACATCCCGCACACAGGTGACCGCGGGGACACGCGGCGCGGAGCCGTATCACTGTGACGCTTACGGAGATACCGTGGGCGCCGCACGGAGGACGCGTGGGACTCCGGCACAGAAGGGACCCGAGGCCCGGACGTCCGGCTTCCGGATGGCAGACTGGGACGGCGGCCCACGAGGTCGCCAACCCCGGCGGTGAAGAGTACAACAATGGGCGCTTTTGCCCGCCAGGTGGCGCGTCACCAATACACCCAGACACGCGATCACGTCCGGTGAATCGCACTTTTTCACTCGAACGTGTGTTTGGCGCAACCTTTCGAAAGCAACTACCGTTGTCCAGCAGGGAGACCATCGAGAGGGGCCGACGTGACCACCACCGCAGACAGTGCCACCATCACTGCCCAGGACCGCTCCCAGGGCCGAGTCGAGCCGGTACACGTGATGAACGAAGCCGCGCATCCCGAAGGGCACAAGCGCTCCCTGCCGGGCCGACCTCCAGGAATCCGGGCGGACAGCTCCGGACTCACCGACCGACAGCGTCGCGTGATCGAAGTCATCCGTGACTCCGTACAGCGGCGCGGCTATCCGCCGTCGATGCGGGAGATCGGCCAGGCCGTCGGCCTCTCCAGCACCTCCTCGGTCGCGCATCAGCTCATGGCACTGGAGCGCAAGGGCTTCCTGCGCCGCGACCCGCACCGTCCGCGCGCGTACGAGGTGCGCGGCTCCGACCAGGCCGTGACCGTGCAGCCCACGGACACCGCCGGCAAGCCCGCCGCGTCCTACGTCCCGCTGGTCGGCCGTATCGCCGCCGGTGGCCCCATCCTCGCGGAGGAGTCCGTCGAGGACGTCTTCCCTCTCCCCCGCCAGCTCGTCGGCGACGGTGAACTGTTCGTCCTCAAGGTCGTCGGCGACTCCATGATCGAGGCCGCGATCTGCGACGGCGACTGGGTCACCGTGCGCCGTCAGCCGGTCGCCGAGAACGGCGACATCGTGGCGGCCATGCTCGACGGCGAAGCCACCGTCAAGCGCTTCAAGCGCGAGGACGGCCATGTCTGGCTCCTCCCGCACAACGCGGCCTACGAGCCGATCCCCGGCGACGACGCGACCATCCTGGGCAAGGTCGTCGCGGTGCTGCGGCGCGTGTGACGCCCGCGGGCGGGCCGCACGGCTGCTCGCTCCCTGACCGGGCCCCGGAACCCCTGCGCCGGTTCCGGGGCCCAGCTGCGTCCAGAGGGTCCCAGCGCCTTTGTCTCCCGGACGCCTCCTCGCGGCGCATCGTGGGGTGGCCCGACCGTTGCCGGGTCGGGCCGCCCCACGATCACTTCGCCTCCGCCTGCCGCGCCTCCGCCTCCCTGGCCGCCGCGTCGATCGAGGCGAGGGACTTGCGGACCTGGTTGCGGTCCGTGGTGTACCAGAAGTCCGGGAGTGACGTCTTCAGGTAACCGCCGTACCGCGCGGTGGCCAGCCGCTGATCCAGTACGGCGACCACACCCCGGTCCCCCGAGGCACGGACCAGCCGGCCGGCGCCCTGGGCCATGAGCAGCGCCGCATGGGTGGCGGCCACCGCCATGAAGCCGTTGCCGCCCGCGTCCTCCACCGCCTTCTGCCGGGCGCTCATCAGGGGATCGTCGGGGCGGGGGAACGGGATCTTGTCCATGACGACCAGCTGGCAGCTGGGGCCGGGGACGTCGACCCCCTGCCACAGGGACAGCGTGCCGAACAGGCACGTCTTCGGGTCGGCCGCGAAGTTCTTGATCAGCTCACCCAGGGTCTCCTCGCCCTGGAGCAGGATCGGGAACTCGGGGATCCGGGAGCGCAGCTCCTCCGCCGCGTGCTGCGCGGCCCGCATGGACGAGAACAGCCCGAGAGTACGGCCCCCCGCCGCCTGGATGAGCTCGGTCAGCTCGTCGAGCATGTCGGAACGCTCGCCGTCGCGCGCGGGCCGCGCGAGGTGCTTGGCGACGTAGAGGATGCCCTGCCTCGGGTAGTCGAAGGGCGAGCCGACATCGACGCCCTTCCACGCGGGCAGGTCCTCGCCCTCCTTCCCCTCGGGGCCGAGGCCCAGCGACGCTCCGACGCCGTTGAAGTCACCGCCCAGCTTGAAGGTCGCGGAGGTGAGGACGACAGCGCGGTCGGCGAAGAGCTTCTCCCTGAGCAGGCCCGAGACCGACATGGGAGCGACCCGCAGGGACGCGCCGAAGCGGTCGTGCCGCTCGTACCACACGACGTCCCACTCCGAGCCGTTCAGGACCCGCTCGGCCACGTCGTGCACCGTCTCCACCGAGGCGAGCGCCTGTTTGCGGACCGCGTCCTCGTCCTGGACCGACTTGTCGCGGGTCGAGCCGAGCGCGCTGATGACCGTGCGCGCGGCGTCCCGCAGTGCCATGAGGGCGTAGCCGAGGTCTTCCGGGATCTCCTCCAGGCGGCCCGGCAGGGCCAGCTCCATCAGCCGCTCGAAGCCCTCGGCGGCGGTCTGGAGCTGGTCGGCGGCCTTCTCGTCGACGAGCTTGGCCGCCCGGCGCACCGCTCGATTGACCTGGCCGGTGGTGAGTTCGCCGGTCGCGACACCGGTGACCCGGGAGACGAGTTCATGCGCCTCGTCCACGATCAGCACTTCGTGCTGCGGCAGCACCGGCGCGCCCTCGATGGCGTCGATGGCGAGCAGGGCGTGGTTCGTGACCACGACCTCGGCGAGCTTGGCACGCTCGCGGGCCATCTCGGCGAAGCACTCGGCGCCGTACGCACACTTCGACGCGCCCAGGCACTCCCGCGACGACACCGACACCTGCGCCCAGGCACGGTCCGAGACACCCGGAGTGAGATCGTCCCGGTCACCTGTCTCCGTCTCGTCCGACCAGTCGCGCAGCCGCAGGAGGTCCTGGCCCAGCTTGCTGGTGGGCGCGGCGGCCTCGAACTGGTCGAAGAGGCCGTCCTCCTCGTCCTGCGGCATGCCCTCGTGCAGGCGGTGCAGGCACAGGTAGTTCGAGCGGCCCTTGAGCATCGCGAACTCCGGGCGGCGGCGCAGCAGCGGATGCAGGGCGTCGACCGTGCGGGGCAGGTCGCGCTCCACGAGCTGGCGCTGCAGCGCGAGCGTGGCCGTGGCGACGACCACGCGTTCCCCGTGCGCGAGCGCCGGCACGAGGTAGCCGAGCGACTTACCGGTGCCGGTGCCGGCCTGCACCAGCAGGTGGGATCCGTCGTCGATCGCCTCGGCGACCGCTTCGGCCATGGTCACCTGGCCAGGGCGCTCCGTACCGCCGACAGCTGTGACGGCGGCGTGCAGGAGTTCGGGGAGTGAGGGCTTCGTCATAGCCCGACCACCCTACGGCCCGGCACTGACAAAGGGGGGATCAAGGCGGGTGGGGAGGGCGGGATCACGGCCTGGCTCCTGGTGGGTGGCGGGGCGGGCGAGCGGTGCACCAAGGGTGACGATGTCGTCGCAGTGAGCTACAGCACATCCCTCAGGGCACGGTCCCGGATCATGAGGGCGGACCGCTTGCCGGGCAGGTCGACCTCGTCGGCGAACCGGAAGCCGGCGCTCAGGAACGCCGCGATGGAGGGGGCGTTGTGCAGGGCGGGTTCCGCCACGACCCGTGCGCACGTGGGGCGCCGGTCGAGGATCAGGTCGGCCACGGCGCGGAGCAGCGCGGATCCCAGCCCTCGTCCTCGGTCCGCGGCCGCACCGACGAGGAGGTGGATGCCGGTGTCATGGGGGCGGGCCGGATAGTGGCGGGCCAGCGGGTCCAGGTCCGCCCGGTAGATCTCCCAGTAGCTCATCGGTGTGCCGTCCAGGACGCCGAGACACGGCACGCTGCGTCCGTCGCCGTCGAGCTGGGTGCGCAGGTGGTCCTCCGTCCGGGTCCGGGGCCCGGCCAGCTGCCAGAACGCCGAGACGGCGGGGTCGTTCATCCAGCGGTGGATGAGCGGCAGGTCGTCGTCGATGCGCACGGGGACGAGCTGGAAGGAACCGACGCGGGTGAGCACGGCGCCCCACGTGTGCGGCTGGTCCAGGAGACAGGCCGCCCCGCCGGCGAAGAGGCGCAGGAAGTCCGGGGGCAGATGCAGGTCCAGCGTGTCCTCGCAGTCCGCGTCGTCGTCCTCGACGGCGAACCCGGCGAAGGGGATGCCCCGGGTGGCCGCGCCGTCGCCTCGTGGGTCGGCGGAGCCCCGGTGGGCCGGGACGCCCGGGGCGGCGGGGGCGCCCGGTCGGGCGGTACCGGGGCCCGGGTCGGCGTTCGCGTCGGTGGGAGGCAAGATGCGCTCCTCTCAGGAGACGAGGTGGTTCATGTTCCTCGGAAGTGCCGGGAGATCGTGCGGTGCGTTCAGGGGTGAAGGGGGTTGGCGATGGTGACGTAGACGGACTGGGTGTCGACCGGGCCGACGAGTTCGTCCAGGCCGTGCAGGCGGGTCAGCAGGTTGGCCTTGCAGCGCAGGACGGGTGCGTCGAGCAGGAGGCCGGGAAGGGGGCTGCGCAGTGCGGTGGGCCCTGTGGCGGCCTCGGTGAGGAAGCGGCGGAAGGCCGCGAGGAGGAGTCGCTCGTCGACGAGGCGCTGGGAGCCGAACGCGCCGATCAGGCCGAGCACGTTGTTGATGGCGAGGTAGTAGGCGAAGCGTTCGTCGGTCACCTCGTCGGGGACGAAGGTGTCGCTGTGCTCACCGATACCGGGCAGCCGGGCGCTCAGTTCGGCTCGCCGGGACGTACGGAAGTAGTAGCCCTGGTTGTCGCGGTAGCGACCGCCGGCGGGCCAGCCGTCGCCGTCGAGCAGGAGCAGGGTGTTCTGCTGGTGGGCTTCGAGGGCGATACCGGCCTCGCTGTCCAGCCAGAGCACGGGTCGCACGACCTGTTCCAGGTAGCGGAGGAACCACTCCGCGGCAACGGCCGCGAGCGGCCGGCCCGTACGCGCGGCGAGCCGTTCGACGAGCTGGGCCAGCCGGGAGCGCATGGGCCGGGCCGACTGCCGGGGCGAGGAGTCGCCGCCCGGTTCGGGCACGGGTCGCGGCGAGACGAGTCCGGCGACACAGCCGACGTCGTCGGTCGGGGCGAACGGGTTGTGCCTGATCACCACGTCGAGTCCGGGCACAGGCAGGCCGTCCGGGGTGTCGACGGCGAGCCAGGCCGGGTCGCGGACGATGTCGAAGCAGGGGTGGGCGGCCTGCCATCGCCGGGACAGGCCGGTGCGCAGCAGCCGGTGCACCTCGACTCCCCGGTGGAGTTCCTTGCGCAGGTTCTCGCGGCGGGAGTTGGTGATGCTCAGGCCTAGCGACAACTTGAGCATCGCGGGGGCGCCCGACCGGTACACCGTGCGGACGGAGGAGGTGGGATGCCAGGCGGTGCCGAGAGGCCCGAGGTCGCGCAGGAGTCCGGAGTCGAGCAGGGCGGCGACGGGTTCGCGGTGGCGCAGCTCGCGGGCCTGCCACGGGTGCAGCGGGAGGGCGGCGTAGTCCCCGGGCACGGGAAGGCCCGTTTCGGCGAGGCGCCGGACGAGGTCGGCGGCGGGAACGGGCCGGCCCCGTTCGGTCCAGGCGGAGTCGGTGGCGAGCAGCGAGGGCGCGACGGCCATCCAGTGCAGGGCGAAGCAGCCGCGCAGCTCTGGTGCGTACAGCCGGGCTTCGGACTCGGTCAGGCCTTCCCGGCTCTTGGGGGTCGGGTGCAGGGGGTGTCCGAGGAGGAGGGCCTGCTCGGCGGAGAGGAACAGGTCGGGGGGATCGGTGGGGTGCTCGCGCCGGTCGTGGAGGAAGGCCGCCGTGCGGCGCTGGGAGTCCGCCACCCTGGCCACGAGATCGCCGTGGCCGACACCGGTGGGTTCCTCGGCGGAGGCGGTGCCGCCGCTGTCGCCGGCCGTCTCGCGGACGAGCAGGGCCGCCAAGGTGACGGCGTCGACCGCGGGAGCGGCCGCCGGGGCGCCGATCAGGCGGGGTGGGCCGAAGCGGTGCAGGCCGGTGGCCGACCAGTAGCGGACCGGCACGAGCAGGGACGTGCCGCTGGCCGGCAGCGGGAGGCAGAGGGTGCCGCTGTGGGGGGCTGCGAGGTTGCTCTCCCGTACCCAGCATCGCAACAGGTTGTCCACGGCGGCGGCCTGGGCCGCGGCGCGCGGGTCGGGATGCTCCAGCAGGTCGGCGCCGGCCTCGGTCACGCGGCTGAGATCGACGGTCCGTCTCTTCTGCTGGGGAACCGCCTCGGCGAGCGGCACAGGGGAGGCCGGAATGCCGGGGTCTCCCTGTTCGTCGGGAGCACCGGAGTTGCCGTCGGGAGTGGGGTTGGCGTTCATGACGGCTCCTCGTGGCTGGCTGGGTGGTGCGGTGTTCGCCCGGTCGCTCGCTCGCCGCTGCCCCGTGACCGGCGGTCGGCCTCGCCGCGTCGACGGTTGCGCGGGCGGCGCCGGAGGGCCGCGTCGGCGCTGAGAGCGGGCGTGAACGAGAGGGCTGTGTGTCGTGGGAGGCCGCTGTCGGCCCGATTGTCCTTACCGGGGAGAGCGGTTGGACGGGAAGGGGTCAGGGAGGCTGGTGCCGGCCTCGGCGGCCGGGCGGTGTCGGTGCGGCTGTCAGCCGGTGCGCGGGGCAGGGCCGTGGTCCCGGCCGCGGTGCGGGCCGTGTTCCTCGTGGGCGCGGGCCACCGCTGTCACCGCGTCCGCCAGACGGTCCAGTACGGCTGCGGCCTGTTCGTCGCTGATCGTGAGCGGGGGAAGCAGCCGGACCACGGCCGAGTGCCGGCCGCCGAGTTCGACGATCAGCCCTCGCTGGAGGCACTCCCGCTGTACGGCCGCGGCGAGTTCGGGAGCGGCCCGGCGCGGCGCGGAGCGGGGCTTGGGACCGGCGGACGTGGGAGGGGTCTCGCCGGGCCCGGCTCCGGTGCCGTCGGGGTCGACCAGTTCGACCCCGATCATCAGCCCGCGTCCCCGCACCTCTCCGACGCACGCGAACGAGCGGGCCAGTTCCCCGAGTTGGTCCAGCATGCGGGTGCCGAGGCCGGCGGCTCGTTCGGCGAGGCCGTTCTCCCGGACGTGGCTGAGGGTCGCGGTGCCCGCGGCCATGGCGAGCTGGTTGCCGCGGAAGGTTCCCGCGTGGGCGCCGGGTGGCCAGACGTCGAGGTCGTCGCGGTAGACGATCACGGCCAGCGGGAGGCTGCCGCCGATGGCCTTGGACAGGACCATGACGTCGGGGCTGATGCCGCTGTGGTCGACGGCCCAGAAGGCGCCGGTCCGGCCCACGCCGGTCTGGATCTCGTCGGCGATCAGCGGGATGGAACGGTCAGCCGTGAGCTGTCGCATACGGCGCAGCCAGTCGTCCGGCCCGGGGATCACCCCGCCCTCGCCCTGCACGGGTTCGAGGATCATGCCCGCGGGCAGGGGCACGCCGGACTTGGGGTCGTCCAGAAGGGACTCGGTCCAGCGGGCGGAGAGCGCGGCCCCGCGCGGTCCGCCCACGCCGAAGGGGCAGCGGTAGTCCTGCGGATAGGGCAGGCGGGCGACCTGGACGTCCAGGGCACCGCCGGAGGCGGCCAGGGCACCGGCGGTCATGCCGTGGTAGGCCCCGGTGAAGGCGAGGACGCCGGTGCGGCCGGTCGCGGCCCGGACCAGTTTGAGCGCGGCCTCGACGGCATCGGTACCGGCCGGTCCGCAGAACTGGACCCGGGCGCGGTCGGCGAGGCCGGGTGGGAGGGTACGGAACAGCTCGGTGATGAAGGCGTCCTTGACGGGGGTCGCGAGGTCCAGGACGGAGAGCGGAGCGCCGGAGTCCAGGACCCTGCGGATGGCTTCCAGGACGACCGGGTGATTGTGGCCGAGGGCGAGTGTGCCCGCGCCGGAGAGGCAGTCCAGATAGCGGCGGCCGTCGGCGCCCTCGATGGTGAGCCCCCGGGCCCGGACCGGCACGATCGGCAGGGCCCGGGCGTAGGTACGGGCGGAGGACTCGCGCGCCGACTGGCGTCTGAGGATTCCCTCGTGCACGGCCCGCGCTTCCCCGTGCAGGCCTCCAGCCATCGACTCCGTTACGGCCACGGCGCGCTGTCCTCCCCGCTGCTTAGAGGCGTGTTGATCCACGGGGACCGGATGCAGGCAGCTGGCCCCCCACCGCTACAACCCCGCTCTGTTCGACGGGTTACGGGTTTCCTCAAGATCATTTCCGGGAACGGGTGGGCACGGTGGGCGAAGAGGGACGGCGATCCGCCGGACGTTAGTGGTGAGTGAACGTCAAACCGGGAGATCTCCGGATGATTGGCCAGGTCAGACGGCTTGTAGCCGAACCGTTGCCGTTCCATCGGAACTCCCCCACAGGGACCGCATAGTGTGTGATGCCGTTCCCATGCGGCCGTGGGACCGGCGTGAACTCCCTGTGGGGTCACGGCCGGTGTCACGGCCGAAGCGCCGAGTACCTTCACCACACGGGGAGTCACCAGCATGCGATCCATACGACCGTCGTTCACCGCTCAGCGAGGGAGGGGCCCCCGCCGTAGCTCCCCCGCACTGGCGGCGGTCGCCCTCGCCTCAACGCTGGCGCTGACCGCCACCGCCTGCAACGGCGACGACAACGCCGGCGGCACTCCGTCCGCCTCGGCGACCGCGGTCAGCACCGGCGACGGAAAGATCAGGATCCCGGACGACCTGAAGCAGAAGCTCAAGGACCACGGGATCGACGTCGACAAGTGGAAGAACGGCGCCTGGAAGAACTGGAACAAGAAGGACTGGCTGCGCGAGGCCAACGACTTCATCAACCCGATCATCAAGGGCCTGTGGGACCCGAGCCGGATGCGCCACGCCAACGACCCGAACAAGGGGGTCAACGACAACGACATCTCCGGTGACCAGGGTGTGACGGACCCGACCCCGCAGCCCGTGAAGGCCCAGGCGGTGGCGTCGCCGTACCACACCAACGCGCCCGCCTCGGGCAAGGTGTTCTTCGACTCCCCCGAGGGCCACATGGTGTGCTCCGGCACGGTCGTGGAGGACCCGGCCCACCCGGGCAAGTCCAACCTGGTCTGGACGGCCGGTCACTGTGTGCACGCCGGCAAGAAGGGCGGCTGGTACCGCAACATGGCCTTCGTGCCGTCGTACAACAACTCCGCCAAGCCGGCCGACCAGCTGCAGAAGGCCACCAGGTCGGAGATCGCCCCGTACGGCGTCTGGTGGGCGGACGCGGCGCAGACCTCGCAGCAGTGGATCGACCAGGGCGGCGAGACCGGCGGCAACGGTGCCTCGTACGACTACGCGGTGATCCATGTGACGCCGGAGCAGGGCGGCAGCGGCAAGTCGCTGGAGGAGACCGTCGGCGGGGCGCTGCCGGTGAACTTCAACGCTCCAGCGGTGCCGAAGGTCAGCAGCATCACCGCGTCCGGGTACCCGGAGGCGGCTCCGTTCGACGGTCAGTCGCTGTACCAGTGCAAGGACAAGCCCGGGCGGCTGTCCCTGGCCCAGGCGGAGCCGACGATGTACCGGATCGGCTGCACGATGACCGCGGGCTCCTCCGGAGGCGGCTGGGTGGAGACCGGTACCGACGGCAAGCCGGCACTGGTGTCCAACACCTCCATCGGCCCGGTGACCTCGGGCTGGCTGGCCGGTCCTCGGCTGGGCCCCGTGGCCAAGGGCGTGTACGAGTCGGTGAGCAAGAAGTTCGCCGGGCAGTAAGCGCGGTCGCGGCACCGCACCCCTAAGGGGGTGCGTGAAAGGCCCGCTCCCCCACCGGGGGAGCGGGCCTTCGGTTGCGGCCTCGGGATCAGGCCGCGGATGCCGGGGTGTAGGGCGCCAGGTCCGCCGCCAGCTCCTCGTGCACCCGGACCTTGAGCAGGGTGCCCTCCGCGGTGTGCTCCTCGGAGATCACCTCGCCCTCGGCGTGGGCGCGGGCGACGAGCTTGCCGTGGGTGTACGGCACGAGCGCCTCGATCTCGACCGACGGGCGCGGCAGCTCGTCGTCGATCAGGGCGAGCAGCTCGTCGATGCCCTGGCCGGTACGGGCCGAGACGGCGATCGAGCGCTTCTCGACCCTGAGCAGGCGCTGCAGGACCAGCGGGTCGGCGGCGTCCGCCTTGTTGATCACGACGATCTCGGGCACGTCGGTGGCGCCGACGTCCCGGATCACCTCGCGCACGGCGGCGAGCTGCTCCTCCGGGTCCGGGTGCGAGCCGTCCACCACGTGGAGGATCAGGTCGGAGTCACCGACCTCCTCCATGGTGGAGCGGAACGCCTCGACCAGGTGGTGCGGCAGGTGCCGGACGAAGCCGACGGTGTCCGCCAGCGTGTACAGCCGGCCGCTCGGGGTCTCCGCGCGGCGGACGGTCGGGTCCAGGGTCGCGAACAGGGCGTTCTCGACCAGGACGCCGGCGCCGGTGAGGCGGTTGAGCAGGGAGGACTTGCCGGCGTTGGTGTAGCCCGCGATGGCGACGGACGGCACCTTGTTGCGCCGGCGCTCCTGGCGCTTGATCTCGCGGCTGGTCTTCATCTCCGCGATCTCCCGGCGCATCTTCGCCATCTTCTCGCGGATCCGTCGCCGGTCCGTCTCGATCTTGGTCTCACCGGGGCCACGCGTGGCCAGGCCGCCACGACCGCCACCCATCTGCCGGGACAGCGACTGACCCCAGCCGCGCAGCCTCGGCAGCATGTACTGCATCTGCGCGAGCGCGACCTGCGCCTTGCCCTCCCGGGACTTGGCGTGCTGGGCGAAGATGTCCAGGATCAGGGCCGTACGGTCGATGACCTTGACCTTGACGACGTCTTCCAGCTGGATCAGCTGGCCCGGGCTGAGCTCACCGTCGCAGACGACCGTGTCGGCGCCCGTTTCGAGGACGATGTCACGCAGCTCCAGGGCCTTGCCGGAGCCGATGTAGGTGGCCGCGTCGGGCTTGTCGCGGCGCTGGATGACGCCGTCGAGCACGAGCGCGCCCGCCGTCTCCGCCAGGGCGGCCAGCTCCGCGAGGGAGTTGTCGGCGTCCTGCGCGGTGCCGGTGGTCCACACCCCGACGAGCACGACCCGCTCCAGGCGGAGCTGTCGGTACTCGACCTCGGTGACGTCCTCCAGCTCGGTGGACAGACCCGCCACACGGCGCAGGGCCGCGCGCTCGGAGCGGTCGAACTGGTCGCCGTCCCGCTCGCCGTCGATCTCGTGGCTCCAGGCGACGTCCTCTTCCATCAGGGCATCGGCCCGAAGACCTTCGGGATAGGCGTGCGCGAGGCGCTGGGTGTCCTGGGAAGGGGAAGAAGAGGAGGTCATTGGATCCTTACGTCGATGGGATGCCGTTACGGCGTCGATACGACGGTCCTACGGGACCGTACGTGGGGTCAACGCACGAGTACCCCGGGAGATTCCCGTGTCCCGCCTCGCGCCGACCCGAAGATGGTCGCACGAGGCGGCACGTCTCGTCACCGTGTTATCGCGGGGTACGCGGCTCGCCCGCCTTCGGCGACCTGACCGGCCCGGACCCCCTCCGATCATGCTTCCCCTGCTTGACCGGTCCGGACGCCTTCCGGTGCGGCTTGCCCACCTTCTCCGGGCTGGACGCCTTCCGGTGCGGCTTGCCCGACTTCTCGGGGCTGGACGCCTTCCAGTCGGGATGGCCGGGCATCGGCGGGGTCTTCGCGCCGTACAGCCAGCCCTGGAAGAAGCCGCTCAGGTCGCGGCCGGAGACCGTCGAGGCCAGCCGGACGAAGTCGGCGCTGGTGGCCGTGGAGTCCCGGTGTTCCCGGACCCATTCCCGCTCCACCCGCTCGAAGTCCGGCCGGCCGATCTCCTGCCGCAGGGCGTAGAGCACGAGCGCCGCGCCGTCGTAGATGTTGGGCCGGAAGATGCCGATCTTCTGGCCGGGGGAGGGCGGCTCGGGCCGGCCGGGCGGACCGCCGGCCGCGCGCCAGCTGTCGGAGGCGGCGTACGCGGCCTTCATGCGGTTCTCCAGCGACCGCTGCGCGGACTCCTCGGCGTACAGGGCCTCGTACCAGGTGGCGTGCCCCTCGTTCAGCCAGACGTCGGACCAGGTGCGGGGGCTGACGCTGTCGCCGAACCACTGGTGGGACAGCTCGTGCACCATGATCGACTCCTTGTACCAGGCAGGGAAGGAGGACTCGGTGAACAGGTTCTTCTCGAAGAGCGACAGGGTCTGTGTCTCCAGTTCGAATCCGGTGGAGGCCTGTGCCATGAGCACGCCATAGGTCTCGAACGGGTACGGCCCGACCTTGCCCTCCAGCCAGGCGATCTGGTCGGGCGTCTTGGCGAGCCACGGTTCGAGGGCCTTGGCGTCGGCGCTGGGCACGACGTCACGGACGGGCAGCCCGTGCGGTCCCTCCCGGTGCAGCACGGCGGACCGGCCGATGGACACCTGGGTGAGCTCGGTGGCCATGGGGTGCCGGGTGCGGTAGGTCCAGGTGGTGCTGCGGCCGGCCCGGTCCACACCGGCGGGCAGACCGTTGGCGACGACGGTGTAGCCGTTCGGGGCGGTGACGTGGAAGGTGAACATCGCCTTGTCGGACGGGTGGTCGTTGCACGGGAAGACCAGGTGGGCGGCGTCGGCCTGGTTGGCCATCGCGAGGCCGTCGGTCGTGCGCACCCACCCCCCGTCCTCGTCCTTGGCGGCGGCGGGATCGCTGGTGTGCTTCACCCTGATCCTGGTCCAGCTGCCCTCGTCGAGGGAGTGGTCGGGAGTGACGACCAGGTCCTCGCCGACGGTGGCGAAGTCCGCGCGGTGCCCGTCGACCTCGACGGACTGCACGGTGCCGTGCGCGAAGTCGAGGTTGATCCGGTCCAGATCGGCGGTGGCCCGGGCATCGATGGTGGTGACGGCCTGGAGCGGCTTCTCGTTGGTGCCGGGGTAGGTGAGGGAGAGGTCGTACGACGCCACGTCGTAGCCCGGGTTGCCCAGGTACGGATAGAGCCGGTCTCCGACTCCGAGGGGCTCGGGCGGGGCCGCGGCTGCGAGGAGACAGACGGAGACGGCGGAGGCGAGCAGGGCGGCCTTGCGGTGCCGGGAGGTGCGGGCCCGGAACGGGGAGCCGGCGCGGCGGTTGAGGCGGGGGCTGAGCGGCATGCATCACCGCTACCAGTGCGCTCTCGTGCCGCGACGGCGACGCGCGTCCGACCCACCCGAACGGGTTGGGTCCGGGGGCCTTCTGCGCACGGTCGGGCGGTGTTCCGGCCGAGTGGCGCGCCGGGGCACCGCGCGGGCCTGTGCACCGGCCCGCGCGACCGTCCACCGAGCACCCCGCACGGCCCGGCGCCGTCCGTCACGCTCCGGCGTCTCCCAGGGGGCCGCCGGTCTGGTGCTGGGCGCGAGCCACGTCGTAGACGCCCGGGACGTCGCGCATGGCGCGCATCAGGGCCGGGAGGCGGGCGGCGTCGGGGAGTTGGAGGGTGTAGGTGTGCCGCACCCGCTGCTGGCTGGGCGGTTCGACGGTGGCGGAGACGATGTCGACCCCCGCCGAGGCGATCGCCTCGGTGAGGTCGGCGAGCAGATGGGGGCGGCCGAACGATTCAGCGACCAGGGTGACGCGGCACTCGCTGGTGTCCCCCCAGCGCACGCCGACCTCCGTGCGCCCGCGGCCCTTCATGTGCGCCACCGCCGCGCACTCCGCCCGGTGCACGGTCACCACTCCCCCGCGTACCGCGAAGCCGGTGATCGCGTCCGGCGGCACGGGCGTACAGCACCCGGCGAGCCGTACGGCGGCCTTCGGCCGGTCCGCGAGCACGTCGGCGCGCCGGGGCCGGGCCGCGGCGGCGCCCCCGGCAGCGGCGGCGGCCGGGCGAGGTGCGGCGGGACCCTCGGCGGGGGCGTCGGCCGGGGTGGGGGCGCGGTGGGGTGCGGGGGTGCCCTCGGCGGGTTCGGCGCGTGCGCCGGTCATCTCGTCCGCCCCGGTGCCGCCGCCGGGATGCGTCGCCAGCCAGCGCTGGATGGCGATGCGGGCGGCGGGGGTGTGGGCGTGCTCCAGCCACTCCCTGGAGGGCTCGGAGGCCGGGTCCTGGCCCATGAGGAGCTGGACGGTGTCGCCGTCCCTCAGCACGGTGCTGAGGGTGGCGAGGCGGCCGTTGACGCGGGCGCCGATGCAGGCGTGGGCGTCCTCGCCGTACTGGGCGTAGGCGGCGTCCACGCAGGTGGCGCCCTCGGGCAGGCCGAGCGTGCCGCCGTCGGGGCGGAAGACGGTGATCTCGCGGTCCTGGGCCAGGTCCTCGCGCAGGGTGGACCAGAACGTGTCGGGGTCGGGCGCGGCCCGCTGCCAGTCGAGGAGGCGGGAGAGCCAGCCGGGGCGGGTGGGGTCGGCGCGCTCGCCGTCGGCGGGGTGCTCGCAGGCGTCGGAGGCGGGGGTGTCGGAGGCGGGGGCGTACGGGTTGCCGAGCGCGACCACGCCGGCCTCGGCGACCTTGTGCATCTGGTGGGTGCGGATGAGGACTTCGACGACCTGGCCGTCCCGACGGGCGACGGCGGTGTGCAGCGACTGGTACAGGTTGAACTTCGGTACGGCGATGAAGTCCTTGAACTCCGAGAC
This sequence comes from Streptomyces filipinensis, assembly GCF_014649495.1. Lineage (GTDB taxonomy): Bacteria > Actinomycetota > Actinomycetes > Streptomycetales > Streptomycetaceae > Streptomyces > Streptomyces filipinensis. Next base: position 65,587 of record NZ_BMTD01000017.1, on the reverse strand, counting down.
CACCGGCGTCATACAGGTGTGCAGTTCGCCGAGGACGCCGTAACAGTCCGCGTCCTCTCCCACCAGCACCAGCAGGCGGCCGAAGTCGGTGCCGCGCAGCTGTCCGCGTTTGCGGCCCACCCGGTGGACGGAGACGAAGTGCCGTGGCCGGATGAGGACTTCGGCCTGGATACCGGCCTCGCGCAGCACCCCGCGCATCTCGTCGGCGACCTCGGCCAGCGGGTCGCCGGGGCGGGCGGCGTTGTCGGCGATGAGCCGGCGTGTGTGCTCGTACTCCTCGGGGTGCAGGATGGCGAAGACCAGGTCCTCCATCTCGGTCTTCAGGGCCTGCACGCCGAGGCGCTCGGCGAGCGGGATGAGGACGTCGCGGGTGACCTTGGCGATCCGCGCCTGTTTCTCGGGGCGCATCACGCCGAGGGTGCGCATGTTGTGCAGGCGGTCGGCGAGTTTGATCGACATCACGCGCACGTCGCTGCCGGTGGCGACGAGCATCTTGCGGAAGGTCTCGGGCTCGGCGGCGGCTCCGTAGTCGACCTTCTCCAGTTTCGTGACGCCGTCGACGAGATAACGAACCTCCTCGCCGAACTGTTCCCGCACCTGATCCAGCGTCACATCGGTGTCCTCGACGGTGTCGTGGAGCAGAGAGGCCGTCAAGGTCGTGGTCTCGGCGCCGAGTTCGGCGAGGATCAGGGTCACCGCGAGCGGGTGGGTGATGTACGGCTCACCGCTCTTGCGCATCTGGCCGCGGTGCGAGGACTCCGCGAGGACGTAGGCGCGGCGCAGGGGGTCCAGGTCCGCGTCGGGATGATGGGCGCGGTGCGCCTCCGCGACATGGCTGATCGCGTCGGGCAACTTGCCGCGGACGGCGGGGCCGAGCAGCGCGGCCCTGCCGAGCCTGCGCAGATCGATCCGTGGCCGAGCCTTCCTGCGGTCCGCCCGGGGCACCGCGGGGGCGGCGGCCGCCGCGGACGCTGTGGGCGCTACCGGGCCAGGGGTCGCAGGATTCGTGGCCTCCGCACTCATGGGCACCTCCGGCTCGTGGACCGGCGGACGGGGCCCCAGGGCGTACGCGGCTCAGGGATGGCGACGTTCCCCCGTCCGTGCCGGTGCTTGATGCTATCGAGCCCACCACGTGCGACCGACCGCCTCTCGGCGAGCGTGAAACGGATCACCCATTCGAGCGATGGAAAGGAGGTTTAGGGTTTGCGCCACTCGCCACGGTCGCCCGCGGTGACGCCACGCCCCCGGTCGCGGGAAACCGCTGATCCGGGAGCCGAAGGGCGTCCTCCTCGACCTTACGCCGGGTCAGCGGAGCGCGTTTTCCAGCCATTCGCCGTCGATCTCGCCCTCGGCGACGATCACGGCGGGTCCGGTCATCTCGATCTGGCCGTCGGGCCGCTCGGTGATGACCAGACGGCCGCCGGGCAGGTCGACGGTGTACGTGGCCGGGGTTCCGGTGACGGCCGGGTCGGCGCCGTCGCGCCGGGCGGCGGCCACGGCGACGGCGCACGCGCCCGTGCCGCACGAGCGGGTCTCGCCGGAGCCGCGCTCGTGCACGCGCATGGCGACGTGCCGGGGGCCGCGGTCGACGACGAACTCGACGTTCACCCCGTCCGGGTAGGTGGCCGCCGGGGTGACCGGCGGCGGGGTGTACAGGTTGCCGGCGTCGGCGAGGTCCTCGACGAAGGCGACCGCGTGCGGGTTGCCCATGTTCACGTTGCGCGCGGGCCAGCTGAGCTCGCCGACGCCGACCGTGACGTCGCCCTCCGGCAGGCGGGCGCGGCCCATGCCGACGGTGATGTCACCGTCCTTCGCGATGTGGACCGTCTTCACGCCCGCGCGCGTGGCGATCGCGACGTCACCTTCGCCCACATGACCCGCGTGCTGGAGGTAGCGCGCGAACACACGAACTCCGTTGCCGCACATCTCGGCGACCGAGCCGTCGCCGTTGCGGTAGTCCATGAACCACTCGGCCTCGGCCGTCATCGACAGGGCCTCCGGATGCGCGGCCGAGCGCACCACGTGCAGCACACCGTCGCCGCCGATGCCGGCCCGGCGGTCGCACAGGGCGGCGACGGCGGCCGGGCTCAGGTCGAGGGCGTTCTCCGGGTCCGGGACGATCACGAAGTCGTTCTCGGTGCCGTGACCCTTGAGGAAGGCGATCCGTGTGCTCATTCCTCGATCGTACGGGGTCGCTCCAGCTCCGCCGGGCTGGGCCGGCGGGAGGCGGGAGGGTGCGGGACCCTGCAACGGTACGGTCCGTCAGGGGGTGACCGCGCGGTCACCCCCGCAGAGGGCCACGCTTCAGCGGAGCCTTGCCACGCGCCACATCGCGAGGATCACCACTACGGCCACCAGCAGGACGTATCCGAGGACGACCCGCCAGTCGGGGCGGCGGCCCGAACCCCGGGCCGGCAGGCCGGGCCAGGTGTAGCCCACCCTGCGGGCGGCCATCATGCCCCAGCCGGCGGCGCAGGAGCAGATCAGCAGGCCGAGCATGGCGATCACGGCACCGCTGTCGCCGAAGTCGAAGGCGAGCGGGAAGGCGAACATCAGGGAGCCGACGGCGGACAGACCCACGATGGGAGCGAGCTGCCAGATGCGCAGCCGGCGCTGCGGGCGCAGCTCGACCTCGACCTCCGGACCGCCCGGGTACATCTCCTCGGGCTCCGGCCCGTCGTCGGTCACGCCGTCCGGCGTCTCGTCGGGCCCGTCGTCCGTCAGCCGGGCTTCGGCGAGGGTCTCCTCGGCCAGCCGGTGCCCGGCCGGCCGGCCGCCGGTGACCAGGTCCTCGGCCGGTCGGGCCTCCGGGCGCCGGCCTTCGGCCAGCTGGTGCTCAGCCCGGCAGTCCCCGGTAGCGCGCCCCTCGGCCCGGTCCGGTTCGTCACCCTCGGTGGTGACGTGCTCGGCACTTTGTGCGGTGTCGCGAGGGCTGGCCTCCATCGCCACGCGCCCTCCCAACTAGGCTCCACTTGGTCGATCGAAGCTCGATGATGGCACGGTCCCGAAGTCCGCGATGACCGGCGGCGCATCCCGATGCCATGACGTGATCAGGCTGTGACCGGTCGTTCGACCAACGCCAGGGCCTGCTGCGGAAGTTCCCCGCGATCCGCCACGGCCCCACTCAACCAGTGCACCCGGGGATCGCGCCTGAACCATGAATCCTGACGGCGCGCGAAGCGTTTGGTCGCACGGACGGTCTCGGCCCGCGCTTCCGCTTCGGCGCACTCCCCGGCGAGCGCCGCGAGCACCTGCTGGTAGCCCAGCGCGCGCGACGCTGTGCGCCCCTCGCGCAAGCCCTGCGCCTCCAGTGCGCGTACCTCGTCCACGAGGCCCGCCTCCCACATCCGGTCGACGCGGCGTGCGATGCGTTCGTCCAGTTCCGGACGAGCCACGTCGACACCGATCTGGACGGTGTCGTAGACGGAGTCGTGACCGGGCAGGTTCGCGGTGAAGGGCCGGCCGGTGATCTCGATCACCTCCAGGGCCCGGACGATACGGCGGCCGTTGCTCGGCAGGATCGCGCGGGCGGCCTCCGGGTCGGCGGCGGCCAGGCGGGCGTGCAGCGCACCGGAGCCGCGCAGGGCCAGCTCCTCCTCCAGACGGGCCCGGACCTCGGGGTCCGTACCGGGGAACTCCAGGTTGTCGACGGCACCGCGGACGTACAGGCCGGAGCCGCCGACCAGGATCGGCCAGCGGCCGTCGGCGAGCAGCGCGTCGATCCGGGCGCGGGCCAGTTTCTGGTACTCGGCGACGGAGGCGGTGACCGTGACGTCCCAGATGTCCATCAGGTGGTGCGGGATGCCGCCGCGCTCCTCCGGCGTCAGCTTGGCGGTTCCGATGTCCATCCCTCGGTACAGCTGCATGGAGTCGGCGTTGACGACCTCCCCACCGAGCTGCTGGGCCAGGAAGACGCCGAGATCGGACTTTCCGGCCGCGGTGGGTCCGACGACGGCGATGACGCGGGGGGTGGAGGGTGCGCTGCTCACCGCACCAGTCTCGCAAACCTCCCGGCGGGGTCTCGAACGAGTTACGTGACAGGTGGGGTCCCTGGTCGTTGCCCGTGGCGAGGTACCGCCCTCCGGTCCGCCGGAGGCGGTGACCCCGGCGGCGCAACCGTACGCACCGGGTAACGCGGGAATTCGCCCGCACGAGTACCGTATGGAGTGGATATGGGCGTTTTTGCACGACTCCTCGGCAGGTCGAAGGCGACTCCGGAGGCGTCGGTCGCCGAGGCGGAGGCCGACGCGGAGTCGGCGGGGGCCGAGGTGGCGGAAGCGGAGTCGGCGGAGACGGAGGCGGCCGGTTCGGCGGAGGCGAAGGGTTCGGCCGGGGACGGGAGTGAGGACGCGGCGGCGCCGGGCGCCGGTGCGGACGACGCATCCGACGGCTCCGGCATCCCCAAGCAGCAGTCCGCCGAGGAGGCCGCCGACAACGAGGCCGGCGAGGGCGCCCGCAGGTAACTCCCGCGAGGGAAGGTGGACCATGGGTCTGTTGGACAACATGAAGGACAAGCTCGGCCCGGCCAGGGACAAGGTGTCGGACCTCGCCCGGCAGCACGGGGACAAGGTCCAGCACGGCATCGAGAAGGCCGCGAAGGCCGTGGACGAGCGGACCAAGCACAAGTACAGCGACAGGATCCAGGCGGGCACCGGCAAGACCAGGGAGGCGATGGACCGCCTCGCGCACAAGGAGGGCCCCGGCCCGCAGAAGGCCACCGGCCATCCGATGCCCCCCACCCCGCCGGAGGGCCCGCCACCGGCCTCGTGAGTCTGCTGAAGGGCACAGGGATCGGCGGACGGTCGTGGAGCACAGCGGCTCCCGGCCGTCCGCCCTTGTGCGCGTGCGGCCGAGGTCCCGCCCCTGCCTCTGCCCGCCGGTGGCCGGCGCGCAGCCCACGACGGCCATGGGCCGTCACGCGCCGCACCGCGCCCCCGTGATACCCCGGCCGGCGCCCAGCCGGCACGCGCCCCACCACAGCCACACCCCCGTGGCGGCCCACCGCGCAGGCCCGCGTACGGCCGGAAAGGGCGCCGCGCCCGGCTAGGACCAGGTCGCCACGACATACCCCACGCCGTACGGCGCGTCCTCGTACAGCAGCGCGCCGGCCAGGTCCGCGCCCTCGGCGGCGCCGGCCAGGACCTGCCAGGAGGCCCGGCCGGAGGCCTTCAGCTCGTGTGCCAGCCCGGCGTCCAGCGCCCGGACGGCATCCACGTCCGCGGCGCCCAGCGCCCGCGCGACCTCCGCGTCGAAGGGTGCCGCCCGCTCGTCCAGGTAACCCGGCGCCTTGACCGTGCGGCACGCGCTGGCATCACCCATCACCAGCAGCGCCACCCGCCCGGCCCGGGCGCCGATCTCCCTGCCGGCCTCGGCACACCGCTCGGGCGCGAGCGGTTCCCCGACCCCGAGCCCCTCGATCGGGGCGTCCGCCCAACCGGTCCGCTGCAGCAGCCAGGCGCCGACGGCCAGCGACGGCGGCAGTTCCCGCTCGCCGGCGGCCCCCGTCGCGGTGCCGAGGCGTACGTCGAGGCCGACCCCGAACCCGCGGAAGGATCCCGGGCTGCCCTGCGGAAACGATCCGCGCCCGCTCTGCTCGGCCGGGCCGACGACCACCAGGAGGTCCGGACGGGCGGCGGCGAGCACACCGAGCGCGTCGGCGCAGGCCGAGCGTGCGGGGTCCATCTCGGGAGCGGCACCCGCTGCGACCTCGGGCACGAGCAGCGGAGGGCAGGGACAGACTGCGGCGGCGACAAGCATGACCGGCAGGTTACGCGGTCCGGGGGCGGTCAGTAGGTGATCGGCCCCGAGTCCCACTCCAGCTCGGTGAACAGGAAGTGGTAGGTGAACACCCCGCCCGACGAGCCGTCCCCGGCCAGCATCCAGCCGTCGGCGGTGCGGTACCGGCGCATCCGCACCGGATACCGCGGATGCCGGGGCTGGTACAGGCGTACCAGCTCCCCGAACCGCGCCTCGGCCTCCTCGCGCGTGCCGTCGATCGTGGCCATCAGCTCGTACTGCCTGCGGTACGGCCCCTCACCAGGCGGTGTGTCCAGCAGCAGCGCCCATCGAGGCATCAGCTCGTCCCCCGTCCCCCGTTGTCACATGGCCGGCAGGTCGCCGGGCGTGTCCGTCAGTCGCAGCCGCAGCCGGAACCCGCGGCGACCGGCAGCGGGGCCGGCACGCCGATCTTCGGCAGGCCCAGCATGACACCCGCCGGCTTGGCCGCCTCGGTGGCGTTGCGCTTCTCCCAGGCGTCCCCCGCGCGCGTGCGGCGCACAGCGAGGACCGGGCCCTCGGCCAGCAGGTGGTGCGGGGCGGCGTACGTCACCTCGACCGTGACCACGTCACCGGGGCGGACCTCCTGCTCCGGCTTGGTGAAGTGGACCAGCCGGTTGTCGGGGGCGCGGCCGGAGAGGCGGTGGGTGGCGCCGTCCTTGCGGCCCTCGCCCTCGGCCACCATCAGCTCCAGCGTGCGGCCGACCTGCTTCTTGTTCTCCTCCCAGGAGATCTCCTCCTGGAGGGCGACGAGCCGCTCGTAGCGCGCCTGGACGACCTCCTTGGGGATCTGGTCGTCCATGGTGGCGGCCGGGGTGCCGGGGCGCTTGGAGTACTGGAAGGTGAAGGCCTGCGCGAACCGCGCCTCGCGGACGGCGTGCAGGGTCTGCTCGAAGTCCTCCTCGGTCTCGCCGGGGAAGCCCACGATGATGTCGGTGGTGATCGCGGCGTGCGGGATGGCGGCGCGCACCTTCTCGATGATCCCGAGGTAGCGCTCCTGCCGGTACGAGCGGCGCATCGCCTTCAGGACCGTGTCCGAACCGGACTGCATCGGCATGTGCAGCTGCGGCATGACGTTCGGCGTCTCGGCCATGGCGGCGATGACGTCGTCGGTGAAGTCACGCGGGTGCGGGGACGTGAAGCGGACGCGCTCCAGGCCCTCGATGGACCCGCAGGCGCGCAGCAGCTTGCTGAAGGCCTCGCGGTCGCCGATGTCGGAGCCGTACGCGTTGACGTTCTGGCCCAGCAGCGTGATCTCGGAGACACCCTCGGCGACCAGCGCCTCGACCTCGGCGAGGATGTCGCCGGGCCGGCGGTCCTTCTCCTTGCCGCGCAGGGCCGGGACGATACAGAAGGTGCAGGTGTTGTTGCAGCCGACGGAGATCGACACCCAGGCCGCGTACGCGCTCTCGCGCCGGGTCGGCAGGGTGGACGGGAAGGCCTCCAGGGACTCGGCGATCTCGACCTGCGCCTCCTCCTGCACGCGGGCGCGCTCCAGCAGGACCGGCAGCTTGCCGATGTTGTGCGTGCCGAAGACGACGTCCACCCAGGGCGCCTTCTTCACGATGGTGTCGCGGTCCTTCTGCGCGAGGCAGCCGCCGACCGCGATCTGCATGCCGGGCCGCGTGGCCTTCCTGGGCGCGAGCCGGCCGAGGTTGCCGTAGAGGCGGTTGTCGGCGTTCTCCCGGACGGCGCAGGTGTTGAAGACGACCACGTCAGCGTCCCCGTCCGACCCGTCGGGGGCCCGGACGTAGCCGGCCTCCTCGAGCAGCCCGGCCAACCGCTCCGAATCGTGGACGTTCATCTGGCACCCGTAGGTGCGGATCTCGTAACTCTTGGGTGCGTGAACGTCCACTGCGGGGCTCCGGTCGCTGCTGGTCATGTGTCAAGGGTAGGCGGTCTTGGGAGAGCCTCCGTCGCAGCGCCTCACGGGCCCCGCCCGCCCTCGTTGACCAGCGGTTTCTCGTCGGCGTCGGCCCATGGTGCGCGGCGCGCCCGCGACAGGGGCGTCAGCGGGCCGCCCGTCGGTCGGGTGCCGGACGGACGCCGGCCGGGATGCGCTCCACCTGCGCCGCCGCCTCGGGGGTGCGCACCACGAAGTGCACGTCCCAGTCCGCGCCGCGCGCCAACTCGGCCTCGACGGCGGCCCACACGGCGGCCAGGCTGACCGCGTACGGCAGGCCGCCGCGCCCCGAGCCGAGCAGCGGGAGGCACACCGAGCGCAGCGGCGGCAGGAAACGGGTGTGCTCCTCCGCCAGGACCGCGAGGGCCCGGGACGTGGCCCGGGTGACGTCGGAGGGCAGCACGTCGTAGTCGTTGGTGCCGGCCCGCGGGACCGCGACCGCCGCGTGGTAGATCCGCCGGACGCCGCGGTCCGCCAGGGCGCCCGCACCGGTCGCGGCCACGGTGCCGGCCAGGACCGCGCGGCCCGAGACCCCGTGCGCGGCGGCCCACGCGCGCAGCTCGTGGTGGAGCGGGTCGTCCAGGACGTCACCGGTCACACCGCGTACGGCGGCCGCGCGGCGCAGGGACGCGGCGACCGACGACTTGTACGGCTCGGGCAGCGCGAGATGGACGTTGGCCGGGGACACGATCACGTCGACGTCCCGCACCAGGTCCACCGGGTGCACATGGAGCGTGAGCGTCACGGACCGGCCGCCGGCCCTGACCCGCACGGTCCGGTGCGTGCCGCCCGCCGGCTCGGTTCCCGAGGCGCCGCCGGACGCACCGGCCCGCTCCGCCACGAGCCGCACGATGTGCTCGGCGACCTGCCCCAGGACCATCACCTCGTGATCCTTGCGGAACCGCTCGACGCTCACCCCGTACACCCTGGCCGCCCGGGCCCGGCGGTCCGAGGCCGGCCAGTCCCGGGTGCCCTCCGCCAGACCCAGGGTGTACTCGGCGGCGGTGCGCAGCGTACCGGCGTCCAGGCGGGACACGGCGTGCCGCAGCAGCGTCTCGACGGCCGCGCCCGGAGTCCGCGCCGCGGGATCGGTGAGCGCCCCCGCCGCGGACTCCAGCGCCGGCAGCGCTCGCCCGCGCAACCGGACCAGGCCCGCCCGCCGGACTTCCCTCAGTTCGGCGGTGAGTGGCGGGACGTCAGGTAAGGGCGTGGCTGCCATGCGACCACGATGGCAGCACGGCTCGATCACCGACAAGCGGCTTCCGAGAGCCCCCGTGTCACGGACCGACGGGTGCGGGGATCCTTCACGGCCACACGGGCTCCGAGATCTCGGCCCGCAGCGGAGCGAGGATCTCGTTGGCTCTCTTACGGCCCTCCTGCGAGCCGAGGTCGGGGATCCCCCGGTCCCCCGGTACCTCCAGCGGGCTTCCCTGGCCGTGCTCGAAGCGGTCGTGGAAGAGGACGAGCGCGCACCGGGACCGGTTGCGCCGGGACTCCCACATCAGGCCCATGGCATCCGGGGCCTGCGCCCGGATCTCGCTCGACCAGCGCCGCGCCTTCGCGTAGTTGCTCTCGTCCTCCAGGAGCGTGGAGTCCTGGCAGACGGCGGCGAGGTCCGCGCCCCCGACCAGCGATACCAGGTTCAGCGGGTACCGGGTGCGCACCGCGCTCAGCGATCGGTGCCAGACGGTACGGAACGGGATCGTCCGCATGCCGAGCGGCAGGTCGAAGGGGCGCGAGCGCAGCACGCTCTCCGCGAGGGCGGTCAGCGGGGTGTCCGCGAGGTACAGGCTGTGGTACGGGTCGAGCACCGTGCCCTCGAAGCGGCCGCCGTCGAAGTGGATGTCCGCGAGCCTGGGGTTGAACTGGTCGGGCGCGTAGCTGGAGCGGTGCACCCGCCACAGCTCGGTGCCCGCCGGGATCACCTGCCGGTTGGGCCGCAGTTCCAGGTCGATCATGGGGAAGAAGCCGCTCATCATTCTCCCTCCGCCAGGGTGTGGGCCGCGCCGACCAGCCGCTGGTCGGGCAGCCGGCCGAGCAGGGACGCGGGTGTGCCGCCCAGCCAGGTGTTGTGGCTGAGCCACCAGGACGCGGCGCCCCAGGGGTCGATCTCCGCCAGCAGCAGCCGGTTGACCTCCAGGACGACCTGGTACGGAGTACCGCCGCCCGCCGGGAACTGGAACTCGGGGTAGCGGTCGACGTCCCGCGCGTCCGGAAGCCTGATCAGTTCGGGCGGCGGCGCACCGCCGCAGCGGGCCCGCGCCTCGCCGGCCGAGAGGGCGGGGGTGCGGAGCAGATGCGCCTTTTCGGGGTCCGTGCCGGAGGGCGGCTGGGGGGCGGTGCCGGAGGGTTGCTGGGGGGCTGTGCGGGAGGGTTGCTGGGGGGCTGTGCCAGAGGGGGGCGGCGGGGAGGCTGGGCCGTGGGTCGGCTCGGGTGGGGTGGCGTACGTCGGTTCGGGCGGGGGTTCGTGCGCCGGTTCGGGAGGGGGTTCGTGCGCCGGTTCGCGGGTCGGTGACGGCAGCCTGAGCCAGGCCGTCAGCTCCTGTGCTCCCACCACGGTCTCCGGACCGGGTGGGGCCGCGACCATCCGTAGGGAGTCCAGGGCCAGGCGCACCGGATGGTCCAGCGGCAGGGCCAGCAACGCCAGGCGGACACCCTGCAGTGCCCGGCGTATCCCTCTGCCGTCGTCCGGCGCCACGTCGGCCAGTGCCGTGAGGCGGGACAGCAGCAGCGCGTACTGCTCGCCGTCCAGGGCCTCGCGGATGCTGTCCCGGTGTGCACCGATCAGGGCGAGCAGCCGCTCCGCAGACCCCGCACCCTCCTCGTTCACGCCGTCCTCCCTTCCGTCTTGGCCGCGTCCGTGTGCGACCGGCCCGGATGGCCCTGATGGATGAACGGGGCCCAGAGCGCGATCCGTTCGAGTCCCGGCCGCCGCATCTCACGCAGCAGCTCCCCCCGCAGCGAACCGGGGTTCTCGCGCCGGGGGTCGAGCATCCAGAGCTGTGCGGCCCGGAGCGCGTCGACGGGGCTGTGGCCGGCGACGTTCAGATAGTGGTGGAACACCGCCATGAGCAGTGCCGAGACCCCGTCCCGGGCCATCCACCGGGAACCGACGACGTCCCGTGCTCCGGCCGAGACGAACGCCGTGGTCAGGGTCAACGCCTCATCGTGGTCGCGGGTGCTCAGATCGGTCTGGCAGGCGCTGAGCACCACCAACGGGGCGTCGGTGGCGGCCCCTCCGCTCTCGGGCCGGTCCAGCAGCCGGGTCACCGTCAGATCGCTCGGGTCGCCCAGCTCGTCCGCGAGGTGCAGTGCCGAGACCGTGGGCCGGAGGCCCGCCGATCCGTGCGAGGCGATGTGGAGCATCGAGGTGCTCCCGGCGAGGAAGGCGAGGACGTCGTCGGGGGTGCCGTGGGCCGCGAGCTCCGCGTCGGGGAGCTGGGAGATCTCCCCGCACATCCGGGCCCGTCGGTAGAAGGCGTCCCGCAGCGCCATGACCTCGACCTCGGCGTGCGTCAGGTCCATGCTCGGGTCGGCCAGCAGCACGGGAGCGGCCGCCGGATCGCGCGGCGCACGGCGCAGCGTCCGCAGGAACTGGCTGCCGGACGCCGCGTAACTGATCACCGCCCTCCGGCACAGGTGGTCGTACGGGGCGCCGGCCGGGAACCGGGCGGCGTGCCAGGGGACGATGCCCAGGCGCCCACAGGGGACGAGGACGATCCGCAGCGGCCGGTCCTCCTCCCCCGCCCTGTCGCCCTCGCCCTCGTGGCCGGCGGCGAGGCGTTCCTCCAGGCCGGCGAGGAACGGATCGAGCACCTGGAAAGCCCAGTCGCAGAGTGCGGTGAGCGCCTCCTCCCAGGCCTGCTCCCCGGCAGGGTCGGTCCGGTGGTCCCGCAGGGCGGCCTCACGGGCCTCCGTGGCGTCGAGGTAGCGCTCCAGCGGACCGCTCTCGGCACCGGACAGCAACGGCCGTACGCACACTCCCGCCCCGATGTCCGGGCCCACCGCGATGATCACGCCGGCGTCCCCGGCCTCGCACGGGACCAGGTAGAGGAGCGCGTCCGCGCCGCTCTCGGCGACACCGTCCGCGAGTTCGCTCAGGGTGGGGGTGCGCAGCAGGCCGCCCTCCTGCCGGTAGCCGAGGGCCTCCAGGGCCTGGCGGCGCAGGGTGCTCGGCAGCTCGCCGGGGACCCCTGCCCCGCCGGCGGCGCCGCGCTCCCGGGCCGTGCCGGCCGCCTCCCGCCACGCCGCGGCGAGATCGTGACGGCCCCGCGCGTCGAGGAGTTCCGGTACGGCCGCGGAGGTGGACGCCGCGTGCAGGACCAGAGCGCGGCCCAGTTCCAGCGCGGCCACCGCCTCGTGCAGCCGGCCCTGGGAGGCCGCCCACAGCGCGGCCTCCACGCCTCGGCTGGCCCCGGTCCGGGCCGTCAGCAGACCGTCCTCGGCACCGGACTGGAGCAGGACGTCGGCGGCGAGCGCACCCAGCGCCTCCCGGGCCGCTTCCAGGGCTCGGAGGTCCTTCACGTCGTCGTCGAGGACTCCGCGCTCCCGGTACGCCTGCGCGAGCCGCCACAGCGCCTCGGCGGCGATCCGCGGCGCCCTGCCCTCCCGTACGCCGTCCCGCACCCGCTCCAGCTCGGCGATCAGCGCGTCGAGGTCCGCCCTGCGGTGGGTGACCGCGTAGCGCATGCTCAGGGAGAGCGCGGAGGTGTGCAGGTCCTCCGTCGAGGCGCCGGGAGGCGGCGGCACGTGCGGGGGAAGGTCCTCGGGCGCCGTCGCCGGCGGCGTGCCGTCCGCGGCGAGGGCGACGCGCAGCAGACCGAGGTCCGGGAGGTACGGCAACGGCAGCTCGTCGGCGAACGGGAGCGAGCTGTCCCGGACGGCCGACATCCCGGTCTGCGCGTACGACACGGCGCGCAGGAGCAGTTCCCGGTCCCGGGTGACGATGCCGAGTCCGCCGTAGGCCGCGCCCAGGGACAGGACGACCGTGAAGCGGAACGGGTCGCCTTCCGGGACCTCCCTCTCCAGCGCCTCGGCCTCGTCCACCAACCCGTGGAGCGTCTGCACGTCCTCCGCTTCCCGGGCGTCCATGATCCTGCTGTACAGCTGCAGCGCCCGGCCCATGACGGAGGGGTCGACGTCCTCCATCCCCGGTGGCAGCGAGCCGGCGAGCCCGTCCAGGTGGCCGCGGACCGCCTCCATGTGCGCACGGCCGGCCGACCGGTCCTGGTGCGTGCCGCCGGCGCCCTGACTGATGTTGAGCAGGAGTGCCCGCACCGCCTCCAGGGCGGGGGCCGCGTCCGGGCCGGGCGGCGGCCGGTCCTGCACGGAACGCAGCCTGCGGAGGAGGCCGTTGAGCGCCCGGTGCGGATCCTCGCTGTTCAGCGCCTCGTCGAGGCCGTGGGTCGTGGCGTGCACGGCGTCCATGGCAGCCGCCAGCCGACGGAAGTCGTCGAGGGTGAGGCCGGGGAGCGGGGGCGGAGCGGCTTCCGCACCCCCGCCCACCGCGGCCCATCCGGTCCCGCCCCCACCGGCCGTGTCCCCAGCCGCCGCGGCACGACTCGGCGTGGCCCCCACCACCGCGCCCGCCCCCGCCGCGACACCGCTCGCCGCGCCCCCAGCCGCCGTGCCCTCAGCCGAGGCCCGACCGGTTGTGCCCTCACCCGTCACGGGCCCAGCCGCCGTGCCCTCAGCCGAGGCCCGGGCAGTCACGCCCTCGCCCGCCGCGCCCCCAGCCGCTGTGCCCGCACTCGCCGCGGCCCGACCTACGGCCCGACCGGTCGCACCCTCACCCGTCGCGGCCCCCGCCGCCCCACTCCCACCTGCCGCGGCCTTACTCGCCGCGCCCCCAGCCGCCGTACCCTCGTCCGACGCCCGGGCAGGCGTCCCCTCACGCGCCGTGGCACGGCCGGTCGTGGCCCTGCCCGTGGCGGAACCGCCCGTGGCCGTGGTCGTCGGGGGCGTGCCGAAGACCCGGTCCATCGTCTCGCGTATCCGGTCCGCGCCCGGGCCGGCCGGCATCATGCTCGTGAGCAGGTCGGAGAGTCCCGTCCCCGTGGGGGCCGCGTACAGGTCCCGCATGCGCCGCACGTGTCCGAGGAGTTCCGGTGGCAACGGCAGCTCCGCCACCTCGGCGGTCAGCGCCTGGATCTCCGCCGTGGCGCTCATCATCCCGGCGGGCCCGGCCCGGCGGACCCATTCGACGAACGCCGACAGGTCGGGTGCCGCCCCGGCCAGACCGGGCTGCGGCGGTAACGGGGAGACGAGGGAGAGCAGGAACAGCGCGGCCCACCGCCGGTCCTCCTCGCTCACCGAAGCGCCCAGCGCGCTCCCCCGGTCCCGTGCCCGCCGCAGCAGTGCCTCCGCGCGCTCGCCGTCGGCCGGCTCCGCGCGCCAGGCGAGATGCCGCATGGCCAGCGCGGCACCCTGCCAGACGCTCACCTGGCCCAGCAGGACGGGATCGTGGTCGAGCAGCCGTACCAGCTGGCCGAGTTCGGCGACCGACGCGTCGTAGTCCCGGCGCGGCACCACACCGCCCCGCGGCACCACCGCGTCGGGTGTCAGCCCGGGTATCAGCCGCTTCGCCCGTACGACGGCGTCCACCGCCCACGTGCGCAGCCCCCGTACGCCGCCGCTCTCCTCGTCGCTCACCGGCATCCCGCCCTTCCGGTCCTCAACCACCCGGGACGCAGCCCGGGAAGACAGCCGGGTGACGCTCTCGCAGGCATCCCCCGGGGACAGACCCCGGAGGCCTTCCGGGGCGCCCCCGGAACGCCCCTGGGGCCGCCACTATGCCGTTCCCGAAGCCGCCGGGCGGCGAGATCCGGCAACTGGCGCATCAGTGCCCCGAATCCGCCCAGGACGTGCCCAGGTCCGCTCTCATCTCACGCCGTATCAGCCGCAGTCGGCCCCACTGGGCGTCGATGCCCGCCTTCGCCGCGTCCGCCGAGTCCCCGGCGCGCGGCACTCCGTCGTCGAGCCGGCGCACCATGCCGTACACCGCGCCGAGATCGCGGCTGAGGTCAGCGGCGAGGGGGAGCATCCGCTCCGGCACCCGCACCTGGGCCTCGGCGTAGACGTCCCGGTACCGGTCCCGTGCCTGGGTCAGCCGCCGCCGTAAGGGCCACGGCTCCTCGTCGCGGCCCAGCGCGTGGACCTGGTCGGTGAGCGCGGCCAGATACTGGCGGGCGGCGGTGTTGAGCGCGACGTAGCACGCGTGCAGTTCCTGGGTGTGTCCGCGCCGCTCCCGTACCTGCTCGGCGTGTTCCCGCTCGCGCCGGCGGCTGCGGTCGGCCGCGCGCTGGGTCAGCAACGCGGACAGCAGCGTCCCGACGACTCCGACGACCGCGACCACGGGTGCGGTCGCTCCACCGACGTCCACGCCGTCCCCTCCCGCCGTCGCCTTGTGCCGACCCGTCGCTCGGACCCGACCCGTCGCGATGTGCCGACCCGTCGCGATGTGCCGACCCGTCGCCCCGTCCCGACGCAAGCGAAGCAGGAAGCACCGGGCGCGGTGAACTCCCGGCCCGTTCGTCGCCCCGGATTCGCCCCGGCGCCGCCCACGGGGCAGCGGGAGAGCCGGGGAACCGGGCGCCGGACGGTCGAATCCCGGTCGCTGTACGGGAATCGGGCGACGCGGAGGGACGGATGGTCCGGTACGGGGCCATCATGAGGCACCGGGGGACGACGGGCCGGCGGGCAGTGGGGGGATCCCGCCGGCCCGTGTGCCGGAACGGACGCAGGACGGATGAACCGCGGAGACGTCGCGGGGAACCATCAGCGGCGCCCCTCGAAAACCCGTTGGAGGCGACGCACCCCCTGCGCCTAAGGTCGCGACATGAGTACGCGTACCTTCCGGATCACCGTCCGCGGCGCCTTCGACGGCCTCACCGACGCACAGCGGGCAGCGCTGCTGGCCGACGCAGCCGAACACGACGTGCTGCGCGCCGCGTTCACGCCCGAGGGCAGCCTCACCTACGACATCGCCGCCCGGCCGGCCTTCGTCTTCCGTTACTCGGACACGGGAGAGGAAGAGGAGGACATCCTGGAGGCGGCCGAGCGGGCCGAGGAGGCGGCGAAGGCCTGGCTGACCGAGCGCGGCTACGGCTTCAAGAACCTCCGTTCCACCGCCGAGGACCTCTCCCAGGCGCCGATGGGCAAGCGGCAGCGACGCGCGGCCCGTTCCAACGGCGCATAAACTTGACTACTCAAGGACATGGCAATGATTCGATGCCGGTTCGTACGGCCGGAACGCCCGGGAAGGGGCGGTGAGCGGCGGCGATGAGTGACACCTTGGACGCGGCGCTGCGGCTGGTACGGGCCCAGGCGGCGCTCGTACGGCGCTTCGACGCCCGGCTGAGCGGGCTGCACGGCGTCAGCCTCGCCGACTTCACCGTGCTCCTGCGGCTCTCGCAGGCACCCGGCGGACGGATGCGCCGGATCGACCTCGCCGAGGCCCTGGGCCTGACGGCCTCCGGGGTCACCCGTGGGCTGGCTCCCCTGGAGCGGATCGGGCTGGTGACCCGCGAGGCGGACGCCCGGGACGCGCGCGTGGCCTACGCGTCCCTGACCACGACGGGCCGACGGCGACTGCGGGAGATGCTCGCCACGGCCGAGGAGACAGCCGCCGACCTCTTCACCGCCCCGGCATGGGACGCCGAGGACGTCACACAACTGTCATGCCTGCTGGCCCGCCTCGGAGGCACCGGCCTGACCGGCCGCTGAACCCACTCCTCAACGTGCCCGGCCGGTCGGCGGTTTCAGTCAGCACTTGTCTGAAATCGCCGTGGCGCAGGTCACGTTGAGTTGTGGCCGGTTTGTGAGGGAGCCATGTACGCACACATGGCATGCTCATGGCTCGTCACGAGTTACCGACTGGTTCTACCTACGAGTAGACCGCGTGTCCGGTACCTCTCTGCCACCCCCCACTTCACACAGGACCCTCCATGCGCAGACGCATGCGGCACAGACGTGCCCTGTTGCCCGCCTTCGCCGTGACCGCCCTCTTCCTCGCCTCGGCCTGCTCCTCGTCCGCCCCGCACGCCGAACCGCCGGCGACCGCCGGGCACGGTCCCCGGGCCGCCGGGGCCACCGGCGAACCCGACGCCGGCACGGACCACCCGCTCGCCGTCGCCGCCGCTCCCGCCACCGGTGCCACCGCCACCGCCACCGCCACGGCGGGACCGGCCGGTTCCGGACGACGGGCGCACAAGACGACGCTCGCCATCAGCTCGTACGACAGCCACACCCGGCGGGCCGTGCTCACCGCCAAGCCGGTTCACAGGGGGAGTTCAGCGACTCCCTCCCCCATCCCTTCCCCCTCGGGGCGCCCCTCCGCCGCCCCGCACAAGGCCGCCGTCGGCGACGTGATCGCCAGTGCGCCCGCGCCCGGAGCACCGCAGGGGCTGCTCGCCAAGGTCACCAAGGTGATCGGCGAGACGGACGGCGGCACCGAGGTGCAGACGGCACCGGCCACGCTCAACGCGCTGCTCGGCGACGAGACGGCGAAGGGCGAGGTGCCGGTCGACCCGTCGTCCTTCACCGTCGACAAGCTGCTCCCCGATGTGAAGGTGTCCTGGGCCAAGGCCGGTGACGTGCACGTCGGCCCCAAGGGTGCGACGGTGCCGCTCGGCAGCCTCCGCCTCGACGTGAGCGCGGGCCTGCCGACGGCCCAGGACGCCCCGGCCTCGGCCGGCGCCGCGGTGAAGGGATTCGTCCAGGTCGCCCCGCAGGTCGACTTCACCTACGGCGGCGCCGGCACGGACACCCCGCCCGGCTCCGCCTACCTCGGCGTGTCCGGCGACTGGACCTCCGGCTGGGCGGTCAAGGGGCGGGCCGCCGCCACCACGGGGGCTCCGCTGCGGATCCCGTTCGCCAAGCTGCACGCCGATCCGGTCCTCCAGGTCGGCCCCGTCCCCGTCGTCGTCAATCTGGACCTGACCTGCTACTTCCAGATCAGCGGCGACGGGCATGTCACCGTCGACGTCGAGCAGAACCTCAAAGGCGACTTCAAGGCGGGCGGCACCTTCGGGCCGGCCAGCGGCTGGACGCCGGTCAGCTCGTCGGACATGACGAGCACGCCCGTCCGCGCCTCCCTCACCGCCGCCGGGAACGTGAAGACGGCGCTGGGCGCCGAGGCCTCGGTCGGTCTCTACGGCGCCGTCGGTGTCACCGCCGACCTGGCCCCGTATCTGCGCGGCGAGGCCTCCGGCACGGTCACCTCCTCCGCCGGGGGCGGGACGAAGGCCAAGGGCTCCTGGGACGTGTACGGCGGGGTCGACCTGTCCGGGACCCTGCGCTTCCAGCTGTCCGTCTTCGGTACCCCGGTCATCCAGCGGAGCATCCCGCTGGGCGCCCTGAACCGCGAGTGGAAGCTGGCGGGCGGCACCTTCTAGCCGCCCGGACGAGGCCCCGCGGACCCCGGGCACCCGGACGACAGGGATTCGGGCCCCGGGCACCCGGACAACGGGCACTCGGGCTACGCGGTCGGATCCGAGGCACCGCCCTGCGCCGCCGGTATCCATCCCTGGTGGCGCAGCACCGACGACACGTCCGGTGCCCGGTAGTGCTCCCCCTTGAGGACCTTGCCGTCGGCCCGGCGGGCGACCTGCCCGTCCGGGCCGAGCTTGCTCATGTTGGCCCGGTGGATCTCGGCGATCACCTGATCGAGGTCGATGCCGTGCACCAGAGCCGTGCCGTACGCCACATAGACCACGTCGGCCAGCTCGTGCGCGAGCCTGTCCAGCGGGCCCTCGACCGCCACCTCGGCGACCTCCGCCGCCTCCTCGGCGAGCAGTTCCCCCCGGTGCGCGGCCAGTTCGGGGTCCACCTCCGTCGGCGTACTGCGGGCGTCGAGACCGAAGGTGCGGTGGAACTCACGGACGAGGTCGGCGGGAGAAGTGCTCATGCGACGACTGTAACGGCCGCCACTGACAGAGCCCCCGGGCCGCCTGCGGCCCCCGGAATGACCTCGGCCCTGGTCAGCGGCGCTCCCGGCCTGGCAGGATCGCCGCATGTCCAAGGTGTTCCCCTCCCACAGCAGGCGCCGGGCGCTGCCGGCCGCGGCCGCCGGTGCCGTGGTGCTCGGGCTGCTGCTGTGGTGGCTGCTGCCGCTGGGCGAGAAGCCCCCGAGCGGGACGATCGTCTTCAGCACCGGCACGCCCCGCGGGGTCTACCAGGAGTACGGCGAGCGGCTGCGCGCCGAGTTCGCCAAGGACATGCCCGACCTGACGGTGAAGCTGCTCAACAGCGCCGGTTCGCAGGAGAACGTGCAGCGGGTGGCGACCGGCAAGGCCGACTTCACCATCGCGGCGGCGGACGCGGTGGAGGCGTACCAGCTGCGGCACGGCCGCGGTGCCGGACGGCTGCGCGGCGTGGCCCGGCTCTACGACGACTACGTGCAGCTCGTCGTGCGCAGCGACTCGGACATCAGAACCATCGCGGACCTGCGGCACAAGCGGGTCGCGACCGGGCTGCCCGACTCCGGGGTACGGCTGATCGCCGAGCGGGTGCTGAAGGCCGCCGGCATCGATCCGCGCAAGGACATCATCCCGGCCGCGGACGGCATCGACACCGGCCCCGACCGGCTGACGCGGCACCGGATCGACGCCTTCTTCTGGTCGGGCGGGCTGCCCACCAAGGGACTGGTCACACTGGCGAAGAAGCCCGCCTTCAAGTTCGTGCCCATCGAGGGCGACCTCGTCACCAAGCTGCACAACGAGGGCCAGGCGGCGCGCTACTACCGTGCCACCAACATCCCCGAGTCCGCCTATCCGACCGTGCAGCAGGGCAGCGAGGTCCCGACGATCGCCGTGTCCAACCTCCTGATGACCCGCACGGACGTCGACCCCCGGCTGACCGAGTGGGTGACCCGCACGGTCATCAAGAGCCGCGACGGCATCGGTGCCCACGTCCACTCCGCCCAGCTGGTCGATCTGCGCACCGCCATCTACACCGACCCCCTGCCGTTGCAGGAGGGCGCCCGGCGCTACTACCGCTCGATGAAGCCGTAGCCCGAGAAAGGCCGCCCCTGGACCCGGCGGACAGCGGAGGCGGGGCTCCCCGCGTCAGGATTCCCTGTGCCGGGGCACGGCCACCGTCACCCGCAGCCCGCGCGGCTCATGGTGGGCGTACTCGATCGAGCCGCCGCCCGCCGCCAGCAGGGCTCGGCTGATGGACAGGCCCAGACCCGAGCCCTTGATGTTCTGATGGCGGCCGCTGCGCCAGAACCGGTCGCCCACGCGCGCGAGTTCCTCGTCGGTGAGACCGGGCCCGGTGTCGGTGACGACGACCGTGGAGGTGTCGCCGTCGGCGGCCACGGTGACCTCCACCGTGCCGCCTTCCGGACTGAACTTCACGGCGTTGTCGATCACCGCGTCCAGGGCGCTGGACAGGGTGATCGGGTCCGCCCAGGCGGTCGTGGGCGGGCAGTCCCCGGCCAGCCGGACCCCCTTGGCGTCGGCGGCCGGAGACCAGGCGGCGACCCGCTCCGCGGCGAGCGCGCCGATGTCGGTCAGTGTCAGGTCCGCGTCGGCGTGCTCGGCCAGCGCCAGGTCGAGCAGGTCGTCCAGGACCTGCGCCAGGCGCTTGCCCTCGGTGCGGACCGAGGCGATCTCCTCGTTGCCCTCGGGGAGTTCGAGGGCGAGCAGTTCGATGCGCAGCAGCAGCGCCGCGAGCGGGTTGCGCAACTGGTGCGAGGCGTCCGCGACGAAGGCGCGCTGCTGCTCCAGCACGTCCTCGACGTTGTCCGCCATCTCGTTGAACGAACGGGCCAGCCGTCTGAGTTCCGGCGGTCCGCCGGCGACCGCGACCCGGGACTTCAGCCGCCCGGTGGCGATGTCGTGGGTGGTGGCGTCCAGCACCCGTACCGGCCTGAGCACCCAGCCGGTCAGCCGCAGCGCCGCGCCGACGGCCAGCAGCATCGCCGCGCTCTCGCCCGCCGCTATCAGCAGCCAGCCGCGCAGCGTTTGCGAACGCATCTGTCCGGTGGGCGAGTCGGTGACCACGACCGCCACCACGTCCCCGTCCCGGATCACCGGCGAGGCGACGACCAGCCGGCTGCGCTGCCAGGGCCACACCTGCTTGGGGTCGTGGCTGCGCCGGCTGAGCAGTGCCTCGTCGAAGGCCTCCCGCACCTCCCCCTTCCGCGGTACGAACCAGTCGCCGGGCGCATTGGCCATCGCGGAGCCGTTGCGGTAGAAGACGCCGGCCCGGATGCCGTAGACGCCGTAGTAGCTGTCCAGTTCGCTGCGCAGGGCCTCCAGGCGCTCGTCGGTGCCGGTGCGGCGCGATCCGCCGGGCCGCTCGGTGACGAACTGGGCGAGCGCCGCGAAGCGTGCCGTGTCGTCGATGCGGTCGACGACGACCTTCTGCTGCTGGGCGGCGGCCACGCTGAGGGCGAGGGGGAAACCGAGGGCGAGGAGGACGGCCGCCATCAGGACGATGAGCAGCGGCAGCAGGCGTGCGCGCACCCGTCCCCGCTAGAGGGCCGGGGCGACGAGCCGGTAGCCGACGCCGCGTACGGTCTCGATCAGCGCGGGCTGGCGCAGTTTGGCGCGCAGGGAGGCGACATGCACCTCCAGGGTGCGGCCGGTGCCCTCCCAACTGGTGCGCCAGACCTCGCTGATGATCTGTTCCCGGCGGAAGACCACACCCGGGCGCTGCGCGAGCAGGGCGAGCAGGTCGAACTCCTTGCGGGTCAGCTGGACCACCGAACCGTCCACGGTGACCTGCCGGGTGGGCAGTTCGATCCGTACGGGACCGAGGTGCAGGGCGCTCTCGGCGCCGGCCGCCGGATCCTCGTGGACGGTGCGCCGGCTGACGGCGTGGATCCGGGCGAGCAGCTCGCCGGTGTCGTACGGCTTCACCACGTAGTCGTCGGCGCCCAGGTTGAGCCCGTGGATGCGGGAGCGGACGTCGGAGCGCGCGGTGACCATGATCACCGGGGTGCTGGTGCGCTTGCGGATCTTGCCGCAGACCTCGTAGCCGTCCTGGTCGGGCAGGCCCAGGTCGAGCAGGACCACGCCGAAGCCGGCGCCCTCGGGGACGAGGGCCTGGAGGGCCTCCTCGCCGCTGCGTGCGTGGGTGACGTCGAAGCCGTGTCGCGCGAGTACGGCGGACAGGGCCGCGGCGACGTGGTTGTCGTCCTCGACGAGCAGCAGTCTCATCCCGGCCCCCTCCGGTTCAGCGGTCGTACGGTCTGGGTTCTGGCGCGGCGTGTAGCTCACGCGCGCGTGCACCATGGCAGTGACGCCGATGGACAAGGACGGCGTCAAGAGCGTTCCGGTTGCCCGTCGGTTCCGTTATCCGGCCGATACGCACACGAGGGGCAAGTGCTACGACACGTGTCCGTTTGCTATCGGATCGTGATGCTCAGATCTCCCTCAGATGTGATGACGCAGGTCACAGCCCCTCATTACTGTCCTCGGAAACCCGAGGAGGACGGAGTCCGAGAGCGATGACCAAAGTACCGGTGGCCAAGGAAGACGTGGCCACGTCCGACGAACTGGTCGTCCTGAAGAGCGTCAACAAGCACTTCGGCGCGTTGCATGTGCTCCAGGACATCGACCTGACGATCGCCCGCGGCGAGGTCGTCGTGGTCATCGGGCCCTCCGGGTCCGGAAAGTCGACTCTGTGCCGCACCATCAACCGCCTGGAGACGATCGACTCGGGCACCATCGCGATCGACGGCAGGCCCCTGCCCCAGGAGGGCAAGGAGCTGGCCCGGCTGCGGGCCGACGTCGGGATGGTCTTCCAGTCCTTCAACCTCTTCGCGCACAAGACCGTGCTCGAGAACGTGATGCTGGGGCAGCTCAAGGTCCGCAAGGCGGACAAGAAGCAGGCCGAGGAGAAGGCCCGGGCGCTGCTCGACCGGGTCGGCGTGGGCACCCAGGCCGACAAGTACCCCGCCCAGCTGTCCGGCGGCCAGCAGCAGCGCGTGGCGATCGCGCGGGCGCTGGCGATGGGCCCGAAGGTCATGCTCTTCGACGAGCCGACCTCCGCCCTCGACCCCGAGATGATCAACGAGGTCCTCGAGGTCATGCAGCAGCTCGCCCGCGAGGGCATGACGATGGTCGTCGTCACCCACGAGATGGGCTTCGCACGATCGGCTGCAAACCGGGTGGTCTTCATGGCCGACGGCCGGATCGTCGAACAGGCTGCGCCCGACCAGTTCTTCAGCAACCCGCGCAGCGACCGGGCCAAGGACTTCCTGTCCAAGATCCTGCACCACTGACGGCGCGCCACCCGGGCGCCCTGGGCCGCCCTTTCCCACGGACCTCGTTCCTCACCATTCGAAGGATGTTCAGCATGAAGCTCCGCAAGGTCACCGCCGCCTCGGCCGCCGTACTCGCCCTGACCGTGGGCGCCACCGCGTGCGGCGGCGGCAAGAAGGACGACAACGGCTCCTCGGGCGGTGACGGCAAGAAGATCGCCATCGGCATCAAGTACGACCAGCCGGGCCTCGGCCAGAAGACCCCGCAGGGCTACTCGGGCTTCGACGTCGACGTGGCCACCTATGTCGCCAAGAAGCTCGGTTACAGCGCCGACCAGATCGAGTGGAAGGAGTCGAAGAGCGCCGACCGCGAGACCATGCTGCAGCGCGGTGACGTCGACTTCATCGCCGCCACGTACTCGATCACCCCGGAGCGTCAGCAGAAGGTGGACTTCGCCGGTCCCTACCTGCTGGCCCACCAGGACGTGCTGCTGCGGGCGGACGACAAGAAGATCAAGGCTCCCGGTGACCTGAACGGCAAGAACCTGTGTTCGGTGGCCGGCTCGACCTCGGCCCAGAACCTGAAGGCCAGGCTGGCTCCGAAGGCCAACCTGCAGACGTACCCGACCTACTCGGCCTGCCTCTCGGGCCTGCAGAGCGGCGCCATCGAAGCCCTCACCACGGACGACTCGATCCTCGCCGGTTACGCCGCGCAGGCCCAGTTCAAGGGCAAGTTCAAGCTCGGCGCCTTCAAGATGACCAACGAGAACTACGGCATCGGCGTCAAGAAGGGCAGCGACCTCAAGGCCAAGATCAACAAGGCCCTTGAGGAGATGGTCTCCGACGGTTCCTGGGAGGCCGCCGTGAAGAAGAACTTCGGCCCGGCCGACTACAAGAACGAGCCCGCCCCGAAGATCGGCGAGATCAAGAGCTGAGGCAACCCCCGCCCGGTGCGCCGCTCCTGACGGCGGCGCACCGGGGCATCCTTACACGCGGAAGCGCGGGAGATCGTGTTCGACTTTCTTGACAAGTACGACGTGCTGGGAGCCTTCTGGACGACGGTGCAGCTGACGCTGCTGTCGGCCGTGGGTTCCCTGGTCTGGGGCACTCTGCTGGCCGCCATGCGGGTGGGCCCCGTACCGCTGATGCGCGGTTTCGCCACCGCCTACGTGAACATCGTGCGGAACATCCCGCTCACGGTGATCATCCTGTTCTCCTCACTCGGCCTCAACCAGACCCTGAGCATCCACCTCGGTGCGCACGACTTCCCCACGATCAACTTCCGGCTGGCCGTGCTCGGCCTGATCGTCTACACCGCGACCTTCGTGTGCGAGGCGATCCGGGCCGGTATCAACACGGTGCCGGTCGGGCAGGCGGAGGCCGCCCGCGCCATCGGCCTGAGCTTCAGTCAGGTGCTGTTCCTGGTCGTGCTCCCGCAGGCCTTCCGCGCGGCCGTCGGCCCGCTGACCAACGTGTTGATCGCGTTGACGAAGAACACGACGGTGGCCGCGGCGATCGGTGTGGCGGAGGCGGCCTTCCTGATGAAGCAGATGATCGAGAACGAGGCAGAGCTGCTGGCGATCTCCGCGGTCATCGCCCTGGGGTTCGTCTGCCTCACCCTGCCGACCGGTCTGATCCTCGGCTGGGTCGGCAAGAAGGTGGCGGTGAAGCGATGAGTTCGGTCCTGTACGACGCCCAGGGCCCCCGTGCCAAGCGGCGCAACGTTCTCTACACGGCCCTCTTCGTGGTCGCCTTCGCGGCCGTGGTGTGGTGGGTCTACCAGGCCCTCGACGACAAGGGGCAGCTGGCCTGGTCGTTGTGGAAGCCCTTCTTCAGCGGCACGGAGGCGTACTCGACGTACATCTGGCCCGGCCTGGAGAACACCCTGAAGGCGGCGGCGCTGGCGATGGTCATCGCGCTTCCACTGGGTGCCGTCCTCGGGATATCCCGGCTCTCGGACCACGTGTGGGTGCGCGTGCCGGCCGCCATCGTGGTCGAGTTCTTCCGGGCGATCCCGGTCCTGGTCCTGATGATCTTCGGGCTCGCGATCTTCGCCCAGTACACCGACGTCAGTTCGGACGACCGTCCGTTCTACGCGGTCGTGACCGGTCTGGTGCTGTACAACGCGTCGGTGCTCGCGGAGATCGTCCGCGCGGGCATCCTCGCCCTGCCGAAGGGCCAGTCCGAGGCGGCCATGGCGATCGGCCTGCGCAAGGGTCAGGTGATGCGGCTCATCCTGCTGCCGCAGTCGGTCACCGCGATGCTCCCGGCGATCGTCAGCCAGCTGGTGGTCATCGTGAAGGACACCGCCCTCGGCGGCGCGGTACTCACCTTCCCCGAGCTGCTGGCCTCGGCCAACACGATGGCCGGCTACTACGGCAACATCATCGCCTCCCTCACCGTCGTGGCCGCGATCTACATCGTCATCAACTTCTCGCTGACCTCCTTCGCGAGCTGGCTGGAGAGCCGGCTGCGGCGGCGCAAGAAGTCGACGGGCGTGGTGCTCGGGTTCCAGGACGTGGCGGACATCGCGGGTACGGCGGCGACCGGAGACGGCGTCGGCGCCGGGGCCGGCCCTGCCGGGCTCGTCTGACAAATCGTCACGTCACCCGTACGGCGCGCAGAGGCAGTGGCGTGATCGCCACTGCCTCTGGTCACTTGACGCAAACTCTGCCAATGGGTTGCATACGTTCTGTGACCGTGCACCCCGCTTCACCTTCCTGTTCCTCTCCGTCCGTCAGGGCACCACTGCGGGCAGGAGGCGCCGCGCCGTGGATCCGGTGATCATCGTCGGAGCCGGGCCGGTCGGGCTCACGCTCGCCCTGGCGCTGGCCCGCCAGGAGGTGCCGTCCGTCGTCCTGGACGAGGGTCCCGGCAAGGACGAGCCCCGCCCGGCGCGCACCGTCGTGCTGCGCGAGGACACGGCCGCGCTGCTGGAGCGGCTGACCGAAGTGGCGCTCGGTGAGCACGGCGTGCGCTGGGCCGGATGGCGGTCTCTGCGGCGCAAGCAGGTGATGAACGAGGTCGTCTTCGGCGAGGGTGACGTCGCCGCCCCGCTGCACATCGCCCAGCACGTCGTCACGAGCGCCCTGCGCGCCGCCGTGGCCGACGAGCCGCTGGTCAAGGTCGCCGTGGACAGCCGCCTGGACTCGATCGAGCAGGAGCGTTCCGGCGTCACCGCGCACACCCGTGGGCCGAAGGGCGTCTGGTGGCGTGGCAGTTATCTGGTCGGCTGCGACGGACCCCGCTCCACCGTGCGCAAACTCCAGGACATCCGCTTCCCGGGCCGTACCGCGGTGGAGCGACACGCGGTCGCCGCGCTGCGTGTGGAACTTCCGTGGGAGGGCCGGACGTTGCTCCACCGGATGCCGCCGTGGCGGCAGTCCGGGCCCTCGGCCGTGGAGGTGACCGCCCGCCCCCTCCCGGACGGCGTGTGGCGCCTGGACTGGCTGCTGCCACCGGGCAAGGAGCTGGTCACGCCCGAGACCCTGGTGGCCCGGATCCGCGAGACCCTCGCGGGCTGGACGAACGGCTCCACACCGGCCTACGAGCTGCTCGACACCGGTGTCCACATGGTGCACCACCGGCTGGCCCGCCGCTGGCGCGTCGGCCGGGTCCTGCTCGCCGGGGACGCGGCCCATCTGCTCGGCGCACTCGGCACCCAGGGGCTGGACGAGGGCCTCCGGGACGCCGACAACCTCGCCTGGAAGCTGGCCGTGGTCTGGCACCGCGGCCCGCACGAGGCACTGCTGGACAGCTATCAGGCCGAGCGGCGCGCGCTGATCACCGCCCGGCTGCGCGCCGCGGACCTGGCGCTGCCGGTGCTGCGCGGCGCCGGCGGACTGCGCCAGATGGTCCCGGGCACGGCCCGCGGCCACGATGTGCTGCTCACGGACGGTCACCTGGGGCGCGGTCCCCTTGGTGCGCCGGGGGCGTACGCCGACTCCCCGCTGGCGCCCCGGCACCTGCAGGGCGAGATCCCCGTCGACACCCCGCCCGGCGCACAGGTCACCGATGTACGGGTCACCGCGGAGGACGGTTCCTTCGTCCAGCTGCGCGACCGGCTGGGCCGCGGCGCGCTGCTCGTCGTGCTGATCGCGCCGGGCACGGGCGTGTGGGCCCGCAAGCACTGGGTGTCCGCCGGGGTCATGCCCCGGCTCGCGGCCGCGGTGACCGCGCTGCCGCACCCGGCCGAGCTCCTGGTCGCGGAGGAGTACCCGGGTGCGCCGGCGCACAGCGTGCTGCTCGTGCGCCCTGACGGCCACCTGGTCACCGCGTTGAGCGGGGTCCGTCCGGCCGACCTGTACGCGGCGGCGGAGGCGACCCTGGGCGGCGCGGTGAAGGAGGAGCCGCCGGCGGAGGCCTCGGCGGAGGCGGAGGCCGGCTCCGGCGTGCGCTGACCGCGCGCCCTGTCACCCTCCGTCCACATGGTGACGGTGAGTTGACCGGAGTACACCGGCATGCTGTACTCCGGACCATGACCGACACCTGTGTACGCCTGTGGCGGAGGGTCCATATGGACCTCGTCCGCTATGCGGGCTGCGTGTGTCGTCCGTCCTGCTGAATTCGCCTTCCTTTTTCGGGCGCCGTCGCGCGCCCGTTCCGCGAACCCCCTTCAGGACGGTGTGTCCGTGTCTGTCCCCTCTCCTTCCGTGTCCCCTGCCGTCGGCTCGGCACCCACGCAGGCGGACCTCTTCGACTTCGTACGACGTACGGCCGCCGACGCCGAGCTGATCGCCTCCCTGCCGCTCGACCCCGAGGGCCGCACCTGGGTGCGGCTGCAGGGACCGGGGGGCAGTGAGGCCTGGCTGATCGGCTGGCCGCCGGGCACCGGGACCGGCTGGCACGACCACGCCGACTCGGTCGGCGCGTTCCTCACCGCCTCCGGCGAACTCAGGGAGAACTCGCTCGCCGCCCGGCTGCCCACCGACGGCTGGAAGACCCTGGAACTCTCCGAGGGCGTGGACCGCGAACGCCGGCTGCCGGCCGGCGAGGGCCGCGCCTTCGGCCATCACCATGTCCACGAGGTCCTCAACGAGTCCCGCGACCGCCACGCGATCTCCGTCCACGCCTACCACCCGCCGCTGCCGCGGATCCGCCGTTACAGTCGCACCGGCCAGGTGCTGCGCCTGGAGCAGGTCGAGCGACCGGAGGACTGGCAGTGAGCGGCACCGCCGGCCGAGCGCCGGCCGGCATCGACGCGTTGCTGGAGCGGGTCCGCGCGGACTACCGGCGCATCGAGGCACATGAGGCGCACGAGGCGGCGCGGAGCGGTGCGGCGCTGCTGGTCGACATCCGCTATGCAGCCCTGCGGGAGCGGGACGGGCTGATTCCCGGCGCCCTCGTCATCGAGCGCAACGAGCTGGAGTGGCGCCTCGATCCGCAGGGCAGCCACCGCGTTCCCGAGGCCACCGGTCACGACCTGCGCATCGTGGTGATCTGCAACGAGGGCTACGCCTCCAGTCTCGCCGCCGCCTCCCTCCACCAACTGGGCCTGCACCGGGCGACGGACCTGGTGGGCGGCTTCCAGGCGTGGCGCGCGGCGGGGCTCCCGGTGGAGCCGGCGAGCCCCTGATCCCCGGCGCCCGCGGGGACCTGGAGCACAGCCGGCACCGGAAGCAGTCGGAACCCCCGTGTCCCGGCACGGGGGTTCCTCGCGGTCCGGCCCGGCTCCTACTCCTTCGCCGTGGCCACCGTCACCGCCGGCACCCGCAGCACCGCCCGCCCCGGAACCGCACTGGCCACCAGCGCGAGCAGGCCGGCGATCCCGACGACGGTGACATAGAGCAGGGGCGTGACCGACGGCGCCGCGCGGCCCGTCATCCCGGCGCTGAACGCGGTGAGCACGGCGAGGGCGATCCCGCTGCCGAGCGAGGTGGCGAGGAACAGGACGGCCAGCACCTCGGTGCGCAGCATGCGGAGCACCTGACGGCGGGTCGCGCCGGCGAGGCGGAGCAGGGCGAACTCCCGGACACGCTCTGCCACGGACATGGCGAGCGTGTTGACGACGGCGATGGCGGTGAAGGCCAGCACGAGCCCCATGGCGAGATAGTTGACCTCGGCGTTCGTCCGCTGCCGGTCCGCCTGCAGGGCGTCGGCATCGGCCGGCGAAAGAATCCGCAGCCCCGGGAACTCACGGAGTGTAGTCGCGAGTTGTGTCTGTGTACGGGTCGTGCCGACGAGGACGGAGGAGGCGAGCGGGTTGTCGACGTGGCGGGCGACGAGGTCGTGGGAGAAGGTGAAGTCGCCGAAGCCGAGACCGCGGGCGTAGACGGCGGCGACGGTGAGCGTGGCGGGCATGCCGTCACCGAGGGTGAGTTTCAGGGGGCTGCCGGGCTTCAGATGGTGCTGGTCCGCGGCCAGTTGACTGACGGCGACCGTGCCGGGGCCGAGCCGGTCGAGGGAGCCGGCGGTGACCTGCGGATCCCAGGTGCGGGTCAGGCCCGCCGGGGTGACGCCCTGCGCGGGGTACTTGTCGAGGCCCACGCGGATGGTCGTCCGGACGACTTCGGTGACGGTGTCGTGCCCCGTGCGCAGCCGTCGGGCGGCCTCGGCGGGGACGCCTGGCCCCTGCGCGGCGACGACCCAGTCGGCTCGGACACCGGCGCGGGCCTGGCTGCGGGCGGCGTCGCCGAGCGTGGACTGGACGAACAGCACGGTGCAGGTCATGCCGATGAGCAGGGTGAGGGGGGTGACGACGGAGGCCATACGGGCGGCGTTGCCGCGCAGGTTGGCGGTGGCGAGGCGGCCGCCGTGGCCGGTGAGCCGGAGCGGGCCGGCGAGCAGCAGCGCGGCCGTCTTGACGAGCAGGGGACCGAGCAGAGCGACGGAGGTGGACAGGACGACGACGGCGAGGAAGGTCACGGGCGTCGATGCGGGCTCGGTGCGCAGCGAGGTGAGGACGACGACGAGGACGGCTCCACCGGCGAGCAGCAGCAGTCCGGCGGCTATCCGCCCCCAGGCGGGACGGGTCCGCTCGGCCCTGGCCTCGGCCAGAGCCTCGGTCGGGCGGATCCGGGCGATCCTGCGGGAGGCGATCCGGGCCGCTGCCCAGGCACCGAGCAGGGTGGCGGCGAGGGCGGCGAGCGGCGGGAAGACACTGACGCTGTGCTCAAGCGTGTCGGGTACGGCGCCCAGGGCGACGAACCTGGAGTGCAGCCAGCTGCCCAGCGGCAGCCCGAGCAGCGCGCCCGTGGTGCCCGCCGCCGTGCCGACGATCAGCGCCTCCCGGCCGAGGAGCTTGCGGATCTGCCCGGGCGTGGCGGCGATGGCGCGGAGCAGGGCGAGTTCGCGGTGGCGCTGCTGCACGGTGAGCGCGAAGGTGCCGACGACCACGAGCACCGCCACCAGCAGTGAGGTTCCGCCCATGGCGCCACCCATGCTGACCAGCCGGGTGCGAGCGGCAGCGGCGTCCAGGAACTCGACGGGTCCACGGGCTGCCCCGGTGCTGACCTGGGCAGTGGTGCCGTGCAGAGCCCGCGCCACGGCGTCGCGCACCTGCTCGGCGTCCGTGCCCTTGGCCGGCAGTACGCCGAACGCGCTGACCTGCCCCCGGTGCGCGGCCAGCCGGCGGGCCTCGGCGGCGGAGAAGAACAGGGACGTCTGGTGGCGTACGGCGGTGGCCGGGGTGGCGACACCGGTGACGCGGTAGCTGCGCGGGGCCTGCGTGGACTGCACGGTGAGCCGGTCACCGGGCCGCAGTCCGGCCCGTGCCGCGAGGTCGCTGTCGATGACCAGGTCACCGTCGGAGGTGGGCGCGCTGCCGGCGGTCAGCCGGTACGGCGTCAGCACGGCGGATTCCCAGGCGTGCCCGTAGGCGGTACGGCCGCCGGTCCCGGCCGGGGTCAACGGCTGGGCGAGGAAGGTGAGTTCGGGCACCACCCGGGCCACACCGGGGACATGGGAGAGTCTGGTGCGCAGTTCCTGTGGGAGCCAGGCGCGCTCGGCGATGGGTTTCGCCTTGTGCTTGACCTTGGTCTTGCCCTTTTTGTGCTTGACGGTGGTCTGGTGGACGTACTGGTCGCCGGAGACCACGACGGGGGCGGCGGCGTAGCGCTCGGTGCGGATGGTGCCACGCAGGCCGGTGTCGAGGAGGGTGCCACAGGCGGTGATCAGAGCGGCCGCGCACATCAGCGCGAGGAAGGCGCCGAGAAAACCCGCCTTTCGTGCACGGACGGTCCGGAGGGCGTATCGCAGCATCATCGAGCGGGCTCTCTTCTGTTGTGCGCGTCGGCTGGGTCGTACGCGGCCGGCCTCGGCGGGGTGCGTGCCGTGGTCCGGAGCGTGCGTACAGAATCGTTCGCGCGGGGCCGGGAGAGCACTGCGGTGGTCCGGCGTCTTCGGCGGGGGTTAACCCCACCGAGGATCTTCAGCAGCCCGGCGGGACCCGCGATCCGGAACCGCCCGCGCCGCCCCGGAGACTCAGAAGTCCCCTTCTGCGAGGAACTCCGTGTCCTCGCCCTCTTCCTCCAGGGCCTGGCGGACGACCCGCAGGGCCATGCCCTCGGGGTAGCCCTTGCGGGCGAGCATGCCGGCGAGGCGGCGGAGCCGCTTGTCGCGGTCGAGGCCTCGGGTGGCGCGCAGTTTGCGGGCCACGAGCTCCCGGGCCGTCGCCTCCTCCTGCTCGGAGTCGAGCTGGGAGACGGCCTCGTCGATCAGCGTCGAGTCGACCCCCTTGGTGCGCAGCTCCCGGGCGAGCGCCCGGCGCGCGAGTCCCCGGCCATGGTGCCGGGACTCCACCCAGGCCTCCGCGAACGCGCTGTCGTCGATCAGACCGACCTCCTCGAACCGCGACAGCACCTCCTCGGCCGCGTCCTCGGGGATCTCCCGCTTGCGCAGGGCGTCCGCGAGTTGTTTGCGGGTGCGCGGGGTCCCGGTGAGCAGGCGCAGACAGATCGCCCGTGCCCGCTCAACCGGGTCCCCTGAAGACTCCCCCCGCTCGGCCCTCGACGAGGAAGGGGCGCCTTCGTCCTCACCGGGCGCGTCCCCGAAGCCGCGCCGCCGCCGGCCGCGCCCCCGGCCACCCCGCGGGCCGACGCCACTGCCGGAGTCGTGGCCGGACGAGCCACCCCCGTACGGGTCGCCGCCCATGCCGCCCGGGTGGGCGTCGCCATCGTCCCCGCGGCTCCCCCGTTCGCGGTACTCGGCGTGCTCGCCCTGACCGTCCTCCCCGTGTCCGTGGTCACCGCCCCGAGCGGAGTGCGGGTAGCCCCCGCTGCCCCTTCCCCGCGGGGGGCCGGGGGTGGCGGCGTACTCGTACTCGGCCCAGTCGGTTCGTCGTGTCACGGGTCAGCTCTTGGCTGCGGCGGCCTTGGGCTTGGTGGCCTTGGCGGCTGCCGGGGCGGGCGTCGTCTTGGCGTCGTCGGCTGCAGCGCTGGTGACCGCCGCGTCCGCGCCCGGCTCGGCGGCGGGCTCCTCGGGCCGGACCCCGACGCCCAGCTTCTCCTTGATCTTCTTCTCGATCTCGTTGGCCAGGTCGGGGTTGTCCTTGAGGAAGTTGCGCGCGTTCTCCTTGCCCTGGCCGAGCTGGTCGCCCTCGTACGTGTACCAGGCGCCGGCCTTGCGGACGAAGCCGTGCTCCACGCCCATGTCGATCAGGCCGCCCTCGCGGCTGATGCCCTGGCCGTAGAGGATGTCGAACTCGGCCTGCTTGAAGGGCGGGGCGACCTTGTTCTTGACGACCTTGCAGCGGGTGCGGTTACCGACTGCCTCCGTGCCGTCCTTGAGGGTCTCGATGCGGCGGATGTCGATGCGCACCGAGGCGTAGAACTTCAGCGCCCGGCCACCCGTCGTGGTCTCCGGGGAGCCGAACATCACGCCGATCTTCTCGCGGAGCTGGTTGATGAAGATCGCGGTGGTCTTGGACTGGTTGAGCGCGCTGGTGATCTTCCGCAGGGCCTGGCTCATCAGACGGGCCTGCAGACCGACGTGGCTGTCGCCCATCTCGCCCTCGATCTCCGCGCGCGGGACGAGCGCGGCGACGGAGTCGATGACGATGAGGTCGAGCGCCCCGGAGCGGACGAGCATGTCCACGATCTCCAGGGCCTGCTCGCCGTTGTCCGGCTGGGAGAGGATCAGGTTGTCGATGTCGACGCCGAGCTTGCGCGCGTACTCGGGGTCGAGGGCGTGTTCGGCGTCCACGAAGGCGACCTGGCCGCCGGCCTTCTGCGCGTTCGCCACAGCGTGCAGGGTCAGGGTCGTCTTACCGGAGGACTCCGGTCCGTAGATCTCCACGACACGGCCGCGCGGCAGGCCGCCGACGCCGAGGGCGACGTCGAGTGCGGTCGACCCGGTCGGGATGACCTCGATGGGCTCCTTCGACCGCTCGCCCATGCGCATGACCGCGCCCTTGCCGAATTGCCGTTCAATCTGTGCGAGCGCGGCGTCGAGCGCCTTCTCGCGGTCGGTTCCTGCCATGGGTTCCACCCGGTTTGCTTGAGTCGATCGCTTCACGTCAAAGACGCTAACGCCTGCCACTGACAATGCGCCCCGACGCAGGCCCAGCCTGTGGATAACCGAGGGACTTCCTCCAGCAAAACGGGACGAAATCGACCACCCGAAGCCTCGCCTGAGCCTCCATGAGAATGGATGTTCGATTTTCGTGTCAAGCGCCACCACACCTGCCGGGACGCCTGAGCCGCTGCGCTCAGGCGCCCCGCGCCGTCCGGTCCGGCTTTCCAGGTCAGGACGGGTGGGACGCGGGAGGGGCGTCGCGTCGCCGGTCTTCCCGTAGCCGTAGTCCCGTGCGGACCCGGTCTGAAGCACCGACTGGGTGATGTGGGCATCCCAAGGTCCGGGCGCCGCCGAAAACGCCCCCGTGACCGGCGCCACTCAGACTTCGCCGACACCGCTCGCACTTCACCGACGCAGGACACCGGCCTCGGGCACCGCTACTCCCGGTGGTGTACGGCGGGTGCCTTCGGCCGGACGACGACCGCGCGGGCCGCTCCCGGGAGCCTTTGGCCCATGAAGAATCCCCGCGCCGTCGACCGGCTCTGTCACGCGACGGGGCTGCTCCTCGTCCTGTCCGGTCTCGTGCATCTGGTGGTGTTCGCGGTCGACGGCGGCCCGTGGGACGGCCCCGTCTCCTGGCGCAAGCCCGTCACCTTCGGGCTCTCCTTCGGGCTGACGCTGATCGCGATCACCTGGGTCACGTCGTACCTGCGTGTCGGCCCGCGGCTGCGCTCGGCCCTTTTGCTCGCCCTCTCCGCCGACTGCGTGGTGGAGGTCGGCGGGATCACCCTCCAGGCGTGGCGCCGGGTGCCCTCGCACCTGGACATGGAGACCCGCTTCGACACCGCGGTGTCCATGACGCTCGCGGTGGGCGGCGGCGTGCTCGTCGCCCTGCTCACGGTCTTCGCCGTCGCGTCCTTCCGGCGCCGGCCGGCAGGCCCCGCCGGCATGCCGCTCGCGGTCCGCTCCGGGTTCGTGCTCCTGCTGGTGGCGCTGGCTTCCGGGGCGGCGATGATCGCGCGCGGGGTCGTCCTGACCAGGACCGGCCACCAGGAGGCCGCCTACCACTCGACCGCCCCGCTCAAGCCCCTGCACGGCGTGAGCCTGCACGCCGTGCTCGTCCTGCCCGCGCTGGCCTGGCTGCTGTCCCGCTCGCCCCGGAGCGAGCGGACCCGCCGGCGGATCGTGGCCACGGCGGCCGGCTGTTACGCGGCCGCGGTCGCCGGAGCGGGAGTGTGGGCGGTGCTGACGTACTGAAGACAGGACCGACCGTACGGAAGACGGGAGCGGCGCGCCCGCCCTACGACTCCTCCGTCTCGGGCTGAGCGGCCCGCAGCCGGCGTATCCGCGCCATCATCCCGGGGCCGCCCGACCCCCGGCTGCGGTGTCCGTACACCCTGGGGTCGTCCGTGACGGCGTACCGCTTCACGTACGCCCCGAGGAACGCCTGGAGGGTGGCCACCGCCGGGATGGCGATCAGCGCACCGACGGCGCCCAGCAGCGCGGTGCCCGCGATGACGGAGCCGAAGGCGACCGCCGGGTGGATGTCGACCGTCTTGGCCGTCAGTTTGGGCTGGAGCATGTAGTTCTCGAACTGCTGGTAGACCACGACGAAGACCAGCACCCACACCGCGTACCAGGGCGCGACGGTGAACGCGATCAGCATCGGCAGCGCCCCCGCGAGGTAGGTGCCGATGGTGGGGATGAACTGCGAGACCAGGCCCACCCAGACACCGAGCACGGGCGCGTACGGCACGCCCAGGGCCTGGAGCAGGATGTAGTGGGCGATGCCGGAGATGAGCGCCATCAGGCCGCGTGAATAGAGGTAGCCACCCGTCTTGTCGACGGCGATCTCCCAGGCGCGCAGTACCTCGGCCTGGCGGGCGGGCGGCAGCACGGAGCACAGCGCGCGGCGCAGCCGGGGACCGTCGGCGGCGAAGTAGAACGAGAACAGCCCCACCGTCAGCAACTGGAACAGCCCGCCGAGCACCTGCGCGGAGACGTCGAGGACCCCGGCGGCGCTGTTCTGCGCGTACTTGCGCAGCCAGTCGGAGTGCAGCAGGCCTTCCTGGACGTCCACACGCCGCAGCTCCGTGTGGAAGGTCTCATTGATCCAGTTGATGAGCGAGTCAAGGTAGGCCGGGAAGCCCTCGACCATCTTGATGATCTGGCCGGCCAGCATGGAGCCGAGCAATGTGACGAACCCGGCGGCGACGATCGTCAACCCGAGGAAGACCAGGGAGGTCGCGAGCCCCCGGCGTATGCCGCGGGAGGCCATCCGGCTCACCGCGGGCTCTATCGCGAGGGCCAGGAAGAACGCGATCAACATGTTGATCAACAGCCCGGTCAGCTGGTGGAAGGCCCAGCTGCCGAGCTGGAACGCGGCGATCAGCGCGAGCGCGAGCACCATCGCGCGCGGCAGCCAGCGCGGCATGCGGCCGGCCGCAGCGACGGCGCCGGGGGCCGGGGGCCGGTCCGGCGGTGTCGTACCGGTCGGTGCCGCCTGCCGGGGCAGCGGCTCGTTGGTCTCGTCAGTGGGTGCCACGCGCCAAGTCTCGCCCACGCCACCGACAACCTGCGCCCACCTGCGGTCTTCGTGACCGATCGGTGCCGTAGGGCCCCGAGCTTCACGGACGATCCAGGGCGTTTCGGGCAGCGCTCCGGTCGGGGCGTCAGCGCCGCTCGCCCGGTACCTGCATGACCGTGCAGACCACGCGCCACACGTCCTTCGCGTCCCAGCCGGCGGCCAGCGCCTCCTTCACCGTGCGCCCGCCGAGCTCCGACATGACGTGATCGCGCGCGAAGGTGTCGGCGTACCCCGGACCGAAGTGTTCCGCCATCCGCTGCCAGAAGACCGTCAACCGCATGACTCCAGTATCCCGCCCCTGGGGGTGGGCCCCGGCCGGGAGCGCTTGCCGAGACCGCTTTCCGCCCTACGGTCTGACGCATGGCCGAAACCGGAGCTTCCCCACTCCCCTCCACGCCCCCGGCGCGCTCCCCGCTCTTCCGCGCCGAGCAGTTCGTGTGGCTCACCGCGCGCGTGCTGGAGCAGCGCCTGTTCGCGCACCACTTCCTGCACGGCACCCCGGACGCGGTGGAAGCGGCGCTGGACGCCTACCGCAACGAGGACGGCGGATACGGGCACGCGCTGGAGCCGGATCTGCGCGGCCCGGTGAGCCAGCCTCTGCACACCGCGCACGCGCTGCGCGTCCTGGACGCCATCGGGCGCTGCGGCGGGCAGCGGGTCGAGCGCGTGTGCCGCTACCTGACCTCGGTCTCCAGCGCCGACGGTGCCCTGCCGGCGATCCGCCCCAGCCAGCGCGGGTATCCCACGGCACCGTTCGTCCCGGTCGTCGACGATCCTCCCAGCGAGTTGCTCGCCACCGGACCGGTGGTCGGGCTGCTGCACCGCAACGAGGTGTGGCACGCCTGGCTGTTCCGGGCCACCGACTTCTGCTGGCAGGCGGTGGAGTCCCTGGAGAAGTCCCACCCGTACGAGGTGGAGGCCGCCGTGGTGTTCCTGGACGCCGCTCCCGACCGCTCGCGCGCGCAGGCCGCCGCGGACCGGCTCGGCCGCATGGTGCGCGAACAACGGCTCGCGGTGCTCGACCCGGACCGGCCGGGCGCGTATCCGGTCCCGTCCGGCTACGCCCCCGGCGAGCACCACTTCCCGCACGACTTCGCCAGGAGTCCGGAGTCACTCGCGCGCGCGTGGTTCACGGACGACGAGATGGCCCGGTCCCTGGACCACCTGGCCGCGGAGCAGCAGGACGACGGCGGCTGGCCGGTCCGATGGCGCCAGTGGGCCCCTGCCCCCGCACTGGAGGCACGCGCCATGGTCACCATCGAGGCGCTGCGCACCCTGCGGGCATACGGCCGTTTCGTGGGCTGAGCCGATGCCCCGCGGCGGCCGGCCGCGTCCCGCGGGGCCGCGGAACCGGGTCACCTCACGCGCGTGGCCGACCGCAAGAGCGGAGCCCCTGTGCGGTGCCGGTCCCACCCGTCACCCTCCCATGGCCCGTACGCCCGCCGTCACCACCACGGCAGCCGCCACGACCAGCAGGAACGGCGCGCGCAGCAGCAGCGCCACGGCGGCCGCGCCGAGTCCGGCGACCCGTGCGTCCAGCACGAGCGCGTGCCCGTCGGCGAAGGTCTGCTGGGCCGTGAGCGCCGCGAGCAGGGCGACGGGCAGCAGGGCGGCGAGCCGCCGGACGAACGGCCGCTCCATGGCGCCCGCGGGCACCAGCAGCCCGGCGAGCTTGACGGCGTAGCAGCCGACGGCGGTCAGGCCGATCGCGATCCAGGTGTTCACCGGTCCTCCTTCGGCTTTGTCGGTCCATCCGCCCCGCGGGTCCCCTCCGCGGCCCCTGCGGCGCGTCGGCCTCGCCCCACCCGGGGGCCCTCGGTGACCAGCGCGATCGGCGCCGCCAGGGCCGCCACCAGGACCGGGGCACCGGCCGGCAGGACGGGCAGCAGGCCGAGGCCCAGCAGGACCGCGAGACCCGCCACCGCACGCTCGGTGGCCGTCCTCAGCATGGGCGCGAGCAGAGCGAGGAACACGGCGGGCCCGGCCGCGTCCAGTCCCCACGCGCGCGTGTCGCCGATGGCCTTGGCACCGAGCGCACCGAGCAGCGTGGTGAGGTTCCAGAGCACGTACAGCGTGAGCCCGGTGACGGTGAAACCGATCCGCCGGGCGCGCCGGGTCGGCTGGGCCAGGGTGACCGCCGTGGTCTCGTCGATCACCCACTGGGCGGCGAGGGGCCGTACCGCGCGCGGGAGGGCGAGCAGGTGCGACAGCCGCAGCCCGTAGAAGGCGTTGCGGACGCCCAGGAAGAAGGCACCGGCAGCCGCGGTGAACGGGCTGCCTCCGGCGGCGAGCGCTCCGACCAGGGCGAACTGGGAGGCGCCGGTGAAGACCAGGAGGCTGAGCACGCACGTCTGGAGCAGCCCGAGCCCGCTGCCGGCCGAGGTCACCCCGAAGGCGAATCCGGACAGGCCCACGGCGACGCCGACTCCCAGGGCGTCCCGTACGACGGCCCGGTCGGGCTTGTCCGTGTCGTCGGCGGTCGTGTCCGCGCGTGCTGTCTGCTGTGCCACGCCAGGAACGGTACGGGCGCCCCTCAACCCCGGTCTTGTACGTTCTTGCGCCCGCGCACCGGCCCCGGCTCGCCTGCGCTCCTGCGCTCGCGCTGGTAGGCCCCCGGTGGCACGCCGACGATCCGGGTGAAGTGCCGGTTGAGGTGGGGCTGGTCGGTGAAGCCGACGGCGACCGCCGCCTCGGCGGGGGCCGTCCCCGCGTCCAGCAGGAGGCGCGCGCGGCGAACGCGGGCGTCGGTCAGCCACGCGTGCGGCGGCATGCCGTAGCGGTCGCGGAAGGCCCGCAGCAGTGCGAACGGGCTGGTGCCGAGGTCGGTGGCCAGCCGTTCCAGGGTCGGCGGCTCGGCCATCCGCTCGTGCAGCACCTCACGCGCGCGCAGCGCGATGCCGGCCCCGGCCGTGCGGACCGGCCGCTCCGGCAGCGGGCCGCCGTTCAGCCGCAGCAGCCTGGTCACCGCGACCCGCAGCAGCGTGTCGGCGGCCAGCGCGTTGCCCTCGTCCGCCGCCCGGAGCACCTGGTGGACCAGGCGGACGGTGTACGGGTCGTCGAGGACGGGACTGAGGAAACCCGGTGTCCCGCGGATGCCGGTGGTCTCGGCCGCGATCGCGGCGACCACCTCGGGCGAGGGGTAGACCGCGCCGTACCGCCAGCCGTCGGGGACGCCGGCGCGGCCGGTGTGCGGGGTGTCCGGATTGACCAGCGCGAGGGCTCCCGCGCCCGCGGACACGTCGGAACCGCGATGGTGGAAGACCTCGACACCGTCGGCTATGGCCGCGATCACGAAGTGCTCGTGGGTGTGGCGGACGAAGGTCTTGCGGATGTACCGGGCCCGCAGCAGGTCCACGCCCGGCAGGTCGTCGTACCGCCAGTGCCGCGCACGCTCCACCGGCCGGTCCCCACCCGCCTCCGCACCGGTCCGTCCGTCGCTGCGCCGAGCACCACCCGCCATACGCCCATTGTCCGCCCGACGGCCCGCGCACGGCCGCGCCGTCGCCTTGCCCCATGACGTTTGCCCAGCTCAACGCGATTGTCAGTGGCCGGGTGCAGGATGGACGCATGGTCAGCTCCGCACACCGAGCCCTCGACGGCTTCTCCCCCGCGACCCGCGGCTGGTTCACGGGGGCGTTCTCCGCGCCCACCGCGGCCCAGGCCGGCGCGTGGCAGGCCATCGGCGCGGGTTCGGACGTGCTGGTGGTGGCCCCGACCGGCTCGGGCAAGACCCTGGCCGCGTTCCTCGCCGCCCTGGACCAGCTGGCCTCGGCCCCGCCCCCGGCCGATCCGAAGAAGCGCTGTCGGGTTCTCTACGTGTCCCCGCTGAAGGCCCTCGCGGTCGACGTCGAACGGAACCTGCGCAGCCCGCTCACCGGCATTCGGCAGGAGTCCGTGCGGCTGGGCCTGCCCGAACCCGAGGTCAGGGTCGGTATCCGCTCCGGCGACACCCCGGCGGCCGAACGGCGCGCCCTGTCCACCCGTCCGCCGGACATCCTGATCACCACCCCCGAGTCGCTGTTCCTGATGCTGACCTCGGCCACGCGCGAAGCGCTCACGGGCGTGGAGACGGTGATCCTCGACGAGGTGCACGCGGTCGCGGGCACCAAGCGCGGCGCGCATCTCGCGCTCTCCCTGGAGCGGCTCGACGAGCTCCTGCCGCGGCCGGCCCGCCGGATCGGCCTGTCGGCGACCGTCCGCCCGGTGGACGAGGTGGCCCGGTATCTCTCGCCACGCCGCAAGGTGGAGATCGTCCAGCCGGAGTCCGGCAAGGAGTTCGACCTGTCCGTGGTCGTCCCGGTCGAGGACATGGGCGAGCTGGGCGGCGCCCCGGCGGCCGACGCGGCCGAGGGCGCGGAGCGGCCTTCGATCTGGCCGCATGTGGAGGAGCGGATCGCCGACCTCGTCCAGTCCCACCGCTCCACGATCGTGTTCGCCAACTCCCGGCGCCTCGCCGAGCGGCTGTGCAACCGGCTGAACGAGATCGCCTACGAGCGGGCGACGGGCGAGACCCTGGACGAGCACCACTCCCCGGCCCAGCTGATGGGCGGCTCGGGCGCGGCCCAGGGCGCGCCCCCGGTGATCGCCCGCGCGCACCACGGCTCGGTCTCCAAGGAGCAGCGCGCGCTGGTCGAGGAGGACCTGAAGGCGGGCCGGCTGCCCGCCGTGGTCGCCACGTCCAGCCTGGAGCTGGGCATCGACATGGGCGCCGTGGACCTGGTCGTGCAGGTCGAGTCCCCGCCCTCGGTCGCCTCCGGGCTGCAGCGCGTCGGGCGCGCGGGGCACCAGGTGGGCGCCGTCTCCACCGGTGTCGTCTTCCCCAAGTACCGCGGTGACCTCGTCCAGGCGGCGGTGGTCACCGAGCGGATGCGCTCGGGCTCGATCGAGTCCCTGAGGGTGCCCGCGAACCCGCTGGACGTCCTCGCGCAGCAGCTGGTCGCGATGACGGCGCTGGACACCTGGCAGTTCGACGACCTGCTCGCCGTGGCTCGCCGTGCGGCGCCCTTCGCTTCGCTGCCCGAGTCGGCGTTCACGGCGGTCCTCGACATGCTCGCGGGCCGTTACCCCTCCGACGCGTTCGCCGAGCTGCGCCCGCGCGTGGTGTGGGACCGCGTGACCGGCGAGATCACCGGCCGCCCGGGTGCCCAGCGGCTCGCCGTCACCTCCGGCGGCACGATCCCCGACCGCGGCCTGTTCGGCGTCTTCCTCGCCGGCTCCGACCCGAAGAAGGGCGGCGGCCGGGTCGGCGAGCTGGACGAGGAGATGGTCTACGAGTCCCGGGTCGGTGACGTCTTCACGCTGGGCACGAGCTCCTGGCGCATCGAGGACATCACCCGTGACCGGGTCCTGGTCTCCCCCGCCCCCGGCGTGCCGGGCCGCCTTCCCTTCTGGAAGGGCGACCAGCTGGGCCGGCCGCTGGAACTGGGCCGCGCGGTGGGCGCGTTCCTGCGCGAGGTCGGCTCGCTCCCCAAGGACGACGCCCGGCTGCGCCTGCTGACGGCGGGCCTGGACGCCTGGGCGGCGGACAACGTGCTGTCGTACCTGGACGAGCAGCGCGAGGCCTGCGGGCACGTTCCGGACGACCGCACGATCGTCGTGGAGCGCTTCCGTGACGAGCTGGGTGACTGGCGGGTCGTCGTCCACTCCCCCTTCGGCGCCCAGGTCCACGCCCCCTGGGCCCTCGCCCTGGGCGCCCGCCTGGCGGAGCGGTACGGCATGGACGCCCAGGTCATGCACGCCGACGACGGCATCGTGCTGCGCCTGCCCGACGCGGACCTGATGGGCCTGGACCTGCTCGACCAGGCACCGACGAAGGCCGGCACGGAATACGACAGCGAGCAGGCGCCCGTCGGGGCGGCGGACGTCGCCTTCGACAAGGGCGAGGTCGACCAGACGGTCACCGACCAGGTCGGCGGCTCCGCCCTGTTCGCCTCCCGGTTCCGCGAGTGCGCCGCCCGCGCGCTGCTGCTGCCGCGCCGCAACCCCGGCAAGCGCACCCCGCTGTGGCAGCAGCGCCAGCGGGCGGCGCAACTGCTGCAGGTGGCGAGCGAGTTCGGTTCGTTCCCGATCGTCCTGGAGGCGGTCCGCGAATGCCTCCAGGACGTCTTCGACGTTCCCGGGCTCGTCGAGCTGATGGGCGACATCGAGTCCCGCAGGGTGCGCCTGGTCGAGGTCACCACCCCGGAGCCGTCCCCGTTCGCCCGCTCCCTGCTGTTCGGGTACGTCGCCCAGTTCCTCTACGAGGGCGACTCCCCGCTGGCCGAGCGCCGCGCCGCCGCGCTGTCCCTGGACTCGCGGCTGCTGGCCGAGCTGCTCGGCCAGGCGGAGCTGCGCGAACTGCTCGACGCCGAGGTGCTGACCGAGCTGGAGCGCGAGCTGCAGTGGCTCACCGAGGACCGCCGGGTCAAGGACGTGGAGGGCGTGGCCGATGTGCTGCGGCTGCTCGGTCCGCTGACCGATGTCGAGCTGGTCGCGCGGGGTGCGGACCCGCAGTGGGCACGCGAACTGGCCGGCGCGCGCCGGGCCATCAAGGTCCGGATCGCCGGCGCCGACCACTGGGCGGCGGTCGAGGACGCGGGCCGGCTGCGCGACGCGCTCGGCACGGCGCTGCCGGTCGGCGTGCCCGAGGCCTTCACCGAGCCGGTCAAGGACCCGCTGGGCGATCTCCTCGCCCGCTATGCCCGCACGCACGGCCCGTTCACGTCGGCCACGGCTGCGGCCCGCTTCGGCCTCGGCGTGGCGGTCACCGAGGGCGCCCTGCAGCGGCTCGCCGCGAACGGCCGGGTGGTACAGGGCGAGTTCCACCCGGCGGGCATCGGTCAGGAGTGGTGCGACGCGACCGTACTGCGCCGCCTGCGCCGCCGTTCCCTGGCGGCTCTGCGCCACGAGCTGGAACCCGTGCCACCGG
Organism: Streptomyces filipinensis; assembly: GCF_014649495.1. Lineage (GTDB taxonomy): Bacteria > Actinomycetota > Actinomycetes > Streptomycetales > Streptomycetaceae > Streptomyces > Streptomyces filipinensis. The sequence goes on along the minus strand of NZ_BMTD01000017.1, from coordinate 22,752 downwards.
CCGCGCTCGCCCAGTTCCTGCCGCAGTGGCAGCACATCGGAAAGGGGCACGCCGTGCGCGGCATCGACGGACTGGTGCGCGTCGTCGAGCAGTTGCAGGGCGCTTCCGTGCCCGCCTCCGCGCTGGAGAAGCTGGTCCTGCCCTCTCGCGTGGCGAACTACACGCCCGCGATGCTCGACGAACTCACCGCCGCGGGTGAAGTGGTGTGGGCCGGCGCGGGTGCGCTGCCCGGCAAGGACGGCTGGGTCTCCCTCTATCTGGCCGACGCGGCGCCGCTGCTGCTCCCTGCGCCCCACCCCCTGGAGCTGACCGCGCTCCACCAGTCCGTCCTGGACGCGCTCTCCGGCGGCTACGGCCTGTTCTTCCGTCAGATCGCCGACCAGGTCCGTGCCACCACCCACCCCGACGCCACCGACCCCCAACTGGCCGACGTGCTCTGGGACCTCGCCTGGTCCGGCCGGCTCACCAACGACACCCTCGCGCCGATGCGCTCCCTGCTGGGCTCGGGCCGTACGGCGGGGTCGACCGCCCACCGCGCCAGGCGCAGCGTCCCCCGCGGGCGCTACGGCTCCCTGACGGCCGCCGCGCGCACCGCCTCCCGCACGGGCCCGCCGACGGTCGCCGGCCGCTGGTCGCTGCTTCCGGCGGCCGAACCGGACGCCACCGTGCGCGCCCACGCGCTGGCCCGCACGCTCCTGGACCGGCACGGTGTGGTCACCCGCGGGGCGGTCGCCGCGGAGGGGATCGAGGGCGGGTTCTCGGCGGTGTACCGGGTGTTGTCCGCCTTCGAGGAGAGCGGCCAGGCGCGGCGCGGATATGTGGTCGAGGGCCTGGGCGCGGCGCAGTTCGCCATGGACGGCGCGGTGGACCGGCTCCGCGCGGTGTCCAACGCCCGTGACCGCGGCGAGAGCCTGTCCGCCCCGGCTCGTCAGGACGGCTTCGCCGCCCCCGGGCGCCCGGGCGGCTTCCCCGACGCGCCCTTCGCGGACGGCTTCGGTACGACCGGCGGCGCACCGCACGACCACGCGCTGCCCGGCCCCTTCGACGGAAGCGGAGCCGACGGCGGTTTCGCGCACCCCGGCCTCGACGGCGACTTCACCTGGCCCCCCGCGGACCCCCCGCCCGGCCCCGGTGACTACGTCTCCCCCCGCGACCTCGCGGACCCCTTCGCCTCCCCTGGCTACGGCGGCCCCCGCGGGGGCGGAGCCGGTGCCTATGGATCACCGGCCGGCCGGGGGTACGGCAACGGTCGTACGAGCAGCTCCGCGCCCGACTCCCGTGCGGTGGTGCTCGCCGCGGCCGACCCCGCCAACGCCTACGGCGCGGCCCTGTCCTGGCCCGAGCCGCCGACCGGCGCCGGGCACAAGCCGGGCCGCAAGGCGGGCTCGCTGGTCGTCCTGGTGGAGGGCGAGCTGACGCTGTACATGGAGCGTGGCGGCAAGACGCTGCTGGCCTGGCCCGCCGGTCCGGACACGGCGGCCCCGGACGACCTCCGCCTGCGCACGGCCGCCGAGGCCCTGGCCGCGGCGGCGCGCGCGGGCTCCCTCGGCACGGTCACGGTCGAGCGGATCAACGGCGCCCAGGCCCTGACCTCGTCGATCGGCGCCCTTCTCGAAGCAGCGGGCTTCGTGGCCACACCGCGCGGCCTGCGCCTGAGAGCGTGACACCGCGCCGGGTGCCGCGACGTCGGGAAGAGCCGCGCCCTGCCGTCCTCTCTCTGCGGGACCCTCGTGGCACATCGCGTCCACACGGCGGTAGCCGCACGTCAGAGACGGCTCCGCGCCCCGGAGGGCACTGCCCGTGGCACCCTTGACGCATGCCCGAAGGTGACACGGTCTGGCAGGCCGCGAGGCGGCTGCACGAGTCCCTCGCGGGCAAGAGGCTGACCCGCAGCGACTTCCGGGTCCCTAAGTACGCGACGGTGGACCTCACCGGCCGGACGGTGCTCAGCACGATCCCGCGCGGCAAACACCTGCTCACGCGCTTCGAGGGCGGCGTGACCCTGCACACACATCTGCGGATGGAGGGGGCCTGGAAGGTGTACGGCACGGGCGAGCGCTGGCGGGGCGGCCCGGCCCACCAGATCCGGGCGGTCCTCGGCACGGCCGACCGTACGGCCGTGGGCTACCGCCTCCAGGTCCTCGAACTGCTGCGCACGAGCGAGGAGGAACGGGTCGTCGGCCACCTCGGCCCCGACCTGCTCGGCCCGGACTGGGACCCCGACCGCGCGCTGGCCAACCTCCTGGCCGACCCCGGCCGCCCGCTCGGCGAGGCGCTGCTCGACCAGCGCAATCTCGCCGGCATCGGCAACATCTACAAGAGCGAGCTGTGCTTCCTGCTGGGCGTCACCCCGTGGCTCCCGGCCGGCGCGCTGTCCGCGGACCGCGCCGAGCGACTGCCCGTGCTCGCCAAGCAGCTCCTGGAGGCGAACCGCGACCGTCCGGTCCGGCAGACCACGGGCGTGCACCGGCACGACCTGTTCGTCTACGGCCGCGCGCCCCGCCCCTGTCTGCGCTGCCGGACCCCGGTCCGCGTGGCCGACCAGGGCGACGGCACCCAGGAGCGCCCCACCTACTGGTGCCCCGCCTGCCAGCCGGGTCCCGCACCCGCTCCCGGCTCACCGCAGCGCTGGCGGGACCGCTATCCCCGCCGCACCGCTTGACGACGCGCCCCCGCACCACCCCGCCACACATCCGGTGCCCCACCGAGCCGAGGACTCCTGAACCAGTCAGCCGAGGCCTCCTGAACCGGTCATCACCTCCAGCCAATTGACGGACCGTCAGATTCGCTCGTACGGTCCTTTCATGGCCCTCGCCCCGTACGACCTCACCGGACGCACCGCATTCGTCACCGGAGCCGCAGGGGGTATCGGCCGGGCCTCCGCGGTTCTGCTCGCCGAGGCCGGCGCGACGGTGCACTGTGCCGACCGGGACGCCGGCGGCCTGCACGGCACGGCGGAGCTGGTCGGGAAGCATGGCGGGACGGCCCGTACCCATGTCCTGGACGTCACGGACCGGCCGGCCCTGGCCAAGGCCGTTCATTCCTGCGAGCGTCTGGACGTGATGGCGGCGATCGCCGGGATCATGCACAGCAGCCCCGTGCTGGAGACCCGCGAGGAGGATCTGGACCGGGTGCTGAACGTCAACTTCAAGGGTGTGCTGTACGCCTGCCAGGAGGCGGCCCGCCTGATGATCGCCCGGAACACGCGGGGCAGCATCGTCACCATGGCGTCCGGCGCGGTCGACACCGGCGGCCCCGGACTGCTCTGCTACGGCGCGGCGAAGGCGGCCGTGGTCCAGCTGACCAAGACGCTGGCGACCGAGGTCGGAGGGCAGGGCATCCGGGTCAACGCGATCGCGCCGGGATGGATCCGCACCCCGATGACCGACCGGCACGACGGCGAGGCGCAGGCGCACACCGAAGGGGTGATGGCCCGTATGTCGCCGCTGGGCCGGGTCGGCGAGCCGGAGGACGTCGCTCACGCGGTGCTGTATCTGGCGTCGGACGCGTCGGCGTTCACGACCGGTCAGATACTTCGCCCGAACGGGGGTGTGGCGATGCCCTGGTAGCGTCCCCCGCCCGCCAGGCGCTCCCCCAGCGCCCCGCCGGAACCGCGTCTGCCGCCTGCCCCTTGGGCACGCAGTGCACCGGCAGCAGGCTGAGCCCCCATCCGCCGGCCGCCACGGCGCCCTCCAGAACGCCCGCGCCGTCCCCCAGGGCGATCCGCAGCACGGCCCACCACCACACGGCCCCCAGCGCCAGGGCGGCCCCCCAGCGCACTATCCCTCCCACCATGCCCGCCACCACCTCCCGCCGGACGCTAGACCGCCACACCGGCCACGCGGGAGGCGCACCGACGGCTCACGGATGCAGCACCGCAGACAGCCTGCCCAGCACAGGGCACGAAGCAGCACCGACGGCGAATCCCGGCCGCACCCCCTAGGCGTTCTCCGCCTGGAACATCCAGTGATGCTTCTCCAGATCCGCGGTGATCCCGATGAAGATGTCCTGGGACACCGGATCCGGGTCCCCTGTCGCGGTCACCCGTTCCCGCATCCGGGTGATCACGGCGCCGAGCGCGTCCACCATGGTCCCGACGGCGTCCGTGTCCTTGATCCAGCCCGCCGGAGTGGTCTTGACGCCGCTGCCGGAGGCCACCGTGGCGGCGCGTCCGTCGGGCGGCACACCCAGGGCCGAGGCCCGCTCGGCGACGGTGTCGGAGTGAGTGCGCGCGGAGGCGACGACCTCGTCGAGCTGGAGGTGGATGGAACGGAAGCGGGGCCCGACGACGTTCCAGTGGATCTGTTTGGCGACCAGCGAGAGGTCCACCAGGTCGACGAGGGCACCCTGCAGCGCCTCGGCCACGGTCTTCAGGTCCGCGTCGGCGAACGGGCTTTTCACGACGTACATCCGCTTCCTCCGGTGCGTTCGGGCGCTGTCACATCCCTCCCACCATGACCGCACCACCCAAGCCCGGCAAACGGACGCATACCGGAGCGGAAACAGCAGAAGCCCCGGCCGGCGCTCCAGGTCTCCCTGGGCAGCCGGCTGGGGCTTCGGACAGCTCGGTTCGCTAAGCCGCGCGCGCGTGGTTCACGCGGCGACCACGTCCACCGCCTCCGCGGGCGCCTTGATGGTCACCCGTTCCGGTGGCACACCCGTCACCGACACCGAACCCAGCATCGGACGGACCGGCGTGGGCACGGGCTCGGTGGCCCGGGCGGACTGGGCCAGTTCGGCGAGCGCCAGCTCGTCGCTCACTTCCCGCATGAGTTCCGACATCCGTACGTCCAGCGCGTCGCAGATGGCGGAGAGCAGTTCGGAGGAAGCCTCCTTCTGCCCCCGCTCCACCTCGGAGAGATAGCCGAGTGAGACTCGGGCGGACGAGGAGACTTCGCGCAGAGTACGGCCCTGGCGTTGGCGCTGCCGACGCAGCACGTCACCCAGCAGGCGACGGAGCAGAATCATCGGTGGCTCCCTCCTCGGACCGCGTAGCCGCATCCTTCTCGCCCCACCGTACCGCCTTGCGCCGCGGCCGTGCGGGGAGCGATGTCGTGTTCACTCAGGGCTGCAAACATCAAAACCCCCCGTTCCGTTCCGTATCCTGTGCCCGCTCATTCCCAGTCTGTTCGCCCGCAAGCTGCTCCAGGAGCCCTGCGAGTACGCTCCGTACACTCTCCATACGAATTTCCGCACGGCTGCCGTTCAACCGCAGGGCCTCCACTTTTCCGCCAGCGGCAGAACGGAGGCGGTCCGTGAGCGGCCCGTCGACGGCCACGAACACGGTCCCGACGGGCTGGCCGTCCTGGGGGTCGGGGCCGGCGACCCCGGTGGTGGCGACGCCCCAGTCGGCGCCCAGAGCCTTCCGTACTCCGGCTGCCATCTGGCTCGCGACCTGCGGATCCACCGCTCCTCGCTGCGCCAGCAGGGTGGCGTCGACGCCCAGCAGCTCATGCTTCAGCTCGGTGGCGTAGGCGGTGACCGACCCCCGGAACACCTTGGACGCTCCGGGAACCGAAGTGATCTCCGCCGCCACCAGGCCACCGGTGAGCGACTCGGCGACGGCGAGGGTCTCGCCCCTCACGGTCAGTAGTCGCACCACTTCGGTGGCCGGTGAGCTCACGCTTCCTTCTCCTCCAACGCGGCCGCGCGCTCGGCGATTCCCCTTCGGCGCAGCACAATGGCTTGTCTTACGTAGTCGAGACCCGTGACGACGGTGAGGACGACGGCCGCGGCCATGACCCAGAACCGCAGGGTGGCCAGCCATCCGGTCAGCGCCAGGACGTACATCCCTACCGCCACGCCCTGGGTGAGGGTCTTGAGCTTGCCCCCGCGACTGGCCGGGATCACGCCGTAGCGAATGACCAGAAAACGCAGGAGCGTGATGCCGAGTTCCCGGCCGAGGATCACGGCCGTCACCCACCACGGCAGATCACCCAGGCCCGACAGACAGATGAGCGCCGCCCCCATGATCGCCTTGTCGGCGATGGGATCGGCGATCTTCCCGAAGTCGGTGACCAGGTTGTAGGTGCGCGCCAGATGTCCGTCGAACAGATCGGTGATCATGGCGACGGCGAAGGCCGCCCAGGCCAGCGAGCGCCAGGCCGGGTCGTAGCCGCCGTTCGCCAGCATCAGCGCCACGAAGCCGGGCACCAGGACCAGCCGGAGCATGGTCAGCAGATTGGCGACGTTCCAGACGCTGGCCTGGTTGACGGCCGCGGCCGCGATCTTGCCGCCGCGCGGCGTCCTGCCGCCGACCTCGCCACCCTCGGGACCTGAAGCAGAACCGGAGACCTCGGACGCCACGCCGTCGGCAGCGGCGGCGGGGCCTCGGGCGCCGTGCGCGCCGGAGGAGCCGCCCGCGGCGGATGCCGGGACTCCGGTCATCTGCCCGCCTCCTCACTACACGCGAGCGAGCCGGTCAGCGGCTCGGCCACCAGGTCGACACCCTCCGTACCGACCACCTTCGCCTCGACCATACGTCCGACGCTCAGGCCCTCGCCGCTCGTGAGCAGCACCTGGCCGTCGGTCTCGGGCGCCTGGTGCGCGGCGCGGCCGTACACGCCCTCTTCCTCGTCGACGGACTCGACCAGGACGCGCACCGTTTCCCCGAGGCGCTCCTCGGCACGCTGCGAGACCAGTTCCTCGGCCAGCCGGGACACCCGGGCGAGGCGCTCGGCGACGACGTCCTCGTCGAGCTTGTTCTCGTAGGTGGCCGCCTCCGTGCCCTCCTCGTCGGAGTAGCCGAAGACACCGATGGCGTCCAGGCGGGCGCCGTTCAGGAAGCGCTCCAGCTCGGCCAGGTCCGCCTCGCTCTCGCCGGGGAAGCCGACGATGAAGTTGGAGCGGACGCCGGCCTCGGGGGCCTTGGAGCGGATCGTGTCGAGCAGCTCCAGGAACCGGTCGGTGTCGCCGAAGCGGCGCATGGCGCGCAGCACGTCGGGCGCGGAGTGCTGGAAGGACAGGTCGAAGTACGGGACGACCTTGGGGGTGGAGGTCAGGACGTCGATGAGCCCCGGGCGCATCTCGGCCGGCTGCAGGTAGCTCACGCGCACCCGCTCGATGCCGTCGACCTCGGCCAGCTCGGGCAGCAGGGACTCCAGCAGCCGGATGTCGCCCAGGTCCTTGCCGTAGGAGGTGTTGTTCTCGGAGACCAGCATGATCTCCTTCACCCCCTCCTCGGCCAGCCAGCGGGTCTCGTTCAGCACATCGCTGGGGCGGCGGGAGATGAAGGAGCCGCGGAAGGACGGGATCGCGCAGAAGGAGCAGCGCCGGTCGCAGCCGGAGGCCAGCTTGACCGAGGCGACCGGGGAACCGTCCAGCCGTCGGCGCAGGGGCGCCCGCGGGCCGGAGGCGGGCGCCACGCCCTGCGGGAGGTCGGCCGGGCCGTGGCCGGGCAGCGCGACGGCGGCGGCCGACTCCTGCCGCTCGGCCGGGCTGATCGGGAGCAGCTTGCGGCGGTCGCGCGGGGTGTGGGAGGCGTGGATGCCACCGGACAGGATGGTCTGCAGGCGGTCGGAGATGTCCGCGTAGTCGTCGAAGCCGAGCACGCCGTCGGCCTCGGGCAGCGCCTCGGCCAGCTCCTTGCCGTACCGCTCGGCCATGCAGCCCACCGCCACGACGGCCTGGGTTCTGCCATGGTCCTTCAGGTCATTGGCCTCAAGGAGGGCGTCGACGGAGTCCTTCTTCGCGGCCTCGACGAAGCCACAGGTGTTGACCACGGCGACGTCGGCTTCCGCGGCGTCCTCCACGAGCTGCCAGCCGTCCGCCTCCAAACGGCCTGCGAGCTCCTCGGAGTCCACCTCGTTACGGGCGCATCCGAGAGTGACAAGAGCGACGGTACGGCGTTCAGGCATGAGCTCAAGACTACTTTGTCTCACCGACAGCCCACGTCGACGGGGTTGGCCGATCTTGGCCGACCCCGTCACACCGGCACTTCGCGCAGCTGTCGTCAGCCCGCGACCGGGTCGCCCTTCGTGTAGGTCAGGCGCTCCACGGCACCGGGCTGGAAGTTGTCGTCGATCTTCTTGCCGTTGACGTACAGCTCGATCGCGCCGGCGTCACCGAGGATCAGGTTGATCTTGGAGCTGTCCTGGAAGGTCTTGGACTGGCCCTTCTTCAGCAGTCCGTCGAAGAGCATCCGGCCGTTGTGATCCTTGGCCGAGATCCAGCTGCGTCCGTTGGGGGCGCTGACCTGGACGGTCACCTTGTCCTGGGGCGCGGCGGCGATGGCACTGTCGGAGGGCTCGGTGCTCGGCGCGGCGTGCTTGTCCCTCTTCGGCGCGGCCGAGGCGGGCTTGCTCGCCGCGGGCGTACGGCCACCCTCGGCGACCTGCGACTTCGCATCGTTCCCCGAGCCGCCGCCCTTGACCGCGGTGAAGCCGACGAATCCGATCACGACGACGATCGCGGCGACCATGGCCGCGGTCCAGTTCGGCCCGCGCCGCTCGGGCCGGATGCGCTCCGCCTCGAACAGGGGTGCGGCCGGCGTGGGCGCGGGGCGGCCGCCGTGCTCGGCGTCGAACTGGGCGATCAGCGGCGCAGGGTCGAGGCGGACCGCCTTGGCCAGCGTGCGGAGGTGCCCGCGGGCGTACACATCGCCACCGCACGGCGCGAAGTCGTCCACCTCGATGGCGTGCACGATGGCGGTGCGGACACGAGTGGCGCTGCTGACGTCCTCCACGGTGAGCCCGGCCGCGATCCGCGCCTGCTGCAGGGCGCGGCCCACGGAGACGCGGGCCTCCTGGGACTCGTCTGGGAACGGACGCTCGTCTTCAGGGGAGTTGCCGATGGACACGGGGGCGCCTTTCGAGCGTGTAGCCACCTGCGCTGGAAGCTCAGTCTAGGGGTGGTGCGAAAGGGTGGGGCAACCGGGCGGTGGGACTTTGTACGCCATCGGAACGGCCGGACGTTTCGAGGGCTTGACAGGCAGATACCCCATGATGGGACGACTACCTGTCCTCTCGCTCAACTGGACGTACGACAAAGGGAAACGGTTGCTCCCCGTTCTCTAACAAGTGGATCACGACGATCCGGCCACCCGGCGTAACCGGCGTCCGCCGGACAGCCCTTCGCCCTACCCCTCGGACTCCCCGCGGATCAGGGCGAGCACGCCGTCCAGTTCGTCGGGCTTCACCAGAACGTCACGCGCCTTGGAGCCCTCGCTCGGTCCCACGATGCTGCGGGACTCCATGAGGTCCATGAGCCGGCCGGCCTTGGCGAAGCCGACCCGCAGCTTGCGCTGCAGCATGGAGGTCGACCCGAACTGGGTGGAGACGACCAGCTCGGCCGCCTGGCACAGCAGGTCGAGGTCGTCACCGATGTCCTCGTCGATCTCCTTCTTCTGTTTGCTGCCGACCGTGACGTCGTCGCGGAAGACCGGCGCCATCTGGTCCTTGCAGTGCTGCACGACGGCCGCGACCTCGGCCTCGGTGACGAACGCGCCCTGCATACGGGTGGGCTTGTTCGCCCCCATGGGCAGGAACAGACCGTCGCCCTTGCCGATCAGCTTCTCGGCGCCCGGCTGGTCGAGGATGACCCGGGAGTCGGCGAGCGAGGAGGTGGCGAAGGCCAGCCGGGAGGGCACGTTGGCCTTGATGAGACCGGTGACCACGTCGACCGACGGACGCTGGGTGGCGAGCACCAGGTGGATACCGGCCGCGCGCGCGAGCTGCGTGATGCGCACGATCGCGTCCTCGACGTCGCGCGGGGCCACCATCATCAGGTCGGCCAGCTCGTCCACGATCACCAGCAGGTACGGGTACGGCTGCAGCTCCCGCTCGCTGCCCTGGGGCGGCTTGGCCTTGCCCTCGCGCACCGCGCGGTTGAAGTCGTCGATGTGCCGGTAGCCGTAGGCCGCGAGGTCGTCGTAGCGCAGGTCCATCTCGCGGACGACCCACTGCAGCGCCTCGGCGGCGCGCTTGGGGTTGGTGATGATCGGCGTGATCAGGTGCGGGATGCCCTCGTAGGCGGTCAGCTCGACCCGCTTGGGGTCGACCAGGATCATCCGGACGTCCTCCGGGGTCGCCCGCATCATGACCGAGGTGATGAGGCAGTTGATGCAGGACGACTTGCCCGAACCGGTGGCACCGGCGACCAGCATGTGCGGCATCTTGGCCAGCGAGTGCATCACGTACCCGCCCTCGACGTCCTTGCCGAAGGCGACCAGCATCGGGTCGTCGTCCTCGGCGGACTCCGCGAGGCGCAGTACGTCGCCGAGGTTGACCATCTCGCGGTCGGTGTTCGGGATCTCGATGCCCACCGCGGACTTGCCGGGGATGGGGCTGATGATCCGCACGTCCGGGCTGGCGACGGCGTACGCGATGTTCTTGGTCAGCGCGGTGATCCGCTCGACCTTCACGGCGGGGCCGAGCTCGACCTCGTAGCGGGTCACCGTCGGGCCGCGGGTGAAGCCGGTGACGGCCGCGTCGACCTTGAACTCGGTGAAGACCTGGGTGAGCGAGGCGACGACCGCGTCGTTCGCGGCGCTGCGCGCCTTGCCGGGGCCACCGCGCGTGAGGAGGTCCAGCTTCGGCAGCGCGTAGGTGATGTCCCCGGAGAGCTGGAGCTGCTCCGCCCGCGGGGGCAGGTCGCGCAACTCCTCGGGGGCCTTCTTGGTCAGGTCGGGGACGACCCCGGCCCTGAGTTCCTCCTGCTGGGGGCGCGCGGCCGGCACCGGTGAGGGCACGGGTTCCGGGGCCGGCGCCGGCGCGGGCACCGGCGTGGTCTCCTGGCGGTCTCCGACGCTGACGCCCTGGGTGAGGTCGGCGACCAGCGGGGACGGCGGCATGCCGTGCAGCACCGCACCGTCGAGCGCCGCGGCGGCCTCGGCCGCGACGTCCACGGCGTCCATGTGGCGCTGCGGATCCGGCTGGGGCACCGCGGAGCGCCTGGGGCGGCCACGGCGCTGCGAGAGCGCCTCCTCCTCGGCGCCGTCGGGGTCGTAGGCCCGGGGGGCGGCCGAGCGCTTGCGGGGGCGCGCGGGCAGCGCCTCGCGCCACTGCTCGTCGTAGCGCGCGTCGTCCCCGGTGAACTCCTCGGCCTCGTGGTCGTGCAGTACGCCCAGGCGCACGCCGAGCGCCCGCAGCCGCTGCGGGATGGCGTTGACCGGGGTGGCGGTCACCACGAGCAGACCGAAGATCGTCAGCAGCACCAGCAGGGGGACCGCGAGCATCTCGGTCATCGCGTACGTCAGCGGGGTGGCCGCCGCCCAGCCGATGAGGCCGCCGGCGTCCCTTATCGCCTGCATGCCGTCGCTGCGCGCGGGCGACCCGCACGCGATGTGGACCTGGCCGAGCACGCCGATGACGAGCGCGGACAGGCCGATCACGATCCGGCCGTTGGCCTCCGGCTTCTCCGGGTGCCGGATGAACCGCACGGCGATCACCGCGAGCAGTATCGGCACCAGCAGGTCGAGCCGGCCAAAGGCGCCCGTGACGAGGATCTCCACCAGATCGCCGACGGGGCCCTTCAGATCCGCCCAGGTGCCGGCGGCGACGATCAGCGCGACACCGAACAGCAGCAGCGCGACGCCGTCCTTGCGGTGGGCCGGATCGAGGTTCTTCGCGCCCTGCCCTATGCCGCGGAACACGGCGCCGACAGCGTGCGCGCACCCCAGCCACAGGGCGCGCACGAGCCGGTACACGCCCCCGGTGGGGTTCGGTGCCGGCTTGGGCGCCGCCTTCTTGGCCGGTGCCTTCTTCGCGGGCGTCTTCTTGGCAGGAGCCTTCTTCGCTGCGGCCTTCTTCGCCGGAGCCTTCGCGGGAGCAGCCGCCTTCTTCGCGGGCTGCTTCTTGGCTGCGGAGGGACGTGAGGCCATGGGTGTGAGATTACCGGGGGAGACGACAGCGGACACGTGTGCCCACAGCTTCACCCGTTCGTGTCGCCCTTTACGGGGCGCGGAACTGACGCACGCTCATGGGCAACCGCCACCCGGGCGTACGTCAGTTCTGCGCCGGCACCGACGAGCCGCCGGTGCCGGCACCCGGCTCCAGGGCGTCGAGCGCGCGCCGCAACCCGGTGAGCTTGCGCTCCAGATGGGCCGCCGTGGCCACCGCGGCCGCGTCCGCCGAATCGTCGTCCAGCTGCTTGGACAGGGCCTCGGCCTGCTCCTCGACGGCTGCGAGCCGCGCGGACAGCTCGGCGAGCAGCCCGGCCGGCTCCTTGCCGCCGACCCCGCCCTTGCCGCCGCCCTCCAACTGCAGCCGCAGCAGTGCCGCCTGCTCGCGCAGCTGGCAGTTCTTCATGTACAGCTCGACGAACACCGACACCTTCGCGCGCAGCACCCACGGGTCGAACGGCTTGGAGATGTAGTCGACCGCACCCGCCGCGTAGCCGCGGAAGGTGTGGTGCGGGCCGTGGTTGATCGCCGTGAGGAAGATGATCGGGATGTCCCGGGTCCGCTCGCGCCGCTTGATGTGCGCGGCCGTCTCGAACCCGTCCATGCCCGGCATCTGGACGTCCAGCAGAATGACCGCGAAATCGTCCGTGAGCAGTGCCTTGAGCGCTTCCTCCCCGCTCGATGCCCGCACCAGCGTCTGATCGAGCGCAGAGAGGATCGCCTCCAGCGCCAGCAGATTCTCCGGCCGGTCATCGACCAGGAGGATCTTGGCCTTCTGCACCATGGCCCGCCCTCCTCGCCCCGGCGGTACACCGGGCGCCGCCCCAGGGGACGACTCCCTTTCGCCGCCCGTCCTTGTGCCGGTCATCGCAGCCGCACCCCGCCTGTCGCCACACCCTGTCACCGCGATGTCACTGTGCACGTACCGCAAACGCGGCGGGGGCCGGGATGGTTCCCGGAATCCCGCATTCCCATACGTTGCCAGCCACCTTAGGTCGTCCGTTCGCCGTCACCTCAAGTGGGCAACTCCCGACACACGCCGAGGGTTCCCCGGCCGTTCACATCCCGGCGCGCCGATCGTGTCACTCCCGGCCCATCCACTGCTGCATCACGGCCAGCAGATGATCCGGGTCGACCGGCTTGGTGACGTAGTCGGAGGCACCGGACTCGATCGCCTTCTCCCGGTCGCCCTTCATCGCCTTCGCGGTCAGCGCGATGATCGGCAGCCCGGCGAACTGCGGCATCCTGCGGATCGCCGTGGTCGTCGCGTACCCGTCCATCTCCGGCATCATGATGTCCATCAGCACGACCGCCACGTCGTCGTGCTGCTCCAGCACCTCGATGCCCTCCCGGCCGTTCTCGGCGTACAGCACCGACAGGCCGTGCTGCTCCAGGACGCTGGTCAGCGCGAACACGTTACGGATGTCGTCGTCGACGATCAGGACCTTCTCGCCGCCGAACCGCACCCCGCGCGCGGCCTGCGGCGCGCTCTCCTGCTCCGGGAGCGCCGTCCGGTACTCGGACCGCAGCTCACCCTGCGGCAGACTCCGCCGCCGGCGCCGGAAGAGCGCCGCGGGACCGTTCTGCGTCTCCTGGTACGACTTCACCTCGGCCGGGGTCTCGATCTCCACGGCGGACAGCTCCGAGGACCGCTCCGCCTCGGAGGCGAGCAGCTCGCCGGCCTCCAGCGGGGGCACGGACTGCTGGTAGCCCTGCGGCGGCAGTTCGCTCGGGTGCAACGGCAGGTACAGCGTGAACGTCGAGCCGCGGCCCGGCTCGCTCTGCGCGTGGATCTCACCGCCGAGCAGCTGGGCGATCTCCCGCGAGATGGACAGGCCGAGGCCGGTGCCGCCGTACTTGCGGCTGGTCGTGCCGTCCGCCTGCTTGAACGCCTCGAAGATCACCCGCATCTTGCTGGCCGCGATACCGATGCCGGTGTCCGTCACCGAGAACGCGATCAGCGGCCCGTCCGGATCGGTCAGCGAGCCGGCCTCCAGCAGCTGCTCCCGGATGCCCAGGGGCACGCCCGCGCCGGCCGGCCTGATCACCAGCTCCACCGACCCGGAGTCGGTGAACTTCACCGCGTTCGACAGCAGGTTGCGCAGCACCTGCAGCAGCCGCTGCTCGTCGGTGTGCAGGGTCGCCGGCAGCTCCGGGGAGACCCGTACGGACAGGTCCAGTCCCTTCTCCGCGGTCAGCGGCCGGAACGTGGCCTCCACGTAGTCCACGAGCTGCACGAGCGCGATACGCGTCGGAGAGACGTCCATCTTGCCCGCCTCGACCTTCGACAGGTCGAGGATGTCGTTGATCAGCTGGAGCAGGTCGGAGCCGGCACCGTGGATGGTCTCGGCGAACTCCACCTGCTTGGGCGACAGGTTGCCCTCGGCGTTGTCGGCGAGCAGCTTCGCCAGGATCAGCAGCGAGTTGAGCGGCGTACGCAGCTCGTGCGACATGTTGGCGAGGAACTCGCTCTTGTAGCGCATCGACACCGCGAGCTGCTCGGCACGCTCCTCCAGGACCTGCCGGGCCTCCTCGATCTCGGTGTTCTTCACCTCGATGTCACGGTTCTGCCGGGCCAGCAGCTCGGCCTTCTCCTCCAGTTCGGCGTTGGACGCCTGCAGCGCCTTCTGCCGGTTCTCCAACTCGGCCGAACGCTCGCGCAGTTGCTCCGTCAGCTCCTGCGACTGCTTGAGCAGCTGCTCGGTCTTGGTGTTGACCGAGATGGTGTTGACGCTCGTCGCGATCATCTCGGCGATCTGGTTGAGGAAGTCCTTCTGGATCTGCGTGAACGGCGTGAAGGAGGCCAGCTCGATCACACCGAGCACATTGCCCTCGAACAGCACCGGCAGCACGATCACCTGCGCCGGCGGAGCCTCACCGAGCCCGGAGGAGATCCTCAGATACCCGCTGGGCGCGTTCTCCACCAGGATCGTGCGCTTCTCCTGCGCGGCCGTACCGACCAGCGCCTCACCCGGCCGGAACGACGTCGGCATGGACCCCATCGAGTAGCCGTACGAGCCGAGCATGCGCAGCTCGTAGTGGTCCTCGGCGTCGCCGCTCAGCTCCTGGCCCTCCATGAGGGACATCGCCACGAAGAACGCGCCGTGCTGCGCGGACACCACCGGCGTCAGCTCGCTCATGATCAGCGAGGCGACGTCCTCCAGGTCCCGGCGCCCCTGCATCAGCGCGGAGATACGGGCGAGGTTGCCCTTGAGCCAGTCCTGCTCCTCGTTGGCGATCGTCGTGTCGCGCAGGTTGGCGATCATCTTGTTGATGTAGTCCTGCAGCTCCTGGATCTCGCCGGACGCGTCGACGTCGATCTTCAGGTTCAGATCACCGCGGGTCACCGCGGTCGCCACGCGCGCGATGGCACGCACCTGCCGGGTCAGGTTCCCGGCCATCTCGTTCACCGACTCGGTGAGGTCCCGCCAGGTGCCGTCGACGTCACGCACGCGTGCCTGACCGCCCAGCTGCCCCTCCGTGCCCACCTCACGGGCCACCCGCGTGACCTCCTCGGCGAAGCTGGACAGCTGGTCGACCATCGTGTTGATCGTCGTCTTCAGCTCAAGGATCTCGCCACGGGCGTCAATGTCGATCTTCTTCGTCAGGTCACCCTTGGCGATCGCCGTGGTGACCATGGCGATGTTGCGCACCTGACCGGTCAGGTTCGACGCCATCTGGTTCACCGACTCGGTGAGGTCCTTCCAGGTGCCGGCCACACCCGGCACATGCGCCTGACCGCCCAGGATGCCGTCCGTGCCCACCTCACGAGCCACCTTGGTGACCTGGTCGGCGAACGAGCTCAGCGTCTTCACCATCGTGTTGATCGTGTCGGCGAGCTGCGCCACCTCACCGCGCGCCTCGATGGTGACCTGACGCGTCAGATCACCGTTGGCGACCGCCGCGGCCACCTGCGAGATGTTCCGCACCTGCATGGTCAGGTTGTTGGCCATCAGGTTGACGTTGTTGCTGAGGTCCTTCCAGATACCGGTGACCCCCGGCACGTGCGCCTGACCGCCCAGGATGCCCTCGGTGCCCACCTCACGGGCCACCCGGGTCACCTGCTCGGCGAAGCTCGACAGCTGATCAACCATCGTGTTGACCGTCGTGACGAGCTCAAGAATCTCGCCCTTCGCGTCAACAGTGATCTTCTTCGACAGGTCGCCCTTGGCGACCGCCGTCGTGACCTCGGCGATGTTGCGCACCTGGATCGTCAGGTTGTTCGCCATGAAGTTCACGGACTGCGTGAGGTCCTTCCAGGTACCGGAGACACCCTGCACCTCGGCCTGACCGCCGAGGATGCCCTCCGTACCCACCTCACGGGCCACCCGGGTGACCTCCTGGGCGAACGACGACAGCTGGTCCACCATCGTGTTCAGCGTGTTCTTCAGCTCCAGGATCTCCCCGCGCGCGTCCACGGTGATCTTCTGGGAGAGGTCACCGCGCGCCACCGCGGTGGCCACCTGCGCGATGTTGCGCACCTGCGCCGTCAGGTTGCCGGCCATGCCGTTCACGGAGTCCGTCAGGTCCCGCCACACACCGGCCACACCGGGCACCTGCGCCTGGCCGCCGAGCCGGCCCTCCGTACCCACGTCCCGCGCGACCCGCGTCACCTGGTCGGCGAAGGCGGACAGCTGATCAACCATCGTGTTGATCGTGTTCTTCAACTCAAGAATCTCGCCGCGCGCGTCAACGTCGATCTTCTGCGACAGGTCGCCGTTGGCCACCGCCGTCGTCACCTGGGCGATGTTGCGCACCTGGGACGTCAGGTTGCCGGCCATGAAGTTGACGGAGTCCGTCAACTCCTTCCACGTGCCCGACACGCCGTCCACCCGGGCCTGACCGCCGAGCCGGCCCTCCGTGCCCACGTCCCTGGCCATCCGCGTGACCTGGTCGGCGAAGCTCGACAGCTGGTCCACCATCGTGTTCACGGTGTTCTTCAACTGGAGCATCTCGCCGGACACGTCCACGGTGACCTTCTGGGACAGGTCGCCGTTGGCCACCGCCGTCGTCACCTGGGCGATGTTGCGCACCTGACCGGTGAGATTGCGGAACGCCGTGTTGACGGAGTCCGTCAGGTCCTTCCAGGCACCGGCCGCACCCGGCACCTGCGCCTGACCGCCCAGCTCACCCTCGACACCGATCTCCCGCGCGACCCGCGTCACCTCGGCACCGAACGCCGACAGCTGGTCCACCATCCCGTTGACGGTGTTCTTCAGCTCCAGCATCTCGCCGGCCACGTCGACCGTGACCTTCTGCGACAGATCACCGCTGGCCACCGCCGTCGTCACCGTCGCGATGTCCCGCACCTGCGTGGTCAGGTTCCGGAACACCGTGTTGACCGAGTCCGTCAGGTCCTTCCACGTACCGGCCGCGCCCGGCACGTTCGCCTGACCGCCCAGCCGCCCCTCCCCGCCGACCTCGTTCGCGACGCGCGTGACCTCGTCCGCGAAGATCCGCAGCGTCTCGGTCATCTGGTTGATCGTCTCGGCGAGCTGCGCCACCTCGCCGCGCGCCGGAACCGTCACCTTCCGCGACAGATCACCGTTGGCGACAGCCGTCGTCACCTGCGAGATCCCACGGACCTGCGCGGTCAGATTGCCCGCCATCGTGTTGACGGAGTCGGTCAGCTCCTTCCACACACCGGCCACACCCGGCACCTGCGCCTGACCGCCCAGGATGCCCTCGGTGCCCACCTCACGCGCCACCCGCGTGACCTCGGACGAGAAGGAAGACAGCTGCTCCACCATCGTGTTGACGGTGTTCTTCAGCTCCAGCATCTCGCCCGCGACATGCACGGTGACCTTGCGTGACAGGTCACCCCGTGCGACCGCCGTCGTCACCAGCGCGATGTCACGCACCTGTGCGGTGAGCCGGTTCGCCATGGTGTTGACGGACTCGGTCAGGTCCTTCCACGAACCCGACATGCCGCGCAGCTGGGCCTGACCGCCGAGCTTGCCCTCGGTGCCGACCT
Source organism: Streptomyces filipinensis (assembly GCF_014649495.1). GTDB lineage: Bacteria > Actinomycetota > Actinomycetes > Streptomycetales > Streptomycetaceae > Streptomyces > Streptomyces filipinensis. Next base: position 4,939 of record NZ_BMTD01000017.1, on the reverse strand, counting down.
CACTGGCCACGCGCGTGACCTCGTCCGTGAACGTCGACAACTGGTCGACCAGGTTGTTGACCGTACGGCCGACCTTCAGGAACTCACCCCGCAGCGGATGCCCCGTACCGTCGTCCGGAGCCTGCGTCCGCAGCTCCATGCGCGGCGACAGATCACCCTCGGCGACCGCCGTGAGCACCCGGCCGACCTCCGAGACCGGCCAGACGAGATCGTCCACCAGCGCGTTGGAGGCGTCGATCGCGGACGCCCACGACCCCTCACACGCCCCCGTCTCCAGCCGTTCCGTGAGCTTTCCCTCACGGCCCACCATGCGCCGCACCCGGGACAGCTCACCGGTCAGATGCAGATTCCGGTCGGCCACCTCGTTGAAGACGGCCGCGATCTCCGACATCACACCGTCCCCGGAGACGGTGAGCCGCTTGCGGAAGTTCCCGTCCCGCATCGAGACGAGAGCCGTCAGCAGCCGGTTCAGGGCAGCCGTGTCCACCTCCGTGGTGCCGCCGCGCCTGCCCAGGGACGGTCCGCCTTTCGCGCGCGTCTTCGTGCCACGCGTCGCCGCGCCAGACTCCACTGTGTCCCTCCCGGAGGGGTAGACCGTTACTGCTGTGCTCGGCCGCTTCGACCCGGCACACCGCTGATCGGCATACCGGTTACTTCCACGTACCCGTTACTGCTGCGTATTTCTGCCAGACGAGATCCGGCCACACCAGGGGCTGCTGCCCGTCGTACACGGAACACACGCAGCCGGACCCACCTTCGTCAGAAGCTTGCCCAGTGTTTCACCCTGCCCGAACCAGGCCATAACAGTTCGGCAGCTTCGCACATCGTCCGCACACCCTGGGGGGTAAACACCGGCGACCGGCATCCGCTCGGACGGCGAAGGTAAGTAACCTTGCATGCGGCTGTCCAGCCGCACCGGTCCGACCGGCCTGGGCGGTGGCACGAGCACGAGCGGGCATCGGAGGGGCGGCCGCAGACCATGACCACCGGAGTCATCCCCGGGGGACAGCCCCCGGAGCCACAGCCGACGGGCGCGCTGATGCCGCAACAGCGGAGCGAGCCGGCCGGCCACGCAGCCCTGCACGTAGACAACCGGCCGAGGAGTTCTGTGATCACCGCGCGCGCGGCCGCCACCTTCGAGCCCGTCGGGCGATCGGTCGCGACCGCTCGGTCCTTCGTCCGCGACACCCTCCAGGGCTGGGGCTTCGCCGACATCGTCGACGACGCCGTCGTCCTCACCAGCGAGCTCGTGACGAACGCCGTCGTCCACGCGGGCACGCACGCGGACGTCCTGTGCCTGCGCACCGAGGACGGCGTGCGCATCGAGGTCTCCGACCGCTATCCCGAACGCGAGGTCCCCCTCCAGAACACCGGCACGCCCATGGGCAGCCCCGACCGCGAGGGCGGCCGCGGCCTCCAGCTGTGCGCCGCCCTGGCCACCCGCTGGGGCGTCGACTACACACCCACCCACAAGAACGTCTGGTTCCAGCTCAACCTCCCCGAACGCCCGGTCGGCACCCGAACCGCCGGCCCCTCCCTGCCCGCCGAGCTGCTCCCGCTGGCCGACGGCCGGGTCCGCGTCGCCGTCCTCCAGATCGACCGCAAGGGCGCCATCACCTCCTGGAACGAGGACGCCGAGGAACTCTTCGGCCACGCGGCCGGCGAGGTCATCGGCCGGCCCCTCACCGAACTCGCGGCCTGGCCGCACACCCCCGGCACCAGCACCGGCGTGGCCGAGGCCCTGCAGCTCTCCCGCTGGGAGGGCAGCTACGGCATCCGCGGCGCCGACGGCCGCGTGGCCCCGGTCTACGCCTCCCACCTCAGGGTCCGCGACACCGGCGGCGAGCCCTCCACCGTCTGCCTCCTGGTCCGCGACCACGAACGCGCCGTTCTCCAGTCCCCGCCGCGCGTGCCCGCCACCGACCAGAACCAGCCGTCCGACGGCCAGAGCAGCGACCCCTTCGAGGTCTTCATCGGCTCCCCCGCCCCGGACGACCTCGACGGCCTCCTGCAGCGCACGGTGGAGCGCGCCCGCGACATGCTCGACGGCGACTCCGCGTTCCTGCTGCTGGCCACCGACGACGAGACCGAGCTGGAGGTCCGCGCCTCCACCGGCCTGCCCTCCGCCCGCCAGCGCTTCGCGCGCGTGCCCGTCGAGGCCGGCCCCGGCCGCTACGGCTCCGCGCGGATGCCGGCCGTCCACGACGACCTCACCTCCGTACCGGGGGCCGTACCCCTGCTCTCCGGCACCGGAATGCGCTCGGTCGTCACGGTCCCGCTGAAGGTCGAGGGCCGCCTCACCGGCTCGCTCGGCGTCGCGGCCGAGGCACCGGGCCGGTACTCCAACGAGGAGGCACTGCGGCTGCAGTTCGCCGCCGACCGCATCGCCCTGGCCGTCGAGTCGGCCCGGCTGGGCGAGCTGGAGCGGCTGCGCCGCGGCTCCCTGAGCTTCCTGGTGGAGGCCTCCGACCTGCTGGCCGGCACCCTGGACCGGGACCAGACACTCGCCCTGATGGCCCAGATGACGGTCCCCACACTGGCCACCTGGTGCGCCGTCTACACGATCGCCGACCAGGCCTCCGAGCCGTACCTGTCGTACGTCCTGCACGAGGACGAGGAACTCATCGACGGCATCAAGTCGCTGCTGTCGAAGATCTCGCCGCCGGACCCGGTGCCGACGCCCGGCGCCCGCGTGTGGCCCACCCCCGGGGAGGTTGCCCACCAGGCCGCCCTGCGCAGCTCTATGCGCAGCCTCGGCCTGGCCGGCGGTCCGACGCATCAGATCGCCGCCAGTATCGGTCCCACCCTCGCCACGGCCTCCGCGGTGGGCGGCGAGACCGTCGTGCTCCCCCTCGTCGCCCGCAACCGCGTCATCGGCATGCTGGTCCTCGGAAAGCCCACCGACGAACACTTCCGCCAGGAGATCCTGGAGCTGGCCGAGGACCTGTCCCGCCGGGCCGCCCTGGCCCTGGACAACGCCCGCCTCTACTCGGAGCGCACGGCGATCAGCCAGGCCCTCCAGCGCAGCCTGCTCCCGCCGGGGACGCCACACATCGACGGCGTCGAAGTAGAGGTCATCTACCGCGCCGCCGGCGAGGGCAACGAGGTCGGCGGCGACTTCTACGACCTCTTCCCGATCGGCAACGGCGCCTACGGCTTCGCCATCGGTGACGTGTGCGGCACGGGCCCGAACGCGGCGGCGGTCACCGGCCTCGCCCGGCACGCGCTGCGCCTGCTGGCCCGCGAGGGCCTGTCCGGGCCGGCGGTCCTGCAGCGCCTGAACTCCGCGATCCTCGACGAGGGCGACCGCAGCCGCTTCCTGACACTGCTCTACGGCGAACTGCGCCTGCAGGAGGACGGCAGCGCCGAGCTCAAGGTGGTCTGCGCCGGGCATCCGCTGCCGCTGCGACTGCGCCAGGACGGCACGGTGACGGCGGCCGCCGAACCGCAGCCGCTGCTGGGCGTGATCGAGGACCTGGAGCTGCACGAGGAGACGGTCACCCTCGACCCGGGCGATGTGCTGCTGTGCGTCACGGACGGCGTCACCGAACGCCGCGAGGGCGCGCGCATGCTGGGCGACGACGGCCTCGCCGACGTCCTCACGACATGCACGGGTCTGACGGCCGGCGCGGTCGCGGCTCGCATCATGCGCGCGGTGGAGCGCTTCGCGTCGGACGCCCCGTCGGACGACATGGCGATCCTGGCGATGCGGGTCCCGGGAATCCACAAGGAAGCATGAAAAAGACCCCGCCCGGAAGGGCGGGGTCTTTTTTTACTGAGCCCCCAAACGGAATCGAACCGTTGACCTTCTCCTTACCATGGAGACGCTCTGCCGACTGAGCTATAGGGGCCTGTCGTTTTCGAGGTTTCCCTCGCGGCGACGAAGAAACTGTACCCCGAACCGGCCCGGGTTCCCAAATGCGTTCCGGCACCCCCTCAGAAGGCCGGCTGGAGCAAGCCTCCCAGGGCATTGCACGCGGACACGATCCGCTGCATCTCCCGCTTGGTGAGCGAGGCGTCCACGGGCAACGTCAGCGTCTCGTCGGCGGCCCGCTCGGTCTCCGGCAGGGACACGCACCGACGGAACTCAGGCAACCGGTGCACGGGCGTCTTGACCGGGACCCGGCACTCAACTCCCTTGGCCCGCAAGGCCAGCGCGAAGGCGTCGCGGTCCGGCCGGCCGTTCCCCGGCACCCGCACGACGTACTGCTGATAGGTGTGCCCGTCACCCCCGTCCGGCTTCCGTACGCCCTTCAGCTTGGCGTCGAGATACGCGGCCCGCTCCCTGCGCTGCGCTATCTCGTCGTACGGCGCCTCGGACTCGCCCTGTTCCAGCACGAGCAGCCCGTGCCGCTGCCCGATCGCGTGCAGTCGGGCGAGGTCGGCCGACCGTCCGAAGCGGTGGACGACAACGACCGTGGCCGTACGCGGAGTTACGGCTGCCTCGACGGCGCCCGGGGCGAGGCAGTAGGTCACCGGGTCTATGTCGGCGAACACCGGGAGCGCGCCGGCCTGGGTCACGGCCTCGGCGACTTCGACGTTTCCGAAGGCCGGTACGACGACCTCGTCACCGACTCCGACACCGGCGGCCCTGAGCATTGCAGCAGTTCCCATGTGCTGGATGCTGGGCGTGCGACGTGAACGACACGTTAAGCAAAACGTAAAAAGGTCGGACCCTGAACCGAAGTTCAGGATCCGACCTTTTGTAAGAATTGTTCGGCGGCGTCCTACTCTCCCACAGGGTCCCCCCTGCAGTACCATCGGCGCTGTGAGGCTTAGCTTCCGGGTTCGGAATGTAACCGGGCGTTTCCCTCACGCTATGACCACCGAAACATTATGAAACTGTCGAACATTGCCGCACCACGCTCTGTGAAACGTGGGGCCGTTCGTGGTTTCAGAACCAACACAGTGGACGCGAGCAACTGAGGACAAGCCCTCG
>NZ_BMTD01000016.1 GCF_014649495.1 Streptomyces filipinensis | reverse complement strand
ACGTCTTCGACGCCGCGAACGGCGGAGTCCTGCTGTGGCAACACCTCTTCTGGTTCTTCGGCCATCCCGAGGTGTACATCATCGCCCTGCCGTTCTTCGGCATCATCAGCGAAGTCATCCCGGTCTTCTCCCGCAAGCCGATCTTCGGCTACATGGGGCTCGTCGCCGCGACCATCGCGATCGCCGGCCTGTCCGCGACGGTGTGGGCGCACCACATGTACGTCACCGGTGGTGTGCTGCTGCCGTTCTTCTCCTTCATGACCTTCCTGATCGCCGTCCCGACCGGGGTGAAGTTCTTCAACTGGATCGGCACCATGTGGCGCGGCAGCCTGTCCTTCGAGACGCCCATGCTGTGGGTGATGGGTTTCCTCGTCACGTTCGTCTTCGGCGGGCTGACCGGCGTCATGCTCGCCTCCCCGCCGATCGACTTCGCGACCTCCGACAGCTACTTCGTGGTGGCCCACTTCCACTACGTCATCTTCGGCACGGTGGTGTTCGCGATGTTCGCCGGATTCCATTTCTGGTGGCCCAAGTGGACCGGCAGGATGCTCGACGAACGCCTCGGCAAGATCACCTTCTGGACGCTGTTCGTCGGCTTCCACGGCACCTTCCTGGTCCAGCACTGGCTGGGCACGAACGGAATGCAGCGCCGGATTCCCGACTATCTCGCGGCCGAGGGGCTCACCACGCTCAACACGGTCTCCACGATCTTCTCGTTCCTGCTCGGCTCCTCGCTGCTCCCGTTCTTCTACAACGTCTGGAAGACGGCCAAGTACGGCGAGCGGGTCGAGAGCGACGATCCGTGGGGCTACGGCCGTTCCCTGGAGTGGGCGACGTCCTGCCCGCCGCCGCGGCACAACTTCCTCACCCTGCCGCGGATCCGCAGCGAGTCCCCGGCGTTCGACCTGCACCACCCAAAAACGCCACTGCCCGAGAAGGAGTTGAGCGCGCGATGACCGCGCAGGAGGAGGCGGCCCTGGTCCGGGAGGTCGAGGGCCATCTGCTGCTGGCCGCCGCCCGGGAGGAGGGCCGTACGGCGGCGGCCCGGGCCGCCTGTCGGCTCGGCTGGCTCACCGACACCCAACGCGAGGACCTTGAGCGGCAGTTCGAGGCGGAGTACCTGGCACTGGCCCGCACGTCCTGGCACCGCACCGCCGAACGCGCCGTCGAACTGCGGCGGACGTACGAGCTGAGATACCGGGTGCTGCGCCGGCGGCTGGTCGCCTGGTGCGTGCTGGGCTGCGCCCTGCTGGCGACGACGGGCCTCCTGATGCTCGCCGCCGCCTAGGAGGTCAGGGCCGGGACCACTTCTGGTGGGCGCCGACGGTGCGGTCCCCCGGTACGGGCGGGGTCCCGTCGGTGAGGGTGGGGGAGTTGCCGGGCCCCTATGGCGGGGTGGGCCTGGACCGAGACCGTGCCCTGGGCGAAGCCAACGGCTGCGACGGGTGTGAACCCGCCGTGGTGACCGGGCCGTTGGGCCCGCGCGGGACGGAATGCCGCCATACTGACCCTCGTGCGCGTTGCGATCATGACGGCGGGGTCCCGGGGCGACGTGGCCCCCTACACCGGGCTGGGGCACCGGCTCGCCCAGGCCGGTCACGAGGTCACCCTGGTCACCCATGCCCGCTTCGAACCGCTGGTGGCGGGCTCCGGCGTACGGTTCCACGCGCTGCCGCTCGATCCGCGCGCGGAGCTGGAGTCCCCGCGCGGGCGGGGTCTGCACCGCAGTGCCAGCGGCGCCGGGAAGCTGGTGCGGGTGGTGGACCTGGCGCGGCGGCTGGTCGGGCGGATGACCGAGGACCTGCTCTCGGCGGCCCGGGACGCCGAGGTGCTGCTGCTGTCCGCCTCACTGGCCCCGCTCGGGCACACGATCGCCGAGGGGCTGCGGATGCCGAGCATGGGCGTCTATCTGCAACCCCTCGCCGGCACACGCGAGTTCGCACCCGCCGTGCTCGGCGGTGGCCGGTGGGGAGGGACGGCCAACCGGCTCGCCGGACACGGGGTGAGCCTCGCCGTGGAGCATGTGTTCGCGGCCACCGTCCCCCGGGTGCGTGAGCGGCTCGGACTGCCCCCGCTGCGCAGCGCTGCGGCGCGGCGGGCCCGGGAGCGGCGGCACTGGCCGGTGCACCACGGCTTCAGCCCCCTGGTGGTGCCCCGGCCCCGGGACTGGCGGCCAGGGCTCACGGTGGGCGGCTACTGGTGGCCGTACGACACGGAGGCACAACTGCCCGTACGTGTCCAGGAGTTCCTCGACACGGGACCGGCCCCGGTCTTCGTCGGCCTGGGCAGCGCCACCGTGCCGGACGCCGGCCGGCTCAGCGCCCAGGTGGTCGCGGCGCTGCGGCGGGCCGGGCTGCGCGGGGTGATCCAGCGCGGCTGGGGCGGCCTCGCGGCGGACGGCGACGACATGCTGACGATCGACGACGTGCCGCACGCCCTGCTCTTCCCCCGGATGGCCGGCGTGGTCCATCACGCGGGTGCCGGAACGACGGCGGCGGGGCTGCGCGCCGGGGTGCCGGCGGTGCCGGTGCCGGTGCAGTTCGACGCCGGGTTCTGGTCCGCCCGGCTGGTCGCGCTGGGGGTCGCCCCGGAGGCCGTACCGCTGCGCCGCCTGACCGTGGACGCCCTGGCCTCCGCACTGGTCCGCGCGATCCGCGAGCCGGCACACCGGGAGCGGGCGGGCTCACTGGGCGCCCGCATCCGTGAGGAGGACGGCGCAGCACCGGTACTGGCGGCACTGAACCGGCTCGACAGCTGACCCACCGCCCGGGCCGGACCCCGGGTCCGGCAGCGGACGAGCAGCGGCGGAGCCGGCCTCCGGGCCCACCGGCGACGAGCACCGCCGATCGGCGGCGGCCGGGCCGGGCCGTGAGGTCAGGTGGTCAGTACCATCCGGAAGCGGGCCTTGCCGGCGAGCATCTTCTGGTAGGCCTCGTTCGCGTCGTCCAGCGGGCGTGTCTCCGTCATCGGGCGGATGCCGTGCAGGGCGCTGAAGGCCATGGTGTCCTCCACGTCCTGCGAGGTACCGGACGGGTGGCCGCGCACGACCCGGGCGGCCATCAGCAGCTGGGCCGGGTTGATGCCCATCGGTTCGGTGTCCGCGCCGATGACCACCAGCTCGCCGCGGGGCGCCAGACCGTCCACGGTGGCCGTGATCGCCTCGGAGTTCCCGGCCGTGGCCAGCACCACGTCCACACCGCCGAGCGACTGCAGGGCCTCGGCGACCGGGGTGCCGGAGGTGCTGTCGACGTAGTGGTGGGCGCCCAGACGCTTGGCGAAGTCGGCCTTCTCCGGGCCCCGGGCGATTCCCACGGTCTCGAAGCCCAGCGCCACCGCGTACTGCACCCCGAGGTGACCCAGGCCGCCGAGGCCGAGCACGGCGACCCGATCGCCGGACCGGGCCGAGCTGCGCCGCAGCCCGTTGAAGACGGTCACGCCCGCGCAGGCCAGCGGCCCGGCGTCGCTCGCCGCCAGCGCGTCGGGAATCCGGGCCAGGGCGTCGACGGGCGCGATCACCCGCTCGCCGAAGCCGCCGTCGTAGGCCCAGCCGGGGACCTTCAGCCGGGGGCACACGATGAAGTCGCCGCGCCGGCACGGCGTGCAGTGGCCGCAGCTGCCGCCGAACCAGCCGACCGCGACCCGGTCGCCGACCTGCCAGCCCCACTCCTGCGCTCCCGCGCCGAGCGCCTCCACCCGCCCGGCGATCTCATGCCCGGGGACCACCGGGAAGGTCACGCCCGGCAGCGCGGCGTTCACGAAGGCCGCGTCGCTGTGGCAGATGCCGCAGGCCTCCACGGCGATCCGCACCTGACGGGGTCCCGGCTCGGGCACCTCCCGCTCGACCAGCCCGAACGGGCCGCCCGCGGCCGTGACCTGCGCGACTCGATAGGTACTCATCTGGTTCTCCCGTGGGTGTCGGCCGGATTCCGGGACACGGGTATGACGCCCCCGCACCAGCAGACCAGTTCCCGGCCCATCGCGCGCGCCGAGCCGTCCGGAACCGCCCCTGACCTGCACCGACGGGCTCGGCAGGCCTCCGGGTCAGCCGGTCGCGGGGCGCCAGCCCGCCGGCCGGAGCATGCCCAGCAGCAGCCGCACCAGCTCGTCCACCACCTCGTCGAGCGTGGCGTCCACCCAGCCGGCGCTCCAGTCGTGCAGGAGTCCGTTGACGCTGCCGATGAAGGCCGTCGCCGCGAGCCGGTAGTCACGGGGTGCCGCCTCCCCGCGCAGCACGGCCGCGTCCGCCTCCGCCCGGATCAGGTCGATCCAGCGGGCCCGGCGGGCCAGGCGCTGTTCCTCCAGGCGCGGGCTGACCCCGACGATCTCCATGAAGGTGATGCGGACGCGGCGCGGGTCGGAGGTGACGTCGTGGGCGTAGGCGTGGAAGAGCACGGAGGCGCGCTCGGCCAGCGGCAGCCCGTCCGCCGTGGCGAGGGCGTCCAGCACCGCCTGTTCCGCCCAGTCGTTGACCTCCAGGTGCAGCGCGCCGAGGACGTCCTCCAGGGTGTGGAACTCCTCGTAGAACTGGCGGGTGGACAGTCCGGCGGCCTGGCTCAGTGCGGCGATCGTCGTCCCCCGGTAGCCCGGGCTGCCACCGAACAGTTCCAGGGCCGCGTCCAGGAAACGGCGGCGCCGCTCGGCCTGTCGTTCCTCGGCGGACCGGCCGCCGTAGCGTCCCGTCGGCGCCCTGAGCCTGCCCGTCATGCTTCCCCCTTGTCGCCCACCGGTAGCCCAATCTTGTCGTGCACACATCTTGTCGAGTAGGCCGCCCCTTCCTTACTTTTCAGTAAGTTCACTGTGAACGCGACCGTGTTCAGATTCCCCGACACTCCCCCGAGGAAAGAGAGCAGTCATGCCTGCCTCCAGAACCAGGCACCTGTGCTCCGTGGCCGCCGCCCTCGCCCTGACCGTCGCCGGGCCGGCGACCGCCGCCTCCGCCGCGGGCGGCACCGCCGACGGCCTGCGCGAGGTGCTGTTCGTCGGCAACAACTGGGACGGCACCGCCGACGTCATCCGCTCCTCCGGCGACTTCGCGAAGGTCGGCCGGATCGACGTCGTCCCCGACAAGGCCCAGCGGCTGGCGGAGATCAACGCCGACCCGGTCAAGTGGATCTACTACACGTCCATCCGCAACGAGGTCGGCGAGGGACACGACCAGTACGCGGACGACATGTACTCCACGCCCGACGGCAGGTCCCTGGTCGTCTCCCGGCCCAGCTTCGCCGACGTCGTCTCCATCGACCTGGCCACCGACAAGGTCAACTGGCGTTTCCCGGTGGCGGGTCACCGCGCCGACCACATGGCGGTCTCACCCGACGGCACCCGGGTCGCGGTCTCGGCCTCGACCGCGGACAAGGTGCAGGTTCTGGACATCGGCACCGGCAGGGAACTGGGCGAGTTCGGCACCGGGGACAAGCCGCACGAGAACTTCTTCACCGACGGCGGCAAGTACATCTGGAACATGTCCATCGGCGAGGTCACCACCTCCCTGGACGCCCCGGGCTGGGACTGGACCAAGGGCGACCGCCACATCACCGTCGTCGACGCGACCACGTTCAAGCAGGTCAGGACCATCGACATGCGGCAGCGGCTCGACGCGGTCGGGCTGAAGGACTTCTCCGACGCGGTCCGGCCCGCCGCCTTCACGCCCGACTGGTCCAAGCTCTACTTCCAGGTGTCGTTCTTCAACGGCTTCCTGGAGTACGACGTGGCCACGGACCGGATCACCCGGGTGAAGACGCTGCCGGCGAACCCGGCGACCAACCCGGACCGCACCACCTGGCTGCTGGACTCGCGCCACCACGGCATCTCGATGAACCCCGAGGGCACCAAGCTCTGTGTCGCCGGGACGATGGACAACTACGCGACCGTGGTCGACCGGGCGTCCTTCGACGTCGGCCCGCTCGTCACCGCGTCGACGCCGTACTGGGCGACCGTGAGCGGCGACGGCAGGGACTGCGTCATCTCCGAGGCCGGCGCCGACCAGATCACGGCCATCGACTTCACCACCGGCCGGAAGGTGCTGTCCGTGCCGGTCGGCGACCATCCGCAGCGCGTCCGGCTGGGCCACGTCCCGGCCGACTGGACGGGGCCGGCAGGGGGTTGAGCGCCGTACGGCCTCCGGGGTGACCCCACTCTTCCCGGGGGCCGTACGGCTTGGGCTCACCAGTGCGCCGCCACCCACCCGGCCAGTTCGGACCGCGCCGCGGCCAGCGCGTCCGCCGCGGGCGCGGTGGCCCCGTCCGTCACCAGCGCGAAGTGCGGGACCCCGGAGTCCTGGTCGGTGAGCAGCAGGCGGCGGCTGCCCGTGCCGCCCGGCTCGGGGGCGACGGCGACCGGGGCGGAGGCGCCGTAGGCGGGCGGGCCGTAGACCGTGCCCAGGTCGGAGACGACGGTGGTCGAGGCGGTGGGGAAGGAGGCCGGCAGGTGCAGCTCGGTGGGCGCGGTGCCGTCGCCGGAGCGCCAGACCAGCAGCCCGTACCGGCCCGAGCCCACCAGCTTCGCCACGTTCGGCAGGGAAGGGGGCACCGGGTTCCAGGTGAGGGTCGCCGAGCCGTCGCGGGAGCGGTCCTCGTAGGTGAAGGCGAGGGCGGTGCCGGCCGTGGCGCTCGGGTAGAGGCGGTCCAGCAGCCGGGCGTCCTGGCGCAGGGCGGCGTTCCCCGAGTCGTCCAGCCGTACGGCGGAGAGGTCCTCGTCGTTCCAGGCGTCGCCGGAGGTGAGCAGCTTGGCGGGGTTGCCGTTCATCAGCTCGTGGTGCCGGCCGTTGTAGAGGTCCCACTGCCACTGGGTGCCGGAGAGCACCGGCCCGGAGGCCGCGGGGTCGCTCCACCAGCTCGCGCCCGGCAGCCGGGAGTCGAGGGCCTGGTACATGGCCTTCAGCACGGTCGGCGCCTTGTCGGACACCGTGCCGGACAGCGGGTGGCCGAACTCGCTGACCACGGCGGCGGTGCCGGCGGCCGAGGCCCGGGCCCGGACGGTGGCGAGGTCGGAGGCGTACTGGCCGTCGCCCGCCTTGCCCCACATCAGGATTCCGGAGATGGCCTTCTGGTCGTAGAAGTGGGTGTTGAAGACGTAACGCGGGGCGAGCGTGCCCGCGTCCAGCAGGCCGCCCTCCTGTTTCTGGGTGGAGATGTTGGCGTTCCAGAAGAGGTTGGGCTCCACGAAGGCGGGTTTGTCCTGCCAGCCGGCGGCGTCCATGCGGGCGCGGAACTTCTCGTAGAACGGCCACAGCAGGTCCTTCTCCCAGGTGCGGGAGGTCTGTCCGGAGTCGTAGGAGCCGGCGTAGGGCTCGTTGTACGGGTCGAAGCCGGCGACGTCCGCGAACTCGGCCGCGCTCAGGTGCTCCCGGAGATAGGACAGGGTGGTCCCGGCGGTGGCGAGGAAGGCGTCCTGGAGGCCGTGGGCGTTGTGCCAGAAGTCGTGCTGCGCCTTCTGCACGGCCGCGTTCTGGGTGATGTTCTGGCCCCAGAAGAGACAGATGCCGCAGGATTCGGCCGGATAACCCCCGGCGTCCACGGCCCACTCGGGGGCCCCGTCGCCCGTGTACCAGCTGCCGCTGTGGAACAGGTGGCGGGAGTACAGGTCCTGGTGGAAGTCCGGGAGGACGCGGATGCCCGCGTCCAGGAAAACGCGCATCTGCTCGGTGACGGCGGCCAGGTAGCCGGTGTCCGCCTGGCCGCGCACGGGTTCGGCGTGGGCCCAGGAGAGCAGGAAGCGGACCGTGTTCGCCCCGCCGAGGGCGCGCAGCGCGGTCGCGGACTTCCGGGCGTCGGCGACCGAGGCGAAGGGAAGGCCGCCGTTCTCCTCCAGTTTGGTCTCGCCGGAGACGTTGTAGCCGCGCAGGACGATCTCGCGCCCCTGGCCGTCGGTGAAGCGGCCGCCCTGGACGGTGAGCGGGGCGCCGTCGAACCAGAGGGAGTCGGTGGGGGCGACGGCGGGAGCGGCGGCGGCGGGCGGGAGGCCCGCCACCGCCGTGAATCCGCAGAGGGCGACGAGAACGACCAGCAGGCGCACCCGGATATTCGGCATGTCCACCACACTCCGACGAGGTCCGGGCGGCGTCAATACCACCTGACTCACAGGTAAGTTGACTGCTGGTCAGTTCCGCTGCGTCAATCGCCCACCCGGCGTGTCACATTGAGCAGGTACTCCTTCCGGTTCAGCGGGTGGTGGTCGGTGCGCGGCCGCTCGGGGACCGTGCCGCGGGTGACCGGCGCGTGGTGGTCGAAGGCGGTCTCCAGCTCCCCCTCGCCCCGGGTCAGACCGGGCAGCCGCTGCTCCAGCTCGTGCACCCGGGCCGCCGGCACCGTGCCCTCCAGCCCGACGGCCGCGCCGCGTGCGGCGGTGGTCTCCGGTACGGCGCCCAGCCGGGCGAGCACCGGGAGCAGGGCGCCGAGCGTGTCGGCCGGGGCATCCAGCCGGAAGCGGTGCAGGGGCTCGTGCACCAGGGTGCCGGCCCGGCGCAGCGCCTCGGTCAGGACGAGCGGGGTCAGGCCCCGGAAGTCGTAGCCGGTGCTCGACATGCTCTTGTCGAAGCCCTGGTGGGCGTGGCTCTGGCGGGGCGAGTAGCCGGAGTGGGTCATGGTGACCGTGCAGTCGGGGACCGGCCAGCCGTGCAGGCCCTGGCCGAGTGCCTCGCGCACGGTGTCCTCGACGGCCTTGAAGAAGGCGTACGGCATCGAGCCCAGCTCCACCTCCAGCCGGAACCGCACGCCGGAGCCGGGCGGTGCGGGCTCGGCACGCAGGCCGACGGTGGCCAGGAACGGGTTGTCGTCCTTCTTGTTGAACTCCACGGCATGCCCGGTGCCGACAAGCCGTTCGATGCACAGGGTCGTCGTCTCGCGGAAGGTGACGTCCAGGCCGTACTCGTCGGCGAGGGTCGCCTGGATGACCTCCTTCTGCACCTCGCCGTACAGGGACACGGAGGTCTCCCGGCGCAGGTCGTCGTGCCGGACCCCGATGAGCGGGTCCTGTTCGGCGAGCTGGGTGAGCGCGAGGTGCAGGGAGCGCCGGTCCGTGCCGGCGCCGGGGACGACGACGCTCTCCAGGGTGGGCGGCGCGAAGTGGTGCCCGTACGCCTGCCGCGGCCGGCCGAGCGCGTCGCCGATCCGGATACCGCCGAGCCCCCGCACCTTGACGATCCGCCCGGCACCGGCGCTGTCCCGGCGCACGTCACTCCCACCGTCGAACACGCTGAGCCCGGTGACCCGTCCCACAGCCCGACACTCCGCGTGGCTTTCGGCGGCCTGACCGCGCACCCCGGCGACGGCGGCCGGACCTTGCGGGCGGCCGTCCGCGGCGGGCCGCCGCTCACGATCACCGGTGGAGCGGCCCGCCGTGGGACCGTCGCTGCCCTGACCGTCGCGGGCCCGGTGCTCCCCGCGACCGCGGTCGCCCCGGCCCCGGCCTTCGGCGCCCCGGGCGCGGACGGCCTGACCCTGGCCTCCGGCGCCGGCCAGGGCGTCCGCCTCGCTTCCGTCCCCGAACGGGATGCGGTCGCGGATGCGCAGGGTGCCCGAGAAGATCCGGGCGTAGGCCACCTTCTCCCCTGCCGGGCCGCGTTCGACCTTGAAGACCGTGGCCGACAGGGAGCCGTCCGGGTCGCCGTCGGCGGTGGGCAGCAGGCGTTCGATGCCGGCGGTCAGTTCGGGCACGCCCGCTCCGGTGATGGCGGAGCCGAAGTACACCGGATGGACCAGTGCGCGCCGGGTCTGGGCGGCCAGAGCGGCGCGCAGCCGGTCCGCGGGCACACCGCCGTCCAGGTAGGCGGCGAGCAGATCGTCGTCGTGGTCGGCGAGCGCCTCCAGCGCGGCCGGGCCGAGGCCGGGCACGAAGCGGGCGGCGCGGGTGCCGAGACCGGCGGCCCGCCCCATCGGGACGAGCGGTACGGCCAGCCGCCGGGCCATCCGGCGCAGTACCGCGTCCCCGCGGGCGCCGCGCCGGTCGATCTTGTTGACGAAGATCAGGGTGGGGATGCGCAGCCGGCGCAGGGTGCGCATCAGCACACGGGTCTGCGCCTGGACGCCCTCGACGGCCGAGACGGCCAGGACGGCGCCGTCGAGCACCCCGAGCACCCGCTCGACCTCGGCGATGAAGTCCGGGTGGCCGGGGGTGTCGATGAGGTTGACGGTGACGCGGTCGAGCGGGAAGGAGACGACGGCGGACTTGATGGTGATACCGCGCTGCCGCTCCAGCGCGAGCGTGTCGGTGGTGGTGCTGCCGGCGTCGACGCTGCCGATCTCGTCGATCACTCCGGCGGTGTGCAGCAGCCGTTCGGTCAGGCTGGTCTTACCGGCGTCGACATGGGCGAGGATTCCGAGATTGAGCAGATGCACTGAGCGTGATGTCCTTCGGCACGGGGTGGGTTCCTTCCTGGGTGGACATGCACGCAGCGCGCATCGCTGGTCCTCTCTGTGTGACGACGGGGTACCGCGCAGTGCAGCAGACAGCGAGACCTCGCGGCAATGGATTAACGCTCAACCGACACCCTGCGCAGCACTCGCCGCGACCAGAGTGCGGTCGTAGGGTGACCTACATCACGCCCGGTGGCTGATTTCCCTCTCCCGCACGGTCAGGAGGGCCCATGACCCACATCTCGGTGAAGGTGGACGGCACGACGTACGAGGACGACGTGGAACCCCGCCTCCTGCTGGCCCACTACCTCCGCGACCGCCTCGGTCTGACCGGCACCCCGATCGGGTGCGACACCTCCAACTGCGGGGCGTGCACCGTCGACCTGGACGGGGCGACCGTCAAGAGCTGCTCGGTGCTCGCCGTCCAGGCGGACGGGTGCGAGGTGACGACGATCCAGGGGCTCGCCCGCGACGGCGAGTGGACGGCGCTGCAGCGCGCGTTCCACGAGAAGCACGGGCTGCAGTGCGGCTACTGCACCCCGGGCATGATCATGGCGGCACGCGACCTGCTCCGCGAGAACCCGCACCCCAGCCCGGACGAGGTCCGCAAGGCCCTGGAGGGCAACCTCTGCCGCTGCACCGGCTACCAGAACATCGTCCGCGCGGTGCTCGCCGCGTCCGGACAGCAGGACGCCTCCGGGCACCAGGTCAGCGAGGGGGTGACGGCATGACCGACCAGGCCGTCGAAGGCGAGGTCGGCCGCTCGCGGCTGCGCAAGGAGGACGCCCGACTGATCACCGGCCAGACCAACTGGACCGACAACATCCAGGTGGCCGGGCTGCTGCACCTGGCCGTTCTGCGCAGCCCGATGGCCCACGCCCGCATCACCCGCGTCGACGTCTCCCCCGCCCTCGAACGCCCCGGTGTCGTCGCGGCCTTCAGCGGCGCCGACCTCGCCGAGGGGCTCGGATCGCTACCCTGCGCCTGGCCGGTGACCGAGGACATCGTGCAGCCCGACCATCCGCCGATCGCGGTCGAGGAGGTCCGCTACGCGGGCGATCCCGTGGCCGTCGTGGTGGCCCGCGACCGGTACGCCGCCGCCGACGCGCTGGAGGCGATCGAGGTCGACTACGACCCGCTGCCCCCGGTCCTCGACCTGGAGGCCGCCCTCGCGCAGGACGCCCCGCTGGTCCACGCCGACAAGGGCACCAACCGCTGCTACACCTGGCCGCTGGCCACCGGCGAGAGCTTCGACGCGGTACGGGAACGCGCCGAGGTGACACTGAAGCGCCGCTACCACCAGCAGCGGCTGATCCCCAACGCCATGGAGCCGCGCGCGGTCGTCGTCACCCCGCTCGCCGCCTCCGGCGAGTACACGGTGTACTCGGCGACGCAGATCCCGCACATCCTGCGGATCATGCTGGCGACGGTCACCGGGATCCCCGAGCACAAGCTCCGCGTGATCGCCCCGGACGTGGGCGGCGGCTTCGGCTCCAAGCTCCAGGTGTACGGCGAGGAGGTGCTGGCGCTGGCCGTGGCGCGCAGGCTCGGCCGGCCGGTGAAGTGGACCGAGTCCCGCTCCGAGGGCTACCTCGCCACCCACCACGGCCGCGGCATGATCCAGGACATCGAGATCGCCGCCACCCGCGAGGGACGGCTGCTGGGCCTGAAGGTGGACCTCCTCGCCGACATGGGCGCCTACCTGATGCTGGTCACCCCCGGCATCCCGATCCTCGGCGCCTTCATGTACCCGGCGATCTACAAGATGGACGCCTACGCGTTCACCTGCACCGGCGTGTTCACCACCCGCACCCCCACCGACGCCTACCGCGGCGCCGGACGCCCGGAGGCCACGTTCGCCATCGAGCGGACCATGGACGAGCTGGCCGTCGAACTGGGCCTGGACCCGGTGGAGGTACGGCGCCGGAACTGGATCCGGCACGAGGAGTTCCCGTACACCACGGTCGCCGGACTGACCTACGACAGCGGCAACTACGAGGCGGCCACCGAGAAGGCGCTCGCGCTGTTCGGCTACGACGACCTGCGCGCCGAGCAGCGCCGGCGCAACGAACGCGGCGACACCGTGCGCCTCGGCATCGGCGTGTCGACCTTCACGGAGATGTGCGGGCTGGCACCGAGCCGGGTGCTGCGCGACCTGCGGTACGGGGCCGGCGGCTGGGAGGCGGCGAGCATCCGCATGCTGCCCACCGGCAAGGTCGAGGTGGTGACCGGCACCAGCCCGCACGGGCAGAGCCACGAGACCTGCTGGAGCCAGATCGCCGCCGACGTGCTCGGGGTGCCCTTCGACGACATCGAGGTGGTGCACGGCGACACCAAGGCCGCCCCGCAGGGCATGGACACCTACGGCTCACGGTCACTGGCCGTGGGCGGCGAGGCCGTGCACCGGGCGGCGACGACGGTCGTCGAGAAGGCCCGGAGGGTCGCCGCCCACCTGCTGGAGGCGAGCGAGCAGGACCTGGACTTCCGGGACGGGGTGTTCTCCGTCAAGGGCTCGCCGGAGGCGCGCAAGACCATCCAGGAGATCGCTTTCGAGACGTTCACCAACCACGACCTGCCCGACGGCGTCGAGCCCACCATCAACGCCGAGCACGTCGTGGACCCGGAGAACTTCTCCTACCCGCACGGCACCCACCTGTGCGCGGTCGAGGTCGACACGGAGACCGGGAAGACGACGATCCGGTCGTACGTCAGCGTCGACGACGTGGGCCGTGTCGTCAACCCGATGATCGTCGAGGGGCAGGTGCACGGCGGCCTCGCGCAGGGCATCGCGCAGGCACTGTACGAGGAGGCCGTGTACGACGCCGAGGGCAACCTCGTCTCCGGCACCATGGCCGACTACCTCGTCCCGTCGGCGGCCGACCTGCCGGAGTTCACGACCGACCGGACCGAGACACCTGCGGCCTCGAACGCCCTCGGTGTCAAGGGAGTCGGGGAGGCCGGCACGATCGCCTCGACACCCGCCGTGGTCAACGCCGTCGTGGACGCGCTCAGGCCCCTGGGCGTGCGGGACGTACGGATGCCGTGCTCGCCGCACCGGGTGTGGCAGGCCATCCAGGAGGCACGGTCCGGCGGGGCCCCCGCGGCCGGCGGGACCGGCGGCACCGGTCCCGCCCAGTCCGGGCAGTCCGGCCAGGCCGCGCAGTCCGGCGAGCTGGGCCAGTACGGCCAGCCGGGTGAGGAGGGTCCGGCATGATTCCCCCCGCGTTCGAGTACACCCGCCCCACGAGCGTCGACGAGGCGGTCCGCGCGCTCGCCGGCGCGGGTGAGGAGGCGAAGGTGCTGGCCGGCGGGCAGAGCCTGCTGCCGCTGCTGCGGCTGCGGCTGGCCTTCCCGGAACTGGTCGTGGACGTCGGCCGGATCCCCGAGCTGCGCGGGGTCCGTGAGGACGGTGACGCGCTCGTCATCGGCGCGCTGACCACGCACCACGAGGTGGTCCACGACCCGCTGGTACGCGCGCACGCCGGACTGCTGGCGCAGGCCACGGCCACGGTCGCCGACCCGGCCGTACGGCACCGGGGCACCCTCGGCGGCTCGCTGGCCCACGCCGACCCGGCCGGGGACCTGCCCGCCGTGGCGCTGGCCCTCGACGCCGAGCTGGTCGTGGCCGGTCCGGGCGGGCGACGCACGATCCCGGCCCGCGAGTTCTTCGTCGACTACCTCCAGTCCGCGCTCGCACCCGACGAGCTGCTGACGGAGGTGCGGATCCCGAAGCGGGACGGCTGGGGCTTCCACTACGAGAAGTTCCACCCGGTCGCCCAGTCCTGGGCCATCGTCGGCGTCGCCGCGCTGGTCCGGCGCGCCGACGGGGGCGTCGCCGAGGCCCGCGTCGGGCTGACCAACATGGGCGCGACCCCGCTGCGAGCCACCACGGCCGAACGGGAGCTGGCCGGTGCCGACGACTCCGCGGCCGTGGCCCGGGCCGCCGAGGCGGCGGCCGAGGGCACCCGGCCGTCGCAGGACCTGTCCGCCTCGCCCGAGTACCGGCAGCACCTGGCACGGGTGCTGACCAGGCGGGCGGTGCTGACCGCGGCCGGAATGGGGTGAGCGCCGATTCCCCGGATGGACGACCCGGAGCAGGTGCGGGCCCGCCTGGAGGAGACGGGGTACCTCGTCGACGAGGGGCTGGCCGTCACCTGCTTCCTGGCCCTGAGACTGCACCGGCCGCTGTTCTGCGAGGGCGACGCGGGCGTGGGCAAGACCGCGCTCGCCGCCGCCCTCGCCGAGGCGCTCGGCGCGCCGCTCATCCGGCTCCAGTGCCACGAGGGTATCGACGCCTCGCAGGCCCTGTACGACTGGGACTTCCCGCGGCAGCTGCTGCACCTGAGAGCGGCCGAGGCGGCCGGGGTGACGGACGCGGACCGGCTGGAGAGCGAGCTGTACGACCGGCGCTTCCTGATCGCCCGGCCGTTGCTGCGGGCCCTGCAGACCCAGCCGTCTGTGCTGCTGGTCGACGAGATCGACCGGGCCGACGACGAGTTCGAGGCGTTCCTGCTGGAGCTGCTGTCCGAGTACTCGGTCACCATCCCGGAGCTGGGCACGCTGCGCGCCGAGGATCCGCCGGTCGCCGTCCTGACCTCCAACCGCACCCGCGAGGTGCACGACGCGCTGAAGCGGCGGTGCCTCTACCACTGGTTCGACCATCCCTCCTTCGCCCGTGAGCTGGCCATCGTGCGGCGCCGGTTGCCCGGGGTGTCGGCGCGGCTGGCCGAGCAGGTCACGGCGCTGGTGCAGGCGCTGCGGGGCGCGGACCTGCTGAAACCGCCGGGTGTCGCCGAGACGCTCGACTGGGCCGAGGCCCTGGACGCGCTGGGGGCGAGCGAGGTGGACGCGGAGCTGGCGGTGGCCACGCTGGGCTCGGTGCTGAAGTACCGGGAGGACACGGACCGGGCGCGGGGGCTCGATCTCGCGGCGGTCCTCGCGGCCCGGGGCGGGTGAGGACGGTGACCACGACAGGGAACGGCACGGACCCGCCGCCCGCACCGGACGCCGGAACTTTCGGCACGCACTCACGACGGGAGCCGGGCCCCGCGGGGCTGCTCGGGTCGGACACCGCTCGGGAGACGCCTGCCGCCGAACGACGCGACCCGGCCGGCCACGGCCCGGGTCCGGACCCGGGCCGATCAGCACGCCGGAAGCCAACCACCGCCCCACCGGGGGCGGACACCGGACGGCCCGGGGCAAAACCTGGCCCACCCGAGGCGGATCCTCGCCCACCCGGGGCAGACACCACACGGCCCGAAGCCGACACCGACCGGAACCAGACGGACGCCAGGCCACCCCGGGCCGACACCGAACGACCCGAGGCACACCCTGGCCCACCCGAGGCGGATCCTCGCCCACCCCGGGCAGACACCACACGGCCCGAAGCCGACACCGACCGGAACCAGACGGACGCCGAGCCACCCCGGGCCGACACCGAACAGCGCAAGACGTACGCCGGACCACACGAGACGGGCCCCCGCCCGCTCACGGCGGACACCGAACGGCAGGAGGCGGATGCCGACCTGCACGCAGGACACGAGCCAGACGCCGACCCACCCGGGCCACACGCCGAACAGCACGAGCCGGACGCCGGCCCGGCGGGGGCAGGCGCAGGCCCACCCGGAGCAGACGCCGAACCGCCCCGGGCAGACGCCGAACCGCACGGGACAGGTGCCGGGCGGATCGGGGTGGGCGGGCGGCCGCTCGGGGCGGATGCCGTGTTGCTCGGGTTCGTGCGGGCGCTGCGGGCGGCGGGCGTCGACGCGAGCAGCGAGCGTCTGTACGCGTTCCTGCGCGCCGTGAGCGCCCTGCGGCCCGGGATGCGCGCGGACGTGTACTGGGCGGGGCGGGCGACCCTGTGCGGCGGGCACGACGATCTGGAGCGGTACGAGCGGGTGTTCGCGGCGTACTTCGGGCCCTCTGGCGGGCGCGCCGCGCGCCCGGTGCGCGCCGCTCCCCCGCCCCGGCTCCGGCTCGTCGCCCGGCAGGCACCCCACGGCCCGTCGGCGCCGGGCGAGGGGGAGCCCACGGGACCGCCGGTCGCCGCGCTCGCGAGCCCGGCCGAAGTCCTGCGGCACCGTGACGTCGGCGAGCTGGACGCCGCCGAGCGTGCCCAACTGCGGCGTCTGCTGGCCGCGTTCTCGCTGCACGGGCAGACCCGGCGCTCGGCGCGGCGCAGGCCGGCCCGGCGCGGCGAGGTCGATCCGCGCCGTACCGTACGGGAGTTGCTGCGGCGGGGCGGGGAGCCGGCCCGGCTGCGGCGGCACAGACGGGTGGAGCGGCCCCGCCGGGTGGTGCTGCTCGTCGACGTGAGCGGCTCGATGGCGCCGTACGCCGACGCGTTGCTGCGGTTCGCGCACGCGGCGGTGCGCGTGGGCCGCACGGAGGTGTTCACCGTCGGCACCCGGCTGACCCGGGTGACCCGCGAACTCTCGCACCGCGACCCCGACCTGGCGATGGCGGCCGTCGCGGCCGCCGTGCCCGACTGGCGCGGCGGTACCCGGCTGGGTGAGCTGGTGCGCGAGTTCCTGAACCGCTGGGGGCAGCGCGGGATGGCCCGCGGGGCGATCGTCGTGCTGCTCTCGGACGGCTGGGAGCGCGGCGATCCGGAGCTGCTGGGGCAGCAGATGCGCCGCCTGCACGCCCTGGCGCACCAGGTGGTGTGGGCGAACCCCCGCAAGGCCCGCCCGGGTTACGCCCCGCTGGCCGCGGGGATGGCGGCGGCGCTGCCGAGCGTGGACGCCTTCGTGGAGGGGCACAGTCTGGCGGCGCTGGAGCGGCTCGCGGCGGTGGTGCGCGGCGCCCGGCCCGTTGCCGGGCCGGTGAGAGGAGCGGATGGTGCGTGAGATCCTGCCGGCACTGGCGCGCTGGCATGCGGCCGGTGTTCCGTTCGGGCTGGCCACGGTCGTCGCGGTCAGCCGCAGCGCGCCGCGCGGACCAGGTGCCGCCATGGCGGTGGGCCCGGACGACGAGGTCGTGGGGAGCGTGTCCGGGGGCTGTGTGGAGGGCGCGGTGTTCGAACTCGCCCAGGAGGTGGTGGCGAGCGGTGAGCCCCGCCTGCAGACGTTCGGGTACAGCGACGAGGACGCGTTCGCGGTCGGGCTCACCTGCGGCGGCGAGATCACCCTGCTGGTACGGCCCGTGACGCCCGAGTCGGACCCGGCGTTCGGCGCGGTCGCCGCGTCGGTCGCCGCGGGCGGGCCGGTGACCGTGGCCACGGTGGTGGACGGGCCCGCGCCGCGCGGCGCCACCCTCGCGGTCTGGCCGGACCGTGCGGCGGGCACGCTCGGCGCGAGCGGCCTGGACGTCGCCGTCACCGCCGACGCACGCGGCGAACTCGCGCTCGGCGCCTCGCTCCTGCGGCACTACGGTCCGCGCGGTGAGCGCCGCGAGGACGCCGTGACCGTGTTCCTGCAGTCGTTCGCGCCGCCGCCGCGCATGCTGGTGTTCGGCGCGATCGACTACGCGGCCGCGGTCGCGCGCATCGGCGACTTCCTCGGCTACCGGGTCACCGTGTGCGACGCCCGCCCCGTCTTCGCCACACCCAAGCGCTTCCCGGCGGGCGTCGAGGTCGTGGTCGACTGGCCGCACCGCTATCTCGCGGGCACGAAGACCGACGACCGTACGGTGGTCTGCGTCCTCACCCACGACCCGAAGTTCGACGTGCCGCTGCTGGAGGAGGCGCTGCGCCGCCCGGCCGCCTACATCGGGGCCATGGGCAGCCGCCATACCCACGAGGAGCGCCGTGAACGGCTCTCGCAGGCCGGTCTCACCGAGGCCGAGCTGTCCCGGCTGCGTTCGCCGCTCGGGCTCGACCTCGGGGCCCGTACGCCCGAGGAGGTCGCCGTGTCCGTCGCCGCCGAGATCGTCGCCCTGCGCTGGGGCGGCAGCGGCGCGCCCCTGACGACGACCGCCGGGGCGATCCACCCGACTCCCGTCTGACGCGTCCGGTCAGACGCGTCCCGAAGGAGCACGCCATGGAGCTGCACCACGAGTTCACCGTCCCCGTCCCGGTCGACGACGCCTGGCACGCGCTCCTCGACATCGAACGGGTCGCGCCCTGTCTGCCGGGCGCGGTGGTGGAGGACTACGACGGCAAGACCGTGACCGGCTCGGTGAAGGTCAGGGTCGGCCCGGTCACCGTCGCCTACCGGGGCACGGCGGTCTTCGAGGAACAGGACGCGGCGGCGCACCGGATGGTGCTGGTGGCGAGCGGCCGGGAGACCCGGGGGCAGGGCACGGCCCGCGCGACGGTCACCGGCACGCTGACCGCACGCGACGGCGGGACGGCCGTGTGGGTGCGGACCGACCTGACGGTGACCGGCCGCCCGGCGCAGTTCGGGCGGGGCGTGCTGGCCGAGGTGGGCGACCGCCTGGTGAGCCAGTTCGCCGCCTGTCTGGCGGACCGGCTGGCCGAGCAGGCACCGGCACCGGCCGCCGCCGCGGAGCAACCGCGGGAGCGGGCGGAGACCGAGCCGGAACCGCTCGACCTCCTGCGCACGGCGGGGCTGCCGGTGGCCAAGCGGGCGGCGGGCCTGGCGGCAGCGGTGGCCGCGCTGGCATGGACGGCGACGCGGCTCCTGCGGCTGCGCCGGCACCGGCACGCCGCTCGGCGCCGGTGACGGCAGCGCCCCCGGGGCGCGGGACGGTGCCGGGGTGCGGCTGCGCCGCGTGGGCGCGACCGGCCGAAGACCGTCCCGCCGACGGCCGGTTCGGGGCGGACGACTAGGCCGTTTCTTTCAGATCATCGGATCGTGGGTCTGGTGTGTCGTTGACTGACCACTGGGTCGTCGCGGTCGACTCGACCATCGTCCGTGCCCACCACCGCGCCGCCGGGGCTCGACAAAAAGGGCACCGGCCGGCGAGCCGGACGACCATGCCATCGGACGGCCCCGCGGCGGGCTGACCACCAAGATCCACCTGCGCCGGCGCGGGATCCGGGCAGTGGTTCCGCAGCCCGCCGACCAGGCCTCCAACCGCAAACGCCTCGGCCGTCGCGGCGGCAGGCCACCCGCCTTCGACCGCGACGCCTGCAAGCAACGCAACACGGTCGAGCGGTGCATCAACAAACTCAAGCTGTGGCGCGGCCTGGCCACCCGCTACGACAAGACCGCCACCATCTACCTCGCCAAACTCCACCTCGCCGCCCTCTTCATCCGGTCAGCGAGGTGATCCGAAAGAAACGACCTAGCTCTCGGCAGCAGCCTTCAACATCCGCAAGACGTCTTGATGCCCCTTGCGGAGCTTCTCGTCGCTGTAGAAGAGCGTGAGGAGCGGGCCGGAGAGCGACTCTTCAAGGGTAGCGAGGGTGCCGCCGTCCGCGGTCGGCGCCAACCGCATCCGATCGATCGCCTTCATGCAGCCCATTGCCAGGCCCGTCCAGGTGAGCTCCCGCTCAGGTGTGACGACGGCGAAGGTGGACTTGATGGATGTGCCGCGGACCTTCCAACGGAAGCAGGCATCCGGCGCCATGATCCCGAGCTTGGTAACGCGAGCGTCGGAGCGCCAGGCGGGCCAGTTGCGCATGTCGCTGATCAGCCGCCACACGGTGGAGACCGGGGCATTGATCGTGACCGAGCTGATCGCCTTGACCGGCGCATCCTCGTCCAGGAGTCCTTTCTTGGCGTACTCCTCGTGCAACTTCATGAGTGACGGACCTGAGTAGAAGAGCTTCATGACCTTCCCCCCGACTGCAAGAGCGACGCTCTTTTATGAGAGCGGTGCTCTCCAATAAGAGCAATGCTCTCCATGTTGGCGAGGGACGTCAAGGCCTTCCCGGGCTGACCTTGCTGCCGCGCAGCGCTCGCGGCGTCTGGGCCGTCCGAGGTGATCGCAGCAGCCGACAGCGACAGGTCATGACCAGCGGCATGGCAGGCGTCCACCGGCATGGGGAACCAGAGCCCGTCGAGGATGTCGAGTAGTGGCGTCAGCCTCGGCAAGCAGGGCGGTGAAGACCTTCTGCCAGGTCTCCGGCCGCCGCCGAGCAGCGCGAACACCGCGAGCGGGGTGAACAGCGGGAGCAGTGTCAGACCCGTCTGAAGGCGGAGCGGTGCTGCACGGACTGCAGCTACAGCGGCAGGACGAACACGTACGTCGTCGCCGGCAGGGCCACGCCACCGAGGAGGAGGCCCGGCAGGTCCAGCGGCGCGGCGTGCTCGTCCCGGCTCTCGCGGACGACGGCCATGGATCAGACCAGGGCGAGGAGCACGAGCGGCACGTTGAGCAGGAAGACCGCCCGCCGGCCGAGGCCGTCGGTGAGGACGCCGCCGAGCAGCGGGCCGGCGGGCAGCGCGAGGCTGCCGATGCCCGCCCAGACGCCGATCGCGCGGGCCCGCTCGGGCTCGGCGGAGTCGGGGAAGGCGCGGCCGATGACGGCGGGCGTGCCGGGCGGCAGCAGCGCGCCGCCGGCGCCCCGCACCACGCGGGCGGCGACCAGCACGGGCACCGTGGGGGAGTCCGCAGCCCAGCGATCCGGCGCCGGACACGGCGAGCCGGGCCAGCACGACGCGCCGGTGGCCGTACCGGTCCCCGGCCGTGCCGCTGGTGAAGCATCAGCGACGCCGGGGCCGGTGCGTAGCCGTCGACCACCCACTGGAGTCCGCCGACGTCCGTGCCGAGCCCGGAGCCGATGGCGGGCAGGGCGACGTTGACGATGGTGACGTCGAGCAGCACCAGGAAGTATCCGGCGCACATGACGACGAGCACGGTGTCCGGGGAACGGGCGCGGGAGGCGGGCCGCACCGCGCGCCGCAGGAGTGCTGCCGGTGTGGGAGCCATGGCCCACGGGGACCACCCGGCACGGACGATCCCCGGGTGCGCTATTCGGGGTCCCCGGCCAGGCGCGCGTGGACGTGCTGGTCGTGCCAGCCGTCGGTGTGCAGCAGGGCGCTGCGCTGGGTGCCCTCGGTGGTGTACCCGGCCTTCTCGGCCACCCGGCAGGAGGCGCGGTTGGCCGTCGAGTGGCACAGGACGAGCCGGTGCAGTCCCAGGTCGTCCAGGGCCCAGCGGCTGAGCCTCCGGGTCGCCGCGACCGCGACGCCGCCGCCGCGGGCGCCGGGCAGCACCCAGTAGACGACCTCGGCGGTGCCGCCCGCCAGGTCGACGTCGTTGAGACCGGCGAGCCCGACGGCCGCGCCGCCGAGCGGGGCGACGGCCCAGATCACCCCGGTCTCGGCCCGACGGCGCGCGTGCAGCCGCTCGATCCGGGCGCGCGCCTCGGCACGGCTGCCGACGGAGAAGAGGTTCCAGTGGCTGATCGCCGGGTCCTGCCCCGCGGTGTGCAGGGCGTCGGCGTCGGCGTCGTCGAGACGCCAGGGCCGCAGTTCCAGGCCGCCGGGCAGCGCCAGCACGGGCTGCGCGCCGGCGGCGAGACGGCCGGCGGCCACGACGTCGGGTATGCCGGGGCTGGTGGTCACCCGGTGATCATGTCATGGACCGCTACCGCTGCGGGAGCCGGTGCAGGGTCACCTCGGTGAGCGTGCCGCCGGTGAGGTGCGCGGTCAGGTAGGTGCAGTGGGGCTGGCGGCGCCGGTCGGTGGGTGAGCCGGGGTTGAGCAGGCGCAGGCCGGTCGGGGCGGTGGTGTCCCAGGGGATGTGGCTGTGGCCGAAGACCAGGACGTCGAGGTCGGGGAAGCGGGCGGCGCAGCGGGCCTCGCGGCCCTGGGCGGGGCCGGTCTCGTGCACCACGCCGAAGCGCAGCCCGTCCAGTTCGGCGTACGCCACCTCGGGGAGCCGGGCGCGCAGCTCGGGGCCGTCGTTGTTGCCGTGGACCGCGACGAGCCGGCGGCTGCGGCTCTCCAGCAGGTCGAGGGTGGCGGCGTCGACCCAGTCCCCCGCGTGGAACACGACGTCCGCGCGCGGGAGTTCGGCCAGCAGCGGCTCGGGGAGCCGCTTGGCGCGCTTGGGCAGATGCGTGTCGGACATGAGCAGCAGACGCACCTGACCAGCCTAGGCCGTCCGGGAGGTCAGCCGGCGCAGGCCGCCGACCGCGCCGAGTACGGCGGCGCCGGTGCCGAGGGCGGTGGCGGCGGGGTGCCGGGCCAGGGTCGCCTGCCAGGAGCGGGCGTGGGAGCTGTCGTCGAAGGAGCCGTGGGCGCCCTGGTCCTCGGACGGCTCGTTGTCCACCGGCTCGAAGAGGTTGTCCAGGCCGGCCGGCGGGATGCGGTCGGTCTGCTGGGAGTCGAAGCCGGTGCGGGCCAGGTAGCGGTCGAGCAGGGCGGGGACGAGCCGGTTGGCCCAGATGGTGGCCACGGTGCTGGCGCCGACGTAGTACTGCTTGCGGCGCGGGTGATCGGCCGCGTACAGCACGCCCCGTGCGGCGACCTCCGGCTGGTAGATCGGCGGGACCGGCATCGGGTGTGCGGACAGCCGGGAGCGCACCCATTCGAACTGGGGCGTGTTGACGGCGGGCATCTGGACGACGGTGACGTGGACGTTGCTGCCGCGGTGCAGCAGCTCCGTGCGCAGCGAGGAGGTGAAGCCGTTGATGGCGTGCTTGGCGCCGCAGTACGCCGACTGCAGCGGGATGGACCGCTCCCCGAGCGCGGAGCCGACCTGCACGATCGTGCCGCGGTCGCGGGGCAGCATGCGCTTGAGGGCGGAGCGGGTGCCGTTGACGAAGCCGAGGTAGGTGACGTCGGTGATCCGCCGGAACTCCTCGGGGGTGATCTCGTCGAACGGCGCGAACACCGACGAGAAGGCGCAGTTGATCCAGATGTCGATGGGGCCGAACTCCTTCTCGGCGGCCTCGGCGACGGCCTCCACCCGGGCCGCGTCGGTCACGTCGGCCGGCCGCACGAGCGGGCGTCCGCCGAGCGCCGCGACCTCGTCGGCCGCCGCCGCCAGGCCGCCCTCACCGCGGGCGACCAGCACGACGTTCGCGCCGCGCCGGGCGTACAGGCGGGCCGTGGCACGGCCGATTCCGGCGCTGGCGCCGGTGATGACGACGGTGGGGGGCATGTTCCTCTCTCCTCCTACTCCGTTCGGTACCTTTCCGCCCACTCCTCGACCAGGGTCAGGCCCAGCCCGGGTGCTCCGTCGGCGCCGGGGGTGACGCTGCCGCCGCCGGGGTCGAGGACGCCGTCGAACAGGAGCCGTTCGATGCGGACGTGGTCGTGGAACCATTCCAGGTGACGCAGGTTGGGCACGGCGGCGGCCACGTGCGCGTGGGCGTGGGGCGCGCAGTGCCCGGAGATGTCGAGCCCGCGGGCGTGGGCGAGGGCGGCGGCGCGCAGCCAGACGGTGATGCCGGCGCAGCGGGTGACGTCCGCCTGGAGGCAGTCGACCGCGTGGGCGGCCAGCATGTGCTCGAAGTACGGCAGCGTGTACCCGTACTCGCCGGCGGTGACGTCCATGGGGAGGCGGCCGCGGAGGTCCGCGAGCAGGGTGAGGTGGTCGGAGGAGACCGGTTCCTCGTACCAGGTCACGCCGTGGTCGGTGAGCGCGGCGCCGATGCGCAGGGCCTGTCCGCCGGTGTAGCCGCCGTTGGCGTCCACGTACAGCTCGGTCGTGTCGCCGACGCTGGCCCGGGCGCGGGTGACCCGTTCGAGGTCGCGGGACTCGCGGCTGCCCCACGACTCACCGATCTTGATCTTGACGCGGGGGATGCCCTCGTCCTCGGTCCAGCCGCGCAGCTGGCGGTCCTGGCGTGCGGCGTCGTAGGTGGTGAAGCCGCCGCTGCCGTACACCGGCACGTCGTCGCGGACGGCGCCGAGCAGGGCCGCCAGGGGCAGGCCGAGCAGACGGGCCTTGAGGTCCCACAGGGCGATGTCGACGGCGGCGATCGCCTGGGCGGCGACGCCGGGCAGTCCGGCGTTGCGTACGGCCCGGCACATCCGCTCGTTGGCGCCGGGCACGTCGAGCGCGGTCAGGCCGGTGACGGTGCCGGTGAGGAGTTCGCGGACGACGTGGGCGGTGGCGGCCGGGGCGTAGGTGTAGCCGAGGCCGGTGGTGGTGCCGGAGCGGACGGTGACCAGGACGAGGGTGGTCTTGTCCCAGGCCAGGGTGCCGTCCGCCTCGGGGGCGTCGGTGGGGACGGTGTAGACGGCGGTCGCGAGCGCGTCGACGGTCGGCTGGTCGCTCATGGCGGCTCCTCAGCTCCGGCGCCGGACCAGTCGCAGCCCCAGCGCGACGCCCGCGGGGAGGGCCGCCGCGGCCGCGGTCGTCGCCCAGCGGGCCGTGCGCGAGGGTTCGGGCGGGCGGTCGGCCAGGCGTTCCGGGTGGTCGCTGGGCAGGTTGCCGTCCAGGCCGAGCGCGAGCACCTCGGCGAGGTGCAGGGCGCGGCGGCCGGTGCCGCCCTCCTCGATCTGGGTGCGGCAGCTGAAGCCGTCGGCGAGGACCAGGCTGTCGGGTGCCGCGGCGCGTACGGCGGGCAGGACGCCCTGTTCGGCGACGGCCAGGGAGACCTCGTGGTGGCCGCGTTCGAAGCCGAAGTTGCCGGCGAGCCCGCAGCAGCCCTCGTCGAGGACCTCGGCGTCCAGGTGGGCGCGGCGCATCAGTTCGCGGTCGGCGTCGAACTTCATGATGGCGTGCTGGTGGCAGTGGGTCTGCACGGTCGCCTGCCGGGCGAGCTGCGGTGGCCGCCAGTCGTCGGGGGCGTGGTGGACGAGCTGTTCGGCGAAGGTGCGGACCTGCCCGGCCAGTCGCTGCACGTCCTGGTCGGCGGGCATCAGCTCGGGGGCGTCGGCGCGGAAGACGGCCGTGCAGGACGGTTCGAGGCCGATGACGGGGGTGCCCGCCTCCAGGTAGGGGCGCAGCACGCCGAGGGTGTGGCTCAGCACCTTCTTGGCGACGGGGAGTTGGCCGGTGGAGATCCAGGTCAGGCCGCAGCACACCGGCTCGGTGGGGACGGCGACCCGGAAGCCCGCGTCTTCGAGGACCCGTACGGCGGACCTGGCGATGGAGGGGTGGAAGTAGGTGCTGAAGGTGTCGGGCCACAGCACCACGGTGCGCGGGTCGGCCGGGTCCGGCTTCTCGTGGTCGCGGGTCCGCCACCACTGGACGAAGGACTCCTCGGCGAACACGGGGGCCGAGCGGGCCTCGTCGATGCCGGCGAGCCGTTTGCCGAGGCGGGCCAGGCCGGGCGCGTGGAGCGCGGAGTTGGCCAGGGCGGGGGCGATCCGGGAGAGCCGGGCCCACACCGGCAGGTAGCCCATGGAGTAGTGGGCCATGGGGCGGATCCGGCCCTCGTAGTGGTGGGCCATGAACTCCGCCTTGAGGGTGGCCATGTCGACGCCGGTCGGGCAGTCGGACTTGCAGCCCTTGCAGGCCAGGCACAGGTCGAGGGCGTCGCGCACGGCGGTGGAGCGCCAGCCGTCCTTGATCGCGGAGTCGGCGTGTCCGCCGAGCATCTCGAACAGCAGCCGGGCCCGGCCGCGGGTGGAGTGCTCCTCCTCCCTGGTGGCCCGGTAGGAGGGGCACATGACGCCGCCGGAGTGGCTGCGGCAGTTGCCGATACCGACGCAGCGCATCACGGCGCGGTCGAAGGAGTGCGCGTCCTCGGGGAAGTCGAAGTGGGTGGCGGGGGTCGCGGGCCGCCAGGACGGCCCGAGCCGCAGCTGACCGTCGACGGGGTGGGGGTGGACGACCTTGCCGGGGTTCATCCGGTTCGTGGGGTCGAAGAGCGCCTTCAGCTCGCCGAAGGCGGTGACGAGCCGCTCGCCGAACATACGGGTGAGCAGTTCGCCGCGGGACTGGCCGTCGCCGTGCTCGCCGGACAGGGAGCCGCCGTAGGAGGCGACCAGGTCGGCGGCGCGTTCCACGAAGCGGCGGAAGTCGGCCACGCCCTCGGCGGTCCTCAGCCCGAACGGGATGCGGGTGTGCACACAGCCCTGCCCGAAGTGGCCGTACAGGGAGGGGTGGTCGTAGCCGAACTCGTCGAACAGGTCCTTCAGGTCCCGCAGGTAGTCGCCGAGCCGTTCGGGCGGTACGGCGGAGTCCTCCCAGCCCTCCCAGGTCTCCCGGTCGTCCGGCGGGCGGGCGGTGACGCCGAGTCCGGCCTCGCGGGCCCTGAGCATCTTCTGTTCGCGTTCGGGGTCGTCGGAGAAGGCGACGTCCGCGTCCTTCGCGCCGCGGCCGATGGCCCGGAGCAGGGCGTGGGCCTGCTCGTCGACGTCCTCCTGGCTGTCGCCGCTGTACTGCACCATCAGCCAGCTGTCGCCCTCGGGAAGGACGTTGAGGGAGTCGAGGTAGGCGCCCTCCTCGCGCATCAGCTCGGCCATGCGGCCGTCCAGCGCCTCCAGCTGGCTGGGTGAGCAGTGCTCCAGCACGCGGGACACGTCGTCGGCGGCGGCGCAGATGTCGTCGTAGCCGAGGACGAGCAGCGACTGGTACGGCGGCACGGGCACGAGGTCGAGTTCGGCGCGCAGGACGGTGACCAGGGTGCCCTCGCTGCCGACGAGCGCCTTGGCCACGTCGAAGCCGTTCTCGGGCAGCAGGGAGTCGAGGTTGTAGCCGGAGACGCGGCGCGGGATCTTGGGGTAGCCGCGGCGGATGTCGGCCAGGTACTCGGCCGCGATGCGGTCGAGGCCGCCGTAGATCTCGGCGAGCCGGCCGCCGCCGGAGATGATCCGGGCGCGCTCGTCGGGCGGTGTGGGGCCGACCCAGGCGCGCTGTCCGTCGTAGGTGAGGATCTCCAGGCGCCGGACGTTGTCGACGGTCTTGCCGTAGGCCTGCGCGGAGGCGCCGCAGGAGTTGTTGCCGATCATGCCGCCGAGCGCGCAGTGGCTGTGGGTGGAGGGTTTCGGCCCGAACTGCAGCTTGTGTCCGGCGAGTTGCCGGTTGAGTTCGTCGAGGACGATCCCGGGCTCCACCACGCAGGTGCGCCGCTCGGGGTCGAGTGAGATCAGCCGGGTGCAGTACTTGCTCCAGTCGATCACCACGGCGGTGTTGGTCGACTGTCCCGCCAGGCTGGTGCCGCCGCCCCGGGAGAGGACGGGGGCGTCGAAACGTGCGCACACCGACAGCGCCCGGGCGCCCGCCTCGACCGTGCGGGGGACGACGACACCCAGGGGGACCTGCCGGTAGTTCGAACCGTCCGTGGCGTAGGCACCGCGGCTGCCGGCGTCGAAGCGGACCTCGCCGTCCACCTCGGCGCACAGCGCCGACTCCAGGCCGGACATGTCCGGAGGGGTCATCTGCGCTCCCTTGAGTTCACCGACGTGCAGCCCTGTCCGAGGACGGGCGAGTACCCGGCAATTCGACAGCCAAAACTGAACAGTTTGAGGTGGACAGTTTCGACTGTCGATCGTAGGGTGGGCGCCATGGCCGACATCTCCGACTCCGCCGCCCGCACCGCACGCGATCTGCGTGTGGTGTTCAGCCGGCTGCGGCGCCGTATCCGCGAGGTCGCGCAGGACACCGACCTGAGCCCGTCGCAGGAGTCGGCGCTCACCCTGGCCGCAAAGCACGGAGCGGCCACGGCCAGCGCGCTCGCCGCCGCCGAGGGCGTCCGCCCGCAGTCGATGGCGACCACACTGGCGGCCCTGGAGCGGCACGGCCTGGTCCGGCGCACCCCCGACCCCGACGACGGCCGCCGCCAGCTGGTCACCCTGACCGACGCGGGCCGGGCCCGCGTCGAGGGCAACCGGCAGGTCCGCGAGGAGTGGCTGGCCCGCGCCTTCCAGGACCGCTACACCGAGGAGGAACGGCAGACGGTCCTGAGGGCACTGGAGCTGATGGAACGGCTGTCGCAGCCGTGACACCGGGGCCCACCGGACACACCGGGCAGGCCCCCGCCCCTCCCCGCCGGATTCCACCGGCCGTCCGGTGGACCCGCACGGCCCGCGCCGGCTCTCTCTTCCCCCACCTCGCCGACACCGCCGGGCGGAACGCCCGGCCCTGTCGCCGCCGGCCGGCTCCGCCCCGCTGCCGGCGGCCACTCCGCCGGACCGCTGGCCGGCCGGCTCACCACCGCACGGACGACCACCCCTCGAAAGGCCTGACCGACCCATGTCGCTCACCACGCTCGACCCCCGGACCGCCCTCGTCGCGATCGACCTGCAGAACGGCATCGTGGGCATGCCCGTGCAGCCGCACGCGGCGGCGGACGTCGTCTCCCGCACCGCCGCACTGGCCGAGGCCTTCCGGGCCCGGAGCCTGCCCGTGGTCCTGGTCCGGGTCTCCTTCGCCCCCGACTGGGCCGACGCCGTCCCCGGCCGCACCGAGCACCAGGCGCGCGGCCTCGCCTTCCCGCAGGGCTGGGACGTCCTCGTCGAGGAGCTGTCCGGCCACGCCGGCGACATCCGTGTCACCAAGCACAACTGGAGCGCCTTCCACGGCACCGACCTGGACGTCCAGCTGCGCCGCCGCGGCGTCACCCAGATCGTGCTGACCGGCATCGCCACCAGCATCGGCGTGGAGTCCACCGCCCGGGACGCCTACGCCCACGGCTACCACGTCACGCTGGCCACCGACGCGATGGCCGACGCCGTCCCCGAGGCGCACGCCAACAGCGTGCAGCGGATCTTCCCCCGGCTCGGCGAGAGCGGCACCGCCGCCGAGATCCTGGAGCTGCTCGCCAAGACCCACGACTGACCGGCGGCCCGGCCCGTTGCCGCGTGATACCGGCCCGCCGCGGCAAGGGGCCGGGTTAGCATGCGGCCACGCGCACCGTGCCACGGAGGCAACGGCCAGCGGACAAAGGGGGCTTGGAGCCGGATGCCGGTCAGGGTCAGCGTCGTCGTCCCCGTGCACGGCCCCGGTCCGTACGTCGAGGACTGCGTGGCCTCGCTGCTGCGCCGGAGGCTGCCCGACGACGCGTACGAAGTGATCTTCGTGGAGGACGGCTCCACCGACTCCACCCCGGCCCGGCTGGACGCCCTCGCCGCCGGGCACCCGCACGTCATCCGCCAGCAGAGCTCCGGCTGGTCCGGCAGGCCGCGCACCGTGGGCATCGAGGCCTCCCGCGGCGACTTCGTGATGTCCGTCGACAGCGACGACCGGCCCGGCGACCACGCTACCCGGAGGGCCGGTGGCGCCGAACCTGCGCGAGGCCCTCGACGTGGTCGAGCGGTACACCGGACCGGGCCCCTTACCCGACAGGCTGCCGCGCCGCCGGCTGCGCGTGGAGAGGGCGGAGCGGATGAGCGGGCGCCGGCTGCCGGCGATGCCCGACGGCCACCGGCTCGCACTGCCGCGCGAGACGCACGCGGTCGTCCTCGAGCGCTTCGACCCCGGGAACGCCCCTGGACTGCGTCCGGTGGGGGCCACCCGCGAACGGGTCCCCGCCGAGGACGCCGGCCCCCGGCAGGTGCTGCGCGCGACCGCCACGGTCGGCCTGGCCACGGCCTCGTGCGGCGACCCGATGCACGGCGGGCTGTGGGGCCTGTACGTGCAGGTCGGTCTCCGCGGCTGGACCAGGGAGCGCCGGCTGGGCCCCACGCCGGACCGGGGTCTCGCGCTGCCGCCGGGCGGGATCGTCGCCGGCGGGTACGGAGAACACGAAGAACGCGTTCGACCACGACGACAGGGGAGGCGTGAGGCGTGCGACAGTTGGGGATAGGCGGTGCCTGGGTGCTGGAGCCCCGGGTGTTCCCGGACGACCGGGGCAGCTTCCACGAGTGGTACCGGGGCACGGAGTTCCGCGAGGCCACCGGCTACCGCCTCGATCTCGCCCAGGCCAACTGCTCGGTGTCCCGGCGGGGGGTGCTGCGCGGCATCCACTTCGCCGACGTACCGCCCGGCCAGGCCAAGTACGTCACCTGTGTGCGCGGAGCCGTCCTCGACGTGGTGGTGGACATCCGCGTCGGCTCCCCGGCCTACGGCCGGTGGGAGGCCGTACGGCTGGACGACGACAGCCGGCGGGCGCTGTTCCTCGCCGAGGGCCTCGGGCACGCCTTCATGGCACTCACCGACGACGCCACGGTGGTGTACCTGTGCTCGACCGGGTACGCGCCGGGACGCGAGCACGGGGTACATCCGCTGGACCCGGCGCTGGGGATCACCTGGCCGCAGGGGATCACGCCGGTGCTGTCGGACAAGGACGCCGAGGCGCCCTCGCTGGCCGAGGCGGAGCGGTCCGGGCTGCTGCCCTCCTACGCGGACTGCTCCGCCCACTACGAGCGGTTGCGCTCGGGCGAGTTCAGCGGCTGAGGGCGTACGGGGCCGGCGCGCGGCGCAGCGGCTCCCAGCCCGGGAGCGTTTCCTGCCTCCGCGAGGGTTGGCGGTCGTCTCTCCGATGCGAGGCGGTTGGCTCGGGCGAAGAACTCGACGGTGTGGCCTGCTCCCGACGGGAGTTGGCCGGGGCGCCCGCCGTCCGCGTGCCGGTACCCTCAGTCCTCGCCCCGCACGATGGTGTCCTCGCAGGCGGTGTCCTGCCGCGGCGCGGAGCCGCGCTCCAGGGTCGCGGGAAGACAGGTCCGCACTCCCCAGCCGCGCCGGCGGTGGGCCTTCGCCCAGCCGGTCTCGGCGTAGGGCAGGGTGGGTTTCTCGCTGGGATGCGCGGTCACGTCGTCCATCTTCCCTCTGCGTCGGTGTGCCGGCGCGGGCCCATCGGCCCCGCGCGGGCCCGTGTGCGATCTGTGGCTCACCGGGTCCCACGGCCCCGCGCCCGCAAACGCGGCGGTCACGGCAGTGGGCGGCCGCCTCAGGTCCGGCCGCCGCCTCCGCCGCCGAAGGAACCGCTTGATCCGGGCGACCAGCGCGGGCGACGCTGGTCGGCGGCGCGCCGGGAGCGGACGTTGCCGATCTGGTAGGGGGTCAGCCGCTCGCTCCCGTCGGCGGCCCGGGGCACATCGTCGGGTTCACGCATCTCGCGGGTCTCGTGGACCGGGCCGGACGCGGGCATCGTGGGCTGCTCGTCGGGTCGCGGCGGGTCGGATTCGTTTTCGCGCACCTTGAAGCCGAGTCGGAAGGCCCACATCAGTCCGGCGGCGCAGGCGACGCCCGCGAGCAGGATGAGGACGTACCCGAACACCTGGGCACCCGATGCTGCTACGTACATGGCGACGTTCATGGGCCACCGGGTACCCAGCCGAGCGGCGGATACGACTCCGGGCGCGAGGCGTGGCGCGCGGGAGGCCGCAGGTCGCGGGGAGTAGCGTCACCAGCGATGACGGAACTACCCGAAATGCCGGACACATACGAGATCGTCGCCCGCTACACGGCGCCCGCGCCGCGGCCGGGCCGGGCGTTGCTGCGCTGGATCTCCACCGCCGACCACAAGGTGATCGGCCGGCTCTACATGGTCACGGCGTTCTGCTTCTTCCTGCTCGCCGGGCTGCTCGCCCTCGGGATGCGCGCGGAACTCGCCCGGCCGGGTCTGCAGTTCCTGAGCGAGCAGGGCTACGACCAGTTCTTCACGATCCACGGCACCATCATGATGCTGCTGTTCGCGACCCCCATGTTCGCCGGGTTCGCCAACGCCGTGATGCCGCTGCAGATCGGTTCGCCCGACCTGGCCTTCCCCCGGCTGAACGCGCTGTCGTACTGGATGTACCTGTTCGGCGGCCTGATGGTGGTCTCCGGCTTCCTGGTGCCCGGCGGAGCCGCGGCGTTCGGCTGGTTCGCCTACGCACCGCTCAACAGTGCCTACTTCTCCCCCGGCGCGGGAGGGGACCTCTGGGCGATGGGGCTGGTGGTCTCCGGTGTGTCGACGACCCTGACCGCGGTGAACTTCATCGCCACGATCCTGTCGCTGCGCGCGCCGGGCCTGACGATGTTCCGGATGCCGATCTTCACCTGGAACGTGCTGTTCACCTCGATCCTGATCCTGCCCGCCTTCCCGGTGCTCACGGCGGCGCTGCTGGCGCTGGAGGCGGACCGGAAGTTCGGGGCGCACGTCTTCGACGCGGCGAACGGCGGCGCGCTGCTGTGGCAGCACCTGTTCTGGTTCTT
The DNA here is from genome assembly GCF_014649495.1 of Streptomyces filipinensis. Taxonomy (GTDB): domain Bacteria; phylum Actinomycetota; class Actinomycetes; order Streptomycetales; family Streptomycetaceae; genus Streptomyces; species Streptomyces filipinensis. The sequence goes on along the minus strand of NZ_BMTD01000016.1, from coordinate 178,014 downwards.
CGGGCATCCGGAGGTCTACATCGTGGCGCTGCCGTTCTTCGGGATCGTCTCGGAGATCGTTCCGGTGTTCTCCCGCAAGCCGCTGTTCGGCTATCTGCCGATGATCGGGGCGACGATCGCCATCACCATGCTGTCGGCGGTGGTGTGGGCGCACCACATGTTCGCCACCGGCGCGGTGCTGCTGCCGTTCTTCTCCATCATGTCGTTCCTCATCGCGGTGCCCACGGGTATCAAGTTCTTCGCGTGGATCGGCACGATGTGGCACGGCTCGGTCTCGTTCGAGACACCGATGCTGTGGTCACTGGGCTTCCTGGTGTCGTTCCTGCTCGGCGGGCTGAGCGGGGTGCTGATCGCCTCACCGCCGCTCGACTTCCATCTGACCGACACCTACTTCATCGTGGCGCACCTGCACTACGTGCTGTTCGGCACCGTGGTGTTCGCGATGTTCGCCGGGTTCTACTTCTGGTGGCCCAAGTTCACCGGGAAGATGCTCGACGAGCGGCTCGGCAAACTGCACTTCTGGCTGCTGTTCCCGGGGTTCCAGCTGACCTTCCTGGTGCAGCACTGGCTCGGCGAGGCCGGCATGCCCCGCCGGTACGCGGACTATCTGCCCGAGGACGGCTTCACGCTGCTCAACACCCTGTCGTCCGCGGGCGCCTTCCTGCTCGGCGTCTCCGCTGTGCCGTTCCTCTACAACGTGTGGCGTACCGCCGCGAAGGGGCGGAAGGTCACCGTGGACGACCCGTGGGGATGGGGGCGGGGCCTGGAGTGGGCGACGTCCTGCCCGCCGCCTCGGCACAACTTCGTGGCGCTGCCCCGGATCCGCTCGGAATCGCCCGCCTTCGACCTGCACCATCCGCAGGTCGAGAGCCCGGCCGGAGAGGAGCTGGCGCGATGAAGGCGGAGGCGATGCTGTTCGGCGGGGTCGCGCTGTTCTTCGGCGGCTTGGCCGCGCTGTACGGCGTGTGGGCGGGCGAGGAGGCGGGCACGGTCGCGCTGGTCGTCGCGTGCGGGATGGCCGGACTGGTCGCGTTCTTCTGCCTCATCCAGTACCGGCGCCGCGGGGCGCGGGCGCAGGACCGTACCGCGGCGGAGGTCGTGGACGCCGCCGGGCCGGTCGCGTTCTTCCCCGACGAGAGCCTGTGGCCGATCGTCACCGCGCTCGGTTTCGCGGTGACGGCGAGCGGTGTGGTCTTCGGGCTGTGGCTGTTCCTCATCGGTCTGGGCGTTCTGGCACGCGGGGTGTTCGGGATGGTGTTCCAGTACGCGCAGCGGTGAGCGGCCTGCGCGGGGCCCCGGGCCGGAACGTCTCCACCGGCTCGTGGTCGGCCTCGTAGCCGCCGGTGATGCTCTGCCGGATCTCACCCGTGGGCACGCCCTCGGCGAGCCGCTCGTTCTCGGCCGCCGTCAGGGCCCGGCACAGCCACCGGGTCACCAGGAAGGCGAGGACCGGCGCAACGATCAGGGCGGTGCGCAGCACCCAGGTGATCACGTTGACGGAGACGCGGAAGGTCTGGGCGATGACGTCGTTCCCGCCGGCCAGCAGCAGCACGCCGTAGAACACGGTGCCCGCCACGCCGAGCCCGGTGCGGACGGGCCGCTCGCGGGGCCGGTCGCACAGGTGCCGCTCGGCCCACCCCTCCCCGGTCAGACGCTGTTCCACGAACGGATAGGCGTAGAGCACGGCGAACAGCAGGGCCGGCAGGACGACGGCCGGGAGCAGGACGTTCCACATCAGGGTGTGGCCCGCGAAGTTCGTCTCCCAGGCCGGGACCAGCCGCAGCGCGCCCTCCAGGAAACCGACGTACCAGTCGGGCTGGGAGGCGGTGGAGACCAGGTCGGGGCGGTAGGGGCCGTAGTTCCACACCGGGTTGATCTGGGCGATGCCCGCCAGCAGCACCAGCACGCCGGCGACGATGACGGCCAGGCCGCCGGAGGAGCCGGTGAACTGGGGGAAGAACGGCTTGCCGACGGCGTTGCGCGGCGTGTGTCCCGGGCCGCGCCACTGGGTGTGCTTGAGATGGACCACCAGGATCAGGTGCACGGCGACCAGGGCGATGAGGGCACCCGGGAGCAGCAGGACGTGCAGCGGATACAGGCGGGTGATGATGTCGTGGCCCGGGTACTGGCCGCCGAAGGCGAAGAAGGCCACGTACGTGCCGACGACCGGGAGCGAGAGCATGATGCCCTGGGCGATGCGCAGTCCGGTCCCGGAGAGCAGGTCGTCGGGGAGCGAGTAGCCGGCGAAGCCCTCGGCGAGCGAGAGGGCGAACAGGGTCACCCCGATCACCCAGTTCAGCTCGCGGGGCCGGCGGAAGGCGCCGGTGAAGAAGATGCGCAGCAGGTGCACCCCGATGGCGGCGACGAAGACCAGCGCCGCCCAGTGATGCGCCTGCCGCATCAGCAGTCCGCCGCGCACGTCGAAGCTGATGTACAGGGTGGAGTCGAAGGCGGCCGACATGCGCACACCGCGCAGCGGCACATAGCGGCCGGCGTAGACGACCTCCCGCGTCTCCGGCTGGAAGAACAGGGTCAGCCAGACCCCGGTCAGGATCAGCACCAGCAGGCTGTACAGCGCGAGTTCGCCGAGCAGGAAGGACCAGTGGTCCGGGAACGCCTTGCGCAGCAGCGGGCCGCCCTCGTACACGGGCAGCCGGGCGTCCGCCGCGTCCACGAACCGCTCGGCGCGGCGCCCCACACGGCTCATGCGGTCTCCGGCTCCGCCGCCGCCCGGGCCACCTCGGTCTCCACCTCGGGGCGCGGCCGGCCCGTCTCCTTGGCGTACTCGCTCACCGCGGTCTGCACGTCCCGGGCCAGGTCCCGCCAGGCGCGCAGCGCGGTCTCGTACGTGCCCGACTGGGCACCGGTCATCCGCCGCTCGGCCGGCGGGCCGTAGGTGTCGCGCAGTTCCTCGACCGTGGCGTGTGCCGCGTCGGCCGCGCGCTGCTTCTGCACGAGTTCCTCGAAGGTGTGTGCCACACCAATCGACCCTAGGCACAGCGTTCCGGATACGCCTCTCCAACCTGCCGAAACGCACCCGTGTGGCGGTCACCCGCGACACGACCACACCGGCGGGGCCACAGCTGTACGCGGCCCACCCGGGCGGTGACCCGGGGGTGCGCCGCAGGTGCACGAGACCGACCGTGACGGTCGGCCGCCGGGGCACCCACAGCCGCACAGGGCCGGCCAAGACGGCCGACCGCGGGCCAGCCACAGGTACACAAGGCCCGCCAAGGCGGCCACCCACCGGCGCAGCCAGGTGCACGAGACCGACCGCGGCGGCCGGCCGCCCGGGGCAGCCACAGCGGACCGTGGCAGCCGGTCGCCGGGGCAGGCCGACCGCTGCGGCAGGCAGCCAGCAGGGCTGCGCGACCGGCCCGCGAGGACACCACGGCAGGCATGAGAGCGACCGCGGTGAGGCCGGACCGACGGTGCGAGCCCGAGCAGGACGGGGCGCGCCCCAGGCACCCGGACGGCCCGCGCAAGGCCACCGCGCGGCGCGAGCCCGACCGGCGGACGCCGGGGGGTGAAGGGCGCGACCGGCACTCACCGCGTCGGCCATCGCGGCCTCGCCTGGCGGCGGCCGTCGGCCGCTGGGCGGCCCGGACGCCGGGAGCGCCACCCGCCCCGTGAGCGGCCTCGGACCCCTGGCGGCAGACCCGGACCCGACGGCGGCCCCACACCGCGGCGGCAGCTCCGGAGCCGGTGGGGAGCCCCCGCCCCCGTGAGCAGCCCGGCCGAGGTACCCGTTCCGGGGGCCCTCGTGTGGGGGCCCGGGGGCGTCAGGTGTCCGGGACCAGCTCCGCCCAGACCTGTTTGCCGCCGCTGAGCGGGAGTGTGCCCCAGGCCGCCGACACCGCCTCGACCAGGATGATGCCCCGGCCGCCGGTGGCCTCCCAGCCGATGCTGGCCGGCTTGACGGGGCTGCGCGGGGAGGAGTCGGCGACGGCGAGGCGGAGGCGGTGGTTGACCAGGGTGAGGTCGAGGCGGACCTGCCCGCCGGTGTGCACCAGGGCGTTGGTGACGAGTTCGGAGACCACCAGCAGGGCCGCGTCCATCGTGTCCTGCGCGACGCCCCAGGTTCGCAGCGTGCGCCGGGTGAAGCGGCGGGCGTGCCGCACCGCCTCCGGCACCCGCCACACCGTCCAGCTCTCGCGCAGCGGGCGTACGGCCATGCCGTCGTAGCGCATCAGCAGCAGGGCGACGTCGTCGCCGCGGTGCGCGCCGGCGAGCAGCGCGTCGGCGACCAGCCCGAGGTGCGCCGGGTCACCGGCGGCCAGCTCGGCGGCGAGCCGCTCCAGGCCCACGTCGATGTCGGCGTCCGGTGACTCCACCAGGCCGTCGGTGGTCAGCGCGATCACCGTGCCGGGCTGCAGGCGCAGCGGGGTCATCGGGAACTCGGCCTGGGCGAGCACGCCGAGCGGCGGACCACCCTCGGCCCGTACGACCTCGGCGGTGCCGTCCGGATGGCGCAGCACGGGGTGGAGATGACCGGCACGCACGCACCAGGCGGTGCCCTCCTCCATGTCGACTTCGACGTAGGCACAGGTCGCGAACAGGTCCGTCTCCATGTCCAGCAGCAGCCGGTTGGCGTGCGCCACGACCACGTCCGGGGCGTGGCCCTCGGCGGCGTAGGCGCGCAGCGCGGTGCGCATCTGGCCCATCAGGGTGGCGGCGCCGGCGTTGTGCCCCTGGACGTCGCCGATGACGAGGGCCACATGGTTGTCGGCGAGCGGGATGACGTCGTACCAGTCGCCACCGACCTCCAGGCCGGCCGTGGTGGGCAGGTACCGGGCGACGGCGACCGCGCCGGGCAGCCGGGGCAGGCGGCGCGGCAGCAGGGTGCGCTGGAGCATGCCGACGAGTTCGTGTTCGGCGTCGAAGGCGTGGGCGCGCAGCAGGGCCTGTCCGGTGAGGCCGGCGCACGCGGTGAGCAGCGCGCGTTCGTCGGGGCCGAAGTCGTGCGGGCGGTCCCAGCCGATCAGGCAGGCGCCGGCCATGCGGCCGCCGGCGGGCAGCGGCAGCACCGCCAGACCGCCGGGGCCGACCTCGGCGAGGGCGGGTTCCAGCGAGGTGCCGGCCGGCCAGATCCGGGCGCGGCCCTCACGGAGCGCGGCGGCGAGGGTGGGCATGGCGCGTACCGGCGCCTCGGGCCACTCGGTGCGCCACTCGCTGCGCCACACCTCGGGCCAGGCCTCGGGTTCGGGCGGGTCGAGGACGGTGACGACGAGCCGTTCGTTCTCCAGCTCGGCGAGCGCGATCCGGTCGGCCCGCAACGGCCCGCGCAGGGCGGCGACGACGGCGTTGCCGACGTCCTTGACCGTGCCGGCGGTGGCGAGCGCGGCGGCCAGACGCTGGACCCGGGTCACGTCGGTGACGCCGGCGCGCAGGGTGGAGGCGTCGGCGACGGTGCCCACGAGCCGGGCGGAGCGGCCCTCGCCGGCGGGCAGCAGTCGGCCGCGCAGCCGCAGCCACCTCGGCGCGCCGGAGGGCTGGAGGATACGGAACTCCAGCTCGCGCTCGCCGATGGACATGTGGTCCGCCTCGACCACGGACATCAGCGCCGGCAGATCCTCGGGCACGGTGAGCCCGAGCAGGGTCTCGACCCGGCCGTCGAAGGCGTCCCGGGCGAGTCCGAACAGCCGCAGGATCCCGTCGCCGACCTCGACCCGGCCGCTGTCCACGGCCAGGCTGAAGGCGTCCGGCGGCAGCTCGCCGGCGGGGGCGGCGGAGGCGGCGGGAACGGGCACGGCGACGGCGCGGGCGATCAGCTCCAGGCAGGCGCGGTCGTCGGTGCCGAAGCCGCCGGGGTGTTCGCTGACGACCAGCAGGCAGCCGCTGCCCACCGGGCCGAGCGGCAGGGCGGCCACCGAGAAGTCCGGCGACGGGGTGCGCCGCGCCTCGGGGGAGCCGGCCAGCTGCTCGGGGCCGAGCCAGCGGGGGCGTCCGGTGCGGTGGGCCTCGGCGACCGGGGTGCCGCCGGCGGCGGGGTAGGCGTCGCGCAGTCCGTACAGGGTGCGGGGCAGGCCCGCCGACTCCGCGAGGAACAGCTCCGACGGGTCGTCGCCGGGGACGTACACGCCGGCGAAGGACGCTCCGGCGAACACCAGCGCCTGTTCCAGGACCCGGCGGAGCCGGTCCGGCGTGTCAGGGGCCGTGGTGAGCGTCTCCAGGGCGGCTTCGGCACGCTCCGGCGCCGTTCGCGTTCCGCTGATCGCAGCGCCCTCACTCACCACGTTCGCCATTACAGCGCGTACGGGCCGTCGGCGCAGCCCCTGAGGGGGCTCCGGGTGCTCTCCGGTACGCCCGTTCCGTTCGAAAGCCACCGAACGCATCTTGACGCATGAGTTCCGCACGGTGTCCTCGTGACAGACGTGACTGTCCGCGACCGCCTGACTCCTGCGAGTGTCGTTCCCGGTCACACGAGGGAGGGCTTGGGGCGCATGGACAAGCGGTACGAGGTGTACGCGCTCGCCGACGGGCACTTCTACGACACGCCCGACCGGCTCCCGGGAGCGGACGGGGCGCCGGCAGCGCTGTACGCGACGGCGCGTCGCACGGTGCCGGAGGGCTGGCACGCGGCCCGCTCCGGCGACTGGCTGACGCTGACCCCGGTCGACGCCGACGGCGCGCCGCTTCCGTCGCCGGCCCAGGGCTGGAAGATCCACTCCTCGGCGACCGCCGCGAACGCGGAACGGATCGCGGGCATCGTCTGGGACTACTGCGTGCCGCGCCGCATCCCGTTCAAGTTCGTGCCCGGCCCGCATCTGCTGCACCTGCGCAACGCCAAGTACGCGGGCCGCGACACCAGCGGCAAGTTCGTCACCGTCTACCCGGCGGACGAGGAGCAGTTGCAGCAGGTGCTGCGGGAACTGGGCGCGCTGCTGGAGGGTTTCGAGGGGCCGTACATCCTCACCGACCTGCGCTGGCACGACGGCCCGCTCTACGTCCGCTACGGCGCCTTCGCCCGCCGGTACGTCGTCGACGAGCGCGGCTCGCTGGTCCCGGCGGTGGCCGACGGCACGGGCCGGCTGGTACCGGACCGGCGGGCCCCGTCCTTCCAGGTGCCCGAGTGGGTGACGCTGCCGGAGTTCCTGCGGCCGCACCTCGACGCGCGCAACACCACGACGGTCGGCGAGCTGCCGTACCGCATCGAGAAGGCGCTGCACTTCTCCAACGGCGGCGGGGTGTACACCGGCACCGACACCCGGGACGGGCGCCGGGTGGTGCTGAAGGAAGCCCGGCCGCACGCGGGGCTGGCCGCCGACGGCGCGGACGCGGTGGCCCGGCTGGAGCGGGAGAAGGCGGCGCTGGAACGGGTCGCCGGGACCGGTGTGGTGCCCGAGGTACGGGACTGGTTCACGCTGGGCGAGCACCGGTTCCTGGTCATGGACCACCTGGCCGGCCGTCCGCTGAACTCCTTCTTCGCCGAGCGGCATCCGCTGCTCACCGCCGACCCCGACCCGGCGGACGTGGCCGCGTACACGGCGTGGGCGCTGCGGATCAACGCGGCGGTGGAGCAGGCGGTGGCCGCGGTGCATGCGCGCGGGCTGGTCTTCAACGACCTGCACGTCTTCAACATCATGGTGACCGAGGACGAACAGTCGGTGCGTCTCATCGACTTCGAGGCCGCCGCCCCCGCGGAGGCGAACGCCCGGCAGACCGTCGCCCACCCCGGTTTCTTCGCCCCGCCGGACCGCCGCGGCCCCGACGTCGACCGCTATGCGCTGGCCTGTCTGCGGCTCGCCCTGTTCCTGCCGGTCACCACGCTGTTCGTGGTGGACCGGGGCAAGGCCGCGCACCTCGCCGAGGTGATCGCGGAGCAGTTCCCGGACGTGCCGCGTGCCTTCCTGGACGAGGCGGTGGCGGAGATCACCCGGGACACCGCGGGCGGGCGGCGCAGCAGACCCGCCCCACCGGTGGTGCCCGGCGACTGGCCCTACAGCCGGGACTCGATGGTGAAGGCGATCCTCGCCTCGGCCACGCCGGAACGCGACGACCGTCTCTTCCCCGGTGACATCGCCCAGTTCTCGGACGGCGGCGGCCTCGGCCTCGCCCACGGCGCGGCCGGTGTGCTCCACGCGCTCCAGGCGGCCGGGGCCGGCCGTTACGACGAGGGCGAGCACTGGCTGCTGACCCACACCGCCCCACCGCCGCCCGGCACCCCGCTCGGCCTGTACGACGGCCTGGCAGGCGTCGCGCTGGTGCTCGACCAACTCGGCCACCGGCAGCGGGCGTTGGACCTGACCGACGGCGTCCTGCGGGAGAACTGGCGCAGTCTCGCCTCCGACCTGCAGGGCGGACTCGCCGGGCTCGGCCTGGTCCTCGGGCGGCTCGCGGACACCACCGGCGAGTCGGCCCTGCGGCAACACGCCGCCGAGGCCGCCGACATCCTCGTACGACGACTCGCCGAACCGCTCCCGGACACCCCGCGCCGGCGCGCCGGGCTGCTGCGCGGCGCGACCGGGCCCGCGCTGTTCCTCCTGCGCTGGTACGAGCGGACCGGCGAGGACCGCTTCCTGACCGCGGCGGCCGAGGCGCTCCGCCGGGACCTGGACTGCTGTGTGACCCAGGAGGCGGGCGGCGGCCTGGAGGTGGACGAGGGCTGGCGGACGCTGCCCTACCTCGGCGACGGGAGCGCGGGAATCGGGCTGGTCCTCGACGACTACCTGGCGCACGCGGACGACGAGGAGTTCGAACGCGCCCGGGCCGGCATCCTGACCGCCGCCACCTCCCGCTTCTACGCCCAGCCGGGTCTCTTCCAGGGCCGCGCCGGAATGATCCTGCACCTCGCCCGCAGCACCGCGCCGGGCGCCACCCGAGAACGGCTGCGGCAGCAGATCGCCGGGCTCGGCTGGTTCGCGATGGACTACCAGGGCCAACTGGCCTTCCCCGGGCACCAGATGATGCGGCTGTCCATGGACCTCGCCACCGGCACGGCAGGCTGCCTGCTCGCGCTGGCCGCGGCCCGCGACGACGCCCGCACCGCGCACCTGCCCTTCCTCGCGCCGCCACCGGCGGCCCTCACACGCGGCTCCGCACCGACGAAGCCGTGACGCACCACCCCCGTCCCCAACCAGGAAAGGACACCACCATGGCACTGCTCGACCTGCAGACCCTCGAGTCCGACGAGTACACCCACACCGGCGCGAGCACGGCGAGCCTGCTCTCCTGTGTCTCCGCGGCGAGCGTTCTGCTCTGTCTCTGACCGGGCCTGTGAGTCCACGGCTCCGGACGGCCCCGCCCCGTGTGGGCGGGGCCGTCCGGAGCCTTCCCGTTCCCGTCCGACCCGAGCGAGGCCGCAGCCGATGAACTCCAGCCCCGACAGCGCCGGTCCGGCGGCCGGCCGGTCCCTGTCGCGCGCGGTGCTGCGCCAGGGCGGCGCCCGCTGTGCCGCCCTGTGCGCGGTGGGTACGGCGGCCACGGCGGCCGGCCTGCTGCTGCCCGCCCTGCTGGGCCACACCCTGGACCTGCTGCTGGCCCGCGCCCCGGCCGCCCGCTGGATCGGTGGCTGCGCCGGGGTCGTAGCGCTGCTCGCCCTGCTGGACGGCTGCGCGAGCGTGCTCTCCGGCACGGCCGACGCGCAGGCCACCGCATGGCTGCGCCGGCACCTCACCGGGCACGTGCTGGCGCTGGGCCCGCGGGCGGCGGCCAGGTTCGGCGCCGGGGATCTGGTGGCACGGCTGGTCGGCAACGCGGCGCAGGCCGGGACGGCGCCGGGCGCGCTGGCCGCCCTGCTCGCCGCGCTCGCCGCTCCCGTCGGTGGTGTGGTGGCGCTCGCCCTCCTCGACCCGTACCTGGCGGCGGTGTTCCTCGCCGGGGCACCGGTCCTGGCCCTCCTGCTGCGCTCCTTCGCCCGGGACACATCGGCGTGCGTGGCCGACTACCAGCGGGTGCAGGGCCGGATCGCCGGTGCGCTGGCGGAGGCGGTCGGCGGATTCCGTACGATCCGGGCCGCGGGCGTCGAGGACCGCGAGACCGCCCGGATCCTGGCGCCGCTGCCCGAACTGTCGCGTGCCGGGCACCAGATGTGGCGCGTGCAGGGACGCGCCGCCGCACGGGCGGTCACCGTGGCGCCGCTGCTGAATCTGGCCGTACTGGCCGTGGCGGGACTGCTGCTGGCCCGGCATCGCCTGTCGGTGGGCGAGGTGCTGGCCGCCTCCCGCTACGCGGCGCTCGCCACGGGCGTCGGCGCGCTGGTCGGGCAGCTGGCGACACTCGCCCGGGCCCGGGCGGCGACCGGCCGGCTCGCCGAGGTGCGGGCCGAGCCCGCGCCCGGGTACGGCGCCGGCCGGCTGCCGCCCGGCAACGGCCGGCTGGAACTGCGGGCGGTGACCGCGCTCCGGGGCGGACGAACCGTCCTGGACCGGGTCGACCTGACCGTCCCGGGCGGCACCACCCTCGCGGTCGTCGGCCGTTCCGGCGCCGGCAAGTCCCTGCTCGCACAGCTCGCCGGCCGGCTCACCGACCCCGACGCGGGCGACATCCTGCTCGACGGCGTCCTGCTGGGCGACCTCGCCCACGCCGAGCTGCGCCGCGCCGTCGCCTACGCCTTCGAGCGCCCCGCCCTGCCGGGTACGACCATCGAGGACACCATCGCCTTCGGGCCGACGCCCGCGACGCCGGCCGCCGTCCGCTCGGCCGCCCGGCGAGCCCACGCCGACGACTTCGTACGGCGCCTCCCCGACGGCTACGCCACCCGCACCGCCGACGCGCCCCGCTCCGGCGGCGAGTCCCAACGCCTCGGCCTCGCCCGCGCCTTCGCCCACGGCGGCCGGCTGCTGATCCTCGACGACGCCCTGTCCAGCCTGGACACGGTCACGGAACACCGTATCGCCCAGACCCTGCTGACCCCCGACCCGTCCCGCACCCGCCTGCTGATCGCCCACCGCGCGACCACCGCGGCCCGCGCGGACCGCGTCGCCTGGCTGGACGCCGGCCGGGTCAGGGCGGTCGCAACACACCAGGAGCTGTGGCGGGAGGCGGAGTACCGGGCGGTGTTCGGGGCGGGTCCGGAGAACGGGGAGAGCGCGTGCGGGGCGGGCATGGCGCGGGGCACCGACGGCGGTGCCGAGGCCGAGGCCGGGACGGAGGCCTGCTGATGACGGCGCAAACGCGGGCCCGGACGGACCGGCCGCGGACGAGGTGGCGCAGGCCGGCACGGACGAACACCGATCGCCGGCACGCCCTGGACGGCAGGCGCCCCGATGCGGTCCGAACGAGCAACGGGAGTTGACGGGCATGCCGGGCAGGGAGCGGGAACGAAAGCTGACGGGCAGGCCCGACCAGGAGCGGGAACCGGCAGGGAAGCCGACTGGCGGACCGGTCCCGGAGAGGAAGCCACCGCACACGCCCACCCCGGACCGGGACCGCGGCCGGGACCGCGCGGACATGTCTCACACCGACCGGGACGCGACGGACATACGGGACCAGGACCGAAAGCCGACCAACACGCCCGGCCAAGACCAGCACCCGACGAACACTCCCCACCGGGGACCCCGGTCGGCGAGCACATCCACCCCAGCCGGGACGTCGACACCCACGCCCAGCCCGGACCGAAACCTGACCGCCACGCCCGGCCGAGACCGCGACCCGACCGACGCGCCCGCCCCGGACCGGAACCCGGCGGACCCCGGGGCGGACGGGGGGCAGCGGTCGCCCGCGCACACGCGTGTCCGCCGGTTTCTGCGGGAGCGGTGGCGGGTGCTGGTACGGCTCGGCGCCTGGTCGGTGCTGGAGGCGGGACAGACCTTCGTCGTCGGATACGCCCTCGCGCGGGCCCTGGACGCCGGGTTCCTCGCCGGGAACGCCCGGACCGGCCTGCTGTGGCTGGGGGCCGCGGGGCTCGCCGTGTGTGCCGGGGCGTACGGGACCGGGCGGGTGTACCGCGTGGTCGCCGCGCTGGTCGAGCCGGCCCGGGACCGGCTGGTGACGGCGGTCGTCGCGCGCGGCGTGCGGGAGGCGGACGCGGGTGCGCTGTCCGGGCTCACCCAGCAGGTGGAGATCGCCCGGGACACACTCGCCGGTGTCGTGATGGTGACCCGCTCCTTCCTGTTCACCGCCGCCGGCGCCCTGATCGGCCTGTTCTCGCTGGCCCCCCTGCTCCTCGCGGTCGTCCTGCCTCCGCTGCTCGCCGGCGTGGCCCTGTTCGCCGCGACACTCAGGCCGCTGGCCCACCGCCAGGAGGCCTTCCTCACCGCCGACGAGGCACTGGCCGAGGAACTGGGCGCGCTGGTCCCGGCGCTGCGCGACGTCACCGCGGCCGGTGCCGAGGACCGGGTCGCCGACACCGTCGACGCGCGCACCGACGCCGAGCTGCGGGCCGCCCGCGCCCTGGCCCGCTGGAGTGTCGCCCGTGTGGCCGCGCTGGCGGTCGGCGGCGAACTGCCGGCGGTACTGCTGCTGGTCACCGCGCCCTGGCTGCTCGGCCACGGCGTCACCCCGGGCGCCCTGCTCGGCGCGCTCGCCTACGTCACCCAGTCCCTGCTCCCCGCCCTGAACTCCCTCGTCCACGGCCTCGGCACCAGCGGCGCCCGCCTGACGGTCGTACTGCGCAGGCTGACCCGAACGCCCCGACACCGCGAAGCCCCGATTCCCCCCTCCCCCGACGCACGGGACGACGCACGGGACGACGCACGGGACCACGAGCGGAAGCCCGCCCGACGACCGCACGCCCCACCCGCCCTGTCCCTCACGTCCGTCACCTTCTCCTACGGCCCCGCCAGCACCCCCGTCCTGAACGGCCTCGACCTCACCCTCCCGGAAGGCGCTCACCTGGCCGTCGTAGGCCCCAGCGGCATCGGCAAGTCGACGCTCACCGGTCTCGTCGCCGGGCTGCTCACCCCGCAGCACGGCACCATCCGTGTGTACGGCCGTCCCGTGCCCGCGCCCCGGGCCACCGTGCTCATCCCGCAGGAGGCCTACGTCACCACCGGCACCCTGGCCGAGAACCTGGCCCTCTTCCGCGACGATCCCGTGCCGGAGGCCGAACTCCTCACCGCCGCCGACGCGGTCGGGCTCACCCCGCTGCTGGAAACGCTGGGCGGGCCCGGTGCCCCGGTCGCCCCGGCGGAGCTGTCCGCAGGGGAGCGGCAGCTGATCGCGCTGACCCGCGCCTACCTCTCCCCCGCCCCGCTGGCCCTGCTGGACGAGGCGACCTGCCATCTGGACCCGGAGGCGGAAGCGCGCGCCGAACGGGCCTTCGCGACGCGTCCGGGCGGCACACTGGTCGTCGTCGCGCACCGGATCAGCTCCGCCCGCCGCGCCGAGCGGATCCTCGTCATGGACGGCGCGCGCACCGCCTGCGGCACCCACGGCGAACTCCTGCGCGGCTCTGATCTGTACCAGGACCTGGTCGGCGGCTGGACGGCGCGCCCGGCGCCGCTGCCGGGCTAGTCACACCCACCCCTCACCCTGCGATATGCGAATCGCGTCGATCCGGTTGCGCGCGCCGGTCTTGCGGGTGATCGCCGCCATGTAGTTGCGGACCGTGCCATGGGACAGGTGCAGGCTGCCGGCGATCTCCGCGATCGAGGCGCCCGCGGCCGCGAGCGAGAGCACGCTCAGCTCGCGTCTGGTCAGCGGCATCTGGGCCGCCTTGAGGAAGCCGAAGCCCAGTGAGGCGTCGACGAAACGTTCCCGCTGGGCGACGGACCGGATGGCACGCAGCAGCTGGTCCGGTGAACCCTCCTTGTCGACGAAGCCGAGCGCGCCCGCCTCGGCGGCCCGCTTCAGCAGCCCCGGGCGGTTCGCCTGGGCCAGCACCACGAGGGCCGGGGGCCTGCCGCCGGTTCCGGGCGGGCAGAGGTCGCCGAGCGGCGGCACCCCCTGCCCGTCCGTACAGTCGAGGTCCGCCGCGCACACGTCCGGGCATAAGGACCGGATCCGGGCGGCGGCACTCCGCCACGGCGTGTCGTCCACGTCCAGCCCCGGCTCCCGGCGCAGCCACTCCGCCAGGACCGATCGCACCAGACACGCGTCGTGCACCAGAAGCACCCGGATCACTGCCCGCCCCCTTGGTCGTCCCACGCCCGATGATCGTCGTCGCCCGTGCCATGACCGCGGCATGGGACAGCGCGTGCCCATTCTTGGGCGCCCGTACCGTTCGCGGGCGCGGAGATTCGGCCATCAGGGTGCGTGGGGGCGCACATGAGGCGCCCGTACGCCGTGCGTGCATCCGGCACTCGGGCATGGGTACGGGCGAAGCGGGTATCCGGAGGCATCCGCCACGAGGGGACCGCGGCCCGTGGCCGGGGCGCTCGCCGTGCGCGGCGCGCCCCCGCGAGGGAATCTTGTCCCCGGGATGCGCGACACGGCCGTACGAGGAGGTGGTCGGCGTGTCCGACGGGCCGGGCCCGGGGCCGGTACCGGCGGCCGACGGGATGCCTGCCGTCCAGCCGGTGCTGTCGCTTGCCCTGGTGTCGATGATGCAGGCGGTGCGCGCGCACTCCGGCGCGGTGTACCTGCTCAGGCCCGACGAGCCGGTCCTGGAGATGGCGGTGATGGCGGGGATGCCCCGCGCTTTCGCGGCGCCCTGGCAGCGGGTCGGGCTGAGGGCGCCGATCCCCGTCGCCGACGCGGCACGCGAGCGGCGGCTGGTGTGGGTGGGCGGCGAGGAGGAGATGGCCCGCCGCTATCCGCGGATCGCGGTGGTGCTGGCGTACCCGTTCTCACTGGCCGCGTTGCCGGTGGCGACGGAGCACCGGCTGTACGGCGCGGTGTTCGTCACCTGGCCGGGCGCGCATGCGCCGGAGTTGTCCGACGCGGAGCGGGACCAGTTGTGGGCCGCCTGTGACCGGCTGGCGCTGCGTCTGGAGGGGGCCGCCCGGGACAACCGGCCGCTCGGACACGAGACCGACGTGATCACGGAGCCGGTGGCGGGCGTGGCGGACACCCTGGGCTCGGTGGAGGCGGCACGGATGGTGTCCCGGCTGCCGTACGGGCTGGTGTCGCTGGATCTGCACGGCCGGATCGGGTTCCTCAACACGGCCGCCGCCGAGCTGCTCGGCAGACCGGTCGGGGAACTGCTCGGCACGCTGCCGTGGGTGTCGGTGCCGTGGCTGAACGACCCGATGTACGAGGACCGGTACCGCGGGGCGTTGCTCAGCCAGCAGGTGACGTCCTTCGTGGCGTTGCGCCCACCGGGCGAGTGGCTGTCGTTCCGCATGTATCCGAGCACGACCGGGCTGAGCGTGCGGATCAGCCGGGCCCGGGCGGTGGCGGAGATGGCGCGCGGGACCCCGCGGGCGGGCGCGTCCCCGTCCCGGCTGGTGACGATCTCCCAGCTGCTGGGCCTCGCGGGCGCGCTGACCGAGGCGGTCGGGGTGCAGGACGTGGTGCAGCTGGTCTGGAGCGAGGTGGCTGCGGCGGTGGGCAGCCAGGCGATGATGATCCTCGGCTCGCAGGGCGGTCGGCTGCACGTGCTGGGGCATCGCGGGTATCCCGATCCGCACACCGCGGAGCGGTTCCACGGCCTGCCGCTGACCGAGCGGACCCCCGGCACCCAGGCGCTGCACAGCGGGGTGCCCGCGTTCTTCGACTCCCGGGAGCAGCTGGAGCGGCTGTATCCGGGAAGGTACGAGTCCCCGGACGGCTTCGCGGCCTGGGCGTACCTGCCGCTGATCGCGTCCGGGCGGCCGGTGGGCACGTGTGTGCTGGCGTACGCGGAGCCGCATGCCTTCCCGGCCGACGAGCGGGCCGTACTGACATCTCTCGGCGGGCTGATCGCGCAGGCGCTGGAAAGGGCCCTGCTGTACGACGCGAAGAACCGGCTCGCGCACGGGCTCCAGCAGGCTCTGCTGCCGCACTCGCTGGCGCCGCCGCCCGGCATCGAGGCGGCCGCCCGCTATGTACCGGCCACGCAAGGCATGGACATCGGCGGCGACTTCTACGACCTGGTGCCGACGCTGCCGCTGGCGGCGGCGGTGATCGGGGACGTGCAGGGGCACAACGTGGCCGCGGCGGGCCTGATGGGGCAGATCCGTACCGGTGTCCGGGCGTACACCACGGTCGGGCAGGCGCCGCACGAGGTGATGAGCAGCACCAACCGGCTCCTGATCGACCTGGGGGCCGAGCTGTTCGCCAGTTGTCTGTATCTGCGGCTGGACCCGGTGCGCGGGCGGGCGGTGATGGCGCGGGCGGGACATCCGCCGCCGCTGCTGAGACGGCCGGACGGGCGGGTGCGGGTGCTGGATCTGGCCGGCGGCCCGCTGCTCGGGATTCGCGCGGCCGCGGTGTATCCGACCACCGAGGTGGATCTCGCTCCCGGTTCGGTGCTCGTGCTGTACACCGACGGTCTGGTGGAGGCCCCCGGCATCGACATCGAGGACGCGCTGGCCGGACTCGGCGAACTGCTGGCGGAGACAGGCGACCGGCCGCTGGAGCGACTGGCGGACGACGTGGTCCGGCACAGCGCGGCGACCGGTGAGCGGGTGGACGACGTGGCAGTGCTGTTGCTGCGGGCCCACGCCGAGCCGTGACGCGACCGACCGGGACGGCCACAGCCGGTCCGGACCGAGGTGGGGCCCGGCCCTCCCGCCGGAGGGCCGGGCCGTTCCCCGTCGGCCGGAACCGCGGGTGAGGCCGGCGGGGAGACGGGGGTGGGGCAGCGCCCCTGCGGGGCGCGGGGCTCCGGACAGGCGGCTCGGCCGCGTGGACGCGACCGGCCACGAGGGTGCCGCTGCCGAAACACGGCCCGGCGCGGCACCCACCCCGTCGCTGCTCTGCCGACGGAGCTCTCAGCGCGTGCTGGTCAGGGACGACCCGTCGGTCGCCGAGCCGGCGCCGGACTGGTCGCTCCCGCCGCCGGACTGGTCGCCGGTGCCGACGCCGTTCCCGGACTGGTCACCGGCGCCGGACTGGTCACCGGCCGAGGCGGACGGGTCGGCCGAGGCGGACTGGTCACCCGCACCGGACTGGTCGCCCGCCGAGGCGGACGGGTCGGCCGCACCGGACTGGTCGCCCGCCGAGGCGGACGGGTCGGCCGCGCCGGACTGGTCACCCGCACCGTTGCCCGCGTTGCCGCCGTTGCCGCCGTTGCCGCCGTTGCCGCCGTTGCCGCCGTTGCCGAGTGTCGCGCCGGTGGCCTGCAGGGCCGCGGTGACCGGCTGGAAGAAGGTCTCGCCGCCGCTGGTGCAGTCGCCGCTGCCGCCGGAGGTGAGGCCGACAGCGCCGCCGTCCTGGGTGAACAGGGAGCCGCCGCTGTCGCCGGGCTCGGCGCAGACGTTGGTCTGGATGAGGCCGTTGACGGTGTCGGTGCCGCCGGGGTTCGTCTCGCTCGCGAAGTTGACGGTGGCGTCGAGCCCGGTGACCTGGCCGTCGTGCAGACCGGTGGTGGAACCCATGCGGAACACGGTCTCACCGACGGTGGCGTCGGCGGCCTGGGTGATCTGCACGGTCTGCCCGTTGCCGGTGTTGACCTCGCTGGGCGCCTGGGTGTTCGCGTCCGTGTACTTGACGAGCGAGAAGTCGTTGCCGGGGAACTTGGCCTGGTCGACGGATGCGATCGGCTGGCCGTTCTGGGAGTCGGACCAGTCCTTCGCGGCGACTCCGCAGTGACCGGCCGTCAGGAAGGCGGGGCTGCCGTCGGACGCGGTGACGTTGAAGCCGAGGGAGCAGCGCACGCCGCCCTGCTGGGTCTGGGAGAAGATGGCGTCGCCGCCCGAGACGAAGGTCTTGAAGCTGCCGGCCGACTTCTTCAGAGTCGCCATGCCGGAGCCGAGGCTCTGCACCGTCGACTGCAGTCTGTTCCACTTGGCGCCGGTGACGGTGGAGTCGGCGGTGACCAGGATCTTGTTGGTGCGCGGGTCCACGGCCCAGGAGGTACCGGGAATCGTCGCCTTGGTCTTCAGCGTGCCGGCGGCGCTCTTGAGGGCACGGGTGCTGTTCTTCACCTGACGGACGACCGCGCCGGCCTTCTTCGCCTGGGCGATCACGTTGTTGTCGCCGCTGACGACGTTGACGACCAGCTGCTGCTTGGCGCCGTCGTAGTACGCGCCGGCGGCGGCGTCACCGAGGGCCTTCTCAAGCTGGGCGGCCAGGTTCGAGGCCTGGGTGGCCTTCAGTGTCTTCGTGCTGCCGGTGACGCCCGCGGCCTGGTTGCCGTTGTCCTGCGACGCGTTGGCGTTGGGCAGCAGGATGGCCGCTGCTCCGAGCGCCGCGACACCGCCCACCGCTATCGCGACCTTGCGCTTGGGCATTCGCTTGTGACTCAAACTTCTCGACCTCCTGGGGACGGGGGTCTGCCACTGACGGGCAGTTCGTTTCGGGGCGCCTGGATGGCCGTACGTACGCGCCGGCCGCGCGGTGTGTTCAATTCCGTTTCCCAACGGCCGTACCGGGCGGGCGAATCGGCCATGCTCCGCGTGTCATGGCGGGCGGCCGGGAACAATCCGCCATATGACGATGACCCCCGCCGAAGCCGACAAGATCCTCTCCGTGAACTTCGCCCCGTGGGTGCTCGATCTCGCCCTGACCGTCGAGGCGGTGGGCGAGGGCCGGGCCGTGCTGCGACTGCCCTGGTCCGAGCGGCTGGCCCGGGAGGGCGGCGGGATGTCGGGACAGGCGCTGATGGCGGCCGCCGACACGGCGACGGTGATCGCGGTGTCCGCCGCGCGGGGCGGCTTCGTGCCGATGACGACGGTTCAGCAGTCGACGTCGTTCCAGCGGGCGGTGACCGGTTCCGATGTCCGGATCGAAGCGGTGCTGACGAAGCTGGGCCGCCGGATGGCGTTCGCCGACATCACGATGAGCGACGCCGGTTCGGGGGCGCTCGCGGCCCGGGCGAGCACGGTGTACGCGATTCTGGGCTGACACGTTCCGCTACCGATCAGTAACGGTCCGCTCCGGGCACGATGTGGAATCCCTGCTTCAGGGAATCTACACATTGAATACTCAACCAAGTCACTGCCGACCGGGGATCTGCACATCCGCGCGCCCCCCGGCACTCCATTGGCGAGGAGTGCCGGATTCGCCGACCGGCAGGCAAGGGGCCGGACGCACCGAAGCCGTGCCGCATGTGAAGGAGTCGCCGACACGGCGTGCGCACGCCTGCACGGATGAACTCTCGCGCCCATCAAGTGCGCAGGTGAGAGCCCTGGTTGATTGGAAGCGCGCCCCGCCTGCGTGCTTTGATCCATCGCATCGCGGGGGTTGCGGCGGGCTCCTGGAGACAGGGGCCCGGCCTCCCGCGGTCGCGGCCGTCCGTCTGTCCCCAGAGGGGGCCGCTCCCCCCTTGTGAAATACCCATCAGGAAGGGAAGTTCCACCATGAACTCCACCCCCCAGGTTGAGACCGTCGAGATCTCGGACGCCGAGCTGGACAACGTCTCCGGCGGTCTGTCCGTGAACGCCCTCAACACCGTGACCGGCGCCGTCAACGGCATCGCCCCGGTCTCCGGCGTGGCCAACACCGCCATCGGCACCGTCCAGGGCGTCACCGGCCTGAACGTCCAGCCGGTCACCGACCTGGTCGCCGGTCTCTGATCGCGCCTTGCGTCGTCGAGTCCCGGAGCCGTCCCTCGGCTCCGGGACTTGCCGGTGCCCTGAAACAGCAGCGTCTCCCCCACAGGTGAGGGAAGTCCCGTGCAGTTCCGCCAACAGGCCCTCGCCAAGCTCCAGTCGCCCGAAGAGCTGGACCTGCCCGTGCGGCTGGCCCGGCCGCAGGGCTGGCTCGCCCTGGGCGTCACCGTCGTCGTCATGGCGGCGGCCTCCGTCTGGGCCGTGACCGGTTCGGTCGCCTCCACGGTCAGCGCACCGGCCGTCCTCACCCACGGGCAGGGCAGCTATCTGCTGCAGAGCCCGGTGTCCGGCCAGGTGACGGCCGTCCTCGCCAGACAGGGCGAGCGGCTGCCCGCGAACGCGCCCGTCCTCAAGGTCCGTACGAGTCAGGGCGATTCCGTGGTCCGCACCGTCGCCGCCGGCCGCGTCACCACGCTCGCCGCCACCATCGGGCAGATCATCCAGACCGGCACGAACGTCGCCGCCGTGGAGAAGGCCGCCCACGCCTCCGACCCGCTGTACGCGACCGTGTACGTCCCCGCCGAGAACGCCGCCGCCATCCCGGCGCACGCCTCCGTCGACCTCACCGTCTCCTCGGTGCCGACCCAGACGTACGGCGTGCTGCGCGGCCGGGTGAAGTCCGTGGACCGCACCGCCCAGTCCGCCCAGTCGATCTCCGCGTTCCTCGGCGACAGCCAGCTCGGTGAGCAGTTCACCCGCAGGGGCCGCCCGGTGGCCGTCCTGGTGGCACTCGACGCCGCACCGGACACGAAGAGCGGCTATCGCTGGTCCACCACCGACGGACCGCCGTTCCGGCTCGACTCCATGACACTCGCCTCCGGTTCCATCAAGCTGGCCGACCAGCGTCCCGTCGATTGGCTGCTCCCGTGACCACCACACAGGAACGCGGCCGCAGACGCGCCGCCCCGGCCAAACGGCCGGTCCCCAAGCCCCGTGGCGGCACGGTCCGTACGCCCACCGTGCTCCAGATGGAGGCCGTCGAGTGCGGCGCCGCCTCGCTGGCGATGGTTCTCGCGCACTACGGCCGGCACGTCCCGCTGGAGGAACTGCGTATCGCCTGCGGTGTCTCCCGCGACGGCTCACGCGCCTCCAACCTGCTGAAGGCGGCCCGCGGTTACGGCCTCACCGCCAAGGGCATGCAGATGGACCTGGCCGCACTCGCCGAGGTGCGGGCACCGGCCATCCTGTTCTGGGAGTTCAACCACTACGTCGTCTTCGACGGCATGGGCCGCCGCTTCGGCCGCCGGGGCGTCCACATCAACGACCCCGCCAAGGGCCGCCGGTTCGTGCCCATGGAGGAGTTCGACGGCAGCTTCACCGGTGTGGTGCTGGTACTGGAGCCGGGCGACGGATTCACCAACGGCGGGCGCAAGCCTGGCGTGCTCGGCGCGATGCCGGCCCGGCTGCGCGGCACCGCGGGCACCCTGCCCGCCGCCGTCCTGGCCAGTCTCCTGCTGGTCGCGGTCGGCGCCGCGGTGCCCGCGCTCAGCCGCACCTACATCGACACGTTCCTCATCGGCGGCCAGACCTCCCTGCTGGGCGTGCTGTTCGCCTCGATGGCCACCTGCGTGCTGCTCACGCTGGTGCTGACCTGGCTGCAGCAGGCCAACCTGCTGCACGGCCGGATCATCTCCTCCACCCTCTCCAGCGCCCGGTTCCTGCGCCATCTGCTGCGGCTGCCGGTGACGTTCTTCGCCCAGCGCTCCCCCGCCGACCTGGTGCAGCGCCTGCAGTCCAACGACCAGGTGGCGGAGACCCTGGCCCGCGACCTCGCGGCGGCGGGCGTGGACGCCATCGTCGTCGTGCTGTACGCGGTGCTGCTCTACACCTACGACCCGCAGCTGACGGGCGTCGGCATCGGCGTGGCCCTGCTGAACGTGGTCGCCATGCGGCTGGTGGTACGGCTGCGCGCGACCCGTACCGCGAAGCTCCGGGCCGACACGGCACGGCTGACCAACACCTCGTACACCGGTCTTCAGCTGATCGAGACGATGAAGGCCACCGGCGGCGAGGACGGCTACTTCCGCAAGTGGGCCGGGCAGCACGCCACCACGCTGGAGGAACAGCAGCGGCTCGGTGTGCCGAGCGCCTGGCTGGGCGTGGTCGCCCCCACCCTCGCCACCTTCAACAGCGCGCTGATCCTGTGGATCGGCGGCCTGCGCGCGGTCGAGGGGCATATCTCGGTGGGTCTGCTGGTCGCCTTCCAGGCGCTGGTCACCCGCTTCACCGCGCCGCTGACCCGCCTCAACGGCGTGGCGGGCCGCATCCAGGACTTCGCGGCCGACGTGGCCCGGCTGAAGGACGTGGAGAACTTCCAGGCCGACCCGCTCTACGCCCGCCCCGGGGGTGCCGACTCCACGCGCCGACTGCACGGGCACGTCGAGCTGGAGAACGTCACCTTCGGCTACAGCCCGCTGGACCAGCCGTTGCTGACCGGCTTCGACCTGACCGTGGGCCCCGGGCAGCAGGTGGCGCTGGTCGGCGGCTCGGGCAGCGGCAAGTCCACGGTGTCCCGGCTGATCTCCGGCCTGTACACCCCGTGGGACGGGGTGATCCGTATCGACGGCCGCCGCCTCGAGGACATCCCGCGTGGCGCGCTCGCCGCCTCCGTCTCCTTCGTCGACCAGGACGTGTTCCTCTTCGAGGGCTCGGTCCGCGACAACATCGCCCTGTGGGACCCGTCGATCCCGGACGAGGCCGTGGTCGAGGCGCTGAAGGACGCGGCGCTGTACGACGTGGTGACGCGCCGGCCCGGCGGTATCCACAGCAGGGTCGAGCAGGACGGCCACAACTTCTCCGGCGGGCAGCGCCAGCGGCTGGAGATCGCGCGGGCGCTGGTGCGCCGGCCCAGCATCCTGGTGCTGGACGAGGTGACCAGCGCGCTGGACGCGGAGACCGAACTGGTCGTGATGGACAACCTGCGCCGGCGCGGCTGTGCCTGCGTGGTGATCGCGCACCGGCTGAGCACCGTCCGCGACAGCGACGAGATCGTCGTGCTGCAGCACGGCACGGTCGTCGAGCGCGGGCGCCACGAGGAGCTGGTGGCGCGCGGTGGCGCGTACGCCGCACTGGTCAGGGAGCGATGAGATGACGACTGTTCAGGAGGGATACGACGGCGACCTCGTGCTCGGTGCCCTGGGCTCCCTGGGCACGCGGGTCGACTGCGCGGGCTTCAACCGCCTCGACCTCGAAGGCCCGCAGGTGCTGTGGCTGGTCGCGGCCGGCGCGCTGGACCTGTTCGCGGTGGACGCCGGCCAGCAGGGCCACTGGCACCACCTGGGCCGGCTGGAGGCGGGCGCGCTGCTGCTCGGCCCGGTCGCCGGGCCCCAGCACACCCTGGTGGCCCGCCCGGTGCGGGACTGCGTGGTGCACCGGATCAGTCTGCGCGAGCTGTACCAGCCCGCGAACACCCAGACCTGGTCGTACGACGAGTACGGCAACCCGCAGTACGTGCCGCCGGCCACCAGCCCGCTGGAGTACGCGGTCGCGCTCGGTGTCGGCCGCGGCCTGTCCGTCCTGTTCCAGGCGCCGATGGCGGAGGAGCGGGCGGCCACGCCCACCGACGACGACGTGTTCTGGATGCAGGTACCGCCGGGCAGTGTCCAGTACGGCTCGCTGTACGGCGCGGAAGCCGCCGCCGACCTGCTGATGGACCCGGCGCTGTGGCAGTCGATGGTGGACCAGCAGTACCGGTTGCTGACCGCGCTGGACCGGTGGATCGAGCAGCTGGAGCGCACCCACGAGACCCGCACGGCCGCCGGGATCAAGGCCGGTGAGGCGGTGCGCGCCCAGGCCAACCAGACGCTGCTGGCGTCCATCGGCAAGCGCTCGGCCCGCCGGACCACGGCGGCCGACGCGGATGCCGGGTACGCGGCCTGCAAGCTGGTCGCCGAGGCGGCCGGGATCACGCTCGCCGAGCCGGCGCAGAGCGGCACCGAGAGCGAACGCCTCGATCCTGTGGAGCGGGTGGCGCTCGCCTCCCGGGTGCGCACCCGGGCCGTACGGCTGCAGGGGCGCTGGTGGCGGGAGAACGTGGGCCCGCTGGTCGGGCACCGGGCGTTGTCCGGGGCGCCGGTCGCCCTGCTGTGGCGGCGCGGCGGTTATGTCGCCGTCCACCCCGGAACGGGGCGCGAGACGCCGATCGAGAAGGCGAACGCGGAGGAGTTCGAGCCGCGCGCGGTGATGTTCTACCGGCCGCTGCCCGACCGGGGCCTCTCACCGCTCGGCCTGCTGCGGTTCAGCCTGCGCGGCACCCGCGGCGACCTGTCCGCGCTGCTGCTCGCGGGCCTGGTGACGGTGGCGATCGGCGCACTGGTGCCGGTCGCGACCGGCAAGGTGCTCGGCGAGTACGTGCCGACGGCGCAGACGGGCCTGATCGTCCAGGTGTGCCTGGCGGTGATGGTGAGCGGCGTGGTCGCGGCGGCGTTCACGCTGCTGGAGAACCTGTCCATCCTGCGCCTGGAGGGCCGGATCGAGGCGGCGCTGCAGCCGGCCGTATGGGACCGGTTGCTGCGGCTGCCCACCCGGTTCTTCACCCAGCGCTCCACCGGTGAACTCGCCAGTGCCGCGATGGGCATCAGCGCGATCCGCCGGCTGCTGGCGGGCGTCGGCCCGGTGGTCGCGCAGTCGGTGACCGTCGGCGCGATGAACCTGGGCCTGCTGTTCTGGTACAGCCCGTCGATGGCCATGGCGGCGATCGGCATGCTCGTCGTCATCGCGGCCGTGTTCCTGGGGCTCGGGCTGTGGCAGGTGCGCTGGCAGCGTCGTCTTGTGGTGCTCGGCAACAAACTGAACAACCAGGCCTTCCAGACCCTGCGGGGCCTGCCCAAGCTGCGGGTGGCGGCGGCCGAGAACTACGCCTACGCGGCCTGGGCCCGGGAGTTCGCGCACAGCCGGGAGCTGCAGCAGAAGGTCGGCCGGATCAAGAACCTCACCACGGTGCTCGGCGGGATCTACCTGCCGGTGTGCACCCTGCTGATGTTCATGCTGCTCGCGGGCCCGGCCAAGGGCGCGATGTCGGCGGCCGACTTCCTCACCTTCAACACCTCGGTGACGATGGTGCTGACCTCGGTCACCCAGCTGACCGGCTCCTTCGTGTCGGCGGTGGCCGCGCTGCCGCTGTTCGAGGAGATCAAGCCGGTCTTCGAGGCGACCCCCGAGGTGCGCACGTCGAGCACCCGGCCGGGCCCGCTGTCCGGCGCGATCGAGACCCGCCGGCTGTCCTTCCGGTACGCCGACGACGGCCCGCTCGTCCTGGACGACGTGTCCTTCGCCATCCGGCCGGGCGAGTTCGTGGCGGTCGTCGGCCCCAGCGGCTGCGGCAAGTCCACGCTGCTGCGGCTCCTCATCGGCTTCGACAAGCCGGTCTCCGGCAGTGTCCTGTACGACGGCCAGGACCTCTCGGCACTCGACCAGTCGGCGGTGCGCCGCCAGTGCGGGGTCGTGCTGCAGCACGCGCAGCCGTTCACCGGCTCCATCCTGGACGTCATCTGCGGCACCGAGCCGTACACGCCGGAGGAGGCGATGGCGGCGGCGGAGCTGGCGGGTCTCGCGGAGGACATCAAGCGCATGCCGATGGGCCTGCACACCATCGTGGCCGGCAACGGGGCGATCTCCGGCGGCCAGCGGCAGCGCCTGATGATCGCCCAGGCCCTGATCCGGCGTCCGCGGATCCTGTTCTTCGACGAGGCCACCAGCGCCCTGGACAACGACACCCAGCGCATCGTCATCGACAGCACCCGCAAGCTGAACGCCACCCGCGTGGTCATCGCGCACCGTCTGTCGACGGTCCTGGACGCCGACCGGGTGATCGTGATGGAGGACGGCAAGGTCGTCCAGCAGGGCACCCCGGCCGAGCTGCTCGCCGACACCACGGGCCGGCTGCACGAGCTGGTGCGCCGGCAGATGGCCTAGGGGGTGTCGTCGTCCCGCGGACGGTCGTCGTGGTGCGGAATCCAGTGGTGTTCGCAGAACCAGCGGCCGAACAGCGCGCCGCCGTAGATGACGAACCCGACCCCGATGAGCCAGGACTCCACCACGAGCACGGTTCCGACGGCACCGTAACTGAGCGCGTTGGTGACGCTGAGCGGGGTGAAGACCAGGTAGGAGAAGGCCCGCAGGCCCGCCAGGCCGACGACCGTGGCCACGGCTCCCGGGAACAGCGAGCGCCAGCGGATCTGGCCGCCGAGCAGGAACCACTGTCCCCACCAGAAGAACAGCACGCCGCTCATCGTGGACAGGGCGATCCGCTGGCCGCCGTGCAGGGCGTTCTTGGTCGCCACCTCCTGGTAGAGGTAGGCGGTGAGCACCACGAGCCACGTCGCCTGTCGCCAGACCCGGTGCCAGGGGCCGGAGGACAGACTCCAGATCCGCTCGTAGGCGTTCTGCACGCTGCCGCCGAAGGACACACCGAAGACGGCCAGCAGGACACCGCCCCAGACGCTGGTGGTGCCGATGACGTTGCGCGGCGGGCTGATGACGTCGGTGATCACATGGGCGGACCGGCCGGACAGGCCCATGCCGTCGGTGAGCCACGAGGCGAATCCGCCCCGCACCAGGGGGTCGGCGGCGGCGACCACGATCAGCAGCGGTGCCAGCGTCACCAGGGCCAGGGTGGCGAACCCCATGGCCCGGTGCATCAGTTCCAGCTCACGGCCGTGTTCGAACAGGGCCCCGGCCCTGAGCCACTCCCAAGCGCGGTGCAGGCCGCGCCGCCACCGCCTCACGGCTCCTCCCGTGCTCGCCGCCCACTCGCTCTCCAGTGCCGATTCATCCACCCCGGCGCGCTCCGGGCAACTCACGCCGGTGCCGTGTCGCGGGCCCGCCCCGGCGGTGACACGGTGGCGGGGTGAGCGGTTTGCGGGCGGTGCCCACCGGAGAATCGGAACCCGTGCGTACTCCTGCCGGGCTGCCCTCCCCGGAAGAGGCCGTGCCGAGCGATCGGCGGCGCCCGCTGATCCTGAGCGCGGGCATGGGGGCCGGTCATGACACCGTGGCCGCCGAACTGGCGCGCCGGGCCGCGGCGCACGGCCACGAGCCGCATGTGGCGGACGTGCTGCGGCTGCTGCCGTACGGCCTGGGCGGAGGGCTGCGCCGCTCGTACCAGGCGTCGGTGCGGCACTTTCCCTGGGTGTACGCCGGTGTGTACGGCGCGTTCCTGCGCGGCGGCCGGGTGCCGCGCCCGAGCGGGGTGCCGCTGGCCCGGCTCGCCGCCGAACGTCTGACGGACCTGGTGCGGCGGCTGGACGCCGACGTGGTGGTGTCCGTCTTCCACCTGGCGGCGCAGCTCACCGGTCATCTCCGGGCCCGGGGCGCGCTGCGGGTGCCGAGCGCCGTCTTCCTCGTCGACTTCGCCGTGCACCGGCAGTGGCTGCATCCGGGCAACGACCAGTACCTGTGCCTCACCGACGGGGCGGCGGCCGAGGTGCGCCGGGCACTGGGCAGGCCCGCCGTGGCGACCGGTCCGGCGGTCGCGCCGCAGTTCCACGTGTCGGCGCCCGGTGCGGCCGGGTGGCGTGAGCGGTTCGCCGGGCGGGCACCGGGCCGCCCGCCGGTGCTGCTGTCCGCCGGCGCCTGGGGCGCGGCGTCCCGGGCACGGGGCACCGCCCGGCTGCTGACGGGGGCCGGCTATCTGCCGGTGGCGCTGTGCGGGCGCAACGCGCGGCTGCGGGCGCGGGTGGCCCGGGTGCCGGGGGTGCTCGCCCTGGACTGGGTGGACGACATGCCCGGGCTGCTGTGTGCCGCGTACGCCCTGCTGGACAACGCGGCCGGCCAGACCGCCGTCCAGGCCCTGGCCGCCGGGCTGCCCGTGATCGGCTACCGGCCGCTGCCCGGCCACGGGGTCGACGGGGTCCGCCGCATGGCCGAGCTCGGCCTCGCGGAACTGGCCCCCGACGGGCGCACCCTGCTGGCGGCTCTGGACCGGCTCGCGGAGGACGGCCGGGAACGCAGGGAACGGGTGACCCGGGGGCACGCGCTGTTCCGGGACGACCCGATGGCGTGGGCGGCCGGGTGGTGACGCGGGGACACGCGGCCTCCCGGCACTGTCCGCCGACGCACCGGGCCGATGGTGCGGGGTGACACGAGGACGCGACTGCCTCCGGCCCGGCCCGCGGCGAACCTGACCAGATATCGCGCGGTGGTGTCGGGCGTGCCCGGACCGCCACCGAGGGCGGGTCGGTCGCCGCGGTGAGGCGGACGGGCCGTCGGGGACCACGCGAGGCCGGTCACTCAGCCGGAAAGGGTCGGTGGTCGCGGAGCGGGCCGACCGCCAGTCCCGCCTCCCGGCAGCCCTCCACGAGGGCCGGCAGGGCGCCGAGCGCCGAGCGCCAGCAGCCGGGGGCCGCGAGCCGGTCGGAGTCGTGCAGCAGGACGGTGCCGCCGCCCCGCAGGTCCGCCGCGACCAGGGTCCGCACGGACGCGGGGGTGGCGTCGGCCGTCCAGTCCCTGCCCCAGGCCGACCACAGCACCGTTCGCAGCCCGGCCCGCCGGGCCGCCAGCCAGCGTCCGGACGTGAGGATCCCGTACGGCGGCCGGTACCACTGGGGCCGGTGCCCACAGATGTCGTGCACCGCGCGGACGGTGCGGGCCACCTGCTCGGCGTCCCGGACGGGGGCGGGGCGCCAGGGGCGGTCGTGCGTCCAGCCGTGGACCGCGAGTTCGTGTCCGCGCCGGGCGGTCTCCCGGGCCAGCGCGGGATGACGCACCACGTTCTCGCCGAGCACGAAGAACGTCGCCCGCACACCGACGTCGTCCAGCGCGTCGAGGAAGTACGGCGTGGCCTCCGGGTCGGGGCCGTCGTCGAAGGTCAGCGCGACGTGCCGGCCGCGGCCGGTGCCGGACAGCCCGGGGAACAGCAGCAGCCGTACGCCGGGGAGCCAGGTGGCCGCCGGTCCGATGTGGGCGGCCGCGACCCCGACGGGCAGCAGCAGGGCCGCCTTGCGCCAGTTACGGCCGGAGGTCGGGGGCATCGCTGCACCGCCTTCCTGGTGGGTGGGCGCCCGCTCACGGGGGTGTGGCGTCCTGTCGGTGCGCACGGTTCGGGTGACGTCTCTTGCGGTCCCCGCGGTCCCCGCGGTCCCGCACGTGCGTGTCCCATTCCTGTCCGTCGTCCGAGGCGCGGGCGAGTCCGATGCTGCCCGCCCCGATCAGTCCGATGCCGATCACTTCGGGGATCACGCGCAGCCCGAGCTGGATCACCTCGTCGAACAGCACCCAGCCCAGGATGACGCTGGTCACCGCGTCGCCGAGGGTGAGGGCGGGCTGGGAGGCCGTCAGGGACCCGGCGCCCAGCGCGCTCTGCAGCAGCAGGAAGGCGACCAGTCCGGCGGCGCCGGTGGCGTACAGCGCCCAGTGGCCGAACATCGCGCCCGGCCCTTGGCCGAGCTGCCCCACGGCCTCCTTCAGCAGGGCCGCGGTGGTCGCGAAGGACACGGCCGAGGCGAGCCCGAACAGCGCGGCCCGGGAGGCACCCCTCGTCGGACGGGCGGCCACCGTCAGCAGCACCACGGCACCGAGCGCGCCGCTGCCGCCCACCAGCCAGGACCGGGGCGATGCCGTGGGCCGGCCGGCGGACGGCGAGGCCGCCACGAGGAAGAGGGCCAGCCCCACGGCGAGGGCGGCGAAGGCCAGCCAGGTCCGGCGGTCGGGCGCACGCCGGAAGACGACGCTGCCCACGACCAGCGTGAACAGCAGCTCGGCCGCGAGCAGGGGCTGGACGAGGGACAGGCTGCCCGTGGCCAGCGCCCCGCCCTGCAGCACGCTGGACAGGGCCAGCAGCCCGGTGCCCGCCAGCCAGTTCGGGCGTCGCAGCAGATGGGTCAGCCGGCGCAGCGCGGCGCCCGCTCCGCCGCCCTGGTCGGGCTCCTGCACGGCGGCCCGGCGCTGCAGCACCGAGGCGGACGCGTTGGAGAGCGCCGCGAGCAGGGCGAGCAGCACGGTGACGGCGGTCATGGCGGTTCATCCGAAGCGGGCGGCGAGCCGCCGGTAGAGCCCGGGCGCCACGCCGCGGACCCGGGCGGGGAAGCGCAGCCAGCCGGGGACGTACACCTCGTCCGTACCGTGCAGGACGGCGTTCCAGACGGCGTCGGCCACCCGTTCGGGTGACACCGGCCGCGGCCACGCCCGGGTGTAGGGGGCGCCCCGCCGCTCGAAGAACGGCGTGTCGACGGCGCCGGGGACCACATGGGTGACCCCCACCCCGGTGCGGCGCAGCTCGTAGCGCAGGGCGTCGGCGAAGGCGGCCAGGGCGGCCTTCGCGGCGGAGTACACGGCCTCGCCGCGCACGCCGAAGCTGCCGGCGACGGACCCGATGAGCACGATGCGCCCGGAACCGGCCGCGACCATGTGGGGCAGCAGGGCGCGTACGAGGTGCAGCGTGGCCAGCAGGTCGACGCCGACGATCTCGTCGATGCGGGCGTGCGGCATCCCGGTGAAGTCGCCGGCCCAGCCCACACCCGCGCTGGCCACCAGCAGGTCGAGGCGGCCCGCGTGGTCCAGGACGAGGTCGGTGAGCAGGCGGTCGGCGCCCGGCCGGGTGAGGTCCGCGGGCAGGGCCAGCGCGCCGGCCTGCGCGGCCACCTGCTCCAGACGGGTGGCGTCGCGTCCGTTCAGCACCAGCCGCCAGCCTCCCTCGGCGGCCAGCCGACGGGCGACGACGGCGCCGATGCCCGAGGAGGCGCCGGTCACCAGGGCGGTGCGGGTCCGGTCGGCCGGAGTCCCGGATCCGAGGACGGAACCCTCCTGAACGGCGGAGGTCGCGACCGGCCCGGTGCGGTTCGGCGGTCCTGCGGGGGGCGGGGGGTGGGACATGGTGACGACCTCACTGCGACGTGTGTGCACGGGCTCGCGCACTCCGGGGCCGAACCCTCGCGGTGTATCCAGGGCGCCACACACTGAAACTCCGCGCACGGCGGGACCGCGCCGCACGCCCGCGGCGGGCGAGGACGGATCCGGGGAGTGCCGGCGTGCGGGCCCGGACTGGTGGCGCCACGCGGGGCCCGTGCGGGAGCAGGGTCCGTACACCGAGGTGCCGATGGGCGATGCGGATCCGGTCGGTCCGACGGCCACCCCTCGGCCTGCGCCGACGAGTGGAACGCCGGTCGGCGGACCGGCTCCGGGGCCGGCGGCCGTATGCCGGGACCCTCGGCATCCAGCCGCCCGAGGACCTTCGGCCTCTGGGAGCGGAGGGGCGTGGCGCGCGCGGCGCTCGACGCGGGCCTGCCCCTGCGCGACCGGTCGATCCAGGTGAGACGTGGAGCAGTCACGGGTCGGGCGCCCGTCCGGACCGCCGGTGGTGGGACCCGGCCCGCCCCACGGCCGGGACCGGCCGCGGGCGAGCGCGCACCGGACCGCGGTGGGCCGCACGATCCGATCGCGGCCTCCCGCGTCCGCCGGTACGACGTGCCGCGCGGCCACGACCGCGTCCTGCCGCTGCACGCCGACGCGGCGGACGGGACACGGGGCTGCGGAACTCGCCGAGGATGCGGCACGGCGGGCCTGTGGGCGGCTGGTCTCCTCCTGGGTGCTGAGCGGACGGGGACGACCCCGGTTTCCCGCGCCGGGTCCGGTGCTCAGGAACACGGCGGGCGAGTTCCGCGCCGGCACGCGTGCGTGGGAAGCACCGCGTTCCTCGTGTGCCCGGGCGGCCATCCGGGCGTGCGGGTGGCTCCGGCGGGTCCGGCGCGCTGTCCGCGGCCCTGGCCCGGCGGTCCGCGAGCCGACCGGTGCGGCCGCCGTCGCTCGGCGCGGATGCCCGGCGGTGCGCTCCGGCGCCGGTCAGTCCAGGCCGGGCACGGGCGCGCCGGAGGGCACACCGGCACCGAGGTAACCGTCGTAGAACGCCTTCCAGGACGCGCTCGGCCCGGCGTGCGGGCCCTCGAAACGCTCGCCGCGGACCTTGGCGTCCAGCGCGGCGAGGCACACCTCCCAGCCGGCGCCGTTGCGGGCGGCGGTGTCGGCGGCGCCGAGGACGTCGGTCAGCGTGAACCGGGTGCCTCGGGCGCCGACGGCCTCCAGGTCGAAGTGGAGTTCGTCGCCGCCCCACGCGAAGGACAGGTGCCGGGGCGGGTCGACGGCGAGTACCCGGCCGGTGGACTCGGGCATGTCCGGGTCGCCGGTGAAGCGGATGGTGCCGCCGGGACGCAGCTCCATCTCGGCGCGGGAGGGGAACCACTGGGCGAGTTCGTCGGGGTCGGTGACGAACCGCCAGACGCGGTCCACGGGGTGGTCGTAGGTGCGGCTGAACCGGACGGCGGGGCGGCCGTCGTCCAGGGTCAGGTAGGTGCCGGTGAGGTCGACGGGCATGGTGGTTCAGTCCTTCTGGGGCGGGGGGTGCGGGGGGTCGTCCGGCGCTTCGTCGAGGCGCCTGCCCAGGGCGTCCAGGCTGCGGTTCCACAGCCTGCGGTAGGGCTCCAGCCAGGCGTCGAGCGCGGCGATCGGCGCCGGGTCGAGGGCGTAGACGCGGCGCTGCGCGTCCTGGCTGACCCGGACCAGACCCGCCTCGCGGAGCACCTTCAGGTGCTTGGACGTGCTGGGCTGGCTCAGTCCGCAGGATTCGACGATCTCTCCGACGGACCGGGGGCGGTCCCGCAGGAGCGCGACGATGGCCCGCCGGTGCGGGTCGGCGAGGGCGGACCAGAGCACTGCGTCGGACATACCAGCGAATATGCCGTGACAGTTATATGCCCGTCAAGGAATACACGTCGCACCGAACTCAAAACAAGCGAAACGTTGCCGTTTCGCTGGAGGTGTTCTAGGCTCGACGTGTACGAAACAGTTTCGTTTACGGGCTGTTTGCGAACGACTTCCCCTGGAGTGGTTCTCCATGTCCCAGAAGACCCTGGCCGAGGGCTCCCGAGCCGAGGCCGCGGCGATCGAGCACGGCGCGGCCTCGCCGAGGCGGTGGTGGATCCTCGCGGTCATCGCCGTCGCCCAGCTGATGGTCGTCCTCGACGCCACGATCGTGAACATCGCGCTGCCGTCCGCCCAGACCGACCTCGGCTTCTCCGACGGCAACCGGCAGTGGATCGTGACGGCGTACGCCCTCGCCTTCGCCTCCCTGCTGCTGCTCGGCGGGCGCATAGCCGACCTCTTCGGCCGCAAGCCCGCCTTCCTCGTCGGCGTCGTCGGCTTCGCCGCGGCCTCCGCGCTCGGCGGTGCCGCGAACGGCTTCACCATGCTGGTCGCCGCCCGTGCCCTGCAGGGTGCCTTCGGCGCACTGCTCGCGCCCGCCGCGCTGTCGCTGCTCAACACCACCTTCACCGACGCCCGGGAACGGGCCCGCGCCTTCAGCGTGTACGGCGCGATCGCCGGCGCCGGCGGTGCCGTGGGCCTGCTGCTCGGCGGCGTGCTGACCGACGCCCTCGACTGGCGCTGGACCCTGTACGTGAACGTGGCCATCGCGGTCGTCGCCTTCGCCGGCGGCTGGATCCTGCTGGGCAACCACCGCGACGCGGCGAACGCCAAGCTGGACGTGCCGGGCACGGTGCTCGTGGCCGCCGGCCTGTTCTCCCTGGTCTACGGCTTCTCCAACGCCGAGACCCACGACTGGGGCTCGCCGCTGACCTGGGGCTTCCTGATCGCCGGCGGAGCGCTCCTGACGGCCTTCGCCTGGTGGCAGACCCGGGCCGCGCACCCGCTGCTGCCGCTGCGCATCCTGCTCGACCGGGACCGGGCGGCCTCCTTCCTCGCGGTGCTGATCACCGGCGCGGGCATGTTCGGCGTGTTCCTCTTCCTGACCTACTACCTCCAGCTCAACCTCGGCTTCAGCCCGACGAAGACCGGCGTCGCGTTCCTGCCGATGGTCGGCGCCCTGATGGTGACCGCGCAGGTGGGCACCACGCTCCTGCTACCCCGACTCGGCCCGAAGACCGTCATCCCGCTGGGCTTCGCGGTCGCCACGGCGGGCATGGCCTGGCTGACCGGCATCGGCCTCGGCTCGCACTACCTCAGCGCGGTGCTGCCCCAGCTGATCGTGATCGGCGTGGGCCTCGGCCTGGTCATGCCGCCGGCCATGCAGCTGGCCACCGGCGGGGTCGCCGCCGAGGACGCGGGCGTGGCCTCGGCGACCGTCAACGCCATGCAGCAGGTGGGCGGTTCGATCGGCACGGCCCTGCTGAACACCCTCGCCGCGAGCGCCGCCACCGACTACCTGTCCGGCCGGGACGCCACCAGCAAGCTGGTGCGGGCGCAGGCGACGATCGAGAGCTACACGACCGCCTTCTGGTGGTCCGCGGGCTTCTTCGCCGCCGGCGCGCTGCTGACCTTCCTGTTCTACCGGCGGGGGGTGCCGCAGCAGGACGCGAGCGCCGCGCCGGTCGTCCACATGTGACCGCCGGACCCGCCCGGACCCGGGGGGCCGCCGCCAGCAGGGAGACGGCGGCCCCTCGCCCTGCCACGGGGGGGCGTGCGGGCGGTCATGCGGTCCCCGTCGCGGCCGTCGCCGCACTCACCGGCCGGGGCCTGCCGCCGCACGGCCGGTGCTCTTCGGCCCTACCGCCGGTGCCTGCGTGCCGACCCGGACCTCCGCCTCCCGGTACGAGGAGGCGGGAAGGCCGCGCCGGTGGCTCCGGCCACGGGCGCCACCGGCGGGCGGTACCGGACAGGTGGCCCGGGCGCACCCCCGGCGGGACGCTTGAGACGGCACGGGCGGGTAACCCGTGATGGATCAAGACGTCGGCGACGACGGGAGGAGACGTCATGCCCGGTGGCAACGAGCACGAGGACCGGCCCGAGTCGGCCCTGGAGGAGGTGCTCCGGGAGGTCGAGGAGGCCGAGAAGCGCGACGAGGCCAAGACCCCGGGCGAGGCCGGGGATGCCATCACACCGAACACCGGAGCGCAGGAGCAGGCGGACGGGGACTGAGCCGACCGGCTCGGCGGGCCTCGCCCAGGTGCCTCCGCGCCCACGGGCGCGCGCCCCGGTGTCTTCCGGAGGTGGGGGTACCCGAGCCCCATGAACAGCCAGCCACGAGGACCCCGGCTGCCCCCGCCCCGAGGCCCGCTGTCCGCCGCGGTCGCCGCGTACCTGCGCGGCACGGGCCCCCTCCCCCGCCCCGCCGAGGCAGAGGCGGCGGATCCCTACGGCGACGACGCACAACTCGCCCTGTACCTCTGCTACGAGCTGCACTACCGGGGCTTCGCCGGCGTCGGCCCGCGGTATGAGTGGGACCCCGGGTTGCTGCGGGTCCGCGCCGCGCTGGAGCGGCGTTTCCTGTCCGCGCTGCGTGCGGACACGCCGGGCCACGACAGCCTCGACGACGCGCTCGCCGCGCTCCTGGTCGAACCGGCCGAGGGCACGGGCGTCACCCATTTCCTGTGCGCGGAGGGCGAGTGGTGGCACCTGCGCGAGTACGCCGCCCAGCGCTCCCTGTACCACCTGAAGGAGGCCGACCCGCACGCCTGGGTGCTGCCCCGGCTGTGGGGCCGGGCCAAGGCGGCGATGGCGGCGGTCGAGTTCGACGAGTTCGGCGGCGGCCGGGCCGACCGGGTGCACGCGCGTCTGTTCGCCGCGCTGATGGCGGACCTGGGCCTGGAGACCACCTACGGCCACTATCTGGACGCGGCCCGCGCGGAGATGCTGGCCGTCGTCAACCTGATGTCCCTGTTCGGCCTGCACCGCGAGCTGCGCGCCGCGCTGGTGGGTCACTTCGCCGAGGTGGAGATCACCTCGTCACCGGGTTCCCGCCGGCTCGCCGAGGCGATGCGCCGCACCGGCGCCGGAGCCGCCGCGGAGTTCTTCTACGACGAGCATGTCGAGGCGGACGCGGTCCACGAACAGGTCGTACGCCATGACGTGATCGGCGGACTGCTCGCCGAGGAGCCGGAACTCGCGGCGGACGTGGCCTTCGGGATCGACGCCACCGAGTACCTGGAGGACCGTCTGGCCCGTCGGCTGCTCACCGACTGGCGCGCCGGGCGCTCCTCACTGCGCACGCCCCTTGAGCCACACATGACCCGTACGCCGTGAATATCGGGGTACTCGTGCGAGGTGATCGCTGTGGTGCTCCCGGGCGTGTACGCCCCGCAGGACGACACGGAGCTGCTGGCCGAGGCCCTCCGCGAGGAGGCTCCGCCGGCCGGTGCGCATGTGCTCGACCTCGGCACCGGCAGCGGGGCGCTCGCTCTGGAGGCGGCCCGGCAGGGCGCCGAGGTGACCGCGGTGGACGTGTCCCGGCTGGCGGTGTGGACGGTACGGGTGAACGCGTGGCTGGCCCGGCTGCCGGTACGGATCCGGCGGGGCAACCTCTTCGGGCCCGTCCGGGGCCGCAGGTACGACCTGATCCTCGCGAACCCGCCCTACGTTCCGGCACCCGATGCCGGTCACGTCCCGCGTGGCAGGTCCCGGGCCTGGGACGCGGGCTGGGACGGGCGGCTGCTGCTGGACCGCATCTGCCGGGACGCGCCCGCGCTGCTGCGCCCCGGAGGGGTGCTGCTGACCGTGCACTCCGCGCTCAGCGATCCCTGCCGGACACTGGAACTGCTGCGCGCCGCGGGCCTGAAGGCCGCGGTGGTCCGGCGCCGGTGGATCGCCCTAGGGCCGGTACTGCGCTCCCGGGAGGACTGGCTGCGCAGGCGCGGTCTGCTCGCGCCGGGCGAGGAGAGGGAGGAGCTGGTGGTCGTCCGTGCCGAACGAATCCGCTGACCGGGGCCGCCGGATCACCATGCGGCGGGGGGAGCCGCTGCTGGTCGAGGGGCCGGTGGAGATCGAGCTGGAGGACGGCACCACGGTCTCCTCGGACCGTTTCCGTGTCGCTCTGTGTACGTGCCGGCGCAGTCGCCGTTACCCCTGGTGCGACACGAGTCACCGGCACAAGGGCAAGGACACCGACTGAAACCGCCTGTTTTTCGCCGCTCCCCGGGAAAGGCCCCCCACGGGCCCGCCCGGGGAGCGGCTGTGTGCCCGGAATCCGGCGGGCGGCCCCACTCCGCCCGTCGGTTCCGGTACGAGATCGCAGGTTCCCCGCTCCAGGGGCCGCACTCCCCAGTTGCGGACCTGATCCGGCGTGTGCGGGGACACGTGCGATCCC
The DNA here is from genome assembly GCF_014649495.1 of Streptomyces filipinensis. Classification (GTDB taxonomy): domain Bacteria; phylum Actinomycetota; class Actinomycetes; order Streptomycetales; family Streptomycetaceae; genus Streptomyces; species Streptomyces filipinensis. The sequence goes on along the minus strand of NZ_BMTD01000016.1, from coordinate 141,471 downwards.
GGCTCCTAGAAGGCGAAGACGCCGCTGCCGACGGAGTCCCGCATACAGGTGTTGCCGAAGGTGTGCTCGTACGAGACGCGCTTGCCCTGCCAGACGCCCTGGACGGTGACGACGACCGGGTCGTACAGCTTGGTGCACCACACGTCGCCGGTCTTCAGGGCACCGAAGTCGCCGCCGGCGCCGCGCAGCTCCGCGCAGGCCTGGGACGCGGCCGGGTGGGTGCCGGACGCCGTGGGGGCGCATGTCAGGGTGACGGCGCGCTCCGGAGTGGCCGTGGCCGCGTCGCTGCCGTGGCCCGTGGTGAGGACCAGCGCCGAGGGGGCGTAGAGCGACGACGGGGCGGCGCCCGGTGCAGCGACGGCGGCCCCGGTCAGGGGTCCGCAAACGGCGGCGGCCGTCAGGCCGATGGCCGCTGCCCAGCGCGCGGTGTTCCGCATTGTGTGCATCCTTCCGCTCGAACAGACGAGGTGCCGGCCCGGACCCGGTCGGGCACCGGGGCGGCGAGCGCCACTCTGCCGAGTCCGGCCACGAAACTCACATCGAACGCATGGGTTTCGGTAACCTTTCGTGTTGAAGCAGTGGCGTGAAGTCACGGAATCCGCACACCGTGACCCAGGAACGGAGCGGGTTCCGCGCCGCACGCCCTTCCGAATGGCTGAAAATCAGCGCGTCGTTAATCGTCCTGAAACATTCCGGCTCTGCCCTCGGCGAACCCCTTCGTGACCCCTTGTGTTCATGAAATGACCGCCGTAATGCTGATTACATGATTACGACAGAGCAGAGAGAGAAGCTGCGGGGCTGGTTCGCCGGCCGGTTGCCCGACGATCTGTTCGAGGAACTGGTCGAGGTGACCGCCGACCGCGAGGAGATCACCGTGATCGGGCGCGTCCCCGAACCCCGGCTCGCCAAGGACGCCTCGGACACGGAGCGGGAGGCCGCCCTGCGGGCCCGGATCCAGGAGTTCCGGGAACGCACCCGCGAGGACCGGGTGGAGGTGGCCCGGGAGGCCGAGCAGCTGTTCCGCCGGAAGGTCTCCTGGGGGGTGGTGTGCGGCGCGGAGCGCGCCCTGTTCACGCATGTGGCCGCGCCGGTGATGACCCGGCTGCGCCAGCCGGAACGGCAGGTCCTGGACACGCTCATCGCGGGAGGTGTCGCACGCAGCCGCAGCGAGGCGCTCGCCTGGTGCGTGCGCCTGGTCCAGCACCACACCGACGACTGGCTGACCGAGCTGCGCGCGTCACTGGAACACGTCCAACGGGTCCGCGCCCAGGGACCGGACGTCGAGGAGGTGGCCAATTCCTCCACCGAGGACGGCGAAGAAGGATGATTCATCCTCTGGCAGGGGTCTTCGCCGGCGCCGTACCGTCGGCAGACCCCTCCGGGCGGCCCGCGCCCGCGCCGCACACCCCGCGGCACCGGCGGCCGTCCGTCACCGCCGCGCCACCAAGCGCTCCATCGCCGTGTCCCCGCTGGAGCCCCCGTGACCCGTCAGTCCCCCGACTCGCCCACCGCGCCGCCGCCGTCCCTCACCGAGGTGGAGCCCTACGGCGTCGAGCGCATCCCCGACGCCGACCGCACCGCGACCCCGCTCGACCTGTTCCGGGTCGCCTTCGGCGGCGCCAACACCTTCTCCACCTGCGTCCTCGGCGCGTTCCCGATCCTGTTCGGACTCTCCTTCTGGCAGGGGCTCGCGGCCACTGTCCTCGGTGTCGTCGCGGGCGCGCTGATCCTGTGCCCGATGGCCGTGTTCGGTCCGGTCAACGGCACCAACAACGCGGTCGCGTCCTCCGCGCACCTGGGTGTGCACGGCCGGGTGGTCGGCTCGTTCCTGTCCCTGCTGACGGCCGTCGCGTTCTTCTCCATCTCGGTGTGGAGCTCGGGCGACGCCCTGGTCGGCGGCGCGCACCGGCTGTTCGGCCTGGAGCGCGGCACACCGTCGTACGTCGTCGCGTACGCCCTGTTCGCCGGGCTGGTCCTCGCCGTGTGCGTCTACGGCTTCCGGTTCATGCTGTTCGTCAACAAGATCGCCGTCACCTCGGCGACCGTGCTCTTCCTGCTCGGCGCGATCGCCTTCGCCGGTGACTTCGACCCGTCGTACGCCGGTGTGTTCACCGCCTCGGCCAGCGCCTCGACCCGGTCCCTCTTCTGGCCGTCGTTCACAGGTGCGGCCCTGATCGTACTGTCCAACCCGGTGTCGTTCGGCGCGTTTCTCGGCGACTGGTCGCGCTACATCCCGGCGGACACACCCCGCCGCAAGGTGGTCGGCGCCGCGTTCCTCTCCCAGATCGCGACGCTGCTGCCGTTCGTCTTCGGCCTGGCGACCGCCAGCATCATCGCGACGAAGGCGCCGAAGTACGTCGACCCGGCCGCGCCCGACTTCGTGGGCGGGCTGCTGGCGATCTCGCCGAGCTGGTTCTTCCTGCCGGTCTGTCTGCTCGCCCTGATCGGCGGCATGTCGACGGGCACCACCTCGCTGTACGGCACCGGCCTGGACTTCTCGTCGGTGTTCCCGAGACTCTCCCGCGTCCAGGCGACGCTGCTGGTCGGCGTGCTGTCCGTCGCGTTCATCTTCGTCGGCCGGTTCGGCCTGGACCTCGTGCAGTCGATCTCGACGTTCGCCACGATGATCATCACCTGCACCACGCCGTGGATGGTCGTGATGATGCTCGGCTTCCACACCCGGCGCGGCTGGTACGACCCCGAGGCGCTGCAGGTCTTCAACCGCCGCCAGCGCGGGGGCCGTTACTGGTTCACGCACGGCTGGAACTGGCGCGGCATGACGGCCTGGTGGGTGGCCGCGGTGGTCGGTGTGCTGTTCACGAACATCCCGGGCCAGTTCGTCGGCCCGCTGGGGAACGTGGCGAACGGCGTCGACATCAGTCTGCCCCTGTCGCTCGCGGTGGCCGCCGTACTGTTCCTGACGCTGCTGCGGCTGTTCCCCGAGCCCCGGGCGGTGTACGGACCCGAGGGCGCCCGGCTGGCCCGTACGGTCGAGACGGCGGTGCCGCCGATCACCGGTCCCGGCGCCCCGGCGGAGGACGCCTCCCCCGCGCTCGCGGCCGAGGGCGGCCGATGAGCGACTGGCTCGACCTGTCGGTACCCGTGGTCACCGGGATGCCCGTGTATCCCGGTGACCCGGAGGTGAGGGTCTCGCCCGCGCTGCGGGCCCCGGCCGACGGCGTCAACGTCCTGGCCCTGCACCTGGGTTCGCAGTCCGGCACGCACGTCGACGCGCCCTACCACGTGGACGACGCCTGGCCCCGCCTGGACGAGCTGCCGCTGAGCCGGTTCGCGGGACCCGCGGTCGTGGCCGACGTGCGGGGGCTGCCCGCCCGCTCGCCCCTCACCGAAGGCCTGCTGTCCCCCGCGCTCGCCGCCCTCGCGGCGGCACCCGGCGCACTGCTGCTGCTCGCCACGGGCTGGTCGGCGCACTGGGGCACCGACGCGTACCTCGACCACCCGTGGCTGACTCCCGGGGCCGCGGGGGCCGTGGTGGCGGCCGGCGCCCGCACCGTGGCCGTGGACGCGCTCAGCGTGGACCCCACGCCCCGGCCCGGCGATCCCCCCGCGGACCACGGCCTGCCGGCCCATCGGGTGCTGTGCGGCGCGGGCGGGGTGATCGCCGAGAACCTCACCGGCCTCGAGCGCCTGGTGGGCGCGGAGACGGTCGAGGTGTTCCTCTTCCCGCTGAGGCTCCCCGGGGCGGACGGCGCTCCGGTCCGGGCGGTGGCCCGGGTCGGCTGAGCGCCTCGCGGGCCGCCCCCGGCCGAACGGCCCGGCGCCCATGCGCCGGGCCCGGGCCGGAATGGTCAACTCCGCACGCTTTGCCGGGAGTTGGGGCAGGCATCCGGTACGTTGACGCCCATGACCGATTTCATACTGGTGCCGGGTGCCTGGCTGGGGGCGTGGGCGTGGGACGAGGTGGCCGCCGACCTGCGCGCCGCCGGCCACACGGTGCACGCCCTCACCCTGTCCGGGCTGGCCGAGAAGAAGCACTCGCCCGCGGGGCAGCAGATCCACGTCCAGGACATCGTCGAGGAGGTCGAGCGGCGAGAGCTGCGGGACGTCGTCCTGGTCGGGCACAGCTACTCGGGCGTGCCGGTCGGGCAGGCGGCCGAGCGGATCGGCGACCGGCTGCGCCGAGTGGTGTTCGTCGACTCCAACCTGCCGGAGGACGGGGTGTCGTTCCTCGACGGCTTCCCCAGCGATCACATCCGTGCCGCTCTCGACGAACGGGAGGGAGTGTGGCCGCTCCTTCCGGCGGCGGCCTACGCGCACCAGGACCTCACGGACGAGCAGATCGCCCGTCTCATCGCCGAGGGCACCGCGCACCCCGCCGCCACGCTGACGGAACCCGCCGTGCTGGGGCGTCCGCTGGCCGAGCTGCCGGCGACCTACGTCAAGTGCGGCCTGGACGGCCGTGACCCGCTGCCGGCGGTGACGGAGGCGCTGCGGGGCGGACGCTGGGAGCTGGTCGAGCTGAAGACCGGTCACTGGCCGATGTTCTCCACGCCCCGGGAGCTCGCCCGCATCCTGGACGCGGCGGCCGCCCGCCGCTGAGCCGCCGTCGCCGGTGGCGGGCGGGCCGCCACCGGCTGTGCCTCAGGTGTTCCTCACCGGCTGGCGCGCGGGCCGGGCCGACGGACCGCCCGTGCCGGCGACGGAGAGGGAGCCGGGGGTCGCCGAGGGCGAGTCGGTCAGCCAGCGCTGGCCGGCGGAGCGGTCCCGGACCTTGACGACGAGGTCGGCGCCCGCGTTCTGGGTGGACGTCGCGAGGGCGAGGGTCCGGTCCCAGTGGGGCAGCAACTCGCCCTGCGCGGTGAGGTCGTAGCGCACGTCGTCGCCGCGTTTCGAGCCGGCGTCGGCGCAGCTGCCGAGGATCACCACACCGGCGTCGGCGTGCGAGTCCAGGCACAGCCCCGCGTCGGCCGCGCTGCGCAGCAGTCCGTCGGCGTCGTGGACCCACTGCTGGCCGGGTGCCGACGAGCAGACGGCGAGGACCGCGCTCGCCCCGGCCTTCGGCGTGCCGTCGATGTCCAGGCACAGGCCGGCGGCGGCGTTGCGCAGCCGGGTGGGGCGGCCGGCCGCGGGCAGTTCCGCGGTGCCCGGTGCGGCGCCGGAGGAGGGCGGTGTGCGGCCGGCGGCGCTGCCGGGGACGGCGCTGGTGGAGGCGACCGGGTCGGTGCCGTCGGCGCCGTCCGGCCACACGCTGATCGCGAGGACGGTCGCCAGCAGCCCGGCCGAGGCGACACCGACTCCGGTGAGCAGCGCCTTGGAGGACCAGGCGGGGCCGGCCACCCGGGCGAGCGGCCCGGGCTCGCCGCCGCGGCGCCGGCCGCGCGAGACCGGGGCCTTGTCCGGGGCCGCGCCGTCGCCGCGCCGCCGGGCGCCGGGCAGGGCGGCGCGGGCGAGCAGGCCGGGTCCGCCGCCACCGCGCCGGCGTCCGCCGGAGCGCCGGGAACCACCGCGGCCGCGGGCGGGACCGGGCCGGCGGCCGGGACGGGAGTCGAGGTAGCGGCGGGCACCCCAGCCGAGCACGGCCTCGGCGAGCAGCACACCCGGGGCGGCGTCCGCGTGGCCCAGTTGCTCGGCGGCGTGCCGGCAGTAGGAGCAGGCGGACAGGTGCTCCTGGACGTCGGGCAGCAGGGCGCCGGCCCCGCCCCGGCGGATCGGCGCGTCGAGCAGGCGGTTGTAGTAGCGGCAATCCTTGCCGGGCGCGAGTTCCCGGTGGGCGCGCACCAGGCCCTCGCGGAATTTCTCCCGCGCCTGCTCCAGTGCGGCCGCCGCGCTCTCGATGTCCACGCCCAGCAGTCCGGCGGGGACGGATATCGGCTCGGCCTCGACCTCGGTGTGCCACAACAGCGTCTGCTCAAGCCGGGGAAGAGCGTGAAAGGAGCGGTCGGAGAGGGCACGGTTTTCCGGTATCAGGGTCTGCGCGGCGCGCATCCCGCGACCCCCGGCGGGTTTCCCGAGTCCGGGCAGTGCGACGGTGATCCGGTCGGTGCCGGACCAGTTGACGACCGTGTCCCGGACCGCCACCAGCAGCCGGGGCCGCAGCGCCTCGCCGGGTTCGCCGAGCGCGAGCCGGCCGAGGACCTGGTGGAAGGCGGTGGCGGTGACCATGTGGGCGAGCGGCCCGGACAGCGCCAGGCAGACCACGGCGTAGTCGTGGGCCGGCTGCCAGTGCCGGGCCATCAGCAGGGCGGCGGACCGTGAGCCCTCCGCGTCGGAGCCGGCCCGCAGCGGACCGGCGAGCAATTCGTCGGACTCCCCGGGGTCGCCGCCGGGCGGCGGAAAAGGAGGACGAGGCGGGTGGGGGGTGGGCACTGAGCGGGTTCCTTTGGTACGTGCTGCGTTGGTGCTTACCTCTGCGGCGTGCGGGAAGAGGCAATTGACCGGTTTTCGACCGGTGATGTTCCGCAAGTGCCGGAAGAACCCCGGATTTTACCCCCCGCACGGGCGTTTCAACCCTTGCACAACTTCCACACGAACAACAGGGCGCCCGCACAACATCGGCAGTTTTGAAAGAAAGTCAGAATGCCGCCGACTCGCCGCTCGCGCGCATCGCCTTTCGTCAGGTCACGCGCCCCGTGTGAAGCGCGCACACGCACCGGGCGGTCCGCGCACGCTTCCGGGGTGTGCGACCCGGTAGTGCACTGGGGTCGGCCCCGCGAGACCGGCCGCCGGCCCCGTTCCTCCCGCCCTCGGCCGGCGGCCCCGCTCATCCTGCTCCGGCCGGCGGCCCCGGCGGCTTCCCCCGCCGGCCGGGGCGGGCTGGGCGCTCAGATCTGCCAGGACCGCAGCCGGTCCGCCGCACCGTAGACATCGGCCTTGCCGGACATCAGATCGCGGGCGAGATCGACGAGGGCGCCGTAGGGCGGGTCGATGCCGACGCCGCTGACGAACATGTAGGACACGGCGGTCGCGCAGGCGAAGCGGGCGTTGGCCGCGGGCAGGGGTTTGAGCATGGCGAGGGTGTGCAGCAGGGCGGCGGCCCGCCAGGCGGGGTCGGAGTCCACGCCGAGCCGCGGTGGATCCACGCGGTGCCGGGCGACGGCGGCGACGAGCGCGGAGAAGTCGTCGACCGCGGGCTGGTCGGGCAGGACCTCCTCGTGGCGCTGGAGCAGCCAGGGGACGTCGATATGGATGACGGAAGGCATGCGTCAGGCGGCCTCGTCCTTCACGGCGGGTTCATCGTCGGGGAAGGCCGCCGCGAACTCCTCGGCATGGGCGGCGAAGAACTGCCGGAATGCCTCGGCGCCCTCCTGCAGGGCCCGGTGGCGGGCTATGTCGGCGGCCGCGGCCTCGCGCACGAGGGCCTTCATCGACGTACCGCGCTCCTTGGCGATCTGCCGCAGGTCCTCGAGTTCCCGTTCGCTGAACTCCACGTTGAGAGCAGGCATGCCCCTCACCGTACCGCGCGGGTACTTGCGCGTAAATATCAGCAGGTCAAGCGCACTTTCCTGCGGTACCCGAGGGGCGCGAGAGCCATGTCCGATTCCCGCCGGTCACCGGGCGCCCGGCGCAGCAGACTCGGCAGTACCGAAAGAGACCCCAGCGGGACACGAGGAGCACTCCGATGACTGCACGCACCATCAGCACCGTCCATCCGAGCCCGCTGGGCGACCTGCTGCTGACCGGCTCGGTGTCGTCGTCCGGCCTGACGCTCACCTCGCTCGGCATGCCCGGGCAGCGCGGCGCGCCCGGCGTCCACGCGCAGGTCCGCGAGGACGGGCCGTTCGCCGAGGCGCACCGGCAGCTGGACGCCTACTTCGCGGGCCGTCGCACCCGGTTCGAGCTGCCACTCACCACCGGCGGCACCCCGTTCCAGCGGGCGGTGTGGAAGTCCCTGGACGACATCCCCTACGGCACGACGGCCTCGTACGGCGAGCTGGGCGCCCGGCTGGGCGTGCCGCGCGCCGAACTCCGCGCGGTGGGCCGGGCCCTGGGCGCCAACCCCCTGCTGCTCGTCCGCCCGTGCCACCGGGTGATCGGTGCGGACGGTGCGCTGCGCGGGTACGCGGGCGGGGTCGAGCGCAAGCGGTGGCTGCTCACGCACGAGGGCGCGCTGCAGCCGGTCCTGGTGTGAGGGAGCCGGATCCACCCGCGACCGCGCCTAGACGTCGAGCCGGCTGATGCGGATCGCCCCCTTGGCCTCACCCGGGTGGGCGCTGGTGAGTGTCAGCCGCAGGCGGGAGCCCCGCACCGGGTCGAAGGTGATCACGGTGGGGGTGTCGGAGGCGGTGGCCCAGTCCACCCGGGCGCCCGTCACCGGCACATGGGTACGGCCGTCCCAGACCGCGACCTCTGCCGTGGCGGGCAGCGTGTGGGTGGCGTCCACCGTGAACGAGGCCTCCACCCGGTCGAAGATCCGGCCGCGTCCGAAGTCGACCGACACCCAGTCCCCGGCGCGGGCCCCGTCGAACGCGGGCAGCAGCGCGGTGGCCGGCTTCACGAAGGCGTTGGACCAGCCGGTGGCCGGGTCGCCGTCCAGCATCGCGGCGGGCAGCGTGTCCCCGCGCCCCGAGTAACTGGCGTCCGCACAGGGGTGGTCGGCGGGCGCGGGATGATCGGGCCCGAAGACGGGCGCGGGGGTGGCGGCGGCCTCGCGCGCCGGGGTGGTGCGCACGCCGACCGTGCCCGTGCGCAGGCCGTCGGCCCGCGCGGTGACCTTCAGCGGGCCCGGCTTCGTACCGGACCGGACGATGGCGAGGGCCTTGCCGTGGAATGCGGTGCGGGTGCTCGCCTGGTAGCGCTCGGCGCTCTCCTCTCGGCCGTTGTCGACCCCGGCCAGGGAGCCTCCATCGACGTCGAAGGTGATGAGGTGCTCGGCGCCGGGCACCACCACCCCGTGCGCGTCGACGACCTCGGCGGTGACGAAGAGCAGCGAACGGCCGTCGGCGGCGAGGGAGGTGCGGTCGGCGGTGAGCCGCAGCGCGTGCGCCGGGCCGGCCGTGCGCAGCACGTCGGTGGCGACCACCTCGCCGTCCCGCCGGGCCACGGCCTTCAGCTCCCCCGGCTGGAACGGCACCTTCCAGGTCAGGTGCAGCTTGCCCGCGCTTCCGTTGGGACTGGTGTAACTGCCCGGGTAGGGGCCGCCGGTGACGGTCCTGTCGTCGCCGGTGGCCTCGGTGGTCTCCAGGTAGGCGCGCCCGTCGGTGGTCTTCTTGGCGTCGAACTCGCGGACGCCGAGGGACTTCCCGTTGAGGAACAGCTCGACGGTCGGCACGTTGGCGTACGCCCAGACCTCGACCGTGCCCCCCTCCCCGAGATCCTCGTGGTTCCAGCTCATCGGCAGCAGATGGACCATCGGCTCGGCCGTCCACTGGCTCTTGAACAGGTGGTACATGTCCTTCGGGAACCCGGCCGTGTCGACGGCGCCGAAGAAGGACGCCTTGACCGGGAAGACGTCGTACGGGGTCGGTTCGCCGATGTAGTCGATGCCGGACCACAGGAACTGTCCCGCGAACCACTTCCGGTCCCGGTCCTTCTTGTGCCCGTACTCGCCGCTCATGGTCCAGGAGGCGAGGTTGTTGTCGTAGGAGGAGACCTCCCGCCTGCCCGGCGTGTGGTTCTCGCCCGTGTTGAGGTGTTCCGGTTCCTGGTACGTGCCCCGGGTGGAGGTCTCCGAGGAGGACTCGGACTCGAAGAGGAACAGGTGCGGGTACTTCGCGTGCAGGGCGTCGACGGACCCGGCCGTGTTGTAGTTCAGGCCGAGGCCGTCGAGCTTGGCGAGCATGCGGTCGGCCGGGGAGCCGGTGGCGGGCACACCGTGGTACTTGTTCGAGCCGATGACCACGGGGCGGGTGTCGTCGGCGGCCTTGACGGCACCGATGATCCGGTCGGCCATGGCGAGCCCGGCGGTGGAGGTGGAGTCGGGTATCTCGTTGCCTATGGACCACAGGACGACGGCCGGTGAGTTCCGCGCGGCCAGCACCATCTCGGTGGCGTCCTTCTCGCACCACTCGTCGAAGAACCGGCCGTAGTCGTACGTCGTCTTGCCGGTCCGCCAGCAGTCGAAGGCCTCGACCATCATCACGATGCCGAGTTCCTCGCACACCTGGATCATCTGCGGCGAGGGCGGGTTGTGGGAGGTGCGGAAGGCGTTGACGCCCATCGACTTCATGATCCGCATCTGTCTGCGGACCGCGTCGATGTTGATCGCGGCGCCGAGCGCGCCCTGGTCGTGGTGGAGGTCGACGCCCTTGATCTTGGTGGGGGTGCCGTTGAGGGAGAACCCCTCGTCGGGGTCGAAGCGGTAGTCGCGGATACCGAAGCCGGTCCGGTGGGTGTCGGTGGTGCGGCCCGCGACGCGCAGCTCGGTGTGCAGGGTGTAGCGGTGCTGCGGGGTCGTGAAGTCCCACAGCAGGGGCTTGTCGACGGTGAGTTCATGGGTCTCGGTGGCCTGGTCGGAGACCGCGACCGTGCTGGACGCACGGGCGACCGTGCGGCCGTCGGGCCCGGTGATCCTGGACAGGACCTGGACGTCCGTGCCGGTGCCGGACTCGTTCAGCACCGTCGTCGCCACCCGGACCGCGGCCCGTTCCGCGCCGGCCTCGGGCGTGGTGACACGGGTGCCCCAGCGGGCCACGTGCACCGGGTCGGTGATCACCAGCCGGGCCTCGCGGTAGATGCCGCTGCCGGAGTACCAGCGGCTGCTCGGCAGTTGGTTGCGCACCTCGACGGCGAGCACGTTGGAGGTGCTGCCGTCGGTGTGCACGAGGTCGGTGAGGTCGAGGGCGAAGCCGGTGTAGCCGTACGGGTGACGGCCGGCCCGGGTGCCGTTGCAGTAGACGTACGCGTCCATGTAGACGCCGTCGAACTCGACCGAGATGCGCTTGCCGGCGCAGGCCGGCGGCAGGGTGAAGGCGAGCCGGTACCAGCCGAGGCCGCCCGGGAAGAAGCCGGTCCCGCTGGTGGTGCCGTGGTCGGTCGTGGGGGTCTGTTCGATGGACCAGTCGTGCGGGACGGCCACCTCGCGCCAGGCGGAGTCGTCGTACTCCGGAGCGGCGGCGCGCGCGTAGGCGCCGGTGGTGTCGGTGACGCCGCCCGGGTCGACCAGGGCGAAGCGCCAGCCGTCCCGCAGCGGCACGGTGTGGCGCCCGCCCGCGCCGGCGGATGCCCCGACGGCGTCGGCGGACAGCGCCGCCGGGATGCTCGGCAGCGCTCCGGCCGCGGGTGTCGCGGTGGCGGCGACCAGAACCGATCGGCGCGTGACCGTCATGGCGGCTTCCCCCTCATTGGGACCCAGAAGTACTCACAACTGATCGCGAACAAACAGATTCTGACGGTCTGGCACACACGATCGTCAAGGGTCCGGGAGCCCGTGATCGCCCTCGGACGCAGATCGGCCGGATCTTCCCTTCGACCGTGCTCGACCGACCGGCCGGGCGGCCACCCGTTGTGGTCCACGGGAGCCCCCGAAGCACTACGCTGGAACACGAGAGGTGCCACCTGTTCACTGTGAGTGTGCGCTTGGGAGCGGCGACGATGAGCCGGGTCTATCCGTTCGACGACGCGGCGACGGCCCGGGCTGTCATCGACGACGACGGAACGCTGGTCGAGTGGAACGAGGGCGCGCGACGCCTGCTCGGCCACCCGGCGGAAACCGTCCTGGGCCGCCCCGCGGCCCGCCTGCTCGCGCGGCAGGACCGCCTGGCCCTGCCCCGAGGCACCCGCTGGCAGGGGACGGTCGAATTGCGCCACCGGGACGGCCGTACCGTGGCGGTCTGGTTGCTCGTCCACCGCCGGCCGCCGCACGGCGGCCACGGCGGCGACTGGCTCGTCGTCACCCCGCTGGCCGGCGCGGAACCTCCCGCCGAGGACGACCCGCTCGCCGCTGCGGGCCTGATCCAGTCACCGTGCGCGGTCGCCGTGTACGACGCGCAGCTGCGGCTGCGCCGGATGAACGAGTCGATGGCCGAGGTCGTCGGCCTGCCGCGGGAACGCCTGCGCGGGCTGCGGCTCACCGAGATCGGCGGCCGGCCGCAGAGCGACGACCTGGAGCAGGGGATGCTCCAGGTGCTGACCACGGGCCGGCCGCTGGACGTGCAGACCTTCACGCGCGCCGGCGGAGAGGACCGCGCCCACGCCTGGCTCGCCCGGATGGCACCGGTCAGGGACTCCCAGGGCCGGGTGCGCGGGGTGTGCCTGGCCGCGCACGACATCACCGACAGCCACCGCGCCCGGCAGCGCCTGCAGCTGGTGAACGAGGCGAGCGTGCGCGTCGGCAGCACGCTGGACGTCACCCGCACTGCCCAGGAGCTGGCGGAGGTGTGCGTGCCCGCGCTCGCCGACTTCGTCACCATCGACCTGCTGGACCCGCAGGACTACGGCGGTGAGCCCCCGGCCCGGCTCTCCGCGCCGGTCACCCTGCGCCGGGCCGCCCACCGGTCGGTCCTCGACGGCGTGCCGGAGGCGGTGAGGGAGGCCGGGCAGACCGAGGAGTACCCGGCCGGCTCCCCCCAGGCGGACTCGCTGACCGCGGGCCACACGATCACCGTCTCGGGCACCGTCGAAGACCTGCTGCCCTGGCTGACGTGGAACAGCGCGCGGGGCGAGCGGGTGCGCAGATTCGGCATGCACTCGTCGATGTCGGTGCCCATCCAGGCCCGCGGGCTCACCCTCGGCGTCGCGGTCCTCGCACGTCACCGGCGTCCGGACCCGTTCACCGCGGACGACCGGCTGCTCGCCGAGGAGATCACCACCCGGGCCGCCGTCTGCATCGACAACGCCCGTCGCTACTCCCGGGAACGCGAGACCGCGCTCGCGCTCCAGCGCAGCCTGCTGCCCCGCACCCTGCCGCGCACGGCCGCGCTGGAGGCATCCTCCCGCTACCTGCCGGCCGCGCGGGCCGGCGTGGGCGGGGACTGGTTCGATGTGATCCCGCTGTCCGGGATGCGGGTCGCGATGGTCGTCGGGGACGTGGTCGGCCACGGCGTCGAGGCCTCGGCCACCATGGGCCGGCTGCGGACCGCCGTGCGCACCCTCGCCGACATCGACCTGGCCCCGGACGAGCTGCTCACCCATCTGGACGACCTGGTGGTCCGGCTGTCGGAGGAATCCGGCGGCGACGGCAGCCCCGGCGAGGTCGGCGCGACCTGCCTGTACGCCGTCTACGACCCGGTGTCCCGGCGCTGCACCCTGGCGCGCGCCGGGCACCCGCCGCCCGTCCTGCTGCGGCCGGGCGGCCGGCCGCGCCTGCTGGACCTGCCCGCCGGTCCCCCGCTGGGCCTGGGCGGGCTGCCGTTCGAGTCCGCCGAGGTGGCCCTGCCCGAGGGCACCGTCCTCGCGCTGTACACCGACGGGCTCGTGACGTCCCGGGAACGGGACGGGGACGCCGGCCGTGAGCTGCTGTACGAGGCACTCGCGGGGCACACGGACTCCCTCGACACGACCTGCGACCGCGTGCTGCACGCCCTGCTGCCGCCGGGCGGCGCCCCCGACGACGTGGCGCTGCTGCTCGCCCGCACCCAGGGCCTGCCCGCCGCACAGGTGGCGACCTGGGACACCCCGGCCGACCCGGCGCTGGTCGCGCCGATCCGCAAGCAGGTCGTGGAGCAGCTGGACGCCTGGGCGCTGAGCGAGGCGGCGTTCACGGCGGAACTGGTGGTCAGCGAGCTGGTCACCAACGCCATCCGGTACGGCTCCCATCCCATCCGGCTGCGCCTGATCCACGACGCGACCACGCTGATCGTCGAGGTGTCCGACACCAGCCACACCGCCCCGCACCTGCGCCGGGCCAAGACCTTCGACGAGGGCGGCCGGGGCCTGCTGCTGGTCGCCCAGCTCACCCAGCGCTGGGGCAGCCGGCACACCCCGGAGGGCAAGACCATCTGGGCGGAGCTGTCCCTTTTCGAGGAGGACCAGTAGTTTCGAGGAGGACCAGTAGGTCCGCGGACGGCCTCAGCCGCCCGCCAGCCAGGGCCGTACCTGTTTGCGGGCCTCGTGCAGGCGGGACTTGAGGGTGCCGAGCGGGATGCCGACGCGCTCGGCGACCTCGGCGTAGTCCAGCTGGCAGATGTCCCGGTACACCAGCGGCGCGACCAGGTGCGGATGCGTCCGCTCCAGCCGGTCCAGCGCCTCCAGCAGGTCCACCCGGGAGCCGGCGATGACGCTGGTGGTCCGCGGGTCGACGGCGTACGAGGGCTCGATCGCGGCCGGCTGCTCGGCGGCGCGCCGCTTCAGCTCGCGGTACTTCTGGCGGCAGCAGTTGGCGACCACGGTGTACAGCCAGGTGCTGAAGCGGCTGCGGCCCTCGAAGCGGGAGAGGTACCGGGCCACCTGGAGCAGCACGTCCTGCGCGGCCTCCTCGGCGTCCTCCCGGCACGGCAGGAAGCGCCCGCAGCGGCGCAGGACCTCCGGCCGGATCTCGGTGAGCAGCCGGTCCAGGGCCGCACTGTCGCCGGCGGCGGCCCGCCGGGCGAGGTCTTCCACAGGCACCTGGTCCGGCACGGACGGGCCCTCCTCCAAGTCGATCTCAGGCCAGGCATGATAGTCGTATGCACTCCCTGGAGCGGATCGGCCGCTACCGCCTCGAACGGCCGCTGGGCACCGGCGCCTTCGCCACGGTGTGGCTCGCCCACGACGACGAGCTTCAGGCGCCGGTCGCGGTGAAGGTCCTCGCCGAGAACTGGGCCCACCGGCTCGACATCAGGGACCGCTTCCTGTCCGAGGCGCGGCTGCTGCGCCGGGCCGGCTCCAGCCGCGTGGTCCAGGTCTACGACATCGGTGAACTCCCAGACGGCCGGCCGTACTTCGTGATGGAGTACGCCGCCGGCGGCACGCTCGCCGACCTGCTGACGGGCGGCCCGCTCCCGGTGGGCCACGGGCTCGCGCTGACGGCGGAGGCCGCCCGGGCCGCCGCCGCGCTGCACGAGGCGGGCATCGTGCACCGCGACATCAAGCCGACGAACGTGCTGCTGCACACCGCCCCGGACGGCACCCGGCGGGTGCTGCTGGCCGACCTGGGACTCGCCAAGAGCCTCGCACAGGCCTCCGTGCTCACGCTGGCCGCGGGCTCGGCGGGCTACCAGCCGCCGGAGCAGGCCGAGCCCGGCGAGGGCATAGACGAGCGTGCCGACGTCTACAGCCTGGGCGCGGTCGGCTACGAGCTGGTCACCGGGAGCGTTCCGGGGCCGCCGGGGCGGGTCGTCCCGCCCCGGCGGCTGCGGCCGGACCTCGGAGAGGACGTGGCGCGGGCGCTGCTGCGTGCCCTGGAGCCGGACCGGGCGCGGCGCTGGCCGAGCGCGCAGGCGTTCGCGCACGAGCTGGACCGGCTGGCGGCGGCCGCGCCGGCCCTCCGGGCGGCCCGGCGGCTGGACGGCGTCCGCGGCCGGCTGAACACGGTGACGCTGTCCATCGCCGCGGTGCTCACCGCGGCGGCGGCCGCGGCCGCGGTGACCGTGCTGATCCACCGCGGCGGCTCCTCGGACGCGGTGCGGGTCACGGACGCGACCGGACGGGTGGTCGCCGAGGTCCCGGCGGGCTGGAGCCGCGAGCTGCGCGATTCCGGCTGGAACCCGGGCGCGCTGGGGCTCGGCACGGGGCATGAACCCGGGCTGGTGGTCGCCGACGACCTGAACCGGTGGCCCGATCTGGGGGAGCCGGTGAACGGCGTGTTCGTCGGGATGAGCGAGCACGGCGACGTGACCGCGAAGGTGAAGGCCCTCGCCCACGCCGGCTGCCGGTACTCCGGCAGCCGCACCTTCGCCGACGGGGACTGGCGCGGCCTGGTGCGGGCCTGGAGCGGCTGCCCGGACGGCGGCTCGGTCACGGAGTCCGCGCTGCGCCCGGCGGGCGGCGCCGCCCAGCCCCAGGTGTACGTGCAGGTGCGTGAGCGGGGCGACAAGGACGCGACCGACGCGGTACTCCGTTCGCTGAGCGTGACCTGACGCGCGGCTGGCGGCGGTCGCTGCGGGGAAGAGATCCCTGCGTGCCGAACTTTTCCGGCGTTCGGCGCATCGGAGTGTGCGGGACGGCGCACTCGGCGCCGTCAGGCACGCGATCCGTCGCGTGCCGTGACCATCCAGGAGTGTTGAGCGACATGGTGTACACCTCCCGGTCCGCCCGGCACGGGGCCCTGCTCGTGGGCACGGTCGCCGTGCTGGGCCTCCTGACCGCCTGCGGCAACGGCCAGGACGTCCATGGCAACCCACCGATCACGGCCTCCGGTACGGCCGCCCCGGCGACCGGCGACTCCAAGAGCCCGGCGTCCCCGCCGTCCGCCCCGGCCGCCACGCCCTCCGACTCCGCCTCGGCCTCCGCCCCGAGGACGACCGGCTCGGCGGGCGGCGGCGGTACGACGGCCACGGCCGCGGCGAGCACCCGCTGCCACACCTCCGAGCTGCGCGCCGCCGTCGGCCGCAACGACCCGGGCGCCGGCCAGGAGAACTTCCCGGTCGTCCTCACCAACAGGTCCGGCCGCACCTGCACCCTGCACGGCTATCCGGGCGCCGCGTTCGTGAACGCCTCCGGCACGCAGATCGGCCCGGACCCCAGGCGCGAGCCGGGCTCCCCGACCACGATCACCCTCAGGCCCGGGCAGAGCGCCTGGGCCGGGCTGACCTTCTCCAACCCCGGTATCAGCGGCGCCAGGACGGCCACCCCGGCCGCGCTGCTGATCACGCCGCCGGACGAGCGTGACGCGCTGAAGGCCGCGTGGACGGACGGGGCGGTGCCCGTCTCCGGCTCCTCCTCGTCGGTCTTCCTGTCGGTGCTCAGCCCCGGCACCGCTCCCTGACCCGCACCGACACCCCCGGGACGAACCCCGCTGCCCACCCCCGGCAGCGGGGTTCGTCATGAGCGCGCCACAACTGTCACAGGACGGCAACAGGCGCCGCGGGCCGCGATCTTTCCGCAGAGCCCCGTCATCGAACCCCTCGACCCACAACGGCGAGCAGGCCCCATGGGCCATGACGAGGAAATCGGGGAGAAGATGAGCGGGATCTCACGCAGGCAGGTGCTGACGGCGGGCGCGGCGGCGGGCGCCCTGGGCACGCTGGCCGCGTGCTCCTCCGGCACCGGCCTCTCGGTCGACGGCTCCGACCCGGCGGACGGCAGGGGCACCGCCCAGGCCCGGCCGGCTAAGCCGATCGGGGACGGCTCCACCGCCGACACCGGCGCCCAGCCGCACCAGCCGAAGCCCGAGCGGCTGAAGCCGGGCCAGAAGCCGCCGCAGTTCGTGGTGTTCTCCTGGGACGGCGCGGGCGAGCTGAGCAACAACCTGTTCTCCCGGTTCCGCAAGGTGGCCACCGACCACGGCGCCAAGATGACGTTCTTCCTCAGCGGCATCTACACGCTGCCCGAGTCCAAGAAGCACCTGTACCGCCCTCCGCAGCACCCGGTCGGCGCCTCCGCCATCGGCTACCTCGCCGACCGGCACATCCACGCCACCCTCCAGCAGGTCCGCGCGGCCTGGCTGGACGGCCACGAGATCGGCACCCACTTCAACGGGCACTTCTGCGGCACGAGCGGCGTGCGCAACTGGTCGCCGGCCGAATGGCGCAGCGAGATAGACCAAGCGGTCGACTTCGTGACCAAGTGGAGGACCAACACCGGCTTCACCGACCTGGAACCGCTGCCCTTCGACTACCGCAAGGAACTGGTCGGCGGCCGCACCCCGTGCCTGGAGGGACAGTCCAGCCTGCTGCCCACGGCCGCGGCCCTCGGCTGGAAGTACGACGCCAGCTCCCCCGGCGGACTCCAGATCTGGCCGGGCAAGGTGCAGGGCGGGAAGATCTGGGACTTCCCGCTGCAGTCCATACCCTTCCCCGGGCACAACTTCCAGGTGCTCTCGATGGACTACAACATGATGTTCAACCAGTCCGGCGGCAACCCGAACGGCGACCGCGCCCAGTACGACGCCTGGCGCGCCCAGGCCCGCGACGCCTATGTCGCCGGTTTCCAGCGGGCCTGCACGACGAACCGCGCCCCCTTCTTCATCGGCAACCACTTCGAGCGCTGGAACGGCGGCATCTACATGGACGCCGTCGAGGAGGCGATCGGGAAGATGGCCGCGCACGGCGACGACGTGCGCTTCGTGTCCTTCAAGCAGCTCGTGGCATGGCTGGAGGCGCAGGACCCGGCGGTGCTGCGCAAGCTGCGCACACTGGTGCCCGGGCAGGCTCCGGCGGGCGGCTGGGCGGAGTTCCTGGGGCCGGTGGGCAGCACGTCCTCGTAGCTCGTTCGGCATCGTCTGTTCTCCTGGGCGGGCACCTCGTGATCGCCTCCGGAAGGACCCGCCCTGCTCGCCGAAGCGCTGTCCGGCGTGCTGCTCCTGGCCGTCCTCGCCTGGGCCGTCGTACGGCCCTTCGGGTGGCCGGAGGCGGTCATGGCCGTACCCGCCGGCTCCCGCCGCCACCGCCGCACCACCCTGAGTCAGCGGTGGTGGTGCCCGCCGCCGTAACCCCCGTGGCCCCCACCGCAGTAGTAGGGGTACGGGTACGCGGAGCAGGGATCCACCGTGGCGGACGGCGTGGGCGACGAGGGGGAACCGGTCGCCGTGGCGCTCGGGCTCGGAGGCGCTGAGGTGGCCCCGGAGGTCTTGGGCGTGGGTGTCGCCCGGGGAACGGACCGGTGCGAGGTGGCGGCGGGCGACGGGCTGCTCTCACTGTCCCAGTTGACGTTCTGCATCTGCAGATCCGGCTTGGCGGTGTCGACGACCCAGCGCTGGGCGGTGCCGGCGGCACGGGTCTTGAGGACCAGGGCGCCGGAGCCGTCGGTGGCGGCGGGGGTGAGGGCCAGGTCCTGGTTCCAGCGGGGGATCAGGGCGCCCTGGAGGGTGAAGTCGTAGCGGATGTTCCGGCCGGCGGCGCCGGTGGCCGCGCAGGGGGCGAGGCGGACCGAGTAGCCGAGGTGGGAGTCCAGGCACAGATCGGGAGCCGCGGAGCTGCGCAGCCGTCCGTCGGTCTCGTACGTCCACTGCTGGCTCGCTGTCCCGGAGCAGGTGGCGAGCTCGGCCTCGGCGCCCTTGACGGCCTTCTTCCCCACGACGCCGACGCACAGGCCGGAGGCGAGGTTGCGCAGCCGGCCGTGCAGGGCGCCCTGACCGGCCGCGTGGGCCCCGGTCCAGGACACGCCGGGACTGGCGGTGTGCCTGCCCGGCGTCTTGGAGGCGGCGCCCTCGCCAGCCGGTGCCGGGCCGTCGCCGGAACCGAGCACCGACCACAGCACCAGGGGAAGCACGACCAGACCGCTCACGGTGCCGACGGCCACGGCCAGATTGCGGCGCCGGGCACGGCGCACCCGGGCCGCTCGCTGCGCCGAACGCCCGGAGACGACGCCCTTCCCGGCCCCGGCCGACGCTTCTGCACGGTCACCGGACCCGCGACGCCGCAGGCCCTCGACGCCGAGGCGCACCCGCTCACCCGCCCCACCCGCCGCCTCAGCGGACCCACGCCGACGGGACCCGGCAGAGACGTCCCGCCGCGGGGGCTCTCCCGGACCACCCCGGCGCGGCGGCTCCGCAAAGCCGTCCCAGTCCCCGTCCTGCGACGCGGCGGAACCCGCTCCGCCAGTCCCCTCGGCTGAACCACCCGGGCCCGCCGACTCCGACGTACCGCCACGGCGCATGAACCCGGCGACGGCCTCCCAGCCCGCTGCCTCGGCGGAAACGGAGGAGCCGGGAGAAGCGTCCCGACGCGGGGACTCCCCTGGACCACCTCCGCGCGAGGGCTCCGCAAAGCCGTCCCAGACCCCGGCCCCGGCGGGACCGGCCCCGCCCGGCGACTCGGCGGAGCCGGTCCCCTCGGGCGGGGTGGGGGGCCAGAAGGCCTCTCCCGGTGGGGGTGCGACCGTCGACGGCGGTGGGGCCGGTTCGGTCGGGGTCTCGGGGCGGTCGGCCCGGGACTCCAGGTAGGCGTCGGCGCCCCAGCCGAGGACCGCCTCGGCGAGGGCGAGCCCGAGTCCGGAGTTGAACGCGGCGAGTTGGTCGGCGGTCCGGCGGCAGTGGCCGCACCGCCCCAGGTGCTCGCGAAGATCCGGGTCGATGTCGACGCCGCCGCGCCGGAACGTCACGTCGAGCATGCGCAGATACCGCTGGCAGTCGTCCTCGGCAGCGAGTTCACGGTGGACCTGGAGACACTCCTCGCGCAGTCGTTCCCGGGCCCGGCGCAGTTCGACGCGGGCGTCCTCCTCGTCCAGGCCGAGCAGGGCCGCGGGGACGGCGAGCGGTTCGGACTCGACCTCCGTGTGCCACAGCACCGCCCGGGAGATCTGGGGTACCCGCTGGAACGCGCGGGACAGCTGCCGCCGGCCGGGCGGCGGCAGCAGCCGGGCGGCGGCACGCTCACCCGCGGCACCGGACCGCAGTGCCGGGTGGAGGAGTTCCTGACGGCCGTCGGCGTCCCACTCGGCGGCGATCCTGCGGACGGCGACCAGCACGTGGGGCCGCCAGGCGGCGGTCGGGCCCACCTGCCGGAGCGACTCCCCGAACAGCCGGGTGAAGGCGGCGGTGGTGAGCATGCCGGCGGCACGCGTCCCGTCCGTGCACAACCGGGCGTAGGCGAACGCCGCTTCCCAGTGCCGGTCGAGGAGTTCACCGACGGGATGGAGCGCGGGCGTCCCTCCCGTCCACTTCTTCAGCTCGGCACTCAGTTGCTCGTCCGACAGGCCGGCCTCATTCACGACTGCATTCCTCCCAGACGTGATACGGAAATTAGTCCATACCAATCGGTATGGGAAGGCGGTGGGCTGCTCGAACGTGCACCTGAGGCGGCTCTTTTGAAGCGTGGGGGGTGTACGGGGAGCGACCTGGCGCTTACCGCGGAATTGCGATGTACCTGCGCGCCGACGGTGCACACTTTTACACAGTCGCACAGGCACGAACAAGGGATCTTACGACTATCGACAATAATTCGAGAGCCGTTCCTTATTGACGCGCGGTCAAATGAATCCCTTTTCCCGTCCTTACCGCCGTTCGTGCCGCAGCGCCGGTACGGCCGGCACGGCGTACAGCCCGTCGGACACGGCGTACGGGGCGAGACGGCGCCCTGCCTCGGCAGCCCGGCTCCGCCCAGGGTGAAGGTGAACAGCCAACTGTCGGAGCCCTGGGGACGGTTGACGCCGGTCCCGGTGGACCTGGGTCCCGGGGACGTCCTGTTCGTACTACCGGACACTCACGATGTCAGGTGAACGGGCTGGTCCGTGCGGCACGGAGTTCACGCCGCACGGACCGCACTGAGTACCTCGCGGCGCCTCTCAGTGGCCGCTGATCGCCCTGGGGGTGTAGGGCCGTTCCAGTTCCTCGGTCTCCTTCTCGGTCAGCTCCAGCTCCACGGCCCCCACCGCGTCCTCGATGTGCTGGGGCCTGGCGGCGCCGACGATCGGGGCGGCCACCGTGTCCTGGTGCAGCAGCCAGGCGAGAGCCACCCGGGCGCGCGGCACGCCCCGGTCGTCCGCTATGCGGGTGACCGCCTCCACGATCGAGCGGTCGCTCTCCAGGTACAGCCGGCTGCCGAAGTTGTCGTTCGCGCTGCGCTCGGTGACCGTGCCCCAGTCGCGGGTGAGCCGGCCGCGGGCGAGCGGGCTCCACGGCAGCACGCCGACGCCCTGGTCCGCGCAGAGCGGCAGCATCTCCCGCTCCTCCTCGCGGTAGAGCAGGTTGTAGTGGTTCTGCATGGACACGAACTTCGTCCAGCCGTGCCGTTCGGCGGTGTACTGCAGCTTGGCGAACTCCCAGGCGTACATCGAACTCGCCCCGATGTAGCGGACCTTGCCCGCCCTGACCAGGTCGTGCAGCGCCTCCATCGTCTCCTCGACGGGGGTGGCGTGGTCGTAGCGGTGGATCTGGTAGAGATCGACGTAGTCGGTGCCGAGGCGGCGCAGGCTGTGGTCGATCTCGGCCATGATGGCCTTGCGGGACAGTCCGGCCCCGTTGGGGCCCGGCCGCATCCGGCCGTTCACCTTGGTGGCCAGCACGATCTCGTCGCGGTGGGCGAAGTCGCGCAGGGCCTTGCCGACGATCTCCTCGCTGGTGCCGTCCGAGTAGATGTTGGCGGTGTCGAAGAAGTTGACGCCCGCCTCCAGCGCCTGCCGGATGAGCGGGCGGGAGGCCTCCTCGTCGAGGGTCCACTCGTGGACGCCGCGGTCGGGCAGGCCGTAGGTCATGCAGCCCAGACAGATCCGCGACACGTCCAGGCCCGTCGAACCGAGCTTCACGTACTGCATCGTTGCTGCTCCTGCCTTCGGGACGATGGTCACCGACGAGCGTACGGCGCGGCCCGGCCCCGGCTTGACGACCGAAGCGCGCGGACGATTGGATCATGGCCGGTACCGCGCCGCCCGGCGTGGGCAGGACGGAGCGGACGTGGCCCCCACGGGTGTGGTGCGCACCGCTGGCTCCCGGCGCATTGCGGATTCCCGGCGGGCCGCGGGCTCCCGGCGGGCCGCGGGCGCCTCGGCCGTGGTCCTGACCGTCACCCTGGCGGTGCTGGCCGGCTGCGGTTCCGGCGCTTCTGACGGGGCCGGCGGTTCCGGTGACAGGGGCGCGCCTTCCCAGCGTGCCGTGGTGCGGCTGCCCCCGCGGGGTGCGGAGTTCGACTACCAGATCGGCGGCGCCTATCCCCCGCCGAAGGGCGTGCGGATCGTCAGCCGGGACCGCTCCGACTCCCCCGCGCCCGGCCTGTACAACATCTGCTACGTCAACGCCTTCCAGGCCCAGCCCGACGAGCGCTCCTCCTGGCCGGCCGACCTGCTGCTGCGCGACCGGCACGGCAGGGCCGTCATCGACGAGGACTGGAACGAGGTGCTGCTCGACCTCCGCACCGCGGCCAAGCGGGAGCGGGTGGCGCGGCGCGTGGACCGGTGGATCGACGGCTGCGCGAAGAAGGGCTACGACGCCGTCGAGCCGGACAACTACGACAGCTACACCCGCTCCCGCCACCTGCTCACCGCGGCCGACGCGACCGCCTTCATGACCCTGCTGTCCCGGCACGCGCACTCCCGGCGCCTGGCCGTCGCGCAGAAGAACACCGCCGAGCTGGCCGGGGTACGCGGGCGCGCCGGGCTGGACTTCGCGGTGGCGGAGGAGTGCGGGCAGTACGACGAGTGCGGGGTGTACGCGAAGGCGTTCGACGACCGGGTCGTGGACGTCGAGTACACCGACTCCGGTCTGCGCGCGGCACTCGCCCGCTGGGGTGGCCGGCTGAGCATCGTGCGCCGGGACCGGGACGTGTCCACGCCGGGGAGCAAGGGGTACGTCCGGCGCTCGGCCGGGGGCGGCGTGCGCCGGCCGTGAGTGCCCGGTGCTTCCCGCGGGGCGCCGCGTTGGTACCCCCAGGTGACCGTGCGGCGTGGGAGCCGGGGATCGTCGTACCGTCGGCTCATCCTCGGCCCAGACGACCGGCATCCGGCCGGTCTCGGCTGCCGGGAGGAAACACGGTGCCGACTCGTCCCACCACCCTGAGAACCCTGGCCGGAGCGGCCCTGCTGCCCCTGGCTCTCGTCACCCCGGCCTGGGGGCGGCCCGCCCCCGCACCGGCGCCGGCGCCCGAGAGTCCGGCCACGCTGTGCGCCGCCGCCGGCACCCTGCGCGGCGCGCACGGTGAGCAGGCGCAGATCAGCCTGTGCGCGGACACCGGCTCCCCGCGCCTGACCATCTCGGCCCCGGCCAGCTGCCGGCGCGCCGGGGTCCGGGTGCGCTACGCCTGCCGCAGCGAGGGCACCTGGACGGTCCGCCACGCCGGCAAGACGCTCGACACCGGCACGCTGCCCGGCTCGCGCCTCTACCCGGGTCCGGGCACCTACGACATCACCGCCACCGTACGGGTGCGGTCGACGCCCTCCGGTGTCGACCTCAAGGGCACGGTGCAGACCACGCTCTCGCTGACCACGCCCAAGGCGAAGGCCACGCACTCCGTCACCGCCGACCGGGCCACGCTGCGCCGCAACGCCACGACGACGCTGACCTTCACCGTCCGCCGGGACAGCGACCAGGGCGACGGCAACGCCCGGCTGGGGCTGATCGGCGAGGAGGGCACCGGCGTGCGGATCGCCACGGCCGACCGGCGCTGTGTCAACCCGCTGGTCGGCCGGTACCCGGCGCAGACCCGGCTGGCGCACTCCCTGGACTGCTCGCTGACCGAACTGCAGCCCGGCCACCCGGAGAAGGTGACGGTCCGCGTCACCGTCGGGGCGAAGTGCTCCACGGTGGTGTCGAAGCTCGGCTACTGGCTGCCGCAGGGCCAGGCCCTGGAGACCGGGGGCATGCTGGCGGGACCGCTGCTGACCTGCCGTTAGCGGGGCGGGAGCAGGTCCAGGGCCCGCTCCCAGGCGAAGTCCGCCCGGCCGCCGTCCGGCCGGGGCGCGCCGTCGTACGCGTCGCCGAAGCGGACGCCCATCCCGCGCAGCCGCCGCAGGCTGTCCTGGTAGGCGGGGTGGGCGGCCAGCGCGTCGGCGACGCAGGGCAGGACGGCGATCGGTATGCCCAGGCCGGCGGCCTCGTTCAGGGTGCCGAGCGCGAGCGTGTCGGCGATGCCGGCCGCCCACTTGTTGACGGTGTTGAAGGTGGCGGGTGCCACCACGACGGCGTCCGGCGGCGGGAAGGGGCGGGGGTCGGCCGGTGAACGCCAGGCGGATCTGACCGGGCGGCCCGTCTGTGCCTGCACGGCCCCGCTGTCGAAGAAGCCGCCCATCGCGACCGGGGTGGCGATGACCCCGACCTCCCAGCCCCGTTCCTGGGCGGAGGTGATCAGCTCGCTGACGCCGGCGGCGATGCCGGCCGCGCACACGACGACGTAGAGGAAGGGCTTGTCGGCCTGTTCGGTCATCCGGGCACCCTACTGAAGCGGGAAGGACACGCCTCGCTCGGCGTCGGGGCGGGGTCCGTGGATGCGGCGCCGGCCCTCCTCGATGCGTACGTCGTTGATGCTCGCCTCCCGCCTGGTCATCAGGCCGTGCTCGTCGAACTCCCACAGTTCGTTGCCGTAGGAGCGCCACCACTGGCCGTCGGCGTCGTGGGACTCGTACTGGAAGCGGACGGCGATGCGGTTGCCGTCGAAGGCCCACAGGTCCTTGCGCAGCGCGTAGTCGAGCTCGCGCTGCCACTTGGCGGTGAGGAACGCGACGATCTCGGCGCGGCCGGTGACGAAGGTGTCGCGGTTGCGCCAGACGGAGTCCTCGGAGTAGGCGAGCGCCACCTTGCGCGGATCGCGGGTGTTCCAGGCGTCCTCGGCGGCCTGGACCTTCTGCGCGGCGGTCTCGCGGGTGAACGGCGGCAGGGGCGGGCGGTCGGCCATGGTCTCCTCCTGGGTTCGGACAACATCGGAGAACGAGCGTTCTCCGGATGGCTGCTACCGTAGGAGAACGCTCGTTCTCACGTCAAGGAACGCAGCGGCCCGTCGAGGAACCCCATGTCGCCGAGGAGTGATGGTGTCGCCGATGGACAGCGCGGTCGCCCGGGAGAGGGCGCTGGACGCCGCCGAGGAGCTGTTCTACGCCCGCGGGGTCCAGGCCGTGGGCATGGACGAGCTGCGCGGCGCGTCTGGCGTCTCCCTCAAGCGCCTCTACCAGCTCTTCCCGGCCAAGGAGCAGCTCGTCGCGGCCTACCTGGCACGGCGGGACGAGCGCTGGCGCGGGCGGCTCGCCGCGCACGTGGCACGGCAGCGGGAGCCGCGGGAGCGGATCCCGGCCGTGTTCGACTGGCTGGAGGGGTGGTTCGGCGAGGCGGGCTTCCGGGGGTGCGCCTGGATCAACGTCCACGGCGAACTGGGCGCCGCATCGGCCCTGGTGGCCGACCAGGTGCGCGCCCACAAGGAGGCGTTCCGGAGCTACCTCACCTCTCTCGTGGACGACGCCGGGCTGCCCGCCGCGCTGGCCGGGCCGCTGTTCCTGCTGGCCGAGGGAGCCATGGTGACGGCGGGCATCACCGGGAGCACCGAACCGGCGGCCGAGGCCCGCGAGGCGGCGCGGGCGCTGGTGACGGCCGCCGGCCGGGACGGACTCAGCCGGCCGTCTCCGGCACCGTGATGGCACCCACCGGGCAGGCGCGGGCCGCCTCCCGGACCATCGGGTCACCCGCGCCGTCCTCGCGTCCGGGCAGCAGGGTGCTGTAGCCGTCGTCGTCCTGGCTGAAGACGCCCGGCGCGGTCAGCGCGCACTGGCCGGCTCCGATACAGACGTCCTTGTCGATGTCGATGCGCATGAGCAGAGCCTCTTACCAGGTCACGGGGAGTTCCAGCATCCCCTGGATCGTGTCGCCGGGTTTGAAGCGGACGTCCTCGGCCGGGACGGCCAGCCGCAGCCCGGGCAGCCGGGTCAGCAGGCCGCCCAGGGCGATCTCCAGTTCCGCCCGCGCCAGGTTCTGGCCCAGGCACTGGTGGATCCCGAAGCCGAACGCCACGTGGTGGCGGGCGGGGCGATGGAAGTCCAGGGTGTCGGGGTCCTCGTACTGGGACGGGTCACGGTTGATCACCGAGGTCGAGAAAAGCACACCCTCGCCGGCCCGGATGGTGGCACCGGCGACCTCGACGTCCTCCAGCGCCACTCGGAACAGCCCGTCCGCGATGGACAGCATCCGCATCAGCTCCTCCACCGCGGCGGGCAGCAGCGCCGGGTCGGCGCGCAGCTCGGCCAGCCGCGCGGGGTGCCGGAGCAGGGTGTAGGTGCCGAGGGAGATCATGTTGGCGGTCGTCTCGTGGCCCGCGACCAGCAGGATGAGGGCCAGCGAGACGAGTTCGTCGCGGCTGAGGGCGCCCTCGCGCAGCCGGCCGTGGACGATGTCGTCGAGGACGCCCTCGCCGGGTTCGGACTGCTTCGCCTTGTCGTCGATCAGTCGTCCCAGGTAGTTCTCCAGGCGGGCGCGGGCGTCCAGGGTGTCGGCCGCCGCGGGGCCGCGCAGCAGCCGGCGGGACTGCTCCTCGAAGAACTCGTGGTCGGCGTACGGCACTCCGAGCAGGCGGCAGATCACCATCGAGGGCACGGGCAGCGCGAAGGCGGAGACCAGCTCGGCGGGCGGCCCCTGGGCGATCATCGCGTCCAGCAGCCCGTCCACGGTCCGCTGGATCCAGGGCCGCAGCTCGGCCGCGCGTTTGAGGGTGAACGACGGGATCATCATCCGGCGCTGCCGCTGGTGTTCGGGATCGTCCACCCCGAGCAGGGCCACCCGGCGGTCGCGGACGCCCGCGAAACGCTCGGTGGGGACGGGGAAGTCGGGATGGCGGCGGTCGCTGGACAGGCGGGGGTCGGCGAGCAGGGCGCGGGCGGTGGCGTGTGCGGTGACGGCCCACACCTCGCGGCCGTCGAACAGGGTGACGCGGGACAGGTCGTGCCCGTCGCGCAGCGGGGCGTATCCGGTGGGCGGGTGGTAGGGGCAGGTGCGGTCCTGCGGGAAGGCGACGGGGTCGGCCGGGGTCGCCGGGCCGGTGATGTCCGTCAGTTCCGTCATGGAAAGACCTCGCAGACGAAGAAGTGCGTCGTGCCGATCTTCATTAGATGCCTCAGGCACCTATAGGTCGACGGCAAGTTCGGCCACTTCGGTGATGTCCGTGATCTGGCCGAAGAACAGCGACGGCAGGGGCGGAATCCGGCCGGGCCGGGTGGAGTGAGGTCGTCACCCCGCCGGCCCAACTGGTCCGCGGCGCGGATGAATCGTGGGGTCGCCGGTGTTGAATGCCCGTGGCAGACAGCTGTTGGACCGACGAAGGGGACGGATCCCATGCCTCTTGAGGGCGAGTACGAGCCCAGCCCGACGCGGTGGGTGCGTGAGCAGGTCGAGCTGTACGAGAGCTCGGGCGGGACGAAGGGCACGACGCTGATGGACACCGGGCTTCCCGTCGTCGTGCTGACCTCCCGGGGTGCGAAGAGCGGAAAGATCCGCAAGACGCCGCTGATGCGGGTGGAGCACGCGGGGACGTACGCGGTGGTCGCCTCGCAGGGCGGCGCGCCCAAGCACCCGGTCTGGTACTTCAACATCATGTCCGATCCGCATGTGGAGCTGCAGGACGGGCCGGTCAAGCGGGACATGAGGGCCCGTGAGGTCACCGGCGAGGAGAAGGCCCGGTGGTGGGAGCGGGCCGTCGCCGCGTACCCGCCGTACGCCGACTACCAGCAGAAGACCTCGCGTGAGATCCCCGTCTTCGTGCTGGAGGCCGCCGAGGAGAGCTGACCGCGGCGCGCCGGCGGATGCGGATTCGCGCCGGGCACCGGCCGGTTTCGGAAAAATCTGTGCCGCGCAGGTGTGAACACGCCCCGGGGCGGGCACTCGTGCGTCAGGCCCCGCCGCGCTCCCCCGTCGCGGCGGGGCTCTCCGCTGCCTCGTCCGACGGCCGGTCGGTCACGTCCAGGAAGATCTGGTCCGCCTCCGGGAACGTCGTGGCCAGGGACCGCTTGATGCGTACGGCGACCTCCTCGACCCGCTCGCTGTCCAGGCCCGGCACCAGGTCGATGCGCGCGGCCACCAGAGTGGAGTCCAGGCCCATCTTCATCGTGAACAGCGCCTCCACGCTGTCGATCTCCGGCTGCGCCCGCAGCAGCGCGCAGATACGGCCGCTCAGCTCCGGGTCGGCGGCCTCGCCGATGAGCTGGTCGCGGGCGTCGCGGCCCAGCCGGTAGGCGACGTACACCAGCAGGACACCGATCGCCAGCGAGGCGGACGCCTCCCAGGCGACCTGTCCGGTGACCATGTGCAGGGCCATCCCGGCGATGGCGAGCGTCACGCCCAGCACCGCCGTGCCGTCCTCGGCGACCACGGTGCGCAGCGCCGGATCGCTGAGTGCGCGGAGCCCGCCGCCCTGCCGGCGCACCTGGTGCAGGGCCCGGAGCAGCGAGACACCCTCGGCGACGAGGGCCACACCGAGCACGATCAGGCCCGCCACGTAGCCGCTGAACGTCTCGTCGGTGCCCTGGCTCAGCGCCTCGGCGCCCTGGAAGAAGGAGAAGCAGCCGCCCATGACGAAGATGCCGACGGCGGCGAGGAGGGACCAGAAGAAGCGTTCCTTGCCGTAGCCGAAGGGGTGGCGGGTGTCCGCGGGGCGGCGACTGCGGCGCAGCGCGGCCAGCAGGAACACCTCGTTGAGGCTGTCGGCGACGGAGTGCGCGGCCTCGGACAGCAGCGCGGGCGAGCCCGCGAGGACACCGCCCACGGCCTTGGCGACGGCGATCACCAGGTTGGCGGCGAGCGCCACGAGGACGGTGACCCTGGTGTGCCGGTCGGACGTGGCCTTCGCATCCCGGGCCCCGCGGCCCGGCTCGTCGTTCCGGACGGCGGCGGGCGCGGCGGCCCTGGCGTCGTCCTGCGCCGTCCGCACGGCCCGCTCCCGTTCCGAGGATGTCCCGCTCACCTGACGACGACTGCCCCCGAGCGGGCGGATCACACCGTGCGGGCGGCGGAAAACGGGGAATGCGGATGCGAGAAGCACCCGGCGGCGAGGAGGAGACATGGAGGACGGCGACGGCAACCGTGGCTACGGCCACAAGACGTTCAGCCGGTCCAGGAGCTACTTCACGGACCGGATCACCGCCGACGGCCGGGACGGCTGGCCGGTGCGGGCGGGCCGCTACCGGCTGGTGGTCTCCCGTGCCTGTCCGTGGGCCAGCCGGGCGGTGATCTCGCGGCGGCTG
Organism: Streptomyces filipinensis; assembly: GCF_014649495.1. Classification (GTDB taxonomy): domain Bacteria; phylum Actinomycetota; class Actinomycetes; order Streptomycetales; family Streptomycetaceae; genus Streptomyces; species Streptomyces filipinensis. Next base: position 111,915 of record NZ_BMTD01000016.1, on the reverse strand, counting down.
CTCGGACTGGAGGACGCGCTGCCGATGGCCGTCGCGGACCCGATCCAGGACGACCGCAGCTGGCGGTTCACCCTGGACCCGGGCGGCCGGGACCCGGTGCTCGGCATCAGGTTCCTGAGCGAGGCCTACGACCGGCGTGAAACCGGGTACCCCGGCGGGGTCAGCGTGCCCGCGGTCGTGGACGTGCCCAGCGGGAGGCTGGTCACCAACGACTACCAGCGGCTCACCCTGGACCTGGCCACCGAGTGGACGGCCCTGCACCGCTCCGGCGCGCCCGACCTCTACCCGGCCGGCCGGCGCGAGGAGATCGACCAGGTGATGGCCGAGGTGTACACGGACGTGAACAACGGTGTGTACCGGGCCGGGTTCGCCACCCACCAGAAGGAGTACGAGGAGGCGTGCGCGGGCGTCTTCCGGCGGCTGGAACTGCTCGCCGAGCGGCTGGCGGAACAGCGGTATCTGGTCGGCGACACCCTCACGGAAGCGGACATCCGGCTGTTCACCACGCTGGTCCGGTTCGACGCCGTCTACCACGGCCACTTCAAGTGCAACCTCTGGAAGCTCGCGGAGAACCCGGTGCTGTGGGCGTACGCCCGCGACCTGTTCCAGACACCGGGGTTCGGGGACACGGTCGACTTCGACCACATCAAGCGGCACTACTACCAGGTGCACACCGGTATCAACCCCACCGGCATCGTGCCCCTGGGACCGGACCTCGCCGGCTGGCTGAGTCCGCACCACCGCGAGAAGCTGGGCGGCCGGCCGTTCGGCGACGGCACACCGCCGGGACCGGTGCCCCCGGGCGAACAGGTGGCCCCCGCGGGACGACCCGGTTGAGGGCCGGGGGCCGTCCGACAAGGAAGGAGTCGCACATGGCCAGGACAAAGAAGAAAAAGCTTCCCTTCGTCTACCAGCCGGTCGGTTTCGTACTGAGCTGGGCGGGTGGAGCGTTGGCCGGAATGGCCTTCCGGCAGGCGTGGAAGGCGATCCGGCACGAGGACGACGCGCCCGACGCCCTGGACCCGGACCGCGGCTGGGGCGAGATCCTGCTGGCCGCGGCGGTCCAGGGGGCGATCTTCGCGGTGGTGCGCAGCGCGGTGGACCGCACGGGGGCGAAGGCCATCGCGCGGTCGACGGGACAGTGGCCGGTGGTGGAGAAGGGCGGCCGGGACTGAGGTGGCCGTCCAGGGCAGCGCCGCGGGGGTGCGGGCCGCGCCCGGCTGCGGCGTCGGGGCCCGTCCGGGGCGGCGCCGCAGGGGTGCCGGGTCCGCGGCCGGCTGCGGGATCGTCGTGGCTGGTCGCGCGGTTCCCCGCACCCCTTTCGGGGGACTCGCGCTCAGCCCTGCTTCGGGGCCGCCGTAGGCACCAGGCGCAGGGTGAAGGAGTGGCCGGCGGGGTCGGCGTAGCCGCGTTCCTCGTACGGCCCCGCCGGGTCCTTCGTGTCGAGTGGCCGGCCGCCGAGTCCCACCACCCGCCGCTCGGCCTCGTCCAGGTCCTCGACCAGGAAGTCGAGATGGGCCTGGAGGGAGTTCTCCGGGCGCGGCCAGCTGGGCGGGGTGGCGTTCACATCGCGGCGGAAGGCCAGCCGGATGCCGTCGGCCCCCCGGATCTCCACCAGGTTGGCCGACGCGCCCGTCTGCTCACCCGCCAGCAACTCCCTGTAGAACTCGGCGAGTTTCTCGGGCTCGGCGCAGTCCAGCACCACGACGCCCGCTTTCACCACTGCCATGCTTCCTCCCGGGGATGTCCTCTTCCTGCGGATATCCCGGCTCGCCGCGTTCAGTCGGCGAGCAGCCACCTTCCGTCCCGCATCAGCTCCCGGCCGCGCAGCTCGTTCTCCTCGCGCCAGGCCTGGACGCGCTGCGGGAGGATCTTGAAGTACAGGTAGCGCGTGGACAGTTGACGGGGGTCGAAGCCGGTCTTGCCGGCGAACACCTCGGCGTCCTCCTCGGGCAGGTCCTCCGGAGTCACCACCTGGACCGTGCCCTCGATCATGACGACGTCCCGCGTCGGGCCGAGGCCGAGTCGGGCCCGGCCGCCGGCCACGAGGTTGCGTCCGGTGGGGCTCTCGGCCGGGGTGGCGATGAGCAGGGTGGCGCCGTCCCACACGAAGGACAGCGGCACGAGATAGGGGGCGGAGCCGTCGGATCCGGCGGTGGCGACCCAGACGTCGACGTCGTGCTCCAGCCGGTGCAGCGTGTCCTTCTTGCGCTCCGCGGGGGTGCGGGCGGGCGGTGGGGTCATGTCGTACTGCCTCCTCACGATACGGATCCCGTCCAGTGTGGCCGTCACTCCCCCGTCCCCGCACGAACGTGATCAAGGTGTGTCCGTGCGGCCGTCAGGAGCAGTTCGAGGGCGGCCGGGTAGGAGCTGGAGCGCATGGTGGCGACGAGGCGGGACGCGGTGGCCGCGATGTGCGGGTGGGTGTCGGCGGGCAGCCGGCCGTAGGTGCTGCGCCACACCTCCGCCTCGGCCTCGCGCGCGGCCCGGGGCAGGGCGGTGCCCGCGGAGTCCAGCGCGCCGAAGGCGAGGGCCTGGTCGACGAAGGCGTGGTAGATCCGCACCGCCTCCGGGTCCGGGAACCCCGCCCGGCGCAGCACGCCGAGGATGCTCTCCACGGCCTGGATCTCATGGACGCGCCCGGTGACGCGGTGGGCGCTGAGCATCGCCGCCCGCGGGTGCGCGAGGGCGCCGGCGTGCATCCGCAGGCCGAGGTCGCGCAGGTCGGCGAGCCAGTCGCCGGTGGGCCGCCAGGTGCGCAGGGTACGGCCGATCAGCTCGTCGGCGACGGCCAGCATCAGATCGTCGGTGTGCCGGAAGTACCGGTACAGGGAGCTCGGGTCGGCGCCCAGGGCACGGCCGAGGCGGCGCACGGAGAGCGCGTCGGCGCCGTGCTCCTCGATCAGCCGCAGGGCGGTCTCCACGATCAGTTCCGGGGAGAGGACGACGCCCTGTTTGGTGGGGCGGCGGCGCTGCCGGGCGGCGGGCGGGACGACACGGTCGGTCATGGGGCCTCCCTCGGGACGTTGCCCCGCACCTTATGACAACACCGTTGACCTGTGGAGTGCCCGGGCAGTTTCATGTCCGGTCACCGGGGCCGTCCAGGGCCCCGCGGTGCGAGCGGAGAGCCGGCCATGAGCGACAGCCCCTTCGGAGCGGATCCCCCCGCGCGGCCCGAGCTGCGCAGATCCCTGAGCGTGGTGGACGGCGTCGCCGTCGCCGCCTCCAGTACGGCCGCCACGACCAGCATCGGCATCGGGCTCGGTGTGACCGCGGGCGTGGTCGGCCCGCATCTGCCCGCGATCATGCTGCTGGCGTTCCTGCCCGTCCTCGGCATCGCCGGGGCCTACGCGCGGCTGAACCGGGTGGAGCCGAACGCGGGCAACGGCTATGTGTGGGTGGGCCGTTCCCTCAGCCCCTGGCTCGGCTTCCTGGTCGGCTGGGTGAACGTCGTGGCCAGCGTGGCGTTCCTCGCCTACACCACGGCGGTCACCGGCTCGGCGCTGCTGCAGCTGGCCGGGGAGGCGGGCCTGCACCGGGTCGGCTCGCTCGGTCTCGACCCGGACTCCACCGCGCAGACGACGGCGGTCGGCATCGTCGTGCTGGCCGCCGTCACCCTGACCGCCGTGACCGGTGTGCGCACGGCGGCCCGGCTGCAGTCCGGTCTGCTGGTCTTCGAGTACGTCGTCCTGCTCGGGTTCTGCGGCTACGGCATCGTCACCGGAGCGCACTCCTTCCGCCTCTCCTGGTTCGACCCGTTCGCGATCCCCTCGCCGACCGCGCTGGCGCAGGGCCTGTTGCTGTCGGTGTTCTGCTACTGGGGGTTCGAGGCCGCGTTCACGGTCAACGAGGAGGTGCGGGACCCCGAGGACGCCTCCCGGGCCGGGACCATCACCCTGGTCACGATGCTCGGCCTGTTCCTGCTGGGCTCCCTGGCCTTCCAACGGGTGCTGTCCCCGGGGGAGCTGGCCGGTCACGGGGCGCAGGGGCTCGCGTACTACGGGGACCGGCTCGCCGACCAGCCGCTGGCCGCGCTGCCGCTGGTGGCGCTGATGTTCTCGGCGGTGGCCTCGCTCCAGGCCGGGGTCATCCCGACGGCGCGCGGCATGTTCGCGATGAGCCGGGACCGTACCCTCGGACCGGTGTGGTCCAAGGTCAGTGCCCGGTACGGGACTCCGGCGGCCGGGACGCTGCTGATCGGGGCGCTGGCCGTCGCGGTGGCGGCGGGCGCGCTGGTCATCCCGCGGCTCGCCGACATGATCGACGCGATCGTGAACGCCGTCGGCATCGTCGTCGCCCTGTCCTACGCGCTGACCGCGCTGGCGGCCGCCGTGCGCTTCCGCGCTCTGCTGCGGGCCGACTGGCGCCAGGGCGTGCGGGCGGTGCTGCTGCCCGCGCTCAGCGCGCTGGCCCTGCTGGGCCTCGGCGGCTACCTCGGCTGGTCCTTCTACGCGTCCGCCGACCACCTCGAACCGCGCGCGGACAACGGCTGGTTCCTGCTGCTCATGCCGGTCGCGATGATCGTGTCCGGGTTCGCGGTGGCCGCGTATGCCAAATGGGTGCGCAGGTCACCGTACTTCCACACCGGAGCGGGCACCGACGCCGACGCGCCCGAGCTGCTCACCACCTCCCACTGACACCTTCCAGGAAAGGCATCATGCACGCTGATCTGCTGTTCACCGGCGGCGCCGTCCTCACCCCTGAGGCGCCCGAGGCCCGTACCGCGACCGCCGTAGCCGTCACCGGGGGCCGTATCACCGCCGTCGGCGGCGAGGAGCTGCGCGAGCTGGCCGGGCCGCGCACCGAGGTGGTCGACCTCGCCGGACGGCTGCTGCTGCCCGGCTTCCAGGACGCGCACGTCCACCCGGTGCCGGCGGGGCTGGAGCTGGCCCAGTGCGACCTGAGCGGCGCCACGACCGCCGCGGACACCGTGGCCGCCGTACGCGCCTACGCCGAGGCGCATCCCGGGCGGGAGTGGATCCTCGGCGGCGGCTGGTCGATGGAGGCGTTCGCGGGCGGTACGCCGACGAAGGAGCTGCTGGACGCGGTCGTGCCGGACCGGCCGGTGTATCTGCCCAACCGGGACCACCACGGTGCCTGGGTCAACAGCCGCGCCCTGAGGCTGGCCGGGATCGACCGCGACACCCCCGACCCGGCCGACGGCCGGATCGAGCGGGACGCCTCCGGAGAGCCGAGCGGCACGCTCCAGGAGGGGGCGATGCAGCTCGTGGGCCGGCTCACCCCGCCGGCCACACCGGCCGACCGCCTGGCCGCGCTGCTGCACGCCCAGCGGCATCTGCACGCGCTCGGCATCACCGCCTGGCAGGACGCCCTGGTCGGTGACTTCCTGGGCATGGACGACCCGGCCGAGGCCTACCGCACGGCGGCACGGGACGGCTCGCTGACCGCGCGGGTGGTGGGCGCGCTGTGGTGGGACCGGGAGCGGGGGGCCGAGCAGATCCCCGAACTGGCCGAGAAGCGGGCGGCGTTGAGCCACGGCCGGTTCCGGGCGGGAACGGTGAAGCTGATGCTGGACGGGGTCGCCGAGAACCACACGGCCGCGCTGCTCGACCCCTATCTGGACCGGTGCGGCTGCGCCACCGCCAACCGCGGCAAGAGCTTCATCGACCCCGGCCGCCTGCCCGAGTACGTCACCGAGCTGGACGCCCTCGGCTTCCAGTGCCACTTCCACGCGCTGGGCGACCGGGCCGTGCGCGACGCGCTGGACGCGGTCGAGGCGGCCCGCGCCGCCAACGGGCCGAGCGACACCCGGCCGCACCTCGCGCACCTGCAGGTCGTGCACCCCGACGACGTACCGCGCTTCGCCCGGCTCGGCGCCACCGCGAACATCCAGCCGCTGTGGGCCGCGCACGAGCCGCAGATGGACGAGCTGACCATCCCCTTCCTCGGGCCCGAACGGGCCGCCTGGCAGTACCCGTTCGGCGCGCTGCTGCGCTCGGGCGCCCGCCTCGCGGCGGGCAGCGACTGGCCGGTGAGCAGCCCCGATCCGCTGCAGGGCATCCATGTCGCGGTCAACCGGGTGGAGCCGGGCGGCACCGGGCCGGTGTTCCTGCCCGGGGAACGGCTCGGCCTCGCGGAGGCGCTGACGGCGTACACGGCGGGATCGGCGTACGTGAACCATCTGGACGACTCCGGCCGGGTGGCCGTCGGGGCGCTCGCCGATCTGGTGGTCCTGGACCGCGACCCGTTCGCCGGGCCGCCGGAGGAGATCGCGCAGACCGCGGTGGCGCTCACCTACGTGGGGGGTGAGCGGGTGTACGCGGCCGGGTGAGCGTGCGGGCGGCCGCCGTCGCCCGCCGCAGCGTCCGGAGCCGTTCAGCGGGCCTGCTGGAAGGTGCGGCGGTACGTCTGCGGGGACACGCCGATCGCCGCGTGCAGGTGCTGGCGCAGCGAGGCGCCGGTGGCGAAGCCGACCTCGGCGGCGATCCGGTCCACCGGCAGGTCGCTGGCCTCCAGCAGGTGCCGGGCGCGGGCGACGCGCTGCTGGATCAGCCAGCGGCCGGGGCTGAGGCCGACCTCGTCGCCGAAGCGGCGGGCGAAGGTGCGCAGGCTCATCCGGGCGTGGCCGGCCAGGTCGGACAGGGTGAGCGGCTCGTCCAGGCGCTCCAGGGCCCAGGCCCGGGTCGCGGCCGTGCTCGCCGCGCCGCTGACGGGGACCGGCTGCTCGATGTACTGGGCCTGGCCGCCGTCCCGGAACGGCGGGACGACACAGCGGCGGGCGACCGAGTTGGCCAGCTCGCTGCCGTGGTCGGTGCGCACGATGTGCAGGCAGATGTCGACGCCCGAGGCGGCCCCGGCCGAGGTGAGGATCCGGCCGTCGTCGACGAAGAGGACGTCCGGGTCGAGGTCGACCCGGGGAAAGCGACGGCGGAACAGCTCGGCGACCTGCCAGTGCGTGGTCGCCCGGCGGCCGTCGAGCAGACCGGCCTCGGCGAGGACGAAGGCGGCGGTACAGATGGAGACGATCCGGGCGTCCGGGCGGATGCGGGCCAGGGCCGCGGCGACCTCGTCCGGCAGCTGAGCGGGGATGTACGCGGGCGGCATGGAGGTGACCACCACCGTGTCCGCCGTCTCCAGGAGCTCCGGGCCGTGGGCGACGCCGATCGTGAAGTCGGCGCTGGTGCGCACCGGCCGGCCGTCGACCGTGCAGGTCAGCACCTCGTAGTGGCCGTCGGCGGCGCCGAGGATACGACTGGGGATGCCCAGCTCGAAGGGGTAGACGCCGTCCAGCGCCAGGACGACCACCCGCTCCGGCGGCCGGGTGCGCAGCTCCATGTCATGCATGGCACGATCCTAGCGAAGCTTGGCAATCATGCCATTTCCCGGAGGCGCGAAGCCGGGCAGGCTGGGTGACCATGAGCGATGTGAACACGATGCGAGCCATCAGCCAGGACGTCCTCGGCGGTCCCGAGGTCCTGAAGGAAGTACAGGTGGAGCGGCCGAAGCCGGGTCCGAACGAGGTTCTGGTCCGGGTGCGGGCCGCCGGGGTCAACCCCACCGACTGGAAGCACCGGGCCACCGGCGGGTTCCTGGGCGAGCCGCCGTTCGTCCTCGGCTGGGACCTCTCCGGAGAGGTGGCCGAGACCGGGATCGGCGTGGCCGCCTTCCAGCCCGGCGACGAGGTCTTCGGCATGCTGCCCTACCCCTTCGGCCACGGCTCGCACGCCGAGTACGCGATCGCCCCGGTCCGCGCCCTGACGCACAAGCCGGCCGCGATCGACCACACCCAGGCGGGCGCGCTGCCGCTGGTGTCCCTGACCGCCTGGCAGGCGCTGACCGAGCACGCGGACGTGCGGCCCGGGCAGCGGGTGCTGATCCACGCGGCGGCGGGCGGGGTCGGTCACGTGGCCGTGCAGATCGCCAAGGCGCGCGGCGCGTACGTGATCGGCACGGCCAGCGCCGCCAAGCACGACTTCCTGCGGGAGATCGGCGTGGACGAGCCGGTCGACTACCGGTCCACCGATGTCACGGAGGCGGTGCGGGACGTGGACGTCGTCCTGGACACGCTCGGCGGGGACACCTCGGTCGACTCGCTGAAGGTGCTGCGGCCGGGCGGTGTCGTGGTGTCGATCCTGCCGGTGGGCTCGCGGGAGTTCCACGACGAGGCCGCGCGGCTCGGGGTGCGGGCGGTGCGCATGCTGGTGGACGCCGACCGGGCCGGGATGCGGACGGTCGCGGAGCTGGCGGAGTCGGGGAAGCTGAAGGCGACGATCGCCGGGACCTTCCCGCTGGCCGACGCGGCGAAGGCGCACGAAGTGGGCGACACCGGACGGACCACGGGGAAGCTGGTCCTTCTGGTCGACTGACGGGCAGCTCGGCGCGGTCGACGATCGACTAGCGCCAAACTCCAAGACATATGTCAATCGAACATGCTCAAATTCCTTCCATCGAGGGTAACTTGACGATCGGGAGACCGACGTCCGGGCACGGGTGGGAGGTGATGCCGTCGTGCGAGACGAGCCCGCACCGTTCACCCGTCACCTGCGTGTGTACGAACACCGGGAGCACACGGTCCTGGAGCTGCGGGGCGAGATCGACCTCGTCGCGGCGACGGAGATCGGCCCGTCGCTGGACCGGGTCACCGGCCGGCCCGGTGCCCGGGTCGTCGTCGACCTGCGGCCGGTGGAGTTCTTCGACTGTTCGGGGCTGCGGCTGCTGTACCGGGCCCGCTCCCGGGTCCTGGGCGGCGGCGGGCAGCTGCACCTGGTGTGCACGCACCCGCTGACCCTGCGCGTCTTCCGGGTCACCGGGCTGTCCCGGCTGCTGCCCCCGCATCCCACGCTGGACGCGGCCCTGGCCCGGTCCGGAGCCGCGTCCGGCTCGCTGTGAGCGCTACGACTGCTCGAACAGGGCGCTCACCGACTCACCGTTGTGAATGCGCCGTACCGCCTCGGCGAGGGCCGGGGCGATGGAGAGCACCCGCAGTTTGTCCGTGCGCTCCGCGTCCGCGGGGACCGGTACGGTGTTGGTGCAGACGATCTCCAGCACGTCCGGCTGCTCGCTCAGCCGCTTCAGCGCGCCGGCCGCGAACAGCCCGTGCGTGCAGGCCACCCGGACCGACCGCACGCCCGACTCACGCAGTCTGCCGAGGAGTTCCAGCACGGTGCTGCCCTTGGCGATCTCGTCGTCCAGCACGATCACGTCCCGCCCGGTGACATCGCCGATGACCGAGCTGATGCGCACCTGGTCGTCCGCGAACCGCTGTTTGGCGCCGGCCGCCACCTGGGCCCCGACGAGCCGAGCGAAGGCGGCGGCCTCCTTGGCGTTGCCGAGGTCCGGTGAGACCACCGTGGTGCGCGTCAGGTCGTACTTCCGGAAGTGGGCGGCGAGTTCGCGCAGCGCGTTCAGATGGTCGACCGGCACCGAGAAGAAGCCGTGCACCTGCGGGGAGTGCAGGGTCATGGCCAGCACCCGGCCCGCGCCCGCCGCCACGAGCAGATCGGCGACCAGCCTGCCGCCGATGGAGATCCGCGGGGCGTCCTTCTTGTCGGAGCGGGCGTAGGAGTAGTGCGGCATGACGACGGTGATCCGGCCGGCGGAGGCTCCGCGGGCGGCGTCGCACATCAGCAGCAGCTCCACCAGGTGCTCCTGCACCGGCCGGACCAGCGGCTGGATCAGGAACACGTCCCGTTCCCGGCAGTTGGCCTGAAGCTGCACCCCCAGACAGTCGTTGGCGAACCGGCTGACCCGGGTCGGACTGAGCGGCACCCCGAGGTGGGCGCAGACCTCATGGGCCAGGTCGGGGTGGGCACTGCCGCTGAAGACGGCGATGTCTCGCACGATCCGCTCCTCGCAGAACCGTCACGGGCTGGACCGTCATGGTACTGACGCCGTCCGCCGTCCCGGCGCGTACGTCAGGCGTGCGATTGCGTCGACGCACGGGTCTGGGGGGCGCTGTCGGCGGGCATCCGGACAGCAGGAAGGAGGACCGTCGCGATGACGACTTCCGTCAGGCGCCTGCCCGGCTGGGCCCAGGCCGTCGCCGCGCTCGTCCTGGTGCTCGCCGTGCTGTTCGCCGGGATCCGGCTGGCCGTACTGCCCGGCGTCAAGGACCTGTTCGGCACCGAGACGCACGACCGTTCCGGACCCGCGCTCCTCACATCCGTCCAGGACATGAGCCGTTACGACGCCGCCTCGGGCAACTTCCAGGTGGTGGTCGATCTGGAGAAGGACGCGAAGTTCCTGCCCGACGCGATCCGCGGCACCCGCACCCTGTACGTCGGGGCGGGCACGGTGGACGCGTACGTCGACCTCGGCCAGGTCGGCGAGAAGGACGTGTCGGTCGACGCCGACCGTACGTCCGCCACCCTCCGGCTGCCGCACGCGCGGCTCGGCAGGCCCGCCCTCGACCCCGACCGCTCCTACGCCGTGTCCAAACAGCGCGGGCTGCTGGACCGGCTCGGTGACCTGTTCTCGGACAATCCGAACAGCGAGCAGGCCGTGCAGAAACTCGCCGTCCGGCACATCGGCGAAGCGGCCAGGGACAGCGGGCTGACCGCCCGGGCCGAGGCCAACACCACCGCCATGCTCCAGGGACTGCTGCGCTCCCTCGGCTTCACACGGGTGCACATCTCCTACGGCACCCCGGCGCGCTGATCAGCCGCCCAGCACCCCCGGCAGGGCCAGCGCCCCCAGCACCGTGGCGCCCATCAGCAGCCAGGCCACGTAGTCGCCGACGTGGCCGGACTGCAGGCGCCTGAGGGGCCTGGCCCAGTCGGGGGCGGTGGTCCAGTGCGGGCGGGTCACGGCGAGCCCGCCGAGGGCCACGGCCAGCGCGGTGGAGGCGAGGCCCAGCAGGACTCCGGGGAGCGTCCAGTGGACCGAGGCGTGGGCGCCGCCCGATCCCGCCTCGTTGACGGAGCGGGCGACCAGGTCGCCGAAGCCGGGACCCACGCCGACGGCGAAGGCGGCGGCGAGCAGCAGGGCGGGCACCGTCGTCATGGTGTCCGGGATCCGGCTCAGCAGGCCGGCCGTCTCGGGTTCCTCACCGGCTCCGCTGGTCTCCAGGTCGGAGTCGGCGTCCTGCGGGCGCGGCCCGAGGCCGAGGAACACCCGGGCGGTGACCCGCAGCACGGCACCCGCGGTGATCGCGGAGGCGGCCACGTACACCGCGGTGAGCGGGCCGCCGACCGCCTCCTCGGTGACCGCCTTGCCGAGCGCGACGCCGAACGGGGGCAGGCCGGCGAGACCGAGGGCGCCCACGGCGAACAGCACCGCGGTGGTCCGCAGTTCGCGGGCCCGGCCGTGCAGGGTGTGCTCGTCGACGCTGCCGTACCGGTCGAGCAGGACGCCGGCGCAGGCGAACAGCGCGGCCTTCACCCCGGCGTGCCCGATGATGTACAGGGCGACCCCGTCGTCACCCTCCGGGGTCAGGACGCCGATCCCCACCAGGAACAGACCGGTGTGGGCGACGGTGGAGTAGGCCAGGAGCCGTTTGATGTGCCGCTGGTACCAGCACATGACGGCCGCGGTCGCGGCCGTGAGGGTGCCGAGGGTCACCAGGGCCCGGGTCAGGTCGGCGGCGGGGATGCCGCCGGGCCCGGCGAAGACGGTGCCGTACACCCGCCAGACGCCGTAGACGCCGAGTTCCACCATCACCCCGGACAGCAGCATGCAGACCGGGGTGGGGGCGACGGCGTGCGCGTCCGGGAGCCAGAAGTGGAAGGGCACCGCGGCCGCCTTCACCAGCAGTCCGGTCAGGACCAGCACGAAGGAGGCGAGGACCAGCGCGTCCGGTCCGCCGTGCCCGGCCGCGGCGTCGAGGCCGCGGCCGATCTTCGCCATGGACAGCTCGCCGGTACGGGCGTACAGCAGGCCGATGCCCAGGAGCATGGCGTACGCGCCCAGGGAGTTGACGACGCCGAAGGTCAGGGCGCCCTGTACGGCCTTCGCGTCGTCGATGCGGTAGCCGGTGAGCGCGTACGCGGTGACGCTCATCAGCTCGAAGAACACGAACGCGTTGAACAGGTCGCCGGCGATGGCGAACCCGCACATCGCGCCCTGGAAGGCGAGCATCAGCGCGGTGAAGGCGCCGCGGTGGCCGCGCGGGGGCTCTTCGAAGTAGCGCCAGGAGTAGGCGAGGGCCGCCAGCGTCAGCAGGGAGACCAGCGCGGCCATGCCGAGCGCCGGGCCGTCGCCGACCACGACGATGCCGACGCTCTCGCCGCCGACGGGCAGCCAGCCGCCGACCCACTCGACCATCGGGGGCGAGGAGTTCAGCAGCAGGACGAGCGCGAGGGCGGCCGTGGCACCGCTGACCACGAAGCCGGTGATCTCGGCGGCGATCCTCGGCAGACGGTGTCCGACGGCCACCAGCAGGGCGGCGCCGAGCAGCGGGACCGCGACGAGCAGGGGAAGCAGGTGGTGCATCAGCCGCGCAACTCCCGCAGTTCGTCGGGGTCGACCGTGCCGTGCCGTTTGGCGATCTGCAGGACGAGGGCGAGCAGCAGCGCGGTCACGGTGGCGCCGACGACGATGTCGGTGAGGGTGAGCGCCTGCACCACCGGGTCGACCACCGGCCGGGAACCGGGCCGGAGGTCGGAGAAGACCGGTGCGGTGGCGCCGTCCTGGTATCCGACCGCCAGCAGCAGCACATAGGTGGAGGACTGGCACACCGCGAGGCAGCCGATGGCGTGGATGAGGTTGCGGCTGGTGGCGAGGCCGTAGCAGCCGGTCAGGAAGATGTAGGCGGCGACCAGGTAGGGAAGGACGTGCATCATGGTGTTCTCAACTCCCGTGCTCCTCCTCGATCTCGACGGCCTGGTCGAGGAAGTTCGCGAGCAGGACGACGACCGCGCTCGCCACCTCCATGCCGACGGCCGCGTTCAGCAGGGGGACGGTGCCGCCGGAGGACAGCGTGTTGAAGGTGCCGTACGGCAGCAGTGTGTTGGCGAGGAACGAGGTGCCCGCCAGGACCCCGGCGGCGCCCAGCACGAGGTACGTGGAGACGGCGAGCGCGTCGGAGGTCTCGAAGACGGCGAGCGGGCGGACGCGTTCCAGCGCGCGGTAGTCGGCGCCGAGGTAGAGCAGGTGCAGGGCGGTCGCGGCGACGACGCCGCCCTGGAAGCCGCCGCCGGGGCTGAGCTGGCCGTGGGCGACGACGTAGAGACCGGTGACCAGGGCGACGGGCAGCACGATCAGGGCGTAGCGGCGGACCGGCCGGGCCACCTCGGCGGGTTGCGGCTGGGCCCGGTGCTCGTCGCGGGCCTGGCGCAGCAGCACCACGCAGCCGAGGACGGCGGCGAACAGGATGCTCATCTCGCCGAGGGTGTCGTAGGCGCGCTGGTCGAAGTTGACCGAGGCGATGGTGTTGGCGGTGTGCCGGGTGAGGGAGGCGTGCACGGCCCGGGCGCCGTAGGGGTGGCTCCGGCCGCCGAAGCCGGGCAGGCCGAGGCAGGCGGCGACGAGCAGGGCGGCGAGGCCGGTGCCGCCGACGGCCAGCAGGACGAGCCGCAGCCGGTTCACCGGGCACCGTCCTTCGCGGCAGCGTCGTGCGTACGGCCGCGGCGCCTGACCTTGCGCACGCTCAGCATGATCAGCAGCGGGGTCAGGGCGGCCCCGACGGCCAGCTGGGACAGGCCGACGTCCGGGGCCTGGAGCACGGTGAACAGCACGGCCAGCACGGACCCGAGCACGGACAGCACCAGCGCCTGGCGGGCGGGGTCGCGCTGGGCCACGGCCGCGGTGGCGGACGCGGCCGTCAGCAGCAGGGCCACCACGATCACGGCATCGCTCACGCCGCACCTCCCGGGAACGTCTCAGCCACCCCGCACCCCCCGGAACCCGCCCGACAGCGCCCGGGAGGCGATCACGTTGCCGGCGATCAGCAGGGCGCCGACGACCAGGAGCTTCACCATCGCCCGGCCGGGGCCGGTGGCGGCGCAGACGGCGGCCACGACCACCGCGCTCAGGCCGGCGGCGGTCCAGGTCAGCCCCCAGGCGCTCGGCCGCCCGCCTTCCAGGTCGTCGCCGAGGAGCCGGGCGAAGACGAGTGTCCCGACCGGGCCGAGCAGGGCGAGCAGCAGGGCGAGATCGACGTAGGCCGGGCGGCCGTAGCCCTGGGAGAGCAGCAGCAGGGCCGGGCACAGGGCCGAGGTGGTCATGTTCTGGGCGACGACGCGGCGGGCCGGCGGGCCGGTGGTGACGCCCCACAGGGCGGCCGCCCCTCCCCCGCCCAGGCAGACGGTGGCCGCGAGGATCCAGCCGTTCACCGCCACGTCACCGCCCGCCGGCCGGCCCGGGCCAGCAGCGCCCCGACGGCCGCGGCGCCTGCCCCGACGATCCGCTCCAGGGTGTCGACCGAGGTGATGAGCACCAGCCACAGCAGTGCCAGCGCGCCCCACCAGGCCAGGAGTTCGGCGAGGGCGAGGAGGGCCGTGCGCGGGGCCGTACGCGGCGTCATCGCCCACCTCCTCGGTCCGCTCCGTTCCCGTGTGCGGCGATATGTCCGAGATGCCGCTCGGGGCATCCAAGCACCGCCGGCCCGCGGCGGGGCGGCGGCACGCGGGTCCGCAGCCGGAGTGCCCCGGGAGCGTGAACGGAAACGCCGCCGTGCGCCCGGAGCGGTCCGGGCGGTGGCATTCCGGGCCGGTTGCCGGGTAACCGCCTTAGGGCCCAGGGAAGTTGAGGACCGAAGGACCACCCGGAGGACGACATGGCCCGTACCGTGCGGCATCTGCCCGCCGTACTGCGCCTGCCAGGAAAGCGGCAGCCAGACACCCGGTCACCGAACGACCGTACGAGCCGCTTCACCTCCCGGCTGCCCGCCGCCCTGCGCCCGCCCCGGGAGCGGGACGGTCGAGGCCGTCCGCCGGTCACGCGGCACGCGCTCGCCCTGCCCCTGCGGCTGCTGGCGATGCTGGTCGCCTTCGTGTGCATGGTGGCGTTCGCCGTCGCCCTGGCCAGGATCACGCTGGAACCGTCGCCGGCCTCGGTGCATCTGACGCACAGCAACCTGCACCCCGGCCGCTCCCTGCGGGCCTATGTGGAGCAGGCGCGGACGGCGGACGCGGTGCGGCAGATCGGCGGGAACGTGCTCCTCGGCGTTCCGTTCGGGGTGCTGGTACCGGTCCTCGCGCCGCGGGCCCGAGGGGTGCTCCCGGTGCTTGCGCTCACGGCGCTCGTGATGCTGATGGTGGAGCTGACGCAGGGCGCGCTGGTCACCGGGCGGGCCTTCGACATCGACGACGTCCTGCTCAACACGGCCGGGGCGCTGCTCGGCTGGCTGCTGCTGGGACGGCGGCTCGGGCGGGCGGTGCACCGGCGCGTACGCCATCCAGAGACCTGATGGCCAGTCAGCTACAGGTCTGTACCAGGGTATTGACGCCGGCTTATCTCACTCCTTAAATCAAGAGGCATCTCATCGCCCCCCACGCCGAACGGAGAGCCATGGCCTCCTCACGCCTGCTCCGCAGATGCCTTCTCGCCGCCCTGTCCGCCGCCTTGGTCGGCTCCGCCGCCGTCGGGCCGGCGCGCGCCCGGACCACCGCGCCGGCGGCGGCCACCGTGACCGCCTTCTCCGACACCTTCGACGGGCCCGCGGGCGCCGCGGCCGACTCCTCGAAGTGGACGCTGGAGACCGGTGACAACGTCAACAACCACGAGCGGCAGTACTACACGTCCGGGACGGGGAACGCGGCCCTGGACGGCCAGGGCCATCTGGTGATCACGGCCCGCAAGGAGAACCCGGCCGGCTACCAGTGCTGGTACGGCAGCTGCCAGTACACCTCCGCCCGGCTGAACACGGCCGGGAAGTTCACCGCCCGGTACGGCCATGTCGAGGCACGGATGAAGATCCCGCGCGGCCAGGGCATGTGGCCGGCGTTCTGGATGCTCGGCACCCCCGTGAACTGGCCCGACTCGGGCGAGATCGACGTCATGGAGAACGTCGGCTTCGAGCCCTCGACCGTGCACGGCACCATCCACGGCCCCGGCTACTCCGGCTCCGGCGGCATCGGCGCCGCCTACACGCTGCCGAACGGACAGGCCTTCGCGGACGCCTTCCACACCTTCGCCGTGGACTGGGCGCCCGGCTCGGTCACCTGGTCCGTGGACGGGAACGTCTACGAACGGCGCACGCCCGCCGACCTGGGCGGGAAGACATGGGTCTTCGACGACAAGCCGTTCTTCCTGATCCTGAACCTGGCCGTCGGCGGCTACTGGCCCGGCGACCCCGACGCCGGCACCGCGTTCCCGCAGCAGCTGGTGGTGGACTCGGTGTCGGTGACGACGAGCGACAGCGCGTCCGGCGCCCCGATACGCGGCCTGGCCGGCAAGTGCGTGGACGTGGCCGGCGCGAACTCCGCGAACGGCACACCGGTCCAGCTCTACGGCTGCAACGGCACCGCCGCACAGACGTGGACGGTCGGCGCGGACGGCACCGTCCGGGCGCTCGGCAAGTGCCTGGACGTCACCGGCAACGGCACGGCGGACGGCACGGCCGTCCAGCTGTGGGACTGCACCGGCGGTCCCAACCAGAAGTGGACCGTCACCGGGGCGCACGACATCGTCAACCCGCAGGCGAACAAGTGCCTCGACGTCACCGGGAACAACGCGGCCGACGGGACCCGGCTGCAGATCTGGAGCTGCACGGGCGGCGCCAACCAGAAGTGGACGGTCGGCTGAGGCGTCGGCTCAGCGCAGGGTCCAGGTGTACTTGTCACCGCCCACGAAGCGGACCACGTCCGGATCGTCCAGGTCGTGGATGGTGATGCCGTAGGACGCGGCCGCCTCCAGCACGTCGGTGACGGTCCTGGCCTCACCGACCACCTGACCGTCGATCTCCATGATCCGGAACGGCGGCTCGCCCGGCCTGCCCGGGCACACACCGAGAACCAGAACCCGCGGATGGGAGATGTGGGGAGCTGCTTGTTCGGTCATGCCATCGAGGGTAGAACGCAACGCGCGCCGACGGGTCATCCACCGGAGCCGTCCCGGTGCCGCCCTTGGCCGGGTGGCCGAACGTGATCTCGTCGCGGCGGCGGGTGACGTGCTCACGGAGCATGTCGTCGGACCGCAGGTCTCGCCGTCCCGGGTGTGCCCGTCGCCGTGGCCCGCGGCCGCACCCGCTCAGGGACGCCGCCAGTCGTCGCCGGTCAGGTGCGATCCGGCCTGCGGGCCCATCCGGAGCATGCCGCCGTCGACGCTCCAGGAGGCCCCGGTGACGTACGAGGCGTCCGGGCTCGCCAGGAAGGCGATCACCGCGGCGACCTCACGGGCGTCGCCGGGCCGCCCGAGCGGCACGCCCGGCCGGCGCTCGGTGTGCACGTCGATGTCCTCCTGGCCGGTCATCGGCGTGGCGATCTCACCCGGTGCCACCGCGTTCACGGTGATGCCGTACTCGGCGAGCTCCAGCGCCATCACCTGCGTGAGCAGACCGAGTCCGCCCTTGGCCGCGCAGTACGGGGCCGCACCGACACGGGGCTGGTGTTCGTGCACGGAGGCGTTGACGATCCGGCCGCCGTCGCCCTGCCGGATCATCCGCCGGGCCGCCCGCTGCCCGCACAGGAACGGGCCGACGAGGTCGACGTCCAGGACGCGGCGCACGTCCGCCAGGGTCAGGTCCAGGTAGGGCGTCATGGTGCCCGTGCCGGCGTTGTTGACGAGGACGTCGACACGGCCGAGCGCGCCGCAGAGCTCGTCGATCGTGTCGGCGGCCTCGGGCAGGCGGGTGAGGTCCAGTCGGGCCACGGCCGCGCGGCGGCCGACGCGGCGCACTTCCTCCGCCGTTCCTTCGGCGCCCTTCTCGTCGGTGTGCCAGGTGATCCCGATGTCCAGGCCCGCTTCGGCCAGGCGTACGGCGGTGGCCCGGCCGATTCCGCTGTCTGCGCCGGTGACGATCGCTGCGCCTGGCATGGCCGACCTCCTCAGCCGCGGTGGGCATCGCAGTACCCCGGGGCGGGGTGGGCAAACGGGCGTCGGCCGCGGGTGTGAGGAGCACCGCGGGCCGCGGGTGCGTCGTGGCCTGTCGCGCGGTTCCGCGCGCCCCGTCGGGGCGTCTCGTGCCACCTTGGTTGCATGGATCCCGTCGCCGCTCTCGACCGGATCGCCTTTCTGCTGGAGCGGGCCATGGCGCCCACGTACCGGGTGAAGGCCTTCCGGCACGCCTCCCGGGCCCTGGCCGCACTGCCCGAGGGTGAGATCGCCGAGCGGGCGGAGGCCGGGACCCTGGAGGCGCTCAAAGGGGTGGGCCCCAAGACCGCGCAGGTGGTGCGGGAGGCGCTGGCCGGGGAGGTGCCCGGGTATCTGCGCAAGCTGGAGGAGGAGGCCGGTGCGGCGCCCGCGTCGGGGCCCGGGGCGGAGCTGCGGGCGCTGATCCGGGGCGACTGCCACACCCACTCGGACTGGTCCGACGGGGGCAGCCCGATCGACGAGATGGGGCGGGCCGCGGCCGCGCTGGGCCATGAGTGGACGGTCCTCACCGACCACTCCCCCCGGTTGACCGTGGCGCGCGGCCTGTCGCCGCAGCGGTTGCGCGAGCAGCTGGACGTGGTGGCGGAACTGAACGCGCGGTGGGCGCCGTTCCGGCTGCTGACCGGCATCGAATGCGACATCCTCGACGACGGCTCGCTGGACCAGGAGCCGGAGCTGCTGCGGCGGCTGGACGTGGTCGTGGTGTCCGTGCACTCCAAGCTGCGCATGGACGCCCGCTCGATGACCCGCCGGATGGTGGCCGCCGTGCGCAGTCCGCACGCCGACGTGCTCGGGCACTGCACCGGGCGGCTGGTGACCGGACGGGGCCGGCCGGAGTCGGAGTTCGACGCGGACGCGGTGTTCGCCGCCTGCGCCGAGTCCGGTACGGCCGTGGAGATCAACAGCCGCCCCGAGCGGCTGGACCCGCCCCGCCGGCTGCTGCGCCGGGCGGTGGCCGCGGGGGTGCTGTTCTCCGTGGACACCGACGCACACGCGCCCGGCCAGCTGGACTGGCAGATCCTCGGCTGCGCCCGGGCCGAGGAGTGCGGGGTGCCGCCCGAGCGGGTGGTGACCACCTGGTCCGCCGATGAGCTGCTGGCCTGGACCCGGGAGGGACGGGTGCCGGCGCGGGCGACGGGTTCCTGACCCGGCTCGGCGTGGTACCCGGGTGCGAGCGGGCGCCAGGGAAGGAGCCGGGATGCAGCGAGCCGCCGTCTTCGATGTCGACGGGACCCTCGTCGACACCAACCACCTGCACGTCGTCACCTGGTGGGAGGCCTTCCGCCAGGCCGGTCACGACGTGCCCATGCACGCCGTGCACCGGGCCGTCGGCCTCCCCTCCACGGACCTGATCGCCCACCTGCTGGGCGACGACCGCGACACGGACCGGGACGCCGGGCTGAGCGCCGCGCACAAGGCCCTGTACGGCCAGTACATGGACCGGCTGCCCGCGCTGCCGGGGGCCGGGGACCTGCTGCGCCGGCTGCACCGCGACGGCTGGACGGTCGTCCTCGCCACCTCGGCGAGCGGCGCCGAGCTGGGCGCGCTGCGCCGCGCGATCGACGCCGACGACGCCATCACGGACATCGCCGGCGCGGAGGACGTGCGGGAGGGCAAACCCGCCCCGGAGCCCGTGGAACTCGCCCTGGAACTGGCCGGGGCCCCGGCCTCGCAGGCGGTGTTCGTCGGGGACACCGTGTGGGACATGCGGGCCGGCAGCGCGGCCGGGGTGCGCTGCCTGGGCGTGTTGTGCGGCGGGATCCCCCGCGCCGACCTGGCGGAGGCCGGGGCCGAGGCGGTCTACGCCGACCCCGCCGACCTGCTCGGACGACTCGAGGGGAGTCCGCTGGCCTGAGCACCACCGAGGGTGGCGCGGGTCACCTGGCCCACCGGACCACCCCAGGGTGGTTGCCCGTTGAACCAACCGTGGGTACGGATGGGACAGAGTCCCCGGGCCTCACCTTCCGCCCACAGGGACGATCGTTCGGCTGAAGCCCTGTGGAGCCTTTCGCCGAGAGGCGACCGCCATCCGTGCCCACCACCGGACCGCCCCGGCCGTGATTCCCCCGTCACGGCCGGGGCTCTTTCGTGTTCAGCGGCCGGCCGCGGCGGCGCCGACCGTGTCCGCGGCCCGCGCGGCCCCGGCGTCGAGGAACTCCCGCAGATCGGCGGTCAGCCGCGCGGCGTGCGTGGCGAACAGGCCGTGCCCGCCGTTCTCGTACACCTTCAGGATGCCGTCGGGCACCAGCCGGGCCACGCGCTCGCCGGTGAGCGCGAGCGGCGCGGAGGTGTCATGGGTGCCGTGCACCACCAGTACCGGGAGATCCACCGCGGGCAGCTCTTCGGTCAGGTCGAGCGCGGCCACCACGGCCCGGACGCCGTTCGCGGCACGCGGGGTGGCGCTCAGACAACGGTCGACCAGGTAGCGGACATAGGCCGGGGACATCTGGTTGCCGGGCAGGTGGGCGGCGAAGAAGTCGTCGGCCAGAGCGCTGAAGTACGCGGCCCGGTCCCGCCGGAACACCTCGTCGTCGGCCCGCACGGCCTCCGGGTCCACGCCGTCCGGGGTGCCCGGCGAGCGGACGACGCCCGGGCTGACTCCCGCGACGAGGGCGAGACGGGCCACGCGGGCGAGACCGTGCCGGGTCACACAGCGGACCACCTCGCCGGTGCCGACCGAGTGGCCGATCAGGGTGACCTCGCGCAGGTCGAGGTGGTCGAGCAGAGCGTTCAGGTCGTCGGCGAGGGTGTCGAGGTCGTAGCCGGACCAGGCGTCGTCGGAACGACCGTGGCCGCGCCGGTCCAGCGCGACGCAACGGTGACCGGCCTCCGCGAGGGGCAGCATCTGGTACTCCCACATCTCGTGGCCCACGTACGCGCTGGCGACGAAGACGGCGACGGGCCCGGTCGCGGGACCGTGGTCGACGTAGTGCAGACGGGTACCGTCGACGGGGCTCTCGAAGTACGGCATGGGTGCCTCCTCGGGCGGTGGACCAGGTGCGACGCGGCTCGGTCGCTGACGTCCTCGATACTCCCCGCGGTGCGCGCACGGGTCGATTACCTGTGGCGTCATGCCGGGGTGTGCGCGCGCCCGGCCCCGGGTACCCGGCCGTCCGCCGAAGCGTCGGCCGAGAGGAGCCGAAGGTGAGCAGCGCAGCGGGCATAAGGGTCGTGGTGACGGGCGCCACCGGCAATGTCGGCACGAGTGTGGTGCGGCTGCTCTCGGAGGATCCGGGGGTGAAGTCGGTGCGCGGACTGGCCCGGCGCACCCCCGAGTGGTCGCCGCCGAGGACCGAGTGGGCCGCGGTCGACATCGCCTCCGCGCAGGCCGGCCTCGCGGAGCGGTTCGAGGGCGCCGACGCGGTGGTCCATCTGGCCTGGGCCTTCCAGCCGACGCACGATCCGGCGGCCACCTGGCGCACCAATGTGCTGGGCGGGATCCGGGTGTTCGAGGCGGTCGCCGCGGCGCGCGTGCCGGTGCTGGTGCACGCCTCCTCCGTGGGCGCGTACTCGCCGGGTCCGAAGGACCACGCGGTGGACGAGTCCTGGCCGACGCACGGCTGGCCCGACGCCGCGTACTGCCGGGAGAAGGCCTATCTGGAGCGCACACTGGACGTGTTCGAGCGCGACCATCCCGAGGTGCGGGTGGTACGGATGCGCCCGGCGTTCCTGTTCAAGTGGCAGTCGGCGAGCGAACAGCGGCGGATCTTCGGCGGGCGCTTCCTGCCGGGGCCGCTGGCCCGGCCGGAGCTGCTGCCGTTCCTGCCGGACGTCCCGGGGCTCAGGGTGCAGGCGCTGCACACGGACGACGCCGCGGAGGCCTACCGGCTCGCGGTGGCCTCGGACAGCGCGCGGGGCGCCTTCAACCTCGCGGCGGACCCACCGCTCGACGCCGGTGTGCTCGCTGAGCTGCTGGGCAGCCGCCCGGTACGGCTGCCCCGCGCGGCGGCCCGGTCGGCGCTCGCCGCGGCCTGGGGGCTGCACCTGCTCCCGGCCTCGCCCCATCTGTTCGACGCGGTGCTCCGGCTGCCGCTGATGGACTGCGGCCGGGCACACACCGAGCTGGGCTGGCAGCCGCGGCGCTCGGCGACCGAGGTGCTGCGGGAGTTCCTGGACGGCCTGCAGAAGGGCGCGGGGATGGACACCGAGCCGATGCGCGGACACAAGGTCGGCTGAGCGGGCCGAGGGGAGCACATCATGACGGCACCACAGGAACCCGAGCCGGACCGCGACAACGGTCCGGTGCCGAGGGACATGCCCGACCAGCAGGCGGGCGCCGGCGAGGACCCGTGGGAGGTCACGCCGGACGAGCAGCCCGAGGACGACGCGGTCCCGGCGGCCGACGCGCCGGACGCGGACGAACCGACGGCCTGAGGCAGCGGTGGCCGGATCGTGGCGCTCGCTGCCACGGCGGCTCGACGACCGCCGCCGCACCGGCTCCCGGGGGACGCGGGCACGACCTGTCACGACGGCGCCACGGACGAGCGGCGCCTCTCACCTCTGGTGGCCCATCGGCCTCAGCGCGGCGTCCGCTGCCGAAGTGCCGTTCGCCACGCGGGTGCGGGGTCATCCGTGACCCGTTCGGGGCGGTGCCCCCCGCTGGCGAAGAACTCGGCCAGCGGCAGGATCGCCGCGCCGACGGTGACCGCGTCGGAGCCGAGCCGGCCGAGGTCGATGGTGACCCTGTCGGCCGGATGGCGCAGCGCGTACGTCGCCACGTGGCGCCGTACGGCGGGCAGGAAGCGGCTGCCGAGCTGCAGCCCGGCCCAGCCGCCGATGAGGATCCGCTCGGGCTGGAAGAGGTTGACCAGGTCCGACAGACCGGCGCCGAGGTACTCGGCGGTCTCCTCCAGGACGGCCAGCGCGACCGGGTCGGGCCCGGTGCCCGGGGGCGGGTAGGCGGCGGCGAGCATCGCGGTGAGCGCCGTCTCCTCGTCGGTGTCCTCGGGCGGCCGTCCGCCCTCCTCCCGCCAGCGGGCGAGCAGCGACTCGGCGCCCGCGTAGGCCTCCAGGCAGCCGGGCGCGCCGCAGCGGCAGCGGCGTCCGCGCACCCGTACCGTCAGATGACCCCATTCGACGGCCCGCCCGTGCTCCACCTCGGGGGTGACCACACAGGCGCCGACGCCGGAGCCGAAGAGCACGACCACGGCGTTGCGGGCGCCGCGTCCGGCCCCGAACCACATCTCGGCCTGGCCCAGTGTCTTGGCGCCGTTGTCGATGAGGTACGGGATCTCGTCGGGCAGCCGGGACTGCGAGCGGAGCAGCCGCTCCAGCGGGACCGCGTCCCAGCCGATGGTCTGGCCGTGCACGACGGCGCCCCGGTCCGGGGTGTGCTCGACGATGCCGGGAACGCCGACGCCGACGCCGAGCAGCCGCTCGGGCGCGGCCTGTCGGGCGCCGAGGACCTCGGCGATGCCGTCGCGGATGTGGCCGGTGATCACCTCGACGTCGTAGCGTCCCTGGGGGGTCAGCCGGCGTTCGGTGCGGGCGAGTTCCGTCAGGGCCAGGTCGAACAGCTCGACGCGGACGCGGGTTTCGCCGACGTCGACGCCGATCATCTGTCCGCTGTCCGGGGCGACGCGCAGCAGGGTGCGGGGCCGGCCGCCGTCGGAGTCGACGCTGCCGGCCTCCTCGACCAGGCCGTCCGCGATCAGGTCGGCGACCACGTTGCTGACCGAGCCGCTGCTCAGAGCGGTGGCCGGGCCCAGCTCGAACCGGCTGAGGGGACCGTCGAAGTACAGCTTCCGCAGCACGGCCGCGCGGTTGCCCCGCCTGAGGTCGCGTACCGTGCGCCCGTTGCACCCCGCCATGCGGCTCCCTTCACGAACCGTGTCCGACCTGCAACATACCCCTTCGGGCGGGGGAAGGGGACATTCCCCCAGGACTTAGTTCACGATGTGAGCTAAGCACGACCGCCCCTGGCTCAGCCTGCCGCGTAGACGTCCTCCACATAACGCCCGTCCGCCACCAGCGCGTCGAGCCACCGCTCGGCCGCCGCCTCGTCGCCGCCGGGCGTGCGCTCCCGGTACAGCGTGCGGAACGCCTCCCGGACGCCCGGCGCCATCCGGGCACCGTCACCGCAGACGTACACCCGCGCACCCGAGCCCAGCAGCTGCCAGACCTCGTCGGACTCGGCGGCGATGCGGTGCTGCACGAACGCGGCGCCGTTCACCGGGGCGGCGCTGAAGGCCGCACGCAGCGAGACCGCTCCGGCCGCCTCCGCGTCCCGTAGTTCCGCCGCGTGCAGGAAGTCGGCGTCGGGGGCGTCGCAGCCGAAGTACAGGAGCGCGGGCGGGAGTTCGGCGCCGGCGGTGCGGGCCGCGGCGCGGTCGGCGACGGCGCCGCGGAACGGGGCCAGTCCGGTTCCGGCGGCGACCATCACCACCGGTGCCGAGCCGTCGACGCGGAAGGCCTCGCGACACGGCTGGACGCGGGCGTACACCGTGTCGCCGGGCCGCAGGGCGGCGAGGTGGCCGGAGCCGGTGCCCCGGTAGCGGCCCCTGCCGGAGCGGGCGGGGGCGTCGAGCACGGAGACCATGAGGTCCACGTGGCCCGCGTCGACGGCCGGCGAGGAGGACACCGAGTAGGTGCGGGGCCGCAGCGGGGTCAGCAGGTCCAGCAGCTGCGGCCAGCCCAGGGCGCCGCGCAGGGCGGGGTGGTCCTCGGCGAGCTCCACCAGGGTGCGTGGATCGTCGCCGGTCAGGGCGGCGAGGGCGGCCCGCTCGGGCGGGCAGGGGTTGGCCTCGGCGAGCAGGGCCAGCTGCCGCGCGGTGGGCCGTTCCTGCACCTCGACGTGGTGGGTGAGGAGTTCCCGTACGGTCAGCGGGCGGTCCACGGCGAGGCCGTCGCGGCGCGGCCGGGTGGCCCGGATGTCCAGGACGGCGTCGGGGTCGAGGCCGAACGCGGCGACGGCGCGGTCCACCAGGCCGGGGGCGTTGGCCGGCAGGACGGTCAGGTGGTCGGCGGTGCGGTAGGTGGTGCCCTCGGGCAGTGCGACGCGCAGGAACCTCTTGGTGCGCGGGTGGTCCGGCGCGGTGAGGTCGTACGCCTCGGTCACGGTCATCGGGACCAGCTCGTGCCGCTGGGCGAGGGCGTCCAGCGGGCCGCCGGCGAGCGTGCGGACCTCGTAGGCGTGGGCGGGCTCGTCGGCCGGGGCGCCCTGCGTGGTGTCGGGGTCGCCGTACTCCGTCAGGAGTGCCGCGCGCATCCGGGCCGTGAACTCCCGGACGGTGCCGGACAGATCGCCGGAGGCGTCGGCGGCGGCCCGGTCGGTCAGGCGGGTGGCGCCGAGTTCGGCGAGGCGGGCGTCGACGCGGGTGGGGACCTGCTGGTAAGTGGCGGCCCAGTTGCGGTCGCCGACGCCGAGGACGGCGTAGGTCACGCCGGTCAGGTCGGGGGTGCCGTCGAGCCATGCGGTGAAGGCGCCGGCGTCGTCGGTGGGGCGGCCGTTGTAGGAGGCGGCGGTGATGACCACGGGCCGGCCGGTGGGCAGCCCGTCCGCGTAGGCGTCCAGCGCGGCGACCTCGGTGGCGCAGCCGACGGCGGCGGCCTCGTCGGCGAGCTGGGCGGCGAAGGCGCGGCAGGTGCCGTAGTTGCTGCCGTGCAGGAAGAGGACGCCGGTGCCGGGGCGGACACGGGCGGGGAGCGGGTCCGGGGCGGACGTCCGGCCGGACTGCGCGGGGAGGGCGCCGGGGAGCGGGGCGTGGACCCGGTCGGCGGGGGTGCGCGGGGTGAGCGCGAGGGTGAAGCCCTCGGGCTTCAGGGTGAGGGTCTCCTTCACGGAGAGCCGGTAGTCGGCGTGGTCGTGCAGCCGGTAGCGGTGCACCAGCATGGCGAGCAGCATGGTCGCCTCGTGGAGCGCGAACTGCCGTCCGATGCAGGCGCGTTCGCCGGTGCCGAAGGGCTTGAAGGCGTGCACCGGGCGGGCGGCCTCGGCCTCGGCGGTGAACCGCTCGGGGTCGAACAGCTCCGGGTTGTCGCCCCACACGGGCTGTCGGTGCAGCATCGGGGTGAGCACGGTGACGGCCTGGCCGGCGGCGAGCGGGATCCGGCCGCCGAGGAGGGTGTCCTCGCGGGCGTGGCGGCTGAAGGCGGCGGCCGTGGGCCACAGCCGGAGCGCCTCGTTGAGGACCTGGCGGGTGTAGGTGAGCCGGCCGATGTCGTCGTACGACGGCTCGGGGTCGGCGGTGTCGCCCCAGAGCGCGTCGGCCTCGCGCTGCACCAGCCGGAGTACGGCGGGGTGCCTGGCGAGGTAGTACAGGGCGAAGGACATCGCGCCGGAGGTCGTCTCGTGGCCGGCGATCAGGAAGGTGATGACCTGGTTGCGGATGTTGGCGGCGTCCAGGGTGGTGCCGTCGGCGGGGTGCGGCGCGCTGAGCATCAGTCCGAGCAGGTCCTCGGCACCGCTCTGGTCGGTGCCGGTGCGGGAGGCGATGACGTCGTCCACGACCCGGGCGAGATAGCCGGCGTCCGCGCGGAACGCCGCGTCGGCCGCGGAGTGGTCCTCACCGGGGGTGCGGGCCAGCTGGGTCATGCTCCACTCCAGGCAGCGGACCATCGACTCCACGAAGGGGTGCGGCTCGTCGCGCTCGAAGGAGCCGAAGTCGTAGCCGAACCCGGCCAGCCCGATGGTGTCGAGCGTCATGCGGGTCATGTCGTCGGGCACGTCGACGCGCCGCCCGGCGCGCGCCGCCCGGTCCCAGGACTCGATGAGCCGGCGGGCCACCTTGAGCATGACGGGGTGGTAGGTGCGCATGGAGCCGAGCGCGAAGGCGGGCATCAGGATGTCGTGCGCCTTGGCCCAGTTGGGCTCGTCGTTGTACGCGGTGAACAGGCCGTCGGCGGCGAAGGAGCGGACGTTCTCCAGCGCGGGGCCGATGTGCTTGGCGAACCGGTCCTCGTCGGCGAGGTCCGCCACCAGGCCGGCGTCGGCGACGAACAGCGCGTCCCGGCCGTGCAGCCGGCGCACGAGCACCGGGCCGTGGGTGCGCATCAGGCCCATGATCTGCTGCAGGGGGGTGCGGCCGGGACCGGTGGCGGTGATGTCGACGACGGGAACGCCGGGCAGGGTGGCGGCCGGGTCCGGGTGCACTGCGGTGGGGGGCATGGCGCGACAACTGCCTTTCGCGGTGACGGAGTACTCGCGGTAACCGAGTACTGCGTCCCAGGGTGCTCGACCGGCGGGACGTACTCGTGCCACCGCACTACACGATCGCGCAGTCAAAAATCGGTCACGGGGCTTGCGCGGGCCCGCGCCGGGCGTTGGGCCACGCGCGCTCGCGGTCCGTGGGGTTTGCCGCTGACCTGCCTCTTCGTCTTGGATGAGGGGGCTGGCTCGGCACTTCGGGAGGTAGGCGTGGATGCGGGGCAGGCCGACGGAGTCGTGTGGCGCAACCGGGCCCTGATGCTCTTCGACCGGGTGTCGGTGCCGGTCGCGGTGTGCGATGTCCACGGCCGGGTGGTGCTGGCCAACCCGGCGATGGCGGCGGAGTGCGGGACGGCGCCGGGACGGCTGCGCGGCCGGGACGTGCTGGAGCTGTTCCGCCCGCAGGAGGCCACGCAGGTGGAGCGGATCGCGGAGGCACTGCGGCTGCGGCACCGCTCGCGCTACCAGGTGTCGGTGCGCTGGCGGGCGCCCGGTGGGGCCGAGCGGTTCGGGGAGCTGACGGCCGACCCGGTCAGCGACACCGTGGACGAGACGCCGGCGCTCCTGGTGATGCTGCGGGTGCGGGGCGAGAGCGCGCCGGCCGAGCCCGAGCCGGCGCGGGTCACTCCGGTGGAGGGCCGGGTGCTGGCCTTGCTGGCGGGCGGCGCCACCACGACGGGCGCCGCCCGCGAACTGGGGCTCAGCAAGGACGGCGTCACCTACCACCTGCGCCGTCTGTCGGCCCGCTGGAACGCCTCCAACCGCACCGAACTGGTGGCGCGGGCCTACGCCTTGGGTGCCCTGTCGCCCGGGGTGTGGCCGCCGGAGCCGAGACCGGCGGACGCGGAGTGAGGCACGCCGGCCCCGGAGCGGGCCGGCGCGGAGCGGCACCGGAAATCCACTGGCCCTCCTCCCCTCGCCTACTTACGCTAGCCATGAACCTAGGGATATTAGGTTACGGCCGCGCATCCGAAAGGACTCCCTCCATGAGACCGCTCACCGAGCAGGACATCCGCAACTCCTTCGTCAACTGCTCCAAGGGTGAGGCCCAGCGACTGGCGGTGCCCCGGGACCTCGGCCAACACCCCTGGGACGACCTGGACTTCCTCGGCTGGCGGGAACCGGGGGCGCCCGACCGCAGTTATCTGGTGACCGAACGGGACGACCGGCTCGTCGGCGTCGCCCTGCGCCTGACGACCTCACGGCGCGGGTTCCTGCACCGCAGCATGTGCTCGGTGTGTCTCACCACGCACCCCGGTGGCGGAGTCTCGCTCATGGCGGCGCGGAAAGCGGGTGCGGCGGGCCGCGAGGGCAACTCGGTCGGCCTGTACATGTGCACCGACCTCGCGTGTTCCCTGTATGTGCGGGGCAGGAAGGTGCCGGAGTCCGGCGCCCGGTTCGAGGAGAGCCTGACGACCGAGGAGCAGATCGCCCGCGCGACGGGCAACCTGTCCGCTTTCATCGACAAGCTGTACGTCTGACCACCCGGCAGGCCACACCCGGGGCGCCGCTGTTCACTCCGCGCTCAGCACGATCTTGCCCCGGTTGTCCCGGCTCTCCAGCCGCTCGTGCGCGACCCGCGCCCGCTCCAGCGGCAGGACGGTCTCGACCGGCACCCGGTACTCGCCCGCGGCCACCCGCTCGGCGAGTTCGCGCAGGTCGGGGCGCGGGTCGTAGCCGTGGATCTGCAGGTTGGTGAGCTGGAAGCCGAGGATCGCGATGTTCTTCGGGTAGAAGTCCCGGGTGTCGAGGGTGGTCGGCTGCAGGGCCACGTTGGCGAGTGAGACGACCCGGCCGCCGTGCGCGGTCTCGCGCAGGCTCCGGCGCAGGGCCGGGCCGCCCACGGTGTCGAGGACGACGCCCGCACCGTGCCCGCCGGTGAGCCGCAGCACCTCCTCGACCTCGCCCTCGTCGGCGTACCGGGAGGTGTCGACGACGACGTCGGCCCCGAACTCCCCGGCCCAGGCGGCCTTCTCCGCCGATCCGGCCAGCGCGATGACCCGGGCGCCGGCCCGCGCCGCGATCTGGACGGCCGCCGTGCCGACCCCGCTCGCCGCGGCCTTGACCACGACCGTCTCACCTTCGGTGACCCGGGCCAGGCGGCGCAGGCAGTACCAGGCGGAGAGCCAGGCGACCGGCAGGGCCGCCGCCGTCGTCAGGTCCAGGCCTTCGGGGAGCGCGGTCACCTGTGCGGCGGACACGGCGGCCGACTCGGCGTAGAAGCCGGGCGCGTTGACGCCGTCCAGGGCCATCACCCGCTGCCCCACCCGGAATCCGGTCACACCCTCCCCCAGCGCGGCCACGGTGCCGGCCGCCTCCGCACCGGGGATGAGCGGGGGGCGCCCCGCCCGGTGGTACGAACCGGCGCGCAGCAGCGCGTCCGCGCGGTTCACGCCCGCCGCCGCGATCCGCAGCAGCACCTGGCCGGGTCCGGGCACCGGGTCCGGCACCTCCACCGGCACCAGCACCTCGGGTCCGCCGAACTCCTCGATCCGCACCGCACGCATGACACACCGTCCTGTTCCCAGACGCCGGCGGCCACAGCGGCCATCGGCCGGAGCGAGGCCGCCGGTACCGGCACAGCCCACTCCGGCGGCGGCGCCGGCACCGCCGTACGAAGGCCGGCGCCCCTTTGGACACCGGTTGAAGTGGTGTCACCATGCGACACCGGTCCAACCGGTGTCAAGACACCCCATGAAAGGGTGTCGCGAGGTAGGCTCGCCCCATGACCACACCGCCGGACCCCGCCCCCGCCTTCCCCTTCCTCGGCGGCCGTCCCTGCCTCGACTTCGTCGCCACGCTCGGCAAGCGGCACGCCACGCCCGTGGAGCGGATCCCCGACCCCGCCGCCCTGGCCCGCTGGATCACCGAGGCCGGGCTGGCAGCCGGGGACGGTCCGGTCGCGGTCGCCGTACGGGACCTCGCCGAGGCACGCACCCTGCGCGAGGCGGTGTACCGCGTGCTGCGGGCGGCGATGACCGGGCGGGACGCGGACCCGGCGGACGTCGCGCTGGTCAACGAGGTCGCGGCCGGTCCCGACCTCGCCCCCCAGCTGGGCCCGCGACGCTGGACGGCCCGCCATCCGGCGCGTGCCGCGCTGGCGACCGTGGCCCGGGACGCCGTCCTGCTGGTGGGCGGCCCGCTGCTGGAGCGCGTCAAGGAGTGCGGGAACCCGGACTGCTCGCTGCTGTTCCTCGACGACTCCCAGGCCCGGCGGCGCCGCTGGTGCTCGATGGAGCGGTGCGGCAACCTCGCGAAGGTCGCCGGCTACCGGTCGCGCAACCGGGCGGCCTCGACGCGGTGAAGGTGGATCAGCACGTCGTGGCTGCGGGCCGGCGCGATGTCCCAGGGGCCGTCGGGATAGGCGGTGCCGATGCTGCGGGTCGGCCGGGCCCGGTCCAGCCAGTCACGGGCGGGTGAGCGGAGCGTGCGCAGGTCCACCAGGTAGTCGCGAAGACGCACGCGGTCCAGGGTGGCCTCGTTGGTGCCCGGCCCCGCCGGCCCGAGCGTGAAGCGGTGGATGGCGCCGTCCGTGCCGGTGGCGTTGAACGAGCCCCGGTCGAAGGTCAGGCCCACGCTCACGTACCCGGCCCCGAGGCGGTCCCGCAGGAAGGCACCCTGCATCTTCGGGTACTGGGCGGGCTGCTGCGACACGTACCCGACATGGGCGTCGTGCGCGGACAGCAGCACCTTGCCGCCGGTCCGCCGCCGCCACTCGGTCACGTTCGCGGCCATCGTCGCGTCGCGGTAGCGCATGCTCGCGGCCAGCTGCGCGGGGTCGTCGAAGTCGTAGGCGTACTGGCGGGCGACCTGGTCCACCGCCGTGGCGTTCCGCACGGCGTCGTCGAACGCCGCCCGGTCGCCGCCCGGCCCCAGCCGCTTCAGCAACGTCAGCGCGCGGCCCGCCCGGCCGGCCATCTCCGCGCGTTCGGGATACGGCGTGTGCAGGTAGTGCTCGATGTACGGTCCGGTGGCCAGGGCCGGCCGCAGCCCGCGGTACAGCCCGGCGAGCCGGGCGGAGGCCTCGGGATGGGTGCGGGCCACATAGCCGGTGACCGTGTCGTAGACCTCGGGTCCGGCCCAGCCGATGTCGTCGCCCAGGAAGCGGACGGGATCGCCGGGGTGGCGGACGTTGTAGGCCCGCATCCACTCCAGGAGCCGCAGGTAGTCGGTGTTGTCCCACCACAGGTAGTCCCGCTGGAACTCCTCGCGCATGATCCGGCGGGGGTCGCCCTCGCCGTGCACCACGTAGTCGTCCAGGCGCCGCCCGGTGCTCCAGGGAGCCTCCAGGGCGAAGGTGCGGAAGCCCTTCTTCTCGACCAGATGGCGGAACACCCGGTCCTTGAGGGCGAAGAACTCGTGCGAACTGTGCGTGGCCTCGCCGAGCCCGACCACCCCGGCGCCGCCGATCATCCGGTCCAGGGGGCGCAGGTCGCCGTCGGGGCCGCCGGGTTCGACGGTCCGCAACGGGTGGGCGGCTCGGTCGAGGGCGGCGACGACCGGGCCGTCGGTGCGCGCCGGGACGCTCGTGCGGGCCGCCGCGGGGACGGGTTGCGCGGCGGCCGCCGGTAAGGCCGTGGCACCGGTGGCGCAGAGGCCGGTGAGCAGGGCGAGGACGGCGGTGATCCGATGTCGTGTCATGCCTCAAGGCTGGTGGCCCGGCACGGGGCGGAACCATACGGTTGTCCACCGCTTCACCGCTGCGGACAGCCCCCTGCCGACGCGGGGGACGGCCGGTGGCCACGGTCCGCCCGCGAAGGCCCGGGGCCCGCCCGGTCAGGGCCCGGGAGGCGCCCCGCCACGTCGGCACGGAGAGCCGCCCCGTGGCCCGCGCCGTTCAGTGCGCCGCGGGCGCCCACTCCGGGTCCCGGCCGAGGAAGGCGAGCAGGGCCGCCGCCTCGTCCCGGGCCCCGTCGGACGCCAGGGCGGGTGCGAACACGCCGTACGTGCGCAGACGCGGCACCAGATGACCGGCGGCCGGCCGCAGCCCCGCGGCCAGTTCCGGTGCGAGCGGCCGGT
The DNA here is from genome assembly GCF_014649495.1 of Streptomyces filipinensis. GTDB lineage: Bacteria > Actinomycetota > Actinomycetes > Streptomycetales > Streptomycetaceae > Streptomyces > Streptomyces filipinensis. The sequence goes on along the minus strand of NZ_BMTD01000016.1, from coordinate 79,820 downwards.
CCTGACCGGTGGCGACGGCGATGTCCCAGGCGTGCACGGCGGCGTCCAGCGCGCCCGCGCCGGCGGCCAGCGGCAGGGACAGCGGGCCCAGCGGGGTCGGCACGCGCTCGGAGTCGGCGGGCAGCTGCGCGTAGCCGTCGGCCACCGCGTCCAGGACCTTGTCCAGCTCGGCCACCGGATCGCCGTGGAGGGCGTCGTCCGGCTGGAACGGGTCCTCGCCGGGCCGGTCGGCGACCAGCGTGAGCGCGTAGGCGTGCTGGTCGATCCGCGCGTGGTTGAGGACCTGCCGCACGGTCCACCCGGAGCACGGCGTCGGCCTGCCCCAGGCCTCCTCCGGCACCGCGGCGACCACTTCGCGCAGGTAGGCGTGCGCCTGCTCCAGCACCTCGACGCCCTCGGCCTGCCCGACACCCTTGCTCTGCCCCATGTCCGAACCCTTCCGTGGCCTCGCGGCGACCTCCCCACCGCTGAGACCACCGTAGGAGCACTTGCGGACAGCCACGGTCCTCAACCGGGCACGTTCGACCCGGCGGAGGAACGGGAACAGGCCAAGGGATGCACGACGTACGGAAGTGGACCGCGGGACCGCTGCGCCTGCTGAAGCGCCGCCGGCAGCCGGTGGTCGTCCAGACACTGCGGTCGGCGACGGCGGCGACGATCGCCTACGTCGTCGCGCTGCGGCTCAGCCCCGAGCCGGCCCCGCTGACCGCGCCCCTGACCGCGCTGCTGGTCGTCCAGGTGACCTTCTACGCCACCCTCACCAACGGCATCCGCCGGGTGAACTCGGTGGTGGCCGGGGTACTGGTGGCGATCGCCTTCAGTGTGCTGGTGGGGCTCACCTGGTGGAGCCTCGCCCTGCTGATCGTGGCCTCGCTGGCCGTCGGGCACCTGGTGCGGGTCGACGAGTACGTGGCCGAGGTGGCGATCAGCGCCATGCTGGTGCTCGGCGTGACCACCGTCGGGTTCACCGCGTGGGCCCGGATCGTGGAGACGCTGATCGGCGCCGTCGTCGGGACGGCCTGCAACCTGCTGCTGCCACCCCCGGTGTGGGTGGACGAGGCGGGCCGCTCGATGGAGGACCTGGCGCGCCGGGTACGGCAGCTGATGCTGCGGATGGGCGAGGAGGCCGCGGGCCGGATCCCCTGGGAGCGGGCGGCCGAACGGCTGCACGAGGCCCGCCGGCTGGACCAGCACATCGCTCATGTGGACGCCTCGCTGCGGCAGGCCGAGGACAGCCTGCGGCTCAATCCGCGCGTCAAGGAGGGGCTGCTGCACCGGGTGGTGATGCGCACCGGCCTGGACACCCTGGAGATCTGCACGGTGGTCCTGCGGGTGCTGGCCCGTTCCTTCACGGACCTGGCGAAGTCCCGCGGGGCCGAGGACCTGTTCCCGCCCCGGGTCGGGGTGACCGTGGAGCAGCTTCTGTCGGAGATCGCGGACGCGGTGGTCAGCTTCGCGGTCCTCGTCACCACCCATCTCAGCGAGAACGCCGAGTCGGCGGAGTCCCGTCTGTCGGCCGAGCTGCACACGGCGGCCGGCACCCGCGACCGGCTGGCCGAGCTGCTGCGGGAGGAGGTCGCCAGGGACTGGGCGAACTGGCAGCTGTTCGGGGCGGTGCTGACGGAGACGACCCGGATCATCGACGAGCTGAACACCGAGCACCGCACCCGCCGTCTGCTGGAGGAGCTGGACCGGGTCTCCCGTGAACACAGGGCGAAGCTGCCCCGGATGACCCGGCTGCGTGAGCGGCTCGGGGTGCAGGAGGAGCTGTGGCGGAACCGTGCGGGGTTCGGCGAGCGTTCTCTGTGAGGAAGGCGCCGGCCAGAGCCGGTGCGGATGCTGCCGGGCGGGCCGGCGCGAGGCGAGGGGGACGGGATGGCCGGTTCCGGGGTGCGGATCGACGGGAACAGGCTGCGACTGCCGGGCGGGGTGGCGGTGCGGTTCGTCCGCACGCTGCGGCTGCCGGAGAAGGGCACGCATCCGCTGCCGCCGGGCCTGGGCGAGTTCCCCGTCCGCCGGGTCGAGGACCACGCCGACACCGTGCCGGCCGAATGGCGGGCGCGCGGCGGGGTGATGCTCCCGGTGTATCTGCGCGAGGCGATGTGGCTGAGCTTCTCCGGCACCAGGGAGCCGGCGGCGCTCCAGGTCGGCGTCGGCAAGGTGTGCGCGGTGTCCGGCCGGCCCTGGAGCGACCGTCTCGCCCGCGATCCGCAGAACTACGTGGTGCTGCCCCGCCAGCCCTGGCTGGACGGCATCAACTCCGGCAAGGGGACGGTCCGCCAGTTCGTCGCCGTGCCGCTGGGTCTCGGCGCGACGGTGGAGGGGCAGGTCACCGGCGAGGAGGTGTGGGGCGGGGTGCAGCTCCAGTCGTTCCCGCTGAAGGAGCCGGTGCTCGCCGAGTGGCGGCGCCTTGAGCGGGAGCGGGAGGAGGCGCGCCGCAGGGCCCTGCCGGCCGGGCCGGCGGGCGGGTTCGGCGCGGCGATGCCGATGATGGCGCCCGCCCCGGGCGGTGCCCCGGCCATGCCGGCTGCTCCGGGCGCGGCCCCGCCGCCCGCCGGTGCGGCTCCCCGGCGCGCCGCGGCCATGGGCCTGGGCGTCGGCGGCTCGATGCGCCAGGAGGTGTACCGGGACGACCGGCCGCTGACGGACTGGTCCGAGGCGGCCGCCGGGCGGGTGTTCGTGCACCTGGTCACGCCGCCGGAATGGCGCCGCATCACCGGCGAGGCACCCCCGCCGTCGCCGGTGGACCGGGCGGCGTACACGCGCGCGGGCCTGCCCTGGTACGACTACTACGACGCCGACGCCGAGGATCTGGCTCCCGCGGACACCCTGGAGGCGGTCAAGCCGGTCGGCGACTGGCTGGGCGACGACCTGGACCCCTGGCAGCCGCCGGCCGCGGGCCAGGTGACCCCGCTGAAGGACGCGCAGGGCGAGCCGGTCGACGACGGGGAGTGGTAGACCAACCAGCCGTTGCATGGTGTGCAACGGCCGTTGCCCGTCTTGCCCTTGACGGTGGAGTCAGGCCAAGGTTGCTGTCACGAGCGGGGCAACCGACGACCTGAGGTGCGGCATGGACAGGGAGGCACGGGCGGCGCGACGGGGAACTCCCCGGCCGGGGCGGCAGTCCGCGGGCGGCTGGAGCCGGCGCCGGTTCGTCGGGGCCGTGGCGGGCGCGGCGGCCGTGGTCGCGGTGCCGTCCCCGGCGGCCCCGCCGGCCGGACCGCCGGCCGTGGCGGACGAGCCCAGGGCCGGCACCCCTGCCCGCCAGGCGTCCGGGCCGCGTCCGCTGTACGTGGGCACCTACACCTCCGTCGACGGCGGCGGCACCGGCATCGGGCTGGCCGCCTACGACCCGGCGAGCGGCCGGATCACCGGTTCCGGCACGCTCACCGGCGTCCCCGACCCGTCGTATCTCACCGTCCACCCGGACGGCCGCACGCTGTACGCGGTGGACGAGCGCGAGGAGGGCGCCGTGACGGCGGTACGCCTCGCGGACCGGCGGGTGCTCGGTGCCCGCGGCACGGGCGGCGCGGGCCCCTGCCATCTGTCGGTGCATCCCTCGGGGCGCTGGCTGCTGAGCGCCGCGTACGGGTCGGGCAGTGTCGCCGTGCATCCGATCGACGCCTCGGGGGCTCTCGGCGAGCGCGCCGACCTGGTCACGCACACCGCTCCGCCACCCGGTCCCGGGCAGCAGGGGCCGCACGCGCACCAGTTCCTCACCAGCCCGGACGGCGGCCATGTCCTCGCGGTCGACCTCGGCACCGACACCGTCTACAGCTACCGCCTCGACCAGGCGAGGGGCACCCTGACGGAGGTGGCGCAGGCGCACACGCGGCCCGGGGCCGGGCCGCGTCATCTGACCTTCCACCCGGGCGGCCGGTCGGCGTATCTGGCCAACGAGGTGGACGACACGGTCGCCGTCTGCGGCTACGACCCCGCGTCGGGCCGGCTGACGATCGGCGAGCCGCAGCCGACCGGCTCGGACGGTGGCACCAATTATCCGGCACAGTTCGTGGTGACGGCGGACGGCCGGTTCGCGTTCCTGGCCAACCGGGGCCACAACAGCCTCGCGCGGTACGCGATCGAGGCCGACGGCACCCGGCTGCGGTTGCTCGGCACGGTGCCGGTGGGCGGGGACTTCCCGCGGCAGATCGCCCTCTCGCCGGACGGCGCTCTGCTGTTCGCGGCGAACCAGCGCTCGGGTACGGTCACCGTCTTCCACGTGGACCGGGACAGCGGCGGGCTCCGGTCGGCCGGCGAGCCGTTCGCCTCACCCGTCGCCGTCTGCGCGCTGCCGCTGTAGCGCGCGGGGGCAGGCTGCGGCACCGGCCTGTGCCAGCAGGGCGTGCATGCGCTCGGTGAGCTGGGCGACGTCGTCGGCGGGCGTGTGAAAGGGCAGCCGTACGTCGCCGTGGGCGCGGGTGCGCTCGATGCGCAGGGTCAGTCCGTGCCGGTCGACGGCGAGGGGCAGCACGCGGGTCGCGGCGTGCAGGCTCTCCGGGCGCACGAGGCGGGTCAGCCGCTCGACGGCGTCCGGGTGGGCGTCGGCGAGGTGGGTGAGGAGCCGGGCCTCGGCCTCGGCGAGCGGGTCGGGCCGAGCGGCGGAGTACTCGTCGAGGTCGACGACCACGGCCCCGGAGGACTGCCGCAGCACCACCCGCGTGGGCCTCAGCACCAGGGCACCGCGGTCCGGGGCCAACCAGCCGGCGAGGTGGAGCCGGGCCCGGATCCGGCCCCGGACCGGTACGGGCGCCACGTCGGCGAACTCCAGCACGGCGGAGGGTTCCTGGCGCGGGGCGCACAGGGCCGCCGCGAACAGGGCGCTGCCGTCGGGCACCGTCAGGCGTACGGCGCCGTCGTCGGTCACGGTGTGCGCGCCGACGTGTTCCTCGCGGGCACCGTCCGCGGTCACCGCGCACGACCAGGCGGCGGCCAGCACCGACCGCGCCCGTTCCGCCGCGCCGGGTGCGGCCGTCCAGTCCTGCGTGTCACCCATCCCGAGACCTCCTTAGGTAAGCCTTGCCTAACTTATCGAAGATCGGGGCGCACGCCAACCACACCCCCACCGGCGTGCGGGATCAGGCGATGACGCCCAACAGCGCCCGGGCGCACAGGTCGCGCACCTGCTCCCGGGTCAACTCGCCGTCGCGCAGCCACTCCAGGCACACGGCCGTGGTGAAGGCGAGCCAGCCGCGCACGGCCAGGCGCACCCGCGGAGCGCCCCCCAAGGCGGGTCCGAACTCGGGGTCGGCGGCGAGCGCGGCGAGGATCTGCCGCTCCTGGGCGGCCAGGGCCCGCCGGTAGACCCGGCGTACGGCCTGGTCGCCGGCCGCGTCGGCGCGATGGAAGGCGCGGAAGCCGTGCGCGTGGGCCTGGACGTAGGCGAGGTAGGCGTCGAGGCCCGCGCTGAGCTGCTCGCGCACCGGCACGCCGGGCACACCCGCCGTCATGCGCAGCATCCGCTCGCTCTCGCGCTCCACGACCGCCGCGAAGAAGTCCCGCTTGGTCGGGAAGTAGTGGTACAGCAGCCCCCGGGAGACCCCGGCGATCTCGGCGACCTGCTCGATCCACACGTCGTCGTAGGGGCTCTCCGAGAAGAGTCTCGCGCCGACCGACAGCAGCTGCTCACGGCGTTCCTCGGTGCTGAGGCGGCGCCGGACGCGCTCCCCCTGGTTCGCGGGCATGGCGTCACTTTACTTGACGTGGGTTCAACAAGCGGCCCACACTGGAACGCGTTATTGAACCCACGTACAACACGCGCGTTCAGGGATCAACGTCCGCTGGATCAAGGGAGATCGGCGTCATGGCGGGGACAGCGGGGACGAGGCAGACGGGGACGAGGGAGCCGGGCCCGGCGAAGGGCTTCCGGAGTGCCGAAAAGGGCTGGCCCGAGCTGCACCGCATCCCGCATCCGCCGCGCCGGGTGCCGCTGCTCGGCGATGTGCTCGGGGCCGACCGGCGCAGGCCGTTGCAGGACTCCATGCGCTTCGCGCGCGAGCTGGGGCCGGTGTTCCGGCGGCGGGCCTTCGGCAAGGAGTTCGTGTTCGTGTGGGGCGCGCCGCTGGTCGCGGACCTGGCCGACGAGTCCCGGTTCGCCAAGCATGTCGGGCTGGGCGTGGCCAATCTGCGGCCGGTCGCCGGGGACGGCCTGTTCACCGCCTACAACCACGAGCCCAACTGGCAGCTGGCGCACGACGTCCTGGCGCCCGGGTTCAGCCGGGAGGCCATGGAGGGGTACCACGGCATGATGCTGGCGGCCGCACAGCGGCTGACCGATCACTGGGACCGTGAGGCGGCGGCCGGGCGCGGGGTGGACGTGCCCGGCGACATGACGAAACTGACCCTGGAGACCATCGCACGCACCGGCTTCGGGCATGACTTCGGCTCCTTCGAGCGGGACCGGCCGCACCCCTTCGTGACCGCGATGGTCGGCACCCTCACCTACGCCCAGCGCCTGAACAGCGTGCCCGCGCCGCTGGCCCCGCTGCTGCTGCGCGCCGCCGCCCGGCGCAACGCCGCCGACATGGCGTACCTCGACCGCACGGTCGACGGCCTGGTCGCGGCCCGCCGCCGCTCCGGACGCGGGGACGGCGACCTGCTGGACCGGATGCTGGAGACGGCGCATCCGCAGACCGGCGAGAAGCTGTCGGCGGAGAACGTCCGCAAGCAGGTGATCACCTTCCTGGTCGCGGGCCACGAGACCACCTCGGGCGCGCTCTCCTTCGCCCTGTACTACCTCGCCCGGCATCCCGAGGTCGCCGCCCGCGCCCGCGCCGAGGTGGACCGGGTCTGGGGCGACACCGAACGGCCCGCCTACGACCAGATCGCCAGGCTGCGCCAGGTGCGCCGGGTGCTGGACGAGTCGCTGCGGCTGTGGCCGACCGCGCCCGCCTTCGCCCGCGAGGCCCGCCAGGACACGGTCCTCGCCGGCGAGCATCCGATGCTGCGGGGCGCCTGGGCGCTCGTCCTCACCCCGATGCTGCACCGCGACCCTCAGGTGTGGGGCGAGGACGCCGAACGCTTCGACCCCGACCGCTTCGAGGCAGCGGCCGTACGGGCCCGGCCCCCGCACACCTTCAAGCCCTTCGGCACCGGAGCACGGGCCTGCATCGGCCGCCAGTTCGCCCTGCACGAGGCGACCCTGGTCCTGGGCCTGCTGCTGCGCCGCTACGACCTGTCGGCCGACCCCGCCTACCGGCTGAGCGTGACGGAACGGCTGACGGTGATGCCGGACGGCCTGCGGCTGCGACTGGAGCGGCGCCCGGCGCCGACGCGGGCCCCGGCGCCCCCCTCGGCGCTAACGGAGGCGCTCAGTACGCCGGGGGCCTGCCCCGCGCACGGCGTGGACGCGCCCGCGGGCACGGGGGAAGGCCCGGGGCGGGCGACGGAAACCGGCGAAGCCGCGCCGGTCACCGTCCCGGCCGACGGTTGTCCGGTGCGCCGGCCGGCGCACTGATCCCGGCGGCCACGCCGGGCCGCTGTCGACGCCTCCTGCGGCTCAGTCGCCCGCCGTCCAGTGCGCCGGGCGCGTCACCGACGCCGGCAGTCGGGTGCCGGCGCTGCCGCGAGCCGCGTTGAGCTGGGGCTGGGTCAGGAAGAACGCGCCGGTGAGGTCCGCGTCGGTCAGGTCGGCGTCGCGCAGGTCGGCACCGATCATGTCCGCGCCGCGCAGATCGGCACCGGTGAGGTCGGCGGCGATCAGGTAGGCGCCGCGCAGGCTCGCCCCGCGCAGATCGGCACCCCGCAGCCGGGCGCCGATCAGGTCCGCGCCCCGGCGGTCCTTCGCCTTGCCCTTGCCCTTGCCCTTCGCGCCGCTCCGGGCGTCGGCGGCCCCTGAGCGGGCCAGGTCGCTGGTGCGCAGGAGCAGCAGGTTGACCTCATGGCGGTGCGCGGGCACGTCCAGCGCGGCCAGTTCCTCGGGGGTCAGCCGGGTCAGCCGCTCGGTCTCCTCCAGCGCCCGCCGCAGCTCGGGACGGACCGGGCGGGCGGCGGGCAGTCCGAGCGCCTCGGTCAGGTACCACAGCAGCTCGTGCAGCTGCCGTACGACCGGGAACACGTCGAGCATCCGGCGGGCGTGCTCCTTCGGCCCCGTACGCCAGTCCTGGCCGCCGAAGGTGACCTGCGAGACCTTCTGGCCCGCGCCGAAGCAGTCGTAGACCGTGCAGCCGGTGAACCCCTTCGTCCGCAGGTCGGCGTGGATGCCGCAGCGGTGGTCACCCTGCAGGTTCGGGCACGGCTTCCCGGCGGGCTTGTTCAGCGCGAAGTCGGCGGACGCGGCGAAGGGCAGGGCTACGCAGCACAGCCCGAAGCAACGCGCGCAGTCCCCGCGCAGCTTGGAGAGGTCCGCTGTCTGATCTGGCATACGGGACAGCCTACTGGGTCACCTCGTCCCGGATCCGGCCAGATCGTGCAGGTCAGCGGTGTGCCAGCGGTTCGACCGCCTTCACCACGCGGGCCGCGCCGTCCTCCCCGGCCAGGTGCGCCGCGGCGGTCGCGGCGGCCCGGCTGTACGACTGCTGCCGCACCACCCGTGCGAGTGCCTCGGCGAGCCGGCCGGCGCTCAGGCCGGAGAACGGGACGGGCTCGCAGGCGGCGCCGATCGCGGCGAGGCGCGCCGCCCAGAACGGCTGATCCGCCATGACCGGCACGGGGACGGACGGGATCCCGGCGCGCAGCGCGGCGGCCGCGGTGCCCGCTCCCGCATGGTGGACGGCGGCGGCGAGCCGTGGCATGAGCAGGGCGTGCGGCGTGTCGCCGATGGTCAGCACGTCGTCGCCGTCGGCGGCGAGCCCGGCGGCGCCCGACTGCAGGATGCCGCGCAGCCCCGCGCGCCGCAGGGCCTGTACGGCGATCTCGCTCAGCCGTTCGCCCTCACCGTTCGCCATGGACCCGAAGCCGACCAGGACCGGCCGGGGCCCGGCCCGCAGGAAGTCCTCCACGGCACCGGGCAGGTGCTCATCGGGACCGACGTGGGGCCAGAAGGTGCCGGCGACCTCCAGGCCGGGCCGCCAGTCGGCGGGCCGTGGCACGAGGGCCGTGCTGAAGCCGTGCAGCACGGGCCAGTTCTCCCGCTCCCGGCGCCGGCGCATCGCCACCGCGGACAGCGGCGGCAGCCCGAGGTCGCGCCGCAGCTCGGTGACCGCCGGCGCGAAGACACGGTCGGCCATGCGCAGGGCGAACCGGCCGGCCGCCCGGTTGCCGGCCCGGCCCAGCGACCGCATGGCCGTGATGACCGGCGGGAAGTCGCCGGTGGCTGCCGCGGGCTGGAGGTAGACACCGAGGCTCGGGGTTCCGGTGGCCTCGGTGAGATGCCAGCCGAGCGGGGCCGTCGTGGCCGACAGCAGCAGCAGATCCGTGCCCTCGGCGACCGCGTCGGCGAACCCCCGGCCGAGTTCCGTGACGAACGCGGCGGCCGTGCGCATCAGTTCCCGTCCGCTGCCGCCCCGGCCGTGCCCCCGCGGGTCGGCCGGCAGCCGCCGGAAGCCGAGTCCGGCGCCCTGTGCGAGCGGGGCGAAGGCGTCGGTGGTGGCCAGCGTGACCTCGTGCCCGGCGGCGGCCAGTGCCGCGCCGAGACCGGTGTAGGGCGCGACGTCGCCGCGTGATCCCGCCGTGGCGATCAGGATTCTCATGGGTGCTCCTCGGAATCGGTGCGGGAGCCGTCGTGGCGGGCGGCGTTGGCGTGGATCGCCTTGCCGGTGTAGGCGGCGAGGCCGGGCCGGCCGTGGGACGGCGGGACGAGGAGGGCGAAGGCGCGCGGGTCGGCGATGAGGTCGTCCGCGATGCGCCGGTGCATGTCCGGCGGGCACGGGGCGAACCAGCGGGTGAGATGGCGGCGGTGCTCCTCGGCGAGGGCCATCGCCCGCTCCCCGTCGGCGGGTTCGTGCGCGTCGAAGGCGGCGAGCAGCTCGCCCCGCCAGGCGGCGGCCTCGTTCATGAGCTGCCGCCAGTCCTCCTTGGTGTGGGCCCCGGCCCGTGCCATCGCCTCGCGGTACGCCGCCGAGTGCTGCCACTTCTGCTGTGCCTGGGTGGCGTAGCTGAGGTCGAAGGAGATCTCGCCGAAGACCTCGAAGCGCTCCTCGGGGGTGAGCGCCACCCCGGTGCGCTGCACCTCGATGGCCTGTTCGGCCACCTCGGCGAGGCGCTCCAGCCGGTGGATCTCCTCGCGCAACTGCCGCTGCCGCGCCCGCAGCTGGTGCAGGGCGTTGGCCTGCGGGTCGCGCAGGATGAGGGCGATCTCGTCGAGCGGGAAGCCCAGTTCGCGGTAGAAGAGGATCTGCTGGAGCCGGGCCAGGTCGGCGTCGCCGTAGGAGCGGTAGCCGGCGCGGCTGCGTTCGCCGGGTGAGAGCAGGCCGTGCTTGTCGTAGTGGTGCAGCGTCCGCACGGTCACCCCCGCGAACGCCGCCACCTCCCCCACCGCGTAGCCCATGTGTCCGCCCTTTCGTCCGCTCACAGCCTCAAGCCTGACGTAAGGGGAGGGTCAACCCGGCGCGGCCCCGCGCTGCTTCGCGGGGCGCCGCCTCAGACCTCGTCGCGTGCCAGTGCCAGCAGGCGGTCCAGGACCCGCGGTGCGCCCACGCGGAGACCGTCGTGTTCGAACTCGTCGGTGACCCAGGTGCGCAGGCCCCGGACCGCGCGGGCGGTCTGCAGGGAGTGGGCGGCGTCGACGTACATGTCGTCGTGGAAGACCGCGGCGGCGACCGGGACGTCGTTGGCGGCGAGGCGGGCGGGGTCGTACAGGGGCTGCCAGTCGGTGCGGGCGGCGAGCAGGCCGGCCGTCTCGCGCAGCGGGCGCAGCGCCGGGTCGGTCTCGAACATCCACGGGTGGACCGTCTCGCCGGTGAAGAGGACCGGTGTGTCTCCGGCGAGCGCCTTGGCCGCGTCGAACTGCGGGAACTCGGCGCGGATCCGCTCGGCGGCCCATGCGGTCGGGCGGGCGTCCTGGCCGTAGATCGACTCGTGGACGAGCGCGTAGAGGGGGTGCGCGGCGTGCGACAGCAGGGACTGGGCCTGCTCCTGGAAGGCGTCCGACAGTTCGTGGCCACCCGGTGTGCGCACGAAGGCGTCCTCCAGGAGGTGGTGCAGCCGGTGGCTGCCGTCGCTCATGCCGAGCATCAGTCCGAGGGACTGGAAGGCCTCGACGGTGAACCGGTAGCCGTTCGGGAGGACCACGTCGCGGCTGAGGAGGTGGTCGGCGATCCGGCGGGCGCGTTCCACGTCCTGCGGGTAGCGGGCGTAGTGCGCGGTGACCTTGCGTTCGGTGCGCGGGTAGGCCGCGCGGTAGACGTCGTCGGCGTGGGCCTGCAGGGAGGGCAGGCCGCCGGTGATGACGGCGGTGGCGAGGCCCTCGGGGGCGTGGGAGAGGTACGACACCGTGCAGAAGCCGCCGAAGCTCTGGCCCAGCACGGTCCACGGGGCGCCGCCGGTGACCTCGGGGCGGATGGTCTCGCAGTCCCGGACGATGGAGTCGGCGCGGAACCGGGTGAGGTAGTCGGCCTGCGCGGCGGGGCCGCCGCGCAGCGGGAGCGTCTGCCGGTTGGCGGGCGTCGAGCTTCCGGTGCCGCGCTGGTCGAGCAGCAGGACCCGGTAGTCCTGCAAGGCCCGGTCGAGCCACGCCTGACGTCCGACGAAACGATTCGCCCCGAAGCCCGGGCCGCCCTGGAGATACAGCAGCCAGGGCAGCTCCTGTCCTGCCTTGTCGCTCGCCACCGCCTCGCGGGCGTACAGCTCGATCCTCTCCCCTCCCGGGTCGGCGTGGTCGAGGGGCACGGTGAAGCGGCGGTCGGTGAGGATGACGCCGGGCTGGCGGTAGCTGAGGCTCAACGGGTCTCTCCGGACGGGTGGGACGGACGCATCCCAAGTTCAGCACATGACCGGCCGCGCGCCGACCCCTGGGATCATGGATTGTTACTGAACTTCCGGTCAGCGCCCGGCCGGGATACGGCTCAGCGTGCGACGAGCCTGGAACGGCGCACCACCAGCCGCGAGCAGGGCACCGAGCTGACCGACGCCTCGGCCACCCGGCTGATCGATCCCCGGACACGCGACTGGGCGTACGGCGTGGCGGAGCGGCTCGGTGTCGGCCTCGGGCTGCTCGCGCCGCTGCGGCAGCCCGGTGATCCGGCCGGCGTGCTGCGGCCGGGGTGGAGGCCGAGGCGCGGCTCGCCACCCGGTGAGGACGCCGTCCACGGCGAGGCCGTCTCCCCCCGGCAGTGTCCGCCCACTACCCTGCACTCGTCCGATGACCGACCCGAGGAGCCGCGATGCGTGTCGCCCTGTTCCTGACCTGTGTCAACGACACGCTCTATCCGGACACCGGCCGGGCCGTGGTGAAACTGCTGACCAGGCTGGGTGTCGACGTCGACTTCCCGATGGGCCAGAGCTGCTGCGGACAGGCGCACTACAACACCGGTTACCGGCACGAGGCCGAGCCGCTGGCCCGGCACTTCTCCGATGTCTTCCGGGGGTACGAGGCGATCGTGACCCCGTCCGGCTCCTGCGGGGCGATGGTGCGGGAGCTGTATCCGCGGATGGGCGAGCGGGCCAGGGCCGAGGGGCGCGGGGACTCACTGGCACGGACCCTGGCGCCGGTGGTGCACAAGACGTACGAGCTGACGGAGTTCCTGGTGGATGTGCTGGGCGTGACGGATGTGGGCGCCTGCTACCCGCACACGGTCACCTATCACCCGACCTGCCACGGACTGCGCGGCCTGGGCCTCGGCGACCGGCCGCGCCGGCTCCTGGAGGCCGTCAAGGGGCTGGAACTGGTCGAGTTGCCGGGTGCCGAGGAGTGCTGCGGGTTCGGTGGCACGTTCGCGCTGAAGAACGCCGAGGTGTCGGCGGCGATGGGCGCGGACAAGGTGCGCGCCGCCGAGTCGACGGGCGCGGAGGTGCTGTGCGCGGCCGACAACTCCTGTCTGATGCACATCGGCGGCACGATGAGCCGGCTGCGGACGGACATGCGGCCGGTGCACATCGCGGAGATCCTGGCGAGCACGGAGGAGGAACCGGCGGCATGAGCGGAACGTTCGTCGGCATGCCGGCCTTTCCTGAGGCGGCGCGCGCGGCGGTCCACAACGCCACCCTGCGGGGCAACCTGCGGCACGCCACGCACACCATCCGCGCCAAACGGGCCCGCGCGGTCGCCGAGTTGGACGACTGGCCGGCGCTGCGCGAGGCGGGCCGCCGGATCAAGGACCACACCCTGCGCCATCTCGACCGGTATCTGGAGCAGTTGGAGGAGTCGGTCACCGCGGCGGGCGGCACGGTCCACTGGGCCGCCGACGCCGAGGAGGCCAACCGCATCGTCGCGGACCTGGTGAAGGCGACCGGCGAGTCGGAGGTCGTCAAGGTCAAGTCGATGGCCACGCAGGAGATCGGGCTCAACGAGGCCCTTCTCGCGGAGGGCATCCACGCCTACGAGACCGATCTCGCCGAGCTGATCGTGCAGTTGGGCAAGGACCGGCCCTCGCACATCCTGGTGCCGGCCATCCACCGCAACCGGGGGGAGATCCGGGACGTCTTCCGCTCCGAGATGGGCGCGTGGGGCCGCCCGGCTCCCGAGGACCTGACCGACACGCCCGCCGAGCTCGCCGAGGCGGCCCGGCTGCACCTGCGCGAGAAGTTCCTGCGGGCCAGGGTCGGCATCTCCGGCGCCAACTTCATGGTCGCCGAGACCGGCACCCTGGTGGTCGTCGAGTCCGAGGGCAACGGCCGGATGTGTCTGACCCTCCCCGAGACGCTGATCTCGGTCGTCGGCATCGAGAAGATCGTGCCGACCTGGCGGGACCTTGAGGTCTTCCTGCAGACCCTGCCGCGCTCCTCCACCGCCGAGCGCATGAACCCGTACACGAGCATGTGGACCGGCACGACGGACGAGGACGGGCCCCGGGCCTTCCACCTGGTCCTGCTCGACAACGGCCGCACCGACGCCCTCGCCGACCAGGTGGGCCGCCAGGCCCTGCGCTGCATCCGCTGCTCGGCCTGCCTGAACGTCTGCCCCGTCTACGAGCGGGCCGGCGGGCACGCCTACGGCTCGGTCTACCCGGGCCCGATCGGCGCGATCCTCAGCCCCCAGCTGCGGGGCACGGCGAGCGAGATCGACGCCTCGCTGCCGTACGCGTCGAGTCTGTGCGGCGCCTGCTACGAGGTGTGCCCGGTCGCCATCGACATCCCCGAGGTGCTGGTGCATCTGCGGGAGCGGGTCGTCGAGGGCGGCCCCGCGGTCCGGCAGGGCAACAAGGTGGTGCTCAAGCCCGCCCGCGGGCACGCGGCCGAGCGGGCGGCGATGCGCGCGGCACGCTGGGCGTTCGCCCACCCCGGCACCCTGCGCGCCGGTCAGCGGCTCGCCTCCCGCACCCGCCGGCTGCACCCCCGTACGCTGCCCGGCCCGGGCAGGGCGTGGAGCGGCACCCGGGATCTGCCGGCCGTGCCGGCGGAGCCGTTCCGGGACTGGTGGCAGCGCACCCGCGCCGGAAGGGACGGCGCAGAGTGAGCAGCAGGGACAGGATCCTGGGACGGGTGCGGCGGGCGCTCGCCGATGTGACACCGGACGAGCGGCCGTACGGGGAAGCGGTGCCCCGGGACCACCTGCGCGTGCACGGGGAGCGGACGCCGGAGCAGACGGTGGAGCTGCTGGCCGAGAACCTGGCGGACTACCGGGCGGTCGTGCACCGCGCCGACGCGGAGGGACTGCCGCTGCTCGTCATGCGGCTGCTGGCCGAGCGCGGCGCGCGGGAGGTGCTGGTGCCGTCCGGGCTGCCGACGCGGTGGACGGCCGCCGCGGACGTGGCGCGGATCCACGACCGGGCGGAGCACACACCGCAGCGCCTGGACCGGGTGGACAGCGTGGTGACGGGGTGTGCGGTGGCGATCGCCGAGACCGGCACGATCGTCCTGGACGGCTCCTCCGACCAGGGCCGGCGCCGCATCTCGCTCGTCCCGGACCATCACATCTGTGTGGTGCGCGTGCCCGGCCAGGTCGTCTCCTCGGTCCCGGAGGCTCTCGAACGCCTGGACCCGGCACGCCCGTTGACCTGGATCTCCGGCCCGTCGGCCACCAGTGACATCGAGCTGGACCGGGTGGAGGGGGTGCACGGTCCGCGCACGCTGGAAGTGATCCTGCTGAGCTGAGCGGGCGCTCCGCCGGCGGTGTCGCCGGGTGGGCGGGCGCGGCGCCCGCCACACCGTCCGATCGATGCGGAGCGATCGACGAGTGAAGCTGTCCGGGTAGCTGCGGATGTTTCGGAGGGCATGCCGGGGACGGCACCGTTAGCGTGAGGGAATGATCCGGTTCGAGCACGTCACCAAGCGGTATCCGGACGGTACGACGGCCGTGGACGACCTCTCCTTCGAGGTGGCCCAGGGGGAGCTGGTCACGCTCGTCGGCCCGTCGGGCTGCGGCAAGACGACGACCATGATGATGGTGAACCGGCTGATCGAGCCGACCCGAGGCCGGATCCTGGTCGACGGCGAGGACATCGCCGGCGTCGATCCGGTGCGGCTGCGCCGCCGTATCGGGTACGTCATCCAGCAGGTGGGCCTCTTCCCGCACCGTACCGTCCTGGACAACACCGCGACCGTGCCCGCCCTGCTCGGCTGGAAGCGCGCCAGGGCACGGGCGCGGGCCGCCGAACTGCTCGATCTGGTGGGACTCGACCCACGGAGGTACGGACCCCGCTACCCGGAACAGCTGTCCGGCGGCCAGCGGCAGCGGGTCGGCGTGGCGCGGGCGCTCGCGGCGGATCCGCCGGTGCTGCTGATGGACGAGCCGTTCGGCGCGGTCGATCCGGTGGTGCGCGAGCAGCTGCAGGACGAGTTCCTGCGCATGCAGGCCGCCGTGCGCAAGACGGTGCTGCTGGTCACGCACGACATCGAGGAGGCCGTCCGGCTCGGGGACCGCATCGCCGTCTACGGACAGGGCCGGATCGAGCAGTTCGACACGCCGGGCGCGGTGCTCGGGGCGCCCGCGACCGCGTACGTGGCCGGTTTCGTGGGCGCGGACCGGGGGCTGAAGCGGCTGTCGGTCACCCCGATCGAGCCGGACGACCTGGAGCAGCCGCCCGTGGCCCGGCTGGACGAGCCCGCCGAACGGGCCGTCGAGCGGCTGCGCGCCGAGGGCGCGCGGTGGGCGGTCGTGCTCGACGCACACGGGGATCTGCACGGCTGGGCCGGCATCGAGGATCTGTCGGCGGGCGGCCGGGTCGGGGATCTGGCCCACCGGATGACCGCCTGGGTGCCGGTGGGCGCGCCGCTGAAGCAGGCGTTCGGGGTGATGCTCCAGTACGACGCCGGATGGGTCGCGGTCCTGGACGGCGCCCGCTTCCTCGGTGTGCTCACCCCGGCGAAGCTGCACGAGGCGCTGCGCCGTTCGGTGGACGCGGACGCGCGGGGTGTGACGCGGGGACAGGTGCCGTTCGACTCGGTGGCGGACGCCTGACGCCGCCCGGCCCGGGGTTCCGTTCCCCGCTACGTCAGCAGGCCCTTGTCCTTCAGGTAGGTGCGGGCCACGTCGGCGGGCAGCCGCCGCCAGCCGTCGACCTGCTGGTTCATCCCGGCCAGGTCGCGCGTGGTGAGGACGTCGTTGAGCCTGCCGAGCGCCTTGGCCACGCGGTCGCTGCCGGCCCGGGAGCGGTTGACGACCGGGACCAGGTAGTCGGCGTTCTGCAGGTGCCTGTCGTCGGCGAGCAGGACCAGGCCGAAGGAGTCGAGCGTGGCGTCCGTGGTGGTGGTCAGCACCATCTGGTCCCGGCCGTCCTGCACGGCCCGCTTCGCCTGGGTGGTGCCGACGCCCTTGGGGTCGACGCCGGTGATGTCGATGCCGTACACCTTCCTCAGGCCCGGTTCGCAGTACGGGCGTTGCACGCACTCGTCCCCTGCCGCGAGCCGCACCTTCAGCTTGGCGGCGCCCAGGTCGCTGAGGGTCGTGAGGCCGTGCGCGCGGGCGTAGGCGGCGCTGACGGCGAAGGCGTTCTGGTCGACCGCCCGGCCCGGCGGAAGGACGGTGAGCCCGCGGGGCGTGGCGAGCGTGCGCAGGGCCTTCATGGTGGTGGCGAGGTCGGGTGAGCCGACCGGTTTCGCGTCGGCGCCGTGGGTCCTGGCGTTCAGCCAGTCGGCGAAGGTGGCCGCGTACTCGGGCACGACGTCGATCTGGCCGGACTCCAGCGCCGGTTCGTACAGCTCCCGGTTGGCGACCGTGAGGATGGAGGTCTTGTAGCCGGCCTGGTTCAGCAGCTGTGCGTACATCTGGGCGAGCAGATCGCTCTCCGTGAAGCCGGCCGAGCCGATGGTCAGGTGGTGACGGTCACCGGGCGGCGCGGTGACCTGCCCGCGGTCCTCCAGGGAGGGGCCCGTGGAGCAGGCGGTGGCCGTGAGGAGGGCGACCACCGCGAAGATCCTTCTCACCGGCGCCCCTGGTCCGGCAGAGGCTCTCCGCACCGGCCACCCCGGGCAGGCGGGATCTCTCCTCACCTGCCGCCCCGGAGCGGCAGCCGCTCTGCTCGCCAGCCGCCCCGCGCCGGCGGGAGCTCTTCTCACCGGCCGGCCCTCGTCCAGGTCGGTGCCAGCCTCTCTGCGAGTTCGAAGACGCCCTCGACGACGAGTGCGAACCCGGCGACGAGCAGGGCGCCCGCGACGACCTGGGGCGTGCTGGCGAGGTTGAAGCCGGCGGTGATGATCCGGCCGAGGCCGCCGCCGCCCGCGAGCGCGGCGATGGTGGCGGTGGCGACGAGCTGGACGGCAGCGATCCGCACCCCGTTCAGGACCATCGGCAGCGCGAGGGGCAGCTCCACGCGCAGCAGCATCTGCCGTCCGGTCATCCCCATGCCCCGGGCCGCCCCTACGACACCGCGGTCGACCTCGCGCATGCCGACGTAGGCGTTGGTGAGCAGCGGTGGGACGGCGAACAGCACCAGGGCCACCACCGTGGGCCCCTCGCCCCATCTGCCGACCGGCGTCAGGAGCAGCAGGACCAGGACGGCGAAGGTGGGCACGGCCCGGCCGACGTTGGAGATGTTGACGGCGAGCGCGCCGCCCCTGCCGAGGTGGCCGAGGACCAGGGCGACGGGCAGCGCGACCAGACAGCTGAGGGCCAGGCAGACCACGGTGAGCACCAGGTGCTGGAACAGCCGGTGCCGGACGCCGTCGTCGCCGGACCAGTGCGCGGGGTCGGCGAGCCAGTGCCAGGTGGCCGTGAGCGTGCTCATGCGCGGCCTGCCTTCGCCCCGGCGGCTCTCACCCGGGCGCGCCGTCGCCGGGGAGCCGCTCGGGCACGGCCCGCCCTGGTCCAGGGCGTGATCAGCCACTGCACCGCCAGCAGGAGCAGGTCGGCGGCGACGGCGATCAGTACGCACAGCACGGACGCGGTGAGGACCTGGGCCTTGAAATAGGTGTTCATGCCCGCGTAGATGAGGTTGCCGAGGCCGCCGAAACCGACGATCGCGCCGACCGTGACCAGGGACACCGCCGAGACGGTGGCGATGCGCAGGCCGGCCATGGCGGCGGGCACGGCGAGGGGTAGCTCCACGGTGAGCAGCAGGCGGACCGGGCCGTAGCCGAGGCCGCGTGCGGCCTGCCGGGTCTCCTCGGGGACCGCGCGCAGGCCCGCGAGGATGTTCCGGACGAGCAGGGTCAGCGAGTACAGCACGAGCCCGGCGACGACGAGGGTGGCCGAGAGGCCGTACAGGGGCAGGAGCAGGGAGAACATGGCGAGGGACGGGATGGTGTAGAGGATCGTCGTCACGGCGAGGACGGGGCCGGCCGCCCAGCCCCAGCGACGGGCCAGCACCGCGAGGGGCAGGGCGATGACCAGGCCGACGAGGACCGACAGGGCGGTCAGCTGGAGGTGCTGGACGACCGCGTCGAGGAGTATCTGGCGGCGGGTGCTCAGATAGGCGCCGCAGATCCACTCGTTGCGCGCGAGGCAGTCGTTTGGGGGCGCGGTCACGGTTTCATTGGACCGGGTGGGCGAGGCGGGCGGCGCGTTGGGCTGCCCCGTACGGGTGCGCTCCGCCGGCAGCCCCGCTCCCCCTCGTGGGCCCTCCCCTGGGGCGCTAGTCCATCCCCGCCGCGTCCAGCAGTGCCGTCACCGTCGTCGTGGCCAGGCCGTCGCGCAGGTCCTCCACCTTCGCCCCGGCGCGGGCGCTGGCACCGTCGAAGACCAGCAGGAGCTGGCGGGCGAGCAGGTCGGGGTCGCGGGCGCCGCCTCGCTCGGCCTCGGCGCGGAAGGTCGCCGCCAGCCGGTCCTTGACGGTGCGGGCGACCACGCTCGCCGGGTGCTCCGGGTTCTTCAGCTCCACCAGGACGGCCAGGTAGGGACAGCCGTGGTATCCGGCGTCCCGGGAGGCCCGCTCCAGGCGTTCGAAGACGTACAGGATGCGCTCGCGCGGGGTGGCGGCCTCCGGATCGGGGTGCGCGAGCTGGGCGTCGTACCAGGGGACGCGCCGTTCCAGGCTCGCGGCCAGCATCGCGTCCTTGCTGTCGAAGAGCTGGTACATGGACCGCTTCGAGACGCCCGCCTCCCGGCACAGCGCCTCGATGCCGACGGAGACGCCGTCGCGGTACGAGAGCCGGGCGGCCGCGTCGAGCAGCCGGTCGCGCGGGGACAGCTTGTCCGTGGAGGCCATGCGGCGAGGGTAGCCGGACGGCGGACGAAAGGAAACCGATCGGTGTATACCGTGCGGCGTCCGGGGCCGCCCCCGCCGGACCCACGTGACAGATCGACTGAACAAGCGCTTAGATAGGAGTCTGGACACCCTTTCCGACCCGCCGGAGGCCCCGTTGTTCACGTCCGTCGACGACGTCTCCGCCCGCCTCGCCGAGACCGGTTACCTCGCCTCGCCCGCCGTCGCCACGACCGTGTTCCTCGCCGACCGGCTGGGCAAGCCGCTGCTGGTGGAGGGCCCCGCCGGAGTCGGCAAGACCGAGCTGGCCAAGGCCGTCGCCCAGGTGGCCGGGGCGCGGCTGGTCCGGCTCCAGTGCTACGAGGGGGTGGACGAGTCCCGGGCGCTGTACGAGTGGAACCACGCCAAGCAGCTGCTGCGCATCAGCGCCGGCCGCGACGAGAGCTGGGACGAGACCCGCACCGACATCTTCAGCGAGGAGTTCCTGCTCCCCCGCCCGCTGCTCACCGCCATCCGGGGCGAGGAGCCGACGGTGCTGCTGATCGACGAGACCGACAAGGCCGACGTCGAGATGGAGGGGCTGCTCCTGGAGGTGCTCAGCGACTTCCAGATCACGGTCCCGGAGCTGGGCACGGTCACCGCGACCCGCCGCCCGTTCGTCGTGCTGACCTCCAACGCCGGCCGGGAGCTGTCCGAGGCGCTGCGCCGCCGGTGCCTGTTCCTGCACATCGGCTTCCCCGAGGAGGAGCTGGAGCGGCGGATCGTACGGCTGAAGGTGCCGGGCCTCGGCGCGGCGCTGACCGAGTCGGTGGTGCGGGTCGTGGGGGCGCTGCGGGCCATGGACCTGCGCAAGGCGCCGTCCGTCGCCGAGACCGTCGACTGGGCGCGCACCCTGCTGGCCCTGGGCGCCGGCACGCTGGACGAGACGGTCGTACGGGACAGCCTCGGGGTGATCCTCAAGCACCAGGACGACATCCAGAAGGCGGCGGCGAAACTCGACCTGGACGCGCTGTGACCGCGCTCGCCGAGCGGATCACCGGGCTGGTCGGGGCGCTGCGCGCGCACGGCGTGCGGATCGGCACGGGCGAGACCGTGGACGCGGCCCGTGCGCTGGAGGCGCTGGGGCTCGCGGACCGGGAGCGGCTGCGCGAGGGGCTGGCCGCCGCGCTGCTGCACGGGCCGGGGCAGCGGGCGGTGTTCGACCCCGTCTTCGACCTGTACTTCCCGCGCGGGGTCGGCGGCCCGGACGGCGCCGCCACGGACCGCGAGGCACTGCGCGACCGCCTGGCCCAGGCCCTCGCGGCCGACGACCGGGCGCTGATGGCCCAGTTGGCGGCGGAGGCCGTCGACGGCCTCGGCGGGTACGGCAGTTCACCCGGCTCGGACGGCTGGTCGGCGTACCAGACCCTGGACCGGCTGCGCCCGCAGACCCTCCTGGCCCGGGTGCAGGCCGATGTCCGGGGCGGCGAGGGGAGCGGCGGCGGCTTCGCGGACCGGCTGCTGGACGACGAGATCCGGCGCCGGATCGAGGCCTTCCGGCGGATGGTCGGGGCGGACGCGCGGCGCCGTGTCGCCGAGCGGCGCGGGCCGGACGAGATCGCCCGGCGCGGTGTCGTCCCGACCGCGGACCGGGTGGACTTCCTGTTCGCGAACCGGGACCAACTGGCCGAACTGCGCAGGACGGTTCAGCCGCTCGCGCGCAAGCTCGCCACCCGGCTGGCCGCGCGCCGCCGCCGCGCCGCGCGCGGTACGGTCGACCTGCGCCGCACCCTGCGTTCCTCGCTGTCCACGGGCGGGGTGCCGATGCGGCCGGTGCTGCGCCGGCGCCGTCCGGTCCGCCCCGAACTGGTGCTGCTGTGCGATGCGTCCGGCTCGGTGTCCGGCTTCTCGGACTTCACGATGCTGCTGGTGCAGGCACTGCACGACCAGTTCAGCAAGGTCCGGGTCTTCGCCTTCGTCAACCGGCTGGACGAGGTGACCGGGCTGCTCGACCACGGCCGCGCCGACCCCGGCGGGCTCGGCGCCCGGATCCGCGCCGAAGCCACGCTCACCGGCTGGCACGGCAGCAGCGACTACGGCGTGGCGCTGGGCGAGTTCGCCGAGCGGTACGGCGAGGCGGTGGGCCCGCGCACGACCGTGTTCGTCCTCGGCGACGCCCGGACGAACATGGGCGACCCCAACCTGGCCGCCGTGCGCGATCTCGCCCGGCGGGCCCGCCGCGTGTACTGGCTGAACCCCGAGCCGCGCGCCCAGTGGGGTACCGGCGACTCGGCCGCGCCCGCCTACGCCGAGCTGGCCGAGATGCACGAGTGCCGTACGGCCCGTCAGCTCGGCGCGCTCATCGCCCGGCTGCTGCCGGTGTGATCGACTGGTCCGAACGACCGCGATCCGCACCCGGTCGGCACTGATGAGCACCTGATCGGCACCTGCCCGGCGCCTGATCCGCATTCGAAGGACGTACGCCATGAGCCACTCCCCCGTACCGCTCGGCACCTTCCCCACCCCCCTCGAACCGGCGCCCCGGCTCGCCGCCGCGCTCGGGCTGGGAACACAGGACCTGTGGATCAAGCGGGACGACCTGACCGGCCTGGGCGGCGGCGGAAACAAGATCCGCAAGCTGGAGTGGATGGTGGGCGCGGCCCTCGCCGAGGGCGCTGACACGCTCGTGACCACGGGGGCGCCGCAGAGCAACCACGCCCGGCTGACCGCCGCGGCGGCCGCCCGGCTGGGCCTGACCGCGGTCCTCGTACTGCGCGGCACGCCGGGCGCCTCGCGCTCCGGGAACCTCGCGCTGGACGGGCTGTTCGGGGCACGGCTCGCCTGGGCGGGCCAGGTGGACCAGGCGGGGCTGGACGCGGCGGCGGCCGAGGTGTGCGCGCGGCTGCGGGCCGGCGGGGCCCGGCCCGCGCTGATCCCGTTCGGCGGGTCGGGTGTGCTGGGCGCGCGGGGCTATGTGCGCTGCGGCGAGGAGTTGGACGAGCAGCTGCCGGAGCTGCGGACGGTGGTGGTCGCGCTCGGCTCGGGCGGCACCATGGCCGGGCTGGTCGCGGCCCTGGGCGCCGGTTCGGTGCTCGGCGTCGACGTGGGCGCCCTGGCCGACCCGGCGGCCGCCGTGGTGGCCTTCGCGGCGCCGCTCACCACGGAGAGGGTCACGGCCGAGGGGCTGCGGGTGCGCCGGGACCAGGTGGGGGCCGGGTACGCGACGCTGACCGGCCCGGCGGGCGAGGCGCTCCGGCTCGCGGCCCGTACCGAGGGCCTGGTCCTCGACCCGGTCTACACGGGCCGGGCCCTCGCCGGCCTCCACGCGGCCGTCCGCGACGGTACCGTCCGGCCGGGCGAGAAGACGGTGTTCGTGCACACCGGCGGCCTCCCCGGCCTGTTCGGCCACCCGGAGGCGGTCGCCTTCGCGCAGGAGGGGGCGGGAGACTTCGAGGGGTGAGGGCGGCCTTCGAGGGGCGCCTCGGGCCGCGGCGGGGCGGTGACGGGCCGGCGGCCCTTCCCGGGTGACGCGGGGGCACGGCACCGGGTACGGACACGGAGACCGGGCCGCACCGCGGGCGGCCCGGTCCCGGGGCGGGCGCGCCGCCCGTCCTGTCAGCCCTTCGCGTACTCGTTGGCCATGGTCCCGGCGAAGTCGAAGACCACCACCTGTTCGTCGCCCACCACCCAGGCGTCGTGCCCGGGCGGGCACACGAACACGTCGCCGGGGCCGACCTCGGCCTCGCCGCCGTCGTCCATGCGCAGGCGCATCCGCCCCCGCAGCACATAGCCGTTGTGGTGGACCATGCAGCGCTCGGTGCCCGCGATCGGCGCCACGGACTCCGACCAGCGCCACCCCGGTTCGAACGTGCCCACCGCGAAGTCGAGCCCGGTCAGGTGGAGCGCTTCGAGGTGGCCACGGGGGAAGTCACGCCGTTCGTCCGGCTTCTCGACCGTCTTCACTTCCAGCATGACGGTGTCCTCCCTTCCGGCCGCTGACCGCGGCCGGGGCCGGCCACCGTCCCCCGGCGGCCTCCGACGGCACCGGCGCTGCGGCGGCGGCCTTGACCCACGCCACCATCGTCGGCCTCGCGCCGGTACGCCGCCATTCGGGCCGGACAACGATGTCCGCGCGGGAGCGGCGCGACGGCCCCCGCCGCCGCGGGAACCCTCCCGGGCGGGACACGCCCTCACGCCGGGGCGGTGACGGGGACCGTTCGCTCGGCGCGGCGGACGGCGAACAGGGCGGCGGCGTAGGCGAGGTCGAGCAGGAAGCAGCCGGCGTACAGACAGCGCATGAGGGCGGTTTCATGGCGGGGCACCGCGTCGGGGTCGGTGAGCAACGCCAGGGAGGCGCAGGCCGTGCCGAGGAGCTTGGTCACCGCGATGCCGGGGGACTGGCCGCGCGTGCCCCGGCGGGCGGCGAGCATCGCGAGGAACATCCCGGACATCGCCAGGTTGCTGCCGAACGCCGTGATGGCACCACCGCCCGCGTCGAACTGCTCCGAGGCGTAGTTCATGCCCGGGTAGGCGAAGGCGAGCAGCGCGGCGAGCGCGGGGAGGTACAACCGGCGGGGAAGATACGGGAATTCGGACCGGCCGAAGCGTACGAGCGTGTAGCCGACGGCCAGGTCGAAGCAGAACCACACGAGGTTGACGACGTGCATGAGCCCGGCCGGGGGCCGCACGAAGGCGAACATGAACTCCCAGCTGATGTTGGTGGCGAAGGCGACGACGGGCATCCCGAACGTGCGCTCGCGCAGCCCTGTCCGGATCAGCAGCACATACGCCGCCGTCCAGAACACCCCCGTGCCGAACAGGAACGCCGTGTGCATGGGACCCCCCGCCAGTCGGCCACCCGGTGTGCGGCGACGACCACTCTGCCACGGTGACCGCCGCGGACACAGCGGGGATCGCGCCGGACGACACCGGCCATCCGCCCCCGCGGCACCTGCCCGGCGAGCCGTCCGCGCCCGGCGCCCGACGCGTGGAAGCGGGCCCGCGCGTGCTCGCGGGTGCCCACCGTAGGCTGGCGTGCCAGGTGTCCCGCCCGACCACCCGAAGGTGACCATGTTCGCGACCTCCCTCGGCACCGACGGCGCCGAACTGCGCCCCCTCCAGCCCTGGCACGCCGGGGAGTTCCTCGCCCATGTGGACCGGGGCCGCGAGTTCATCGGGCGGTTCAACGGACTGCCGGACGTGGTCAAGGACCTGGCGGCCGCCCGGTCGTTCCTGACGGCGTACGCCGAGAAGGAGACGGCCGACGCGGGGCTCATCCGGGGGATCCGGCTGGACGGCACCCTGGTCGGCGCGGTGATCCTGCGCCGGATGGACGTCCCGCAGGGAACGGCGGAGGCGGGCTGCTGGCTGGAACCGGCCGCGGTGGGCCGGGGGCTGGTGACCCGCTCGGCGCGGCTGCTCGTCGACTGGGCGATCCGGGAGCGGGGCATCCACCGGGTGGAGTGGTGGGTGTCGGCGGGGAACGCACCCAGCATCGCGGTCGCCCGGCGTCTCGGCATGCGCAAGGAGGCCGTGCTGCGGGAGAGTTACCGCTACCGGGGCGAGCGGCACGACGAGGAGATCTGGTCGGTGCTGGCGCCCGAGTGGAGAGGCGGGGCCGGGGCGCGGACCGACGCAGGGACGGACGACGCGGGGACGGGCGAAGCCGCGGCGCGGACCGACGCAGGGGCGGGCGAGCGGGTGCCCCGCGCCGGGGCGTGAGATCGACCCGAGCACGACCTGGCTGGTCACCGGCCCCGGGAAATCACCCGGTCGTCGCCTGCAACCTCGGCGGGGGTCGGACGTCTGTCCGGGTGGAGGCCTCCACTTCGACCCGATGTCCGATCCCGAACGACCGAAGGAATCCATGTCCGCACACCGTGCATCCCGCCCCCGCCGTGCCCGCACCCTGCGTTCCGCCCTGGGGGTCTCCGCCGTGGGCGCGGCGCTGGCCGTCGCCGGCACCCTGACCGCCCAGGCGGCCCAGGGCGGCGGCCCCGCCGCGGGCCACACCGCCGCCACCGCCACACCGGAACCGCCGAAGGGCCACACGACCCCGTCCCCCGCCCCCTCCCCGGTCCGCACCGCAACCCCCTCCCCCGTCCCCTCCCCGGTCCACACGGGCACCCCCTCCCCCGCCCCCTCACCGGTGCGCACCGCGACCCCGTCCCCCGTACCGGCCACTCCCACGCCGGTGCCGGCACCGACGCACGCGCAGCCCAGCCCCGTGCCCTCCCCTCCCGCACACGCGACCCCGAGCCCCCTGCCCGCACCGAAGCGGCACGGCCACGTCCCGCACCACGGCCCCGCCGCACCGGCGCCGGTTCCGCAGCACCACTGAGCACCACCGAGTCAGGTACCGGAAGCGGGCCGGCGTCCCTCGGCGCCCCGCTTCCGGTTCCGGGAGCCCCATGACGACAGCCACACCACCGGCGGCCCTGCCCTGGGACCGGGCCGGTGCCCCGAAGCGCCCCGCACCCTGGCGGCGGTTCGGGCGGGCGCTGCGGCCCCGCGTGCTCGCCCGCGCCCGTACGGACACACCCACCGGCCCGGCAGCACCCGGCCCGGGCACCGGCACCGACGCGGTCGCCTTGCCCGGCGCCGAACAGCCGCCTGGGATCGAGGAGTTGTACCACCATCGCCGGCTCTCCCTGGTCCGGCTGGCGGTGCTGCTGGTGGACGACCTGCCCACGGCCGAGGACGTCGTCCAGGACGCCTTCACCGCACTGTTCCGCCGGCACGGTCACCGGCTCGCCTCGCTCGACGACCCGGAGGCGTACCTGAGGACCAGCGTGGTCAACGGGGCCCGCTCGGTCCTGCGCCGGCGCAGGACGGTACGGGCGCACACCCCCGCCCCCGAACAGCACGCGCCCGCCCCGGAGGAGGACGTGCTGCTGCACGAGGACCACCGGGAGGTGCTGGCGGCGCTGCGCACGCTGACCCGGCGGCAGCGGGAGGTACTGGTGCTGCGTTACTGGTCGCACCTGAGCGAGGCCGAGATCGCGGCGACGCTCGGTCTGTCGCGGGGCGCCGTCAAGTCCACGGCCAGCAGGGCCCTGGACGCTCTCGGCCGGCGCCTGGAGATGCTGCGGTGAACGAGTCCGGTACCGGTACCGCGCCGACGCCGGTCGAGGAACGGCTGCGGTCCGCGCTGGCCGCGCGGGCCCACTCCGTCGGCCCCGCCGACCTGCGGCCCCTGCGCCCGCCGACGGCGGCACGGTCCCGCCGGGTACTGCTGCGCCGGGCCGTCGTGGGTGCGCTGGTGCTGGCCGCGGTCGCCGCGCTGGTGTTCTTCACCGTGCGCGACGGCACGTCCCACCCGGTGGAACCGGCCCGCGTCCCGCGTCCGAGGATCGGCACACCCTCCCCGGTGCCGAGCGCGGTCACCCCGTCCACGGCCGAGCCGTCGCCGAGCGCACCGCACCCGTGAGTCCGGCGCGGTCGGCATGCGCCCCGGCGGACCGGGGCGGGCCGCAGACGAGTCAGCCGATTGACTCGGCCACGCAAAATAGGTGTTTCCGCACTCACCGGTAGGACACCGGCCCCGCTAAGTTGGGCGGCATGAGCAATCTTGACCGCGCGCCCGTGCCCAGTGTCTGCGGGGGTCGCGGATTCGTCGTCGCCGAGCCCGTCCGCGAACTGCTGAGCCCGCGTCAGGTGAGGCTGGGCGAGTCGACCGAGGTGCGCCGGCTGCTGCCGAACCTCGGGCGTCGCATGATCGGCGCGTGGGCCTTCGTCGACCACTACGGCCCGGACGACATCGCCGACGAGCCCGGGATGCAGGTCCCGCCGCATCCGCACATCGGGCTGCAGACGGTGAGCTGGCTGCACGAGGGCGAGGTGCTGCACCGCGACTCGACGGGCGGCCTGCAGACGATCGGACCCCGGCAGCTGGGCCTGATGACCTCGGGCCGCGCGATCAGCCACTCCGAGGAGAGCCCGCGCCCGCACGCCCGCTTCCTGCACGGCGCCCAGCTGTGGGTCGCGTTGCCCGACGCACACCGCCACACCGACCCGAGGTTCGAGTACCACCCGGACCTGCCGACGGTCACCGCGCCCGGCCTGACCGCCACGGTGATCCTGGGCGCCCTCGACGGCTCCGCCTCGCCCGGTACGACATACACCCCGATCATCGGCGCCGACCTCGCCCTCACCCGGGGCGCCGACGTACGCCTGCCCCTGGAGCCCGACTTCGAGTACGGCGTCCTGGCCATGTCCGGAGAGGTCCACGTGGACGGCGTACCGGTCCTCCCCGGTTCCCTGCTCTACCTCGGCTGCGGCCGCTCCGAACTCCCGCTGCGCGCCGAGTCGGACGCCGGAATCATGCTCCTGGGCGGCGAGCCGTTCGCGGAGGAGCTGGTCATGTGGTGGAACTTCGTCGGGCGCACGCAGGAAGAGATCGAGCAGGCCCGCGAGGACTGGATGAAGGGGGCACGTTTCGGTGAGGTGAAGGGCTACGCCGGGGGTCCGCTGCCCGCACCCGAGCTGCCGTCGGTGCCGTTGAAGCCACGCGGAAGGGCGCGCTGACCTGGGAGTATCCGGTCTTGGGCATCTGAAGGCCGCTTGGCCGGACGAATGCTGACCCAGAATGCCCGGGTGGTTGTGAGAACCCGATGAGTTCAGGTGGAGTGGGAGGAACATCCGACACAGGACGCAGCCGACGTGGTGGCTGCCGCGCGCAGGGGTCAGGCTGCTGGATGCGGCCGAGCACACCGAAACGCAGTGGCTGCGATCCGCGCGGACCCGCCAGGCAAGCGCAGCCGTCACCGAGCCGCCCTCGCTTTACGATTCAAGCGCGGAGATGCAGGTCTTGTCGTACCCGAGGGGTTCGCCGAGTTCCGTCTGGTTCAAGCTGTGCACACGGCGGTGGAAGCGCAGGATGCCGACCAGTTCTCCTGGGGCGGGCCAGGAAGTGCTCAAGCTGGTTTTCGTCGTGCGCCTGGCTGCTCCACCAGGACGAGCACGTGGTGCCCGTTCCGGGACGCCGCACCCGGCTCATATCGCGGAGAACCTCGCAGTGGCGGGCGTCGGGCTGCATCCGGGCACCCTGGCCCGGATCGACTCGGCACTGAGCCGCTTCACCCCCCCAGGGCACCTGCGACCTGCTCGGGCCGTGACTCCCGTGGCCATGGCGTCCCCGACGCCAACGCTCCAGCAGCCTCAGCCGTGAGGGGTCCCCCTGGCACCTCCGATCCCGGACACCCGCTACGGAGATCCGTGCTCGCCCTACGTGTCCCTGCCGCTTGTCAAGGCTCCGTGCTCTGGGTGCCGCCGGTCAGGGCCGTGCTCAGGGCGCTGCGCCGTCGGATGCCCAACTTGCGGTAGCTGTGCGTCAGATGGGTCTCCACGGTGCGGCGGGCCAGATGCAGCAGATCCGCGATCTCCGCGTTGGTGCGTCCCTCCGCGGCCAGTTCGGCGATCCGGCGCTCGCTGTCGGTGAGCGAGGCGGCACCGATGCGTGTCGTCGGACGGCGGGCGCCGCTCGCACGCAGCGCCTCCTCCGCCAGGCCCCGCAGCCGTACTGCGCCCAGGCGTTCGGCGAGCCCGGCCGCCTCCCGCAGAATGCCTCGGGCGCGCGAGGACTCGCCCGAGGCGGTCAACTGGCGGCCCACGGCCAGCAGCGCTGCCACGAGCTCCGGTCCGGCGGGGCCGCCGCGCAGCAGCCGTACGGCCTCCTCAGCCAGGTCCAGGCCCCGGCGTCCGCCGGTCGCGGTGCCGAGGACACGCAGTGCCCGACCCACCGTGCGGGGTGTGTTCCACACCCCGGCCAGGCGCAGCTCCTCCTCCGCCAGGGCGAGCGCCTCGCGCGGCACCCCCAGGGCCATATGGCACTCGGCGGCGGCAGTGCGCCAGGGGGTGACGACCGGGCTGAACACCTCCCGGGCCGACTGGCGGCGGCCGCACTCCAGGAAGTCGTGCAGGGCTCCCGCCAGGTCACCGTTCGCGGCGCGCAGTCGCCCGCGTGCGTACAAGAACCGGTTCAGCTCCCAGGACTCCGGCGCCGTCCGCAGGTCGAAGGCTTCGGCAAGACGTTCGGCGTCGGTGACACGGCCCGTCTCCACGAGTGCCGTCAACGCGTGGGCATGGGCGTTCCTCGGCGTCGCGGTGGCGGGCAGCGGGTCGGCCAGAAGGCGCGTGAAGTCGCCTCGTGCCGCGATGATGTCCAAACGGGTGTCGAGCAGCGCCTCCTGCATGGGGTGCAGGACGTCGGGGCGCTGCCCGGCCAGGCCGCGCTCCACCAGCCGTTCGGCTTCGTCGAGTTCGTCGGCCCACTGGGCGACCGCGGCGGCCGTCCCCAGCAGGTAAGGCTCGGACAGCGGGTCGGCCGGCTCCGACAGCAGACCCCGCAGGCGCAGCATCGCGTCCTTCGCCGAGCTCCGACCCGCCATGACCGCGTATTTGACCAGGAAGGCGTGACCGGCCGGGCTGATCGACTCCGGCGAGCGCTCGGCAGTCTCCACCAGCCGTGTGTACGCCTCCTGCCGCACCAGCAGTTCCTTGTCGGACAGTTGCAGAAACGCCTGCCGCAGGATGCGTATCAGGTCGGGTCGGTCGGCGAGCGCGTCGTACAGCGAGCGCAGCACCTCGACGCCCGCACGGGTCATGCCACGGCCGGTCAGCGCCGTCCCGAGAGCGACTGCGGCGCGCACTCGTTCCTGTGGCGGCCCCGGCAGCCGCAGTGCCTCGGTGAGCCTCAGGATCGCCGCCGAGGAGCCGGGTACCGCGTACTCCAGTGACCCCAGTTCGGTCAGCAGGCGTTGTCTGCCCTCATCGGAGAGAGGTTCCTCCAGAGCGCGGCGCAGGAAGGCCACCGCGTCCTCGATCTGCCCCTCACGCAATGCCAGCGATGCCGCCTCCTGGAACACCGGCAGCACCCAGGGC
The DNA here is from genome assembly GCF_014649495.1 of Streptomyces filipinensis. Classification (GTDB taxonomy): domain Bacteria; phylum Actinomycetota; class Actinomycetes; order Streptomycetales; family Streptomycetaceae; genus Streptomyces; species Streptomyces filipinensis. Next base: position 49,344 of record NZ_BMTD01000016.1, on the reverse strand, counting down.
GCGTCCACCGCATCGGTGAGCAGCAGTTGACGGGCGACGATCTCACTCGCGACACCACGGTGCAGCATCGACTCGGCGCTCGTCCGGTGCGCGGCGCGCCGCCGGGCCGCGGGCACGCCGATGAGTATCGCGTCCCTCAGCAGCGGATGGGTGTAGCGGGCGCGGCCCATGCCATCGAGGCGAAGCAGACCGAGGCCGGTCATCGCGGTGATCCAGCCCGAGACCCGGGTCGGGTCGGCGCCGGTGAGTTCGGAGAGGAGCGAGGGGATGTGGAGGACCGGGAACCCCGTGCTGGGGGCGGGGCCGTGGTCCCAGCCCTCGTCCAGGATCGCCAGTGTCCGTGCCACCTCCGCGGTACCTGGCCCGGCGCAGTCCAGCCACCATTGGACGGCCGCCGAGAACGCTCCGGGGTACAGCGCGGCCGAGGTGTCCGGCACGACCGGGTGACTGCCGTCGGAGAGGTCGTCCAGCAGGGCGCGCAGCAGCAGCGGATTGCCCGCCCCGGCCCGTACACAGTCCTCGATCCAGGAGTCGTCCGCGTCGGGGAAAGCCGAACGGACCTCTGCCACGGCCGAACTGGGGGACAGCGGGGTCAGCGTGTGAGTGGCGACCAGGGCAGGAGAGAGACCGTGGGCGAGGCTCTGTGCGGGCGGGTCGACGTCGTACTGGCTGCGCTCGGTGACCGCCAGAATGATCGGCAGACGGTCCATGAGCCGGGCGGACTCCACCAGCCACCGGCGGGACGCCGCGTCAGCCAGGTGTACATCGTCGACGGTGATCAGCAGCGGCGACCGCTCGGCGTGCGAGTGCAGCACCTTCCGCAGCCCGGCGCCGGTCCTGCGTTCATCACCGTCCCCTGTGGGATCGATCAACTCGGCTTCTGAGCAGAAGAGTTGAAGGACGGTGGCGAAGGGGAACGCGGAGTCGCCGGCGGAGCAACGGGCTCGCATCACCTGCATACCACGGGCTGCGGCGTCCTCGGCGGCGGCCTCCAGAAGGGTGGTGCGCCCCGTGCCGGTGGCACCGCGCAGCAGGACCAGACGACCGGTGCCCGCACGAGCGCGCTCGGCCGCTGCGGCCAGCAGCCGTGCCGCTTCCCGTGGTGCACATGCCGTTCGGCACACTCCTGCCTCCTCGTGTGGACGTGGGCGTCCTCATGGACGAGGACGCCGTGCGCCCTGCCGCGGTGGCGTGACCCGCACCGTGAGAAGAACCACCATGATCGCGCACAGGTGCGGAGGAACCGGAATGTCGCGTCCGCCATCACGTTCCCGGTGTCGTGGATCTGGCCTGCCGATCTCGTGGTCCGTGTCGTGGTGCTCCACGATTGCGCTGGTCACGAGGGTCGCAAGAGGGTGAAGAGGCGCCACCCGCCTCTGACCCCATAGAAGTGGCGGGTTCGCGGACAGGGAGACAGGGTGCTCAACTCGATCCGGATGACACACGCCGGTACGCCACACGGCACCGCCGTGCCGCGGGCTCGGGTTCCCGTGACGGGGCACGCCCGAGTGGTGAGAGCGCGTCAGCCGAGATGCCGGACAGATGTGCCGTGCCTCCGAGCGGCGTGGACGACGCACGCCGACGACGAACCGTGGGAACCGAAGGTGCGGACACAGGCGCTGGGCGATGACCCTCACCGCAGGGCGGTGACCCGTGCGGCACAGGGATGCGCTCTCCACGACACGCCCCTCCCGCCGGGACCGGCCGGCACCTGCCCCGGGGCGGCCCACCCGTCCCGCCGCCGGCAGCCGTACCCGCCGAAGGCGAAGCCTGGAACCGGCCCTATGGCGGAGATCGTCAGCTCTGTGTCCTTGCCGCCAAACGGCAGGGCGGACAAGGATGATCGGATGACACAACGGCGCGTCGTCTTCCTCGTCTTTCCGCAGTTCCAGGTGCTCGACCTGGCGGGACCGCATGAGGTGTTCACGCAGACGGAACGGTGGGTGCCCGGGGGTGAGGGCTACGCCGTCGAGATCGTCGCGGGCCGGGCCGGAGCGGTGCGCGCCTGCAACGGAATCGACGTAGCGGCCGGTAGCGGCGTCCAACAGTGCGAGGGTCCGCTGGACACGCTCGTGGTCGTGGGCGGACCGGGCGATCGTGAGGCGGCGGACGACGAAGAGCTCATCGGCTGGCTCAGGGAGGCGGCCGGCCGGGCCCGGCGGATCGCTTCCGTGTGTACGGGCGCGTTCCTGCTCGCACGGGCCGGCCTGCTCGACGGGCGGCGCGCGGTGACGCACTGGGCGGCCTGCGAAAGGCTGGCCCGGGCGCACCCGGACGTCACGGTCACCCCGGACCAGATCTTCGTACACGACGGGCCGGTGTGGACCTCGGCCGGCATCACGGCGGGGATGGACCTGGCGCTCGCCATGGTCGAGGAGGACCACGGGCCCGAGGTCTCCCGAGCCGTGGCACGGATGCTGGTGATGTTCGTACAACGTCCGGGCGGTCAAGCACAGTTCAGCACCCAGCTCGCCGCGCAGCGGCCCACGCGCAAGCCGTTGCGGGACGTGCAGGCATGGGTCGCCGACCACCTCGCCGACGATCTGACCGTCCGGATGCTCGCCGACCGGGCCGGCATGAGCGAGCGGAACTTCACCCGGGTCTTCCGCGCCGAGACCGGACTCACTCCGGCCGCCTATGTGGAGACCGTACGCATCGAGGCCGCCCGGGCTCTGCTGGAGACGACGGACACCACCATCGACGCGATCGCCCGGCTCTGCGGCTTCGGCTTCGCCGAGACCCTGCACCGCCGCTTCAAGCACACCCTGGGCGTCACACCGGGGCAGTACCGCCACCACTTCTCCAGAACAGGGTGAAGAAGCGCTCGCACCTGGCCGTCGCAGTGACGAGCCCGAGCGCAACCGGCGCGTCTCCTCGGACGCCTTCGGGCATCGCGGGTTGGCCAGAACCGTCCCGGACACCGCTCCGGTCGTGTGACGGCACGTCCACGGCAGGCACCGGCACCAGACACAGCACTTGGAGCGCACGTTCCCGATCAACGACGCGCCACACCACGGCACAGAAGCAGGATATGCATGACAGTCTCTTCAGACAGCGACGGCACCGTCGCAGCGGCAGCTCCCTTCCGGGTGCTCGGTCCGATCGAGGTGAGCGGCGAGCAGGGGATCGTGCCCGTGGCTCCGGGGCGTCAGGAGATCGTCCTCGGGGCGCTGGTGCTCGAACTGAACCGGGTGGTGGAAACGACCCGTCTGATCGACTTCATCTGGGATCACGGTCCGCCGAAGACCGCACGGGCCCAGGTGCAGATCTGCATCTCCCGGCTCCGGAAGGCACTTACGGAGGGAGGCGTGGACGCCACCATCGAGACCCGTCCCCGCGGATACGTGCTGAGGGCGCCGCAGGACGCGACCGACATCGGCGATTTCCGTCGCCTGGTGGCTCAGGCGCATGCCCTGGCCCGTGACGGTCTGAGGATGCCCGCGGTGGAGAAGCTTCGCTCGGCCACGGGCCTGTGGCGGGGGCGGTGCCTGGCCGGTGTACCCAGCGAGGTCCTGGCCGGCATGGCGGCACAGTGGGACGAGAGGCGCCTGGAGGCGGTGGAGACCTGCATGGGGCTGTTGCTGGAACTCGGTCGTCACGAGCACCTGGTCGGCGAACTGATGCAGCTTGTCGCCTGCCATCCGTTGCGTGAGCGGCTGCGGAGTCACCTCATGGTGGCGTTGTACCGTTCGGGCCGGCAGGCGGAGGCGCTGGACGTCTACCACCAGGGCCGCGCGATACTCACCGAGGATCTGGGCCTGGACCCGGGGCGGGAACTGCGCGACCTGGCGCAGGCGATCCTGACCCACGACCCCGACCTGGCCCTGGCCGAGCCGGCCGAACCACGTCCTGTCGTGGCGACGCCGTTCTCCGAGGCGGCTCAAGAGCGAAGCGCCGATCCCGACCCGGTCGTGACCCCGAGGCAACTTCCCGCAGACACCGGCGACCTGGTGGCGGACGGCCGGTTCGTCTCAGCGGTCTGCGACGCCGTCACCGAGGGGCAGGACAAGGGGCAACTGAACGTGGTCCTGGTGCTCGGCGGACCTGGTGTCGGCAAAAGCACGTTGGCCAGGCATGTGGCGCACCGGGTGGCGACCGAGCGCTTCCCGGACGGACAGCTCTACTGCGACCTGCGCGGGCCGGGCGGACAACCGGTGGGCCCCGCAGAGGCGTTGGGGCGCTTCCTGCGGGCGCTGGGCGTGCCGGGCCAAGCCATCCCCGACGCGCTCGACGAGCGCGCGGAGATGTACCGAAGTCTGCTGGCCGGTCGCCGGACACTGGTGCTGCTGGACGACGCGGTGAGCGAGTCGCAGGTGATGCCGCTGCTGCCGGGAACCAGCAGCAGCGGCGTGCTGGTCACCAGCCGCGGCCAGCTCACGGCGTTGCCAGGCACGCGTCGATTCGGCGTGGCACCGCTGAGCCCGGAACAGGCCGTCCAGCTCCTGGGGCGGATCATCGGAGAGCACCGGGTGGAGAGGGAGCCGGAGGCGGCGCGGTTCCTCGCGCATCTGGTGGGCGGGCTGCCCCTCGCTCTGCGAATCATCGGCGCCCGCCTGGCCGCGCGGCCGCACTGGTCGCTGGCCTCCATGGGAGACCGGCTGGAGAACGAGCACCGCCGACTGGACGAGCTGGCGCACGGCGAACTGTCGATCCGGGCAAGTCTTTCCCTCAGCTACGACGGCCTGGCGGCGGCCGACCGTCGCCTGTTGTGCCTGCTCAGCCTGGCCGAGGGGACGGAGGTCCCGAGCTGGCTGGGTGCCGCCCTCGTCGACGACCGCACGCCGCACTGCACCGACCTGCTGGAACCCCTCATCGACATGCGGCTCCTCGGCATCACCGCCATGGATCAGGACGGGGACTTCCGATGCGGACTGTCACAGATCGTCAGGATGTTCGCGCACGAACGGCTCCCGGCGGAATTCACCGAGGCAGATCGCGCTGGAGCGGTGCGGCGCATGGTCGGCGGCTGGATGGCGCTCGCGGAGAGGGCGCACAGAGAGATCTACGGCGGTGCATGCACCATCGTGACGGGCCGGGGCGAGCGATGGCATCCGTCGGACAGCCATGTCCAGCGGTGCGTGCGCGACCCGCTGGGGTGGCTGGAGAGAGAGCAGACCAACCTGTTGAACGCGGTCGAGCTGGCGGCCAGGTCGGGCCTGGACGAATTATGCTGGGAGCTGGCCACGACCCTGGTGACACTTTTCGAGGCTCGCGGCTATCCCGACCTGTGGGAGCGCACCCATCAGGTGGCGCTGACCGCGGTGCAGGAAGCGGGCAACGAACGGGGCCAGGCGGCGGTGCTCGGCTCGCTCGGGACCTTGCACCTGTACCGGGGCGAACACGAGGCGGCGGGCCCCTACCTCAGCGCCGCTCTGGAGATCTTCGAGCGGATCGGTGAGGTACGCGGTCATGCGCTGTGCCTGCGTGACCTGGCGCGCATCGAGCGGCACCGTGGTGACGACGATCGGGCACTGGCCCTCTACACGAGCGCTGAGCGCGGCTTCCTGCGGGCGCGGGACGTGATCGGACGGGCGTACGTGCTCGGCGAGATGGCACACATCACGATGCGGCGGGCGGACTTCACGCGAACCCGTTCCCATCTCGACGAAGCCCTCGGCATCTGCCGGTCGGCCGGCTTCGACCGGGGCCAGGCCCTCGTACTGCGGCGGCTCGGCCAGATGCTGACGTGCCAGCAACGCTACGAGGCCGCGGAACAAACCCTGCTCGAGGTCCTCGCTATGGTCAGGGCGAGCGGCGACCTGGTCGGCGAGGGGTATGTGCTGCACGACCTCGGCCGGGTCAATGCCCACCTGCACCGAAGGGAACAGGCCGTCCAATATTACTCGCTGTCGGCCAAGATCCGGGAGCGGATCCTGGACCACAGCGGGGCCGCCGCCGCGCGGTCCGACATCGTTGCCATGCTGGGCAGGCCCATGACGTCCGTCGGCTGGCACCAGCAGGCAGACAGGTCCGTCACGTCCACGGCGTGTTGAGGGCGGGTAGCTCATCGGCCGGCGACTTCATGATGGCCATCTCGATTCTCCTTACCTCCGCGACCCGTTCGGCGGTCCGTCCGGGCGTCACTGACACCAGCGTGAACCAGGTGCCCATCGTGGCCGCATGACCGCGCTATCACCGCCCTATCCCGTCCCTGTCCGTGCCGTGGATGCGCCGTGATGCCGTGCCGATAGGGCGACACCGGAAAGTGGGTCCTGCCGACCTCGGCGCCCCTTCGGGGGGACAGCCCTCAAGGAGTGGTCCGAATGACCGTAGTGACCTGGGACGTGGTGACACCCGCCGCGTGCGGCGTCCCGCATACCGAATCGCGGCGCGGCACGAGAGAAGCGGTGCGTGCGCACCAGAGCCTCCTCTTGGCCCTGGCCCAAGAGGAGGTGCACGACTGATGACGATGGACGCGGAGTTCTACTCCCGGGTGGCCGAGCGGTTCGGCGGCTACTTCAGCGATGCGCGCAGCACCGACGTGTTCGCCGACGGCCGCCCGGACGCCGTCTTCGACGAACTGGCGACCGCGCTGGGAACGCCACAGGCCCGACTGCTGGATGTCGGCTGTGCCGACGGGCGCAGTCTGTTGCGCATCTCACGACCGTACGGCGTCGTGACCGGGATCGATCTGTCGCCGTCGATGCTGGAGTGCGCCGCACGGTATCGGGCCGAGGCAGGTCTGCCGCATGTCACGTTCGAGCTGCGCGACGCCGCACATACGGGGCTGCCTGACGGATACGCCGATGTGATCACGTCCCGCCGCGGTCCGCTGATCGCCGGCGAGTTCGAGCGGGTGCTGCGCCCCGGTGGGGTCGTGATGTACATGGGGATCGGCGAGCAGGACGCGCGCGAACTCAAGGAGACGTTCGGCCGCGGCCAGAATTTCGACAGCTGGAACGGCAGGCCCTTGGCGGACGAAGTTGCCCTCGAACTCTCCGACGCGGGCTTCGTCGTGACACGAAATCAGGCGTTCCTGTTCGAGGAGTTCTACCACTCGCCGGACGACCTGAACACATTCCTGCACCAAGTGCCGATCGTCGACAACTACGATTCCGCGGCGGACAAGGAGGCGTTCGATCGATATGTCGCCGCGGTCTCCGTCGATCAGGGCGTCCGGCTGAGCCGGCATTGGTTCATCGTGCAGGCGCAGAAGCCGACGGCCGTCGAGCCGTCCCACCCCTAGGAGGCGGTGCGCCATGGAACAGGATCTCGTGGTCAACGAAGTCTTCGGTCCGACCGTCCAGGGTGAGGGTCGGTCCATGGGACGCAGGTGCGCGTTCCTGCGACTCGGCGGGTGCAATCTGTCGTGCTCGTGGTGCGATACGCCCTACACGTGGGACTGGGTCGGAGCCGCTGACGGCGGGATCGCCCACGATCCCCGCAAGGAGCTTCACCGGCGCCCGGTCGGAGACGTCGTCGAAGAGCTGCTCGCGTTCGACACCGAACTGATCGTGATCTCGGGCGGTGAGCCCCTGGGCCAGCAGGAACGGCTGATCCCTCTGGTGGCAGCGCTGACCGAACGCGGTAAAGAGATCGAGATCGAGACGAACGGAACGCACGCCGCGCACCCCGAACTCGTCGCCGCTGGCGTCCGGTTCAACGTCTCGCCCAAGCTGTCGCACTCCGGTGACCCCCTGCGGCGCAGGATCGTCCCCGCCGCTCTCACCAGCCTTTCGGCCCTGCCGGGCAGCACGTTCAAGTTCGTCTGCCAGAACACCCGCGATCTCGACGAAGTGGCGCAGCTGGTCACCGACTTCGACCTCCCCTCGGTGTGGATCATGCCGATCGGGCGTACCGCCGACGACGTCACCAAACACATGGGCGAGTTGGCCGACGCGGTGGTGGAGCGCGGCTGGAACCTGACGACGAGACTCCACACCCTGCTGTGGGGCGAAAAACGCGGCGTGTGACCCACGGCCCGCACAAGAAGAAGGGAACTCGTCCGATGACATTTCGGATCACGAAGAAATTTGAATTCTCGGCCAGCCATCGGCTCTCCGGTCTTGCTCCGGATCACCAGTGCGCCCGGATGCACGGGCACAACTACGTGATCGAGCTGGAACTCGCAGCCGATGACGCGAGTCTGCTGCCCGTGGGCTTCGTTCGCGACTACGGAGAGCTGTCCGCGTTCAAGGAATGGATGGACAAGCAGCTTGATCACCGGCATCTGAACGATGTGATGGACGAAAACCCGACGGCCGAGAACATGGCCGCCTGGATCTACAAGACATGGGTGATGGAGTTTCCCGAGTTGACCTGTGTCCGTATCTCCGAGACTCCCAAGACGTGGGCCGAGTACCGGCCGTGAGGCCGGCGACGACGAAGCCCGGACGAAAGGCAGCCGCATGTCGGTGACAGATATGGAACTCGACGGTGACCCGTCGGCGACCAGGACGGCCGAGGACCCACTGGTCGGGATCGCCCGCCAGTTGCTGGAGGAGATCGGCGAGGACCCCGATCGTGACGGACTGCGCGACACCCCTGCGCGGTTCGCCCGCTGGTGGCGCGAGTTCATCAACTACGACCCGGGTTCGCTGGGCACGCTTTTCGAGTCGATCGGCACGAGCCAACTCGTGGTCGTCTCGGGCATTCAGGTCTGGTCGCTGTGCGAGCACCACCTCCTGCCGTTCAACTGCTCCGTGACGATCGCGTACCGCCCGACGGGTCAACTGCTCGGCCTGTCGAAGTTCGCCAGGGTCGCCCATCAGTACGCGCACAGGCTGCAGGTCCAGGAGCGTCTCGTGGACCAGATCGCGCTGGAGATCAGCACCCTGAGCGGCACCCCGGACGTCGCGGTGATAGCGAAGGGCGAGCACCTCTGCATGTCGATGCGCGGCATCAAGGCTCCCGCGCAGATGACGTCGACCGCGTATCGCGGGGACTTCGGCACGGACCCCGGGCTCCGGGGCGAGCTGTTCGACCTGCTCCGGGCCTGACGAGCCGTCCGGCTCCGCCAGTGGGCCGCCCACGTCCTGCCGGGGTCGATGATCCGGTAGCCGGAGCCGCCGGACCACGCGCTCCGCACCGGGTGGCCACGCGTACCGGCAGCGCCGAACCGGACTCTCACCGCGCTCCCGCCGTTCCGCCGCGCCCACCGGCGACGGGCTTCGCGGTTCCGGCGAGTGTGCTCCGCAGGGGTTCGGCACCGGCTGCCGCTTCGGGCGTTCCTCGTCGAAACGTGGTTTCCGCCGGCTTCCCCGTGCGCGGCGGTCGTCGGCCGCGTCCCGGTCACGGAGCGGCGAACAACAGGCCGCTCTCTTGGGCGCATCCGCGCATCCGGTCCGGTCGACATGAAAGGACAACGATGAACACCATTGATTCCTCCACGCCTGCGGAAGCGGCCCGGCTGCTTCCCGAGCTGGACGCCGAGCGGCTGCTGGCCGACCTCCTGACCGCACGCGACCACCTGTGGGACGAACAGAGCTCGCACGAGAACGGGCGAGTCTCCAGGTGGGCCGAACAGGACTGGCGCTGTCTCCCGGTGCGCAGCCCCGGTGGTGACAAGACACGCACCGACCCCGGCGGCCCCGGCAGCGCGGAGTTCGCCGACACCGAGTGGCTGGACGACATGCCGTACGTGCGGGAGATCCTGCACGCCATTCCCGGCCCCCTCTACGCCGCCCGGTTCCTGGACCTCGGCCCCGGAGTCATCGGATACCGCCATTGCGACGCCAAGTTCGCCCCGGACTGGGGTCTGGCCCGGCTGCACATCCCCGTCATCACCCACGAGGAAGCCTCGCTCGACCTCGACGGAGAAATTCATCGCTGGCAGCCCGGTGAGTTCTGGTTCGGTGACTTCAGCCGCAAACACCAGATCCAGAACCTCGGACCCGAGCACCGGGTGCATCTCGTCGTGGACGTGCTCGTCACACCGGAGCTCGCGCGGCTGTTCCCGGCCGACTGGGCCGACTACTTCGACGGCCCGGATGTGCTCTACAACCGTCCGGGCGTGGCCACGACCGGCCAGGAGCGCAAAGCCGCGCGGTGTTCGTTCGACGCGCCGGAGCACCTGCTGGAGATAGAGGTGTTCGGGTCGCTCACCGGCGCGCAGCCGCAGGCCGGCTTCGGCATCGTCGACACCGGCACGGAACTGGCCGTCCGCTCGCCGCAAGACCACCTCTTCCCGCTGGTGGCCCTCGGCGGAAACGAATACCGCCTGGTCGGCTGGAGCGAGGAGCGGACCATCACCACGAGGCTGGACGGTCCGCGGCCCGAGGTCGAACTGACCTACCGCAAGGGCCGGGAATCGACCCGCCTCGCCGTCCCGGCCACGCCGACGCCGTGACGGACGCCCCTGCGTCCGCCGCCGCTCCGGCGCACAGCGCACCGCAGTCCTGACCCTCAGGTACTGACCCTCCGTCCCTTTTCCGTCTGCCGGAAGTCGACACATGCCGAAAACCGTCGCAATCGTGTCCGGCGGCCTGGACTCGGTCACCATGGCCTACCACCTCCAGGCGCAAGGACACACACTCCACCTGCTATCTGTGAACTACGGACAGCGTCATCTCATCGAGCACCGCTTCGCCGCGAAGGCGGCTCGAACTCTCGGGGTGCCCCACGACGTCGTCGACCTCAGCCCCGTCGGCAAGCTCCTGAGCGGCTCCTCGCTCACCGACCCGACCATCGACGTGCCGGATCACCGGAGCGGGTCGTCCGGCGGCAGCCCGAACGTAGTACCCAACCGCAACGCCCTCCTGCTGTCCGTCGCCTTCGCCGTCGCCGTCGCCCAGCAGGCGCAAGCGGTGGCCGTCGGAGTGGTCGACGACCTCCAGGCCGCACCCGACAGCAACGCCGCCTTCATCGATTCCTTCCTCGCCATGGAGCGGATCGCGACCCACGGATACGCGCATCCCGACCTGACCCTGACAGCCCCGCTGGTCAAGCTGCGCAAGAGCGACGTGGTGTCACTCGGTGAGGAACTCGGCGTCCCCTGGACCGACACCTGGAGCTGCTTTCGCGGCGACACGCTCCAGTGCGGGCGGTGCGCAGCCTGCGAGGAGCGCCGGCAGGCGTTCCGGGACGCCGGCGTGACCGATCCGACGACCTACCAGAACAGCGATTCGAAGGAGCTGTCATGACCGACCCGTTCCCCGTGCTCGATCTCCGGGACGCCGCCGGTTCGCCAGAAGCCCGGGCAGAGTTCCTGCTGCGGTTGCGCAGGGCCGTGCACGAGATCGGCTTCTTCCAGCTCGTCGGCCACGGCATCGAGGACGCCGACGACATGCTCGACCTCACCCGCCGGTTCTTCGAGCTGCCCGAGGCCGACCGGCTCGCGCTGAACATCCTCGACTCGCCGCTGTTCCGCGGCTACTCCGAACTCGGCCGCGAACACACCCGAGGTGTGCCCGACCAGCGCCGGCAGCTGGACATCGGCCCGGAGCAGCCCGCGAGGCCGTCCGAGCCCGGGGATCCCGCCTACCGGTGCCTGATCGGCCCGAACGAGTGGCCTGCCGCGATGCCCGAGCTGCGCCCGGCCGTCGAGTCCTGGATCACTCGGCTGACCGATCTGTCACACCGGCTGCTGGGGCTCCTGCTCGAGTCGCTCGACGCCCCCGCCGACTTCCTGGACGACGTGGTCGACCCGGATCCACAGATCCACCTCAAGCTTCTGCACTACCCCGGTCCCACGCAGACGAGCGAGGGCACCGGTTCCGACCAGGGGACCGGCATTCACAACGACCTCGGGCTGCTCACCCTGCTCGTCCAGGACGACAACGGCGGCCTTCAGGTCGCGGTCGAGGACGACCGGTTCGCGGACGTACCGGTGATCCCGGGGGCGTTCGTGGTCAATCTGGGAGAACTGCTGGAAGTGGCGACGCGGGGCTATGTGCGCGCCACCCTCCACCGGGTGGTCCGGCCCGCCCCGGGCGTCGACCGCTACTCCATTCCCTTCTTCTACAACCCCCGGCTGGACGCCACGATGCAGTCACTGCCCAGCCCTTACGTCGAGGGCGCCGACGGAGTCATCGACGTCGTCGGCAACCCTCTGTTCGCCCTCTACGGCGACAACGTCATGAAGGGGCTGGTCCGCTCCTTCCCCGACATCGTCGCCCGGCACCATCCCCACCTGGCCGCGGTGGCCGGGTCCGGGAACTCCTGACACCGGCCGTCGGCGCCACCGCCGGGCCCGAGTGGCCGGGCCCGGCGGTGGCGCCGACGGCCGGTCCGAGGGGGACCGCACGAACCTGAGGCAAGGCGATTTTCATGAGAATCAACCTTCTCGGGCCGCTTCAGGCCTACGGGGACGATCACCGCGTCGACATGGCGCCGGCCGCCCAGAAAGTACGCCAGACACTGGCGGTGCTCGTACTCAACGCGGGCCGGGTGGTGCCCTTCGAGCACCTCATGGACGAACTGTGGAACGACAATCCGCCGGCCAGCGCGCCCACCGCGTTGCAGACGTACGTGTACCAGCTCAGGAAGCGGTTCTCCCTCGGCAATCCGAGGAGCGGCGGCGCGGTACGTGCGGCCGGGCCGCTGCTGGGCACGGTCGACGGCGGTTACCAGCTGTCGCTGCCCGCCGACCACGTGGACGTCTTCCGTTGCGAGCCGTTGCTCGCCCGTGCCCGAGCGGAGTTCCACGACGGAGACTTCGCCGGGGCCCGTGACACAGCCGCCGCGGCGCTGCGGCTGTGGCGGGACGACGCCCTGGTGGACGTGCGCAAGGGGCCCATGCTGAAGGCTGAGGCCATCCGGCTGAAGGAACTGCGCACCAGCGCACACCACTTGCGCATCGAATCCGACCTGCACCTCGGCCGGCACCATGAAGTCCTCGGCGAACTCACCTCGATGGCCGTGCAGGAACCGACGGACGAGTGGGCCCAGGGCAATCTGATGACGGCGCTCTACCGCATGGACCGGCGGGCGGAAGCGCTTCAGGTCTACCGCCGGGCACGCGAGCGGATCGCCACCGAGCTGGGACTCGATCCTTCACCCCAACTCCGAGCCCTGCACACGGCCGTGCTCACGTCGGACGAGGCGCTGCTGCGTCCCGGCGGGCGGCTCACGGTCGTGTCCGCGGCCACCCGGCCGCCCTGCCATCTGCCGGCCCCGCGCGAGCGTCTGACCGGACGCGCCGGCCAGCTGGCGCGCCTCACGGAGGTACTGGCCGGCCGGGCGCGGGAGGACCGGCCGCTCGTGGTCGTGGGCGGTGCCCCCGGCACGGGGAAGAGCGAACTGTGTCTGCACGCCGCGCATCAGGTGAGCGGTCACTACCCGGACGGGCGACTCCACGCACGTCTGCGTGACGGCGCCGGTCGGCGGGTGCGGCCCGCCGAGATCCTCCGTTCGTTCCTGCGCGGACTCGGTGCGACAGAGATGCAGTTGCGGCAGAGTACGACCGACCTGAGCCTGCTGTTCCGTACCTGGACCGCCGACCTGCGCGTTCTGGTGGTGCTCGACGACGTGTGCGACGTGGAGGAACTGACGCCGCTGCTGCCGTCAGGTGCCGGCTGCGGCGTGGTGATCGGCAGTCGTAGACGGCTGTTCGTGTCCTCGACGGCGGTCCACGTCGATCTCGCCGGACTGCCCTTCGACGACTGTCTGCGACTGCTCGCATCCTCCGTACCGGGGCACTCCATCGCCCTGGACCCCGAAGGACTGCGACAGCTCGCCCGGTTGTGCCGGGGGCTGCCGGGCGCGCTCTTCGCGATCGCGGCGCAGTTGCGCCGCCGTCCGCACTGGACGGCTCGGCAGGCCACCGCGTGGGTCCTCGCGTCCGGGGGCGTCGACAGCGATCCGCAGGGCGTGCGGGCAGGATTCGACCGGACGCTCGCGACACTGTCCGCCGAGTCGCGGTCCCTGGCCCACGGGCTGTCGTCTTCCGTCGCCCCCGACCGGCTCACGCCGGCGCTCGCCGCCGCGACCCTCGGGATCAGTGACCAGCGCGCCGAGGACCTGCTGGAGGAACTGGCGGAGAACTACCTGCTGCGCCCGCACCGCCCGAGTGTGAACGGCCGGTTCTCCTACGAATGGGAACCTGGGACAAGCCCGTTCGCGACACGGCCGGGCAGCGCGTCGGTCATGCGCTCCGCCTGACGCCCGGTCCCGGTGCCATCCTGCCCCTCGTATCGGGCGTCTTCGGTGCGCGGTGCGCGGCAGACGCTTCAGCCGAGTGCGACTCCTACCACGGGCTCATCAGCCTCCCCGGCCTGTGATCGCCGGGATGACCTCACACAGCACCGCTCCGGCCGGCGCGGCCCTTTCCGACCCTTCCACACAGCCGATCCTTGGAGAACCGTCATGCCGAAGCGCCCGAAACTCGTCCTCGTCGGTCAGTTGTCCGTGTTTCCCTGGGCGTTCGAAGCCGCCGAACGTGCCGGCATCGACCTGATCCTCGTCCCCAGGGGGGACGACACGCTGGAGTCCGCCGGGCGGCCGGACGCGGTCGTCGAACTCCTGCCACTGGACATCGACGACGACCCGGACGGCGCGTTGTCGGCGCTCACCGAACGCCACCGCCAAGAGCCCTTCGACGGCATCATGTCGGGCAACGAAAGGGTCATTCCCTTCGTGGCGCGCGCCGCTCGGGAGCTGGGCTTCCCCGGGCTGACCGAGGAGGCGGCGGCCGTGGTGCGCGACAAGCGCAGCATGCGTCAGCGCCTCCTGGAAGCGGGGCTGGGTGTGCCCGGTTTCGTGGTCGTCAAGGATCCGGACCACTGGACCGACGCGCTGACCCTGCGCTTTCCCGTCGTGGTCAAACCGGCGAACGGCCACTCCAGTTTCGCAGTCATCCGTGCGGATGACAGGGACAGCCTGGAGCAGGCCGTGGCCCGCACCTGGAGCCTCGTCGAGACCCACATGGCCGCCGCCGACGGATCGCACTCGGACACCGGTGTGCTGGTCGAGGAATACCTGGACGGGCCGGAGATCTCCGCAGAATCCCTGGTGTTCCACGGACAGGTACGGGTCTGCGCCATCAGCTGGAAGGGCGAACTGACGGGGCCCTACTTCGAGGAGACCACGCTCCGGGCCCCCGCCCAGCTACCGGCCGAGATACTCGCCGCGATCGAGGCGGAGGTGATCGGCGCCCACCACGCCTTCAGCGTCACGGAAGGCACCACGCACACCGAACTACGGCTGGTGGGCGGAGTACGGCCGGTGCTGCTGGAGATGACCGCGCGCCTCGGAGGCGGAGGCAACATGCACCACCTGACCCACGTCAGCAGCGGGATCGACCTGGCCGCCGAGGCGCTGCGCATCCACCTCGGCCAAGAGCCGCTCTGCTGGCGCGAGGAGCCGGCCCCGGCCGGTCACGCGGCGGCCTATCTGGTGCCGATCGGCGGCGGCGGACGGGTCAAGCGGATACGGGGCCTGGAGGCGGTGCGTGCCGACCCGCGGGTGGACTACGTGGTGGAGACCGCGGGTCCCGGAGCACTGTTGCGCCCCTACCCGGACTGGACCGGAAACCCGGCGGTCGTGCTCTCGCACCACGCGTCGGACGCGGAGGCCGCGGCCTACCTCGCCCACCTCGCACAGACGCTGCACGTCGAGTACGAGGAACGGGACTGACCTGAAGCGTGTCCGGGCGGCCGGCCACGGCAGCCGAGCGCAGGACCTCGCTCCGATCTTGTCGAACATCCGGTACAGGCGGCCGGCCGCCGCACGCACCGAGATGTGCGGCCGACCGGCGAACTCCCGGTCGGCCGGACCCGAGACGGCCGATCCGGCGACCGCCGTCACCGGGCGTGACCGGACCATCGGTCGCACCCGACACCAACCGCACCCGTCCCGGCCGTACACGCAGACGCCACCGGGACACCCGCACAAAGGGGAAAAACCATGACCGCCAGCACCAGCGACACGCCGACAACCGGACGGCAGCTCCATGACGGCGTACCCGCCTTCGCGGAGCAGGTCCGCCGCACGGGCTTCGTCGTCATACCCAAGGAGGAACTCGCCGGGCTGATCAGCGACGCCGACCTCGAGGAACTCCGCGACGCCTGGGAGGACCTGCCGGTCGACACCGAGGTCGACGGCGTCGGCGTGTACCGCGAGCGCCGCTACAGCCGGTTGCGCGTCGTCGTCGACGGCGACACTGTCACCTACGAGGTCCTGCCCCACGCCGCCTTCCGTCAGGATTCCATCCCGCTGTGGGAGGGCAAGGACCGGCTCTTCGAACCGGTCGACCAGGACCTCCTGCTCAGCCCCACCATGCGCGCCCTGGTCGGTTTCAACGCCCGGATGGCGACCGCAGCGGGCGGAAACAACTCGTGGCGGACCGGGGTCCACCTGGTCCGCGTCGTCGCCCGCGCCGACGCCGACGGACTCCCCACTCCCGAGGGCCGCCACCGCGACGGGCACTCCTACGTCGGGATGCACCTGATGCGCCGCGAGGGCGTCACCGGCGGTCTGTCCACCGTCCACCCCAACGACGGCGGCGACATCGTGCAGACCACCCTGGTCCAGCCGCTCGACACCATGTTCATCGACGACAACATGATCACGCACGAGGTCTCGCCGATCGTCCCCGAGGGCGCCTCGGGAGTGCGCGACATGCTCATCATCGACATGAACCCGATGGCCTGAGCCCACGGACCGGGCGCCACACCGACGCCGAGACCCGACAGGGTGCGGTACCGCTCGGCAGGCCCCAGGCGAGCAACGCGTGCAGGGCCGGGGCCAAGAGGTCGCCGAGCCGGAGCCGCCGCTGGGGCTCTCCGGAACCTCGCCGAAGCTCCCCGGAGCACGGACCGTGTGCACCACATACTCGCCGCCGGCACCAGTACGCCGGAGCCTTCCCGGCAACGCCGGTGCCGGCGGCGACCTTCCCGGCGGTCCGCACCCGATGGCGACCCCGTGCACGGACGCGGCCATGAGGACCGCGACGTGGAAGCGGTGCCCATGCCCCGGACCCGGGCCGGGGCGTCGCAGAACCCGCTCACCCCGGCGGCGGTCGGCCTCAGCAGTACGGCTCCCAGAGCTCGTACTCCAGGGCGCCGGAGATCGCGGGCGAGGAGTCGCGCAGACGGGCGAGCAGGGCGTGGTTGTGCGCGCGGATCTCCTCGTCGTACCCGGCCAGCGGGCTGTCCTCGGACAGGTCCAGCAGCCACAGCGGCCGAAGCCTCGCGCCGCGCAGCGCCTTTCCTTGCGCGGTCTCGGTGCCCGCGTGCACCCAGCGCACTCCGGGCAGACGCGCCGCCATGTAGTAGGTGAGGTTGAAGTACTCGGCGGCCGAGGCGAGTCGGTCGTGGTCCAGGCCCAGCGCCCGCAGGTACACGGTTGCGCCCCTGCGGTAGTACATGCAGAAGCCGACGGGCGGTTCGCCGGGGCGCGAGCACAGCACGACCTGGGCGCGTGGACCGGCGAGTTCACCCTGCATGCGGAATGACTCAGCCATCGGGGCCACGTCGACGGTTCTGCCGTAGCGCAGCAGCGAACGGGCCAGCAGCCGGGCGACGTCCTGCCAGGACTCGGCGAGCGTCCGGTGCTCCAGCTCGTATCCGGCCTTCTCGAACTTCCTTATCTCGCTGCGGATACGACGGGCCCGGTGCGCCGACAGCGAATCCAGCCAGGCAGGGAAGCCGCCGGGCGGAATCTCGATCCAGGCGTCGGTCTTCAAGGCGACCGGGGCGGTCCGTGCCCCCGCCGCTCGCATCGCCTTCACGTCCCCGGTGGTCAGGTACATCGCCACGCGGGCGATCTTCTCGGCCCCGTGCACGGGCGAGCGCAGCGCACGGACCGCGCCGAGCACTGCGGCGGCCGCCTCGGCCCGATCGGTACCCTCACCGGTCAGCAGGTGCGCCAGGTAGCCTCGGCGCTGGCCGATCAGCAGGCCGCCCGGCTCGGGCGCCGGCAGACCGCGCGCGGTAAGCAGGTCGTGCCACCGCAGATCCGGGTTGGGCTCGTCGGTCACCGCTGCCACCGGGATCGCGGCCCGGCCACCGCCCGGGGTCTGTACGTGCAGCCCGCCGGAGACCGCCCCGGGGTCGAGGGCGCACACCCGCAGCCACAGCGCCGACGAGTAGAACCGCCCGTCGGCGAGCCGGTCCCACTCGGTGTCCCCGAGCCCTCCGACGGCGTCGGCGAACGTGTCCGTCGTGGCGGTCATCGCGCCTCCAAAGTCTCTGCCAGACCGTGCCCGCGATCTCGCTGCGCGATCGGACGCTGAATGTGCCGCCTCACGCAGGCGGGATCCGAACCTGCGCGGCGAGCGGTTGACGTGGCTGATCCGAACGGTTGGTGAGCCGTCGCCGACCGAGACCGGCGGCTCCGGAGCGGCAACAGCCCCGGCGGCTTCGTCCTGCTTGTCCGAACAATCAGCGGCGTCCATTCCGGTGTTTCAAGAAATCCATTACTAACACAGGTGCTCAGTGCCTGCAGGGGTCAATGGTCAGCAGATGAGCCCCAATTGAGCCCCGATTGAGTCGTGACGGGGAACGGAGTGGAACAGTGGCCATCGCGGACCGAGGGGCTCGGTCATCGGCGAGCAGGAGCGGAGATCACATGTCGGCGGAGTGGGTAACGGCCCAGTACAACGAGGAGTTCCGCGCGCCGGGCAGCGTCCTGCCCCGGGTCGCTCAGCACGTCAAGAACTTCCCGACGCTCGTACCGTGGCACGGCGAGTACCTGGCCAGGCCCCTCTTCGTCGCCGAGCGGGAGCTTCGCGAATTCTCCGAAGATCTGCAGCACCTCATCGACATTCTCTTTTCCCTTCCGGACCGCATGTTCGGCGGAGATCTGGACGCTTTCCGAAAGGTGCTCGGCATCACCGACGGCCGATGGGAAGCGATTCGGCGGTTCGGTGACCTGGTGCCCCCCTCCTTCGGCCGGGCCGACATGTACCACGACGGCACCTCGTTCAAGCTCCTTGAGACGAATCTGGGGAGCGAGTCCGGCGGCTGGGCTCTTGCGAGTGAGATGTCCCAGGCGACGCTGGAGGTGGATGCCTTCGCCGACTTCGCGCGCCGGCACCGGCTCGGCTATGTGCATCCCATTCGGGCCGTGGTCGAGGCGCTCCGCAGTTTCGGCGCTCGGGTGGCACCCGGCCGCGAGCCGGTGGTGGCCATGCTTGAATGGCGTGGCGGAATGAGGGACTACGGCGAGCTCTGGCTCAACTTCCAGTCCGCACTGCGATCAGCGGGTTTCGACATCCTGCTGGCCGAGGTCTCCGATGTGCACGAACGCGACGGGGCGCTCTACCTGGGGGACAAGAAGATCGACGTGGTCTACCGCGCCTTCGTCCCGGACCAGATCGCCGAGGAGCCCGGCGGCTGGGACCTGATCGCACCCCTGCTCCGCGCGCACCAGGCGGGCGGGACACTGCTGTGGACCCCGCTCTCCAGCAACGTGTTCGCCAACAAGGCCTGTATGGCGCTGCTTTCGGACCCGTCGTGGCGGCGCACCTTCAGCGAGGACGAGTGCCGACTCGTCGACCGGGTGCTGCCCTGGACCCGCCTGATGAACACCGATGCGCTCAAGGCCGACCCCGACCTCGTCGACGAATGCCTGGCGCGGCGCGATCAGTTGATCCTGAAGGTCAACGGGCGCGGCGGCGGAGTCGGCGTCGTCGTGGGCTGGGAAACGGACGACGCCACCTGGCGGCAGGCTCTGGAGAACTACGCCGAAGAAGGATGCATCGTGCAGCAGAGGGTGATGCCGCGTTCTGAACTCGTGGTGGACCCGGTATCCGGGGAGACCGAGGAATGGCATGCGGCCTACGGCCTGTTCTACACGCCGGACGGTTGTGCCGGATCCTACGCCAAGGTGGTGCCGGCCGGTTCGGGCGGCATCATCTCCATCGCAGCGCATGCCAAGGCGTGCAGCGCGGCTGTCTTCTACCAGAGTGAGCTGCCCGCCGGTGCGGTGAAGTAAAGAGAAGACGCCATGATGCCGCAGCAGTCCCCCGCACCTTCGGCGTGGCAGCGGTTCCAGACGGCCTGGGGGCTGCCGGACCTCAACGGGAAAGGCCGCTTCGTCACGGCCAATCTGATCGACAGCCTCGGGAACGGGTTGGTGGTGGCGTTCACCGTCGTCTTCTTCGTGAAGACGACGACGCTGTCACTGGTCGCCGTCGGAGCCGCGCTCACTGCCGGCCAACTGCTCGCCCTGCCCTTTCCACTGATCATCGGGCACCAGCTGGACAAGTACGGTCCGCGCCTCGTGGTCGGCGCGGGCAACTGGGTATCGGTGGCTGGATTCATCGGTTTCCAGTTCTCGCACGCAGCCTGGCAGATCGTGTGGTGGCAATTCGTGGTGCAACTGGGTTCCACCGCCTTCTGGATGGGCAACAGTCCACTCACCGTGCTGGTCGCCCAGGGCGTCGAGCGGGCCCGCTGGTTCGGCTTCGTGCGTGCCATGCGGAACGTCGGCGTCGGTTTCGGCGGCGTCGTGTCCGCGGTGGCCCTGAGTATCGGAACCGTCGCCGGGCTGCGGACGGTCATGGTGATCAACGCGGTCACCTTCGCCGTCGCGGGCTGGCTCGTTCTCACCTTGCGGGGCGCGGACACCAGCGAGGCGACCGGCGCCGAGCCCGACGAGCCGAAGCCCGTCCGGCCGGAGCAGGCAGCGGACGAAACCACCCGGCAGCCCTCGGCCGGCTATCTCACCGTACTGAAGGACACCCGGTATCTGCGGCTGGTCGCGACGAACATCTCCTTCGTCTTCGCCTCCACGGTGATCTCCGTGCTGCTCGCCGTCTACGCCGTGGACGACCTCGCTGTCGACGCCTGGATCGTCGGTGTGATCGTCGTGCTGAACGCGGCCATGGTCGCACTGCTCCAGACGCTCGCCAGCCGGTGGATCGAGTCCCGCAGCCCGGTGACGGTGCTGGTGCTGGCTCTGCTGTTCAACGCGGCGGCGTTCGTCGTCTTCGGCACACTGCCTGTGCTGCCCGGCTGGGCGGTGGTCGTCGGGCTGTTGATCGCGATGGTGCTCTACACCGTGGGCGAGATGCTCGGCTCGCCGCCGACCAGCGAACTGAGCGTGGTGATGGCACCGGAGCATCTGCGGGGCCGCTATCTCGGCGTCTACCAGATGTCCTGGTCGATCGGTGCCGCCGTCGCCCCGGCGCTGCTCACAGCGCTGCTGGAGGGTGGTGCGGCGCTGCCCTGGATGTTCCTCGCCGCGATCAGCGTGCTGGCCGTACCGCTCGTGATCGGTCTAGGCCGGCCGCCCACCGACACGGGCCAGGCCGCACCAGCCAGGGACACGTCCTCCACGGAGCGGTTCGGAGGCGACCCCGTCGACTGAACCTGGCCACGGTTGCCGAGCCGCACCGAACCCCCAACGCCGTCCGCCGTCCGGCAGCACACCGGGCGGCGGACGGCGTTCCCCGTGTTCGCCGTTCGTCGGCCCGCGCCGCAGTCTCATGTCGCGGTCCGGCCGCCATCGGCTCACCGAGCCGCTCTCCGCCGAGTGCGATGCCACCCTGACGGCCGACGGCACCTTCAGCGTCGGGCGGCATGCCGGCCTGGGGCGGAGAGGTCAGCGCCGGACGATCAGCCCGCCGCGCGGTCTCGCGGCCACGGCTGCGGCCGCGGTTGCGTTTGCGGCCGCGGTTCAGGAGTCCCGCTTCGGTGCGTGCCCCTGGGTACGGGAGTCGACCGGAACGACGCCGGTGCCGTCTGCGCTGCTCATTGCCGCGCCTCCGCCTCCAAGGCCTCGGCGAGACCCGCAACGGTGGGGTTTCTGAACAGGAGGACCGGCGGGACCCGGCGTCCGAGCCGCTCGCCGAGGCGGCTCGCGACCATGGTGATGGTCAACGAGGAGCCACCGACGTCGAAGAAGCCGTCCTGTGGGCCGAAGTCGTCCTCGACGCCCAGGCACTCCCGCCACACGTCGGCGACGAGGAGCTGCTGCTTGGTGAGGTTCCGGCGGGTGGCCGGCGCCTGGTCGGGCACCGGGCGTGGGTCGGGCAGTGCGTTCCGGTCGACCTTGCCGTTCGGGGTGAGGGGGATCTCGCCGATCACGGTATAGCTCTGCGGCAGCATGTAGGGCGGAAGCCGCTCCGCCAGGTGGGCGCGCAGTTCCGCCGGGTCAGGGGCGGGTCGGTCGGGGAGGTCGGGGATCAGATAGGCCGCCAGCTGGTCCGCACCGGTGCCGGCTCGGCGCACGGCCACCACGCAGTCGGCCAGCGCGGGGTGGCTCTGGAGCGCGGCCTCGATCTCCCCGAGCTCGATGCGAAAGCCGCGCACCTTGACCTGGTGGTCGTTGCGGCCGAGAAAGACCAGATTCCCGTCGGGCAGCAGCCGGACCACATCACCCGTGGCGTACATGCGGGCGCCGGGCTCCGCGGCATACGGGTCGGGCAGGTACGCCGCGGCCGTGCGGGCCGGCTTGCCGAGATAGCCGCGACCGACGGCACTGCCGCCGACGTACAGCTCCCCGCGACAGCCCGGGACGACCGGGCGCAGCCGCTGGTCCAG
Source organism: Streptomyces filipinensis (assembly GCF_014649495.1). Taxonomy (GTDB): domain Bacteria; phylum Actinomycetota; class Actinomycetes; order Streptomycetales; family Streptomycetaceae; genus Streptomyces; species Streptomyces filipinensis. Next base: position 26,977 of record NZ_BMTD01000016.1, on the reverse strand, counting down.
CACGTAGAGGTGCGCGTTGTCCGTCGCCCGGCCGAACGGGACGCTCGGGAGATGGCTGTGCCGATCGAGCGACTCCTCGGTGATCGGGCAGTACGCCGAGGTGACGGTCGCTTCCGTGGGCCCGTACTCGTTGAAGACCTGACATCCCGGCGCCGTGGAAGACAGGATGCGGCGGGCGACGTCGTGCGGCACGGCCTCGGCCCCGGTGAACACCAGGCGTACAGAGGCGAGTCGCGGAGCGGGATCCGTACCGGACTCCAGCAGGATCCGCATCTGCGAGGGCGTCGCGTTGAGCGTGGTGATGCCGCGCTCGGCGACTTCCCTCAGGAACTCCTCGGGATCGTAGGCGGCGGTGGGGCTCGCCAGGTGCAGTTCGGCGCCGGACAGCAGGCACTGGAAGATCTCCCAGACCGAGTTGTCGAACGCCACCGAGTGGTTGAGCAGGGCCCGGTCCCGCCCGCTGAGCCGGCACAGCCGCTGGTTCCACTCCAGGAACCCGGTGATGTTGGCGTGGGTGATCGCCACACCCTTGGGGTTGCCGGTCGAGCCGGACGTGTAGATCACGTAGGCGAGGTGGTGCGGCTGTGCCTCCTCGGCCGGCCCGGGGTCCGCTCCGGGCTCCTGGTCCACCGCCACGAGCCGGACGCCGTCGCCGAACAGGACCGAGGTGGGGTGCTCCGGGTCGGCGACGACCAGGTGTACGCCCGAGTCGGCGAGCAGGTACCGCAGCCGGTCCGTCGGGTAACCGGGGTCGAGCGGCACATAGGCGCCGCCCGCCTTCAGCACGCCAAGCAGGGCGACCACCAGCTCCACCGAGCGTTCCAGACAGACCGCGACCAGGGTTTCGGGACGCACCCCCCTGGCACGCAGCTCCCGGGCCAGCGCGCCGGCCCGCGCGTCGATCTCGGCGAACGTCAGCGACCGGCCGTCGCCCACGACGCAGACCGCGTCCGGGGTCGTCCGCACCTGGCGGTCCCACAGGCGGACCAGGGTGGTCGGCTCGGGCAGTGGCTCGGCACGGTTGCCGAGGGAGACGGCACGCAGCTCGTCGGCCGAGACGATCTCCAGTTCGGACAGTCGGGAGGTGGCGTCGGAGACCATCTGCTCGATCACCCGCAGGAAGTGCCGGCCGAGGCCCCGCGCGAAGTCCGCGTCGAACAGGTCGGTGGCGTACTCGACGGAGATGCTGAGGTCACCGGCCCCGGTGGCGTGGTCCGTCACGTCGAGGGCGAGGTCGAAGCGAGCGGTGCCGAGCCGTCCTTCCAGTTCCTTGCGGTCGTACAGTTCGGGCAGGTGACCTGCCTTCGGCTCCTCGTGCAGGGCGAAGAGCACCTGGAAGAGCGGATTGCGGCTCAGGTCGCGCTCAGGACTCAGCTCCGCCACCAGCTTCTCGAAGGGCAGCTCCTGGTGCGCGTACGCCTGCCGTGCGACCTCGCGGACCCGGCCGAGCAGCTCGCGCCAGGTCGGGTCGCCGGACAGGTCGGTACGCAGGACGACGGTGTTCACGAAATAGCCGACCACGTCGTCCAGTTCGGCGCGTGGCCGGCCGCCTGTCAGGGTGCCCACGGCGACATCGCTCTCGTCGGCGTACCGACCGAGCAGCACCTGCAAGGGGGCCAGCAGACCCATGAACAGCGTGACGCCCTCGGCCCGGCACAGGGTGCGCAGTCGTTGAGCCAAGTCGTCCGGGACGCGCAGCAGTTCGCGGCGACCGCGGTGGCTCGCGACGGCCGGCCGGGGGTGGCTCGTGGGCAGCTCCAGGACAGGCACTCCGGACAGCCGGGTGCGCCAGTGGGTGAGCAGCTGCTCCAGCTCGGCACCGGTGAGTCGCTCGCGCTGCCAGGCCGCGTAGTCGGCGTACGTCGCAGGCAGCCGTGCCGGGTCGGGGCGACGGCCGGCGGCGAGGTCCGTGTAGAGCTCACCCAGTTCCCGCACCAACAGGTCGACCGAGGTTCCGTCACAGGCGATGTGATGAAACGTCAGCAACAGGACGTCACGACCACGGGTGCCCAGCACGTCCGCGCGCAGCAGCGGTGGCCGCCCGAGGGCGAAGGGGGCGCGGATCCGCTCGGTCAGCAGCGCGTCCAGGTCCTCTTCGGCGACCTCGATGCGGCGCAGCGGCACCGGTCCCGGCTCATGCGGTTCGGGCAGGCCCCGGCCTGCGACGGCTACGACGGCCGTGCGCAGCGCCGGGTGCCTTCGCACCAGCGCGGTCAGGCAGTTCTGCAGCAGCGTCAGGTCGAAGCGTGCGCCGCCGGGCATGCCGAGGACGACCGGCAGATGGTACGCGGGCACCGAGTCGTTCAGCTGCTCGAAGAACCAGATACGCTCCTGGCCGAAGGAGAGTTCGGCGGTCGCGGCCGCGGGGATCGGCTCGTCGTCCGACGGGGCCAGGTCGTCCAGGGCGGCGGCGAGCGCGGCGGGTGTCGGATGGGCGAAGACGGACTGGGCGTCGACCGGTACGCCGAGCTCGGCACGCAGCCGGGCCACGGCCCGTACCGCGGTGAGCGACTGGCCGCCCAGGCCGAAGAAGTCGTCGTACGGGGACACGTCGTCGAGCCCGAGCACTTCGGCCCACACCCGGCGCACCGCCGTGGTGTGCGGCGGCAGCAGGGCATCGTCGAGTACCGGGCCGCCTGCCCTCACCGGGCTGTAGGGGATCCGACGCACGGCGCCGCGGTCGGCCTTGCCCGCGGGCGTCCGAGGGAGGGCGTCGAGCACCGCGTAGCCTTGGGCCACCATGTGGGCGGGAAGCCGCCGTGCGAGATGGTCACGGACCTGGGGGGGCAGGTCATCGGACGAGTTCCGCGCGTCGTGCGCGGGCACGAGGTACGCCACCAACTGGCCGCCGCCCGCTGCATCAGGATCGACGACCACCACCGCGTCCGTGACGAGAGGATGACTGCGCACACAGGCCTCGATCTCGCCGAGCTCGATACGGAAACCGCGCAGCTTGATCTGGTGGTCGTTACGGCCCAGCACCTCGAGGGTGCCGTCGTCGGACCACCGGGCGAGGTCGCCGGTCCGGTACAGGCGCCCGGAAGCGTCCCCGAACGGGTCGGGCACGAACCGGTCGGCGGTCAGCGCGGGCCGGTTGAGGTAGCCACGCGCCACACCCGCGCCACCGATCCACAGCTCGCCGGTGACTCCCGGGCCGGCCTCCCGTCCACCCTCGTCCACGACGTGCAGCCGGATGTGGGAAAGGGCCGTGCCGACCGTGACCCGGTCGGTCACGGCGTCGACACGGGCCGCGGTGGCCCACACCGTCGCCTCGGTCGGCCCGTACAGGTTCCACAGGGTGCCGCCGGTGGCGAGCAGGTCGCGGGCCAGCGGCGGATCGAGCGGTTCCCCGCCCGACAGCAGTATCCGGCCGTGCCCGTCGGTCCAGCCGGACGCCAGCAACATCCGCCAGGTGGTCGGGGTCGCCTGGACGACGCTCACACCCGCCTCGGCGATGGTGGCGGCCAGCAGCTCGGGGTCGGTGTTGGCAGCGCGCGGGGCCATCACCACCGTCGCCCCCCGGGTCAGCGGCAGGAACAGCTCCAGTACGGAGATGTCGAACGACAGCGGGGTCAGTGCGAGGACCCGGTCGTGCGCCCCGAGGCCGGGGCGTTCGCCCACACTGCGCAGGAACGAGGTGATCGCCGCGTGGTCGACAGCCACGCCCTTGGGCAGACCGGTCGATCCGGAGGTGTAGATGACGTAGGCCAGGTGGTGCGGATGCGCCACCCGGGTCACGGGTACGCCGGGTTCCGAGGGGAACTCCTCGGCCAGCAGGACGTCCCTCACGCCGGACGCCAGGGCCTGCGCGCGGCCGTCCGCGTCGCACAGCCACAGCGCGGGCCCCGCATCAGTGGTCATGTGCCGCAGCCGGTCGGCCGGGTAGCCGGGGTCGAGGGGCAGGTACGCGGCACCCGACTTCAGGATGCCGAGCAGGGCCACGACCATCTCCACCGAGCGGCCGAGGCAGACGCCGACCAGGATTTCCGGTCCGATGCCACGTGCCTGCAGCTCGGCGGCGAGTGCCGTGGCCCGGCGGTCCACGTCGGCGTAGGTCGCGCGGTGTGCTCCCGCGACGACTGCGATCGCGTCGGGGGTCGCGGCTGCCTGCCGCTCCCACAGTGCGACCAGGGTGGTCGGCGCCATGAACGGATCCTTTCTCAGCCCCGTGCGGGGAAGGCGCGTGTGATCGTCTCCGCCAGCTGTCGTTCCGCGCCGCGCACATACAGGTGGGGGGCACCCGGGAACAGGTGCAGTTCGAAGTCGGCCGAGGTGTGCTCGCGCCAGCCGTCGAGCTCCGCCTCGTCCACGCTGTCGTCGGCCGAGCCGGCGAGAACGGTCAGGGGGCAGGGCAGGGGTGCCTCGGTCCGGTGCGTGTACGTCTCGCACAGCGTCAGGTCCGCGCGCAGCATGGGCAGCAGCAGCTCCCGCAACTCGGCGTCCAGGTCGTCGAACTCGGCTGTGGCGAGCAGCTCGTCGTCCGGCAGCGTGTGCCGCGGGTCGCGGTCCGGCAGGCCGGGGGCGCGCATGCCCGACAGGAACAGGCGGTCGGGCAGGCGCGTGCCGAGCCGGCGCAGCTGCCGGGCCGTTTCGAAGGCGATCAGGGAGCCCATGCTGTGGCCGAAGAAGGCGTACGGCTGGTCCGTGTGTTCCGCGATGAGCGGCGCCAGCGCGGCCACGGCTTCGTCCATGGACGTCAGGGCCGGATCGGTGAAACGGTTCTCCCGGCCGGGCAACTGGACCGTACAGACTTCCACGGTGTCCGGCAGGTACGCCGCCAGCCGGTAGGAGGAGGCGCCGGCTCCGGCGTGCGGGAAGACGAACAGGCGTCGTCGCGCGGTGAGTTCACGGCTGCCGAGCCCGCGCAGCCATGACGCTGCGAGGCCAGGGTCCGTCATCGGGAGGCCCGTACGGAGCGCGGGGTCAGATCGGTCCACACCTGCTCTATGTGGTCCAAGCACTCCTGGCGGGTGCCCTGCGCACCGGTGGCGGTCCAGTCGGCGGGCAGGGCACGGTCGGCGAACCAGACCGAGTACTGGTCCTCGTGGTTCACCACGACGACATACCGGTCGCCGGCGGGACCTGGTGCGGGTGAGGCGCTCATGTGTCAGACCCCCACACCGGTGAAGAAGTCGCTCTCGCGGTGGCCCCTGCCCGCGGCGACGACCCGGTCGTGCACCCACTTGCCGACGGCGAGGTCGAGTACGCCGAGTCCGAACGGCGAGAAGATCGCCGGGCGTCCCTGATCCCGGCGCAACCGCCCGCGCAGCAGGTCACCGAGGGTGCCGTCGACGAAGTCCCGTTTCCCGGTGCGCTGTTCGGTCAGGTGCAGCGAGGTGCGCTCGCGTACGGCGTGGTCGACGTCGTCGGTGACGTTCTGGGCAGCGAGGATCATCTCGGGGGCCAGGTCGCGCAGGGACAGGTGCAGCACGACCGGCTTGTGGGCCAGCAGCCCGGGGTCGTGCAGGTGCGGCTCGCCGGCCACCGTGGCCAGCAACACCAGGTCGCAGTCGGTGAACGCGGCCTCCACCGTGTCGGCGACCACGATCTCGGCCTTGGTGTGCTCGGCCAGGACGGTACCGAAGCGGCTCGCGGCCGCCGGGTCGAGGTCGAAGAGCCGGAAGGCGTCGATCTCCCAGTCGAGATCACGCAGGAACCGCCATACGTGCTGGGCGATCAGACCCGTGCCCACGATGCCGACCCGGCGGGCACGACGCGCACCCAGCAGCGTCTGCGCACCGAGCACCGCCGAGGCCGCCGTCCGCGTCGCCGAGACGATCGAGGACTCCATGCAGGCGAACGGGTAGCCGGTGACGCAGTCGTTGAGGATCAGCGTGGCCGAGGCGCGCGGGATTCCCTGCTTCGTGTTGTCCGGAAAGCTGGCGATCCACTTGTTGCCGGCGACCTCGAACTCGCCACCCAGATAAGCGGGCAGGGAGATGATGCGCGATCGGCTCTGATGCGGGAAGCGCAGGAACGAGCTGTGCGGGTTCGAGCTCTGTCCGGCGTCGTGCGCGAGGTATGCGGCACGGACGACCTCGAGGAGCTCCGGACGGTGGGCGTCCGTCTCGGCGGCGATGTCGCCCGCGCCGATGACGGTCATGGGCGGTGGAGCCAGGGTGGACACGGAGTGCTTCTCCTTCAGTTGACGGCCAGGGCTTCGACGTCGGAGGCCTTGACCGCTTCCGAGCGCAGCTGCCGGACCCACGCGGGGTTGTAGACGGTCTGGGCGTAGGCCTGGCCGCGGTCGGCGGCGATGAAGGCGACCCGGGGACGGCGTGCGCCGGGACGGTGGCGAGCGAAGTGGTCCTGGACGGCGGCATAACTGCTGCCGGTCGAACCACCGGCGTAGAGCCCGTACTTGGCGACCAGGACACCACAGGCCTCGACGGCGCGCACCTCGGAGACGATCTCGACCTGGTCGATCAGCGCCTCGCCGCACAGCGGAGGCACGATGCTGGAGCCTATGCCGGGGATACGCCGTTTCTTCGGCGGCCCTCCGAAGATCACCGAGCCTTCGGTGTCGACGGCGACGATCACGCAGCGCGGGTACGTCTCCTTGATCCGGTGGGAGAGCCCGGCGATCGTGCCGCCCGTACCCACACCGACGAAGAGATAGTCGAGCGGGCCCGCCTGCGCGATCAGTTCGCCCGCGGTGAAGCGGTAGTGCGCGTCACGGGCATCCGGATTGGCGTACTGGTTGGGCCAGTACGCCGAGTCGAGGTCGCCCAGCAGTTCCTGCACCCGGGACAGCCGGGACTTCAGGTAGCTGCCCGCCGTGTCACGGACGGAGACCTTCTCCACCCGCTCGCACAGTAAACGGAGTTGGGCCTCGGTGGCCTCGTTGCAGTTCGGATCGATGACCGGAACGAACGACAGGCCGAGCATACGGCAGTAGAAAGCAAGAGCCAGCGCAAAATTGCCGGACGACGATTCGACCACCGTGGTGTCGTGCGTTATCTCGCCTCGGCCGATCGCTCGTTCCAAAATCCACAGTGCCGAACGGTCCTTGGTACTTCCGGCGGGATTGCAGAATTCCAGCTTGGCGACGATGTCGCACTGCGCGTCCGCCAGGGGAACCAACGGTGTCCCCATGAGGCCCCTGCGGATTTGTCTTGTCCGTTCGACCAGAAATTGATCAGCACGCCTGTGGAGCATGGGCCGAGTGTGGCATGGGGCCGGACGAGGCGGCTCAACCGCGACTCAAGTGCCCTCGGCTCCGCAACCACTTGAGTGCTGTGGAGCTCTGGCGGGAGCAAACTGTGCGGAAGCCGAACGGATCGATGCTTGGATGGGTGGCGCTGCGCCTTGCTCACCAAGAGCAGTCGCGCTGGCCACTGACCTGCGGAAACAGCGACGGACTGCGATATGTGGTGGAACTTCGTCGGGCGTACGCAGGAAGAGATCGAGCAGGCCCGCGAGGACTGGATGAGCGGGTCGAGATTCGGGGAAGTGAAGGGGTACGCCGGGGATCCGCTGCCCGCGCCGGAGCTGCCGCCGGTGCCACTGAAGGCGCGGGGTCGGGTGCGCTGAACCGGAGCTTTCTGGCTCAGCACACACATAGCCGGGCGTCCGACGCGGCGAAGTGCACGCGATGACCCCTCGGGCGTGACGACCAGGTCGACATTCACGTCGTGGTCCGTGACCGGGATCGGAACGTCGAACAATGGTCAAATCTGGTGGGTGGGCTGTGCCTGGTGGCGAGCCGGCTGCCGCTCGGCGATGAGGTGCGGCAGCTGGCGCATGTCGTAGAAGACGACAGTGTCGTGGCCTTCGAGGCGTTCGGCTGGCGTGAGCCCGCCGGCGTAGCCGAAGGCTCGCATGCCGGCTGCGCGGGCAGCGTGGACGCCGGGCCGGCTGTCCTCGACGACCACGCACGCTTCGGGATCGACGCCCATCTGCTGAGCGGCGTGCAGGAACAGGTCGGGTGCGGGCTTGCCGCGGGAGACTTCGGTGGAACTGTAGATACGGCCCGCGAAGCGATCGTAGAGCCCGGTCCGGCCCAGGGTGTGCCGCATCTTGTCGTGCGAGCCGCTGGAGGCGACGCACGTCGGCAGACTGAGCGCGTCGAGTGCCTCCGGCAAACCGTCGACCGGGGCAAGCTCGGCGTCCACGGCCTCCCGGTGGAGCCGCTCGAACCTCTCCGACCAGACCGCGGCCGTGTCCGGGCCGAGCTGAACGGCGACCTGGTCGTGTATGGCGGCGTGCGAGCGCCCGATGAACCGGTCCACGACCTCGTCCTCGGTCAGCGGCCAACCCAACTCAGCTCCGAGCGCGACCTGGACACGAGCAGCGATGCGCTCGCTGTCGACCAGCACGCCGTCGCAGTCGAATATGACAAGTTCAATGGGCTTGATCATTCCCGCAGCATAGGCCCCGCCGCTCACGCTGCGGCGGTCTCCTCACGCTCGACCAGGACACCGTTCCTGGGCGGACTCGACCAGCTTGAACACCATCGCAACGCGGCCGCCGGGCTGCGGTGGGCCCGGTGCCGGCAGCGCTGGTGCTGGGCGGCCGGGAACACCTCGGCCACGGCCTTCCAGAGTCCCATCGCGCCATCGCCGATGACCAGCTCGGGGTCTACGGATAGCTCACCAGGTACGCCACGTTGCTGCTGGGGGTTACCTGGTTGCCGGTGTTGTCGATGATGTGGTTGATGGTGCCGTCTCCACCCAGGACCGTGGTGACCATGCTGTGGAACTTCACCGCTGACGTGGTGGGCACCTCGATGGCGTGGCCGAGGACGACGGAGGGGTTGTCGCGGAGGTAGGCGTAGACACCCACGCCCCACGCCTCGTGGGAGGTGACCGAGTTGGCGACCTTGTAGGAGGCGTAGCCGAGGTCGCCTCCGCTGGTGGTCCAGCTGGACTGGTCGGGGACGTCGTAGGGGGTCTCGCTCTGGTAGAAGTACGTGCGGCCGCCGTTGCCGTTCCAGGTGGTCTGGTACTTCTGGTAGTGCTCGACCGCCAGGCCGTACATGGTGACGTCGTCGCCGTTGACGATCAGTCCGTTGGCGGCCGGGTTGCTCGTCCAGCCGACGCCGTTGGTGTGGTCCGCCCGCCACAGCCAGAGGTCGTCGCCGATGACGTCGTTGCTGTTGATCACCAGTGTCTGCGTGGCCTTGCCGGCGATGTCGCCGCCGATGCGGAAGAACACGTCGTGCAGCACGATGGGATCGGCGGTGTGGCTGGCGGTCGAGCCGGCCGGGCCGACCTGCATGAGGGTGGTGGAGTTGGTGGTGTTCGCGCTGATCAGCAGGCCGGCGATGTCGATGCCGTCGGCGTCGGCGGTGGTGATCGCGGTGACGCCGTTGTCCGGGACGAGGGTGGCCAGGCCCAGGCCGAGGACCACGGTGTCGGGGCGGGTGAGGTTGAGCGGGACGGACAGGTGGTAGACGCCCGGTGTGACGATCAGGTTCTTGCCGGCGGCGAGCGCGTTGTTGATCGTCGTGGCGGTGTCACCGGGCTTGACGATGTAGAACTGGCTGATCGGCAGCGAGGTGCCCGGGGCGCTGCCGTTCGTCCAGTCGGGGCCCTGCACATTGGTGCGCACCGAGGGGACGAACACCTGCCAGTTGCCCGAGCTGTCGACGTAGATGAACGGCTTCTCGCGCATCACGGGGCTCTGGGCGACGGTGGTGTACTGCGGATTGGGGAAACTGGTCGCCGGGGCGCCGGTGTCGCCGACGAAGACCATGTTCCAGTTGTGCCCGGTCCAGCCGCCGTTCAGGGCGGTGTCCTGGGTGAGGAACTGCTGCTGGGTACCGGAGTTGATCTGCCCGGAGACCCGCGAGTCGCCGATGTAGCCGCCGCTGGACCAGTTGGTGCTGGTGCCGTGGGTGTCGTCCCACAGCTTCATGCTGCCGTGTACGTCCATGCGCCGGAACGGGTCGGCCTGCGAGACGGCCCACATGGTGCTTCCCGAGCTGGGGCTCACCGACATGTTCTCCGCGTCGCGCCAGAAGTTCTGGGTGGCGTTGCCGTCGCTGGTGTGCCCCTCGACGTGCACGCCGCCGCCGGTGATGGACACCTGGTCCGGTGACAGCCCGAGCCCGGCGACCTGGGTGTAGTAGCCGACGGGTATGTCGACGTTGTACGTGCCGGGGGTGAACAGCAGGGCGTTGCGCTGGGTGCCGAACTCGTTGTTCTGCTGGGTGCTGTAGACCGAGTTGATCTGCGACTGGATGGTGGACGCCGGCATCGACGGGTCGAACACCGTGACGTTGGGGCCGAAGTCCGGGGTGCCGGCCGGCGGGGTGACGCCGGCGGAGAGCGAGAAGGACTGGGCGGCGGTGCCGTTGCAGGTGTACTGCTGCAGCTGGACGCTGTCGGCGGTGGACGCCGACGGCACGTCGAGGCACTTGCCGCTGTTGCGGTTGACGAAGTGGTACGTGCCGGAGGCTTCCGCGACCGGCTGCCACTGCTGGTTGGCGCCGCCGCCGTAGAGCCACAGCTGGGTCAGCGCGCCGTCGGCGGTGGAGACGCCGGTCTCGTCCCAGACCTGGTCCGGCGCTGAGGCGACGCCGATCCGGTAGTAGCCGCTGTCGGTCGGGGTGAACTGCCAGGACTGCGCTCCGGTGCCGTTGCAGGCGTACTGCTGCACGGCTGTGCCGTTGCCGGTGGCACCGCCGCTCGCGTCGACGCACTTGCCGCTGCCTGCGTTGACGACGTGGGTGGCAGCGGTGGGGACGGTCGCGGCGCCGGCTCTCGGGGCGGACGCCACCGCGATACCGGCGGCGGCCGGCAGCAGGAAGGCTGTCGTGAGGGCGGCCGTGCGTCTGCGCCGGCGGGGTGCGCGGACGCGCGCGGCGGGAACGGCGGCGGGAACGTCGGTCACACGTGTCTCCTTGGTCGCGATGTGGGGGCGCGATGCGCATCGGACCGTAGGGGCAGTCCGCCCGGCCGTCAATACGTCAAAATATAAGGCGTGAATTATCTGGGTCATCGGCGAACGCGGTAAGGGCAGCCCAGGGAGGTGGTTCGCCGCGTCCCGTGGCCAGGGCGATCAGGGGCAGTGTCGGATCGGCCCTCTTGGGGCGAGACGCAGAACCACGTCCGCCAGCCGGTTGAGGAGAGGGCGGCGGAGCTGACCCGCTTGCTCGACGAGCACACCCACGGCGCACTCACAGACGCGAGGCCGGTCGTCTCCGAGCCCTGACTTGTGGGTCGCGAGTCGGCATGACGGCGCGGTCAGGTCCGTACCGGATGCGTCAAGGGATGTAAACAGAGCCCGGCTTGGCGCCGATCGCGCGGTCGGAAGCCGAATGCGCCGGACGTGCCACACGCGACACCGGCGGCGAGATCAGTGCCGTGTCGTCGACAGGGCCGCAAACCCGACTGATTTCGGCTTCAGTTGTTGACGGTTGACACCGGTAGGACTACAACCCGAGAGAGCGCTCTCATGTCTGCTGTTGCTCCATCCCCCCGCATGCCGGACCGGCTTGAGGAGACCCCACATGCAGAGTTCCGCCAGCGCACCCACCCGCAGACCGCCGGCCGGCGCCGCACGCCCACGCGCGGCCCTCGGCCTGATCGTCGTCCTGATCGCCGCCTGCTTCGCAGTCCTGGCACCGACGCCCGCGCGCGCCGCCGACCAGTTGCTGTCCCGGGGCAGGCCCGCCACCGCCTCCTCGACCGAGAACGGCTCTTTCCCCGCAAGCGCGGCGGTCGACGGCAACACAGGCACCCGCTGGTCCTCGGCCTTCTCCGACCCGCAATGGCTGCGGGTCGACCTCGGATCCGTCCAGCAGCTCAGCCGTGTCACCCTGAACTGGGAGGCCGCCTACGCGACCGCCTTCCAGATCCAGACCTCCACCGACGCCAGCACCTGGACCACCGTCTACTCCACCACCACCGCCACCGGCGGAACGCAGGACATCGCCATCTCCGGCAGTGGCCGCTACGTCCGCCTCTACGGCACCGCGCGGGGCACCCCGTACGGCTACTCCCTGTGGGAGTTCCAGGTCTACGGCCCCGGCGGCACCATCCCGCCGGACGATTTCTGGGGCAGCACCAGCGACATCCCCCCGGCGAGCAACGCCGTCGAGGTGAAGATCCTCAACCGCACCAACGGCAAGTACCCCGACAGCCAGGTGTACTGGAGCTTCAACGGGCAGGTGCACTCCATCGCCGAGCAGCCCTACCTCGACATGCCGGCCAACTCCGCGGGCCGCATGTACTTCTACCTCGGTTCGCCCGACAGCCCGTACTACGACTTCATCGAGTTCACCGTCGGCAACAACGTCTTCAACGGCAACACCACCCGGGTCGACGCCTTCGGCCTCAAGCTGGCCATGCGCCTGCACACCAAGGACGGCTACGACGTCGAGGTCGGCGAGAACCGGCAGACCTTCGCCGAGGACCGCGCCACCACCTTCCAACGCTTCACCGACGCCGTTCCGGACCAGTTCAAAGTGCTGGCCCAGGCCCAGGCCCCGTACCGGATCATCGCGCCCGGCAGCGACCCCAGTTTCCGCGCGGGCGGCGCCAACGCGAACTACTTCACCGCCTACGCCCAGTCAGTGGGCGTGAACGCGGCCACCTCCGACATCTTCGGCTGCGCCGCCTCGCTGGCGGGCAACCCCGACATGTGTGCCGCCCTCAACCGCCACGTCGCCACCCTTCCGGCCTCCCAGCAGTCCGACCCGGCCCAGTTCTACAAGGCGGCACCAGCCAACTACTACGCCAAGTTCTGGCACGACAACGCCATCAACCACCTCGCCTACGGCTTCCCCTACGACGACGTGGCGGGCCAGTCCTCCTTCATCTCCCACGCCGATCCGCAATGGCTCCTGGTCGCCGTCGGCTGGTAGCCGATCCGGTGGCACGGACACCGAACGCATGCTGATCCCCTGACTTGCGGGTCCGGCGGGTCGCACGACCCGCCGGACCCGACGGCCCCGTTTCCGTCGCCCCCGCATGCCCCGTCCCCCGGACGGAGGGCACGACGCGGGACCACCCAGCACACCGATCACACCGGATCGCCCGACAACCGCCCGAGTCGCAGAGGCTTCCGCGCTCTCGGCGCCACCGTCGGCACGACCGCGGCTCTTGGCCGACTTCCCGCCAACTACCTTTCGACCCTACTTACTTCACTGCTTGACGAAAGTCGTCGTCCGCATTTAGGTTCTCGGGTCAGCCACGCGTTGTACGACGCCTCCCTCCGTTCATGAGGTGAGGCGTCGGCCGTCACCCCCATGTGAAAGGCCACCCCCCTCTCATGGCCCGATCCCTTTCCGCAGCCGCCCTCACCGCCGCACTGGGTCTCTCCGCGTGCCTGCTCACCGCAGGCCCCGCCCAGGCCGACACCGGCACCATCACCGGACTCGCCGGCAAGTGCCTCGACATCGCCGGGGCCAACTCCGGTGACGGCACGCCCGTCCAGCTCTACGACTGCAACGGCACGAACGCCCAGCAGTGGAACGTCGGCAGCGACGGCACGATCCGCGCCCTCGGCAAGTGCCTCGACGTGACAGGCAGTTCGACCGTCGACGGCGCCAAGGTACAGCTGTGGTCCTGTACCGGCGGCGCCAACCAGAAGTGGACCGTCACCACCGCACACGACATCGTCAACCCCCAGGCGAACAAGTGCCTGGACGTCACCGACAACAACTCCGCCAACGGCACCCGTACGCAGATCTGGAGCTGCAGTGGCGGCGCCAACCAGAAGTGGAACGCACCCGCGAGCGGCGGCGACAGCACTCCGTCCGGCTTCGTGGTGAGCGAGGCGCAGTTCAACCAGATGTTCCCGAACCGGAACTCCTTCTACACCTACAGCGGACTCACCGCGGCCCTCAGCGCCTACCCGGCCTTCGCGAACACCGGCAGCGACACGGTCAGGAAGCAGGAGGCCGCCGCCTTCCTCGCCAACGTCAGCCACGAGACCGGCGGACTGGTCCATGTCGTCGAGCAGAACACCGCCAACTACCCCACCTACTGCGACTGGAGCCAGCCGTACGGCTGCCCCGCCGGACAGGCCGCCTACTACGGCCGCGGACCGCTCCAGCTCAGCTGGAACTTCAACTACAAGGCGGCGGGTGACGCGCTCGGCATCGACCTGCTCAACAACCCCTGGCAGGTGGAGAACAACGCCTCCGTCGCCTGGAAGACCGGCCTGTGGTACTGGAACACCCAATCGGGACCAGGCAGCATGACCCCGCACAACGCCATGGTCAACAGCGCCGGATTCGGCCAGACGATCCGCAGCATCAACGGCTCCCTCGAATGTGACGGCAAGAACCCGGCCCAGGTGCAGAGCCGCGTGGACGCCTACCAGCGCTTCACACAGATCCTCGGGGTCTCACCGGGCAGCAACCTGTACTGCTGACGCCAGCCGCCCCGACAAGGCGCCGTCATGCCCAAGGTGAAGTCCCTTGCCAAGGGCCTGCTCGCAGCACTCGGTGCGATGACGCTCGTCGTGGCCGTTCCGGCATCCCCTTCGATCCCGACGCCTGACCTGCGGAACAGAGGGGGATTGCAAGCGGGCCGGTAGCTCCGCTTCCAGCTTCCTGGGCGTCCGAGCCACCCTTCGCGGCCCCGGCACCTTCCCCTGGAACTGTCCCCATCACCGTCCGCAAGTGGAATCCCCAAGGCACCACGTGGCTGACGCCAAGGGCTCCGTCCTCCTGCACCGAGCCGCACTTGCGACCGGAACGAGCTTCTAGGCCCGGCAGGCCGCAGAGATCTGGCCGACCAGGACGGCGAAGGGCATGTCGAGGGCGCCGTAGACGGCAGCGGACTCCGGGGCCGCGTTGTCCGCCAGGGCCTCGACCAGCTCCGGGGTGGTCGGCCCCCACATGCTCTCCGCAGCGGTGGTGGTACGACCAGCGGGATGCCCAGGACAGTCGCCGCCCGCGCCATGGCCACCACGTCGTGCTTCAGTTCGCGCCCGAATCCCGCACCGGCGTGGTAGCCGCCGCTGGACTCACGTTCACGATGACGCCACACCCCCGCGCAGCCATTCCCGGAGCGAGGGCGCCGACCAGGAGCATCGGCGCGCGTGAGTTGACAACCATCTGAGCATCGAACATCCCGGCGGTGGTGGCCGGCGTACCGGCGAACCGGTAGATACCGGCGTTGTTGATCAGAACGTCCACCTCGCCTGCTTCAGCGGCAAGACGCAGGACATCTTCAGAGCTACTCAGATCCGCAGCAACGAACCGAGCCTTCCCGCCCGCGGCAGCGATCTCTTTGACGGTCTCAGCACCCCGCTGCTCGTCCCGCCCGTGGACGATGACCGAGGCCCCCACCGCTGCCAGACGCAGAGCCACGGCCCGGCCGATGCCAGCTGTGGCGCCGGTGATGGCCCACGTGATGGGGATCCCCGGGGAGCGCAGACAGCCGAAAGCGCCGAGCCGGATGGGGCCGACCGCGACAGTCATTCAGTCAGTGCGTCGCGGTGACAGGAAGCCAGGACTTCCTGGGGGCAGACGTCCGGCCTGCCGGCCAGCGGCTGCGGGCCCTCGGCGCGCAGGATGGCCGCCCTCTGAGCTTGGCCGAGCCAGTGGTACCCGATGCGCCGGGACCACTGGCTTCTCGGCCCAACCATGTGCATGGTTGTGGCGTGGCGGTGCGGTCAGAGCCGACCTGCCACGAAGTCGGCCACCTGGGCGCCGAGTTGCTGGCCGGCACGGTTGTCGAGGGAAGTGTGCTGGCCGGACCAGATCCGGCTGAGCCACGCTTCGGTGGCGGCGTCCTGGAAGCCGGTGAAGGTTCGAGTGACGCCCTTCGAGGTCACCGCGAAATGATGCCGCGCCCCGTAGAGTCCGGCGAGCGTCGTTGCCGCAGCCTGGCTGAGAGCACCGTGAGCGCCCGGATAGGACGGATCCGGTGCGGTCGGCAGCAGCGGGGTCCAGCTGGGATCGCCGACGATGCTCGGGTTGTAGTGCGTACCGCCGAGCCGGATGGCGGTCACGGGCCGCCAGACGTCGTAGACGTACTTGGCGTCGTACATCGCGATCGCGGTGTCGGCGAGGGACAGGTCGAGCCGGGCGAAGACCTTCACCGCCTTCTCCAGGGTCGCGTTCTGGGAGGTGACGAGGTTCTGCGTGATCTGGTTCCAGACGTTCCACACGGGTGCCGCCGCCCAGAACTTCGCGGCTGCCGTCTGATCGGGAGTGCGGCTGGTGCTGGTCTTGCTCCCCAGGCTCTTGACCTCGTTCAAGGCGGTGGCGTACGCGGCGCTGCTCACGGCCGGCGGCGGTGCCGGGCGGAACTGCCGTCCGTCGGCCAGTACGAACGGCTTGACCGAGCCCCAGTCGGTGAACACCGGTGTCGGGAAACGGGGAGGGGTGGGCCGGTAGTCGCCGGCCTTGGCGCCGGGGCGGAACCGCGGCGGCTTGGCTGAGGATCCGTCGTTGGACCGCAGGGTGATCAGCCTGCGGGCGACCTCCGCTCCCACACCAATGCCCGCCTGCTTGCCCGGGCCGCCGGATATCGCGGACAATTGACTGCTCAGCCGCTGGTTCAAGCTTGCGCGCCTGGCCGGGTAGAGGGCGACCAGCACATCGTGGGCCGCCTGGTCGGCTGCGGCGTCCGCGCGAGCGCCTTTGGGCGCCGTCACCGAGAACACGTAGGCGGGGCCGGCCCGGGTGATCGACACCACCGCGTCGTACTCGGCAGCCTGCAGAAGCGCGAAGCTGCGCGTGGGTTGGACGGTGGACGGCTGCGCCTTCGGATTGCTGAGGATGGTGACGAGCTCGCGGTTCCACTCCACGACCGACATCCCTGCCCCCGTCGCGGCGGTGCGCAGGGCTGGCGAGTGAGCGGTGGTGGACCCGAAGGCCGGGCCGGCGAGTCCGGCTGCCAGCGCGGCTCCGGCAAGTATGGCGAGTGTCTTCTGCTTTCCACCCATGTTCTGTGGCTCCTTGTCGCTGGTGGCGGGCTGTGACAACTGGCGGTCATGCGCGTGGCTCATCCGGGTCGGCCACGCGAGCGTGATGGTGTCGGGGTGGTGCGGGCCGGCAGCCAGGTCGGGATGCCGGCGGTCGTGGCGGACGAGTTGCTCGGCGGGTTCCGCGGCAGCTGCGACGGGGCCGGGGTCGTCCAGGGCCCTCCGGTCCATGAGGGCCTTCCGGCGTAGCAGCCAGGCGCGTTCGGCTCCGGGGGCCGGCACGTGGTGCATCTCGCGGCGCAGATCTGGCGCACGCGTACATGGCTCGTGCGGGGGCGGGGCGTCGATGCCCGTGCCGCTGTTCGGGGTGACGTCCACGCTCACACCTCCGCCGGTACGCAGGGGCCGGCTCCGCAGCGTTGACACAGCACCGTGTCGTGGTGGGGGCCGCCGCGATCGAGTACCGATGGGTGCGCCGCGGACCGCATGGGCACCTGGGCCGGGCCCGGGCAGCCGTCGATGGGACACGGCTTGTGGGTCGCGAAGGACCACTCGGCGAGGGTGTCGGGTGGCCCTTCGCCGCGGCCGCCCCCGGTGACCCGTCGCTGTGCTGCGGTGCCGGCCCCGGCCGGGGGTCGCAGCGCGTGCGGGGCGTCCGGCCCGGTCATGGCGAGCACCTCAGGCAGGCGCGGACTTCGCGGCCGCTGCGTGTCTGGCGAATCTCGGTCGACTGGGCAAGGGACTGGACGATGCCGGTGCCACGGCCGTGTTCGTCGGAGGCGATGCCGGGGCGATGACGCTCCACGGCCGCGCCGGAGTCGGTGACCACGATGTGCAGACTTTCGTGGTCGAGGGCGAGCAGCAGGGTCATGCGCTCATGGCCGTACCGGGCAGCGTTGGCGGCGAGTTCGTCGACGATGAGAACGGCGGAGTCCCGCTCACCCGCGGGCACACTCCAGGTCTCCAGCAAATCGGCCGCGAAGTGACGAGCGGCGGAGACGTGTGCCTCCTGCGCCGGCAGGGTGAGCAGTGCATGGCGGCGGAAGGGCCGGCCGAGCAGTGAAGTCGGGCTGGGGGAATCGGTCACGAACATGGTCTTCTGGCTCTTCTGTCGATGTGCGGGGACCGGAACGGGTGACCGCAAGCAATTCGGGGGGTGTCGGTAGGCCGGATCCTGATCCTGCGTGGGCGCGCTCAATCAGTTCCACGGACGACACATGCCGGACGGTTCGAGCTATGTGCCTTTTTTGTTCCGATTCTTGCGAGTCATGCCCATGTCGACGCCTGTCTGGGCTCAGCGGCCTCTGTCCAGCGCTGTCTGCACGCGGAGGACCGCGATGCACGGACTTCGGGAAAAGAGGGTCGTGCGCGTCCCGTCGGCCCGCTCATGCATGAAGTCAGCTGTGGACTGGGCCGGTTCGACGGAGCGGGGGCGAGAGTGACCAGGGCCCAGAACTGCCCCGGTACCGACACAGCCGCCCGAGACAGGTCGTCCAGGGGAAGCAGCCGCCGCAGCTGACCGGCCCCGCGATGTGTGGCACCACCGCGGACAGATCGACCGGATGGCCGCTTCAACCCACCCCTCGGCCATGCAGGTGCCGGTGTCGGCCTCCGAGGCCGCCACACTCATCGGCCGCGAGCCCTTGTCGGACGGCCCCGCCGATCCCGGAGCCACGCGGTGCGGCGGGATCGAGGGGCTACGGCGATCAGGAGCGTGCCCGTCCAGCCGGTGTCACGGGCAGAAACACCTTCCATGGCCATCAGCTGGACGTCCTGTGCGCGCTCCTCCAGCTCGGTCCACCGGGCTTGAGGGCGGCCCGGTGCCTGTCGAATTATCGGGGTCCCTCGCCGCGGAGCGCCCGGCCTTTCGAAGGCGACGTCGTCTTGGCCTCTTGTGCCACCAATCCTCACGCTCGGATGGTGACCAGCTTCTGACCGTTATCTGCGAGGATCTCGAAGTGCTCGATGGCTCCCGGAGTCATGGCGACCGCTCCTGGAATCGTGGTGCCGGGAGGGTACTCGCCTGCCCGCCAGGTAGCGCCGTCCGTCCTGGCCCCGCCGGGCCCGACCGCCTGCAGCCGACAGGTGATTCCGGCGGGTGCCCCTCCTGCCGAGATCTGCAGAACACTGCCCCAGGCAGAGGGCGAGACCTTCACCGAGGCGGAGACGCCGGTGGCGGGATCGCTCCCGGAGAAGGTGCGCCAGACGGTCGGCGCGGTCGGCCCGGGCGGCCTCGCCTGACTGCCCACGGATCCGATGGCCGCCAGCCATGTGCCGCCGGCCGCTGCCGCGATGAACGTCAGCGACGCTGCAGCGCCGGCCAGTTGCAGACGCCAAGACCTGCGGCGCCTGGCGGCGGCCTGCTGGAGCAGCCTCTCCAGCACACCCCCCTCTGGGGTCTTCGACACCGCGGGCGCGGCGGGCCGTTCGGGCAGCGGGGAACCCTGCGCGCTTTCGGCCGCCCGTACCATCAGTCGGTCGGTCAGGTCCGTTTCGGCCGCCGGCACCGTCTGGCCCGAGACTTCGGCTTCGGTCACCGTCGCCAGCAGCGCGGGCAATCCCGCCAGCTGGGCGTGTTCGGCCCGGCAGTCGGTGCATGCCGCGAGGTGGATGCGCACCTGTTCCATTTCCGCCGAGGGCAGCGCGCCCAGGACGTAACCTCCCAGCGTCAGCCGGAGGGCGTCGTGCTCCGCACTCATGGTCACCGCCTCCTGCCCGCCACGGTCATGGCTCGATCCCCCGTTCCTGCAGCGCCAGCCGCAGGGCGTGCAGGGCGTAGTACGTCCGCGACTTCACTGTGCCCACCGGGATGCCCAGCACCTGTGCGGCCTCCGCCATGGTCCGGCCCCGGTAGTAGGTCTCCAGCAGGACGGCGCGGTGGTCCGGGGACAGCGACCGGACGGCTTCGGCGACCGCCCAGCTCTGCAGTGCCTGCTCGATCTCGTCCTTGCCCGGCTTCTGCTCGGCGGCTCGCTCCAGCGCATCGCCGCCGGCCTCGGCCGGCCTGGACTGCCGGGCCCGGCGGGCGTCGATGACCAGGTGTCGAGCGACCGTATACAGCCATGCCCGGGCCGGGCCGCGTGCGGGGTCGAACGCGGCAGGATGCTGCCACGCTCGCAGCAGTGTCTCCTGTACCACGTCCTCCGCCCATTGCCAGTCTCCTGAGGTCAGTCGCAGCACGTAGTGGAACAGGGCTCCTGAGTGCTCCGCGTACAGCGTGCGCAGCAGTTCCTCATCCGCGGCCGAAAGGGTCCCTTTACCAGAGACACGGTGCGCGGAGCGATCCGGATCGGTCCTTGGACCACGTTTTCGGGAACTCCAGGACATAACACGATCATCGGGCATATGCGCCGCTTTGTCCTGCACGAACAGCTCTGTGCCGGTCACGCGCTGTGGCTGCTGCAGCTGGCACGCCCTCGCGGCGTTACGACCTCGCCATGACCAAGCATGCGCGGATCCGGGACCGGCTGGACTGCGGCGATCCCATGAAGTCCCACAAAAGGTGCGTATCCATCGAACCGCAGGAGCCATGCCGTCCGTGGAGGCGAACAAGAACCGGCTTACGCGCAACTCCTCATCGCTTCCCCTGCAGCAAGGGGTGGAACAGGGGTGACCGAAATGCACCACGCGACGCACACGCTCATCACCGGCCCCGCTCCCCCGCCCCCGCGCATCGAAGCCGGTGCCACTCCGCGGCCCCGACCGATGTCCAGCACACACCACGCCGTTGGCGCTACGCACAGTGATCGGCGGCTGTGCGGCGACCGGGGCAGAGCTCCATCCGGGCCAGTGTGCGCAGCGCGGAGCACCTCGAGGCGGGCAGCCGGCATGGGGCGGCACCCAGGCTCGCTCGCCGGGTCCGTGAGGGACGCGCGCCCATGAACGCGGCATCCACCACATCCCTGCGGTCGCGTGCGCCCGAGCCGGCGCAGTTCCCGTCTCCGCCTGATCAGTGAGGAACGCACACCATGTACGTGAACCTTCGCCCACCAACTCGGCGATCCCGTGCTGCGGCCGGGCTGGCCGTCGCCACCATCGCCACCGCCGGCGCACTGGGGCTCCTCAGCGCATGCGGCCAGTCGCCGCATCCCTCGTCCATCGGGGCCGGCGCCATCACGCCCGGTCCGGATCAGCACCAGGCGGCCGGAATGCCCGGGGCCACGGGGCCGGGGAAAACGGCGGGCTCCGCTCCCGGCGCCTCCCCGATGCCCAGCATGAGCATGCCCATGAGGACCTCGAGAAGGGGCGCGGCGGCCGCGCCGATGACCGGGAATGCCATCGCGATCAAGAACTTCGCGTTCTCTCCGGCCACGCTGCAGGTCAAAGCGGGCACGACGGTGACGTGGACGAACCAGGACACCGACGCCCACACCGTCACCAGCGCCGCATCGGGTGGCCCCCTGCACTCGGCCGCCCTGGCCACCCACGCCACCTACAGCCACACGTTCACCAAGCCCGGCACCTACGCCTACCTCTGCACCATCCATCCGTTCATGACCGCCACCGTGGAGGTGACCCGATGACCGACTACTACGACCGTCACGACGGAACACCGGCCGACGACGCCGGCCAGCCTGAAACCGAACACGGTATGACTCGACGTCAACTCATGCGTCACGCAGGATGGTTCGGTGGCACGGTGGTGCTGACCGTGGCCAGCGGAGAGGTGATCAGTCACATCGCGGACTCCCGCGACACCAAAGCCGGGGCTGCCGCCGGGACCGTCGCAGCGGGAAGCGGCGCGCTGCGGTTCGTGCAGGTCTCCGACAGCCATATCGGGTTCCAGGGCCCGGCGAACATGGACGTGGCCGGCTCATTCAACGAAGCGATCAACCAGGTCAACTCACTCGGATTCAGACCGGACTTCGTCATGCACAGCGGCGACCTGACCCACCTGTCCACGGCCGGGCAGTTCGACCAGGTCAAGCAGATGATGACCGGAATGAAGACAGACCGCGTCTTCACCGTACCGGGCGAACACGACTCCATCGGCGATGCAGGCCGCACCTACCGGCGGAGCTTCGGCATGGGCACGCTCGGCGACGGCTGGTACAGCTTCGACACCCACGGCGTGCACTTCATCGCCCTGGTCAACACCCTGAGCCTGGAGAAACTCGGACACCTCGGCACCGCGCAGATCGACTTCGTACGCAAAGACCTCGCCGGCCTGTCGTCGGACACCCCCGTCGTGGTCTTCAGCCACATCCCGCTGTTCGCCATGTACCCGAAGTGGGGCTGGAGCACCGACGACGCTCTCAAAGTCATCGCACTCCTGCGCCGCTTCTCCTCCGTCACCTGTCTCAACGGGCACGTCCACCAACTGTTCACCAAGACAGAGGGCAACATCACCTTCCACTCCGCCACCACCACCGCCTACCCGCTGCCCAAGCCGGGCCGGGCCCCCGCCCCCACGCCCCAGGTCGTCCCCGCCCGGCAACTCAAGGACGCACTCGGCATCCGCAGCGTCGGCTACCGCCAAGGCGACCGCGAACTGGCCATCAAGGACCAGAGGCTGGCATGAACACCCAAAGATTCCTCGTCCCCACCCTGCGGGCGGCGACCGCCGCGACCCTCGCCGTGGGCGGATACATCCACGCCCAGCTCTACATCGACGGGTACCGCTTCATCCACCTCATCGGCCCCCTGTTCCTGCTCCAGGCCAGCGCATCCTTCGCCTTCGCCGCCCTGCTGCTGATGGGGACACCACCCCTGCTGCTGAGGATCTCCGAGGCAGGCGTCGCGCTCGGCGCCCTCGTCGGCTTCACCGCTTCGCGCACCGTAGGGGTGTTCGGATTCACCGAGCGCGGTCTGCAACCGGCACCACAAGCCGTCCTCAGCCTCCTCGCCGAAACGGGCACGCTGCTGCTCCTCGCCATCTGGCAAGTGAGCTCAGCTCGGCGAGTTCGCTCCGCCGTGTCCCGCCCTGCGGGGCCGACGCCTCCGAACCGACCGAGGAACAACCGAGCGAACGACCGACGCCAGCCCCGCCGAAGCGAGGAGGGCACCAGGACGTGATGCCATCGGCGTACCGTCGATTCCCGTCCCGGTACCGACGGCGTTATTCCAAGAGAGAAGCGAGCCTGCGCCATTCCTCCCTCGGAAGCTTCTCCCTGTGGGCGCCGGTGAGCACCTGGAGGGCCACGTGGTCCCCGCCTGCCTGGTGGAAGGTGTCGATGCGGTCGCGGATGCGGTTCTCGTCGCCCCAGGCGAAGACCGCGTCGATCAGGCGATCGCTGCCGCCCTCGGCCAGGTCGGCCTCGGTGAAGCCGTGCCGCAGGAAGTTGTTGGTGTAGTTCGGCAGGGTGAGGTACATGGCGAGGGCGTCGCGGGCCAGGGCGCGGGCCCGGACCGGGTCGGTCTCCAGGACCACCTTCAGCTCCGGGGCGAGCAGCGGGCCCTCGCCGAGGATCTCGCGGGCCTGGGCGGTGTGTTCGGGCGTGACCAGGTAGGGGATGGCGCCGGCCGCCCGCTCGCCGGACAGCTTCAGCATCTTCGGGCCCAGCGCGGCCAGCACCCTGCTGTCGGCGGCGACGCCGGCCTCGTCCAGCTCGTCGAGGTAGTCGGTCATCGCCGCGTACGGGCGGCTGTAGTCCTTCACCAGCGGGCCGTGGCTCACGCCGAGACCCACCAGGTAGCGGGCGGGGTGCGCCGATTCCACCTCGGCGAAGCCGGCCGCGGTCGTGGCGGCCTCCTGCTGCCAGATGTTCAGGACGCTGGTGCCGACGACGATGCGGCGCGTCGCCCCGATCAGCGGGGCGGCGTGGTCGGCGGTGCTGTTGTTGCCGAGCCAGATGGCGCCGTACCCGAGTTCCTCCAGTTCGGCCGCGGCCTCGTCCAGTTCGCCGCGCCGGGCCGGGTCCTCCGAGCGCAGTTCGATGCTCCAGGCACCGTACCGGCCGACTCGCTGCTTCAGGGGGACTCTGGTGTCGCTCATCGGGTGTTCCCTCCGGGTGGTGGGCTGTGCCGTGATCATCACGCCCCCAGCCTCTGCCGACCGGAGGGCGTTCCGGGCCGATTCCCGCCGTTCCCTCACATGGCCGAACGGCGGCAAGACGTCGAAAACCCAGGAGCCCACCCCTGTGGTGGGGGCTGGTGCGTGGCGTCGGGCTGGTCGTCCGCGGTCCGGTGATCAACCACGGGATGAGCGCGGCGTCGTGATCGTGCGAGTAGTGGTACACGACTGAGATTCCGCCGCCGCCGGTCTGTTCCCGCTTCGGGGAACACCGGAACCGGGTCCGCGCTCTCTGGCTTGTGTTCGAAGGCGCGCCGATACCCGCCACCATGAGAGGACCCGGCCTGACCCGCAAGCCGCCTGACGGCCTACCAGAGCGAGCCTCATTCCAGCGTCAAGATATTGCCTGGCATCGCCCTCGCATCCACGACGGGCCGGGTAGTCGAGCGCGAACCGCACGTAGGAGACGGCCATGGTCGCGTGGTCGTCGGGCGTCGCGGGCGCCAGGTGCACTGCGTAAGAATGTGCCCGTACCGGAGGCGAGCGCGCGTGCCGCCATGTGTGCTGACTCCTCGGCGTCCGCCGGTACCGGTGAAGGCGCGAGGTGGGGTGCGCTGAGCCGGCGTTCTCCGAGCCACGAGGACGCCTGGCCAGACCTGGAGAACGCCACTCCCTCAAGGCTGCCCACGTTCGTGATCAGAACATCCTCGAACCGCCCCCGAAACCTGCCGGTCCGGCCGCACAGCGTCCGGCGCGGGGGCCGTCAGACGTCGCGAAGGTCCACGAACTTCTCGAAGAAGAACTCGTGTTTCAGAAACGACACGTCGTACTCGTGCCCCGGATACGGCGGGATCAGCTGGGGCGCCTGGATCAGGCGCCAGCCGTCGCACAGGGCGGCCACGCCCGTCGCGTAAGGAGGCTCGTCGCTGTCGCCCGTGGTAGGGCATGTGCGGCCGGTACCGTCGTAGAGCGCCCAGCCGATGATCAACTGGAAGGTCCATGGGTTGAACTGACGACCGGTCTGAGGACCTTCCCCCCGGAGGGAACCGGGCAGGAACGCCCTTCCGGCACGACTCACCTGCCCGACGCCGTCGGGCGAGAGACTTCGACGGCTGCACCCGTTCGCGATCCTCGGAGCGCGTATGAGCGGTGCTTCCAGCATCGGCCTCGGACCACGTGGCGGCCCTGGCCGGGTCAGCACGATGCCGGTGACCGTGACGCGCTACGCACTCTTTGCTGCGCGTGTACGCGTCACGGTCACCGGCATACGGTGGCGCCGGAAAGGCGCGGCCCGTCTATGCGGCTTGGGTGAGTTCGGCGCGGCCGAACAGCAGCGCGTAGCCGGAGGGGAGCTGGCGCAGGATGCGGGTCAGCAGGTCACGGCCGGCGTAGGCCGCGACGGCGGAGAAGACGGATCCGGTGTCCCAGCGGGTGGTGGCCAGAGA
The DNA here is from genome assembly GCF_014649495.1 of Streptomyces filipinensis. Taxonomy (GTDB): domain Bacteria; phylum Actinomycetota; class Actinomycetes; order Streptomycetales; family Streptomycetaceae; genus Streptomyces; species Streptomyces filipinensis. The sequence continues at coordinate 1,750 of NZ_BMTD01000016.1, read as the reverse complement.
GGCGCCGGTGCGGGCGGCGAGGTCCTTGACGAAGGCCCAGCCGCCCAGCGGCTGGGTGTCGGGGATCTGGGCGGTGAGGATGCGCGCGGCTTCGACGGGGAGGCGGGCGGCCAGTTCGACGCGTTCGTCGCCGGTCAGCTGACGTCCCAGTCCGGCGAGGACCAGGCGGACGGCTTCCTCGGCCTTCTCCCGGCTGGGGTAGGCGCCGTCGTAGCGGACCTTTTCCAGCATCTGCTCATACGCCCCGCCGTAGGGGTGCTGGAGCGGTGCGCTGTGGTCGGACATCACTGCGGTGGTTGCCTTTCTGTCACCAGGTCGTGGTGGCCGGTGTGCGGTCACCGGGTCACCGGGGTGGGTGGTCAGGTGGGCTGGGGGCGGCCGAAGAGGAGGTCGTAGTCCGCGGGGAGCTGGAGCAGGATCTGTTCGAGGAGGTCGTCGCCGGCGGCGTCGGCGACCGTGGACAGGACGGCGCTGACGTCCCAGGCCGCGGTCCGTTCGGTCGCGCCCTCGATCCAGGCCGCGGTCGCGCGCACGAACCGCTCCGGGGACAATGGCTCGGCGCTCTGCAGCGGGTTGAGCAGGATCAGGGCGAACTCCTCCGGCAGACGCGCCGCCAGCTGGGCGCGTACCTCGCCGACCAGGTGTGCGCCCAGCAGGGCGAGCACCACGCGGGCCGCGCGTTCGGCTTCCTGTGGGGTCTCGTACTCGCCGCGTTCCTTCACACGCTGGAGGAACGCTTCCCGTCGTACCGTCATGTCGGCCGTCACCCCTGTCTCGATCCCACGGGGCGCGAAGGACAGGCCCGGGAGGATCAGGTACCCGTCCTCCGCCGCTGTTCAGCCCTCGGGTCCGGCTCAGCCGGAGATCTCCTTGCGGCCGGATCCGACGCCGATGGAGATCTTGCGGGGCTTGGCTCGCTCGGCGATCGGGATGCGCAGGGTGAGCACGCCTGCGTCGTACTCGGCCTGGATGTGGTCGGTGTCCAGGGTGTCGGCGAGCACGATCTGGCGGGAGAAGACGCCCAGCGGCCGTTCCGACAGTTCCATCTGCACGTCGTCGGCCTTCGTCGCGGGCCGGCGCTCGGCCTTGACGGTGAGCATGTTCCGCTCGACGTCGATGTCGATCGCGTCCGCGCTGACGCCCGGGACGTCGAAGGCCACCACGTACTGGTCGCCCTCACGGTAGGCGTCCATCGGCATCGGGGACGGCCTGGACCAGGTGCCCGGTCCCGTCAGCTGCTGGGCGAGCCGGTCCAGCTCACGGAAGGGGTCAGTGCGCATCAACATGGTGGAACACCTCCAGGAACGTTCGGGCAGTTGCTGCCAATGCGCCTCACTGAAACCGTTGTAACATGTCATCCAGTGGATGACAAACATGGTGTCATCCAAAGGATGACTATCTGAGGGAGGTGCCCATGACCCCGGCCGACCAGCCGGCACCGTCCAGCCCCGACACGCCCACCCCGGCGTCGTTCCTCGCCGCCGCGGAAGCCCTGCGCGCCATAGACGACGCCCTGCATGCCGCCCGGCATGAGGTCCCCGGGGCTGCCGAGACCCCCGACGTCGGCCCGGAGCAGGCCCTGGCCTCGCTTCTGCTGCTGCGGCAGGTGCGTGAGCAGCTCGCCGGGTGGGAGACCGGCCTGATCGAAACCGCCCGCGACGCGGGTGCCAGCTGGGCCGACCTCGCCCACCCCCTCGGCGTCGCCAGCCGCCAGGCCGCCGAACGCCGCTACCTGCGCGGCCGGCCCGGA
>NZ_BMTD01000015.1 GCF_014649495.1 Streptomyces filipinensis | reverse complement strand
GGCAACCAGAGCGTGCCGTACGCCGCGTGGGTCTCGCGGGTCGGGATGCTCGTGCAGCTGGTCAAGGGCAGGCGGGATCAGCGATGATGCGTCGACAGGCACGGCCTTCCACTCGGATCACGAGGCGTAGAGAACTCCATGATCTTGGAAGTCGTACCTGTCACGTTCTGGGGGCACCGCCGAGCTGACAGATCGTCGCGAACCGGGCGCCACGCGACTACGTCGAAGCCCTGGCGCACCAGGTCCTCGTAGCACCGTCATGCCCGGTTGAGCCTGGCGGCGATCCCGTGACCTATCGCCAAATACATGACGGCCGGAAGACCATAATTGAGGATGACGCGTAGACCCTCTGTGTCCATCGTGAAAATGTCCTGCGACCACCAGGCCAGCCAGTCCGACATTCCGTGCACGAATGTGACGAAGACATTCGCCTGATTCGCATCGAGCAGGAACAACAGGATCCACAGGGCCAGCAGACCTGCCGCGATGTCGGCGATCGTGCAGACCGTCAGTGCCGCGCGCCGTCCGGCGGCATGACGGCGCACGGGGCGGTCCGGGCCCGTGGGCTGGTCGTACGTGTGGTATCCGGACACAGGGTCGGTGTTGCTCACAAGAAATTCCGATCTGACGAGTTGCCGTGACAGCGCGGTCGTCCCGGGCGCCTGATTCCGCCCCGAGGTTTCGCCCCGCTCCTGTCTAATTCTGCGTCTTGAAAGCGCGGTCGCGTTACACCTCGCTCCGTGACGACCAAAATATGGCCGCCTATTCGGGCACTTACCCAAATGTTCGGGTGCGACGGCACATTTACGGATGACGTGAAAGAGAGACGTCGTGCCTCCGCGCGGGCCCCCGGCCGGGGACCAGCGGCCGGGCGCGTAGTACCGCGGTACTACCCGCCGGCCACTGTTCAGCCCCCGGTACCACCGGATCCGGCTGCTCGCGGACCTAGCGTGAGGAGGAGGCGTCAGGCGTTTCGGCGCCGGAGTCCGAGAGAGAGAACGCGAATGATCGAGGCACAGCAGCTCACCAAGAGGTACGGGGAGAAGACGGCCGTCGACGGGCTGGACTTCACCGTGCGGCCGGGCACCGTGACCGGCTTCCTGGGGCCCAACGGTGCGGGCAAGTCCACGACGATGCGCATGATCGTCGGGCTGGACGCGCCGACGAGCGGCTCCGTCACGGTGAACGGGCAGCGCTACGCCCGTCATCAGGCGCCGCTGCAGGAGGTGGGAGCGCTGCTGGAGGCCAAGTCGATCCACCCGGGCCGTTCCGCCTACAACCACCTCCGGGCGCTCGCACTGACCCACGGCATCCCGCGCCGCCGGGTCGACGAGGTCGTCGAGCTCGCCGGTCTCGGCAGCGTCGCGAAGAAGCGGGCCGGTGCCTTCTCCCTCGGCATGGGCCAGCGCCTCGGCATCGCGGCCGCCCTGCTCGGCGATCCGCAGACCGTGATGCTCGACGAGCCGGTCAACGGACTGGACCCCGAAGGCGTCCTCTGGATCCGGAACCTGCTCACCACCCTCGCGGCCGAGGGGCGCACGGTGTTCGTCTCCTCGCACCTGATGAGCGAGGTGGCCCTGGTGGCCGATCATCTGATCATCGTCGGGCGAGGCCGGCTGCTGGCCGACACGACCGTGCGGGACCTGGTCCGCGAGGCGGGCGGCGACACCGTGAAGGTCGCCACGGACGACACCGCGCGGCTGCGGGACCTGCTGGCCGGACCGGGTGTGGAGATAACCGGCCGCATCGGCTCCGAGGAACTGCAGGTGACCGGGATGTCCGCCCGCGAGATCGGGCTGAAGGCCGCCGAGCACGGCATCCCCCTGTTCGAGCTGACCACGAAGGCGGTGTCGCTGGAGGAGGCATTCATGGAACTGACCAGGGACGCTGTGGAGTACCACGGCTCCACGACCGGCATCGAGACCTCCGGGAGCGCGGCATGAGCACCCTCACGGCAACCCACGAGACTCCCGAGACCGACCAGGCGGTGCGAGCCCGCCCCGCCTACCGGGTGACCGGACGGCGCGTGCTGGCCTCGGAGTGGGCCAAGCTCTGGTCCCTGCGCTCCACCTGGATCACCCTCGCCTTGGGCCTGCTGTTCCTCGTCGCCTTCGGCGTCATCGCCGCGAGCCACTACAAGTCCGATCTCGACTCCGGCCGGCACATGGACCGCGACTTCGCCACCGCGACGGCAGCGAGCCTGTCCCTGTTCGGCACGAACTTCGCACAGCTGGCCCTCGGTGTGCTCGGCGTCCTGGTCACGGCGGGCGAGTACTCCACCGGCATGATCCGCTCGACGCTGGCCACGGTGCCGCGCCGGCTGCCCGTGCTGTGGGCCAAGGCGGCGGTGTACGGACTGGTCGCGCTGGTCATCGCCACCATCGGCGCGTTCGTCGCGTTCCTCGTCGGCAGCCAGATCGTCTCCGGTACGCCCGCCGCCATGGGCCTCGGCCACGCCGGTGTCGTCCGCAGCCTCCTGGGTGCCGGGCTCTACCTGGGCCTGGTCGGCGTGATCGGCGCCGCGCTGGGCGCCCTGCTGCGGTCGGTGGCCGGCGGCATCTCGGTGCTCGTCGCCGCCCTCATGCTCGTACCCGGGCTGATCTCCCTGCTGCCCAGCTCGTGGCAGGGCGACATCGACCCCTACCTCCCCAGCCATGCGGGCGAGTCGGTCTTCGCCCTGACCCACGACTCGACCACCCTGTCGCCGGGCGCCGGACTCCTGGTCTTCCTCGGCTGGACAGCCCTCGCGCTGGCCGGAGCGACGTACCGGCTGCTGCGCAGCGACGTCTGAGCAGCAGCCACCCGCATCATGGGTCGGTGACCTACGTGAGCACCGTGACCACCGAAGATCTCAGCGGGATGGGGCCGCTGGTCGCCCGGCTCGGCCGGGTCGGCCAGCGGCTTCGGCAGGCCGACCGGGCCCGCCCGTGGGTGCTGGACACCGCGGTGGTACTCCTGGTCTTCCTGCTGTTCTGCCTGCCGGACCTGCTGCACGCGGTCGGCGTGATCGGCGGGGACGGCGACGGCGACGGCCGGCGCCGCTTCCGCCTGGCGTTCACCCGGTTGCCCGTGGCGGGCATGCTGGCCCTGCAGGCGGGGCTGGTGCTGCCGCTGTTGTGGCGACGCCGGGAACCCGCCGCCGCCTTCGGCGCCGTCACGGCCGTGTTCGTCCTCCAGTGGTCCCTCGGCGCCGTGCTCCGTGCGGACGTCGCGCTCTTCGTCGCCCTGTACAGCCTGGCCCTGCACGGGCGGCTGCGGCAGCTCCCCTGGGCCTGCGCGGTCAGCGCGGGTGCGCTCGGCCTGGTCGCGGCCCGGGTGTCGGCGGCGATGTCGGTATGGGACGCACTGTTCTTCCTGCTCAGCACGGCGACCGCGGCACTCGCGCTCGGCCTGATGATCCGTATCCGGCGGGCCCAACTGGCCGGACTGCGGGACCGTGCGGCACGCCTGGAGATCGAACGCGACCAGCGCGACAGACTCGCCGTCGCCGCCGAACGGACACGAGTGGCCCGGGAGATGCACGACATCGTCGGCCACAACCTGTCCGTCATCATCACGCTCGCCGACGCGGGGGCCTATGCCGCCGGTGCCGCTCCGGAACGGGGCAGGGAGGCGCTGCACCTCATCGGGGACACCGGCCGTCAGGCCCTGGGCGAACTGCGCCGGGTACTCGGCGTACTGCGTGAGGCGGACGGACCGCCGGCCGAGCCCGAGCTGAGACCGCAGCCCGGTCTCATGGACATCGACGCGCTGTGCGAGGGGGTGCGCGCCGCCGGCCTGGAGGTCGTCTACCGTACGGCCGGAGACTTCGACGCCCTCGACAGCGGGGTGCAGCTCACGGTCTACCGCATCGTGCAGGAGGCTCTGACGAACACCTTGAAGCACGCCGGCGCCGGCGCGCGTGCCAGTCTGGCGATCGTCGTGGAGGACCCACGGCTGACCATCACCGTCCAGGACTCCGGCCCACCAGACCCGGCCGGCCGTCCCCGCACGGCGAACGAGGAAGGACACGGCCTGGTGGGCATGCGAGAACGAGCGGCGCTCTACGGAGGGCACGTCAGCGCGGGCCCCGCGGGCACCGGCTGGACGGTACGGGCCGACCTCGACCTCACTCCCCAGGACGGTGCCCGGTGACCACCGTGCTCGTCGTGGACGACCAGCCGCTCCAGCGGTACGGCTTCCGCATGCTTCTCGACTCCGTGCCCGAGACGGAGGTGGTCGGCGAGGCCGCGCACGGGGCGGAAGCGGTCCGCAAGGCCGCCGAACTCCGCCCCGACGTCGTCCTCATGGACGTCCGCATGCCCGGCATGGACGGCATCGAGGCCACCCGCAGGATCGTCGCCGCCGGCGACCGCTCCCGCGTCCTCGTCCTGACCACCTTCGACATCGACGAGTACGTGTACGCGGCTCTGCGCGCCGGAGCCAGCGGCTTCCTCCTCAAGGACGCCCGCCCCGAGGAACTTCTGGCGGGCATCCGCGCGGTGGCCGTCGGAGACGCCGTGATCGCCCCCGCGCTCACCCGCCGCCTCCTCCACGAGTTCGCCCGTCTCGTGCCCCCCGGCGGTGACGGCTCCGCCGAGGACCCGAGACTGAGCTCCCTCACCGACCGCGAGCGCGAGATCCTCGTCGCCATCGGCAAGGGCTGGAGCAACGGTGAGATCGCCGGCCGGTTCGTCCTGTCCGAGTCCACGGTCAAGACCCACGTCGGCCGTGTCCTGTCCAAGATCGGCGCCCGTGACCGCGTCCAGGCAGTGATCTTCGCCTACGACCACGGTCTGGCCAGGCCCCACGGGGGCTGAGCCGGACGCGGCTCACTCGGTACCGGCGGGCCCGTGGGCGTCATGGCCGGGGAAGAGCGTCGCGGCCACGTGCTGGGTGTCGGCGTATTCGACGACGGAGGCGATCCTGCCGTCGCGCACCGTGTAGATGCCGAGGCAGCGGTTGTCGTAGGTGCCGCCGTACACGGTCTTGGCCTTGGAGGTCCATTCGGCCACCACCCGGTCGCCCTCGGCGATGGTGCTGACCAGCTCGATCTCCAGGGTGCCGGGGACGAGGACGGGTCCCATGCTGCCGAGGAAGTCGTTGATGATCTGTTCGCGCCCGTGCCAGACCTTGGAGATGGGCAGGGCGCCCGGGTAGTGCCAGGTCGCGTCCGCGCAGAAGCTGTCGTGGATGACATCGGCGGCGCCGTCGCGCACGGCCTCGATGTAACGGATCACGATGGCCCTGGGGTCGGTGGTGGTGGTCATGGTCTTGCTCCTTCGGTCGTTCTTGCGGCGGGTGGTTCCGGCGTGGTTCAGGACAGGGTGAGGACGGCCTTGCCGCGGATGCGGCGGTCGCGCAGATCGGTGAGGGTGGTCGCGGTGTCCGTCCAGTCCGCGACACGGCCGATCTCGGGGTGCAGACGGCTTTCGGCGGTCAGCCGGACGAGTGCCGCCAGGTCGTCGTCGAGCCGGGTGTCGGCGTCGAGGTAGTGGAAGTGGCGGATGACAGCCGATTCCGGACCGGCGAAGAAGTCGAAGAAGTCGAGCGTCGCCGGTGTGCGGCTGGCCTGCCCGAACCAGATCAGCGTGCCCCGCCTGGCGAGCCGCGCGAGCGCCAGGGGCAGGGCCTGGCCGCCGGTCGACTCCAGCACGATGTCGTACGGGCCCCGGGCATCGGCGACGTCGTGCACGATCTCGGCGGCGCCGAGTTCCGCGAGCCGGGCGCCTCGGTCGGCGTCCCTGGTCACGGCGGTGACCTGGGCGCCGGCGGCGGCCGCGAGTTCGGTGACGAAGTGACCCACGCCTCCCGAGGCACCGGTCAGCAGGACCCGCCGGCCCGGCACCGGCCCGGCGGCGCGCAGCAGCCGCAGCGCGGTGAGCCCGGCCAGCGGCAGTGCCGCGCCCTGGAGCACGGAGACCTCGCCCGGCAGTTCGGCGAGCGCGCCGGTCGGCACCGCCACGTACTCCGCCCAGCCGCCCGCCATGGGGTGGCCGACGACCCGCGTGATCCCGGACGGCCCGCTGCCGTCGGCGGCCGGCTGCACCACCAGGCCAGCGATGTCCTTGCCAGGGCGCTCGCCGAGGGCGGGCCTCTCCAGTTTGAACGTCTCACCCCGGTTGACCGAGAACGCCTCGACCTTCACCAGCGCCTCGTCGGGGCGCGGCGTCGGCTCGTCGACGTCGGCGAGCACGACCGGCTCGGCGGGATCTCCGGTCGGTACGAAGGCTTTCATCGTGGTCATCTCCTCGGTGGCCCGGGCCATCCCTCTGCGTGGCTTCCAGTGGTGTGGCTTCCGGGATCATCTGACCGCGTGGTGCGGCGGCCCGGCCAACAACCAAGCCACCCGGCCGACAACGCGCGGTTGTCGCATAAGGTCAGCGGCATGGACCTCGACCTCACCCTGGTCCGCGCCTTCGTCGCGACCGCCGGGACCCTGCACTTCGGACGGGCCGCAGAACAGCTGAGCACCAGTCAGCAGGCGCTCTCCAAACGCATCGCGCGGCTGGAGGACTTGCTGGGGGTGCGGTTGTTCGAGCGCCGGGGCGGGATCCGGCTGAGCGAGGCGGGGGAGCGGTTCCTGCCGGCCGCGCGCGAGGCGCTTGCCGCGGGCGAGCGGGCGGTCGCGGCCGTGTCGGGCGCCGGACCGGTCGTACGGATCGACACGTGGGGTCATCTGTACGCGCCGATGCGCACGGTCGCCGAGGCGGTCGTGGCGCTTGGCGCGGTGCGGTGGGAACCGAGCCCGGGACGCGACTGGCCGTCAGTCGCGCAGGCGCTGCTGCGCGGTGACACGGACCTGGGATTCGGCCGGGTACACCCGCTGCCCGACGGAAGGGATGCGGGACTGACCCAGCGTCTGGTGCGGCTGGAACCCGTCGACGTGCTGGTCGGCCCGTCCCACCCGTTGGCCGATGCCGCTGCACTGCGCCCGGCCGACCTGCGCGACAGCGTCCTGTGGTGCCCGGCCGAACTCAACCGCCTGGACTTCCTGCGCCGCTTCGCCGACGAGTTCCGGATCACGCGGCGGCACGACGGCCCCAATCTGGGCCTGGACCACCTCGTCCAGAACCTCCGCACCGACCCCGAGGGCTTCACCGTCTTCCCCGCAGACGCCCCACTGCCGGACCACGCGGGCCTGCGCTCCGTCCCGCTCGTCGAGCCGACACCCCTGTACGCGTGGTCGCTGGCATGGCGGGAGTCGGCCCGCCACCTGCTGCTCGACACCTTGCTGCGCGGCTTCACCGAAGCCGGCCGTAGCCGGCGCTGGCTGGAGTACAAACCACAGCGCGACTGGCTCCCCGACGCCGACCATCCCAAACTCGCGCTCCGCGCCGTGCCCCGGTGAGCCCGCGGTGAGCGCACGGTGAGCCGTCGCCGCGAGTGTGGGGCCATCGCCGGTTCCGCACCGAGGACCGGCCGCCGAGCGAGGAGCGGACGATGGGTGAACTGACGGGCAAGACGGCACTGGTGACCGGTGGGTCGCGGGGCATCGGCCGGGCGGTGGCCCTGCGGCTGGCCGCCGAGGGAGCACTGGTCGCGATCCACTACGGCGGCAACGACGACGCGGCCAAGGAGACCGTGACGCGGATCGAGGAGGCCGGCGGCCGGGCTTTCACCATCCAGGCACGGTTCGGGGAGGAGGGTGCGGTGGACAAGGTGTTCGAGGGGCTGGTCGCCGGACTCACGGGACGCGGGCTGGACATCCTGGTCAACAACGCGGGCATCTCCTCGACGAGTTCGATCTCCCAGGTGAGCGCGGACGAGTGGGACAGGCTGCTGGCGGTCAACGTCACCGCGCCGTTCTTCGTGATCCAGCGGGCGCTGCCCCTGCTGAACGACGGCGGACGCGTCGTCAACGTGGGGTCCACCGCCAGCCGGTTCGCCGTGTCCACGCAGATCGGCTACACCGTCACCAAGGCCGCGGTCGAATCACTGGCCCCGTCGCTGGCCAACGAGTTGGGCCGGCGCGGGATCACGGTCAACACGGTGGCGCCGGGCGCGGTACGGACCGATCTGACCGCCGGCTACACCTCGATTCCCGAAGTGGTCGCGGGACTTGAGGCGATCACGGCGCTGGGCCGCCTCGGGGAGCCCGAGGACGTGGCCGACGTCGTCGGCTTCCTGGTGGGCCCCGGGGGACGGTGGATCACCGGGCGCACCATCGACGTGTCCGGTGGTACGTACCTCGGCCCGATCGTGTGACCGTCGTCGGCTCACCGGCCCAAGGGGTACGGGGAGTTGTCCGAGTGGATAATGACCTGCATGCGCTTCGGAATCCTCGGCGGGACACAGGCGTGGGGCGACGAGGGTGCTGAGCTGCCCCTGGGCGGACCGGCGCGGCGAGCACTGCTGGCACTGCTGCTCGTCACCCCCGGCGAGGTCGTCCCGACCGACCGGCTGGCGGAGGACATCGGGGCCGTCGGGGCGGGTGGACCGGAAGGCGCGGTGCCGTCCGCCCACGCGATCCAGTCCCAGGTGTCCCGGCTGCGTTCGGCCCTGGGCGACACGGCGGCGATCGAACGGACGGGAGCCGGCTATCGGATCGCCGTCGCCGCCGAGGACGTGGACGCCGGCCGGTTCGAACGGCTGGCGCGGGAGGGCCGTTCGGCACTGGGGGAGGGTGATGCCGGCACGGCCCTGCCGCTGCTGCGTCAGGCGCTCCAGCTGTGGCGGGGCCCGGCGCTCGCCGACGTCGCCGACAGCGCGTCGGCCCGCGCGGCCGCCGTACGGCTGGAGGAACTGCGGCTGGCGGCACTGGAGGACCGGCTCGAAGCCCAGCTGTGCCTCGGCGAACACCGCGCGGCCGTACCTGAGTTGCGTGAACTCCTCGACCGCCATCCACTGCGCGAGCGCCTCGCCGGGCTGCTGATGCGGGCGCTGCACGCGGACGGCGCCCAGGCCGAGGCCCTGGTCGTCTTCGAGAAGGTCAGGCGGCACCTCGCCGACGAGCTGGGCGCAGATCCGTCCGCGGAGCTCGCCGCACTCCACGGCGAGCTGCTGCGCGCCGACGCGTCCCCCGCTCCCGCCGCCCCGCCGGCCCCGCTCACCCCATTCGTCGGCCGTGCCGAGGAGGTGACCGAGGTCCGGCAACTCCTGCGTGAGGGCCGGCTGGTGACCCTGACCGGTCCAGGCGGCGTCGGCAAGACGCGGCTGTCCGCACAGGTGGCGGAGAAGACCGACGACGAGGTGTGTTTCGTGGAACTGGCCGCGCTGCGCGACGCCGCCGTCCTGCCGCAGGCCCTCCTGGGCGCCCTTGGCCTGCGGGAGAGCGCGCTGCACACGGCGGCCGGGACCCAGGGCCCGCTGGACCGCCTGGTCACGGCCCTGTCCGGCCGGCGGCTGCTGCTCGTCCTGGACAACTGCGAGCACCTGGTGGAGGAGATCGCCGTACTGGCGGCCCGTCTGCTGGCGATGTGCCCGCGCCTGCGCGTGCTGGCGACGAGCCGCGAACCGCTGGGTGTCATCGGCGAACACCTCCATCCCGTACGGCCGCTCGACGACGCCGCCGCGGCGGAACTCTTCACCGACCGGGCCCGGGCCGCGCGCCGGGCGTTCGTCCCCGACCCCGGGACCTTACGGCGCGTCTGCACCGCTCTCGACAACCTGCCGCTGGCCATCGAGCTGGCGGCGGCCCGGCTGCGCACCCTGACGCTGGCGGAGCTCTCGGCCCGGCTGCACGACCGGCTCGGTGTGACCGAGCGCGGCAGCCGCAGTCCCGAGACCCGGCACCGCACACTGCGCTCGGTGGTCGGCTGGAGCTGGGACCTGCTGCCGGAGCCGGAGCAGCGGGCCGCCCGGCGCTTCTCGGTGTTCGCCGGCGGGGCGAGTGTCGCCTCCGCGCTGCGGGTCTGCGACACGGACGAGGAGACCCTGCAGTCCCTCGCCGACAAGTCCCTGCTGGAGTGGACGGGCGGCCGCTGCCGCATGCTGGAGACGATCCGTGCCTACGGCGCCGAGCGACTGGACGCCGCGGGTGAGACGGAGCCGGTACGGCGCGTCCACGCCGGCACACTGCTGGACCTGCTGCGCGCCGCAGACCCCGGGCTGCGGCGCCGTGAGCAACTGGAGCTGCTGCCGGCGCTCGCGGCGGAGCAGCCCGACCTGCAGGCGGCCGTGCACTGGGCGGTCGGGGCGCGCGAGACCGGAACGGCCCTGGAACTGATCGCCGCGGCCTCGACGTACCTGTGGATACGCGGCGCTTCCGGCACGCTGGCCCCACCGGCACGCACCCTTCTCGATGCCGTCGGCGACACGCCCCCGGACGGCCTGGGCGAGGAGTACGCGATCTCGGTGCTGATCGCCGCGGCCGGCGCGGCCGGACGGGAAGTGTGGCGTCGGCACCGGGCATCGGCGGGCAAGGCGCTGACCGCGGTGTGGTCGGACGGCCGGTCGGGTCGTCACCCGGCGGCCCTGCTGCTGTGGATGACGCACAACGCGACGAGCGAGGGGGACCCGCAGGGTGCGTTCGCTCTCGTCTCGGCCCAGCGTGACAGCCGTGAACCGTGGGCCAGGGCCGTCGCGCGGTATGTGACCGGGTTCGGCGCGCTCGGCGACGGCGACCTCGCCGAGGCCGAACGGGCCTTCCAGGCGGCGGCCAGGGAGTTCCGTGCGCAGGGCGACCGCTGGGGCGCCGCGCTGACGCTGGACGCGCTCGCCGGCGCCGCGCGCACACGGGGTGACCGGCGCACGGCGGTCGCCCTCACCGACGAGGCACTCACCCTGGCCGAAGAGCTGGACGCGCTGGAGGACTGCGCCGACCTTCTGGCCAACCGGGGGGACCTGCGCGCCGACGTCGACCCGGCGGCGGCAAGGGCGGACTACACGCGGTCAGCCGAGTTCGCCCGCCGCGCCGGCAGCACCGCGGCCCTGGCGGCGCCGTTGCGCGGCCTCGGCGACATCGCCCTGGCGGAGCGGGACCGGGCCACGGCGGAGAGCCGCTACACCCAGGCACTGGAGCACCTCGACCCGCATGGGGTGAAAGGGGCCGCCAACCGCGTCCGTACGCTGGCCGGCCTGGGCAGGACGGCCGAGGTACGCGGAGACCACTCCGGAGCCCGGGCACGGTACGCGCAGGCCGCGCAGGCCGCGGTGTCCACGGTCGTCGGGGCGGCCACGCTGCCCGACGCACTGCGCCTCCTGGGCCTCCCCGAGGCGCTCGTCGAGGCGGTGAGCGCTGAGTGGCCGCCCCTGGCGCCGGACCTGCGCCGAACCCCGCGGTAGGGCACCGCTCGCAGGCGCGTGTCGTCGACCGGCCCCACCTCGTGGCCCGAGAGGTGATGTTCACGCGACCGCGATCCGCACCCCCCGTCTCCTCCTCGGTAGCGGGCCGTCCCCCCGGGCCGTACGCTCACCGACGACGACATCGGTCTGATCAGTACGGTCGGGTCGTTCGCTCCAGGCGGACGACGACGAGGGCGATGTCGTCGTTGGCGCCGCTGGCGAGGCCCAGGCGGGCGAGGAGGGCGTCGGCGAGGTGTTCCGCGCCGAACTCGGTGCAGGTGGCGAGCGTGGAGGTGAGGCGGGTCAGGCCGACGTCGATGTCCTCACCGCGGCGTTCGATCAGGCCGTCGGTGTAGAGGATGAGGGTGTCGCCGGGGGCGTAGGTCGCGTTGGCCTGGGGGCGGGGGACGTGTTCGGGGCGGGCGCCCAGCGGTGGGTCGGTGGCCTGGTCGAGCAGCTCGCAGGAGCGGTCCGGGTGCAGCAGGACGGGCGGGGGGTGGCCCGCGCTGCTGTAGATGAGGAGTTGGCTGTGGCAGTCGACGAGGACCTGGACGGCGGTGGTGGCCAGGGCTCCCTCCACCGAGCGGGCGTACAGCCCCAGCACCTCCAGTGCCTGGGCAGGACCGTGGACGGCGCGGGTGGCGGCGCTCAGTGCGCTGCGGAGCCTGCCCATGACGGTGGCGGCCGGCAGCCCGTGGCCGACCACGTCGCCGACCGCCACGGTGAAGCGGTCCGCGGGCAGGTCGACCGCGTCGTACCAGTCGCCGCACACGTTCAGCGATCCGGTCGCGGGCAGGTAGCGCACGGCGATATTCGGGTGCCGGGCCAGGTCCGGGGAGTGGAGCATGGTTTCCTGCAGAGCGACGGCGATGTGCCGTTCACGGGCGTGAGCCTGGCGCAGTTCCTCGTTCAGCTGCTGCAGTTGCCGCGCCCGGGCGTACAGCTCGGCTTCCATGGCCGCTTCGCGGCCGGGGCGGACCGACGGCAGGTGCGCGGTGCGGCGGGCGCGGACCACGTCGGTCATGTCCTCGGACCGGTGGATGATCCAGGCGACCTTTCCGTCGGGGCCGAGGACGGGCACGTTGATCGCCGTCCACCACCGTTCCTTGAACGCCTCGGGGTTGCCGGCGATCGGGATGTCGTACTTCTGCAACGCCATGTGGTCCGTCTGGCCGGAGGACAGGACACGGTGCAGTGAGGCTTTCAGCGTCGTCACCCCGGCGGCCCCCGGATCGGCGGGGTTGTCCGGAAAGGAATCGAAGAGGTACTGCCCGACCAGCTCGGCCCTACTCCGTCCGGTCACCTCGCAGAAGGCCGGGTTGGCATCGGCGATCACCAGGTCCGTGCCGAGCACCAGGCACGGGCTCGGAAGGGCGGCGAACACCCCGGTGTAGTCGATCTTCGGTGTCACACGCATTCCCAGCCAGTCGCTCGCTTTCAATCTACGAAAGGTCCAGCTCCCGCGCCTGCCGAGCTCGCCCGCGGGCAGCGGGGCGCCCCTGCTCCGCGGCGGCGTCGTCGGGCCGTGGGTGACGGCGTCGCGGCAGGAGGCACACGCATGGCCGGGCGGACGGGCTGTTGTGGGCCGGACTGCCGCGCAGCGCACCGAGGGCGGATCGACAGGGACATCGCCCGGCGTCTGGGCCAGGCGCCGGGCCACGGACGCCGTCGGCGGCGGACACGGCCGTGCGTGTCTGCTGGGTCGGCCGTTAGCCTGCGGTCATGACAGAGATCCAGGCCTCAAGCCCCCGTGAAGCCTTCGAGCTGCTGTTGGCCGGCAACCAACGGTTCACCGAGGGTGCCCCGGAGCACCCGAACCAGGACGCCACCCGCCGCACCGAGGTCGCTCCGTCTCAGCGCCCGTTCGCGGTCCTGTTCGGATGCTCCGACTCCCGCCTGGCCGCTGAGATCATCTTCGACCGCGGTCTGGGCGATCTCTTCGTGGTGCGCACCGCCGGCCACGTCATGGGACCGGAAGTGATCGGCAGCATCGAGTTCGGCGTCGACGTGCTGGACTGCCCCCTGGTCGTGGTCCTCGGCCACGACTCGTGCGGGGCGGTCGGCGCGGCGTGCGCCGCCCTGGAGGACGGCATGGCGCCGGCCGGCTACATCCGGGACGTCGTCGAGCGTGTCACTCCCAGCGTGCTGGCGGCGCGGGCCGCCGGACGCGTGAGCGCGGAAGAGATCCTCGCGGAGCACATAGGGCACACCGTCGACCTGCTGCTGGACCGCTCCCGCCTCCTGGCCGAGCGGGTCGCCGCTGGGCAGGCCGCTGTGGTGGGCCTGTGCTACAGCCTGGCCGACGGGACCGCACGTCTCGTCGCGGCCCGTGGCCTGGACATGCCCGTCGGCTCCGCTCGGTAAGGACCAAAGGCAGGGTCCCGCGGCTCGGGCACGAGGTCATGGGCAGCCTGGCCTACCCGGCCGCGCACCACCGAGCCGCTGCCCGCCCGCACGCCCTCGCGCGGGTTCCTGCCTTCGCTCGCTCTCGAACGAGCTGTTCGCCGTGCAGGCCGCCTACGCCTACCTCCGCGCCGGCGGCCTCCAGGACAAGGTCGGCAGCCAGGAGGCGATCGCGCTGGTCATCGACGCCGTCGAGGGACGCCGCGACGTGCGCGAGGTCGCCGATGCCCTGAAGAACGGGGGGTTGATCAGCCAGACGGCCCAAAGGAGCGGCCCTCAGGCAGCTGATCCAAAGCTCCCGCAGGTGGAGACCATCATGATCACCACGGCCGCTGTGCTGTGGGGGCGAGCGGACCGGCTTCAGCAACAGTGGTTCGACCGCCCGCTGCCCGCGCGCCGGCCGACTCGGCACTCCGGCCGAAACGGTCGGTCTCCGCGCCCGAACCGCCCACCGCGCTTGAGGGGGAGCTGCTCGAAGGGGCTGTCTTCCACGGGCGGCCGGGCGGCCGGGTGGCCGACGCTGGCACGGATGCCGCCGCTGCTCACGCACGTGCTGTCGACTCCGACCGGAACGGGTGCGGAAGGGGTGATCCCCCCAAGCGGTGGGCCGGGCTGCTCCCCGTGCTGCTGGTGGTCCTCCTCGACGAGGGGGAGTACGTGGCCTTCACCGATTCGGGCTGCTACCTGGGCATCATGTCCGGCGCTGCTGGCGCTTGTCCCAGCCGACGCGCGGGCGTGAGGGGCACCCGGGTCTGGTGGCACAAGAGAACAACGTGGTCCAGCTCGCCGGGCCGGTCGCCCTCTCCGCCCGTACGCCCCTGCGCTGGCCGGGGTAGCCAGCGGAAGCCCGCTTGCCAGGACGGCACCCACCAAACCGGTGATTGCCGCAGGACGCTCGGCCCTTCGGTGACCACCGTGCGATTACGCCTTGGTTCGACGCCGGCCCTCCGCCGACGGAGTAGTCCGTGATCCCCTCGTTCGCGCGCTGCGGCGGTCCCGTGCGTTCCAGCACGCCGTGTGCCAGTGCAGCCGATCCTCCTGGTGCGTGGGCCATGCCACCAGATGCGGGACGCCCGGGGAGATCACCTGGTCGCAGCCGGGGCAGCGGTACGTCTTCTTGGCCTCGGCGCCCGCCACTTTCCGCACGGTCCAGTTCCCGTCCTGCCAGCCGATCCCCGACTCCTCGGCGCCAGGCTCGGGGCCCGGCTCGGCGGCCCGTCTGCCGCGGAGCCAGCTCATCATCCGCAAGTACTGCGGGTACAGCGATGTACAGGCCAGCCACGTCAGCGATCCACCGACCAGGACGGCCACGATGGTCTGCGGCCACCCCCAGCGCACCACCCAACGTTCCATCCGCGCCGTCAGATGACCGGCCGTGGCGGGGTCGATGGGCAGCGTGCCGGCCCGTGCCCACGCCGCGGTGAAGGCGGCGAGGACCACCCCAAGAAGAGTCCCGAGAGTCACCCTCAGCGCTTTGACCCCGCGGGAGACGTGGGTGGCAACGCTGCCCGGCGCCGCGCCCATGACCTTGGCCGTCTCTGCCTGGGTCAGCCCCAGCGCCTTGTTGCACCATACTGACCTGCGCTGCTGGGGCGGCAGGGCAGTGAGCGCCGCGTCGAGGTCCAGGCGCAGGTCGGCTGCGGCGCACGGGTCGGCGGCCCCAGTGGCCGTCTCCAGCTGTACGTCCGCGTCCAGAGACGCATACCCCTGTCCGCCGCGGTAGCGCCGCGCCGCGTGCCGGACCTCGTACTTGATGACCTTGAAGACGTACGGGCGCAGCCGCTCGATCGGCTCGGTACAGGCCAGCACGCTCGTGAGGGCGTTGTGCACGACGTCTTCGGGATCCGCCCACGAGGGCGGAACTCCCAAGTCGCGCAGTCGCTTGCGGGCGTGGCCGACCATCTGGCCGCGCCGCTCGGCAGCCAGGGCCGCGAGTGCCTCGGCACGCTGGGCCCTTCGCTGTTCATCCACGCCGCCCCCGCTTCCCCCTGCGTCCGCGGGGCGTGCGGTCACCCGACTCGCGCCCTGCGCGCACGAGCTCGGCCTTCCCTGCGGCCCGGATGCGGAACGCGATGCTCTGCAGCACGCTGCTCAGCCCCGGCGCGCACACGATCACCAAGAACACGACGACGGCGCCAACATCCGTACCCTCCACGAAACTCCCTCCAGTCTGCGGCCCGAGCGCCTCACCGTGAAGCAGCGGCCGTACACCTTCCCGACAGTCAACGGGCCGCCGGATTCTTGACACGACAGGCGAGACTTTTCGGGGGCGGAGCCGGCTCGGCCTCGGGAGCCGCCGAAGACCGCCCTGCCATGTCCGGCTGCTCGCGCATCGGAAGCGGGCCTACGAGGACGCCCTGCACAAGGCCCGGACCTCGTACGACGAGCTGTGGAAACTGCAGTTCACCGAAGGCGACGGCTTCGAGCACTGGCCAGCCGTCGACGACGTATCCGGGCATGTCGCCCAGTGGGAGACGCTGTACCGCGGGACGTTCGAGATACTGCCGCTGACGTTCGAGGCCGCCCGGGAAGGGCTGTGGCGCGAGGCTCAGCGTCGGCTGCCCGCCAAGTCGACCGGCAAGGAAGGCAGCCGGGACTCGGCGATCTGGGTGACCGTTCTCGACGAAGCGAAGCGGGACCCGAGCGGGAGGACCTGCTTCGTGACCAGGAACAGCAAGAATTTCGGGCCCGACGGGAGACTCCACCCCGAACTCGCCGCCGAAGTCACCGAAGCGGGTGTCACCCTGGAGTACCTCAGCGACCTCAAGAAGGTTCTTGCCCGGTTCGCCGAACGCCGTCCCGTCCCTCACGACGATGCCCGCCTGCAGGCACGTCTCTCGGCGCGGTCCACCACAGCCTGGCTTCACCAGTTCATCGTGGCCGAAGTGGCCTCCGGGCCGTTCGAGGCATGCGTCGTCGACTTGAAGGACGAGGCCCTCTTCCTGGAATGGACCCACTTCGACGGCTGGCTCAGCACGCCCGTGGTGGAGATCATCGGCTGGAGCGACGAAGCCGACTACGTCGCCGCGGACGTCTCCCGGCTGGCGGCTACGGTGAAGGTGCTCGCGACCGGCTTCGCACGCACTCTCGGGTTCGGATTCACTCCGACGGCCAAACTGGTCGCGTTCACCGTGGACGTCCGCGTGATCTTTGGCGAGGACTCGCTCACAGCGTTGTCAGTGAGCGGCTTGCATCCCGTCGAGGATGAACACAAGCCCGCTGCGGCTTCCGCCGCACGCAGGGCCAGCACCGCTATTCAGGAAGACCTATGGTGAATCGGAAGCAGGCGCAGGCCGATTGAGCGAGTCGGTCGCTCCGCTGCCGCGTGCCGTGAGCGGTCCCGAGTGGCCCATCAGTCGTTCGAGTCACCCTCGGCGGTGGTCGCCGGGACGCCGACGGCGGGGAGGACCGTGTCCGCGAGGACACCGGTTCGGTCCTCACCCGCCGAGCAGTGGAACAGCACCGGACCAGTCGCGTTCGCGACATCCCGGATCGCAGCACCGAGCGCCGCGCGGTTCGCCGGGTCGGTGACGAAGCCCTGGTACAGGCTCCGCATACGTTCCTCAGCCTTTCCGTCATCCAGCTGATCCTTGGAGCCGATGACCTGGCGCAGGAAGAAGTACAGACCGGAAATCGTGAGGCGGGCCGGCCGTTCGGGGGCGGTTGTCGTGGCGCGCGCGACGGCCGGGGGAGCGGCGGCAAGGCGGCGGCCCGGTTCGCGCGGTGCGTCGGGCCGACTTTGCTGTCGGCCCGTCGGTGTCCGTGCAAGGGCATGCTGGGACCACCCACGCCACGGGGAACGATTCCCCGCCATGGTGACGAGCGTTCGGTGCGCTCTCTCAGGCGCTCAACTGACCTGCGACGGCCGATTTTTCATCGAAGCGTGGGCATGGGTGCGCCGCCAGCTGGTGGCCGAAGGTGGCCTCCGTGAAGCCGCGGCTTCTCAGCGGCGTGTTTGGATGTGTTGGTGATCGTTAACGCACACGAAACATCCGAGCCGCGGACGTACGTGGACCGCATTCTGGAGCACTGGTACAGGGACGAGGACACGGAGGCGCTCGTCCAGGGGACGCAGCGGCTGACCAGGGGAGAGGCTCGGCGGCGGCTGTTCAGGTTGGGGCATGCGCTGCGCGGGCAGGGGCTCACGCCCGGCGACGGAGTGGGGCTGTTCCTGGCCAACCGCGTGGACTCCGTCCTGGTGCAGCTCGCCGTCCATCTCATCGGCTGCCGCGTCGTGTTCCTGCCGCCCGAGCCAGGGCCCGGCGAGCTCGCCGCGCTGGTCGAGCAGTCCCGGGCGCGCGCCGTGGTCACCGACCCGCTCTTCGCGCAACGGGCCGCCGACGCGGCCGGCCGCAGCGTTCACGCCCCCGCGCTCCTCAGCCTCGGACCCTGTGAGCAGCCGTGCACGGACCTGCTGGCCCTGGCGGCCGAGTGCCCGGCCGTGCGCCCCGACGGCGTGCCCGCCCCGGGAGCGGACGAGGCCGTCACCGTCCTCTACACCGGTGGAACTCTGGGCCGACCCAAGCTCGCCGCGCACAGCCACCGGCTTTACGACGCGCTGGTGGGCCTGGCGGAAAACGCCCCGCAGAACTCCCGCCCCGCGATCTTCCCGACCATGAACCAGGGCACGGACAGGGTGCTCGCCTCCACGCTGCTCACGCACGGCAGCGGCCACCTCACCTCGATCCAGGCTCTGGTGACAGGGTCCGTCCTCGTCGTGCTGCCCGAGTTCGAAGCGGGCGCGGCGCTGACGGTACTGCGCGAAGAGCGGATCACCGCCACCATGTTCGTACCGCCCATGCTGTACGCGGTTCTCGACCACCCGGAGTGCGAGCCCGACGCGCTGCCCGCGCTGCGGCGGATCGTCGTCGGCGGCGCGGCCACGTCGCCCAGCCGGCTGCAGCAGGCGGTCAAGGTGTTCGGGCCCGTGCTCAGCCAGGGCTACGGGCAGTCGGAGGCGCTCGGTATCACCGCGTTCAGCGCGGAGGATCTCGCCTCGGAGGGAGCCCGCTGCCCCGAGCTGTGGCGCAGCTGCGGGCGCGCGATCTCCGACGTCGAGATCGAGATCCGTGGTGAAGACAGCGCGGCGGCACTGCCCGTCGGGCAGGTCGGCGAGGTGTGCGTCCGCGGCGAGACGGTGATGCTCGGCTACTACGAGGACCCGGAGCGCACCGCGGCGGCGCTGCACGACGGCTGGCTGCGCACCGGGGACATGGGCTATCTCGACGCCGAGGGGTACCTCTATCTCGTCGACAGGGCCAAGGACATCATCGTCACCGGTAGCACCAGCGACAACGTCTACTCCAGGGTCCTGGAGGACTTCCTGCTCACGCTCCCCGGTGTGCGCAACGCGGCGGCGCTGGGTGTGCCGGACGAGGAGTACGGGGAGGCCGTCCAGATCTTCCTGGCCACGGCCGAGGGCGCTGACATCGACCCGGAGGCGGTCGGCGCGGCGG
Source organism: Streptomyces filipinensis (assembly GCF_014649495.1). Lineage (GTDB taxonomy): Bacteria > Actinomycetota > Actinomycetes > Streptomycetales > Streptomycetaceae > Streptomyces > Streptomyces filipinensis. Next base: position 215,127 of record NZ_BMTD01000015.1, on the reverse strand, counting down.
TGACCGCCGAGTTGGGGGAGTTGTACACGCCCCGGAAGACGGTGCTGCTGGACCACCTGCCGACGACCAAGGTGGGCAAGGTGGACAAGAAGGCGCTGCGCGCCGCGTGGACGAGCGGGGCCTTGGACACGCCGTAGGCTCCGTTGTGGTGTGGAGGCACCCCGGCGGGTGCAGGGTCAACTGATGCCGACGTCGAGCCCGGGAGCAGCCGGATGAGTACGCCGCGCTCCTGCACGCCTCCGAACAGGGTCCGGATACCCGGCAGTTGCGCCCGGTCCGCTCAGCTCAGATCCCGGACAGGGCCGCGCCCAGTGCCAGCGCGAACAGCATCGGAAGGAGTACGCACCCGAGCCCGGCGCCGGCGGCCAGCACGCGCGGTGTGCGGAGGGAGCGGCGGTGCGGGAGCACCCAGGAGAGGGCGAGCAGGCCGACCGACCAGTAGAACGCTCCTCCGAAGGCGCCGATGCCGTCCTCGGACCGAAACCATCGGTACTCCAGTACGAGGAACGGCAGGCCGACCAGCGACGCCACGAGGGGCGCCCTCCACCACGTCCGGTGGAGGCGCGGCTGCACGTTGTTCGGCCGTATGTCGTCGGGAAGCATGCGCCCATCCAATCACCGCACCCGGCCCGCGACATCGGATCACATACTCATCTGCGCACGCGCGCGTACTCAAGGAGCGACTCGACACCGCCTACGCGAACTCGCGAGCCGCTCTTCCGGCCGGTCAGGTCCGAGACCGGGGGGCGCGTTGTCCACGGAAAGCGCGCCGCCGCCCGCATCATCGAACTCCGGTAAGGGGACGGAAGGTTCGCGGACGTTCCTTTCACCGCTTCCCTCGCACCGGGGGTCTGGCGGCCCACCCCGCCCGCGTTCCAGCCCTTCATCGCCGATCTCCGCCCCCTCTTGCTCGCCTCCCCGCAGCAGTTCCGCCCAGGCGGACCGCCCGCCATCTCCTCGGCCGCTTATGCCGAGGATGTCCAGGAGCTGAAGGCGATGGGCGCGAAGACCGGCTCGGGCCGGAGTGTGCAGCAGACCGAGACCGCCCTCTTCTTCAGCGGCAACCTCGTCGAACACGTCCAGACGGCTGTACGAGACCACGCCGCCCGGCACCGGCTCGGCATCGCCGAGACGGCCCGGCTGTTCGCCGCGGTCAACGCGTCGGCGACCGACGCCGTCGTCACGGCATGGGACGCCAAGCTCCAATACGGTTCCTGGCGGCCGGTCACCGCCATCCGCCTCGCCGACACCGACGGCAATACCGGGACGACGGCGGACCCGGCCTGGGAACCGCTGCTCCTCACCCCACCACACCCGGACTACATGGCCGTCGTCGACGCCCGTGTGTGGGGCGGCGTCCACTCCCGCTTGGCGGACGCAGCCGGCTGCCGGGCCGGCACCCACGTGGCCGCCTGGGCGCTGGACCACTACTTCCAGCCGGTCGTCAAGGATCCTCTCATCTGACAGCTCGTTCGGGGATCGTCGGCAGAACCTTCTCGGCGATGTCGAGGAGGACGCCGTCGTCCGGGAGGGCTCCGGACGTGCTCCAGACGGTGATGTCGTAGTGGCCGCCCCGGTCCTTCCTGTCGAGGGCCACGGACAGCGTCCTGGCCAGGGGACCTTCTTCGACCGGTCCGCCGGAGCCGCCACTGCCGAGATCGATCTTGAGCTTCATGGTGTGGTCCGAGGAGAAGACCGCGGGCCGACCGAGAACGGTGAGCGTCTTGACGTCTCTCTCACCGCCCATCTTCATCAGCTTCACGTACTGAGCAGTCGACAGCTTGTTGTAGGTGGCCGAGACATTCACCGTGTACGTGTCGAAACTGACCTCGGCCTGCGGCTGGGCGATCTTCCCGTCGGTCAGGGGAGCGGTCTCGGAGGTACCGGAAGCCGTGGTCGCGGTCTCTTCAGGCGTTCCGAGAAGCCGGGCCAGGTCGGGCCGGTTGAGCGCCCTGCACAACTCGTCACCGGTCACGGCCCGGGGCGTCCTTTCGTAGGCCTTCGACAGCTTCTCGTGCTCCGCACCGGAGCAGGAGGCGGGCTGCGGTGTGCTGTCGTCGGAAGGCAGCACGTGCGGGGCCAGCCACAGCGCGGCCCCGAGTGCCCCGAACACGGCCACGGCCGCGACGGCCTGGCCCCACGCACTGGGCTCCTTCTCCGCGGTGGCCGCACCAGCACGCGGCCCGGCTCCGGCCTGCGCCGGGACCTGTGCCTGGGCCTGCGCCGGTGCCTGCGCTTGGGCCTGTGCCTGGGGCTGTGCCTGGGCGGCAGCATTGGCCGCCGCCGGGTTCACCGGGGCCACCGGACCGGGGTTGCGGCGTGCGCGCAGCGCACCGACCACCGCGTAGACGCGTACCGCGGTGAACACGAGGAACACCACGCCGAAACCGGCCGCGCCCAGGTCGTGGTCGCGGCCGGCGAGATACACGAGGCGTACGCCGAGAACGGACCCGATCGCGATGAACAGGGGCTCGCGCACCCAGAACGGCAGGAGACGGAGGAGGAAACCGAACATCCGGCGATCTCACCAGGACACGAGCGCGATCGCCGTGGTGGAAGCCACAGTTCCGGCAGCGAGCGGCGCCCTGCCGAAGCCGATGCCCCGGCAGGCCGGGCCCGGGGGCGATTCTCCCGTTCGGCCGCGCTGCCTCGCGCGTACCGCCGTACCGCCGTACCGCTGTGTCGTGGACACGGACGCGTGTCGAGGTCCGGCGTCCTCGGCGGCCTCGGGCCCAGCCAAGGAGAAGGACGGACGGAACACGCCCATGCCCCTCATACGCGGATCCGCAGACGACCCCGCCACTCCCCACTCGAACGCGGGGGATGGCCGGCGAACTGGCCGACGCCCGGCTGCTCACCTACGACGGGTACGGGCACACCGCCGTGCTCCATCCCAGCGGCTGCGTCAAGGCCCACGAGAGCCGCTACCTCGTCGACGGCACCCTCCCGCCGGCCGGCACGACGTGCCGACCGGACGCGCCACCCTTACCCGTCCCGGCGCCCAGACCCATCGGCGGCAGCGCCACTGGCGGCGGGACGGCCGGCACGAAGGCAGCGGGGTCGGTCCTTGTGCGCCCCGGTGTGGCCGCTCCGGCGCCGTGAACACCCGCTCCCGTGTGCCGCCGACCGCCATGCCCACGGCGGGCGGCGCCACGGCCCATGCCCTCGGCCGGGTTCGGCGCCGGCGCGGAACGGGTGCCGTTGCCGTCGATGTGGGCGGTGCCGGGGCGACCGCCGCTGGACCGGTCGCTCATCGGCGGTAGGCGGTGGCGGCGATGGCGGGCAGCAGGGCGACGGACAGGACGCCGCCGGCGAGCGCGAGAGCGGGATAGCTGGTGGCGGCGACGATGATGCCGGAGGCCATGCCACCGGTGGCACCGGCGATCGCGATGGAGACGTCGACCATGCCCTGGGTCCTCGCGCGGGTGGCCAGCGGCACGGTGTCCGTGATGATCGCTGTGCCGGACACGAGGCCGAGGTTCCAGCCCAGCCCCAGGAGGGCCAGCGCGAGCGCGAGGAGAGCGACGGAGTCACCAGGTGCTGCGGCGGCGAGGACGCCGGCGACCAGCAGGGCGATACCGGAAGCAGCGGCGATCTTCATGCGGCCGAAACGGTCGGCGAACCAGCCGGTCAGTGGGGAGGGCAGGTACATGGCGCCGATGTGCAGGGCGATGACGAGTCCGGACGCGGCGGTGCCGTGGCCATGGTCGTGCATGTGGACCGGCGTCATGGTCATGATCGCGACCATGACGAGCTGGGTGAGGACCATGACCAGCGCGCCGAGGACGACACCTCCGCGGCCCTCGCTCGCGTCGACGACCGTGGTGGCTGCGGCCGGGTGCGCAGGGGCGTCGGCTTCCTCGGCCCGGGCGACGGCGCGGGCCACGAGCAGCGGGTCGGGACGCAGCCAGAGGGCGAGGACCAGCGCGGCCAGCGCATAGGCGGCGCCGGACAGCATGAAGGGTCCGGCGAGGTCCGGTATGCCGAAGCGTTCCGCGAAGCGGCCGGTCGGTGCGGCGAGGTTGGGGCCCGTGACACCGCCGAGGGTGGTGGCCACGAGGACGGTGGAGACGGCCCGGGCCCGGTGACCGGGCTGAGCGAGATCGGCTCCGGCGTAGCGGGCCTGGAGGTTGGTGGCGGTGCCCGCGCCGTAGACGAACAAGGCGATGAACAGCAGCACCGGGTTGTCCAGCACGGCGGCGGTGATGACGCCGGCCGAGCCGATGGCGCCGGTGAGGTATCCGGTGGCGAGACCGGGACGACGGCCTCGGGCCTGGGAGATACGGCCGACGGCGACGGCGGTCAGCGCGGAGCCGGCGGTGAACAGGGCGCTGGGCAACCCGGCGAGGCTGGTCGAACCGAGCATGTCCTGGGCGAGGAGGGCGCCGACGGTGACGCCGGCGGCGAGCCCCGCGCCGCTGAGCATCTGGGAGGCGACCAGGACGCGCAGGATGCGGCGCTGTGCCTGTGCCGGGTCGGATATGTGGGCCGTCGTGCCGACGGGCGTGGTGCTGCTGGTCATGTCACTTCCGAGGCGGTGGTGGCGGAGGGGGCTGTGACGCCGATGCGGGGGTCGTTCGCGCCGGACGGCGCCGCGAGGACGGCCAGCGCTGCGCGCTCCCCGGCGGCGAGGGCACCTTCGATGTGCCCGGCGTACTGCGTCGCCGTTTCGGTCGACGCGCAGTGCAGGCGGTCATGGAGCGTCGGGCGCTGAGAGAGGGTGACCGAAGAGGACGTGGTCGGCAAGGCGCTGGGCGGTGGAGGGGGTTGCCAGCACGGCGATGGGCGCCGGTGCGGTCCTGGAGGATGGCGTCCCCGGCGAGATGCTGTGCGAGGGTTTCGACGCCGCTGCGTGCGGCCAGGTTGCGCCCGCGCTCCTGTCCGCCCCAGGACCAGGTGGCGCCCGGGTCGAGGCCCCGGCCCAGGTCCGAGGTGGCGGCCGACAGCAGGCGTCCGCCGATGCGGTCGCGGGCCTCCACGCCGACGGTGTCGCGGCCGGCGGGCGTGCAGAGCCGTGGTGGTGGCCAGCCTGGCGGCGCCGGCGCCGACCACCACCACGTCGTGGCTGTCCCGGTGGGGCATGTGCGGTTCCCTTCCCTTCGGGCCGACTTGAAGCGCGCGGGTTCGCGCCTTGATGGGGTTGAACATTGGTTTGACGGCGGACTCTGAGCCGTCGGTCGCCCGGCAGGGGGCGTCGGGGACCCTCTGGCGGATGAAGGACGGCTTGGACAGAATGCAGCAGTGTCCGTGCTTCAGTTCGCTTCGTCCATCGCGTGGCCGCTCGTCGCACTGTGCGCCCTCGGCCTGATCGGCTTTGCCATCCGAAACCTCAGCCCGGACACGGTGCGCACGGCGTTCCTCACCAGAGATCTGAACCTGAAGGTGCCGGGCGGCTTGGAGGTCGGCTGGTCGGTTTCGCCGGAAGCCTTGCGGGCGGCGACGGCGACGGACGAGTCCCTGGCGCTTGCGCAGAGCGGGCAACCCCTCGTCCCGACAAGCGAGGTCCGCCGAGAAGCTGTTGAGCAGATCGTGGCGGGGGCTTTGCGAGCCGGCTGGGGTTGGGGGCGTGGCGCGCTCGGAGCGGCTGCCGCTCCGCCAGAGGTGCGAGTGGACTGGGCAAGTGATGCGCCCCTGGTCACGGTCGACTTCGCATTTCCTGAGTCGTACGACGGCGAGGATCCACAGGTGACTGCGTCTCGGACCGCTCTTGCCCGAGCGCTCGCCGGCAGGGAGATCAGCATCACCGTGACTCCGCCGAGCAGCAACGGATGACCCACCCCAGCCGGGCGTCGGCCGCGGACCTGCGCTGCTGCGCCCGTACGGCACCGTGGAGGCCTGCGGTCGCCACGTCACACCCGGCGGCAGTCGACTGACCGTCAGGGAGGACGGCAAGCACCTCCAGGTCACGGTGGACCACCTAGGCTGCCCGGCCCAGCTCGCCGAGGAGAAGACCGCCCTCTTCAGGCGCCTCGGTCTGGCCACCGAGGGGCACTGCCCGCACGCCGGGTGCCGCCACCGCGTCGCCGACGCCGGGGCGGTGCTGCGCTCACGATCAGCGCCGATCCCCTTGCCTACCTGGCACTAGGACGAATCTAGGACGGCCGGCGGACCCGTGTCCATAACGTCACCACAGCCGGACTCACCGAAGGCCACGGGGCGGGCGATGCGTGCGGAATCACCAGGAAACAAGAGATCGGCTCTCTCGCAGCCACGAAGGCGATGTCCTGGAACCGTCGTCATCAGGGCAGCGCGATCGAGGCCGAAAACGGGCTCCCTGGCGCGCGCTCGTCGCGAGGATCTCGCCGTTTCGCGCGTGGCTGACCAGAACCGGCTGCTCGTGACCCCCTTCGGGACCCTCCGCCAAACGCCAGACACGATCATTCCGTCCACGGTCACACCGAGGCCCGGCCCCGACCGCGGCCAGGCCGTTCAAGGCAGGAGACAGCACCCATGCTCAAGCTCCCCAAGACCCGACGCGCTATCGCCCTCACCGCCGCCACCCTCGCACTCGGTGGCGGTGCCGCCATCGGCGTCGGCGGCACAGCGCAGGCCGCCCCCACCAGTTGCACCACCATCAACATCGGCAACCCCGGCAACATCAACGTCGGTGGTGTGTACGCGGGCCAGGTGGAGCAACAGTACGACGGCTGCGGCTATGTCCGAGCCCACTTCCAGTACTCCCACAACTACTGGCTCGGCCACAGCGGCACTGCCTGGTCGGCGTACCCGTGTGTGCAGACGCTGAACTACGTGGGGCAGGCGTGCGCCAGCGGCGACACGGTCGACGGCCCGCAGGACGTGTATTCCGGGTGGGTGCCCATCCACTCGGCGAACCCTGACACTTGGCAGGCGATCGTCACCATTCCCAACGGCTGTTCCGAGGCCGGCGGTTCCTGGCACGCCTACGCCAATGGCGCCAACTGGGGCGAGTACTCGTCGTGCTGACCCGTACGACCAGTGGGGCCGAAGGGCTGACCGTGAGGGTTTGCCCAACCTCACCGGCGTGCGTCGCCGTCTGACTGACCGATCACCGTGACGGCCTGCCCCGGACCGCTCCTGGGCAGGCCGTCACGCACGGGAGAGCGACGCCACCTGGGCAGCTTCGCGGTGCGCTCGGGGTACGTGGCGACGACGTGGCGCAGGGCGGTCGCCTCGGTGATGCCGAAGAGCCTCATGAGCTTGAGCGGGTCGCCGGTGGCGAAGGCTTCGCCGAGGAGCCGGTCCTGTCGGAGCCTGTCGCGGGTCTGCCCCTTGGACCGGCAGGAATGCCGCCACCCCTTGCGCCCCCCGCTCGCCGAGCTGGTGCGGCTGCCGGCCGTGGAGCTGCGGCCGCCGCCGGACGGCGAGTCGCGCGGCTGGTGCGGGCCCTGGAGGACCGCCTTGCACGCCTGCCTTGGGTGGTGTCCGCGGGACCTCGTCGGCCACTCGCCGGGATGGCCGTGCACCGCTTGCCGCGCCCGAGTGAATGTGAAGCACTGGGACATGGATTCCTTTCCATCGGCATATGCATAAGGCATATCGGTGCTCAACGCGCTGCCCGGTCGCGGCCTCGACTGCCGCGGCGAAGCACGCCTCGCCGTGGGCAGGGCTCGCGGAACTTCCCAGGCACGAAGGAGCCGAGCATGACCCCTCCCGCGACGCGCCGGGACAACTGCAACGCGGCTGACCCGGAACTGACGGGCATCCGAACCCTCGGCCACGCCAACCGCTTCGCGACATGGGACTCCGAGTTCCGCTACGACGGGCGGATCCGCGTCCCGGTGGGCGTGAAGATCAAGCAGATCAAGTACTCCTGCTATGGCAACGGCAGTGCCGACACGGCCGTCGGTGAGGTCAAGCGTGGTCGTGGCGGCATCGACCAGGAATACGAGGTCATCGACCTCACGTTCCTCGACGACTCCGATGTCATCACCTTCACGCTCCGCGGTGACCTCGACGTCGATGCCGACCCCCGCCCCGCGTACAGCCGTACGTACCAGATCCGGGTCGACGTCACCCTCGACGACGGAACCGTCCGCACGGCCAACCCGCGGGTGGAGGTCCTTGCCGGGGCGTGGGACAGGAGCAACCCCGAAAAGGTGGGCCGTCCGTTCGTGCGCCTGCCCTACGACACCGGCTGGGGCGGAACCCCCAACAGCCAGGCCGGGTTCGGCTACGTCTGCGACGACGGCCTTATCCCCGGGGACAAGTTCATCATCGACCTGGTCAACCTCCGCGAGGGCGTGGCGGACGTCGACAGCAACCACAGTGACTCCGTCTACTACCAGCTGGTGCATGAGGACGGCACACCGTCCGCGTACACGCCCACTCCCCAGGTGCAGAAGGCCACAGGCCACCCGGGCGGCGGTGTCGAGCACAAGGTGACCCTGCCGCCCATCGATCTGCGGAGGCTGGGCGACAGGCCCGGCTACTACCGCTTCCTGGTCTGGCCCCAGTCCTCCAACGCCGACGGCGGGGTCAGCGGCATCTGCTGGAACCCCAAAGTGATCGAGGACGCCTTCCAGGTCGGCAGCGTCTACTACCGCTACACCGCACCCCAGAGCGCAGCGCTCTCGGTGTTTCCGGGAGAGCCTCCGGATGTGAGGCTGACCCACGCCGGTGACATCGGCTACCCGGGCGTGCGGCTGGTCGCCGACGGAGACGGAACGGTCCCCGCGCAGACGGTGCGGGTCAGCTTGCCGCAGGGCAAGGGACTGCAGTTCGCCGCCGAGGGCAACCCCGGCTACCTGCTGACGGTTCAGGGGGCCCGTGGAAGCCGGAGATTCTTTCCAGGGGCCGTGTCCGCGGACGGGCAGCGCATCACCTTCAGGAACGTCGACCTGGGCCTGCTCGGGAAGGGATCCGAGTCCCGGGCCTGGGTCGCGGCGAAGGCGTCCCGCAACGCCCCGCCGGGGGACACGCATCTGAATTTCCAGGTAGGGGACCGGACGATGTCCTCCACCACCATCAACGTCGTGGGCTGAAAGCCAGGGCGCGCCCGGTTCGCAGCGGTTCCCCCACGTCGACACGGCAGCGCCCCGGTCGCTCCGGCCCCCGCTGACCGCGTCCCACACAGCCGATTCCGGCCAGACGTCCAGCAGTCGAGAGCCGCTCGGGTGTCTTCGGCAAGGGGAAAGGGCGAGGGGAAAGGCAGACTCCGCCGGTGTAGGTGGGTTCGGCCCAGGCCGGTGGGAGCGCCGCCCGGCGCGCTCCGTCGGGGGGGGGCGACGCCAGGCGGCGGGGGAGCGGGGTCAGGGAAGGAGGACGGCCTTGCCGTGGTTGCGGCGGGCCTCCAGGTCGGTGTGTGCCTGTGCCGCCTCCGCCAGGGGATACGTGCGCCAGATCGGTACGGTCAGCTTGCCCTTGGCGGCCAGCTGCACCAGCTCCGGCAGGGCTTCCTCGGACTCGTCCGCGCTGCCGGCGCTGAAGCGCACACCGTGCCGCGCGGCGGACATGTCGGCGATGGTGATGACCCGGGCGCTGTCACCGGTCAGGGCCACGGAGTCGGCGAGCACGCCCGCGCCGGCGGCGTCGAAGACGAAGTCGGCCCCGTGGGGCGCCGCGGTCTTCACCCGCTCCAGCCAGCCGTCGCCGTAGCGGACCGCGGTGGCTCCGAGTGCGGAAACGCGCTCGATGTCGTGCTCGCCGACCGTTCCGATGACGGTGACGCCCCGGGCGACCGCCAGCTGCACCGCGAGGAAGCCCACGCTGCCGGCGGCCCCGTGGACGAGCAGCGTCTGACCCGACTGCACACCCAGTTGACCGAGGACACGGAACGCGGTCCGGCCGACCGTGACGAGCGAGGCCGCGACCTTCCACGACAGGACTCCGGGCTTGGCCACCGGCCGGTCGAGCAGGGCGTACTCGCTGTAGCCGCCGCCGACGGTCGGACCGAGGACCTCGTCGCCCACGGCCGCGTCGGCTCCCTCGCCGACGGCGTCGACGACCCCGGCCGCGTCCAGGCCCGGGGTCACGGGGAAGTCGGCAGGGGCGACACCGGCCATCAGGCCGGACCGGATCTTCATGTCGAGGGGGTTCACGGAGGCGGCCCGCACCCGGATCCGGACCTGGCCCGGACCCGGCTCCGGCGGGGCGACCTCGGACAGTCGCAGCACTTCGGGCGTGCCGTACTCGGCGAAGGTGATCGCTTTGGACATGGGGGACTCCAAGGTGGAAGTGGGGGACGAGGAAGGCCGCCGCGCGTTCGTCCGACTCACTGTGCGGCTGCCTCGGCGGCCTCGCCGCTCAGGGGGTGAGGGTGGGGTAGTCGGTGTAGCCGCGGTGGTCGCCGCCGTAGAAGGTGGCCGGGTCCGGGGTGTTGAAGGGACCGCCGGCGGCGAGGCGGCGCGGCAGGTCGGGGTTGGCCAGGAACAGCGCCCCGTAGGCCACCATGTCCACACTGCCGTCCTCGACCAGCTTCAGGGCGTCCGGGCCGGTGGCGTCCGGGTAGGTGAACGGGTTGAGGACGAACGTGCCGGGCCAAGCCCTGCGCAGCGCCGCGGTCAGGTCGCGGTCCGGCCCCTCCAGCAGGTGCAGGTAGGCGAGCTCAAGACCGGCGAGTCGGTCCAGCAGGGTGGTGTAGACCTCGCCCGGGTCGTCCTCGGACATGTCGTTGTACGGGTTTCCGGGCGAGATCCGCAGACCGACCCGGTGGCCGCCGATCGCCTCGGCCACGGCCGTGACGACCTCGACGGCGAACCGGATCCGGCCCTCGGTGCCGGCCCCCCAGGCGTCGGTGCGCCGGTTGGTGTGGGGCGCGAGGAACTGGTGGATCAGATAGCCGTTGGCGCCGTGGATCTCCACGCCGTCGAACCCGGCCTCGACCGCGTTGCGGGCCGCGGTGGCGAAGTCGGCGATCGTCTCCCGGATCTCCGCCTCGCTCAGCTCCCTCGGCGTCACGAAGTCCTTCGGCCCCTCGTGGGTGTAGACCTGGCCCTTGGCGGCCACCGCGGACGGCGCCACCGGTACGAGACCGTCGGGCAGCAGGCTCGGGTGGCCGACACGGCCGGTGTGCATCAGCTGGGCGAAGATCACGCCGCCCTCGCGGTGCACGGCGTCCGTCACCGTCCGCCACGCCCGCACCTGCCCGTGCGTGTGCAGACCAGGGGTGTCGGGGTAGCCCTGGCCGACGGCCGAGGGCTGGATGCCCTCCGTGACGATCAGCCCGGCGCCGGCACGCTGCGCGTAGTACGTCGCCATCAGTTCCGTCGGCTCGGCGCCGGGGCCGTAGGCACGGCTGCGGGTCATCGGCGCCATCACGACGCGGCTGGCCAGGCGCTTGCCGCCCAGGACGATCGGATCGAAAGCAGTGGTCATGGTCTCTCCCTCGGGGTGGGTGTACTGCGAAGGCGCTGCAGAGGCGGCCTGCGCAGTGAATGCCTGTTCGGACAAGTAAATCACCTGTCCGAACAGGTAAATCCCGCGGCTTCATTCCTGAGGTTCGGAGTGAATCAGGTCACACACCCAACGCTCTGCTGTCATACGTGGGCATTCGGGTGCCCGGGCGGGGGTGCTGGCCCCGCGGTAGGATGAAGTTGCTCAGGCAGGAAAGCGAGGGAGAGATGACACAGCCCGGACCCGAGGCCGAGCGGGGTCACGTGGAGGCGGAGCAGACGGCCACGGTCCCGGTGCCTGGTACGGCGAGCGGGGGACCGGTCAGTCACGCGATCTTCCGCCTGGCCCGCCTGCACCGCATGCTGGCGGGGCAGCTGCTCCGCCGAATCGGTCTGCATCCGGGCCAGGAGCTGGTCATGATGCACCTGTGGGAGCTCGGCCCCCAGCGGCAGGCCGACCTGGTGCGGCTGATGGATTCCGACGCCGCCACCATGACACGGACCGTCCGGCGGCTGGAGCAGGCCGGCTTCGTCCGCCGCCGCCCCTCGCCCACCGACCGACGCGCGTCACTCATCGAACCCACGGTTGCCAGCCACGCCCTGCGCCGCGAGGTCGAGCGCGTCTGGAGCCAGCTCGAGGACATTTCGACGGCGGGTCTCTCGGACGAGGAGCGCACCGCGACCCTGCTCACCCTGGAACGCCTGGAGCAGAACCTCGTCCAGGCCGCCGCCGAGACGCCGGGGGCAGACGCGGATCGCTAGCACCTAGTCGGCGGAAGGAATGCGTGCCTCCCGTTGCCGGTCCCGGCTGTCAGGCAGGCTCGCGGACCGGAGCGTCGGAGACCTTGCCGCGGGAAACCACGAAACCTGGGCGGGCGGCGGCGAGTCCGGCCGCTGTCTCGGGCACGACGAGGAGCAGCAGGAGAAGGAGCGGGATGTTCCATCCGCCGGTGAGGGTGTGGAGCAGGCCGACACCGAGGGGGCCGGTGGCCGCGAGGAGATATCCGCAGGTCTGGGCCATGCCGGACAGTCGCGCAGCTGTGGCGGGGTCCGGGGTGCGCAGGGAGATCAGCGTCATGGCGAGGGGGAAGGCACTGCCGGTGGCGAAACCGAGGATGACCATCCACAGCCAGCCGGCCTCGGGGATGAGGAAGATCCCGGCCAGGCCGGCGACTTTCGCGCCCACCACGGCGGCGACGAGGACCCGTTGATCAGACCGCCGCGCAGCGGTCGTGGGAACGGCGAGCCCGAAGGGGATACCGAGAGTCAGCAGGACGGAGAGCATCGTCCCGGATTCCGTCGCTGAAAACCCTTGGCCTTGCATGATCTCGGGCAGCCATGCCGTGAGTGTGTAGAACAGCAGCGACACGATCCCGAGGAACGCCGCCACCGCCCAGGCCAGCGGCGAACGTGACAGCCGGGCCTCCTGGGCAGGCCGTACGGCTGCCGCGGGGGACGGCAGGGGCCGTCGAGTGTTCGTGTGAGCGAGAGATCCCCACACGGCGGTGGCGAGGGCGGCGGGGACGGCCCAGACGGCAAGGACGGCGCCCAGCCCGCCGGCGTGGTCCAGGGGGAGGGCGGAGGCGGCGGCCACCGCGCCGGAGACGGCCATCAGCATCATCACCAGTCCGGTCAGAGACCCGATCCGGCCGGGGAAGCGCTGTTTGATGACAGCGGGGACGAGGACGTTTCCGGTGGCGATTCCGGCGCCGGTCAGGATCGTCCCGGCGAACAGCGCGGCCGGGGCGGCCACGGAGCGCACCAGGACACCGAGGAAGACGAGGAGCAGCGCGGCGGTGATGGTCTTCTCCGACCCGAGACGTGCGCCGAGCGGTGGGGCGACGGCGGCGAAGACGCCGAGGCAGACGATGGGCAACGCGGTCAGCACGCTGGTGGCGGCCGACGAGAGGTGGTAACTGCTGCGCAGTGGTTCGAGAACGGGCCCGACGCAGGTGATCGCGGCCCGCAGATTCACCGCGAGCAGCATGAGCCCGATGAGGTACCGCGCCTGAAGCCGGCGGGTACGCGTGGTGTGCATGAAGTGAATTCCCCCGTGGAAAAGGTGAAGCGGCTCCCCCTGGTGTGCGAAGGAGAGCCGCTCGTGGCGTCAGCCGTGGGTAGCAGTGGTCGATGTGGTGCGGGTCAGTGCTGGACCGGGCAGGTCAGGGCCACTCCAGGCGTACCGAATGTGGACGCGTCGTCCCCGAGAAGGCCGAGGAGTTCCTGCGACAGCAGGTCTTCGCGGCCCTTGAGCGCGTTGGCCACCTTCTGGTCGGCGGAGAAGACCATCTCCGCCGCGATGTTGTCCTGGACGATCCGGGCGAGGTTCTCCAGCCCGACCCCGATCGGGTCGGTGACGGGGAGCTGGTCGCAGACGATGTCGATCAGGTGGGTGCCGACGCGGTCGGCGTCCATGAAGTGACGGATGATGATGGTGTTCTGGTTCAGGACCGACGTCGTCCACATCGAGTACACCAAGGTGTACAGGTCATGCCACTTCGCGGCGCCCAGCTGGTTCTTCCAGCGGGTGAGAAGGGCGGTGACGCCGTCGATCTGGGCTTTGGCGGCGAAGTACATGTTGGTGCGGATGTCGCCGTACACGGCGCCGGTGAAGTCCTCGAAGTTCTTCATCGAGAACGACCGCGTCCGCACTGCCTCCGCTATGAACTCCGAGGCGCCGTCGAGGATGTGCGCGCTCGATTTCACGAGCTTGTCCGGAAGGTCGGCGTCCTCCAACACGGCACGGCCCGCGGCGATTACGTCACCCCACTGGCGCAGGGGTTCCACCCAGTCCTCGGAGCCGGGGCCGTTGAAGGACACCATCTCGAGGTCGTGGGCGTCCATGTCCCCGGCTTTCTGGTGCCAGTCCGGGACGCGCTTGTTGAGGTAGGGGGCGAGGACGGAGAACGTGCCCAGCGGGACGTGGGCGATGGACTTGGCGAGCTGGAAGATCTGATCGACCGGGTAGACCTGCTCGATGACCTGGCCGTTTTCCACGAGCCAGTAGGTACCGCCCTCGGGGCCGTTGGCGACGACGATGACCGGCGCGAGGTGCTTTTGCAGTTCGTCCTTGAGGGCTTTGTACCGCGTCCGCATACCCGCGTTGACGGCGAGGATCTTCGCCCGCGCGTCAGTGACGGAAACCGCACCTGCGACCGGTGCGGCGGAAGCCGGGGACGAGGAGAGATCGGTCAGGAGTGCTGTCGCCCCGACGGCGGTCGCGCCGCCGACGAAGGATCTTCGAGATGTCACAGTGTGCCTTTCCCCCGGAAGGGTGCCTTTTCTTGTGAATCGCGCCCAACGCAAAGGACGCTACTGCCCCAACTGGCAAGAAAACAACGGAAGATGGCACAGTGCTCTCACATACGTGCTGTGCGAACAAATAAACCGGAACGGAGAGTTTCGGAATTAGGCATGAAAAAAGGGCGCCCGGGCCGAAGCCCGAGCGCCCTTGAGCAGCGCGGCCGTAAGGCCGGCGCCTTACTTCAGGTCAGAAACGGAGGGTGCCACTACGCCGTAGAGTTCCGTGATCGTCGCCAGGGCGCCGTCGTGGATCTGCTGGGCGCTCAGCGTCGTGCCGGCCGCCTTCGCCGTGGGAAGGGAGCGGGTCGCGCAGGCGCTGGCGACGACGGTCGGACGGTCGCCCCGCAGGAACGCGCCCTGGGCGGTGAACAGCACGCACATGTTGGTCATGAACCCGGCGAGGATGACGTCCTTGCGCCCGGTGTTCTCGACCAGCTCCCCGAGGTCGGTGTTGTGGTAGGCGTTGGGCACGCTCTTGACGACAACCGCCTCACCCTCGATCGGGGCGACGTCCGGGTGGATCCGGCCGCCCTCGGAGTTGGTGTCGTAGCCCGCCTCCTGGACGTGGATGACCGGGGCGCCCGCCTCGCGGGCGGCGGCGAGGAGCTTCTTGCCCTCGGCGATGGCTTCGGCGTAGCCGTCCAACTCCATGACGCCGCCGGTGTAGGTGTTCTGGTAGTCGATCAGGATCACCGTGGCGTCGGCCAGTGAAGCGGGCGTCTCGTCGAAGCCGTTCAGCTCGCGCAGGGTCGTCGTACCCATGGGGAACCACCTTAGAGATTCGGACTGGTTGTCGCGCCATGCAGTGAGGAGTGCACGCCCCGGCAGACCGGCGGGTGCTGCCCCCAGACGTTTACGACGCTAACACAGTTCGTAAGCGAAGCTATCAAGGTTCCTTGTTTCCTCAGCCCTCGCGCGAGATGTTCCCAGCTCAGATGCTGTAAGCGATGATTGCCTCAGCTGTTAGCATGAACGCATGACCACGGCACGCGAGCGCATCCTGGAAGCGACCATGGAACTCCTCGCCGGCAAGGACGCGCTGGCGATCTCGACCCGTGCCATCTGCGAACGGGCCAAGGTCGGCGTCCCCGAGATCTACCGCCAGTTCGGGGACAAGCAAGGGCTGCTCGTCGCGGTGGCCGACATCGGCTTCGAACGCTTCCTGGCCCACAAGAGGCGCAATCCGCGCACCGCTGACCCGGTGGCGGACCTGCGTACGGCCTGGGACAGCCATGTCACGTTCGCCCTGGCCAACCCGCACCTGTACCGGCTGATGTTCACGCCGGCGGGGGAGCCCAAGCCGCAGGCGATCAAGGAAGCGCAAGCATTGCTCCTTGCGGCGCTGCAGCGCTGTGGCGATGCCGGGCGACTGCGCATGCCCCCTGAACTGGCAGGCCAGTCGATCCTGGCCGCCAACGTCGGGGTGTGCCTGATGATGCTGTCCTTCCCCGAACAGTTCGGCGGGCTGGACATCTCCACGTCCGTGCGCGACGCCGTGATCGGAAAGGTCACCGGCGACGAGCAGGAAGACACCCGGATCAGCGCCGCGACGGTCCTGGCCCGCGCGCTGGCCGGCACCCTCACCGGAACGGCGCCCATGGACAGCGCCGTCATCGACAGCGTGGCCCGCGCACTCCGGTCATAGCCGACCGGCGGCGGGTTCGCGGGACCGTGACTCGACCGTGGTCGTCGCCGCAGTGCGGGCTCAAGCCGTAGCGGTCAGCGGGACGGCGGCCTCCCAGACGAAATCGTCCGGATCGCTGCAGGGGCCGGCAGTGCCGGAGAGCACGAGCCGGTGCGATCCGGTGCCGTCGGCGGGGACGCCCACGTCCTTCGCCAGAGCGCGGCGCTTGTACAGAGCGAGCTTGACGTGGCCCGAGCCCGTGGCGAACTCGACGTACTTGCCGCCGAAACTCTTACCCACGCTCAGACCCCGACCGGCGTAGAACCGCTTGCTGGCCTTCACGTCCTCGACACCCAGCAGGAGCACGAACTCGTCGAATTCCCGGGTGACCGGGCCGGTGTCCTTCTTGGCGGACGTCGCTATCTTCACGATGGTGCCGTCCGGGGCCTGGACGACCCCTCCGTAGCCCCACAGTGACTTCGAGGCGGCCTTGAGGGGGGTGGCACCCGCGTCGACGGCGGCATCGATGAGGGCGTCGACGTTGCCCGGCTGGGACACCACCAGTGACAGCGTGAATCCGCGGAAGCCGGTCGTCGGGTCCCCGGACGGGCGCAGGCGCACGTGCGGGGAGTCCGGCCCGAGGACGGTGGAGTAGAAGCGGGTGGCAGCCGTGAGGTCGGCCACCTCCAGGATGATGGCATCGATGGAGTTCATGCCTTCGACGGTAGGGGCGGCCTGGTGGCCGGCGCTTCTCGAAAACTGACCGGTTCTGGCCGACAGCCGGACTCCGCATCCCTGCTGCACGGCCGCCGGGGAGCAGGGATGCCGCTCCGGAAGGCGCGGGTGGAGCAGAGGCGCTCGAAGGTGCCGTCGGCGGCCCGGCGAGCGAACCGTCCGCGGCCGGTCTGCCACGGTCGAACCGGGGTGTGCCCCTCCGCGCCTAGGCGCCGCCGGCCAGGGCGGACGTCCGGGCCGTGCGGCGGAAGGCGGTCCGGTAGGCGCTCGGCCGATGGCCGGTGTGGCGGGCGAAGAGGGCGGCGAAGGTGCCGGGGTCCTGGTAGCCGACGGCCGCGGCGACGGAGGCGACCGTGCGGTCGGTGGTCTCCAGAGGATGGCGGGCGCGGCGGACCCGCGAGTCCTGCAGATGGGCCAGCGGGCTGCGTCCGGTCTCATCGGCGAACCGGCGCAGCAGGGTGCGGGTGCTGACCCGGAAGGCGTCCGCGAGCGCTGCGAGGTCGTACCGCTCGGCGAGGTTCTGGTCGAGCCGTCGCATGACCCGTTGGGAGAACTCGTGGCCGGGCTGGGGGAGCAGTCGTGGGTCGACGTACGGGGCCTGAGAGGTCCGCGCGTCGTCGACGAGCGTCAGCCGGGCGGTGGTGCGGGCCACCCGGGCGCCGTTGTGCCGGCGGATCAGGTCCAGCGCGAAGTCGTACATGGCGCTGAAGGCGGCTGTGGTCGTCACCCCCGTGTCGGTGACGACCAGGTGTTCGGGCCGCACGTCGGCATCCGGGCAGGGCCTGGCCAGCTCGCCGGCGTGCAGCCAGGAGGTGGTGGCCCGACGCCGGTCGAGGAGCCCGGCCTCGGCGAGCAGGAACGCGCCGACGCAGAGGGAGACGATGGCGGTGCCGGCGGCGGCCTGCGCGCGGATCGCCGCGATCTCGGGGGCGAGCCGGGCGAGCCGCGGGTCGAGGTCCGTGTCCGGGCGCAGTTCGAAGCCGGGGACCACCAGGACGTCGACCTCGCGCAAGGGACGCACGTCCAGGCTCGCCCCGCCCGAGGCGGTGACCCGGCGGCGGGGCGAGACGACCGACACCCGGTAGCCGGGCGCGTCCGGTCCGGCGACATGCCCGGCCATCGTCAACAGGTCGGGGACCCCGAACACTTCGGACGCGAAGCAGCCCGGGTACGCCAGGACCCCGACCCGCAGCGCACCCGGTCCGCCGCCCGTACCCGCACCGTCCTCCGCCTGCCGCGCCGCCTCCGCCATGGCTTGCGTACCCCCTGTCCCCGGTCCCGGTCCCCGACCACGTTCCGCTCGCCGCGCGCGCGTGTGGCGAGATTACCCCTGGCCTTGGCGATCCCGCCCCTCACCGGGCGGCCGGCCCCGGGACCAGGCTGGCCCCATGAACGACAGCGATCCGATCACCGACTTCACCCGCCGGAGCGTGACAGTTGAGGGGGTGGCGAAGACGGTGTACGTGGCCGGGACGGGGCCCGCGGTCGTGGTGCTGCCCGAGATGCCGGGCATCAGCCCCGACGTCCTGCGGCTCGCGCGCTGGGTGCGGGACGCGGGTTTCACCGTCCATGTGCCCTCCCTGTTCGGGACGGACGGCGCCTTCCCCACGGTCGAGGGCGGCCGGGAGGTCGTCCGACGCGCCTGTGTCAGCGCGGAGTTCCGCGCCTTCGCCGGAGGCGGCACCAGCCCGGTGACGGTCTGGCTGCGCGGCCTGGCGCGCCAGGCCCACACCGCGTGCGGTGGTCCAGGGGTGGGGGCGATCGGTTTGTGCTTCACCGGCAACTTCGCCCTCACCATGGCCCTGGAGGGGCATCAAGCGCGTCGCGGTGACTGGCAGGCACGGCGAGAGCGAGGCAACGCTGCGGCGGGTACGGCACCTGTTCGTCAATCGACCCAACGTGCGTGCCGCGCTGGTGAAGTTGGTCAACGCCACCTTGGCCGCCCGGGACGAGATGTGGTGGGGCACCGGCACCGCCTGCGCCTCTGACAGCCGAAAGTTCGGCTCCTGGTCCTCGAACCTGATGACCGAGTGGCACTAGCGCTACCGCGGCCCCGGCGTGATGATCTACTGGCACGTCGAACGCAAGTCGGTGTGCATCTACTCCCAACTCAAGTCCTGTTCGGCCTCTGAGGTCGCCTCGATGATCGAGGGTGTGCTACGGCACTGCACCGACATGGAGGTCGACCGGCAGTACACCGACACCCATGGCGCGTCCATCGTCGGCTTCGCCTTCGCCCACATGCTCGACTTCAAGCTGATGCCCAGGCTGAAGAACATCGGCTCCGCCCGGCTGTACCGGCCGGCAGCCGGCGAGGACGACAACTGGCCGAACCTCGTGCCAGTACGGTCCACCAAGACGATCAACTGGGACCTGATCCGCCAGCAGTATGACCAGATCGTCAAGTACACCACCGCCCTGCGCCTGGGCACCGCCGAGGCCGAGCAGGTCCTACGGCGTTTCACCCGCGGCGGGCCGAAGCACCCCACCTACCAGGCAATCGAGGAACTCGGGCGGGCGGTGCGTACGGCGTTCGTCTGTGACTACCTCGCCGACGTGGAGCTGAGGCAGGAGATCCACGAGGGGTTGCAGGTCGTGGAGAACGGGAACAGCGCGAACAGGGACCTCTTCTACGGCAAGGACGGCGACCTGGCAGGTGCGGACAAGGAGTCCCAGGAGGTATCCATGCTCGCCCTCCACCTGCTCCAGTCCGCCCTGGTCCACGTCAACACGCCGCTGATACAGCAGGTCCTCGCTGACCCGAAGTGGTCCGCAACGCTCACCGATGCGGACCGACGGGCGCTGTCCCCGCTGTTCTGGACGCACGTGAACCCTTATGGCCGGTTCGAGCTGGCCATGAACAGCCGCCTCGACCTGGACCTCACCCGCCCGGCCACGCCGGTGCCCGGACCGCGCGGGCCGCAGGACGAGGCCACCCCGGCACCCGCGTGACCGGCCGGGCGTACGGTGCCTGCATGGCTGAGCCCGGGCGTACCGCTGCGCAACCAACGACCCTCGAGGACGCGAACCAGGTCGAGCCCGGCATACGCGTTGGCCGCTGCCGGTCGGCCAAGCAGTGAGGCTGACGCGGGCGATTCCCCTCTCTCATGCCCCTCAGAAATCGCCGTGATTGTCTTGGGTGAAATCACGTTGCGAGCCCGCAATGAATCCGTGCGAATCACGAATGTTGATGACGGTCGCCGGGTTGCCGCGCAGGCGCGCCTCGTATCGAGCCTGCTGTCTCTGCCTGAGATATTCACGATAGACGCGTTGTCCGCTTTCGGTGAGTCGAACAGCCCGGTCAGCTCGGATTGTGGTCATGGCGGCGAGATTCTTCGCTGCCAGCGGCTCTACGCTCTCCACAAGCTCCCCGGGAATCCGCTCCAAAGGCACGGGGTTCCCTTCAGGTGGGGCGGGGGTTTGGGCTCTGACCTTGGCTTCGAGTTGACAGTGAAAGCAGTCATGTTTGACGGGATGCTCGGGTCCGAGAGGGCGTTGAGATTCCTCGTAGAGGAACTCAAGAAGATCCAATTCGCCGTCAGGCAACATGCTGGGGTCCAACGTGGCCTCTCCATATCTGCTGGTCCTGCGTTCGACATGACTACCTGCTAGCCGCCCAGGGCTGAACCGATCCCCTGGTTGAAGGCCGAGAGAAGCATCTGCTGGACCATGGAATCCGTAGGGGCCGACGTGAGGATTTCCCTGATCCTCCGGGCGATTTTCCGCATCCTTCCCTCGTCGGGGTGAGAACTTGTTGCCTCGTCCTCAAGGACCTCTGCATCCTGGATGAGTTCTTCCCGCTGGGCATCTGGAAGTTCCAGAAGGTCACCGTTCCTTCTGATCATTTCGACCAAGGTGGTTACATCTTCGACCCGGAATCCAGTGCTGTGATTGTTGTTCTGGGTGAAGTTGCTCTGTGAGCCAGCAATGAAGCCCTGCGAGCCCGTGATGTTCCAGGTGGTACCGGATTCATTGTCATCCATGGATTCGAGTTCCTTCCAACCTCTGCGAGGTTTACGCGTTCCGAAGCTGTTTGAGGTCTGGGATGTGGTTGTAGAGAGTGCCGACGGAAACACCGAGGATCTTGGCGATCGACTCGACACTGTTCTCCGGATTGGGCAGCATGTCCCGGGCCTTGCGGATTAGGTCGTCGTTGACGACGGTGGGCCGTCCGCCGACGCGTCCACGGGCCCGCGCGGCAGCCAGGCCTTCGTTCGTGCCCTGCACGATCAGCTCCCTGATGAACTCCGCAAGCGCCGCGAAGACGTGGAAGATCAATCTGCCGCCGGGGGTGAGGGTGTCGAGCCTCTCGTGAAGCGAGGAGAAGCCGATCCCCCGTTCACGCAGCTCGGCGACCATGTTCACCAGGTCCTGCAAAGAGCGGCCGTACCGGTCCAGGGAGGGGACGACCAGGGTGTCGCCGGCCTGTAGGAAGGCGTGGCACGCCTTCAGCTCCGGGCGCATGTCGTTCTTCCCGGACTTCTTGTCGGCGAAGATGCGTCGGCACCTTGCCTCGGTGAGTGCGTCGATCTGCCGGTCGAGCTTCTGCCCACCCGTGGATACCCGCGCGTAGCCGATGCGGATCTCTGTCGGGTGGAGCGGGAAGGCGACGAGGAGGTTGTCGTCGGCGTCGAGCATGTCGGTCAGGGCGGCCACGGAAGTCAGTGTGCCGTCAACTAACCATCGTTTTCTGAGGATCGGCCGAAGTGCCCCTCGAAGGGGTCCCAGGCCCTCAAGAACTCCCTCAAAAACCCTGGTGCTTCAAGAACCACCGACGGCCCTTTGATGAGGGAGCCCTGGACCGTGCGGCCCCATCTGGATCACATAAGCGGCCACCTGCCACCGATCGAGCAAGGCCGCTCGGTCGCGTGAAGGCAAGCACAAGAAGCGTCACCACGCCTACCCGCTGCCTCGTTGCCCCTGACCGCGACTCCGCCCTTGGGTGTTACGCAGCGCTACATGTCCGTTCGTCGTAGCTATACGAGAACAGGGCCGACTCGAACTCGACGCGGCGGACGCGCGCGCGGTGCGCGACCGGCTCGATCGCGACGGACTCACCGTCCTCGCCTACCGGTTCGAGGGTGACCGCTGGTGCACGGGGCAGCGCTTCGCCGCCTACCGCGCGCCGCTCGGCGACGCCTTCGACGGGCGTGTCCTCCCGGACAGCGCGGCCAACCCGGCTCCGCCGCCGTTCTTCGCCGACCTGGTCGGTACCCCGCACAGCGTCGTCACCGCCCATCTCGTCGACGAGGCCGGCCACCCCACGGTCCTGGCCCGCGACGAGATCCTCGCCTTCCTCACCGACCGCCTGCACCCGCACGGGAACCGACCTCTGCCCGCCACCTGGCGGCGGGCCGAGATGCTGCTGCTGTCCGCGCAGGACACGCCGGCGGCGAAGACCGCCGAGGTGACATGCACCAGCCCCGGCCCGGGCCCCGGGACGTGATCCACAAACTCAACGCCGACAGCTTCGACTCCCTCTGCCCGAAGTACGAGGGCGGCCGGCCGAGCGGGGTGGAGCCTGACCAGGCCCTCGGATCCCGCTCCGCCAGGAGGCCGGCATCACTGCCAGGAAATACCCGAAACGGGCTCCCAGTTCCAGGCGCGCAAGAACTGCGGAGGGGGTAACAGCACCACAGCCCCGCCACGACGGCGTTGGCGGTCACCGCGCACGTGGCTCGGCCGGTGACGGCAGGGCTGCCAGCCTGGTGACAGGGGACGCGAAGAGTCCGATCGCCACGGCGGCGGAGCCGACCGCCGCGACGGTCAGGGCGCCTCTGCCGCCGAGCGCGCCGGTCAGGAGTCCGGCGGTCAGGCCACCGAGTGCGCCGCCGCCGAACAGCAGTGTCCGGAAGGCCGCGGTCATCCGCCCCATCATGGACGCGGGAGTGCTCGTCTGGCGGAGGCTGACGATGATGACGTTGGCGACGCCGAGTCCCAGGTACGTGACGAAGAAGGACGTCACGCACATCGCGATCACCAGCCAGCTCGGTCCGGCGGCGACGGCGAGGAGGCTCGGGCCGAGCAGCAGGGCCGACTGGGCCAGCAGGTAGACGCGTCCGAGGCGGAACCGATCGATCACCCGCCCGGAGACCAACGCGCCGATGAGGCCGCCCACCGAGGCCGTGGCGAAGATGCCGCCGAGAACCGAAGGGGCGAGACGCAGGTCGTGTGTGCCGTGGATCAGGAACATCGTCCATACGGTGATCATGGAGAAGTTGCAGCAGAACCCGACGAGCGCCAAGGCGCGCAGGATCCTGTCCGTCATGACCCAGCGGAGGCCGTCCCGCAGCTCCGACCGGATGTGGCGGCGAGCGCCCTGCTTCGGACGCGGCTCGGGCGTGCGGATGAGCAGCAGGGAGAGCACGGAGACCAGGTACGAGAAGGCGTCCACGATCAGTGCCACCGGTGCCGTCAGCGCCGACACCAGGACGCCTGCCAGACCGGGTCCCGCCACATCCGCCGTGGAGGAGCTGACGCCCATCTTCGCGCTCGCCTCGACATACTGATCGGGGTCGCGGACCAGCGTGGGGACGTACGACATCCAGCTCACGTCGAACAGCACCGACGCGACACCGACGGCGCACGCGATGACCGTCAGGGTGACCATGCTGAGGGCGTCCGCCCAGTGCAGGACGGGGACCAGCGCCAGCAGGACCATCCGGACCAGGTTCGCCGCGAGCATGACCCTGCGCCTGCGGACCCGGTCCACCCACACCCCGAAGACCAGGGCGAGGCCGAGATAGGGGGCGAGCTGCAGGAACCGCAGCAGTCCCACCTGCTCGTCGCTCGCCCCGAACGCACGGATGGCGGTGAGGGGCAGCGCGAGGGTCGTCACCTGGGTGCCGAGCAGCGACACGGTCTCGCCCAGCCAGAACTTGAGGAAGTCGCCGTTGTGCCACAGGGTCCTGGGCGGTTTCCCGGCCGCCGCCTCCGGACCGGCCGCCGCCTCCGGGCCGGCCGCCGCCTCCGGGCCGGCCGCCGCCTCCGGGCCGGCCGCCGCCTCCGGGCCGGCCGCCGCCTCCGGGCCGGCCGCCGCCTCCGGGCCGGCCGCCGTTGCGTTCGCCGCCGCCATCAGCGGTTCCTCCGCCCGCGTTCGGCGAGTTCGGCGACGGCCGCGGCGACCGTGTCGACCTCGTCCTCGGTGTTGTAGTAGTGCGGTGACAGGCGCAGGCACCAGTCGACGTCCTTGTCGCCGAAGTCGTACTGCGCGAACTCGCGGAAGCTCAGAGCCGAGTTGACGCCCCGTTCGTCCAGGGCGGTCTTGAACGGCTGTGGCTGCCAGCCCTCGACCTCGAAGGTGACGAGCGCTGCCGGGGCCGGCCCGCGGTCGAGGAGCCGTACGCCGGGGATACCCGCCAGGTGGTCGCGAAGCCGGGCGGCCAGCGCGGGCGTCCGGCGGGAGATCGGCTCCAGGCCGACGCGGAGGGCGTAGCGCACCGCCGCCGCGCAGCCGAGCAGGGTGGCGTACGGGAACTCCCACTCCTCGAACCGTGCCGCGCTGTCCACCGGCCGGTATGCCTCGGGCTCGACCCAGCGGGCGCCGTACATGTCGATGAACAAGGGCTCGTAGCCCTCCCGCAGGACGCGGTCGGAGACGTAGAGGAAGCCCGAACCGCGCGGGCCGCGCAGGAACTTGCGGCAGGTCGCGGTGAGCAGGTCGCAGCCGATCCCGTCCACGTCGATCGGGTACTGCCCCACCGACTGGCAGGCGTCCACGAGGTAGAGCAGTCCCAGCTCCCGGCAGTGGCGGCCGATCTCGGCCACCGGCTGGACCAGGCCGGAGTTGGTGGGTACATGCGTCGCGGCGACGAGGCGGGGGCGGCGGTAGCGCATGAGCGCCGCCATGGCGTCGACGTCGACGCCCCTGCCGTCGGGGAGGTCGGGGGCGTGGACGACCTCGACGCCGAAGCGTTTGCGCAGGGCCAGGAACGCGATCTGGTTGGAGATGAAGTCGTTGCGCGTGGTGAGGATGACGTCGCCGGCCCGGAAGTCGATCGCCGACAGGGCCTTGGTGTACGCGTGCGTCGCGCTGCCGGCGAAGGCTATGTTGCCGGGTCCGGTGCCCAGGAGGTCGGCGATCGACGCGTAGAAGTCACGGACCTGGACGTCCCGTGCGGCGGAGGCCTCGTATCCGCCGATCTCCGCCTCCAGTTGGAGGTGGTCGGTCATCGCCGTGAGGACGGGGCGTGCCACCAGGCCGCAGCCCGCGTTGTTGAAGTGGATGACCGACTCGCAGCCCGGGGTGTCGGCGCGGAGCGCCTGGATCCCTGCCGCCGTTTCGAGAAGCGATTCTTCAGCAGGGAGAGAAGCGTTACTCTGTTGTCTCATGTCTGAGAGTAGCAGTACTGAGGCGCTGGTAGGGATACTGCGCACGGAGATCGCGCGTCTCACGCCCGGTGACCGGCTGCCCAGCAGCCGGGAGTTGACGATGCGTCACGGCGTCAGCCCGGTGACGGTGTCGAGGGCGTTCGCCCAACTGTCGGCCGAGGGCGAGGTGGTCACCCGGCCGGGCAGTGGCACGTACGTCGCCCCGCGCCGCGCTCGCTCGGCCGCCGATGCGCCGGACACCTCGTGGCAGGTGGTGGCCCTCGCCGGACGTGACTTCGATCCGGGCGCGGCGGACGGCCTGCCGGATGCGCCACCCGCGGGCGGGATCGCCATGGCAGGCGGCTATCTGCACCCGTCGCTGCGCCCCGAACGGGCGTTGAGCGCGGCGCTGGCCCGGGCGGCCCGCCGTCCCGGCGCCTGGGACCGGGCATCCGCCGCGGGCCTGGCACCGCTGCGCGCGGTCTTCGCCCAGGCGACCGGAAGCGCGGTCGGCCCTGAGGACGTACTGATCACCGGCGGCGGCCAGGGCGCGCTGTCGATGCTGTTCCGGGCGCTGGCCGCGCCGGGCAGCCCGGTGCTGGTGGAGTCGCCGACGTATCCGGGCGCGCTGGCCGCCGCCCGCGCGGCGGGGCTCCGCCCGGTCGCCGTACCGATGGACGACGACGGTGTCCGCCCCGACCTGCTGGCCGACGCCTTCGCCGTGACCGGGGCCCGGCTGCTGTACTGCCAGCCCACCTTCCACAATCCGACGGGCGCCGTGCTCGCGCCGGCGCGCCGCCGCCAGGTCGTGGACGTGGCCCGCGCCGCCGGGGCGTTCCTCGTCGAGGACGACTTCGCCCGCCACCTCGGCCACGGCGGCCCGGTGCCCCTCCCTCTGGTCGCGGACGACCGCGACGGCACCGTGATCCAGCTGACCTCGCTGACCAAGCCGGCCTCGCCAAGCCTGCGCATCGGGGCGGTGATCGCCCGTGGACCGGTGATGCGAAGACTGCAGGGGATGCGCCGGGTCGACGACTTCTTCGTCGCCAGGCCGCTGCAGGAGGCGGCCCTGGAGCTGGTGAGCACTCCCGCGTGGGACCGGCATCTGCGCGCCCTTGCCGCGCAGTTGAGGGAGCGTTGCGCGGTACTGACCGGAGCCCTGGCCCGCGAACTGCCCGAGTGGACGCCGACCCGGATCCCGGAAGGTGGCCTGCACCTGTGGGTCCAACTACCGCCCGGCCTTGAGGACTCCGCCGTCGCGGACGCGGCACGGGCCCACGGTGTGGCGGTCAACGCGGGCGCCCGCTACTTCCCGGCCGAACAACCAGGCGCCTGCCTGAGGCTCGGATTCGCAGCCTCCGAGAACCTCGCCGACCTCGCCGAGGGCGTCCGTCGTCTCGGCGCGGCGGCACAAGCCTGCGCTACGACGTGAAGCGCGGTACACCCGGTGTCCACTTGGCCCTACCACGCCCCCGCGCACCCGCACGGTGACCATCGGCGTGTGCCGGGGCGTGCCGCAGTCCGTGCGGTAGAGGCTCTGGTTCTGGCGCCGGGCGCTGCTGATGAGAAGAGCCAGATCACTCACGACCGCGTCATCGATCTCCGTGACGTGTCCGGCAGATCCCAGCGGCATGGGTGTCACAGGCGCGCGGGCGTGGCTCAGGCCGAGACAGGCGTACGGGACAGGGCGGTGCGGAGCGCGAAGATGCCGAGCAAGCCGCCTGACGCGAACCGCTGAGCATTCATCACGCGGGGCCGGGCGGCCAGGAATCCCGACACCCGTGCTGCGCCCAGCATGATCAGAGCGTTCACGGTGATCCCCACGGTGATCTGCACACTGCCGAGTTGGAGCAGTTGCGCCCAGTCCGGGCCCGCCTGCGGATCCATGAACTGGGGCAGAAGAGCGGCGTACATGAGAGCGATCTTGGGGTTGAGGAGATTGGTCAGGAGCCCCATCGAGAACAGGCGGGCGTCAGAGACCGGAGGCAGGTCCTGGACCGGGTCGAAGGGCGAGCGGCCACCGGGCTTGAGCATGCCCCAGGCCAGGTGGGCCAGGTAGGCGGCACCGGCGAGCTTGACCACCGTGAACGCCAGCGGCACGGCGGCGAACAACGCGGACAGGCCTGCGGCCGCGGCCAGCAGGTAGCACAGGAATCCCACGGCGGTCCCGCTCAGGCTGACCAGACCCGCCCTGCGGCCTTGGGTGATCGCGCGAGAGGCGAGGTGGATCATGTTCGGTCCCGGAGTCAGGGCCATACCCAGTTCGACCAGGGCCACTCCCCCCACTGCGGCCAGACTGATCACCGGTCGACTCCTGATCGTTCGCCGGGCACCTGGTACCCGGAGTGGGGGCGGCGCCCGGCTGCGGCGGGCGGCTGCGACGCATCGGCAGTGCCTGCATCGCCTGCCTCAGGATACGGCCCTGCCGCTCGGTGTCGCCGGGGGAGGGCCGCCCGGTACCGGGGCGGCGGCACGGCTGGTCCTGGCAGCAGCCGGCCCTGCGGGCCAACGAGCCTGGCGTTGCGCGTCATCGTCACCTCCCTCAACTGCTACCGCTGCTACCGCAACTGAGGCGACGGCTTATTGGTTTGTCCTCGGCCGGTCCGTCGGATAGGAAGCCTGCATGCTAAGAGGCGACAAGGTTGCGCTCAGGGCGCGGCACGAGGAAGACGTTCCGATCCTGCGGGCCGAGCTCTACGACGACGTGGTCAACTCCTCGCGGGCCGACAGCCGGCCGTGGCGGCCGATCACGCCCGGCTCGAAGGATCCGCGGCTTGTGGTGGACGACAGGGAGCAAGGGCACGTGCCGTTCTCCGTGGTGGAGCTGGACGGCGGCACGCTGGTCGGTACGGCGACGCTGTGGGGCATCGACAACCACAACCGGTCCGCGCACATCGGGCTGGGGCTGCTGCCGTCCTGCCGCGGCAAGGGCTACGGCACCGATGTGGTCGCCGTGCTGTGCCACTACGGTTTCGTCGTGCGCGGCCTGCAGCGGCTGCAGATCGAGACCCTGTCGGACAACGCCGCGATGCTGCGCTCCGCCGAGCGCAACGGCTTCGTCCGCGAGGGCGTGCTGCGCTCCTCGGCCTGGGTGATGGGCGAGTTCCTGGACGAGGTGTTGCTCGGGCTCCTCGTCCAGGACTGGAAGAAGGACTCGAAGGTCTAGGCTGCGTCGAGACGGCCAGACCCGATTCCGTCACCTTTCTCGACCGGCTCGCCGCGAGCGGTCTCGGGCCGCTCCTACAAGCGGCGCATGCTCGACGAACCGGAACTGGGTGCCGGGCACGGCGTGGTCGACCTCGGCTGAGGGCAGGTGGCCAGGACGATCGTGGCTGACCGGGACCGCGATCCCCGTGGCGAGGTGCGCGAAGCCTGAGGGGTCGAACAGATGGGTCCAGTCCTGCCCGTAGGGCATGGGCGCCTGTCCCGCGGCGGGCCGTCGGCCTGTTCCTCCACCACCAGGCCGGGCGGGGACAGCACTTCATCGGCGACGGGGGCGGGAGCGCCGGACCTCGCGGAGGTAGGCGAGAGCCTGCCGACGGGGGAGCTCGGACAGGAGGCGGCTTTCGTGGAGGCCGCGGCGGACCTCGTTGTGGGCGTTGACGAGGGCCTCGGCGCGCAGGACGAGGAGGGTCGTGAACGTCAGTGAGACGTGCACCCACCACGGTGCCTCGGCCGGCACCCCCAACCCGGTCAAAACGCCACTGAGAGAGGCGAGAAGACGTGAAGCTGCCATGTGAGGACTCCTCGGATACGTCAAGTCAGTCTCGGAAACGAGCAGTTGGCCGGACAAATCCCGCCACGCAGGCCAGGATGAGCACACCGGGGCCGTAGGGGGCGGTTGCGGCGGGATCGGTCAGCGCCGTCCGACGAGCACAGTTCTACGGCCTGCCGCACGCCGCCGACCAGGCACTTCCGGCAGCTGCGAACGCGTGAACAGGAATGCACGGCTCGTGAACAAGGAGAACGGGATGGCAGGAGGGTCCGGCTACCAGCGCAAGGGTCCGCAACGCCCGGACCCCGCTACGGCCACACCGGAGTTGCGACCCTGGGTGGCGCTGATGCGCCGGGTCTTCGACGAGCTCTACGAAGCACTCGACCCAGGCGACCGTCCCACGGTCATCGCACTGGCCAAGGCCGCTCATATCAGCCGGTCCTATGTCTCCGAGTCGTTCTCCGGCAAGCGGCGGCCGCAGCTGGTCCCGTTCCGGTCGATCGTCACAGCTCTGGGCGGGGACGCCGACGAGTGGGAGCCGCGCTGGCATGCGGCACGGATGCAGCACGAGGCGGGTGACGAGGAGCAGCAGCCTGCTCGTCTCCTGCTGCCCGGGGTGGAGGACGAGCGAGAGGCGGGCGACCCGGGCGGTGACGGCACGGGAGCCGGTGCCGCGCCGGATACGGGCTCGACCGCCCCCGGCGCGGGGGAGCGCCGCTATCCGGTTCGGCGACTCCTCCGGACGCTCGTCGCGTGGGTCGTCATGGCCGTCACCTGGCCGGCCCGGGCCCGCCGGGACAGCAACGCGATACGGATGCGTCGCCGGCTCGTCAAGCAAGTCAGGGACCGGACTGCCGTCGAGCTCGGCCGGGCCGAGGCCTACCACTACCTCACGCCCCATTTCGTGATCCTCACCGAGAAGCAGCCGGCCCGGGGGCCCCTCGGCCGCGAACGCCGCCGACGTCGCACGAGGAGAGCCCGGCGAAACGCGCCCGACCCCGTGCCGGTGCCGACCGGGGTGACGAACATCCGCGCGCTCTACGGGGACACCGACGAGTTGGTGGTGCTCGGCAGGCCGGGCATGGGCAAGACCACCCAGCTCGCCCGGCTCGCCCACCGGCTGGCCGTGGAGGCGCTGAGCAGCCCCGACACCGGCGAACCCCTCCACGTCCCGGTCTTCTTACGGCTGGACACCTACCGAGGCGAACCCATCGAGGAGTGGCTGGCCACCGCCATGAGAACCTACCGGGGCGTCTCGGGCGTGCTGGTGCGGACCTGGTTGAGCGAGCACCGGCTGCTGCCGGTGCTGGACGGCCTGGACGAGGTGCCGGAGCGGGACCGCCCCAAGTGCGTCGCCGAACTCCGGCGCCTGCGCCGGCTCTGCCCGGGCATCGCCGTGGGCTGCCGGACGGACGAGGCCGACCTGCGCCGGCTGGCCTTCGACCTCCGTGCGCTGCGTTACGTCGAGATACAGCCCCCCGACCAGCGCGACGTACAGGAGTTCCTCGAAGAGGACCGGGAAGCCCTCGCAGACGTCCACGCCGCGCTGAAGGAAGACCTGGACCTTTGGCCGCTGTTCCAGTCGCCGATGATGCTCAGCTTCATCAGGCTCACCTACCGCAACCGGCCGGCCAATGACCTGCGCGCCCCCGGCAGCCTCGCCGAGCGTCGCAACCGGATCTTCGACGCGTACACACGGGAGTGCCTGCGACGCGAGCGCCCGAGACCGGACGAGGCCCCCGAGCGGACCCTGACCTGGCTGACCTGGCTGGCCCGGACGCTCACCGCACGTGAGGAACGGGTGCTCTACCTGGACCGGCTGGACCTGAGCTGGTTGTCCCGCACCGAAGGGATCATCCCGCGGATCATCCCCAACGTGACCATGTCCTTCCTCGCCCTCGGGCTGCCCCTGGTGTGGCTGACGGTCGCCGTCCGGGCCGGCGTGCTGCACACCAGCCTCCGGGACGCCGACGCCCTCGCCCTGGCCATGGCCGTCAACATCGGCGCGCAGGCGTACCGGTCGGAGCGGCACTTCCTGAAGACCGACGAACGCGAGGACGGGGGCGAGGCCCGTACCGGCCGGGAGCGCGGGGCCCTGGTGATCCCCATGATGGCCAACGCGCCTCTGATGCTTCTCCTCCTGGCCTGGTTGGTCTTCATGGTGGGGGCCGACCTGAGCGCGCCCGGATGTGTCGTGGTGGGACTCGCCTACTTCTGGGTCGCGCTCACCCAAATGGAAGCCGGCTACACCGATGTGTTCCAGCCGGTGGAGCAACTGCGGTGGACCTGGCGCCGGCGGGAGTACGTGATCCACTCACCACTGGCGCGCGGCACACTGTCCGCGCTGCAGTGGATCGCCATCGACTGCCTGCTCGGGTACGTCGTCCACCTGCTCTGCCCGAAGCCCCCGTGGATCGGCCCGGCCTCCGCCCTGCTGATGGGCCTGATCTACCTCGCCGGCAATCAATTCGAGCCCTCGCTGCAGGACCGCCGCCCACGCCCCAACGACGGTGTACGCCGCACGGTCCGATTCTCGCTGGTCCACGGCCTCGCGGGGCTGGCGGTGGGCGGCATGAGCCTGCTCGTGCTGATCGGCTTCGCCGTGCCCGGCCACGACCTGCGCCGGGCCGGCTTCGTCGCCGCCCTGCTCGGCACGCTGTTCGCCGTGGTCCGGGGCTTCCGGTACGGAGGGCTGGCCGTCCTGCGGCACTGGACGATCAGGGCGATCCTGGCGTACCGGGGGCGCACCCCCTACCGGTACCGGCGGTTCCTGCACACGGCGGAGGAGCGCATCCTGCTCCACCGCACCGACAGCGGGTTCTTCTTCCCGCACCACCAGCTCCAACTCCACCTGAACACTGCCGTCGAGGATCTCCTGCCGCGGCTGATGGACCACCGGACGGGCGCAGACACGCGCACGTCTCCGACGGAGGAGGACAACGAGGATCTCGGTAGAGTCGGGCGATGCCCGAGCTGAAGCGTCTGCATGCTGGTCATGCCCCGGCGGTCCTGGCCTTCGAGCTGGCGAACCGCACCTACTTCGCGGCCGCGGTCTCCGACCGCGGCGACGACTACTTCGACCAGTTCACCGACCGGTACAACGCCTTGCTGGCTGAGCAGGAGGCCGGGATCTGCGCCTTCCACGTGCTCGTCGCCGAGGACGGCTCGGTACTGGGCAGGTTCAACCTGGTCGACATCGAGGATCACACCGCCGAACTCGGCTACCGGGTCGCGCAGCACGTGGCCGGTCGGGGCGTGGCGACCGCGACCGTCCGGGAGCTGTGCCGGCTGGCGGCGGCGCGGCACGGGCTGCGCACCCTGCGGGCGGCCACCGCACACGTGAATGTCGCGTCCCAGAAGGTGCTGACCAAAGCCGGGTTCGTCCCGGTCGGCCCAGCCGACCCGGCCGACCTCGGCGGCAAGCCAGGCACGTGGTACCAGCGGGACCTGGTACTCCAGCCTTAGCCCGCGACGTTCGCCGTCCACCCCTCCCCGGCGTCCCCCTCTTCGCCGTCCACCCCTCTACGCAGGCCGCTGCGGACCCCGTGCCGAGCCGCCGGACCGGTGGCCCGCGTCGGTGCCGGTTCAGCACTCGTACCAGCAGCCCTACCGGAGTGACCGGGCCGGCGGCCAGGCTCACATGCTCTCGTCGCCGGTGGTGAGGATGCTGCGGCTGGCCGCGAAGAGCCGCGCGCAGCGTTGCGCCATGGCTTCCGGTGACTGGTCGGGGTGGTTGACCCACCAGCGGACCAGGGCGGTACACAGGCCGCGCCAGGCGTATGTGAGGGCGTCGGCGTCGAGCGGGTCATTGGATCCGGCCGCGTGCAGCAGGTCGGCGGTGCCGAGCTTGGCGAGGTCGTCGATGGCGCCGCGGTAGCACGCCGCGCGTCGGGCGGCTTCGCTGTCGGGCGGCAGCGTGGCGTCGTAGAGGACGAACCACGCTTCGCGCTGCCCGTCCAGGGCGGTGAACAGGGCGTGCAGCACGCGCAGGGGAGTGGGCGGCGCACTGGGGTCGTGCTGGGCCATCGCGGCGCCGATCGCGTCCAGCAGCCGGTCGCCGACCAGATTCAGGCAGGCGACGTAGAGGTCCTGCTTGCCGCCGAAATAGTGGTGCAGCAGTGGCTTGGTGACGCCCACGCGGGCGGCGATGGCGGCAACGGTGGTGGCCTCGTAGCCGCGGCGGCCGAACTCCTCGGTTGCCGCGGCCAGCACCTGGCGCTCGCGTGCGGCCCTGGGCACGCCCTTGGTGCCGGCTCTGGAGGGGGGCGTTGTCATGGACTCAATATAACCCTAGGGTAATTTACCGCTCGGTCAATTACCTGGACACAGCCTGGGAGCCCCCATGCCTGCTCTCCCGTCCGACCCCGGCACCTGCCGCACCCGCTCCTGGTGGGGCTGGGGCTACGCCGACGCCCACCCCGACGACGCCGAATGCACCGCCATGGGCGCCCTGCTGCCCGGCACCCTGGCCCGCCCGCTGCCGATACCCCGGGTCACCGACCTGCCCATCACCCGCCCCGGCGCGACACCTCCGCCCGCACTGGCGCACCTGGTCACCAGCGATCCCGAAGCGCGGGCCGCCCACGCCATGGGCAAGGCCTACCGCGACGTCATCCGGGCCCTGCGCGGCCGGGCCGGCCGGATCCCCGACCTGGTCGCCCGACCGACCGACGACCAAGAGGTCGCCGACCTGCTGGACTGGGCCGGCGAGCATGGCGTGGCCGTCATCCCCTTCGGTGGCGGCTCCTCGGTGGTCGGCGGCGTCGAGTACCGAGGCGACGACCACCGCGCCGTGCTGTCGCTGGATCTGACCTCGATGGACCGGGTTCTCGAGATCGACACCACCAGCCGCTCAGCCCGCATCCAGGCCGGCGCGCTCGGTCCCGTGCTGGAGGAGCAGCTGCGGCCCCACGGCCTCACGCTGCGCCACTTCCCGCAGAGCTTCGAGTTCTCCACCCTCGGCGGCTGGCTGGCCACCCGGGCCGGCGGCCACTACGCCACCGTCCGCACCCACATCGATGACTTCGTGCAATCCCTGCGCGTGGTCACACCCGCCGGCGCCTGCACGTCCTGGCGGCTGCCCGCGTCCGGCGCGGGGCCATCGCCCGACCGCCTGTTCCTCGGTTCCGAGGGCGCGCTCGGGGTCATCACCGAGGCGTGGATGCGCCTGCAGGAGCGGCCGCGCCACAAGGCCTCGGCGTCTGTCGCCTTCACCGACTTCCACCGTGCGCTCGACGCGGTGCGTGCCATCGCCCAGTCCGACCTCACCCCGGCCAACTGCCGGCTGCTCGATTCCGGTGAAGCACTGCTGTCCGGCGCCTCGCACGACGGCTCCGCCGTCCTCGTCCTGGGTTTCGAATCCGCAACCACCCCCGTCGACGACCGCCTCACGTGCGCGCTGGACCTGGCCCGCGCCCACGGCGGCCGCGCCGGGACGCCGACGGCGGACCACGACGCCCCGGCCGACTCGGCCGTGAGTGCCTGGCGCTCGGCGTTCCTGCGTATGCCCTACCTGCGCGATGGCTTGGCCCGCATGGGCGCCGTCGTCGAGACCTTCGAGACCGCCGTCACCTGGGACAAGGTTCCCGCCCTGATCGACGCCGTCCGCACGGAGGTCGGCGCCGCCGCGTTGAAGGCCACCGGCCACCGTCAACTGCCGCCTGACCCACGTCTACCCAGACGGCGCCGCCCCCTACTTCACCGTGGCCGTCGCCGGCCGACCCGGCGACGAGGTCTCCCTCTGGGACGACATCAAGGCCGTCGCCAGTGACGTCCTGCACCGCTACCGCGCGACCATCACCCACCACCACGCAGTCGGCCGCGACCATCGCCCCGCCTACGACCTTCAGCGCCCCGAGCCCTTCGCACTGGCGCTGCGCGCCGCCAAGGACGCCCTCGACCCCCATCACATCCTCAATCCGGGCGTCCTCGTCGACTGACGCGACGACGGGCATGTGTGCCGTGTCGCCCGGTGCTCCGGGATTTCGCGTCGTACGCGTCGGTCCGGCACATGTGCCGTTCCCCGGCCGGGGGTTGTCAGGAACCGCCCGTGCCCTTGAGTGCACGACCGACGAAGTCCTTCGTCAGCGCGGCGGCCGAGGCGATCGGCACGTACTGGCCGTCCGGCGGGAAGAAGTCGACGGCGCCGACCGCTCTGTAGTTGGCCCAGAAGCATGTGGTCATGGGGAAGGTGTCAGTGACGTTCTGCTGACACTTCGCCACCATACTGCGGCTCGTGGAGATTTGGGGCTTGCCGGTGAGGTTGCGGCCGTAGCTCACGCTGAGCTTCATGGAGTGGTCGAAGATCTTGGCCAGAGAGGCCGTGGGATCGGGGACGTTCTCGTACAGGGTCGTCCTGGCGGTGAACGTGGGCGCCGACGCCGACCGCGTGCCCTTGCGGAGGACGATGCGTGGGCTGCCGAAGCAGGAGATCTCATCGGCGACGTCACCGCTGTCGTCGGCGATCTCCTTCAAGCCGTCATCGCCGTAGACGCCGATGTCGAGGTCGCTGCCGAAGCGGAAGCCTCCGTCGCCTTCGTCGCAGACCAGGCCTTCCATCGCCGGCGGGACAACCTTGGTGTAGCGGATACCTGGGTCGGCTGCGAGCTTCTCCGCCGTGGGCGAGGCGGCCTTGTCCGAAGCCTTGGGGTTCCCGTCCGCCTCCTTCCCGGACCCGCATCCCGCGACGGTCGCTGCCACCGCCAGGACGGCCACGGCAGCCCTCCATATGTTCATGTCCGCTGTGCCCCCGATGGTTGCCCGAAGTTGATCAAGACATGCGTGATCTTAAGGCAAGGAGCGGCGAGGCGCGCCGGCCGAGCGGAGCACCGCTTCCCCCCTCACGCACCTCACGGCGACGGTCGCACCCGTCCCCTGACTTGCTCCCGCCCACCAAGATCACGGTCTGCTTAGACTGATCTACGTTCTCCCTCGCCGCCTGACCTGGAGTGCCTTGTGCCTCAACCACTGACCGTCGCCGCGGCACAGCCCCGCTGCGTCGATCTGGACGTCGCCGCCAACGCCGCTCTGCACGCCGAGGCGGTGCTGACCGCGCAGGCACCCCTGGTCGTCTTCCCGGAGCTTTCACTCACGGGCTACGACCTCGCCGCCCCGGCCGTGGCCGTGGACGACCCCCGGCTCGCTCCACTCGTCGACGCATGCCGCACCACGGGGGCGATGGCGCTGGCCGGTGCTCCGGTGCGGGGCGAGGACGGGCGGGAGTACATAGCGACCCTGGCCGTGACGGGCGAGGGCGCTGCGCCGGCGTACGCGAAGATGCACCTGCACGGAGACGAAAGGATCCGCTTCACCCCGGGCGCGGAATCGGCGGTGCTGGAGATCGGCGGGTGGCGTCTGGGGCTGGCTGTGTGCCGCGATGCGGCGGTGCCGCAGCACGCCGCAGAAGCAGCGGCGTTGGGCATCGACGCCTATGTCGCCAGCACGCTCTACGGTGCCGGCCCTGAGCAGTCGGCGTGCCGGGACGGGCACATGCAGGAGCGGGCGACGGTGCACGGCGTATGGGTCGTGCTGTCGACCGTGGCGGGGCCGAGCGGCGAGTACCGGGAGACCTCCGGCGGCTCCGGGGTGTGGGCGCCCGACGGATCACGGGTGGCCCAGGCCGGCCCCGAGCCCGGCGCCGTGGTGACCGCGACGCTCAACTGACGGTTCGTCACCGTCCCCTGAGGGGGAGGCCGTCCGCGGGGACATGCGGCCCCGGCTTTCCGCAGACAGGCGGCACGGTGCTCGGCGTGGCCGGCGAGGGTCTCGTCAGCGGCCTCTGGCGCCGGGGCATGGTCATCGAAGCTCCGGAAGTCGCAGTGGCGGTGTGCGGTGGAGGACCACGGCCTGGCCAGGGGCCCTGTCCGGAGGACCTTTCCCGGTGCGCGGCGCCGGGCATCCCGCCGGCACGCGGCACGGCGTGTGGAAGAGTCAGACGCCGTCGTTGCCCACGCTGGCCATACGAGGTCGAACCGTGTGGCCGAGAGGATCAGGAGTCGTTCCATGCCCGATGAGATCGCGCTGCGCCCGGTGACCGCCGACGATCTCGACCTGTTCGAGCGCGAGTTCAACGGCCCGGAGGGGACCGGCCGGTACCAGTGGTTCGGCTTCGGTTCAGCGGCTGGCCTGCGCCGGCAGTTCGCGGAGACCGGCCTGCTCAGCCCCGACGGCGGCATGCTCTCCGTCGCGGAGGGAGGCCGGACGGTGGGCCGGGTCGAGTGGTTCGCCAGCGCCTGGGGGCGCCCCGCCACCTCCACCTGCTGGACCCTGGCGATCGGCCTGGTGCCCGCCGCGCACGGCCGCGGCATAGGCACACGGGCCCAGCGACTCCTGGCCGAGTACCTCTTCGACCACACCAGGGCCGAACGGCTCCAAGCCTGGACGGACTGCGCCAACCTCGCCGAGCAGCGTGCGCTGGAGAAGGCGGGCTTCGTCAGGGAGGGCGTGCTGCGCTCCGCGCAGTGGCGCGGCGGTCAGTGGCACGATCAGGTGATCTTCTCCATGCTCCGCGGGGAGAGGTCCGGCGGTGAACCAGGACAGTGACCGACCTGACGAGTCTTCAGTTCCCGCGCCGGAGCTTCGTCAGGCAGACAGACCATGGGCCTCCCATCAGGACGCCAGGACCGCACACCGCAGGAGCAGCTCACCGAGCTGCGGGGACTGGCCGACGTGGACTGGCCGGCCGTGTGGGCCGGTCCGCCCCTGCCGGGGCAGGGCCTGGACATGTGGTGCGCCCGGTACGGATGGGCGTCGTGGAGCTTCGAACGTGTCCCTCAGGCACGGACCGACACGGGCGGCGAGTTCGTCCTCAACGCCTCGGGCGGCCGCTGGGCTCCGGTGGACGCCGTCAGCCACTGGGTGCGGGGAGCCGGGGCCGAGACGGCCGAGGACAACCCGGCTGTCCTGGAGGCGGCGGCCCGCGGCTGGCCCGTGTACCTGACGGCCGCCTGCTCGCCGCTCGAATCGCTCGCGGCGGTGGGCCACACTGCCGCACTCGAACAGAGCGCGCCCGGTCGGTCATGAGCGAAGCCGGATGATGGCTGTCCGGTCGGAGGCCACGCCACTGAACACCGTCCTGACAACTACTTCGCGGGCGTCACAGGTGCCGTACCGGGCGATTCAGGGCAGGAACGTTGGACCCGGGGCGGCCGCTCTTCGCGTGCGGGGCGGCGACGGTGCATACGGCTGGTCACCGCCCCTGCTCCCGGCATTGGATACTCGACCTGTCACATGATCGGCTCGCAGCTCGGCGGTTGCCGTGCCGCGCCAACCCCAGAAGGCAGATCCCAACATGTTCCAGGAAACCCCGATCTTCAACCGCCTTGTCGCAGAGCGCGGTGATGTGCCGGCCCAGGCTCGTGGTGAAGCCGACCGTGTACGCCACCAGCTGGCGCAGGTCTTGCCCTCCGCTCCCTGGCCCGCCGCCCGCCCGCTGCGGCAGCAGCCTCAACTGCCC
The DNA here is from genome assembly GCF_014649495.1 of Streptomyces filipinensis. Taxonomy (GTDB): domain Bacteria; phylum Actinomycetota; class Actinomycetes; order Streptomycetales; family Streptomycetaceae; genus Streptomyces; species Streptomyces filipinensis. Next base: position 176,674 of record NZ_BMTD01000015.1, on the reverse strand, counting down.
GGCGGCGCGATCTCTCCCACTGGCCTGTGACGTTCCGGGAAGGGCACGCTCAAGGGGGTGCTGGATCGTCGTCCACTGGGCCACCATGCTGAGCCGGTTCTCTTCGTCTGCTTTCCCTCAGGCGGTTCGCCCTGTTCGCCCTGGTGGCGGTGACCGGTTGGTGAACATGGCTTGGGGGAGTCGTCGTGGGTAGTCCATACGCGTAGCGCATCGAGGGGCGGCTGCGGTCCGCTGGTGTGCACCTCTCCAAATCAACCCCCCACACCTTTTTGGAGAGTTCATGCGCGGCGCTGCCCTCGGCCTGCCCGCCGCTACCCGGGCGCCCCGTCACCGTCACCACAGCCCGCTGACGCCGCTCAAGCCCACCCGCCCAGGCGCGATGGGTTGGCATGGTTTCTCGAAGGGGTGAGGCGCTTGGACCGCGCGGCCGGAGTCGAGGCCGGCAGGTAGCGGGTGAAGGGCTTCAAGGCGGCCGTCGTGCGCGAGTCGTCCGGCAACCCCCACCTCGGTGAACATCTACGACCCCGCGGCATGCATCGCCGCCGAACGGGCTCCCCGGTCCCCGTCGGCGTCACACTGCGCGCCGAACTCGGTGATGCCGAACCGGCGCATCAGACCGGGAGGATTCCAGCGCGCGGACGATCCGGCGTCTCGCGGTGGGCAGCCCGCACGGCGACGGAGGGTCAGCTCAGGTCCGTGTGAAGGCCACGCTGACGTTGTGTCCACCGAAGGCGAAGGAGTTGACCAGGGCGGCGTCCCAGCGGCCCGCACGGGGGGTGCCCGCGATGAGGTCCAGCTTGACAGCCGGGTCCGGGTGGTCGAGGTTGCGGATGGCGGGGGCGATGCCGTCGCGGAGACCGTACACGGCGGCCAGCGACGCCACCGCCCCGGAGGCGCCCAGCAGGTGGCCGGTCATCGACTTGATGGCGCTGATCGCCGAGTGGTGACCGATGGCCTCGTGAATGGCCTCGGCCTCCTCCAGGTCGCCGGTGGGCGTCGCCGTGGCGTGCGCTTGGACGAAGCCGATGTCCTGCGGGGAGAGGCCGCCTTCGCGCAGTGCCATCCGGATCGCGCGTACCTGGCCTTCCACGTCAGAGGCGGTGATATGGCCGGCGTTGGAGGAGATACCTGCTCCGGCGACGGCGGCGATCGGGCGGGCGCCCCGGGCGCGGGCGAACTCCGCGCGTTCCAGGACGAGGACCGCCCCGCCTTCACCCAGCACGAAACCGTCCCGGGCCGCATCGAACGGCCGGGAGGCGCCCGCTGGGTCGTCGTTACGCTTGGACAGGGCCGTCATCTGAGCGAAGGCGGCCAGCGGGAGCGGGAGGACGCCGGCTTCCGTACCGCCCGCCACAACGATGTCGGCTCGGTCGAGGCGGATGAGGTCGACGGCCATGGCGATGGCCTCCGCGGCGGAGGAGCAGGCGCTGACCGGAGTGCGCGCGCCGGCTCGCGCGCCGAGGTCGATGCTGACCCGGGCGGCGGCGCTGTTGGCCATCAGCATGGGAATGGCGAACGGGGAGACCCGCCGCGGGCCTTGCTGCTCAAGGGTGTGGTTCTGGGCGAGCAGCGAGCTGACACCACCGATGCCGGTGCCTATGACCACCGCCAGGCGCTCCGGATCCACGTCGGGCGTACCGGCGTCGGCCCACGCCTCTCGCGCGCTGAGCAGCGCGATCTGCTCGCAGCGGTCCATCCGTCGGGCCTCCACCCGAGGCAGGGCCTCGCCGGGGTCGGTGCGCAGCCGCGCGGCAATCCGCACGGGGAGAGGTTCGGCCCACTCCGCGGTCACCGATGTGACGCCGGACTCCCCGGCGAGCATCGCTGCCCACGTCGAAGGGGCGTCGCCACCGAGTGGGGTGGTCGCGCCCACCCCCGTCACGACGATGTCGTGTTGCGCTGCGTTGCCGGACATCTGGATGCCTCCCAAGCCGTGGTTATGGGGTTCCGACAGCGCTGTCGGAAGCCATGCGGGCGGAGAAGAGCCGCCATCAGTGACTCTGTCAGTGATCAAGGCTCCGAAAGAAGATCGTCATGACCTGAGATGGGAGCCCCGATTTGTGCACTTCCCACGGAACCTCGTCACGCGACGGACACTGAACGCGCCGATTCGGGCAGCGCGTACGGCTCCGGACCCGGCACCCAACGCAGGCCAGCCACTGGCGGCCGCCGGTCGAGCAGCACCAGGCCGTGGGCTGCGCCAGACCCCCGATGGGGATCAAGAGGTCAGTAGCGGTCTCGGCCGAAGGTAGCTCCTGGCTTGTGGGGCAAGGGACTTGCCGATTCTCTGACGGCGTGTCATCCCGCATCTGGCACCAGCGTGGTCTCCAAGGACCACACGGCACCCACGGCCCCCACCGGCCTGGCGGTCACCGTGAACCAGTCCCAGGATCTCGACTTCACCTGGAATCCATCGGTCGGCGCAGTGAGCTATGACGTCTACCGGGCCGAACGCGCCGACGGCCCCTTCAGCAAGGTCGCCGAAACCTCCAGCACCAGCACGGGCGGCCGGATTCTCTACGAGGACATGACCAGCCAGCGGGGCTACACCTACTGGTACCGGGTGACAGCGGTCGACGCGGCGGCGAACCAGTCCGCCCCCTCCACGGCCGTGCCCGGGATGAGGCCGAGTGTCAACCCTGCAGGGCGCCCTCAGGGGCTCACCGCGACCAACGACCGGCATGACGGCATCGCACTGGACTGGGCGGACAACAGCGAGCCCGATGTGAGGGAGTACCGCACCGACCACTTCGCGAACACCGGGACCGGATTCGGGCTGCTGGCGACCGTCCCCAAGGGCACCTCCGAGTACCTGGACACCGCGGTGAACCCGGGCTCGGGCGACTACTACTACGTCACCGCCCTGAACAGCTCCGGGACGGAGTCCGGTCCCAGCACCGTCGTCGAGGGCTTCCACCCCTCGTGAGACCCGGATCCGACGTAGATCGAGATCGGGTTGATGCGGCGACATGCACGCGTGGCCTCCGGCTCGTCCTTCCCGGCTGCCGCAGGCCGCGTTCCGCGACAAGGTCGAGCGCTGCGCGTTCGCGTGGCGCAAGCCGTCCGCGGGTAGCAGCCGGCGCCGGACCTCTTCCGCGTAGCACCCGGCACAGGACCTCTTCCGCGTAGCACCCGGCGCCGGGCCGCTCCCGCCAAGCACCCAGCGGTCCAACGCCGCCACTTCTCCGACGGCCCCTTCGCCCTCATAGACCTCGGCCCGGAGCAGGCACTAGCGGTCGCTGCCGGGACAGTTGGAGCCCGGGCCGATGTCCGTGTCACCCGCGTACACGTCGCGCAGCGCGGCGACGAGGGCGTCGGGATCGCCCAGGCGCTCCTTGAGTGTGCAGCCGATGCGGCCCGAAGGACTCAGGCCGAGCAACCGGTGGACGAATCCGGCCTCGGCGCGGGACGACAGGACCAGCAGCCCGACTTCCGGGTGCCTGGCACGGATCGCCTGGACGGTCCTCAGCCCCTCGTCCAGGTGATCGGGTGGCAGGTGGATGTCGACCACGACGACGTCCGGCGACAGGCGGGCGACCTCGCACAGACCCTCGTCATGACCGACAGCCGTGCCCACCACTTCGATCCCCCGCTCGGTGAGCAGTTGGACGAGTGCGTCCCGCAGGGACGGGGTGCCTTCGACGATGACGACGCGCATGCCCCCTCCAACCCTGCTCTCGGACGGATCCTCCTCGCACGAGGCCCGGACTTCAGCGAGGTTTCCCCTAGCGCTCCTGCGGGTTTTCCGCGCGTAAGTACATCAGGGTGGCCACGACCCGTCGGTTCAGACGGCGTTGCTCGGCCTCGGAGGCCAGGCCCAGTTTGCCGAAGATCGTCGACAGGTTCCGTTCCACGTTCCCCAGCGTGCATTCCAGCTTCTGCGCGATGGCCAGATTGGTCAGCCCGCTGGCGACGAGAGAAAGGATCTGCCGTTCGCGGGGGGTGAGGCGCGCCAGGGAGTCGGCGGACGCGTCGGTGGGGCGGGGCTTCGGTACCAGGAGCTCACGGATCCAGCCGGGATCGATGACCACCTGTCCCTTGACGACGCGGTGCATGGCGTCGGTGATCAGCCCCATGTCACCCAGATTGCCCTTGGCCATGAGGCCGACCGAGAGGGGCGGCTCCAGCGCCATGAGTCGTTTGACGTGCTCGACTTTGGGATCGGTCGCCACGACCAGCAACGCGACCTCGGGGTAGAGAAGCCGGACGCGTTCGGCGATGCGCAGTCCCGCATCGGCGGGCTGGGCCTCCTTGACCAGCCGCAGGTCGAGGGTGACGACGTCCGGGGCGTGTGCGTCGACCAGGGCGATGGCTTCGTCGGCCGTTTCGGCGCTCCCGGCGACCTCGATGCCGTGATGGGTCAGTGCCGTGACGAAGGCGGCGCGTAGCATCGGGTCGTCCTCGACGACGACAACTTTCACCGTTCGTCTCCTTCCGTGGGGCTGGGTGAGTGGGTGGGAAGCCCGCCGGGCAGGCGGGCCACCAGGCGAGTGCCCCCGCCTCGGGGGCTGTGGACACGCAGCTCGCCTCCGGCGGCCGCGACCCGTTCGGTCAGACCGCGCAGGCCACTGCCCAGGACGTCGGCGCCGCCCTGCCCGTCATCGGTGACGGCCACGAGCAGGCCGTCGCCGTCCGGTGTGACCACGACACGGATCGCCGTGCCCGGGGTGGCGTGCTTGACGGCGTTGGTGACGCCCTCCGCGATGACGAAGTACGCGGTGGACTCCGCGTCGGGGGGCCAACGCCGGTCGGGCACCTCGTACTCGACGCGTCCCCCGTGGTCTCTGGCCAGGCCGGCGACCGTGTCCCGGAGGCCGTACTGGACGAGCGAGCGTGGATGCAGCCCCTGGGAGAGCTCACGCAGGGTCTTGATGGACTCGGTGAGTTGGTTCTTCGCCGTGCCCAGGAGGGCGGTGAGCTGGTCACTGCCCTCAGCGCCGGCTCGGCTGTGGGCCATGCCGAGCAAGGTGAGTACGGCGAAGAACCCCTGTTGGGCGCCGTCGTGCAGAGCGCGTTCGATCCGTCTGCGCTCGGCCAGTTCCGCTTCGAGCAGCCGTCGCCGCGACTCGTTGACCTGTGTGTACAGCCGGACGTTCTCCATCACCAGTCCGGCGAGAGCGAAGGCGATCGCGGTCGTACGGCTGGTCTCACTCAGCGCGGCGTCGTGTTCGACGACGCACAGCAGGCCGTCGCCGCGACTGACCGGGGTGAGAGCGCGGGCAGGGTCCCGTCCCTCGTTGGCCCGGCGGCCGGTGAGGTCGGTGAGCACTCCGCCCTGCCGGGGCAGCAGCAGGCGCAGCGTCGGGTCGCCCACCGCCTCGGCGAGGGACCTCTGCAGCGTGTCGAGCGGCTCGGCGTCCAGTTGTCCGAGCACGGCGGGCAGTTCGGCTATGTGCATCTCCCGGCGCCACTGGAGACCGGCCGAGACGAGGTAGGCCATGACGAGGCCGGCCGCCCCGCCGCCGAGCATGAGTACCTCGACCACCAGGCGGAACCGGAGCGGCAGTCCCGTCGCGCTGGTCAGCGCGGAGGCGATGAGCAGCACCCCTGCGATGATCATGACCGCCCAGACCGGCCCGGTGCGTCGGCGGCGCACCGCCAGCGCGGCCAGCAGGCGGCGTGACACGATCACGATGCCCGTCACGCCCAGGACGGCCAGGATGAGGCTGCCGGCGATCGCCCATCCGGTGTTGACCTGCCCGATGTTGTAGTTCCATGTCCCGCTGGGGCGGTCGGCGAGATAGCGGCCCACTTGTGTCCCGACGCAGGCGAGGTAGCAGATCGCGACATACGCGCGGTCGCCGGACCCGCGCAGCCGTCCGGACGGCAGACTCAGGGCCAGATGGCCGAAGACTCCGACGTACAGAAACGCCAGACAGAACCCGACGGCGAACAGGGCCTGGTGGCCGCTGACCCGGAGGTACTGAAGGTAGTAGGTGGTACCGAGCGCGATCAGCAGCACGCCCACCCGTGCTCGTGACCCGCGGGTCCACAACACGCCGCCCGCGACGATCAACGGCATCCCGAACCCTCGATAGGCCAGGTCGGTCCAGAGGGCGGTCGGCGGCCCGACACCCCAGGAGGCGATGGCGGCCCACCCTGCTGCGGCGAGTGCGACCACTGTGACCGGGACGGCGACGATGCCGGGCATCAATCCGCCGAGAACCGTGATCCTCACCAGGCTTCGCCACCCCCTGGCCTGTGGTTAACCAGGCCTCGCCCCCCGGGTTTTCCCCGCCAGGCGGTCCAGGATGCCATTCAGGAAGAGCGGGTTTGCGGGGATTGCCGAGAAGGTCGAAGCCCAAACACTTTCGAGTGATGTCACCGGCGCTGGAGGGCTTCCGGCATGTCAGAGACCTACGTATTGCCCACGTTGGTGAAGGGCCCCTTCCCGCTTCCGGCACGGGAGCTTGTGGTGAACGTCGGCTGGCTCGCCGTGGTCTTCCGCAACGGCGTGCCCTGCCGGGTCTGCCGTCCCGGACGGCACAGCTCGCTGGTGGGCCTGTTCACCGGCCGCAGGTTGCCCGTGACCGGCGAACTGTCCGTGGTGCTGTTCGACAACGCGCCGCAGACCGTGCAGATGGCCGCCGACGCCGTACGGTTGGCGGACGCCCGCAAGATCGGCGTCACCGCGGTCGCGGTGGTGCGGCCTCGCTGGAGCGCAGATCCCGAGTCGTTGCTGGACGTCGCGGCCCGCTACGGCGTGCTCAGTCACCGGTACGGGGAGGCTGCCGGTTTCCAGCTCGACGCCGACTTCCGCGCGTGGGCGCGGAGGCTGCTTCGCGAGCGTGGCCACGACGACGTCCATCTCGCCGCCGACAGCCGCAGCGCTCTGACCGGGCCGCACGGCGCGGCCGGCCCGGCCACCGGTCCCGGCGAGGGGTTGCTGGTCGTGGAGCGGTTCGTGCACGTCGTCGTCACACCCGACCCGGTGGTCGTCGCCATCGAGCGTGAACACGACAAGGTTGACATCAAGGCTGCCGCCCTGGAGGCCAAGGTCGCCCTTGAGCCCCTCGCCGCAGCACTGCGCGAACTCAGGGGTCGGAACGAGGACCACCTCGCCCGCGCTCGCGGTCTGCGGCGGGCCGAGCTGGATGTGGACACGGCGGCCGTGTACGGCGTGATCCCCCTGTTCATACGCGACCCGAAGGCCGCCACGGAGGTCGTCAAGACACGCTGGCAGGTGCTGAACGGGCTGTTGAACGAGTACGCCGACATGCTCCCGTTCGCGGCCGAGGAACTCGGCGTCACGCCGACGCAGTTGCTGCAGAGCCTGGCGCAGGGCCGCGTCCCCACAGCCGACCGGGACGCCGGCCCGTCGTCCCCCGACGAGATCGGACAACTCGACGAAAGGAGGCGTCCCGCATGAACTCCGGACCTCACCTTCAGCAGGAGAACGGCCGGGACGAAGAGCCCGGCGTGGGCGGCACCGGCACGGACCCGCATCCGGCACACGCCCCGGGGGACGCTCGCGGTGGTGGCCCCGGCAGCGGCGGCGGACCACACGGCACGACACGCGGGGGGAACCGCGTCCGGGGCAGCGAACACCTTCCGCACGAGGTGAACGACCCTCCCGAGCAGCGCAGGCGCTGGGGCCGGCAGGATGCCGGGGCCGGGCAGGACGGCGGTCAGGGGCGGCCGGGTCGGACGCGTGGGGGAGAGGGCACGGGGCATTCCCCTGAGGGTTCGGGACAGCGTCGCGAGGGCGGCGGCCGGGGTCAAGAGCGTGGAGGGGAGCGGGCCGGGCAGGAGTCCGGTCAGGGGCGGCCGGGTCGGACGCGTGGGGGAGAGGGCACGGGGCATTCCGCTGAGGGCCCGGGAGAGCGTCGCGGCGGCCGGGGCCAGGAAGGTGGCGGAGAGCGGCCCGGGCAGGGCACCGGGCGCCCGTCCGAACACCCCGTCAACCAGAGGGGACAACAACAGGAGCCCGGTGGCGGAGGATTCGTGCCGAGCTGGCCCGCGCCCAGGCAGCGAGATGTGCACGCTCCGGGCGGCTGGCACATCGAAACCCGCGCGGAGCTGGAACAGCGGAGCCGGGGGCACCGCCCGGAGCAGGGCGAGGGTCAGGCCGCGCCACCGGGTGACCACCGGCAGCCGGCTCGCGACGCCGGAACACCTTCGCACGGCGGCACACCCCAGCGACTGCGCTCGAACGACGCGGCCGACGGAAACCCGACCGACGCGTACAAGACCTTCGACGAACGCCGTGGTACGGGAGGTCGTGCCGATTCGTGGCAGAAGGAGACGGACCCCAAGCAGAGCGGCCGCGCTGAATCGACGCAGCGGGACCGGACGGACTTCTCCTCCCAGATCCCGCGGCCCGGCGAGAAGGGGCCCGGGGCGCCGGGAGACGCTCACCGGTCGACGGAAAACCGGCCGCAGGAAACCGCTCCGCAACAGCGGACGGACTTCCACACCTCGATCAGCGGATCCCGCGCCGAGGGAACGAGCAGTTCCCACGACGACAAGCCGCCCTCGGGCTCGGGGATCGGGGGGCACCGCGGATGAGCAGGAACTCCGGCGACCTGAACGAACTGCGAGACATCATCATGCAGGCGCAGACCAGGCAGGACCCCTACCCGCAGGATCCGGCGGCACGGATCACCGTCGGGCGGGACGGGCAGATCTACCGGGGCGATCCGACGGACGACGAACCGGTCTCCCGCGTGCACCACGGCACCTTCGCCGGGGCACGGGCCCTGTCGCGGCGCCTGGCGGCGGACCAGCGGTTCGCACGGACGCGCATGCCGGTGGGCACCGTGTACGTCGACGAACCGGACGTGTGCGGATGGGCGTACTCGATCACGACCGAACTCGCCGAGCATTACACCCTTTTCGCGTTCTTCGACGGGCGCGAGTACCGCGTCAAGCTGGTCGAGCCCGCGCTGGAGCAGCTCGTCCGGCTCGGGATCATCGGGGCGCACGACGGTCATCTGTACGCCGACGGGACGATCTGCCTGTCGGAGACGCGCGGCGCGGGTCAGCCGACGCTTGAGGAGGCGTACTCCAAGTCCGTTCTGTGGGCGCTGGGCATGGGATTCGTACGCAACGGCCACAGGTTCCCGTTCGCGGCGGAAGGGCGGTGATCCCCGTGATGCGGGTCAGGGTCACCGATCACGCGCTCGCCGCGATCGTCGACCGGATCGGCGCGGTGGCACCGGAAGCGGGCGGTGCCCTGCTCGGGCCGCCCGGGACCGATCTGGTCACGCATCTCCTGCCGGACGAGGAGGCCACCGTCACCCATGTGCGGTACCGCACCAGCGCCCGGCTGATCGAGGAGGTCGAGCGCCTCCAACACAGGGGTGCGGCCCGGTTCAAGGGCATCGTGCACTCGCATCCCGCGGAACTGCCGGAACCGTCGGACCAGGACCTGCGCGAGTTCGGCCGGTCGTTGGCGCTGAATCCGCACCTGGGCCGCTATCTGGCGCCCGTGGTCACTCATGACGAAGGGCCGCCGGCCGCCCACGAGGTGGTCAGCCGTGGGGTCCGGGTGTCGTGGTTCGGCGCGGTGAGCGTGGCGGGTGAGACCGAGGTGCTGCCGATGCATCCGCTCGTGCTGCCGGTTTCGGCCTCACTGACCCGGGCCGGCGCCCAGGAAGTGGGGGAGCCGGAGGTGCTGACCGTGCAGGAGGTCCCGGTGCTGGCCGTGCGCGCCCGCTTCGACCAGCTGCCCTCGGTGTCGGCGGTGCTCTTCGGCGTGGACTTCCCGGCCACACCGCCGACGCTGGTCGCACATGGCTCGCCCATCGCGCTCCCGTGGAATCCGGCGGCCGCGGCCGCCGACCGGCTGGCTCTGGCCGTCACGGCGGCCAGGCGGCCACGCCGTCGGTCAACCGCGCCTGGGATCGCGCGGCTGCGCGAGGCTCCGGCCAGGGCGTCGGCCCTGCTGACGCGCCGGCACGCGCGCCGCGGCGGGAGCCGCCTGTTCGCACGGAGTGCGGGCCTGCTCGCCCCCGAGCTGGCTGGACGTCACGTCGTCGTGGCCGGGGCGGGATCGGTGGGAGCGTACGTCGCCGAGTGCCTGGTCCGCTCGGGTGTCGGTCGGCTGACCCTCATCGATCCGGAGTCCGTGGCCGCGGAAAACCTCGGGCGCAGCCCGTACGCGGTGCGCGACATCGGCCTCCCGAAGGTCCGCGCCCTCGCCTCCCGTCTCGTAGCCGTGAATCCGGAGCTGGTGGTCCGCGCGGTGCGGCGGCCCGTTCACGGCCTCGGCGCGCGGAGCCTGGCCGAACTGCTGGGCGGCAGCGATCTGCTGGTCGCCGCCACCGACGACAGCCGGGCCCAGCGCCACCTGGATCATCTCGCGTACTGGAAGGGGGTTCCGGCGGTGTTCCCCGGGCTGTACCGGGGCGCGGCAGGCGGCGAAGTGATCATGACCTATCCGGACGCGGCGTGCTGGGGCTGCGCCACGGCAGGCGTGCGCGACCTGTCGACCGGCACCTCCCTCGCGCAGCCGACCGACTACGGTACCGGCCGTCTGATCGCCGAACCGGGCCTGGTCGTGGACATCCAGCATGTCGCGGCCGCGGCCACCAAGATCGCGCTGGCCCTGTTGCATCCGCCCGACGGAGAGAGCGGGGACGCGCGCATCGCACGGTTCCTGACCGTCGCTCGCGAACGCGGCCAGTCCTATGTGGCCTTCGGCACCGAGCCCGGCTACTGGCTGTTCGGACACGTGCTGCGCGAGGCGCCGGGCCAGCATGCCTTCCAGAGTGTCTGGATGACGGTCGAACGCAGGCCCGACTGCCCGGTGTGCGGTGCCGAGGACACCAGGACCGACCCGCTGGCGGCGACGGCTCAGGACGTCTCCATCGGCCGCCTGCGCCATCTCCTGCGAACAGGTGGGCGATCATGAGCGCCCCACGGGAACCGGGCGGTTCACCGACGGTGGCCGGCGTCACCCTCGCGGTCGTCCGGCTGCCCGCCCAGGCCACGGTTCCGGCACCCGAGGGCGCGCCGCGAACGGTCGACGACGTGCTGCGGCTGAGGCTGACGGAGTTCCTCTCGGGCATACGGCCCTGCGACAGCGTCGCCGTACACGCCCGGGTCCGGCGCGATCCGGCGGCGGGGACGGCCCGGGTCACCCTGCGGCTCACAGGGCAGCCCCAGACGGTCGCCGGCCACACCGACCGCTTCCGTGACCTCCTCGCCGGACTGACCGATCTGGAGACGACCGACGGCGGGCGGACAGGTGCTGACGGCGCGCTGGTGTGGCGGTTGAGCGCCGGACCCGCCGGGCGGACGCCGGGCCGGCGCCTCGCGTTCTGGCCGCCCGACGGTTTGCGGTGGGCCCCTCTGCTGGACGCCGTCGAGCGTGCGGCCGGGGCCTGCGCTGTCCGGGTGGCGCTGACACCGCTCGCGCCACCGCGCACCGTTGTGCCGGTGCTGCGCCGGGCGGTCCGGCGCCTCGCCGGGCAGCCGACCGCCGCCGCACCGGACGAGGCGGGAGCCGGCGAGGCGGCGGCCCAGGCGGCTCCGATGGCCGCGCTGGACGCCTTGGACCGTGCGCTGGTGGCCTTCCACGCGACCCTCACGGTCACCGCGGACGCCCCCGCCGTGGCGGCGGAACTGGCGGCGGCGCTCGGCGCGCCCGGTCTGTCGCCCGAGCCCGTCCCCGCCCTGCCCCGCTCCGGCAACCTGGAGCTGGTCCGCGCCGGGGCGATCGTCGCTCCGCACACCGCGGCCGGCCTGCTGCCGTTGCCCGCGCTGCCCATGGAAGCCGTCACGCGCCACACCCGGCGCCCCGCGATCGTCTCCCGCTACGCCCCGGAGCCGGAGGGGCCGGGGGTATGGCTCGGCCGGTCGGCCGGCGGCCGGCCGTACCGACTGCGGATGCCGGATCTGAATCAGCATCTGCTGGTCACCGGGATGACCGGATTCGGCAAGACGACCACGGTGATGACGCTGCTACGGCGCATGTGGCGCGAACACGCTGTGCCCTATCTGGTCATCGATCCGGAGAAGACCGTCTACCTCCCGTTGGCCGCCCGAGCCTTCAGGCTCGGTCACGACGGGACTCAGATCAACCCGCTGGCCGTCCCCGAGGGGGTGGACCGGAGCGCGTTCGCGGACACCGTGGCCGAATGCCTGGACTCGGCCACGGGGTTGTCGGCCTCCTGGCCATTCGCGGCGGCGGCGCTGCGCAACGCGGTCAGTGATCTCTTCCAGAGCGACGAACCCGCGACCGTGGCCACGCTCTACCGGGCCGTCCTGGAACAGGCGTCTGTGCATGGCGGCACCGGCGAGCAGGCGGCCAACCTGCGCGCCTCGCTCGGACAGCGGGTGCAGAGCCTGTTGGCGGGAGCGGGGGGCGACGCGCTGGCCGGTGGCCCGGGGGCCGGACTGGACTGGGGACGGCTGCTGGCCGAGCCCTCGGTGATCACGCTGGCCGACTTCGGCGACCGTGCCGCCAGACAACTGGCCTTCGGTCTGCTGCTGGCCGGGCTCGTGGCCTATCGGCGAGCGCATCCCCTCGCGGGCTTCGGTCATCTGGCCGTCCTGGAGGAGGCGCACCTGCTGCTCGGCGGCGGCCATACGCCCGGCCCGAGCGGGCCTCAGTCGTCGGCCGCCGCGGAGGCGGCCGCGACGGCGATCGCGACCCAGCGCTCCTACGGCCAGGGGTTCGTCCTGGTCACCCAGAGCCCGAGGCAGCTTCCCGAGGCGGTGACCGGTCTGTTCCCCAATCTGCTCACGCACCGGCTCCACGGGGAACCGGGGCCCGGCGCGGTCGGCCAGGTGGCGGAGCAGGTACCGATGCTGGGCCGGGGCGAGGCGTTCGTGGTGACGGCGGGCGGCCACCCGGAGCCGGTATGGGTGTCCGTGACCCCCGAACCAGCCAAGCCTGCGGACCCGTTCGACCCGGCTGTGTCCGGTCCGCCTGCGAGCGGGCGGACCGAGCCGGCCGAGCGGATCTGGTGCCAGGCCTGCCCTCGCCCCTGTGCGGCCCGGCACTGGCTCCGGCTGCTGCCCGAGGTCGAGGACGAGCTGGCGGGTGTCCCCCAGGAAGCCCAGGCGGAGGCCGCTTTGGGGGCACTGGGGGACCGGGTGAGGCGTGACGCCATGCGCTTCACCTACGAGGAGCTGCACGCCGGTTTCTACTGCGTCATCGCCCGGGCACTGACCCGGGCGCGCGCCGCCGACCGGCGCGGGGCAGCGGCGGCGGTACGAGAAGCGCGCGTGATGGCCGACCGCGTGGCGGCCGACACCCGACGAGGCGCGGAGCACGACTCATGACCGCCAACGAAGACCTGAACAGGATCCGGCAGGCGATCACAGGCCGGCCCGGCCCCGCTCCTGTCGCGGGGGGACCAGGTGCCCTCACCGGAAAGGGAGGGACACCGGGGGCCGCGGGGAAGGACAAGAAGAAGGGCGGTCCGGCCCCGCTGCCGTCCCGCCCCGCCCCCCTGCCGCCCCGTCCGGCCCCGCCGCCACCCCCGCGCTCGCGGGACCGCGGCCAAGGCATCCTCGGCGGGATCATGTTCCTGGTGGCCGCGGCGGTGGTGATCGCGGGGTGGACCGGCTCCCACGCCCTGCCCCCCTTCGGAACCCACGCACCGTCCTGGTCCTCGGGCTCCTCGGCCGGGGCCGGCGCGTATCCCGGCGTGCCCCCGGACGACGACTCGTACTCCGCCCCCAAGGAGCTTCGGGTCAGCCCCGAGAGCGGCCCGGCCGCGAGCACGGTCACCGTGAGCGGATCCGGGTTCATTCACAACGGCCTGGTGAAACTGACGTTCCACGCCACTTCCATGGGCGAGGTGGAGAGCGACGGCAACGGAGACTTCACCGCACGGATGAGGCTTCCTGACCCCGAGTTCTACGGCCACTTCCCCGGCCAGACGTTCTCCATCAGCAGCACCGAGTACACCCGGGACGGGACCTATCAGGGCAATGGGCCGGACGCCCGGTTCCGGGTCGGCTGAGGCCGACCGGCACACAGACACAAGGAGGTCGTTCCATGGTCGCCATCAGGCGGATCACGACACTGCTGGCAACGGCGGCACTCGCCTTCGTGTGCGGCACCGCACCCGGCGCGGCGGCAGGGCCGAGCGCGTTCAACGACTGCACGGCGCCGGGCCGGGGCGAGGCGTGCCTGTTCCTCACCCTCAAGACCGGCGGGGACGACCTGAGGGGAGGCGGCAACAATCTCACCGTGACGGTGCACACCCGCTCCCAGGGCAGCCTCGCCGTCGGCAACGTCAACCTGGACTCGGGGTGGGCGAACGGCAGCACCCACACGGTCGGCATCAGCCTGCTGAAGCTCTTCCACAAGAACATCGCGGCACGCGAGATCACCACCCTTGGTCTGGCCGCCAACTTGCAGCCACGCTCGGCCTTCGAGGATCCGGACAACTGGAATCTGGACTTCGCGTCGGTCGCGTACCGCGTCGCCGGCGGCCCGGTCAAAACACTCGCTCAGGCCAGCCGGGCCACGCCGTTCCGTTTCACCCGCGATCGCAGCAGCAGGTACCTGCGGATCGACGGCCTGCTCGATACCGGTTTCGAATGGCAGGGATTCCGGGCCATCGGCGCTCCCTGGACGACCGAGGGGTCCGATCCCAAGGGCGTCGACGTCAAGCGGGGCCTCGCCCGGTCCGGGTCCAACAACGCCTGGATCCGCACGTCGAGCAGGAACTGGAACGCAATCCTCCAGACGATCCCGGTGAACCCGCATCAGAACTACGTGCTGCGGGGATGGGTCCGCACCTCGGGTCACGGCGCGGGCGCCGACGTGAACACCGCCTTCTTCGGCGTTCGGATGGCCGGACTGTGGCCGCCGGTGGAGCGGCATTTCGGGCCCAGCCCCGCCCACCGGTACCAGGAGGTCGTCCAGCCGTTCAACCCCGGCAACCGCACATCAGTGACCGTGTTCTGCGGGTTCTGGGGGCTGGGCCGGGACGGCTGGATCCAGTTCGACGATCTCTCGGTGCTGCCCGCCTGAAAACGGGCTGTGCCCTCCGCCGACGGTGACGGGTGGTCGCCTTGGCCGATGGCGCGGCGGACCGCGAAGGTGGCCGCCCGGACGGTGGAGCGCGGGCAGGCATACGGATACGGTGCCGGGACTGGCCGACGGCCTCTTGCCCGACCGGTTCACGTGCCAAGGAGGACTTCTCATGACGATGGGCGCCAGAAACCGCGCCGCGGAACCCGCCCCTCACCTCGAACAGGCCACGCCGCCCGGACGGGCCGCAGCCTTGGTCGAGTTACTCCGACGCAACGCCGCCCGCACCGAACAGGACCGCTGTGTGGCTGCGGAGAACATCGCGGCTCTCGATGAGGCCGGCCTGTTCAGCCTCACCGTTCCCCAGCGGCTTGGCGGGCACCAGGAACGCATCCGTACGCTGGTCGAAGTGAGTTCCGAACTCGGCCGCGGCTGCGGATCGACCGCCTGGACCACCAGCTTGATCAACATCTCGGGCTGGCTCATCGGCCTCTACCCCCAACGAGCCCAGCGTGAGGTCTACGCGCAGGGTCCCGGCACCCGTGCCTGTGCGGCCCTGCCGCCCCATGGGACAGGCAGGACAGCCGACGCAGGCAGTCTCGTCACGGGACGATGGGGCTTCGCCTCCGGGTGTCTCCACGCCCGATGGGCGCTGCTCGGCATGACGCTCACGGACGAGCGCGGCGAGCACCTGGACCAAGCACTGGCCCTGGTCCCGATGGACCAGCTGACGATCGAGGACACCTGGCACGTTGCCGGGATGCGCGGCACCGGCAGCAACACCCTCATCGCCGAAGGCGTCTTCGTCCCCGCCCATCGCATCCTGTCGGTGACGCACGCGCTCCAGGGCGTCTATCCGACCGAGTTCAAGGACGAGTCCCTCTACCGCGCGGCGTTCGTCCCCACGCTCGCCCTGTCGCTCGCCGGCCCACTGCTGGGCCTGGCCCGCGGCGCAATGGAGCTGGTGCTGGCCTCCCTCGCCGTGGGCCGTGGCATTTCGCATACGAACTACGCCCAGGCACGGGAGGCACCCTCCAGCCAGATGCAGATCGCCGAGGCGGCGTCATTGATCGATACCGCCACCCTGCACCTGATGCGTGCCGCGGACGATGCCGACAGCTGGGCGGCGAGTGGCCAGAGCATGCCCCTGATCAACCGGACCCGGGCGCGCATGGACATCGGCACGGTCGCCCGCTGCTCACGAGACGCACTGGACCTGCTGCTGAACGTCCAGGGGGCCCGGAGTTTCGCCGACGACAGTCCGCTGCAGCGCATCTGGCGGGATCTGGAGACCGGTACGCGGCATGCCATGGTCAACCCCGCCATCGCGACCGAGATGTACGGCCGGGCCCTGCTCGGAATCGAGGACCAGATCACCCCGCTGATCTGAACCCGTCAGGCTGGAAGAAAGCGAGCAGTTTCCGGGCGGCGTCCGGCGACATCAGCAATTCCTGCATGTCCGCGGACATCCGGGCGGCAGCGCTGGTGCGCTCGAACATCTCGCGTTCGTATTCTTTGACGGCGGAGGGAAAGTCGTCCGGGTGCGCGGCCAGCGCGAGACCGAGCAGGGCGCCGTCGAGCAGCGCCATGTTGGCGCCCTGGCCCACCGGCGGCATCAGGTGCGCGGCATCGCCGAGCAGCGTGACGTCTGGTGTCGACGGCCAGGTGAGGCCGACCGGGAGACTGGTGATCGACCGCGGCACGACCGTGTCGTCGCAGGCCGCGATCAGCGCGGTGAACCGTGAGTCCCAGCCGGGGAGCAGGTCGATCAGCCGCGCCCGGGCGGCGGCCGGGTCGTCGAACGGGATCCCGCTGGTGGCGAACCAGTCCTCGTCGGTGTGGTAGAAGCTCAGGCCGATGCGGACGCGGCCGTCGCCGTTGCGCTGCGCCCCCAGGGATATTCCGTTGCCGAGCACCCAGTAGTTGCCGCGCCCGACCATCGCCGCGAGGTCCGGGTGCGTGCGGTCGATATCGGGAATACCGACCTCGACGACGTTCTGGCCGATATGCGCCGGGCGGGCGTCGGTGAGAAGCGCCCGGACCCGGGACTGCGCGCCGTCCGCGCCGACCAGCAGGTCGTACGCCGCACTGCTGCCGTCGGCGAAGTGCAGCAGGCCGCTGTCGGCTGATGTGAACGCGTGCCCCCAGCGCACCACGTCGTCGGGGAGGGAATCCAGCAGCAGGTTGCGCAGATCGGCACGGTCGACCTCGGGTCGATCCAGCGGGGCGTCGTCGGGTGTGTCCTCCTGGAGCAGCAGGGTGCCGTCCGGCTCTAGAAGGCGCATGTCCTGGCCTTCGCCTCGGGCAATCTCGAGGAACTGGTCGATCAGACCGGCCTCGCGCAGCGCCCGCTGGCCGGAGTGGATGTCGAGCATGCCGCCCTGACCGCGCGCACCGCGTGACGACTCACGCTCGTACACGACGGAGTCGATGCCGTTCACATGCAGCACACGGGCGAGAGCCAGGCCGCCGAGGCCGGCTCCGACGATGGCAATGGTCATGGTTGCCTTCCCTTTGATACACCGTACTGGCCGATACACTGTATCGTGTGATGCGATGTATTGTTAGCGGCATGTTGGTGTGGGAGAGGCCGGAGCCGGCGAATCGACCCGTTCCGGCCCCGCTGAACCGAGAGCGGATCGTGCGGGCAGCGATCCAGTTGGCCGACGCGGACGGCCTGGAGGCGGTGTCGCTACGCAAGGTCGCCACCGCGCTCGGCGTCGGGCCGATGCGGTTGTACAACTACATCGCCAGCAAGGAGGAGCTGCTCGACCTGATGGTCGACGCGGCCTATGCCGAGATCCGGCCGACCGGAGACGGCTGGCGGGAGGCGCTGCGGTCGCTTGCCGAAACCACTCGGCAAGCCGCTCACGAGCACGAATGGCTCGCCGATCTGCTCGGTGGCCGACCGCAGCTCGGGCCGCACGCGCTGGCCAAGGGGGAGGCCGTGGTGGCCGCGCTGGACGGCGTTGACCTGGACGACGTCATGCCCGTGGTCTCCGCGGTCAACTCGTATGTGATCGGTGCGGTGCGTCGGGAGATCGCCGAGCGGCGTGCCGAGCGGGCCAGCGGGATGGACGAGAGGCGTTGGCAGGCCGCACTCGGACCCTATCTGGAGCGGACCTTCGCCACCGGTCGATTCCCCGCACTGGCCACGGTGGTGCGCGATGCCGCCCACCTGGACGCCGACCAGACCTTCCGGATCGGCCTCGACTTCCTGCTCGACGGCATCGCAGCCCGCATCTCAAGGTGACGCCGCCTGGCCGAAGAACGCCCCTGACCGCTCGCGCGGCGCCCTCACCACTGAAGTCCCCCTGAGCGCGCACAGCCAGCGCCGAGTGCCGTCACTGGTCATGACACCGGGCCAGCGTGCGGACTGCACGGTGGCGTGCCCGGGGACTTGTACGCGACCTGGCCTCACCGACCGATCCACCGCGCGGTATTCGGCCAGGTCCGATTGCTTTGTGCCATTCGTCGGCAACCCGCCTCCAACATCGCTAAGGCGCAGCTACACATGAAGCCGGGGTGGCGCGCTGTCGTCCCATGGTGATGGCCGGTCGTCGGAGGAGGTCGGGACGGTTGGTGACCATCGACGTCGCCGTGCTGCTCGCAGTCATCGTGTTCTTCCGGCTACGGCGTCGTACGGAGGCCCGCAGCCGCTCCGACGAGAAGCTGACCGTCGTCATCGTCCTCGCCCGGGGCATCCTGATCGCTCCCACTCCAGCGGGTCAGGGAATCCTCAACGTCATGGGGCAGTTGGCAAGCGGCGTCACACAGGCCGGCCGATGAGTTCCCGTTCACGCAAGGGCGCGGCGCAGGCCAGGCGCTCGCCGGCGCGGCGGCGCCCCCGCACGTCGGCCAGGCGAGGGCAGCGTGCGGATGACCGGCTGATCGGTCTCCTCGTGGCCACAGTCCTGGTCGTCGCCCTGGTGGTGACTGTCGTCAACTGGCTGTTGGCCCACTGGTGGGTTCTCGTCGTCGGCGGCGTTCTTGCCGCACTGGCAGGCGGCGTCCGGCTCCACCAGAGGCAGCAGAGCGCGCGGTGGGAAGCGGTCCGCGCGCAGGGGCGGCGCTACGGTCTCGTCCAGCTGGATGCCCTCCATCACTCCGGGTTCGAGGACGCGGTGCGGGACCTGATGCGCCGTGACGGCTGCCGCGATGCGGTGCGTGTCGGAGGTGGAGGCGACCTGGGCGCCGATGTGAAGGCCACCGACCCCTACGGACGGCGCTGGGTGATTCAGTGCAAGCACCGGCGCAACGGGCTCGCCGGCTCCGCCGTGGGCACGCCGGACCTGCAGGTCCTCAACGGCACCGCTCGCCAGGTACACGGTGCCGACGTCGCGGTGATCGTGACGAACGGCCGGGTCACCGCGCCGGGCGTGGCCTTCGCCAAGCAGCAGCGCCTCCACGTCGTCGACCGCCACACCCTCGGAGTATGGGCGTCCGGCTCGCGCCCCTTGTGGGAGCTGCTGCGGGCCGTCCCACCGCCCCGCAAGCCGACGGCCCTGTCTTGAACAACCGTGGACGGGCGGCCGTAGCTGCACAGCCGGTGAGGCGCCCGAGCTGTCCGACCCCGCCCCGGCCGCCCAACTCCCGCCTATCAGCGCCCCGGTCGTCACCGCGTGCGCCTTGACGCCGGCTGAGTACACCGTGGATCACACCGACATCGACGAGCACTGGCTGACCGCCGCGGAGATCGACACCTGCCGGCACAGATGTCCGGCCGGTGCCGGTCCGTGGTCACTCGTGTACGCCTGCCGGCTCCACCGCCCCGCGGCGCAGGGAGAGGCCGGCCGGAGCGGCCGCCGAGATCACCGCGAGCAGCGCGCAGGCGCCCAGGGCCGCCGCGAGCGCCGTCCACGGGATCTCGATGGAGGTCCAGACCGAGAGCAGTCCAGCGCGCTCCACATGCCCACCAGATCGAGCCCGGCGACCAGCGCTCCCAGCAGTCCGCCGACCATGACCACCAACAGTGCCTCGGCGCCCACCAGCCGGAGCACCTGCCACCTGGTAGCGTCGGCCAGCCGCAGCACAGCCAGCTCGCGGACCCGGTCGGAGGTCGCCCTGACCATCGTGTTGGCCAGCGAGATGCCGGTGCAGAGGAGGGCCGGGCGGGGAGGTGCGCACCAGGGACGCCTGGGTATGGGCGAGGTACCCCGAGACCGACCGGACGACCCGGATGGGCTTCTTCCTGGTCCTCGGGATCGCCACCCGTGGCGGGCCGGCATCCGGGTGAAGCGAGCGGACGGCTCGACGCCCAGCTCCTCCCGCAGCAGCCACTGGAACGAGCGGTGGTGACGGACCGCTTCGATGAGATTTCCTTCCGCGAGGTGCGCGGAGACGGCGGCCCGGTGCGCGCTCTCCCGGAGCGGCTCAGCGCGCACGCTCTCCCACGCCGCCTCCAGGGCGAGTGCCGGCCTGCCCTCGCGGACGAGCGCCTCGGCCAGCGCGTCGAGGGCGTGCAGCCGCAACTGCCGCAGGCGCTCAGGTTCCAGCAGCACCCAGTCCTCGTCCCAGCCGGGCAGCAGGTCCTCTCCGCGCAGCAGCCCCTGCGGGAGCTGGGCGGTGGGCGGCGGCCCGCCGCCCTGGACGACACCGAGCGCGGTCTCGGTGAAGGCGTGCACGCCGACGTGCAGGGTGTCGGCGGTCACGAGCGAGTCCCCGGAGCACCGGACCAGCGGCTGATCACCCCGCGGGAGCTTCCACAGGGTGGTGCGCAGGCTGCCCCTGGCGTGCTCCTCGGTGACCTCGGGCCACAGGGTCCCGGCGAGGACGGTGCGGGACACGCGTCTGCGCAGCGCGACGAACGCCAGCAGGAGCTGCCCGTTGCGGCACAGCTCGACCGGCTCGGCGCCGCATTCCAGCCGGAAGTGGCCGAGCAGTCGCAATTGGGGAGGGGAAGAGGGGGAAGACACCGTGAGCCTCTCGACAACAGTCTCGGCCGGTGCGGCGGGACCGTGCAACTCCGCGGTTTGCGGACCCGTCGGCCGACGACGAGACTCGGCAGAGGGAACTCCACCAAAGGCACGGCCGGTCTTCCGGATCGCCAGCGGGAGGACGGAACCATGGGTGTTCTCCGTTTGCAGACGAACGACCCGGCGACCATCTCGTGGGGGCACGTCCAGGTCCTGCTGTGGATCCTGCTGTCCACCGTCGTCGCCATCGGGATCGTCCTGGTCGTCGCCCGGCGTGTGGTGCCGAGCCGCACGGCGTCGTCGAACAGCGTCGTGCGCAGCTGGGTGGCCATGGCACTGGTCACCGGCCTCATGGCGTTCTGCGCGGTGGCCTTCGCTGTACGGGACACCAACCTGCGCAGCACGCTGATCGGAGCGCTCGCCGCGGCCGTCGGGTCGGCGGTGGCCTTCTACTTCTCGGGCAAGGCCGCCGAGGACGCCCGCAAGGATGCGCTCAGCGCCGCGTTCGGGGGCGAGGAAGTGGTGCCCGACCTGATCAGGTGCACCAGGGACGAGGCCGCCGTGAAGCTGGGCGGGACCACGCTGAAGCTGGAGCTGGCACCCGACTCGGGGCCGTCCGCGGCACCGGCCGCCATCTCCCGCCAGGACCCCGCCAAGGGAGCCACGGTTCCCCGGGGCACGGCGGTGAAGGTGACGTTCCCCTGATGTCCGGTGGTGGCCCCATGACCGATCGCACGCCCTGATGTGACGCACCGTCACATTTGGTTGAACAGCCAGTGGTTGACGGTGCAATCACCCGCTGTCGCGGCCGGCTCCGGTGGCAGCCCCACGTCGCCGGGGTGAGAATCGGAGGAGAGGGGAGCGGCGCCGACGCGCTTCGCACACTGTTCTCACGACCTCGAACGAGGCGTTTCCTCATGGCTTTCCATCCGACACGTCCTGTCGTCCTGAGGCTCTTCCCGGCTCACGGCGGTGGCGGCGGTGGTCACGGTGGCGGTGGCGGCTTCCGCGGAGGCGGTGGCGGCGGCTTCCACGGCGATGGGGACGGCGGAGACCGGCCCCGCGGCCCGCACGACTGGGGTCCGCAGCGGCCCCCGGATCCCGGACCGCCGCCCCACACCCAGGACGGGATCGAGGGGCCGTTCCGCGTGGTGCGGCCGGCGGACATGCTCGTCGTCGACATCAGCCTGGTGAATCTGCGCCTGGACGGTCGTCGTCTGGTGCGGCGGGACGCGGGTGCACCGGCGTTCGTCCTGGCCGTCCTGCCGCCGCAGCACGTCGTCGAGCAGTCCTTCCCCGCGGACAGCGCACCCCCGCCCGAACCCATCAAAGCCGTCACCGCCGGCCCGACGACGCTGGCCTTCTCGGTGCCGGACGAACCGCAGGGCCTGGACCTGTCGCTGGCGGCACTGCTCGACTGGGCGCGGCTCGTGCCGTTGACCGTGCCGACCGGTCTCTCGCTCCCGGACACCCCGGGGACGACGGTCTTCCGGGACGCCCCCAGGAGCGTCCTCGAATTCCCCACCCGGCTGCTGCTCACCTACGACGACCAGGTGGAGTGGTCGAGCCGGCCGGAGCCCCACCAGGCCGACGGGCGTGCGGTGTTGTGGCACGCGCGGCTGCACGGCACAGGGGACGGAGACGTAGCGCTGCGGGCCTTCTCGACGGTGCAGGGCCGGCCGCGGCTTCCTCTGGACGCCCCGCTCGGCGACGACGACATGGCCGACCTCGTCACGCTCACCAGCCGGGCCGAACTCATCCCCCCGGGCGGGCCGCCCCTCGACGTCCCGAGCGCGCCGTTGAAATCCGAACAGTTCATCGTGACACCGCTCGGCGCGTCCGCACGCCTGCACGGCGTCTGGGACGCGCCGGTCGACGACGAGTTCCGCTACCAGGCGGCCGGCCGGCCCTTCCCGCGCCTGGAGGCGTACGACCACATCACGGGCCTGGGACGCGACCAGTACGTCCGCGTCGTCACCCGCGGCCACATGTGCCTCGGTCACCGGGCGTCGCACGTGCACGAGTACCGGCGGGTGTTCGTCGCAAGCCTGGCCGACGGGATCGTCGCCTACGTGCGGCGTGAGGACCGCGTCATCATCAAGGAGCCGGAGGTCTCGTACGAGCAGAAGGACGGTTACACGCACGCGGGACGCGAGATGCCCTTCACAAGCCTGCGCATCACCGACCGCGTCACACCCGTGATCAAGCCGCCGGACGACCCGCCGTCGGAGCCGGCCTTCCCTGGGGGGCCGCTCAGGGACCAGGTCGCTTTCTGGGTGCGGCTGCTGAGCGACGGGAGCGACTACCTGTTCACCGTGATCGGCACGGACCACGAGGGCAGGAAGGTCAGCTTCCGCATGCCGCTGGTGTTCGTGCCCGACGGACGTCTCGTCGATCCCGAGGCAATGCCCGGGGCGGACGGCAAAAAGCCGTTCACCGACGCCGAGACGCTGCTGCACAGGCTGTACCTGGAGGACAAGAACCGCATGAGGTGCAAGCTGGACGGTCAGGTGATGGCCATGGCCCAGCCACCGGACGACGCTCCCGGCAGCACCAGCCACGCGGTCGGCGAGCTGACCTTCGGTCTCGGTACCTTCGTCCCCTTCAACCAGGCGGAGCAGGGCCGCTACAGCGTAGGCAGGCCCTACGTGCAGGAGGCGCAGGTGCGCGTCGAGGCCGTCGAGCAGTTCACCGGGATCACCGGGGACAGGGAGGTCGTGTTCGACGACACCTACCTCGAACGGTCCATGGAGGCGCATCCGGCGGGCGCCTACCTCAACCTCAGGGAGCCGGTGAAGCTCGCCCTCGGCGCGGAGAAGGCCGGCGGGGTCGCCAGCCCGCAGACCGCGCTCAAACTGATCACCGCACAGGCCGGTGTCCTCCCGGACGCCTTCACGAAGGACGCGAGCGGGGCGATCGACCTGAGCGGCATCAAGGCGGCGTTCGCCGGAGCGAAGCTGCTGGGCGTGATCCCCCTCGACCGGTTCCTGCAGGTCATTCCGCCGGACCACCACGGCACGCTCCAGCAGCTGGACGACAAGCAGCTCGAAGCCGTCCTGCAGGACGCCAAGGGCCTGCTGCCTGCGCCGGTGCTGCGGGTCCGCGACCTGGCCGACGGTCAGGGCAAGGAACTGCGCTACGTGTGGAAGACCCAGCTGGGCAAGCTCGGGGCGTCGGCGCATCCGCCGGAGAACGAGCCCTCGATGCTCCCCGTGGACCTGGAGGGCGCCACCCTGACCCTGGACGCCCGGACCGTCCGCTCGCCGGACGCCGTCGCCCAGGCCACCGTGCAGGGCAGCCTGACCGACTTCACCCTGGACTTCCTCAAGACCGCCCAGGTGCACTTCGACAAGGTGGAGTTCCGGTCCGGCGCGGGCAAGAAGCCCGACGTCACGGCCAGTGGCGTGGAACTGAAGTTCCTGGAGAGCCTGGAGTTCATCAACACCCTGCGCAGTGCGCTGCCCGCCGACGTCTTCGGGTCCGGTGCCTATGTCGACGTCGATGGCAAAGGGATCCGGGCGGGCTACAAGTTCGCGGTCCCGAGCCTCGGGATCGGTGTCTTCACCCTGTCGAACGTCTCGCTGGCCGCCGAACTGGAGATCCCCTTCGACGAAGAGAAAGCCGTCACGTTCCGCTTCTCCGTCGCCGAGCGGCAGCACCCCTTCGGCGTCACCGTGTCCCTGCTCGGTGGCGGCGGCTACTTCTCCATGGTCGTCGACACCAACGGCCCCCAGCAGATCGAGGGCGCCATCGAGTTCGGCGGTGCCGCGGCGCTGAACCTCGGTGTGGCGAGCGGCGGGGTCTCGATCATGGCTGGCATCCGCTTCTCGCTCAAGAAGGACAAGGAGGTCGTGAACGGGCAGGTGCAGCTCGTGGACGTGGTCTCCCTCTCCGGCTACCTGCGCTGCAGCGGCTTCCTGTGCGTGCTGGGCCTCATCACGGTGTCCGTCGAGTTCTACCTGGAGCTGACCTACGTGAAGCACGGCCGCCAGTCGGTGGTCTACGGCAGGGGCACGCTCACGGTCAGCGTCCGGATCGCCTTCTTCAGCAAGTCCGTGACGCTCGAACTCGAACGCAGCTTCTCCGGAGCGCCCTGCGACCCGGACTTCCGCACGTGCGTCCCGCTGGAACCGTCCTGGCGCGAGTACTGCGAAGCGTACGCCCCCCAACCCCACGGGTGATGTCCATGCCTGTCGAACAGCACCTCAACTGGACGGTCCTGCCGGGCGGGCTCTCGGCGGACGGCACCCTGGCGCGGGTGTCGGTGTTCGTGGCCCCCCGGCTGCAGCCCGACGGCCCGAATCCGACACTGCACGACTTCCCGGACTTCCTGGACTGGCCGGAGAGGATGAGGGCGGCGACCTTCGAGTTCGCCACCGCCGACGCCCCCGCCGACGCTCCGGCCCCTGCTCCGGCCGACGGCACCCCGCCACCGCCACCACCACCGCTTCCGCCGCCGCCCGTCCCCTTCACCGGCCTGCTCCGGCCCCAGGGCCCGCCACCGGTGTCGAACCTGTGGACGAGCCTGTTCCACGACGGCACACCCTTGGAGCCGTTCCCCGCCGATCCGGACAAGCGGGACCTGTGCAGCTACTCGTCTCAGGGAGTGCGTCACTACACCAAGGACGTGTACGCCACGGCGGCCAAGAACTCGCCCGAGACACCGCCCTCGACCCTGGGCCTTCTGCGGGGCCAGAGCGTCGGCGAGCCCAAGGACCGGCTGGCGGACAAGAAGGAGGCCATCCCCACGAGCGCCCAGGAGTACGTGCCCACGGAGCTGAAGGACCTGGACAGGTTCCACCGGCCCTCGCAGGCCGCCCGGTCCGCGACCGGCGCGGCGCCGGCCGGGCCCAGGACGCTGGCCGCCGGCCCACCACCGGCCGCCGGCCCACCACCGGCCGACGGGCAGCCGCCGGCCGACGAGGAGGAGCCGGCGCCGCCGTCCCCGCCGCCCGCCGACTTCCACACGATGCTCACCTCGCTCGGCGACCACCCCGTGCTGCTCCGGCAGCTCGGACTGGTGCTCACGTTCGACCTGCCGGCGTCACAGCTCCCCGATTCCCAGGGGGACAAGGTGCTGACCGTCGTCCCGCACTGGAACTCGGCACTGAGCCCCCACTCGCACGACGTCGCCTGCCTCACCCGCTACTTCTTCCACGAGGACCCCGCCCCTTCCCGGCCGCCCGCGCCCGGCCGCCGCGTCTTCCTCCCCGCGGCGCAGTCACCGGCCGAGGGCGACCCGCTCGCCTCGCCGTCCCGCGGTCTCGTCACGCTCACGACGGAGGGCTACGGCGTCGAGCAGGCGGACATCGACGGAGCCGCCCTGAAGATGCTCGGCGTCCCGGAGGACGCCACGGGGCTGTCCCCCGTGCACACCCAGGGGATCCTGCTGATCCGGAAGGACCGCAAGTGCGTCCTGCAGCAGGAGTTCGACCGGGCGGACCAACACCGCGTGGACTTCGGCGCGGTGGTCGCGTTCAAGCGCGAGCAGGCGCAGGGACAGCCACAGGCCGCCCCGCAGGGGGATGCGCAGGCCGAGGAACCGGTCCGGCCCGTCCTTAACGCCCAGGACCTCGTCCGCGGACACCGGATGGACATCTGGGACGACCACCGGAAGCGGTGGTTCTCGCTCCACGCGCGCGAAGTGGAGTACCGGCAGCCCCAGAACGGGCTGCTCCTGCCGACGGCCTCCGACGAAGGCTTCTTCCAGGCCCACCTGGTCTCACCGCCGAGCGATCCGGCGCTCTACGTACCCGAGACGCTGGCCGTCTGGCGAGGTTGGTCGCTGTCCGCGCCCTTCCCCGGTCTCGTGCTGGGCACCGACGAGGGAGACCCCGACACCCACCGTGCCCCCAACCCGGCGGTGCCGCTCAGCAACGAGGTACCGCCGGGACTGCCGCTGGAGATCACCGTCAAGGCGGCCGTCGGCTCCCTGCCGACCCTGCGCTACGGCCACCCCTACCTGGTACGGCTGCGCACCGTCGACCTGGCGGGCAACGGTCTCGACCTGGAGCACGCCGACGCCATGATGCGCCTGCCCGGCCTGTCCGCCCCCGACCCGCCGCTGGTCTTCCAGCGGTTCGAGGCCGTTCCGGCGCCGGCGGTGGTGCCGAGACTGCCCCTCGCCGAGGGCGCCTCCACCTTCCGCATGGTGATTCGCAGCAGCCCCGGGGACCAGCCGCCACCGGCCGGTCCGCCCGGACCCCCGGAGACCGGGCCGAGGGTCTCGCTGGCCAACGTCAAGCCCGGCCTGGAGAACGACGACGTCGCCGTCGTCCAGAGGGCACTCATGGCCCTCGGTCACGACCTGCAGGGCGGCGCGGACGGCAAGTTCCTCAAGCACACCACGGACGCCTACGCCGAGGAGCAACGGGACCAGGGTCTCACCGGGAGCGACGCCGACGGCACACCCGGCTGCCTGTCCCTGACCGAGCTGGGCCGCAAGGCCGGCTTCACCGTCGACTGCGGGCCCGGCTCGGAGCCGGCCCCGGCGCCCGGAAGCACGGCGGAGCAGTTCGCCGCGGAGTTCAACCGGCTGCCGCTGGTCACCGGCCAAGGACACGAGCCCTACCGGGGCGTCGACGAACGCCATGTCGTGGCGCCGAAGACATCGCTGCGGTGCGTGGAGTGGCACGGGCTGCTGGACGAGGCCATCGGCTCCACCGACCACGCCGTGCAGGACGCGGTCTACGAACTGGCCGTGCGCGAGAGCGACTCCCTGGACGACCCCGGCCCGGACGTCAGGCTGAAGCCCGTCGGCTCACCGGCGGCGGACCCCGACCATCCGGTGATGACCGCCCTGCACACGGGCGAACAGGTCGAGATGCGGGGCCTGCCCGACCCGCTGGCCCGGGGAACCGTCCTGTTCGGCCTGCCCGGGACGGCCGACGGGGAGCCCTTCCCCGTCCCTTGGGACGGCGATGTCTGGCACCGCCCGAAGTCCTTCCGGATCCGGTTGGCCGAGGGGACCGCGCCGCCGAACTTCGACGAGGAGTCCCGCGTGCTGACCGTGTCGCTGCCCAAAGGCGCGGTGGCCACCGTCCGTGTGTGCTCCGGCATCGACTTCGACGCCGGCCTCATGGGGATGGCGTCGTGGTGCCTGGATCCCCCGGAGCCGAGACAAGGAATCGTGCCGCAGTCGGCGGAGGAGGCCGAGGCGGAGAGAAAGGCCGAGCGGCAGAAGGCCGAGCACGCGCTGGACCTCGCCGCGGCCAGCCGGCACTGGATGTTCACCCCCTGGCACGAACTGACGCTCGTCCACGCGGTCGAGAAGCCGCTGCGCACCCCCGTCCTGACCCTGTTCCCGCCTCCGCCGGCGGCCCCGCGCCCCGAGAAGGCCACGGCGCAGCACCTCGCCGGCACCATCGCGCTGGACGAGAACAGCACGGGCCGGGTCGATCTGGTCGCGGAGTGGACCGAGGTGACGGACGCGGGCCCCGACGGGCGTGCCACCCAGTCCGTGACCGCACCGGTGTTCGGTCTCCTGACCGCGCGGGCCGACCCGGCCGGCACCCCCGGCCAGGATCCCGCCGTCCTCCAGGACGGCGTCCTGACCTTCAGCACCGAAGCGGCCGAGCACAAGGCCGCAGCGGGCGCCACGCCCCTCATCCACAAGCACGAGTTCGGCGACACCAAACACCGCTCCGTGCGCTACCACCCGCTCGCCGGCAGCCGGTTCGGCGACTACTTCCCTCCCGCCTTCGCCGAACCCGGCAGGAGCGAACTGACCGTCCAGGGCGCCGCCCGGCCGTACTCCGTGCCCAGCAGCGCGCCCCCCACGGCGCCGCGGGTCCTGTACTGCGTCCCCACGCTCTCCCTGGAGCAGGACCACGGGACGCCCGACGCCATCGTCCGCCGCCGGCGCGGCGGAGGCATCCGCGTCTACCTGGGCCGCCCCTGGTACTCCTCCGGAGACGGCGAACTGCTCGGCGTCGTCCTCGGTGAGCCGCCCGGCGGCGACCCCAAGGACCCACAGGACGCCTGGGTCACCCTGATGGGCCGCGATCCCCTCCACCGTTCCGCGCCCGTCGTGGCCCCGACCCCGGAGATGTTCACCAACGCGGTGGGGCCGCCCGTACCGCTCACCCTGCACCCGCATCCGCGGACCGCTCCGCTCCCCGTCAAGGTGCTCGGATTCACTCCGCAGTTCGACAAGGACGAGAAGGACGGCCGGTGGTTCTGCGACCTGGAACTGGACACCGGCGACGCCTGTCTGCCCTTCGTCCGGCTCGCTCTGGTCCGGTACCAGCCCGACTCGATCCCCGGAGCCGAGATCTCACCGGTCGTCCTCGCCGACGTGGTCCGCACCCTGCCCGACCGGGAACTGACGGTACGGCCCGGCCGGACGGTCTCGGTCGGCCTCACCGGCCCCTCCTGGGACCCGACCCGCTCCCTGCCGCCGACGATCACCGCCACGCTGCAGCGCCGGCACGACGTCATCGGTGACGCGGACCTCGGCTGGGTGACCCTCGACGACACCGCCACCACCCTCACCTCGGTCGAGGCGGAGTCCTCGCACCGACCGACCTACGGGGGCCAGGTCACCGTACCGCCCGTGCGGACCGGGACGCCGCTGCGGCTGCTGGTCATGGAGACCGAGGGCGTCCCGCCCGACGGCCCCGCCCCGGCCACGCCCCCGGGACCGGTGATCTACTGCGACACCGTCGACCTCCCGCCCGTGCACGACGACCACGACGACCACGAGAACGACGACCGGCACGACCGCGGCGGACGCGACGACGGCGACGACCGACGCGGGCCCCACGGCGGCGGCTTCCGCCACTGACTCGACACTCCCTCGACGCGTACATCACCCCGGACATGCCGCAGCAGGAACAGGAGGAAATCGTCATGTCCGACGAAAGGCTGCAGGACACGCTGCCCAGTTCGCAGACCGACACCGCCGACCGCTTCGAGGCGGCGCCCGACCCCGACGGGACGCTGATCCCCATACCGAAGGAAGCGCCGGCCGGGACCCCCGCCTGGGACGACGCCACGATCAACGTCAGCCCGCGCCAGAACAGCGGCTACTACGTGACCATCTACAACGGACCGCCCGAAAGCACCTCGGAGATGGAGGAGTTCGTCGGGGAACTGCTCCAGGAAGCGTCCCTCACGCGGATCGCGCAGATGTTCGCGCAGACCGCGGCCGGTGGTGTCCAAGATCTGTCACTTCGCGCACTACGGAAGCGGCGGGGAAGGCCACGTGTGCGGCCGCAAGGGGCGGGGCAAGGATAGCGCCAACCACCTGTTCACCAAGGCCCACCTGGCGTCATGGCTGCGCGCGCGTGACATCGCTGCTGAGTTCATTTACCCCGAGCTCCGCGGCTCCGCCGTGGTGGTCCACCTTGAGGACGGGCGGACCGTCCTGGTCCACCTCGATCGCAACCGGCCCGTCGACTGGGACGGGGGAGTGTGGGAGACCATCCTGGGGCCCGGTGTCGGCGTGCCTCCCGGCCCCCTTGCCCAGCGCGGCTACGTTCACCGGATCCGTTTCGACGACCGGCCCGGTGGTGGCCGCACCATGCAGTTCGGCACAGAGGTCCCCGGTGAGGGAACCACCTGTGGTGGCAGCGCGTCGACGGCGGCGTGTAGCGGGGGCAGGGTGTCGAAGTCGATCTCTCCGCAGGGGGATACGCGTGCGGAGGTGCCGTCGATCGTGGTGGTGATGTTCATGCTGGGCGTGCCCCCTTCCGGGGGTTGGTGAGCCCGAAGGCGCAGCACCCCCTTGAGGGGTGTACGACGATGGAGGGGACTGGGGGCCCGGGGTGGGGGCAACGCCCGAAATCCCCAAAGACGGGCACTCAAGGATGCCAGTCGGTCTCGTTGTCCTCCCTCCTACCGTCACACAGACGCCCTCGCCGCCACGACTGCCTGCACGAGAATTTTCTGTGAAGCCCGCCACCGTCAGGCCGAGAGAACCGGCCCCGGCAGAGCAGAGCAGCAGCTCAGAGCTGCTGCCCGTCCGGCAGACGTTCGGGCACCTGCTGGCGCGCACACGGGGACCGGGGCTCACCACCTGCTTGTCCTCGTCTCTGCCGTCTGCTGAAACGACCGGGTGAGCCTGAGGCACTACGGGCCTACGGGCCACGCTGCCACTTCTCCCGGGTCACAACTCCCGGGATTCGGCCGCCTCCAGGCTCCTCACGCAGCGGCTGTGCAACCGCCGTCCCTCATTCCCAGACGACCGCCAGCGGGGCCCGGCCTCGTCCAGACGGGAGCCAACCACAGCGCCTTCACCGAGCCCGGCAACACCCTGCGGCGAGGGGGGACAACCACCCTGTCGAGCGACGCCGCACCACCCCGTCAGGCGGTCCATGGATGGAGGTTCGCGAGTGGCGAGCGCCGGCCAGGACCACCGTGATGAGGGCGACCACAGGCCCGACCACGAGGCCAACCATGCCCGTCGCGACCCCGACCACTGTGCTGAGCGCGCTACTTGGCCATTCGGAGTGTTGCAGTTGGCCACACCACCTGGGCTAGCAGGTCTGCCCGACCGTCATCCTCGCGCCGTCCGGAAAAGGAGTGCCAAGCAGCGAATCGCCACCGGCAGACCCTGATCGCTTCAAACTAGGTCTCATGTCTACGCTGTGGAGCTTGCTTGCTGCCCCCGCCGGGGCCGTCGCAACCACGCTGATCGGTGTCTTTGCGGGAAGTTCGGTCAGCAGGAGGGCGCAAGACCGACATTGGGACCGGGAGCAGTTGGCGGCAGCATGCGCACGTGTACTTCGCGAATCATCAGGGTTGCTCCTGAGCCTCAGTGACGCGGAATTGGCTCGCCCTAGCTCTCTCCCTCAAGGCGTCGTCCACCCGACCACCATTGACTGGCGGCCATGGAATGAGGCGCTGAGCATGGTGAACCTTGTCGCTGACAAGGACATCGCAGAAGCCGCTCATATCCTTGATGAGCAGATATGGCGTGTCCACACCAAGATCAGGCGCGGTCTGCCCCCCGAGGAGGACTGGTTCATTCTGCGCTCACGCGTGGAGTCGGCGCGGAACAACTTCATCGTCACCGCGCGCCGCCGACTCTCGCCCACCGGAGGGGCGCTTCAGCGTTTCTCCGGGCGCCCCGCTCCAGACGACCCGATCTGGACCGCATGAGCCGATCCAGACGAAGGGCAGACAGTGGAAGCCTGAGCATCAGAGTGGCCAACTGAAATGCACAGCGGTCAAGTAGCACGCTCAGTCACAACCACGTGTGACTGAGCGCTGCAGTTGGCCACTCTGAGCGCCATGGTTGGCCGCGAAGTGGCGATCACAATGGGGATACACCGTCCAGACGGGAGCACCAGGTGGCAGGCTCGCTCCATGGCAGATGACGTCGTGGGGAGTCAGGTCGCCGACCTTCAGGCAGAGTGCGCAGAACACGTCCAGAAGAACCGCTTCCGCCGGCGGTTCTGGCGGTTCACCCATGCCGCGCTCGGATTGCCAGCCGCCGTGCTGGCCGGGATCTCGGGCGCAACGGGGCTCTCTTCAACAGACGCCCGTGTCCCAGCGGCCGTACTGGCGCTGGTCAGTGCGGGACTCAGCGCTGCCATCACCTTCCTGAAGCCGGAGGTGCATCAGCGAGCAGCTCACGCACGCAGCAGGGCCTATCTGGCATTGGAGGTCGAGGCCCGCTTCGCACTGACACAGGCAGCATCCAGGGGAGAAGCCGTACCGCTGACCGTCTACAGGGACCTGCTAGAGCGCCGAAGGATGATCATCGCAGGTCAGCTCGACGAACTTGTGCAGCGGGTTGCTGTGGAGGCCGGTCCAGCCGAGGCCGGTTCTGGGTAGTTGCGGTACAGGAAGTAGCGCTGAGCGGTGGCCGGCGCAGCGGCGGTGCCGAGGAAGATCACTCAGGCGTGCTGCCACCGTGGTCCGCGCCAGTCGGTCCTATATCGCCCCACGGGCCACGGAGGCTGTACATGGCGTCAAGGCCGGGTGGATGCCTGCATGCCCGCGTGCCAGGGAGTGGCGTCGAAGATCAGGCGGATGGTATCGATCCGGCCGTCGGCGCGGCGGAGGTGTTCGGCTGTGCGTTGAGTGCCAATGGCCGGGACCGAGGTGTGGACGTCGTAGACCAAGGTTGCTTCGGTTTCGCCGTACAGTTCGCTGATCATGTCGACGCCGGTCACGATGCCCAGGATTGCGTCCAGGCCGCTGAGGTGATGGTGTGTGCTGTCGGGGCCCGCGGGGGTGATGCGTACGAGGGTGGATCGGCGGTCGTCGGGGTCGGGATCGCGTCGGACGAGGCCGTCGAGAAGGCTATGGCCGGCCATGGTCAGGTGACTGGACGGAAGGCGGTTGCCGCCGGGGAAGGGTGGGCGGTCATGGAACGGATCAGGTGATCGACGACATCGGGTAGGTGACGTCGACGGCCGTAGGCTGCTCTTTGGCGTTCGGCGCCATTTCCATGGGCGAGTAGATGTGCTCGTGCGGCGTGCACAGGTGGAAGATCGGTGGCGCTGAGGGCGCTGTGCACCGTGTGTGTCAGGCGTCCCATGAGTGCCCTGGCAGGTTCCGCTTGGCCTGTGCGCAGGTTGATGCCGGCGCCGGCCAGGCCGTCCCGGGCGGCGCGCCAGCATGCGGCCTTCAGCATCTCCGGTCGCGGCTGCGGGGCGGACTCGCCACGGCGGATGGCTGTCAGGGCGGTGATGGCCAGGCCCTTGACGACGCCGGCGAGGAACACCGTGTCGTCGACGGTCGGCGTGGCGTCGGCAACCCGGACTTCGAGAGTGGGCACGTGATGGGACGGCCGGATGTCCCAGTACAGTCCGCCGCGATCCATCACGGTGCCTGAGCCGAGGAGACTGTCGACGAGATCCTGGAAGTGAGTTCGGGACGGGAAGTAGGGGGGTGGGCCCGCTACGGGCCACCGCCCCCAGGCCATGGTGCGCCAGCTGGCGTAGCCGGTGTCACGGCCCGCCCAGTAGGGCGAGTTGGCGGAGAGGGCGATGAGCGCGGGCAGCCAGGGCCGCAGGTGGTTGCTGAGCTGTACGGCGGTTTCCTCGTCCGCGACACCGATGTGCACGTGACACGCGCACGCGCTCTGTTCGTCATCCAACGCCCCGAACATGGCGACGCTTTGCGCGTATCGGTGGCCGAGAGTGAAGGGGGGTGGTGTCTGCTGGCCGAGTACAGGAGTGCCGCTGGAGATGACGGCTAGCCCCAGGCGGGCGGCGACGGTCGCGACGGCAGCGCGTGTTGAGCAAAGCTGGTCGCGTAAGTCCGCCAAGTCGGTGTGGGGGTCGGTGCGTACCTCGACCTGGTAGCGCGTGAGCTCGGTGCCTACCCGGTCACCCAGTTCCGCGGCGGCCTCTGCCACGACTTTCTCGGCCTCCGCTCTTACCTGGCGGGAAACGGGGTCAACCAGCAGGTACTCCTCCTCGACGCCGACGGTCACCGGCAAGGAACTGTTCGGCGAGCGGTGACGCCCCCTGGTTGTCACCGGACAGCTCCCTCGGTGTACGTCCACGCTCCGCGCTTCGTAGCGACCATCCTGTCACTTAGCGTGGTCGAGCGATCGTCTGTCAAGACGTCGGGCGGTCGCACCACATGGAAAGAGACAAGGCAGGAGGCCGGCGAGGAGGCCGCGAATCCGGCTGGAGAGGGCGTTGTGTCGCTCGGCCTCGCGGAGCCGGCCGCACTCGACCGCGTCCTGGGCGAGTAGCCGCTCACGGGCGACTCGGGCCCGTGGACGCGCGGCGTCCTCACTGGTTTCGACTGGGGCGGCCACTTCGCCGCCATGGAGGCGCCCGAACCGCCCGTCGTCGCGGCTTATCACGTAGAGCGCCACGCGGTGGAGTGCGAGATCAATCGTCTCGAACGCCACCGCGCGGTCGCCACGAGATACGACAGGCTTGCCGGCCCCTACGAAGCATCCGTGCTGGTCGCGGCCGTCGATCAGTGGCTGTGACCAGGCACTCTCACAACACTCTCCCGGACGGCGGAGCCGTGCACTTCAGGTTCGGTTTCCGGGCCGCAGCCTCAACAGTTGGCCAGAGTGCGGCGGAGGAGGGGGAGCAGGTGGTCCCAGTGAAGCTGCAGTGCGGCGGAGTTGAAAGCGTCGGTGTCGGCCATGGTGAATCCGTGGACGGTGTCGGGGTAGATCTCAGAGGTGTAGTCGACACCCGCGGCGTCCAGGGCCTGGTTGAGTTCGCCGAGGGCCTCCGGCGTCAAGTCGGTTTCGGCGTGGCCGAAGTGGACCTGGGCGGTGAGGCGGCGCAGGCTGTCAGGCCCGGCGGCGCCCACGGGGGCATGGAATCCGGCGACGGCGGTCACCTGTCCGGGGTGCGCCGCGGCGGTGCGCACCGCCAGGAGGCCGCCTATGCAGTAGCCGGTCACCGCGACGGGTCCGGCGCTGGCCTCGGGCTGGGCGGTGAGGAAACCGAGGTAGGCGTCGGCGTCGCGCAGGGTCCGTTCGACGGTATGCGCCTCGATCAGGGGTATCAGCCGACCCATGACCGCGGACCGGGCCTCTTCTCCGATGTGCTCGGGAAGTTCGACCACTGGTGCCGGGCCGTGACGGTAGAAGAAGTTCGGGACGAGCACGTAGTACCCGTGGCGGGCCAGTTCGCGGGCCATCTCCCGCAGCACGGGCCGCAGGCCGAAGCCGTCCGCGTACATCAGCACCCCTGGGTGCCGCCGGCCGTCGTCAGGGAAGGCGGCGAAGGCATCGGCCTCGCCGTCCGCGGTGGGAATCTGCAGCATCTTGGTGGGCATGAACTCTCCTGTCGTGGTTGATGTGTCCTGTGATCAACACGACAGAGGCGGAGCCCGCGCAGCAGTACAAGATCCCCGATCGAACAGCGGGCCCGCACTGACCCGTACGGCGCTCAGAAGAGCACCGGGTCACCGATCCGTGTGTGGCGCAATGCCGTCCCGGTAGTCACCCCCACAACCTAGTCCACCGAACAAAGCCGACGCCAGCACCCCCGCTCACAGCGCGGCTCGCGAGAACGACCTCGGCCAACGCCTCGGATCCTGAACCCCGTCGACGCGCTGCCCGTGACAGGCTCGGCTCACCGCTCGGCGACGGCAGCGGGCGGTCGGAGCTGGTGCCGGTGAAGTCCATGGTCCTCACGGACGCCGTCCGCCTGGTAACCGTGCACGAGGTCGCCAGTCGACTGCAGTTGTCGCCGGTCGATGGCGTGCCGCCCCCAGGTGAGGGGGAAACTCTTACCCGAGGCTTACCGTAACGCTTCCGTAACGCCCACTAGGGTTTTGGCATGGGCATTCTGATACCAGGATCCGCAGAGACGGTCGTCGCCGTGGTGACCTTCGCTCTGGTCTTCCTCTGCATGACCAAGGTTCTCCTTCCGCGTATCAACAAGGTCCTCGACGAGCGCAAGGACGCGATCGAGGGCCAGGAGAAATGTGCTGAACAGCTGACAAGGGAAGCTGGTGAAGTCCTCGCCGAGTATCGCGCGGAGCTGGCCGAGGCCCGACACGAGGCGGCCCGCCTGCGTCAGGAGGCTTTGGAGCAGGGCACGCAACTGATCGCCCGGATTCGAGCCGAGGGCCTCCGGGAGCGCGAGGCGATGATCGTTGAAGCTCACGCACGTCTCGCGGCCGATCGTGTCATCGCCGAGACGGAGCTACGGGGAGACATCGTGTCATTGGCCACGGAGCTGGCAAGTCGGGTGGTCGGTGAGCCCCTCGGAGATCTCGCCGACAGCGAGATCGTGGACCGCTTCTTCTCGGACCTGGATGACCGGAGCGCTGCGGGCTCGCACTGAGCTCGTGTTCGACGGATCGCGTGCCGGAGCCGTGCCGGTGTCGTTGCGGTCAGCGCAGGGCGAGACGATCTGTCCGATCGGGAGTGATCGTCCGCCTGGCCAACCCCGCCCTCATGGGGTAACTCTCTCTCCCCTTACGAGACCAGAAAGACCGCAGGGAGGCGGCTCCCCACCTCCCCGGTTCGCAGAGTGCTCAGTCGATACAGAATTCGTTGCCCTCGATGTCCAGCATCGGGATGCACGACTCGTTTTCCTCATCGGCATACAGTGTTCGCACATGGGTCGCACCGAGCGCGACCAGTCGTGCGCACTCGGCTTCGAGCGCGGCGAGGCGCTCGTCCCCCACGAGCCCGGTGCCGACCCGGACGTCGAGGTGCACCCGGTTCTTAACGATCTTGCCTTCAGGGACGCGCTGGAAGTACAGGCGCGGGCCCACGCCTGAGGGATCACTGCAGGCGAACCATGATCCCTGCTTCTCAGGAGGAAGGGTGCGGTTGAATTCGTCCCAGGTCGTGAACCCTTCCGGTGGCGGCGGTATGACGTACCCCAACACTTCACACCAGAAGCGAGCGAGGCGCTCAGGTTCTGCGCAGTCAAAGGTCACTTGGAACTTCTTGATCGCTGACACCGGCGCACCGTACCGCGTACCAAGGGACCCTGGCCGTTGAATTTCCCAGGCGGATCCGAAGGATCCAGCCTGACCGGTCA
The DNA here is from genome assembly GCF_014649495.1 of Streptomyces filipinensis. Lineage (GTDB taxonomy): Bacteria > Actinomycetota > Actinomycetes > Streptomycetales > Streptomycetaceae > Streptomyces > Streptomyces filipinensis. The sequence continues at coordinate 139,388 of NZ_BMTD01000015.1, read as the reverse complement.
CCTTCGTGTGGCTCCCTGCGGTGATCGGGATGGCTGAGGCTTCCGGCAGAGTTCGACGGGGACCGACGAGTTCCTCTGTGATCAACGGTCAGAGATCATGGTTGGTGCAACGCGGCCGCCGGAGCGGACGAAGCGTGTATGATCGAAACCGCTGCATGGGGACACGAGAGACCGAGGAACTCTCAGATGCGGTTCAGCGGATTCGGTCGTAGACGAGCGCCAGCGTGCCGTGTTCGCCTGCGGTCTGGCTGACGAGAGTCCACTTGCTCGCGGGCAGGCCGTCGTCGAAGAGACGCGGTCCGCCGCCGAGGAGGACAGGGAAGACGGTGAGGGCCAGCCGGTCGACCTTGTCGGCCGCCAGCAGGGCCTTGATGACGCTCGCGCTGGAGAGTACGAGGATGTCGCCGCCTTCGGTGGCTTTCAGGTTTGCGGCGACCTGGGCGCTCGGCTTGTTGACGATTGTCGCCCGCTCCCAAGGGGACTCTTCGAGCGTGGAGGAGAGGACGATTTTGTCGGTCTCGACGAGCCACTTCGCGAAGCCCTGGTCGCGTGGGTCGGCGCCCTCCATGCCGATGACGGTAGGCCAGAACCCCAGGAAGCCCTCGGCGTTGACACGGCCGAGCAGCGCGGTCGTCGCCGGTTCCCAGAGGCTGGTCAGGTGGTCGCGGGAGACGTCGGTCACGGCGTAGGGCATCACCCAGCTCATGTCGAGCGGGTTGTCCGGGGCGGCGTAGTGGCCGTCGAGGGAGAGGGCCATGTTGGTGACGATGCGGCGGCCGTCGGTCTGCCGGGTCATGTCGGGCTCCTTGTGTCTGTGCCGTAGGTGTCGTGGTGGGTGGCGGGGCCAGTTCACCTCGGGGACGGAGCCGGTCACGGCTTCTCGACATCGCCGACCAAGTTTTTTTAGCTTTCGTGGATGCGCCGGTTGAGTCGTCTCGTGGTGGCCCGGGTCCACGGCATCGCGCCGGGGCGAGAGAGCTCGCTGCATGGCTGCGGTGCGTGAGATTCGGAATATGGCGGAAGACGACGACCGCGAAGCTGTACGTCGCCGCCGCATGGCTGGAGGAGCGGGCCGACACCACCGCCCGCCACCAGCGCGCCCATCGCGCCCCGCCGGATCCTCGGGGGCGCGGCCGGGTCATGTCGTGCAGGGCGCGTAGCCGCGGGCGGAAGGAGCCGTGGAGCAGGCGGGCGTAATCGGCGGCCTTGTACGGAACAAGACGGCCGGGGCGTAGGACCGCACCAGGGCCCTCAGTCCGGCCTCTGAGTCCACCCGAAGGCGGACGAGCCCTTGGAAGCCGTTGACCGACTTCCCGTGGTCGGGATCGGCCACCAGGGCCGCGCACTGGTCGGCGGAGCGCTCGTCGAACACCCCGAGGAATCCCAGACGCCGGTCGAGTTGTCGCTGCTCACCGACCCGAGCCCGTCCCGTTCGCCGACCTGCACCAGCACACTCATCACGACGGCCTTCCTCGTGAACTCCTTGGCCTCGCCGGAGAGTTCAGGACCACGAGGAAGGCCCCTCTCATGCCCTGGGATCACTTCGAAGAGCGACCGCCTCAGAGGCGCCGATGTCAAGGAACAAGCTCACGGCGACGACGGTCGCGCCGGAGCGTTCGTCTGGTTCATGTCGCCGATGGTCTGCCACAGCCGCATCGCTCGCCCGCGGTGGCGGTGCGCCAGGTGGTGGTCGCCCGCGGCGGCGTCCAGATCGCCGATCAGTTGCCAGCACGCGGCCTCGTCCTGGCGGTCGCCGTGCCGGTGGAACAGGTGCGCCGCGCGCTCCAACGCCGGGCTCGCCCCGCCCCGGTCGTGTTGACCGGCGTACACGCGGCCGACTTCCAGCAGCGTGTACGCGGCGCACCGCTCGTCCGCCAGTTTCTCGAAGGTGGCCAACGCCTGCCACAGGCAGCGCAGTGCCTCGTCCGGATCACCGCGCCGATCGTGCAGTCGGCTGAACCGCCGCAGCACGACGGCCACGCGGTGCCCGTCGTCGAGGGCCCTGGCCTGGCGCAGGGCCCTGTCGAACCAGAGCTCCGCCTCGTCGAGTTTGCCCTGCATGAGCGTCATCACGGCCATGGAGCAGGAAAGCTGCGCTTCGATGTGCCGGTCGCCCTCACCGACCGCGATGGCCAGCGCCTGCTCGACTCGTTCGAGGGCTTCGTCGTCACGGCCCTGCACCCGGCTGACCGTGCTCAGCATCGCCACCGACAACGCCTCGCCGCGCCTGTCCCCACGGTCCCGGCACAGCCCGACGGAGGACTCCAGAGCACGGGTGGCCCGGTCGAACTCGTCTTGGTAGATGTACAGCTGGCCAAGCCCGCGCAGCAGCACCGATGTGCCGCGAACGTTGCCGGCGGCCTCGGTCGCGTCCAACGCGAGCCGGTGCCCGTGTTGCCAGTCCTGATACAGGCACCGGTGGTCGTAGTAGGTCGCCGTGCCGGCCGCCAGCTCCCAGGCCAACTCGTCCAGGCCCCAATCCACGGCCAGTTTCACCGCGCCGAGCAGGTTGTCGCGTTCCGCGTCGAACCAGCCGAAAGGATCGGCCATCAGCCGGTCCACGGCCGCATCGGGCAGTCGCCGGCGCGGGGCAGAACCGGGCGCGGCTGCCAGCAGGCCGGCCGCCGGCAGACGATCGGTGCCGCGTCCGATCAGCTCGAGCCAGGCGGACAGTACTCGGATGATCGCGTTCCGCTTGTCCGTCGTCGGCAGGGAGGCGGCGATCTCCACGGCACAGGTCCTGATCAGGTCGTGCAGTCGGTAGCGCGGCTGGCCGATGGCGTCGGTGGCGGTCAGCCGCACCAGGCTGGCATCGACGAGGGTGTCCAGCACCTCCTCTGCGTCCGAGCGGTCCAGCAGCGGGCCTACCACCCAGCCGGGCAGGGTGTAGGGGCCGAGGAGGCCCAGCAGGCTCAGCGCGCGCACCGCGTCGGCCGGCAGCAGCCGTAGGCTCAGTTCGACGCTGGCTCGCACGCTGAGGTCCCCGATCCTCAGCTCGGCCAGTCGCCGGGACTCGTCCTCGATCCGTTCCCGCAGCACACGCAGCGACCAAGCCGGGCGGCCCGTGAGCTTGCCGCTGGCGATCCGGATCGCCAGCGGCAGGTTGCCGCAGCAGTCGAGGATCGCGTCGGCCTCCGCCGGTTCCTGCTCGACCCGCCGCCGCCCGACGATGCCGGTGAACATCTCCCGTGCCTCCGCCGGGCTCAGCACGTCCAGGTCGATGTGCCGGGCGCCGGGAAGTTGCGTCAGCAGAGTGCGGCTGGTGATCAGCACGGCGCAGCCGTCGGCCCCGGGCAGCAACGGCAATACCTGATCGGCGTGGCCGGCATCGTCCAGCACCACCAGCATGCGGCGGTCCACCAACAACGACCGGTAGAGCGCGGCCCGCTCGAACAGGCCGTTCGGGATCGCGCTGCCGGCGATCGAGAGCGCGCGCAGCGCCTCGGCCAGCATCAGCCCCGGGTCCCGCGGCTCGTCCGATGTCGCGGCGAGGTTGAGGTAGAGCTGGCCGTCGGGGAAACCGGCGCTCGCCAACCGCGCGGCGCGGGTCACCAGGCTGGACTTGCCGACGCCGGGACCGCCCACGACGACGGTGACCGGGGCCCGGTTCGGCGCCGAGCGGTCGAGCAGCCCAGCGATCTCGGCCAGCGCCTCGGCTCGGCCCACGAAGTCGGCTACGTCGAGAGGCAGTTGGCGCACGGGCATCGCCATCGCCGGCCCGGTGGTCGGCGCGTCAGGACTTTCCGGTGGTGCGTCTGGAGGACCGCCTGCCGGGACTGGAGCCGCCAGGGCGGGATCGGCGGTCAGGATGCGCCGATGCAGCGCCTGGAGCGGCGGGGTGGGATCGACGCCGAGTTCGTCGGCCAGTGTCCGGCGCAGCCGCTCGTACACCTGCAACGCCTCGCCTTGTCGCCGACACCGGTAGAGGGCGACTATCAAGTGTTCGGCGACGTGCTCATCGTAGGGGTGCTCGCGGAGCAGGACGGTCAGTTCGTCGATGACCTCCCGATGGCGCCCCAGGTCGAGTTCGATACTCAGGCACCGTTTGTGCGTGGCCGCGCGTTTCTCGTGCAGCCGTGCCGCATCGATTTCCAGGACCCGGCTGGAGATGTCGGCCAGGGCGTTACCGCGCCAGCAGGCCAGCGCCCGCCGCAGCGCGACAGCTGTCTCCGACGGGGTCGCGTGCTGTTCGGCGAGGCGCCGCTCGTGGTCGAACTCCAGCAGGTCGAGCTGATCCGGGGCGAGGTGGATCTCGTAGCCGCCGCGCCGCGTACTGATCAAGGAGCCGGGTGCTCCGCACGCGACGAGGTTGCGGCGCAGACCGGAGACAGCGTCCTGGACCTGACGGACCGCAGTGGCCGGCGCGTTCCCGTCCCACATCACGGCGACGAGCCGTTCCATGGCGACCATGTTGTTGGCATCGACCAGGAGCGCGGCCAGCATCTTGGCCTGCCGCGGTCCGTCTAATCGGACGTCGCGTCTGGTGATCTGAGCCTGTAACGGCCCCAGCACGCCGAATCTCATGGTCCCCCCGGCACGTGACGATCAGCGCCGATCCCTCGGCTGACCTGGCACTAGGACGAACCTAGGACGGCCGACGGACCCGTCTCCACAGCGTCACCGTAGCGGGGCTCACCGAAGAGCGGATACTCCGGTCGGCATACGTCCAGGCGGATTCAGCCATGGCGGTGAGGATGAGCAGCAGTACGACAACTGCCACAACGCCCGCGTCCACTTCCAGCGGTCCTCCGCGTATCGGGCCGCCGACACGCGGCGCGCAGACGCGCGATCTGCACGGACGCAAAACCTGTCACCTGGCGCGGCATCGCCTTGGGTGACCGACACAGGTACACCGACGGGGCCGAGTTCGGCGGCGTCTCGGACGCGAACTGCTGAGCATCACCTGACGCCGACGGTGGGGCGCGGTGTCACCTCGATCGAGGCTCACCCCTTGCGTGGCGTCGGCCATGAACACGCCGGCGTCGCGCCAGGCGCCGTCCTGCGCTCACGGCGCACGGCAGCTCACGGCGCGCCCTGCTTGGCTGAGTTCGAAGGCGATACGTCCTGCGGACCACTAGTGGTTTCGGCGCATCTGCTCGATCTGCTCCACTACCTCGCCCGGTGTGGCTGCGGGTTGACTGTGGGGTGTGGAGGACCGCTCGTGCAGGCCGAGCTCACCATGACGGCGGTACCGCCCACTTGGACGCGCGTGCCCTGGAGATGCCCATCTCCGCAGCAACGTGGGCGATCGGACGTGACACGCATCGCTCGACGAATCACCTGCGGCCCTCAATGAAGAGAGGTGCGTCGGCATGGGCGCCCATCAGATGGCGGCGAGGTTGTTGAGCAGGTGGCCAAGCTCTGCCGGCGCCTGAATGTGGGCCAGGTGGCCCTGGCCGGGGAGTTCGTGGACTCCGGCGTGAGCGACGTGCTGCCGCACGTGGTCGAACGACGTTCCGTAGGGGGCGGTTCCGCGGTTGCACTGGCCGATGATCAGGTCGACTTGATCTGCCTGTCGCGCCATCACATCCGGAGGCGGCGCCGCGTTGAGCGCGCCGAGTTCGGCGTACAGCGGTCCGCTCAAGCGACGCAAGATCGCCCAACCGTGCTGATCGGCCCGGAGATCCTCGACATGCGCAGCGGAGAAGCCGGAGATCTGCCGATTGACGATCTCGACGCAGCGATCCCAGTCTGCAGTCTCCTCTGCCGTCTTCAGGTCCGGCAGTGCATGGCGTCCGAATGGCTGCATCACCGGCTCGTAGGCGATCACCTGGGGAATCGGGCGATCGTTGGCGGCCAGCAAGGTGATCAAGCCGCCGTAGCTCCAGCCGAAGAGAGCCCTCGTGCTGTCGAACTCGTCAAGGACCACGCCGAGGTCGTCAACCTCTGTCTGCAGTGAGTACGAGTTGGTCAACGGCCCCGAGGAAGCACGTCCCCGACGGTTTACGACTACCACTGAGGGCCAGGCGTCGATGGTGCCCGCAACACGGCGCCACGTATGCGCATCACTCATCACGCCCGGAACGACGACGAGGCCCGGGGCATCCGGCTCGCCGTACACATCGACCGTGACCCAGCTGTCCCCGCCGACCGACAGCCTCTTCTGAATCGTTCGCTCCATAAATCTATTATGGAGCGAACGATCTACAATGCAAGCGTGACCGAACGCAACCGTGGACGCCCCCGAGCCTTCGACCGCGACCGTGCGGTCCTTGAAGCCGCTCGCCTCTTCTGGCGACGCGGCTACTCCGGCACCTCGACCCGCACCCTGACCGCGGCCCTCGGGCTTTCCACCTCTAGCCTCTACGCCGCCTTCGGCAGCAAGGCCGGACTGTTCGAGGAAGCGGTGCGGACCTACGCCGAGCGCTACCGCGAGATCTACCAGCAGGCTGTCGGCGAGAAGGACATCCAGACAGTCATCGAACGCGTCCTCACCGACTCGGTCCACGAGTTCACCCAGCCAAGCGACACGCACCCCGGATGTCTCATCAGCAGCGCCGTGATGACCGACAGCACGAGCACGCTCGATACCAGCGCCTACATCGCCGAACTGCACAGCTCGAACGAGCAGGCCCTCCTCGTGCGCATCGAACGAGCGATCCAGGACGGGGAACTAGCCGCGGGCACCAACGCAGCAGTCCTGACCGGGCTCATCCAATCCATCTGGCACGGATTGTCAGTGCGATCCAGCGTCGACACGGCTCGCGAGGACCTGCTCGCGACGGCACAACTTGCTCACCAGCTGATCTGCCAACAACTCACGTCACCAACGCCCTGACCCGCAACAACTGGTAGGCGGGTCCAGCGGTTCGAAGCGGGAAGGTGCGGCCATGGGCGAGAGTGCGCAGCTTTGACGAGACGTCCTAGGAGAGCGTCAGGGGATGTCTTCACGGACTTCCCTCATCCTGAGGCAACGCCGGCTGCGCTTCGACTGCTGGCGGCGGCGACGCTTTGCTGAGCTTCACACCAGACAGCAGGCCCTGGATCGTGGCCGGGGCGCCGATCCCAAAGATGAAGGCCGGCCAGGGCCCGCTGATCTGATCGTGGGCGGCAGCGGCCAGAAGGCCCCCTGGTACCACCAGGCGGCGCCCCCCGCCAGGCCCCACAGCGTTGCGCCCAGGTTCTGGCGGACGGTCTGCCGCAGAGTGTTCACACGCCGGCGTTGCCGCTACTCCGCTCGATCGGGATCCACAGCTGGGAGTCGGTCTCTTCGCCGATCTCCACCGGCTGCGTCCGCAGGAGCTCCGGACCTGGCCGGCTCACGTAAGGGTTCGAGGGGAACCACTGCGTGAACACGGCCCGCCACAGCTCCTGGAGCGCGCTCGGATAGGGACCATGGTTGTCGAAGACCGCCCAGGTCCCGGCCGGCACGTCGAGGGCGTCGAGCTCCTCGGCGGCCGTCTGGGGGCTGGTAGCCACGCCGGTCCAGTAGTCCGCCTCGGCGCCCTCCTCCCGGCTGTCGGTCAGGTACACCGCCGCCGAGAAGATCCCCTCCGGCTCCCGGTCGGCCAGCTCCTTCATCCGTACGATCGCCTGCTCGTCCAGGCTCTCCACGTGCGCCGCGGCGGCCGCGTTGACCCCCTCGTGCACGAGGGGGACCCGGGCCTTCCTGCCGACGACCCGAAACGACTCCTTCTCCACGATCCGGTACCGCATGGCCGTACTACCTTCGACGACGACGCGGAAGGACATGCGCGGCTGCGCCGTGAGCACCGCACCCGCGCGCCGGGCTTCGCCCGGCCCGATGCCGTGCACGGACCGGAACGCCCGGGCGAACGCCTCTCCCGAGCCGTACCCGTACCGCACCGCGACATCGAGCAGTGTCAGCTCCCCGGCCAGCACCTCGGCCGCAGCGAGCGTCATGCGCCGGCGCCGCACATACACCGGGAGCGGCATCCCGGCGAGCGCGGAGAACAGCCGCCGGAAGTGGTACTCCGACACCGCGGCGATCCGGGCCACCGCGGCCACGTCGACCTCCCGGTCGAGGCAGGACTCCAGGTGGTCCAGCGCCTGATTCAACCGCTCCAGCACGCGTATCCGTCCTTCCTTCTCGCCTCAACCCCGTAGGAACGCACACCCAGCCGCAGGAGCCGCAGCGGCCGGACCCAAGACCAAGCCGGAGTCGTCTGCCGCGAGCGGCGGCCCGGGCTGTGATCAGTGCTGCGATCTCGGGGCCGGCCAGCCTGGCGTGACGCGCGAACCGGACGAGTGGTCCGGAGCCTGGGGGACCAGATACCGATACAGCCAGTCGAGCCGTCGACCGCGAGGCCGCCTCCAGGTGCGGAGACGATTCATTCGCGCGCCGCCCGACAGAATCCGTGCGGGGATTGTCGGGCAGGACGCCCCGGCGTTACCTGAGGCTTGCGTCCATGACTGATATTAAGGGGCTATGCGAACCGCGGTTCGCCGCAGTCCGTGCAACCCTTGCAGCTTCGCTCGGCAACGACGACGTGGGCGCCTCGGTCGCTGTCTACCTCGACGGCCAGCCGGTGGTCGACATCTGGGGCGGGTACGCCGATGCGGACCGCTCCGTCAGCTGGGAGCGCGACACCCTCACGGGCGTGAACTCGACGACCAAGCCCATGACCGCCCTGTGCGCCCTCATCCTGGCCGACCGGGGCCAGCTCGATCTGTCCGCGCCAGTCGCCGCCTACTGGCCCGAATTCGCCGCGGCCGGCAAGGAGAACGTGCTGGTACGACACGTTCTGTCCCACACTGCGGGTCTGCCGGACCTGTCCGGGCTGACGGCGGTCGAGGACCTCTACGACTGGCAGAGCGTGACAGCAGGACTGGCCGCGCAGACCCCCGAATGGGAACCGGGAACGGCCGCCGGGTACCACGCGCTCACCTTCGGGTTCCTGGTCGGTGAGATCGTCCGCCGTATCACCGGCCGTAGCCTCGGCGAGTTCTTCGCCGAGGAGGTGGCCAACCCGCTGGGCGCGGACTTCCACATCGGGCTCTCCGCCGAGGATGACCGCCGCGTCGCACCGCTCGTCCCGCCGCGATCACTGACCGACGAGTACGCCTCCACCGCACCGCCTGGACCGGGCGGCATACGTCGGGAATACACGGGTGCCGCGGTCCGGGTCAGGGATGCCAACTCTGTGGCTTGGCGCCGTGCGCAGATCCCGGCGGTGAACGGCTTCGGCAACGCTCGGTCCGTCGCTCTCGTCCAGTCGGTACTGGCAAACCGGGGTTCCGCCGGTGGAGTGCGGCTGCTGTCCCCTCAGGGCTGCGAGCCCGCGTGGCAGGAGGTGTTCCGCGGTGAGGACCGCGTTCTGCGGACGTCGATGTCCTGGACCGTGGGCTTCGGCAAGTTCGGCAACGCCTTCGGTTGGGGCGGATGGGGCGGCTCGCTGGTCGCGAGCGACCCTGATTCACGTATGTCGGTGGCCTACGTCATGAACCAGATGATTGACCGAGAGCAGCAGGAGGACAACCGCGGTATGGAGATCATCATGGCCGCCTACAGCGGACTGCAGTGACAACCCACGGGAGGGGGAGGTCCGTGCGTGCGCGGACCTCCCCGAACGGATCCACAGATCCGCCGCCACTTCGACCAGCCGGACCTGTCCCACCGCCTCAACCGAGGCAGTCACGGCACTCATCAGGTGCTACTTCCATGATGGGGAGTCACACCGTAAGTCCCGCCCTGGGCTGCGGCGTTCATCCGGCGGTGCCGGATGCCCGTGTCGGCTGGGGCGAGGTGAGTCGTCCATGATCAGGCTGAGGGGTGAACCCGAACCGGTCGTGTCCGGTGCCGGAGGTCAGCTCAGCGGCATGGCGCCGGGTTTGCGAAAACGTGTCGGCCGGCAGCGCAGTGACGGCGGATCAGCTCCTCGCGGCCGAGGACCCATCGGCAGAGGCTGGCAAGCCCGGCGGGTGAGCGGTCGCCGGTGCGGCAGTCATCGCGACAGAACCGGCGCCCGTCGTATGACGGGCGCCGGTCTGTGGGAAGAAACCTGTCAGGGTCGGCGGTCAGGGAAGCAGCGTGGTCGAGCGCAGGGCGTGGTGGTCGGAGCCCCAGCTGTTGGCGGAGACCGCGCACGACGTGTGGCCGGCGCCGAAGATGTAGTCGATCTTCGAGTTGTTGACGGTGTTCTGGCCGTCGCGGGCGCTGGTCGCGTCCTGGAGCTGGGCGCACTCGCGGTAGGTGTCGTAGACGGGGTTCAGGGCCTGGTAGCCGTCCCAGCCCCGGGCCGGCGGGTTGGCGTTCAGGTCGCCGCCGAACACCACGCGGTAGCCGTTGTCCTTGGCCTTCTGCTCGTCCGTCGTCAGCTCGTCCCGCTGGTACCCGTGGTACGTCCAGGTGGGGTCGTCATAGTTCGTGCCGCCGGTGCTGAAGTGCGCGCCGCAGTACATCACGGCCTTGGAGGTGATGGCCGCGCACAGAGCGGCCCGCTGCTCGACGGGGTACGTCGTCCCGGTCGAATTCGTGGCCGTGGCAGGGGACTTCAGGATGTGCGCCCGGTACCAGGTGTTCTCGTCCGGCACCGCGACGCTGACGCCGTAGGCACCCCGGTCGCCGTACCCGGTGGCGTCGGCGCACTCCTTCTGCGCGAGGACGGCCGCGCCGCCGCCTGTGCTGACGTTGTAGTAGATCGGTGCGAACCTGACGTCCCAGCCGGTGCCGGTGCGGTTCTCCAGCGCCGTCTCGATCGGCTTGGCGAACTTCTCGCAGGACTCCTCGAAGAAGAGCGCGTCGGGGGTGTAGGTGGAGCCGACGTCGTTGAGCTGGCCGATGACCTGGTCGGCCATGTGGTCGGGCGTGGAATGGTCGTTGCCGCAGCTGGAGTTCTGGTCCCCGCACAGGTTCCAGGTCATGACCTTGACCGAGGTGGAGGTGGGGGCCGACGGAGCCGGCAGGGTCCCCCAGTGCGTGTAGTCGTCGCCGCGGCGCCCACGTGGCTGCTGGAGTCGGTGACGGGCACCAGCCGGAACTTCTCCCAGGAGCCGAGGGGGGTCGTGGTCCGGGCGCGCAGCACCTCGTGGTCGGGGTAGGTGCCCAGCTCGGCGGCGATGTACGCGTCGGCACTCACCGAGTGCAGGGCGTAGGAGGCGCCGCTCGTGTCGGTGCCCTGGTACCGGAGCTCGAAGCCTTCCCAGGAGCCGATGTGGTCGCCCTGGGCGCGGAGCTTCTGGCTGTTGTTGGCGTCCGCGCTGACGAACAGGCCGTTGCTCTCGGCGCGCAGGCTGATCTGCGTGCCCTTGTCGTCGGTGTGCAGTGTGAACCGCTCGGAGGCGGTGATCGACGTGGCATTGGCGTAGAGCTTGGCGTAGTCGCCACCCGAGCCGGTGTCCGGGGCGGAGACGTACTTGCCGTTCCCGACGTTCAGCAGCGCCCACTTCTGGCCGGCGGACTTGGCCAGCTGATCGGACAACGTGCTGGCGCTCGCGGGCGCGGGCCACTGCCACTGGATCCAGATCGCCAAACTGAACAGCGCGGCCAGTACGGCCACGAGTCTGCGCATGGGCGCCCCTCCCGGTCTCACGGCGCACTCCCCGCGCACCGCTTGTTCGTTCGATTCGAAGCGCAGACACTACAGCACCGGATGATCTTGCAAGGGGGTCGTGCACCGCACGAACCCCGCCTCGTTGAGGAGGCGGGGTTCGTTTCCGACTGCCCGGCCCTGTGCCGAGCTCAACGCCCTGCGTTTCGCCCACCGTCAGATTCCGGTCTCGAAGCATCCGCCGTTCTCAGGGACGGACGCCCCTTTGGCCGTGGTCGGGGCGTGCCGCAAGGCGCTGCGGTCACAGTCGTCCATCGTCGTGAACCTGTGGGAGGCGCCGCAGGTGCACGACGGTCCCTCACCGGCCCCCATCCAAAAGCCACCGGTCCTGGCTCAGTACACCTGAGCCATTGCTGGCCACAGAGATCCGCTGGTTCACCTGCACTGCGACAGGGCACTTCTCCTCAAGACTGATCGTCCCGATACCCGTGTCCCGTCTCAGGCGATGTGGCCCCTGCCTCGAATGATCTGGTCCGATTCGCTCGCCGTCCCAGATGATCTGGTCCCGCGGGTCTGCATCTTCGGTCCCGCTGGCCCTGGTGGCACCTGAGCTGTCCCGGGTGCTGACCGATGGGGGCAGGAGCTGGTCATAGCCGTGCGGCCGTGCGGATCAGGCCGGCCAGGGCGAGGGAGCGGCTGTGGGCGGGCCAGGCGATGTGGGTCACGACGGGAGGCGCGTCGGTCAGGGGGACAGCCGTGTGCTCGGCCCACAGCCAGGAGCGGGCGGAGTCGGGGACGACCGCCACGGTGCGTCCGAGGGCGATCAACTGGGCCAGCTGCGTCTGGTTGTGGATCTCGGGGCCCGGGCCGGGCGCGTAGGTGCCCTGGGTGGGCCAGCGGGCGAGCGGCAGATCGGGGACGTCCCTGACATCGGCCAGGGACAAGGTCTCGCGGGCGGCGAGCGGGTGCCCGGCAGGCAGGACGGCAACCTGCCCCTCGGTCGTCAGTGCCTCGCTGTCGAACCCGGCGAGGGAGTTCCACGGCGTGTGCATGAGCGCGACATCAGCGCGTCCGTCGCGCAGCAGCTCTTCCTGCTCGGAAATGCCGCACGGCAGCACCTCGATCTCGGCACTGTCGGGCTCGGCCGCGTAGGCGTCGAGAAGTTTCCGCAGCAGTTCGTGGGACGCGGCGGCCTTCACCGCGAGGACCAGCCGACCGCGGGGGCCGCCAGGGCTGTCGGCACCGCCGGCGCGCCGGGTGCGGCGAGCGGCGGCAGCGGTCGCGTCGAGGGCCGCCCGGCCCTCGTGCAACAGCACCTCTCCGGCACCGGTCAGGCGGACGCCACGGCGGTTGCGCTGCAGCAGGCAGACCCCGAGGCGCCGTTCGAGCTGCTGGATCGCCCGCGACAGCGGCGGCTGGGCCATGCCCAGGCGCTCGGCGGCGCGCCCGAAGTGCAGTTCCTCGGCGACGGCCACGAAGTAGCGCAGCTCGCGGGTCTCCAGGGTGTCCACGGCCGCAGCCTACTCGGTGATACCTGGCAGGTATGACAGGACACCGTATCGGTGTTGGCCGCGCCACTCGTCAGCGAGCCAACATCATCAGCATGAGCGAAACGATGATCGCGCTGGTGACCGGCGCGAACAAGGGCATCGGGTACGAGATCGCGGCCGGGCTGGGCAGCCGCGGGTACCGCGTGGGCGTGGGCGCCCGCGACGCCGCCCGACGCGAAACCGCCGTCGGGAAGCTGCGCGCCGTCGGCGTGGACGCGTTCGGGGTACCGCTGGACGTGACCGACGACCAGAGCGTCACTGATGCCGCGGAACTGATCGAACGGCTGGCCGGGCGCCTGGACGCCCTGGTCAACAATGCCGGCATCTCGGGCGAGATGGGCCCGGGGTGGGTGCAGGACCCGACCGTGCTCGACCTGGAGGTGCTCCGCACGGTCGTGGATACCAACGTCATGGGTGTCGTCCGGGTGACCAACGCGATGCTGCCACTGCTGCGGCGCTCGGCCTCGCCACGCATCGTGAACGTCTCCAGTAGCGTCGGCTCCCTGGCCCGGCAGACGGACCCATACATCGAGATCCCGATCATGGCGGCCTACGCGCCGTCGAAGTCGTTCCTCAACGCCCTCACCGTGCAGTACGCCCGGCAGTTCGCCGGTACGAACATCCTGATCAACGCCGCCTGCCCGGGCCTGGTCGCGACCGACTTCACGGGCTTCCAAGGGCCCCGCACTCCTGAACAGGGCGCGGCCACAGCGATCCGGCTCGCCACCCTGTCCGACGGCGGCCCGACCGGTTCGTTCTTCGAGGACGACGGCGTCGTCCCCTGGTGATCACGAACCCGTCGTGAATCGACGAGGCTCCGGTAGGTCCACGAAACGGTGGAGAAGGACCAGATCGACTGAGACAGCGTCAGGCATCTGCCCGACAGGGACCAGACCGACTGGGATCTCCGGCGACGCGGCGTCTCGACCGACCTGGTCGCCGCAGGCCACGGCCCCGATCCCGGACCAGGTCATCGGAGACGGGACAACCCGATCACGGGACGCCCTCGGTAGTTCGGAGAAGGCGGCAAACTCACCATCACGGCCTTCGTCATCACGGCCTTCGTCGTGGTCCCCGCATCCGTGGCCGGAGCACATGATCAGACGATGGCTGCCTCAGCGTCCGGGGAATGCCCAGGTGGGCGAGCTGTTCGAAGCGTATTTCGGGAACGTCCCCCACACGTCCGAGCTGACGGTAGCGTGATCGGCATGACGGCGGAGGGCGAGACGGCGGAGGGCGAAGCCCTGGTCGGCGGCATGGTGAACGCGGGCGCGGTCTTCCGCCACGGTGCTCTGGTGGAACGCCCGGCGCCGCGCACCGCGCGCGCCCTCCATGCCCATCTCCGCGCGCTCGAAGAGCAGGGGTTCGACGCGGCTCCGAGGCCGATCCGTCTCACCGCGGACGGCCGCGAGCAGCTGACCTTCATCCCCGGCGACGTCGCTCTACCGCCGTTTCCGCGCTGGGCGATGACCGAGACCGCGTTGAGATCGGTGGGAGGACTGCTACGGCGCCTGCACGACGCCAGCGCGGCCATCCCGGTGGACGCATGCGCCGAGTGGCCCCGGTCCCTGGCCGACCCGGCGGGCGGAACGATGCTGTGCCACAACGACGTGTGCCCGGAGAACGTCGTCTTCCGCGACGGCCATGCCGCGGCCCTGATCGATTTCGACCTGGCGGCCCCCGGCCGAGCAGTATGGGACGTCGCCATGACCGCCCGCTACTGGGTTCCCATGGTCGATCCCACGTCCGCGGCAGCTTTCTATCCCGCGGGGCTGGACGCCCCGGCACGACTACGGATACTGGCCGACGGTTACGGCCTCTCCCTGCAGGAGCGCGCTGAACTGCCGGGCGTCATCGAACAGGCGACCGGATCCTGCCGGGCCTTCGTCGCTGGCCGAGTGGCCGACGGTGACCCCGTCTACACCCAGGCGCTGTCCGAGCGCGGTGGTTGGCAGCGTTGGGACCGCATCCAGGAGTGGCTGGTGGCTCACCAAGAGATGTTCACGGCTGCCCTGTTGGGATGACTGGCTCAGGACTCCTGACAAACGTGCTGGGCTTGACTGGTCAGAGGCCTGTGTCGTGCAGGGGGCCGCAGGCTAGCGGGACGCGGTCAGCCGCGTGCATCGCACGCGATAAACCCGGCGACGTCGGCGATCATCCCCGGGATACTGGTCGCCCATGGATGAGGTCAAGGTCGTCGTCGCCCATTCCGAGCGTGCGACTCTGCGCGTCGGTGACGTGTTCCTGAAGGTGGACGCCGATCAGGCGCGCATCGACGTCGAGGTCGAGGCGATGTCCCTGGCGCCGGTCCCGACGCCGGAGGTCCTGTGGCGTAAGCCGCCCGTGCTCGCGATCGCCGCGCTTCCGGGGACGACGCTTGGGCGCCTGGGTGGGCCGTCGACCGGGTCGCCGGCGGCGTGGGCCGCGGCGGGCTCCGTCATCCGCAAGCTGCACGACGCGCCGCTGCCACCCCGGCCGGGCCGGGCCGGCCGGAGCGTCGGGGCGCTGGCGGCGGAACTCGACGACGAGTGCGAGTCGCTCGTGACGAACGGCGTCCTGCCCGCCGACCTGGTCACGCGCAACCGCCAGGTCGCCGAGGCCGCGCTCCGGCCGTGGACTCCGGCGTTCACACACGGCGACTTGCAGATCGCGCACGTCTTCGTCGACGGTGACGAGGTCACGGGCATCATCGACTGGTCCGAGGCGGGCCAGGGTGATGCCCTGTACGACCTCGCCACCTTCACGCTGGGACACGAGGAGCACCTCGACGACGTCATAGCCGGCTATGGCACCGACATCGACCTCGACGTGATCCACGCGTGGTGGTCGTTGCGAAGCCTGCTGGCAGTTCGCTGGCTGATCGAGCACGGCTACGACCCCTTCGCGCCGGGCTGTGAGGTCGACGTGCTGAGATCCCGGATGTGAGGCTGCGCAGGCCCGACTGCCACGTACGCCTTCTGACACATCGACCTCCTTGTGTCAGGAGTCGTAAGACACCGTTTCATTTGGCTGGGTGAGTCGGTCTGCCGGGCATGGCGAAGAAGCGGCTGGCTGGACCTCATCCGACCGACCGCGGACCTCCACCTGCGCAGATGGCTACGAGGCCGAGAGATCGCACCAACGGTCGCCCGCCGAGGCAGAGCCGTCCCAACGTCTTGGTGGGCACCTGCCGGGCCGGCTGGGTGCGAGAAGGGGAGCTCCGTACTGCTTGCGCTGCCAAGTGCGGGAAGAAGGCCGGCGAAACAGAGGGCCCGACCCTTGTGGTCATCGACGTCCGGTCCGCGGGCGGCCGTCGGGGGGTGCTGAAGGCCACCGGCCGGGCGGGCGTGCGAAGATCTAACGATCGGATAAGCGCACTTCGAAGGATGGCTATGTTCGCGACTTCCCTGGGAGACGGGGCCGAGCTGCGGCCTCTGGAACCGTGGCGGGCCGAGGAGTTCCTCGCGCACATGGACCGGGGGCGTGACTTCATCGGTGCGCACATGGAACTGCCCGACCTCGCCACGGACTTGGACTCCGCCCGCAGCTATCTCCAGCTTTACGCCGACAAGGCGGCCTCCGACTCAGGCCGACTGTATGGCATCTGGCTCGACGGCACGCTCGTGGGTGGCGTCTCGTTCCCGAAATTCGACGCCGCCGCCGGCATCTGCGAGGCGGGCTGCTGGCTGGAGCCTGCCGCCACAGGCCGAGGCCTGGTCGGATGTGCAGCACGGCTGATCATCGACTGGGCGTTCAACGAACGCGGCATCCACCGCGTGCAGTGGTTTGTGTCGCCGAACAACACGCCCAGCATCAACGTGGCCAAGCGGCTCGGCATGACCCGTGAGGGCGTCCTGCGCGAGATCTACCTCTACCGCGGCGTCCGCCACGACGCCGAGGTCTGGTCGGTACTGGCGCCAGAGTGGCAAGCCTTGGGCAACTGAGCGGTCCTTTGGTTCTCCGTTTCTCCACGTTCACAGCGGTCGACGATTCGGCACTTGAGCTTCCCGGCGTGTGGGCGGCTCCTTGCCGCCGGACGGAGCGGGGGTGCAGACGGCGAGCCACGTGCTCGGCGAGCACCCGCTCCGCCGCCGCTGCACGCGGTGCGGGCCGCGTGAGGTCAGGGTAGGGGAGCGCCGCTGTCGCCCGCGCGGTCCGTTCCGGCACCCTCGCGCTCGAGCGGCTTATGTGCCCGTGGGTAGCGCTTGGCCCCGGTGACCGGCCGGTTCTGCCGTGGCCGATCTGAGCAGAGTGGTCATGCCGCTCATCGCTGCCGATAGCGGGTGCTGGCTGTGGACATTGTCCTCATCACACCGGTAAGACCTGGTCGGAGCGGCATAGCGAGTGACCGGCCAGGGGCGGCCGCGGCGCGTGCGACATGCAGGAAGGGGAACCGTTCACAGCGCGCACGTGCCCATCGCACAGATAAAGTAACTCCGATTTTCTGTGCTTGTGGGACTGAAGTAAGGGCATCCGGTGGCCAGGAGGTTGATAACGATGGTTCCCCTGCTTCTGGTTCTTCTGCTGGCTCTGATCCTCTTCGGTGCAGGCTTCGCCCTGAAGGCATTGTGGTGGATCGCGGTGGTCGTGCTCATCGTGTGGCTGCTCGGCTTCGTCGTCCGTAGCGCGGATGGCGCAGGCCGCAAGGGCCGCTGGTACCGCTGGTAGACCGAAGGCGCCGGTGGCGAGGAGCGCGCCGCGCGAAAATCACGGGTGGCCCGGCCGGCACGGCCGGGCCACCCGTGTAAGAAGACACCGTCCCAAGGGGGTTGCCACCCGTCCGTGGAACGGGGGTGCCTCTCGAAGGGGTCCCGGTGAGCCTCCAGGGTGAGGCTCGTCGTCATGGTGCAGAGCGTCGGGCGCCGTTCACGTCACGGGGTCCAGGCTGTGCCTTGCCACTGTTCCGGTCCGCCGCCGTGCCACTCGATGATCGGTGACTCGGCCACGTCCAGCTCGTCCACGTCTGCAAAGCCTGCCCGGTGCAGGAGCGCCGTGAGATCGTGCAGGCTGAAGGCCGTGCCGAAGGTCTCGCCGTCGATCTGGATACGGCGTCCGCCGTGTTCGTCCGGTGGGAACACGATCACGCGGCGCTCGGCCATGTCCGAATCCTCTCCTGGCTCAGCCCCGCCCCCGCAGACCGCCTGCCGACGCTAGCGGGTGGACGATCCGGGGTGCGAGCGGACACACCACACCAGCCTTACCTGGGACGAGGTCGGGTGCACTCCCGACTACTCCAGGTCAGGCTCCTCATTCCGGCTGGAGGGTGTCCCGTTTGACATCCACGGGGTTCCCTTCGGCCCTGGCAGTGGGCCAGAGAAGCGGCTCTGACGCCGGCACATTCCGATGCTCAGCGTTCACGCAGGGTGGCCGAGCACTTCAACCTGGAGTGGTGGTTGTCGACGATGCGCTTGAGCGCTGGAAGGCGCCTTCCCTCCCGGTGCCGCGCCTGCCCCAGGACAATGTGTGACACACAGCCGTCTGGCCGCGCTGCCGGCCTCTTCCGGCCAGTGCCGCGTGAGGCGGCGCTGGCACTGCTCCACCCTGCCTGCTGCGTTGCTCGACGGCGGTGACCTGAAGCCACGTGTCCTGTGTGGATGCCTGTCCCGCTGCCCAGCGTGCCCGCTGCGCTTGTGGCACAGCGGGCACAGTGCGCTCGGCCGGTGGTCAGCGGTCGTCGTGGAGTTCCTGGTGCATCTGGGGCTGGTCGTCCTTGTCGTGCTTGAGGGCGTACTCCTCGACCTTGTTGAAGGCCTTGGAGGCCTGGCCGAGGATCGCATCGTAGGGGTTGGTTCCGGTGGCCTTCTGGGCGGTGCCGCCGAAGAGACCGCCGAAGGTGTTGCTGGCGACGGAGTGGCCGGCCGCGGCGATCTTGGCACCGGTGTCTAGGGCCGCGTTGCGGGGGATGCCGGCCATGTCGGCGTACCTGTCACCGAACGCGGCACGGACCATGGCGACGAAGGGGTCGTAGGCCGGTGGGGGCACCATCTCCTGCTTGTAGAACTTCAGGGCCTGCGCGGTCATGAACTTGCCGTCGTCGGACTCCCTCCACTCCTTCTCGCGCTCGATCCTCCAGATCTGGTCGACCAGGTCGGCGTCCTTGGGCATCACCCACTGCTCCGGTGTGCCGAGGTAGTGGTTGACGTAGTGCCAGGCACACATGAAGCCGTGGCGGTCGTCGGCGGAGACGTGCACGCCGAGGTTCTTCAGTGCCTCGAGGATCTGGACGCTGAAGACGCAGATGGCGCCGGCGGTGTACTTCTGCGAGACCGGCTCGCCCCACTTGGCGTAGTCCCACTCGCCGCTCTTCTTGTGCAGCTGGCGGACCGAGGCGTGGACCAGGCGGACCTTGGTCACGGTTGCCTTCAGGGTGCCGTTGCGCAGGGCGCCCCTGTCGCCCATGCCGATGAACAGGCGAGAGGACTGGGACAGGCGCCGGCCCGGTCCGTCCACTCCGCCCAGGCGTCCTGTGGAGCGCAGGGTGAAGGCGCCGGTGGGGGACAGGTACGTGCCGATCAGGCCGACCGTGCCCTGGAGCATGGACGCCTCGCCGTGGTGGTGGTCGAAGAAGCCTTCTGCGGCTTTGACGTCCGCCTCGCTCCAGCCGGGCGGCTCGGCGGTGGCCTCTTTGAGGAAGTTCGCCAGCCTTGGGGGCAGGCCGGAGAGGTCCTGTCCTGGGTGCAGGGTTCCGATCGTGCGGAACAGGCCGTTGATTCCGTCGATTTCCTGATTGTCGATCAGGTCGGACACGAGCGCGTCGGCGGGTGGGTCGCCGGCCTGGTTTGCGGCCTCCATTTCGGCTTCGACGTTTTCGGCTGTCATGGCCATGAGTGTTGTCCCTTCTTCGAGGTGGGGAGGACGGCAGGAGCACACGGAGCCTGCCTGCCCCCGGCCGGGCCATGGGGCAGGCGGTTCGGCAGGCGAACGGTGTGGGGCACCAAGATCCCCGAAAGCAATGCTTTCCCTGCGGTGAGGGGCCTGGCGCGCGCGTACGGGCGGCGTCCGGGAGCATCGGGTATCCGTCACCGTGCTCCGAGATCACCCTTTTGGTCCCGGGCGCGAAGACGTGGACGGGTAGCGCCGCGTCTGCCAGGGGCGCGCATGACGTCAGGCGGTGCGGATGCGGCGGCCGTCCGCCCGTGCCGCCGTGCCGGCCCCGTCGGTCAGAGGGCGAGCGAGCGATGACCAAGCCGCACTCGGGACCCGGGCGACGAGAGGGAGGGAGCCGTGCCGCTGACATACGCGGCCGACTGACCGCGGCTCTCACCCGAACCCGCCGGACAGCCTGGCCCGGTGGCCATGGCAACGGTCCACGCCGGGGCCACGGCGGACCGCCCGCTGCGCCGCACGCCGGGGTGAGCGTGCCGACGGACTGTTCGAGTGACGGAGAAACGATGTTCCCGGCAGTGTCCGGGATACACGCGGACGCGATCCGAAGCACGCCTGAGGATCGGATTTCGCACTGTCGTCTCAGCCGTTGTGGCTGGTGCGGCATCGGTCCCTGCCGACGTCGGCGGGCACATCACACCCCTGGGGGACGGGAAGGCCGGGGCGTCCAAAACGGCCGCCGATCGCATCATCGACCATCTCGGTCCCTTGTTTGCGCTCCAGACCCGCAAGCGGCCCCGCAAGGACACGGTCCTGATCGTGGACGGCACCCTCGTCCACCGCGCACCGCAAGGTCCGCGCCCGCGGCGAGCACATCGTCGCCCGGATGAAGGGCTGGAACATCCTCTGCGACTGCCCGCTCAAAGGCGACGATGTCCACCGCGCTGGGCTCGGCATCGCCCGCCCTGCACGTACTTCCCCGCTGTACAGCAGCCAGGTGCGCGATGTACAACATCGCCATGACGACACGACCGACGCGGGCGATGTGGTGGGCTGAGATAGCAGTCTGCCTTGCCGTGGCCGCCGCGACGCTCAGAGGGATCACCTTTGTGGGCTCGCTGGCAGCCGGGGGCCGTCACGCGACCCTCGACGCCGCGCCGTCGACTCTGTTGATCTTGCTTTCCATCGGTGCTGGCATCTTCGTGAGCGGTCGGTTCAGGGCGTGGGGGTTGCGTCGCAGAGCTGCACCCCCGCATACACCTTGAACACCGTTGTGGAAGCGATGTCACCATGAGTTCGAATGGCACTGCCTCCGCGCGATGAGCGGTGAGCATGGCCCCTGCTCTGGTCGCTTCGTCGGGGGCCATTCTCGTGTTCAGCTACGCGCCTGCCCTTCGGTAGACCAGCCCTGGACCGTGCGACAGCGTCGCAGGTGGCGGCGAGCGACCGCATGGCGTCGTCGGCGCCAGTTCGACCAGCTCAGGGCGTGGTGTCGTCCTCGGCGGCCGCGAAGGTGCGGTGGTAGGGGACGATGAGCTGCCACGGAGACGCCGAACCTCCGCCCGTGTGAACTGGATTGCCCCGGCTGATGTCGGAGTACCAGGACCCGTCCGACGGAACGCGTACGCTCCTGACCCGCCGGACAGACCCTGGGGCGTGACGGTGAGTCGGCTCTCGCACGGTCCCCTGAAGGGGGGTGCGAACGCCGCGTTGGTCCGGAACGGACGGCCTTCACTGGATGTACTTGAGGGTCCACTTCTGATTCGGCAGGCCCTGGTTGTCGTTGGTCACGACCGGTGACCGGTTCGCGCCGTTCCAGCCGCGGTCGGGTTCAAGGACGCGGCCGTAGAGGTTCGCGATGCGTGCCGGGTCGGACTGGTGCGCGGGGTCGACGTACCACAGCTGGTCGACGTCGGTGAAGCTGCTGTCGCAGCGAGACAGCCAGGTCGCCCAGCCGCTCGGGCCCTGCGCGTAGCCCGCGAGGCACTCACCGTTCCTGCGGTTCACCATGTGGTAGCGGCCCCGGCCATCGGCGTCCAGGTCCCAGAGCTGGTACGCCTCCGTGGTGCAGTCCCACACTCGCACGCGGTCCTCACCCGATGGGAAGCCCATGCAGCGGCCGGTGCCCTGGTTTCTGACCTGGAACGGTCCGACCGAGCCGGCGGCGGAAGCCGCTGCAGCCGTCTCTGCTTGGGTTTGCGGTTCGGCCGCCCCCACGCCCGGGGCTGCCGCAATGAAGATGGCAGCCAATGTCGTAGCGAGCATGGCGTGTCGATTGCGTGGCTTCACGTGTTCCCTTTGTTCGACTGTCCACGAGGCCGTCAGCGCAGGTTCTCGCGCACAACAACCACGCAAGAGGGGTTCCGCCCTGAAACCCTCCTAACGGGTGGGGCGGGAGCTGCAGTGGTGCCGCGGTGCTTGTTACTCGGCGTCGGCGTACAGGCGCCGCCCCAAGGGGCGGGCGTCACGCGACTCGTCCAGCACCGAGACCCCAGCCGCTGAGCGGGGTTGGGACGGACCCTGGTACCGCGTCCGCACCGACCAGTTCGAGGTGTCGTTCTTGCCCAGCACGGGCGAGGACCTGGACGACGTCTGCAATATCGACGTCGAGGTCCGGCTGACGGGGGACGGCTCCCGCTGGAGCGCGACCATGTTCACTCTCGCCGAGGTTGAGCGTCTGATGGAGAGGTGGTCCCGAACGTCGACGACGAGTAACCCCCAATTCCGAATGATCAGTAAGTACTCGTAACGGGATCTTGGCTGCTGGGGGACTTGGACGTAGCACCAGGCTCTCGCCATGGAGATCATCAAGGGCACGGGGGTGTGGGCGCACCCCGGTGAAGGCGACAGCGACTGGGTTGAGCAGCTGAGGACATCAGATCTGTCGGTGGGGACGTACTGCATCCCAGTCGGCGGACGCGACGCCCAGAGTCCTCACAGAGTGGACGAGATCTATGTCGTCACGGCCGGGCGCGCCAAGATCGTGACGCCGGACCGGACGGCCATGGTAGGTCCCGGAGCGGTGATCTTCATGCGGGCGGGCGAGGAGCACCGGTTCACCGACGTATCCGAGGACTTGGCGTTGCTCGTCGTGTTCGGTCCAGCATTCGGGTCGCGCATGCCCGAGAGGTAGGCACCGCAGGACGCGGGGTCGCCGCGGGCGCATGGGGGACGCGCACCGTGATCGGGGAACGGTTCCCCACACAGGTGTGACCTGCCCGATTCCGGCACCCTCGTCGCGGCCGGAGCGCGCGGCGAGGGTGCTCGCCGTGGAAGGGGCCGGAGCGCCCCGTCCGGGTACTCGTGCGACACCGCCGCACGCGGGCGGAGAGAAGCGAGGGCACGAGCCATGACGACACCAATGCCGGGCACCCGCCCGCAGAGCCGTGGGGTCCGCACGGACCTGCTCGGGATCTACCTCAACGACCATCTGGCAGGTGCCACGGTCGGAGCCGGACGCTCCCTGTTCGCGGCCCGGTCGCATCGCGACCCGCCGTTCGCGGAACCGCTACGGAACCTCGCGTGCGAGATCGGCGAGGACCGTGCGAGCCTGCTCCGCATCATGCGGAGCCTGGGCGTGCCGGAGCGCCGTTACAAGGTCGCGGCATCCGGCGCGGCCGAGCGACTGGGGCGCCTGAAGAGCAACGGGCGCCTCTTCAGACGTTCACCGCTGACGCTGGTGATCGAACTCGAGTTCCTCCGGCTGGGGGTGGAGGGCAAGGAGCTCGGCTGGCGCACCCTGCGCTCCCTGGCCGATGCGGACGACCGCCTGGACGAGCAGGAGCTCGACGGACTGATCGCACGGGCCGAGCGGCAGATGAGCACGCTGGAGGAACTGCGTGTGAGGGCGGTTCAGGACGTGTTGCTGAGCGGCTGACGCGGACGCGTCCCGGGGACTGGACGCGAGCGGCCGGGGTCGGAGGCGACCGGCATCTGCTGTTGCGCCGCCGGGATATGTTCGGTCCGGCACATCCGCGGCCCAGGACGCATCGGCCTGGTCAGCCTGGCTGGTTCTCCGGCTCGGCATAGGCGGAGTAGCCCGTTCCAGGGCCACGAGTAGGCGTCCGGAGCCGGTGCGCAGCGCCGCCTGCTCGGTGTCGAGTACACCGGGAGAGGCCAGGGTCTTGAGGAGTTCCCGGTGGCCCGGCGTGCGGAGGCGAGTCCGGCCGACGCACCGGGGTCAGCGGGCTCGTCGTGGGGACCGCTCACCGCAGGGCGAGGGCGGGCAGGACGGCCAGCAGCGGATCGGGAGCGGCCGCCGGGAGGGTGTGGGGGCGGGTCTGGTGTCCATGACCCGGTCCGCTCGTGATCCGCGCGGTGCCGCAATCGTCGTAGGGGATTGAGCCGAAGGCTCTCGTAGGACCAGCGCCGGGCCGCCCGCAGATCGGTCGGGACATCGCCCAGCCAGCGGGCCCGCTCGTCCCGGTCATCCGGTACGTCAGCCGCTTCCCCGGTAGCCAGCTGGTCCGCCGCGTCGCTGAGCAGCCCGGCGCTGTCGACGCACAGCTGGTGGCACAGCCGCCCCGCGCGGCGGTCGTAGACCCGGGGGAGACACCAGGGCGTCGACGCACAGGCTCACCGGGGCGCCGAGTGGGGTCTCCAGCAGCCGGTAAACGATGTCCATGGGCCCCTTGGGAGCCGCAGGCGATGCGAACGGGCGGCTTCGGGCGTACAGACCTCGGGCGCCGGAGCGGGCGTACAGCGCCCAGGCGAGGACCGCGGCGGTGCCGCGGCCTTCAGCGCCTGCACCCTCATCTCCCGCTCTGGACCCCGCTCGGTGACCGACCGGCGGACCGAGCGGCCGACCGCACGCACCCACGTCGCCAGGGACGTCGCCCGCTGGTCGCATGAGCACGTCAGCGCATCGCCCGGGCTGCCGGATCGCCGGGCCTGCACCTGGCCGGCCCCGGCGGACCACCCGGGGCCGAGTCCGCTGTCAACGGTGCGCCAGACCGTCAGCCGGGCTCGCGGCCGGCAACGCGCTCCCGGCGATCAAAAAGCTGTCACCGAAGCTGCTCAGCAGCCTGTGCGTCATTACTGGGCGACCACCCGGATCGTCTTCAGCTGCGTGTCGGCCGCGTCGGGCAGGTGCATGCCTGCCGCCACTCTGCTGGTGAGGTATCGCAGGACCGGTTCGGTGAGGCGTTCGCCGGGGAGTACGGCGGGGATACCGGGCGGACAGGGCGTGATCATCTCGCCGGCCAGCCGCTCCGCCGCGCGGTGCGTGGGTACGTCCTCATGGGGATCGAAGTAGGCGTCGCGGGGCAGCCGGGCCTGTTCCATCCGCTGCTCGGCCGGGGACGGCACGTCGACGCGCGGCGCGTCCCGCAACTCGTCCGCGTGGTCGGCGAGGTCACGCAGGGCGGCGAGGAGCCGGCCGGCGGTCTGCTCGTCGTCGGCGTGGGTGAGCTGGGCGCTGAGGCGCCGGTGGTCGAACAGGTGCATGTCGAGGTGGTGATGCTCGCGCAGCCAGTCGGCGGCCCGGTAGCCTGTGGTCCCCAGCGCCTCGATGTCCATGACGACCGGCAGAGGGTCGAACTCGGCGGCGCGGCCGGGTCCGCGGAAGTCGTCGGCGTCGTTGACGTGGAAGCCGTCGATCTCCTCGATCGCGGCCCGGGTGCGCTCGGCCAGCCGCGGCGCGTGGTCGATGAGGTCGTGGCCGTGCTGGGCCGTCTGCCGGCGCCATGCGTCGATCCCCGCGTATTACCCGACAGGCATCCATTCGTACGAAGGGACCTGGATCATGGCCGTGGGAGCCGGTGCCCGTTGCGATCGGCAGAGCGATGCACCGGGAACGATCGTGTGGGGAGCGCGCTGCCGAGTGCGGGCGCGTGTTCTCGTGACCGCACAGTCCCAGCGTTCGGTGAATGCGATGGTCCGGCTGATGCGCGACCATGGCCGGCCGTCGTGCTGCTGGGCGCGGCTTCGGTGTTCCTGGCGGTCATGGGGACAGGCACCTCGGACGCCGTGGTGCTGTGCTGCTTCGCCACCGTGTGGCCGTTGAACTCGCTCCTGGGTCAACGGCTGCTGTACCGCGCGAGCCCGCACGGCGGATCCTCCGGCCGGGACCGGCGATGCGCCTGAGAACCAGTGACGTCCACGCCCGCGGCTACACCCGGCGGCGCTGTGGCCGCGGCTTCCGCTACCTCGGCCCCACCGGGACGACCATCACCGACCAGGCCGTGCGCGAACGCATCACCGCTCTGGCGATCCCGCCGGCCTGGCGGGACGTCTGGATCTGCACCGCAGCCAACGGACACATCCAGGCCACCGGAACCGATGCGGCCGGCCGCCGCCAGTACCTGTATCACCCGCGGTTCCGCGAGCAGCAGGAGGCGGCCAAGCATGATCACGTGCTGGAGGTGGCCGCGGCTCTGCCCCGCCTGCGCGAGCGCGTGGCCACGGACCTCGCCCGGCGCGGCCTGTGCCGCGACCGCGTCCTGGGCTGCGCAGCGCGACTGTTGGACCTCGGCTTCTTCCGGATCGGCAACGAGTCGTACACCAAGGACAACGACACCTATGGTCCGACCACGCTGCTGCGCGAGCACGTCACCTGCCACCGGGGCGAAGTGTGCTTCACCTATGCCGCGAAGAACGCCAGGGAAGTGTCGCGGACAATCGTCGACGAGCCGGTGCTCCGCGCGACGAGGGCACTGCTGCGGCGCCCTGACAACGGCTCACGTCTGTTCGCCTACTGGCAGCGCCGGGCCTGGCACGACGTCCACGCCGCAGACCTCAACGCCTACCTGCGTGACGGTACGGGGACCGACATGACGGCGAAGGACTTCCGTACCTGGCACGCCACTGTCCTCGCCGCCGTCGCGCTCGCCGTCTCCGTCCCAGTCGCCGACGTGTCCGCCGCCGCCCGGAGACGGGCCGTGCGCCGGGCCGTCCGCGAGGTCGCCGACTACCTCGGCAACACCCCGGCCGTCTGCCGGGGGTCGTACATCAACCCACGCGTCATCGAGCACTTCGAGGACGGCCGCACCATCGCCTCCGCCCTCGACACCCTCGGCACGGACAGCACACTCGGCAGCCCCGCCACCCGAGGCGTCGTCGAAGAAGCAGTGCTACACCTCCTCTTCTAGCGGTGCCGTCCCCAGGCTGACGTTTCCAAGGACGGCACCGGCATACTCGGCGAACAGACGACACACAGAGAGCAGATGAGCGTCGTGACCAGGCGGTCCGAACAGAAGCCCGCACTTCGAGTGGCCGAGTCCGGCTGGGCGAAGGCACGTCACCTCCCGCGCGGGAGTGTGCGAACGCGCATCGCTGCTGTTGCGGACGAGAACGCGTCACCCGCCGCGCACACGAGTGGCGATTGGAACATCGTCCGAGGCGACGACTGAACGTCGACCGCCGGTCCGTCACCCCGGGCTGCTGCGTGCGCTGCGCGAGGCCGACCCGGATCATGTCAGCGGGCGCACTGCCGGCCACCGAGGTCGGGGCGTCCTCGGGACTAATCTGGTTCGGTGACACAGCGAGTGAGCACCGTGGTGCTGATGTGTGGTCTTCCGGGAGCGGGCAAGACCACCTACGCGATGGATCTGGTGCGACGCGGTTACGTGCGCCTGTCGATCGACGAGGTGGTCTGGCAGCGACTCGGGCAGCGTGACGCCGGCATGGTGCTGGAAGCGGAGGCGTTCGACCAGCTCAAGGAAGAGGTCCGCCGCGAGCAGCGGCAGGAACTGGTCGAGCTGATGCTGGCCGGGTGCGATGTGGTGGTGGACTACAGCTTCTGGAGTCGTGCCGCCCGTGATGATTACAAGGCGCTGATCGAGAAGCACGGCGGCCGCTGGGAACTGATCCACCTCAAGGCCGACCAGACGACGCTGGAACGTCGCCTTGAGGCGCGGAACGGCGAGGAGGGCCCCAACTCCGTCACTGTGGACGAGGCGCTGTTCAGCCGCTACCTGACCAAGTTCGAGGAACCGGCTGGAGAGGGTGAGCAGGTCGTCATGCAGCCCTCTCCCTGAGGACCTGAAGCCGTTCAGCGGAAGTGATTACGGTGGTTGGAGTTGGCGATCATGAACTGACGCAGCGAATCGGGCACCAGCACCGCAATGGGACATGATGCCGCGATCAGCGGGCCCGTACGGCAGGGTCATCGCCACCGCGGGCGACCTCGCCCGGCTCGCCCGGATGCACCTTGCCGCCGGCGTGGCCGAGAACGGCACCCGCGTGCTCTTTGAGAAGACAGTCGCCCTGATGCAACGTCGCGGCATGCGCTGCGCCCCCAAGACCGGCTGATCGGCTACGCCGACCGGCCCGTGCGGCCACGGACCGGCCAACCACCGAACTGGCGCCTTGCGAGGCCCTGGCCTACCCGTTCAGTCCTCGCAGCGACTGGGCAGATACCGCTGGGTCTTCGAGCGCACCATGTCCTGGCTCTCCGGCTGTCGCCGACTGCACCGACACTGCGAGCGCCTGGGAGTCGGTGCGTTCAAGTCAACGTCACATCGCCCCCTTCGGTGGCAGTTGGGGGGAGTCCCGTTCGTACAAAGGCCGATGCGGGCACGCTGATCGTGTCCGAGCTGGTGGGCAACGCGGTCCGCCACACCCCGTGCCGTTTGATCCGGGTGTCCGTCCGGCGCGTGTCGAACGATCTCGTACGGATCGGCGTCACCGACAAATCCGGCCCTACCGAAGATGGGTCCGGTCGCCGGCGGTGACGAGGCTGGGCGCCGCCTCGTGCTGATCGACGCGCTGTCGCACCGCAGGTGCTACGACGAATCGCGGTGGGGCAAGACCGTCTGGGCGGAGCTGGCGGTTGCGGCACGCTGACCTTGTGGCTGCTACCCGAGGACGAGCCGGCGGGCGGCCGCCGATCCGGAGCGATGCGTGGAGCTGGCCGTACCCCGCCGCACGGAGGACACGATCACACTTGGAGAAGGCCCGGTCCGTCGTCCGAGGGGCCCGACGACGAAGGGCGGGAACGCACGGCCCTGCCGGTCGAGAGGAGGGCGGCCGTGCCGTGCCGTCCCGTCGGCTTCAGGCGAGGTCGGTGGCGGGCTCGGTCGCGTAGCGGCTCATCGCGTCGACATTGGCCTGTGGCGTCAGCGGTCGACCGGCTGCGAGTACGGCCTGGAGGTCTCGGAAGTACTGCACGTACAGGTCCGGGGTGAACGTGCTGAGCATGACCGCGGGCTGGTCGGTCAGGTTGGCGAAGGTGTGCGGGGTACCGGGCGGAACCATCACGAGCGTGCCCGCGGTGGCATCGTGGTCCTCGTCCCCGACGGTGAACCGCACGGTGCCGGAGACGATGTAGAAGCCCTCGTCGTGTCGGGCGTGGCGGTGCTGAGGTGGCCCCTGGGTGTGCGGGGCGAGGACGGACTCGGCGATCGCGAGACGGTGCCCGGTGTGGCTGCCGTCCTCCAGAACCCGCATGCGCGTGGTACCCAGAACGATCATCTCGCCGTCGCCGGGGCCCACCACCGAAACGGCGGGGTCGGCCTGCGGTTCGCTGGTCTTGGTTTCGTCGGTCATGCCGACGAGTGCACCGCCGGGACCCCGTCAGTGTCCAAGACCCATCCCGCAACGCCGATACCCTGTGGGTATTGTTGCAGCGTGGAGCTACGGACCTTGCGCTACTTCGTGGCGGTCGCCGAGGAACTCCACTTCGGCCGGGCCGCCACCCGACTGCACATGAGTCAGCCGCCACTGAGCCGGGCGATCAAGCAGTTGGAGGCCGATATCGGAGCCCTGCTGTTCACCCGTTCGCCTGTCGGTGTCACGCTCACTCCGGTGGGCACTGTGCTGCTCGACGAGGCGCGGGCTCTACTCGACCACGCCGACCGCGTCCGTGTCCGCGTCAGCGCGGCGGCCGGCGTCGCGACCCTCACCGTCGGCATCCTGGGCGACGGCACCGACCCGGGAGTGGCCAGGCTCGCCGCCGCCTACCGCCGAGACCATCCCGGAGTCGACATCCGCATCCGCGACACCGACCTGACCGACCCGACGTGCGGGCTGCGCGCCGGACTGGTCGACATCGCCCTGACCCGGGCGCCTTTCGACGAGACCGCCCTGACGGTGCGCGCCCTGCGAACCGACCCGGTCGGCGTGGTCCTGCGCGCCGACGATCCGCTGGCCCGCCGCGACCGGCTGCGGCTGGCCGATCTGAGCGACCGCCGCTGGTTCCAGTTCCCACAGGGCACCGACCCCCTCTGGCAGTCGTATTGGAACGGGGGCAGGCCGCGCGCGGGCCCAGCAGTGCGCGCCGTCCAGGAATGCCTGCAGGCCGTGCTGTGGAGCGGCACGGTCGGCCTCGCCCCGCTCGGACACGACCTGCCTGCAGAACTGGCCGTGGTACCGCTGATCGACATGGCACCGAGCCGAGTGGTCGCGGTGTGGAACGAAGGTGACACCAACCCGTTGATCCGATCCTTCGTCGAGATCGCGATTACCGCGTACCGCCACTGAGCACCGGCAACGGATGCTGCTGCAGCTTGGCTTCTCGATCTGGTGGACGATGGGCTCATTTTCAGTGTGCCGGGCCCGAGTCCGGTCGGCAGAGCGGTGGCCTGTCGGCCATGGCGACGCGAACGGCTCCAGGGCCGGAAGTCTTCGGGTTCGGGCTGAGACGCTGCGGGTGTCAGGCCGCGCAGGCAGCGGCGGTGCTGGGCGACAGTCCGTTCGCCGGCGTCGCTCAGGCTGTGCCAGCGATGCCACCTGTCGGCGACATGCACCGCTTGCGGCGCTCAAGCCACCCCCCAACGGCTGTTCAGGTGCGCTGTCGACGGCACGTGGGAAGAAGATCCTCGCCGCCGTCCTCGCGGCAGCCGACGCCGTCGACGGCATCGACCGGGCTGTGGCGGTCGGCTCCACCGTCGTGCGGGCCCAAGTGAGGCAACGGAGGGAGGCGGAAGAAAGGTGGCAGCAGCGGCTCCAGCCGGCCCACTCGCTCATCATGAACGGAACAACGGCGGTCAGACCGACATGGCTGGCTGCTTCCGGCCGCCCACGGTGCTGGAACCGCTCCGACGCCAAGATCGACATCATCCGCGCGTCCGCCCACTTGCCCCTCGCAGCTGCGCATCGCGCAACACACCCTCGGCAACGAATCCCAGCTTTTCGAAGACGTATCAGACGATCAGCCGGGTCGCCTCAATCGCGCGGCCACGGTCGCGGCCGGGCCCGTGGGCGGCACTTCCTCTTCCTGGGGAGGCATCGCGGAGACGCGTTCTCCGGACAGTCTGCCTCCGTGGTGACCGGAGCCGATCGCCACGCCAGCCCACGATTGTGTCTGCCGGACAGTGACCAGGCCCCTGCCAGGCTCAGGACCACCTCAAATGCCTTACCAGTGGCCAAGGTTCCTTTTAGGCTGGCGTATCTCGAACCTCCGGCAGAAGGCGAGAAACGTCCTCATGGTGGCAGGCCCGGAAGCAACCGTCGTCGCGAAGGCCGCGGGCACCATGCTCCGCGGGCTGTCAGAGCGAGTCACCACGACACCGGCATGGCCCGGCATGCGCGAAGCGCTGTTGGAGCTCCACGAGATCCTTAACGACTGGTGCCAGGCCGCGCAGAGGACCGGCGAAGCACTGGAACGACTCAGGTCCCAGCACCTCACCCGCAGTTACGTCAAGTACATGGCCGGTGTGGGCAACGGCGGCGGCCGTTCGGTTCGCTTCCTCGGGATCCCCTTGAGGCAGGGGTACATCGAGATCGCACAGCGCGACATCAAAGCGATCATGGAGACCTCCGCACCTCTAGCGCAGCGTTGGAGTTCGGCCAAGCGCCGCCAAGCAGCTCGACGTACGTTGCGCAGACTGATGGGCATCTACTGCCCCGAACTGCTGGACAGCTTTGATCGCGCAGTGGAAGGTCGCGTCGACTGGGTGACGCGCCACCGACAAGACATCGAACACGCTCTTGAGCACGGGCTGCAGCCCGGCACGCTGGCAGACATGATCCGGGAAACCGCGCGTACGACCACGGCGCTGGTCGCCGCACGCGATGACATGAAGCGTCTGATCCTGGAGCGCTACCCGATGGGCGCTCCGATCGCAGAAGAGGAAACTGCCTGAGCACGGTGTGGGACTGACGTGGGAATACCGATCCGTTTTCCGGTCCCCGACCCTGTTTCCAACGTGCCGATGCCGGAGTCCGTGAGTCCGCCAGTCACCCGCCGTACATCCGGCCCAGGGCCACGCGGACCTGCCGGCCGCCGTCATCGATCGGCGGGTAGACGACGACCTGCGGCATCCCGGTGGTCTCGCCAGGGTGCGGCGTGCGCCGGGAGTGCGCATGCCTGACGCCGGCGCGTTCGTAGTCTGATGTAGGTTCTCACTTTCCGCGTCATGCAGCGACACGGAGGCACAGCCGGGTGTTTGGGCGCCCGATCCAGACCACGCGCCCGAGTCGCGGGGCGCCCGCGTCGGGGCCAGCCCACGGGGCCGGCGGCTGCTGCGCGGCATCGTTACCACCGGGAGAGAGCCTGGAACTCTCTGGCGAGACGGAAGCCGTCGGTGCCGATCTTGCGGGAGACGGAGGAGAGCAGTCGCTTCACACTCTGTTCGGTGATGCGCAGTTGCTTCGCGACCACCGCTGCCGGATGGCCTTGGGCCGTCATTTCGGCCACGCGTCGTTCATGAGCGGTGAGGGTGTCCCTCTGTGCGTGGCGCAGTGGCCGCAGTCCTGCTGCCAGGAGTTCCTCTCTGGCGTGGGCGGCCAGTGCCTCGGCACCACAGTGGACTGCGGCTTCCAGGCCACGGTAGAGGCGGTCAGCGGCTTCTTGCAGTTGGCCGTTCCGGGACAGGGCGGCGCCGTATCCGACCAGGGCCCGGGCCAGTTCGTACGCGGCGGGGGACCGTTCCAGGTAGTCGACGGCCTCGGCGTACAGGTCGAGCGCCGCCGGCCCCCTGGTCACTTCGGCCTCGGTGTGGAGTGCCTGGCCGATCGCGGACGCCGTACCGAAGTGCCGGGCCCGTTTGCCGGCTTCCCGCGCGAGGCGGACTGCCTGGTCGGGGGCGGTGAGGGCGAGTGTGGACGC
The DNA here is from genome assembly GCF_014649495.1 of Streptomyces filipinensis. Lineage (GTDB taxonomy): Bacteria > Actinomycetota > Actinomycetes > Streptomycetales > Streptomycetaceae > Streptomyces > Streptomyces filipinensis. Next base: position 106,596 of record NZ_BMTD01000015.1, on the reverse strand, counting down.
CAGGTGCAGCTGCCAGGGGCACCAGGTCGGGTTGCGCCAGTTCCGTGAGTCCAGCCGGTCCCCGACCTCGGACAAGAGTCGCTCGGCCTCGGACTGCCGCCCCTCGGCCAGGAGCAGTTCGGCGTACACCGTGCGGGGATCCGAGTAGATAGCGGTGTTCGGAATCACCTCGCCATAGCGGTAGGAATCGGCGAGCTCGCGCGCGTCGGTCGTCCTCCCGCGGGCGACAAGGGTCTGGATGAGGGCGCCGATGGCGAACCATTGGGCGGGCACTGCGCCTTTCACCCGGTCGGCAGTGTATAGGCCCTTCCGTGCCATTTCCTCCGCTTCGGGAAGGCAGCCGCCACGGAAGAGGGAATAGGCCAAGAGGGCCTGCCCGACAGCCAGGTGGGAGCCGCGCCAGCCTTTGGCCTCGCACTCGGCCATCCCCTTGGCGAACAGCTCCTCGGCCCGTCGTGGCTGGTCGCAGTACATGAAGACCAAGGCGACGGAAGCGGGCACCTCGAAGCCCCGGTTCTCATCAGTCCAGCTCAGTCCGCCGCGCAGGGCCTTGTCGGCATAGGAGAGGGCAATCTGCTGCGGCTCGCCGCGCATCATGGCGTCCCAGGCTCGCAGGCCCAGGATGGACCGCTCTTCCAGACCGCGCCCGGTCAGGTGCTCGGCCAGCCGTGCCAGCCGGCGCGAGCGGGCGGACGGGTCGGGCTCGTCGGTGCGGAACGCGCTCCATACGAAGTGATCGGCCTGCATGCGCAGCCGGATGCGTGGGTTGGTCGCCTGCCGTGCCTCGTCGTCGGCCAGGGCTGCCGCCTCGGCCACTTGGTCGGTGTGGGCCAGCGCCTGCGTCAGCCGATGGACGATGGAGGCCCTCAGAGAGGGGGCGACTCCGGGTTCTGCCAGAGCCGCCCGGAGATGACTGACCGTGGCCCTGGGATCGATCAGGAAGGTCGAGCAGGCCAGTTCATGGAGGAGCGCCGCACGGTCCTCCGGCAGGGGCGGCTCCAGCAGCGCCCGGCTCAGGACTCGTGAGGCGGCCTCCGGCGCCCCCGCGCGAAGGTACTCCCGCGCGGCATCCCGCAGACACTCGACTGCTTCGGGCCTGCCTTCGCAGGGCACCTCCAGCAGATGCCGGGCTGCGGCAGTGGGACCGAACCCCGCTGCGCGGACTGCTTGCGCCGCGAAATCGTGCAGGGCGACTCGCATGGCCGCGGGAATGCCCCGGTAGATCGCCGAGGCGATCAGCGGATGTACGAACTCCAGGTCACCGCCCTGCCCGGGGGCGTCTGTCAGGATTCGCGCGGCGCGCAGTGTTCCGATCGCCCCGGCGGCCTCCTCGCTGTCGATGACGGCGACGGTAGCCACGAGATCCGGTGAGACGGGGGTGCCCAGAACGGCGGCGGCCCACGCGAAGCGGACGGCCGCCGCACCGAGTTCCTGGAGGCGTTCGAGCAGGCCGTGGCCCCTGGTCGCCGAGGCCAGATGCCGCACCACAGGCAGCTCGTCGTGCGTGCCTGTGACTTGCCGTTCGCCGAGCCGAACGGCGAGTTCGGCGACCTCCAACGGCGTTCCTCCGGTCACCATCCAGCATTCCATGCAGAACACGTCCTCGGCTCCCTCGCCCACCTTCTCCTTGATGATTCGTGCCACGCCGGACGGCGTGAGTGGCTTCAGGGCGTAGGGGCGGTTCCTGTGACCCTCCACGAGCGCGCGGAGGGTGCTTGCCTCGCGAGGCAGTTCGTCCGGCCGGTAGGTGACGACGATCAGCAGTGGGAGGTCCTCGGCGCGTGGGGCGAAGGATGTGATCCAGTTCAGAGACTCGACGTCGGCCCAGTGGAGATCGTCCAGGAGCAAGACGACGGGTGCCTTCGTGACCGTGAGGCGGGTCATGACCCAGTCCAGGCCGTCGCGCACGCCGGTCGGGTCCGGTGCCCGAGCGGTGTCCGGCGCCGTGAGTCCGAGCGCGGCGGCGACGATGTCGTACCAACCACCCAGGAAGACACGGCGCTCCGCCTCGTCCATCGCCGCCAAGGCAGGCTGCATCAGCTGACGCACCACGCGGAACGCGGTCCCTTGCTCCGTCTCGCCGCCCTTGCCTGAGAACACCGTGAACCCGTGTGTCGCGGCCCGGGCGCGCACTTCCGCGATGAGGGCTGTTTTGCCCAGTCCGGCCGTGCCGGTGAAGGCGAGCAGCCCGGTGCGCCGCAGTCGCCGTACACCCTTGACGGTTCTGCCCAGTTCCGCCAACGCTTCGTCGATCGCACGGAATTCGCCGTGGCGCTCCAGCAGGCAGACCTCGGTGGTCGGCTGCCGCAGCTCGTGAGTCGCATGCTCTACCGCATCAGGTCGCTGACCCCGGGGAAGGAGCGCCGACCGCTCGAATTGCTTCTGGGGGGACGGCCTCTCTTCGGCCATCCACTCCCTCAACTCATTCCACCCTTCGATGGCACTGTGCGTCGAAACCTGTGCATCGTCCACACGGTGGAGCTGCTTGAGGAGGTCGTCAGCCCTGACGGACCCGCTGGACGCCGACGGGGGGGTGGGCACGTCTGACCAGTCCTGGCCGTTCCTCATACTGCTGCCTCCTCTCCTGGACCGTCGTCCCTCCACTCGGATGGAAAGACGACCTCGTCCCCCAGTTCCGCGACCAGTGTGTTCCGCGCGTTTCTCAGATGGACCCGTACGGTGCTCGCAGCGATGTCCAAGTGTGCGGCGATCTCATGGTTGGTCCACTCGCCCTGCCACTTCAAGAGTGCCACCCGTCGCTGAGCACAAGGCATGCTGTCGATGACCTTCCAGCACTTCTGCAAAAGGAGATTGGAGATCGCCGTCCGCGGCGTCTCCAGCTCGGACACCATGTCCTGGCCGCTGACGCTCTCTACACAGCGTCGGGCTGCTCCCCACTGGTCGAACACCTTGTTCTTCAGCACCCGGTACAACCAGGCCCGTTGAATCCCCTCGCTGCGGGTACGCAAGGTCTCCCACTGCAAGGCAGCGGCCTTGAACGTCTCCTGAACCAGGTCGTGAGCCATATGACGATCACCACCGAGCAGCCGGTTGGCGTACTGGACCAACCCATCGCGGAGCTGCATGTACCGGGCCGCAATCTCGTCCCAGTGCAGGGGCGGGATTCGGGGCGTCATGAGTCCCGCTCCGGAAGCGATACCGACCCGCCTCCGACCTGAATCAACATTTTCGGGCCCCCCATGCCACCTTCCTGCGTCACTACGGTGCCGGGCGGCGCCTGCGTGGTGATGGCCAGCAGAGTCTTGCGGCGCGACCTCTCCGAAAGGGTCTTCATCACTCCACCGATGAATAAGACGCAGCAGGCGGACTGCCACGGCAACGTGTGCCGCACGAAGGAGGCCCCCTCAACTGCCCACCCCTGCACCAGGGCTGTGATGGCGTTCATGCCTGTTCATCTCTCGCCCCACCAGAAGTGTTTAGTCGACGTCAACGGCCGAGCCAACGCGTTACGGCAGGCTTCATCCCAGGGTGCAATCAAATTCGAACACCCATTTTGCCGCAGGTGTTCAGTTCACATGTATGGCGGACAACTGCGGGGGCTGATGGTGCTGCGCGTCGACAGAAGCGTGGCCTTCGATCGCAACGCCCGGAATCGGTCGGCGCCGAGTGGTCAGGATCCCCGTAGGCGGTTCCGGATGGTCAGGTCAGGTCGAGGAAGTTCCAACGGGTGTCCGGCTGAGCGCCGCTCAGCCACTTGCCGCAGTTCTGGAGCACGACCGGGCTCGAGGTTATGTGCTGCGCGCCGGTCCCGAGGTCGCGCAGGAAGCGGTCGACCGGGCCACGGCGGATCGCCGCCGAGCCGGACCAGCGGTGTACGGTGCGGCCCACCTCGTACACGGTCGAGGTCGTGTGGTTCAGGACGAGGCGGATCAGAGTGTCCTGCTCCGTGCTCGGCAAATCGCCCTGGTCCAGGGTCTGTTCGACGTCCGTCCAGACGTCGTTCACCCAGGCCCGGGCTGCCCGAAGTCTGGCTTCCGCCGTCGCGTACTCGGCGTGGAACTGGGAGGTGTCGACCGCGGCGCCCCGCGAACCGGTCCGCGCTGCGGCGACGCGTTTCAGCTCGTTCAGAAGGCGCCGGCCGACACCGAGGGCCCAGCCCGTGTGCCCGATCGCTGACAAGTTGACCAGGCCGAGACGGTAGACGGCGCCGCCGTTGACCGGGGTGTCCGTGGTCGCGACGTAGGTGTACTCGTGCGGTACGTACACATCGGTGCAGTGGTAGTCGATGCTGTGTGTCGCACGCAGCCCGAGCACGTCCCAGTTGCCGTCCAGGGTCACCTGCGACTTCGGCATCGCGAGGACCCGCAGCTCACCGGTGCCCTCGACCTGGACCGCGCTGTGGATGTGGGTGGCGTGCGCCATCCCGGAGGCGAACTGCCACTGGCCGCTGACCCGGTAGCCGCCCTCCACAGGGACGGCCCGGCCGGGGCGTGTGCCATGCCCCGAGAGCAGCGCGTACTTCCCGTTCGGCACGTCGGGGAACAGATCGGCCGACGCCTCCACGGCGAGGTACGCCGCGGTGGTCCCAGTCATCAGCTGCAGTGCGAACATGGTCCACCCGGCCGCGGCGTCGTGGTAGCTCGCCCGTTCCGCCGTCTCGATCAGCTGCCGGGGCGCGAACTCGTATCCGCCGAGGCTCAGCGGGAGCTCGGCCCGTACGATCCCGGTGTCCAACAGCGCCCGCGCCGTGTCTTCCGGCAGCCTCCCCAACTCCTCGGCAGCGTCGGCCCGTTCATCGAGTACTCCGCCGAGCGCATCGATCCGCTCCAGCACCCCCGCCAGTTCCGCACTGACATGCAGCTGACCCTTGTCCCCCATGAAATTCCTCTCCTCGTGGACTGTTCCAGATCGTCTCACGTACCGGCCCGGCCGCCCGGTCCAGAGGCTCCAACCAGAGGGAACGGTCCGGCTGTTGAAGTCGGCATCGTCCGCTCGACTCATCTCGTCGAGCCGCGGCACCTGCCCTTCGGCGCCGGCAAGTACAGGCAGGGTCCAGACAGGACGCCGACGGCTACGCCTGCTCGGTGGGGGAGCGTCGTGAGTTCGTGCAGGATGAAGGCCGCGCCGAGGGGTCTCTCCGTCGATCTGGATACGGCGTACGCCGTGTTCGTTCGGCCGGAAAGCGATCACGCGGCGCCCGGTCAAGTCCGAATCACCCCAGCTCAGCCCTATGCTTCCGCCCGCACCCACAGACCGCCTGTCGGCGCAGGCCCGGATGCAGGAGACGCTGAGCCATCTCGCCGACCACGTTGACGAGCTCTGTCGTCGGGCTCCGTGACCAGTCCGCCTGGCTAAAGGAGGCGCAGGTCCCCCGGATGTTCCTCTTCAAGGATCTCGACCAGCCAGCCGAAGGCAGTCGGTCCAGGGCCAGATGAAGACCTTCTCCCAGGTGCCGTCCAGAGTCCACCTCCGCAGACGGTTGTGGGCGCGCTTCCAGGACCCGAAGTGGTCGGGCAGCTCTATCCGCGACGTACCCGTGCGGTATTGGCACGCGATCGCGTCGATCGCGCGCCCGGTGCTCACGCCACCGCCCTCCGCGCTTCGGCGTCCGGTCCGGCAGCAACGGCTCGATGCGTGCCCCTGGGCGTCAGTCAACGACACACCAGACCAACGATCCGGTGATCTGAAGAAAACGGTCTGGCCCGGCCGTGGTTGCGGCCGCTGGGGACCACCTGCCCATGTCAGGCCGCGGCCTCCTGGTGGGCGTGGTGGGTGCGGGCGGTGGCCAGGCCCGCCGCCCGCCGGACCGAATCGGCGGAGGCGGCCAGCAGCGGCAGCCGGACGGCCGGGCTGGGGATGCGGCCTTGGGCGTGCAACACACCCTTGACAACGGTCGGGTTCGGCTCAGCGAAGAGCGCGGCGGACAGCCGGGCCAGCTCGGCTCCCAGCCTGCGGGCCGGCCCGGCGGCGTCGCGCTGCCACAGCGAGATCAGCTCGGTGAAGTCAGCGGTGCGTACATTGGCCGACGCCAGGATGCCGCCGCGGGCGCCCGCCGCGAGCAGCGGCGAGATGACGGCGTCATCGCCGCCGAGCACCGCGAAGCCCGGTGTCTGCGAGCCGAGCAGTTCCATCGCGGCTGCGTCGATGGCGCCGGTCGCGTATTTGACGCCGACGACCTCCGGCAGGTGCCCGAGCGTGCTCAGCGTGCTGGTGCTGAGGCGCTGACTGGTGCGGTACGGGATGTCGTAGACGACCAGCGGCAGGCCGCCGTGTTCGGCGAGTGCCGTGAAGTGTGCCAGCGTTCCCGCCTCACCGGGCCGGGTGTAGGGCGGCGCGGGAACCAGCGCCGCGGCGACGTCACCGCTCTGAGCGAGCTCCCGCAGCGTCGTGATGGCGGCGGCGGTGTCGTTCGTGCCGACACCGACGATCAGCGGAGCTCCGTGTGCCTGGCAGGCGGCCGCACAGATGCGGACCACGGCCTGCTTCTCCTCGGTGGTCAAGGTGGCGGCCTCGGCGGTGGTGCCCAGGGCGACGAGTCCGCGTGCTCCGCCGACTGACAGCGCGTCATCGGCGAGCCGGGCGAGCGCGTCCGGGGCAAGGCGCAGGTCGTCGGTGAACGGGGTTACCAAGGGGACGAACAGGCCGGTGAGCTTTGCTTCGGGCTTCATACGCCCAGCCTGGCCGACGCAGACACAGTAGATCCAGTTCATGTTTCTACGCCTATGCGTAAGCTCACCTTATGCTTGATGTCCGACGTCTCCATCTGCTGCGCGAACTGGACCGACGCGGCACCATCGCGGCCGTGGCAGAGGCGCTGACCTTCACCGCCTCTGCCGTCTCCCAGCAGCTAGGCGTGCTTGAGCGCGAGGCGGGCGTGCCCTTGCTGGAACGAAGTGGCAGACGGGTGGTGCTCACGCCCGCGGGCCGCACCCTCGTCACCCACGCTGACGCGGTCCTCGAACGCCTCGAACTGGCCGTCTCCGAACTGGCCGGGGCGCGCGAGGGCATCGGCGGGCCGCTGCGGATCGGGACGTTTCCCTCTGGCGGCCCCGCGATCGTGCCCGCCACGCTGGCCGAACTGGCCCGGCGACATCCCGCGCTGGAACCGATGGTGCAGGAGATCGACTCGGCGCGGGTCTCTGACTGCCTGCGCGCCGGCGAACTCGACGTGGCTCTCGTACACGACTACGACTTCGTGCCCGCGTCACCTGACACCACGGTCGACCAGGTGCCCCTGTTGGAGGAGCCGATGTACCTGGCCACGGGCGGCCCTGCCGACGGCGCTCTCGCCACCGGCCCCACCGACGCCGCTCTCGCCACCGGCCCCACCGACAGCGCTCTCGCTCCCGCCCCTGCCGCCTGCGGCGACACGCTGGCGGAGCTGCTGGGACCGTGGGCCGCGTCCCCGTGGATCACGGCCCGGGACGGTACGACCGGTCACGCGATGGCCGTACGTGCCTGTCAGGCGGCCGGTTTCCAGCCGCGCATCCGCCACCAGGTCAACGACTTCCGCACGGTCCTGGCGCTGGCCGCCATCGGACAAGGTGCCGGATTTGTACCGGAGATGGCCACCGCACACGCCCCCGACGGCGTGGTCCTGACCCGGCTGCCCCTCTTCCGTCGCTCGAAGGTCGCCTGCCGCGCGGGCGGCGGCACGCACCCGGCGATCGCAGCATTCGTGTCGGCGGCGCGAACAGCGGTGGGCACCGGCCGTGCCTCCTAGCCAGGGACGCAGACCGGAGAAGCCCATGCGGTCACAGCAGTGGACGGCTCCGAGGGACGACTTCGATATTCAGGGCCGCGGCCCGCTGCGGCGCCCCTCCCGGGAATCGCGGTCACCCGGCCGAGCACCTCTCCGGGCGCCTTGGCCTTCGGCGATGGCGATCCGGGCGACGCCGGTGAAGGGCGCTCTGGCACGCCGCGGCGATTCCCGGTTGCCCTCGAAGTCGCTGACCCGCCGGCTGAACCTCGACCGCAAGACCGTCCGCCGTTTCCGCGACACCGGCCTCGACCAGTTGCTTCGCCGAGGCACAAGGCCGTGCCCAACTCTCTGATCCACGGCGCAGACGACTACGACAGCATCAGCGAAGATGTCACGACGAGCAGCAGAGCCGCACGGATGCGCTGACGGAACTGTGAGGCGGGGAGGCCGGCGTCATCGGGGCGAAGTACAGCCATAGGTGACCGCCGGTCAGGCACCACGCTCCGTTGTCAGACCCGTACGCCATGATCTACCCATGGAGCGTTCGAGCACGGTACGGGGACACGGGATGACGGCAGGGGCACTGCTGACGGCGCGGGCTGAGGTCGTGCCCCTGGACGATCACCGCGTGGGGACCGCGCTGGACGGGCTCGTGGACGGCTCGGGGTACTGGAGCGGCTCGGGGGCGCTGGCCGGTATCGAGCGGACGGCGCGTTATCTCGCCGGGACGTGGAAGCCGGCCACGCCGGACGAGGGTCCCGGAACGGCCGGGGAGGGCTCCTGGGCGCGGTTCATCGGGCGCATTGGTGCCGTGGCATTCCGTGCCGCTGTGGAGCCCACCCGCGATGAGCGGCGTCGGCGTCTGCTCGCGCTGCTGGAGATCTGGGCGGACAGCCCCTTCGCCGAACCCGGATCCCGGATGCGCACCGGGCTGGTGCGGGTGGCCGGGGGAGCCCCCGCGGCCGTCCGGGACGAGCGGGGGGCGGCCGTCGCGGTCGGCTGGGCCGCCGGCGGGCTGCGGAGGTTCGTCGACCTGCGCACGGGGGAGGAGGATCCGCCGAGCCTGGGGGCGATCGAGGAGGTGCGTGACGTGCCGCGCGGGGGGTGGGGCAGTGCCGAGCAGGTGCGTCGACTGGTGCACCTCGTCCAAGAGCGCGGGCCGGTGCCGTGGGACCTCGATGCGGTGGCGGTGCTGAGGGACGGCACGGGGATGGGGCGAGCAGCGGCGTCCTTCGCGTTGGCCGGGATGCTCGCGTGCGGGTATCTCCCGCGCCTCGACGACACGGAGCGGAAGATTCACCGGCTCAAGGTGGCCGAGATCGAGGACGGTGTCCGCGAGCCCGGCCGGATGGGCTCGCTCGACCGCCTTGAGCTGGCGGCGGACGTGCTGCCCGAGGACCCCGCCCAGCTCTGGGAGCCGCACGGCATGCGCGCGGTGGCGGAACGGATCGGGCAGGGGTGGCTGGAGCGCTACGGCCGGCGGACCGTGGTCCCGGAGCGCACCTTCAGCGCGGTCATCGAGCTGCATCCGTCCCGGCTGTCGGCGGGTCGCTTCTGCGCGGCGTTCACCGACCACGCCGCGATACGCGGTCTCGGCTCGAACCTCGACACCTGGATCCGGAACAGTGACTTCCGACCCTTCCCGACCGCCGAAGACTGGGGCCTTGTCGATTTCGGGGACACCCTGCGTGCCGTCGTCCCGAACCTCTTCTGGGTCTACGCGGAGCTTCCCGCAGGTGACCCGGTACGCGCCGGAGCGCCCGGCCTCGTACGCGCGCTGCAGGAGCGGTTGAACCACCCGGGCCTGCTGCTGGACGCCGGCAGTCTCAGCCACGCGGTGGGTCGTACGGTTGCCGATGTGCACGACCGGTTCGGCTCGCGTCCCTACGTCGGCCCGGAGCCGCTGGACGTCGCGAGCGTCGATGACGGGCTGACCGTGGTCGTGGACGGCACCGTCGACCGCAGGGGCGCCCGGTCCCAGCCCGAGCTGTACTTCCGCCCGGCGTTCCACGGGGACGACGACCGCTCCCGGACGCTGCTGGCGGCCCGGGCGGGCTCCCGCTACGACCCTGAGCTCGGGCTGGTCGAGTGGCTGCGCGGACCGGCATGCGCCCGGATCGTGGAGAGGATCGAGGGCGCTGCGCTTCCTTCGGGGTCGTACGAGACGAATCCGGTAGTCTCCGCACCCGACGTGCTGGGCCAGGTCGTCGGCGAACTCGGCATCGACGAGGACGCGGCAGCGCTCTACCTGCAGTTGCTGACCCTGCGCGCGCCGAGCGACCGGAACATCCGCATGTGGAACGGCTGGAAGGCCGCACGGCACCAGAAGGCCGGCGCCGTGCTGGTCGAGCGCGGCCTGGTCATCGAGGACAAGCGCGCCCGAGCGGGCCGTCAGCTCTTCCTGCCGGGCGAGTGGATCCACGCAGGCAAGCCCTACCAGCCCATGGAGGCGTGGAAGGCGGAACTGCTCGGGGTGGAACGCTCCTACAACGGCCGACTGGAGAACCCGCTTCCTCTTCCCACCCGCACCCTGCCTGAGCTGTTCGCGCACGCGTGGGAGCTGGTCCAGGGGGCACGGGAGCCCTCGCCGTAGGAACTCCGGTGGCAGGCAGGGCTCGCACAGCAAAAGGCGCAGCGTGGCTCTGTTCACGAGCTTCGGTTCTGGCTCAACCTCTGTGAGCCCGGAGCGGTTCGGTGCTGGATGCGTCGCGTGCCGCCTGTGGCAGGCTCAGCCCATGTACTGCACTCTCTGCCGACTCATCCGCGAAGACGCCGCGCGTTGGGTGGCTCGTGAAGCTGTGGCCTGCGCCTTCTCCCCGCTGGATCCTTTGGCGCCCGGGCATACTCTCGTTGTTCCCACACAGCACTACGCGGACGTCTTCGACACCCCACACGACGTCCTCGCTGCAACGATGGCACTGGTCCAGCGCGTGGCCGGGGCCATGAGGGCCGCCTTGGACGCCACCGGAGTCAACATCCTGAGCGCCAGCGGCCCGGGATCGGAACAGTCGGTGCCGCACCTTCACTTCCATGTCGTTCCACGGTGGATGGGCGACGGAATCTCGACCTGGCCGGCCGGACGGTCCGAGCACGTCTTGACCGAGGACCCTGACGCGACGCTCGCCGCGTTCCTGGCTCGGGAGCGGCCTCACAGAGGTTGAGCCAGAGCCCGTTCATGGACATGGCCATGCCTGCGACACAACTCAGCCCCCAAGCCTCGGCGCTCACACAGAGCGCGCGTGGGCGTGGTGATTGCCATCGAAGACTCTGGCTCGTCGCCCGGCGCGAGGTGCACCTGCGGGCCTGTGGCGGATGCGGTACGAGACCGCCGCCCGGGCGGAGGAGATCCTCGGCGTGAACATCGAGGACCTGAACGTGGCGGGGCGCCTCTGCCCGGTCAAGGCGAGGGCGCCCGGACCAAGGTCCGCCGCCGCGGCCAGGCGCGCGAGGACTTCGTGCTGGAGCCCGTGTACCGGGACGCCGGCACCGGCCGGCTGCTGCCCCGGCTCCTCAAGGTCCGTACCTGCGGAACGGTGTTCGTCACCCACTGCCGCTGGGGGCCTGGCAGGGTCGTCGCCCGGAACGGGCTGGGACCTGCACGAGTACCGCCACTCTTCAAGCCCTCCCCAGAGGCGATCGCCGAGCTCACCAGCCTGCTGGCCCCCGGCGGCAACAGGAGCTGAGCCTCGACCGAATCGTCCGCACAGCCATCGACATCGCCGATACCGAAGGACTGTCGGCGCTCTCCATGCGCGGCGTTGCGGCACGGCTCGGCGTCGCCGTCATGTCGCCCTACCGGTACGTCACCAGCAAGGACGACCTCATCCTGCTCATGGCGGACACCGCATTCAGCGAGGAGTCCTACCCCGCCAACGCCCCCGAAGGGTGGCGTTCCCGCATCGAACTCGGTGCTCGGACCCTCTGGGCTCTCTACCGCAAGCACCCGTGGCTGGCCCAGATCGCCTCTCTCACCCGACCTCTGTTCCTGCCCAACCTGATGGTCCACGGCGAGTGGGTGCTGGGAGCCCTCGACGGCCACGGATTCGATCCCACCATGCTGTTCGACATCCACGTCCTGCTCTACAGCCATGTTCAGGGCCTGGCTGTGCACCTGGAGATGGAGGCGCACGCCGAAGCGGTCACGGGCCAGTCAGAGGGCCAGTGGATGGAAAGCCGCACCCCCGTTCTTGAGAAACTGGTGGAATCCGGCCGCTTCCCGACCTTCACCAAGGTGGTGGGAGCCTTGGACAACGGCTATGACCTGCGTCTCGATGCCCTCTTCGAATGCGGCCTCAAGGCACTCCTCGACGGGCTGACTTCCATCGTCGAAGGCCAGGAAGTTGTCACGTGGACACAAGATCGAGTTCATCGAGGACCGGATCCACGCTCCTTCAGGCTACGGGGGCGCACCCGTCAGCGACGTGGCGGATACGACCAGAGATCACCCGGGTTCATGGTCCCGGCCAGAACAAGCGCTTCAGTCCTCGTCGGTGGCGTGCTTGTCGCGCAGGAGCCTGTCAGGTGCCGGCGGCCCTTCAGCACCTCGGCCTCGATCTGCGGGCGCCTGGCCAGCACGTAGTCGCAGACCGTGGAGTACGCCGCCATAAGTCGTACTCCTGGGCGAGACGTTGATGGATCCGGCGCGCGGTGTGCTTCTGCTTGCGCGGCGCACTCGTGTCTTCGCGCAGCATCGCGTCGATCCACGGCTTGGCCGGGGCCAGGACCGTGGCCCGCGGAGCTGGCTTCTTCCGAGGCGGCGGAACAGCAGACAAAAGGGCCTGCCTTACCGTCCGGCGGTGCACTCCGTACTTCTCCGCCAGAGCCCGCTGCGACAGCTCCGGATCAAGACGCTTGTCCCTCCGGATCGCAGCGAACAGCTCCGTCCGCGACAAACCAATCCCGGCCTCCCGGCACGACCGTGATCAAGCAACACGGCCTCCGACATGAACCGTGATCGACGCACAAACCCTGCCGTCGCCGGGCGGGCGGAGCAGTGCATTCACTCCAAGAGGGGCACGTCGCGGACCTGCATGTCGGCCCACTGGCGCGAACGCCGCCGCCCTGCCGCGCGGCCCGCCGTACTACTCGCTCTCGTCGAGAGCCCGATAGTCGCGGCTGCGCGGCAAGCCCTTCACCAACTCCAAGAACCCCTCATGCAGCCGACCGTTGGTGACCAGCACCGACATGTCGCCTTCCAGGACGGACGTTCCGCTCAGGTCGGTCACCCGGCCTCCCGCCTCTGTGACGATGACCGGCATCGAAGCGACATCCTCATAGCCCATCGGCGGACCGGCGATGACGCCGGCATCGGCCCGGCCCGTCACCAGGGCCACGATCATGCCTGTTGAGGGCACCAGAAGAACCCGGCGGTGAAGAGCGCAAAGGAGTTCCTCCGGCCATCCAGCCGGATTGTGCATCAGCGTCCTCGCCCCTCCCAGAGCAGTCCGCTCCGTGACCCGCGCACGGCGGCCCGACTGCAAGTCCGGCTCCGGGCCAGGCAGCACCCAGCAACCCAGACCACGACCCGCCACAACCATCTGCTGACTCATGGGCATGTTGACCACACCGATAGCGGGCCCGTGTTCGTCCTCGTAGGCGAGATCGTTCGCGAACAGCGGTACCCGGTGCGTGAAGAACTTCGTGCCGTTGATCGGGTCGATGATCCAACGTCGCCCCGATGACCCGCCAGTCGCACCCCCCTCCTCTCCGAAGATCCCGTCGTCCGGCACCCGCCGGCTCAGCTCATCCCTGATCAGCTCTTCAACCGCCACGTCGATCTCTGTGACCTCGGTGCCGTCCTCCTTGAGACGGCTGTGCCAGTTGTCGCTGAAGAAGCCTTGCGCCGACATCTGCCCGGCACGACCCGCCAGGCGGACAGCGAAGTCCAGAAGCGCGCGATCAACGGGAGGGGCATCGAACACGTAGTCCATCCGTCGAGCCTTTCACGGCCCTCTGACCACCGGGGGGCCAGATCAACTTCTCACGCCGTCGAGCCACTTCTGAGCCGTGCCGTGGAGCCCAATGAGGTGCTTACAAACACAGGTTGCGTGTGCCGGGCCCAACCGCTCCGGCGGCAGCAGGCGGCGACACAGCTCATGTTCACCGACGGGATGACGCCCGGTTGGGCGGCGCTATGCGTACCCGGGTTTCGGTGGGGGCGCTTTCGATGTCATCGAGTTGGGCGGTGATCGTGCTGCGCAGGTTGTCGTAGTCGTCGAAGCAGTAGTCGTTGAACAGTGTGTAGCCCGTCCACATCAGGTTGGCGCACACGCGTGCCGGTACCCGGCCGGTCTGGGCGCCCATGCCGACCAGTGCCACCGACTCGATGCTCCCGGGTGCTTCGTTGTTCTGGTGGTGGATCGCCTGGAACGCGGCGGCGCACGCCAGGGCCACGTTGAGGGTTTCGCTCACATTCTGCGAGGACTGTTCCATCGTCGGCGTCGAGATCAGGAACTTCGGGTTGGTCGCCCCGGACGGAACGCACACCGCGCTTCCCACCGGGAGCCTTCCCTCGAACTGGTCGCGGATCGCCCGCTGGACGCGCAGCTGGATCCCCGCACCGAGGTGCCGCTTGAGGACGGCGTCGACCCCGCCGTTCATCAGCCCCCGCGAGTTGGTCGGGCTGACCCAGGCGTCGACGGTCTCGTCGAGGATCGACCCCTTGCGGATCTCGATCCCGGGAGTGTCGGCGAACGCCGCCCGCCACGCCTGCACCACCCTGGCGTTGATGTCGGTCAAGACCACCTTGAGCGGCGGCTGCACACGGTTCACGGTCATCTTCCACACTCCCGTCGGGAAAGAGGCCTTCCAGTGATCACGACGCTACAGGGCCCCACTGACAACGCAGTTGGGAGATCGCGATGTCGTACCCCGCTGCTAGCCTCCCGGCCATGATCAATGCCAACGCCCCAGCCCAGCCCGAACCGAACGACCCGCTCGCGCTCGCCGAACTGTTCAAGGACGGCGGTGAACCGTGGCTCCCGCTGCTGAGGCCGGTCATCGAGGCGCAGCCCAACGCCGCCTCGTTCATCGGCCCGGGCCGGGGCCCGGATGTGGTTCCTGTCCGCGAACTGACCTTCCAGGCGCTCAAGCCCAATCCGCCCCACAAGTGGAAGGTCGTCATCTTCGGGCAGAACCCGTACCCGCGGCCGGAGAGCGCCACCGGTATCGCCATGTTCGACAACACCTTTCACGACTGGAAGGACAGCCAGTTCGGCAGGGTCGTCAGCATCCGCTGCATCATCAAGGCGGCGGCGATGTGGAAGTACGGCATCCCCAAGAAGACGCCGATCGCCTACGTCCGCGCGCTGCTGAAGAAGCAGGACACCGTCCAGCCGCCGGAATGGTTCCAGGCGATGCTCACGCAGGGCGTACTGCTGCTGAACGCGGCCCTCACCGCCAGCAGCGACGGGCCGAGGGGAGCCGACCCGCACACCGGGTTCTGGCGTCCGGTCGCCGAGCGGATCGTCGAGGAGATACTCAAGGCCAAGCAGAACGCCGACGAGGAGGATCGCGGTGTCGTCTTCGCGTGGTGGGGGGCGCACGCCCGCAGTCTGAAGCAGGTCGTCCTCCGGCTCCAGAAGAAGTACCCCGAGGTCGAGGTCCGGCACATCGACCACTGCAACCCCGCCGCGCAGGGGGACATCTTCTGCGACGGCGACCACTTCGAAATGGTGAACGACGCCCTCGCGTCGGTGGGCGCCGACACGGTCGACTGGCTGCCGAGCCGGGGGTGGGACACGATCGCGGCGGGTGCCGGCGGGGCGGGCGGCGACGTCGCCGAGCGCATGGGCGCGTTCATCACGTCCACCATGGAGCTGCACCAGCTGTACCTGGAGCGGCTCTCCAGCGTCAAGGACGAGGGCCTCGTCCTTGACGCCATCACCGGCGTGTTCGACACCCCGCTCATGGACTTCCGTGACGCCGTCAGCCCTGTGTCCAAGCTGCTGCGCGGTCTCGACCGGCACGTCCAGCGGTCGCACGAGTTCGGCAAGCTGCGGGCGGACGAGGGCACCGGGAGCCTGTCCGCCGACGCCGTCGCCGCCCTCTACCTCTACACCTGCGAGTCCGCGTTCTACCGGGAGATCAACGCCATCCTGCGCAACCCGGACCGGTCGAGGGTCGTCCCGTACCTCCCCTACCTGCGACTGCTGTTCTCAGCGGTGTCGGGGCTTCCCGCCCGCAAGGAGCCCTTGTGGCGCGGAGTGCCGCTGGACCTGCGGGCGCAGTACCCGGTGGGGCGGACCGTGACCTGGTGGGGCGTGTCCTCGTGCACATCCGAGCTCGGCGTGGCACGAGCGTTCCTCGGCGGTCGCGGCAAGCGGACGCTCTTCGAGGTGCAGCCCGTACGGGCCGTCGGCATTCGAAACTTCTCCGCGTTCACGGGCGAGGAGGAATTCATCCTCCTGCCCGGCACGCAGCTCGAGGTGGTGGATGTGAAGACCGAGCGTGGCGGTCTGTGCACCGTGAAGCTGACCGAGTCGGAAGAGCAGCCCCTCGTGTCCTGAGCAG
This sequence comes from Streptomyces filipinensis, assembly GCF_014649495.1. Lineage (GTDB taxonomy): Bacteria > Actinomycetota > Actinomycetes > Streptomycetales > Streptomycetaceae > Streptomyces > Streptomyces filipinensis. The sequence continues at coordinate 90,422 of NZ_BMTD01000015.1, read as the reverse complement.
GAGTGAACGTGCCGGGGTCGCCAGCCTGACGGTCATGAGTGCCTTGTTCGTCGGGTGACAGAGGGCCAGCCACATCTCGAGCTGACGAGCCGTTTCGGTCACAGTCCGCACACCCTGGTGCGTCCGATCGGAAGGGTAGGCTCATCCGACCGAGAAGTCTGCGCACTCGACGTTGCTGAAGGCGATGTGCAGGCGAGTCTCGTCGACGAGGTCAGCGAGACAGTCGAGCTGGCCCGGACGTCGCGTCGCTTCTTCGATCCGCCCGACAGTCATCAGGCCGTCGAGGTCGTCGACGACGAACAGCGATGGCTGGGCCCGCCGGTCAGTCGATGCCTTCGATGATGCGGAAGTCGCGTTCGACGCCGTCGGGGAGGGCCACCAGTGCCTTCTGGTATGCCTCGCTCTCGTATGCCGCGACGGCTTGTTCAAAGCTGTCGAACTCGATCAGAACGACGCGTTGCGTGAGTCCGGCCTCGTGGGCGACGACTCGACCGCCACGGGACAGGACGCGCCCGCCCCCAGCCTGGACAGCCGAACGGGCCAGCCTGTTGTAGTCGGTCAGCCTCTCAGGGTCGGAAATGGCGGGGTAGACACTCACCCAGTAGCCCTTAGCCATGGAACCTCCTGTGTTCGGCCGGACCCGTCCGACTTCGAATTGACACTCAGATCGACCGATCCCGGCGACCGGTACTGCGGTCACTTGAATTGGTCATACGCGCAGGTTAGGGCTTGATGTGCGGTCGAGGGAAAGACCGGTACGGGATAGACTCAGAACGGATCGTTATCAATCGGCAGGGAGGGCACGTGGCGCCGGATACGGTGAGCCTGCGGTACTTCCTGGTGCTGGCACAGGAGTTGAACTTCACCCGCGCGGCCGCACGGATCGGCATCGCACAGCCCGCACTCAGCGCCCGGATGCGCCGATTGGAGGCGGAACTCGGTACGGCCCTGCTGGTCCGCAACACGCGTAGCGTCGTATTGACCACGGCCGGTGCGGCTTTGGCGGAGTCCGCGCCGCCCGCGCTGGCGGCGCTGGACCGGGCATGGGATGCCGCCCGGAGCGCGTCGGCCGGTGAACTGGGCACGCTGCGCCTCGGATACAGCCTCAGCACCGGGGCCGAGACGGCACCGGCCCTGGTGGACAGGCTGATTCGCGACAACAGCGGACTTGAGGTGGGCGCGGTCCCGATGGCGACACCGGAGATCACCCCCGCGGTCGCCGACGGCCGCATCGATGCCGGGATCACCCGCGGTGAACAGCCGGGCCGTGGCGTACGCCGGTTCCTGCTGCGGCGTGCGCGCGTCGGGGTCCAGCTGGCGCAGCACCATCCGCTGGCCGAACACCCGGAGATCGAGATCGCCGACGCGGCCGCGTATCCGCTGCGACTCCCGGACCGTGCGGCCAACCCCGTGATCCACGATCAGCTGTCCGCACTCTTCCGAGACACCCGACCACACCCCCGATTCCACACGCCCGCAGTCTCTTTCGACATGTCTCAGCGCGACCTGCGCGACGGGGTCACCCTCGCCCCGGCCGGAGAAGCCGCGGTCACGGCACAACCGGCCGGTCTCACCTGGCGACCGCTGCGGGGAGCGCCCAGCCTGACGATCCAGCTGGTCCTCCCACGCGAGCAGTCGCCGCTACACCGCCGCATCCGTGCCGTCGCCAAAACCCTGGCGCACGAGCTGCACTGGCTACCGGACTGACGCGCAAGAGGTCAAGCGAGACGGACGCCTGCGGTGGCGAGGCCGAAGACCTTGCGCCCGGCGGACTTCGCGGTCATGACGACGGTGGCCTTGCTGAATGTCCGACACGACCTCGCTACGCCGGCGGATCAGCATCCGATGATGGCCCCGGGTCCGGTCCGAGTCGTCCACCGCGGCGACGTCCTCGCCCAGCCCGAGATCTCGGCGGATACCGCGCCTTCGCCGACGCCGAACCGGACAAGCACCGGTAACCGGCGGGAACGCCCGCCGTCAACGGCGTCCATGACGTCGGTCAATGCTTGACGCCAACCACTGTTCCATTGCTCCCCGAGGCCGTACAACGTTGGTGGCGCACGGTCCCTGACGGTCTGAGCGTCTCCCAGGCCCAGTCCGGTGTCGACAAGCTCGCCCACCGCATGGACGAGCGACGGCTTCCCATCCGCGGAGTGTCCACCACGGTTGATGAACTTGCAAAGTTCGAAGCCCTATTGGACATCCCGGTGAGGCCCCTCCCGGCCGAGCTGGAGGTTGAGCGGACGGTCAACCCGCAGAGCCTGGTGCAGTTCGACGGCACTGCTACTCCGTCCCGCCGGGCTTGCCTGGCGTCCAGGTCAAAGTACTGCACCGCCTGGGCGAGAACGATCTACGGATTGCCACCGCAGGCCGGGCAGTGATCGCTCAGCACCGCCGGGCCCTGGGGGGCGCCGGTCAGACCATCCGGGGCGACGGCTAGGTGAGAAGCAGCGCCGTACCGCCCTGTGGCTATCCAGCAGCCACAACCGGGCCGGCCGTGACCTGAGGAGGGTTGGGGAGCAGTGACGCAAGGTTGTCCCGTACGAAGTCGGCCGCCCTCTTGATCGACTCTTCGGCCCCGGCTTGGTCTTCAAAGACACTGGTGGAGACCATCACTCCCGCCCCGGAGTCCACCCAGTAGTAGGCCACGAACCCGGGGACCTGGCGCAGGAGAGGCACGAACCCCTCATCCACTCGGCGTCCTGCCTCGGCAGGATCGGTCACCCCTTCGTACCGCCGAACTACTGCGTACATAGCTGATCTCCTCACGGATCCCAAGGTCACGTCACGCGAAAGGACATACCCCCGACCGCGTGTCTCTCGCTCGCGGGACCTCCGCAAGGCACTCGGATAGGCGCATCGGTGGTCCAAACCGGGCATCTGCTGTGACCGGGCATGGGTGGGCCGAGGCTGCACGGAACTGCGGGCAGAGCCTTGAAAACTCTCAACGATCAGCCACGTGGAACAACACTTCAGGTCAATACACCTAAGCCACTGTCTGGACAACCGGCGGGCCTCTCTTTCGGGATCAGACCGACGAGGTGGCCCCACGGTTCCGCACGTGCAGATGACCCTCCAGCGGGCACGGGGGGCGAGGTGGGAGGACGGCTTCAAGGGCATAGCCCGTCTTCTCGGCCACCCGGCAGGACGCCGGATTGCCCACGTTGTGGATCAGTTCCAGGCGAGCCAGGGCTTCCCCCTCGTCGGTATCGAAGGCCCAGGTCGTCAGCATCTCGACTGCCCGGGAGGCCAGACCGAGGCCACGCGAGGGAGCACCGGTCCAGTAGCCGATCCCGGCCACGGGTGCCCGCGCCGCCCGGCCCTTTGAACACGATGTGACCCGCCACCTGGCCCTGCGCGAGGACCGCGAAGCTGTGAGCCGCTCCCGGGTCTCCCAGCCCGCTCGCTGTGCGGCAATCCAGCGCACCGCGTCTTGCTGGTCGGCTACCCGATGCGACGTCCAGCGACGCACCTCCTCATCATCGGCCAGCGTCGCCAGCGCGGTGGCTCACGAGCCTCCCACGGGCGCAGCGTCAGATCTGCCGAGCTCAGTTCCACGGTCATCGCTTCACTCGGCGTCGCTGGAGCCGGGCTCGAACGTCGTGCCGAGGTCGTAGTGCGCGATCCCGAAAGGCTGAAAATCGGCATCCGCGAGAACCCTGTAGAGGAATTCCGAGGTGGACATGTCGTACCGGTGCCATCCGCCGACGCCGTGGGCTCTCGCGAGGACGGGGTAGTGGCCGGGCCGCCCGGCATCGATCAGCCAGAAGTACTCGTCGGCCCATTCGGTGGAGCCCCAGGGGACCAGCCCCTTGCCGCCCGGCGCGTAGATCGCATAGGGCTCGACGGCGGAGACCTCTCCGAACTTGCTGTCCTGGTCGACCGACAGGGAAACCCGCCACTCTGTCAAGAAGTCGAACGTGAGGCCTTCGTCGTGCCCCAGAAAGTAGAGGGAATCGCTGAAGACGCCGCCGCCGAACACCTCGTAGAGCTCCTTGTAGTCCGCCGGCAGCGCAACCCCCAGCTCTCCCTCGATCGCCGCCCAGTCGACGGAGATCCCGAGCGGCTCCCACCCGGTCAGTTCCATCACTCGCTGAACCCACATGCAACGATCTTTTAGCACCAGGCTTCGTTCCGCCGTCGCGGGGCCCCTCGTTTACCACGTCAAGATCGGCACTTATTCGCACCCAGCCGACCTTGGCGGGTTCATCAGTCCCGGCTGTCGTCGATCACCGGCTTGTACGGATCCCGACTTTCCATGCCCGCGTCCCTCGCAGACGGCTCGCCCTTCTGCCGACGGGAGGTGCGGGTGGCCGCCCCGCACTCAGGGTTCCGACACGGCCCCCGCCCCCACACCGGAACCCAGACCCCCAGGGTTTTGTGCCGCCGAACGACCGCCTCCACGGACTGTCCGCAGTCAGGACAGACGTGTTTTCCACCGTCCATTCCTCCAGGTTAGAGCCAGGGGAACACAGGCGCATTCACTGCTGTGCCGGGACGGACGTGCCCTCGCCCACAGGAATGCACCGAAGGGCTGAGAGGGACCAGGCGTCAGCGGCCGAGGGTCCTGGGACGACGGGGGAGAGGCCAGCGGAGCGCCGCTGGGCGGGCCGGGGTGGCCGGCCCGCCCGGGATTCACCAGGTGACCGGCAGGCGCAGCGGGAACCGGCGGATGGTCTTGGTGTCCCATCGGAGGTCGTCGGGGGCGACGTCGAGCCGCAGGTGGGGGAAGCGGGTCAGCAAGCCGGAGACCGCGCTCTCCAGCTCCGCCCGTGCGAGTGGGGCGGCGAGGCAGTGGTGTCCTCCCCAACCGAAGGTCATGTTCGGGTGTACCGGCCGTTCGAGGTCGAGCGTGTGCGGGTCGGGGTACACCGACGGGTCGCGGTTGGCGGCCAGGTAGGACACGTGCACGTAGTCGCCGGCTCTGATGGCGGTTCCCTCGACCTCCACGTCCTCCAGCGCGATGCGTGGGATGCCCACGCCCTTGCGGAAGGGGATGAACCGCAGGAGCTCCTCCAGCGCGCCGGGGAAGCGGTCTGGGTCGCGCAGGAGCGCGGCCCGCTCCTCGGGCCGGATCAGCAGCTGGTAGGTGATGTTGCTGATCTGGCAGGTCGCCGTGTCGTTGCCGCTGAGGATGAGCGTCACGGCCAGGACCGCCAACTCGTCGTCGCTCAGGGGTTCCACCCCCGGCGGCATGGGGGCGTTGGCCATCGCGCTGAGCAAGTCCTCGCCTGTGGAGTTCCGCCGGTCAGGGACCATGTCGGCGAAGTACGCGCGCAGGCAGGCCTTGGCGTCGGCCGCGTCCTGCCGTGCCTCCGGAGAGGTGGCCAGTAGCCGCATGGTCCACGCGCGAAGTTGCTCGCGGTCGGCTTCCGGAACGGCGAGCAGCTCGCAGATCGTCACGTGGGGCAGCGGGACCGACAGGTGGGCCACCAGATCCACGGGTGGCCCCGCCTCGGCCATCGCCGAGAGCAGCCCGGCCACCACCCGGTCCACGGCCGGCCGCATGTCTGCCACCCGCTCCCGTGTGAACGCCTGGGCTGCCACGTGCCGCAGTCGCGTGGCGTGCGGCGGGTCCGTCACGTTGATCGATTCGGGCGACACGATGGGCTCGGGCGTCATCCTCGGATAGTCGCGTCCGATGATCGCCGCCCGGCTGAATCGCGGATCGCACGTCACCTGACGGACTCCGTCGAAGCTGGTGACCAGCCACGCCTCGGTCTCGCCGTAGGGCAATCGGATCCGGCTGACCGGTCCGCGCTGCGCCAACGAAGCCAGCGAGGGGTCGAACTCCAACGCGTGAGCGAAGTCGAAGGGACAGTCGAGAACTGCCGGGTCGTGGATCGGCATACAGCCTCCTTCGCGCGCCGCCGGGCGCGGCATTTCCAAGGGTTCGGGTCTTTCCCCTGCAGGCCGTTCAGCGTCGTTACGGCGGCCGCACGGGGCTGAACGGCTTTGGTTCAGGCAGCCGCAGAAGCCGGGCTTGACGGGCCGGTGTCACCCGGACTCGGACGTCTTGACGTCCATGCCGAAGACACCGGCGAGCCGATCCCCGCCGTCCCCTGCCGGCCTCGTGCGGGAGCTGTGACAGGGTGCTCCCAGCTGAAGGCCGACCGGTTTGTGAGGAGCGGGCGTTCGTCCGCGCCCCTTCGCGGCTATGAGAAGGGGCGCTTGTCCGGTCAGCTCCACTGCCGGCGTGATGGCCGCCTGGCCAACAGCGATCTCTTCGGGCCGGTCCCGATCCGGGACGCGGCCGCGTCCCTGACGCCGGCATCGGAGAGAAAGGCCTGAAGAAGGTCATCTCTCCTAATATGCGATAGGTCGACGTTCCTCGCAGAACAGGCGCTCCAGGCAACGAACTGGCCGGACATGGGGCCGCCCGGCGCTACGGAGCCGGCCCCGCTGCAGGACCCCCATCGACCGGGTCCGCCACGATCCGCCTCGCCCAGGAGATCCCACCCACCGGGCCCGGCCCTCGCCCCCTGGGGTCGGTACGGCGGATCATCGCAGCGTAGGCTCCCTGGCATGCACAGCACCTTGGTGGAGCACGCGCGGTGCCTCTACGGAGACGAGTACCGGTCCACGCCGGAGTGCGGTCTGGAGCATCAGGAGCACTACTTCGTCGAGGAGCTGACCTTCGCCGACGCGGACTCGATCCTCGCCATGTTGCGTGAGCTCTGCCCGCACGTGGTCGACGGCCGTCTGCCGGTGTGGGTCCGCAACCTGGCCTATCGGCTGGTGCTCTTGCAGCGGCCGGACGAGCCGGCGCTGATGCGGGAGGCTGCCGAGAACCTGTGGTTGCACGGCCCGGACTGGGACCACATCGCAGCGGACCTGAAGAGTCAGGCGGACGCTCTGGAAGCGGGCTGATCGCGGCTTGAGCCAGAGCCGGATCGAGGCCAGGGTGATGGTGCCTGACCTGCAAGATCCATCTCGTCAAGGAGTGGGGCCGTCGGCCGCCGGCCCTGCTGGTGACCCCCGGCCCCTCGGGCGACACCCCCGCCTCCACCACCTGAGGCTGGGGCAACCCCGTAGGACTTCCGAAGCCGGCCACTTGGCTGTGGTGGTTCCAGGACGGCCTGCTAGCCCTCCCGCGCCCAAGGCCGCAGCTTCTCCGGGTTGCGGACCGCCCAGATCCGGGTGACGAGCCCGTCGGAGACGTCGAACGAGGCCACGGTCACGACGACGCCGGCGCGCTGGGCCACCAGTCCCGGCACACCATTGACCGACCGCTCCAGAAGTTCGAGCCCCGGAGCCTTGTCGGCGATGGCCACCATGTACTGGGCGATGCGCGCGCCACCCTCGACCGGGCGCAGGACGGCGCCGACCATACCGCCGCCGTCGGCGGTCATCACGGCAGCCGGGTTGAGGAGACCGACGAGGGTGGCGATGTCCTTGGTCTCCCAGGCCTCTTTGACGCGTCTCACCACGTCGGCCTGGCCGGTCGCCGCCACCGGAGAGCGCTCGGCACTGACCCGTCGCCGGGCGGAGGCCGCCAGTTGCTTGCAGGCCGCAGGGGTCCGGCCGAGAACCTCGGCGATCTCGGCGAAGGGGTACCGGAAGACGTCGTACAGGACGAACGCGACCCGCTCGGCGGGCGTCATCGACTCCAGCACGACGAGCAAGGCCATGGCCACCGATTCGTTCAGCACGATCTGGTCGGCGGGGTCCGCAGGGCCGGCGGGGTCGGTGTCGCCCGCGTGGTCCCACTCGGTGCGGTCGGGCAGCGGCTCGGGCAGCCAGGCGCCGACGTAGCGTTCACGGCGGGCCCGCGCCGAACCGAGCAGGTCCAGGCAGATGCGGCTGGTCACCGTCGTCAGCCAGGCGCCGGGGGACAGGATCTCCTCCTGCCGGCTTCGCGGCAGCCCGTACCAGCGTGCGTATGCGTTCTGCACGGCGTCCTCGGCCTCGGTCACCGAACCGAGCAACCGGTAAGCTACATTGATCAGTTGGCGTCGCTCGCCGACTACCTCATCTGCGCTGGTCCCCACAGTCCCCATGGTTTCGGCCGCCCCCCGCCTTACCTTTCGCAGGCCCGTGTCGTCGGGCTGGTGAGACCTTATCGAGCAACTGCCCGAGGGCGGAAAAGGGGACTGTGACATGGCCACTCAGGTGACGGCGAACGCGCAACGAGGCTCCTCGTTCCTCCAGATCGCGATCGCCCTGCAGACCCTGACCATCTTCCTTCAGGCGGTCTCCGCAGGGCTGCTGCTGACCTCGTCCTACGGGGAGACGCTGCACGGCGTCGGAGCCCGTGTGATGTACGGCGCGTCGATGCTGTACGTGCTCGCGGCGGTGTTGGCGTGGAAGCCGGGCGGTGGCTCGCCCCGCCCTGTCTGGCACGCGTCAGGATTCCTCGTCCTCGCCTCGGTCCAGGTCGTGCTGGGTGTCGCCCACGTCCCGTCGGTCCATCTCCCGCTGGGTGTCCTGATGTTCGGCCTGAGCGTGCTGGCGCTGGCCCGGCGCTGAGGTCCGATACGGATCGCGTCGGAATCGACCTGTCCTGAACGGTCGATCGCGAAACGACTCTGAGGAGGGTGAGCGGGGGAGTCGGATCGCGGTGAGGCCGCGAGGAACGCGACCGAGGCGTGGGAGGATCACCACGCCTCGGTGAAGCGCGCCGGGGGAGAGGGGTGTTGCGGCGCGGGCACGCGGGTCGCGGTACGTCTCCCTGACGGCCCACGCCATTCGATCACTCGGCCGGTGAAGACGAGTCGCCTGAGTGCCGCTGACTGCTGAAGCCGCTGATCTCCTCGTGCATCGCCCGAAGCTCGCGTACCGCGGCCTGGAGATCGCAGTCCTCGGGATGGGTGAGGGCGTCCTCCCAGTGAAAGTACATCTGGTCCGACCGGGTCCAGGCGAGAAGGTCGACGATCCGGGTGAACGCCGACGGGGCGTACGGCGGGACCAGATCCTCGTCGTCGGCCAGGTATGCCGTGGTACGCAACTTCCGCCCCGCCAGCAGGCGCAGCCAGGCCGCCGCGGCGTAGGCCGACTGGGACACGAGGTGCCGCTCCGGGGCCTGGTCCTCGGAGTAGCACAGCCCCACCTCGGTCAGCTGCTCATGCGCCGCGTCGACGTCGGCCGGCTCTCCCGCGGCAGCCTTGCGCAGCTCACGCACCGCGTCCGAGGTCGACAGCACGGGATCATCGCTGAGCTCCTCGTCCTCTCGCTCAACGCGGTCGAGCAAGGGAGCCATCAGGCCGAACAAGCGGGCCGGCCGTTCCCCAGGGCCCAGCTTTCCGGCGACCTCGTCGATGAGTCCCAGCACGTCGTCGTACGTCGTTTCCGCCATGCGCGTAGGGGTAGCACACGGCACTGACACCCGGCGGAGGGCCCGGCTTGATGCCCTTGATCCGTATGCGCGCGTTCTGGGAGAGGGCGGACACGCTGGCCAGTTGTTGCGCAAAGTAACGGCGTGTTCTCGTGCTGGCTGACATCATCAGCTCTACGTCGCGGCAGCTCTCGATGTGTGGGATGCGGCGAGAGGACTGTCCGCTGGTGTGACGTGCCGGGAGGGAGTTCTGCTTGGCTTGCGCATGCTGATGAGGCCCGGTCTGTCCGCGTAACGTCTTGGGGGCGCCTTCTATGAGTTGGCATCATGCCTGGGTAGCCGATTACGCGTTACCGGCCACTGTGAGCGCGGTCATCGCGTGGGTCGGGCTGGCGCGTGAGTTCTCCGGCAAGGGACGGCTGCTGGGCAGCTGGGCGTCCTGCGGTCTGATGCTGCTCGTGCTGGCGTTGATGGGCGTGGTGGCGGCCGGCGCGGTGGTGCTGCTCCCGCACGCGGCGTCGATTCCTCCGGTGATCGCGGGTGCTGCGACGGGGGCCACCGCGCTGCCCCGACGCAGACAGGACGAGACCACTCAGCCGTACGTCAAGTTCATGACGCTGGGCATTGCTCTGGCCAGGGAGCGGCTGGTGCAGCGTGTGCATCTTGACGCCTGCGCCTGGTCGGACCGTTTCCTCCACGGTGTGGAAACCTCGGCCCAGCTCCGGGTGTTCGTCCACGACCTCAAGCTGTATCTGCTGGAACGGCATCCACTCGCCGCTGAGGCGAAGACGGTCAACGCCATCTACGCGGAGGTCGAGAGGGCGATCGACGCGGCGCTGGACGTGCAGACACGGATCGACGAGGCATGCCGGCAGGCGGACCGTGAGCCGGCGGATGATGAACTCATCGCGCGGCGGCAGGCGTTCGGCACCGCGCTCGCACAGTGCGGGCACCTGCTGCGCTTCGCCTACGTTCACGGCCGACGGAGCGAGAACGAGGAACTGCGGGCCCTGCGGGCGAAAGCGACGTCGAACGACGCCTTCCATCATCCGGCGCTGCCACCGCAGCGCCGCTGGTTCGACCGCTGGATGAGCCGCTGAAGGAGGACGGCACAGTGATCCGCCGCCGTGCGAGAGCTTTGAGACACGGGCGCCGGCCCTCACGCTCAGCGGTGGGCGGGCAGCCCGCTGCTCCGGTAGGGCGGTGTGTCCGTGTTGCCGCAGACACCGGCGTCAGGTGATTGGGCTCGGGCACGGAAGGTGATCTGCACGTCGGCATCCAATGCCTCCGCTACGGCGGCGAGCGTGCGGACCGTCAGGTTCGCGTCACCGGACATGATCTGGCTGACGCGGCCCGGGCTGACGCCCATCGCTGCCGCCAGATCGGAGCGGGTCTTGCCCAGCCCCGTCAGCAGGCCGGCAAGGGAGGCCGTGGCCTGCCTCGCTATCCGGGCAGCCGCTAAGTTGGTCCGGCTCTCATCACGGGCGAAAATTCCCAAGGGGCACCCCCAACTCACTCAGAAGCAACGCTCGTTGCCACCCCATGAGGATGCCACCTTTAGCTATGACTAAAAACGCGGTTGGTGAAAAAAGTACCCCCCGCGCTCCCCTCATGGGTCGCTGGCCTGCGGCAACACGTCGGTGAGTCGACGCAAAGTCACTCTGACGGGTCAGCGGGCTCGCCTTGGGCCCCGTACGGCGGCGTCCTGGCCCGACCCCGCTGGGGGCCCGGCCGGCTCAGGCCAGTGAGAGGAAGAGCTTCTCCAGTCGCGCACGCATCTGCTCCCGGTCTTCGCCGGCGGCCAGCTCGGAGTCGCTGAGACACCGCTGCAAGCCGGTGGCGATCACCGCGAAACCCGCCTTGTCCAACGCGCGAGAAGCCGCGGCGAGCTGCGTGACCACGTCCTCGCAGTCCCGCCCCTCCTCGATCATCTTGATCACCCCGGCGATCTGGCCCTGTGCCCGGCGCAGCCGGTTGACCACCGCCTTCAGCTCCTCCGCCGCCATCCCCAGTTCCACGATCCACTCCTCCGGTATACCCCTATGGGTATCCTACCCGGAGGTCGGTGCCGGGGGGCGGTGAAGAAGCCCACCAGGCGGCCCCCGCCCCCGGCTCCACCAAGCCGCGCCCTGGCTCAGCCAGGATGCGCCCCGGCTTGACTGGGCGGCCGGTGTCGACCGCGGGACCAACCGCTCTGATCCGGCCATCCTGCCCTGCCCCCTCCATGCCCCGAATGGCACCTCCCACCAGCCATGACAAGCGCTGAGCCGGTCGATCAATCCCCTGCCCGCACTCTCCTGTCTGAATACCCCCGGGGGTACCTGTGCTACGGTCTCCATATACCCAGGGGGGTATTAGTGGAAGGGAGTGCCCGATGTTCTTCGTCGACACCATCGAGCTGGAGGGGCTGGGCAACCGCAGCTATCTGGCCGGTGGCCGGCGCACGGCCGTGGTGGTGGATCCACCGCGGGACATCGACCAGGTCCTGGTGGCCGCCGCTCGCCAGGAGGTGCGGATAGCGCACGTCGTGGAGACCCACATCCACAACGACTACGTCACCGGCGGCCTGGAACTGGCCCGGGTGACGGGCGCCGCCTATCTGGTGCCCGCCGAAGCGCACGTCGCGTTCCCCCACGTGCCGGTGGCCGACGGTGACGTGGCGGACATCGACGCGGGGCTCACGCTGCGGGCGGTCGCCACCCCGGGCCACACCCCGCATCACACCTCCTACGTGCTGGAGGAGAACGGCCTGCCGGTGGCCGCGTTCACCGGTGGTTCGCTGTTGATCGGCACCGTGGGCCGACCTGATCTGGTCGAACCCCGTCTGACCGAGCACCTGGCGCGCGCCCAGCACTCCTCGGCGCACCGCCTGGCGGCCGGCCTGCCGGACGAGACGCCCGTGCTCCCCACCCACGGCTTCGGCAGCTTCTGCTCATCGGGGCAGGCCGAGGGCGACGCCACCACGATCGGCAGGGAGAAAGCGGCCAACGCGGCGCTCACCATGGACGTGGACTCCTTCGTCACCCGCCTGCTGGCCGAACTCGACGACATCCCCGCCTACTACACGCACATGGGGCCGGCCAACGCCGGCGGGCCCGCACCGGTGGACCTGACCCCGCCGGCTCCGGCGGACGCCGAGGAGATCGCCGCCCGGCTGGCGGCCGGCGAGTGGGTGGTCGATCTGCGCAGCCGTATCGCGTTCGCCGAGGGGCATGTCGCCGGCTCGTTCAACTTCGAGGCGGACGGCAAGATCGCCACCTACCTGGCCTGGATGATCCCGTGGGGCAAGCCGGTCACACTGCTGGCCGAGTCCTCTGAACAACTGTCCTTCGCTCAGCGGGAGTTGGTCCGCGTCGGCATCGACCGCCCCGCGGCCGCCGCCACCGGTACGCCGGATCGGTGGGTGCCGGAGGGCAGTCGGCCTGTGTCCTTCCCGCGGTCCACGTTCGCCGGGCTGGCCGAGCGAGGCACGGACGGTGTCGTCGTCCTCGACGTACGACGGGCCTCCGAGCGGGCCGCCGGGTACATCGGGGGTTCCGTGCACATCCCGGTCCACGAGCTCCACCAGCGGATCGGCGAGGTGCCGGCGGGCCCGGTGTGGGTGCACTGCGCCGGCGGGATGCGGGCGGGGATCGCCGCCTCGCTGCTCGATGCCGCGGGCCGTGACGTGGTGGCCGTGGACGACGGGTTCGCCGCCGCGGCCGAAGCCGGGCTGAACGTGGTCACCGGCTGAGCCGGACACCCTTTCCCTGAGCTCCCGAGAGGTTGCGTGATGTCCCTTTTCCTGCGCGGTGAAGACCGCGTCACCGTCGACGAGGCCCTTCGATGTACGGGCGGCGTGGATGCCCCGGCCGTCCTGCTGGACGTGCGGGAGGAGCCCGAATGGAACGCCGGGCATGCACCCGGTGCCCTGCACGTGCCGCTGTCCCTCCTGGCCGCGGGGGCGGCCCTGCCCGCCACGGCCCAGGGCCGGCCGCTGGTGGTGATGTGCCGCAGCGGTCACCGCTCGCGGCACGCCGTCTCCCTGCTGACCTCGCGCGGCGCCGAAGCGGCAGACGTCGAGGGCGGCATTCGGGCGTGGGCCGCCGCCGGGCACCCGGTGGTCGACGCACGCGGGAACAACGGCTCCATAGCATGACCGGTCTGGTTCTCGCCCTCGTCGCAGGTGCAGTCGTCGGCCTCGCCCTGGGCGGCCTCGGCGGTGGTGGCAGTGTCCTGGCGGTGCCCGCCCTGATCTACCTGCTGGGCCTCACCCCGGCGGAAGCGACCACGGCAAGTCTGATCATCGTCACCTGCACGTCGGTCACGGCCCTGACCGTCCACGCCCGGGACGGCAACGTGGCCTGGCGCACCGGGCTGCTGTTCGCCGCCGCGGGCATCGTGCCGGCGATGCTCGCCGGCGCCGCCGCCGACCACCTGCCGCAGACCGCGCTCACCGCGGCCTTCGCCGTCATCGCGGCACTGGCGGCCTCGCGGATGCTCCGCCCCGGACGCACTGAGCCCTCCGGCCACATCCACGCCGGCAAGGCCGGTGCCGCCGGAGCCGGACTGGGCGCGGTGACCGGGTTCCTGGGCGTGGGCGGCGGCTTCCTCGCCGTACCGGCCCTCGTGGGCGTCCTCGGCCTGGCCATGCGTACCGCCGTCGGCACCAGCCTTCTGGTCATCACGATCAACTCGCTGGCCGCACTCGCCGCTCGCGCCGGCGCCGGAGCGCACCTGCACTGGACGGTGATCGTGCCCTTCACCGGGGCGGCGATCCTGGGAGCCTGGGACGGCAAACGCCTGTCGAAGAAGGTCCAGGGCAAGACGCTGCAGAGGGTCTTCGCCTGGCTCCTGCTCACCGTGGCCGTTTTCATGCTCGTCGACGTACTCGTATGAGCACATCGGGCCGACAGGTCGAGGTCAGGCGCGCCCCGCCCGCCGCGAGCCGTACGGCCCTCACCGGTACCCGGCACCCGTCAAGCCACAGACCCGACCGCTGACGTCCACACCCGACGAGGTACCCAGCCCGCCCCTCCGGGCAGTACCCACCGACCAGGAAGACGACTCGCATGACCGCCCCCACCACCCTCGATCCCCACCAGGCCCGCTCCCGCATCCACGAACTGACCGTCGTCGACGTGCGCACACCTGGCGAATACGCGGGCGGACACCTGCCCGGCGCCCTCAACATCCCGCTCGACCAGCTCGACCGGGCCCTGCCCGACCTCCGCACCGCCGCCGAGAACGGCGACATCCTCGTCGTCTGCGCCTCCGGGACCCGCTCGGAGACCGCGTGCCGCGTCCTCGCCGAGCACGGCATCACCACCGCCACCCTTGGCGGAGGGACCAGCGCCTGGGCAGCCCAGGGCCACGACCTGCACCGATCCGAGGGCACCACGACGGCGACGTGGAGCATGGAACGCCAGGTCCGGTTCACCGCCGGTTCGGTCGTTCTGCTGGGCCTCCTGCTCGGCCTGGTCGTCCACCCCGCGTTCCAGCTGCTGTCCGCCGGTATCGCCGGCGGCCTGGCCTTTTCGGCTCTGACCAACACATGCGGCATGGCGTCCGTACTCGCCAGGCTGCCTTACAACCGGCCCCGCCCGGCCGACCTGGACGCCACACTCGCCCGGCTGCGCGGCATCCGGCACGGGCACCTCGACGAAGAGCCGTCCTGACGCGTACTCCGGAGCGTCACAGGCCGGCCGACACGGCTTCTCGTGGAGGTGCCTGGCGATCAGGTGGCTGGGTAGCGTGATCCATGTGCCGGGTGAGGAAGTGATGCAGGAGGGCGTCCCGGTGCTCGGCGATGGCGCCTATCTCAACTGCGAGCGGGTGGTGCCGCACCGCAAACGTCCCGGGCGACCTCTCATAGCCGAAGGGCGAGGAGGACGACAACGCCGCGCACCGCAAGGTCCGCGCCCGCGTGGATCACGTGATCGGTCGGATGAACAACCACAGGATCCTCCGCGACTGCCGGCAGCGCGGCGACGGCCTCCACCACGCGGTCCAGGCCGTCGCCCCCATGCACAACCTCGCCCTCGCCTCATGAGCAGACAGCCCCGCGCACGAGCTCTGACCTGCTCGGGCGCAGCCTTGTGCGACACCCTTCAAGGGCTGTCCCGTAAAAGATCTCCGGAGTCGGCGGTGCGCTACCCCATGACCGCGCGGGCCGCGTCCAGAAACGCCAGCCGGTTGTCCTCCAAGTAGTCCCGCACGCTCTCACCGTCAGGCAAGCCTTCCCACACCATCCGGTTGAGGTCGAGGAAGTACGCGCGTGCCGCGTCGTGCACGGGCAGGGGGAACTGGATGCGGATGAGCCGCTCCGCAACCCACAGTCTGTTCATGACGTCCTGCGTTGTGCGGAACCAGGCGTCGGTGTCCCCCCACTCGGAGGGCCGACTGAAGGCGGAGCGCTCGGCCTCGGCCCCCACCTCGATGAATCGCTCCAGAAGCGCCAGCCGTTCCCCGCGCCGGGCCTCGGACAAGGCGATCTGCTGCCGTTGTCGTTCAGCGCGTTCCGCCGAAAGTTGAGTCCTGTGCTGGACGAGGTAGGACAACGAGCCACCGAGGACAACGCCGCCCAGCGATATGAGTGACACCCAGACCTGACCTGACCTGGCGGTCATCGTGCCATGCCGTCGATCTTTGAGACGATCTCCACGACGATCTCCGACGCGTCGCGGGCACAATGAAAGCCGCGTGCAATCAACGGAGTTGAAGTGTCGGCCGTCGGCACACGCCAAGCTGACCGTGCGAAAGGCAGTCGCTAGCCGGGCCAGCACGGTGCGGCCTCCCGCGGTCCTACACGGACGCGGACGTGACCGCCCGAAGGTTACGCACGGGAAGGAGCGGCCGGATGACCCTTCCACACCTCATCGGTCAGGCCGGACGGACAGCAGGGGCCGCTGACGGCCTCGGAGTTGTCACACTGGCACACACCACGTGATCATTCCGGGGCCGTCGCCATGCCCGGAGAGCAGATCGCCACCGTCACGCGTCTCGCATGACCAGCCGGCCGGACACGCTCTGCGCCGCCGTCGAGGAAGCACGGTGGTCCCGTTGTGCCACGAGCCCCACCACCGAGTGGGCAGACTCCGGCGTCATCGGAGTCTGTCCGCAGACTTCGTCTCCGCCGTCGGTCAGGAAGGAGTGACACCATGGCGCACATGTTGAACTAAAACCTCGCCGTCCCCGATGTGGATGACGCCGGTGTCCTGTCCGCGCTGGTCGCTGAGGGCGACGAGCTCGACGTCCTGGTCAGGGCAGTGGACGACTGGTCCGTACCGACACCGGCACCGGGCTGGACGGTCGCCCACCAGATAGCCCACCTCGCGTGGGCGGACGCGAACGCACTCAGCGCCTTACGCACTCCGGAGGCGTTCGGTGCCGAGCTGGGGCGGGCGGAAGCCGAAGGCAGCGGGTACGCAGACAAGGCCGCCGCGGCGGGAGCGGCCACATCGCGGTCGGTACTTCTGGACGAGTGGCGGGCCGGTCGAGCGGAACTGGCGGCGGCACTGCGCGACACGCCGTGGGACCACGCGTTCCCCTGGTACATGTCTGAGGTGACCCCGGCCCTGATGGCGCCCCTTCGTCTGATGGAAACCTGGGCACACGGGCAGGACGTCTTCGATGCTGTGGGCGTGGTACACCGCCCGACGGATCGACTGCAGCACGTGGCGTCGCTGGGGGTGTTGGGACGGGCGCTGTCCTTCGCCGCCGTCGGACTACCCGAGCCGGCGGACCCCTTCCGCGTCGAGCTGACAGCACCTGACGGACGGACCTGGGTGTGGGGCCCCGGGGCTGCCGCGCAACGGGTACAGGGCGGCGCTGTCGACTTCTGCCTGTGTGTCACCCGGCGTCGCCCCTGGTCTGATACCAACATGACGGCGACCGGCGAGGACGCCCAGATATGGCTGGAGGTGGCGCGCGTCTTCCTCTGAATGCGTGTCGGGGGCCTGGGTCATGCGAGACGCGTGACGGTTGCGACCCGCTCTCCAGACACGGCGACGGTTCCGGAATGATCAGCACCCCGCTCCGCTGAAGGGGGGTGGCAATGCCAACACATGACCGTTACCACCACCACCGCCGCGGCGGCTGGGACCGTCGGGGTGATCACCGTGGCTGAGGCTGGTTCGTCGGGTAACGTCGACGGACCCGTCGGCCACCACGCCCTCACCGAGGGCGACAGCTTTCGTCCACCGCCCGCTGCCGGCGATCCCGCGGCAGCGACCACGCTCCCACACTGGGACCCACGCATGGCGCTCATGCCACCGCTGTCCTGTCGCAGCGAAGTCAGTTGGTCGGAAGCCGGTGACCTGGACGGACTGGATTGGTTGAGACGGGAGCCCGTGGACGGGAGCCTGGGAGCCGGTTTTGGACGTAGAGCCTGATGGCGCCGTAGGAGATCGAGGTCTCGTGCTAGCGACTGCATCCTTTGGCCTATTGCGTTTTCGTCCCTGTGGAGGACGATCTTGCGGCACCGCTGCGAGAGGGTTGATCCGTGCGAACAACCATCGGATACACCGTCGAAAGCATCGGCTACGTCGTAGGAGCGCAGGGGCTCGTCAGCTTCGTTTCGCGGACCTTCTTCGGCACGGAGTGGGGCTGGCTGCACAACGTCGTCGACCTTCCGTCCACCGCTTACCTCGGCATCGTCGTCGTGGGGCTGGCGCTCATCGTCGGCGGGGTGAAGACGCGGAAGGCGCCCGAGCGCCAGGAGGCCGCCTGACCGGCGGGCCCTTCATCCGGCGACTCCCATGCTCTCGGGACCTTGGTTACGCGAAGTCCTTGAAGGCGAGCTGCTGCGGGATGTCCGCTAGGGCGCGTATCGGGTCGTGATCGATCCCTGGATTCGACCCCGCTCCGTGGCTCTGGTCCGGTAGATCGTCTTGCGTGACTCATGGGCAGCTGGTCGACGAAGAGTGGGAGTTCATCGAGCCGTTCCTGCCGATCGGCAGTAGGGCCCATACCCAGAGGGGCTGCGGCTGCAGTTCGAGGGCGTGATCTGGCGGTTCACTCCACCACGGCACGCACGAAGCCGCCGGGATTCACCTGGACGAGAACATGCTCACCCTTTTGGAGAAGGCCGCCGCCGAGGAGCAGGCGGCCAGGTCAAAGGGAGCGACCTCGAAGGACAAAGGGGCAAGACGTCGAAGTCGTCCCCGACCAGGAGGAACGACGACGCGTCCTGCGGCAACCGCGCCATCAAGGCCGTGGTGAGAAGTGTGCGCCCGATCGAGGGCCGCTCTCAACTGCACCGCGGGCGGATCTTGGATGCCCGGCATGCCCTGGAACCCATGGCCCCTCACCGGATCCCTCCGCCAGACGCGGACCGGATGTACAGGGAGCTGGACTCGACCAGCGTTGACACGCTGGTGGTCTCCTGGCACAAGAACGTCCTGGAGGCTTTGGCGGCCTATCCGTACGAGGCTGCGGTCCTGGTGTGGCCGGCTCTGAAGCAGGCGGAAGTGCTGCGGCCCGGCGGCCCGAAGACGAACAGCTTTGGACTGGCGCCGGCCCTCATGCCGCTGGACCTTCTGACCGTCGGAGAGGTCGGCGAAGCCGTCGAGCGGCCACCGCACGGGGTTTCCTCGAGCGCGCGGGCGAGGACAGTGTCCACGTCGATCCCGTCGCGATTCGCGTGATCGGCCGGCGCGGCCTGGCTGCCCGGTTCCGCTCGGACTGGAATGCGGCGAAGGCCAGCGAGCCGACTCCCCGGACGTCTTCCTGGGACAGTCGGCGGAGACGTCCGCTGAGTGACGGGCGGGCCAGCCCCCGCCGGGCCGGTTCCTGAAGAGTTCTGGGCTACTCGGCAGGGAGACGGTCGAGTGCGGGCATGACCGGGTCCGATGGAGTGCGGGGACCGTTTGATGGTGGGGCCGGGCGGAGCCGGTAGGGGCGGCTGTGCCATGCCCAGCCGCGCTTGAGGATCAAGGAACCCAGGCCCAAGGTGTCCAGGGGCAGGGAATCGGCTGCTGTGATGACCTGCGGCCAGGTGAGCTCTCCCTGCGCATCGAGGGCGGCGGCCAGCGCCGTCTCCAGACGTGGGTCGACCGTGCGGTGTTCGAGCAGTCGGCGGGTGCGGTAGCCGTCCGTGGCCACGAGTCCCCAGCCCCGGGCCCGGCAGAATTCCTCGGCGGCCCGGTACTTGGCGACGTTGATGGCCATCGCCATTTCGTAGACCGGTTTGACCTCGATGAGGACGCAACGGCCATCCACAGTCGCGGCCAGCAGATCCGGGTAGTAAGTGCGCTGTTGCCCGGCAAACTCGTAGCTGATGGCCAGGGGTTGTTCCTGGTAGTACGCGATCTGCGGCGCGAAGCTGAGCAGTTGGATCACTCGCAGCTCTGTCTCTGACTCGTACGACACATCACGGCCCAGCTTCGGGCAATGCCACACTCCGAAGCATCCCCGGTCGGTTTTCTCCTGCTCCCGGAGGGTGCCCAGTTCAGTGCGATGCGGGGCCGGTTCGGGCTTGCCGAACCAGGTGATCTCGCTGGCCAGCGCTTCCCAGCGTCGGCTGGCACGTTCGATACGTCGCTCCTGTGTCGCTTCACGACGGGCCGACTCGTGCCGCAGGATGCGTATCGTCGACGCCTCTGCAGCCAGGTTGTCCGCACGGACCTTGTCCGCGCCGGCCAACCGTGCCAGAAGGGGTATCGCCTGTCGAGGCGTGACCGAGGGCAGCAGCACGTCTGACAGGTCCAGTAGCCGTTCCGCCGCCGACGGCCCTGCCTCGGGCGGAATCCGCTGCACACAGCTCAGCTCGGCCAGTACCTGTCGGAGCTTTCGCGAAGCCGGAGCGTCGCTTTTGGCCAGACGGCGGATCGCCCTCGTCTGCAGTTGCCGAACTCTCTCCGGCGACACGCCGAGGGTCTCTGCGACCTTCTCCAGTGTCTGGGCCGATTGATCGTCAAGTCCCATGCGACGGGAGAGGACCTCCCGGTCCCGCTCCGCGGGCATCTCACCCACGGCCGCGGCCACCAGCTCCCTCAAGACGAGCACTGTGTCAGCATCGCGTTCGGCGATCAGTGGCCAGTCGGCCGTCAGGCGCACGGCGCCCGGGCACACGCACTCAAGCAGCCAGTGATCCAGTAGCAGCACTTGGCTGTCGTGCCACAACCGCCGGGCCGCTGTCCGCCGTACGGCCACGGCCTTGGCTGCCAAGTCGTGAACCACTTCTCGGGCTAGGAAGACCTCGCGGCGCTCGGGACGCAGCACATGGCCGGTCACGTGCTCCCAGTCCGCCAGCACCTCGGCCGTCAAACTCGCCGCGGCGGCCCCCCGGGGCTGGGTGGACGCGTGCCCCCTGTGACGCTCATGCCGTTCACGGAGACGCCGCTCGGCACCCACCTCCCGCCATGCGTAGCCAGGATCTGCGGCCAGTCGAGACCTCAGCCAATCCAGCGGATCATCGACGGCCGAGCCGGACTGCAGTACGAACCGGTCCAGACGCGCGTGAACACCGCCCGTCGTACGGCCGTGCCGTTCAGCGAGCTCGGACAGAGCCAGTCCTTCGCGCACACCCTCGACAAGCTGAGCGTCCTCCTCTTCGCTCCAGGCACAGCCACGCCTCGCCCCGGCCGCCTGATCCTGCACGTTTCTCCCCCTCGGTTCCGGCATTTGTGGGGGCAGTATGCCTGCTGGCGCTGACAACACGCCGCTACGGATGCTGCCGGCGGTGCGCCCCAGGTGTGGGCAGCCATCGTGTTCGTGGCCACCACGGGCTGTACCTGGCGCCAACTACCAGCGGGCTTTGGCCCGTCAGGACCAACGGCACACCGGCGGTTCGCCGGGTGGAGCCGGGCCTGGGTCTGGGCCAAGCTCCACCGGCTGGTCCTGGACGAGCTCGGCGCGCGCGGCGCCCTGGAGGGTGTGCGGTCGACGTCGCCGCCTGCACCGTCGCTATGAACGCGAAGCGGAACACTTCCCGGCCTTCGGCGGGATCGCCGCGGCGCTCATGTGCTTCCGACGCCGCTCGCAGCAGGCGTGAGGCACCGCACCGCCGCTACGGGACGTTCCAGGCGGCGATGAACGGCTGCCCGTCCTCGGTGGCCAGGAAGCTCAGCGTGCCTGGATGAGGATGGCCGAGCAGTCGGCTGGCGGAGGCGTCGAGGCCGAGCCACCGCACCGTGAGCACGCGGGCCAGATGACCATGCGCGACGACCGCGACATCGCCCTCCTCCAGCAGCGGCCGGACCCGGTCCAGCACCGCGTCCGTGCGCGCTGCCACCTGCTGGAGCTGCTCGCCAGGATGGTCGTCGTCGCCGGGAATCACGCCGTCCCGCCACAGGTCCCAGCCCGGCTTCATCTCCTGGATCTGCGCCGAGGTCAGGCCCTCGTAGCCGCCGTAGTCCCACTCCAGCAGATCGGGATCGGGCCGGACGCCGGCCAGGCCCGCCAGCTCGGCCGTCCGCATAGCGCGGCTCAGCGGGCTGCTGAAAACCGCCACCAGATGGCGTCGTGCCAACCTCGGAGCGAGCTCCTTCGCCGCGGCCTCACCCGCGTCAGTCAGCGGAACGTCGGTACGGCCAGCGTGCTGGCCCGACAGGCTCCATTCAGTCTGGCCATGCCTGATCACTATCAGTTCACCCATGGCCGCTCACGATATCTGATCATGCGTCACGGCCGACCATTCCTCGCCTTCGCCGCCACCACCCGCACCCTCATCTGCGACGGCTGACTCGCCAACTGAGATGCTCTCTTAGAACTCTCACCTGCCGGTGAGCGCGGTCGCCTGACCGCACCGTGCGCTGCACGTGGCTGACGGGCGCGGCCCAGCCCGTCCGGTGGAGAGGTGAGGGCCTGGGCCGCTCGCGCGACGGGTTCACCATCAAGCTCCACCTGAGCGCGGATGGCCGCTCCCGCCTACTGCCCCTGATCGTCACACCTGGTCAGCGAGCTGGCTGCGCGCAGTTCAAGCCGGTGGTGGAGAAGATCCGAGTCCCGAAGATCGGGCCGGGCAGGCCCCGCAAGAACCCCGACGGCCAGGCCGCCCGCCTGCGCAAAGGCTCATCCGGCGCACGGCCACCTGGCTTCCACGAAGAGCCCGGTTCGACTGCGCCGATCAGGCGCAAGAGCAGCAATAGCAGTAACAGATGCATGCCCCGAGGCGGCCTACCTCGAACGAGTACTGCTTCCCTGCGGGGATGTACATCCAGTCGCCGGAGGTGAGTTCTTGTCCGTTGTAGTGAATCGAGCCTGTGGCGATGAAGCGCAGGCCAGGCCCTCCGTCGTGTGAGTGAGGTGGCGCCTTGGCTCCAGGCTCAGCCACCGTGATGTAGAGCTGAGTCGGGCAGTTCATGTAGAAGGGCAACTGCCACTTCTTGAACCCTGAGGGGACGTTGTCGACCACAAGTCGGTTCAGCACTTCGTCCATGCCGGGATCCCTGGACGTGATGATGCGGTCTTCCGTTTCGAGGCCACTCGCGCGAATGGCGTCCGTAATCCTCTTGACGCCGTCTTCGAAAGTAAGCCGGTTGGGGTCGAAGGTGTCGTTCGCCACTTCTCTTCTCCTTTGGAGGGCTGCCAGTACCTGAACGCATTCCCCACTGGCATATGCCCCCCAGGGGGAAGGTTGCAGATTTCACTGCAATGGCTGCCCGCAGCCGCATCACGCAGGGACGTTCCAGCGAGCAGATCCCCGGCATCGGCCGCTTTGGCCCAGCGGGCGAGGCGTTCGCGGGTGCTTGCCGCCTTCTTGACGGCTGGGGCGCGGCGGGGGGAGGGGGCGTATCTCTGTGTGGCCCGGCTGATTCGGATCCGCCTGGGCTCGTGACGGTCGCCCACGCCGGCCGCGGCGAGTGGAGGCGCTCATGCCTGCCGGCGCCGCCTTCCCCAGGAGGCTGGTGGGGCGTGAGGAGATCCGTAGCGCGATGGCGGTGTACTACGAGCAGCAGGTCAAGGGCGACCGCTCGCCGAACTTTGAGAAGTCCGGGTACGTGCTGCACACCACCTCCGATCCCGACGTGTTCATCACCGAGATCGATACGGTGTTCGATGCAGACGGAGACGACGTGACTGTCTCGCTGGTACAGATCTTTCGCATCCGCGAGGGGAAGATCGCTCGATTGCGTGACTACTTCACGCCCGAGCTGATGAGCTGAGGACATCCGAGCGGTTCCCGCTGCAGGCATGCGCTGACTTTTCGGCCGCTCCTTGGCCCGAGTTCGGATCAGCGGGCGGACCAGAGGAAGATGCCAGCAATGTGGAGTCCGGCCAGATAGATGGCCGCGGTCTCCTCGTAGCGGGTCGCGTGCCGCGCCACTGCTTCAGGCGGTTGATGCATTGCTCGACGGTGTTGCGCTGCTTGTAACCCTCGCGGTCGAAGGCCGGTGGCCTGCCGCCCCGGCTGCCCCGTCGCCCGGTGGCGCCGCTGATCGGCAGGCACCGGTATGACAGCCCGGATTCCGCGTCTGCGCAGGTGGGCGCGGATCGCGCGGGACGAGTAGGCCTTGTCCGCCAGGACCACGCCCGGCCCCGTGCGCGAACGACCACGCCGTCGGGGCATGCGCAGGTGGCCGACGACGTCCGTGAAGGCGGGACTGGTTCGCCGGCCGGGGCCCCCTTTCGCGGGCCCCGGCCGCATGCTGGTGAGCCCGCACGATCGTAGAGTCCACCGATACGGCCCAGCCCAGGTCTTCATCGGCGCGGGCCTGGGCCATCAGCGCGGTGAACACCCGCTCCCAGGTGCAGTCAACGGCCCACATCCGCATCCGGTTGTAGACGCCACGCCCGTTGCCATACCGCTCCGGCAGATGCAACCACTGCGTTCCGGTCCGGAACTTGAAGGCAATCGCGTCGATCACCTGGCGGTGACACCACCGGCGACCACCCCGCTGCGGTGTCCGGTCCTGGAGTAACGGCTCGATCCGCGCCCACCTCACGGGGTCCAGGGGCCCTCGGCGCACAGTGCGTGGTCGATCAGGGAGCTGGCCGCTTTCTCTTGGGCCAGTATGTGCTCCGGGGTGTCGCCGCGCGCCTCGGACATGGAGACCACGGCACTTCGCCCGGCGTCGTCGCTGACGCCGTTGAGGGTGATGTAGCCGCCGTCCCCGCCCTCGTGGCTCCAGTAGGTTCCTCCGCAGCTCAGGGGGCGTTCGACCAGGCCGAGCCCGTATCGCCCGCCGGGCCACAGCTGTTGGACCTCCGCGTTCACGGAAACCGTCTGCTTCATCTCGGCCAGCTGCCGCGTCGGTAGCAGGCGGCCCGCGAGCAGCGCGCGGAGGAAGACGTTCTCGTCCCGCGTGGTCGTGACCCACGAAAGGCTCTCGTGGTCCACCGGTATCTGGTCGGTGACGTCCACCCGGGAACGGGGGCCGAAGAGCTGGTAGGCCTGGGCGTGCGGCTGGGGCAGGGTGGGCGAAGTGCCCATCCACCGGGTCTGGTCGAGGCCGAGCGGGCGCAGGATGCGGTCTTCGATCTCCTGGTGGGCGGATTGACCGGTGGCCTTCTGGATGATCAGGCCGAGCAGGACGTAGCCGGTGTTGGAGTACGCCCAGCCCTTGCCGGGCGGGAAGTCCGGCGCGTGGGCCACGGCGCGGGCAACCAGCTCCTCGGGGCCGTAGACGTCGTGGCGCTGCTGGTAGTACTCCTTGGGCGTGGTGTATCCGGGCAGGCCGTCAGGGATGCCGCTGGTGTGCTGGAGCAGTTGGCGGATGGTGACCCGGCTGCCGTCGTTGCCCTTGTTGTGCACCACTCCCGGCAGCCAGTGGTCGACCGTGTCGTGAAGGGACAGCCTGCCCTCGGCCTCCAGTTGGAGGACCACGGTGGCGACCAGCGTCTTGGACGTGCTGGCCATGCGGAAGTAGCCGTTGGAAGGGACCGGGCGGCCGGTGTCCAGGTCGGCGGTGCCGCTGGTGGCGACCGACTGTCGACCGTCAGGTGCGATCACGCGGACTTGCACACCGCTGATACCGAGGGCGTGGATCGCCTCGGCGTCCTGGCGCAACCGCTCCACGGGGGAGGGCCCGGCGGGCTTGACGCCGGTGGCGGCCCCGCAGGCCGTGAGCAGCGTAGCGACACCAAGTGCCATGGCGAGGTGCTTTCGCGGAATCGAACTCATGGCTGAACGCTAGTTTCGCCCCCTCACGGAGTGCGATCCGGCGAACCCCATGATCGAAGGGGGGATACCCCCAGCGCGTGCTTTGGGGCTTCAGGAACAGACTTTGCCGCGCAGTGAAAAAAAGTTGCGGGCCGCTGTCGATCCGGCCGCGTCCCGTTCGACGTCATGATGTGCGGCGCCTTGCCACACAATGACGCGACAGGACCTGACGAGGGAACACGTGGATCAACTGCTGCGAGTCATGAATTTCAACGTCTCAAGTGACGGGATCGGTGCCGGTGAGCACCAGAGTCTCGAGAGACCGTTCGGCCTCGACCATCCCGAGAGGCTGTTCGCATGGGCCGGAGCCACGGCTAGCTGGCCCATGCGCACGGATCCCGGAGGGAGCCGGGGCCTCGACGACTACTTCACGCGAGACTTCGCACGCGACATCGGCGCCGAGATCATGGGACGCAACAAGTTCGGACCCCAGCGCGGGCCCTGGCAGGACGATGAGTGGCGCGGCTGGTGGGGGGACGAACCCCCTTTCCGCACCCCGGTGTTCGTCATGACCCACCACGCGCGTCCTTCGTTCACGCTCTCCGACACCACGTTCCACTTCGTCGACGGCGACCCGGCCACGGTACTCGCGCAGGCGCGGGAGGCGGCGCAGGGAAAGGACGTCAGGCTGGGCGGCGGGGTCACCACGATTCGGCAGTTCCTCGACGCCGCCCTCGTCGACACCATGCATGTGGTGGTCTCGCCGGTGAAGCTCGGGTCCGGACTACGACTCTGGGAGTCCCCCGATGAGCTGCTTGACCGGTTTCACCTGGAGGTCGTGCCCAGCCCGAGCGGGGTGACGCACCACCTGTTCTGGCGAGGGTGACGCAAGGGCCCGCTCAGGGCCGGCTGAAAAGGCTGGCCAGGCACTCAACGACCAGCCGTTCAGCTGATTCGCCTTGATCAAGGGGTCAAAGGCGGGTTCTGACACCTGCAGGCCGCGCCTCGACGGCCCGCCGCCCGCACGGGCTGCGGGCCGTCCCACGAAGTGGCGTCATTGCTCGGTTCCGGCACAGATCTTGGGAGTCGTTGCAGAGCGCTACGTCTGTGTTCGATGGGGAGGACACGGGTTCGCGTGAGACCGCCTACGCCTTGGCGTCTGCCGATCTGAGTTGACGCTCCCTCAGTACCTGGCGGCCGCTGCCGCGGTCGGTCGTGGATGTCGAGGTGGTCACGTCCGCGTTCGGCATGGTCGAGGCGGAGACGAGGGGGCCGCGCTGCCGGGGCTGCATGCCCAGACTGCGGCTGCCTTTCGGACCGAGTCCACGACCGCTACCAGCGCAGGCTGAAGGACCTTCCACTTGCTGAGCAGTGCTTTGTGATCCGGCTGACGGCCCAGCGCTTCATCTGCGGGTCGGCGGACCGCCCGCGCCGACGTTCGCCGAGCCGTTCTCCCAGCCGGCCGCCCCGTACGCATGGTTGACCACGCGGCTCACCCCACGCCCTGGAGCGAGTGGGGCTGGCGCTGGTCGGGCGGGCCGGCGCCCGGCTGGCTGCCCTGCTGGGCTTCGGCGCGGGAAGAATGACCTTGTTACGCAGGGTCCTGGCATTGCCCGATCCGCGGTTCAGCACGCCGCGGGTGCTGGGCGTCGACGACTTCGCGGTCCGGCGTGGCCAGACCTACTGCACCGTCTTGACCAGTGTCGAAGACCGTCGTGTCGTCGATGTGCTTCCGAACCGTGAAGCTGGACCACCGGCCGCCTGGCTGATCCGCCATCCCGGCGTGGAGATCATCTGCCGGGACCGGGCCGGTGCCTACGCCGAGGGACCGCGGCCAGCGTGTGGACGGGGGTCCATCCAGGTGCCCAGGCGTGGCAGGATGGCCTCATGTTGATCCGAAAGGGCGATGCCGCGTAGGCGTCCCAAGGCCATCCGCGCAGAGCGGTGGCGGCCACGATGGCAGTATCCGGTCCTGAGGGTCCGCGGTGTCTCCGCGCGGACTCGTGCAGCGATCCGTCGGGTCGAAGACGAGGAGATGTGGCCCAACGCGGTCGCGCATGCGGTCTCTCGCTTCGAGTCGGCTTTCAGGCAGCCTGGACGGTATCTGAACGCCTCTGAGGCCCATTCGCCTGGGATAGAGGTGGAAGACGCCCGTGATGACCTGGATCGGGCGATGCTGCACCTTCCTCCCGGAGCCAGACGGGACTTGGGGCGACTGATCACGCGCATCGATGAGGAATTCGCGCGCCGCACCTTGCCCGAACCCAACAACATCGAGTTGGCGATGTTCGGCTGGTGGTGGACCAGAATGCGAGAACGCTGACGGGCCCCGGCTCGCCCCCTGCAATCGCACGACACCGTTCCCCGCCCCGCGATCGCTCCCCAAGATCTGTGCCAGAACCCACGTTTCATCGACATCGATCACGCGGCAGCTCCGCGGGTCACTCCCGAACTCATGTCGAAAACACGTCCACCCAGGAAGGCGGAACTGGCCTCTGGCTGGTGCCAGAGGCCAGTTCGCTGTCGGATCGTCGGCCGGGTGCCGGGTGCCGGGTGCCGGGTGCCGGGAGCTCAGCTGATGGCGTTCAGCATCGCTTCTTCGACGTGGTCGGCGGCGTTGCGATGGCCGAGGGCGTTGGGGTGCACGAAGGACAGCTGGTCAGGGAGGGTGACGAAGCCTTCGACCCACTTGTTGGCGTCGCAGGCGCTGTGGTTGTGGGAGGAGGTGTAGAGGTCGACGAAGCTGGCGGCTTCCTGGGTGCCGGTCGAGTCGTCGATGGCCCTGTTGAGGGGTTCCAGGACGTCCTTGCGCAGCCACTCAAGGTCGCCCTGGGTGATCGTGCCGAACTTCGTCAGGTCGCCGAAGCCGCACTTGGAGGTGTCCTTGGGGACGATGGTGGGATAACTGACGGCCAGGATCTTCGCGTGTGGGGCGCGCTCATGGAGTACGCGCAGCATCCGGTCGTATTCCTGGCGCACCTTCTTCAGCCGGGCAGGGATGCCGGCGCCCAGGGCGTCCTTGCACGGGGTGCCCTTGCCGTCGCTTTCGCCGCCCAGCTCCGGGCACTTCATGAGGATGTCGGCGAAGCCGAGGGTGTTTCCGCCCACGCCGACGGCGATGACGTCGGTGGCGGGGCCCACCGCCTCGGACTGAGGGGGCACCGCGGGGAAGGGATAGTCCGGGTCCTCGGAGATGGGCGGAAAGTGACGGCCGATCGGGTGCTGGGGTGTGTCGGTGACGTTCTCGATGGTGGCGGCGCCGCAGCTGACGTTGGTCAGCTCGAAGAGACCGCCGAGGTCGCGGTCGATGACCTGGGGGTAGGACCGGTCGGTGCGCTCGCAGCCATCACGCGGGACTTCGAAGGTGTTGCCCGCGGCATGGATGACCCCGGCGGTGTAGGAGTCGCCCAGGGCGACCCACTGGTGCTCCTCGGCCCCAGCGGCGGGTTGGGCCCCGGCGAACTGCGCGGGGACAAGAGCGCTGGCGGCGAGAGCTGCGACCGAGGCGAGCAGGGCGAGACGAATGCGAAAGCGTGCCACGAATCCTCCAGGGATACGGTGTCGGCGTCGCTTTGACCATAAAGAGACCGTTACTTAACGCACTAGATTCAATACGGTCAGTAGTCGACAGTCGCGGGACGCGTCTGTGTGGGGGACGTGGGTTCGGCCTGTTGACCGGGCGCGCCCTGTTCGCGACCGCCTTGGCGCGACACTTGCCCGATCTGGAGAGACCCTTGACTGGCTGGGTGATCCCGTCCTGAGGTGCACGTTAGCGGTGACTGTCTTGTTCTCGATCAGCGACAAGCTCCTCCAGCTGCTACATGCAACAGTTTCGACACCAGAGTTCACGAGTTCGGACAGCAGCCTGGGGCCAACGGATTCGAACAGCTTGGTGTCGATGGATACCTTCGATGGCGGTGGCGCTGGTGATCGATGGCTGTGTGTCGGCCGCTCGTTCGCGACGGACGGTGGTGGGTTGTCGGCGTCGGCGGCGTGGAGGACTCCGCGGATCAGCAGGTCGAGGTCGTCCGTGGTGGTGCGGTAGTTGCACAGGCAGGCGCGCAGGACGGTGTGGCCCATGAGGGCGTTCTCGCCCATGCCGCAGGTTGCGTTGATGACACCGGCCAGCAACTCGGCGATGATCCCGGCCGGTGAGGGAGGGGAGTTGACCCAGGCGAAGAACGCAGGGTGCGACTGGCGCCGCAGGGAATCGAACACTCCGGCGCATGAGTGCTGTTGAAACTGGTGAACATCTGCTGTCGAAACTCATGAACAGAGCCATCCAGCCGTTCAGGGTGGCGAAGACTCAGGACCCACGCATCATGCTCCGCAGCCACCCGTTATCGCCGGGCCCAGAGGAGGGTGGCGGCGGGGTGGAGGGCAGCCTGGTAGGTGAGGGCGAGTTTGTCGGTTCGCATGGCCAGGCCGCTCCCTTGCTTGAGCCGGTTGATGCATCGCTCGATCGCGTTGCGTTGCTTGTACGTCTCAGCGTGGAAAGCCGGTGGCCGCCCACCGGTACGGCCTCGCCGCAGGCTGTGGCGGACCTGATCGGAGGGCTGAGGGATGACCGCGCGGATCCCGCGTCGGCGGAGATGCTTTCGGATTGCGCGGGACGACTACGCGCGGTCCGCCAGGACGGTATCCGGTCGGGTCCTTGGTCATAGTGATGCAGCGTGCGGACGCTCACGCCGGCCAGCTTGGCCACCTGCCCCACGGTCCACTGATCCTCCACGGCACCGACCATGCAGCCTGACGCCACGTGAGGGTCGACCTCACTGACGGCAGCAAGAGCCGAACGCGAAGCAGCGGTCCGAGGCGACTCCAGCAAGCCAGAGCGATGGTCTGGTTCAGAGAGGCCTGGAACCGGAGAGAGTGGCCCCGCGGCGCCCGAGTGACATCAAAAGTCATCGACCTTGACCACCATGCCCGCCCCAGAACGACTCCCGAAGTCGCTGCGAAATGACTGCGGATGGTCACCGGGGCCGGCGCCGCTTTGGCCGGTCACGTCGTGGTGGCCGGGCCGGACCCAGGTGAGGGCGGTGGTCATCATCGGATGGTGCATGAACGCCCGCCGCAACGCACGCGACTACGAACGTCGCCCGCAGCACTCCCAGTCAGCGGACGAAAAGGCCCCCCGCTGACCTGGCCGAGCTGGGTTTGGAAGCCGAGCCGCACCTGTGCGAGTCTGCTGCCACTCTTCCGAAAGGGCTGACCCTGATGCTCGGCATGGTTGTCTGGGACGTCCGATCTCGCGCTTCGACGCGAGAGCGGTAACGACCACCTGCGTCAACGCACACGCCTGTCCGATGGACAGGCGTGGGTTCAGCCTGCTCCCCGTCGAAGTGCTCTTCGTGCCCCTGCACGTTCGACCACGAGGAGTACGTGGTGTCCACCATCCACTGGACCACAGGCCACACCCACCATTCCGCCCGCTGGCATTCCGAGATCGCCGCACCCCTTCCACAGCGAACCGTCGTCGCCGATGACCGGATGAAGGCCAACGACGCCTACCGCCAGGCATGTGAGGGAACGGCCCTGCTCTGGCAAGGCGACTTCCACAACGCCCGGCAACTGCTTAGGGCGATGGGCCGCCGCCTCGACCGCAAATCGCCCAGGACCAGCACTTCCCTGAGCGAGGCCTTCCACCTGCACCGACGCAGCAGCAGTCACCGCGCCCTTGTCCTCGGAAAGCTCCTGGTGGTGCTGGACGACGACTTCAGGCTGGCGTTGCGCCGAGCTCCCGACGTTCGCCAGGCATGTCTGGAAGCTTATGGCCCCCTACGAGGACCCACGGCTGTCTCGCTCCGG
Organism: Streptomyces filipinensis; assembly: GCF_014649495.1. Lineage (GTDB taxonomy): Bacteria > Actinomycetota > Actinomycetes > Streptomycetales > Streptomycetaceae > Streptomyces > Streptomyces filipinensis. The sequence goes on along the minus strand of NZ_BMTD01000015.1, from coordinate 59,316 downwards.
GAACTGCTGGGGGTGATCGGCGCTCACCAGTGGCGCCTGAAAGGGGTCGACGTGCCGGCGCTCGGCACCCGGATCCACCCCCACTACGGCGTGTTCGCGCCGGTCAGAGGCGAGTACGTCGACCTGGTCGCCCATACGCCTCTGCCACCGGAGACCCGGCACAGTCCCGCCACCAGTACAGCGTTCGATCTCGGCACGGGAACCGGCGTCCTCGCCGCGGTCCTGGCCCGCCGTGGAATCAACCGCGTCGTGGCCACCGACATCAACCCACGCGCCCTGACCTGCGCCAAGGAGAACGCCCACCGGCTCGCACTGACCGACCGTATCGAGGTCTCGGGCCCCGGCCTGTTCCCCGAAGGCCGCGCCGACCTCATCGTGTGCAACCCGCCCTGGCTCCCCGCCCGTCCGACCAGCCCCATCGAGCGAGGCGTCTACGACCCAGACAGCGCCATGCTCCACAGCTTCCTCGCCGGACTTTCCGCCCACCTCCGGCCAGGCGGGGAAGGCTGGCTCATCCTGTCCGACCTGGCAGAGCACCTCGGCCTCCGGACACGTCCGCAGCTGCTCGACGCCATCCAGGCGGCACGCCTCCGCGTTGTGGACAAGATCGACACCAAGCCCCAGCATCCACGCGCCAGGGACGCCACCGACCCACTACACGCAGCACGAAGCGCCGAGACCACGTCCCTCTGGCGTTTGACAGCATGACCGGCAGTCCCATCACGCAACGGCGGTATCTCACCTCCCAGTTCCCCAGGTGAGCACATCCCGTGGGCGACCTGGCCACGCCCACGGGATGACCCGGTTCCCCGCCAAGCCTGAGGATCGAAAACACCTACCTAGCTCATCCTGGGCGCGGACCGTGCAGCGGCAGAGTTCGCCTGGACGATCACGTTGATGACACGAGGGCTCAACCGCCGCACGAACCGTCCCGCCGAACGCCGCGACGTCGTCGCCCGCGGCTACGTGATGCCAGAAGCCGCCTGAAGTCGACCCAGCGGGATCGACGGTGCCTCGTGTCGGCGGGCTTGCCGTCGTGCGGTGGGCCAGGCGAGCATGCTCGGGTGGCAGCCGATGGGTTGGAGCAGAGCCTGCTCGACGCGGTCCGCGACGGCGAGATGCTGGACCTGGCCGGCGACGGGCCGGTCGACGAGGCCGCGATGCGGTCCTGGGACAGCACTCACACCGTCTCGGCGGCGTTGATCCGTGACCTGGTCCGCGGCCGCCGGGACATCGAGGCGGACCCGCACGGGCTGCGGCTGCGCGGGGCGCGCATCACCGGCCGCGTCGACCTGGCGAACATCACCAGCGATCTGCGCGTCGAGCTGGTCGACTGCTTCGTCCCCGACGGTCTGAACCTGTGCGACAGCCAGTTGCCCGGCCTCGTGCTGGACGGTTCCTGTTTCGGGCACCCCGAGGGTTCGCACGACCCACCGGTTGACGCCGCACGCTTCACCGCGCCGGTGATGACGATGCGCGGAGCGATTGCCAACGCCGACACACCTTCCGGCGCGGTCCGGTTCCTCGGCGCCCACCTCGGTCTGCTGGATTGTGACGGTGCGCGGCTGGCGAACACGTCCGGTCCCGCCCTGCACGCCGAGTTTCTGCGGGTCGATCACAGCGCGTTCCTCCGCGACGATTTCCGGGCCACCGGCGTCGGCGAACAGGGCACGGTCCGGTTCGCCTACGCCCATCTCGGCCGGCTGGCATGCGACGGGGCGCGGCTGGAGAACACCTCTGGCCCCGCCCTGCACGCCGACGGTCTGCGGGTCGACCGAGCCGTGTTCCTCCGGGCCGGGTTCCGGGCAAGCGGCGCGGTCCAGCTGGTCGATGCCCACCTCGGTCTGCTGGATTGCGACGGGGCGCGGTTAGAGAACATGTCCGGACCGGCCCTGTACGCCGACGGTCTGCGGGTCGACCGAGCCGTGTTCCTCCGGGCCGGGTTCCGGGCAACCGGCGCCGGACACTCCGTGCTCGCCTTGAACGGCGTGTCGGTCGGTTCGCTGTGGTTGGACACCAGCGGGGTGACTCGGTCGGGTCAAGCTACGGGGGCCCTGGTCGGCATCGACGGGCTGGCCTACGGGGACCTGCCGGCGCCGGTCGGGTTGTCCCGTTGGCTGGAGCTGTTGCGTGACCACACGCCCGGCTACTCCGCTCAGCCGTACCAGCAGTTGGCCGCCGTGCACCGGGCGGCCGGTCACGACAGCCAGGTGCGGGACATCCTCATGGCGCAGCGGCGGGACCAGATCGACCGCGGCGGGCTCCGGCGGCGTGACCGGGCCTGGGCCCGATTCACCGGGCTGGCCCTCGGCTTCGGTTATCAACCCTGGCGAGCGCTGCTGCTGTTGTTCGCCGTCCTCGCCAGCTCGGTCGCGATGGCGGTCGTCCTCGGCGGCCCGGGCGGCGGCCTGGAGCACACCGCCCGCGCGAGCACACCCACGACGCCCTGCAGCGTCGTGGAGCGGGTCGGCGTGGGTCTGGACCTGGGTCTGCCGGTGGTCAAGACGGGGGCGGGGGACCTGTGCGCCCCCACCGGTACCCGTGCCGGGCAGACCCTCACCGTCGCGGGCTGGCTGCTGCAGCTGGCCGCGTGGGCGTCGGCCACCCTGTTCATCGCTGGCTTCACCGGCGCCGTGCGTAAGACCTGACGATTGGCCGAAATGAAGACACGCCCGAAATCAAGATCGGCCCGGCGAGAAAGTGGTGGGCTTGACCTGGTCAGAGATCTGTGTCGCGCCCGAGGCCGCAGGCTGGCGGGACGCGGTCAGCACGTAAATCGCACGCGATAGACCCGGCGACGTGTTCCTGAAGGTGGACGCCGATCAGGCGCGCATCGACGTCGAGGTCGAGGCGATGTCCCTGGCGCCGGTCCCGACGCCGGAGGTCCTGTGGCGTAAGCCGCCCGCGCTCGCGATCGCCGCGCTTCCGCGGACGACGCTTGGGCGCCTGGGTCAGGAGCAACTCGGTACACCGGGGAACGGCCGAGACCCTGCTGCTCCCGGTGGCCTCCGCCCGGGGGAGAGTTCGCCTGGCGGAGGCCGGTGAGCTGCTGCTCCTGGCGTCGGTCGCGTCCGGCCCGTATTGCAGGGCGGAGTTCACCCTGCTGCCGACGACGAGGCGTCAACAGGGTGACAGCCCATTCGGTCAGTGCCTGCCGGTCATGAACACCGAACGCAGCTTCAGGCGGTCCGAGGCGGGTTGCCCGTGCGGACGCAGCGTCCACGAGTCGCCGGTGCAGTCCGGCTCGGTGAACACCATCACCCACTCATCGGTGTCGTTGTGCGGGGCGAACGCAGGCTCGGAGGAACCCGGGTCCGCGACCTCAGCCAGTGGGATGCAGCCTGGGCTGACCGGGTCATGGAGCGTCACCCTCTGAGGCGCGCCGCTGAGGCTGATGTAGGAGTAGGAGAAGTCACCGGTGGCGGCGCTCGCGGAGGTCGGCAATGTGACAATGAGAGCGAGCGCACCGAACGCGGCGGCAGCGGTATGGCGAAGGCGCATGAAACCTCATCCGTCGAACGACGACTCCCTAGGGAGCCGGGCGGACCCGGGCGGTAGCTGGGTCCCCGTGTCCTCCATCCCCAGGCAGCGGATCCTGATACGCGGTGTCACTCTTGCGAGAGCTGAAGGATCGATCCTTCGAACAGCGCGTGAGTGAAGAGCCCGCCGCCCCTGATCCGCCAGCCCCCACTACGCGCCTCGTGGTCCGGCCTGGTGCGAGGGCGGCCGAGGGCTTCATCTGGACGGTGCTGGGCGGGCTCGGTGCGCTTGCCAGGTCTGCGCGGCGCCTGCTTGCGTGCGCCGGCAGCGTGCTGGTGAGCACGGCACACGGTGGAGTCCACGCTCACCATCGACCAGGGAACCCACCCGTCACAGCAGTGCTGGGCAACGGCATGGCGGGCTGGTCAGTCCTTGCGCAGCACCCACTTGTAGTCGTAGATGTTCAAAGGCAAGCCGTTCGTGTCGCTGAACTCGCGTGCTGCGCGCATCACGCCCGGCCAGTTGTTGCTGAAGTCGTCGCCGATCATGGCTCCGCCTTCACGGACCAGCGGCCAGTAGTGCTCGATGTCGGTGAGAACGTCTGGGTACTCGTGTCCGGCGTCGATGTAGGCGAGGTCGCACTGGATGCTGTAATGGGCCAGGATCTTTGCGGCTTGGGTACTCGTGGACGCGAAGGGGGTGATGATGTCTTCCAGGCCGTCGTGCAGGACGTTGAACAGGAACTGGTAGTAGAGCTGCGGGTGGCCGAACTCCAGGTTGAGGTCGGACTTCCCCCGCTGCGAGATCCAGTGCTCCATGCTTCCGAGGAAGCTGTCGACGCAGACGATCTCGCAGTCCATTCCGAGGCGCTGCACAAGTTTGCCCATGTGCAGGGCGGACGCACCCTTCCATGTGCCGACCTCTACGATCAGAGCAGGGGCGAGTCGTTCGATTTCCTGGGCGAAGACCGGGTGATCCGATCCCCATCCTTGCGGGTCGTAGGACATTCCCTTTCCATCGAAATCTGCATAGGGAGAGGTGCTGTGCAACAAGGTTTGGACGTTCTTGGCCATCAGAACTCCTTGGCGCTCGGGTCTGCGACGCTGAGAAGCTGTGTTGCAGCCTGCTGATCTGTGACGATCCCCCCGGAGTCGGCGGACTGGCCCTGCTGCGCGGGCGGCCTTGGCCTTGGCGGCGGCGATCGTGACGTCGACCGGCCGGGGGCGGCACGCAGGGGCGCCGCCCCCCTTTTTTCCACCTCGGCTGGTCAGTTCGTACGTGTGATGCTGATGGTGTCCTGTGCGGTGGCGAAGGCGGGCTGGCCGAGCTGGATGCCGACGAGTGCTCGTCCGGCTGGTGCTGTGGCCTCGACTTCCATGGCCGGGTAGATGGATACCCAGGCGTCCTTGCCGGGCCGGCCGGGTACCAGGTCCAGCGGCACGGCCGGGCAGGTGAGGGTGCGGCGGTCGGCGGAGAGCACTCCGAGGGCGACGGGCTCGTGACTCTCATCCTCCGAGCGGGTGAAGGCGACCCGGTCCTCGATGAACAGCAGTCCCTCGGGGGCGGTGAAGACCACCTTGGTGGTGCCGATGGTGCGCTGGCCGGTGTTGCGGATGACGAAGGCCGGGTAGAGCCAGCGTTCCTGGCCCGCGGTCGCCGTCAGGTTCTGTGTCTTGATCGTGGCCCGCAGTCCGGTGTCGATGCTGGCCGGTGCCTTGTACCGGTAGTAGACGCTGCCGAGCTGGAAGGCGTCCTCCGGTTTGGCTTCGTCCCAGCGCAGGCTGCTGGGCGAGCCGTCGGGGTCGGCGGACTGCGGCCAGACCAGGAAGCGGTAGTAGCCGGGCTTGTCACCGAGCTGCCTCAGGTCGATCGCGGGCAGGGTGACCTTGCGGCCGGTGCCGCTGTCCCTGTGTCCCTCGGCCTTCTGAAGCTGCGGGGTAGGGGTGTAGTGCGAGGGCGTTCCGTCCTCGTGGACGAGCTGGTAGTAGACGTGGTCGCTGTTGCTGCTCGGCACGCCCTTCTCGCCCTGGCGCAGGTTGACCAGGTCGATGATGAACTTGTCGCCGGGGATACGGCCGTTGTCCGTGACATAGCCGAAGCCGGCCTGGCTGTTGGGGGTGCCGCCCCAGCCTGTGTCGTAGGGCAGCCGGACGAAGGGCCGGCCGACCTTCTCGGGGTCGCTGTGCTGCCATGCGCCGGCGAGCACCTCGATCTCCGGGGTGGCGGTGCGGACCTCGCCGGTGTCGAGCGTGACGTCGACGCGGATCTGGTACGTGCGGCTGTACGCGGGGCGGGGATCGGCGTCGACATTGAGGTCGCCGCGCAGGGTGAAGGTGATCAGGTCGGCGTCGTCGAGGAAGGTGAGGTCGATGACCTCGTACTCCTCGCCGGTGCCGCCCTGGCCGCGCTTGAACTCGGCCGTTCCTTGGGATGCCTGACCGTTGCCGTAGTACGAGTACTTGATCTCCTTGATCTTCACCCCGACGGGGACACGGATACGGCCGTCGTAGCGGAACTCGCTGTCCCAGACGGCGAAGCGGTTGGCATGGCCCAGGGTTCGGATGCCGGTGACTTCAGGGTCGAGTGGTGTGCAGTCCTGGGTTTTTGCAGGAGTGTTCATGGGTGTTCACTGCTTCCTTCCGGGGGTGCGGTCGGCGGTGCGGGGCGAGCCTCGCCTTCACGGAGAAACCCTGGCGCCACGACGCCGACAGGGTCATCGCCCCGGGGGCGGCCTGTCTGTTTCGACTTCCATCTCGGGGTACGGCGGCCCACTTGCGGGAGTCCACGTCTAGGGCGGCGCCCCGGAGGGCGGTTGCCGGCGGAGCGTTGACCGGCCAGTTCGATGGGGTGGGGGTGCGGTGGCGCTGGGGCAGCGGGGCCAGGGGGACCGCCACCCGGGAGGCGTTCGCGGGTACGGCCGGCCGAGGTGGTGCCTCGGGAGGCCTTGGCGATATGTACCGCAGAGGCTCGGGCCCTCTCCTCCCAGGGAGAGGGCCTTGCCTCTTTGAGTGGGTGTGCCCCGCGCCGAGCATGGGTCGTCGCGGCGTTACGCCTCGATGGTGACGGTGGCGTTTCCGCTGGCGAAGGGCGGGATGCCGATGCGCATGCCGACACGTACGGCGCCGGTCGCGGCGTCGGCTTGGACTTCCATTTCGGGGTAGACGACAGCCCACTTGCCGGGGTCCAGATCGAGGGCGGCGTCCCGGATGGTCAGAGTCCGGTTGCCGTTGGAGCGTTGACCGGCGAGTTCGGTCTCGTACGTCGCCCCTTCGCGGGACATCATCACCCGGTCCTCCGTGAACCACAGGCCTTCGGGGGCGGTGAAGACGATGTCCGCAGGGCCGATCCGTGTGCGCCCGGTGTTGGTCAGGGTGAGCACGACCGGGTAGACCCATTGCTGACCGGGCTTCACCCGCGCCTTCTCGAGCTGGGTCTGGACGATACGGGCGCTGTGCCCGGCATCGGCGCCGGTGACCTTGGCCAGGATCTGCACGGGGGGACGCTGGCCGATGCTGGCCGAGCCGTCGCTTGCGAGGCCGGCGGCGGCGTCGGGCTGGGCGCGCAGGCCGATGCTGTAGATGAGGGTGCCGGCATCCGTGTGGGTGGTGTTCAGGTGCGGGTTGTCGCGGATGATCAGGGTGCGGCCGGAGTCGTAGATCTCGTGTTGCAGGTCGCCGGTGATGGCGCCCTGGACGGTGTCAGGGTAGGTGTAGGTGGGCCGGCCGCTGAAAGTGAAGCCGGTGGGGGCGCTGAAGCGCTGGGTGATGATGCCCGGGTTGACGGGCTGGCCGACGGGTGAGACGTAGCGCAGCAGGACACGGGCGGACTGGCCGGGAGCGGCCTCGGGGATGTTTTCCTGGTAGACGGTCAGGGCGCGCTCGTCGGCGGTCGGTTCGGGGACGACGACGGTGACGGGCAGGGTGAAGCTGTTGTCCTTGAGGTTGAGGTCGCCGCCGTACTGGATCTCCAGCGTGGACTCGTACGTGCCCGGTGCGGTGGTGTCCGTGGCGCGGACGCGGAAGACGCCGTCCAGCGATCCTCTGTTGGGGGCCAGGTCGGCGCCGGGGAAGGTGCGGGTCAGGCGCCGTCCGTTGTTCTCCTGGGCGCTCTCCAGGCCGTCGGCCAGGGTGAGGACCACTGTGATGTGTTCTCCGCTGGCGATGGCGGGGCCGCGGTTGTGGACCCGGGCGCCCAGGTCGAATTCCTGGCGGCGGGGGACCGTGACCGGGAGGATGACTTCGCCGTACAGGTCGGCGATGGGCGGGGGCGGCGGGGTCACGGTCGCCGCTGCGAACACCTTGCGCACGCGGTGGTTCGCACCGTCACCGATGTACAGGTCGCCGGAGGGGGCGACGGCCACTCCGTAGGGGTAGTAGAGCCGTTCGCCCACCGCCGGTCCTCCGTCGGCGACGTAGCCGGCGATGCCGTTGCCCGCGACGGTGGTGATGATCCCGTTGGGTGTCACCTTGCGGACACGGTGGTTGTGGCCGTCGCCGATGTAGAGGTTCCCGGCCCCGTCCACGGCCACGTGTGAGGGGTAGTGCACAGACGTGGCGACGGCGGGCCCTCCGTCGGCGACGTAGCCGGCGATGCCGTTGCCTGCGACGGTGGTGATGACGCCGTTGGGTGTCACCTTGCGGACACGGTGGTTGTAGCGGTCACCGATGTAGAGGTTTCCGTCGTGGTCCACCGCCACTCCCCAGGGATAGTGAAGTTTGGTGGCGACGCCGGGGCCGCCGTCGGAGACGAAGCCGGCCTGGCCGTTGCCTGCGACGGTGGTGATGATGCCGTTGGGTGTCACCTTGCGCACCCGGTGGTTGTAGTAGTCGGCGATGTAGAGGTTTCCCTCCCTGTCCACCGCCACCCCGATCGGTCCGTAGAGTTTGGTGGCGACGGCGGGGCCGCCGTCGGAGACGAAGCCGGCCTGGCCGTTGCCTGCGACGGTGGTGATGATGCCGTTGGGTGTCACCTTGCGCACCCGGTGATTGGAGTGGTCCGCGATGTAGAGGTTCCCCGACCCGTCCACCGCCACGCCATAGGGGTTGTGGAGTTTGGTGGCGACGGCGGGGCCGCCGTCGGAGACGAAGCCGGCCTGGCCGTTGCCTGCGACGGTGGTGATGATGCCGTTGGATGTCACCTTGCGGACGCGGTGGTTGCTGGTATCGGCGATGTAGAGGTTCCCCGACCCGTCCACCGCCACGCCATAGGGGTTGTAGAGCTTGGTGCCGACAGCCGGACCGCCGTCCACGACGAAGCCGGCCTCACCGTTGCCCGCCGCTGTGATGATTGTCCCGTCGGGGTAGGTCGCCGTGGCGACGGCTCTGCTGGTTGTCATCACTGTTCCTCCTGTTGTGGTGCGGGGCGCGACGTCGGCCGGTGTTCCGGTGAAGGCGGGCCCCGGGCTGTTACGACCGCGCTCTGGCTGTGCCCGACGCGCGGAGTGGGAAGGGGGCGGGAATGCGCGGGAAGCTGCTGCCGGGGCGCTCGGCGCGGCGGCGTCCCGGGGCGCCGGGGTCAGGGAACCTCCACCCAGGCGTCGGTCGCGTTCCGCTCGCGCGGCAGCCGCACAGCCAGGCGGTCCGAGGCGACCTGGGCTGGCCTGGCGGCGAGGACCCCGTCGGTACGGCGTCGTGGGAGCAGCTTGCAGACGGAGACTCCAGCCATGAGCAGGGTCGTGGCGGCCACGACGGTGGCGAGGGTGTCGAAGCCCGTGCGGCGCCGGGATGCGAGCGTGGATGCCCCGCCGGCTCCCAGGGCACTGGCCAGTGGCACGCCTGCGTACACGGATCTCCCGCCTCCTCTCCCGCCTGATGTCCCTGTGCGCTGGCATCGCTGCGACGGCTATCCGGGACGGCGTCCTGGGCAGCGCGGGCCGTCTCAGGTCGCACACCAGCGCTCCTCGCGCCGCCGGGCCATGTCCCACAGGGAGCGGACGTACACCGCGTGCTGGAACAGGTCGTAGACCAGCTCGACGGCGAGCGTGCCCGCGAGTAGCTGGGACTTCAGGCCCGCGCCGCGGGCGGTGACGACCTTCTCCGCGACGAAGACCAGGCCGACCGCGATCCAGAACGGCGAGAAATCCGGGCGGCCGCGGGCCAGCATCCAGGCGGTGAAAACGAGATACAGGGCCAGGGCCAGCACGGACAGCCCCATGAGCGCCTGGCGCACGAAGTACGGAGCGGTGACTCTGGTCCAGCCGTAGTCCCGCAGGTTCTCCAGGGCCCCGCGCTGCCAGCGCATCCGCTGGTGCCACAGCTTCGGCACGGTGGTCATCACCTCGGTGACCACCCGGCAGCCGGCGGGCGAGACGGTGCGGTAGCCGATGGTGCGCACGGCCTTGGTGATCTCGTCGTCCTCGGTGAGCGAGGCCAGGGAGTAGTACGACGTTCCGCCACCGATGAGACCGTCCAGGCGCGCCTGCCGGACCTGCCGCAGGACCGAGACCCTGAACACGGTCGCGGTCCCGGTGAGCACATCGGCCCGGTAGCCGCGCCGGGCGATCTCCCTCGCGTAGCGCTGGAACTCGATCCGCTGCAGGGCGCCGAGCAGTCCGCCGCCCGCCTCGCCGTAGAAGATCCCGCCGACCGCCCCCACATCCGATCCCATCGCCGCGACGGCGCTGGCCACGAACGGCGGGACCAGGGTGGTGTCGGCGTCCTGGACCAGGACGAGGTCGTCGCCGGCCAGCCCGTGCAGAACCTGGTCCAGAGCCTGGTTGAGCGCCCCGGCCTTCTTGTGGCGGTTACCCGAGGACTCCACCACTGTTGCCCCGGCCCGCCGGGCGATGTCCGCGGTGGCGTCGGCGCAGTTGTCGGCCACGACGACGATCCGGTCCGGCTTCTGGCTCTGCGCCCGCAGGGCGGCGATGGCCGCCCCGATACGGTCGGCCTCGTTGTGCGCGGGGATCAGTGCGACGATACGACCCGCTGCCACACTCCCGGCAGACTGTCGCACGTGGGCATGATGCGCGCGTCTTCGCATAACCGTGCTCCTGACCGCGCGCACGCATCACCGAGCGCACGAGGGGACTGTGCCTACACAGGGGGCTGCGCCTTCAGAAGACGCGATGTACATGGACAAGGGCCCGACGGGCGGGGCCGTGGGGCACGGCCGCCCCTCGGCTCCCGCGCAGCAGCCATGCCGGCCCCATGCATGCTTCGGTCGTTGGTATCCGGGCAACCGCCGGACGGAATTCCATCCGGCATATGCAGCTCTTCCACCAGGAGCGCCGTGTCCGAGGAAGCCTCACCCAAACGGGGTGGGGCCTGCAGAAGCGCGAGCCGGTTGCGTTTCCCGCACCGGCGCACTACCCCGACAAGTACGCGCCCCCCATTCGGGTCAGCCCTGACCAGAGCAGTGTTCACACCCACGCGGCATGCCGAGCAAGGGGAACGAGCACCCGATCGCCTTCCACACGGTCGGGAGAAGTCGGCCTCCTCCTCGCGGGCTCCGGGCGCTGTCTGCATGCCTTCGACGCCCAGGATGAGATCACCAGTAGCCCGATTGGCTCGTGCGCAGCGCCGCCTGAAACGCGGCATGGGGGGGACCCGACAGGCGGCGGGGCCTGGACAGGCATCACCCTGCCCGGCCCTGTGGTCGGCATAGTGGCAGCTGTCCCTGCGCGCGACCGGATCGCCGACTGGGCCCCGTACGCATTCGCCTACGCCACCAGCAGAAGCCAGCTAGGAAGCAGGAGCGCAACAGCTACAAACGACACCACACCATCCCCGGACTTCGCACCCAGCCCCTGCCGACCTACCGCAGGGTGAGGCGCGTTGAGGCCGCAAACTGGAGAGGACTCCGGTGGAAAGTACGGGCGTTGGTGCCGTCGTCATTTTCCTGGTGGTGGTGTGTGCGCCGGGGATGAAGAGCTTACTGAATAGCTTCGCCTTCCCTGTTCGGGCGGCTGGCAAGGCCGAACTGCTGCGCGCCCGGCGGGACGCCAGCGGCAGGGTGGGCGAGGCGAGGCGGGGGCGGCATGGTTGAGGGGCAGGCGGTGAAGCACGCCGAAGCAGTGGGGGTCCTGGTCTCCGAGCGGTACGGGCAGCTGGTCGGTTACGCCCGAAAGCGTCTGAAAGCCTTGGACGTCCCGCCGGCATGGGTGGGCGCCGAGGACGTGGTGCAGAACGCCCTGGCGAGCGTGCTGGCCCACGGCGAGCCGATCGAGAAGCTGCGCCCGTACGTCTTCACCGTCATCAAGAACGAGGTCTGGCGCGCGGCCCAGCGCTACCGCAGCGGCCTGGGCTACCTGGCCGGGGGCGCGGACGTACAGCTGGAGGCCGAACATCCGACCGACCCCTATGGTGGTGTCGACCTGCGGCTGGACCTACAGACCGCACTGTCTACCCTGCCGCCGCAGCAGCGCCGGGCCGTGGTCTGCGCCAAGGCGCTGAAGTTCACCCAGGCAGAGACGGCCGAGGTCATCGAGACGGCTCCGGGGGAGGGCTGCAGGCGCGCGTATATGGCGTCCTATTCGGGTTGACCATCCTTCTGGTGATCAGTGCTGCCGTGATCGCCATCCTCCAGGAGCTGGTTGAGAACGTGGTGCTGGCGTGGAAGTACGTGAGGCGGTTGCAGCGGAGGCGGAGGGAGGACCGCGCGATCTGGCAGAAGGCAGACCGTTCGCCGCAGGAGTCCTATCCTTCGGATCCCTTTGCCGGGAACACGGGAGGGCGGTCGTAGCTGTCGGCCCGCTTCAACCCGAGGTCGGCCAGCGCCTCGAGCTTGCCGACGATGAGCATCCCCGCACCTGAGAGGGGACCAAGCTCATCGAGATGCTCAGCACCTGCGACTATCGCCCAGTGGCGGCCGCTGCCCCGCAGGCCGATGTCAGGGTGCAGGGTCCCCTGCCTTCGGCCCCGTCTCCCACGAGACGGGGCGGTTGTGCCAGCGAGCGCTACGAGTGATGGGGGCGATCGTCACTGAGTAGGCCTTCGCCGTCCTCCCCGTCGACAGTCCTTCACGACGATCACCATGCTGCGGCTACCCGCCACCGAAGCGGTTCATGGATCTGCTGACGCTCATCCCGCAGCTCCGTCGCCCGCACAAGACAGCTGCATGTGGCCCCACAGGCATGCGTCACCACTCTGACACTGTGCCGTCTTTCGGTGCCGGTCGGAGATGTGCCGGGAGATGCCGCGGTGTCACTGGGATGCGACGAGTCAGGTGTCTGGAGAACCGTCCCATGTCGGCCCAGCTGCCCACCCGGTGCGCAGGGCAGGGCTTTCGACGGCCGTGATCACCGTCGGCTCGGGCAAGGACGACGTCATGCCGTGATGTCTTCCACGTCGACTACCGCCAGCCCCGTCGAGCAGGGAGCACTCGCCCGGCAGCCAATCACTGCAGCCCGGCGCCGCTGGTGTTGCGCCGATGAGTTTCCGGCGGTTGTGCGGTCTACCCGCCGACGAAGGGAGCGCACCATGCGCGAGATCATTGTTTGCACGTTCCTGACGCTGGACGGCGTCATGCAGGCGCCGGGTGGTCCGGACGAGGATGCTGAGAGCGGCTTCGAGCACGGCGGCTGGCAGAAGCCGGTGGCGGACGACGAGGTCGGCGCGGCCATCGCCGGTTGGTACGAGCCCTCCGACGCGATGCTGCTCGGCCGCAAGACGTACGAGATCTTCGCGTCGTACTGGCCGACCGCCGATCCCAGCAACCCGTTCACCCATCGGATGAACAGCATGCACAAGTACGTGGCGTCTCGGACCCTGACGTGCGTCGAGTGGCAGAACTCCACGCTGCTGGAGGGCGACATCGTCGATGCCGTACGCAAGCTGAAGGTGTCCGACGGCGGCAACATCAACGTCGTGGGCAGCGGCGACCTCGCCCAGACCCTCATGCAGCACGGTCTCGTCGACGAGTACCGGCTGACCATCCATCCGGTGATCATCGGCACCGGCAAGCGGCTGTTCGCCGACGGAGCGATCCCCACCGCGCTGAAGCCGGTCAGTGTCTCGACGACGAAGGGTGGCACCGTCGTCGGCGTCTACCGGCCGAACGGTAAGCCCAGCTACGACAGCTACTAAGGGGTGTTGCACAAGGCGCTGAGCTGGGCATCTCCCCGGTAAGGCATGGCGAGGCATCGCCACCCGCTACGACAAGACCCCGGGCAGCTACCTCGTCGGCATTCACTTACGCGCGTCGATGATCTGGATCAAAGAACTTGCCTTCGCCACTCATTGATCACGACTCAATGCCCACCCTGGCACGGGCCTACAGCCAGTGGTCATACCAGGCGCGGATACGTCGGAGGGCATCGAGTTGATGGGCGCGCTCGTGAAGCCCGTGGCCCTCTCGGGGGTAGACGACGAACTCGTGCTCGACGCCGAAGTGGCGCAGTGCGCGATGGAAGTGGACCGCCTGGCCGAGGGGGACGTTGGTGTCCTGCTCGCCGTGCAGGATCAGGACCGGGGTGCGGATCCGGGACACGTAGGAGATCGGGCTGTTCCGGTCGTGGATGTGCGGTCCCGGGCCGTTCCAGCCGGTGCTGCCACCGAGCGCCGCGTCCATGATTCCCCACTCGCCGGTCCCGGCCTGCATGCCCCAGTCGCTGATGCCGGCGCCCGTTATGGCGGCCTTGAACCGCTCGGTTTGGCCGATGGCCCAGGCCGCCATGAAACCGCCGTGGCTCCAGCCGGAGATGCCCAGGCGTTCGGGATCGGCGACTCCCTCGGCGACCAGCAGGTCGAGCCCGGCGAGGATGTCGGTCCACTCGTCGCCGCCCACCGCACCCGCCACCACGGCGGCGAATTCATGGCCGTGGCCCGACCCGCCCCGGGGATTGGGCAGGAAGACCGCGTATCCGGCGGTCGCCAGCCACTGGCCGCAGTCGACCACCGTGAGTGCGAACTCGTCGACATGACGGAAGTAAGGGCCGCCGTGAACCATGGTGACGAGCGGGAATGGACCCTCGTCCCGAGTTCGGCCGGCAGGCAGGATCAGCAGGCCGTCCAACGGGAGTCCGTCGGACGCCTGGTAGCGGAGCCGTTCCTGGACACCCCAGCAGACCCTGCGAAGTTCGGGACTGGTGTCGCTGAGCCGGAGCAGTGGGCCGCCCGTGGGTCCCGCGTGGACGTTCTTGGGCTCGCACGCGGTGCTCATCAGCACAGCGAGGGTCTCTCCGGAGTGACTCGCGGTGAGCCCGGCGAGCGTGCCGGGCACGCAGGACAATCGGTGGAACCCCAGCGACTGCGGATCGAGCCGGTACAGCGCGGTGTCCAGCCCCTCGGCGAACAGCGCCAGCGGCGGCCCGTCGCAGACCTGCACCAGCTCGGTGGGGCAGGCGGACATGCCGGCCGTGAGATTGCGCTGTTCGACGGTCGGGCCGGTCGCCGGCGGGACTGTGTCGATCACGGCGAGCGCGCCTACCAAGTGCCCAGGGGTCACCGCCAGGTGGGCCAGATGCCATTCACCGTCGTGATTCCACCAGACCGGGGACTGGGCCTCGACTCCGACCGGACCCAGGTCCTGGACGGCTCCCGTCTCCAGGGCGACCAGATGCAGTCTTGCCGTGGTGACGCCGGGGTCGAGCTCGGGGGTGGCCCAGCTCAGCACGGCCAGCGGGCCGCCGTCCGGACGCTGGGTCACCTCCACGACGTGGCGGTCCCCGAGGCCGTCCACGGTGCGGACCGCGCCGGTCGCCAAGTCAAGCAGGCGCAGCCGGGTGACCGGGAGGTGCCGTCCCCAGACCTTCGCGTCGTCACCCTCCGCCTCCCGGCGTTCGTCCTCCGCAGTGGGCTCGTCCTCGGCGAGCAGCGCGACGGTGCGGCCGTCGGCGAGCGGGCAGTAGTCGCAGATGCCACCGCGCCACCTGGTCAGAGACTCTGCCTTGGCGATGTCCTCGCTGCCGTCCAGAAGGATCCGCTGGAGTTGAGCGGTGCCCCGCTCCTCGCGGTCGGAGGTGAAAAACAGGGAAGCCGAGTCCGGCGCCCACTTCGGGGCGGCGTCGCGGGCCGTGCCGTCGGTCAGCCTGCGCGGGTCTGCGCTGCCGTCGGCGGCGGCGACCCAGACAGAGCTGTGCGCACGTCCGTCCCTCCCGCTGTTCGCGACCACACCGTAGGCGACCAGGCGACCGTCCGGCGAGACGGCCGGCGCCACGGGGGTGGCCAGGTCCACCACCAGTTCCGCGGTGAGCAGGTCAGCCGACTCGGGAATCGGTCGCGGTGCAGCGTGCCGCATGCGGACTGCCTTTCGCTCTCCAGTACGACAAACGGACATCCTGTCGCGCTGACGAGCCTGTGTCAGTCGGGTTTCGGAGTCGGGCCGCACGTGAGCCTGCCCCCAATGCCCTGCCACAGCCCATGGCCGGCACTGGACACGTCCCGGTGGAAGGATGGCGAGCGCCGGCCCACGCGTCGCCCCGAAGGCGAATCCGCGGAATGATCACGACTGGATACAGCTGGCGGTATCGCAGGTCCCCCGGCTGTGCGGTGGCCGTCGTGGATCCGGGCCCATCGGACCGGCTCGACACAAGGGCAGGCGAACAAGCCACACCCCGGAGCCGAACATGTCGGAGGGAGAGGCATTGATCTGCAGGCCGCTGCGTTGCCTTCGGAGCCGGCCCCGCGGACTGGGACGAGGAGGGTGAACGTGGCCGGAGCCCTCAGCCGAAGGAATTCGACCTCCTCGCCCTGCTCGCCAGGAACCCCGGCACCGCCGTCTCTCGGGAAACACTGATGGCACAGGTGTGGGACGAGAACTGGTTCGGCCCCACCAAGACCCTGGACGTCACCATGGCCGGCCTGCGCCGACGTCTCACCCAGGCCGCCGAGGAGCCCGGCCGCCCTTGCCGGTTGCCTCACATCACCACGCTCCGAGGGCATGGCTACCGCCTCGAGCCCTGCGGCTGGAGCGATGGGGCCGGAACGAAGAGTTGACCGGCCCTCGCCTGTGCGCGCAGTAGGGTCTGCACTCATTCGGCCGACGCCATCCGGTCAGCGACCGCCCGACGCGAGTCTGCGGACATGCCCGGGCTGCCGCAGGCGGCCCCGGCCGCAATGCGGTCCGCGGCTCGCCGGCGTGTGCCGAGGAAGCGCGGTTCTCTGCGCCGCCTCGGCACACTGAGGCCGTCGGCCGGGTGGGCCGGCCGGGCGCTGTGCGGTCTGTCAGCCCATGTCCGTCAGGAGGGCGTTCAGTTCCTTCTCCTGCTGCGCAGGCGACATCGGCGGGTTCGAGTGATCGATGCCGAACGTCTTGAGCATCTTGTCCATCTGGGCGTCGATGGAGGTCCAGCCGGTCTGGTCCAGCGGCTGCAGCGAGGCCTGGTCGGCGTCCCACAGGTCACGCAGCGACTGGGCGGCCGCGTGCGCGCCCTTCGCGTTCCCCGAGCGTGCGTCCTTGAGCGAGGTGGAGGCGAGGTTCTTCAGCGCGGCGACCTTGGCGGGCGGGAACTTCTTCACCGCCTGGCCGGGAGCCATCTGCACGGCGGAGGTGTTGTCCTCCTCCGGCGCCGGGCCGACGTGCGGCTGGCCGTGGGCCCAGACCAGCAGGCCCGTGGTGGCGACGGCGAGCAGGCCGAAGCCGGCCAGCGCGACGCGCTCCTTGCGGGGGTCGCCGGTGGTGTGTGCGGCGTGGGCGGCCTCGTAGGTCTCGGTCACATCGGAGCGCGTCACCGTCAGGTAGACCACGGTCGCCAGGATCAGGCCGAGGAAGATCAGGCTGGTGGTGAAGGTGCCCAGGTCGAGACCGGTCGGCTCGCCCGGCTGAGCGACCTTCGGGGAGGCGAGCCAGTCGCCGATGTTGGCGCCCAGCGGGCGGGTCAGGATGTAGGCGAGCCAGAAGGACAGCACCGGGTTCGCGCCGAACTTCCACAACAGCGTGATCGCCGCGATGAGGCCGAGCGGCAGCAGCACCGAGGCGCCCGGGCTCCAGCCGGTCAGCTCCAGGGTCCAGTCACCGGTCGCGGTGCCGAGCGCGAAGGTGACGAGAACGGCGAGCCAGTAGAACGACTCACGCGGAAGCGTCGTGACCGAGTGGATCGACAGCGTGCGCTCGCGCAGCCACCACACGCCGAAGACCACCGCGAGCAGCACCGAGAAGACCGCGGAACTGATCCACAGCGGCACGTTCAGCTGGTCGGTCAGGATGTCGGTGTACAAGGTGCCCGTGACGCTGACAACGACGACGGTCAGCCAGTAGGGGAACGGAACGTACCGCTTCAGCCGCAGCTGGACGGCCAGGACCACCACGAACACGGCGGTGAAGATCAAGGCCGTGTTCACCAGGCCGACGCCCAGCTTCATGTTGATCCAGTCGGCGAAGCTCTCACCGACGGTCGTGCACAAGACCTTGATCACCCAGAACCAGATGGTGACCTCGGGGACCTTGTTGAGCATGAACCGCCCGCTGCGCGTGCGTGCTTCCGTTGTCGTTGTCATGCAGGGAGGTTTACGCGGGGAATCTGCACGTAACCTGACTACGTGGTTGCCCGGGCGGCCGGGAGCGTCACCTCGACATGACCGCGGCCGTCCGCGATCGCGCGGACCTCCGCACCGGCCGAGGCGGCGATGCGCCGGACCACCGGGAGCCCCAGTCCGTACCCGTCGCCGCTGGTGACACCCGCTTCAAAGACCCGGTCGACCTCCGCGGAATCGAATCCGGGGCCGTCGTCCAGGACATCGACCACGATGGCCTCACCCTGGGTGCGCGCGGTGATCCACACCCGCGACCGCGCATGCCGCAGGCCGTTCTCCAGGAGGGGCGACAGCAGCGACACGGCGACGTCGGGCGCCACGGCGACCTCGACCTTCGAGGGAAAGGCGACCTCGACCGCGCGGCCGGCGATCGCCTGCCGCGCGGCGGAGCGCAGATCGCACCGCGTCCCCTTGTCCGTCCGTGCGCGCGCGGCGCGCAGAATCGTCGTGATCGCCGCATCGAGGCGGTCGACCTCGCTCAGCACCGCCTCCGGCGGCACCGGCTCGCCGGACAGCTGCGCCAGCTGCGCCTCGGCCCGCAGGACCGTGAGCGGTGTCCGCAGCTCGTGGGCGATCTCATCGGTGAGCCGGCGCTCGTCCGCCAGCGCGTTGTCGACGCGCTCCAGGAGATGGTCCAGGGTCCGCCCCAGTTCCCCGAACTCGTCGCGGGGGACTCCGAGGTTGAAGCGGCGCCCGGGTTCATGATGGCCCCATTCGTCGGCGAGGGCGGCCATCTCGTGCACGACCCGCAGCGCGCGGCGAACCACGAGGTGTGCGACACCGCCGGCGAGGAGGATCGTGAGGCCGCCCAGAATCAGCGACAAGGTCAGGCTGCGCTGTTCGGATGTCTCGTAGGGCGTAAGGTCCACCCGGACGATCACCATGACGTGGTGGCCGTCGATCGGGACCTTCCGCGCGTACAGGAGGTAATCGCCGACCGACGCGGTCTGCGATCGCCCCGAGTCCGCCAGCGCCTCGACGCGGTCGACCATGCTCGGCGGCACGTTCCCGTCGAGCAGGCGGCCGTCGGTATACACCCAGGCGACCTCGTCCAGTGCCTCGCTGCCGTTCTCCGTCAGTACGACACGGCCGTCTTTGGCGGTGACGTTCGCCGCGACCGCCTCGGCGCGAGTATGTGCCAGATCGTGCGCGTCGGCGTCCGTCACCCGGCTCAGCAGCACGTGTGAGACCACGACCAGGATCGCGACCACGGCGGTGGCGATCAGCATGGTGAGTGCGACGACCCGCTTACGGAATCCCGTCACTGCCATCGGTAGCCCACGCCGCGGACGGTCGCCAGACGCTCGGCCACACCCAGCGGACCGAGCTTGGCCCGCAGCCGGCGCACATAGGAGTCGAGGGTGTTGTCGCTGACCTGCGCCCCGTGCGGCCAGCCGGCAGCGATGAGGGCGTGGCGGCGTACCGCGTCGCCCTGCGAAGCGATCAGGCGGCCCAGCAGCCGGAACTCGGTCGGGGTCAGGCTCATGCTCACCGAATCGTAGGTCACCACGTGCTTCGCCGGATCGAGGACGACCTCGCCCGGTGCGGGCGCCACGGTGGCGCGGCGCAGCAGCGCCCGGACGCGGACCAGCAGTTCCGGGACGTCGAAGGGTTTGGTCATGTAGTCGTCGGCGCCGGCCTCGAAGCCGCCCACCTTGTGATGCAGGCCGTCCAAGGCGGTGAGCATCAACACCGGCACGTCGACGCCGCGAGCCCGCAGGGCCAGGCAGACGTCACGGCCGTCGGCGTCCGGGAGCCCGAGATCCAGGACGACCAGATGGGGTGCCGGTGCGAGCTGCCGCAGCAGGCTGTCGGCCGTGGCGGCGACGGAGACGGTGTGACCGTCGTGCTCCAGGGCGCGCTTGAGGACGCCGCGGACCGCCGCGTCATCTTCACACACCATGATGAAAGCCACGTGCTGACCCTAGATACTCCCGTCCCAGTTCTCCATCTCTCCTGGTCAGCCGCCCGACGGTCGGGAGCAGTCCGCTGGTGCCGCCCGGCCCTGCCCTGTCATGAGGCCGCGGCGGCCGGGCGCGAGGGGTCGAGCCCGCAGCACCGGTGTCGCGGGACACCACAATGGGTCGCATGGACTCTGTGCAGGAGTACGTCGACTCCATCGCGCCACGTCACCGTTCGCTCTTCGACCTGGTGAGCGGGCTGATCCTGGAGGAATTCCCACAGGCGAGCGTGGCCCTGTCCTACGGAATGCCCACCTACCGGGCCGAAAGGCGCAGGCTGCACATCGGTGTCTGGCAGCACGGCGTCTCGATCTACGGGTGGGGAACGGACCGTGATGGTGGCTTCAGCTCCCGCCATCCCGCGCTCATCAGCGGAAAGGCCACCATTCGGCTGCGGTCCACGGACATGGCGGACGTCACCGACCATGAACTGCGCGCTCTCATCCGTGCCGCGCTGAAGCCCTGACCAGGCACCCGGCCCGCACGCAGGCACAGCCAGGCGGCCCATGGATGGCCCGACCGCGTTCCGCCCTCGCGGTTGACTGTGCGGTGACGTCCGTTGGACTGACCGCGGACCGGTGCGAGCATCAGTCCGCGAACCCGGTTTTGTTGATTGATCACTCATCGGTCTCGGAACGGGCTGTTCGCAGTACGTTGTTCTCGGCGCGCATGATGGCGGTCCCAGATCCGTGGTGGCGAGGACTGGGACCGCGTTGATCGCCTTCGGACCGCAGCCAGCGTGTCCTATCTGACCTGGACATTTACAGCTGAGCGTTTCAGTGCTGGTTGGGCTGCCTGCGTCTCATCGCCTCGGCCATCTGCTGACGGGCGACGTACAGCGCCGTATCCAGCCGGCGCGTGCCGGAAAGCGAAAGCAGGCACAGTGTGTGGGCCGCATCTTCAAGCCGCCGGGCGGTCTCGGCGCTGTGGTCGACCGCCGGCTGTCGCATCCCAACCTGAGCGATCACCGCTCCCAAGGTGGCGAGGGCTCGGCGGTCCAGTTCCCTTGTATCCACGGCCGCGACGTCAGCCGTGCCACCGTTTGGACTTGCGTCGTCGCAGGTAGAAGCGGTTCCGACGGGAACTGTACGCGCTATCACCGCACAGATGGTCAGGGCGGGTCCCACGGCGCCCGGCCGCTGGGCGTGGGACATGGCTACGGTTCAGGCCCGGGATCGACTGCGGCGCATCACTCCACTGTCAGTGGACCGGTTTGAGATGGTCGGCGCCTGGGCGCCCGGAGCTCAGGCGGGTGGTGAGGAAGCGGGCGGCGCGCTCGAGTGCCGCGTCCGCCTCGTCGAGGCGGCCGTAGTGGTGCTGGAAGACATGGGGGAGGTCGGGGCCGACTTCGAGCGTGACCTCGACGCCGTCGGCGCCCGCGCGGCCGGCCAGCCGGACCGCGTCGTCGAGGAGCACCTCGTTCGCCCCGACCTGCACGAGGAGTGGGGGCAGCCCCGTGAGGTCGGCGAACACCGGACTGGCCAGGGGATGCGCTCTGTCGCCTGCGCCGACGTAGAGCTCGGCGTAGGCGCGCACGTCGGCCTCTGTGAAAATGGGGTCGGCGCTCTCCTTGGAACGGATGCTTCCTCCAGCGAGGGTGAGGTCGGCCCAGGGGGAGAAGACGACCACGGCGGCTGGTTGCGGCAGCCCGGCCTCCCGGGCGGCGAGGAGCGTGGCGATGCTCAATCCGCCACCGGCGGAGTCACCCGCCATGACCAGGGCCCGGGGGTCGGTGCCCGACGCCAGCAGCTCGCGGTAGGCCGCGAGCCCGTCGTCGACAGCCGCGGGGAAAGGGTGCTCGGGCGCCAGCCGGTAATCCACCGACGTCGCTCGCAGCCTGGTGCGGCGGGCCAGTTCACCGACCAGCCCGGCGTGGGTGTCCGGTGAGCCGATGACGTAGCCGCCGCCGTGCAGGTAGAGCAGTCGGCCGCGGCCGGAGGCTTCGGCCGGCTCCAGCTCCAGGGCCGGCCGCCCGCCCAGGACGGTCCTGCAGGTGACCACGCCCTCCGGCGCGGGGCGAGTGACAGCCGCGGCGAAACCGCTGCGCTGCTCCTCGGGAGTGGGCCGCCTCTCGCTACGAGGCGCGGAACGGAGTACGGCGTCCAGGGCGTCGCGCTGCTGTCGGGACATGCGGGGCCTCCATGGGTCGGGGTGCGAGGATGGATTCCTGGGAATCCACCTGCCTGACTAACCGGATTCCGAGGAAGATGATTCCTGGGAATGCACTGGAGCTAATGTGAGCCACATCACCCCGATCTTCATCGATCTGGTCCGCGTCGAGACCCGGCTCTACAACGCGGTCAGCGCCCGGTTGCGCGCCGAACAAGGGCTGGGGCTGGGACAGTTCGAGCTTTTGGAGATCATCGACCGCGTGCCCGGGTGCCGCGTGCTCGACATCGTCGGCGAACTGGCGATCACAGTGGGGGCCGTCAGCAAGGCGGTCGACCGGCTGGTGACCGCCGGCTGGTGCCTGCGGGTCGCGCACCCCCACGACCGCCGCTCGTCCGTCCTCCGCCTCACATCCGCTGGGGAGAAGCAGTTGTCCGCTTCCCGCCCCATTGTCGAAAGCGAGCTCATCTCACTGACTGCGGCGGTTCCCCCCGACGACCTGGCCCGCATCGCCTCAACCCTGGCCATCCTTCGCGCAACCCTCGAGGAGGGCTCCCACGGCCAGCCGGGATGAGGCGACAAGACCCGCGAACGGCATCCGACCCCACAGAGTGGAGCGACACTGCTTGGCCCCTCAAGGCCGACATCACCTGCGCTGGCGGTCCAAGGGCGACAGCGGACTCCTCGACCGTTCCAGCCGTCCCCGCAAGACACCGCTCGGGACCGCAGCCGCCACCGAGGCGCATGTATGCAGGCAGCAGCAGGACCGCAAGCTGGGCCCGGCACGTATCGGACCGACCCTGGGCCTGCCCGCCTCCACCGTGCACCGCACCCTCACCCGGCACGTCCGGAACCGTCTGACGAGCGTTCATCTGCTGAGGCAGCGCCGTGGCTCCTAGAAAATCTTGGCTGCGTGTCAAGAATCCGGCTTCCGAAGAACTGGCAGAGGGACGTACGGCCGCCGCTTCACGGTGAGGCGCCCAGGGCCGCAGACTGGAGGGGTTTCCATGCAAGGTACGAGCCTTGGCACCGTCGCGGTGTTCCCAGCGGTGGGGTGCGCGCCCGAGCTGAGCAGGGTGCTGCACAGCATCGCCTTCCGCATCCGTGCGGCGGGCAAAGCTGACCTCGCGCGCGCCCGGCGACAAACGGGCGGAAGGGCGGCCGACGGCGCAAGGCGGGGGCGGCATGGCTGAGCAACACAGGGCCCCACACGCCGAGGCGATGTCGGCTTTGGTTGCGGAGGGGTACGGGCAGCTGGTCGGGTACGCCAGCAGACGGCTGCGGGCTTTGGACGTCCCGTCGGCCTGGGCGGATGCCGAGGACGTGGTACAGAACGCCCTCGCAAGCGTGTTTGCCCACGGCCATTCGGTCGAGAAGCTGCGCCCGTACGTTTTCACAGTCATCAAGAACGAGGCCCGGTACGCCGCGCGACGCTACCGCAGCGGTCTCGGCTATGGGGCCAGGCACCCCGACGTGCAGCTGGAGGCTGCGGGTGCCGCGGCTGATCCGTGCAGCATGACCGTCCTGCGCCTGGACCTTGAGGCGGCACTGAGTGCACTGCCGCAGCAGCAGCGCACAGCGGTGCTGGCCACCAAGGCGTTAGGGCTCACCCAGGCGGAAACCGCTCAGGCGATGGGGAAGACGCCGGGGACGGTAGCCACCCATGTCTCCCGAGCGGTGGCCACGCTGAAGTCGGCTCTCGGTGCCCTGGTACTGGTGCTCTCGGGCCGCGCCGGGTATTTCGTGTACATGCTGCTGATCGGCCAGCGGTCCGTTGATCCTGCCGCTGGTGGCCTGGACAGTGCATTCAATGCCGTGTTCGGGCCGCGCCAGGCGTTGATGTGGATTCTGGGGGCCCTGGCCGCGGCGCTGGTCTTCTTGTGGCTCGGGACAGCGTCGCTGAAGTGGCTGCGGCGGCCGAACGACATCACTCGGAGACGCGCCTTCCGCGAGTGGCTACGGGACAGCGCCGTGTACCGGGAGTGGAAGCAGCGCCGCAACGCTGAGATCCGTGCCCAGCAGGACCAGCACGCGGCAACCGCGACCCTGCGCTGGTCCTCGGACAAGGGGTGGCTCGACCGTTCGGATGTGACTGCTGAGCCGCCCGCGGCCCCCTTTCTGAGTGCGAGCGCGGCACCAGGACTTCTCGAGCCGCGTGAAGACGACGTCCTGCCGCCAGAGCCCGTCGCAGAGGGCGCGATGCCCGAGGCGTAGCCGCCAAGCCGGACCATGACGGTCTCCGAGAAGCGCTGAACCGCCGCTGCCTCTTCTTCGGTAAGCCTGCGTCAAGCAGACCACCCTCTCTGTCAAGCCGAGGCTGTTCGACGGCCGCCTCTCCCCGAGCGGATCGACTTTGCGCGGCTCGGCTCAGTGGGTATGGACGGGGTGTGCTGGCCTATGACGAGACGAGCCCCGCTGCCGACCGCAGCTCGAAGGAGATCAGTGACCAGCTCCGCAAGCGCGTCTGCCGTGAGATGGGCCGATTCCTCGGTGCGAGGCCGACGGCCCCGGGAAGGGTGGCCACGGGGCGCCGTCCGGCGCTGAATCGTCGGTCCCGACTGCGCTGTCGTATCCGTTCCGGATATGGGCGCGCAGGGGGTGGTGCACTGTGTGCGGATCAGCGGGCGATCGAGATCGCGAAGGGCGCGAATCCGCTGGACCGAATCACGTGCGGTACGAACAGTATCGCGGCCTCCGTGGCGCGGGCGGTCTGGATCCCGCCGAGATCAGTGATCCATTCCTTGTGCCAGCCGAGGTCGGTGAGCAGTTCACGGACGGTCTGCTTGGCCTGCGGGTCTTCGCCGGAGAGGAAGGCGGTCGGTGGCTGGGGGAGCGTGGCCGGTGCGGTCATCACCGGGAACAGCATGGTGTTGAGTGTCTTGACGACGTGCGTTTCGGGGAGTGCTTCCTGGAGTTGCTCGGCGAGGCTTGAGCCGGGGTAGATCAGGTCGGCGGGCAGTCCGTCCGGTCCGTCGACGGTGGCGTTGGAGACGTCGACGAGGATCTTGTCGCGCAGTTCCTCGCGCAGAGCTGCGAGCCGGTCCAGCGAACCGGCGCCCGGGGTGGCGTTGATGACGATGCGGGCTGTGCGGGCGGCGTCGGCGGCGGCGCCCGGCGTGCGGTCCGCGACGGTCACCTCATGCCCTGCCCGGGTGAGGGCGGTGGCCAGGTTGCCGCCGACGCGGCCGTTTCCGAGAACGGCGATCGCGGTCATGATGATGTGGTCCTTCCGTGGGTGCGGGTTGTGGTGCGCGGTCAGCGGGAGAGGGTGGCGACGGCCTCGGCGTGGATACCGGGCGCGGCGGCCAGGAAGCTTTCGCTCTGTGGGGTCCAGGGGCGGCCCTCGGCGTCGGAGATCTGTCCGCCGGCCTCGGTGACGAGTAGCGCCCCGGGGAGCAGGTCCGCCCGGGCGCCGGCGAACTGCCAGAAGGCGTCGATCCGGCCGGCGGCCACGTTCAGCAGGTGCAGGGTCGCGGGCACGGCGGTGCGGACGACGAGCGCGTCGAAGAGCATCGCGGTGATCGAGGAGCCGACGCGTCGCACGACCTTCTCGTCCTCGTCCGGCCGGGCCTGGCTGGTGGCCACGATGCTCAGGCCGAGGTCCGCGGTCGGGGAGACGCGCAGCGGTCGGCCGTCGAGGTAGGCGCCCGCGCCGGTGAGCGCGGTGTAGGTCTCGCCGGTCAACGGCAGGTGGACCGCGGTGAGCACGGGCTGGTTGTCGCGCACGAGGGTGGCGGTCACCGCCCACTCCGGCAGGGCGTGCAGGTGGTTGACGTTGCCTTCGGCCGGATCCACGACCCACCATTCGCCGGGCGGCAGGGCCCCGCCGTCCAGTTCGTCCTCCACCCAGCCGGCGTCCGGGCGCAGGCGCGTGAGGCGGGGACGCAGGATGTCGAGGGCCAACTCGTCGTTGGCGGCGAGCGCGCGCATCAGCTCTTCGCGGGTCTGGTAGCGGACCACCTCGCCGAAGCGCTCGCGCAGCGCCGAACCCGCCTCACGCACGGCGATCGCGGTCTGGGCGAGCACGTCGGCGTCGGAGTCGGCGACGTCAGTGGTCTGAAGCGTTTCGGACATGGTGGTACTCCCGTCCAAGAGGGGGATGACGAGGTCGGTCGGACCGAACTGTGCGGTCCGTCCTGCGCCTTCGTCTCAACGGTATGCAGCCCTTTCATTAACTTCAAATGCATGTCAAGCACGGCTAGGATTACTCACATGCAATTGGATTTGAACCTGCTCGCCGCGCTCGACGCGCTGCTGGAGGAGGGAAGTGTGGCCGGGGCGGCGGCGCGCCTGCACGTCACCGCCCCCGCGATGAGCCGGAGTCTTGGCCGGATCCGGCGTACGACCGGGGATCAGATCCTGGTGCGCACCGGCCGCACGATGACCCCGACGCCGTACGCGATCGCCGTCCGGGAACAGGTGCACGAATTGCTGCACCAGGTCCAAGGGGTGCTGGCACCGAGCCGTGAACTCGATCTGGCAACGTTGGAGCGCACTTTCACACTCCGCTGGCACGATTCCCTGGTCGCCTTGGGCGGCCCCGCGTTGCTCGCGGCCGTGCGCGGACAGGCGCCGGGCGTGCAATTGCGCTTCGTCGCGGAATCGAGCATCGACACCCCCGGGTTGCGGCGCGGCGAGGTCGACCTGGAGGCGAACGCCAACCGGTCGAGCGCACCGGACATTCGTGCCGAGAAGGTGGGCGAGACCCGCCTCGTCATCGTGGTGAGGCAGGGGCACCCCCTCACCCGTGTCAGGACCGTCACCGCAAAGCGGTACGCCGCCGCTGAGCACGTGACCGTCTCGCGACGGGGAAACCTCAGCAATGCCCTCGACGACGCCCTCGCGCGGCTCGGCCTCACCCGCCGCGTGGTGGCGACCGCGCCCACGGAAGCGGCCGCGCTGGAGTTCGCGCGCGGCTCCGATCTCCTGATCAGCGTCCCCGAAGCCACCACGCGGTCCGCGGTCGCCGACCTCGGCCTGGTCGTGCTCCCCCTCCCGCTCGAACTGCCTTCGGCACCGATATACCTGTCGTGGCATCAGCGCTACGACACCGACCGCGCCCACGCCTGGCTGCGCGGGCTGGCACGAACCGCGCTCGCCATGTGAGGAGCGTCGTAGGCGGCGCCGTCCGGCCGCTTCACCCATCCGTCCGCGCGACCACCTTGATGCTGCACGGCCGGCCGCCGTGCCGACCCGCATCAGATCACCAGCCCCGGCGGTAGAACCTGTGCAGGGCTTCGGCTGCCTCGTGCCAGCGGCGTCGAGTCAAGCAGCCAGGACCTCCCGAAAGTCGCGCACGGCGCGTTCGTGGTGGTGCTGGGCGGGGACCACTTCGTACAGGTCCTGGGCTCGGGGGCGGACCAGGCCTGCGGTCGGCCGGTGCACGGTGGCGTGGCGGGCCTGTTCGGCGAGGTGGGCCGCTGTCTTCGGGGCGCCGTAGTGGAGCGGGACCATCGCCCCGCATGCGTCGACCAAGCCGGCAGCAGGGGGGAGCAGCCCCGCATGCGCGGGGAGCACGCCATCGTGCTGATCGCGACGAAGACGCAGTGGGAACCATCCCCGCTAGCAGGGAGCACCGCGCGGCGGCCGTCGTCGAGCTGGTGCGCTGGGGGCCATTCCCGCACCCGCGGGGAGAGCGACCCGCCAGTAGCTGACTGGGCAGGTTTTCACGTTTCCAGGCGGCGGGTCTGGTTGATGGGTGTGCTGCCGGTCCGGCGCCAGGGTTTCTCGTACCTGCCGCCACACGTCCTGCACTGGGCTCGGAAGAGCGCGGCGGCCGGCCCCATCTGCTCGCTCGGCTCGGCCGGGTACTCCGCGTTCTGCATCTTCGCGACGAGCCGCGGAGTGGCACAGGTGCAGGAGCCGACTCCCCAGGCGCGGGCGGCCCCGGCCACGGATGTCTCGACGAATTCGGTGCGGTAGCCGTCGATCGGCCGATGCTTCTTCTTGATGTTCGACGCGTTCTCGAACCGGCGCTGGTCGGCCTTGCTGGGGAAGATCAGCAGGAGCCCGCTCAGCAGCAGGAACGCCTCCCCGCGTACACGCCCGGGGTCAGGGTCGAAGACTGCGGCCGGAACGCCGTGCTCGTCAACGAGGGGGACACCGCCGGCATACCGGGGATCGCCGGTGCTGAACCCCACACTCGCGATGACGCCGTGTTCGGCGGCGAGCTTATCCAGGGCCTGGTCGACGCCGAGGCGGAAGACGCGGGCCACCTGCCAGAGCCTGCCGGGCGGTTGAGTGCGGGCGGCCTGTTCAGCGGCGGTGGCCTCAGCCAGGGCTTTGGCCTGGGTGACCTTGTTCCTGGCACGGATCTTCTCGCGCTTCCTGTCCTTCTCCCGTTGTAGCGCGGCCAGACGGGCTTCCCGGACGCGCCGCTGCCGCTCCTCTTCCTCCAGGTGCGCGGTCTCGGCCGTTATGTACTGCGGCGCCGTCCACACCGTGGGGAGCGACCGGTGCGGGTACCGCAGGGGCGTGCGCGGGGTGTGCGTGACGATCCGGCGGGCGAACACCCAGGTGAGGAACTGGGCGAGGGAGACCGGGACGGCTCTCCAGTCGCCTCCGACGAACTTCACCAGGCCCTCGGCGACGGTCAGGTGCTGGGCGCCCTCGTGCCGTTCCAGACGTACAGAGGGGACGGTGCCGAGCCAGGGTGGGCGGGGCCGGTCGCTGAACCAGATCGAGGTGACGCCGTCGGCGCGCATCTTCTCGGTGCGGGCGGCGATGTCGGCGTCGGTGATCGGGGCGAGCTGTGCTTCGAGCGCCGTTGCCCAGGTACCGGCGGGGTCGGTGGCCAGCACGTCCGCCCGCCAGGTGCCGTCGGGGCCGCGGGCTTCGAGTTCGGCGTGGGCGCCAGCGTCCCGCGCGGCGTTCGCCAGCTCCAGCTTCAACAGGTGGTGGGCGACCGACTCCAAGGCGAGCGCGCAGGTGGGCCCGCCAGGGGCGTGGGCGAAGAACCGTAAGCCGGTGCGGGAGGTCTTCGCATACATCGCGTGGCCGCACTCGTCGCAGGCCAGCGGCGCGGGCGGCCGGGTCTTCCACACCGCCTCCCAGCTTCGCTCGCAGCCGAGGTCGGGCAGGTGGGCGAAGACGGTTCCCCACTCGGCGTGTACGGCCCTGAACACCACACTGGCTCCCTGCTGATCGGCGAGGAGGCCAGTGTGGCGCGAGGCACTGACATTGCATCAGGCCGCGGCGGGCTCCGGCTCTGGCGCTGGGTCCTGCGGGGCGGGGGTGGCAGCACGGACGTAATCTGCCGGGTGGGGCTCCCGCGAAGGGACCATCCCCGCACGCGCGGGGAGCACGCCGCGTCCGCTGGACGACCGGCTGTGCCTGCAGGGCTCCTGTTCGTGCCGTACACCGGCATGACCTGGTAGCAGCTGGAGCTGGGCTTCGGCTCCGGCCAGACTTGCTGGCGGTGGCTCGGCCGCTGGCAGGAGGCCGGGGCCGCGCCCGTCGCCCCGGGGACGGCGAGGGGCGCGGCCCGGGTGGGGCGGCTCACGGCTTCGTGAGGAAGAAGCCGAAAGACGTCGGTCAACGGCCGCCTGTGGCCGCCCGGTCGGCGGTCAGGCGGAGGACGTCCACCGCTGCTCGGCGCCGCCGTAACAGGACCACTGGATGATCCCGGCCCTGCCCGCCGTGCTCCCGGCGCCGACCGACAGGCAATGCCGGCTGTTGGAGTTCCAGAGGTCCACGATCTCCCCGTCCTTGAGCGACTTCATGCGTGTTCCCTCCGTGTCGAGACGTGCTGTTCACCGGGCACCGGCGCCGACGGCGTCGGAGGCGTCACGCGGTCCGGATGTCCCACCACTGCTGGGACTGGAGGTTCCTTCCCCACAGCTGGGCCTGGGCGCCGTTGCCGGGGACGTTGGTGTCGCGGTCCAGCACGGTGTTGTTGCCGTTGTTGAAGCGGACGTTGTAGATGGCCAGGTCCCCGGAGGGGTGGTACCACTGCTGCTGGGTGGTGCCGTTGCACCCCCACACCTGGACCTTGGTGCCGTTGCCGCCGGCGGTGGCGTCGGCGTCCAGGCACTGGCCCGGGGTCGTCCGGTACAGGCTTAGATCCGGACGTAGATGCCCGCGGTGAGTGAGCCCGCCCGGGCGCCGGGCGCCTGGCCCTGCTCCCAGGCCACGTGGTGGGCGGCGGGCTCGGCGGCCTGGGCGGATGCCGCGTCTGAGGCACCGACGGTGAGGGCTGCCACGGCGGTCGCGACGGCGGCCAGCTTCTTGTGAGGATCCTCCACCGGGCCGGGCTCGGCACCCGTGCCCGACGGTCCCGGCACGTGCTCTACCAGCGGCTCGGGGGAGCGGTGTAGGCGTACCAGCCGCGCCCCTCGCCCGGGAGGGGCCGGGGGGCGAGCCGCACCCGGGCGAGGAAGGGGGTACCTCCAGGGACGGCTGGTCCAGTCGACGGGGGTCATGGCCCCGTCGGAGTCCTGGATGATCCCGGAGATCGGCTGGATCGCCGAGACTCGGGAAACCGTCCACCGTCTCGTCCAGTCGTCGCCCAGATCCGGGCCGGACCTGCCCGCGTCGACGTCCGTCGGTTCGAAAGGCCCTCCCAGCTGCACTGATGCGGCCAGACGCATCCGGCGTCAGCGGCTTCGACCGCCCCTGTTCGCCAGCTCAGCCGGTCCCGCTGGTGACAACTCCTGAGCTTCGGCTCAGACCGGCTGGGGCAACGCAGCGCTCGACACGCAGGACGCTGGTCGCGTGCACGAAGACGTCGTCTGTCGCTGCGAGACCGTCCGCGCCGCGACGCACCTCGCCCGCCCTCGGCATCATCGTCTGCCCTGACCCATCCGCCCATGCGTCGACCGGTGCCCGCCCGGGACGGAAAGACGGCCACGGCCGCCTCCGCCGCCCTGTACAGGTGGCGCCAGGGCCCGCCAGGAGGTGCCGATGAGCGCGCAGCCCGACCACGCATCCGTCACCCCCTACGCGCCCACCCCGGGAGAGTCGGCCGAACTGCGCGCACAACTGCGGGCCGGCGACCGTGCGGACCGTTGGGTGCCGGCCTACGAACACGAGTGGGCCTGCGCCCTCGAGGAGTCCCGCCGCACCTCCTCCCTCGCCTCGCTGTACGAGGTCGTACAGGTCTGGCAGGCCCGCCTCGCCTCCGCCCCGGCGGTGGACGCGTTCCTCGCCTCCGGCCGGGACGAGACCGGTTTCGTGGACCTGGAGGAGATCCGGAGCAGGCGCCGGTGAGCGGACAGCCGTACGCGGTGCGGCTCTCCCTGCCGGCCGCGAAGGCGCTCGACGTCCTGCCCGAACACGCGGAACAGATGGCCTGGGACGTCCTGGACGCCGCGGCCGCGAACCCCTGGGGCTTCCCGCAACACTGCTGGATCGCCTTGCTGCGCGCAGCGGGTGCGGGGGCGTGACGATCTCGACTTCCTCGCCCCCGCGCCCATCGTGTTGTCGGCCGCTCGCGGCAGTGTCAGTTCAGGTAGTCGGCGACGAGCGCGGCGAACTCGTCAGGGGTGGCGAGGCGGATGCCGAGGTCTTCGGCTTTGGTGCGCTTGGACCCGGCGTTGTCGCCGGCGACCACCAGGGTGGTCTTCTTGGACACGCTGGAGGAGGAGCGGCCGCCGGCTTGTTCGATGAGTTCGTTCATCTGGTTACGGCTGAGCTTCTCCAGGGGGCCGGTCATCGCGCCAGTGACGACCACGGTCATCCCGTCCAGCGGTCCAGCCGCATGCTCAGCGTCCTCGTCGTAGTCGCCGGCGTTACCGTCGGACGACGTAGGTGGGGTGGCGCCGGGTTCCGTCATGTTCACCCCCGCGGCGGTGAGTTTGTCGATCAGCGGGGCAAGTTCGGCGAGCTCGGAGACGATCGAGGGGGCCTTCTCGGTGCCGATGCCCTCGACCTGCTGCATCGATTCCGCGTCCGCAGCGCGGATGTGGTCCATGGTGGCGAAGTGCCGGGCGATACGGCGGGACATGGAGCGGCCGGTGCCGCGGACCCCGAGCGCGCACAGCACCCGCGACAGCGGCTGGCCCTTGGCCGCGGCGATGGCGGCGAGGAGGTTGTCGGTGCTGGTTGCACCCATCCGCTCCAGGCCCAGGAGCTGCTCGCGGGTGAGGGCGAACAGGTCGGCGAGATCGGCGACGAGTCCGGCGTCGACGAGCTGGACGACGCGGGTGTGGCCGAGGCCCTCGATGTCGAGCTGGTCGCGGCCGGCCGCGTAGGACAGGGCGGCCACCAGGTGGCAGTTGCGTCCGTTCTCACAGCGCCAGCGCTGCTCGCTGGTGTCGATGCCGGCCCCGCAGCGCGGACATGCCCCGGGGAAGGCGATGGGCTGTTCGTCGCCGGTGCGCAGGTGGGCGACGGGGGCTTCGATGCGGGGAATGACGTCGCCGGCCCGGTGGACCATGACGTGGTCGCCCAGGCGCAGGTCTCGGCGGGTGATGTCGGCCGGGTTGTGGAGGGTGGCATACGTGATGGTGGCGCCGTCGATCTCGACCGGTTCCAGGACGGCACGCGGGGCGATGATGCCGGTGCGGCCGACGTTCCACTCCACCTCGAGCAGCCGGGTGATCTTCTCGACGGCCGGCAGCTTGTAGGCGATCGCCCAGCGCGGAGCGCGCGAGCCGGATCCTGCCGTCTGCTGGTCGGCGGCCAGATCAGCCTTGATGACGATCCCGTCGATCCCGAAGGGCAGCTCGGCCCGCAGGGCGGCGATCTCCTGCACACGGGCCAGCACCTGCTCGACGGTGTCGGCGGTGATGCCGGGTACCGCGGTGGTGGCGGTGGTGTTCACCCCGTATGCGGCGGTCAGGACCATGAGGTCGCTGTGCGCGAGTTCGCCCAGCCGCGCGGCGAGCGACGTCTCGGTGCTGGGCCGGGGCAGTAGGCCGTAGCCGAAGAACGTCATCGGCACGGTGTAGGCGCGCTCCTTGGCGCGCAGGGTGCCCGCCGCGGCGCCGCGCGGGTTGGCGAACGGCTGTCCGCCGTGCGCGGTGCGCACCTCGTTGGCGTGCTCGAACTGAGCGGTCGTCATCAGGACTTCGCCGCGGATTTCCACGGTGACCGGCTCGGCGAGTGTCTCCGGCAGGCCCTCGATGGTGCCGATCGCGTGCGAGACGTCCTCCCCGGCCGTCCCGTCCCCCCGTGTGATCAGCTGTCTCAGACGACCGCCGGCGTAACGGGCGGCGACCGCGAGCCCGTCGAGCTTCGGCTCGACACTGAACCGCTCGACGTCGTGGCCGATGCGCCGGGCCAGGGATGCGGTCCAGGCGGTGAACTCCTCCGGCGAGAACACGTTGTCCAGACTCAGCATCGCCACCGTGTGCGGGACGTCACCTTCCACGGCGCCGCCGGCGACCTTCCCCGTCGGGGAGTCGGGCAGCACCTGGTCAGGATGTTCGGCCTCCCACGCGGCGATGCCTCGCACGAGCCGGTCGTAGGCGTCATCGTCCAAGGCTGACGTCCCACCCGCGTAGTAGGCGGCCGACGCCTTCACCGCGTCCTCGACCGCCTGCGCGTAAGCGGCGGCATCCATGATCACAGCAGCAGGTGTTGTCATGTCCGTCATCCTGCCTGCCACCACTGACATCGCCCGATGCAGCGGAACGGAAGAACGACCGCGAAGAAGACGGGGGCGGAGGCCGCGCAGCCCCTAGCCGCACGCCACCGGTGGCGCCCCGCCGCACGTGCAGGAGACCAGCCACGAATACCGGGCGCAACTGCGCGCCCAGGACTGGGACCGCCTGGCGATGGTCGGCGCCGACGGCGCCCCTCGACGGAGCTCACCCGCCAATTCCTTCCCGACAGGGACCAAGCCCCGCTACCGGGGAGGGCATGGCCAGGGAACTTCGCGTAGAGCTCGATGACGAGCAGTGGGCGCGGCTGGAGCGCGAGGCGCACGAGCGGCACGAGGACCCGGCGGTGTACGCCGGACGCGTCCTGGCCCAGGAGCTCGACAGGCACGGTTCCTCGAGGGCAGCGCCCTCTTCCTCGCCACGCCCGGAGTGCGCGAGGAATTCGCCAGCCGATTCGGCCCGCAGCCCGGTACCGCCGCGTGCGCGGCGTAAGGCGGGCAGCGACGCAGCGGACCTCAGTAGATCTTCCATGGCTCATGGAGATCGCCCGCACACAGCTGGGCGACCCGGACGTCACGCACTGGGGAGCGCTGGAAGCAGCCCGTGCACGGCACGCCTTCCGCGTCCTGGATGGACCCGTGCACCCGCGGCCGCATCACCGGGCCGCCGCTCTCTTCCACTCGCTGGTCCGCGGCCCGGCGCTGGAGCACAGCAACGAGCTCTTCGGCGCGACCGAATCGAGTTGCCGGGTCCTCCGATCCGGTCGACCTCGGGCAGCGGCACATCAGGCAGAGCCAGGTCGGACGATGATCGGGTGCTGGCCGTGAACGTCTGCAGCTCCTTGCCCTGGAAGGCATCCAGAGCGGCCGGGTCGCCGGCACGCACCGGCCCGGAGGTGTCGGAGCCACCTGCGCGAGGCCGTGTCACTGGTATCTCGTAGGCTCCCGGCCATGAGCGACGGGGAATCCGGCAGACGGGTCATAGACGGGCGCTTCGAGCTGGAGGCGCGGCTCGGTGGCGGCGGCATGGGCGTGGTATGGCGAGCGCGCGATCTGGTCCTGGACCGGGCCGTGGCGCTCAAGGAGGTACGGCCGCCCGATCCGGGTCTGGCCGAATACGACCCGCAGGGCGCGGCGATGCTCAGAGCCCGGGTACTGCGCGAGGCACGGGCACTCGCCCGTGTCGACCACCCGAATGTGGTGACCATCCACCACGTGGTGGACGGCGGGGAGCACACCTACCCGTGGCTCGTCATGGAGTTGGTGACTGGCGGATCGCTCCAGGACCGGCTCGGGAAGGGGCCGATGCCGCCTGTCGAGGCCGCCCGGCTCGGCCGCGAGGTGCTGGCCGCGCTGCGCGCCGCGCACGAGGTGGGCATCCAGCACCGGGACGTGAAACCCGCGAACGTTCTGATGAGGCTCGACGGACGTCCCGTCCTCACCGACTTCGGTATCGCGGCCATCAGGGAGTCGACCGCCCTGACCGCGACCGGGTCCGTCATCGGCACGCCCGATTACATGGCGCCCGAGCGTATCTCCGGCGGCGAGGGCGGGCCGGGCTCCGACCTGTGGTCGCTGGCGATGATGCTGTATGTCGCAGTCGAGGGGCATCATCCGCTGCGCAGGGGAACCACGCTCGCGACGCTGGCGGCCCTTCTGAGCGAGGAGCTTCCGCCGCCCCTCCAGGCCGGAGTGCTGACTGGCTTCCTGAACGCAGTGCTCGTCAAGGACCCGGCTGGCCGGGCTGACGCGGAGACCGCTGACCGGATGCTCGCGGAAGCGGCCGAAGGCAGGGATACGGCTCCGAGTGCTCCGCACGGGGCGGGCGGGGCCACCTCGTACCGGCTGGCACCTCCGCCGGGGCCGACACCCACATCCTCCGCACCGGCCGGGTTCGGACCGCAGACGGGCTTCGGACCGTCATCGCCGCACGACGCCGTGCCCGGCCTCATGGGGCCGTCGGCCCCCTACCCGGTGGGCCCCACGCGGCCGACGCCGCCGCGGCCGGCCAATCGTACGAAGAGCCGGATCGCGATCGCCTCGTCCGTCGTGGGGACCGTGGTGGCAGGAGTACTGGTGTGGACTCTGCTACCGCAGGAAGGCGACAAGGACGGGGGATGGACCGCCAATTCACCCGGCTCGTCCTCGACCAGAACGACGGACCCCACTCCCACACCGCCGAGAGCGTCCCGTTCGGCGTCGGCGCCGCAGGCCGATGCGAAGACCGACCTGCTCACCCCGGACGGCATCCGGACGGCGGTGAAGGAGATCAAGGCCGCGACCGGCACGGACCGGGCGTGCGACTTCACCGTCTATCCGGACTACGTGTCCGCGGAAATCATGGTCAAGGGCAGCGACACCAAGTAC
This sequence comes from Streptomyces filipinensis, assembly GCF_014649495.1. Classification (GTDB taxonomy): domain Bacteria; phylum Actinomycetota; class Actinomycetes; order Streptomycetales; family Streptomycetaceae; genus Streptomyces; species Streptomyces filipinensis. The sequence continues at coordinate 23,446 of NZ_BMTD01000015.1, read as the reverse complement.
GACAGCTACACCTACCGATCGGGCCAGGGCGTCGAGAAGGGCATCATCAGCAGCTCCCTCATCGGCGGCGAACACCCGTTCAGCCTGGACAACTTCGACTGGGACGTCCTTCCCGCCCTGCTGAAACGGGCGGAAAAGGAACTGAACGTGAAGCGGCCGACCATGCGCTACGTCCTGGTCCGCCCAGCCGACAGCACGTTCAGCACTCCGCTGGGGCTGGCCGTCTATCTCGCCGACGACCACGTCACCGGCTACCTGAACGCCGACCTGAAGGGCAAGGTAACCCGGGTGATGCCGGCCCAGGACTGACCAACGCCGCCCTACTCTTGGAGACCAAGGCCGCCGCCTGCCCCGACCAGCCCCTCACAATCCGATCTTGCGGGGCGTCGGTCGAACAGGAATGTCCTTGGGTGGCCGCGACGGCGGCCAGCGAGATACCGAGACCTGACGGCGAGAAGCAAACCGTCGACTCGGGGTTCACCGCTGGCGGCTGTCCGCCTCCGCCTGGATCAGCATCCGCTTGAGCAGGGCGCTGAGCGCATCCTGCTCTGCCGGGTCGAGCGGGGCGACCATCGAGTCCTCCGCCTGCCCGCGCAGTTCCATCGCGGCCAGCCAGCGGGTGCGCCCCGCCTCGGTGAGCTCCACGTCCACGCGGCGTCGGTCCTGACTGCTTCGCACACGCCGCACCAGCCCTGACTGTTCCAAGGTGTCCAGACGGCCCGTCATACCAGCAGGGGAGAGCATGAGTTCAGCCGCCAGCTCAGAGGGGGTGGCCCGCCCCGGGGCCTCGCGCGCGCCGAGCCGGTGCAGCGTGGCGAACTCGAACTCCTGCAGGCCAACCTCGGCCAAGGCGCGGTCTTTGGCTTGGCCGACATGCTTGGCCAGGAGCTGTATGCGGGTGATGATCCCCTCCACCCGCGCGTCGAACGGGGCTTTGCCGCGCCAGCGTGCGAGGTGCACGTCGACGGAGTCGTCCCCCTCTGCGGGCCGCTCCCGGCCCGGACTCTCGGTGTCCATGCACTCAGTATGCTACGCCAGCTTATATTTCGTTGCCAGATGATTAGCTGGCGAAATACTATGCGCGCATGACGCACCCCATGCGCCGACTGCTGGTCGGCCGTACCTGCGCGGCGCTGGCCACCGCGCTGATACCCACCACGCTCACGCTCGCGCTGCTTCGAGGACACGCCGCAGGCTCGACGGGTTCGGCGGGGGATCTGGGCCTGGTGCTGGCTTGCGAACTGCTGCCCATGCTGGTGCTGCTGCCTTTCGCTGGTGTGCTGGCGGACCGCTTCCCGCCCCAGCGGGTCGTGCTCGCCGCCGATCTGCTCAGAGGCGCGGCGCAGACCGCGATCGGCGCAGAGCTGCTCTGCGGCCTGGTCCGGGTGCCAGACCTCGCCGTGCTCGCTGCGGTCACCGGCGCCGCGGTCGCCTTCGGCACCCCAGCGGTCCGCACCCTGGTCGCGGCGACCGTCGACGCCGACCAGCGGCTGCGGCTGAACTCGCGGCTGGACGTCGCCACCGGCCTGGCCCAGTCCGCCGGCCCTGCTACGGCGGGCGGCATGATGCTGATGCTCGGCGCCGGCTGGTCCTCGCTATTGACCGGCGCGCTCTTCATCGGCTCTGCAACCACCCTGGGCGGCCTGCACACCCGCCGGGCCGCCAGGCCGGCCGGCGGCGGCTCGGGGTTCCGGGCGCAGTTGCGCGAGGGCTGGACCGAGACGCGGCGCCACCGCTGGTTCCTCACCAATGTGCTGGGCCACGGAGTATGGCATCTGGCGGCTGGCTTCCTGCTCACCCTCGGACCGCTGATCGCTGTGCGGAGCATGGGCGGTGACGGCGCGTGGGTACTGGTAGCCCAGTTGGGGACCGTCGGCATGCTGGTCGGTGCTTTTGCCGCAGGACGGCTGCCGATACGCCGGCCGCTGGTCGGCGTGGCCGTGGGCGCGGCCGTCTTCGCGCTGCCGCTGGCGGCCTTCGGGTTGGAACTGGCGCTGCCCTGGGCGGCGTCTGCGTACTTCCTGGCGATGTTCGGGCTAGGGGTGCTCAGCCCGCTGTGGGAGACCGCCATCCAGCACCGCATCCCGCAGGAGGTGCTCGGGCGCGTAGGCTCCTTCGACGCGCTGATCTCGTTTGCCGCCCGCCCGTTGGGCCTAGCCGTGGCCGTTCCAGTTGCCACCCTGCTCGGCACCTCGGTACCGCTGCTGGCAGGCGCGGTGCTCGTGGCAGCGGCGAACCTGGCCGTGCTGCTGCTGCCCGAAGCGTGGGAGCACCCGGAGCCGGTCACGTCCCAGGGCGATGCCAGGCGCGAACCTGTGGCCGCGGCGGGCGGTGGTCAGCCGGAGGCTGGCTCCACGGCAGCGGACGGCACGTAGCCGGAGGATTGCAGACCCGTTGGCGGGCCGTGCCGTTGCCTGACTGACTGTCGTCGTGCCCATCTCGCGGGGCACCAAGAGGGTCCCGATGTGTGCTGTCCGACTGCGTCGTCTACACCTCGATCGGGCCCTCGCCGCTGGGCTTCCTGCCCTGCCGGGACGGGCCGCCGCTGCCCGGCGGCTTCAAGCTCGGCATCAACCCTGGCCAGGTCAGGCATGAGAGCACCCAGACCATCCTGGGGGGCGAGGAAGTCCGCCAGCGGTTCGACGCGCCGGAACTCAGCCTCGTCCGGTACATCAAGGACGGCTGCCATCGTGGTCTCCTGCTCGCCGTTGTCGGCGTCGATGACGGCCGCGTTCGGGAACGGCCTCGACAAAGCGAGTGGGTGCGAGCGAATGCTTCCTGTGTCGCCGCCGCGAGCTGGGCCACGCTGGTGCAAGCGGCGTCGCCCAGTCGGATGAGGGCTGCTGCTTGGTGCCCCAGGCCCTGTTCAACCTGCGGCAGCTGTTGGAGATGGTGCGCGGAAGATCTCCCGAAGTCGCTCGACCTCGGCTTCGATTCCGCAGGGTGGACGTTCATGCACCCTTCGGCGGGCGGCCCCAGCTACGCCGGGAGCTCCAGGGTGTGGTCCTGGTCGGCGAGCCAGTCGAGGCCCGCGGTGGCCTGCTTGACCTGGTCCGCGACATGTCTGCGGGAGGCTGGTGTGAGAGCGGAACGGTGAGAGGATTCCGAGGGTGATGGCAAACCAGTGAGTTCGGGCTTGGCGGTGGCGTCATGCAGGTCGGCGGTGGCCCGCAGCCGGTGGGCGTTGGCGCGTAGGCGTTGGCCGATGGGGTGTGGGGCGTGGTCGGCGAGCTGGTCGATCTCGTCGGCGCGTTCGCGCAGGAGACGGGCGGGGGTCCCGGTGCGCACGGTGTCGCCGCAGCCTGGCCGGCAGTCGTACTGCCTGGGGGCTGTGGCGCCGGGCTCCGGCTCGCACAGAGCCTTGTCGTGCTTGAACGCGCGGATCAGATACGCGTCGGGGTCGTCGTAGAGCACGATGCCGTCCCGGGCGAGGAAGGCGCTGGCCTTCTTCGCGAAGGTGCGGGGGACAAGGCGGCCCTCGAAGCGCGGGGCCTGAGCGGCGGCGGTCAGGGCCCTGCGGGCGGCGGGACCGGAACCCGCGCATGACGAGGACCACACCTGCCAGACCGGTGTCCGTGGAGGCCGTGTTCCCAGAGCTTGCCCCCTACCGGGGCCGGACGACCCGGTTGCACCCCCGGCCGGGGCGTCCCGGCCGGCACGACAGCCACGTCGGCGGTCCGACGCCGTGGCCGGGTGGCGAGCCGTGGCCGGTCTGCCACGAGACGCACCAGCACGAGGCCGAGGGATACGTACCGGATGAGATCCGCAGCGCCCGGGCCGCGGGTGCACAGCCGCAGAGCCGCCCGTGGCCCGGCGCCGGAAGTCCCGGGGAGGACGGACCAGTGCCCTTCGTGGGGCTCGTCCAGTTCTTCCTCCGGGACGTCCCGGGCCTGGCTGCCGGGCCCGACGGCGCGGATCTGGTGCAGCTCATCTCAAGCACGTCTTAGTAGCTAGGGGAGGCTTGTCGATCAGCTGCTGGCAGCTCATGTTCGGCAGCAGTTGTCAACCACCGGGGGTTATTTCTTAAACGTCGGCCCACCTGTACCGCGGGCCCCAAGGACCGCTGCGAGGTTTGCCGCCACGGCTCGGGTGGCCGGGTGACTGTCGCCCAGTACCCGCACGATGTCTTCGTTAGTCTGCTTGAACAGCGGGATAGCCTGGCCCAGATCCCCCGCCGACTGGTGAGCGAAAGCGAGATTGTTTCGGGTTCTGAGGGTGTGGGGGTTGTCCTCACCAAGCACCCGAACTCGGTCCTCCAAGGCGCGCTGGAGGTGCGCGATGGCGCGCTGGGTCTGGCCCTGGTGGATGAGAAAGACTCCGGTGCCGTGCAACAGGGTGGCGGTGGCTGCGGTGTCGGTGGCGGGGGGTGGGTGGCCGACGAGGGTGTCGATGTGGGGAATTAGGGTGCGCCAGCGGGCCAGGATTGCGGATCTCTCGGGTCGGCCGGGTCGGTAGGGGTGGCGCCTTGGAGGCATTCGGTGGCCTGGTGGAGGGCGGTGGTGATGTCGCCTGGCTGGCGGTGGGGGTCGGTGGTATCGGAGGCGCGTGCGAGGGCCTGGACGAGCCGGTGCACGCTCAGGGTGCCGTCGGTGGCGGTGATCATGTTGTAGGCGGCCAGGCGGCGCACCGCGCGATGGACCTCCGGCGGGGTGCCGAGGGGGTCCAAGAGGGTGCGGGGGATGTCGTCGGGGGCGTACCAGGCGAGGATTCGCAGGACCTGTCCCGCGAGGGGGGTGTCGGTGAGACGGTCCAGGGTGATGCGCCAGATCTGGGCGATGGTCTGTTCGCTGCGGTGTTTCTCCCCCGCCTCCCGATACATCTCGGTCGGGTGGTCGGTGAGTAGGCGCAGGTAGCCGTGGTGCGTCAGGCTGGCCTCGGCGATGTAGGCGCCGGCCTGTTCGACGGCCAGCGGCAGGTACCCGAGTTCTTCGCACAGGTCGGCGGCGCCGTCCAGGTCCGGGCTGCCGCCGGAGCTGGTGAGGATCCGCGTGAGGAGGGCCAGTGCCTCGGCGGGGGTGAGGACGTCCAGGGGTACCGGGGTGGCGGTGTCGTGCCAGCCGGAGGAAAGGCGGCTGGTGATCAGGATGCGGCCGGTGTCGGCGCGGGCCACCAGCTGCTTGATATGGCCGGGGTCATCGACGTTGTCCAGAATGAGCAGCCACCCATGGTGGGTGCCGAGCCACTGCACGGCTCGTTCCGCCAGCTGGTCCGGGGGCAGCTGGACGGGGGCGAGCTGCAGGGCGGCGGCCAGCGCTGCCAACCCCGCTTCCAGGTCGGCCGGGGTGTCGGCGGGGATCCACCAGACTGGGTTGTCGAGGCGGGTGCGGGTGGCGGCCCAGTGGGGCGGCCAGGGCGCTCTTGCCGACTCCGCCCAGCCCGTGCAGGGCCTGCACGACCGCCGCTCCCTCACCGACCAGCGCTGCATCCAGCAGTTCCAGCTCTCGTACGCGTCCCACGAACGCGGCGTGCCGGGCGTGCAGGTTCACCAGTCCTGGCGGAGCGTCCATCTGCGACGGCGGGCGCAGCTCACCCCGCGGCACCTGCACGATCACCGGATCGTTCCCGGTGATGGCGTTCCCGAGGAACGGACCGCCTTGGGTGTCGATCGCGATCGAGCGTGCACCCGACGCGGTCACGGCCGCCTCGGTGGCTGCCTCGTCCTGCGGTGGCCGCCTGCGTTTCCCCCCGAAGCTTCGTTTCACGGCCGCGGGCCGCCGTTCGTGCGGTCACCGGTGTCGATGTCGCCTTCCAGACCGTCGCCGAGGGCGACTGACCGTTCCCCGGAAGTCACGACCGATCCCGGCTGCCCCGGCGGCCCGGCAGGCGCCGGGGCAGCCGGAGACGGGGCCTGACTGGCCGCGGCAGGCGACGTCGGCATGCCGATGTCGCCCGTGGAGATGTTGCCCCTGACCGGCCCGCGGACCGCGACCGAGCGATCGCCGCGCGGCTCCACGCATCCGGCTGTGCCGGCACCGTCGCAGGAGGCGAAGCCCTGGCCCCACAGCACGGCCAGCGCTGCCACCGCCGCGCCCAGTGCCGATGCCGCTCCCCAGCGCGCACCCTCGTCTTTGACCAGCCACGGCAGTGCCCACACCCCGCACACCACCGTCGGCACCGCGAACGCCACCGCGGTCACCCCGGCCGCCACCAGCAAGCGCACTCCACGACCCATCGAGCCGCCACCCCCAACCCCCTGTTGCTGACGCGCCGTTACCACAATGGCACGCAGCGGCCCCTCTTGGATGACAAACAGCCGTGGACACACACCGGCAGGCTCGAAAGAGGACCCTCTGAAACTGCTGCCGCCCAGAGCCGAAGGGTCCGTGCTGGTGCCGGTGGACGTTGTCCGGTTCGTCGTCCAAGCCGTCGCGGTCGGGGCGGTCGGCAGCGGGATGTGGCTCTCGGGCCGGACGTCGATCTGGGGCTGGAAGGCGGGCGCCTTTTGTGGATGACGGCGGGCGCCGGCTCAGGCGCCCGCTGGGCCTGTCCCGCACGCTGTGGGCCATGGGGCGGCAGCCGGTCGGTATGGACGCGCGGGTGGTCAGGGTTCGGAGGCGGCCTGTGCCAGGATCGCGCTATGGCCGGTATGTCCGTCGTGCTCGATGTCATCAAGACCGCGGCGGCGGTCGCCGTTCCGGTGGTGGTCGTTGTTGTTGGCCATCGGTTGTCCATGCGGCTCAAGTTGTGGGAGGCCAGTCAGTGGCGCAATCAGGAGCTGATCAAGGCACGTCTGCAGTATTACGGGCAGCTCGCTCCGATGATCAACGACGTGATGTGCTACCTGACCTTCGTCGGTCGGTGGAAGGAGCTAACCCCGCCAGAGGTGGTCAAGATCAAACGCGACATGGATCGGATGTTCTTCTCCGTCGCTCCGCTGTTCAGCCAGCAAGCGTTCGACGCGTACGGGGATTTTGTCCGGGCCTGCTTCGTCGAGTACCGGGGTTGGGCTCAGGACGCCCAGATTCGAAGCGGTTTTGTCCGCAGGCGCCAGGCGCGGCCCGACTCGTGGGATTCCGAGTGGGAGCAGCTGTTTACGTTCAACGAGGACCAGGACATCCGCTGGGAGGGCCTCGCCCAAATCCGAGAGCAGTACGACCGTCTGCTCGCAGCCCTCGCTGAGGACATCGCACTGTCTGAGCCGCGAAGCCGCTATGCAACCGTCGAGGTGGTTGTCAACGCCCGCTGAGTAGTACCTGGCCGCACGACACGCCACCCGTGACGGCAGTTGTCACGTTCGTGGCTCGTGTGCACCGTCATCTTGTAGGGGACGGGCCGTTCTTGAAGCCGCTGCAGGGGTACGGCACCTGCCAGCGCCTGTGGCCACTGAATAGCCCTCGCTTGTGCCACTGGCACCCGGGCGGACAAGACCCACTTCCATCATGAGCTTGACGATCAAGCGCAGCAAGCCGATCAACAGGTCAACGCCTGTCGGGCAGTGGCCGACCGGCTGGAGGTCATCGACGCGCTCAAGGTGGTCATCGACCGGCTCGACGATGCGCTCGCCCAGGCCGCGAAAGCCGATCCGCGGGTCAAGGCCCTGACAACGCTGCTTGGCATTGGCCCTTTGACCGCGCTGGTCATCGTGGCGGAGATCGGCGACATCCGCCGGTGGTTGAGGTTCGGGCTGGGTTGCTGGGGCTCGGTGATGGGAGGAACGGGGGCTTGGGTCGGTGCTGAGCTGCTGGTTTGTCAGGTTTAGTGAGTGTTGGTCAGCTATGCTCGGTTTCCTTGTGTGGTGATCAGTTTTTTGAGCGTTGGTATGTGCTGGTAGTGGTGTTGGGGCGTGAGCCCGAACGGGTGGTGTCCACGTTCTGCTGTGCTTCGGGTGCGCAGCGTGTGAGGGAGACGGCTCTTCAGCGTGCGACGAGGCCGGCTGTGGTGAGGAGGTGTTGTTGGGTGGGGTGGAGGAGTAGCCAGCCGCGTTGCTGGGTTTGGAGCCAGTGGCGGTGGTGGGGTAGCCGGGGTGGGTGTGTGCGTGGTGGTAGGCGCGTTGTCGGCGCAGGTTCCATGGTGGGTTCCACCAGGGGTCGATCGTGGCGAGTGCTTGCTGGGTGGGGGAGGGGCTGCTGCGCTTCTTCGCGGGTTCGCGCTGTCGGTTGAGCCATTCGCCGAGGGGGAAGCCGTCGTGGACGGTTTTGATCGGCGGGCAGAGGTGGCCGTGTCCGCTAGCCCAGCTACGGGCGTGAGCGAGGGCTTCGGCGTGGGGCCGGGGGCGGGAACTGGGCGGCCACCGTTCGGCTGTCTGAGCGGTGATGCCGGTCGCGTTCAGCAGGTGCTGCTGGTCTGGGTGGAGCTGGTTGTACTGGAGGCAGGCCCGGGTGATCCAGCTGCCCAGGACGGTGCTCGGTGCAGGGATGCGGGCCGCGGGGTCGATTGGGTGGCCTGCGGCGATGTGGTTGCGGGCGCGGTGGTAGTTGCACTGCCAGTGCAGGTCCTAGGGCGGGTTCCACCAGAGGCCGATCGCGGCGAGCTCGGCCAGGTGAGGTGAAGGCGGCAGACCGCGGCGTGCGCGGTCCTTGGCGCGGTTGCGCTGGCTGAACAGCCGCCACCCCAGCGGATACTCGTCGTGCCGGGTGTCACGGGGAGCGGCGAGGTGGCCGTGTTCGGCGTGCCAGGCCCGGGCGTAGGCCAGGGCTGTTTCGAAGCCGGGTCTCAGGTCGGAGCGGTGCCCGAGGCGGTTGCGGGGTTCGCGGGGACGCTTCGGCTTGGCGGCACGTCGTGCGCGGCGAGGATCGGTGGGAGTTGCGGGCTCTGTAGCCCTTCTGGCGTGGCTGGTCTTGCCTTCCACGTCCGGGGCCGTGGCGGCAGCCGGTGTTTGCGAAGCCGTACGTGCGTGTTCTCGGGCCGTGCGGGCTACCGCGGTGGTGATGCCGATGTTGGTGAGAAGTTGCCGCTGTTCCTCGCTGAGTTCGTCGTAGGTGGTGCACTGGTGCCACAGCCAGTCGGCGGCACCGGAGTCCTCGAGGGCATTGAAGCCGTTCTCGGCCTGGAGACCGCGGCCGGCTGCAGCATCTCGGGCGCGGTGGTGGCTGCGCTGCCAGAGCAGGTTCCAGGGCGGGCACCACCAGGGACCGATGGCGTTGAGAGCCTGTTGCCGTTCGGGGGACAGGACTTTGCGTTGCTGCTGGCTTCGTTGGCCGGCGAGCCATCGGCCCAGCGGGTAACCGTGGTGCACGGTGGCCGCGCTGACCTGGGCGAGGTGTCCGTGTTCGGCGGTGTAGGAGCGGGCGTGGGCGAGGGCTTCTTCGGCGCCGGCCTTGAGGTTGCGTCGTCTGGGGCGGGCGGCGGCCGCCGCCGCGGCGTCGATGCCGATCTCGGTCAGGGGGCGCTGCTGTTCGGGGTGGAGAGCGGGGTAGCGGGTGCACTGCAGGTACAGCCATTCGCCCAGGCTGTAGCTGGTGGCGGGGAACCCGCTGCCGGGCTGGAGCGGGCCGTGGGCTTCGGCGTGGTCGTGGGCCTGGTGCCAGGTGCGCCGCCACAGCGGCTCCAGGGCGCGTTCCACCACGGGTACAGCGCGTTCAGGGCGGCGGCTTGGTGGTGGGCATGCGGGTGTGGCGGGTGGGCAGGTTGGACAGCCACGTGCCCAACGGGTAATCCCCCAAGCGTCTTCCTTGGGGACGGCCAGGTGGCCGTGCCTCTGGTGGTAGGTGTGGGCCCGGGCCAGGGGTCGAGGGAAAGCGGCCGCCCAGTGGAGTTCGGTGCCGAGCGCCTACCATCCCGCCGGTCGGGAGCTGGTTCTCGACGATCCGCTGCGCCAGGCCCTTGCCGCCCTGCGCGCCACCCGGGGCGCGTCCGACACCGAGAAGCAGAACCAGGCCGTGGCGCGCGCCGCCATCCGCGCCGTGGCGGACACCGTCCTCGAAGCCCGGCAGTCCACGGCTCGAACCGAGGGATGGTCGACCCAGCAGCGGCTGGCCATCGGTGGCGGTGCGGTTGCGGGAGTGCCGGTGCGGTTCGGTGGCCTGCAGGAGCAGGTCCCGCCGGGTCAGGCCGGCGGAGAGGGCGTCGAGGGCACCGAGGCGGATCAGGCGCTGGGCGAGCGGGAGGGACGGGCGGTCTGCGGGGCTGCGGGGACGGGCGCGAGCCGGTAGGCGTTCTCGTCGGTGATCACGCGGCCGGCGGTGGGCGGCGCGAAGTGGGTGCCGAGGACCAGGGTCTCCGTGTCGGCGAGGGAGCCGAGCAGCTTGCGGCGGGAGGCCTCGGACTGCTCCGGGTCGATGTCGACGCACGCACCGATGGAGGGGTGGGCGAACTGGACCGGGTGGTGGATGCAGTCGCCGGTGATCAGCGCCGTCTCACCCTGGCTGGTCAGCTCGACGGCGATGTGGCCGGGGGTGTGGCCGGGCGTGGGCAGCAGGCGCAGGCCCCGGGCGATCTCGACTCCCTTGGCCGGCACGTCGACGAGGTCGAGCAGCCCCGCATCCTCGACGGGGATCACGGAGTCGCGGAACATCTGCTTGCGCGCCTCTTCCATGTCGTACGTGGCCCAGAACTCCCGCTCGATGCGGGAGGTGAGGTAGCGGGCGTTGGGGAAGGTGGGGACCCACTCGCCGTCCACTTCCCGCGTGTTCCAACCGACGTGGTCGGCGTGCAGGTGGGTGAGGATCACCAGGTCGACGGAGGCCGGGGGGAAACCGGCGGCGGTGAGGCGATCGAGGAAGTCGGTCCGCAGGTTGTGCCAGGCGGGGTTGGCCCGCTCCTTGCCGTTGCCGATGCCGGTGTCGACGAGGATGCGCAGCCCGCCCAGGACGAACGCGAAGCTGTGGCTGTCGATGCGCAGGATGCCGTCGTGGTCGGCGAAGTCGGGGTGCAGCCAGTCCTGCTGCTTGACCACATCCGTGGTGGCGTCCGGCAGCAGCCAGGGTCCGGTCGCGGGTGGCAGGGGTGCCTCGTCGATGCGGTGGACGGTGACGTCGCCCACGGTCCAGGAGGGGATGGTGGTGGTCTCATCGGCCGGTGAGGCGTTCATGGTCCGTCGTTTCCTTTGTTCTTCAGTGGTTTTCAGCGGAGGTGGTCGCCTGCGGCGTGGAGCGCCTTGCGCCGTGACGCGGTCAGTGCTGCCACCGCCGCGACGGCGAGGAGGGCTGCGGCTGCGGCGTAGGTGTGGGAGGTGGTCCGCAGTCCGAAGTGCTGGGTCGCGGCGCCCGCGGCGATGGCGGGGACGCTCATGGACAGGTAGCTGAGGACGTAGTAGGCGGCCAGGGTCGCGGCGCGGTCCTGTTCGCCGAGCGAGGTGAGCATCATGCGTAGCGCGCCTTGGGATACGGCGCCGAAGGCGAAGCCCGCCAGGGCTGCGCCGGCGTAGACGGCGAGCAGGCCGACGCCGTGCAGACCGGACAGACTCAGGGCCACGGACGGGATCACCACCACGGCTCCGCCGGTGGCTGCGGCAAACGGCGTGGTTCGCCGCAGCGTCCACACGGTGAGCGTGGCCGCGGCGCTGACGGTGAAGAAGACCATGCCGCCGAGCGCGTACGGGGCGCCGGGGGCCACGAGGCGTACGAGTGCCGGGCCGAGGGAGGAGTAGAAGCCGCCCAGTGCCCAGACGGCGACGACTCCGGTGCCGGCCGCCAGCAGGGCGCGGCGGGCCGTAGGCGGCACGGCGAGCTGGGGCCGCAGGGAGCGCAACGCTCCGGCGCGTGGGCGGGCCGTCTCCGGGATGAACGTGACCGCGATCGCCTGGGCGGCGAACAGTGCTGCCAGGAGCACGTACACGGTGGCCGTGGGGGCGGGGGCGAAGCGGACGAGGAGGGTGGCGACCAGTACGCCGGCGGCCATGCCGGCGACCGGGGCGAGGCTGTTGGTCAGGGCGGACCGGCCCGTACGCCGGGGGTCCGCCAGGTCGAGGAGGGCGGCGCCCGCGGCGCTGGTGGCCGCGCCCGTGGCCGCTCCCTGCAGGATGCGGGCGGCGATCAGCGGGCCGGCGCCGTTCGCCGAGGCCAGGAGCAGCATCGAGACTGCCTCCAGGACCAGGGCGCCCACCAGGACGGGGCGCCGCCCCAGGTGGTCGGAGAGCGCTCCGACGGTGAGCAGGGCCACCAGCAGCGTCAGGGAGTAGGCGCTGAAGATCACCGTGACCGTCAGGGGGGTCAGGCCCCACTGGTCCTGGTAGAGGGGGTACAGGGGGGTCGGCGCGCTGGAGGCCGCCAGAAGCGAGGCCAGGATCGACGCGTTGAGGACGAAGGCCGCTGAGCGGTTCACCGTGCCGGGGCAGGCGGTCGAGCAGGGGCATGGTGCGGGTGCGCCCGGTGTGGCGCTGGACATGAGATTCCTTCCGCTAAACGCAACGGGTTTGCTTTAAGTCACCGTAGGGCCCTAGTGTCGCTTAAAGCAAACCGTTAGCTTTTGGTGTGGGGATTGCTCCACAGCTTCAGTTCGAATCAGGAGAGAACACTCATGTCCGCTGCTGAACTCACGCCGCCGGAGGCGGCCCTCTGGGCCGACCGCGCAGGGCTCCCACTGCGGGCCGACCGGCACGCCGCGGTGGCCGCCACGGCCAACCACATCCACTCCGTCGTCGCGGTCCTGCGGGAACTGGACTTCGGGGACACCCCGCCTGCCGCCGCCTACCGCGCGGGAGAGGAGAAGAACGATGCAGCCGCATGAACTGTCCCTCGCCGCAGCCGCTGACGCGATCCGGGCACGGAAGCTGTCCCCCGTCGAGCTGGTGGACTCCGTCCTCGACCGGATCGAGAAGGCGGAACCGCACCTGAAGGCCTACGTCACCGTCACCGCGGAACAGGCACGCCTGGCGGCGCGCGAGGCCGAGCAGGAGGTCGCTGCCGGCCGCCTGCACGGCCCGCTGCACGGTATCCCCATGGGGCTGAAGGACCTGATCGACGTCGCCGACGCGGCCACCACGGCCAGCTCCCGGGTCCGCGCGGACCACCGCGCGGAGACCGACAGCACGGTCGCCGCACGTCTGACCGCGGCCGGCGCGGTCCTGGTCGGCAAGACCCACACCCATGAGTTCGCCTACGGTCTGACCACCCCGCAGACCAACAACGCCTGGGATCAGGATCGAGTCGCGGGCGGCTCCAGCGGCGGATCCGCCGTCGCCGTCGCCGCGGGCACCGCGACCTTCACGCTGGGCACCGACACCGGCGGGTCGATCCGGGTGCCCTCCGCGCTCAACGGAGTCGTCGGCCTCAAGCCGACCTACGGCCTCGTCCCCCGTCACGGCATCACGTCACTGTCCTGGTCGCTGGACCACGTCGGGCCGATCACTCGCACCGTCGAGGACGCGGCCCTGGTCCTGACCGCCCTGGCCGGCCACGACCCCCGCGACCCCGCCTCCCTGGCCACGTCCGCCGCGGACTACCGGCCGGGCGCGGGTACGGATCTGACAGGGCTGCGTGTCGGTGTGCCGCGCAACTACTACTTCGACCACGTCGACCCCGAGGTCGAGGCCGCCGTCCGGCGCGCCATCGCCGAACTCGAGACCCTTGGCGCGCGCCTCGTCGAGGTCGAGATCCCGATGACGCGCTTCATCCAGGCCACCCAGTGGGGCCTGATGGTGCCGGAGGCCACCGCCTACCACGAGCGAACCCTGCGCGCGGTCCCCGAGCTGTACCAGGCGGACGTCCGCATCCTTCTCGAAGCCGGCGAGCTGATGCCGGCCGGGGACTACCTGCGCGCCCAGCGCTCCCGCACCCTCATGCGGCAGGCCTGGGCGCGCCTGCTGGAGGAGGTCGACGTGATCGCCGCCCCGACGGTCCCGGCGGCCGCGGCGAAGGCGGACCAGTCCACTCTCACCTGGCCGGACGGCACCGTCGAGGGTGTCTCCGACGCCTACGTACGCCTCTCGGCCCCCGCCAACATCACCGGGGTGCCCTCGCTGTCCGTGCCGGTCGGACACGACACGACAGGCCTGCCCATCGGCATGCAGCTGCTCGGCCGCCCCCTCGGGGAGCCGACGTTGTTGAGGGCCGGCCACGCCTACGAGCAGACGCAGCCCGCGCGCCGGCTGGCGGCGGCATAACGAACCGACCGAGCGGCCCAGGCCGGACCGGCCGGGGCCACGGACGAGCACTTGAAGCAACATATTTGCTTTAAGGTGGTTGTATGAGCCGAAAGCCAATGGTGCGCCCCGGAGGGCGCAGCGCCAGGGTGCAGGCGTCGGTGCACGCCGCCGTGCACGAACTCGAGGCGGAGCTGGGCCGCGAAGCACTCACGGTCCCCCTGGTGGCAACCCGCGCCGGAGTCACCCCGTCCACGATCTACCGCCGCTGGGGCGATCTGCAGGAGCTGCTGTCGGACGTGGCGGTCGAGCGCCTGCGGCCCGAGACGGCGCCGGAGGACAAGGGAAGCCTGAGGTCCGACCTCCAGGCCTGGGCCGAGCAGTTCCTCGAGGAGATGGCCGCCCCCACGGGCCGCGCCTACATCCGCGACGCCCTGCTCGGTGACCCGGACGGCAGCAACGCCGGCCAGTGCTCCGCCTACGCGGCCGAGCAGATCGACGTCATCCTCGACCGCGCGGCCAACCGCGAGGAGACCACACCCGACGTCGAGACGGTCCTCGACCGCGTCGTCGCCCCCATGATGTACCGCATCCTCTTCCGCCCCGACGGACTCGACACCGCGTACGCGCGTCAGCTGGTGGCAGGGCTGGTCGGCTCGACCGACCACTGACCGAACGCCTCCGCGAGCGGACTGTTCCCCTGAGGCCGGATGCTCAGCCGGGTGCCGTGCGAGCGCGACAGTCAGCGGCGCAGGCCTGGCACTCGCTGCAGCCACCGTCCCGGCCCGGAGCTCCCCACGCCACGGCAACGCTCTTCATACCGATAGTGCTCCACACGGCCGGCGCCACCCGGGCCCGGACCATCGGTCCAGGCCGTGAACGAGTGCAGGTCGGCGGCGACGAGGGGCCGCCCCGCCGCGTGTGCCTCAAATCCACACGCCGAAATCCAAGACGAGCGGCGAGCTTGTGGTACCCGTCGAGGAGGTAGCTCACCTCACTTCGCTGGTGTCGGCAGTGTCAGGGCGAGCTGTCGGGTGCGTGACGCTCGGAGGGGGATGTGTTGGTGTGCGGGGTGGCGGCTGATTCCACCAGGGGGATCGATGCGCGGCGACCTTTACGTTCAAGAGGCTGATGCATGGGGGCGAGTACAGGATTAATGGTGTCCTCCATCTGGGCGCGTGAGGGGTACTGGTGCTCTAAGAACGTCCCCCAGGGGGTCCGTAACGGGCTTGGCGGGGGCAGATCGTGGACGGATGTTCTATTCATGAGTGGTGGCCGCTCCGGCTGCGCCGTGGAGGGATTCAGGGCACTCGAACGCGGCACGTCTCACGTTCGTGGTCTTGTCGACGCAGGTGTGGACGCGTGCCCGGAAAGGCGGCAGCCGGAAGAGGCGCTGCCTGAGGGAGGTGGCTGGATCAGGTCACGCGGTGGGGCGCTCCAGAGCTTCGTTCCAGGCGTCGATTCCGGCCGGGTCAAGGAGTGGAGCGACTGGGGTGTCGAGGTACTCGTGCTCGACGGAGTACAGGCCGGCGGTCCCGGCGTGGCCGAGGAAGAGCCGCCGGGCGAGGATCTTGCGGTTCCAAACGTCCAAGCCGAAGGATGCGCGGTTCCGGGACGCGTGCGAAGCCATGACCGCGGCGGTGTAGGGGCCGATACCTTTGATTTACTGGAAGGTCTCCACGAGCTCGTCGGTGGCCTGGAGTTCCTCGGCGGAGTGATCACGGAGTAAGTCAGCGAAGTGGGGGAGTGTCTTGGCACGGTAGCCGAGGCGGTCCTGCTGCCTGAGGGTTTCGGCGGAGACGTGGGCCAGTTCCGCGGGGGTGAACCAGGCTCTGAGCGTGATGCTGCCGAAGTTGACGAGCTGCCCGTGGTGGGTGAGGAGGTTGCTGGTCATCTGGGTGGTGCGGGCGATGGTGGTGTTCTGCAGGAGCAGGGCGACCACGGCGATCTCGAAGTGCTCTTCGGGACAGCTCTGTCGCATGCCCGACAGCGACTCATCCGCTGCACATGACGACGGAACGCGCCACCGCGCCTGCGCCATGACGGCCTCCTGCCGGTGGACCGCCGTGCACAGCTCTCCTGCGCGAGAGGCGCTGGGCCACTCGCCAGCCACCCGGTGACGCTGGGCCCCGAACTGTGCATCGCATTTGTCCATCCGGGCCACCTATCGTGCACAGTCACAGTGCAGACGCAAGCCGCCTGGAACGCCATCTATCAAGCGCTCGCCGCACCCCGCCCCCGCGACACCACCGCCCTGCGCCGCCGCCTGCTGCTCCTGCCCGTCCGGCTTACCCGCCCGCGCATCCGCGGCACCGTTGCGGTCGTAATCGCGAATCCGCACGTACGAGGCGCTGCCGAACGACATCGATGCCTTGCGCAGAGCCTTTTGCGCGGCGTTGAACGCGCCAGTCGTGGGGTGGGCGCGGTGCGCGAGCGTCGTTTCGATGGACCACGCGCGCATAGTCACGGCCTGCTCGCTCCACCCCTCAGCGTCGTAGGTGGTGACGACCTGCTGCGTTGGTTCGATCTTCGGTGTGAACTCGGTGATCCCCGGGACCAGGGTCCATACCGGGGTGCCCGGGGTGATGCTCATGTCCAGTTCGAGCCGGTACCGGCGCGCGAGCGCGGTCACGGTCTCGGCTGGGGGGCGTTGGGGTGCTCACGTGGGCGCCTCCTATTCGAGGTTTGGGTACATGCGATGGGCGTGGGCGTAGTAGTTGCTTGTCCGCTCCCAGCGACCGGAGGAGTCAGCGCCGATTACAACGGCCGAGAGGCGGTAGACGAGCCGCAATGGGACGGCGCCGAAGGTGTGGGGGCCGGAGCCGTGCAGTACGGCGTGCACCTGGTCGTCGAGCGGGTCGACCTCGCGAGGGTCGGTGCCTGCGCGGATGCGCGCCTGAATGCCGGTGGCGGCGTCGGTCAGCAGTTCAGCAGTGAGGACTCGGTGACCGGATAGGCCGTCAGTCAGATGACGCGGTCGGGAGCGGGCGGGGTAGCGGCGATCGTGATCGCTGAACGCACCAGCCCCAACCGGACAGGACAGCAACAGCGACGGTGCGGATGCGGCCGCGCCACCGGCGGCCGCGGGTGGCGCCGAGACCGTGGGCCGGGTCCTCGCGATGGCCGCCGCTGCAGCGAGCCCCTCGCGGCTCGGCGATGCCGCAGAGATCGAGGCCGTCACCGACGCGATGATCCGGCTCCTGGTGGGGACGCCGCTGCGCTCCGATGGCCAGCTGACCATCAAGTCACTCGCCCAGGAAGCCGACGTCAAGCGCAACAAACTCACCCACAAGCACACCGGGCTGAAAGGCCTGTTCTACGCCCTGGTCCGGATGCAGGATGCACGTCCGAAGGTCGTCGACGACCTCAAGCGGAAGAACGACGAACTGCAGCACAAGCTCACCCGCCTGAGCGCCCAGCACAACCAACTGCGGACATGCTTCCAGCAACTGGTGCGGGTCTTGCACGTTCTGAAGGCTGAGAACCAGCAGCTGCGGCAGTCCGCCGGCAGCGACGGGGGCATTCGTGTCCTACCTGTCCAGCACCAGCCAAAGGGCTGACCGACGCATGCCCGTTCGAAGCACCGTACGCCCGCGACGCTAAGGCAGACCTGACCGACTGACGACGTCGGCTCCGGCCCGCGTCGAACAACGCGAGCCGGAGCCGAACGGGACACGGGAAGGTGATGCTGGTCAGTCCACGGACCGCACGGTGGGCATGGCGAGGGCGACCGGTCCCGTGCCGGAGCCGCTCTTGCAGGAGTCGTGGCAGTCCTTCTCCAGGCTGCAGCACAGTGAGCAGATCGCCCCGGCGTGGAAGGGGCAGTTCGCCACGTCCGGCCGCTCGAAGTCGGTCGTGCACACGGTGCAGGTCAGCATGGCCGCGGAGGGCAGGCCGTCCGCCCCGAGCAGCGGCTGCTCCAGGTCGTCGACGCGGGCGATGTAGTACCTGCCCTTCGTGAGCATCGCGAACAGCGGTGAGAGGACCATCGCGAGGAACAGGGCGATGAAGGGGGAGTATGCCTTGCCGTAGTCTCCGAACGCCTCGAAGTAGGCCGCGATGGAGACGGCCGAGGCGATGAGCATCGATCCGAAGCCGACCGGGTTGAAGTTGTACAGGTGCGCGCGCTTGAACTCGATGTACGAGGGACTGAGCTTCAGCGGTTTGTTGATGACGAGGTCGGCGACGACCGCGCCGATCCAGGCGATGGCGACGTTGGAGTAGAAGCCGAGGACGGTGTTCAGGAAGCCGAAGACGCCGCCCTCCATCAGGGCCAGCGCGATGCCGACGTTGAGGAAGATGTAGACGACCCGGCCGGGGTGGCGGTGGGTGAGGCGGGAGAAGAAGTTCGACCAGGACAGCGAACCGGAGTACGCGTTCGTCGAGTTGATCTTTATCTGGGACAGGATCACGAAGAACGTGGCCAGGCCCAGGGCGACGGGTGCGGCGAAGGTCTTGAAGCCGTGGACGTACTGCTGGATGGGCTCGTTGGCCTTGGACAGGCCCACGCTGCCGGCGATGTAGAAGGCGAGGAAGGCCCCGCCGATCTGCTTGGCCGCGCCGAGCACCACCCAGCCCGGGCCGGCGGAGAGGACGGCGCCCCACCACTTCCTGCTGTTCTCGGGTGTCTTGTCGGGCATGAAGCGCAGGTAGTCGACCTGCTCGCCGATCTGGGCGATCAGCGACAGGGCCACGCCGGCGCCCGCGCCGACGCCGAGCATGCTGATGCTGGAGCCGGTGGGGGAGTTGCCGGCGAAGTGCGTGAACTGCGAAAACTCGTCCGGCTCCTGGATGGCGATGGACACGAACGGCGCGACCATCAGCACCAGCCACACCGGCTGCGTCCACACCTGCATCTTCGACAGCGCCGTCATGCCGTAGATGACGAGCGGCAGGATGATCAGCGAGCAGATCAGATAGCCGACGGCGAGCGGGATGTGCAGCCCCAGTTCCAGGGCCTGGGCCATGATCGAGCCTTCGAGGGCGAAGAAGATGAAGGTGAAGCTGGCGTAGATGACCGAGGTGAGCGTGGATCCGAGGTAGCCGAAGCCCGCGCCCCGGGTCAGCAGGTCCATGTCGATGGAGTACTTCGCCGAGTAGTACGAGATCGGGATGCCAGTCAGGAAGATGACCACCGCCGCGGCCAGGATCGCGACCATGGCGCTGGAGAAGCCGTTGGAGATGGCGATCGAGCCGCCGATGGCGAAGTCGGCGAGGTAGGCGATGCCACCGAGTGCCGTGGTGGCCACCACGTAGGGGGTCCAGCGGCGGAAGGACTTCGGCGCGTAGCGCAGGGAGTAGTCCTCCAACGTGTCGTTCCGCGCCCAGTTGTTGTACGTCCGTCCGCCCGTACTCGCCGGCGGTGCTTCCTTGTCGACGATCTCCGTCACGACATTCCCTCTTCCCAGCACTGGGGACGACCCGGACGACCCCGGGTGATTGCACGGAAGAGTCACGCCGCACTGTTTCTTGAACGTTTCGCTTCCTTTAAGGGAAAGGTCTTTAACGGGCCTTTATTCGATGCGCGTAGATAGCACGCCAACGGGAGCGAAACCGTGTGGGCCGGGGTGCCCGTCCATGGGCGACTGCGGCGAGCGAAGGGCCCGATTGAATACGGATGCCTCGCCTCCGCCAGATGCTTCCCGTAGAAAGTATTTCTGTGGCAGGGTGATGTCAACGGCAGGGATCGGAGTCAGAGTTGGGTGACGATGTGGAAGTCGAAGGCATCCGCCCGAGCCAGGTACAGCCGTTGGGTGAGATGGTTGCCGCGCAGCCGCAGTGCGCCGCGCGGGCCCTCGTAGGAGACCGCTTCGCCCACGGTGCACATCGCCCGCACGTCCAGCGACCGCGCCCGCTCGGCCAACGCCGCCAGCAGGCGCACCCCTTCGAAACACGACTCGCCCAGACTGCCCACGACTGGGGCATCCACACCGAACCGCGCCGCGTAACGGGCGCTGAAGTCCAGGCTCTCGGCGGTCGCGAGCGTCTCGAAGAAACCGGCCGTCGCCCACAGCCCGTCGGTGGCCTCGGCACCGGTGGCCAGCAGGATGTTCTCGTCCATATGGGTGCTCAGCCGCAGACACCGCTGGTGAAGGCCGTACGCGGCGAACGCCCGGTTGAAGCGTGCCGCGTCGTCGCCGACCAGCAGCATCAGCACCGCGTCCGCCTCGCACCGCTCGATCCGGCGCAGCACCGGCCCGAACTCATGCGTCCCCAGCGGCACGAAGACCTCGTCGCGCACCAGACCGCCGCACGCCCGGACGTATCGACGTGCGGCGCGGGCGGTCACGCGCGGCCACACATAGTCGTTGCCCACCGTGCACCAGCGTCGCGCGCCGGTCGCCTCGGCCAGCAGCCGCATCGCCGGCAGCAGTTGCGCGGCATCGGTCTCGCCCGTCAGGAAGACCCCGGGTGTGCGCTCGCCACCCTCGTACTGGGCTGTGTAGACGTATGGAACGCGGCCCGCGATCCGCGGCAGCAGTGCCTGGCGCACGGCCGAGGTGTGCCAGCCCACCACCCCGTCGACCGCGCGCAGCGACACCAGCGCCTCGACCTCGGCCGCCACCCGCTCCGGCGATGCCCCGCCGTCCACCGTGACCAGGCGGACCTCCCGGTCCAGCACGCCGCCCAGGGCGTTCAGTTCCTCCGCGGCCAGTTGCGCGGCCAGCTCGCACGACGGGCCGAAGACCCCCGCGGGTCCCTGCAGCGGCACGACCAGGGCCACGACCAGCGTCGTGCTCGAATCGCCATTCCCTCTGGGCGGTACCGGATGCACAGACCACCTCCGTGAGGGCACTGGGCGCGCGGATCCCGGTCCGGGCCCCGGCACCCTCGCGGAGGCTCGTAATCTGCCCGAACACTAGACCTGTCGGAAGGACACCGGCAATGCCCTCCGAACCCTCCTCCCCGGACCTTGCCCACCTCCTCAGTCACGCCGAGCGACGCCTCGGCCGGCGCTTGGCCGCGGTGCTGGCCGAGGAGGGCTGCTCGGTGGAGGAGTGGCGCGTCCTGTCGGCCGTTGCCGACGGGCAGGGCCACCCGATGTCCGAAATCGCCGACCACGCCCTCATGCCGGCGCCCACTCTGACCAAGCTCGTCGACCGCATGGTCGCCGGTAACCTCGTCTACCGTCGGCCCGACCCCGGCGACCGCCGCCGCGTCCTGCTGCACCTCACCGCCCGCGGCCGCATCCTCCACCAGCGCGCCGCCCACCGCGTCCACTCCGACCAGACCCGGCTTCTCGACGCCATCGGTGACCAGGGAAAACTCGCCCAGCTCCTGCCTCTGCTCGCGGCAACGGTCGACGGGTTGCCTGCGGTGGCGCCCAGCCGGCCGCACAGTTGAACTTTTCGATCAATGGCCGCGGTCACGTCCCTGTGTGGCGAAGTTGGGCCTGCGCTTCAGCGTCTTGGCGGTCGAGCGAGCGAGTTGGACGACCGGGTTGGCGTGACAGCCAGCGGGAGGGGTGAAGCCCTGCGCGCGCTCAGAGGGGAAGCGCGGCCTGGGTCCAGCCCTGCCGGCGGTAGAAGGCAACGGCGCGCGGCGAGCGGAGGCCGGCGCTGGTGATTCGAGCGATGCTCGGTCATGAGCTGTGGGGGCGTGTCAGTCGGGGCCATTGCTGGGCCGACGCCGAGGCGATCGGGGCCTGGCTTCGGGCCGGAATGCCCGACGACGGCACGCTGCCCGACCGGCTGCGCACGGCCCCGGCGCCGCGCAGGTGGCGCACCTCAACTGACGCACCCCTCCCGGATGCTGTGCGTCAGCCGATGTCGCGTGCGCCGAGGTGCAGGTGCTCGATGTGGTGGACGGCCTGGGCGACGTGGTCGTCGTAGAGGCTGTAGACGATGCGACGGCCGTCGCGGCGGCCAGTGACCAGGCCCAGGGCGCGCAGCAGGCGCGGTTGGTGGGAACGGCGGACTGTTCCATGCCGATGGCGGCGGCGAGTTCGCCGACGGGGCACGGGCGTTGCCGCAGGGTGGTGAGGATCAGTAGGCGGGACGGTGTGGCGAGGGCCTGGAACGTCGTGGCGACGGAGGCGGCGGAGGCCTCGTCGAGCCGGGCTGCCGCGAGAATGTCGCGGCCGCCGGCGTCGAAGTCATCGGCGTGCACGGGCGCGTGCCTCGCGCGGCGGGCGGATGAGCTGGAGGGCCAGGGTGGCGGTCGGTTCGGCGATGCCGGGTCCGCCCTGGGGTGCCCAGCGCAGCAGGTCGTCGGTGCTGTCGTCGTCCATGGCGAAGCCGCCCCAGACGGCGCGGCCTCCGCCCCGGCGCCCGGCGGTGGAGGGCTGGACGACGATGACGTCGGCCTGGTCGCAGGGACCGAGGCAGTCCGTCGTACGGACCTGGAAGCCGTGCTCTGCCGCGCCAGTGTGCCTGGGGTCGCCCGGCTGTGGCGTGCCACAGGGCTACGGTGCCGTCGCCGTCGCTGGCCACTTGCCCGGCCGCGCCCGGTCGCCAGGCCAGCGCGGTCACCGTCTCGTGGTAGCGGAGTGAGTGCGGTGCGGTTCCCTCCGGCCCCTTGCCGGAGAAGTCCCACACGGTCACGTCGGGTGCGCCGTCGGCGGCCAGAAGCCGGTGTCGTCGAAGGCGAGCCGGGAGACCTTCTCCGGTCAGCCGGACATGGTCAGCTCGCCGCCGCCGCGGGCGCGCCAGATGTGGATGGAGGCGTCCTGGTTGCCGCTGCAGATCCACCTCCCGGTGGGCGCGACGGCGAGTGCGAGAGGGGAGCCCACGTAGGGGTAGGTGGCGACCGGTTTCTCGGTGTGCCGCTGGTGGCAGCGCACGGCCCCTTACGCTGCCACGGCCAGTCGCCGCCCCTGCCGCATCCAGGCGAGGTCGGTGAGGGGCGACGCTGCGGGCTCCGTACGCCACAACTCACCGCGGTCCGCGTCGGGTACGAGTGCGCGGCGGCCAGAGGCGACCGCGACCCGGGTCCGTCGGCCCAGGCGGCGGCCGCCGCCTGGGCCGACGGACTCCCGCACCGTCGTACGGCCGTCCGAGCGGCGCCACAGGGCGTACCCCAGAGGGCCGGTGGCCACCACGTGCCCGGCATCCGGGGAGAGCACGACCGCGAGTGCACCTCCGGGAACCTCGAACGCCCCGACGTCGACGTTCAAAGAGATCAACGACCGTCACTCCGAAGAGCCGCAGCCCAGCAGCGGCTTGGACCTCTCCGTGAGGTGGTCGTCAGCCATGCTGAAGCCGCCGACGGCGCGATCGTCCTCCTGCGCGTCGCAATCGACCACGGTCAGGATGCCGGGGATACGAGGCGATCGTGACCGGCAAAGGATCCGGCACCGCGGTGTCGGGGCGCAGGGTGAGGCCGCTGTGCAGGACCTGCTCGATGCCGGCGCCGGCCCGAGTCCGAGGGCGCGGGCGTTCCCTCGTCGTCCTGGGCGAAGGCGAGCAAGACCCTGCGGCTGGCAGGGTCGGCTGCTACTTGTTGAGGAATTCCAGCAGGTCCCGGTTGAACCTCTCCTTGTCGCCC
>NZ_BMTD01000014.1 GCF_014649495.1 Streptomyces filipinensis | reverse complement strand
CTTCCCTTCGGTGTTTCCGACTCTATCAGATCTTTTCTCGATCCGATTTCCTCGGTGCTTTCCAGGTTCCCGCTCTCGCGTTTCCCTTTCCGGCGGTTCCGACTTTATCAGAAGTTCTGAGTCGGTTTTCCCTCCCGCTCCGGGCACCTGTGTCCAGCGCGTGAAGTGCTGGAGTTCCCGGTTGGGCGGAGCCGTAAACGTACTGGAGCGGGGCGCCCCGATGCAAATCGAGGCGCCCCGCTCCGGGCTCGCGTCGGCCGGCGGCCGACGGGGCGTCAGACCTCCACGACCACCGGGAGGATCATCGGCCTGCGGCGATAGCTGTCCGAGACCCACTTGCCGAGGGTGCGGCGGACGAGTTGCTGCAGCTGGTGGGGCTCCACGACACCGTCCTGGGCGGACCGCTCCAGCACTTCCGTGATCTTCGGGATGACGTCGGCGAACACCGAGTCCTCGATACCTGAACCGCGCGCCTGGATGTGCGGACCGCCGGTGATCTTGCCGGTGGACGAGTCCACGACCACGAAGACCGAGATGATGCCCTCGTCGCCGAGGATCTTGCGGTCCTTGAGGGCCGGCTCGCCGACATCGCCGACGGAGAGGCCGTCGACGTAGACGTAACCGGCCTGGACCTTGCCGGAGATCTTGGCCTTGCCTTCGACCAGGTCGACCACCACGCCGTCCTCGGCGATGACGATCCGGTCGTGCGGGACGCCCGTGAGCGCTCCCAGCTCGGCGTTGGCGCGCAGGTGCCGCCATTCGCCGTGCACCGGCATCAGGTTCCTCGGGCGGCAGATGTTGTAGAAGTACAGCAGCTCGCCCGCGGACGCGTGGCCGGAGACGTGCACCTTGGCGTTGCCCTTGTGGACCACGTTGGCGCCCCAGCGGGTCAGGCCGTTGATCACGCGGTAGACCGCGTTCTCGTTGCCGGGGATCAGGGAGGACGCCAGGATCACCGTGTCGCCGTCGACGATCCGGATCTGGTGGTCCCTGTTGGCCATCCGCGACAGCGCCGCCATCGGCTCGCCCTGGGAGCCCGTGCAGACCAGGACCACCTCGTGGTCCGGCAGGTCGTCCAGGGTCTTGACGTCGACGACCAGGCCCGGCGGAACCTTCAGATAGCCGAGGTCGCGGGCGATGCCCATGTTGCGGACCATGGAGCGGCCGACGAAGGCGACCCGGCGGCCGTACTCGTGGGCGGCGTCCAGGATCTGCTGGATGCGGTGCACATGGCTGGCGAAGCTCGCCACGATGATCCGCTTGCGGGCGCCGGCGAAGACCTGACGCAGGACGTTGGAGATGTCGCGCTCGTGCGGGGTGAAGCCCGGGACCTCGGCGTTCGTGGAGTCCGTGAGGAGGAGGTCGATGCCTTCCTCGCTCAGGCGCGCGAACGCGTGGAGGTCGGTGAGGCGGTTGTCCAGCGGGAGCTGGTCCATCTTGAAGTCGCCGGTGTGCACCACCATGCCGGCGGGGGTGCGGATGGCGACGGCCAGGGCGTCCGGGATGGAGTGGTTGACGGCGATGAACTCGCAGTCGAAGGGTCCGACGCGCTCGCGGTTCCCCTCCGCCACCTCAAGGGTGTACGGGCGGATGCGGTGCTCCTGGAGCTTGGCCTCGATGAGGGCGAGGGTCAGCTTGGAGCCGATCAGCGGGATGTCCGGCTTCTCGCGGAGCAGGAAGGGGACACCACCGATGTGGTCCTCGTGGCCGTGCGTGAGGACGATGCCCTCGATGTCGTCGAGGCGGTCCCGGATGGACGAGAAGTCCGGCAGGATCAGGTCGATTCCGGGCTGCTCCTCCTCGGGGAAGAGCACTCCGCAGTCGACGATCAGCAGGCGGCCGCCGTACTCGAAGACCGTCATGTTCCGGCCGATCTCACCGAGACCGCCGAGTGGGGTGACCCGCAGGCCACCCTCAGGGAGCGGCGGGGGCGGGCCGAGTTCGGGATGCGGATGACTCAAAAGACTCTCCTCACCACGCGCGCCACGTACCGGTCGGGCACGTGGCGCGCGTGACGTTCGTGCATAAGCAGTTGTCGTTGTGGGTGCGGGCACCGGTGGCCCGCCTTCTTCTGTTGTTCTTCAGTTGTGAAGCCCTTGTGGTGCCAAGTCTGTTGTCAGAGCTGTACCCCGCCGGCAGCAAGATCGATCTTGAGCTGGGCAATCTCCTCGGGCGAGCACTCGACCATGGGCGGGCGCAGCGGCCCGGCGGGCAGGCCCTGGAGGGCGAGCGCGGCCTTGGTGGTCATGACGCCCTGGGTGCGGAACATGCCGGTGTAGACCGGGAGCAGCTTCTGGTGGATCTCGGTGGCCTTGACGACGTCGCCGGAGACATGGGCGTCGACCAGAGCGCGCAGGTCCGGGGTCACGACGTGACCGACGACCGAGACGAAGCCGACCGCGCCCACGGAGAGCAGCGGGAGGTTCAGCATGTCGTCGCCGGAGTACCAGGCGAGGCCGGACTGGGCGATGGCCCAGCTGGCGCGGCCGAGGTCGCCCTTGGCGTCCTTGTTGGCGACGATCCGGGGGTGTTCGGCGAGCCGGACGAGGGTCTCGGTGTTGATCGGGACGCCGCTGCGGCCGGGGATGTCGTAGAGCATGACCGGCAGGCCGGTGGCGTCCGCGACGGCCGTGAAGTGCCGGTAGAGGCCCTCCTGCGGGGGCTTGTTGTAGTACGGCGTGACGACCAGGAGGCCGTGTGCGCCGGTGCGCTCGGCCTCGCGAGCCAGCTCGATGCTGTGGTGGGTGTCGTTGGTGCCGACTCCGGCGACGACGTGGGCGCGGTCGCCGACCGCCTCCAGTACGGCTCGTACCAGGTCCGATTTCTCCGCGTCACTGGTGGTGGGGGACTCGCCGGTGGTGCCGTTGATGATCAGGCCGTCGTTGCCTGCGTCCACCAGGTGGGCGGCGAGTCGCTGCGCGCCGTCGAGGTCGAGTGCGCCGTCCGCCGTGAAGGGCGTGACCATGGCGGTGAGGACCCGCCCGAAGGGGGTCTGCGGAGTCGAGGTCGGAGCCATGGGTAACACGCTACTCGGTGCTCAATACGTGGTCTGCCCGTGGGGTGCCGGGAAAGTCCTGACAAATGCGGAGCCCGGCACTGCCTGCTCGGGGGTTCAAGCAGTGCCGGGTCCGTTTGATCAGGCTAGATGAACTTCTCTAAATGCCGCAATACGGACACTTCGCGAGGCTGATCCGGACATCCGTTCCTGGTGAGGGAACAGGGCTTCGTAGGCCTTGCCTACGGGGCCACGCGCCCGTTCGCGTTGAAGGCGGCGTACGTCAGCGGCATGAGCCTGGCCCACTCCGCCTCCATCTCCTCACCGACCATCTCGATCTCCCGCTGCGGGAAGGACGGCACCTTGGCCAGCTCGTGCTGGGTGCGCAGGCCGAGGAAGTGCATCAGGGAGCGGGCGTTGCAGGTGGCGTACATCGAGGAGTAGAGGCCGACGGGGAGGGTCGCGCGGGCGACCTCGCGGGCGACGCCCTCGGCGAGCAGCTTCTGGTAGGCCGTGTACGCCTGCTCGTACGACTCCCGCAGGGTGCTGCTGACCACCTCGTGCTGGGCCGGGGTGCCCTCGACGAAGACGTACTTGCCGGGGCGGCCCTGCTGGACCAGCTTGCGCTCGGCGCCGGGGACGTAGAAGACCGGCTGCAGCTCCCGGTAGCGCCCGGACTCCTCGTTGTACGACCAGCCCACGCGGTGCCGCATGAACTCGCGGAAGACGAAGATCGGGGCGCTGATGAAGAACGTCATCGAATTGTGCTCGAACGGGCTGCCGTGCCGGTCGCGCATCAGGTAGTTGATCAGGCCCTTGGAGCGCTCGGGGTCCTTCTTCAGCTCGTCCAGGGACTGCTCGCCGGCGGTGGAGACCCTCGCGGCGAAGAGGACGTCGGCGTCCGACGCGCTGGACTTCACCAGCTCGACGGTGACGTCACTGCGGAACGTGAGCGACTCGGGGGTGGTCACGGGGGTGGGGGTCCTTCCCATCACTTCTTAGGTTCGCGCCCACCTTACGGGGCACCCGCCCGGCCCGGAGCAGGACCTCACCTCAAAAATCCCACCACGGATTTTTTCCGACATGGGCACCTTTTGTGTCACTGGAGCGTCTGTACCCGTGAGGGCTGTTCGTTCGACCCCCGAGAGGAGACGTACCCGCCATGTTCCTCCCCCAGCCACCGCCGGGAGGTGCCCCCCGCGAGCCCGTACCCTTCGCCTTCCTGGCCGAGGCGGACCGGTTTCGCAGCAATGTCACTCCCCCGCCCCGTCAGCGGGCGTCCTTCGGCGAGATAGCCGGGCGCTGGCTGCTGGGACTCACGATCGTCGCCGGGCTGGCGGGGTCCCTCGTCATCGGCATGCCGGCGATGTCCACGCCGTCCAGTACGCCGGCCCAGCAGTCCCAGGCCTCGCAGGGGCACTGACCCTTCCGGCCGCCCAAGGGTGGTGAGCGGGAACAGCGGCGGATAGCCTCACCGGGCACAGCTCACGCAAGAATTGTGAGGACCAGCCGTGCCCCTGTCCTTCCTGACGGCCGACCGGCCCTTCGAGGCCGCCGCCGAGAGCGCGCTGCCGTACGACGACCGGGAGCGCTGGCGGCGCCCCTACCGTCCGGGTCCCTGGCGTGTGGGCGTGGCAGCGCTGGTGCTGCTGCTCGCCTCGTTCGTGCTGTTCGCCGCGGTGGCCATCGCCCTGACCGACTCGGTGTCCGCCGCCGGGGCCGTCCTCGTCGGGGCGCTCCTGGTCATCGCGGTAGCACTGCGGCTGCTGCGCATGGGCGTGTGGGTGAGCGGCCGCGGAGTGCGTCAGGTCGGCCCGCTGATGACGCGTACGACACCGTGGGCCCAGGTGCTCTCGGCGCGGACGGTGCAGCAGCCGGTGCGCTGGCTGGGCCTGCCGCGGACGGTGCAGGGGCAGGCGCTGATGCTCGTCCGCCAGGACCGCTCGGCCGGGGACACGGCACCGCTGCTGACCACGCACACGCTGGACTTCCTGGGGCGGCCGGCCGCGTTCGACCGCGCCGCCGACACGGTGGAGGCGTGGGCGGCGGAGTGCGGGCGGCTGGCGCCGTAGGGACGGATCCGCTCTGCTGGGCGGTGCCCAGCGCCCCAGCCACCCCCGTCCGACACCAGCGCGGCACCTCCCGGGCCCTCAAGGCACTGGGGGAGGCACGGCGCGGGCTCGGCGGTGGGCGCGCAGCCGGACGCTGTCAGGCGTGGACGGGACGGCCGTCGTGCAGGGCTATGGCTCTTTGCATCGCCTTGCGCGCCCGGGGGGTGTCGCGGGCGTCGTGGTAGGCGACGGCGAGGCGGAACCAGCAGCGCCAGTCCTCGGGGGACGCCTCGGTCTCGGCCTTGCGCCGGGCGAAGACCTCGTCGGCCGAGTCGCGGTCGATCCGGCCGCTGGGCAGGCGCTTGAGCTCGTCGACCGGCAGGGCTCCCTCGGCGTCCAGCTCGGCGGCGAGGGCGTTGGCCCTGCGGACGAACTGGGTGTTCTTCCACAGGAACCACAGGCCGATGACCGGCAGGATCAGCACCGCCACACCGAAGGTGACGGTGACGACCGTGCCGGACTGGATGAGCATCACGCCGCGGCTGCCGACCAGGACGAAGTAGAAGACCAGGACGGCGGCCGTGACGAGGTAGGTGATCTTCGCGCGCATGGGAGGTTCTGTCTCAGCTCAGGTCCAGGAAGTGTTCCAGGCCGAAGGTCAGGCCCGGAGTGGTCACCACGCGGCGGGCGCCGAGCAGGATGCCCGGCATGAAGCTGCTGTGGTGCAGGGAGTCGTGGCGGACGGTGAGCGTCTCGCCCTCGCCGCCGAGCAGCACCTCCTGGTGGGCCAGCAGGCCCCGCAGGCGGACGGCGTGGACCGGGACCCCGTCGACGTTCGCGCCCCTCGCGCCCTCCAGGGCGGTGGCCGTGGCGTCCGGCGCCGGGGCCGTACCGGCGGCCCGGCGGGCCTCGGCGATGAGCTGGGCGGTGCGCGTGGCCGTACCGCTCGGCGCGTCCACCTTGTTCGGGTGGTGCAGCTCGACCACCTCGACCGACTCGAAGTACGGCGCGGCGATCTGCGCGAACTTCATCGTCAGTACGGCCCCGATGGAGAAGTTCGGCGCGATGAGCACGCCGGTCTGCGGGGACTGGGCGAGCCAGCCCTTCAGCCGCGCGAGGCGCTCCTCGGTCCAGCCCGTCGTACCGACGACCGCGTGGATGCCGTGGCGCACGCAGAAGTCGAGGTTGTCCATGACGGAGTCCGGGGTGGTCAGCTCCACGGCGACCTGGGCGCCGGCCGCCGTCAGCGCCTCCAGCGTGTCGCCCCGGCCGAGGGCGGCGACCAGCTCCATGTCCTCGGCCGCCTCGACCGCCCTGACCGCCTCGGAGCCGATCCGGCCCTTGGCACCGAGGACCGCCACGCGCAGCTTGCTCATCTCTTGCTTCCTTAGGGGAGTGACCGGGAGGGATTAGGCGACGGCGTCGTGCAGCCGCGCGGCCTGCTTGTCCTTCAGCGGGCCGATGACCGACAGCGACGGGCGCTGCCCCAGGATGTCGCGGGCGACCGCGCGGACGTCGTCCGGGGTGACCGCCGCTATCCGGTTCAGCATGTCGTCGACGGACATCTGCTCGCCCCAGCACAGTTCGCTCTTGCCGATGCGGTTCATCAGCGCGCCGGTGTCCTCCAGGCCGAGGACGGTGGAGCCCTGGAGCTGGCCGATGGCGCGGGCGATCTCGTCGTCGGTGAGGCCGTCGGCCGCCACGTGGTCGAGTTCGTCGCGGCAGATCTTCAGCACGTCGTGCACCTGGCTCGGCCGGCAGCCGGCGTACACGCCGAACAGGCCGCAGTCGGCGAAGCCGGAGGTGTAGGAGTACACGCTGTAGGCGAGGCCGCGCTTCTCCCGGACCTCCTGGAAGAGCCGGGAGGACATGCCGCCGCCGAGGGCGGTGTTGAGCACGCCCATGGCCCAGCGGCGGTCGTCGGTGCGGGCGATGCCGGGCATGCCCAGGACCACGTGCGCCTGCTCGGTCTTGCGGCCGAGCAGCTCGACCTTGCCGGAGGTGCGGATCGTACGGCTGCCGTCGCGCGGGGCGATGGGCTGCGCGTCGGGGGTCCGCAGGGCGCCCGCCTTCTCGAAGGCCGCACGGACCTGTCGTACGACCTTGGTGTGGTCGATGTTGCCGGCGCAGGCGACCACGAGGTGGGTGGGGTCGTAGTGCTTCCGGTAGAAGCGGCGGATGCGGTCGGCGGTGAGGGCGTTGACCGTGTCGACGGTGCCGAGGACGGGACGGCCGAGGGCGTTGTTGCCGAACATGGTGTGCGCGAACAGGTCGTGCACACAGTCGCCCGGGTCGTCCTCGGTCATGGCGATCTCTTCGAGGATCGCACCGCGCTCGACGTCGACGTCCTGCTCCAGGATGAGCGAGCCGGTCAGCATGTCGCAGACGACGTCGATGGCGAGCGGCAGGTCGGTGTCGAGCACACGCGCGTAGTAGCACGTGTACTCCTTGGCCGTGAACGCGTTCATCTCGCCGCCGACGGCGTCGATCGCGGCGGAGATGTCCAGCGCGCTGCGCCGGCGCGTGCCCTTGAAGAGCAGGTGCTCCAGGTAGTGCGTGGCGCCGTTCAGGGCCGGGGTCTCGTCGCGGGAGCCGACGTGCGCCCAGATGCCGAAGGTCGCGGAGCGGACCGAGGGCAGGGTCTCGGTGACGATGCGCAGGCCGCCCGGGAGGGTGGTCTTGCGGACCGTGCCGATGCCGTTCTGGCCCTTGATCAAGGTTTGGGTACGGGCGACGGCCCGCGCCTCCGAAGAGGGGCGGGCCGTCACCTGGGAGCTACGGGACGTCACTGCTCGGCGTCGTCCTTCGCAGTCTCGTCGCCTTCCTCGCCCTCGATCACCGGAACGAGGGAGAGCTTGCCGCGGGAGTCGATCTCGGCGATCTCGACCTGGACCTTCTGGCCCACACCGAGGACGTCCTCGACGTTCTCCACGCGCTTGCCGCCGGCGAGCTTGCGGATCTGCGAGATGTGCAGCAGACCGTCCTTGCCGGGCAGCAGGGAGACGAACGCACCGAAGGTGGTGGTCTTGACGACCGTACCCAGGTAGCGCTCGCCGACCTCGGGCATCGTCGGGTTGGCGATGCCGTTGATCGTGGCGCGGGCGGCCTCCGCCGAGGGACCGTCGGCGGCACCGATGTAGATCGTGCCGTCGTCCTCGATGGTGATCTCGGCGCCCGTGTCCTCCTGGATCTGGTTGATCATCTTGCCCTTGGGGCCGATGACCTCGCCGATCTTGTCGACCGGGATCTTGACGGTGATGATCCGCGGGGCGTGCGGGGACATCTCGTCGGGGCGGTCGATGGCCTCCATCATCACGTCGAGGATGTGCAGGCGGGCGTCGCGGGCCTGCTTGAGGGCCGCGGCCAGGACGGAGGCCGGGATGCCGTCCAGCTTGGTGTCGAGCTGGAGGGCGGTCACGAACTCCTTGGTGCCGGCGACCTTGAAGTCCATGTCACCGAAGGCGTCCTCGGCACCGAGGATGTCGGTGAGGGTGACGTAGTGCGTCTCGCCCTCGATCTCCTGGGAGATCAGGCCCATGGCGATACCGGCGACCGGGGCCTTCAGCGGCACACCGGCGTTCAGCAGCGACATGGTGGAGGCGCAGACCGAGCCCATGGACGTCGAGCCGTTGGAGCTCAGCGCCTCGGAGACCTGGCGGATCGCGTAGGGGAACTCCTCACGCGTCGGCAGCACCGGCACCAGGGCGCGCTCGGCGAGGGCGCCGTGGCCGATCTCGCGGCGCTTCGGGGAGCCGACGCGGCCGGTCTCGCCGGTGGAGTACGGCGGGAAGTTGTAGTTGTGCATGTAGCGCTTGCGGGTCACCGGGGAGAGGGTGTCCAGCTGCTGCTCCATGCGGAGCATGTTGAGGGTGGTGACGCCCAGGATCTGGGTCTCGCCACGCTCGAACACCGCGGAGCCGTGCACCCGCGGGATGGCCTCGACCTCGGCGGCGAGCGTACGGATGTCCGTCACGCCACGGCCGTCGATGCGCTTCTTCTCCTTGATGACGCGCTCACGGACCAGGGTCTTGGTCAGCGAGCGGTACGCGGCGGAGATCTCCTTCTCGCGGCCCTCGAACTCCGGGAGGAGCTTCTCGGCGGCCAGACCCTTGACGCGGTCCAGCTCGGCCTCGCGCTCCTGCTTGCCCGCGATCGTCAGCGCGGAGGCCAGCTCCGGCTTGACGGCGGCGGTCAGGGCCTCCAGGACGTCGTCCTGGTAGTCCAGGAAGATCGGGAACTCGGCGGTCGGCTTCGCGGCCTTGGCGGCGAGGTCGGCCTGGGCGCGGCACAGGACCTTGATGAAGGGCTTCGCGGCCTCCAGACCGGCGGCGACGACCTCCTCGGTCGGCGCCTCGGAGCCGCCCTCGACCAGCTTGATGGTCTTCTCGGTGGCCTCGGCCTCGACCATCATGATCGCGACGTCGCCGTCCTCCAGGACGCGGCCCGCGACGACCATGTCGAAGACGGCGTCCTCAAGCTCGGTGTGCGTCGGGAAGGCGACCCACTGGCCGTGGATCAGCGCGACGCGGACGCCGCCGATCGGGCCGGAGAAGGGCAGGCCGGCCAGCTGCGTGGACGCGGAAGCGGCGTTGATCGCGACGACGTCGTACAGGTGATCGGGGTTGAGGGCCATGATCGTGGCGACGACCTGGATCTCGTTGCGCAGGCCCTTCTTGAAGGACGGGCGCAGCGGGCGGTCGATCAGGCGGCAGGTGAGGATCGCGTCCTCGGAGGGCCGGCCCTCACGGCGGAAGAAGCTGCCGGGGATCTTGCCGGCGGCGTACATCCGCTCCTCGACGTCCACCGTGAGGGGGAAGAAGTCGAGCTGGTCCTTGGGGTTCTTGGAGGCGGTGGTGGCCGACAGCACCATGGTGTCGTCGTCCAGGTACGCCACGGCGGAGCCGGCGGCCTGCTTGGCCAGGCGACCGGTCTCGAAGCGGATGGTTCGGGTGCCGAAGGGGCCGTTGTCGATGACGGCCTCGGCGTAGTGGGTCTCGTTCTCCACTAGCGTTTTCTCCGTTACATATCGTCTTTCGTCCCTTGGCTGCCCGTGTGGCAGGGGGACGGTGGCGGAGAAGCGCTCCGTCTGGTGCGGGCCGGTCTTCGATCGAAGCACCCGGGGCTCGCATCCCCCGGGGGCCACTACCGAGGACCGGCGGCGGCGAGGTGCGCTTCTCCTCGTTCTGTGTCGTACGTCGTTGTTCTGTGCCGTACGTCGTTCTGTGTCGTGCGTATTGCGTTGTGCTACCACACTACAAAGCGTGAGTGACACTCCGCACGTTTCCGTGCGTACGACGAAGGGAGCGGTCCCCGGGTGCTACCGGGAACCGCTCCCTTCACGGCGACTTACTTGGCGCCCGCCGCACCACGACGGATGCCGAGGCGGTCGACCAGCGTACGGAAGCGCTGGATGTCCTTCTTCGCCAGGTACTGCAGCAGGCGGCGGCGCTGACCGACGAGGATCAGCAGGCCACGGCGGGAGTGGTGGTCGTGCTTGTGGGTCTTGAGGTGCTCCGTCAGGTCGGAGATCCGACGGGAGAGCATCGCGACCTGGACCTCGGGGGAGCCGGTGTCGCCCTCCTTGGTACCGAACTCGGCGATGATCTGCTTCTTCGTAGCGGCGTCGAGCGACACGCGCACTCCTCATAGTCTGTTGAGTGCCACCGAGTGCCCCCGGTCTACGTCTCGGGGGGCTTCCGTTACTCGGGAGGCGGGGATCCGCTGGGCGCGGCCACCAGAGCCGACGGCTCCGGGGGTGCGTACACAAACGGCCGTCACACAGGGTACCAGCAGGTGGCCGATGTCTTTCCCCCGGTTCTGAAACCACCCGGTCGGGGCCCGGTCCGCCACTAGGGTGAGCGCCGGGACCGTACACAGGCCGGAAAGGGATCGCGGCACGATGACGGAGACGGAAGCGGAGCTCAGGGCACGCAAGGAGCGGGAGCGGGACGAACTGTACGCGCTCGACATCTCGGGCGTGGAGTGGCAGGGCGCGCCCGGCACGGAGGAGCACGAGGAGCGGGTCGAGATCGCGTACCTGCCGGGCGGGGCCGTGGCGATGCGTTCCTCACTCGACCACGGCACCGTGCTGCGCTACACCGAGGCGGAGTGGCGCGCGTTCGTGCTGGGGGCGCGGGACGGGGAGTTCGACCTGGAGCCCTCGGAGCGCGATGGGGGGCTCACGGCGCAGTGAGCGGCGCGTGACGGTGGCGCGGGACGGCGCGCATGACGGTTTCGGCGGCGGGCCCGGGCTCCTGGAGGAGTCCGGGCCCGCCGCCGTCGGCGGTCGTGCGGTGTGGTCAGAAGACCGGGAACGCGATCAGTGAGCCGTTGGCCGTGGCGAAGGCCCGGTTGCCGCCGACCGCCAGTTTGACCGCGACCTTGAGACCCAGGAACGAGGCGAAGTTGTAGTTCCAGACCTCCGAGCCGTCCTTGAGGCTGAAGGCGCGCACCGTGGTGCCGTTGTAGTCGTCGTCGAGCGCCCACGCGCCGCTGCCCTGTACCAGGACCGGGCCCTGGCCCGCCTCGTAGGCCGTCCACCGTTCGTCGTCGCCCTTGCGGAGGCCGAACCGGGTGCTCATGCCGCCGATGGTCACGTACACGGAGTCACCGAAGACCTGGGCGGCACCGTATTCCGGCGGGTTCGCGTAGCTGTCCGTCTGGTGCCAGAGTTCCTTGCCGTCCGACATCCTGCGCGCGGTGAGCGTCTTGCCGTTGAGGTAGACCACACCACCGCGCGCCACCGGGACGAGCTGCTTCTTCTTCGCCTGGTTGGACAGCACCCACAGGGTGCGGCCGGTCTTCGTGTCGACCGCCAGGGCGTGTCCGGTGGTGGTCGGCACGACCAGTGTTCCGCTGTCGGCGGCGCCCTCGGGGTAGACGCTGGTCCTGAACTGCTGCGCCATCGGCACGGTCCAGCGGATCCGCGCGTCGGAGCGGCCCACCGAGCGCAGCCGGTGGTCCTTCGTCAGCACGTACACCGCGTCCTCGTCGGCGGCCAGCAGCGCCTTGGCGTCGGCCTTCGCCGTCCACTTGGGCTCACCGGTGGACGGGACGTAGGTGCGCAGCGTGCCTTCCGTGTCGGCGGCCACGAGCAGGCGGTCGGAGAGCGAGAGGCAGCCGCCCGTCATCGGCGTGTCCGGGGCCTGCCAGCGGCGTTTGCCGTCGACGACGTTGAACGCCGCGAGGCCGCCGGAGGGGGTGGCGGCGATGATGACGTCCCGGATGGGCAGGGGGGCCGGTGCATCGGTCGCGACGGCCCCTTTGCGCGTCCAGAGCGGCTTCACCTGGTCACCGACGATGTAGTCGCCGTCGTCGGCGGACAGGACGCGTGCGGCCGGTGTCTTCACCGCGGGCGGGATGGTGAACAGGTCCGCGCGGCTCTGGCCGCCGTCGCGCAGCAGCCACCAGCCGGTGCCGCCGCCCACCACGAGCAGCGCGCCGCCGGCCGCGATCCCGGTGAGCAGTCCCCGTCGGCTCGGCCCCGCCCCGGTCTGTGTCGTCATCAGCGGTGCGGTCAGTTCGCGTACCTCACGCTCCCGCTCCCTGATCGCGTCCGCCACCGGCCCGCGCGTCCACGCCGTGCCGGACTTCCTGGGCGGAGCGAAGGCGCCGGCGACCTGCTCGGGCGTGGGCCGCCCGGCCGCTTCCCTGGCGAGACACGGGGCGATCAGGGCGTGCTGCTCGGGTGAGAGGCCGTGCCAGAGCGGTTCGCCATGGACGACCTCGTACTGGACGGCGGCCACGTGCGCGCCTTCGAACGCCCGGTGCCCCGTGGCCGCGTACACGAGTACGGCACCGAGGGAGAAGACGTCGGCAGCCGGGGTGACGCGCCGGCCGAGCACCTGCTCGGGGGCGCCGTACCCCGGAGTGACCGGGATCTGCCCGGTGGTGGTGAGCGTCAGACCGTGCTCGGGCCGTGCGATACCGAAGTCGATGACCCTCGGGCCGTCCGAGGTGAGCACGATGTTCGGCGGCTTGAGGTCGCGGTGGACGAAGCCGGCGGCATGGATGTCCCGCAGGGTGCGGGCGACCGACGCGGCCAGAGCGCGCAGTGCCGTGTCGTCCAGCGGCCCGAGCCGGTCCACGACCTGGTCCAGTGTCGGTCCGGCGAGGAACTCGGTGGCGATCCACGGCCGTCCGCCCTCGGTCTGCGCGCCGAGGACCGCCGCCACCCCGGGGCTGCGCACGGCCTGGGCCGCCAGCGCCTCGCGTACGAACCGCTGGGCGAGGCCGGTGTCATGGGCGAGCTCCGGCCGGAGCACCTTCACGGCGGCGACGGTGCCCGCGTGGTCCTGCCCCACGTACACCTTGCCCATGCCGCCCTCACCCAGCACACCGAGCAGCCGGTACGGGCCGAGCCGGATCGGGTCGCCGGTCCCCAGGGGTCTCATCGCTTGTCGCTCTCTCTCGTCTGCACCGGTCGGCTCGTCCGCGCCGGTCGGCTCATCGCAGCGGGAAGGCCGCGAGGAAGTGACCGCCCAGCGCGATGATCTCCCCGGCCTTCTCGTGGATCATGAAGCGGTCGCCGGTGGTCCGGTAGGAGTGGTCGGGCGCGTGGGAGGACAGGTCGATGGCCCACAACCGCCCCCCTCGCTTGGTGTACGCGTAGTCGGGGCCGACGACCGGGGCGGTCTTCAGGTCCGCTTTCGCGCCCTGTGCGCCCTTCTCCTGCCACTTGACGCGCCCGGTCGCCGGGTCGAACGCGACGAGCCCGAGTCCCTTCTCGACGGCGTACAAGGAGCCTTTCCCGAGCGCCGGAAGGCCGTAGGTGCGGCCCGGCCGTGCGGACTTGGAGTCCCAGGCGACCCCGCCGTCGCCGAGCCGCAGGGCCCGGAGCGGGCCGGCTCCCACGTACAGGTGCTGCGCGTCGGTGACGAGAGGCTGCCGTACCTGGTCCGGAGCGACCCCGTCGAGCTTGCGGTCCCAGCGGACCGTGCCCGTACGGGTGTCGCGTACGACGGCGTGCACGCTGCCGTCGTCGGCTTCCTGGAGCGCCACGAGACGGTTCCCGACGACCGAGGCGGCGAGGAAGTACAACTGCGAGGAGTCCTGGCGCCTCTTGGGCAGCGGTGCCGTCCACAGCCGCTTTCCCGTGCCGATGTCCACCGCGAGCACGTACCAGGACTGGGAGGACAGGAAGCCCTGGGAGAACTCGCCGCGGCCGGCGACCAGGTAGAGCACGCCGTCCGCGATGCACAGCGCCTGGTTCTCCGGCAGGGCGTTGAGGTCGGAGAACTGCACGAAGGGCTTCTCCGCCGTGCCGCTGAGGATGT
Source organism: Streptomyces filipinensis (assembly GCF_014649495.1). Classification (GTDB taxonomy): domain Bacteria; phylum Actinomycetota; class Actinomycetes; order Streptomycetales; family Streptomycetaceae; genus Streptomyces; species Streptomyces filipinensis. The sequence goes on along the minus strand of NZ_BMTD01000014.1, from coordinate 230,526 downwards.
CGAACGAGGCCAGGGCCAGCGGGTTGGCGTGGGAAGCGTCGTCCTCGACGCTGGATCCGATGTAGCCGTCGTCCACCTCGGTGACCAGGATGACGCGGTCGCTCTCGGAGGCGACCTGCCAGGTGTACACCGTGTCGTCCGACTTCCAGGAGATCTTGCCGGTCTGCGCGCTGACACCGTTCAGGCTGTCCCCGGCGACCAGCACCACCAGGTTGGCCACGGAGTGCAACTGGGCGGGCAGGTACTCCAGGCCGTCCACGGAGAGGTACGTCTCCGGGTCGGCGACCTGGATCTGCCAGCGGGAGTCCAGCTGTTTCTTCGGCAGCAGGCTGTTGCTGGGCGCGGGGGCGGGCTGGGTGTGCGGGCCGCCGCCCCACCGGCTCCAGGCCCAGGCCCCGGCCGTCCCGGTGGCGGCGACGGCCAGCGTGGTGCCCGCGCCGGTGAGCAGCAGCCGCCGGCGGGACCACCGCGCGGGGGCCGGCGGCGCCCCCGGGTCCGGGTCCTCGGCGGGAGCGGGCAGGCGCTGTGGCATGACCTGCCAGACCTCGGTCGCGCGCCGGGCGATGTCGGCCAGCAGCACGTCCGGCAGGTGGTCGGCGAACTCGCCGCCGCCGTCGTGCAGTCGGGAGGCGAGCCATCCGGTCGTGGGGCGCCGGAAGGGATTCTTGTCCAGGCACTGCGCGAGCAGCGGCAGCAGGCTTTCGGGAACACCGTTCAGGTCGGGTTCGGTGTACTGCACCCGGTACAGCAGGTCCGCCGCCTGACCGTGCCCGAAGGGCGGACGCCCGGTGGCGGCGAAGACGAGCAGCCCGGCGAGCGCGAAGACGTCACCGGCGGCCGTGTGCTCCTGCCCGCTCGCCTGCTCCGGCGACATGAAGGCGGGGGTGCCGACCGCGACCCCGACCCGCGTGAGGTGGTCGTCCCCGGCCGCGCGGGCGATGCCGAAGTCGATGACCTTGGGCCCGTACGCGGTGATGAGGACGTTGGAGGGCTTGAGGTCGCGGTGGACGACGTCGGACGCGTGCAACTGCCCGAGCGCCCCGCACAGCGCCGCCCCGAGCGCCCGTACGGACGTCTCGGGCAGCGGACCGCAGAGCTGCACGGCCTCGTCGAGGGGCGGTCCGAGCACGTACTCGGTGGCGAACCACGGGGTCTCGGCCCGCGGATCCGCGTCCACCACGCCGGCGCCGAACCGTTCCCCCACGACCCGGGCCGCGTCGGTCTCCAGCCGGAACCGGGTGCGGAACGCGGGGTCGGAGGCGATGCGGGCGTGCATCGTCTTCAGTGCGACGGTACGGCCGCCCGCCGTACGGGCGAGGTAGACGGTGCCCATGCCGCCGCTGCCGAGGCGGGCGATCGGGCGGTACGGGCCGAACGCGTGGGGGTCGTCGTGTATGAGAGGGGAGGGCATGGCCGTCGTTCAGTTCGGGTGCGGGCGGGAGACGGGACTGGTGCCGGGGTCGGCGGACGGTGCGGGCGGTGCCTCGACGGGGATCTCCGCGGTGAGGACGGCCGCCGACTGATGGGCGAGGGCGGCGATCACGCGGCCGGGGAGCCAGCCGGGGGTGAGCAGGGTGGCGGCGCGGTTGTCGGCGCCGGCGCCGGCATCGGTACCGGCACCGATGGACAACGCGTCGATCAGCTCGGCCAGTTGCGGGCGGGTACTCGGGTCACGGGAGAGGCACCGGGCGACGACCGTGCGGAACGCGGCCGGCAGTTCGTCGCGTTCGGGCGTCGTGTGGCCGGTGGCCGCGTAGGCGAGCGTCGCCCCGAGGGCGTAGACGTCCCCGAGGGGGCGCGGACGCCCGCCGGAGGCCTGTTCCGGCGGGAGACTGCCCGCTTCCAGTCCCGGGAGTCCCGAGCGCGGGGTACCGTCCGGCGCCGCCGCGCGCACGGCGCCGAAGCAGGAGAGACGGGGCCGGTCGGCGGCGAGGAGTACGGCCGCCGGTGACACGCCGGCGAAGGCCAGCCCCTGGCCGTGCAGGACGGCGAGCGTCTCGGCGAGGGCCACGCCCAGCGCGCGTACCGTCCGCTCGGGCAGCGGACCGCCGTGTACGGCGAGGGCGGTCGGCAACGGCAGGACGGGCTGGTAGGGCCAGGAGTACCAGGCGGGCTCCCCCGGACCGGCGAGGGCCGTGGCCGGGGCGGCACAGGGCCCGAGCAGATAACGGGAGCCGTCCGCTTCGGCCAGGAAGCGCCCGGCGTCGGCTCCCGGCCGCGGGAGCGACAGCAGGACGGTGTGCCGGCCGTCGGCGCTGCGGGCGATGTGGCGCCGCTCGGGGACGGGCAGTCCGGTACGCGGATCGTCCAGCGCGGTGATGAGCGTGTACGGGCCCACGCGCCGCCGTGCCTTGGCGGCCGCGCCCGGTTCTTCCCCGGCGGCCACACCCGTGCCGCCCCCTGTGACCTGCATTTCCTATCCTGTTTCTTCCGCTTTGCCGCCGGCGGTTCACGTCGTGGGCCTCACCCTCCCACATGGCGGGAACCTTCCGGACCTCGACCGATCAGGGGTTACGGCGCGCCCGCAGCACGCCGAAACCGGCGCCTGCGACGACCAGTACGGCCGCGACGGCACCGATGACCATCCAGGTCGTCGTGTCGCCCCCGGAGCCGGAGTCCTTCGCGGCGGCCGGGCCGGGGCCACCGGAGGAACCGGCGTCCTGTGCGGGCCGGCCGGGGGACGGCGCGACCGACAGGCTCGGGGTGGCCATGACGTCCTCGTCGGCGCCCGTTCCGTTCTCGGCGTACAGGGGATCCCGGTCGGCCGGGCCCGGATCGATGTTCTGGTCCGTCAGCACGCGGCGCGGGCGGATGATGCCGTAGCCGAGGTACGTGCTGGGCCTGTCCTTGGGCCAGGACCGGCCCGCGGTGTCGAGGAGTGTCCGAAGGACCTGGTTGGCCGTCCAGTCGGGGTGCACCGACCAGACCAGGGCCGCGCAGGCGGAGGCGATGGCGGTGGCGGGGCTGGTGCCGTCGGTGTCGCAGTACCGGGTGAACGTGCCGTCGCACCAGAGGGGGATGTGGACGCCGGGGGCCGCGAAGTCCACGTAGTCGCTCTTCGTGGAGAACTTGCCCACCGTTCCGGTGCTGTCGCTGGCGGAGACGCCGACGACGTACGGGTAGACGGCCGGATACGAGGCCTTTCCCTTTTCTCCGCCGTTACCGATCGCGGCGAACATCAGCTTCCCCTTGGACGCTGCGTACTTGACGGCGTCTTCCTCCTCGGAGGACGAATACGGACTGGCGAGAGACATGTTGATGACCTTCGCGTCACTGTCGGCGGCGGCCCGGATCGCGTCGGCGAGGCTCGCCAGCTTGTCTTCGTCCTTGCGGTCCGTGGTGTACGGGATGTGAAGGGGAAGGATCTTCGCTCCCGGTGCCAGCCCCTTGACGCCGCCGCCCGCTCCCGTGCCGGCGATGAGCTCGGCCATGCCCGTGCCATGACCGGCATGGTCCTCGGTCGCCTCGTACGCGACGGACTTCGGCACCTGGCCGGTCAGCACCTGCCCCTTGAGGGACGGGGTCTTCGGATTCACGCCCGAGTCGACGACGGCGACCTCCACCCCCTTGCCGGTGCTGTGTTTCCACATCTCATCGGCACGCATGGCGTTCAGGTACCACTGCTTCGACCGAATGCCCTCTGCGGGCGCTCCGGGAGCCGGCCCGGCCGACACGATGACCAGGGTGCCCAGCGCCGAACACATCGCTGCCAGACGTCTCATACCGCGCCCCCTCAGGAGGGCAACACCTCTGCCGCGTCGGCCGGTCGCTGGCTCCATGCCTGTGTACGTCCTCGCTCGTGTTCAGTTGGGCCGGGGTGACCGGCTGTTCGGCGCCGACGACCCTATCGCGCGCTGTCCGCGAGGCGGACGCCGCTCCAGGCGCAGCGGCCGTCCCCGGCGTTCCACCGGCGATGACGACCCAACCGGCCGATGCCGGGATGGGATTGCCGAGCACACCGCGACGGATGGGATGAACTGCCCGCAGTGTCCCTTTTGTTCGCGCTGCCCGCGCCCCCAGGGGCGGGCGGGCCTGCCGAGGTACGGCTCACGGTGATTAGGCTGGGAGCGGGCGCGATGACACGACCCGTGGACCGGGCGTCGGTGTCCCAGGGGCACGATCGCCGGATCGGACTGCCCCAACGACTACGGACGACTCGGAACGACACGACATGGTCGCCCCGGCACGGCATGAGGGTGCTCGACCACATCAGGAGGAACTGTGAGCAGCGATCGGGACGGGATGCGCGGGGGCTGGGCCACGCCCGGCGATGACCAGCCCGACGCGGAGGCCGTCGAGACCACCGGTGAGTTCACCATCGACTACGCTCCCCCCGCCTGGTACACGCAGAACGCGTCCGGCGCGCCCGGAGCCGCCGGTACGGGCGAAGGTCCGGCCGGTGCGGGCGGTTTCGGCGGGGCCGACAGCTCCGCCGACGCGGGCGCGCCCGCCGCCTCCGCGGTGCCGTCGTTCCCCTCGAACACACCGGCCCCCGGGCCGACCCCGCCACCGCCCACCGCACATCCCTCCGGCCCCCCGCCGCAGGGAACGCCGTACCCGCCCGCGCAGGGCGCCCCCTATCCGCCTCCGCAGGGCGCCCCCTATCCGCCTGCGCAGGGCGCCCCCTATCCGCCTGCGCAAGGCGCTGCTTACCCGCCTCCACAGGGGACCCCGTACGCGCCGCCTCCGCCGCCGCACGCCACGCCCTACGCCCCGCCCGTGGGTCATCCCGCCCCCGTGCCGCAGTTGCCGGACGGCTTCGAGCTGCAGCAGCCGCAGCCTGTCCAGTCGGCTCCGCCGGCCCAGCCGGAGGCCGGGGCGGTCGAGCCGCAGCCGAGCAACGGGGACCTGGAGAGTGGGGCCACCATGCGCTTCTCCGCCGTGGCACTGAAGCGCGAGATGGCCGAGATCGCCGAGCGCGCGGCGGCCGCCGCGCAGCAGGCCGGGTCCGGTGACGAGGGCGCCGCCGAGGGTTCGGGTACGGCCGAGGCCGGCGGGGAGGCCACGTCGGCCGTCGCCGAGGAGGCTGCGGCCGCACCGCGGGGCGCCGAGGAGCCGGCGGCCGAGGAGTCCGGCGACGGAGTCGTCAAGGAGGACACCCCCGGGCCGGCTGCCGCGGCCTGCGAGGCCCCCGGGGACGCCGAGGGGAATGAGGAGCACGGGGACGGCGAGCCCGAGGGCAGCGCCGGGGCCGCGGACGGCGCCCGGGCGGGTTCCGCCGTCGACGCCCCGTCCGACGGCCTTGAAGCCGATGGCGCCGAGGCCACCGCCGCCCGGTCCGACGCCATGGCCGAGGACGCCGCGGTCCAGGACGCCGTGGCCGCGGACGCCTCGGCCCAAGACGCCGTGGCGGCGGATGCCGCGGTCCAGGACGCTGTGCCGGCGGACGCCTCGGCCCAGGACGCCGTGGCGGCGGATGCCGCAGCCCGGGACGCCGCGACAACGGACGCCTCGACCCAAGACGCCGTAAGGCCGGAGGCCGCGGCCCAGGACACCCTGACGGCGGACGCCGCAGCGCGGGACGCCGTGACAGCGGACGCCTCGGCCCAGGACGCCGTGGCTGCGGACGCCGCAGCCCGGGACGCCGTGGCCGCGGACGCCGCAGCCCCGGACACCCTGACGCCGAACGCCGCAGCCCCGGAGGCCTCGGGCCAGGACGCCGCGGTCCAGGACGTCGTGACGGCGGACGCCACCGCCCAGGACGCCGCTCCGCAGCCGGGCGCGCCCGCGCACGGCGCCCAGCCCCACACCGCGCCGCAGCCGGGCACGCCGGAGAGCGGTGCCCAGCCCCAGGGCAGCCAGGTCCACAGCGCCCCGCAGCCCGGCGCGCCCCAGGCCGTCGTGCCGCCCGCTCCGCAGGACGCCCAGCCCGCCTGGACGCCTCCGCCCGCGCCGCAGGCCGGTGTGCCGCCGCTGCCGCCCTCCTACCAGCCCGCGGCGCCCACTCCGGCGGCCCAGTGGCCGGTGCAGCAGCCCGGTCCGATGCCGGGACAGCCGCAGCCGGCGGTCGCGCAGGGACCGGGTGGTGTGCCCGGACAGCAGCCGCCGTTCCAGCCGCAGGCCCCGCAGCCCGCACCCGCCGCCTGGGACCAGGCCGCCCAGCCGGGTCAGCCAGGCGCACCCACGGCACCGCCGCAGCCGGGTCAGCCGACCGCGGGACCGGCCCCGCAGCCGAACCCCGCCGGGCCCCCCGCGTCGGCCGGCTACGGCTTCCCCCAGCCGGGCACCCCCAACGCCCAGCCCCAGCCGCAGCCCGGCGGCTACGGGTTCCCCCAGGCCCCCCAGCCGAACCCCAACGCGCAGGTCCAGCCCGGCGGTGAGCCACCGGCACCCCAGGCGAACCCCAACACCCCCACCCCGCAAGCCGGCTACGGCTTCCCGCAACCAGGCACCCCCAACGCCCAGCCCCAGCCCCAGCCCCAGGCCGGCGGCTACGGGTTCCCCCAGCCGGACCCGAACGCGCAGGCGCAGCCCGGCGGTTACGGATTCCCGCAGGCGCCGGTCGATCCGCGGTCCGGTACCGGCTGGCCGCAGCCCCTCCAGCACGACCACCGGCAGCCGACCAACCCCGGTGCGGCACCGCTCGGTTACACCGCCGCCGTGGAACTGTCCTCGGACCGACTGCTCAACAACAGGAAGCAGAAGCCGAAGAGCGGGCGCCCGGCGGCGGGCGGCCGGTTCAAGATCGGTGGCAAGAAGGAGGAGGCCGAGCGGCAGCGCAAGCTGGAGCTGATCCGCACACCGGTGCTCTCCTGCTACCGGATAGCGGTCATCAGCCTCAAGGGCGGCGTGGGAAAGACGACCACGACCACCGCGCTCGGCTCCACCCTCGCCACCGAGCGGCAGGACAAGATCCTGGCGATCGACGCGAACCCGGACGCCGGCACGCTCGGCCGGCGGGTGCGCCGGGAGACGGGGGCGACCATCCGTGACCTCGTCCAGGCGATCCCCTACCTGAACTCGTACATGGACATCCGGCGGTTCACCTCGCAGGCGGCCTCCGGTCTGGAGATCATCGCCAACGACGTGGACCCGGCCGTCTCGACGACGTTCAACGACGAGGACTACCGGCGCGCGATCGACGTGCTCGGCCGTCAGTACCCGGTCATCCTGACCGACTCCGGCACGGGCCTGCTGTACAGCGCCATGCGCGGGGTGCTCGACCTCGCCGACCAGCTCATCATCATCTCCACGCCGTCCGTCGACGGTGCGAGCAGCGCCAGCACGACGCTGGACTGGCTGTCCGCGCACGGGTACGCCGACCTGGTCTCCCGGTCCCTCACGGTGATCTCCGGTGTCCGTGAGACCGGCAAGATGATCAAGGTCGAGGACATCGTGACGCACTTCGAGACGCGCACCCGCGGGGTCGTGGTCGTGCCCTTCGACGAGCACCTGGCCGCCGGTGCCGAGGTCGACCTCGACATGATGCGGCCGCGGACCCGCGAGGCGTACTTCAACCTCGCCGCGCTGGTCGCCGAGGACTTCGTACGGCACCAGCAGTCGCAGGGGCTGTGGACCAGCGACGGCAACCCGCCGCCGGTGGCCGCGCCGCCCATGCCGGGACAGCCGATGCCGGGACAGCCGATGCCGGGACAGCCGATGCCGGGACAGCCGATGCCGGGACAGCCGATGCCGGGACAGCCGATGCCGGGACAGCCGTACCCGCAGGCTCCCGGTCAGGAGCCGTACACCGGGCCGCAGCAGCCCTACCCGCAGCAGGCACAGCCGCCGCAGGCGCAGCAGCCCTACCCGCAGGCCCCGGGGCAGCCGTACCCGCCGCAGCAGGGCTACCCGCAGCCTCCGCAGGGGCAGCAGCCGCCCCAGCAGTAGCACGGCAGGACAAAGGGCGGCCGGTGCGTTCTTCGCACCGGCCGCCCTTTCGTCGCGCGAAAAGCCCTGGGAAAGCCTGCTCTACGCCTCGGCGGCGATGATCTCCCGGCACCTCTTCACGTCCGCGGCCATCTGCTCCAGCAGAGCCTCCAGCGACTCGAACTTCGCCTGGACGCGCACATAGGAGAGGAAGTCGACGGCGACGTGCAGGCCGTACAGGTCGAGGCCGACACGGTCGATGGCGTACGCCTCCACCGTGCGCTCGGTACCGTCGAACTGCGGGTTGGTGCCCACGGAGATCGCGGCCGGCATGGCCTCGCCCTGGACGTGGAGATAGCCGGCGTAGACGCCGTCGGCGGGGATCGCGGTGTGCGGGAGCGTCTCCACGTTGGCCGTCGGGAAGCCCAGTTCGCGGCCGCGCTGGGCGCCGCGCACGACCACGCCCTCCACGCGGTGCGGGCGTCCCAGGATCTCGCGGGCGCCCTCGACATCGCCCTCGGCGACCAGGCGGCGCGTCATCGTCGAGGAGAACGGCTCGCCCCCGCCCGCCGCGCCGGTGACGTACAGGTCGACGACCTCGACCTCGAAGTCGTAGACCTTGCCCTGCTCGGCGAGGAACTCGACGTCGCCGGCGGCCTTGTGGCCGAAGCGGAAGTTCGGGCCCTCCACGACCGCCTTCGCGTGCAGCTTGTCCACCAGGACCTTCACGACGAACTCGGCGGGCGAGAGCTTCGAGAACTCGGTGGTGAAGGGCAGGATGAGGACCGCGTCCACGCCGAGGTCCGCCATCAGCTCGGCACGGCGGTGGTGCGGGGCGAGCAGCGGCGGGTGGCTGCCGGGGCGGACGACCTCGCTGGGGTGCGGGTCGAAGGTGACGACGACGGCCGGGACGCCCAGCTCGCGGGCGCGGTCGACGGCGTGCTGGATGATCAGCTGGTGGCCGCGGTGGACGCCGTCGTAGGAACCGATGGTGACGACGCTGCGCCCCCAGTCCTGGGGGATGTCCTCCAAGCCACGCCAGCGCTGCACTGTGACCGCTCCTCGAACCCGTGTCCGTGTCTACCTTGACCTCTGTGCAGGTCTAAGGGTGCCATGCCGGGTGCCCCGGGCCCGCATCGGTGTCGGGGCTGTGACCGGGCGCACGTTCGCCGTTGCCCGCCGGGGCCGCTCACGCCGGTACGCGTATGCCCGCCAGGTTCTCCAGCATGCGGCGGGTGCTCGGGCCCACGACGGCGGCCCAGTCCCCGGGGGTGGCGGCCAGCCAGCGGGCCATCCGGGCGGCGAAGCCGGGCACGTGCCGGCCCAGGTCGACCAGGGCGCGGTCGAAGTGGGTGGCGCCCTCGGGGGTGCGGACGAGGAGCAGGCCGGTGCGGTGGACGAGCCCGCGGGCCTCCTCCTCCGCCCGGCCGTCGCCGTGCTCCGCCGCCGTGCGCAGGACGGCGTCCAGCACGTACGGGTGCTGTTCCCGGGCGAGCAGGAACTCAAGCAGCTCGCGGCGCAGGGGGCGGGAGGCAGGGGTGGCGGGGGCGGCCAGGACGGTGGCGAGGGCCGCGCGGAGCTGTTCGGGGGCCTCGTCGAGCAGGCCGGTGACCAGGGGCAGCAGGACCGGGCGGTTGGTGGGGCCCTGGGCCAGGCGGCGGTCGACGTGGGCGGCGATGCGCCCGGCGGTCTCCGGGTGCAGCCGTACCGCCTCCCGGAGCAGGCCCGGGACGAGGCGGGCGAGGGCTGGGGTGGTGACGTCGGTGAGGGTGCCCAGCGCCTCGTCCGGGTGCGGGCCGCGCAGCCGGGCGCGGAAGGCCTCCAGGACCTGTTCGCGGTGGGTGTTCAGGGCGGGGGCCAGGGCACTCGGCGGGAACTGCGGGTCGCCGTCGGTGAAGTGCCGCAGGGCCTCGGCGAGGTGCCGGTCACGGCTGTGCGGGTCGCGGACCAGCAGGGCGAGGGCGCCGCCGTGCAGGGTGCAGTCGGCGGGGCGGGCGAGCAGGGCGAGGGCGGCGTAGCGCAGCAGTTCGCGGTCGGCCGCCGAGCGGACGTGCGGGGCGGCGCGCAGCCCGAAGGCCACGGCCGCGACCCGCCGGGCGGGGCGCTCGTCGTGCGCCCAGCGGTCGACGGCCCGGCAGACGGCTGACGGCTCGTCCTCGGCGAGGGTGGCGAGCAGTTCGTCGGCGCGCCGGTGGGCGCTCGCCACCAGGATCTCGGTGAGGTCGTCCAGCGCGCCGTGCCGGTGGGTGTGCAGCAGGGCCTGTGCCGCGGTCGCGACGGTGGCGTGCGGGGTCGCGGGCAGTGACCGTTCGTCGTCGAACCAGCGCGTCAGGCCCGGCTGTACGACGGCGGGCGCGGCGGCGAGCAGCCGGGCGACGGCGTCCAGGTAGCGCTCGCCGGCCTCCGGGGGTGCCTGGTCGGCCAGCACGAGCCGGCGCAGCAGGTCGAGCCGCTCGGTGTCGGGGACCGGCAGCTCGGTCCAGAAGGCGGGGCCGAACTCGGCCGGTACGGGCCGCTGGGCGCGGCGCCAGCCGACGATGCGGTCGGCGAGCAGCCGCAGCTCCTCGGTGTACGGCGTCGCGTCCGGGACCTGGAGCAGGGTGCGGGCGAGCAGCCGGGCGGCCCACCAGGAGCCGGGGTCCCGGTCAAGGGCTTCCATCAAGTCCCGCAGTTTGCCGGCGAGTTGATGGTCCCCGTGCTGCCGGGCGAGGAGCAGCAGGGCCTGCACGACGGGGCCGACACGGTGGTGCGGCACGGGCACGGGCCGGGGTTCGCCCGGTGTTCGGGTGCGGTGCACCAGGGCGTGCAGGGCCTCGTCGAGGTCGAGGTGCATGCCCTGGATCCAGTCGGCCAGCTCCTCGTGCGCGAAGCGGTAGCCGCCGCCGGCCGGGACGAGCAGGCCCTCGGTGAGCACGGCGGACGCCCAGCCGGTGCCGCCGCCGAGCCGGGCCGGGGCGATCCCCCAGGGGAACACCTCTTCGAAGGACTCCCGGTCCAGCTCGCCCTGCCCGGGTCCGAGGCTGCGCCTGGCGGCCTCGTGCACCTGGCCGGCGACGCGTGCGGCGAGCCGGCGTACGGCCGTGCCGCGCAGACCGCTCCCGGCGGCGAGCCGGACCGCGATCCGCAGGCACATCAGGTCCAGGTACGCCGCGAACACCTCGTGCCGGTCGACGGGCCCGGCGACCGGCATGTCCGGCGCGGCGGCGCGGACCTCGGACAGCAGGCGGAGGGTCAGCGGATGCCGGGCCTCACGGCCGACGAGGACACCGTCCGGGATCCAGTAGCGGGCCCGCGCGAGACGCGCCTCGTCCACCGTGAGATCGGGGAGACGGACGCAGGGCGGGAGGAGAGCCGGCGGTTCGGTCCGGGCGGGCGCTCCGGGCGTGGCGAAGAGGGCACCCGGGGCGGCGGGCACAGCGGGGGTGGGCGTGACGAATGGGGCGGCGGGCGCGGGCGTGGCGAAGGGGACCGCGGGCGCAGTGGGGGCGGGCATGGCGAAGGGGGCGGCGGGCACGGCGGAGGCGGCGGGCGCAACGGGGGCCGCGAAACCACGCGGGGCGGCGGGTTCCCCGGCTGTCGCGGAACCGACCTGGTGGCCCGGAGCCGCGCCGGCCGCCGGCCCCGCGGGGACGCCGGAAACCCCGGAAGTCCCGGACCCGGCCGAAACCCCAGAATCCGCCGAACCAGCCGGCACGAACAGGCGCCCGGATCCCTCAGACCCGGTCGACACATCCGAACCCGCCGGTCCAGCCAGCGCGGACGGGATCCCAGGAACCCCGGACCCGGGCGAAGGGACGAGATCCGCGGGAACCGCGGGAACCGTGGGAGCCGCCCAAGCGGCCTGGTCGGCTGGGGTCGTGCCGGGCGTAGCACCAGGCGGGGTGGTGGGAGCTCCGCGGCGCTGCGGGTCTGTCGAAGGGATCCGCACGGAAGCCGTCCCGGTGGCCGGGGCCGGGGAAGCGGTCGGGGGTGGCGGAGTGTGCAGCAGGTCGGCGGGGAATTCCGCCCCGGCCCGCTGCCAGTACTCCTCCCGGCAGGCCACCACCAGCCGGGCCCCGGTCGCGCGCAGCCAGGCGGCCGTTCCCCTGGTCCACTCGGGCAGCCGGTGGGCGAGGACGGGGGGCATCTCCTCGGGGCCGTCGAGGAGCAGCAGGAGCGGGCGGCCTACCCGTGCGGCGAGGCGGGCCAGCTGCTCGGGGCCGAGGTCGCCCAGGTCGGCGGGAGGGACCGAGCGGGCGGCGGCGACGATCCGGGCGGCCCGGTCCAGGGCGCGCCGGGCCGCGTCGGCCACGCAGTCGTCGGCGTCCTCCAGATCGGCTCCGCGCAGCCACAGCGTCGGGGCGGCGCGCTCGCCGCGCCCTCGCCGCGCGGCGAGGGCGGCGAGTTCCGTCGTACGGCCGCTGCCGGGAGCGCCGACGAGCCCGAGCACCGCCCGGTCCCCGTCCGTGAAGGCGGCCAACTCCCGTACCACGTCGGCGCGTTCGACGGGTTCCAGCGCGCCGGGGAGGAAGCCCCGCGGGCCGTCCTGGCCGACCGAGGTGGCGGTCAGCTGCAGGAGGGCGGCCAGGTTGAGGTCGGCGCCGTAGGCGGGCACGGTGGCCGCGTTGCGCGCGAGCAGTTCCGCGAGGGGGCCCGCGGCGGGCCGTAGCGGCACCGCGAAGCCCGTGTCGCGCTGGGGCGAGTGCAGGGCGGTGCCGAGGACGCCGACGACCGCGCCGGTGCTCGCGTCGAGCACCGGTCCCCCGGCCGCCCCGCCGCCCGGCCGCAGCGCGTCCTGGCCGGCGGTGCCGATGGCCAGCTCCAGCGCGTCCTGGAGGAGGTGGACGCGGTCGGTGGCGGTGTAGGTCACCTCGGTCGCGGCCAGCACCCGCGCCTCGCGCCAGCAGCCCGCCGGGAGCCGTACGTACGTTCCGGCGTCGATGCGCTCCCGCACGGTCAGTGGCAGCGGATCCACGTCCAGGCCCTGGGTGCGGATCAGGGCCAGGCCGAGTGCGGGCAGCGGGGTGACGGCGTCCGCGCCGACCACACAGGAGCGGTCGGCCGCTGTGTGCAGCACGAGCCGGGGCAGGCCGTCGACGGCCTCGTGGCCGGTGAGCAGGGTGCCCTGGTGATCGGCGAGGAAGCCGACGCCCCGGGGACGTCCGGCGAGGTCACGGATCCGGACCAGGGAGGGGTCGGGGCCGGGGCTGTCGCTGCGCGCGGGGTTGTCACCGGCCGTGGGGGCGCAGAGGCCCGCGGCGCTGCCGACGCCACTCGTACCCGTGGTGTAGGCGGTCCCGGTCGGGCCGATACCGCTGGTGCCCGTGGTGTACGTGGTGCCCGTCGGGCCGGTGCCGCCGGTGTACGTGGTGCCCGTCGGGCCGATACCGCCGGTGTACGTGGTGCCCGTCGGGCCGATACCGCCGATCCCCGTGGTGTCATCGGCGCCGATGCCGCCCCTACCCGCGGTGTCATCGGCGCCGGTGAGGCCGAAGCCCGTGGCACCGGTGGTGTAGCCGGTGCCGGCTGTGCCGGTGGTGCAGCCGGCGTCGGCGGCAGGGGCGGCGGCGCCCCCGGCGTCCCCGCGGTCCCGAGGGTCCCGTGGGAAGCCGTACGCCGGTTCCCCCGTACCGTCCACCGTCGCCCCGCGACCGCTGCCGGTGCGCGGGCCCCGTCCCGCCATGGCCGTACCTCCGCCCGTACCCGCGTGCCCTGTGTCCCGACGGTAGGCGCGCGGTGATCGACGGGACAGATCGCGTGGCGAAAGCGCCCCCTTCCGCTCCCCCGGTTCACTCCGAGCGCCTGCCCGGACGGGTGAATAGGCGGGGGCCGTTGGATAACCCTAGAGGTGGGGGAACCGAGGGGGGATCGTGGAGCGGCGGCAGGGGCCCACCCCGTGGCCGGCCGCCGCTCCACGGGCAGCGCCCATGGCAGGGGCCTCAGCCGAAGACGGCGAGACTCTTGGCCTTGCCCTTCTGCTGCTCGACGAGCGCGAGGAAACGGCCCTCGGGGTCGAACACGGCGACGGGTCCGGCGCCGGCGTACTCGTCGGGCATCTCCAGCCGGACGCCGTTCAGCAGCAGCCGGGCGCGCCGGTCGTCCACCTGCCAGCGCGGGAACGCGGCCCCGGCGGCCTCCGCGATCGGCATCACGGTCAGCTCCTGCTGGAGCTGGTCCAGTGTCCTCGCCGTATCGATCTTGTACGGTCCGACGCGGGTCCGGCGCAGCGCGGTGAGGTGGCCGCCGACGCCCAGGTCGGCGCCCAGGTCACGGGCCAGGGCACGGATGTACGTGCCGGACGAGCAGACCACGGACACGACCAGGTCGAGCACCGCGGTGCCGTCGTCGGCGACGGCGTCCCGGACGTCGTACACCGCGAAGGAGGAGATCGTCACCGGCCGGGCGGGGATCTCGAAGTCCTCGCCCTCGCGGGCCCGCTTGTAGGACCGTACGCCGTCGATCTTGATGGCGCTGACCTTGGACGGGACCTGCATGATGTCGCCGGTCAGCTTGGCGATGCCGGCGTCGATGGCGTCCCGGGTCACCTGGGAGGCGTCGGTGGACGAGGTGATCTCGCCCTCGGCGTCGTCGGTGACCGTGTTCTGGCCCAGGCGGATGGTGCCCAGGTACTCCTTCTCGGTCAGCGCGAGGTGCCCGAGGAGCTTGGTGGCGCGCTCGACCCCGAGGACCAGGACGCCGGTCGCCATCGGGTCGAGGGTGCCGGCGTGGCCGACGCGGCGGGTCCTGGCGATCCCCCGCATCTTGGCGACCACGTCGTGCGAAGTGAAGCCCGACGGCTTGTCGACGATGACGAGGCCGTCGGGCGTGGTGTGCTTCTGGGTCATTCCGCGGCGTCGCCGTCCGTCTCGTCGTCGGCCGGCTTCCTGTACGGGTCCGCGCCGCCCGCGTAGCTGGCGCCCGCGGAGGCCTCGCGGACCTTGGCGTCGGACTGCCGGGCCTTGTCGAGGAGGTCCTCGATGGTCCGGGCGGTGTCCGGCAGGGCGTCCGCGACGAAGGTCAGGGTCGGGGTGAACTTCACGCCCGCCGCACGCCCGACCTCGGAGCGCAGGATGCCCTTGGCGCTCTCCAGGCCGGCTGCCGCCGCGTTCCGCTCCTCCTCGTCGCCGTAGACCGTGTAGAAGACGGTCGCCTCCCGCAGGTCACCCGTGACCCGGGTGTCCGTGATGGTGACGTGCGAGCCGAGCCGCGGGTCCTTGATCCCGCGCTGCAGCTTCTGGGCCACCACCTCCCGGATGAGGTCCGCCAGCCTTTTCGCCCGCGCGTTGTCGGCCACTGGTCCGTCTCCCGTTCTTTCTTCTGCTTGCTCTGGTGTTGGGTCTGGTCGTCAGTCGTCCTCGCCGTGGAAGCGCCGTCGCACGGACAGCAGCTCGACCTCGGGGCGGCCGGCGACCAGCCGTTCGCACCGGTCCAGTACGTCGGTGAGGTGCGCCGCGTCGCCGGAGACCATGGCGAGGCCGATGAGCGCTCGCCGGTGGAGATCCATGTGGTCCACCTCTGCCGCGCTCACCGCGTACTTCCGCTGGAGTTCGGCGACGATCGGGCGGACGACGGAGCGCTTCTCCTTCAGCGAGTGGACGTCGCCGAGGAGGAGGTCGAAGGACAGAGTCCCCACGTACATGTGTGTAGCCGGTTCACCCGCCGGTACGGGATCGATGGCCCCGGGTCCGTGTGGCCGGGGTCATCAAGAACGGTACCCCGTTCCTGCCGGAGGCTCGACGGGGTTTTGCCGCACCTGGACCGCGTTCGGAGCCCAGGAACGGCGCGCTGGCCGACAGGACCGGAGTCCCGTCGGCCAGCACGAACCGTGGGCGTCAGGCCCGCGGCTTCTCCCGCATCTCGTACGTCGCGATGACGTCGTCGACCTTGATGTCGTTGAAGTTGCCGAGGTTGATACCACCCTCGTAGCCTTCGCGGATCTCGGTGACGTCGTCCTTGAAGCGACGCAGGCCCTCGATGTTGAGGTTCTCCGCGACCACCTTGCCGTCGCGGATGAGGCGCGCCTTGGTGTTGCGCTTGACCTCGCCCGAGCGGATGAGGACACCGGCGATGTTGCCCAGCTTGGACGACTTGAAGACCTCGCGGATCTCCGCCGTACCGAGCTCGACCTCTTCGTACTCCGGCTTGAGCATGCCCTTGAGGGCCGCCTCGATCTCCTCGATCGCCTGGTAGATGACCGAGTAGTACCGGACGTCCACACCCTCGCGCTCGGCCATCTGCGCCGCGCGGCCGGCCGCACGGACGTTGAAGCCGATCACGATGGCGTCGGAGCCCATCGCCAGGTCGATGTCGGACTCCGTGACCGCACCGACGCCGCGGTGCAGGACGCGGATGTCGACCTCTTCGCCGACGTCCAGCTGGAGCAGGGAGGACTCCAGGGCCTCGACGGAACCAGAAGCGTCACCCTTGATGATCAGGTTCAGCTGCTGGACCTCGCCGGCCTTGAGCACCTTGTCCAGGTCCTCCAGCGACACGCGGCGCGTGCGCTTGGCGAAGGCCGCGTTGCGCTCACGGGCGGCACGCTTCTCGGCGATCTGACGGGCCGTACGGTCCTCGTCCACCACCAGGAAGTTGTCACCCGCACCCGGGACGTTGGTCAGGCCCAGGACCTGGACCGGCGTCGAGGGTCCGGCCTCGGCGACGTTGTTGCCGTTGTCGTCGAGCATGGCGCGGACGCGGCCGTAGGCGTCGCCCACCACCATCGTGTCGCCGACCCGCAGCGTGCCTCGCTGGACGAGGACCGTCGCCACGGCACCACGGCCGCGGTCGAGACGGGACTCGATCGAGATGCCCTGCGCGTCCTGGGCCGGGTTGGCCCGCAGGTCGAGCGAGGCGTCGGCCGTGAGGACCACGGCCTCCAGCAGCGAGTCGATGTGCAGACCCTGCTTGGCGGAGATGTCGACGAACATCGTGTCGCCGCCGTACTCCTCGGCCACCAGGCCGTACTCGGTCAGCTGACCGCGCACCTTGGTCGGGTCGGCACCCTCGACGTCGATCTTGTTGACCGCGACCACGATCGGCACGTCGGCCGCCTTGGCGTGGTTCAGCGCCTCGACCGTCTGCGGCATGACGCCGTCGTTGGCCGCGACGACCAGGATCGCGATGTCGGTCGACTTCGCACCACGGGCACGCATGGCGGTGAACGCCTCGTGACCCGGGGTGTCGATGAAGGTGATCCTGCGCTCTTCGTCGTTGACCTCGGTGGAGACCTGGTAGGCACCGATGTGCTGGGTGATGCCGCCGGCCTCGCCCGCGATGACGTTCGTCTTGCGGATGGCGTCGAGGAGCCGGGTCTTACCGTGGTCGACGTGACCCATGACGGTGACGACCGGCGGGCGGACCACCAGGTCCTCCTCGTCGCCCTCGTCCTCGCCGAACTCGATGTCGAAGGACTCCAGCAGCTCGCGGTCCTCCTCCTCGGGGCTGACGATCTGAACCTCGTAGTTCATCTCGCCCGCGAGGAGCTGCAGCGTCTCGTCGGAGACGGACTGCGTGGCCGTGACCATCTCGCCGAGGTTCATCATGACCGCGACGAGCGACGCCGGGTTGGCGTTGATCTTCTCCGCGAAGTCGGTGAGCGACGCGCCGCGGGAGAGACGGATGGTCTCGCCGTTGCCGCGCGGCAGCATCACGCCGCCGACGCTCGGGGCCTGCATGGCCTCGTACTCCTGGCGCCTCTGCCGCTTCGACTTGCGGCCACGACGCGCGGGGCCGCCGGGACGACCGAAGGCGCCCTGCGTGCCACCACGGCCACCGGGGCCGCCGGGACGGCCACCGAAGCCGGGACGGCCACCGCCGCCACCGCCGGGACCACCGGGACGGCCGGCGAAGCCGCCGCCACCGCCACCGCCGGGACCACCAGGACGGCCGGCGAAGCCGCCGCCACCGCCACCGGGACGACCGGCGAAGCCGCCACCGGGACGACCGCCGCCGCCACCGGGACGACCGCCGCCACCGGGACCGCGGCCGCCGGGGCCACCGCCGCCGGGACGGGGGCCGGCAGCGGGACGCTGCGGCATCATGCCGGGGTTCGGACGCGGACCGGCCGGGCCGGGACGCGGGCCGCCCTGCGGCCGGGGCATGCCGGCCGGCGACGGACGCCCGGACGCACCGGGAGCCTGGGGACGGGGACCGCCACCCTGCTGGCCGGGCGCCTGCGGACGGGGACCGGCGCCGGGGGCACCGGGGCCGCCGTGGCCACCAGGACGCGGTCCGCCCTGCGGGCGCGGGGCCTGCGGACGGGCCATGCCGGTGGAGCCACCGGAGGTGAAGGGGTTGTTACCCGGACGCGGACCGGCCGGACGGGCACCCGGACGCGGGGCCTGGCCACCGGGGCGCTGGGCACCCTGGCCGGGACGGCCCTGACCCTGGCCGGCAGCCGGACGGCCACCAGGCTTCGGGGCACCGGGGCGGGCGCCGGGACGCGGACCCTGCGCGGCCGGGGCCTGCGGGGTCTGGGCGGCCGGAGCAGCCGGCGGAGCGGTGAACTCCGGGGCGGCCGGAGCCGGACGCGGCGCGGGCTTGGGGCCCGGAACCGGACGCGGGCCCGGGGCGGGCGCCGAGGACGCCGCCGGGGCGGCCGGCTGCTGGGCAGCGGGCGCCGTCGGAGGCTTGGGGGCCGCCGGCTTCGGGGCAGCCGGACGCGCCGCCTGCGCCGGAGAGGGCGCGGCGGGCTTGGGGGCGGCCTTGCGCGGGGCGGGCTTGCCGGCGGACTTGCCGGAGCCGCCCTGGAAGGCGTCGGTCAGCTTGCGTACAACGGGCGCTTCGATGGTCGAAGACGCCGAACGGACGAATTCACCGAGTTCCTGGAGCTTGGCCATGACGACCTTGCTCTCGACACCGAACTCCTTGGCGAGTTCGTAGACCCGGACCTTAGCCACTTCGCTCCTTTGAGGTCCGGGTGAAGCCGGACCGTCGCTAGTTCATGGGCGTACTCATCGCGTACTCATCGAGTGCTCATCGCAATCTCGACCTGCTTTCGACTCGCGAGGTACCAGGCCGCACGGGGTTCCGTACGGCACGTCTTACGGTGTTGCCTGCTCGGCAACTGTTGTCTGCTCGACGTATCGGCGCAACGCCTTTGTGTCGAGCGGCCCCGGGACGCGCAGTGCCCGCGGGAACGCCCGACGGCGTACCGCCTGGTCGAAACAGACCAGGGCGGGGTGTACGTAGGCACCCCGGCCGGGCAGCGTACCGCGAGGATCGGGGGCGCACGCGTCCTCGATCCTCACGATCCGCAGGAGATCGTTCTTGGCCGCCCGCTCCCGGCACCCCACACAGGTGCGCTCAGGGCATGCTCGGGCGTGCGTCCGGCCAGACACCGTTAAGTCTACCTCCCCGTACCGACCTCACCCCTTCGGGGCAAAGATCGAACGGTTGTTGTCGTAAACCAAGCGACCTGCGGCTTGGATCTGTTCCCGGCCGGACCCCCGGCGCCGGCCGATTACCCGGCCGGCTGTTCGGTGTCCGGACGGATGTCGATGCGCCAGCCGGTGAGGCGGGCGGCGAGGCGGGCGTTCTGGCCCTCCTTGCCGATCGCGAGCGACAGCTGGTAGTCCGGTACGGTCACCCGGGCGGACCGGGCGGCCATGTCGACGACCTCCACCTTGCTCACCCGAGCGGGTGACAGGGCGTTCGCCACCATCTCGGCCGGGTCGTCCGACCAGTCGACGATGTCGATCTTCTCGCCGTTCAGTTCGCCCATGACATTGCGCACACGGCCGCCCATCGGGCCGATGCAGGCGCCCTTGGCGTTCAGGCCCGAACGGGTGGACCGTACGGCGATCTTGGTGCGGTGACCGGCTTCACGGGCGATCGCGGCGATCTCCACCGAACCGTCGGCGATCTCCGGCACCTCCAGGGCGAAGAGCTTCTTCACCAGGTTCGGGTGCGTGCGGGAGAGGGTGACCGACGGTCCGCGGACGCCCTTGGCGACCCGGACGACGTACGACCGCAGGCGCATGCCGTGCGGGTAGGTCTCGCCGGGCACCTGCTCCTGCACCGGCAGGATGGCCTCCAGCTTGCCGATGTCGACCAGCACGTTCTTCGGGTCGCGGCCCTGCTGGACCACGCCGGTGACGATGTCGCCCTCACGCCCCGCGTACTCGCCGAGCGTGGCGTCGTCCTCGGCGTCGCGCAGCCGCTGCAGGATCACCTGCTTGGCGGTGGTGGCGGCGATACGGCCGAAGCCGGTGGGGGTGTCGTCGAACTCGCGGGGCTCCTGGCCCTCCTCGAGGTCCTCGGGGTCCTCCTTCGCCCACACGGTCACATGCCCGGTCTCCCGGTTGAGCTCCACGCGCGCGTGTCGGCGGCTTCCCTCGGTGCGGTGGTAGGCGATGAGGAGGGCCGACTCGATCGCCTCGACCAGCAGGTCGAAGGAGATCTCCTTCTCCCGAACCAAGCCCCGCAGGGCGCTCATGTCGATGTCCACGGCTACGCCTCCTCCTCTTCCTTCATGTTCTGCTTGTCCGTCTTGTCGGTCTTGTCCTTGCGGCTGAACTCGACCTGCACACGCGCCTTGGCGATCTCCGGGAAGCCGAGTCTGCGGGTGGTGGCCTTGCGGCCCTTGACCCCGGGGACCTCGACGTCGAGACCGTCCTCGTCGGCCTTCAGGATCCGGGCGAGAAGCTCGCCGCCCTCGGTCAGCTGGAACTTCACGAGCCGGTCGACGGCGCGCACGAAGTGCCGGTGCTCGGTGAGGAGGCGCTCCGCGCCGGGGGTTCCGACCTCCAGGTCGTACGCCGCGTCACCCATCGCGTCGGTCTCGTCGAGCTTCGCCGAGAGCGCACGGCTCACATCGGCGATGGCGTCCAGATCCGCTCCGGAGTCGGAGTCGACGACCACGCGCAGCACCCGCTTGCGTCCGACGGAGTCCACGGCGATCTCTTCGAGATCCAGCCCCTGGGACGTGACGAGCGGTTCCAGCAGCTCTCGCAGCCTCTCGCTCTGGGTGGTGCTCATCCGGGTGACTCCTCGGCCGCGTGTGCTGTTGTGGGATGGGTCGCGTGTCTGGTCAAAGGGTATCCGGTCGCGGGGGGTGTTGCGTGCGCGTGTCTCCGGCGGTGGGGCCGGGCGCCCGCCGGCCCGGGGGGCTGCGGTTCGCCGGCGGGCGCGGGTGTCGTGGCTTGTCGCGCGGTTCCTCGCGCCCCTTGGGGTTGGCTGCCTGAGCCGGTGACATGAAGCGGGGGAACGCGCGGGTACCGTGATCACGGCGGGCCGCCCTCCCGCCCGTGTGTTCGTACGAGCCCCCGAGGACGTCAGCCGTGCCGTACCCCCCACCCCTGCGCACCCCCTCGGGGCCGCGCAGAAGATCCCTGCTCGCCTCGGCCGCCGGCGCCGCCCTGCTGACGGGCTGCTCGGCCGGGCCGGACTCGGGCGGCAGCAGCGGCCCGTCGCAGACGGCACGGGCACGCGCGCGTGCGGCGCGGGACAGCCGGACACTGCTGGAGCGGTACGACGCCGTCCTCGCCGCGCATCCGGGGCTCGCGGAGCGGCTGCGCCCGCTGCGCACCCAGGTCGCGGCCCACGCCGCGGCCTTCACGGACGGCGCGTCAGCGTCGGCACCGGTCTCGGCGTCCTCCTCCCCCGCCCCCGTCCCGGCCACCGAGAAGGCGGCGCTCGCCGGGCTGGCCGCCGCCGAGCGCAGCCTCGCCGACCGGCGCGCCAAGTCCCTGCTGGAGGTGCCCGGTGAGACGGCCCGGCTGCTGGCGTCGGTGGCGGCGGCGGGCGCCACGCACGCGTACCTGCTGACGGAGGCGGCGAAGTGAGCGGCAAGGCGAAGGACGAGGCGAAGGCGGCCGAGCTGACCGCGCTGCAGGCGGCGCTGGCGGCGGAACACGCGGCGGTGTACGGGTACGGCGTCGTCGGCGGCCGCGTCGACGCGGCACGCCGGAGTGAGGCGCGGGCGGCGTACGACGCCCACCGGGCGCACCGCGACGCGCTGATCCTCGACGTCCGCGACCTGGGCGGCCAGCCGGTCGCCGCGGACGCCGCGTACGCGCTGCCGTTCCCGGTGCCGGACACGGCCGCGGCCGTACGGCTCGCCGCCCGGCTGGAGGAAGGGCTGGCCGGCGCGTACGCGGACCTGGTGCGGGCGGCGACGGGCGCCCGGCGCGGGGCGGCCGCCGCGGCGCTGCGGGAGGCCGCGGTGCGCGCGGTGCGCTGGAGCGGGGAGAGCGTAGCCTTCCCTGGGCTCGCCGAGCGGGCCGGCGAGGGGACGGGCGCGGCCGGCGCGGCCCCGTCGGCCTCCGCCTCGGTGGCACCGTCACGGTGACCCGGTGAGCGCCCGTACGACCCTGACGACAGGACCCGGACTGGAAGGGAACAACTCGCGCATGGCTTTCGAACCGCCGCCGCGCCTGGTACGGGCGCTCGGTGAGACGGCACCGGCCCAGGACGCCTGGCTGGCGGAGCTGCCCGCGATCGCCGAACGGGCCGTCGCCGGGCGCGGGTTGACCGTGGAGCGGGTCCAGGTGCCGGGCGGGCGCAGCAGCCTGGTGGTGCTGGTACGGCGGGCGGACGGCACCCCGGCCGTGCTGAAGCTGGCCCCGCCCAGGGCCCGCCCGGAGAGCGAGCGGGCGGCGCTGGCGCACTGGGGCGGACTGGGCGCCGTCCAGCTGCTGGAAGGAGCCCCCGCGGACGCCGAGGCGGGCGTGCTGCTGCTGGAGCGGCTGCACCCGGATGTGTCGGTGCGGTCGCTGCCGGAGGCGAAGGCGCTGCTGGAGGCGGCGGGGACGCTGAGGCGGCTGTGGGTCGAGCCGCCGGCCGGCCCGGTCTTCGAGACCGTCGCCGAGCGCACCGGCCGGCAGGCGACGGCGATGAGGGCGGGCGCCGAGGCCGCCCCGGAGGCGGCGGCGCTGGTCGACGCGGCGCTCGCGGCCCGCGAGGAGCTGGTGGCCGCGCCGCCCGAGCGGCTGCTGCTGCACGGCACGTTCCGGCAGAGCAAGGTGCTCGCCGCGGAGCGGATGCCGTGGCTCGCGGTGGGGCCGGATCCGGTGGTCGGCGAGTGTGCGTTCGATCTGGCGCGGCTGGTGCGGGACCGGGTGGAGGACCTGATCGCGGCTCCGTCCGGAGCGGCGATCGTCCGGCGGCGCGTCAAGCGGCTCGCGGAGTCGCTGGAGGTGGACCAGGAGCGGCTGCGCGGGTGGACGCTCTTCCGGGCCGTGGAGTCGGGGGTGCGGGCCCTTCGGGTGGGGCGGCCGAAGGACGGGGAGTTGTTGCTGGAGTTCGCCGGGTGGCTGTGAGCCGGCTGTGCTGCCGGCCGTGGTGGTCCGGGGTCGTCCGGACCGTCGTGGCACCGCGGGTCGCGCTCCGGTCGCCCGCGGTGTTCCCCGCGCCCTTCCGGGCGCGGGGAAACCACCCCCTGACTACGCCGTCAGACGGGCGATCGCGTCCTCGACCGACAGTTCCTCGCGCTCGCCGGTCCTGCGGTCCTTCAGTTCCAGGACGCCCTCGGCGGAGCGGCGGCCGGCGACCAGGATCTGCGGGACGCCGATCAGCTCGGCGTCGGTGAACTTCACGCCCGGGGAGACGCCGGCGCGGTCGTCGACCAGCACGCGGACGCCCGCGGCGGCCAGCTTCTCGGCGACGTCGAGGGCCAGCTCGGTCTGCAGGGCCTTGCCGGCGGCGACCACGTGCACGTCGGCCGGGGCGACCTCCTTGGGCCACACCAGGCCCTTGTCGTCGGCGGTCTGCTCGGCGAGCGCGGCGACGGCGCGGGAGACGCCGATGCCGTAGGAGCCCATGGTGACGCGGACCGGCTTGCCGTGCTGGCCGAGGACGTCGAGCTTGAGGGCGTCGGTGTACTTGCGGCCCAGCTGGAAGATGTGGCCGATCTCGATGGCGCGGTCCAGCTTCAGGCCGGTGCCGCACTGGGGGCAGGGGTCGCCCTCCTGGACCACGACGACGTCCACGTACGCGTCGGCCTCGAAGTCACGGCCGGCGACGACGTTCCTGGCGTGGGTCTGGTCCTTGTTGGCGCCGGTGATCCAGGAGGTGCCGGGGGCCACGCGCGGGTCGGCGATGTAGGTCACCTTCTCGCCCAGGCCCTGCGGGCCGACATAGCCGCGGACCAGGTCGGGACGGCCGGCGAAGTCCGCCTCGGTGACCATCTCGACGGCGGCCGGGGCGAAGTGCGCCTCGACCTTGCCGAGGTCCACCTCGCGGTCGCCGGGCACGCCGACGGCGACGATCTCGCCGTCCACCTTCACCAGCAGGTTCTTCAGCGTCGCGGAGGCGGGGACGCCGAGGGAGGCGGCCAGGGTCTCGATGGTGGGGGTGTCGGGGGTCGGGATCTCCTCCAGCGCGGGGACGTCCGAGCCGTCGACGGGTCGCAGGGCGTAGGTGATCGCCTCGGTGTTGGCGGCGAAGTCGCAGTTCGGGCAGTCCGCGAAGGTGTCCTCGCCGGCCTCGGCGGGGGCCAGGAACTCCTCGGACTTCGAGCCGCCCATGGCGCCGGCGGTGGCCGCGCAGATGCGGTAGTCGAGGCCGAGGCGCTCGAAGACGCGCTGGTAGGCCTGGCGGTGCAGGGCGTAGGACCGGGCGAGGCCCTCGTCCTCCAGGTCGAACGAGTACGAGTCCTTCATCAGGAACTCGCGGCCGCGCAGGATGCCGGCCCGGGGGCGGGCCTCGTCCCGGAACTTGGTCTGGATCTGGTACAGGATCACCGGCAGGTCCTTGTAGGACGTGCACTGGTCCTTGACCAGGAGGGTGAAGATCTCCTCGTGGGTGGGGCCGAGGAGGTAGTCGCCGCCCTTGCGGTCCTGGAGCCGGAACAGCTCCTGGCCGTACTCGTCCCAGCGGCCGGTCGCCTCGTAGGGCTCGCGGGGCAGCAGGGCGGGCAGCGTGACCTCCTGGGCGCCGATGGCGTCCATCTCCTCGCGGACGATCCGCTCCACGTTGGAGAGGACCTTCTTGCCGAGGGGCAGCCAGCTCCAGATGCCGGCGGCCGTGCGGCGGACGTAGCCGGCGCGGACGAGGAGCTTGTGGCTGAGGACCTCGGCGTCCGCCGGGTCGTCGCGCAGCGTCTTCGCCATCAACTGGGACATGCGCTGGACCGGTGCGTTGGCCATGGTTCTCGTACTCCTGCCAGGTAAGGGTGATGGCATAGGAGGTTAGCCGGGCTGGCTGTGCCGGTGGAAATCGGTTAGGACGCGGGTGCTATGCGCGGCGCAGCGGCAGCGGGGCGCCCATCACCGCGTACGGCCGTGGCGCGCTCGGGAAGTGGACCCGGCGGGCGAGGTCCACATAGCCGAGGGAGTGGTACAGGCCGCGGGCCGGGCTGTCGGTGTCGATCGCGGAGAGGATCGAGCGGGGTTCGCTGGCGGTGTCGGTGATGGTGGTGATCAGACGGCGCCCGATGCCGCGGTTCTGATGGCCGGGGTGGACGTGCAGTTCGGTGATCACGAAGGAGTCGTCCAGCCAGAAGTCGTTGCCGCCCGCGCGCAGGTAGGGCTCCACGACGGTGGACCACCAGTGGGTACGGCTGTTGGGCATGCCGTACACGAATCCGACGAGGTGTCCGTCGGCGCTCGCGCCGAGGGCCCGCGCGCCCTGGTACTGCATGTGGCGCTGGACGATCTGCCGTCGTACGGCGACCTCTTCGGGGCCGAGGCCGAAGGCGACGGCCTGGACGGCGAGGGCCTCGTCGACGTGGGCTGCGAGGTCCAGGGGGCCGATCACGAGGTCCATGCGGGGAGCGTACAGGGCGTTCAGAACAGCACACTCATGAAGGCGCCCACCTCTTGGAAGCCCACCCTGCGGTACGCCCGCCGCGCCGCCGTGTTGAAGTCGTTCACGTACAGGCTGACCACCGGAGCCACGTCGGCGAGGGCGTAGCGCAGGACGGCGGCCATGCCCGGCGCCGCCAGGCCCCTGCCCCGGTACTCCGGGGCCACCCACACGCCCTGGATCTGGCAGGCCTGCCGGGTCGCCGCGCCGATCTCCGCCTTGAAGACGACCTTGCCGTGCTGGTCCAGGCGGGCGAAGGAGCGGCCGGCGCCGACGAGTTCGGCGACACGGGCCTGGTAGAGCAGGCCGCCGTCGCCGGCCATGGGCGATACGCCCACCTCCTCGGTGAACATCGCCACGCACGCCGGCATGATCGTTTCCATCTCGTCCTTGCGGACGCGGCGGACGTAGGGGTCCGGGGCGATGTCGGCGGGCATGCGGTCGGTGACCATCAGGGGCTGCTGGGCACGGACCTCGCGGGCGGGCCCCCAGTTGGGCTCCAGCAGGCGCCACAGCGCGGCGGTGGCTTCGGCGGGGCCGACGATGGAGGAGCAGCGGCGGCCGGCCCGGCGGGCGCGGTCGGCGAAGGCCCGGACGGCGCGCGGGGTGGCGCAGACCGGGACCAGGTTGGCGCCCGCGTAGCACAGGGACGTGAGCATGCCGTCCTCGTACCAACCCCACATCTCGCCGCCCAGGCGCCACGGGTCCAGTCCGGCGACCTGGACCCGGGCGGTCACGAAGGCGTTCGCCACCGGCTCGCGGTCGAGGACGGCGAGCGCGGCGTCGAGGTCACTCGGTTCGAGCACCCGAGAGGTGGTCTGGGTCAACACGTACGGGGCCTCACCCTGGGGTTCTGCTGATCCCCGCACTATAGCTGCGCCCGCCTGGCGGTGCGCCTTCCAGCTCGGGCGGCCTCGGTTCGCCGGCGACTGCGGGCCGGGGGCGGCTTGTCGCGCGGTTCCCCGCGCCCCTTCCGGGGCGCCGCACCCGCCGCCGGGATGGAGGCTCAGCCCGCCACGGACACCGACGGTTCGCCCGACTGCACGCCCTCGGCCTCCATCTGCTCGGCCAGCTTCATGGCCTCCTCGATGAGGGTTTCCACGATCTTGGACTCGGGGACGGTCTTGATGACCTCGCCCTTGACGAAGATCTGGCCCTTGCCGTTGCCGGAGGCGACGCCGAGGTCGGCCTCGCGGGCCTCGCCGGGGCCGTTGACGACGCAGCCCATGACGGCGACGCGCAGCGGGACCTCCATGCCGGTCAGGCCGGCGGTGACCTCTTCGGCGAGCTTGTAGACGTCGACCTGGGCGCGGCCGCAGGACGGGCAGGAGACGATCTCCAGGCCGCGCTGGCGCAGGCCGAGGGACTGGAGGATCTGGAGGCCGACCTTGACCTCCTCGACGGGCGGGGCCGACAGGGAGACGCGGATGGTGTCGCCGATGCCCTGGGAGAGCAGGGCGCCGAAGGCGACCGCCGACTTGATCGTGCCCTGGAACGCCGGGCCGGCCTCGGTGACACCGAGGTGCAGGGGGTAGTCGCACTGCTCGGCGAGCTGGCGGTAGGCCTCGATCATGATGACCGGGTCGTTGTGCTTGACGGAGATCTTGATGTCCCGGAAGTCGTGCTCCTCGAAGAGGGACGCCTCCCACAGGGCCGACTCGGCCAGGGCCTCAGGGGTGGCCTTGCCGTACTTCTGCAGCAGGCGCCTGTCGAGGGAGCCGGCGTTGACGCCGATGCGGATGGGGGTGCCGTGGTCCTTGGCGGCCCTGGCGATCTCCGCGACCTTGTCGTCGAACTGCTTGATGTTGCCGGGGTTGACGCGGACCGCGGCGCAGCCGGCCTCGATGGCGGCGAAGACGTACTTGGGCTGGAAGTGGATGTCGGCGATGACCGGGATCTGGGACTTCTTCGCGATCGTGGCGAGGGCGTCGGCGTCGTCCTGGGTGGGGCAGGCGACGCGGACGATCTGGCAGCCGGACGCGGTCAGCTCGGCGATCTGCTGGAGCGTGGCGCCGATGTCGGACGTCCGGGTCGTCGTCATCGACTGGACCGAGACGGGCGCGTCTCCGCCGACCGCCACGCTTCCGACCTGGATCTGCCGGCTCTTCCGGCGCTCGGCGAGCTTGGTCGGAACGGACGGCATGCCGAGAGAAATCGCAGTCATCTGCTGTGCAACCCCAAGTCGTGGATCAAGGTCCGGCCCCGCGGGCGGGCGGGCTCCAGGCTTCGAGATTACGGCACGGGCTCTGGCCCGAGCACATCCCACCCGGCAAACCCACTCGATGGAAGGCGGCCCGGACCACAGGGTTCCGGGCCGCGTCGAACATCGGGCGGCTAGGAGATTTTCACCGGGTTGACCACGTCCGCGATCAGCACCAGGACGGTGAAGCAGACGAAGATCCCGGCCACCACGTACGCCACCGGCATCAGCTTCGCCACGTCGAACGGTCCCGGGTCCGGGCGGCGGAGCACCCTGGCCACGTTCCGCCGGAGCGCCTCCCACAGGGCGCCCGCGATGTGCCCGCCGTCGAGCGGGAGCAGCGGGAGCATGTTGAAGAGGAACAGGGAGAGGTTGAAGCCGGCGAGGAGCATCACGAACCCTGCCACCTGCTGGGAGGCGGGGATGTCGAGGGTGGCGATCTCGCCGGTGATGCGGGCCGCGCCGACGATGCCCATCGGGGAGTCCGGCTCGCGCGGGCCGTTGCCGAAGGCCGCGTTCCACAGGGCCGGGATCTTGCCGGGCAGTGCGGCGAGGGAGTCGACGGCGTCGCCGACCCGGTCGGACATCCAGGTCACGGACTGGCCGAAGTCCTGGTGGACGACGCCGGTGGCGGAGCTGAAGCCGAGGAAACCGGCCTCGACGTAGCCGTTGACGTACTGTCCGCCGGCGTCCTTCTTGGCGACCTTGTTCTTGGTGATCGTCGCGTGCAGGGTCTGCTGTTGCCCCTTGCGGTCGACGACGATCGCGACGTTCTTTCCGGCGCTGTCGCGGATGAGGTCCGAGAGGGTGTTCCAGTCGGTGGTCCGCACGCCGTCGAAGGAGACGATCTTGTCGCCGGCCTTCAGGCCGGCCTTCTGC
The DNA here is from genome assembly GCF_014649495.1 of Streptomyces filipinensis. Classification (GTDB taxonomy): domain Bacteria; phylum Actinomycetota; class Actinomycetes; order Streptomycetales; family Streptomycetaceae; genus Streptomyces; species Streptomyces filipinensis. The sequence goes on along the minus strand of NZ_BMTD01000014.1, from coordinate 201,914 downwards.
GCCGGGGAGACCGGGTCGGACTTCTTGCAGGTGTCGCGGTGCTCGCTCTGGGCGATGGCGCAGGGCGACACGGAGGCGACGGTGGTGGTCTGCTGCTGGATGCCGAAGCCCATGAGCACGGTGAAGAACAGGGCGATCGCGAGGATCAGGTTCATGAAGGGGCCGGCGAACATGACGATGACACGCTTCCACGGCTTGCGCGTGTAGAACATGCGGGTCTCGTCACCGGGCTGCAGTTCCTCGAAGGCCGCGGAGCGGGCGTCCTCGATCATGCCGCGCCACGGCGAGGTCGAGCGGGCGGACACCCGGCCCTCCTCGTCGGGCGGGAACATGCCGATCATGCGGATGTAGCCGCCGAGCGGGATCGCCTTGAAGCCGTACTCGGTCTCGCCCTTCTTCCGCGACCAGATGGTGGGGCCGAAGCCGACCATGTACTGCGGGACGCGGATGCCGAAGAGCTTGGCCGTGGACAGGTGCCCCAGCTCGTGCCACGCGATCGAGACGAGCAGGCCGACGAAGAAGACCCCTATGCCGAGGATGAACATCAACGTCGTCATGCACGCGCCTCCGCGGTTGCCGTCGTGGCTGTCAGTTCGCGGGCCCGGGCGCGGGCCCAGGTCTCCGCTTCGAGGACGTCCGACACCGTGAGCGAAGTTCCCGTGACGGGGGTGCCGTGCTCCTCGACGACCCGGGTGACGGTCTCCATGATCCCGTTGAAGGGCAGCGCGCCGCTGCGGAAGGCCTCGACGCACTCCTCGTTGGCCGCATTGAACACCGCCGGGGCGGTCCCCGCGAGCCGCCCCACGTGCCGGGCGAGGTCGACCGACGGGAAGGCCTCGTTGTCCAGCGGGAAGAACTCCCAGGTGGAGGCCTGGTTCCAGGCGAAGGCGGGCGCGGCGTCGGGGACGCGTTCGGGCCAGCCCAGACCGATGGCGATGGGCCCGCGCATGTCGGGGGGCGTCGCCTGGGCGATCGTGGAACCGTCGGTGAACTCGACCATCGAGTGAACATACGACTGGGGATGCACGACCACCTCAATGCGGTCGAAGGGAATGTCGTAGAGGAGGTGTGCCTCGATGACCTCCAGGCCCTTGTTGACGAGGGTCGCGGAGTTGATCGTGATCACCGGGCCCATGGCCCAGGTCGGGTGGGCGAGGGCGTCCTCGACGGTGACGTGCGCCAGCTCGGCCTTGGTGCGGCCGCGGAAGGGGCCGCCGGAGGCGGTGACGACCAGCTTGCGGACGTCGGCGCGGGTGCCGCAGGCGAGGGCCTGGAAGAGGGCGGCGTGCTCGGAGTCGACCGGGATGATCTGGCCGGGCTTGGCGAGCGCCTTGACCAGCGGCCCCCCGACGATCAGGGACTCCTTGTTGGCGAGCGCGAGGGTGCGGCCCGCCTCCAGGGCGGCGAGGGTGGGGGCCAGCCCGATGGAGCCGGTGATGCCGTTCAGCACCGTGTGGCAGTCGGAGGCGGCGACCTGGGTGGCGGCGTCCGCTCCGGCGAGGATGCCGGGGAGCGGCTCGCCGGGGCCGTACTCGGCGGCGAGCGCCTCGCGCAGGGCGGGTACGACGTCCTCGCGGGCGACCGCGACGGTCCGCACCCGCAGCCGGCGGGCCTGCTCGGCGAGGAGGGCGACCCGGCCGCCGTTCGCGGACAGGGCGGTGACCCGGAAGCGGTCGGGGTGGCGCAGCACGAGGTCGATGGCCTGGGTGCCGATGGATCCGGTGGAGCCGAGGATCACCACGTCCTTGGGGCCGTCGCCCGCGCGGGGGTCGTAGACGAGGTGCGGGTCGGCGAGGGGCGCCGGATGGGCGGGGCTGTCGGTCATCCCTCCATTGTGGCCGCATGCGGTGGGTGTCAGGACAGGGCGTCCCCCGGGCGGGGGTGTGGAGAGGGTGCGCCGCCGGGTGGAGCGGTTTTCCCGTTGTGAGGCATCCGTGAAGATCGTGTGATAACAGTTCGGTCTCAAGATCGGTGCCGGGGAGCGCCGGGGATCCACCCCGGTCGCGGCCCGGACACCGCGCCGGACAAGGACCGGGACCGTCACGCCCGGGTCGGGGCGACGCGATTCCGGACGACGAGTACCGCCGAAATCGCGCGCGTCGGGGCTTCGGTGATGGCATCCTTCTGCGTCGGGGCCCGCGAAGAGGGGCCAAACGGGGAGGAGTCACCACCATGAACCGCATGCGCACGACGGCCGTCCTGGCGACGACCGGTCTGCTGACCGCCGCTCAGCTCGGCCTGGCCGGGGGCGCGTTCGCCGCCGCCAAGACGCCGAGCAGCAGCTCCGGCTGCCCGCTCACCCTGAGCTACCCGACGCGTTTCTACATCAACTCGAACCACTGGGTGACCAACGGCGGCCTGTACTTCGGCATCAAGAACAAGAGCACGACCAAGAGCTTCAAGAAGGTCAGCTTCACCGTCACGGATGTCGCCAACATCCGCTTCGGCTCGGCCAAGGCCACGGGCGGCCGGGTCACCCACAAGACCTCGAAGACGGTGACCGTGTACACCGGGACGCTGAACAAGAAGGCGAGCCTCGGCGTCAAGGTGCAGACCCACCTGCTCAACACCCACTCCTACAAGGTGAAGTTCACCCTGCGCGGCTCGGGCTGGACCTGCGCCGTGAACCAGGGCACCTGGGGCAACTGACCCCAGGCGCCCGGCCTGCCGGACCAGGAGGGGCTCAGCCGCCGAAGGGGCGGCGCTCGTTCTGCCGTGTGGACGCTCCGGGGGTCGCTTCGGCGATCCACGGGCCGTCTCCGGACGGATCGATGACCCCTTCCTCCAGCCAGGTGTAGGCACCGCCGAGAACGCCCTTGACCACACTCCGGTCAAGGGCGTCGGTGTTGGTCCACAGCCGGTCGAAGAGTTCCTCGACCCGGATGCGGGCCTGCCGGCAGAAGGCGTCGGCCAGCTGGTAGGCCTCGCGGCCGTGTTCGTCCCGGCTGCGCAGCAGTTCGGCCCGGACACAGGCCGCGCTCATCGCGAACAGTTCGGCGCCGATGTCCACGATCCGCCCGAGGAAGCCCTGCTTGGTCTCCATCCGGCCCTGCCAGCGGGACATGGCGTAGAAGGTGGAGCGGGCCAGCTTGCGGGCGGTGCGCTCGACGTAGCGCAGATGCCCGGACAGATCTACGTCGTGTTTGAACTCGCCGTAGGACGTGGGCAGTTGCCCCGGTCCGGCGACCAGTTTCGGCAGCCACTTGGCGTAGAAGACACCCGCGCTGGCGCCCGCTTTCGCCTTGTCGGACAGGGACTTGTCGGGGTCGATGAGGTCACCGGCGACCGAGAGGTGGGCGTCGACGGCCTCCCGGGCGATCAGCAGGTGCATGATCTCCGTCGAGCCCTCGAAGATGCGGTTGATGCGCAGGTCGCGCAGCATCTGCTCGGCCGGGACCGCCCGTTCGCCGCGCGCCCTGAGGGACTCGGCGGTCTCGTAGCCGCGTCCGCCACGGATCTGGATCAGTTCGTCGGCCATCTTCCAGGCCATCTCGGAGCCGTAGAGCTTGGCGAGCGCGGCCTCGATGCGGATGTCGTTGCGGTCCTCGTCGGCCATCTGCGAGGACAGGTCGAGGACGGCCTCCAGGGCGAAGGTGGTGGCCGCGATGAAACTGATCTTGGAGCCGACGGCCTCGTGCAGCGCCACCGGCTTGCCCCACTGCTCGCGCTCCGCCGACCATTCACGGGCGATCTTCAGGCACCACTTGCCGGCGCCCGCGCACATCGCCGGCAGCGAGAGCCGGCCGGTGTTGAGGGTGGTCAGCGCGATCTTCAGGCCCGCACCCTCGGGGCCGATGCGGTTCGCGGCCGGCACCCGCACCCGGTGGAATCGGGTGACGCCGTTCTCGATGCCGCGCAGGCCCATGAAGGCGTTGCGGTTCTCGACCGTGATGCCCTCCGCGGCCGCCTCCACGACGAACGCGGTGATGCCGCCCTTGTGCTCCTCGGACTTCGGCACGCGCGCCATGACGACGAGGAGGTCGGCGACCACGCCGTTGGTGGTCCACAGCTTCACCCCGTCGAGGACGTAGTCCTCGCCGTCGGGTACGGCGGTGGTGGCGAGCCGCGCCGGGTCGGAGCCGACGTCCGGCTCGGTGAGCAGGAAGGCGGAGATGTCGGTGCGGGCGCAGCGGGGCAGGAAGGCGTCCTTCTGCTCCTGGGTGCCGAACATCTTCAGCGGCTGGGGGACGCCGATCGACTGGTGGGCGGAGAGCAGCGCGCCGACGGCGGCGCTCGCGGAGCCGACCAGGGCGAGGGCCTTGTTGTAGTACAGCTGGGTGAGACCGAGACCGCCGTACTTGGGGTCGATCTTCATGCCGAGGGCGCCGAGCTCCTTCAGGCCCGCCACGACCTCGTCGGGGATACGGGCCTCGCGCTCGATGCGGGCTCCGTCGACGGTGCTCTCGCAGAACGCGCGCAGCTTGGCGAGGAACTCCTCGCCGCGCCGGACGGACTCGTCGTCGGGGAGCGGATGGGGGTGGATGAGGTCGAGCCGGAAACGCCCGAGGAACAGTTCCTTGGCGAAGCTGGGCTTGTGCCAGTCCTGTTGCCGGGCGGCCTCCGCCACCTGGCGTGCCTCGCGCTCGGTGACGGTGGTTCGTGAAGTGGTGGGGGCGGACATGAGGCTCACCTCGCCGCGAAGAGGGATGATTGCGGACCGTTCGCTACCGACCAGTGCTACTGGATCGTTGGTACCCGAAACGGGCCGACCCCACCACCCCTCGCGCGTCCGTTCAGCGGATATCCGGCCGGGCGGCCGGCCGATGTCGACCGAGCAGGACGTGGTGTCGAGGCGCCCCGAGCCCTTGAAGACCTCGGTGCCGGACTCGGTCCCGGACACGTACTCGTCGTCGCCGAGCGGCTTGCGCCGAACGAGTGCCTGGGTGCAGTCGTCCAGGTTCAGGGTCGCGCCGGTGGTCTGGGTACGGCGTACGAGGGAGTACACCTTTCAGCCGATGTCGCTCTGGTGGACGTCCCGTCGAAAAGGCGCTGTCGAAGCGCTTCAAACCGCTTGGAGCACGGATGGTCGCCCTCGCACTGATGATCCCGCTGCGCACCGACATGTACGTGCCGGTGATGATGGAGATCGCCATCGCGGTGGCCACCACGGCCCCTACGCACGGCTACGACGTCCTGCTGCTCACCGGGGAGGAGGGGCCGGACGCGGTGCGCCGGGTGACCGGCAGCGGGCTCGCCGACGCGATGATCCTGATGGACGTCGAGCTGCAGGACGAGCGGCTGCCGCTGCTGCGGCAGACCGACCAGCCCTCGGTCCTCATCGGGCTGCCCGCCGACACAGCGGGCCTGACCTGCGTGGATCTGGACTTGAGCGCGACCGGCGCGCTGTGCGTCGAGCACCTGGCGGAGCTCGGTCACCGTGATGTCGCAGTCATCGGCGAGGCCCCGGCCGTCTACGAGCGGCATACCGGCTTCGCCGAGCGCACCCTGGACGGACTGCGCACCCGCGCCCGCGGGTCGGGCGTACGGGTGCTGCACCGGCCGTGCGGGGGCGGGTACGACGCGATGGCCCTCACCCTGGCCCGGATCTTCGACGAGCGCCCGGCGACGACCGGGTTCGTTGTGCAGAACGAGTCGGCGGTGGAGCCGCTGCTCGCGCTGCTGCGCCAGCAGGGCCGGGCCGTTCCGGAGGACGTGTCCGTGGTCGCGATCTGCCCGGACCAGGTCGCCGTCCAGGCCTCGGTACGGCTGACCTCGGTCGCCGTCCCCGCACCGGAGATGGGCCGGCACGCGGTCGAGCACCTGGTGGCCAAGCTGGACGGGCGGGGCAGCGACGAGGTCGTGCTGATCGCACCCGAACTGACGGTACGGGCGAGCTCGGGACCGGCCCCGGCCGCCTCCTGACCCACGCCCGCCGGACCCCCGGCCCGCGCCGGCCCGACCCCCCTCCGGCACCCGCCCGGTCTCCGCGATCGTCTGCGACTTCTTCCACCGGACCCACCTCGGCGGTGTGTCGGCGAGGCGGTGTCCAGGGAGGCGCGGGCGATGCGGGCCCGCGACGACCGCGTCGGCCTCAACGCCTGGGCGCCGACGGTGAACCTGCTGCGGCATCCGCTGTGGGGCCGTGACGAGGAGGCCACCGCGGCCGCCCTGCTCGCCGGCGTGGACAGCTTGACCGACCACGGCACGGAGTCCGGGCGGATCCCGCACCGGGGCAGGGGGCGCTGGCACAGGGCCTGTTGACCGAGGCGGGCCTCGACGCCGCCGTACGCCGCCAGCTCCCCGTACGCTTCCGGCTCGGCGCATTCGGCCGACACCGGCCTGTCGGCGCGGGCCGACGGTGGCACGCTGCGGGTGTCCTGCACGGTCACGAACACCGGCGACCGCACGGCGGACGAGGTGCCCCAGCCGTGGGCAGGACACGGACGGCGGGCGACGCGGTGACCCCGGCGGGGAGCGGGACGACCGGGGAACTGGTCCACCGTTCCCGCGACTTCGGCACGGGCGTGCGCGAACTGACCCCACAACTGCCGGCGAGGGGTCGGGCCCTCGCGGCCCGCGCGACGCGGACATGCCGACGTCCCGGGTCGGGGACCCGGGCCGTCCTGAGGGCGGGGCGCCAGGGCGCGAGCCCTGCCGAGTGCCGAGGCGTCAGCTGTGGTGGGCCGCCTTCGCCAGGGCCGGCACGAAGCGGAGGGCGTTCAGGGTGCCCACGCCCGTGGCCATGTCGTAGCCGTTGACGGCCTTGTAGCCCTTGACGCCTTCATAGCTGTTGTCGGTGCCGTCGTTGACGTCGACGACGCCCGGGTTCTTCTGCTGGAGAAGGGTGTAGAGGGCCCCGTTGATGTCGCCCAGACGGTGACCGGCCACCTGGTCGGCGAGGGCGACGATGCCCGAGAAGAGCGGGCTGGCCTCGCTGGTGCCGCCGCTGACGTCCCAGCCGGTGGCGGTCGGGTCGTAGCTGGAGTAGACCCAGGCACCGCCGTTGACCGCGGCGGCCATCGAGATGTCCGGGGTGCCGCGGCGGGTGCCGACGACGTTCTTCACGCCGTTCTGGAAGGACGGCCGCGTGAACACGTGGGACTGGCCGCCGCCGCCCGCGCCGTAGTCGTTGTAGACGCTGTCCGGCTTGACCCGCTCACCCTTGTCGTTCAGGTGGAGCTGGGTGCCGCCGATGGAGGTGACCAGCGGGTCCGCCGAAGGCCAGGAGTTGACGCGCTTGTTGTAGTACGTCTTGCCGTCCAGCTTGTTGTCGGTGGCGCCACCGTCACCGGACGAGGCGAGGACGGTCACGTGCTTGCGCTGGGCGTCCTCGAAGGCGTACCGCAGCTTCTTGATGCTCGAGAAGTCGCCCCTGCCGAAGCCCGGGAAGGTGTTCTCGGTGGCGCCGAAGCTCTGGCTGATGACGTCGCCGACGCCGTGGTCGATCAGGTACTTCTCGGCGGACATCATCTCCGGCAGACCGGTGGTCCCCTCGGTCTCCGAGACCGCCGTCTCCACCAGGACGATCTTGGCGCCGGGCGCGACGGCGTGGGCCATCTCCACGTCCAGCGTGGTCTCGCCGGCCCAGCCGGTCATGTCGGAGTTCTTGGGGTCGAACGCGGGGACGTGGCCCCACTTGACGACCTTGACCTTGGTGCTGGGCAGCCCGAACTGCTTGCTGTAGACGTCCAGGTCGTGCTGGACGGTCGGCGACCCGAACGAGTCGACGATGACGATCGTCCGGCCCTTGCCCGTGATGCCCTTCTTGTACAGCGGGTTCAGGTTGTACGCCGTGCGGTACTGCAGCGGGTTGTAGCAGTTGATGTGCCACTTGGCCTGACACTGCGCGATGGGCAGGGGGCTGGCCACGCCGTGGACGAGGGCGTGCCCCGCGACGGCCGGCTGCGCGAAGGTGTGCGGTACGCCGGCGGGCGCGGCGGTGGTGGCGCCGGCCTGGGAGGTGGCCGCCAGTGCGGCGGCGACGAGTGCGACGGTGGCGGCGGACGCCGCGACGCCGCGCCCGGTACGGGCTATGTGCATGTGGTCCCCTGAGTGTCCTGAGACGCCCCGAGCCGGACGAACCGGCGGGACGAACTGGTCAGGCGCATCTCATCGGGAGAGTCATGGACAGAACAAGACTCTTGAACCGCCGATATCAAATCCTTTACCAGCAGGCAGGAAACAGGCTACCCCGGGCACTCGCACACGCGAACGGCCGGAGCCCCCGCACAGTGGGCTCCGGCCGTTCAGGCTGACCTGTCCGTGGCAGGTCAGAGCGCGAGACCGGTGAGAACCAGCACGCGCTCGTAGGTGTAGTCCTCCATCGCGAACCGCACGCCCTCGCGGCCCACACCGGACTGCTTGGCACCGCCGTACGGCATCTGGTCGGCGCGGTAGGACGGGACGTCGCCGACCACCACACCGCCGACCTCCAGGGCGCGGTGGGCGCGGAAGGCGACCTGCACGTCGTGGGTGAACACGCCCGCCTGGAGGCCGTACTTGGAGTCGTTGACCGCGGCGAACGCCTCGGCCTCGCCGTCCACCTTCTGCACGGTGAGAACGGGACCGAAGACCTCCTCGCAGGCGATCGTCGTGTCCGCCGGTACGTCCGTGAGGACGGTGGGCGCGTAGGAGGCGCCGTCGCGGTCGCCACCGGTGAGGAGCGTGGCACCGGCCTCGACGGCCTCCTTGACCCACGCCTCGACGCGCTGGGCGGCGTCCTCGCTGACCAGCGGGCCGACGTCGGTCTTGGCGTCGCTCGGGTCACCGGTGACCTGGGCCTCGACGGCGGCGACGATACGCGGCAGCAGACGGTCGTACACCGACGCGTCGGCGATCACGCGCTGCACCGAGATGCAGGACTGGCCGCCCTGGTAGTTGGAGAAGGTCGCGATGCGGGTCGCGGCCCAGTCCAGGTCCGCGTCGGAGGCGTAGTCGCCGAGGACGACCGCGGCTCCGTTGCCGCCCAGCTCCAGCGTGCAGTGCTTGCGCGGCACCGAGTCCATGATCGCGTAGCCGACCTTCTCGGAACCGGTGAAGGAGATGACCGGCAGGCGCTCGTCCTGGACGAGGGCGGGCATGCGGTCGTTGGCGACCGGCAGGATCGACCAGGAGCCGGCCGGCAGCTCGGTCTCGGCGAGCAGCTCGCCGATGACCAGGCCGGACAGCGGGGTGGCCGGGGCCGGCTTGAGGATGATCGGGGCACCGGCGGCGATCGCGGGGGCGACCTTGTGGGCGCACAGGTTCAGCGGGAAGTTGAACGGCGCGATGCCGAGCACGACACCCTTCGGGAAGCGGCGGGTGATGGCCAGCCGGCCCTGGCCGCCGGCGTCGGTGTCGAGGCGCTGGGCCTCGCCGCCGTTGAACCGCCGGGCCTCCTCCGCCGCGAACCGGAACACGGACACGGCCCGGCCGACCTCGCCGCGGGCCCACTTGATGGGCTTGCCGTTCTCGGCGGAGATCAGCTGGGCGATCTCCTCGGTGCGCTCGGCCAGCCGCTTGCTGACGTGGTCGAGGGCGGCGGCGCGCACGTGCGCCGGGGTGGCGGCGAACTCGTCCCGTACGGCGTACGCGGCGGCCACGGCCTCCTCGACCTGGGCGTCGGTCGGCACACTGACCTTGCCGACGAGCCGGCCGTCCCACGGGGAGGTGACGTCGAAGGTGTCCTCACCGGTGACCTGGCGGCCGGCGAGCCAGAAGGCGTGGGTGGAAGTCATGTCGTGAGTCCCGGCCCTTCCGCGTTGGGGGTGTTCTTTCGGTTCGCTGTCCACGGTAGGGCGGGGACGGCCGGGGGTCGCTTGTCCGAGTCGTAGCACTCGGGGCGGGGGGTGCGCCGGAATGGCGGGGTGGAAGGGTGGGAAGGGCGGGGTCGCCTCCGGTGCCCGGGAGGTGAGCGAGTCCGGGGCGCAGCGCGCGGGGCTCCCCGGGGGGCGGTCACTCCGTCGACGTCGCCTTCAGGGCGAGCCACAGCTCCATCCGGACGTCGGGGTCGTCCAGGGACCGGCCCAGGATCTCCTCGACCCGGCGCATCCGGTACCGCAGCGTGTGCCGGTGCACCCCCAGGTCCGCCGCGGCCGCGTCCCACTGCCCGTGCCGCGACAGCCAGGCCCGCAGCGAGGCGACCAGATCCCCCCGCCCCGTCGCGTCGTGCTCGTACAGCGGCCGCAGCAGCCCGTCGGCGAACGCCTTCACCGCGTCGTCGGCCAGCAGCGGCAGCACGGACCCCGCGGCCAGCTGCTCGTGCTCCACCAGCACGCGCCCGCGCCGCCGGGCCACGGACAGCGCCTGCTCGGCCTGCTTGTAGGCCGCCGCCGCGGCGATCGGACCGGCCGGCGCGGACAGCCCGACGACGAGCTCGTCCTCGTCGGACCCGTTCTGCTCGGGCACCGCTCGCGCCGCCTCCAGCGCCGCCGCGTACTGCGTACAGGCGGCCACCGCCGCGCCCCCGTCGGCGGCGAGCACCACCAGCCGCTCCCCTTCGGGCACGACCAGGACGGACTCCCCGGAGCGGGCGGCGGCGGACTCCACGGTCTCCGTCAGCCCGCCCAGCGGATCCCCGCCGGTGCCGGCGGCGGCGAGAGCGGCGGCGGACGCCTGCTGGGCAGCACCGTTCACCCGCGCCGGAGCGGGCGCGTGGGCATGGGCATGGGCATGGGCATCCGCGTGCGCCCGCGCGGCCGAGCCGGACACCGACTCGGCGACGATCATCCGGAACGGCGCGTCGAGCAGCCCGCCGTACAGGTCCCCGGCGACGGACCGGGCGTGGTCGGGCTGCCCGGCGAGCAGCATGCGCAGCACCGCCGTGCCGATGCGCTGCTCGGCCGCGTACAGGGAGCGGGAGCGTTCGGTGGTGAGGGTGAGCAGGGCGATGGCGGAGTGGACGGCGTACCGTTCGGCGGTGCCCAGGGCCGCGGCCGTACCGACGGCGAGCGCGGCGCGCGGCCGGCGTCCCGTCCCCAGGGAGTGCAACTCGACCCGGTCCTCGTGATCGGGCCCGCCGACCACGGAGGAGGCCGGCGCGGGCCGCTCCCGCAACCGCTCGACGTCGGCGGTCAGCCGCGCGGCACGCCGCCCGGCCCACTCGGGCGCGGCGGCGACGACGGCACCGGAGGCGTCGTACAGGGCCGCCCACCCGTCGACCTGGGCGGCGAGCGCGCCGAGCAGCCCCTCGGGTCCGGCGTTGAGGGCCTGCTTGGTCAGCTCACGCTGCGCGGCGAACCCTGCCGTGACGGCGCGGTACTGATCGGCGGCGATGGCGGCGGACACGGCCTTGCTGATGGCGAGGAAGGGGGTGCGGCGGGGGACCTCCAGCAGCGGCAGCCCTTCTTCCCGGGCGGCCTCGACCAGCGCCTCGGGAATCTCCTCGTAGTTCACCCCGACGGCGAACCCGAGCCCGACGACACCGGCCCCGACCAGACGCTTCACATACCGCCGCATGGCCTCCCGGTCCTCCGCGTCCAGCTTGAGGGCGGTGATCAGCAGCAGCTCGCCGCCCTCCATGTACGGCACGGGGTCGGCCAGCTCGCTGACGTGGGCCCAGCGGACGGGCACGTCGAGGCGGTCCTCGCCCGCGCGCACGGTCAGCTTGAGCGCGGAGTGGTGGACGAGCGAGGCGAGGGTCGGGGGCATGGGGCCTTCACGGTGAGGGAGATCCGGTGATCTTTTGGCCGCGACGTATGAACGGCCTGTGCCGATTCTGCCTCACCGTACGGTCCCGTGCCGCCCCCTCACCCCCGCAGGTCCACCAACAACGGCGGCGCGTGCTCCCCGCGCACACTCGTCAACGACAACACGGCATGCCCCGCCGGCACCCCATGAGCCAACTCAGAAGCCGACCAACGCTCCCGCTCGACCTGCCGCACGGTGACGGCGCGGGCGGTGGGCGCCTGTCCGGTGATGACCCGGCGCAGCATGTGCACGGCCTTGCCGGCCGGGGTCTCGGCGATGATCTGCCGGTCGGTGACGTCCCGGGTCTCGGTCCACTCCTTGCCCCACACGTCCGCGAAGTCCTGCCCGTCCCAGGGAGTGACCCCGGACAGTGCCATGCGGCAGCCGATGGCGCCGAGCAGCGGCCCGCGCAGCGGCCTGGGTACGTCGTCCAGCGTGCGCAGGGTGAGCACCGCACCGGCCCCCGCGGAACGCAGCCGCTGGATGCTGCGGACCGCCTCCGGGGTGACGGCGCCGGAGGCGTCGTCGAGGATCAGGCAGGCGAACAGCGACCGGTCCTCCCGCACTGTCACGGCGGCTGTGAACTGGGCGAGCACCAGCCGGGCCAGGATCCGGGAGGCGTCGCCGTGACCGCGCTGGGGCAGGTCGATGCGGACGCGGACCGGGTGGTCGAGGGCCTTGAGCGAGAACGGCCGGCTCTGCCCGGAGGTGTCGAAGAAAGGGGCGAAGGCGGGCCGGTCGAGCAGCGCGATCCGGTCCGCGAGCACGGTACCGACGTCACCCGGGTGCGCCATCTGCCGCTCTCGGGCGTCGAGTTCGCGCAGCAGGCCGTCCTGTCCGGTGTCCGTCAGCGCCTTGCGCAGCGCGGCGAGCGGGCCGGGGGCGCCGTCCAGGAGCCCGCGCAGCTCGGGCACGGAGGGAAAGCGGTCGTGGACGGCGCGGAAGGGGCCGAGCAGTTGGGCGAGGACCGTGGTGGAGCGCCGGCTGTCGCTGCCCGGGTGCGGGTCGGCGAGGTCACCGACGAGGGCCTCGGCGAGTATGGCCGCGGCCTCGTCAGGGTCGGTGGTGCCGCCGTAGAGGTCGAGGTCGTAGACGGAGTCCGGGTGGCCGATGCGTACGACGACGTCGTAGCCCTCCGCGGGGCCGAGCCCGGCGCCCGCCGCGCCGACGACCACGACGGAGGCGCGTCCGGCGAGAGCGTGCAGGCACAGGGACTCGGCGAGCGGCCGTACCACCGCGCCGGTCTTCCCGGAGCCGGACGGGCCGACGGCGAGCAGCGAGGTGCCGAGCAGCCCGGGGTCAAGGCCCAGGCCGGCACCGCGGTAGTGGTAAGGGTTGCGGGGGTCGTCGGCGGTCGTGCCGAGCCGGACCTGACCGGTCAGCAGGTCGTGGCGGGCGTGCCGGACGGGCAGGTCGCGCTCGCCGGAGGGGTGCAGGCAGGCGCCGGAGCCGTCCTTGAGCACGGCACCGGTGAAACCGGCCAGGGTGTGCCGCCCCGACCGCACGCCCTGCCAGGCCCGGCTGATCCGCGCGTGATCGACATCCCGCATGAGCCCGGCCTTCGCCTCGGCAGCCAGCCGCTCGGCAGCCTCGTGAGCACCGGCCTGGCGCAGGTGGGGCCATTCTGCGGGGTCCTGCTCGGGTGCGGGCGGGCGCTCGGTCACCGGCCTGGCCGGACGCCAGGCGGGCGGGCCGTAGCGGCGCCAGACCTCGCCCCAGCGGCCGAGCCTGCCGACGACGAGCAGAATGGCGAGGGCGATGAGGCTGTAGTAGCCGTACCAGAGGAAGGCCCGCGAGACGTTGCTGTCGCTGTTGCGCCAGGAGTCGGGCACGAGCAGTTGCAGGGGCAGCACCCACCAGCTGCCGAGGTAGCCGTTCCACAACAGGGACCACACCAGCCAGCCGACGAGGAAGGCGATGAGAGCACCGCTGATCAGCTGCCGGGCCGGGGTCTGCTCGGGCTCCTGCTCGGGCCGGGGCCGGTGTCCGAGGCGCCATACACCGGGCGCCGCCTCCGGGCGGGGGGTGCGCAGCCAGGTCAGGAAGGGCGAGCCGTCCGGTCGCGGTGGTGCGCCCGGCGGTACCGTCGGCATCGGTGGTGTGCCGTTGTGCTCGAAGGGTGTCGCTGGGCGGGGTACAGGATGCGCATGCGTGCCGCGTGCGTCCCGTGTGCCGTCGCTGTCCATCTCCCTTGCCCCCTGACCAGCCGTTCCGTCCACCATCAGCGAGCCAATCTAATGCCATGACAAGGGGAGTTCACCGCTTACGCGGCCGAGAGTGCCCGCCGACTGGGCGCACCCCGGTCACACGGCTATGTCCACGGCGGACAACCGCACTGGCCGACAACGCCCACATGGAGCATGCCCACCCCCCACCCCCGGCCCTAGCCTGCGAAGAAAGATAGGTAAGCGGCCGAAAAACGCACCGCCCGGAATCGTCCGGACCGCCCGGTACGCAGATCCACGCAAGATCATCAGGGAGCCCCCAATGACCGCACTTCCGCAGGAGCGCCGCGTCGTCACCGCCATCCCCGGCCCGAAGTCGCAGGAGCTGCAGGCCCGCCGTACCGCCGCGGTCGCGCAGGGCGTGGGCTCGGTGCTGCCCGTCTTCACCACGCGCGCGGGCGGCGGCATCATCGAGGACGTCGACGGCAACCGCCTCATCGACTTCGGCTCCGGTATCGCCGTGACCTCCGTCGGCGCGTCGGCCGAGGCCGTCGTACGGCGCGCGAGCGCCCAGCTCGCGGACTTCACCCACACCTGTTTCATGGTCACCCCCTACGAGGCGTACGTGGAGGTCGCGGAGGCCCTCGCCGAGCTGACCCCGGGTGACCACGCCAAGAAGTCCGCGCTGTTCAACTCCGGCGCCGAGGCCGTCGAGAACGCCGTCAAGATCGCTCGTGCGTACACCAAGCGGCAGGCCGTGGTGGTCTTCGACCACGGGTACCACGGGCGGACCAACCTGACCATGGCGCTGACGGCGAAGAACATGCCGTACAAGCACGGCTTCGGGCCCTTCGCGCCCGAGGTGTACCGGGTGCCGGTGGCGTACGGCTACCGCTGGCCCACCGGTCCGGAGAACGCCGGTCCGGAGGCCGCCAAGCAGGCCATCGACCAGATCACCAAGCAGGTCGGCCCGGACAACGTGGCCGCGATCATCATCGAGCCGGTGCTCGGTGAGGGCGGCTTCATCGAGCCGGCCAAGGGCTTCCTGCCGGCGATCCGGCAGTTCGCCGCCGACAACGGGATCGTCTTCGTCGCCGACGAGATCCAGAGCGGCTTCTGCCGGACCGGCCAGTGGTTCGCCTGTGAGGACGAGGGGATCGTCCCGGACCTCATCACCACCGCCAAGGGCATCGCCGGCGGGCTTCCGCTCGCCGCCGTCACCGGGCGCGCCGAGATCATGGACGCCGCGCACGCCGGCGGGCTCGGTGGTACGTACGGCGGCAACCCCGTCGCCTGCGCGGGTGCGCTCGGTGCCATCGAGACCATGAAGGAGCTCGACCTCAACGGCAAGGCCCGGTGCATCGAGGAGATCATGAAGGGTCGCCTCACCGCCATGGCCGAGAAGTTCGACATCATCGGTGACGTGCGGGGCCGCGGTGCGATGATCGCGATCGAGCTCGTGAAGGACCGCGCCACCAAGGAGCCGAACCCGGAGGCCACCGCCGCGCTCGCCAAGGCCTGCCACGCCGAGGGCCTGCTGGTCCTGACCTGCGGCACCTACGGCAACGTGCTGCGCTTCCTGCCCTCGCTGGTGATCGGCGAGGACCTCCTCAACGAGGGTCTCGACATCATCGAGCAGGCCTTCTCGCGCATCTGAGCGAGTGGCCCGCACCTGCGGCGGGCCCCTGCGGCAGGCCGTGTGAAGAAGGTGTGCGAGGTGGATGGCGGGACGCGATTCCGCCTGCCCAAGCGCCTCGGCCTGCCGTAGGTTCTACCCAGATGAGAGATACACCCCGCCCACAGGGGACTGTGGGCGATTTCAGGGCGGGGCCTCCCCAGCTTCGACCTGGTCGTGCCCTCGCGCACACAACCGGCGCCTGACGGCTCCGGGATCTCCTCACCGATCGGACGGTCGCCGCCCCAAACCCCCCGGGGCGCGCGACGTTCCGATCCGGACGGCCGCCTCGGAACCACCCCCCCTGTTCCGGGGCGGCCGACCTCCTTCTCTCCGAGCCCGTCTGACAAGCTGGGCGCCGTGTCGACCGTAGTCCGCCGCGCCCCGCTCCTCGGCCTCCCGGCCGTCCTCTTCGCGCTCATCACCTGGCAGGTGGCCGGTCACGGCCCGCTGCTGCGCCTGGACGCCCGTCTCAGCCGGGCCATCGTCCATCCGGACCGGTTCTCGGAGTTCCTCTCCGACCTCGGAAACATCCAGGTCGCCGTCCCCGCGCTGGTCCTGGCCCTGGGGTACGCGGCCGGGCGGGGCCGTGCCGCCGGCGCGGACCGGTGGTGGCTGCCGCCGCTCGCCGCGGCCGTGCTGATGGCGCTGGTCCCGGCGGTCGTCGTACCGCTCAAGGACTGGACCGCGCGGCCGGGTACGCCCGTGATGCCCCCGGGGTCGGGGTACTACCCCTCCGGCCACACCACCACGGCGGCCGTCGCCTACGGCTCCGCGGCCCTGCTCCTCCTCCCCTGGCTGCGCTCCGCGGCCGCCCGCCGTGCCCTGGTCGCCGGGTGCGCGGTCCTCGTGCTCGGGGTGTCGTACGGCCTGGTCCGCCGCGGCTATCACTGGCCGCTGGACGTGGTGGCCGGCTGGTGCCTGGGCACCGTGCTGCTGGCCGCCCTCGCCCTGTTCGCCGGCCGCGTCAGCCGAAGTACGCGTCGAAGTTCTTCTGGAACTCCCAGTTCGCGTAGCGGTCCCAGTTCACCGACCACGTCATCAGACCCCGCAGCGACGGCCAGGTTCCGTGGGGCGCGTACGCACCGCAGTCGGTCTTCTTCGTCAGACAGTCCAGGGTCCTGGTGACCTCGGCCGGAGCCACGTAGCCGTTGCCCGCGTTCGTCGACGCCGGCATGCCGATGGCCACCTGGTCCGGGCGCAGGGGCCGGAACACGTGGTCCGGGTCGCCCGCGACCGGGAAGCCGGTGAGCAGCATGTCGGTCATGGCGATGTGGAAGTCGGCGCCGCCCATGGAGTGGTACTGGTTGTCCAGGCCCATGATCGGGCCCGAGTTGTAGTCCTGGACGTGCAGCAGCGTGAGGTCGTCGCGCAGGGCGTGGATCACCGGGAGGTACGCGCCGCAGCGCGGGTCCTGGCCGCCCCACTTGCCGGTGCCGTAGTACTGGTAGCCGTTCTGCACGAAGAAGGTCTCCGGGGCCATGGTCAGCACGAACTTCGCGCCGTAGGCGGCCTTCAGGGTCTTCAGGGCCGAGATGAGGTTCACGATCACGGGTGTCGTGGGGTGTGTGAAGTCGGTGTCGTTCGCGTCCAGGGACAGCGAGTGGCCCTCGAAGTCGATGTCGAGGCCGTCGAGGCCGTAGGTGTCGATGATGTCCGAGACCGAGGAGACGAAGGCGTCGCGGGCCGCGGTGGTCGTCAGCTGGACCTGGCCGTTCTGGCCGCCGATCGAGATCAGCACCTTCTTGCCGGCCGCCTGCCTGGCCTTGATCGCCGCCTTGAAGTCGGCGTCGCTCTCGACGTTCGGGCACTCGGTGACCGGGCAGCGGTGGAAGCGGATGTCGCCGGAGGTGGCCGAGGTGGGCTCGCCGAAGGCGAGGTCGATGACGTCCCAGCTGTCGGGTACGTCGGCGAGGCGGGTGTAGCCGGAGCCGTTGGCGAAGCCGGCGTGGAGGTAGCCGACCAGCGCGTGCGCGGGCAGGCCGGTCGAGCCGCCGCCGGTCCCTGCCGTGGTCGTCGCGGTCACCGCGGCCGACTTGGCGGACTCGCCGGCGTCGTTGCTCGCGGTGACCTGGAAGCTGTAGGCCGTCGCGGGCGCGAGTCCGGTGACGGTGGCCGAAGTGCCGCTCACCGTCTGGACCTTGACCCCGCCGCGGTAGACGCCGTAACTCGTGGCGCCGGTCACCGCCGACCAGGACAGGGCCACGGAGGAGGAGGTGACCGTGCCGGTGGCGAGGCCGGCCGGCGCGGCGGGTGGCTGTCCGGTGCCGGCGCCCGGGCCGACCAGGGAGATGTCGTCGGCCTGGTAGGCACCGGTGCCGTACCAGCCGTGCGTGTGGATGGTGACCTTCGTCGTGGCGGCGCCGGTGGTGAAGGTGGTGGCGAGCTTCTGCCAGTCGGGGGCGGACTGGGTCCAGGCCGAGACGTCGGTGGTGCCGGTGCCGGTCGCACCGAGGTAGACGTACGAGCCGCGGACGTAACCGGACAGGGTGTACGACGCGTTGGGCCGGACCGTCACCGTCTGCGCGCACTGGGCGTCGTCGCTGCCGGCCGGGGTCGCCTGCAGCGCGGAACTCCCGCTGTGCACAGGCGAGTTCACCGCCGTTCCGCTGCCGGCGGTGCACGTCCAGCCGGTCAGGCCGGACTCGAAGCCGCCGTTCGTCGCGAGGTCCGCGTCGGCCGCACGGGCGGCCGACGAGAGCGCGGTGACACCGGGCACGGCCAGCAGGGCGGCCGTGAGCAGGGCGAGGACGGATCCGGGGCGTCTGGCGCGTTCCACAGGAGCCTCCTGGCGGGGAGTTGGAGGAGCGGAGCGCACACAATTTGGTCCAGACCAATCCCGTTGTCAAGGTGTACGGCCGCTCCCCGTACGGCCGTTGCCGGCACGGCCGCTACCCGTCCCCGTCCCGCTTCCCGGCCAGCCCCGCCGCCGCCTCGTGCATCGCCAGCTCCAGCAGTGCCGGGTCGGTCAGCGTGCCGGCGCCGTCCGGCGGCATCAGCCAGCGCACACCCCGGGCCGCCCGGCCGGGATGGGGTACGACGATCCAGGTGCCGGCGCCGGCGGTGCGGATGCCGGTGCCGAGCCAGCGTGCCGCGGTGCCCGGGGGCACGAAGAACCCGACCCGGTGGTCGCCGAAGTCGGCGAGCACCGGGCCGGGCCGGTCGAGGATCCGGGTGAGCACATCCAGGGTCGGGTAGCCGAGTTCCCCTGGCAGGATCAACACGTCCCACGCCCTGCCCGCCGGCAGCAGGGCCACCCCGAGGGGGTTGCGTTCCCACTCCCAGCGACAGGCCTCGGGATCCGGTGCGACGGATGCGAGCCATTCGACGGCCGTCTTCGCCCCAGTCATCAGAAAGCCTCCCTCTTCTCTGGCCCGACCGTTCCGCGCGGTCGCGCCAGAGGAGAGAGGGAGGCCTTCCGGGGGCATTACGCGGATTCCACACCCTCTTCGAGTGATCTAGGTCACATTCCCGTCCTCGTCGTGGTCATGGTGGTCGTGGTCCTCGTGATCCAGTACGCCTCACAGCGGCAGCGAGGTCATGCTCCGGAAACCCGTGGCTTGACGCAGCCCTGAGGGGCGGGTACACGACCGGGCTTCCGCTCAGCTGTCGAAGCCCAGCCCCAGCCGGTCCATCGTCCGCAGCCACAGGTTGCGGCGGCCACCGTGCGCGTCCGCCCGGGCCAGGGACCACTTGGTGAGCGCGATGCCGGTCCAGGCGAACGGCTCCGGCGGGAACGGCAGCGGCTTCTTGCGGACCATCTCCAGTTCCGTCCGCTCGGTGCGCTCCCCGTCCAGCAGGTCCAGCATCACGTCCGCGCCGAAACGGGTGGCGCCCACTCCCAGGCCCGTGTAGCCCGCCGCGTACGCGACCTTCCCCTGGTGTGCCGTGCCGAAGAACGCCGAGAAGCGCGAGCAGGTGTCGATCGCGCCGCCCCAGGCGTGGGTGAAGCGGACGCCCTCCAGCTGCGGGAAGCAGGTGAAGAAGTGGCCCGCGAGCTTGGCGTAGGTCTCCGGCCGGTCGTCGTACTCGGCGCGCACCCGGCCGCCGTAGTGGTGGATCGCGTCGTAGCCGCCCCACAGGATCCGGTTGTCGGCGGACAGCCGGAAGTAGTGGAACTGGTTGGCGCTGTCCCCGAGCCCCTGCCGGTTCTTCCAGCCGATCGACGCCAGCTGGTCGGTGCTCAGCGGCTCGGTCATCAGCGCGTAGTCGTAGACCGGGACGGTGTAGGAGCGCACGCGGCGCAGCAGGCTCGGGAAGATGTTCGTGCCGAGCGCGACCTGCCGGGCGCGGACCGCGCCGTACGGGGTGCGTACGGCCATCCCGGCGCCGTACTGCTTCAGGCTCAGCGCGGGTGTGTGCTCGTACACCCGTACGCCGAGCCGCAGACACGCCCGCTTCAGACCCCAGACCAGCTTGGCCGGGTGCAGCATGGCCACGCCCCGGCGGTCCCACAGGCCGGCCTCGAAGGTGGGCGAGTTCACCTGCTCGCGCACCGCGTCGGCGTCCAGGAACTCGACGCCGTCCGCGAGGCCCTTCTCCTCCAGCTCCCGGTGCCAGTCGCGCAGTTCCCAGGCCTGGTAGGTCTCGGTGGCGACGTCGATCTCGCCGGTGCGCTCGAAGTCGCAGTCGATGCCGTGCCGGGCGACCGCGGACTCGATCTCGTCGAGGTTGCGCCGGCCCAGCTCCTCCAGCCGCTGGATCTCGTCGGGCCAGCGGGTCAGGCCGTTGGGCAGGCCGTGCGTGAGGGAGGCGGCGCAGAAGCCGCCGTTGCGGCCGGAGGCGGCCCAGCCCACCTCGCGGCCTTCCAGCAGCACCACGTCGCGCTGCGGGTCGCGCTCCTTGGCGTTCAGCGCGGTCCACAGCCCGCTGTAGCCGCCGCCGACGACCAGCAGGTCGCAGGTCTCGGTGCCGGTGAGGGCGGGCTCGGCGTCGGGCTTGCCAGGGTCTTCCAGCCAGTACGGGACCGGCTGGGCTTCGGAGAGAGAGGAGATCCAGCTGTCTTTGCCACGGCTCATGGCGCTTGGGGCCATGATTTCAACTCCCTACAGAGGACTTTCCGGAAAAGGCCTACGCCTTTTGCTTGTTACGGCGATTGCTGATGACCATCGAGGTCAGGACGAAGAGCACGGCGACGAGGAACATGGCCGTGCCGATGACGTTGATCTGGACGGGCGTGCCGCGCTGCGCCGAACCCCACACGAACATGGGGAAGGTGACGGTCGAGCCGGCGTTGAAGTTGGTGATGATGAAGTCGTCGAAGGACAGCGCGAACGACAGCAGCGCGCCCGCGGCGATGCCGGGTGCCGCGATCGGCAGGGTGACCCGCAGGAAGGTCTGCACGGGGCCGGCGTACAGGTCCCGGGCGGCCTCCTCCAGGCGCGGGTCCATCGACATCACCCGTGCCTTGACCGCGGTGACGACGAAGCTGAGGCAGAACATGATGTGCGCGATGAGGATCGTCAGGAAGCCGAGCTGTGCGCCCATGTTGAGGAACAGGGTGAGCAGCGAGGCGGCCATGACGACCTCGGGCATCGCCATCGGCAGGAAGATCAGCGAGTTCACGGCGCCGCGGGCCCGGAAGCGGTAGCGGACCAGCGCGAAGGCGATCATCGTGCCCAGCAGGGTGGCGCCGATCGTCGCCCACACGGCGATCTGGAGGCTGATGGACAGCGAACCGCACATGTCGGCGACGCCGCACGGCTGCTTCCAGGCGTCCAGCGAGAACTGCTGCCACTCGTAGTTGAAGCGCCCCTTCGGCTTGTTGAAGGAGAACACGGTGACGATGACGTTGGGCAGCAGCAGGTACGCGAGCGTCAGCAGTCCCGCGATGACGACGAGACGGCGCTTGAGCCAGGTGACGAAGGGCATCAGACCAGATCCTCCGTCCCGGAGCGGCGAATGTAGATCGTGACCATGGCCAGGATCGCGGCCATGAGGATGAAGGAGAGGGCCGCGGCGGTCGGGTAGTCCAGGATCCGCAGGAACTGCGTCTGGATGACGTTGCCGATCATGCGGGTGTCGGTGGAGCCGAGCAGTTCGGCGTTGACGTAGTCGCCGGCCGCGGGGATGAAGGTCAGCAGGGTGCCCGAGACGACGCCCGGCATCGACAGCGGGAAGGTGACCTTGCGGAAGGTGGTCCAGGGCTTGGCGTACAGGTCGCCGGCCGCCTCGTGCAGCCGCCCGTCGATCCGCTCCAGCGACGTGTACAGCGGCAGGATCATGAACGGCAGGAAGTTGTACGTCAGACCGCAGACGACCGCCAGGGGTGTGGCGAGGACGCGGTCCCCGGCCGTCCAGCCGAGGAAGTTGGTGAGGTCCAGGATGTGCAGCGAGTTCAGGGCGTGCACGACCGGGCCGTTGTCCGCGAGGATCGTCTTCCAGGCCAGGGTCCGGATCAGGAAGCTGGTGAAGAACGGCGCGATCACCAGGATCATGAGCAGGTTCTTCCAGCGGCCCGCGCGGAAGGCGATGAGGTAGGCCAGCGGGTAGCCGAGCAGCAGGCACAGCACGGTCGCGGCGGCCGCGTAGAAGACCGAGCGCAGGAACTGCGGCCAGTACTCGCTCAGCGCGTTCCAGTAGGTCACGAAGTGCCAGGTGACCTTGTACCCCTCCTCCAGGGAGCCCGTCTGCACGGAGGTGGAGGCCTGGTAGATCATCGGCAGCGCGAAGAAGACGACCAGCCACAGCATGCCGGGCAGCAGCAGCCAGTACGGGGTGAACCGGCCGCGCTTGCGCGGTGGCTTCTTCTCCGGTGCGGCGGGGGCGAGAGGCGGGGGTGCCTCGGTGAGCGTCGACATCAGGCGGCCGCCTCTTCCTCGGTGCCCGCGTCGATGTCCTGAGCCGCGTCCAGGCCGAAGGTGTGTGCCGGGCTCCAGTGCAGGACGACCTCGGCGCCGGGGACGAGCCGGCCGTCACGCTCGACGTTCTGCACGTACACCGACAGTTCGTCGCAGACGGGGCTGTCGATCACGTACTGGGTGGAGACACCGATGAAGCTGGCGTCGGCGATCCTGCCGGTGAGGCGGTTGCGGCCCGCGGGGATCTCGCCCGCGTCGTCGGCGTGCGTGAGGGAGATCTTCTCGGGGCGGATGCCGACCAGCACCTTGCCGCCGGCCGTCGTCGGGGCGGAACATCGCGCCTCGGGCAGCACCAGCTTGCCGCCGCCCGCCTTGAGCACGATGTCGTCGCCGTTCTTCGTGTCGACCTCGGCTTCGATGAGGTTGGAGGTGCCGAGGAAGTTCGCGACGAACGTCGTCTGCGGGTTCTCGTACAGGTCGCTCGGGGAGCCGAGCTGCTCGACGCGGCCCGCGTTCATCACGGCGACCGTGTCGGCCATGGTCATGGCCTCCTCCTGGTCGTGCGTGACGTGCACGAAGGTGATGCCGACCTCGGTCTGGATGCGCTTGAGCTCCAGCTGCATCTGGCGGCGCAGCTTGAGGTCGAGGGCGCCGAGGGGCTCGTCGAGGAGGAGCACCTTCGGGTGGTTGATCAGCGCGCGGGCGACGGCGACGCGCTGCTGCTGGCCGCCGGAGAGCTGGTGCGGCTTCTTGCGGGCCTGCTCACCGAGCTGGACCAGCTCCAGCATCTCCTCGACCTGCTTCTTCACGCTCTTGATGCCACGCCGGCGCAGGCCGAAGGCGACGTTCTCGAAGATGTCGAGGTGCGGGAAGAGGGCGTAGGACTGGAAGACCGTGTTCACCGGGCGCTTGTACGGCGGCAGGTGGGTGACGTCCTGGTCGCCGAGGCGCACGGTCCCGGAGGAAGGTTCCTCCAGGCCGGCGATCATGCGCAGGGTGGTGGTCTTGCCGCAGCCGGAGGCGCCGAGCAGGGCGAAGAAGGAGCCCTGCGGCACGGTCAGGTCGAGCGGCTGTACGGCGGTGAAGCCGTTGTCGTAGGTCTTGCTGATACCGGAGAGGCGGACGTCGCCGCTGTTGTCTGGTGTCGTCATCGTCGTCGTCACGCCCCTGTGAGCTTCGAGAACTTCTGCTGGTAGGTCGTCTCTTCCTTCTGCGTCAGGGAGCGGAAGGCGTGGGACCGGGCCTGCATGGCCTTGTCGGGAAGGATCAGCGGGTTGTCCGCCGCCTGCTTGTCGATCTTGGCGAGGTACGGCTTCACCCCCGCGGCCGGACTCACGTAGTTGATGTAGGCGGCGAGCTCGGCGGCCGGTTCGAGTTCGTAGTAGTAGTCGATGAGCCGCTCGGCGTTCGTCTTGTGACGTGCCTTGTTGGGGATCAGCATGTTGTCCGTCGACGTCATGTAGCCGCTGTCGGGGATGACGTAGCCGACGTCCGGGCTGTCGGCCTGGAGCTGGACGATGTCACCGGCCCAGGCGATGCAGGCGGCGAAGTCGCCCTTGGCGAGGTCGGAGGTGTAGTCGTTGCCGGTGAAGCGGCGGATCTGGCCCTTGTCGACGGCCTTCTGCAGGCGGGCGGTCACCGCGTCGTAGTCGTCGTCGGTGAACTTCGCGGGGTCCTTGCCCATGTCGAGCATGGTCATGCCGATGCTGTCGCGCATCTCGGTCAGGAAGCCGACGCGGCCCTTGAGCTTGGGGTTGTCGAGCAGGTCGGAGACCGACTTCACCTCGATGCCGTCGAGCGCCTTCTTGTTGTAGGCGATGACGGTCGAGATGCCCTGCCAGGGGTACGAGTAGGCGCGGCCGGGGTCCCAGTCGGGCGCGCGGAACTGGTCCGAAAGGTTGGCGAAGGCGTGCGGCAGGTTCGAGGGGTCCAGCTTCTGGACGTACCCGAGGCGGATCATCCGGGCGGCCAGCCAGTCGGTGAGCACGATGAGGTCGCGGCCGGTGTCCTGGCCGGCGGCGAGCTGCGGCTGGATCTTCCCGAAGAACTCGTCGTTGTCGTTGATGTCCTCGGTGTACTTGACCTGGATACCGGTCCGCCGGGCGAACGTGTCGAGCGTGGGGTGGCGCTTGCCCTTGTCGTCCACGTCGATGTACTCGGGCCAGTTGGAGAAGTTGACGACCTTCTCCTTGGCCGAGTGGTCGTCCGCGGGCACACCACCCTGCGTCTTGGTCGCCGCGGGGATCCCGCAGGCGCTCAGCGCCCCGAGTCCGCCGACCGCGAGCGCACCGCCCGCGGAGGCGCGCAGCAGCGAACGGCGGGTCATCGCGGCCCTGCCGTTGCGGAAACTGCGCCGTATGGCGGCCAGTTCGACCGGGGTGAGGCGGTCGGGCTCGTACTGCTCCATGCGCGTGGTGCCCTTTCGGAGGGATGGGTGGGTCGGCCGTGGTCGAGGGCCGGAACGTCACTCCCGGCGGCAGCCGGACAAAACCGTCTGCTACCGGTCCCCGAAGATCGTGCGGTGCCAGTCCTTCCTGGCGACCGCCGTATTGTCGAACATTACGTGCTTGACCTGGGTGTATTCCTCGAAGGAGTACACCGACATGTCCTTGCCGAAGCCAGAGGCCTTGGAGCCGCCGTGGGGCATCTCGCTGATGATCGGGATGTGGTCGTTGATCCACACGCAGCCCGCCTTGATCTCGCGGGTGGCGCGGTTGGCGCGGTAGACGTTCGTGCTCCACGCGGAGGCGGCGAGGCCGTAGGGGGTGTCGTTGGCCAGCCGGATGCCCTCATCATCACTGTCGAACGGCAGCACGACCAGTACCGGACCGAAGATCTCGGACTGGACGATCTCGCTGTCCTGCGCCGCGTCGGCGATCAGGGTGGGCCGGTAGTAGGCGCCGTCCGCCAGGTCGCCCTCGGGTGCCTCACCGCCGGTCACCACGCGCGCGTAGGCACGCGCCCGGTCCACGAAGGCGGCGACCCGGTCCCGCTGGACGTGCGAGATGAGCGGACCGAGATCGGTACCGGCGGCGAAGGGGTCGCCCAGCCGGACGGTCTCCATCAGGGCGGCGGTCCGCTCCACGAACGCGTCGTAGAGCGGGCGCTGCACGTACGCGCGCGTGGCGGCCGTGCAGTCCTGGCCGGTGTTGATGAGCGCACCGGCGACCGCGCCGTGGACGGCGGCCTCCAGATCGGCGTCGTCGAAGACCACGAAGGGTGCCTTGCCGCCCAGCTCCAGATGGAGCCGCTTGACGGTGGCGGTGGCGACCTCGGCGACTCGCTTGCCGACGGGGGTGGAGCCGGTGAAGGAGGTCATGGCGACATCGGGGTGGCCGACGAGGTGCTCCCCCGCCTCCCTCCCGGTTCCGGTGACGATGTTGATCACGCCGTCGGGGATACCGGCGTCCGTGGCGGCCTGGGCGAAGAGCAGCGAGGTGAGCGGGGTCAGCTCGGCCGGCTTCAGCACGATGGTGTTGCCGGCGGCGATCGCCGGGAGGATCTTCCAGGCAGCCATCTGCAGCGGGTAGTTCCAGGGCGCGATGGAGCCCACCACGCCGATCGGCTCGCGCCGGACGTACGACGTGTGGTCGCCCGAGTACTCACCGGCGGACTGCCCCTGCAGATGCCGGGCGGCGCCCGCGAAGAAGGCGATGTTGTCGATGGTCCCGGGGACGTCGAACTCGCGGGTCAGCTTGAGCGGCTTGCCGCACTGCAGCGACTCGGCGCGGGCGAAGTCCTCGGCGCGCTCGGCGAGCACGGCGGCGAACCGGTGCAGCGCGTCCGAGCGTTCGCCCGGGGTGGCCGCGGCCCAGCCCGGGAAGGCCGCGCGCGCGGCGGCGACGGCCGCGTCGACGTCGTCGGTGCCGGCCAGCTCGTAGGTGTACACCTCCTCACCGGTGGCGGGGTCGACCACGGCGTGGGTGCGGCCCGAGGTGCCCTTGGTCAGCCGGCCCGCGATGAACTGCGCGCCCTCGGCGAACCGGTCCTCGGCGGGGAATCGTTCCGGGGTGGCGGTGCCCGGGTTGTGCATGTCGCTCTCCTCCGCCGTTTGCCCCGTCCCGGGGGGTGGGTGGCGTAGCTCCAGCTCGATTTGAGTGCCGATCCTGACAGAGAGAGTGGACTCCAACAAGTGATTCCGTTGTTGCCTTTTGGTTACGCAACGGAATCTGTCGACCAGGTGTCGAGTGCGGAGGGAAAAGGCCGGACGGAGTGTCAGTGGTACGTGCCAGACTCGCGTGCATGGGGAAGATCGACGGGTTGGAAGCCCTGATCAGCGAGGTCCGGGCCGGGGCCCGGGTCAAGTATCTGCACTTCTGGGGACACCGGCCGCGGCCGGACGGCAGGATCGGCGCGAGCTGTCTGAGCCAGTGGTGGCCGTCACCGTTCGTGGTGGACGGGGTGGAGTACGCGACGGCCGAGCACTGGATGATGGCCGGCAAGGCGCGGCTGTTCGGCGACGCGGAGGCGGAGCGCCGGGTGCTGGCCGCGGAGCATCCCGCGCAGGTCAAGAAGGAGGGCCGGCTGGTCCGCGGCTTCGACGAGGCGGTGTGGGAGCGGGAGCGCTTCCGGATCGTGGTCGAGGGCAGCGTCCACAAGTTCGCGGCGGACGACGATCTGCGGGCGTTCCTGCTGGGCACGGGTGACCGGGTCCTGGTGGAGGCGAGCCCCTTGGACCGTGTATGGGGCATCGGCCTCGCGGCGGACGACGAGGCGGCCTCGGACCCGGAGCGGTGGCGCGGACCGAACCTGCTGGGCTTCGCGCTGATGGAGGCGCGGGAGCGGTTGGCGGGGGCGGCGGCCTGAGCGGGCCGGAGCCGGGGGCCCGCCCGACAGCTGGGGGGCCGGCCTGACGGCCGGCCCCCGTGTCGCCTCCCGGCCCGCCGGGACGTCAGAACGTGCTGGCGCTGAACATGCTGGCGAAGAACGCGAAGACCAGCAGCGGCAGGAGCACGGTGGCGATGATGCCGCAGACGAGACCGGCGGTCGCCGCGCCCTTGTTGGTGGCCTCACCCCGGTTGGCCTTGCCCCGGCCGATGGCGCCGAAGATGATCGCCAGGATGCCCAGGATCATCCCGAGGATCTCCATGGCGATGGTGAGGCTGCAGACCACGCCGATGATGCCCAGCACCAGTCCCGTGGTCCCCATGCCGTTGCTCGGCTGCATCGGCATGGCGTAGCCGGGGCCCTGCGGGTACGCCGTGGGCGGGGCGGCCGGGTAGGACGGCCCCTGCCCCGCCTGCGGGTAGCCGTAGCCGGGCCCGGGCTGCTGCGGGTATCCGTATCCCGGCGGCTGCTGCGGAGCCGGCGGACCGTAACCACCGGCTCCGGGGTTGATGTTGGACATGCGCGCTTTCCCCTCCGTTGACGATCGAGGGCATCGTAATGGCCGCACGCAACGGGAGGGAGCGGGTTCCGGCCGACCGGCGTCCGAACGGCCAGGACCCGACGGACTCAGCGGCCGGTGGCCACCGTCACCGAGACACCGCGGGCGGAGTCGTCGTCGTACGGGCCGGAGTGTGTGCGGCCCTCATGGATGGCGGCGGTGATGCCGATCGCCAGCAGGACGATCACGGCGATGCCGACCACGATGCCGATGATGCCCATGATCAGACCCGCCTGGGCCTGGCCGTGGTTGGTGGCCTCGCCGAGCTGGGCCCGCTTGCGGCCCTTGATGCCGAAGACCACCGCGAGGATGCCCAGCACCACGGAGACCACGCCGTACATGCAGAACAGGCACAGGGAGAGGATGCCGAGCACCATCGCCGCGACGCCCATGCCGTTCTGCGGGGCCATCGGCATACCGGTCCAGCCGTAGCCCGCGGGGTAGCCGGGGTAGCCGTAGCCGCCGGAAGCGGGCGGTGCGGGTATGCCGGGGCCCGAGGGCGCGATCGGCGGTGGCGGTACGGCCTCACCGCCCATCGGGGCCGGGCCGGGCATGCCGAAACCGGGGGCGGCGGCAGGCGGGGCGAAGCCGGGGGCGGCCGCGGGCGGCGGGAAGCCGTCGGGCTGCAGGGAGATCATGGTCGCCTGGTCGTGCACGGACGGCGGCCGCACGGGCGGCTGGTCCTGGGGCTCGCCCGGCTTCTTCTCCAGCGAAGGCCGGTGCTCGGGCGGCGCCCACGGGTTGTAGTCGCCCCCCGCGGCCCCACTCGGCTGCGCTCCGTCGCTCACGGGCATGTCCCCCTCGGTCGTTCGTGCCGCCATGCTACGGCCTCACCTCCGCACCCCTGCGGCCCGGTACCCCGGATTCCCGCAGCGCACGGGCCGGGCGGTGGATCCCGGGGCGTACATCCGGAGGCCACCCCTCCGCGCCGCCCCCCGGCCCACCTAAAGGACCCTTCGCCGACAGACCGCTCCGCACCCCACGCGCGCCCTCCGCGGACCGCACCACCGGTCGACGGGCCCGCGCCCGGCACCCCGGCACCCCTCCCCGCCTACGATGTGCTGCGTACTGCCGATCAGCCGATCACCCGCGCCGCGCCCGTATCCGGGGCGCGGCGCCCTGTCCGGGGAGGACCCCATGACCGACAGCAGCTCCGTACCCGCCGCCGGCACCGCCGACCGGGACCTGCGGACCTTCATCGCCGGGCTGCCCAAGGCCGAACTGCACGTCCACCACGTCGGCTCCGCCTCCCCGCGCATCGTCTCGGAGCTGGCCGCCCGCCACCCCGACTCCAAGGTGCCCTCCGACCCCGAGGCCCTGGCCGACTTCTTCACCTTCACCGACTTCGCCCACTTCATCGACGTGTACCTGTCGGTCGTGGACCTCATCCGCACCCCGGAGGACGTCCGGCTGCTCACCTACGAGGTCGCCCGCGATCTGGCCCGCCAGCAGGTGCGGTACGCCGAGCTGACCATCACCCCCTTCTCCTCCACCCGGCGCGGCATCGACGAGCTGGCCTTCATGGCGGCGATCGAGGACGCCCGCAAGGCGGCCGAGGCCGAGTTCGGGACCGTGCTGCGCTGGTGCTTCGACATCCCCGGCGAGGCCGGGCTGGAGTCCGCCGAGGAGACGGCACGGCTCGCCACCGACGACCGCATCCGCCCCGAGGGGCTCGTGTCGTTCGGGCTCGGCGGGCCCGAGATCGGCGTGCCCCGGCCGCAGTTCAAGCCGTACTTCGACCGCGCCATCGCCGCCGGCCTGCACGCCGTGCCGCACGCCGGGGAGACCACCGGCCCCGGGACGGTGTGGGACGCGCTGACCGAGCTGCGCGCGGAGCGCATCGGGCACGGCACCAGCTCCGCCCAGGACCCCAAGCTGCTCGCGCACCTCGCCGAGCACCGCATCGCGCTGGAGGTCTGCCCGACCTCCAACATCGCCACCCGCGCGGTCACCACCCTGGACGAGCACCCGCTCAAGGACTTCGTGCAGGCGGGGGTACTGGTCACGATCAACTCCGACGACCCGCCGATGTTCGGCACGGACCTCAACAACGAGTACGCGGTGGCCGCCCGGCTGCTGGACCTGGACGAGCGCGGCCTCGCCGACCTCGCCAGGAACGCGGTGGAGGCGTCCTTCCTCGACGCGCCGGGCAAGGCCCGGATCGCGGCGGAGATCGACACGTACACCAGCACCTGGCTCGCCTCCTGACGCCCACCACAATGGGGGTCATGCAGACCGTGACCGCCGTGGCCCACCGCGGCGACCCCTACCGCTTCCGCGAGAACACCGTCGACTCGCTGCGCTCCGCGCTCGACCGGGGCGCGGACGCGGTCGAGATCGACGTACGGCTCACCCGTGACGGCGTCCCCGTGCTGCTGCACGACGAGACGCTCAAGCGGCTGTGGGAACTCGACCGGCCGCTCGGCGCGTTGTCCGCCGCGGAGCTGCGCGGGCTCACGTCGGGCGGGGTGCCGACGCTCGCGGAGGCACTGGCCGCGACCGGGGACCGCCGGGTGATGGTGGACCTGTGCGGGCGGCCCGGCCGGCGGATGGTGGACCGGGTCATGGACGTGGTCCGGCAGAGCGGGGCCCGCGAGCGCGTCTACTACTGCGCGGGCGCCGAGGCGATGCTCGCCGTCCGCGCCGCCGATCCGGCCGCCGAGATCGCCCTGACCTGGACGACCCTCGCCCCGCCCCGGCCCGCGCTGCTGGACGTGATCCGCCCGCGCTGGCTCAACTACCGCTTCTCCCTGGTGAGTCGCGAGCTGGCGGCCCGCGTCCACCGCGGCGGGCACCTGCTGTCCGTGTGGACGCCGGACACCCGCCGCTCGCTGAGCCGGCTGCTCGACCTGGACGTCGACTCGATCACCACGAACCGCGTCGACGTCCTGCACGCCCTGCGCAACGGCGGCTGAGCACCGCACCGGCGGGGGCCGGCGGCCCCGTGGGGCGGCGGGCCGGCTCCGTGCGTGAGGAAGCGGAACGTGGCGGAGAGGCAGCGGGGGCCGGGGCGACAACGGTTTTTCGCGCGACGGGACGGCCGTACGCTGAGGAGGCGGCCCGGCTGGTGCTGCGCGCGGCCGGGATACGGCACACGTACCACCGGGACCTGGGCCGCACGCTGGTGTCCTCGGTGGACTCGACCGACGCCGAGGGCGACGGGGCCCACCCGGTGGCCCGGCGGATCGTGCTCGACGCCGTCAGCCGGCCGTGAGCGCCTCCAGCCGCTTGATCTTCTTGCGTACGACGTACAGCGGGACGACTCCGAAGACCCCGAAGGACATGTCGATCACGCTCCACCAGAACGGGATCCCGCGGATCGGACCGCAGACCAGGGCGAGCGGGATGATCCCGGCGCAGGCGATCATCCCGAACTCGACGACCCAGATGTTGCGCACCGGGTCGCGGTAGGGGCCGTAGAAGGCGACCGCGATGACGAGGTGGGCGAAGGCCAGCCAGTCGGTGCCGTAGAGCAGGAACGGGTAGTCGGCGTCGGCGGTGTCGAGGCCGTCGCGCACGCGGGTGATCCAGTCCGTCAGCGCGGGCAGGTGCTCCGGCACGGACAGCGCCCGCAGCGCGCTGTCCGTCCAGCGCAGTTCGTGCACCAGGGGGAAGGCCGTGGCCCCGCTGAGCGCGAGGCACACGACGAAGAGGGCCAACCAGACGCGGATGCCCTTCAGCAGGGCGGCTCTGTCGCTCATGGCAACAGCGTACGCCCACATTTGAACGTGTTCAAAAGTGCCCCCTTTCCTGAACTCCCCCCTGCTCGCCCCCTCCTGTCGGCCCTCACCCGAGCCGGTCGTCCAGCGGCACCTGCCACACCCCCGGCAGATGACCGTCCAGCTCGCCCGGTTCGAAGCGGCACATGCCGACCGCGTGCCAGAACTCGCCGGTGACGTCTCCCTCGTACTTGTAGCCACCGGACGGCGCGAGGGCCGCCCAGCCGCCGGGCATGCCGACGAGGGTGACGCGCAGGGCAGCCGGGGCGTCGGCCGGGACGTCCCACAGCCGTACCGTGCCGTCCTCGCCGCCGCTGGCCAGCAGGGAGCCGTCGGGGCTGAACGCCACCGCGAGGATCCGCCCGGTGTGGCCCGTCAGAACAGCGCTCTGCACGCCGGTGTCCGGGTTCCACAAGCGGACGGTCCGGTCGTCGCCCGCCGTCGCCAGCAGGGGGCGCGCGGGGTGGACGGCCGCGGTCCAGAGCTTGCCGGTGTGGCCCGTCAGCCGATGGCCGGCCTCGCCGTCCTTCCAGACCACCGCCGTACCGTCCCAGGAGGCGCTGACGAGCCAGGAGCCGTCGGGAGCGAAGGCCACGGCGTACACCCGGTCCGTGTGGCCGTCGAGCTGCGCGGTGATCCGACTGCCGTCCACGTCCCAGATCCGCACCTTGCGGTCGTCGCAGCCGGTGGCCAGGACCGCGCCGTCGGACCGGAAGGCGATCGCGCGGACCCGCCCGTAGTGCTCGGTGATGGTGGCGACGTGCGCCCCGGTGGCCCGGTACCACAACCGTACGGTGTCGTCGTCGTTGGCGGTGGCGAGGAGCTCGCCGTCGGCGCTGAACGCCTCCGCCCAGACGTGGTCGGTCTCGACGTCCAGTTCGCGCTGGTACTCGCCGGTGGCGGCGTTCCACAGGTAGACGTCGCCGTCGCTGCTGGCGGTGGCCAGCAGCGGGCCCGCCGGCCCGAACACCGCCGAGACCAGGCGGTCGCTCTGCCCGGTCAGTTCGCGCAGCCGCCGGCCGGAGGCGGCGTGCCACACCCGGACGACACCGTCGTTGCCGCCCGCCGCCAGCATCGAGCCGTCGGCGCTGAAGGACAGGCTGCCGATCCGCCGCCCGTGGCCGCGCAGGATGCGCCGGCCCTGCCCGGCGGCCGGCTCCCACAGCCGTACGACGCCGTCGTTGCCGCCGGTCACCAGCAGCGTGCCGGGGCCCTGGGCGGGCGTGTCGCCGTGCGGACGGAACTTGCACACCCATACCGACCCGCGGTGCTCGGCGGGCTGCCGGTGCAGCGGCGTGGCGACCGGGTCGGCCTCCGGGTCGATCCGCCACAGCCGGACCACCCCGGCGCTGTCCCCGGCCGCGAGCAGGGTCCCGTCGGGGTCGAACAGCACCTGGTACACGGCCCCCCGGCAGCCGCCGAGCAGGCCGGCCGAGCGGTGCGCCGCCAGGTCCCACAGCCGTACCTCGCCGTTGGTGTCACCGCTGACCAGCAGCCCGCCCCCGGGGTGGAAGTCCAGGGTGTAGACGCGACCGGAGTGCCCGGTGAACGCGTGCCGCACGGTTCCGGTGGCGAGGTCCCACACCCGCACCGTGCCGCCCTGCCGCTCGTCGCCCTGGTCGGCGGTGGCCAGGACGGAGCCGTCCGGACTCAGCCGCGCCCGGTACACCGCACCTCGATGTCCTGTCAGTTCGCCGCGCGTCTCCCCGGTGACCAGGTCCCACAGGCGTACGGCACCGGAGGCGTCCCCGGTGACCAGAAGGGCGTTGTCCGGCCCGAACGCCACGGTGTAGACGGGCGCGGTGTGGCCGGGCAGCCGGTGCAGCGCGGTGCCCGAGGCGGTGTCCCAGACGGTGACCACGCCGTCCGCGTCACCGGTGGCCAGCAAGGAGCCCTCGGCGTCGAGGACGACCGGCCAGACGCCGTACGCGTGGATCTCCAGCCGGTGCAGACAGCGGCCGGAGACCGGGTCCCACAGACGTACGGTGCCGTCGGAGCTGCCGGTGGCCAGGACGCGGTCGCGGAACTTGACGGCGTAGACCCGGCCGGTGTGGCCCTGCAGGGTGCGCAGGGGGGTGCCGGTGGCGGCGTCGCAGACGAGCACCCCGCCGTCCTCGCTGCCCACGGCGAGCAGTTCGCCGTCGGGGCTGTAGGAGATGGGTTCGGGCAGCCGGCTGCTGCGCATGTCGAAGCCGTACGGGACGCCCACCGCGGAAGGCCGGAACCCGGAGTCGACGGCCATGCCGGGCGCGATCGCGGCGCCCCGGAGTTCGGGGGTCCGCGCCAGGGGCCCGATGGTCGCCGAGATCAGTGCGGCCCGCCGCCACCGGCCCCCGTCCACCCGGGCGCCGGTCAGATCGGTGCCGATCAGCCGGGCCCGTCTGAGGTCGGCGCCGCGCAGGTCGGCGCCGGTCAGATCCGCGCCGTCGAGCCGGGCGCCGGTCAGCCGTGTGCCGCGCAGGACGGCACCGGAGAGGTGGGCGCCGACCAGCCGGGCGTCGGTGAGGTCGGCGCGGGTGAGGTCGACGCCGGAGAAGTCGCGGTGGGACAGGTCCTCCCCGGCCAGGGCCGCGCCGCGCAGATCGGTGTGGGCGGGCACCCGGAGCCGGCTGAGGATCTTCACCGCGTTGGCGTGGCCGGCGTCCGAGGAGGCGTCCCCCGGGGAGCCGGACAGCTCCCGCTCGGCCCAAGCCTGGCAGATCCGGTGGTCGGCGAGGTCGCACAGGAACTCGACGGCCAGCTGGCCGATCTGGCGCCGGCCCAGCAGGGCGCTGTCGCCGTCGGTGAGCCGGCGGGCGCACTCGCGGGCGACGAGCCACTCCACCACCGAGCCGTGGATGAACCGGAACACGCCGTCGTGGCTGCGCACCAGCAGGCTGCCGGAGCCGATGGCGTGCGCGGTCTGCGGCACCGACAGCCGGGCCTCGGCGAGCCCGGTCAGGGTCTCGGCCACGTCGGTCAGCTCGTCCAGCCGCAGCGAGTCCTGCCCGCTCTCCCACAGCCGCAGGGCGAGTGCCGTGACCGCGTCCCACAGCTGGTCCAGGGACAGGCCGGGCGCCCGGCCGGGGCTGCCGCCGGCGCGCTGGACCTCGAAGTTCAGCCAGGCCGTGAGCACCTCCTCGTACAGCCCGGCGGGGCTGAGGGCGCGCCCGGCGCCGGCGACCGCGCGCAGCCGGTCGTCGTCGAGGTCGGCGACGAAGCCGAGCAGCCGGGGGTTGCGGCACAGGGCGAGCAGGTCGGGGATGGCGTCCAGCAGCGCCAGCCGGTGCTCGGCGGCCCGTTCGTCGCCGTCGTAGCGGTTGACCAGGTAGGCGCGGATCTGTCGCGGGCTGAACTCCTGGACGGCGAGGACCCGGCGGTGCGGGAGCAGGCCGACGCGTTCACCGAGCGCGGTCAGCACCTGCCCCTGGGAGCGGAAGTGCTGGGTGCGGCTGGAGACCACGATCTTGGCGCTGTCCACGGCGGAGTCCAGCAGCACCTGCAGGCGTTCGGCGGCGCGGTCGTAGGTGACCTGGTTGACGAGTTCGTCGAAGCCGTCGAAGAGCAGCACGATCCGCCCCTGCTGGAGCATGTACCGGAAGGCCCGCAGATCGATGTTGTCGACGCCGTGGGCGGCGAGGTGCGCGGCGACCAGGCCTTCGAACGAATAGGCCCGGTCCAGCGCGTGCAGTTCGATCAGCAGGGGGACCAGGTGCGGGAGTTCGGCGGGGACACGGCGGGCGAGCTCGCGCAGCGCGAAGGTCTTGCCGTGCCCGAAGTCGCCGAGAAGCAGCAGGAAGCGCCCCTGGTCGGAGTCGAGCAGCCGCAGCATCTCGTCGACGAGCCCGTCGCGGTCCTCGGCGTCGAGGCGTTCCACCTCCCGGTAGCGCTGCGGCAGGTACATGCCCGGGGGGTAGCGCGGGTCGGTGCGCAGCCGCTCGCTCTGCGCGGCGACGTAGCCGCGCAGGTCCAGCAGGCCCTGGAACTCGGTGAAGCTGCGGACGCGCACGCCCCGGCGGCGGGCCGCGTCGCGCAGCTCGCGGGCGGGCGGCGGGCCGTCGTGGACGAGTTCGGCCTCGGTCTCGGCGTCGGCGGCGTGCACGAGGGCCACGAACCGGTCGACGTCCTGCGCGGCCGGGGTGCCGAGCTGCACGGCCACGCGCTGCTGGCGGACGAAGCCGGACTGGGTCCAGGTGACGAGGAGTTGCGGCAGCGGCCCGTCGACGTGACGGATCTGGGCGCCCTCGTGGCGGGTGCGGCACACCTCGGCGACCCGGGCGAGCAGTATCTCGGCCGGGCTCGTCAGGGCGCGCGGCTCCGGTTCGGACTCGGGGCCGCCGTTCCGGCCGGCGGGGGGCACGGGGCCGGCGCCGGGCACACCACCGCCGGAATCGCCTGTGTCCCCTGCGTCGCCGGCGGCCTCGGGGCCGAAGGCGCGGTGGGCCCGGTGCCACCGGACCGGCCTGCGCCGCGGCTCCTGCGGCCCCTCCCAGACCGACACTCCGTCCCGGCCGACCCGCAGCAGCTGGTGCCGGCCGGGACCGACCGCGCCGATCACCGGCACCTCGCCGGAGGCGGTGGTGAGGACGGGCAGCGCACCGGCGTCGGACGGGCCGTGCAGCAGCAGGTGCAGCCGGGGAGCGGTCAGCCGGGTCAGCACATCGGTGTCGCGCAGCGGCCCCGCACCGTCCAGCGCGGCCGTGCCCGGCGCACCGGCCCGGCGGAGGCCGGGGGCGGCGGCCCGGGCGGCCCCCGGCGAGTGCCGCACGACGCCGATCCTCAGCCAGCCCTCGCTCTCGTGGGGCCGCAGGGCCTGCGCGAACCAGGCGGCCTGCTCGCGCCCGATCAGCCCGTACTGGTCGTCACGCCGATGGCTGTACGCCATGGAGGAGTTCAGCCCCGCGATCACGGTGTGCAGCTCGGGGACGGGGAAGAGGGTCCACGGCTGATCGCTGTCGAAGACGACGTCGAGCCCCTGGTACAGCTCCTGGAACAGCCGGGCGAAGTGCCGCCACTTGGGCCAGTACGGCGGCCGGGGCGGCATCTCGTCGGCCTCGCAGGTGCTGAAGTAGGCCTGGCAGGCCGCCTGGTTGACGTCCTGGCCGCCCGGCACGAGGGCGACCCGGTGCGGTTCGAGCCCGAGCAGCGCGCGCAGCCCGGTGAGGAAGGCGAGGGCCTGCTCGAACTCGCGCCGGCTGCCGGAGGCGGTCAGATCACCGGTGACGACCAGCAGGTCCGGGGAGGGCGCGCCGGCGTCCGCCAGCTCGACCAGGTCCCCCCAGATCGCCGCCTGCAGCTCGGCGGGGTCCTGCCCCCGGCCGAAGGCGGGCCCGGCCAGCTGGAGCACGGTGACCGCCTCCCGCTCGCCCGGCGCCGCGGACACCCGCGGATACGACGGCGGCGCGGCGGGTCGGCGCCGCCCCGCCCACCCCGGCCCGCCGAGCGGCCGCCCGGGCCCCGGGGCGGTCGCGGCGGGCGGTACGGGACGGCCGTGCGCACCGGGATAGCCGGGCGGCAGGCTGGGCCGGGCCCGCCCGTCCAGCGCCTGCCGCACCCGGGCGAGCAGCAGTTCCCGCGCCGCTCCCGGCTCGGCGACCGGCACCAGGTCCACATAGGTGATGGTGGCCAGCAGCCCCTCCACCGG
The DNA here is from genome assembly GCF_014649495.1 of Streptomyces filipinensis. GTDB lineage: Bacteria > Actinomycetota > Actinomycetes > Streptomycetales > Streptomycetaceae > Streptomyces > Streptomyces filipinensis. Next base: position 164,939 of record NZ_BMTD01000014.1, on the reverse strand, counting down.
GATGTCCTCGACCCGCACGGTGATCAGCCGCCGCTCCGGCGCGTCCGGATCGGCGCGCAACGCGGCCTGCCACTCCATCCGCCCGTACCGCGAGCGCTCGTAGTTCCTGGACAGTACGGCGATGACGGCGGCGGACCCGCTCACCCCCCGGTCCATGAAGTCCACGAAGTTCGTGCCGGGCACGAAGTCCCAGGCCTGCAGGACCGTGCGGTATCCGGCCTCCTCCAGGGTCCAGGCGATCCAGGACGCCCAGCGTTCGTCGGCCGGCGAGTAGCTGATGAAGAAGTCCAATGGCCCGGTGTCCCCCGGGTTGTCCTGACGAGCCACCATGTATTGATGATGCCGTGAAAAGAGAGGTTGATACCGGTCGTTTCCAGGCCTTCGACGACGCCCTGGTCACAGCGACGTACAAACGTGCGACCCTTCCAGGCGTGCGTGCCTTGTTACTGCGTCTGCATGTCCTGGACCGGGTGGCGATCGGCCTGCTGGCGACCGGACTGCTCTGTGTGGCCACGGGATTGCTGCCGGAGCGCTCCGCGTCCGACGCCATGACACGCATCGCCCCGTTGCTGGCGTTCCTGGGCACGGTCATCGTGCTGGCCGAACTGACCAGCCGGGCCGAGGTGTTCGACGTGGTGGCGGCGCGGGTGGCGCGCGCGGGGCGGGGCAGTTACGCGCTGCTGTTCCTGCTGTGTGTGCTCTTCGCCTCGGTCACCACCATCGCCCTGAACCTGGATACGACGGCCGTCCTGCTGACTCCGGTGATGCTGGCGCTCGCCTCCCGGGTGGGCATCGCGCCGGTACCGCTGGCGATGACGACGGTGTGGCTCGCCAACACGGCGAGCCTGCTGCTGCCGGTGTCCAACCTGACGAACCTGCTGGCCGCCAACCGGGTCGCGCTGTCGCCGCTGGGACTGGCGGCCCGGATGTGGGCGCCGCAACTGGCGGCGGTCGCGGTGACGATGGCTTGTTTGTGGCTGTTCTTCTGGCGCCGGGGCAGGCGTGGGGCGCCCGTGGGGGCCGGTGTGGACGGGTCCGGCCTGCTGACCTCGGCGGCGGTGTCGGGGCCGGGGGCGGCGCGTGCGGCGGATGTCCGGCCGGACGGCGGCGACCGCTATGCGCCGCCCGTCGTCCACCGTCCCGCCGACCCGGTGCTCTTTCGTGCCTGCGCCCTGGCCTGTGCCGGTTTCCTGCTGGCCATCCTGGTGGCCGACGTCCCGCTGTGGACGGCCTCCGCGACCGCCGCGGCCGTCGCCGTGGCGGCCTTCGCGGTCCGCGACCGATCCCCGCTGCGGCTGTCGCTCGTCCCCTGGCGCCTGCTGGTGATGGTGCCGGGCATGTTCCTGGTGGTCGAGACGGTCGACGTGCACGGGCTGCACGGCCTGCTGGCCTCGGCGGTGGGCGCCGACGGCGACACGCTCGGCCTCTTCCGCGCGGCCGCGGTCGGCGGCGGCCTGTCCAACGCCCTGAACAACCTTCCCGTGTATCTCGCCGGGGAGGCGGCGGTGCCGTGGGGCAACCACGACCAGCTCCTCGCGCTCCTGGTCGGCACCAACGCCGGCCCGGTGATCACACCGTGGGCGTCCCTGGCCACGCTGCTGTGGTACGAGCGGTGCCACGCGTACGGGGTGCGGGTGCCGGTGGCACGCCTGATGGGCACGGGTGCGGTGCTGGCGACGGCGACGGTGGTCACGTCGGTGACCGTGTTGGCGCTGACGCGCTAGGCGTGCTCCCGGCGAGCGCTTCGCGGCGGATCCAGCGGAGCAGGGTGGGGTTGTCGTCGGTGGTGCCGACGCCGACGGTGCTGCGGAGGTGCCGGTCGTCGTCGAGCGGGGCCGGCATGCTCGCGGCCAGGTCCACCCGGGCCACGCGGTCGCCGTTGCGGCCGGGGCGGGTGCTGCCGATGATGATGCCGATCCTGGTCATGTCCGCATCCCTTGTCGTTCCGGCGTTCGGGTGTTCACGCGTTCTTCCGTGTTCTTCCGGTCAGTTCCCGTCCCGGCGGGCCTGCTGCGTGTCGCGCAGGACCGCCCAGGCATCCGCCACGGGGCCCACATGCCCGAGCTTGTCGGGGTTGCTCACCGTGCGGATCGTCTGGATCCGCCCGTCGAGGATGTCGAGCGTCCAGGTGTTCATGACCTTGCCGTCCGGGTCGCGGAAGATCGCGCCCGGCTGGCCGTTGACCTGATGCGGTTCCACGACGCCACCGATGCGGACGAACGGCGGCAGGAGCGCGCCGAGCACCCGGGACACCTCGTCGGCGCCGAAGAAGCCCCTGGCCCACTGCGGGGCCTTGCCGCCGCTGTCCGCGACCAGCTGCACATCGGCGGAGAGCAGCTCCCGCAGCTCGTCGACGTGCCCCTCGGTGAGGGCCCCGAAGAACCGCGTCGCGAGTTCCTCGCGCTCGCGCCGGTCGGCCTCGAACCGGCGCCGCCCCTCGCTCATGTGACGGCGTGCCCGTACCACCAGCTGACGGCAGGCCGCCTCCGAGCGGTTGACCGCCGAGGCGATCTCCGGGAAGCCGAAGCCGAACACCTCCCGCAGCACGAACGCCGCGCGTTCGAGCGGGGTGAGCCGTTCGAGCAGCAGCAGTGCGGCCATCGACACGGAGTCGGCCAGCTCGGCCGAGCGCTCGGGGTCCTGGTAGGGGTCGGCCAGCAGCGGCTCGGGGAACCACGGCCCGACGTACTCCTCACGCCGGACGCGAGCCGAGCGCAGCACGTTGATCGAGATGCGGGTGACCACGGCGGACAGGAACGCCTTGGCCGAGGCGGGAGGCGTCGGGGACGCCTCGTAACGCAGCCAGGTCTCCTGAACGGCGTCCTCGGCCTCCGTCACGCTGCCCAGGATCCGGTACGCGATCGAGAACAGCAGCGGTCGCAGCTCCTCGAAGTCCGCCGTCTTCTCCATGCCCCGGCTCACGCCAGCTCCTCCTCGAACCCCCGCCGCCAGGACGGATAGCGCAGCTGCCAGCCGAGTTCCCGCTTGGCCTTGGCGTTGGAGAAGCCGCGCCCCTCGGTCATCATCACCACCGCCTGGTCCCCGGCCAGCAGCCGGGCCAGCCAGACCGGGACCCGCATCGGGCGCTTGGCGCCCGCGCAGGCCGCCAGGTGGGGCAGCCACTCGCTCGCCGGAGCCGGCTCGTCGTCCACGACGTTGAACACCCCCCGCGCCTCCTGCTCCACGGCCAGGACGGTCGCAGCGGCCGCGTCGTCGAGGTGCACCCACGAGCTGTGGCCGGTGCCACGCCCGACCAGCGGGTACTGCCGCTTGCGCACCAGCTCGACCTGGTCGTCGATGGCGCCCGGTCCGTAGAACGCGCCGTACCTGAGGACCGCCCCGCCGGCCTTGAGGACCACCTCCTCGGCATGGAGCAGCGCCTTCAGGCCCACGTGCGCCGCCGTCCCCTCCAGCAGGTCCAGCGGATCCCGTTCGGTCTTCACCCAGCCGCCCTCGCGGATGCCGTTCCAGGAGGCGTAGCCCTGACAGACGACATGGGACACACCGGTCGCCTGCGCCGCCGCCAGCAGGTGGTCCGTCCCCTCGGTACGCAGCCGGTTGGTGAGGGCGAACCACCGGTCCGGATGCTTGATGTCGGGCTTGCCGGCGTGCGCCATGGAGATCGCGGTCATCTGGTGCACGATCACCTCGGGCCGGGCCTTGGCCACCGCCTCCCCCACGGACGCCGCGTCCAGCCCGTCCATCACCACACCGTCCGCGCCCAGCCGCGCCAGCAGGCCCAGCTTGGCCGCGCTCGTGGTCGTAGCCGTCACCTGGTGGCCTCGGGCCAGCAGCTGCGGCACCAGCCGCCGCCCCAGAACCCCGGACCCCCCTGCCACGAACACCCGCATCACCATCACCCTCCCGACGTAAGCGTCCTGCCTCGTCACCTGAGACAAGACAGCCCGGTCGTCTGTGACACGGGTTCTCGGTGAGGTGTGTGCCCCAGCCGCTGACAGCGCCGACGAACGCCGAGGACGCGGCCACGTTCAAGGAGTGCGGTGAGCAGCTCGTCGCGTTCCTCCGGACGCTTGGGCGAGGCGCCGGAGCCGAACACTTCGAGTGCGTGTGCCGGCGTCCGCAGGATGCCGGTCCACGCTTTCAACTCCCCGTGTTGCGCACCACGTTGTCACGCGTGCGCGCGGTGCCGGGAGAGAAAGGGCTGACGAGGTCGAGCAGGTGCGGCAGCATCTCGGGGCGGCCGGCGACGAAGGAGCGCCCGGTGTCCGGCCCGCCGAAGCCGCCGCCGAACTCGGCGCCGTCGAGGTGCCGCAGGGCGATCCCGGCCTCGCGGGCGAGCAGCGCGCCGGCGGGCAGGTCGATCGCCTCCGCGCGGTAGCCGACGAAGCCGTCGATGTCCCCGCGGGCCAGCATCGACCAGGCCACCAGGGGCGCCCAGAGCTGCAGCAGGCGCCGGGAGCGGAGTTCGAGGGTGTGCCTCAGGGCGCAGGCCACGGGGTCGTCGCGGGAGACGCCGTGGCCCTGGGTCCAGGCCAGCAGCGGTCCGGCCGAAGGCGTCAGGCGGACATCGGCGGACGTGGCCAGCCGCCCGGCCGGGCCGTGCGCCCCACCGCCCCGCAGGGCGGACCAGGTGCGGCCGGTCATCGGATCGTGGACGACTCCCACGACGGGCGTGTCGTCGACACACAGCGCGATGCCGACGACGTAGACCGCCAGCCCGATGACCACGTTGTTGCTGCCGTCGAGCGGGTCGACCAGCCAGGTACGGCCGCCACCGTCGCCCCTGAGCTCACCGGACTCCTCGGCGAGGATGCGGTCGTGCGGGTAACGGGCCCGGATCCGGTCCACCACGAGCTGCTCGGCGGCCACGTCCAGGTCGGTGACGACGTCCCCGAGTTCGCCTTTCTGCCGCGCGGCGAAGCCGTCGGGGAAACGGGACCGCAACAGCGTCCCGGCCTCCTCGGCGGCGGCCACCGCCGTGCGGTGCTCGCCGGTGTAGCCGGGGTCAGGGTTCGGGCTCATGGATCCTCCTGAGGGCGGCCCGAGCGATCCGGGCGGTCTGGGTCGCGTCGCACGTGCTGCGGACCACGCGGTGCCCCGGTGCGGACAGCGGGCCCAGCGAGAGGTCCACCCGGCCGGGCAGGGTCCGCCCCAGCACCAGGGTGGCGGTGGGGCGGTCGTCGGGCACCACGGTGGTGTGGAATTCACCCGCCGGGAGGGCGTAGGTCTGGCCGGGCCCGCTGGTGTGTTCGGCGCCGGACCGGCAGCGCACCAGGCGCCTGGTGGGGCGCAGCTCGTCGACGCCCGAGGGGTCGCTGAGCACCTCGAAGACACGGTGGGTGGGTTCGCCGCCGCCGTCCTCGATGTGCACGCGCCGGTTGCCCAGCCGCCCGTACAGCACGGTGCTGGTCAGGTCCCAGCTGTGGCAGTGCACCTGGGCGGCGGCCCGGTCGGGCTCCGCCTCCGGGGTGCTGAAGACGTGGACGCAGACGCCGTCGCCGCCCTCGCGCAGGACGGGGAGGCAGACGAAGCCCAGGGGATGGCGCACCGCGCGCAGGGCGCGGCGGCCCGAGGCGATCCCGTCCAGTTCCGCCGTGGCGTGTCGTATCAGCTCGGCGGTGGCGTGCCGCCGGGCGGCCCGTTCCAGGGCCGGGTAGTCCATGTTCCTTCCCCCCTTGGCCGGAACACGACGCTCACCTTCGGTACGGGTTCTCCGCGCGCAGCGCCTTGTCGATGATGTCGCCGACGTCACGATCGGTGAAGCTCGACGGGAGTGGCAGGCCGAGCCGGTCGAGCAGGCGTCTGACCTCGTCGACGGTCGGCTCGTCGGAGAGGGGGACGGCCTCGCGCAGATCCAGCTTGACCGCCTGCTCGCGGCTCTGGTGCAGCTCGGTGACGTAGTAGTCGTAGAGCGGCCGGTCCCGCTCCACGGACAGGCTGACGCGGCTCGGGTCGTCCTGGGTGATGATCAGGCAGGTGTCCGAGAGGTCGAAGCGCAGGGCCGGTGCCACGGAGGACAGGTGGACGTCGATCTCCAGGGTGTCCAGCCGCTGCCGGTGCCAGCCGGCGGCGACGACGGTGGCGTACGCCTCCTTGCGGGTGCGCTCCACGGTCCACTCGCCGAAGCCGCCGCCGAACGTGCTCCTGAACCGCGCGTACGCGGTGCACACCTGGTCGTCGGCGGGGTTGATGATGTCGATCTTCATGCTGAGGGAACGCCGCTGCCGTTGCGCCTCCAGCACGCACTCGGGCAGCGTGACGGCGCGCAGATAGGTGCCGGTGCCGCCCTTGAACACCCAGCGGGTGGTGGTGCGCCGGGCCCGTTCGTGTGCGAGCGCGACCTCGGCGCCGGACAGGGTGCGCACCATCGCCAGGTCCTCGATGGCCCGGCTGGTCCCGGCGGTCGCGGCCCGGATGTCGCTCACCCGGCGGCGGCGCTCGGTGAGCCCTCCGTACACCAGCGCCGCGAGGACGAGCAGGGTGGCGCCGGAGACGATGTTGTCGGACATGTTCTGGTTGAGGACGTCCATGAGCCCGACGGCCAGGGCGACGCCGATGGCGACGATCCCGTCCGCGTTGCGGACCGCCCAGGCGATCGCGTCCTCCAGCCGGCGCCCGGCACCCTGTGGCGTACTGCGCGTCACGTCCACCCTCCCCCGACGGTGGCTTCCATCGTAGGAGCAAGGACACGCCGTCAGCCATGCGTCAATCAGCCGTCAGCGGCGGGGCGTTCGGCGGAGGTCGCGGTGCCTGGCGCGGGGGACGTCCCGCCGTGCCCTACAGGCCCACGATCGTGTTCCACCGTTTCGCGTACTCCACACGTTCCGTGGAGGTGATGTCCCGGGCGATGGCGAGGCGGGACCGCATGCCGGTGTCCGGGAAGATCAGCGGGTTGTCGGCGAGGGCGGCGGTGTCCTTGTCCTTCGACGCCGCCAGGACCTCCTTGGCGGCCGGCACCGGGCAGACGTAGTTGACCCAGGCGGCCAGCTTCGCGGCGACGGCGGGGTCGTAGTAGGAGTCGACCAGGCGCTCCGCGTTGGCCTTGTGGCGGGCCCGGTCGGGGATCATCAGGGAGTCCGACCACAGCTCGGCGCCCTCCTCGGGCACGACGAAGTGGATGTCGGGGTTGTCCGCCTGCAGCTGGATGACATCGCCGGAGTACGCCTGACAGGCCAGCACATCCCCGCTGACCAGGTCTTTTGTGTAGTCGTTGCCGGTGAAGCGGCGTATCTGGCCGCGGTGGACCTCCCGCTCCACCCGGTCGCAGACGCGGTGGAAGTCGTCCGCCGTCCACCTCGTGATGTCCACGCCGTCGCCCTGCATGAGCAGCGCGAAGGACTCGTCCAGGCCGGACAGGAGGGTCACGCGTCCCTTGAGGTCGCTCGCCCAGAGGTCCTTGACGTGCCGGATCTCGCGGCCGAGCTTCCTGCGGTTGTAGGCGATGCCGGTGATGCCCGACTGCCACGGCACGGTGAACCTGCGGCCCTTGTCGAAGGCGGGCGTACGCAGCAGCGGGTCCAGGTACTTCGCCACGTTCGGCTGGCGGGCGCGGTCCATCTCCTCGACCCAGCCCAGCCGGACGAACCGGGCGCACATCCAGTCGCTGATGACGATCAGATCGCGGCCGGTGGACTGGTGGTTCATCAGCGCGGGGCTGATCTTGCCGAAGAACTCGTCGTTGTCGTTGATCTCCTCGACGTAGTCCACCCGGATCCCGGTGCGCTTCCCGAACGCCTCCAGGGTGGGCCGCCGGTTGGGGTCGTCGTCGTCGGTGTCGATGTACAGCGGCCAGTTCGCCCAGGTCAGCTTCCTGTCGGCCGTGGACTCGTCGGCTACGGCCCGGTCGCCGGGCGCGACATAGGCGGCGGGCACCCCGCAGCCGGCCAGGGCACCGAGCGCGGCGGTGCCGCCGAGTGCGCGCAGGAGGGAGCGGCGGGGCATCACGGACGTACGCGAGGAAGTCTGGGGCACTCCGGAAGGATGCCGTCTGGCGCGTTCCACGGACAATCGACGCTGCGTCGAGCGCGGCCCCCTTCCCCCGACACCTTGTCGATCAGCGCCGTTCACGCACGGTCCGCGCCCCAGCTGCCGACCAGCCCCAGGGCCTCGGCCGCCTCGGTGTCCGGCGCCGGAAGATAGCTGACCAGGAGCTGGCCGGGTTCGTTCGTGTGCAGCACCTCGAAGTCCAGGGTGAGCGGGCCGACCAGCGGGTGGTGCAGGGTGTAGCGGCCGGGGCCCTTGTCCGCCACGTCCTGCCTTGCCCACAGCGCGGCGAACTCCTCGCTCCGCATGGCGAGCCGCCCGATGAGGGAGGCCAGCGCCGGGTCGTCGGGGTAACGGCCCACGCTCACCCGCAGAAAGGCCACGGTCGACTCGGCCTTCGGGCGCCAGCTGTCCGCGAACAGCTCGCGGTAGCGGGTGTCGAGGAAGACCAGGTGCGCGAACGTCCGCCGTTCGCACGGCACTTCACCGAAGTCACCGAAGACAGAGGCGGCGAGCGGGTTCCAGGCGAGCACCTGGGTGAGGTGACCGCAGACGTAGGCGGGGCCGGGCTGGGCGTCGATCAGCCGGCGCAGGGAGGGCCGCACGGTCTCGGTGGCCGGTGTCGCGTCCGGCAGGGCGCGGTCCGGGCGGGCCAGGTTGCGCAGGTGTGCCCGCTCGGCCGGAGCCAGGCGCAGCGCCCGGCCGACGGCCTCCAGCACCGCGTCCGAGACATGCGGGTTGCGACCCTGCTCCAGGCGTACGTAGTACTCGACGCTCACCCCGGCCAGCTGCGCCAGCTCCTCGCGCCGCAGCCCGGGCACGCGCCGGGGGCCGTACGCCGTCAGCCCCACGTCGGCCGGGGTGAGCCGGGCCCGCCGGGACCGGAGGAACTGGCTGAGTTCGGTGCGCCGTTCGCCGGGAGTCGTCATGCCCACGAGTATCCGGGACCTGCGCCGAACCAGGGTGGCCAAGTCTTTCCCCCCTAAAAAACGGGCCTGTTGAGGGCGGTTCCGCAGGGCGCAGAGTCGTGGACGTCAGGGAAACGACGAGTGCGACAAGGACGTACGACGATGACTCTCCCCCTCCGCCCCCTCGGCACTTCCGGCCTCGACATCTCCGTGATCGGGCTGGGCGCCTGGTCGTTCGGCGGCGACGGCTGGCGCTTCACGTGGGGCGCGCAGGACGACCGGCGGTCGATCGAGACCGTGCACCGGGCGGTCGAGCTGGGCGTCAACTGGATCGACACCGCCGCCGTGTACGGGCTCGGCCACTCCGAGGAGGTGGTCGGCAAGGCGCTGGCCGAGCTGCCGCACGCCGACCGCCCGTATGTGTTCACGAAGGCGGGCCTGGTCTGGGACCCGGAGAACCCTGCTGCGGCACCCCGGCGGATCATGCGGCCCGACAGCGTACGGCGTGAGGTCGAGGACTCGCTGCGCCGGCTCGGCGTGGAGGCGATCGACCTGTACCAGGTGCACTGGCCGGACACCGGCGCGTCCCTGAGCTGGGACGGCGCGGAGCCCCCGGAGGACGCGCGGGCCACCCCGCTGGAGGAGTACTGGCAGCTGATGGCCGACCTGAAGGCGGAGGGCAAGGTGCGGGCGATCGGGCTCTCCAACCACTCGCCCGAACAGCTGGCGGCCGCGCACCGCATCGCCCCGGTCGACGCGATCCAGCCCCCGCTGTCCCTTCTCAACCGCGCCGCCGAGCCGGAGATCGACTGGGCCGCCGACCACGGCACCGGCGTGATCCCCTACCAGCCGCTCCACTCGGGCCTGCTCAGCGGGACCTTCACCCGCGAGCGGCTGGCCCGCCTGCACCCGTCCGACTGGCGCCGCACCCACCCCGACTTCACGACGCACCTGGACACCCACCTGCGTACGGTGGACCGGCTCCGGACGGTCGCGCAGGCGCACGGGACGACGGTGAGCGCGGTGGCGATCGCCTGGGTGCTGGCCCGGCGGGGCGTCACCGGGGCGATCGCGGGAGCGCGCAGTCCGGAGCAGACCGCGGACTGGGCGCGGGCGGCCACCCTCCGGCTCACCGAGGAGGAGCTGCGGTTCGTGACGGGGGAATGAGACAGCGCGGCCCGGACGGGGAGGTGAACCCGTCCGAGGCCGCGCTGCACGGTGCCGGTGGGAACGTCAGTCCAGCGACGTCATCACGTGCTTGATCCGCGTGTAGTCCTCGAAGCCGTACGCCGACAGGTCCTTGCCGTAGCCGGACTTCTTGAAGCCGCCGTGGGGCATCTCGGCGACCAGCGGGATGTGGGTGTTGATCCACACGCAGCCGAAGTCGAGCTTCTTGGACATGCGCATCGCGCGGGCGTGGTCCTTGGTCCACACCGAGGAGGCGAGGGCGTACTCGACGCCGTTGGCCCACTGGATGGCCTGGTCCTCGTCGGCGAAGGACTGCACGGTGATGACCGGGCCGAAGACCTCGTTCTGGACGATCTCGTCGTCCTGCTTCAGGCCGGAGACGACGGTCGGGGCGTAGAAGTAGCCCTTGTCGCCGACCTGCTGGCCGCCCGCCTCGACCTTGGCGTGGGCCGGCAGGCGGTCGATGAAGCCGGCGACCTGCTTGAGCTGGTTCGGGTTGTTCAGCGGGCCGAAGAGCACGTCCTCGTCGTCCGGCTGGCCGGTCTTGGTCTCGGACGCCGCCTTGGCGAGCGCGGCCACGAACTCGTCGTGGATGGACTCCTGGACGAGGACGCGGGTCGCGGCCGTACAGTCCTGCCCGGCGTTGAAGAAGCCCGCCACGGAGATGTCCTCGACGGCCTTGGCGATGTCGGTGTCCTCGAAGACGACGACGGGGGCCTTGCCGCCCAGCTCCAGGTGGACCCGCTTGAGGTCCTTGGAGGCGGACTCGGCGACGGACATGCCCGCGCGGACCGAGCCGGTGATGGAGGCCATGGCAGGGGTGTCGTGCTCGACCATCAGGCGGCCGGTGTCACGGTCGCCGCAGATGACGTTGAAGACGCCCCGGGGCAGGATCGAGCCGATGATGTCGGCGATCAGGACCGTGGAGGCGGGGGTGGTGTCCGACGGCTTCAGGACGACCGTGTTGCCCGCGGCGATCGCCGGGGCGAACTTCCACACCGCCATCATCATCGGGTAGTTCCAGGGGGCGACCTGGGCGCAGACGCCGACCGGCTCACGGCGGATGATCGAGGTCATCCCCTCCATGTACTCACCGGCCGAGCGGCCCTCCAGCAGTCGCGCCGCGCCCGCGAAGAAGCGGATCTGGTCGACCATCGGCGGGATCTCCTCGGAGCGGGTGAGCCCGGTGGGCTTGCCCGTGTTCTCCACCTCGGCCGCGATCAGCTCCTCGGCACGCTCCTCGAACGCGTCCGCGATCTTGAGAAGGGCCTTCTGGCGCTCTGCGGGGGTGGTGTCGCGCCAGGCCGGGAAGGCGCGGGCGGCGGCCTCCATGGCGGCGTCCACGTCCGCCTTGCCGGACAGCGGCGCGGTGGCGTACGCCTCGCCCGTCGCGGGGTTGACCACCTCAGTGGTCCGTCCGTCGGCGGCGTCCCGGAACTCACCGTCGATGTAGTTGCGCAGACGACGCAGCTCGGTGCTCACTGCCGGCCTCCTGATCTGGTTCGAGGGTTCGAGCTGTCCAGCCCGGCCAGCCTGCTCGGCTGTCCGATCGCTGAGACACCCCACCCTAATCGGCATACCGACGTTTTCAACACCCCCACCCCAAGCACTTCTGCGAAATCCGCAAACCGACGAGTCATAAACAACGAATTTCATCGCTTGAGGGTTGCGAAACTGTCGAGACGTCGTGCACAGTGAGGTCGTGGCCAGTCGAAGCGCAGACCAGAGGGACTCCACCCGCGAGTCCAGGAACGGCAACAGCCCCCAGCTGGACGCCGTCTCCCTCGCCATCATTCAGCAGCTCCAGGAGGACGGCCGCCGGCCGTACGCCGCGATCGGCAAGGCCGTCGGCCTGTCCGAGGCGGCCGTGCGCCAGCGCGTGCAGAAGCTGCTGGACCAGGGCGTGATGCAGATCGTCGCCGTCACGGACCCGCTCACCGTGGGCTTCCGCCGGCAGGCGATGGTCGGGATCAACGTCGAGGGCGATGTCGAGTCGATCGCGGACGCGCTGACCGGCATGTCGGAAGTCGAGTACGTGGTGATGACCGCGGGCTCGTTCGACATCCTCGCCGAGATCGTCTGCGAGGACGACGACCACCTGCTGGACGTCATCAACAAACGCATCCGGTCCCTGCCCGGTGTGCGCTCCACCGAGAGCTTCGTCTACCTGAAGCTGAAGAAGCAGACCTACATGTGGGGAACCCGATAACCGTGAGGACCCGATAACCGTGAGCACCAAGGACCTCAGCCGCACCGCGTACGACCACCTGTGGATGCACTTCACCCGCATGTCCTCGTACGAGAACTCCCCGGTCCCGACCATCGTCCGGGGTGAGGGCACCTACATCTACGACGACAAGGGCAAGCGCTACCTCGACGGTCTCGCGGGTCTGTTCGTGGTCCAGGCCGGTCACGGCCGCACGGAACTCGCCGAGACCGCCTTCAAGCAGGCCCAGGAGCTGGCCTTCTTCCCGGTGTGGTCCTACGCCCACCCGAAGGCCGTCGAGCTGGCCGAGCGCCTCGCCCACCACGCCCCGGGCGACCTGAACAAGGTCTTCTTCACCACCGGTGGCGGCGAGGCCGTCGAGACCGCCTGGAAGCTCGCCAAGCAGTACTTCAAGCTGGTCGGCAAGCCCACCAAGTACAAGGTCATCTCCCGCGCGGTCGCCTACCACGGCACCCCGCAGGGCGCCCTGTCCATCACGGGTCTGCCCGGTCTGAAGGCCCCCTTCGAGCCGCTCGTGCCGGGCGCGCACAAGGTGCCGAACACCAACATCTACCGCGCGCCGATCTTCGGTGACGACCCGGAGGCCTTCGGCCGCTGGGCCGCCGACCAGATCGAGCAGCAGATCCTCTTCGAGGGCCCCGACACCGTCGCCGCGGTCTTCCTGGAGCCGGTGCAGAACGCCGGCGGCTGCTTCCCGCCGCCGCCCGGCTACTTCCAGCGCGTGCGCGAGATCTGCGACCGGTACGACGTGCTGCTCGTGTCGGACGAGGTCATCTGCGCCTTCGGCCGCCTCGGCACCATGTTCGCCTGCGACAAGTTCGGCTACGTCCCGGACATGATCACCTGCGCCAAGGGCATGACCTCGGGCTACTCCCCGATCGGCGCCTGCATCGTCTCCGACCGCCTCGCCGAGCCGTTCTACAAGGGCGACAACACCTTCCTGCACGGCTACACCTTCGGCGGCCACCCGGTCTCCGCGGCCGTGGGTCTCGCCAACCTCGACCTGTTCGAGCGCGAGAACATCAACCAGCACGTGCTCGACAACGAGGGCGCCTTCCTGCAGACCCTGCAGAAGCTGCACGACCTGCCGATCGTCGGCGACGTCCGCGGCAACGGCTTCTTCTACGGCATCGAGCTGGTGAAGGACAAGAACACCAAGGAGTCCTTCAACGAGGAGGAGACCGAGCGCGTCCTGTACGGCTTCCTCTCCAAGGCTCTGTTCGACAACGGCCTGTACTGCCGTGCCGACGACCGCGGCGACCCGGTCATCCAGCTCGCCCCGCCGCTGATCTCCAACCAGGAGACCTTCGACGAGATCGAGCAGATCCTGCGCGCCACCCTCACGGAGGCGTGGACGAAGCTCTGAGCCTTCCCCGGAAGGCCCGATCATCCGACTGGCTGATCGGCACCGGCCCCGGTGCCTCCGTTCGAGTGGGAACGGAGGCCCGGGGCCGCGCGCTGTCCGGGCTGCCGCAGGGGACCTGCCTAGCGTTCCAGTGACCGATCGGCCCAGCCTTCGTTCCCCCGCACGAGGGACCAGGCAGGAAAAAGCGGATCAGAACCGAGGTGGACGCGCATGGAGGCCCCGCCGGACAACGACGTGCTCTGGGCACGCTCGCTGCACTTCAGGCACCCCGACGGGTCGCCCGGACTCGCCGGGGTGGCGCTCGCCGTGCGCGACGGCGAGATCGTCGCCGTCACCGGCCCGCGCGGCAGCGGCAAGACCACCCTGCTGCGCTGCCTGTCCGGCCTGGTCCCGGTCCGGCACGGCGAGGTGTGGTTCAACAGCACGCCCCTGCACACACTCGGACCGATGCGCCGCGAGCAGCTGCGCCGGGAACGCTTCAGCTGGATCGACCCCGCGCCCGCCCTGGTCCCCGAGCTGAACGCCTGGGAGAACGTCGCGCTGCCGCTGATGCTGCGCGGGGTCGGCCGGCGCAGGGCCAAGGTCGCCGCGCTGGAGTGGCTGGTCCGGCTCGACGTCGGCGACAAGTGCCGCAACCGGCCGCACGCACTGCAGCAGGCCGAGCGCCAGCGGGTCTCGATCGCCCGGGCACTGGCCACGGCCCCCACGATCCTCTTCGCCGACGAGCCGACGGCGCCGCTGCACCGCGGCGACCGCACCCAGGTCCTGCGCACCCTCACCTCGGCCGCCCGCTCGCACGGCATCACCGTGGTCCTCGCCACCCACGACCCCGAGACCGCCGCCCAGGCCGACCGCAGCGTGCACCTGCTGGACGGCCGGAGCGTGCGGACCCTGCACCTGCCGGACGTACCCGACACGGAGGGCCGGGTCGCGTGGTCGCTCTCCGTCTGACCCGCAGCGCGCGGCCCGCCGTCCAGCTGCGCCGCCTGCTGGTGGCCGCGGCCTCGGCGGGCACCGGCTTCCTGCTCCTGTCCTGCCTCGGCTACGCCCTGAACCACCCCGGGTCCGCGTCCGCCGCCGCGCTGCGCCTGGCCTGGTGCACGGTGCCGCTCGCCGCCACGGGGTACCTGGCGCTCGCCGTCGCCCGCACCGACCCGGGCGCCCGGCCGCGCCCCGGCCTGTCCGCCGTCGGCCTCGGCCCGGCCCGCCTGATGGCCGTCTCCGCGCTGACGACGGCCCTGTCCTGCTCCCTGGGCTCGCTGCTGGCCCTGCTCGTCTTCCTGCACCTGCGCGGCGACCTGACGGGCATGCCGTTCGACGGGGCGGCCGCGGACGTCCTGGCGGCGGGGCGGCACCTCCCCGGGCCCGCGACCCTGACCCTGCTGGCCCTGCCCCCGGCCGTCGCCTCGGCAGCGGTGGCTCTGGCCCTGCGCCCGAAGGACCCAGGCCCCGCCACCCCGGCCCACCGCACGTACGGCCGCTTCGGCGCGTTCGGCCACTCGGTGGCGCGGGAGACGTTCGGCACGTGCGCGAGATTCGGAGCACGCCTCGCCCGCCGCCCCACACCGGCAGACGAGCCCACGAGCCTCGGTCGGTCCGAGGGCCTCCGCCAGTCCGCGGGCGGTCGTACCGCCGGGGCGGCACCGGTGGGCGCGGACGGCACCCCGTCAGCGCCGGGCAGCGCGACCGGCATCCAGCCACCGGGCACCCCCGCACCGGCCGGCGCGACCGGCCTCCAGCCACCGAGCGCCCCCGCGCCGGGCAGCGCGACCGGCCCCACCCCACCACCCCCTGGCAGCGCCGGCACCCCCGCTCCGGACGCCGACTGGAGCGACCTCACCGCCAAGCCCCCCAGAGAGGCCCCCGCCGGCCTCCCCTGGGGCATCGCCCTCCTCGCCAGCGGCCTGACGGCCCAGGCCTACGCCGACCGCTCGTCCCTCGGCGTCCTCGCCGGCTGGCTCCTCACCACGACCGGCCTCGTCCTCGCCGCCCCCGGCCTCACCCACGTGTGCGGCTGGCTCCTGCAGTCCACCCGCCCCGGCGCCCTCCGCCTCCTCGCCGGCCGCGTCCTCATGACGGAGGCCACCCGCATCGGCCGCCCCCTGGGCGTCGTGTGCGCCGTCGCGTCCGCCGGCTTCGCCATGACCACCCTGTACACCGGCTCGGCACCGGCGTTCGGCCCCCTGACCACCTTCGGCACCCTCCTCGTCGCCGGCTGCACGGTCGCCACCCTCGTCACCGCCGCGGTGGAGACCCGCCAGTGCCGGGCCGGCACGACCGCCGCGCTACTCCGCCTCGGCGCCCCGGCCACGCTGCTGCGCATGGCCGTGGCCATCCGCGCGGCGGCCCTGCTGGCGTTCTTCGGCCCGCTCACCCTCGGCGTCGCCGCCCTGGCCGCGCTCCCCGTGACCCGCTGAGCCACCCGCCGCGGAAAAAATCTCCGGCGACCGATGAGTTCTCCCGGAGCCCGGGGTCTACCCCACCGAACAGGCTGACCCCAGGACGCACCACCACGGAAGCGAGAACCTCATGTACCAGCAGATGATCTTCGTGAACCTGCCCGTGAACGACCTCGACGCCTCGAAGAAGTTCTTCACGGAGCTCGGCTACACGATCAACCCGCAGTTCAGCGACGAGAACGCCGCCTCCGTGGTGATCAGCGACACGATCGTCGCGATGCTGCTGACCAAGCCGTTCTACGCGACCTTCACCACGAAGGAGATCGCCGACGCGACCACGACCAGCGAGGTGCTGGTCTGTCTGAGCGCCGAGAGCCGCGAGAAGGTCGACGAGCTGGTCGACGGGGCGATCGCGGCGGGCGGGAAGGCCACCGGGCGCACCCAGGACCACGGCTTCATGTACGGCCGCGCCTTCGACGACCTCGACGGCCACACCTGGGAGATCATGTGGATGGACCCGGCCGCGGTGCAGAGCTGACCACCACGGACGCACAGGTGCGGACCGCCCAAGTCCCCTATCGCCCTCGGTGACCGGATCGAGCCGGCTTCGGACGCGATCAAACGTCGCGGCGGTTAATAAGCGGGTAAAGCCAACGGCCGTGAGTGGCATATGCGTTGACACTGCTTATGGAGCGCTTATAGACCTGTGAGCCTCCTGGGGGTCCTGGGGCCTCACCTCATCCGTTGCTCCAATTCCCCCTACAGCCCCCCGCAGTTGTGCACTCTGTAAAGGACAAACGTGTCCATAACTCGCCGCAGCGCACGCCGTTCCGTGCGCATCCTGGGTGTCGCCTCCGCCTCGGCCGCGGTGGTGCTGGGTCTGTCCAGCTCCGCCCTCGCGTGCAACATCCGTGACTTCAAGGCCGAAGCCAAGTGCGACGGCGACAAGGGCGTCATCGTCGTCACCGACACCGACGCCTCCGCCACCCCCGCCGTCATCTCCGTGTTCCTCAAGAGCAGCGGCGGCGTCGAGACCAAGGTGGGCCAGCAGGAGGTCAAGGGCTCGGCCCTGGGCACGCCGGTCAGCTTCCCGGAGGACTGGAAGCCGAGCGCGACGTACCGCGTCCACGTCAAGGCGGCCAACATCGTCGACGAGGACGTCCAGCCCGACCTGGTGACGGCGTCCACCGCCTGCAAGACCGAGAGCTCGACCCCGGCGCCGCCGGCTTCCAAGACGCCGAAGCCGAAGCCGAAGCCGTCGAAGTCCGCCCCGGCCGAGTCGGCGACCCCGACCCCGTCGGCCTCCGAGTCCAGCTCCGCCCCGGCGACCGTGCCGAGCAACGCGCCGTCCCCGGCGATCGGTGACTCGAACCTCGCCGAGACCGGCGCCAGCTCCAACACCGGCCTGATCGCCGGGATCGCGGGCGCGCTGGTCGTCATCGGCGGCGGCGCGGTCTTCTTCGGCATGCGCCGTCGCGGTACGCGCGGCAACGGCTGACGTCTGACCCTCCGTACACCACCGCGGCCCGTCCCCCTATCCCCAGGGGACGGGCCGCGGTCGTCCGCCGGTGCGCCCGCCGGTCGCCGGCCCGTCCGGCTCAGCCGAAGGTGGCCCGCTCCAGCCAGAACTCCAGCACCTCGCGCTCGCCGAGGACTTCGAGGCCGGGGCTGTCCAGCGGCAGCCGACGATAGAAGGCCAGCAGCAGGGAGGTGAGCGGGCCGCGCAGGGCGACCGTGGCCTTCTCGTGGCCCCGCCGCCAGACGACACCCTCCTCGCCCAGCTCGATCAGCCACTCGGCGTGCAACGCCGGGTCGGCGTCGGTGGCGTGCAGGTGGATGCTGCTGCCCGGCCGGCGCAGGTCCTTCGCCGGGTCCCGCGGCAGGTTCCGCTGCGCCCACTCCACGATCTGGAGCCACTCGTCCACCGCGTCGGCGGCGACGTCGGGGGCGACCTCGTAGGGCAGTCCGGCGGTGAGTACGGCGTCCGCGCGGTGGACGGTGATCTCGTGGACCATACGGCGGGCCCAGAAGCCGGAGTTCATCGTTCCGGCCCATGCCCACACCGCGGTGTCCGGCCCCGCCTCCCGCAGCGCGCCGACGACCAGTTCGCCGGTCTCCGCGAGCCACTTGTCCAGGGCGGCCGCGTCACCCCGTTCCTCGGGCCCGCCACCGAGCGGGACCTGCTCCGGCGGCACGTTCTCCTGCGCCCGGGTGCGCACGAGGGTGTCCACCCAGCGCAGCGCGCCACCCATGTGCCGTACGAGGTCCTCCAGCGACCACTCCGGGCAGGTCGGCACGGTCGCGGACAGGTCGGCGCCGGAGGTCACCACGGTCCTCAACCGCTCGACCTGGTGGGCGATTTCATCACAGTAACGGTCATGGGCAAGCACAGTCATGCGCCTCACCCTAGAGCGTCCGATGATCAGTCGAGGACGACGATTTCGGCCGCGTCGAACTCCACGCCCACACCGTCCCCGACCTCCGGCGCGTCCCGCAGCGCGCAGGCGGCCTCCAGGCGCGGCCCGTCCCCGGGCCGCAGACGGACGGTCACATGGGTGCCCTTGAAGGTGCGGGCGGCCACCGTGCAGGGCAGGCCCGCGTCGGCCGCCACGAGCCGTACCCCGGCGGGCCGGACCAGCAGCGTGCGGGCACCCTGCGCGGACCCCTCGGGCACCGGCAGTTTGCCCCAGGGGCTGTCGGCGGCCGTGCCCGCGACGGTCGCCGGGACCACGTTGTCGAAGCCGAGGAAGCGGGCCACGAACGCGTCGGCGGGCCGCTGCCACACCTCAAGGGGCGTACCGGACTGGGCGATCCGCCCGTCCCGCATCACCACCACCCGGTCGGCCAGCGCGAACGCCTCGCCCTGGTCGTGGGTCACGGCGAGCACGGTGGTACCCAGCCGGCCGAACAGCTCCCGCAGTTCGACCACCAGGCGTTCCCTGAGCGAGCGGTCGAGCTGGCCGAGCGGCTCGTCCAGCATCAGCAGCCGGGGCCGGGGGGCGAGCGCCCGGGCGAGCGCGACGCGCTGCTGCTCGCCGCCGGACAGGGAGGCCACGGCCCGCCGGCCGGCCCCCGGCAGCCCGACCAGCTCCAGCAACTGCCCGACCTCGGCGTCCCGTTCGCTCCTGGCCACCCCGTGCATCCGCAGCCCGAAGGCCACGTTCGCGCCGACGTCCCGCTGCGGGAAGAGCTGGTGGTCCTGGAACATCAGGCCGATACCGCGCCGGTGCGCGGGCACGCCCGCCTGGTCGCGGCCGTCGAGCAGCACCCGTCCGCCGGACAGGGGCTGCAGCCCGGCGACCGCCCGCAGCAGGGTCGACTTGCCGCTGCCGCTGGGCCCGAGCACGCACACCACCTCGTGCTCGGCGACGTCGAGTCCGACCGCGTCCAGCACGGCCCGCCCGCCGAAGCGCACGGTCGCGGCATCGAGGCTCAGCAGCATCCAGAGCTCCCCGGTCCGGCCTGCAGCATCTAGAACTCTCCCGTCCGGTCGGTGCGCAGCCGCTCCAGGACCAGCAGCGCGGCGGCGCACACCACCATCAGAATGGTCGAAAGGGCCATGGCCTGGCCGTAGTTGAGGTCCCCGGGACGGCTGAGCAGCCGGGCCACGGCGACCGGGAGCGTCGGGTTGTCGGGCCGCGCGATGAACACGGTCGCCCCGAACTCGCCGAGCGAGACGGCGAACGCGAACCCGGCCGCGACCAGCAGCGCCCGCCGCACCATCGGCAGGTCCACCTCCCGCCACACCCGCCAGGGCGAGGCGCCGAGCACGGCGGCGGCCTCCCGGAGGCGTGCGTCCACCGCGCGCAGCACCGGCAGCATGGTCCGCACGACGAACGGGGCGCCGACCAGCGCCTGGGCGAGCGGCACCAGGATCCAGGACTGGCGCAGGTCCAGCGGCGGCTTGTCGAGGGCGATCAGGAAACCGAAGCCGACGGTCACGGCGGACACGCCGAGCGGCAGCATCAACAGCGCGTCGAAGCCCCGTACCAGCCGTCCGGCGTCCCGGCGGGCCAGCGCGGCGGCGGCCAGTCCGCCGATCACGACGGCGAGGGCCGTGGCGGCGACGGCGTACTGCAGCGAGGTCCACACCGCGTGCAGCGGCGCCACCAGGAACGTACCGCCGTCGCCGTTCGCGAGCGCCCGGTAGTAGCCGAAGCCGGGCGCGTCGAGGGAGCGGCGGACCAGGACGGCGAGGGGCAGGACGAGGAGCAGCGCGATGGTGACGAGGACACCCGTGAGCAGGGCCCACTGCCCGGCGCCACGCGGCCGGCGAACGGTGGCCTCGGGGTCGACGAGCCGCAGGGCGGTCTCCCGGCGCCGTACCGTCCAGGCGTGCACGACGAGGATCGCACCGACGGCCGCGAACTGGACGAGGGTGAGGACGGCGGCCGTGGAGAGGTCGAACACCTCGGAGGTCTGCCGGTAGATCTCCACTTCGAGGGTGGAGAAGGTGGGGCCGCCGAGGATCTGGACGACACCGAAGGAGGTGAAGGTGAACAGGAACACCATCAGCGCGGCGGCGGCCACGGCGGGCCCGAGCGCGGGCAGGGTGACCTTGCGCCAGGCGCGCAGGGGGGAGGCGCCGAGCATCCGGGCGGCCTCCTCCTGGCGGGGGTCGAGCTGGGACCACAGCCCGCCGACCGTGCGGACGACGACCGCGTAGTTGAAGAAGACATGGGCCAGCAGGATCGCCCACACCGTGGTGTCCAGCCGTACGCCCCACAGCTGGTCGAGCAGTCCGCCGTGCCCGACGAGGGCGAGGAAGGCACTGCCCGCGACGACGGTCGGCAGCACGAACGGCACGGTGACCACGGCCCGCAGCAGTCGCTTGCCCGGAAAGTCCAGGCGGGCGAAGAGATACGCGGCGGGCAGCGCGAGCAGCAGGGTGAGCGCGGTGGAGGCCAGCGCCTGCCAGGTGGTGAACCACAGCACGTGCCGGATGTCCGGCTGCGTGACCACGTCCGCGATCCGCCCGAACCGCCAGGTGCCGTCCGCCTTCAGTCCGCGCGCGACGATCGCGGCGACGGGCCAGGCGAAGAACACGGCGAAGAACGCGACGGGCAGGGCCATCAGGCCCAGCCGCGCCGCGCTCCCCCGCCGGGGCTTCGCTACTTCAGTACGAGCGAGGTCCACGACTTGACCCACTGGTCACGGTTGGCGGCGATCTTGCCGGGGGCCATGGTCTCGGGGTGCTCGGCCTGCGGGCCGTACTGCGCGAACTCCGGCGGCACCTGGGCGGCCTTGCGCACCGGGTAGACGAACATGTTCAGCGGCATGTCGTCCTGGAACTCCTTGGTGAGCAGGAAGTCGAGGAACGCCTTGCCGCCCTTGGTGTTCTTCGCGTTGCTCAGCAGTCCGGCGTACTCGGTCTGCCGGAAGCAGGTGCCGTACGACACGCCGGTCGGGGCGGTGCTGGGCCGCTTCTTGGCGTAGATGACCTCGGCGGGCGGGGAGGAGGCGTACGACACCGCCAGCGGGCGGTCGCCACCCGCCTTCCTGCCCTCCGACGAACCCGAGAACTCCTGGTAGTAGGCCTGCTCCCAGCCGTCGACGACCTTGACGCCGTTGGCCTTCAGCTTCTTCCAGTAGTCCTGCCAGCCATGGTCGCCGAACCGGGCGGCGCTGCCGAGCAGGAAGCCGAGGCCCGGCGAGGAGGTCGCGGCGTTCTCGGTGACGAGGAGGTTCTTGTACTGGGGCTTGGCGAGGTCGGCGAAGGACTGCGGCGGTGTCAGCTTGTGCTCGCTGAAGTAGGCCTTGTCGTAGTTGACGCAGATGTCGCCGGTGTCGATGGGCGTGACGCGGTGCCTGCTCTGGTCGACGCGGTACCGGGGCAGGACCAGGTCGCCGCCCTTGGGCTCGTACGGCTGGAAGAGCCCGTTGTCCAGGGCGCGGGAGAGCAGGGTGTTGTCGACGCCGAAGAAGACGTCGCCCTGCGGGTTGTCCTTGGTCAGGATCGCCTTGTTGACGGCCTGCCCGGCGTCGCCGTCCTTGAGGACCCTGACCTTGTACCCGGACCTCTTCTCGAAGTCCTGGAGCACGTTCTTGGAGACGGCCCACGAGTCGTGGCTGACGAGGGTCACGGTCTTGGAGTCCGCGGACGACGTACCCCCGCCGGAACCGCACGCGGACAGGCTGATCAGGCCGAGCCCGACCGCCACGGCCACGAAGGTCTTGTTCTGCACTGGATGTCCTCCTGGGGTTGGCCAGGAAGAGACGCGGCCCTGCCCGGGCTCCGTGGAAAGAGCCCGGGCAGGGCGCAACAGCTTGAGTGATGACCGAACTCCCTACCCAGAATGACCTGGGCGAGGTTCAGAGGGTCTGCGGCCCTGTCCGCCGCACTCTCAGCGCTGTGGCGCTCCCCTGTCGGAATATGAAGATGTGTGGACGTGGCCAGATTACCGCTCGGTGGCCGCCAGCTGACCACAGGCTCCGTCGATCTCCTGACCACGGGTGTCCCGGACCGTCACCGGCACACCATGAGCGGCGATGGCCTCCACGAACGCCTTCTCGTCCTCGGGCCGCGAGGCGGTCCACTTGGATCCCGGCGTCGGGTTGAGCGGGATGAGATTGACGTGCACGGGCTTGCCCCTGAGCAGCCGGCCGAGCCGGTCACCTCGCCAGGCCTGGTCGTTGATGTCGCGAATGAGCGCGTACTCGATGCTCAGCCGCCGCCCGCTCTTCTCGGTGTACTCGAAGCCGGCGTCCAGCACCTCGCGCACCTTCCACCGCGTGTTCACGGGGACGAGGGTGTCGCGCAGTTCGTCGTCGGGCGCGTGCAGGGAGATCGCGAGCCGGCACTTGAAGCCCTCGTCGGCGAACCGGTGGATGGCCGGCACGAGCCCGACGGTGGACACGGTGATCCCGCGCTGCGACAGCCCGAGCCCGTCCGGGGCGGGATCGGTCAGCGCGCGAACGGCGCCCACGACCCGCTTGTAGTTGGCGAGCGGCTCGCCCATGCCCATGAAGACGATGTTGGACAGCCGGGCGGGTCCCCCGGGCACTTCCCCGTCCCGCAGGGCCCGCATGCCGTCGACGATCTGGTGGACGATCTCGGCGGTGGACAGGTTCCGGTCGAGCCCGGCCTGTCCCGTGGCGCAGAACGGACAGTTCATGCCACAGCCGGCCTGCGAGCTGATGCACATGGTGACCCGGTCCGGGTACCGCATCAGCACGGACTCGACGAGTGTCCCGTCGAACAGCCGCCACAGCGTCTTGCGGGTGGTCCCCTGGTCGGTGGACAGATGCCGTACGACGGTCATCAGCTCCGGGAACAGCGCTTCCTGCAGCTTGGCGCGCGACCCGGCGGGGATGTCGGTCCACTGCTCCGGGTCGTGCGCGTACCGCGCGAAGTAGTGCTGCGAGAGCTGCTTGGCACGGAACGGCTTCTCACCGATCTCGGCCACCGCGTCCTTGCGCTCGGCGGGTGTGAGGTCGGCGAGATGCCGCGGCGGCTTCTTGGCTCCGCGCGGGGCGACGAAAGTGAGTTCTCCGGGCTTAGGCATGGCCTTACCAGTGTCGCAGATCATTTTTCGGGGTTCGGCGGTCCGGGGATGTCGAGAACGGGGCACCGGCTCCGTCCCGGGGACAGCAGCGGCCACGACCGGCCGCACGGGGTAGAGGGAGAGACCGGCATGGCGATTCAGCGGATGGACAACGTCGGCATCGTCGTCGAGGACATGGACGCCGCCATCGCGTTCTTCGTGGAACTCGGTATGGAGCTGGAGGGCAGGGGGGAGGTCGAGGGTCTCTTCGCCGACCAGTGCACCGGACTCGACGGCGTCCGCTGCGACATCGCGATGCTCCGGACCCCGGACGGTCACAGCCGGCTCGAACTGGCGAGGTACCGCAGCCCCGCGGTGATCAGCGCCGGGCCGCGCAACCGGCCGCACCACATCGTGGGCACGCACCGCGTCATGTTCGCCGTCGACGACATCGAGGACACCGTCGCCCGCCTGCGCCCTCACGGCGCCGAACTCGTCGGCGAGATCGCCCGGTTCGAGGACAGCTGTCTGCTCTGCTACCTCCGCGGCCCGGAGGGCGTCATCGTCGGACTGGCCGAGCAACTGCGCTGAGCGGGAGGAACCGCAGGCAGGCGAGGTTCTCAGGTGCCTACCGGCGGGTAACGCCACCGGCGCGGACGCGGGCCGCCGAACCGCCCGAACCGTCACGCCGTGTCGAAGTCCGACCGGGGCCGGACCTCCACGACGAAGTCCGCGTCGCTGATGTCGCCCTCCTCGTCGTGCCAGAGGAAGACCCGCACGTGCATCGCGTGGTGGAGGCCGGTCCGCTCCCACTCGGTCATCAGGTCGGCGACGATGCGTCCGATGGCGTGCTTGGCTCCCTCGGCCGAGTCGGGAGCGGTGATCGCGCCCTGCCACCGGTCGGGGTCGCTGCCGTAGGGGCGCCAGCCCTCGGAGCCGTGCGGCTCGAACACCCGGTACGCCCAGTCCGTATTGGTGTTCATAACACCGATCCTGTCACCGCGAGGAGCGGCGTGCGCCGCAACGGACCGACGCCCGCTCCGGCCCCGCTGACCCGCTCACTCAACGTCTCGGCCGAGAAGATCGTGGGCTGGCGCTGAGCCGGTGCTTCGCGGCGGCCGTCAGCTCGTCGAGGCGCTGCGCCAGCGGATTCAGGTCCGGGGCGAAGTCCCCCTTCGCCACCTGGCCCAAGACGGTGGCGACCTCCAGATCAAGCCTCGCCGTGGCCGAGCGCACCTCGTCACTGTCGATGTCCGCCTGGGCCATCTCCCAGGTCGCGTGGCACGCCGTCTGGCGCAGCATCGCTTCGTCCTGGAGCTGCTGCCGATGCCCGGGGAAGTCCGACGCGCTGATCACCTGCGATAGCCCAGCCACCCAGTCCCTTGCCGCGCACACCTGCACGAACTGCTGGTGGACGGCTTGCCGCTGAGCCTGGAGACCCGATTCCTCGTCCCTGTGGCGCTGTCTCAGAGTCCTGATCGCGTAGTGGGCCGTGGCCCCGCAGAAACCTCCGCCAAGGGCTCCGCCGAGGCCTGCGAGCACCGTATCGAGCCTGATCACACCTCCCAGTGAACGGCCTGGGGCAGGACGTACGGCGTTCCACGCCGGACGGATCACCCGTTGTGCCCGCAGACGCACACGCGGTCGGTGGAGCCGAAACGGCTGTGAAGTTCTGCTGACGAACGGTCGGGTTTCCTGGTCGGGCCTTGTCCCGCCCCGTGAGCTGACGTAACCAGATGAGCCATGAACCTTTTCGGCCGCAACTCCTTCCAGCGGCGCGCGCAGCCGTCCCCCGCTCCCGTGGCGACCGCCCCGGTGGCCAGTGCCACCGCCGTACTGCCCGACCCCGAGCTGGGGGGCCTCACCGGCGACTGGCTGATCGACCCGGCGCACAGCAGGATCGGGTTCTCCGTGCGGCACGCGATGGTGACGACCGTCCGCGGTGCTTTCACGCAGTACGAGAGCCGTCTGTACTTCGACGGCCGCGACCCGGCCCGCTCCCGCGCCGACCTCGTGCTGTACACCGCCAGTGTCGACACCGGTGTCGAGCAGCGTGACGCCCACGTGGTGGGCCGCCAGTTCCTGGACTCGGCGACGTACCCGCGGATGACCTTCACGAGCACCACCGTGCGGCTCGCCGGCAAGGACGTCTACCTCATGACCGGCGATCTCACCATCAGGGACACCACCCGCCCCGTCGACCTGGAGCTCACCTACATCGGCCATGTCACCGACGCGTTCGGTGACGAGCGGGTGGGATTCGACGGCACGACCACCATCAACCGGTCCGACTGGGGGCTGACCTACGACGCCAGACTGGTCCAGGGCGGGTCCATGGTGAGCGAGAAGGTCCGTCTCCAGTTCGACATCGCCGCCATCCGCGCCACCTGAGACCGCTTTCGGCCGGTCACGGCAACGGGCCCCCGTCCTGCGCACAGGACGGGGGCCCGGAGGCGTACGACACGGAGGTCAGGCGGAGCCTACGAAGATCACCAGCAGCAGCCAGACCACCGGCGCCGTGGGCAGCAGCGAGTCGAGCCGGTCCATGATGCCGCCGTGGCCGGGGAGCAGGGTGCCCATGTCCTTGATCCCCAGATCCCGCTTGATCATGGACTCGCCGAGGTCGCCCAGCGTGGCGCTGGCCGCGACGGCGAGGCCCAGCAGCAGGCCCTGCCACCAGGTGCCGCCGTCGATCAGGAACTGCATGCACAGGGCGCCCGCCACCATCGCGAACAGCACCGCGCCGAGCAGGCCCTCGCGGGTCTTGCCGGGGCTGATGCGCGGGGCCAGCTTGTGCTTGCCGAACCGCCAGCCGACCGCGTACGCGCCGGTGTCGCTGACGACCGTCAGGAGGAGGAAGGTCAGGACCCGCCACGGCCCGTCCTTCGCGGTCAGCGTCATCGCGACGAACGTGGCCAGGAACGGCACGTAGAAGGCGGCGAAGACGCCCGCCGTGACGTCCTTGAGGTAACCCTCGGGCGACTCCGTCATCCGCCAGACCAGGGTGGCCAGGGCCGTCAGCGCCATGGCGACCCACGCCCCCTCGGCGCCGCGGACGTACCCGGCGACGACCATGGCCGCACCGCCGACCGCGAGCGGCACCAGCGGCGCCTTGATGCCCTTGCGCTCCCGCAGCCTGCTGGTCAGCTCCCACAGCCCGACGACCACGGCGACGGCGATGACGCCGACGAACGCGGGCTTCCAGACGAACAGGGAGGCGACGATCACCACACCGAGCCCGACCCCGACCCCTATGGCCGCGCTCAGGTCACGGCCCGCGCTCTTCTTCTGCGGCGCTGGCGCCGCCTGCTGGGCGTCGGGCATGGGCTCCGGATTCTGGTTCTCGGCCGGGACGGTCCGGACCGGCGCGGGCTCGGGGCGGAACTCGTCCTGGAACAGGGAGCCGCTCACCCGAGCGGCCCGCCGGTCGTCGTCCTGGGCTCCGCCGTAGGCGGCTTCGTCGGGCACGATGGGCATGGGGCGAGTGTGCTGCGCCTTGGGCGCATCGTACGCGGGACCCGCCGGGGCGGCCCCCTGGACAGGCCCACCCTCGGTGGGCCCCCAGTAGCGGGCCTGCCCCGCCGGTGGCGGCGCCCCCCAGGAAGAGTCGCTCATCAGACTTCGAGCAGTTCCGCTTCCTTGTGCTTCAGGAGCTCGTCCACCTGGGCGACGTACTTCGCCGTGGTGTCGTCAAGCTCCTTCTCCGCACGACGGCCCTCGTCCTCGCCGACCTCGCCGTCCTTGATCAGCTTGTCGATGGCGTCCTTGGCCTTGCGGCGCACGGAACGGATCGAGACCTTCGCGTCCTCGCCCTTGCCCTTGGCGACCTTGATGTACTCGCGGCGGCGCTCCTCGGTCAGCTCGGGGAACACCACCCGGATGATGTTTCCGTCGTTGCTGGGGTTGACGCCCAGGTCGGAGTCGCGGATCGCCTGCTCGATGTTGCGCAGCGCGCTCTTGTCGAACGGCGTCACGACCGCCATGCGCGGCTCCGGCACGGAGAACGAGGCCAGCTGGTTGATCGGCGTCGGGGCACCGTAGTAGTCGGCCACGATCTTGTTGAACATCGCCGGGTGCGCACGGCCGGTGCGGATCGCGGCGAAGTCCTCCTTGGCGACCACGACGGCCTTCTCCATCTTCTCCTCGGCCTCGAGGAGGGTCTCTTCGATCACCACTTGCTCCTGCGTGTCTTGAGTAAGGCCCGGCTGCGGTTCCTCTGTCGGGCGGCGGCCGGCTGCGTCGCGTCTTCTTCCTGCACGGTTCCCGACCGGCAGGACATTGTCCATCCCCCGGCCCGGGTCCGGCCCCCTTACAGGGCCGCACACCACCGGCCGGGTTGATCCCGGGTCAGTCCCGGCTGCCCTGGTCACCCACCAGGGTGCCGATCTTCTCACCCTTGACGGCGCGGGCGATATTGCCCTCCGCGAGAAGCTCGAAGACGAGGATCGGGAGCTTGTTGTCGCGGCACAGCGTGATGGCGGTGGCATCGGCGACCTTGAGGTCGCGGGTGATGACCTCGCCGTAGCCGAGGGCGTCGAACTTGACCGCGTCCGGGTTGGTCTTGGGGTCGGAGTCGTAGACCCCGTCCACACCGTTCTTGCCCATGAGCAGCGCCTCGGCGTCGATCTCCAGGGCGCGCTGGGCGGCGGTGGTGTCGGTGGAGAAGTACGGCATGCCCATACCGGCGCCGAAGATGACCACGCGGCCCTTCTCCAGGTGGCGCACGGCGCGCAGCGGGATGTACGGCTCGGCGACCTGGCCCATGGTGATGGCGGTCTGCACCCGGCTGTCGATGCCCTCCTTCTCCAGGAAGTCCTGGAGGGCGAGGCAGTTCATGACGGTGCCGAGCATGCCCATGTAGTCGGAGCGGGCCCGGTCCATGCCGCGCTGCTGGAGTTCGGCGCCGCGGAAGAAGTTGCCGCCGCCGATGACGACCGCGACCTCGGCGCCGTCGCGCACGACGGCCGCGATCTCGCGGGCGATCTTGTGCACCACGTCCGGGTCCACGCCCAGGCCCCCGCCACCGGAGAAGGCCTCTCCGGACAGCTTCAGCAGAAACCGGCCGCGTACTTTGCCGTCGTCGCTCTTCTGGCCCTTGGTGGTCATGGGGATCCCGCCTCTTTCACGTGTTGCACATACGAAGAAGGCCATTGCCGATGGGGTCGCTTTTCGCTCCCATGCGCGGCAATGGCCTCCTCGTCAGATCTGCTGCCGTCCGCCCCACGCCGGGGTGTGGCGGTGTGCGCGGACGACTGCTTACGACCCTATCGGGATTCCTCCCGGGATTGTTCCCGGAATTCCTCCGTGGGTCGTGCGTCGATCACGGTACGGACTCAGATGCCGACCTTGATGCGCGAGAAGCGCTTCAGGGTGACACCGGCCTCGTCCAGCACCTTCTGGACCGACTTCTTGTTGTCGAGCGCGTACGGCTGGCCGAGCAGCGTGGCGTCCTTGAAGAAGCCGTTGAGGCGACCCTCGACGATCTTGGCGATCGCGGCCTCGGGCTTGCCCTCGGCGCGGGTGGTCTCCTCGGCGATCCGACGCTCGGACTCGACGACGTCGGCCGGCACCTCGTCCTTGGACAGGTACTTCGGCGCGAAGGCGGCGATGTGCTGGGCGATGCCCTTGGCGACCTCGGCGTTCGGCTTGTCCAGCTCGACCAGGACACCGATCTGCGGGGGCAGGTCGGGCATGGTGCGGTGCATGTAGGCGAGCACGAAGCCGTCGGCGAACTGCGCGAAGCGGTCCAGGACGATCTTCTCGCCGAGGTTGGCGTTGGCCTCGTCCACGAACGCCTGGACGGTCTTGCCGGCCTCGATCTCGGAGGCGAGCAGGGCCGCGAGGTCGGCCGGGTTCGTCTTCGCGACGTGCTCGGCGATGGCGTTGGCCACGGCCTGGAACTTCTCGCCCTTGGCGACGAAGTCCGTCTCGCACTTCAGCTCGACCAGGACGCCGGAGGAGTTGTCGTCGGCGATGATGGAGACCACGGCGCCGTTCTCGGCGGAGCGGCCCTCGCGCTTGGCGACGCCCTTCTGGCCCTTGATACGCAGCGCCTCGACGGCCTTCTCGACGTTGCCCTCGGCCTCGTCCAGCGCCTTCTTGCAGTCCATCATGCCGGCGCCGGTGAGCTCACGGAGCTTCTTGACGTCGGCGGCGGTGTAGTTCGCCATGAGTCTGTGAGTCTTTCTCGAAGTCTGGAGGTCTTCAGATCCGCACGGTTCGTGATCCACATGTAGCCGCGGATCCCGTACGCGGTGCCGACCTGCGGGTGAACAGCGGGGGCGGACTTGATGTCACCGCCCCCGCCGTCAACGCTGACGTCAGGCCTGCTCGCCCTCGGCGGCCTTCTCGCCCTCGGCCGGAGCGGCCTCGGCGACAGCCTCGGCGGCCGGAGCGGCCTCGGCAGCCGGAGCCTCGTCCTTCTTCTCACCCTCGAGCAGGTCGCGCTCCCACTCGGCGAGCGGCTCGCCCGCGGCCTTCTCGCCCTTGTCACCGGTGGCGACGCGAGAGCGGGAGATGAGGCCCTCGGCGACGGCGTCGGCGATCACACGGGTGAGCAGGGTGACGGAGCGGATCGCGTCGTCGTTGCCCGGGATCTTGTAGTCGACCTCGTCGGGGTCGCAGTTGGTGTCGAGGATCGCGACGACCGGGATGTTGAGCTTGCGGGCCTCGCCGACCGCGATGTGCTCCTTCTTGGTGTCCACGATCCAGACGGCGCTGGGCACCTTCTGCATCTCGCGGATACCGCCGAGGGTCTTCTCCAGCTTGGCCTTCTCGCGCGAGAGCACGAGAAGCTCCTTCTTGGTCAGACCGGACGCGGCGACGTCCTCGAAGTCGATCTGCTCAAGCTCCTTGAGGCGCTGCAGACGCTTGTAGACGGTCGAGAAGTTGGTGAGCATGCCGCCCAGCCAGCGCTGGTTGACGTAGGGCATGCCGACGCGGGTGGCCTGCTCGGCGATGGCCTCCTGCGCCTGCTTCTTGGTGCCGACGAACATGACCGTGCCGCCGTGGGCGACGGTCTCCTTGACGAACTCGTAGGCGCGGTCGATGTACGACAGCGACTGGAGCAGGTCGATGATGTAGATGCCGTTGCGCTCGGTGAAGATGAAGCGCTTCATCTTCGGGTTCCAGCGACGGGTCTGGTGACCGAAGTGGACGCCGCTCTCCAGCAGCTCCCGCATCGTGACGACGGCCATGGCCGTATCTCCTTGGTGTTCTCGGTTGTGCCGCGGATGCCGGACGGCTCCCGCGCCTGACGCCCGCGACGCGCCTTGCCGCTGAGGACCGAGAGGCGCTGACACCGACCGCTGGACGGACTGGTGTCGGGGCGTGCGAAGTCGACCCGGTGACCCGGATCGCCAGAAGAAGTGTACGGGACCGCCGGGGCGCCGGGTGACGCCGCTGTCCACAACCGGGGCGTGGTCCACAGGCTCCGGCCATGATCGGCGGGGATGCGGGACGGTGGTCGCATGCGACGAGCGATGCGAAATGCCCTGGTGTCGGCGGGTCTGCTCCTCGGCCTGGGGCCGGTGGCCCTGCTGTCCCCCGGGGCCTGGGCGGACGCCCCTGCGCCGGCCCCCGATCCACCCTCTTGGCCCCCGGTCCCGGCTGTCGCGCGCACCTGGCCGGTGGGCGTACGCCCCTTGGTGTTACGGGGCTGGGAGCCCCCGGCGACGGTGTACGGCCCCGGCCACCGGGGCGTGGACCTGTCGGCGCCCGCCGGTGCACCCGTCCGTGCGGTCGCGGCCGGACGGGTGACGTTCGCGGGCCGGGTGGCGGGGAGGGGGGTGGTCTCGGTCGGCCTGACGGGCACGGATCTGCGTACGACGTACGAGCCGGTGACTCCGTCGGTGCGCGAGGGGGACACGGTGGGGCCGGGCGAGGTCGTGGGGGCGGTGGAGCGGACGGGCTCCCACTGCGGTGCGGCGACCTGCGTCCACTGGGGACTGCGGCGGGGTGAGGCCTACCTGGACCCCCTGTCCCTCCTGCCGCACTGGCTGCTGCACGGGGGGCCACCGAGACTGCTGCCGGTGCTGGGCGTATCCCTGCCGGGGTAGCGCTCGGCGTCGGCCGCCGTGCCGGCGGCCGCCATGCGGGTACCGCGCCGCCGCGGCCGCGGCCGGGCTCAGCCTCTGACGCCTCGCAGCACCATGGCCACCGCCGCGTCCGTCACCACGGAGGGATCCTCGGCGGCACCGAGCTCGATGCGCCGCACCGCCGCGTCCACGACCCCCTGCAGCAGCATCGCCGCCAGCCGGGGCTGCTCGTGCCCCATCTCGCCGAGCGCCTCGGCGATCATCGCGACCAGCCCCCCGTGCGCGGCCCGGATCTTCTCCCGCGCCCCGGCGTCCAGCTCGCTCGCGGAGATGGCTACGACCGCCCGGTGCCGCCGGTCCCCGACCAGCGCCAGCTGCTGCCGGACATAGGCCTCGACCTTGCCCTCGGCGGACGGCGCGCGCTCCATCGCGGCAGCCACCTCGGCCGCCCACAACGGGAAGTCGACCTCGCACAGCTCCTCGACCACGGCGGCCCGCGACCGGAAGTACTCGTACACGGACGAACGCGCCAGCCCCGTCCGCTCGGCCAGCGCGGGAAAGGTCAGCGCATCGGTTCCGCCCTCGGACAGCAGGGACCGCGCCGCGTCCAGCAGGGCGGCTCGCTGCATCGACCGGTGCTCGGCCACGGAGGCCGCTCGAATCCTTGGCACGTCAACCACTTTACGGACGACCCCACCCGAACGGGAGCCACTCACCACCGCGCCGCCGGTCTCTCTTCCGGCGCCGCGGGCCGGCGCCGGCGGCTCAGCGCCCGAAGCTCGCCAGCTTGGCCCGCAGCTGCAGGACCGACTTGGTGTGGATCTGGCTGACCCGGCTCTCGGTGACGCCCAGCACGTTGCCGATCTCGGCGAGGGTGAGCCCCTCGTAGTAGTACAGCGTGACCACGGTCTTCTCCCGCTCGGGCAACGTGTTGATCGCCCGGGCGAGGAAGCGGCGCAACTCCCGGTCCTCGGCCACCTCCACCGGGTTGTCCGCGGCGGTGTCCTCCAGCGTGTCCATGAGGCTGAGCCGGTCCCCGCCCTCGCTGCCGACGTGCAGCAGCTCCTCCAGCGCGACCACGTTGGCCAGCGACAGCTGGCTGAACACGGCGTGCAGCTCCTCGACCTCCATGCCGAGCTCCGCGGCCACCTCACCCTCGCTAGGGGTGCGCCGCAGCCGCGCCTCCAGCGTGGCGTAGGCGCGCTCCACGTTGCGCGCCTTCTGCCGCACCGACCGCGGGATCCAGTCGAGCGCCCGCAGCTCGTCGATCATCGCGCCGCGGATCCGGGTGATCGCGTACGTCTCGAACTTGATCTCCCGGTCGATGTCGAACTTCTCGATCGCGTCGATCAGCCCGAAGACACCCGAGGAGACGAAGTCGGCCTGCTCCACGTTGGGCGGCAGCCCCACGCTCACCCGCCCCGCCACGTATTTCACGAGCGGTGAGTAGTGCAGGATCAGCTGCTCCCGCAGCCGGTCGTCCCCCGTCGCCTTGTACGACCGCCACAGCTCGTCGAGCGTCGAGGGAGCGGGCGGCCGCACGCTGCCACCGTCGCGAGCGGCTGGGGGGATCGCCGCCCGGTCGGACCCGGAGGTGTGCTGGGGCATTCGTCGCCTTGTGCCGTTCTGCCGTGAAGTGCCGTGAAGTGCCGTGAAGAAGGAGTGAGTGGGACGGGGTGCGGGGAAGCGGGCTGACTGGGGGGTGTCGGTCTGGTGTCGAGTTGGCGGGATCTGTGCGGCGCCCTCGTGAGCGTAGCGTGACTGAGCTGTCGCGGTGTGCGAACAACGGGGCACCACCCGTGCGCGGGGCGCTCCCGCCGGCCTCGCGCGCGCCTTCCGCAGCTCGCTCTGCGTGACCGGCCGGAGGGCCAACTCCGGGAAACCTCAAGGGCGTCGGGCATTCCCCCGGACGGCCGAACACGCTCGGTCAGCACGCACGGTGACCCCTGCGGACCGACATCACGGCCTGGCGTGTCAACTTCCAGCCGTCGCCGTGTCGTTCGACGTATCCAAGTGCTCGGAGTTCGTACAATCTCGCGATCGCCTCGTCCCGCGTGGTCGGCGTGCCGAGCGCGACCTCCTCGGCGGTCGCCGCGCGGTCGCCGGGCAGGGCGGCGAGGACGGCCCGGACGGGGGGTTCCAGCAGGTCGCGTGGGAGGACGGGGCCCCGGCGGGCCGGCGCCAGCTCACCCATGTCACCCACGAGTTCCACGACTTCCGCCGCATCGGTGACCAGCGTTGCCTCACCACGCAGCAGTTCGTGCACCCCGGCGGAGAGGGCGCTGGTGACGGGCCCGGGCACGCCCATGGTGAAGCGTCCGAGGCGGGCCGCGGCCCGCGCGGTGGCCAGCGAGCCGCTGCGCGCGGCGGCCTCCACGACGACGGTGCCCGTGGTCAGCGCGGCGATGACGCGGTTGCGCAGGATGAACCGGCTCGGCGTCGGATGGTCGCCCGGGGGCAGCTCTCCGACCACCAGCCCCTGTTCCGCGATCCGGCTGATCAGAGCGGCGTGACCGCGTGGGTAGGGCCGGTCGACGCCGCAGGCCAGGACGGCGGCGGTGGCCCCGCGGGCGGCGAGGGCGCCTCGGTGGGCGGCGCCGTCGATGCCGTAGGCGCCGCCCGAGACCACGACCCAGCCGCGTTCGGCGAGTCCCGCGGCGAGGGTGGCGGCCATGTGGGTGCCGTACTCGGTGCAGGCACGGGCCCCGACGACGGCCACCGACCTGAGCGCCCACATCCGCAGACTGGGCCGTCCGCGCACCCACAACCCGGTCGGCCGCGCATCCCCGAGATCATCGAGCTGCCGGGGCCACTCCGTGTCGTGGGGGCCCACGAACCGCGCCCCGGCGGCCCGCGCCGCCGCGAGATCCCGCTCCGGCTCGGCCCGCCGGGCCCGCGCGACCAGCCCGGCCCACCGCGCCTCGCTCACACCCGGCAGGGCCCGCACGCCGTCCCGTAACCGCCGCACCACCTCCCCCACCCCGAGCTCCCGGACCCACCGCCCGCCGGCCTCGTCCCCCGGCTCAAGAACCCGGCACAGAAGGACCCGCCCGAGCAGCTCGTCCCCGGGGTCCTCGCCCGTGGTCATGTCAGTGCCCCGATGGCCATCGGTACTCCTCGGGGCACCCCGGTGCGCAGTTGGAGGGCCAGGGCGACGTCCGTCGCGTCCGGGCGGTCGTGTCCGACGAGGTCGGCGACCGTCCAGGCGACGCGCAGGACCCGGTCGATACCGCGGGCGGTGAGCACGCCCCGCTCAAGGCTGCGCTCGGCCTCGCCCATCGCGCCGGCCAGGGGGAGGTAGCGGCTGCGCAGCTCCCGGCCCGGCACCTCGCTGTTGGTGCGCCACGGGGTTCCCGCCAGGCGGGCCGCCGTACGCTCGCGGGCCTGCCGCACCCGCTCGGCCACGGCCGCCGTGGACTCGCCCCGGGCCCCGGGTTCGGTGAGCTGGGCACGGGTGACCGGGTCGACCTCGACGCGCAGGTCCACCCGGTCCAGCAGGGGACCGGAGAGCCGGGACTGGTAGCGGCGGATCGCCGACGGCGGACACTCGCACAGGGAGTCGCGCAGCGAGAAGCGTCCACAGGGGCAGGGGTTGGCCGCCAGCACCATCAGGAAGCGGGCCGGGAACCGGACGACACCGGCGCTGCGCGCGATCACGACGTGTCCGGACTCCAGCGGCTGGCGCAGGGCGTCCAGGGTCTGGCTGCGGAACTCGGGCGCCTCGTCGAGGAACAGCACGCCGCGATGGGCGAGGGAGACCGCACCGGGCCGGGCGATGCCGGGGCCTCCGCCGACGAGTGACTGCATCGTGGCCGAGTGGTGCGGGGCGCAGTAGGGGGCGACGTCGATGAGCGGCTTCCCCGCGGGCAGCAGCCCGGCCACCGAGTGCACCGCCGTGACCTCAAGCGAGTCGGCCCTGGTGAGCCGGGGAAGGACGGCGGGAAGCCGTTCGGCGAGCATGGTCTTGCCCGCGCCGGGCGGCCCTTCGAGGAACAGGTGGTGTCCGCCGGCGGCGGCCACCTCCACGGCCGTGCGGGCCGAGGTCTGGCCCACGACGTCCGCCAGGTCGTGATCGTGGTCGTGCTGCGCGGCACCGACGCTGTGCATGCCGGTGGCCGCGCCCGTACCGGGCATGCGCAGACCCGCCAGGAGGGGGTCGGGACGCCCTTGCCCGTCCGGTTCCTCGTCGGGGACGGGTTCTTCGGTGAGGACCGCGACGAGCTGCCGCAGACTGCGGACGCCGAGCACCGAGACCCCGGGGACCAGCGATGCTTCGGCGGCGGCGCACTCCGGTACGACCACCTGCTCGTAGCCCGCGTCGGCCGCGGCGAGGACGGCCGGCAGGATGCCGCGGACCGGCCGGACGCGGCCGTCCAGGCCGAGCTCCCCGATCATGACGATGTCCGCGAGCACGCGCGGATCGATCCGTTCGGCGGCGCCGAGCACCGCGCAGGCGACGGCGAGATCGAAGCCGGAGCCGGCCTTGGGCACCGACGCCGGGCTGAGGCCGACGGTGAGTTTCTTCGACGGCCAGGCCGCGCCGGAGTTCACCACCGCCGCCCGGACCCGGTCGCGGCTCTCCGTCAGGCTCTTGTCCGGGAGGCCGACCAGGGTGAAGGCCGCGACGCCGGGTTCCAGGTCGGCCTGGACCTCGACGACCACTCCCTCGACCCCGACCAGGGCCACCGAGCATGTGCGGGCGAATCCCATGTCAGGCCACCCCCCGCGCGTGCTCGACACAGGGGGCGCCCCGGTGGGGCAGCAGGACGCCGATCAGGTCGATGCGGACGCCGCCCGGCGGGGCTCCGCCGTGGGCCTGCGTCCAGCGTTCGGCCAGGCCGCGCAGACGTTCGGCCTTCTCGGGTGTGATCGCGGCCATCGGGTGCTGGAAGGTCCCGCCCCTGCGGGTCTTCACCTCGCACACGACCAGGACGTCCCCGTCCCGGGCCACGATGTCGATCTCGCCGGACCTGCCGGAACGCCAGTTGCGCCCCAGGATCGTCATTCCGCCCTCGGCCAGCCGCCGGGCGGCCAGGTCCTCGCCGTACCTGCCGAGTCCGTTGCGTGCCCTGCTCATGTCGGCACCACCTCCGGCGCCAACGGTCACGCATCCGGCCGAGAGATGTTGATCTTGGTGGACCACCCGGCCGTTGTGGAAAACCCCGTCACCCGCCCGGCAGCTCCAGGTCGCTCTTGTTCAGCTCCTCGATGTTCACGTCCTTGAACGTGAGGACCCGGACCTGCTTCACGAAGCGCGCCGGCCGGTACATGTCCCAGACCCAGGCGTCAGCCATCGACACCTCGAAGAACACCTCACCCTGGACCGAGTGCACCTGCATCTCGTAGTCGTTGGTGAGATAGAAACGTCGCTCGGTCTCGATCACGTATTTGAACAGACCGACGACATCTCGGTACTCCCGGTAGAGCTTCAGCTCCATCTCGGTCTCGTACTTCTCGAGGTCCTCGGCGCTCATGGCATGTTCCCCTTCAGCCGTGCGATCCCCCCATTGTGCGCCAGTCCGACGGGTCCTCAGACGATTTCCGGGTCGAGGGTCACAGGACTGTCCGGGGGACCTTCGTCGAGCAGCGTGCGCAGCAGCTCGGCGAGTCTGGTCGGATACACCGTCTCACGTGCCCGGGTCAGTTCCTGGCACGTCCACCAACGCGCTCCGGCGACGCTGCGCCGCTCCAGCTCCGTGAGCCCCGTCGGCGCGGTCGCCGTCTGGGCCGTACGGGCCAGGTAGTACCACTCGTCCTGGTCCCAGCGGCGGCCCGCGAACGGGAACGAGCACCTGCGCCGCCACAGCACCGGGCCGAGTTCGACGTCGGTGATGCCGGTCTCCTCGGCGAGTTCCCTGAGCGCGGCCTCCTCGCGTGTCTCGGCGCCCTCCAGTCCCCCGCCGGGGGTGAACCACCAGTCGTCGGCCTTGTCGTCCGGCTCATGCCCGTGGAGCAGGAGGATGCGGTCCTCCGGATCGAGGAGGACCACCCGGGCGACCTTGCGCAGGCCGCCCTCGCCGGAGTCCTCGCAGGAGTCCTCGCAGGTCCGCGGGGACTCAGCGGACACCGGCCGCCTCCGGTCGGGCACTGCCGGCACGCGAGCGGCCCATGCGCTTGGCGATCGGGCCGTAGGCACCGCCGGCCAGGACCAGGACGGCGCCGGCGGCGATCAGCAGCTCGATGGTGGGCAGCGGCCCGGGCTGCGAGAGGGTGCCGAGCGCCTCGAAACCGGTGGGGCGCTTGAGCGGGCCCTTCCAGGGCCACACGACGGCGTCCACCCGAGCGGTCACGGCGTCCCGGGAGACCGTGCCCTTGGCGGCGTCGGTGAGGTGGGCGCTGGAGTCCAGGGAACCCTGGCGCTCGTCACCGAGGAGGAACAGGCGGCCCTCGGGGACCGTCACCGTCGGGATCTTCTTGTTCTCGGCCAGGCTGCCCTTGGGCAGATAGGGCTCGTCGATCTGCTTGCCGTTGACGGTCAGCTTGCCGTCGGTGCAGCAGGAGACGGTGTCGCCGCCGACCGCGACCACGCGCTTGACCACCTTGGCGCCGGTGACCCAGCTCTTGTCCTCGAAGACGACGACGTCACCGCGCTTGACCTCGCCACCGTCGACCTTCTGCGCCAGCACGCGGTCACCGGTGTCGATCGTGGGGGTCATGGAGCTGGTGGGGACGGTGTACGGCCGGTAGCTCACCGCCGCCCAGCCGAAGCCGCCGAGGAACAGCAGCAGGCCGAGGGCGACGGCCAGGCCGGAGAGCCTTCCGCCCCAGTCGGCACCAGAGTTTCCCTTGCCACGCCCGGCTTTTGTCATGTCTACTCCCGCTCCCGCGCCTCGCGCAGAGCACCATATCGCGCCAGGTGAACAGCTGGGGCGGTCCCCTCGGATCGAAATCCGAGGGGACCGCCCCACGTACTGCTGCAGGACTCGACCAGGCGCGGACCCGGGTGCCCTGAGGAGCCCGGTCGGCGCGGTCGCGCCGCGGCTACTTCCCGGCCGCGGCCTTGGCGCGCACGCGGCGCCGCCACAGGGCCACCGGGACGAGAGCCGTGAAGGCGAGCCCCTCCGGTGCGTACGGAAGCGCGGCCGCGGCCGCCTTGTCGTTCAGACCGGGCTGGTCGAAGGTGTCCGGGACGGGCAGCGTGCCCCAGCGGTTGATCGGCCAGGCCTTGACGATGGCGCGACCGACGACGTCCTTCACCGGAACCATGCCGTGGTACTTGTCGGACTGGTTGTAGCGCGAGTCACGGGAGTTCTGGCGGTGGTCGCCCATCACCCAGATGTACCCCTTGGGGACCGTCACCTTGAACTGGCCGCCCAGTTCGTCGTCGGTGCACGGGGTGTTGCCGGGGTAGACGTACGGCTCGTTCAGGGCCTTGCCGTTGACCAGCAGCGGGCCGGTGTTCTTGCACTGCACCGTGTCGCCGCCGACCCCGATCACGCGCTTGATGAGGTCCTTCTCGTTGGCCGACGGCATCAGGCCGATCCAGCTGAGGACCCGCTGCACCGGGTTCGGGGTCGGCGCCGGCTCGCCGTTCAGCCAACCGCTCGGGTCGTGGAAGACGACGACCTCGCCGCGCTCCGGCTCGGAACCGAACCACGGGGTGAGCTTGTCGACCAGGACGCGGTCACCCACCTGGAGGGTGTTCTGCATCGAGGCGGACGGGATCGAGAACGCCTGCACCAGGAACGTCTTGATCAGCAGCGCCAGGACCAGCGCGATGACGACGAGGATGGGCAGCTCCTTCCAGAAGGAGCGTGGCTTCCTCGGCCGGCCGGCCGCATCGCCCGTACGGGCGTCCTCGGTCGTCGGCCGCTGTCCGTCCTCCGGCCTGCCGTCGCCGCCCGCTGGTTCATTCTCTGAGGTCATGTCGCCGTCCGGCACGGGGGCGTTCGCTTCCACGGGGTGCCCGCGGTGCTCCTCGCCGTCGTGCCCCGACCGTGCGCCAACCGCCACGTCCCCCACGCCAACTCCTTACTCTGTGCCGCCGCCTGCCCCACACACGACGCAGGCCCACCACTCCCATAACGAGCGGGAGTTCCGCAGGGGTCGGGAGCTCGGTCATTCCGTTCGGATTCTCGGAGGCAACCCTATGCGACGCCCGGGGAGCGGCGGTCGTACGCGACACGGAGTCGGTGACGCTTGCGAAGGTTTTAGGTTCCCGCAGACGTGTCCAGTGGCCGACCGGCCAGCCGATGACGACGGCCCGGCCGACGACGGACTTCTCGGAGACCGTGCCGCCGTAGTCGGTGTTCTGGTGCGCGCGGGAGTCGGCGGAGTTGGCCCGGTGGTCGCCCATCACCCACAGCCGGCCCTTGGGGACGGTGATGTCGAAGGGCGTGGCGGACGGCTCGTTCCCCGGATAGAGGTAGTCGCCTTCCGTCAGCGGTACGCCGTTGACGGTGACACGGCCTTGCGCGTCACAGCACTTGACGTGGTCGCCGCCGACCCCGATGACCCGCTTGATCAGGTCTTTCTCATTGTCGGACGGCAGCAGGCCGATGAAGGTGAGGCCTTCCTTGAGCTGCTTGACGACGACCGGGTCGTGCTTCTTGGCCGTCTGCTCGTCGGCCAGCCAGCCGCCCGGATCGTGGAAGACCACGACGTCCCCGCGCTGCGGCTTGGAGCCGAACCACGGGGTGAACTTGTCGACCAGGACGCGGTCGCCGATCCGGATCGTCTGCTCCATCGAGCCGGACGGGATCACGAAGGCCTGGACGAGGAAGGTCTTCAGGACCAGCGCTATGAGGACGGCGACACCGACCAGAAGGGGGATCTCCCGGACGGCTGAACGCCGGCGCTTGCGTTTGACCTTGCGCTGGAGTTTCCGCCGCTCCGCGCGGGTACGGCCGCCGCTGGGCGCGGAGGCGCGGCGCGACCCGGTGGGGAGCAGATCTTCGGCGGGGCTGCTGGGCGCCCCGCGCGGCTTGCCGCGGTTACCCATGGGTGCCCTCCGCCGCGGCGGCGGGCACGCGCGCGTAGGCGGACGGCCGGGTCAGGTGCGTCCAGTGGGCACGGGGCCACAGGATCCAGTCGGCGCGCCCGATGACGTCACCGACCGGGATCATGCCGCCGCCGGGCGAGCCGAGATGGTCCCGGGAGTCGCTGGAGTCGCTGCGGTGGTCACCGAGGACGAACAGGCGACCGGCGGGCACGGCGATGTCGAAGGGCACGCTGGAGGCACTGTCCCCCGGATAGAGGAACGCCGACTCGTCGACCGCGCGGCCGTTCACCTCGATCCTTCCCTCCTTGTCACAGCAGACGACATGGTCTCCCCCCACCCCGACAACGCGCTTGATGTAGTCCGCGTCCCCGAAATACCCCGTGCCGTCGAACACGATCACATCCCCGCGGCGCGGCTGAGCACCGAAACGGTATGCCAACTTATTTACGAGAACGCGGTCCCCGATCCTCAAACCCTGTTCCATGGATCCGCTCGGAATCTGGAACGGTTGCACCACGAAAGCGTTGAGGACCAGCAAAAACACCAGGCAGACGAAGAGGGTGAGGGTGATCCGGCCGCCCGGCAGCCAGTCGGTGACCCTCGCCACCAACGCGAAACGCGACCGTTCCTCCGGCCCCGGGGAATCCGGGTGGGAGGAGCGGTCGCGTTTCGTCGGCTGTGCTTCGGTGTCCATCGGAGCGAGATGCTATCCCGCCCCGCCATGGATCCCGGCGAGCGCTCAGCTCTCGCGCTTCTCCTTGATCTTCGCGGCCTTGCCGCGCAGGTCACGGAGGTAGTACAGCTTGGCGCGACGCACGTCACCGCGGGTGACGAGCTCGATCTTCTCGACGATCGGGGTGTGCACCGGGAAGGTGCGCTCGACGCCGACGGAGAACGAGACCTTGCGGACCGTGAAGGTCTCGCGGACACCGGCGCCCTGGCGGCGGATCACAACGCCCTTGAACTGCTGCACACGGGAGCGGTTGCCCTCGATGACGCGAACGTGGACGTTGACGGTGTCGCCCGGGCGGAAGGCCGGGACGTCGCTGCGCAGCGACGCGGCGTCGACGGAGTCGAGCAGGTGAGACATTTCGTCTGCTTTCTTCGCTGATGCCACAGGTCATCAACGGAAACTAGGTGTTTGCACGAAGCCGTGTGCGGGTCGGGGCGGACGTCGTGTCCCCCTGCGGCAGGGGCGCACGCCGGACGGACGCACAACAGCGCTCTATTCTTCCACGCCCTCGGCCCGCCGCCAAAATCGGCCGTACGGCTCCCCTTCCGGGTCGGGCTCCCAGCCCAGGATGGAGAGCATCTCGCGGTCCTTCTTGTCGAAGGCCTTGGGATCGCAGTGCTCGATCAGGTCGGGCCGGTTGGCGGTCGTGCGCCTGAGGGCCTCGTCGCGGCGCCAGCGGGCGATCTTGCCGTGGTGGCCGCTGAGCAGCACGTCCGGGATGTCCCGGCCGCGCCAGACGGGAGGCTTGGTGTAGACGGGGCCTTCGAGGAGGCTGGCCATCGCGCCGGGTGCGAAGGAGTCGTCGCGGTGCGACTCGGCGTTGCCGAGGACGCCGGGCAGCAGCCGGGCGACGGCCTCCGTGACGACCAGTACGGCGGCCTCGCCGCCGGCGAGCACGTAGTCGCCGATGGAGACCTCGTAGACGGGCATGCGGGTCGTGTACTCGTCCATCACACGCCGGTCGATGCCCTCGTAGCGGGCCGGCGTGAAGATCAGCCACGGGCGCTCGGAGAGTTCGACGGCCAGTTCCTGGGTGAAGGGCCGGCCGCTGGGGGTGGGGACGATCAGCGCGGGGGCCTGGGCGCCGCTCTCGTAGCCGTCGGCGAGGACCGTGTCCAGGGCGTCGCCCCAGGGGTCGGTCTTCATGACCATGCCGGGGCCGCCGCCGTACGGGGTGTCGTCGACCGTGTTGTGGCGGTCGTACGTCCACTCCCGCAGGTCGTGCACATGGACGTCGAGCTGCCCACGCGCGCGTGCCTTGCCGACGAGGGAGACGTTGAGGGGCTCCAGGTACTCCGGGAAGATCGTGACGACGTCGAGCCTCATGCGTCCTCCCCGGCTTCTCCCCCGGACCCTGCCCCTGCTTCCTCCCCGGTGTCCTCGCTCGGGGAGGCGATCTCGGCGCGGTCGTCGATCAGGCCCGGCGGCGGGCTGATGACGGCCTTCTGCTCCTCCAGGTCGATCTCGGTGACGATCTCCTCCACGAAGGGGATCATCACCTCGCTGCCGTCGGGGCGCTCCACGATGAACAGGTCCTGGGAGGGCAGGTGCGAGATCTCGGTGATCCGGCCGACCTCCTCACCGTCCTCGGTGACCACGTCGAGGTCGATGAGCTGGTGGTCGTAGTACTCGTCCTCGCCCTCGGGCAGTTCCTCCGGGTCGATCTCGGCGATCAGCAGGGTGTTGCGCAGGGCCTCGGCCGCGTTGCGGTCGGTGACGCCCTCGAAGCGCAGGAGGAGGCGGCCGCTGTGCACGCGACCGGTGGCGATGGTGAGCGGTCCGGCGGAGGACGGGTCGGTGGCCAGGACGGCGCCCGGGCCGAGCCGCAGCTCGGGCTCGTCGGTGCGCACCTCTACGGTGACCTCGCCCTTGATGCCGTGGGCACGGCCGATCCGTGCGACTACCAGCTGCACTGTGCTTGATCTCCTGTCATACGACTACGGGCCGGGGACGGCCCAGTGGCCCTCCCCGGCCCGAGCCGGTTGCGATGAAGCGTCAGCGGACGTGGTCCACGTCGACCAGGTCGACGCGGACACCGCGACCGCCGATGGCGCCCACGACGGTGCGCAGGGCACGCGCGGTGCGGCCGTTGCGGCCGATCACCTTGCCGAGGTCGTCCGGGTGGACCCGGACCTCGAGCACGCGCCCGCGGCGCAGGTTGCGCGAGGCGACCTGCACATCGTCAGGGTTGTCGACGATGCCCTTCACGAGGTGCTCAAGCGCCTCTTCGAGCATGCTGCTCAGGCCTCGGTCGACTCGGACTCGGCAGCGGCCTCGTCCTTCTTCTCAGCCTTCTTCTTCTGGGTGATCGCCTCACCCTTGCCCTCGTCGTCACCGCCGAGAGCCTCGAACGACGGACGGGCCGGCTTCGGCTCGGCGACGAGCAGCGGCGCGGGAGCCGGCTCGCCCTTGAACTTCTGCCAGTCGCCGGTCTTCTTCAGGATGGCGAGAACGGGCTCGGTCGGCTGCGCGCCGACACCCAGCCAGTACGCCACGCGGTCGGCGTCCACCTCGATGACCGACGGGTTGTAGGTCGGGTGGTACTTGCCGATCTCCTCGATGGCCCGGCCGTCACGGCGGGTACGGGAGTCGGCGACGACGATGCGGTAGTGAGGCGAACGGATCTTGCCCAGACGCTTCAGCTTGATCTTGACTGCCACGGGAGTGGGTTCTCCTGGATTTGACGTGGTTGGGCACGGCGAGACTGCCGCGTGGGGTTGCGGTACCCGAGTGCCCGATGGACGCGTCAGCCGGAGGAGAGAGGGGTCCTGTGCGGCTGTCGAGTACAGCTAGCCATTGTGCCACACCCGGCGGGGCGCTTCCGGCCGAGGGGGGTGAGCCGCGTTCGGGCATGGCTGGGAGGCACCCGGCGTGGAGGTGAGGTCACGTCGGGTGCGCCGCCCGCTGCTGTGAAGTTGCCGCTCGGCCCGCCACCGGCACCCACGAGATGCCGGTACTCCGTGGCCTGTCGCGATTACGCCGCTCCCGCCACCTCCGGGATCCGGAACGGCTTGCCGCAGCCGCCGCAGACGATCGGGGCCTGGGCCAGGACCGAGGGGACCACGCGGACGTTGCGGCCGCA
The DNA here is from genome assembly GCF_014649495.1 of Streptomyces filipinensis. GTDB lineage: Bacteria > Actinomycetota > Actinomycetes > Streptomycetales > Streptomycetaceae > Streptomyces > Streptomyces filipinensis. The sequence continues at coordinate 120,631 of NZ_BMTD01000014.1, read as the reverse complement.
GTCGCAGACCGCCTTGACCCGGACGCCACCGCCGGAGGAGCCGTGCCGGGCGGCCGGACCGCGGAAGCTGCGGGTGGTGTCCGACATGGTGGCCGCCGTGTGGGCCTTCAGCGCGCGCTGCAGCCGCTCGATGGTCGGGCGGTAGCGACGCTTGGCCTCGGGGTTGAGCGTGACCAGGGAGAAGCCGCTGCTCGGGTGCGGCTCCTCGGGGTGGTCGAGGCCCAGTTCCTCGGCGATCGCGAGGAAACGGCGGTTGTGGTAGCGGCCGGCGCGGGAGGTGTCGCGGATCCCGCGGGCGGCGGCGATGCCGTGGACTGCCTCATGGAGCAGTCGCTCGAAGGAGAGTTCGTGACCGCACGCGGACGACGACTCCCCGATCAGGGACTCTGGCGCGGCGAGGTCCGGCAGCTCGGGGTGGTACCGCTGAATGTCGGCCCACGCCTGTGCCAGCTCTGCGGCGAGAACAGGTGGTGTCTGTGTCGTGCTCACGTAATGACAACGAGCGGGAGCTCGAATGTGTTCCTATTCGGGGTCATCCCAAATAATTTGCACGTACCCGTCAGTTGCCGCTGATGCGTCCGGACGAGGGCGGGTGCGCTGATCTGTGGAGAAGCCTCACAGCTCATATCAAGCCGACGCGTAGTCCGCCGTACGCCCCGGCCTGTAGGGACCCATGCAGCCGCGGTCGGCGGTTGCGCAAGAGACGTTTCGGCCTCTCTCGTCGCGATGCCTCACCTCGGTCAGCGTCTGTGACGGCCGTGACGTTACCGCCTGCCCTCCGGCGCCCCGCACCGGCCGGTTCCCCGGAACCGGACACCGTATGGCCGTCCAGATGACCGGCATGTGAAATCTCGCCACACCCGCGTCCCGAGCCCAAGCGGAACCCCACGCCCCCTGGACGGAGCCGCGAGCCGGGAGTTACCTGGCTTACGTGGGAAGTGTGCGCGTACGGCGCGGGGACCACGCGATCAGGCACTACGGCGAACTGTCGGCGGATTGGGGCGCATACCTATGACACCTACGCTCGTGCGGCAGCACGTGTCCGGCGCGGATTCCGCACCCCGCGCGGACCTGAGCGCACGCGCGCGTGACTGGGCCGAGATCCAGGAGCGGATGCTGGTGCCGCTCTACGAAGCCGTCTACGAACGGCTCGAAGTGGGCCCCGGCACCCGGCTGCTGGGCCTGCGCTGCGGTGCGGGGCTCGCGCTGCTGCTGGCCGCGGGCAGAGGTGCCGTGGTCACCGGGGTCGACACCGCCTCCCCCGAACGGCTCGCCCTCGCCCGCGAACGTCTGCTGCCGGACACCCCGCGGGGCGGCAGCGGCGGCGCGGCCGCGCACGGCGGAAGAAGCCGTCCACACGCGCGTGCGCTCGCGCGACTCGTCGACGGCTCGCCCCGGGAGGCGGCCGGCGCGGAGACGGCCGGGTACGGCCTGGTGACCGTCTTCGAACCGATAGGCTGCCGCGCCGGTGACTCCGAGGGGGTTGTCGAGCTGCTCGCGGACGCGCTGCCGCTGGCCGAGCACGGGGCCGCGGTGGTGCTGGCCGGCTGGGGGCCGCCGGAGCGCTGTGCCACCTCCTCGGTGCTGCGGATCGCGACGAGACTGGCCGATCCGCTGCGCCGCGCACGCGGCTGGCGGCCCGCCCGGCGGGACGACCTGGAGGAGGTCGCCCAGCGGGCGGGGCTGAAGCCGGACGGCTCGGGGCGGGTGGCCTGCCCGTTCGGGTACGCCGATGCCGACAGCGCCGTACGCGGGCTGCTGTCGACGGGCCTGTTCGACGCGGCGATCACGGCGACCGACGCCAAGCAGGTCGACAAGGAACTGACGGAGGCCCTGCATCCGCACCGGCGCCCGGACGGGACCGTGTGGATGCCGAACGTGTTCCGCTACCTCGTGGCCCGCGTGCCCTGACCCCTACTGGTCCAGGTCCTTGGTCAGCCGCGTGATCCCGGCGATCCGGTACGCGTCCGCCTCCTCCAGCGTCTCGTTCGCCAGCAGCGCCTGCGCGAGGGCGTCCAACTGGCCGCGGTGGTCGCGGAGTTTGCGGCAGGCCTCCTCGTAGCACTCGTCCACGATCCGCCGCATCTCGGTGTCGATCACGTCGAGGGTCTGCGGGGCGGCGGCGAGGCCGTAGGCCTGCTGGGCGTCGTTGGGCAGCGCGGAGAGGCGGCCGACCTCCTCGCTCATGCCCCAGCGGGAGACCATCCCGCGCGCGATGTTGGTCACCTGCTCCAGGTCGCTCTCGGATCCGGTGGTGATCACGTCGTAGACGACGTGCTCGGCCGCCATGCCGCCGAGGGCGCCGATGATCCGGCCGCGCAGGTACTCCTCGGTGTACGCGTACTTGTCGGCGTCCGGTGTGGACAGGGTGACGCCGAGCGCGCGGCCGCGCGGCACGATGGTGATCTTGCGGACCGGGTCGGCGCCCGGCTGGAGCATGCCCAGCAGGGCGTGTCCGCTCTCGTGGTAGGCGGTGCGCCGGCGCTCCTCCTCGGGCATCACCAGGGGGCGTTCCGCGCCGAGCTGGACCTTCTCCAGCGCATCGGACATGTCCGACTGGGTCACGCGCTCCTGTTTCCGCTTGACCGCGAGCAGCGCGGCCTCGTTGGCGAGGTTCGCCAGGTCGGCGCCGGTCATGCCGGGGGTCGTACGGGCGACCTGGGCGAGGTCGACGTCCTCGGCGAGCGGGATCTCCCGCGTGTGGATCTCCAGGATGGCCTCGCGTCCGCCGCGGTCCGGGGGCGAGACCTGGACGATGCGGTCGAAGCGCCCGGGGCGGGTGAGGGCCGGGTCGAGGATGTCGGCGCGGTTGGTGGCGGCGATCACGATGACGCCCTCGGAGCCGGAGAAGCCGTCCATCTCGGTGAGGATCTGGTTCAGGGTCTGCTCGCGCTCGTCGTGCCCGCCCATCGAGGCGCCACCGCCGCGGGCCCGCCCGATGGTGTCGATCTCGTCGATGAAGATGATCGACGGGGCGACCTTGCGGGCCTCCGCGAACAGCTCCCGCACCCGGGAGGCGCCCACGCCCACGATCATCTCGATGAACTCGGACGCGGACGCGGAGAAGAACGGCACGCCCGCCTCACCGGCGACCGCCCGCGCGAGCAGCGTCTTGCCGGTGCCGGGCGGGCCCGCGAGCAGCACCCCGCGGGGCATCTTGGCGCCCATACGGCGGTAGGCGTCGGGGTTCTTCAGAAAGTCGACGACGTCGTTCAGCTCGCCCTCGACCTCGTCGATACCGGCCACGTCCTCGAAGGTGGTGCGCTTCTCCCCCGGCACCAGCTCGACCGGCTTCGGCGGCGCCTTGCGGCCCAGCATGCCGCCCGCGCCGCCGAGGCCGGCGCGCATCCGCCGGGCGACGAGGATCCACAGGCCGACGATGATCAGCATCGGCGCCAGCGAGATCAGCAGGTTGGCGAGGAAGCTGCGGTGCTGGACGACCGGTTCGGCGGTGACCGTGACGTTGTGCTTGGTCAGGTTCGCCCAGAGGTCGTCGTGCGCGAAGGAGGGGCGCTCGGTGTTGAACTTGGTGTAGTTCCCGCCACCCTCGGGGTTCTTCTGCCCCTTGCGCAGCTGGCCCTGGATCGAGTCGCCCTTGGCGTAGATCTTGGCGACGTTGCCGTCGTTGACCTGCTTGCTGAACTCGGTGTACGAGATCGTGGGCTCGTTGGCCTGGTCGAAGTAGGACAGCACCAGGTTGGCGATCAGGTACACGACCAACGCGGTGACGATCAGACGCCACCAGCCGCCACGCATCCGGCGCCCGCCGGGCGGCTGCTGCGGCGGTTCGTCGGGAGCGCCCTCGGTACGCCAGGGCTGGTCGGGTGACTTGCGTGGCGGCGCGGGGTTGGTCATATCGGGACCGTACGACAATGACCAACCCCTGGCATGCCCAGCGCCGAAGCCGGGACGAACCCGGACCCGGCGGGGCGCCCTCAGCCCATGAACTTCTTGAACTCGTCCGGCAGCTCGAAGTCCTGGCCGCCCTGCTGCGGCAGCCCGAAGGCGTTCCCGCCCTGGGCCGCGGCCTCGCGGCGCTGGGCGTCCTCCAGCTCCTGCTGCTTGCGCTTCATCGGGTTGCCGGAGCGCTGCTTGCCCTTGGCCTTCTTCTGCTGCTTCTTCTGCCGGCCGGGGCCGCCGCCCATGCCCGGGATCCCCGGCATGCCCGGCATACCGCCGCCCTGGGCCATGCGGGACATCATCTTGCGGGCCTCGAAGAACCGCTCGACCAGGTTCTTCACCGCGCTGACCTCGACACCGGAACCCTTGGCGACACGGGCGCGGCGGGAGCCGTTGATGATCGTCGGGTCCTGGCGCTCGGCCGGGGTCATCGACTTGATGATCGCGGCCATGCGGTCCACGTCCCGCTCGTCGATGTTCTGGATCTGATCCTTGATCTGGCCCATGCCCGGGAGCATGCCGAGCAGCTTGCTGATGCTGCCCATCTTCCGGACCTGTTCCATCTGGGCCAGGAAGTCGTCCAGGGTGAAGTCCTGGCCCTTCTTGGACGCCAGCTTCGAGGCCATCTTGGCGGCCTCTTCCTGGCTGAAGGTCTTCTCCGCCTGTTCGATCAGGGTGAGCAGGTCACCCATGTCGAGGATGCGGGAGGCCATCCGGTCCGGGTGGAAGGCGTCGAAGTCGTCCAGCTTCTCGCCGTTCGACGCGAACATGATCGGCTTGCCGGTGATCTGCCGGATCGACAGGGCGGCACCACCGCGGGCGTCACCGTCGAGCTTGGAGAGCACCACGCCGTCGAAGCCGACGCCGTCACGGAAGGCCTCGGCCGTGTTGACGGCGTCCTGACCGATCATCGCGTCGACGACGAACAGGATCTCGTCTGGGGAGACCGCGTCACGGATGTCCGCGGCCTGCTGCATCATCTCCTGGTCGATGCCCAGGCGGCCGGCGGTGTCCACGATCACGATGTCGTGGACCTTGGACTTCGCGAAGTCGATGGAGTCCTTGGCGACCTTGACCGGGTCGCCGACGCCGTTGCCCGGCTCGGGGGCGTACACCGCGACACCGGCGCGCTCGGCGACGACGCTCAGCTGGTTCACGGCGTTGGGGCGCTGGAGGTCACAGGCGACGAGCAGCGGGGAGTGGCCCTGCTCCTTCAGCCAGTGGGCGAGCTTGCCCGCGAGGGTGGTCTTACCTGCACCCTGCAGACCCGCCAGCATGATCACGGTGGGCGGCTGCTTGGCGAAGCGCAGGCGGCGGGTCTCGCCGCCGAGGATGGTGACCAGCTCGTCGTTGACGATCTTCAGGACCTGCTGGGCCGGGTTCAGCGCGCGCGAGACCTCGGCGCCGAGGGCGCGCTCCTTGACGTTCTTGATGAACGCGCGGACGACGGGAAGGGCGACGTCGGCCTCAAGGAGGGCGATGCGGATCTCGCGTGCGGTGGCGTCGATGTCCGCCTCGCTCAAACGCCCCTTGCCGCGCAGATTCTTGAAGGTCGCTGAGAGGCGATCGGAGAGAGTATCGAACACGGCGGCGTCGGTCCTCGGAGTCGGGGGCAGTCTGAGCGTCTTCCAGGGTATCTGGCCCCGCAAGCTCTTCGTCCTCGCACGCCCGCTCCAGGGGGCGCGCGAGGACGACGGGGCCGCGAGGTCAGGCCCGCAGCGTCTCCTCCAGGGCCCGTGCCAGCGACCCCGCGTCCTCCCCCGGCAGCGGCTCCCCGGTGCCGGTCGTGACGTAGAAGGCGTCCACCGCGTTGGAGCCCAGCGTGCTCACGTGCATGCTCCGCACCCGCACCGCCGCCTTCTCCAGGGCCATGCCGATGCGGTGCAGCAGGCCGGGGGCGTCCTGGGCGCGGACCTCGATCACCGTGGCGTGGTGGGAGGCCGCCGGGGCCACCGTCACCCGGGGCGGTGGGGCGACCCAGCCGCGCCGGCGGGGGTAGGCCGCGTCCCGTTCGGCGAGGCGGCCGGCGATGTCCAGGGTCCCGTCGAGGGCGCGGACCAGGTCGGCGCGCAGCCGGGCGGCCTGGGGCAAGGAGCCGTACTCGGCGGCGACCCGCCAGTTGAGCAGCAGCACCGGGCCGTCGTCGACGTCCTCGGGCAGGCGCAGGGCGCGCAGCTCGGCCGTGCGGACGGTGAGGCGGTGCACGGCGAGGACACCGGCGACCGCGGGCAGCACGGCGGGCTGGTCGGGTACGGCGATGACCAGCTCGACGCCGAGGGGTTCCTGGGCGGGCTCCCCGTCGGGGGCCGGGTCCGCCGGTGCTTCCGGCTGGGCGCGCAGCGCGAGGACCGGGCTTTGCGTGCGGTACGCCTCGATCGCCAGCCGCTCCTGCTCGGCGGTGGGCGCTGCGGGCTCGGGTTCACCGAGGGCGTCGCCGGCGAGGACGGCGCGGGCCCGGCGGACCAGGTCGGCGACGAGGGATCCGCGCCAGGAGGACCAGGCCGCCGGTCCGGTGGCGAGGGCGTCGGCCTCCGTCAGCGCGTGCAGCAGTTCCAGGGTGCTCTGGGTGCCGACCGCCTCGGCGACCGAGCGGACCGTGGCCGGGTCGTCCAGGTCGCGGCGGGTGGCCGTCTCGATCAGCAGCAGGTGGTGGCGGACGAGCGTCGAGAGCACGGCCACGTCCGCGCGGTCGAAGCCGATCCGCGCGGCCAGGTCCTTGGCGATGATCTCACCGGCCACCGAGTGGTCGCCGGGCCAGCCCTTGCCGATGTCGTGCAGCAGGGCGGCGACCAGGAGCAGGTCGGGGCGGCTGACGCGGCGGGCCAGCTCGGAGGCCCGGACGGCCGTCTCGATCAGGTGCCGGTCGACGGTCCAGATGTGGACGGCGTTGCGCTGCGGGCGGCAGCGGACCCGCTCCCAGTCCGGCATGAGGCGGCTGATCAGGCCTTCCGCCTCCAGTGCCTCCCAGACCTCCACCGTGGGGCGGCCGGAGCCGAGCAGCGTCACCAGCTGCTCGCGGGCCTCGGCGGGCCAGGGCGTGGGCAGGGGGCGCGCGGTGGCGGCCATGCGCCGTACGGCGTGCAGGGAGAGCGGGAGGCCGGCCTGCGCGGCGGCGGCCGCGGCGCGCAACGGGAGCACGGGGTCGCGCTCGGGGCGGGCGGCGCGGGCGAGCACCACCTCGCCGTCCTGCTCCACCACGCCCTCGGCCAGCGGGGAACGCTCGGCGACCGGCTTGCCGCCCCCGAGCATGGCGCGCAGGCGCGGGCGGACAGCGCGCGAGCGCAGCACGCGCCCCACCTCGCGCCAGGTGATGTCACTGGCGTACGAGATGACCCCCGCGGCCTCGTAGACCTGCCGCAGCAGCGTGTCCGCGTCCAGCAGACCCAGCCCGGCCGCCACCTGGTCCTGCTCCTGGAGCGCGAGCCGGTCGGTCGCGCGTCCGGTCGCCAGATGCAGCGCGTCACGTACGTCGAGCAGGCGCCGTCGGGCGTCCGCGAGGCCCTCGCGCGGCGCGTCGGCGAGCCAGGAGGCGGCGACGGCGCGCAGGGCGGTGGCGTCCCTCAGGCCGCCACGGGCCTCCTTCAGGTCGGGCTCCAGCAGGTACCGCAGCTCACCCTGGCGTTCGCCGCGCTCGGCGCAGAGTTCCTGGAGTTCGGGGAGGCGTTTGGGCGCCTGGTTGCGCCAGTCGGCGAGGACGGCCGTCCGCAGCCCCGCGGTGAGGCCGAGGTCGCCGGCGAGATGGCGGGCGTCCAGGAGACCGAGGTGGGCTTTCAGATCGTCACCGGCGGTCTTGCGGGCCTCGGCCGGGGTGCGCACGGAGTGGTCGAGGGCGAGGCCGAGGTCCCAGACCGGGTACCAGAGGCGGTCGGCCAGGGCGGCGACCGCGCTCGGGTCGGAGCCGTCGTGCAGCAGCAGGAGGTCGAGGTCGCTGCGCGGGGACAGCTCGCCGCGGCCGTAGCCGCCGACGGCGACGAGCGAGACCCCCTGCGCGCCCGGCGCCGCCGCGGTGAACAGTCCGGCGAGCCAGTCGTCGGTCAGTTCGGCGAGGGCCGCACGGCGCGGCGGCCCGGACCGCGCCCCCTCGGTGAGGAGGCGCAGCCGGGCCGCCGCGTAACCGCTGGGTCCCGAGTCCTCTGCTTCCGTACGCACGTCCGTTCCCGACACCCAGCGACTCCCGTTCTCACCCGTTGTGGTCAGAGCGCGTCCGGACCGCGCTCGCCGGTGCGGACCCGTACGGCCGTCTCGACCGGCACGGACCAGACCTTGCCGTCACCGATCTTGCCGGTGCGGGCCGCCTTGACGATGACCTCGACCAGCTGCTCGGCGTCGTCGTCCTCGGCCAGCACCTCGATGCGGATCTTGGGGACGAGGTCGACGGTGTACTCGGCACCGCGGTAGACCTCGGTGTGGCCCCGCTGCCGACCGTAACCGCTGGCCTCGGTGACCGTCAGTCCGTGGACGCCGAAGGCCTGCAGGGCCTCCTTGATCTCGTCGAGCCGGTGGGGCTTGACGACGGCGGTGATGAGCTTCATGCGTCCACCTTCTTGCTCTGCGGGGTGGCCAGGGCCGGGGCGTGGGCGGCGGAGCCGAGGACACCGCCGCCGGTGCCGCTGAAGTCGTAGGCGCTCTCGGCGTGCTCGGCCTGGTCGATGCCGGAGATCTCCTCGTCCTCGCTGACCCGCATCCCGATCGTCTTGTCCAGCAGGAAGGCGAGGACCGCGGAGACGACCAGGGAGTAGGCGAGGACCGCGCCGACACCGGCGCACTGCTTCCACAGCTGGGTCCACGTGTGGTCGCCGTAGAAGACGCCCGTGGCGGTGGACTGGCCCTTGCCGGTGGCGAAGAAGCCGATGAGCAGGGAGCCGATGATGCCGCCGACCATGTGCACGCCGACGACGTCCAGGGAGTCGTCGTAGCCGAACCGGAACTTCAGGCCCACGGCCGCGGCGCAGGCGACACCTGCGATGGCGCCGACGGCGATCGCGCCGAGCGGGGAGACCGCGCCACCCGACGGGGTGATCGCGACCAGGCCGGCGACCGCGCCGGAGGCGGCGCCCAGCGTGGTGAACGCGCCGTGCCGGATCTTCTCGTAGGCGAGCCAGGCCAGCATGGCGGCACCGGTGGCGACCTGCGTGTTGACGAACATCAGCGCGCCGACGCCGTCGTCGTTGCCGAGCCAGGAGCCCGCGTTGAAGCCGAACCAGCCGAACCACAGCAGGCCCGCGCCGAGCATGACCAGCGGGAGGCTGTGCGGGCGCATCGGGTCCTTCTTGAAGCCGACGCGCTTGCCGATGACGAGGATGACACCGAGCGCCGCCGCACCCGCGTTGATGTGGACCGCCGTACCACCCGCGAAGTCGATCACACCGAGCTTGAAGGCCCAGCCGTCGGCGCCCCAGACCCAGTGGGCGACCGGGACGTAGACGATCGTGACCCACAGGGCGATGAAGAGCGCCCAGGCCGAGAACTTCACACGGTCCGCGAGGGCGCCGCTGATCAGGGCCGGGGTGATGATCGCGAACATCATCTGGAAGACCATGAAGACGAAGACCGGGATGGTGTACCCGGGCCAGAGGTCCGTCAGGCCGATGTGGCTGAGCCCGAACCAGTCGGAGTTCCAGCCGATGAGGCTGTTGTGCTCACCGAAGGCGAGGGAGAAGCCGTAGAGCACCCAGAGGATGGTGACGATGCCCATGCTGATGAAGCTCATCATCAGCATGTTGAGGGTGCTCTTGACGCGGACCATGCCTCCGTAGAAGAAGGCCAGGCCCGGGGTCATGATCAGCACCAGAGCGGAACAGATGAGCATGAAGCCTGTGTTCGCGGCAGACAGCTTGGGTGCCTCCGCGGCAAGCGTGATGGCTGGGGCCATCGGCGTCTCCTCGTCGGTTGGTACGGCCCCGTGCGGGCGGTGCCTGAGCGGTCCGGCGGGTGGTGGGGCGGGCCGGTTACGGGCCATGAGACTGACGCAGCGCGGTTTCGGTGGAAGCCCCTCGTTGTTTCGCCGGGGTGACAAGGGCGGCCTGCTTGTTACGCCTGAATGAACCGCCGGATTCCAGGTTCGCCGATCGTTATCGTGGCGCAACCTCCTCCGGAGCGTGCCCCCGGAGACAAGGCCGGCCGCGGCGGGCCTCTCCGATGACCTGGCGCGGGGGAGCCGAGTCGGGCAGTTCGGGAGGACCGGCCGCGGCCGGGGCACGGTGCCGGAGGTGTCAGACCGCTTCGGCGGTCTCCGGCAGGTCTACGGCGAGCTGGTCGGTGAGGTCGACCACGGCGGCGAGCTCGCCGAAGTCCCGCACGGCCGTGTCGACCGTCTTTCGGATACGGGTGTTCACCCGCTCGGAGCGGACCTTCCTGGCGATCGCCATGGCCTGCGAGGCATAGGCCGTGCTCTGTTCGGGCTCGCGCCGGAGCAGGTGCACGGTGGCCATGCCGATCAGGTTGAGCGCGTACGACCGCTGGTGCTCGCTGTCCTTGGCGAACAGCTCCACGGCCCGCTGCATGAGCGGCTCGGCGAGGGAGGCGTAGGCGGGACTGCGTCCGGCGACGTAGGCGAGGTCGCGGAAGGAGTGGGAGTTCTCGCCGTGGAGCTCGGCCTCGGAGAAGAAGCGGATCCAGTCGGGGTCCGGCTCGTCCCACTCGTCGGCCTCGGCGAAGGTGTGCTCGGCCATGCGCACCGCCCGCTTGGTCTTGCCGGGCTGGCCCATGTTGGCGTAGGCGCGGGCCTCCATCGCATACAGCATGGACTGGGTGCGCGGGCTGGCGCAGTCGCGGCTGCCGTACTGGGCGAGGTGGATCAGTTCCAGGGCGTCGTCGGGCCGGCCGAGATGGATCATCTGGCGGCTCATGCTGGAGAGGATGTACGAGCCGAGCGGCTTGTCGCCGGCCTCCTTGGCCGCGTGCAGGGCGAGGACGAAGTACTTCTGCGCGGTGGGCTGCAAACCGACGTCGTAGCTCATCCAGCCCGCCAGTTCGGCGAGCTCGGCGGCGACCTTGAAGAGCTTGCGGGTGGTGGCCTCGGGCTGGGGTTCCTGGAGCAGGTCGGTGACCTCGTGCAGCTGGCCGACGACCGCCTTGCGGCGCAGACCGCCGCCGCACTGGGCGTCCCACTGCCGGAACATCCGCGTGGTGGATTCCAGCAGGTCCAGTTCGGGCTTGGACAGCCGGCCGGGCCTGCGGGAGTCGAGGACCGGCTCGGGCTCGGGCGGGACCGGGGAGGCGGGGCTGGGCACGAGCCAGCGCTGCATGGGCTCGATGAGGGAGGGACCGGCGGACAGCGCCAGGGAGGTGCCGAGGAAGCCGCGCCGGGCCAGCATCAGGTCGCTGCGCGAGAACTCGCTGAGCAGGGCGACGGTCTGCGGGGCGGTCCAGGGCAGGTCGACCCCGGACGCGGAGGGTGACTGGCGGGCGGCGCGCAGGCCGATGTCCTCGATGGAGACGACACAGCCGAAGCGCTCCGAGAACAGCTCCGAGAGGATCCGCGGGATCGGCTCGCGCGGGTTCTCGCCGTCCAGCCAGCGGCGCACGCGCGAGGTGTCCGTGGAGATGTGGTTGGCGCCGAGCTGACGGGCCCGGCGGTTCACCTGGCGGGCCAGCTCGCCCTTGGACCAGCCGCTGCGCACGAACCACGATCCGAGCAGCTCGTTGGGGCGCTTGTCAGCGTTCGTGCCGCTACCGCCGTTGCCGCTCACTGGAACGCCCCCACTCCCTGAGACCACTTGTCGTCGTTGCGACCCTCGGTCGCCCCTGTAGGGAGACCTCCGCGCGCCAAGCCCTATCAGAATGCCGGTAAATACGGCTTCCCGTCCGGAGGTTCTCACCCTTCGAACGAGCTGACGACTCGCCTCCGGCATACCCATCTGTGCATATGCCTCCCGGACTCGCACACTCACAGTAATCCTACGATCACCCGCTCAGCCACACGGATCCCGGAAACGCCACCATTCGCCACCCCTTCGAATGAACTCACGACCGCTCGCACGCGATTCACTTGACATAGGACGGCCGGAAGTGGGCGGAGTGAAGCACGCGGGGGCGCGAAGCCCTCCGGGCACCACCCCGTTTCGCCTCAAGGCGCCGCTTTCACCCGGCGCCGGGACGGGAAGGCGGAGCCGTAGCGTTACGTTCCGCTTCCGTCCCGTTCCGTGTCGTAACCACCGGCGCGCCGGACCCGTTGGAGGGGGCATGGGCTTCACGATCGGCGGCATTCGCGAGATCCGCTCCGGCACGCGCCGGCGCGGCCGTTCGTCGGATTGCACCACGGTCGCCGAGTTCACCGGGCTGTGGGGCTGGGACGTGGTGCCGGGCGCGCGGGCCGCGGCGGGCGTCTGCTCCTGCGGGCGCGCCGACTGCGCGGCGCCGGGCGCGCATCCGCTGGACTTCGCACCGCAGGTGCCGGCCGGATCCACGCTGGACGAGGTGAGCAAGGCCTGGTCGGAGTTCCCGGGCGCCGCGGTGATGCTGCCGGTGGGCCAGGCGTTCGACGCCATCGAGGTCTCCGAGGCCGCCGGCCGCCGCGCCCTGGTCCGCCTGGAGCGCATGGGGCTCCCCCTCGGACCGGTGACCGCGACCCCGGACGGCCGTGCCCACTTCTTCGTCGCGCCCGGCGCCGCCGCCGAGCTCCCCCGGCTGCTCTACCGCATGGGCTGGGACGATCCCTCGGCCCTGGACCTGCGCGGCCTCGGGCCCGGTGCGTCCATCACGGCGCCGCCCTCCGACCGGGGCGGGCTGGGCCCGGTGCGCTGGCTGCGCCCGCCCGCGCTGGACTCGGCGACCCGGCCGCCGGCGGCCCGGCTGCTGCTGGGGACGCTGGCGTACGTGGCGCACCGGTCGCGGGCGCGGGCGTAACCGCGCCGGCAAGGCGAAGCGCCCGTCCCCCCTGCTTGGGACGGGCGCTTCTCGTCGGCCACCGGATGCGGTGACCCCTCAGTCACCGATCAGCGCGTCCACGAACGCCTCCGGCTCGAACGGCGCGAGATCGTCCGCGCCCTCGCCGAGTCCGACCAGCTTGACCGGCACGCCCAGCTCGCGCTGGACCGCGACGACGATGCCGCCCTTGGCCGTACCGTCCAGCTTGGTCAGCACGATGCCGGTGATGTCCACGACCTCGGCGAACACGCGGGCCTGCACCAGGCCGTTCTGCCCGGTGGTGGCGTCCAGCACGAGCAGCACCTCGTCCAGCGGCGCGTGCTTCTCCACGACCCGCTTGACCTTGCCGAGCTCGTCCATGAGGCCGGTCTTGGTGTGCAGGCGGCCGGCGGTGTCGATGAGGACGACGTCGACCCCCATCTCCTTGCCCTCCTTGACCGCGTCGAAGGCCACGGAGGCGGGGTCGCCGGCCTCGGGCCCGCGCACGGTGTAGGCGCCGACCCGCTCGCCCCAGGTCTGCAGCTGGTCGGCGGCGGCGGCACGGAAGGTGTCGGCGGCGCCGAGGACGACGGTGCGGCCGTCGGCCACGAGCACCCGGGCGAGCTTGCCGGTGGTGGTGGTCTTGCCGGTGCCGTTGACGCCGACGACCATCACGATGCCGGGCTTGCGGTCCTCGGGCTCGGTCTTGACCGTGCGGTCGACGTCGGTGCCGACCAGCTTGAGCAGCTCCTCGCGGAGCAGACCGCGCAGTTCCTCGGGGGTGCGGGTGCCGAGGACCTTCACGCGCTCGCGCAGCCCCTCGACCAGCTCCTGGGTGGGCTGCACGCCCACGTCGGCGGTGAGCAGCGTGTCCTCGATCTCCTCCCAGGTCTCGTCGTCCAGATGCTCACGCGAGAGCAGCGTGAGCAGGCCCTTGCCGAGGGCGTTCTGGGAGCGGGACAGGCGGGCGCGCAGCCGGACCAGCCGGCCCGCGGTGGGCTCCGGGATCTCGAGTTCGGGAACCTCGACGGCGGGGCCACTCGGAGGCTCCTCTACGACGACCGCGGGGCCGCCCGGGAGATCCACCTCCTCGATCGTCCGGCGCGGTTCGTCGCGCGGCGTCTCGGCCTCGTCGCCGACGTGCGGCTCGGCCGGGGGCGCGGTGATGTCGGGCGTCCTGGGGGGCGGCGGAGGCAGCGGCTTGCGGCGCCGGCTGCCCACGATCAGCCCGCCGAGCGCGCCGAGCACGACCACGGCGATGACTACAGCAAGGATGACGGTTTCCATAACTCGTCCAGTATCGGCCATGGGTGACCGCGAGAGGCTGTTTGTGGCTTCCTCTGAGAGACAAACGCCACTTAAAGCGAGGAGTCGGAGCAAAGTACGATGGTGGCGGCTCGGTTGACGCGCGTAGAGTCCGAGCGTTCCCTGTCCCCCCACGTCTGGCCCCTTTTCCATGAGTAAAACCGTCGAGACCGAGGGCGCTCTCGAGACCCGTGGCATCGAGCAGGTCCCGGATCACGAGCGCACCGCGAAGACCCGTGAGCTGTTCCCCACCTGGGTCGGCGCCAACATCAGCGTGCTGCTGCTGACCATGGGCGCGAGCCTCGTCGTGGCGTACCACCTGGACATCTGGCAGGCGCTCGTCGTCGCGGTGGCCGCACCGGTCGTGTCGTACGGCCTGGTCGGACTGATCGGCATCGCCGGCAAGCGGGGCGGCGCGCCCGGCATGGCGCTGTCGCGCGCGGTGTTCGGCCAGCGCGGCAACCTGCTGCCCGGTTCGCTGATCTGGGTCGCCCGCTGGGGCTGGGAGACGATCAACGCGGTGACCGGCGCCTACGCCATGCTCACCATCCTGGACATCGTGTTCGGCCTGAAGGCGAACAGTGTGCTGGACATGGTGATGCTGCTGGTGTTCGTCGTTTCCACCTTCGCGATCTCCGGGCTCGGCATCAACGCCGTGCAGAAGTGCAACAAGTACGCGACCTATTTCTTCGGCGTCTTCTCGGTGCTGGTCCTGGTCTACCTGGTGGCGAACACCGACTGGTCGAAGGTGCTGCACCACGGTGGCGGCTCGACGGCCGCGGTGATCACCGGGGTCGGCATGATCGCGGCGGGCGGTGTCAGCTGGATCCCGTCCGCGCCGGACTTCACCCGCTACCTGCCGCGCACGGCGTCCTCGAAGGCGATCGTGGGCACGGCGGTCGGCGGCGCCGGCGTCGTCGTCCTGCCCATGGTCCTCATGGGCGCGGTGATGGCGGTGTCCACGCCGGACCTGGCCTCGGCCACCGACCCGGTGTCCTTCCTCGGCGAGATCCTGCCGACGTGGATCGCGGTGCCCTACCTGTGCATCGCGCTGATCGGCATGCTGCTGATCAACTCGATGTCGATGTACTCGGCGGGCTTCACCGCGCAGACCCTGGGCTTCAAGGTGCCGCGGCACTGGGCGGTCTCGGTGAACGCGGTGATCTCGCTGATCTTCGGCGGTGTGCTGATGCTGGTGGCGACGAGCTTCATGGGCTCGTTCATCGCCTTCCTCTCGCTGCTCGCGGTCGCCTTCTCCGCGTGGGTCGGCGTGTTCGGCGCGGACATGCTGCGCCGCACCGAGTACGACGGCCGGGCCATGTCGGACACGACCCGCACCAGCGCCTACTGGTACACGGGCGGCTTCGCCCTCTCGGCCGTCGCCGCCTGGGCGATCGGCCTGGTCTCCGGCCTGATGTTCACGACCTCGGACTGGTTCACCGGCCCGCTCGCGAAGAACAACGTGATCGGCGAGTACGGCCTCGGCTGGGTGGCCACGATCGTGATCTCGGGCCTGCTGTACACCGTCCTGCCGAAGCCGGCGGTGCTCACCCCGGCGCGGGCCGCGGAGCCCGCCGAGGAGACGGCCCCCGCTGCCGTCTGAGCGAGCGGCGTCAGCCGGACAGGCCGTTCTTGTGCAGGGCCGCGCCCGCCCGGAAGCGGAGGCGGGCGCAGCGGTCCGCCGCCTCCTCCTCGGCGTCGTCCGGGCAGCAGCAGTGGCGGGCCAGCCAGCGCAGGTCGTCCGGGTCGAGCCACAGCGCGACCCGCCCCCGGCCGGCCTCCGCCCGCGGGTCCGTGGGTACGGCTTCGGTCATGCCGCGAGCCTACCTCCCGCCCCTCCATGGCTATCTGACGTCACGTCAGCTACCGTCCCCCTCCACCGCATCGCACCGGAGGGGGACTTCCCATGCCCGTCACGGTCGTCCGTTTCAATCTCGTCGCCCCGGGCGCCGCCCCCGCGGCCCTCTCGGCCCGCTACCGGGCCGCCCTGGAGATGGCCGGGTACGCGGACGAGCACGGGATCAGCACCGTGCAGACCGAGGAGCACCACGGTGCCGCGAACAACTGGCTGCCGTCGCCGTTCACCTTCGCCGGCGCGGTGTTCGGGGCGACCCGCCGGATCGCGGTGACCGTGTCGGCGGTGATCGGGCCGCTGCACGACCCGCTGCGGCTGGCCGAGGAGATCGCCGTACTGGACCTGCTGAGCGGCGGACGGCTGGTGACGGTGGCCGGGATCGGGTACCGGCCCGAGGAGTACGCGCTGTTCGACGTCGACTGGAAGCGCCGGGGCAGGCTGCAGGACGAGCTCCTGGAGACGCTGCTGAAGGCGTGGACCGGCGAGGAGTTCGCGTACCGGGGCCGTACGGTACGGCTCACCCCGCGCCCGTGCACCGATCCGCACCCCCTCCTCCTGGTCGGCGGCTCCTCGAAGGCCGCCGCCCGCCGGGCCGCCCGGCTCGGCCTGCCGTTCTTCCCCAGCGCGCATCTGCCGGAGCTGGAGGCGTACTACAAGGAGAAGCTCACCGAGTACGGCACCGAGGGCTGGGTCATGATGCCCGCCGCCGAGACCCCCCTGCTGCACGTCGCCGAGGACCCGGACCGGGCGTGGGCGCACTACGGTGAGCACTTCCTGCACGAGGCCCGGACGTACGCCTCCTGGCAGTCGGGGCAGATCCGCTCGGCGGTGCGGTCGGCGGCCACGACGGTGCAGGAGCTGCGGGCGGAGGGTGTGTACCGCATCCTCACGCCGGAGCAGTGCGTGGCCCAGGGCCTGGCCAGTCTCGTCCTGCATCCGCTGGCGGGCGGGATGCCGGTGGAGGAGGGGTGGCGGAGCCTCAGGCTGTTCGCGGAGCGGGTGGTGCCGCGGCTCGGCTGACGCCGGACGCGGTCAGGACAGCGCCCCGGCGATCCGCCCGGCGACCTGCTCCGCTCGCCGAGCGCCGTCCCCGCCGGACCGCCCCACGTAGACGGCGATGCTGACGGTCCCCCCGTCGGCCTGTCGTGCGCACGTGGTGAACCAGGATCCGGCGACGTCGCCGCCCCGGACCGCCGTGGCCGTCAGGACGGACCGCAGTGCCTGCGCCGTGTGGCGGGAGACGGCCTGCCCGGACCGGTCGCCCGACGCCCCGGGCCGCTCCGTGCCTCCGTCCGCCTTCTCCACCCGGTCCACCAGCCGCGGGGTCACGAGCCGGCCGCCGTCGGCGAGGGACGCCGTGATCCGCGCCATCTCCACGGGGGTGGCGGCGACGCCCCCGCCCCCGTCGCCCGTCCGGGCCAGCTGCGCCCCCGACAGCGCCTGCGTGGGATAGGTGCTCTCGGCGGCCCGCAGAGGGGTCAGCAGCTTCTCGTCGTTGAAGCCGAGCTTCTCGGCCGTCGAGCGGAGCGCGGACCGGCCCACGTCGAGCGACATCCTGGCGAAGACGTTGGCGCAGGAGTACCGCAGAGCCGTCCGGATGGTCGCGTTCTCACACCGCGGGTCGTCACCGGTCACGGTGTCCGCCGTGCCGGGTACGGCGAACGTCAGGGGACTCTTCGTGGCGTCGTCCACGCCTGGGTACAGCCCCCGTTCCAGAGCG
The DNA here is from genome assembly GCF_014649495.1 of Streptomyces filipinensis. GTDB lineage: Bacteria > Actinomycetota > Actinomycetes > Streptomycetales > Streptomycetaceae > Streptomyces > Streptomyces filipinensis. The sequence goes on along the minus strand of NZ_BMTD01000014.1, from coordinate 103,004 downwards.
GCGGCGGCGACCACGACGTGGAACGCCGCCCCGGGGGCGGCGGTCAGGCGCAGGGCGCGGTTGAGCAGGGGGGCGGGCTTCTGTCTGATCAGGGTCTTCCAGGCCGTCTCGTCCCGGAGGGTGTTGCCGCTGAACGTCCCGGGGTCGTAGGACGGCGTGCTCACCAGGGCGAGCAGCTTCCCGGTCCGGGTGTCCAGGGCGACGGCCGCCCCCTCGCGGTCGCCGAGTGCGTCGAACGCCGCCTTCTGCACGCCGGGGCGGATGGTCGTCACGACGTCGCCCGACGGGCCGCCGGACTTCAGCCCGGCGGACAGGACGTCGTCGTAGACGGCCTCCAGTCCGCTCCGGTAGAAGGCCATGGACCGGTACCCCGTGACCGGGGCGTAGAGCGCGCCGTCCGTGTAGGTGCGCCGGTAGGGGACCTTGGCGATGCCCGAGGGCTCCGATCCGGTCACCGGTCTGCCGCCGACGACGATGTTCCCCAGGCCGCGGCTCGACGACAGCCGCGAAGCCGCTCCGGCACCGGACTTCCCGGCCGGGCCGCCCCGCTGTTCGTGGCCGCCGCAGGCCGTCGCGGACACCGCGAGCGCGACGCCGAGTCCCGCGGCCAGGACCGGCTTTCCGATCTTCGTATGCATGGCGGACACCCTAGGAGAGGTGGCCACCGGGCCGGGCGGAAAACCGCCGCCCCCGGACCGGGCAGTGGCCGGTGCGGGGGCGGGGGGGTACGAGGAGAGGGGCAGCGGGGTCTTGGGCCCCTTCTCCTCGGTCTCGGGGAGCTGGCCGTGCGGGTCAGCCCATCTCCTCCAGCGCCTTGCCCTTCGTCTCCTTGACGAACTTCAGGACGAACGGGATGGAGAGCGCGGCGAAGACCGTGTAGATCACGTAGGTGCCGGAGAGGTTCCAGTCGGCCAGTGACGGGAAGCTCGCGGTGATGGCCCAGTTGGCGATCCACTGCGCGGAGGCGGCCACACCGAGGGCGGCGGCGCGGATCTTGTTCGGGAACATCTCGCCGAGGAAGACCCAGACCACCACGCCCCAGGACAGGGCGAAGAAGAGGACGAAGATGTGCGCGGCGATCAGGGCGGTCCAGCCCTGGGTGCTCGGGAGCTTGCCGTCGACCAGGTGGTGGCTGAACGCCCAGGCCTCCAGCGCGAGACCGACGACCATGCCGACCGAGCCGATGAGGGCGAGCGGCTTGCGGCCGATGCGGTCCACGAAGATCATCGCGATCACGGTGCCGATGATGTTGATGATCGACGTCGTGAAGGAGTAGAAGAACGAGTCCGTCGGGTCGACACCGACCGACTGCCACAGCGTCGAGGAGTAGTAGAACGCGACGTTGATGCCGACGAACTGCTGGAAGACCGACAGGCCGATACCGATCCAGACGATCGGCTTGAAGAAGAAGCCACCGCCGAGCAGGTCCTTGAAGGTGGACTTGTGCTCGCTCGTCATGGCGTGCTCGATCTCGGCGACGCGCGCGTCCAGGTCGACGCCCTTGCCCTCGACCTCGGCGAGGATCTCCTTGGCGCGCTCACGCTTGCCGACGGAGAGCAGGAAGCGCGGGGACTCGGGGATCGCGAAGGAGAGCAGGCCGTACAGGACGGCCGGGATGACCATGACGCCGAGCATGACCTGCCAGGCCTCCAGGCCCATCAGGTGGCCGCGCTGGTCGCCGCCGGCGGCGTTCAGCAGACCCCAGTTGACCAGCTGGGAGATGGCGATGCCGACGACGATCGCGGCCTGCTGGAAGGAGCCGAGACGGCCGCGGTAGGCGGGCGGGGCGACCTCGGCGATGTAGGCCGGGCCGATGACGGAGGCCATGCCGATGGCGAAGCCGCCGACGACGCGCCAGAAGGCGAGGTCCCACAGCGCGAAGGGCAGCGCGGAGCCGACGGCGCTGATCGTGAACAGGACCGCGGCGATCTGCATACAGCGGATACGGCCGATCCGGTCGGCTATGCGGCCGGCCGTGGCGGCGCCGACGGCACAGCCGATCAGGGCGATCGCGATGACCTGGGCGAGGGCCGCGGAGCCGATGTCGTACTTGCCGCGGATGGCCTCGACCGCGCCGTTGATCACGGAACTGTCGTAGCCGAAGAGGAAACCGCCCATCGCGGCGGCTGCCGCGATGAAGATGACGTGCCCGAGATGTTCGGGATGAGCCGTACCGGCTCCTGACTGAGGTGCCTGCGCTGTGCTGGTCACGTAAATCTCCTCGGGCCACGGCAGCGCTGCCGCGGGTGGGGGTGATCCCATCCAGGTATCCAGTGGCGCATAGGGACACGCCGCTCACACCTGAAGGTAAAAGCAACGTTGCAGAGACTATGCGTTCAAGTTTCGAAGTCAATAGTTCAGCTGCTGTGAGTTTTGAGATACGCCAAGCCCCCGAGTGTTCAAGAAGTGAACATCGAGTCAGTTGATCTTGTTCAGGGATGCCGAATACGTCAGCGAAGCCGCTGGGAGATGACCTTGGACACGCCGTCGCCCTGCATGGAGACGCCGTAGAGCGCGTCGGCGACCTCCATCGTGCGCTTCTGGTGCGTGATCACGATCAGCTGCGAGGCCTCCTGCAGCTCCTGCATGATCCGGATCAGCCGCTGCAGGTTGGTGTCGTCCAGCGCCGCCTCGACCTCGTCCATGACGTAGAACGGGCTCGGCCGGGCCTTGAAGATCGACACCAGCAGCGCGACGGCCGTCAGCGAACGCTCACCGCCGGAGAGCAGGGAGAGCCGCTTGACCTTCTTGCCCGGCGGGCGCGCCTCGACGTCCACACCCGTGGTGAGCATGTTGTCGGGGTCGGTGAGGACGAGCCGTCCCTCGCCACCGGGGAACAGCCGGCTGAAGACGCCCTCGAACTCCCGGGCCGTGTCCCGGTAGGCCTCGGTGAAGACCTGCTCGACGCGCTCGTCGACCTCCTTCACCACCTGCAGCAGGTCGGCCCGCGTCTTCTTCAGGTCCTCCAGCTGCTCGCTGAGGAACTTGTGCCGCTCCTCCAGCGCCGCGAACTCCTCCAGCGCCAGCGGATTTACCTTGCCCAGCTGCTGGTACGCCCGCTCGGCGGCCTTGAGCCGCTTCTCCTGCTCGGCCCGCACGAACGGGCACGGCTGGTTGCGCGGGTGATCCGGGTCGTCGGGCAGCTGCTCGCCGTCGGCGGCGGGCGAGGGCGGCACGGGCTGGTGCGGCCCGTACTCCGCCACCAGTCCCGCCGGCTCGACACCCAGTTCCTCCAGCGCCTTGGTCTCCAGCTGCTCGATCCGCAGCCGTTTCTCGGCGCCGAGTACCTCGCCACGGTGCACCGAATCCGTCAACTTGTCGAGTTCGGCCTTGAGTTCGCGTCCGGCGGTGCGCGCGGCGGTCAGTTCCTGCTCGCGCAGGGCCTTGGCGGCCTCGGCGGCGGTGCGTTCCTGTTCGGCGCGGGCGAGGGACACCTCGATGTGCGCGAGCAGCTGCCGGGCACCGGCGGCGACGGCCCCGGCGACGGCGGCCTCGTGCCGCAGCCGGGCGCTGCGCTGCTCCGCACGCGCGCGTGCCTCGCGTTCCGCGCGGGCCGCCCGGTCCAGGGAGTCCGCCCGTCCGGCGAGCCCCTTGACCCGTTCCTCGTGGGTACGGACCTGGAGGCGGGCCTCCATCTCGGTCTGGCGGGCGTTGGCGCCGTCGGCGGCGAGCCGGTCCCGCACGGAGGTGTCCGGCTCCTCCTCGACCGGCATCTCCTCGGCGACCGCGAGCCGCTCGGCCAGCTCCTCCGCCTCCTGTACGGCCTTCTCCAGCGCCTCTTGCGCGCGCGCCGCCGCCGCGGCCGACCGCTCGGCCTCGCCGGCGGCGCCCCGCGCCTGTCCGGCGAGCCGCCCCAGCTGCTGGGCCACGGCCGACTTCTCCCGGTCGGCGGCGCGGCGGCGCTCCCCCAGTTCCTCGACGTGCGACGCGGCCAGGCCACGGCGCTCGGCCGCGGTGTGCTGTGCCTCGGCCAGGTCCGCGCAGCGCACCACCAGTCCGGCCAGCTCGGCCGCGGCCTCGTCGACGGAGGCCTGTACCTCCAGCAGGCTGGGGGCGCCGGCCGATCCGCCGTGCGCGAAGTGGGCGCCCAGGAGGTCGCCCTCCGCGGTGACGGCGGTCAGTTCCGGGTGCGCGTAGACGAGGTCCTCGGCGTCCTCCAGGGTGCCGACGACCACGATTCCCCGCAGGAGGCGGCGGACGGCGGGGAGGAGTTCGGCGGGGCCGCGGACCAGGTCCGCGGCGAAGTGCCCACCGGGGGGTGCCGTGGGAACCGGTTCGGCGGCCGTGGGCGCGTCCTGGCCTGCCGCGCCGGTCCCCGCGCCCCGGTGGGGCGCTGCCCCGGACGTCGCCTCCACGGGCCCCGCCAGCAACAGTGCCGCCCGGCCGCCGTCCTGCTTGCGCAGGAGTCTGATCGCCTCCGCCGCCGATGCCGGGGTCGTCACGGCGATCGCGTCCGCCGCCGCGCCGAAAGCCGCGGCCAGCGCGACCTCGTGGCCGGGCGCGACCGTCAGCAGCTCCGCTGCCGGGCCGAGGACCCCGGTGAGCCGGTCGCGGGCGGCGAGCAGTATTCCGGTGCCGTCCTTGCGGCGCAGGCCCAGGGCCAGGGCCTCGTGGCGGGCCTGGGTCGCGGCGCGGCCGCGCTCGGCCGCGGTGAGCGCCTCGCGGGCCGCGCTCAGGGCGGCCTCGGCCTCGGCGAGCTGCCGCTTGGCCGCCTCGTGCTGCTCGGCGAGGTCCGCGTCGTCCGCGTCGAGGCCGTCGACCTCGGCCTTGAGCGCCTCGTACTCCTCCTGGGCCCCGACGGCACGTTCCTGCGCCTCGTCGCGGGCCGTGGCCAGGCGGTCGATCTCGGCCTGGGCGGAGGCCGCGCGGGAGCGCGCCGCGTTGACCTGCCCGGACAGCCGGGCCAGGCCCTCGCGGCGGTCGGCGATGGCCCGGGCCACGTCCTTCAGCCGGCGTTCCTCGACCGCCAGCTCCCGTTCCAGTTCGGCCCGGTGGGCGACGGTGTCGTCGAGGGCGTGCTGGGCCGCCTCCAGGGCCGCCTCCAGCTCGGCCTCCTGCTCGCGGACGCGGGCGGCCTCGCGCTCCAGGTCCTCCGGGTCGCGGCCGCGCCGCTCCTCGGGGGGCGCCGAGGTGGCGCTCGTCACCCGGGCGTCGGCCAGCGAGACGGTGCCGCGCACACGTTCGGCCAGCTGGGACAGTTCGTACCAGGTCTGCTGGGCGCGCTGGAGCCGCGGCGTGAGCTGCCGTACCTCGTCCTCCAGCAGGCCCTCGCGGTGCAGGGCCCTCTTCAGCTCCTGCTCGGCCGTCTCCTTGCGCTCCTTCAGGGCCGCCTCGTCGGCGACCTCGGCCGTGAGGGCTTCGCGCAGCCGTACCAGGTCGTCGGCGAGCAGGCGCAGGCGTGCGTCCCGCAGGTCGGCCTGGATGACGGCGGCCCGGCGGGCCACCGCCGCCTGCCGGCCCAGGGGTTTGAGCTGGCGGCGCAGTTCGTCCGTCAGATCCTGCACGCGCGCGAGGTTGGCCTGCATCGCGTCCAGCTTGCGCAGCGCCTTCTCCTTGCGCTTGCGGTGCTTGAGGACGCCCGCGGCCTCTTCGATGAAGGCGCGGCGGCCCGTCGGGTCCGCGTGCAGGACGGAGTCGAGCTGGCCCTGGCCGACGATGACGTGCATCTCGCGGCCGATGCCGGAGTCGGAGAGGAGTTCCTGGATGTCGAGGAGGCGGCAGGTGTCGCCGTTGATCTGGTACTCGCTGCCGCCGTTGCGGAACATGATCCGCGTGATGGTGACCTCGGCGTACTCGATGGGCAGCGCGCCGTCGGAGTTGTCGATGGTCAGGGACACCTCGGCCCGGCCCAGCGGCGGACGGCCGGTGGTGCCGGCGAAGATGACGTCCTCCATCTTGCCGCCGCGCAGCGACTTGGCGCCCTGCTCGCCCATGACCCAGCTGAGCGCGTCCACGACGTTGGACTTGCCCGAGCCGTTCGGTCCGACGACACACGTGATGCCTGGTTCGAACCGGAGCGTGGTCGCCGAGGCGAACGACTTGAAGCCGCGGAGGGTCAGGGCCTTGAGGTGCACGCCGCCGGACTCTACCGGGCGCCGCTATCTCACTCCATGAACCCTCGCAACCGCGCGGTTTCGCCATTGAACATGCAGGGCACACCGTACGTTAAAGAAGGTGAAAGGATGCGCGGGGGAAAGAAAGAAGGGACGCCGAAGCGTCCCTTGCAACTCTGGCGGCCGGGTTTCGGTCGCCCGATCAACTGAGCGGTTGACACGGCAGCCCGATCGCTGCGACTGCTGTGGTGGAGCTGATGCAGTGATCAGGTGAGCGCAGGCTCCGCCTGGTGTGCGTCGATGCTCTCCATGATCCTGTCCTGAGAGGCGGCAGCCGACAGCGCTTCGTTCTCCGCCTGGATCCTTACCAGCTCGGACTCCAGGTCCTGTACACGCTGCTGCAGCCGTCGCATCTCGGCGAGGAGTCGCGGGTCGGAGCCGCCGACGTAACCGAGAAGCGCCTTTGCCATGATGGATGGTCCTCCACACTGAGTGACCGACCGATGCGGTGTGGGTCGTGAGGGATTCGCACCCGCGGTGCTTGGCACATTCGGGTGTTGCTCTGCTGTTGCTCCATGCCAAACAGCTAAGGTGCGCGGGGCTTTCAGCGTCTCACCAAAAAGTTTGACGGTCAACACGATCACGCCCTGTATTGGCGGGCAGACCGGGGCGCGCGGCCGGAAAAGCGGCGGCGCTGCGACTCACCCGGAGCCCTCAGGGCGTGACGATCAGCAGTACCAGCGGAGCCTGCCATGCTGGGCCGTTCTTGGCAACCACCAGGTCGTTTCCGCTTGCGCAGGCGCTCGCGGCAGCTCGCCGCGCGCCGGGCCGCGCGCCTTCGCGGATCCGGCTCAGCGGATGGCGAAGCCGTCGTAGCCGCCGCGCGGTGTGTCCCAGATCTCCGTGACTCCGTCGACCCGCCCGGGCGTGTCGTCGCCCTGGAGCCAGTCGAGGAGCCCCTCGCAGCCCTCCCGGGCCCCCTCCGCGACCACCTGGACCCGGCCGTCGGCCAGATTGAGAGCAAAACCACTCAGGCCGCCGATCTCCAGCGCCTTGGCACGCGTGAACCAGCGGAAACCCACACCCTGCACGCGTCCACGCACCCAGGCGACCAGTCGAACATCCTCGCTCATGGGGGCAACCTAACCGGGCGGTGTCGCTCAGCACACATCGTCCTCCGGCGGCATGGGGTACCGTCCCGAGCCAATGCATCTCATATGAAACTCACTCGATCGAGTGAGTCGGGTTGGCCAGAAGGAGTCACTCGCCGCGCAGGCTCCCGGCCGACCGCGAGGACGAGAAGAGGTCAGGGACATGGGACGCCACCGACGCATCGCCGCCGGCCGCGCCGCCTCGGGCCGCGCCACGGAGGGCATACGTACGGAGCGCTCCGCCACCGGGAGCGGGGACCCTCAGGACTGGTACGCGGATCGGGCGCCCAGGGGCATCGCGCCGTATCTGAACCCGGAGGCCTACGCCGAGGAGACCGCCAGGGCCCACGCCTATCTGTTCGCGGCGGGCGACGGCGGCCCGGCGGCCGAAGGCTCCGCGGGCGGCGGCTTCCCGCCGGCCGGCGCCCCCTCCCCCGGCCCCCGGCGCCGGAAGAGGGCCGGAAAGCCGGTCCGCACGGGCCTGCTCGGGGTGTCCGCGGCCGTCGCCCTCGGTACGGCCGCGGTGGCCACGGGCGTGGTGCCGGGTCTGCAGAACTACAAGCTCGGCGGCACCACGGAGACCGCCGGCGGCGAGCGGGTGCAGGCGGCGGGCACACCGAGCAACACGGCCGCGGAGCAGGGCGGCACCTCGGGCAGCGCCGACACCGGCGAGCGCGGCACGGGCACCGGCACCGGCCGGAACCCGGTGGGCCCGGAGTCCCCGCGCCCGTCCGTCTCCGCGTCGGCCTCGAAATCGGTCTCCCCCACGCCCGGCCCGTCGAAGACCGCGTCCGAGGAGCCGGCGCCGACCACCACGCCGTCCCGGCGGAAGACGACCCACGCCCCGTCGCCCGCGGCGACCATGTCACCCAAGACGCCCAGGAAGCCCACGGCGAGTTCCGCACCGGTGACCGTCTCGGCGCGGGCCGCCGCCGAGGCGGAGGTGCTCAAGCTGGTCAACCAGGAGCGGGCGAAGGTCGGGTGCAGCCCGCTGGCGGCGAACTCCTCGCTGACCCGGCTGGCCGAGTCGTTCAGCGACGACATGGCGGCGCGGGACTTCTTCGACCACACGGACCCCAACGGCAAGACGCCGTGGGACCGGGCCGCGGCGGCCGGCGTCACCGACCTCGGCGGCGAGAACATCGCCCGCGGCCAGGCCGACGCGGCGGCCGTGGTACAGGCCTGGATGAACAGCCCCGGCCACCGCGCCAACATCCTGAACTGCGACTTCAAGACCCTCGGAGTCGGCGTCCACTTCGGTCCCGGCGGCCCTTGGTGGACCCAGGACTTCGGGTACTGAGACAACCGCAGGTCAGGCGGCGTCGTGGTGGCCCAGGTACTCACTGAGAGCCTTGATGCCCTCCCCCGCGTCCAGCAGCACCGAGGCGTAGAAGTGCCGCAGCGCGTTCATGCCGTTGTCCCGCCCGGTCTCGGCACCCGCCGCCCGAAGTGCCGGCCGCCAGACGCGGTCGTTGAAGCGGTTCCGATCCCGCGGCAGCCCCCTGGTGCCGGTGGCGCGAGCCTCCCCGCTCGGGCCACCCCTCCGCGCGGGGGCGCTCGTTCAGCATGATGGGCGGTGGTGGTCAGGCACGCCAGGCCCCCAGGCCGACCAGCAGCTCCTCCTCGACCGCAGTCCGCTCCTCCGCGGGCGGGAATCCGCCCGACTGCGGCGCCGGCAAGGCGTCGGCCCTGAAACGTGCGTCGACGGCCTCTGGCACCGACAGCCAGATACGGTCCGGGGATGACTCGGTCGGGATCCACTGGTCCGGGTCGGTCAGCACCCCATGCAGCTCCCGGCGGTTCAAGACCGGGCGGAAGGATCGGACCACGGTCCGGACACCTGGCGGACATCCAGCCGCCCCCGCTCGACCAGGCCCAAGGCCGCCTCGGCCAGCCGGGGCGCCAGCTCCCGCGCTTCCCCCTGCGTGTAGCTACGCGGGGGCTGGGCCTCAGAGTCACCGGCCCAGCGCAGCGCCGCTCCGTAGTACTGCACCATGCCGGCCAGTTGGTGCTTCTGCATGGCTCGGCGCAGCAGCGCCTGCTCCGCCACGGCCATGGACGTCCACGTGCTCATGACCGGCATGGTTCCAGACACCCCGGAACCCTGGCGTCGAGGGCCCTGACCCGGCACCCTGGGACGGTCTTCGGGCCGTCCGAGGGCGGCCGACGACGACCGGCGCCGACCACCACGGACGCACCGAGGGCCCGCCGCGCTCGCCCGGCCGGGCCGTCCCGGGGCCGTCGGAGGGTGCTCGCCGGCGACCCACGACCGACGCCTTACAGCCCTCCGCGGCACGTCCGATGGTGCAACCGGCGCCCGCGGCATGCAGACGGCCGCCGCCGGTCACCACCGACGGTCGAGTCGGCGGTGACCGGCGGCGGCCGGTCCAGGGTTCGCTCAGGCGGCGGCCCGTCCCCGGGCGAAGACCTTCGCCGTCTCGGTGACCCGGCGGCCGAGGTGCTCGGCGGTGGCGACGTCCGCCTTGTGGACGCCCTCGGGGCCCTGGTCGTTGTTGCTCTGGGCGGCGGCGCCGGCGAAGAAGCCGAGGCGGTTGAGGTCGTTCTCGGATGCGGTGCTCGCGTTCCAGCCGGGGAGCAGGCCGAGGTTCACCCAGGTCATGCCGTGCTGGGCGGCGAGCGTCTGGAAGAACTGCAGGGTGTGCAGCTTGTCGCCGCTCTTGGAGGCCGAGTTGGTGAAGCCGGCGGCCAGCTTGTCCTTCCAGTCCTGGCCGAACCAGCGCTTGGAGGTCGCCTCGGCGAAGACGTGGAAGGCACCGGAGGCGGTGCCCATGTAGGTGGGCGAGCCGAAGACGATCGCGTCGGAGCGGTCCAGCGTCTCCCACTGGTCGTCGGTGATCTCGTCGACCTTGATCAGGTGCACCTCGGCACCCGCGTCGGCGGCCCCGGCACGGACGGCCTCGGCGAGGACGGCGGTGTGGCCGAAGCCGGAGTGGTAGGCGATGGAAACGACAGGGGTGGTCACAGAGGCTCCTCGAACGGGTGGGCTCGGATGGGCAGCTCAAGAGCAGTGACTTCAGGAAAGCACTAACCTCCAGTTAGTGCAAGCTAGTGGTTAGCGCTGCGCCCGCGTACCCTTGTCCCATGACCGCCACCACCCAGGACCAGGACGACCAGGCGCACGACGACCTGGCCTACAACGTCTTCGCCAAGTCCTGCCCGTCCCGCGGCACGCTGGAGCACGTCACGGGCCGCTGGGGCGGACTGACGCTCGGCGCGCTGTACGAGGGCTCGCTGCGCTTCAACGAGCTGCGCCGCCGCGTGGACGGCGTGAGCGAGAAGATGCTGTCCCAGACGCTGCACGCGCTGGAACGCGACGGTCTGGTGCACCGCGAGGCACAGCCGACGAACCCGCCGCGCGTGGACTACGAGCTGACCCCGCTGGGCCGACAGGTCACCGAGCGTCTGCTGGCGCTCATCCACTGCGTGGAGGGCGCCATGGACGACGTCCTCGCGGCACGCGCGCGTTACGACGAGACGCGCGGCGCCCTCTGACACTTCGGGCAGAAGTAGCTGGACCGGTTCATCCAGGGGCGCCGGCGCATCGGCGTGCCGCACCGCTTGCAGGGCAGGCCCTCGCGGCCGTAGGCGTCCAGGGACCGGTCGAAGTAGCCGGACTCGCCGTTGACGTTGACGTACAGGCTGTCGAAGCTGGTGCCGCCGACGGCGAGGGCCGCGTTCATCACGTCCCGGACATGGCCGAGGAGCGCCGTCGTGACCGGGCGGGTGAAGTTCGCCGTGGGGCGCTCGTAGTGGATGCGGGAGCGCCACAGCGCCTCGTCCGCGTAGATGTTGCCGACCCCGCTGATCAGCGACTGGTCCAGCAGGGCGCGCTTGATGGTGGTCCGCTTGCGGCGCAGTGCCTGGTGGAAGGCCTCGTCGTCGAACAGCGGATCGAGGGGGTCGCGGGCGATGTGCGCGATGACGTCGGGCAGGCCGTCGGGGGTGTTGTCGTGCAGCGACAGCCCGCCGAAGGTGCGCTGGTCGACGAACCGGAGCTCGGTGCCCAGGGAGTCGGCGAACCGGACCCGGATGCGCAGGTGCTTCTCGTCCGGCGTCCGAACGGGCTGCACCAGCAGCTGGCCGCTCATGCCGAGGTGGGCGAGGACGGACTGGTTGGTCTCCTCCAGCGGCAGCCACAGGTACTTGCCGCGGCGGCTGGGGGTGCCGATGTGATGGCCCTTGAGCCGGTGCGCGAAGTCGTCCGCGCCCGCGATGTGCCGGCGCACGGCGCGCGGGTGCAGCACCTCGACCTCGGCGACGGTGCGGTGGGCGACCCAGCGCGCGAGGCCACGCCGGACGACCTCGACCTCGGGCAACTCGGGCATGGGACCCCCGTACGAAGCGGTGGACGAGCCGAGCGCCCGCCCCACCGGGAACGGCGGGGCGGGCGCTCGGCGCTGTTGTGGGTCAGGCGGGGGCGGACGAGGACTCGCCGTCCTTGACGGCTTCCTTGGCCTCCTCGGCGGCCTGCTCGGCCTCCTTGGCTGCCTTGGCGCGCTCGTCCGCGGCGGCCTTGATGGCCCGCCAGGCGGACTCCGCGGCCTGCTGCTCCGCCTCCTTCTTGCTGCGGCCGGTGCCGGTGCCGTACGAGACGCCTCCGACGCGGGCGGCAGCAGTGAAGGTCTTCTCGTGATCGGGTCCGGTCTCCGTGACCAGGTACTCGGGCACACCGAGTCCTTCGGTCGCGGTCAGCTCCTGGAGACTGGTCTTCCAGTCCAGGCCGGCACCGAGGTTCGAGGACTTCTCGATCAGCGGGTCGAAGAGCCGGTGCACCAGCTCGGACGCCGAGTCGAGGCCCTGGTCGAGATAGACCGCGCCGATCACCGCTTCCAGGGTGTCGGCGAGAATGGACGCCTTGTCCCGGCCGCCCGTGCCCTCTTCACCGCGGCCGAGCCGGATGAAGGAGCCCAGGTCGAGGCCACGCCCGACCTCCGCCAGCGCACGCGAGTTGACCACCGCGGCCCGCAGCTTGGCCAGCTGGCCTTCGGGCAGGTCGGGGTGGGTTCGGTACAGCGTGTCCGTGACGACGAGGCCGAGGACGGAGTCACCGAGGAACTCCAGCCGCTCGTTCGTCGGCAGACCGCCGTTCTCGTACGCGTAGGAACGGTGGGTCAGCGCGCGCACCAGAAGGGCGGACTCGACCTGGTAGCCGAGCCGCCCTTCCAGAAGCGTGTGGGACGAGGCCGTGTTGTCCGCCTTCTTCTTGGCGGGTGCGTCCGCCTTGGCGTCTTCCGCCTTCTTGGGACTGGACACAGTGCCTCTCACCAGCCCGCTCAGACTTCGAGGACCTGGCGCTTGTTGTAGGTGCCGCAAGACGGGCACGCGATGTGCTGCTGCTTGGGCTCGTGGCAGCGCTCGCACGCAACCAGGGTGGGGACCGCAGCCTTCCACTGCGACCGGCGGTGGCGCGTGTTGCTGCGCGACATCTTCCGCTTCGGAACAGCCACGGCTACTTCTCCTGCTTCTCGTCGACGCCCGCTTCCGCGTCAGCGCCGCTCATCTCGTCCTTCTCGCCGTCTTCGAGTGAACCGGCGAGTCCCTGCAAAGCCGCCCAACGGATGTCGACGGCGTCGTGATGGTGGTCCGGGTCGTCCGCGAGCCGCGCTCCGCACTCGGAGCACAGACCCGGGCAGTCTTCCTGGCACACCGGCTGCATCGGCAGTGCGAGCACCACCGCATCGCGCAGCAGAGGTTCGAGGTCGAAGAGTCCGTCCTCGATGAAGAACCTGTCCTCGTCGTCCTCGGCGTCGTCGCCCGGTTCCGCGATCACGCGGCCCCGGTCGTCGGCGTCAGGGTACGAGAACAGTTCCTGGAAGTCCGCTTCGAGCTCCTGCCCGACCGGCTCCAGACACCTTACGCACTCCCCCTCGGCCTGTGCACGGGCGGTGCCTGTGACGAGCACCCCTTCCATGACCGACTCGAGCCGGAGTTCGAGCTCCACCGGTGCGCCTGCCGGCACTCCGATGACCCCCTGGATGCCGAGATCGGCGGGAGCGTCGATCGTGCGGGTCAGGCGCTGCAGCGCGCCAGGACGCCGACCCAGCTCGTGTGTGTCGAACACGAGGGGGTTGCGGTGGTCGAGGCGGGCGTTGGAAGCCATTCCTGCTTTCGATCTTCGAGCTCGGAGGGCCGCCGCCCGTCGGTACCGAGGGCAGCGGTGATCGCGGACGTACACGCGACCGAAGAGCCAGGATACTGGAGCTTTCGCTCAGGGCCCAATCCGGTACGTCACTGCAGCCCGCGCCCCTGCTCGTACGCCCGCAACTGCTCCGCACTGATCATGCCCGTGTCGAAGAGGCTGGTCTCGTCCAGAGCGTAGCCCTGCTGCGTCGGGTGCTGCGGGGACTGCTGGGCCTGCTGCGGGTCGTAGGCGGCCTGCTGGGGGTCGTAGGAGCCCTGGTAGGCGTAGGGGTCGGCCTGCTGGTAGCCGTACGGGTCCTGCCCCCCGTAGGCGGGCTGCTGCGGGAAGCCGGCGTAGGGGTCCGGCTGCTGCTGGTCGTAGGAGTAGGCCGGCTGCGGCTCGTACGAGGGCTGCTGCGGCTGCGACTGCCGGTCCGGGCGCTCGGCCGGGGTGTCCTGCTCGGCGAGGGCCGCGAGGTCGGCGAGGTAGTCGGCGTCGCTGGAGTGCTGGAAGGTCGTGGAGTCGTCGGCGAGGGCGCCGAGGTCGTCCGTGGCGATCCGGCCGTGCAGCTTCTGCCGGCCGCGCCCGACGGCCTCCAGCGTCTTGGCGAGGACCGCCTCGAAGGCACCCAGCTTGGCGTCGACGTACTGGTCGGCGTTGTGGCGCAGGGTCTCGGGGTCGTGGCTGCGCTCGGGGGCGTCCTCGTCCTCGTAGCCGTTCTCGTCCAGGCCCGGGCCGGTGCCGAGCAGCTTCTCGCGGCCACGGCCGACCGAGCCGAGCGTCTTGGTGAGGACGACCTCGAAGTTGGCGAGCTTGGAGTCGACGTAGTCGTCGGCCTCGGCGCGGATCTCCTCGGCCTCCTTGCGGGCCTCGGCCAGGATCCGGTCGGCCTCGGTCTGGGAGCGGCGGGCGATCTCGGTGTCGGAGATCAGCGAACCGCGTTCGGCGTGGGCGTTGCCGATGATCCGCTCGGCCTCCAGCCGGGCCTGCTCGACCATCTGCTCACGGTCGCCGATCAGCTCCTGCGCCTGCGCGAGCGAGCCGGGCAGCGCCTGGCGTACCTCTTCGAGCAGCGCGAGCAGCTCGGCGCGGTTGACCACGCACGACGCCGACATGGGCATGGACCGGGCGCCGGAGACCGTGGAGACGATCTCGTCGAGCTTCTTCTGCACGTCCACCTGTGCTCGCCACTCTCTACAGCCGGGTTGGAGACGGACGGGACGACTGTAGCCCCATCAGTCCTTGCGCAGGCGCTTGTTCAGGGCCTGGAGAACCGGCGCGGGCACCAGGTGGGAGACGTCGCCGCCCCAGGCGGCGACCTCCTTGACCAGGGAGGAGGAGAGGAAGCTGTACGTGGGGTTGGTGGGCACGAACAGCGTTTCGACACCGGTGAGGCCGATGTTCATCTGGGCCATCTGCAGCTCGTAGTCGAAGTCGCTGACGGCGCGCAGGCCCTTGACGATGGCGGGGATGTCGCGCTGCTTGCAGAAGTCGACGAGGAGGCCGTGGAAGGCCTCGACGCGGACGTTGGCGTAGTCGGCGGTGACCTCGCGGATCAGCTCGATCCGCTCGTCGATCTCGAACAGGCCCTTCTTGGACTTGTTGATCATCACCGCGACGTAGACCTCGTCGTACAGACGGGAGGCACGGGCGATGATGTCGAGATGTCCGTTGGTGATCGGGTCGAACGACCCGGGACAGACGGCGCGGCGCACTTGTGATCCCTCGCTCTCCGGTCCGGTCATCGTGCGTCTTCGCACGTAGAGGCGGCGCGACCGTACCAAAACGTTCCCTCGCCGTAGCGACGGGACCGGATCGCCGCGAAGCCGTCCGGCCAGCGGAATTCGCCGCCTCTGGTGCTGCGCTCCACGGTGACGAGCGCTTGCTCAGCGAGCCAGCTTTCCGAGCGGAGTGTGAGCAGAATCTCGCGAAGATCGTCGTCCGTGACGGCGTACGGCGGGTCGAGGAAGACCAGGTCGTACGGCTCCTGCGGGGGCGGTGACTTGATGATCTGTTCCGCTTTGCCCGCTCTGACCTCGGCGCCGGGGAGGCCCAGGTTCTTCACGTTGTCGCGGACGATCTTCGCTGCGCGGGCGTCGGCCTCGACCAGGAGCGTGTGGCTCGCGCCCCGGGAGAGGGCCTCCAGGCCCACGGCTCCGGAGCCGGCGTAGAGGTCGAGGACCCGTTCGCCGTCCAGGGGGCCGCCGAGGAGGGACTGCCAGGTGGAGAAGAGACCTTCGCGGGCGCGGTCCGATGTCGGCCGGGTTCCGGTGCCGGGTGGTACCGAGAGGCGACGGCCGCCTGCCCTGCCGGCGATCACGCGGGTCATCTTCAGTCCTTGTTCGGGGGTGGTGTACGGCTTCAGTCTCGCAGGCGGTCCGTCGTGGTCGCTCGCGCCCGCACGGCGGAGCCGTGTATCGGTACAGCCCCGCCCCCTGGGGTGCCGCCCTTCACCCCTTTTCCAGGTACTGCTCCCTCTCGTCGTCCAACAGCGCGTCCAGAGCCGTGCGCAGGCCCGGCAGGCGCTCCAGCTCCGGATCCGCCGCCACCAGCGCCGTCGCCTCCTCCCTCGCCTCCGCGATGACCTCCTCGTCCTCGATGACCGCCAGGACGCGCAGGCTGGAGCGGGCGCCGGACTGGGCCTGGCCGAGGACGTCGCCCTCCCGGCGTTGTTCCAGGTCGATGCGGGAGAGTTCGAAGCCGTCGAGGGTGGAGGCCACGGCGCCCAGGCGCTGGCGGGCGGGGCTGGCCTCGGGCATCTCGGTGACCAGGAGGCACAGGCCGGGGGCCGAGCCGCGGCCGACACGGCCGCGCAGCTGGTGGAGCTGGGAGACGCCGAAGCGGTCCGCGTCCATGATGACCATCACCGTGGCGTTGGGGACGTTCACACCGACCTCGATGACCGTGGTGGCGACCAGGACGTCCGTCTCGCCGGCCGTGAACCGGCGCATCACCGCGTCCTTGTCGTCGGGGTGCATGCGGCCGTGCAGGACCTCGACCCGCAGGCCCTGCAGGGGGCCGCGGCCCAGCTGCTCGGCCACCTCCAGGACGGCGAGCGGCGGGCGCTTCTCCGCCTCGTCCTCGGGGGACTTCTTCCCGCCGGCCTTCCCGGGGGCGACCGCCTCGTCGACGTCGTCGCCGATGCGGGGGCAGACGACGTACGCCTGGTGGCCGTTCGCCACCTCCTCGCGGACCCGTTCCCAGGCGCGGGCGAGGAAGTGGGGCTTGTCGGCGGCCGGGACCACATGGCTGGCGATCGGGGAGCGCCCTGCGGGGAGCTGGTCGAGGACGGAGGTCTCCAGGTCGCCGAAGACCGTCATGGCGACCGTGCGCGGGATCGGGGTGGCCGTCATCACCAGCAGGTGCGGCGGCTGTTTGCCCTTGCCCCGCAAGGCGTCGCGCTGCTCGACGCCGAAGCGGTGCTGTTCGTCGACCACGACCAGGCCGAGGTCGTGGAACTGGACCTTGTCCTCGATCAGGGCGTGCGTGCCGATGACGATGCCGGCCTCGCCGGTGACCAGGTCGAGCAGCGCCTGGCGGCGGGCGGCGGCGCCCATGGAGCCGGTGAGCAGGACGACCTTGGTGGCGTGCTCGGCGCCGCCCAGCATGCCGCCCTCGGCCAGCTCGCCCATCATCTCGGTGACCGAGCGGTGGTGCTGCTGGGCGAGGACCTCGGTGGGCGCCAGCATGGCCGCCTGTCCGCCCGCGTCGACCACGGCGAGCATGGCGCGCAGCGCCACCATGGTCTTGCCCGAACCGACTTCCCCCTGCAGCAGGCGGTGCATCGGGTGCTCCGTGGCGAGGTCGTCGAAGATCTCCCTGGAGACCTTCTGCTGTCCCTCGGTGAGGGTGAAGGGGAGACGGTCGTCGAAGGCCGTGAGGAGGCCGTCCGGCCGGGGGGTGCGGGGGACGGCGGGGAGTTGGGCGTCCGCGTGGCGGCGGCGGGCCAGGGCGACCTGGAGGACGAAGGCCTCGTCCCACTTCAGACGGTCGCGGGCGCCCGCGATGTCCGCCTTGGTGTGCGGTCGGTGGATCTTCAGGAGGGCCTCGGGGAGCGGGAGCAGGCCGCGGCCCTCGCGCAGGGAGGGCGGCAGCGGGTCGACGGCCTCCTGGGCGGTGGGCAGCACCGTCTGGACCGCCTTGCCGATCTTCCAGGACTCCAGCTTGGCCGTGGCCGGGTAGAGGGGGATCAGGGCGCCGGCCCAGCTCTCGACCGCCTCCTCGCCGTCGCCGCGCAGCAACTCGTAGGCCGGATGGGCCAGTTGGAGGCGACGGTTGAAGACCGAGACCTTGCCGGCGAACATCGCGCGGGTGCCCGGCAGCAGCTCCTTGTGGGGCTTGTGGACGCCGTTGCCGAAGAAGACCAGCTGGAGCCGGCCGCTGCCGTCGGTGATCGTGACCTCCAGGCGCTGGCCCTTGCCGCGGGGGGCCTTGGCGGAGGCGAAGGAGTGCAGCCGGGCGTCGGCGACCTGCGCGACCACCGTGACGTGCTCGTCCATGGGGAGGTCGGCGAGATGGGTGAGCTGACCGCGCTCCTCGTATCTGCGCGGGTAGTGGTGGAGGAGGTCGCCTACGGTGTGCAGGCCGAGATGCTCGGCCATCACCTTCGCGGTGGCGGGGCCGAGCACTGACTTCAGGGGCTGCTTCAGTGGTTCTTCCAGTGCGGGCACGAGATCCATTGCACACCACGCCACTGACAATGCCGTATACGCTTCGGGAAAGTCCTGGTCAGACGGTTCGTTCGGGCTCTAGGATGGCGCGCTCCGGCCATCCCCTCCGCGGTCACCGCCCCACCGGGACCGCCCGACCCCGCGCCGTGCGAGCTCCCCCGGTCCGCGGCGCCGTGACGATGGACTCCCAGAATTCGCAGCCATCCCAGGCATCCCGGTCACCTCACCCACCCCATGCGTTCCAGGTCGACCTGCGCGGGCTGGTGGACCTGCTCTCGCATCACCTCTACTCCAGCCCGAAGGTCTACCTGCGCGAACTGCTGCAGAACGCCGTGGACGCGATCACCGCCCGGCGGGCCGGGCAGCCGGACGCGCCGGCGCTGGTCCGGCTGCACCCCGCGGACGGCGGCCTGCGCGTGGAGGACAGCGGCATAGGGCTCACCGAGGCGGACGTGCACGACCTGCTGGCCACCATCGGGCGCAGCTCCAAACGGGCCGAGGGCCTGCAGGAGGCCCGCTCGGACTTCCTCGGCCAGTTCGGCATCGGCCTGCTCGCCTGCTTCGTGGTCGCCGAGCGGATCCGGGTGGTCAGCCGCAGCGCCCGTACGCCCGACGCGCCACCGGTGGAGTGGACGGCGAGCGACGACGGGTCGTACACCGTGCGCACCCTGCCCGGCTCGGCGCGCCCCGAGCCCGGCACGACGGTGTACTTGAGCCCGCGGGCCGGGGCGGCCGAGTGGCTGTCGCCCGACCGGGTCCGCACCCTCGCCCGCGACTTCGGCTCGCTGCTGCCGTACGACGTGCGGGTGGGCGAGGAGCCGGTCACCGCGCTGCCCGCGCCCTGGGACCGGCCGTATCCGTCTCCCGCCGCGCGCCGGATCGCGCTGGCCCGGCACTGCCGGGAGCTGTTCGGGTTCGCGCCGCTGGACTCGATCGACCTGGACGTGCCGCTGGCCGGGATCCGCGGGGTGGCGTACGTGCTGCCGTCGGCGGTGAGCCCCGCCCAGCGGGCGACCCACCGGGTGCACCTGAAGGGCATGCTGCTGACCGAGCGGGCCGAACAGGTGCTGCCGGACTGGGCGTTCTTCGTGCGCTGCGTGCTGGACACCGACAGCCTGCGGCCGACGGCCTCGCGCGAGTCGCTGTACGAGGACGAGACGCTGGCCGCCGTGCGGGAGGCACTGGGCGAAAGGATCCGCTCGTGGCTCACGGGGCTCGCCGCCGGTGATCCGGAGCGGCTGGAGGCGTTCCTCGCCGTGCACCACCTGGGCGTGAAGTCCCTCGCCCGGCACGACCACGGGATGCTGCGCACGATGCTGCCCTGGCTGCCGTTCGAGACGACCGACGGACAGCTGTCCCTGGAGGAGTTCGCGCAGCGCCACCCGGTGGTGCACTTCACCCGTACCGTCGAGGAGTACCGGCAGGTCGCGCCGATCGCCTCCGCGCAGGGCATCGGCGTGGTCAACGGCGGCTACACCTACGACAGCGACCTGGTCGAGGCGCTGCCGTCGGTGCGGCCGGGGACGGTGGTCGCCGAGCTGGACGCGGACACCGTGACCGCGCACCTGGACGGGGTCGACCCGGGCGAGGAGCTGGCCCTGTCCGGTTTCCTGGCGACCGCGCGGGCGAAGCTCGACCCCCTGGGCTGCGACGTCGTACTCCGGGCCTTCCATCCGCTGTCCGTGCCCGCCCTGCACCTGGACGACCGGGCCGCCCGGCACGAGCAGGCCCGGGCGGCGGCCGAGGAGCAGGCCGACGACCTCTGGGCGGGCATCCTCGGCTCGCTGCGCGGCAGCGCCCCGCGCGCGCGTCTGGTGCTCAACCATCTCAACCCGCTGGTGCGCAGGATCGGTTCGCTCGGGGACGCGGAACTGGTCGGCACCGCCACCGAGTCGCTGTACGGGCAGGCCCTGCTGATGGCGCAGCGCCCGCTCAGGCCGGCGGACTCGGCGCTGCTGAACCGGGCGTTCATCGGCCTGCTGGAGTGGGCGACCCATGGGGAGGGTGAGGCGCGATGAACGAGATCACGGACTTCGACGCGCTGCGCCGGGCGCTGGCGGAGAACTCCGGGCAACCGGAGGGCCCGGCCCGCAACGCGCGCGCGGAGCAGCTGCTCGCCGAGGCCGAGCGGCTGGACGTCCCGCTCGCCGTGATCGAGGCGCTCGGGCACCAGCTGAAGGTCTACAACTACAGCTCCGAGAAGGACAAGATGTTCGTCCCGTTCGCGCGGCTGCTGCGCATGTGGGACGAACGGCCCGAGGACTTCGACGCGTGCGAGGCGCACTCGCTGCACTGGGTCTTCAAGTGGATGTCGTCGGGCATGCTGGACCAGCCGCACATCCCGCTCGCCTCGATCACGAAGTGGCTCGGCGAGATGGAGCACCGCTACCGGCTCGCCGGGTACTCCGAACGGGCCGTGCGCGGCGCCGAGTTCAGTGTGGCCGCGCACGTCGGGGACCTGGTGCGGGCGGAGCGGGCGTACGCGGCATGGCTCGCCGCGGACCGCGACGAGATGGCCGACTGCCACGCCTGCGAGCTGCACGGGCAGGGCACCTGGCAGGCCGAGCGCGGCCGCGACGTCGAGGCGCTCGAACTCTGGCGGCCGGTGCTGGCGGGCGAGTTCGCCTGCGCGCACGAACCGCACACCGTGCTCGCCTCCTCGCTGGCCCCGCTGCTGCGTCTGGGCCGCCTGGACGAGGCCCGAGCGAACCACCTGCGGGGCTTGCGTCTCGTACGCCCGATGGAGTCGATGCGCGGAGCGTACGCCGACCATGTGGAGTTCTGCGCGCTGACCGGCAACGAGGCACGCGCCCTGGAGCTGCTCGCCGAGCGGCCGGCGTACTTCACGGACACCGGGCAGCCGCGCAGCCGGCTGGAGTTCCTGGCCGTGGTGGTCCTGCTGATGGACCGGCTGACCGGGCTGGGCCTCGCCGGGCAGCGGGTGCCGGGGCCGGCCGGGCGGGCGTGGACCGCGGGGGAACTCGCCGGGCACGCGCGCGGGGAGGCGCTGGACCTGGCCGAGCGGTTCGACCGGCGCAACGGCACGTCGTACGTCGGCGACCGGACACGCGCGCGTATGGCGCAACGGCCGGTGGTGGAGCGCCTTCCGCTGGGCGTGCGCACGGTACGCCCGGCACCGGCACCGCCACCGGCACCGGCGCCGGTGACCGCAGCCGCGGCGCCCGAGGTCCCGGAGGCGTCCGACCTCGCGGCCCTCCTCGCCGAGGCCCGGCGGCTGTCGGACACCCTGCAGCCGCACGCCCTCGACGCCTGGGCGGCGGTCGCACGGGCCGCACGCGACGCGGAGCCGGCGCCGGCGACGCGCGACCGCGCGGAGATCGCCGACCACGAGGCGATGGCCCGCGGCCCCGAGGGCATCGAGCTGTTCGAACGGGCGGCTGTGCTGTACGCGGAAGCGGGCGATCCCGGGGAGGCGCTGGCGGCACGCGCGCGTGGGGCGTACGTCCGTGCCCTGACGGGCGAGGTGGACGCGGCGCTCGACACGGTCACCGGCCTGTACGACGAGGCACTGGCCCTCTACGCCTCGAAGGCCACCGGCCTGCGGCAGACGGCGTCGGTCCTGATGAGCCGGGCCCGGATCCTGATGCGACGCCTGCACGAGGCCCCGGTCTTCGAGAAGGAGGCCCGTCCGGACGGCCCCACGGGAACCCCACCCCCACCGGAAGGCCCCAGGGGGCCGAACCTGGCCGGGGTGACGCTCGGGGCACCGGCGACCGAGGAGCCTGGGCCGGAGGGGGCGTCAGCGGCCGAAGGGCTGGGGCCGGACGGGGCTGCGGTGGGGGCACCGGCGACCGAGGAGCAGCCGGGCGGGGGTGCGGCCGGGCCGGGCGGGGCTCCGCTGGGCGGGGGCGCGGTGGTGGGGGACGATCCGGGTGTGGTGGCGGCCGGGCGTGCTGTGCGGGAAGTGCTTGCGCTGGTCGGGGAGCGGGGGGCGGACGATGTGCGGCTGGCCGGTCGGGCCGCGGAGGCGCGGGCCATGCTCGCCGAGCTGGCCGCGCACACCGGGGACGCCGGGCAGGCGGCCAAGCTGTTCCGGCGGGCCGCCGCCGACTACGTGGCCGCCGGACTCCCCTGGTTCACGGTCGAGTACGAGGTGCAGGTCGCCGCACTGGCCCACCAGGCCGGCGACCTGGCCGAGGCCGAGCGGGCGCTGCGGGCCGCCCTGGAGCACGGCGGGCCGTACGTGGAGCCGGTCGGGCGGGCCCAGCTGCATCTGCAGCTCGCCGAGGTGATCGGCGGCCGGGGCGAGAGCGCCGAAGCTTCCGAGCACGCGCTGCAGGCCGCGTACTGGGCCGACGAGGCCGGTGAGAGCGGCACGCTGGGCGCCTGGGCGCGGCAGCAGCTGGGCGGGCTCCTGCTCGGCCAGGGGCGCTGCGCGGAGGCCGCCGAGGTACTGGAGTCGGCGCTGGCCGACCTGTCCGCCCGCACGCACGGCGAGGGGAGCGTCGTACAGGCGCTGTGGTGGCTCGGCGACTGCCTGAGCGAGCTGGGCGACCACCGCGCGGCCGCCGACCGCCGGCTGCGGGCGGCCGAGATCGCCCGGCACTGGCCCGAGCAGCAGGATCACGCCACGCTCGCCCACCTCGCCGGCGAGTCCCTGAGCAACGCCGGTCTGGCGGCGGAGGCGGACCGGGCCTACGCGCGCGCGGGCGATCTGTGGCGCGCGCTGGGCAACGCGCCCTTCCTCGTCCGGTCCCTGCGTGCCCGCAGCTGGCTGGCGCTGCGCGGGGAGGCCGGAGCGGAGGGCGCGCGCGAGCTGATGGCGGAGGCGGTGCGGGAGTGCGAGCGGGCGCTGGAGGCCGCGGCCGACCCGGCGTCCCGGGAACAGCTCACGGAGGAACTGGCCGCCACCCATCGCCAGTTCGGCGATCTGCTGGTCCGCTCGGCGGCCGAGCAGGCCGAGCAGACCGAGGAGGCCCACGACGGTGTCGTCCGGGCCGTGTGCGAGGCGGCGCTGGTCCAGCTGGAACGGGCGGCAGCGCTGTTCGCCACACGGGGCGCGGAGGGGCTGCACAGCCGTACCGGTGCCGAGCTCGCGGCGGGCCGGCTGGAAGCGGACCTCGGGCGCCCCGCGGAGGCGGCGGCACGCGCGCGTGCCGTACTCGCGGCCTACGAGTACGCGGGCGAGGAGGACCCGACCGTCCGGGCGCGGCGCGCGGAGGCGGCCGAGGTGCTCGGGACGGCGTCGCCGGACCGGGGCGCACCGAAGTCGTGAGGCCGGAGCGCGCCGGGAGTGCGCCGGTGCGTCACTCGACGCCGATGAGCAGCAGGGTCCCCTGCCGGCCACCCCGGTACACCACGGTGTCCACGGCGAGGTAGGACTCCCGTACCCGGGTCTCCAGATGGTCGGCGACGTTCTCGGGGGCGTCGTCGCCGACGACCAGGGTGACCAGCTCGCCGCCGGCCTGGAGCATCCGGTCCAGGACGGTCGCGGCGGTGGCGGCGACGTCGGGGCCGATCACCGCCACGTCACCGTCGATCAGCCCGAGCACGTCCCCCGCCTGGCAGATCCCGGCCGTCGTCCAGGACTGGCGTTCGGCGACGACGACCTCGGCGTACCGGGTGGCGCCCGCCGCCGAGGTCATCTGGACGACGTCCTCGTCGAACCGGCGCTGCGGCTCGTGCACGGCGAGCGCGGCGATGCCCTGGACCGCCGAGCGGGTCGGGATCAGGGCCACGCGGATGCCCTCGGCGCGGGCCTGCTCGACGGCCGCGGCGGCCGTGTGGCGCAGCTCGGCGTCGTTGGGCAGCAGGACGACCTCGCGCGCGTGGGCCCGCCGTACCGCCTCCACCAGCTCCCCGCCCGCCGGCGGCTCCCCCGGCCGCGCGAGAACGGTGGTCGCGCCCGCCTCGGTGTAGAGCCCGGCCAGGCCCTCGCCGGGGACGACGGCGACGACGGCCCGCTGGGCCCGCTCGCGCGGGGACCGCTCGCCGCCGGTGTGCACGTCCGCGAGGCCGAAGTGGGTGATCCGGATCCGGTAGGGCCGCCCGGCCTCCACGCCGGCCTCCACCGCGGCGCCCGCGTCGTCGACGTGCACATGGACGTTCCACAGCCCGTCGCCGCCGACCACGACCAGGGAGTCGCCGAGGGCGTCGAGGCGTTCCCGGAGCCGGGCCACGGCCGTGTCGTCGGCTTCCAGGAGGTAGATCACCTCGTAGGCGGGCCCGAGGGCCTGGGTGCCGTCGACGCACGGCCCGGCGGAGGACGCCGGGACCGCGGACGGGCCGGCATCGGAAACGGCCGCCACGCATGCGTGCCCCGCATGAGCACCGCCCGCGACCCCGACGCCGTCCGCTGCGGCCTCGCCAGCGCCCACAGCCCCGCCGACGCCCCCGGCCCCGACCGTGTCCGAGACCCGCCAGACCTCCCGCGCCGCCGCGGCCTGTCCCGCCACCAGGCCCTCCCGGGCCACCGGAACCTCCCGCCCTGTCGGAGCCTCCCGCACCGCCTCCCCCGTGAACGCCTCCACCAGCGCCCCGAGCACCGCCACGAGACCGCGTCCGCCCGCGTCGACCACCCCGGCCCGGCCGAGCACGGGCAGCTGGCCGGGGGTGGCCGCGAGGGCCGTCCGCGCACCCTCGTAGGCCGCCCGCGCGACCGTCCCGCAGTCGCCCTCCGCCCCCTCGGCGGCATCGGCGGCGGCCGAGGCGACCGTCAGGACCGTGCCCTCGACGGGGTGGGCCACGGCCTGCCGGGCGGAGTCGGCGGCCCGCCTGAGCGCCAGCCGCAGTCCCGCGCCGCCGACGTGAGCCGCCTCACTCCCGCGGTCGTCCGCGAGCACCTGCGCCATGCCCCGCAGCAGCTGCGCCAGGATCGTCCCGGAGTTGCCGCGGGCCCCGATGAGCGCCCCGTGGGCCATCGCGTGCACGGCGTCGGCCAGGGAGGGCTCCCCGGCACCCGTCTCGTACCCGGCGAACACCGCCTCCACGGCCGTCGCCGCCGACTCCAGGGTGAAATACAGGTTCGTCCCGGTGTCGCCGTCGGCCACCGGATAGACGTTGATCGCGTCGATCTCCTCACGCGCGCGCCCCAGCGCTCTGAGCGCCAGACCGCACCAGGTGCGCACCGCGAGAGCATCGAAGAACGTCTGCGGCACCTGCGCCACCTGCGCCTCCCTGAGCTGGACGTGGGACGCAGCGTAGACCCCGGGACCGTGTCCACCGGAAGAGGGCCGGGAGCGGGGCCCTGAACTGCCATGGTAGTTTCCTTGTACGGACGCAGCCGTTGTATGCTGCTCCGGTTGCCCGATCCTGATCGGGCCGTTCCCCTGGCAACGCCACTCAGATCTCAGGTCGTACGATCTCGATCCCGGCATGCCGGGATTAACCGTAAGTGCATCTGAAGTCTTTGGAGTGACCCGTGGCTGCCAACTGCGACGTCTGCGGCAAGGGGCCGGGCTTCGGCAACAACATCTCGCACTCGCACCGCCGTACGTCCCGCCGCTGGAACCCGAACATCCAGCGTGTGCGTACCGTGGTCGGCGGGACGCCGAAGCGCGTGAACGCTTGCACCTCGTGCATCAAGGCCGGCAAGGTCTCGCGCTGACGCTACAGCTGAGCGCGCGGCCACTGCCTGGTTCGCTGCACTGAGCCGGTCCACCTCCGGGTGGGCCGGCTTTTTGCCGTACCCGGACTCAGTCCCCCGGCCGTACCCGGGGCCCTTCGCCGCCTGCCAGAATCCGGGGAATGCGCTTCGGCATCCTGGGCCCGCTGGACATACGTACCGATGACGGCGACCCGATCGACCCCGGCGGTCCCCGCCCCCGCGCCCTGCTCACGCTGCTGCTCCTGGACGCCGGCCGCCCGGTCGCCACGGAGCGGCTCATCGACGGTCTGTACGGCGCCGAGCCGCCCGCCGACGCGGCGGGCGCCCTGCAGTCGCAGATCTCCCGGCTGCGCAGGCGGCTGGTCCCGCACACACGGATCGAGGCGGGCCCGGCCGGTTACCGGATCGGGGTCCCCGCCGACCGCGTCGACGCCCACCGCTTCGAGCGGCTGGCCCGGGAGGGCCGCGAGGCCCTCGCCGCCGGCGACTTCCGGGGCGCCGCGGACCGGCTGCGCGCGGCCCTCGCCCTGTGGCGGGGCCCCGCGCTGCCCGACCTCCCGGGCGCCCACGCCGACACCGCCCGCCTGGAGGAGCTGCGGCTGGCAGCCGTCCAGGACCGGATCGAGGCCGACCTCGCCTCGGAGGGCGGCCCGGAACTCATACCCGAGCTGCGCTCGCTGCTCGCCGCGCATCCGCTGAGCGAGCGGCTCTACGGGCAGCTGATGCGGGCCCTGCACGCGGGCGGGCGGCCCGCCGAGGCGCTCGCCGTGTACGAGGAGGCCCGGCGCACGCTCGCCGACGAACTGGGCGCCGATCCCTCGCCCGAGCTGGCGGCCCTGCATCTGGAGCTGCTGCGGGGCGCGGCGCCCGGGCGCCCACGGCCCCGGCTCCCGGCGCAGCTGACCCGCTTCGTCGGCCGGGACGCCGAACTGGCCCGGATCCCCGCACTGCTCGCCGACGCGCGCCTGGTCACACTGACCGGTCCCGGCGGGGCGGGCAAGACCCGGCTGGCGATCGAGGCCGCGCGCGCCCGCGCGGACGCGTACCTCGTCGAGCTGGCCCCGCTCACCGACGGCGCCCGGATCCCGTACGCGATCCTCGCGGCCCTCGGGATCCGGGAGGGCCTGCGCAACGCCACGACGGACGTCTCCGGGCGGCTGCTGGCGGCGCTGGAGGACCGGGAGCTGCTGCTCGTGCTCGACAACTGCGAGCATCTGGTGGAGGACGCGGCCCGGGTCGCCGGGCTGCTGCTCGGCTGCTGTCCCGGGGTGCGCGTCCTCGCCACCAGCCGGGAGGCCCTCGGCATCACCGGTGAGGTGCTGGTGCCGGTGCCGGCACTCGCGCCGGAGCCGGCCGGGCGGCTGTTCCTCGAACGTGCCCGGGCGGTGCGCCCCGGATTCGACGGCCACGCGCGCGTGGCGGACATCTGCCGGGCCCTGGACGGGCTGCCGCTGGCCATCGAGCTGGCCGCGGCCCGGCTGCGCACGCTGGACCCGCAGGAGCTGGCCGACCGCCTGGACGACCGCTTCCGGCTGCTGTCCCGCGGCGACCGCACCAAGGCGCCCCGCCATCGCACGCTGCGGGCCGTCGTGGAGTGGAGCTGGGACCTGCTGGACGCGGAGGAACGGGAGCTGGCCGGGCGGCTGACCGTGTTCTCCGGCGGCGCCACGGTGGACGCGGTGGAGGCCGTGTGCGGGGTGCCGTATCCGGAGGACCTGCTGGTGTCGCTGGTGGAGAAGTCCTTCCTGGAGGTGTCCGGGGGGCGGTACCGGATGCTGGAGACCATCCGCGCCTTCGCCGCCGAGCACGTCACCGGCGGCTCGTCGCTGCGGGACGCGCACGCCGCCCACTATCTGGGCCTGGCCGAGCGCGCGGAGCCGTTCGTGCGCGGCGGCGGACAACTGCCGTGGCTGGCCCGGCTGGCCGCCGAGCACGCCAACCTGGACGCGGCCCTGCGCCACCTCACACGCGGCAACACCTCGGACGCGCTGCGCCTGATGGCGGCGCTGTCCTGGTTCTGGCGGCTGCGCGGGCTGCACGGCGAACAGGTGCCGCCGGCCCGCGCGCTGCTGGCGGCCGTCGGCGACGAACCGCCCGAGGGGCTGACCGAGGAGTACGCCCTGTGCACGATGAACACGATCACCGGCCGCGGGGACGACCCCGCCGAACCCGGCCGCATCGCGCGCGTGGCCGAGCTCATGCGCGCGCTGGACGCGCCGCTGCGGCTGCCGTTCACGATGGTCCTCTGGGCGCTGACCGGCGGCCCGTTGTTCTCCGACGACGAGAAGCTGCGTGCCGTCCGGGCCGGCGACGACCCCTGGGGGCGCGCGCTGCTGGACGTGGGGATCGCCTACCAGGCGCAGTTCACGGGGCGTCCCGCCGACGCGGAGGCCGCCTTCACGCGTGCCCTGGAGGGCTTCCAGGCGACCGGTGACCGCTGGGGGATGGCCAACTGCCTGGATCCGCTGGGCGCCTTCGCCGCCGGGCGGGGCGACCACGAGCGCGCCCTGACGCTGCTGGACGAGGGCCTGGCGCACGTCCGGGAGCTCCGGGCGCCGGAGGAGACGGCGGACCTGCTGCGCACCCGGGCGACGGTGCTGCTGCACCGCGGTGACGTCGAGGACGCGGTCGCGCACTTCGAGCGATCGGCGGCCCTGGCCCGCTCCACCGGCGCGCCCGACAAGGTGGCCGCCGCCCGGCGGGGCCTCGGTGACGCCGCCCGGCTGTCGGGGGACACCGCACGCGCGCGTGTGCACTACGAAGAGGCCCTCCACACCTGTGCCGCGAACTGGTTCAGCGCGAGCGAGACCGCGCGGATCCTCATCGGCCTGGGGCGTACGGCCGCCGCCGAGGGGCGCGCCGAGGAGGCGCGTGACTGGTTCGGGCAGGCCGCCGCGCTGGCCGCCGACGGCCCCGGCGTCCTGGAACTCGCCGAGGCGGCGGAGGCGCTGGCGTCCGTCGCCGGGACGGCCGAGCGGGCCGCCGTCCTGCTCGGCGCGGGCGCCGGGCTGCGGGGCGCCGTGCCCGGGGGCGACCCCGACGTCGTGCGCACGGAGCGGGAGGTGCGCGCGCGACTGGCCCCGGCGGCCTACGACGCGGCCTTCGAGCGGGGCCGGCGGCTGCGGTCAGCGGCGGTCAGCGAACGGTAGGCGGACGGTCAGCGCCTCCCCGGAGGCTGCCCGCCATGACGCACACCCGCGGCCGCCTCGGCCACCTCCACGTCCTCGTCTCCGGCGCCAGCGTCGCCGGACCCGCCCTCGCCCTGAACCTCGCCCGCCACGGCGCCCGTGTCACGGTCGTCGAGCGGGCGCCCGCCCTGCGCGGCGGCGGCTTCGCCGTCGACTTCCGCGGCCACGTCCACCGCACGGTGCTCACCGCCATGGGCATCTGGGAGGAGATCCACGCCCGCCAGACGCACATGGGCCGCCAGCGCGTCGTGGACGCCGACGGCAGCCCGCGCGTGGACCTGCCGGCCGAGATGATGAGCGGCGACGTGGAGATCTTCCGCGGCGAGCTGGCCCGGATCATGTACGAGCGCACCGAAGACCTGGTCGAGTACGTCTTCGGGGACTCGATCGCGACGCTCACCGAGACCCCGGACGGTGTCGAGGTCACCTTCGAGCGCGGCGCGCCCCGCCGGTTCGACCTGGTCGTCGGCGCCGACGGTCTGCACTCGAACACCCGCCGCCTGGCCTTCGGGGACGAGTCCCGCTACCTGCGGTTCTTCGACCACTACGTGGCCGGTTTCCGGGTGCCGAACCATCTGGGCCTCGACCGCAGCGGCCTCCTGTACAGCGAACCCGGACGCTGTGTCTCCCTCAGCAACTACGACGGCGACCCGGCGTGGGCCGGGGCCCTGCTGGTGTTCCGGTCCGAGCCGCTGGCGTACGGCCGGCGGGACACGGCCGCGCAGAAGAGGATCCTCGCCGACCGGTTCGCGGGCATGGGCTGGGAGGCCCCGCACGTCCTCAAGGCGCTTGAGGACGCCGACGACCTGTATTTCGACGCCATCGCGCAGATCCACGTCGACCGGCTGGCCGAGGGGCGGGTGGTGCTGCTCGGGGACGCCGGGTACGGCGCCACCATGGGCGGGATGGGCACCGGTGCGGCGATCGTCGGCGCGTATGTGCTGGCCGGAGAACTCGCCCTCGCGGGCGGCGACCACCGCAGGGCCTTCGCCGAGTACGAGAGCCGGATCACGGGCTTCGCCAGGGGCTGCCAGAAGATCTCCGGCAACGCGGGCCCGTTCTTCGCGCCGCCCACCGAGCGGCGCATCCGCAGCCGCGACCGGATGTACCGGCTGCTCAGCTCGCGGCTGCTGGCCGGCTTCTTCAAGCGGCTCACCGAGAAGGCGGCCACGGACATCGAGCTGCGGCACTACCCGGCGTGAGGCCGGCGCAGGGCCCATCCGTGGTCCACCGGCCCGATCCCGGCGCCGAGCCGGAATCCGGCGGCGATCGCGCCGGTGACGTACTCCTTGGCCTCCCTGACCGCCTCCGGCACGGTCAGGCCCTTGGCCAGGCCCGACGCGATCGCGGACGCCAGGGTGCAGCCCGTGCCGTGCGTGTGCCGGTTGTCGTGGCGCGGGGCCCGCAGCCAGTGTTCCGCCGAACCGTCCGTCAGCAGGTCCAGGGCGTCTCCGGACAGATGCCCGCCCTTGATCAGCACCCACCGCGGCCCGTACGCCAGCACGGCGGCCGCCGCCTGCCGCAGGTCGTCCTCGGAGTCGACCCGCACCCCGGTGAGTTGGGCCACCTCGTCGAGGTTCGGGGTGGCCACGGTCGCCACCGGCAGCAGCCGGGTGCGGACGGATTCCAGGGCGGTGGCGGCCAGCAGCGGGTCGCCGTGCTTGGAGACGCCCACCGGGTCCACCACGGCCGGGGCGTCCGTGCCGGAGACCAACTCGGCGACCGCCTCGACCAGTTCCGCCGAGGCCAGCATGCCGGTCTTCACGGCCTGTACGCCGATGTCGTCCACGACGCTGCGGTACTGCGCCCGGACCGCCTCCACGGGCAGCTCCCACGCGCCCTGCACGCCCA
Source organism: Streptomyces filipinensis (assembly GCF_014649495.1). GTDB lineage: Bacteria > Actinomycetota > Actinomycetes > Streptomycetales > Streptomycetaceae > Streptomyces > Streptomyces filipinensis. The sequence continues at coordinate 72,382 of NZ_BMTD01000014.1, read as the reverse complement.
GGGAGTTCTGCGCGGTCACCGCCGTGATCACGCTCATCCCGTGCACGCCGAGCGCGAGCATCGTCTTCAGGTCGGCCTGGATGCCGGCGCCGCCCCCGGAGTCGGAGCCGGCGACGGTCAGGACGCGCGGGATCACGACTCCATGTCCCCGAAGTGGTCCCAGCCGCCCTTGCTGGTCCAGGGCGCCCCGTCGACGGTCACCTGGGGCAGCGCGGAGGGGTTGAGGACCTCGCCGATGACCTTCCAGCGGGCCGGGAGCTTGGCGTCCGGCGGGAAGGTCGCCACGATCGCGTGGTCCTCTCCCCCGGTCAGCACCCACTGCATCGGGTCGACGCCGACGGCCTGCCCGATGTCGTTCATCTGCGTGGGGATGTCGATCGCGCCGGAGCGGATGTCGATGCGGACCTTGCTGGCCTCGGCGATGTGCCCGAGGTCGGCGATCAGCCCGTCGCTCACGTCGCACATGGCGGTCGCGCCGAGCGCGGCGGCGGCCGGGCCGGCGTGGTACGGCGGCTCGGGGCGCCGGTGGGCCTCCACGAAGGCCCGCGGGGAGCGGAAGCCGCGGGAGAGGACCGCGTAGCCGGCCGCGGACCAGCCCAGCCAGCCGGTGACGGCCACGAGGTCGCCGGGCTGGGCGCCCGCGCGTGTGACGGGCTCCTGGTTGCGCAGATCGCCGAGCGCGGTGATCGACACCATGATCGTGTCGCCGCGTACGACGTCGCCGCCGACCACGGAGGCACCCGCGACCTGGCACTCGTCGCGCAGGCCGTCCATCAGCTCGCTCGGCCAGGTCACCGGCAGCTCGGCCGGCACGACCAGGCCCAGCAGCAGGGCGGTCGGTACGGCGCCCATCGCGGCGATGTCGGCGAGGTTCTGCGCCGCCGCCTTGCGCCCGACGTCGTACGCCGTGGACCAGTCGCGGCGGAAGTGCCGTCCCTCCAGCAGGATGTCGGTGCTCGCCACCACGCGCCGGTCGGGCGCGGCGACCACCGCGGCGTCGTCGCCGGGGCCGACCCGGACCGCCGGGGTGGTGGTGAGACGGGAGGTGAGCTCCCTGATGAGCCCGAACTCCCCGAGCTCACCAACAGTGCCCTTCATTTCCCTTGCTCCCCTTCTCTGCCAAGCCGTGCCCACTCGCGCGTCATCAGTGTCCCCGATACGGTCGAGGTGACCGTCGACACGGTCCGAAGGACCGCCGATACGGTCGGGTGACCGTCAACTTCCGTCGTGCCTGCACCCTGGCGCGCAAGCCCGGTTCCCGCAGGTCTCCCCGCGGGGAGCGGCAACGCGATACCGTGGCGTTCCTTTCCCCCACATGATCCTCGTGGCCGCTCTGGAGGTTCCGTGGTACAGGCGTACATCCTGATCCAGACGGAGGTCGGCAAGGCGTCGACCGTCGCCGAGACGATCAGCAAGATCCCTGGAGTGCTCCAGGCCGAGGACGTGACGGGACCGTACGACGTCATTGTCCGTGCCCAGGCCGACACCGTCGACGATCTCGGTCGCATGGTGGTCGCCAAGGTCCAGCAAGTGGACGGCATCACCCGCACACTGACCTGTCCGGTCGTGCATCTGTAGCCCCCGTCTACCCTTGGCCGGTGAACATTTTCCGTCACCGGCCCCTCGGCCTGCTCGCGCCCGCGCTGCTGATCGCGGTCGCGGGCTGCTCATCGGCAGACGACAGCGCCACGGTGGCGGTTCCCAGCCCCGACGCGAAGACGGCGCAGGTGTGCCGGGATCTGCACCGGGTGCTGCCGCGCAAGCTCGACGGGCGAAGCCGCAACGACCCCGGACCCCGGTCCGCCTACACGGCGGGCTGGGGAAACCCGGCGATCATACTGCGCTGCGGTGTCGTACGGCCGCCGAAGATGGTCGACCCCGAGGTGGCCGAGGGCGGCGACCCGGACGCCATCGCGGGCGGGGTCGACGGCGTCGACTGGCTGATGGAGAAGCAGAGCGGCGGCGGCTGGCGGTTCACCACGGCCAATCGCACGGCCTATGTGCAGGTGAGCCTGCCCGAGGGGATGTCCGCGCAGGAGGAGGGCACAGCCGTGCTCACGGATCTCGCGGGGGCCGTGAAGAAGGCGATCCCGAAGGGGATCGCCTCCATGAGATGAGCGTACGGAAAGCGGGCGGGCGGCTCAGCGGAGCCCGGTCGAGCGGCGCAGCGCGGCCTGGACCAGGCGGTCGATCAGCTCCGGGTAGCTGACGCCGCTGGCCTGCCACATCTGCGGGTACATCGAGATCGGCGTGAAGCCGGGCAGGGTGTTGACCTCGTTGATCACGAACTCGCCGTCCTCGGTGAGGAAGAAGTCCGCGCGGACCAGGCCCTCGCAGGAGACGGCCTCGAACGCCTCCACCGCGAGCCGCCGCACCTCGGCCGTCTGCTCCGCGGTCAGCGGCGCCGGGACGATACCGGGCGTGGAGTCGATGTACTTGGCCTCGAAGTCGTAGTACGCGTGCGCGTCCGGCGGCGGGATCTCGGCCGGCACGGAGGCGCGCGGCCCGTCCTCGAACTCCAGCACGCCGCACTCGATCTCGCGGCCCCGTACGGCGGCCTCGACCAGGATCTTGGGGTCGTGGGCCTGCGCGGTGGCGATCGCCTCGTCCAGACCGGACAGGTCGTCGACCTTGGTGATGCCGATCGACGAACCCGCGCGCGCGGGCTTCACGAACAGCGGCCAGCCGTGCTCGCCGGCGAAGTCGACGATCTTCCTGCGGGCGGCGGACTCGTCCTGCTCCCACTCGCGCGGCCGGATCACCACGTAGGGGCCGACCTGGAGCCCGTAGGAGGTGAAGATCCGCTTCATGTACTCCTTGTCCTGGCCGACGGCCGAGGCGAGCACCCCGGCGCCCACGTAGGGCACCCCGGACAGCTCCAGCAGGCCCTGCAGGGTGCCGTCCTCGCCGTAGGGGCCGTGGAGCACCGGGAAGACCACGTCGACCTCGCCGAGCGCCTTGGGCACCGAGCCGGGCTCGCTGTAGACGACCTCGCGGTTCGAGGGGTCGACGGGGAGCACCACGCCGCCCTCGTGCGACTCCGCCAGCTCCTCCACGGCGGGCAGGGAGCGGTCGGCGATGGCCATCCGGTCCGGTTCGTCGGCCGTCAGCGCCCAACGGCCGTCCCGGGTGATGCCGATCGGCAGGACGTCGTACCTCGTCCGGTCGATGGCCTTGAGGACGGCGCCGGCGGTGACCACGGAGATCCCGTGTTCGGAGCTGCGCCCGCCGAACACGACGGCCACGCGGGGCTTGCGCGACGGCTGCTCAGGGCTCTGGGGAAGGTTCTCGGTGCTCATATCGGGTTGAGAGTACCCGCTGGTATCCGCCGAGTCAGCGCCCGCTGGGCCGCTGTGACTCAGCGTCCCTCCAACGGTCGCTCAGCGTCGCGCGGGGCGGTGTTCAGCGCCTCTCCGCCTTGGCGCTGCGCGACATCAGCTCCTTGAGGGCGACCACCGGCGGCTTGCCCTCGTGCACGATGTCCACGACCGTCTCGGTGAGGGGCATCTCCACACCGTGCCGGCGGGCCAGATCCGCCACCGACTCGCAGGACTTGACGCCCTCGGCGGTCTGCTTGGTGACCGCGATGGTCTCCTGCAGGGTCATGCCCTTGCCGAGGTTGGTGCCGAAGGTGTGGTTGCGGGACAGCGGCGAGGAACAGGTGGCCACCAGGTCGCCGAGGCCCGCGAGTCCGGAGAAGGTCAGCGGGTCGGCGCCGAGCGCCATGCCGAGCCGGGTGGTCTCGGCGAGACCCCGGGTGATGAGCGAGCCCTTGGCGTTGTCGCCGAGTCCCATGCCGTCGGCGATGCCGACCGCGAGGCCGATGACGTTCTTGACCGCGCCGCCCAGTTCGCAGCCGACGACGTCGGTGTTGGTGTACGGCCGGAAGTACGGCGTGTGACAGGCGGCCTGGAGGCGCTGGGCGACGGCCTCGTCGGTGCAGGCGACGACGGCCGCGGCGGGCATGCGGGCGGCGATCTCGCGGGCCAGGTTGGGTCCGGTGACGACCGCGATCCGCTCCGCGCCGACCTTGGCGACGTCCTCGATGACCTCGCTCATCCGCATGGCGGAGCCGAGTTCGACGCCCTTCATCAGGGACACGAGGACGGTGTCCGGGGCGAGCAGCGGGGTCCACTCGGCCAGGTTGGCGCGCAGGGTCTGGGAGGGGACGGCGAGGACGGTGAAGTCCGCGTCCCGCAGGGCCTCGGCCGGGTCCGCGGTGGCCCTCAGGTTCTCCGGGAGTTCGACACCGGGCAGGTAGTCGGGGTTGGTCCGGGTGGAGTTGACCGCCTCGGCCAGCTCCGGGCGCCGGGCCCACAACGTCACGTCACAGCCCGCGTCGGCGAGGACCATGCCGAAGGCGGTGCCCCATGAGCCGGTGCCCATGACCGCCGCCTTAACCGCCTTGCTCACTTGCCCTGCCCTTCGGGTTCCTTGCGCTGCGTCTGCGCCTGGGTGCGGCGCCGCTGCTCGATCCGCTCGCGGCGCGGGTCGTAGGGGGTCTCGGGCGCCTTCTCGCCGCGGATCTCCTCCAGCAGGCGGGTGATGGCCGCCATGATGACCTCGGTGGCCTCCTTGAGCAGGTCCGGGGTCATCTCCTTGCCGTAGAAGCGCGAGAGGTCCACGGGCGGGCCGGCCAGCACGTGATGGGTCTTGCGCGGGAAGAGGTCGGGCTTCTTGGCGTACGGCGGCAGCAGTTCGTTGGCGCCCCACTGCGCGACCGGGATGACCGGGCACTTGGTCTGCAGGGCGACGCGGGCGGCGCCCGTCTTGCCGGTCATGGGCCAGCCGTTCGGGTCGCGGGTGAGGGTGCCCTCGGGGTAGAAGGCGACGCACTCACCGCGGTCCACCGCGTCGATGGCGGCGCGGAAGGCGCTGAGCGCGTCCGTGGACTCGCGGTAGACGGGGATCTGCCCGGTGCCGCGCATGGCGGCGCCGACGAATCCCTTCTTGAAAAGTCCGCTCTTCGCCAGGAATCGCGGAACCCGTCCGGTGTTGTACTGATAGTGCGCGTACGCGAAGGGGTCCACGTGGGAATTGTGGTTCACCACGGTGATAAATCCGCCCTCGGCCGGAATGTGCTCCATTCCTCGCCAGTCCCGCTTGATCAGAACCACCAGCGGCGGTTTGCAGATCACCGCGGCGAAGCGGTACCAGAAGCCGATTCTGCGGCGGGGCACAAGGACACCTTCCTCTAGGGCTGTCACTCCGGCGGGGCCGGACAAGTGTCGCCCCGGGTTGCCGGTCTGTCGAGAACACCGTACGCCCCGCCACCCGTGGTGCCAGATGGCCCGAGGACAATGATCGAGACAAGAGAGGGACGGTACGCCGGTGCAGTGGAGCTTGGTGATCCCGCTGAAGTCCTTGACGCGGGCCAAGAGCAGGCTGGCGGACACCGCCGCCGACGGAGTGCGGCCGGGGCTGGCGCTCGCGTTCGCGCAGGACACGGTGGCCGCGGCGCTGGCCTGTACGTCGGTCGCGGATGTGGCGGTCGTCACGGACGACGAGCTGGCGGCCCGTGAGCTGGCGGTGCTGGGCGCGCGGATCGTCCCGGACACGCCGGCGAGCGGTCTGAACGCCGCGCTGGCGCACGGCGCGGCCGTCGTCCGTGCTGTGCGCCCGCGCACACCGGTCGCCGCCCTGAACGCCGATCTCCCGGCGTTGCGGCCGGCGGAACTGGCCGCGGTCCTGGGTGCGGCGGCGGAGTTTTCCCGGGCGTTTCTCGCGGATGCGGCCCAGCTGGGCACGACGTTGCTGACAGCGGGGCCGGAGGGGGAATTGCGGCCGGAGTTCGGTATCGATTCCCGTTCCCGGCACCGGGCGTCCGGCGCGGAGGAACTCGGGCTCGCGGGGGTGGATTCGGTACGGCAGGACGTGGACACCGGGGACGACTTGCGCGCGGCGCTGGCCTTGGGGGTCGGACCGTATACGGCGGCCGTTTCGGCCGGATTGCTGATCCCCGACTCCTGAACGCACCCGGGGCCGCGCCGAGCAGGCCGGGAGCGCCGCTCGCGCAGAAGTGCCGGAAGCGCCCTGAAGGGGCCCGGGGAACCGCGCGAACGGCCACCGGGGGCCCGCACCCCGCGGACGGCCTCCGCCCCCCACGGCGCACCCCGGATCAGTACGCTGATGCCATGCAAGCCACCGCATACACCTACGACCCGGAGACCCACGCCGGGCAGGTACTCCTCGACGACGGCACCCCGCTGCCCTTCGACGCCGCCGCGTTCACCGCCGGAGGCCTCAGGCTGCTGCGGCCCGGTCAGCGCGTGCGGATCGAGACCGAGGGCCGGGGCGACACCCTGCGCATCACCCTCGTAACCCTCCAAACCCTGTAACTGCCCTTACACACGCCGCGGGCCGGACTCCCTGGGGAGTCCGGCCCGGCGCGTGAGTGCCCTGGCGTGCCCTGGCGTCCTTACGACGTCGCCTTGCGGGCGGTGGCCTTCTTCGCGGTGGTCTTGCGCGCCGTCGACTTCTTGGCCGGGGCCTTCTTCGCGGTGACCTTCTTCGCCGGGGCCTTCTTGGCCGTGGCCTTCTTGGCGGTGGTCTTCTTCGCGGCGGTGGTCTTGGCGGCCGCGGTGGTCTTCTTGGCGGTCGTCTTCTTCGCCGTGGTCTTCTTCGCGACGGCCGTGGTCTTCTTCGCGGGCGCCTTCTTCGCCGCCGTCTTCTTCGCGGCGGCGGCCTTGGTGGTCTTCTTCGCGGCGGCCTTCTTGACCGTCGCCGCGGCGCCGCCGGTCAGGCTGCCCTTCGGCGCCTTCTTGACCGAGACCTCGCCGCCGCGCGGCAGCTTCTTCGAGCCGCTCACCAGGTCCTTGAAGCCCTGACCGGCGCGGAAGCGCGGCACGGAGGTCTTCTTGACCCGAACCCGCTCGCCCGTCTGGGGGTTGCGGGCGTAGCGGGCGGGGCGGTCCACCTTCTCGAAGGACCCGAAGCCGGTGACCGAGACCCGCTCGCCCGCGACGACCGCGCGGACGATGGCGTCCAGGACATGATCGACAGCCTCGGCGGCCTGCTGGCGGCCACCCACCTTGTCGGCAATCGCTTCTACGAGCTGCGCCTTGTTCACGTCTTCCCCTTCGGAGACATCGCCAGAACGAAAGTGTTCAAGCTTTTTCGCACGTTAGGCAGATATATACCGCAAATCAAACACGAAACGGGCTTATCACCCTTGTGCCGCAACGGAATCGGTGGTCTCGGGCTGTTCAGTGGTCCTCGTCGGGGATCCGACCCTCGTCGAGGTCCGCGTTGAACCGCTCGAGCCGCCTTGCCGCAGCGGCGAGATCGTGCTTGGCCGCGGCCGTAATGACCAGCAGCTTCCGGGTCAGCGCCATCCGTACGCCCTCCGGGACTTGCAGTGCGCGCACTCTTGCGTGCGCTTCCTTGAGCTGGTTCGCGACCGCCGTATAGAGCTGGAGTTGGCCGTCGTGTTCCATGCACAGATTGTGCCATCTGGGGCGAGTTGTCGCCTGCCCAGGGGGCAACTGCCGCCTCAAACGGCCTTCCAGGCACTTGCGGAGGCAGCGGCCCCCGCACTCACGTACCCGTGCAACACCCTTCGTAACGTGGGAAGTTGAGAGCCGGGCAAGAAGCCCGGGCGGCGATTTCGGCCCGGACATGGCCGTACCCCCGATCGTGGCGATCGGGGGTACGGAGGGGGTGTTGGGGTGGCCGGATCTCGACCGCGCGGGCCGCCCGGCGCAGTGGATCAGGCCTGGAGCGTCCTCGGCTTGTACGACGGCCGCTTGGCCTCGTAGGCGGCGATGTCGGCCGCGCTCTGCAGCGTGATGGAGATGTCGTCCAGGCCGTTCAGCAGCCGCCAGCGGGAGTTCTCGTCCAGCTCGAAGGAGGCGGTGATGCCCTCGGCACGAACCTCACGCGCCTCAAGGTCCACAGTGACCTCAGCAGTGGGGTCCTGTTCCGTCAGCTCCCACAGCGCGTCCACGATCTTCTGGTCCAGCACGACCGTGAGCAGGCCGTTCTTCAGCGAGTTGCCCCGGAAGATGTCCGCGAAGCGCGAGGAGATCACGGTCTTGAAGCCGTAGTTCTGCAGCGCCCAGACGGCGTGCTCACGGGACGAGCCGGTGCCGAAGTCGGGGCCGGCGACCAGGACCGTGGCGCCCTGCCGCTCGGGGCGGTTGAGCACGAACTCCGGGTCCTTGCGCCAGGCCTCGAACAGCCCGTCCTCGAAGCCGTCCCGGGTCACCTTCTTGAGCCAGTGAGCAGGGATGATCTGGTCGGTGTCGACGTTGCTGCGGCGCAGCGGGACGGCCCGGCCGGTGTGGGTGGTGAAGGCTTCCATGATTCTCAGACTCCAGCGGGCGTGCGGTCGTCGGTCAGGTCGGCCGGGGAGGCCAGGTGGCCCAGGACGGCGGTGGCCGCCGCGACCTGCGGCGACACCAGGTGCGTACGACCGCCCTTGCCCTGCCGGCCCTCGAAGTTGCGGTTGGAGGTCGAGGCGGAACGCTCACCCGGGGCCAGCTGGTCGGGGTTCATGCCGAGGCACATCGAGCAGCCCGCGTGCCGCCATTCGGCGCCGGCCTCCTTGAAGACCACGTCCAGGCCCTCGGAGACGGCCTGCAGACCGACCCGCGCGGAGCCCGGGACGACCAGCATCCGTACGCCGTCGGCGACTTTGCGGCCCCGCAGCAGATCCGCGGCGGCGCGCAGGTCCTCGATGCGTCCGTTGGTGCAGGAGCCTACGAAGACGGTGTCCACCTTGATGGAGCGCAGCGGCTGGCCGGCCTCCAACCCCATGTACTCCAGGGCCTTTTCGGCGGCGAGGCGCTCCGAAGCGTCTTCGTACGAAGCCGGGTCGGGGACGGCCGCCGAAAGCGGCGCGCCCTGGCCGGGGTTGGTGCCCCAGGTGACGAACGGGGACAGCTCGCCGGCGTCGATGACGACCTCGGCGTCGAAGACGGCGTCCTCGTCGGTCCTCAGAGTCTTCCAGTACGCGACCGCCGCGTCCCAGTCGGCACCCTCGGGGGCGTGCGGGCGCCCCTTGAGGTACTCGAAGGTGGTCTCGTCGGGGGCGATCATGCCCGCGCGGGCACCGGCCTCGATCGACATGTTGCAGATGGTCATCCGGGCCTCCATCGAGAGCTTCTCGATGGCGGAGCCGCGGTACTCCAGGATGTAGCCCTGGCCGCCGCCGGTGCCGATCTTCGCGATGATCGCCAGGATCAGGTCCTTGGCGGTGACGCCCTCGGGCAGCTCGCCCTCGACGGTGATGGCCATGGTCTTCGGGCGGGCCAGCGGCAGCGTCTGGGTGGCCAGCACGTGCTCGACCTGGGAGGTGCCGATACCGAACGCCAGCGCGCCGAACGCGCCGTGCGTGGAGGTGTGCGAGTCACCGCAGACCACGGTCGTGCCCGGCTGGGTCAGGCCCAGCTGCGGGCCGACGACGTGCACGACGCCCTGCTCGACGTCGCCCAGCGGGTGCAGCCGCACCCCGAACTCGGCGCAGTTCTTGCGCAGCGTCTCCAGCTGGGCGCGGGAGACCGGGTCCGCGATGGGCTTGTCGATGTCGAGGGTCGGGGTGTTGTGGTCCTCGGTGGCGATGGTGAGGTCGAGGCGGCGCACCGGGCGACCGTTCTTGCGCAGTCCGTCGAAGGCCTGCGGGCTGGTCACCTCGTGCAGCAGGTGCAGATCGATGAAGAGGAGATCGGGCTCGCCCTCGGCGCGCCGGACGACGTGGTCGTCCCAGACCTTCTCCGCGAGTGTCCTACCCATCGCTTTCCCTCCGGCCGGCAAGCGTGCACCGGCCCAACTAGAGATCTTGAGGAGAAGACGCCCGCGCCCCGGGTGTCGTGAATCCGGGCGTCCACCACCGGGCCCCGTTGGTCTGTGGGCCGCTGTGTGATTCCAGGGTGGCGCGTTCCACGGAAAATTGAACTTGCGTTTCACAGAGTGAGACGTGAGTATCGTTGCATGGACAACAGTAGCGGCGTCGGCGTTCTGGACAAGGCGGCCCTCGTCCTGAGCGCTCTGGAGTCCGGTCCGGCCACCCTCGCGGGTCTGGTCGGGGCCACCGGACTGGCACGACCCACGGCTCACCGCCTGGCCGTGGCTTTGGAACACCACCGCATGGTGGCACGCGACATGCAGGGCCGTTTCATTCTCGGCCCGCGCCTCGCGGAGCTCGCGGCGGCGGCGGGCGAGGACCGCCTGCTCGCGACGGCGGGCCCCGTGCTCACCCACCTCCGTGATGTCACCGGCGAGAGCGCACAGCTCTACCGGCGCCAGGGTGACATGCGGATCTGCGTGGCCGCGGCGGAACGCCTGTCCGGCCTGCGGGACACCGTCCCGGTCGGCTCCACGCTCACGATGAAGGCCGGCTCCTCGGCGCAGATCCTCATGGCCTGGGAGGAGCCCGAGCGGCTGCACCGCGGCCTGCAGGGCGCCCGCTTCACGGCGACGGCCCTGTCGGGCGTGCGGAGGCGCGGCTGGGCCCAGTCCATCGGCGAGCGCGAGCCGGGCGTCGCGTCCGTCTCCGCGCCCGTACGCGGCCCCTCCAACCGCGTCGTGGCCGCCGTGTCCGTCTCCGGCCCCATCGAGCGCCTGACCCGCCACCCGGGCCGTATGCACGCCCAGGCGGTCATCGACGCCGCGGCCCGCCTCTCGGAGGCCCTGCGCCGCTCGGGCTGACCCCCGCGGGAACACCGAGGAGGGCCTGCCCCAACGCCGCGGCAGGCCCTCCTCGCTCCCCCGGCCCCCGGGTCAGCCGGTCTTCTCTGCCACCGGTTCCTGCTGCGAGCGGTAGGAGAACCGGTCCTTCGCGTACCGCCCCCGCTTCTCCAGCGGGACCTGCCCGTGCGCGGCGGCCAGCCCGAACGCCGGCATGTCCCCGTAGATCGCCTCGTACGACCCCTCCGGCACGACGTACGACTCGTGCCAGATCCCGACCTGCCCGCGCAGCTTCCCGGTCCGCTCCTTGCGGTTGAGCCGTGCCCAGGCCTTGTGGTGGAACGCGTCCGGCGCGGTCGCGTAGGCGTACAGCTTCTCCTTGGACTCCCAGTACTGCACGACGTAGTACGTGCGCGGCGAGGCCGTCAGCATGACCCGGCCGCGCAGGCCCCGCGCCGGGTCCTTCTCCAGCTCGCGCAGCATGCGGAACATCGCGAGCATCACAGGCAGCCACAGATGGACGGCCCAGAAGCGGTTGATGCGCATGCCGATCAGCAGGACGACGACGTCGCCCTTCGCGTCGGCGGTCGTACGGGACACCATGACCACGTCCCCCTCGTTGGTGAGCGTCACTATCCGAGTACCGATGATTGGATAGTGCCGTTATCCGAGAAGGAGCGCAAGACATGCGGCTCGCCGAACTGAGCAGACGCAGCGGTGTGTCCACCGCGACGATCAAGTACTACCTGCGCGAAGGGCTGTTGCCGCCGGGCCGCCAGATCAACGCCACCACGGCCGAGTACGACGAGGAGCATCTGCGCCGGCTGCGGCTGGTGCGGGCGATGATCCAGGTGGGCCAGGTGCCGGTGGCCAAGGTGCGCGAGGTGCTCGGGCACGTGGACGACGACTCCCTGGGCCGCTCGATGCGCCTGGGCGCGTCGCTGTGGGCGCTGCCGCAGGTGCCGGAGCCGGACGAGGAGGACGAGTACGTCCAGGCCGCGCACCAGGAGGTCGCCGCGCTGCTGGACCGGCTCGGCTGGCGGAACGCCAAGCTGCTCGCGGCCATCTCGCCCGCGTACCGCTCGCTGGTGGTGGCGGTGGCCGCGTTCCGCCGGCTCGGCTACGACTGGGGGGTCGAACAGCTCGCACCGTACGCCGAGTTGATGCACCGGACAGCCGTCCTCGACCTGGACAACATGGAGACGCACCCGTCGGAGGCGGAGCGGATCGAGTTCGCGGTCCTGGGGGCGATCCTCAACGAGCCGCTGCTGCAGGCGCTGCACCGGCTGGCCCAGGAGGAGGAGACGACACGGCGGTACGGCTTCGCGTAGCGGCGCCGGACACGACGAAGGCCCTCCGCCGAAGCGGAGGGCCTTCCTCTGTACCCCCGACCGGATTCGAACCGGCGCTACCGCCTTGAGAGGGCGGCGTGCTAGGCCGCTACACAACGGGGGCGTGGACACTGCGTTTCCGCAGGTCCGAGCTGGTCTACCTGGACTCGAACCAAGACTAACTGAACCAGAATCAGTCGTGCTGCCAATTACACCATAGACCAATGATGGTTTAGACCAGTCAGTACCCCCGACCGGATTCGAACCGGCGCTACCGCCTTGAGAGGGCGGCGTGCTAGGCCGCTACACAACGGGGGCCCTAGCGATCCTGCATCGACGACGGTGGGAGCTACCCTGGCCGTCCTCGCGGGAAGGATCAGTACCCCCGACCGGATTCGAACCGGCGCTACTGCCTTGAGAGGGCAGCGTGCTAGGCCGCTACACAACGGGGGCTTTGCAGATGAGCTCTGCGAGCTGGCCTACCTGGACTCGAACCAAGACTAACTGAACCAGAATCAGTCGTGCTGCCAATTACACCATAGGCCACTGGAACTCAACCCCCTGCGGGGTCCTCGTTCTAGTTCGCTCCTTGGGGCTCCGGCCTTCCGGCCTGCTCCCCTCGGCGCAGGAAGAACATTACCCGAAGGTGGACGGGGCTCCAAAACGGGTATCCGCGCGGACGAGCGCAGGGAGTTCGGCGAGGGTCGAGATCCGGTGCGCGACGACCTCCCCGGCGGCCCGTGCGTACGGCGTCCCGCGGTCGATCCACACGGACAGCAGCCCGGCCTCCGCGGCCCCCCGCCCGTCGATCTCCGGGTGGTCGCCGACGTACGCCACCTGGTGCGGGGGCAGACCGAGCGCCTCGCAGGCCGCCAGGAAGGCGCCGGGCTCCGGCTTGGAGACGCCCAGCTCGGCGGCGCACAGCACGGCCTCGAAGCGGTCGAGGAGGCCGAGGGTGCGCAGCTTGTGCTCCTGGACCGTGATGCTGGAGTTGGACAGCACCGCGTGCCGGTAGTCGACGGCGAGGGCCTCCAGGGCGGGCAGGACGTCCGGGAAGAGGGTCCAGGCGGCCTCGTAGTGCCCGATGTACCGCTGGAACCAGGCGTCGCACTCGGCGTCGGCCAGCTCCGTGTCGAGGAACACCCGCACGCGGTCGCGCCGCTGCTCCTGGAAGGAACACTCCCCCGCCGCGTACCGCGCCCACTGCCGGTCGGTGATCTCCCGCCACCGGACGAGGGCCTGTTCGGGGCTGTCGTACCCGGCGAGCAGCCCCTCCACCGCCAGATGCGCCCGCATGCCCTCACGGTCGGCGCTCGTGTAGTCGAACAGGGTGTCGTCCACGTCCCAGACCACGGCTCTGATCGTCATGACACCGACGGTACCGCCGGACGGCCGGCGGACCGGCCCGCATGGACGAAGCCGACGCGCGGTGACCGACGCAACAGGGGCGGCACCCGGAAACACTCCGGGTGCCGCCCCTGACGCATGGGCCGGCTAGGCGCTCAGCTTCGCCAGCGCCGCGTCGATCCTGGCCAGCGTCTTCTCCTTGCCCAGGACTTCCAGGGACTCGAAGAGCGGCAGGCCGACGGTGCGGCCGGTGACGGCGACGCGGACCGGGGCCTGGGCCTTGCCGAGCTTGAGGCCGTGGGCCTCGCCGGCGGCCAGGACGGCCTCCTTGAGGGACTCGGGCGACGTCCAGTCGGCCGGCTCCAGCTTCTCGCGGGCGGTGCGCAGGAGGGCGTCGCTGCCTTCCTTCATCGCCTTCGTCCACGACGCCTCGTCGAAGACCGGCTCCGGCAGGAACAGGAAGTCGACGTTCTCGGTGATCTCCGACAGGACCTTGAGGCGGGTCTGGGCGTGCGGGGCGATGGCCTCCCACTTGGCCGCGTCGAAGTCCTCCGGTGCCCAGGGGGCGAACGGGGCCTTCAGCCAGGGGGCGCAGCGCTCGGTGAACTCCTTCACATCCAGCATGCGGATGTGGTCGCCGTTGATCGCCTCGCACTTCTTCAGGTCGAAGCGTGCCGGGTTGGGGTTCACGTCGGCGATGTCGAAGGCCGCGACCATCTCTTCGATCGTGAAGATGTCCTGGTCCGCGGAGAGCGACCAGCCCAGCAGGGACAGGTAGTTCAGCAGGCCCTCGGGCAGGAAGCCCTTCTCGCGGTAGAGATTGAGGGACGCCTGCGGGTCGCGCTTGGACAGCTTCTTGTTGCCCTCGCCCATGACGTAGGGGAGGTGGCCGAACCGCGGGGTCTGCTGGGCGATGCCCAGCTCGGTCAGCGCCTTGTACAGCGCGATCTGGCGCGGGGTGGAGGAGAGCAGGTCCTCGCCGCGCAGGACGTGGGTGATCTCCATCAGGGCGTCGTCGACCGGGTTGACCAGCGTGTACAGCGGGGCGCCGTTCGCGCGGACGATGCCGTAGTCCGGCACGTTCTCCGGCGTGAAGGTCAGCTCGCCGCGGACCAGGTCGGTGAAGGTGATCGTCTCGTCCGGCATGCGGAAGCGGACGATCGGGGTGCGGCCCTGGGCCTTGTACTCCTCGACCTGCTCGGCGGACAGGTCGCGGCAGTGGCCGTCGTAGCCGGAGGGCCTGCCGGCGGCACGGGCGGCCTCGCGGCGGGTGTCCAGCTCCTCCTGGGAGCAGTAGCAGCGGTAGGCGTACCCGCCGTCCAGGAGCTTCTGGGCGACGTCGGCGTAGAGGTCCATCCGCTGCGACTGGCGGTACGGCGCGTGCGGGCCGCCGACCTCGGGGCCCTCGTCCCAGTCGAAGCCGAGCCAGCGCATCGCGTCGAGCAGCTGGTCGTACGACTCCTCGGAGTCGCGGGCCGCGTCGGTGTCCTCGATGCGGAAGACCAGGGTGCCCTGGTGGTGCCGGGCGAACGCCCAGTTGAACAGGGCGGTGCGGACCAGGCCCACGTGCGGGTTACCGGTGGGCGAGGGACAGAAACGAACGCGTACGGGTGAGCCGGGTGCGCTAGCCACGCTTGACAACCTTGTTGGTGAGAGTGCCGATGCCTTCGATGGTGACGGCGACCTCGTCGCCGACGTGCAGGGGGCCGACCCCCGCGGGGGTGCCGGTGAGGATGACGTCGCCGGGGAGCAGGGTCATGGCCTCGGAGATGTTGACGACCAGGTCCTCGATGCGGTGGATCATCTCGCTGGTGCGTCCGAGCTGGCGCTGCTGGCCGTTGACCGTGAGCTGGATGGTCAGGTCGTTCGCGCGCTCCAGGTCCAGGTCCGTCTCCACCCAGGGGCCGAGCGGGCAGGAGGTGTCGAAGCCCTTGGCCCGGGCCCACTGCTTCTCGCGCTTCTGCACGTCGCGGGCGGTGACGTCGTTGGCGCAGGTGTAGCCGAAGATCACGTCCTTGACGCGCTCGCGCGGCACCTCGCGGCACATGCGGCCGATCACCACGGCCAGCTCGGCCTCGTGGTGCAGCTCCTCGGAGAACGGCGGGTACTGGATCTCGTCGCCGGGGCCGATCACCGAGGTGGAGGGCTTGAAGAAGGCGAACGGGGCGTCCGGCACCTCGTTGCCCAGCTCGCGCGCGTGCTCGGCGTAGTTGCGTCCGAACGCCACGACCTTGTTGGGGAGGACCGGCGGGAGCAGCCTGACCTTGCTCAGCGGCACCTTCGTACCGGACAGCTCGTGGTCCGCGAACGGAATGCCCTTGATGATGTCGAGGACGAGTTCGTCCTGCTTGTCGCCCTCGACCGCGCCGAAGGCTACGTTCCCGTCGATGGAGAACCTGGCGATGCGCACGGGATCCTTGCGCCCCTTACTGAGAACCGGCGTACTGACGCCCCAGGTTAACCGGTCGGACCGCTGGACGTTCGGCCGGTGCGGTGTGGCGGCGCCGCCTTTTCCGGTACGGGAATGACGTGGGCCGGAATTCCGGGATGCGGGTGCTCGGCGCACGGGGAGACGGCCGCGCTCGGGGCGTGCCGTACGGCTCGGGCGGCCGGTCCCCCGGCCGTGCGGCGCGGGGGCCGGCGGGAGCGGGCCCTCAGCGTGCGGATGTCAGGCCACGGCAGTGGGATATCGGTGGCGTTCCCATCCGGATATCCGGCCGGTGGCATCGGCGGACCCGATTTCGGCACCCCGGGAGCCACCGGAAAGCGGGCCGAGCCCCCGGGAAAGGCGCCGTACGAATAAAACGGGCCGCGGAATTCGACGGGAAAGACCTGCCGGGAGCCGGGTCGGCTACTCTCCGGCCGTGGCCGCCGCGCCGACGGGGACGTCCACCAGGACCGTGCGCCGCGGGTTGGCGGTCTGGGCGGGGAGTTCGACGGAGTGCTCCGGCAGCTCGGGGGTCTGCAGCTCGCCGGCGTCCTGGAGATGCGCCAGGGTCGTGCGTCGCGGGTTGGCGATCTTGTCGAACATCATCGTCGTCTTCACGGGGGTACGAGTCCTAGTCCTGGGGGGTCTACAGAGGCGTCGCTCTTGTAAAGCGCCAGGCTAAACATCCAGTTCCCCGCCGAAGGCGCCAACTGTTCACCAGATACGTGTGAGTTTGCTCACGGCGTCGCGGACAAAACGGTCAAACCTGACCCGCAACGCGACCCTGCGAAACGGACATTGACCCCCTGAAGCCACCATTCCGCTCCTGATCATGGCGACTGGGACACCACGCACCGCGCGGCAACTCGCAGAGAAACGCCCGTTTTGGCCAGGATCGGGTTCCACGGCTGGTAACTCGGCACTCACAGGCCGTCACGGAGGTCACAGCTCGGACCACGGGCCTTGTTGGAGATCCGGCACTGTGCTGGAATTCCACGGACCGCCGCGGGGATCGAGCCGGCGCACAGGGGGCGCGACGCAGCGCCGAACGGCGGCGAGATCAGGGGGAGCCAACGCCGGTCACTCAAGACCACCGGGGGGCGTTTTCAGGGCGCTCACCACAACGCCGACACCGTGTCCCGCCGTTCACGCGGAGGGGCGCCTGGTCCAGAGGTTGCGACGCTAGTGCAGGGACGTTTCAAGAGGGATGGCAGCGCTTCGGCGGAGCCGGAGTCGCACGACGGGACTGGCCCCATGAAGGGCAGCTCCTCGCCCCAGCACGCCCAGAACCCGGGCCAGGCCCCGTCCGGGGAAGGCGGTGAGCGCAGCGGACGCCACGGCGTGTCGGCCTCCTCGGCCACCCCGGGCGGCGCCGGCTCCGGCTCTCCCACGCCGGCCGCGAAGCCCGCGAAGGGCACCACCGGCCCCGGCTCGCGCATGGCCCTGCGCAACTGGCGCATCTCCACGCGCCTGGTGTCGCTGCTGGCGCTCCCGGTCATCGCGGCGACCTCGCTGGGCGCGCTGCGCATCAGCGAGAACATGGACGACATCCAGCAGCTCGACAACATGAAGCTGCTGACGGACATGACCAAGCAGGCCACCGAGCTGGCCCAGCAGCTGCAGGACGAGCGCGACCAGTCCGCCGGCCCCCTGGCCCACGGCCTGACGCAGAGCGACTACACGGTCAAGGGCTACGAGGAGAAGACCGACCGGGCCCGCGACAACTTCCTCAACGCCTCCGAGCAGATCGACGCGGCCAGCAAGGACGGAAACCTCCAGGGCGTCCGCGACGCGCTCGTCGGCATCGCCAACCAGCTGGACGGCCTGGCCAAGATCCGCAAGACGGCCTACGAGTCGAAGGGCAACTCGACCCAGACCGTCGAGGCCTACCACCGGCTGATCACCCAGCTGATCGGTCTGTCCCAGGACATGGCCGAGGCGTCCAGCAACCCGGAGATGATCTCGCGCACGCGCGCCCTGGCGGCCTTCTCCACCGCCAAGGAGTACGCCTCGATGCAGCGCGCCACGATCGCCGCCGCGCTGCCCGCGACCACGGACAAGAAGGGCGACCTCTCCGAGAACGACCGCCTGTACGGCCAGTCGGCGTACCAGGGCGAGAACTCGGAAATCGCGATCTTCCGGAAGATCTACGCGAACAACGACGCCGAGGAACTCCTCAAGCCGATCGACGAGGGCAACCCGACGATCGAGTCCGCGGACACCTACGCCAAGCGCGTCTTCGACCGCTCCGGCGGCATCCAGAGCCTGGACGCCCGCTCCTACAAGGACTGGGTGGACGACAGCTCGACCAAGATCGAGCAGATGAAGAAGATCGAGCACACGCTGCTCGAGGAGATGGAGCAGAAGGCCCGCGAGCTGAAGAGCGCCACCCAGCGTGACGCCATCATCTCCGGTGCGCTGATCCTGCTCGTGCTCGGCGTGTCGCTGGTCGGCGCGTTCGTCGTGGCCCGCTCGATGATCCGCTCGCTGCGCCGGCTGCAGGAGACCGCGACCAAGGTCGCCCAGGAACGCCTGCCCGAGCTGGTCAAGCAGCTGTCGGAGTCCGACCCGCAGGACGTGGACACCTCCGTGGAGTCGGTCGGTGTGCACTCCCGGGACGAGATCGGCCAGGTGGCCGCGGCCTTCGACGACGTGCACCGCGAGGCGGTCCGCCTCGCCGCCGAGCAGGCCCTGCTGCGGGGCAACGTCAACGCGATGTTCACCAACCTCTCGCGCCGCTCCCAGGGCCTCATCCAGCGCCAGCTGTCGCTCATCTCCGAACTGGAGTCCCGCGAGGCCGACCCCGACCAGCTGTCCTCGCTGTTCAAGCTCGACCACCTCGCCACCCGTATGCGCCGTAACGGTGAGAACCTCCTCGTCCTCGCGGGTGAGGAGCCCGGCCGCCGCTGGACCCGCCCGGTCCCGCTGGTCGACGTGCTCCGCGCCGCCGCGTCCGAGGTGGAGCAGTACGAGCGCATCGAGCTGGCCGCCGTCCCGACGACCGAGGTCGCCGGCCGGGTCGTCAACGACCTCGTGCACCTGCTCGCCGAGCTGCTGGAGAACGCCACCTCGTTCTCCTCGCCGCAGACCAAGGTCAAGGTCACCGGTCACGCGCTGCCCGACGGCCGTGTGCTGATCGAGATCCACGACACCGGTATCGGCCTGTCCCCCGAGGACCTCGCGGCGATCAACGAGCGGCTCGCCTCGCCGCCCACCGTGGACGTCTCGGTCTCCCGCCGCATGGGTCTGTTCGTGGTCGGTCGTCTGTCGCAGCGCCACGGCATCCGTATCCAGCTGCGCCCGTCCGACTCCGGTGGTACGACCGCGCTGGTCATGCTGCCCGTGGACGTCGCCCAGGGCGGCAGGAAGCCCACTCCGGGCAAGCCGGGCGCGCCCGGCGTCACCGGTGGTCCCGCCGCCGCGCAGGCCGCCGCAGGCGCGGCCGCGGCGCGCCGCGCGAACGCCGGCAACGGCCAGGGCGGTGCTCCGGCCGGCGGTGGTCTGCTCGGTGCCGGTCCCGCTCCACGCGGCCAGGTCGGCGCCGGCCAGGGTCCCCGGGCCGCGCTGCCCGGCACCGGCCAGGGCGGCCGTCCCGGTGCGCCGGGCGGTGCGCGCGGACCCCAGGGCGGTCCCGGTGGCCCGCAGCAGGGCCGGCCGGCGGGCGCGGGTGCCGGTGCGGGCGGCTTCGGCGGTCAGGCTCCCGGCACCGCACAGGGCCTGCAGGCCGCGAACCCGGGCGGTCCGCAGCAGGACGCCTTCGGCGGCCGTGGCCCGCGGCGGCCCGGCAACGGTGCCGACCAGGGCCGTCAGCCCCAGCTGCCGCCGCGCGGCGGCCGGGCCGAGCTGCCCGGCGGTGACCAGCAGCAGCGCACCCCGGACTGGGGTGACACCCAGGCCCCGCTGCAGCGTGCCTCGCTGGACGCCCCGCGCGGCCACGACGAGCAGAACCCGGCGCACACCGCGCGCATGCCGCGTGTCGACGACCGGCAGGGCCCGGGCGCGACCGCCGAGATACCGGCGGTGCCCCGGACCGACGCACAGAACCCGGCCGCCACGGGCGAGTTCCCGCGTCCGGACCTGAACGGCCTGGGCGGCCCCCAGCACCACACGGGCCAGTTCGCCCGCCCGGAGAACCCGCAGCAGACCGGCCAGTTCGCCCGCCCCGACAACCCGCAGCAGACCGGCCAGTTCGCCCGCCCCGAAACCCCCGAGCTGCCCGGCCGGTTCGACCCTGCCGGTGGCCGGCAGGACTCCGGTCCGTACGTCCGCCCCGACATCTTCGGCACGCCGGCGGCGCAGCAGGACGGCACCGGACAGAACACGGGTCGGAACACGGGCGAGTTCGCGGCTCCGCAGGGCTACGACGCCGGCACCACCGGTCGGCACGCCCTGCCCGGTCGCCAGGACCCGGCGCAGACCGGTCAGTTCGAGCGCCCGCAGCCGGCCGCCCGGAACGACTTCGGCGCCCAGCGCCCGCAGGCCCCGCAGCAGCGTCCGGCGCACCGTGAGCCGGAGGCCCTGCCGCCGGCCACCGGCCCGGGTGACGGCCGTACCCCGCTGTACGACACGCTGGAGACCAACTGGTTCCACGGCGGTCCGCAGGCGGAGGGCGCTCCCGCGCCGCAGCAGCCACAGCAGCAGCAGCCGCAGGCACCCGCCCCGGCTCCGCAGCGTCCCGCCGGCGGCAACGGCGCCGGCAACGGCGCCTGGCGCACCTCGCCGAACGACGACCTCGTCCGGCAGGCCGAGCGCGTCCGGCAGCCCGCGTCGGGCGGGGTCACCACCTCCGGCCTGCCGCGCCGGGTGCCCCGGGCCAACCTCGTCCCGGGTACGGCCCAGCAGCAACAGAACCAAGCCGGTCCGCAGGTCTCGCGTGCGCCTGATGACGTACGCGGGCGGCTGACCAATCTCCGTCGGGGTATCGCTCAGGGCCGTCAGGCCGGCAGCGGCCAGACCGGCAGCTTCCCGAGCCCCACTCACCAGCAGGAGCGTTAGTTGAGTCCGATGAGCCAGGCGGCACAGAACCTGAACTGGTTGATCACCAACTTCGTGGACAACACCCCCGGGGTGTCGCACACGGTGGTGGTCTCCGCCGACGGCCTTCTGCTGGCGATGTCCGAAGGCTTCCCGCGGGACCGCGCCGACCAGCTGGCGGCCGTCGCGTCCGGGCTGACCTCGTTGACGGCCGGGGCGTCCCGGATCTTCGAGGGCGGCACCGTGGCACAGACGGTCGTCGAGATGGAGCGCGGGTTCCTCTTCCTGATGTCCGTCTCGGACGGGTCGTCCCTCGCGGTCCTGGCCCACCCCGAGTGCGACATCGGTCTCGTCGGCTACGAGATGGCACTGCTCGTCGACCGCGCAGGGGCGGTACTCACCCCGGACCTGCGCGCCGAACTCCAAGGCAGTCTGCTCCACTGACCGCCCCGGCACCACCCACCTCACCAAACCACCGTCCGGCCGCCACAATCCCCCCACCGGCCCCGTCAGACGGCTTGACTGACCGACTTGCTGTCCCGCCCGGAGGACTCATGACCCCGCCCACCGCCCATCATGATCCGTACGCGGAGCCGTACGGGGACGAGGGCGACCAGCCGCTGGTACGTCCGTACGCGATGACCGGCGGCCGGACCCGGCCGCGCTACCAGCTCGCGATCGAGGCGCTGATCAGCACCACGGCCGACCCGGCAGCGCTCATGGGTCTGCTCCCGGAGCACCAGCGCATCTGCCATCTGTGCCGTGAGGTCAAGTCGGTCGCGGAGGTCTCCGCGCTGCTGGCCATGCCGCTCGGAGTGGCCCGGATCCTGGTCGCCGACCTCGCCGAGGCCGGCCTGGTCGCCATCCACCAGCCGGGTGGCGACGAGAACAACGGCGGCGCACCGGATGTGACGCTGCTCGAAAGGGTGCTCAGTGGACTTCGCAAGCTCTGACGCGGGCCGGGCCACCACCTCCGCGAAGATCGTGGTGGCGGGCGGCTTCGGCGTGGGCAAGACCACGTTCGTCGGCGCCGTCTCGGAGATCAACCCGCTGCGCACCGAGGCCGTCATGACCTCCGCTTCGGCCGGCATCGACGACCTCACCCACACCGGGGACAAGACGACGACCACCGTCGCCATGGACTTCGGCCGTATCACCCTGGACCAGGACCTGATCCTGTACCTGTTCGGTACGCCGGGTCAGGACCGGTTCTGGTTCATGTGGGACGACCTGGTGCGCGGCGCGATCGGCGCGGTGGTGCTCGTGGACACCCGGCGCCTCGCCGACTGCTTCCCCGCGGTCGACTACTTCGAGAACAGCGGCCTGCCGTTCGTCGTCGCCCTCAACGGCTTCGACGGGCAGCAGCCGTACCAGCCGGAGGAGGTGCGCGAGGCCCTGCAGATCGGGCCCGACACCCCGATCATCACGACCGACGCCCGGCATCGCGCCGACGCCAAGAGCGCGCTGATCACGCTGGTGGAACACGCCCTGATGGCGCGGCTCAAGTAGCACACGGGTACGTACCCAAGTAAGACGGCGTGTACGGCAGTTGTCGTAAGCGCAACGGAGCCGACTGTGGCCTTTGACACGGTCGGCTCCGGTGTTCATAACAGTTCGGCAGAGGAATCCCCCGGCTTCACCACGCGACGCGGTCATGTAGTGCCGCTGCGCTCACAAACGCCCCGCCTTTTGGCGGGGCTCGCTCTTTATGACCGTTTTATCTGGGGCTTACAAGAGGGTCACTCGGGGGTTTCCGCTGTTTGGAAGAGCGCTGGTCCACGTGCTGGAATGCCTGAACTGCCCATTAGTCAAAGACGTACCTACCAAGGGGTCGATGACGAACCGGGCTCTGAGAGACTGCGGCACGACGAAGGTGCCGACCGCCGAGAGGTTGTTGGTCGAGTGAGGCGAAGCAAGAACGGTCCCGAGCCGTCGGCGCGGGGCAACTTCACCCCGCCGCCGCGCGCTGCGGCGCCCACCCCCGCGCCCGGCGCGGAACCGGCGGCGGCTCCCGCGCCCAGCGGCGGCCGTTTCTCGCCGCGCAACTGGCGCGTGCCCACCAGACTGAACGCGATCCTGCTGATACCCGTGGCGGTCGGCCTCGTCATGGGTGGCTTCCAGGTGAAGAGCTCGATCGACACCTGGCAGCAGGCACGCGACGCCGAGAACACCGCCCGTCTGGTGCGTGCCGCGCTCTCCTACGCCGACGCCCTCGAGAACGAGCGTGACGTCACCGCGGCGCCCCTGCTGCTGAAGAAGACCGACGCCAAGAGCAAGGCGACCGTCGCCGCCGCCCGCAAGGCCACCGACGACGCCGCCGACGTCTTCGACCAGGCCGCACAGAACATGCCGCAGAAGTCGGGCCTGGTGCGCCGGATGAAGCTGTTCCGCGCGGTCGAGCCCAAGCTCGCGCAGCTCCGGCAGGTCGCGTACACCTCGAAGATGACCGGCGTACAGACCGAAGAGAAGTACGTCGACTTCGCCCACCCCCTGATGGAGTTCGCCAACGAGCTGGGTCTGGGCACCGGCAACATCACCTCCTACGGCCGTACCGTCTACGCCATCTCGCTGACCAAGGCGGCGCTGTCGCTGGAGCGGTCGATCGGCACGCACCTGCTGGTCAAGCCCGGCCCGGACGCCCCGAACCTGGCGACCCAGCGGGTCTCCCTGTCCTCGTACGCCTACCTCGAGCGCATCGCCGTGGAGGAGTACAAGGGCGGTGGCACCGCGGCCGACGCGCAGAAGCTGAAGCAGAAGCAGGCGCAGATGGAGTCGCAGGGCGCCGCGATGGCCGCGGCGGCCAAGCAGCAGAACCCGAACTACGTCCCGCCGCCCTCCAACCCGACCGCGATGGTGGCGCAGCTCGCCCAGATGAAGGACACGAGCCTTCTCACCCGTCAGACCCTCGCGGCGGGCGGCATCACCGCCGACAACTGGTACGCGGTCAACACGCTGAGGTACAAGGCGTACCGCCAGATCGAGTCGGACATGGCCGACAAGGCCGTGAACGAGGCCTCCGACATCGCCGACAACGCCAAGACGTCGGCGTTCATCACCGGTGGCGTCGTCGTGGTCGCCCTGCTGCTCGCCTTCATCCTGGCCGGTGCCGTGGCCCGCCAGATGAGCCGCTCGATGCGCCAGCTGCGCAACGCCGCCTTCGGCATCGCCGAGCAGCGCCTGCCGATGCTGGTCGACCAGCTCTCCCGCACCGACCCCGGCCGGGTGGACACCCGGGTCGCCCCGATCCCGATCACCACCAAGGACGAGATCGGCGAGGTCGCCCGCGCCTTCGACCAGGTCCACCGCGAGGCGGTCCGGCTCGCCTCCGAGCAGGCCCTGCTGCGGGGCAACATCAACGCGATCTTCACCAACCTCTCGCGCCGCAACCAGTCGCTGATCGAGGGCCAGCTGACCCTGATCACCGACCTGGAGAACAACGAGGCCGACCCGGACCAGCTGGAGAACCTCTTCAAGCTGGACCACCTGGCCACCCGTATGCGCCGCAACGGCGAGAACCTCCTGGTCCTCGCCGGCGAGGAGCCCGGCCGCCGCTGGGACCAGCCGGTCCCGCTGGTCGACGTGCTGCGCGCCGCCTCCTCCGAGGTGGAGCAGTACGAGCGCATCGAGCTGTCCGGCGTCCCGGAGGCCGAGATCCACGGCCGCGCGGTCACCGACCTCGTGCACCTGCTGGCCGAGCTGCTGGAGAACGCCACCACGTTCTCCTCGCCGCAGACCAAGGTCCGCGTCACCGCGACCCGGCTGCCCGACGGCCGCATCATGATCGAGATCCACGACAAGGGCATCGGCCTGACCGCCGAGGACTTCGCGGACATCAACCACAAGCTGGCCAACCCGCCGACCGTGGACGCCGCGATCTCCCAGCGCATGGGCCTGTTCGTGGTCGGCCGGCTGTCCGACCGGCACGGCATCCGCGTCCAGCTGCGCCCCTCGGGCGAGCAGGCCGGCACCACCTCCCTGGTCATGCTGCCGGACGCGATCACGCACGGCGGTGGCGGCGAGACCCCGCTGGACCGCGAGGAGTTCACGGTCTCGCAGATCATCCCGGAGCAGCAGTTCCAGGGCGAGAGCTTCCACCAGGTGCAGCCGCTGCGCACCGCCGCCGAGCTGGGCTTCGACGACAGCCGGTACACGGAGGTCCCCGACGACATCCGCGACCTGGACCCCGTCGGCCGCTCCCTGATGCGCGAGGAGCGCCGGGCGGCGCTGGAGGCCCAGACGCACGGCCAGCCGAACGGCGAGCCGCAGCAGGAGGCGCCGGAGACCGCGGCCGACTACGCCGACCCGCTCTTCGACGGCCGGCAGGCCTACCCGGAGCAGCAGCCGTCGTACCAGGAGCAGGCCTACCAGGAGCAGCCGCAGCAGACGTACGAGGCGCAGACGTACGCCGAGCCGCAGCAGGCCTCGTTCGACGAGCGGTCGTACGACAAGCCGTACGACGAGCAGTACTACGCGCCGAACGGCGGCTACCCGGACCCCGGGTACACGGAGCCGGCCCCGTCCTACCAGGACGACTGGCCCCAGCAGCCGCAGCAGGACGGCTACCGGAACGGGTATCCGGCCCAGTACGCTCCGGAAACGGAATCCTCGCAGGCCGCTGACGCGAGTGAGCGGAACCGCGTAGGCTTCGACCGTCCGGGACCGGCCTCTCCCGCCGCCCACGAGCTGACCGACGCCGGGCTGCCCCGCCGCGGATCCGTCGCGAGCGGTTCCAACGGCTCGGGTACCCCGGGCGGCACGGCGCGCGGGCAGCAGGAAGCCCCGGCACCGGACAACACCCCGGGGGCGACCGGCGACAACGGCTGGCGTTCGGCCAACGACGAGCGCTGGCAGCAGGCCTCGCAGCTCCGGAAGCCCAAGGCAGGCGGGGTCACCGCCTCCGGTCTGCCGCGGCGGGTGCCCAAGGCCAACCTGGTCCAGGGTTCCGCCGAAACCACACCCCAGGGGGGCCCACAGGTCTCCCGCGCCCCGGAGGACGTCCGGGGCAGGCTGAGCAACCTGCGTCGGGGCGTCCAGCGCGGACGCAGCGCAGGCAGTGAAACGAACGGCCAGGGCTTCGGTCCTGACAGCACCTACAACCAGGAGCGTTAGTGTGAGCCCGATGAGCCAGGCGGCACAGAACCTGAACTGGTTGATCACCAACTTCGTGGACAACACCCCGGGGGTGTCCCACACGGTGGTGGTCTCCGCCGACGGACTCCTTCTGGCGATGTCCGAAGGCTTCCCCCGCGACCGTGCCGACCAGCTCGCGGCCGTCGCCTCCGGTCTGACGTCCCTGACGGCAGGCGCCTCCCGGATCTTCGAGGGAGGCAGTGTGAATCAGACGGTTGTGGAGATGGAGCGGGGATTCCTCTTCATCATGTCCATCTCTGACGGTTCGTCGCTCGCGGTACTGGCCCACCCGGAGGCGGACATCGGCCTCATCGGGTACGAGATGGCCCTTCTGGTGGACCGCGCGGGCACGGTCCTCACCCCGGATCTGCGTGCAGAACTCCAGGGAAGCCTTCTCAACTAACAGGCGAACGGTGCGTATACGCGTCCCGGGGCCGTAAGGTTTCGGGACGCGGCTCCACACGGATGGGTGCCCGGCACAGTCGGAGGAGGAGAAGAGAGTGGCAACACCCCCAGGCGGTTCGAATTCTGGAAACTGGTCGTACGGCCCTGCCCAGGGCCAGGGCGACGGTTCCCAGAACCCGAACCGTTACAACTTCCCCTCCGCCCCGGGCCACCGGCAGCCGTACGCTCCCCAGGGCCCCGGCCCCTCGCCGTACGACCAGCCGCCGGCCCCGCGGATCCAGCCGGTGCAGCCGCAGCGCCGCCCCGAGCCGGCGCCCGCGAGCGCCTCGAACAACCCCTTGGTGCGTCCGTACGCCATGACCGGCGGCCGGACCCGCCCGCGCTACCAGCTCGCCATCGAGGCACTGGTGCACACCACCGCCGCTCCGCACCAGATGCAGGGCCAGCTGCCCGAGCATCAGCGGATCTGCAACCTGTGCCGGGAGATCAAGTCGGTGGCCGAGATCTCGGCGTTGCTGACCATCCCCCTCGGCGTGGCCAGGATTCTCGTCGCCGACTTGGCGGAGGCGGGCCTGGTCGCCATCCATCAGCCCGGCGGCGACGAGAACGCCGGTGGCCAGCCAGACGTGACACTGCTCGAAAGGGTGCTCAGTGGACTTCGCAAGCTCTAGCGGCGGTCCTTCCCGCTCCACCACCTCCGCGAAGATCGTGGTGGCGGGCGGCTTCGGCGTGGGCAAGACCACGTTCGTCGGCGCTGTCTCGGAGATCAACCCGCTGCGCACCGAGGCCGTCATGACCTCCGCTTCGGCCGGCATCGACGACCTCACCCACACCGGAGACAAGACCACCACGACGGTGGCCATGGACTTCGGCCGTATCACCCTGGACCAGGACCTGATCCTGTACCTGTTCGGCACCCCCGGCCAGGACCGGTTCTGGTTCATGTGGGACGACCTGGTGCGCGGCGCGATCGGCGCGATCGTGCTGGTGGACACCCGGCGCCTCGCCGACTGCTTCCCCGCGGTCGACTACTTCGAGAACAGCGGCCTGCCGTTCGTCATCGCCCTCAACGGCTTCGACGGGCAGCAGCCGTACCAGCCCGACGAGGTGCGCGAGGCCCTGCAGATCGGGCCCGACACCCCGATCATCACCACCGACGCCCGGCACCGCGCCGACGCCAAGAGCGCGCTGATCACGCTGGTCGAGCACGCCCTGATGGCCCGCCTGCGCTGACGCCGCCGCTCGGGGCAACCGACTCCGGCCTCTGCCGCTCTTCCTGAGCGACAGAGGCCTTTGTCGTGTTACGGGGATGATGGTGAGCAAGTTTCTGGTGGGCGCCCTTCTGGCGCTGTTCGGTGCCGTGCCGGTGGTCCTGTTCCTGCTGTTGGTGGTGCTGGGGACGGTGGCCGCCTTTCCGGGGACGATCGAGATCGACGGCGTGGGCGCGGTGTTCTGGGCGGTGCTGCTGAGCCTGCCGTGTGCCGCGCTGGCCACGGCGGTGCTGTACCCGGCGCGGCTGCTCGGCCTGCGCAACCGGTACGTCCTGGGCTGGCTGTCCATGTTCCTGACGGCGGTCCTGGTCCAGTCCTGGACGCCCGGCCTGCACACGTCGTCCCTGTGGCCCGCGGTGTGCCTGGCGACCCTGGAGATTCCGCTGGGCTGGTGGCTGGAAAAGCGGGACGAGCAGCGCCGTACCGGGTGACAATGCCCGTCGTCGCGTCGCGATTTCGTGGAGGGGGCAGGCGATGAGCGGTGCCGAGACGGCGGCGTTACGGCTGGGGACGACCGTGGCGAAGGCGGCGGCCCAGGCATGGCTCGGGGGGAAACGGCGGGAGCAGGAACGCCGGACGGACATGGCCGGGCTGATCCGGCTGCGGGTGCCGGGGCTGCGGTTCCAGCGGAGCGTGGAGCGCCAGTTCGGGGAGATCGCGGACGCGGTGTTCGACCGGTTGGCGCCGTTCCTGGAGCGGGAGTTCGGTGGGCTGGAGGAGAGCGGCCGGGAAGCCGTGATCGCCGGCGTGTGCGACACGTTCGCGGCGGCGGACCTGTCGGACGGGGCGATCCTGGCGGCGGACGCCCAGCCGGCCGAGGTCGTGCGGCGGGTCCGGGGGGCGGTACGGCCACCGGTGGGCCTCGGTGAGGCGGAGTTCCGGCTGTACGAGGTGCTGTTCGCGGAGTGCGTGGAGTACTACGTCCGCATCGTGCAGGGACTTCCGGTGTTCGAGGAGCGGGCGCTGAGCGAGCTGCTGGCGCGTACGACGTCCCTGGGCGCGGAGATCGCCCGGGTGCTGGAACGGCTGCCTGACCGCTCCCTGTTCGCGCCGGAGGGGACCGATCGGGACGGGGAGTTCCGTCGCCGTTATCTGGAGCTGGTCAGCACCGGCCTGGACGAGGTGGAGCTGTTCCGGCGCACCTCCGACCGGGCGGGGGCGCAGGTACCCCTGTCGGTGGCGTACGTGAGCCTGCGTGCCACCGGTGACGATGGGAGCCGCCGACGCCACGCTCGTGCGCTGCCCGCTCTCCGGCCCGACATGGGCGACTGGGAGGAGCCCGGCGAGAGCGCCGGTATGCGGGTGGAGGCGGCGCTGGGCGGCGCCACCCGGGTGCTGCTGCGGGGCGAGGCGGGCTCGGGGAAGACGACGCTGTTGCGCTGGCTGGCGATCACGGCGGCGCGGGGCGCCTTCACCGGCGAACTGGCCGGATGGAACGGCCTGACACCGGTGTTCGTGAAGCTGCGCGAACACAGCGGGCGAGAGCTGCCGAGGCCCGAGGCGATGCTGGACTCGGTGGCCGGACAGATCACCGGGGTCATGCCCAAGGCGTGGGTGGAACGCCAACTCGCCGACGGCAACGCCCTGTTGCTGATCGACGGCGTGGACGAGCTGCTGGACGGCGAGCGGCGGGGGGTCCGCGAGTGGCTGCGCAAGCTGCTGACGGCGTACGGGACCGTACGGGTCGTCGTCACCTCGCGCCCCGCTGCGGCACGTGCCGACTGGCTGCGCCGCGAGGAGTTCACGGCCCTGCACCTGGACCGCATGACACCGCCCGACCTGGCGGCCTTCGTACGGCAGTGGCACCAGGCGGTACGGGAGCTGGGCGACGACCTGCCGTGCGTCCCCGAGCAACTCCCGCGCTATGAGCAGTCGTTGCTGACGAGCCTCAAGGACCGTCCGCACCTGCAGTCGCTGGCGGGCACGCCGTTGCTGGCGGCGATGCTGTGCGCGATGCACCTCAACCGGGGCAGCCGGCTCCCCCGGGACCGGATGGAGCTGTACCGCAACGCCCTGCACACCCTGGTCCACGAACGGGACGCGGACCGTAGCGTACCGAGCGCGGTGGACAGCCGGCTGAGCCTGAACGACAAGCTGGTGCTGCTGCGGGACCTGGCGTGGCGGCTGTCCGACAACAACCGCAGCGAGATCGCGGTGGAGCAGGCGGCGGTGCACGTCGGCAAGAAGCTGGCGGCGATGCGGCACCTGGAGGAACAGGACGGCTCCAGAGTCCTGGAACAGCTCCGGGACCGCTCGGGGATCCTCCGCTCCCCCGCCGAGGGCCGCCTGGACTTCGTCCACCGGACCTTCCAGGAGTACCTGGCCGCCGAGGAGGCCACCGAGGAGGACCGCATCGGCAACCTGGTCGAGCGGGCCCATCTGGACCTGTGGCGCGAGACCGTGATCATGGCGGCGGGCCATGCGAACCGGCCGCAGCGCGAGGAGCTGCTGGGCGGCATCCTGGACCGGGCGGAGTCCGAACCCCGGTACGGCCGGAAGCTGCGGTTGCTGGCGGCGGCGTGCCAGGAGACGGTGCCGGAGGTCTGCGACGGTCTGGCCGGGCGGCTGGAGGAGGCGGTGTCGGCGCTCCTGCCGCCGCGCCGGAGCACGGACCCGCCCGCGCTGGCGGCGGTCGGGCCGGGTCTGTTGCGGAGACTGCCCCGTTCCATGGAGGGGCTGACGTCGAACGCGGCGGTGCAGACGGTGCGGACCGCGGCGTTGATCGGCGGCGAGCAGGCACTGGGGCTGCTGGAGGGATACGCAGCAGACCAGCGCCGGGACGTGGTCGCCGCGCTCATCGACTCCTGGGCGTACTTCGACGCGGACGCTTACGCCGATCGGGTGATGGCCGGGCTTCCTCTGGACCAGCACACGGTGGTACTGACGCACTCCGGGCAACTGCGGGCAGCGGTTCGGATGAGGTCGTTCACCTCGCTGAGGATCAAGTTCAGGCTCCGGGACCTGTCCGTCCTCAGCGAACTGCCCCCGCTGCAGCAACTGATCTGTGCCGTGCACGGCACGGCCGATCTGTCCCTGCTGAAGGGGCATCCGAGGCTGGAGACCTTCCAGCTGCTCGGTGCCACCGCAGTGCGGCATCCGGAAGCTCTGGCGCAGCTGCCCGCACTGAGCCTCCTGCAATTGCCACTCGCCGGCCCGGACGGCATCGACGGCCTCCCGCTCCTGCCGTGCCTTTTCCAGCTGGCCCTCTCGGGCGTCACAGCGGAGACCAGGCTGGGGTTCCTGGCACCGCACCGAAGCGTCCCGTATCTGTACCTCGTCGGACTGGGACGCGGTCTCCTGCCCGACCTCGCGCCCGTCTCCGCGCTGTCCCTCCTGCGTGCGCTGACGCTCTACAACTTCGAGGCCAAGGACCTGCCCCGGCGGCTGATGTCGGGCTGCCCGGGGCTCGTCGAGCTCACCCTGAGCCACTGCCTGCTGTCCGACGGGCTTGACGGCCTGCGTGAGCTGAAGCAGCTGAGGAGGTTGGTGCTGGAGAAATGCGAGACCCCCGAAGGCCCCGTCACCGAACTGGACCTCCCCGGCATCACCGTCACCGTCAGCTGAACGCACCGCAGCCCCGCCTCCCTGAGGGAGCGGCGGGGCTGCGGTGCACGTGCGGAAAGAGCTCAGTGCCAGCTGTGCGGCGCCCGGAATCCCGGCTCGCGCTCCAGGCGGCGCCAGCCGGCCTTGGCGCGGCCCCGGTGGGTGTGGGTGGAAGAGGCCGGCTGGGCCGCCGCGCGGGCCAGGAGGACGGCCGTGATGGCGGCGACTTCCTCGGGCTCGGCGTGGCCCTTCTCGACGCGGATGTCGGGAGTGCTCATGGGTGTCAGTCTCCGTGAGAGAGAGGTCCGCGGGGTTGCCGCGGCGGGTCCGCTCGGTTACTGCGGGGGGTTGCCGTGCTTGCGGGAGGGCAGGTCGGCGTGCTTGGACTGCAGCATCGCCAGGGACTTCACCAGGACCTCGCGGGTCTCGGCCGGGTCGATGACGTCGTCCACGAGGCCGCGCTCGGCCGCGTAGTACGGGTGCATCAGCTCGGACTTGTACTCCTTGACCATGCGCGCCCGCATGGCCTCGGGGTCCTCCGCTCCGGCGATCTGGCGGCGGAAGATGACGTTGGCCGCGCCCTCGGCGCCCATGACGGCGATCTCGTTCGTCGGCCAGGCGTAGGTGAGGTCGGCACCGATCGACTGGGAGTCCATGACGATGTAGGCACCTCCGTACGCCTTGCGCAGGATCAGCGAGATCCTCGGCACGGTCGCGTTGCAGTAGGCGTACAGCAGCTTCGCGCCGTGACGGATGATTCCGCCGTGCTCCTGGTCGACACCGGGGAGGAACCCCGGCACGTCCAGGAAGGTGACGATCGGGATATTGAAAGCGTCACACATCTGGACAAAGCGCGCAGCTTTTTCGCTCGCCTCGATGTCCAGGACGCCCGCGAGGACCTGCGGCTGGTTGGCGATGATGCCGACCACCTGGCCGTCCAGGCGGGCCAGCGCGCAGATGATGTTCCGCGCCCAGCGCTCGTGGACCTCCAGGTACTCGCCGTCGTCGACGATCTCCTCGATGACCTTGGCCATGTCGTACGGCCGGTTGCCGTCGGCCGGGACCAGGTCGAGGAGGACGTCGCTGCGCCGCTCGACGGGGTCGGACGCCTCCGCGCGCGGGGGGTTCTCCCGGTTGTTCTGCGGGAGGAGCGACAACAGGTACCGCACCTCGGCGATGCAGGTCTCCTCGTCGTCGTACGCGAAGTGGCAGACGCCGGAGGTCTCCGCGTGGACGTCGGCGCCGCCGAGGCCGTTCTGGGTGATCTCCTCGCCGGTCACCGCCTTGACCACGTCCGGGCCGGTGATGAACATCTGGGAGGTGTCACGGACCATGAAGACGAAGTCCGTGAGGGCCGGGCTGTAGGCCGCGCCGCCCGCGCACGGGCCCAGCATCACGGAGATCTGCGGGATGACGCCCGAGGCCCTCGTGTTGCGCTGGAAGATGCCGCCGTATCCGGCGAGCGCGGAGACGCCCTCCTGGATGCGGGCGCCCGCGCCGTCGTTCAGGGAGACCAGGGGGGCACCGGCCGCGATGGCCATGTCCATGATCTTGTGGATCTTGGTGGCGTGGGCCTCGCCCAGCGCGCCGCCGAAGATCCGGAAGTCATGGGCGTAGACGAAGACCGTGCGGCCCTCGACCGTGCCCCAGCCGGTGATGACACCGTCGGTGTACGGCTTCTTCGCCTCCAGGCCGAAGCCGGACGCCCGGTGCCGGCGCAGCTGCTCGACCTCCTGGAAGGACCCCGGGTCCAGGAGCAGCTCGATCCGCTCCCGCGCGGTCAGCTTCCCCTTGGCGTGCTGCGCCTCGGTCGCCTTCTCGCTGGGACCCGCCACGGCCTGGGCACGAATCTCGTGCAGCTCGGCGACCCGTCCGCGCGCGTCCGTCGGCTCGCCGGTCGGCTCACCCGTCGTCTCTTCCAAAACGGTCATGTAGCGACCTTACGAAGGATGCCAAGGAAAGCGAGCCGTCGACTCCGTACAGTCTCCGGCCCGTTTTCCTGGTGCGAGTGAACAGAACCTTGGCCGCGTGCAGCCTTTCCGACTGCTCACAGGGCCTCGGCGTTGTAGGGAGGCCACAAAGGCGTTACCTGAGAGCCAGCTCACATTCGTGCGTGGCGGATGCCATCCCCGGAGTGACACGGAGCCTCAGACGGGGTTCCGTGGACAGGACCTCCACGCCCTCGCCGGCCCGGGTCACCGCCCGCACCGGCCGGTCCCAGACGATCTCCAGCGGCACTCCCGTGCGGGGTGGCTCGCTCATCCGGAGGGTGGCCGTACGACCCCGGCGCACGATCAGGACGCTGGCGCCCGCCGAGACGGTCAGCCCTCCCACCGTACCGGCCCGCCAGAAGTTGGCCGCCACCAGCCCGATGCGGGGTACGGCGACGGCCTGGCGGGCGGGGTCGTTGCCGAGGACGGACAGCCAGTCGCGGTCGGCGGCCCGGGCGGCGGTCTCGGCGCGGGAGGCGCCGGGCAGCAGCACGTAGACGTAGGCGGCATCGTCCGGGTCGGTGCCGTGGTCGAGCCACAGGGTCTGCCAGCGCCGGGTGCGCCGTTCGTCGGTGCCGGCGGTGTTGATGTCGGACCAGGCGCCGGTGCGGTCCTCGCGCAAGGTGCGCAGTTCACCCCCGCACGGCAGGATCCAGCCCCCGTGCTCCGCCAGATGGGCCCAGTTCCGGCCGCGTGCGAAGCTCTGGGTGCCGTTCTCGCCCAGGTTGCGGTTGTCCACGACCGTCTCGACCGGGACGCCGTCGGCGCAGCCGATCCCGGCGCCGAGGCAGACGACGGCGTCGTCGAGGAAGAACCAGGACTTGCGGGCCTGCAGCGTGGAGTCGAGACCCTTCAGATGCTGGCCGACGGCCGCGTACCGGCCGTCCGTGGTCCCGCCCACCCAGCGCACGTCCGGCCTGGGCGCACCCCACTCGCCGCCGGCCCGGTCGGCGAGCCGCTTGGTGGAGACGGTGGTGCCGGGCAGCCGGTACCAGTCGACGGTCGGCCAGAACCAGTCCGTGTACTGGTCGCCGCGGCCCGCCGGCCACCAGTACAGCATTCCGGAACCGGTGTGCCAGCCGCGCGGGTTCTCGCCGTTGCCGCACTCGTAGTGGGCGATGCGGTCGCCCGCCATGGCGAGGGCGGCGGTGAACCGGGGCCCGCGGTGGACGGCTCGGTCCATGGCCGCGAAGAGCCGGTGCCCGAGGGGTTCGGCGGCCGACGGGACGGGCGCGTCGGCGACGGCGTGCAGGCGTGCCAGGTCGGCGACGTCGAACTGATCTGCCGTCAGGACCGGTGTGACGGTGTCCCGTTCGGCCCAGCCTTTCACCAGGCCGTACCACCGCTCCCGTCGCTCCTCCCCCGCGCCGGCCGCGAGCAGCGCGATGGCGGCGACGAGCGCCTGCCCGTGGAAGTGGTCGCTGCGCATGAGGTGCCGGTCGTCGTCGCGCAGGTAACCCCGGCTGATGGCACGGCCGTTGACGCAGTCCATCACCAGTCCGTCGTGGATCAGGGGCGCCCAGGCGTGCTCCACGGCGTCCAGGAGGCCGTGCCGGGCGGGGTCGGTGATCTCCCACGGCGAACCGGCCAGCAGCGCGAAGAGCCGTCCGAGGCCGTCGAGCAGCACCTGGCCGTACGTCCCCGAGTAGGCGACCCAGGTGTGCTGGACGAAGGAGCCGTCGGCGTAGAGCCCGTCGCCCCGGGTGACGTACGGGAAGACCGGCGAGAGCGCGTCCCGGGCCAGGGAGATCCGGCCGGCGTCCCGGCCGAGGACGCCGCGCAGGGCGACGCTGCGGCACAGGTCGACGCGGTTGGCGCCGGTGGAGGTCCCGGAGTAGTCGGTCAGCAGGGCGTCCGGGATGAAGTGGTCGACAGCCGCGCAGGCGGCGCTGACACGGGCCGCGCCGAGCCGTTCGTACAGGGCGGCGGTGATGTCCATGAGCAGGCGCGGGCTGCCGATCTGCCATTCCCACCAGTTGCCGTAGCGGGTGGTCGAGGGGTTGTAGACGGTCGCGGACAGGTGGTCGAGGCCTCGCAGGACGGCGGCGAGGAGCGCGGGGTCGCCGGTGGCACCGGTGGCGGGCTGGACGCAGGCCTGGGCCATGGTCCACAGCCGGCCGTAGCTGAAGGTGATGCCGGACGGCGGGTCGAAGGGGTGGCCGGGCCAGAGGGAGCCGGTGGCCGGGACCATGGTGGCGGCGAAGTCACGGGCGAGGGCGCCGAGTCGGGCGAGGCGGGAGGCGTACGGCTCGGCGCCCGGGTCGTAGCCCGCGCCGAGGGCGAGGGCGAGCCAGCGGCGGCGCAGGGCGTCGTAGGGATCACCGTCGGCCCGGGCGCCGGGCGCCAGGGCCGGGACGAGGGCGGCGGCCAGCAGCAGTGCGCGTCGGCTCACGCCCATGCGGTCGGTCACCGCCTCTCTCCCGGCGGCTCAGCAGCCGCCGCAGTTGTAGTAGAGGGCGTCCCAGTGGTTGCCCTCGTCGGCGTAGATGTTGCCGGACCCCGAGCGCCACTGCGGGTAGCCGTCGCCGCGCAGGCCGATGTAGGTGAAGTTGTTCTTGATGTACGACGTCACACAGGTGTTCTTGCCGTAGTCGAGCTTGTAGCCGTTCCAGTGCGAGTAGGTGCCGGAGGCGTGTCCCGTCTCGGTCCCGCCGGTGATGGCGAGGGCGCAGCCGCCGGCCCGCTTGAGGGTCTGGGCGCCCTGGGCGGTGGCGAGGTTGAGCTGCTCGAAGGACGTGCAGGTGGGGTTGTTCCGGTCGGTGCAGTTGCCGGAGGACGACCAGGTGATGCCGACCTGACGGAACATCGACTCGGCGGTGGCCTGGCTGATCCTGGTGACGGCGAAGGCGTCTCCCGCGGCGCCGACGACGGCGACCGCGGGGGTGACGAGGAGGCTGAGCGCGGTCAGGACGGAGCGGAGCCTCATGGCTTTCACGGGCTTCATGGGGACCTTTCCTGCGGTCGGGCCGGGCTTCCTGTGGGGCGGCTGTGCAGGCGGTGCACGCAGATGGTGCCCGAGCTCTCCGCGTGTCCGCCAGAGGGCGGACGCCGTCACCCCGAGTGGCCGTGAAAACACGCTCCGGATGATGTTGAAAATCGAACCGAATGGGTCTACCGTCGAGAACGTCAGGTTGTTTAACGTTCAACAGATCAGTTCCTGGAGCACGACATGGGCATCTTCAGCCGCAAGGACAGCACCACCCCGACCACCGCCGCGCCGGCCGCCACGGACCCCGGCCTGACCGCGCTGACCGGCGACTACACGATCGACCCGGCGCACACCACGATCGGTTTCGTCGCCCGGCACGCCATGGTCACCAACGTCAAGGGCGGCTTCCACGACTTCACCGGCACGCTGCACCTGGACGGGGCGGAGCCCAGCAGGTCCACCGCCACGCTCGACATCAAGATGGAGAGCATCGAAACCGGCAACGCCGACCGGGACGGGCACCTGAAGTCGTCGGACTTCTTCAGGACCGACGAGTTCCCGGTCATGACCTTCCGTTCCACCAAGGCGGAGGCCCTGGGCGGCGACGACTACCGCATCACCGGCGACCTCTCCCTGCTCGGTGTCACCAAGCCGATCACCATCGACCTGGAGTTCAACGGCGCCGCGACGGACCCGTTCGGCAACCAGCGCGTCGGCTTCGAGGGCAAGGCCGAGATCCTGCGCTCGGAGTGGGGCCTGACCTGGAACGCGGCGCTGGAGACCGGGGGCGTGCTCGTCTCCGACAAGATCAAGCTGAACTTCGACATCTCGGCGATCAGGAACGCGTGACCCTTGGGGGGGACGGCCGGACGCCGTCCCGCTCCGGGGCACCGCGGCGAGGGTCTCGTCTCCCGGCGGGAACCGGGAGCACCCACCACGCCGCCGCGACGGCCGGCGCCGCGCCCACCGCTGGCGCGGCCGGGCGGGTCGGCGGCAGGCTCGCCGCGTCCCGGCCGAAGTAGCCGGGGAGCGGGGACGGGGCGGTCGCCGTGCCGGCCGCCCAGCAGGCGGGCTGAGCGGACGCGGCCGCAGCGCCACGTCCAGGACCGCGCACATCACCGCCACCGGCACACGACCCGTGACACCGGCGGCCGCCATCCCGGTCACCGGCAGCGCGCCCGCGCACGCACCGGGGAACCGTTCGACTCCCTTGCGCGGCACATCCGTTCACCCGCCGATACCACTCGCCGCGACGTACGCCGTGGGCACCGCCCACGGCCAGCGGCCGGCGAAGAGCAGCCGACCGCGGAGGAACGCCGACGCCATCATCCTCCGCCATCCGCACGGCCGTGCGGGTACGGGGGCGCGGGTGCAGGCGGGGAGGCCCTGCGGGGTGCGGGCCGCTCGGGGCCCCGACGCCGTCTGCACCGGCACGGGACGGCGACGCCCGGCGAGATCACGGCGGAGGAGCGGCAGCGGCCGCAGTCGCTCACCCGGGTCTGCGCGGAACCCGCGGACGCGGGCCTGGTCGTGCGGCAGCGGGGGACGGACGACCGGCGCCGGTCCGTGCTGTCCCTCACCGCGTCCGGACGGCGGGCGTCGGAGCGCGACAGGGCGGGCGTGACGCACGGCTGGCCGGGGCGCTCGGATCGCCGGGTGAGAGCGGGCGCGGGGTGCTGGAGCCGGCGGCCGCACCGACGGGGCGGCCGGGGTCCCTTCCCGGGCAGGGGTGAGGGGCGCCGGCCGGCTTCAGAACCCGCCGCCGAAGTCTCCCCCGCCGTCCCCGCCACCGAAGTCTCCCCCGCCGTCCCCGAATCCGCCCCCGAAGTCCCCGGGGTCGAAGTCCGTGCCGGACACGTCGCCCCCTTCGTAGCCGCCCCCGAAGTCGCCTCCGCCGAAGTCGCCGTAGCCGGTGCCGTAGTCGGCCGCGTAGGACGGGGTGGCCATGATGCTGCCGAGCAGGGTGCCGACGAGCAGGCCGGGCAGGATGCCGCCGCCGAAGTAGCCGCCCGCCCAGGGGCCGTAGGCGGGCCCCGCGTCCCAGTAGGGGCGGCGGCCGTGGTCCGTGTCGACCTCGCGGATCACCGGGTCGCGGCCGTCGGCCAGCCGGGTGGCGTCGGCCGCGCAGACGGGGACCTCGCGCGCGGCTCCGCCGGGCGGGGTCCAGGTGGCGTCGGTGACCGAGGGGCCGTGCCGCGGGTCGAAGAAGCAGGGCGGACGGCGCTCGGGCAGGGGGCGGCCCTCACGGCGGGCGGCCAGCCTGGCCAGGGAGAAGCGGCCGTCCTCCAGGGCCTCGGTGACCGTGCGGACGTCCTCCGGCCGGCTCGCGGCGGCCATGCGCTGTTTGGCGGTGTCGTAGGTGTCCAGGGCGTGCTCGTAGTCGGCGCGCATCGCGTCGTCGGCGCCGGGCGCGGCCGGCTGGAAGTCGAGGCGGTCCAGTTCCTCGCCGAACGCGGTGATGTCCTCGTCGACGACCACCCGCAGCCGGTCCAGGGCGGCCCGCTGCTCCTGCTCGCGGCGCCGGCGGTTGCGGCGGACCAGCGCGTACGCGCCCGCGCCGCCGGCCACCACCACCGCGCCGGCCACGATCAGCGCCGTGCCGGAAGCACCGCCGCCCCCGCCCGAGGAGCCGCCCCAGCTCTTCGGGGCGTGGCCGCCCATATGGGCCAGGGCGCGGTCGGTGAAGTCGGTGAGCTGGGCCTTGGCCGGCTCGCCCTGGACGCTCGCCACCAGGTTCTGCCGGGCCGTCACCGACATGACCGAGGAGTCGGCGCGGGCGTCGAAGCGCTCACCGAGGCGAATGCCGTACAGGCCGGTGACGCCGGTGGCCGCGCGGAGCCGGGAGAACAGGTTCGCCGTGGGGTAGTCGGCCGGGAGCACCGCGATGAACAGCGGTTTGTCGGCGTCCTTGATGCGTTTCGCGAGCGCGTCGGCATCCGCCTTCGACAGCTGGGCGGAGGCGGCCGGGTCGACGTAGACCGGGCCCGCGCGCAGGGCCTCGGCGATCGTGGAGACGCCGGTCTGCGCGCTCGCCGCGGGCGCGAACAGGGTCGCCACGGCCAGGGCGAGGACGGCCAGCAGCAGCGCTGGGAGGCTTCGGGTCCGCAGGACGGCCTTCATGCTTCGAAGCTACCCGAAGCCTCCCGCACGGGGGCGTTCGGGCGGACCTACACGGCCCGGTATGCCTCGATCAGCTTCTCCACCGCCTTTCCGTACCGGCCGGTCAGCAGCAGGTGGTCGGCGTCGGCGAAGGGCTTCGCGACCGCCTCCGTCATCCGCTCGCCGGCCTTCTGCTGGACGAGCAGCCGCGCCTTGGCGACCAGCGCACGGCCGGCCCGGCCGGCACCCTTGCGCTCGGCCGCGGCGGCCGCCACGGCGAGGGCGTGCAGGGTGGCCGTACCGCCGCGCGGGACGCCGGTGAGCGTGGTCAGGCCCCAGCCGTAGGGGAACTGGGGGTCGTACGACGCGTCGCCCACGTTGATCGGCAGCTGGGACTCGGACCTCGGCCAGGTGACGGGGAGCTGCCCGGTGAAGGGGCGCGTGCCGTAGAGGACGTCGGCGACGCCCTCGCCCTCGGTGCCGGGCAGCCAGGAGGCCACGAGCGCGTCGATCCCGCCGAGGCGGTCGCCGATCAGCTGGGGACGGCCGGAGACGATCAGCACCGCGCACTTCATGGCCGCGCACACCTTGTCCACGGCCGCCCGGTCGGCCGCCGACAGCTGCAGAGAGTGCCCGTTGCCGACGTCGCCGACGCCCTCGGCGTACGGGGTCTCGCCGACCACGACCACGCCGACGTCGTAGCCGTCCGTCGGGGCCGAGGCGTCCTTGGAGTAGGTGACGTCCCCGCCGGCCTCGCGCATGCCCTGCAGGATGGTCGTGCCCCGGGTGTGGGTGCCGGACGCGCCCTGCCAGGTGAGGGTCCAGCCGCCGGTCTGGTTGCCGAGGTCGTCGGCGTCGGACCCGGCGACGTACACCTTCTCGCTCTTCCTGAGCGGCAGCAGCCCGCCGCTGTTCTTCAGCAGCACCTGCGACTCGGCGGCCGCCCGGCGGGCGACCGCCCGGTGGGCCGGGGAGCCGATGGCGGCGGCGCCGGACGTGTCGGCCCACGGGTGCTCGAAGAGGCCGAGCTCGAACTTCCGGGTGAGGATGCGGGAGACGGCGTCGTCGATCCGCCGCTCGCTGATCCGGCCCGCCTTCACCTCGTCGACGAGCGTCGAGCTGAAGTCCTTGTAGGAGTACGGCACCATCATCATGTCGACGCCCGCGTCCACCGCCGTACGGACGTGGGCGGCGTAGTCGCCGGGGAGCTGGTCGATGGCGTTCCAGTCGCTGATGACGAAGCCGTCGAAGCCCATCCGGTCCTTGAGCACGCCGTCGATCATGTCGCCGCGGGCGTGCATCTTCACCGCGCCCCGGCCGTCGCCGGCGATGTCCAGGGAGGAGTACGACGGCATGACCGTGCCGACGCCCCGCCGGACGGCCGTCGCGTACGGCGCCAGGTGGATGTCCTCCAGCTGCCGCCGGGTGACCTTGGTGACGCCCTGGTCGATCGTGTAGGTGCCCGTGGTGGAGGAGCCGTACTCGGTGCCGCCGTCGCCGGCGAAGTGCTTGGCGGTGGCCAGCACCTTGTCGTCGCGGCTCAGGTCCCGGCCGTCGGCCCGGCCCTGCAGGCCCTGGATCACGGTCTCCATGGACTGCACGAGGGCCGGGTCCTCGCCGAAGGACTCGTAGGAGCGGCCCCAGCGTTCGTCACGGCTCACGCACAGGCAGGGCGCGAAGTCCCAGGGGATGCCGGTGGCGCGGACCTCGGCGGCGGTCACCGCGCCGGTCTTCTCGGCGAGTTGGGGGTCGCGGCCGGCGCCGATGCCGATGTTGTGCGGCATGATCGTGGCGCCGGCCAGGTTGTTGTGGCCGTGGACCGCGTCGACGCCGTAGATCAGCGGGATCTGGAAGCGGGTCGCCCGGGCGCGGAGCTGGAAGCCGTCGATCATCCGCGCCCAGGCCTCGGGGGTGTTGGGCGTGGGCGTGGAGCCGCCGCCGGACAGCAGCGAGCCCAGGTCGTACGCGGCGATGTCACCCCCGCTGCCGACGGCGCCCCGTTCGGCCTGGGTCATCTGCCCGGCCTTTTCCTCCGGGGACATGCGGGAGAGCAGGTCGGCGACGCGCCTTCGCACCGGCAACTCCGCGTTCAGATACGGCAGTCCGTGTGCGTCGACGACGATCTGCGGGGTCTCGGCGGGTGCCCTGGCTCCGGTGACCGTGAGCTTCAGCGGGATGGTCTTCGCGGACGCGGCGGCCCGGACCCTCCGGGTGGGCACCTCGATGGTCCGCGAGGCTCCGGACGCGGTGCCGGCCGGGAAGGTGAGGGTGCCGGAGACCGGGGAGTAGTCCCGGCCGGCGGTGGCGGTGCCGCCCCCGGTCGTGTAGGTGACCGTCACCGGGTCGTCGACGGGCCGGTCGCCGGTCGTGGCCAGCGTGACCGTCACCCTGGCGGTGCCG
Source organism: Streptomyces filipinensis (assembly GCF_014649495.1). GTDB lineage: Bacteria > Actinomycetota > Actinomycetes > Streptomycetales > Streptomycetaceae > Streptomyces > Streptomyces filipinensis. Next base: position 30,908 of record NZ_BMTD01000014.1, on the reverse strand, counting down.
CCCTGGCTGACCGGGTAGACGGGCGCGTCGGTGCTGACGGAGGCGCGCAGCGACTGGTCGGCCCTGCCGTACAGCTCGACGTCGTCCATGGCGAAGTCGCCCTTGGTGCCGGCCGGGAGAGTGACCGCGTACCCCCACATCCCGGTCAGTCCGAGGACGTGGTCGATGCCGCCGACGGGCTGGTAGTCGGTGCGGTAGACGAAGTCCGTGAAGGGGATCTCGATCCGCTTCCAGCCGGTGAAGTCGTCGGTGAAGGACGTCGTCCACAGTTCCGAGGCCTCGCCGTTCGCTCCGCCGTCCTTGATCTCGAAGGCGATCTTCCGGCCGTCGTCCCGGCCCTCCCACCAGAAGCGGATGCCCTGGTGGGCCGACCAGTCGTGGGCGGGCCGGTCGGCGGCGAAGTCGTGGGTGAAGCCGCCGTAGCCGCTGATGTCGTAGGTGCCGGTGAGGACCTTGGCGCCCTCGGGGGCGTCGGCGCGGTCGGTGAGGTGGAGGGCGGGCGGGTCGTCGGTGTCGCTCCCCCAGGTGAAGATGCCGTCGGCGGGCTGGGAGGCGAAGGGGACCTCGCCCTCGAAGCGGTCGACGGTGGCCGGCGCGGGGTCGTCGGCCGCGTGGGCGGCGGCCAGGGGCAGCAGGGCGGCGAGCAAGGCCCCGGAGACGAGCAGGGCGGTTCTTGGCATGGACCTTCCCTCGGCTGTCATGGTTCACTCATGGCTTAGATCACGCCGTGAGTTAACTAACGGCCCCCAGACCCGTCAAGACACCACGTCAGACATTCCGGGAAGGGCGACACAGCGTGGGGAGTCGACGGCTGGTCCACGGCGCGGACCCTCACCCTCGGCTGCCCGCCAGGACCTCCGCCACGTTCACCTGGTCCCAGAAGCGGCCCGTGCGGGGAGCGACGGCCCGGCCGGCCGGGGACGGCCCACGCGACGCGGAACGCGGGTGCCGTGCTGCGCTCCGGCCCCCTGCGGCCCATGGTAGGAGTATGACCACACCGCAGGACCTGTTCCTCGTCAGCCTGGACGTTCCCCGCGAGCAGCCCGTCGAGCAGGGGGACCTGTCACTGGCGCTGGCCGGGGCCGAGCTGGTCGACCTCCTCGGCGCCCGGGCGCTCACCCTGGAGGGCGGGCGGATCGTGCCGGGACCGGTGCTGACCACGGGCGACCGGCTGCTGGACGAGGCCGGGGCGGCTCTGGTGCGCAAGGAGCCGTACGAGACGGTCGAGGACTGGCTGTGGCGGCGCGGGCAGGGGCTGGCCACGGCCTACCGGGACGTCCTGGAGTCCGAGGGGCAGCTGACCGGGAAGCGCCGGCGCTGGCTCGCCCTGCGCGACCGGGACGACCCCACGGCCGACACCCCGGCCCGCCGGCACGCGGCCGACCGGTGGTGGTCCCACGAGCCCGTCCTGGCGGGGCTCGCCTCCACCCTGGGCATCCCGGACGACCGCCCGGCCGCACCCGAACCCGGCGACGAGGCGGTCGTCACCGTCCTGGTGGCGGTCGGCGACGCGGTGACCGAGCTGGAAGCGGTGCGCGAGCGGCGGCGGATCGAGAACGTGGCCTTCGACAACATCTGGCGGGCGCCCTGAGCCCCGGCGCCGGAGGGCGCCGTCGCCGCGGCCGGCCCCATCCGGAAGAAGGGCCCTAGCGGAGGAAGGGCGCCGACGACCCGCGGACCGGCTGGCCGATGCCCAGCAGGTTGCCCTCGCTGTCCCGCAACCAGGCACCCCGCTCCCCGCGCGCGCCCTTGCTCGGGTAGTTGCCCTCGATCTCGGCGATGCCGTCGCGGGTGCGAATGCCGGGCACGTCGACCTCCTCGAAGACCACGCCCCGGCGCCGCAGCTCCGCCACCACCGCGTCGAGGTCGTCCACCTCGAAGGCCATCTGGGTGAAGGTGCCCGGCGAGGTGCCGGTGGAGCGGAACACGACGAAGTCCACGCCCGCGCATCGGTACAGCAGCCCGCCGGGGCGTTCGTCCACCGGCGCGAGGCCGAGCTTCTCGGCGTAGAAGCGCCGGGCCCGCTCCAGGTCGCCGGCCGGCAGCCGGGTCGCCACGCGGGCCCGGGACAGGAGGTCACTCGCCTGTGTGCTCATGCCTCCACTGTGGCTACTCGGCCGGCGTCACGCCCGCCCGCAGCAGCCCGTAGGTGTAGGCGTCCTCCAGGGCCTGCCAGGAGGCGGCGATGACGTTTTCGGCGACACCGACGGTCGACCACTCGCCGGAGCCGTCCGAGGTGGAGATCAGGACCCGGGTGGTGGAGGAGGTGCCGTGCTTGCCCTCCAGGATGCGGACCTTGTAGTCGACCAGCTCCAGCTTGGCGAGCTGCGGGTAGATCTTCTCCAGGGCCACCCGCAGGGCGCGGTCGAGGGCGTTGACGGGGCCGTTGCCCTCGGCCGTGGCGACGATCCGCTCGCTCTTGGCCCACAGCTTGACGGTGGCCTCGTTGGCGTGGGTGCCGTCGGGGCGGTCCTCGACGATGGCCCGCCAGGACTCCACCTCGAAGTACCTCAGCGGCCTGCCCTCGACCTCGGTGCGCAGCAGCAGTTCGAAGGAGGCGTCGGCGGCTTCGTACGTGTAGCCCTTCAGCTCGCGTTCCTTCACCCGCTCGACCACGCGGCCGACCAGCGCGCGGTCGCCGCCCAGGTCGACGCCGAGCTCCTTGCCCTTCAGCTCGATGGAGGCGCGGCCCGCCATGTCGGAGACCAGCATGCGCATGGTGTTGCCGACCAGCGCGGGGTCGATGTGCTGGTACAGGTCCGGGTCGACCTTGATCGCGGAGGCGTGCAGGCCGGCCTTGTGCGCGAAGGCGGAGACACCGACGTACGGCTGGTGGGTGGACGGGGTGAGGTTGACGACCTCGGCGATGGCGTGCGAGATGCGGGTCGTCTCGCGGAGCTTGCCCTCGGGCAGCACCTTCTTGCCGTACTTCAGCTCCAGGGCCGCGACGACCGGGAAGAGGTTGGCGTTGCCGACGCGCTCGCCGTAGCCGTTGGCCGTGCACTGGACGTGGGTGGCGCCCCCGTCGACGGCGGCGAGGGTGTTGGCGACCGCACAGCCGGTGTCGTCCTGGGCGTGGATGCCGAGCCGGGCGCCGGTGTCGGCGAGGACGGTGGAGACGACGGCGTGGACCTGGGCGGGCAGCATGCCGCCGTTGGTGTCGCAGAGGATGACGACGTCCGCGCCCGCCTCGGAGGCCGTACGGACGACGGCCTTCGCGTACTCGGGGTCGGCGCGGTAGCCGTCGAAGAAGTGCTCGCAGTCCACGAAGACCCGGCGGCCCTGGTCCTTCAGGTACGAGACGGTGTCGCGGACCATCTCCAGGTTCTCGTCCAGGGTGGTGCGCAGCGCCAGTTCCACATGCCGGTCGTGGGACTTGGCGACCAGGGTGATCACCGGGGCGCCGGACTCCAGCAGGGCGTTGACCTGCGGGTCCTCGGCGGCTTTCGCCCCGGCACGACGGGTGGCGCCGAAGGCGACCAGCTGGGCGTGCTTGAAGGCGATCTCGGCCTGCGCGCGGGCGAAGAACTCGGTGTCGCGAGGGTTCGCGCCGGGCCAGCCGCCCTCGATGAAGCCCACGCCGAAGTCGTCCAGGTGCCGTGCGATGGCGAGCTTGTCCGCGACGGTGAGGTTGATGCCCTCCCGCTGCGCGCCGTCGCGCAGCGTGGTGTCGAAGACGTGGAACGAGTCGTCGAGCTCGCTGGTTGCCGTCTCGGTCATGGTCTCAAGGCTCCTGTTGTGGATCTTCGGTCTTACCGGAATGACCGGCTCCACCGTCCCCCCAATGGTCCCTCGCGCTCCGCTCCCGGCTGTGGGTGGGCCGGAAAACGAAAAAACCCCTCGCGGGTGCGAGAGGTCTGCGCGCGGGTCGAGGACGACGGTGGCCACCCGCACCTGGTCGTACGAGGTGGTCACTGCGGACCGGCGCGCCTGCTGCCCATAATCATGGCGAACGAGAGCACGGGGGCAGTCTGGCACAGCCCCGCCCCCGGCTCACCGGTCGTCTCAGGATGCGGGCGTCAGGGTGGACTCCCCGGAGCCTGCTCCGGCTTCCCGACCGGCCCTCGCCCGGCTCAGGTCCAGGTCCTTGGTCTCCCGCATGGTGACGTACACCACAAGGGATACGGCGGCACAGCCCGCCACGTACCAGTAGAAGCCGGACTCGGTCCCGGCCTTCTTGAACCACAGGGCGATGTACTCGGCGGTGCCGCCGAACAGGGCGTTGGCGAGGGCGTACGGCAGGGCGACGCCGAGCGCGCGGACGCCGGTCGGGAACAGCTCGGCCTTCACACAGGCGTTGATCGAGGTGTAGCCCGTGACGACGACCAGCGCCAGCAGGGCGAGTCCGAGGGCCGGCCAGTAGCCGTCCACGTGCCTGAGCAGGGTCATGACCGGCACGGTGAGGAGGGTGGAGCCGACCGCGAAGGTGATCAGCAGGGGGCGCCGGCCGATCCGGTCGGACAGGGCGCCCGCGAGGGGCTGCAGGCAGGCGAAGACGATCAGCGCGGTGAAGGAGACGAGCGTCGCCGTCTGCTTGGACAGGCCGGCCGAGTTGGACAGGTACTTGGTCAGATAGGTGGTGTACGTGTAGTACGCGACGGTGCCGCCCATGGTCAGGGCGATGACCAGGAACGCCTCCCGCCTGTGCGCCCACAGGGCGCGCAGGGTGCCGCGCTCCTCGGCGTGCGAGTCGTCCTCCTCGTACACCTCGGTCTCCAGCATGCTGCGCCGCAGATAGAAGATGACGGCGGCGCCGAGCGCACCGACGACGAACGGGATGCGCCAGCCGTAGCTGTGCAGCGCGCTGTCCGACATGGTGCGCTGCAGGACGATCAGCAGGCCGAGACCGGCGATCTGGCCGGCGGTCATGGAGACGTACTGGAAGCTGGAGGCGAACCCGCGCCTCCTGGGGTCCGAGGCCTCGGTCAGGTAGGTGGCGCTGGCCGCGTACTCGCCGCCCACCGACAGGCCCTGCAGCAGGCGCGCTACGAGCAGCACGAACGCGCCGCCGTACCCGGCGACCGCGTAGGTCGGGGCGACGGCGATGAGGATCGCCGACGCCGACATCAGCGTGACGGTCAGCGTCAGCGCCGCCTTGCGGCCCTTGCGGTCCCCGACCCGGCCGAGCAGCCAGCCGCCCACGGGCCGCATGAAGAACCCGACGGCGAAGATGCCGGCGGTGTTCATGAGCTGGGCGGTGGGATTGCCGCTCGGGAAGAACGCGCCGGCGAAGTAGGTGGCGAAGCTCGCGTACACGAACCAGTCGAACCACTCGACCATGTTGCCCGCCGAACCGACCCAGATCTTCTTCCAGTGTTGTCGTCCCATGCGGCGGTACATGCCCGGCGACGGAGGAAACGATTCCTTTACCCAGTAGGGGGGCCGGGGGCCGGGACCGGCTCAGCGGCGGATGAGGCCGAGGTCCGTGGCGGTGGCGACGGCGGCGGTGCGGGACTCGACGCCGAGCTTGGCGTAGACCCGGGCCAGATGGGACTTGACGGTGCCCTCGGTGAGGTGCAGCCGGGCGCCGATCGCCTGGTTGGACAGGCCCTCGGCGACCAGGGTGAGGACCTCGGTCTCACGCCGGGTCAGGGCGGTCGCGGGGGCGCGCAGCCGGTCCAGGAGCCGGTCGGCGACCACGGGGGCGAGGATGGTGCGGCCGGCCGCGGCGGTGCGCACGGCCGCGGCCAGGTCCTCGGGCGGGGCGTCCTTGAGGAGGTAGCCGGTGGCCCCGGCCTCGATGGCGGCCAGGGTGTCGGCGTCGGTGTCGTACGTCGTCACGATCAGGACGCGGGGAGCACCCGGGCGAGCGGTGATGGCGGCGGTGGCCTCGGCGCCGTTCATGCCCCTGCCGAACTGGAGGTCCATCAGGACGACGTCGATCCCGCCCGCGGCGGCACGGGCCACGGCGTCCTCGGCGGTGGCCGCCTCGGCCACCACCGTCATACCGGCCTCCGTCTCCAGCACGGCACGCAGGCCGGCCCGCACCACCGGGTGGTCGTCGGCGAGGAGCAGTCGGATGGGGGACTCGGTCACGGGCGGGCCTCGGGTTCGGGGTGCGTGCGGACGGGGGTGTGGGCGCCGGCGGAGGGGGCGAGGGAGGACGTGGTCCGGGGGGCCGGGTCCGCGGGGAAGGCGGCGGTCAGCGCCGTACCGCGGCCGGGGGCGGAGTCGAGCGTCAGCGTGCCGCCGAGGCTGTGGATCCGGGTGCGCATCGCCCTCAGGCCGAAGCCGCCGCTCTGCGGGTCGGGTTCGGGCAGGCGCGAGGGGTCGAACCCGGTGCCGTCGTCGGTGATGTGTACGGCGACCTGGCCGGCCGGATGGCCGAGGGTGACCTCGGCGGTGGTCGCGCCGGCGTGGCGGACCGTGTTGGCGAGGGCCGACTGGGCCGTGCGCAGCAGGGCGACCTCCTGGGCGGTGGGCAGCGGCCGCGGGTCGCCGGTGAGGCGGAAGCGGACCGCGATCCCGTGCCGGGCGGCGGTGGTCGCGCACAGCCGCTCCAGCGCGTCGGCCAGGCTGCTGCCCTCCAGGGCGGGCGGGGTGAGGGCGGCGACGAAGCGGCGGGCCTCGGCGAGGTTGTCCACGGACGCCTGCCGGGCCTGGCCGACGAAGCGAGCGGCGTTCTCCGGCGCCTGGGGCAGGGCGCGTTCCGCTGCGCGCAGCAGCAACTGGATGCTGGTCAGGCCCTGGGCGAGGGTGTCGTGGATCTCCCGGGCCAGCCGCTCCCGCTCGGCGAGCACCCCGGCCGTGTGCTGGGCCTCGGCCAGATCGGCGCGGGTGGCGGTGAGTTCCTCGATCAGCCGGCGCCGCTGTTCGCTCTCCCGGTACAGGGCCTGGTAGCCCCACACCACGGCCACCGCGACGGCGGCGCCGAGCGCCGGGCCGATGGCCATGGCGGGGGCGAAGGAGCCGGTGTGGGCGGCGTAGGCGCCGATCGCGGCGAGCGCGGTGCCGGCCACGGCGGCGAGCGCGGCGCGGCGCGCCAGCAGGTGCAGCTGGAGGAAGTACAGCGGGAAGGCGACCCAGACCCCGTCGGCGGACAGGGCCAGCAGCACCAGCCACATCGCGCCCACAGCGGCCAGCCAGCGGACGGCGGCCGGGCGCGAGGCGCGGACGCGGGGCAGCGCCGGCCCGGCCACGTACACCGCCGCGCAGGCCGCGGCGGCGGCGGCGATCCACCCGGGGTGCGGCAGGCCGTCGGCGAGGGCCCGGACGGCGGCCAGCACCAGCAGGCCGGCGATCAGCAGGTGCAGGCACCAGGCCAGGGTCCGGGTGGTCGGGGTCACGGAGGGAGTGTTCACGTTCACGGTCCCTCCAGACTAAGGAGGCGGGCGGCGGCCGGGCCTCTGTCGAAAGTTGGAAGCCGCACCCTCCCTTTCGGTCCGGGAAGTGCCGTCCCCCGCCAGATGTCCGTGCGGGGGTGCGGCGGCGACGGTGGAGGCCGACCGTTTCCCGCGCAGAGAGCAGGCCGAGCCGTGTTCGTCGCCTTCCGAGACCTGAAGTTCGCCAAGGGCCGCTTCGCCCTGATGGGCACGGTGATCGTACTGATCACCCTGCTGGTCGGGCTGCTGTCCGGGCTGACCGCCGGGCTCGGCCGGCAGAACACCTCCGCGATCACCTCGCTGCCCGCCGACCGGATCGCCTTCGCCGCGCCGGGCGGCGGGCAGGACCTGGCGTACGCGGACTCCACGGTCACCGAGCGGCAGTGGCGGCGGTGGGCCCGCACGCCGGGCGTCCGCAGCGCCGAACCGCTGGGCATCACCACCACCAGGGCCACCGCCGGGACCAGGAGTACCGGGGTGTCCGCCTTCGGCGTGCGGCCCGGCTCGCCGCTGGCTCCCGACGGCGGCCGGATCGGGGACGGTTCGGCGGTGCTGTCCGCCCCTGCCGCCGACCGCCTTGGGCTGCGGACCGGCGACACCTTCACCCTGGCCGGGCGGAAGCTGACCGTGGCCTCCGTACGGGGTGACGCCTTCTTCAGCCACACCCCGGTGGTCTGGATCAGCCTCGGCGCCTGGGGGAGGACCGCCCCTCCGGCCGGCCCCGGCACCGGCCCCACCGCGACCGTGATCGCCCTCGACACCGCCCCCGGCACCGACGTACGGGCCGCCGACCGGGCCGCGCGCACCAGGACCGTCACCCGGGACGCCTCGCTGTCCGCGATCGGCTCCTACACCTCCGAGAACGGCTCGCTCCAGCTGATGCGCGGCCTTCTGTTCGCCATCTCCGCCCTGGTGGTCGGCGCGTTCTTCACCGTGTGGACGATCCAGCGCGGTGCCGACGTCGCCGTGCTCAAGGCGCTCGGCGCGCCCACCGCCACCCTCCTGAAGGACGCGCTCGGACAGGCGCTCGTCCTGCTGGCCGGCGGCACCCTGGCCGGCACCGGTATCGCGGCGGCGCTCGGTGCCGTGATCGCCGGGGGCGCGGTGCCGTTCCTGCTGACGCCCTCGACCGTGCTGCTGCCGGCCGTCGTGATGATCGCCCTCGGGGCGCTCGGGGCCGCGCTGTCCATCCGCCGCATCACCTCCGTCGACCCGCTGACCGCCCTGGGGAGCGCCCGATGAGCCTGAACCTGACCGGTGTCACCCTCACCTATCCGGACGGCGAGGACCGGCTGACCGCCCTCGACCAGGTCACCCTGGACGTCCCGAAGGGCACCCTGACCGTGGTGGCCGGGCCCTCCGGCTCGGGCAAGTCCAGTCTGCTCGCGGTCGCCGCCACGCTGGTGACGCCCGACTCCGGCACCGTCACCGTCGACGGCACGAGCACGACCGGGATGAGCCGCCGCGCACGCACGGATCTGCGCCGCCGCTCGGTCGGCATCGTCTTCCAGCAGCCGAACCTGCTGGCCTCGCTGACCGCTGTGGAACAGCTCCAGGTCATGGCGCAGATCGACGGCCGCCGCCCGGCCCGGGCCCGCGGCCGGGCGATGGAGCTGCTGGCCGCGGTGGGCCTGGCCGCCCAGGCCGGGCGGCGCCCCCACCAGCTCTCCGGCGGGCAGCGGCAGCGCGTGAACATCGCCCGCGCCCTGATGAACGACCCCACCGTGCTGCTCGTGGACGAGCCGACCAGCGCCCTGGACCACGAACGCGGGGCCGCCGTCATCGACCTGCTCGCCCGGCTCACCCACGAGCGGGGCACGGCCACGGTCCTGGTCACCCACGACCGCACCCATCTCACCGCCGCCGACCAGGTCGCCGAGGTGGACGACGGCCGGCTGACCCGGTGCGCGCTCAGGCCCCCGGCACCAGCAGCGAATCGGCGATGAACTCCCGTACGTGGCCCATGACCTGCTCCCGGTTCGTCCCCCGCAGGCCCACGGCCACATGGATGGAGAATCCGTCGAGGAGCGCGCGCAGGCGGGCGGCGAACCGGTCGGCGTCGACGGGGCGGAACTGACCGCGGGAGATGCCCTCGGCGAGCAGGGCGACCAGGTCCCGGTGCCAGGCGCCCTCGATGGCAGCCTGCCGTTCGCGGGCGTCGTCGTCGGCGTTCTGCGAGCGGTTCCAGACCTCCAGCCACAGGGTCCAGTGCGGATCGCGGTGGCCGTCGGGGACGTACAGGTCGACGTAGGCGGCGAGGCGCTCCCGGGCGTTTCCGGGGCCCGTGAGCAGCCGGCCCCGCTCCGCGCCGAGCCGCCCCTCGCTCCACTCCAGGGCCTGCAGCAGCAGTTCGTCCTTGGAGCGGAAGTAGTAGAGGAGATGGCCGCTGCTCATGCCGACCTCGCGGCCCAGCGCCGCCATGGTGAGCTTCTCCAGACCGCGCTCGGCGATCATGTCCATGGCGGCGGCGAGGACCTCCTCGCGCGGCGGCGCGTTCTTCCGCGCCCGTGCCGCACCGGCCATCCCTGACTCTCCTCGATGCTCATGCCTTCGGCTGCTGCTGGGTGATGCAGTGGATGCCGCCCCCACCCGCAAAGATCGTACGCGCGTCCACCAGGGTGACCGTCCGCTCGGGGAACAGGCGGCGGAAGATCCCGGCGGCGATCTCGTCGCGGGGGTCCTCGAAGCCGCACAGCACGACGCCGCCGTTGCAGAGGTAGTGGTTGATGTAGGAGTAGTCGGCCCAGTGGCCGTCGGCCTCCAGGACGGTCGGGGCCGGTACCTCCACGACCTCCAGCCTGCGGCCCCGGGCGTCGGTCGCCGACTTCAGCAGGCCGATGACCTCCTTGGTGACCTCGTGGTCGGGGTGGGCCGGGTCCGGCTGGTGGTGGGCGACGACGACACCGGGGCGGGCGAAGGCGGCGACGATGTCGACGTGGCCGAGGGTGCCGAAGCCGTGCGGCGGGTAGTCGCCGGTCAGGCCGCGCGGCAGCCAGATCGCCTTGCTGGTGCCGAGGTGGGCGTGGATCTCGGCCTCGACCTCCGCCTTCGACCAGTGCGGGTTGCGCTCGGGGCCGAGCTGGACGGTCTCGGTGAGCAGCACGGTGCCCTCGCCGTCGACGTGGATCGCGCCGCCCTCGTTGACCAGCTTCGAGGCGTACGTCTTCGCGCCCGCGAGATCGGAGACATAGGCGGCGATCTTGGAGTCGTGCTCCCAGCGGGCCCAGTCCTGCGCGCCCCAGCCGTTGAACGTCCAGTCCACGGCGGCCAGTCGCCCGCGTCCGTCGGTGAGGAAGGTGGGTCCGATGTCCCGCATCCAGGCGTCGTCCAGCTCGCGCTCGACCGTGTCGATGCCGGGGCCGAGCAGCGCCTCGGCGTCCGCCGACTGCCCGGGGCCGCACACGACCGTCACCGGTTCGAAGCGGCGGACGGCGCGGGCCACCGAGGCCCAGGCCATGCGGGAGAGGCGGAGGTCGTCGGGGTCGTCGAAGGTGGGGTTGGGGCCCGGCCACGCCATCCAGGTGCGCTCGTGCGGGGTCCACTCGGCGGGCATGCGGAAGCCGTCGGCGGCGGGGGTGGTCATGTGAGATCCCTGAGGGTTAGAGGAAGTAGAGGCGGTTGAGGGGGACGGAGTCGGCGGGCTCGGAGCTGAGCGGCTCGCCGTCGAGGGTGACCAGGCCGGTGCGCCGGTCGACGTCGACGGCTCCGATACGGGCGTTCAGCCGCAGGTCGGCGGGGCCGATGCCGCGGGTGCCGCGCACGGCGACCCGGCGCCGCCGGGTCGGCATCCGGTCGTTGCCCTGGTCGACGGCCGCCTGGGCGACGAACGCGACCGAGATGTCGGCGGCCGTGGTGCCGTACGCGCCGAACTGCGGCCCCAGCACGAGGGGTTCGCAGGTGTCGGTGGCCGCGTTGGGGTCGCCGACCACGCCGTAGGCCGGGAAGCCGGACTTGAGGACGAGCTGCGGCTTGGCGCCGAAGTACTCCGGGCGCCACAGCACGATGTCGGCGAGCTTGCCGGTCTCGATCGAGCCGACCTCGTGGGAGAGGCCGTGGGCGATGGCCGGGTTGATCGTCAGCTTGGCCATGTAGCGCAGGACGCGGGCGTTGTCGTCGCCCTCGCCGTCGCCTTCCAGGGGCCCCAGCTCGGCCTTCATCTTGCCGGCCATGGCGAACGTACGGCGGACCGTCTCACCGGCGCGGCCCATCCCCTGGGCGTCGGAGGAGGTGATGCCGATCGCGCCCAGGTCGTGCAGCACGTCCTCGGCGCCCATCGTGCCCGCCCGGATGCGGTCGCGGGCCATGGCGGCGTCGCCGGGCAGGTCGGGCTTGAGGTCGTGGACGGAGACGATCATGCCGTAGTGCTCGGCGACCGCGTCCCGGCCGAAGGGCAGGGTGGGGTTGGTGGAGGAGCCGATGACGTTCGGGACACCGGCCATCTTCAGCACGTTGGGCACGTGTCCGCCGCCGCAGCCCTCGATGTGGAAGGCGTGGATCGTGCGGCCTTCGAGGACGCGAAGGGTGTCCTCGACCGACAGGCACTCGTTCAGGCCGTCGCTGTGCAGGGCCACCTGGACGTCGTGCTCCTCGGCCACCCGCAGCGCCGTGTCCAGGGCGCGGGTGTGGGCGCCCATGTCCTCGTGCACCTTGAAGCCGGAGGCGCCGCCCTCGGCCAGGGCCTCGACGAGGGGCGCGTCATGGGAGGACGAACCGCGGCCCAGGAAGCCGATGTTGACCGGCCACGCGTCGAAGGCGTTGAAGGCGTGGCGCAGCGCCCAGGGCGAGTTGACGCCGACGCCCCAGACCGGGCCGAACTCCTGCCCGATGATCGTGGTCACGCCGGAGGCGAGGGAGGCCTCCATGATGCGCGGCGACAGCAGGTGGACGTGCGTGTCGACGGCCCCGGCGGTGGCGATCAGCCCCTCGCCGGAGACGATGGAGGTGCCGGTGCCGACGACGACGTCCACGCCGTCCAGGGTGTCGGGATTGCCGGCGCGCCCGATGCCGCAGATCCGGCCCTCCCGGATGCCGATGGAGACCTTGCGGATGCCCTGCGCCGCGTCGATCACCACGACGTTGCTGATGACGACGTCACAGGTCTCGCGGACGGCGGCGGCCTTCAGGTGCAGTCCGTCGCGGGCGGTCTTGCCGAAGCCGGCCAGGAACTCGTCGCCGTACCGCTGGGAGTCGGACTCGACGCGGACGGTCAGGCCCGAGTCGCCGAGGCGGATACGGTCGCCGGCGCGGGGGCCGTGGGTGGCCGCGTAGGCGTGCGGGTCGATGTGGATCGCCCGGCTCACCTCTCGTCCCTTCGAGCGGCTCATCGCTCCTCGCCTCCTTCCGGCGTGCTGACGTGGGTGACTCCGAGGTAGCCGCAGGCGGCGGCCCGGCGCAGGGCCTCGTCCTTCGCGCCCGGCGCGTCCAGCGGCCCGTCGACCAGTCCGGCGAAGCCGATCGCGATCCGGTCACCGCCGATGGGCACGAGACCGACCTCCTCGGACTCCCCCGGCCCGAACCGCACGGACGATCCGGCGGGTACGGCCAGCCGCATGCCGTAGGCGGCCGAGCGGTCGAAGTCGAGGCGCGGGTTGGCCTCGAAGAAATGGAAGTGGGAGGTGACCGAGACCGGCACGGTCGCGGTGTTGGTGACCGGCAGCCGGACGACCGGCCCGGGGTCGGCGTGCTGGGGTCCGGGCAGCAGCGCGCCCGGTGCGTCCTCGCCGAGGCCGCCGCCGATGGGGTCGGAGACCACCGCGAGCCGGGAGCCGTCGTCGAAGACCGCCTCGACCATCACCTCGGTGACCACGTCGGCGACGCCCGGCAGCACGTCCTCGGGACCGAGCACGGACCGGGCCGCCTCGATGGCCTCCGCGAGCCGCCTGCCGTCGCGTGCGGCCTCGCACACGGTGTCCGCGATCAGCGCGGTGGCCTCCGGCACGTTCAGCCTCAGGCCGCGCGCCCGGCGGGCCCGGGCCAGCTCGGCGGCTCCGAACAGCAGCAGCCGGTCACGTTCCGTGGGGGTCAGTCTCACGTCGCGGCACCTCCTTGCCTTCCGCACTTTAGAGCATCACTCTAAACACAGAATTCATGAAACAGAAGCATTGACCGGCGGGGAAGCTTCACGTCACATTGAACGTCGCTCAAAACTCTCAGGCGGCGTCGAAGGAGACCAGCCATGCCGATAGAACAGCGCGGAGTCGACACCATCCCGGACGAGGAGCGGACCAGCGGTCCGCGCGACCTCGTCTCGATCCTGCTCGGCTCCAACCTCTGCCTCGGGGTGATCATCTTCGGCTGGCTGCCGCCGTCCTTCGGGCTCGGCTGGTGGGCGTCGGTGAGCTCCGTCCTGGCGGGCACGGTCGTCGGCACCCTCTTCACCGCACCGCTCGCGCTGGTCTCCCTGCGCACCGCGACCAACCTCTCCACGTCGTCCGGCGCCCAGTTCGGGGTGCGGGGCCGGCTGGTCGGCTCGGTCGTCGGCCTGCTGCTGGCCCTCGGGTACACCGCGCTGACCGTGTGGATCGGCGGCGACGTGATGCTGAGCGTGCTCGGCCGGCTGTTCGGGCTGCCCGCGGACGGGGTGTCGTACGCCGTCGTCTACGCGGTGCTCGCCACGGCGACCGTCGCCGGCGCGGTGTACGGCTACCGGGTGCTGCTCGCGATGTCCAAGGTGCTGGCGATCGGCATGACGTCCCTGCTGGTGCTGGGCGTCTTCGCCTACGCCCCGCACTTCAGCACCGCCGCGCTCCCGGGCACGGGCGGGTATCTGCTCGGCTCCTTCTGGCCGACCTGGTTCCTGGCCGCCGTGGCCGCGGGCCTGTCCGGCCCCATCGCCTTCATCACGCTGCTCGGCGACTACACCCGCTACATCTCGCCGTCCCGGTACTCCAGCCGCCGCGTGCTGCACGCCACCTGGCTCGGTCTGGTCCTCGGCCTGCTGGTGCCGCAGTTGTTCGGCACGTTCACGGCGTACGCGGCCCACGCGGCGCTCGACTACGCCGGTCCGCTGGTGTCGGCCTCTCCCGCCTGGTACCTGGTCCCGCTGCTGCTGTCCGCCTCGGCCGGCTCGGTCGGCAACGCGGGCCTGATGCTGTACTCGATGGGCCTCGACCTGGACGCCATCCTGCCGAGGGCCTCCCGCGCCCGCGCCACCTACACGGTCGCCGTCGTCGCCACCGCCTGCGTCTTCGTCGGCCACTACGCCTGGAACGCGCAGTCCGCCATGACGTCCTTCGTCCTGCTGCTCACCGCCATCGGCACCCCGTGGGCCGTCATCACCCTCATCGGCTTCGCCCGCTGCCGCGGGGTCTACGACGCCGACGCCCTGCAGGTCTTCAACCGCCGTTCACAGGGCGGGATCTACTGGTACCGGGCGGGCTGGAACCTCCGGGCGGCCGTGTCCTGGGCGGTGGGTGCCGGGGTCGGCCTGCTCGCGGTGTCCCTGCCGTCGTACCAGGGCCCGCTCCTGCGCCTGACCGGCGGGGTGGACTGCAGCTTCCTGCTGTCGGGGCTCGTGGGGGGCGCGGTGTACGTGTCGCTGACGCTCGCCGAACGCCGCGAAGGGGCGCGGGGAACTGCGCGATCAGCCACCACGGCCCCGCAGACGCCCGACGCCCCTTCACGGCAATTCGAACCGCGCTCTTAACCGACCTTGTGCATCCAGCCGTGCTTGTCCTCCGTCATCCCGCGCTGCAGGCCGAGGAGGGCCTCGCGCAGGCGGACGGTGACCGCGCCGGGAGCGCCGTCGCCGTGGGTCCAGGCGTCCGTCTTGGTCTTGACGTGACCGATGGGCGTGACCACGGCCGCGGTGCCGCAGGCGAAGACCTCGGTGAGGGCGCCGGATGCGGCGTCCTCACGCCACTGCTGGAGGGTGATGACCCCTTCCTCGGCCTTGTAGCCGAGGTCGCGGGCGACCTGGAGCAGGGAGTCGCGGGTGATGCCCTCCAGGATCGAGCCGGTGAGCTCGGGGGTGACGATCCGGTCGCCGTAGACGAAGGCGACGTTCATGCTGCCGCTCTCCTCGACCTTGGTGCGGGAGACCGCGTCGAGGTAGACGACCTGGTCGCAGCCGTGTGCGGCGGCCTCGGCCTGCGGCAGCAGGGAGGCGGCGTAGTTGCCGCCGGTCTTGGCGTCGCCGGTGCCGCCCGGGACGGCGCGGACGTGGTCCTCGGAGACCCAGATGGTGACCGGCTTCACGCCGCCCGCGAAGTAGGCGCCGGACGGGGAGGCGATCAGCATGAACAGGTACTCGTTCGCCGGGTGGACACCGAGCGCGGCCTCCGTGGCGAACATGAACGGGCGCAGGTAGAGGGACTCCTCGCCGCCGTGCGGCGGGACCCAGCCGGCGTCCTGGGTGAGCAGCGCGTCCAGCGCGGCGATGAACAGCTCCTCGGGCAGCTCGGCCATGGCCATGCGGCGGGCGGAGTTGCGGAAGCGGCGGGCGTTGGCCTCGGGGCGGAAGACCGCGATCGAGCCGTCGGGCTGCCGGTAGGCCTTCAGGCCCTCGAAGATCTCCTGGCCGTAGTGCAGGACGTGGGTGGAGGGGTCGAGGGAGATCGGGCCGTACGGAACGAGCTGGGCGTCGTGCCAGCCGCGGCCCTCGGTCCACCTGATGGTCACCATGTGGTCGGTGAAGTGGCGGCCGAATCCGGGGTTGGCCAGGATCGCCTCGCGCTCCGCGGCGGCGAGCGGGTGGGCGGAGGGCTTGAGCTCGATCGTGGGCGTCGTCATGAGTGGTTGTCCTTCACCGGTTGTAGTGACAGGCCGCAGACACGCCCGCACGACCGGTGGCCAGTGTTAGGACGTCCGAGCTTTCCCTCATACCGCGGCTCCGCGTTCGATTATCGCGCGGAGGCAGCGGTGGACGGAACCAGGGTGAAAGCGGCCCAGGGGTTGATGGTGGCACCCGGCGAGGCACAGGAAAAGCCGCCGGGTGCGGCAGCGACCCGGCGGCTTGTGGGGAGGGGGTGCCGGGTCAGCCGGCTACTCGGGCGGCGAGCGCGTCGCCGATCTGCGCGGTGCTGCGGGCGCCCAGCGAGGCGCGCTCGGTGAGGTCGGCGGCGACCGCGGCTTCGATGCGGTCGGCCTCGCCGGCGTAGCCGAGGTGGCGCAGCAGCAGGGCGACGGACAGGACCGTCGCGGTGGGGTCGGCCTTGCCCTGCCCGGCGATGTCCGGGGCCGAGCCGTGGACGGGCTCGAACATGGACGGGAACGCGCCGCTGGGGTTGATGTTGCCGGAGGCGGCCACGCCGATGCCGCCGGAGACGGCCGCGGCGAGGTCGGTGATGATGTCGCCGAAGAGGTTGTCGGTGACGATGACGTCGAACCGGCCCGGGTCGGTGACCAGGTAGATCGTGGCCGCGTCGACGTGGATGTAGTCGGTGGTGACCTCGGGGAACTCCTGGGCCACCTTGTTGAAGACGTTCGTCCACAGGTGCCCGGCGAAGGCCAGCACGTTGTTCTTGTGGACCAGCGTGAGCTTCTTGCGCGGGCGGGCCTGGGCGCGGGCGAAGGCGTCGCGGACCACGCGCTCGACACCGTAGGCCGTGTTGACCGACACCTCGGTGGCGACCTCGTGCTCGGTGCCCTTGCGGATGGTGCCGCCGTTGCCCGTGTACGGGCCCTCGGTGCCCTCGCGGACGACGACGAAGTCGATCTGCGGCTGGCCGGCGAGCGGCGTGGCGACGCCGGGCAGCAGCTTCGACGGGCGGAGGTTGACGTGGTGGTCGAAGGCGAAGCGGAGCTTGAGCAGGAAGCCGCGCTCCAGGACGCCGGACGGCACCGACGGGTCGCCGATGGCGCCGAGCAGGATGGCGTCGTGCCGCTTCAGCGCGTCGAGGTCGGCGTCGGTGAGGGTCTCACCCGTGGCGTGGTAGCGCCGGGCGCCGAAGTCGTACTCCTTGGTCTCCAGCTTCACATCCTGCGGCAGGACTGCGGAGAGGATCTTGAGACCTTCGGACACGACCTCCTGGCCGATGCCGTCACCCGGGATCACTGCGAGATTGATGCTGCGAGACATGCGGGCACCCTACTCCTCGTCCCAGGTGCTGACATGACCCTTCCACCATTCGGACACCCGGACGGGTGTCCTCCGGCGGGCGGGTTCAGTGGCCGGTCTCGCCGCCGTTGTCACGGCGGTCGAGGGCGCGCTGGAGGGCGGCGGCGGCGTTCTTGCGGTCGGACTCGCTCGTGCGGGACGCGTGGCGGACGCGGCGGCGGATGGTCGTCTCGGCCATGGAAATCGTCTCCTTCGGCAAACATGGAGCACGCAGAGGGGCAGGGAGACGCCGGAGAGGCGGCGAGCGACGGCCGCAGGGGTTACCTGCACAGGGCCCGGCTCACGACCGCCATTCGCTGGATCGAGCGAGACGTTCGGCTCCTACAAAAGTAAGGGAGTCTCCCGCTTCTGTCTGCACAATTACTCGGACTTCCTACTATCTGAGACGGCAGGCCGGGTCACACCTCTCTGACCTGGGATTCCGCGCGTTCAGGGGTGGGCGTTCGGAGGGAACGCAGGGTGCGGATCAGGGCCCGTACGGCGGCGGTGGTGGCCAGTTCCCTGGTGGTGACGTAGCCGACGGAGCGGTGGGGGCGGTCCGGCCCGAGGTCGGTGATCTCCACGGCGGGCGGCGCACCGGTGAGGGAGAGCGCCGGCATGATCGCCATGCCGAGCCCGCTGCCCACCATGGACAGCACCGCGCCGTCGTCCTCGGCGCTGACGGTCGCCGCCGGGATCCAGTCCTGGGCGGCCCACCAGGCACGCGTGTAGGAGCCGCAGTTCTCCGCCCAGTCGACGAGCGGGAGGGCGCGCGGGTCCCGGTGCCCCGCCGGATGGACCAGGGAGTACGGCTCCTGGAGCAGCACCCCGCCGACCAGTCCGGCCGGCGGCGGCCCGCTCAGGGTGGCGATCCCGAGGTCGGCCCGTCCCGCGGCGACCTCTCCCGCGGTGCCCGCGCCCAGTTCGCGTACGACGGTGACGGTCACCTCGACACCGGGGTGCCGCTCGGCGAGCCGTTCCAGGGCGGGCGGCAGCAGATGCAGGGCCGCGCTGCGGAAGGCGGCGATCCGCAGCGGTCCGGAGCTCTCACCGGTGTCCGCATCGCGGACGTCGGCGGCCAGGGCCTCCAGCATCCGCAGCACCCGCCGCGCATGGGCAGCGGCCCGCTCCCCCGCGGGCGTCGGCCGGGCACCGAACCGCCCGCGCTCGAACAGCACCACGCCCAGCTTCCGCTCGATCCCCCGCACGGCGTGGGAGACGGCCGACTGGGTGGCCCCGAGCCGGACGGCCGCCGTGGAGAACCCGCCCTCGTCGGCCACCGCGACCAGGATCCTCAGTTCCTGCGGGGCAAGGTCGGCTGCTGCCACTCGGGGTCTCCCACCTGCGTGTATGAGGGCGCTTCATGGATCGGCGCGTTCCATGAGCCCAACCCCCTGCCCGGCCCCGGCATTCCTCCCTAGCGTCCCCCGCATGACCGAGATCGCGCTCACCGTGCAGCAGACCGCCCGCCCCACCGGCTTCCCCACCGCGGACCACTTCCGCTTCGCCGAGTCCCCGGTGCCTGAACCGGCGCCCGGCACGGCCCTGGTGGAGAACCTCTACTGGTCCGTGGACCCGTACCACCGCGAGATGATGGACGGCGACTTCGCCCTCCACGCCCCGCTGGAGGGCCGCACCCTCGGCCGTGTCCTCGCCTCGCGCACACCGGACCTGCCCGAGGGTGAGGTCGTCTTCCACCGCCAGGGCTGGCGCACGCACTCCGTGGTCCGCCCGGAGGAGGTCAGACGGCTCCCCCACCACCCCGGCGTCCCGTTGTCGGCGTACCTGAGCGTGCTGGGCGGCACGGGTCTGACCGCGTACGTCGCCCTCACCCGCGTCGCCCGGCTGCGCGAGGGCGAGGACGTGTTCGTCTCCGGCGCGGCCGGCGGGGTCGGCACGGCGGCCGGCCGCTTCGCCCGGCTGCTCGGCGCGGGACGCGTGATCGGCAGCGCGGGCAGTCCCGCGAAGGTGGCGTACCTGACGGAACAGGCCGGTTACGACAGCGCCTTCGACTACCGCACGGCCCCGGTCGCCGACCTGCTGGCCGAGGCCGCCCCGACCGGCATCGACGTCTTCGTGGACAACGTCGGCGGCGACCAGCTCGGCGCGGCGATCGGCGCGCTGCGCGAACGGGGCCGGGTGGTGCGGGTCGGCACGATCAGCCAGTACAACACCCCGGACGCCCCGCCGGTCGTCTTCGACCACGCCGCCGTCGTGGAGAAGAGCCTGCGCATCGAGGGCTTCCTGGTGAGCGGCCACCGGGACGCGCAGGACGAGCTGTACGACTTCGCCGTACCGCATCTGCGCAGCGGGGCGCTGACGGCGGACGAGACGGTGGTCGACGGGTTCGAGCGGATCGTGGAGGCGTTCCTGCTGATGCTGCGCGGCGGCAACACGGGCAAGATCCTGGTCCGCGCCGCCTGACGACCCGTCGCCGTCGGGGCACGCCGCCGTCCGGACATGCCGTCGTCAGGTCACGTCGCCGTCGCGCCAGTCGAAGACCAGTTCCCCGTCCGGGTCGAGCGGCCCGGCGAGCGCGGGCCACAGGTACACGCCGCCCTCCTCCTCCGGCAGCCGTACGATCCCGTCCGGCGAGAGGGCGTGCACCTGTCCGGCCCACCGCCGCCAGCCCCGGGCGGAGTACAGCCGGGCCCCCTGCGCACTGGCGGAGAGAGCGCCGAGGTCGTACGCCCGGCCGATCACCCGCTCCAGTTCGCCCGTCACCCGCCCGCCGAGTCCGGTGCGCCGCACGTCGGCCCGTACGGCGACGGCTTCGACGTAACCGGTGCGCAGCCAGCGCCCGCGATGCCGCACGCGCCGCATCACCAGGGCCCCGTGCGCGGCGAGCCCGTCCCCGTCCTCGGCCAGCACGTGCAGCCCGCCGAGTCCGTGATCCCAGTCCTCGGCGGAGAACTCCCCGTCGAAGGCCGTGTCCAACAGGGCGCGGACACGGCCGAGTTCGGCGGGTTCGAGGCCGGCGGTGTGCACGAGGCGCAGTCGGATGTCCATGCCCCCATGGTCGCCCGTCACCGGCCCGCGCCGGCAGGGGACCGTGTGGCCGCCGGGAGTTGGAAACGGGCCGGGAGGCCTGCTCGGTGGCAGGCCTCCCGGCCCGTGTTCGAGGGGGCTGTCAGCCCATGTGCGGGTAGGCGTAGTCGGTCGGCGGGACCAGCGTCTCCTTGATGGCGCGGGTCAGGGTCCAGCGCAGCAGGTTCTGCGGGGCGCCGGCCTTGTCGTTGGTGCCGGAGGCACGGCCGCCGCCGAAGGGCTGCTGGCCGACGACGGCGCCGGTCGACTTGTCGTTGATGTAGAAGTTGCCCGCGGCGAAGCGGAGCTTCTCCATCGTGTACGCGGCCGCGGCGCGGTCGTTGGAGATGACCGAACCGGTCAGCGCGTAGTCCGACACCGACTCCATCTGGGTCAGCATCTCGTCGTACTTCTCGTCCTCGTAGACGTGCACGGCGAGGAACGGACCGAAGTACTCGGTGCGGAAGACCTCGTTCTCGGGGTCGGAGCACTCGACGACGGTCGGGCGGACGAAGTAGCCGACCGAGTCGTCGTAGGTGCCGCCCGCGACGATCGTGCAGGTCGGGTCCTCCTTGGCACGGTCGATCGCGGCCTTGTTCTTGGCGAACGAGCGGTCGTCGATCACGGCGCCGATGAAGTTCGACAGGTCGGTGACGTCACCCATGGTCAGGTAGTCGACCTCGGCCGCGAACTCCTCCTTGAAGCCGGAGTTCCAGATGGAGGCCGGGATGTACGCACGGGAGGTGGCCGAGCACTTCTGGCCCTGGTACTCGAAGGCACCGCGGGTGAGGGCGGTCTTCAGGACGGCGCGGTCGGCGCTCGGGTGGGCGACCAGGAAGTCCTTGCCGCCGGTCTCGCCGACCAGACGCGGGTAGGAGCGGTACTTCTCGATGTTGTTGCCGACCGTCTTCCACAGGTACTGGAAGGTCTTGGTCGAGCCGGTGAAGTGGATGCCCGCGAGGTCGCGGTGCTCAAGAGCCACCTTGGAGACCTCGATGCCGTCGCCGGTGACGAGGTTGATGACGCCCTTGGGCAGACCGGCCTCCTCCAGCAGCTGCATGAGCAGCACGGCGGCGTGCGTCTGCGTGGGCGACGGCTTCCAGAGCACGACGTTGCCCATCAGCGCGGGCGCGGTCGGCAGGTTGGCGGCGATCGCCGAGAAGTTGAACGGCGTGATCGCGTAGACGAAGCCCTCCAGCGGGCGGTGGTCCAGGCGGTTCCAGACGCCCGGGGAGTTCGCCGGGGGCTGCTCGGCGAGGATCTGCCGGGCGTAGTGGACGTTGAACCGCCAGAAGTCGACCAGCTCACAGGGGGAGTCGATCTCGGCCTGCTGGGCGGTCTTCGACTGACCCAGCATGGTGGAGGCGGCGATCGTCTCCCGCCACGGGCCGGCCAGCAGCTCGGCGGCGCGCAGGATGATCGCGGCACGGTCGTCGAAGGACATCGCGCGCCAGGCCGGGGCGGCGGCCAGGGCCGCGTCGATGGCGTCCGTCGCGTCCTGCTGGGTGGCGTGGCGGCCGGTGCCGATGACGGCCTTGTGGTTGTGCGGCTGCACGACCTCGAAGGGCTCGCCGCCGCCCATCCGCTTCTCGCCGCCGATGGTCATCGGCAGTTCGATCGGGTTCTCGGCCAGCTCCTTGAGCTTGGCCTCCAGCCGGGCGCGCTCGGGCGAGCCGGGGGCGTAGCCGTGCACCGGCTCGTTGACGGGGGTGGGGACCTGGGTCACAGCGTCCATGAGATCCTTGACTCCTTGAACTTGAGCGGGTGTTCGGGCTCAGCCCTTGCTGACCATCGACCGGACGAAGAAGCGCAGGTTCGCCGGCTTCTCGGCAAGCCTCCGCATGAAGTAGCCGTACCAGTCGGTGCCGTAGGCGGTGTAGACGCGCATGCGGTGGCCCTCGGCGGCCAGCCGCAGGTGCTCGTCGCTGCGGATGCCGTACAGCATCTGGAACTCGTACTCGTCCAGCTTGCGGCCGGCCTGGTGGGCCAGCTCCTGGGCGATGGCGATCAGACGCGGGTCGTGGGACCCGATCATCGGGTACCCCTCGCCCTCCATCAGCGTCTTCAGGATACGGACGTACGCCTTGTCGATCTCGTGCTTCTGCTGGTAGGCGACCTCGGCGGGCTCCTTGTAGGCGCCCTTGACCAGGCGGACCCGGCTGCCGGAGGCGGCGAGGCGGCGGGCGTCCGCCTCGGTGCGGAAGAGGTAGGCCTGGATGACGCAGCCGGTCTGCGGGAAGTCCTTCCGCAGCTCGTCGTGGATGGCGAACATCGAGTCGAGGGTGGTGTGGTCCTCGGCGTCCAGTGTCACGGTCGTACCGATGGCGGCGGCGGCCTCGACGACCGGGCGGACGTTGCCGAGCGCCAGCTCGTGGCCGCCCTCCAGCGCCTGGCCGAACATGGACAGCTTGACGGACATCTCGACCCGCTCGCCCAGCTGCAGCTCCTTGAGGTGGTCGATCAGCGCCAGGTAGGCGTCGCGGGCGTGGGTGGCCTGCTCGGGGGTGGTGATGTCCTCGCCGACGACGTCCATCGTCAGCTCCAGGCCCTTGGCCGTCAGGTCCTCGATGATCGGGACGATGTCGGCCACGGTCTCGCCGGGTATGAAGCGGTCGACGACCTGCTTGGTCACCGGGGCCGCCGAGATCAGGCGTCGCATCCGGTCGCTGCGCGACGCGGCGAGAATCACGGGACCCAGCACGGGGCACCTCCACAGACAAGCATCAAATGGGCCGTCACCCGACGTTTCGGGTACGGCACGGAGAACCACCGTGAAACCTAAGGATCTCTCCGATCGTGAGCCATCGACAGCTGTCACGCATCCGTGCCCGGGATCTCAGACAGATGTATGAAGGCGCCGGAAAATGGGAGAGAATGCCCGAGTGGCGGCGGAATACAAGGCGGACTACCAGGAACTGGTGGACGAGATCTCGGAGCTGCTGGGCTTCCCGGCGACCCTGGAGAACCGCGACTTCGAGCTGATCGTCTTCGGCGCGTACGACAGCGACGACGAGCTGGATCCCTCGGCGCTGGACCCGGTGCGCACCCGCTCGATCCTCACCCGCCGCTCCACGGCGACGGTCCGGTCGTGGTTCGAGGGCTTCGGCATCACCCGCGCGACCGGCCCGGTGCGCATCCCGCCGAGCCCCGAGGCCGGCGTGTACCGCGGCCGGATCTGCCTGCCGGTACGCCATCGGGGGGTCGTCCTCGGCTACGTCTGGCTGCTGGACGGCGATCCGGGGCCGACGGACGCGCAGCTGGCCGCCGCGATGCAGGTGGCCGGCCGGATCGGCGCGCTGCTCGCCGACGAGGCGGAGGCCGGGGCCGGGCTGAGCCGGGAGCTGCGGGCGGTGCTGACCGCGGAACGCGGCTGGCAGCGGGACATGGCGGTGGCCGAGCTGCGCACCGCGCTCGGCGCACGCGCGGACGGACCCGTCACCCTGGTGTGCGTCGCCCCCTGGCCGTCCGCCGACCCGGACGACGCCCCGGCCGCCCGTACGATCCCCCACACGGCGGCGCTGTGCACCCTTCCCTGGGGGGTGTCGGGGCAGAGCCTCGCGCTGCTGATCCGGCTGCGGACCACCCAGACGAGCACACCCGCGCTGGCGGCGGCCGGGCGGGTGCTGAAGGAGGCCGAGACGGCGCGCGGGGCCGGCGCCCGGGTGGCAGCGGCGGCCGCCGGGGTCGGCGAGCCCCGCGTCGGTCTCACCGAACTGGGGACGGTGTGGCAGGAGGCCGCGGCGGCGGCGCGCGCCGCGCTGGCCGAGCCGCGCTTCGGGCCCATCGCCCAGTGGGCCCGCATCGGGCCGTACCGGCTGCTGACCGCGCTGCCGCCCGAGTCCGCGCACGATCCCGTGGTCGGCCCGCTCCTCTCCCCCGCCCACCGGGAGCTCGCCCGCACCGCGGAGGTCTATCTCGACCGCGCGGGGCAGGCCGGCCGCACGGCCGCCGAACTGGGCATCCACCGGCAGACCCTGTACTACCGCCTGTCCCGGGTCGAGCAGCTGACCGGCCTGGACCTGGACGACGGCGAGGACCGCCTCCTCCTGCACATGGCCCTGAAGCGGGCCCGACTGTGACCGGCCGGGACATCAGGGACGCCCGGTAAGACCGGCCAGGGCGCCGAGAAGAGGTCGTGGCGTTTGGTGAGCGGTCGGGCCAGCGCGCGGCAAGGTCATCCCACCCCGCCGAACGTGCCACAGGCGGCCCGGAAGAACGGCCAAGGTGGCGGCGAGGGGCATGGCCGCCCGCGGACGGTCGGGCCGGCGGATGGGGATGTCGTCCCGTCCGGCCAGGGCGTCAAGGGCGGCCGGTAAGACCGGCCAGGGCGTCGGGGAGGGGCGTGGTGGTCGGGGGGCGGTCGGGCCAGCGGGCTGCGATGTGCCCGTCCGGCCGGACGAGCAGGGCGCCGCGCGGGCCGAGGCCGTACGGCTCGGTGTGCTCGCGGGGCAGTGGCTCGACGCGCAGCGGGACGGACCCGGCCGTGCGCTGCGCCCAGGCGGCGGGGTCCGGGGTGAGCAGGGTGAACCACGCGCCGACGGTGTCCAGCGTGGAGCGGTCGTCGCCGAGCCAGAGGTGCGGCAGGCGCCGCCCCGGATCCGCGGTGGGCACGTAGTCCGTACCGGAGCCGGGGCCGGGGTCCGTGCCGGGGTCGGAGGGCCGGGTGGGCGGCTGGTCGGTGGGGAGGACGGCGGCGGAGCGGTAGACGGCGCCGAGCACCAGGCCCAGTTGGGCGAAGTACCGGTCCGCCCAGGGGGTTTCGACCGGGTCCGGCACCGCTCCCCCGGCCCGCAGCTGTGCGAGCCGGCGGCGCTGCACCTCGCGCAGGAGCTGGGCGTTGGCCACCGCCTGGCGGAGCGTCTCGTGGGCGACGGGGTGCCGTTCCGGCTCGTAGGTGGCCAGCAGCCCCGGCCCGGCCCAGCCCTGGAGCACGCCCGCCAGTTTCCAGCACAGGTTGTGCACGTCGGCCACGCCGGCGTTCATGCCCAGGCCGCCGATGACCGGGACCGCGTGTGCGGCATCGCCGGCCAGCAGGACCCGGCCGTGCAGGAGCCGCTCGGCGACGAACGCCTCCATCACCCAGTGCTGGACACGCAGCACCCGGGGCCGTACGCCGGTGCCGGGGCCGAGGGCGCGCGCCACGAGGCCGGCCCAGTCGGTGTCCCCGGCGCCGTCGGGCGTGGGGCCGAACCAGGCCCAGCCTCCTTCGGGGTAGAGCGGCATGAAGGAGCCGTGCGGGGTGAAGTAGACCCCGGCGGGCTGCCGGGCGCACCAGCGGTCCAGGTCGGCGTCGAACACCACGGTGGTGGCGTCCCCGAGCGCGCCCGGGCCGGCGGTGCCGATGCCCAGCAGCCGCCGGACGGTGGAGTGCGCGCCGTCGGCGGCGAGGACGTACCGGGCGCGGATCCGCGTCTCGGCGCCGGTGCGGTGGTCGGCGAGCCGCGCGACGACGGCGTCGTCCTCCTCGGTCAGGCCGGCGAGCCCGGTCCCGAACCGCACCGGCGTGTCCGCCGCGCCGAGCAGGACGGGCTCCAGCCGGTCCTGCGAGGTGACCACGCCGGTCACGGGGCTCTCCGGCACCGGTGCGTGCACCGCGGCCATCGCCGCCGTGGCGAAGTCGCGGCCGCTCAGGGTGTCACGGAAGCGGACCCGGCCGTAGCGCGGCGCGAACGCCCTGGCGGTGATCCGGTCGGCGAGCCCCAGCCCCCGGAAGATCTCCATCGAGCGCACGTTGACCAGCCGTGACCGGGGAAACGGTGACAGCTCGCCATGCCGCTCGACCAGCAGCGTCCGCACGCCCCAGCGTTCCAGCAGGGCGCGGGCGGTGAGCCCCACCGGGCCGGCCCCGACGATCAGCACCGCCGTCCGGGTGTCCGCTACGGGCATCTCGGCCAGGGTTCCTGGCGATTCGGGCACATGGGGTCAATCTCCCGCACCCGACGGCCGCCCGCAATCCGCGCACCGGCGCGTTCAGCGCGTACCGGCGCGTACGCACGTCAACGGCTCACCGGCACTGTCCGGACCGTGGCCCGCTCACCGTGTTGCCGCTCTGCCGCAGTTCCGGCGCGCTGCCGTCGCAGGACAGCGGACCGTCGACCTGGTCGTCCACGAAGGCGGGCGTGGACTCCTCGGGGAGC
This sequence comes from Streptomyces filipinensis, assembly GCF_014649495.1. Taxonomy (GTDB): domain Bacteria; phylum Actinomycetota; class Actinomycetes; order Streptomycetales; family Streptomycetaceae; genus Streptomyces; species Streptomyces filipinensis. Next base: position 4,386 of record NZ_BMTD01000014.1, on the reverse strand, counting down.
GGGCCGCTGCCGCTGTTGCCGGTGATCCGCACCGGGCCGGTGACCGCGTTGCCGGTGACCGAGAAGCCGCCGGTGTCGGCGTCCAGGGTCAGCGGGCCCCGGACGCCGTTGCCCGCACAGGTCACCGGGACGCCGCCGATCCGTACGCAGCCGGCGCTGCTAGCTGTTGCCGACCCCGTCGATCACCCGGCGCAGCCCCGCCGTCAGCTGCTCGGCGGTGGTGGCCGAGTCCGGGTCGAAGAGCCACTGGACCATGAGGCCGTTGAGCAGCGTCTGGTAGAGGCGCCCCTCGGTATCGACCGCCTCCGGGTCGAGTTCGGCCTCCGGGACACCGCTGAACATGGCGGCGAGCCCCGCGCGGCCCTCCTTCTGCGCCTCGGCCAGGAGCTTGCGCACCTGCTCCAGCCGCTCGTCCTGGAACATGAGCTCGAAGCTGAGCAGCCAGATCGCCCGGGAGTCGGGCACCGTGCGGATGATGCTCGTCCACACCTCCTGGAAGCGCTCCAGCGACCCGGGGGGCTGCGTCACCGTCCCGCCGAGCCCGGGGTCGAACCGCTCCCCCACCTCCTCGATCAGCGCGACGTAGGCCTGCACCAGCAACTCGGCCTTCGACCCGTAGTGGTAGCCGATCGACGCCAGGTTGGTGCCCGACTCCTTGACGATGTCCCGCGCGGTCGTGCGCAGGAACCCCTTCTCCAGCAGGCAGCGCTTGGCGCCTTCGAGCAGATCCTCACGGTGTCCCATGCGTCCCACCCTACCGCCGATCCATACGAGCGTCCTAGACGGATGACTTATACATTCGTTCTAGACAAGTGTTTAAGACGCCCGTACAGTCATCGGCATGACCCACTCGACGAGCACCAACTCCCCTGCCGGACGCGCCGGTCGCCGCGAATGGACCGCGCTCGCGGTGCTGATGCTTCCGCTGCTGCTGGTCTCCATGGACGTCTCGGTCCTCTACTTCGCCATCCCGGCGATCAGCGCGGACCTCGCCCCGAGCGGCACCCAGCAGCTGTGGATCTTCGACATCTACGCCTTCGTCCTGGCCGGCCTGCTGATGACGATGGGTTCGCTGGGCGACCGCATCGGCCGCCGCAAGCTCCTCCTGATCGGCGCCGCGGCCTTCGGGGCCGCGTCCCTGGTCGCGGCCTACGCGAACAGCGCCGAGACCCTGATCGCGGCCCGCGCGGTCCTCGGTATCGGCGGGGCGACCCTGATGCCCTCGACGATGGCGCTCGTCCGCACGATGTTCACCGACCCCGGGCAGCGGGCGAAGGCGATCGGCATCTGGTCCGGCGTGATGACCGGCGGCATCGCACTGGGCTCCGTGCTGAGCGGTGTGCTGGTCCAGTACTTCTGGTGGGGCTCGGTCTTCCTGGTCAACCTGCCCGCGATGGCCCTGCTGCTGGTCCTCGGTCCGCTCCTGCTCCCCGAGTCGAGGAACCCTGAGCCCGGCCGCTTCGACCTCGTGAGCGTGCCGCTGTCGCTGGCGGCGGTGCTCCCGGTGATCTACGGCCTCAAGGAGATCCCGTCCGAGGGCTGGCACCCGCAGTACGTCGTCTCGGTCACCGTCGGCCTGCTCTTCGCGGTCCTCTTCGTCCACCGCCAGCGGACGGCCGCCTCGCCGATGATCTCGCCGGCCCTGTTCCGCGGCCGGGGCTTCGCCCCCGCGGTGGTCCTGAACCTCGTCTCCGCGTTCGCGATGATGGGTTCGGCCTTCTTCACCACGCAGTACCTGCAGTCGGTGCTCGGCAAGAGCGCGATGGAGGCGGCCCTGTGGGCGCTGCTGCCCTCGGTGCCGATCGGCATGGCGGCCCCGATCGCGACCGCCCTGGTCCAGAAGGGCGTCAACCGCGCCTACGTGGTCACCTCGGGCTTCGTCATCGCCGCGGTGGGCTACGGCCTGCTGGCCCTGGCCGGCACGGACTCCCTCTGGCTCGTCCTCGCCGCCTGCGGCGTCCTGGCCTCCGGCATCGTCATGGTGATGTCGCAGATGACCGACCTGGCCATGGGCGCGGCCCCGGTGGAGAAGGCGGGCGCCGCCTCCTCCCTGCTGGAGACCGGCCAGGAGTTCGGCGGCGCGCTGGGCATGGCGGTCCTCGGCTCCATCGGTACGGCGGTCTACCGCCACGAGATGCCGTCCTCGGCCCCGGCCGAGGCCCACGAGACCCTGGGCGGCGCGCTGGCCGTCGCCGGACACCTGCCGGGGCGTGCGGGAGACGCCCTGGCGACGGCGGCCCGGGAGGCGTTCACCACCGGCATGCACGGCGCCGCCCTCGCGGGCACGGCGGTCCTGCTCCTCGCGGCGATCGCGGCGGCGACGACCCTGCGCCGGATCCACGTGCGGGAGACGCCGGCGGCGGAGGCCGAGGAGGCTGTGGTCTGAGGTTCCTCACGGCACGCAAAAGCGCCGGACGGGCTGACATCGGTCAGGCCGTCCGGCGCTTGTCGTGCGAGGGTCTCAGACCAGGTTCACCGAGCGGGCGGACGTCGCACCGATCTCGGCGGCCACCTCGGCCAGCACACCGGCGGTGACCGTGTCGTCGACGGTGAGCACGGCCAGCGCCTCACCGCCCACCGCCGCGCGGGCGACCTGCATGCCGGCGATGTTGATGCCCGCCTCGCCGAGGATGCGGCCCACGGTGCCGACGACACCGGGGCGGTCCTCGTAGCGCAGCACGACCATGTGGTCGGCGAGCGCGAGGTCGACGTCGTAGTCGCCGACCGCGACGATCTTCTGGACGTGCTTCGGGCCGGCCAGCGTGCCGGAGACCGACACCTCCTCGCCGTCCGCGAGCGTGCCGCGCACGGTGACGACGTTGCGGTGCTCGGCCGACTCGGAGCTGGTGGTCAGCCGGACCTCGACGCCGCGCTCCTGCGCGAACAGCGGCGCGTTGACGTACGACACCGTCTCGTCGACGACGTCCTCGAAGACACCCTTGAGCGCGGACAGCTCCAGCACCTTCACGTCGTGCTGGGTGATCTCGCCGTAGACCTCGACGTCGAGGCGGACCGCGACCTCACCGGCGAGCGCGGTGAAGATCCGGCCGAGGCGCTCGGCGAGCGGCAGACCCGGCTTGACGTCCTCGGCGATGACACCGCCCTGCACGTTCACCGCGTCCGGCACCAGCTCGCCGGCGAGCGCGAGGCGCACCGACTTGGCGACGGCGATGCCGGCCTTCTCCTGGGCCTCGTCGGTGGAGGCGCCGAGGTGCGGGGTGCAGACGACCTGGTCCAGCTCGAACAGCGGCGAGTCGGTGCACGGCTCCTTGGCGTACACGTCGAGACCGGCGCCGGCGACCCGGCCCTCCTTCAGCGCCGCGTACAGCGCCGCCTCGTCCACGATGCCGCCGCGCGCGGCGTTGACGACACGCACGCTCGGCTTGACCTTGCGCAGCGCCTCGTCGCCGATGAGGCCGAGGGTCTCGGGGGTCTTGGGCAGGTGGACGGTGATGAAGTCGGAGACCTCCAGCAGCTCGTCCAGGGACAGCACCTTCACGCCCATCTGCGCGGCCCGCGCGGGCTGCACGTAGGGGTCGTAGGCGACGACCTTCATGCCGAAGGCGGACATGCGCTGGGCGACCAGGGCACCGATGCGGCCGAGGCCGACGACGCCGAGGGTCTTCTCGGCCAGCTCGACACCGGTGTACTTGCTGCGCTTCCACTCGCCGTTCTTCAGCGCGGTGTTGGCCTGCGGGATGTTGCGGGCGCTGGCGAGGATCAGACCGCAGGCGAGCTCGGCGGCGGTCACGATGTTGGAGGTGGGGGCGTTGACGACCATCACGCCGGCCTTGGTGGCGGCGGAGACGTCGACGTTGTCCAGGCCGACGCCGGCGCGCGCGACGACCTTGAGCTTCTTCGCCGCGGCGATGGCCTCGGCGTCGACCTTGGTGGCGGAACGGATCAGGATCGCGTCGACGTCGGCGATGGCGGGAAGCAGCTCGGCGCGGTCGGCTCCGTTGCAGTGCCGGATCTCGAAGTCCGGCCCAAGCGCGTCGACGGTGGCGGGCGACAGCTCTTCAGCGATGAGTACGACGGGTTTCGAGCTCACGTGAGTCCTCACAAGTCCAATGCGGACGGCCGTCCCGACGGCCGCTGGCGGTGGAGGGGGCTAGCCGCGGAAGACGCACGACGCTGTGGGCCTGACGCGTATGTTGTGCAGCAGTGTAGTGGCGCGGCGGTCGTCGTTTTGCGCCACCGCGGAAGTATCACCCGGACGGGAATCTACATTTTGTAGCCCTGCCGCCGGTTGTGGAACAGGGGGCCGGAGCAGCTGCCCCGACCCCCTGCCGTGAGGCTTACGCCTCCTCGTTCACCCAGCTCATCAGCTTGCGCAGCTGCTTGCCGGTGGTCTCCAGCAGGTGCTCGGAGTCCTGCTGCTTGTAC
>NZ_BMTD01000013.1 GCF_014649495.1 Streptomyces filipinensis | reverse complement strand
CCGGGTGGGCCTGCTCGAACTCCTTGCCCAAGGCGGTGAAGCTCTCCTTGAGCGAGGCGGCGGCGAACACGGTGACCGTGCCCGACAGCTTCGCGGACGCGGAGGACGCCGAGGAGCCGGAGTCCGAGGGCGAAGAGCCGTCGGAGGAGGAGCAGGCGCTCAGGGCCAGCAGCGCGGCGGCGCCTGCACCGGTCACCTGAAGCGTGCGGCGGGTCCGGCGCACGGAACGGGTCATCACGGGTCCACTCCCTCAAGGTCCTTGACGGACTCGTCTACGGTCTCTCGACGACCACGTTGGTCGACTTGATCACGGCAACCGCCGGAACACCGGGCTCCAGCTTCAACTCCTCAGCCGACTCGCGGCTGACCATCGCCACCACCCGGAACGGTCCGGCCTGGATCTCCACCTGCGCCGACACATCGCCGCGGATCACCTCGGTGACGATGCCGGACAACCGGTTGCGGGCGGAGGAGCCGGTGGACTCCCGCTCGGCCTGGTGCAGCTGCCTGGCATACGCGGCGAGAGCCGGCCCCGGGATGATCCGGCGGCCCAGCGCGTCGCGTGCGGCGGTGAGCTTCCCGCCGTCCACCAGACGCCTCACGGTGTCGGCGCTGACGCCGAGTAAGGCGGCCGCGTCCCCGATCCGGTAGGTGTGCATGTGCCGATGATACTGCCGCAGATGCGAGGGAAAAGTCTTCTGTCGCTTCGCATGAGCCGAAGCATCCCTCCGCCTCCTTGGCATGTGCGTTTGTACGTGAGGACCGGGTACGGTCACCCGGGAGGTGGTGGCCCGCGAGTCAGCCCCTCGCAGCCGCGGGTACGACCGTCGGTCCGGTGCCGGAATCGGTGCTCGGCGTGTGCCTGGGCGCGCGGCTCCTGGCCTCGGTGGCGGGCGGAAGGGTCCGGGCCCGTAGGGCGCTCCCGTCGGCTGGGGCGAGATCCGGTGCGCTCCGGCCGCGCGCAGCGACCCGCTCTTCGCCGGCGTGCCCGAGCGGCTCCGCGTTCCGCACGGGCACGCCGGCACCATGGAGCTGCCCCCCGGGGCCAGGAGCCGCGCGCCCAGGCGTTCCGGATCGGGGGCTCGGCCTGGGGGTCTGCGGTTCCCTCTGGAACCGGACGAGAGGACCGCCGACGCGCGCGGGAGGCGCGCAGGGTGGCCTTGCCGGCGACGACGGTGCCGGTGGAGGCGAACGCGCCGGTGTCATGGCGTACGACGTCCGTGTCGGACTGGCGGATGGCGATCCGGTCGACGGTCGTGCCGAGTTCACCGGCCGCGATCTGCCGGTGCACGGTCGTCGTGGCGTCGACGATGTGACCACCGGGCGGGCCGGTGGCGATCATCGCCAGGGCCGCGCCCTCGCCGACCAGCCAGCCTTCCGGCGCGGGAAGGCCCGCATCGGTCTCCGCCTGTGCCCGGCGCACGATGCCGATGCATTGGTCGAGGCCGTAGCTGGCGATGTGCAGGTCCTCCTCGTGGCCACCCGGGGTGACCATCGGCTCGTCGGCGCCGATGACGTTGCGGGCCTTGAACTCCAGCGGGTCCAGGTCCAGCCGTCGGGCCAGTTCGTCGAAGGCGGACTCGACGGCGAACATCACCTGGCCGAGGCCGTAGCCGCGGAACGCGCCGGCCGGGACGGTGTGCGTGTAGACCGAGTAGGCGTCGACCTTCTTGTGCACGGCGCGGTAGATCGCCATGGACTCGCCGACGCTGTGGAACATCACGACCGGGCCGTGGTTGCCGTACGCGCCGGTGTTCGCGACGACCCGCAGCTGGAGGGCGGTGAGGACGCCGTCGCGGCGGGCGCCCGCCTTCACCTGGATGGTGAAGGGGTGCCGGGTGGTGGCGCCGTAGAACTGCTCCGCGCGGGTGTACTCCAGTTTCACCGGGCGGCGCAGCTTCAGCACGGCCAGGGCGACGATGTCCTCGACCAGCATCTCCTGCTTGCCGCCGAAGCCGCCGCCGACCCGGCCCGCCATCACCCGCACCCGCTCCAGCGGCAGGTCGTACAGGGCGCACAGGGCGCGGCGGGTGAGGAACGGGGTCTGTGAGCTGGTGCGCACGGTGAGCCGGCCGTCCTCGTCGAACCAGGCGACCGCTCCGTGTGTCTCCAGGCTGGCGTGCTGTCCGCGCCGGGTGCGGTAGGTGTCCTCCTGGGCCCGCACCGCCGAGGCGCTGCACCTGCACGTCAACACGGTCCACTACCGGATCCAGCGCATCGAGCACTTCACGGGCCGCGACCTGTCCCGCCTGCGGGACCGCCTCGACCTGTGGGCGGCCCTGCTGTGCCGCACGGACCCGAGCGGTCCACCGGCTGCTACGGCCGTTCGACGTGCACGCTCGTCGACTTCACCCGCGCGATGACCGTGACCCCGACAGCCAGCCCCAGCTCGTCCACGGCCTCCCGGGTCACCAGGGACACGGCCTGGTGCGGACCGGCCTGGATCTCCACCCGGGCCACGACATCGTCCATGGCCAGGGCCGTGACGATCCCCGTGAGCGCGTTGCGCACGCAGGTCGGCGGCCCCGGCGAGTCACGCCGCTCGCCCTCGGCCGCCCGCGCCCGCACGAACCGGTCCAGCCCCACGCCGTCGATCACCCGGTTCCCCGAGCCGTCCCGCCCCATCGGCAGCCGGCCCGCGTCCGCCCACCGGCGCACGGTTTCCGGGCTCACTCTCAGCAGGCGCGCGGCCTGGCCAATGCTGTGCGTCGGCACACGGAAACCCTAGGGGGTCGGGGCACGCTGCCGCGCCGGCCGGATACGCGGGTGACGGCCGTCCCGGCCCGCACCGAAAGGGCCACCGTGCTGACCCGGCTCCGCCGTCGACTCACCGAACTCAGCCTCGCGGCCCCGCCGTGACGCTGCCGCACGGGAGGCCTCGGGCGCTTCGATGGCCTGAGGGTGGCCAGGGGTGCGTAAGGGCGGCTCGCGGTTGCCGCCGCCTAGCCCGGGGAAACGGGGAAGAGCATGCAGCTGCTGGTGGCATGGGCGAGCAGACGGTCCTCGGAATCGAACAGTTCGGCTTGCGCCAGGGCGGTGCGGCGACCCTGGTTGAGGATGGTGCCGACGGCGCGGACCTTGCCGGTGTCGACGGTGATGGGGCGCAGGAACTTCACGCTCAGGTCGAGCGACGTGTACCCCATGCCTGCCGGAAGGGCGGACTGCACGGCACAGCCCGCGGCTGAGTCGAGGAGGGTGGCGTAGACACCGCCATGAACGCTGCCGATGGGGTTGTAGTGCTCCTCGCCCGGCTCCAGGACGAAGACGGCGCGGCCGGACTCGACCTCTTCCAGGGTGAACCCGAGGGTCGCGGCGATGGGCGGGGCGGGCAGCCGGCCCAGCACGCTGCGCAGGAAGTCGAGACCGCTCTCCCGGCCTACGGCGGCGGCGGAGACACTCGGATCCTGCCATTCGAACGTGCGTGACCTCGTCATGGGCCCTCTTCCTCCTCAACTGACTTCAATATCCGAAGCTAGCCAGCCGGACTTCTGGCTGTCAATGCCGAAGCCAGCCTACGATGGCTGCATGATCTGGCTGGAGACCAGCACCGAGAACTGCACGGTGCAGCGCACCCTCGACCTGATCGGTGAGAAGTGGTCGCTGCTGGTACTGCGGGACGCCATGAACGGCGTGCGCCGTTTCGACGACTTCCGCCGGCACATGGGACTGTCGGAGGCGGTGCTGGCGGACCGGCTGCGCAAACTCGTCGCCGCCGGGATCCTGGACACCGTCCCCTATCGCGAGCCCGGCCGCCGTACGCGCCACGAGTACCGCCTCACCCGCAAGGGCTGGGATCTGTGGCCCGTGATGATCGCCCTCAAGCAGTGGGGCGACCGCTACACCGCGGACGCCGAGGGGCCGCCCCTGGAGGTACGGCACCGTGACTGCGGCGAACCGGTCGAAGCCGTCGTCGTCTGCACGGCCGATCACGGGCGTCTCGAGCCACGGCAGGCGTACACCAAACCCGGTGCCTCGGCACACACGGCGACCTGAAGGGACGTCAGGAGCCGCGGGTGGGTCGTGGTGCCGTAGGGCGCGCCGCTCAGGACGTGGTGGGGTGCGGGTCGTGGGCACGGACCGCGGCGGCGACCGCGGTGTCACCGGCCTGGCCGCGGGCTATGAGACCCGCGACGACCCCCTCGACGTTCTCCCGCGGCTGGTTCTGGCTGAGCTTGGACTTCGCCTCGACGCGGCTGATGAGCAACTCGACGCCGACGACAGCCCGCAGCCGGCCCGCGATGTACCGGGCCGGGGCCTGGTCGACCGACCAGGGCTCGTCGGAACCGGCCTCGTGCCGGTCGGTCAGCCGGCGCATCTGTGCCTCGATCCAGGCCGGGTCGTCGTGGACGACAAGCTGCCCGTAGACATGCGCGGCCATGTAGTTCCACGTCGGCACCACCCGATGGTGCTCGCGCTTGGTGGCGTACCAGGTCGGCGTTATGTACGCCTCGGGCCCCCGGACGATCACCATGGCCTCGCCCTGCACCGGCTCGCGCCACTGGTCGTTGGCGCGGGCCATGTGCCCGATCAGCGCGCCGTGCTCCCCGGCGTCCGGGTCGTACTCGAAGGGCAGCAGGGTGGACAGCAGGCCCCGCGGGGTCATGGTGACCAGGTCGGACGCCCCGTGGTGGGCCAGCAGGTCACGGACGGCGTCCTCGCCGGGCACGAAGTGCTTCGGAACGTACACGGTCGGGCCTCCGTCGGCGATCGTGAGAAGGGGGAAGGGTGCCTCAGCGGGCGTCTGACGGCCCGTGGCCGCCGGCACCGCCCTACAGGGGGTTCTCGCGCAGCCAGGTCAGGACCTGCTGGGCGTGCTCGTCCGGTGGGAAGACCGGGTAGAAGGCGTGCTCGATCACGCCGCCGCGGACGACGAGGGTCAGTCGCCTGAACAGGCGCGCCCCGTCGGCCTCGAAGGTGGGCAGGCCCAGGGTGTCGGCGAGGCCGAGGGCCGGGTCGGAGAGCATGTCGAAGGGCAGGCCGAGCCGCTCCACGACCTCGTTCTGGTAGCCGGTGTCCTGGCTGGACAGCCCGTACACGCGGCCGGCACCGGCTTCGAGGAGGTCCTGGAAGTGATCGCGGAAACCGCACGCTTCGGGGGTGCAGCCGCGGGCGCCCGGGATGGAGTTCCAGCCCTCCGGCAGGTCGGTGCCGGGACGGCCGGTGAGCGGGTAGATGTAGATCACCGTGCGCCGGGGCCCGAGTGCGTCCAGGCGGACCGTCTTGCCCGCGGTGTCCGGCAGCGCGAGGGGCGGCATCGGCGTGCCGGGCAGGTGGGCGGCGGCGCCGTCGTCCTCGGGGACGGGCAGGTCCACGGGCAGGGTCAGGTAGTCGCTGCCTGCCGCTCCGCCCGCCTTGCGCGGTACGACACCGCTGCCGCGGTGGGCCGCGATCTGCAGCTGGGCGATCAGTGTCGCGCGGCGCGCGCTGAGCGCCTCGATGCGCCCGGTGAGTTCATCGATCGCCTCACGGTAGGTGGCCAGCGAGGCGGGGCAGTCGTCGGCGTGCAGGCTCCCGGCGGCCAGGCACTCCAGGAAGGGCCGGGTCCGTTCGACGGGGATGCCCAGCTGGTGGAGGGCCCTGATCTCGCGCACGAGGCGCACGTCGGCGCCGCCGTAGTCGCGGTAGCCGTTGGCGAGCCGCTCGGGCGTGATCAAGCCCAGCGATTCGTAGTACCGCACCGCTTTCGTCGTCACGCCGGCCTGACGTGCGAGTTCACCGATCTTCATGCCGCTCACCTCGCTGCTGACGCTAAACCCTGCCCCTGGGGGCAAGGTCAAGCGCCGTGCTCGGGTGCCCCGCCCATCATCCGCAGCATGGCCGGGCCACCGGTGCGCAGGAAGCGTACGAGCGAGGCGGCGGCCAGCAGCAGGAAGGCGATGTTGAGCCAGGTCGTGTAGTTCCAGCTGACACCCTCCTGGGGAAGCCTCGCCCGGGCCTGGTCCGGGATGAGACCCAGGCCCCCGAAGGCGAACTCGACGAGGTATCCGGCCAGGGCCATCGCCGTGAAGAAGGTCAGGAACAGGAACGCCGCCATCCGGGCCCCGTAGTACTTCCGGTAGATGTTCAGGATCGGCAGGATCAACAGGTCCGCGTAGATGAAGGCGATCACGCCGCCGAAGCTGATGCCTCCCTTCCACAGCACGACGGCCAGCGGCACGTTGCCGATCGAGCACACGAAGGTGGCGATCGCGACGAGCGGGCCCACGAGCGGGCCGATCAGCTTCGCCGCGAGCGGATGGTCGGCGAGGAAGAACGCGCGCCAGAAATCGTCCGGTACCCATGCGGCGATCGCCCCCGCGATCAGCAGGCCCGCCACCAGGTCGCGCAGGATCGCCGCCCACTCCATGACGAAGATGTGCGACACGGAGGTGAAACCGTCTCGGGTGAGCAGCCGACGGAGGAAACCGCCTTCGCCCCGCACCGACATGTCCATGGCCGCGTGGCCTTCCATGGAGCCGGCCAGCCCCCGTTCGGCCTGCTCCCCGGCGCTGCGCAGAAGTCGCTGCCGCAGGAGGAGACGGAACAGAACGGCAAGCAGAATGATCATGAGAGGTCCGCCGACGAACTCCGCCACGGTGAACTGCCAGCCCATCAGCAGCGCGAGGATCACGCCCAGCTCGATCACCAGGTTGGTGGAGGCGATCTCGAAGGCCATCGCGGCCGTGAAGTCCGCGCCCTTGCGGAACAGCGAGCGGGCCAGAGCGACGGCCGCGTAGGAGCAGGACGACGAGGCCGCGCCGAGCCCCGCGGACAGGGCCAGGGTCCGCGGTCGGTCGTCGCCGAGGAGACGTACGACGGTCTCGCGGCGCACCACCGCCTGTACGACGGCGGACAGGCCGAAGCCGAGGACGAGGGCCCAGGTGATCTCCCAGGTCATCGCCCCGGCGACGGCCAGGGCGTGCCCGATCGCGTGCATGGCTTGCGCACCCTTCGCCGTAGCGGTCCGTTACCCGGAATCCTTTCCAACGTCGTTTGCGTATCCCCTCACAGGAGGCGCCGCCTCCCGAAACGGAGCAACCCCTTCGTCCCGTAGGTCTCTTGCGCACATATCAACGGCTGGAGTCATCATGACCTCCCTCTCCGTCACCGACGTCACTCTGAGAGGGCTGGGAGCGTGCTGCGCCATCGGCAACGTCGTGCTGCACGGCCTCCTTGTTCCCGATCACCTGGAGGTGAAGTTCTACATCGGCTTGCTGTTCGCCCTGGGCAGTGCCGTCATGCTCGTCGTGGCCGCGGCACTGGTGACCCTGAGGCGTCCGGCGGCCGCGTGGCTGGCCGGATCCGTGGTCAGCCTCGGCATGATCATCGGATTTCTGTCGTCCCGCACCGTGGGTCTGCCCGGCGGCTACTACGAACCCGGTTGGGAGTCGCCGTACGGACCGCTCTCCCTGCTCGTCGAGGGGTTGTTCGTCCTCACCTCCCTCGCCTGGCTGGGAGCGAGGCGGACGGCCGCCGTCGCGCCGGCGCCGTCACACAGGACGGCGGCCGGTTCGCTGCCTCGCTAGGGAGTCGGGCCGAAGCGGGCCATGACGGTCATCGTCGGCCGGATGTTCCGCACGACCGGCAGCCTGCGCAGCGCCGGCCACACGAGGCCGAAGTACGGGCCGCGCCCGCGGGGCAGCGGCAGCTCACGGACCTCGGTGACCGCCGGGTGCGCCGTGCCGATCTTGTCCAGCTCCCCGGCGTCCAGCGCCCAGGGCATGGGCGGAGTCACATAGCCCTGCGCCGTCTTCATCGCGCCGCGCAGGGTGCGTTCGCCGAACCACCGGGGCACCGCGTCGAAGACCAGGGCCCCGCCGGGAAACGCCCCGGCGCAGCCGGCGATCAGATCCCGCACCTTCGCCGGCTGAAGGTACATCAGCAGGCCCTGGGCGGTGACGAGCACCCCCTGCGAGGCGTCCACCTCGTCCCGCCAGGACAGGTCCAGTGCCGACTGCGCCAGCGTCCGGCGGCGTTCCCCGTCCGGCAGCAGCGCGCGGCGCACCCGCGCGGTCTCCGGGAGTTCGACGCAGAGCCAGCGGGCGCGGCCGTTGTCGACCCGCCAGAACTGCGTCTCCAGCCCTTCGGCGAGCGTGACGACCGTGCCGTGGGGGTGCTCCCGGAGGAAGCCCCTGACGGCATCGTCGAACGTGCGCACGCGCAGCGCCTGTCCCTGGGCGAGGAGCGGGGAAGGCGTGCCGAAGGTCTCTTCGAAGGGATAGTCGATGCGTTCGACGAGCTCGATCGCCTTCGGGTCGTCGAGCACCGGGTGCGGCTGCCGTGCCTCGAAGGCCCGCTGGTAGAGATTCCACAGCAGCGTCTCGGGGACGCCGTCCAGATCGATGCGCCGCCGCCCGCCGTGGTCCGTCACGCCTTCCCCCCGGTACCGGTCGCTGTCCGCCTGCTGAGGGCGGCCGTACGCAGCGGGTTCCCCGCTGCGCTACTCGAGTGTCTCAGTCCGGGAGCCCTCGTCGGCGGGCAGGCGCACCGGGTGGCGGCCCGGCGGCTGTTGCGGCTCGGGGCGCGGGGGCACGGGGGGCATCGGGCGGACCACCGGCTCGTCGCCGGTGACGGTCGTCGGCTGCCCGTGGTGCAGCACGACCAGCGGGTCGCCTGCCACCAGCTGGTAACGCGCATGGGCCGGGCCGATGTCCACCTTCAGTCTGCGTCCGCGCACCAGCACGGTGAACGCCACCCGGGACAGGGCTTCCGGCAGGCGTGGTGTGAACGCCAGCTGGTCCGGCTTTCCGTCCTCGCCGAGGTGACGGCGCATCCCCCCGAAGCCCACGACCACGGCGATCCAGGTTCCGGCGAGGGAGGCGATGTGCAGTCCGTCGCGGGTGTTGTGCTCAAGGTCGTCCAGGTCCATCAGCGCGGCCTCGCCGAGGTAGGCGTAGGCCAGTCGCAGATGCCCGGTCTCGGCGGCGAGTACCGCCTGGGAGCACGCCGAGAGGGAGGAGTCGCGGACGGTCAGCGCGTCGTAGTAGGCGAAGTTGCGTGCCTTCTCCTCGTCGGTGAAGGCGTGCGGGCACTCCAGCATCGCCAGTACCAGGTCGGCCTGTTTCAGCACCTGCTTGCGGTAGAGGTCGAAGTAGGGGTAGTGCAGCAGCAGCGGGTAGTTCTCGGGCGGGGTCGCCTCGAAGTCCCAGCGCTGGAAGGTCGTGAAACCGGCCGACTGTTCGTGGACGCCGAGAGCGTCGTTGTAGGGCACCGCCATGCGGGCCGCGGCGTCCCGCCACACCGCGGCCTCCTCGTCGTCGACACCGAGTTCCGTGGCGCGGTCCCGGTGGCGGACCGCCGCGTCCGCCGCGGCGAGCATGTTCTGCCGGGCCATCAGGTTGGTGTACAGGTTGTCCCGGGCGAAGGCGCTGTACTCGTCGGGGCCGGTGACCCCGTCGATGTGGAAGACGCCCTCCGCGTCGTGGTGACCGAGGGAGCGCCACAGCCGGGCGGTCTCCACGAGCAGGTCGAGCCCCTCGGCGCGCTCGAAGTCCTCGTCTCCGGTCACCATGACGTACCGTACGACGGCCGCGGCGATGTCGGCGTTGACGTGGAAGGCGGCCGTCCCCGCGGGCCAGTAGGCGGAGCACTCCGCGCCGTCGATGGTCCGCCAGGGGAACGTCGCCCCCGACAGCCCCAGTTGACGCGCGCGCTCCCGTGCCGCCGGCAGCGTCCGGTGCCGCCATCGCAGGGCCGACGCGACGGCTTCCGGCGCGGTGAACGTCAGCACCGGCAGCACATAGGACTCGGTGTCCCAGAAGGAGTGGCCGTCGTACCCGGTGCCGGTCAGGCCCTTCGCGGGAATCGCCCGGTTCTCGCCGCGGGCCGCCGCCTGGAGCACATGGAAGAGGGCGAACCGCACCGCCTGCTGGATCTGCGCGTCGCCCTCCACCACGACGTCCGCGCCGTCCCAGAAGCGGTCAAGGTACGCCCGCTGGGCCGCGACCAGTCCGTCCCAGCCGGTGCTGACCGCGGCCGCCACCGCCCCGTCCACCTGATCGTGCACGGCCGGCAGCGAACGCTCCCCGGACCAGCCGTAGGCCACGAACTTGACCAGCCGCAGCGGCTGTCCGGGCTCCAGGTCCGCGGTCACTGTCAGCCGGCTGACGTCGGGCTCGCTCTGCGCCGTCCAGCTCGTGCTCCCGGGCCCCTCGATCAGATGGTCGGCCGCCGCTCCCACCCGCAGCGCACTGCGGTCGGTGCGGTGCACGAGGCGCAGCCGGGTGTCCTGTGCGAAGTGCTCCTCGGGCCGCAGCGGGGACTCGGTCGCCGCGGCGACACGCGGGTCGCCCGCGAAACGGGGCAGCTGTTCGTTGGCGACGAGTTCGGACTGCACGGCCACCGTGGTCGGTCCGTCGACCGGCTCCACCTCGTACACCACCGCGGCCACCGCCCGCTGGGTGAAGGACACGAGCCGGCGTGACGTGATCCGGACCGTACGCCCGCCGGGCGAGGTCCACCGCGCGGTCCGGGTGACCAGACCGGAGCGGAAGTCCAGAACCCGCTCGTGCGCCAGCAGCCGGCCGTACCGCAGATCGCACGGGTGGTCGTCGACGAGCAGCCGGATGATCTTGCCGTCGGTGACGTTGATCATCGTCTGGCCGGACTCGGGATACCCGTAGCCCGCTTCCGCGTACGGCAGCGGATGCATCTCGTAGACGCCGTTGAGGTAGGCGCCGGGCAGTCCGTGCGGCTCTCCCTCGTCGAGGTTCCCGCGCCACCCGACGTGCCCGTTGGACAGCGCGAACACCGATTCGCTCTGGGCGAGCACATCGAGATTCAGCTCGGTCTCGCGCAGGCACCACGGCTCGACCGTGAAGCTGGGATGGGTGATCACCGCGACTCCAGCAGTTCCGCCAGGTCCCGGCCCACCACGTCCGCCCCGTGCGCCCGCAGTTGCTCCGCCTGGCCCACCCGGTCGACCCCCACGACCACGCCGAACCGGCCCGCCCGGCCCGCCTCGACGCCGGCCAGGGCGTCTTCGAACACGGCCGCCTCGTCCGGCCCCGTGCCCAGCCCGCGGGCCGCCTCCAGGAAGGTGTCCGGGGCGGGCTTGCCGCGCAGATGACGCTGGTGCGCCACCACTCCGTCGATCCGCTCGTCGAAGAGGTCCTCGATCCCGGCCGCGACCAGGACGTCCCGGCAGTTCGCACTGGACGAGACCACCGCACAGCGCAGACCGGCTTCCCGCACCGCGTGTACGAAACGCACCGAGCCCTCGTAGGGTTGCACCCCGTCCTCGCGGATCCGCCGCAGCACCAGGTTGTTCTTCCGGTTGCCCAGTCCGTTCACGGTCTCCGCCTCCGGCGGGTCGTCCGGCGACCCCTCGGGCAGGTGCACCCCGCGCGCCGCGAGGAAGGTGCGCACGCCGTCCTCACGGGGGCGCCCGTCCACGTACGCGTCGTAGTCCTCGACCGCGTCGAAGGGCACGAACGCGCTGCCCTCACGGCTCGCGCGCTCGCGGAGGTAGCCGTCGAACATCTCCTTCCAGGCGGCCGCGTGCACTTTCGCGGTCTGGGTGAGCACCCCGTCGAGGTCGAACAGGCAGGCACGGACGTGATCAGGAAGCCCCAGCATGCCGCCGAGGCTAGAAGCCCGGTGCGCTCTGCCGCGGCAGGACACCGTCCGTCCGGCCGGAAGGCACCCACTCGGTGGAGGCGGGGCGGCACCCGGGCAGGCGGCACCCGGCGGCGCCGCGGAGAGCCGCTGCCTCTGAGGTTCCTCAAGTGGTTTGGCGGACCGGGCAGGTGACAGGCACAGTGATCAACATGAAGGCATTCACGGGGCTGACCAAGAAGCACGACGCCGTACTGCTCATCCGCGACTCCGACCTGGTCGCGGCCACCCTGCGCCAGGCGCTGACCGAGGCGTCCGCGGAAGAGCGCCCGGGCCTGGAGCGGGCCGCCGCCCTCGTCGAGGCCACGGCCGCCGCCACGGACACCCAGCTGCGCGCCCGCTGGGTCCGTTCCCGGCTGGAGGCCGTCGGGTTCACGGGGGCCATCGAATCGGTCGCGGCGGTGAAGGCGCTGCGCCAGGCGGAGCCCGCGCTGAGCCTGCTGGCGGCCGTGCAACTGCAGAGGGACGCGGTGGCCCACCCGGAGTGACCGGCACGCTGCGAGGCACGCCGGCCGTGCCGTACGCGCACCGGGCGGCGTACGGCGCCTTGACCGTCCGCCGCCGGTCCGAGCCGCCCTTCAGCAGTGTGCGGTTCTCCCGGGGCCCGGCGGACTGGCCTGGGCCGGGGGAGGGGCCGCCCGCGGTCCGCCGGCATCCCGGGGGTGCCGCCGCCGGGGTGGTCCGTCAGTTCCGCACCGTAGCGTAGGCCAAGGGCGGCCGCGGTGCCCGGTCCGGGCGCCAGGTGGCGACGAGGGCCGCGGCGAGGAGGAGCTCGGCGATGTCACCGCCGTAGTACATGATCTCCGCGCCGCCCCGCACCTGGGGGACGGGAGCGTGGATGTCGACCCAGAAGCCGCCGTACATCAGCTGCGCGACGACCGCGTGCACGGCGATGGCACAGCCGAGGCAGACCAGCCGGGCCCGTACGCCGGGACGGCCCGGGGCGGGGTCCGGCCCGGCGATGGCATGGGCGAACAGGCAGCCGGACAGCAGGAAGTGCGCGTGCAGCAGCCAGTGCCCGGCCGGATGGGCCATGGCGGTGTTGTAGAGCGGTGTGAAGTACAGGACCGCGAGACTGCCGGTGGACAGCAGCAGGGCCATGACCGGATGGGTGAGGAGACGGGCCGGACGGCTGTGCAGCACCAGGGTGAGAGCGCGGGCGTGCGGTGCCGGCAGGGCACGCAGCAGGAGCGTCACCGGGGCGCCGAGCACGAGGACGAGCGGTGCGTACATGCCGATGAGCAGGTGCTGGGCCATGTGACCGCGGAAGTCGTTGTGGGCCAGGGGCGCGAGGGGCGGCAGCAGGGCGACGGCCGCCAGGGCGAGACCGACGCCGAAGCTGACGCTGCGCCAGGAGCTCCAGCCCCGTGCGGGGTTGCGGCGCCGCGCCCGGCGGACCAGGCAGAGATGGAGGACGGCGCACACCAGCAGGCCCGGCAACGGCAGCAGGACCTGCCACGCGCCGCCGCCCTCCGGGTGATGCATGGGGCCGCTGTCATGGCCCATCAGCGCACCCGTCCCGCCCGCCCGGTGCCGGCCGCCTGCGGCTCGTGGGGCCGTGCACCCCGCTGGAGGAGCAGGCCGCCGGCGACCAGCAGCGCTCCCAGGGCGAGGAAGCCCATGTCCCACCAGAGCTGGTGCGGCCCGCCGTGCACGTGGTGGATGCCCAGGATCTGGTGGT
This sequence comes from Streptomyces filipinensis, assembly GCF_014649495.1. Taxonomy (GTDB): domain Bacteria; phylum Actinomycetota; class Actinomycetes; order Streptomycetales; family Streptomycetaceae; genus Streptomyces; species Streptomyces filipinensis. The sequence goes on along the minus strand of NZ_BMTD01000013.1, from coordinate 233,596 downwards.
CCAGAATGCCTTCGACGAGGTTGAAGATGCCCCAACCGGCCAGAATCCACCCCCACAGGACCCGCGAGGCCCACACCCCGCGCCTGCCGGTCGTCACCCGCGCGTAGAGCAACGCGAGACCGGTGAGCACCGCGAGCCAGCACACGGCGTGGAAGACGCCGTCCCACACGGTGTTCATCTCCAGCCCGGAGACGGTGTGCGGGTCGTAGTACTTCACCCCGATGCGGTCGTGGTTGGTGCTGGTGAGCATGTGGTGCCACTGCAGGAGCTGATGCAGCAGGATGCCGTCGACGAACCCGCCCAGCCCCACCCCCAGCACGATCCCGGGCAGCCGAAGGTCCGGCGGCGCGGCGTCGGCCCTGGTTCCGTCCCCGATGGCCATGGCCTTCCTTCCGCCGGCGTCCGCTGTCCCTCCTAGGAGCTACCAGCTCGACCGCTCGACCGCGCCGCCGCTGTCGGCCATTCACCGCCGAAGCCGCCCCGGGGCCAGGGATTCGGCCAGGGGCGCACCGGCGCTCAGGCGGCCCGTTCCGCGCTCAGAACGTCCACCGCGTGTGCGTGAAGACACCGTCGCGCCGACCGAAGCCGTACGCCGTCCCGGGGACCACCGCGAACACCACCACGGCACCCTTGCGCATCGCGTCCCCGATGCCGTGGAAGCTGCCTTCGGACGAGGTGATGTGCGGCCCGTACTTCTCCTCGTACGCCGCGACGACCTCATCCAGCACGGCCGGATCGGAGACCGGCTCGGCCTTGCCCTCGACCACGAGGTCGAGTCCTGAGCCGAGCGCGTTCCCGCCGGTGGTCAGCGCGCAGTGGCTGTCCTGGGCGAGGTTCCTCGCCTTCTGTTCCTCCCTGCCGGTGGAGAAGTACAGCACCCCCTCGTGCCAGGCGGCGATCACGGGCGTGACGTGCAGCCGGCCGTTCGGGCGTACCGTGGACAACCAGAAGATCTCGGCGGCCGTCATCTGCCGTTCGGCCTCGGCCCATTCGGTGGCGGTGACGTCGGCGGCACCCGGGCGCGGATTGAGGGCGGAACTGTAGCGGGCGTCCAGCTCGGCCCTGGGCTGTCCGGCGGATCCCTGTGGGGACATGGCGGATCTCCTCGTGTCCAGGCCGACCCGAAGGCGGAGCCGGGCTTCTCGGCGGGCTCAGCCTGAGGTGGGCGCGTTCTCCTTCGCCGCCTTGAGCTTGCGCCACACCGTACCGAGGGCCTCCATGTCGTGCTCGTCGAGCAGGTCCGTGAAGACCGGGGCCAGAACCTCCCGGCGGGTGGCGTCGGCCTCCGTGAAGACGCGGTGGCCCTCGGTGGTGAGGGACACCTCGACCGACCGTGCGTCGCGCGCGGAGGGGGTGCGGGTCACCAGGCCCCGGGCCTGGAGTGCGTCCACGACCCGTGAGACCTGGCTGCGGCTGAGCATGGTGCTGTTGCCGAGGACGGAGGCGGGAACGGGGTCCGGGCTGGACGCCAGCCACAGCATGACCTCGAACCAGGACACAGGGAGGTCGTGCGTCTTGGTGAGGGCCCGGTCGACGCGCTCCGTCAGCACGGTGCCGGCCCAGACGAGCCCGTAGAAGGCGTAGTCGGCGGCGGGCATCTCGGCCTGGGGCAGCTTCTTCGGCATGGGCCCAGTATAGACGAGTTGCGTGTGCACACACATAAAGCTATGTTGTGTGTGCACGCACATAAATGATCGAAAGGCCTGGGCCATGTCCACCACCCCGCGCACCGTCCTGATCACCGGCACCTCCTCCGGCATCGGCCTCGCGGCCGCCGTCGCCGCCGCCCGGGCAGGCTGGCGGACCATCGCCACCCTCCGTGACACCACCCGCAGCGAGGCACTGCGCAAGGCCGCCACCGAAGCGGGCGTCGACCTCGACATCCGCCGGCTCGACGTGACCGACGAGGCGTCCGTCGCCGCCGCCGTCGACGGCGTGATCGCCGACTACGGCCGCCTGGACGCCGTCATCAACAACGCGGGCGCCGGCCACCTGGGCACCCTGGAGAACGAGGCCGTGGCCGACGTCCGCACCGTGATGGAGGTCAACTTCTTCGGCGTGCTGAACGTGTCCAAGGCCGCACTCCCGCACCTGCGCGCCACCGGCGGGCGCCTGATCACCGTCACCAGCGTGGGTGGCGTCATCGGCCAGCCGTTCAACGAGGCGTACTGCGCCGCCAAGTTCGCGGTCGAGGGCTACATGGAGAGCCTGGCCCCGGTCGCGCGGACGCTGGGCGTGAGCGTCTCCGTCGTGGAACCCGGTGCCGTCGCCACCGAGTTCGTGAACAACCTCGGCTTCGACCTGGAAGCGGACATCGACGAAGGCCCGTACTCCGACGCCCTGCGCCACTACATCGACCGTACCGTCGAGCGGTTCCTGGACGGCAGCGCCCAGACTCCGGCCGCGGCGGCGGAGGCGGTCATGGAGGCGCTCACCGCGGACCGGCCGGCGTTCCGGATCCAGACCTCCGCCTGGGCCCGCGCCTTCGTCGGCACCAAGCTCGCCGACGTCGACGGCTCCGCGGTCCAGGACCTCACCGCGGCCTGGGTCGACTGACCGGCCGGCCGGGACGCCGGCCGCGGGCCCGTCCGCGGCGAGAGCGTGCTGCAGGGCGAGGCGTCTCCCTCGCCGGGGCCGGTGCCTGGAGCGACCGAGGGTGGTGAGGGCGGTCGCTGCTGCCGCGGCGAGCAGGCCGGTGACCTGGAGGCGGGTCGAGCGCTCGGCGAGCAGGACACGGGCGAGCAGGACCGTGACCGCGGGGCAGAGGGCGGTGAGCACGGCGACGACGGTGAGCTGGCCCTGGCCGGTGGTGGCCAGGAAGAGCAGGTTGGCGGTGCCGGCGAGCAGGCCGGCCCCCACGGTCGCCGGGACCGCCGGGCGCCAGTCGCCCTGCCGGGGACGCGCCGCGTGCGCGAACGGGAGCACGAGCACCAGCGCCGCGGCCTGGCCGGGGACCAGCGGCCAGGCTCCGGAGGCGGTACCGGCGCGGTCCAGGGCGATGAACAGCAGCGCGAATCCGGCTCCGGCGACGATGCCGTGGCCCAGCCCGGCGCGGCCGCGGTGGTCGGACCGGGGTTGCCAGGACACCAGGGCGATCGCGGGCACCGCGATGATGACGCCGGTCATGGCCGGAGGGGAGAGGTGATCGCCGAGGACGAGCCCGCCGAAGGCCGGGATGACGGCGGTGAGGACGGCCGAGCAGGTCGCGGTCACCCTCATCGCTCCGATCGAGAGGCCGCGGTAGAGCGCCGGCGTGCCCGCGGCGCTCCCGAGCCCGCTGAGCGCACCCCAGGTCAGTGCGTGGGACGTCGGCCCGGCCCCGGGGAAGAGCAGGACGCCGACGCCGGCGGCGAGCAGCCCGAAGGCCTGCACGACCGCCGGGACCGGTCCGGCCGCGAAGCGCCGGCTGCCCACTCCGGCCGCGAAGTCCGAGCTGCCGTAGGCCTAAGACGCCAGCAGCGCCAAGAGGTCACCCATGGACCGGTACCACCGCCGGGATCCGGGGGATGTTCCTCGGCCGCTCCGGGCAGCGCCCGGTGAGCGGAAGCCGGCGGTGGCCGTGGCGGTCGGATCGTTGCCGAGCCGACGCGGCGCCGCGCACCCGTCAGGCCTCCGGCCCTCGCCAGGCCCCGGCCGCGCGGCGCGGTGTGTCACACGTGCGGACGTCGGCCCCTCTCCTGGTGCGGGAAGGTCTGGTCCGCTCCCGGGAGCGTCGGCTTCGGGAGCGTCGCCACCTCCTTCCTGGCCCGCTCCAGCTGCCGCGCCGTGTCGTCGGGGAGCCGGGGCGGGCGGGGGCGGGCGTCGCGGAAGCGGAAGGCGGTCGTGAGGTCGCCGAAGGCGGCACGCCGCCACTCGCTGATGTTCGGCTCCGCCACTCCGGTGAACCGTTCCAGGAAGCGCAGGGCCGAGGTGTGGTCGAAGGCCTCCGAGGCGACCCAGCCACCGGCGGTCCAGGGGGAGACGATGACGGCCGGGACCCGGAAGCCGCCACCGATCGGCAGACCCTGGACGTACTCGTTCGGCGTGCCCACGGGGGGCGTGGGCGGGGGCACGTGGTCGAACAGGCCGTCGTTCTCGTCGTAGTTGAGGATGAAGGCGGTCTTGCGCCACACCTTGGGGTTCGCCGCGATCGCCTCGATCTTCGAGGCCACGAAGTCGGCGCCGGCCGCCGGGAGGTGGTCGGGGTGCTCCGACTGGTGGCTCGTCGGCATGATCCAGCTCACGGCCGGGAGGCGGTCGCCGCGGGCGTCGTCCTCGAAGGTGCCCTCGGGCTGCGGGCGCACGCCCCGCTCGTACAGGTCGGAGCCGGGCCACGCGTTCTTGAAGGCGGCGAACTGCTCCAGCATGTTGCAGCCGTAGTCGTCGTCCTGCTGGTACACCTTCCAGCTGATCCCGGCCGCCTGGAGCCGTTCGGCGTACGTCGTCCAGCGGTACGGTGTGGGCGCGACGTTGCTGATGACCGGGCCGCCCCTGGTGCCGCCCGGGTCGATCGTGCCGGTCATCCACATCAGGCGGTTGGGCCAGGTGGGGCCGAACACCGAGCAGTAGTGGTGGTCGCAGACGGTGAAGGTCTCGGCGAGCGCGAACTGGAACGGGATGTCCTCGCGCGTGTAGTAGCCCATCACATAAGGGCCGTTGACGCCGTCGGCCTTGCGGTGGGCGGGCAGCCACCGGTCCATCCTGCCGCCGTTCCAGGCCTGGTGCTGCACGGACCAGGCATGGCTGGTGGACGGGATGGCCTGGGCGCTCGATGTGCGGGTGTCGAGGTGGAAGGGCAGCAGATAGCCCTTCGGGTTCGCGGCGTCCGGCTGGTAGAAGACGGAACGGCCGTTGTCGAGCCGGAGGGCGTGCGGGTCGTCGAAGCCGCGGACACCGGACAGGGTGCCGAAGTAGTGGTCGAACGACCGGTTCTCCTGCATCAGCATGACGACGTGCTCGATGTCGCGCAGCGAGCCGTGCCGGGGCGGCCCGGCGGCGACCGCCCGCTGCACGCTCGGGGGGAGGAGGGAGAGGGCCGCGGTGCCGCCCAGCGCGCCCGCGGCCGAACCCAGAAGTCTGCGGCGTGTCAACTCGGCCATGATGGCCCCTTCTTGAGCGGGGGAAGCTCTCGGAGTGACGGCCGGCCCGGCGAGAAGGCGGGCCGCCGCTCATCCTTCGCCCGTCAGGGCGGGGCGCATCAGGGAGGGGCAGTGAACATGTGACCAACGCGCCGGAAGGGCTTGGCCAAGCCGTGACCTGCCACACCTGGGCGTTCCACGGCCGTTGCCGCGCGTTGAGAAAGGGTGGCTGCTACACCTTCACCGAGGGTGTCCCACGAGCAGTCCCGCCCCCGAGACGTCGACGTGGATGCCGTCCTGGCCCACCGTCACCCGCTGCAGGCGCATGGTGCCCCCGGGTGGCTTCGGGAGCTGGACGGCGAAGGAGAAGCGGTCGGCGATCTGGGGACGCGTGAGCTTGGTCAGCGCGGTCAGCAGCGACGGGTCCAGGCCCAGCCGTTGGAGGAGTGCCGGGTGGGCGACTGCCGCGTCGACCAGGTTCACGCGGGTCAACTGGTGCAGGAAGCGCGGCGCGCCGGTGAGTCGGTGGAGCTTGTCCTCGTCGTGGAGCGCGGCGCGCACCGCACTGTCGGGGACGCCCAGTCGGTGCACGATCTCGGGGAGCGCCAGGAAAGCCCTGATCTTCTCCGCCTGCCGGGTCAGACGGCGTGCCGCGGCGCGGGTCAGGTGGAGACCCTCGGTGGGGCCGGTGCCGGGCCGGTATGTCGCGAGGTCGTCGATGTCGAGCCGGATGCCGTCCACGGAGGTGGCGATGCCCCGGTCCCCGTCGCGCCGGATGCGGGCGTCGGCCCGGACGCTCAGGTCACGGCCCGCCATGCGCAGGGTGCCGTGTGCCCGGACACGGTCCGGCCCCTGAGCCGTGAAGGCCACCTGGGAGGCGCCGAGTTCGCGGTTCATGTCGGCGAAGGACAGCAGGACCTGGCCGTGCAGCTGCCGGACCAGTGCGCCGCGCACCGTGGTGGGTCCGTCGCCGTCGATGCGTATGTCGTGTGCGGTGGCGGTGACCTGGGTGAGCGTGACCCGGTGCGCCGGGATGTCGGGGACGGTGACCTGGACCGAGTCCAGGCGCCGTGCGGCCAGTTGCGTGAGAAAGGGAAAGCCGCCGATCCGTACTTCGGGGGCGGCGGCGAGATGCAGCTTGTCCTTCAGCTGTTCGGAGGCCTTGTGCTCGGCGTACAGCAACGCCCAGCGGTCGGCCAGGGTGACGAGGCAGGCCAGGGTGAGGGCCCAGACGAGGAAGCGGGCCACGGTGGGCAGGCCGGTGGCGCGGTTGCGACGGCGGCTGCCGCGCCGGTGGTTGGGGGGTGCCCAGGGCTCCTCGGCCTCGTCCTCCTGTCGCGCCGGCGTGCCGTCCTCGGTGAGGAATTCGTCGAGCGGGTCGTCCGCCAGCAAGGCCAGTTCGTCGTACGGATTCCGGCGGGATGGAACCTGTTCCGGAGGAGGCCCGTCCGACTGAGCAGCGTGATGCGTCGTGGTGTGGGGGGTACGCATCGGTAGATTTGATCACATAGTTATACCAGCTGTGCAAGTTCCGCCTGAAGTAAGGCGTGAAACAGCTCACTTCACGACCGGGGCGCGGCCGACAGCGGGAATCGCGCGGGTGAACGGCCTCAGGGTGGGCCCGAGTCGGCGGCCCGCGAGGGTCTGGCCCACCCCAGGGACCGTTCGACCGCCCGCTGCCAGTTCTCGTACTCCGACTCCCGCAGCGCGGGATCCATGGCGGGCATCCATTGCGCCGCCCGGTGCCAGTTGCGGCGCAGCACTTCGAGGTCCGGCCAGTAGCCGGCAGCGAGGCCGGCCGCGTAGGCGGCACCCAGGGAGACCGTCTCGGCGACCAGGGGCCGTACGACGGGCACGTCGAGGACGTCGGCCACGAACTGCATGAGCAGGTTGTCCGCGGTCATGCCCCCGTCCACCTTGAGCTGCTGGAGGGAGACCGAGGAATCGGCGTTCATGGCGTCGACGACCTCGCGCGTCTGCCACCCGGTGGCCTCCAGGACGGCACGCGCCAGATGCCCCTTGGTGATGTACGAGGTGAGGCCGACGATGACCCCGCGTGCGTCGCTGCGCCAGCGGGGCGCGAAGAGCCCGGAGAAGGCGGGGACGATGTAGCAGCCGCCGTTGTCCTCGACCGTCCGTGCGAGGGTCTCGATCTCCGGGGCGCTGCTGATCAGGCCCAGCCGGTCACGGAACCACTGGACGAGCGCGCCGGTGACGGCTATGGACCCCTCCAGGGCGTAGGCCGGCCGCTGGTCCCCGATCTTGTAGGCGACGGTGGTGAGGAGCCCGTGCCGGGACCGCACGACGTCGCCGCCGGTGTTCAGCAGCAGGAAGCTCCCCGTCCCGTAGGTGCACTTCGCTTCACCGGGGGAGAAGCAGGTCTGGCCGAACAGAGCGGCCTGCTGGTCGCCGAGCGCGGCCGTGATGGCGACGCCGGGGAGCAGCGCGCGGGCGTCGCCGTACCTCTCGGCCGAGGGCCTGATCTCGGGCAGCATCGAGCGGGGGACCCCGAAGAAGGACAGCAGGTCCTCGTCCCAGGTGAGTGTGCGGATGTTCATCAGCATCGTGCGGCTGGCGTTGGTGGCGTCGGTGATGTGCAGGCCGCCGTCGGCGCCCCCGGTGAGGTTCCAGATCAGCCAGGTCTCCATCGTCCCGAAGAGCACCTCGCCGTCGACGGCGCGTTGCCGCAGATCCTTGACGTGGTCGAACAGCCAGCGGATCCGCAGCGCCGAGAAGTACGTCGAGGGCGGCAGCGAACACCGCTGCAGGAAGAACTCCTCGCCCGGGTTGCTTCTGAGGTCCTCGACCAGCGGCGCCGTGCGGGTGTCCTGCCACACGATCGCCCGGCCCAGCGGGGCGCCGGTCCGCCGGTCCCAGAGAACCGTCGTCTCGCGCTGGTTGGCCAGGCCGATGGCGGCGACCTGTCCGATGCCGACCCCGGCGTCGGACAGGGCCTCGGGCACGACCCGTCGGAGGTTCTGCCAGATCTCGACCGCGTCGTGCTCGACCCAACCGGGCCGGGGGAAGTGCTGCTGGTGCTCCTTCTGCGCGACCGAGACCAGCCGCCCGCGGTGGTCGAACAGAATGCATCGGGTCGAGTTGGTGCCCTGATCGATGGACATTACATACCGTTCAGCCATGATCGGGTCTGCCTTCCGACGGGTCGAGGGGCGGCTTCCGGGCCTACCAGCGGGCAGCTCCCAGGTCTCTGGAGATCGCGCGCGCGGCTTCCCGGATCAGAGTGATCAGACTCGGGCGGGGATCGCCGTGGCTGTCGCAGATCCGCTCCACCGGCCCGGACAGCCCGATGGCACCGACGACGAGGCCGCCGTGGCCCCGGATCGGCGCGGCGAGCCCGGCCTCGCCCATGCTCATCTCCTGGATCTCGGCGGCCCAGCCGAGTTCCCGCACCTCGCCGAGCGCCCGGGCGAGCTGCTCGCGGTCGACCAGCGTGTGGCGGGTGTACGCCTCCAGCCCCGGCTGGTCGCTGGGCTCGGGCGTCGCGGTCCCGAAGGCCAGCAGGACCTTGCCGAGCGAGGAGGCGTGCAGGGGCAGCAGCGCACCCACGTCCAGCGTCTGGAAGGTGTCGTCCGGCCGGAACACATGGTGGACGATGAGCACGCTGCCCTCCAGGGGGGTGCCCAGGCGTACGGCCTCCCCGCTGCGGGCGGCGAGGGCGTCGGCCCAGTTCAGGGAGCGCGAGCGGAGCTCGTTGACGTCCAGGTAGCTGGTGCCGAGGTGCAGCAGGGCGGCTCCGAGCTGGTACTTCCCGGTCGCCGCGTCCTGCTCCACGAAGTCCACGTGCTGGAGTGTGCGCAGAATGCCGTGGGCGGTGCCCTTCGCCAGCCCGAGCGAGGCCGCCACCTCGCCGAGGCCGAGTCGGCGGGGCCCGCCGGCGAGCAGACGCAGGATCGCCGCCGCCCGTTCGATCGACTGGACTGGGCCGGCCATGAGGCGAGCCTATTACCGCTGCGGACGCTTCGCCGCGCGGGCTGGACGCTAGGTGGTCGCAGGGGAAGATCGGCGTTCGGTAATGCCGACCGCTGTTCATTGACGCGCCCGGTTTGTCTTCATAGCGTGCTGCAAGGTCGGAACTGCGAGACGCGGCGCCGGACCGGCAGCACACACCATCGGGAGAGACCATGACGGCTCAGCTCAACACGCTCATCCGGGCGGCCTACGAACATGTGTGTCCGGTGCCCCCCGTCGCCGGTGCGGTCTCGGCCGTACGTCGCCGTGTCGCGGCGGTCCTGGCGCAGTGGAGGGTGTCCGCGGACCTGGTCGAGGACTCTCTGCTCGTGGTGTCGGAGCTGGTCACCAACGCGATCATCCATGCCTGTCCGCCGGCCGTACTCCGGTTGTCGTGGCTGCCCGGCGACGGCGCTCGGACGCTGTGCGTCGAGATCACCGACGCGGGACCCGCGCTCCCGATGGGCCGCTCCGTCGCCGGGATCGACCCGGACGAGCACGGCCGGGGCGAGACGATCGTCCACGCCCTGGCGACCCGGCACGGCATACGCGTCCACACCGGCGGGGTCACCCGCTGGGCCGAGCTCGTCGCGCTCTAGAGCGCGGCCTCGGCCCGGGGCGGCAGGGGGGCCTGCTCGTTGTCCGCACCGTGCTTGCGGAGCAGGAGCAGCGCCGCGTCGTCGTGCAGCCGGCCGCCCACATGCGCCAGCAGCTCGTTGTGGAGCGCGGTGAGCGTGCGGGCGGGCTCGTCGGAGACATGCCGGGCCACCCCCTCGGCCAGCGGATAGAACGCGCGCGCGTGGTCGCGGGCCTCGGTGACCCCGTCGGTGTACAGCAGCAGCTGTTCTCCCACCGCGAAGGGCAGACGCTGCAGGTGAGGGGCCTGGCCCGAGAGCGCGCGCAGCCCCAGCGGGGGCGTGGGGTGGGCGGGTTCCACCGCCCTGACGTCTCCGGACGCGGAGATCAGCAGCGGAGGGGCGTGTCCGCAGTTGACGACCTCCAGATGTCCGGATGGGGGGCATCCGGCGACCACGGCGGTGACGAAGTCGTCGGGGCCGAGGTTACGGGCGAGGCTCCGCTCGATCCGGCCGACGACGGCCAGCAGGTCGGGCTCGTCATGGGCGGCCTCGCGGAACACACCGAGCACCAGTGCCGCGGTGCCCACGGCCGGCAGCCCCTTGCCGCGTACGTCGCCGACGATCAGCCGCACCCCGTGCGGGGTGGGCACCAGGGCGTAGAGATCCCCGCCGATCCGGGCCTCGGCCGCCGCGGCGCTGTAACGGACGGCCACCCGGAACGGGCCGACGGTCTCGGGGACGGGCTGAAGCACCGCGTGCTGGGCCGCCTCGGCCACCGAGCGGACGGCCGCGAGGACCCGCTCACGCCGGCCACCCAGCGCGCTGGCCAGCACGCTGGCGGCCGTGACGGCCAGCAGGGCGCACAGTACGGCCGTCAGCTCGCTCGGCGGGACACCGTGCCCGATGCCCAGCGCCGCGCCCAGCGCCGTGGCGAGCAGGCCGGCGCACAGCACGCCGCGCGGCCCGTTGGTCGCGGGGGCCAGTGCGGGCCCGGCCGCCAGCAGCGGCAGCCAGATCAGGCCCGCCCCTCCGGCGAGGTCCACGAGCACGACGACGGCGAGTACCAGTACCGGCAGCACCGGCGTCCTGGGGGCCAGCTGCCGGGCGGCATGCCGGCGCACCGACGCCGCAGCGTAGGCCGCGCGGTTCCTGAACGGCCTCCTCGGCTCCTGCTCGTCGCCATGGTGTCCGGCCTGGCTCATGTCTCGTCCGCAGTCCTTGCCTGTAGGGGGCGCACCCGGAATGTCCCTTTCGTTCAAGGAAACGGGCTGGGCGCGGCTGTCACAAGGAGCGGGTTTTCAGATAGTGAGCGAGAGACTTCTGGTCACACGGCCCGCGATGGGGAGCAGACGTGCCCCGATCTGCTGGAGCTGCGTCCGCCGTTCCACGGGCAGGGAGACGCCGAGCGAGCCCAGCGTGCCGCCGCGGTAGACCGGCACGGCGACGCACACCGTGCCGAGTGTGTACTCCTCCAGGTCCGTGACGACCGGTGCCATCGGGGGTGATGCGATCCTGCGCAGCAGCTCCGGAAGGCTGGTGATCGTCCGTGGCGTGAGGTCGGGGAGGTGATGCCTGGCCAGATAGTCCCGGCGGGCGTCCTCGTCCAGCTCGCGCAGCACGGATTTGCCCAGGGCGGTGGCGTGCCCGGCGTCCTCGAACCCCACCCACAGGTCCACCCGGGGCGTACGGGGCCCGTCGACGATGTCGGCGACCCTGATCTCGCCGTCCTCGTAGAACGTGAGGTAGCAGGCGCTGGACAGCTCGTCGCGCAGGGCGGCGAGCGTCGGGCGGACGCGGCTGAGCAGCGTCTGGGTGTGGCCGGCCGCGTGCAGGGAGTTCAGCCGGTCGCCCAGCACGAAGCCGCCGTCGTCCAGTTTCCGCACGTATCCGTCGTGCACCAGGGTGCGCAGCAGGTGGTAGGCGGTGGCCAGGGGCAGTTCGGTCTCGCGTGCCAGCTGTTTCGCCGGCGCCCCGTTCTCGTGCGCGCTCACCGCCTCCAGCAACCGGAAGGCCCGCTGCACGGAGGTGATGAGCGTGGGGCCGTCCTGAGCGCTCATAGGACCAGCCTGCGCCGGGCGCCCGGCAGCGGCAAGGCAGGCGCTTTGAGGGAGCGGCGCCCGGGGACCGTACGGATTCCGACCGGGTGCCCCGGGTGTACGAGGCGGGCGTCACCTGGGGACCGGCCGCGCGTTGACACGGCGACCCTCGCCTCGGATCGGTGGGGTGTCGTGCCAGGAGAACGGAACGCCTCGAAGGATGGAAATGACCAAGTCTCTGCGTATCGCGGCTGTCACGCTTCTTGCCGTCGGCGGCCTCGGCGTGTGCGCGGCCGACGTGTCGGCGGCCGCCGCTCGTGCCGGCTCCGCGCCGGCCGGTGGCCCGGCTGCCGCGCCTGCGCGCATCCCGGCACCGCTCACCGGCGACAACCCTGACAGGTCGTCCGCGGGCGGGGTCCTGGGCAGCCCCGCCGACCCCATCGGCTTCGGGCCCCTCAACGTCGCCGTCCCCGCGCTGGGCCTGCTGTAGCGGATCGCCGGGCCGGTCCCCCGGCGCTCTTCGGGCGGGGGAGCGATGCTGCGGGTGCTGGGTCATGTCAGCTGCCCCCGGTGCCGAGGGCGGTGAGCAGGACCAGGACCAGCGTGACCACGGCGAACAGGCCGTGTGCCAGCACCACCGCGAAGGGGAAGTGCCGTCCGCGGGGACGGCGCCCCGGTCCCCCGGAACCTCCGCGGTGGCCGGGGCCGTGCGCGGTCGCGGTAGACGGGGATCCGGGGGCCACCGACCTGGTGTGCGGTAGGAACCAGGCCTTCCTCGGCGGCTACCTCCACGGCCTTGAGGTCAACGGAGTCGACGCCGTCCTCGCCCCGGAGCCCGGGGAGTGCTGCGTGCGGCTGGGCCCGAGCGACCCCGATCGTGACGACCGGGCGGCCCAGGACCACTGACACGACACCGGCCGCACGCCCCCGTGGCCCTCGCCGCCCGGCCGCACGCCCCCGCGGGCCCTCGCGCCCGGATGCACGACACCGCCCCCGGCGCAAGGATCGTGGGGAGAGCACGCTCCGCGCCGCTGCGCGGGGACCGCTCGTCACCGGTTGCTCGGCATCCGTCCGAGCTGGGGGAAACGCCCGTCCCGGCGTTCCGACCGGAGCATCGCCATGTTCACCAAGCGCATCCTGAACCGATCCGCTCGTTCCACGGAACCGGTAGCGCATCCCACCACCGCCCCCCTGGCCACGGCCGCCGACGCGGGCCTGCTGCTCATCAGGCTGACCTTCGGTCTGCTGATGGCCGCCCATGGGGCTCAGAAGGTCTTCGGGTTCTTCGGGGGCCCGGGCCTGACCGCGACGGGCAAGGGGTTCGCGGCCCTCGGGTACCACCCGGGAAAGCTCTTCGCCACCATCGGAGGGCTGTCCGAGCTGCTCGGCGGTCTCGGCCTGGCCCTCGGACTGCTGACGCCGCTGGCGGCCGCCGCCCTGATCGGCGTCATGATCAATGCGATGGCCACGGTCACCGGCGCCCACGGCCTGTGGGATGCGGACGGCGGCGTGGAATACAGCGTGTGTATCACCGTCGTCGCCCTGGCCGTCGCCGCCATCGGCCCCGGCCGACTGGCCGCCGACCACTTCTTCCGCTGGGGCGGGGGCGGCTGGAAGGAGGCAGCCGTCGCCCTCGGCCTCGGCGGCGCCGCCGCCGCGGTGACGCTCGCGCTCTGAAGGCCCTGGGCCGTCGAGAGGCACCGGGTCCGCTCGGCGCCCGCGGGGGGAGTGGACCGCCGGCCGTCGGCCACCTCGTCACCGGGCAGCCGCGCGATCGCGGTCTGGGAGGCACGCCGCTTTGACCGCGGTGACTATGAAGGAGGAAGGCGGTAAGGCGCCGACGCGGCGCGCGCTCCCACCACGTGGGAGAGGAGAACGGCCTATGGGCAGGGCGGGCCCCTCACGATCCGGCGCCCCGGGTCGGCCCGTGCCCGGTCCCGGCACGTCGCCCACCGGCCTTCTCGACCTGCTGAGCGTCGCCGCGGTGGTCCTGGACACGCACGGGCGCGTGGTGTTCTGGAGCCCCCAGGCGGAGGAACTGTTCGGCTACAGCGCGCAGGAGGCGCTGGGCCGGTTCGCGGCGCGCCTGCTGGTCCACGAGGAGAACTGGGACCAGGTGATCGCGCTGTTCGCCCAGACCATGGAGTCCGGGGCCGACTGGGCCGGAGCCTTTCCGGTCCGGCACAAGGACGGCAGCACACGGCTGGTGGAGTTCCGCAACATGCGCCTGCTCGACGACGTCGGGGACACCTACGCCCTGGGCCTGGCCGTGGACCAGGCGACGGTGGCACGGGTCGAGCGGGGCGTCGCCCTCTCCGCGCGCCTGGTCTCCCAGTCCCCGATCGGCCTGGCCATCCTCGATCCCGACCTGCGCTACGTGACCGTGAACCCGGCCCTGGAACGCATCCACGGGCGTTCCGCCGCCGAACATCTGGGCCGGCGCGTCCGCGAGGTCCTCACCTTCCTGGACGCCGAGGCCGTCGAAGCCCGGATGCGGGAGGTCCTGAAGACCGGGCAGTCGGTGTCCGACCGGTACGTCGTCGTCCGTACCGATGCCGATCCGGACCACGAGCGCGCCTGGTCCGTGTCGTACCACCGGCTGGACGACGCCACCGGCCGGGTGATCGGCCTGGCCACCTCCGTCATCGACATCACCGAACGCCACGAGGCCACCCAGGCCGTGACCCGCGCCCGCAACCGCCTGGCCCTGATAGCCCACGCCTCCGCCTCCGTCGGCACGACCCTCGACGTGGAGCGGACGGCGCACGAGCTGGCCGGCGTCGTCGTACCGGAGCTGGCCGACGTGACCGCGGTCCACGTGCTCGACAGCGTTCTGCGTGGACGCACCCCCTCGCACACCGGCCCGGCCCGGTTCCTTGTCGCCGCCGTCGCCGCGACACCCGCCAGCGCAGCGGCACGGGCGGCCGCCGACGTGCCCGGAGGACTCGCCACCTACGGCAGCGACCGTCTGATCACCCGGTGCGTGCGGACCCGCCGGCCGGTGCTGGTGGCCGAGACCACCCGCGGGGACCTGCGGCACATCGCCCGCACCAGCGAGGCCGCGTCCCTGCTGGAGGCGACCGGTGTGCACTCCTACCTGGCGGTGCCGCTCCTGGCCCGCGGAGAGGTCCTGGGCGCGCTCAGCCTCGAACGCGTCCACACACCCGCGCCCTTCGACGAGGACGACACGCTCCTCGCCTGCGAGCTGGCCAGCCGCGCCGCCACCTGCATCGACAACGCCCGCTGGTACCAGAGCGTGCGCGACACCGCCCTCACCCTCCAGCGCCGTCTGCTCCCCGAGCTGCCGTCCCGCCTGGCCGGACTGGAGATCGCCTGCCGCTACCAGCCGGCCGGAACGGCCACCGAGATCGGCGGCGACTGGTTCGACGCCATGCGCCTGCCGGGCGGCAAGGCGGCGCTGGTCGTCGGGGACGTGATGGGCAGCGGCATCAACGCCGCCGCCAGCATGGGCCAACTGCGCAGTGCCACCCGTGCCTTCGCCGAGCTGGACCTCGACCCGGCGGAGGTCCTGCGCCACCTCGACCGGCTGACCGAGGACGTCGAGCACACCATCGCCACCTGCGTCTACTGCCGGTACGACCCCGAGCGGGGCGAGTGCCGTATCAGCGTGGCCGGTCATCTGCCGCCCGCCCTGGTACGGTCCGGCCGGCCGGCCGGACTGCTCGACGTCCCCTCCGGCGTGCCCCTGGGCGTCGGCGGATGGGCCTTCGAGACGACCTCCTTCGCCTTCCGCCCCGGTGACCAGCTCGCGCTGTACACCGACGGCCTCGTCGAGACGCGCGGCGACCCGATCGACGCCCGCCTCGGCATCCTCCGCGACGCCCTGACCGCGACGGCCGGCCAGGACCTGACGGAGACGTGCGCCCAGGTGCTGGAGACGCTCCGGCCCCCCGCCGGCGACGACGTCGCCCTGCTCCTGGCCCGCGCCCGGCCTTGAGGGGGACGTGCGAGGCGGCGAGCGCCGCACCATGGCTGCGGCGCGCGGGGCCACGCGGGCTCATGCCCCGGGGTCGTCGAACTGGTCGAGAAGGAAGTCCACCGGTGCGTGGCCCATGGCGGCGGACGCGCCGTCGCCGAGCAGCTGTTCCGCCCAGATGACCTTGCCGCGGGTCGTGTACCGCGTTCCCCATCGCTGGGCGAACTGTGCCACGAGGAACAGCCCCCGCCCGCCCTCGTCCGTGGTCGCCGCCCTCCGCAGCCGCGGCGAGGTGCCGCTGCCGTCCGACACCTCGCAGATCAGACAGCGTCCGTACAGCAGCCGCACCCGGACCGGCGGCAGGCCGTACCGGATGGCGTTCGTGACCAACTCGCTGAGGATCAGTTCCGTGGCGAATGCGGTCTCCTCCAGCCCCCACTCCCGCAGCGTCTCCCTGCAGCGCGCCCGTACCGAGGGAACCAGCGCCGGATCCGACAGCACATCCCACTCGGCCACGTGCGAGGACGGGAACCTCCGGGTGCGTGCCGTGAGCAGGGCGATGTCGTCGCGGGAGGACGACGGCTTCAGCGCGTCGATCACCGCCTGGCACGTCTCCTCCGGAGTGCGGCCGCCGGATCCGCGCAACGCCCGGCGCAGTCCCTCCATCCCGACGTCGATGTCGTGGCTTCCGTTCTCCACGAGGCCGTCGGTGTACAGCACCAGCTGGGAGCCCTCCAGCAGGGACAGCTCGGTGATCTCGAACGGGTAGCCGCCCAGGCCGAGCGGTGCCGAGGCCGGCACGCCGGGACAGGTGACCGTCCCGTCCGGATCCACCACCACCGGTTCCGGGTGTCCCGCCCGGGCCATCGTGCAGGTCCCCGACACCGGGTCGTAGACCGCGTACAGACAGGTCGCTCCCGTCACGCCCTCCCCCTCGTGGCCTTTCGCGACATCACCCGCGTCGTCCTCGTTGTCCATGCGGACGACCAGGTCGTCCAGGTTCCCGAGCACCTCGTCCACGGGCAGGTCCAGGGTGGCGAAGTTGTGCACCGCGGTGCGCAGCCGGCCCATGGTCGCCGCCGCGTGCAGCCCGCGACCGACGACGTCACCCATCACCAGGGCCACCCGAGCGCCCGGAAGCGGGATGATGTCGAACCAGTCCCCGCCCACCCCCGCCTCCGCGGGCAGATACCGCCAGGCCACCTCCAGGGCGTCCTGGTCGGGCTGCCCCCGAGGCAGCAGGCTGCGCTGCAGCGTCACCGCCATCGCGTGCTCGCGGGTGAACCTCCTGGCGTTGTCGATGGCCACCGCCGCCCGCGCGGCCAGTTCCTCCGCGAAGGCGAGATCCTCCGACTCGAACGCCGGGGAGTCCACCGTCCGGTAGAAGTTCACCACGCCAAGCGGTACGTTCCGCGCCCGCAGCGGCACGGTCACCAGCGACTTCAACCCGCACTCCAGGGCCTTCCTGGCGCGCTCCGGGTCCTGTCCCCGCCAGCCGTGCGCCTGCCGCAGGTCCGCCACCAGCATGCCCCGTCGTTCCTGCAGCGTCCGCATCTGCGGGGTGCGCTCCGAGAACGTGATCACTTCGCCCAGCGGATACACCGGCATCATCCGCTGTTCGCCGCCGATCGCCGCCCGGCGCAGCTGCCGCCAGCCCTCCGCCGTGGGCTCCCACCCCCGCAGGACCGCGTCGAGCAGGTCCACCGTCACGAGATCGGCGAACTGGGGCGCCGCCACGTCGGCCAGCTCCTGGGCCGTACGCTCCACGTCCAGCGTGGTGCCGATCGCCACCCCGGCCTGGTACAGCAGCTCCAGCCGCTCCCGTGCGAACGCGGCCCGCCCCGAGACCGCCGCCAGCTCGGTGGTGTCCCGCAGGGTCACCACGCTGCCGCCGCGTTCGGAGTCGGGGTACGTCGGCCGCTTGTTCACCGCCAGCAACCGGTCCCCGGCCAGATGCAGCTCATCGGTGACCGTCTCCGGCGACGACAGCAGCTCCGCCATCGGCTCCGGCAGCCCCAGCTCGCCCACCGGGCGCCCCCGCGCGTCCGCCGGCAGGTCGAGCAGCCGGATCGCCTCGTCGTTGGCCAGCAGCAGTCGTCCGTCGGCCGCGGTGATCAGCACTCCTTCCCGCACCGAGTGCAGCACCGCGTCGTGGTGCTCGTACAGCTGCGCCAGCTCCGCCGGAGCCAGACCGTGCGTCTGCCGGCGCAGCCGCCGGGAGACCAGCGTCGTTCCCGCCACGGCCAGGGCCAGCGCGGCCGCGCCACTGCCGAGGATGATCGGCAGCTGCGGGATCCACAGCGACGCCACGTTCTTGACCGTGATCCCGGCCGAGACCAGGCCTACCACCTTGCCGTGCGCGTCGGTCACCGGGACCACCGCCTGCACGTCGGTCCCCCTGCCCGCGGGCAGGGGCGGCCCACCGGCCTGTTCGATGACGGTACGGCCCTTCAGCGCCGGTTCGATGGTGCCGACGAACTTCTTCCCGATCTCCTGCGGGTAGGGATACGTGTAACGGGTCCCCTTCGTGTCCATGGCGATGACGAAGTCCACGCCCGTACGCTTGCGCGCCGTCTCGGCCTTGGGCTGGAGCACCGCCGTCGGGTCCGCGCTCTGCAGCGCCTCGGCCGTGCCCGGCGCATTCGCGAACGACTGGGCCGCGACGACCGAGTCGCGACGGCCCCGCTCCAGTGCGTCACGCGCCGTCTGGAGCACCGTGGCCGTCACCGAGGCCACGACCAGCAGGACGACGATGACGACCTGGAGAAGGAACACCTGACCGGCCGCACTGCGCAGGTCCAGAAGGGAAGCCTGGCGTCGGCGGGCGCGTCCGTCGGGCGGATGACGTTCCGGGCTCCGAGGTCGCCCGGAAAATACCTCCATACACCCTTGATAACACCGCTGCGGGGAGGTCGTCGCCGCACACGGGAAGAGGAGGGGGCTGGGACCCCGTGCCGTCGGAGGCGGGGTGGCCCACGCCGGCCGCGCGCCGCTGCGATCAGCGGGCGCGGCCGAGTGTCGGGGGCGTCATCGGGGGTCCACCCACAGAGCCGAGGCGACCGCGCACAAGTCGCCCCGCGCGGTGGCCAGTGCCACACCGACCCGGTGCTTGCGCCCTTCCGACGAGCGGACCCACGCGTACGACACCAGTCGCGAGGAGACAGGCACCGGCTGGAGCAGCCGAGCCGTGAGCGAGGCCGTCACCGCCCCCTCCCGCATGGTCCCCCGCAGCCGCCCCGCCGCGCTTCCGGGGCAGTCGAGCGCTCCCCACACGAGCTCCGCCGGCAGCATCCCGTCGGCGTCGGCGAGCGCGGGCCCGGCCGTCCACGCGGCGGCCACCAGATCCCGTCCGGGCACGGCCCCGCAGTGCAGGCGCAGCCCGGTGTCGGGGGCGCGGTCCAGTCCGCACCCGAAGCAGTCCACGGCTCCCGTCGGCGGAGCCGCGCGGTACGCCTCGGCCGCCGCCGACGCCTCGGCCCACGAGGGCGGTTCGAGGGCTTCGAGGTCCAGCTCGTCGGGCACGGCCACCGCGAGCACCCCGTCCGCACCGGTCAGTACGGCCCCGCCGTCGGCGGTCTCCGCGAGCGCCACCGGTACCTCCACCGGGGTCGGCCGGCGGAAGTCCACCCGTACGGTCTTGGCCGCCGCCCGTCCGGCCAGCACGCCCGCCACGTATCCGCCGAACGCCACCCCGGGGTACCCCCGCAGTCGGCTCGGCACCGTGATCGTCTCGATGTCGGTCATGGCGCCCACTCCACCACACCCCCGGTTTCCCGGCGGCCGGAGGGGCGGGGTACGTTCGACGCCCCAGCCCGTCCCGAGAGGAACTCACCATGACTGTCGAACGCATTGGCCCGCCCCTCTTCGGCACGGAGCGCGAGACGCTGCGGGGGTTCCTGGAGTTCCACCGGGCGACACTGGCGATGAAGTGCGAGGGCCTGACGGAGGAACAGCTCAAGGAGCGGTCGAGCCCGCCGTCGACCCTCTCCCTGCTCGCGCTGGTCCGCCATATGGCCGAGGTCGAACGCGCCTGGTTCCGCCGGGTGTTCGACGACAACGCCGCTCCGATGGTCTGGTCGGAGAAGGAGTTCGACTTCCAGGCCGCGTACGACACCACGGACGCGAGCGCCGAGGAGGCGTTCGCGGTGTGGGAGGCCGAGGTCGAGCACTCGCGCCGCATCGAGCGCGAGGCGGAGTCCCTGGACCTCGCCGGGTACCAGCCGCGCTGGGAAGAGGACGTCTCCCTGCGGATGGTGATGCTCCACATGATCCTGGAGTACGGCCGCCACAACGGCCACGCGGACTTCCTCCGCGAGGGCGTGGACGGCACGGTCGGCGCCTGAGCGTACGGCGGCGGTCGGAGGGTGTCTGATGCGGGGATGGAGACCCCCGACCGCGCAGCGTCCCCGGCCGTCGACCCGTGGCCCGGGTACTTCGCGGACCGCGGACATCCCGGAGCCCGCCGCATCGGCGCGGGCGTCGAGGGCGTCGTCTACGCACTGGGCGACGGCCGGGTGGCCAAGGTGTGGGCGGGACGTGGGCCGGCCGAACCCACCCGCCAGGTGTACGCGGACCTCGCACAGCACCGACTGCCCTTCGCCACACCGGAGATCTTCGAGGTCCAGGAACACGAGGGCGTCGTCGTCACCTACGAGCGCGAACTGCCCGGCGTGCCGCTGCGGGGCGACTCCGCCCACGAGGACTTCCCGCGCGAACTGCCCGTCCACCACAAGGACGCGTTGCTCGCCGTCCTGCGCGGTCTCGCCTCGGTCCCGGGCACCGACGCGATGCGCCGGCTCACCGTCCAGGGCGACGACCGTCCACTGTGGCAGGGCCACGACCGCTTCCAGGACGCCCTCGCCGCACTGGTCGCCCGGGCCGTGGCCCGGCACGGCGCCGCTCTGGCCGTGCACGTGCCGGACCTCGACGCGGGCACCGCACGCACGCTGAACGCGCTGACGAAGCTTGCCGACGCTCCGGTCACGGCGATCCACGGTGACCTCGTCCCGCCCAACATCCACACCGACGCGGCCGGCCGGCCCGTCGCCGTACTCGACTTCGGCTTCTGCACGACCGCCGGCGACCCGGCCTTCGAGGCAGCCGTCACCGCGGCCGTCTGGGACATGTACGGCCCGCACGCCGAGGAGCACACGGCGGAACTCACCCGGCTCTTCGCCCGGGAACTCGGCCACCCGCCCGCCGCCCTCGCGGTCTACCAGGCCGTGTACGCCCTCACCACCTACGATCTGTTCGGCCTGGACGACGGCGACGGACACTTCCGGTGGTGCGCCGGACAGCTGCGCCGCAACGCCGTGTTCAACGCCCGGCTCCCCTGACCCGCTCCGGCACGGACAAGGCCGCCGCCGTGTGGTCGGCGAGGCTACGGCCACCCGTCCACCCCTGGGACTCCGCCTTGGACACGTCCAGGACAACGGAGTTGGCCAGCTGGTCGACGGCGTAACGGGTGAGGAAGGGTTCCGTGCCCGGACGCAGTCGGGCCAGCAGCCGAGCGGTGTCCGCCGCGGTCCGGGCGACCTTCGGGGGGATGTGGTGGATCCGCGCCCGTACGCCGTGGGCGCGGAGGACTGCCCCTACGGCCTGGTCCCGGTCGTACGGAACGGGGTCGGCGATGTTGTAGGCGCCCGGCGGCCAGTCGCCGGCGGCCAGGCACGCCTCGGTGAGGTTCTCCACGGCCGTCAGACTGAGACGGACACTCGGACCGGGCAGCAGGAGCAGCCCACCTCGGACACGGGACACCAGCCGTGGCACCAGATGGGGATCGCCGGGGCCGTACACCGCCCGGGGGCGCAGCACCACGGCACCGGCGGCGAGCGCCAGCGCCTCACCGGCGGCCTTGGTGCGCCCGTACGCGTTCAGCTGGCCGCGCACCGGGTGGTCCTCGGTGATCCGGCTCCGGCCGGGGCCGGGCGCGTAGACACTCGCGCTGCTCACCCAGACCACCGGTCGGCCGGCGGCCGCTCCCAGGAGGCGCGCGGTGCCGTCGACGTTGACGGCGGCCATCGCGGCCTCGGCGTGGGAGCCCGGTACCGGGTCGCCGACCGCCGCCGCGCAGTGCACCACGAGGTCCGCGTCGGCGAGGTCCGGCACCTCGCGGGCGGCGTCCCACGGGAGGTGCCGGCCGACCGGGCCGGGTCGGCGCCCCACACACAGCACCTCGGCACCCCGTGCGGCGGCCGTGGCGGCGACATGGGAGCCGCAGAAGCCGCTCGCCCCGGTGACGGCGATCGTGGTCATCGGGCCTCCGCAGGGCTGGTCGTGGAGCGGACGGTGAGGGAACGCCAGCCGGGCAGGGCCGCGGTCCGGTCGACCCGGGCCCGCACGACGCCGGGGCGGTAGGGGGCGAGTGCGGCGAGGGCGTCGTCGAGCTGTGCGCGGGCCAGGCGCGCGCCGGGACAGGCGTGGGCTCCGGCGCCGAAGACGAGCTGGGCCACGTCGGGTGGCGCGGGGGTGCGGGCGTTCGGGGGATCGGTGTGGGCCCGGGCCGCGTGCCGTGCCACCAGGATCAGGCGGTCCCCGGCCCGTACCGGGCACCCGTCGAGAACGGCGTCGGCCGCGGCCGCGCGCGGCAGCAGCGGCGACGGTGCGATCACCCGCAACAGCTCGCCCACCAGGGCCGGCCGCAGCCGGTCGTCGGCCGCCTGGTCCCACCACCCCGCGTCGGCGCACCAGGCGGCGGCACGCGGGAGGGCGGCCACGGTGGTGTTGACGGCGGCCACCGCGAGCATGGCGTGCAAGGCCGGTGTCCCGGCCCCGCCGGATGCGGTGTCCGGCGTGAGCAGGGCCTCCAGCCGCGCCGTCGCCGCGGCCGCCGCCCGGGCCGTGCCGGGCGGCCGGGGACCGGGCAGGTGGTCGCGTACGGCGGCGGCGGCCGCGCGAGCGGCCGCCTCGGCGACGCCCTCCGGGTCCCCGCCGGTGCCGAGCAGCGCACCGACGGTGGCCCCGGCCAGTTCGCGTGCCAGCGGCACGAGGTCCACTCTCCCGCCGGTGGCGAGCGGGGCGAGCCGCCGGGTCAGGACCTCCCGCCACACCGGGCGCAGCCGTTCCACCCCGGCCGCGCCCAGGTCGTCGGCCACCGCGCGGCGGGTGGCGCGGTGACCGGTGCCCTCCTGGTCGAACAGCGTCCCGCCGGCGGACAACTCCCGTGCGGCACCGCCGGTGGTGCCGGCCGCGGTGCGATCCAGCGGCACCCGGGTGAGGGCATGCCGGCAGGCATCGCTGCCGTGCACCAGCACCGCTCCCGCGAGCCGGGTCACGGTCCGGCGGCGGGTGGCGGCGAGCAGGGCGAACAGCACGGGGTGGGAGCGGACGTAGACGCGCCGGTCGCGACGGCGTGCCGCCCGGACACCGGACGGGAGGGACGAGACGGTCATCGGACGTGTACCTCTCTCGGGTCGGCGGGGCGGTAACGCCGGTCCCAGCACCACAGCAGGGTCCGGCGCGCACCCCAGGCCCGCAGGCGGCGCAGGCTGGTGTGGACCACCATCCGCTCGGCCCGCACGATCCGGTCGCTGGACAGGCGCGCCCGGTTGAGCAGGACCACGTCCTCGGGCGGTCCCTCCAGCGGGGTGCGCGGCGCGCCCCCGCAGCGCAGGTACAGAGCGGCCGTGACGGCGAGGTTGTGGCCATGGCACAGCACGTAGGGCGCACGGTAGCGCGGGTGGCGGTGCTCCTTGCGGAACCTGCCGTACAGGGCGGTCGCGCGTATCACCGCCGGCAGCAGGTACCGCTCGGCGGGCGAGGGGTGCTCGTCCCGGCGTGGCACGCTCCGGCCGCAGGCCAGCTCCGCGCCCCGCCCGAACTCCGTACGCACCGCCGCGATCCAGTCCACGGCGGGCAGGCAGTCGGCATCGGTCCGGGCCAGCAGTGCCGCGCCCCGCCCGATGGCGTACCGGAATCCGGTGTCGGCTGCGGCCCCGGTGCCCGGCTCCTCCTCACGGACGAGGTGGACGGGAAAGGGCGCCGTGGCGGCGAAGCGGCGCACGACCTCGGCGGTCCCGTCCGTGGAGGCGTTGTCGACGACGACCAGGCAGAAGCCGGTGTCGGACTGCGCGGCGAGCGCGGCGAGGGTGGCCCCGATCCCCGCCTCCTCGTCGTAGGCCGGGACGACCACCCACAGCGGTGCGCTCATGCCGGGGTCCGTTCCGCGAGGCGGGACGCGGCCAGGCGCGCGGTGGCGGCGCGGTCCGGCTTGCGGGAGCGGCCGGACAGCGGGATGTCGGCCAGCAGTACCGCATCCGGCCTCGCGGAGCCCATGCGTTCCAGCGGACCGGCCAGCGCGGCCCGCAGCGCCTCGCGGTCGGCACCCCGGCCCGGCTGTACGACGGCGACCAGACGCTCGTCGCCGTCACCGGCCGGTACCCCGACCAGCAGGGCCAGTTCGACGCCGGGTACGTGGAGCGCGGGCTCGTACAGGCCGGGGTAGATGTTCTCCGCGTGCCTGAGCACCATGTCCTTCAGGCGGCCCCGCAGCACGATCCGGCCGCTGTCATCGAGGTGGGCGCGGTCACCGGTGGCCACCCATGGATCGGGTTCCTCGCCCAGGTAGCGGTCCCTGGCCGCCGGGCCGGACAGCAGCAGTTCACCGGAGGCGTCCGTTTTGGCCGTCACCCCCGGCAGCGGGACACCCACCAGATCCCCCTCGCCCGTGAAAGCGGCCTTGTCGGCCTCTTCCACCGCGGCGGCGGGAAACAGTTCGGTCAGCGCGTACACGCCCCACGCTTGCTCCGCGCCCGCCTGCTTGACGCGGGTGAGCAGGTCGGCGCTGGCCGGAGCCGACCCCGTCCACACCCGCCCGCCGAAGCGGGCCCCGGCCCCGAGCAGCATCCGGAGCTGCGGTGGCGTCAGATAGGTGGCCTGCGGGTCCAGTCGGCGCAGCTGCCGGGCCAGGACGCGCGGCGAGCGGGCGGGCAGCGCGACGGGCGCGCCGCTCGCCAGGGACGGCACGAGGACGAAGAACGTCCCGCCCAGGACCGGCCGGTCGGCCTCCGCCCGCACCAGGCCGGTCACCGTGGCCATGCCGGCGGCGAGTGAGGAACGGGTGTGCACCACCGCACGGGGCCGTGACGTGGTGCCCGAGGTGAAGACGATGACGGCGTCGCCGTCCTCGTCCACCGGACGAGGAACGGCCGGCGACCGGATGCCGGCGTCCAACGCGGGGGCACAGCCGGGCAGTTGAGGCCCGATCGTGGTGACCGGCCCCAGCGTCGCGAGGTCCGGCAACGCCAGCTGCGCCCGTCGGGCGAGCGGGCGGGCCCACCCGGCGACCGCCTGGGCGGTGGCGTCGGCGAGGACGACGGTGGGCCGGGCGAGCGCCAGCCGGGCGCGCAGCACCTCCGGTCCCGCTCCGGGGTCGAGCACCGCGGCCCGCGCGCCGAGCCGGTGTACGGCGAGCAGCACGGCCAGGGCCCGCGGCCCGGGCCGTACCGCGACGCCGACGGTGCTGCCGCGCGCGATGCCCCGGGCGTGCAGGGCGGCGGCGTAACGGTCGGTGAGGTCGGCCAGCTGTCCGCAGGTGGCCCTGACCCGTACGGCTCCGGTCCGGGTGGTGCCGAGGACGGCGGGCCGATCGGGGCGCTTGCGCAGGGCGTGGGCGAGTGTGTCGAGCATCAGCGTGGGTCCTCCGTGTGGCGGCCCGGGCCCCGGTCGAGGTACCAGCGGGCCGTGCCGACCAGGCCGTAGGCGCGCAGCCGCCGCGTGGAGTTCTCCACGACCATGGCGCGGGCGTGGACGATGGCGGTGGTGCGGCGCCGCACCCGGTTGAGGAAGAGGCGGTCGGTGGGGGAGGGGCGGCGCGGCATGCCCCCGACGGCTTCGTAGAGGGCGGCCGTGACGGCCATGTTGTTGCCGGCGTGCATCCGGTACGGCGTGCGGTAGCCGTGCCGGCGCCAGTGGGCGGGGCGGATCCGGCCGAAGAACGCGGCGACGCGCACCAGGGTGCGGAAGGCGGCACGCCCCAGCGGCCCGTGCTCGTCGTGACGGGCGTCGATACGGCCGCACACCAGGCCCGCACCCTGCCGCAGAGCGGCGCGGGCGGCAGCCGTCCAGCCGGGGCGCGGCAGGCAGTCGGCGTCGGTGCGGGCCAGCATCGTCGCGCCGTTTGCGATGGCGTACCGGAACCCGGTGTCCACCGCACAGCCGACGCCCTTCTCCGGCTCGCTGAGGACGTGGACCGGGAAGGGCGCCCAGCGGGCGAAGTCGTGGGCGACCGACGCCGTGGCGTCGGTCGAGGCGTTGTCCACGACGACGAGTGTGAAGTCACGGTCCTGCTGGACGGCCAGCGCGTCCAGCGTGGCGCCGATCCGCGCGGCCTCCTGGTGCGCGGGCACCACCACCCACAGGGCGCTCACGGCTTCTCCCACACCATCGTCATGATGCTCACGCCCCCGCCCAGGCCCACGAACAGCACCCGGTCGCCGGGAAGCAGCCGCTCGTGGACGAGGTCGAGCTGCACGCCCAGTGTGGCGCTGGCCATGTTGCCGAACTCGGGAACCGTGACGACGAGCCGGTCCCGGGGTATGCCGGTGAGCTCCACGAACCGCTCCAGGTACGGCACCGTGACCTGGTGCACCAGCACGTACCGGAAGTCCGTCCAGGCCAGGCCGGTGCGCAGCCTCATGCGGTCCAGCACCGACGTGCCGATCTTCTCGAAGACCTCGCGCAGTTCGGCCCCGTCACCGCGGAAGTAGGTGTGCTCGTCGCCGCGCGGGTGGCGCGAACCGCCACCGAAGATCCCGCCGACCTGCCAGTGCTCGGAGTGCGTCTCGGTGTCGACGTCGAGGATGCCGCCCCGGTCCACGGCCTCCAGCACGACCGCGGCTCCCGCGTCACCGAAGGTGTAGCCGGCGAAGCCGTCCCGGAGCTGGTCGGGCCCGGACGGGGCGTGCCGCACCGCCCGGCTCGGGGTTTCCCCGGTGACCACCAGGGCCCGGCGGGCCCGGCCGGCCAGGATCATCGCCCGCGCCGCGTCGATCCCGTTGACGAAGCTGTTGCACGCGTTCGTCACGTCCAGCGCGTGCGCCCGGGAGCCGAGCTCGGCCTGGACGACGTGGGCGGTCGCCGGTTCGACCATGTCCCGGGTGGCGGAGGCGAACACCAGCAGATCCACGTCGTACGGGGCCAGCCCGGCCCGGTCCAGTGCGGTGCGCGCCGCCCGCACCGCGAGCGTCGAGGCGTACTCACCCTCCGCCACGGCCCGGCGCGAGACGATCCCGGTGACCCGTTCGAGCATCCGCGCCGGCCACCGCAGCCCGGATGCCGTGGAGATCTGCTCCTGCAAGTGCTGCGACGTCACCTGGAGCTCCGGCAGGCAGGACGCCACTGACGTGATGCCCGCCCGGAGCACTGGACCTGGAGCAGCGTGGTCTGTGTGCATGGGGTGGACGCTATGAGCGGGCACGGCGGGCCTGCCTGAGCACGCGTACTCAATCCGCATGGGTAGCCGGCCCCGACAGCCTCAGGCGCCGACGGGAACGCGCGGGAGGGCGCGCCCGCGGGCGCGCCCTCGATCGCCTGCGACGCCCCCTAGCCGATCACGACCACGACCACGCCGTTGTCGAACCGATTGTCGAATCGGTGACCGAATCGGTGATCGAAGTCGCCGAAACAGGCCCGGGGGTGGTTGAAGCAGAAGTCCCGGTGGTCGAAACGGAACCCGCCGTGGTCGAAACGGAACCCGCCGTGGCCGAAACAGCGCCAGTCGTCATGGCCGAAGCACTGGTCGGTGGCCACCCGGGTGTGTACGGCAGGGGCTGCCGCCGCGGCGGTGCCTGCTGCGCCGATCGCAGCGCCGCCGGCCAGCAGAAGGCCGGCCGCGGACGCCGCGGCGACACGCCTCGCGCCTTGTACTCGCATGATGGATGCACCCTCTTCTTCCCATCGTCTCGCGCGGCTCTCAGGGGCACGAGAGAGATGGCCGCAGCTGGGGTGACGAGACGGCGGGGCGTACCCCGGACCGCGGCCCTACCCTCCATACGTCGGTGGCGCCCTTTTGGATTGCACCTCGGCGGGAACGGATGCGCCGGACCGAGGGCCCGCGGACGGGCGTGCGCGCCCGCGGACGCGGCGATCAACGCGCTGGTTGAGACGGGCGATACGGCCGCTCAGCTCGTCGCGCTGGACGGCGGCTGAGCGGGTCAGCGGGTGGTGTAGCCGCCGTTGACGAAGAGGGTCTGACCGTTGGCCCACCAGCCGTCGGTGAGCAGGTGGCGCACCCACGCGATGATGTCCTCGATCTTGGTCAGGTCGCCGTTCATGGCCGACGACTTGTGGTAGGCGATGGAGTCGTCGTCCTCAGCCGGGTAGAAGAACGAGGTGTCCATCGGTCCGGGAGCGATGTTGTTCACCGAGATGTTCCGGCCGAACAGCTCCTTGGACAGGGCGCGGGTGAAGTGCTCGACCGGAGCCTTGCTGCCGGCGTAACAGGAGTACAGGCCGGTGTAGGCGGCCAGCAACGAGGTGACGATCGTGATGATCTTGCCGCCGTCCGCCATCCTGCGGGCGGCCTCACGCATCACGAAGAACGCGGCCTTGGAGTTGACCGCGAACATCCGGTCGTACTCCTCCTCGGTGATCTGCGTGAGGGGCTTCTTCAGGACCATACCGGCGGTGTTGATGCTGTGGTCGAGCCTTCCGAACCGCTCGACCACCTGGTCGAAGACCCGCTCCACCTCGGCCGGTTTCGTGAGGTCGGCCTGGAGGGCGAACGCCTCGCCGGGGCCGGCGTTGATCTGCGCGACCACGTCCTCGGCCTTGGCCCGGGAGGACTCGCTGTTGTAATGGACGGCCACCTTCGCGCCCTCGGCACCCAGGGTGGTGCTGATCAGTCCACCGAGGTTGCGGGACGCACCGCCGACGAAGGCGACCTTGTCCCTGAGTGTCTTGTCCGGAGCGTCGACCACGAGGCCCTCCTTGATCCGGCGTCAGAAGGAGCGCGTACAGCCGACCGCCGACCAGGGATGACCGACGGCCCGGAGGCGCCCGTACCAACGAATCACCGTCCGGGCGTTCCGGCATCCCGGGCGGTCCGATCGGCTCTGCCGCCGGTGGCGCCTGCGCGGATCTCCGCCCCCTGCGCCCTCACGGCAGATCGGCGCGCCCCAGCCACGCCGGCTTGACCGGCACCCCGTCCGCGTCCCGCGCGACCTGCTCCTCCGGCTCGCCCGGTGCGGCGACGGGCCCGCTCGACACCGGCACGCGTTCCGGGGCGGCCGGCGCGTCGGAGTCCTCCAGCAGCTCCGCCACCGTGAACCGCGTGGCGAACGACTGCCATGCTCCGTCGACGACGAGGAGGAAACCGTCAGCTTCCCGGAGGAGCCTACGGCGCCGGGGGCTTCTGGGGTGTTCGGGTGAGTGGCTCCGGGCCCGCCGCTCCAGCTCCGCGAGTGCCTCGGCACGGGATCCGGAGATGTGCGCGACCACATGGGCCTCCATGTGCTTGCGCTCACTCGCACCCACGGTCGTCTCCACGACCAGTGCCCACGTCGTCGTCATGTCCTGCGCCCCCTGCATGCTCGTATCGCCGTCCAGAGGAGAAGGCGCGGCGGGCTGAGTATCCGGACCGTGCTGTTGAGTACGTGTGCTCTGTGGCGGGGGAAGGCCGGTCGCCACGCTGGAGGCATGCGTGAAGGACGAACCACACCCGTGGCCCACCTGTTGTCGTCGACCCTCGTCCTGGCGGCGGTGTCGATGGCAGCCTGGGCCGCCTGGCTGGGCTGGGACCAGCACCGTGACGTGCATGCCGACGGCTCGACGACCGGCCCGTACCAGGCCTGGCAGGTGATCGGGCTGGTACTGACCCTGCTGGTACCGGTGTGCTGGGCGGCGTACCGGCGCTACGCCGTGGCCGCGGTGTCGGGCACGACGGCCGGTCTGACCGTTGCCGCCTCCTACGACTGGTCGGACGACACCACCGGCCTGTTCGTCGTCGGCGTGGGGCTGGTCATGATCGGCACGCTTGTCTCGACCCTCGCCGTTTCCGCCGTGCTCGCCTCCAGAACACGACGGGCGTGACGCTTGAAACCTTGATGACCTGGTGGAGGCCGGGAAGAAGTCCTACACACCGTTGCGGCGGAACCAGCCGCGCCGGGGTGCGGGCGCGGCGGCCGGACCCGGATAAGGCGGGGGAGCGGGGGCGGGGTGCGTGGGCGGGGTCGGGCCGGCGGAGGGGGACGCAGGTGCGCCGGGCTGGGTCCGCGCCGGCGCCGGACCGGGGAACGGCGGCAGCGCCTTGAACTGGTCGTGGAGGGTGACCGTCGGCGTGATGCGGCGCAGGGCGGCGCGGACCAGGGTGAGCGGGTGGTCGGGGAACCGTGGGTCCCACTGTTCCAGGTCGGCCACGTGGTACGGCAGCCCGCCGAACTGCCCGCCCCCGGCGTACGGGTGGGGCTGGAAGTAGTGGGCCGGCTCGACCTGGGCCATCACCGTGGCCTCCCGCAGGCCGGTCGTCGCGCCCTCCGCGGCCTGCACCTTCACCACGGTGCTGCAGCGGTCCTTGGGCAGCGTCCAGCTGGCTATGAACGCCTGCCCCGTCCTGCTCTGCAGCGGCATCTTGATCAGCTGGTGCAGTGCCGGGACCCCGTCCACGGTTCCCACCCCGGCCTCGATGAGGCCGCCCCCATGGCTCGCCGCGCCCTGCGCGGACCCGAACCGGAGCCGGTCCAGCTCGTGCAGCGGGGCCGGCAGGTCGGGGACGAGGGGAAAGAAGTGGACCGACAGGACGAGTCCCGCCGCGTCGGTCCACAGGCCAGGCTCACGCTCGGTGAACCCCGTGAGGTCCAGGCCGGTGATCGGGGTCTGGGCGATCGAAGTCATGCTGATCATCATGCCGGTTCGGCGCGGTGGCACCGTGACCGGGATCGGATCTGCGGAGGCCCGGCGGTCACCAGGAACCTCTTCGCGCGCCCGTCCGTTCGGCACGGGAGCGGTCCGCTCCTCGCCGGCGGTCGCGCACGAGCGCACTCGGCTCGCTTTTGGCCCCATGGGACGGAGCCGGTACGCCGGTGACACCGCTGCACATGTGTGAAAGTTGGCCCCCGCTGGTCCGCCGCCCCGGGCTTGGCGGACCAGCGCCTTGGAGGACGCCGTCGCGGGGTAAGTGGAACCTACGCCTCCAGTGGCGGCGGCGGAAGACCTGCAGATGTGTGGTCCAGGTCATATCGACCCGGCCGGGTCGTGGACCCGTGCGGCCCCGGCCCGGGTCAGCCGATGAGTGAGCGGAACTGCTCGATCGTGCGGCGTCGCATGGTCAGGAAGGCGAGCCAGGAGCCGTCGGCGTAGTGCACCCGGAAGCGTGCCATCAGCTGGGTCCGCGGTCGGCGTTCGACCCGGATCACCCAGGCCCGCGGCACCTCCCACACCGGCGTGCCGTCCAGGGGCCGGACGAGTCCGACGCGCTGGTCGGTCACACGCAGCAGCAGCGCGCCGGAGGTCCCCGGCATCTGCGCGGCGATGCTGCCGGCGCCGCCGGACTGGGCGCCGACGCTGTTGACCAGGTCGTTCGCGAGGGACTGGGTGATGTTCGGGCCGATGCCTTTGGCGCTCTTGGCGGGGACGACGGTGCCGTAGCCCAAGAGCCGCTCGCCGGGAGCCAGTTGAGTGAGGGCGGAACGCTCGTGGAGGGCGGACATACTCGTGATCATATGCCGTACGAGCGGAAGCCACGGCACCGGTTGCCGCGTCCCGGTCCGCTCGCGGCGGTTCCGGCACGTGTCGACGTGTCAGGTCGTCGAGTCAGCCGCCCTTGCCGGCTGCGGCCGGCAGGTTCAGTTGCCAGGAGACGCCGAACCGGTCGTTGACCCAGCCGAACCTGGCGCTGAACCCGTAGTCTCCCAGCTGCATGAGCGCCGCGCCCCCCTCGCCCAGGGCCGCGTAGAGGCGGTCGATCTCGGGCTCGCTCGCGCACTGCACGAAGAGCGAGACCGCCGGCGTGAAGGTGAAGTCGTGCTTCGCGGGGCTGTCGATGCACATGAACTGCTGGCCGGCGAGTGAGAACGTCGCGTGCTGCACGCTCCCTTCGCGGCCCGGGCCCTCGGCACCGTACCGGGTGACGCTGATGACCTCGGCGTCGTCGAAGAGCGAGACGTAGAAGGTCATCGCCTCCTCGGCCTCCCCCTCGAACATCAGGAACGGGGTGATCTTCTGCGATGTCGTGATCTCCATACCGCTCACTCCTCCAGCGCCCCAGGCAGCCGACACACGGCCACGGTATCCGCACCCGAGAGCGCCGGGCGGGAGCCGCTCGCTCGGATCACCCCGCCTTTCCCGCCGACCCGGCGATGCTGCTCGGCGGGACGGTGATGGTGCACAGTCGCTTCGTGGCCCGCGTGAGGGCGACGTACAGATCGCGTTCGCCCCCGGGGCGGGCGGCGGTGATCCCGTCCGGGTCGAGCACGACGACGGCGTCGAACTCCAGGCCGCGCGCCTGTGAGGCCGGCACCAGCCGGGCATGCTGCTCGATCCCCGCAGCCGCGAGCTGCTCCGCCCTGCCATCGGCACAGACCACCCCGACCAACTCGCCCGGGTACGCGGCGCCTTGCTCCCGCAGCTCCCGCACGAGGGCGGTGACGAGCGACTCCGGGGCCGCGGCGAGGGTTCGAGGCAGCTCGCCGCGCCGGATCGACCGGATCGGTGGCCGGCCCGGGGCGATCCGGGCGAGCAAGTCCTCCGTGGTGGCGAGGATCTCCTGCGTGGTCCGGTAGCTGACGGTCAGGGTGCGCAGGTCGAAGCGCCGTCCGAGATGCGGGCCGAGCGCCTCGTTCCAGTCCCGGGCCACCGTCGCCGGGCCTGCCTGGGCGAAATCCCCGACCAGTGTCATCGACCTGCCCGGGCAACGGCGCACGACCATCCGCCACTGCATGACGGTCAGTTCCTGTGCCTCGTCGACGACGACGTGTCCGAAGACGCGCTCAGGCGGGCCGTCGACCAGGCTCGCCGCCTCGTCGAGGAGCGGCACGTCGGCGTCCGTCCAGGGCGCGCCGGGCGTTCGCCGCAGCAGGGCCCGCTGGTCGTCGGTGAACTGCCGCAGGTACACGGCCGGCGCGTCGGTATCCGTCAGCAGGGTGTCGACCACGTCGCCGGGCGTGAGCCGCGGCCACAGGTCCTCGACGGCCTGATCGAGCGAGGCGTCGTCCAGGAGGTCGGCGCGCACGGCGTCGGCGTCGAATTCGTCGGTACCCGTGGCGGGGGCGTCGTCGAAGCCGAGGCGGCGCAGGTCCGCTGCCGCGGCCTTGTCCAGGTCGAGGCCGGTCAGGTGCGCGACCTGGGCGTCGATACGCTCAAGCGCCTCGCTGCCCGTGCGGACGAGCTCACGGATGAGGGCGTCGACCAGCAGCTCCTTGAACAGCCGACGCGCCCGGTTGTGCGCGAGACCACTGGTCTGCGCCGACTCCCGCGCCTGTGCGACCTCACCGTCCTGCAGACGGATCCACTCCTGCCCGACCCGGACCTCGAAGTCGTCGCCCGGAGCCTGCCGTGAGCGGACCACAGCGGCCAGCGCGTCGGCCAGTGCGGCACTCCCCTTCAGCCGCGCCACCTCGAAGGGGTCCGCGGCGCCCGGCACGACGCCGGCCAGTTCCTCGCACGTCGCGAGGACGACGTCGTTCTCCCCGAGCGAGGGCAGGACCTGGCAGATGTAGTCGAGGAACCGCGCGTTCGGCCCCAGCACGAGCACGCCGCGCTCGGCTGCCTTCGGGAACGCGTACAGCACATAGGCGGCGCGGTGCAGCGCCACCACCGTCTTTCCGGTACCCGGGCCACCCTGCACCACCGTCACCCCGCGGTGCGGCGACCGCACGATCGCGTCCTGCTCGGCCTGGAGCGTGGCGACCGCCGCGCCCATCCGCCCCGTGCGCCTTTCCTGGAGCGTCGCCATCAACGGGCCGTCGCCGACCACGTCCTGTCCGCTGGGTGCGGAGCCGTCGAGCAGTTCATCGCTCACCCCCACCACCGTGCGGCCCGTCAGGCGCAGATGGCGGCGCCGCCGCAGCCCCATGGGGTGAACCGGCGTCGCCTCGTAGAAAGGCCGCGCGGCCTCGGCCCGCCAGTCCACCAGCAGGGGCAGCTCGTCCGAATCCCTGTGCAGCCCCAGCCGTCCGATCCGCAGGACGGTCCCGTCCGCCAGGTCGATCCGGCCGAAGACCAAGCCCTCCTCGGCCCCCCGGAGCCGACGAACCTCCCCTGCCAGCCGACCGGCCACCACCTCCCGCTCGTACGCCTCGCCCGCGCCGTCGGGCGGCGACGCGAGCACGCGCGCCAGCTGCTCCTGCGCCCCGGCCAGCCGCTCGTCGAACAGCTCGCCTATGAAGGAAACCTGAACCCGCTCAAGTTCCACCTCGCGCGCGGCAACCTCGTTGATCTGAGACAAGAAAGGGCCCTCTCGGCTCAACCCGCCAGTATTTCGAGGCGCCACTATGCAGAGGGATTCCGGGAAAGTAAATATTGACCAAACCGCATGGAACGTGTCCTCGGCTCCGGTTGCCGATCGGAGTCCCGGACGCGACGGCTTCCGGGACCCGCCGGAGTTTCCGAGGTGTCAGAGCATCAGCAGGATCCGCGTGTTCGGGACGAGCTTCCGGTTCACGCTGGTGCTCTGCACGAAGATCGTGAAGCCGTCGTTGTGGTCCGGCTTGACGCGGACTTCGACGTCCGGCAGGCCGAGCAGGGCTCGGGCCTCGGGCCCCGTGTACACCCGGTCCGTCTTCTTCTCCAGCACCGCGATCTGCTTCCGGGCCTGGATCTTCTCCGACTTGCTCAGCTGGTAGAACGCGCCGCCGGTGCGGTAGGTGTGCCCGGATTCGACGACCCACTCCCGGATCGCCGCGTCACGGGTCACCGGGATCAGCTGGTACTGCGACGGGTTCACCGGGGTGAGGCCGGCCGCCTTGATGGTGTCCTTGTTGACCGCCTCGGCACCCATGGAGAACACCGCCCGCGAGCCCCGGATGCCCTTGGTGCGGCCCACCATGAACTTCTCGGTCGCCTGCTGGATGACCTGCCCGGCCTCCTCCAGACCCTGGGTGCTCGTCGCGTCCCAGATGGCGATGTTGTCCTTCGGGAAACCGCACTGCATGGCCTCGCGCTTGCCCATCTGGTCCGGCACGAGGACCGCCAGCGTCCAGTTGTCCCCCTGTGTCTCGAACATCTCGGTCACAGCCTCGACCAGTTCACGCGGATTCCTGGCAGGGGAATCCGGGCAGCGATGACTCGCGTTCTCCTGCCCGTCGGTGAGTACGAACGTCAGAAAGCTGTGGTCGCCGTACAGTTGAGCGGTCTGCGCCAGCTCCCGCTGTGACTTCAGCGCGGCCGCCAGCAGGGCCGTCATTCCACCGACCTGGTACAGCTGCTTCAGCGACGGCATCCGCAGCACGTCCTTGTCGTAGATGACGCACTCCACCGTGTCCGCGAAGACGTACAGCGTGACGCGGGTTTCCTGGTCCAGCTCCCTCGATCGGCGGGCCAGATAGGAAATCTGCTGGTCGGCGACTTCGACGACCTTGCGACTCAGATGCGACATGGACGAACTGGCATCCAGCACAAGGGCGACGTGGTTGATGTAGTTCTGGCTTTTGGACATGACAGCTCCCCCTCATCCCGACTTGATGCTCCTACCGTCTCACGCACCACTGACAATCGATCTCGGCTCCCGAGGCGGGA
The DNA here is from genome assembly GCF_014649495.1 of Streptomyces filipinensis. Classification (GTDB taxonomy): domain Bacteria; phylum Actinomycetota; class Actinomycetes; order Streptomycetales; family Streptomycetaceae; genus Streptomyces; species Streptomyces filipinensis. The sequence goes on along the minus strand of NZ_BMTD01000013.1, from coordinate 198,351 downwards.
GCGTCACTCCCCGGCCCGGGCCAGTTGCGCGGCGGTGTGTTCCAGCAGCATCTCCAGGGCGGCCGGGTAGGCACTGTGCGGCATGCGCCGGGCGAGGAGCTGTGCCGTGGCGGCGATGTTGGGATGTGAATCGGCCGGCAGGTGGGCGTAGGTGGAGCGCCACATCTCCTCGTCCACGGCCCGGGTCTCGTCCGCCAGCGCGAGGGATCCCGCATCGAGCGCGGCGAAGGCGAGACTCTGGTCGATGAACGCGTGGTACACGCGTACGGCCACCGGGTCGGGCAGCCCGGCACCCCGCAGAATGCCGAGAATCGTCTCGTCCACCGCGATCTCACGAGGCCGGCCCGTGACCCGGCTGGCCGTGAGCACGGCCGCCTGCGGGTGAGCAAGGTAGGCGGCATGGATGGCCCGGCCGAGCGCGCGGAGATCGGCGCGCCACTCCCCGGACGCCGTCCAGCCGGCCAGAGCCCGCCCCATCAGCTCGTCGCCGATGGCCCGGGTCAGCTCGTCCATCCCGGCGAAGTAGCGGTAAAGGGTGCTGGGGTCGGCGCCCAGCGCGGCGCCCAGGCGGCGCGCCGTCAGCCCGGCGCTGCCGTGCTCGCGCAGGACACGCAGGGCGGTGTGGACGATCATCTCCTCGCTCAGCACCGTACCGGCGCGCGTGGGCCGCCGGCGCTGACGTGCCCCCTCCGGCACGACCTGCTTCGCCATGTGTGTCGCCTCTTCCGTCGCCGGCCGTCAGCCGTTCTCCCGGCGCCGAGCCTTATGCCAACAGGGTTGACCTTACACCTCGGCATCCCGTTGCATCGAGCCCTGCCGGAGGCGTCCGCCTCCCGGAGGGAAGGTGTGTGACATGCGGGTACTTCTGGTGGGCGCGGGCGGTGTCGGCACGGCCGTCACCCGAATCGCGGCTCGTCGTGACTTCCTCGACCGCATGGTCGTGGCCGACTACCACCTCGACCGCGCCGAAGCCGCGGTCGCGGCGCTCAAGGAGCACGAGGGCCGGTTCGGCGCGCGGCAGCTGGATGCCTCGGACCAGGAAGCGGTCCGCCGGATCCTCATCGAGGAGCGGTGCGACGTGCTGCTCAACGCCACCGACCCGAGGTTTGTGATGCCGCTCTTCCAGGCGTCCCTGGAGGCCGGTGTGGACTACATCGACATGGCGATGTCACTGTCCGCGCCGCACGCCTCGCGCCCGTACGAGGAATGTGGTGTCAAGCTCGGGGACGAGCAGTTCGCCCTGGCCCGGCGCTGGGCGGACGCTGGACGGCTGGCGCTGGTCGGCATGGGTGTCGAGCCCGGCCTGTCCGACGTCTTCGCCCGGTACGCGGCCGACGAACTCTTCGACGACATCGAGGAGATCGGCATCCGCGACGGTGCCAACCTGACGGTCGAGGGCTATGACTTCGCGCCCTCCTTCAGCATCTGGACGACCATCGAGGAGTGCCTCAACCCGCCGGTCGTGTACGAGGCGGAGCGCGGCTGGTTCACCACCGCGCCGTTCAGCGAGCCCGAGGTCTTCGACTTCCCGGAGGGCATCGGCCCCGTCGAGTGCGTCAACGTCGAACACGAGGAGGTGCTGCTCATCCCGCGCTGGGTGGATGCTCGTCGTGTCACGTTCAAGTACGGGCTCGGCGACGACTTCATCGCCAAGCTGAGGACCCTGCACGCCATGGGGCTGGACTCGACGGCCAAGACGACCGTGCCCGGCAGCGACGGACCCGTGGAGGTCTCCCCGCGGGACGTCGTCGCCGCCTGCCTGCCCGACCCGGCCACCCTGGGGGACCGCATGACGGGCAAGACCTGTGCCGGTACGTGGGTCAAGGGCACCAGGAACGGGGCGCCGCGCGAGGTGTACCTGTACCACGTGGTCGACAACCAGTGGTCGATGCGCGAGTACGGCTCGCAGGCCGTCGTCTGGCAGACAGCGGTCAACCCCGTCGTCGCGCTGGAACTCCTGTCTTCCGGCGTCTGGTCCGGCAGGGGTGTTCTCGGGCCGGAGGCCCTGCCGCCCCGTCCCTTCCTGGACCTGCTCACCGAATACGGCTCTCCCTGGGGTCTGCGCGAGGAGTGCTGAGCCGGGGCCGTCGTAGCGTTCAGTCTCACCACATCGCAACGCCCTCAAGAGCGACGGCCCCGCCGAACTCGACATCCGCGCCACCTCCCACGGCGACATCACCGCCCGCAGCCTCTGACCGTGACGGGCTGTCCCGCACGAGCGCACGGAACGGCAACGCGGCCGCCCGAAGAGGCCGTCGCCACGACTACGCGCCGGGGAAGCCGACTTGGTCGAGGTAGAGCGGCATCTCCTGGTCCGCGTCGGCCCGGTTGTCCGCCGCCGGGCTGATCCTGGCCGGTTTCCCGCCGAACAGGTCGTCCACGGAGCTGTCGAGGGTGCCCTGGAGCGTCATGGAGGAGAAGACGAACGGCAGCCCGTTCGAGGCGAGCGGATCCGGTCCGTTCATCACCTGGAAGTGCAGGTGGGGGGCGTCGCTGTTGCCCGAGTCCCCCAGCTGCCCGAGCTGCGCACCGGCCGGGACCCGCTGACCCGGGTGAACCCTGCCCTTGGTCGAACCCGGCTTCAGATGGGCGTAGAGGACGTACTTTCCGCCGGGCAGCTTCTCGACGACGTGGTTGCCGGCGTAGTCCTTCAGCGGAAGGCGCGCCGGACTCCTGCCCGGCGTCGAGTCGGGCAGGCCGTCGACGACCGAGACGATCTCGCCGGCGGCGGCCGCCCTGACCGGGACGCCGTAGTACGCATAGCTGGTCACCTTGTCCACCGCGCCCGTGTAGAGCCGGTCGGCGGAGTCCAGCCGTACGAAGTCGATGGCGAAACGCTCGGGGAAGTGGTCGGTTCCGTTCAGGGGTGCCCCGGCGGCCCGGTGCGCGGTCACCTGGGCGCAGCAGCCGTTGCCGTCGAGCCAGCCCGAGCCGGCGAGCGGCGAGCGCAGTACCACCGGACGCCGGTCGGGGACCGTCATGGCCGCGACCGGCTCCGTCAGGCTCTTGGGGACGACGCTGACGGGCTTCGGATAGGTCACCGAGACCAGGTGCCGGAGGTTCAGCGGGAAGGACGTGCCGGCCGGGACGATCGCGTCGATCCAGACGTGGCCCTGCCGCCCGGGTGCCAGCTGGTCGCTCGGTGCGGCGCCGGGAGCGGAGCCCGACGGCCGGAAGTGCGCCTTGAGCGAACCCCCGGTCAGCTTCAGCAGGGTGCGGTCGCCGTGGGCGTCCCGCACGCTCACCCCCCTCAGCGTGGCCGGCAGTGTGCTCTCGTTGACGAGAGTGAGCTCGTACGCAAGGTGCGTCCTGCCGTCGGTGCCCCGGACGGGAACGGGGACCGTCGTCGGGGACACGACGACGGGTGTGATCGCCTCGCTGGCGGCATTCTTCGCGGGGGACGGCGAGCCGGGCAGGAGCGGGGCCGCGGCAGCCGGGGTGGTGCCGGCTCCGGCGCTCAGCAGAGCGGTCGCGGCGGCGGCACACAGACGGGCTGTCCTCTGGGTCCTGCGCATGGTCGATTCCCGGTCGGAATGCACCGATCCTATCGAGCGGGTGGCGTCACCGCAGGTCGGAACGGGCCGTGGCCGCACCTCGCCGGGCTGATGCGGCCGGCACGCGGCCGTGCCCTCGTCGGGACGGCCACGCTGGTGGCGGGGCGGTTTCGCACCATGCAGAACTGCTTCGGCCAGGCCGAGCAGGGCGACCGGATCGTGGGACGCGAGGACCCGCTGGGGCCGCTGGTTCCGTGGGGGCCGTACGGGGCCGGGGGCCGGAACACCGGTGAGATCACGGCTGCCACGACCATCGGGCCGACCCTGGTGGTCGGGGGGCGACCGTCTTCTGCGGCGGCCAGCGGCGGCGCGACGGTCAGCGACGATCGGGCCCGGCCCCGGCCGGGGCACGGCCGGCCGGGGCGGCGGACGCGTGGGGGCGGCGCCGTTGTCAGGGGCCGCCCCACCTGCCCGGTTCGGTCAGTGCGTCAGCGACAGCAGCGGGAAGGCGTCCAGACCGGGACGGTGCCCTGCCAGCAGGTCGCGGACCTGTTCGCTCAGCCGCCAGTCGTAACCGAGTGACTCGACGGCGCAGCGCAGGCTCACGTACCGGGCGCCGGGGTGGCCGGCCCGCTGGACGTGGAGCCAGGCGTCCAGCTCGCTCAGGAAGGCGCTGTCGTCGGTGAGGTCGTGCGCGGTGTGCCGTCGGGCGGCCCGCCGGCGCTCGCGTTCGACCTCGTTGAATCCATACAGCTTCAGGCTGACGTCCTCCGCGCCCGCCAGCGTGTCGGGGCGGGTGTCCAGCAGGCCCTGGGCGAGGCGGTTGTGGTCCAGGGCCCGTGCGAGTGGCAGGCCCCAGACGCGGCCGCTGCGGCCGGTGAGCGGGACCGGGCCCGCGCCTTCCCTCGTGAGGCAGGGGCCGCGCAGCCCGGCGGCGGCCGCGGCGAGCAGGGTGCTGGCCTCGGACGGATGCCAGCGGAAGACGTTCGCCGCCCAGTCGGGGATGGTGGGGTCGAGGGCTGTGCCGTCACCGGTGACGCGGGTCAGAAGGGTCGCTTCGGGGACCTCGCCGTCGAGGCCGGGGCCGGCGATGTGCACGGTGGTGCGGACGCCCGCCACCTGGCAGGCCGCGAGCACGAGCGCGTCGGGCAGGGGGCTGGCGAGGGTGGGTTCGTCGCCGTGGGCGAGGATGTCGCCGCCCATGTCCACGACGTCGATGTGGTCGACGCCGAGTGCCCGGGCGGTCCGCCCGATCTGGTCGGCGAGTGCTTCGACGCCCTTGAGGGGGTCGAGGAGCGCGAGCCTCGTCGGCAGGTCGCCGGCCAGCCGCGGCAGGGTGGAGCCGCGCGGAGCGACCGGGTGCGATGCGGCGGTGACGAGTGGCACCGGCAGGGTGTGGTGGTCGAGGCCGGTGAAGTCGTGCGGAGCGACAGGACCGGGGAGCGGATCCACGGTGAGGCGCTCCCAGCCGTAGGTGAGGACGACGGCATCGGGCCCGCCGCCCAGGCTCGCGTGGACGAGGGCGGCACCGATCGGGTCACCGCCGCCTCCCGCCGCGATGAACAGCTCGGTCACGAAGCCGCTCGCGCGGTGCGGATGCCCGAGATGCCGACCGGCGTGCCCATGTGCTTCCGCGCCCGCCTGTTCTGCTCGTGCAGGCGCTCGTAGTACTCGCGGTCCAGCTGGACGACCGTGTCGGAGAAGAACATCCAGGACAGGATGTCGCGGTACTTGAACCCCTCGGGGGTGAGCTGGACACGGCGGCCGAGGCGGCGCAGCAGTCCCGTCTCCTCGGCGGCGTCCAGGATCGGCTCGAACAGGTGGGCCTTGTCCTGGTAGCCGAAGCGGTCCAGCTCGGCGAGGTCCAGGTCGAAGGTGTCCAGGACGAGCCGCTTGCGGATGATCTCCTCGTCGTCGAGGACGAAGCCGGTGACGGGCCGCAGCGTGTGGGCGGTGGCCTTGGTGATGTAGTCGGTGACTTCGGACATGGACGGTTTGACGGAGCCCGCCATGTAGTCGAGGACGCCGGTGTAGGAGCGGGCGCCGACGCCGAGCCCGAGCAGCGGCACACCGTGGAAGGTGAGCACCTTCTGCCTGTAGCCGCCGCGGCCGAGCTTCTTGTAGCGGACGGAGCCCTCCTGGACGTAGCCGTGGTCGGTGAAGACCTGACGGGCGTAGTCGTAGCGCTCGTACAGGTTCGGGGACTGCGCGTACTGGTAGGCGCCGGTCTTGGAGAACCAGGCATCCGGGCGCACGGTGAGGAAGTACGTGCTGATCGTGGCCGGGTTGAGCTTCGCGAGCTCGTCGACGGAGGTCCGCCAGGTGGCGTCGGTCTGGCCGGCGAAGCCCATGATGAGGTCGGTCGACAGATCCGGCAGGCCCTTGTCGTGCACGATCTCGATGGCCTTGCGGATGACGTGCTCGCCCGCCTGGCCGCGTCCGGCTTCGCGGATCTCCTTCGGCACGAGGGACTGGATCCCTATGTTGGCCCGGGTCAGGCCGAGTTGCAGCAGGCCTTCGAGGGTGGCCGGCTCGTTGACGATCGAGTCCGGGGTGGCCTCGATCGCCACTTCCTCCACGGTGGAGCGCCAGTTGGGGTACACCTCGTCCAGCGTGCCGAACAGCTGCTCGAAGTGCCGCAGGGACAGCAGGCTCGGGGTTCCGCCGCCGATGTAGACGGTGCGCAGCCGACGGGCTCGGATGATGTCGGCGTGGTCGCGCAGCTGGGTGCACAGCGCGTTCGTGTACGCCGTGTAGACGTCCACGTCCTCGCTGATGACGGTGTACAGGTTGCAGAAGCCGCACTTGTAGCGACAGAACGGCACGTGCAGGTACAGGTTGAGCTCGGGGACCTGATACAGGCTCAGGTCCTGCTTCCAGGCCTCCTCGGCGGTCCAGGAACCGTCGAGCGGCCGGTAGGTGGAGCGCGACGGATAGGAGTAGTTGTACGGCGGTATGACGCCCTGACGGATGTGGTCGGTGAGCTGTTCGGCGTAGCCGGTCACGCGAAGTCGTCCCTCTCGTGCATGTGTGACGGTTGGGTCGTCGCAGAGTCAATCCGCGATCGGCGGCAGGGACCCAGGTCCGGTACCGACGAAACCCCGGGCCGTTGGGAGCGGGCCCTCCTGTGCGATGGTCCGAAGTCCTGCGGAGTAGTCGCTTCCGCAAAGTCGGACCCCCTAGGATCCGTGCCTCCGCCGACGGCTGGAGCTTGCTACAACCGTTGTCGTGAAATCACCGTCCTGCTCTGGTGGTTATGTTCATGGCTCTGGTCCGCCGGGTGCGGTCTACTGCGCGGCGTGAAGAAGATCCTGCTGATCGAAGCGCTCGCAAACTCGGGCCCCTATGTGCTGGATGCCGCCCGGGCACTCGGTGCGCGCGTCTTCGTCGCGACCCACGAGGACGTCCACGAGAGCTACCCCGCAGCCCTGCGCGACAAGATCCACGGCACGGTGTTCACCGACCTCACCGACCCGGACCGGGCGCTGGCGGACCTGGCCGCGTTCGGCGAGGCCACGGGCATCGACGCGGTCGCCGGCTGCTGGGAGTTCTTCACCCCGCTCGTCGCTCATCTGGCCCGGCGCCTGGGTCTGCCCGGCAACGACCCCCGGCGCGCCCGGGCGTGCCGGAACAAGGCGGAGATGGCCCAGGCCTTCCACGCGGGCCAGGTGCCCGCGCCGAGAACGATCAGCGTGCACACGGCCGGACAGGCGGCGCATGCCCTCGGCCGCGCCGGCATCGGATTCCCGGTCGTCGTCAAACCCGCCGAGCAGGGCGGCTCCTGGGGCGTCAGCGTGGTCGAGAACCCCGAACAGCTCGACACCGCCGTGCAGCACGCCCAGTCCTGGCCGGTCGCCGCCCCGCACGGCCTGCCCATGGACCAGCGTGTCGTCGTCCAGGAGTACGTCCCCGGACCCGAGTTCAGCCTCGACACAGTGGTCTGGCGCGAGGAGTACTTCCACCTGCCCGTGGTCGAGAAGCACACCACCGGCGGCGCCTACCGGGCCGAGACGGGGCACACGTGCCCCGCCGCACTGCCGCCCGCCGACCTCGCCGCCGTGCGGACGGCCGTCGAACGGGCCCTGCGGGCGCTCGGCATCCGCAACGGCGTCGCCCACACCGAACTCAAGATCCCGCCCGGCCGGGGCCCCGTGGTCATCGAGGTGGGTGCCCGCCTGCCGGGAGACCACCTCGTGGACGTCGTACGCCGCGCCTCCGGCATCGACGAGGCCCGGGCCTACCTCCAGGCCGTCCTCGGCGAGAAGCCGGACGTACCCGCGCCCCGGGAAGGGGCGTGCGCGATCCGGTTCCTCACCCCGCCCCGGGCCGGCACCTTCCACGGCGTGACCGTCCTCGGCCGGCACGACGGCCTGGTCGAGCAGGACATCACCACTGCGCCCGGCGCCGCCGTCGGCAGTGCCCACGACAACTCGGCACGCCTCGGCCACCTGGTCTTCACCGCCCGTACCCCCGCACAGGTCAACGCCGACGCCGCCCACGCACTCGCCCACACCCGCATAGAAGTGAGCTGACATGCAGCGCATCGCCTTCCTCCGGTCCGTCGACATCCAGCGCGCCGACCCCTACATCCACGGCATCGCCCCCGCCCTGGCACAACTCGGTGCCGAGGCCCGCCTCTTCCACACCCACGGCGACTGCGGTCCGGAGCTGTTCCCGGGCACGAGCGAGCGGCTCGACCCCGCCGCGACCCCGGACGAGTTCGTCGCGCGGGTGCGTGCCTGGGGCGCGGACGCGGCCGTGGCGATCTCCCTGCCGGACGAGAACGCCCTGCGCGACGCCGTCGTCAAGACCAAGCTCGAAGCCCTCGGCATCCGCACCGTCATGACGCCCCTCGCCGCCACGCGCGTCCTGTGCGACAAGTGGGAGACCAAGCGCGCCCTGGAGGCGCACGGCATCACCACCCCGCCCGCCGTACTGGTCGACAGCGACCTCCTCAACGACCGGGCGCTCCCGGTCCCGGCCTACCCCGACACCGTCCGCCTCGCCGCTCAGGACCTCGGCTATCCCCTCATGGCCAAGCCGTTGTGGGACTCCACCAGCATGGGCATCGAGTTCATCCCGGACCCGGCCGCCCTGGACCGTCACCTGGCCGCACGCCCCGCGGCGCACGCGGTCCTGGAGAAGTGCGTCAGCGGACGCCTCTGCTCGGTCGACATCGTCGGCGCCGGCGGCCACTACACCGTCATGCCGCTCATCTGGACCGGCACCGCGGGCGGCCCTCCCGCCTTCACGTTCGAAGACCTGCGCTACGTCGACCCCACCCGGGACGACGGCTTCCGGCCCACCGCGCGGCGCCTCGTGGACCTGTGTACGGCACTCGGGGTCGAGGGATCCGTCAACGTCGACATGATCCACGCCGACGGCGTCTACCACGTGCTGGAGATCAACCCCCGCATCGGCGGCGCCACCACTCTCTCGATCGCCGCGAGCGGACTCAACACCTACGCCGCGCTGCTCGACATCCTGGGCGGCGCCTGGCCGGCCCGGGCCGGCGCCCCGGCCGAACGCTTCGCGATCGAGTGCCTCACGGCCAACCCCACCCCCGCGCTGCTCGCCGAACTCCGCGCCCGTATCGACCTGGTCACCTGCCACGACCTGATCATCGACGGCCACGACCACGGCGGCATCCTCACGTTCACCGTGAACCCCGGTGACGAACAGCGGGCCGTGAAGGAACTCACCGCGCTGTGCGCCCAGACCGGCTTCATCCCCGCGCCCATGCTCGACAAGATCCGCCGCCTCCTGACCCCCGCGAGCCGGTGAACGTCCCCACCGACGGGCGATCGGCGCGCCGCGGCACCCGGCCGGGGCGCGGCCGGCGCCGCGGTGATCCGCCGGGCCGTGGCCGGCAGGGCGTTCTGGCGGCCCCGGCCGGGCTGCCCGGACTCACCGGAGCGGGCCGCTTCGTCGCCGCTCACACGGTCGACAGCCTCGGCACCGGGCTCGTCTTCGCCTTCACCGTCGTCTACCTCACCCACGCCACCCACCTGTCTCTGGCCGAGATCGGAGCGGCACTCACCCTGGGCAACCTCCTCGCGCTGCCGGCCCCCGCGCTAGGCGGCCCGCTCCTGGACCGCTTCGGCCCGAAGGCGGTCGTCGCGGCCGCCAACCTCGTCTCCGCCGCCGGGTTCGCGGCGTTCCTCGCGGTCCGCTCCGCGTGGCAGATCAGCCTGGCCCACCTCGTCGTCCAGGCCGGTATCAACCTGTACTGGACCGCGGCCCGCAGCCTGGTGCCGCTGGCGTGCGTGCCCGGCGAGGAACGCCTGTGGTTCGGGTTCGTCTCGTCGCTGCGCAACCTCGGAATCGGTGCCGGCGCGGCCGTCTCCGCCGCCGCCCTGGCCTTGTTCGGCCCGAGCAGCCTGTACGTCCTCGTCGCCGCGAACGCGGGTACGTTCCTGTGCGCAGCCGCCCTGTTCACGACCTGGAAGCCCGCCAGAGGCCCGGCCGCGCCGACCCTGGCGGACGCGCCCGGCCGTCCGGGAGACGGCGGCGGTCCGGTCCGGCGGGGGAGCTGGAAGGCGGTCCTCCGGGACGGCCGCTACCTCCTGCTCATCGCGGCCAATCTGGCCTTCGTCCTCGCGCAGACGGTCCCGCCGGTCCTGCTCGCCGTGTACGTCACCGGCACCCTGCACGCGGCCGCATGGATCCCCGGCACCCTCCTGGTCGTCAACACCGCGGCCGTCGCCGTCCTCACCCCGGCCGTCACCCGCCGCTCGGCGCGCCACCGTCCGCAGCGCGCGATCGCCGGCGGGTTCGTGGTCGGCGCCGCCTCCTTCGCCCTCTTCGCCGTCCCCCTCGCCGTCAGGGGCGCTCCCGGCTGGACCGTGGCCACCGTACTGGTCGCGGCGATGCTGCTGTTCACCCTGTCCGAGATCCTCAGCTCTCCCGCGCTCAACGAACTCTCGGTCGCCTGCGCCCCCGCCGAGGGCAACGGCCGCCACCAGGCCGCCTTCCAGCTCTCCTGGTCCCTCGGCGGCGCCGCCGCTCCCGTCGTGCTCACCGCGCTCCTGAGCCGGCAGCCCGTCCTGCCCTGGCTGCTCCTCGCCTTGCTCAGCGTGCTCGCCGTGCCCGCGGCCCACGCCCTCGTCCCGCCCGACCGGGAGGAACCGCTGCCGTGATCCTCACCCTCGCCCACGACATCACGGACGTCCCCATCGCCGCATGGGACGCCCTCGCCGCCCCGGCCGGCCTCTACCTCTCCCACCGGTGGCTCGCCGCCCAGCAGCACGACCCCACCGCCCGTGTCCGCTACGCCCTGGTCCACGACGACGGCCTGCTGATCGCCGCCGCACCGCTGTACGTCGTCGACACCGAACCCAACGCCCTCTACCGCGTGCACGACCTCGTCCCTGGCCGGGAACCGGTCAGGACCCTGCTCGCGGGAGCCCGCCGCGGCTACCTCAACGCCCCCCTCCTCCACCCCAGCCTCACCCCCGAGCGGCGACGCGAGGCACTGAACAGGCTCGTGGCGGCGGCCGGTTCGCTCGCCGACGCCCACCAGGCGCGGCCCTGGTGGCTGTACGTCACCGGCACGGCGGCCGCCGAACTCGCCGACGCCTGCGGCACCGAGCCCGTGCCGCTGGGCCAGGACGCCCGCATCCCGCTGTCCGGCAGTACGTTCGACGACTATCTCGCCGGCCTGCCGTCCAAGCGACGCGTCGCCATCCGCCGCGAACGCCGGGCATTCGCCGAGGCCGGATACGACCTGCGCACCCTGCGGCTGTCCGAGTGCGCCGACAGCGCCGGTGCGCTGCTCGCCCGACTCCAGCAGCGGCACGGCCACGACGCCGACCCTGCCGCCATGGCCCGGCTGCTGCACGACCAGGCCGACGGCATGGCCGACACCGGAGTCGTCCTCGCCGCGTACGCCGACGGCCGTATGGCCGGCTTCAGCCTCTTCTACCGCCACGCGGGCACCGTCTGGCTCCGCGCCACCGGCTACGACTACGCGCGGCTGCGAGGCGCCCACGAGTACTTCAACCTCGTCTACTACCTCCCCGTCGAGCATGCCTACGCCCACGGCGCCACCGCCCTCCATCTCGGCATGGAGTCCCTGCGCGCCAAGACCCTCCGGGGAGCGGTCACGTCGCCGCTCTGGGCGGTCGAAGGGGCTCGCGGCCACCAGGAGTAGCGCGCTCGCTACGGCCCGGAGACCGGGCACGGCCGTCGAAGGGGCCGTTCCCGATCACCGGGACCGTTCCGCGGCTCTCAGGGACCACTGGCCCATTGATCACCTCGCGGCGCGGGACCACGCTTGAACAGGGAGGGAGAACGCTGTCCGTGACCTGACGACATCAGTGGTGGTGAGCGCCATGGCCGTGCCGGACAAGAACGGACCGGTTCCGACCGCACCGCACGCGGATCCCCGAGGAGACCCGTTTCCGCGGACGCAGTTCGCCATGCCGGCTCGCCCCCCGACGTTTCTGCGCCGCGATCGGTTGGCCGAACACCTCGACGAGGCTCTTCTGACACCGTTGACCGTGGTCGGCGGAGCCGCGGGAGCGGGCAAGACGATGCTGGTCGCCGACTGGGCGGCGGCGCTGGACGGGCCCGTGGCCTGGCTCACCGCGCGGGCGGCCGACAAGGGCTGTGGCACCTTCTGGGCGTGTCTTCTCCAGGCCCTGCGCCTGGCCGGCGTGGCACCGCCCATCGAGGTGGATGCCCCCGCCGAGGCCGGCCACGTCGACGACGCGCTGCTCACACGACTCGCGGTCGAGCTGAGCGCTCGGGACGCCCCCGTGGTCGTGGTGATCGACGAGTACGACCGGGCGAGGGACCCGGAGATCGCGGACCAGCTGGAATCCGTCCTCCGGTACGCGGGCCGCGGCATGCGTCTGGTCCTCGTCACGCGCACCGAACCGCTCCTGCCGCTGCACCGCTACCGGGCGGCCGGCGCCGTCACGGAGATCAGGAACGACGAGCTGGCCTTCACGTCCGGCGAGGCGGCCGCACTGCTCACGCTGCACGGGCTGCACCTCCCCGCCGACGACGTCGGTGCGCTGGTGGAGCGCACCCGGGGATGGGCGGCCGGTCTGCGGCTGAGCGCGCTGGCCGCACAGGGAGAGCCGGATCCGCAGACGTACCTGAAGGAGTTCGAGGCCGACCGCACCACCATCGCCGACTTCCTGGTGGCCGAGGTGCTCAAGCGGCAGAGGCCCGAGACACAGGATCTGCTGTTGCGCATCAGCATCCTCGAACGGTGCTGTCCGGACCTGGCCAACGCCCTGACGGAGCGCACCGACGCCGGACTCATCCTGACCGGACTCCACCGCGAGAACGCGTTCGTCGAGTACCTCGGGCACGCCTGGTTCCGGCTCCATCCACTGTTCGGGGAGATCCTCCGGGCCCGTCTGCGGGTGTGCGCTCCCGGGCTGGAAGCCGAGCTCCACCGCCGTGCGGCGCACTGGCTGCGGGGCTGTGGTTCTCTCGACGAGACGCTCGGCCACGCGGCCGCGGCGGGCGACTGGGAGTGCGCCGCCGGCGCCGTGGTCGGCGATCTCGCCATCGGGGAGATCTTCACCGGGCTGCGCTCGGACGACCTGTCCGAGCTGTTCTCCCACATGGGACCCGAGCCCAGGAGCCCGGCGACCGACCTCGTCCGCGCGGCCCGCGAACTGGCCCGGTGCGAGGTCGAGCGGGGCCTGTGCCGCCTGGAACGGGCGGCACAGGGCCTGGCCGGAAAGAACGGACCGGGCGAGGACGACGCCCCCGAGGTGGCGGCGGCCCAGCTGAGCCGTGCTCTGCTGGAAGCCCTGGCCGCCCGGTTGACCGGATCGCCGGCCCGGGCGGAGCTGGCCGCCCGGGCCGCGGAGCGGCTGCGGTGCGAGGTGCCCGGACGGCTTCTGGACGCGCACCCCGAGCTGACCGCCCTCCTGCTCACGCACCTCGGTGCGACCCGGTTGTGGGCCGGGCGCTTCGGGGACGCGCGAGCAGCCCTGACCACGGTGGTCGACTCCCGCAGGGCTGCGTCGACGGCCCAGGCACGCGAGGAGTGCCTGGGCCACCTGGCTCTGATCGACTATCTGCAGGGCTGGCCGGACAGGGCCGAGCGCAAGGCCCGGGCCGCGGTCATGACCGGGGACCGCCGCGGGTGCCCCCTGGAGCCCGGGCCGGGCCTGGGATACCTGGTGCTGGCGGCGGTGGCCGTCGACCGTGACGAGCTGGACCGGGCCCAGGCGTTCCTGGACGCCGCGGCGGACGCGTCGCACCCGATGCCGGATCCGGTGGTGCAGGCGGGGCGGGCCATCGTCACCGGGCGGGTCCTCCTGGCCCGCGGGGAGACGCAGGCCGCGCTCGAAGCGGTGGAGCGGACAGTCGTGGCCGATGTCGCCTCTCCCTGGGCCGAGGCGCACACGGCGTCGGTGGCCGCCGCCGCACACCTCGCCGAGGGCCGGCCGGAGACAGCCGCCAAGCTGCTGGAGGAGGAGCCCGGCCACGAGCCGCTGTGCCTCGTGGGAGCCGCACAGGCGGAGCTGGCCGCGGGCAGGCCCGGCCCCGCGGTCGCACTGCTCGACCGGGTACGGCCACAGGGCCGCCCGGGCCCCGCGGTGACCGTACGGGCCGCACTGGTCAGGGCGCAGGCGGCGGGGGCGTCGGGGGACTTCGCCACCCAGCGCAGACTCGTCGCCCAGGCGCTCCGGGAAGCCCGGCGCGAGCGGCTGCGGCGCCCCTTCCACGAGGCCGGACCGTGGCTGCGGCCGCTGCTCGGCACGGTGCCGCTGAGCGCACTGGCCGAGGGCTGGCTGACGCCTGGCCCGCCGTCACCCGGCTGTCCGGCGAGGCCCGGGGAGCGGTCGCCGTTGCCGGTGGTGGAAGAGCTGAGCGGACGGGAACGGGACGTGCTGCGGCGGCTGGCCGAGATGATGTCGACGGAACAGATCGCGGCCGACCTGTGTGTGTCGGTCAACACGGTCAAGACCCACCTCAAGAGCGCCTACCGGAAACTCGCCGTGAACCGTCGTCACGACGCGGTGCACCGTGCGCGCGAGCTGGGGCTCCTGTGACCTTGGCGCCCGCCGGAACGCCCTGGCCGCCGGGGGCGCGGCGCGGTGCGGCGGTATCACCTCCCACGGGTGAGGCCCCTCGGTGGCCCGAGGACGGAGGATCGCCCGTACAGGGACCGGCACGTCTGGCCGAGGAAGGTGGGGGAGAGCAGCCGTGCGCTACGAGATTCGCGTCGACGGAGAGATGACGGAGATGCTGGGCAAGGCGTTTCCGGAGCTGGACTACGTGGTGATGTCCGGTCAGACCGTCCTGTTCGGCCTGGTCGTCGACGAGGCGCACCTGTTCGGGCTGCTGGCCCGCTGCCAGTCCCTGGGGTTGCGCGTGCTGGAGATGCGCCAAGCGCCGGAGTGACCTTACTCCGGCGGCTGTCGCCCCTGCTGCCGCAGACCGGCCCGTACCGCGGTCCCGAGCACCCGTACGGCCACGCCCGCCAGCAGCAGGCTGCAGACCATCTGGATCATCACCACCACCTTGCCCGCCTGCGACCGCGCGACGATGTCGCCGAACCCCACGGTGGTGAACGTGCTGAGCGTGAAGTACAAGGCGTCCGTTCTGGTCAACGGCTCGTTGAACGAGCCCGGGACAGCACGTTCGAGCAGGTAGTACGCGCTCGCGAAGAGGACCAGATACGAGGCGACCGTGATGGCCATGGCTTCGACGGCCTTCAGCCGCGGATGGGGGGAGCGCATGATGAGCCACACCTCCCACCCGAAGACCAGGGCCACGATCAGCAGGCCGCACGTGAGGAGGACCGAGGTGCCGACCGTGACGGGTCTGTCCAGCGGCAACAGGTAGTACGCGGCGATCAGGGTGACCGCGATGCACCCCGCCCGGGCGACGGACAGGGCCGCGGCCCGTCGCCTCGGCCGGCCGGAGGGCACCTCGTGCCCTCCGGCCGACGTGTGCTTGTCCCGGGCAACCGCCGGATCGTTCATCTCGTGTCTCTTCGTCCGCTCCACAGTGGGCCTGCCACCTGCCCGCGGTACCACCTCACCGCCGCGGCCCGGCGCGCGGATCACCCGCCAAGGGTGACGTCGCCGGCAGCGCGCCGGCGGCACGCTGGCCCGGTGAGGTCTCCCCACACGGCCCCGTCGGCCGTCCGGGAGCGCCCCCTTGATCGCCGTCCTGACGAGTGACCAGCCCGCAAAGGAGGAGCCATGGCATCCGGTACCGCCTCCGGACCGTCCGGCTCCGGCACGCCCGCGCAGAACGTTCAGGCGCTGTCCGCCGAGGAACGCGCGGAGTACGACCGGCTCCGCCGGGCCGCACAGGTACGCCACCGCAACCTGCGCCGCGTGGCCGCCTCCGTCCTCCTGGTGCTGACGCTCGTCTTCGCCCCCCTGGCCGTCGTCGCCGTATGGGTCCACAACACGGTCGCCGACACCGACCGGTACGTGCAGACCGTCGCACCGCTCGCCTCGACGCCGGCCGTGCAGAACGCCCTGGTGAACCGGCTCACCGACCGCGTGGTGGACCAGGTGGACGTCCAGGCGGTGACGAACTCGCTGACGAAGCTGCTCGCGGACAACGGGGCGCCGCCCCGCGTCGTCGACACGTCCAAGGCCCTCACCGGCCCGCTGCGCTCCGCCGTACAGACGGTCGTCCACCGCGTCATCAACCGGGTGGTGACCAGCGACGTCTTCAAGGAGGCGTGGATTGCGGGCAACCGGCGGGCACAGTCGGCGGTGGTGGGCATGCTCACCGGAGAGGGGCAGGGAGCCCTCAAGGCCCAGGGCGACACCGTCCAGCTGGACATCGGAGTGGTGATCGACCAGGTGAAGAAGCGGCTCGTCGACGCCGGTTTCGAGAAGGCCTCCGCCATTCCGCAGGTCGACCGCACGGTCACCCTGTTCCGCGCCGAAAAGCTCGACAAGGCCCAGAACGCGATGCGTCTGCTCGACATCGTCGGCACCTGGCTGCCCGTGCTGACGCTCGCCCTGGCCGCCGCGGCCGTGTGGGCAGCGCCCGGGCACCGGGTGATGCTGATCGCCGTCTCCGTCGGCATCGGCATCATGATGATCGTGCTGCTCGTGGGCCTGGCCGTCGCGCGCCGCGTCTACCTCGACTCGGTGCCCCCGTCCGCGCTGCCCCCCGACGCCGCCGCGGCGATCTACGACACCGTCATCCGCTTCCTGCGCGACAGCGTCCGTATGCTGCTCGTCGTCTCCGTGATCACGGCCCTGGCCGCCTGCCTGTACGGGCCGAGCAGGGCCGCCCGTGCCGTGCGGTCCGGGGCGGAGCGCGGCACCACGGCGGCGGGGCGCGCACTGACCCGCGTCGGCGTGCGCACGGGGCACGCCGGGCAGTGGCTGGCCCGGCACCGGTCCTGGACCAGTGGCGTCACCATCGGGGCCGGCGTCCTGGCCCTCGTGCTGTGGAACCGCCCGACAGTCGGTGTGGTGGTCCTCGTCCTCGTCCTGGTCCTGGCGGTGCTGACCATCACCGCGGTGCTCGCCGCCGCCACGGGGCGGTCCGCCGACGAGCCGCACCCCTCGGTTCCGTGACCGCCGTTCACCCGCCCCGGGTGAGGCCGCACCGTTCCCGCCCCGCGCACGCTGAGGACAGCGCAGAAAGGACTACCGGGCGCAGACCCGGAACGGAGGAAGCGACATGAGCGCGCAGACCTATCTCGCGTACGACTATCCGGCGCTGAGCGTCTTCTGGTCCATGCTGGTGTTCTTCCTGTGGATCATGTGGTTCGTCCTGCTCTTCCGGGTCGTCGTCGACATCTTCCGCGACGACGCCCTCGGCGGCTGGGGCAAGGCCGGCTGGACGGTGTTCGTCGTCGTCCTGCCCTTCCTCGGTGTCTTCGTCTACCTGATCGCCCGCGGCAAGGGCATGGGCCGCCGCGAGATCGAACAGGCTCGCGCGCAGCAGCAGGCCGTGGACGACTACATCCGCCAGACCGCCCAGGCAGGTGCGCCTGCCACCCGGGCCGACGAGCTGGCCAGGCTCGTCGACATGCGGGCCCATGGCGACATCACCGACGACGAGTTCCGGCGGGCGAAGGAACTGGTCCTCACCGGCAGCGGCGCGTCCCCACGCACCGGAGCCGCCCCCTCCACCACAGCGCGCTGAGCCAGCCGCTCAGCAGAGAATCGAGGCAGCACGATGACCGCCGCACACACCGCAACCACGCCCACCACCAGAGATGTATGGGCCAGCGGCCTGACCGCTTTCGGGGCCGTCATGCTGGCGCTCGCCGGGCTTCTGGACATCTTCCGCGGCATCATGGCGATCGCCCATGACGACGTCTTCCTCACGACACGCAACTACGTGTTCCGCTTCGACCTCACGGGCTGGGGCTGGGTGCACCTGGTCCTGGGCGTCGTCGCCGTCGTCGTCGGACTCGGGCTCCTCAAGGTCGCCACGTGGGCCAGGGCCTGCGGAGTGGTCATCGCGTCGCTCATCATCATCGCCAACTTCCTGTCCCTGCCGTACTACCCCATCTGGTCGATCGTGTTGATCGCCTTCTCCGCGCTCATCATCTGGGCGCTGTGCGTGGTGCGGGAGGAGAGCACCTCCAGCCTGCTGGACTGAAGGACGTGCTCAGGAGCTACGGAAGTCCCACCTGGTCGGGGCTGACCGCCAGCAGGCAGCTCTCGATCGGGTTCGTGTCGCGGACGGGTACGGCGAGGGCGCGGTCGGGCAACCGGCCCTGCCCCTGGCGTTCGATGTGCCGGGCGAACCACCGGCACGAACCACCCACGGCCCGTCCGGGGCGAAGGGCGGACGGCACGGGCGGCAGCTGCTCGTCGGGCAGGGCGGGCAGTCGGGTCCGGCAGCCGATCCGCGCGGTGAGGACCTCGGTGGCGGAGTGTGCGATACGGGCGAGGCGCTGTCGGTCCGCTGCGGAGACGTCCTCGTAGTCGGCCCGCGCGCTGACGTGCAGCAGCCTGGGAGCCGTCGCGCGGCTGCCGGGACCGCACTCGGCGCGGACGGTGGTGTAGCCGTTGTCGTACCAGCCCAGGGTGCCGTCGCCTAGGGGAGGTGACTCGGGGCGCCGGTCGGCGACAGCGGTCACGTCGGCCTTCTGGCTGCCGTCACCGCCGGTCATCGTGTAGAACGGTTCGAGCCGGCTGTCGTCACCGATCCGGTTCAGCGGCGCGTACGTGTCACTGCTCTGGACCATCAGTGTGAACAGGCTTGTCGTCCTGCCCGGCCCGGGAACCTTGTACACCGTGCAGGAAGCGGGCAGCTGACGTGCGTCGAGCCTGTCCTGGTCGCCGGCCTCCGCCCGGACCATGCCACCCTGCAGGTCCATCACCGCGGCTCCGGACACGAGCCGGTCGCACGCCGTGCCGATGTCGCGTTCGCTGGAAGCGCGGTCGCGTACGTCGTCGACCGTCAGCCAGCCCGCATACAGACTCAGCCCGATCCCGCCCCACGCCGTCCAGCGCCACAGCCTGTTCCACCCCGCGCGCACGCGTTCTCCCCGTTCGAGCCCGTCGCCACGATCACCGCCGCGCCGGGGACCGAGCGTAGATGCCCGGCCTCGGGGCGGTCGACGCAGGGCGGCCGGGGGCCACGGACCTGCGCCTGGCTTCCACGGAACGAGCACACCACCTCAGCGGGTACGGCCGGGTCCGGCTCTCCTCACCGCCACCGAGGCGACGGAACCTCCGCCGTTTGCCCTGCGGATTGAACAAGCGCTTAGTAACATGCCGACCGGTGTGTTCGCGCGGCAGCAAGGGGGCAGGGGTGTCGACGTCGCAAGCCGAGGCCTTCTACGAACGGGAGGCCGACGACCGGTTCCTGCCCACCGCCTACACCCGGGGGCCCTGGGACGCCGGCTCCCAGCACGCCGGCCCGCCGGCCGCGCTGCTCGCTCTGGCCGTCGGGCAACGGCCGGGCGCACGGTCCGACACGCGGGTCGTGCGGCTCACCTACGAGATCATGCGCCCGGTCCCCGTACGGCCGCTGACCGTGGCCACGCGCGTGCTGCGCGCCGGGCGCAACGTCGAACTCGTGGAGGCCGTGCTGACCCCCGACGGCGGCCGGGAAGCGATGAGGGCGACGGCGCTGCTGATGAAGACCGTGCCGGACTCGGTACCGCAGGTGTCGCCGGGCCGGCAGGTGCCCGGGCCCTCGACCGCGCCGCCGGCGGCGTTCTTCCCGGTGCCGTGGGAGCAGGGCTACCACACGGCCATGGACGTGCGCTTCGCGGCCGGGTCGTTCCTGGAACCCGGTCCGGCCACCGCGTGGATGCGGATGAGGGTCCCCCTCGTGGCGGGGGAGGAGATCACGCCGCTCAGCCGCGCGCTGACGGCTGCCGACTCGGGCAACGGCGTCAGCGCTGAGCTGGACTTCAGCCGCTACGTCTTCGTCAACGCCGACCTCACGGTCGGCCTGCACCGCCATCCCGTGGGGGAGTGGGTGTGCCTGGACGCCCGGACGATGGTGGACGGTGCGGGCGTCGGTCTGGCCGAGGCGGCCCTGCACGACGAGAAGGGACCGCTCGGCCGCAGCACCCAGAGCCTCTACGTGGCCGCGCGCCGCTGAGGCCGCGGGGGCGGCCTTGTGCGGGTGCGGAACGGGGCACCGGCGGTGATGCACCCCACGAGACCGACGTCACGTCCTATCGGCGATCGTAGAGCCGCCCCGCCCCCAACAGGCGAACAAAGCGCCCGAACGCCTAATTTTGGACATTTCTCCGTAGTCGGGTAGTACGTCACATTCTTGCCACGGCTTTCGTGCGGCGCTAACCATGTTTCTCGTTGCCGGGAGCCGCGGGACGCACCGGGCCTGGATCTCCAAGGCCCGCCCACGGCGCCCTGCAGCACGGGGCCTCGCCCCGACGCCCTACAGGCCGCGACCGACATCCGGCCGGCGCCTCTACGACGTCCCCACAGGAGAGACCCCTTCATGACCGCGATCACCGCCACCCGCCGCCTTGCCCGCCTCCGCACCCTCGCCCTGACCGGCATCGCCACGACCGGCGCCGCGACCGTTGCGCTCACCCTGATGCCGGCCTCCGCGCAGGCCGCCGAGGCGCCGCAGGCGCACACCGTCAACAAGGTGGCGGCCACCTCCAGCGACACCCACGCGGACCCCAGGGGTACCACCGGTACCGCGGGGACCCTCGACGGCTGGATCAAGCAGTCCCTGGCCATCATGAAGGCCAAGGGCATCCCCGGCAGCTACGAAGGCCTCAAGCGCAACATCATGCGTGAGTCCGGCGGCAACCCCAACGCCCAGAACAACTGGGACGTCAACGCGCGGCAGGGCACCCCGTCCAAGGGCCTGCTCCAGGTGATCGACCCCACCTTCAACGCGTACCACGTCAACGGCACCGCTCACAGCGTCACCGACCCGGTGGCGAACATCACCGCGGCCGCCAACTACGCCGCACACCGCTACGGTTCCATCGACAACGTCAACTCCGCGTACTGACGCGCAGCCCGCACGACCGGGCGGCAGCGCCCCTCCACCACCCTGTCGTGGGCGGGGCGCCGCCCGCCGCCACCCGCGCCGCGTTCGCATCCGACGAAGACGACCACGAGCCTCGGTGTGGGAATCCCCGACCGGGGCACCGGACATGCTGAGGCGTTCCGCTGACCTGCGGACTCGCACCCGAGGGTGTGGGAGGGCACATGGATGTGCTGGCCCGGCTGGACCGATACCAGAGACGGCACCGGTGGGCGGGGATGCCGCTCGCGGTCGTGTACAAGTTCTTCGACGACCAGGCCACCTACCTGGCCGCGCTGATGGCCTACTACGGCTTCGTCTCCCTCTTCCCGCTGCTGCTGTTCCTGGTCGCGATCCTCAGCGCCGCCCTGCACGGCAATCCGCAGCTCCAGCACTCGGTGCTCCACTCGGCGCTGAGTCAGTTCCCGGTGATCGGTGACCAGCTCGGCCACAACATCCACTCGTTCCGCGGCAGCGGAGCCGCCATCCTCGTGGGCATCACCGGCAGCGTCTACGGCGCCCTCGGGATCGCCCAGGCGGTCCAGCACGCGCTGAACAAGATCTTCGCAGTGCCGCGGCACGCCCGTCCCGACCCGCTGCGCTCTCGGGCGAGGGGCCTGTACTTCCTGCTCCTGCTCGCTGCGGGCCTCTGTCTGACGACGGCACTGGCCACCGCCTACTCCGCTGCCACCCTCTTCGGGACACGCCAGGCCACCGGCGTCAGGGTCGCCCTAGGGGTCGTGGGAGTCGTCCTCAACGCCGCTCTCCTCCTGCTGAGTTACCGGCTCATGACCAGACGGAAACTTCCGCTGCGCGTGACGTACGGGCCGGCCCTGGGAGCCGCGTGCGCCTGGCAGGCACTGCAGTGGGGCGGCTCCTACTACGTCGGGCATGTGCTGCGGGGCGCCACCGCGACCTACGGGATGTTCGGCATCGTGCTCGGCCTGCTCGCCTGGATCTACCTCGCCGCCACGGTGTACCTCGGCGCGGCGGAGATCATCGCCGTGCGCTGCCTGCGGCTGTGGCCGCGCAGCCTGCTGACACCCTTCACCGACCACGTCCACCTCGCCACGGGCGACGTGCGGGCCTACCGCTCCTACGCCGCTACCGAGTCCTTCAAGGGCTTCGAGAAGATCTCCGTCCGCTTCGGCGACCCGCCACCGCCGGCCGTCGGTGACAAGGGAGCCCCCTGACCGGCAGGCGCGCCGAGAGCGGCCGCCTTCTCCCGGGCGTTCCCACGGTCCCGGGCTACAGCGGTGCCGGGGAGGAAGCACCCGGGACCAGCAGGCGGGGGGTGCCCGTGCCGTCCGCGGGCACGCTCCACAGGTCGCTGCTGCCGACCGTGCCGTCGGCGGGGAGCGCGTAGGCGACGGTGCGGTCGTCCAGCCAGGTGGCCTGGTCGTCCACGCTGTGGCGCTCCGCGAGCGCCGTCTCGTGCAGGGTGCGCAGGTCGAGGACGTACTCGTGCCAGAGGGCGGCACCGGACAGGACCCGCTTCTTGTAGGCGACCCGGGTCCCGTCGGGGGACAGCGAGGGACACTCCACGTTCTGGGCCAGGGTGGTGACCGTACGGCGGGAGAGGGAACCCCGGACCAGGTAGGTGCGCTTGGCGGTGTTGAGGGTGGCGTAGAAGGTGTCGTCGTCGGAGGCGAAGGTGACGCCCCAGAAGTTGATGTCCGAGGCGTGGTAGGGCTTGCCGTCCTTGACGACGGAGAACGTCTCCAGGCTGGGAGTCAGCCGCATGGTGCGGGTGTCGAGGATCGAGGTCCGGGTGGAGAAGAAGGCGGACGAGTAGGACTCGCCGGAGACGAAGACGGTCCAGGCGACGAAGCGGCCGCTGGGCGAGACCCGGGCCCGGCTGGGGGTGCCCGCGAGCGGGAACGTGCGCCGGGTGCGCAGGCCGGCGTCCAGCAGCAGGGCGCGGTTGCTCTGCCTGAGGACACCGGGGTTGGACTGGAGACAGACGCCGGTGCCGGCCGCCGCGTAGAAGCGCGCGCACGTCAGGCCCGCGGCGGTCCGCCCGGCTTTCGGGTCGCGGGACGGTACCGAGGCGACCGCGGTGCGGTGCGGGCCGGGGGCCGCGTTGACGAACAGCAGGCGGCTCTTCTGGTCCAGTGTCAGCTTGCCCGCGCTGACGGCGGGGCCGCCCGTCTGCGGTCGGTTCGCCCGGTCCGCGCGGGCCGCGGCGTGCAGGACCACGCCGGTGGCCAGTCCCGCGAGGAGCAGGACCGCCGCGAGGAGCAGGAGCAGGCGGCGGCGCATCGAGGTCATCCGGATCCCTGTGTTTCGTGGAGTTGTGGTGGTCATCGGGCCCTGCCCGTCGGCCGCAGCACCAGGCCCGCGACGGCGGCGCAGCCCAACAGGCCGGCCGCCGAGCCGGCCAGTGCCGGGCCGTCTCCCCACACCGTCCAGGCGGCGCCGAAGGCCAGCGAGCAGCAGAACCGAGCCAGCGCCTGGCTGGTGCCGACCAGGGCGAGACCGCTCGCGCGCAGCCGCTCGGGCACGATGCCGCAGAGCGCGGCCGGGAGCACCCCGTCGGTGCACGCGTAGAACGTGCCGTGCAGGGCGAGGACGAGAGGAGGCAGGACCGGTGCGGCCGGGGCCCACAGCAGGAGCGCGTAGGCGGCGAGCAGGCCCGCGTGTCCGGCGAGGAACACGGTGCGCCGCCCGACCCGGTCGGCCAGCGCGCCGACGGGCACGGCCAGCAGCAGGAACACCACGGCGGTGCCCAGCGGCAGCAGCGTGAACCACTCCTCGCCGACCCCCGCCCGCCGCTGCAGGAGCAGGTAGACGAAGGCGTCGCTGACGGTGGTCAGGCCGAGCAGCGCGGCACAGCAGGCGAGCGCCCGCAGCCGCGGCAGCCGCAGCAGTGCCAGCGCCTCGCGTACGCGGACGGGCTGCTCGCCCTCCACCACCCCCGGCGCACCGTGCCCCCTGCCCGGTACGAACAGCACCAGCACGAGCACGCCGAGCGCGGCGACGCACGTGCTCACGCCGAACACCGCGTCGTAGCCGTCGGCCGCCGCACGCAGGATGAGGAAGGCCGCGAGCGGGCCGAGCATCGCGCCGGTGGTGTCCATCGCCCGGTGCACGCCGAAGGCCCGGCCCTGCTTCCCGGCCGGTGTCGACAGGGAGATCATCGCGTCGCGCGGGGCGGTGCGCAGGCCCTTGCCGGTCCGTTCCAGGGCGAGGACGCATCCGAGCGTGCCGAGGCTGCCGGCGAGCAGGAGCAGCGGCTTGCACAGCGCGGACAGCCCGTAGCCGATCCCGGCCGTCAGCTTGTGGTTGCGTAACCGGTCGGCGAGGTGACCGCCGGTGAGCTGGACCAGGGCGCTGACGCCGTTGTAGACACCGTCGAGGGTGCCGAACCCCAGCGGGCTGAACCCGAGCGTGGTGACGAGGTAGAGCGGCAGGACGGCCGTGACCATCTCGGAGGAGACGTCGGTGATCAGGCTGACCGCGCCCAGCACGAGCACGACCGGAGCGACCTTGGGCCCCGGGCCGCGTCCTCGGCCCTGCTCGGCGTCCGCCCCCTGCGGCGTGGAGCGGTCGGTGAGATACATGGTCAAGGACTCCCGGTGCGATGCGGTCAGGTCTGCCTGCTGCTCTCGTCCCGGAGCCAGGTGCCGAAGTCCTGTGCCCGGATGGCCTTTCGGGCTCCCCGCCGGGCGACGGCCGCGGCCGCCACGAAGACCACGACACCCGTGAACAGCCTCGGCTCTCCGCGCAGCACGGCCAGCAGATCCGCCTTGCTCGTGCGCGCCGAAGGTTCCTCGGGTCTTCGCTGCTGTTCGGCTCCTGGCCGTTGTTCGGCTCGTCGGTGTTGTTCCACCTGGGCGGTGGACACCGCGGCGCGGATCCGCCGCTTGATCAAGTCCCGCCAGGTGCGCGGCGGTTGGACCACGACCCTGGCCGTGCCGACCACGAGCCGCTCCCGGGGGGTGAAGGCCAGGGACGCGGCCAGGTCGTCCGCCATCAGCGGCGGCAGTGAGGCGATCCGGGCGTGCCCGGCCCTGGAGACCGCTATGACGCCTCGGCCGAACAGCCCCTCGCGCACGGCGGGCAGCCGCTGCCACACCCGGTAGTAGGCACGCACCCGCCACGCGCAGGCGGTCAGCGGGATCTGCCGTGCGGGGGCGGTGGCGAGAACACCCGAGGCGTCGTCCCGCAGCGGCTCGGTCAGCGCTCGTACGTCAGCGCCTGTGATCACGACATCGGCGTCCACATACAGGCGGGGGAAGCCGCGCGCGTGATCGTCGCCGGTCCGCAGGGCGACATGCTTGGAGGGGACGGGAATCTCGACGACCCGGACGCGGGGGCCGCGTGCGGCCGCGATCCGCGCGGTGTCGTCCGTGCAGCCGTTGCACACGACCACGATGTCGGTCTCGGTCTCGGAGGGATCGGCCAGCAGCGCGTCGAGGAGCCGGCCGATGACCCGTGCCTCGTTGTGAGCCGGGATCACGATGCTCGTCACGGGGGCAGTATGCAGCCAATATCGCACAGGCGATGTGTGTTTCGTCCAACTGTTCCCGCGACTGCGGCTGGTGGTCTAGATTGAGGATCGCCGGACCGGTTTGGGTGGGGAACGTGACCGCATGTCACGGTCCGGCGTGATGAACGGTTTTTGCACTGTCAGTACCAGCATGCTGGGGGCACGAAGGCGGTTGGGGAACCGCCGAAGCCCTCTCGCTTTCCAGTGCCGCTGTGTCGAGGGCACTTCGGTCAGGGTAGCCGTGCATGTGGGGGGAGGCATGACCATTGAGGTCACGCATGAGCAAGTGGTTGTGGAACACAGACGTCCACAAGGTCGCCGAAGACGCTGGGAGCACAGATACCGGATCGTCCTGCTGGTCGCGGACGGATTAGCGGCCGCCGCCGCGGCCTTCCTGATCCACGCGGCCTACGGCCGCTGGGCGGTGGCTCTGATGCTGCCCCCGATGTGGATCGTCGCCATGCTCGCCCATCGCACCTACGACCGCAGCACTCTGGGCCTGGGGGCCGAGGAGTACCGGCGGGTGCTGCGCGGCGCAGTCGCCCTGCCGGCGCTGGCCGTGGTCGTCTACTGGCTGTTCATGCACGATTCGGACTTCCTTCATGACATGACCATGGCTGCGGTGCCGGTCACCGCGATCGCCCTGCCGGTCCGCTACACACTGCGCCGTCGCCTGCACAGACGATGGGCGCGGGGCCGGGACCGCAGTGCCACGCTCCTGGTCGGTCCGGCGCGCGGCGTCGTGGAGCTGGTCGCGGTGCTGCGGCGCGGCGGAGTACAGGAACTCCAGGTCGCCGGAGTGTGTCTGAGCGATCCCGAAAACGCCGGGGAGACACGCAAGTTGGGCATCCCCTTCCTCGGCGGTCTCGGCGACATGAACGACGTGGTCCGGGCCCTCGGCATCAGCACCGTGGTGGCACTGCCGGTAGCCGCATCCGATGCCACCGCGCTGCGCCGGATGTCCTGGACGGCCGCCGTGCAGGGCGTCGAGTTCCTGCTGGCCCCCGTGCTGAGCGATGTGTCCGCCGCCCGGCTCGCGGTACGGCCCACCAACGGGGTGCCGCTGATGCGGATACAGGCACCGAACCTATCCCGGACCTCCCGGCTGCCCAAGGAACTGCTGGACCGGACACTCGCGGCGGCCCTCCTGGCGGTCCTCGCATTACCCATGCTGCTGGTCGCCCTGATCGTCCGGCTGGACAGCTCCGGGCCGGCGTTGTTCCGGCAGCAGCGGGTGGGCCGGTACGGCGACCACTTCACCATGCTCAAGTTCCGTACGATGCGGCCGGATTCGGAGGCTCTCAGGGCGGAACTGGAGCACCTCAACCAGAACAGCGACGGGCTGCTGTTCAAGGTACGGGAAGACCCACGGATCACCCGGGTCGGATCGATTCTGCGCCGCAGCTCGCTCGACGAACTGCCACAGCTCATCAACGTGGTCAAGGGCCACATGTCGCTGGTCGGTCCCCGCCCACCGCTGCCCGAAGAGGTGGAGGGGTACACGCCGGACATCAAGCGCCGGTTGCTCGTCAAGCCCGGCCTCACCGGACTGTGGCAGGTCAGCGGCCGATCCGACCTGCCCTGGGAGGAAGCGGTCCGGCTCGATCTCGGATACGTGGACAACTGGTCGATGGGCCTCGACCTGTCGATCTTGGTGCGCACCGGGTCCGCAGTGGTGCGAGGAACAGGGGCGTACTGATGGATCGAGAAGAGAGGACCACAGTGGAGCAGGAGCCGTGGGGTGTCGCGGTCGTCGGGGCCGGCTACTGGGGCCCCAACCTCGTCCGCAACTTCCAGGCCAGCGAGCGGTTCCGGCTGCGCTGGCTGTGCGACCTCGACGTCGAGCGGGCCCAGCGGGTCCTCGGCGGCTACTCGACGGTGCAGGCCACCGCGGACTACGCGGCCGTCCTCGCCGACCCTTCGGTGGCCGCCGTGGCCGTGGCCACGCCCGCGGGCACCCACCTCGACATCGCCCTGGCCGCCCTGCGCGCCGGCAAGCACGTCGTGGTGGAGAAGCCGCTCGCGGCGACGTACGCCGACGGGATGCGCCTGGTGACCGAGGCGGAAGAGCGTGGGCTCACCCTGATGTGCGATCACACCTACTGCTACACGCCCGCCGTGGGCCGCATCCGGGAACTGGTCCGCTCCGGCGAGCTCGGCGAGATCCACTTCGTCGACTCGGTCCGGATCAACCTCGGACTCGTCCAGAAGGACATCGACGTCCTGTGGGACCTGGCCCCGCACGATCTCTCCATCCTGGACTTCATCCTCCCCGACCACGTCGAGCCGGTCGCCGTCGCGGCCCACGGGGCCGACCCGATCGGCGCGGGGCAGGCCTGCGTGGCCTATCTGACGCTCCAGCTCAACACCGGCGCCATCGCCCACGTGCACGTCAACTGGCTGTCGCCGACCAAGGTGCGGACCACCATGGTGGGCGGCGCCAAACGCACCCTGGTCTGGGACGACCTCAACCCCCTGCAGCGTGTGGCGATCTACGACCGGGGCGTGGACCTGGCCTCCCCCCAGGAGATCGGCGCGGACGAACGCCGGGACATGCTCGTCTCGTACCGCTCCGGAGACATGGTCGCGCCCGCCATCGGCGAGAAGGAGGCGCTGCGCAGCATGGTCGACGAGTTCGCCGACGCGATCAGGGGACGCCGGGCGCCGCTGACCGACGGCCGGGCGGGCCTGCGCGTGCTGGACGTGCTTGAGGCGGCCTCCCGGAGCCTTGAGTTCCGGGGCGCGGTCGTCGGCCTGCGGGCCGGGCGTTGACAGCCGTAATCCATGGAGAGGGAAGTGCAGTTGAGCAGCGTACGAGGCAAGAAGATCCTGGTCACCGGGGGAGCGGGCACCATCGGCTCCCACCTGGTCGACCTCCTGGCCGAGGGCGGCGCCCGCGAGATCGTCGTACTCGACAACCTCGTGCGCGGACGGCGCGCCAACCTCGCCCAGGCCCTGTCCGGCGGTGCCGTGGAGATCGTCGAGGGTGACGTCCGCGACGCCGGCACGGTACGGAAGGCCACCGAGGGCGCCGACCTGGTGTTCCATCTCGCCGCGATCCGTATCACCCAGTGCGCGGAGGAGCCGCGGCTCGCCAACGAGGTCCTGGTCGACGGCACCTTCAACGTCCTGGAGGCGGCGGCCGAGGAGGGCGTGGCCAAGGTGATCGCCTCGTCCTCGGCGTCCGTGTACGGCATGGCGGAGGACTTCCCGACGACCGAGCGCCACCACCCCTACAACAACGACACGTTCTACGGCGCCGCGAAGGCCTTCAACGAGGGCATGCTGCGCAGCTTCCACGCCATGTACGGCCTGGACTACGTGGCGCTGCGCTACTTCAACGTCTACGGCCCGCGGATGGACATCCACGGCCTCTACACCGAGGTGCTCATCCGCTGGATGGAGCGCGTCGAGGCGGGCGAGCCGCCGCTCATCCTCGGCGACGGCACGCAGACCATGGACTTCGTCGACGTACGCGACATCGCCAGGGCCAACGTCCTGGCCGCCGAGTCGGACGTCACCGACGAGGTGTTCAACATCGCCAGCGGCACCGAGACCTCGCTGAAGGAGCTCGCCGAGGGCCTGCTGGAGGCGATGGGGGCCTCCGGCCTGGAACCGGTGCACGGGCCCGCCCGCGCGGTGAACGGGGTGACCCGCCGCCTCGCGGACACCTCGCGGGCCGCCGAACGGCTCGGGTTCACGGCGGACATAGACCTGCGCACGGGGCTGCGCGACCTGGTGCGGTGGTGGCGCGCGGAGCGGGAGGCGGCCAAGTGAGCACCGACCGCGTCCCGGTGATGATCCCCTGGCTCGGCGAGGAGGAGGCTCGGGCCGCCTCCGAGGCGGTGCTGTCCGGGTGGGTCGCCCAGGGTCCCCGAGTCGCCGCGTTCGAGCGGGCCTTCGCGGAGCGGGTGGGCGCCGAGCACGGCATAGCCGTCAGCTCCTGCACCACCGCCCTGCACCTGTCGCTCGTCGCGCTCGGCCTCGGGCCCGGCGACGAGGTCGTGGCGCCCTCACTGTCGTTCATCGCCACCGCCAACGCCGTCCGGTACGTCGGCGCGGAGCCGGTGTTCGCCGACGTCGACCTCGCCACCGGCAACCTGACCGCCGCCACCGTGGACGCGGTCCGCACCCCGCGCACCCGGGCCGTCCTGGCCGTCCACCAGGGCGGCGTACCGGCCGACGTACCGGCCCTGCGCGCCGCCTGCGCCGACTGGGACCTGCCCCTGGTCGAGGACGCGGCCTGCGCCGTCGGCTCGACCGTCGGTGGCAAGCCGGTGGGGCACGGCGCGTTGCTCGCCACCTGGTCCTTCCATCCCCGCAAGCTCGTCACCACGGGCGAGGGCGGCATGATCACCACGGACGACGCCGCGTGGGCGGCCCGCCTGCGCCGGCTGCGCGAGCACGGCATGAACGCCTCGGCGGCGGACCGTCACGCGAGCAACAAGCCGTTCCTGGAAAGCTACCTGGAGGTCGGCTTCAACTACCGGATGACCGACATCCAGGCCGCGGTCGGCCTGGTCCAGCTCGGCCGACTCGACGCGATGATCGCGCGCCGCCGCGAACTGGCCGCCCGCTACGACGCGTTGCTGCACGACATCCCCGGCCTCACCCCCGTACGCGACCCCGCGCACGGGCAGAGCAACTTCCAGTCCTACTGGGTGCTGCTGGACGAGGGCTTCCCCGCCGGCCGGGACGACCTGCTCGCCGCGCTCGCCGAGGCCGGCGTCTCCGCCCGCCGCGGGATCATGGCCGCGCACCTCGAACCCGCCTACGCCGGCCACCCCCGGGCGCCGCTGCCGGCCACCGAACGGATCACCCGCGACTCGCTGATCCTGCCGCTGTTCCACACGATGACCGAGGCCCAGCAGGACCGTGTCGTCGCGGCGCTGCGCGAACAGGTCCGAAGATGAGCGGGCTGCTGATCGTCGGCGCGGGCGGCTTCGCCCGGGAGACCGCACAGGCCGTACGGGCCGCGGCCGACCTGGAGCTGCTCGGGCACCTGGACGACAACCCCGCGCTGCACGGTACCGAGGTGGACGGCGTGCCCGTGCTCGGCGGTGGTGACCTGGTCCACGACCTGCCCGACGCCCGGGTCGTGATCTGCGTGGGCAATCCCGCGGACTACGCGGCCCGGGCCCGTCTGGTCCGCCGGTTCGGCCTGCCCACGGACCGCTACGCCACGGTGATCCACCCGACGGCGGCCATGTCGGCGACCTCGCGGGTCGGGCCCGGCTCGGTCCTGCTCGCCCAGTGCGTCCTGAGCGCCGCCGTCCGGGTCGGCGCACACGTCGCCGTGATGCCACAGGCCGTCCTCACCCACGACGACGTGGTGGAGGACTACGTCACGATCGCGGCCGGCGTTCGCCTGGGCGGGGGAGTACGGCTGGAGCGGGGCGCCTATGTGGGCTCCGGGGCCCTGGTCCGGGAGGGTACGACGGTCGGCGCCTGGTCGCTGACCGGTATGGGGAGCACCGTGCTCGGCGACGTTCCGCCCGGTGAGGTCTGGGTGGGCAGCCCGGCCCGGCGACTGCGCGAGGCGGCCGCTCCCGCGCTTGCCGAGCTCGCGACGCGAACAATGGGGGGACCCGTCCGATGAACCAGATTCCGCTTGTCGACCTCAAGGCGGCCCACGCGGAGGTCGCCGAGGAGGTACGCGCCGGATTCGACCGCGTCCTGGCCGACACCGCGTTCATCGGAGGTGACGAGGTCCGTCACTTCGAGCGGGCGTACGCGGACTTCGGTGGCGTCGCGCACTGCGTGGGCGTCGCCAACGGCACCGACGCCGTCGAACTCGCCCTGCGCGCGACCGGGATCGGGCCCGGCGACGAGGTCGTGGTGCCCGCCAACACCTTCATCGCCACCGTGGGCGCGGTCGCCAGGACCGGAGCGCGACCGGTCCTGGCGGACTGTCTGCCCGACAGCGGTCTGCTCGACCCCCGGGCCGCGCTGGACATGGTCGGTCCGGCGACCCGCGCTGTCGTACCCGTGCACCTGTACGGGCAGATGGCCGACGTGACGGCACTGGCCGGCCAACTGCCCGACCGCGTACGGATCGTCGAGGACGCCGCGCAGTGCCAGGGCGCGACCCGCGACGGCCGGGCGCCGGGCAGCGGCGGGATCGCGGCGACCAGCTTCTACCCGGGCAAGAACCTCGGCGCCTACGGCGACGCGGGCGCGGTGCTGACCGACGACGGGGAACTGGCCGGTATGGTGCGGGCGATCGCCAACCACGGCGGCGTCGCCAAGTACCGCCACGACGTCCCCGGGTTCAACAGCCGTCTCGACGGGCTGCAGGCCGTCGTCCTGCGGGCCAAGCTGGCGCGGCTCGCGGACGGCAACGCCGCCCGGCGGTCGGCCGCGGCGCGCTATCACGCCCTGCTCGCCGACCTGGCGGCCACCGGCCGCGTCGCGCTCCCGACGACGACGCCCGGCAACGTCCACGTCTGGCACCTGTACGTCGTCCAGGTCACCGGCGCGGACCGTGACGACATCGTCGGCAAGCTCAACGCCGAGGGCATCGGCGCGGGGGTGCACTATCCCACCCCGGTCCACCTCACGCCGGCCTACCGCCACCTCGGCCACCGCCGGGGCGACTTCCCGAACGCGGAGAAGGCGGCGGAGCGGATCCTCTCCCTTCCGCTGTTCCCGCAGATCACCCCCGACCAGCAGCAACGGGTCGTGGACGCGCTCACCGACGCGCTCCGAGGCTGACCGGTCCCCGCTTCACCGCTCCACCACGACCTCACGGGTCGATCCCGCACAGCACCGCTGAGAGGTACACATGAACACATGGAGGAGACGGATCCGGGGCATCCGCCTCGCCGTCGTGGCGGCATTGATATGGGCGGTGCTCCCCCAGGCTCTGCCCGCCCAGGCGGCATCCGATCCGTGCGGAGCGGGCTCGAACCCGATCGTCTGCGAGAACTCCAAGCCGGGCAGCCCGAAGTCCGACTGGTTCTCGGCCAACGCCTACGGAGACATCAAGGGCTTCACCACCAAGGAGAGCGTCCAGGCCGGCGACACCGTCCAGTTCAAGATCCAGTCGAAGGTCCCGTACCACGTCGAGATCTACCGCCTGGGCTGGTACGGCGGCGACGGCGCCCGTGAGATGTCCAGCGCGGCCCAGGCAGCGGTGACCTACCCCGCCAACTACCTGACCAAGCCGGCCGGCTGCACCACCAAGAGCGGCACCGGCCTGGTGGACTGCGGTAACTGGCCCGTCACCGCCACCTGGACGGTGCCCGGCGACGCCGTGTCCGGCCTGTACATCGCGAACCTCACGCAGACCGACGGCGACGGCCTGATGCCGTACCCGTTCGTCGTCCGCAACGACTCCAGCACCTCCGACATCGTCGTACAGACCAGCGACCAGACCTGGCAGGCCTACAACGACTACGGCGGCCAGGACCTCTACGGCGGCACCGGACCCGCGCCGGACGGCCGCGCCTACGAGGTCAGCTACAACCGGCCCCTGGACATCGGCGGCGACAACGGCATCTACGGCTCCGAGTACATGATGCTGTCCTGGCTGGAACGCAACGGGTACGACGTCAGCTACACGTCCGGCG
Source organism: Streptomyces filipinensis (assembly GCF_014649495.1). Lineage (GTDB taxonomy): Bacteria > Actinomycetota > Actinomycetes > Streptomycetales > Streptomycetaceae > Streptomyces > Streptomyces filipinensis. Next base: position 165,361 of record NZ_BMTD01000013.1, on the reverse strand, counting down.
TGGACGTGTCCTCGGCGGGCGGCGCCACCCTGCTGAAGAAGCACAAGGTCTACATGTCCTCCGGCCACGACGAGTACTGGACCCAGAGCCAGTACTCCAACGTCCTGGCGGCCCGCAAGGCCGGGGTGCGGGAGGCCTTCTTCAGCGGCAACGAGGTCTTCTGGAAGACGCGGCTCGCGCCGAGCATCGACGGCACCAGCACGGCGAACCGCACCCTGGTCTGCTACAAGATGACCAAGATGGCCCAGAACAACGGCATCGCCGACCCCAGCGGCACCTGGACCGGCACCTGGATGGACCCGGCCAGCACCGACTACGGGCAGGCCTACCAGCCGCCGAACATCCTCACCGGATCCATGTTCCAGGTGAACGGCTACCGCAGCGACGCGATCACCGTCCCCGGCACGTACGGCAGGAACCGGCTGTGGCGCAACACCTCCGTCGCGAACCTCACCTCGGGCCAGACCGCCACCTTCCCGACGGGCACACTCGGCTACGAGTGGGACAGCGACATCGACAACAGCACCAGACCCGCCGGGGCGATCGACCTGTCGTCCACGACGGTGGACATCGCCGACGGCAAGCTCCGCATGGACTGGGGCAACGTGTACGGCAACGGCACGGCGACCCACAACCTCGTCGAGTTCCGCGACCAGGACTCCGGGGCGCTGGTGTTCGGTTCGGGAACCGTGCAGTGGTCGTGGGGCCTGACCGACATCCCGACGTACAACCCCGAGGACACGGTGGTCACCGAGGACGCCCGCATGCAGCAGGCGACCGTGAACATCCTCGCCGACATGGGCGTCAAGCCGCTGACCCTGCAGAGCAACCTCGTCACCGCGACGGCCTCCACCGACACCACCGGTCCGGCGGTCACCGTGCGGAGCCCGGAGTCCGGGATCACCGTCCCGGCGCTCAAGCCGGTCACCGTCACCGGCACCGCCACCGACTCCGGCGGGGGCGTGGTGGCCCGTGTGGAGGTCTCCACGGACGGCGGAACCACCTGGAAGGCCGCCAAGGGCCTGGCGTCCTGGAGCTACAGCTGGACCCCCACCAACCCGGGCCCGGCGTCCATCAAGGTCCGCGCGGTCGACGACAGCGTCAACATCGGCGCCGTCACCACCGTCCCGGTGACCGTCGGCCCGCAGTCCTGCCCCTGCACCATCTGGCCGGCCTCGGCCGTCCCCGGCACCGTCAACGCGGGCGACGGCAGCGCGGTGGAACTCGGCGTCAAGTTCCGTACCACGGTGGCCGGTTCGATCACCGCCGTCCGCTTCTACAAGTCGCCCGCGAACACCGGAACCCACACCGGCAGCCTGTGGACCGCCTCCGGCACCCGCCTGGCCACCGGCACCTTCAGCGGCGAGACCGCCTCCGGCTGGCAGCAGCTGAACTTCGCCACCCCGGTGAGCGTCAAGGCCAACACCACCTACGTCGCCTCCTACTTCGCCCCCAACGGCGGGTACTCCTACGACGGCGGGGCCTTCTCCGGCAGCGACGCCGGACTGGCACCGCTCACGGCACTGAAGTCCGGCACCGACGGCGGCAACGGCGTCTACCACTACGGCTCGACCAGCGCCTTCCCGTCCTCGCAGTCCTCGGGCAGCAACTACTGGGTCGACGTGGTACTGGACACCTCCACGGCCAGCACGACCCCGCCCACCGTCACCTCGACCTCCCCGACGTCCGGGGCGACCGGTGTGGCGATCACGGCACCGGTGTCGACGGTCTTCAGCTCGGCCGTCGACACCGACAGCCTGACGTACACCCTGAAGGGCCCGGACGGTACCACCGTGCCGGGCAGCACCACGCTCCCCGCGTCGAACAAGGTCACCTTCACCCCGTCGACGGAGCTGGAGCTGCACACCACGTACACCGCCTCCGTCCAGGCCTCCGACCTGTGGGGCAACGCCATGGCGGACCCGGTGACCTGGTCCTTCACCACCAGCGCCACCCCACCCGCGGTCACCTGCCCCTGCACGCTCTGGAACGCCTCCGCCGTGCCGGCCAGCACCGACATGAGCGGCGACACCAACTCCGTGGAGCTGGGCACCCGGTTCACCTCCTCGGCGAACGGCTGGGTCACCGGCGTCACCTTCTACAAGGGCACCGGCAACACCGGAACCCACACCGGCAGCCTGTGGGCCGACAACGGCACGCTGCTCGCCACCGGGACGTTCAGCGGTGAGACGGCCTCCGGCTGGCAGACGCTGACCTTCGCCACTCCGGTGGCCGTCACCGCGGGCACCCCGTACGTCGTCTCCTACCACGCGCCGCACGGCAACTACGCGGTGGACGGCGGCTACTTCGCGGCAGCCCACCAGTCCTATCCGCTCACCGCGACCGCCGACACCACCGCGCACCACAACGGGCTCTACCGGTACGGCGCCGACCCGGCCTTCCCCAACGGCTCCTACGGCTCCGCGAACTACTGGGTCGGCCCCGTCTTCACCGCCGACAACCCCAGCGCCTCGCCGGCGTCGGCCACCGCCGCCTCGGAGGTCACCCCGGCGTCGGTGACACACACCGCCGACGCGGCCGGCGCCCTGGTCATGGCCGTACAGGACAAGGCAGCGGTGTCGTCCGTCGACGCGAGCACGACCATCCTGCGCGGTTCCCAGGCCGCCCGGAAGCGCCACGTCACCGCCGTCACCTCCTACGACCGGGCCACCCACCAGGTGTCCGTCCACCTGTCGGCCCCGTTGCCGGACGGCACCCGCTTCAAGATCACGCTCACGGCCCGGGACGACCACCGGCACCCGGTGACCACCCGCAGCTGGACCCTGACCAGCAAGACCGTCCGCAAGAAGAAGAACTGACCGACCGGAACCCACCGGTGGTGGCCTTCCGCCGAGCCCGGCGCAGGGCCACCACCGGGGATTGGCCTCCTGCATCGATGAGCACCGTCAGCGTTGTGATCCCCTGCTACAAGTACGGCCACTTCCTCGCCGACTGCGTCAGCAGCGTCCTGGACGAGCAGGACGGCGTCGACGTCCGGGTACTCGTCATCGACGACGCCTCCCCCGACGACTCGGCGGAGATCGCGCACAAACTGGCCGCCTCCGACCCGCGGATCGAAGTCCGTGTCCATCAAACCAACAAGGGCCACATCGCCACCTACAACGAGGGCCTGCTGGAATGGGCCGACGGTGACTACGTCGCCCTGCTGTCCGCCGACGACCGGCTGGTCCCGGGCGCGCTGGTCCGCGCCGCCGCGCTGCTGGACGCCCATCCCGAGGCCGGCTTCGCCTACGGGCGCCCGCTGCGTTTCCGGCACGGCGGCCCGCTGCCGAAGGCCCGCACACAGAGCACCGGCTCGGTCGTCTACCCCGGGCAGTGGTGGCTGGAGCGCCGCTTTCGCGAGGGCACCGGCTGCATCACCTCGCCGGAAGTCGTCGTCCGCACCAGCCTGCAGCGCACCGTCGGGGGCTACGACCCGGCCCTTCCCCACGCCGGTGACATCGAGATGTGGATGCGGCTCGCCGCACACGCCGACGTCGGCTACCTGCGCGGTGCCGACCAGGCCTACTACCGGGTCCACGGCAAGAACATGTCCACGACCGACTTCGGCGGCCAGCTGGACGACCTGCGCCAGCGCCTCGTGGCCTTCGACTCCGTGCTCGTCAAATGCGCCGACCGGCTGCCCCACGCCGACCGCCTGGCCGACGAGGTCCACACCCGCCTCGCCCGCTTCGCGCTGCGCCGGGCGTACCGGGCCTACGACCGGGGGCGCACCGCGGCCGTCCCGGTCGACGCATGCGTGGCGTTCGCCGAGGAGTGCCTGCCGGGATACCGGGCGCTGCCCGAGTACCGCGCGCTGCGCCTGCGCAGGCGGATCGGTCCGAAGGCCATGCCCTACCTGCAGCCACTGGTGTGGTCGGCCGTGGCCGAGCGCGGTCGGGAGTGGCTGTGGTGGGAGTCGTGGAAGCGCCGCGGCATCTGATGCGCGAGCAGTCCGGCTCAGTGGGCCGCGGGAAGCGGCCCGGAGGAGTGCCGACGGCGGCCCGGAGGGGTCTTCCCGCGGCGCATGGCGTACCGGTCGAGCCACAACGCGCCGAGCACGCCCCCGGCGGCGCCCAGCAGGGCCGTGCCCGCCAGGCCCCTGCTCCTGTCACCCCGCACCTCGGCGGCGCTCGGGGAGGTCAGGACGGAGGCGGTGATCCGCGCCCCGGCCGGGACCCCCTGCGCCGTCTGGAGCGCTTCGACGTGTCGGGTGTAGACGTCGATGACGCGGCGGACCGCCGTCACGGCGGCGTCGGCACCGGAGGCCTGCGACTGCACCTGCAGGGAGGGGATCAGATAGCGGGGCGTCGCGCTGGTGCCGCTGTTGCGCGGGACGAGGTGGTAGGTCCCCTGAACGCCCGCGGCACGCAGCTCCGCGGCTCCGGCGGGGGACTGCAGCTGCTGGACGACCGCGTAGGAGACCACGGCGAGCGGCGGCTGCAGATTGGTGAGCTGATTGGGCTGGTTCCGCGTCACCGGCGGCTTGAGGACGACCACCGCCGAGCCGACGTACCGGGCGGCCGGGCGCACCACGTGGTACGCCCCGGCGACCGTCAGCAGCAGTGCGACCACCACCACGTACCAGCGGCGGAGCAGCGCGTCGGCGACGTTCCCGGGCGACATGTGGGTTCCTTCCGTCGCCCCCGATACTGGCAGGGCGCGCGGCGGGACGCCACCGAATGGAGGGATGGTTCGTGAGTCTCGGTGAGATAGGGGCCATTCTGCGCAGACGTTGGTATTTCATGGTGCCCTTCACCCTGCTCAGCCTGCTCGGCGGCGCCTATCTGTACGTGACCGTCCCCGTCTCCTACCAGTCGCAGAGCTCGGTCGCGCTGCTGGACTCCTCGGCCGTCGCCCGGCTGGCCCCCACGTTCGGCAACCCCCTCTCGAACGCGGGTGGTTCGCTGATCGTCACGGCCGACGTGCTGATCAGGACGCTCGAATCGAGCGACGCGGCCAGGGAGTTGAGCGCCCGGGGCGTCACGGACCCGTACACGGCCGGCTTCGCGCCGGCGAGCGACAGCCCGCTGCTCGTGCTCAGCGTCACCGGAACGGACCGGGCGAAGGTGCTCAGGGAGACCAACGCCCTGACCACCTTCGCCGGCGAGCAGCTGACCGCCCTGCAGGAGGCCGCCAAGGTCCCGCCCGCGTACCTGGTGCAGACGGCGCCGATCGTGCTCCCGCAGACCCCGGTGGCGAAGTCGAAGAGCCGCTACCAGGACATCGCGGCCGTCGTCATCCTGGGCGTCGTCAGCGCGTTCCTGCTGTCGATCCTCATGGAGGGTGTCGCGGTGGTGCGCCGGCGGCGGCACGCCGCTCCCCGGCCGAAACAGGCCCACGCTCCCCAGCGGGTACGCGCGGGCCCGCTGAACCGCCGGGTCGACGCCACCGCGATCCTCACCGTCTACCTCGTCCTGGCGTTCTTCGTCCCGTCGAACCTGGCCCTGCCCGCGCTCGGCGGCGTCGGCACCCCGGCCAACGTCTTCGCCCTGCTCGGACTGCTGTGGTACCTCGCCACCTGGCTGGGCGGCCGTATCCTTCCCGCGCCGGGCACCAGGCCCACACGGGTCGTGATGTGTGTACTCGGACTGGCCGTCCTGGCGGCGTACACGGCGGACGCGAGCCGTGAGAGCTCGCACGAGGAGGTGCTCGGGGCCGACCGCGGGCTCATCGGCTTCCTGGTGTGGGTGTCCCTGGTCGTCCTGACGTCGGCGGGCGTGCAGGACCGCGGCCGGCTGGACGTGCTGATGCGCCGGGTGGTGGTCATGGGATCCGTCGTCGCCGCGATCGGCTTCTACGACTTCTTCGCGGCCACCAACATCGCCGACTCCCTCCACGTCCCCGGACTCCAGACCAGCGTGGCCCAGGTGAACGTGATGGACCGCGGCGCCTTCACCCGGCCCCGGGCCACCACGGCCCAGCCGCTGGAGTTCGCCGGCATGCTCGCGATCCTCCTGCCCTTCGCGATCCAGCAGGCCCTGGACCCGGTACGCCGCCACCTCCATGTGCTGCGCCGCTGGAGCCCGGTGCTGCTCATGGGCGGTGCGCTGCCCCTGACGGTGTCGCGGACCTCGATCATCGGCCTCCTGCTGGTGGCCCTGGTGATGGTGCCGCGCTGGAAGCCGGCCCGGCGCTGGGCCGCGATCGGCGTGATGACGGCGTCCGTGGCCGTCTTCAAGGTGCTCATCCCCGGGCTGATCGGCACGATCACCGGCCTGTTCGCGTCGTTCCTGTCCAACTCCGACAGCAGCACGCAGGCCCGCACGGTCAAGTACAGCGCGATCGTGCCCTATCTGAGGGAGCACCCGCTGTTCGGACGGGGCTTCGGCACCTTCACGCCGGACCTGTACTTCTTCACGGACAACCAGTACATGCTGGTCCTGGCCGAGATGGGTGTGCTCGGGCTCGTCGCCCTGCTGACCCTCTTCGTCACCGGCGTCCACCACGGCGGCGCCATCCGCCGGCTGGCCCGCACCGAGTCCGACCGCGAACTGGGGCAGGCGTTCTTCGCCTCGTCGGTCGTGGCCCTGGTCATCAGCGCCACCTTCGACTCGCTGAGCTTCCCGATGTTCGCCGGCATGTTCTTCCTGATGCTGGGGGCGGGGGGCAGCTATCTGGGCTTCCTCCGGCGCGAGGCCACGGCCGCCGCCGTCCCGGCCCCCCGCCGCGCCTCCGGCGCGCACCTTCCCCGACCAGTGGAGTCCCGTTGAACCGAGTCGCCGTCATCGTCGTCACCTGGAACAGTGCCTCGGTGCTGCCCGGGTTCCTCGCCGCGCTCCCGGTCGGCATGGCCGGCCTCGACTGGCGGCTCGTCGTCGCCGACAACGACTCCGCCGACGACACCGTCGAGGTCCTCGGGACCCTGGCCCCCGACGCCACGGTCGTCCAGACCGGCCGCAACGCCGGGTACGCCGCCGGGATCAACGCGGCGCTGACCGCCGCCGGCCCGTACGACGCCGTGGTGATCTGCAACCCCGACATCCGGATGCGGCGCGGCTGTGCCAGACGGCTCCTCGACAGCCTCGGCGACGGCGTCGGGATCGCCGTGCCCCTGCTGTACGAAGAGGGCCGGGCCACGCCCCATTACTCGCTGCGCCGCGAGTCGAGCGTGTCCCGCGCACTCGGCGAGGCCGTCATCGGCAACCGCAGGGCCGGGCGCTTCCCGCGCCTGAGTGAACTCGTCACCGACCCCGTCGCGTATCAACGCCCCACGCGCGCGGACTGGGCGACCGGCGCGCTCATGGCCGTCTCCGCGGACTGCCTGGCCGCCTGCGGTCCGTGGGACGAGTCCTTCTTCCTCTATTCGGAGGAGACCGAGTACTGCCTGCGGGCGCGGGATCTGGGCTATGCCACGCAACTGGAGCCGACGGCAGAGGCGGTGCACCTGGGCGGCGACTCCCAGGTCTCGCCCCGGCTCTGGACACTGCTGACACTCAACCGCGTGCGGCTGTACGGGCGGCGTCACGGCAGTGTCGCGACGGCGTGCTTCAGGGGAGCCGTGTTCCTGCGGGAGGCGTCGCGGGCCGCGCTCGGCAGGAGGGCCAGCCGCGCGGCGGCGGCGGCCCTGTCCAGGCCGGGCGCGCTGCGGGTCACGCCCGGGCCGTGAGGCGGGAGCTCAGCCGGACCAGGTCGTGTAGAAGCTGCCGGGGTTCACCAGGTACCGCACGGTGGCGTGCGGTACGTGGCGCACGCTGTGGCCGCGGCTGTACCGGTGGACCAGCTCCCAGTCCTCCCGCGGCAGCACGTCCGGCGTCCGCCGCAGACGGCTGAAGCGCAGTGCCCCGTCACGCCGTGCGACGAACGCGTTGGTGTCCAGGAAGGACTCCCGAGCGGCCCGGCGGCGGTCGAACGGCACGGACAGGATGTCCCGCTCGGTCCCGTCCGGCAGGACCCGGCGCAGCGCGGTGTAGACGGCGTCGGGTCCGTCCGGGGCCTCCAGGACGGCCAACGCCCGCTCCAGGTGGTCGGGTTCCCACAGGTTGTCGTCGTCCAGGAACGCCACGTAACGCGACCGGGTGAGGCGGATGCCCACATTGCGCACGACGCCGGCCACGCCCGTGTTGCGCGCCAGCGACACGGCGAACAGCCGTGGATCGTCCGGGAGTTCGGGGAGCCCGGCACCGTCGTCCACGACCATGACGACCTGGTCGTGAACGCGCTGGGCCAGGGCCGAACGTACGGCCGCCCGCAGCTGGTCGGGGCGGCGATGGGTGGCGATGACCGTGGCGACCAGGGCGTCGGGCACCGGGCCGGCGGCAGCCGCGAGGCGGCGGGTCTCGGCGGTCTCCAAGCGGCGCAGCCGCAGCGCGGAGGGCGCGAGCAGGACCTTGTTGCGCAGCTCGAAGAGGACGAGCCAGCCGAAGGTGCGCTTGAGGAGTTCCCAGGGGGCACGGGCGATGCGTCGCATGTTCCTCTTCCTCAGCCGGCCGGCTCGGGGGCGATCGGGGTGCCGTCGGAGAACCGGTTGCCGCGCCAGACGTTGCCGGAACCGCCGGAGTTCCAGGCGGTGACGGCCCCGTAGCCGCCGGAGTTGCGGTGGTACCGGGTGGAGAAGACGTTGTTCGTCACCCTGATCCCGGTGGCCCCGTCACCACCCCCGTAGAGGGCGTACGCGCCCCCGGCCAGCAGGTTGTCGTCGATGACGGTGTCCGAGACGTGCCCGGTGTCGGCGAACAGGCCGACGGCGGCGGACGCCCCACGGTCGACGGCCACGGAGTTGAGCAGGGTGTTGTGCCGGATGACCAGCTTCCCCTTGCCGCCGCCGCCACTGATGACCGCGTCGGTGTGCTGCCACTCGCCGCCGTTGTTGCGGAAGGGGACCAGGTCGTGGACGTAGTTGTCGTGGAGGTGGCCCTGGCCCATGGAGAGGGCGTTGCCGAAGACGGAGATGTCGCACCAGCCGACCTCGACGGAGCTGGTGCCCATGTTGGAGACGGCGTAGTCCACGCCGCCGTTGTCCGGGCCCTTGCCGGGGACGGCCGTGATGGTGGTGTGCAGGACCCGCAGGCCGCTGTGGCCGGGACGCAGGTTGACCCCCCACCAGTTGGCGGAGGTGATCCTGCTGTCGATGATGGTCACGTCGTTCGCGTAGATGTCGAGTGAACCGGTGATGTCCCAGCCCCTGATGACCGTGCCGTCGGTCCTGACGCTGATGTCGCCCGTGGAGTGCGGTGCGAGGGGGATGCGGGGGCCTGTGGTGCCGGCGTCGGGGAAACCGCCCTCCCCGGGACGCGCGGGGGAAGCGTGCGGCGTGCTGGGCGAGGGGACCGCAGTGCTGGGGGAGGGGCCCGGCGCGGCCGGGGAGGAGCCGGCGCCCCCGGTGCAGCCGGCGGTCAGCACGAGGGCCAGCGCGGCGAGCAGGCGGCAGGGCCTCGTCATACCGTCTCCGGTGTCCGGGAGCCGAGCAGGAAGCGGCGGCTGGGCAGGACGCACACCAGGTAGCAGGCCAGGGCCGCCGTGCCGGTGGCGAACAGGACCAGGGTGCCGTCGCCGAGGAGCCGCTTCGCGGCGAGGATCACCAGGGCCATCACGGCTCCCCCGAAGAAGGGCCAGGCGCATGCCCTGGCGATGGGGGAGAGGCCGATGCCGGCCCGGCCGAGGGCGTAGAGGAAGGCGGGGACGACGAGACCGGCGGCGATGAGGACATGGGCCTGGGAGACGCCGACGATGCCGCCCCCGCGCGCCCCGACGACGAGGGCGGGGACGAGGGCGACGACCCACAGTGCCTGGGTGAGGACGAGGGCGCGGCGCTGCTCGGTGGCGACGAGACAGTCGTAGGCGAGTTCGCAGCCGATGCGGATCAGGCCGAGGGCCATCAGCCACGGCAGCGCATCGGCGGCGGGCAGCCACTTGCTCCCGTACACGAGGTGCACGACCGGGGCGGCGAGGCCGCCGAGCAGCACGCACAGGGGCACGGTGCCGGTGACCAGCACCCCCAGGGCGCGGCTGAAGCCCTGGGCCAGGGCGCGCGGGGAGCCGGCGAGACGGGAGAAGCCGGCGAACGAGACGCGTCGGGCCGCCTCGGAGATGATGCGCACCGGCCAGCCGGACATGTTGAACGCCAGGACGTAGAAGCCCAGGGCGACCTGACCGAGGGAGGAGCCGACGACCATGGTGTCCACGTTGACGACGGCGAGGGCGAGCAGGCTCGCGCCGGCCAGCGGGAGTCCGAACCTCAGCAGCGCGCGGGCCTGTTCGGGGTCCCAGCCGAACCGCAGGGTGCCGGGGGCGAACAGGGCGCAGCCGATCAGGGCGGCGATGTTGCCCGCGACCGCGCCGCAGGCGAAGCTCATCGCGCCCCAGCCGGCGAAAGCCAGCACCAGGGTCACGGAGGTGCTCAGGACGAAGTTGAGCGCGTCGACGGCCATCCGCTTGCCCTGGGCGAAGTCCCGGGTCAGGAACCCGGCAGGCACCTGTGCCACCCCGTCTATCACCAGGCACAGGCACATCACCCGCAGTACGGCCGAGGCCTCGGGCGAGTCGAGCAGCCCGGCCACCGTCGGCGCCGCGACGAAGAGGGCGGCGTAGAGCAGGCCGCTGGACGCGGTGGCCAGCGTCAGCACGGTCGGCGCGAAGCGGCGGGGATCGCCGTCCCAGCGCACGATGGCCAGGCTGACGCCCAGTTCGTTCGCGGAGAGCAGGACCAGGAGCACGGTCTGGGCGATGCCGTAGACGCCCCACTCGGCGGGTCCGAGGGCGAAGCGCGCCAGCAGGATGCCGGTGGCGAAGTTGCCGAGGCGCATGACCATCGTGTTGATCAGGCTCCAGCGGGCCGCGTCGCGGACCTTCCGGCCGAGGGAGACGGGAGCGGGGGTGTCGCCCGGTTCAGCGGTCTCGCTGTCCGGTGTGCGAACGCTGTCCATGAGTCGACTCCTCGTCGAGCGGCTCGGCGGCGGGCGCCACGGCCATGGCGGGCCGTCCGGCGCGCGGCTCCGCGGCGGACCTGTTCTCGGCGGACCGCGACCAGGCGGGCGGCTGCCGGAGGGCGATCGTCTGGTCCGCGGCCGGTTCCCCGGCCGCCGCGTGGGGACCGGCGGCCGCCGAAGCGGTGTCCTTCGGTTGCGCCGGTGTGTGCGGGCGGCGGCGCGCCTCCACGTAGAAGGCGGCGACCAGGCTCAGGACCAGGCCCAGGCAGCCGGCCATGACCAGGTACTCGGTGCGGGTCTTGGTCTGTGCCGCCGGGGTCTGCGGGGCCACGATGGTCGTCATGCGGATCATGGCCTTCGGGGCGACCGACTGCTGTTTCTGGAACTGCCCCAGCCGTTGTTCGGCATACGCGGTCAGGATGCGGTCCGAGGTCAGCACGGCGGCCTTGTCGGTGCCGGTGACCGTGAGCCACATGAGCGGCCCCTGGGCGTTGTCGGCGAGCTTGGCCTCGAACGTCCCGCTCGCGCCACGGGACTTGAGCTCCCGGACGGAGACGTCGGAGTTGAGGTTGCGGGCCAGGCTGTCGGCCATCCCGGTGAGCGAGGTCTGGGTGCTCAGGAAGGGGTTCCCGTCGTAGGCCACGGTGGCCTTCTGCGAGTTCAGAAGGACCACCGTGCTCTGTGACTGGTAGGTCACCGGCACCAGCAGGGCCACGGCGACGGTGAGGGCGGCGGTCAGCAGCAGTCCGGGCAGCAGGACGTACCAGCGCCTGCGCATGACCCGGACGATCTCAGCGAGATCCATGGCGGTCCCCCCTCGCGACCCGACGTTCGACGAGCATATGTGGCAAGCGGATCATATGGGGGGCGTTCGGCCGTGGTCGGTGGGCCTCGGCCGGGTGCTCGCGGCGGCGCCCGCCAGGAGCACGTCGGCGATGCGCTCACTCGCGCGACCGTCCCACAGCTCGGGCCGGCGCGGTGCGGGCGGGTCGTCCAGCACCCGGTTCACGGTGGACACGATGCGCGCCGGATCCCGGCCGGCCAGTACGTTCGTGCCCTGCTCGACGGTGATGGGCCGCTCGGTGTTGTCCCGCAGGGTCACGCACGGCACGCCCAGCGCGGTGGTCTCCTCCTGGATGCCGCCGGAATCGGTCAGCACCACACGGGCGGAGTCCTGCAGGGCGATGAAGTCCAGGTACCCGGCGGGCGGCACGAGGCGGATGCCGCCGGGGACCCCGACGTCGCCCAGCCGGCCGGCCGCGCGCGGGTGCACGGGCAGCAGGAGCGGGCAGCGGCCGGCGATCTCCCCGAGGGCCTTCAGGAGCGCGGCGAGGATCTCGGGGTCGTCCACGTTGGCGGGGCGATGCAGCGTGACCAGACCGTACTCGCCTCTGGTCAGGCCGTACCGGTCGAGGATGCCGGAGGCCTTGGCCCGGTCCAGGTTGGCCAGCAGTGTGTCGATCATGACGTTGCCGACGAGGTGGATCTGGTCGTCCCGGTACCCCTCCGCGCGCAGGTTCTCGGCGGCGTCGGGCGAGGGGGCCAGCAGGAAGTCGCTGACCCGGTCGGTGACGACGCGGTTGACCTCCTCCGGCATGCTCCAGTCGCGGCTGCGCAGACCTGCCTCGACATGGGCCAGCAGCGGTCCGGCCTTCGCGGTGACCAGGGCGCAGGCCACGGTGGAGTTGATGTCACCGACCACGACGACGAGATCCGGGGACACTTCGCCGAGAAGCGGCTCGAACGCTGTCATCACGCGTCCGGTCTGCTCGGCGTGCGTGCCCGAGCCGACCCCGAGGAAGCGGTCGGGCGGCCGGATGCCGAGGTCCGCGAAGAACACGTCGTTCATGGCCGGGTCGTAGTGCTGGCCGGTGTGGACGAGGAGCACCTCGGCGCCCCGGCGTTCCAGTGCGTCCATGACCGGTTTGATCTTCATGTAGTTGGGGCGCGCCCCGGCGACACAGAGGACTCGCGGCATGGTTCAGAGCACCTCGATCGTGGGTCCGGCCGGCAGCCGCCGACGGCAGTCGAGGACGAAGGGAGCGTGCTCGGCGACGAGTTCGTAGTCGAAGCTGTCGTGGTCGGTGAGGAGCACCACCACATCGGCGGCGCTCAGTTCCTCCGGCACCGGTTCGACCCGTACCAGCCGGGTGTCCACCGGCAGGCTCTCGACGACATGCGGGTCGGCCGCCCTGACCTGGGCGCCCATGTCCAGCAGGAGTTGGGAGATGCGCAGGGCGGGGGACTCGCGGGCGTCGCCGGTGTTCCTTTTGTACGCCAGTCCGAGCAGCAGGATCCGCGAGCCGTTCACGGAACGGCGTCTTTCGTTGAACAGGTCACTGATGCGGCGCGCCACGTACTCGGGCATGTGGTTGTTGATGTCGTTGGCCAGTTCCACGAAGCGGAAGCTCTGGCCGAGTTCGCGCTGCACCCTCCAGGAGAGGTACGAGGGGTCGATGGGCAGGCAGTGGCCGCCGACGCCCGGTCCCGGTGTGAACCTCATGAAGCCGAAGGGCTTGGTGGCGGCGGCGTCGATGGCCTGCCAGACGTCGATGTCCAGGTGGTGGGCGAACATCGCGATCTCGTTGACCAGCGCGATGTTCACATGGCGGAAGGTGTTCTCCAGCAGCTTGGCGAGTTCGGCCTCCTTGGGCGAGCTCACCGGCACCGTGGTGTCGACGAGCTGTGCGTAGAAGTCCTGAACGGCCTTGCGTGACGCCTCGTTGACGCCGGAGACGACCTTCGGGGTCTGCTGGAATCCCCAGACGGCGTTTCCCGGGTCGATCCGCTCCGGGCTGTAGCCGAGGTGGAAGTCCGTGCCCGCGGTGAGACCGGAGCCCTCTTCGAGGATCGGGGCGAACAGCTCCTGGGTGGTGCCGGGATAGGTGGTCGACTCCAGGACGACGGTGGCCCCGGGGCGCAGGTAGCGGGCGAGGGTGACCGCGGATTCCTTGATGTAACGCAGGTCGGGGGTGCCCTCGTGCAACGGGGTGGGGACGGTGACCACGGCGACGTCGAAGCCGCCGCAGTCGCGGGCGGACTCGCTCGGCCGGTAGGAACCGTCGTCCAGTGCGGCGCGGATCCGTTCGCAGGCGACGTCCTCGACGAAGGACTCGCCTGCGGCAAGGCTCTTGATCCGCCGGGAGTCGACGTCGAAGCCGATCACCTCGTGTCCGACCTCGGCGGCGCGGATGGCCAGCGGCAGGCCGACGTATCCCTGTCCGACCACGACGACGCGCATCAGTGACTCCTGTTCGCGGAAGCGGGCGGCGGGGTGAGCCGGATGAACTCGCGCGCCGTCATGAGGACGAAGGCAGCGTTGGTGGTGAGATAGCGCCGGCCCAGGCGGCGCGGTTCCTGCAGCGCGCGGTAGAGCCATTCGAGTCCCCACCGCTGCCAGGATGCGGGGGCCCGTTTGGTGACGCCGGCCAGGATGTCGAAGGAGCCGCCGACCCCGTGTACGACGCGGGCGCCGGTCCGTGTGCCGTAGGCGGCGGTGAAGATCTCCTTCTTTGGTGAGGTCATGCCAAGAAACAGCAGCTGGGCGCCGCTTCGTGCGATCGCGCCCGCTATGGCTTCCTGCTGTGCGTCCTCGAAGTAGCCGTTGCGGCTGCCGGCCACCTTCAGCCGGGGGAAGCGCTCGGCCACCCGGCGCAGCATCTGCTCCAGTACCTCCTGCCTGGCGCCGAGGAAGTACACGGGCATGCCGGCCGATTCCGCCTCGGCCAGCAGCCGCAGGAACAGGTCGATGCCGGCCACCCGTTCCGGAAGCGGGGCGCGTAACACCCGGCCCGCCCAGACCACCGCCTGTCCGTCGGCGAGGACGAGATCGCAGCCGGCCACGGCCTGTGCGAGGCGGTGGTCGCGCCGCATGTTCACCAGCTTCGCGGCGTTGACCACACCGATCTCAAGCTGTCTGCCGTCCCGCACCGCCGCGAGGCAGCGTTGCACGGTCTCGTCCATGGTCAGCGCGTCCAGCTCGACCCCGAAGAGAGACTGACGCCCGCTCATCCGCGGCCCCCCTGCCAGGCGTAGAGCATCCAGCCGAACTCGTACGGCCGGCATTCGCGGTCCACGGACACCGGGCGGTACAGCCGGTCCAGGGCCTTCAGCCGGAGGTTCGGAGCCACGCGGGTGCCGAGTCCCCGCACGGCGCGTACGGCCTTCTTCGGGTCGCCCCGGTACACCTTGCGCCAGGTGGCGCCGAGTGCGTCGAGGATCAGCGGCTCCCGGCCCGCCGGACGGGCGGCCAGTTCGGGCACGTCCGTCATCCAGCGCAGGCCCTTGCGGATCGACGCGCCGAAGTCGGTGCCGCCGGCGTCGGCGAGATCGAACAGAGCGGTCGGCGCCATCGCGTGCTGGTGGACGCTGTAGACCGGGTAGCCCTCCACGACACCGCCGGTGCGCGCGTCGTAGTGCCACCACCACTGCCCGCCGTCGCCCTGCAGCTCGCAGATGCGCGCCGCACAGGCCTCGGCCGCGGCCAGCGCCTCCGGATCGCCGCCCGCGTCGCCGCAGGCGTGTGCGCGGGCCAGGGCCTGGAGCGGGTAGGTCTGGTCGGCGAAGCAGCTCACGTGCTCGCGGTACCAGGGCAGCAGGCCGGGTCCGGTGGCGTGCGGGAACAGCGGGCTGTTTCCGACACGGGCCCGCAGCAGACGGTCGCGTGCCGTGGTGAAACGTCTCTCCACATCGACCGTGCTCCGGGCCGCCGCGAGGGCGGACAGCACCCACGCCGCCTCGACGGTGTACTGCGGCCGGCCGTCGTCGTCCAGGGCTTCGACCCGGGCGACGGCGTCGGACAGCTTGGGGTGCCCGGTCTCGGCGGCGGCCCAGGCGATGAGCGCGGCGTCGCCGAGGCTGGTCACCGCGGGCAGCGACTCCACCAGCAGACCCGTGAACTCCTGGGCGGTACGCCCGCCGAGCACCGCGCGCTGGCGGTCCTCGGGCAGGTACCGCACCCCGAGGGCGGTGATGGCCGCGTACCGGGTGCTGGTCCCGCGCCGCTCCAGGGCCCAGGAACCGTCGGGCGCCCTCCGCCCGGCCATGGTGAAGGTGAAGGCCTCTCCGCCGGGGAGGAGCATCGACGGGAGCCCCGACTCGGCGACCGCGAGCAGTCGTTGGGCGAGGGCGAACAGCTGCGGCTCCTCACGACCGAGCGCCGCCAGACGTGTGATGGTCATGGTGCGGACACACCAACCCCCCTGTGGGTCCTCATTTGCGCAGACTTGTGATCGCCACGGCACGGGTGGCCGGGCGACGGAAGGAAGACGTCGGACGTCAGGCGTCGGAGCGGTCGTCGCTCCGCGTTTCAGGCACAGCTGTCCCCACCCGGTAACCCCCCTGGGCACTGGTTCGTGCGCTCATTGTGCTTGGTCTCCACAGTTCGCACACATGTTATGCAGGTAAGTGTTCGAAGATTTGCGTTTTGCGGGAAACACGCGTCATGCGCGTTCGGTGAGTTCGCCGTCCTTCTCGTCGTACAGCGCGCCCGTCTCGGGACACTCCCACCCGGCGGGTTCGCCTTCCCGCTCGACGAGCCGAACGCCGGCCCTGCCGACCCAGCCGATCCGGCGCGCCGGAACGCCCGCCACGAGCGCGAAGTCCGGCACGTCCCGGGTCACCACGGCGCCCGCCGCGACCAGCGCCCAACGGCCGACGCGCACCGGCGCCACACACACGGAACGAGCCCCGAGCGACGCCCCCTCGTCCACCACCACGGCCACCGCCTCCCAGTCACCTCCGCGCTTGAGCCGGCCCCGCGGGTCCACCGACCGGGGGAAGTAGTCGTTGGTGAGCACCGCCGCCGGGCCGACGAACACTCCGTCAGCGAGCACCGCCGGCTCATAGACCAACGCGTAGTTCTGGAGCTTCACGTTGTCGCCGATCCGCACGCCCGGTCCGACGTACGCTCCCCGGCCCACGATGCACCCGCTGCCCAGCCGGGCGTCCTCGCGTATCTGGGCCAGGTCCCACACCGTCGTCCCGTCACCGACGGCGGCCGTCTCGTCGACCTGCGCGGTCGGCTGGATCCTGGAGTTCACCTGGATAAACCTTTCTTCTCGTCGATCAGAGCCGGAAACGCCGTCTGCAGCGCCTCACGCCACCCGCGGATCGGTCGCATCCCCGCCTGACGCCAGCGGTCGTGCCCGAGGACGCTGTACGCGGGGCGGGGAGCGGGCCGTGCGAAGGCGGCGCTGGTGGTCGGCCGCACCCGTGCGGGGTCCGCGCCGAGCAGCCGGAAGATCTCCCGGGCCAGACCGCACCAGGTCGTCTCGCCGCCGCTGGTGCCGTGGTAGACACCAGCGGGCGCGGTGCCGGCGAGGGCGGCCCGCCCGAGCCCTACCAGCCGGTCCGCGAGGTCCACCGTCCAGGTGGGCTGGCCGCGCTGGTCGTCGACCACGTCGACGGTGTCCCGCACCGATTCGAGCCCGATCATCGTGTCGATGAAGTTCCCGCCGCCCGCCCCGTACAGCCAGGCCGTGCGCACCACATACCCCGCCTGGGGGAGCGCCGCGAGCACGGCCCTTTCCCCGGCCAGCTTGGTGCGTCCGTACGCGGTGCGCGGTGCCGTCGGGGCGTCCTCGGCGTACGGGCCGGCGGTGTCGCCCGCGAACACGTAGTCCGTCGAGACCTGGATCAGCCCGGCGCCCGTCCTCGCGCACGCCTCGGCGAGGTGGCGGGGCCCGTCGCCGTTGACCCGCAGAGCCTCCGGCTCGCGCGCCTCGGCGTCGTCCACGGCCGTCCAGGCGGCGCAGTTGACCACGATCCGGGGCCGGTGCGCGTCGAACGCGTCGCGTACCGCGTCGGCGTGGGTGATGTCGAGGCTGCCCCGGGCCAGGCCGACGGCCCGCTCCCCGTCCCGGCGCAGCCGTGCCTGCACGTCCTGGCCGAGCATTCCGGTGGCGCCGGTGATGAGCCAAGTGGTGGTCATGGTTACCTGTTCGTCGTCGGAAGGTGACCGGGGGAGGGGCACGCGTTTCCTCCCGGCCGTCCCCGCCGGGAGGAGGACGCGGCACTAGACCGTCGATCGCCCCTTCAGCGGCTCCCACCACGCGCGGTTCTCGCGATACCAGCCGACCGTCTCCGCAAGGCCGGTGGCGAAGTCCCTGCGAGGCTCGTAGCCCAGCTCCGCACGCAGCTTGCCGCAGTCCACCGAGTAGCGGCGGTCGTGTCCCTTGCGGTCGGCGACGTACTCGACACTGGTGTCCCAGTCCGCGCCGCAGGCGTCGAGCAGCAGAGCGGTCAGCTCCTTGTTGGACAACTCGGTGCCCCCGCCGATGTTGTAGACCTCGCCGGCGCGCCCCCTGCCGCGCACCAGCTCGATGCCCTGGACGTGGTCGTCGATGTGCAGCCAGTCGCGGACGTTGCCGCCGTCGCCGTACAGCGGGACCTTCTCGCCGTCCAGCAGGTTCGTGATGAACAGGGGGATGACCTTCTCGGGGAACTGGTGGTGCCCGTAGTTGTTGGAGCAGCGGGTCACCCGCACATCGAGACCGTGGGTGCGGTGGTGGGCGAGGGCGATCAGGTCGCTGGAGGCCTTCGAGGCGGCGTACGGCGAGTTGGGCAGCAGCGGGTCCGTCTCCGGCCAGGAACCGGAGTCGATGGAGCCGTACACCTCGTCGGTGGAGACGTGCACGAACCTCTGCGGTCTCTTGTGGCGCAGCGCCGCGTCCAGCAGTGTCTGGGTGCCCAGGACGTTGGTCCGGACGAACTCGGCGGCGCCCAGGATCGAGCGGTCCACATGCGACTCGGCGGCGAAGTGGACCACCTGGTCGTGTGCGGCGAGAAGCTCGTCGACCAGCGCGACGTCACAGATGTCGCCCTTGACGAAGGCGAACTGCGGGTGATCGCCCACCTCGGCGAGGTTGGCCGGGTTGCCGGCGTAGGTGAGCTTGTCCAGCACCGTGACCGCCACATCCCCGGGGCCGGCCGGCCCGAGGAGCGTGCGGACGTAATGGGAGCCGATGAAACCGGCGCCACCGGTCACCAGGATGCGGGTCGGGCGCGCGGGAGCGGAGGAGGCCGTCATGAGGAGATCTGCACCTTGCTGTGGTCGCCGAGGACGAAACGGTGAGCGGCGGGCGTGCGGGTCGCCGGAGTGACCTCGACGCTGCGGCCGATGAGGGAGGCCTCCACCCGCCGGACACCGCTCAGCGACGAGTCGCGCAGCACGATCGAGTACTCGATCTCACTGTCCTCGATGCGGCAGTCGTCGGATATCGAGGTGAAGGGGCCGACGTACGAGTCGGTGATGACGGTGTTCGCGCCGACGACCGCCGGGCCCACGATCCGGCTGCCGGTCACCTTGGCCCCGGGTTCGACGCGCACCCGGCCGATGATCTCGCTGGCGTCGTCGACCGTGCCGTCGATCCGGCGCTCCAGGCTCTCCAGTACCGAGCGGTTGACCTCCAGCATGTCGGTGACGTTCCCGGTGTCCTTCCAGTACCCGGAGATCGTGGTGGAGCGCACATCACGTCCGGCGTCGATCAGCCACTGGAGGGCGTGCGTGATCTCCAACTCGCCGCGCCAGGACGGTTCGATCGAGCGCACGGCCTCATGGATCGCCGGGCTGAACAGATACACACCCACCAGCGCCAGTTCGCTCTTGGGGCGCCTGGGCTTCTCCTCCAGTCCGATGACCTGGCCCGCCGCGTTCAGCTCGGCCACGCCGAACGCGGTCGGGTTCGGCACCTTCGTCAGCAGGATCTGTGCCTCCGGCCGCTCGTCGCGGAAGGCGTCCACCAGATCGGTGATGCCACCGACGACGAAGTTGTCGCCGAGGTACATCACGAAGTCGTCCTCGCCCAGGAACTCACGGGCGATCAGCACCGCGTGGGCCAGCCCCAGCGGTGCCGCCTGCGGGATGTAGGTGACATCGACGCCGAACGCGGAACCGTCGCCGACCGCCTCGCGGATCTCCTCGGCGGTGTCTCCGACGATGATCCCGACCTGGGTGATGCCCGCCTCGGCGATCGCCTCCAGGCCGTAGAACAGCACCGGCTTGTTCGCGACCGGTACGAGTTGCTTCGCCGATGTATGCGTTATGGGGCGCAATCGGGTACCTGAGCCACCAGACAACAAAAGTGCCTTCATGCGCATCACCCTACTGACGCCGGACTTGCCGACGGAGGGATTCCGCACACCCGAGGGCCCGCCGGGAACGGCCGGGGCGCCGCGCGGAGGGGGCTGCCGGGCCGGCCCGGGCGGGTGGCAGCACCCTCGGCGGGCGGTCGACGGAGCCGGGCGGATCGGCGCCTTTTCTCACGTTCTTTCCCGTCCAAAAAAGGCGAAGATTCCTGTTCAACTTTTAGAGGCGTTTAAATTCGGAGAGGTGCCTGGCGCTCCGTCATCAGGGCGCCATAAAACGGGAGTTGTCTGGTGGCGAATTTCCTTCTGTCCTATTTGACGGATCAACTTGTCTCCGGTGGACGCCTGGCTTGACGAGAGAGAAGATTGCCGTAGAAGGCCGAGGTCTGCCGGGTCCTCGCCGATTATCCGGAGTCGATTATCCGGAAGACGAGGGAGAGGGAGATCAGTTATGCCGATGTTGCTGATCAAGAGAGAATACAAGATCGTCGGAGCGAGGACACCCTGGAGACGCACTACCGCCCACCCCACGGCCCTGAGCTCCGCCAGCCCCCGCCCTTCGCCGCAAAGGCCGCGGAAGCCCGGATGTGGGCGACAGCGGTGAGTCCGTCAGCGTCGACGCGATGAAGCAGACGGTGAACTACCACCAGCTGACTGCGGGAATGGCCTACCCGACCTTCTACCGCAACCTTTTCCTGGACCTGCGCAAGGCCATGGCCGATGCGGTCGTGCATGCCCGGGGCGCCCAGAAAGGGCTGTGGCCGAAGGACGTGACGACAACCGGAGCAAAGCACGTCGATCTGGACTCGCTGACCGGTGATTCGGTGCTGATGCCCAAGCTTTTCCGCCGGCTGGCCGACTACCTCATCCTCAATGACGGGAGTTCCTCGCTGGCCGGCTTCCGGGCGTACCTGGAGCAGCGCGACGACCGGCTGTTCATCATCTCCACCGGACAGTCGACGGGATTCGGCACCGTCGTCGACGTCTCCAACGGCAACACCGTGAAGCTCACCACCCCTCCGGAAGACCTCGTCTTCGACGAGAAGTAGCCGCTCGGTCGCGAGTACGGACAGGGTGCGCCCCGGGCGCCGGGCGCACCCGGGGGAGGAACACACACACCAGGAGGGATGGTCATGACCAAGCGTCTGGTCGTCTGCTGCGACGGCACATGGAACTTCGCCGACCAGCCGAGCAAGACCAACGTCACCAAGATCGCCCTGTCCGTACACCAGGGATCCGCCGGCGGGAAGGACCAGCGCGTCTACTACCACAGCGGGGTCGG
Source organism: Streptomyces filipinensis (assembly GCF_014649495.1). Lineage (GTDB taxonomy): Bacteria > Actinomycetota > Actinomycetes > Streptomycetales > Streptomycetaceae > Streptomyces > Streptomyces filipinensis. The sequence continues at coordinate 144,124 of NZ_BMTD01000013.1, read as the reverse complement.
TACCTCCCGCTGGGAGCGTCTGCGGGGCGGCGCGTTCGGGGCGGGACTGTCCCGGAACGTCATCGACGCGTACCGCTTCCTCGTCGAGACGTACGAGCCCGACGACGAGCTGTTCCTGTTCGGCTTCAGCCGCGGGGCGTTCACCGCCCGCAGCCTGGCGGGTCTGGTGCGCAACTGCGGCATCCTGCGCCGGGACCACGCCGACCTGATCCCGCAGGCCTGGGCCCTGTACCGCGACCGGATCGAGAAGCCGAGGGGCGTGGCCTCCACGCTGTTCCGCCGCACGTACGCGCACGAGACCGAAATCCACTTCATCGGCGTCTGGGACACGGTGGGTGCGCTGGGTGTACCGGTGCCGGGCCTTCGATGGCTCCAGCCGGTCGTGAAGCGGTTCAACCGCCGCTGGGCCTTCCACGACACCGACCTGAGCAGCTGGGTCAAGGCCGCCTTCCAGGCGCTGGCCATCGACGAACAGCGCTCGGCGTTCCAGCCGACACTGTGGCACCAGCTGCCCGGCGCCGCCGACGGGGGCCAGGTGCTGAAGCAGGTCTGGTTCGCCGGGGTGCACTGCGATGTCGGCGGCGGCTACAAGGAGGCGGGACTGTCCGACATCACCCTGCAGTGGATGGTCGGCCAAGCCCGCAGATACGGGCTGAAGTTCAACGCCGAGGCGCTCAGCGCCGTCGGGCCGAGCGAGATGAAGGCGGGAGAGAGCAGCGACTTCCGTGTGGAGCCGGACGCCCTGGGCATGCTGCACTCCTCGCGCACGAAACTGTGGCGACTGGCAAGGCCGCTGCACCGGCCCGTCGGACGCGCGGCGGACGAGGACGGCCGACTCGACGGAAACGAGTTCCTGTCCGTGCCGGCCAAGAACCGTTACGACATCGACAGCGACTACCGGCCCCCTGAGCTGGAGCGGTACCTCGCCGATCAGCAGCGTGTCCGACTGGAGCCGGTGCTCATGCCGGGCACCGGAGCGCGTCACCGGGAAGGAGACCGCGGAAGGTGGCCCCAGGAGGAGCCGGTGACCCCCGGCTGAGCCCCTTCGGGTCAAGATCGCACGCTGCGTCCGCCACGTGGTCGCCCAGCTCCCCGGGGGCGACGCCGCCCCGCACCTGTGCTCCTCGCGGGCGCGGCGGAGCCGGCTGCGCCGCGACGGTCTCCGGGGCGCCGTGCCGCGCTGACGCCCGGCCGGCGACTCCGTGGGCCCGGCCGGACGGGTGTCTCAGATGGCCTCGCGAACGGCCCGTTCGAAGCCCTCGACATGGCTGCGGGCGAGCTCCGCCGCCCTGTCCGGGTCGCCGCCCACGATCGCCTCGATCAGCGGTCCGTGCTCCTCGACGTGGCCGGCCATGTCGGACAGCCGGTCGACGAACAGGCACCAGATACGGGTGGCCAGGTTGTCGTGGCGGACGAGGGTGTCCTCCAGGTACGGGTTGTGCGTGGCGGCGTAGATCGCGCGATGGACCTGCAGGTCCAGGCGCATGAGCTCGGCGGCCTCGTGCGCACGGACATCCCCGCCCGCCAGCTCTCGCCGCAGGAGCGTCAGGGCCGCACGGTCCGTTGCCGTGGCGCGCCGGGCGGCCTGGGCGGCGGCCAGGGGCTCCAGCTCCTGCCGCACCTCGGAGATGTGGGCCAGGTCGGTGATGTTGACATCGGTGGCGAAGGTCCCGCGTCGCGGGTAGGTGGTGATCAGGCGCTCGTACTGGAGCCGCTTGAGCGCCTCGCGCACCGGTGTCCGTCCGACGCCGAGGGACTGGCCCAGCTGCTCCTCGTTGATCGGTGCGCCGGGGCGGATCTCCAGCATGACCAGCCGGTCGCGGATGGCGCGGTAGGCGCGTTCGGCGAGGGACAGCTCCTCGCTTCCCGGCTCGGTCGCCCAGTGCTGCATCGATGTCCCCTTGACCTGTCCAGCGAGCTCCCATACCTTAGCGCAGAGGCTAATATATCAGTTGCCCATTAGTTGGCTGTCAGGATGGTGCACAGATGGCAACGAATCCGTCGATCAGCACGTTCGCCTCCCCGCTCTCCCTCCCGCTCGGCATGCTCGACCCGGACGTCGCCGCCGCCGTGGACGCCGAGCTGCGCCGCCAGCAGTCGACCCTCGAGATGATCGCCTCGGAGAACTTCGCCCCGGCCGCCGTGATGGAGGCGCAGGGCTCGGTGCTGACCAACAAGTACGCCGAGGGCTACCCGGGCCGCCGCTACTACGGCGGCTGCGAACACGTCGACGTCGTCGAGCAGTTGGCCGTGGCCCGGGTGAAGGAACTGTTCGGTGCCGAGGCCGCGAACGTCCAGCCGCACTCCGGCGCCCAGGCCAACGCGGCCGCGATGTTCGCCCTGCTGGAGCCCGGCGACACGATCCTGGGCCTGGATCTGGCTCACGGCGGGCACCTCACCCACGGCATGCGCATCAACTACTCCGGCAAGCTGTACAACGTCGTGCCCTACCACGTGCGCGAGTCCGACATGCGCATCGACATGGACGAGGTCGAGCAGCTCGCTCTCGCCCACCGGCCCAGGATGATCGTCGCCGGCTGGTCCGCCTACTCCCGGCGGCTGGACTTCGCCGCGTTCCGCCGGATCGCCGACGCGGTGGGCGCGTACCTGCTGGTCGACATGGCACACTTCGCCGGCCTGGTGGCCGCGGGCCTGCACCCCAGCCCGGTGCCGTACGCCGACGTCGTGACGACCACCACACACAAGACCCTCGGCGGCCCGCGCGGCGGCGTGATCCTCAGCCGCGCCGGCCTCGCGAAGAAGATCAACTCCGCGGTCTTCCCGGGCCAGCAGGGCGGCCCGCTGGAGCACGTCATCGCGGCGAAGGCGGTGGCCTTCAAGGTGGCGGCGGGCGAGGAGTTCAAGGAGCGCCAGCGGCGCACCCTGGACGGCGCCCGCATCCTCGCCGGACGGCTGCTCGCCGACGACGTGGCCGAGGCCGGGATCACGGTGCTGACCGGCGGCACCGAAGTCCACCTGGTCCTCGTCGACCTGCGTGGCTCCGCGCTCGACGGACGGCAGGCCGAGGACCGGCTGCACCGCATCGGCATCACCGTCAACCGCAACGCGGTGCCCTTCGACCCCCGCCCGCCGATGGTGTCGTCAGGACTGCGGATCGGCACCCCGGCCCTGGCCACCCGCGGCTTCGGCGAGGCGGAGTTCCGGGAGGTCGCCGACATCATCGCCGAGGCGCTGAAGGGCGAACAGCCCGACGACGAACTGCGCGCCCGGGTCGGGAAACTCGCCGCCGCCTTCCCCCTCTACCCCCACCTGAACGGAGACGCGGCATGACCACCAAGCCGCTGCCGGAGCACCCGGACTTCCTGTGGCGCAACCCCGAGCCGCGCTCCTCGTACGACGTCGTCATCGTCGGCGCGGGAGGCCACGGCCTGGCCACCGCCTACTACCTCGCCAAGAACCATGGCATCACCAGCGTCGCCGTCCTGGAGAAGGGCTGGCTGGCCGGCGGCAACATGGCCCGCAACACCACGATCATCCGCTCCAACTACCTCTGGGACGAGAGCGCGGCGATCTACGAGCACGCGCTCAAACTGTGGGAGGGGCTCCCGGCGGAACTGGACTACGACTTCCTGTTCAGCCAGCGCGGCGTCCTCAACCTCGCGCACACCCTCCAGGACGTGCGCGAGGGCATGCGCCGCGTGGGTGCCAACGTCCTCAACGGAGTCGACGCCCAGTGGCTGGGGCCGGACGAGGTCGCCGAGGTCTGCCCCATCCTCAACGTCTCGCCCCGCACCCGGTATCCGGTCCTCGGCGGCACCTTCCAGCCGCGGGCCGGCATCGCCAAGCACGACCACGTCGCCTGGGCGCTGGCCCGCCGGGCCGACGAGCTGGGCGTGGACCTGATCCAGGGCTGCGAGGTCACCGGCTTCCTCAAGGACGGCGACCGGGTGGTGGGCGTCGAGACCAACCGCGGCCGCATCCTCACCGGCCGGATCGGCCTCGCGGCGGCCGGGCACAGCAGCCTGCTGGCCCAGCGGGCCGGCTTCCGGCTGCCCGTGCAGTCGCATCCGCTGCAGGCCCTGGTCTCCGAACTGCACGAGCCGGTGCACCCGACCGTGGTCATGTCCAACCACGTGCACGTGTACGTCTCCCAGGCGCACAAGGGCGAACTGGTGATGGGCGCGGGCGTCGACGCGTACAACGGCTACGGTCAACGTGGCTCCTTCCACGTGATCGAGCAGCAGATGGCCGCCGCCGTCGAACTGTTCCCGGTCTTCGCCCGCGCGCATGTGCTGCGGACCTGGGGTGGCATCGTCGACGTCACCCCGGACGCCTCCCCGATCATCGGCCGCACCCCCGTCGAGAACCTCTACGTCAACTGCGGCTGGGGCACCGGCGGGTTCAAGGCCACCCCAGCCGCCGGCTGGACCTTCGCGCACACCATCGCCACCGGCGAGCCGCACCCGCTGAACGCCCCCTTCGCCCTCGAACGCTTCACGACGGGCGCGTTGATCGACGAACACGGCGCGGCAGCCGTGGCCCACTGAGGAGAACAGCGTGTTGCTGATCAGCTGCCCATGGTGCGGTCCCCGTGACGAGACCGAGTACCACTACGGGGGACAGGCCCACGTCCCCCACCCCGAGAACCCCGAGAGCCTCACCGACGAGCAGTGGGCCGAGTACGTCTTCTACCGAGACAACCCCAGGGGTCCCTTCGCCGAGCGATGGGTGCACAGCACCGGCTGCCGCCGCTGGTTCAACGTCCTGCGCGACACCGTGACCTACGAGGTGCTTGCCGTCTACCGGCTCGACGAGCCCCGCCCCGAACTGCCCCAGGCCGGAGGGAACCGATGACCGACCAGCACTTCCGGCTCCGCCGAGGGGGCCGCATCGACCGCGGCACCGAACTGCGCTTCACCGTCGACGGACGCGAGCTGACCGGGCACCCCGGAGACACCGTCGCCTCGGCCATGCTGGCCAACGGCATCACCCAAGTCGCCCCGTCGCTCTACCGCGGCCGTCCGCGCGGCATCGTCGCCGCAGGAGCCGAGGAACCCAACGCCCTGCTGCAGCTCGCCGGCCCGTGCTCGGAGGGCATGCTCCCGGCCACCACCGTGGAACTGTACGACGGCCTGTCCGCCACGACGCTGTCCGGCATGGGCCGACTCGACCCGACCCCCGACCCCGCCCGCTACGACAAGAAGTACGTCCACACCGACGTCCTGGTCGTCGGCGCCGGACCGGCCGGACTGGCCGCCGCCACCGCTGCCGCGGGCTCCGGTGCCCGCGTGATCCTCGTCGACGACCAGCCCGAGCCCGGTGGTTCGCTGCTCTCCGGGCGCGCCGAGCGGGTCGGCGCACAGAGCGCTCCGGAGTGGGTCGCCGAGGTGCGCGCGGCACTCGACGCCGCCCCCGAGGTCGTCGTCCTGCAACGGACCACGGCGTTCGGGTCGTACGACGACAACTACCTGCTGGCCCTCCAGCGGCGCACCGACCACCTGGGAGCTGCCGCACCCGAGGGCGTCTCCCGCCAACGGCTGTGGCACATCCGCGCCCGCCAGGTCGTCCTCGCCACCGGCGCGCACGAGCGTCCCCTGGTCTTCGCCGGCAACGACCGGCCCGGCGTGATGCTCGCCGGAGCCGTGCGCTCGTACGTCAACCGTTACGCCGTGGTCCCGGGCTCGCGGGCCGTGGTCGGCACGACCAACGACAGTGCCTATGACACGGTCGCCGACCTCCACGCCGCCGGCATCGACATCGCCGCCGTCGTGGACGCGCGGCCCGAGCTCTCTCCCCGGGCCGCCGAAACCGCGCTCGCCACCGGCGTGCGGGTGCTGACGGGCAGCGCGGTGGTGGAGACCGCGGGCGACGGACGGCTGACCGGCGTCACCGTCCAGGCCCTCGACACCGACGGCCGGCTCACCGGTGCACCACAGCCGTTCGACTGCGACCTGCTCGCCGTCTCGGGCGGCTGGAGCCCCGTGGTGCACCTGCACAGCCAGCGCCAGGGCCGGCTGCGCTGGGACGAGGACCTGGTCGCCTTCGTCCCCGACGGCACCGTACGCGACCAGCAGGTCGCCGGCGCGGCCCGCGGGACGTACGACCTCGACGGCTGCCTGGGCGAAGGGGCACGGGCGGGTGCGCGGGCCGCGGCCGACGCCGGGTTCCCCGTCGCCGTACCGTCGCCCGGCGATGTCCGGCCCGCCGGCCCGACGCGTGCCCTGTGGATGGTCCCCGCCCCCGACGGCGAACCCGCCACCTGGGACACCCACTTCGTCGACCTCCAGCGCGACGTGACCGTCGCCGACGTCTGGCGCTCCACCGGCGCCGGCATGCGCGGCGTGGAGCACGTCAAGCGCTACACCTCGCTCGGCACGGCCAACGACCAGGGCAAGACGTCCGGCGTCAACGCGATCGGCGTGATCGCCGAGGCGCTCGGTGGCAGCGCGTCACCCGGCGAGATCGGCACCACGGCCTACCGGGCGCCGTACACGCCGATCGCCTTCGCGGCCCTCGCCGGGCGCGAGCGCGGCGAGCTGTTCGACCCGGAGCGCACCACCTCCCTCCACAGCTGGCACGTGGCCCACGGCGCCGAGTTCGAGGACGTCGGGCAGTGGAAGCGTCCCCGGTACTACCCGCGGCCCGGTGAGGACATGGACACGGCCGTGGCCCGCGAGTGCCGGGCGGCCCGAGAGGGCGTGGCGTTCATGGACGCCTCCACCCTCGGCAAGATCGAGATCTGGGGCGCGGACGCGGGCGAGTTCCTCAACCGCGTCTACACCAACGCCTTCAAGAAGCTGAAGCCCGGCACGGCCCGCTACGGGGTCATGTGCAAGCCGGACGGCATGATCTTCGACGACGGTGTCACCCTGCGCCTCGACGACAACCGCTACTTCATGACCACCACGACCGGCGGCGCCGCCGGCGTGCTGGACTGGCTGGAGGAGTGGCTGCAGACCGAATGGCCCGAACTCGACGTGCACTGCACCTCGGTGACCGAGCAGTGGGCGACGATCGCCGTCGTGGGCCCGCAGTCGCGCCAGGTCGTCGCCCAGCTCGCGCCCGACCTCGACCTGTCCGCCGAGGCGTTCCCCTTCATGGCCTTCCGCGAGACCACCCTGACCCGCGGCATCCCGGCCCGGGTCTGCCGGATCTCCTTCTCCGGTGAACTCGCCTACGAGATCAACGTCTCCGCCTGGTACGGCCTGGCCGTCTGGGAGCAGGTCCACGAGGCCGGACAGCCGTACGGCATCACCCCGTACGGCACCGAGACCATGCACGTCCTGCGGGCCGAGAAGGGGTACATCATCGTCGGCCAGGACACCGACGGCACCGTCACCCCGCAGGACGCGGGCATGTCCTGGGTGGTCTCACGACAGAAGGACTTCATCGGAAAGCGGTCCTTCGCCCGCGCCGACACCTCCCGCACCGACCGCAAGCAACTCGTCGGCCTGCTGCCGAGCGACCGCACGACCCGGCTGCCCGAGGGCACCCAACTCGTCGCGCCACAGGTGCCGGTCACCCCCGAGGCAGGGCCGGTGCCGATGCTCGGGCACGTCACCTCCAGCTACCACAGCCCGGCCCTCGGCCGCCCCTTCGCCCTCGCCCTCGTCGCCGACGGACGGGCGAGGATCGGCGAGACCCTGCTCGCTCCCGTGGGCGAGGGCCTCGTGCCCGTCGAGGTGACCGACTCCGTCCTGTACGACCCCGAAGGGACCAAGCGAGATGGCTGAGCCGACGTTCGACGCACGGGTGAGCCCCCTGGCACACCTGGCGGAGCGGATGCGCGCCGCCGCGGTCACCGGCGTCCGCGGCGTCACGCTGACCGAGTGGCCGTTCCTCACCATGGTGAACCTGCGCGTCGCCCCCGCTTCCGCGGCAGCCGACCGCATCGAGAAGGCCCTCGGGGCACGGCTCCCGCGGCGGTGCGGCCACACCACCTCGGCCGGCCCCCACACGGTCGTCTGGCTCGGCCCCGACGAATGGCTCGTACTGTCCCAGGCCGAACCGGCCACGGTGACCGCCGAGTTGCGGGAGGCACTCGACGGCGACCGGGGCTCCGTCGTGGACGTCTCCGCGAACCGCACCACGCTGGAGCTGAGCGGCCCGTCCGCCCGGCAGGTGCTGGAGAAGGGCTGTCCGCTGGACCTGCACCCCCGGGCCTTCGCCCCCGGCCGGGCGGTGTCCACCACGGTCGGCCCCGTCGCGGTGGTCCTCTGGCAGGTCGACGAGGCGCCGACGTACCGGCTGTTCCCACGCTCCTCGTTCGCCGACTACCTGGCCCGCTGGCTCATCGACGCGATGAGCGAGTACCGCGGCCCGGAGGTGCCCTGACGGCGCGCGGACGGCGCAGGTCTGCTGCCGTCGACCACAGCCACGCCCCTGACGACCTGGCATGCCCGCCGCCGCGGCGGGTACGACCCCTCCCGTACGGGAGTGTCGCGGATGCGGCCGGAGAGCGAGGGGTGTCGGAAGTGATTCGGAAGCTGCAGGCGATCGCGCTGGACTGCGCCGATGCGGTACGGCTCGCGGAGTTCTACGCGGAGCTGCTCGGCGGCCGCGTGGTCACGGACTCGGAGGATCCCGACTGGGTGGAGGTGCACGGGTTCGAGGGGACGCCGCTGGCCTGCCAGCGGGTGGACGGCTACCGACCGCCCGAATGGCCCGGCCAGCACTTCCCGCAGCAGCTGCACCTGGACTTCGACGTGGACGACCTCGACGGGGAGGAGAAGCGGGCGCTAGCCCTCGGCGCGACCGTGCTGGAGCGGACGGACCAGCTCCGCCCGGAGGCCAACTGGCGGGTCTACGCGGACCCGGCCGGCCATCCGTTCTGCCTCTGCCTCCACTGAGCCGTCGGCCCCACCGCGTCACCACGACCCGCCTCGCACCGGGGTCGCCGAAGGAGCCGTACGAGGGGCATAGGGGGTGAAATGCGCCGGGGGATGGTCGATCGGCAGGTCCGGACGCCATGCGGTGAGGATCTGGGCGCTGCACACGAACAGGCCGTCGGGCAGCCGGTCCAAGGGGTACCAGGCCCAGTCGCCGACGCTCTCGTCAGGCTGTATCGCCGGCCGGCCCCGCCAGGCGCTCACAAGGGCGCCTACGGTGACCCGCACGACGTGTTCGACGTGGTCGACGAGCGTGCCCAGGAGTGTGACGTCGTCGGGCCGGGCGATCAGACCGGTCTCCTCGGCGAGTTCCCGGATCACGGTTGTCTCCAGGGACTCCCCGGCCTCTACGGTTCCACCCGGCAGTTCGAGAGTGCCGCGACGGTGTCGGCCGAGCAGCACGCCCTCGTCGCCGAGGACGATGGCGCCGACGCCGATGGCCGCGTGGGGCTTGGGTGGCCGGGTGGTGCGGGGCCGGCTGAAGACGCGCGTCGGGCGGTCCGGGAGGCGGCGGGCGCGGATGAGCTGCTGGACGACGGGGTTGTCGCCGTCCAAGGGGCGCAGGAGGTCGATGGCCTCGACGCGGAAGCCGTGCTCGGTGAGCAGGTCCTCCCACAGCTGCGGTGCCAGGACCCACATCCGGGTGGGCAAGGGCGGATCGTCCCGCAGGATGATCGTCTGTTCACGTGGCGCGACGGTCGTGGACGGGCCGTTGCCGTGCAGGTCGGTATGCAGGAGCGAGAGGACCAGCGGTGCACCGGGGCGCAGGCCGTCGCGCAGCGCGGGCAGGACGCGGCGCGGGTCGGCGAAGGCGAGGCTGCCGATGGCGTACGCGGCGTCGAAGGGCTCGCCGGTGCGGAGGTGGTCGGCCACGTCGCCGTGCACGAACCGGACGCCGGGCGTGCCCGCATACGCACCGGTGGCGCGTTGGTGCTGGGTGAGGGACAGTTCGATCGCGGTGACCCGTGCACCGTGGGTCCGGGCCAGGTGAACGGCCTGATGGCCGGCGCCGGAGCCGATGTCCAGGACGCGTTTGCCGGTGATGTCACCGAGGATTTCCGCCCCCGGACCGACCCCCTTCCACGGAGCCCATTCCAGCCGTTCGGGAACGGGCGGCACGTACCCACGGTTCAGCTGACGTCGGCCGTAAACGGTCCATGCTTCGGCGTTGAGATCCTCTGCGGACATGGGGACTCCTGAGGGCAGAGCGGGGCCTTCCCGGCGGGGTCATGCCGGATCGGCGACGGCGGGGGAGTCGGGGCGGGGGACAATGGGGGCGTACTGCGTGGCCTGTGCGTCGAACATCGAGGCGTAGCGCCCTTGGGCGGCCATGAGCTCGTCGTGGCTGCCGTGCTCGACGAGCCGTCCGTGGTGCAGGACGTAGATGCGGTCGGCGTGGCGGACGCCGGACATGCGGTGGGTGACCAGGACGACGGCCCGGTTCGGGGCGGCGAGCCGGCGGATGCGTTCGAACGCGGCGATCTCGGCCTCCGGGTCGAGGGCGGAGGTGGGTTCGTCCACGATGAGCACGCCGGCGGCGTCCGAGGTGGAGCTGCGCCAGTGGGTTCGCGCGAGCCCGATCTTCTGCCACTCGCCGCCGGACAGTTCGCTGGCACCGCGGAACATCCGGGCCAGCAGACTCCGCAGGCCTTCGGGAAGTCTCGCGATGACCGGGCCGGCACCCGCGTAGTCGATGGACGGCTGAAGACGCTCGGGGCCGCCGTCCCGGGCGGGCCGGCCGATCCGGATGTTCAACGCCGCCGTCACGGGCCAGCGCTGGAAGTCCTGGGTGAGCAGTGAGACGCGGTCGAAGACCTGGGAGCGGTCCAGGGAGGCGACCTCGGCCTCGCCCCACCGCACGGTCCCGCTCTGCGGCAGCAGCAGGCCCGACAACAGCTTCATCAGCGTGCTCTTGCCGGAGCCGTTCTCGCCGACCACGGCGGTGACCGAGCCCATGGGCAGCGTGAGGGACACCCCGTCCAGAGCGGGAGCTTCGCGGTCCGGGTAGCGGTAGCTGACGCGGTCCAGGACGACCTGCTTCACCTGTGCGGGAACGGGATCGCCCCCGCTGGGAATGGTGCGCAGGGCCGCCTCGTCCAGGAACCGGGCGTGGTCGCGGACGTAGAGGGACTCCTCGTGCAGCTGGTTCACGTTCATCACCAGCGCGCCCAGGCTCGCGGAACCGGACCGGACGGCGATGACGGCGGTCCCGGCCACGGCCAGACTCATGCGCCCGCTCATGATCAGCAGGAACATGGCCGCGTATGTCGCCGCCATGGCGAGGCCGGACAGTGCCGCCGCCACCCACTCGGTGACGGCCTTGTCGGAGGCCAGCCGCTCCTGCTCGGCCTCGGCGCTCTCGGCCATCCGCTCGTAACGACTGAGCAGGAACGGCCCGACGGCGTGGATGCGCACTTCCTGCGCGGCGGTGCGCTCGGTGAGCAGGTTGCCGATGAGGCGGCTGGCCCGTACGTGCTCGATCCAGCTCATCACCGACACATACCGTTCCTGCGCCACCCGCATCGCACCCCAGCCGCGGGGCGCCGCGATCAGGATCAGCATCGGCAGCAGCACAGGGTGGAGGACGGTGAGCACGCCGGCCGTGGACACCAGCGAGATGGTCCCGTTCAGCGCGGCCACGCAGGCACCGATCATGCGGCGGGCGGAGCCGGCGCCGTACTGGGCGACGTCGATCAGCCGGCGGAACTCCGGGTCCTCGATGGCCTCCAGCTCCACCGACGCGGCGGCGGCCAGATACCGGGTCGTGGCGATCCGCTCGACCAGCGGCTCCAGCCGGCCCGCCCGCGAGGTGGACCATCCGGCCAGGCCCGAGTTGACCACGGCCGCTCCGGCGGCGGCCAGCAAGCCCGGCAGCACCGCGTGCAGCCGCTGGGCGGGGGTGCCCGAGCCGAGCAGCGCGTGCATGACGGCGTTGACCGCGAGCAGGCCGATCGCCGCCGTGACGCCCTGCCCGATCTCGCTGACCGCGACCGAGAGCAGAGCCCTGCGGTCGGCGTGCCACGCCATCCGCAAGGTCGCCCCGACCAGCCTCGGCATGGAGCGCAGAGCCGACATCATCGTCAGGTCGAGTCGGGCATGCTCGTGTTCGGACCAGCCGAAGTCGTAGCGCAAGGGGCCGCCGAAAAGCTCCTGTTCGGCGTCGGAGACCTCCGGCTCGGCCGTCTGCACGCGTCCGAAGAACCTCTTCACAGGGCGCCTCCTGGCCCGGGCCGGCCCAGTGCCCGGAGAACCGGCGTCGTCATCGTCCTCATCGGCGCACCGGCACAGCGGCCGGACGCCGGGTCGCGAGTCGGTTGTGGTGGTGTGCTGGCCGAAGTCAACGGGGTCCCCCTCGACACTCGTGCTGCTCGTTCGTATGGCTCAACGAATCAGCCAGAATTTCGAACACATGTGTTTCGGTCGTGCTCGTAACCCCGTGATTGAGCGCGCGCCGGAGCTTGCGGGGTGCACCGACCCTTGCCGCACAAGGACGGGGCCTGAAGCGGCGGTGGCCGAAACGCCGAGCGTGCCGCCGGCCCGCGGGTGAAACCGGCGAGACGGCGCGATGGGTGCGGCAGCCGACGGTCCGTGCCGATGCCGGCAGGGGGTCAGCTCACCGGTTCCGGCTCGATGAGGACGACGGCGCGCCCGCCCATCGGCGCAGGGCGGCTTCGAGGGCGGCGACGTCGGTGACGCCGCTGGTGTCGGAGGCCCAGGCGACCACCCCGTCCGGGCGTACCAGCACCCCGGCCGGCGTCCCGTGGGGGTCACCCACGCTGTTCACGCGCCCGGACCAGGCCGCGGCGAGGCGGGCGAACGCACCGTCGGGAGAGCGGTCGAGCAGCAGGAACTCGCCGCGGTGGCCGTGGTCGGCCAGGCGGGAGCCGTTCCTCAGTCGCAGGTCGGGGGCGAACCGGCCGACGAGCGGATGGTCGCCGTGCAGGTCGATGCGCTGCGTGACGCCGGAGATCTTCTTGACCGCGTAGGTCGTGCCCGCCCGGGTGTTCAGCAAGTCGGCGACGATCCCCCGGAGCGCGGCCGACTTGGCGTCCCCGCGCAGCACCCCGATCTGGGCCCGCGTCCAGTCCAGCACCCAGGCACCCGCGGGGCGACGCTCGTCGTCGTAGGTGTCGAGCAGCCCTTCGGGGGCCCACCCCGCGACCGCGGCGCCGAGCTTCCAGCCCAGGTTCATCGCGTCGCCGACCCCGAGATTGAGGCCCTGACCGCCGAACGGCGGGTGCACGTGCGCGGCGTCGCCGGCCAGGAACACCCGCCCCGACCGGTACGCCGCGGCCTGGCGGGCGTTGTCGGTCCAGCGGGTCGGGGCGGCGCGCAGGGCGGTCAGCGTCACGTCGGTGCCCGAGATCCGGCGCAGGCTCGCCTGGACCTCCTCAAGGGTGACCGGCGCCGTGGGGGTCCTCCCGCGCGAGCGAAGCCGGGTGTCGGGGAGACCGGCGGGCGGGCCGTCGAACTCCATGGTGGCCACCCGCCCGGGCTGCGGCCCATAGCGGTACGCCCCCTGGGACGACCACGTCCATCCCTCGGCGAGCTTCTCCGGGTCGGCGATGTCGACGACCGCCTGGTAGCCGGTGAGTTCGGGGTCGGTTCCGGGGAAGTCGATGCCCGCGAGCCGGCGCACGGTGCTGTGTCCGCCGTCGCACCCGACCAGCCATCCGGTGCACACCGGGCCGGCGGTGGTGCCGACACGTACGCCGTCGCCGGTGTCGTCGAGCGTGGTGACCTCCACGCCGCGACGTACCGGGACGCCGAGTCGCGAGACATGGTCGGCCAGCAGCGCCTCCAGCTGGGGCTGCGGCACCATACGCGCCCCGTCGGTGGCGGCGTGCGCGGCGAGGTCGGGATCGGACCAGTCCACGAGGCCGGGGTCGAGGACCATCCCCGCGAAATGCCCGGTGAATCGGGACTCGGGCCCTTGCCGGCCGGCACCGGGCGGTCGGTGTTCGGCCGTGCGAGCGTACGGCCCCACCCGGTCGAGTGTCTCTCGCTGCACCTGTTCCGCGGCGGGCAGGAGGCCGCGGCGGTCGAGTGCCTCCGCCGTCGGCACGTTGATCGACTGCGCCTTCATCGCCGTGTCCGGCTCGGCGCGCCGCTCGAGTATCTGCACCGTCGCCCCGGCGAGCGCCAGCTCCGCGGCGAGCACGAGCCCCACCGGCCCGGCTCCGACCACGGTCACGTCCACATCCTGGTTCCCGTTCCCTGTCACGAACACTGTTCTATGAACGAACAGTGTTCGTGTCAAGCTATGATGGTCCGGTGAACCCGAGAGAGCGACGCGCGGCACGCCACCAGCCGCCGAACCCCGAGGCCACGGCCACCCCGAGGTCACAGCGCCGCAAGGCCCCGATCACCGTGGAGCAGGTCGTCGACACCGCGCTGGGCGTCGTCGCCGCGGAGGGCTACGAGGCGCTGACCATGCGCCGGCTGGCTGGCGCGCTGGAGACCGGCCCCGCCTCGCTCTACGCCCACGTGGTCAACAAGGCCGACCTCGACGAGCTGCTCATCGGGCGGCTGTGCGCCGAGCTCGCCCTGCCCGAGCCCGACCCCACGACCTGGCGGGAGCAGATCCGCGGCGTATGCGCCCAGATACGCGACCAGTATCTGAAATACCCCGGGATCTCCCGCGCCGCGCTCGCCATGGCCCCCACCGACCGCGAGACCGTGCGCGTCAGCGAGGGGATGCTGGCGATTCTGCTCGCCGGCGGCGTCGCCCCGCAGGCCGCCGCCTGGGCCATCGACGCCCTCCTGCTGTACGTGGCCGCCTACTGCCTGGAGGTGTCGATCGCGCACCAGCGAGCGGCACACGAAGACGCTGTCTGGGTCGTCGACCGCGACGAACTGCTACGCCGGTTCACCTGCCTGCCCGCCGAGACCTTCCCCCACACCACCCGCCACGCCGCCGAGCTCACCGCCGGTGAGGGCCACGACCGGTTCGACTTCACCCTCACCCTGATGATCGAGGGCCTCGCACACCGCCCACCGGGCTGACCCCGTCGTCGCTGATCGAGACCTCACAGCTGGATGGGCAGGTGGCGGGGTCCGCGGAGCATGGCGTTCTGGCGGTAGGGCGGCGGGTCCTGGACCAGCTGAGCGGTGGCGAGGCGGGGGAGCAGCGCCCCGAGTGCGGTGTAGGCCTCGATACGGGCGAGGGGGGCGCCGAAGCACACATGGATACCGCTGCCGAACCCGAAGTGCTGGTTGTCCGCGCGGGTGGGGTCGAACCGGTCGGGATCGGGGAACCGCCTGGGGTCACGGTTGCCCGAGCCGAATACCAGGATGACCGACGTGCCCGCGGGGATGCGGGTGCCGGCGACCTCCATGTCGGCGTGCGGGATCCGCTCGCGCATGTGGACCGGTGGCTCGTAGCGCAGCAGTTCCTCCACCGCTCGCGGCAGCAGTTCGGGTTCGCGCCGCAGGCGGTCCTGCTGCTCGGGCTGGCGCAGGAGGGTGAGCACGCCGTTGGTGATGAGGTTGACCGTGGTCTCGTGTCCGGCGATGAGGAGCAGTACGGCGGTCTCCGCGAGTTCCTCCTGGGTCAGCCGCAGGGCGGGATCGAGCTCGTTGGCGAAGGCGGAGAGCATGTCGTCGCCCGGCTTGCCACGGCGCTGCTCGGCGAGGTTCACCAGGTAGCCGCCCATCTCGATGCGAGCCTGGTCGCCGGCCTTGTCGGTGTCGGTGGTGTCCTGGTCGGGCCTGACGTCGGCGGATGCGACGATCGCGTCGGACCACGCCCGGAAGAGCGGCTCGTCCTCGTGCGGTACGCCGAGCAGGCGGCAGATCACGGCGACGGGCAGCGGGTAGGCGAAGTCGTCGACGAGGTCGATCTGCCGGCCCGCCTCGAAGGTCTCCGTCAGCTCCTCGGTGATCCGGCCGATCTCGCCGCGCATGCTGTCGACCCGGCGGGGGCTGTGCGGCGGGCCGAACGGCCGCATGGTCAGCGTGCGCAGCCGGTGGTGCTCGGGGTCGTCGAGCCGCAGGAACGGCGGCTTGTGGGTCATTTCGCCACGGGTACGGGGATCGGCACTCATGCGTGGGTCGTGGAGCAGCGCGGCGATCTGGTGGTAGCCGCCGATCAGACAGTTGCCGCCGGCCTGCCACACGACGGGACCGGCCTCGCGCAGTTCGGCGTACAGCGGGTAGGGGTTGGGGCGACTGGCGTAGTCGGTGATCCGTGCCAGAAGGGTGTCGGAGTCCATGTCGGCTCCTCGTGGTGGGGCAGGACGTGAGCCGGGCGGTGGGGTCAGACCACCGTCAGCCGGCGGTCGGGCAGGTGACCGGTGAGGGCGACGGTCGGGCCGTGGGACAGTCCCGAGGGATCGGGTACGGCGGAGGGGATCGTGATGTCGGCCGCGATCGCGCGGTCCGCCGCGCCGGGCGGGGGCGGGAACGGAGCGGCCGTCTCGATCAGGTGCCGGTAGTAGTCGAGCGACTTGGCCATGTCGACGGTGACCGCGGCGGTGACCCGTCCCTGGTAGCCGTAGACCATCGCCAGCCGGCGCGCCTCCAGGGAACCCTGGGCGATGACGATGTGGTCGGAGTAGGTGGGCACACCGACCGACTTGATGTTGAGCCCGAACTGCGTCGACCAGAACGTCGGGATGCTCAGGTGCGGGCGCTGCAGCGCCCCTGGGCTGACCATGTTGTGGGCCGCCACCTCGGCCTGCTCGACCGCGTTGCCCCAGTGCTCCAGGGAGAGCATCTGGTAGCCGAACAGCGGGTGTGGGAAGCGGGAGACGTCGCCGGCCACGAAGATGTCGTCGGTGACGATCCCGTACATGGTGAAGGCGCGGCACCCGGCGTCGCAGGCGATCCCGCGCGGGCCCGCCGCCAGCCCGGAGTCGGCCAGCCACTCGACGTTGCGGAGGGCACCCAGCGCCACGACGCACACGTCGGCGTGGACGCGGCTGCCGTCGGACAGCTCCGCGCCGGTGAACGCGCCGTTCCCGGTCAGGGCGGTGACGGTCACGCCGGTGCGCAGGTCCACGCCGTGGTTGCGCTGCATCACGGCCGCGAGCTTCGACAGCGTGGCACCGAGCGCGCCCACCAGGGGTGCGGGGCCGCGTTCGGCGACCGTGACCTGCAGCCCCATCTCCCTGCAGGCCGAGGCGATCTCCGAGCCGGTGAAACCACCGCCGATCACCAGCACCCGCTCCGGTCCCGCGGCCAGCCGCTCGGCCAGCCCCGCGCCGTCCTCGCGGGTGCGCAGCGTGAACACCCCGTCCAGGGCGGCTTCGTCCGGGTCGGGCCAGGGACGCGCGCGGGTCCCGGTGGCGATGAGCAGCCGGTCGTACGGCAGGGATTCCCCGTCCTCCAGCAGCACCTGTTTCGCCAGCAGATCCACACCTGTCGCGCGTACGCCGAAGCGCCACTCGGCGTCCGGGTCCCGGCGCAGCGGCAGCTCGGTGGTGTACGCCGTCGCCTGGCCGAGAAGCACCTGCTTGGACAGCGGAGGCCGGTCGTACGGCGCATGGGGTTCGTCCCCGACCACGGTCAGCTCACCGGTGAAGCCCTCCTCGCGCAGCGCCTCCGCGGCCCTCAGCCCGGCCAGTGACGCGCCGACGACGACGATCCGGCCTTCTTTCAGGTCAGAGGGCACGGCTGGTCACCTCTTCCCCGAGGAGGATGGCCTGCACCGGGCACGCCGCCGCGGCCTCGCGAACCCGTGCGACCTGGTCGTCCGGTACGGCGGTGGCGTACAGCAGCCCTTCCTCCCCGTGCAGCGCGAACACCTCGGGTGCGTGGAACACGCACTGTGCGTAGCCCTGGCAACGCGTGAGGTCGACAACGGTCCGCATCGTCACCACTTCCTCCGTTGTCCCACCCCCCTCACCTCCAGCATGAGCCGGGTGCCGGAGGCTCGCACGGTGACCGCGCGAGGGGCCCCGCCGGTCAACCGTCACCTCCAGGGGGCGGTCGTGGCCGGAAGGCACGCTGATGAGGGCGAGGTGCGTGAACGCCCGCGGGAACGCGCACAGTTGCAGGCCCGACCGCTGATCTCCGTGGTGCGCAGGGTGAATTCCCCTGCCTGCGCGGGCAACTCCCTTGGTGCCCGGGCTCATCAGGGGAGATCGGGTACTCCCGGAACGGCCTGGCGGCGCCAGGCCGAGGGGCTGACGCCTCGGCTGCGCTTGAACGCCACGCTGAAGGCGAAGGGATCGTCGTAACCCACTTCGCGGGCGACCGCGGCGACGGTCGCCTCGGTGTTGCGCAGCCGGTCAGCACCCAGGGTCATCCGCCAGCCGGTGAGGTAGGTGAGCGGGGGTTCACCGACCAGTGTGGTGAAGCGAGCGGCGAAGGCGGCGCGGGACATGCCGACCCGGGCGGCCAACCCGGCGACCGTCCAGCGATGGCCGGGAGCCTCGTGCAGCAGGCGCAGCGCGGTGCCGATCGCGGGATCGGACAGTGCCTGGTACCAGCCGGGCGCTCTGTCCGGGTCCGCACACCAGGCGCGCAGGGCCAGGACGAGCACGAGGTCCAGCGCCCGGTCGAGGACGGCGTCCTGCCCCGGTTCGTCGCGGGCCGCCTCGGTGGCGAGGAGATCGAGCGCCGCCCGGGTCGCGGGGCCGCAGGGCACGACTGCCAGGGGCGGGAGCATGCCCAGCAGGCGATCGCCCAGGTCGCCGCGGATCTCGTACGCGCCCCGGAGCATGATCGTGGCCCCGGGCAAACCGTCGCCGTAGGTACGGGGGCCCAGGCTCCGGACACTGCCCGGCGCTTCCTGGCTGCCGTCCACGAAGTGCTTGCTCCGTCCGCGGATCACCACCTGAGGCGGGGTGGAGGGGGCGTCGGCGATCGTGTGGCGGCCCGGCCCGGTGATCAGGGCGATGTCACCCGCACCGAGGCGTACCGGGGCGGTGTCCACATCGTCGAGCCGGACGCAGGCGTGGCCGGCGAGCGTGGTCACGACCGTGAGCGGTGGAGCGTCGGCGAAGGTCAGCGACCACGGAGGACGCCGGATCAGCTGCCTGACCAACGCGTTCCTGGCACGGGCCCGGTGCAGCAGATCGCTCAGGACGTCCACACCCTCACGTTAGACGATCACAAAGGTGGTTTCGACGTTCTCCCATGGAACGTCCACACGCCCTCGGGGTTGTCTGGACGGCATGAAGAACATCCTGATTCTCGGTGGCACCGGCAAGACCGGCAGCCGCATCGCCCGGCAGCTGAAGGCAGCCGGACGGCCCGTGCGCACGGCGTCCCGCACGGGCGGCGACATCCGCTTCGACCTGGACGACCCGGCGACTTGGGAGGCCGCGCTCGACGGGGCCGGTGCCGCCTATCTCGTGGAGCCCGACCTTCGGCCGGCC
Source organism: Streptomyces filipinensis (assembly GCF_014649495.1). GTDB lineage: Bacteria > Actinomycetota > Actinomycetes > Streptomycetales > Streptomycetaceae > Streptomyces > Streptomyces filipinensis. Next base: position 124,950 of record NZ_BMTD01000013.1, on the reverse strand, counting down.
ACGGACCGTCAGGCGCGCGTCCCACGCTTCGTGACCGAGGCGGTGACCGCGGGCGTACGGCGGTTGGTGCTGCTGTCAGCCCCGCGCGCCGGCGAGAAGGGTCACCCGCTGCACGCCGTCGAGCAGGCCGTGCGCGGCTCCGGCGTCGACTGGGCGATCCTGCGCCCGAACTGGTTCTCGCAGAACTTCAGCGAGGGCCCCTGGCGGCCCGGCGTCCTTGCCGGAAGCCTGGCTCTGCCCACCGGTGACGGGCGTACGCCGTTCCTCGACGCCGAGGACATCGCCGAGGTCGCCGCAGCCGCGCTGACCGAAGACCGGCACAGCGGCCGGATCTACGAGCTGACGGGGCCACGGGCGATCAGCTTCGGTGAGGCGGCGCACCTCATCGCCAGGGCTACCGGGCGCAGGATCCAGCACGTCGACGTCGATCCGGACACCTTCGTCCGGCGCCAGGTCGCGGCGGGCGCCTCACCGGACGTCGCGCGCCTGTTCGCCGACATCCTCATGGCCATCGGCCGTGGCTCGGGCGCCGCGCTCTGCGACGGTGTGCAACGAGCCCTCGGCCGACCGCCCCGGCCTTTCGAGGACTTCGTCACCGAGGCGGCCGCCGCGGGCCACTGGACCTGAAGTTCCCCGGGCGCCGGCCCACGCCGGCGCTGAGCGGGGGAACGGCCCGAGACGCAGCGCGGTCAGGAGCCGGCAGCGACGCGTGGCGAGCCAGCTCGGTGGCCAGGCGTTGCATGACCGTGCGGTTGGCGCGCTGCATCGTGGCCCGGACGAGGGGTGCCAGCAGGCGTTCGGAAAGAGGGGCGCGTGTCCAGGCGTATGTGAACGAGACGAGGCTCCCCCCGGTTCGCGTCGGGCTGATGGTGTACGTGCCGTGGGCCTGGCGTCGGCCGGCCGCGCTGACGTTGTGTTCGACGAGGCGCCGTGGCGCATCCGCCTCGACCACCTCGATGGTGACGTCGGTCTTCGTGCCGGCCAGCGTGGCGGTGACCGTGGCGCACGATCCGATACCGCGGCCGGGGCCGCTGTAGCGCCAGTCGGTCAGGTAGTGGTCGGTGAACCGCTCGTGGTGAGCCATGACATCGAGGAAGTCGTAGACCTGCTCGGGCGTCTGCGGTACGTCGATCGACACGGTGACAGACTTCATGTACCACACGGTACAGACCTCATGTACCAATTGGTACACTCCTGTTGTGGTGAACACGGACGACTCCCGTCCCAAGGGCGCGATCGCCCCCGGCAGGGACGGAGACCGGCGCGCGCAACTGGTGGAGGCGGCCGTCGATCACGTGGCGGCGCACGGCATCGCGGATCTGAGCCTGCGCCGCCTGGGTGCCGCGATCGGGGTCAGTCACCGCATGCTGATCCACTACTTCGGCTCCAAGGAGCAGCTGCTGGTCGAGATCGTCCGGACGTCGGAGCGGCGTCAGCGCGATCTGTTGTCCCGGCTCCGGCTGGAGCCCGGTCTCTCGCCCGCCGATGTCGCGCGGCTGCTGTGGCGGCAGCTGACAGATCCTCGACTGGCCGGTCAGGAGCGGCTCTTCTTCGAAATCTGCGGGCACGCGCTGCGGGGCCGCCCCGAGGCGGTCCCGGTCCTCGACGGGCTCGTGACGGACTGGCTGGAGCCGCTCGTCGCCGCCGAGACGGCGGTGGGGGCGGATCCCGCCACGGCACGGAACCGTGCCAGGCTGGGTCTCGCCACCGTCCGCGGTCTGCTGCTCGACCTGCTCGCCACCGGCGACCGCGTCGGTGTCGACGCGGCGATGGAGGAGTTCCTCCGGCTGTACTACGACACGGACTGACGCGGCCGCCGGCCATGCGGATCGCAGGCGCGCGGCAGCAGGCGGTCGGCAACGACCTCTGCCGGCCGTCCGGGCCGGGAACCCGCGTCGCGGCGCATGCCGGCCGCGATCGCAACCACCTGGGTGCGGGCCGGCCGGGCCAGGCCGCATAGAGGTCGGCCGCCCAGAAACGATAAAAAGGAAATATGAGCGGAGCTTCGGGTCAAAAAGGGCGTGATGTGCCCGATGCGTCCGGAAGGACTCATCGACCCGATCGCCCCCGTCAGGTCGGAGAGGAGCGGCGGTCGGGCTCGCTGCTGAGCGTGCACAGCCTCGCCGGGCAGGTCTTCCTCCTGCAGCTGGCGGTCGTGATGCTGCTCGTCGCCGCCACCCTGGTGGCCCTCGTGGCGCAGGCGCGGCGCGACGTCATGGCGGACGCCCGGCAGCGGACGCTCACCACGGCGCAGACGTTCGCGAACGCCCCGGGGACCGCGGCGGCGCTGAAAAGCGCCCACCCGAGCGCCGTACTGCAGCCGCATGCCGAGGCTGCCCGGAAAGCCGCAGGCGTCGACGCCATCATCGTGTACGGGCTGAACGGGATCACCCTCACCCACAGCGACCCGCACCAGATCGGGAAACACGTCATCGGTCCTTACGCGCAGGCGGCGACCGGCAAGCCGTTCACGCGTACGTTCAAGGGGTCCCTGGGGCTCTCCGTGATCTCGGCGGTCCCCGTCAGGGGGCCCGACGGCTCCGTCGTCGCCATCGTCTCCGTGCCCGTCACGGTCGAGGCGGTGCGGCACCGGGTGAACCAGCAGGTGCCGGTCCTCTTCGGCGGCGCCGTCGCCGCGCTCGCCGTCGCGGCAGGCGGATCGGGCCTGGTCAGCCGACGGCTGCGGCGCCAGACCCATGGCCTCGGGGCGACCGAGATGACCCGTATGTACGAGCACCACGACGCGGTGCTGCACGCGGTGCGGGAAGGAGTGCTGATCGTCGGCGGTGACGGCCGGCTGCTGCTGGCCAACGACGAGGCACGGCGCCTGCTGAACCTGCCGACGGACGCGGAGGGGCGCCAGATCACCGAGCTCGGGCTGGAGGAGGACCTCGCCGGGCTGCTGGCCTCCGACCGGCCGGCCACCGACGAGGTGCACCTGGCGGCCGAGCGGCTGCTCGCCGTCAACAAGCGGCTCACCGCACCTCACGGACCCGCCGGCAGCGTGGTGACACTCCGGGACACCACCGAGCTGCAGGCCCTCTCCGGCCGCGCCGAGGTGGCGCGCGAACGCTTGAAGCTGCTCTACGACGCCGGGCTGCGGATCGGCACCACCCTGGATGTGCGGCGCACGGCCGAGGAAATGGCCGAAGTGGCGGTGCCCCGGTTCGCCGACGTCGTCACCGTCGAACTGCTGGAGCCGGTCCTGCGCGGGGAGGAGTCCGCCGGCGCGGGCGCCGCGCTCACCGAGTTGCGCCGCAGCGCCGTCGCCGGCCTGGCCTCGGACGATCTCCTGCACCCCGTCGGCGAGCTGATCCGGTTCGTCCCGGACCACCCCGTCGCCGTGGCGATGGCCGAGGACCGGCCGGTGCTGACCGCGGGCCTGAGCGCCTCCGACGGCTGGCGGGCCCAGCACCCCGGACGGGCCCGGCGGATCCTCGACCACGGCATCCACTCCCTGCTCGTGGTCCCCTTGCGAGCCCGGGGCGTGGTGCTGGGAGCGGTGGAGTTCTGGCGCGTGAAGGACTCCCCGCCGTTCGAGGAAGAGGACACGGCCTTCGCCGAGGAACTGGCCGCCCGGGCGGCGGTGTGCATCGACAACGCCCGCCGCTACACCCGCGAACACACCATGGCCGTCACCCTGCAGCACAGCCTGCTGCCCCGCGGGCTGCCCGAGCAGTCCGCCCTCGACGTGGCCTACCGCTACCTGCCGGCCCAGGCCGGGGTGGGCGGCGACTGGTTCGACGTGATCCCGCTGTCCGGCACCCGGGTGGCGCTGGTCGTGGGCGACGTCGTCGGTCACGGGCTGCACGCCGCGGCGACCATGGGCCGGCTGCGCACCGCCGTACACAACTTCGCCGGCCTGGACATGCCCGTGGACGAGCTGCTGGGCCGGCTGGACGAGTTGGTGGCCCAGATCGACGCCGAGGAGGCCGCCGACGCGGACGACGGACAGGCGATGATCACCGGGGCGACCTGCCAGTACGCCGTCTACGACCCCACGTCCGGGCAGCTGGTGCTCGCCACGGCCGGTCATCCGGGACCGGCGGTGGTCCGGCCCGACGGCACCGTCGACTTCCCCCGGCTGCCCGTCTCGCCGCCACTGGGGCTCGGCGCAGGCCTGCCGGTCGAGACCGCCGAGCTCACGGTGCCCGAGGGGTCCCGGCTGGTGCTCTACACCGACGGACTGATCGAGGACCGCACCCGAGACCTGGACGCCGGTCTGGAGGCCCTGCGCGATGTTCTGGCGGGACACGAACGCACCCCGGAGGCGACCTGCGCGGCGGTGATGGAAGCCATGCTGTCCGACCGGCCCAGGGATGACATCGCGTTGCTGGTGGCCCGCACGTGCCGACTCGGACCAGCGCAGATCGCCGAGTGGGACGTGCCCCGCGACCCGGCGGCGGTGGCCCCGGTGCGCTCCGCCTGCGCCCGCCGGCTGACGGAGTGGGGCCTGGAGCAGGCGGCCTTCACCGCCGAACTCATCCTCAGCGAACTGATCACCAACGCCATCCGCTACGGCTCCGAGCCCATCGCCGTCCGGCTGCTGCGCACGGTGCCGACCAGCGGCCCCGCCGCAGGAACCCTGATCTTCGAGGTCTCCGACGGCAGCAGCACCTCACCCCGGCTGCGCCGGGCGAGAGTCACCGACGAGGGAGGCCGCGGACTCTTCCTCGTCGCCCGGTTCGCCGAACGCTGGGGAACCCGTTACACCTCCACCGGCAAGGTCATCTGGGCGGAACAGTCCCTCGGCGCCCGGCCGGAGTCGGAACTCGGCGAGATCCTGCTGGGCCAATGGGACGACACGGCACTGTGAGGAGGACACGGCGGCACCGAGCCGCCGGGGCGGCCGAGTACCCTGGCCTCTACGGCCACTTCGCCGGCACGTGGGCCCGTGGCCCGCGAGAGCCACCGGAACCCAGACCGGCCACGGCGGCCCCGGGCACTCCTCCGGTGGCGAGAGGCGCCCTGTGACAGCCACACGTCCCCCGGCGACGACCTCGACCACCACGCCCTGGAGCAGCCGTGACCACACCCCGTGCCCGAGCAGCGGCCGCCCTCGGCTGCTTCGCTCTCGTGGCACTGGGCCTGAGCGCCTGCGACCACACACCGGCCGCCAAGCTCGCGAAGCCGGCGCTGGCCACCTCCGCCGAGAACGCGGGCGGCATGCGCGCGTTGATCGCCGCGGCGAAACGCGAGGGCACGCTCCGAGCGATCGCGCTACCGCGTGACTGGGCCAACTACGGCGGCCTGATCGACGGCTTCGAGAAGAAGTACGGCGTCAGGGTCACGGTCGACAATCCGCTGGGCCACAGCGAGGACGAGATCGACGCACTGCAGCAGCGGGGACACCGGCCGACGGCCCCCGACGTGATCGACGTGGGGGACACGTTCGCGCGCAACGCGGCGGCGCGGAACCTGCTCGCGCCGTACAAGGTCGCCGCCTACGACTCGATCCCCGACAACCAGAAGGACGCGAAGGCCCTCTGGTCCAACAACTACGGGGGCTACATCTCCATCGGCTGCGACGCCAACCGGGTCAAACCCTGCCCGGAGACCTTCGCCGACCTGCTGAAACCCGCGTACAGGGGCCAGGTCGCACTCGAAGGCGACCCGCGCCGGTCTGCCACCGCCTTCGCCAGCGTCTACGCGGCCGCGCTGGCGAACAACGGTTCGTTCGCGGACGTCCAGCCCGGCCTCGACTTCTTCGCCAGGCTCGACACGCGCGGCAACCTCAACCCGCTCCCCTCCAGCCTGGCCACGGTCGAGGACGGCCGGACCCCCATCAGCATCAACTGGGACTACATCAACCTGCACTACGCCGACCAGCTGCGCGGCAGGGGAGTGAACTGGCAGGTCGCGATCCCCTTCGACGGCAGCTTCGCCCAGTACTTCGCGCTGGCGATCAACAAGAACGCCCCGCACCCGGCGGCCGCCCGCCTGTGGCAGGAGTACCTCTTCAGCCCGCAGGGCCAGAACCTGCGGCTGCGCGGCTACGCCCGCCCGGTGCTCATGGACGTCATGCGGCAGGACGGCACCCTCGACAAGGCCGCCGCCGCACGGCTGCCGACGGTCGAGGGCACGCCGCAGTTCCCGACGGACGCGCAACTGGAGAAGGCGAGGAAGACCGTCGCCCAGGGCTGGGCGCAGGCCGTCCCCGGCTGACCTTCCAGCAGTCAGCTGAGCGCGTGGCGCCCGCCGTTAGACGTACGCCTGCGCTCTCGCGGCGGCCGCGGCCGCGGCGGCCGCGGCCAGGGGGTCGCGGGCCGGGCGGCCGAGGAGCTCCGCGAGGTCGGGGGCGGTACCGTGCAGGAAGCCGTGCCGGACAGCCGTGGCGATCGAGGCGAGCATCGGCGGCTGGAACGGCAGCAGTCCCGGGGTCTCCTCAAGGAGTCGGCGCCGGTACTCGCCCAGGCTGACGGTGCGGTGCGGGACCCCGAGCCGGTCGGCCACCTGCCCCGCCGTGACCGGCGTGCCGACGAGGTCGTAGACGCGTCCGCCGTGGCGTGCCGGATCTGCCGCAACGATCGCCGCGGCCTCGGCGAGGTCCTCGCGCGCGACCGCGGCCAGGGCACCGTCGCCGAACGCGGACTCCACCCCGTTGCCGGCCCACCTCAGCAGACCGCCGAAGAGTTCGGCGTACAGGCCGTTGCGCAGGATCGTCCACGGCAGTCCACTCGCCCGTACGAGGCGTTCGGTGGCGCGGTGGGCGAGCGCGAAACCGAGATGGTCGCCGGCGCCGGTCAGGCTCGTGTAGACGACGTGCCGGACGCCGTCGCGGACGGCGGCGTCCAGGACCGCCGCGTGCCGGCCGACGACCTGGTCGTCCTCGGCGTAACCGGCGGAGATCAGCACCAGAGTCGACACATCGGCAAGGTCGAGGCTCGCGGGGTCGTCGAAGTCGAGACGCCGCGTCCCCTCGTCCGGGGTGCGGCTGCCGCCCGCCGCGACGACGCCGCGGGCGCGCAGCGCCGCAAGAGTGGCCGTGCCGAGGTTCCCGTTCGCTCCGGTCACCAAGATCATGTAAATCGCCGTCTTCCGTCGGTGGTTCTCATCGGTAACTACGCTTGATCCTTGACCGCACGCCCACCGGCCACAAGAAGGCAGTTTGATGTCACTCACGCACACCGGGGTAACCACCACCCCCGCCGACCTCGACCCCTGCGGACGTGCGGACCACCCCGACTGCGGCATCCGCGACGTCCTGGACCGCATCGGGGACAAGTGGTCGGTGCTCGTGATCGTCGAGCTCGCGAGCGGACCGCGCCGGTTCCGCGAACTGCAGCGCGCCGTCGACGGCATCTCCCAGCGCATGCTCACCCTCACCGTGCGCAGGCTCGAACGCGACGGCCTCGTCCTGCGCACCGTCTACCCGACCGTCCCGGCCCAGGTCGACTACCGCCTGACCACGACCGGGGCCGGCCTGACCCACCTGGTCAAGGCACTCGCCGACTGGTCCCTCGCCCACCGCCCCGTCATCGCCGAGGCACGACGCGCGTACGACCGGACCCACCCCGACCACGACATCCGCTGACGCGACGACCGGACGGCACGTCCCACCCAACTGACCCACCCCCCACGCGGATGCCCCGGCCGACCGCCTGCACGGCGCACCGCCCTCGGCCCCGCCGAAGTCAGCACCCGCTTCCCGCACCCTGCGAAGACCCGGCCTTCACCGGTCCCGGAAAAGTTTCGATCCCATGCAACCCGGTGCCGAGCCCCGTGCGTATAGGAGGCGATACCGCACTTCACATGGGGGGGATCTCATGCATTTGGACCGTTCGGCCGGTCGGACCGCCGGCCGTCTCGGCGCCGCCGTCGTGGCCTCTGTCGCTCTGCTGTCGGCCGTCGGCTGCTCGACGGACGCGAGTACCGGCGTCCGTGAGGCCGGCGGCGCACCGGATGCCCGGGCCTCCGCGGCGGCGGCCGCGAGGGCCAAGGGCGGGGGCGAGGTGTCCGAGGGGCGCCCGGCTCCGTCCATGCCGGAGCCCGCCGTGCTCGCGCAGGCGCGGGTGAACATAGCCGACGGGCAGACGGTCGGTGTGGGCATGCCGATATCGGTCACCTTCCCCCGGCCGGTCCCGGCCGCCGAGCGCAAGGCCGTGGAGAACTGGCTGCGTGTACAGACCTCGTCCGGCGCGACCGGCGCGTGGAGCTGGGTGAAGGACCAGAACCTCCTGGACGGGCAGCGTGTCGACTTCCGCCCCCGCCGCACCTACTGGCAGCCCGGCACCACGGTCACCCTCCGCCGCGGTTCGCACGGCGTCAGCCACTTCACCATCGGCCGGTCGCTGGTCGCCACGGTCGACGTGAGCGCGCACGAGATGACCGTCCGCACCGGCGGCACCACGCAGCGGATCCCGGTCACCACCGGGCGGCCGGGGCTGGACACCTGGAAGGGGACCATGGTCGTCATGGACAAACAGTCCGAAGTGCTCATGGACTCCCACACCGTGGGCCTTGGTGCCGAGTACCGCGGCAACTACTTCTGGGCCGTGCACCTGACGACCTCCGGGACGTACGTGCACCAGAACCCGCGGGCGAACACCGAGGCCGGACACCGTAACGTCACCCACGGCTGTGTGGGTCTCGCCACCGACGGCACCGCCAAGCGCTTCTACGACCAGGTACGGGTCGGCGACGTCGTCACGGTCACCGGGTCGAACAAGGACACCGTCGCCGCCGGGAACGGCTACGGCGACTGGAACCTGACGTGGAAGCAGTGGCTCGCGCACAGCGCCGCCGGAGAGACCACGACCGCATGACCCCGCCCGCACCGGCCGTACACGACGCGACCCGCGCCGTCAGAGAGAGCACGACAAGGTGACCGAGGACGAGTTCGACCTCTTTTACACGGCTGCCTACCCGCGTCTGGTCGGCCAGCTGTACGCCCTGACCGGGGACTACGCCGAGGCCCAGGACGTGGTGCAGGAGGCGTTCGTACGCGCCTGGGACCGGCGTTCGTCGGTCCTGACCGGCGACCAGGCTCCCGAGGCGTGGATCCGCACGGTGGCACACCGTCTGGCGATGAGCCGCTGGCGGCGGGCGCGCCGCTGGTGGGAGCTGGTGCGGAGCGAGTCCGCGCCGCGGCCGGTGCCCGAACCGAGCCCCGACCACGTGGCGTTGGTCGCCGGCCTGCGGCGCCTGCCCGAAGCCCAGCGGACCGCGATCGTGCTGCATCACCTGTGCGATCTGAGCGTGGAGCAGATAGCCGCCGAGACCGGCGTGGCGGCCGGCAGCGTCAAGGCACGTCTGTCGCGCGGCCGTTCGGCCCTCGCCGCTCACCTGGTGAGCGAGGAACCCCACCCGACGGAGGAAGTCCGTGTCTGATCAGCCGCCACCGCATCCCCTGACCGAGGCGGAGCTGTCCGCCCGGCTCCGTGGCCTGGCCGCGTGCGGCGCGGCACCAGCCCCCGCCACGGGAGCACAGGTGAGGAGCCGGGCGGCACGCCGCCGCCGGGGCCGACGCGTTCTGCTCTCCACCGGCGCGCTGGCGGCAGCGGCCGTCGTCACGGCCACCTCCGGCGCCCTCGGCTCCTCGCCCAGCAAGCCGGCGACGCCGCCCGCGACGTCCGTGCCCCACCCGTCCCCGGCGCCCGTCCAGCGGGTGACGGTCGACCTGGAAGCCCACACGCTGACCATCGCGGGCAGGACGTTCCCCATCAGCGCGCCGCAGGAGAACTGCCCGATCGGCGAGAAGACGGTCACGGTCACCGCCAAGTACCCCACCCTCGCAATGCGCCCCGACCCGATGACCAGGTATGCGGACATCAGGCAGTGGGCGGTCACCTTCACCGACCGCAGTCACCACCAGCGGCTGCTGATGTGGGCGCTGGACCCCGCCGCCGGTCTCGCCAGCATCGGCGACAACGCTCCCCCCGGCTCCATCGCCCTGGCGCCCAAAACCGGGAAGTGGGTGTACGACGCCATCAAGCCCGGCGCGCGTGTGGAGATCAAGGGCAGGCAGGCCAAGAGCGCGGACCCGGACTCCAGGTGCACCGACCGCGAACCGATCACCGGCAAACGCTGACGCCGAACCGCCGGCACGCCGCCCGGACACGTCGAAGTGCACGAGGAGCTGTACGACGGCAGCAAGTACGCCGACCGGCACACCTGCTTCCTCACCAGGACCGACGGCACGACCGTCACCATGGAGGTCTACCTCTTCGCCGGCCTCACCCCCGACGGCCGTTTCCACCGCATCGAGGAAACCACCTTGTTGCTCCAGGGCAGCGACGCCGACCGCGACCTCGGGAGCGCCCGCTGACGACTCCGGCCGACCCGTACCCCAGCTCGTCAGAGTTGACGGAGAGTTATCGTTCCATGATTCCCAACCTGCCCTCGCACAGCCGCCGTCGCCTGAGGCACCAGGAGCCCGTCCACCACGGAGCCCGCGCAGCGCTGCCGCACCTCGGCGAGGTGGCAGCGGCCTTGCCGGAAGGGGTGCTGGGGGAGGGGTGGGAGCCCTTGCAGGACGGGCGCGTTCTCCTCGGGGCCGACGGCACGCCCTGGGGCCGGCTGGCCGTGTTCTCCGATTCCGCGCCCAGCTTGCACGGGGGCGTCAACGCGCTGGCGGTCGTCTCCCGCCCCGGCCGGCCGGCGCTTGTGGCCGGAGCCGGCGACAGGGGCGTGGTGTGGCTGTGGGGCGTGGCCGACGGCCGACTCCGCCCTGGCTCGCCACCCGGACATGCCGACCGTGTCAGGTCGCTGACGGCTCTGCCGCTGCCCGAGGGCCGCGTCCTCGTGGCCAGCGGGGACGACACCGGGACGATCGCCCTGTGGGACCCGGCCACCGGGGAGCCGGTCCGTGCACCGGTCGGCAACTGGCTCGGCGCGGTCAGCGGGATGTGTGCCGCGGCCGTACCGGACGGCCGGACCCTGCTCGTCACCGCTACTCCCCGAGGCGCGGTCCGGTTGCGGGACCCGTCGACGGGTGAGCCGGTCGCGCGTCTCCACTCCCAGGGCCGTCCGATCGGATCGATCGCCGCCATCCAGATATCCGCCGGGCATACGTTGATCGCTGCCTCGGACACGCAGGGCGACGTCCACCTGTGGGATCCGGCCGTCGAGGATCCCCAGGCACCGGGCGCGGCCGTACCGCTGAGCAACCGGGCACTCGACGACCATGGTCACCGTGTGGCACTCGTAGCGGCTGTGCCCCTGCACGACCGTACGCTGCTGGCCACCGGAGACCGCAACGGCGTGATCATGCTGTGGGACCCCGCAACCGGTTGCCCCGTCGGCGACGGCCTGCCCGCGGACAGCCCCGGCAGCCCGCTGACGGCCATGACCGCCACCAGGCTCCATGGCCGGCGCACTGTCCTGCTCACCGGCAGCAAGCAGGGGCGGAGCCTGCGCGTGTGGGAGCCGGAGACCGGCTTGGTGCAGCATCTATCCCTGGGCAGGGCGGTCACCTGCCTGGCCGCTACCGGCTCCGGAGCGATCGTGGGACACGACTCCGGAGTCTTCAGGCTCTCGATCGCCGGGTAGAACACCATGCCGCTCACCTCAGCCGGCACCCGCCTGTCGCGCCCGGGAGGCGGTGTCGTCCAGCATTCTGCGGGTGAGGGCGGCGCGATTGGAGACACCGAGCTTGCGATAGACCTGTCTCAGGTGGGTCTCCACGGTCCGGACACTGAGGAACAGTGTGGTGGCGATGCCGGCGTTGGTCATGCCGGTGCTGGCGAGGTCGGCGATCTCACGTTCGCGCGCGGTCAGCGCGGGCAGTGCGTCGGTCACCCCCGTGCGGTCGGCCAGCCGGGACCGCAGACGGCTCACGTCACCGATCAGGCGGGCGGAGCCGCACTGGTCGGCGAGGACCGCGGCACCGGCGAGCCAGTCGGCCACCCCCTGCGTCCGTCCGGTGTGCAGGGAGAGCTCGGCCGCCGCGAGGAGGGTCGCGCAGGCCTCGATGCGTTCACCGCTGAGGGAGAAGTCGGAGAACGCCTCCACCGCCTTCTCCAGAGCCGCCTCGGTTTCCCCGCGCGCGGCGTGGGCGCGCATGCGGGCGCGCAGAGCGAAGCCGTTGCGGCCGGGGGAGGGGAGTCGTCCGACGCATCTCTCGGCCAGCCGGGCCCACTGCTCCACCGATCCCGGGTCACCCATGGCGAGCGACGCCTGTGCCAGCGTGTCGCACCAGCGTGGCTGGCGCCAGGAGGTGAGCCTGGACAACTCGGCGCCGCCCGCGGCCTCCGTCAGAAGCCACCGGGCCCGCGCGGGATCCCCGGTACGCAGGACGAGCTCGGCGTGGAAGCAGCGGACGGCGACCGCCCACGCGGTCGGCGTGTCGCCGCAGACGGCCAGGGCGCGTGCGGCCGACGCCTCCGCCTCCTCCAGATCCCCCGCCCCGTCCCGCCAGAAGAGGATCTCGGCCCGCACCATGGCGCTGACGGCCTCCTCCGCCGGACTGACGACCCGGTCGCCACGGAGGGTGATCTGGGCAAGGGTGGCCAGCGCGCCGTCGAGGTTTCCGCAACGCAGCCGCGCGTTGGCGAGCACCGTGAGAATCTGCGGCTCGATGTACGTCTGCCGGGTCCGCCGGGACAGTACCGCGGCGCGCGTCAGGTGCCGGTCGGCGTCCAGCAGCCGTCCCAGCATCCCTTCGGTCATCCCCACCTGCACCGAGGCGTCCAGGTGGGTGAGCAAAGAGGTGTCGGAGGAGGAGTCGATGAGCTCGGCCGCGGCGGCCGCCCGTGCCTGCGCCGTGGTGACGTCACCTGTGAACAGGTAGCCGAGCGCAGCCTGTGCCAGGGCCCGCGCCTCACCGACGTGGTCGCGGTACCGGTGGGCGATCGCTGCGGCTGTGTCGGCGTGCTCGCGGCAGGTCTCGTACTCCTGGACGTCGTAGGCGTGGTCGGCCAGTTCGGCGTGCAGGGCGGCCGCGATCGCCGCGTCCTGGTCGGCCAGCACCGCGAGACCTGAGCGTGCCAGGGCACCTGCCTCGGTGTACCGGCCGAGGCGCCGTTCGATCCGGCTGGAGTCGACGAGCGCGGTCACCTCGCCGGGGCGGCCCGGCAGGGCCGACCGCAGGGCGTCGAGCAACTCCCTGCCCTCGGCCGCGTCTCCGGTCAGCAGGCGGGCGCGGGCGAGGAGGACCTGGGCCTCGTGCCAGTGCTCCTCGCCCTCGCGCAGCAGCGGCGATGCGGCCTTCAGGTAGCCGCTCGCGACCGCCGGCGAGCTGTACAGAATGCTGCGAGCGGCGGCGATCAGGATGGTCACGTGCTCCGGACGGTTCGGATCGGCGGCGCCGGCGACATGACGGACCCGCCTGGAGACGGGGGCGGCCTGCTCGGCCAGCGCGGCGTCGGCCCGGCGGTGCAGGTCGGTGCGCCGGCTGGGTGCGAGCCGTTCGTAGACGACCTCGCTCACCGCTCGGTGGCGCACCGCGAGGTGCGGGGCGGGCTCGGCGGACCGGACCAGGTCGAGACGGGTGAGGGTGTCCAGTACGCGCAGGGTGGCGGCCGTGTCCTGCCCGGCGACGGCGGCCAGCAGCTCCGGGTGGAACGGTTCGCCGAGGACCGCCGCGGCCTGGAGCAGGGCGAGGGCCCCGGGATCGAGACCGGCCAGCTCCCCGAGGACCGCCGTCACGGCCTCGGCACCGGTTAGGCCGTGCGCGCCGAGGATCTTCAGATACTGCGGATTGCCCATGGCCTCGCGGCAGATCTCGTCCGCGCTCGGATGATCCCCGAGCAGCTCCGCGGCCTGCTCTGGGGAGAGCGGCCCGAGGTCCCACACCTCCAGCAGACCGTCGGACGCCGCCCGCGAGGCCGTTTCCGCTGCCATGGCGGAGAGCTGGCGCTGCCGGTATGCCACGAGGCACAGCACCTGACCGCCGGCGGTCGCCTGGAGCAGTTGCTCGATGTACGGCAGTTGGCCGGGCGCGAGGAGGTGGACGTCATCCACCACGGCGAGCAGCGGGCCGCCCTCGGCCGCACGCGCGACCACCTCACGGAGATCCTGCGGGGCCGGAGCGCCGTCCTGCAAGGAAGCGGTGGCGGATCGTCCCCGGGCCGCGCGGACCGGTATCCCAGCGGCTCGTGCCTCGGCCGCGACCGCCCACATGAGAGCACTCTTGCCGATGCCCGGGTCCCCGACCAGCGCCACGGTCCGCCCCGGCCCCTTCTCAAGGCCGGTCAGGGCTGCCACCAGCTCCCCGACCTCGGTCTCACGCCCGGTCAACGGACGTGCGCCGCCGGACCCTCGGCGGGCGGGGGGCGGTATGGGACCCCGCAAGTCATCGGTCATGAAACGGCAGATTAATGGCTTCCTGTGACAGTGGGCCAAGCCGGGAAGCGCCGGGGGCGGTGCCGCTCGGGCTCGCTCGGATTCGACGGGTCCGTGATCGGCGGCCACGTGGGTGAGGAGCGCCGTACCGGCCTGGCCCGTCCACCTTCCCCCTGGCGGCCCGCTGCCGCCGCCCCGGGGGAACCGCTGGTGGGCGGTCCCGCGGGTCGTGCAGACGCTCTCACGGAACGAGGACCGTTATGCCCCGATAAGATAAATTCGTGATCAGGATTGGACGGCCTCGGCGCCACCGCCCTCCCCCCGGTGGCCGACGCGAGACCGTACTGCTGTCCCCCGTGCTTCTCACCGTCCTGATCACCGGCCTGGCCTTCGCCACCCCCAGGGAGATCGCCTTCAGCCGCCTCCTGCCCGCCGCGCCCGCCCTCGCCGCCGCGATGTGGCCCGTGCTCCCGACGATCCTGCTGGGGGCGTTCTGCCTGCTGGTCATGATCGGGCTCAGCCTCGTCTACACCGACCTGGGGACGCCCTACACGGCGGCCGCGATCGTCGCGGTCACTCTGGCGGCCGCCTATACGAGCCATCTCCGCATCCAGCGGGAGGAGACACTCTTCCAGGTCCGGCTCGTCGCCGACGCGGCGCAGCAGGTGCTGCTGCGTCCGCTGCCGCGCCGGGTCCAGGACGTCGACATCGAGTCGCTGTACCTGGCGGCCCAGGAGCAGGCCCGGATCGGAGGTGACTTCTACGAGGTGGCCGACACGCCGTACGGGGTTCGGCTGCTCATCGGTGACGTGCGCGGCAAGGGACTGCCGGCGGTGGGGGCCGCCTCGGCGGTGATCAACTGCTTCAGGGAGAACGCGTACGACCAGCCCGACCTGAGGGGCATCATCCATCGCCTGGAGACGAGCATGGGGCGCTACAGCCTCGCGATCCTCGACCCGGACCAACCCGAGCACTTCGCCACCGCTCTGATCGCCGAGATCCCGTACGGGAGTGGACATGCCAAAATTCTCAACTGCGGGCACCCTCCGCCCCTGCTGATGCGGAGCGGAGAGGTCTGCGTCCTGGAGCCCACCGTCCCCTCGCCGCCCCTCAACCTCGCGACGCTTCTCGGGGACGACTACAACGTCGACACCATCGCCTTCACCTCGGGTGACCAGATACTGCTCTACACCGACGGCGTAACGGAGACCCGGGACCGCACCGGCACGTTCTTCCCGCTGCCGGAGTGGATGCGGCGGCTCGGCCCGGCGGCCCCCCGTGAGCTGCTGGACCGGCTTCACCAGGACCTGCTCCACTACAGCGGCGGACGACTCGACGACGACATCGCGGCCGTCGCCGTCCGCTGCAGCCGTCCCGTGACTCAAGAGGGCTCCGAGTAGGCGCCTGAACGCGTCGCGCCCCGGGGGTGGACCCGGCTTTCGGTGTTCGTGCCGGCGCTGTCGGCACCGGTACGACCGACGCTGCCGACCGGCGGTTGCCGCAATCGGTACATTTGTGAATGAAGGATCACGACTGTCGGCATGCGACGGTCGCGCCCATGCTCGGGAACCACGGGCGAGGACAACATGATCGACTTGAGTGCGCCGATCATGGCCACCTTCCTTGTGTATGTGGCCATCATGATCGCAACGGGTATCTGGGCCTACAGCCGCACTCACACCTTCGCCGACTTCGCCCTGGGCGGCCGCAGGCTCAGCGCGTTCGTCGCAGCCCTGTCCGCGGGGGCCAGCGACATGTCCGGCTGGCTGTTCCTCGCCTTTCCCGGCGCGGTGTACGCGGCCGGTGTCGGTGCCAGCTGGATCGCGGCCGGTCTGGTGGTCGGTACGTACCTCAACTGGCTGTTCGTCGCGCCGAGGCTGCGCACCTACACCGAGCGCGCCGGGAACGCCGTCAGCCTCTCGGCCTATCTGGAGGAAAGGTTCGAGGACCGCACCCGGACGCTCCGGATGGTCTCGGCGGCGGTCACCCTCGTGTTCTTCACCGTCTACGTCGCCAGTGGGCTGGTAGCCGGTGGCCTGCTGTTCGGGCACATCTTCGGTGTCGGGTTCGGGCTCGGAGTGACCCTGACCGCCCTGGTGATCGTCGTCTACTCGTGCCTGGGCGGCTTCCTCGCCGTGAGCCTGACACACGTCCTGCAGGCCACGCTGATGTTCCTCGCCCTGCTCGTGCTCCCCGTCGTCGGCATCGGGGCGCTCGGTGGCTTCGGGGCGCTGCGCGACGCCCTCGACGGCAAGACCCCCAGCCTGCTCGACATGGGCGCCAAGGCCGACTACGCGGACGGGCGGTGGTCCGCGGGCGGCTCCCTCGGCGCCGTCGCGATCATCTCGCTGCTCGCCTGGGGGCTCGGGTATTTCGGTCAGCCCCACATCCTGGCCCGCTTCATGGGCATCCGCAGCACCAGTGCCATCCCCGCGGCGCGCCGCATCGAGACCGGGTGGGCCGTCGTCGTGCTCGCCGGAGCCACCCTCGTCGGCCTGGTGGGCATCGCCCGGGCCGGCACGTCACTGAACGACCCGCAGACGGTGTACATCAGTCTCAGCCGGACCCTGTTCAACCCCTGGGGCGCCGGCGTGATGCTGATCGCCGTGCTGGCCGCGATCATCTCGACCGCGGACAGCCAGCTCCTCGTGTCCTCGGTCAGCCTCACGGAGGACTTCTACCACGCGTTCCTCCACCGGCGTGCCTCGGACAGGACCCTGGTCTGGGTCGGTCGCGCCGCCGTCGTCATCGTGATCGCCGTGGCCTTCGTGATCGCGCTCAGGGGCGGGGGGCTGCTGGGCATCGTCGCCTACGCCTGGGCGGGCTTCGGATCCGCGTTCGGGCCGGTCGTCCTGCTCTCGCTGTACTGGCCCCGTATGACCTGGGCGGGGGCCATGGCCGGGATCGTGTCGGGCGCGCTCACGGTGCTGCTGTGGAAGAAGATCAATCCGCTGCTCGGTCCCTTCGAGTCGGGCATCTACGAAATGGTGCCGGGCGTCCTGGCCGCCACGGTGGCCGCACTGGTCTTCGGCAGATTCGTCGGCCGGCCCCCGAAACGGGCCTTCTGGAGGATGCCGGGCGGCGGGGTCAGCCAGCTGATGCTCACCCCCTTCCTCACCCACGCCCCCGTCGGCATCGCGGTCCTCGACACGGACCTGCGGTACGTCTGGGTGAACGAGTCACTGGACCGCCGCATCCCCCTGGAACGTCGGCTGGGCCGGCGGATGGCGGAAGTGCTGCCGATCGCGGAGGCCGCGGCCTTCGAGGAGAAGATGCGCGGAGTCCTGGAGACCGGCGCTCCGGTCATGGACTACGAATACCCCAGCCCCAGCCAGATGGACACCGACGCCGGCCGCGCGTTCTCCTCGTCGTTCTTCGTCATGAAGGACCGCCACGGTCAGAACGTCGGTGTCTGGTACATGGTCATCGACGTCACCGAACGCCGGCGGGCCCAGGAGCGCCTGGCCCTTCTCAACGACGCCGCCACCCGCATCGGCAGCACCCTGGACGTGACGCGGACGGCCCAGGAACTGGCCGACGACGCCGTGCCGGCCGTCGCCGACTTCGTCGCCGTGGACCTGCTGGACTCGGTCATGAGGGGCGAGGAACCGGCACCCGGGCCGGTCGGGATGTCGCCCGTCATCCGGCGCGCGGGGCAGCAGTCGGTACGCGAGGGCTGTCCCGAGGGGAGCCTGGCCGTGGGGGAGGCGGTCCGCCGTGCCGCCTCGTCGCCGGTGACCCGCTGCCTGATGGAAAGCAGGACCCTCGTCGAACGGACCCTGGACCGCACGGCCAGCCCGTGGGTGACCGAGGACGAGTCGCTCGGCGCATCCTTCCGTGACTACGACTTCCGCTCGGTCATGGTGGTCCCGGTGCGAGCGCGCGGTGTCACCCTGGGTGCGGCGACGTTCGCCCGGTCCGGTCGGCGGGGCCCGTTCGAGGAGGACGACGTACGTCTCGCCGAGGAACTCGTCTCCCGCGCGGCGGTGTGCATCGACAACGCGCGCCGTTTCACCCGCGAGCGCACCGCGGCCCGCTCCATGCAGCGCTATCTCCTGCCGCAGGAACTGACGGGAGGTTCCGCGCTCGCGGTGGCGTCCTGGTATCTCCCGGCGGACGCCCCCACCGGTGTGGGCGGCGACTGGTTCGACGTGATCCCGCTGTCCGGGGCACGGGTCGCGCTGGTGGTCGGGGACGTGGCCGGGCACGGCCTCAACGCCGCGGCGACGATGGGACGCCTGCGCACCGCGGTACGCACCCTCGCCAACCTGGATCTCTCCCCGGACGAACTGCTGGCCCATCTGGACGACCTGGTCATCGGCCTCATGGGGGCGGACGGCAGCGAGGCTTCGCCGGCGACCGAGGGCGAGGCCGCGGGCACCGCGTTCCTGGGCGCCACCTGCCTGTACGCCGTCTACGACCCGGTCAGCGGGCGGTGCACGCTGGCCCGCGCCGGTCACCTCCCGCCGGTGATCGTCTCTCCGGCCGGCGGCGCCGACGTCCTGGACATGCCTGCCGGACCACCACTCGGCCTCGGGTACCTGCCTTTCCAGGCCGTCGAACTGGAGCTGGCCGAGGGCAGCCTCATCGCGCTCTACACCGACGGCCTCATCGAATCCGTCGACAGGGACATCGGTGTCGGGCTGTCCCGACTGGGCGATGTCCTCGCCGCGCCCCGGCCGACTCTGGAGGAGACGGGCCGCGGAGTGATCGATGGTCTGCTGGCCGGTCAGCCCTCCGACGACGCGGCCCTGCTCCTCGCCCGGACCCGTGTCCTGGCCCGGGACCGGGTCGTCTCCTGGGACCTGCCCAGCGATCCGGCCGCCGTCGCGCGCGCCCGCTCACTCGCCGCCCAGCAGCTGGCGGAGTGGGGCGTACCCGATCTGACGTTCACCACGGAGCTCATCGTCAGCGAACTGGTCACCAACGCCATCCGTCATGCGACCGGACCGGTCTGTCTCCGCCTGATCAGGGACCGTGGCCTGATCTGCGAGGTCTCCGACGCCAGCAGCACCTCGCCGCGCCTGCGCCATGCCCGGACCACCGACGAGGGAGGGCGGGGCCTGCTGATCGTGGCCCAGCTCGCCCACCGGTGGGGTACCCGCTACACCACGAACGGCAAGATCATCTGGACGGAGCAGGTCGTTCCGGCGGACGCCGCCGTCGAGGACCCCCCTGGCCGCTGATCCAGCGGGTCGTGGCGGCTCGCCAGGCCCTTGCCGGCTGCCAGGTGCCCACCACCCGTCAACTGAGCTTCATGTCTTGTGTGTTGGCGCGCGGACCCCTACATTAACTGCGACATTAAATCCACTTAACTGAATACTTGAGCGAGGGTTGCCGTGCCGCACCGCGCAAGACCGCGTATGCGCTGGATCACCGCTGCCGGGACTGTCCTCGCCGCCGTGGCGGCGCTGGCAGGGGGAGTGAACTCAGGGTCGGCCGAGGCGGCTGCCCCACCGGTCCGCACTCAGCACGTCGAGTACTTCCCCGGACCCCGGGCCGAGCCACGCCAGGTGGCCGTCCCGGCGAGCGGCCGGGTCTCCCGCGACGGGCCGAGCCTGGCGGGCACCACCCCGGCGGTGAAGGCGCTCCAGCGCTCCGGACCGGTGTCCGGGCGGCTCGATCTGGTGGTGATGGGGGACGGCTACACGGCCGACGAACAGGGCGAGTTCGCCGCCGACGCCGAGGAGAAGCTGGACGCGATCTTCGATGTGGAGCCGTACCGGAGCTACCGCGGCCTGTTCAACATCTGGCTGGTGGACACCGTCTCCCACGATTCCGGCGTCTCCGGTGACCCGGGGGCCGACGCCGTGAAGGACACCGCGCTGGGCTCCTCCTTCTTCTGTGACGGCATCGAGCGCCTGCTGTGTGTCGACACCGACGAGGTCGCCCGGTACGCCGGCCTGGCCCCGGACGCCGACATCGTCTTCGTCATCGCCAACTCCGCGAAGTACGGCGGCGCGGGCTACTCCGCCGCCGACCTGCCGGCAGGCTCGGCCTTCCACGGGGTGGCGACGATGTCGTCCGACAACGACAGGTCGTACCTCATAGGCGCCCACGAACTGGGCCACTCCATAGGCCACTTGGCCGACGAGTACCAGTACACGGGCTACGGCACCTATCCCTCCGCCGAGGAACCGGCCGCCGCGAACCTCACCATCCACCGCGACGTCGGCGCGACGAAGTGGTACCGCTGGCTCGGTACCCAGGACCCGTCCGGGTCGGTCGTGGGCACGTACGAAGGCGGGGGGTACTACGAGGCGGGCATCTACCGGCCGACCGAGACATCCATCATGCGCTCCCTGGCCTCGACCGACTTCAACGTCGTCGGCCGGGAGGCGATGATCGCCGGCTTCTACGCCGACGCGGACGCGCTGACCTCCTCCCTCCCCACGACCCGGCCGATCGGGCAAGGGCGCCTGATCACGGTATGCCTGGCGCCGCTCACCGGCCTCGCCGACGTCGAACTGACCTGGTACGTCGACGACAGGCAGGTTCTCGCGGCGACGGGCGATCAGTCGGTGACGCCGCGCGAACTGGGCGTCCGGGGCCGCGGCCACAAGGTCACGGCGACCGTGACCGACCTCTCGACGGCCATCCGGGATCCCGCGGTCCGGGCAGCGGCGACCACCTCGCTGACCTGGGCGGTACGGTGACACCGTGGCCTTCACGGGCCTGCGTCCAGGGATTCCCGCCTGGTGGGGGACCCTGTGACGAGCGGAGTCCGTCCGGGTGTGGCGAACGTCACCCATCGTGACATACCTACTGGTCGGTACCCTGCTTCGAGGCTGTGAACGACAGGAGGCGCGATGTCCGTGACCAACCACCAGATCCGTCTGGCCGCCCGCCCCGTGGGCGAAGTGAAGCCGGAGGACTGGGAGCACTGCTCCGGGCCCGTCGAAGAGCCGGGCCCCGGTCTTTTCGCCGGCCGGACGCGCGTCATCTCGCTGGACCCGGCCATGCGGGGCTGGCTGGACGACCGCCCCTCGTACCTGCCGCCGGTGGGCATCGGAGAGGTGATGCGCGCCGGATCGGTCATCGAGGTCACCGCGTCCCAGCACCCCGACTTCCAGCCGGGCGACCACGTGGTCGGGACGTTCGGCGTCCAGGAGTACGTGGTCTCCGACGGCAGGGGTGCCATGAAGATCGACACTTCCCTCGCCCCGCCCTCCACCTACCTGGGCGCGCTGGGCATGCCCGGGATGACCGCCTACTTCGGCCTGCTGGAGGTAGGGGCACTGAAGGACGGCGAGACCGTCGTGGTGTCGGGGGCGGCCGGTGCCGTCGGCAGCATCGCGGGTCAGATCGCGAAGGCGAAGGGCTGCCGCGTCGTGGGCATCGCCGGAGGGCCGGAGAAGTGCGCGCTGCTCACCGGCGAACTGGGTTTCGACGCGGCGATCGACTACCGCGCCGAAGACGTCAGGAAGGCGCTGCGCCGCGAGGCTCCCGACGGCATCGACGTCTACTTCGACAACGTGGGAGGGGACATCCTCGACGCCGCCCTGACCCGGCTCGCCATGCACGCGCGCGTCGTGATCTGCGGTGCGATCAGCCAGTACAACAACGCCACGCCGGTCCAGGGTCCCTCCAACTACCTCTCGCTGCTGGTGCGCCGCGCCCGCATGGAGGGCTTCGTCGTCTTCGACTACGCCAAGCGCTACGCCGAGGCGGCGCAGGACATCTCCGCCTGGATCGGCGCCGGCCGCATCAAGGTCAAGGAACATGTGGTGCGGGGGAGCGTGGACGACTTCCCCGAGACGCTGCAGATGCTCTTCCGCGGGGACAACGTCGGCAAGCTCGTCCTGGATCTGGGATGACCGCGGTCACGCGTGGGGCAGCCGTGTCCGGGTGACACGGGCGGACGGCGTGGTGCTCCCGCCTCCCGGCACCGCGCCCCGACCGCGCGTCCGGGCCCGCTGACCGTTGCGCGCGAGGGCCTGGGCGGGGAACTCCCGCGCCCAGGCCCCGGCGCCAGGGCGGCGAGCCTCTTCGGTACGGCAGCGGCCGCGCGGACGGGGTCCGCCGGCCGCGCGCCCGCTCAAGGGGCGTGCTTCGCCCCCGTCGCCGTCTTCGAGTAGGCGTCGTGCCAGGCGGCCTTGGCTCCGGAGTCACCGATCCGGTAGACGTCCACGACCGCTCCCACCGCGACGGCCAGCGAGAGCACACCGACGACGATCCGCACGGGCAGGGCGGACCAGCGCGTGCCGCCCTTCCGGCCGGGCTCCGCCGGGGTGCGCCGCCCGGCCCACCACACGACGGCGGCCAGCGCGAACAGGCCCAAGGCCCAGGGCAGCAGCCCGTCGCCCAGTTCGGTGTGCCGGCGTACGAGGGCATCGTCGTCCACGTGCCGCTCCAGCCATTCGCCGGCGTGCGTGGTCAGCGGCACGCTGGCCAGGGCCGCGAGGGCGAGCACCGGCAGCAGTGCGCCGAGCCGCCGGGCGGCGCGCGGCCACAGCGCGGCCGTCACCAGGGCCAGCGCGGTGAGGGGTATCAACACGACGACCACATGGACGAACAGCACATGGGCGGGCAGACCGTTGATCAGGGTCATCCAGGAGCTCCTCAGGGGGTGTGGGCGCGCCAGCGTGGCACAGACACCTCTCAGTTACCTCTCAGCCGATGAGCTACGAGGTGGGTACCGGGGCCGCACGTTCGTCCGCCGCGGGGGCTCTCCCGCCCTTGAGGAGCGTCCCCACCGCGTACGCGCCGGGGCCGAGGCAGGCGATCAGCAGGAACGCCCAGCAGAACATGACAGCCGGCTCGCCGCCGTTGTCGATCGGGAACAGCGCGTTGGACTGATGGACGCTGAAGTAGGCGTAGGCCATGGACCCGGAGCAGATGACGGCTGCCGTCCGTGTGAGCAGGCCGAGCGCTACGAGAGCGCCCCCCACCAGTTCGATGACCGCGGCCCACCAGCCGGGCCACTGCAGGGCCGGGACCGTGCCGCCGCCGTGGGCGCCGCCCAGGACACCGAACAGGGACGCGGCGCCGTGACAGGCGAAGAGGAACCCGGTCAGCAGGCGGAAGACGGCCTGCACGACGGGCCGCATGCTGCGTAACGTCAGTGCCGGTGAGAAGTTCATGGGGGTTACTCCTCGGTCTCGGAAACCTGGCGGCGACAGGTTCAGGCATGTGCATGTCATGAATGGTGTAGCGCGGGACGCGGGCACGCACCAGTCGCCCGACGCTCCGGGTTTCCTCTGAAGCAGGCGGTCCGGCCCGGCCAGGCCTACCGGCGGAAGCCGAGGCTCCCGCCCGGCTCGCCACAGCGCCGCGCGGCAGGCGCGACGGGGCTCACCCGAGGCGTCACGCACGACGGCGGAGACGTACCGCCAGGGCCGGGCACTGGTTCACGGCGCGGCGGGCGTCGTGCTCCTGCCAGGGGGCGACCGGGACGCTGGTGGAGGCGGGGTAGCCGTGCGGGCCGAGGCGCATGAGGTCGGGGGCCAGCACGGCACACAGACCATGCCCCGCACAGCGCGACCAGTCCACCTCCAGCCGGGCGCCCTGCGCGGGCGGGAGGGGCAGGACGCCGCGCACCGGACGACCGCAGCCGGGGCCGGACAGGTGGGCGTCGACGTCCTCGGAGAAGACGTCCAGCGCGGTGAGCAGGAAGCGGGCCGTGCCGTCCGGGTGCGAGCAGGCTCCGCCGGCCTGGGCCGCGCCGAGGGCACGCCGGGCGTCCTCCAGCACCACCGGCTCGGCGGCACCGGCGGCCAGCAGGGCCAGGGCCTCGGCGGCAGCGGGCAGGCCGCGCCTGCACGGTCCGCACTGGCCGGCGGACTCGGCCGCCAGCCAGGCCGCGACCCGCGCGACCTCGCCGAGAGGGCAGGTGCCGCCGGGAATCGTCACGATCGCGCCCGCGCCGAGGGATGCGCCGAGTCCGGCGAGTCCGGCGCGGGAGAGCGGCGCGTCGATGGCGTCCGACGGGCGGAGCCAGGCGCCGTGGTAGCCGCCCACCAGCACTCCGGACCCCGGCTGGAGGCCGCAGGAGTCCAGTACCGCGCCCAGCCGGGTGCCGGTCGCAACCTCGACCACCAGTGGATCGGCGCCTGGCCGGTTGACGGTGAGCAGCATCGTGCCGGGTTCGGCGGCGGTGCCGACGGCGGCATAGGCGTCGGGCCCGAGCCGGGCCGCGACGGCGAGCTGGGCCCAGGTCTCGGCGTTGGAGAGCAGCGTCGGACGGCCACGCACCCCGCCCGTTCCGCCGTCGGTCGCGCGGGCCCTCAGCGATGGCGGTGCCACCGGAAGACCGTTGATGCCGCGGATCAGGGCCCCGGATTCGCCGGAGACGAAGCGCTCGGGCAGGCACATGGTCCGGGCTGGGCAGGGAAGATCACGCTCGGCGAGGGCAGCCGGCACCGATATCTCGCCGGGGCTGCCCGCGACGACGCCGATCACGATCTCCTCGGCGCCGAACGCGGCCGCGGCCAGGCAGGCGCCGTCCAGCACCAGGTGCGGTGCGCGGGCGAACAGCATCTTGTCCTTGGCGCTGGCGGGCTCGCCCTCCGCGCCGTTCACCACGATGACCGGCGGCGCCCCGGTGCGGTCTGCGGTGGCGAGCGCGGCCCGGGCCTTACGGGCGAACGGGAAGCCGGCGCCCCCGCGGCCGGACAGGCCGACGGCTTCCGCCAGGGTGAGCAGACCGTCCCGGTCCGGTGGGCGGAGCGGCGGGTGGACACGGGTGTGGGCGGCGAGGTCCAGGCGCTGGTGGCGGTCCAGACCGGAGGTCAGCCGGGCCGCGTCCAGCCGGCGCACCTCGGGCAGCTCCAGCGGGGCGTGCTTCACTCGCCGCTCCCCGGCTGGGCCAGGTGGAGCGGCCGGGGCCCCGGTCTCGCGGCGTGCTTCGGCCCGGGCAGGCCGGCACTGTGCACGGACCGGCGAGCCGCCGTCGTCGCTGCCGCGGGACGGGCGGCCCTGGCGATCGGGCGGGTGCCGGTGCCGGTGCCGGTGTCGGTGTCGGACAGGGCGGACAGCGCGGCCGGGCGGACAGCAGCGGGCCGGTACGCCTTGGCGCCGCGCCGGCGGCGACTCAGACTGCGGTGGCGGCCGACGTAGGACAGGGCACGCACCAGCAGGGCGAGCGCCACCAGGGCCGCGCACAGGCCGTAGCCCCAGAACACCCATGCGTGTGCCTTGCGCCCCGCCGTCAGTCCGTGCGCCAGTGAGACCGGCCAGCAGACGTACGCCAGCGAGTGCAGCACCCGCCATACCCAGGGACGGCGGCTGCCGGCGAACCGACCGCGGAGCACGCCGGTGGCCGTGATCAGGACGAGCAGGTCGGCGGCGAGGGTGCCCAGGCTCACCGCGAGGGCGGCGCCGCCGGTGAAGGGGACCACCGCGGTCTGCGTGGCGGCGTGCCGCTCGACGACCTTGACCGCGATGTGGGAGCCCAGGAAGCCGAGCGCCGCGACGGCGCTCGCCCGGTGCAGCGACTGCACGGCCACCCGCAGCCGGGGGGTCAGCATCAGGCGGTCGGTGGCGGCGAGCCCGCACGTCACCACGGCGGTCAGCGAGAGCAGGGTGAAGACACCGGCGAAGTAGTCCAGGAAAGCCATCACCCGGCCGACCGCTCCGGCCGACGCGGCGCCGACCGCAGGACGGGCCAGCAGGACGACGCTGGACATGGGGCACCTTCTTCCTCGTACTCGGGTCTCGGCCGGCCCGTGTACTCGGGTCACAGCCGGGCCGTCGCGGGCCGGATCCGCACGCCCACGACGGGAAGGCACCCACGGGGAGCGGGGCACCGGCGGTACCGCACGACAGGGGCCATCGTTAGCCCGTGCACCAGCCCGATGACAAAGGCGCTGATACGGCCGACGACCGTAGGAGGACCCGGTGGCGGCGCCGTTTTCTCGGGCCTGGGTGGCACTTGTGCACCACGATCGTGCGTAGTAGACGCCGGAAACGGGGTGACCAGGCTCACCAGCGCGCCCCGCCTCGCGCTCCGCGAGCGGATCGAGCGGTGGCCGGGGTGGACAGCGGTCGTCCCGCGCTCCGCGGAGCACGTTCTCGTCCGCCGGACGCAGGAGGTCCCGGGGCGGGAGCCCGTGCAGAGGGCCGTCCCCCTGGTGTCAGCAGGCCGACGGCCGCCCGGACCGCCTCCGCGCCGCGCCCTGGACCTGCCCCTCATGACGAGCGCGGGATGCTCCACCTCAAAGCGTCGCGGGTGATACGCGTGGCGGCGTATCCGGTCCCGGCGACAAAGCGCATCATCGGACCGAACACCGGAGCGGCCAGCGATCCGGTGAAGTACAGACCGCGGACGGCCGATTCGAAACTCCCGCTCAGCTGGGGGGCGTTCGAGCCCGGTACACGGACCAGGGCCCGGCGGAAGGCGAGGGACAGGAACGGCAGGGCGTCCAGGTCGATGCGGTAACCGGTGGCCGCGAGAACGTGGTCGACGGTGAGGGTGTCCGGGGACCCGCTGCCCGGCACGGCCAGTTCCAGGCGCACGGCCCGCTCGGGGGTCACCTCGGCACGAGCGACACGACAGGAGGTGTGGACCGGGACGACACCCTCGACCCGGTCCCTCAGCCACCAGCCCCCGGACGGGCCCAACGCCCGTCGGTGCAACAGCAGCCGGGCCGCCGCGGGAAGCCGTCGTACTCCGCCCGGAGCCCGGCAGACCGCTGCCAGGACCCAGCCGGTGCCGAGTGGCGAGGCGGGCTGGGCCAGCCGCCGCATCCGGGGTCGGGACAGGTCCGGTGTCACTCCCCACCGGACCTGCCCCTCGCGGACCAGCACGCGCACCTCGGCGCCTGCCTCGTGCAGCAGCGCGGCGCTCTCCAGCGCGGACTGGCCGCCGCCGATCACGGCGATCCGCCGGCCGGCGTACCGCGACAGGTCGGTGTGGTGGCTCGTGTGCGACACCGGGGATGCCTGTCCCGGCCCCTCAGGGGCGAGCCGCCGCAGTTCCTCCGGGATGTGGGCCAGGCCGTTCAGACCCGTCGCCACGACGACGGCTCCGGCCGCCAGAGCCTCCCCACCGGCCAGCCGGACGACGAACCCCGGGCCGTTGCCCGTACGGTCGACGCCTGTGACTCGGGTGGACTCCACCTCGCCGACGTACCGCTTCTGGAACCACTGCCCGTAGCGCACGAAGACGTCGCACGGGATCGGCGTCAGTTCGGTCAGTTCCGGCTCACCGTGCACACGGCGGAAGTCAGCCAGCCGTCCGCCCGGCTCGGGGGCGGAGAGATCGGTGGCGTCCGGTGTCGACTTCAGGAACATCCCGGTGGCCATGGCGTGCCGCCAACTGCCCATCACCTCACCGAAGATGCGCACGGGTACGCCGGCCGCCCGCAGATGGGCGGCCACCGACAGCCCGTACGGACCGGCCCCGATCACGACGACGGGCCGTCCGGCACGCCCGTTCGACTCCCCGTCCGTCACCAGGCGTTGGCCCGGAAACGACTGCGTCATGCGTCCCCCCACCGACTCCCGCGCGGACTTCCCCGAGTCGGCGCAGCACTTCGGGAAGCGCGCCGGCTGACAACCGCCGCACTCATTCCCCCACCCGGGCTCAGTGTGATCCCTCGGCGCGGTGTAGGGGCCCGATATCATCACACGTTGCCCGAAACATGGCTGAACCGTAGGCCGCGTATTGCCTCGCGACCGGCGCGTTGACGTCCGGTGCGGACGTGGCCCGGGACCGTCGTCCGGGGGCGTGGCGCGGTACCACCTCAGTGCTGCGGGCGCCATTCGAAGAGCAGGATGGTCAGGTCGTCCCGCAGCCGGTTGCGCTGGTGGTCGAGGATGGCGTGGATGAGCAGCCGCAGCACCTCGGCCGGGCGCTGTCCGGCGGCGGAGGAGCGGATGATGAAGTCGGTGAACCGGTCGAGGCCGAACTCCGCACCGGCCCCGTCGCGAGCCTCCACGGCACCGTCGGTGTAGAGCAGCACGCTGTCGCCCGGCTCCAGGGTCGTCTCGTGGACCTGCCGGGCTGCCGGGGCCAGCGGTCCGGCCAGGCCGATCGGCGGCTGCGGGGGACTGTCCAGCACGCCGGCGCGCACCCGCTCGGCACGGATCAGCAGCGGTGGGGGATGACCGCAGTTGACCCAGTGCAGCACCCCGGTCTCGGCGTCGAGCCGGCACAGCACGCCGGTGCAGAAGTGGTCGGGCACCCACTGGGCGAGCGCCCGATCGACGGAGCCGACGACATCGGCCAGGTCCCCACCGCCGCGGCGGGCGTTGCGCGCCGCCGCCATGGCGACCGACGTGGTCAGGCCGGCGGTCAGATCGTGACCCATCGAGTCGAGGATCATGGTGTGCAGCACGTTCTTGACCACCGAGTGGTCGAACGCGTCGCCGGCGATGTCGTACGCCGGTTCCAGGACCGCGGTCGACACGCACCTGCGGCTGCCGACGGTGTGGGGCGGCAGGAAGGCCCGCAGCATCTCGGCGGGCAACCCCATGGGCACCGTGCGGGTGCGGGCGGCGAGCCAGTCGCTGTAGGCGCGCTTGGAGGTGATCAGCATGGCGAAGAGATGGGCCAGCATCCGGCTGCGGCGCACGCGCACCTCGTCGAGCGAGGCGGTCCGCACCGCCAGCACGCCCAGCCGCTCCGCGCCGTCGACCAGAGGCATCCAGAGGACCAAGCCGTCGTCGGTCTCGGTCACCCGCGGGGAAACCGTGCGGTACGCCCTGCCGGCCGACGAGCGGTCCACCGGCAACGGGTCCAAGGTCTCTTCGAGGGGGACGAGCAGCCGTTGCTGCAGGTCGACGAGATAGATCAGCGCGGTGTCCAGGCCGAGGGAGGAGGCGCACCGGTTCGCCAGGGCCGGCAGTTCGACCGGCAGCGCGGTCTGAGCCTCGATGATCAGCTCTTCCAGCCGATTCTCGTCGACAGCGGTGTCGGGACCGGAGGACGCGTGCGGTGGGTCCGACACGGGGATCACCCCTTCCGTGCCCAGTCTCACACCGATCCCGGGCCCTCTCACGTCGGGCTGGCCCGCGGCGAGGGCCGCCAGGGCGGGCGGTACGGCAGAGGCAACCGCTGTCCGTTACAAGACAGGGACATATCGCCGATGAACGCCCGTCTCCAGGGTGACGTCACTTCTGATGACCGCACCAAACGGCATGTACAGCACCTTTGGTGCGAACGTTTCTCCTCTCACGGAAAGGGATGTATCAGTGATGGTCTCGAAGCGGCGCTCCCTGCGCATAGCCGTCGTCGGTGCCCTCGGCGCCGCCTCCCTCGCCCTCGCCGGCACCGCCATGGCGGCCACCCCGCAGGCGCACACCGCCTCCCCGGTCGCCGTTGCGCACAAGGCGCAGGCTCCCAAGGCCGGCATCACCGCCACGCCGTCGGCGACGTCCGTCCGCGCATGGCAGCTGTTCCGGGTCACCGGCAAGACGACCGGCCTCACGGCGGGCAGCAAGGTGACCCTGCAGCAGAAGCAGCACGGCACGTGGGTCAGCCTGCCCGCCACCACACCCGTCCTGCGCAACGGCTCCTACTCGCTGGGCGTCAAGCTCGGCCTGAAGGGCAAGAACGACCTGCGTGTCGTCAGCGGCACCACGGCCTCACCGGTCTTCACCGTGACGGTCCGCTGAGCCGCGGTCACCCCTGTCGGGCCGGCGCGCACCGTGCCAGGTGCGCGCCGGCCCTTCGGAGTGCGGGTCCCTCCCGAGCTCTTTGGCGTCCGCGGGGTGACGTGCGGGGTCAGGCGCCGGTCAGCGCTGCTGGTGCGTCGCCCGTCTCCCGGAGGGAGGCCGACAGGGCGCGGGCCTCGTGTTCGGTCATCCGGGGGTCTCGTACGACACGGCGTTGACCCAACGCTGAGTCAGCCAGGCGATCCGCTCGCCGTACCGCTCCGCGGTGACCAGGTCGCCGCGCGATCCGGCATCCTCCGCCCCGCGGTCAGCGTGGCTCTGGCTCATCAGACCCAGCCACGAGCCCAGCCGGTTCACGTCGTCGCGGTCGCCACCGCTCCAGTTGTTGCCCGGCATGTCGCCCACGCCGATCCACTGCATGCCCAACTGAGCGGCGAAAACCGCCAGTTGCTGCGGTACCGCCAGCTTGTCGCCGCTCTGCGAGGCGGACATGGTGAACCCTCCGGCCAGCTTGTCCTTCCACGCCTGCGTCGTGAACGGCGTGAACGCCGCCTCCATGAACGCCTTGAACACCGCCGACACGCTCCCCATCAGCGTCGGGCAGCCGAGCACGATCGCATCGGAACGCCCCAGCAGCGCCAGCACCCCCGCGTCGTGCCAACGGCCCGCGGTGACGTCCTCGGCCCGGATCTCCACGAGATGCACGCGGGCGCCCGGCACCAGCCGCGCCCCGTCGGCGAGGTGCTCGGCCAGGACCCGGGTGTGTCCGTGCACCGAGTGGTACCCGGAAGTGACGATCGTGCCGGAGGCCATGCCGACCACGGCCCAGCTCACCGCCCTGCGGGCGGAGACGATCGGGCTGGGCATCGGCTGGGCGACCGGCGACGTCACCGGCGTCCGCGCGAGGGTGCTGTCCACCGAGAGGTTCATGGCGCTCGTACCCGCGTCCCACCCCCTCGCCGGACACGCCGAGCTGAGCGCGTCCGAACTGTCCACCACCGGCCTGCTCACCTGGCCCCACCAGATCAACAGCGGTCTGTGCGACCGCCTCCTGTCCGCCTTCCACATCGGCGGAGCCGACCTGCGCATCATCAGAACCGCCGACAGCGTGCACGCCGTCGCCGCTCACGTCGCTGCGGGAACGGGGATCGGCATCACCGTCGAAGCCGCACTCGACCACCAGCCACCCGGCCTGCGTGTCATCCCTCTCACCGGCCCTTCGACCACCGTCGACCAGCTCGTCCTCACCCCCACCGAGCCGTCGGACACCGCCATGGCGCTGCGCGACCTGCTGCTGCACGCCTCGGCGGAGCCGTCCTCCGTCGATCGCTGAGGGGTGTGCTTCGCGCGACTACCAGGCTGCGACCCAACTTCCTGTTCTTCGTCGTGGAGGTACCGCCGTCGGCTGCGGGCGGCCGGCCTTCGCGGGCTGGGTTGCGGTGACCCGCCGGGTGTTCGCATATGGGTGGTGAGGCGCGGCACGGCCGAGCCGGCCATGCTCATGGCGACGGGAGGTGCGCATGTCCGTGCAGGACCCGGCGCGCAACGGGCCCGCGTCAGGGTTGGTGA
This sequence comes from Streptomyces filipinensis, assembly GCF_014649495.1. Taxonomy (GTDB): domain Bacteria; phylum Actinomycetota; class Actinomycetes; order Streptomycetales; family Streptomycetaceae; genus Streptomyces; species Streptomyces filipinensis. The sequence goes on along the minus strand of NZ_BMTD01000013.1, from coordinate 93,600 downwards.
CGTGGTGGCGGGCGCACGACCCCGATCTCGCGGCGACCCGCCGGGCCGGGCGGACCGCACTCGTGATGCCGGCCCTGTTCGCGCTGTGCGGTCAGGTGCTGCACTCTCCGACGATGGCGAGCTTCGCCGCGTTCGGGTCGTTCTCGATGCTGCTGCTGGTCGATTTCAGCGGTCCGCTGGTGGAGCGGCTGCGGGCGCAGGCCGGCCTCGCGGTGGCCTGGGCGGTGCTGATCTGTGTGGGCACCGTCGTGGCGCACATGACCTGGCTCGCCGTCCTCACCACACTGGTGATCGGATTCGTGGTCCTCTTCTCCGGCGTCGTCAGCTCGGTCCTGGCCGGCAGCGCGACCGCGCTCCTGCTCGCCTTCGTCCTGCCGGTCAGCGCACCGGTACCGCTGTCCCAGCTCCCCGACCGCCTCGCGGGCGCGGGGCTGGCGGCAGCGGTGGCCCTGCCGGCGGTGTGCCTGCTGTGGCCGCGTCCCGTCGCCGATCCCCTCAGCGCGCCCGCCGCCCGGGTCTGCCGCGCCGCCGCCGCACATCTGCGCCTGGACGCGTCCGGCCTCGGTGCCTATGGCGTGACGCCCGATGCCACGCGGCGTCGGGCGGCGGCCGAACGCACCGCCGACGCGGCAGCGGACCTGCGCCGTGCCTTCGACACCGCCCCCTACCGCCCCACCGGCCTGTCCACGACCTCACGTGCCCTGGTCCGCCTGGTCGACGAGCTGACCTGGCTGACCGGCATCCTGGCCGACCGGCCGGCGTACACCGACGAGCCCCCGCCCTGCGACCCGGCCGCGCGAACGGTGCGCCTGGCCGCCGCCGACGTACTCGACCACGTCGCCGAGCTGCTCACGGATCCGCGCCGGGACGCGGCCCCGCTGCGCGCCCGCAGGGAGCGGCTGAGGGCGACCATGAGCGGGATGGAGCAGAGCTCCACGGTGCGCCTGCCCGCCGACCACCCGGTCGGCGGCAGTGCGGCGGAGATCTACGGCTTCCTGGCCACGCTCGATCTCTCCTTCGGCGCCCAGGAGGTCGGGTTCGCCGTGGTGCAGGTCGCCGGCAACGTCGAGCTGGCCGCCGCCGCATGGCAGCGCCCCTGGCCCGATCGGCTGCTCGGCCGCGAACCCGGTGCGCTGACCGAGCCGTTGGCATCCGCCCGCGAACGGGCCGCGGCGCATCTGGGACTCCGCTCGGTGTGGCTGCACAACAGCCTGCGCGGCGCCGCAGGGCTCGCGATCGCGGTGCTGCTCGCCGGCCTGACCGGCGTGGCGCACTCCTTCTGGGTGCTGCTGGGGACCCTGTCCGTGCTGCGGTCCAACGCGCTCAGCACGGGCCAGAACGCGTTGCGCGCCGTCGCCGGCACCGTGCTCGGCTCGGTCATCGGGGCCGGACTGCTGCAACTGATCGGGCAGCACGGCACCGCTCTGTGGTTCCTGCTGCCCGTCGCCGTACTGCTGGCCGGTATCGCTCCCGCCGTCATCTCCTTCGCCGCCGGGCAGGCCGCGTTCACCGTCACTCTCGCCGTGCTGTTCAACATCGGCCAGAACCCGGACTGGCACATCGTCCTGCTCCGGATCCAGGACATCGCCCTCGGCTGCGCGGTCAGCGTCGTGGTCGCGCTGTTCTTCTGGCCCCGGGGGGCCGCGGCGGCCGTGCGCAAGGCACTCGCGGACGCCTACCGCGACAGTGCCCGTTACCTGGCCGAGGCGGTCGCGTACGCGCTCGGCCACTGCACCCGAGCGGCCTCCGCCGCGGCCGGTGGCGAACCGGTGCAGCCGAGCCGCGAGGCGGCGGCGTCCGCCCGCCGACTGGACGACGCGTTCCGTACCTATCTGGCAGAGCGCGGCACCAAGCAGGTCTCCCTGGCCGACATGACCACCCTCGTCACCGGCGTCGTCGCCCTTCGCCTGGCCGCCGACGCCGTCGTCTCCCTGTGGCGGAGCGCCGGTCCGGCCAGCGGCGGCGCCGATCGGACCGAGGCACAGCGCGCCATCGTCGGCGCGGCCCACCACGTCACCGCCTGGTACGACGGCCTCGCCGAGAGCCTCGCCGAGAACACGCCCGTCCCGGACTCCGTCCGGCTCCGACCCGAGGCCCTCGCCCGCCTCGTCGAGTCCGTGCGCACCGACCTCGTCGACGGTGACGGCCAGGCCACCGCCATGGCGGTCCGCATCATCTGGACCGGCGACCACGTCGACGTCGCCCGCCGTCTCCAGCCGAGCCTCGCCGCGGCGGCGCAGGGAGACGGCCCTCGCTGACCTCCGAGGCCCACCGCCCCGGCACCGACCGCGGCCTTTCGACAGCTCACCGCTGGAGACCGCCCTTGGCCGACCGGTGCGCACCGCCCTCGCGTGCGGTGTCCCGGCAGCCGGTCCAGGTGTGTGCCTCCTCGGTTTGGGCCGACCATGGATGGAGACAGCACGCCCGCCGGTACGGCACAGGCCGAGGCGCCGAGCGGGAAGGAAAGTGAGACATGGGCACGACGGAGTCCTCCCGAGCAGGCGACGGCCGGTCAGCAGCGGGTCGTGCCGCGCCGCCCAGCGGCCTGCTCGATCTGCTCAGCGTCGCCGCGGTGGTGCTGAACTCCCAGGGCCAGGTGGTCTTCTGGAGCCCGAAGGCCGAGGAACTGTTCGGCTGGACCGCGGCGGAGGCACTGGGCCAGTACGCGGCTCCCCTGACGGTCCACGAGGAGCACCAGGACGAGGTGATCAAGCTGTTCGCCGAGGTCCTGGAATCCGGCGCGGACTGGGCCGGGGCCTTCCCGATCCGGCACAAGGACGGCAGCACCCGCCTCGTGGAGTTCCGCAACATGCGGCTGCTGGACGACCTCGGTGAGGCCTACGCCCTGGGTCTCGCCGCGGACCAGGCAGCCGTGGAGCGGGTCGAGCGGGATGCGGCCCTGGCCATGCGTCTGGTGTCCCAGTCCCCGGTCGGGCTCGCCATTCTGGATCCTGACCTGCGGTACCTGGCCGTGAATCCCGCGCTGGAACGCATCACCGGTCAGTCCGCCGCCGAGCGTCTGGGCCGGTCCGTCGGCGAGATCCTGACCTTCCTGGACACGGACCCCGAGGCGCGTCTGCGGCGCGTCCTGGAGACGGGCGAGTCGGTGGTGGACCGGGACATCATCTGCCGGCCACCCAACGATCCCGACCACGAGCACGCCTGGTCCGTCTCGTACTACCGGCTGGAGGACTCCGGCGGGCGGGTGCTGGGTCTGGCCTACTCCGTCATCGACGTCACCGAACGTCACCGAGCCGCTGCCGAGGCGGCACAGGCCCGGCAACGGCTGGCACTGATCGCCACGGCTTCCGGCTGCGTGGGCACCACCCTCGACGTGGAAACGACAGCGTGCGAGCTGGCCGACGTGGTGGTACCGGTCCTGGCCGATGTGGCCTGCGTGGACGTGCTCGACAGCGCCCTCGACGGCCGCACCGCCCCGAACGAGGGCCCGGCCGTATTCCGCGCCCTCGCCGTCAGCGCGGCCCACCCCGCAGAGGCGGTCCGCGCGGCCGACCTGCCCGGGGGACTCGCCCCCTATGACAGCGACCACCTGATCACCCGGTGCGTGCGCACCCGTGAACCGGTCCTGGTGCCCCACACCACCCGGCGGGACCTGGAGCGCATCGCCCTGCACGGCGAGGCCGCCTCCCGCCTCGCGGAGGCCGGCGTTCACTCCTACCTGGCCGTACCGCTCATGGCCCGGGGCGAAGTCCTCGGTGCCCTCGACCTCAAACGCACCCACAACCGCACACCCTTCGACGACGACGACGCCGTCCTCGCCTCGGAGCTGGCCGCCCGGGCCGCGGTCTCCATCGACAACGCCCGCGGATACCAGGCACAGCGCCGAGCGGCCCTCACCCTGCAGCGCAGCCTGCTGCCCGATCCCCCTTCGCGGCTGCCCGGCCTGGAGGTCGCCTGCCGCTACCAGCCCGCCGGCGCCGCGAGCGAGATCGGCGGCGACTGGTACGACGCCATACCCCTCCAGGGAGACAAGACCGCCCTGGTCGTGGGCGACGTCATGGGCAGCGGCATCAAAGCCGCCGCCACCATGGGCCAACTCCGCAGTGCCGCCCGCGCCTTCGCCGAACTCGACCTCGCCCCCGCCGAGGCCCTGCGTCACCTCGATCACCTGACCGAGGGCGCTGAGCAGGCCATCACCACCTGCATCTACTGCGTCTACGACCCTCACCAGGGCGAGTGCGAGATCTGCCTCGCCGGTCACCTGCCCCCGGCCCTGATGCGCCTCGGCCACGCAGCACAGCTGCTCGACCCGCCCACCGGCACACCGCTGGGCGTCGGCGGGGTCCCCTTCGAGGCCACCACCGTCGCCTTCCGCCCCGGCGACATGCTGGCTCTCTACACCGATGGCTTGGTGGAGACCCGGAGCGAACCCATCGACGCCCGCCTGAACACTCTCCTCGACGCCCTCACCGCGACCCGTGGCCACGATCTGGAAGACACCTGCGACCGCGTCCTGGACCTTCTGCGCTCGCCCGGCGGCGAGGACGACGTCGCGCTGCTCATCGCCCGAGCCCTGCCCTGAGCGTCGGCGAGGGCGGCCGGTGCCCTGCGCCGCCCCGGCCGCAGGGGAGCCCGGCAGCCGGATCGCTCGTAGATTGGTATCGGACAGTCGCGCTCGTCGGCTGAAGAGAGCGCGCCATGACAGCGGAAGTCAACTTCACGGCCTTCTTCGACGCCCTGCCGGAGAACCCCGGCGTACCCGGCGCCGCGGAACGGAACGTCAAGGCGTCACTGGACCGGGTGCTGGACACCGGGGCCCCGGACGCCCTGGTCCTGCAGCGGTACGACATCCCCGTCTCCGACCGGCAGGAAGGGTTCGAGGAACGGTGGTGGTCCGACATCCACACCCCGATCCCCGGACCGGACGGCAAGGTGAAATGGATCGTCCAACGATCCGAGGACGTCACCCCCTTCGTCCACTCACGCCGGGCACGCCGGCTCACCGAGGAGCTGACCGAACGGGAAAAGGGCCTGGCAGCGGAGCTGTACACGCGGGCCCGGGAGCTGTCCCGGCTGAACCAGGAACTGCGCCGGGCCCACGCGCGTGAACGCAGGGTCGCCGTCGCTCTGCAGGAGGCCATGCTCCAGGCTCCCGACCTGAACCAGCACAACGGCAGCATCGCCGTGCGGTACCTGCCGGCCACGAGGTCCCTCAACGTGTGCGGCGACTGGTACGACGTCGTCGACCTGCCACCCGACCGCTACGCCGCGGCGGTCGGCGACGTCGTCGGCCACGGCCTGCAGGCCGCGGCCGTCATGGGCATGCTCCGCAGCGCGCTGAGCGCGGCCATCCGGGCCATCCCCAGCCCGGCTCAGGCCCTGGAAGTCCTCGGCCTGTACGCCCGCTCCCTGGAAGGCGCCACGGCCGCCACCGCGGTGAAGGTACTCATCGACACCCGCAGCCGACTGATCGTCTACAGCAACGCAGGTCACCCACCCCCCGTCCTGCTCCACCCCGACAGGAGCTGCGAGCTGCTGGACCAGGCCACCGATCTGCCGCTCGGTGCCCGCCCGTACCACGTGCCCCGCCCCCAGGCTGGTCTGTCCTACACGCCGGGCGACACCCTCGTGCTCTACACCGACGGGCTCATCGAACGCCACGACGAGGACATCGACGTCAGCCTGGCCCGCCTGACCTCAGCCCTTGCCGGGGACAGCGCCCTCGGCCCCGACCACCTGGCGGACGCGTTGCTGGCCCGCCTCGGCGTCACCAGCGGTGCCCGCGACGACATCGCCCTGATCGTCATCCGCCTCTGACCCCCTCAGGTGCCCGTGGCCCGCAAGGCGCGGTGCGCGGTGGCGCGCAGGTGGGTGAGGACGTCCGGGTCGGCGTCCAGGGTGTGGTCGGTGTCGAGGCCGGCCAGGGTCTGGGCGATGCGGGGCAGGTGGTCGTCGGAGGCGTCGACGCGACAGGTGCGGTCGTCCATGGGCTGGAGGCGGGTGGCCAGACCGCGGGCGCGGACGTGGTCGGCGGAGGCGTGGACGGTGGCGATGGCGCGGGAGCGGGTCGGGGCGGCGGAGAGACGGGCCGCGACGAAGGCACCGGGGTCGTCGCCGGGGGTACGGGACGGGGCGGGACGCGCCGGCCGGTGGGACGGGTCTCCTCGATCCCGGCCAGGGCGCCGGCGGCGGTGCGCAGGGCGACGGCGAGGGCGACGGCCTCCTCGGCGTCGAGGAGGAGCGGCGGCAGGTCGCTGCCCGAGATGAGGCGGTAGCCGCCGGCGTGGCCGCGGGCGCTGCCGACGGGGTAGCCCAGTTCGCGGAGCCGGTCGCCGCGCAGCGCCGCGCCCGGCTCGTCCTCCGCCACAACGCCCGACCATCCGGTGGAACGGCCGCGTCATCGGCACCTGGGCCCAGCACGCGGACGGGCACATCAACCACCACCTCCTGACCGACCCCGCCAGCCAGGCCCGCACCGCCGTCGAGACCGAGATCCACCGCACCCTCGCCTTCCTCGACGGCACCCGTGTCACGCCCTGCTACCGCACCCCTTTGGAACGCAGCCTCGCCACCTGACAGCGGGAACATGCGCGGCCGGCGGCCGCCCGGCACGCCGCTGGGCTGGGGCGGGTTCCGGATCGCGCCCGGCCTGTCCGCCTACAGCGACGCGAGGTCGTCGGCCAGGTCGGCGAGGCCGAGCGAACCCTGGGTGAGCGCTTTCATGTGCCAGGTCCGCAGGTCGAACCCGGCGCCGAGGCGGCGGCGGGAGGCCTCACGCCCCTGCAGCCAGGCGCGCTCTCCCAGCTTGTAGCCGATGGCCTGGCCGGGCCAGCCGAGGTAGCGGTCGATCTCGCTGGTACGGCGGGCCGTGTCGCTGCCGTGGTGGGCGGCCATGAACGCCGTGGCGAGGCCGGGGGTCCAGCGTTCGCCGGGATGGAAGCCGGAGTCCGCAGGAATGGTGAGTTCCAGGTGCATGCCGATGTCGATGATCACCCGGATGATGCGGAGCATCTGCTTGTCGAGGTAGCCGAGGCGGCGGGCGGGGTCGGTCAGGAAGCCCAGCTCGTCCATCAGACGCTCGGCGTACAGGGCCCAGCCTTCCTTGTTGGCACTGACCGCGCCCAGGGTGATCTGGTAGCGGCTGAGGCGGTCCGCGGCGGCGGTCCACCGCGCGGTCTGCAGATGGTGCCCGGGGACACCCTCGTGGTACCAGGTGCTGACGAGCTCCCATGTGGGGAAGGACTGTTGGCCCAATGTGGGCAGGTAGGCGCGGCCGGGGCGGCTGAAGTCCAGGCTGGGACCGGTGTAGTAGGGGGCGCCGGAGCTGCCGGGCGGCGCGATCCTCGTCTCCACCCGGCGCAGGGGGCCCGAGATGTCGAAGTGGGTGCCGTCGAGGGCGTCGATCGCCTCGTCCGTGATCTGCTGGAGCCAGGCGCGGATGTTCTCCTCGCCCACGACGGTGTGTCCGTGCCGGTTGAGGTGGTCCATCGTCTCCCGGACGCCCCCGCCCGGGAGGATCCGGCCGGCCTCGGTCCGCATCTCGGCGACCGTCCGGTGGAACTCCTCCCAGGCCCAGGCGTACGCCTCGGCCGGGTCCACCCCCGCACCGTTGGCCCAGCGGGCCGAGCGGAGGTAGCGCTCACGCCCGACGGCGTCCGGGGTGCCGTCCGCGGCGGGCAGGTAGGTGTCGCGCAGCCAGTCGCGGAATCCCGCCACCGCGGTCGTGGCCCGGTCGGCGGCGGCGTCCAGTTCGGGCCTGAGCCCCTCCGGTCCACCGGCCACGAACGTGGCGAACCAGCTCGTGCCGCCGTTGTCCCGGCCGGTCCAGGCCGCGAGCTGCCCGATGACGGCCCGGGCCTGGCGGGGCGCGCACAGCAGCCCGCCGGCGATGCCCTCGGCCAGGGTCGTCCGGTAGCCGTCCAGCGCGCCGGGCAGGTTGCGCAGCCGCCCGGCGACCGTCGCCCAGTCCTCGTCCGTGTCGGTGGGCATCAGGGTGAAGATGCCCCGCACCTTGTGCAGGGGCGAGTTGACGTTGCGCAGCTCGCGGAAGTGGTCACCCGCCTCGTGCAGGGCCAGTTCCGCGGTCAGCCGTTCGCGCAGCAGACGCGCGCAGTTCCGCTCGACGTCCTCGAACACCACGCCGTCCTTCTCGGCGTTCCGCTCGACGGCGTCGAGCGCGGACAGTGTTCGCCGGGCCAGTTCGGCGAGCGCCTCGAAGCCCTGCGGAGACAGGTCCGGCTGCCGGCCGTCCCCAGGAGACAGGCCGAGTCGGGTCGCGATCATGGGGTCGAGGGCGGCGACCTGCGCGACGTGGTCGTCGGCGATCCGGCGCGGGGTGCTCAGCTTCTCGGACATGCCGCTCATGCTGACGTATCGTCGCCGACGGCGTCAGCCACGCGCCGTCGGCTTTCGGCCGCTGGGCGCGCGGCACGGAAACCACGATGCGGCCGGCGGCGGGGAGGGATGTCCGCTCTCCGGTGTGGGGCGACGAGGCCGGTCGCACCGGTGAACGCGCAGCCTCTCAGGTGGCGGCGGGCGGGATGTTCTGGTTGGCGTGGAAGAAGTTGTCGGGGTCGTAGGTGCGCTTGATCGCGGCCAGACGGTCGTAGTGGTCGCGGTACGTGCCCCGGACGCGGTCGGTGCTCTCCTGTTCGCCCAGGAAGTTGATGTAGGCGCCGCCCATGGAATGCGGGTGCAGGTCGGTCCAGTAGTCGACGCACCACTGGCGGATCAGACCGGCGTTGGCGGGCTCGGGGTCGATGCCGGCGATGACACCGGACCACACGGCGTGCCGGTAGGCCCAGGCCGTGTCGCCGGGCTCGACACGGCGGGTCGCCCCGTCCACCGGGTACATGTGCATCGTGGACAGGCCGGTGGGCAGGTTCTGTCCGTACTTCTCGTGCACGGCGACGGCGTCGTCGGAGATGGCGTCGAAGAAGTCGCCGCGCCAGTACCACTGCAGGCCCCGGGGGATGATCTCGTCGAACATGGTCTGCAGGGCGGGGTAGGGCATGGGCGTGGTGAGGTGGAAGGCGGGCGGACCCGGCGCGTTCACGACGGTGAGCACCTTCTCCAGGCGGTCCCCGTCCAGGTCGCCGGTGTAGCACCACACGACCCCGCACATCTTCTGCCCGTGGATCGGCTCGGGGAAGGGCGGCCCGGCCGGAATGGTCAGCAGGGCGAAGAAGCCGCTGAGGTCCTCGGGAGCGGCGGGCAGGAACTCCCGGTACCACTGCAGCACTTCTCGGGTGCGGTCCACGGGCCAGACGGTCACGGCGACGCCGACGGCGTCCACGGGGTGCAGCCGGAACGTGAAGGACGTGACCACGCCGAAGTTGCCGCCGCCGCCCCGTAGCGCCCAGAAGAGGTCCGGGTGGTCGTTCTCCGACGCGGTGACGAACGTGCCGTCGGCGAGGACGACGTCGGCGGCCAGCAGGTTGTCGATGGTCAGACCGTACCTGCGGGTCAGGTGCCCGTGCCCGCCACCGAGGGTGAGACCGCCGACCCCGGTGGTCGACATGATCCCGGCCGGCGTGGCGAGACCGAAGGTGTGGGCCGCATGGTCGAGGTCACCCAGCCGGCTTCCGCCACCCATCCGCGCGGTCCCCGCCTCCGGGTCGACGTGCACCCAGCGCATCGGCGACAGGTCGAGGGTCAGCGCGTCGTCGACCAGGCACAGCCCCGGACCGCTGTGGCCGCCTCCCCGCACCGCCAGCTCCACCCCCGTGTCCTGGGCGAAGGAGAGCACGGTCCGTACGTCCGTCACGTCGACGCACCCGGCGATCGCGGCCGGTCGCCGGTCGATCATGGCGTTGTAGATGCTGCGGGCTTCGTCGTATCCGGGATCTCCCGGCGCGAGAACGGGACCCCGCAGCGCCTCACGCAGACTTTCAAGAGCTGGTCCGTTGATACCGCCCATGGTTGACACCCCTGCTCACGCGCGTGACACGCGAACGGACGGGAGCGCGACGTCCGGGCAGGCAGCGAGGGCGTGAAACGCGGATCCGTGCGCGCCTGTGATGAGGACCGGCAGGGTGCCGCACCCGTCAGCGGCAGCATGCAGCATCCCGTCGGCAGCCATTGTCCGCCCGGCCGCATCCCGCCGCACGCCGGAACCGCGGCCCGGCACGGTGCCCCCGCCGTCCGCCAGAGGCGGGGCCAGCTCTCCGGGGCGTCACGGATACCGGCCCGCCTACGGGTCGGGGCGCCTCTCGTCGGCGTACTCGTCCGCGTATTCGCCGGTGACCAGGTAGACCATGCGCCGGGCGACCGAGACGGCGTGGTCGGCGAAGCGTTCGTAGTAGCGGCCGACCAGCGTGACGTCGACGGCGGTCTCCACACCGTGCTGCCAGCGGTCGTCCATCAGGTGAGGGAAGATCATGCGGTGCAGTTCGTCCATGCGGTCGTCGTCCTGCTCCAGCTGCAGCGCCGCGTCGACGTCCTTGGTGAGGAGCACCTCGGCGGTCTGCGCCATCAGGCGCTGCGCGAGCTGACCCATTTCCAGAACCGTCCGGTGCAGGTCGTCGGGCACCACGTGCTCCGGGTAGCGCAGCCGGGCGAGCTGGGCCACGTGCCGGGCCAGATCCCCGCACCGTTCCAGGTCCGCACTCATCCTGAGGGAGGCCACCACGGTGCGCAGGTCGGTGGCGACGGGTTGCTGCCTGGCCAGCAGGGCGATCGCCCGGTCCTCCAGGTCCCGCTGGAGGTCGTCGATCTTCACGTCGGCCGCGATGACGCCCTCGGCGACCTGCAGGTCGGCGTCGAGCAGAGCGGTGGAGGCGCGGCCGATCGCGGACCCGGCCAGCCGGGCCATCTCCACCAGTCCGTCGCTGAGCGCGGTCAGCTCCTCGTGGTACGCCTTACGCATCGCATGACCTCCTTGCTGCATGTGCGCTGCGCCCGGGCCCGTGCCGGACGCGCGTACGTCGCTGCGCCTCGGCGGCGGCACGGGGCGGCTCAGCCAGGGGCCGATCTGGCGCCGTGCCCGAACCCACCGACATGAAGTCCCGTCCCAGGCCGATGGGAGCGATGGGGCCGGTGCCCGTCAGGTGTCCGGCACAGCGCGATCAGCGCGGCGTCGTCGTCCAGACGTCCGTCGACGTGATCGATCAGATCGCGGCGGATGTGGTGCAACAGCTTCTCCGGGCTGGCCCCGGCCCACTGGACGGCCCGTTCCGTGAGCGGGTAGAAGACGCCGTCGGCATCCCGCGCCTCGATGACACCGTCGGTGTAGAGCAGGAGGGTGTCGCCGGGCTGGAAGGAGAACACATCGACGGTGTAGTCCCCGGGTGCCGTCCCGTGGACCCCGAGAGGGGGCGCCGGGTGCACCGGAACGGTGACGGCGCTGCCGGGACTGAGCAGAAGGGGCGGGGGGTGGCCGCAGCTGAGGATCCGGGTGACGTGGCCCTCGTCGGAGATCTCCACCAGCATCACGGTGGCGAACCGCTCGCCCAGTTCTTCCTCCGTTTCGAGCTCGGGCAGATTGCGGGCCACACTTCGTTCCAGGGCGGCGGCCAGCGTGGGCAGCGAGGTGTGGTGGTGGGCCGCTTCCCGGAAGGCGCCGATGAGGAGCGCGGCCTCACCGATGGCGGACAGGCCCTTGCCGCGGACGTCCCCGATCATGACCCGCAGGCCGTTGTCGACGGGCGTCGCGGCGTACAGGTCACCGCCGATCTGTGCCTCGGCCTCGGCGGCCAGGTACAGACAAGCGATCTTCATGGAGCCGATCTGTTCCGGCAGTGGCCACAGCAGAACGTGCTGCGCGGCCTCCGCGATCATGCGCACCTGTGCCAGCTGGCGCATGCGGCGCTCGCGCATGACGCAGTAGATCACGGTCAGGGCCGACAGGACGGTGAGGGCGAGGAGTTGCACCAGCACGTTGCGCGAGAACAGCACCCCGAAGTGCCAGCCGATGTACGCCTGCGCCCCTACGGTCAGGAAGCCGACCAACCCGGTCAGCCACGGTCCCGCGAACGAGACAGTGATCGCGGGGGCGATCACCAGCAGCGGACCGAGATGGATGTCGGCCGGGACCAGCTGGTCCACCACCGTGATGATGACGATGAGCACGATGGGAATCACCAGCAGCACATGACTCGACTGCCATGGTTGTCGCACACCGGCAGCGTCTCGCCGGACATTCACGCCTTCCACAGTGCACCATCGGGGCACCGCTGACGAGCGCGCCCCCGGTCCGCCGCCTCTCCGGCGCCGGCTCTCCGGGCTGTGGTGGCTGTCGTAGGCCCAGCACGCACGACTTGCCGTTGACCTTCTTCGTGTACTCCATGTACTTGGCGGCGCCGCCGGTGATGTGGATCTCCTTCCAGCCGGAGCACCCGTCGGCCGCGGTCTCCACGTTTTCGGCGGACCGGGCGGACCGGGCGGACGGCGTGGCCGGTGCGGGAGCGACGGCGGTTTCGGGCCGCCGAAACTCACTGACGAAGAACTGTTATCCGGGGCGCCTCCAGCGGTCTCCCAGGTATCGGACACAATCGTTCGGCCTCGGAGATGGGAAGCACTTGTTATGAGCACGCAGGACGCGATGGAGACGGCGGTACTGGTCACGGCCGCCCGAGAGGGCGATACGCGGGCTCAGGACGCCCTGGTCAACGCGTACCTCCCGCTGGTCTACAACATCGTCGGCCGGGCTCTGAACGGCTCGGTGGACGTCGACGATGTGGTCCAGGAGACCATGCTGCGGGCCCTGGACGGGCTGGGCGGACTGCGGACGCCCGAGCGCTTCCGTTCCTGGCTGGTGGCGATCGCGATGAACCAGGTCCGGGCGCACTGGGAGAACCGGCGTTCCGCCCCGGGTGCGGTGGAGGAGGCCGAGGACCTGGCCGATCCCGGTGCTGACTTCGTCGACCTGACCGTGGTCCAGCTGCAGCTCGCGGGACAGCGCCAGGAGACGGCGCAGGCGACGCGCTGGCTGGAGCCCGACGACCGGGGACTCCTGTCACTGTGGTGGCTGGAGTGCGCCGGCGAGCTCACCCGGGCCGAGGTCGCCGCGGCCCTGGACCTGTCGCCCGAGCACACAGCGGTCCGGGTCCAGCGGATGAAGGCGCAGCTGGAGGCGGCCCGGGTGGTGGTACGAGCGCTCGACGCACGGCCCCTGTGCGAGGAACTCCGGACTGTCCTGGCTGCCTGGGACGGCAGGCCCTCGGCTCTGTGGCGCAAGCGAATAGCCCGGCACGCGCGCGGCTGCCCCCGCTGCAGCGGACTGTGGAGCGGACTGATGCCCGCGGAAGGGCTGCTGGCCGGTCTGGCGCTGGTGGCGGTGTCCTCCGCGCTGGTGGCCCGGGAGTTCTCCGCTTCGGGGACGCTTGTCCAGGCCGGTTCCGCCGCACCGATGGAGGGCGCCGACGGCGCCACCCGACCGCGCCCGGGCGCCGCACGACGCGGTGGTGGCCGCGACGCGGGCGCCGGCTCGCGCAGCCAGTCCCGTCGGCGTCGGCGCACGCGGCGCCGCGCCGTCGGCGGCGCCGTCGTTGCGGCCTGCGTCGCGGGAGGCGGATGGTGGTACTTCGGTACGGACTCCGGCACCGGCGGCGACCGGACGCAGGCCGAACGAAGCGCGGCCGCCCCCGTCCTGGACCTCTCCACACCCAGCGCCGACGCTGTGTCGCCGTCGGCCTCGCCCTCCCCGTCCCCGTCCGCGTCGAAGACGAAGAAGCCGCGCGCTGCCAAGACGACGAGCCCCGCCAAGAAGAGCGGGCCCACTGCCCGGCAGTCCACCCGGCCGGCCCCGGTCCCGGCGAACACACCGCAGGCCGCTTCGACCCCCTCCGACACGGTGGACCAGGTGGTCGCGCTGGTGAACAAGGAGCGGGCCACTGCCGGCTGTGGTCCGCTCGCCGAGGACCCGCAACTGCAAAGAGCCGCCCAGGCCCATTCCGACGACATGGCCGCTCGGCACTTCTTCGACCACACCAACCCGGACGGCGCCGACCCCGGACAGCGGATCACCGCCGCCGGCTACCGCTGGTCCACGTACGGGGAGAACATAGCTCAGGGTCAGCAGACCGCCGCTTCTGTCATGAACTCCTGGATGAACAGCCCGGGCCACCGGGCGAACATCCTCAACTGCTCCTTCAAGGACATAGGCGTGGGCGTCCACCGGGGCACGGGAGGCCCTTGGTGGACCCAGGACTTCGGCGCCAAGCAGTGACGCACCGCCCCACCTCGGGTGCCGTTCCGACGCGGTCCGGCCGGTCGGGGATGGGGCGGCGTGCCGCTGCGGGGAACGGATCGCGCGGGAGACAAGCGCCGCTCCCCGCAGCGGAGTTCTGAGGTGCTCACGTCCGTCAGCCCAGGGCGGTGGCGGAGGGGACGACGACTCCGTACAGGTCGGCGACGGTCGCGAGGGCGCTGTGATGGAGCTGCTCGGCGGACACCTCGGCCACGTCCGTCCTCAGCGAGCGCGTGGCGGTGGCGTCGGCCACCACGGTGGGCCGGTTGCCGCGCAGGAACGCGCCCTGGGCGGTGAACGCCACGCACATGTGCGTCATGAAGCCGGCCAGCACCAGGTCGCTGTTCCCGGCCTCGTCGACCAGGTCGCCGAGGTTGGTGCCGTGGAACGCGTCCGGTGCCTGCTTCGTGACGACCGGCTCACCCGCAAGGGGCGCGACCCTCTTGTGGATCTGCCCGATCTCGGCGTTCAGGTCGTACGGGCTGCCCTCGCCGCCGTCGTGCTGGACGTGGATGACCTTGGCGCCGGCCGCGCGGGCCGTCTCCAGCAGTTCCGCCGCGCGGTTGAGAGCCGCCTCCCAGCCCTCCAGCTCCATGACGCCCTGGGTGTAGGTGTTCTGGAGGTCGATCAGGATCACCGTCGACTGCCCGATCCGGGCCGGGGTCTGGTCGAGGGCACTGAGGTCACGCAGGGTTTTCGAAGACACAACTGCCCTTTCTCGCAAGGAGTTCCGCACGTCGCGGCCAGGTGAGGCGGCCGAGACGACCGTACGGTCCGGCCCGGTCGGAGGCAATGTGAAAACGTGTGGAAAAGACATGCGGGAGTCACGCCCCGGCATGATCTTCGACGGCGCGCCGATCGGCTCGGTCACGATCCTGCGGCGGAGGGATCACGAGCCGCCTCCCGGTGGTGGCCCAGTGCCGGGGTGCGTCGTTGACCGGGTATGAGCGCTGTGACGGAGGACGGAGACAGTGTGGTCTTCGCTCAGCTGACCGACGCCACCCGCCTGGACGACCAGGTGGGGGACTGCCGCTGGTGCCGGGCTCTGTTCGGCCACGGCGACCAGCGGAACGGGTCGGTCCGGGCGGGCCATGACCTCACCGGTCGGCTGGTTCAGCTGCGCGTGGTCATACTGCCGGTCGCCGTACTCACGGTCGTCGCCGCGGTACTGGCGGAGATGCTCGGCTGAGCCGTGCCCGGCGTTCCGGCCGTGAGGGCGGCGAACGACGCGCTTACGGCGGTGGCCTCGCCCGGCCTGCCCAGGAGCCCGTGCCGGGCGAACGCGCGGCTCAGCGTCGACGCCGCGGAAACAGCGCGCTGAGCGTCGCGCACACGAGGGCCCCGAGCAGCAACCCGCTCCACGGCACCCCGTCCGAACCGTGCGAGACCGCCGCGTAGGCGAACGCGCCGAGGGCGCCGCCTGCCACGAAGAACACGAAGGCGCGCAGCGCCAACCACCGCCGGGGGCGACCTGTCTCCGAAGTCATGCCGGGCATTATCCACGCCGCCGACAGGCCACCGTACGGCCGGTGGGTACCTCGTCAGGAGATGCGGTTCGGGCCGTGTGGAAGGACGGCTGAAGCCGGCCGGTCAGTGCCAGGAAGGCGACGAACACGCCCGTGACCGTCCAGCCGGGCCAGCCGGCCATGCCCATGTGCAGGGGATCCAGAGCCGCTTGGGGATCGGCGAACTCCTTGACCATGTCGACACTCATCGAACTCACGAACGCATGGCCGATGACGGCGGGGACGACCGAGCCGGAGCGCAGCCGCAGCCAGGTGAAGACCGGCAGGATGAGGAGGCAACTCACCAGCATGGCCGGGACCGACACGTACCAGGGCCGCCCCGGGTACTGTCCGCCCAACAGCAGCGTGGGCACGTGCCACAGGGCGAAGGCCGTGCCGGTGGCCACGTACGCCCGGACGAGGCTCCGGAGGTCACCGTCCCGGGCGAGGCGCGGGAAGAGGTAGCCCTGCCAGCCCAGTTCCTCGCCGAAGAAGAGCGGAACCCAAACCAGCATGTTCAGCACGGCTCCGGCCACCCGAGCGCCGAGCCCGTACCAGTGCACACCGCCGAACGGATAGCGGCCGGCGGCGGCGCCGATGACAAGAGCAGCCGTGGTGAGGCCGGCGGGGACGGCGAAGGCCATCAGGCACGCCCGCACAGCACGCCCCCACGGTTTCGGCCAGCGCAGGGCGAGGGCGTCCCGCACCCGGCCGCTGCGCTCGATACAGCGGACCACGAGGAGGGCGGCGAGGGCGGGGACCGCCATCGCGGCCGCGATACACAGCTGCTCCAGCGCACCGGTCGCCTCGCGTGCGCTGCCGCGCCGGTAGCCGTTGGCCAGGAGCGGTGACATGGCCGCCCACATGCCGGTGTAGGCGACGCCGAGGTAGACGATCACTCCGCGTCGCCGGTTCGTCCGCGGTAAGGACTCCGTCGAGAGCTTCATGAGGTGGACGCTACGGGCCGGCGTGACGGCGAAGAACCTGGCTGGGTCACGTATCGGAGGTGGCCCTGAAGCCACTTCCTGGGTGAGGATTTCCCCACCTGCCGAGCGGCGGTGCCGATCGTGCGTACAGGTTCTTCGCCACCGGGGCGGTGCGTCAGTAGCGGCGCGCGAGGACGCGTAGCGTCCTGCCCAGCGGCGGACTGGCAGATCCCCGCAGCACCTCGGCCCCTCGTGCCAACACCGCCTCCGCGGTGAGGAGTTCGATCTCCACCAGCGCACCGGCGAGCCGTCGGCCGGGTGCCGAGGTCAGCGCCGGCAGTTCCCTGGCGGCGAGCAAGGCGGTACGCGCGACGGCGACCTGCTCCGCCACCAGCTCCTCAAGGGCCGTGCCGCCGACGCCGGCCGCCAGGCCGTCCACGGTGACCGAGAAGCGTTTCATCATGTCGTCCGGGATGCCTACGCGTCCTTCCGGCAGGTCCTCGGCGAGGTCGTTGACGAAGTCGAGCCGCTGGCTGCCGTCGATGAAGGTCCGGCACGCGGCCCGGTACCGCGCGTCGTCGCCCTCCGGCGCGAGAAGTCCCGCGACGAGCATGAACGCCGGGTACGAGTAGGCGTCCACATAGTCCTGGTAGTCGGACTCGGTGGCGAAGCCCGCGAAGCGCAGTTCGGCCGTCGCGGTCGCCAGGTAGGTCTCCACGGTCTCGCGCATCCGGGGGTGGGCGGACACGGTGTGTACGAGCGCACGGAGCAGCGGGGTGTCACCCGCCCCCGTCCGCAAGGCCTCCCGCACCCGCCGTTCCCAGGACGCCCACGCCGTCTCGCGCTCCGCGAGGGCCCCGGTGTCCAGCAGATTGTCCCCGTGGTGCATCACAGCGGTCGCCGCCACCACATGCGGGAGCAACTGCGGTGGCAGCAGCAGTCTGGCCGCCAGGTACGCGGTGCGCCGGAAGCGTCGCACGAGCTGCCGTTGGCGGTCGTAGTCCGCACGCAATCCCGGCTCGCGGACGCCGGCTGCGTCCAGGCTCTTGGTCCACCCTCGCATGGGCCGATCCTAGACCGGGGCACCTTACCCGTTTGCACGGCAGTACGCCCCGCTCCCGATCCTGCCGGGGCGGGGCGGTGGTCAGCGGGTCGGTCACCGGACGGCGATCACGTTCGTCGCCTTGTGGCCGACGACCTCGAAGACCACCCGCTGACCCTCACGGGTGGTTTGCGTTTCCATGCCGGAGAAGGGACGGCTCTTTCCGTCCTCGTCCGTGATGACACCCACGCCGTCCGCCCTGTTGTACACGGCGATTGTTCCGAGAGGCATCGTCTTTTCCTCCGTGGGTCGGTGGCAACTGATCTCCCCCGGTGAGCAGAGCATCACCCGGCGTGACCAGCGGAGGGAAGAGTGCCTCGGCGCGTCGGCCAGTGTTTGACCGGAAGTCAGTCGTCGTCCCCGTACGTGACGGGTTTCAGGGAGGTCCCGCTAATCTCCGGGCTTGATGCGTCCGCGCCACGCGCCGGACTCGTCCCCGCGCTGTTCGATGTACTGCTTGAAGCGCTTCATGTCACCCTTGACGCGCCGGTCGAGCGTTCCGAGCAGGTCCGCCACCTTCTCGGCGGCTCCGCTGGGTTCGACGTCCATGACGAGTTCCACCCTGGTGTGCATGTCGTCCATGCGCTGGAAGCGGACCGTGCCCCTCTGGGTGGTGTCGCCTGTGGTGGTGCGCCAGGTGATGCGCTCGTCGGGAAGCTGGTCGACGATCTCGGTGTCGAACTCCCGCCGGATTCCGCCGATCTTGGTCGTCCAGTGGTTGTGCCGGTCGTCCAGTTGCCTGACCTCTTCCACACCTTCCATGAAGTCCGGGAACGTCTCGAACTGCGTCCACTGGTTGTAGGCGGTGTGGAGCGGAACCTCGACTTCTACCGATTCCTTGACTGTGCTCATCAGTGCGCCTCCGTTGCGTCGGTCTGCTGCTGGAGCCGAGTACCCATGGATCCCCGGCCGCCACCCCCGACCTCGCGCATCCCCGTTGGATCGCCGCCGCCGTGAACGTACGGATCGGCATCCCGCGTCTACGGCGAGCGGTGCTCGCCACCGCGGCCAGACGCGAGCCCACTTCTGAGGAGATGGAGCGCGCCCGCGGCACCGTGCCGCGGGCCAGGCTCGCGGTGCCGCGGCTTCAGTGCTTTCCCGCGCAGTCGTACAGGGCGAAGCTGCCCCTCGTACGCCACCCGTAGGCGCGGGAGCGGATACGTGTGCAGTGAGACTTCACCCACGTGGTGGCCGGGGTCGCCGGCCGCCGGGGGGTGAGCAGCACGTAGCGCAGCTGGTGCGTGGTGACGAGGTCGCCGAGCTGCTGGGAGGTGGGGAAGGGGGTCTTGCCGGTGAAACCGCCCATGACCAGCGTGGGCTGGGAATCGGCGCGCAGAAGGCGCTCCGCGGGGTAGGCGGCCTGGGTGGCCAGCAGGTACTTCTCGCCGTGGCGGTGCGAGACGAGGTAGTCGAGCAGGGCGGTGTCGCGGTCGCTGGGCTGGTCGAGACCCACCTGGCGGAGCGCGGACCGGTCGTGGAGGGCCTTGTGGTAGACCTTGCCGACCGGTCCGGCCGTCGGCGAGGTGGAGGCGCCCGCGTACAGCGGATCGAGGCTGGAGGCGGCCCAGCCGAGTGGTACGAGCAGGGTGGCCACGATTCCGGCGGCCAGAGACCCTTGGAGCAGCAGGTGGGAGGCGCGCGGCCCACAGATCCACAGGCCCAGCGCACCGCCCACGGCCAGGGGCACGGCGAGCACCAGCAGCCAGGACACGAACAAGGTCGGCCAGTCGAGCACCAGCGCCCAGGCCACCGTCAGCACGATGGCCGACGGCAGCGCCACGCGTCGCCGCGTGCCCGCCTCGTACTCGGACCGGAAGAGGGCGAGCCCCCCACCGGTCAGCGCTGCGAGCGCCGGGGCGATGACGGCGGTGTAGTAAGGGTGGTTGCCGTTGGAGGTGCTGAACACCATCGCGTGAACGGCCAGCCAGCCGCCCCACAGCAGGAAACCGGCACGCAGCAGGTCGGTTCGCGGCTCTCGGGCGCGCCAGACGAGGCCCAGCACGGCGGCGAGTACGGCGAGCGGCAGGAACCAGGCGACCTGCGGGCCGATCGTGTGGTTGATCAGCATTCCCCAGCCGGTGTTCCCGTCGGTCCGGCTGGCCGAGGTGCCCGCGACGGCACCGAACGCGGTGGGATCGTCGCTGAAGCGGCTCATGCCGTTGTAGCCGAAGACCTGGCTGAAGGGGTTGTTGTTGGAGGTGCCGTCCACGTACGGGCGGTCGGCGGCGGGCGTCATCCAGGCGAGCAGCACCCATGCGCAGGAGACGACCAGGGCGGTCGTGCCGCCCAGCAGCAGGCGCAGAACCCGCTTCAACGGCGTGCCCGGGGCGGCGACTTGGTAGACGACGGCGAACACCGGCAGCACCAGCCACGCCTGCAGCATCTTCGTCTGGAAGGCGAGCCCGACCCAGACGCCGCAGGTGATCAGCGGCAGCAGCCGCTCGGTCCGCACCGCCTTCTGCAGGGCCCCCGCGGCTGCCACCAGCAGCAGGGTGAGTGCCGTGTCCGGGATGGTGGCCCGGTTGAGGACCACGGTGACCGGCGTGAAGGTGAGCGTCAACGCGGCGATCAGTGCGGCGAACGGCCCCGCCCACTCCCGGACGATCCGGTGGAGCAGCCACACCGTGAGCACGCCCTCGACGACCTGCGGCAGCGCGGCCGCCCACGTGTGCGGGCCGAAGAGCCAGACGGTGGCGGCCTCGGGCCAGAAGGCGCCGGGCAGTTTGTCCAGGGTGATGGAACCGCTGGGGTCGAGACCGCCGAAGAAGAAGGCGCGCCAGCTGGTGGCCATCGACCGTATCGCCGCGCTGTAGTAGGGGTGGATCGCGGCGCGGTCCAGGCCCCAGGCGTACAGCACGGTGGCGACCAGCAGGACCGCGGCGAGCGCCGGGCGCTCCCAGCGCAACGGAGCTGCCGGCCCTCCCCCCGGCAGGGGCGATGCCCGGGGTCGGCGGGGGTGGCCGGTGGGCTGGTCGGTGGAGGTGCTGGCCATGGGTGGTCCTCGGATCAGTGGTCAGGCGGTGCGGTGGTGGTACGGGCGGCGGTCGGCTGGGAATCCGCAGGCCTGGCCGGCGGATTGCCGTAGTGCGCGGTGGGGGAGACGCGGTCGTCCGGACGTCGGCCGTGATGCCCTCCGGCAGCCGGATTCCCGGGGCGGTCCGCTGCTCCGCGGTCGGCGAGGCCTGCGGAAGGCCCGCGGAACCGGGGCTGCCCAGGCCGGTCACGGTGAGCGCCGGCACATCCGGCGACAGCATGACGAGCGGGGCCCTCGGCGGGCGCACCCCCGCCGGAGGGCGGAACGGTCGGACGGAGGGTGCGGTGTCGGCGCGGCGCCCGGGAAGCGGTGGGCAGGGCAGCGGATCCTTTCTCAACCGGCGACGAGCGCTCGAATGTTCGACAATCGCACACTTTATCCCCAGGGGGTCACGCGCCCCGGTACCCCCGTGTACCTACGGCATGCCCCTGGGGCGTGTCCTCGTCAAGCCAGGGCAGCCAGAGTCGTGGGCCGTAGGACGGATACTCGTGCGAGGCCCGTCCCACGGACGTCCGGTCAACGGACGAAGGAGATCTCCGGGTAGGTCCTGGAGGGTCCGTCCATCAGGGGGCTGTGCTGGTGACGCAGCTCCTGGTCGAAGTAGGCGGCGAGGTACACGCGCTGGACCTTGATCGCCCGGTCGGGGTCGATCGTGCCGTACTGCTGCCGCACCTGGTCCGGCGAAAGCCCGAGCAGGGGCGCAACCTGCGGCACGAGCCACTCGTTGTCGCTGAACGACAGGTGCCTCGAACCGTGGAGCTGGATGTCGACCCGGTATCCCTTGAGATGCGGCCACAGCTTGCGCCACGACGAGTCGTTGTTGCGGTTGTGCGTGCCGGAACTGAAGAGCATGAACGGGCGGCTCAGGTCCTTGCCCGGCGCCGTGCCGAAGAACTGGCCGTCCAGGTTGGCCCCGGCGTCGATGCGGTGGTCGAGCTGCATGGCGGTGTCCACCGCGGCGCCGCCCAGCGACCAGCCGAACATCCCGACGCGGGACGTGTCCACGACCTTCGACAGACCGGAGGGGAGCTTCGCGTGGTCGAAGTCCGGGTTGCCGCCCTTGGCGATGGTGCCGAGCTGGTTGATGACGAAGCGGATGTCGGCAGCGCGCACGTTGAGCGTGTCGGAGGAGTGCGCGCCGGCCGGCATGGTGTTGACCTCCAGCCGTCCGCCCGGGAACTCCACTTCGTTGGCGTCGTGCGTGTGATCGACGGCGATGACGATGTAGCCACGGCTGGCGAGATCCTCGGCCAGGGCGGTGCCCATCGCGCGGTCCGAGTGCAGCCCGGTCGAGTACAGGAGCACGGGCAGCTTGCCGAGCTTGGTGGTGACCGGTGCCAGGACGTGGCTGGCGGTCTGCGGCAGCGTGACCTGCTGCGGCGACAGGCCGCGCGAGGCGAGGAAGTGGGAGCCCGAGATCGACGGCATCCACGGTGCCGACGCGTGTCCGGACGTGGAGGACGCCGGATACCAGTACGTCACCATCACCTCGCGCGCCCGGTTGCCGGTTACGTACGGGTCAGTGCGGGACTTGTCGACGAGGTGCTGGCTGAACGTGCCGACCTGGTAGCGCCCGCTCGGCGCGGGAAGTCTGAGCTGGACGGCGGAGGCCCGGCCGCTGCTGAGCGAGGCGGACGGGTGGGCGCCCTTGGGCGGGACCGCACTGTCGTTCTCGGGCGCCCAGTTCGGGGTTCCCTGGACGGACGACGACCCGCCGGCTGTGGGCTTGGGGGTGGCCTTCCCGGCGGCCATCGACGGCGTCACCCCGGCACTCAGGGCGACGGCGAGCACACCTGCGGTACCGACCGCTCGGGCTATGAGTCTGCGGCGGTGGCGCGGTCTGCGGTGTTGCATGGAACTCCCCTGGTGATCACAGGCCATCGGCCCGGCGATTGTCAGGGGCACACCGTACCGTTGCTCCCATCGCCCAGCCGACGACTCACGCACGTAGCCGTCCCGGACTGGCGCACCACCCTGCACGGCGTCAACACCAGCGTCGGCTGTCGACTATTGACGCAGAACACGGGCTCGCAGTTCCAGAAGGTCCACGCACGCGGGCAGGCTCGGTCTCGGCGGTCCGGCGAGTTCGAGCATCGCCGCGATCGCCGGTATATGACGACCGGCGGCGATCAGACCGTCAACCTCCGCTCGCGCCTCCGGCGCCAGACGGCTCCACAAAGATTCGTCCACGCGGCCATTGAACACGGAGACCGACCCCTACGGCGTTCCCGTTTCGGGGCACGGGGAGCGCGGGATCACCCGGCCTTCATGTCACCGTGACCAGCGCAACCCGCCCGCATGGTTCCGATAACATGATCGAACCCATGAACGATCGCCCTGAAATCTGACAAATCGGCTGAAAAATTGATATCCAAAGCGTCGCGGGCATTCTCGCGGAAAAGCTACAGAGCCCTTTTCGCCGTGTGGCGTCAACCACGGGCGATCCTGTGGGCTGCGGTAGGCGTGATGGCCCTCGGGTTCCTCGTCACGCTGGAGATCGCCGCTCGTCGTTACGGCCTGCCGGGGCCGATCACCAACCAGGCGCGAGAGGTGATCTTCGCCCCGAAGTCGGGGCCGCTGCTGTATGCCGGCATGGCGTTGATGATGGTCGTGCTCACCTGGCGGCAACGGTTCATCGCGGCTGGCGTCGCGGTCGGCATCGACGTCGTCTTCGCGCTGGGGCGGTGGGCGGTCGGCGCCAAGGTGACCGACGGACACCCCTTTGGAAACGGTGCATTGTGGGTGATTCTTGGCTATGCGGTCATCGCCCTCACGCGTCGCACCGGCTCCGAACGCGTCCTGCTGCTGAAGGGCGTCGGGCTGGGCCTGCTGCTCGTGGCCGGCCGCAAGACCGGCGACACCTGGCTGCTCATCACCTCCAAGACGCGCCCGACGGTACTCGACCAGTACGTGGCCACCGCCGATCACGCGTTGGGCAACCCGTCGTGGCTGGTCGGCCGATTCGTCGCGGCCACCGGCCCGATCGGCGCCCATGTTCTCGACTACGTCTACGTCCAGCTCGCGGTGGCCGCGGTCGTCGTCGCGCTGTACCAGCTGCGCAACGTGGCGGCCGAGCGCCGCTTCCCGAGCCATCACCTGGTGCGCACCTTCCTGGTGATCGGCCTCCTCGGGCCGGGCATCTACATGATCTTCCCAGTGGTCGGACCGGTCTTCGCCTACGGCCCGGGCGCCTTCGGCACCGGAGGCGAGCACTGGGCGATCGCCAGTCTGTGGCCCCACACGCCACCGCCGATCCACCCGCACGCGATGTCGTTCGACGCGCTCACCCCCCGCAACTGCATGCCCAGTCTGCACACAGCCTGGGCCACCGCGATCTTCATCCACACCCGTAAGGGCCCACGGGTTCTTCGTTGGGCAGGCACGTTCTGGCTGATCGCCACGCTCGGGGCGACGCTCGGATTCGGCTACCACTACGGTGTGGACCTCGTTGCCGGCGCGGTGTTCTCGGTCACGCTCGAGGCAGCGCTGCGCTCGCTCGACCGCGGCTGGGACCGGTCGGGGACCCTGTTGGTCACTTACGGGACAGTCGTCTTCGCCGCGCTCTTGACGTCTTATCGCTTTCTGCCGGTGGAGATGGCCGAACATCCGTGGCTATACGGGCCACTTCTCATTCTGGCGATGGCATCGGTCGTCTACGGCTTCGTGCGCACCACCAAAAGATGGGAAACGCACACCGGAACGGTCCAGCAACCGGAGCCGCAACCCGCACTGGCATGAGGCATGTCGCACCAGGTGCGCGCCGGGCGCTGCCGCCGGCGTACGTCGCGCACGACTGGTCGGATCGACGCCGCCGCCGGGCACGGCACGGCTCTACCAGATCAGGCACCAATAGCCTCCGGAGTTCCCGATGCCGATGCGCGTGCCTTGCGGGACGAGGCTCGGGTCGGGACGGCCCACGGCGGCCAGCGAGCACGCGGGGTCCCCGACCGCCCCGGCGGCGGCCATGCGCTGCGCGGCGGCGACCGCCGCGGGGGAGGTGTACCAGGTCGTGGTCGGCGGCCCGGCGCCATGGGCCGTCGGCGTGGAGGTGGGAGTGGGGGACGGCCTGGAGGTCGGCGGCCGCGACTGTGTCGGCGTGGGGGACGTCGGGGGCCGTGAGGGCGGTGCCGGGGGCGGGGCCGCGGTGGACCGGGCCGGTGCCGGTGTCGCTTGCGGCGGACGGGGAGTGGGCGTTCGTACGGCCGGCGGGGGAGCGGTCGTCCGGCGGTGGGTCGGCCGGCTGGTCGGTGCCACCGGGTGCGGGGGCGTCGCCGTCGGAGTCGGTGTCGGCCTGGGCACGGCCGTGCCGGTCTGCTTCGGTGCGGGGCTGGACGTTTCCGGCGCGGGTGTCTTGGAAGGCAGCGGACGCGACGTCGGCGGGGTCAGGGTCCCCGAGGCCGACGGGTGTGGCCGGGGCGTTCCGCCCTCCGGCATCGCCAGCCATATGCCGAGGCCGCCGAGGATGAGCACGGCAGCACCGGCCGCGATCCACGGGGCCCTCCTGGGAGGGCGCCGGTGACGGCTCATGTCTCCCACTGTCAGCCAGCTCGTCGGGGACTTCAACCGGGGCGCGGACCCCGCGCCTCGGCGGGCCTCTGGTTCGCGGCTGCCCCACGGGCGCGCCGGGTGAGCGCAGCCGCATCCAGCCAGGTCATCGTCACGATCGCCGACACCGCCACGCTGACCTGCGAGAAGGACGGCCGAGTCCCGGCCGGCCGTGATCGAGTTCAGACCGGCCTGAAGATCACGGGTCTCCGCCGATATCTCCGCGACTCGGCCCCCGTAGCCGTGGCAACCTGCCGCCATGCCAGCTGAGCTGCGAGAACATGCGGGGCGTCACTACGCCGTCCAGTTCCACTACGCCTTGCCCGACGACGCGTGGGCCGTGGAACTGAGCGAGGCCGAGCCGGCGCCCGCAGCGTGGGCCGAGATCCCCGGCACGGAGAAGTACCTGCCGGGCGCCGCCTTTCTGGTGGCGTATGTCCCCGACGAGGATCCGGATCTGGAACCGACCGTTCACATCCACAGCCACGACGAACATGTCGTCCCGTACGAGATCATGCGCTGGTTCATGGAGCAGGTGACCGAGCAGGTGGAACGCTGCCGCAGTGTGCGGCGGCCCTCGCCGTAGGTGCCGAGATCCTGTAGGCGCCCCGGCTCAGCCGACGAAACGAGCTTGCGTGTCCTTCAGCGTCACGCCAGGAGGGCGGCGCCGGCCGCGACCCTGACGTCCCACCGGAACCGTCGCCGCTGCACGAGCCCACCCACCGCCTCTCCCCGCCCCTGGTCGAGGAGTTGGGCCGCGCCCTGGCCGGCTACCAGGGCGCGGTCGCCGTCACCCACGACCGCCGCATGCGGACCCGCTTCACCGGCAGGCACCTGGAACCGAACGCCGGCCGTGTCGCGCAGATCGAGACCTCGGCCGGACGAGCCCGCGGAGCGTCGTCGTGTCTCATCCGGCACAGGTCGGCCTGGCAGCAGACCGGCGTTCGCCGCGGGGCTCCCCATCAGCACCGTGTGGTTGAGCTGGTTTCACATCAGCGGCGCCGACGGGCGTTGAGCCGGGCGGCCTGGCGCGTCAGGTGGTCGCGCTCGGCGAGGCTGGGGGCGTCGTGGGCCGCCTCGGCGTACAGCCGTGCCGCTGTGGCCAGGTCGCCGTCGCGCTCGTGCAGGTAGGCCGCCACCGCGGCGTGGCGGGGCAGCGAGGCGTCCAGGGCCCCGAGTGCGGCGAGGCCGGCGCGCGGTCCGTCGGCCTCGCCGACGGCCACGGCGCGGTTGAGCCGGACGACCGGGTTGTCGGTCAGACGCGTGAGCTCGTCGTACCACTCCACGATCTGCACCCAGTCCGTCTCCCCGGCGCTGGGCGCGTCGGCGTGGAGGGCCGCGATGGCGGCCTGGGCCTGGAACTCGCCCAGCCGATCACGGGCGAGGGCCGCCTGCAGGATGGTGACGCCCTCGGCGATCAACCGGGTGTCCCACCGGCCGCGGTCCTGCTCCGCGAGCGGCACCAGGCTGCCGTCGGGCGCGGTCCGGGTGGCGCGCCGGGCGTGGTGGAGCAACATGAGGGCGAGCAGCCCCGCCACCTCGGGGTGGTCGACCGCGGCCGCGAGCTGCCGGGTGAGCCGGATCGCCTCGGCGGCGAGGTCGACATCGCCGGAATAGCCCTCGTTGAAGACCAGGTAGAGGACGCGCAGCACGGTGGCGACATCGCCGGGCTGGTCGAACCGCACGCCGGAGACGGTGCGCTTGGCCCGGCTGATGCGCTGCGCCATGGTCGCCTCAGGCACCAGGTAGGCCTGGGCGATCTGGCGGGTGGTGAGCCCGCCGACGGCGCGCAGCGTGAGCGCGACCGCCGACGACGGCGTCAGTGAGGGATGGGCGCACAGGAAGTACAACTGCAGTGTGTCGTCCCCCGCGGGCGTGGGCCCGGGCGCCGGCTCCTTGTCGACGAGGTCCTCACGCCGGCGGCGGGCGACGTCTGCCCGGGTCGCGTCGAGGAACTTGCGCCAGGCAACGGTGACCAGCCAGCCCTTCGGGTCGCGCGGCGGGTCGGCGGGCCAGACGCGGACCGCCTCGAGAAGGGCTTCCTGCACGGCGTCCTCGGCCGCCGCGAAGTCGGCTCCGCGGCGGACGAGGATGGCGAGCACGCCCGGCGTCAGGCTCCTGAGCAGGGCCTCGTTCATCTGCGAGGTCACTCCGTGATGGTGGGCGGCGCGGCCAGGAACGGGCGTACCTCAAGCCACTCGTGGATCGGCTTCCCGCCCGCCCCCGGGGCGGCCGACAGTTCCCCGGCCAGCTCGACGGCGCGCTCGTAGCTGTCGACGTCGATCACCATCCAGCCGGCGATGAGGTCCTTCGTCTCGGCGAACGGGCCGTCGGTGACCGGCGGTCGCCCCTCGCCGTCGTACCGGACCCACGCGCCTTCGGGGGCGAGTGCCTGACCGTCCACGAACTCGCCGGTCTTCTCGAGCCGGGCCGCGAAGTCGTTCATGTACTGCATGTGCGCCGAGATCTCCTCCGGCGTCCACTGGTCCATGGGCACGTCGTTGACCGGGGACGGGGCGCCACGGTAGTGCTTGAGCAGAAGGTACTTGGCCATCGTGTTACTCCTGGGTGCTGGTGCGACCCATTGTGGTCGCGTTCACCGCGGGGACGGAGCCCGCCACGGATTCTCGACATCACCGTCCGATTTTTTTCGGGCTCTCGTCCGATGAGCTCGTGGCCGGGGTGGTCGGCACCACGAGGGCTTTCTCAAGCAGCGTGAACGACTTGGTGGTGCCGCCCGGCTGGGGCTTGCCTTCCACGCGGCCCACGACCTGATAGCCGGCGTCCAGGTAGTACGCGGTCAGACGATCGTTGCCCGCCAGGCAGTCGAGGCGGGTCAGGGTACGGCCCGTCTCGGCCACGCGACGCTCGGCGGCCCGCAGAAGCCGCCGTCCCGTTCCCGGCGGTGCGGCGGCACGGTCCACCATCAGGCGATGCACGTAACCCGCCGTCGGGGGCTGCCGGCCCCAGGCGTCCGGGTCCTCCCACCACAGTTCCCAGGCCCCGACCGTACGGCCGTCGGCCTCCGCGACCCAGACCTCCGCGTCCGCCATGATCCGGTGGAAGTGGTCTTCCCCGAGTTCGCCTGGCTGCCACTGCCCGGTGATGCCCTGGGAGTGCATCCACCGGGCGGCATCGTCACGCAGCCGCACGAGGTGGGAGAGATCGGCACCGCTGGCCGGGCGGAAGCGTAGATCGTCCATCCACCGATCCTCACATGACAGCCCGGTGCTGTCGGCGACTGCCGCGAAGATCACATAGGCTTCAGTCGAATATCGATCAACTGTTGCAGTGGCCCGCCAAATTGGAGATTTCTCCACGCTTCAGACCAAGGGCGACCGCACAGGGGGGAAGGAAGAAAGTCATGAAGTCAACCAGCGTACGGCGACGCCTTGCCGGGACTGCGGCCACCGCCCTGATGGTCGGTGCGGGTGTCCTCGCGGCCGCCCCCATGGCCGCGGCGAAGGCCAACGTGCTGACCATCGACAAGGTGTCGTTCCACAAGCCGGACGTACAGGTGAAGGTCACCTATTCCTGCGATCCGGGCATGGACCACGAGCTCGTGGCCAACGCCAGGACGCTCGGCACGGGTTCCCATCGTGAGGGGAACGCCGCCGGCACGATCAAGAAGGACAAGCTCGTCTGCGACGCCGGCGACCACACCGCCCAGGTGACCATGCGCCCGGCGCAGGGCTCGTACTTCGTCAAGGGAGACAAGGTCAAGGTCAGCGTCTTCTACTTCGACGACGACGGGTTCAGCTACGCCCGCGAGGCGACCGTCGTCGTTCTGTAAGCAGGTCCGCGCCCGGCGACGCGGCCCCTGAGTCACCCGGGTGACCTGGGCGGCGTGGGGTCTGCCCCCCCCGTTCCGGGGGCTCTTCCTTTCCCACCACCACCTGGGTCTGGGCATGGGAGGCATGGAGCGGGTCGCGGTATTCCCCCTTCTGACAGGGACGCTGGCCGTCGGCGCGCGCGGAATGGTCCGCAGGCCACCCCGTAAGCAGGACGCGGGCGGTTCGACGGTGCTCGGGAGCCCCGTACTCACACCGCGTGACCAGGGCGCGCATCGTGTCGTGATCAACAGGTCGTCCGGACGAGGCGGTTGAGCCGGACGATCGAGGCTGCGGGCTGGTGGTCAGGGCGGGTGCTGCGCACGGTGTACGAGGAGGCTGCCCAGGGGGGTGCGATGGTGGACGACGGCGCGCCCCGCTCGGCACGTGGTGATCAGACCGGCGCCGCGCAGGGCGGTGGCGTGGGTCGAGGCGGTGGCGTTGCTGACGCCGAGCCGCCGGGCCAGGTCGGTGGTGGAGTGCTCGTGATCCAGGAGCACGAGCATCGCGAAGCGCGTGCGGCCGAGCACCTCGGGCAGCGAGTTCTCACCAACGGACGGGAGCGGCAGGCCGGGGCCGGCCGGACAGGTCACGGCCACGGGGTGGCCGGGCAAGTCGGAGATGAGGGGGTGGCCGGTCCAGTGGAAGGTGGGCAGGAGCAGCAGACCACGGCCGTCCGGCCGGATGTCGAGGCTGCCCGTCGCGTCCAGCTCCCAGACGCCGCCGAGCAGCCGGGAGCCGGGGACGAGGTCGGTGAGGGCGGCGCCGATGCCGTGTTCGGCGACGGTCACGGCGTGGCGGGTGAACTCCGCTTGATGCAGGTCCTGTACCGCCGTCCAGACCGGTCGCAGCACGGCCTCGAAGGCGGCATGCTGCGCGCGGCTGAGGATCCGCCAGGCGTCCGCGTCCCCCCGGTGCAGGTCGCGGACCCAGGGCGGGGGCGGAGACGAGCTCGGGGTGTCGGCGTACACGCGCTCGAGTTCGGCGCGGACCAGCTCCGGGCGCCAGGACCGGGCGGCGTCGAGCCCGTCTTGCAGCGTGTCGCGGAATACGTCCAAGAAGCCGGGAGCCTGCCCGGCAGGCACGAGGTCCCTCAATGGAAGCGCCGCGTCGGGCAGGGAGCGCAGCAGCCGCCCTCTCCAGTTGCCGAAGAGCAGATCCCTGTCGCGACCGCACGCCATGGACAGGGCGGCGTTCAGTTCCTGCAGCGGTGCGGGCCGGGGCGCGAACCGGATACGGGCGGTGTCGGCGACGGTGAGGTGGATCCGGATCACTACTCCTCCTGCCACGCCGCCGCCATGGTTTCGGACCGAGCCTAAACGATCGCCCCTGCGCGACGCCGGGCGCGAGCATCCGGGGCATGACGCCTTCCTC
The DNA here is from genome assembly GCF_014649495.1 of Streptomyces filipinensis. Taxonomy (GTDB): domain Bacteria; phylum Actinomycetota; class Actinomycetes; order Streptomycetales; family Streptomycetaceae; genus Streptomyces; species Streptomyces filipinensis. The sequence continues at coordinate 63,135 of NZ_BMTD01000013.1, read as the reverse complement.
TACGTCAAGAACCATGTGCCGCCGGATGGTTGCCACGTCCGCTCTGGCGGGCGGCGCGCTGCTGCTTACGGGCGGCGGCATCGCGCGAGGTGCCGTACGGGTGCCGGCGCGGGAACAGGCGGCGGACGCGGTGGCCCTGCGGCTGCCCGTCCCGACCGGGCCGCACCCGGTCGGGGCGACCACGCTCTACCTCGTGGATCCCAGCAGGCGCGATCCGTGGGACCCGTCGATGCCTGTCCGCGAGGTGATGGTGACGGTGCTCTATCCCGCCGCGCAGGTGGATGGCGGCCGCCATCCGATCGCGCCACAGATGTCCCCGAGGACAGCGGCGGATTTCGCCCGGATCGCACCTCGGGCCAACCCGCAGCTGCCGACCGCCGGGGTGGACTGGGCCGCCACCATGACCCACGCGCACGCGGGCGCGCCCGCTCAGACCGTACGCCGGCCTGTCGTGCTCTACAGTCCCGGCGGTGGCGACCCGCGCACACTCGGCACCTACGTCGCCGAGGAGTTGGCGAGCCAGGGCTACGTGGTGGTGTCGATCGACCACCCCGGAGACGCCAGCGTCGTACAGTTCCCCGTCACGACCAGCTATCGGCCCAGGCACATCCGCACGACGGTGTTCCGGGGAAACCCCCGCACCCGGCCGGACGTCTACCACACGATGATCGCTGCTCGCCTAGCCGACATCCGGTTCGTCCTGAACCAGCTTGAGCGCCTGGCGGCCGGGCACACTCCCGACGCCGTCGGGCGCCCGCTGCCCCGACACCTCCCGCGAGCGCTGGATCTGGCACGGGTGGGCGTGTACGGGCACTCGGCGGGCGGCACAGCGGCTGCCCAGACCGCGTACGAGGACCGCCGGATCCTCGCGGCGGTCAACCTGGAAGGCTACCTGGACTATCCGCCGGACCAGCCCGGCGAGCCGGCGCCGCTGTTGCCCGTGGCCCGGTACGGAATGAACCGGCCGATGCTCCTGCTGGGCACCGACGGCTTCCGCGACGCGGACATCGAGCGCTCCTGGTCGGCCATGCTCGACCACCCGGGACGGCGCACCCGCCGGAGGCAGATCGACGACGCGATGCACTGGGTGTTCAGCGACTTCGCCGCCATGGTGCCCCAGCTCCAGGCGGCCGGGCTGATGACCGCCGAAGGCCGCGACCGGATGGTGGGCGCGATCGACCCGGCGCGCTCGGTACCCATGCTGCGCGACCACGTCCTCACGTTCTTCGAGCGCAATCTGTCCGGCACGTGGGGACCCGTGCACCACGGCACCTGATGCACCGAGCGCTTCACTCCGTCGCTCGTCGCCGGGTGAAGTGCTCAGTCACCATGGATCACGGCTCGGTACGCGCCCGGATCGCGGTTTCCAAGGACGGCCGCTCGGACCCATGATGTGGCCATGAAGATTCCCGACCGGCGGATCGAACTGTTCACCGGCACCGGCAGCGAGCACCGGTTCAGCGGCCCCGCGACCGGTGACGAACGGACCATGCTCGTGGCCATGTTGGCCGCCCAGCGCGCCACGCTGGAGCTGAAGTGCGCGGGTCTGAGGCCGGAGTTGGCCCTGCGGTCCGTGTCTCCGTCTTCGCTCTCCCTGCTCGGCCTCGTCCGGCACCTCGCCGATGTGGAACGCCGCTGGTTCCGTGCCGTGCTCGCCGGGCACGACGTCGAGCTGCGCTTCTCCTCCACGGACGTCCCCGAGGGCGACTTCGACGGCGCCGCCTCCGACCCCGAGGTCGGCGCCGCGGCCTGGGCGGCCTGGCACGCCGAAGTCGCCTTCGCGGAAGCGTTCGTCGCCGAGGCATCGCATCTCGACATCGAGGGCCGCGACCCCTGGCGCGGCACGGTCTCCCTGCGCTGGGTGCTCCTCCACATGATCGAGGAGTACGCCCGTCACAACGGACACGCCGATCTGATCCGCGAGCGCATCGACGGAGCGGTCGGGGTGTGACCCGGGCCGCTTCCACGAGCGCCGTATGAGCGACCAGAGTCCGGCAGGCCAAGTGTCAGCCAGGCCTAGAACACCCCCTCGTCGCGGATACCGGAGCCCTGGCGTCGCAGCTCCTGGCGCAGCCGGGCGAGCGCACGGTGCAGCGTGCTCTTGACCGTGCCGGCCGCCATCCCGAGGGCGGCAGCCGTTTCCTCCGTGGACATCTGCTCACAGGCCCGCAGCACGACGACGCTGCGCTGGGTGGGCGTGAGTCTTCGGAGAGCTTCCAGGAGCAGGGCACGGTCGGCGTGCCGCTCGGTGGTGTCCTCGACCCGCGTGTCCGGGAGCTGGTCAGTGGGGAGTTCCCGCAGCTTTCGGGCCCGCCACCACTCGGTACGGGTGTTGATCATCACGCGCCGCAGGTAGGCGTCCGCGAGCCGCTTGTCGCTGATGCGCTCCCACCGCCTGTAGGTGCGTACGAGTGCGGTCTGCAGCAGATCCTGGGCGTCGAGCGGGTCGGCGACCAGGCACCGTGCGCTCCGCAGCAGGTAGTCATGCCGCGTACGGACGTACTCCTCGAATTCCAGCGCCTGGGCACCGTGCCGGTGGGCGTTCACGACCGGGCTCCTCGTGCGACCGCGGTGCCCAGCAGGTCGCGCTCTTGCGGCACCAGGGTGTCGGGGGCGTTGCATGGGATGCCCCCTGTGCCGTCAAGGCAGGTGAGAGCCCCGGTGACGGTGGCCTTCCCGGGATCCTGGCGGGTGCCGGTGACGGCGAGAGTGCAGGCGCTCGGGTGCCAGGCGGCACCGCAGCGCGCCAACCCGTCCCGTGCCATCGACAGCGGGTTTCGGGGCGGGGCCGTGTAGTCGGCGGCGAACGTCATGACGCTCGTCGCTTGGTCCAAGCCCTTCTCGTACGTCATGAGGCCCCACAGGGTCGGGTGGCGGGCGAGGGCGAGCCATCGCAGGGCGCCGTGCGGTTGAGAGTGCCGCCGGTTGGCTGGGACGGCTGACGAGGAGGCTCTGGCCGCGCCGCGGTCGGCCTCGCCGCGCAGCCGGCGCACGCCAGGGATGTCGAGAGTGTGAGAGCGGACAGAACGCGCGTGCGTATGGTGCTGCGTATTTTCATGATGTCCCCTGGTGGCCCGGGGACGCGGTGGCGCGCCCCCGGGGCTATCAGTCAGCAGAAGCGTGCCGTCGCCTGAGGCCGCGGTGGAGGAAGACGTGCGCGGCAGGCCGGTGATGTCCCGCCGGCCGGCCCGCAGAACCAGATTTCGCGCCCCACGATTGATTGGGCAGCCGTCTTGGCCACCCTGAACAATGGCGGCGGTGCAGGTCACTGGGGACGGTGGCATGGCGCTGACCAAAGAGCGCCGTCAACACCGGCCCGGATCACGATCGCCGGACGTGGTGGGGTGAACCGGAGTCGCGGCGGACTTCCGGAGCGGGCGTCCGGCACCTGCTCCGGTCAGCGTCATCGGAGGGTCTGGCCCAGCCTTCAGCAAGCTTGGCCGACGCCGTCTCGGTAGGTCCAACGGCTCTGTGCGGACGGTTGGTTCCCCATCGGGATGTGAGGTTTCGCCCAGCCCGTCTCCCTGTCGCTGCACACCCCGGCCGCCCCATACTCCAGGACCTGACGGGCCGGCGGACGAGGGAGCACGGTGAGCGCAGCGGCATCAGCAGGGACCTGGAAGCTCGGGGACCTGGAGGTGAATCGCATCGGCTACGGCGCGATGCGACTGACGGGCAACGGCATGATGGGGAACTCCGACGGCACGCCGATCGACCGCGAAGTCGCCGTCGGCCTGCTCCACAGCGCGTTCGAGCAGGGCGTCAACCACATCGACACGGCCGCCTTCTACTTTTCGCCACTGCGGTCCGCGAACGAGCTCATCAACCGCGCCCTCTCCACCTGGCACGGCGACGTGGTCGTAGCGACCAAAGTCGGTCCGGGGCGCGATCCTTCCGGCGAGTGGCTCCCCATGGCCCGCCCCGACCAACTGCGCGGCCAGGTCGAGGAGAACCTGCGCCAGCTCGGCCGGGACCACCTGGACGTGGTGAACCTGCGTCGCAACGGCCCCGGTACGGCCTCGTTCACCGAGTACTTCGGCGCCCTCGCCGAGTTGCGCGAGGCGGGTCTGATCCGGCACCTCGGGCTGTCGAACGTCCGCCCGGAGCACGTGGCCGAGGCCCTGACGATCGCGCCCGTGGTCTGCGTGCAGAACTCCTACGGCCTGGACTGGCGCCGCGCCGACGAGAGCGGGCTGGTGGACCTGTGCCGGGAGCGGGGCATCGCCTTCGTCCCGTTCTTCGCCGTCTCCGGGCTGCGGCGCGAGGCGGCCGCAGTCCAGGAGCACGACACGCGCGTCCATTCCGTGGCACGCGCCCACGATGCGACGCCGGCCCAGGTACGACTTGCGTGGACGCTCCACCGTGGTCCGCACGTGCTGGCCATTCCCGGCACCACGAACCCGGCACACCTCGCGGAGAACATCGCCGCGGGAACCCTGCGCCTGACCGAGGAGGAGTTGGCCGTCCTCGACAAGCCGGGAGAGGACACCGCCGGGGCCCCTGCCGGGGATGCTCGATGAAATCCCCCATCCCGTCGAACACCTGACGCGAAGGTCCCGTCCACCGAGGGCGGGGCCGCGCGGGCGAAGCGCAAGCGGAGGGACTTGTACGGGTAGTGCGGATGATCTTTCGTTGAGTAGTGTGAACCATCGGATACCGGGCAGCCACCCGCGCCGCTGCCGCTGAAACTCCCCGCTTGACCGCGTGGCGCCTGCCACGCCCGAAGACGTCCCCGCGGCGAGGGCGCGCAGCACGACGGCTCGGTCCACGGTCGAGAGGTGGCCTGTGGTGGCCGGAACGACGCTGCGCGTGCCGACGCCCGGGGCAAGAAAGCGAGTCAGAACACATGCAACCGACCTTCGTACTGGTTCATGGAGCCTTCGCGAACTCGTTCTCCTTCGCGCCGCTCCAGGCCGAACTCGGCCTCCTCGGACACCGTTCGGTCGCCGTCGACCTGCCCGGCCACGGATTCGGGGCGACCTACCCGCGTGCCTACCAGGCGCCGCAGGACCTCGAAGGGCTCGCCACCGCGCCCGGCTCGATCAAGGGCGTCACGCTCGCCGACAACGCCGCGCATCTGATCGGGATCCTGGAGCGGGCAAAGCAGAACGGGCCGGTGATCCTCGTCTCGCACAGCCGCGGCGGCATCACGGCCACCGCCGCGGCCAACGCCCGGCCGGACCTGATCGACCGCATCGTCTACGTCTCGGCCTGGTGCCCGGTCGATCTCGACGTCAGCGCCTACTACGCCGAGCCGGAGATGGCCACGGTCGACGCCGCTTCCCTGGCGAAGGCGATGGCCGGGAGCCCGGCCGAACTCGGCCTGCTGCGCGTCAACTTCCGCACCGCGGACCCGGACGCTCTGGCCGCGTTCAAGTCGGCCTTCCTCGCCGACGGCACCGACGAGGAGTTCCTGGCCTTCCTGAACACCTTCCAGCCTGACGAGAACCTGGACGCCGGCAGCTCCGCCGACCGGGCGCAGGCCGCGACCTGGGGCCGCATCCCGAAGACCTTCGTGCGTCTGGCCGACGACGCGAGCCTGCCGCTCGCCATACAGGACCGGCTGATCCGCGAGGGCAACGCACTGACGCCGGAGAACCCGTACGACGTGCGCACCATCGAGGGCAGTCACCTGAAGTGGCTGATCGCCCCGGCACCGGCGGCCCGAGTCCTGGGTGAACTCGCCGATCTCATGACCCGGTCCGTCTGATCACGGTCGGAGCCGGACGGTGAGGGCGGCGGGGTGACGGTGCCGAGGCAGACGTACCCGCGCTCGTCATGCCGGGTGGTCCGGCCCGGTGGTCGTGTCGTCACCATCGGCTCCGTCCCCCGCTCCGGGAAGACGGAGCCCGCGGAGCAGCCAAGGCGGCCCCAACGGCCTGGAAGGACACGTCTGCCCAGCAGTTGGGGCCCCGCGGCGCGATCCGGCCCGCACTCAGGGCTCCACGCCCCAGCGTGGCGCGGTTGCCGCAAGGCGTTCGAGTTCACGGCGCGCCTTCGCCGGGTGAGCGAGGCCGGGGTACGCGCCGCGGGCCTTGGCGATCCGCGCGCGAACGAGACGGTCGGTTAAATGGGTTGGGGCGGTCGATGCCCCGCTGGTACCGTCTGGGCAGCCGTGAGAGAACGCGAGGAGGTGAGACCCATGAAGGCTGTATCCGAGTGGGTGCTCCCCCTTTTCGTCACGGTGGGCGGTTGACGTCGGTGTCGCCGGGAGCGCCTCAGAGACAAGGCACTCCTGAAAGGCAACACCTATGAACTCTGCGCACTTCACTTCGAGCACGGGCAATCACGCGGTCGTGGTCACGCGGGTTTCGGACACACAGTGGCACGCCCTGGAGGACGACCTGGTGGTCGGCCGCGGCGACGCTTCGCGTCGGCCCGACGGACGGCTGTTCATCAGCATCGACGCCTGGCACGGCGCGGTCTTCGATCGCATCGCCGACGCGATGCTGACGGACCTGCCGACACCCCTGTACACCGTGGCCGACGAGGCCGACCAGGACTCGACGTCCGCCTGGGAGCGGGCCGGCTTCACCGCCGTACGCCGCGAGTGGGGCTATCGCGTGCCCACCGATCCGAAGGTCACCGGGCTCGGCTCGGTGCGGCCCCCGTCGGGCGTGACGATCGTGCCCGCCGGTGAGGCGGAGGAGGGCCCGCTGCGCGCCCTGGACAGCATCGTCCGCGACGAGGTCGAGGCCGCGGTCGGATGGCAGACGATGCCGGCCGAGGTGCTGCCCCGACCCGCGGGGACCAGCGTGCTCGACCCGTCGAAGTACACGGTGGCGCGGCACCTGGACCGGTACGTGGGACTGGTCCGGGTGGCGCCGCTGACCCGGCAGCCGAGGATCGGGCTGATCGCCGTCCGGGCCGACAGGCACCGTCGCGGCATCGCCCGGGCGCTGCTGGCCCACGCGCTGGGCTCGCTGCACCGCTGCGGGACCGCTGCGGCATGGGCCGAGGTGAACGAGTCCAACGCGGCGGCCACCGCCCTGTTCGAGGGTATCGGCGCCCGTCGGGCGGGCAGCACGGTGGAGTTCGTACGCCGCTGACGCCCCGACACACCGCACCGAGCTCACAGCCGGCTGGCTGCGGCCGCCATCAGGAGGCGGCCGCGTCCGACCGCGCACCGCATGCATTCCTGTGCGACTACACCGTCACAAGGACGGAGAAACGAGAGACCATGACGAAAACTTCAGGTGGCGTGGAAGTCGAGGGCACCGTCATCGAGTGCCTGCGCAATGCCACCTTCAAGGTGGAGCTCCAGAACGGGCACACGGTGCTCGCCCACATCAGCGGGAAGATCCGGAAGAACTACATCAAGATCCTTCCGTACGACCGCGTGCTCGTGGAACTCAGCCCCTACGACCTCACCCGCGGCCGGATCCGCTACCGCTACCGGGCCTAGCGGAAGGGGCTGCCGGGTGAACCCGTAACCAGTGACGTCCAGCCGGGGGAGGGCCGTCCCCCCGCTGGGCGCTGAGGTGGCCGTCTCGCGCGCCGACAGCGGCTACGGCCAGTGCACATGAGCAGTGGGGGCCCGAAGGTCCTGCGGCACGGGCCGAAGAACCCTCGCGACCGCGGGCACTGGAGTGCCACGGTGTCGAGGTGTGCCGCAGAGGCCGTGCGGCTGCCTTCGGATGGCGCGTCGTCCTTGACCCGTCGCTGCATCGCTCCCGCCAGCGGACCGGTGCCGTCGATCGAAGCATCGGCCACGGCCGCGTGGAGCAGTGGTACCCGGCTGGGTGACGCGCTACGGGCGGGGCACCCGAGCACCCGTGGTCCGTCATGCCGGCGGATGCGCATCTCTGGCGGTGTGGCGACGGGTCCCTCAGCGTGGAGGGCAGAGGCGGACCGGCCCGGTGGGCACAGACACCGAAGAAGAGGTGGGTCGCATGGCGGAGAATGCCTCCGAGCGCCGGGTGGTGGTCGGTGTCGACGGGTCGCAGTCCTCGTACGAGGCCCTGCGCTGGGCCGTGCGCTACGCCGGCCTGGTCGGCGGCACCGTGGACGCGGTCGCGGTGTGGGAGCTGCCCGGCCTGTACGGCTGGTCGGCGCCCGCCGTGGACATGGACGTCGACGAGGACGAGACCCGCCGGAAGATGAGCCAGGAGCTGACGGACGTGCTCGGCGCGGACGCTGTCGGCTCGGTCCGCACCCATGTGGTGCACGGCAACCCCGCCGATGTCCTGCTGCGCGCCGCCGAAGGAGCCGACGTCCTCGTGGTCGGCAGCCGGGGCAGGGGAGGGTTCGCACGCGCCCTGCTCGGCTCCGTCAGCCAGCATGTGTCGCAGCATGCGAGCTGCCCGGTCGTGATCGTGCGCCTCCAGAAGCAGTGAGCCGAGCCCCGCGACGTTCCCGGAGGCCGGCTCACTGGAAGGCCGCGTGGCGTGGCTGTCTCGGCCGGTGTGAGACCGCGCGCGTCCGTACGAGGCGACCATCCTCGTCGCGACCCCGAACGAGTGGCTGTGCCCAGCACATTCCCCAGGGGCCCGGGCATTCCCCATGAGTCCGGGCTATCCCAGCCACGTCCCAGCGCGCATCACCACCCTGCCACGCAGTTCCGGTACTCCGCGCCAAGCGCGCACCGTCCGCGGTGCCACGCGCAGGTACAGGAAGGGGGCCTTCTCCCTGCGCGGATCCCAGCCGAACTTGCCCGCGAACGCATCTGCGGCATCCTTTGCCACTTCCCGCGCGGGACAGCACTTCGCCTCCCCTTGCAGCAGCACCACGTCGAAGGCATCCGGCAGCGCCAGCCGTACGCGCGGTTCTTTGAGCGCATTGCGCGCGGTCGCGGAGTCTGCGCTGGTACACATCCACGCTGCCTGCCCGTCCCACAGGAACCACAGTGGCACCTGATGCGGGCCGTGGTCGGGGTGGGCCGTCGACACCCATATGTCGCGCTCCGAGCTGAGCCTCCGCAGGGTGTCCCGCCTGCGCTCCGCTGTGGTGCGAGGAATGATCTCCATGGTTTGCATAGGTGCCGAACTTAGCCAGCAGGTTCACGGTACGCATGGGGCGCGGGTCCTAGGCCCGGAGGCGGACCGCCGCCCGGGCATCCCTCAGCAGCTTCCACACGAGCGTCGACATGGCGGACAGAACGCGTCACACCGGAGCGGGGACAGACGTCGGGACGTTCGACACACGCACTAGGGCCGGCCGGCCCAGTGGCCCCGTGGCGGTGCGCCTTCCGGCTGACGCGTGGTGCTGGCGTGAGCGAGGTCGAACTCCACGTCCACGACCCCTTCGACGGACCTGACCAGGCGCGCCGCGACGGGCACGAGGGCGGTGTCACGGATCCGTCCGGTGAGCGTCACGACACCGTCGTGCACCTCCACCTGCACGGCCGACGACGGCGGGAACAGGAACGACGCGAGGCTTCCGCACGGCGGAGGCTCGGTCGGTCCCGGGAGGGGGCCGACCGGCCTCTCATCGCGCAGGCCCCGCGGGGCCACGCTGAGGTCGGAACCCTCACCCGAGAGGCCCCGCAGGAGGTCGTCCGGGCTTGGCGCCGGCCGCTGCACCAGCCTCGTGCGCACCCCCTGCTCGTCGGCGAGCCCGCCCGCGGGAGCAGCAGGTCGCGGAACCGGTGCAGGACGCGCTGGAGGGCGCCACCCGCCACGACCGGCTTGCAGACTCAGCGGCGTACGGTCGAGGGCCACGCCGGCGGTGTCCCGTGAGGCCGACCTGCTCGTCGTCGGTGCCCGGCGACGCACGGGCCACTTCGGCCTCCAACCGGGCCGCGTCGACCACGGCGTGCTCCACCCCGCGGACTGCCGGTGGCGGTCGTACCCGAGCCGCCTGGGAGCCGTACGGGCGGTAGCCACCGCACACGCGCTCTCCGTGGTGCGAGGCCACGCGTATCGCCGGCGGGCATGTCCGAGCGCAGGCAACCGGCTCTCGCGTCACGGATCGGCCCGTCTTCGGGCCCTACCGCCGTCCCACCAGATTCCACTCCTGATCCCAGTGGGCCATGCGGCGCCGGTCGAGCCGCGCTCGTGCGACGGCACCCGTGCCGAAGACCGGCGCCGCGACGGCGAGGGCGGCCGCGGTACCGAAGAAGGCGGCCTCGACACGCCCCTCGGTCCGGCCCGTCGGCGCTGTGAGCAGGAGCCGGCCCCGGTCGTCCTGCCGGACCGCCACCCCGGCCCCGGCCCTCAGGCCGCCGTCGACCAGCGTGAGCCCGCCACGGGAGGCCCCGCCGGGAGCCGTCCAGCGCACCCGGGCCTGGACACGGCCTCCGTCGACCAGTCCCCGGTGACGCCGTGCGGGGCGTCCGAGACCAGGACGGCTCGGACGGGATGCCGGTGGACGCGCTGCGCCGCGGACTCGCGCTCGACGCTGCGGGCCGTCACCAGTCCGGCCACCGTCCCACCGATCACCACGACCACCCGCACGACCAGGATGATCCAGGCTTCGGCGACGTCCTCGCGCCGACGCAGCGGACTGCTCCGCCACCGCCACAACCACCGGGTGCTGCGCATGACGGGACACCTCCGCGTCGTGACGACTCCTTCGACGGTGACCCCGGCGGAGCGGCGCCCACAGGGGCCGGGGGCCCCGTGGGCAGGCCACCCGGTCCCGGGCGCCCCGCCACCAGGGCCGGTCCGGCCCCTGACCGGTGACAGGGGCCGGACGGCTCAAGCGGCACCCCTCACCCACTGGCCAAGCTGAACGTGCGGGCTGAAGAGGCGTACGACGCAAGGGGTGAGGATCCGATGAAAGGCTTCGTCTTCCACGGTCCCGGACAGGCGTCCTGGCAGGACGTGCCGGACCCGGCCATCAAGGAGCCCACCGATGCCATCGTGAAGGCCGGTGCCGTGACCATCTGCGGCACCGACCTGCACATCCTCAAGGGTGACGTGCCCGAGGTCCGCCCGGGCACCGTGCTGGGCCACGAGGCGGTCGGCGAGATCGTCGAGACCGGCAGCGACGTGCGCACCGTACGGCCGGGCGACAGAGTGCTGCTCTCCTGCATCACCTCCTGCGGACGCTGCCGGTTCTGCCGGGAGAGCGCCTACGGTCAGTGCCGTGGCGGCGGAGGCTGGATCCTCGGCCACCTCATCGACGGCACCCAGTCCGAGTACGTCCGCGTCCCCTGCGCCGATCTGTCCGTCCACCCGCTGCCGGGCACGCTCCGCAGCGAGGACGCCGTGCTGCTCGCGGACATCTTCCCGACGTCCTACGAGGTCGGTGTCCTCAACGGGCACGTGCGGCCCGGTGACACCGTGGTCGTCGTCGGCGCCGGACCCATCGGCCTCGCGGTCGTCGTCACGGCGCGCCTGTTCGCGCCCGAGCGCATCATCGCCGTCGACCTGGCTCCGGCCAGGCTGGAGGCCGCCCACCGGCTCGGCGCCGACGCGATCGCGGCCGTCGCCGAGGACCCCGGCGCGCTGGTGGCCGACCTGACCGACGGGCTGGGGGCGGACGTGGTGATCGAGGCGGTCGGCGTGCCGGAGAGCTTCGAGCTGTGCACCCGGATGGTCCGCCCCGGCGGCCACGTGGCCAACATCGGCGTGCACGGCAAGCCCGCCACGCTGCACCTCGAAGACCTGTGGATCAAGAACGTGACCATCACGACCGGCCTGGTGGACACCTACTCCACGCCCACACTGCTGCGGATGGCCGCCGCCGGCCGGCTCCCCACCGGACAGCTGGTCACCCACACCTTCCCGCTGGACCACATGGACGAGGCGTACGACGTCTTCTCCAGGGCGGCCGACACCGGTGCGCTGAAGGTGGTGCTCGGCGGGGAACAGCACGCGGAAGTCGCCGTACGCGCGGCGTGACCGGGAGGGCGGTGACGGTCATGACCGAACGGACGAACGCGTGTCCGCGTGCCGGGCACCGCAAGGAGGGGGCGGCTGTGAACGCTTCCGCGTTCGCCACCCCGAACTCGATCGACACCTGCGGGACCACCCGGTCGGCGGGCCACCGGGCCGTGCCTAAGCAGGCCTCGGCTGCCCGCGAGAGCGGCCACAGGCCGAAGTGCGTGCTGCCACGGACCCGCCTGGGTCTGTGGACGGGCCACTCGGCCCCTGCCCGGGCTCGGTCCTGGGACACAGGCTGAGGGTTGTCGCCGCACGACGGCACCCGAGTCACTGGAGGACGCCATGGAGGGCACTCCGACCGTGAACGACGTGATGACCCGTACGGTCGTCGCCCTGCGCACGGGAGCGGCCTTCAAGGACATCGTGAAGACCATGCAGGAGTGGCGCGTCAGCGCCCTGCCGGTCCTGGACGGCGCGGGGCATGTCGTCGGCGTGGTCTCCGAGGCCGACCTGCTGCCCAAGGAGGAGTACGCGACGGGTGACCAGGATCGCCACGGACAGGTGCGGTACCTCGCCGACGTCCGCAAGGCGGACGCGGTGACCGCCGGTGAGCTGATGACGGCTCCGGCCGTCACCGTGGCACCTGACGCCCCTCTCGCCCATGCCGCGCGCCTCATGGCCCGCAGCAGGGTCAAGCGGTTGCCGGTCGTCGGCCGCGACGGTGCGTTGAAGGGCATCGTCAGCCGGTCCGACCTGCTGAAGGTCTTCCTGCGCGAGGACGAGGACATCGCCGAGGAGGTGCGGCGGGAGGTCGTCGTACGCCTCTTCGGGACGTCCCTGGCGCCCGTGGGCGTCGAGGTGCACGACGGAGTCGTCACGCTCACCGGCTGCTTGGACGACGCGGCGTTCGTGCCGCTCGCCACTCTGCTCGCGCGGGCGGTACCGGGCGTCGTCGACGTCCACTGCACGCTGACCGGAGGCCGTCGTCACCCGGATCCGGACCTGCCGGATCCACATCGCACGTCCTCCGCCTGACGGCGGACGACGGTTGCGGACGACAACGAGGCCGTACGACGCTGTTCGCGCCTGCCCTCCGTACGGGAGGCTCTCCGTCGGCGCCCCGATCGAACGTCCGCCGGCGGGACGGTTGTTGGCGATCTCGCACCGGGTTGAACCGCTTCTTCGCGGGAACCGTCAGATCCCCACCGATAGGGCCCTTTCGGCCACATCGGACGCTATCCTCTGGATTGGCGCTTCAATCGTGTGTGTCAACTCGCCTCAGCGGCGGGACGGTTATCGCAGGGAGAGGCTCATTGACCCACACCATGCCACCGCACTGCAGTGAGGCGACCCGGTTGTCGTGCGTGGGTGTCTATGTGGACGACGCGTACCGCGATGCGGTGCTCGACGAGCTGTACGCGCACGACCAACGTGTGATCGCCCCCTCGGTCGGCTTCGACGCCCGACGGGTCCTGGTCCATGCCCTACGAGCCCGGCGTATCGGTCTCGCCTGGGCGGCGCTGGTGCTGGCCGTGTGGCTGGTCGGGTTCTTGCTGACCGGCATGCTCGTGCTGGTCCTGCTCCCCGGCTGTGCCCTGCTCGCCGCCCGCAGCCGCAGGGGCCGGGGCGCGGTGCTGCGCTGGGTCGGCAGAACCGTGTTCGGGGCCGGGCTCTACACCGTCGCGTATGTCGCGTTCTTCGGCCCTGCGCAGACCTCGTACGGCTCGGACGGCTACGACGACTCGACCCTGTTCCCGTGGGACGCCTTCGACGGCTGGATCGCGTTGTGCTGCCTGGTGGTGACGGCTTGTTGCGTCGTGCTGCGGCAGAGGCACCTGGACCGGGTGCTGCGCGGCGACCTCGCTCCGGAGGTGTTCGTCGACCCGGCGCGCGACCCCGCGGAACACGTCACTTCCGCCCGTCTGCAGTGGATCGGAGATCGCATCCGGCGGGAGCAGCACTCGCCTCTGATCCTGTACGACATGGCCGACCCGTTCCGGGGGATGGGCACTCTGCGGGAGGCGTGGACGCTGACGGTGGAGCTGCGAGCGGCTCCGGGCGCTCGTACGGCACCGCTCGATCCTGAAGCGCCCCTGGGTAACGGCTGGCTGCTGGACCACATCGAGACCCAGCTGGCGACGCTGCGCCACCCGGCGCAACCGGGCTCGTCGAAGGCCGTGCAGGCACGCCTCGACCGGCTGCGGCAGGTGGAGATCGACGAGTGCGTGTTCCTTCCCGCGGAGGGGCTGCTCAGCCGGGAGCAGGTACCGCACGGTCCGGACGTCTTCGAGGAGCACCGGCGCGCGGCCGTGGAGGAGAGCGGCGAGGCGCGCCGCCACTTCCTGCGGGTCCGGGTGGGCGCCTGGCAGGAGGAAGTCGTCACGACCGTGTTCGTCCGGGCGCACACACAAGGTGGGATGGTCACCTTGGAAATCGTTTCCTACGTCCTGAACCCGTTGCGGGCCGACTTCCACTCCGCGGACCGGGCAGCCCGCCTCCCCGCGCCCGCCGCCGTGTGGGGCGGGATCGGCCGGGCGCTCCTCAGGACGCCGGCGGTGGCCGGTTCCGCACTGGTCGACGTGTGGCAGACGGTCGCCTGGTTCCTGCTGGTGGCTGTGAACGGAGGGGGAAGGCGGCCGGCCCAGGGACCTGCTCTCTCGATCCGGGAACGCGGGGCCGAGAGCCACGCCTCGATGTTTCAGGAACTCGACGCCAGAAGGTATATCGGAACCATCCGGGAACGGGTCCTGAACGCGGTGCGCATCGCGCTGACCGAACGTGGCTGGGACACCTCCGAACTCGACGCGCGGGCTGTGCTTCTGCGCGGCGACGGAGTGCGCGTCGAGCGCTCCTCCGGCCCTGTACGCGGCGTGGCCGCGGGACACGGTGGCCTCGCGCCGAGGAGACCTGCATGAGCGGGACGACGGCGCCCTGGGACCCGCAGCTGCAGCGCTGGCGTGTCGGTCACGGCCCGATCGCCCCGGCGAAGCCCCGGCGATCGGGCCCGGTCAGGACGACACCCTCCTTGTGGCGGCGTCCGTCCGGCCCGGGGGCAGCCGGCGCCGAGGGGGCCGTGCCCTGGGACAGAGTGCGGCAGAGCTGGGCACACGATGACACGGAGGCGTGGGAGGCATCCGCATCTGACGCATCCGGCCGCCGGGCGGGTGCCCTGCTGCGGCGCACGGCGGTCCCGCTGTGCGCGCTCGCGTTCTCAGCGGTCCTGGCCGTGTCCGGACACCGGTGGGCGGGGTGCGTCACCCTCGTCTGGACGGCACTGATGGTCAGGGGCGTACGAGCGGTGCGGCGCACGGCGGCCGAGGAGCGGGCGGTCGCGGTGAAGGGCGCCGCGTCGCCGGCCGTACCGTCACCGGATCCAGACCCCGTGTCTCCCGGCCGGGCCTTCGCCGAGGGAGTCGCGCAGGTCCTGGCCTTACCCGCCCTGTTCGCTCCCGGCAGCGCACGGCCCGCGCATGAGCCGCATCGACGGGCCCGGCCGCCGGAGCCCTCGCGAGAGCGCAGTCGACGGTACGTCGCCGAGGAGCTGATGCGCGCCCACGCGGAGCTCGGCCTGCCGCTGCCGGGGGAGCGCGGTGTACTGGGGAGGGGCAGGAACACGGGGGGCGCACCATGACGAGTCCGAGCCCCGATCCAACGACCCCCGCGGACGGGGACGGTAACGCGGATGTGCGGACTCCAACCGCTGGGGCCTGGGAACTGCCCTCTGCGGCGGACGTCGAGAAGTACGAGGCGATGCTCGGCGGGGGCGCCGCGGAACGCGCACTGTCCCTCGTGGAGAAGCGGTTCGCTCTGGAGGCCGAGGACCAGTATCAGCGTCGGCTCGACGCCGAACACCGGCGCCGCCTCGACATGATCAACGTGCGCTTCCGTATCGCTGGTGTGGTGGTGGGTGCCAGCGGAATCGCCGGATGTCTGTGGATCGCCAAGGACTTCGTGGACCGCGGTGCCACGACACAGGCAGCCGGTCTGCTCGGCGGTATGGCCGCGGCGCTGAGCGCGATCTTCCTGGGAACCCGGTCCCGGACACCGCGCTGACCACCCAGCTCGACTCTGACGGGGCTCGCGCACGGCGGGCCCGGACCACTGTGGAGTCGCTCTGTCCGCGCGGCCAGATCCGCAGCGGACCGACCGGCTCGAGCCGCGGCGCACGGCCGCCACCGTGCTCGTGGCCGACTGCCGGCAAGGACGGGAACAGGCGGCGCACCGCCTCCAGCACGCCCGGCCGGGCCGCGCCGGGGCCACCGTCCGACGCGAAGACGTCAGAGACGCCGACCACCGGGGCCGCCCACACATGCAGGCCGAACTCGCTCGTCCGGCCGTGCGATCGGCTCGTACGGCACCTACCGGCGCCATCTGCGCCAGGGCCTGGACCAGCTGTGCGAGGCCCTGTGGCAGAGGGAACTGCACGGCTGCCTCGAAACTTCGCAAACGGCAGACGACGCGCACCGCCTCACCCCATAGCACCCGGTGCGGCGACTCACCACTTGAGCAGCACGCCGGTCAGGTGCCGAGCCGGTCACTCATCGGCTTCCTCCTCCTCCGGCCCCGGTGCGTCGCCGATGGCGACGCGCAGGTCATGCATGCCTTGGAGGATGTCGATGAGGGCTTCTTCCGCCCCGCTCAGAGCACGCCGGGTGCCCTCCGTGTCGCCGCGTTCGGCGTGCAGCTGGGCGCCGAGCGCGTACACCGCTGTCATGACGGCGGCGAAGGCGGCCTCCCGGCCGGGCGGCAGCTCTTCCCCCTCGGGTTCGGAGACCTGGAGCGCGGTGCGCTGCAGCCTGTTCGTCAGGACGTTGACCGCGATGCCGGCATCCCCTCCCAGCTGTTCCCCCCAGCCGTGCAACGTCTCAAGGACGTCCTCGATCTCCTCCTCCTCGGACAGACGGGTCGCCGCGGTGATCTCGAGCTCCGTTTTCGCCAGCAGACTGCCCAGCAGGTACAGGCGGTCTTCTTCCTGCGGCCCAGCGGGTCGCTTCTGCGGGTCTGCCGCCGGCTCAGCCCCCAGAGCGGCCAGCGCGGCGTAGATCCGCTCAGCACTCACCGGGCGCTCGCTACTGATACTCACACCTTCAGCTTCACCCACCGCAGGCGTACCCGCTCGCCCAAGACACCCTGTGAGCCCCCGGCCGGATTTCCAGCGGCCCCTGCCGCAGGCGGGGAGCGCCCGGCTGCTCAAGTCGCGGGCGGTGAACCCGGCCCCGACGATGGGAGAACGGAACCATCACCTCTTTGGACGGCAGCATGTGCGTGAGACGACTCCCAGGCTCTGCGAGGCGCCGGCGCTGGTTCCGGCTGGGCAGTGCCCTCGGCGGTTCTCTTCTCGCCGGCGCACTCGCCGGTTGCGGCGGCGGAACCAGTCACAACGCCGGTACCTCACCCCAGCCGAGCCCTCCGAGTACGCCGAATGCCTCGTCCTTCTCGGGTACACCACCGTCGGCGATGGCTTCCTCGGCCTCCGCGGCTGTCAGCTCGGCAAGGGCCTCCGCATCCGCGGCGGCGTCGTCCGCGTCGGCACGCGCCTCCGAGTTCGAAGCATCGGTGGACGCCGCGACCCAGCGCCGAAGCGCGGCAGCGGCAAAGGAACTGAGAAACGTCCAGGGCCGAGGCAACGCGCTCTCCGAGGTCGCCATGACGGGCATGCCGCGAGCTCAGACCGGCGGAGTGCTCGCCGTCCTGGTCACGATCACCAACAAGACCGGTGGCGAAGCCTCCTACGCCGTGCAGATCGACTTCAAGAACGCGGACGGCAAGGTGGTCGAGACACGGTACGTCGGCGCGGAACGCCTCCAGCCCGGGAAGAAGGAACAGTCGATCGCCTTCAGCCACCAGCCACCGGAACCGAAGCTGACGCCGTTTCTGGCGAAGGCTCAGCGTTACTGACAGTGACTCCGCGGCCGACCTGCGCCGGGCCGGCTTCCCCGACGCAGGGGAAAGCCCGCGATCTGCGCGCAGCCGCCCTCGGCCCAGCCCCGGCCCGCTTCCCTGCATCTAGGATCAGCGCGGGAAGCCGGACACAAGGGGGCAAGGGTGCGCGAGGAGTTGACGGGGCGGCTGGGACAGCTGCGTGACCTGACCGGACGGAGCCTGCGCGAGCTCGCCCGGGACATCCACGTCAGCAGTTCCTCGCTGTCGCGCTATTTCTCCGGCCAGGCCGTTCCATCCTGGCCGACGGTGGTGGCGCTGTGCAAGGCAGCCGGTCGTGACCCCAGGCCCCTGCGTGAGGTGTGGGAGCGGGCCAAGGAGGGGCCCCAGACGAGCACGGTCGCCCCTCCGCCCGTGCGCAATGACCTGCCCCACGACATCACCGCCTTCACCGGACGCCGGGCGGAGTTGCACGCCCTGCTCGGCGCCGCACGCAACTCGTCGGTGGTGGCGATCGACGGCATGGGCGGGGTGGGTAAGTCCGCGTTGGCCGTACACGCCGCGCATCTGCTGACCGCCGACTTCCCCGGTGGCCAGCTCTATCTGGACCTGCACGGGTTCACTCCGGGCCGGGAGCGGGTCGAGCCCGCGGAGGCGCTGCGTGTGCTGCTGGCCGCGCTCGGGCTGCCACCCGGCAGGATTCCCGACGGGGTCACCGAGCGCGCCGCGCTGTGGCGGTCGGAGCTGGCGACGCGGCGCGCGATCGTCCTGCTGGACAACGCCGCCGACGCCGCTCACGTGCGCGATCTGCTGCCCGGCGCAGGCCAGTGCTTCGTCGTGATCACCAGTCGTCGCCGGATGGTGGAGCTGGACGGCGTGCAGCCGATCTCGCTGGACGTCCTGCCGACCGAGGAGGCGGCGGAGCTGTTCGTCGCATCCTCGGGCGGGGCCAGGCCCGGTGACGTCGGCGAGGTGCTGCGCCGCTGTGGGAACCTGCCGCTGGCCATCCGGGTGGCCGCCGGACGTCTGCGGCACCGGCCCGCGTGGACGCTCGACACCCTGGTGGAACGGATGCGCGAGGGCGAGCTGGCGGTGTCGGACGTCTTCGAGATGTCGCTACGGCAGCTCGACCCGGCCCAGCGGCGGATGTTCGGGCTGCTGGGGCTGGTGCCGGGAGAGGACATCGACGCGTACGGCGCGGCCGCCCTGGCCGGGATCCCGCTGGCCAACGCCCGTTCCCTGCTGGAGGACCTGGTCGACGTCCATCTGCTCCAGGAGCCGGCGGCGGGCCGCTACCGGATGCACGACCTGCTGCGGCAGGCCGCCCGCGCCGACGAGGCCGCAGTCGACCCGGTACCGGCGATCGCCCGGCTGGGCGACTACTACCTCAGCGGCATGCTGGCCGTGAAAAAGCTGGTCGAGGTCGTCATCTCCCTGCCGGTCATCGTGTCGCAGCCACCTCCCGCGCTTCCCGACCTCGCCGACCACGACGCGGCCGTCGACTGGATGGACACGGAGTGGTCCAACCTCACGGCGACGTTCTCGCTCGCCGTTCAGCTGCGCATCGACGCGCCGGCGGTCGGGCTCGGACAGCTTGCGTTGATCTCCCACGCGCGACGCGGCGGCATGGCGCAGCTGCGCCGGGGGCTTGAGGTCAGCATGCCCGCCGCTGAGCGGCTCGGCGAGCGCCGCATGCTGGCCTCGCACCGGTACCTGCTGGGCGCTTCGCTGATGCGCGAAGGGCGGCTGGAGGAGGCGGTGCCGGAGCTTGAGGCGGCCCGCGTGCTGATGACCGCGGAGGGCGACGTCGTCGGCGAGGCCATCATCCTCGAACAGCTGGCGGAGATGCGGCTGTACGCCGACGACGCCGAAGGCGCCGTCGAGCTCCTGCGTCAGGTGGCCGTACTGCTGCCCCCTGGAGAGGCCGCCGCCGGCGTGCGGGTGCGTGCCTGTCTCGGCCAGGCCCTGGTGCAGTCGGGCAGGTACGGCGAGGCCCGCGAGGTCGTCTCGGAGGTGATCGAGACCGCGCGCGGACTGGACCGGCAAAAGGAGCGTATGTGCCTGGACGTGCTCGGACGGGCGGCACTCGGCCTCGGTGACGCCGAGACCGCCCTCGACCTCGCCGAGCAGGCCGTCGCGCTCAACCGGGCGACCCGCCATCCGGTCTTCGAGGCGGCCAGCCTCACGGACACCGCCGTCGCCCTGCGCCACCTCGGTCGCGCCGAGGAGGCGACGGCCCGGCACTCCGAGGCCATGCGGATCCTCGAACGGGCCGGTGAGCCGCACCGGATGGTGCGCAGCCTCCTGCCGTACGCGCAGGCCTGCCTGGCCACGGGCGATCGGGACACCGCGGTGCGGCACTTCCGGGCGGCGCTGGAGATCTCCACCGCGAACGGCCTCACCTATCTGATGCCGGCGGGGCGTGCGGGTCTGGCCCGGGTGTCCTGAGCCTGTCCCAGGGGCGACGCGGGTGTCCCGTCCCGTCCCGGGACACCCGCGCGGCAGCCGTCCGCTGGAATGACAGCGCAGGTCAGCCGGGTGTCGGAGGGATGTCCCGTGTCCCGGGAGGCGCGGCATGGGTGGTCCCGGACAGGCCGCCGCGTGGAGGCTGTTCGTCATGAACACAACGCCTTCCCTGCTCGCCGAACTGGACGCGCTGCCCGCCCGGTGGGAAGTGCGAGGGACGCTCGCCGCGCCCGTCGCAGCGGTCGCCCCTCTCCTGCTCACGGTCGCCGAGGGGCGGGTCGGCGATGACAACCTGCTGGTGCTGGCCAGGGCTTCGGCGGCTCGACAGGGAGCGATGACCGCCGTGGCCGGGTCCGGCGCCGGCGTCTACCGCGCGGAGCTCGCCGGTCCGGTGGAGCCGGTGCGGATCCAGGTGGACCGGGCCCGGTCCAGGGTGGCGGTGCAGAGCTGGTACGCCGGGGTGCACACCGTCAGCGCCTGCCCGGAGGGCACCCGGGTGACGCATCGCGTCCACCGCGTCCACCCCGAGCATCCGGGGTTCGCGGCCGGGATCGCAGAGATCGGCCTGCGCGCCCGCATGGCACGCGATCTGCGGCAGGTGCTGGATGTGATCGCCGACCGGCTCGGCTGCTGACAGCCCGCGCGCCCGTCCTGGGCCGTTCGACACCGCGGCGCCCGCAGGGCCGCATTCCACCCTCAGTCCGTTCGACAGAAGGAGCACACCACCATGTCCACCATCCTCACCGACCAGGGCGGCGACTTCTCCAAGAAAGGGCTGCAAAGAGTGCGCGACGTGCTGGTACGGCATGTCGAGTCCGGGAAGATCCCCGGTGTCGTCGCGCTGTTCAGCCGGGGCGGTGAGACGCACGTCGAAGCGATCGGCACGATGCGCCATGACGGCGGCGCGCCGATGCGCCGGGACACGATCTTCCGCATGGCCTCGACGTCCAAGCCGGTCGCGGTCTCGGCGGCGATGGTGCTGCTCGACGAGTGCAGGCTGCGCCTCGACGACCCGGTGCAGGAGTGGCTGCCCGAACTCGCCGACCGGCAGGTTCTCAAGCGAATCGACGGCCCGCTGGACGACACCGTGCCGGCCCGGCGGCCGATCACCGTACGAGACGTGCTGACCTCCACGTTCGGGCTCGGCATGGACATGACGTCACTGGGCACTCCGGTCATGAACATGATCTTCGAGCAGGGGCTCACGCCCAACCTGCCCACACCGATGCCCGAGCCGGACGAGTGGCTGCGCCGCCTGGGCGAACTTCCGCTGATGCACCAGCCCGGAGAACGCTGGCAGTACCACATCGCCAGCGACCTGCTCGGCGTACTCGTCGCCCGGGTCACGGGCCAGTCGTACGAGTCGTTCCTGCGCGAGCGCATCTTCGACCCGCTGGGGATGAAGGACACCGGTTTCCACGTGCCCGGCGACCGGCTGGACCGGCTGCCGCCGCTGTACGCCCCGGACCCGCAGACCGGGGAGTTCCTCGTGTGGGACGAGGCCGAAGGGGGACGCCACAGCGCGCCTCCGGCCTTCCAGAGCGGAGGCGGTGGACTGAACTCCACCGCAGACGACTACCACGCCTACTTCCGGATGCTCCTCAACGGCGGGATGCACGGCGGCGAACGGATCCTGTCCCGGGCCGCCGTCGAGCTGATGACCACGAACCGGCTCACGCCCGAACAGCAAGCCGCCCGACAGGAACTGGCCACCCGCAACGTCCACATCTCCTTCGGACAAGGTCAGCACGGCGGCTGGGGCTTCGGGATGGCGGTGCGCACCTACCGCGGCGACTACGCGCCCATCGGCCAGTTCGGCTGGGACGGCGGAAGCGGCGCCTCGACCTACGCCGACCCGGAGAACCGGCTCACCGGAATCCTGCTCACCCAGGTCGGGGCGTCCGTCCCGGATCCGGTGCGGCTCATGCACGACTTCTGGACCACGCTGTACCAGGCCGTCGACGCCTGACAGCGAGCCCACCGGGGGCCGAGACCCCCTCGGTGGGCTCCCTGGCCCGGTCACGCCGGCGAGACGTGCCGCATCGCCGACCACAACTCCCGGCGTCCGTGGCATGCTCGTGTCCATGCTCCAGGGCCCTGAAGAAGACTGGACCTTCGCCACAGCGCGGCAGCCGGCCCGGTTCGGTGCGGGTGAGCGCAGCGGAGGTCCCGCCGGCGAGCACGCGATGACGGACAGCGGAACGCTCTGTGGCATCCCCGAGAGTCACGTCACTCGCTATCGGCATCTGTTCACGTCCCAAGGCTCTCGGGCGTGTCCACGCTGCCGGCAAGAGGCCGCCGCCGCACCGCTGCAGCCGAGCGCCCAGGAACGACTGCACCACCTCGTCCGAACCGCCGTTCCCGGAAGCGCCCGTGACGACCTCCTCGCCGCACTTGCGAAGGGCGCGCGGGTGGCCCTGTGGCTGCGTGGCCCGACCGCGACACTGGCCCTGCACCACGCACGGCTCGACACCCTCACCGAGGGCGCGGAGCCCGCCGGCGCGGCATTCGACGCCGCCCCCACGATCGGCCTGGCCCGCGTCCAAGACGACTCCTGGACGTTCCTCGTCGTCCTGCCCGAAGACGGAAGCCGCCCACTCGTCGCACGCGGACCGCGAAGCCCTGCATGAAGGCGTGGCGCCGCGGGGGCCAGCCCTACCTGGCGGCCGGGTGGCAGCTGCATCGACCGGAAGATCGGCGGCGAGTTGACTGACACCGGCAGCACAGCGATGGGCCGATCACAGAGGTGACAGCATGACGGGGAAGCGTACGGCGGTCGTGGCGTGCATGGCGGCACTCGTGGCCTGCGGGGTGGGGGACGCGCCCGCCGGAGCGCAGGCGACAGGTGGCGGCTACGCGGCAGGGGACCTGAGACGGGATCTGGCAGCGGTACGGGCCGCCGCCGGGGGTGACGTCAACGTGGTGGCCCGGGTGGAGGAAGAGGACGGCGCCGTACTGCGGGCGCGGTACGGGACCGCGGGTGTGGGCTCGACCGCGCCCGTGCCATGGGACCCGGAGTTCCGGGTGGCGAGCACCACCAAGACGTTCACGGCGGTGGTGGTCCTCCAACTCGTCGCAGAGGGAAGGCTTTCACTGGCCGACACGGTGGAACGGTGGCTGCCCGGCGTGGTCAGCGGCCAGGGCAACGACGGCTCGCGGATCACCGTACGCGACCTGCTCCAGCACACCAGCGGGATCTACGACTACGTCAACGACCCCGGCGTACAGGACAAGCTGCTGAACCACTTCGACGACAACCGGTACGACGCCACCCCGCCGTCCCAACTCGTCGTGATCGCGATGCGACACGCCCCGCTCTTCACCCCGCCGCCCAACGGGTCCCCGCGACGGTGGGCGTACTCGAACACCAACTACCTGCTCGCGGCGATGATCGCGGAGAAGGCAGGCGGTGCGGACTGGCGGGAACTGGTCGAACACCGGATCATCGCACCGCTGGGGCTGCGGCACACCTACATCCCCGGCGAGAACCCGTATCTGATCGGCCCCCACGAGCGGGTCACCGTCGACGGGCCCGGCGACGCACCGGTGGACCTGACCGAAGAGAGTTACCAGCACACCGCGGACTCCGGGGTGGTGAGCACACCGTCGGACCTCGACACGTTCTTCCGAGCCCTGGCCGGCGGGCGGCTGCTGCCCGCCACGCAGTGGGCGCTGATGCGGCGGACGGTCCCCTACAACGACCTGCCGGTACCTCCCGCGGGCGAGCAGGGCGGATACGGACTCGGACTGCGCGTCGTCCCTCTCACCTGCGGGGGCGTCTTCTACATGCACGAGGGTGATGGCTTCGGAGTGTACGGGCGGCCGGCGGTCAGCGCGGACGGCCGACGGTCGGTGACCGTGTCGGTGACGTCGACCACCGCGCCCGTCGACGAGGACCGGCTCAACAAGGCGGTGCAGACCCTGACCGACCATGCGCTGTGCGCGGTCCGGCGCTGAAGCACCACCCGTGCCCGTGGCATCCACGTCGCCCCCCGCGCCGACGGCCCGGACGTCCGGGGCAACCCTCCGGAAGGTGAACACGGGGGAGCGCTGAGCCGCGGGCGACCGACGGCTGTTCGGCGGGACTTCATTGCCCGTCGCCTGAAGACCCGGCCCCTGCCCCCTAGTCTCCTACCGCCTGATCAGAAAGGACCTGATCAGTGGACAACCTCCCCGCTCTCCGCACACACAGGAGGTCCACCGTGTCCTTGCTGTCCCGCATCAAGCGCTCACGCCGCGCGCTCCCCCTCGTCACCGCCCTCCCCGCCGCCCTGGTCGGGGTGTGGGTCGCCGCCCCGGCCGCGCAGGCCGCCGCGCTTCCCGCCCCCGACCACGTGGTCGTGGTGGTGTTCGAGAACCACTCCTACGAGCAGGTCATCGGCAGCACGAGCGCCCCGTACCTGAACAACACGCTGAAGGCCGGCGGCGGCAACCTCACCAACTCGTTCGCCATCACCCACCCCAGCCAGCCGAACTACCTGGACCTGTACTCGGGCAACAACCAGGGCATCACCAACGACAACTGCTACACCCCGCAGTTCAGCAGCGCGGCGAACCTAGGCTCCGAGCTCATCGCCGCCGGCAAGACCTGGGGCAGCTACAACGAGGGTCTGCCTTCCGCGGGATCCACGGTGTGCACCAACTCCGCCACCAAGTACGCGCGGAAGCACAACCCGTGGTTCGCCTTCAACAACGTTGCGCTGAACACGGCGCACACGTTCGCGCAGTTCCCGACGGACTACACGACCCTGCCGAAGGAGTCGTTCGTCGTCCCGAACCTGTGCGACGACATGCACGACTGCTCCATCGCGACGGGCGACACGTGGCTGAAGAACAACCTCAGTGCCTACGCCACCTGGGCCGCGACGCACAACAGCATCCTCGCCGTCACCTTCGACGAGGACGACAGCTCGCACAGCAACCACATCGCCACCGTGTTCTACGGTGCGCACGTCGCACCGGGCAGCTCCACCTCGACGCACTACAACCACTACGACACGCTGCGCACCCTTGAGGACCTGGCCGGGCTGACGACCCACGCCGGGGCCGCGGCCAGCGCCTCCGACATCACCGGTATCTGGGACTGACGGCGGCTGAAACGGCGTCGAGGCCGCCGCCTCCCAGGAGGCGGCGGTCCTGGCCCTCCAGGTGGCCCCTGCGTCCGGCCGCAGGACAGGGCAGCCCTTGCCGACCGTAGCCGTTCATGCACCGGCCCGCCAGGACGGCGGCCAGCTCGTGCGTTCTGGGAGGACTTCACCCGGAACCCGAAGACCTGCTCGCGCCTTCTCGTAGAAGGCCTGCCGGGCGTCTCTGTACCCCTGGTACGCCTGTTCCCAAGCGGTTGCGTCCGCTGTGAGGCGGCCCCTGGCCATCCATTCCAGCTGCCAGACCGCCTCGTTCAGCCGGCGGACGGCTGCGGCTGTCCCCGGATCGGCCAACAGCCGGAGGGGCTCGGTCGTGGCAGCGCGCCGCGCTTCCGCCCCCGCTGCCTGATCCAGCGCGTCGGCCGTGGGCTCCAGTGGCGTCGGATGCTGCGCCAGGCCTTGATGGGCCGCGAGCCGCTGGTAGGCGATCACGCATTCCTTGACGGCCTGGCCGTAGTCGCTGTAAGCCTGCAGGAGCAGCCCGTCCCACCGGGCTCCCTGCTCTCTCCGCCAGCGTGCGCGATCGTTCAGCATCGTGACCACGTACGACAGGGCCGCGCCCAGCGTGACGCCGATCAGAGCCGATAGCTGACTGCCCACAATTCCCCCCGACCAGCGCCTTCTTCCCCATGCAGCCCGTCGAGCGATCGTGGCGTCAACGCCGGGCGTGGCGGATCCTCAACCGTCCGAATCCCATGCTCCCAGAGATCCGAATCCTCGGGCCGCCGGAGCGGGGACGTCGCGGGGCCGTGTAGCGCAGGTCCTTCCACCGAGTGTGCAGACCCTCGACGTCGACGACCGCGTCGCGTGGCACCGTGATCCTGGCTCCGCCGGTTCCGAGCTCCAGCT
Source organism: Streptomyces filipinensis (assembly GCF_014649495.1). Lineage (GTDB taxonomy): Bacteria > Actinomycetota > Actinomycetes > Streptomycetales > Streptomycetaceae > Streptomyces > Streptomyces filipinensis. The sequence goes on along the minus strand of NZ_BMTD01000013.1, from coordinate 37,028 downwards.
CTATGTCGACGACCGGATACTCGATGACCGCCCGGGACAGATCCAGGCGCACCCGTCCGTAGGCGGACCGGACCTTGAGGATCCGGGGCACCTGCCAGGCGCCGCGCCGGTGGATCCGTCCGCTGGCGGCGGCGATCGTCGACGTGGTGCCCGGGTGCTCCCGGGGGAGCGAGGTCAGAGCCGATGCGAGCTGGCTGGACGTCCTGGCGGTGAGGACCAGGTCGAGACGTTCGTCCATCTCCTCGTGCGAGATGCGCTCATCGGCGTATGCCTTTTGCAGGCGTTCCACGGCCGCCTCGCGGTCGTCCTCGTCGAGCAGCGGTAACGGATCTTCCTGCGGTGAGGTCACCGTCTCACTTTAGTGCCGCGCCGACGCGGTGGCTTCGTGGCGCCCCCCGCCACGGCACAGTCCATGAAGCCAGGCACGTCCGGCTGGATACTCACGTCCGGCAGCGCGACGAGATCGTAGTGGCGGACGCCCCCGTGGCGGCGGGACTGGACGGCCTGCGACGCCTCCGCGAGCACGGTGCGGTGACCGCTCGCTCGTACACCGGAACGGCGGATGCGCACCGGTCCTACGAGCTGTACGAGAGCGTGGGCTTCCGGCGCAAGAGCGAGTACGTGCGCTGCCGAAAGCCGGTCGACGCCTGTTCGGGCGACCGCGTCCCGACCTGGACGCGGCACTGCCCACCTTCGTCGAGCTCACCGGAGAGCAGCCACGACTCCGGTTCACCTACCGCGACCTGGACCTCGCGAGTGTCGGCGGCTATCTGCTGCTCGCGGGTTCAGAAGAAGCCCTCGCCCCCTACCGCGGCACCCACGCCACCACGATCGTCGAGTGCCTCGACCAGGCCCTGCAACTCGTCGAGCGACACGGCGGACAGATCCTGGACGGCCCCAACGAGGTCCCCACCGGCCGCAACATGACCGTGCAGCACCCCGGAGGCGCGACCGTCGAGTACGTGCAGTTCCACGCGACCGCGCGGTCAGCACTCGCATGAGGCGACGAGTCGCCCCGAGATGAACGAAGCCGCCTTCGCCTGGCAGCCGGCCGGGCCGCGCCCCGGTCCGGAAAAGCATTCGACAACCCGTCTGTGACGACCGAGACTGATGGCCCCGCGGCAGCGAACAGAAGAGCGGTTTGACTCTGGCATACAACCTGGACACCCTGCCCTTCCCCGAGAACCGTGTACCCCGCGCCAGGCCGCTGACGAACTGGGACGACGTCGATCCGTCCCGACACCCCTTCACCTGGGACGAGGACGAGGAAGCTCACCTCCGCGCGCTGGTCCGCGAGTGGGTACCACCCGTGCTCTCCGGCAGGGAAGGCCGGTGGCAGGGCGAACACTGGTGTGAACGCCAGGTGGACGCACTCATCCGAGAGCGCTACGGGAGCTGGGCCCAGGGATGGAACTGGTGCTATCGGTACGGCGGGGTCATCGGCAGCTGGGTGACCGCGGTGACCTCGGTGACAACGCCCGATGAGACCGCGGCCCGCGTCGTCACCGCGCTGCTCGAATGGCGGGAGTGGCTGGAGAGGCTGGCTCGGCGTTTCGCGGAACTGGCGCCCCCACCGGATGCCCCTCCCGAGGATCGCAGCTGGCATCTGGAGCGGGCCTGCGTCCGGCTTGTCACACTGGCACTGGACTCAGGCGCGGAAGGCGGTTGGCACGGACAGGCGGCGTTGGTCCTGCGCTGGTTCCTCACCACCACCGGCATGGGCCACGTCGAAGCAGGTCAGGCGGTGGAGGCCGCGATCGGCGGCCGGTTCGAGAGCTGGGTGACTCCTGGGCACACACTGATCGAATCGGTCGGTGAGGACCTCGCCGTCGGCCTCACCGGCCATGCCCCCTACCGGGACCACCGCGAGTGGAGCGCCGTGGAGGAGTTCCATGACCGCCACTGACAGCCTCACGACCTGGCTGCGCGTGCGCCGCGAGACCGACTGGGGTCACGCCCCCGCTCTGCGGCGGGAGCTGCCCGCGCGGGACGGGTTCCGGGCCTGGTGCGCAGGGCCCGTCCACCGCCGCGACGCGATCCGTGCCGAACGTCTGCTCTCCGCCTACGACCTGGCCCGCGCCGACGCCGCACGCCGCGCCCCGCTCGACTTCGCCCTGCTGGCCCGCTGGCAGGGTGAAGTCCTCGGCGAGGCAAGGGCGTTGTTCCGAACGGGCGATGCCTACGCGAAGAACGGCAGCGAGCGATACGGCCTGACTGCCCGTACCCGGGCTGACTTCGCCGCCTGCCTGCGGGAGGCCACCGACCCGGAGATGCCGCTCGCGGCCCGCGCGGCCCGTGTCTACCTCGACGTGGCGTTCTTCCACCCTTTCACCGACGGCAACGCCCGTGCGGCCCTGCTGTGCCTGGTGCACGTCCTGGCCCGGGAGGACATCGTCCTTCCAGAGGTGGGCCCCCTCCAGACCACCCGGTATGCGGACGACCCCGCAGGCGCAGCCGATCTGGCCACTCTGATCGGCGTACTCAACCGCAGACGACACTGAAGCCCACAGCGACGGCCGGCATTGCTCGCTCGCCACACCGGTCGACGGGTCACGTCTCAGGCACCGGCGCGGTTGATCCACCGGCCGGCGAGACGGGCGACCCAGTGCTCGGCCTCGTCCGGTGTCCCGGGCGGTGCGCCGACGACCACCAGTTCCGTGACACCGGCTCGTGCCAGCTCGGGCAGCAGGGCGGGGGTACCGTCGGTCAGGGCGACCGCCACGGTCAGTTCGTCCAAGCGACGGCGCCGCTCGGCGCAGTGCCCGGCCAGCACGCGGACACGCTCCAGGGTCCGGGCCGCGGAGAGGTTGAAGCCGTACCATCCGTCGGCGGTCGTCGCCGCCCGGCGCAGAGCCGCGTCACCGTTACCGCCCATCACGACGGGGATCCGCCGGTCCCGCACCGGTTTCGGGTTGACCCGTACCTCACGGAAACGGGTGAAGTCGCCCTCGAACGTGGCCACGTCCTCCTGCCACACCGTGCGCATCGCGGCGAGGTACTCCTCCGTACGCCGGCCACGCCCCGCGAACGGGACGCCGAGCGCGGCGAACTCGTCGGCCGACCAGCCGATGCCGACCCCGAGGGTGAACCGCCCGGCCGACAGCACATCCAGCGTCGCCGCCTGCTTGGCCACCACGACAGGATGGTGCTCGGGCAGCAGCAGTACGCCCGTGGCGAGACCGATCGTCTCGGTCACCGCCGCTGCGAAGCTCAACGCCAGCAGAGGGTCGAGCCAGTCGGCGTCGGGCGGAACGGCGATGCGGCCGTCCTCGGAGTAGGGGTACCGCGAGAGCGGTGAGTCGACCAGCACAACGTGCTCGCCCGCCCAGAGCCGGGCGAAACCGTGCGCCTCGGCGGCCTGCGCGACCGCCCGGACCACCTCCGGGCGGGCTGCGTACCCGATGCCCAGGGCATGCAGCCCCACCTGCATACGCCGCCTCCCGACACCCCGGCCGCCCAAGCGATCAGACGGCCGTGAGGTGATCGCACGCTGGGTCCCGTCACGCCCTCGTCGGCCATGCAGGCACACGGCCAGCGGGCTGATGAAGGTGGTCCGACCGTAGCAGCGTCTTCCGCACGCGCCCGTGCGACGTGCCGGGCCGGTGGAGTGTCCACGGCGTCGTGCGACCCGACGGGACGTATGCACCGCCCGCGCCGCACGGGGCGGGCCCTGTACTCGCGCATGCGGATTCACCCTCGTCACCGCCCCCGGCAGCGCGGCCTCTCACACATAGCGCCACGCGTGATTCATATGCAGAGCTGTACCTCGGACTTAGCGCCCGTCCGAAGGAACCTGCCCGGACAGCCAGATCCGGCGTGCACACGAAGTCCCTTGCGCTGCTAGCTTGCGGGCTGCGGCCGAGCGTCGCACGTGACCTCCGGCCGGTCCGACTGTTCCGCCGCGGCATTACCCGGCCCAGCGGACGTCATCCCGCCCACCGCGACCCTCACCTGCCTGGCCCACGCCATCGACCTGGAGGTGCCGACGATCCGCACCAACTCCCGTATGCGTCTGGCCTTGTCCACATTCGTCGGGTCCGGCGGGCACAACGTCGCGTGGGGGCTCACGTCTCCGTGAGACGCGCACGCGAACCAGGAGGAGAGCATGTCCGGCTTCAGTCGCATCAGCAGCGTGGCCGTCCATCTTCCGCAGCAGCGTCAAACCGCCGCCGAGATGGAGGAGACGATGCGCGCCACCCAACCCCACCTGCTGATCCTCGACGGCCTCCTGGAACGTCTCTACGGCCTCCAGGAGCGCCGGGTGGCACCGCCGGGGAGCATGCCGTCGGACCTCGCGGCCGCGGCGGCTGAGGTGGCGCTGCAGCGGGCCGGTCTCTCGCCCTCGGATGTCGATCTGCTGGTCTTCGCCAGTGTGAGCGAGGACCTGGAGGAGCCGGCGACCGCACATGTCGTCGCGCACAAGCTCGGTGCGACGGCCCCCGTCGTCGATGTGAAGAACGCCTGCAACGGGGTGCTCAACGCCATGCAGCTCGCCGACGCGTTGATCCGAACCGGCGCACACACCACCGTACTGATCGTCAGCGGTGAGATGCCCAGCCGGCTGATGGGTCTGGAGGTGGCCGGCCGGAGCGACCTGGTGTTCGCCCTGCCCGCCTACACGGGAGGCGACCTCGGCGCCGCGCTGATCATGCAGGCTTCCGAACAACCCGGCCTGCTCGGCATGCGGTTCGTGGCCAACTCCGCCGCGTGGAGCACGGCCACCATGATCAACCCCTATTTCGGCGCTGACGACCGCCCGCGCTGCCCGCGCATCGACTCCGAGGCTCTGGTGCGCTCCTTCACGGGTATGGCCCTGGACGGTCTCCGGGCGATGCACGAGCTGGGGTACAAGATCGGGGACGCCGACCTGGTCTGTGTCCACCAGCCCTCGGTGCCCCTCACCGTGGCCACCTGCGCAGGGATGGGCGTCACGCCGGAGCAGGTCATCCCGGTGTTCGCGCGGCACGGCAACGTCGGCACGGGCTGCCTGCCCCTGCAGCTCACCGAGGCGCTGGAGGCCGGAAGGCTCCGGCGCGGCGACCTGGTCGCACTCTTCGGCCTCGCCAGCGGGACGAGCGGAGGCTTCGCGCTGTGCCAGTGGTGAGGCTCCCGGGCTCCGCCGGGCACGGACGGCACGATCAGGGCCGCGCGGACCGGGCGGTGCTTTCCCATGCGTGACCGCTGGATCTGTTCGGTCCTGGAGTCCTACGACGGCGACCACAGCCTGGCCCATCGCTACCTGGACGGCGACGGCCGCACCCGTGAGCTGTCGCGGTCGGCGCTCCTGGGCGAGGTGAGGGCACGAGCCGGGGCACTGACCGCCTGCGGAGCACGGCCCGGCAGCCGGGTCGCACTCCTGGCGGAGAATCCCGGGCAGTTCGTTCCCGCCTTCCTCGGGGCACTGTGGGCCGGAATGGTTCCGGTCCCGCTACCGCCGCCGCCCGCGGTCGGACGCCGAACGGCCTGGAGCGAAAGCCTCGGCGCATCGCTCTCGGTCGCGCGACCGGACCTCGTGGTGGCCGACGAGGCGACGCTGGCCCTGATCCCCGGCCCATCCGCCCACCGCGCGTCCTACGAGTTCCTGTCGTCCGCGTCGGCCCCGATCTCCTCGGCCCCGGCCGTCCTCCGGCCGGACCGGATCGCGTATCTCCAGTTCAGCAGCGGCAGCACCGGGCGGCCGCGCGCCGTCGCGGCAACCGCCGGATCCGTGACCGCCAATGGCGTCGCCATCATGCGCCACGGGCTGGCCGCGGACCCGCGCCGCGACCACGGGGTGAGCTGGCTGCCGCTCCACCATGACATGGGCCTGGTGGGGTTCGTCCTCGCCCCGATCACCGCCGGGGTACCGGTGACCCTGCTCGCCACGAAGCTCTTCGTGCGGGACCCCGGGATCTGGATGCGCACCGTCTCCCAGGTCCGGGGAACGATCACCGGGGCGCCGAACTTCGCCTACGCGCTCGCCACCCGGCGAACGGGCCACGAGCAGCTCGACGGTCTCGACCTGTCCTCGGCACACACCCTGCTGTGCGGCGGAGAGCCGATCAGCCCCCGGACCCTCAGGCACTTCACCGAGGTCCATCGCGCGGCCGGGCTCGACCCGGCGGCGGTGCGCCCGTGCTACGGGCTGGCCGAGTCCACCCTCGCGGTGTCCTTCGCCCCCCGGGGAACGGCCTTCCGGCCGGACCGGGTCTCGTGGTCGCACCTGCGCGACCACGACCGGGCCGACCCCTGCGGCGACGAGCGGGAGGCCGTCGAGGTCGTGGACTGCGGCCGGCCCTTTCCCGGGCACGAGGCGCGGGTGGTCGACGATGCCGGCGAGCGGCGTGCCGACCGGCAGGTGGGGGAGGTCTGGGTCCGCGGCCCCTCCGTCTGCGGCGGATACGTGGACGACACGGGAACCGGGTCGGCCCCGTTCACCACCGACGACGGATGGCTGCGGACCGGGGACCGCGGCTACACGGTCGACGGCCGACTCCACCTGACGGGCCGGCTCAAAGACGTCCTCATCCTCCAAGGACGCAACGTCGACCCGCAGCGCGTGGAGTGGGCGGCCGAGGCGGCGCACGGCGTCCGCGCCGGCGGAGCGGTCGCCTTCACCCGGCCGGGCGCGGACACCGAGGAGGTGGTCGTGATCGCCGAATGCCACCCCCGGCACAGCGAGCAGGTCGGCAGCACCGTCCGGGAGATCGTCTCCCTGCGCCTGGGCCTGAGCCTCGGCGACGTCGTCGCCGTCAGACCCGGAACGCTCGCGAAGACGACGTCCGGCAAGCCCCGACGCCAGGAGATGCGCCGCAGATACCTCCTCGGACACCTGCACCCCGAGAACCACCAGTCGCACAAGGAGTAGCGAAATGACACCGCTCGACGTCGCGCCGGCCATCCACCTCGCGTACCAGCGGGTGACCGACAGCGATCCCGGATCCTTGCCGAGGGAGTCCGACATGCGCGCGCTGGGGCTCAACTCCGTGCAGCTCCTCGAAATGATCGTGATCATCGAGAACGAGCTGGGACTGCGCATTCCCGACTCGGCCCTGGGCAGCCTGGACACGATCGGGGATCTGTGCGATGTCCTTGAGCAGCTGCAGCCGGCGCACAGTCAGGCCGGATGATGGCCTCCCGATCCCTGCGTGAGGGGTTCCACCGCGAGTTCATGACCTTTTTCGAGCGGGCTGAACGCACCCGCCGCTGGAGCGTCTTCGACGACGTTCCCTGGGAGCGGCTCGCCGAGGTTCCCCGAGCGACGGATCTGGCGCTCGCCGCGGAGACGTTCTGCGGGATCGAGATGTTCCTCCCCGACTACCTGCAAGCCCACCTGTCGTTGCTGGTCGGCGACTACGGCCAGGCGTGGTTCTCCGCGCACTGGGGTCACGAGGAGGCCCGGCACGCCCTCGCGCTGCGTGAGTACCTGCTGCGCAGTGGTCAGCGGTCCGAGGCCCGGATGCAGGACTTCGCCGACGCCGTCATGGCGCGCCGGTGGCGTCCTCCGTACGAGGTTCCCCGTCAGATGGTCGTGTACTCCGCCTTCCAGGAGATGACGACATTCGTCAGTTACCACCATCAGCGCCGGCTCGCTCAGCAGGCGAACGACCCGGTCCTCGCGGAGATCTACCGGCTGATCGGCCGGGACGAGATGGCGCACTGCCGCTTCTATCAGCGGATCCTGGCCCTGCACCTCGACGAGGACCGCACCGGCACCCTCACGGACCTCGCCCACGTGGTGCGGACGTTCCGGATGCCCGCCCACGAGCTCCTTCCCAGTCCCCGCGAACGCGAGACCGTCCGCACCGCGGGGTTCGGAAGGGGCGCCTTCATCACCGAGGTGGTCCTGCCGGTGCTCAACGGGCTCGGCCTTACCCGGCACGACCTCTACCGCCACGCTCCCGTCGGCACGGTGGAACGGTGAAGCGCTGACCGTTCAGTCGTGTCCGGCCCCCCGAGCGGGGCGGCCGGGCACCGGGGAACCTTCGGCTCCGGGAGACAGCGCTATCGCACGCTCGCGACGGTGTCGGCGAACCTCCGCGCCTTGGCTTCGGTGGCCTGGAGCAGTCCCGCCAGTCGTTCGCGTGCCGCCTCGCCCCCGGCGCTCAGGCCTGCCCGGTCGAAGACGCGAAGGTGCCGCATCATCGGGACGAGCACCTCGTCGTGATGGGTCACCGGGGAGTAGATGCCCGAACGTGCCATGGACAGCGACAGGCGCCGGAACCCAGGCGCGGCGTGCGCGGGGGACCGGAACGTCGACACCACCTCCTCCAGGGCTTTCATCGTCCGCTCGGGCTGTAGTTCCATGGCCGCGCCGAGGACCTCGCGGTAGAAGAGCATGTGCCGGTTCTCGTCCTGGGCGATGCGTTGCAGGAGCGCCTCGCAGACCGGTTCACCGCAACGCCGTTTGATGTTCTGGTAGGTGATGCGCGTGCCGAGTTCCTGCAAGGTGACGTACACGAGGCCTACGAGGCTGGTGCCACGGCAGTCGAGGTCGTACCCGGTCTGCATGTGCAAGCGCCGCGCGTCCTCCAGCTCTACCGGGTCGGCGGCCCGCGTCACGATGAGATAGTCCCTGAGGGCCATCCCATGGCGGTCTTCCTCCACGGTCCACCGGTTGACCCAGGTGCCCCAGGCACCGTCCCGGGTGAAGCACTCGGCGATCATCCGGTGGTAGCTGGGCAGGTTGTCCTCGCTCAGGAGGTTGTGCAGCAAGCCGTCCAGGACGGCCGAGTCCAGCCCGTCGGGCTCCTGCGTCCAAGGCTGTCCGTCGAGGACGCCGTCGTAGTCCCGTCCTTCGGACCAGGGGATGAACTGGTGCGGATACCAGTCGTCGGCCCTTTGGAAATGGGCGTCCAACGCGCGTGCCACGACCGGCTCAAGCTCCGTGAGCAGTCCGATGTCCGCAGGATCCATCCACGACGAACGCACAAGGCCTCCCTGAATTCCACGACAAGGGGGAGGCGCGAAACTGCAGTTCGTCTCGGGAGCCCCGCCCGCCCTCCACTCCGCGGGTCATTTTCCTGCATTTCGGGACAAGCGCCGCGCTCAGCACGCCGGTTGGGGCATCGAGAGTCGTTAAGTGTGAAAAGCGGTGTGGGGTAAAGGGCGTACCCGCATGCCGTGGCCGGATCGCGGTCCCCTGTGATCCACCCGAGTGAAGTTCCCCTGTGAACGACGGCTTCAGGTAGGTCCGCCTCCCGGCCGCCACTACGTTTGGCGGCATGGTCACAGCGCCTCGCATCCGGCGGCCGGCGGCCTTCCAGCCGTCGTCCGATCTCGTGGCAGCGGCATGAGCGCCGTCGTGATGAGTACCCAAATCCCGCCCGTCGAGTGGCTGCCCGGCTACCCTGGAGTCGAGCAGTGGCATCGGGTGCCGAGCACCGGCCAGCACTACCTCGACACCGGAACGGGCTCCCCCGTCCTGCTGCTCCACGGCAACCCGTCATGGAGCTACCAGTGGCGGCACCTCCTCGCTTCCCTTTCTCCGGAGTTCCGGTGCGTCGCTCCTGACCTCCCGGGCCTGGGACTGTCCCCGCGCCCGCCCGAGCCGGCGCGCCCCGCCGACCGGCATCAGATCCAACTCGCCTATCTGGACGCGCTGTTCGATCACCTCGTCGGCGACCGGGGCATGCCCGACGCGGGCTGGACCCTGATCCTGCACGACTGGGGCGGACCGCTCGGCCTGGCCCTTGCCCGGCGCAGGCCAGGCCTGTTGGCTCGCCTGGCCGTTCTCAACACGATCGGCTTCCGCTGGCCGCCCGGCTACCGTCTGCCGTTGTACCTGCGCTGGATCCGGGACCACCGCACCATCGCCGCCCTGGCCCACACGACCAACCTCTTCCCGCGGGCAGCCGTCCGCGCCGGGGTCGTGCAGCCACTCCAGCGAAGCGAACGGCGGGCCTACCTGCTGCCGTCGGCTCGCAGACGGGACCGGCGCGCCGTGGTGGAATTCGTCCGCAGCATCCCCCGGAACGACGACGAGGACGCCTGGCGACTCCTCGAATCCGCCAACGGTGAGGACCACTTGGCCGACGTGCCGCTGTTCGTCGGCTGGGGCATGCGCGACCCGGTGTTCACGCCGCTCGTCCTGGGGGAGTGGAGGCGGCGGTTCCCCCACGCGAGGATCCACCGGTACGCCGACGCCGGCCACTACGTCATGGAGGACGCGGCGGACCGACTCGGCCACGACATCCGTGACTTCCTGCTGGCATCGGAACGGGGCTGAGGCATGGCGAGCCTGTACTCCCGGCTGCGGCGCCTCGCCGAGGAACGCCCGCAGACCACCGTTCTCGTCCACAGCCGTCGTAACGGCACCGACCGAAGGGTCACGTTCGCCCAACTCCTGGCCGGCTGCCGGCAGACGGCCGACGCGTTCCGGCTGGCCGGTGTGCGTCGCGGCGACAAGGCCGTGGTCATGACCGGCAACCCCTGTGATCTCGTCACCACTGTGTACGGACTGCTCGCGATCGGAGCGGTCCCGGTCCTGGTCGACCCCGGTCTGCCCCGGGCCGAGCTGCGGCAGTGCCTCGACGAGGTGGCCCCCGAGGTGTTCGTCGGGGAGCCGCTCGCCCATCTGGCCCGCACCGCACTGGGCTGGGCGCGCGACCATGTGCGCACACCCCTCGTCACCGGATGCGCCCTGCCGGGCCTCGGGCGGCGCCTGTCCATGCCGCCGGGCGCCGACGGCGCCTGGGACCTCGACGAGCCGGCCCCTGAAGACCTCGCCCTGATCGCCTTCACGTCCGGCTCCACCGGTGTGCCCAAGGGCGTCGAGTACCTCCACAGCACCCTTGCCGGGCAGGTCGACGCCTTCGCCGCGGTGTTCGGCACCGACGGTGTGCTCCTGGCCGGGTTCCTGCCGCTCGTCCTCCTCGCACCGGTGCTCGGGCTCACGGTCGTCGCCCCCGCGGTCAACCACCGCGCCCCAGCCCGCACACCGCCGGCACGACTGCTCCGCCCGGTCCTGAACCACCGGGCGACGGTGGTGGCCGCATCGCCCGCCGTCCTGGCGCTGCTGGCCGGTGAGTGCGCGCGGCGCGGGCTGACGCTTCCCACGGTCGATCGCGCCGTCTCCTTCGGCGCCTCACTGCGCCCGCACCTGGCGACGGCCCTGCACGGGGTGCTGCGCCCGAACGCCGAGGTGATCAGCGCGTACGGCGCCACCGAGTGCCTGCCGGTGAGCACCATCAGCACCACCGGTCTCCGCAGCCTCGGCCCAGGGACCTGCGTGGGCCGAACAGTCGGCACGATCTCCGCACGGATCCTCGACTCCGGACCCGACGGGGTCGGGGAGATCGCCGTCACCGGACCCAACGTCAGCCTCGCCTACCACAGCCGTCCCCAGGCCACCGCCGCCGCCAAAGCGGCCACGCACGACGGGGTACTGCACCGCACCGGAGACATGGGCCGCATCGACGACCAAGGCCGCCTCTGGTTCCACGGCCGCAGGGCCCATCGGATCCTCGGCGACGGCTTCGTCCTCACCACCGAGGACATCGAAGCCGCCGCCGACACCGTTCCGGGCGTGCGGCGCGCCGCCCTCGTCGGCGTCGGGCCACCGGGACGGCAGCACGCCATCCTCTGTGTGGAGCCGCTCAGCCGTCGGGCCAAGCGCAGAGCCGTCGTCGGCGCGGTGCGCGCGCTGCTCGCCGGACACCCGGACGGCCACCGGATCTCGGACGTACTCGTCCACCCCGGTCTCCCCATGGACATCCGCCACAACTCGAAGATCAACCGCGAGCAGGTGGCCGCCTGGGCCGTCCGGCACGCCCGGAGACCGCGATGAGCCGCCCCGGCCCGGCCCGGGTCCTCGTCACCGGCGGGAGCGGCTTCCTCGGCACCGAGATCTGCCGGCAGTTGACGGCCCGCGGTACCGAGACCGTCTCGCTCAGCCGACGACCGAGCAGCACACTGGAACGGTTGGGTGTACGCCAGGTCCAGGGCGACCTCACCGACCCCACCGCGGTGCGCAGGGCGGTCGCCGGCTGCGACGCCGTCGTCCACAACGCCGCCCTCGCCGGCGCCAGCGGCCCGTCGGCCCCCTACCGGCGCACCAACGTCGACGGCACCCGTACGGTGCTCGACCAGTGCCGTGCCAACGGCGTGCGCGCCCTGCTCCACACCTCGACCGCGAGCGTCGTCTTCCGTCCCGGCGGCCTGGAGAACGTCGACGAGCAACTGCCCTACCCCCGCCGGCATCTGGCCGCGTACCCGCGCACCAAGGCCGCTGCCGAGGCACTCGTCCTCAACGCCCACGGCCGGGATCTCGCCACCCTCGCACTGCGCCCCCACGTCATCTGGGGACCGGGCGACCCGCACTTCCTCCCTGCCCTGACCCGTGCCGTCCGCCGCCACCGGATCGCCCTGCCCGGCAGCGGCGCCAACCTGATCGACACGACCCACGTCCGCACCGCCGCCCACGCCCACCTGCTCGCGCTCGACCGGCTCCACGACGGCCACCCCGTCGGCGGCCGCGCCTACTTCATCACCCAGGGCGAGCCCCTGCCCCTCGCCCGCTTCACCGCCCTCCTCCTCGCCACCGCCGGCATCGGCGCCACCTGGCGGCCGGTCCCGGCCCGCCTCGCCCACACCGCGGCCGCCGCGTGCGAGGCCGCCGACCGCCTGCTGCGCGTCGGTGGCACGCATCGCCTGAGCCGTTTCCTGGTCGGCGAACTCGTCCACCCCCACTGGTTCGACCTGACCGCGGCTCGGACGCACCTCGGCTTCACACCGCCCATCAGCATCGCCGAGGGCTTCCGGGAGGCGTTCGACAGCGCCGGCCGCCCGGCAGGCGGCGCACAAGCCATCGCCGATCTCCTGGCCGGCCGGCGCAGTCCCGGCACCCCTGACTGAGCCAAGAACCCGGAAGGGGAGCGCGCGCCCCGCCCACCCCGTGCACCCGCACGCTGGATGTCCGCTCGGCCGCGCACGTGCTGTACTGACCTCGGTACCGACCGTCATGGTGGCGACCGGCGGAACGGCGAGGGGGAAGACGAATGGCGATCTTGATGACGGCCGAGCTGGTGGGCGTGACGACCGAACAGTACGACGCGCTGACCGCGAGGCTCCAGGCTCTTCCCGGCAACCCGCTCGCGGGGTGTCTGTCCCATGTCTGCGTTCCCGCAGGCCCGGGCCTGGTGATCTACGACGTGTGGGAGTCCGAGCAGGCGCTGCAGAAGTTCATGGGGGTCCTGATGCCGGTGGCGCAGGAACTGGGCCTGCCACCGGGCAAGGCGCCGGAGACCGTGCCGGTGCACGCGCACTGGACGCCCGAGCGGTGATGGAGCTGACCGAGGGGTGAACCCGGGCGGACAACGGCCTGCGCAAGACTGGGGTACGTACCGACCAGGAGGAGCCATGCCAGACGTGCCCCGCAAGTACTCACCCGAAGGAACACCGCTCGGCCCGCTGTCGGACTGGCGGCACGTGCCGACTGCCCACTACACGGCGGACACACCAGCGGTGGTGCGGTGGTGGCGACACCTGAGAAGTGTGACGCCGTGGCCACGTCGGGCACGCCGCCTGACGCACTGACGACCGAAGATCCGATGGGCCCCGGTGCGCGCAGTGCGCACGGCGGCGCCGTCTACTTGATGCGCTGGGCGAGTGCCTTGATGAGGTCGGTCTTCGCGACCCGCAGCGCGAAGCGGTTGGCGGAGTCGGGGACGGGGCGTGCGTACCAGGGCAGTCCTCGGCGTCGCCACTTGGCGGGCGGCAGATCCGCGGGAGGCGGCGGCAACGGCACGGTCCACTTGCCGAGCCGGAGCTCCCCGGTCCAGGTTCCGGCCGGGAGAGTGCTGACCGGCACGGTGAAGCGGATCTCCGGGGCCTCAGGGATCGGCTGGACCGGGAACCGCGCCGTCTCACCACCTCCGTCGCGCAGGGTCAAAACCAAGGCGGCTGTGGGGTATTCGGCCAGACCGCAACGCCCGCTGAACTGCAGTTCCGTGGGTGTGCCTGCGACCCAGCGGATGTCGTCGAGGCGCAGCAGGGGCCGTACCTGGTGCTTTGTCTCGCCGAGGTCGAGGGTGAGGTTGCCGTGCGGTTTGGTCGTGTAGAGGGTGACGGCGCGCAGGTCCTCCCCGGTGGTGACCACATACGTGCCGGCGGCGCCGCGGACGTCGGCGGCCCGCTTGCTGCCGATCCGGACCTCCTTGGACACGCCCTGGGCGCCGACTGCGAGGGAGATGTCCCACAGCCCGTCGGTGAGCGGCTTGCCGTCGGCGGCGGAGGTGATGTCGACGGCGGCCTGGAATCCGGCGAGGTCGTAGGTGTAGTGGCCCTCGTCCTCGGCCGCTCCGAGTCCGGGTGTGGCCGTGTGGGTGAGCGGCAGGCGGTATTCGGTGCCGCTGTCGCGCTCGCGCAGCACCAGTTGCGTCGTGACGTCCCGGGTCTCCACGCGGTGCAGGTAGGCGTGGCCGGCCAGGTGCAGCACGGTGCCGCGTAGTTCCGCCCGGGTGACGTGGTGGCGGACGGCGAGCTGGGCGGTGACGTCATAGCAGAGGTCGGGGATGGCACGCTCGGGATCGCGCAGGAAGGGGTAGCGGGCCAGTGCCCGGCCGCCGTCGACGAGGACGGGGGTCGCCACCTTGGTCCGGGCGAGCTGCTTTTCGAAGGCGATGAGTTCGAGCAGTTCGTCGAGCATGCGGTGGCGCACCAGGTGCAGTCGCAGCCGGGCCATGGCCGAGAGCTGCTTGTTCATTCCCTCGTGCCACAACGGATCGATGATCTCGGCCAGTTGGCCCAGCATCTTCTTCTGAGTCTCGCGAGGCTCGAAGACGAGCTGGTCGGCGAGCATCTGCTGGACCTCGACGGTCAGGTGGCGATGGGCGAGGTGGTCGCGGCCGGGCCCGGGCGGCACGTTCTCCAGGATCATGTCGACCACGCGAGGCAGGAACCGCAGCCGGCGTTCGGATCCCTTCAGCCGGCGCGTGATGTTCCCCTCGTCCTCGCGCAGCACCCAGAACAGGCAGTCGTAGTCGGCCACCACGGAGATGCCCGAGGCATGCAGGTAGGCCGCTCCGACGAACAACTGGTCCTCGCCGATGGCCAGATCGGTGGGGAACCGCAGCCCGTGCCGTTCCAGCAGTTCCCGCCGGAACAGCTTCATGGGGTTGAGCGTCCAGTAGACGCGGGAGGAGAAGACGTCGGTACGCGGCTGGTTGCGCTTGAACATCGAGGTGGGCGCCCCGCGTCCACCGACACCGACCATCTTGCCGAGCACGATGTCGGTGCCGTTGTCCTCGGCCATCCGCACCATGCGCTCCAGCGCCTCGGGGCCGAGGTGGTCGTCCGCGTCCAGGAAGAACACGAACGTCCCCGTGGCGTGCTCCAGCCCGACGTTGCGCGGCCCGGACGGACCTCCGGAGTTCTCCTGGTGCAACACGCGCATCAGCCCGGGGTAGACGTCCTGCAGCCGGTTCAGCTCGGCGGCTGTGCCGTCCGTGGAGCCGTCGTCGACGACGATGACCTCAAGGTGCTCACGACCGATGCTCTGCTCGGCGACCGAGGCGATGCACCGCGTCAGATAGGGCATCGCATTGTATGCGGCGATGATCACCGAAACGCTGGCACCGGGCATGAATATGGGCTCCCAAATACCGGACAACCCCATTCCATGGAGTATTCCGATATCTCCTATGGAAGTTTGGTTCTGCGCGGGGTAAGCTCCGAGGTTTCTGTGAACATACCATGGATGGTAAGTGCACGCAGAGTGGGTAGCCGATGAAGCGGCGGTGGTGATCGGTAACGCCCGGTGGCACACCGGACGGGGTAGAGGAGGGGGACGGGGGACCGGCTGCACGGTGTTCGTGTTCTCCCGCGGCGTCCGCGCACGGCGAGGCGATGATGCAGTCGCCGGACCTGGCCCGGCACCCAGGCCGTGGCGGTGCGCTACCCGTCCGCGGCCAAGGGGGCCCGAGGAGCACGCTTAGGCGGTGGCCTTCTTCCAGACCGTGAGCAGCCCCGTGTACCCCGGCGGGTCGAAGGACGTCGCACCCGAGTCGACGACGCCGGTGAGCCGGAGCATGGCGAGATTCCCCTCGGAGGTGACCGTGCACAGGACGTCACCCTTCTTGAGGGCTTTGCCCTGATCCAAAGCATCGTTGGGAAGCTCCGAGGGGAGCGGCGCACTGTCGACGGCCTGCCGGCAGACCTTCGGAGTGGTACCGGGGCTCTTGGCGGTGGCGGTACGGAAGGTCAGGTACTGGTAGATGTACTGGATCTCCGCGGCGTCGTCGCCGATCTCACCGGCCGGATCCACCTTGGGTTTGTCCAGGTCTACGGTGATCGCCACACCGGTTCCCGGCGGGCCGATCGTCAACGGACGGTCCTTGAAGAGCGGTTCGTACCTCTTCGCCGCCGGGCTCTTCGTGGCGGTCGCCGAGGGAGCCTTCTTCTTGGGCGCACTCTGCCCGCCGGGGCTGGTGGCCGGCGTCCTGCGGCTCCCGGCCTTCGCTCCGGTGCCGTGGCCGGTGTCTCCGTAGAACGACCATGCCGCGCCGACCGCGACGGCGACCACTGCGGCGGCGATCACGAGAGGCGTACGGCGCCGCTTGCCGGGACCGCCCCTGGGCGCGGCGGATGCGTGCTCCGAGCGTGGGGCCGCGGGCGGCGGCGCACTCGGGCGGGACGGGGCGGACTGGGTGGGGGCCTGGTGCAGCGGATGGCCGGGCCGCGTGGGTACGTACGTGGCGGCGGGGCGGTGCTGCTCGGCCACCTCCTGGTCCAGGAGGCGGCGTACAGCGCGGCTCCGTTCGGCGACTGCCGCAGCCAGCGGGGCCGGGAGCCAGTCGTCGAAGTCGCGCGAGGACCGGCCGGAGGCTCGCGCGCAGAGCTCGGCGAGTTCGGCGGGCGTCGGACGGGCGGCGGGGGCCGCTGCCAGGCAGCGCTCCAGGAGCGGGCGGAGCACAGCCGGGTAGCCCGAGAGGTCCGGCGGGCGCTGGGCGGTGTTGGCGATCTGTGTGGCGACGGTGAGGGCTCCGCCGGAGCCGTAGGGGTGCCGGCCGGTAGCGGCGACGGCGGCGATGAGACCGAGCGAGAACACGTCGCTCGCCGGGGTGACTTCGTCACCCGTGCCCTGCTCGGGGGACATGAACTGCGGGGTGCCGATGAAGCCGCCACTGCGCGTCAGACGGGTGGACTCGGCGGCACGGGCGATCCCGAAGTCGATGACCCACGGCCCGTCAGCGCCGAGGAGGATGTTGCCCGGCTTGAGGTCGCGGTGCACCACTCCCGCCGCGTGCACCGCGTCCAAGGCACCGGCGACGCAGGTGACCAGTTGGAGCGCGGTGGCCATGGGCAGCGGACCGTGGACGTCGACGGCCTCGTCGAGGGGTACTCCGGGCACGTACGCGGAGGCGAGCCACGGCTGTTCGCCCTCCGCGTCATGGTCGACCACCGGCACCAGGTGGTACCCGCGGACCTGCTGAGCCGCCTGGACCTCCTGCTGGAAGCGGCGCCGGAACTCGCTGTCGCTCGCGTACTCACGCCGGATCATCTTGAGTGCGACGGGCTGGTTGCCCCGGGTGTGGGACAGGTACACGGACCCCATGCCACCCTCCCCGATCCGGGCCAGCAGCCGGTAACCGGCCAGTTCCCGCGGTTCCTGTGACGTCAGCGGGCGAAAGACGCCTTCGGTTCCCGTCATGGAACGGAACCCCCCGTATGCAGCGGTTGTCGTGCCGCACCTCACCTTGACGCGGCCATGTGCAAGATCAGCATCGTAGCGGCCGCCCGGTCGCTGTCCGGACCGGCTATCGAACGGGTTCGGGCAGTGCGTGCCGCGTCCGGGTCAGCATCTTCTGTGTGATCCCGTCCAGCAGGCGACGCAGTTCGCTGAAGCGCATCGGCCGGTCGTGCCGACGCAGCGCCCTCAGGACGTGCAGCATGGTGGAGGCGGCCCCTGTGAAGGCGAGATCGTCCGCACTCTGTAGTGCTGTGCCGCACAGAGACCTCATGACGCCACGGACGGGACGAACCTGCCCACCGGCGGGCACGGCCCGCGCTGTGCGGCGATCACGACACGCGGGTGCCACCCCAGGAGAGCGCACGGATCTTCTACACGGCCCCTGGTCCGTGCGGGCCACGGCGGCGGTGTCAGTCTGCTGAAGTATCCTTCCCGCCACCGCACACCGACTGGGAGGACCAAGGCAATTGACTGGCCCGTCTGCTTTCCCGCTGCCCTTTCATGCTTCCCGTTCCATATCGTTCGCGACACCCCGAACGCTGCGGGAACTTCAGATGATGCAGTGCAGCGCACTCATCCGGGCGAAGCCGGGGTGGTTCGACAAGATGAACGACGCCGGCATCGTCGCCAGGTGGACGCAAGAAGCGATCGCCCAGGGCCTCACCGAAGCGCAGGTTCGTTACGTGCTGGACGAACTCCTGCATTACGCCGCGCTGCGGGACGGACGAACCGGCATCGAGGTGTCCGCGGTCGACGGGGTGTGGCAGTCGGACACACTGATCGACGACGAGCTCAGATCCCGGCTGCGGGAGGCGGTTCGGGTTCTGGAGCAGGTCCCCGATGCAGAACAGGACTGGCATCCCGGATCCGACGGTCAAGTACTGGACCTGGTTCATCCCTCACTGTTCTGCTTGGTGAGAGAGGTGAGCGGCGCGCCCGAGAGGGCTTGGCAGAATCCGACGGACCGCTACTCAAGGTACGAATTCTCGGAGAAGTTCCAGTGGCTACCCACGGACGTCGATGTCAGTGACGACGGCGATGTCACCTTCCGTTCGTACGTCAACAACGTGCACCCCGAGACTCATCGCGAACTAGCCTCCGTCCTGCCGGACCTGTTCGCGCGCTTCCGCCCGTTGCTGGAGAACGTGCTCACCGACCTGCGCCATCCGCGGCCCCTGCGGATCGAGGCCGATCCTTTCGGGTGGTACGACTCAGAGCCCGAGTATCCGGACAAATCATCCTACAGTGATGATGGGGCCTACGCAGAAGCCGTCCGTGCATGGGAAGAGGCCCAGGACGACTGGTGGGAAAACCGCCGCCCCGTCGTCCCGGACGCCCCGGCCTTCACCCCGCCCGAGTTGCCCGATGAATCCGCCCGAGTCGACCTGCGCGGCCGCAGTCTCCAGGTCATCGTCAAGCTCGCCACCATTCATCTCACTCCGGACAAGCCCGAATACCCCGGCGGTTCCTGGCATGTCGAGGGGATGATGAACGAGCGGATCGTCTCGACCGGAATCTACTACTGGGACAGCGAGAACATCACCGAAAGCCGGCTGAGTTTCCGAGCGGCACTCGACGACCCGCACTACGAACAGAACGACGACAACGGCCTCCGTGAGGTGTACGGCCTGGAGGACGAAGACGCACTGAACCAGGTGCTGGGATCGACATCGACTCCAGCGGGCCGCTGCCTGGCGTTCCCGAACATCCTGCAACACCGCGTCGGATCATTCCGCCTCACGGACCGTACCCGACCGGGATACCGCAAAATTCTCGCGTTCTTCCTGGTAGACCCGTCGGAAAAGATCGTCTCGACATCCGATGTGCCACCGCAACAACCATGGTCCGACACGTCGACCATGACGCTTGAACAGGCCAAGAACTACCGCGAACAACTCATGCAGGAGCGTAAGTTCTTCGTCGACGAGCACAACGAACAGCTCTACGAACGGGAATTCTCCCTCTGCGAGCACTGAACCGCCGATGCGGCGGGTGGTGCATTATCTGGCCCGCCGCAGCAGTCGCCGGGGTTTCAGCTGTGCGGAGGCGCGTTCTCCGGTAGCCCGCGATTGGGTGTGATCAGAAGGGTGGCGCCGGCGCCAGAAGGGCCTCGGGCCGAGAACATCGTCCGTGGCGGCTGACGTCCGATCCGAGGCCCGCGATCCATCATGTAGAGTGGCATCACCGACGCGGGGTGGAGCAGCTCGGTAGCTCGCTGGGCTCATAACCCAGAGGTCGCAGGTTCAAATCCTGTCCCCGCTACCAAAAGAAGGGGCCCGCAGCAGCGGGCCCCTTCAGCGTTGCTCCGCCGGACACACCGGTGCTCTCGCGTGGGGGAGTCCCGCGTAGCCGAAGACGACATCGCCAGAGGGAGCAGGGCTGGAACCGGCGTTTTGAGAGGGCTGATCCGATCACGGAGTTTCGCCGGCCCAAGGGCGTGGCGAGTTCTGCCGGCCTTTACTACTCGACCGCGGTCGGCGGTCACGTGGGTTACGAGTCCTGGCTGCACCGGCATGACGGGAAGCGGCGGCGCCGGCACGCGCCGGACTGCTCCGCGCGGCTGGCCGGGGCGGGGTCGTGGGCGTGCGGCTCGGTGGCCGGATCGACCGGTGGCCGTGGAGGCGTGCACTCGGAACTCGTCGACCAGGCGGCAGCCACCGCGCACAAGCCGACCGAGGAAGCGAATCGAGCATGACCTCTGCTCCAGCGTCCCTGTTCAACGACGCGCTCATGACCGACCCGTACGGGACGTACGCCCGCCTGCGGGAAGCCGGGCCGGTGCACCGCACCATCACTCCTGACGGCGCACCCGTGTGGGTCGTCACCCGCTACGAGGATGTGCGCGCCGCTCTCACGGACCCGCGGTTGTCATTGAACAAGGCAAACGTCCATATCACCGGCCGTTACCAGTCATCCATGCCGCCGGAGCTGGACGCCCACCTCCTCAATTTGGACCCGCCCGATCACACCCGGCTTCGACGTCTTGTCTCGAAGGCATTCACCGCCCGGCGTATCGAGGGGCTGCGACAGCGCGTCCAGGCACACGCTGACGAGCTCCTGGCCGCCATCACAGAGCGGCCGGCCGACCTGATGCCCTCCCTGGCAAACCCTCTGCCCATGGAAGTCATCTGCGAACTCCTCGGTATCCCCGCCGCCGATCGCCGAGATTTCCACGCCTGGACCGACAGCGTGCGGGGGTCCTCCGAGGACGCGGCAGTGGAATCCCGTGCCGCCATGCGGGAGATGCACCGATACCTCACCGGCGTCATCGCCGCCAAGCGCAACAAGCCGACCGATGACCTGCTCACCGCGATGACTGAAGCCCACGACGAACACGACAGCCTCAGCGAACCCGAGCTGCTCGCGATGAGCTTCCTGCTCCTGTTCACCGGCTACACCAGCGCGGTGAACCTGATCGGTAACGCCACATTGGCGCTCTTGCTTCACCCTGCGGTGATGGACTCGGTCCGTGCCGGCCATACACCGGTCCGCGCGGTGGTGGAAGAGACCCTCCGCTGGAACGCTCCCGTCACACTGGGGGTTCGACGCTTCACCCTGGAAGACGTGACCATCGGCGGCATCACCATCCCCACCGGCTCCCGCGTCTGGGTCTCGCTCGCCTCGGCCAACCGCGATCCCGCCCAGTTCACTGACGCTGATTGCTTCCAGCCCGAGCGTCCCTCCACCCACCTCGACTTCGGCCACGGCATCCACTACTGCTTGGGCGCCCCCTTGGCGCGCCTCGAGGCCGAAGTCGCGCTCACCGGGCTCATCGCCCGGTTCCCCGACCTCCGCCTAGCGGTCCCCGCCGAGGAGTTGGAATGGCTGCCCTCCTTCCACCATCGAGGCCTGAAGGCGCTACCGGTCACCTGGTGACCAGCAGCTGACCGGGCCAGCCTCCGCCCTGCTCGCCCAGGCGACGCAGAAGGCGACCTCGACTGGGTCGTCGCAGTCGACTCCACCATCGTCCGAGCCCACCAGCACGCCGCCGGAGCCCGCCAGAAGGGGCCCCGGCGGACCGTGCCCTCCGACGGTCCCGCGGCGGTCCGACCGCCAAGATCCACCTCGCCCCGCGAATCGCCGCTGTGCCGGGGCCGCGTCGAGTTGGGCTACCTGAACTTGCGGCTGGTCGCCAGGTAGACCTGCTTGGCGTTGGCACCGAGGCGCGGACCGGTGACGAAGGTCCGGCGGTCGCTCAGGGAGTTGTCGGAGACCAGGTACGTACGGCCGTTGTGGGTCATGAACCAGGGGCCACCCGAGGCACCGCCGTTCATCGTGCAGCCGATCATGTACTGCGCCGGGTAGTTGCTCGGGTAGCTGTGACCGAGCACCGCACGCTTGGTCGCGCCACGGCAGTCGTAGAGCTTCGAGCCGTCGTACGGGGACTCCGCCGGGTAGCCGCGCACCTTCATGTCCTTGATCTTGCTGGCGGCCGGGGCGTTGAACCACACCGGAAGCGCCGAACCGATCATCTCCTGGAGGGACTTGTGGCCCTTCTCCGGCTTCACGTGGATCACGGCGTAGTCGTACGCCGAGGCCACCGTCCCTTGATGCGCGCCGCCCTGGATCCATGCCTGGGAGGTGGTGGCCCAGTTCGCCCACCAGATGCCGTAAGGCGAGACGGCGGTGGAGCGGATACGCTGCCCGGCCTGGCGGATGGTGTACCGGCCGGTGTTGTCGAACGACGGAATGAAGGCGATGTTGCGGTACCAGCCGCCGCCCTTGCCCGCGTGCACGCAGTGGCCGGCCGTCCACACCAGATTGGACTTGCCGGGGTGTGCCGGGTCGGTGACCACCGCGCCGGAGCACACCATGTCACCCTGCGGCGTGCTGAAGAACAGCTTGCCGACGGGCGCCGCGTAGTGGTGGTACGTCGTCGCGACCCGTGTGGCCGACTTCCGCTTCACCGCGCCGTCGGGCATGTACATGTACGTGCTGCCGCCACCACCGGTGCTGGTGCTGCCCGCCACGGTGACCCCGGGAATGCTCGACGCGGCCTTGACGACCCGCTCCGGCGTCCAGAAGTCCTTGATGTATGGGTTGGAGAAGTCCTCGGCCTTGGACTTCCAGTGGCTGAAGTCCTTCCAGCCGCCGTTCTTCCACTTCTGCAGGCCCTGGCCGGCGAGGTCGGTGGGCACACCGGCTGGCAGCTTGTAGCCGCCGAGCGAAGTCCCGCCGTCCTGTCCGGTGTCGACGCCCGGATCGTTCTGGCCCGCCCCGTCCGACGACGAGGAGGACGCCTTGCGGTCCTCGCCCTTCGAGCTGTCGCAGGCCGTGGTGGTCACCATGACCGCGGCGATCACGGCGGCAGCGGCCGCGATGCCGCGGCGGCGTATGAATGGCATGGAGCGTAGTCCCCCTGTGGCTGATTCTTGTCATGCTCCAGCTTGGCTGGAGCGCACCCCACTATGCACGTGGGCGGACGCAGAATGATCATCGGGGGGCGCCCGTACACAAGAGCTACATGACCGAAATTGTTCCGTGACATGACGTCACCGTGTCGTACTCCGGTCACATGGTGACGGGGGGTCAGGAGAGGGGGGACCAGCCGGCCGCTACCGATCGACGCCGTACGCCACTTCCGTACCGCCGCGCCTTCTCGCCCGAAGCAGCACGCTGCAGCGTGGTGGCGTGGTACCCGGTTCCGTCCGTCAACTGGCGGTGTGAGAGGCGCCCTTGACTCGCGGGCTGCTCACGCAGTCACTCGCCTATGTGGTGATGTGTGACTGCGTGTCTACGGCTGGTTCAGCAGTGGGGCATGGACGTCCAGTGGAACCTGTATGCGCCGTCCACGTACGGCGCGAAGGTCCATGTCCACTGATCTGTGTCGACCGTCGAGCCGTTCACGGTCACCTGCGCGGTGCGGTACCAGACGTCGCCCATATTGCCGACGTTTCCGCCGGAAACCCAGCAGTCCGCCAAAATGGAATCGCCCGGCGAGAGGGTGAGGTCTTCCCACTTGCCACATCCCGAGTCGGCGCACGTGTACACACCCACGTGGTACTTGGTGTCTAGTTGGATCATCATCGGCTCGGAGCCGTGGTTGTTCGGGTTCGGGTCGGCGGACGCCTGTGAGGTCACGCACAGGACGGATGCCCCGGCCATGGCGAGCGTGGCGAGGGTTTTGATCGCTCGGGTCATAGTGTGTTTCCCCCTGATTTCTCCGGCTCCCTGCGATGCCGGTCCAGTTGCCATTTTCCGGGCGAGGTTCATGTGTTCCCCGAGAATGACGTTGCCCTGACGTTAGCCAGACGAGCCGGGCTGCTGCGCGGGAACCATTCCTGGTGGGATGAAGGCCCTGTATGCGGCTCGTCGAGGGGCCGTTGTGCAAGATCGAGGTTAAGGGCTGCTGTCCTAGGTCCGTCCTAGGCCGGTCCTTGCGCACTCCGTGCACATCAGCGCATGCAACAAGCCGGATGCCTCGTTGGTGACAACCAGACTGCTACAACTCCTCAGCTTCGGCTCACTGTCGGTGCCTCCATGGGTGTCAGGGAGCCGGTGCCGTGGTGGCGTCGTAGGTGGCGCGGGCGGTGGTGATGTCTGCTCGTTGGCGTCCTGCCCAGCCGACGAGCCCGGTGAGGGTTGCGTGAAGTTCGCGGGCCATGGGCGTGAGGCTGTATTCCACCAAGGGTGGCACGGTGGGTTGGTCGGACACATCGGTGTGACTACGTGACATGAATGTGTGCCGGAGGGTGTCCACGGGCTCTGCGATTCGCGCGCGATACCTGACAGCACGACGAAGCCCCGCCGGTGCGGCATGGCGTGGTCGACGAACCAACCCAGCCAGAGCCGAGTCAGTCGTCGTAGACCGTGTCCGGCGGCGGTGTCCGGCCGGTGAGCAGGTAGCTGTCGATGGCGTCCCTGGTGTGGCTGGTGCCTTTGGCCAGGTAGCTGGTGTGGCCATCGCCCTGGCGGGTCACCAGCACGCTGGAGGGAAGATCGCGGTGCAGTCGCAGGGCCCACGGGTACGCCGTCGAGGGGTCGTGGGTGGCATTGGTGATCAGGATCGTCGGTGCGTGCTGGACCTTGATCGGCCGCGGTGGGTTCGCGACCCGAGCGGGCCAGCCGACGCACCCGGTGAGGATGGTCCACGACTGGGACGCGCCGCCGAGACGAGGCGCGACCGCCTGCCCGAGCCGCCGCAGGTCCTGCAGATCGTGCAGCGTCCGGATCGGCGTCGTCCAGTCGAGGCACTCGATCGCGATCTGACTGCCGTTCGCATCGTCGTCGCTCGGCCCGGTGGCAACGGGCTGGGAGAGCGCCGACGCATCGCCGGCCTCGGCCTGTTGGAGAGCGAGGGCGAGATCGTTGCGCCGGGACGGGAACAGCAGCAGGCCCTGCGCGGCGAACCGGATGTCCTCCCCGGTCACCAACGGACGGCAGTCACCCGCCTTGGCGCAGGTCGGGGCGGGGATCGGATGGTGGTCGGCGGCTGCTACCAGGGCGTCGAACAGCCGCCCGACCTCTGTGCCGTACAGCGCGCAGGAGGGAGTCTGCGCACACCAGTCGAAGAAGCGGTTGAGGGAGTCCTCGTACGCGTGGGACTCGTCCTTGAACAGGTGCACCGTCGACAGCGAGTGATCGAGTGCCCCGTCCAACGCCAGGGCACGGATCCGGTCCGGGAACAGTTCGGCATATGTGGCGCCCAGTTGGGAGCCGTAGGACAGGCCGAGGTAGTTGAGTTTCCCCTCGCCGAGCGCTCGGCGCAGGGCCTCAAGGTCGCGGGCGGCGCTGACGGTGTCGACGTGCTCCAGCAGCGGTCCGGTGAGTCGACGGCAGCTCCGGCCCAGTGCTTGATTCCGCGCGACCAAGCGCCGGAACTGGACCTCGTCCTTGGGAAACAGCGAGACCTGGCGATTGAGCAGCGCGGGGTCGCAGCGGACCGGACTACTCAGTCCGACACCGCGTGGGTCCAGGCCGATCACATCGAAATGCTCCCGGGTGGCAGTGGAGAACACGTGCGCCCCGAGGGATTCGGCGTACACGAACTGCGTCCCGGAACCGCCGGGGCCGCCAGGGTCGAAGAACAGGCTACCGACCGGATGCGCGCCGCTCGCCCGGAGCCGGTCCACCGTTACGGTTGTCTTCAATCCGCGTGGGTGCGCGTAGTCCACCGGCACCTGGAGGGAAGCACACTGGAGTTCCGCTGGTGAGCCGGGAAACGGGCACGAAGTCCAGTTCAGTGACGACGCCGGATTGCCGGCGGCAGCGACGGTATCCGCGGCGGCGGCAGTCGCCGCGGGCATCGTCAACATTGCGGTGACGAGCACCGCCGTTCCGATCGCCCGGCCTTTCAGGGCCACGACCATCCGGTGCAGCGACCGGCCTGTCATCGCGGGGCGTGGCGTGCGCATTTTGCTTGTCACGCTCGTCATCCTTGATGGTGCCCGGCACATCGTCTATCAGGGACCACCCTGATCGAACCCCGATCGAACCCCAGCCGGCACAGCGGTCCTGAGGCACAGACGACCGCGGACAGCCGAATGCTGCGTTTCCCGGAGCGCGCCCCGGCCCTCAAGGGCGTCTGGGCCGACTCCGCGCACGAGTTCGCGCTCGGACAGAACCACGCCGTGGTCGCAGCGCGCCTGAGCGGAGGCGATGTGTTACGGCCAGCGGCGGCAGCAGCGGCAGCGGCCGTCGGCAGTCAGGTGGAGCTTGCTGGTGAACCCGCCGCGCGAGCGGCCCAGTCCCTCACCTCCCGCACCACCTCCACCAGGTGGGTGAGGAGGCTCTGCCAGGGCGCTTCGCCCTGATGTCCTGCCGCTGGAACTGCCTTTGGCGCAGTTCTGGGCCACCGGCTCCGCCTAGCACCCAGAACCGCGACAGCGAAGAGCGGAACGCCGCTTCACCAGGTCTGTCGGGTCCACAAGGCCAGCGGCCCCTTGGCGAAGGCCCGGCAGAGGTTTGCGGCGGCCGGCGAAGGCATCCGGAGGCCGGGCGCCCGAGCCGTACAGAGCACGGCGCTTCCGTTACACCGCTCCGGCGGTGATTGGCTGCTTCCTGAACGCCCCCTGGAGACCCGAGCATGAGCAGCCGCCCGGCGTGGTCAGGGAGCTCTCCGGTGGGGGAGGAGGCATTCAGGCTCGGTGGGCGTGTGGCTCGGCCCGGACCGCGGCGTGCACGTACTCGGCCCCGTCGTTGCGGACGCCCTCGGCTACCACGACAAGACCACCAGCCGCCTCATCAGAGAAACAGGCGGGACATGGAGCTCCGATACGCCCCAGGAGATCACGCAAGGTGACCGACAGGCTGGCTTCCTCGAGGACCAGCGACAGTCGATTGGAGCCTGTGAACAAACCCCGTCTGCGAGCAGCGGCGTCCGGTGCGCCTGCCCTTCGGGCGGACGGCGGTTTGTTCACAGGCTCTGAGCTTGCCTTTTAACCAGGCGGCCGGTTCAGGGCCGGGCTGAGTGTCAGTGCTGGCGCGTAGATTGTGCGGGTGAGCTGGGATGTATTCATCATGCGGTTTCCGCCCGAGGCCGAGTCGATAGACGAGATCCCCGAAGACTGGGAGCCACCGAGTCTGGGTGCGGGCCGCGACGTTCGTGCTGTCCTTGCAGAGGTGTTGCCGGGCATCGAGTATCCGCAGAATGGTTGGGGCGACTACGAGGGTCCCGGCTTCTCCATCAGCACCCCGGTCAACGAGGCTGATGACGCCCCGGTCGCCGGAGTCAGTCTCTTCATCCACGGCGACAGCGAAGCAGCAGCTCACGCTGCCCTTGCGGTCGCCGATGCGTTGAAAGCACGGGCCTTCGGCACCGGGTCAGGAGACTTCCTCACCGCGGACTGCGCCCAGTCGGCTTTCGATGTCTGGCGTGCATACCGAGATCGCGTCCTGGACCAACATGCGCCCTGAGCACGTCTTCTAACCTCTGAGGCTGTCGTGTTCGATGGTGCTCTCGGGCCGTCTGGTCGTCCTCCCGACGTCATAGCGGGTCGTGGGACGGCGATTTTTGGAGCCAAGCGGTCTTCCTGGTCCGGGCGTTGAGGGTCTCGGTGCACGGGCCGGACAGTGCAGGCGCGGGCGGAGGTTCCGAAACCCTCGGCGGACTCGGGCCGGGGTGAGCCGGCCGGGCTCGGCAGGCTTCTCCCATGGCCGCCGCAAGTCGGCAGCGGCCCAGCGCAGGAGCTGGAGTTGGGTGTGTGCGGCGATGATCATCCAGCTCCAGCGGTCGCCGGCCTCAGGGGTGCGGAGTTTTGGACGAGTCCATCCGAGGGTCTGTTTCATCAGCCTGAAGAGGTGCTCGATGTCGAACCTCCTCAGGAACGCCTGCCAGCGCACATCGACGTCCTCGCCGATCAGACCGGTGGCTGACGACCACAGCCAGAGGGGCAGCGGATCGTGGCCACCGGGCAGGCGGTCGACCTGGAGGCGGATCAGCGTGCCCTCGATGATGGGTAGTTCGCCTGTGTGGTCGATCCACGCGGAGCGGGTGGTCAGACTCGGGTGGATGCGGCCCCAGGCCATCGCGCGGGCGGTACCGTACCGGTCGGTGACCTGCGTCGTGGTCGCGTCCGGCTCGCCCCAGGTATCCGGCTTGGCGAAGCGGAATTCTTTGCCGCGTTTCGGTGGTCGCCCGCCTTGGGGGTAGCACGGGGCGTACTCCTTGAGCGAGGGCGTCGGCCGTCGCATGACGCGGTCGGAGTGCATCCGTCCCAGCACCTCGACCGGGAGGCCGTCGAGGAGGTGAGCCATGCGCGGGGCGTCGTAGCCAGCGTCGAAGACGATGAGGATGTCGCGGTCGCCGGAGTGCCAGCGGTCCATCTCGATCAAGTCTACGATCACCCGCCGGACCTGGGCGGCGGTGACCTCGGCGACGTCGTCGGCCGGGCCGAGACGGACGGCGTCCAGCAGTTGGCACCAGGACGTTCGGGCTGACTCGAGGGCGGCGACGAACGAGTACGGCCGCCGGGCACGAACTGGTCCGAGGACCGTCCGCTGCGGCCGTAGACGTGGCAGAAGAGGCGGTCCCGACTGGTCGGCGCGTCCGGGCGGAGCCAGTTGCTGACGTCGACGGCAAGGACCAGGCGCCCGTCGGCGGCCTGCGGCATCGGCAGACCGGCCAGTACCTGCCGCAGCCTCGGAACGTCGACGTTGCCGCAGTTCAGCGCGTCATACAGGGCGCCGTGCCCGCGCCGGTGCTCGGCCACCAGCGTCAGGTCTACCGGCGACATCACCGGACCGTCCGCGCACAACAACGTGTCGGTGAGATCGAACAGCTCGTCCCCGCGCGCGGTCAGGCAGTCGAATAAGTCCTCCCGGAGGCGTGACGCGAAGTCGAACGCGTCCCGCCGGGCATCGTGGTCCAGCACACTCACCTCTGCGGCCTTCGTATGAACGTGATTCCGTGGCGGAAGGCATGGTCATGCGAAGGCCGTCCGCCTGCCCGGCGAATCCCCGGACGAGTGAGTGCGTATGACGCAACGTTCGAGGTCAGAGGTTAAAGGACAAGCTGAGCTGAACCGCTGACGGGGTGGTTTCGGAATACGCCAGAGACCTGCCTTCTGCCGGCGGCAGAACACCGGCCCTACCGGGCTCGACGATCACTACAGTCCAGGCTCATGACGACGGTTACAACGCGCACGATCGAATACGCGGCCGACGGCCTGACGATGATCGGGCACCTCGCGCTCCCGGCCGGTGCCGACCGCCGGCCCGCGGTCCTGGTCGGGCCCGAGGGGATGGGGCTCAGCGACGTCGAGCGCCGCCGGGCCGATGTGCTCGCCGAGCTGGGATACGTGGCTCTGGCCTTCGACCTTCACGGCGGGCGCTATTTGGGCGATCCTGAGGAGATGTTGGCCCGTTGCATGCCGCTGCTCGCTGACCCCGACCGGATGCGAGGCATCGGCCACGCGGCGCTCGACGTGCTCCGCGCCGAGCCGCGGACCGACCCGGACCGGATCGCCGCCGTCGGCTACGGCACCGGGGGCGCAATCGCGCTGGAACTGGGGCGCGACGGCGTCGACCTGCGCGCGATCGCGACAGTCAACGGACTGATCACGGGCCGACCAGGCGAGACGGCGCGCATTCACTGCCCGGTGTGGGCCGGGGTCGGGTCGGAAGACCCGATCATGCCGCCCGCGCAACGGGACGCATTCACCGCCGAGATGCAGGCTGCGGGCGTCGACTGGCGCCTCGTGGTCTACGGCGGCGCCTTGCACGCCTTCCATCACCCACCGGTCGACCACATCGTGCGTCCCGGGGTCGGTTATCACCCTCAGCACGCGCAGCGAGCGTGGCGGGACGTCGTCGACCTGCTCGCCGAGTGCCTGCCCATAACGGAGTGATCTGGTCGGCAACCACGATCCCGGACCGCGAACCACGCCGGTCGGCCGGGGCTTTTCGGCACCCCGCGAGCGTGCGTGCCGGACGCCGCTGCGCAGATGGGGGTTTGTTCACAGGCTCTAGCTTGGCCTTTAACCTTCGTCAGTCTGTGTGCCTCTTCGTGGTGGCTTCGTGAGCCGCGAGTTCTTCCGGTGTGCCCAGGAAGGCAGGACCGCAGCCCGCTGGAAGACGCTGGACCACCATGGCGATGGCCTCCTGTGCTGTAGCTGCCGGGCCAACTGTCTGGCTTCGGAGCGGACCGGAGACCCAGTAGGTACCTCCAGCGGCGGGCTGAATGTACGGGATGTCCCAGGTCCACCGCCGTTCGGTGCAACGGCTGAAGTGAAGTTCTCCCATCCCGGTCCAGGGGAACAGTTGCCGCAGGCAGGGCTCGGCATAGGCCGCTTCCAACAACTCCGCCCGTACCCGCCCGTCGTCCCGTACTGCCTGCCAGCCCGCTTCAACGGCGGCTTCGCGCGCTGCATCCCTGTTCACGTCACCATCGTGCACGAGGGACGCGGCCGACCGAGCCCGCCTGATTGATCGAATGGTCCCTAGAACTTGATCACTCGGGATGGGAACGGCCGGACGCGAGAGCGGCCTTCGTTCGATCCTTTGCTCCGTCACAGAGTGGATCAGCGCGAAGGCCGTGGTCGTGAGTCTGGTGCATCAGGGTGTCCCGCAAGACGCGTTCCCGGAAGTGTCACGCTTCCGGACGGAGTTGTACGCGTGTCTGACCGCGCGGGGCGACGCGCTGTTCGAGTCATGCGACGCATTGCTGTGCACGGACGGGCCGGTGCAGGCGCTGGTCGATCTGGCACTCACGCCGGAACACCGGCGCGGGCACGGGGCGCTCTACGGCGGTCTCAACCAGGGGCGGATCGACGTGACCCGGCTGCGCCGCGCACTGGCCTCGGTGCCGCTGCCGCGGACATCTCGCCGTGGCTGCGGCCGGACGCCAACACCTGCCCTGGCCGGGCCCTTTGCCACGCCTTCGGCCGCGGAGGGGCGAAGCACCAGATGGTCCCGGGCTGGCCCCACTCGGTCGTCGCCGCGCTGGAAACCGGCCGCACCTCATGGACGGCGGTGGTGGACGCGGTCTGCCTAGACCCCGGGCGCCGACATCGCCGCGGTGACCACGGTCCAGCTCCGCGATGTCGTCGAACGGCTCGTCGCCGCCGGCCAGTGGAACCCCGGCGACCCCAACGTCCTGGTCGTGCTGGACGCCGGATACGACGCGCCCCGCATCGCCCACCTGCTGAGCGACGTGCCCGTCGAGGTCCTCGGCCGACTGCGGTCGGACCGGGTGATACGCCGGCCGACGCCCTCGCTCAAGGAGGACGCCCTGTGGGTCGCGATGACATTTTGGCGGGGATGGTTCATTCGCCCGTGATGTCCTCGGCCTCCCAGCGTAGGAGGTCGCCCGGCTGGCATTCGAGCACCTCGCAGAGCGCGGCGAGTGTCGCGAAGCGCACCGCCTTGGCACGGCCGTTCTTGAGTACCGCCAGGTTGGCGGGCGTGATCCCTACGCGGTCCGCGAGCTCACCCACGGACATCTTCCGCCGGGCCAGCATCACGTCGATGTCGACGGCGATCGGCATCAGATCACCTCGTCCAACTCCGCCTGCATCTGCGACGCTTCGACATCGCGCGCGACGGCCTGGGCGAGCAGCATCCGCAGCACGAGCACGATGAGCGCGACCCCCAGGATGGCCACGCCGACCCCACCCATGATGACGGTGACGCCCGGGTCGTCCCGCTGCCCCGGCGCGTTGAGGGCCGTGACCGCGAACCACATAAGGGCAGCCGCCGCGATCGCGCCGATCACGCCGTCCACGTACCGGAAGGCGGCGTGGGAGAACACGGTTCCGCGTCGCACCATCGTCACGAGCCGCCATACGCAGGCCAGGGCGACCTGGGCCGACACCATGCCCAGGATCGTGATCACGCGCAGCGCGGTCAGCGGGAGCGACCCGTCTTCCGGGTCGCTCCCGCTGACCAACGCCCACACCATCCCTGCCTGTACGAACACGGTGCCGGTGAGCACCACCACGAGCACGGCGCGCAGCGCCCCCACTGTCAGCTTTCCCACGACCCGACCTTCCATCGAATTACGATGAGAATCTATCGAATGTCGATAGATGAGGCAAGGGTTGAGACGGGGAGCGAGCGGTGGTGTCGCACCGCGGCCAGACGCCGACGCCGCCGCCCATGGCATCCGTGCACGACCACCCCTGAAAGGTCGGATCACACCGGGATGTCGGGTAGCTACCCGCCCAGTCCCACGTCCCGGAAGTACCGGTACTGCTCGAAGGGCAGGTGCCGGTTGTCCGTGCTCGACCACGCTGGCCGCGGGACGTCATCATCCCGGGCATCGACGACTCGGACAGGCAGCATTGGCAGACCTCGTGGGAGCGACAGTGGGGCACCTCAGCGGTGAGGATCGCCCCTGCCTCGTGGTCCACCCCCGACCTGGATGACTGGGTCGACGCTGTCCAGGAGGCATACGACGAAGCTTCCCGGCAGGACAGCCGGATGGTGCTGGTAGCCCACAGCCTGGTCTGCCGGGCGGCATCCACCTGGACGGCCACATCAACTTCGCCAGCGACCTGGGCTCGTGACGGCACGGCCGTGAACTCCTGGACTCGCTGACCCTTCGGTGACCGGCCACCGCGCGGGATGCATGGCCACCAGGCACCGCGCAGCGGTTCCCCTTCGAGCAAGGAAGCGTGCCCGTTGTCGTACACGAATGCGCCGCTGTCCGTCGAAGGTCGCCGTCGGCCCGTCGAACGCCGAGACGGGCATCTCTCCAGCGCGCGCGTCCAAGTGGGTCAACCGCCACCGACGACACGGCGACCTCGGCCAACTCGATCGTTCTTCGGCGCCGCATGGTCAGCCGACGACCACCACTCGCGAAACCTCGCCCGCGTCGAGGAACCCCGACGCGCTCACAAGTGGTCTGCAGCCAGGACCACCTTCGAGCCCGATCAGGCCGGCATCTCCAGCAGCCGCAGAACAGTGTTTCCTCAACGGATCTCAGGCAGTGGGGGCGTCGGTGCTGCGCTGCCCGGCGTAAGACGCAGCCTTGGTGTCAGAAGGGCTTGGTCGGCAGGTACTTGCCGTCCAGCGTGATGACGGCGCGCTCGCCGCCCTCGGGATCGGTGACCTTCTTGACGTCCAGCTTGAAGTTGATCGCGGAGATGATGCCGTCGCCGAACTGCTCGTGGACCAGGGCCTTGAGGGTGGTGCCATAGACCTGGAGCATCTCGTAGAAGCGGTAGATCGTCGGGTCGGTGGGTATGCCGCCAGGGACCGAGCCGCGGCTGGGGATGGTCTGCAGCAACATCACCGCGTCCTCGTCCAGGCCCAGTAGCTCGGCGACGGCCTTGGCGGACTTCTCCGGCAGGGCGTGCTGGCCGAGGACCGAGGCGGTGGTGAACGCGACGGACAGGTCGCTGGCGTCGGCGATCTGCCGCCAGGAGAGGTTCCTGCGGGTCTTGGCCTCGACAGCAGCGTTGGCCAGGGCCTGGCGGGCGGTAGGGTCGAATTGGGCGTGCACCATGATCAGTACTTCCTTCTCTCGGTGGACCACTTCTTGGGCAGAGGGCGAAGTGGCAGGTGGGTGGTGGGGTCCCGGCGCGGGCTAGGTGGCGGAAACCATCCGGGGGAGGGGTCAGGCCGCGAGGGCGGGTCCGGTCCCTACCGGGGGCAGTTCCTCGACATGGCCGGTGCCGATGTCGTAGACCCAGCCGTGCAGGGTGGCCTTCTGCTCCGCCAGGGCGCGGGCGACCGACGGGTGGGTGGCCAGGTTCACCAGCTGGGCGAGCACGTTCTGCCGGACCAGGCCCATCACGTCGCCGGGGGCGGTGGTGCGGGCCTGGGAGGCGTCGGCGTGCCGCAGCCAGGTGGCGACCGCCGGGGCGTCAATGAGGTCGTGGCCCCGGGCGAGGGCGGTCATCGCGCCGCACGCGGAGTGGCCGCAGACGACGATGTCCGTCACGCCCAGCACGGCGACTGCGTACTCGATGCTCGCCGCCACTCCGTCGGCGTCGGCGGTGTAGGCGGGCACCAGGTTGCCGGCGGTGCGGACGACGAACAGATCACCGGGCTCGCAGCCGGTGATCAGCTCGGGGACGACGCGGGCGTCGGAGCAGCTGATGAACAGTGTGTGCGGCGTGTGATGCGTGGCCAGGTGGGCGAAGAGTTCCGCCTTGGCCGGGAAGACGTCCCGCTGGAAGCGGGCGACGCCCTCGGCGAGGTTCTGCATGGGTCACTCCCTTCTGTGGCGGCCGACCCTTGCGGGCTGGCGAAGTCCACCTTGCATGACCTGCGCCTATAGCGTCCAAGAGCTGTTCTCCATAGAAGCTAGTGTTCGCATCTATAGTTGTTTCCATGGCCGTCCTGGAACTGCGTCACCTGCGCTATCTGCTCGCCGTCGCCGAGCGCGGCAACTTCACCCGCGCCGCGGAAGACCTGCACATCTCCCAGCCCACGCTCTCCCAGCAGATCAAGCAACTGGAACGAACCCTGGGCGTCCAGTTGCTGGACCGCACCGGCCGCACGGTACGGCTCACCGACGCCGGAACCGTCTACACCGACCACGCCCGCCGCGCCCTGCGCGACCTGGCCGCCGCCGAACGCGCCGTCCACGACGTCCAGGACCTCTCCCGCGGCCACCTCCGCCTGGGCGTCACGCCCACCTTCACGGCCTACCTCATCGGCCCGCTCACTGCCGAACTCCACGCCCGGCACCCAGGCATCAGACTGGCCCTGACCGAGACGACCCAGGACCGCATCGAGGCCGCCCTGCTCGCGGACGACCTCGACCTCGGCATCGCCTTCACGGGGGCCCACCTGCCCGGCGTCACCCCGACGCCGCTGTTCACCGAGACCCTCGGTCTCGTCACCGGCACCCACCACTCCCCGACACGGTCGGAGCCCCTACCGGTGCAGGCCCTCAAAGACATGCAACTCGCGCTGCTCAGCGCCGACTTCGCCACCCGCGCGCACATCGACGCCTACTTCACCCGGCACCGGGCCGCCCCACGCATCGCGGTGGAGGCCAACTCCATCCAGGCCCTCACCGAAATCGTCCAGCGGACGTCCCTGGCCACCGTCCTGCCCGACGCCATCACCCACGACCACCCCCGCCTCGTCCCCGTCCCCCTCGACCCACCACTGCCATCCCGCACCGTCACCCTCCTGCACCGCGAAGGCGCCTACCGCAGCGCCGCCACCCGCGCCTTCACCAAGCTCACCCACGACCTCGTCCACACCCGCGGCTACACCCCACCCCCCTGATCCACCAGCCAGGGCAGCACACCCGTGGCCGGGTGGCCACGCCGCATACCGCGCGGCGCATCCTATTGCTGTATCTGCTCGACGGCGGGCCGACCACCCTGCGCGCGGTGCCGGCGGCCCAGGACGTCCAGCGGGCCCTCAAGTGGGTGAGAACGCTCGCGGGAGGATGAGGCCTCCTGGGTGACCGAAGGCCGGTCAACGGGCGTCCGCAGGATGGGGGCCGGCGACTCACACTGAACGCCCGAACGAGCATGAACGCAGGTGGACGCCCTCGCACGTGGCCCAGCGAGCCACCAACAGACTTGGAAAGCGTGCACCCCAGTCCCGGGATACTGTGCTGGTCATGCCAGCCCAACTCCTCTGCCCCTGCTGTGAACAGGACTGGGTCCGCCTGTACCGTTTCAAGGCCGACGGGACGTCTTTCCGTTTGTGCGCCGAGTGCGACTCGCTGTGGTGGCCCGACGAAGCGGTCGCGGTAGCTCGGGCACATTTCCTTGATGACGTCGTCGCGGCACGCCTCGGGTTGGAAGGCAACCCGTGGAACGATCGTGTCTGGACTGACGTCATCGAGCCGACGCCCGGCCTCCGTCGTTGAGCACGTCCCACCACAACCGCACCGGAACGGGCGGGGAGCCGCGGGGAACCACAGTCAGCGGCGCAGGGATCGTCGTGCCCGCCCCCGAGGACGCACGTCGCCGTCTACGCGGCCGGAGTGAGTTCGGCGCGGCCGAAAAGCAGGGTCATCTCGGCCGCCCCCTTCTTCTTCGGACTGCTCACGGGGGTGCGGAGAGCGGGGTGAGGGGGAGATCAGGTGCCCGCCCTCCGCATCCGTCCGGCCGGTGTCAGCCGGAGATCTCCTTGCGGCCGGAGCCGACGCCGATGGAGATCTTGCGGGGCTTGGCGCGCTCGGCGATCGGGATGCGCAGGGTGAGCACGCCTGCGTCGTAGTCGGCCTGGATGTGCTCGGTGTCGAGGGTGTCGGCGAGCACGATCTGGCGGGAGAAGACGCCCAGCGGCCGCTCCGACAGCTCCATCTGCACGTCGTCGGCCTTCGCCACCGGCCGGCGCTCGGCCTTGACGGTGAGCATGTTCCGCTCGACGTCGATGTCGATCGCGTCCGCGGTCACGCCCGGAAGGTCGAAGGCCACCACGTACTCGTCGCCCTCGCGGTAGGCGTCCATCGGCATCGCCGACGGTCGCGACCAGGTGCCCGGGCCCATCAGCTGCTGCGCCAGCCGGTCCAGCTCACGGAAGGGATCAGTGCGCATCAACATCGGAAAACACCTCCAGCAGGTTCAGGCAGTTGCTGCCAATGCGCCTCACTGACACCGTTGTAACATGTCATCCAATGGATGACAAACGCAATGTCGTCTATGCGATGACGCCTGGGGGGGTGCCCGTGACCGTAGCCGACCAACCGCCCACGACCAGCACGAACGCCCACAGTCCGGCGTCGTTCCTCGCCGCCGCGGTGGCCCTGCGGGCCATAGACGACGCCCTGCGCGACGCCCAGCGAGAGTCCCCGGACACCGCGGACGCGCCCGGCCCCGGGCCGGAGCAGGCGCTGGCCTCTCTGGTGCTGTTGCGGCAGGTGCGTGAGCAGCTCGCCGGGTGGGAGACCGGCCTGATCCAAACCGCCCGCGACGCGGGTGCCAGCTGGGCCGACCTCGCCCACCCCCTCGGCGTCGCCAGCCGCCAGGCCGCCGAACGCCGCTACCTGCGCGGCCGGCCCGGA
>NZ_BMTD01000012.1 GCF_014649495.1 Streptomyces filipinensis | reverse complement strand
TCGCCGTCGACCTCGACCACCGCGTCCCGCGCGGCACGCAGCGCGGTGTGCAGCACGGCCCGCCGCTCGGTGACGTTGATCCTCTCGCCGCGGAACATGGCGTCGCGCAGCGCGGACACGCCGGTGGCGGTGGCGAGTTCCTGGAGCAGGGCCAGGGTCTCGTCGGTGATCAGGTGCTTGCTGTAGTCGATGTACAGGTCACCGACCCGCACGACATAGCGCTCGGCGCGGCCGGGGTCCGCCGCGAACAGCTCGCGCAGGTGCGGCTGGGTCTCGGCACGGTGGTCGGCCAGGGCCGTCCACTCGGGCCGGTTGGTGAGCTTGGGAAGCCCAAAGGACTGGGACTCTGCCATCTCAGGCGTTCTCCTTGGCGGCCTCGCCCTTGAGGGCGATGGCGTACATCTCGTCGGCGTCGAGGCGGCGCAGCTCCTCGGCGATGAGTTCGGAGGTGGGGCGGACCTTCAGGGCCAGGGTGCGCGGCGGCTGGCCCGGCAGGGTCAGGCTCGCGAGGGGGCCCTCGGGGCGGTCGATGACGATCTCGCCGTTCGCGGTGCCGAGGCGTACGGCGGTGACGACCGGGCCCCCGGTGACCACGCGGTCGACGGAGACGTTCAGGCGGGCCTCCAGCCAGCGGGCCAGCAGTTCGGCGCTCGGGTTGTCCGCCTCGGCCTCGACGGCCGCCGAGGTCACCTTCACCCGGGCCTGGTCCAGGGCGGCGGCCAGCATGGACCGCCACAGCGTGAGCCGGGTCCAGGCGAGGTCGGTGTCGCCGGGCGCGTAGTTGCGTGCGCGGGTCTGCAGCACCTCCATCGGCCGCTCCACCGCGTACAGGTCGGTGATCCGCCGCTGGGCCAGCGCGCCGAGCGGGTCCTTGGAGGGGGTGTCGGGCGCCTCCACCGGCCACCACACGACCACCGGCGCGTCCGGCAGCAGCAGCGGCAGCACGACCGAGTCGGCGTGGTCGGACACCTCGCCGTAGGTACGCAGCACGACCGTCTCACCGGTGCCGGCCTCGGAGCCGACCCGGACCTCGGCGTCCAGCCGGGAGTGGGTGCGGTCGCGCAGGGTGCGGGCGTGCCGCTTGATGACGACCAGGGTCCGCGAGGGGTGCTCGTGCGAGGCCTCCTCGGCGGCCTTGATCGAGTCGTAGGCGTTCTCCTCGTCCGTGACGATGACCATCGTCAGGACCATGCCCACGGCCGGGGTGCCGATGGCGCGGCGGCCCTGCACCAGCGCCTTGTTGATCTTGCTTGCCGTGGTGTCGGTCAGGTCGATCTTCATGGCCTGCGCCAGCTCCGTCCGTCTCGTGCGAGCATCTCGTCCGCTTCACTCGGTCCCCAGCTGCCCGACGCGTACTGCGCCGGCCGGCCGTGCGCCGCCCAGTACTCCTCGATCGGGTCGAGGATCTTCCAGGACTCTTCCACTTCCTGGTGACGGGGGAACAGATTCGCGTCGCCGAGCAGCACGTCCAGGATGAGCCGCTCGTACGCCTCCGGG
Source organism: Streptomyces filipinensis (assembly GCF_014649495.1). Lineage (GTDB taxonomy): Bacteria > Actinomycetota > Actinomycetes > Streptomycetales > Streptomycetaceae > Streptomyces > Streptomyces filipinensis. The sequence continues at coordinate 307,595 of NZ_BMTD01000012.1, read as the reverse complement.
CTGGACTCGGTGAACGACTCGCCGTACGCGAAGTCCATCGACACGTCCCGGATCTCCATCGAGGTGCCCGGCACCTTCGAGCCGAACCGCACGGTCATGCCCTCGTCCGGCTGGACCCGGAAGACGATGGCGTTCTGGCCCAGCTCCTCCGTCGCGGTGGAGTCGAACGGGGAGTGCGGGGCCCGCTTGAAGACCACCGCGATCTCGGTGACCCGGCGGCCCAGCCGCTTGCCGGTGCGCAGATAGAACGGGACGCCCGCCCAGCGGCGGTTGTCGATGCCCAGCTTGATCGCGGCGAAGGTGTCGGTCTTCGACTTGGGGTCGATGCCCTCCTCCTGGAGGTAGCCGACGACCTTCTCGCCGCCCTGCCAGCCGCCCGCGTACTGTGCGCGCACCGTGTGCGCGCCGAGGTCCTCCGGCAGCCGCACCGACTTCAGCACCTTCAGCTTCTCGGTGAGCAGCGCCTCCGCGTCGAAGGCGATCGGCTCCTCCATGGCCGTGAGGGCCATCAGCTGGAGCAGGTGGTTCTGGATGACGTCACGGGCGGCGCCGATGCCGTCGTAGTAGCCGGCCCGGCCGCCGATGCCGATGTCCTCGGCCATGGTGATCTGGATGTGGTCGACGTACGACCGGTTCCAGATCGGCTCGTACATCTGGTTGGCGAAGCGCAGCGCCAGGATGTTCTGGACGGTCTCCTTGCCGAGGTAGTGGTCGATGCGGAACACCTGGTCCGGCTCGAACACCTCGTGCACGAGGGAGTTCAGCTCCCGCGCGCTGGCCAGGTCGTGCCCGAACGGCTTCTCGATGACCGCGCGCCGCCACGAGCCCTGGGGCGGGCTGGCCAGGCCGACCTTCTTCAGCTGCTGGACGACCTTCGGGAAGAACTTCGGCGGGACCGAGAGGTAGAAGGCGAAGTTGCCGCCGGTGCCGCGGGAGGCGTCCAGCTCCTCCACGGCGTCCTTGAGCTGCTTGAAGGCGGTGTCGTCGTCGAAGTCGCCGGGGATGAACCGCATGCCCTCGGCGAGCTGCTGCCACACCTCCTCGCGGAACGGGGTCCGGGAGTGCTCGCGGACCGCGTCGTGCACGACCTGCGCGAAGTCCTGGTCCTCCCAGTCCCGGCGGGCGAAGCCGACGAGGGAGAAGCCCGGCGGCAGCAGCCCCCGGTTGGCCAGGTCGTACACGGCCGGCATCAGCTTCTTGCGGGACAGGTCACCGGTCACACCGAAGATGACCAGCCCGGACGGGCCGGCGATCCGGGGGAGCCGGCGGTCACGGGCGTCCCGCAGCGGGTTCACCCAGTCGGCGGCCGGGGCCACCGGGACCCGCACCGGCTCGGGTGCGGGTGCCGCTGCGGCGGGTGCGTTCTCGGTCATCGGGCGTCAACTCCCTTGCTCTTCAGGGACGTCGCTACGGCGTCCAGCAGCTCCTGCCAGGCGGCCTCGAACTTGGCGACGCCCTCGTCCTCCAGCTGCTGGACGACCTCGTCGTAGGAGATGCCGAGCCGCTCGATGCCCGCCAGGTCGGCGTGCGCCTGGGCGTAGCCGCCGGTCACCGTGTCGCCGGTGATCTCGCCGTGGTCGGCGACGGCGTTCAGGGTGGCCTCCGGCATGGTGTTGACGGTGCCCGGGGCGACCAGCTCGTCCACGTACAGGGTGTCCTTGTAGGCGGGGTCCTTCACACCCGTGGAGGCCCACAGCGGGCGCTGCTTGTTCGCCCTGTCCCCGGCCAGCGCCAGCCAGCGCGCGGAGGCGAAGACCTCCTCGTAGGCCGCGTAGGCGAGCCGGGCGTTGGCGAGCGCCGCGCGGCCCTTGAGGGCGAGGGCCCCGTCGGTGCCGAGGGCGGTCAGCCGCTTGTCGATCTCGGAGTCCACACGGGAGACGAAGAAGGACGCCACCGAGTGGATGGTGGACAGGTCGATGCCACGCTCGCGGGCCTTCTCCAGACCGGCCAGGTAGGCGGCCATGACCTCGCGGTAGCGCTCCAGGGAGAAGATCAGCGTGACGTTGACGCTGATACCGAGCCCGATGACCTCGGTGATCGCCGGCAGGCCCGCCTCGGTCGCCGGGATCTTGATCATCACGTTGGGCCGGTCGACCAGCCAGGCCAGCTGCTTGGCCTCGGCGACGGTGGCCTCGGTGCGGTGGGCCAGGCGCGGGTCGACCTCGATGGAGACCCGGCCGTCCCGGCCACCGGAGGTGTCGTACACCTCCCGCAGGATGTCGGCGGCGTCGCGCACGTCGGCCGTCGTCATCATCCGCACCGCCTCGTCCACCGTGACACCCCGTACGGCGAGGTCGCCGAGCTGCTCCTCGTAGCCCTCGCCGGAGCCGATGGCGGCCTGGAAGATCGACGGGTTGGTGGTGACACCGACGGCGGCGCCGCTCGCCACCAGCTCGGCGAGGCCGCCCGACGTGATCCGCTTGCGCGACAGGTCGTCGAGCCAGATCGACACGCCCTCGTCGGCGAGACGCTTGAGGGCTCCCGGGGTCGCGATTGCTTCGGTCACAGTGATCATCTTTCTTTCGGGAAGGTGTCGGGCGCCGGTGTCAGGCGCGCGCGTCGGCGAGCGACGCGCGGGCCGCCGCGGCGACGTTCTCAGGGGTGAAGCCGAACTCGGCGAACAGGGTGCCGGCGTCCGCTGAGGCGCCGAAGTGTTCGAGGGAGACGATGCGGCCCGCATCGCCCACGTACCGGTACCAGGTCAGACCGATCCCGGCCTCCACGGCGACCCGGGCCTTCACGGCCGGGGGCAGCACCCGCTCGCGGTACGCGCGCGGCTGCTCCTCGAACCACTCCACGGACGGCATCGACACCACCCGGGTCCCGGTGCCCTCGGCCTCCAGCAGCTCGCGCGCGGCCACGGCGAGCTGCACCTCGGAGCCCGTCGCGATGATGACCACCTCCGGAACCGCCGTCGAGGACTCGCGCAGCACGTACCCGCCCTTGGCCGCGTCCTCGTTCGGCGCGTACACCGGCACGCCCTGGCGGGTGAGCGCGAGCCCGTGCGGGGCGGGGTTCGTGGCGTGCCTCTTCAGGATCTCGGCCCAGGCCACCGCGGTCTCGTTGGCGTCGGCCGGGCGGACGACGTTCAGGCCCGGGATCGCGCGCAGCGAGGCCAGGTGTTCGACGGGCTGGTGGGTCGGGCCGTCCTCGCCGAGGCCGATGGAGTCGTGCGTCCACACGTACGTCACCGGCAGCTGCATCAGCGCCGACATCCGCACGGCGTTGCGCATGTAGTCGGAGAAGACCAGGAAGGTGCCGCCGTAGATCCGGGTGTTGCCGTGCAGGGCGATGCCGTTCATCTCCGCGGCCATGGAGAACTCGCGGATCCCGAAGTGCACGGTACGGCCGTACGGGTCGGCCTCGGGCAGCGGGTTGCCCTGCGGCAGGAAGGAGCTGTCCTTGTCGATGGTCGTGTTGTTCGAACCGGCCAGGTCGGCGGAGCCGCCCCACAGCTCGGGCAGCACCGGGCCGAGCGCCTGCAGCACCTTGCCGGAGGCGGCACGGGTGGCGACGGACCGGCCCTCCTCGAACACCGGCAGCGCGTCCCGCCAGCCCTCGGGCAGCTCGCCCTTGCTGACGCGGTCGAACAGGCCGGCCCGCTCCGGCTGGGCGGCCCGCCACTCGGTGATCCGCTTGTCCCAGGCCGCGTGCGCCTCGGCACCCCGGTCCAGGGCCCGGCGGGTGTGCTTGAGCACCGCGTCCTCGACCTGGAAGCTCTGCTCCGGGTCGAAACCGAGGACGCGCTTGGTGGCGGCGATCTCGTCCGCGCCGAGCGCGGAGCCGTGGGAGGCCTCGGTGTTCTGTGCGTTCGGGGCGGGCCAGGCGATGATCGTGCGCATCGCGATGATCGAGGGCCGCTCGGTCTCGGCCCGCGCGGACTTGAGCGCCGCGTACAGGGCGGGCACGTCGACGTCGCCGTCGGCGGTGGGCTCGACGCGCCGGGTGTGCCAGCCGTAGGCCTCGTACCGCTTCAGCACGTCCTCCGAGAAGGCGGTGGCGGTGTCGCCCTCGATGGAGATGTGGTTGTCGTCGTAGAGGAAGACCAGGTTGCCGAGCTTCTGGTGGCCGGCCAGCGAGGAGGCCTCGGCGGAGACACCCTCCTCCAGGTCGCCGTCGGAGACGATCGCCCAGACGGTGTGGTCGAAGGGGGACTCGCCCCGTGGCGCGTCCGGGTCGAACAGACCGCGCTCGTAGCGGGCCGCCATCGCCATGCCGACCGCGTTGGCGACACCCTGGCCGAGCGGGCCGGTGGTGGTCTCGACGCCGGCGGTGTGCCCGTACTCGGGGTGTCCCGGCGTCCGCGACCCATGGGTCCGGAACGCCTTCAGATCGTCCAGCTCCAGCTCGTAGCCCGACAGGAACAGCTGCGTGTACAGGGTCAGCGAGGTGTGGCCGGGGGAGAGGACGAAACGGTCCCGGCCGGTCCACTCGGGATCGGCGGGATCGTGACGCATCACCTTCTGAAAGATCGTGTACGCGGCAGGGGCCAGGCTCATCGCGGTGCCCGGGTGGCCGTTGCCCACCTTCTGCACCGCGTCGGCCGCCAGCAGACGGGCGGTGTCCACGGCACGGCGGTCGAGGTCGGTCCACTCGAAGCCATCGGAAGTCTGCGTGGTCATCTTCAAGAAGTCCTCGTTCGGTGCGGGATGGCTGGCCTGACGCGTTCAAACTTAAAAGTCTGACTTTTTCGAAGAAAGGTCGGGGTGTGTCAGCCTGTGGTGAATCTGGGACAGCGACCGCACGACAGGGACGGCACGAAAAGGACATGGCAGGCGGAACCCCTCAGGCCGACGGCGACGGCATCAGAACCTTCCCCTTCCCGACCGAACTGGCCGTCGGCGGCGTCGGCATGCAGATCGGTCCCATGGGCACCGACCACACCTGGCACGCCGACGCCCCCCTGCACCGCGTCCACCGCATCGACTTCCACGTCGTCATGCTGTTCACCGGCGGCCCCGTACGGCACATGATCGACTTCGCCGAGTACGAGGCCGGCGCCGGAGACCTGCTCTGGATCCGCCCCGGACAGGTCCACCGGTTCTCCCGCGAGACCGTGTACCGCGGAACCGTCCTGACCATGCAGCCCGGCTTTCTGCCGCGGGCCACCGTCGAGGCCACCGGCCTGTACCGCTACGACCTCCCGCCCCTGCTGCACCCCGCCCCCGCCCAGCTCACGGCACTCCACGCCGCCCTCGACCAGCTGCGCCGCGAGTACGAGGACACCGCCACGCTCCCGCTCAGCCTGCACACCGCCGTCCTCCGGCACGGCCTCACCGCGTGCCTGCTGCGCCTCGCGCACCTCGCGGCCAGCTCGGCGCAGGCCTCACGGCAGCAGACGGACAGCACCTTCACCCTCTTCCGGGACGCCGTCGAGCACGGCTTCGCCACCAACCACAGCGTCAGCGCCTACGCCGACGCCCTCGGCTACTCCCGCCGCACCCTCGTCCGCGCCGTCCGCGCCGCCACCGGCGAGACCCCCAAGGGGTTCATCGACAAACGCGTCGTCCTGGAGGCCAAACGCCTCCTCGCCCACACCGACATGCCGATCGGCCGCGTCGGGGCGGCCGTGGGCTTCCCCGACGCGGCGAACTTCACCAAGTTCTTCCATCTGCACACCGGGCAGACACCGGTGGCCTTCCGGGCGGAGCTGCGCTGAGCCGTCAGGAAGCCGCCGGCCAGGGCCCGGTGCCCGGTCAGTGGCCGAAGTCGAACCAGTTCACGTTCACGAAGTCGGCCGGCTGACCGCTGGTGAACGTGAGGTAGACGTCGTGGGTGCCGGTGACCGAGCTGATGTTGGCCGGTACCGTCCGCCACGACTGCCAGCCCCCGGTGTTGCCGACGGCGAAGCTGCCGATGGGTGGATTGCTCCGGCTGTCCAGCCGCACCTCCACCAGCCCGCTCACCCCGGACGCGGCCCCGCTCGCCACCCGCGCGTAGAACTGGGTGGCGGGTGTGGAGCCGAAGCCGACGCCCTTGTACAGCGCCCAGTCGCCGTTCGCGACGTAGCCGATGTCCTGGCCGCCACCGGTGTCGGCGGTGTTCTCGGAGGTGATGCCGGACTGGCTGTCGCAGGACTCGGCCTGGATGGCGCCGTAGGCGTCGCGGCCGCCGGACGGCGGGGGAGTGGTGCCGCCCCCGCCGCCCGAGGACCGAAGGACCTGCACATAGTCGACGGCCATCGGGTGGCCGGGCTCCGTGGCACTGGTCGGGCCGCCGCCGAACGCCCCCGGGAAGCCGCCGCCCATCGCCACGTCCAGGATGACGAAGAAGCCGTGGTTCGTGGCGTCGGCCCAGGTCGTCGCGTCCATCTGGTTCGCCGTCACCGTCTGGTAGGTCATGCCGTCGACGGAGAAGCGGATGGCCTCCGGGCTCACCGAGCGGTCCCACTCCATGGTGTACGTGTGGAAGCCCGACTGGCAGGTGGTGCCCGGACACGCGGTCGAGTTGCCGAGGCCCGTCGTCTCGTTGCACGGGCCGCCGGGGTTGGTGCCGCAGTGCAGGGTGGCCCACGTCTTGTTCAGACCCTGGACGTTCTCCATGACGTCCAGCTCGCCGACGCTCGGCCAGTTCTGGTAGTTGCCCCGGTAGGGCGCGCCCAGCATCCAGAACGCGGGCCAGTAGCCCGCCGCCGCGTCACCGGTCACGTCGGGCATCCGGATCCGTGCCTGCACGCGCAGCTTCCCGCCGGCCGGGGGCTGGAAGTCGGTGCGCGTGGTCTCGATCCGGCCGGAGGTCCAGTTGCCGGAGGCGTCGCGGCGCGGAGTGATCAGCAGGTTGCCGTTGCCGTCCAGTGCCACGTTGTTCGTGTTCGAGGTCATCGTCTCGACCTCGCCGGTGCCCCAGTTCGCGGCCCCGCCCGGGTACGAGGTCCCGGTGTCGTACTGCCAGTCGGCGGTGTCCACGGCGGAGCCGGCCGCGCCGTCGAAGTCGTCGAGGAAGACCTGGTTCCAGTCCGAGGGCGGGGCGGGGGCGGTGGCGTTCGCGGGGGCGGTGGCGGCCGTGGCGACGGCCGCGGCCAGGCCGAGTGTGGCGACGACGGCGACGAGCGCGCGCCGCAGCGGGCGGGGTCTGGTCATGCCGGAGGTATCGCTCATGGGGAGGCCTTCCGGGTGTGGGGTGTCGGGGAAGAACAGGTTCTGAGAGCGCTCTCACGATGCCGCCAATGTCCTCCCCGCCCCTATGACCGTCAAGGCTTGAAACAAGGAAAGTCCGCTGGGTGTCCGTGAGTTCACCCCGTGAAGACTCCCGTCGCCGGTCCGGCCACGCCGGCGGACGGACCCGCCTGACCAGGCATGTCCGATGAGATCGTTATCTGAACTCCACGAGCGGATCACGCCTTGCGTCTGCGAAGGTCATAAGCTGTCGGGAGATTCGCGGGGGCGCCGAAGAGGTGCGCGAGTGGCTGAAGTTGTGCCTCGCCGCATCCGGTGTGCAGGACACCTGAGGTGTGGGCTCTGTCACATGATCCGGACCGGTTGTCGTGCTCCCTCGCAGATTGACCTGTGAGAGGGAAACCCCATGTCTTACCCCCCGCCGCCGGGAAGCGGCCATCCGTACGGGCAGCCGCCCCCGCAGAGCGGTTGGCAGCCGCAACCGCAGTGGCAGAGCCCGGCCCCCGTGCCGCCGCCCATGCCGACGGCACCCCCGGCCGTCCCGGCAGCCCCTTTGGCCCACCCCGCGCCCTCTCCGTACGGCGCCTACTCCCCGCCTCAGGCCCCCGCGCCCGCCCCGTACGGCGCCTACCCCCCGGCGCCGACCGCCGTGCCCGCCCCGCCGGCACCCCCCTCGGGCGCGGGAGGCGGCGCCCGGAAGGTCCTGGGCGTCCTGCTCGGCGTGTCCGGGCTGCTCGGCCTGCTCGGCGGCGGGGCGCTGGCGGCCCACGCGTACAGCAACAGCCGCCAGTCGGTGCCCAATTCGGGTGCCTACGGACCGGTGCTGTGGCGCGACGAGACCGTCGACCACCTCTTCCCGGCGACCATCGGCCAACCGCCCGACTCCACCTACCAGGCCTCCGACAAGAAGGCCGCGCAGTGGAACCGGATGGGTGTCTCCGAGGACACCTCGTGCGCCGCGGGCCTGAGCGGAGAGACCGGCAAGACGGCCCGGCGGCTCGGCTGCAAGGCCGTCCTGCGCGCCACGTACGTCGACCTCAGCGGGGAGACGGTCGCCACCGTCGCCGTCATCGTGCTGCCGAAGGGCGGCACCGCCGCACAGCAGATGGGCGAGTACCTCGACGGCCAGCAGTCGGAGGACATCCCCGACGCCGCGGTGGTTCCGCTGCGGGTCCCGGGGACGCTCGCGGCGAAGTGGCAGGAGAGCCGGCGCAACGGCATGGGCGGCACCGGCCTGGGAGACGACTTCCCCTACGCCGTCGCCGTCACCACAGGCGCCGTCGACGGCCGCGCCTCGTCCACCCTGCCCAGGAACTTCGAGGGGAACGACGCGGACAGGCAGCCCTGGATGGACGCCGCCAAGGCCCTCAGCGAGACGTTCCACACCCACATCCTGAACCTGGCAAGGTGAGACCCGCAGTGAAGCTCAACAAGATACGCGCCACCTGCACCGCGGTCGCCCTCACCGGACTGCTGTCCACCCTGGCCGCCGCCCCCGCGCACGCGGCCACGCCGGTCGGCTGGGAAGGGCGCGCGCTCGGCCTGTCCGCGGCGCAGCGGCAGAGCCAGGGCCGAGGAGTCACGGTCGCGGTCCTCGACAGCGGTGTGGCGGCCGACCACCCGGCCCTGAAGGGCAGGGTGACGACCGGCCCCGACTACCGCCGGGACGGGCTGCGGCCCGGGAACCCGGACTGGGGCCGGCACGGCACCTCCATGGCCTCGGACGTCCTCAAGGTGGCCCCCGGGGCCAGGATCCTGTCCGTGCGCGTCACCTCGGACAAGGACGACGAGCACATCGACGAGAAGGACCTGGAAGAGCTGCGCAAGGGGGGCAGGAGCCCGGCCGCCCAGGGGATCCGCTACGCGGCCGACCACGGCGCCGACGTGATCTCCATGTCCTTCGGCAGCGCGGACGGCTTCAGCACCTACGACGAGGAGGAGACCGAGGCCGTCGCGTACGCCGTCCGCAAGGGCGTGACCCTGCTCGCGTCGGCCGGCAACTCGGGCGACAAGGGCAACGACAACTCCTACCCGGCCGGCTACCCGGGCGTGATCGCGGTGGCCGCCACCCAACGGAGCGGCGCGCGCGCCGACTTCTCCACCGTGCACACCTACAACGACATCGCCGCGCCCGGTGTCGGCATCGTCAGCGCGAGGAACACCGGCGGCTACCGGACGGTCAACGGCACCTCACCGGCATGCGCGCTGGCCGCCGGCGTGGTGGCGCTCCTGTACGGGAAGAACCGGGAACTGACCCCGGCGCAGGTGAACGACATCCTGATCGCCACCGCACATCGTCCCGCGAGCGGTGGCAGCGCCCTGCTCGGCTACGGACGGATCGACGCCGCCGCGGCGGTCAAGGCCGCCGCCTCGCCCCCCAAGGACAGGACGGCGCCGGTGAGCTACCAGGGCAAGGAGCACCTCGCGACGCCGGACGGCACCGCGAAGACCAAGCACGCCCCGCTGGAGCAGGGGCTGTGGATGACGGGCCTGGTCGCCGCCGGTCTGGGGCTGGGTCTCCTGGTCGTCGGTGTCCTCCTCGCGCGGTCGGCCCGCCGCAGGGCACCGGCGGGGCCGACGGGCACGGCGTATCCACAGGGGCCCTTCCCGGGCTGAGCCCGGCGGAGCCCGCCCGTACCGTCCTGTCCTGACCCCGTACGGTCACCCCACGACCGGGGACGGCCGATGAACGGATCTCCGGCGAACGCCGGGAAGGCCGCCTTCCGGCACCACCGGTCCCAGGACCGGGGCGCTGCAGCGGGCGCGGGGGCCGGCTCCGGCCGTGGGCGATGGGCGGCGGGCGGGACGGGGTGGTCCGCGACGGCAGCGGACGGGCACCCGCGCCCTGATCCCGGGAACCCGGTGCCCTCCGGCATGCACCACGGGGCGGCCATCGAGTCCACGCCAAGCCTTCAGGGCGGCTTCATCCGGGAGTTCCGGGGGCAGGGAATCCTGCAGCGCGTGAGCGAGGGAAGACCGGCCGGACGCGCGGGCGCCGGACTCCACGGCGACGGTCTCGCCGGGCCCTGCCGGCACGGGGCGTACGAGGGCGACTTCGGCGGGGCGGTGCCCGACGGCCCGGTCGTCCCGGCCGGGGTGGTCCGGCCCGAGCCGCCTCCGGCTCCGGGCACGCTGTACGAGCACCGGGCGAGCGCACCGCCGGTGCGCATCCGGTGCTACCGGCACGAGGGCGTCGTCGTCGCCAACCACCAGCACCTTCGGGGCCTGGGCTGGCTGACCGGCACCTGGGAGCTGACCCTCGCCGACGGCCGTACGCTGACCGGCCCCGCCCGGTTGCCCGATCTGCGGCCGGGCGAGACGGCCGCCGTACCGCTGCCCTTCGCGGTGCCACGCGACGGCGGCGAGACCTGGCTGGCGCTGCGGGTGACCGTCGCCCGGGACCAGCCGTGGGCGACGCGCGGGACCGAGGTGTGCGTGCCCCGGGTACGGCTCCGCGGGCCCGCCCCGGCCGCGACACCACTACGGTGACGGCATGCCACGTTCCCCCAGGTGCCCGGCGGACGAACGGACGAGCACCCTGGTGACCGACGCTCCGCCGGACCCGGTCACGCCGTCCGCCCCCGGGGAAGCCGGCGCCGAGGTGGCCGTGGCGGGAGTTCCGGGAAGGGAGCAGACGTGAAGCTGACGATTCTGGGCGGCGGCGGATTCCGGGTGCCGCTCGTGTACGGTGCCCTGCTGGCCGACCGCGGGGAAGGGCGGGTCACCGAGGTCGTCCTGCACGACCTGGACGACCGTCGACTGTATGCGGTGACCCGTGTACTGCGTGAGCAGGCCACCGGTGTCCCCGACGCCCCCCGGGTGACCGCCACCACCGACCTCGACCAGGCGCTCACGGGCGCCGGCTTCGTCTTCTCCGCGATCCGCGTCGGCGGGCTGGCGGGCCGGGCGGACGACGAGCGGGTGGCGCTCGCCGAGGGCGTGCTCGGCCAGGAGACCGTCGGCGCGGGCGGCATCGCCTACGGCCTGCGCACCGTGCCCGTCGCCGTCGACATCGCCCGGCGTGTGGCCCGCCTCGCGCCGGACGCCTGGGTCATCAACTTCACCAATCCGGCCGGCCTGGTCACCGAGGCCATGTCCCGGCACCTCGGCGACCGCGTCATCGGCATCTGCGACTCACCCGTCGGCCTCGGCCGCCGTATCGCCCGCGCCCTCGGCGCCGACCCGAAGGAGGCCTACATCGACTACGTCGGCCTCAACCACCTCGGCTGGGTGCGCGGCCTGCGCGTCGCCGGACGCGACGAACTCCCGCGCCTGCTCGCCGACCCCGCGCTGCTCCGCTCCTTCGAGGAGGGAAGGCTGTTCGGTGCCGACTGGCTGCAGTCGCTCGGCGCGATCCCCAACGAGTACCTGCACTACTACTACTTCAACCGGGACGCCGTACGCGCCTACCAGCGAGCCGAGCAGACCCGGGGTGCCTTCCTGCGCGACCAGCAGGCCCGTTTCTACGCGGAGGCCCTGCGCACGGACCGCCCGGCGCTGGACGTGTGGAACCGCACCCGCGCCGAGCGGGAGGCGACCTACATGGCCGAGAACCGGGAGAGCGCCGGCGCGGGGGAACGCGAGGCCGAGGACCTGTCCGGGGGCTACGAGAAGGTGGCGCTGGCGTTGATGCGGGCGATCGCCCGGGACGAGCGCACGACGCTGATCCTGAACGTGCGCAACCGGAGCACCCTGCCGGTGCTCGACGCCGATGCCGTCATCGAGGTCCCCTGCCTGGTCGACGCCAACGGCGCCCACCCGGTCGCCGCCGCCCCGCTGCCGGGGCACGCGACCGGGCTGGTCTGCTCGGTCAAGGCCGTCGAACGGGAGGTGCTGGCCGCCGCCGAATCCGGCTCCCGGCAGACGGCCGTGAAGGCCTTCGCACTGCACCCGCTGGTCGACTCGGTCAACGTGGCGCGCAGGCTGGTCGAGGGCTACACCGAGGTCCATCCCGGTCTGGCGTACCTGAAGTGAGTGGTGCCGCAGCGTCCGTCCGCCCTGCTGGAGCGACCGCTGGCCGACGTGGAGACCGGCCCCGACGGCTCGGTCCCGCTCGCACTGCGGCCCTTCCAGATCCTGACCCTGCGTCTGCGCCGGTCGCGTTCGTGACCCTGCGTCTGCGCCGGTGGCGTTGCTGACCCGGCGGGCCGGCCGGTCGCTCCCCGTGACCGCGACCGACCGGCCCGTTCCCCCGGGCCCCCGTTCCCCCGTTGCTCCCCCGTTCCCCCGTTGCTCCCCCGTGGGTGTTGCTGTCATGGAGAGACCCAGGACGGCGTCCTGATACACCCCCGCGGGAAAAATGTCCCCCGGTTCCGAGAACCGGGGGCCACCGAGGGCGAGTTCAGCCGGTGAACCCGGCCGTGACCGACGTGAACTGCCAGTTGTTCTGGCCGATGCCGGAGCAGTTGCTCACCACGCCGCCGCCCGCGCAGGGCCGGTCGCGGTTGACCGACCAGAAGGCCAGCCGCGCGATGTGGTGGGAGTTCGCCCAGTCGCGGATCTGGCTCCAGATCGCCGGAGTGGTCGTCTCCTGCTGGTCCGACAGGCCGTTCATGCCCGAGACGCCGATGTGCGCGTAGGCGGTCGCGTCGTCCCAGCCGAAGACCGACTTCAGCTTGCTCTTCAGGCCCTCCGCCGCGTTCACCGTGTTGCCGTACATGTCCGAGCCACCGCCGAAGTCGAACGGCATGATCGTGAACACGTCGATGCCGGCGCCGAGCGACTGCGCCTGCTCGATCAGCCGGTTGCCGTAGTACGTCGGCCCGGTGGTGGAGGTGCCGAAGGTGACGATGGTCTTCAGGCCGGGGTTGTCGGCCTTGACCGTCTTCAGCGCGGTGAGGATCTTCGCCTGCACGGCCTCGTTCTCGAACTCGTCCGTGTTCTCGATGTCCATGTCGACGGCCTTGAGACCGTAGGCGTCGATCACCTTCTGGATGGCGCCGGCGAGCGCCGCCGCGGAGGAGCAGTTGGCGCCGAGTTTGCTGCCCTGCCAGCCGCCGAAGGACGGGACGATGTCACCGCCGGCGGACCGGACGGCGTTGACCGCGCTCTGGTCGGCGCCGCCGGTGAGCGGCCGGCTGCCGTCCCAGGCCGGGGTGCAGCCGCCGGAGTCCAGCACGAACGCCATCGTGAACCACTTGATCCCGGTCGCGCTCATCACCGTCGTCGGGCTCGGCGGATCGCCCCAGCCCTCGTACAGATAGGGCGCGGCCTGCTTGAACCCGGTGCCGCCGCCGCTGCCGGCGTTCGTGGTCACCGAGACGGCGTTGGAGGCGGCCGAGACGTTCTGGGCCGCGTCGTGCGCCTTCACCGTGAAGGTGTACGAGGTGCTGGGCGACAGCCCGCCGACCGTGGCGGACGTGCCGGAGACGGTCAGCACCTGGTTGGCGCCGCTGTAGATGTCGTAGCCGGTCACGCCCACGTTGTCCGTGGCGGCGTGCCACGACAGCGAGACGCTCGAGGACGTCTTGCCGGTCGAGGTGAGGCCCGTCGGCGCGGTCGGCGCCTGTGTGTCCCCGCCGCCCCCGCCGCCCGGCCCGTCCAGGCCGATGTCGTCGGCCCAGTACGTGCCCTGGGCGTACCAGCCGTGGACGTAGAGGGTGGCGCTGGTCTGCGCGGCACCGGTGGTGAAGGAGACGCTCAACCGGCTGTACGCCGACGGCGACGTCGTCCAGGTCGAGGCGCCGCCGGTCACGCCCAGGTACACGTAACTGCCGCGTACCCAGCCGCTGAGGGTGTACGTCGTGTTCGGCTGGACGGCGACCGTCTGACCGCACTGGGCGTCGTCGCTGTCGGTCACCGCGCCCTGCAGCGCCTTGGAGCCGCCGTGCACGGGGGAGGAGACGACCGAGCCGAGGTTGCCGGTGCAGGTCCAGGGGGAGAGGCCGCCGGACTCGAAGCCGGGGTTGGTGAGGAGGTTGGCCGCCTGAGCGGTACCGGGGAGGGCGACGGCCCCGCCGACCGCGAGGGCGACGGAACCGAGCAGGGCGAGGAGCCGACGTCTGGGACGTCCGAGTGGATTGCGCACGCGATCTCCCTGTGGGGATGGGGTGTTCGGGAGTGCACGGCTGTGCGGAGGTGCGCCAAAGAATTTGGTATGGACCAATCGAACTGTCAAGCACCCGCGCTCCGGAAGGGGCGCGGGGAATCGCGCGCGAGCGACCACGCGGCACCCGCGGCCGGCGTGCGGCTAGAGCGGCAGGGCCTCCACCGGCGAAGCCGCCTGCACGGGCAACGCCGGAAGGGTGATCTCCGCCTCCCTCTGCCGGGGGAGCGCCACGGGCAGAAGCGGCCGCGGCCCCGACACCACCGTGTAGTCCTGGCCCAGGAAAGGCGGTTCGAGAACCCCCGGGTCCTCGCCCAGCGCCAACCGCACGGCGGCCCAGGGCGCGTTCACCCCGCACAGGGACAGCTGGTGCAACCCCCCGGAGGGCCTCGTGTTGACGTCCAGCAGCACCGGCCGGTCGCCGAGCATGCGGAACTGGACGTTGGACAGGTGGTGCACCCCGAAGCCCTCCACGACCAGCCGGGCCGGTTCCAGCCACCGTTCGTCCAGTGTGAAGCCCCGCCGCCGGCCGTTCTTGGTGCGGCCCACCGCGAGCCGCAGCCGGTTGTCCGGTCCGGTCAGGCAGTCCACGGACACCTCGGGCTGCTCCAGGCGCGGCATCACCAGCCAGTCCACCGGCTCCCCGGCCCGCCGCAGCGCCTCGACGGCCAGGTCCAGCTGGACGTAAGGGCTCGGGAACCCCGTGAGGTGGGCCAGCGAGAACGGGGCGCGGGTGATCACCCGGAAGCCGACACCGCCGGAACCGGCGGCCGGCTTGAAGCACGCCCGGTGCCCGCCGGCCTCCAACTCCTCGACAGCCGCGAGGAGTTCGTCCGCCGTGCGCACCCGCCACCACGGCGGTACCGGGACCCCCACGGAGCGGACCGCCTCGTACGCGGTGGCCTTGTCCTCGAACACGGCCACCGCCTGGGGGGTCGGTGCCAGCAGCGCCGTACCGGCCGCCGCGAACTCCGCGCGGTGCGCCACGATCGCCGCCTGGTGCAGCCGGGGCACGAACACGTCGATGCCGCGCCGGACGCACTGGTCGAGGGCGTACTCGACGTACGCGGCCGGGGACAGGCCCTCCGGCTCCAGGTCGGCGGTGTCGGCGGCGGCCAGGACCGGGGAGTCGGGGTCACCGTGCGTGGCGTGGATCTCCACCGCGCGATCGCTGGGATTTCTGCGCAGCTGATCCATGAAGAACACGTTCTCCGCGTACGTGCGGTTGAGCCAGACGCGTACGCGAGAGAGCATGCAGGCCGCCTTTCAGGGTTTTCGGGCAGGGCTCAGCGGCCCGTGCCCGGGCAGGAGAGAGGAAGGGACACCGAACAACCCCTGCGAAAAGGGAGGTTGGGGTTCCGGTGTCGGGGCGATCATACGGCTTTCAAGAGCCCGCGCGTGCAACGCGCATGTTACGGATCGGGGGTCTTTCCAGGCCGGTGCCGGCCCCCTGCCCTGGCCCCGAGCGGGCGGCCGAGGTGCCACTTGTCCGCTGTCCGGGAATGTGTTCTTGTGGTTCAGGCAGAGGATGATCGGAAGGGGTGCGGGGTGGAGTCTGCGGCCGGGGCCGGACAGCTGCTGGCCATCAGCGACCTGCACATCACCTATCCGGAGAACCGCGCCCTGGTCGAGGACATGCGGCCCGCGAGCGACCAGGACTGGCTGATCGTGGCCGGTGACGTCGCCGACACGGTGGCCGACATCCGCTGGGCCCTTGAGAAGCTGGCGGGCCGTTTCCGCAAGGTGCTGTGGGCCCCCGGCAACCACGAGCTGTGGACCCACCCGAAGGATCCCGTCGCGCTGCGCGGCGTCGCCCGCTACGAACACCTGGTCGAGCTGTGCCGGGACCTGGGCGTCGTCACCCCCGAGGACCCATACCCGGTGTGGCGGGGCCCCGGCGGCCCGGTCGCCGTCGCCCCGCTGTTCCTGCTGTACGACTACTCGTTCCTGCCGTCCGGCTGCGCCACCAAGGCCGAGGGCCTGGCCTACGCGCACAGCACCGGCATCGTCTGCAACGACGAGTACCTGCTGCACCCCGACCCCTATCCGACCCGGGACGACTGGTGCCGGGCGCGGGTCGCCGAGACCGAGCGCAGGCTCGCCGCGCTGCCCGCGGACCTGCCGGTCGTACCGGTCAACCACTATCCGCTGCACCGGCATCCCACCGAGGTGCTGTGGTATCCCGAGTTCGCCATGTGGTGCGGCACCGAGCTGACGGCCGACTGGCACCGCCGTTTCCCGGTCGCCACCATGGTCTACGGGCATCTGCACATCCCGCGCACCACCTGGCACGACGGAGTCCGCTTCGAAGAGGTGTCCGTAGGATATCCCCGCGAATGGCGCAAGCGTCCGGAACCACCGGGAAGGCTGCGCCGCATCCTGCCGATGGAGGTCGAAACCGGTGATCGAGGCGCTGCTCCCGGAGTCGGTCGTGGCCGTGGAGGCGCACGGTGACGACCCGCTGTGGGACGCCCCGCTCTACCCCGGCGAGGCCGCGCTCGTCGAACGCGCGGTCGACAAGCGCCGCCGTGAGTTCGCCGCCGTACGTGGCTGCGCCCGGCAGGCCATGGAGAAGCTGGGTATGCCGGCCCAGGCCGTGCTCAGCAGCGAGCGGGGTGCGCCACGCTGGCCGGCCGGCCTGATCGGCAGCATGACCCACTGCGACGGCTTCTGCGCCGCCGCCCTGGCCCGCGCGGACGATCTCGTCTCCCTCGGCATCGACGCGGAACCGCACGGCCCGCTCCCGGAGGGCGTCGGCCGCTCCGTCTTCCTGCCCGCGGAGAGCGAGCGGCTCGCCCGGCTCGCCGGGCAGCGGCCTTCCGTGCACTGGGACCGGATCCTGTTCAGCGCCAAGGAGTCCGTCTACAAGGCGTGGTTCCCGCTCACCCGCACCTGGCTGGACTTCTCCGAGGCCGACATCACCCTGCACCCGGTCCCCGGCGACGAGCCGCACGGCACCCTGCGCGCCGAACTCCTCGTCCCCGGGCCCCGGGTCGGCGACCGCCGGCTGCGGGTCTTCGAGGGCCGGTGGGCCGTGCGGGACGGGCTGGTCGCCACCGCCGTGGTCGTCCCGAACCCCTGAAGCCCCGGCCGGGCCGGCCGCACGCGCAGGCCCCGTGCGGCGGCCCGCTCAGGCCGGCGGGCACCAGTTGCGCAGCAGGCGGAAGAACCGCTCCTCGTTGCCCGTCAGGCCCGCGCGCGCCAGGGCCTGTTCCGCCTCGGCCAGCACGGCCGGCGGCAGCACGACGGGCCGGCTCTCGTCGGGTGGCCCGTCGAAGGCGGCGCGCACCGTATGGAGCAGCCGCAGATAGGCCTGTACGGCGGTGCGCTCACGGTCGGTCAGTACGGCGGTGGGCATCGGTCGGCTCTCCCCGGGTAGGCGTCGCGGTCATGCGCACTGCGGCGCAGCGCACCGCACAGGACGGCGCACACCTCCAGCTTGCCGTCCACCACTGACAACGCCGCTCGGCCCCGCGCCGGTTCGCCCGCTCAGCGCAGGCGAGAACCGGCCACGCCGAGGACGACGCGCGGTCGGCCCGTGCCGCAGGGCGCCGCGGCACCCGGGGCCTCAGCCCTGTGCGCCCGGATATCCGAGGGACGCCTCGATGCGCCCGGCCACGTCGTCCCGCTGCACCGGACCCCGCAGGGCGGAACCGGGCAGCCAGGTGCGGCACTTGCGGGCCAGCAGCAGACCGAAGGTCTCGGCGTCCCGCTCCTCGGCGAGGTCGAAGCGGGTCCGGGCCGCGACCCGCTGCACCGTGGCCTGGAGCGCGTCCCGGTCGGTGTCGTCGCACAGCAGCCGCGTGGCGACCGGGACACCGTCGACGTGGTGTCCGCGGTGGTCGGCCTGCATGTGCCACAGCTCGTGGCCGAGGATCACCAACTGGTGGTCGGGCGCGGTCCGTTCCTCCACGACGACGAGGTCCCGGTCGGTCAGGTCCAGCCACAGCCCGCTCGCCGTGCCCGGCGGGAAGGCCGCGGCGCGGAAGTGCACCGGCCGGCCGCGGCGCCGGCTCATCGCCTCGCACAGCGCGCGGTACAGCTCCCCCGGCGGTGCCGGCGCCGGCAGCCCCAGCCCGCCCACCAGTTCGTTGCACAGCCGGCGCATGTCCCTGCCGATGCCCACAGTCCTCCCCCGGCTCACGACTCGGGCCGCTTGACGCTCTCCAGGAGCATGTCGAGCCACTCCGCGACCTTGTCCCGGTGCTGGTCGGTGGGCAGCTGCGCGGCCCGCCAGGCTATGCCGCGCACCCCGTGGTCCTGCAGCAGCCGCTCCAACGGATCCTGTGCGGCCCCGGCGGCGGCCCGCTCCCGGTCGGCGAGCTTCTGCAGCAGTTCCTGCTCGGTGCGCTGCAGCGCGCCCGCCAGCGCCTCGGGGTCCTCCGCGGTGAGGAAGCCGGCGTGCACCCGGAAGAAGCGCTGCAGCGCGTCGCAGTGCTCCATGGTCGGGCGCCGGTCGCCGTTGATGAGCGCCCCGGCCTGCTGCCGGGACATGCCCGCGCCGTCGGCGATCTCCTGCTGGGTGTACTTGCGGCCGTTGGGTTTCAGCCGGGTGCGCCGCAGCAGGCCCAGGCGCTGCAGAAAGCGCGCCTGGACGTCCGGTTCGCCGGCCGGCCGGCCGCTGAGCAGCGCCTTGACCACCGGCTCCGGTACGCCGCAGGCCACGCAGAGCCGCCCGACGTCGAAGACCTCGGCCTGTGGCACGCCGAGCCGGTCGGCGAGCGCGGTGACGCGGGCGACGACGGCCGGCAGCTGGGCGGTCGCCGTGGCGCCCGGATCCTCGTAGCCATCCGTCACCGACAGAACTCCTACGTCTCTCGAGGGCTTCAGATGTGTCCGTGTTTCTCACGAGCGATCGCCGTGAACTTCCCGGAGAGTAGCGGGTGCCTCGAACTCACATCCAGGTGTCGCCACAACTGTGGCGAATTTCAGCCGTCAACGGGCACCGAATGCCACGATAGTTGACACGGTCTTGCCGGGGGCCGCAGGATCGCAGGGCCGCGTGAAGGCGGCAGAGGCAAGAGGGGTGACCTCCCGATGGCACATCAGGCAGGAGGGCGGCGGCCGGCACCGCGGCCCGTCCCCGAGACCTGCGAGACCCAGGCGTACCTCCAGGACTACGCCGTACTGCTGGAGGCCGTCGGCTGCCCGTCCCTGGTGGTCGACCACCGCTGGGACGTGGTGATGGCCAACGGCGCGTTCGAGACACTTTTCCGCGGCGTGCGCCGGCATGCGACGGCCATGCCGGGGGACAACTTCCTGCGGTTCGTCCTGTTCCACCCGGACGCGGGCGACGTCCTCGGCGAGCACGAGCAGGGCTGGTGCCTGCCGATGCTGGCCCATCTCCGGTCCGCCCTGGAGACGTACGGTCACGACCACGAACTCCAGGCCGTCCGCCGGGACATCGCCCAGGACCCCCTCATGGAGGCCGCCTACCGGCAGGGCCTGCCGCACTGGATCCGGGCCGTCGGGGAGGCGGCCACCCGGCTCGACGGTGCCGTGCGGCTGCTGCGGCACCCCGACCCGCGCCGCGGCCCCGCCGAGTGCCGCATCGTCGAGGAGACGCCCGGGGTCCTGCGCGAGCTCGGCTACCGGCGGCTGACGATGGTCCTGCGCGAGAGCCGCCGGCCCGCCGCCCCCGTGCGCCGCCCGCGCAGGCCGCGTGGCCCCGCGGGGCACCTCACGGTCGTCCGCACCCCCGAGGACTGACCCGGCACCGCCGGCGTTCAGGTCGCCGGCGGCGCCGGGCCGGGGGGTGTTCCACGGCCCGTCCGGAGCGTCCCGGCAGGGGCGCGGGCCACCGCCGGTCGACCCCCGCACGACGCGCACCCGCCGGCCCGCGGGCAGCCCGAGCCGTGCGGCGCTCCACCCCACTCCTTACGCAAGCGGCTTGCATGACTTGCGCTACGCTTGCGCGCATGACACGACGACTTGCGGAAGTGGCGAAGAAGGTCGGCGTCAGCGAAGCGACCGTCAGCCGGGTGCTCAACGGCAAGCCCGGGGTCTCCGAGGGCACCCGGCAGGCCGTACTGACGGCCCTCGACGTCCTCGGCTACGAGCGCCCCACCCAGCTGCGGGGTGAACGCGCCCGGCTCGTCGGCCTGGTCCTGCCGGAGCTGCAGAACCCCATCTTCCCGGCGTTCGCCGAGGTCATCGGCGGTGCGCTCGCCCAGCTCGGACTCACCCCGGTGCTGTGCACCCAGACCAAGGGCGGCGTCTCGGAGGCGGACTACGTCGCGCTCCTGCTGCAGCAGCAGGTCTCCGGCGTGGTCTTCGCGGGCGGCCTGTACGCGCAGGCCGACGCCCCGCACGACCACTACCGGCTGCTCGCCGGCCGCAACATCCCCGTCGTGCTGGTCAACGCGGCCATCGACCACCTCGGCTTCCCCGGCGTCTCCTGCGACGACGCGGTGGCCGTCGAGCAGGCGTGGCGGCATCTGGCCTCCCTGGGCCACGAGCGCATCGGGCTGGTCCTCGGCCCCGGCGACCACGTGCCCTCGGCACGCAAGCTGGCCGCCGCGCGGGCGGTCGCCGGCGATCTGCCGGAGGAGTTCGTGGCCCGGGCGATCTTCTCCATCGAGGGCGGGCACGCCGCCGCCTCCCGGCTGATCGACCGCGGTGTCACCGGCATCATCTGCGCCAGCGACCCCCTGGCGCTCGGCGCGGTCAGAGCCGCGCGCCGCAAGGGCTACGACGTGCCGGGCCGGATCTCCGTCGTCGGCTACGACGACTCGGCCCTCATGAACTGCACCGAGCCCCCGCTCACCACCGTCCGCCAGCCCATCGAGGCCATGGGCCGCGCGGCCGTCGAGCTGCTGAACGCGCAGATCGGCGGCACCGCCGTCCCCGCCGAGGAGCTTCTGTTCGAGCCTGAGCTGGTGGTGCGCGGCTCCACCGCGCAAGCCCCGCGCGACTGAGATCGAGGAGATCCACCTGCCTGTCCAATAATTTCAAATTCTGCGCGACATCTTGCGTGACGATGTCGGCGGTGCTTGAGTGTGCGGCGCCCACCACTCCTGCCACGAGTGCCATCTGGGGGTCCACCGATGAGAAGCACCGGGTTCCGTCGTGCCGCCGTCGCGATCGGCGTCTGTTCCTCGCTCGCCCTCGCCGCCGGCGCCTGCGGGCCGGGCGACGACGGTTCGGCGAGCGGGAAGACCCGCATCACCGTCAACTGCGAGCCGCCGAAGAGCGCCAGGGTCGACCGGGCGTTCTTCGAGGAGGACATCGCCTCCTTCGAGAGGCGGAACCCGGACATCGACGTCGTCGCGCACGACGCCTTCCCCTGCCAGGACCCCAGGACCTTCGACGCCAAGCTCGCCGGCGGACAGATGGAGGACGTCTTCTACACGTACTTCACCGACGCCGAGCACGTCGTGGACATCCACCAGGCGGCCGATCTCACGCCGTACCTGAAGGACCTGAGGTCCTACGCCACCCTCCAGAAGCAACTGCGCGACATCTACACCGCCGACGGAAAGGTCTACGGCATACCGCGTACCGGATACAGCATGGGGCTGATCTACAACCGCACGCTCTTCCGGAAGGCCGGCCTCGACCCCGACAAGCCGCCGACCACCTGGGACGAGGTCCGCGCCGACGCCAGGAGGATCGCCGCACTCGGCGGGGGCACCGTCGGCTACGCCGACTACAGCGCCCAGAACCAGGGCGGCTGGCACTTCACCGCCGAGCTGTACTCCCAGGGCGGCGACGTCGTCACCCCCGACGGCAAGAAGGCCGCCATCGACACCCCCGAGGGCCGTGCCGTCCTGCGGAACCTGCACGACATGCGGTGGACCGACGACAGCATGGGCAGCAAGCAGCTCCTCGTCATCAACGACGTCCAGCAGATGATGGGTTCGGGCCGGCTCGGCATGTATCTCGCCGCGCCCGACAACATCCCGGTCCTGGTCAAGGAGAAGGGCGCGCACTACGACGACATCGCCATCGGCCCCATGCCCGGCGGCAAGGGCACGCTCATCGGCGGCGACGGCTACATGTTCGACAAGCACGACACACCCGCCCAGATCCGGGCCGGCCTGAAGTGGCTGGACCACATGTTCCTCACCCCGGGCAAGGGCTTCCTCGGCGACTACGCCCGCGCCAAGAAGAACGCCGCCCCCGTCGGCCTGCCCGAGCCACGCCTGTTCACCGGCGCCGCCGACGCCAGGGACCAGCAGGCCAAGAAGGCGTACGCCAACGTCCCGGTGGAGAACTACCAGGCCTTCCTCGACGGCAACCAGCGGCTCCGGATGCGGATCGAGCCACCGGACGCCCAGCAGATCTACTCCGTCCTCGACGGCACCGTCTCCGCCGTCCTCACCGACAAGGACGCCGACATCGACCAGCTGCTGAGGGACGCGTCCGGAAAGATCGACGGCATTCTGGCCCGGAGCTGACCGCGATGACGAAGACGGCCGAGCGGCGGCCCGAGCCGGAGACCGCCGTCCCTCCCGTCGCGGCGCCGCTCCGGGCCGGGAGCCCCAGGCGCCGCCGCCTCGCCGACCAGGCCCGCGCCTACGCCTTCCTCCTCGGCGGCCTCGTCTGCTTCGCCCTGTTCTCCTGGTACCCGGCGATCCGCGCGGTCGTCATCGCCTTCCAGGAGTACACCCCCGGCTCGAAGCCCGAGTGGGCCGGCACCGCCAACTTCAGCCGCGTCCTGCACGACCCCGAGTTCTCCGCCGCCTGGCGCAACACCCTCACCTTCACCCTGCTGGCCCTGCTCATCGGCTTCGCGATCCCCTTCCTCCTCGCCCTCGTCCTCAACGAACTGCGGCACGCCAAGGCGTTCTTCCGGGTCGTGGTCTACCTGCCGGTCATGATCCCGCCGGTGGTCAGCGCCCTGCTGTGGAAGTGGTTCTACGACCCCGGAGCCGGCCTCGCCAACGAGGTGCTGCGCCTGCTGCACCTGCCGACCTCGCACTGGTCCAACGGCACCGACACGGCCCTCGTCTCGCTGGTGATCGTGGCCACGTGGGCCAACATGGGCGGCACCGTCCTCGTCTACCTCGCCGCCCTGCAGTCCATCCCGGGCGAGCTGTACGAGGCCGCCGAACTGGACGGCGCGAACCTGCTCCAGCGCGTCCGGCACATCACGGTCCCGCAGACCCGCTTCGTCATCCTGATGCTGATGCTCCTGCAGATCATCGCCACCATGCAGGTGTTCACCGAACCGTTCGTCATCACCGGCGGCGGCCCGGAGAGCGCCACGGTGAGCGTGCTCTACCTCATCTACAAGTACGCCTTCCTCTACGACGACTTCGGCGGCGCCTGCGCCCTCAGCGTCATGCTGCTCGTGCTGCTCGGTGCCTTCTCCGCCGTGTACCTGCGGCTGACCCGCTCCCACGAGGGGGACCTGTGAGCACGCGCACCCTGATCTCCCCGGCGACCCTGGGCCGACCGCGCGGCAAGGCCCTGTACTGGACCGTCTTCACCACCGTCGTGCTGCTCTTCGCCCTGGCCTTCCTGTTCCCCGTGTACTGGATGGTGACCGGCGCGATGAAGTCCCCGGACGAGATCGCGGGGACCCCGCCCACGCTCGTCCCGCAACACTGGCACCTCAGTGGCTACACCGACGCCTGGGACCTGATGCAGCTCCCTCGGCACCTGTGGAACACGGTCGTCCAGGCGGCCGGCGCCTGGGCGTGCCAGCTGGTCCTGTGCACGGCCGCCGGCTACGCCCTGTCCCGGCTCCGGCCGGTCTTCGGGAAGGTGATCCTCGGCGGTGTCCTCGCCACCCTGATGGTCCCGGCCCAGGCGCTCGTCGTACCGAAGTACCTGACCGTGGCGGACCTGGGTCTGCTCAACGACCCGCTGGCCATCTGGCTTCCGGCCGCCGCCAACGCCTTCAACCTCTACCTGCTCAAGCGGTTCTTCGACCAGCTGCCGCGCGAGGTGCTGGAGGCCGCCGAGATGGACGGCGCCGGAACGCTGCGCACGCTCTGGTCGGTGGTGCTGCCGATGTCGCGACCGGTGCTGGGTGTGGTCTCGGTCTTCGCCCTCGTCGCCGCCT
This sequence comes from Streptomyces filipinensis, assembly GCF_014649495.1. Classification (GTDB taxonomy): domain Bacteria; phylum Actinomycetota; class Actinomycetes; order Streptomycetales; family Streptomycetaceae; genus Streptomyces; species Streptomyces filipinensis. The sequence goes on along the minus strand of NZ_BMTD01000012.1, from coordinate 283,423 downwards.
GGCAGGACTTCCTCTGGCCCCTGATGGTCTTCTCCGACACCGACAAGCAGCCGATCAGCGTGGCCCTCGTCCAGCTCTCGCAGAACATCCAGCTCACCGTGCTCATCGCCGCGATGGTCATCGCCAGCATCCCGGTGGTCGCGCTGTTCCTCGTCTTCCAGCGGCACATCGTCGCCGGGATCAGCGCGGGCGGCACCAAGGGCTGACGCCCTCCCTCCGACAGAAAGGCAAGCACAGTGGGACAGCCCCGCCATGCCCAGAAGGAGTGGTGGCGCTCCGCCGTCGTCTACCAGGTCTACGTCCGCAGCTTCGCGGACGGCGACGGCGACGGCACCGGCGACCTCGCGGGCGTCCGCGCCCGGCTGCCGTATCTCGCCGGACTCGGCGTGGACGCCCTGTGGTTCACCCCCTGGTACCTGTCGCCGATGAAGGACGGAGGGTACGACGTCGCCGACTACCGGGCGATCGACCCGGCCTTCGGCACCCTCGCCGAGGCCGAGAAGCTCATCGCCGAGGCGCGCGAGCGGGGCATCCGCACCCTCGTCGACATCGTCCCCAACCATGTCTCCGACCAGCACCCCTGGTTCCGGGCGGCCCTCGCAGCCGGGCCCGGCAGCCCGGAACGCGAACTGTTCCACTTCCGCCCCGGACGCGGCCGGAACGGCGAACTCCCGCCCAACGACTGGCCGTCCCAGTTCGCCGGCTCCACCGAACCGGTGTGGACCCGCCTGCCGGACGGCGACTGGTACCTGCACCTGTTCACACCCGAACAGCCGGACCTGAACTGGGCGCACCCGGCGGTCCGCCGGGAACATGAGGACATCCTGCGCTTCTGGTTCGAGCGGGGCGTCGCCGGCGTCCGTATCGACTCCGCCGCCCTGCTCGCCAAGGACCCGGACCTGCCCGACCTCGCCGCGGACCCCGAGCCGCACCCGTTCCTCGACCGCGACGAACTCCACGACATCTACCGCGCCTGGCGGCGGGTGGCGGACGAGTACGACGGCGTCTTCGTCGGCGAGGTCTGGCTCCCCGACGCCGAACGCTTCGCCCGCTATCTGCGCCCCGACGAACTCCACACCGCCTTCAACTTCTCCTTCCTGTCCTGCCCCTGGGACGCCGGCCGGCTGCGCGCCGCCGTCGACACCACCCTCGCCGAGCACGCCCCCGTCGACGCCCCTGCCACCTGGGTGCTGTGCAACCACGACGTCACGCGCACGGTCACCCGCTACGGCCGCGAGGACACCGGCTTCGACTTCGCCGCCAAGGCCCTCGGCATCCCGACCGACCCGGCCCTCGGCACCCGGCGGGCGCGGGCCGCCGCCCTGCTGTCGCTGGCGCTGCCGGGCACGGTGTACCTCTACCAGGGGGAGGAGCTGGGACTGCCGGAGGCCGAGATCCCGGCCGACCGCATACAGGATCCGATGTACTTCCGCTCGCAGGGATCCGACCCCGGCCGGGACGGCTGCCGGGTGCCCCTGCCCTGGGTCGCCGGTATGCCGTACGCGGGATTCGGTTCCCAGCAGGAGCCGTGGCTGCCGCAGCCGGTCGACTGGCCTTCGTATGCAGTCGACCGGCAACAGCGGGACCCCCACTCCGTGCTCTCCCTGTACCGCGAGGCCATCGCCCTCCGCCCGCTCTTCGGGGACGGCCCCCTGACCTGGTTGCCCGCCTCCGACGGAGTCCTCGCCTTCGCGCGCGCCGGGGGAGTGCTGTGCGTGGTCAACCTCGCGCCCACGCCCGCGGAACTCCCCGCCCCCGCCCGGCTCCTGCTCAGCAGCGGCCCCCTGGACGAGGCGGGCCGGCTCCCGCAGGACACGGCGGCCTGGCTGCGCGCTTGAGCCGCCCCCGCCACGCACCTCGCTGAACCCACTCACCCCCACCACGAAGGGATCGGCACATGCACGCCAGCGCCACCAGATATGTCAGGCTCATGCCAACCACCGGAGCGGTCGTCGTCCTCGCCGCCGGCATGCTCACCGCCGTGGGCCCGGCCGCGCACGCCGCCCCGGCCGCGCACGCCGCGTCGGGCGCCAGTCTGCCCTTCACCTCTGTGGAGGCCGAGTCGGCGACCACCACCGGCACCAGGGTCGGCCCCGACTACACGCAGGGCACCCTCGCCTCGGAGGCCTCCGGACGGCAGGCCGTCCGGCTGTCGGCCGGCCAGCGGGTGGAGTTCACCGTGCCGCGCGCGTCCAACGCGCTGAACATCGCCTCCAGCGTCCCGGACGGGCAGTCCGGTTCGCTGAACGTGTACGTCAACGGCACCAGGCTCGCGAGGACCCTCCCGGTGACCTCCAGGTACTCCTACATCGACACCGGCTGGATCCCCGGCGCCAAGCAGCACCACTTCTTCGACGACGCCCGGATGCTGCTGGGCCAGGACGTCCAGCCCGGCGACAAGGTCGCCGTCGAGGCGACCGGCACCCAGGTCACGGTCGACGTCGCCGACTTCGAGCAGGTCCCGGCCGCCGCCGCGCAGCCCGCCGGCTCGGTGTCCGTGGTGTCCAAGGGCGCCGACCCCGGCGGTACCGGCGACTCCACCGAGGCCTTCCGGGACGCCATCGCCGCCGCACAGGGCGGAACGGTCTGGATCCCGCCGGGCGACTACAGGCTGACCTCGTCCCTGGGCGGCGTCCAGAACGTGACCCTGCAGGGCGCCGGCGGCTGGTACTCGGTGCTGCACACCTCCCGGTTCATCGACCAGGCCGGCTCGTCCGGGAACGTCCGCATCAAGGACTTCGCGGTCATGGGCGAGGTCACCGAGCGCGTCGACTCCAGCCCGGACAACTTCGTCAACGGCGCGCTGGGACCGGGCAGTTCGGTCTCCGGTATGTGGATCCAGCACATGAAGGTCGGCATGTGGCTGATGGGGAACAACGACCACCTGGTCGTGGAGAACAACCGCGTCCTCGACACCACCGCCGACGGCATCAACCTCAACGGCACCGCCAAGGGTGTCGTCGTCCGCGACAACTTCCTGCGCAACCAGGGCGACGACTCCCTCGCCATGTGGTCGCTGTACTCCCCGGACACCGACTCCAGCTTCGAGAACAACACCGTCTCACAGCCCAACCTCGCCAACGGCATCGCCGTCTACGGCGGCACCGACATCTCGGTGAAGAACAATCTGGTCTCCGACACCAACGCCCTCGGCAGCGGAATCGCGATCTCCAACCAGAAGTTCCTCGACCCCTTCTCCCCACTGGCCGGCACCATCACGGTCGACGGCAACACCCTGGTGCGCACCGGCGCCATGAACCCCAACTGGAACCATCCGATGGGCGCGCTGCGCGTCGACTCCTACGACAGTGCGATCAACGCGAGCGTCGACATCACCCACACCACCATCAGCGACAGCCCCTACAGTGCGTTCGAGTTCGTCTCCGGCGGCGGCCACGGCTACCCGGTGAAGAACGTCGACGTCACCGGCGCGACCGTGAGGAACACCGGGACGGTCGTCGTCCAGGCCGAGACGCAGGGCGCGGCCGCCTTCAGCGACGTCACCGCCACCCAGTCAGGGGCCGCCGGCGTCTACAACTGCCCCTACCCGGCGGACTCCGGCTCCTTCGCCCTCACCGACGGCGGCGGCAACTCCGGATGGTCCAGCACCTGGTCGGACTGCTCCACCTGGCCCCAGCCCGGCCAGGGCGACCCCGACCCCGACCCGAACCGCGACCTCGCCAGGGGCCGCCCGGCCAGCGCGACCGGCTCCCAGGACGTCTACACCCCCGGGAAGGCGGTCGACGGCGACGCGAACTCCTACTGGGAGTCCACCAACAACGCCTTCCCGCAGTCCTGGACGGTCGACCTCGGCTCGTCCTACGCCGTGCGGAGGCTGGTGCTGAAGCTGCCCCCGTCCTCGGCCTGGGGCGCCCGCACCCAGACCGTCTCCGTGCTCGGCAGCGTTGACGGCTCGGCCTACTCCACCGTCGTCGGCGCGCGGGGCTACCGCTTCGACCCGGCCACCGGCAACACGGCCACGGTCTCGCTGCCCGGCACCACCCGCCTGCGCCACCTCCGTCTCACCGTCAGCGCCAACACGGGCTGGCCTGCGGGACAGTTCGGTGAGGTGGAGGCGTACCTGACGCCCTGACCCCGTCGGCCCCGCGCCGCGCGGCGCGGGGCCCCGGCGTGTCCAGCACGTCCCGGAAAACGATCACCTCTCCGGACAAGTAGCTGCCCAACCGGGCTGGGTCACCAAGATGACCTGGGACAAGTGTCCATAGGGTCGTGCGGTCTGTGCGCAGCTGCACCACATATACCGTCGACTTTCACATGGGCGCCACCAAACCCTTCCCTGACGTTTGGTGCTCTTGGAACACTCGCTCCGCGCACGTTTCCGCATGCTCCGAGCCTGTGTACCAGGATGAGAGGACCCTCACACCCATGGCCGAGGTAAACCGGCGCCGTTTCCTCCAACTCGCGGGCGCCACCACCGCGTTCTCCGCGCTGTCCAACAGCATCCAGCGCGCCGCGGCCCTGCCCGCGCACCACCGCACCGGGACGGTCAAGGACGTCGAACACATCGTCGTCCTGATGCAGGAGAACCGATCCTTCGACCACTACTTCGGCACGCTGCGAGGCGTCCGCGGCTTCGGCGACCCCCGTTCCGTCACCCAGAACGGCCGGTCGGTCTGGAGGCAGTCCGACGGCACGAAGGACGTCCTGCCCTTCCACCCGGACGCCGACGACCTGGGCCTGGCGTTCATCCAGGACCTGCCGCACGGCTGGCAGGACACCCACGCCGCCTTCGACGGGGGCAAGTACGACAAGTGGGTGCCGGCCAAGGGCACCACGACCATGGCGTACCTGACCCGCAAGGACATCCCGTTCCACTACGCGCTCGCCGACACCTTCACCCTCTGCGACGCCTACCACTGCTCCTTCATGGGCTCGACCGACCCGAACCGCTACTACCTGTGGAGCGGTCACGTGGGCAACGACGGCAAGGGCGGCGGCCCGGTCCTCGGCAACGACGAGAAGGGCTACGGCTGGACGACGTACCCGGAGCGGCTGGAGCAGGCCGGCGTCTCCTGGAAGATCTACCAGGACGTCGGCGACGGCCTCGACGCCGCCGGCGGCTGGGGCTGGATCAACGACGCCTACCGCGGCAACTACGGCGACAACTCGCTGCTCTACTTCGACCAGTACCGCGACGCCAAGCCCGGCGACCCGCTGTACGACAAGGCCCGCACCGGCACCGACGCCAAGAAGGGCGAGGGCTTCTTCGACCGGCTGAAGGCCGACGTCAAGGGGGGCAAGCTGCCGCAGGTCTCCTGGGTCGTCGCCCCCGAGGCCTTCACCGAGCACCCCAACTGGCCCGCGAACTACGGCGCCTGGTACGTCTCCCAGGTGCTGGACGCGCTCACCTCCGACCCCCAGGTGTGGGCCAAGACGGCGCTGTTCATCACCTACGACGAGAACGACGGCTTCTTCGACCACGTCATCCCGCCGTTCCCGCCGGCCTCCGGGGCGCAGGGCAAGTCGACCGTGAACCCCTCGCTGGACCTGTTCAAGGGCGACGCGAGCCATGTCGCGGGCCCCTACGGGCTCGGCCAGCGCGTGCCGATGCTGGTGGTCTCTCCGTGGAGCAAGGGCGGTTACGTCTGCTCCGAGACCTTCGACCACACCTCGGTCATCCGGTTCATCGAGCGCCGCTTCGGCGTGCACGAGCCGAACATCTCGCCCTGGCGCCGCGCCGTCACCGGCGATCTGACCAGCGCCTTCGACTTCTCCCGCAAGGACACCAAGCCGGTCGCGCTGCCGTCCACGGCCGGCTACGCGCCGCCGGACCGGGTCCGTCACCCCGACTACGTGCCCAAGCCGCCCGCCCACCCCTCCCTGCCCAAGCAGGAGCGCGGCAGCCGGCCCACCCGCCCGCTGAAGTACGCCCCGGTGGTCGACGGTTCCGCGGACACCGCGAACGGCACCTTCACGCTCACGTTCGCCCCGGGGGCGCACGCGGGCACCGCCTTCCTCGTGACCTCCGGCAACCGCACCGACGGCCCCTGGACCTACACCACCGAGGCGGGCACCTCCCTGTCCGACACCTGGAACTCGGCCTACTCCGGCGGTGTCCACGACCTCGCCGTGCACGGTCCCAACGGCTTCCTGCGCGTCTTCAAGGGCAAGGGCAAGACCGCGGGACCGGAGGCGACCGCCCGGCACGTGGGCGACCACCTGGAACTCACCTTCACCAACAAGGGTTCCGGCACGGTGAAGCTCACGCTCGTGAACGGCTACGGCGGCACCCCGGCCACCGTGTCCGTACGGCCCGGCGCGACCGTCAAGCGGACCGTCGACCTCACGGCGAGCAAGCGCTGGTACGACGTGACGGTCACCTGTGACGCCGACCCGGCCTTCGTGCGCGGCTTCGCCGGCCACGTGGAGAACGGGCAACCCGGCGTCAGCGACCCGGCGATCGCAGCGGAGTGAACGGGCGATGAACACCGCTCCGTGCGGACTGGTCAGGTACCGGTCACATCAGGGTAGTGTGCCCCGGTGACCACGCAATCGAACACCCCTGCAGGCTGGTACCCGGATCCGCACGGAGCCCCGCAGACGCTCCGCTACTGGGACGGCGCGCAGTGGACTGAGCACACCAACCCGGCACAGGCGCCCGCCGGTCAGGTGCCCCAGCAGCAGGCCGCCCCTCACGAGCAGGCCGCCCCCCAGCAGTACGGCGCCGCGCAGGCGCAGGCCTCCGACCCCAAGGTGCAGCGCCAGGTGCAGCAGCAGGCCGGGGTCGCGGCCGGCGGCCCCGGCGGCGGCACCCTCTTCACCGAGCCGGTCCTGGTGGTGAACCAGAAGGCCAAGCTGATCGAGGTGACCAACGAGTACAAGGTCATGGATCAGAACGGCCGTGAGCTCGGCTCGGTCACCGAGGTCGGCCAGGGTGTGCTGCGGAAGATCTTCCGCTTCGTCTCCAGCTGGGACCAGTTCCTGACCCACAAGCTGGAGATCCGCGACGCCTACGGCCAGCCGCAGCTGCTGCTGACCCGGCCCGCGAAGATCTTCAAGTCCCGGGTCATCGTGACGCGGCCGGACGGTTCGACGGTCGGTGAGATCGTCCAGCAGAACATGATCGGGAAGATCAACTTCGCCATGAACGCGAACGGCCAGCAGGTCGGCGCGATCAAGGCGGAGAACTGGCGGGCGTGGAACTTCGCCATCGTCGACCACGCGGACAACGAGGTCGCCCGGATCACCAAGACCTGGGAGGGCCTCGCCAAGACGCTCTTCACCAGCGCCGACAACTACGTCCTGCAGATCCACTACCAGCTGCCCGAGCCGCTGCTGAGCCTGGTGGTGGCGACGGCCCTGACCGTCGACACCGCGCTGAAGCAGGACTCGCGGGGCTGGAACTGAGCAGGCCCCGACGGGGAGAACGGGACCCGGGGGGTACGGCGACGGCGGCCGGTACGCGACATCGCGCGTAGCGGCCGCCGCCGTGTGTCCGCGGCCCGGGTGATCAGAGCGCGGTGAGGTGGCCCGGCTGTTCCGGCTGCCGTGGCACCAGCGCCGGTTCGGCGGTCGCCGTGCCCGCGTCCAGGGCCAGCACCGCGGCCACGGGATGGTCGTCGTCCTCGGCCACCGGCCGCACGGGGTGCACCGGCTCCGGTGCGACCCGGGTGAGCAGGACCACGCCCCAGGCCGCCAGGCCCGCTCCGGCCAGGGCCAGCAGGACGCCGGCCGGGCCGCCGCTGAGGCCCTGGCCGAGCAGGGTGAGGCCGATCACGGCGGCGGCCACCGGGTTGGCGAGGGTGACCACGGCCAGCGGCGCGCCGAGGCCGCCGCGGTAGGCGGTCTGGGACAGCAGCAGCCCGCCGACGGCGAACGCTGCCACGAGCACGGCGACGACGACCACCTCCGTGCCCAGGGCCGGGCCCGTGCGGTCGGTGGCCGCCACGGTCACCGTCTGGGTCAGCGCCGAGGCGACACCGGAGGCGAAGCCGGACGCCGTCGCGTGTCTGAGGCCGGGCCGGGTGCCGGGCCGGGAGAGCACGCCGATCGCCGCGGCGGTCGTACCGGCGACCGCCAGTGCCTCGGTCAGGGTCAGCACCCGGGCGGGCGCCGGACCGGAGGCGGTGACGAGCAGCGCGGCGAGCCCGAGCAGCGTCAGCGTCGTACCCCGCCACTCCGCCGTGCTGACCCGGCGCCCGGCCGCCCGTGCCCCGAGCGGTACGGCCGCGACCAGGGTGAGCGCGCCCAGCGGCTGGACGAGGGTGAGCGGGCCGTACTTGAGGGCGACGACGTGCAGCAGGGCGGCGGCCGCGTTCAGGCCCACCGCCGACCACCAGGCGCCGGTGCCGAGCAACCGCAGCAGCCCGGTGCCGGTGGAGCGGGAGGCGAGGCGTTCCTGGGCGACGGCGGCCAGCGCGTAGGCGACGGCCGAGACGAGGCAGAGGGCGACGGCGATCACGGCGGCGGTGCTCATCGGCCCGCTCCCACCAGGACGCTCTCGCGCGGGGCGGGCCGGCCGGAGCCGCGTGGCGCCGTGGTGGCCGTCCGGTGCGGCGGACGGAGCACGGCCAGGGCGGTGCCGAGCATGGCCGTCGCGACGATCGCGTCGAGCCAGTAGTGGTTCGCCGTGCCCACGATCACCAGCAGGGTGACCAGCGGGTGCAGCAGCCACAGCCAGCGCCACCGGGACCGGGTGGCGGCGATCAGGCCGACGGCCACCATCAGCGCCCAGCCGAAGTGCAGCGACGGCATCGCCGCGAACTGGTTGGACAGGTGGTCGCTGGACGGCGGGCCGTACACGGAGGGACCGTACAGGCGGGCCGTGTCGACCAGGCCGGTGCCGGTCAGCATCCGGGGCGGGGCCAGCGGGAAGGTGAACGGCAGCACCAGTGCGGCGGTGGTGACGACCGCGAGGGCCCGGCGGGCCCACACGTAGTGCGCGGGCCGCCTGAGGTACAGCCAGACCAGGAAGGCGAGCGTCGCCGGGAAGTGGACGGTGGCGTAGTAGGTGTTCGCCAGGTGGACGAGGGTGTCGCCGTGCAGCAGCGCGGATTGCACGGCGGTCTCGTGCGGGAGGTGCAGCGTCCGCTCCAGGTCCCATACGCGGTGGGCGTTGTGGAAGGCGCTCGCGGTGTGCCCGGTGGCCAGTTGCCGGCCGAGCTTGTAGACGAGGAAGAGCCCCGCGACCAGCAGAAACTCACGTATCAGTGCCGGACGTTCCTGCGTGTCCGGCACCGCTTCTGCCTCTGCAGGCTCGGTTCGGGCGTTCATCCCCCGGCCCCCTCGCTGACGGTGTGCGTGTGTGGTGCGTCCGGGCCCCGGTCCCGGGCCCCGGCTCATCGATACGTCCTCGTACCGATACGCCAGTGTACCGATACGATGGAGTACCGGTACACTGGCGTATCGATTGATGTGCGACACACTGGAGACAGGGTCGGCGGCCCCGCTGGAGCGCTGCTCCAGCCGGCCGTCACGGATGACCCACCGGACACGAGGGAGAGGGAGCACCGCATGACGTCGCAGGACGCGGACGGACCGGAGTCGGTCGCCGCCTCGCGCCGCTCCAAGATCACGCCGGAGCGTGAGCGGGAGTTCTTCGACGCCGTGCTGGAGCAGATCCGCGAGTGCGGCTACGAGTCGGTCACCATGGAGGGCGTCGCCGCCAGCACCCGCTGCAGCAAGTCCACGCTCTACCGGCAGTGGAAGACCAAGCCCCAGTTCGTCGCGGCCGCGCTGCGCGCCAACCGCCGGGTGCGGTTCGCCGGCATCGACACCGGATCGCTCGCCGAGGACCTGCGCCAGGCCGCGCGGGCCGCGGGCGACTGGTCCGGCAAGGACACCAAGCTGCTGCAGGCGCTCGGGCACGCGGTGACGGCGGATCACGAACTGGCGCAGGCGCTGCGCGAGGCGCTGGTGCATCCGGAGATCGCCGCGTTGCAGGAGATGCTCGCCCGGGGGGTGGCCCGCGGCGAGGTGCGAGCGGACCATCCGGCGCTGGAGTACATCCCCGCGATGATGTTCGGCGTGCTGCGCGTGCGGCCCGTGCTCAGCGGCCAGTACGCCGACGCCGACTATCTCGCCCGGTTCGTGGAGGCCACCGTGCTGCCCACGCTCGGGCTGACGCAGGGCTCGGGCTGACACCGGACCCAGGCCGCCGTTCACGGGATGACTGAACGGTGACCTGTCCGCGCCGCACCGTGGGGACGGGGGCGGCGCGCACCCCCCGGCCGGGTGGGGCTCCTCTTGAGCGGAGGGGAGCCCCATCCGGCCGCATCATGTGCCGGCGGGGAAGGGGGTCAGACGTCCTGGCCGTTCCCGCCGCCGGACGAGACCTTGATCCCCTTCAGGATCGTGTCGATGACCGACGTCTTCTGCCCGACGTCGATACCGAAGCGCACCACCACCATCTGCTGGGCGTCGTCGGGCGAGGGGAAGGCGACCGACTCGACATAGCCGTCGGCGCCCTTGCTGGTGACCGCCTTCCAGCGCACCATGTAGCCCTCCTGCCCGGCCACCGTCACCGGCCCGGAGGCCAGCACCTGGTGCGAGGTGATGCTGCCGTAGGTCTTCCCGCCGTAGGACTGCTTGGCGTTGGCCGCGATGTCCGTCTCGGCGACCTTCTCGGCCGTGCCGCCCTGGATCCCCAGCGCCCGGGCCGGAGCCGTGTAGGCGCCGCCCGAGGTGCAGACATGGGCGGAGTCGCCCGGGCACTTGTAGGAGTCGTCGGAGGTCACCTGCGCGCCGACGCTGATCGTCTGCCCGGTCCAGCCCTCGGGCACCGGCAGGCTGATCCCGTTGACCGGGTCCGGCAGCGTGCCGCCGCCCCGGACCTTGGGCACCTCGGACTGGCCGGGCGACGGCGAGGCCCCGCCGGACCCGCCCGGCCCGCCGCCCGGTCCGCCTGAGCCGCCGGGACCGCCCGAGCCGCCGGGCCCGCCGCCCTGGCCGCCGTCCTGTCCGCCGGTGGCGCCCTGCCGCGCCCCGGCCCGGTCGCCGCCGCCGTGGTCCTGGGCCAGGAGGTACACACCGACGCCGATGCAGGCCAGGACCGCGGTCGCCACCGTGACGGCCGCGCCCGTGCGCAGACCCCGCCGCGGCCCGGTCCGGGCCGCGGCGGGGTAGTCCGGATACGCCGCGTACCCCGGCTGCGCGCCGTACACCGGGGGCGCGGAGGGCGCCGCCGGGTGCGCCGGCTGCGGGGCGCCGGTCATCGGCGGCTGCGGCGGGGGACCCCACGTGGCGGCCGTCCCGGCGGGGCGGGTCTGGTCCGTCCAGGCCTTGCCGTCCCACCAGCGCTCGGTGGGCGGACCGTCGTTCGTCTGCCCGGGGTCGGGGTACCACCCGGGGGGAGTCACCTGCGTCATGCCCCCACCGTATGAGGCGACGGTGAAAGTGGGATGAGAGGATTCACGATCAATCTGTCGGACGGGACATTTCGCCCCCACTTTTCTTTTCTCACGTCTCTTCTCTCACGGCTTCCCGTCCGCTCCCTCCACCACCAGCCGCACCGGTTCGCGCGCCGCGGGCGGCGGCAGCCGGAACCCGTCCCCGCCCGGAGTCAGCGATCCCAGCACGCTCGCGTGCCGGGCGCCGGTGCTGCGCGGATCGGTCCCGGGCAGCCCGTGGGCGGTCAGGAAGCCCAGGACCGCGAAGGCGTACGCCTCCTTCGCGGCGCCGGGCAGCCCCAGCTCGTCCGAGGCGCGTACCGGGACGGGCCCGAGCTGTTCCCGGAGCATGCCCGTCAGCACCGGGTTGCGGATGCCGCCGCCGGAGGCGATCACCTCGGTCGCGCCGACCGCCCGCACCGCGTCCGCGACCGTCCGGGCCGTCAGCAGCGTGAGGGTGGCCAGAGCGTCCTCGGGGCGGATGCCGTCGAACAACCCGGCCGACCTCAGATACCCCCGGTGGAACACCTCCTTGCCGGTCGTCTTCGGCGGCGCCAGCGCGTAGTACGGCTCCGCCAGCAGCCGGTCCAGCAGCCGTCGCTCCGGCCGCCCGCGCCCGGCCAGCGCGCCGTCCGCGTCGTACGCCTCGCGCCCGCCGCTGAACTCCCGGACCGCCGCGTCCAGCAGCGCGCAGCCCGGGCCGGTGTCGAAGGCCGTCCCGTCCGGCGCGGTCAGGTTGGCGATGCCACCGATGTTCAGGGCCACCGCCCGGCCCGGCCTGCCGCGCAGCCACAGCAGGTCGACCAGGCTGACCAGCGGCGCGCCCTGGCCGCCGGCCGCGACGTCCCGGGCCCGGAAGTCGGCGACCACCGGCAGTCCGGTCGCCTCCGCGATCCACGCCGGCCGGCCCAGCTGGAGCGTGCCGTGCACCCGGCCGCCGTCCGCCCAGTGATAGACCGTCTGCCCGTGCGAGGCCACCAACTCGGCCCGCCCCGCGCACAGTTCGCGGTCGGCCCGGACGGCCGCCGCCGCGAACGCCCGCCCGATGCCGGTGTCCAGCCGGCACACCTCGGCGAGCGGTACGGCGGCCGGCGGCAGGGCCCGGGTGAGGGCCGCGCGCAGACCGGGGTCGTACGGGCTGCTCACCATCCCCAGGGGCCGCAGCAGCAGCGTGTCACCGTCGAGCCGGAGCCCGGCCGCCGCCGCGTCGACCGCGTCGTACGACGTCCCCGACATCAACCCGATCACCAGCATCGGTCACCACCTCCCTTGCCTCTCCCGTTCTCCGCGGACCGTGCGCTGTCCGTGGGGCCTGTGCCACCCGTGGGCCGGGCCAGCAGGGCCAGCGCGCTGACCGCGCACGCCGCCGCCGCGTAGTACGCGGGTACGTCCGGGTTGCCGGTGCGACGCACCGCCTCCGGGATGATCAGACCCGCGCAGCCGGAGAACACCGCGTTCGCCAGGGCGTAGGCGAGGCCGAGGCCCGCCCAGCGCACCCCGGTCGGGAACGTCTCGGCCAGCAGAGCGGGTCCCGGACCCGCCATCAGGCCCACGACCGCGCCCGCGGCGGCGAGCGCCCATCCCTTCGCGACGCCTGAAGCGGCCGGATCCTGCAGGACGTCGAGCAGGGGCAGCGCCGTCACCGTCACCAGTACCGCCCCCGCGAACAGCACCGGCCGCCGCCCGACCCGGTCGCTCAGCAGCCCCGCGGGCAGGATCGCCGCCGCGAAACCGGCGTTCGCCACGGCCGCGGAGAGCAGCGCCCGCCGGACGCCCGCGTGCAGCGAGACCTGGAGGTACGAGGGCAGCACCACCAGGAAGGTGTAGCCGGCCGCCGACCAGCCCGTCACCCGCGCCGCCGCGAGCAGCAGCGCCCCCCACCCGAGCCGCGCCGTCCGCGCGCCCGGCGCGTCCGCGTGGGCCAGGAAGGACGGCGTCTCCGTCAGTCCCGCCCGCAGCCACAGCGCCACCAGCCCGAGCGGCAACGCGAGCAGGAACGGCAGCCGCCAGCCCCAGGAGGCCAGTTGGGATCCGGTGAGCGCCGTGGCCGTCAGCGCCGCCACGCCCGCCCCGCAGAGCAGCCCCAGTGCCACCGTGAACGACTGCCACGCCCCGTACAGACCCCGTCGGCCCGGCGGTGCGAACTCCGTCAGCACCGTGACCGCACCGCCGAACTCGCCGCCCGCCGCCAGCCCCTGAACGGCCCTCAGAAAGGTCAGCAGCCACGGTGCGAGCGCGCCCGCGGTGGCGTACGTCGGCAGCGCTCCGATCAGCGTCGTCGTGCCCGACATCAGCGCGACCACCGCGATCAGCACCGGCCGCCGCCCCCACCGGTCGCCCAGCCGGCCGAACAGCACCGCGCCGAGCGGCCGGAAGAAGAAGGCCAGCGCGAACGAGGCGTACGTGCGGACCAGCGCCTCGGCGGAGCCGCCGCCCGCCGGGGCGAAGAACCGCTCGGCCAGCACCGTCGCCAGAAAGCCGTAGACCCCGAACTCGTACCACTCGACGAGATTGCCCACCGACCCCGCCGCCACCGCGCGCACCGTCGGCCGCCGCGAGGGCGCGCGGGCGCCGGAAACAGGTTTCGTGCCAGCCATGGTTGACGCTCCGTCCGCTGCTGACCGGCGGCTCGGGCCGGGTGCGCGTCGCCTGCCCGCACCCGCGTTCACCCACCGGGGCAACAGCTGCCCCGACCGGCCACCACACATCCCACCGGACGGCTAGGCTCGTGGTCTGTACGTCATTCGGGCGACCTGGGGAGGTAACGGAATGACGGAGGGACGGCCGCCGGCGGCCGCCGCGGCCTGCCTGTGGGAGCGGGACGGGGAGATCGCCACCGTCGCGCAGGCACTCGACCTCCTGTGCGCCGACCAGTCGTCCGCGGGGAGTCTGCTGGTCATCCGCGGCGAGGCGGGTCTCGGCAAGACCGCGCTGCTGGCCGAGACGCGCCGCATCGCCGAACGCCGCGGCTGCGCCGTGTGGTCCGCGCGGGGTGCGGAAACCCTGCGGTCGGTCCCGTTCAACGTGGTACGGCAGCTGCTCCAGCCCGCGCTGCTGTCCCTGCTGCCGGAGGAGGCCGCGAGTACCTCGGCGACTGGTACGACATCGCCGGCCCCGCCCTCGGCATAGCCGACCCGCAGGAAGGCAGCGCCGACCCGCAGTACGTGTGCGACGGACTCGTCGCGGCGGTACGCCGGCTCGCCCGCCGCGAGTGGCCGCTCGTGCTGCTGATCGACGACGCCCACTGGGCCGACCAGGAGACCCTGCGCTGGCTCGCCGCCTTCGCCGAACGCCTGGACGACCTCTCCGTCCTCGTCGTGGTCGCCCGCCGGCCCGGCGAGGTCAGCGGCGACAGCGCCCGCCACCTCGACGCGGTGGCCGCCGCGGGCCGTACCGTGAGCAGCCTCAGGGCCCTCACCCCCGACGCCGCCGCCGGACTCACCCGCGCCACCCTCGGCCGGCACGCCGACGACGCGTTCTGCCGCGAGGTCTGGGCCGTGACCGCCGGCAACCCCTACGAGACGGTCGAACTCCTCGCCAAGGTGCAGGACAGCGAACTCCAGCCGGTCGAGGGCCGGGCCGGCGAGCTGCGCGCCCTCAACCGTGCCGCGCGCGGCGGCGGACTGGTCGACCGGCTCAAGGGGCTCGGCCTGGAGGCCACCCAGTTCGCCTGGGCCGCCGCCATCCTCGGCACCGGCATCACCGTCGACATGGTCGCCCGCCTCGCCACCATGGACGAGGCTGTGGCCCGGCACTGCGCCGGCCTGCTCTGCACCGCCCGCATCCTCACCGAAGCCGCGCCTGTGGCCGGCACCGAGCGCGAGGAGGGCGAGCTGGAGTTCGTCCACCCGCTCATCGCCACCGCCGTCTACAACTCCATCCCCTCCGGCGTGTGCACCGCCATGCACGGTGTCGCCGCCCAGATCATCACCGAACTGGGCCGCGGCGCCTCCCAGGCCGCCCGCCACCTGCTGAAGGTGCACCCGGACGGCGACGAGGAACTCGTCGAGCAGCTGCGCGAGGCCGCCCGCGACCACCTCGCCGTCGGCGCCCCGGACGCGGCCCGCATCTGCCTCGAACGCGCCCTGCACGAGCCGCCGCTCCCCGACGTCCACGCGCACGTCCTGTACGAACTGGGCTGCGCCACCCTGCTCACCGCGCCCGCCGTCACCATCGAGCACCTCCAGCACGCCCTCGGCCTGCCCGGCCTCGACGGCCGGCGGCGGGTCGACGCGGTGGTCCGGCTGTCCCAGGCCCTGCTCCACAACGACCAGCTGGAGGAGGCCGTCCGCACGATCGAGGCCGAGGCCGCACGGCACGAACCCGGCCCCGTCAAACTGCGCCTGCATGCCGTGCAGTTCATGTGGGAGGGCATCCACGGCGAGACGGTCTCCCCGGCCCGCTCCCGGAGCCTGGCCGACCTCGCGCGCACCTGCACCGGCCGCGACAACGCCGAACGCGCCCTGCTGATCCTGCGCGGCTTCGACGCCATGACCCACGGCGAGAGCGCCGACGAGGTCCTCGAACTGTGCGACCGGGCCCTGGTCAACGGCCGCCTGGCACCCGGCCTCGGCTGGACCGACCAGGAGTGGGGCATGGAGCTGCTGATGATGCTCGGCAGCGCGTACGCCTACGCCGACCGGCTCGACCGCGCCGAGAGCCTCTTCGCCGAGGCCCTGCGCGCCTACACCACCGCCGGCTGGCGCGGCGGCCACCTCTCCCTCGCCAACGCGTTCCTCGGCCTCGCCTACCGCAGACAGGGCCGGCTGCGCGACGCCGAGTCCACCCTGCGCGAGGCCCTCGTCCTCGCCGAACGCGTCGGCCGCCGCCTGCCGCTGTACTGGTCGGCGACCTGCGGACTGGTCGACACCCTGCTGGCCCGCGGCCGTGTCGAGGAGGCCTGGTCGATCGCCGAGCAGTACGGCTTCGCGCCGCCCTACCCGTCCACGATCGTGCTGCCCGACATCCGCTGTGTGCGCGGCAGGCTGCTGCTGGCCGTCGGCCGCACCGCCGAGGGCATCCACGAACTGGAGGCCGCCGAGAAGACGGCCGCCTCGCGCGGCGGCCACAACCCCGTCCTGTCGCCTTGGTCCGTCGACCTCGCCAAGGCCGTCGCCGACCAGGATCCGGCCCGCGCCGCCCGGCTCGCCTCCGACGCCCGCCGGCAGGCCGAGCGCTTCGGCACGGACACCGCCATCGGTGAGGCCCTGCGCTGCGCCGCCGCCCTGGAGACGGGCGGTCGGGCGGTCCAGCTCGCCGCCCAGGCCGTCACCTATCTGGAGGCCTCACCCTGCCAGTACGAACACGCGGCGGCCCGCGTCGAGCACGGCATCGCCGCCCGCTCCGTCGCGGAACTGGGCCGGGGCCTGGACCTCGCACGGGCCTGCGGCGCGGAGGGGCTGGCCGCCCAGGCGAGGGAGGTGCTGGAGACGGGCCGGGGGCTGCGGTAGGCCTGCCTCACATCGCGAGCAGCTGCTCCGTCACCGCCGTCAGTCGCCCGCGTACCTCCGGGTCGTACGCCTCCTCGTGCGCCCGCGCCGGTCGCGTCCCGTCGAAGTAGCCTCCGTTGCCCCGCTCCTGCGTGGCCAGCGCCAGCACGCCCGGCGCTCCGTCGGCGACCGAGTTCCACGGGGCGATGCCGCCCTCGCGGACCATCGCCGTGTCCATGTAGGTGGCGGGGTGCAGGACGTTCACCGACACCCCGGTGTCCGCCAGTTCCGCGGCGAGCGTGAAGGTGTGCGCGGCGAGGGCGAACTTGCTGCGGCAGTACGCCGACACCCCGCCGTAGCCGCGGGTGAGTTCCGGGTCGCCGAAGTCGAGGGGTTCCTGGCCGGCCGAGCCGACGTTCACGATCCGGGCCGGCGGGTTCGCGCGCAGGACCGGCAGCAGGGACCGGGTGAGGACGACGGGCGCGAGATAGTTCACGGCGAGCCGCAGCTCATGGCCGTCCGCGCTCAGCTCCCGCCCCGAACCGGGCGTGCCGGCGCCCACCCCCGCGTTGTTGATCAGCACGTCGAGGCCGGGATGTGTCCCGGCGACCCGGGCACCCAGCTCGCGCACCTCGGCGAGGCGGGCCAGGTCGGCGACGAACCCCTCGGCCTCGCCCTCGGTGCGCAGCTCCGCGACCAGCCGCTCGGTGCGCCGCCGGTCGCGGCCGTGGGCGAGGACCACATGACCGGAGCGGACCAGCTCGAAGGCGACGTACCGGCCGAGTCCGGAGGTGGCACCGGTGATCAGAATGGTGGACATGCGCCCACCCTAGGCACGGTCCGGCACCGGGAGAGGGGTGCTGGTGAAGCTACGACCAGCAGGGTCACCCTCGGCCCTCGGCCCGCGCGTCCTCCCCACCCTTCCCATCCTCCCCGTCCTCCTCGGCGAGGACCCGCTGGGCCGTCGCGAACGCGGAGTTCGCGGCCGGCACCCCGCAGTACACGGCGGTCTGCAGCAGCACCGCGCCGATCTCCTGCGCCGTCAGCCCGTTGCGCCGCGCCGCCCGGACGTGCATCGCCAGCTCGTCGTCGTGGCCGTGGGCGACCAGCGCCGTCAGCGTGATCATGCTGCGCTCGCGGCGCGACAGCGTCGGGTCGGTCCAGATCTCCCCCCAGGCGTAGCGGGAGACGAAGTCCTGGAAGCGGGCGGTGAACGGGGTCTGCCGGGCCTGCGCCCGGTCCACGTGCGCATCGCCCAGCACCTCCCGGCGCACCGCCATCCCGCCGGCCGCCGGCCCGTCGAGCTGGGTGCGCAGCGCGCTCAGCACGGCCGCCGGGCACTGCGCGGGCGCCAGATGGGAGGCGCCGGGCAGCTCCACCAGCGTGGCGCCGGGCACGGCGTCGGCGATCTCCCGCAGATGCGCGGGCGGCGTCGCGGGATCCTCCCGGCCCGCCACGAGGAGCGTCGGTACGGTGATCTCACCGAGCCGGTCGCGCAGGTCGAACGCGGCGAGCGCGTCGCAGCAGGCGGCGTACGCCCCCGGATCGGCCTCGCGGTGGTCCCGGACCAGCCTGGGCACGCTGAACCCGGGGGTGAACCAGCGTGCGTCGGCGCTCTCCACCAGCCAGGCCATGCCCTCGTCGCGCACCCGCCGCGCCCGCTCCCGCCAGGCCGTGCCGTTGCCGAAGTGGGCGGAGGAGCACAGCACCGCCAGCGAGGTCAGCCGCTCGGGGTGGTGCACGGCCAGGTGGAGGCCGACGGCGCCGCCGAGCGAGACGCCCGCGTAGGCGAACCGGCCGAGGCCGAGGGCGTCGGCGAGTGCCAGCACCAGTGCGGCGAGGTCACCGACCGTCGCACCCGGCCCGATCAGTCCCGGGGGCGACCCGCCGTGCCCCGGCAGGTCCCAGCGCACCACGCGGTGGGCGGCCGACAGCTCGGGCGCGACCGCGTCCCACAGGGCGTACGAGGTGCCGAGCGAGGGTCCGAGCAGCAGCGGGGGAGCGGAAGCCGGGCCTTCGGCCAGGTGATGCGGGAGGGTCTCGGTCAACGTCGCTCCAGGGCACGGTCGGTGAGGGTCTTGGCGAAGCCGGTGTAGTGGGCGGGGTCGCTCAGGTCGTCCAGATCGACGCCCTTCAACTCCTCTCGCTCGGCGAGGAGTTCTGACAGCGGCCGGTCCTCGACGTAGGCGCGGCGGGCCAGTTCGGTCAGCAGCTCGCGGGCGCGGGCACGGCCGAGGACCGGGGCGAGGGCGGCGGACAGCCGTTCGGAGACGATCAGGCCGCCGGTGGTGCCGAGGTTGCGGCGCATCGCGGCCGGGTGCACACGCAGTCCCTCGGCCAGCCCCGCCGCGTGCTCGGCCGTGCCGCCCACGAGCCGGAGCAGGTCGCGCAGCGGTGCCCACTCGGCGTGCCAGGCGCCGGCCGGCCGTTCGTCCTCGGCGGCCAGGGAGCCGTACAGCGTGGCCGCGAGCTGGGGGGCGCGCCGGGCGGCGGCCGCCAGGAGGGTGGAGCGTACGGGGTTCGCCTTGTGCGGCATGGCCGACGAGCCGCCGCCGCTGCCCTCGCTCACCTCGCCGATCTCGGTGCGCGACAGTGTCAGGACGTCCACGCCGAACTTGCCCAGTGCCCCCGCCGTGCAGGCCAGGCACCCCGCCAGGTCCGCGATCGGCGTGCGCAGCGTGTGCCAGGGCAACACCGGTGCCGCGAGACCGACTTGACGGGCGTACTCCCGGACCAGGGCGGCGGCGTCCTCGGCGCCGTACGCCTGGAACGCCGCCAGGGTGCCGGCGGCGCCGCCGAGTTGGACGGGGAGCGAGGCCCGTACCCGGGTCACGCGGTCCGTCGCGTCCAGGACCAGCGAGCGCCAGCCGGCCGCCTTCAGCCCGAACGTGGTCGGTACGGCGTGCTGGGTGAGCGTCCGTCCCGGCATCACCGTGTCCCGGTGCTCGGCGGCGAGTGCGGCCAGCGCCCGCTCGGTGCGGCCGAGGCCGGCCAGGACCAGGCCGAGGGTGCGCGCGGCGACCAGCATCGTCGCCGTGTCCATGATGTCCTGGCTGGTGGCGCCGCGGTGGACGTAGGAGCCGTACTCCTCGCCGACCTCCCTCGTCAGGTCGGCCACCAGCGGGATGACCGGGTTGCCGCCCTCGCGGGTACGCGCCGCCACCGAACGGACGCCGAACCGGTCGCGGACCGCGGCCCGTGTCACCGCCGTCGCGGCCTCGGCCGGGGCCAGCCCCAGCGCGGCCTGTGCCCTGGTCAGCCCGGCCTCGGCGTCCAGCAGCGCCTGCAGGTACGCGAGGTCACCGGTCTCGGCCGCGGCATCCGACAGCCCCCACTCGGGGGCGAGCAGGCCGGTGTCGGCGTACGGAGGGGATGCGAATGTCACCGGAACTCCAGGAAGACCGTCTCGCCCTCACCCTGAAGGCGGATGTCGAAACGGTAGGTGCCCGGGGCCTGCTCGGCGGCGATCAGCGTGTCGCGCCGGTCGCCCACCCGGGTGAGCAGCGGGTCGGCGGCGAGGGCGGCCTCGTCGCCCGGCAGGTAGATCCGGGTGAACAGGTGCACGAGCAGGCCGCGTGCGAAGACGCAGACGCTGAGGCAGGGGGCGCCGCGCCCGCGGGCGCCGGGGCGCAGGGTGCGGGCGTACCAGTGGCCGCCGGCGTCGGTCTGGACGCGGCCCCAGCCGGTGAACTCCACGCCGTTGCGGCCCAGGCAGCCGCCGGTGGCCGGATCCCGGCGGATGGAGCCGTCCACCCGCGGGACCGTGCCGTCGGGCCGCGGACCCCACAGCTCGACGAGGGCGTCCGGCAGTGGCCTGCCCGCGCCGTCGAGGACGTACCCGTGCACGGTGATCGTGTCCAGGTGGCCCAGCGGTGCGATCTCCTCGCCGCCGCGGAAGGGCAGGGCGTAGCCGTAGAACGGGCCGACCGTGTGGGACGGGGTGGGCAGCACCTGGCCCGGCCGGCCCGGGCTGCTCGTGCCGGTCTTCGTCATGGAGTCAGCGCCCTTCCTCGGTCCAGGTGGCGACCGGGCCGTCCAGCACGATGTCCCAGTGGTAGCCGAGGGAGAACTCCGGCACGGACAGGCCGTGGTCGTAGGCCGCGACCAGCCGCTGCCGGGCCGCGTCGTCCGTCACCGACTGCAGGATCGGGTCGTACGGGAGGAGCGGGTCGCCGGGGAAGTACATCTGCGTCACCAGCCGCTGGGTGAACGCCGTGCCGAACACCGAGAAGTGGATGTGGGCGGGGCGCCAGGCGTTGACGTGGTTGCGCCACGGATACGGTCCCGGCTGGATGGTGGTGAAGTGGTAGCGGCCCTCGGCGTCGGTGAGGGTGCGGCCGAAGCCGGTGAAGTTCGGATCGAGCGGGGCGTCGTGCTGTTCGCGCTGATGCGCGTAGCGGCCGGCCGAGTTCGCCTGCCAGATCTCGATCAGCTGGCGGGGTACCGGGCGCCCGGAGCGGTCCAGCAGCCGGCCTGAGACGGTGATCCGCTCGCCGAGCGGATCGCCCCGGTGGTGCCGGGTGAGGTCGTTGTCGGTCCCGGTGATGTCGCGCTCCCCGAAGGCGGGGGAGTGCAGCTCCACCATGTCGGGGTCCTGGGCGGTGTCGACGGCGACCAGGGGCCGCTGGGGATGGCGGAGGACGGAGGAGCGGTAGGGCGCGTAGTCGCGGCGGGGGTGGTGCTCGACGGGCGCGCCGCCGGCGACACGCTCTTCGTACGCGGCGCGCTCGGCGGCGATCTCCTGGTCGATGTCCTGCTGGGTGAGAGCCATGGGGGATACCTGATGCTTCCTTGGAGTGCGAGGGCGACGTCCGCAGCGTTCGGTGCCGACCGGGTTCACGGCGGGTTCTCCACGAGGACCAGGTCCGCGTCGGTCCGGGCGAGGACCTCCTCGACGGTCACACCGGGGGCGGTCTCGACCAGGGCCAGTCCCCGGTCGGTGACGTCCAGGACCGCGAGGTCGGTGATGACCCGGTTCACACAGGCCCTGCCCGTGAGCGGCAGCGTGCACTCCTTGAGGATCTTCGGGGAGCCGTCCTTCGCGGTGTGGGTCATCACCGCGATCACCTGACGGGCGCCGTGCACGAGGTCCATCGCGCCGCCGATCCCGGTCACCAGCCTGCCCGGCACGGCCCAGTTGGCCAGGTCGCCGCCGGCCGAGACCTGCATGGCGCCGAGCACGGCCACGTCGATGTGCCCGCCGCGGATCATCGCGAAGGACAGCGCCGAGTCGAAGAAGGAGGCGCCCGGCAGAACGGTGACCGTCTCCTTGCCGGCGTTGATCAGATCCGGGTCGACCTGGTCGTCGGAGGGGTAGGGGCCCGTGCCCAGGATGCCGTTCTCCGACTCCAGGACGACCTCGACGCCCACGGGGAGATGGTTCGGGATCAGCGTCGGCAGGCCGATGCCGAGGTTGACGTACTGGCCGTCGCGCAGGTCGCGTGCCGCGCGCGCGGCGATCTCCTCGCGTGTCCAGGCCATCAGCCGCTCACCGTCCGCCGCTCGATCCGCTTGTCCGCCGCCTGCTCCGGGGTCAGCGGCACGACCCGCTGCACGAAGACGCCCGGCAGGTGGACGGCGTCCGGGTCGATCTCGCCGGGTTGGACCAGGGCCTCCACCTCGGCGATCGTCACCTTCCCGGCCATGGCGGCCAGGGGGTTGAAGTTGCGGGCGGACCGGTGGAACACGAGGTTTCCGTGCCGGTCGCCCTTGGCGGCCCTGACCAGCGCGAAGTCGGTGCGGATGGCCCGCTCCAGGACGTGCTCGACGCCGTCGAACTCCCGCACCTCCTTCGGCGGGGAGGCCAGCGCGACACCGCCCTCGCCGTCGTAGCGCCAGGGCAGTCCGCCGTCGGCGACCTGGGTGCCGACCCCGGCGGGGGTGTAGAAGGCGGGGATCCCGGCGCCGCCCGCGCGCAGCCGCTCGGCCAGCGTGCCCTGGGGGATCAGCTCCACCTCCAGCTCACCGGCCAGGTACTGGCGGGCGAACTCCTTGTTGGCGCCGATGTACGAGCCGGTCACCCGGGCGATCCGCCCCGCGGCCAGCAGCACCGCGAGCCCGGACTCCATCGCCCCGCAGTTGTTCGACACCACGCTCAGCGCGCCCACGCCGCGCTCGTACAGCGCCCGGATCAGCACGTCGGGCACACCGCTCAGCCCGAACCCGCCGACCGCGAGGGACGCGCCGCCCGGCACATCGGCCACCGCCTCCCGGGCCGTGGAGACCACCTTGTCCATCCGCGCAGCCCCATCTCTCCGCCATTAGTCAGGGCACTGAGTATTTCGACGAGATGCGCCTCACGCTGCCACCGGAGCGGAGAGCCGTCAAGGCCTCGACATATGTGTGCCTCGAAAGGAAGACGGCCGAGTCGAACGCCGGGTATCGTCAGTACACAAACGAACTGAATCGGAGGAGCGCGCATGGCCGCGGTGGACCTCACCACCCATCCCGGGCACCTGGCCCGGCGGCTGCAGCAGGCGCACTACCTGCTGTGGAACACCATGGTCTCGGAGGAGGTCACCTCACCCCAGTTCGCGGTCATGAACGCGCTCGTCGCCCAACCGGGCCTCGACCAGCGGACCGTGGGGGAGCGGGTGGGGCTGGACCGGTCGACCGTCGCCGAGGTCATCACGCGGCTCGGCCGCCGCGAGCTGCTGCACAAGGTGCGCGACCCGCAGGACGGCCGGCGCTTCCTGCTCCGCCTCACCGACGAGGGCCTGCGCACCCACCGCAGGCTGACCGTGCGCACCGCCCGGATGAACCAGGTCTTCCTGGCGCCGCTGTCCGCCGAGGAAAGGACCGTGTTCTTCGACCTGATCCGCCGGGTCGCGGCCGCGGCCGAGGACCTGCGCGACCCGGCGGATCAGGCGGTCACACGAGGCTGACCGGCACGGCGGCGGGCCGGCCGGGCGGGGGTTGGGCGCCGGGGAGCACGGGTACCCGGGCGCCACCGCGAAACGCCCACGCGACCGAGGGAGCGCGACCCCATGAAGGCAGTCACCTGGCAGGGCAGGCGGGACGTCCGGGTGGAGGACGTGCCCGACCCGCGGATCGAGGAGCCCACGGACGCCGTCATCCGCGTCACATCCACCGGACTGTGCGGCTCGGACCTGCATCTGTACGAGGTGCTCACCCCGTTCATGACCCCGGGCGACATCCTGGGGCACGAACCGATGGGCATCGTCGAGGAGGTCGGGGCCGGCGTGCCGGATCTCATGGCCGGGGACCGTGTCGTGGTGCCGTTCCAGATCGCCTGCGGACGCTGCTTCATGTGCGAGACCGGTCTGCCCACCCAGTGCGAGACCACCCAGGTCACCGGCGAGGGCATGGGCGCCGCGCTGTTCGGCTACACCCGCCTGTACGGCGCCGTCCCCGGCGGCCAGGCCGAGTATCTGCGCGTCCCGCAGGCGCAGTTCGGTCCGATCAAGGTGCCGGAGGGCCCGCCGGACGACCGTTTCGTCTACCTCTCCGACGTGCTGCCCACCGCCTGGCAGGCCGTCGAGTACGCCGCCGTACCGCCCGGCGGCACCCTCGCCGTCCTGGGCCTCGGGCCCATCGGTGACATGTCCTGCCGGATCGCGCTGGCGCTGGGCGCGGAGCGCGTGTTCGGCGTCGACCTGGTGCCGGAACGGCTCGCGCGGGCCGGCCGGGACGGTGTGCAGACGTACGACCTCAGGGCCTTCGACGACGAAAAGGCGCTGGTCCACGCCATCCGCGACGAGACCGGCGGCCGGGGCCCGGACGCCGTGATCGACGCCGTCGGCACCGAGGCCCACGGCAGCGCCGCCGCCAAGCTCGCCCAGACCGCCACCGGGCTCCTGCCCCGCAGACTCGGCGCACCGCTCGCGGAACGCTTCGCCGTCGACCGGCTCGGCGCCCTGTACATGGCGATCGACCTGGTCCGGCGCGGCGGCACCATCTCGCTGAGCGGCGTCTACGGCGGGATGGCCGACCCGATGCCGATGCTCACCCTGTTCGACAAGCAGATCCAGCTGCGCATGGGCCAGGCCAACGTCCGCCGCTGGACCGACCGGATCATGCCGTATCTGACCGACGAGGACCCGCTGGGGGTCGAGGACTTCGCCACCCACCGGCTGCCGCTCGCCGAGGCCCCGCACGCCTACGAGATGTTCCAGCGCAAGCAGGACGGCGCCATCAAGATCCTCATGCAGCCCTGAGCCGGCCCTGAGCCCTGCGCCGTGCGGCCGGCCGGTCAGCCCGGGTCCTTCTCACCGAGGATCTCCGCGAGGTCGTAGCGGACCGGCTCCTCCAGCTGGGCGTAGGTGCAGCTGCGCGGTGTGCGGTCCGGGCGCCAGCGGCGGAAGCGGGCGGTGTGCCGGAAGCGCTGCCCGTTCTCCATGTGGTCGTAGGCCACCTCGGCCACCCGCTCGGGCCGCAGCGGCACCCAGGACAGGTCCTTCTTGCCGGACCAGCGGCTCGGCGCCCCCGGCAGCCGGGCCGTCTCATGGGCGGCCTCGTCCGACCAGGCCGCCCACGGGTGCCCGGCCACGTCGTCCATGCGCAGCGGCGCCAGCTCCTCGACGAGCTCGGCCCGCCTCTTCATGGTGAAGGCGGCCGACACGCCCACGTGCTGGAGTCCGCCGCGGTCGTCGTACAGCCCCAGCAGCAGCGAGCCGACCACCGGGCCGCTCTTGTGCAAGCGGTATCCGGCCACGACCACGTCCGCCGTGCGCTCGTGCTTGATCTTGAACATGGCCCGCTCGTCCTGCCGGTAGCGCAGGGTCAGCGGCTTGGCGACGATCCCGTCGAGTCCCGCACCCTCGAACTGCTCGAACCACTGCTCGGCCACCTCGACATCGGTCGTGGCGGGCGCCAGATGCACCGGTGGCGCGGCCTCGGCGAGCGCCCGGTCCAGCAGCGCCCGGCGGCCGGCCAGCTCCACGTCGAGCAGCGACTCGTCGTCCAGCGCGAGCAGGTCGAAGGCGACGAACGACGCCGGGGTCCGCTCCGCCAGCATCCGCACCCGGGAGTCCGCCGGGTGGATGCGCTCGGTCAGCGCGTCGAAGTCCAGCCGCCCGTTCCGGGCGATCACGATCTCCCCGTCGAGCACGCACCGCGCCGGCACCCGCTCCTTCAGCGCCGCCACCAGCTCGGGAAAGTACCTGGTCAGCGGCTTTCCGGTACGGCTGCCCAGCTCGACCTCCGTCCCGTCCCGGAACACGATCGAACGGAACCCGTCCCACTTCGCCTCGTAGTGCATGCCCGGCGGGATCCTGGCCACCGACTTGGCGAGCATGGGCTTCACAGGCGGCATCACCGGCAGGTCCATGCCCCTGATTCTGCGCGCATACCTCCCCTGCCGCCCGGTGTGCGAGCGATGCGGGGTGCGCCTACCGTGGCCGCATGGGTGCTGCGGTGGAACTGGAGGTGGGCGGCCGGACGGTACGCCTGTCCAGCCCCGACAAGGTCTTCTTCCCGGAACGGGGTTTCACCAAGCTGGACCTCGCCCGGTACTACGCCGCCGTCGGCCCCGGCATCCTGCGCGCCCTGCGCAACCGCCCCACCACCCTGGAGCGCTACCCGGACGGCGTCGGCGGGGAGTGGTTCTTCCAGAAGAGGGCCCCGAAGGGCATGCCCGGCTGGATCCCCACCGCGCACATCACCTTCCCCAGCGGCCGCAGCGCCGACGAGATGTGCCCCACCGAGGAGGGCGCCGTCGTCTGGGCCGCCCAGTACGGCACGCTCACCTTCCACCCCTGGCCGGTGCGCGCGACGGACGTCGACCACCCCGACGAACTCCGCATCGACCTCGACCCGCAGCCCGGCACCGACTACGACGACGCCGCCCGCGCGGCCCACGAACTGCGCGCGGTCCTCGACGAGTTCGGCGGGCTGCGCGGCTGGCCGAAGACCTCCGGCGGCCGTGGCCTGCACGTCTTCGTCCCGATCGAACCACGCTGGACCTTCACCCAGGTGCGCCGCGCCGCGATCGCCGTCGGCCGCGAGATGGAACGCCGGATGCCGGAGCAAGTGACGATCAAGTGGTGGAAGGAGGAGCGGGGCCGGCGTATCTTCCTCGACTACAACCAGACGGCCCGCGACCGCACCATCGCCTCCGCCTACTCCGTGCGCCCCCGCCCGAACGCCCCCGTCTCGGCGCCCCTGAGCTGGGAGGAGGTCGGCGTGGCCCACCCCGCCGACTTCGACCTCGCCACCATGCCGGCCCGCTTCGCCGAACTCGGCGACGTGCACGCCGACATGGACGACCACGCCTACTCCCTGGACGCACTGCTGGAGCTGGCCCGCCGTGACGAACACGACCACGGCCTGGGCGACCTGCCGTACCCACCGGAGTACCCGAAGATGCCGGGCGAACCGAAGCGCGTCCAGCCGAGCCGGGCCCGGCGGGAGAAGACGTCCTGAACCCGAGCCCGCCGCCGGCTTCCCCGCCGGCGGGCCGCTGTCGCCGCCCCGGCGCCGCGCGCACCCCGGATATCCTGACCGGCAGCCGCCCGATGAGGAGTGCCGAAGTGACCGAGGCAGTGTCGCGTCCCACGCTGGAGGCCGTGGCCGCGCGGGCCGGTGTCTCCCGGGCCACCGTGTCCCGGGTCGTCAACGGCGGCGACGGGGTGCGCGAACCCCTGGCCGAGCGGGTCCGGCAGGCCGTGGCGGAGCTGGGGTACGTCCCCAACCAGGCGGCGCGCAGCCTCGTCACGAGACGGCACGACGCCGTCGCCGTCGTCATCGCCGAGCCCGAGACGCGGGTCTTCGCCGACCCCTTCTTCGCCCTGCAGCTGCGCGGGATCAGCAAGGAACTGACCGCCCACGACAACCAGCTGGTGCTGCTGCTCACCGAGGGCCGTGACGATCACGCCCGCGTGGCCCGGTACCTCGCCGGAGGCCACGTCGACGGCGCGCTCGTCTTCTCCCTGCACCTGGACGACCCGCTGCCCGGCCTCATCCACCAGGTCGGCGTGCCCACCGTGTTCGGCGGACGGCCGGGCTGGAGCGACGACGGCGGGGCGGGCGGGCCGACGCGCGCCACGCGTACGGGGCGCGGTCCGGGACCCGGCGTGGTGTACGTCGACTGCGACAACCGGGGCGGGGCACGCGTGGCCGTACGGCACCTGGTGGACCTCGGCCGCCGACGCGTCGCGCACCTCACCGGGGCGCTGGACCAGACCTCGGCGGTGGACCGGCTCGACGGCTACCGGGACGTCATGGGCGAGGTGCCGGGCGGGAACGACCCCCGGCTGGTCGTGGAGAGCGACTTCACCCCGTCCGGCGGCGAACGCGCCATGCGGGAACTCCTCGACCGGTGCCCGGACGTGGACGCCGTGTTCGCCGCCAACGACCTCACCGCGCTCGGTGCCCTGCGCGTGCTGCGCGCGAGCGGCCGGCGGGTGCCCGAGGACGTGGCCGTGATCGGGTTCGACGACATGCTGCCCGTAGCCGAAGAGGCCGACCCGCCGCTGACGACGGTCCGTCAGGACATCGAGGAGATGGGCCGCCTGATGGCCCGCCTGCTGCTGCGCGGCCTGGCCGACGGCCGCGACCGCACCGGCGCCTCGGCGAACCCGCCCCCGGCCGGCGTGATCCTCCCGACCACCCTGATACGCCGCACCTCCGCCTAGCCGGCCCGGCTCAGCCCTGTGGCGTCGCGCTTCTGATCACCGCGAAGCGGGCGCCGTACGGGTCGCTGAGCCGGGCCATGCGGCCGACGCCCTCCAGGGTCGTCGCCGGCATGCGCACCGTGCCGCCGAGCCGCCGTGCCGTGTCGACCACCGCGTCGGTGTCCGTGACCTCGAAGTACGGCAGCCAGTGCGGGCCGCCCCCGGCCCCGGCCGGGGCGTCGGCCAGCGGCACGATCCCGCCGAACATCGCGTCCTCCCCGCCGTCGGCCGGGTTGACACAGGTGTACGTCCCGCCCGGGAAGGGCGCGGCGGAGGTCTCCAGACCCAGCACCCGGTGGTAGAAGGCGGCGGCCGCCGCGATGTCCGGGGTGTACAGCTCGACCCAGCACAGCGCACCCGGCTCGTTCGCCACGTCGACGCCCTGGGTCCGCGCCGGCTGCCAGATCCCGAACGGTGCGCCCGCCCGGTCCGCGAGGACCGCCATGTGGCCCTGTCCCATCACGTCCGTCGGCTGGAACAGCACGCGGCCATGGGCCTGTTCGGCGGCCTTGGCGGTGGCCTGCGCGTCGTCGCTCCGGAAGTACACCGTCCAGGCCGGCGGGCCCTGTTCGGGGCCGGACCGCATACCGCCCGCGACGGTTCTGCCGTCCAGCTGGAAGAAGCCGTACCCTCCGGCGTCGGGCCCCGCCGACCGGAACTGCCAGCCGAAGAGGCCGCCGTAGAAGGAGACGGCACCGTCGATGTCCGGGGTGCCGAGGTCGATCCAGTTCGGCGCGCCGTTGACGAAGCGGGTGGTGAGCATCGTCGCCCTCCTCGAAAGGGGTCCCGTCCTCTGCACTGCCGAGTCTGGCACCCCCCACCGACCATCGCCGCCGCAACGCCGCGACGTGCCGGACCGGCCCCCGCTCTCCCGCCGGGTGAGCGGGCACGCTCTCGGAATCCGGGTCGCCCCGCGCGCCGCCGTGCGCCGGTGGGGCCCGGGGAGGATCATCGGAACGGCGGAAGCCCTGGCGGCAGCGTTGACCCGGCGTTGATCGAACGTTTTTCGCCGCGCGGCACGATCCTGTTCATGCACTTCGAAACGATCACTCCGGCCGATGACACCTGGCAGGCGCAGGCCCTGTGCGCGCAGACCGGGCCGGACTTCTTCTTCCCCGAGCCCGGCAGCTCGGTGCGCGAGGCGAAGCGCATCTGCGCCATGTGCGAGCTGCGCCCGGCCTGCCTGGACTACGCGCTGGCCAACGACGAGCGTTTCGGCGTCTGGGGCGGCCTCTCGGAGAAGGAACGCCTCGCTCTGCGCCGCACCTCCCGCTGACACCGCACCGCCGTCCCGGGCCTCAGGCCCCGGCGCGCGCCGCCATGCGGGCCTTGCGGGCGGCCAGCTTCTCGTCGAACTTGGCGGCCTCCGCGTTCAGGCCGCCCAGGTACAGGCCCAGCTCCTCCTGCGCCTGCCGCCCCTCGGGGCCGAGGCCGTCGATCTCCATGACCTTCAGGAAGCGCAGCACCGGCTGCAGCACGTCGTCGTGGTGGATGCGCAGGTTGTACACCTCGCCGATGGCCATCTGGGCGGCGGCCCGCTCGAAGCCGGGGATGCCGTGCCCGGGCATCCGGAAGTTGACGACCACGTCCCGTACCGCCTGCATGGTCAGGTCGGGGGCCAGCTCGAAGGCGGACTTCAGCAGGTTGCGGTAGAAGACCATGTGCAGGTTCTCGTCGGTCGCGATGCGGGCCAGCATGCGGTCGCAGAGCGGATCGCCGGACTGGTGACCGGTGTTGCGGTGCGAGATACGGGTGGCCAGCTCCTGGAAGGCGACGTAGGCGATCGAGTGCAGCATCGAGTGCCGGTTGTCGGACTCGAAGCCCTCGCTCATGTGGGACATGCGGAACTGCTCCAGCTTGTCCGGGTCCACGGCGCGCGAGGCGAGCAGGTAGTCACGCATCACGATGCCGTGCCGGCCCTCCTCGGCCGTCCAGCGGTGCACCCAGGTGCCCCAGGCACCGTCACGGCCGAAGAGCGTGGCGATCTCGTGGTGGTAGCTCGGCAGGTTGTCCTCGGTCAGCAGGTTGACCACGAGGGCGATGCGGCCCACCTCGGTCACCTTGGACTGCTCCTTGTCCCAGGCCTCGCCGTCCTCGAAGAGGCCCGGGAAGTTGCGGGCGTCGCTCCACGGCACGTACTCGTGCGGCATCCAGTCCTTGGCGACCTTCAGATGCCGGTTCAGTTCCTTCTCGACCACTTCCTCCAGCGCGAACAGCAGCCGCGCGTCGGTCCAGGCGGACGGGCTGCCGAGGTGAGGAGAAGTGATCGTCACAGGAACTCCAGAGGGACGCCGAACAACGGGGGAGGAAAAGGCAACGGTCCGGCGAGCGGTGCCGGAAACCTACGAGATCGTAGGCTACGAAGCCGTAGGTTACGAAGCCGTAGGTTAAGGACGTCGTAAACATCGCTGATCAGCAGGGTCAAGACGGGTCCTCCCGGCGTGTTACGTCCGCTTTCGTCAGCGCTCTCCCAGGCGTGTCGACGGCGCCAGGACCCATGGACCCAGGGGCCGTCGGGGTGACGGGTTCACCCGATCAGGCGTACAGCTCCCGCAGGCGTACCGAGAGGCAGGTCACACAGCCCTCCAGTTTCTCGAACTCGCTGATGTCGACCGTGACCACGTCGTAGCCGAGATCGGTCAGCAGCTCCGCCGTCTTCGGGGCGCTCGCCGCCATCAGCAGCTTGTGCCCGCCGAGCAGTACCACATGCGCGCCGGACTCCTCCGGCACCGACAGGAAACCGGGGAACAGCGACGGCCGGTCGACCTTCGGGATGTGCCCGATCACCGTGCCGTCGGGCAGCGCGGTCACCGCCGACTTCAGGTGCAGCACCTTGCTCACGGGGACGGCGACCACCCGCGCGCCCAGCGGCTCGAAGGCGGCCCGCAGCTGCTGCACACCGGCCGCGTTGGTACGTCCGCCGCGGCCGACGTACACCGTGTCGCCGACCTTCAGGACGTCACCGCCGTCCAGCGTGCCCGGCTCCCATATCCAGTTCACCGAGCAGCCGAGACGGGCCACCGCCTCCTCCACGCCGACGGTCTCCTCGCGCCGGGACTCCGCGCCGGACCGGGTGATCAACGCCACGTTCTTGTACATGACGACGGTGTCCTCGACGAACACCGAGTCCGGGCAGTCGTCAGCCGGTTCCACCTCGATCGTCTCCCAGCCGTGTGTGCGCAGGGCCTCGACGTAGGCCTCCCACTGCTCGACGGCGAGCCCGGCATCGGCCTTCTCCCGCTCGATGTGCGTCACCAGGCCTTCGGCGAGGCGGGGGCTGGGGCGGCGGACGAGGGCCTTCTTGCTGGGCACGAGGGGCCTTTCGAATCGGTGCGGGTCGGTGGTGCGGCGGCGCCGCTGGCCGCGGCACCGGTCCGCCATCATGCAGTCCTCTCCGGCCTGGACAAAACCCTCGTTGTCAGGCTGTGCCCCTCCTGAGACGTCACACCGTCGTCCCGCGGAGACCGACGTCCTTGAGGTGGGGCTCGCCCGGCTCCGGGGCGGGTGATGAAAACGGGCATGCCGCCGACGCTAGGCGGGATGCCCGACATCCTCCGGCGTGATCTCCTTCAGTTCTCCCTCCTCCATCAGCAGCCAGCGGGTGATGCCGATCGACTCCAGGAACGGCAGGTCGTGGCTGGCCACGAGCAGCGCGCCCTCGTACGACTCCAGGGCCGAGGTCAGCTGCCGCACGCTCGCCATGTCGAGGTTGTTCGTCGGCTCGTCGAGCAGCAGCAGCTGGGGCGCCGGCTCGGCCAGCATCAGCGCGGCCAGGGCCGCCCGGAAGCGCTCGCCGCCCGACAGGGTGTCCGCCTTCTGGTCGGCTCGCGCGCCCCGGAACAGGAAGCGGGCCAGCCGCGCCCGGATCCGGTTGTTGGTGGCGTCCGGCGCGAACCGGGCCACGTTCTCGGCGACCGTCAGCGCGTCGTCCAGGACGTCCAGCCGCTGGGGCAGGAAGCGCAACGGGACGTGCGCCCGCGCCTCCCCGGCCACCGGCGCCAGCTCCCCGGCGACCGTCCGCAGCAGCGTCGTCTTGCCGGAGCCGTTCCGGCCGACCAGCGCGATCCGCTCCGGACCGCGCAGATCGAGGATCCCCTCGATCCGCGCCCCGTAGGCCGTCGCCAGGTTCTCCAGCGTGAGCACCTGCCGGCCCGGCGGCACGGCGGTGTACGGCAGTTCGACGCGGATCTCGTCGTCGTCCCGTACCGCCTCCACCGCCTCGTCCAGGCGATCCCTGGCGTCGGCGAGCTTCTCCTCGTGCATGATGCGGTGCTTGCCCGCCGACTCCTGGGCGGCGCGCTTGCGGGCGCCCATGACGATCTTCGGTTCGCGCTTGGAGTCCCACATCTTCTGCCCGTACCGCTTGCGGCGGGCCAGCTTGACCTGGGCGTCGGCCAGTTCGCGCTTCTGCTTGCGGACATCGGCCTCGGCGACGCGGACCATCCGTTCGGCCGCCTCCTGCTCGACGGCCAAGGCCTCCTCGTAGGCCGAGAAGTTGCCGCCGTACCAGGTGACCTCCCCGGAGCGCAGCTCCGCGATCTGGTCGACCAGGTCGAGCAGTTCCCGGTCGTGGCTGACCACGACCAGCACGCCCGGCCATGCGGCGACGGCCTGGTACAGCCGGCGGCGCGCGTACAGGTCGAGGTTGTTGGTGGGCTCGTCCAGCAGCAGCACGTCGGGGCGGCGCAGCAGCAGCGCGGCCAGCCGCAGCAGCACCGACTCGCCGCCGGAGACCTCGCCGACGGTGCGGTCCAGGCCGATGTGACCGAGACCCAGTTCGCCGAGGGTGACCAGGGCGCGCTCCTCGACGTCCCAGTCGTCGCCGACCGTCTCGAAGTGCTCCTCGGCGACGTCGCCCGCCTCGATGGCGTGCAGCGCGGCCCGCCGTTCGGCGATGCCGAGGGCCTGGTCGACGCGGAGCGCGGTGTCGAGGGTGACGTTCTGTGGGAGGCAGCCGACCTCGCCGACCGCCTTGACGGTCCCGTCGGAGGGCGTGAGTTCACCGGCGAGAAGCTTCAACAGGGTGGACTTCCCCGATCCGTTGACGCCGACGAGCCCGGTGCGGCCGGGGCCGAAGGCGACGTCCAGGCCGTCGAAGACGGCGGTGCCGTCGGGCCAGGTGAAGGACAGGGACGTGCAGGTGAGGGAAGATGACATGAGGGCCTCGCGAGGGGTGTCGTGCGGTCGGTGGGCGCATGTCGAGACACCGCGAGGCGGGAACCGAAAGGTCGTGGGGCACGAAGGCCGTGGAACATGAAGAAGGCCTGTGCCGGAGGACGGCTCGGACGCCGAGGTCGTACGCCGCGCACACCTCACCGGTGCGACGCGATGTCTCAGAACCTCAGACGAGCAACGTCCTTCTCCAATCGACGGCAACAGGACCGATGTACACCGTACGAGGGTGCCTGATGGCTGTCAACGCGTTTTCACGCGCGTGGCGTTCAGCAGGCGTCCCGCATCAGTTCGGCCAGCCCCTGGTCCAGGTCGAGCTGGAGGTGCTCAAGGCCGACGGGCACGAGTGCGTCGGCGGCCTCCAGGAAGCGCCGGATCTCACCCGAGCGCACGTGCACGATCGCGGTGCCCTCGGGGGCGTGGAACTCCAGCACGGTGCGGTCGTAGCCGTACGGCCGCACCCGGACGTCCCCGTGGCCCTCGGCGCCGTGCAGCCCGGCCGCGAGCAGCTCGCGGGAGAAGGTCCAGCACACGTCGACTCCCTCCAGGGTGGCCGGGGCCGGGAAGGTCATGACGACGGCGAACGGATCGCTCCGGTCGTAGCGCAGCGTCGCGGGGATGCTCGGCATGCGCGGTGCGGCGGCGACGAGGCGGGCCTCTACGGGCTGCTCGATGACGGTGGACAACGCCTTGCTCCCTCGTGACGGCTGGACTACGCCCGGGTGTGCGCTACCCGGCACTGGAAGAGACGACGGATCCGGCCGATCCGTGCACACGTGAACCGAGTGACCTCGGTCACCGCCTTCATGCACGGGGGGACACCGGGTGTTTTCGCGCGCGACGGCGGGCGATCGGCCTCTGGACGGTACCGGCCCGGTGGGCTAGCTTCGCCCGCCATGAGGCGTTTGGGGAGCACGCGACGCAGAGGACGCAGGGGCAGGCTGGTGGCGGTGGGGGTGGCGTGCGGGGCGGCGCTGGCCGCGCTGACCGTTCCGGCGGCCGAGGCCGGGCCCCTCGGGGAGGGCGGCCCGCACTGGGCGCCGAAGGACCCGGGCACCCCGCAGATCCGCTTCCGGGGCCTCGCGGCCGTGGACCGGCACACCGCCTGGCTGGCCGGCACCGGCGGCACGGTGCTGCGCACCACGGACGGCGGGGGGAGCTGGCGGAACGTCTCTCCGCCGGGCGCGGGGGAGCTGCAGTTCCGGGACGTCGAGGCGTTCGACGCGCGACGCGCGGTGGTGCTGGCCATCGGCGAGGGCGAGGCGTCCCGGGTGTACCGCACCGACGACGGCGGAGCGACCTGGACGGAGTCCTTCCGCAACACGGACCCGAAGGCGTTCTACGACTGCCTGTCCTTCTTCGACCGGCGGCACGGCCTCGCGATGGGCGACCCCGTGGACGGGAGGTTCCGCATCCTGGCCACGAGCGACGGCGGCCGCTCCTGGCGGGTGCTGCCCTCGGCCGGCATGCCGCCCGCCCTGGACGGCGAGGCCGGTTTCGCGGCGAGCGGCCAGTGCCTGGTCACCTCGGGCCCGAAGGACGTCTGGCTGGCCACGGGCGGCGGCGCCCACGCGCGCGTGCTGCACTCCGCCGACCGCGGACTCACCTGGACGGCCGCCGGCGCACCGGTGCCGGCCGGCGATCCCGCCAGGGGCGTCTTCGCCCTCGCCTTCCGCGACCGCACCCACGGCCTCGCCGTCGGCGGCGACTACCGCCCCGACAAGCCCTCGCCGCAGGCGGCCGCCGTCACCGCCGACGGCGGACGCACCTGGACCCCGGCCGCCACACCGCCGCCCGCCTACCGCTCCGGCGCCGCCTGGCTGCCGCACAGCCGCACCGCCGCGCTCGCCGTCGGCCCCACCGGCACCGACCTCACCACGGACGCCGGCCGCACCTGGCGGACGATCGACTCCGGCTCGTACGACACCGTGGCCTGCACCGCCGACCTGAGCTGCTGGGCGGCCGGGGAGCAGGGGAGGGTGGCCCGGCTGGAACGCTGAGGTGGGCGCCGGGAAACCGGGTACTCGTCCCGCACGGGAATCAGGAGGACCCGGGGATCCAGAGGAAGGGAGCGGCCATGCCCGCCGGTTCCAGCTCCAAGCGCGAGCGTCAGTACGAACACATCAAGAAGAGCGCGCAGGACCGGGGCGAGAGCGCCGGCCGCGCCAAGGAGATCGCCGCGCGGACGGTCAACAAGGAACGCGCCCGCTCCGGCGAGTCCGAGACCGCGAGCCGCAGCTCGACGCAGGACATGTCGTCGGGCAAGCGCGGCGGCCAGCGGTCGGGCAACCGGTCCGGCCCCCAGGGCCCGACCCGGGACCAGCTCTACAACGAGGCGAAGCAGCGCGGCATCGAAGGCCGTTCGAACATGAACAAGAGCCAGCTGCAGCGCGCGCTGAACGCGAAGAAGGGATGACGGCCGGGTCTCAGTCCGATGTCTGCCGGTGACGGGCCAGCTCGGGAGCCGTCTTCGTGGCGACGAACTCCGTGACGCGGTACGTGCACACACCGCCGACGGCGAACGGGTCCCCCGCCACGATCTCCTCGATCCGGGCGCGGTCCTCGGCGACGGCGAGGATCACCCCGCCGTCCCTGGGGTTCTTGCGCCCGGAGGCCAGGAAGAAGCCCTTCGCGTACTGCTCCTCCAGCCAGGCCACATGGTCGGCGAGCAGCGCGTCGACGGCGTCGAGGGGGGCGGTGTAGGTCAGCTCCAGGACGAACATGATCGCGAGCCTACCCCCCGGCTCCGACAGCCGTCCCGGGCCCGTAGAGTCGGCGTCACCATGACGACCGTAGGCGTACCCGCGGGCTGGCCCGCGACCGAGGAGCAGGCCCGCGCCGTCCAGGACGAGCTGCGCGGACGGGTGGTGCTCGACGAGAGCGGCCCGCGGCCCGGGACGGGGCATGTGACGGGGGTCGACGTCGCCTACGACGACACCCTCGACCTCGTCGCCGCGGCGGCCGTCGTGCTGGACGCCGCCACGCTGGACGTGGTGGCCGAGGCGACGGCCGTCGGCCGCGTCTCCTTCCCGTACGTGCCCGGCCTGCTGGCCTTCCGTGAGATCCCCACCGTCCGGGCCGTCCTGGACCGGCTGCCGTGCCCGCCCGGCCTGGTCGTCTGCGACGGCTACGGACTGGCCCATCCGCGCCGCTTCGGCCTCGCCAGCCACCTCGGCGTCCTGACCGGGCTGCCGGTCATCGGCGTCGCCAAGAACCCGTTCACCTTCACGTACGGCGACCCCGGCCCGCAGCGGGGCGCTTTCGCCCCGCTGCTCGCGGGGACCGAGGAGGTCGGGCGCGCGCTGCGCACCCGGGACGCCGTCAAACCGGTCTTCGTCTCCGTCGGCCATCGGGTGAGCCTGGACAACGCGCTGGCCCACACCCTGGCCCTCACCCCCCGCTACCGGCTGCCGGAGACCACGCGCCGGGCGGACGCCCTGTGCCGCCGTGCGCTTCGCGAGGCGGCGCGGGCCACCGGGGGCGGCGCTCAGGAGGACACGACCCGCCAGGCCCCGACCTCCTGATACGCCGCGTCGTAGACGGCCGAGCCGTCTCCGGGTTCGAGGGCGTAGTGGTGCAGGTTGCCGCCCCAGTAGCGCAGGATGCGCCCCAGTTCGCCGGCGCGGTCCCGCGCCGGCGCGTCCTCGTCCACGGTCACTTCGAGCACGAACTTCATGCCTGGCCCGCCTCCTTCGGCTCGTTGCCCGGGCCTCCATCGTGTCATTGAAAGACCCTGTGAGACTTTCCGGGCGGTGGCCGCGGACAGCCGGGACTTCCGGGTGCGCGAGTCTCAAACGGGCGATGAGGCGGCCGGGCCGGTGGCCGCCACCCGGAAGGTGATGCCCGCGGCCCGCAGCCGCCCGGTGAGGGCGTCGCCCATCGCCTGCGCCGTGGTGACCTGCCCGGCCGTCGGCGGCAGGTCGTCGAAGGCCAGGCACAGGGCCGCCTCGGCGAACATCTTCGCCGTCTCGTCGTAGCCCGGGTCGCCGCCCGCGACCTCCGTGCACACGCGCCGCCCGCCGCCCTCGCCGACGAAGCGCACCGCGAAGCGGCTCCTCGCCCGCCGCTCCGGGCTCGGCCCGTCCCCCGGGCGCAGCCGGCCCGACAACCAGCGCCGCGCGGGCGGCAGCTGGGCGGCCGTCAGCACCGCGCCGACGGCGGCGACCCCGCCGAGGGCGACCGGCAGGTGCCGCACCGCCGCGTAGTGCCGGTAGCGGAAGTCGGGTCCGTACCGCTCGATCGCCTTCGCCGAGCGGCGCACGATCTGCGGGTCGATGGTCGGCAGCGGCAGCGCCCACGCGCCGACCTCCCGGGCGAACCGGGGCGCACCCGTCGGTGCCGCGACGCGGCGTCCCATCAGCCGCGGCTCGTGCCGGCCCCGTTCGCGCGCCGCGGCCAGCAGCTGCCGGCCGCGGGCGAACTGGTTCAGCGCCGAGGCCAGGGTGCCCCCGGAGAAGGCGGCGTCGGCGGTCACATAACCGTCCACGGTCAGCGGCACGCCCTCCGGCAGCTGCCGGACCGTGAAGTACACGCCCAGGTCGTGGGGCACGGAGTCGAAGCCGCAGGCGTGCACCAGACGCGCGCCCGTCTCCCGCGCGCGCGTGTCGTGCCGGACGTACATCAGGTCCACGAACTCCGGCTCGCCGGTCAGGTCCAGGTAGTCCGTCCCGGCGTCGGCGCAGGCGGCGACCAGCTCCTCGCCGTTGAGTACGTACGGCCCGACGGTCGTGGCCACCACGCGCGCGTGCTCGGCGAGGGCGCGCAGGCCGGCCGGTTCGGTCACGTCGGCGCGCAGGACGCCGACCTCGGCCCCGCCGGGCAGCCGCTCGCGCAGCCGTTCCAGCTTCCCCTCGTCGCGCCCGGCCACCGCCCAGCGCAGGTCCTTCGGCGCGTGCGCGGCGAGATACTCCGCCGTGAGGGTGCCGACGAAGCCGGTGGCTCCGAAGAGCACGAGGTCATAGGGACGGTCCGCCCTGTTCAGCCTGCTCATGACACCCCTTCGTCCCGCAGATCGCGCCGCTGCCGGTGGCTGAGGCTAGCGTGAGCGGAGTCAGCGACGACGACCAGCCCGGAGGCAGCGGTGGGCGCAGTCGGGAACGCCCTGAGGAAGCGGGAGGAACCACGCGAGCCGCACCGCGGCGGCCGCTCACCCTCCCGGGTGATCGGCGCGCGGCCGGGCACTCGGCTAAGCGCTTGCTCGTTGGGTCTTGTGTCCGGTGGAACGCGTTCTTAGCATCACCGGTGTTACATCAGTTGTGTCACACACGCTCAGGGGGCTGGACGCATGACGACGGCAGGGACGCCGGCGACGCCGGGCAGCGGTCCGCTCCTGGGCGTGCGCGTACTGGAGCTGGCCGGCATCGGGCCGGGCCCGTTCGCCGCCATGCTCCTGGCGGACCTGGGCGCCGACGTGGTCCGCGTGGACCGGCCGGGCGGCCCCGGCCTCGGCATCGACCCCGCCCGCGACGTGACCAACCGCAACAAGCGCTCGATCCTGGTCGACCTGAAGTCCCCGGACGGCCCCGCGCGCGTGCTGGAGCTCGCCGAGCGGGCCGACATCCTCATCGAGGGCTACCGCCCGGGCGTCGCCGAGCGGCTCGGCATCGGCCCCGAGGAGTGCCACGCCCGCAACCCCCGCCTGGTCTACGGCCGCATGACCGGCTGGGGCCAGGACGGCCCCCTCGCCGACCGCGCGGGCCACGACGTGGCCTACATCGCGCTCACCGGCACCCTCGGCATGATCGGCCGTCCGGACGAGCCCCCGGCCGTCCCCGCCAACCTCCTCGGCGACTACGCGGGCGGCTCCCTCTACCTGGTGGTCGGCGTCCTCGCCGCCCTCCACCACGCGCGCGTGACCGGCACCGGACAGGTCGTCGACGCCGCCATCGTCGACGGCACGGCCCATCTGTCCGCGATGATCCACGGCATGATCGCGGCCGGCGGCTGGCAGGACCGGCGTGGGGCCAACCTCCTCGACGGCGGCTGTCCCTACTACGGCACCTACGAGACCGCCGACGGCAGGTACATGGCGGTCGGCGCCCTGGAGGAGCGGTTCTACGAGGAGTTCCTGTGCCTGCTCGGCCTGGAGGACCTCGTGCCCGCCCGCAAGGACTGGACGCGCTGGGGCGAACTGCGCGAGCGGATCGCCGCCCGCTTCGCGGCACGCACGAGGGACGAGTGGACGGCCGTCTTCGAGGGGACGGACGCCTGCGTGGCCCCCGTGCTGTCCCTGCGCGAGGCCCCGCACCACCCGCACCTCGCCGCCCGCGGCACCTTCACCGACCACGGCGGCATCACCCAGCCCGCCCCCGCCCCCCGCTTCTCCGCCACCCCCACCGCCGTCCGCACCGGCCCCGCCCTGCCGGGCGCCGACACGGAGACGGTGGCCCGCGACTGGGGGAGACCCGCACCCGTGAACGAGGAACCGGTCACCGACGCCGGCTGACCCGCCCACCCCCGCTCGCCCCACCCTCTCGGAAAGGCACACCAGTGAGCACCGAAGCGTACGTGTACGACGCGATCCGCACCCCGCGCGGCCGCGGCAAGGCGAACGGCGCCCTGCACGGCACGAAGCCCATCGACCTGGTGGTCGGTCTCATCCACGAGATCCGCGACCGCTTCCCCGGCCTCGACCCGGCCGCCGTCGACGACATCGTGCTCGGTGTCGTCGGACCCGTCGGCGACCAGGGCTCCGACATCGCCCGGATCGCGGCGATCGCCGCCGGACTGCCGGACACGGTCGCGGGCGTGCAGGAGAACCGCTTCTGCGCGTCGGGCCTGGAGGCCGTCAACCTGGCCGCCGCCAAGGTCCGCTCCGGCTGGGAGGACCTGGTCCTCGCGGGTGGTGTCGAGTCCATGTCCCGCGTCCCGATGGCCTCCGACGGCGGCGCCTGGTTCAACGACCCGATGACCAACCTCGCCGTCAACTTCGTCCCGCAGGGCATCGGCGCCGACCTCATCGCCACGATCGAGGGCTTCTCCCGCCGCGACGTCGACGAGTACGCGGCCCTGTCCCAGGAGCGCGCCGCCACCGCCTGGAAGGAGGGCCGCTTCGACCGCTCGGTCGTCCCCGTCAAGGACCGCAGCGGCCTGGTCGTCCTCGACCACGACGAGCACCCGCGCCCCGGCACCACCGCCGACTCCCTGGCGAAGCTCAAGCCGTCGTTCGCGGACATCGGCGAGCTGGGCGGCTTCGACGCCGTCGCGCTGCAGAAGTACCACTGGGTGGAGAAGATCGACCACGTCCACCACGCGGGCAACTCCTCCGGCATCGTGGACGGCGCCTCGCTCGTCGCGATCGGCTCCAAGGAGGTCGGCGAGCGCTACGGCCTCACCCCGCGCGCGCGGATCGTCTCCGCCGCCGTCTCCGGTTCCGAGCCCACCATCATGCTCACCGGCCCCGCCCCCGCCACCCGCAAGGCCCTGGCGAAGGCCGGACTCACCATCGACGACATCGACCTGGTCGAGATCAACGAGGCGTTCGCCGCGGTCGTGCTGCGCTTCGTCAAGGACATGGGCCTCAGTCTCGACAAGGTCAACGTCAACGGCGGCGCCATCGCCCTCGGACACCCGCTCGGCGCGACCGGCGCGATGATCCTCGGCACCCTCGTGGACGAACTGGAGCGCCAGGACAAGCGCTACGGCCTCGCCACCCTGTGCGTCGGCGGCGGCATGGGCATCGCCACCGTCGTCGAGCGCATCTGACTCCCCGCGGACCAACGGACTTCAACGGAGACGACTGTCATGACCGAGAGCACCACCATCCGCTGGGAGCAGGACGACACCGGTGTCGTCACCCTCGTCCTGGACGACCCGCACCAGTCCGCGAACACCATGAACCAGGCGTTCCGGGATTCCCTCGCCGCGATCACCGACCGGCTGGAGGCCGAGAAGGACGCCGTCCGGGGCATCATCTTCACCTCGGCGAAGAAGACCTTCTTCGCGGGCGGCGACCTGCGCGACCTGATCCGGGTCACGCCCGAGACCGCGCAGGAGCTGTTCGACGGCGGCCTCGCCGTCAAGCGCGACCTGCGCCGCATCGAGACCCTCGGCAAGCCGGTCGTCGCGGCGATCAACGGCGCCGCCCTGGGCGGCGGTTTCGAGCTCGCCCTCGCCTGCCACCACCGGGTGGCCCTCGACACCTCCGGCACGAAGATCGGCTGCCCCGAGGTCACCCTCGGACTGCTCCCCGGCGGCGGCGGGGTCGTCCGCACCGTCCGGCTGCTGGGCATCACGGACGCGCTGCTGAAGGTGCTCCTCCAGGGGCAGCAGTACAACGCGCGGCGCGCCCGGGAGAACGGCCTCGTCCACGAGGTCGCCGCCACGCCGGAGGAACTGCTCGCCAAGGCCCGCGCCTTCATCGACGCCAACCCCGAGTCCCAGCAGCCCTGGGACAAGCCCGGCTACAAGATCCCCGGCGGCACCCCCGCCAACCCGAAGTTCGCGGCCAACCTGCCGGCCTTCCCGGCGAGCCTGCGCAAGCAGACGAACGGCGCGCCGTACCCGGCCCCCCGCAACATCCTCGCCGCGGCCGTCGAGGGCGCCCAGGTCGACTTCGAGACCGCGCAGGTCATCGAGGCCCGCTACTTCGTGGAGCTGGCCGCCGGGCAGACCTCGAAGAACATGATCCAGGCGTTCTTCTTCGACCTCCAGGCCGTCAACTCCGGCGCCAATCGCCCCCAGGGGATCGAGCCCCGTCAGGTCCGCAAGGTCGCCGTCCTCGGCGCCGGCATGATGGG
The DNA here is from genome assembly GCF_014649495.1 of Streptomyces filipinensis. Lineage (GTDB taxonomy): Bacteria > Actinomycetota > Actinomycetes > Streptomycetales > Streptomycetaceae > Streptomyces > Streptomyces filipinensis. The sequence continues at coordinate 241,103 of NZ_BMTD01000012.1, read as the reverse complement.
CGCCGGCATCGCCTACTCCTGCGCCCGCGCGGGCATCGACGTCGTCCTCAAGGACGTCGCCCTGGAGGCGGCCGTCAAGGGCAAGGGCTACTCCGAGACGCTGTGCGCCAAGGCCGTCGCCAAGGGCCGTACCAGCCAGGAGAAGGCGGACGCGCTGCTCGCCCGGATCACGCCGACCGCCGACGTGGCCGACCTCGCGGGCTGTGACGCGGTGATCGAGGCCGTCTTCGAGGACACCGCGCTCAAGCACAAGGTGTTCCAGGAGATCGAGTCCGTCGTCGCCCCGGACGCGCTGCTGTGCTCCAACACCTCCACCCTGCCCATCACCACACTCGCCGAGGGCGTGCAGCGCCAGACCGACTTCATCGGGCTGCACTTCTTCTCGCCGGTCGACAAGATGCCGCTGGTGGAGATCATCAAGGGTGAGCGCACCGGTGACGAGGCGCTCGCCCGGGCCTTCGACCTGGTCCGGCAGATCAACAAGACGCCGATCGTCGTGAACGACTCGCGCGGCTTCTTCACCTCCCGGGTGATCGGCCACTTCATCAACGAGGGCGTCGCCATGGTCGGCGAGGGCATCGAGCCCGCCTCCGTGGAGCAGGCCGCCGCCCAGGCCGGCTACCCGGCCAAGGTGCTCTCCCTCATGGACGAGCTGACGCTCACCCTGCCGCGCAAGATCCGGGGCGAGACGAAGCGGGCCGTGGAGGAGGCGGGCGGCACCTGGACCCCGCATCCGGCGGACGCGGTCATCGACCGCATGGTCGACGAGTTCGGCCGCCCCGGCCGCAGTGGCGGCGCCGGTTTCTACGACTACACCGAGGACGGCAAGCGGGCCGGGCTGTGGCCGGGACTGCGCGAGCACTTCGGCAGGCCCGGGCACGAGATCCCGTTCCGGGACATGCAGGAGCGGATGCTCTTCTCCGAGGCGCTCGACACCGTGCGGCTCCTTGAGGAGGGCGTCCTGACCTCGGTCGCCGACGCCAACATCGGCTCCGTCCTCGGCATCGGCTTCCCGGGCTGGACCGGCGGCGTCCTGCAGTACATCAACGGCTACGAGGGCGGCCTGCCCGGCTTCGTGGCCCGCGCGCGGGAACTCGCCGAGGCCTACGGCGAGCGGTTCAACCCGCCCGCGCTGCTCGTCGAGAAGGCGGGAAGGGGCGAGAAGGGCGAGCCGTTCGGCGACTCAGTCCGTTCCTGACCCGGTGACCCACTGGCCCAGCTCCTCCCGCAGCGAGCGCTGGAACGTCGTCAGCAGCGCCTGCACCACCAAGGGGTGCATGTGCGCCGACAGGGACCTCACGTCCTGGGCGTCACGCTCCGCCACCTCGCCGCGGAAGAGCTGGGACAACTCGTGAGCCGCGGCGCGCGAGTGCTCGATGAGCACCTTGCGCGCCGCGAGGATCACCTCCTGCGACAACGGCACGTCGAGCAGCTGCACACCGAGCCGGAGCAGCCCCGAGTCGACGCGGAAGGCGCCGTCGTCCGTCCCGGCGACGACGTTCATCGCCGCCAGCCGCTCCAGGTCCTCGGCGGTCAGCGGCCGCCCCGCCCGCCGTTCCAGTTCCCGCAGGGACACCGTGTCCACCGCGTCCGGCGCCCAGGACGCGACCACCGCCCGGTGAATGGCCAGGTCGTGCGGGGTGAGGTCGTGCGGCAGCTGCTTCAGGTACCGCTCGATCGCCGCCAGGGTCATGCCCTGCTGCTGCAACTCCTCGATGAGGGCCAGCCGTGCCACGTGGTCCGGCCCGTAGTGCCCCACCCGGCGCGGGCCGATCACCGGCGGCGGCAGCAGACCCTTGCTGCCGTAGAAGCGCACGGTGCGGACCGTGACGCCCGCCCGGGCGGCCAGCTCGTCGATGGTGAGGGGCGTCTCCCCGGCATCGGTCGTCATGTGCAGCAGTATCGCTGTCTCACCAGGAGTGTGAAACCCATGGTGAACGCCGGGTGAACCCTGAGTGGATCGTGTGACAAGCGACGCTCTGTGACATCGGCCACCGCGTATCCGCGGTTCTCTCTGGGAAGCTGCTGTCTTGGTCTGTACCGCGACTCGACAGGGTGGTGCGGGCCGAGCCCTGCACGACCCCCGGGCCCACGAGGCCCGGGCGCACCAGGAAGTGGAACCACCCGTGAGCAGCAAGGACACCGTGGAATCGGTGCAGGCCACCACCCACCCCGAGGTGGCCCGGACGCCCGCGGACGCGGGCGACGCCGGTTACAGCAAGGACCTCAAGGCCCGCCACGTCAACATGATCGCCATCGGTGGCGCCATCGGCACCGGACTCCTCCTGGGCGCCGGCGGCCGCCTGCACAACGCGGGCCCGGCGCTCGCCCTGGCCTACCTGGTCTGCGGCGTCTTCGCCTTCTTCGTCGTCCGGGCCCTGGGCGAGCTGGTCCTGTACCGCCCGTCCTCCGGGTCCTTCGTGTCCTACGCGCGCGAGTTCCTCGGCGAGAAGGGCGCCTATGTCGCCGGCTGGATGTACTTCCTGAACTGGTCGACCACCGGCATCGCCGACATCACCGCGATCGCGCTCTACACGCACTACTGGTCCATGTTCACCAGCATTCCCCAGTGGGTGCTCGCCCTGATCGCCCTCGCGGTGGTCCTGGCCGTGAACCTGATCTCGGTGAAGATCTTCGGCGAGATGGAGTTCTGGTTCGCGATCATCAAGGTCGCCACCATCGTCGGCTTCATGCTGATCAGCATTTTCCTGCTCGCCACCCAGCACAAGGTCGGCGGCCACACCCCCGGCCTGAGCGTGATCACCGACAACGGCGGGCTCTTCCCGCACGGCATGATGCCGGTCGTCCTCGTCATGCAGGGCGTGATCTTCGCCTACGCCGCCCTGGAACTGGTCGGCGTCGCCGCCGGCGAGACCGCCGAGCCGGAGAAGGTCGTCCCGCGCGCGGTGAACTCGATCATGTGGCGGGTGGGCCTGTTCTACGTCGGCTCGGTCGTGCTGCTGGCCCTGCTGCTGCCCGGCTCGGTGTACTCCGCCGACCAGAGCCCGTTCGTGACCGTGCTGTCCAAGATCGGCGTTCCGGCGGCCGGCGACGTGATGAACCTGGTCGTGCTGACCGCCGCCATGTCCTCGCTGAACTCCGGTCTGTACTCCACCGGCCGCATCCTGCGCTCCATGGCCATGGCGGGCTCCGCCCCGAAGTTCACCGCGCGGATGAACCGCAGCCAGGTCCCCTACGGCGGCATCCTGCTGACCTGCGCGGTCTGTGTCCTCGGCGTCGGCCTGAACTACCTGGTGCCCAGCCAGGCCTTCGAGATCGTGCTGAACGTCGCCTCCCTCGGCATCATCAGCACCTGGGTGATCATCATGCTCTGTCACATGATCTTCGTCCGCCGCGCCCGCGCCGGCCTGGCGACCCGGCCGCACTTCCAGCTGAAGTTCAGCCCGGTCACCGAGATCGCCACGATCGTGTTCCTGCTGGTCTGCCTCGGCATGATGTGGAACGACCCCGACGTCGGCCGGAAGACCATCCTGCTGATCCCGGTGATCGCCCTCATGCTGGTCGCCGGCTGGTTCGGCGTGCGCCGCCGCGTGTCGCGCAACACCGACCGGGAGCTGTCCGGGCTGACGGAGTAGCGGCCCGGGAGCCCTCCGCCACTGTCCGTGGCATCGCCTACGGTGGCGTCATGTCGGAGATCACGTATGTCCGGGGTGACGCCACCGTGCCGTCGGTCAAGGGCGTCAAGGTGATCGCCCATGTCTGCAACGACATCGGCGGCTGGGGGAAGGGCTTCGTGCTCGCGCTCTCGCGCCGCTGGCCCCAGCCGGAGGCGGCATACCGCGCCTGGCACCGCGACCGCGCGCGGAACGACTTCGCCCTGGGCGCGGTGCAGCTGGTCCGGGTCGAGCCGTATGTGTGGGTGGCCAACATGATCGGCCAGCGCGGCACCAGAAGGGGCAGCAAGGGCGTCCCCGTGCGCTACGAGGCGATCGACACCGCGCTGACCACCCTCGCCGGCGAAGTGGCCGGACTCGGTGCGTCCGTGCACATGCCCCGCATAGGCTGCGGTCTGGCGGGCGGCAGGTGGTCCCGCGTGGCACCGCTCATCGACGAGCGACTGGTGAAACGGGGGATAGCGGTGACGGTCTACGACCACGGGGACGGCGCCGGATGACCCAGCGCGGCGGTGCGGCGGATGTCCTGGTGCTGGGCGGAGCCGGCGTGGACACGATCATCCAGGTCCCCCAGCTCCCCCTGCCCTACGCCGACAGCTACATGATCGACTCCGGGATCCGCACCCGGGCCGGACAGACCGGCGACTTCGTCGCGCTGGGCCTCGCCGCACTCGGCCTGCGCACCCACCACCTCGATCTGCTCGGCGACGACCCCGAGGGCGACCTCGTGCGCTCCCTGCACCGCGAGCACGGCATCGCACTGACCGCGCTCCCGCAGCCCGCCGGCACCAGACGGGCGGTCAACCTCGTCGGCCCGGACGGCCGCCGCCTGTCCCTGTACGACACCAGCCGCGCCCGCCCCGGCGACCGCTTCCCGCCCCAGACGCTGCGCACGCTCGCCGGGACGAGCCGGCACGTCCACGTCACGATCACCCAGCCCTGCGCCGACGCCCTGCCCGTGCTGGCCGCGACGGGCATCCCGCTCTCCACCGACCTGCACGACTGGGACGGGGAGAACCCGTACCACGAGCCGTTCGCCCACGCGGCGGACGTCGTCTTCCTGTCGGCCGCCGCGCTGACCGACCCCGAGCGGACCATGCGGCGCATCGCCGAGCGGGGCCGGGCCGAGGCCGTCGTCGCCACCGCCGGGGCCGAGGGCGCGTACCTGCTGGCCGACGGCGAGCTGTCCCACGTCCCCGCGGCGGTGCCGCCCGCGCCGGTGGTGGACTCCAACGGCGCGGGCGACGCCTTCGCCGCCGCGTTCCTCTACGGCCGCCTCGGCGGCGAGCCGCCCGAGACGTGCGCCCGCTACGGCGCCGTCGCGGGCGCCCACGCCTGCACGGTCCCGGCCTCCCGGGCGGAGTCGATAGGCCGGGACGAGCTGCTGAAGCGGGCGACGGCGCCGAGACCCTAGACCGCGCCGGGTCAGTGCCCGGGCGTGGCGTGCGCGTCGTGCGCCGCCTCGACCTTCTTCCACGACTTCGGCCGGGCCACCGGCGCGTGCGCCTTCGCCAGGGACCGGGCCGCGGACGCGGCCGGCTTCGACGGCTGGAACAGCCAGGTGTCGAACAGCGCCGAGAGCGGCTTGCCGGACACCTGCTCGGCGTACCTCTGGAAGTCGGCGACCGAGGCGTTGCCGTACGCGTGCTCCTGCGGCCAGCCCTTCAGGACGCGGAAGAACGCGTCGTCGCCGATCTCGTCCCGCAGCGCCTGGATGGCGAGCGCGCCCCGGTCGTAGACGGCGCCGTCGAACTGGTTGTCCGGGCCCGGGTCCCCCGGCTTGACCGTCCAGAAGGCGTCGTCGGCCGGGTGGGAGGCGTACACGTAGTCGGCGAGTTGCCGCGTGGTGCCCTCGCCCTCGTGCTCGGACCACAGCCACTGGGCGTACGTCGCGAAGCCCTCGTTGAGCCAGATGTCCTTCCAGTCCTTCACCGACACGTCGTCGCCGTACCACTGGTGGGCCAGCTCGTGCACGACCACCGAGGCGTTGGAGCCCTTCGCGAACTGCTTCGGGCTGTAGTAGACGCGGCCCTGGGTCTCCAGCGCGTACCCGGTGGTGGTGTTCGGCACGTACCCGCCGGCCGAACTGAACGGATACGGCCCGAAGTAGCCGCTCAGCCAGTCGACGAGCTCGCCGGTGCGCTCCACGCTCGCCCGCGCGGCCCCGTCGTTGTCGCCGAGGTCCTTGCTGTAGGCGTTGACGACCGGCACCCCGCCGTCGGAGGTACTGGTCGTGATGTCGAACCTGCCGACGGCGAGCGTGGCCAGATACGTCGCCTGCGGCTTGTTCTGCCGCCAGCTGTAGCGGGTCCAGCCGAGCTTCGAACTCGTCGCCTGCAGGGTGCCGTTGGAGATCGCCTGGGTGTCGTCCGGCACGGCCACCGAGACGTCGTAGGTGGCCTTGTCGCTCGGGTGGTCGTTGCTCGGGAACCACCACCAGGCGGCCTCGGGCTCGTCGGCCGCGACCGCGCCGTCGGGCGTGCGGTGCCAGGCGGTGAAACCGTAGGCGGCCTTCGTGGACGGCACACCGCTGTAGCGGACGACGACGGTGACCGGCGTGCCCTTGGCCAGCGGGGTCTTCGGTGTGACGACCAGTTCGTGCTGCCCGGAGGACGTGAAGGCGGCCTTGGCGCCGTTGACCCGTACCTCGCTCACGTCCAGCAGGAAGTCCAGGTCGAAGCTGGACAGGTCCTGCGTGGTCCGCGCCAGGATCGTCGCCGTGCCCTGCAACTCGTCCGTCTTCGGCTGGTACTGCAGCCTCAGGTCGTAGTGGGAGACGTCGTAGCCGCCGTTGCCGTAGTCGGGGTAGTAGGGGTCGCCGATGCCCGGCGCGCCGGGGGAGTAGCTCGCGGCCGATGCCGGGATCGCCAGCAGGAGGGAGGCCGCCGCGAGCGCGCCCGGCGCGATGATTCTGCGGTGCACGTCAGCTCCAAGTCGTCAGGACTGCAGGTCCGTTCGGAGAACTCTGTACGGAGCCTATTCAGTCCCTGAGGCCCCTGACCTGTCCATGGCCCCCGCTGTCACACGATCGCCATTCAGCCGTCACGCGACACGCGAGACGCCGGAAATCACCCTTCTGCCAGGGAGTTGACCGGAGTACCGTCCGCGCATGCCACTTCGCACGCCGATGAGAACGCGCTTCACGATCTGGAGAACGCTCGCCACCGCGGTCGCCGCCCTCCTGACGGCCGCTTTCCTCACCCCCGCCGCCGCACAGGGCGCCACCGGCGCGGGCCGGACCACCCGCGAGAGCCGGCCCGTCTACTCCTACGCCCACGCCGTCCGCGAGTCCGTGTGGGTGGACACCGGCCTCGACGAGGACGGCGACGGGAGGACCGACCGCGTCGCCGCCGACATCGTCCGGCCCGCCGAACCCGCCCGCCAGGGCCGCAAGGTGCCCGTCATCATGGACGCCAGCCCCTACTACTCCTGCTGCGGACGCGGCAACGAGAGCCAGAAGAAGACGTACGACGCACAGGGCCACGTCGTCCGGATGCCGCTCTTCTACGACAACTTCTTCGTGCCCCGCGGCTACGCCTTCGTCGGCGTCGACCTCGCCGGCACCAACCGCTCCGACGGCTGCGTCGACGTCGGCGGCCGCTCCGACATCCGGTCCGCGAAGGCCGTCATCGACTGGCTGAACGGCCGCGCCACGGCGTACACGAGCCGGACCGGGGCCAGGACCGTCAAGGCCACCTGGAGCAACGGCAGCACCGGCATGATCGGCAAGAGCTGGGACGCCACGATCGCCAACGGGGTAGCCGCCACCGGTGTCGAAGGCCTGAAGACGATCGTCCCGATCAGCGGCATCTCCTCCTGGTACGACTACTACTTCGCACAGGGCGCCCCGCTGTACGACGGCGGCCCCGCCGAACTGGCCGGCTACGTCGAGAGCGACGCGGCGCACGCCCACTGCGCCGCCGTACAGAGGAGACTCGCCGACGGCAGCCCGCGCAGCGGCGACTGGACCGGGCTGTGGAACGAGCGGGACTACGTCAGGGACGCGGCGAAGGTGCGCGCCAGCGTGTTCCTGGTGCACGGCATGCAGGACCTCAACGTCCGCACCAAGCACTTCGGCCAGTGGTGGGACGCCCTGGCCGGGCACGGTGTGCAGCGCAAGATCTGGCTGTCGCAGACCGGGCACGTCGACCCGTTCGACTACCGGCGCGGCGCCTGGGTCGACACCCTGCACCGCTGGTTCGACCACGAACTCCTCGGCTACGACAACGGTATCGACCGTGAGCCGATGGCCGACATCGAACGCCACCCCGACCAGTGGGTCACCTCCCGCGTCTGGCCCCCGCAGACCGCCCGCGCCACCGTCCTGCACCCGGCGCCCGGCACCCGGGCCGGCGTCGGCACGCTCGGCCTGCGCCCGGCCGCCGGCACCGAGAGCTTCACCGACGACCCGAAGCAGAGCGAGACCGACTGGGCCGCGCACCTGACCACGCCCACGGCCGAGAAGACCGGCTTCCTCACCGCGCCGCTCACCCGGGACCTGCGCCTGTCCGGTTCGTCCACGGTGACGGTGACCGCGACCCCGACCACCACCTCGGCCCACCTCTCCGCGGTCCTGGTCGACCTCGGCCCGGACACGATCCGCGACTACGCGGACGCGGACGAGGGCATCACCACGCTCACCGACCGCACCTGCTGGGGCGCGAGCACGGCCGGGGACAGCGCCTGCTTCAAGGAGACCAGGGCCAAGACCGCCAGGGTCGACTACACCGTGTTCAGCCGCGGCTGGGCCGACCTCGGCCACCACGCCTCCCTCGCCAAGGGCGTCCCGCTCACCCCGGGCAAGGCGTACACGATGACCTTGCGTCTGGCGGCCACCGACCATGTCGTCCCCCGGGGACACCGGCTCGCCCTGATCATCGCGGGCACGGACAAGGACCTGATCGACCCGCCGTCGACGAAGCCGGCCCTGACGATCGACCTGTCCGGTACGGGGGCGAGTCTCCCGCTGGTCGGCGGCGCACCGGCGTTCGCCCGGGCCACGGCCGGTACGGCCGGTACGGCTCCCGCGCCGAGGACCTTGAACGGCGTCCGTGCACCGCGCGCCGCCGAGCACGTCCCGATGTAGGCGCGGCGAGGCGTGGGCCGTCCGGCGGGCGAGGGGTCCTGCGGGATCGCGCCGTCGGGGGTCCTGAGCGTCGCCGGGCGCGGGTCCGTCGTGGCCCCGGCCGCGCGGGTTCCCGCGCCCCTGCGCGGTGCGACCGCGTGCGCGCCGTGGCCACGGGCGGGTCGTGTCTCCCCCGGTGCCCCAAGGCCTGGGGGACCCCGAGGGGCGGCGCGCGGCGGTCCGGGCGGCACCCCGCCGGCGCCCCCGGCGCCCCCGCCCTGAGCCCCGTCAGGCGGCCGGGAACGCCAGCTCGGCCGCCTGACGGGCACACCCCCACGCCACGGTGATCCCGGCCCCGCCGTGCCCGTAGTTGTGCACCAGGACGCGGCCGTCGGCCAGTCGCTGCCGTTCCAGCCGTACCGCGTCCCGGGCCGGCCGCAGCCCCACCCGGTGGCCCAGCACCCGGGCCCGCGCGATCTCCGGCCGGACCGCCGCGCACCGGGCCACGATCGCCGCGGCGGTGGCCGGGTCCGGGCGAAGGGACCAGTCGTCGTCCTCCGCCGTACCGCCCAGCAGCAGCCCGCCCGGCTGCGGCATGAAGTACGTGGAGGCGTCCGAGGCGTGCTCGACGGACGTGAACCACGTCGTGATCCCCGGGTTCTCCACCACCACCAGCTGCCCGCGCACCGGACGCACCGCCGGGTCCGGCACCAGCGAACGCGCCCCCAGACCCGTGCAGTTGACCACGACCGGCGCCGGTACGGCGGCGAGGGCGGGCACCTCGCGAACCTCCACCACGCCCCCCGCCTCGACGAGCCGCTCCCGCAGCCAGGCCAGATGCACCGGCATGTCGATCAGCGGCAGCCGCGCCGCCAGCCCCTCGGCGACGGCCCGCAGCCCCGCCACCCGGCCCGCCCACGCGCCGAGCCCGTCCAGCCGGGCCCCCCGGTGTACGCCGTCGACCAGGCGTACGCCCGTCTCCTGCGGCCGCCGCGCCAGCTCCTCGTACACGGTGAGGGACGCGAGCGCCCACGCGCCGACCAGGGGCTCGGGTTCGATGCGGTACGGCCACCACAGACCGCCGGCGACCGCCGAGGTCGTACGCTCGGCGGGCTCCCGCGCCCACACCCGGACCCGGCGCCCGGACTCGGCCAGCACCACGGCCGTCGTCAGCCCGGCGACCCCGCTCCCGACCACGATCACTTCGTCACTCGGCTCGCTGTCCACGCCAGGACGATAGGCCCACTCCGGCCGACTGTGTCCCGCCGGGCTCAGATCCGGGCCGGCGTGGGGATACTCACAGCATGTCTGCCGCATACGCGACCTTCGGCCTGGCACCGGCGACCCGCGCCGGCGGTGTGCTCGCCGACGGCGGCTACCAGGCGCACCGCGACTTCGTGGACTTCGTCGTGGACGGCCGTCCGCTGCTGTTCCGGCTGTCCGACCTCGACGCCGTCTCCCCGCTCGCCTCGGACATCCCGCCCGCCATCTTCACCGAGCAGGTGCGCGCGCTGCTCCTGGAGGCCGAACCGCCGCTCCCGGAAGGCCGGTTCGTCATCTACGGCTGCCCCGAGTGCGCGGACCTGGCCTGCGGAGCGGTCACCGCCGTCATCGAGCACGACGGCGAGGACTACATCTGGCGGGACTTCGCCTGGCAGACGGAGGAGCGCGCCGACCTGCAGCTCAACGGCTACCACGGCATAGGACCGTTCCGCTTCCACGGTGCCGAGTACCGCGCGGCACTCGGCGCCCTGAGGGAGGGCTCCGTCGCGCCCCGCCGGCGGGTGCTGCTGATCGGCGCCCGGGTCGCGGTGCTGGCCAGGCTGGCCGCCGCGCTGCGCACCATCGGCATCGGCGCCGACATCACCCAGGACGCCCGGGCCGTGCCCGCCGAGGAGCTGCGCGGCTACGGCGCGGTCGCCTTCGGCCGCGCGGTCGGCGAGGCCGACCGGTCCGCCGTGCTGGAGGCCTTCGACCGGGCCGGCGTCGAGGTCGCCCGCGTGGACGGGCTGGCCCCCATCGTGCCGCTGCTCGTCGCCCAGATCGAGCACGCCCTGGACCGCAGCCCGCTCCCGCAGCGCCGGCTCACCGGGCTGACCGCCGCCGGCAGCACGGCGGACGTGGAAGTGACCTCCGCGTGCCGGGTACGGATCACCGCCTACCGCCTCGACCGGCTCTACCGCACCCGGGTGCGCGAGGTCTTCGACGGCGTCCTGGAGCCCGGCCGGCACCGCGTCCCCCTCGCCCCGAAGGCGGTCAAGGGGGAGGCGTTCGTCGTCGCCCGCACGACCGGAGGCGTGCTCACGGCGCCGGTCACCGGCCAAAACCGCGACGGAGACGGGGAGAGCGGCCCGTTAGGATCTGCCTCCTGATGACTGCCACCCTCGTCGCCAAGAACCTCGCCGCCGGCCACGGCGACCGCTCCCTCTTCTCCGGGCTGGACCTCGTGGTCGCGCCCGGCGACGTGATCGGTCTCGTGGGCGCCAACGGCGCGGGCAAGTCCACCCTGCTCAAGCTCCTCGCCGGACTCACCCCGCCGGAACAGGGCGAACTCCGTCTGTCCCCGCCGACCGCCACCGTCGGCCATCTGCCGCAGGAGCCGGAGCGCAGGCCGGGGGAGACGGTCCGGGAGTTCCTGGCCCGCCGTACGGGTGTCGCCGAGGCGCAGCGCGTCATGGACGAGGCCACCCAGGCACTCGTGGACGGCGCGCCCGGCGCCGACGACGCCTACGCCACGGCCCTGGAGCGCTGGCTCGGCCTCGGCGGCGCCGACCTGGAGGAGCGCGCGGAGGAGGTCGCCGACTCCCTCGGCCTCGCCATCGGCCTGGACCAGCCGATGACCGCCCTGTCCGGCGGCCAGGCGGCCCGCGCCGGGCTCGCCTCGCTGCTGCTGTCCCGCTACGACGTCTTCCTCCTGGACGAGCCCACCAACGACCTCGACCTGGACGGCCTGGAGCGCCTGGAACGCTTCGTCTGCGGGCTGCGCGCCGGCACGGTCGTCGTCAGCCACGACCGCGAGTTCCTCACCCGCACCGTCACCAAGGTCCTCGAACTCGACCTCGCCCAGCGGCAGATCAGCCTCTACGGCGGCGGCTACGAGGCCTACCTGGAGGAACGCGACGTCGCCCGCCGGCACGCCCGCGAGGAGTACGAGGAGTACGCCGACAAGAGGGCCGCCCTCCAGGACCGCGCGCAGATGCAGCGGTCCTGGATGGACAAGGGCGTGAAGAACGCCCGGCGCAAGGCCGGCAACGACAACGACAAGATCGGCCGCAAGTTCCGCAGCGAGGCCAGCGAGAAGCAGGCCGCCAAGGCACGGCAGACCCAGCGCATGATCGAACGCCTGGAGACGGTCGAGGAGCCGCGCAAGGAGTGGGAGCTGCGCATGGAGATCGCCACCGCGCCGCGCTCCGGCGCGGTGGCGGCGACCCTGCGGGACGCCGAGGTGCGGCGCGGCGACTTCACCTTCGGCCCGGTCTGCCTGCAGATCGACTGGGCGGACCGGGTCGCGGTCACCGGGGCGAACGGCGCCGGCAAGTCGACCCTGCTCGGCGCGCTCCTCGGCCGCGTCCCGCTCGACTCCGGACACGCCGCGCTCGGCTCCGGTGTGCTGGTCGGCGAGGTCGACCAGGCCCGCAAGCTGTTCCACGGACCCGAGACCCTGCTGGACGCGTTCTGCGCGGCCGTCCCCGACACCGAGCCGGGGGACGTGCGCACGCTGCTCGCCAAGTTCGGCCTGAAGTCCGAGCATGTGCTGCGCCCGGCCGCGACCCTCTCCCCGGGCGAGCGCACCCGCGCCGCCCTGTCCCTCCTCCAAGGCTGCGGGGTCAACCTCCTCGTCCTCGACGAGCCGACGAACCACCTCGACCTGCCCGCCATCGAACAGCTGGAGTCGGCCCTCGACTCCTACGCGGGCACCCTGCTCCTGGTCACCCACGACCGGCGCATGCTGGACGCGGTCCGGGTGACCCGGCGGCTGGAGGTCGCGGACGGGAAGGTGACGGAGCGCTAGCGCAGGGGCTGGACGAAGGCACCCTCCGCCAGGGGAGGGTGCCGTGTCAGCGGCCCCGCGGGGTCACCGCTTCTTCGGGTCCAGCAGCCCGGCCCGGCGCAGCGCGTCCGCCATCGCGCTGTTGGCCGGGGGCGGGGCCTGACGGCCGCCCCGGTCACCGCCCCGGCCCTGCCGCTGCCCCTGCCCGGCGCCCTGCCGCTGCCCCTGCCCGGCGCCCTGCCGCTGCTGCGGCGGACGGGGGCCGCCGCCGCGCTGCTGACGGCCGCCGCCGGGCCCCTGCGGCGCGGCCTCGTCGTCCAGGCGCAGCGTGAGCGCGATCCGCTTGCGCGGGATGTCCACGTCGAGGACCTTCACCTTGACGATGTCACCCGGCTTGGCGACGTCCCGCGGGTCCTTGACGAACGTCTTCGACATCGCCGAGACATGCACCAGGCCGTCCTGGTGGACGCCGACGTCCACGAACGCGCCGAAGGCCGCCACGTTCGTCACCACGCCCTCCAGGACCATCCCGGCGGTGAGGTCGGAGATCTTCTCCACGCCCTCCTTGAAGGTGGCCGTCTTGAACGCGGGCCGCGGGTCGCGGCCCGGCTTCTCCAGCTCCTTCAGGATGTCCGTCACGGTCGGCAGACCGAACGTGTCGTCCACGAAGTCGGCGGGCTTCAGCGAGCGCAGCACGCCCGTGTTGCCGATGAGGGAGGCCACCTCCTGGCCCGTCGTCTTCACCATGCGGCGCACCACCGGGTAGGCCTCGGGGTGCACGCTGGAGGCGTCCAGCGGGTCGTCGCCGCCGCGGATGCGCAGGAAGCCCGCGCACTGCTCGTACGCCTTCGGACCGAGCCGGGCGACCTTCTTCAGCGCGGAGCGGGACGTGAACGGGCCGTTCGCGTCCCGGTGCGCCACGATGTTCTCGGCCAGGCCGGAGGAGATGCCGGACACGCGGGAAAGCAGCGGCACGGAGGCGGTGTTGACGTCCACGCCGACGCCGTTCACACAGTCCTCGACCACCGCGTCCAGCGAACGGGACAGCTTCACCTCGGACAGGTCGTGCTGGTACTGGCCGACGCCGATGGACTTCGGGTCGATCTTCACCAGCTCGGCCAGCGGGTCCTGCAGACGGCGCGCGATGGACACCGCGCCGCGCAGCGACACGTCCATGCCGGGCAGCTCCCGCGAGGCGTACTCCGACGCCGAGTACACCGACGCGCCCGCCTCGGACACCATCACCTTGGTGAGCTTCAGCTCCGGGTGCCTGGCGATCAGTTCACCGGCGAGCTTGTCGGTCTCGCGGGAGGCGGTGCCGTTGCCGATCGCGACCAGCTCGACCGCGTGCTCCTCGGCGAGCTTCGCGAGCCTGGCGATCGCCTCGTCCCACTTGTTGGCCGGGACATGCGGGTGGATGACGTCGGTGGCGACGGTCTTGCCCGTGGCGTCGACCACGGCGACCTTCACGCCCGTGCGGAAACCGGGGTCCAGGCCCAGCGTCGCGCGCGTGCCGGCCGGGGCGGCCAGCAGCAGGTCGCGCAGGTTCGCCGCGAAGACGTTCACCGCCTCGTCCTCGGCGGCCGTACGCAGCCGCAGCCGCAGGTCGATGCCGAGGTGCACCAGGATCCGGGTGCGCCAGGCCCAGCGGACCGTGTCCGTCAGCCACTTGTCGGCGGGCCGGCCCCGGTCGGCGATCCCGAACCGCGAAGCGACGATGCCCTCGTACGAGGAGGGAGCCGATGCGGACTCGGCCGGCTCCTCCGGCTCCAGGACGAGGTCCAGGACCTCCTCCTTCTCGCCGCGCAGCATCGCCAGGACGCGGTGCGAGGGCAGCTCGGTGAACGGCTCGGCGAAGTCGAAGTAGTCGGCGAACTTCGCGCCCGCCTCCTCCTTGCCCTCCCGCACCTTCGCGACCAGCCGTCCGCGCACCCACATGCGCTCGCGCAGCTCACCGATCAGGTCGGCGTCCTCCGAGAACCGCTCGGCCAGGATCGCCCGCGCGCCGTCCAGGGCGGCCTGCGGGTCGGCGACGCCCTTGCCGGCGTCCACGAACGCGGCGGCGGCCGCCGCCGGCTCCGCCGTGGGGTCGCCCAGCAGGCCCTCGGCCAGCGGCTCCAGGCCGGCCTCGCGCGCGATCTGCGCCTTGGTGCGCCGCTTGGGCTTGTACGGGAGGTAGACGTCCTCCAGCCGCGCCTTGGTCTCGGCGCCGCGGATGCGGGCCTCCAGCTCGTCGGTGAGCTTGCCCTGCTCGCGCACCGACTCCAGGATCGCCGCCCGACGCTCCTCCAGCTCCCGCAGATAGCGCAGCCGCTCCTCGATCGTGCGCAGCTGCGCGTCGTCGAGCATCTCGGTCGCTTCCTTGCGGTAGCGGGCGATGAAGGGCACGGTCGAACCGCCGTCGAGCAGTTCCACCGCGGCCCTCACCTGCCGCTCCCGTACGCCGAGCTCCTCGGCGATCCTGCCTTCGATGGATCCTGCTTCGATGGATCCGGGTGTCGTCACGATCCCGTACCGCCTTCTCCACTGAGGTTGCGCGGCAATTGTGGCAGGTGACACCGACAACCGGGGATCAGGGCGGCGCGTGGCGGGCCGCCGGGCCGAATGCCGGACCCGGCTCGGGCAGCGGCCTGCCCTCATCCCCGGCCATGGCAGGAAAGGTGGGAAACACGTCATTGCGGCCACTCCTCGTGCGGCGAAGAATCGGGACATGCCCCAGCGCACCCTCCTCTTCGTCCTTTTCGACGGCGTCCAGAGCCTCGACGTCACCGGGCCGCTGGAGGTGTTCGCCGGCGCCGAGACGCACACGCCGGGCACCTACCGGATCCGCACCGCCTCCCTGGACGGCGGCCCCGTGCGCACCTCCGCCGGCCTGACGCTCGTACCGGACGAGGCGCTCACCGCGGCCCCCGGCCCGCACACCCTGCTGGTCCCGGGCGGTCAGGGCACCCGGGCCCCCGACCCGCGGCTGATCGACTGGCTGCGCACCCACGGCCCGCGCGCACCGCGCCTGGTCTCGGTGTGCACGGGCGCCCTCCTGCTCGCCGCCGCCGGGCTCCTCGACGGGCGCCGGGCGACGACCCACTGGGCCTACTGCGACCGGCTCGCCCGCGACCACCCGGCCGTCGCCGTGGAACCGGAGCCCATCTACGTCCGCGACGGACACGTCGCCACCTCGGCCGGCGTGACCTCCGGCATCGACCTGGCGCTCGCCCTGGTCGAGGAGGACCTGGACCGGGACGTCGCCCTCGCCGTCGCCCGGCACCTGGTGGTCTTCCTGCGCCGGCCCGGCAACCAGGCGCAGTTCAGCGCCCAGCTCGCCGCCCAGACCGCACAGCGCGCACCGCTGCGCGAGGTCCAGCGGTGGATCACCGAGCACCCGGCCGGCGACCTCACGGTCGAGTCGCTCGCCGCCAGGGCCCGGCTGTCACCGCGCCACTTCGCGCGCGCCTTCCGTGAGGAGACCGGCATGACACCCGGCCGCTACGTCGACCGGGTCCGCCTGGAACACGCCCGCCGGCTGCTGGAGGACACCGCCGACGGCATCGAGGAGATCGCCCGCGCCGGCGGCTACGGCACCCCCGAGGCCATGCGCCGCGCCTTCGTCAAGGCCCTCGGTACCGCCCCGGCCGAGTACCGCCGCCGCTTCCGGCCCGCGCCCGCCCACTGAATCCGGCCCGCACCCGCCCACTGGAAGGACAACCGATGCAGATCGCCATCGTCGTCTACGACCGCTTCACCGCCCTCGACGTCGTCGGCCCCTACGAGATCCTGTCCAGGCTCCCGGACGCGGAGACGGTGTTCGTCGCCGAGGAGGCCGGCCTCGTCCGCACCGACACCGGAGCCCTCGCCCTCAACGCCGACAAGGCTCTGGCAGAGGTGCCCGCACCCGACATCGTGCTGGTGTCCGGAGGCCCCGGCCAGAGCGCGCTGATGGACCACGAGCCCCTGCTGGACTGGCTGCGCGCCGCCGACGCCACCAGCACCTGGACGACGTCCGTCTGCTCCGGCTCCCTGCTCCTGGCCGCCGCCGGGCTCCTCAGGGGGCGCCGGGCCACCTCCCACTGGCTGGCCCTGGACCAGCTGACCGGGTTCGGGGCCGAGCCCACGGGCGAACGCGTCGTCCTCGACGGAAAGTACGTCACCGCGGCCGGTGTGTCCGCCGGCATCGACATGGGGCTCACGCTGCTCGGCCGGATCGCCGGCGACGAGCACGCCCAGGCGGTCCAGCTCGCCACCGAGTACGACCCGCAGCCGCCCTACGACGCGGGCTCGCCGGAAAAGGCACCGGCGCACATCGTGGACCTGCTGCGCGCGCGGAGCCGCTTCATCCTGTCGCAGTCCAGCTGAAGCGCGGCTGCCGGCGCTCCAGGAACGCGGCGACGCCCTCCGCGGTGTCGCCGCTGCCGCGCGCCTGCGCCGCCCAGTGGGCGTCCCGGTCCGTCCTGCCGTTCGCGAACTCCTTCGCGGCGGCCTGGGTGAGCAGCGAGCGGGAGGCCAGGATCCGGGTCAACTCCGCGACCCGTTTGCCCAGTTCGCCCTCCGGCAGCACCTCGTCCACCAGCCCGGTGGCCAGCGCCCGCCCCGCGTCGATCAACTCGGCCGTGAACAGCAGGTACTTGGCCGTGGAGGGACCGACCAGCGACACCAGCCGACGGGTCGAGGAGGCCGGATAGACGATGCCGAGCCGCGCCGGTGTCACCCCGAACAGGGCGCCCTCCTCCGCCAGCCGCA
The DNA here is from genome assembly GCF_014649495.1 of Streptomyces filipinensis. Taxonomy (GTDB): domain Bacteria; phylum Actinomycetota; class Actinomycetes; order Streptomycetales; family Streptomycetaceae; genus Streptomyces; species Streptomyces filipinensis. Next base: position 223,678 of record NZ_BMTD01000012.1, on the reverse strand, counting down.
GATCGCAGGCCGCCGCCAGCTGCGACCCGCCGCCCACGCAGTGCCCGCGCACGGCGGCCAGGGTCGGCTTGGGGAACGCGGCGAGCGCCTCCTCGGCCGCCACGGCGAGCCCCGGCGTCTCGTCCGGCGACCCCCGGAGCGTGGAGATGTCCGCACCCGCGCAGAAAGTGCCGCCTTCCCCGGTGAGCACCAGCGCCCGTACGGCCGGGTCGTGCGCCAGCTCGTCCAGCAGCGGCGGCAGCGCCCGCCACATCGCCGCGGTCATGGCGTTGCGCTTGGCCGGGTGGTGGATGACGACGGTGGCGACAGCGCCTTCGACACGGTGCGACAGCTGGGGCTCCATGCGCCGGATGGTATCGGGGGCCGGATCCCCGGGGGGTACCTCGCCCCGGCGTTACCGATCCGGTCCAGTGGGGACACATAGGGAGGGAGGGGGGCGAAACGGCGGTGACCGAGGAGGCGGCGATGGCCAAGTTCGGCACACGTGAGCCCAAGGACAGGGTGACGAAGCTGCGCCACGGCTTCAGCTGGCTGGCCGTGCTCGGCGTGCTCCTCGTGCTCGCCGGCGTCGTCGGACTGGTCTACACCGCCGTCGCCACGCTCACCTCGATGCTGCTGTTCGGCTGGCTGCTGCTGATCGGCGGGATCATCGGCCTGCTGCACGCGATCCAGTCCCGAGGCACCAGCTTCTTCTGGCTCGGCGTCATCGTCGCGGCGCTGAACATCGCGGCCGGTGTCGTCGTCATCCGCCTGCCGCACGCGGCGGCCGCCGCGCTCACCATGTTCGCCGCGCTGCTGTTCCTCTCCGCGGGCCTCTTCCGGCTGGTCGGCAGCCTGGTCGTACGCGGTCCGCAGTTCGGCTGGACCCTGCTCCTCGGCGCCTTCGACCTGCTGATCGGGATCCTGGTCCTCGCCTCCTGGCCGGGCAGCAGCCAGTACGTCATCGGCGCCTTCTTCTCGCTCGCCCTGCTCTTCGACGGCCTCGCCCTCCTGGCCGCCGGCTACAGCGGACACCGGGTCGTCGGGCTCGTCTCCGACCAGCACTAGCCCAAACCCGTACGACCTGATTAGTTCGGGAAGCGGCGCAGGGGGGTCAGGAACAGTCCCACACGTGACCGTGTCATACGCACTCGGTCATGAACCGCTCGATACACGCTGACTTGTGTTCAGGTACAAAGGCGGCCGCGCATCGTTACCAACACTCGACGTGTGGTGACAATCGAGCGCGAGGGTGGCGACCGGACGATGGACGACCACGGGCGCGGGGACGGCCCACGCCCAGCGGGGGAGGCCGCGCCGCCTCCCGATCCACTGCCGTACGAAGGCGTCTGGCGGTTCACCGCCGCCGCGGTGGACGCCTCGGTCCCGCAGGCCCGGCACGCGGTCCGGGACCTGCTGCTGCGCCAGGGCGTGCCGGTCTCCGACGAGCTGGAGTACGGCCTGCTGCTGATCGTCTCCGAGCTGGTCACCAACGCGGTGAGGCACGCGGCGCTGCTGTCGCCGGTGCTGGCCGTGGAGGTCGCCGTCGGAGCCGAGTGGGTGCGGGTGTCCGTGGAGGACAACCACCCCTACCGCCCGACCGCCCTGGAGGCCGACCACGGCCAGACCGGCGGCCGGGGCCTGCTCCTGGTCCGCGAGGTGGCACGGGAGGCGGGCGGCACGGTCGACGTGGAGCACACGGCGAGCGGCGGCAAGGTGATCTGGGCCGCGCTGCCGCTCAAGCCCGCGACGCTGCCGTAGCGCCGCACGCGCAGGCGGCCCTGCCGCGGGATCCGCTCACCAGCCCGCGGACGGGCCCGTCAGCTCCCGGATCGCCGGACGGGCCGCGTCCAGAACGGTCATGAACCAGGCCGAGAACGGGTCACGGACATGCCGCTCCGCCAGCTCGGCCGCCGTCACGAAGGCCGTGGCCTCGACCTCCTCCGGGTCCGCCGCGAGCCGCGCCTGCACCAGGCCGACGAACAGATGGTTGTACTCCTGCTCGACCAGGCCCGAGGCCGGGTCCGGGTGGTTGTAGCGGACCGTGCCCGCCTCCGCCAGCAGCGAGGGCGACACACCCAGTTCCTCGAACGTGCGCCGGGCCGCGGCGGCGAACGGCGCCTCGCCCGGATAGGGGTGCCCGCAACAGGTGTTGGACCACACACCGGGGGAGTGGTACTTGCCGAGCGCCCGCTGCTGCAGCAGCAGCCGGCCCTGCTCGTCGAAGAGGAACACCGAGAACGCGCGGTGCAGCTGTCCCGGCGGCTGGTGGGCGGCGAGCTTCTCCGCTGTACCGATCGTCACACCCTTCTCGTCGACCAGTTCCAGCAAAATCGCCTCTGCGGTGCCATTCGACGAGCTGTGCGTCGCGGTGGCAGGTGTGATCGGCATACCCATCCTTCGCCTCGGTCTTCGCACCCCAAGTCTGCCGTACGAATCCGGCACTCCCGGCACTTCCCGGCACGTCCGCGCGCGGCGCCGCACCGGAAGGCGGACCCGGTAGATCATCGTGCCCGGTCAGGCGATCACGGAACCGCACGGGGCGGGTGTCGAACACCTGTGCGTACCGTCAGTGGCACAGGCGTGCCTCGTGCTCCGCGTGTCCGCCCGGCTCCAGCTGGAAGGTGCAGTGCTCCACGTCGAAGTGGTCGCCTAGGCAGCCCTGCAGCTCGTGCAGCAGCTTCTCGTGGCCCACCGCGCTGAGCACCTCCGAGGTGACCACCACATGTGCCGACAGCACCGGCATGCCGGAGGTGATCGTCCAGGCGTGCAGGTCGTGTACGTCCTCCACGCCGTCCAGCGCCAGGATGTGCGCCCGCACCTCGGCCATGTCGACGTCCTTCGGGGCCGCCTCCAGCAGCACGTCCAGCGTCTCGCGCAGCAGCTTCAGCGTCCTCGGCACGATCATCACGCCGATGACCAGCGAGGCGATCGGGTCGGCGGCCTGCCAGCCCGTCGTCAGGATCACCGAGGCCGAGATCAGCACCGCGACCGAGCCCAGCGCGTCCGCGGCCACCTCCAGGAAGGCGCCCCGTACGTTCAGGCTCTCCTTCTGCCCGCGCATCAGCAGGGTCAGCGAGATGCTGTTGGCGACCAGGCCGATCAGGCCGAACACGACCATCAGGCCGCCGCGGGTGTCCGCGGGGGTCATGAACCGCTCGACCGCCTCGTACAGGACGTATCCGCCGACCCCGAGCAGCAGCAGGCAGTTGGCCAGGGCGGCCAGGATCTCGGCGCGGGCCAGGCCGAAGGTGCGGTTGGTGCTCGGCGGCCGGTTGGCGAAGTGGATCGCGAGCAGGGCCATGCCGAGGCCCACCCCGTCGGTCGCCATGTGGGCCGCGTCCGCGATCAGTGCGAGCGAGTCCGCGACCAGGCCGCCGACGATCTCCACGACCATGATCGTGAGCGTGATCCCCAGCGCGATCCGCAACCGGCCCCGGTACGCGGCCGCGGCCGTGCCCGTGGGCGGCGCATGGCTGTGCGCGTGCCCGTGGTCGTGCCCTGCCCCCATGACAACCGCCCTTTCGTGTCCGTCCGGCAGGGCCCAGTGAACTACGGGCGGGGGGTATGGGGCAACGCGGTACTGAACACCGTTGTCATGTGCCCTGACCTGCGGAAACGTTCCGCAGGTCAGGGCGGGTGGGGACCTCGGCCCGACTCAGCCGCCGTGGTGCAGCCGCCAGCCCTGCCAGGCCGACTCGACCATCTCGCGCACCCCGCGCGCGGCCCGCCAGCCCAGCTGCTCGGCGGCCCGCTCGGCCGAGGCGACCGCACGCGGCGCGTCCCCGGGCCGGCGCCCCTCCACCACCGGCTCCCGGCGGTCCCCGGTGACCTCACCGAGGAGAGTGATCAGCTCGCGTACGGAGACGCCCTCGCCCCGCCCGATGTTCAGCGTCAGATCGCCGGCCAGGCCGCCGTCGGCGAGCCGCCGCGCCGCCGCGAGGTGGGCCTCGGCGAGGTCGGCCACGTGGATGTAGTCCCGGACGCAGGTGCCGTCCGGGGTCGGGTAGTCGGCGCCGAAGATCCGCGGGGCCTCGTCACGGGTGAGCCGGTCGAAGACCATCGGCACGATGTTGAACACGCCCGTGTCCGCCAGCTCGGGTGCGGCGGCGCCCGCCACGTTGAAATAGCGCAGGCAGACCGTGGAGATTCCGTGTGCCTTTCCGGCCGCCCGTACCAGCCACTCCCCGGCCAGCTTGGTCTCGCCGTAGGGGTTGACCGGCGCGCACGGGGTGTCCTCCGTGATCAGGTCCACGTCCGGGTTGCCGTACACGGCCGCCGACGAGGAGAACAGCAGCCGGCCGATCCCCGCCTCGGCGACCGCGTCCAGCAGCGTGGCGAGGCCGCCCACGTTCTCCCGGTAGTAGCGAGTGGGCTGGGCCACCGACTCGGCGACCTGCTTGCGCGCCGCCAGGTGGACGACGCCCGTGACGCCGTACTCCGCGAAGACGTCCTTCAGCAGCCGGCCGTCCAGCGTCGAGCCCCGCACGAGCGGGACGTCCGCCGGGAGCCGCTCGGGCACCGCCGCCGACATGTCGTCCAGCGCCACGACGCTCTCCCCGGCGCCGGCCATGGCCCGTGCCACGTGCGCCCCGATGTATCCGGCTCCGCCGGTGATCAGCCAGGTCATGGTCGTCCACCCTAAGGGCGCCGTGCCGGCGCCGGTCGTCGCGCCGCTGGTGCGGGGCGTCGGGGTGGAGCCCTGGGCACGAGGCCGTGCGCCGGCCCGCGTCGTCCGCGGCTGTGCCCCGGCGGGGGCAGCCGCGTAGGGTGACAGCTCGCGCCTCTTCGGAGGCTTCCGCCCGGGCCTGCGCCCACGGTTTGTCGGCCGGGCCCGCGATCCCCGATGATGATCGCGGCAAAGGCCGGGGCAGCCCCCGTGGGCCGGGCCGTGAACGGCCGGTGAACAAGGGCTCCCGTCCATCCGATAGCCTCTGCCGACATGCCGCCCGGGTGCCGCAGGCAGGGCGCCCCACCACGTGAGAGACCGGCGCCCGCGCGCCGGCACCCAGGGAGTGAGTTCGGTTGCCGACCGCCATCGTCACCGGTCAGCCGGTCCCCGGATCGTCCCTCGAAAACGATCTGCGGTCGCTCGGCTTCGACGTCCGGGTGGCAGTGGACGCCGCCGAGGCCGAGACCCTGCTCGCCGCCGCTCCCGCCGGCGAGCGTGTGGCCCTGGCCGACGCCCGCTTCGTCGGCCACCCGCACGCCCTGCGCCTGGGCCTGACCGACCCCCGCTTCCCGCTCTCCGCGATCCCCGGTGCCGTCACCGCCCAGCCGGAGGCCCGGCAGGCGCTGACCCGGGCCGTGGCCCGCGAGACCTCCGCCGGCGGCGGTACCGCGCTGGCCGTGGACAGCCTCGCCGACCGGATCGTCACCGCCCTCGACACGGACGGCTGTGAGGTGCACCGGCCCGAGCTGGGCAGCCTGGTCGCCGCCGTCCCCGCCGACCCGCAGGCCCGCAACGAGGCACGGCAGGCCGTCGCCGCCGTCGACGACGAGGCCGTACGCCTGAGGTCGGCCGTGAAGTCCCGCGACGGTTTCTTCACCACCTTCTTCATCAGCCCTTACTCGCGCTACGTCGCCCGTTGGTGCGCCCGCCGGGGCCTGACCCCGAACCAGGTCACCACCGCCTCGCTGCTCACCGCCCTGATCGCGGCCGGCTGCGCGGCCACCGGCACCCGCGGCGGCTTCGTCGCGGCGGGCGTGCTGCTGATCGCCTCCTTCGTGCTGGACTGCACCGACGGCCAGCTCGCCCGCTACGCCCTGAAGTACTCCACGCTCGGCGCCTGGCTGGACGCCACCTTCGACCGGGCCAAGGAGTACGCCTACTACGCCGGCCTCGCCCTCGGCGCGGCCCGCGGCGGCGACGACGTGTGGGCCCTCGCCCTCGGCGCGATGGTCCTGCAGACCTGCCGGCACGTGGTCGACTTCTCCTTCAACGAGGCCAACCACGACGCCACCGCCAACACCAGCCCCACCGCCGCCCTCTCCGACAAGCTGGACAGCGTCGGCTGGACGGTCTGGGTGCGGCGGATGATCGTCCTGCCCATCGGTGAACGCTGGGCGCTGATAGCGGTCCTCACCGCGGCCACCACGCCCCGGATCACCTTCTGCGTGCTGCTCGTCGGCTGCGCCTTCGCCGCGACGTACACGACGGCGGGCCGGGTGCTGCGCTCGCTGACGCGCAAGGCGCGGCGCACGGACCGGGCGGCCCGGGCGCTGGCGGACCTCGCGGACAACGGACCGCTCGCCTCCCTCGTGGCGCGGGCCACCCGCGCCCGCCTCGGTGCCCCGCTGCTGGTCGCGGCCGCCGGGACGGCCGTCCTCGCCGCGGCCGTCCTCTCCGGGGTGACCTGGGCGCCCGTCGCGGGCGCCGTCGTCTACACCGTCGCCGCCGGACAGGCCCTGTACCGCCCCCTCAAGGGCGCCCTCGACTGGCTCGTCCCGCCGCTGTTCCGGTTCGCCGAATACGGCACCGTCCTGGTGCTCGCGGCCGAGGCGGACGTGAACGGAGCCCTTCCCGCGGCTTTCGGGCTGGTGGCCGCCGTCGCCTACCATCACTACGACACGGTGTACCGCATCCGCGGCAACGCCGGAGCGCCCCCGGCCTGGCTGGTGCGCGCCATCGGGGGGCACGAGGGGCGGACGCTGCTCGTCTGCGTCCTGGCCGCGGTGCTCACCGCTGCTCAGTTCACGGTCGCGCTCACGGTCCTCGCCGTGGCCGTCGCCCTCGTGGTGCTCGTCGAGAGCATCCGCTTCTGGGTCTCCGCAGGAGCCCCAGCCGTACACGACGAAGGAGAACCCGCATGATCGGCCTCGTGCTGGCGGCCGGCGCCGGACGGCGTCTGCGCCCCTACACCGACACCCTGCCCAAGGCGCTGGTGCCGGTGGGGCCCGCGGGCATAGAGGGCGAACCGACCGTGCTGGACCTCACCCTCGCCAACTTCGCCGAGGTCGGCCTGACCGAGGTCGCGATCATCGTCGGCTACCGCAAGGAGGCCGTCTACGAGCGCAAGGCCGCCCTGGAGCAGAAGTACGGCCTCAAGCTCACGCTGATCGACAACGACAAGGCCGAGGAGTGGAACAACGCCTACTCCCTGTGGTGCGGCCGTGACGCCCTCAAGGACGGTGTGATCCTCGCCAACGGCGACACGGTCCACCCGGTCTCCGTCGAGAAGACGCTGCTGGCCGCGCGCGGTGAGGGCCGTCGCATCATCCTGGCCCTGGACACCGTGAAGGACCTCGCCGACGAGGAGATGAAGGTCGTCGTCGACCCCGAGCAGGGCATGACGAAGATCACCAAGCTGATGGACCCGGCCGAGGCGACCGGCGAGTACATCGGGGTCACCCTGATCGAGGGCGACGCCGCCCCCGAGCTGGCCGACGCGCTGAAGACCGTCTGGGAGACCGACCCGCAGCAGTTCTACGAGCACGGCTACCAGGAGCTGGTCCACCGCGGCTTCCGGATCGACGTGGCGCCGATCGGCGACGTCAAGTGGGTCGAGATCGACAACCACGACGACCTCGCCAAGGGACGGGAGATCGCGTGCCACTACTGACCAGGCTGATTCCCTCGCCGGTCGTCGTGGACATCCGTCCGGGTGCCCTGGACGACCTGGCCTGCGTCCTCGCCGACGAGCGGATCGCGCAGTCCGGCCGGCTCGCCGTCGCCGTCAGCGGCGGCTCCGGCTCCAGGCTGCGCGAGCGCATCGCCCCCTCGCTGCCCGGCGCCAGCTGGTACGAGGTCGGCGGCGGCACCCTGGACGACGCGATCCGGCTGGCCGGCGAGATGAAGTCCGGCCACTACGACGCGGTGGTCGGGCTCGGCGGCGGCAAGATCATCGACTGCGCCAAGTTCGCCGCGGCGCGCATCGGTCTGCCCCTGGTCGCCGTGCCGACGAACCTCGCGCACGACGGCCTGTGCTCGCCGGTCGCCACCCTCGACAACGACGCCGGGCGCGGTTCCTACGGCGTGCCGAACCCGATCGCGGTCGTCATCGACCTGGACGTGATCCGCGAGGCCCCGGCCCGCTTCGTCCGGGCCGGCATCGGCGACGCGATCTCCAACATCAACGCGGTCGCGGACTGGGAGCTGTCCCACCGCGTCAACGGCGAGAAGATCGACGGTCTCGCCGCGGCCATGGCCCGCCAGGCCGGCGAGGCGGTGCTCAGGCATCCCGGCGGCATCGGCGACAACGGCTTCCTCCAGGTGCTCGCCGAGGCGCTGGTGCTCAGCGGCATCTCGATGTCGATCTCCGGCGACTCCCGCCCTTCCTCCGGCTCCTGCCACGAGATCAACCACGCCTTCGACCTGCTGTTCCCCAAACGGGCGGCCGCTCACGGCGAACAGTGCGGGCTCGGCGCGGCCTTCGCGACGTATCTGCGCGGGGCGCACGAGGAAGCGGCCCACACCGCCCAAGTGCTGCGCCGGCACGGGCTTCCGGTGCTGCCGGAGGAGATCGGCTTCACCGTGGACGAGTTCGTCCGCGTCGTGGAGTTCGCCCCGGAGACCCGCCCCGGCCGCTACACGATCCTCGAACACCTCGACCTCAAGCCGAACCAGATCAAGGACATCTACGCCGACTATGTCAAGGCCATCGGTAGCTGAACTCCGTCCGGTCGTCCACCCCGCGGGGGTGAAGGACCGGCGCAGCGGTGAGCACTGGATGGGACGCCTCTACATGCGCGAGGTGTCCCTGCGGGTCGACCGCTACCTGGTCAACACCAGGGTCACGCCCAACCAGCTCACGTACCTGATGACCGTCTTCGGCGTGCTCGCGGCCCCGGCACTCCTGGTGCCGGGGATCCCGGGCGCCGTCCTCGGCGTGGTGTGCGTCCAGATGTACCTGCTGCTGGACTGCGTCGACGGCGAGATCGCGCGCTGGAAGAAGCAGTACTCGCTGAACGGCGTCTACCTGGACCGGGTCGGCGCCTATCTCACCGACGCCGCCGTGCTCGTGGGCTTCGGGCTGCGCGCCGCCGACCTGTGGGGCGGCGGCCGTATCGACTGGCTGTGGGCCTTCCTCGGCACGCTGGCCGCGCTCGGCGCCATCCTCATCAAGGCGGAGACCGACCTGGTCGGCGTCGCCCGGCACCAGGCCGGCAAGCCGCCGGTCAAGGAGGCCGCCGCCGAGATGCGCTCCTCCGGCATGGCGCTGGCCCGCCGGGCAGCCGCCGCACTGAAGTTCCACCGGCTGATCCTCGGCATCGAGGCGTCCCTGCTGATCCTGGTCCTGGCCGTCGCCGACCAGGTCCGCGGCGACCTGTTCTTCTCCCGGCTGGGTGTCGCGGTGCTGGCCGGCATCGCGCTGCTGCAGACCCTGCTGCACCTGGTCTCCATCCTCGCTTCGAGCAGGCTGAAGTGAGCGCCGTGAAGGTCGGCGCCGTCATCATCACCATGGGCAACCGGCCCGAGGAGCTGCGCGCCCTGCTCGACTCGGTCGCCAAGCAGGACGGCGACCGGGTGGAGGTGGTCGTCGTCGGCAACGGCTCGCCCGTCCCGGACGTCCCCGACGGCGTACGCACCGTGGAGCTGCCCGAGAACCTGGGCATCCCCGGCGGCCGCAACGTCGGCATAGAGGCCTTCGGTCCCGGCGGCCGTGATGTCGACATATTGCTCTTCCTCGACGACGACGGCCTGCTCGCCCGCCACGACACCGCCGAGCTGTGCCGTGCGGCGTTCGAGGCCGATCCGAAGCTCGGCATCATCAGCTTCCGCATCGCCGACCCGGAGACCGGAGAGACCCAGCGCCGGCACGTGCCCCGGCTGCGCGCCTCCGACCCGATGCGCTCCTCCAGGGTCACCACCTTCCTCGGCGGCGCCAACGCCGTCCGCACCCGGGTGTTCGCCGAGGTCGGCGGCCTGCCGGACGACTTCTTCTACGCCCACGAGGAGACCGACCTGGCCTGGCGGGCCCTCGACGCCGGCTGGATGATCGACTACCGGTCGGACATGGTGCTGTACCACCCGACGACCGCGCCCTCGCGACACGCCGTCTACCACCGCATGGTCGCCCGCAACCGCGTGTGGCTGGCCCGCCGCAACCTCCCCGCGGCCCTGGTCCCCGTCTACCTCGGTGTCTGGCTGCTGCTCACGCTGCTGCGCCGCCCCTCGGGGCCGGCCCTGAAGGCGTGGTTCGGCGGATTCCGGGAAGGCTGGACCACACCGTGCGGACCGCGCCGTCCGATGCGCTGGCGCACGGTGTGGCGGCTGACCCGACTGGGCCGGCCCCCCGTGATCTGAGAAGCTTCTCTTACCTGAAGAGAGCAAGCTTCTTACCGAGAGAGTTCCGGATTTCCACTCGTGAGTCACACAACGCATGACGGCGGTGTCGCGGTGAGCGCGATACCGTCGCCCGACGAGGGGCTGACGGCGGCGCAGCTCGCCGCCAAGTACGGGCTCGCCGTGAGCGGCGCCCGGCCCTCGCTGGCCGAGTACGTCCGCCAGCTGTGGGGGCGGCGCCACTTCATCCTCGCCTTCTCCCAGGCGAAGCTGACGGCCCAGTACAGCCAGGCCAAGCTCGGCCAGCTGTGGCAGGTGGCGACACCGCTGCTCAACGCGGGCGTGTACTACTTCATCTTCGGCGTGATCCTGCACGCGAGCCGCGGTCTGTCCCAGGACGTGTACATCCCGTTCCTGGTCACGGGGGTGTTCGTCTTCACCTTCACGCAGAGCTCGGTCATGTCGGGCGTCCGGGCGATCTCCGGCAACCTGGGCCTGGTGCGCGCCCTGCACTTCCCGCGTGCCTCGCTGCCCATCTCGTTCTCGCTGCAGCAGCTCCAGCAGCTGCTGTTCTCGATGATCGTGATGTTCGTCGTGGCGATCGGCTTCGGCAGCTACCCGGGGCCGGGCTGGCTGCTGATCGTGCCGGTCCTGCTGCTGCAGTTCCTGTTCAACACCGGGCTCGCGCTGATCGTGGCCCGCATGGGCGCCAAGACGCCGGACCTCGCCCAGCTGATGCCGTTCATCCTGCGCACGTGGATGTACACCTCCGGCGTCATGTTCTCCATCAACAAGATGATGGAGGGCCGCTCCGAGATCGCGGTCCGGCTGCTGCAGGTCAACCCGGCCGCGGTCTACATGGACCTCATGCGCTACGCGCTGATCGACGGCTACGGTGCCTCGAACCTGCCGCCGCACGTGTGGGCCATCGCCCTGTTCTGGGCCGTGGCCGCCTTCGCCGGCGGCTTCGTGTACTTCTGGAAGGCGGAGGAGAGGTACGGCCGTGGCTGAGCAGAACGACCGGGCCGGCGAGGAACGCCGCCCGACGGTCATCGCCGACGATCTGCACATCGTCTACCGGGTCAACGGCGCCAAGACCGGCAAGGGCAGCGCGACGGCGGCGCTGAGCCGGATCCTCAAGCGCGGCGAGGAGCGGGGCGTACGGAAGGTGCACGCCGTGCGCGGGGTGTCCTTCGTCGCCTACCGCGGCGAGGCCATCGGCCTGATCGGCTCCAACGGCTCCGGCAAGTCCACCCTGCTGCGGGCCATCGCCGGCCTGCTGCCCGCCGAGAAGGGCAAGGTCTACACCGACGGCCAGCCCTCGCTGCTCGGTGTCAACGCGGCCCTGATGAACGACCTCACCGGTGAGCGGAACGTCATCCTGGGCGGTCTCGCCATGGGCATGTCCCGGGAGCAGATCAAGGAGCGCTACGAGGACATCGTCGAGTTCTCCGGGATCAACGAGAAGGGTGACTTCATCACCCTGCCGATGCGCACGTACTCCTCGGGTATGGCGGCCCGGCTGCGGTTCTCCATCGCCGCCGCCAAGGACCACGACGTCCTCATGATCGACGAGGCGCTCGCCACCGGTGACCGCAAGTTCCAGAAGCGCTCCGAGGAACGCATCCGGGAACTGCGCAAGGAAGCCGGAACGGTGTTTCTGGTCAGTCACAACAACAAGTCCATCCGCGACACCTGCAACCGCGTCCTGTGGCTGGAACGCGGTGAGCTGCGTATGGACGGACCGACCGAAGAGGTTTTGAAGGAGTACGAGAAGTTCACGGGCAAGTAGCCTGTTTCGGCCAGGCCCCGCCGGCAACCGTCCGGCGGGGTCCTGCGTCTGCAAAGGAACCGTCAACTCCGGCCAACGCCAGGAATCTTGGAACCAATCGGTGTGTTGTTGTGATGCGCAGGACACCCCGGCGGACCGTGCCGCGTTGTACAACGTAAGCTGTACCAGTGCCGGAAAGCGGCAAGTGGGGCGATAATGCGCGACACCCTGAGTGAGGGCGACCCCGCGAATTGCCGGGCGGCGTGTCCGAAATAGTGTGTATTGGGTCGGCAGTGTAGAACGGGAGATGTGACGGCAATGGCTACGGAAACTCCCCAGCTCAACGCAGCATGTGCCGTCCCCGCCGCGGGCAGCGCCCGGTGACGGCCACCGCGACGGCGCCGCGCCTGGAACGCGCCACCCTGGACAAAGCCACGAGTGAGAACTTTCCGGTGGCCCCCTTCTTCCTGCCCCGGGCGTGGCGCGAGGACCTCATGGCCGTCTACGGCTTCGCCCGTCTGGTCGACGACATCGGCGACGGCGACCTCGCCCCGGGCGGCGCCGACGCCCGGGCGCTCGGCGTGTCGCCCGCCGGGGCCGAGGACCGCCTGGCCCTCCTCGACGCGTTCGAGACCGATCTGCGCCGCGTCTTCGACGGCACCCCGCGCCATCCGCTGCTGCGCCGTCTGCAGCCCGCCGTCCGCCGCCACCGCCTGACCCCCGAGCCCTTCCTCGGCCTGATCGCCGCCAACCGCCAGGACCAGCTCGTCACCCGGTACGAGACCTACGACGACCTCCTCGCCTACTGCACCCTGTCCGCCAACCCCGTGGGCCGCCTCGTCCTCGCCGTCACCGGCACCGAGACCCCCGAGCGGATCCGGCTGTCCGACGCGATCTGCACCGCGCTGCAGATCGTGGAGCACCTCCAGGACGTCGCCGAGGACCTCGGCCGCGACCGGATCTATCTGCCGGCCGAGGACATGAAGCGCTTTCACGTCCAGGAAACGGATCTTGGCGCAAAAACCGCGAGCGCATCGGTGCGCGCCCTGGTTGCATACGAAGCACAACGCGCCCGCGATCTGCTGAATGAAGGCGCCCCCCTGGTGGGTAGCGTCCACGGCAGATTGAAGCTGCTGCTCGCAGGGTTCGTGGCGGGGGGAAGGGCGGCGGTCAGCGCGATCGCCGCCGCCGAATACGACGTACTTCCCGGCCCGCCCAAGCCCGGCAAGGTCCAGTTGCTGCGTGAGGCGGGCGTGATCCTGCGAGGAGAGGGGTGATCCGGACCGTGGATTCTCCGTCACACGTGTCCGCACCGGTACTCGCCGCCTACAGCTACTGCGAGACCGTCACCGGGCAGCAGGCCCGCAACTTCGCGTACGGCATCCGCTTGCTGCCCACGTCCAAGCGCCGCGCCATGTCGGCGCTGTACGCGTTCTCCCGGCGCGTGGACGACATCGGCGACGGCGACCTGGCCGACGAGGTGAAGCTGAAGCGGCTGGAGGACACCAGGGCGCTGCTCGCGCGGGTGCGGGAGGACGAGGTGGAGGAGGACGACACCGATCCCGTCGCCGTGGCCCTCGCCCACGCGGCACGCGCTTTCCCGATCCCGCTCGGCGGCCTCGACGAGCTGATCGACGGCGTCCAGATGGACGTGCGCGGCGAGACCTACGAGACCTGGGACGACCTGAAGGTCTACTGCCGGTGTGTCGCCGGTGCCATCGGCCGCCTCTCGCTCGGCGTGTTCGGCACCGAACGGGGAGCGCGCGGCGCCGAGCGCGCACCCGAGTACGCCGACACCCTCGGGCTCGCCCTGCAGCTCACCAACATCCTCCGGGACGTCCGCGAGGACGCGGCCGGCGGCCGCACCTACCTGCCCGCCGACGACCTCGCCAAGTTCGGCTGCTCGGCCGGCTTCGACGGGCCGACGCCACCGGAGGGCTCCGACTTCGCGGGCCTCGTGCACTTCGAAGTACGGCGGGCCCGTGCCCTCTTCGCCGAGGGCTACCGGCTGCTGCCCATGCTCGACCGGCGCAGCGGCGCCTGTGTGGCCGCCATGGCCGGCATCTACCGCCGGCTGCTGGACCGCATCGAGCGCGACCCCGAGGCCGTGCTGCGCGGCCGGGTCTCGCTGCCCGGACGCGAGAAGGCCTACGTCGCCGTGCGCGGCCTGTCCGGCCTCGACACCCGGCACGTGACCCGCCATGTCTCCGCACGGTCCGTCAGGAGGCGCGCCTGATGGACCTTTCCGAGCCAGGGGACGCGGCACAGGCAACCCTGCACAGCGGCGTGGCGTCCCTCACTGCGACGGACGAGCATGCACCGTTGACCCTGTACGCCGAGCAGGTCCGCAGGGCCCCCGAAGAGGCGCGGGGGACCGCGCGACCAGCCACGACGACGCCGCAGACGAAGGACGGCCCGTCACGGCCCTGCCCGCGGAGCGCTCGCGCACGGAAGGACGCACGATGAGCGACGGCTCGCGCCCCGCACAGGCGCACGGCACCGCGGCGGACGAGGACGCGGCAGGCCGCAGCGCGGTCGTGGTCGGAGGCGGGCTCGCCGGGATCACCGCGGCGCTCGCGCTCGCCGACGCGGGCGTCCGTGTCACCCTGCTCGAAGGCAGGCCCAGGCTGGGCGGCCTCGCCTTCTCCTTCCGGCGCGGCGACCTGACCGTCGACAACGGCCAGCACGTGTACCTGCGCTGCTGCACCGCCTACCGCTGGTTCCTCGACCGGATCGAGGGCGCGGCGCTGGCACCGCTGCAGGACCGCCTGGACGTGCCCGTCGTCGACGTCGCCAAGCCCGAGGGCAGGCGGCTCGGCCGGCTGCGGCGCGACCCGCTGCCCGTCCCCCTCCATCTGGGGCGCAGCCTGGCCGTCTATCCGCACCTCTCGCTCGCCGAGCGCGCCGCGGTCGGGCGGGCCGCGCTCGCGCTGAAGGGGCTCGACCTCGCCGATCCGGCCCTGGACACCCAGGACTTCGGCAGCTGGCTGGCCGCACACGGCCAGTCGGCGCGCGCCATCGAGGCCCTGTGGGACCTGGTCGGCGTGGCCACCCTCAACGCGGTCGCGGGCGACGCCTCGCTGGGGCTCGCCGCGATGGTGTTCAAGACCGGTCTGCTGTCCGACCCGGGCGCGGCCGACATCGGCTGGGCCCGCGTCCCGCTGGGCGAACTGCACGACCGGCTGGCCCGCAAGGCGCTCGACTCCGCGGGCGTGCGCACCGAGGTCCGTACACGCGTCACCTCCGTCTCCTACAACGGAAACGGCACCTGGAGCGTTCAGGTTCCCGGCGAACGCCTGGAAACCGACGCCGTCGTCCTCGCCGTACCCCAGCGCGAGGCCCACGGCCTGCTGCCGCCCGGCGCCCTCGACGCCCCCGCACAGCTGCTGGACATCGGTACCGCGCCGATCCTCAACGTCCATGTCGTCTACGACCGCACGGTGCTCGCGCGCCCCTTCTTCGCCGCCCTCGGCACCCCCGTGCAGTGGGTCTTCGACCGCACCGACGCCTCCGGCCTCGCCGAGGGCCAGTACCTCGCGCTCTCGCAGTCGGCCGCGCACGACGAGATCGACCTGCCGGTCACGGAACTGCGCGAGCGCTACCTGCCCGAGCTGGAGCGGCTGATCCCGGGTACCCGTGGCGCCGAGGTGTCGGACTTCTTCGTGACCCGGGAGCGCACGGCCACGTTCGCCCCCGCCCCCGGCGTCGGGCGCCTTCGGCCCGGCGCCCGCACCAAGGCACCCGGCCTGTACCTGGCCGGAGCGTGGACCGCCACCGGGTGGCCCGCGACCATGGAGAGTGCGGTCCGCAGTGGAGTGAGCGCGGCCGACGCCGCCCTCAGCGCCCTGGGCCGGCCCCGCCCCCGCCATCTCTTCGAGTTCGAGGAGGCGGCCTGATGCCCGGCCGGCACGCGGCGGGCCCCCGCACCCCCGGTACCGCAACAAGAGGAGAGACTGTGCCCACTGTGCCCCCGGCCTCGACGCCCGTCCCACGGGCCGCGGTGGACGTGACCGCGCTGCTGGAGCGCGGCCGGACCCTGGCCACTCCGGTCCTGCGTGCGGCCGTCGACCGGCTGGCGTCTCCCATGGACACCGTCGCCGCCTACCACTTCGGCTGGATCGACGCCGCCGGCAACCCGGCCGACGGTGACGGCGGCAAGGCCGTGCGTCCCGCCCTCGCCGTGCTCTCCGCCGAGGTCACCGGTGCCGCGCCCGAGGTGGGCGTCCCGGGCGCCGTGGCCGTCGAACTCGTCCACAACTTCTCGCTGCTGCACGACGACCTGATGGACGGCGACGAGCAGCGCCGGCACCGCGACACCGTCTGGAAGGTGCACGGCCCCGCCCAGGCCATCCTGGTCGGCGACGCCCTGTTCGCCCTGGCCAACGAGGTGCTGCTGGAACTCGGCACCGTCGAGGCCGGCCGGGCCACCCGCCGGCTGACCACCGCCACCCGCGCCCTGATCGACGGCCAGGCGCAGGACATCTCCTACGAGCACCGCGACCGGGTCAGCGTCGAGGAGTGCCTGGAGATGGAGGGCAACAAGACCGGCGCGCTGCTCGCCGCCTCCAGCTCCATCGGCGCGGTCCTCGGCGGCGCGGACGACGCCACCGCCGACGCGCTGGAGAAGTACGGCTACCACCTCGGCCTCGCCTTCCAGGCCGTCGACGACCTGCTCGGCATCTGGGGCGACCCGGAGGCCACCGGCAAGCAGACCTGGAGCGACCTGCGCCAGCGCAAGAAGTCCCTGCCGGTCGTCGCCGCGCTCGCGGCCGGCGGCCCCGCCTCCGAGCGGCTCGGCGAGATCCTCGCGGCGGACGCCAAGAGCAGCGACTTCGAGAACTTCTCCGAGGAGGAGTTCGCGGCCCGTGCCGCCCTCATCGAGGAGGCCGGCGGCCGCGCCTGGACGGCCGAGGAAGCGCGCCGTCAGCACACCGTCGCCGTCGAAGCCCTCGACGCCGTCGACATGCCCGCCCGGGTGCGCGACTCCTTCACGGCGCTCGCCGACTTCGTCGTCGTACGGAAGAGATGATCCCTATCGGTCGAACACATCTCGCGTAGTCGCCGGCCGGTGCCGCAGGATGGTGCGGACACCGGCCGACGGCGGACCCACAGCAGCACGACTCGCACGACTGCACGAAGGGGAAGCCATGACAGCGACGACCGACGGAAGCACCGGGGCGACTGTGCCGTCCCGCGCTGCCGCGGCCAGCGACACCACCCTCACCACCCCCGAGGCGGCCGGGGTACAAGAAGCCGCCGCAGGCGCCGCGAGGCGCGCCACCGACTTCCTGCTCGCCCGGCAGGACGCCCAGGGCTGGTGGAAGGGCGACCTGGAGACCAACGTCACCATGGACGCCGAGGACCTGCTGCTCCGTCAGTTCCTGGGGATCCTCGACGAGAGCACCGCACAGGCCGCGGCCACGTTCATCCGCGGCGAGCAGCGCGAGGACGGCACCTGGGCCACCTTCTACGGCGGGCCCGGCGACCTGTCGGCCACCATCGAGGCGTACGTCGCCCTGCGCCTGGCCGGCGACGCCCCCGACGACGCGCACATGGCGCGGGCATCCGCCTGGATCCGCGAGCGCGGCGGCATCGCCGCCGCCCGTGTCTTCACCCGGATCTGGCTCGCCCTGTTCGGCTGGTGGAAGTGGGAGGACCTGCCCGAACTCCCGCCGGAGCTCATCTGGTTCCCCGCCTGGATGCCGCTCAACATCTACGACTTCGGGTGCTGGGCCCGGCAGACCATCGTGCCGCTGACCATCGTCTCGGCCAAGCGCCCGGTGCGCCCCGCGCCCTTCCCGCTGGACGAGCTGCACACCGACCCGGCGAACCCGAACCCGGTGCGGCCGCTCGCTCCGCTGGCCAGCTGGGACGGCGCCTTCCAGCGCCTGGACAAGGCGCTGCACCGGTTCCGCAAGGTCGCTCCGAAGAGACTCCGCAGGGCCGCGATGAACTCCGCCGCCCGCTGGATCATCGAGCGCCAGGAGAACGACGGCTGCTGGGGCGGCATCCAGCCCCCGGCCGTGTACTCGCTCATCGCCCTGTATCTGCTCGGCTACGACCTCCAGCATCCGGTGATGCGCGAGGGCCTCGCCTCGCTGGACCGTTTCGCCGTGTGGCGCGAGGACGGCGCCCGGATGATCGAGGCCTGCCAGTCCCCGGTGTGGGACACCTGCCTCGCCACCATCGCGCTCGTCGACGCGGGGCTCCCGGCCGACCATCCGCAACTGGTCAAGGCGGCCGACTGGATGCTCGGCGAGGAGATCGTCCGGCCCGGTGACTGGGCCGTGCGCCGGCCGGGGCTCCCGCCCGGCGGCTGGGCGTTCGAGTTCCACAACGACAACTACCCGGACATCGACGACACCGCGGAGGTCGCCCTCGCGCTGCGCCGCGTCCGGCACCACGACCCCGAGCGCACGGACCACGCCATCGGGCGCGCGGTGCGCTGGAACCTCGGGATGCAGTCGAAGAACGGCGGATGGGGCGCCTTCGACGTCGACAACACCAGCCCGTTCCCCAACCGGCTGCCGTTCTGCGACTTCGGTGAGGTCATCGACCCGCCGTCCGCGGACGTCACCGCCCACGTCGTGGAGATGCTCGCCGCCGAGGGACTGGCCCACGACCCGCGGACCCGCCGGGGCATCGACTGGCTGCTCGCCGAACAGGAGCCGGACGGCTCGTGGTTCGGCCGCTGGGGCGTCAACTACATCTACGGCACCGGCTCGGTGGTCCCCGCGCTGACCGCGGCCGGGCTGCCCGGTGCGCACCCGGCGATCCGGCGGGCCGTGGCCTGGCTGGAGTCGGTCCAGAACGACGACGGCGGCTGGGGCGAGGACCTGCGCTCCTACAAGTACGTCAAGGAATGGAGCGGCCGGGGCGCCTCCACCGCCTCGCAGACCGCGTGGGCGCTGATGGCGCTGCTCGCGGCGGGGGAGAAGGACTCCAAGGCCGTCGAGCGCGGCATCCGGTGGCTGGCCGACACCCAGCGGGCGGACGGCACCTGGGACGAGCCGTACTTCACCGGCACCGGCTTCCCCTGGGACTTCTCCATCAACTATCACCTGTACCGCCAGGTCTTCCCGCTGACCGCGCTCGGCCGGTACCTGCACGGCGACCCCTTCGAGCGCGGCCTCCTCGCCGGGAAACCGCGGGCCGAGGCCAGGGTGAGCTGAGGTGAGCACCCAGCCCGCCCCGGCCCCGCTGCTGATCGCCTGCGCCCTCGGCATCGAGCACCTCGCCCTGCGCACCGGCGACCACGGCGGTGCGGGCGGGCCGGTCACCTTCCTCCGCACGGGCATGGGCCCCCGCGCGGCGGAACGCTCCGTCACCCGGTGCCTGGCCGAGGACACCCACACCGAGGCCGCCGTGCTGGCCACCGGTTTCTGCGCCGGGCTCGCCCCCGGCATGCACCCCGGCGACCTGGTCGTGGCCGAGGAGACCCGGGACCCGCGCGGCACCGTCGCCTGCGTGGGCACCGAACTGCTCGTCAAGGAACTCGCGCGCCTGCTGCCCGGGCGCACCGTCCACACCGGCCCCCTCACCGGCTCCGACCACGTCGTACGCGGCCCCGAGCGGTCCCAGCTGCTCGCCACCGGTGCGATCGCGGTCGACATGGAGTCGGCGGCCACGCTGCTGACCGCCGTCCGTACCGGCGAGCGCCCGGTTGCGGCCGTACGGGTGGTCGTGGACGCCCCCGAACACGAACTCGTCCGGATCGGCACGGTGCGCGGTGGAATATCGGCTTTCCGCGTTCTTCGATCCGTTCTTCCTGCTTTCTTCGAATGGCACCGTTCTTTGCTGCTCCCCCGGAGGTGAGCCAGATGGCCATGCCGTTGCGCCAGTCCATCAAGGTCGCTACATACCTGGCTGAACAGAAGCTGCGCAGGCGGGACAAGTTTCCGCTCATCGTCGAGCTGGAACCGCTTTTCGCCTGCAATCTCAAGTGCGAGGGCTGCGGCAAGATCCAGCACCCGGCCGGGGTGCTGAAGCAGCGCATGCCGGTCGCCCAGGCCGTGGGCGCGGTGCTGGAGTCCGGTGCGCCGATGGTCTCCATCGCCGGCGGCGAGCCGTTGATGCACCCTCAGATCGACGAGATCGTCCGTCAGTTGGTGGCCAAGCGGAAATACGTCTTCCTCTGCACCAACGCGATGCTCCTGCGCAAGAAGATCGACGAATTCCGGCCCTCCCCCTATTTCGCCTTCGCCGTACACATCGACGGGCTGCGCGAGCGGCACGACGAGTCCGTCGCGAAGGAGGGCGTGTTCGACGAGGCGGTGGAGGCGATCAAGGAGGCCCAGCGACGCGGCTTCCGGGTGACCACCAACTCGACCTTCTTCAACACCGACACCCCGCAGACCATCATCGAGGTGCTCAACTTCCTCAACGACGACCTGAAGGTCGACGAGATGATGATCTCGCCCGCCTACGCCTACGAGAAGGCCCCCGACCAGGAGCACTTCCTCGGTGTGGAGCAGACCCGCGAGCTGTTCAGGAAGGCCTTCGCGGGCGGCAACCGCAGGAAGTGGCGGCTCAACCACTCCCCGCTCTTCCTCGACTTCCTTGAGGGCAAGGTCGACTTCCCGTGCACCGCGTGGGCGATCCCGAACTACTCGCTCTTCGGCTGGCAGCGGCCCTGCTACCTGATGAGCGATGGGTACGTGCCGACGTACCGCGAACTCATCGAGAAGACCGACTGGGACAAGTACGGCCGCGGCAAGGACCCGCGCTGCGACAACTGCATGGCGCACTGCGGCTACGAGCCCACCGCCGTCCTCGCCACCATGGGCTCCCTGAAGGAGTCGCTGCGGGCCATGCGCGAGACCGTCTCCGGGAACCGGGAGTGACGCGATGACCGCCGTCCCCTTGGGCGTTCCCGGGGTACCGGCCCGTCCGGTCGCGCCGCGGCGTGTGGCGCGGCAGATCCAGGTGGGGCCGGTGGCGGTCGGGGGCGGAGCCCCGGTGTCGGTGCAGTCGATGACGACGACCCGTACGTCGGACATCGGCGCCACCCTGCAGCAGATCGCGGAACTCACCGCGTCCGGCTGTCAGATCGTCCGCGTCGCCTGCCCCACGCAGGACGACGCGGACGCCCTCGCCACCATCGCGCGCAAGTCGCAGATCCCGGTGATCGCGGACATCCATTTCCAGCCGAAGTACGTCTTCGCGGCCATCGAGGCCGGCTGCGCGGCGGTCCGGGTGAACCCGGGCAACATCAAGAAGTTCGACGACCAGGTGAAGGAGATCGCGCGCGCCGCCAAGGACCACGGCACGCCGATCCGGATCGGCGTCAACGCCGGTTCACTGGACCGGCGGCTGCTGCGGAAGCACGGCAGGGCGACCCCGCAGGCGCTGGTCGAGAGCGCGCTGTGGGAGGCCTCGCTCTTCGAGGAGCACGACTTCCGGGACATCAAGATCTCCGTGAAGCACAACGACCCGGTCGTGATGATCGAGGCGTACCGCCAGCTCGCCGAGGAGTGCGACTACCCCCTGCACCTGGGGGTGACCGAGGCCGGCCCGGCCTTCCAGGGGACGGTCAAGTCGGCCGTGGCCTTCGGCGCGTTGCTGTCCCAGGGGATCGGCGACACGATCCGTGTCTCGCTGAGCGCACCGCCGGCGGAGGAGGTCAAGGTCGGCATCCAGATCCTGCAGTCGCTGGGGCTGCGGCAGCGGCGTCTGGAGATCGTCTCCTGCCCCTCCTGCGGCCGGGCCCAGGTGGACGTCTACAAGCTCGCCGAGGAGGTCACGGCGGGCCTGGAGGGCATGGAAGTGCCGCTCCGGGTCGCGGTGATGGGGTGTGTGGTCAACGGCCCCGGCGAGGCCCGTGAGGCCGACCTCGGAGTTGCCTCGGGCAACGGGAAGGGGCAGATCTTCGTCAAGGGCGAGGTCGTCAAGACCGTCCCCGAGTCGAAGATCGTCGAGACCCTCATCGAAGAGGCCATGAAGCTCGCCGAGCGGACGAGCCCCGCAGACCAGATGAGTTGAGGCACAGCACGGCACGGACCGAGAGGGGGCCCAGCGTGACCATTCTGGAGAACATCCGGGGACCACGCGACCTGAAGGCGCTGTCCGAGGCGGAACTCGGCGAACTGTCCGAGGAGATACGTGAGTTCCTGGTGCACGCGGTGTCGAGAACCGGTGGTCACCTCGGGCCCAATCTGGGCGTGGTGGAACTGTCCGTCGCGCTCCACCGGGTCTTCGAGTCACCGGCCGACCGCATCCTGTGGGACACCGGCCATCAGAGCTACGTCCACAAGCTGCTGACCGGGCGTCAGGACTTCTCCAAGCTGCGGGGCAAGGGCGGCCTGTCCGGCTACCCCTCGCGCGAGGAGTCCAAGCACGACGTCATCGAGAACAGCCACGCCTCCACCGCGCTCGGCTGGGCCGACGGCCTGGCCAAGGCCAACCAGGTGCAGGGCGACAAGGGCCATGTGGTCGCGGTCATCGGCGACGGCGCGCTGACCGGCGGCATGGCCTGGGAGGCGCTGAACAACATCGCGGCGGCCAAGGACCGGCCGCTGATCATCGTCGTCAACGACAACGAACGCTCCTACGCCCCGACCATCGGCGGCCTCGCCAACCACCTGGCCACCCTGCGCACCACCGACGGCTACGAGAAGGTCCTGGCGTGGGGCAAGGACGTCCTCCTGAGGACACCCGTGGTCGGCAACACCCTCTACGAGTCCCTGCACGGCGCGAAGAAGGGCTTCAAGGACGCCTTCGCCCCGCAGGGCATGTTCGAGGACCTGGGCCTGAAGTACCTCGGCCCGATCGACGGGCACGACATCGGCGCGGTCGAGTCGGCACTGCGCCGCGCGAAGCGCTTCCACGGCCCCGTCCTGGTGCACTGTCTCACGGAGAAGGGGCGCGGCTACGAGCCGGCCCTCAACCACGAGGAGGACCACTTCCACACCGTCGGCGTGATGGACCCGCTGACCTGCGCACCGCTCAGCCCCTCCAGCGGGCCGTCCTGGACCTCCGTGTTCGGTGACGAGATCGTGCGGATCGGCGAGGAACGCGACGACGTCGTCGCCATCACGGCGGCCATGCTGCACCCGGTCGGCCTCGGCGCGTTCGCCGAGCGCTTCCCCGACCGCGTGTGGGACGTGGGCATCGCCGAACAGCACGCGGCCGTCTCGGCGGCCGGCCTCGCCACCGGCGGGCTGCACCCGGTCGTGGCCGTCTACGCCACCTTCCTCAACCGCGCCTTCGACCAGCTGCTGATGGACGTCGCCCTGCACCGCTGCGGGGTCACCTTCGTCCTGGACCGGGCCGGTGTCACCGGCGTCGACGGGGCCTCCCACAACGGCATGTGGGACATGTCCGTCCTGCAGGTCGTCCCCGGCCTCAGGATCGCCGCGCCACGCGACGCCGGCCAGCTGCGCGCCCAGCTGCGCGAGGCCGTGGCCGTCGACGACGCGCCCACCCTGGTCCGCTTCCCGAAGGAGTCGGTCGGCCCGGACATCCCCGCGCTCGACCGCGTCGGCGGCATGGACGTCCTGCACCGCGCCGAACGCCCCGAGGTGCTGCTGGTGTCCGTCGGCGTGATGGCGCCGGTGTGCCTGAAGGCCGCCGACCTGCTGGAGGCGCGCGGCATCCCCTGCACGGTGGTCGACCCGCGGTGGGTCAAGCCCGTCGACCCCGCGCTGCCGGACCTCGCCGCCGGACACCGGCTGGTGGCCGTGGTGGAGGACAACAGCCGTTCCGCGGGTGTCGGTTCCGCCGTGGAGCTGGCCCTCGGTGACGCCGATGTGGACGTGCCGGTACGGCGGTTCGGCATCCCGGAGCAGTTCCTCGCGCACGCCAAGCGCGCCGAGGTGCTGGCCGACATCGGTCTCACGCCCGTCGAGATCGCCGGGCGGATCAGCGCGAGCCTGGCCGTCAAGGACACGGGCGGCCCAGCCAAGGAGAGTGAATGAGCACGGAGTTCGACCTCGGCGCCCTCCTCGCCGAGCGCGGAGCCGAACGCTACGAGCTGCACACCAGGTACCTCAACCCGCAGCTCCCGCGCATGCTGCACACCATCGGCTTCGACAAGGTCTACGAGCGGGCCGAGGGTGCCCACTTCTTCGACGCGGACGGCAACGACCACCTGGACATGCTCGCCGGGTTCGGCGTGATGGGCCTCGGCCGCCACCACCCGGTCGTCCGCAAGGCCCTGCACGACGTGCTCGACCTCGACCTCGCCGACCTCACCCGCTTCGACTGCCAGCCGCTGCCGGGACTGCTCGCCGAACGCCTCCTGACCCACAGCCCGCACCTGGACCGGGTGTTCTTCGGCAACAGCGGCACGGAGGCCGTCGAGACGGCCCTGAAGTTCGCCCGGTACGCCACCGGCAGGCCCCGCGTCCTCTACTGCGACCACGCCTTCCACGGCCTGACCACCGGCTCCCTGTCGGTCAACGGCGAGAGCGGATTCCGGGACGGCTTCGCCCCGCTGCTGCCCGACACGCCCGTACCCCTCGGAGATCTCGACGCCCTCGCCCGGGAGTTGAAGAAGGGCGACGTGGCCGCCCTGATCGTGGAGCCGATCCAGGGCAAGGGCGTGCACGAGGCACCGCCCGGCTATCTGCGCGCCGCGCAGGAACTGCTGCACCGGCACAAGGCGCTGCTCATCGCCGACGAGGTGCAGACCGGTCTCGGCCGTACCGGCGACTTCTACGCCTACCAGCACGAGGACGGCGTCGAACCCGACCTGGTGTGCGTGGCCAAGGCCCTGTCCGGCGGGTACGTCCCGGTCGGGGCCACCCTCGGCAGGGACTGGATCTTCAAGAAGGTCTACTCGTCCATGGACCGCGTGCTGGTCCACTCGGCGAGCTTCGGCGCCAACGCCCAGGCGATGGCGTGCGGCCTCGCCGTGCTGTCGGTCATGGAGAACGAGCAGATCGTCGCGGGCGTCCGCACCACCGGGGAACTGCTGAAGTCCCGGCTGGCCGCGCTGATCGACCGGTACGAGCTGCTGGCCGACGTCCGCGGCCGGGGCCTGATGATCGGCATCGAGTTCGGCCGGCCCTCCTCGCTGAAGCTGCGCGGCCGCTGGACCATGCTGCAGGCCGCCCGTAAGGGCCTGTTCGCGCAGATGGTCGTCGTACCGCTGCTGCAGCGGCACCGGATCCTCACCCAGGTCTCCGGCGACCACCTGGAGGTGATCAAGCTGATCCCGCCGCTGATCATCGACGAGGCGGACGTCGACCGGTTCGTGGCCGCCTTCACCGCCGTGATGGACGACGCCCACAGCGGCGGCGGCCTGATGTGGGACTTCGGCAAGACCCTGATCAAGCAGGCGGTGGCGGGCCGCTGACCCTGCCGGGCCCCGGCCCTGGAGGTCCACGGCCGGCCGATGCCCCGGTCGGCGTGGTGGGCGTCCATGGCGCGGTTTTTGCCTCACGGGCAAGAAAATTGCCGCACAGGCAAGAATCGGGCTCAATGGAGGCATGAACGCCTCAGAAGCCGGCCCGGCGGCGGGCCCGGGCGACGAACTGCCGTCGGTCGCTCCGCAACTGCGCGGACTGCGCCGCCGTTCCGGCCTCACGCTGGAGGCCGCGGCCCGCGCCGCCGGACTCTCACCGGCCCATCTGTCCCGGCTGGAGACCGGGCAGCGGCAGCCGTCGCTGCCGATGCTGCTGGCCCTCGCCCGTATCTACGGTACGACCGTCTCCGAACTCCTGGGCGAGAGGGTCGCCGACCGGGACGCGATCGTGCGGGCCGGTGACATGGAGCCGGTCCGGGCGGGCGGCTGGACGTACTTCCAGGCCGGGGCTCCGGGCCGCGGCATGCAGGCCCTGCGCGTGCGCGTGCCGTACGGCTCGCAGGGCGACATCGTGCGCGTCCACCCGGGCGAGGAGTGGGTCTACGTCCTCGGGGGCCGGCTGCGGCTGCGCCTCGGAGACGCCACGCACCTGCTCGCGCCCGGCGACAGCGCGCACTTCGACTCGCTCACCCCGCACCGCCTCGCCGCCGAGGACCACGACGGCGTCGAGCTGCTGTTCGTCCACACCCTGCTGCAGAGCCCCACGGCCACGCTGTGCCTGGGGCCGCTGACCGGAGAGCTGCCATGAGCAACTTCGAGGAGAAGTTCCCCCGTTCCCTGTGGATCCGACTGATCATCTACATCGCCCTCGGCCACGTCCTGGCCGCGTTCCTCTTCCTGCTGTTCGCGGTGGGCGCGAAGAGCTGACGGGGCGGCCGGCCGGGGCGGAGCGGCAGCCGGTGCCGGCGTCGTCCGCTCAGTCCAGCAGGCGCTCGCGCAGCCGGTCGCGGGCCGCCGGGGTGAGGCCGAGGCCCTGCTCCAGGTAGGCGTCCGCCCCGCCCCAGGTCTGCTCGATGGTCTCGAAGGCCGCCTGGAGGTACTCGGCGCGGGCGTCGAAGAGCGGGCTCAGCAGCTCCATGACCTCCGGGGTGTACGCGGTCTCCGCGCTGCCGCTGCGGCGGACCTTGTAGCGCCGGTGCTTGGCGTTGGACTCCAGGTAGTCGGCGATGATCGCCTCGCGCTCCACGCCCAGCGCCAGCAGCGTCACGGCGATCGAGATGCCCGCGCGGTCCTTGCCCGCCGCACAGTGCATCAGGGCGGGCACACTGTCCTCGGCGAGCGCGCCCAGCACCCGGGAGTGCTCGGCGGTGCGCTCCTTGACGATCGTCCGGTACGAGGCGACCATCCGGGCCGCGCCCTTGCCGTCGGAGAGGATCCCGCGCAGCTGGTCGAGGTCGCCGTCGCGGACCATCTTCCAGAACTCGGCGCCGTCCGCCGGGTCGCTCAGCGGCAGGTTCACGTTCCGCACCCCGGGCAGCTCGACGTCCGGGCCCTCCAGCTTCTGGTCGGCCGCGTTGCGGAAGTCGAAGATCGTGTGCAGGCCCAGGGAGGTGAGGAAGGACGCGTCGTCCTTTGTGGCGTGCGCGAGGTGGCCGCTGCGGAACAGCACCCCGTGCCGGACCCTGCGCCCGTCCACGGTCGGCAGCCCGCCCACGTCACGGAAATTGCGCACTCCGGCCAGCTCCGGCTCGGTCGACGGGACCTGCTGCGTCACGGGGGCTCCTTGCGGTCGGACCCCGCCGTCGCGGCTCGTCGGCGGGCGCTCTGTCGACCATACGACATCGGTTTCCTCGGGCAAGGAGTTGTCCACAGGGCATTGTCACCGGCGTCCACCCGGCCGATGATGTTGGCACTTGAGCGGATCTGTTGACACCTGTGAGGTCTTACGTGGTGGACATCGCCGAAGACGGTCGTACCTGGCTCCTCTCGGGGCCCACCAGCGGCTACGCCCTGCATCTGACCGACGCGGACGAGCTGCTCCACCTGCACTGGGGGCCCCGCATCGCCCTCGCGGACGCACAAGCCCTGGCCGAGGACCCGTTGCCCGGCTACTGGCCCTTCGAGTCCCCGCTCGACGGCCGCGAGGAGTACCCCGTCGAGGGCGGCCCCCGCTTCGTCCGCCCCGCTCTGTCGGTGCGCACCGCCCAGCGCCGCGGCACGGAGTGGACCTTCCAGGCGTACGACACGGAGGGCGACGAACTGCGGCTGCGCTTCGACGACGACGGCCTCGCCGTCACCCTGCACTACCGGATGCGCGACGACGTCGTGGAGCGCTGGGTGACCGTGGAGAACGGCGGGCACGCGCGCGTCGAGCTGCTGCGGACCGACGCCGCCACCTGGACCCTGCCCGACCGCGAGGGCTGGCGGCTGTCCCAGTTGCACGGCCGCTGGGCCGCCGAGTCCCGCCTCACCACCGCCCCGCTCACCTACGGCGAGAAGGTCGTCGGCAGCCGCCGCGGCCACACCGGCCACCAGCACCTGCCCTGGGTGGCACTGGACACCGACGCCACCGAGGAGCACGGCGAGGTCTACGGCTGCGCGCTCGGCTGGTCCGGCTCCTGGCGTATCGCCGTCGCCCAGCTCCCGGACGCGCGCGTGCAGATCACCGGCGGCGCCGGCTACGACGACTCGGGGCTGCTGCTCCTGGAGCCGGGGGAGTCGTACACCACCCCGGTCTTCGCGGGCCTGTGGAGCGCCGGCGGCTTCGGCGGCGCGAGCCGCGCCTGGCACGCCTACCAGCGTGAGCACGTGATCCCGGACGCCGGGCGTGACCGGCCGGTCCTGTTCAACTCCTGGGAGGCGACGAACTTCGACATCTCCGAGGAGCAGCAGCTCGCGCTCGCCCGCCGGGCCGCCGAGATCGGCGTGGAGCTGTTCGTCGTGGACGACGGCTGGTTCGGCGCCCGGACCAGCGACCGCGCGGGCCTCGGCGACTGGACCCCCAACCCCGACCGCTTCCCGCACGGCCTGAAGCCCCTCGCCGACCAGGTGCACGGCCTCGGCATGCGCTTCGGCATCTGGGTCGAGCCCGAGATGGTCAACCCGGACAGCGACCTGTACCGCGCGCACCCCGACTGGGTGCAGTACCAACCGGGACGGAAGCGGACAGAACTGCGCAATCAGCTGGTCCTCAACCTCGCCCGCGAGGACGTCCAGGACTACCTGTGGGAGCGGCTGGACACCCTGCTGTCCAGTGCGCCGGTCGACTATGTGAAGTGGGACTTCAACCGCTGCTTCACCGACGCCGGCTGGCCCGGCGAGCCGTACCCGCAGCGCCTGTGGGTGGACCACGTCCGCGCCCTGTACGCCCTGCTGGACCGGCTGCGCGCGGCCCATCCCGGCGTCGCCTTCGAGTCCTGCTCGGGCGGGGGCGGGCGGATCGACCTCGGGGTCATGAGCCGCACCGACCAGGTGTGGACCTCCGACAACACCGACCCGCTGGACCGGCTCGCCATCCAGCACGGTTTCAGCCAGGTCCACCCCGCCACGGTCATGGCCGCCTGGGTCACCGACAGTCCGAACACCCAGCTCAACGGGCGGGTCAGCTCCCTTCGGTTCCGCTTCGTCAGCGCCATGGCGGGCGTCCTCGGGGTCGGCGGTGACCTCACCGGGTGGACCGGTCAGGAGCTGGCCGAGGCTCGGCGGTGGGTCGGTCTCTACAAGGAGATCCGCCCGGTCGTCCAGCAGGGCGAGCTGTACCGGCTGCGGCCTCCGGCCGGCGGTCTGAGCGCCGTGCAGTACGTCCTGGGTGAGGAGGCGGTGGTCCTCGCCTGGCTCCAGGCGCAGAGCCACGGCGAGCCCGTACCGGCGCTGCGTCTGCGCGGCCTCGACCCGACGGCGTCGTACGAATGCCGCGAAACGGGTGATGTGCATCGAGGTGCCGTGCTCCTCCATCACGGGCTGCGTACCGGGCTCAAGGGTGACCTGGATGCAAAGGTTCTCCAGCTACGTCGTATCTGACCCCTCTGTCCGAATTGGCGCCTTCATTCCAACTCGCCACGGAATAAGGACACCTGGCATGGTGCGCGTGAGGAGGGTCATATTCGTGACCCTGCGTCGTGCGTCATGTTCACGTAATCTCCACGATGGAAAGGGAAATTGAAAGAACACGGGAGACGGGAATACACGGAGGGTGACCGAGAATTCCCGCATGCGATCTCCGGAAAGGCGAACGGCGGGAACCGGCTCCTTGTTTCCCCGCGTCTTGCTCCCTTACGTTCGCCACCGATCCGGACGGAACGCCGAATCCTGCCGCCGCCCGGAGTCCCACACACTTGACCCGCTTTCGGCAGGAGCGGGGGACCCACCAGGTACGACTGCCTGTCCGGTCTCCGCGACAGGCTCGGGGTGAAGCCGTGCGCGCACGGCCGGGCGACTCCCGTCCGAACCCGACAGCTCACCTCGCAGGCGTGGGAGAGGAATGCGCCATGCCTGGTAAGGGCAAGCACCGACGCCCCAAGACCCCGCGTTTTTCCCGCTCGATCGCCGTTGCCGGAACCGGTGGCGCCGCCCTGGCCCTCCCGCTCATCGGAACCACGGGGGCGCATGCCGCCGGCACCACGCAGTCCGTCTCCGCACAGGCCGTGCAGTCCCTCCAGGCCCCGGTGAAGAAGGCCGCCGCGCAGCCGGACTCCCGCCTGGGCGCCTACACGGTGAAGCCCGGCGACTGCCTCTCCGAGATCGCCTACGAGCACCACGTGTCCGGCGGCTGGCACCGCCTCTACGGCGACAACCGGCAGGCCGTCGGCGACGACCCGTCGCTGATCCACCCGGGTCTGAAGCTCGCGCTCGGCCGGCCGGCCGCACCGAGCCGCACCGAGGCGGCCACCCCGAGCCGTCCGTCGGCCGCCTCGCACTCCTCGCGGGCCTCGCACTCTTCGCACGCCTCGCGCGCCGCGCACTCCTCCGCGTCCCAGGCCGCCCCGGCGACCGGGACCTCCGGCGCCGCCACCGGGGCGGCCGCCTCCACCGGATTCACCCTCCCGGTCACCGGCGCCACCCTCGGCACCGGCTACCACGTGGCCGGCGGAATGTGGGCCAGTGGCCACCACACGGGCGTCGACTTCGTCGTCCCGACCGGCACCCCGGTCAAGGCCGTCGCCGCGGGCACGGTCGTCTCCGCCGGCTGGGGTGGCGCGTACGGCAACCAGGTCGTCATCAGGCTGGACGACGGCCACTACGCGCAGTACGGCCACCTCTCCCAGCTCTCCGTCCGGGCCGGGCAGACCGTGACCGAGGGGCAGCAGGTCGGACTGTCGGGCGCCACCGGCAACGTCACCGGCCCGCACCTGCACTTCGAGATCCGGACCACCCCGGACTACGGCTCCGACATCGACCCGGTGGGCTACCTCCGCGAGCACGGCGTCGCCGTCGTCTGACGCCCCCCGAACCACCTGCCTGACACGCCGCCGAAGGCCGGACCCACGATCCCCGGGTCCGGCCTTCGGTGTGTTCGCCTTATTCCGGATTGGCAAATCATTTAAGGGTGTCTTATCTCACCGTTCGTCAACCCCCGCCTACGGTCGCGTAAGTCACATCCCAGGGTGAATCATGGTCCGATGTGGCAGACGATTCGAAGAATGACAAAAAATCAGTGATCGGGTCGTACGTGGCGGTGGGGGACAGCTTCACCGAGGGCGTCGGCGACCCCGGGCCCGACGGGGCGTTCGTGGGCTGGGCCGACCGCTTCGCGGTCCTGCTCGCCGACCGGCGGCCCGAGGGCGACTTCAAGTACACCAATCTCGCGGTGCGCGGGAAACTGCTCGACCAGATCGTGCAGGACCAGCTCCCGCAGGCCGTCGAACTCGCCCCGGACCTGGTCTCCTTCTGCGCGGGCGGCAACGACATCATCCGCCCCGGCACCGACCCGGACGAGGTGGCCGAGCGCTTCGAGCGCGCCGTCGCCCGGCTGGCCGAGGCCGCCGGCACGGTGATGGTCACGACCGGCTTCGACACCCGTGGCGTCCCCGTGCTCAAGCATCTGCGCGGCAAGATCGCCACCTACAACGGGCACGTCCGCGCCATCGCGGACCGGTACGGCTGCCCGGTGCTCGACCTGTGGTCCCTGAAGTCGGTTCAGGACCGCAGGGCGTGGGACAGCGACCGGCTCCACCTCTCGCCCGAGGGGCACACGCGCGTGGCGCTGCGCGCCGGCCAGGCCCTCGGCCTCGACGTCCCGGCCGACCCGGAGCAGCCGTGGCCGCCGCAGCCGCCCCGGGGCACGCTGGAGATCCGCCGCGACGACGTCCAGTGGGCCCGCGAGTTCCTGGTCCCGTGGATCGGCCGCCGCCTGCGCGGCGAGTCCTCCGGCGACCATGTCACCGCGAAGGGAACCCTGTCCCCGGACGACATCAAGCTGCGCATCACCTCGGTGGCCTGACGACCGCCCCATGCCCCGCACCGCAGACACCGCGGTGCGGGGCATGGCGGCCGCTAGCGTTCGGTCAACGCCTTCCGGTCCAGGCCCAGTTCCCGGGCCAGGGCGTCGTCGGCCCATTCCTGCGCACGTGTCCGCGGCACCGCTCCCGGGTACGACGTCAGCTGCACCGCCAGCCCGTCCAGCAGCGCGGTCAGGCGCAGCGCGGTGCCGGCCGGGTCGGCGCAGGCGAACTCACCGGCCGCCACGCCCTCGGCGATGACCTCGGTGATCGCCGCCTTCCACTGCCTGTCCAGGTCCCGCGTGACCTCCCGCAGGGCGGGCTCGCGCAGGGCCACGGCCCAGCCCTCGATCCACAGCCGCCAGCCCTTGGCCTGCCCGGTCGGCGCGTACCAGCGCACCGCGGACCGCAGCCGGCGCAGCGCCGACGTCCGCCGTCCCAGCAGCTTGCGCAGATGCGTGAGATCGTCCTCGGCCGCGTAGGTGAACGCCTCGGCGACCAGCTTCTCCTTGGTCGAGAAGTGGTACAGCACCAGCGCGTTGCTCACCCCGAGCGCCGCCGCCACGTCGGCGATCCTCACCGCCGCCACGCCCCGCGCCTCGATCTGCCCGATGGCGGCCCGCAGCAGCTCCTCCCGCCGCTCGGCCACGCTCAACCGCACTCTCGCCACGCGCTCACCCTACACAGCCGCCCGGACATGCGCCGACGGCCAGTCGGCACCCCCGCTCCGCCGGAACGACGACCCCTCGCTACTGACTGATCATTCAGTCAGGACGTCAGCGGTACCACCCGAAGCGGTCCGCGATCACCGGCAACCGGTCGGCCGCCAGGGCGTGGGCGGCCGCGCGCGGGGTCGTACCGTCGGCGTCCGCCCGGTCGAGCACCAGTCCGACCAGGGTGCGCAGGGAACGCCGGATGTGCGCGAACGCCTCGTCGGCGTCGGCGCCGATGTCGCCGAACAGGGTCCACCACCACCAGGCGTTCGTGGCGGAGTTGACCACCACGTCCGGCAGCACGGTCACCCCGCGCGCCGCCAGCAGCCGTTCCGCCTCGGGCACCACGGGCATGTTGGCGGCCTCGGCGATCCAGCGCGCGCGGATCCGCTCCTGGTCGCCGGTGCCGATCGCGTACGACACCGCGGCCGGGACGAGCACCTCCGCGTCGGCGGACAGCCAGGCGTCGCCGGGCAGTTCGCGGTCACCGGGGCGCAGGACGCGGCGGTCGACGGTGCCGTAGGCGTCCCGCGCGGCCAGCAGAGTCTCGACGTCGAGCCCCGCCGGATTGGCGATCGTGCCCTTGACGTCGGCGATCGCGACCACCGTCAGCCCCGCCCGGGCGAGGAAGCGGGCGGTGGCCCCGCCCATCGTGCCGAGCCCCTGCACGGCCACCCGGGTGCCCGCGTACGGCACCGCCGCCCGGTCCAGCGCCGTGAGCACCGACTCGGCGACCCCGCAGCCGCCGGCCAGCTCGTCCAGGCCGATGCCGTCCACCACGACCGCGAAGGCGTCCGCGAGCCGCTCGCGGGCGGTCGCCTCGTCGTCGAGCAGCGGGTACACCGCCTGGACGGAGGAGACCAGGCCCGCCTCGGCGGCCGCGCGGTCGACCAGGTCCTGGGTGAGGCCGAGGTCCTCACCGGTGGTCCAGAGGTTCTCGACGTACGGCCGCATGGCACGCAGATAGCGCACGAGGAGCCCGTACGCCTCCGGGTCCCGGGGGTCGCAGTCGACGCCGCCCTTGGCGCCGCCCAGGGGGACGTAGCGGGCCTCGGGGTCGTAGTGCAGGGCCTCCTTCACCGTCATGCCGCGGGCGAGCCCCGCGACCTCCTCCAGGGTGCAGCCGGGCCGCATCCGCAGCCCGCCGCTGGCCACGCCGCGCACCAGCCGGTCCACGACGAGGAATCCCCGACGGCCGGTGACGTGATCGGTCCAGACGAGCGACATCAGGGGAGTCGGGGCGGTCATGGGGGTCTCCTCGGGGACGGTGATCAGGGTGGGGCGGGGCCGGTCGAGGCCCTCGGTGAGGGGGCGCGGCGGTCTGACGGGACCGCACGCGCGCGTGCCGTGACCGCCGCGGGCGCCGGCCGGGGCGGAGCTCGACCGGCTCGGTGGGGAGGGCGGACGCGGTGTCTCCGGGGCGGCCTCGGACGAGGGGGGCGGCGAAGGGATCCGGGCAGAGCACGGCATGATCGCTTTACTGAACCGTGAGTCAGTATTCGGGGCGGCTCCGCGCCTGTCAACGTGCTGAACGACGGTTCAGTGGGCCGGGCTGGGGCCGCAGGGACACCCCGGGCGTCCGGGGCTGTCGGGGGGTCCGACCATAATGGGGAGCCTCACCCACTCCACCGGGAGGTACCGTGACCGGACTGCGTTCCTCGAGCTCCGGGCTCCGCGCGCTGCGGCCGGCGGCCTTCGGCGCGGATCCGGGCGGTGAGCGCCTGGCACGCATCCGCCGCTCCCCCCACTTCAAGGACGGCGTCTTCCAGAACCCGGGCGGTCCGGCGCGCACCCGGCCCTCCGGTTCCACGCTGGACCTCGCCAAGGTGTTCCTCGACAAGGACACCCGGCCCCTGCGCGCCCCGAAGGGCACCGTCCCGGTGCACCCCACGACCTTCGCCGACCTGGCCAAGGCGCCCGCCACCGGACTGCGGCTGACCTGGATGGGCCACTCCAGCGTCCTCGCGGAGATCGACGGCCACCGCGTGCTGTTCGACCCCGTCTGGGGCGAGCGCTGCTCCCCGTTCCCCTTCGCCGGCCCGAGGCGGCTGCACCCGGTGCCGCTGCCGGTGGCCGCGCTCGGCGAGGTCGACGTGGTCGTCATCTCGCACGACCACTACGACCATCTGGACCTGCCCACGATCAAGGCGCTGGCCGGTACGGACACCGTGTTCGCCGTGCCGCTCGGCGTCGGGGCCCACCTCGAACACTGGGGCGTCTCCCCGGACCGGCTGCGCGAACTGGACTGGCACGAGTCCACCGGGATCGGCGGGCTCACGCTCACCGCCACCCCGGCCCGCCACTTCTGCGGCCGGGGCCTGCGCAACACCCAGCACACCCTCTGGGCGTCCTGGGTCGTCGCGGGCGAGGAGCACCGCATCTACCACAGCGGTGACACGGGCTACTTCGACGGCTTCGGGGACGTCGGCGCCGCCCACGGTCCGTTCGACGCCACGATGATCCAGATCGGCGCGTACAGCGAGTTCTGGCCGGACATCCACATGACCCCCGAGGAGGGCCTGCGGGCCCATCTCGACCTGCAGGGCGGAGCGCCGCACGGCGTGCTGCTGCCGATCCACTGGGGCACGTTCAACCTCGCCCCGCACCCCTGGGCCGAGCCGGGCGAGTGGACGAAGGAAGCGGCCGAGGAGGCCGGCCAGGCGGTGGCCCTGCCCCGCCCCGGCGAGCCCTTCGAGCCCGCGGGCAAGCTCCCGGCGGAGGCCTGGTGGCGCGGCGTGTCGGGGGAGCTCCGGCGCACCTGGCGGTCCGTCGGGGCGTTCGTCGCCGAGCCGCCGAAGCGCGGCTGACGATCCGGCCGGCGACAGCCGGCATCTCAGGGGGAGCCGATCGTGCTCCCCCTGAGTGCTGCCGGGGACCATGACCTCACCCCGGCCATCCAAGGCCAAAGCAAGCACTCTCCGTGACGGCCTGGTGGAGTCGGTGGCCCTCGGGAAGGGCCGGGCTCGTGGGGCGCGCCGTGTGCAGGAGCGCGCGATGCCGGACGGCGGGGTGAAGGCGCAGGAGGCCCGCCCCCGCCCGACTTCCTTTTCTGACCGCTTCTGATCAGGTCATTTCGTCGTGTTTCGATCCGGTCGGCGGGGTCCGGCCGGGTTATCGGTCTGTCGTACGACGCTTCATACCAGAGCGGGACGCTCCTCGGGTGCTTTTGTCAACTGCCCACCGCACATGATGCGCGGGCGACTACTGTGAGTGGCCGTCGCGTCGCGCGGCCGGATCCGCCGGTCCCCCCGCCGACACCGCGATGACGCATGCCCGCCTCGCGCACCGCGTGAGGACCAGGCCCGACGGACCAGTACGAGGACGCAGATGTCTCACCTCCGAGCACCGGCCACCCGCGCCGACCGCCGGGAGGGTGGCCGGCACGGGCGACCGGTCGCCCGGCCCGCTCCCGCACTGCCCGAGAGGCACATACGGCCCCAGCTCATGCGGCTCGCCGTGCTGCCGCCCCTCGCGGTCGCGCTCAGTGCCACCGCCGCGGTCCTCTTCAGCATCCGCTCCGCGGGCACGCCCACCGGGCCCACGCTCTGGGCCGTCCTCGCCGGAGCGGTCACCGTGACCGTCGCCGGCATCCTCATCGCCGCCGTGGCCGCCGACCGCGCCGCCCGCTCGGTGTCCGACCGGGTCGCCGCACTGCGCCGCAGCGCCGCGCGCGGTGAGGCCGACCTGCACGGGCTGGTCGACGCGCTGCGCCAGGGCGAGGCCCCGCCGCAGCGCTCGTCGCGCCGCCGGCCGCCCGCGGACGCCGACGACTTCGACCTCCTCGCCGCCGACCTGGCCCGCGCGCACGACGGCGCCGTCACCGCCGTCGTGCGCGCCGCCCAGCTGTCCAGCCACGCGGGCAACGAACAGAAGCTGGAGGTCTTCGTCAACCTGGCGCGCCGGCTGCAGTCACTCGTGCACCGGGAGATCTCGATCCTCGACGAGCTGGAGAACGAGATCGAGGATCCCGACCTGCTCAAGGGCCTGTTCCACGTGGACCACCTGGCCACCCGCATCCGGCGGCACGCCGAGAACCTCGCCGTGCTCGGCGGTGCCGTCTCCCGGCGCCAGTGGAGCAACCCGGTCAGCATGACCGAGGTCCTGCGCTCCGCCATCGCGGAGGTCGAGCAGTACTCCCGGGTGAAACTCGTGCCGCCCATCGACGGCGAGCTGCGCGGCCACGCGGTCGCCGACGTCATCCATCTGCTCGCCGAACTCATCGAGAACGCCTCGGTGTTCTCCGCGCCGCACACCCAGGTGCTGCTCCGCGCCAACCTCGTCACCTCCGGGCTCGCCGTGGAGGTCGAGGACCGCGGGCTCGGCATGCCCGTCGGCGAACAGAACCGGATGAACGCCCTGCTCGACGACCCCGACCAGGTCAACGTCGCCAGCCTGCTGGCCGACGGCCGCATCGGTCTCTACGTCGTCTCACAGCTCGCCCGGCGGCACGGCATCCATGTGCGGCTGCAGACCAACATCTACGGCGGGGTGCAGGCCGTACTGGTCGTGCCGCAGGCGTTGTTGGGTACGGCGCCCGGAGTGCCCGGCGCGGCCGCCGGGACCGGGACACCCCGGCCGCACGCTCGGGCGGACACCGGCGCGGTGCCCCACGTGCCGCCCCAGGGGCCTGCGCAGGGGCAGGGGTACGCGCAGGGGCATGGACACGCCGTCGGACAGACGCACGGGCCGGGGCAGGCACGTGGGCCCGCGCCCGTGCCGGCGCCGGGAGCGGGGTGCGGCGAGGCGAGCCCCGTGCAGGACGGCACCGGAGCGCGAACCGGGGCCGCCCTGTCCGCTTCCGAGGGCGACGCGGGATCCGCCGCCGGGCAGGCTCCGGTGGCCGGTCGGCACCGCCACGCCCCGCGCGGGAGCGGCGGACACGGCACCGAGAGCGGTGCGGGGAACGGCGACGGCGGACGCGGCGAAGCCGCCCCGGCACCGCTTCCCGTGCGCGGGGCCCGGCAGGAGCGGCGTACCCCCGCCGAGGCCGCGCCCGGCATCAGCGCCGGGGACCGGGCGGCGGTCGAGGCGCACACGGGCATCCTGCCCACGCCGCGCACCGGCACGGTGCGCGGCACCATGAGCAAGCCGCCGCTGCCCCGTCGCCGTGCCCAGGAGCACATCGTCCCCCAGCTGCGAGGTGGACCCGCGCCGCGCCAGGAGGCGGACACCGTCCCGGGCCACGACCCGGGGTTGATGGCGGCCTTCCAGCGCGGGATCGGACTCGCCGAGGCCCAGCAGCACATGGAGAGCCAGGCGCCACCCGCCCTGGACGCCGGCCCCCTGGACTCCGGCCACATGAACTCCAGCGGCTTCCTGGACTCCAGCGCCTTCCTGGACTCCAGCCACCCGGGCTCCGGCCCCATGGACTCAAGCAGCCCCCCGGGCTCAGCCGGCACGGCCTCGGCCCACAGGGACTCGTCCCCCACCCTTTCGGCCCACAGGGCGTCCGCGCACATGGACGCGACGCACATGGACTCCGTCCACCTGGACTCCGTCCACATGGACGCGGCCCCTATGGCAGGCCATCACCTCCGGCCCGTCCCGGTGGAGTTCACCGAGCGGACGCGTCATCCGCAGCAGCCCGGGCACCGGGGCCCAGACCATGCCGGCGCGGACCATATCGGCGCAGAGCACCTGCGCGCGGATCCCCTGGGCACAGGCCCCACGGACTCACACCACCCGGACCCATCCCCCATGGGCACAGACCACAGGGGCTCAGACCACATCGGCCCAGGCCACATGGGCCCGGACCACACCGACCCGACCCCCATATCCCAGCAGCGGGCCCCCGCGCCCGCGTCCGACGGTGCCCGCGGCGTCGGCCGGCCCGACGGGAGCGCCCCGGCCGGCTGACCGCCCGCACCGTACCCACCCCCACCACCCCTGCCCACCACCCCCAGCGCTCCCGCAGATACCTTCCCGTACCCAAGGAGTCGATCCACCATGGCGAGCGATGCGCCGACCGCCCACGCTTCCGACCTCGACTGGCTGCTGAGCGGCCTCGTGCAGCGCGTACCGCACACCACCAGCGCGGTGCTCCTGTCCTGTGACGGGCTGGTGAAGTCCGTGCACGGTCTCGACATCGACAGCGCCGACCACATGGCGGCCCTGGCCTCCGGCCTGTACTCCCTCGGCCGCAGCGCGGGCGTCCGGTTCGGCGACGGCGGGGACGTCCGCCAGGTCGTCGTCGAACTGGACTCGGCCCTGCTGTTCGTCACCACCGCCGGCTCCGGCACCTGCCTCGCCGTGCTCGCGGGGCGCGAGGCCGACGCCGCCGTGCTCGGCTACGAGATGGCGATGCTCGTCAAGAGCGTCCGCCCCTACCTGGTGACCGCGCCCCGGCAGCACGCCGTCGAACCCGCGGCGACGAGGCCTTGAGCGTGGCCGCAGCCGGCGACGGACCCTGGCTGGACGACGCGGCCGGACGCCTGGTGCGCCCGTTCACGGTCAGCAACGGACGCACCGAGCCCAGCATCGCCCTGGACCTGATGTCGCAGGTGATGGTCACCGGCGTCACCCCGCTCGGCTACCTCGGCCCCGAGCACGCACAGGCGCTCGACCTGTGCCGGGCGCCGGTCTCGGTCGCCGAGGTCGCCGCCCATCTGAAGCTGCCCGCCGTGGTCACCAAGGTGCTGCTCTCGGACCTCGTCGACTGCGGGGCGCTGACCACCAAGCCCCCCGTCTTCCACCACACACCCACTGACCGGTCTCTGCTGGAGGCAGTGCTCGATGGACTACGACGACAGCTCTGACCCGTTCCCCACCGCGCTGAAGATCCTGGTGGCGGGCGGGTTCGGGGTCGGCAAGACGACCTTCGTGGGCGCGGTCAGCGAGATCGCGCCGCTCAGCACGGAGGAGCTGCTCACCACGGTCAGTGTCGGCACGGACAGTCTCGACGGCGTCGAGAACAAGATGGAGACCACCGTCGCCATGGACTTCGGCCGGATCACCCTCGATCCGGACCATGTGCTGTACCTGTTCGGCACCCCGGGGCAGGAGCGGTTCTGGTTCATGTGGGACGAGCTGTCCGAGGGCGCGCTCGGCGCGGTGATCCTCGCCGACACCCGCCGGCTGCAGGACTGTTTCGCCGCCGTGGACTTCTTCGAGGAGCGCGGCCTCGGCTTCGTCATCGCCGTCAACGAGTTCGACGGCGCCCACCGCTACGACCCCGACGAGGTGCGTGCCGCGATCGACCTCGACCCCGCCGTCCCCGTCGTCCGGTGCGACGCCCGGATCTCCAGCTCCAGCGTGCAGACCCTGCTCACCCTCGTCCGCCACCTCCTCGCCCACGCGCCGGCGCCCGCGCCGAGCCATGGCGCCCACATGTGATCCCGCCCTATCGCCCACGGAGCCGCTATATGAGGTACGCCCACAGGTCCGGAGCCCGGCCATGACGTACGAGCCGCCCCGGCCGGTCCGGGGCCTGCTGCTCACCCCCGAGGACAAGGAGGCCCCCGCGCGCGTCCACCGGTTGCGCCTGCTCGGTCTGGTGGACCGTCCCGACCCGGTGCTGGACGGATTCGCGGACCATCTCGCCCGGCTCACCGGCGCGTCCTACGCCATGGTCAACTTCATCGGCGAGGACCTCCAGTTCTTCGCGGGCCTGTGCGTCCCCGCCGTCGCCCCGTTCGTCAGGGAGGACGGCAGCAGGCCGGAGCTGGGCCGGGTCCTGCCGCGCGACCACGGGTTCTGCCCCCATGTGGTGGTCCGCCGCAAGGCACTGGTGCTGGAGGACGTCCGT
The DNA here is from genome assembly GCF_014649495.1 of Streptomyces filipinensis. Classification (GTDB taxonomy): domain Bacteria; phylum Actinomycetota; class Actinomycetes; order Streptomycetales; family Streptomycetaceae; genus Streptomyces; species Streptomyces filipinensis. The sequence goes on along the minus strand of NZ_BMTD01000012.1, from coordinate 183,563 downwards.
GACTATCCGCGGTTCGCCGGAAACCCGGTCGTGGACGAGTACGGCATCCGCTCCTATCTCGGCGCCCCGCTCATCGACAGCTCGGGCATGGCGCTCGGCACCGTGTGCGCGGCCGACACGTCCCCGCGTGTCTGGGGGAGGGAAGGCCTGGAGACCGTCAAGGCGCTGGCCGCCGATCTCGTCGTACGCCTCGAACGAAGCGCCGAGGACGGTCTGCCGCTGTGACGGACGACGACGGCCCGTCTGCCCAGTCGGCACAAGGGGCGTGAAGGAAAGCTGAGGCGGCGGTTAAGAAAAGCTCGATGGACCCGCGGCCCGCGCATACGGCAGATTGCAGGGTGATTCCACCCCTCTGACCCGGTGCGGGCTTGTTCGGCATGCCCGCGGGCCGGGACCTCACCCACAGGAGCCTGAAGCGTGAAGGCGCTGGTCAAGGACAAGGCAGAGCCGGGACTCTGGCTGACGGACGTCCCGGAGCCGGAGGTCGGTCCCGGTGACGTACTGATCAAGGTCATGCGGACCGGTATCTGCGGCACCGATCTGCACATCCGGGCCTGGGACGGCTGGGCGCAGCAGGCGATCCGCACGCCGCTCGTCGTCGGGCACGAGTTCGTCGGGCAGGTCGTCGAGGTCGGCCGGGACGTGGCCGACATCCGTATCGGCGACCGGGTCAGCGGCGAGGGCCATCTGGTCTGCGGCAAGTGCCGCAACTGTCTGGCGGGTCGCCGCCACCTGTGCCGGGCCACCGTCGGTCTCGGCGTCGGCCGCGACGGTGCCTTCGCCGAGTACGTCGCCCTGCCCGCGTCCAACGTCTGGGTGCACCGCGTCCCCGTCGACCTCGACGTCGCCGCGATCTTCGACCCGTTCGGCAACGCCGTGCACACCGCGCTGTCGTTCCCGCTGGTCGGCGAGGACGTCCTGATCACCGGTGCGGGCCCGATCGGCCTGATGGCGGCCGCGGTGGCCCGGCACGCCGGCGCCCGCAACGTCGTCGTCACCGATGTCAGCGAGGAGCGGCTCCAGCTCGCCCGGAAGATCGGTGTGAGTCTGGCCCTGAACGTCGCCGAGTCCTCGATCGCCGACGGCCAGCGGGAGCTGGGTCTGCGCGAGGGCTTCGACATCGGCCTGGAGATGTCCGGCCGGCCCGAGGCCATGCGGGACATGATCGCCAACATGACGCACGGCGGCCGGATCGCGATGCTCGGCCTGCCCGCCGAGGACTTCCCGGTCGACTGGGCGCGGATCGTCACCTCGATGATCACCATCAAGGGCATCTACGGCCGCGAGATGTTCGAGACCTGGTACGCGATGTCAGTGCTGCTGGAGGGCGGCCTGGACCTCGCCCCCGTGATCACGGGCCGGTACGGCTACCGCGACTTCGAGGCCGCGTTCGCGGACGCCGCCAGCGGCACCGGCGGCAAGGTCATCCTCGACTGGACTGCGTAACCCCTTCACCCGCAAGCACCTTCAGGCCTTCAGGAGACCCCCATGTTCGACACCGTACGCGACGACCTGCGCGCCACCCTCGACGAGATCCGCGCCGCCGGCCTGCACAAGCCCGAGCGGATCATCGGCACCCCGCAGTCCGCGACCGTCAACGTCACCGCCGGCGGCCGCCCCGGCGAGGTCCTCAACTTCTGCGCCAACAACTACCTCGGCCTCGCCGACCACCCCGAGGTGATCGCCGCCGCCCACCAGGCCCTGGACCGCTGGGGCTACGGCATGGCCTCCGTCCGCTTCATCTGCGGCACCCAGGAGGTCCACAAGGAGCTGGAGACCCGGCTGTCGGCGTTCCTCGGCCAGGAGGACACGATCCTGTACTCCTCCTGCTTCGACGCCAACGGCGGTGTCTTCGAGACGCTGCTCGGCGAGGAGGACGCGGTGATCTCCGACGCCCTCAACCACGCCTCCATCATCGACGGCATCCGCCTGTCCAAGGCCCGCCGCTTCCGCTACGCCAACCGCGACCTCGCCGACCTGGAGGCCAAGCTCAAGGAGGCGTCCGACGCCCGCCGCCGCCTGATCGTCACCGACGGCGTCTTCTCCATGGACGGCTATGTGGCGCCGCTGGCGGAGATCTGCGACCTCGCCGACCGCTACGACGCCATGGTCATGGTCGACGACTCGCACGCCGTCGGCTTCGTCGGCCCGACCGGCCGCGGCACCCCCGAGCTGCACGGCGTCATGGACCGCGTGGACATCATCACCGGCACGCTCGGCAAGGCCCTCGGCGGTGCTTCCGGCGGCTACGTGGCCGCCCGCGCCGAGATCGTCGCCCTGCTGCGCCAGCGCTCCCGGCCGTACCTGTTCTCCAACACCCTCGCCCCGGTGATCGCCGCCGCCTCCCTGAAGGTCCTCGACCTGCTGGAGTCCGCCGACGACCTGCGCGTGCGGCTCGCCGAGAACACCGCGCTGTTCCGCCGCCGGATGACCGAGGAGGGCTTCGACGTCCTCCCCGGCGACCACGCCATCGCCCCCGTCATGATCGGTGACGCGGCGAAGGCGGCCCGCATGGCCGAGCTGCTCCTGGAGCGGGGCGTGTACGTGATCGGCTTCTCCTACCCGGTCGTCCCGCAGGGCCAGGCCCGCATCCGCGTCCAGCTGTCCGCCGCGCACTCCACGGACGACGTCGACCGCGCGGTCGACGCGTTCGTCGCGGCGCGCGCCGAACTGGAGGCCTGACCAGGGCGGACGCCCTGGGATAATGGACGGCATGATCGAGGCACGGCGGCTCCACATCCTCCGTGCGGTGGCCGACCACCGCACGGTCACCGCGGCGGCCGCCGCGCTCTATCTCACCCCCTCGGCCGTCTCCCAGCAGCTCACGGCCCTGGAGCAGGAGACCGGCCACCGGCTGGTCGAGCGCGGCGCCAAGGGTGTACGGCTCACCCCGGCCGGCGAGATCCTGCTCAGCCACACCAACGCCGTCCTCGCCCAGCTGGAGCGGGCCGAGGCGGAGCTGGCGGCCTACGGCTCGGGCGAGGCGGGCACGGTCACCGTCGCCGCCTTCGCCACCGGCATCGCCCAGGTCGTGGCGCCGGCCGTGGCCCGGCTCGCCCACTTCGCCCCCGGCATCCGCATCCGCGTCCAGGACGCCGAGGGCGACGCGAGCCTGCCCATGGTGCTGGACCGTCAGGTCGACGTGGCGGTCGCCGTGGAGTACCGCGGCGCCCCGCCCGCCGACGACCCGCGGCTCGCCCATCTCCCGCTGTACGCCGAGCCGTTCGACGCGGTCGTCCCCCTCGGCCACCGCCTCGCGGACGCCGCCGAGATCCCCCTGGCGGAGCTCGCCAAGGACGCGTGGATCGGCCCTTACCCGGGCAATCCCTGCCACGACGTGGTCGTCCTGGCCTGCGAGCACGCCGGCTTCCAGCCCCGTCTGGAGCACTCCTCCGACGACTTCCGTGCCGTCGTGGCCCTCGCCTCGGCCGACGTGGGGGTGGCCCTCGTACCGCGCTCCGCCCTGAACGGCATGGACCTCACCGGCGTCGTCGTACGCCCCGTGGACGGCGTGGCCCCGACCCGCCGGGTGTTCGCCGCCGTACGGCGCGGTGCCGAGGAGCACCCGCTGATCCGGCCGGTGCTGGAGGCGCTGGGGCGGGCCGCGCAGGACGCGTGAGGTCTCCGTAACGCGCCTGTCTCATATCCGGGATAGCGTCCCGGATATGAGAAGCCCGGAGGATGCCCTCGACACCCGCCTCGGCTCCCGGCTGGCCGCACTGCGCACCCAGCACGGTTGGTCGCTGGGGGAGTTGGCCGACCGCAGCGGAGTGAGCCGGTCGACCCTGTCGCGTGCCGAACGCGCCGAGATCAGCCCCACCGCCGCCGTGCTGAACCGGCTCTGCCATGTCTACGGCCGCACCATGTCCCAGCTGCTCAGCGAGGTCGAGGCGGCACCCGCGCCACTGGTCCGGGCCGCCGGCCAGCGGATCTGGCGGGACCCCGGCTCGGGTTTCGTCCGGCGCTCCGTGTCCCCGCCGCACGCGGGGCTCCGCGGCGAACTGGTCGAGGGCCGGCTCGCGCCGGGCGCCTGCATCGCCTACGACCGCCCGCCGGTGGCCGGGCTGGAACAGCATCTGTGGGTACTCGACGGCGCCCTGGAGGTGACCGTCGGGGAACAGGCCCACGACCTGGACACCGGCGACTGCCTGCGGATGCGGGTCTTCGGCCCGACCCGGTTCCGGTGCCGCGCGGACGTCGAGGCGCGCTATGTGCTGGCGGTGGTGCGGCCGTGAGGGTGGAGCGCTGGAACGCCGCGCGGCTGCGGCGGCGCGCCGGGGAGCTGGCGGAGCTGCTGACGGACACCGTGGCCGGTGGTGCCTCGGTCGGCTTCCTCGCCCCGCTCGGGCACGAGGAGGCCGCCGCCTGGTGGCGGGAGCGGGCGGAGGCGACGGCGGCGGGGCGGCTCGCCGTGTGGGCGGCCGTCGACGACACCGGGCGGCCGGCCGGCACCGTGAGCCTGGCCCACCCCGACAAGCCGAACAGCCGCCACCGGGCGGAAGTGGTGAAACTGATGGTGCACCGCTCCGCGCGCGGGCAGGGACTCGGCCGCCGGCTCCTCGCCACCGCCGAGGGCGCGGCCGCTGCCGCCGGCGTCACCCTGCTGCACCTCGACACCGAGACCGGCAGCCCCGCCGAGCACCTCTACCGCTCGGCCGGCTGGACCGAGGCCGGCACCATCCCCGACTACGCGGCGAGCCCGGCGGGCGAGTTGCGGCCCACGACGCTGTACTTCAAGCGCCTGGCCGGGTGACTGTCAGTGGCAGGGGCTACGGTGCGTTGCATGCCGGACGCAGAAGACGTACGCCGTATCGCCCTGTCCCTGCCGGACACCACCGAGAAGACCGCCTGGAGCATGCCCACGTTCCGGGTGGCCGGGAAGATGTTCGCGACCCTGCCCGAGGACGAGACGTCCCTCGCTGTGCGCTGCCCCAAGGAGGAGCGCGACGAGTTGGTCATGGCCGAGCCGGAGAAGTTCTGGATCGCCGGGCACGAGGCCCAGTTCGCCTGGGTCAGAGCGAGACTCGCCGCGCTGGAGGACGAGGACGAGCTGCGCGACATCCTGGCCGACTCCTGGCGGCAGGCCGCCCCGCCCCGACTCCTCGACGCCCACCCCGAGTTGGGGCTGCCGCCCGGCGAGTGAGAATCCCGGTGCGCGCGGCCGAGACCGGCGTGCGGGCCGTGTGGTCACGGGACTTGGGCGCCCACGCGGCCGTAGCCGCGTACGGCGCTCAACCGGTTCGCGGGGTGGGGTCCGTGAAGCGGCCGATCCGCTCGCGCAGGGCTGCCGGGTCCAGGCCGTGGGCGGACACGTGTTCCTCGATCGTCCCGTAGCGGCGCAGCTCGCGACGGCCGACGCCGAGGCCCAGCACCCGGTGCGGCACGTCGTGCAGCGCTTCGCTCACCGCGCCCGTCGACGTCCCCGCGAGGTACGGCTCGACCAGCACGACGTCGGTACCCGCGGCCCGAGTCGCACGGCGCAGACCCGCCGCGTCGAAGGGCCGTACGGTCGTCGCGTACAGAACCGTCACGTCCAGCCCCTCCGTGGCGGCGAGGACGGCGTCCAGCATCGGGCCGACGGCGACGACGACGCCCGAGCGGCCCTCGCGGACCGTCACGGCGTGTGTGCCGTCGATCTCCCGGCCCTGCCGGTTGGCCTGCGTGGAGAGCCGTACGTACACCTTTTCGTCGCCCGCGGCGACCGCGTGGCGCAGCAGCGTCTCGGCCTCGTCGGGATGCCCGGGCACGTGCACGGTCCAGCCGTCCAGCGTGTCGAGCAGGGCCACATCGCCGGGCGCCATGTGTGTGAAACCACCGGCCGGCCAGTCGAAGGAGGCGGCCGCGCTCACCAGCACCGCCCCCGCGTTCTGGTGCCCGAGATCCAGCTTGACCTGCTCGAACGGCCGCTCCACCAGGAAGCTGGCGAAGGTGTGCACGACCGGCCGCAGCCCGGTGAGCGCCAGCCCCGCCGCCGCCCCGACCAGCAGCTGCTCGCGGATGCCGACGTTGATCACCCGGTCGGGATGCCGGGCCATGGCCTCGCGGAAGCCGTCCTTGCCTATCTCGGCGAGGACGACCGCGACCCGGGGGTCCTCGTCCAGCAGACGGGAGACGACGGGGGCGAAGCGGTCACGCATGGTGTCCATGAAGGTGTGCCCTTTCCGGAGCGTGGGTGGGAGTCAGGCGTTCTTCGGCTCGACGCGGGCCACGACCACATGCGGGCGCCCGGGGTGCGCTGCGGTGAACGCGGCGTACAGGGCCTCGTGATCGCGCCCGTCGACGGTCACCGCGGACCAGCCCCCGGCCTCGAACCGGGCGGCGATCCCGCCGGGCCGTGCATGGCTGGCGGAGGAGTTGTCGACGACCACGGTGTGCAGCCGCTCCAGGCCCGCGGGCCCGGCGAACGCGATCGCCTCGTGATTGCTGCCCTCGTCCAGCTCGGCGTCCCCGATCAGCACCCACACCGCGGGGTCGTGCAGCCCCTGCGCCCGCAGTCCCAAGGCGCTGCCCACGGCGATCGGCAGCCCGTGTCCGAGCGACCCGCTGCCGATCTCGGCCCCCGGCACCAGCACGCGGTCCGGGTGATGTCCGAGCGGGGAGTCGTACGCGCCGAAGCCGGGCAGCCAGTCGACGGGCAGGAAGCCCTTCGCGGCGAGCACCGCGTAGTACGCCATGGGTCCGTGCCCCTTGCTCAGCAGGAACCGGTCCCGGTGCGGATCCTCCCGGCGCTCCGGCGTGATGCGCAGGACCCGGTCGTAGAGCACCCACAGCACGTCGAGCGTGGAGGTGGCCGCGGGGCCGTGCTTCTCGTCGCCCGTCATGAGACTCATCAGGCCGGGCAGGTCGTCGTGGCCGTACGTGCGGCCGTGGTCCGCTGTGATCGTCATACCGTGATCGTGCAACCTCAACCAAGCTTGAGGTCAACGGGAAAAGTGAGGCGCGATCACCGATCCGAGTGCGGTATGGTTTCTCTGCGCGTTTCGACCGGGGAAATCCCAGGTCAAACGGCACCGGGACGTGGCGCAGCTTGGTAGCGCACTTGACTGGGGGTCAAGGGGTCGCAGGTTCAAATCCTGTCGTCCCGACTTTGCGGAGTCGCGGGTCAGAGGTCGTTTCAGAGGGATCTGGAGCGGCCTCTCGATCGTTTCCGGGGCCCCGTTGGGGATCGGCCCGCTTGAACACGGCCGGAGCGTCACCTGACGCTATGTCACTTCACAGCAATCGGTCGACCAGCCCGTCGACGTAGTCCGGGGTGAGCGGGCCCACGCCGAACAGGACGCGGATGTACATCGGGGCCAGCACGTGGTCCAGCACGTCGTACGCGTCGGGTGCGTGCTCGCCGCGTTCGCGGGCGCGATCGAGCATGGACTGCAGTTGCCGGGTGCGTGCGGCGAGGAGGTCGTCACGCGCCTGCCGGCCCTGCTGACCGGTGCTCGACAGGGCGACGGCCAGGCGCACCAACGCCAGGCCCTCGGGTCCGGTGATCTCGCGGGCCACTTGGGCCGCGTAGGCGCGCAGGTCGCCGGCCAGACTCCCGGTGTCGGGCATCGGTGACCGCTCGTTGAGGCGGGTGAGCGCCACGTCGGTGAGCAGCGTTTCCAGGCTGCCCCACCGGCGGTAGACGCTGCTGTCGGCCACGCCCGCGCGGGCTGCGACGTCGCCGACGGTGAACTTGCCGTAGCCGCGCTCGCTGATCAAGTCGGTGACGGCCTGGTGTACCGCCGCGCCGACGCGGGCGCCGCGCCCGCCGGGTCGCCGGGCTCGCTGTCGCTCGTCCATGCCCCCACCTTAACGCAGTTGGCACTTGCGTTAGTGGGGCGAGCCTCCCTACAGTCGCCTAACGCAGTCAGCGACTGCGTTAGCGCGCCCAGAGGCTGACCGCGTCGGTCGTGGAGGGGCGCAACCACCGATGGAGGGGAATCCCCGTGGCCGCATCGCCTACGGCCGTAGGCAGCCGACCGAACCGGGCCGTGCTGCTCACGGTGACCTGCCTGGGTCAGTTCATGGTGCTGCTCGACAACACGATCGTCGGGGCAGCGCTGCCCGACATGCAGCACCGGCTGCACACCCAACTGACCGGTCTGCAGTGGATCGTCGACGCGTACGTGCTGCTGGTCGCCATGCTGCTGCTGTCCGGTGGCGTCTTCGCCGACCGGTTCGGCCGCAAGCGGGTGTACCTGGCCGGTGCGGTGGTGTTCACCGCCGCGTCGGTACTGTGCAGCCTCGCGCCCTCGGCCGGATGGCTGATCGCCGGCCGGGTGCTGCAGGGCATCGGGGCCTCGGCGCTGAGCCCCGCCTCGCTGGCCCTGCTCGCCGCCGCCTATCCCGTGCCTCAGGAACGCATCAAGGCGATCGGGCTGTGGGCCGGATTCAGCGGAATAGGCCTGGTCGCCGGACCCGTGGCCGGCGGCGTGCTGACGGATGCCTTCGGCTGGCCCGCCATCTTCCTGGTCAATCTGCCCATCGGCGTGATCCTGCTGCTGGTCGGACTGCGCCACCTCGACGAGTCCCGCAATCCGAACGCCCCCGCGATCGACATCCCGGGGACGGTGCTGTCCGTTCTGGCGGTGGGGGCACTGACCTACGGGCTGACCGAGGGTGGCGCCCGCGGCTGGACCGCACCGGCCATCCTGGGAAGCTTCGCCGCCGCGGCGATCCTCCTCGCCGGCTTCGTCGCCGTCGAAGCGCGTCGCTCCGCACCGATGCTGCCGCTGAGGCTGTTCCGGCAGCGGCTGTTCACCGTGTCCAACACCGCCATGATCGTGGTGGGGTTCGCGCTCATGGGCTCGTCGTTCTTCTTCTCCCAGTTCTTCGTGTACGTCCAGGGCAGCTCGATCCTGCGCGCCGCCCTGCAGACCCTCCCCGCCTCCCTCGCCATGGTGATCGTCAGCCCGTTCGCGGGCCGGCTCGCCGCCCGGTACGGCTTCCGTGCCGTGGTCACCATCGGTCTGGCCCTGGCCGGAGGGGGGCTGCTGGCGCTGGGCATGGTGCACGCCGACACCGGTTACGGGAACGTGTGGTGGCGGCTGGGAGTCGTCGGCATCGGCTTCGCCCTGGCCATGTCCCCGCTGACCGGTGCCGCCATCCAAGCGGTCAGCCCGCAAGAAGGCGGCCTCGCCTCTGGCATCAGCAGCACCACCCGGCAGATCGGCGCGGTGCTCGGCGTGGCGGTACTCGGAGCCGTCGTCCGCACCCGGCAATCCGGCGGCGCCTCCTTCGAGACCGGCCTCGACAGCGCCTTCGTCGCTGCCGGCACCGTCACCCTGGCCACCGCCGTGTTCACCGGCCTGTGGCTGGCGAGGTCCAAGCCCGTGGAAGGCTCGGCGGTGCAGCACCGTTCCACCGGTCCGGTCACCACGTCGAACGAGGTGTCCGCGAACAGCCGTTGACGGCGACACCGACGCTTGTGCGCTCCACCCGTCCGGCACTTCCGATCCCCACGGAGAGACACATGTCCCGCACGTTTCTCATCACCGGCGTGAGCAGCGGCCTCGGCCGCGCCTTCGCCACCGCCGCCCTGGAGGCCGGCCACACCGTCATCGGCACCGTGCGCAACCCGGACCAGGTCGCCGTCTTCGAGCAGCTCGCGCCGGACCGCGCTCACGCCCGTGTGCTGGACGTCACCGACACCGATGCCGTCGCGCAGACCGTCGCAGCGGTCGAGGACAAGGTGGGCCCCATCGACGTACTCGTCAACAACGCCGGCTACGGCGTCGAGGGCACCTTCGAGGAAACCCCGCTCGACACCTTCCGCCACCAGTTCGACGTCAACGTCTTCGGCGTCGTCGCGGTCACCCAGGCCGTCCTGCCCCGCATGCGCGAGCGCCGTGCCGGGCACATCCTGTTCATCACCTCCATGGGAGGTCTGCGCGCCTTCCCCGGCCTGGCCGCCTATCACGGCTCCAAGTTCGCCGTCGAGGGCATCGCGGCCACACTCGCCTCAGAGGTCGCAGCGTTCGGCCTGCACGTCACGGCGATCGAGCCCGGCTCCTTCCGCACCGACTGGGCCGGCCGCTCCATGCACCGCGTGGAGAGCACCATCGCCGACTACGACCCGGTCTTCGCCCCGATCCGCGAACGCCGCCTCGACATGCGCGGTCGGCAGCTCGGCGATCCCGCCCAGGCCGGCCGCGCCCTGCTCGCCGTCGTGGAGGCCGAAAAGCCGCCGACCCACCTCATCCTCGGCAGCGACGCCCTCCGCCTCGTCGCCGACGCCCGCTCCGCCTTCGATGCGGAGACAGCCGCCTGGGACGAGCTGTCGAAGTCCACCGACCACCCCGACGGGGAACGGATCGCGTGAGAGCCGCACTCCCGAGGGGCAACACCACCCGCACTCTCCCGTGTCCGCCGCTGAGGTGTGATACGGCATGGCCGGGCGCCACCTCACCGTGGGCGACGTCCCCGGAGTTCTCCGGTCGCCGGCCACCGGCGCTACGGGTGTCCGCCGCCGCCCTTCCCGCCGCCGTTCGCCCCGCCGTTCCCGGCCGTGTCGTGCGTGCTGCCGGGGTGGGCGGCGGACGTACCGGTGCCGGACGCGCCATGGCCGGGTACGCCGGTGTCGCCCGCTGTGCCGTTGCCGGGGTGTGCGGCACGCTTGCCGGGTCTGCCCGTGCCGGCCGAACCTCTCGGCTCGGCCGTCGCCCGCGTCAGCTGCTCGGAGCAGTACGCGGCGACCTTGTCCTTTCCGCCGGCGGCGGTGACGAGCCCGCGCCAGGCCGTCGCGTCGAGCGCCTTGCCGTGCTGGTCGACCCGCTCGTAGGCGCGGCAGTGGGCCTCGGTGTCCTGGCCGGGGGAGGGGCGGCCCGCCGGTCTGGGGCCGCCGGAGGACGCCGGCGAAGCCGTACCGCCCGGCTGGTGTGGGGCGACAGCCGAGGGGGGCGCGGTCTTCCGGCCGGCACCGGCGCCGCCCTCGGGTGAGCCGGCGGAGCCGATGGCCGCCACCGCGACACCGCCCAGCGCGAGGCTGGCGAACGCCGCGCCGAACGTCAGCCGGACCGGGCGCCTGACGCGCCGCTCCTCGGCCGGCCGCCAGTCGTCCCGCCGCCGGGTACGTGTCCGGCGTGCGCCCGCTCCCTGGGCGGCGGCCCGGAACACGGCCAGGGCCCGCTGTTCGGCCTCGGGGTCGAGGCGGTCCGTGCGCAGTGCGGAGGCCAGCGCCGTTTCCAGCGCGGCGGAGTCATGCGTGCCCGACGGGCCGGGCCCGGTGCGGCCAGGGCGCGCGTGCCGGTGACGGACCGGGACACCGTCGCGGCTCAGCCGTTCACCCATGCCCGCTTCCGTCCCTGTCCGACCGTTCTGATGCGGCGGGGTGCCGCGCCCGGCACGTTCCGGCCGCTCGAGGCCGCCCGCGTCGTTCATGCCCACTCCCTCAGGGTTCGGGAGGTCCCATCCGTCACGCCGTCGTCCGCCTCCCCGTCGACGCCCAGCTGGCGGGCGAGACGCTTCAGGCCCCGGTGGGTGGCCGTGCGCACTGCTCCCGGACGCTTGCCGAGGACGCGTGCGGCGGCGGGTCCGTCGAGGCCGACGACGACCCGCAGGAGCACGGCCTCGGCCTGGTCCCGGGGCAGTGCGCGGACCAGCTCCAGAGCCTGCTCGGTGGAGAGGGACTCCAGGGCCTGGTCGTGAGTGTCGTGCTGTGCGGGCAGGTGCAGTACGTCCTGTTCGGTCCCGCCGGCCCGGGGCCGTGTGCGCTGGCGGCGCAGGTGGTCCAGGGCGCGGTGGCGGGCGATGGTCGCGGTCCAGCCACGGAATCCGGCCCCGTCGCCCTTGAAGCGTCCGAGGCTGCGGGCTATCTCCAGCCAGGCGTCGGAGGCGACGTCCTCCGCGTCCTCACGGACCAGGCCGTGCAGATAGCCGAGCAGACCGGGCTGCACCAGCCGGTAGGCCACCGCGAAAGCGGCCTCGTCGCCGTCCTGGGCCCGCGCGACCGCGGCGCCCAACTCCGCGTCGTACGTCTGTACGCGCCGGGGTTGCCGTACTTGGCCCAAGACCGTCCTCGTTCGCACCGGGTTCACAGCGGGTCCGTGCCGTCCACCGTGCTCCGGTCGCACGGACGGCCCTGTGGTGAACAGCGTCTGCCGTCGCGGAAGTGTCACAAGGTGCCCTGCCTTGCCGAGGGGGGATCCCGCAGCCGGGTGACGCTTCGGAGCCGCCGTGCGCTTCCTCTGGCATGAGTGCGTACCTCCGTCTGCGCGCGGTGCCGCCCCCGGCCCTGCGCAACAGCGCGACATGGCTGGAACGACAGTTCGGGGAGGGGGTGGAGGCGGTCCGGCACCCGTGCGGTCGGTGCCGTGAGGAGGCGCTGGACGAGCGCTATGCGGACCAGGAGCGCATCTACGCCGGCGCAGCCCCGCAGCACGCCGGGGACCAGCCCCAGGCCCAGGTGGTGCTCGGCGGCCGACCGGTGTTGCGTCGCGACCGGCACCAGCCCCGGCTCCTGGTGCTGACGGCCGCCCAGGCCCGCAGGGTGGCCGGGTTCCTGAGCGCGGCCGACTTCGACGCGCTGTGGGGATCCGCCCGCGGGGAACTCCTGCCGCGCTACGGCGGCGCGGCCGTGGAGCCTGAGACGCGGGCCGCGTTCGCCGCGGCGCACGAGGAGCTGAGGACGTTCTACGCGGGGACGGCCGCGTGTGGTGACGCGGTGGTGAAGTGGCTGCCGAGCTGACCCGTGAATCGGCACGTTCGCCTCACCACCTTGTTCGGATCGCCCCTTTCCAGCTGGTTCGTGCGCTCCGTCAGCCGCAGGTGTAACACTTCCGGCCGCCTTCGCTCTGTCCATGCGGGCGACCGTGTCGGTCGGCCAGGACAAGGGGACACGACTCGTGCGGTGGACAGACGAAGACGGAGCGGTGTGCGGCGGGGATCCGTACGGCGGTGTGGGGCACGTGTATGCCCACGGCCACGAGTACGGAGGGGGCGTCACCACCGACACCGTGCGGCTCCCGGCGTGCGCCCCGGCCGTCCCACCCGTGCCGGAGCCGGACACCTCCGAGCGGGAGTCCGCGCGGCCGGTCTTCGTCGATTCCTCGGGGCGGCGCCAGCGGCGCGTGGCCCGCACCGCCCGCCTGCTGGTGATCCCCGCCGGCGGCTATGTCGCCCTGCTGATCAGCGCACTGCTGGGCGGCCCCGCCATCAGCTCTCCGCTCGTCCCGCAGGCGGATCCCCCGCGCTCGGCCACGCCCGAGCCGACCGCACCCGACTCCCCGCCGGCCACCGTGCACGCGCGGAAGAACCCCGGACCCGTCGCGGAACGGAAGAACTCCGGCACCGCCGGGCGCACGGCCCCCGGCCGCGCCGACCGGTCGCCGGCCGCCGTCGCCCCCGCGGCCACGTCCCGGTCCACGGCTGCGCCCACCACGGGCGCCACCACGGCCTCGGCCACGTCCCCGGCCCGGACCGCCGCCCCGGCCTCGACGGCCCCACCCGCCCCCTCCGCCAAGGGGCGCGCCCTCGGCTCGTCCCACAGACCCGTGAAGTGAGCCGAGGCCCTGACGTGACGGACAGCCGACACCACGACGCTCCTGCCCGCCGCCCGGGCGGCGCCCGCCAGGTGACACCCCGCACCCACTGGCTCCTGCTGAGCGTGCTCACGGTGACCCTGTCGACGGCCCTCCTGCTGCAGGGGTACACCCACCACATGTTCGGCATCACGTCGGACGCTGTGACGGGTGCCCGGGGGCGCAGCCAGACGGTGCCCAGCCAGGTGACCCACGGCGGTCCCGTGATCGCGGACGCCGCCACTCTCGCGCACACCGCCCGGGTCAAGGCCCGCACCATCGCCCTCACCTTCGACGACGGGCCCGACCCCGTCTGGACACCGCGCATCCTCGACGTACTGCGCCGCAACCATGTGCACGCGACGTTCTTCGTCGTCGGTACCCAGGTCGTGGCACACCCGGAGCTGCTCCGCCGGATCGTCGCCGAAGGCCATCAGATCGGTATCCACACCTTCACCCATCCGGACCTGGCCCGCCTCGCCCCGTGGCAGCGCTCCCTGGAACTCCGGGAGACGCAGCTGGCGGTGGCCGGCGCCGCCGGCGTCACCACCGCACTGCTCAGGCCGCCGTACTCCTCGCAGAACGACGCGCTGGACGACGCCGACTGGTCCGTCCTCAAGCAGGCCGACGCGGCAGGCTACGTCACGGTGCTCTCCACCCAGGACGCCGAGGACTGGCAGCGCCCCGGAGCGCGACGCATCCTCGCCAACGCGACCCCCCACGGCCACTTCGGGCAGATCCTGCTCATGCACGACGCCGGCGGCGACCGGTCCCAGACCGTCACCGCACTGAGCGCCCTGATCCCACGGCTCAAGGCGCGGGGCTTCCGGTTCGCGACGGTCGGCGCCGCGGTCGGCATGGCCGGGCCCGTCCAGCACGCCGGGCTGGGTGTACATCTGCAGGGGATGGCCCTCATCAAGGTGCTGCACGCCGGTGACCGGGCCGTGTGGCTGCTGGGCGTGCTGATGTACACGGCCGGCGCGCTCAGCGTCCTGCGCGCGGCGGTCGTCCTCATCGCGGCCCGCCGGCACCGGCGGCTGCGCTCACGGAGCCGCTCCTGGGGGCCGCCGGTGACCGAACCGGTCAGTGTCATCGTCCCCGCGTACAACGAAAGCGCCGGCATCGAGGCGGCCGTACGCTCCCTGCTCGCCTCGGACCATCCGGTGGAGGTCATCGTGGTGGACGACGGCTCCACCGACGGCACCGCCGACCTGGTGGAAGCGCTTCACCTGCCGGGCGTGCGGGTCGTCCGGCAGCGGAACGCGGGCAAGCCCGCCGCGCTCAACACGGGGCTCGCCGCGGCCACCTGCGAGCTGGTGGTCATGGTCGACGGCGACACGGTCTTCGAGCCCGGCACCGTCCGCACGCTCGTGCAGCCCTTCGCCGACCCTCGGGTGGGTGCCGTCTCGGGCAATGCCAAGGTCGTCAACCGCGGTGGTCTGCTGGGCCGTTGGCAGCACATCGAGTACGTGGTCGGCTTCAACCTCGACCGCCGCCTGTTCGACCTCGCCGAATGCATGCCGACCGTCCCCGGGGCGGTCGGTGCGTTCCGCCGCCGGGCGCTGCTCGCCCTCGGCGGCGTCAGTGACGTCACCCTCGCCGAGGACACCGACCTCACGATGGCGTTGTGCCGCGCCGGCTGGCGTGTGGTCTACGAGGAGAGCGCGGTGGCCTGGACCGAGGCGCCCGCGTCGCTGAACGCCCTGTGGCGGCAGCGCTACCGCTGGTGCTACGGCACCCTGCAGGCGATGTGGAAGCACCGCGGCGCGCTGGTGCAGCGCGGCGCGGCCGGGAAACTGGGCCGCCGCGGCTTGGTCTACCTGCTGCTCTTCCAGGTGCTGCTGCCGCTGCTCGCACCCGTGGTGGACATCTTCGCGGTCTACGGGCTGCTCTTCCTCGACCCGGTCCGGATCACCGGGCTCTGGCTCGGCTTCCTGCTGCTGCAACTCGCCATGGGCCTGTACGCGTTCCGCCTGGACGGAGAGCGGCCCGGCCCGCTGTGGAGCCTGCCGCTGCAGCAGTTCGTCTACCGGCAGCTGATGTACCTGGTGGTGATCCAGTCCGTCTTCACCGCCGTCTCCGGCTCCCGGCTGCGCTGGCAGCGCATGGAGCGCTACGGCAGCCTCCAGGCCCCGCCGGGCGCAGCGCCCCTCAAGCGGCCGGCCCCCCACGAGACCACGCGGCCGCACTGAGAGGACACGGCGACGGCTCCCCGCAGGCGGCCTGACCATGGTCGTCTCGCTGCCCTTCATCGAGCGGACGGCGGGTGCCCAGCCGCCCGAGCACCGCACAGAAGGTGCGTGACGAGCACGGGGCCCACGCAGGACATCGTGATGCGGTTCTGATGGATGCGGTTCTGACGTACGGCGAGCGCATCACTTGTCAAAGTCCCGTCAAAATCGGCCTGATCAGTGCGAAGATGCCGCATGGAACGGACGGGTGGGGGCGGAAATGGTCACAGCCTGAGTGCACCGCGCAGAAGCAGAACACAGTCCCCTGCGCGGCTTTGCCCAAGGAGCACGTACTGATGTCCGTCCTGACCGCCGAGCCCGGCGCGGCCCCCGCCGGAGAAGAACCGCCCGACACCGGCGAACGGCATCGCCTGACCGCCGTGACGGGCCTGGCCGCGCTGTCGCTGGACGCGATGGCGTCGGTGGCGTACGGCCCCGAGTCGATCGTCCTGGTGCTCGCCGGCGCGGGAGCCCACGGCCTCGGCTTCACACTGCCGGTGACGCTGGCCATCGCCGCCCTCCTGGCGGTGCTGGTGGCCTCCTACCGGCAGGTGATCGCGGCCTTCCCGGACGGCGGCGGCTCCTACGCCGTGGCCAGGACCCATCTGGGGGCGCGCACGAGCCTGGTGGCCGCGGCCTCGCTGGTGCTGGACTACGTGCTCAACGTCGCGGTCGCGGTGACCGCGGGCGTGGCCGCCCTGACCTCGGCCTTCCCCTCCCTCTACGGCGACCGGCTGTGGCTGTGCCTGGTGGTCCTCGCGCTGATCACCGGCGTCAACCTGCGCGGGATCGTGGAGTCCGCGAAGGCGTTCATCGTGCCGACGGTCGTCTTCGTCGGAGCCGTGTTCGCACTCGTCGTCGTGGGGCTCTTCCGGTCGGCGCCGGTGAGCACGGTCACGGCGGCCGGCCATGCCTCGGTCGTCGCGGACAACGCCTCCACCGTGGGTGCGCTGCTCGTGCTGAAGGCCTTCGCCTCCGGATGCTCCGCGCTGACCGGCGTGGAGGCCATCGCGAACGCGGTCCCGTCCTTCCGGGTGCCGCGCGTGCGGCGGGCCCAGCGTGCGGAGGCCGCCCTCGGCGCGGTGCTCGGGCTGATGCTGATCGGGCTGTCGGTGCTGATCGGCCGCTTCCATCTGCAGCCGGTGGCGGGCGTCACGGTCCTCGCCCAGCTCGCGGACGCCTCGCTCGGCCACAACTGGGCCTTCTACGTCATCCAGTTCGCGACGACGCTCCTGCTGGCGCTGTCCGCGAACACCTCCTTCGGCGGGCTGCCGGTGCTGCTGAAGCTGCTCGCCCGGGACAACTACGCGCCGCACGTGTTCGCGCTGAAGGCCGACCGCCAGGTCCACCGGCACGGTGTGCTGGCCCTCGCGCTGGTCTCGGCCGCGCTGCTGGTCCTCTCCGGCGGGGACACCAACACCCTGGTGCCGCTGTTCGCGATCGGGGTGTTCGTCGGCTTCACGATCGCCCAGGTGGGCATGGTCCGGCACTGGCGCCTGGAGCGCGGGCGGGGCTGGCGGGGGAAGGCGCTGCTCAACGGCTTCGGCGCGCTGCTCACCGGGGTCGCGACGGTCGTCGTCACCGCGAGCAAGTTCACCGACGGCGCCTGGCTGATCGTGATCGCGCTGCCCCTGCTCGTGACCGCCTTCGAGACCGTGCGCCGCGCCTACGACCGCATCGGCGAGCGGCTCGGCCTGGGCCGCATCCCCGAGGCCCCGCACCGCGACCGCTCGCTCGTCGTCGTGCCCGTGTCCTCCCTGTCCCGGCTCACCTCCGAGGCCCTGACCGCGGCTTCCTCGCTGGGTGACGAGGTCCGCGCGGTGACCGTGTGCTACCCCGACCCCGAGGACAGGGCTCACCTGCACGCACTGGAGCGGGCCTGGGCGGAGTGGGACCCGGGGGTGGAGCTGGTGCGGCTGGCGTGCACGCGGCGCGTACGTCCGTGAGGTGGCCGCCGCCGAGCCCGGCACACGGGTCACCGTACTGATCCCGGAGACCGAGCCGGAGCGCCTGTGGCAGCGCCTCCTGCAGAACCAGCGGGGCGCGGTCGTCGCGCACGCCGTGCGGCGGGAAACGGACGCGGTGATCTGCCGACTGCGATTCCGGCTGCTCTGAGTGACCCTGGAGACACGCCGGCAGCACGAGGCCGACCGAGCCGGCGAACGGGCGGGGCCGCCGGCTGGTGGTGGTGAGCGGGGGTCACGCGCCACCCCGGCGGCCGGCCGGTGTCACCGTGTGCGCTCGGTGTCCCGGCGCGACACCGCCAGGTACGTCACGAAGCCCACGATCGCCACCGTCCAGGACAGGGTGACCGGGCCCAGCCCCCAGCCCAGGCCGCCGCGGCCGGTCGACACGGCCATCCAGTCGGCGAGGGACGCGCCGAGCGGGCGTGTGAGGACGTACGCCGTCCAGAACGCGGCCACCGCGCCCAGCAGCCCCGAGCGGTGGGCGAGCGCCGGGACGCAGATCGCCACGGCGAACAGGACGACCGAGCCGGCGTAGCCCAGGCCGATCGTCGCGCTGAGGTCGCCCGCCGCCGTGCCCAGCGCGAACGTGGCGAGGACGGCCGCCCAGTAGAAGACCTCGCGGCGCCGGGTGCGGATGGAGTGGATGGACAGGGTGCGCTCGGTCGCGTACCAGAGCGCGAAGACGGCGGCCAGGGCGACGAGGAACAGCGGGGTGGACAGCAGGTACGGGACGCCCAGGCCCACATGGAGCACGTCCGCGGCCATCGTGCCGAACACGCTGACCATGACGATCGCCGTCCAGTAGATCCAGGCCACGTACCGGCGGACCGCGAACTGGAGGACCAGTGACGCCGCGAAGGCGAGACCGCCGAGGCCGACGGCCGGGATCGGACCCAGCAGATGGGCCAGGAAGTCGGAGGCGGTCTCACCCATGCCGGTGGTGAGGACCTTGATGATCCAGAAGTAGACGGTGACCTCCGGCACCTTCGTCGCGCTCTCGCGTATGCGCGCGCGGGCGTGGCCCCGAGGCCGGTCGTCCAGGACGTGCTCTGTGCTCATGGCCCGCACCCTGGCACGTCCAACTGCCCTTTCCCCAGTCCCCTTTGCCATTGTTTTGGGGCTTCTGGTGCAGCTGTTGCCACGGGTGACCGCGAACCTGACAGCAACCTGAACGCGTGCCCGAAAGCCCTGGTCGGCGGCCCGACCGGCCTGATAGACAGGCCGGTCGGGTAGCCGCCGGCGTCAGTACGTCAGGCCCACGTGGGCGAGTGCCTGCTTCAGCAGGACACCGTGTCCTCCCGGCATCTCGCTCTGCAGGGCCGCCGACGCGGCCTCCTGCGGGCTGAACCAGACGAGGTCCAGCGCGTCCTGGCGGGGGCGGCAGTCACCGGTGACCGGGACGACGTAGGCGAGGGACACCGCGTGCTGACGCGGATCGTGGTAGGGCGTGATGCCCGCCGTCGGGAAGTACTCCGCGACGGTGAACGGCTGCAGCGACGCCGGGACGCGGGGCAGCGCCACCGGGCCGAGGTCCTTCTCCAGGTGACGCAGCAGGGCGTCGCGGACCCGCTCGTGGTGCAGGACGCGGCCGGAGACCAGCGTCCGGGTGACCGTCCCCTCGGGGCCCATCCGCAGCAGCAGTCCGATGCTGGTGACTTCGCCGCTGTCGTCCACGCGCACGGGTACGGCCTCGACGTACAGGATCGGCATCCGGGCCCTGGCCATTTCCAGCTCGTCGGTGGTCAGCCAGCCGGGCGTCGTCTCAGTCATGTCAGACATTGCTTGATCATACTTTCCGGGTGGGGCGGGTGCCGGGGTCACGGGCCGGAGCGTCGCCGGACACGGGCGGTCCGTACAGGCGCCGGGCGTTGTCGCGCCCCGTCCAGGCCGCGATCCGCAGGGCGTCGGGCAGGCTCACCTCGTCCGCGTCGACGCGGGCTTGGAGCAGATCGGCGAGTCCCTGACGGAAGCACAGGGCGCCGAGGTGGTGGAATTCGGCCACTCCGTAGGCGTCGGAGCTGTACAGCAGCTTGCGGAAGGGGGTGATCTCCAGCGCCTCCTCCAGCACGGCCCGGCAGCGGGCCGGGCCCGTGTGGTGCAGGGCGAGGCCCACATCCAGGTACACCCGTTCGAACACCGCGGCCAGGTAGGCGGCTTGACGGTGGTACGGCCAGCAGTGCAGCAGCAGGACCGGGACCGTACCGGAGACCAGGCGCAGCCAGTCGGTCAGCAGGGCCGGATCGGCGTGGTGCAGCCGCAGATCGGCGTCCCCGAAGCCGGTGTGCAGCTGCAGGGGCAGGCCGAGATCGACGGCGGTCCACAGCAGGTGCCGCACCAGGACCGGGTCGGCGAGCCGGCCGCCGCCCGCGAGCCAGCGCCGGGCGGCGCCGGTCACCTCGGCGTCCGTCGGCCGGGCCGGGTCCAGGGCGAAGCCGGTGCGGTAGGCGGCCACCGACTTCACCGCCACCACGTCCGGCCGGCGCACCGCCTCCTCGGCGGCCGTACGGAAGGCGGCCGCGTACGCGTCCGGCTCGACGCCCCGCGCGGCCACCGCCTCCGCCACCGGCTCCAGCCGTACGACCTCGTGGGCGGTGGCGCCGGCGGCCTCGGCCAGCTCGGCGGGCGAGGTGAGCGGGTGCGGGGCGTAGCCGGTGTCCACGAGGAACACCCCGGCCCGCGCGGCGCGCAGGAAGCGGCGGTTGACCTCCCGCCAGCCCAGGGCCGTGCGCCGGTCCAGATAGTCGGCCGGCGGAGCGTGCCGGGGGAGGTCCAGCAGGGGTGCGCAGTGGCGGCGCACGGCCAGGCCGACGGGGCTGTCGAACGGTGAGACACCGGGCCGGGCCTCGCCCTCGGTCAGGAGCGAGGCGAACTCCCCGGCCGCGAGATCGGCCGCCACCGCGCCGTGGCAGTGGTGGTCCACCAACTCCAGCTCGGCGAGGGCCTCGTGGACCGTCCCCGGCGTGGCCATGGTCAGTACACCCAGCGGTAGGCCGCCGCCACCCGCGCGTCGTCCAGGTCCCGGACGGCCGCCGCCTCACCGAGCCGCACGGCGGTCACCGCGTCCGCGAGGACCGGGCCCAGCGCGGCCCGCAGCACCTGGTCGGGCCGGAACGCCTCGACGGCCTGCGGCAGCGACTGCGGCAGCCGCCGTACGCCGAGGGCCGCCGCCTCGTCCACGCCGTACCGGGCCGGGTCGCCGGTGATCTCCTCCGGCAGGGCGCGGGAGGCGGCGAGTCCGTCGAGACCGGCGGCGATGACGCAGCCGAGGGCGAGATAGGGGTTGGCGGCCAGGTCGACCGGTTTCACCTCCAGGTTGGCGTCCTGCGCCCGGCGGCCCGCCGTGCCGGTGATCATCCGCAGCGCCGCCTCGCGGGTCTCCCGGCCCCAGGCGGTGAACACCCCGGCCCACCGGGACGGCTTCAGCCGCAGATAGCTGGCCGGGCTGGGCGCGGTGACCGCCGTCAGCGCGGGCAGCCGGGCCAGGATCCCGGCCGCGAAGGACTCCGCCTCGGGCGTCATCCCGTACCGGCGCCGCCCGCCCGCGTGCAGGTTCACCCCGTCGCGCCAGCAGGACAGATGCAGATGGCCGCCGTTGCCGACGCCCTCGGCGGACACCGCGGGCGAGAACGAGACCCTGAGGCCGTGGCGCTGGGCGACCGCCCGGATCGTCTGCCGTACCAGCACGCTCCGGTCGGCGGCGGCCACCGGGTCCAGCGCGCCCACCGAGACCTCGAACTGCCCGGCCGCGTACTCGGGATGGAGCTGGTCGACGTCCACGCCCTGCTTGGCGAACGCGGCGAGCAGATCGGCGGTGTAGTCGCTCAGCTCCACCTGCCGGATCCCGCCGTACGCCGGACCGGACACCGCCGGCACGAACTCCCCGGCCGGCGCCGAGCCCAGCCCGACCGCCCACTCCACCTCGATCGCCGCCCGGAACACCAGGCCGTGCCGTGCGGCGGCCTCCGCGACGGTCCGCCGCAGAAAGGTCCGGGCACAGCCGGGGTGCGGCTCGCCCTCCTGGGTGATCCGGTCCACCGGCGCCCACGCCCAGCCGGGCTGCCCGGCCAGCGCCACCAGCTGGTCCAGGTCCGGGTAGAGCCGCAGGTCGCCGTCCGGGGAGCCGAGGACGTCGGTGCTGACGATCGAGTCGCCGGCCAGGAAGGTGTCGAACACCGGCGACATGCCGACACCCCAGGACACCGCCGCCTCCAGCCGCGCCGTCGGGATCGTCTTGACCCGGCAGACGCCCGCGGTGTCCACATAGGCCAGCACGATCCCGCGCACGTCCTGCGCGGTGAGGCGCGCCGTGAGTCCGGCGACCCGGCGCAGATCCTCCGGGCGTCCGCCGGGCACGGGGTCGGCAAGGGTGGTCATACGTCCTCCTCGGCTCGCGTCCGCGGCGGCGGGGCGGAGGCCCGGTGCCGGCGTCAGGGTTTCACGGCCACCGCGCCGTACTGCGGCACCGCGGCGGCGGACGCCGACTCGGCGCGCCACTGCGAGCAGGGCACCAGACCCGGCTCGACCAGCTCCAGGCCGTCCAGGAAACCGGCGATCTCCGCGCGGCTGCGGGCGGTGATCGGCGGGGTGGCGTTGGCGTTCCAGAACTCCATCGCGGCCACGTTGCCCTCGCCGCCCACGTCACCGTCGTAGGTCGGGTGGGTGAGGACCAGGTGGCTGCCGGGCGCCAGCGCCGCCATGAGCCGGCGCACGATGGCGCGGGCCTCCCCGGTGTCCAGCACGAAGTTCAGGATGCCGAGCATCATCAGCCCGACCGGCCGGGACAGGTCCAGGGTCTCGCCGGCGCGCTGCAGGATGCCGTCCGGGTCGCGGACGTCGGCGTCGACGTAGTCCGTGACGCCCTGCGGAGAGCTGGTGAGCAGCGAGCGGGCGTGCACGAGCACGATCGGGTCGTTGTCGACGTACACGATCCGTGACTCGGGGGCGATCCGCTGCGCGATCTCGTGGGTGTTGTCCTCGCTCGGCAGCCCGGTGCCCACGTCCAGGAACTGCCGTGTGCCGCGCTCGGCCGCGAGGAACCGCACCGCCCTGGCCAGGAACTCCCGGTCCGCGCGGGCCACCTCCCGGATCACTGGGAACATACCGGCGACATGCTCGCCGACCCGCTGGTCGACCTCGTAGTTGTCCTTGCCTCCGATCCAGTAGTTCCACACCCGCGCGTTGTGCGCCACGGAGGTGTTCAGCCTCGCCGGTCCGGCCGTCGGGGAGTCGCCCTCGGTCACGTCGCCGCCCTTCTGACGTTGCGGTGCTCCGCCGTCATTGTGCCGCCCGGTGATCGCGCTGTCCCGGGAAACGCGCACCACGGGCGGTCGGGGGCGGTCGGTCCGGGGCGGCCGAGGGGTGCCCGGGCGCATGAGCCACACTGGACCGGTACCTCCGTCGCCGACCGGAAGCAGGACATGCCCGCCACGCCCGCACCCCTCCTGGACGTCCCCGGCCTGCCCGCGGGCCCCACCGACATCCGGCTGATCGTCACCGACATGGACGGCACCCTGCTGGACGACGCCCAGCGGATCCCCGAGGGCCTGTGGCCGATGCTCGCCGAACTGCGCCGGCGGGGCGTCCTGTTCAGCCCGGCGAGCGGCCGCCAGTACGCCACGCTGGCGAGGCAGTTCGCGGACGTCGCCGAAGGCATGGTGTTCATCGCCGAGAACGGCACGTACGTGGTCCGCGACGGCGTGGAGCTGAGCTCCGACACGCTGGACGGGTCCGTCGCCGCCGGGGTGGCCCGCACGGTACGGCGGCTGGTCGCGGAGGGCGTGGACGTGGGCGCCGTGGTGTGCGGCAAGCGGGCGGCGTACGTCGAGCGGACCGACGAGGCGTTCCTGGCGGAGGTGCGCAAGTACTACGTCGAGCACCGGATCGTGGAGGACGTCACCGCCGTCGGCGACGAGGTGATCAAGGTCGCGCTGTTCGACTTCGGGGCCGCGGAGCAGTCCACGGCTCCGGCCCTGGCCGAGTTCGCCGCCACCCACCGGGTCGTGGTCTCCGGCGAGCACTGGGTGGACGTCATGAACCGCACCGCCGACAAGGGCACCGCGCTGCGCGGCCTGCAGCGGGCCCTCGGCGTCACGCCCGCGCAGACGATGGTCTTCGGCGACTACCTCAACGACCTGGGGATGCTGGACGCCGCCGAGTGGTCGTTCGCCATGGCCAACGCCCACCCCGAGGTGGTCCGCCGGGCCCGCCACCTCGCGCCGTCCAACAACGAGGACGGGGTGCTGCGGACCATTTCCCGCGTGCTCGGCCTGTAGCGGCCCGGGGGTCACCGGCCGGACGACGTCCAGCTCGCGCCGCTGCGACGCGAGCAGCGGTCCGGCACGGTCATCCGGCGCGGCGGAGACAGTCTTCGGCCACCTCCTTGTCGAGTGCGGCGCGCACCAACGCGGCGGCCAGGGCGGCGGGTTCGACGTCCCCGGCCAGCCGTGTCAGCTTCTCGGGGTCCTCGGGCAGCCCGAGCCGCCGCGCTCCGTCGAGCGCCTTGCCGTCGAGGTAGGGCGCGAGTTCGGGCCACACGTGCTGTGCCTCGCGCAGGAAGATGTCGGCGCCGGCCGGGCCGATGCCGGGTTCCTCCTGGAGCAGCCGCCTGAGTGCGCCGGCGTCGCCGTGCGCCTCCTCGTGCAGCCGGCGCAGATCCCCGGCCCAGCGCTCCAGCAACAGTTCGGCCCCGTCGCCGAGCTGGGTGGCGATGCGCTCGTCGTAGCGCCGGTAGCCGCCGCGGCCGAGCGCGTCCACCCGCTGCTGCCAGCCGGCGTCGGCCATCCGGCGCGGGCTGTCCAGGCGGTCCTCGTGCAGGGCCTGTGCGGCGGCCACCGCGACCGAGGCCCGGATCCGGGCGCTGAGCAGCAGGGCCAGCACGAGCAGCCGGTACAGCGGCTGCGGGGTGTCCTTCAGCGTGATGCCCGCCTCCTCGGCGTACGTCTGTCCGTACGCCGACAGCAGCGCGCGCAGTACCCGTTCCTCCCGGTTCATGACCAGGCCCCCCGGTCTACGGCTTGAGCGGGTCGTGGCCGAGGGTCATCAGCCGGTGGCGGCGTGCGTCGTCCGCTGCCGTCTCCGGCTCCGGCTCGTTCTCCATGTCCACCAGGTCCCCGACCGTGTCGACGACCTCGTACATCACACGGATGTCGTCGTCGGTGAGGTCGGTACGGCGTTTCTGGAGGATGGCGAGGACGTGCTGCCCGGTCGGCGTGCCCGCCGCCTCGGGCAGGGGCTCCGTCTCCTCGTCGGCGTCGCGCACCCGCAGCCAGGCCGCGAGCTCCGCGGAGGTCATGTTGACCACGCGGTGGAAGTCCTCCCACAGCGCGTGGAGTTCGAGGGCGTCGGCCATGGTTCTTCCCCTTCCGTGCGGGGTCTCGTGCTAGCTGGACGCGTTCTCGCGCGGCTGGTTCTCGGCCTCGAACATCCAGCGCTGTTTCTCCAGGTCGGCCGTGACGGAGATGAGCAGGTCCTGGGTGACCGGGTCGGGCTTCTCGGTCGCCGCGACGCGTTCGCGCAGCCGGCCGATGGCCGCTTCGAGCGAGGACACCATCAGTTCCACCACCTCGGTGTCGCGCAGCCAGCCGGCCTTGGTGCCGGGCAGGGCGAAGGTCGCGGCGACGGTCTCGGGCCGGCCGTCCGGGGGCACGCCCAGCGCGGCGGCGCGTTCGGCGACCGTGTCGGAGTGGGCGCGCGCCGCCGCGACCACCTCGTCGAGCTGGAGGTGGATCGACCGGAACCGCGGCCCCACGACGTTCCAGTGCGCCTGCTTCGCGGTCAGCGACAGCCCGAGCAGATCCACCAGGGTGTCCTGCAGAGCGTTCCCGGTGACACCGAGCGCCTCCTCCGGCAGCGTGCTCTTCACCACGGTCATGGCGTGTCCGTCCCCTTTCGTCGTCTCTGTCCGATCGTCGTCTCTGTCCGAAGGGGCGGGTGCCCACCGCCAAGTGGGGCAAAACAGGCCTGCTCAGCGGGGCAGTGCCCGGTCCAGGAAGCGGATCACCTCCGCGAAGGCCTCCTTCTTGCCGATCTCGTGGAACACCTCGTGCCGGGCCCCGGCGAAGATCCGCTCGGTCAGCCGGCCGCCGGCGAGCCGTCGCACTCCGCTCCGGCTACCGGGCAGCGGCACCAGCCGGTCGTCGTCGCCGTGCAGCCACAGCAGCGGCAGCTCGCCCACGTCGCCGCCCCGGTCGACGGCCTCCAGGGTCCGGGTGAACGCCTGCAGGGTCGGCCGTTTCATCGGCCCGTGCCACACCAGCGGATCGGCCGCGTAGGCGGCGCCGACGGCCGGGTCGCGGGAGAGCGCCGAGGGGCTGACCGGGGTGTCCGGGATCTCCGGGAGGGCCAGCAGCCGCCCCGGCAGCTCCCAGGCGCCGATCACCGGCCCGGAAAGGACCAGCGCGCTCAGTTCGGCGCCGTACCGCTGGGCGTAGCGGGCGGAGATCAGGCCGCCCATGGAGTGGCCGATCAGGGCGAGCGGCAGGCCGGGGTGTGCGGACTCGGCCAGCTCGGCCGCGCCGTGCACATCGGTGACCACGTCCTCGAAGTCCTCGATCAGCACCCGCTCCCCGGCCGACCTGCCGTGGCCGACGTGATCGGGGCCGAACACGGCCGCCCCGTGCCCGGTGAGGGCGGCGGCCAGCTCGTCGTACCGGCCGGCGTGTTCGCCGTATCCGTGCACGAGCACGGCCAGGTACCTCGGGGCCGGGTGCGGCCACTCGCGCACGGCGACCAGGCCGTGGGTGCCGTCGAGGGTGTGCTCGCGGACGCGGGGCATCTCTTCTCCGCTCTGCTGCGTCGACTCGCTGAAGGTCCGGGGGGATCTTCCCAGCGGGCCGGTCGGAGGTCTATAGTCCAAAACTAGCAGTGCTAATTAAGTGTCCCCGTGGTCCGCTGATCCACAGTGCCGTGGATCGGTCGTAGGTCAGGAGTCGAAGCCGTGCGTCCCGTCCACTTCGCGGCCGCCCGCCGCACCCCCATCGGCAAGCTGCGCGGAGCCCTGTCCGGCGTCCGGCCCGACGACCTGGCGGCCGGTGTGATCCGCCACCTGGTGGCCGAGGTGCCCGGACTCGACCCGGCCCGGATCGACGACGTCTACTGGGGCGCCGCCAACCAGGCCGGCGAGGACAACCGCAACGTCGCCCGGATGGCCGCCCTGCTCGCCGGGCTCCCCGACTCGGTTCCCGGCGCCACCGTCAACCGGTTGTGCGCCTCCGGCCTCGAAGCGGTCACCACCGCCGCCCGCACCATCGCCGCCGGCGAGGCCGACATCGTGATCGCGGGCGGCTCCGAGTCCATGAGCCGTGCCCCCTTCGTCCTGCCCCGCCCCGACGAGGCCCTGCCGCAGCGCATCGAGACCCACGACACCCGCCTCGGCTGGCGCCTGGTCAACCCGGCGATGAAGGAGCTGCACGGCCTGCTGTCCATGGGCGAGACCGCCGAGGAGGTCGCCGAGCGGTACGGCATCTCCCGCGAGCGGCAGGACGCCTTCGCGCTGCGCAGCCACCAGCAGGCCGCCGCCGCACGCAAGAACGGCCACTTCGACGACGAACTCCTTGCCGTGGAGCGCCCGGACGGCGTGGTGGTCGACCAGGACGAGTGCGTCCGCGAGGACACCTCGCTGGAGAAGCTGGCCCGCCTCAAGCCGGTCTTCCGCCCGGGCGGCACGGTCACGGCGGGCAACGCCTCGCCGATGAACGACGGCGCGGCCGGACTGCTGCTGGTCAGCGAGGAGGCGCTGAACGAGCTGGGCCTGGAGTCCCTCGGCCGCTATGTCGCGGGCGCCTCCGCCGGGGTCCACCCCGACGTGATGGGCCTCGGCCCGGTCCCCGCCACCCGCAAGGCGCTGGCCCGGGCCGGCTGGGACATCGCCGACCTGCGGGAGGCCGAGTTCAACGAGGCGTTCGCCGCACAGGCCCTCGCCTGCGTCGACCAGCTGGGCATCGACCCGGACCTGGTCAACCCGACCGGCGGCGCCATCGCCCTCGGCCATCCCCTCGGCTGCTCGGGCGCCCGCATCCTGACGACCCTGCTGCACCGGATGCGGCGCACGGGCGCCGAGCGGGGCCTGGCGACCATGTGCGTGGGCGTCGGGCAGGGCAGCGCGGTGCTGGTCGAGAGGCACTGAGACGTCTTCGACGGCGGTTCCCCGCACGGGGAGCCGCCGGCACGAGCCGCAGCAAGGAACGGAGCAGCACCCCATGGCAACCCTGTCCGTCGCCGCCATCCTCGCCGAGAACGCCCGGCGTCGCCCCGACACGACCGCACTGGTCGAGGGCGACCTGCGGCTCACCTTCGCCGAGGTGTGGCACAGGGCACTGGCCCAGGCGGGTGCGCTCGCCGGTCTCGGCGTACGGCCCGGGGACCGGGTCGCCCTCATGGCTCCCAACACCGCCGAGTTCCCGGTCGCCTACTACGCCATCGCCGCGGCGGGCGGAGTCGTCGTACCCGTGCATCTGCTGCTGTCGGCCGGTGAGGTCGGGCACGTGCTCCAGGACAGCGGGGCGAGCCTGCTGCTCGTCCACCCCACCAAGGGCGGGACCGGACGGGCCGCCGCCGACGCCCTGGGCGTGCGCACCGTGACCCTGGGCGAGGAGTTCGACCAGCTCGCGGCCGACGCCGAGCCGCTGCCGTCGTACGTCACGCGCGCCGTCGACGACCCGGCGGTGATCTTCTACACGAGCGGTACGACCGGTGTGCCGAAGGGCGCCGTGCTCAGCCACTTCAACATCGTGATGAACGCGACCGTCCACGCCTTCGACACCAACGACATCCGCGCCGACGACATCGCCCTCGGCGCGCTGCCGCTGTTCCACGCGTTCGGCCAGACGGTGTCGCTCAACTCCACCTGGCGGGCGGGCGCCACGCTCGTGCTGCTGCCCCGCTTCGACGCGGCCCGCGCCATCGAGCTGATGGTGAAGGAGGGCGTGAACACGTTCCACGGCGTGCCGACCATGTTCGTCGCCCTCGCGGCGGCGGCCCAGGACGCCGAGGCGCTCCCGGAACTGCGGGTGTGCGTCTCCGGCGGCGCCTCGCTGCCCGTCGCCGTACTGGAGCGGTTCGAGGCCGCCTTCGGGGCGCGGGTCCACGAGGGGTACGGGCTGTCGGAGACCTCGCCGACGGCCACCGTCAACCAGCCCGTCTTCGGCACCAGGGCCGGCACCATCGGCCACCCGCTGTGGGGCGTCGACGTGGAGATCGCCCGCGCCGAGGTGGAGAGCCGCGTCGAACTGCTGCCGCCCGGTGAGCTGGGCGAGGTCGTCATCCGCGGCCACAACGTCTTCTCCGGCTACCTCGGCCGCCCCGAGGCCACCGCCGAGGCCCTCGTCGACGGCTGGTTCCGCACCGGCGACCTCGGCACCAAGGACGAGGACGGCTTCCTGCGGATCGTCGACCGCAAGAAGGACGTCATCATCCGCGGCGGGTACAACGTGTACCCGAGGGAGGTCGAGGAGGTCCTGGTGCGCCACCCGGGCGTCGCCCAGGTCGCGGTCATCGGCCTGCCCGACGAACTGCACGGCGAGGAGGTCTGCGCCGTCGTCGTGCCGGCGCCGGGCACCGCGCCCGACGCCGCCGCGATCACCGCGTGGTCCAGGGAGCACCTCGGCCGGCACAAGTACCCGCGGCGCGTGGAGTTCACGGACGCGATGCCGCTCGGACCCAGCATGAAGGTGCTCAAGCGGGAACTGCGGGCGCGGTACGCGGACCGGCCCTGACGGACCGGGCGCACCGCGCGGACCGCGCCGTCCGGCCGGAGCGGGCGGCGGGATCACCTGGCGAGACGGTCCTTACCCCGGAGGGTTGTCCGGACATAACATCGGTCCCCGCATGAACACGATGACGCTCTGGCACATATCCGGCTGGGGGTTCGCCGCGCTCGCCTTCGCGGCCCTGCTCGTCGGCTTCTCCAAGACCGCGGTGAGCGGTGCCAACACGGTGAGCCTCGCGGTCTTCGCGGCGGTCCTGCCGACCCGCGCGTCCACCGGCGTGCTGCTGCCCGTCCTGATCGCCGGCGACGTGCTCGCCGTCCTCACCTACCGGCGGCACGCCCACTGGCCCACCCTGTGGCGGCTGTTCCCGGCCGTCGCGGCCGGCGTGGTGGCCGGCACGCTGTTCCTGATGTGGGCCGACGACGGGATCGTACGGACCTCGATCGGCGCGATCCTGCTGCTGATGGCCGGCGTCACCCTGTGGCGGCGGCGCCGGGAGAACAGCGGGAGGGCGGAGGCACCGGACCCGGTGACCACCCGGGCGGGCCGCGCCAAGGCCCGTTCGTACGGCGTGCTCGGCGGGTTCACCACGATGGTCGCCAACGCGGGCGGCCCGGTGATGTCCCTGTACCTGTTGTCCGCGGGCTTCCGGAAGCTCGGCTTCCTCGGCACGTCGGCCTTCTTCTTCCTCATCGTGAACGTCTCCAAGCTGCCGTTCAGCGCGGGCCTCGGCCTGATCGACGGCCGTTCGCTGCTCCTTGACGCCGCACTCGCGGTGTTCGTCGTGCCCGGCGCGCTGTTCGGCACGTGGGCTGTGAACAGGATCAACCAGCGACTCTTCGAACAACTCGTGATCGCGGCGACGATCGTGGGCGGAGCCCAGCTGCTACTCCGCTAGCCCCAGCAGCGCCGGCAGGTCGGCGAAGGAGTCCAGGACATGGTCGGGGGCGCCGCTCGCCCCCTCCAGCGTCTCCTGCTGGAACTTCCCCGTCCGCACCAGCACCCCGGTCAGCCCGGCCCGTTGGGCCGCGAGCACGTCCGACTCCACATCGTCGCCCACCATCAGCGCCTGCCCGGCGCCGGCCCCCAGCCGGGCCAGCGCCGCCTCGAAGAACGCCCGGGACGGCTTGCCCGTGACCTCGGCCTCGACCCGGGCCGCCCGCTCCAGACCGAGCAGAAAGGCCCCCGAGTCCAGCTGCAGCCCGGACTCGGTCCGCCAGTACAGGTTGCGGTGCATGGCGATCAGCCGGGCACCGCGCTGGAGGTGCCCGAAGGCCCGGTTGAGCGCCGCGTAGTCGAACTCCGGCCCGGCACCCCCGAGGACGACCACGTCGGGATCGTCGTCCACGAGCGTGACATCACCGAGGTCCTCCGCGATGTCCCCGCTGTTCAGCAGCGCGCAACGGGCGCCCGGGCAGTGCTCGGCCAGGTGGGCGGCGGTGACCGACGGCGCGGTGAGGACGTCCCGGGGGCCCACCTCGAACCCGGCCGCCGACAGTGTCCCGGCGATGGACGCCCGGGTCCGGGACGTCGTGTTCGTCACCAGCGCCACGCCGAGTCCGGCCCCGCGGATCCTCCGCAGCGCCTCCACCGCACCCGGCAACGGCTTCCAGGAGACGGTGAGGACACCGTCGATGTCGATCAGCACGGCGCGCACGGAATCGATGACCTCCATGACCGAGACCGTAGCGACCCGGACCGCGGACCGGCCGGTACGACCTCGTACCCTCACCCCTATGCCCGCGCACGTCCTGATCCTCGGCGGCACCACCGAGGCCCGCCGACTCGCCACGGACCTCGCCGCCCGGCCCGGCGTCCGGGTCACCACGTCGCTGGCCGGCCGCGTCACGCGGCCCGCGACACCGGCCGGTGAGGTACGGATCGGCGGCTTCGGCGGCGCCCAGGGCCTGGCCGACTGGCTGCGCACGCACCACGTGGGCGCCCTGGTCGACGCCACCCACCCCTTCGCCGAGGCCATCACCGCCCACGCGGCCCACGCGGCGGCGGTCACCGGAGTGCCGGCGGCGGTGCTGCGCCGCCCCGGCTGGCGGCCCGCCCCCGGCGACCGCTGGTACGACGTCCCGTCCCTGGCCGGGGCCGCCGAGGCGCTGCCCGGCCTCGGCCGCCGGGTGTTCCTCAGCACCGGACGCCTGGGCCTCGCGGCCTTCGCCCATCTGACGGACCTGCACTTCGTCGTCCGCTCGGTCGACCCGCCCGAGCCGCCCATGCCGCCGGACACCGAACAGGTCCTCGCCCGCGGCCCGTTCACCCTCGCAGACGAGACACGGCTGCTGCGGACCCACCGCATCGAGGTGCTGGTGACCAAGGACAGCGGCGGCGAGGCCACGGCGGCGAAGCTGACCGCCGCGCGGGAACTCGGCCTGCCCGTGGTCGTCGTACGGCGCCCGCCGCTGCCGCCGGGAGTGACGGCGGTGCCGGACGTGGCGGGCGTACTGGACTGGCTGGGCCTCGGCCCGGCGTGAGCGCCGCCCCCCGGAGCCGGCCGACGGCGCGCGGCACCCCGTCCCGGTTCCCGGCGCCCCGCTGCGCGCGGCAGCGGTCAGGCGTCCCCGGGGTTCCTGCGCAGCAGATACGTGTCCATGATCCAGCCCTTGCGCTCGCGCGCCTCGGCCCGCACCCGCTCGATGCGCGGACCGGCCTCGGCGATCGGGCCGGAGACGAGGATCTCGTCCGCGGTGCCGATGTACGCGCCCCAGTAGATGTCCATGTCCTCGCCGGTGTACCGCTG
This sequence comes from Streptomyces filipinensis, assembly GCF_014649495.1. GTDB lineage: Bacteria > Actinomycetota > Actinomycetes > Streptomycetales > Streptomycetaceae > Streptomyces > Streptomyces filipinensis. Next base: position 151,415 of record NZ_BMTD01000012.1, on the reverse strand, counting down.
GAAGGCCTGGTGCGCGTCCAGCATCACGACCACGTCGTCCACGCCCTCGGGGAAGCCCTCGGCCAGCCGCCGCCCGGTGGTGATCTGCACCGGCCGGGCGACCCGGTTCAGGCCCGTGCGATGCCGGGCGACCAGCGCGGAGACACTGCTGATGCCGGGTACGACGTCGTACTCGAACGCGACCGCGCCGCGCTCCAGCACCTCCTGCAGAATCCCGAGCGTGCTGTCGTAGAGCGCCGGATCCCCCCACACCAGGAAGGCACCCGTGCCGTCCTCGCCCAGCTCCTCGGCGATCAGCCGTTCGTAGATCCCGGCGCGGGCGCTGCGCCAGTCCTCCACGGCCGGCGAGTACGCCGACCCGCCCGCCTCCCGGTCCCGCTCCGGGTCCCGGGCCTCCACCACCCGGTACGACCCCTCGGGCAGATGCGCTTCCAGCATGTCCCGGCGCAGCCGGGTGAGGTCGCTCTTCACCTCACCCTTGCCGAGCAGGAAGAACACGTCCGTGTTCCGCAGCGCCCTGACGGCCTGCAGGGTCAGCTGTTCGGGGTCGCCCGCGCCGATACCGATGACATGAATCTTTCGCACGCCCCGAGTCTGCCGCATGCCGCCGCGAGCGGGCGCGGCGCCTCCGCACGCCGTGCGACGGCACGCGTCAGGAACGCAGCCGGGGCGCCTCGGCAGTCGCGTCCACGGGCCGGCCCCCGCCCTCCACCCGCCTCGCCAGCGCGCGCGCCCACCGGGTCAGAGCGGCGAGATCGATCCCGTACGGCCGGTCCTCGCCCTGTTCCGTCTCCCATTCCACGAGTGCCCCGGCGCCCCGCCGCAGCAGGCGCGCACCGCCGACGGCGTTGCCGCGGGCCGCGTGGGTGAGCCCGACCGCCAGCTGTGCCAGGCCGCGCCACAGTGCGCGCTCCTCCTGCGGGCCCGCCTTCCAGGCGTCCTCGAACACCTCGTGCGCGTGGAACGGCCTGCCCGCGTCCAGCAGCTCCTGTGCCTCGCCGACCGTCTCCCCAGGCGTCCGCAGGACCCCTTCCGGCTGCCGGGGGACGCCCTGCGCGCCGTAGGGCAGCGGGCGGCCGAGCCCGTCCCGGGGCCGGGCGTTGCGTGCCCGCCCCTCCACGTCCCGGTCCCTGGCATCCGATGCGCCCGCACTCGTCATACGGCCGATTGTCCCCCGCCGCCCGTCACGTCCTGCCCGGCCCTCTTCGGCGCAGCCCCTCAGGTGGGGTAAAGTGCTGTTCGCGCGATCACGCGGGTCACCGCGAGTGAGCGCATCGGGACGTGGCGCAGCTTGGTAGCGCACTTGACTGGGGGTCAAGGGGTCGCAGGTTCAAATCCTGTCGTCCCGACCAGCCTTCTGGCCGGTCGCAGGCCGTCTTCTCGTGAACGAGGAGGCGGCCTTCGTCGTTGCCGACGGGTCCACCCGGTGGTCCTCGCCCTCGGCCTCGCCGTTGGAGAACATCGGGCTGCGGTCACCGGTCGCGATCTTCGCCGCCATCCCGGCGAGCTGGCTGCAGGCGCGCGCGATCTCGCGCTGGGTCTGGTTCCGCTCGCTGATGACCGCGGAGAGCAGCAGGGCGGTCAGCGCGGCGGAACCGTTGAACGCCTGCAGGGTGATCATGGCCGTGACCAGGCTGTGGCCGGCGAACGGGCCCGATCTCTCGGCGGCGGACAGGATCGCGAACGTCGACACGGCCAGCGCGCAGGGCGCGGCCCCGGCCAGCTGGAAGCGGAAGGCCGCCCAGATCAGCAGCGGGAAGCCGAGGAACAGCAGCGGCGCGTGGCTGGTCTCGAGGAAACCGACGCCGATCGTGGCGGCCACCAGCAGCAGTCCCTCCGCCCACCGGGACGCCGGCGCGTTCCTCGGCAGGCGGGCCGAGCGAAGCACGAGCAGGACCGGTGTGACCACCAGGACACCCATCGCGTCGCCGGTCCACCAGACCGACCACGTCGGCCAGAAGTGCGCGGGGCTCAGCGCACCGGCGAGGACCAGGGTGCCGGTGCCCGTCGTCGAGCTGACCAGCATCCCGGTGAACGCACCGAGAAAGATCAGCGCGAGCGCGTCCCGCAGACGGTCCAGTTCCGTACGGAACCCCGCTCTGCCCAGCAGTACGTAGGAGCAGACGGGAGCGAGGGTGTTTCCCGCCACGATCGCGAGCACGGCCGGGACCGACGGCCCCAGCGAGACATTGACCAGGAACGCGCCCAGGGCGATCCCCGGCCAGACGCGCGGGCCGCGCAGCAGCAGGCTCGCCACGGCGATACCGCTCGGCGGCCACAGCGGGGTGACCTGGCCACGCACCAGCTGCTGCAGCAGCCCCAGCTTGGCCGCACCGAGATAGAGCGCGGCGGTGGCACAGATCTCGACGGCGGCCATGCCACCGCGCTGCAGTCGTTCACGCCGCGCCACAGGCATCGGGCGACCTCCGTGTCGACATCGCCCCGAGGCCATCATCCGCCGGATCCGCCGGATCCTCCACGGCACCGGTGCGGGCGTGCGGGGTCAGGCGGCCGGGGTGCGCAGGGCGAGGATGGCCATGTCGTCGTGGCCGTCGCTGGGGTGGTGGTCGGCCAGGGCCTGGACGAACTCCGACAGGGGCAGCGCGGCGTGTGTCACGGCGAGCTCGGCGAGCTCGTTCAGGCTCTCGTCGATGGAGTGGTCGGGGTGCTCGATCAGCCCGTCGGTGAAGAAGACCACGATGGCGTCCGGGGGCAGGAGGCGGGAGTGGTCCGGGCGGGGCTGCCGGTAGTCCACGCCGAGCGGCAGGCCGGGCTCGGCCAGCAGGTACGCCGCGCGGCGGTCAGGGGTGAGCAGCAGCGGCGGGACGTGGCCCGCGCTGCTCCAGCGGAGTCGCCAGCCGCCTGACTCCGGTTCGATGCGGGCCAGCGCGGTGGTCGTGACGGGATTGTTCGTGATGGCCTCCAGGGCCCGGTCGAGCTGGGTGAGGACCGCGCCGGGCGGACTGCTGTGGTCGAACACCAGCGCACGCAGCATGTTGCGGGTGGCGGCCATGGCGGCCGCGGCCCGCAGGTCGTGGCCGACCACGTCGCCGATGACCACCGCCACCACGTGGTCGGGCAGGAGGATGGCGTCGTACCAGTCCCCGCCGAGCTGACTGGGCTCGGCTGCGGGCCGGTAGATGGCGGCGGCGGTGAAGGGCCGCAGGTCGGGCAGGGTGGGCAGCAGAAGCCGCTGGAACTGCTCGGCGCCGAGGCGAATCCGTTCGAACAGGCGGACGTTCTCGATCGCGATTCCGGCGGCGCCGGCCAGGGCGACGACGACGTTCTCGTCGTGCAGGTCGAAGGGCCGGCCGTCGAGCCGCTCGGAGAGGTAGAGGTCACCGTAGATCTCGCCGCGCACGCTGATGGCGACGCCCAGCAGGGTGCGCAGGCACGGGTGGCCGGGCGGGAACCCGGCGGAGGACGGATGGGCCGGGATGTCGTCGATCCGCAGGGGTTCGGGGTAGCGGATCAGGTGGCCGAGGACGCCCAGGCCACGGGGCAGGCCGGTCTGGGCCAGGGCGGCGCGTTCCCGTTCGGACAGGCCCGCCGAGATGAACTGCTCCAGGCGCTCCCCGGACTCGTTGAGCACGCCCAGTGCCCCGTAACGGGCGCCGACCAGGTCCATCGCGGTGGTCACGATCCGGTGCAGCACCGCGGGCAGCTCCACCTCGCGGCTGATCGCCACCACCGCGTCCAGCAGGCCCTGCAGCCGGTCCATGGAGGACATCAGGGCGCGCAGCTGCTCGTCGATCCGGCTCAGCTCGGACCGCAGGCGCAGCTGCAGGTCGGGCAGACGCGTCGGGCGGGGCTGCCGGCGGCCTTCCTTCCCCGTCGCCATCAGAAGCGTCCGGTGGCTCGGTGCGCCTGGTACGGCCGAGCCGAGCTGTACGTCAGCCCCTCACCCGAACGGTACATAGCGGCCTCCTGACCCGACCGGGGCCGCGACCACGGCGTGGCACGCTCCATCGGGGCGGACGGCCACCGCGGTGGCCGCCGGCACGATGCCCTCGTCCCCGGCGGGTGTCTCGCCTCCGATTGTGGCATCGGCGCCCCGCTCGTGGTCCGGATCGTCCGCCGCGGCGCCGCCGGCGCATCCCCGCGACGCGCTCCGAGGCCCCGCGTCCCGGCCGATCGACCGGAATCCGGCAGTGATCGAACCGCCGGAAGCGTTCACGGCCCACGTGGCTCAGCCCTTGCTGGAGCCGAGTGTCAGACCGCTGACGAACTGGCGCTGGAGCGCGAAGTACACGACCAGCGTCGGGATCGCGGTCAGCAGGGAGCCCGCGGCGACCAGGTTGGGATCGGTGAAGTACTGCCCGGAGAGGTTGTTCAGGGCCGAGGTGATCGGCATGTTCTCGCCGGTCGAGATCAGCACCAGCGCCCAGAAGAAGTCGTTGTAGATCCAGATCGACAGCAGGGTCGCCAGGGCCGCCATGGCCGGCTTGCACAGCGGCAGCGTGATCTGCCAGTACAGCCGCCACACGGAGGCGCCGTCGACCAGCGCGGCCTCGGTCAGCTCGTGCGGCAGCGAGCGCATGTAGTTGCTCAGCACGAACGCGCAGAACCCCGACTGGAACGCCACGTGGATGAGGACCAGACCGAGCGCGGAGTCGTACAGCTTGCCGCTCTGCGTGATGCCCGGCAGGTCCGTCAGCAGGTACAGCCGGTACAGCGGGGTGATGATGACCTGCTGCGGCAGCAGGTTGCCGGCCGTGAACACCAGCAGCAGCGCCAGGTTGAGACGGAAGTCGAACCGGGCGACGTAGAACGCGACACAGGAGGACAGGAACAGGGTCAGCAGCACGGCCGGCACCGCGATGAGCAGCGTGTTGCCGAAGTAGTGCAGCATGTCCGACTGCCGGAACGCGTTCGTGAAGTTGTCGAAGGTCAGCTTGTCCGGCCACGAGACGTATCCCTTGGCGCTGGTCTCGCTGTAGGGCCGCAGCGCCGAGAAGACCGCCCACAGCAGCGGCGCCAGCCACGCCAGCGCCGTACCGGCGAGGAAGACGTGCAGCAGGACCCGGGCGGGCCGGAGCGGGGCGCGCCGCTTCAGCGGCACAGTGGTGCTGCTCATGCGCGCCGCTCCTTCCGGAAGGTGGCGATCAGATACGGGATGATCACCGCGAGGGAGATCACCAGCAGGACGACGGCGATCGCCGAGCCGTAACCGATGCGGCTGGACTCGCCGATGATGTTGTCGGTGACCAGGATCGACAGCAACTCCGTGCCCTGGGCTCCCTTGTTGAAGACGAAGACCAGGTCGAAGGCGCGCAGTGCCTCGATGATCGTGACGACCAGGACGACCGTGTTGGTCGGGCGCAGGGTGGGGAAGATGACGCTCCTGAAGGTCTGCCACTCGCCCGCGCCGTCCAGCGCCGAGGCCTCCCTGAGCGACGGGTCGACGCTCTTCAGGCCGGCCAGGTACAGGATCATCATGTAGCCGGTGTGCCGCCAGGACGCGGCGATCAGGATCGCCCACAGGTTCAGGTGCGGGTCGCCGATCCAGTCGATGTAGTGGCCGGGCTTGTTGGCGCCGAGGATGCTGTTGATCAGTCCGGTGTCCGGGTTGTAGACCAGCTGCCAGACGAAGCCGATGCAGGCCATCGAGATGACCACCGGCAGGAAGAACGCGGTCTGGTAGACCCGGCTGAAGCGGATCCGCTTGTCCAGCTGCACGGCCAGGAACAGGCCGAACGGCGTCGGGATCAGGATCAGTACGACGAACCAGACGACGTTGTGCTGGACGGCGGGCCAGAACTGCGGGTTGTCGCTGAAGAGCTGACGGAAGTTGTCCAGGCCCACCCACTTGATCGAGTCGAACCCGATGCCGTCCCAGGTGGTGAAGGCGAGGAAGATCGAGGCGATGGCGGTGACCCAGACCAGGGCCACGTGCAGGATCGTCGGCACGCCCGCCATCACGGCGAGCGTGAACCGGTCACGGCGGGTCAGCAGGCGCCGGTGGCCCCGCGTGACCCGCTTCTTCCCGGGCATGGGCCCCGGCGGCGGCACGGCGGCCGCCTCCGGGGTCTTCGTCGTCGTGTCGGTCGTCATCGGGCCGCTCACTGGGACGCGAAGATCTGCTTCTTCTGGCGCTCGACGGAGGACAGCAGGCTGTCCACGCCCTTGGGATTCTGCAGGAACTTCTGCAGACCCGGCTGCATCACCGTGGAGGTGAAGTCGGGCCGGGAGTCGCGGTCCATGAACTGGGTGAGGCTCTTGGCTGCGCCGATCATGTCGAACGCCTTCTTCTGCAGCGCCGAGTAGGAGGAGGTGTCGGCCTTGCCGGACGCGGCCACCACGCTCGGGTCGGTCTTCAGGTACAGCTCCTCGGCCGCCGGGCTGCCCAGGTACTCCAGCAGCCTGACGACACCGGCGTGGTTCTTCGGGGCCTTGCTGACCATGAAGCCGTCGGTCGGCGCCTCGACCGTGTCCTGGCCGTACGCGGAGTTGATCTCCGGGAAGGGGAAGAAGTCGAGGTCGTCCAGGTCGGCCTTGTTCGTGAACTGCTGGGCCACGAAGGAGCCGAGGAGGTACATGCCGGCCTTCTTCGCCACCAGCGTCTGCGCGGCGTCCTGCCAGGTGCGGCCCATGAAGCCGTCCTGGTGGTAGGGGAGGATCTCGCTCCAGTGGTCGAAGACGGCCTTCACCTTGGCGTCGGTCCAGGACGCCTTGCCCGCCATCAGCTGGACGTGGAAGTCGTATCCGTTGAGCCGGAAGTTGATCTGGTCGAAGGTGCCCATCGCCGGCCAGGCGTCCTTGTCGCCGAAGGCGAGCGGGACGAGGCCGTCCTTCTTCATCTGCCGGCACAGCGCGACGAAGTCGTCCCAGTTCGCGGGGACCTGGTAGCCGTGCTGCCGGAAGACGCTCCTGCGGTAGAAGATCGCCCAGGGGTACGTCGTCAGCGGCACGAAGTAGTACTTGCCGTCCTCGCCCTTGCTGAGCTTCTTCATCGCGTCCGGGAAATTGTCCCCGATCTTCTCCCACACGTCGTCGATGGGCGTGGCCAGCTTCTTCGCCGCGAAGAACTGCATCCGGTAGCCGGCGAACCAGTTGAACACGTCGTCCGGCGTGCCCTGCAGATACGAATTGATCTGCTCCTGGAAGGTGTTGTGGTCCTTCGTGTTCACATCGACGGTGAGGCCGGACTGCTTCTTGAAGGCCGCGTAGACGCTTTCGAACGCTGCCTTCGGTACGGCGTCCGAGGCGTTGGAGCCGAGCGTGACGGTCTTCGGGTCGGAGGAGGAACCGCTGCCTCCGCAGGCGGACAGCAGGGGTGTGCCGGCCCCGGCGAGCACGGCGGCGGCGCCCGCTGTGCGCAGGACCGAACGGCGGCTGGGACCCGGGACGGAAAGACCGGAGGGGGAGAGGCGCATGGCGGCTCCTGAGGAATGCAGGGCTCGGTCAAGGGGTGAGTCGATCACCGAAAGGTTGTCGAAACCGCTCAGAAACCAACTCGACCGAACATCGTGGGCGTAATGACAGCCCCAGGTCCGCTCATGAGTCAATAGGTCGGGTCGCGCGGGGGTGCGTCTTGCCCGAAACGTAATCGTCACCGTCACCTGCAACTTTGTTGAAGATCGGGCAGGTGGTTCCGTTTCAGGTCCTGACCAGCAGTTGGAAGTCGAAGGCGTACCGTGAGGCCCGGTACACGTGGCTGCCGTACTCCACCGGCCGGCCCGTGACGTCGTACGCGGTGCGCCGCATGGTGAGCAGGGCCGCGCCCTCCTTCTCCTCCAGCAGGGCGGCCTCCTCGGCCGTCGCTGCGCGTGCGCCGATGGACTGGCGGGCGCTGTGCAGGACGATCCCGGCGGACCGCATCATGCGGTACAGGCCCGTCGACTCCAGCCGCTCCGTGGGCAGTTCGAGCAGGGGGGCCGGGAGGTGGTTGCACAGGAACGCCACCGGACGGCCGTGGGCGCGGCGCAGTCGCTCCAGTACGGTGACCTCGGCACCCTCCGCCACGCCGAGGGCCGCGGCCACCTCCGCGCTCGCGGGGATCCGCTCGTTGCGCAGCACCCGGGTGGTGGGGTCCTGTCCGGCCGACTCCAGGTCGTCGTAGAGGCTGCTGAGTTCCAGTGGCCGTCTGACCTTGCTGTGCACGACCTGCGTGCCCACCCCGCGGCGGCGCACCAGCAGCCCCTTGTCCACCAGGGACTGGATCGCCTGGCGCACGGTGGGCCGGGACAGGCCGAGCCGTACCGACAGGTCGATCTCGTTGCCCAGGAGGTTGCCCGGGGCCAGCGTGCCGTGCGTGATGGCGGCCTCCAGCTGCTGGGCGAGCTGGTGGTACAGCGGCACCGGGCTGGTGCGGTCCAGGGTGAAGCCCAGGGAGTCGAGGGCGCGATCACCCGGTGCCGTTCGCTGCGGGCTGCGGTGTACTGGGCTCATGCCTCTCAGGTGTAGGTCGGGGAGGCGAGGGTGTCAATGGTTTGTACTTACATTCGGACCACCGTGTGAAATGATGTCTTAACAAAGTATTGACAGCGGGCTCGCCACGGACTTGGATCCCGTCCCAACGCAACAGCGTCCCTTCCCCCGTCGCACGCACAGTGAGGTGCAGGAAAGATGGACCGCTCTTCCCCCTCCCGCTCCCGGAGACTGGCCCCCTTCGTCGCGGTCGCCGCCGCGGCCGCCCTGACCCTCGCCGGCTGCGCGAGCGCCCACGGCGGCAAGAAGGCCGAGGAGGCGGCGCAGAACGCCTCGGCGGGCAGGGCCGACACCCCGCGCATGACCGTCGCGCTGGTCACCCACCAGGCACCCGGCGACACCTTCTGGGACACGGTCCGCAAGGGTGCCGAGGCGGCCGCCGCCAAGGACAACGTCAAACTGATCTACTCGGCGGACCCCAACGCCGGCAACCAGGCGAACCTGGTGCAGAACGCGATCGACCAGGGGGTCGACGGCATCGCGGTCACCCTGGCCAAGCCCGACGCGATGAAGAACGTCATCGGCAAGGCGGAGCGGGCCGGCATCCCGGTGGTGGGCCTGAACTCCGGACTGAGTGACTGGAGGAAGCTCGGGCTGCTGGAGTTCTTCGGGCAGGACGAGAGCGTGGCGGGCGAGGCGTTCGGCGACAAGCTGAACACCACCGGCGCCAAGAAGATCGTCTGTGTCGTCCAGGAGCAGGGCAACGTGGGCCTCACCCAGCGCTGCGACGGCGTGAAGAAGACGTTCAAGGGCACCACTGAGACGCTGTACGTGAACGGCACCGACATGCCGTCCGTGCGGGCGACCATGACGGCCAAGCTGAAGCAGGACAGCTCCGTCGACACGGTCGTCACCCTCGGCGCCCCCTTCGCGCTGACCGCCGTGCAGGCGGTGGGCGACGCGGGCAGCAAGGCCAAGGTGGCCACCTTCGACCTGAACAAGGACCTGGTGAAGGCCGTCCAGAACGGCTCGATCGAGTTCGCCGTCGACCAGCAGCCCTATCTGCAGGGCTACCTGGCGGTCGACGCGCTGTGGCTCTACAAGAACAACGGCAACTACAGCGGCGGCGGGGTCCAGCCGGTGCTCACCGGCCCGGCCTTCGTCGACAAGACCAACGTCGACAAGGTCGCCGAGTTCGCCGCGAAGGGGACCCGGTGATGAGCATGGCCCAGCAGGCTGAGCCGGCGATGACCACCCCGCCGGGATCCGGTCCGAAACAGACCGACGGCCGTACCGTCCGGCGCCCGCTGGCGCTGCGGCTGCTGGCCCGCCCCGAGGTCGGCGTCTTCCTCGGCGCCGCCGCCGTACTCGTCTTCTTCCTGATCGCGGCGCCCTCGGTCCGCCAGGGCGGCTCGATGGCCACGATCCTCTACCAGTCCTCGACCATCGGGATCATGGCCCTGCCGGTCGCCCTGCTGATGATCGGCGGCGAGTTCGACCTCTCCGCAGGCGTCGCGGTGATCTCCTCGGCGCTGACCGCGAGCATGCTCAGCTACCAGCTGACCCTCAACGTGTGGACGGGCGTGATCGTCGCCCTGGCCGTGTCCCTGGCGATCGGCTTCTTCAACGGCTGGATGGTGGTCAGGACCGGTCTGCCCAGCTTCCTGATCACACTGGGCACCTTCCTGATCCTGCAGGGCGTGAACCTGGCCGTGACCAAGTGGGTCACCGGCAACGTGGCCACCGACGACATCAGCGACATGGACGGCTTCGACCAGGCCAAGAAGATCTTCGCGTCCTCCTTCGACGTGGCCGGGGTCGAGGTGAAGATCACGGTCGTGTGGTGGCTGGTCTTCGCGGCGCTGGCCACCTGGGTGCTGCTGCGCACCAAGTACGGCAACTGGATCTTCGCCGTCGGCGGCGACAAGGAGTCCGCCCGCGCGGTGGGTGTCCCCGTGACCTTCACCAAGATCTCGCTGTTCATGCTGGTCGGCTTCGGCGCCTGGTTCGTCGGCATGCACAACCTGTTCTCCTTCAACACCGTGCAGTCCGGCGAGGGCGTCGGCCAGGAGCTGATCTACATCGCGGCGGCCGTCATCGGCGGCTGTCTGCTCACCGGCGGCTACGGGTCCGCGATCGGCCCGGTCTTCGGCGCGTTCATGTTCGGCATGGTCAACCAGGGCATCGTCTTCGCCGGCTGGAACCCCGACTGGTTCAAGGCCTTCCTCGGCGTGATGCTGCTCGGCGCCGTCCTGATCAATCTGTGGGTCCAGCGCACGGCGACCCGGAGGTAGAGCGATGACCGACAAGACATCCGGAACGCACGGCGCCGTCGTCCAGGACTCCGCACCCGGCCAGGACGGCCTGCTGGTCGAGCTGCGCGGCGCGGGCAAGTCCTACGGCAACGTCCGCGCCCTGCACGGCGTCGACCTGAAGGTCCACGCCGGCCAGGTCACCTGCGTGCTCGGCGACAACGGCGCGGGCAAGTCCACCCTCATCAAGATCATCTCGGGGCTGCACCAGCACACCGAGGGCGAGTTCCTCGTCGACGGCACCGCCGTCCGCTTCTCCACCCCCCGCGAGGCCCTCGACCGCGGTATCGCCACCGTCTACCAGGACCTGGCGACGGTGCCGCTGATGCCGGTGTGGCGCAACTTCTTCCTCGGCTCCGAGATGACCCGGGGCCCCTGGCCGGTCCGCCGCCTGGACATCCCCCGCATGAAGGCCACCGCCGACCAGGAACTGCGCAACATGGGCATCGTCCTCGACGACCTGGAACAGCCCATCGGCACCCTCTCCGGCGGCCAGCGCCAGTGCGTGGCCATCGCCCGCGCCGTCTACTTCGGCGCCCGCGTCCTCATCCTGGACGAGCCCACCGCGGCCCTCGGCGTCAAACAGTCCGGCGTGGTGCTGAAGTACATCGCCGCCGCCCGCGACCGCGGCCTCGGCGTCATCTTCATCACCCACAACCCCCACCACGCCTACATGGTCGGCGACCACTTCAGCGTCCTGCGCCTGGGCACCCTGGAACTCTCCGCCGACCGCAGCGAGGTCAGCCTCGAAGAACTGACCAACCACATGGCCGGCGGCGCCGAACTCGCCGCCCTCAAACACGAACTCGCCCAGGTACGCGGCGTCGACACCGAAGAACTCCCCGAAGAGGACGACCTCACCGCACCCGTCGCACCCTCCCCGGAAGGAACCACCTGACCATGGTCACCCCCACCCCGCTGGACCGGATCCGGGTCGGCTCGGCCCCCGACTCCTGGGGCGTCTGGTTCCCCGACGACCCGCGGCAGGTGCCCTGGGAACGCTTCCTCGACGAGGTCGCCGAGGCCGGTTACGAGTGGATCGAACTCGGCCCCTACGGCTACCTCCCCACCGATCCCGCGCGCCTGCGGGACGAGGTGGCCCGGCGGAACCTGAAGGTCTCGGCGGGCACGGTCTTCACCGGCATGCACCGCGGCCCGTCCGTCTGGGCGGACACCTGGGCCCACGTCAGCCAGGTCGCCGCGCTGACCCAGGCGATGGGCGCACGGCACCTGGTGGTCATCCCCTCCTTCTGGCGGGACGACAAGACCGCCGAGATCCTGGAACCACCGGAGCTGACCGCCGAGCAGTGGGCGCACCTGACCAAGGGCATGGAGCGGCTCGGCCACGAGGTCAGGGAGACGTACGGCCTGGACATCGTGGTCCACCCGCACGCCGACACCCACATCGACACCGAGGAGCACGTCGAACGCTTCCTGGACTCGACCGACGCCGAGCTGGTCAACCTCTGTCTGGACACCGGGCACTACGCCTACTGCGGCGGGGACAGCGTCAAGCTCGTCGAGACCTACGGCGAGCGCATCGGCTATCTGCACCTCAAGCAGGTCGACCCGGACATCCTCGCCGAGGTGGTCGCGCACGGAGTGCCGTTCGGGCCGGCCGTGCAGCGGGGCGTGATGTGCGAACCCCCGTCCGGTGTACCGGAGCTGGGGCCCGTCCTGGAAGCCGCGCAGAAACTGGGTGTGGAGCTGTTCGCGATCGTCGAGCAGGACATGTACCCGTGCGAGCCGGACAAGCCCCTCCCGATCGCGGTCCGCACCCGCCGGTTCCTGCGCTCCTGCGGGGCCTGAGCGGACCTCCCGGCGCCGGGCCCCCGCCGGGGCCCGGTTCCTGCGGGACGGCAACGGATTCGGCCGGCGCCCGGCCGGGAACCAACCGGGGGCACGCGGGCGTTGTGCACGATGACGGGGGACGCCCGCGCAGACGGGAGGACGAGATGACACACCGCACACCGCCCCGGAAGACGCCCGGGGACCCTGCCGACGCGGCGGCCCTGCGCCACGACCGCTTCGGCTCGCTGCCGGACCGGATACGCCCCGAGGACATGATCGAGACCAGGCCGGCCACCGTGCCGGACCCGGCGCGGGACACCTACAACCCCGACGAGTGGCTGATCCGTTACTGCGGCTGAGACACGGATGCGGCGCCGGGCGGACGCCCGGCGCCGCACCGTCGGTTCACGCCTGCCGGACCTCCGCGAGCGTCACCGGCCGGCGCTCGTGCAGGGACAGGGTGCAGGCCTCGGCGATCCAGCCCGCCTCCAGGGCGTCCTCGATGGTGCAGGGGGAGGGGCGGGTGCCGGCCACGACCTCCGTGAACGCGCTCAGTTCGGCGCGGTAGGCGTCCGCGAAGCGGTCCATGAAGAAGTCGTGCGGGGTGCCGGAGGGGAAGGTCACGCCGGGTTCGACCGAGCGCAGCGGAAGCCTGTCGTCCAGGCCGACCGCGATCGAGTCCGCGAAGCCGTGCAGTTCCATGCGGACGTCGTGACCACGGGCGTTGTGGCGGGAGTTGGAGACCACCGCGATGGTGCCGTCGTCCAGGGTGAGGATCGCCCCGGTGGTGTCGGCGTCGCCCGCCGCCCGGATGTAGTCGGCACCCCGGTTGCCGCCGACCGCGTACACCTCGGTGACCTCACGGCCCGTCACCCAGCGGATGATGTCGAAGTCGTGCACGGAACAGTCCCGGAAGATGCCCCCGGACGCGGCGACGTACGCGGCCGGCGGCGGCGCCGGGTCCAGGGTCGTGGAGCGGACCGTGTGCAGCTCGCCCAGCTCACCGGCCTGTACGGCGGCCCGTGCGGCGGTGAAACCGGCGTCGAAGCGCCGGTTGAACCCGATCTGGATCGGCACGCCGCTGTCCCGCACGGCCTTCAGCACCTCCACACCCTCCGCCATGGTGCGGGCGACCGGCTTCTCGCAGAAGACGGGCACACCCGCGTCGACGCCGGCCCGGATCAGCGCCGGGTGGGCGTCGGTGGCCGCCGCGACGACCAGGCCGTCCACCTCGGCGGCCAGCAGCGCCTTCGGGGAGTCCGCGAGGTCGGCGCCGAACCGCTCGGCGGCTGCCCTCGCGGCGTCCGCGAAGGGGTCGGCGACGACGAGCGACTCCACGGCGTCCAGTCCGGAGAGGGTCTCGGCGTGGAAGGCGCCGATACGGCCGAGGCCGAGGATTCCGATACGCATGTGCTCCGCAGCTCCTTGTACGTGGTTGCTGTCCGTGGCCGGGGCCTGCCCCCGGGCCCCGTGCGGTCTTCGGGCTCGTCCTCGGTCGCCGGACGAGCCGGTTCCTGTCAGTCGAGTCCGCCGAGAACGTTCTGGTCCCAGTCGATCACCGACCCCGTGACCACCCCCGACCGGTCGGACAGCAGGAACACCACGAAGTCGGCGATCTCGTCCGGTTGGCCGAGCCTGCCCATCGGCAGCCGCGCCGCGGCCTGCTCCCGCCAGTCGTCGCCGGCGCCGTGGAAGGCCCGCTGGGTGGCGTCCTCGCCCTCCGTCGCGGTCCAGCCGATGTTCAGGCCGTTGATCCGGATCCGGTCCCAGCGGTGGGCGTGGGCGGCGTTGCGGGTGAGGCCCACGAGGCCCGCCTTGGCGGCGACGTACGGCGCCAGGAACGGCTGGCCGCCGTGCGCCGACGAGGTGATGATGTTGACGATCGTGCCGGGCGCCTTGCGGGCCACCATGTCGGCGACCGCCGCCTGCATGGCGAAGAACGGACCCTTGAGGTTGATCGCGATGTGCGCGTCGAACAGCTCCGGCGTGGTGTCCAGCAGCGTGCCCCGGGAGGTCAGCCCCGCCGAGTTCACCAGACAGTCGATCCGGCCGAAGGCGTCGACCACCTCGGCCACCGCCGCCTTGGCCTGCTCGGCGTCCGCCAGGTCGGCGCGCACGAACATCGCCCGGCCCCCGGCCGACGCCAGCTCGGCCGTCAGCGCCTCACCCGGTTCGGTGCGGCGTCCGGTGACCGCCACCGCGGCGCCCGCACGGACGGCGGCCCGCGCGATCGCGGCACCGACCCCCTGACTGCCGCCGTTGACCAGGACGGTCTTTCCCCGGAGCAGCCCGTCGAGAAGTCCCCTGACCCGCATCGCCCCCTCCTCAGCTCTCCCGGCGTTCCGTACCGGCCCGCAGCTCCGCCCGGAGCCGCTGCGGGGCCCCTGCCTCGCGCACCGCCCGCCGCAGCACGTCCGCCGGCGCCGGCGGGGCCAGACCGTCCACCGGGGGATCGCTGTCGAGGTTGGCCGGGAAGGGGTAGCCCTCGGCGCTCGCCGCGATCACGTTCTCCAGCCACTCCTCGCCGGCACCCTGGGCCGCGCGCCGCAGCAGCACCGGGAACACGGCGTCGGCGACGGCCTCACGGTCGACCGACTCCATCGCACGCCCGAAGGCGGAGGACACCTGGAGCAGGTTGGCCGTGCGGCGCACGTCGGCCGTGCGGTCGGTGCCGGCGGCGTGGAAGAGCGCGGGGCTGAAGAAGGCCGCGTCGCCCCGGGCGAGCGGGAGCTGGACGTGCTGAGCCTCGAAGTACGCCTGGAACTCCGGGAGCCGCCACGCCAGGTAGCCCGGTTCGTACAGCTGCGAGTACGGCAGGTAGCGCGTCGGTCCCGACTCCACCGGCATGTCGCAGTGGGCGACCGCGCCCTGCAGCGTGAGCGCGGGGGAGAGGCGGTGCACCTGCGCGGGGTAGGCGGCGGCCACCGCGTGGCCCAGGAACCCGAGGTGGTGGTCCCGGTGCGCGGTCTGGCCGGCGGCGCCCGGGTTGACCACGTTGACCTGCGAGGTGACCTGGTAGCGGGGGCCCAGCCAGGCCGAGGAGACCAGGGCCAGGACGTCGTTGGCGTCGTAGTCGGCGAACGCCTCCGGGGCGTACAGGGCCGTCTTCTCCAGCGCGTTCCACACCCGGTCGTTGGCGCGCGGCCCGGCGAAGTGGTCGCCGGCCCCGGTCCCCGAGACCCGCTGTTCGGCGATCAGCGCCTCGAACACGGCGGTGACCCGGTCGACGAGCGCGCGGAAGGCTTCGAGGTCGCGGTCCTGTTCGGACAGCCAGACCCGGCCGGATACGGCGGCGACGGACATCGGTGTCCCTCTTTCGGTCACAGGAACGGCGCAGCCCTGTCATTCTTGTCAGTACAAACCCCTCGAACAACCAGCAGGAAGCCATCAAAAACCCCTCAAGGAGTCGGTCCATGGGCCACCCGTTCCCCATCCGGGAGATCGCACGTCAGGCGGGCCTCAGCGAGGCCACCGTGGACCGGGTGCTGAACGGCAGGGGAGGGGTGCGCGAGAGCACCGCGCAGGAGGTGCGCCGGGCCATCGCCGATCTCGACCGGCAGCGCACCCAGGTGCGGCTGGTCGGCCGTACCTTCATGGTCGACATCGTGGTGCAGGCCCCCGAGCGGTTCAGCACGGCGGTGCGCGCCGCCCTGGAGGCCGAACTGCCGTCCCTGCATCCGGCCGTGGTCCGCTCCCGCTTCCACTTCCGCGAGACCGGCCCGGCCGCCGAGCAGGTCGGCACGCTGGACCGGATCGCCCGGCGCGGCTCCCAGGGCGTGATCCTCAAGGCCCCGGACGTCCCGGAGGTCACCGCGGCCGTGGGCCGGCTCACCGCGGCCGGCATCCCGGTCGTCACCCTGGTCACCGACCTGCCCGCCAGCGGCCGGCTCGGCTACGTCGGCAGCGACAACCGGGCCGCCGGGGCCACCGCCGCCTACCTCATGGGCCAGTGGCTCGGTGACCGCCCCGGCAATGTCCTCACCAGCCTCAGCAGCGGCTTCTTCCGCAACGAGGAGGAGCGCGAGATGGGGTTCAGGAGTGGCATGCGGGCCCGGCACCCGCAGCGCACCCTGGTGGAGATCGCCGAGGGCCAGGGCCTGGACGCCACCCAGTACGACCTGGTCCGCGCCGCCCTGGAACGGGACCCCGGGATCCGGGCCGTGTACTCGATCGGCGGCGGCAACAACGCCACCCTGCGCGCCTTCGCCGACGCCGGCCGCGCGTGCGCGGTGTTCATCGCCCACGACCTCGACCACGACAACACCCGGCTCCTGCGCGAGCACCGGCTGTCCGCCGTGCTCCACCACGACCTGCGGCACGATCTGCGCGAGGCCTGCCACGCGGTGATGCGCTTCCACGGCGCCCTGCCGCCCGCCGGGCCGCTGCTACCGTCGGCGATCCAGGTCGTCACGCCGTACAACCTGCCGGGGCCGGCGGACCGTTAGAGGGGGAGCGATGACACGTACGGAACAGGTGGAGATCGAGGGCGTACCGATGGTCGCGACCCTCGTCCCGGGCGGCGCCGGCATCGGGCTGCTCGCCCTGCACGGCAGCAACGAAGGGGGTACGGCCCAGCTCGCCGAGTCGGTGGCCCGCCGGTGCGGTGCCACCAGCCTCGTCTTCACCCAGCCAGGGGTCCGGCGGCCCGTGCACATCACGTCGCCGCGCTGGGCGGGCGCCCCCTGCGCGCTGCTGCGGGAGTTCCTTGAGCGGGTCTCCCTCACGGTCTCCCTGCACGGCCATATGCGATCCGCGGCGCCGCACGCCGTCTTCCTCGGCGGCGGCAACCGCGACGCGGCCCACGTCCTCGCCGAGGCGTTCACCGAGCACGTCCCGCACTTCCCGGCGGTCACCGACCTGACGGAGATCCCGGCCGCCCTGCGGGGGGTGCACCCCCGAAACCCGGTGAACCTGACGCGCCTCGGCGGCGTCCAGGTGGAACTCCCGCTCCTGGCCCGCACCAGCGGGGGCACCGGCACCCCGCCGCCTCAGGTGGTCGAGGCGCTGGTCGCGGGGGTGAACGAGCTGAGCGGGAAGGCGTCCCCCAGGGGCGCGGAGCTCCGCTGACGTCCGGCCGCCGCCGCGTGGGCGCGCACCACTACGGCGGTGCCGCGGACGCCTTGACGGCACACCGCGGCGCCCCGAGCCGCGCGCTCAGCCCGACCCGACGTCCACCCAGGAACCCCGCTGAGCCGAGCGCGTCATCGCATCCAGCACAGCCGCACTCGCCACCGCGTCCCCCAGCGTCGCCCCGTACGGCACGCCCTCGGCGACGGACCGCACGAACCGGTACGCCTCGATCACCTTCAGGTCGTCGTACCCCATCGCATGGGCCGCCCCCGGCTGGAACGCCGCGAACTCACCGGCCCCCGGGCCGACGTACACCGTGCTCACGGGCTGGTCCTGGTACGTCGAACCCCGGCTCACCGCCAGCTCGTTCATCCGCCGGAAGTCCCAGAAGACCGCTCCCCTCGTGCCGTGCACCTCGAAGCCGTAGTTGTTCTGCTCGCCGACCGAGACCCGGCAGGCCTCCAGCACCCCGCGCGCGCCGGAGGCGAAGCGCAGCAGGCAGCTCACGTAGTCCTCGTTCTCCACCGGGCCGGGTTCGCCGCCCGAGGCACGGGCGTGGCCGGCGGTGGCGCCGGTCGGCCGGGCGCGCTCCGGGACGAAGACGGCGGTGTCGGCGGTGAGCGAGGTGATGGCGCCGAGCAGGAAGCGGGCCAGGTCGGCGCCGTGCGAGGCGAGGTCCCCGAGCACCCCGCTGCCGCCGCGCGCCCGCTCGTACCGCCAGGTCAGGGCGCCGTCCGGATGGGCCGCGTAGTCGCTGAACAGCCGGATGCGGACGTGGGTCACCGTGCCGAGCTCCCCGGAGGCGATCAGGTCGCGGGCGGCCTCGACGGCGGGCGCGTTGCGGTAGTTGAAGCCGACCGCGCCCTGCACGCCGGCCTTGGCGACCGCGTCGGCGACCGCGCGGGCGTCCTCGGCGGTCAGCCCGACCGGCTTCTCGATCCAGATGTGCTTGCCCGCCTCCGCCATCGCCACGCCGATCTCGCGGTGCAGGAAGTTCGGGGCGGTGATGCTGACGGCCCGTACCCGCGGGTCGGCGGCCACCTCGCGCCAGTCGCGGGTCGCGGTGGCGAAGCCGAACCGCTCGGCGGCCTCCTCGGCCCGTCCCGGCACCTCCTCGGCGACCGTGATCAGCCGAGGGCGCGGGGACTGCGGATAGTGGTGCGGGAGACGGGCGTACGCCTGGGTGTGCACCCGGCCCATCCAGCCGAACCCGACGACGGCGACACCCAGCTCGTCCACCATGACAGCCCCTTCGCGACAGCCGTTGGACCGGTCCATACGGCCGGTCCTTCTCGCCGGCCCCTGCTCGGTCCAGGCCACCTTTGTGCTGACATGGCCAGGGTGTCAACCCTTTGACAGGACGGCACGCCGCATGGAACGGTCCAAGTCATGAGACCGCCGACGATCCGTGATGTGGCCGAACGTGCCGCCGTGTCCAAGTCGCTGGTCTCGCTGGTGCTGCGCGGTTCGGGACCGGTGAGCCAGGAGAAGCGGGAGGCCGTGCTGCGCGCCGCGCGCGAGCTGGGCTACCGGCCCAACGCGGCCGCCCGCAGCCTGAGCGAACAGCGTGCTCTGCCCCCCTCCGGCGGGGGGACCCGCATGGTCGGTGTCCTCCTGGACGATCTGCGCAACCCCTGGTTCGTCGACCTCCTCGACGGCCTCAACTCCCTGGTGCACGCCGCCGGTCTGCACATGCTGCTCGCCGACGCCCGGCTGAACCGGCGGATGGGTCACGACCTCGCCGAACCGTTCCTGGAGCTCGGTGTCGACGGGCTGGTGATCGTCGGCACGGTCCCCGACGCGGGCGGTCTCGGCGCGCTCGCGCGGCGCATGCCGGTGGTGGTGGCGGGCGCCCGTGAACCCCGGCCGGAGCGCGTGGACGTCGTCGCCGGCGACGACGAGCACGGGGCCCGGCTCGCCACCGAGCACCTGCTCGGGCTCGGCCACCGCCGGATCGCCCATCTCGCGGGCCACGGCGCGGTCGGCGCGCTGCGCAGGCGGGGCTTCGAGGCGGCGATGCGGGCCCACGGCGCCGAACCGGTCGTCGAGCGGGGCGATCTGACCGAGGAGGGCGGCTACCGGGGGACCGTACGCCTGCTCAGCCGCCCCGAGCGGCCGACGGCACTGTTCGCCGTCAACGACATGGCCGCGGTGGGCGCCCTCTCGGCCGCCGAGGAGCTGGGCCTGCGGGTGCCGCGCGACCTGTCGGTGGCCGGCTACGACAACACCAGCATCTCCCGGCTGCGGCATGTGTGGCTGACCACGGTCGACGCGGCCCCCTACGAGATCGGCCGGCGCGCCGCCCGCTGCCTGCTGGACCGGTTCGAGCGGCCGGACGGCGAGGGCGGCGTCCACCTCGCCGTGCCGACGCTGGAGATCCGGGGGACCACGGCGCCGCCCTGCGGCGAACCGGGAGGCTGACGGCGAAGCGGGGGACGAGGGCGAAGCGGGGGGGGGCGACGGCGCGCTCAGAGGTTGATGGCGTACGCCTTGCGCAGCGTCTCGTGCACCGTCCACGTCGTACGGTCGCCCGCGCGCAGCACCGCCATGTCGCCCGGTCCCACCCTCAGCGTCGGCCCGTCCGCGACCTCGATCGTCGCCGAACCGCTGATCACCACGAACAGCTCGTCCGCCTCCGTGTCGGTGACCACGCCTGGTGTGATCTGCCAGATGCCGCGGATCTGCCGGCCGTCCGGTGACTCCCAGACCACCTTCCCTGTCACCTCCGGGTTCCCGGAGACGATCTGCTCCGGGTCGAAGGGCTCGGGGGTGAGGGCGGCGTCGGGGATGTGGAGCGCGAAGCTGTGCGTCATGCGGTGACCCTAACCAGCGCCGACCGCGCCCCGCGGCCGACAGTGTGTGGGGCATCGGGGCTGGTCGGAGGACACTTCGTCGGTCCGCGCGGACTGGCGGACGGACCCGGCACGGGTGATCGTGGGAGACATGGCTGACTCCACGGCGGTCGGCACGGCATCTTCCCGGCAGCACGACACCCGTGAGGCCGTGCTCTTCGGCGGGGTGTACGGCGCCGTCCTCGCCAGCTCGATGGTGGCGGCGCTCACCCAGTACGGGCACACGTCCGCGAAGGTCCGCGGCTACGACGCGGCCTGGGTGCTGGTGACCGCGCTCGCCTCCGCCCTCGCCCACGGCTACGCCCACTACATCGCCGAGCGCGCCCCGCACGGCCGGTGGGACGGGCTGCGCGCGCTGCGCGACGAGTGGCCGCTGGTCGCGGCCGTGCTGCCCACGGTCGTCCTGCTCGCGGGCGCGCGCCTGGGCTGGTTCCCCGCGAAGGGCGTCGAGTACGCGGCGTTCGCCCTCAACATCGTGATCCTGTTCGTGCTCGGCCTCCTCACCGCCCGCTGGTCGGCGCGGCGGTGGCCGAAGGCCGTTCTCGTCGGGATGGGGGACGCGCTGCTCGGGGTGATCGTGGTGGTGGCGAACGCGCTGATCAAGTAAGGGGCGCGGGTGCGCCTGCGGGCGGGCGGGTCAGCGGCCGGTGCGGACGCCGTCCAGGGCGATCGCGAGAACCCGGTCGCGCTGGGCGTCGTCGTCGAACGCCGTGGCCGTGATGCCGGCGACCATCCGCAGCAGGTCGGTGAAGTCCATGTCGGTGCGGGCCACGCCCGCCCGCTGGGCGCGTTCCAGCAGCGGGCCGCCGGCCGAGTACATCGACTCGCGGCAGGTCTGGAAGATCTGCGACTCGTCGTTCAGCGCCTCACGCACCGCGCGCTTGGTGACCATGTAGCCGGCGAACCGGTCCAGCCAGGCCGTCAGCGCCTCCCACGGTTGCAGGTCCGCGAGCTCCACGGCCGTCCGGCACAGTGCGTCGACCTCGTCGGCGTAGACACTCTCGAACAGGTCGCGGCGGGTCGGGAAGTTCCGGTACAGCGTGCCGATGCCGACGCCCGCGCGGCGGGCGATGTCCTCCAGGGAGGCGTCGGAGCCGTGCTCCGCGAACGCCTCCCTGGCGGCGTCGAGCAGGGCGTCGAAGTTGCGGGCGGCGTCCTTGCGGTGCGGCCGTCGGGCCGCCACGATCTCGCCGACGGGGAACGAGGTGGCCGTCACTGGTGCCTCCCGGAGGGAATCGATGAACCGGAGGCATTCATCCGGTTCCCTTGAACCGGAGGTACGCCTCCGCTAGAGTGGAGGGGCACCTCCACTTTAGCAGCGCAGGGGTGCCCGCGCCCTGGGCAGACGTGCCCGGGCGGCAAGGCCCCGTCGCCCACCCCACGGCGCGCCCTCTTCTCACCCACCCACAGCGCTCCCTCTTCGGAGAGGCTCTCTCATGCCCCGCAAGTCCACGCGCCTCACCTTCGCGGTCCTCGCGACCGGTGCGGGCGTGTTCTCCATGCTCCAGTCGCTGATCGCGCCGGCCCTGCCGACCGTCCAGCACGCCCTGCACACCTCCCAGTCCACCGCGACCTGGGTGATGACGGCCTATCTGCTGTCCGCCTCGGTCTTCACCCCGATCCTCGGCCGCGTCGGCGACCTCATCGGCAAGAAGCGCACCCTCGTCGGGGTCCTGCTCGCCGTCCTCGCCGGCTGTCTCGTCGCCGCGCTCGCCCCGGACATCGGCGTCCTCATCGTCGCCCGCGTCGTCCAGGGCGTCGGCGGCGCCCTGTTCCCGCTGTCCTTCGGCGTCATCCGGGACGAGTTCCAGCCCGCCGAGGTGAGCGGCAGCATCAGCAACCTGTCCGCCGTGATCGCCGCGGGCGGCGGAGTCGGCATGGTGGCCGCCGGCCCGATCGTCTCCGCGCTCGACTACCGCTGGCTCTTCTGGATCCCCGTGGCGATCGTCGCCGCGACGGTCCTGATCGCCCTGCGCTACGTCCCCGAATCACCCAAGCGGGCCGAGGGGAAGGTCAGTTGGTACGGCGCCGGGCTGCTCTCCGCCTGGCTGGTGGCGCTGCTGCTGCCGCTGAGCCAGGCCGGGCAGTGGGGCTGGGGCTCGCCGAAGGTGCTCGGCCTGTTCGCCGCCGCCGTCGTGCTGTTCGCCGTGTGGCTGACGGCCGAGGCCCGCTCCCGCACCCCGCTGATCGACCTGCGCGTGATGCGGCTGCCCGCGGTGTGGACCACCAACGCGGCGGCCCTGCTCTTCGGCGCCGGCATGTACGCGATCTGGTCCTTCCTGCCGGGCTTCGTGCAGACGCCGTCCGCGGCCGGTTACGGCTTCGGCGCGAGCGTCACCGCCTCCGGCCTGCTCATGCTGCCGATGCTGCTGGCGATGTTCCTCTCGGGTGTCCTCTCGGGCCGTCTGGAGCCCTGCGTCGGCGCCAAGGCGCTCCTCGCCACGGGTGCCGCACTCGGTGCGCTGGCCTGCGGATTCCTCACCCTCTGGCACGACGCCCCGTGGCAGACAGCCGTGGTCGCCGGGCTGTTCGGCCTGGGCATCGGGCTGGCCTTCGCCTCCATGGCCAACCTCATCGTGGGCAGCGTCCCGCCCGAGCAGACCGGCGCCGCGACCGGTATGAACGCCAACATCCGCACCATCGGCGGCTCCATCGGTGCCGCGCTCACCGGCGTCCTGGTCACCGGCCGCCTCCAGCCCTCCGGCCTGCCCTACGCCTCCGGCTACACCCACGGCTGGGCACTGCTCACCCTCCTCTGCCTGGCCGCGGCCGGCGCCGCCCTCCTCGTCCCGGCCCGCCGCCCCGCCCGTACGACGACCCCCGCCGCGACGGGGACGACACGGGCACCCGCCCAGGTGCGGTAGGGTTGACCTGCGTGATCACACGGGGCACCCCCCGGTGAGAACGCGACGGGACGTGGCGCAGCTTGGTAGCGCACTTGACTGGGGGTCAAGGGGTCGCAGGTTCAAATCCTGTCGTCCCGACTTGCGAAGACGCAGGTCAGAGTCTGTTTCGGCGTGGTCCGGAGCAGACTCTTCCTTTTCTCCGGGGCCTCTTGCTCCAGGCCCCGTTGGTTTCCTCCACGTCCCGCTGGATTCCCCAGGTCCTGTGGATCCCTGCCCGGGAACGGCGCCCCCGCGTATCGGCCCGTCGGGAAGCTGCTCTTGCGTGGTTCGACTGCGGACGGGGTGCGAGCGGGAATACCGTCGGGGGAGACGACAGGGGGCGGGGAATGACAGGTATCGAGGTCGCCGTCGGGTACGTGTGTGCCTACCTGGTGCGCAAGGCGCGCCGGGCCGCCGGCCCGGCGGACGCGGAGGTCGACCGGCTGGTGGACGCCGCGACGGAAAGGGTGCACGACCTGGTGTCGCGGGCGCTGGGCGACGACTCGGCGCTGCGGCGCGCCCGGGCGGAGGCAGCGGCCGAGACGGGCGAGGTGTCGGAGCTGACGCGCCGCCGGGTGGCCGACGCGCTGACCGCCGCCTCCCAGGACGACCCGGAACTCGCCGACGCCCTCGACGCGGCGGTACGAGAGGCCGCCTCGGCCGTGGAGTCGGCCGGTGGCGCCGTCGCCTCGGGTGCGAGCGTGGCCGTGGCCGGGAACGTGAGCAACCGTGCGGACCGCGGTTCCGTCGCGGCGCAACGGGTCGGCGATGTGACCATGGGGAACGTGGGCCTGGGCAGCGGGAACACCGGTCACGGGGGCAATGGCGCTCCCGGCGCGAAGGCGGGAGACACGGGCCGCGAAAACCCCACCCTGCCGGGCGGGCAGACGAGCTGAGCCTGCCCGGCACCCCACCAGCTCATCCACCGGCCCGGCCCGGCGCCGCACCCGAGACGGCCGCGGCCGCGACGGTGACCAAGGCGTCGGAGCAGTCCCTGGCCGCGGGCCACATCCAGGGCGACGTCTTCCAGTTCTTCCTGACACGCGAAGACACGGGCGGACGGCGAGGCGGCGTTCCCGCGGCTCGCGCCGAGCACCTTTCCACCGCGATGCCGCTCACCGCCCGGTCGCACCCCTCCGGCGCGGTCCCCGGCCTCCCCCCGCCTCCGGCGGCGTTCACCGGCCGGCGGACCGAAGTGCGTCTGCTCCTCGACTTCCTGCGGCCGGCCCGCACCGGCCGGGACCACCAGCCGGGCGTGCCCGTCATGGCGCTGGCCGGGATGGCGGGCGTCGGCAAGAGCGCCCTGGCACTCCACGCCGCGGGCGAGGCCGTCGCACAGGGGTGGTTCCGTGGCGGTGCCGTCTTCGTCGACCTGCACGGTCACGGACCGGCCGGACGCGTGGAACCGGCGGCGGCGGCCGCCCAGTTGCTGCGGTCCCTCGGCCTGCACGACGACGATGTACCGTCCGGCCCGGACGACGTGCTGACCGCGCTGCGCCGGCACCTCACCGTCCTGGACCGCGCGGCCTCACCCGTCCTCATCGTGCTGGACAACGCGTTCGACGCCGGTCAGGTCGCCCCGCTGCTGCCCGCCACCCGGTTCCACCGTGTGCTGATCACCTCGCGCCACACACTGTCCACGCTCGACGCCCGGCTTCTCGACGTGAAGGTCATGGAGTCGGGGGAGGGGGCGCGGGTCATCGAGCGGGCCCTGCACGTCGCCCGCCGCTCCGATCCACGCGGATCGGGCGCCCAGCGCGCGACGGTGGTACGGCTCGCCGCCCTGTGCGGCGGCCTCCCGCTGGCTCTGCTGGTCATCGCGGCCATCCTGCGGGCGGACCCCGAGCGGCCGTTGACCGATCTCATCGAGGAACTGACCGACGCGCGGGAGCGGTTGGAGGCACTGTCGCCCGAAGGCGGCGGGGGGCCGGGGACCGGCCCGGCCGTACGGGCCGCCTTCGACCTCTCCTACCAGCACCTGGGGCCCGCTCTGGCCCATGCCTTCCGCGTCATGGCGGTGCATCCCGGCCCGGATCTGGCCGCCGAGGCGGTGGCGGCCCTGACCGGGCGACCGGTCCGGGAGACGCGACGCACGCTGGCTGAACTCGCCCGCGCCCACCTGGTCGAACGCGGGCGCACCCCCGGCGGGCTCGAACGCTGGTCGATGCATGACCTGGTCCGGCTCTACGCGCGGGAGCGGGGCGAGGAGCCGGAGTACCGCGGCGAGCGGGACACCGCGCTGCAACGCCTGCTCACCTTCTACGCATGGCGTGCCGCAGCGGTCCGGTGCCAGGTGGAACACCTGGACAACGTGCCGGCGGAGAAGCGCTTCACCAGCACGGCCGAAGCACTGGCCTGGGTGGAGGAGGAGTCCGACAACATCGCCGCCTGTGCCCGGCTCGCCCTCGACTGCGAGGGGCACGAGGCCGCCGCCTTCGACCTCATCCGCAACCTCGCCACACAGCTGGTGCAGTGGGAGTCGGGCGAGGAACTGGTGACACTGACCCGCCTGGCTCTGGAACGTGCCGCCAGCGGAGGCGACGCCCATACCCGGCTGGAGATGCTGTTGGCCCACGGGGTCGCGCTGTCGAACACGGACCGTCCGCTGGAGGCCGTGGAGATCCTGCGCGCGGCGCTCGGCGCCGCGGACCCGGGCGCCGAACCCGAGCAAGTGGCCATGATCCGGGTCGCTTTGGGCATCGCCTGCAAGGCGGCGGGCCGGTACGAGGAATCGGCCGAGCACAGTCGGGTGGCCATCGCGGTCTACACCGACATCGGATGGCCCCGGCAGCGGCAGTGGGCACTCAACAACCTCGGCAACGCCTTGCGCGGTGCGGGACGCCATACGGAGTCCGTCGACGTCCACCAGCGGTCCGTGCGAGCGTGCCGGGAGCTCGGCGACGGCTACATGGAGGCCAAGGCACTGTACAACCTCGGCAACGCGCTCTGGGACGCCGGACGGTTCGAGAAGAGCACGGCCGCGTTCCGGCGGGCGGAGGTCCTCTTCCGGGCCGCCGGCGACAAGGCCGGGCAGATCTACGCCCTGTCGAACCTCGCGGGCTACCTGGGGGAAGCCGGCCGGCACTCCGAGGCGGCCGGCGCCTGGCTCGCCATCGCGGATCTGCTCCGGGACGCCGGTGACCCGGCCGGCGAGGCCAACGTCCTCGCGTCCGCCGGGCGGGAGATGCAGTCCGCCGAGGACTGGGCGGGGGTCGTCGGCATCTGCCGTCGCGCGGCCGCCCTGCTGCGCGCCCTCGACGAGCGGGCCGGCGAGGGCAACGCGTGGGCCAGCGCGGCGGCAGCACTGTGGAACCAACGGCGGTACGCCGCCGCCGCGCTCCCCTGCGCCCGCGCGGTCCTGCTGCTGGAGGGGGAGCAGCAGGAAGAGGCCGTCAGGCTGTTGGCGGGCATCCGGGGGGTGCTCGGCAGAGAGGAGTCCGCGCCGGACGACGCGATCGACGCGCTGCTGGCGGCGGCCGCACTGCTGAGGCGCAAAGATCTCGCAGTGCACGAGGGATGGCTTCGCAACTCGGCCGGCCTGCTGCTGGAGAAGAGCGGCCGCTCGAAGGAGTCGGCGCACCAACTGCACCGCGCCGCCGACCTCTTCGGCCAGGCCGGTGAGCTCCGCATGCGCGGGTGCGCCCTGAACAACCTGGGCGTCACCCTGCGCGGCATGGAGCGGTACGCCGCGTCGGAGAGCGCCATCCGCGAGGATCTCGGTATCTGCCGCACCGCGGGCGACGAACCCGGCGAGGCCCTCTCCCTGTTCAACCTCGCGGAAACGCTCGCCGCGGCGGGCGAAGCCGCCGCGGCGGTCGCCACCGGAGAGCTGGCCGCAGCCCTCTACGCCCGGCTCGACCGGGAGGAGGACGCCGAACAGGTCCGCATACGCGTCGGAGAGTACGCGAGCGGGGCACCGGCCGGTTCACGCGCCGGCTTGCCGGGGTGACAGGCCGAACAGCTCTGCCGCGTTGTCGTGGCACACGGCCCGCAGCCACTCGTCGCCGAGGTCCAGCCGTGCCAGGGCGTGGAGCCGGTGCCCATAGGGACAGGGGATGTCGGGGAAGCCGGAGCCGAGCAGGACGCGGTCGCCCAGGCTGGCGAGCCGGGACAGGGCCTGGCGGGGGAACGGCATCAGTTCTTCGGTGAAGCCGGTGAACGCCATCGTCGTGTCGAGGCGCACCGGGTCGTACCGCTCGGCGAGGCCGAGGAACTCCTCGTGCTCCGGCATGCCCAGGTGCGCGACGATCAGCCGCAGTCGCGGGTGCCGCGCCAGGACGCGCGCGATGGGTTCGGGGCCGGTGTGTCTGCCGGGGGCGGGCCCGGAGCCGCAGTGCACCACCACGGGGATCCCGGCCTCGGCCAGCACCCCCCACGCCTGCCGGAGACGTCCGTCGGCCGGATCGTACGCTCCAGGGCGGCCACGCCCAGGCGGGCCAGTTCGTCCACGGCCGCCGCGGCCCTGCGCGGGTCAGCCGCGGTGTCCCGGGCCACCAGTTCGAGTGGTCTTCCGGCGATCCCGCCGGCCTCGCTGACCTCGTGCGCCGCCGGCTCCAGCCCGGCGAGCAGGTGCCGGCCCGCCCCGACCCAGCCGGCCGGGGTCAGCGGAACGAGAGCGCCGATCCGGGCGGATGAGCCGCCGGGCCGCTCCGCTGCGGGCGGCGAGAGGGGTGATGGTGGCGTAGGGGTGACCATGCGGGACATCGCATGCGCCACCGTCGCCGGCGGACAACCGATTACGCGGGTGTCCCGGCAGACCTGCGCCGCTGCCGGGCCGCCAGCACCGCGTGGACGACGACGCCGGCGAACAGGAACAGCGCGCCCTGGTACACCGCCGCGTAGCCGGCGCCGGCCATCAGCCAGAGGGAGAAGGCCGCCGCGACGGCGCTGATCAGCGAGTCCCGCACCAGACGCGCGCGGTCCACGGACTTTCCGGAGACCAGGTGGAAGATCTGCGCTGCCGCCGCCAGCAGGTACGGCACGGTCGCGGTGAACGTGGTCACGAGGACCAGGACGTCGAACATCTTCGCCGAGCCCGACAGGTAGTTGTACGCGGTCAGGAGGGAGGAGAGGACGACCGTGACGGCGACGCCGACCGTCGGCACGCCCCGCCGGCGGCGGGCGAAGGCGGCCGGGAACAGGCCGTCCTTGGCCGCGGCGTACGGGGTCTGGGCGCTCAGCAGCGTCCAGCCGTTCAGGCAGCCGGTCATCGACACCAGCGCCGCCAGCGCCACCGCCGTACCGCCCCAGCTGCCGCCGAACATCGTGTTCACGGCGTCGGAGAAGGGGGCCGTGGAGGTCATCAGCCGGTGGTGCGCGACCGTACCGAAGACGGACAGCGTGCCCAGGAGATAGACCAGCGCGGCGCCCGCGGTGCCGATGACGGTGGCGCGCCCCACGTTGCGGCGGGCGTTCTTGACCTCGCCGGCGCTGACCGCGGCGGACTCCACACCGAGGTAGGAGAAGAGCAGCAGCGCGGCGGAGGCGGAGACGGCGCCGACGGCGCTGTGACCGCTGGCGTTGAAGGGCCCGAGCCGGGAGGGGTCGAAGAAGAACAGACCGCCGACCGCGACGAGCAGCAGCGGCACGAACTTCAGCACCGTCGACACGAGCTGGACGGCGCCCACGTACCGGGTGCCGGCG
Organism: Streptomyces filipinensis; assembly: GCF_014649495.1. Taxonomy (GTDB): domain Bacteria; phylum Actinomycetota; class Actinomycetes; order Streptomycetales; family Streptomycetaceae; genus Streptomyces; species Streptomyces filipinensis. Next base: position 122,492 of record NZ_BMTD01000012.1, on the reverse strand, counting down.
AAGTTGGCGAGGGCGGGCAGCCACTGCAGGGCCAGGGCGGCCAGGCAGGCGGTCCACCGGTGGTCGTTGACCGGGATCAGTACGTCCAGGTAGCCGACGGCGGCGACGGCGAGCGCCGCGTTCGAGACCCAGGTGGTGATCCAGTAGGACCAGGCGGCGAGGAAGCCCGCGAAGTCACCGAAGGCCTCGCGCGCGTAGACGTACGGGCCGCCGGTACGGGGATCGCGCGCGGCGAGCCGGCCGAAGACCAGGGCCAGCGCGATCGCGCCGACGGTCAGCACGGCGAAGGCGACCAGGCTGACCGTGCCGTAGGGGGCGATGGAGGCGGGCAGCAGGAAGATGCCGCCGCCGATGATGTTGCCCATGACCAGCGCGGTCGCGACCGGCAGTCCGAAGCGGCGGGCGTGCTTGCTGGTGCCGCCGTGGGTGCCCGCTGTGGGAGCCTCGGGGCTCTCCGAAGGGGCCGGAGCCGACGGGGGGACGGTTCCGGTGACGTGCATGGGGGGTGGACCTCTCATCGAACAGACGTCCCAGGATCGCCGGGACGCAGCCCATGGTCGGGGACGTGCCCATCCGCCGCAAATCGCCGTTTCATGTGCCGTCCGACCCCGCCGATCCCGCAAAAAGTGCACTGTCGCGGCCTGTGGGCAGTGAAATGTCCCGTGGCTCGGACGCGGCTACGCGGCTCGGACGCGGTGCGGCGCTACGGCCTGTCCGACGGGTCAGGCCCTGGTGTCTGTCCAACAGGGTTTCGGGCTTGCGCTTTCCGTTGCGGCAACTTCTACGGTCATGTGTGTGGCCGGAGAGACCGGCCCGGCGAGGGAGGCACCGGCATGGCCTGGTCGATCGCGGAGGTGGCTCGGATGTCCAAGGTGACATCGCGGACGCTGCGGCACTACGACGAGATCGGCCTGCTGCCGCCCGCATGGATCGGAAGCAACGGGCACCGCTACTACGAGGAGGCCGATCTGCTGCGGTTGCAGCAGATCCTGCTGATGCGGGAGCTGGACCTGGGGCTGCGCGACATCCAGGCGGTCCTGGACAGCCAGCTCGACCAGGTGGCTGTGCTCCGTGAACACCACCAACGGCTGCTCGCGGGACGGGATCGGCTGGAGACGCTGGCCCGTACGGTCGGCCGCACCATCGCCGAACTGGAAGAAGGTAGGGACAACGGGAAGATGACCAAGATCAACAAGCCGGAGAACCTGTTCGAGGGGTTCCAGGCGTCCTCCGAGGCCGAGGCCGAGGTACGGGAGCGGTGGCCGCAGGCATGGGAGCAGTCCCGGCAGGCAGTCGAGGCGATGACCTCCGAGGACACGGAGCGCTGGCAGCGTGAGGTGACGGCGCAGATGATCCGTATGGCGGAGTTCATGGTGGCCGGCACGCCGGTCTCCGACCCCGCGGTACAGGCCGAGGTGGACGCCAACTACCAGCAGATCTGCCGGTTCTGGACCCCGAACGCGGCCGCGTACAAGGGAGTGGGCCAGACCTATGTCGACGACCCGCAGATGCGGGCAAACTTCGACAAGATCGCCGAAGGTCTCGCCGTCTACCAGCGCGATGCGATGACCGTGTACGCCGATGCCCGGCTGAGCTGACCGCACGCGCCTGAGGGCCGTGCGGCGGGTCATGAGCGCAGCCAGAGGCGAATGGCTGCGACGGTCACGGTGCCGTGGAAGATGTATGCCCTCATATCGAAGCGGCTGGCTGTGGCACGGAAGCCCTTGAGGGCGTTGATCGTTCGCTCGACTTCATTCCTGCGCTTGTAGAGCGACTTGTCGAAGCCGGTGGGCCGACCGCCCCGGCTGCCACGGTGCTGTCTGTTGGCCCGCTGGTTCCTCGGTTCGGGGATGGTGTGCTTGATCCGGCGCCTGCGCAGGTACCGGCGGTTACGGCACGAGTACGCCTTATCGCCGCTGAGGTGATCCGGCCGGGTGCGCGGGTGACCGCCACCCGGCCGTGGTACGCGAACGCGCTCAAGGACCGGGATCAACTGAGGTGCGTCGCCCCACTGCCCTGGCGTGATCAGCACCGCCAGGGGCCGACAGCCGCCGTCTCCGACGAGATGAATTTTCGTGGTCAGACCTCCCCTGGACCGGCCGAGAGCCTCGTCGGGGCGATGCTGAGCGGGCAGGATCCGTTTCCTTGGAATTCGCGGCGGACACCCTCGAGCCCCGGGGGCATGCTGATGGGCCCGGCAGGTCGTCGAGTCAATGCCGACCATGCTCCAGTCGATACGTTCCTCGGCGTCGGCGTCGGTCTGGACGGCACGCAGCACGTTCTCCCAGGTGCCGTCCGCCGCCCAGCGCCGATGCCGGTCGTGGCAGGTCTTCCACTTCCCGAAGCGCGTCGGCAGGTCGCGCCAGGGGATGCCGGTGCGCTGGCGGAAGAGAATGCCGTTGATCACCTTGCGGTGACACTTCCACCGCCCGCCCCGTCCCACGTTCTTCGGAAGGTGCGGCTCCAACCGAGCCCACTGCGCGTCAGAGAGATCGCCCCGCCCCACACCAGCCGGAACGATTTCGCCAACCGCCGGTCACATGACTCATCGGACACGCTCTAGGCCCCGTGGCCGGGCTCGCCGGAGGCCCACAGGCTGCGCACATGCCCCAGGTGCCGGGTCATGATCGCGTGGACGGCCTTCCCGTCCCGCTCCAGCAGGGCGTCGAGGAGTTCCAGGTGTTCCTCGGCGGAGGCGAGCAGCCGGCCGGCCTCCACCAGGGCCGTCAGGCCGTACAGGCGGGAGCGGCCCCGCAGGTCGGCCACCACCTCGACCAGGTGGGCGTTGCCCGCGAGGGCCAGCAGGCCGAGGTGGAAGCGGGTGTCGGCCTCGACGTAGGCGATCAGGTCGCCCGCCACCGCCGCGGTGACGATCTCCCGGGCCGCCGGGCGCAGCGCCTCCAGCGAGACGCGGTCGGCGGTGCGGGCCAGCTCGACCACGGTCGGGATCTCGATGAGGGCGCGGATGTGCGTGTACTCGTCCAGCTGCTGGTCGGAGACCGCGGTGACCCGGAAACCCTTGTTCGGCACGGTGTCGACCAGGCCCTCCTTGGCCAGGTCCAGCATCGCCTCGCGCACCGGCGTCGCGGAGACGCCGAAGCGGGCGGCGAGCGAGGGCGCGGAGTACACCTCGCCGGGCCGCAGCTCCCCCGCGATCAGCGCGGCGCGCAGCGCGTCGGCGACCCGCTCGCGGTAACTGCTGCGCCGGCCGCCCAGCCGGGGGAGTGCGGGCATCTCCGTGCCCCGCGTGTTCTGTGCCATGTCACGCATCACCGGGGTGAGTCTAGAGGACGCTCTACAGGACGAAGCCCTCCGGGAAGGGGTCGGTGGGATCGAGGAGGTACTGGGCGGTGCCGGTGATCCACGCCCGCCCGGTGAAGCTGGGCAGGACCGCCGGGCGGCCGGCGACCTCCGTCGTGCCCAGCAGCCGTCCGGTGAAGCGGGTGCCGATGAACGACTCGTTCACGAACTCGGTGTGCAGGGGCAGTTCGCCGCGTGCGTGCAGTTGCGCCATGCGCGCGCTCGTGCCCGTGCCGCACGGGGAACGGTCGAACCAGCCCGGGTGGATGACCATGGCGTGGCGCGAGCGGCGGGCGGTGGCGCCCGGTGCGTAGAGGTGGACGTGGTGGCAGCCGTGGATGGAGGGGTCCTCGGGGTGCACCGGTTCCGCCTCGGCGTTGATCGCGTCCATCAGCGTCAGACCGGCCGCGAGGATGTCGTCCTTGCGGGCGCGGTCGAAGGGCAGTCCGAAGGCGTCGAGCGGCAGGATCGCGTAGAAGTTGCCGCCGTAGGCGAGGTCGTAGGTGACCGTGCGGCCGTCGGGCAGGGTGATCGTGCGGTCCAGGCCGACGGCGAACGACGGCACGTTCCTCAGGGTCACGTTCCGCGCGGCGCCGTCCTCCACCGCCACCTCGGCGACCACCGGCCCGGCGGGGGTGTCCAGCCGGATGGTGGTCACCGGTTCCACGACGTCCACCATGCCGGTCTCCACCAGCACCGTGGCGACCCCGATGGTGCCGTGCCCGCACATCGGCAGACAGCCGGAGACCTCGATGTAGAGGACACCCCAGTCGCAGTCGGGCCGGGTCGGCGGCTGCAGGATCGCGCCGCTCATCGCCGCGTGGCCGCGCGGCTCGTTCATCAGCAACCGCTTGAGGGGGTCGCGGTGTTCGCGGAAGTACAGCCGCCGCTCGTTCATCGTCGCGCCCGGTACGGTGCCGATCCCGCCGGTGACCACCCGGGTCGGCATGCCCTCGGTGTGCGAGTCGACGGCGTGCAGGACGAGCTTGCTGCGCATGGTCAGACTCCCTGGGCGAGACCGGCGGCGACGGCCTTCTCGGTGGCCGCCCGGACCGCGGCCTCCTGCTCGGGCGCCAGCGGCACGCGGGGCGGGCGCACCGGGCCGCCGTACCGGCCGACGACGTCCATCGACAGCTTGATCACCTGGACGAACTCGACCTTCGAGTCCCAGCGCAGCAGCGGGTGCAACTGCCGGTACAGGGGCAGCGCGGTGCCGAGGTCCCCGGCGGCCGCGGCACGGTACAGCTCCACCGAGGCGCGCGGGAGAGCGTTCGGGTAGCCGGCCACCCAGCCCTTGGCTCCCGCCACCGCCAGTTCCAGCAGGACGTCGTCGGCGCCGGCCAACAGATCCAGCTCCGGGGCGAGTTCGGCGATGCGGTAGGCGCGGCGGACGTCGCCGGAGAACTCCTTGACGCCGTGGATGTGTCCCTCGCCGTGCAGCCGGGCGAGGAGCTCGGGCACCAGGTCGACCTTGGTGTCGATCGGGTTGTTGTACGCCACCACCGGAAGCCCCGCGCGCGCCACCTCGGCGTAGTGGGCGAGGACCGAGTGCTCGTCGGCGCGGTAGGCGTTGGGCGGCAGCAGCATCACGGACCCGCAGCCGGCCGCACCGGCCTGCTCGGCCCAGCGCCGGGCCTCGGCCGAGCCGTAGGCGGCGACCCCCGGCATCACCCGCTCGCCGCCGATCGCGGCCACGGCCGTCTCCACCACGCGGGCGCGCTCGTCGGGGCTGAGCACCTGGTACTCGCCCAGCGAGCCGTTCGGTACGACGCCGTCGCAGCCGTTCGCGACCAGCCAGGCGCAGTGCTCCGCATAGCGGTCGTGGTCGACCGAGAGATCCTCGCGCAGGGGCAGGGCCGTGGCGACGAGGACGCCCCGCCAGGGACGGTTCGGTGCGTGGGTCATGGGTGATCCCCCTCTATGACGTGTGACATATTACTGGGTGGTGTGCCTTCTGGACAGGAGCCCGTCCGGCTTCGGCTCCGGTCTCGGTGCGGTGCGGTCGGTCAGGCGTCCGGCAGCTCGGCCAGGACGCCGAGCGGAACCGGGCGGGCGAACGGCCGGCGGCCGGGGGTGAGCGGGCATCCGGTCAGGCCGGCCACCGCGGGCGCGCACACGCGGCCCTGGCACCAGCCCATGCCGGCCCGCGTCAGCAGCTTCACGGTGCGCAGGTCGCCCGCGCCGAGCGGGCCGGCAGCCGTACGGACCTGGCCGGCGGTGACCTCCTCGCACCGGCACACCACCGTGTCGTCCGTGATCCGGTCCGCCCAGCCCGCGGGTGGGGCGTACACCGGGTCGAGTGCCGCGAAGAACGCCCGCTGCCGGGCCCTGGCCCGGGCGGCCGCGGCCCAGGACCGCGGGTCGGGGACGGCGCCGTACAGGCGGGCGGCGATCGAGCGGCCGGCGATATGGCCCTCGGCGAGCGCCAGGGCCGCCCCGCCGATACCGGTGCTCTCCCCGGCGGCCCAGACCCCGGGTACGTCGGTGCGCTGCTCCTCGTCGACCCGTACGGCCGTGCCGGTCAGGGTGCAGCCGAGGGTCTCGGCGAGGTCGGTGTGCGGCAGCATGCCGTGTCCGACGGCGAGGGTGTCACACGGGATGCGGCGCGCGCTGCCGGGCCGGGTCCGCCCGTCGCGCGCCAGTGCGGCGACCGTGACCGCCTCCAGCCGGTCGGTGCCGTGCGCCTCCACCACGGTGTGCCGGGACAGCGTACGCACCCCGTGCCGCAGCAACCGCCCCGCGTACCAGGCGCCTTCGGCGAGCTTGCCGGGCTCCGCGGCGAGGGCCGGCGCGCGGCGCAGCAGGGCCCCGGGGCCGGCGGACTCCACCAGCGCGGCCACGCGCGCGCCCGCCGCGGCGAGCCCCGTGGCCACCGGCAGCAGCAGCGGCCCGGTACCGGCCACCACGACCGTGCGGCCGGGCAGCACCAGGCCGCCCTTGAGCATGGCCTGTGCGCCGCCCGCCGTCACGACGCCGGGAAGTGTCCAGCCGGGAAAGGGGAGGACGCGCTCGTAGCCGCCGGTGGCGAGCAGTACGGCGTCGGCGCGGACGGTGACCCCCTCCTCCTGTGCGGGGCCCCGCAGGGCGTGCACCGTGAAGGAGTCCGGCTCCCGCTGCACGCACCAGACATGATGACCGGTCAGATGGGTGACACGCCCGGCGGTGAGGTGCCGGTCGATGCCGTCCCGCAGCCGTTCCCAGGTACGCCACTGGTGGTGCAGGGCCTCGGGGCGGCGGGCGCCGAGGGCACGGGCGGGCTGCCGGTAGAACTGGCCGCCGGCCTGCTCGGCCGCGTCCACGAGGGTGACCCGCACGCCCCTGGCGGCGGCCGCCAGGGCCCCGGCGAGTCCCGCCGGGCCCGCCCCGACGACGGCGAGGTGCGCTCGCTCACTCATGGTCCCGTCCCGTCCCCTCCTGTGTGCGGATCTCGTCGCCCGGCCGCAGCGGCACCAGGCAGGCCCGCTGGTTCGCCCGGCCGTTGACCGTCACCAGGCAGTCGAAGCACACCCCGATCCCGCAGAAGACGCCGCGGGGCCGGCCGGTGCCGCGGGTGCTGCGCCAGGCCGTGACGCCCGCCGCCCACAGCGCCGCCGCGGCCGTCTGCCCGGGCAGGACGGCGAGGGGGCGGCCGTCGAAGGTGACGGTGAAGGCCTCGTCCGGCCGGGCCCGGGCCAGCTCCAGGGGGTTCACGGCGTGTCGCCTCCGTCGGTGTCGTGGTCCTTGAAGTCCTCGGAGTCCCCGGAGGTCTCGTGTTCCTCACAGGACTCGAACCGCTCCGGACGGAACGGCGTGAGATCCAGCTCCGGTGTCTTCCCGGTGAGTCGCTGCGCGATCAACTGCCCGGTGCCGACGGCCAGTCCGATGCCGGCGCCCTCGTGCCCGCACGCGTGGAAGAGGCCCGGCGCGCGGGGGTCGGGGCCGATCGCCGGAAGGTGGTCGGGCAGGTACGGCCGAAAGCCCGCGTACGTGCGCAGCGCGCGCACCCGCTCCAGGAACGGGAACAGTCCGATCGCCCCGGCCGCGAGCGCCCGTACCGCCGCGAGCGACAGTGAGCGGTCGAAGCCGACCCGCTCCCGGCTGGCACCGATCAGCACCGGTCCGGCGGCCGTGCCCTCCACCACCGGGGAGGTGCGCAGGGCGGCCGAGTCGCTGGCGACGTCGGCCACGTAGTCCGCGGCGTACACCTTGTGCCGGACCGTCCGCGGCAGCGGCTCGGTGACCAGGACGAAGCCGCGCCGGGGGAGCACCGGCAGCCGGACGCCGGCGAGCGCCGCGAGGTCGCCGCCCCAGGTGCCGGCCGCGTTCACCACCGCCGGTGCGTGCAGGTCGCCGCGGTCGGTGCGCACCCCGGCCACCGTGCCGTCGGCCGTGCGCAGCACGCCGGTCACGGTCCGGCCGGTGTGCAGACGGGCGCCGGAGGCGCGGAGCAGATGGGCGGCGGCGAGGGCGGGCATGACCTGGGCGTCCTGCGGATAGAACACGCCGCCCGCCTGGCCGGTGGCCAGGTGGGGTTCCAGGGAAGGGAGTTGGTCCGCGCGGACCGGGTCCGCCACGACTCCGGCGGACCGCTGGCCGTCGGCGAACGCGTGCAGCGCGGTGAGGGCGTCCGGGGTGGCGGCGACGACCAGGCCGCCCTTGGGTTCGTATTCGAACGCCGTGCCCAGTTCGTCGCCCAGCTGTGCCCACAACCGGGCGGACAGCAGGGCGAGATCGAGCTCGGGGCCGGGTTCCTTGTCGGAGACCAGCAGGTTGCCCTCACCCGCCCCGGTGGTGCCGCCGGCCACCGGGCCCCGGTCCACCACTCGTACGTCGAGGCCGGCCCGCGCGGCGTACCACGCGCAGGCCGCGCCTACCATTCCGGCTCCTACGACCACGACGTCGCAGGTCAGTCGCTTCGGCACGTCAGTACTATGTCACATGGCGCTGGTTCTGAGGAGACCTCGGAAGACATGGGGCCCCGACTCCGCCCGACCGGCGCCGCACACGACACCTGTTTCCAGGCGTGGACGCCCCCTTGACGCCGACTTGAGCCGGATCGACACTCCAGTCAGGGAATCCTAGTGAACAGGTAGGAAATCATGAGGCGCCTCGAAGCGGTCACCGGCCGAAAGGGCCGTACACCGCTGCGCGCCCCCCTGCTCACCTCCCGCCGTCACATCGATCTGCTGCGCGTCTGCAGCGCCATCAGCCTCCACCGCTGAGCCGGGGCCCCTGGCGCCCACCGGCCCCGTGCCGCTCGCCGGCGCGCACCTTCGCATGCCCACGACCCGGGGAGACGCATGTCCATCACCCAGCTCGCCGCCGTCCCGCCCGTCCACCGCGCCGCCCCCGTCTTCCGCGGCCGGCTCGGGCGGGACGCGCGCAGCGGCCACCACGCCGTGCCGCACCGCTACCGGCTCCATCTGTCCACCGCCTGCCCCGACGGACTGCGCCTCGCCGTCGGCCACAGCCTCCTCGGCCTCGACGACGGCTGTCCGGTCAGCCTCCTGCCCGCCGTCCCCGACTGTCCCGGCGGCGGTCACTCCGCGCTGCGCCCGCTGTACGAGGCGAGCGCCCACCACTACACCGGCCCCGCTCTCGGACCCGTGCTCAGCGACGACTGGTCCGGCCGGATCGTCAGTACCCACGCCCCCGACATCCTGCGCGACCTCGACCGCTTCCCGCACGAGGGGCGGGTCTCCCTCTACCCCCGCGGCCTGGAGTCGGTGATCGAGGCCGCCGAGCGGATGTGCTCCGAAGGGGTCGAGGAGGCCGCGCAGCGCGCCGGGCAGGCCGGCGGCGACCCGGCCGAGCGGGCCGCCGCCCTCGACGTGCTCCTCGACACCCTGGGCCGGCTGGAGAACCGGCTGGCCGGTGAGGAGTACCTGGTCGACGACCGGCTCACCGCGGCCGACGTGGAACTGTGGGCGGCGCTGGTGCAGTTGGACACCGTCCACCGCTGTCACCTGGACGCCTGCGCCGTGCACCGCATCGCCGGCCACGGCGCCCTGTGGGCCTACGCCCGCCGGCTCGCCGCCCACCCGGCCTTCGGCCGCCACCTCGACCTCGACGGCATCTCCCGTCGGCACCACGGCCGTTGCAGGGGTCTGGAAGCTGCCGGAGCCGCTGTCCAGATCCTGGACTGGGCGGGCCACGCCGCGGATGCCGGGGGTACTTCCCGCAGGTGAGAGCGGTCAGATGATGTCCAGTGGGCGGACGGCCGTTGACATTCGGACGGACGGCTGACTTACTTACGGCTCAGAACGGTCATGAGCGTCAGCGCCAAGCCCTGGCTCGCTGACCGGCAACCCTCGCATCGCGGTGGGGTGCCCCAGGTGAGGACCGGACCGGAACAGACGTTTTCGGTAAGCGCGAGGGCCCCGCGGGGCCGGACAGTGACAGGTGACGCCATGCACGCAGCTCCCAGGACGGCCCTGAGCCGCCCCCAGGGCCGCGTACGGTCGTACGCCGGGCTCCTCGTCGCCGACCGCGCCGTCGATCTGCTCCGCGTCAACAGCGCTCTGTGTACCACCGCGCCGGGCTGTGCCCGCTGCCGGGGCTGAGCTCCCCGTCCCGCCCGCGCCCTTCGCGGCCCGCGCCTCCGTCAGCCCCGCGTCCCTCAGGCACACCGATCCCGCGCTGTGCCGTCGCCCGCCCAGCCCCCGGTTCCCGCGCGCCGCCGTGCGCCGCCTCGTGCCGTAGCGCCGTCGCGGCCCGCACCGGCCCGCCGCGGTCCCGGGGTGTCCGAATCCGCCGGAGCCCGCCATGAGTGAACCCCCAGGCGCCGCCGTCTCCCTCGCCGAGGCGCCGCTCGCCGACACTCCGTCAAAACCGCCTGCCGCACAGCGTGTTCAGCCGCTGCGCCGGCCCGGCCGGTGGATCGCCACCGCCGCCGTCCTCGTCGTCGTCGCGCAGATCCTGCACGGACTGGCCACCAACCCGTTCTACCAGTGGGACCGCTTCCGCTACTGGTTCCTGCGGCCCGCCGTCCTCGACGGACTCCTCGTCACCCTCGAAGTCGCCGCGCTCAGCGCCGTGCTGGGGCTGCTCGGCGGCGTCCTGCTGGCCCTCGCACGGCAGTCGGGCAGCCCCGTGCTGAGCGCCGTGAGCTGGACCTACACCTGGCTGTTCCGCTCGGTGCCGCTGATCGTGGTCCTGATCTTCCTCTACAACTTCTCGGCCCTGTACAAGACGTTGAGCCTGGGCATCCCCTTCGGCCCCGCCTTCGTCACCTTCGACGAGTCGAAGCTCGCCACCGACATGACCGTCGCCGTGGTCGGGCTCAGCCTCAACGAGGCGGCGTACGCGGCGGAGGTCGTCCGCGGCGGCGTCCTCTCCGTCGACCAGGGGCAGCACGAGGCGGCGGCCGCGCTCGGGCTGCCCAGGGGCTACCAGTTCACCCGGATCGTCCTCCCGCAGGCCCTGAGGTCCATCACGCCGAACTACGTCAACCAGCTCATCGGCCTGGTCAAGAGCACCTCACTGGTCTTCTACGTGTCGCTGCTCGACCTGTTCGGCTCCGTGCAGACCATGGGCAGCACCTACCCCGGCGACATCGTGCCGCTGCTGCTGGTCGCCACCGTCTGGTACCTGATCCTCACCAGCGCCGTGTCCGTCGTCCAGTTCTACGTCGAGCGGTACTTCGCGCGGGGCGCCACCCGCACCCTGCCGCCGACCCCGCTGCAGAAGGCGCGCGCGGGCCTCGCCGCACTCCGGGCCCGAGCGGGCAGGGAGGCCGCCGTATGACCGCCGACGGCACTCTGGAGACGACCCCGGCCGCGCTGGAGGTCCACGACGTCCACAAGTGGTACGGCGCCCATCGTGTGCTCGACGGCATCGACCTGACCGTGCGCCCCGGCGAGGTCACCGTCGTCATCGGCCCGTCCGGCTCCGGCAAGTCCACCCTGCTGCGGGTCATCAACCACCTGGAGAAGCCCGAGGCCGGCCATGTCAGCGTCGGCGGCGAGCTGATCGGCGTCAGGCGCGGCAGCGGCGGACGGCTCCGGGAGCTGAGCGAACGCGCACTCCTGGCCCAGCGCAGCCGCATCGGGTTCGTCTTCCAGAACTTCAACCTCTTCCCGCATCTGACCGTCCTCGACAACGTCGCCGCCGCGCCCGTCGCCACCGGCCGCCTCGCCCGGCCCGAGGCCCGTGAGCGCGCCCGCGAGCTGCTCACCCGGGTCGGCCTCGGCGACCGTACCGACGCCTATCCGCGCCAGCTGTCCGGCGGACAGCAGCAGCGGGTCGCCATCGCACGCGCCCTCGCGCTGCGCCCCGGCATCATCCTCTTCGACGAGCCCACGTCCGCGCTCGACCCCGAACTGGTCGGCGAGGTGCTCTCCGTCATCAAGGACCTCGCCACCAGCGGCACCACCCTGGTCATCGTCACCCACGAGATCGCCTTCGCCCGCGAGGTCGCCGACCGGATCGTCTTCATCGACGGCGGCCGGATCGTCGAACAGGGCCCGCCCCGGGAAGTCCTGGACACGCCGCGCCACGCGCGCACCCGGGACTTCCTCGCGAAGGTCCTCTGACCGCCCGTACGCCCCCCGTGAACCCGAACGACAAGGACAGCCATGCCCACCCAGCTCTCCCGACGCAGCCTGATACGCGGCATCACCGCGGCGACCGCGGTCGCCACCCTCGCCACCGGGCTCGCCGCCTGCGGGGGTGACAGCGACGCCGCCACCACGACCGACACCGCCGGCACGGTGACCGTGGGCAGGGTGTCCAACGGCGCGGCCCGGCAGACCGCGCTGAAGGTCTCCGAGGTCAAGTCCATCAGCGCCGAACTGCCCGCCGCGGTCCGCAGGAGCGGCACCCTGAAGATCGTGGTGGGCGCGCTGCCCGACGGCTTCCCGCCACTCGCCTACATCGGCGGCGACCAGAAGACGCTCACCGGCGCGGAGCCGGACTTCGGCCGCCTGGTCGCGGCCGTCCTCGGACTCAAGCCCCAGGTGTCCAACGCCACCTGGGAGAACATGTTCGTCGGCATCGACAGCGGCAAGGCCGACGTCGGCTTCGCCAACATCACCGACACCGAGGAACGCAAGAAGAAGTACGACTTCGCCTCCTACCGCAAGGACAACGTCGGCTTCGAGGTGCTGAAGAAGAGCACCTGGAACTTCGACGGCCGCTACGAGAACCTCGCCGGCCGGACGGTCGCCGTCGACAACGGCACCAACCAGGAGAAGATCCTCCTGGAGTGGCAGGCGAAGCTGAAGAAGGAGGGCAAGACCCTCACCGTCAAGCACTACGCCAGCAAGAACGCCACCTACCTGGCGCTGACCGGCGGCAGGATCGACGCCTACTTCGCGGCCAACCCCGGGGTCGCCTACCACGTCGCCCAGACCGCCGGGTCGCCCGACCCGACCCGCAGCGCGGGCACGTTCTCCGGCGCCGGCGCGAGCCTCCAGGGCCTGATCGCGGCCACCACCAAGAAGGACAGCGGACTGGCCGAGCCGATCGCGGACGCCGTCAACCACCTGATCCGAAGCGGCCAGTACGCCCGGTGGCTGGCCGCCTACCACCTCTCCGACGAGGCCGTCACCACATCGCAGGTCAACCCGCCCGGTCTGCCGCTCGGCAACTCCTGACCGGCCCTCACCCGGCGGGCGCGCGCGGCACGGGAACAACCGGCGCCGGCGGAGCGTTGGACGTCATGACGAGAACCGACAGGCGGACGCCGTCCCGGCCCGCCGCGACCGACCGACGGAGGTGACGGCCGTGCCCCGTGCGTTCCCGCCGCGTGCCCCGCACCCGTACCGCTCCGTCCGTCTGCACTCCCGGCCGCACATAGACCTGCAGCGCGTGTCCGCCGCGCTCTGTCGCCGCTGAGTCCCTCCCCGGCCCCTCGGCCAGGGACTCCTCCTGCCGCGCTCGCCCCCGCCGACGTCCCGCGCCGCGAGCCGGTGTTCTCACACGGACATCAAGGAAGGCACCGACGTGTCCCCAACTCCCGCTTCCCACCTGCACCTCGCCGTCGCCCTGGACGGCACCGGCTGGCACCCCGCCTCCTGGCGCGAGCCGGTCGCCCGCCCCCATGACCTCTTCACCGCCGGCTACTGGGCCGGCCTGGTCGCCGAGGCCGAACGCGGCCTCATCGACTTCGTTACCATCGAGGACGGCCTCGGCCCGCAGTCCGCACACCCCCTCGACCCCGACGAGCGCACCGACCAGGTACGCGGCCGGCTCGACGCGGTCCTCGTCGCCTCCCGCGTCGCCCCGCTCACCCGGCACATAGGCCTGGTGCCGACCGTGGTGGCCACACACACCGAGCCGTTCCACGTCTCCAAGGCCATCGCCACCCTCGACCACGTCAGCACCGGCCGCGCGGGCCTGCGCGTACAGGTCAGCGGCCGGCCGGACGAGGCGGCCCACTTCGGCCGCCGTACCCTCGGCCGGATCGACGCCTACGACAGCCCCGCCGCGCGGGACCTGGTCGCCGAACTGTTCGACGAGGCCGCCGACCACGTGGAAGTGGTGCGCCGGCTCTGGGACAGCTGGGAGGACGACGCCGAGATCCGGGACGCGGCCACGGGCCGCTTCATCGACCGGGACAAGCTGCACTACATCGACTTCGAGGGCCGCTTCTTCCACGTCAAGGGCCCCTCGATCACCCCGCGCCCGCCCCAGGGCCAGCCGCTGGTCACCGCTCTCGCCCACCAGACCCTCCCGTACCGCCTCGTGGCCCGGCAGGCGGACGTCGGCTATGTCACCCCGCACGACGTGGCGCAGGCCCGCGCGATCGTCGCCGAGATCCGCGCCGAGCAGCAGACGGCGGGCCGGGCCGGGGACACCCTGCACGTCTTCGGAGACCTCGTGGTCTTCCTCGACGACAGCGAGGAAGCGGCGCGGGCGCGGCGGGACCGGCTGGACGCGCTCGCGGGGGAGCCGTACACCAGCGACGCCCGGATCTTCACCGGCACGGCCGGTGAACTGGCCGACCTGCTGGAGGACTGGGCGGCCGGCGGACTGACCGGTTTCCGGCTGCGGCCCGCCGTCGCCGGTCACGACCTGCCCCGCATCAGTCGCGACCTGGTGCCCGAGCTCCAGCGCCGGGGGCGCTTCCGGGAGGCCTACGAGGCCGGCACCCTGCGCGGCCTGCTCGGCCTCGCCCGCCCCGCCAACCGCTACGCAGCCGCCTGAGCCGGAGAGGACGACCGCACCCCATGAGCAAGCCGCTGAAGCAGATCCACCTGGCCGCGCACTTCCCCGGAGTCAACAACACCACCGTGTGGAGCGACCCCGCCGCAGGCAGCCACATCGAGTTCAGCTCCTTCGTGCACTTCGCACAGACCGCCGAACGCGCCAAGTTCGACTTCCTGTTCCTCGCCGAGGGACTCAGGCTGCGCGAACAGGGCGGCACGATCTACGACCTGGACGTGGTCGGCCGTCCCGACACCTTCACCGTGCTGGCCGCGCTGGCCGCCGTCACCGACCGGCTCGGCCTCACCGGCACCATCAACTCCACGTTCAACGAGCCGTACGAGGTGGCCCGCCAGTTCGCCAGCCTCGACCACCTCTCCGGCGGCCGCTCCGCGTGGAACGTGGTCACCTCCTGGGACGCGTTCACCGGCGAGAACTTCCGCCGCGGCGGCTTCCTGCCGCAGGAGGAGCGCTACTCCCGGGCCGAGGAGTTCCTCGCCACCGCGCACGAACTGTTCGACTCCTGGCGCGGCGACGAGATCCTCGCCGACCAGGCCACCGGCACCTTCCTGAGGGACGCCGGGGCGGGCTCCTTCGCGCACCGGGGGCAGCACTTCGACATCCACGGCCGGTTCAACGTCCCGCGCTCCCCGCAGGGCCGTCCGGTGATCTTCCAGGCAGGTGACTCCGAGGAAGGCCGGGAGTTCGCCGCCTCCGGCGCGGACGCGATCTTCAGCAGGTACGCGACCCTGAAGGAGGGCCAGGCCTTCTACACGGACGTCAAGTCCCGGCTCGCCAAGTACGGCCGCCGGCCCGACCAGCTGCTCATCCTGCCCGCCGCGACCTTCGTCCTCGGCGACACCGACCAGGAGGCCGCCGAACTCGCCCGCGAGGTGCGCCGGCAGCAGGTCAGCGGGGCGACCGCGATCAAGCACCTGGAGTTCGTCTGGAACCGCGACCTGTCGGGGTACGACCCCGAGGGCCCGCTGCCCGAGGTCGATCCGCTGGTCGGCGAGGAGCACATCTCCCGGGGCCGCGCCCAGGTGCGGATGTACCGGGACCCGATCGCCATCGCGCGCGAGTGGCGCCAGCTGGCCGAGGCCAACAAGTGGTCCATCCGGGACCTCGTCATCAACACCGGCAACCGGCAGACCTTCGTCGGCTCCCCGGCCACCGTCGCGCAGACCATCGACGACTTCGTGCAGGCCGACGCCTCCGACGGCTTCATCCTCGTCCCGCACATCACCCCCGGAGGCCTGGACCCCTTCGCGGACAAGGTCGTACCCCTGCTCCAGGAACGGGGCGTGTTCCGCACCGAGTACGAGGGCACGACCCTGCGCGACCACCTCGGCCTCGCCCACCCGGACGCCGGCGCCGCCCCGTCCCGGCGGGCCGCGTCGTGACGTTCCCCGCGATCAGCCGGGCGGGCCGGTCGTCCGGGCGGCCGCGGACACCGGGGCGGCCGCGGACGTCACCTCCCCCGTAGGTGACGTCCGCGGCCGCTCCCCCCGGCGCCGGACCGTGGTCGTCCCCGGTCGTGTGCCGTCACCAGCACCCGCCGCACAAGCGTGCACAGGCGTCGGGTCATGCGGCCAGCGTGCCGTCCGCCCGCGCCGGGCGCCTGAGTCGGGAGCTACTCAAGTCACCCTGTATCAAAGGTGAGCAGGCGCGCTCAGAAGACTGTGAGGACTCACGAACAGGACGCGAAGTCACTGGAGCAGCCCTGGCCGTTCACCGGTCGCGAGGACGAACGGGAGCGGGTGCGCGCGGCGTCGGCCGCGGGCCGGCCCGGCATCGTGGTGACCGGACCGCCCGGCCACGGCAAGACCCGGCTGATCACCGAGGCGGTCCGGGGCACGGGGCACGCCCGGGTGACCGGCACACCCGAGGCCCGGGGGCTGCCCTTCGCGGCCTTCGCCCACCTGCTGCCCGACGCCGTCTCGCCGCAGCGCGCGGTGCGGATCCTGTCCGGACTGCGGCTCCTCGTCGTGGACGACGCCCATCTGCTCGACGACGCCTCCGCCGCCCTCGTCCACCAGCTCGCCGTGCACGGCCGCACCCGGCTCGTGGTGGCCGCGGTCGACGGCGCGCCCGCACCCGGCGCGGTGTCCCGGCTGTGGACCGGGGAGCTGCTGCCCCGGCTGGCCCTCGACCCGCTGCCCTGCGAGGACGTCGCCCACCTGCTCGCCACCGCCGGGCTGGAACCGCTCACCGTGCGCCGTCTGCACCGGATGTGCCGCGGCGATCTGCGGCTGCTGCGCGACCTGGTCGACGCGCTCGACCGGGCCGGGCGGCTGCTTCCCGTTCCCGGTACACGGGAGCGGGCCTGGCGGGGAGAGCTGCCGGTCACGCCGGCGGTGCGCGAGCGGCTCGCCCCGGCGCTGGAGCGCCGCGCGCGGGGCGAGCGGGACGTCCTGGACCGCCTGGCCTTCGCCGAGCCGCTGCCCCTGCCGCTGTCGCCGGTGCCGGCCGACCTCGATCTGGACGTGCTGGAGCGACTGGAGACGGACGGCCTGGTCCACGTCGGCGATCAGGGCACGGTCACGCTGGCGCATCCGCTGCACGGACCGTTCCTGCGCGCCACGGCCGGGCGGCTGCGGGCACGCCGATGGGCCGGCGCGCCCCGCTCGTACACGGCGGCCCTGGAGGCCGAGCAACGGCTGCTGGCACGGCGGATCGAGCAGCTGGACGTCCGGCCGGTGCCGACGCCGGTGGGGGAGTGGCTGGTCGCCGAGGACGCGGGGCTGCCCGCCGGGTACGCCGCCGTCCGCGCCCGGTTCGCCCGGCTGCGCGGCGAGGTACGGGACGCCGCCGCCTGGGCTCGTCAGGGACTGCGGCGGACACCGGGGGACGTCGGCTGCGATGAGGAACTCGCCCTGGCCGAGGGAGAGTTGAAGGCCGGTCGCGGTGGCGACGTGTTCGCCCGCTACGACTGCGTACGCCTCGGCGCGCCGGAGCGGGTCGCCGGGACGCTGCCGGCGGGCAGTGTGGTCGCCCGGCACGCGGAGGCGCTGTCGCGTGGTGACGGGGCCGCGCTGGACCGCGCCGCCGAGGCCCTGGAGGAGCGGGGCTTCCTGCTGTTCGCGGCCGAGGCGCGGGCGCAGGCCGTGCGGGTGCACCGGGATCCACGGTCGGCGCGGATGTCCCGGACCCGGGCGGTCTCGCTCGCACGGCGGTGCCAGGGGGCGCGCACGCCGGCGTTGGCGGGGCTGGTCCTCGGCGAACTCACGGCCCGGCAGCGGCAGATCGTGACACTTGCCGCGGCGGGCCTGAGCAACCGGGAGATCGCGGAGCGGCTGACCCTGTCGGTGCGGACCGTGGGGAATCATCTGTACAGCGCGTACAGCCGCCTCGGTACCGGCGACCGGGGAGCTCTGCCGTCGCTGTGCGAGTCCGCCTGACGTCCGCCGCCCGCACGCGCCCCTGCACCGCCCGAGAGCCTCTTCACGCCGCCCCGAAGGCCGCGAACGCCCAGCCCGTCGCCTGGTGCACCGGGTCCTCGGGCAGGGTGGTGCGGGCGTCCCGGAGCGCCTCCGCCAGCGACAGGCCCGCGCCCAGACCCTTGTGCAGGGCCAGCATCAGGGGGACCACGGCGGCGTCGTTGACCGGGGCACTGCTCGCCACCACCCCGGCCGTGCCCAGCGGCAGCAACGCGGTGACCAGCCCGAGGAGTTCGTCGGCGCCGACGGACGCCAGGCGGGCCGTGTCGCAGCTGGAGAGGATGATCCGGTACGGGCTGCGGGCGAGCCGTTCGAAGTCGTGCACGATCAGCGGGCCGTCGGCCATGCGCAGGGCCGAGAAGAGGGGGCTGTCGCCGCGGAACGTGCCGTGGGCGGCGATGTGCGCGAGAGCCGCGCCGTCCAGGTGCTCCAGGACGCGGGGGACCTGGGCCGCGTCGCCCTCCAGGACCGTCGCCGTGCCGTAGCGGTCGGCCAGTTCCGGTACTTCCGCGCCGCCGGTGGCGAGGCCGGGGCCGCGCACCAGGACGTGCCGGCCGCCCGGCGGCGGCTCCGTCTCGCGGGCGCGCAGCCAGCTGCCCGCCGACGGCGACACGCTGAGGACGCGGTCCCGCAGCGCGGGCAGCAGCGCCCACGGCACCCGGTGCAGCGCCCCCGGAGGAACGATCACCACCGGACCCGGACCGAGCTGTGCCGCCGCCCCGCCCAGCAGCAGCTCCTGCAGGCGCAGTCCCGCGGCCTCCACCAGGGGCAGCCGCGCCTCGGCGCCGGGGTGGGCGAGCCGCCGCAGTCCGGCCTGGACGTGCTCGGCCTCGGCCACCGCCTCGGCCAGCGGGCCGCCGGTGAACCGCCGTACCCGGCCCTGCCCGCACAGCAGGACGTGCACCCGCCCGTCGACCACGGCGAGTTCGGCCAGGTGCGCCTCGCCCAGCCGGTCCAGCAGCCGGGCCACGTCGAAACGGTCGCCCTCGTGCGGGGCGGCGCCGCGGATGTGATGGGTGCGGGAGCGGATCTCCCGTTCCAGGCGCCGCTGTTCACGCTCCAGCGCGGGTATGGGGCGGCCCTCCATCCGGGCCTCCTCCGCGCGGGCCGCGATCTCCCGGTAGGCGGTCAGGCCGCTCAGCAGCGCCGGGTCGGCGGGCGGCCGGGTGGGCGGCGCGGACAGCACGGTGGCCCGCCAGCGCTCGCTCCACTGGAGCAGCCGGCGCGGTGTGCCGTGGGCGAGGCTCACCTCCTGGGCCAGCGCGGCCAGTTCGGCGCCCTGCGCGGAGGCGTGGGCCCGCAGCTCCGAGGCGCCGAGCGTCATCCGGTGGTCGTCCAGCACCTCCAGCCCCCGCCGGCAGGCCTCCAGCACGCCCCGCCGGGACCCTGCCGCGCGCGCCCGGAGCGCCTGCGCCGCCCAGCCGGTCACCCGGGCCGGCGGCGGGCCGCCGTGCCGGCTGCGCGCGGCCACCGCCAGATGCCGCTCCGCGTCGGCCGTCCAGCCCAGCGCCAGCGCGATCCGGCCCGCGAGCAGCGACGCCTCCGGTGCGGCGGGCGAGCCGAAGGAGGCCAGCTTCCCGGCGACCGCCGCCGCGTCCGCGACCAGCCGCCCCGAGCGGCGCCCGGCCGCCACCCGTGCCTCGATCAGCACCAGCCGGGCATGCGTCTGCCACCACAGCCGCCGCTGCGCCGCGAACAGCCGTACGGCGACGGCGGCGCGGGCCACGGCGGTGTGCGGGTCCCCGGCCGAGCGGGCGGCCCGCGCGGCCGCCAGCAGCAGCTCGGCCTTGCGCGTCGACTGCCCGCCGATCCGGTCCAGCAGCGCGATCGCCGCGTCCGCCTCGGCCAGCGCCTCCGGGGCCAGACCGGCCGCCATCAGCACCTCGCAGCGCCGGATGGACAGCATGTACGTGGGGGTGCCGAGTTTCGCGTACCGCTCCTCGGCCTCGTCCAGCAGCCGCAGCGCCGCCGGGATGTCCCCGGAGCGGAACGCGGCGAGGCCCCGGCTCTCCACCGCGTCGGCCTTGTCGTGCTCCTGGCCGGTGGTGTCCCACAGCCGCTCCGCCGCCGTGAAGTCCGCGACCGCCCGGTCCACCGCGCCGAGCGCCAGATGCACGGTGGCCCGCAGGGTCAGCGCCCGCGCGGTCCAGATGTCGTCGCCGACCTGGCGCAGCACCGGCAGCGCCCGCCGAACGTCCTCCAGCGCCTCCCGGTGATGCCCCAGCACCCACCACACATACGCCCGCCGGTACAGCACCCGGGCCCGGGTGTGCCCGGAGCCCCGGGCGACCCCGCGCTCGAAGGAGGTGAGCCCCTGCCGCGTGCGCCCCGCGTGCACCAGTGCGACCCCGAGCGTCGCGAGCACATCCGCCTCACGGTCGGCCGACTCGGCGCGCGCGGCCAGGTCCCGGGCCCGGCGCAGATGCCGGAGCGCGATCCGCAGGTCCCCGAAGTCCCGCTGCCAGATGCCGAGCACCTGGTGGGCGACGCTGGCGTGCAGCGGCGGCGGAGCGGCGTGCAGCACCTGTTCCGCGCGTGCCCGGGCCTCGCCCGGGTCGGCGAACACCAAGGGCAGCAGTTCGAGCACCGACTCGCTTCCCGCTGTCACGTCTCGCATGGTAGTGGCCTGCTGTATCAGACGGTGGTCCCACGACTCTCACTGTCGAACACCGTCTTCAGGGGGAGGAAGGCCATGGCACCACAGCGATTCCACGAGCAGTTCGCACACATCCAGCACTCCATGCCCGGCGTCGCGCTGGCCATGGGGCCGGAGGAGGACGCACACTTCCTCTACGAGAAGGGGGTCGTCCTGGCCCGCGACGGCGAGGAGGCCCGCGTCGTCGAGGACACCGTGCGCGCCCACTTCACCGCGACCGAGGGCCTCGTCCCCGACCACGTCCGCCGGGACGGCCCCGAGACCGGCCGCACCGGCGTCACCCGCATCCGCACCGGTGCCCCGGACGCCGGCGAGGACACCGTCCCGCACGCGCTGCGCGCCCTGCGGGAGGCCGAGGACCGCCGGGGCCGCCGGCTGGTGAGCCGCAACCACGTGGTGCACATCGCGGTCAACGCCTGCCCCGGCGACGAGCCGGTGCCCGTCGCGCGCACCCAGCCGGCCAACCCGGCCGCCGCCGAGGGCCGTTACGACGCGGGCAGCGCCGTCGGCGTCCTCGTGATCGACACCGGCCTCGTGCACGACCACGGCTCCTACCCGCTGCTCGCCCACACCACGGGCGACGCCCAGGCGGCCGAGACCGACGCCGGCGGCGTGCTCGGCCAGTACGTCGGCCACGGCACGTTCATCGCCGGGGTGCTCGCGGCCGTCGCGCCCAACACCGCCCTCACCGTCCGGGGCACCCTCAACGACGCCGGGGCGATCCTGGAGTCCGAGTTCGGTGCCCGGCTCTTCGAGGCGGTCGACCGAGGCGGCTGGCCCGACATCATCAGCCTCTCCGCCGGCACCCCCACCGAGGGCGGCGACGGCCTGCTCGGCCTGGACGCGTTCATGCGCGAACTGCGCGGCCAGCGCACCCTGCTGGTGGCCGCCGCCGGCAACAACGCCAGTGACACGCCGTTCTGGCCCGCCGCCTACGCCGCCCTGCCCGAGTACGCCGACAGCGTGCTGTCGGTCGGCGCGCTGCGCGCGGACGGCGACGGCGCCGCCTGCTTCAGCAACCACGGCCCCTGGGTGCGGGTCTACGCCCCGGGCGAGCGCCTCACCAGCGCCCTCACCGGGTTCGCCGCCCCCGTGCCGTACGTCTACCAGCACTCCACCTACGACAGCTGCCGGTACGGCTCCGACTACCTGTGCACCTGCCAGTTCCCGCGCCACACCGGTGTGCTGAGCGAGGGCCGGGAGAGCACCGGTGCCAAGCCGGACCAGGTGATGTTCGACGGACTCGCGCAGTGGAGCGGCACGTCCTTCGCCACCCCGGTCGCCGCGGGTCTGGTCGCCGCCCATATGACGGCGCATCAGGAACGTGACCCGCGCGCCGCGCGCACGCGCCTGCTGGCGGCCACCACCGACACGGCCGATGTGCGCGGGGCGCACGTCCCGGCGCTCCGGCCGCCCAGCTGGCGCCCCGTCCCCGTCGTCGTCCCGGCCCTGCCCGCATGAGGGCCGGAACCCTCCGCTCCACGGCGTACCATGACGTGCCGTACACGAGGGGTGGAGCCGTGGACCGAACAGAGGTCGGCGCGCTGGTCCAGTCCGCCGTCGACGGAGACGCCGCGGCCTGGAAAGCGCTGGTGGAAGGGATGAGTCCGCTCGTGTGGTCGGTCGTGCGCGCACACCGGCTCTCCGACGCCGACGGGCACGAGGTCTATCAGACCGTCTGGTTCCGCTTCGCCCAGAACCTGGGCCGCATCCGCGAACCCGACAAGGCCGGTTCCTGGCTGGCCAGTACCACCCGCCACGAGTGCCTGAAGGTGCTCAAGGCCCTGACCCGGCTCACCCTGACGGACGATCCGCGGGTGCTGGACCGGGCCAGCGACGACCGGACCCCCGAGGAGTCGCTGATCGACTCGGAGGAGGCGGCGGACCGGGCCGAGCGGGTGCGCTGCCTGTGGCAGGAGCTGGAGGGACTGGGGGAGCGCTGCCGGCAGCTGCTGCGCGTGCTCGTGGCCTCCCCGCCGCCCAGCTACGGGGAGATCTCGGCCGCCCTCGGTATCGCGGTCGGCAGTATCGGCCCCTTGCGCCAGCGCTGTCTGCGCCGGCTGCGGGCCCGGATGGACGCACGGGGGGCGGCGTGAGCGACGACGAGGACCGGTTCCCGCGACACGGCGCGGACGAGCACCGACAGGCCGGGGACCGGCATCGACGGGCCGGGGACGAGTTCCGCGGGGCCGGGGCCGGGGACGAGGAGGAGCTGGCGGACGCCGTGCTGGAGGAGGGGCTGCGCCAGGCCGCCGCCGTCCTGGACCCCGTCCCGGACTTCCTGCGCCAACTCGCCCTGGACGCCTACGCCCTGCACGACCTGGACGCGCAGCTCGCCGAGCTGACCTTCGACTCGCTCGTGGACGCGCTGCCCGTCAGGGGCGTCACGGACGCGCCCCGGATGCTGACGTTCCGGGCGGGTGAGGTCACCGTCGACGTCGAGGTCACCGACCACGGGCTGATCGGCCAGCTGCTGCCGCCGCAGTCGGCGCGCATCGAGGTGCTCGGCGGCCCGCAGACCGCCCGCCAGGTCACGGTCGACACCCTCGGCCGCTTCAGCAGTGACACGGCGCCGGCCGGCCCGTTCGCCCTCAGGCTGCGCACCGGCGCGGAGGTGATCGTCACGGAGTGGCTGCGAGCCTGAACCCGGTCAGCTGGACCAGGTCACGGGCAGCGTCCGCGGGCCGCGGATCATGGTCTTGTGCCGCCAGCGCACCTGCTCGGCCGGCACGGCGAGCCGCAGCCCGGGCAGCCGGTCCAGCAGCGTGTCCACCAGCAGCTCGGTCTGCAGCCGGGCCAGGACCGCGCCGGTGCAGAAGTGCGGGCCGTTGCCGAACGCGAGATGCGGACGGGGAGCGCGGTCCGGATCGATGCGGTCCGGGTCCGCGAAGACGTCCGGGTCCCGGTTGGCGGCGAGGTAGGAGACGTAGACCGGTTCGCCCGCGGTGATCCGGTGACCGGCGATCTCCACGTCCTCCAGGGCGATCCGGGCGAGCCCGACCGTGCTGCGGTGCGGGATGTGGCGCAGCAGCTCGTCCAGCACCGGACCGCGCGCCTCGGGCCGTGCCCGCATCCGCTCCATCAGTTCCGGCCGGGTCAGCAGCAGGTACAGCATCTGCCCGCAGTTGTGCGTGACGGCCTCACCGCCGATCTGCAGCGGGCCGGCCAGCCCGACGGCCTCCTCCTCGCTGATCTCCCCGGCCGCCACGGCCCGGCCGAGCAGCGCGTAGACGTCTTCGCCCGTGCTGTGCGCGCGGGCCCGGACGACGGAGCGGATCCAGTCGTACAGACCGTCCTTGGCCTGGCCGGCGGCCTCGGCCCCGGTGGTGGAGATGATCTCCCGCGTCCAGGTGTGCACCTGGTCCCGGTCGGCGGGCGGCACCCCCATGACCTCGCTGACGACGCTGATCGGGAACGGCTCCAGCACCCGCTCGACCAGGTCGGCCGGCGGCCCGTCCCGGACGACACCCTCCACCAGCTCGTCCAGGATCGCCTGCGCGCGGGGCCGCAGCCGCTTCATCGCGCTCACCGTGAACGCGCCGGCGACGGGCCTGCGCAGCCGGTTGTGGTCGGGCTGGTCGGCCCAGGCCAGCGAGCCGGGCCGGGGCGCGAAGTTCGGTGCGAGCCGGGTGATCTGACGCCGGGTCACCTCGGCACGGCTGAACCGCGGGTCGTTGGTGATCAGCTTCACGTCGTCATAGCGGGTCGCCAGCCACGCCCAGCCCTCGCCGAACGGCAGCCGGATGCGGGTCAGCGGGCCCTCGCGCATGAGGTCGGCGAGCACCGGGTCGAAGTCCGTCCCGTCCAGGTCGGATGCGGGCCAGTCGCGCACGGGGGCCTGGCCGGTGAGCGTGGTCTCGTCGGTCATGCGCACCACACTGGTACGGGCAGCGGTGGCTGTCCTGTGGGAGTGCGCCAGGCGGGGGCGCTTCAGGCCGCGTCCACGAGTGCGGCCAGGGCGTTCGCCAGCCGTTCCAGTCCCGGCCCGGCCGGGCCGCCCGGCTCCGTCATGTAGGTGTCACGGCGGATCTCCACCATCAGGGCCGCGACCCGGGTGTCGGTGCCGTGGAACTCCAGCGGCACGTATGTCCCGGCGAACGGGCTGTCCAGCCCCGTCCCACCGCAGGCCGTGAACGCCCTGCGGGCGGCCTTGGCCAGGCCGGGCGGGGTGTGCAGGGAATCCGTGCCCAGGCACACCGGCGGACGCGGCCCGCTGCCGTGCAGCTCGTAGGGGAGCGGCTCGCTCGGATAGGAGTGGACGTCGATCACCACGGCCCGCCCGGTCGCGGCCAGCCGGTCCGCGACCGCCTCGGTCATGGCCCGCGCGTACGGCCGGAAGTACCGCGCCAGCAGCGGCTCCGGATCGGTGTCCGCGGGCCGCAGCGCGGTGCGGTGCGTGGTCCGGGTGTAGACGGCGCCCATCCCGACGGCCGTCATCTCCTCCCGCTCGTCCGGGAACCGCTCCGGGTCCACGACCAGCCGGGACAGCCGGTTCACGAACCGCCACGGCGTGACGCCGGCCCGCTCGGCGGCCCGCTCGGCGAGCTCGGCGGTGTGCGCGTCCGTGATGTGGTCCAGCTCCCGCTCCAGCGCGGCGTCGTCCAGCACGATGCCGGCCCGCACGTCCGCGGGGACCGCCCGCGCGGAGTGCGGCACGTGCAGCAGCACGGGCGAGTCGGGGGCGCCGGGCAGGAGTTCGAACGAGGACACGGGCTGCTCCGTGGCGTTTCGGTGGTGTGGACACGGCTCCGCCCCGGCCGGGGTCGCCGGCCGGGGCGGAGGATCACTCGGGTGAGCGGCTCGGGCGCCGCGGGCGTCAGCTCAGGGACGCCAGCACCTCGTTCCAGGTGGCGGACGGGCGCATGACCGCGTCCGCCTTGGCCTTGTCGACCTGGTAGTAGCCGCCGATGTCGGCCGGCTTGCCCTGGACGGCGATCAGCTCGTCCACGATCTTCTGCTCGTTCGCGGCGAGGGTCTCGGCGAGCGGCGCGAAGGCCTTGGCCAGGTCGGCGTCGTCGGTCTGCCGGGCCAGCTCCTGCGCCCAGTACAGGGACAGGAAGAAGTGGCTGCCGCGGTTGTCGATGC
Organism: Streptomyces filipinensis; assembly: GCF_014649495.1. Taxonomy (GTDB): domain Bacteria; phylum Actinomycetota; class Actinomycetes; order Streptomycetales; family Streptomycetaceae; genus Streptomyces; species Streptomyces filipinensis. The sequence continues at coordinate 96,884 of NZ_BMTD01000012.1, read as the reverse complement.
CGCCGACGCGGCGGGTCGGGGACTTGTCCTCGTTGAGGAAGGTCGCCGTGGCGCGGTCGAGGGTGTCGGCGAGGACCTTGGCGCGGGCGTTGCCGGTGGCGGTCGCGTACTGCTCGAAGGAGGGCACGAGCGCGAAGAACTCACCGAGGGAGTCCCAGCGCAGGTAGTTCTCCTTGACCAGCTGCTGGACGTGCTTCGGCGCGGAGCCGCCGGCGCCCGTCTCGAACAGGCCGCCGCCCGCCATCAGCGGCACGACCGACAGCATCTTGGCGCTGGTGCCCAGCTCCAGGATCGGGAAGAGGTCGGTCAGGTAGTCGCGCAGGACGTTGCCGGTGACCGAGATCGTGTTCTCGCCGCGGCGGATGCGCTCCACCGACAGCTTGGTGGCCTCGACGGGGCTCAGGATCCTGATGTCCAGGCCCTCGGTGTCGTGCTCGGGCAGGTACTGCTTGACCTTGGCGATCAGGTTGGCGTCGTGCGCGCGGCCCTCGTCCAGCCAGAACACGGCCGGGTCGCCGGTGGCGCGGGCGCGGGTGACGGCCAGCTTGACCCAGTCGCGGATCGGGGCGTCCTTGGTCTGGCAGGCGCGGAAGATGTCGCCGGCGGCGACCGGCTGCTCGATCAGCACGTTGCCGGTGGCGTCGACCAGGCGGACCGTGCCGGCCGTGGCGACCTCGAAGGTCTTGTCGTGGGAGCCGTACTCCTCGGCCTTCTGCGCCATCAGGCCGACGTTCGGGACCGAGCCCATGGTGGACGGGTCGAAGGCGCCGTTGGCCCGGCAGTCCTCGATCACGGCCTGGTAGACACCGGCGTAGGAGGAGTCCGGGACGACGGCGAGGGTGTCGGCCTCCTGGCCGTCCGGGCCCCACATGTGGCCGGAGGTGCGGATCATCGCCGGCATGGAGGCGTCGATGATGACGTCGGAGGGCACGTGCAGGTTGGTGATGCCCTTGTCGGAGTCGACCATGGCGAGGGCCGGGCCCTCGGCGATCTCGGCGTCGAAGGAGGCCTTGATCTCGGCGCCCTCGGGCAGGTTCTCCAGGCCCTTCAGGATGCCGCCCAGGCCGTCGTTCGGGGTGAGGCCCGCCGCCTTGAGCGTCTCGCCGTACTTCGCGAACGTCTTCGGGAAGAAGGCGCGCACCACGTGACCGAAGATGATCGGGTCGGAGACCTTCATCATCGTCGCCTTCAGGTGCACGGAGAACAGGACGCCCTCCTGCTTGGCGCGGGCGACCTGCGCGGCGAGGAACCCTTCGAGCTCGGCGACGCGCATGACGGAGGCGTCGACGACCTCGTCCTTGCGGACCGGTACGGACTCCTTCAGGACGGTGGTGGTGCCGTCCGCGGCGACCAGCTCGATCCTCAGCGCGCCGTCCTCGGCGATGACGACGGACTTCTCGGTGGAGCGGAAGTCGTTCTCGCCCATCGTGGCCACATTGGTGCGGGACTCGGAGGTCCAGGCGCCCATGCGGTGCGGGTGGGTCTTGGCGTAGTTCTTCACCGAGGCCGGGGCGCGGCGGTCGGAGTTGCCCTCACGCAGGACCGGGTTGACGGCGGAGCCCTTGACCTTGTCGTAACGGGCGCGGATCTCGCGCTCCTCGTCGGTCTTCGGGTCGTCCGGGTAGTCCGGCAGCGCGTAGCCCTTGCCCTGCAGCTCGGCGACGGCGGCCTTCAGCTGCGGGATGGACGCCGAGATGTTCGGCAGCTTGATGATGTTGGCCGCGGGGGTCTTGGCCAGCTCGCCCAGCTCGGACAGCGCGTCCGGGATGCGCTGGTCCTCGTTCAGGTACTCCGGGAAGACGGCGATGATGCGCCCGGCCAGCGAGATGTCCCGGGTGGTCACGGGCACACCGGCCTGCGAGGCGTACGCCTGGATCACCGGCAGGAACGAATGCGTCGCCAGGGCCGGGGCCTCGTCTGTGTAGGTGTAGATGATGGTCGAGTCAGTCACCGGGTGCTCCGCTCCACGTCTGCAACATTGCTCGACATCAAGATATCTCGTGATGGAGTCCGGCTCGACAGGGGTCCTGACCGGAAATCGTTCCCGTCGGCGCGGCCGCACGCCCGCGCCGGCCGCACGCGGTCGCGAACGGCCTGCTCAGCGGCGGCGAGGTGCGTGAGGGCGGCGGGCCTGCGTACCCGCTGCGCTCGCCGTCGCCCGGGGCCCCGCACGGGGCGACGACGGAGACGCGGCCGCGCCCCGGTCAGCCCGGGCGGGCGGGGCCGGGCCCGCCCGGGGTTCCGCCCGTCATCTCCCGCTCGATCCACCGGCAGATCACGTCCACCACGTACATGTGCTCGGCCCGGGTCAGCTCCCGCCCCTTCGGGATCCCGTGCCAGCGCTCCAGACAGCCCCGGCAGCAGGTGGCGGTCGCGTGCTGGGCGACGAAGACCGGGTGGCCGCGGTACGGCGTCTGCTTGCCGTCCTTGTGCGGCCGGGCCGGTGCCAGCCGCCGCGCGATCAGGTCGTAGGCGTGCCACCGGATCGTGGCCGGGCCCTTGAGCTCCGCGGTCGCCCGGTCCCGCCCCCGCAGGCGGAACCGGGCGCGGAACGGCTGGCGCGCGAGCGCGTCCAGCGTCCGGTCCAGGGCACGGGGGTCGGGCGAGGCGGTCATGCTGCTTCGAGCATACGGGGCTACTCGGCGGCCCCCGAGACGACGTCCTCCCCGCTGCGCTGCTGCGGGATCACCACCGCGCCCTGCTGCAGCGCGACGGTGCGGGTGGGGGGCGGGATGCTGATGCCCTCCGCGCGGTAGCGGCGGTGCAGGCGCTTGATGAACTCGTGCTTGATCCGGTACTGGTCGCTGAACTCGCCGACACCGAGGACGATGGTGAAACCGATGCGGGAGTCGCCGAAGGTGTGGAAGCGGATGGCGGGCTCGTGGTCCGGGACGGCGCCCTCGACCTCGCGCATGACCTCCGTGACGACCTCCGCAGTCACCCGCTCCACGTGCTCCAGGTCGCAGTCGTAGCCCACCCCGGCCTGCACCAGCACCGTCAACCGCTGCTCGGGGTGCGTGTAGTTGGTCATGTTGGCCTTGGCGAGCTGGCCGTTGGGGATGACCACCAGGTTGTTGGACAGCTGGCGGACCGTCGTCTGGCGCCAGTTGATGTCCACGACGTACCCCTCCTCGCCGCCGCTCAGCCGGATGTAGTCACCGGGCTGCACGGTCTTGGAGGCCAGGATGTGGATGCCCGCGAAGAGGTTGGCGAGGGTGTCCTGCAGGGCCAGGGCCACGGCCAGGCCGCCGACGCCCAGGGCGGTCAGCAGGGGCGCTATGGAGATACCGAGCGTCTGCAGGACGACCAGGAAGCCGATCGCCAGGACCAGCACCCGGGTGATGTTGACGAAGATGGTCGCCGAGCCCGCCACGCCCGAGCGGGACTGGGTGACCGAGCTGACCAGGCCGGAGATCACCCGGGCCGCGGACAGGGTCACCACGAGGATCAGCCACACTTCGAGGATCTGGTTCGTGTGGTGCTGCACGGTCCGGGTCAGCGGCAGCACGACCGCTGCCGCCGCCGCGCCGCCCGCGATCGCCGCCCACGGGACGACCGAGCGCAGCGCGTCCACGATGACGTCGTCGCCGCTCCAGCGGGTCCGCTTGGCGTGCCCCGCGAGCCAGCGCAGCAGCGTGCGCGACAGGAACGCGAGCAGCAGGCCCGCCGCGAGGGAGATGCCGGCGAGGACGAGGTCGTCCAGGGTCAGCGCGCGGTTCACCGGTCACCTCCGCGGCGTGCGCGGGCTGCGGAGTGGGGAGGTCTCGTCACGTGGTCACCTGCTCGATGTGCGGGAAGTGCGAACGCGCCGGTCCGGGAGCTCCGGTGACCGGCGCGATCGTTCATCCTGCCGTATCCGGCACACCAGTTCGCACCGGGACCGGCGCTCTCCGGGCACGTGGCTCAGACGATGCCCTCCGCCAGTTCGGCCTGGTCGCGGTCGCTGCCGTACGCGGCGGCGGTCGGAGTGCCGTAGGACCGGCGGGCGACGTACCACCACACGCTCGCCAGGACCAGCACGACGGCGAGCGCCACCGAGGCGTAGTTCATCGTGTCCACGGTGACCGGTGAGGCCTGCGGCAGGCAGAACAGCACGGTCACACAGGCCACCCAGATCACCGCGATCCAGCCGACCGGCCTGCTCCAGCGGCCCAGATGCCACGGCCCGGGCCGGAAACGGTCGCCCGCGCGCAGCCGCAGCAGCACGGGGATGGCGTAGGCCGGGGTGATGCCGATGACGTTGATGGCGGTCACCGCGTTGTACGCCGTCGCCGAGTACAGCGACGGCAGCGCGAGGACGCCGGCCACGACGACGGCCAGCCACACGGCGGCGACCGGCGTCTGGGTGCGGCTGCTCACCTTGCGCCACAGGTGCGAGCCGGGCAGCGCGCCGTCCCGGCTGAACGCGAACACCATCCGGCTGGCCGCCGCGACCTCGGCGTTGCCGCAGAACAGCTGGGCGATGATCACGACCAGCAGCAGCGCGCTGGCGCCGCCGGTGCCGAGGCCGTCGAGCAGGATCTGCGCGGGCGGCACCCCGGTCGCGGTGGTGCGCGTGGCGTCGTAGTCCTGGATGGCGAAGGTCAGCCCGGCGAGCAGCACGAACCCGGCGATCCAGGACGCCCAGATGGACCTGACGATGCCGCGCGCCGCCGCCACCGAGGCCTGCGAGGTCTCCTCGGACAGGTGGGCGGAGGCGTCGTAGCCCGAGAAGGTGTACTGCGCGAGCAGCAGGCCGACCGCCGCCACGTACAGCGGGTTGTGCCAGCCGGTCTCGTTGACGAACTTCGTGAACACGAAGGACACCGACCGGTGGTGGTCGGGGACGATCGCGAGCGCGCCGACGATGAGCGCGACGCCCGCCAGGTGCCACCACACGCTGACCGAGTTGAGCACACTGACCAGGCGGACGCCGAACAGGTTCAGCACCGCGTGCAGGAGCAGAATGGCGCAGAAGATGAGCATGGTCCGGCCCGGCGTCGGCGTGAAGCCCCACTGCAGGTTCGCGAACGCGCCGGTGAACAGCGCGGCGCCGTAGTCGATGCCGGCGATCGCGCCGAGCAGCCCGAGCAGATTCAGCCAGCCCGTGTACCAGCCCCAGCGCCGGCCGCCGAGCCGGTCGGCCATGTAGTACAGGGCGCCGGAGGTCGGATAGGCGCTGGTGACCTCGGCGAGCGCCAGGCCGACGCACAGCACGAACAGGCCGACGCCCGCCCAGCCCCACAGCATCACGGCGGGCCCGCCGGTGTTCAGGCCGAAGCCGTACAGGGTCATGCAACCCGACAGGATCGAGATCACCGAGAAGCTGATCGCGAAGTTGCCGAAGCCGCCCATGCGGCGGGCCAGGACCGGCCGGTAGCCGAGTTCGCGCAGCCGCTGCTCCTCGTCCTGCTGCGGCAGGCCCGGGGCGGGCGCGGGATCGGGGGTGGACATGCGGGGGACCTCCGGGTCGACGGGCTGGGGACAGGGCACGTTCAGGGGGTCTTCAGGGGCGGGTGCCGTCCGCGGCGGCCCGGCAGCGCTCCCGGGCCTGGGTGAACACCTCCACGGCACGGGCACGGTCGGGCGTGCGGTACAGCCACGGCGGGGGCGTGAAGTACGGGCCGATGGCGTCGAACACCCGGCCCGCGTCGGGGAACTGCAGCGAGCCCCACAGGGCGTGGGCCAGGTGGTTGAGGTCCAGCAGGGAGCGCTCGGCGGGCCGCGTGTGCCCGAACCAGGACTCCAGGGCACGCCGCGCCTCCCGGGCCGAGTCCTCCGCCACCCAGTGCAGGTCGAGCGCCGCGTCGTGCCCGCTGGCACGCCGGTAGCGCTCGACGCGGACGTACAGCGGCAGCACGTGCAGCGCGGAACCGCGCGGGGCCCGCGCGGCGGCCCACTGCGCGTAGCCGGCGGCCTCCGCGAGCCGGCCCGAGCCGCCCCGCACATACAGGAACTGCAGCATCCGGTGGTGCGCCTCGCGGTTGTACGGGTCGCGCTTGCCCGCCTCGGCCAGCAGCCCCCAGGGACCCGGCGGCAGCACCGGCTCGGGCGCGGCCACCCGGTGCTCCTCCCACCGCTGCTCCGGATCCAGCTGCGCCAGCGCCAGCAGGCACACCCACGGCACCGGATCCTGCGGGGCGATCCGGGTGGCGGACTGGGCGGCGTCCCAGGACTCGATCCACAACTCGTGGGTACGGCGGTGCCTCTCCCGCTGGGCCCGCAACGCCCGCTCCACCCCGACCCGCGCGTGCATCACCGCGGCATGGACGCTCTCCGGCTCCTCCGCGAGCCAGGCGCGCACCACGTCGGTGCCGGCGGCGGCCGCCGCGAGGACCTGGGTGCGCTGGGTCCACTGCCAGCCGTGCGCGGTGTCCGCCAGCAGCGCGCGCATCGCCATCCAGCGGCCGGTGCGCAGATCCTGGAGCGCGGCGCGCAGGGCGTGGTCGGGGCCGGCGGGGTCGTAGGAGGGGCGGGGGGCTTCTCTGGCCATCAGCCGTCGGTCCCGGGCCGGCGCACGGGCGAGCTGACGGGGTCGCGTGGCAACGGCCCTCCTGTGGGCGGCGGTCGTGGGGTGGCGCGCGGGTCGGCGGTCACTATAGAGGTGCCGGTTCCGCCTTGCCATTGTTGTCAACTCAACCATTTGTCCAGGCAAGTTGAGCGGCGGGGAGAAGCTTGACGGCGGCCATGGCACGGCGGCAGGCTGACACGGTGATCTTCGGGGCGAAGTGGCGGGAGGTGTGATGGCGAGGCCGGTGCTCGCCGTCGACCAGGGCACGTCCGGCACCAAGGCCCTCGTGGTCTGCCCGGAACGCGGTGTCCTGGGCTCCGGGTTCGCCGAGGTCCGCCCCCGGTACCTGCCCGGTGGACTGGTCGAGGCGGACCCGGCCGAGCTGTACGACTCGGTGGTCCACGCCGGCCGGCAGGCGCTGGCCGAGGCCGGTGAGGACGTCGTGGCCCTGGGCCTGGCCAACCAGGGCGAGACGGTCCTCGCCTGGGACCCGGCCGACGGCCGCCCGCTGACCGACGCCCTGGTGTGGCAGGACCGGCGCGCCGAGTCCGTGTGCGCCGAACTCGCCGAGCACGCCGAGGAACTGCGCCGGCTGACCGGGCTGCCCCTCGACCCGTACTTCGCCGCGCCGAAGATGGCCTGGATCCGCCGCCACCTCACCCGCGAGGGCGTCGTGACCACCTCCGACGCCTGGCTGGTCCACCGCCTCACCGGCGCCTGTGTCACCGACGCCGCCACCGCCGGCCGCACCCAGCTCCTCGACCTCGACCGCGCCGAGTGGTCCCCGCGCGCCCTCGACCTGTACGGCCTGGCCGGCGAACGCCTCCCCGAGGTGACCGACACGGCAGGACCGGTGGGCACCACCACGGCGTTCGGCCGCGAGATCCCGCTCACCGGACTGATCGTCGACCAGCAGGCCGCCCTGCTCGCCCAGCGCGTCACCGCGCCCGGCGCCGCCAAGTGCACCTACGGCACCGGCGCCTTCCTGCTCGCACACACCGGCGACCGCCCCCGGCGCGGCAGCTCCGGCCTGGTCAGCTGTGTCGCCTGGCGGCTCGCCGGAACCCCCGCCTACTGCCTCGACGGCCAGGTCTACACGGCCGCCTCCGCCGTCCGCTGGCTCACCGAACTCGGCGTCATCTCCTCCGCCGCCGACCTCGACCCCGTCGGCGGTGCCGTCCCCGACAGCGGCGGGGTCACCTTCGTGCCCGCCCTCGCCGGACTCGCCGCCCCCTGGTGGCGCGGCGACCTGCGGGGCTCGCTCACCGGCCTCGGCCTCGACACCGGCCCCGGCCACCTGGTGCGCGCCCTGTGCGAAGGCATCGCCGCCCAGGTCGCCGAACTCGCCGACGCGGCCGCCGCCGACCTCGGCGCCCCGCTGGACACGCTCCGCGTCGACGGCGGACTGACCCGCTCGGCGCTGCTCCTGCAGACCCAGGCCGACCTGCTGCAACGCCCCGTCGAGGTGTCCGCGCTGCCCGACGCGACCGCACTCGGCGCGGCCGCCCTCGCCCGCCTCGGCGCGGACCGTACCCTGGCCGTCGAACAGGCACTGCCCGACTGGAAGCCCGCCGCCGTGTACGAACCCCGGGTCACCGCCGACCAGGCCGCCGAACGCCGCGACCGCTTCCGCACCGCCGTGGCCGCCCTGCTCGGCTCATGACCGTCACCCGGGAAGGCCCGCTGCCCGGTCGGACGTACGACGTCGTGATCGTCGGCGCCGGAGTCGTCGGCTGCGCCCTCGCCCGTGAACTCGCCCGCCGGCCCCGGCTGAGCGTCGCCCTGGTGGAGGCCCAGGACGACGTCGGCCAGGGCACGTCCAAGGCGAACACGGCGATCCTGCACACCGGTTTCGACGCCGCCCCGGGGACCCTGGAGGCCTGGCTGGTCCGCGAGGGCTACCACCGGCTGGGCGCCTACGCCGCCGAGACCGGCATCCCCGTCGAACGCGTCGGCGCCCTGCTGGTCGCCTGGGACGAGGAACAGCTGGCCGCCCTGCCCCGGCTGGCCGGGAAGGCCGAGCGCAACGGCTACGGCGAGACGTCCTTGCTGGGCTCCGACGAGGTGTACGCCCGCGAACCCCGCCTCGGACCCGGAGCGCTCGGCGCCCTGCACGTGCCCGGCGAGAGCATCATCTGCCCCTGGACGACGACCCTGGCGTACGCCACCCAGGCGGTCCGCGCCGGAGTGGACCTGCACCTGAACGCCGCGGTCGCACAGGCGGCTTGGCAGGCCGGCCACCACCTCGTCACGTCCCGGGGCACCCTGCGCGCCCGCCGGCTGGTCAACGCGGCCGGACTGCACGCCGACACCGTCGACCGGCTGCTCGGCCACGAGGACTTCACCGTCACCCCGCGCCGCGGCCAGCTCCTGGTGTACGACAGGCTCGCCCGCCCGCTCGTCCGGCACATCCTCCTGCCCGTGCCGACCGCGCGCGGCAAGGGCGTCCTGGTCGCGCCCACCGTCCACGGCAACGTGCTGCTCGGGCCCACCGCCGAGGACCTCGACGACAAGCGGGCCACGGGCTCCACCGCCGAGGGCCTCGCCGGACTGCGGGACAAGGGCCGCCGTATCCTGCCCGCGCTCCTCGACGAGGAGGTCACCGCCGTCTACGCCGGGCTGCGCGCGGCCATCGGGCAGGAGGACTACCGGATCACCGCTCACCCCGAGCAGGGGTACGTCACCGTCGGCGGCATCCGCTCCACCGGCCTGACCGCTTCGATGGCCATCGCCGCCCATGTCACCGGCCTGCTGGCCGGCACCGGTCTCGACCTCGGCCCGGTGCGCGAGCCGGATCCGGTGACCGTCCCCGGCCTCGGCGAGGCGTTGCCGCGCCCCTGCCAACGGCCCGACCTCGTCGCCGCCGACCCCGAGTACGGCGTCCTCGTCTGCCACTGCGAGCGCGTCTCCCAGGGCGAGATCCGCGACGCCCTCGCCGCTCCGATCCCGCCCCGCACCCTGGAGGCCCTGCGCCGACGCACCCGCGCCGGGGCGGGCCGGTGCCAGGGGTTCTACTGCGGCGCGGCGGTGCGGGACCTGTTGGAACGGGGTCTCGCGCAGGCCGATCCGGCCGGCCGGGGGCCCTCGGGAAAGGGGTGGCCGTGACGAGCCCGCGCCGGGTCGACGTCCTCGTCGTCGGCGCCGGCCCCGCCGGACTCGCCGCGGCCGCACGGCTGGCCGCCGCCGGTGCCGGGCACGTGGAGGTGCTGGATCGGGAGGCCGAGCCGGGGGGAGTCCCACGGCACTGCGCACACGGCGGCTTCGGCACGTGGACGCGTCCGCTGACCGGTCCGGGATACGCCCGGCTGCTGGCGGAGGCCGCCGCCCGCGCGGGCGCGGTGGTCCGGACCGGGGTGACGGCTCTGGACTGGGCAGGGGCCGGGGCGCCCGGGGCGGTGGGTCTCTTCGGCCCGGGGCGGCCGTGGGCCGCGGATCCGGCGGCGGCAGGGGAGTTCGGGGCGGGTGTTCCGGACGGGGCCGCAGCCGAGGCGTCCCCCACGCGAACCGGCCGCCCGTGCGAGCGGACCGCTGCCGGAACCGGCCCGTGCGTGTCCACGAGCGTGCCCCTCGCCGGCTCCGGTACCGGCCGGGTGCCCCTCGGCTCCGGCTCCGGTACCGGCCCGGCGCTCCACGTCGTCGGTCCCGGCGGCCCCGAGACCGTCGAGGCGCGCGTCGTCGTCCTGGCCACCGGTGCCCGGGAACGCCCGCGCACCGCCCGGCTGGTGCCCGGCACCCGCCCCGCCGGCGTCTACACCACCGGTGAACTCCAGCAGGCGGTCCATCTCTTCGGGCAGCGCGTCGGCACCCGCGCGGTCGTCGTCGGCGCCGAGGACGTCTCGTACGCGGCGGCCGCCACCGTGCGCGCGGCCGGCGCCGAGGTGGTCGCCCTGGTGACCGAGCACCCGCGGGCCCAGACCGGGCGGGCCCGCGCCCAGACCGCCCGGCTGTGCCACGGCATCCCCCTGCTGACGGGGACCACGGTCGCCGAACTCCTCGGCCACGGCCGCCTGTCCGGCGTCCGCGTCCGGCACCGCGACGGCCGTACGACCGTGCTGGCCTGCGACACCGTCGTCTTCACCGGCGACTTCGTACCCGATCACGAACTCGCCCGGCGCGGCGCCCTCGCCCTGGACCCCGGCACCCGCGGCCCCGCCGTCGACGGCACGCTGCACACCTCCCGGACCGGGGTCTTCGCCGCCGGGAACGTCCTGCACGCCGTCGAACGCGCCGGTGCGGCGGCCGGTGAGGGGGCCAGGGCTGCCGGCGCGGTGCTGGACTTCCTGGCGGGCGCCCCCTGGCCGGACCCGGGAGTCCCGCTCGTCGTCGAGGAGCCGCTGCGCTGGATCGCCCCGAACCGCATCACCCCCACCGGGCCGCCCGCCCGTCACGTCCTGCGCACCGGCGCCCCGCTCACCCGCCCGGTCCTGCGGATCCACCAGGACGGCCGCCTCCTGCACCAGGAGCGGCCGGTACTCGGCACCGCCCTGCCGAACCGCACCCTCACCCTCAGCGCACACTGGTACGACCGCGTCGACCCGAAGGGCGGGATGGTCAGGGTGAGCCCGGCCTGACCGACCGCCCCCACCCCCGCCGACCGTCTCGCACCGCGGCCTCGCCCTCGCGTCAGCGACTCGCCCGGGACGGAAGGGGGCACGCTCACATGTCTGTGAAGGATCCGTGTCGTCCGGCGCCCGAGGCGAAGCGGGCGGCTCCCTCGGTGCTCTGGGCCAGCACGCCCAGGCCATGGCGGAGTTCACCGCGCATCGCCGTCTCCTCGTCCAGCCCCTGCTGGTCTAGGACCGACGCGCGGTCGCTGCGCAGACAGGCCTGCGGGAAGCGGGCGATCTCCGCGGCCAGCGCCTCGGCCCCGGCGCGGGAGCGCCCCGTGGGCACCACACGGTCGGCGAGCCCGATCTCGTGCGCCTCGCGGGCCGGTACCGGGCGGCCGGTGAGGATCATGTCCATGGCCCGGCCGGCTCCGATCAGCCGGGGCAGCCGTACCGTGCCGCCGTCGATCAGCGGCACGCCCCAGCGCCGGCAGAACACCCCGAACACGGCGTCCTCCTCCGCGACCCGCAGGTCGCACCACAGGGCGAGTTCGAGGCCGCCCGCGACCGCGTGCCCGGACACCGCCGCGATCACCGGCTTCGACAGCCGCATCCGGGTCGGCCCCATCGGGCCGTCGCCGTCCTCCGCCACCCGGTTGCCGCGCTCGGTGCCGATCGCCTTCAGGTCCGCGCCCGCGCAGAACGTACCGCCCTCGCCCCACAGCACCGCGACCCGGGCGTCGTCATCCGCCTCGAACTCCCGGAAGGCGGAGGCGAGTTCGGTGGCGGTGGGGCCGTCCACCGCGTTGCGGGCCGCCGGCCGGGACAGGACGACCGTGGTGACGTACTCGTTGCGCTCCACGCGGACCGGCACGGGAGACCCTCCTTCTCGCCTGCTTGTGAGGCGGAAGGCTACTCCGCCTCAGATCACCTTCAGCCGGAGCAGCGCCCCCAGCGTCAGCGCCCCCGGCAGCAGCGGTAACCACACCGTGATGATGCGGTAGGCCAGGACCACCGCCGTGGCCACCGCGGCCGGGCCGCCCACCGCGACCAGGGCCACGATCAGCGCCGCCTCGACCGACCCCAGGCCGCCCGGTGTGGGGACCAGCGCCACCGCGACGGTCGCCGCCAGGTAGGCGAGCGCCATGTGGGCCACCGGCACCGGCAGCCGGAGGGCCTGGCCGACCGCTGCGAGGCCGGCCGCCTGCAGTGCCGGGAAAGCCAGCGAGCCGCCCCACAGGGCCAGGGCGCGGGCCGGCCGGGCGTGCACCGACCGCGCCTCGCCGAGGGCGTCCCGGGCGAACCCGTGCACGCGCGTGCGCAGCGGTCGTACCAGGGCCACGACGGCCGCCGCCGCGCTCAGCAGGCCGGCCGCGCCCAGCAGCAGCGGCAGGGCCGAGCCGTCCGGCAGCAGGGGGCCGAGCCGCAGCGCGTCGGGGAAGGCGAGCAGCAGCACGCCGAGCAGTCCGAGCCGGCCCACGGACTCCGCCAGCAGGTACAGGGCGAGCGCGGCCGAGGAGCGGGCCAGCGGGACCCCGCACACGGTCATGAAGCGCAGGTTCACCGCGCCCGCGCCCAGCCCGGTGGGCAGCAGATGGTTGGCCGAGGCCGCCGCGAACTGGGTGGCCAGCAGCCGTCCCTTCGGCAGCGGCTGCATCACCGCGCCCTGGCGGGTGAACGCGGCGGCCACCCAGGTCAGGCAGGTGGCTCCGGCCGCCGCGAGCAGCCACGGCCAGGAGGCGGTGCGCAGCTGGCCGAAGCCCTCGGCGAGCAGGGCGCGGTTGCGTACGGCGACCACGGCGACGAGCACGAGCGGCACCAGGCACAGCACCTGGCGGAGGGGGACGCGACGGGGGAGTCGTCCCCGGGGCAGCGGGGGAAGCGGGACGGCGGTCACATCCGCAGAGGGTGGCCGTGCCACCCCAACGCGGGGTGAAAAGGCAGGAACATTGACCTCAACGAAGGTCGAGGTTCTACGTTCTCTCTCATGAGCATGGAGACCACCGCCTGGACACAGTTGCACAGCGTGATGAACGCGCAGGCCGAGCGCCGTCCGTTCGCCCGCGCCACGCTGCGCCGTATCGCCGCCTTCGCCCGCCCGCACCGCGCGGGCATCGCCCGGTTCGTGCTGCTCGGGGTGGTGACGGCACTGCTCGCCGTGGCCACCCCCGTGCTCGCCGGCCGCGTCGTCGACGCGATCGTGGCGGGGCACGACTCCGGCACGGTGGTCCGGCTCTCCCTGCTCATCGCGCTCGTCGCCCTCGCGGAGGCGGGGCTCGGCATCCTCGGACGCCGCCTGTCGGCGATGCTCGGGGAGGGACTCATCCTCGACCTCAGAACGGCTGTGTTCGATCATGTGCAGCGCATGCCCGTGGCGTTCTTCACACGGACTCGTACGGGCGCGCTGGTCAGCCGTCTCAACAACGACGTGATCGGCGCCCAGCGGGCGTTCGCCAACACCCTGTCGGGCGTCGTGAGCAACCTGGTCACCCTGCTGCTGACCCTCGCCGTGATGCTCACGCTGTCCTGGCAGATCACCCTGCTCGCGCTGCTGCTGCTCCCGGTGTTCGTGCTGCCCGCCCGCCGCATGGGCAGCCGGATGGCGCGCATGCAGCGGGAGGCGGCGGCGCTGAACGCGGCCATGGGCACCCGGATGACCGAGCGCTTCTCCGCGCCCGGCGCCACCCTGGTCAAGCTGTTCGGCCGCCCCGGCGAGGAGTCCGCGGAGTTCGCGGCCCGCGCCGCCCGGGTCCGGGACATCGGGGTGCGCACGGCCACCGCGCAGTCGGTCTTCATCACCTCCCTCACCCTGGTCTCCGCCCTCGCCCTGGCCCTGGTCTACGGCCTCGGCGGCTGGTTCGCGCTGCGCGGCACCCTGCAGGCCGGCGCGGTCGTCTCCCTCGCCCTGCTGCTGACCCGCCTCTACGCCCCGCTCACCGCGCTCGCCGGGGCGCGGGTCGAGGTGATGAGCGCGCTCGTCAGCTTCGAGCGGGTCTTCGAGGTGCTGGACCTCAAGCCGCTCATCGAGGAGAAGCCGGACGCCGTCGAGGTCCCCGAGGGTCCGGTCGCCGTCGAGTTCGACGACGTCCGCTTCGCCTACCCCGCCGCCGACCAGGTCTCCCTCGCCTCCCTGGAGGAGGTCGCCGCCCTCGACACCCGCGGCGGCGCCGAGGTCCTGCACGGCGTCTCCTTCCGCGCCGAACCCGGCCAGACCATCGCCCTCGTCGGCTCCTCCGGTGCCGGCAAGTCCACCATCGCCCAGCTGCTGCCACGCCTGTACGACGTCGACGCGGGCGCCGTACGCGTCGGCGGGGTGGACGTCCGCGACCTGACGGCCGCCTCCCTGCGCGGCACGCTCGGCATGGTCACCCAGGACGGCCACCTCTTCCACGACTCCGTCCGCGCCAACCTGCTGCTGGCCCGCCCGGACGCCGCGGACGAGGAGCTGTGGGACGCGCTCGGCCGCGCCCGGCTCGCCGAGGTCGTACGGTCGCTGCCCGACGGACTCGACACGGTGGTCGGCGAGCGCGGCTACCGGCTCTCCGGCGGTGAGCGCCAGCGGATGACCATCGCCCGGCTGCTGCTGGCCCGTCAGCGCGTGGTCATCCTGGACGAGGCCACCGCCCACCTGGACAACACCTCCGAGGCGGCCGTCCAGGAGGCCCTCGCCGAGGCCCTGGAGGGACGTACGGCCGTGGTGATCGCCCACCGGCTGTCCACGGTCCGGGCCGCCGACCAGATCCTGGTGGTGGAGGCCGGGCGGATCGTGGAACGCGGCACGCACGAGGGTCTGCTGGCGGCTGGAGGAAGGTACGCGGAGCTGCACCGGACGCAGTTCGCGGAGGCGCCGTCGGTGTGAGCGGGGCCGGGTTCCGCCGCAGGGGGGTGGGGGCCGGCTGCCGGCCGCGGGTCGCCGTGGCCGGTCGCGTCCCCACGGCGGAGCCGCATACCGGCACAGCCCCGCGCCCCTTCCCGGGCGCCCCCGGCCGAGCCGTGTCGCCCGCCCTCTGGACCGGGCTGGTCCGGACCTTTGGCTTCACGCGTTGAACGGAGCCCGCAGCCACCGCAACCCCCGGACGGTGCACGGGCGTCGGTCCGCACCCCCACGCCAAAGGCCCCCCACGGCCAGAGCCCTGCCCGCAGCCGTGCCCCTGGCCGTCCTGGCGCGGCCTCGGACGGGGCGGCCCTCGTCCGCTGTCCGTGACCGGACGGGAGTGAGCGACACGGAAGAGGGAAACCAGGAGCGGGCCAAGTGCGTGGGAAACAGCCCGACTTGCCCAGGAGGCTCTCACCGTGTCGAACGCCCGGATCGCCAGTGCCGCCGCCGTCCTCGTGCTCGCCGCCGGGCTGACCGGCTGCGGCAGCGGGGACGGCACCAGGGCGGGCGGGGACGCGCAGCACCAGCGCAGCGCGACCCCGCCCGTGCGCGCCGTCCAGGACGCCTACCGCACGACGGTGGCCGCGGGCACCGCGAAGCTGACCGTCACCAGCACGGCCGAGGCCGACGGACAGACCCTCACCGCCCGCGGCAGCGGCGTCGCCGACCTGAAGGACGGCGCCAGCCGGGTCACCCTGGCCTCGCAGGGCACCACCATCGAACAGCGCGTCCTGGACGGCGTGGTCTACCAGAAGCCCTCGGGCAGGCAGCGCGGTGCCGTCCCGGGCGGCAGGACCTGGCTGAAGATCGACCTCAGGCGGCTGGCCGCGAAGGGATCGGCGGGGCAGTCCCGGGTGAGCGACCCGGCCGAACCCGTGCGGTACCTCAGGAACGTGAGCTCCCGGAACGTCACCCGCCTGGGCGAGCAGACCCTGGACGGCACCCGCACCACGCACTACCGGGTGTCCGTGCCCGTCTCCGCGCTGTCCCGGGGCGACGCCGCGCGCGCACGGGAGCTGCGGCAGCAGCTCGGGACGTCCTCCCTCCCGGTCGACCTGTGGCTGGACGGCCCGGGGCGGCTGCGGCGGGAGAGCGTCCGGCTCACCCTGCACCCGCTCAAGGGCAGGACCCCGGGGCGGGGGAACACCACCATGGTGAGCACCACCGTGCTGCGCTTCTCCGGCTTCGGCACCGAGGCGGAGGTCAGCGCACCGCCCGCCCAGGACACCGCGGACGTCACCGACAGGCTGGCCGAGGCGGGAGCCGCGCGCGGCTGAGACGTGTGAGGCGGCGCCGCCTGGATACGCGGTCTGCACGGCACCAGGGCCCGTCCGGAAGGTCACCCCTGCCATGACCAGCGCAAACAAACCGGCTCCGGACTCGGAGATCACCCTCCGGGTCAACGGAAAGCCCCACACCCTGCACATCGACAACCGGCGCACCCTGCTGGACCTGCTCCGGGAGGACCTCGGTCTCACCGGGTCGAAGAAGGGCTGCGACCACGGCCAGTGCGGCGCCTGCACCGTGCTGGCCGACGGCCGGCGCGTCAACAGCTGCCTGCTGCTCGCGGTCGCCCTCGACGGCAGCGAGATCACCACCGTCGAGGGCCTCGGCGGGGACGGCGAGGAGCCGCACCCGCTGCAGCGGGCCTTCCTCGACCGCGACGCCTTCCAGTGCGGCTACTGCACGCCGGGGCAGATCTGCTCCGCCATCGGCATGATCGCCGAGGCCGCGGCCGGCCACCCCTCCCAGGTCACCGACCCCGCGACCCCCTCCGGGCGGCCCGTACCGCTGGACCGGTCCGAGATCCGCGAGCGCCTGAGCGGCAACCTGTGCCGGTGCGGCGCCTATCCGCGCATCGTCGAGGCGGTGGAGGACGTGATCCGGTGAAAAGCTTCGGATACCTCAGACCCGACAGTGTCCAGGAGGCCGTCGAGGCCTACGCCGCCCACCCCGGCGCCCGCTATCTGGCCGGCGGCACCAACCTGGTCGACCTGATGAAGCTCGGCGTCGAGCGCCCCGCCGTCCTCATCGACGTGGGCCGGCTGCCGCTGGACACGATCGAGGAGCTGCCCGACGGCTCCCTGCGCGCCGGCGCCACCGTCCGCAACAGCGACCTGGCCGCCGACCCGCGCGTCCGCGACCGCTACCCGGCGCTGTCCCAGGCCCTCCTCGCGGGCGCCTCCGGTCAGCTGCGCAACGCCGCCACCACCGGCGGCAACCTGCTCCAGCGCACCCGCTGCCCCTACTTCCAGGACCTGGACAAACCCTGCAACAAGCGCGAGCCCGGCAGCGGCTGCAGCGCTCTGGACGGCGTCCACCGCGACCACGCGGTCCTCGGCCACTCCCCGCACTGCATCGCCACCCAGCCGTCCGACATGGCCGTCGCCCTCGCCGCCCTCGACGCCCAGGTGGAGCTGTACGGCACCGAGGGCACCCGGCGGCTGCCGGCGGCCGAGTTCCACCGGCTGCCGGGTGAGCACCCCGAGCGGGACACCTGGATCCGCCCCGGCGAACTGATCACCGGCGTGCTGCTCCCGGCCGGGACCGCCGGTGTCCCGTCCGCCTACCGCAAGGCCCGCGACCGGGCGTCGTACGCCTTCGCCCTCGCCTCCGTGGCCGTCGTGCTGCGGGTCGCCGACGGCGTCGTGGACCAGGCGGGCATCGCCTTCGGCGGACTCGCCCACCGGCCCTGGCGGGCCCGGCACGCCGAGCTGGCCCTGCTGGGCGCCCACGCCACCCCCGCCGCCTTCGAAGGCGCCGTGGACCTGGAACTCATGCACGCCGAGCCGCTGCGGGACAACGCCTACAAGGTGTCCCTCGCCCACAACCTCGCCCTGGACGTCCTCAACCGTCTCGCCCCGGCCCCCGCGGCGGCCTGAGCACAGGGAGCAGGCAGGAGGATCCCATGACCGCGACCAGCCTGGGCGCCCCCGTCGAGCGCCGGGAAGGACGGCAGAAGGTCACCGGTGCCGCCCGTTACGCCGCCGAGTACCACCTGCCCGGGCGTGCCCACGCCTGGCCCGTGCCCGCTCCGGTCGCACGCGGCCGGGTCACCGCGGTCGACACCTCGGCCGCCCTCGCCCTGCCCGGCGTCCTCGCCGTCCTCACCCCCGATGACGCGCCCCGTCTCGCCGAGCCCGAGGACGCCACGCTCGCCGTCCTGCAGGGCCCGGACGTGCCGCACCGGGGCTGGTGCGTGGCCCTGGCCGTCGCCGAGACCCTCGAAGCGGCCCGCGCCGCCGCCCGGGCCGTCCGCGTCACCTGTGCCGCCGAACCCCACGACGTCGGCCTGGACCCCGGTCACCGGGACGCCTACGAGCCCAAGGAGACGAACGCCGGCTACCCCGGCCGCGTCGAGCACGGCGACCCGCAGGCCGCCTTCGCCGCCGCCGAGGTCCGCGTCGACACCGTCTACCGGGTGCCCCCGCTGCACAATCACCCCATGGAGCCGCACACCAGCACCGCCCACTGGGACGGGGACCGGCTCACCGTGTACACCTCCAGCCAGGGCGGTACGACCGTGCGGTCCGTGCTCGCCCAGCTGTTCCGACTGCCCGAGGACACGATCACCGTCGTGTCCGAGCACGTCGGCGGCGGCTTCGGCTCCAAGGGCACCCCACGCCCCGACGTCGTGCTCGCCGCGATGGCCGCCCGGCACACCGGCCGGCCCGTCACCCTCGCCTACCCCCGCCGTTCCCTGCCCACGACCGTCGGCCACCGCGCCCCGACCGTGCAGCGGCTGCGACTCGGCGCGCACACGGACGGCCGGCTCACCGCCGTGCTGCACGAGACGACCACCCACACCTCCCGTGTGAAGGCGTTCGTGGAGCAGGCCGCGGTACCCGCCCGCGTCATGTACGCCGCCCCGGCGCTGCTCAGCTCCCACCGGGTGGTCCCGCTCGATGTGCCGAGCCCGTCCTGGATGCGCGCTCCCGGCGAGGCGCCGGGCATGTACGCCCTGGAGTCCGCCATGGACGAACTCGCCGACGCGCTCGGCATGGACCCGGTGGAGCTGCGCGTCCGCAACGACCCCGAGTGCGAACCGGGCAGCGGCAAGCCGTTCAGCAGCCGGCACCTCGTGGAGTGCCTGCGCGAGGGCGCCCGCCGCTTCGGCTGGGCCGAGCGCGACCCCCGCCCCCGCTCCCGCACCGAGGGCCCGCTGCTCATCGGCACCGGCGTGGCCGCCGCCACCTACCCGGCCGCCGCCGTCCCGGCCACCGCCTCCGCCCGGGCCCTGCCCGACGGCACCTTCGCCGTGCGGATCAACGCGACCGACATCGGCACCGGGGCCCGTACCGTCCTCGCCCAGGTCGCCGCCGACGCCCTCGCTGTGCCCGTGGACCGGGTGGGCACCGAGATCGGGCACAGCGACCTGCCGCCGGCCTGGCTGGCCGGCGGCTCCATGGGCACCGCCTCCTGGGGCTGGGCGGTGCACGAGGCCTGTGCCGAGCTGGCGTCCCGGCTGGCCGCGCACACCGGCCCCCTGCCCGCCGACGGCATCGAGACCCGCGCCGACACCGCCGGGCGGGCCGACGCCGACAGCCCGTACGCCCGGCACGCCTTCGGCGCGCACTTCGCCGAGGTCGCCGTCGACAGCGTCACCGGCGAGACCCGGGTACGGCGACTGCTGGGGATCTACGCCGCCGGACGGATCCTCAACGCCCGCACCGCCCGCTCCCAGTTCACCGGGGCCATGACCATGGGCCTGGGCATGGCCCTCACCGAGGGCAGCACCCTGGACCCGGCGTTCGGCGACTTCACCGAGACCGACCTCGCCTCCTACCACGTGCCCGCGCACGCCGACGTCCCCGCCATCGAGGCCGACTGGATCGACGAGGAGGACCCGCACCTCAACCCGATGGGCAGCAAGGGCATCGGCGAGATCGGCATCGTGGGAACCGCCGCCGCCCTCGGCAACGCCGTCCACCACGCCACCGGCATCCGCTTCCGCCACCTGCCCCTCACCCCCGACCGGATCCTCACCGGCCTGCTCGCCGGGGGGTGACGGTGCAGGGACCGACCTGGGAGTACGACGGTTACCGCCCCGAGGAGGAACGCCTGAGGGAGTCCCTGTTCACCCTGGGCAACGGCTACTTCGCCACGCGCGGCGCGCTTCCCGAGTGCACCGCCGACGACATCCACTACCCGGGCACCTACGCGGTCGGCTGCTACGACCGGCTCACCTCCCAGGTCGCCGGACGCCGGGTCGAGAACGAGGACATGGTCAACCTGCCCAACTGGCTGCCGCTGCGCTTCCGCCCGGCGGACGGTGCCTGGCTCACCCCGGACACCGCCCCCGTGACCGAACACCACCAGGTGCTGCATCTCGACCCCGGCCTGCTGGAACGCCGCACCGGCTACGGCCTGGACGGCGGCACCACGCTCCATGTGCGCCAACTGCGCCTGGTCCACCTGACTGACCGTCATCTCGCCGTGCTGCGCACCGAGTTCACCGTGGAGGGCGACGGCCTCGACCTGGAGGTCGAGGCCGCACTCGACGGGCGGATCACCAACTCCGGCGTGGCCCGCTACCGGGACCTGGACGGGCGACACCTCGTCCATGTGCGGACCGGCATCGCCGCCCACGACACCGTATGGCTGCGCTGCCACACCCGCACCTCCCGCATCGAGTTCGGCCTCGCCGCCCGGCTGACCGTCGACGCGCCGGTGAGAGTGGTCCCCGAAGTCGAGCGCTCGGTCCAGCAGCTGAGGCTGCGTCTGGTGCCCGGCCGTACGGTCACCGTCGACAAGACCGTCGCGCTGCACACCTCGCACGACCCGGCCATCGGCGACGCGCTGCAGGCGGCGGTCGACCGGGTCGGCGCCGCACCCGGCTTCGACGCGCTGGTCGAGTCGCACGCCGCGGCGTGGGAGCAGCTGTGGCGGCGCACCGCGCTGGAGGTCCCCGGTGAGGCGGGCAGCATCCTGCGCCTGCACCTGTTCCACGTGCTGCAGACCCTCTCGCCGCACACCGCGGACCTCGACGTCGGCGTTCCCGCGCGCGGACTGCACGGCGAGGCCTACCGCGGCCATGTCTTCTGGGACGAACTCTTCGTCCTGCCCTACCTCAACCTGCACCTGCCCGAGGTCTCCCGCGCCCTGCTCCACTACCGCCACCGCCGGCTGGACGCCGCCTGCCAGGCGGCCCGCGACCTCGGCCGGCGCGGGGCGCTCTACCCGTGGCAGAGCGGCAGCGACGGCCGCGAGGAGACCCAGCAGCTCCACCTCAACCCCCGTTCCGGCCGCTGGCTGCCGGACCACACCCGGCTCCAGCACCACGTCGGCTCGGCGGTGGCGTACAACATCTGGCAGTACTGCGAGGCGACCGGAGACATCGACTTCCTGCACGGCGAGGGCGTCGAGATGCTGCTGCACATCGCCCGGTTCTGGGCGGACTCGGCCGCCTACGACGCCCGCCTCGGCCGGCACCGCATCCGGGGCGTGGTCGGCCCCGACGAGTACCACGACGCCTACCCCGGCGCCGCCGCACCGGGCCTGGACGACAACGCGTACACCAACGTCACCGCCGCCTGGGTGCTGGCGCGCACCCTGGAGCTGCTGGACCTCCTGCCCGAGCCGCGCCGCCGGGAACTCGCCGAGAGCACCGGACTGGGGGACGACGAGCCCGCCCGCTGGGAGGAGATCTCCCGCACCCTCCACGTGCCCTTCCACGACGGGGTGATCAGCCAGTTCGAGGGCTACGGCGACCTGGCCGAGCTGGACTGGCACGGCTACCGCGAGCGGTACGGCGACATCCGGCGCCTGGACCGGATCCTGGAGGCGGAGGGCGACACCGTCAACCGTTACAAGGCGTCCAAACAGGCCGACGTCCTGATGCTCGGCTACCTCTTCTCGGCGGCCGAACTCCGCTCGCTGTTCGGCCGGCTGGGCTACCGCCTCGACGAGCGCACCTGGACCGCGACCGTCGACCACTACCTGCACCGCACCAGCCACGGCTCCACCCTCAGCGGCCTGGTCCACGGCTGGGTCCTGGCCCGCGCCCGCCGCGCCGACGCCTGGGCCTTCGTCCAGGAGGCGCTGCGCGGTGACATCGCCGACCTGCAGGGCGGCACCACCGGCGAGGGCATCCACCTCGGCGCCATGGCCGGCACCCTCGACCTCGTCCAGCGCGGGCTGACCGGCCTGGAGACCCGCGGCGGCGCCCTGTGCCTCGACCCGGTCCCGCTGCCCGAACTCTCCTCCTACGGCTTCTCCATCCGCTACCACGGCCACTGGGGCGTCCATCTGCGCCTGCGCAGCGGCCTGCTGGAGATCACCGTGCCGTCCTCCGACCGCTCACCCATCGACGTCTGCCTGCGCGACCGGGTCGTACCGGTCGGACCGGGGGAGTCGGCACGGCTGGTCGTACCGGAGTGAGGCTGAGCGAGCCCGGAGTGAGCCCGGAGGGAGCCCGGAGTGAGCCCGGAGTGAGTTCGCGGCCACCCACGGTGAGTGGTTCATTGCCAAATTCCCTGACAAGCCAGTAAATTTCCGGCAACCGCTTCGAGATGTCACCGGCAGACGGGGCCCAGGATGAGCACGGACGACCGCGCCGCGGTGACGACCGGGATCGCGCGACTGCACGCGTCGCCGGCACTCGCCGGACCCGGCCGGCTCGGGCTGGTCACCAACCACACCGGTGTCCTGGCCGACCTGCGCCCCACCGCGCCCGCCCTGCTGGAGGCCGGCGCGCGCCTGACCGCCCTGTTCGGCCCCGAGCACGGGCTGCACGGCACCGCCCAGGCCGGCGAGAGCGAGGCCGCCCGGACGGACCCCGCCACCGGCCTGCCCGTCCACGACACCTACCGCCGCGACGGCGAGCGCCTCGACGCCCTGCTGCGCGCCAGTGGCGTCGACGCCCTGGTGTACGACCTGCAGGACATCGGGGCCCGGTTCTACACCTACGTGTGGACCATGTGCGACCTGATGGCCTCGGCGGCCCGTACGGGCGTACGGTTCGTGGTCGCCGACCGGCCGAACCCCCTCGGTGGACTCGTCAGCGAGGGACCGCTGCTGGAGGAGGCCTGGGCCAGCTTCGTCGGGCGCGCCCCGATACCCGTCCGGCACGGCCTGACCTGCGGCGAACTGGCCCGGTATCTCAACGCCTCGGTCGTGCCCCGGGCGGCGGGCACCGCCGCCGACCTGACGGTGATCGAGGCCACCGGCTGGCGGCGCGCCCTGCGCGCGGAGGCCACCGGCCTGCCGTGGATCGCGCCCTCGCCGAACATCCCGACGCCCGCCACCGCCGCCGTCTACCCAGGCACCTGCCTGTTCGAGGGCACCAACCTCTCGGAGGGCCGGGGCACCACACAGCCCTTCGAGATCGTCGGGGCCCCCTACATCGACGCCCGGTTCGCGCCCTCGCTCGCCGAACTCGCCCTGCCCGGAGTGCACTTCCGTGATCTGCGGTACGTCCCGACCTTCCACAAACACGCCGGACGGCCGCTGCGCGGGGTCCAGCTCCACATCACCGACCGCGAGGCGTTCACTCCCGTACGCACCGCCGTCGCCATGCTCGCCACGCTGCGCCGGCTCTACCCGCACGACTTCGCCTGGCACCCGGCGGACGGCGGCGCGCAGGGAACGGGACACCGCCACTTCATCGACCTGCTGTGGGGCTCCGACCGGCTGCGGCGCACCGTCGACGCCGGTGAGGACCCACTGCCGCTGTGCGACCCGCCCGCCCCGCCGGACCACTGGGCCGGCGAGCACGCACTGCTCTACCCCTGAGACCTCCCGCCCGCCGCGTGCCGCGCGCATGGAAGGACGACCCCGTCGATGACCGATCGCACGACGAGATCCCGGGCCGAGGTGCGAGGCTTCAGGGCGGGCGACGGCCCGCGGCTGGTGGCGGCGTGGCGGCGCAGCGCGCCGGCCGACCCCATCACCCCGGACCGCTTCCGCTCCCTGGTGCTGCTCGACGCCAACTTCGATCCGGAGGGGCTGCGGGTCGCCGTCCACGGCGACCGGGTCGTCGGCGCCGCCTACGCGGTGCGCCGGCTGACCGCGATGACCGGCACCGACCTGGAGCCCGAGCAGGGCTGGATCCCGTTCTTCTTCGTCGACCCGGCCGCCCGCGGGCGCGGCCTCGGCCGCCGGCTGCTGACCGACGCCCTCGACTGGCTGCACGGCCACGGCCGCACCCGGGTGGACTTCTCCTCGTACACCCCGAACTACATCCTGCCCGGGCTGGACGCCGAGACGTACCCGGAAGCGGCCGGGCTCCTCGACTCCCTGGGCTTTCGCACGCTCTACGAGGCGGCGGCGATGGACCGCGGCCTGGTCGGCCATCGCCTCCCGGACGATGTCGTGCACCGCCTGGGCGAACTGACCGCGCAGGGACACCGGTTCGCCACCCCGAGCGACGACGACCTGGTGGAACTGATCGCGCTCGCCGGCACCCACTTCACCCCGGACTGGGCGCGCGCGATCCGGGAGTGCGTGGCCGCGGGCACGCCGCTCGACCGGATCGTCGTCGCCCGGGACCCCTCGGGCCGCCTGGCCGGCTGGGCGATGCACGGCGCGTACGAGTCGGTGGACGAGCGGTTCGGCCCGTTCGGTGTGCTTCCCGAGATGCGCGGCACCGGACTCGGCAAGGTCCTGCTGCACCTGGTCCTGGAGCGGATGCGGGCACGCGGCGCGCACTGCGCGTGGTTCCTGTGGACCGGCGAGCGGTCCCCGGCCGGCCATCTGTACCGCACGGCGGGTTTCACCACGACCCGGCTGTTCCGGGTGATGCGCCGGGAGGCCGCCCGATGAGGCCGGCGCACCCCGGCAGCCGCCGTGCCCGCGGCCTGAGCCGCCGTCACTTCGCGCTCGCGCTGCCCTCGGCGCTGCTCGCCTCCGGGTGCGCCGCGCCGCACCGGGGCACCGGGCGCCCCGGGGATCCGGTCGTCCTCACCCTGCTCTCCCACTACGCGAGCGGGGAGCTCAAGCGGGCCCTGCAGGGACCGGTCGACGAGTGGAACGCCACGCACGACCGGGTCAAGGTGCGGACGAAGGCCGTGGAGTTCACCGACCTGCTCACCACGTTCATGGTCCGGCAGGCCGCGGGCCAGGGCGCCGACATCCTCCATCCGTACTGTCTGTGGAACGGCCAGCTCGTCCGGGCCGGCGTGCTGCGGCCCGCTCCGCCGGAGCACGCCGAGGAGATCAGGCGCGGCTACAGCCCGGCCGCGGTCGGCGCCGCGTCCGTGGGGGGCAGGGTCTACGGCTACCCCACCGAGACACAGACGTACGCCCTCTACTACAACAAGCGGCTGCTGCGCGAGGCCGGCCTCGACGGCCCCCCGCGCACCTGGCGGGAGCTGGAGGAGACGGCGTACCGCACCGCCAGACGGGACCGGTACGGCAACACGCTGGTGCAGGGCTTCGGACTGTCGACCGTCGACGACTCCACCACCGTCGGCCAGACCCTCGCCCTGCTCAGCGCCGCGGGGGGCAGGTTCGTCTCCGCCGACGGCAGGAGCACCGCCATCGACGCACCGGCCGGCCGCGCCGTGTTCGACCTGGAGCACCGGCTCGTCGCCGCGGGGGCGAGCGACCCCGGCGTCAACGTCTACCAGGCGTTCCCGTCCGGACAGGTGACCATGGTGATCAGCGCCGGCTGGTGGACCGGGAGCCTGAAGCCCCTGATGGGCAGGGACTACCGCGACGTCGGTGTCGCGCCCGTGCCCCTCCCCGACGCGGACGGCCGGCGCGCCACGCTCTCCACCGGCTTCATGCTGGGCGTCAACACCGCCAGTGAACACCCGCGTGAGGCCTGGGAGTTCCTGCGCTGGCTCAATGCCGGGAAGGTGCGCGTGCCGGGCGCCGGGAAGGGTGGGTCGGTGACCCGGATGAGCGCCCTGCAGGTGTCGGTGGGCTCCCTGACCGGCCGCGCCGACGACATGCGGACGCTCCTGGGCAAGGGCGGCGCGGTCGGCAAGGGCGGCGCGGGCGGCGATCCGAACCTGCGCCCGTTCCTGGACGCGCTGGCGTACGCGGTGCCGGAGCCGAACGTGCCGGGCGCGCAGCAGGCCAAGACGCTGCTGCGCAAGAACATCGAGGCGCTGTGGACCGGCCAGCAGTCGGCCGGCGAGGCACTGCGCACCATCCGCCGCCAGGTGGACCAGGAGGTGTCGCGCTCATGGTGAACGCCCTGACCCCGGAGGCGGCCGAGCGGGCGGCGGCCACCCCTCGGTCCGCCCGGCCGGCCGTCGGCGCCCGCGGCCGGACCCGGCACCGGCAGGCCGTCGTCGCCTATCTGTTCCTGGCGCCGGCGCTGCTGTTCTTCGCCGTCTTCCTCATCCTCCCGCTCGGCTTCGCGCTGGTGCTGTCGATGTCCCACTGGGCCGGGTTCCGGCTCGGCGACATCGATCCCGTCGGTCCGGACAACTTCACCGGCCTCTTCGCGGACGGATCGACGTTCCTGGCGCCGATCCTCACCAACACCCTGCTGTTCGCCCTGGGCACCGTGGCCCTCGCGCTCGCCGGCTCCGTGATCGTCGCCACTTGCATCGACAGGCTGCGGTACCAGGGGCTGTGGCGCACCCTGTACTTCCTGCCGATCGTCACGACGGTCGTCGCCGTCGGCAACGTGTGGAAGTACATGTACGAGCCGGGGGGCCTGGTCAACGGCGTCCTCAACGCCGCCGGGCTCGGCTCGGTGGCGTTCCTGCAGGACCCCGGCACCGCGCTGCCGTCGGTGGTGGTCGTCCAGGCCTGGGCCTCGGCCGGCTCGGCGATCCTCGTGCTGACCGCCGGGCTGAAGTCCGTCCCCGAGTCGTACTACGAGGCCGCCGCGCTCGACGGCGCCGGGCCCGTCACGGTCTTCTGGAGGATCACCCTGCCCCTGCTGCGGCCCTCCCTGCTGTTCGTGTGCGTCACCCAGTTCCTCACCGGCCTGCAGTCGTTCGCCCTGATCATCGTGATGACCCAGGGCGGGCCGGGCGACGCGACCAACGTGGCCGCGCTGGAGATGTACCGGCAGGCCTTCAGCTACGGCGACTGGGGCACGGCGAGCGCCGCCGCCTTCGTGCTGTTCGTGGTGGTCCTCCTGGTCACCCTGGTGCAGTTGTGGATCTTCCGGCGCAAGGGGGAGGACGCGTGAACCGCCGCCGTTTCCCGTGGCTGTCGTACCTGGTGGTGGTGACCGGCGCCGTGCTCACCGTGGTGCCGTTCCTCGACATGGTGATGACGTCGTTCAAGGGGCCGGGGGAGGCCGGCACGCTGCCGTACCGGTTCCTGCCCGAGGCGTTCGACCTGTCCAACTACCGGGCCGCCGTCGACCAGCTCGATCTGCCGGTGCTCTTCCGCAACAGCGTCGTCGCCACCGCCCTGATCACCGGATCGGTGCTGCTCACGTCGTCACTGGCCGGCTACGCGCTCGCCAAACTCCGCTTCCCCGGCCGGGACCTCGTCTTCCGCCTGGTGCTGTCGACGATGATGTTCCCGCCGTTCCTCTTCTTCATCCCGCACTTCCTGATCCTGGTGCACTGGCCGCTGGCGGGCGGCAACGACCTGACGGGGCGCGGCGGAGCGGGTCTGACCGTCAGCATCGTGGCGCTCGCCATGCCGTTCCTGGTCAGCAGCTTCGGCATCTTCCTGACGCGCCAGTTCATGGTCTCGATCCCGGACGAGGTCCTGGAGGCCGCGCGCATCGACGGGGCGGGGGAGTTCACCGTGTGGTGGCGGATCGTGCTGCCGCAGACCACGCCGGTCCTGGTGACGCTCGGGCTGCTGACCTTCGTGGACGCCTGGAACGAGTACATCTGGGCGCTGCTCGTCTCGACCGCCAACCCGGACGTGATGACCCTGCCGGTCGGCATCCAGCTCCTTCAGGACCACGTCGACCCGACCCGCACGATGCCCGTCGTGATGGCCGGGCTCGTCCTCAGCGTCCTGCCGGTCCTGGTCCTCTTCCTGCTGCTGCAGAAGTACTACATCCGCGGCGTCATGCTCAGCGGACTCAAGTGAAGCGGACGCAGCCGTCCCCGCGCGTCGGCGATCTCGACGGCGGCGGCCCTGGGGGCCACCATGCACCAGTAAGCGGTTGCGAAGGGGAGGAGACTGCGGAGATGAGCGCGAGCGACGTGGCCTTGCGCGTGCTGGCGGTGGACGACGAGGAGCCCGCGCTCGAGGAACTGCTGTACCTCCTGGGGCGGGACCCGCGGGTCGGCAGCGTGGTGCCCGCCACGGGACCCACCGAGGCACTGCGGCGACTCGGCCACCTTGCCGAGGACGGCCCGGACGGCGCGGGAGCCGTCGACGTCGTCTTCCTCGACATCAACATGCCGGGACTCGACGGCCTCGAACTGGCCCGGCTGCTCGGCCGTCTCGCCGCACCACCGCTGATCGTCTTCGTCACCGCCCACGACGACTTCGCCGTCCGCGCCTTCGAGGTCAAGGCCGTCGACTACCTGCTCAAACCCCTCCGCGAGGAGCGCTTCGCCGAGGCCGTACGCCGGGTCGCCGAACTGGTCCTGGCCGGCCAGGGCCCCCGGCCGGCCGCACCCGCCGGCACCCCGCCCGAGCCGGCGCCCGCCTTCGGCGACCACGTCCCCGTCGAACTGGGCGGGGTGACCCGGTTCGTGCCCATCGCCGACATCACCCATGTCGAGGCACAGGGCGACTACGCCCGGCTGCACACCCCGCACGGCAGCCACCTGGTACGCGTGGCGCTGTCCGCCCTGGAGGACCAGTGGCGCGCCCGCGGCTTCGTACGCATCCACCGCAGCCGGCTCGTCGCACTCGGCCGCATCGAGGAACTGCGCCTGGACGGCGGCAACGTGACCGTACGGATCGGCGACCGCGTCCTCGCCGTGAGCCGGCGCAACGCCCGGGAACTGCGGGACCTGCTGGCCAGGCACGCGGCCGGCCGGGCGCGTTGAGCGGCCGGGGCGGTCCCCGGGTGACGGACCCGTGGCGATGTGCGTCCGCCGGCTGTCTGAGCGCCGGCCCGCTGCGTACACTCGCGGCAGCACAAGGTGATCACCGCGGCGTCGGGGAGAGCGGCATGGGTGCGGAGTCCGTCCCTCGCAGAGAGGTGGTCACCGGGCGCGAAGAGACGGTCACCGGACGGCCGCCCCGCCCGTTCGGCGGTACCACCGCCGCGCGCCCAGAGCCCTCATCCCACCCCCGGCCGGACCCGCGCCTGCGCCGGTTGATGCGTCGGCAACTGCGGGCCGCGCTCATCGCCACGGCCCTCCTCGCGCTGCCGCTCGGCCTGCTCCCCGTCCTCCTGCGGACGCTGCCCCTCGCCGGCGCCGCGCCCCGCGTTCCCCCGGCGGTCTGGCTCCTCCTGGGCGTGGCGCCGTATCCCGCCCTGCTGGCCATCGGCGCCTGGTACGTCCGCCGCGCCGAACGCAACGAGACCGACACGGCCGCCGGCGCCCCCGCGGAACGCCCCTGACCATGCGCCGACCACCCGCCGGAGCCAGCCGGTGAACCAGACGTACGGCATCGTGGGCGTGACGGCCGTGATCCTCGCCACCGTCCTCGTCGGCGCGCTCGGCCTGCGCGTCTCCCGCACCACCTCCGACTTCTACGTCGCCTCCCGCACCGTCGCCCCGCACCTCAACGCCTTCGCGGTCAGCGGCGAGTACCTCTCCGCCGCCTCCTTCCTCGGCGTCGCCGGGCTCGTCCTCGCCCAGGGCGCCGACATGCTGTGGCTCCCCATCGGCTACACCGCCGGCTTCCTCGTCCTGCTGCTCTTCGTCGCCGCCCCGCTGCGCCGCTCCGGCGCCTACACCCTGCCCGACTTCGCCGAGGCCCGGCTGGAGTCGCGGGCCGTGCGCCGGGTCGCCGGGGTGCTGGTCGTCGGCATCGGCTGGCTGTATCTGCTGCCCCAGCTGCGCGGCGCCGGCCTCACCCTGCGGCTGCTCACCGGCGCCCCCGGCTGGCTCGGCGGACTGGTCGTCGCCGCCGTGGTGACCGTCGCCGTCGCCGCCGGCGGGATGCGCAGCGTCACCTTCGTCCAGGCCTTCCAGTACTGGCTGAAACTCACCGCGCTGCTGGTGCCCGTGGTGTTCCTGCTGCTCGCCTGGCGCGCCGACCACGCCCCCGCCCCCGCCTGGGACGACCGGCCCGTCTTCCACCGCGCCACCGAGGTGCGGGTGGACCGGCCGCTCACCCTCACCGTGCGCGAGCCGGTCCGCGTGACCGTCTCCGGAACCGTCGACGGCCGCCCCGCGCACGGGACTTCGCTGCGGCTCGGCGAGGGCCGGCACCGGATCGGCGCGGACACCACCGTGCGCTTCCCGGCCGGCGCCCACGTCCCCCTGCCCGACCGCGCACCGGACCGCACCGCGCCCTCCAGCTGGGCCGAGCCCCTGTCCCCGGACCGCGAGCGGCACAGCCTGTACGCCACCTACGGCCGCATCCTCGCCACCTTCCTCGGCACCATGGGCCTGCCGCACGTCGTCGTCCGCTTCTACACCAACCCCGACGGCCGCGCCGCCCGCCGCACCACCGTGAGCGTGCTCGGCCTGCTCGGCGCGTTCTACCTGCTCGTGCCCCTGTACGGCGTGCTCGGCCGGCTGTACGCCCCCGACCTGCTGCTCACCGGCGACACCGACGCCGCGGTCCTGGTCCTGCCACAGCGGCTGATCGGCGGGGTCGCCGGAGACCTGCTCGGCGCCCTCGTCGCCGGCGGCGCCTGCGCGGCGTTCCTCTCCACGGCCTGCGGACTCACCATGTCCGTCGCGGGCGTCCTCGGCCAGGACGTGCTGCCCGGGCTCGGAATCCGGCACTTCCGGCTCGCCACCCTGGCCGCGATCGCGGTGCCGGCCGCCGCGGCGGCCGTGGTCGGCGACCTGCCCGTGGCCGACGCGGTCGGTCTGGCCTTCGCGGTCTCGGCCTCCTCCTTCTGCCCGCTGCTCGTCCTCGGCATCTGGTGGCGCGGACTGACCCCGCCGGGCGCGACAGCCGGACTGCTCCTCGGCGGCGGCTCGGCGCTCACCGCGGTGACGGCCACCATCGCCGGCGGCGCCCGTTCGGGCCGGCTGCACACCCTGCTCGCCTGGCCCGCGGTGTGGTCCGTGCCCGTGGGTTTCGCGGCGATGGTCCTGATCTCCCTCGCCACCCGCGACCGCGTCCCACCCGGTACCGCCACCACCATGGCCCGCCTGCACCTTCCCGAGCCCACGCCCACCCCCCGCCCAGGACCGGCCACGACCTGACCGAGGAGCCGACGTGTTCACCCGTTCCGCGCGCTTCAGCCACCCCGCCCGAAGAAGTCCCCTCCGCCGGTACCCGCCGGCTCACCGGCGCCCATGACCGTCCTCGGCACCGCGGCCCTCGCGCTGGCCGGTCTCGCGCTGTTCGTGCTCGGTGTCGCCCTCGGGCACGGCGCGGCGCGCCGGCAGCGGGAGCACGCGGCCGACAGCGACGGGGCGCGTGCCCTCGCCCAGGCGCTGCACACCGCCGCGCTCGCCGCGGCACCCCTGCGCGCCGGACTGACCCCGGACACCGCCCGCAAGGCCGCCCGCAGGCTGCGCCCGCAGCTCGGCACCCCCGCCCTCGCCCTCACCGACGACACCGCCGTGCTCGCCTGGGACGGCGCCGCCGACCACCACCGCGCGCAGCTCGCGCAGCGGCTCGCCCAGCCACCCCGCACCCGGGCCTTCCCGCTGTCCTGCGACGACGCCGGCTGCCCCGTCCGCTGGGGTGTCCTGGTGCCCCTCGCGGCCGACGGCGACGCCCCCGGCGCCCTCGCCGTGTTCGCCGCCGCCGAGTCCGGCACACTGCTCCGGGCCACCGAGGAAGCGGCGCGCCGGCTCTCGCTCGAACTCGAACTCGCCGGCCTCGACCGGGCCCGCGCCAGCGCCCACGAGGCCGAGGTCCGGGCCCTGCGCGCCCAGATCTCCCCGCACTTCGTCTACAACTCCCTCGCGAGCATCGCCTCCTTCGTCCGCACCGACCCCGAGCGCGCCCGTGAACTCCTGCAGGAGTTCGCCGACTTCACCCGCTACTCCTTCCGCCGGGACGGCGACTTCACCACCCTCGCCGAGGAGTTGCGCTCCATCGAGCAGTACCTGGAACTCGCCCGCGCCCGCTTCGGCCGGCGCCTGAAGGTCACCCTGCGCATCGCCCCCGAGGTGCTCCCCGTGACCCTGCCCTTCCTCTGTCTGCAGCCGCTCGTCGAGAACGCCCTCAAACACGGCCTGGAGGAGACCGTGGAACGCAGCAACGTCACGATCACCGCCGAGGACGAGGGAACCGAGGCCCGGGTCGTCATCGAGGACGACGGCGTCGGCATGGAACCGGAACGCCTGCGCGCCATCCTGCGCGGTACCGCCGGACCCGCCACCGGCATCGGCCTGAGCAACGTCGACCGCCGGCTGCGCCAGGTCTACGGCGACGACCACGGCCTCGTCATCGAGACGGGCGTCGGCGCGGGCACGAAGATCACCCTCCGCGTCCCCAAGTTCCGCCCGGGCGTCCAGGCCCCGCCCCCGTGACGCCCGCCGCGGTCCGGCCGCCACCGGGAACCCGGTCGGTCAGCTGTCGTCGTCGGAGGAGTGACACCCTTTCGGGAACGAGGTGTCGCCGTCGGCCGTGGCGAGGAAGAAGACGTCGATCCTGACCTTGCCGGAGGGCCCGCCCTTCCAGTAGCCCCGCTTGGGCGCGTGCCTGAAGTGGGAGAACCCGCCGGTGATCATCGAGTTGACCTTGTCGGCGGCCTCCTGGCCCGGCCCCGGATCCGGAGCCGTACCGAAGGAGAGCACAAAACCCGCCGTACGGTTCGCCACTCCGGCCCCGCGCAGCTGCGTGCCGAACTGCTTCCGCACGGACCCGGCGCCGCCCGTCCGCACGGTGAAGCTGCACGGCTTGAGCACCAGCCCGCGCTCCGCCGGCTGGGTGCTCGGCGGCGGGCTGGACGGTGTGCCGGGCTTCGGTGTCGCGTCGGTGCGCTGCTCACGCGGCAGCGAACCGAGCGCGATCACGAGCAGCAGCAGGAGCAGGTCGGCGAAGAGCCACCCGGCGAGCAGCACGGTGCGCCCGACGGCAGCCGGCTGGGGCGGCCGGCCCCTCATGGCCGCCCCCGGTACGGCGGCGGGTCGGCGTTGTCCAGGCCCCCGGGCGGAAGATGGCCGGCTCGGCTGTCGAGGCGGTCGACGAGCTGCCAGATGCTCCGGGTGGAGTCCACCAGGTTCTCCGCCCGCTCGGTGAAGACCAGCAGCGTCTCCCCGAGACTGCGGGCCAGTTCCCGGACCGCGGCGACCGCCAGGTCGTGCCGGTGGATCTCCTGCCCGGTCGTCTCCTGGGCGCGCCGCAGGTCGCCGACGAGCGTCTCGATGGCGGCGCGCAGCTTCGCCTCGTCCTCGGCGGTCTGCTCCCGGATCCGGATCAGGTCCTGGGCCAGCTGGCTGGGCGGGGTGAGTCCCCGGATCAGCCGGGTGAGTTCGTCGACCGTCTTCGTCCAGCCGTCCAGGGCGCTCTGGATCCTGCTGCCCGGCCCGGTCTCCAGGACCGCCGTGATCTCCTCGGAGGTCCTGCGCAGCGCCGATTCCAGCTGCTGCGTACCGGCGTTGAGCTGGGCGGCGAGCCGCTCCGCGCTGCGGCTGTCCAGCGGTTTGCCGGCCGGCCGCGCGGGCGTGGCGAGCAGGAACGTGGCCAGGGCCAGCTCGGTGGCGAGCTGCCCGCGCTCCTCCTCCCGGGACAGCCGCCGTTCCCGGCTGCGCTGCAGGGCGTGCAGCGCCAGGGTCAGCGCGACGACGACCAGGATGAGCAGCGTGACGTGGAGGGCGGACGTGCCGAGGGTCACGGTGGTCGGTGCGGGCGGGCTGCCCTGCGGGAAGCCGCGGGCCCAGCCGAGCAGGAAGGGGTCCCTGCTGCGGGTCGCGTCGTAGGCGTCCAGGGCCCCGCGCAGCCGCCACCAGGTCAGCGCGATGGGCGCGAACACCAGCACGTCACGGACGACGCCGAGCCAGCCCTCCAGGCTGCCGCGGCCCTTCGCGGGCGCGTCCGGGAGCAGCACCTCGGGCGGGTAGGCGGCGACCAGATCGGTCCCGGCGAGGGTGGCGCCGCCCCGCTCCAGGTCGGCGACGACATGGTCGAGCACCCGGGTGTCGGAGCCGTCGGCGCGGGCACGGTGCGCCAGGGCGCGGATCCGCCCGGCGATGCGGTCGAGGTCCGAATCGGAGCCCGTGCGTTGCGCGGGCACCGACCCGGGGTTCGGCGGTGTGGCCTGATCAGTGGATGTCATGCGGCGTCATTCGTGTCGTCCTGCGGTCGGTGGGGGAGAGGGGGTGGCGGGTGTGCGGAGGTCAGGGCATCCAGGTCAGCAGGATGTAGCCGAGCATGCAGAGCAGGACGAAGAGCAGCGCCGACACGATGGTCACGGTCACGCCGTCGAGCTGACCGAGACCCGGGACCCTGCGCCGGGGGCCCTCGGACGGCGTCTGCGGGCCGCCGGCGTGCGCGAAGGGCGCGTGGCCCGGCTCCTGGGGCGGGCTGAGGGGGTCCCAGCGGGCGGGGTCGGGGAGGACACCGTGGCCCTGGTGATCGGCATCCGGGTGCGCGGCGGGCGCCTGCGGCTGGGACCGGCCCGGGGCGTCCGGATGCGCCCACTCGGAGTGCGTCCGCGCGGGGGAGGAGGACGACGGGTACGGGCCCGCGGTGGGCGGCGGGGAGCCGTCGCCCGACGGCGGGCCCTGCCAGGGCCGTTCCGCCGCGGCCGGGACCGGCCCCGCGGCGCTGTGGCCGGGCGGTGCACCCGGCCCGGCCGTTCTGCCGCCCAGCACCGGCCCGCGCGGCCGGGATCCGTACCCGGAAGCCGTGCCGGGCCCGGCGTAGCCCTCGGCACGCAGGAACTGCTCCGACAGCTCGTACCGGATCCGCTGCTCGGCCCCGTCGTCCGCGGCGAGTTCCAGAGCGGCGGCGTACAGCCCCAGCGGCGCCCGCACCCCGGCGCGTTCCACCAGGGCCGCGGCGGCCGTGTGGTCCAGGCGCGGGCCGTGCGCGGCGAGGAGCAGCTGGCGGAAGCAGTCGGCCTCCTTCGCGCGGTCGCCGCCGGCGATACGGTCCACCGGGTCGAGCAGCAGGCCGTGTTCGTACCACAGCCGTGCGGCGACCGGGCTCTGCCCGGCGTCCGCGAGGTGGCGCAGCACCAGGTGCATGGCCTGCGGGTAGCGGTCGGAGTAGCGCACCACGAGGTCCAGCAGCTCGTGCGCCGGGCTGGCGGCGAGGAGGTCCGCGTGGTCGAGCGTGTCGGGGGACATGCGCAGTGCCAGGGCCACGATCAGCAGCCGCCGGTGTCCGGCCCGGCTCAGGTCCAGGCCCCGGGGCGGCACCTGCCGGCCGAACACCCTGGCCACCGCCGGGGGCGCCGGCTCCGCTTCCCGCGTCGCCTCCACCAGCTCGTCGGGTCCCTGTCCGGCGAGGCAGGCCTCCAGGGCCTCGCTCATCAGCAGGTCCCGCAGTTCGGGATGGCGGGTGGCCCGCTGTTCCAGGCGGCGCCAGCGGCGCAGCGCCGCGATGAGCCACTCCGCGGGCTGCTTCCTCAGTTCCCCGGTCAAACGGGCCCGTTCGTGGACCAGGGCGGCGCGTGCCACGGTCCGTTCGAGCAGGGAGTCGTCGAGGAAGATGTCGAGCCGCACCCGCGGGTCGGCGATCCGGCCGTCCACGACCGGTACCGACCGCCGCCAGGCGTCCACGTCGTCCGCGGTGTGCAGGGGGTGCCGCGGCCGGATCCGTTCCAGCGCCGCGGGTCCGGCCTCCCGGTACAGCTCCACCAGCTGGGCGGCGAACCGGGCGCTGTCCGTGTCGGGCGGGGGCTCGGTGACGTCGACGCGCCGGCGCTGGTTGATGTACATCGACTGGGGCGGGCGGGCACCGAGGAACACCACCCGGGGCTGATGGCCGCCCTTGTCGGTGGACTCCCGGCTCGCGAAGGTCCAGGGCCGGCCGGAGACGGGCCCGGCGATGTCGAGGAGGGCCGTCATGGTCGGCAGGGCGAGCTGGGGCCGGGTGAGGACGCTGAACTCCTCGGCGGGCTCGGCGAGCACCCGGGCGACGAGCGCGTTCAGCTGCTCGGCCGGGACCTCGGTGACCCGGTCGCGCAGCGCGGCCAGCCCCGGCCGCGCCGCCTCCCTGAGGTCGTCGAGGTCGAGCGGGGCGAGGTCCGTCCCGGTGCCGTCCGGTTCGCGGTCCCGCCAGCCCGGCCAGTCGTGCAGTCCCAGGGCGAGCTGTGCGTCGATCGCGCGCGGGTCGCCCACCAGGACGTGGGTCAGGGTGGCGCCGCCGCGGCCGTGCGGGTTGCGCGAGGGCAGCTTGCGCAGGACGGCCGCCTCGTCGTCGAACACCAGGTGGACGAGGCTCGCCGAGTCCTCCGGCTGTTCGCCCTGGCCGTCCTGGGTGGCCCAGACGTACTGGAGCCGTTTCGCCCAGCGGTCGAGGGTGCGCAGCCCGGAGTGCGCGACCGGGCGCACCCCGGCGTTGCCTTCGTGGTCCCGTTCGGCCCAGCCGAAGAGGATCTGGTCGACCGTCGTCATCGGACAGCTCCCTGGCCGAGGTCGTGGATATCGAGGACCCCGCACATGGCGAAGAGGGCGAGCATGGGTTTGAGGGTCCGGCGCGGCGCGAAACTGCCGTGCGGGGAGCGCTGGACGCCGTCCGCCTCGACCGCCTTGTGGCCGGTCGCGGTGGCGAAGTGCAGCGTGGAGCGGGCGCAGCGCACGAAGGGGGCGAGCCAGCCGGCGGCGCCGCGCGAGCTGAGGAAGGCGTAGGCGTCCTCGCTCTCCTGCTCCAGGGTGGCGAGCTGCAGCTCCTCGTCGGGGGAGGCGTTCTGGAACCAGCGGTCCACGAGGGGTTCGTGGTGCCGCAGCAGATCGCACTTGCCGACCACGACGGCGGCCGGCAGCGGCAGGAACTGGGAGCCGTCCACCCCGTGCAGCCGACCGATCTTGTCCAGTACGACGCCGAAGGACGGGTCGCCGGTGACGCTGCCGGTGGCCGTGGTCAGGCCGCGGATGCGGGTCGGGTCGACCACGAAGACCAGGGCGCTGACCGCGCCGAGGAACGGCACCTCGGCGTCGTGGTCGGCGAGCCACTCGCCGGAGACGTCGAAGAAGGCGACCGCGAAGTTGCGCCCGGAGTTGCTGTTGTGGATCCACAGGGCGTCGGTGAACTCCGGTGGCTGGGCCGGGGTTCCGGCCAGGCCCTGTCCCTGGTCGAGGAAGGGCCGGACGACGTCCTTCAGATAGCGCTGGTGCAGCTTCAGGTCGAGCCCGCCGACGACCAGGCCGAGGCGGGCCATCCGGTCGACGTCGGAGAGCATGCCGAGCATGGCGGCGAGCAGGTGGCTCTTGCCGGCCGCGGACTCGCCGACCACGCCGATGACCAGGGGTTCGCCGAAGTCGCCGTAGCGGCCGGGCAGGACGTGCGGCTCACCGCCGCCGGCGCACAGCCGGTAGGCGTTGAGCCGGCGGTGGTTCCAGCGCACCTCGTCCTCGCCCTCGCCACGGACGAGCTGTTCGGGCCGGCCGTCGGTGTTGAGGGTGACCGTGTCGGCCCTCGCCCAGTCGACCATGTCGAGGCAGATGGGGCACCTCACCTTTGCAGCCATGTCACTCCTCCCCTCAGACCAGCGCCAGGACGGCGATCAGCACGCCGAGGAGCGCGGCGGCCAGGGTGACGGACAGGACGACGACCCGCCGGCGCTCGGCGGGCCCGAGCGGGCGGACGCGCGGGGGAGCGGCGGGCGGCTGGGGGTACGCCGGTCTGTGCTGCTGCCGGCTGAAGGCGTGCTGCCGGGCGCGCAGTTCGTGGAAGTGCTGGCGGGCCTGCTGTTCGACCTCGGCGAGCCGGGGCGGGCGGAACGTGCCCGGTCCGGGGCCGGTGCTGCGGCCCGCGTCGGTGTCACGGCGCAGCCGGAGTGCGTATCCGCTGACGCGCTGGCGCGCCTCGTCGGTGAACACACCTTCCAGCAGCTTGCGCTGACTGGAGTCGAGCCAGCGCACCCGGTCGCGCATGTCCGCGGCCGTGGTGGCCTCCTCGCCGGTGGCGAGGTGGAAGATGACGGCGCCGGCGGAGTAGACGTCGTCCCGGCAGTCGGCCCGGCCCTGGCCCTTGGCCTGTTCCGGGGACCGCCAGGGGTCGGTCCCGGCCGCCGCGCCGCGCGGCTCGCCCTCGTCCAGGGTGAGACCGAAGTCGGCCAGCTGCACGGTGGTCCCGTCCCACCACAGGGTCTCGGGCCGGATGTCCCGGTGCACCAGACGCAGGTCGTTCAGCTGCCGCAGGACCGTGAGGATTCCGTCCACGACGGCCCACAGCTGGCCCGCCTCAAGGGGTAACCGGTCGCCCAGTGCGGACAGGGGGCCGCCGCGCCGGGTGGCGACCAGGTAGGGCGCGCGGCCGTCCGGCCGGTAGCCGACGACGCGGCTGAGTTCGGGCGGGTAGCGGGTGATGCCGAGCCGGCGCACCAGCACATCGGCCGTTCTCACGGTCCGCTCCAACTCCTGGCGCGCCGCGTCGGTGTGGGCGATGCGCTGTACGACCCGCTCCCCGCCGCCGTGGACCAGCAGTCCGTGGCGTTCCCGGAACCCGTTCCGGGAAGTTTCTCCCTGGCGATCAAAATCGATCTCGAAGATCGATTTTCCGGCATCGCGGCCACCACAGGTGATCATTTCCAGACGCTCGATCAAACCCGCCCCCGATAAGTGTGCTGCGGAATCCGAAACTACACCCGCGGAGCGTCACTGCGCGTACCCTTCTCACCAACGGCCCAATACGTGACGGTAGTTGGCTCGGGGGACGAACAGATGGCCAGTCCTGCATGGACACACCTGCGCGATGCCGGCGCATTCGAAACACTGGGCGAATTGTTTCCGGACGCCCTCAGCAGTCACGCCTTTCTCGAAGACCTCGGAATCAGCCCCGCGCTGCTGCCCTCATTCGCCCAGACGCCCGCCGCCTCCTGGTGGCGCACCGTCTGCCGGACCATCGACCAGGGCCGCTTCCAGGGCGTCACGCTCGGCGACCTCCTCGCCGCGGCGGCGGCCCTGTACCCCGGGCACGAGGGACTCGCGGCCCTGGCCGGCCGGAGCGCACCGGGGGGCCTGCGGGTGCTGTGCCTGCTGTCCGCGCCGCTCGACGAGGCCCGGCTGCGCCTCGGCGCCGAGCAGCGCGTCATCCGGGAGGCGGCGGCCCGCTCCGCCGGCCGGCTGACCGTGGAGGCGCACCCGGCGGCCCGGGTGTCCGACATCCTCCCCCAGCTCCGGTCGGTCCGGCCGCACCTCGTGCACTTCGCCGGACACGGCACGGACGACGGGCGGCTGCTCTTCGAGGACGAGACGGGCACCTCCGCCCCCGTGCCGGTACGGGCGCTCGCCGCGGCCCTCGCGCTGCACGCGCCGCTCGACTGCGTCGTCCTCAACTCCTGCTGGTCCGCGGCGTACGCGGACGGCCTGCTCGACTGCGCCGCCACCGTCGTGGGCACCGGCGGCGAACTCCCCGACGAGGCCGCCCTCGCCTTCGCCAGGGGCTTCTACGAGTCCCTGGCCCACTCCGCCGCCGTCGACCGGGCCTGCGCGGCCGCCCGCGTGTCCCTCCTGCTCAGCGGCCACGACCCGGACGAGGTACACCAGTGCTCACGCAGGGACCGCGCCGCATGACGGCATCCGAGACGCCCCCCGCCACCTCCGCCCCGGCCGGCGTCGCCAGCGCCTTCGAGCGGGGACTGCAGCGCGGCGACAACCCGCAGGTGGCCGGCGCCGACGGCCCGGCCTCCACCACCCTGGACTCGCGCTGGCTCGGCACCTGGCGACGGCCCGGCTCCGCGCGCCGCGCCCCCTGCCGGGTGTGCGGCCACACCTTCCGGCTGGACGACACCGTCTATCTGCGGCACGCCGAGGACGGCAGGCTGACCGACGTCACCCACCACCTGCGCAACCTGCCGTGCAGCGGCGAGGCCCCGCCCGCCGGCCCGTCCGACCCCGGGGCGCAGGCCGCCTTCTTCCGCGGCGTCGACACCAGCGACCCCCGGCCGGACACCCTGCACACCGTCCGGCTGATGCCCGGCGACCCGGTCCTCGGGCACCCGCGGCAGCGCAACGCCTGCTTCGTGTGCACCCACACCTTCCGGCTCTTCGAGACGGTGGTCGTCTGCCCCTGCTCGCCCGGGGACCCCGGCTGCCGCAAGGCCGTCCACCAGGACCCGGCGCGCGGCCTCGGCTGCTTCGAGCAGTGGCGCAGCGAACTGACCGTCCAGCAGTGCCCGATGAACTTCCGCACCCTGAGGCGGAACTGACATGGGACGCTTCGACCGGCACGCCCTGATCGACGGCTGGGACCAGCAGCGGCTGGCCGAGGCCACCGTCGTGGTGTGCGGAGTGGGCGCCCTCGGCAGCCAGTGCGCGCAGGCGCTCGCCCTGGCCGGCGTCGGCCGCCTGGTGCTGTGCGACCCCGACGACGTCTCCGAGTCCAACCTCAGCCGCGCCCCGCTGTTCCGCGCCGACGACATCGGCAGGCCCAAGGCGCCCACCGCGGCCCGCGGGCTCGCCGCCCTGTCCCCGGTGACCCGGGTCGAGGCCCGCACCGCGCCCCTGGTCAGCGGGGTGGGACTGGCGGAACTGCGGGACGCCTCGCTGGTCGTCAGCTGTCTGGACAGTCTGGCGGCCCGCCTCCAGCTCGCCGGCCGCTGCCAACTGGCCGGCGCGGCCCTGCTGGACGGCGGCACCAGCGCCTGGGGCGGCGAGGTACGGCTGTACGAGCCGGCCGGGCCCTGCTTCGGCTGCGGCCTCACTCCCCGGGACCGCGCCACCCAGGACGACCCGTGGGCCTGCGCCGACGCCGTCGTACCCGAGGCCGGCGCCTCCGCGCCCGTGTCCGCGCTGATCGGCTCCTGGCTGGCGGTGACCGCGGTACGGCTGCTGTGCGGCGCCACCACCGGCCCGGGGGTGATCCGGGTGGACGCCGCCGGCGGTACGGCGACCCCGGTCACCGTGCCCCGCGACCCCGACTGCCCCCTGCACAGCCGCATTCCCGCCGACCTGGTGGCTCCCGTCCCGGACACGGTGCTGTCCACCCCGGCCGACCTGACCGACCATCTGGCCCCCGAGGAGACCGTGATGACCTGGGCGCCGCTGCCCGGTTCCCCGCCCACGCGCGAGTCCACCCGGCTCGCCGACGCGCCCCCGCGGGCCCGGCTCGCCGACCTCGGCGTGGCGCCGCGCGAGATCCTGCCGGTCCTGCGGGCCGGCCGCCCCCGCGGAATCCGCTACCTGGAACTGGCCGAGGCCGACGGGAAGGGAACACCCCGATGACCTACGAAGCGGGCAAGCTGCCCCCCGAGATCAAACGCGAGCTCGTCGACCTGCTCGCCGAGCTCTACCGCACCCAGAACCAGGCCGAGGAAGTCCTGGAGGACATGGACTTCCCGCCGCAGGCCCGGCCGCGCTGGGACGCGGGCCAGGAGGTCGTCGCCTACTGGCGGCAGGTGGTGCGCGCGCTGGAGCTGGGCGCCGTGCAGCGGGACGGCGTCCACCAGTTGCTGGTCACGGTGCTGCGCCGCTGGCCGGGCAACCAGGTCCTGCAGAAGATCCGCGCCTTCCTCGACGAGGAGGAGCGGGAGCAGCAGGGCACCGCGGGCAACGCCGAGACGCTGTACCGCACGGTGGAGTTCGTGGGCAGCGAGGCCTATCCCGAACTGCTCAGGCTGGTGCGCGAGCTGATCGACGCCGACGCCGTCCAGCTGTACGCCGGCCACCGGCAGGCCGCCTTCCGGATCGCCGCGATGCTCCCGGACCGGCTGGACCAGCTGCGCGAGCGGGCCGCGCGGATCGCACCCGACGTGGAAGTGCTCTACGGCGAGTACGACTTCCGGCCCACCCTGTACACCCGCCTGGAGGTCATGGGCCCCGACGGCCAGCAGTTCGAGATCCCGTACGTGCCCAACACGACCCTGCCGAGCGAACTCGTCCCGGCCGTCTGGGCCCAGTA
The DNA here is from genome assembly GCF_014649495.1 of Streptomyces filipinensis. Taxonomy (GTDB): domain Bacteria; phylum Actinomycetota; class Actinomycetes; order Streptomycetales; family Streptomycetaceae; genus Streptomyces; species Streptomyces filipinensis. Next base: position 55,045 of record NZ_BMTD01000012.1, on the reverse strand, counting down.
CCGTCCCGAGGTCGCCCAGGACGCCAACGGGCATCTGCTGCGCGCCGTCGTCGACTTCCGCGACGAGAGCGGCGAGGCCCGCCGACTCGACCCGGAGCAGCCGCTCTACAACCAGGGCGTGCGCGACGGCGGCCAGTTGCAGATGTCCGCCGAGTCGACCGCCGGCGTCGACAGCTGGCTGCGCTTCGAGGCACTGGCCCGGGCCCGCGACGACATCGTCGACTTCGCCGCCGAGCACGACGAGTTCACGCTGGTCGCCATGGACGACGACAAGCTCCCCGTGGAGTACCGGGTGGACCTGCACGTCCCCGGCTTCGCACCACCCGACGACCTGGAGTCCTGGCCGCTCGACCCCCGCCGCATCGACCAGCACGAGCTGACCGTCTGGATGCCCTCGGAGTTCCCCATCCAGGCCCCGCGCGTGCGCTGGCGGTCGGACGTGTTCCACCCGAACATCGCCCGCGACGAGGACCGCAAGGGCGCGGTGTGCCTCGGCCCGCTGATGACGGACTACACACCGAACCTGAGCATGTACTCGCTGTGCCAGATGCTCATCGACATGGCCCGCTACCGCAACTACGAGATCCTGCCCCACGACTACCGGATGGCCATGGACTTCGACAGCCTCGTGCAGGACATCATCGAACGCGGCGGATACCTCGACGGAGACGCCGCCGCCTGGGCGTTCTCCTGGGAGGGCCAGGAGCGCATCAAGGAGATCGGCGGCACCACCTGGCTGGCCCGGGCGGGCCTGACCGAGCGCGCCGACCGCTCCCGGTTCCTCAAGGTCCGGCGCGTGGAGGCGAGCGCGGATGAGTGAGGAGAACCGCGCCGGCACGGCCATGGTGCTGCTCTACAAGGGCACGTCCTTCGACCTGATCGGCAAGATGACCCTGTCCTCGCTGATGGTCGAAGGGCTGCGCCGGGACCTGCCCGACGGCGAGCCCGACGAGCCGCTGATCATGCATCTGCGGTACGTGCGCAGGCCGGATCCCCGGCTGGTGGACGGCCCGCGCACGATCCACAACCTGCGCAGCCAGATCGGCCGCCTGGGGGTGATCGTCTCCCAGGGCGGAGAGACCGTCATCGACCGCGAGTACCCGGTGCGCGAACTGCTCGGCCCGGTCCTGCAGCACGTGGTGCAGCAGCTCGACCCCGACGAACAGGTCTGGGGCTTCTGCATCGACCACCCCTCCCTGAGCGGTCTGGCACTAGGCCGCTCGACCCCCGAGGTCGAGGGCACCATGGACCTCAACCTCCGGGAGAGCAGGCGCAGTTTCACCGTGCGCAAGGTGGCCGAGCCGCCGGTACCCGGTATCGACCCGGCCGAGCTGGGCATCGACGCCGCCGATCTCGGTCAGGTGACGGTCCTGCTGTCCGAGGACATCCACGGCCATCTGCAGGAGATGAAGCTGTCCCGCCGGCTGGAGGAGGGCGGCTTCCTGCTCGGCAAGGTGCTGCGCGTCCTCGGCGCGGAGCTTCCCCAACGGGCCGGCGACGACGGCGAGGCGCCGGCCGACCGCTATCTCGTGGAGATCAACGAGGTCACCCCGGCCGAGCACTCGGGCGCCGGAGCGCTGCACTTCACCTTCACCGGGGACTCCTTCCGCGACGTGAACCAGCGCATCACCGCCTCCGGCCAGGACCGGCAGCTGATGGGCTGGTACCACACGCATCTGTTCTCGGGGAACGACTCGGGTCTGTCGAGCATCGACGTCGATCTGCACCTCGGCACGTTCCGCCAGCCCTGGCAGGTGGCGGGACTGATCAATCTCAGCGGCGACGACCGGCTGCTGCGTTTCTACGCACGCTCCGGCGACTCGGTGCGCGAATGCGAACAGTGGGTGAAAGATGACCGCGGTCGATACCGCCTTGCGCGTGCTGTCGTGGGCGACGGCCGCTGACGGCGGCCCGGCCGCCCATCCGGCGCCGCCCGAAGGAGAACTGACCCTTCCCCAGGAGCTGGCCGCGCCCCCGTCCGACGTCACCGCGGCGGTGGTCCGGCTGGCGGCGCAGTCGGCGGCCCGGCTGCGGCTGGACGCCCTGGCCTCCCGCGAGCGGCGGCCGGTCGGGGCCGGGGCCCTGCTGCTGGCCGCGGCGGTCGGCGCGCGGTCCCAGGCCCAGCTCGCGGCCGAGACCGTCCGCGCCGTGCCGCCGGCCCGCTCGCTGTGGGACGTGCTCGCCCACCACACGGTGGTCGCGCCCGCACTCCCGCACATCGCCGACCCGGCGCTGGCCGGCCGGCTGCGGGCCGCCTCACCGCTCACCGCCCTGCTCGACCGCCCCGACCCGGTCGGCGAGACCCACGCCGAACTCCTGCTGGAGGACGTGCTGCTGACGCATCCCCAGGGCCGGCGTCTGATCACCGCCGTCTACTGCGAGGCCCCCGCCTCCCCGGCCCAGGCCCTGTGGCGGGGCCGGCTGCTCGACCAGCTCCGGATGAGCGAGCGCGAGCTGGTGATCGACGTGTACGAGGCGGCCCTGCTGCGCCACACGGAGGCCCACCTCGCGCTCATCCGCCGGGCCCGCGCCGGCCTGACCGTGCCGCCCGACCTGGCCGCCGCCCGCCCGGTCGCCTGCTGGTGGGCCGCGCTCGCCCGGCTGGAGCGCTCGCACCGGCGGCTGCTGCGGGCCCGCTCCGGCATCGGCACCGCGTACCTGGCGGGCGTACGCCTGTACCGGCAGGTGGAACGGCTCGAAGCGAGTGGGGGGAGTACCGCATGACCACGTCCGTACGCCGTATGTCCGTCGTCGCCCCGGACGAGGCGTCCCTGGCGGCGCTGCGCCGGCAGCCGCCCCACATCACCGTCGGACAGGCCCTGGCCTCCGGGCCCTACATGCTGCTCCTCCCGCTCCCGCCGGGCTGGGACGTGCTGAGCTGGGAGACCGTTTCCCCGGAACTGCTGCTCCAGTCGGAGCTGCCGCACGGTACGCCGCTGTACGCGCCGGCGTACTCGCCGACCGCGCCGGCGCCTGACCTCACCAAGCGGCCCGGCCCGGACGGCACCGCCGAGCCGCCCCGCGAACAGCCCGCACCCGAGGAGCCGGTGTACCGGCACCCGCAGCCCCGGGAACTCCACGAGGACCAGTCCACGGTCCTCGCCTACGGCCGGGACATCGCCCAGGTCGCCTCGCTGCTGCGGGCCCGGCTGTCGGTGCTGGTCGTCGCGGAGAAACCGGTGGTGCCGCACCTGTGGCGGGAGATGGCCTCCCGGGCCGGACTGCGGGCCGAGGTGCTGGAGGAACCCCCCGAGGGCGAGGACGGCGACCCGCAGGAGCAGCCGCCGCCCGGCGAGCAGCTCATCCCGGTACAGCAGAACCCGCGCCAGCGCCTGCTGGCCCGGCTGCGCGAGCTGGTGCGCGCACTCAACGACGACACCGTGCTCGTCGTCCAGCACCTCGATCTGCTCGCCGGCGGCTCCGACGGCCAGCTCTCGCCGGAGGCGCGGGAGGTGACCGAGCTGCTGCACGGGGCGCCCGAGCGGGTGATGCTCGCCTTCGCCGCGCCCTCGCTGTCGGTGCCCGAGGTGCTGGCCGAGCGGTTCAGCACCCGTGTCACGATCACGGGCGTCCCGCGTACCGTCTGGTTCCGCGACGACCAGGAGGAACAGCCCCTGGGCCGGGCCCTGGTGACGGTCGGCGAGGCCGAGCGGTTCGAGCGGTACGACCCCATCGAGTTCTACAAGCACGTCGCCGGTATGAACCCGGTCCTGCTGCGCCAGGCCATGCGCTACGCGGTGAGCGTCCACAAGGACCACCCGGCGCCGGTCGCCCGCGACCTGTACGCCACGATCCGGGCGTTCAAGGCCCAGATGTCCAGCAACTTCGAGGTCCCCGACGTCGGCTTCGACGACATCGCCGGCTACGACGAGGTCAAGGCCCACATCCAGCGGGCCATCGACATCGTGATGGGCCACCACCGGCTGCCCCCGGAACACGACCACCTGCGCACCAAGCTGATCCCGCGCGGCTTCATCTTCCACGGCCCGCCGGGCACCGGTAAGACCCTGTTCGCCAAGGCGATCGCCAACCGGATGAACGCCACCATCCTCGTCGTGTCCGGCCCGGAGGTCATGGGCACCTACGTCGGCGAGAGCGAGCGCAACGTCCGGGAGATCTTCTCCGAGGCGCGCCGCAACGCCCCCTCGGTGGTGGTCTTCGACGAGTTCGACTCCATCGCCTCGCGCCGCTCGGAGCACTCCGACGGCGGCACCCGCGCGGGCAACGCCGTGGTCGCCCAGATCCTCACCGAGATGGACGGCTTCCGGCCGGAGGTGCCGACGCTGGTGATCGGTACCACCAACCGGCTCAACCTGATCGACGAGGCCCTGCTGCGGCCCAGCCGCTTCGAGAGCATCGCCATCGACCTGCCCAACGACGAGGCCCGGCTGAAGATGATCAACCTGCACGCGGCGAAGTTCGGCATCGACGTCGGCGGCGGCGTGGACGAGCTGATCGCGTCGGCGCTGCGCGGACGCAACGGCGACGACATCCACTCGGTCTTCCGGGACGCCTTCGTCGCCGCCCACTTCCAGGATCCGCCGGTACCGCCGACTCCCGAACAACTGGGCCAGATCGTCGGCCAGTTGCAGCGCAAGCGCCGCGAACAGCGCCGCTCGGGCAGGCGCTGACGCCGTGACGGTCACGAGGGACACGCGGAAGGAGGCACGGTGAGCTGGGGCCAGGACACCGTCGACACCATCAGGGACCTGGAGTACGTACGGCGACGGCTCGACGGCGAGTTCGTCGGCCGCGACCGCGCCGTGCGGCTGCTGCAGCTCGCCGTGGTCTGCCGGGAACACGCGCTGCTGCTGGGGCCCACCGGAACCGCCAAGAGCGAGCTGATCTCGGCCCTCGCCCGGCACATCGAGGCCCACCACTTCAGCTATCTGCTCACCCGGTTCACCGAGCCGTCGGAGATCTTCGGCGCGCTGGACTTCGAGCAGTTCCGGCAGGGCACCTACCAGGTGCGTACCGAGGGCATGCTGCCGACCGCCGAACTCGTCTTCCTGGACGAGGTGTTCCAGGGCAGCAGCGCCATCCTCAACACCCTGCTCACCCTGCTCAACGAACGCCGCTACCACAACGGCGCACGAGCCGAGAACGCCCCGCTGATCAGCCTGCTGGGCGCCACCAACGAGATACCCGACGACCCCGGCCTGACCGCCTTCTCGGACCGCTTCCTGATCCGGCTGGAGGTGGAGCCGGTGGGCGGCACCGATCTCGAACGGCTCCTCCAGGTGGGCTGGGAGCACGAGGCCCGCCGGTTCACCGCCGCCGTCCAGGCGGCCGAACAGGCGCGGGGCGCGGGCACGGCCGCCCCGTCCGCCGGTCGGACCTCCGGTACGGTGACCGTCGAGCGGCTGGGCCGGCTCACCCTGCGGCTGAGGGACGTCGACCTGGACCCCGTACTCGGCGAACACCGCGAGCTGGTACGGCAGTTGTTGATCCAGGGGGTCCGGCTCTCGGACCGCCGGCTGGTGCGCAGCCTGAAACTGGTCGCCGGGGCCGCGCTGCTGCGTGAGTCGCGCACCGCCGAGCCCGTCGACCTGTGGCCCATGGCCCACATCTGGACCGACCCGGCCGACCGCACCACGGTGGAGGAGGCCGTCCAGGCCGTGGTGGAGAAGCACGGCGGGGAGCCGGCCCGACGGCGCCGCCCCGACCACGAGATCCTGCTCGACGCCCGGGAGATCGGCGCGCCGCTGACCGCCGACCGGCGGCCCAGCGAATGGAGCGTCGTCGAAGGGCTCCACAAACTCGCCGACCTGTCACGGGAGTTGAGGGAGCATCCCCCCGTGAACACCCAGACCGAGGCAGAGCTGTCTCGTATCATTGCCGAAGTGAACGCCTTGCTCGACCAGTTCGAGTGAGGGCGGGAACACACGAGGGGGTACCCCAGCATGTGCAATCCCCGACGGGTCCGCGTCCGGGCCTCCAGCCGGCTCACCCGCATGTGGCAGGAAGAGCTGCGCCGCACGGGCCGGGCCAGCGCCGAGGTGGCCGGCGAGGCCACGCTCCGGGAGGAGTTCGGGACCCTGCTCGGCGCCCCGGCCCGCCGGGCGTTCGAGGACGCGCTCGGCGCCGACACCCGCTGGACCTGGCAGGACGGCGCCTACCGGCTCGACATGGACGGCGGCACGGTCGTCTACCACCTCGACACCGGAGAGATCGAGATGACCGCCCGCCTCAGCGACGTCGTGACCGCCGAGGCCGAGGTGACCCGCACCCTGCAGGGCACGGTCGACGTGAACACCACCGCCGAGCACACCGCGCGGTACTACGACGACAGCTGGGCGGGCCTGAGCAAGTCGGTGGCCGAGCGCACCGCCCGCGCCCAGGCCCAGGAACGAGCCGACCGCGACGCCGCGGAGCAGGTAGCCCGCGAGGAGGAGCAGGAGCGGCTCGCCGGGCGGCGCAGGCTGGCCGGCCAGCGCGACGAGATCGACGCCGAGGCCCGGGCGGAGGCCGAACGCCGGGCCGCCGCCGAGGCCGAGCGGCGCCGCGAGGAGCTCGAACGGGACGCCGAGGCCCAGCTGCGGGACGCCCGGACCGGCTTCCTGCGCCCGGTGCACGAGGTGCTGGCCGTGGCCTACCGCGACGCCATCGTGGCCTACGCGCGCGAGCACGGGGTACAGGACATCCAGGTCGACGACACGGACGGCACGCTCAACATCCAGTTCGAGATGGAGGCCTGAGCGATGCGGGTCAGGGTCGAGTTCCGGTACAACTCCGAGACCGGCGAGGTCGAGCTGTTCCAGGTGGACGACATCGGCCGCACCACCCGGATCGAGGATCACGACGCGGCCCACGACGAGATCGCGTACGCGATCGGCCGGGTGCTGGACCGCAGGCCCGGCGTGGCGGAAGAGGTACCCGAGCGGGAACGTGAGCCCCAGCTCCGGCAGCTGCCCGCGCAGACCGATCCGGACGACGGGGAGCAGTACCGCGAACCGAGGCGCGCCCACGAATGACGAGATCGCCCGACCTCCTGGCGGACGCCGCCCGCTGCTACGAGCAGGCGGGCGACTACGCCGAGGCCGCCCGCTGCCACGCCGACGCCGGCCACCCGCTGAAGGCGGCCGAGCTGTGGGAGCAGGCCGGCGACCTGGAGCGCGCCGCCGGCCTCTGGCGGCGCGCCCGCCGGCCGAGCCGCGCCGCGGAATGCCTGCTGTCCGCACGCCGCTTCGAGGCCGCGGCCGAGTGCTTCGAGGAGGGCGGCGACCTGCTGCGCGCCGGCTGGACCCTGGTCACCCTCACCCGGTCCTACGCCACCGCGGAGCACCTGTTCGCCCTCGCGGAACCACGGACCGCGGCCGAACGGCTGCGGCGCCGGCTGGGCCGGCAGCTGGCCGCGGCCCGCGCGTACGGCGAGAGCGAGGCGCTGCTGCGCACCCTGGCGGGGGTGCCGGAGCGCATCGGCTCGCTCGCCCCGGCCCGGGAGCGGGCCGAGGTGGAGGCGTGGGCGGTCACCGCGGCGGACCACATCCGCCGCCCGGACCTCGGCGCCCTGGTGTTCGCCGCCTCCTACCGGGCCGGCGTCACCGGCTGCGCCGACCGCTGGCAGCAGTGGGCCGCCCGCACCCTCGGCGACACCACCGGCGTACCCACCGGACCCGCGCCGCCGGCCCCGGCACAGGCGTAGGCGAGCGGCATCGGCAGATCCATCCATCGGGGGACCCATGAGTACTCTTTGGCGGCGCAAGAAGTTCCCCTTCGTGTTTCCCGCCCAGCCATCCGCCCAGCCCGTGCCGGCGCCGGCCGACCGTTCACGCCCCATCACCGTGATCCCCGTGCCCCCGCACGGCCAGGAGACACCGCCCGCGCCGCCCGGCGAACCCCCGGCCACCGACCCGGGGGAGCGGGGCGAGCCGGCCGGCTGGTCGGCCGTCGTCCGGTTCCCGTCCCCCCGCGCCGCCCTGGGCCATGTCGCGGCGACGGCGGAACTGGGCCCGCCGGGCCTGCGCAGACCACCCTACGACCAGTCCGTGTGGGCGCTGCTCACCCCCGGACACCAGCCGGGCCTGCCGCTGGCGGCCGGGTACGGCGGCGTGGTCTGCGAGGCCGACGCCGACGGCCTGCTGTGGCCCGACCGGCCGGCCGCGGGCGTCCCACGGGCCATCGGCGAGCTGTCCACCGTCGCCGAATGGGACCCGGTGTCCCTCGCCGAACTCGCCGCCCACAGCCCGGTGGCGGGCCCGCCGCCCGGCCTGAAGGAGGTCGCCGTCCTCGCGCCGGGCGCGCTGGGCCGCTGGCTGCTGCGCCGCTGTCTGGCCACGGGCGTCGCGACCACCTTCACACCCGTCGAGCGGCTCGGCCCCGGGGCCCGGGCGGACACGGGCTGGCTGCTGCTGCGGCTGCGGGCCGCGGACGGCTCCGTACCCGTCGGACTGGTCGAGGCGTGCGGCAGGCTGCCGGGAACCGTGGCCTGCCGGGCGGCGGACCCGGACTGCCGGCTCCTGGTCGACGTGCGGCTGCGGCTTCCGCTGGACGACGCCGTACTGCTGGAGGAGGTCCCGCCCGGCGGGCACCTCGTGGTGGAACGCGCCGTGGCCGGACCGCCCTGGCAGTGGCGGCCGCTGGGCGAACCGGCCGCGGGTGAACTCCTCGACGCGCACCCGGTGCCGGCCGCCGCACCGCCCGTCCGCACACCGGTGCCCGTACCCGCCCTCGGGCCGCCGCTGCCGGTCCGCCTGGTGACCAGCGCACGCGCCCCGCACCGGGTCGACGCCGTGCTGGTCGCGGACGGCGAACTCGACGCGCTGCGCCGCTTCCTGCGTACCCGGCCGCTGCACGAGACCGCCGTGGTCGCCTTCGGACCCGGCCGCCACCTGGTGACCGAGCCGCCCGGGCTGTGCCAGGCCCTGCCCTTCGGCATCCCCGTCCACCAGGCCGGTCCGGGCGCCCTGTACCTGGAGAGCGGCTGCGTCCTCAACCCGCCGCTGCCGGACACCGCACGCGACGAGGTCCTCGGCCTCGGCCCGGACGTCATCACCGTGCTGTGCCGCGACGGCGCCTGGCGGCTGCGGCTGGCCGACGTACGGCCCGCCTGGCAGCTGTGGATGCCCGCACCGCCCGCCTTCGCCACCGGACTGTCCGAGTCCGCTCGGGACCTGCTGGACCGGCTGGCCCAGGTGATGCCCGAACCGGAGCCCGCCGCACCGGCCGCGGCGCGCACCCCGGAGGCGGAACGGCGGCGGCTGAACCAGGTCGCCATGGAGCACTCCCTGCGCGGCGAGTACCGCAAGGCCGCCGAACTCCTGGAGCAGGCGGGCCACTTCCAGCGCGCCGCCCAGATGTACGAGCGGGCCGCGGCCGAGCTGGGCGAGGGCCTGTGAGCACTCCGCCGGCCGGCGCCTGGAGCGCCCAGCAGATCCTCACCGTGCCGGCCGCCGACGCCCGCGGCCTGTGCCTGTCGCCGGACGGCACCGGACTGGTCGTGCTGCACGGCGGCGAGGTGCTGCGCTACGACGACGAGGGCCGTGTCGTGTGGCGGCTGGCCCGGCCCGGCGCCCCGCCCGGGCCGGATCCGCACCCCGGTACCGACGCGGCGGTGTGGACCCCCGACGGCGACCGGCTGTTCCTGCTCGGCGCGGGCCGGTTGATCCTCCTGGACGCCGACACCGGGGAGCCCGTGGAACTGCCCGCGCAGCTCCACACCGAGGGTGAGATCACCGCCCTGGCCCTGTCGCCCGACGCCCGGCTGCTCGCGGCGGGGCTGCGGACCGGCGACGTCCTGCTGCTGTACCGCGCCGAGGGCACCGTGACCCGGCTGCGCGGGGTCGACCCGGTGGTGGAGGTGTGCTGGATCCCGGGCCGGCAGGACACCCTGTGCGTGGCCACGGCCACGTCCGCGCAGCTGTGGGAACCGCACGGCGGCACCATGACCGGCACGCTCGGCGGGCTCTTCGAGGGCCTGCGCCGCGTGGCGTGCTCCCCGGAGGGGCGGGCCATCGCCGTCGAGGACTACGCGGGCCTGCGGCTCCTGGACCCGGGCTCCGGGCGGGAACTGCGCCGCGAGTTCGTGCCGTACCGCATGAACGCGCTGACGTTCAGCCATGACGGCTCCCTGCTGATCGCCGGCTCCGAGCTGGACGGGCTGCGCATCCTCGGCCCCCGCCTCGACGTCCTCGGACGACTGCCCGGCCGGGTCACCGGCCCCGGCGACCTGAGCCTGTCGGCGAGCGGGCTGGTCGCCGCCCGGCTCGACGCGGACACGATCGCGGTGTGGGAGCCGTCCGGCGCGGTACCGCGCCCGCACCGGCGCCGGGACCCGGCCGCGCTGCGCCGCTGGGCCAACGCCATGGGCGTCACCGTCGGCAAGGTCCACACCCGCACCGGGGAACGGCCCCCGGGGGTGCTGCGCGCCCTGCGCCTGCCCGAGGCCGGGCTGGGCTGTGTCGCACCGGCCCTCGTGTGGTCGCCCGACGGTGCCGGGCACTGGTGCGAGTCCGGGCCGGGCCGCATCCTCGACTACCCCGCCGACGCGGCACACCCGCGCGGCGAGGCGGCCGTGCGGAGCTTCCCGCATGGCTGGTACGACGCCGCCTGCCTGGCCGGGGACAGCCCGGTCCTGGTGCTCGCGTCCCACTACGAACAGGGCGTCAACCGGCTGGTGGACCCGCGCGACGGCCGGGTGCTCGCCGAACGCATGGCGGGGCAGGCGGTCACCGCCCATCCGGTACGCCCGCTGCGCTGGGCGGCGCCCGAGCCGGGCGCCGCCCCCCGGCAGGTGCTGGTGCACGACCTGGCCCAGGACAGCGGCGGACCGCAGCGGCTGCCCGTGGAGGACGGGGTGCGCCGGCCCGCCTGGTCCCCGGACGGCAGACTGCTCGCGGCCGGCACCCGTGGCCGGGTGATCGTCTGGGGCACCGGTCCCACCGGCCGTTGCCGCCGGGTGCGGGTGCTGGACTGGCCCGACCCGCAGGCCATGGTGTGCCGGGTGGCCTGGTCCCCGGACGGCAGCCGGCTGGCCGCCACACCGGGCAGCGCCGGCGGCCCGGTCGTGGTCTGGGACACCGGCGCCTGGCAGCGGCGGCAGACGTTCGGCGAGGCCGGCGGCCGGGACTGGGCGCCCGCGCTGTCCTGGTGCGCCGACTCCCGGCTGCTGGCGTTCGCGTCCGCCGACCAGGACTCCGTGGCGGAGGTCTGGGACGCGCAGGAGGCGCGCCGGATCCGGGTGCTGGTGCCGCCGGACGGCGTCGGCGGGCATCTGTGGACCTTGCGCTGGTCACCGGTCGGCGACCAGCTCGCGGCCACCTACAACTCGGGTGCCGCGGTCCTGTGGGAGCTGTTCACCGGCGGCCCGCGCACGGCCGCCGCACCGGTCGCGCCCAACGGCCAGGAGGAACTCGTACGGCTCGCCGTGCTCGCCGCCGTCCACGGGTTCGGGGTGCCGCTGGACCTGCTGGCGGACGTACTGGCCTTGCTGCGCGGCACCACCCCGCCCCGGCTGCGGATCCTGGCAGACCACCGTGGCCTGCACGCGCTGCGCGAACTGGGCTGGCCCGGTCCCGCCCTGGCGGGGCTGGCGCTGCTGCTGGTCGCGGACCTGCCCGCCGACCCGGCGTACCTGGCCCCGCCCGAGGTCACCCCCGCCGATCTGGCCCAGGCCCTGGGCCGGGCGCTGACCGGTTCCTCCATCCCCGCCCGCGGATCCGCGCCCATCCTCACCGAACTGACCGCGGCGCTGGGCACCGTGGACGACCGGCTGGTCGCGCTGCTGCGCATCCTCGGCCCCGAGGCGGTGGCCGCCGACCCCACCCTGCCGGCCCGGATGCGCCGGCTGCCGCTCTCCCTCACCCCGCCCGGACCCGCGCAGCGCGCCCTGCTGGGCCTGAGGCTGCTGGACGGTGACACCGGCCTCGCCATGGGCGGCGCGGGCGGCACCGGCCGCTCCGGGCTCGCCCGGCACGGCCCCGCCAACCGGCTGCTGCCCACCCAACTGGCCCTGCCCACCGAGCTGCTCAGGGCCCGGCACGCCCGCGACGAGCTGCTGTACCGCACCAGCAGCGGCCGGCTGCCGCGCGATCCGCACGGCCTGGTGCTGGTGCTGGACGACACACCCGCCACCCACGGCAAGGTCGGCTCCGTGCTGCGGCTCGCGGCCCATCTGATGGCCGCCACCGTGCTCAGGCTGGGGCGGCCCTGCGCGCTGGTGCCGCTCGCCGAGCCCTGGCGGTCGCGGTACCTGCAGGGCCCGGAGGACCTGGTCCATGTGTGGGCCGCCGGTCCGCTGACGGCCGGAGACGCGCCGACGGCGTTCCGGGAGGCCGAGGTGGTGGCCGCCCGGCTCACCGCCGACCTGTCCGGACCGCCCCGGGTGGTGCTGCTGTCCCATCCCTACCTGCGGCCCGCACCGCGACCGGGACTGCGTGAACTGCGCGTGCACTACCCGCACATCCCCTGGCGCGAGCCCGCCCGGCACCGCCAGGTACTGCCGCCGGAACCGTCCCCGGAGGAACTGCGGGCGGCACTGACGGCGCTCCTGTCGGACGAGTGAGACTTCGGGGCGCGCGGTCAGCCGCAGAGCATCTGCTCGATCGCGTCCGGCCCCAGTGTCTGCAGCAACTGCTCCAGCACCTCGGGCCGGAAGGCGTCACCGAGCACCTGGACGCCCCCGCCGTCGACCCGGATGCTGATCCGCACCAGGCGGCCTTCGGGATGCTGCTCGTACTCCTCGGGCTGGATCAGGTCGGGGATGTGCTCGACCATCCGGTACTCGGTCATGGCGTCACCATCGTCCTTCCACTTCGGCGCCGCACCGCGGGCACCTGCCGTCCTTGAGAAGGTTCTCGCCCAGGGCCCACACGTCCCGCGCCACCACGGTGCCACCGCACCTCGCGCACCGGGTGGCCCGCCCGTCGGCGCCCAGGGCCCGCTCGACGTACACGTGCCGCAGCCCCTCCTCCTGCCCGATGCGCACCCCGGCCTCCAGGTCGGCCACCGGCGTGGGCGCGTGACCGGTGCGGCGGTGGGCGGGCGTGGCCCGGACCAGGTGCCAGGGGATCGCGGGGTCCAGCGCGGCCAGCGCACGGGCGATCGGGCGCAGCGTGCCGGGCCCGGCGGTGAGCCCGGGGATCAGCGGGGTCGACACCTCCAGCCAGACGCCGCGTTCCCGCAGCCCGGTGAGTGCGTCGAGCACGGGCCCCGGCCGGGCGCCGGTGAGTTCACGGTGGTCGCGTTCGTCGAGCGTCTTCACATCGACGTTGACGGCGGCCACATGGCGCGCCGCGAGCTCGACGGCCTCGGCGGTCAGGAAGCCGTTGCTCTTCCAGACCACCTCCACCCCGAGCGGACGGCCCGCTTCGGCCAGTGCGGCGGTGAGTTCGATGGCCAGCGAGGGTTCGGTGTAGGAGATCGCGACACAGCCCGAGCGTCCCGCCGCCTCCCCGGTCACCTCCGCCGGGTCCACCGGCTCGGCGTCCCAGCGCACGGAGTCCACACGGCCGTACTGCGACATGCGGTGGTTGATGCAGTAGTCGCAGGCGAAGGTGCAACCGGGTGCGGCCAGGGTCAGACAGGGAGTGCCCGGCCGGTAGTGGTACAGCGGCTTGCGCTCGACGGCGTCCCAGTGCCGCACCGACGACGCGAAGGTCGCGGTCTCCAGCCGGTCCCCGGACCGACGGCGCACCCCGCACAGACCCGTCTCGCCGTCCTGCAGCGCACAGCGGAAGGGGCACAGCATGCACTGCACCCGACCGCGCTGCGGCCGGTGAAGGACCGCCGGTGTCCACTGCATGCCCATGTACCGTCCCCCGTCCGGTCGGTGTGTGCGCTGTGGCCAGCGTAGCCCCGCCCCGCTCAACTCATCCGTGAACCAGCGCACTTGGGTCATCGGTCCGGCAGGTCGCGGCAGGCGCTCACCCCACCACCGCTTCCCCGGGATCCGCCGTCGCGTCGAGCGCGGCCAGCAGCGCACCGCCCGCCTCCGCGCGCGAGTGACGGCGCTCGGCTGCCGACGGATCCGCGGCCGGCGCGGCCCGTGTGCCGGCGGACCGCAGGCGCAGCACCTCGGTCACGGCCCGCTCGCCGACGCCCTGCCGGTCGTACGCGGCGGGATCCCGCTGGAAGGCGAGGGCGGCGGCGGCCAGCACACCGGCCGTCGAGGAGCAGCGGGACGGGCCGCCCGCCAGCATCCGGCGTGCCCCCTCGGGTACGTCCGCACCACCGGGCGGCCGTGCGGGCGCGAGCAGTTCGGTGAGCGCCAGCCCGCCCAGCCCGGACCAGCCGCCCGTCGTCAGCGCCCCGGCCACGGCACGGGCCTCGGCGCCGTCGCCGGTGTCGTCCGGCGCGCCCGGGTGCGCGGCCGGCCGGGCGGCGGCGGCCGCCAGCCGCAGCCGGGCGCCGGGCGGCGGATGCGCGCCGTCGAAGTCCCGCTCGTCCACGTCGTCCCCGGCGTCGAGCAGTTCGGCCAGGACGGCGGCGTAGGCGGGCCCGCACAGCACGGCGGCGCACACGTCGGCGAACGCCTCGCCCGACCACCGCTCCCAGTGGGCGGCACGCTCCGGGGACAGGCCGGCCGTCGCTACCCGCCGCCGGATCTCGTCCCCCAGACCGCAGTCGTCGTCGATGTGGTGCGCGGCCTCGTGCGCCACCGTGAGCAGGCCGGGCAGGTGCGAGCGGAAGGACCAGGGCACGTCGATGACCGGGAACGGCAGCCGCGTGGCGGCCTCGCGGCCCTTGGCGGTGTGGATGCCGCCGCGGGGCAGCAGATCGTGGTAGGCGCTGCCCCGGCGGTGGGCGCGCGGCGCGGCCGCCCGGCTGAAGCCGACCAGCGGGGGCTCCTTGGGGCGGGCACCGGCGAGCCCCAGGACCGGGCCGTAGCACTCCCAGGCCAGCTCGTCGGCGACGTCGAGGAAGCGGCGGTAGTCGCGGACGCGGCGCAGCAGGAACCGGGTGCGGTAGAAGTCCCACACATGGTGCAGGTCCAGGACCCGGCCGGGCACGTCCCCGGCGCGTCCGTCCCCGAGCCGGGCCCGTACGTCGGCCAGCCCCACGCCGAGCAACGCGGCCACCGCCTCCAGTTGGCTGTGGTGCTTCTCCAGCGGGCCGCCGGCGCGGCTCGTGGCCTGCCACTGGCGCAGTTCCTCCTCCAGCCCGGCGACGGCGTGCAGCCGCGCGGCGGCGCGCCGGACGGACAGCGGCGCCGCGCCGGTCAGGACGGGTCCCGGGCCGGTTCGGGTGCCACGAGGAGCTGCTGCGGTGCTTCGAGCACGGCCGCCGGGTCGTCGGCGGCCTGCTCCAGCAGCAGGGGCGGTACCGGCTCGGCGTCGAGGCCGCGCCCCGGCTGCACGGGCCCGTACTCCTCGCGCACCCCGCCCAGCCAGGTGCCGCGCAGCCGTACGACCCGGAAGAGCGGGGTGAGCGCCTCGCCGATCCACTGGAAGCCCAGGTGCCGGCTGCCGGCCAGCTGTGCCGAGCCCGCCAGGTCGAGCAGCTGCACCGGACCGCTGCCCACGGACGTGGCCAGGCGCAGCTCGGCGGCGGCGCCCGCTCCGGCGGCCACCAGCACGACGGCCGCGTCCGCCCGGACCACCTCGGTCACGGCGAGCAGCCCGGTGTCCCACCGGCCCGCCCAGTAACGCCGGACGAGCGCGCCGGCCAGGGCCCGGCTGTCGGCCATCCCGCTCCCGGTCAGGCCCCGGTACGCCACCAGCGCGGCCCGCTGCCGGGCGAACCGCAGCAGCACTCCGGCGTCCGCGTCGGCGAGGGCCGCGAAGAGGGGGTCCGTGGCACCGGACGCCTTGAAGCGGACGTCGATCCCGCCCCCCGCGTCGTACAGGAAGGCGCCGCGGGCCTCGGGCGGCGTCTCCTCGAAGCCGATCCTGTGGTCGGCCAGTGTCCCGGCCGCGCGGACGGACCCCCGTGAGTCGTGCAGGACGTCCCCCACGGCGACCTTCTGCAGCAGGGGCCAGGCCAGCCACCAGTCTCCCCACGCCTCACGCATGGCGTCCCGGTACACGGCGAACGCATGGACCACGGCGTTCAGCTCCTCCCCTGTCCCGCCCGAGCACCTGGGCGCAGGCTAGCAGCGCCCCACCCGGGACACGCCCGAACTTCCCCGGCCCGTGCGGAACTTGGCCCCAGTGCCCGGCTCCGCGGCCACGGGGACCGGCTTCTCCATCCGTGGGTGGAGACCGGTGGAGGCCGGTGGTGCCCTCTCCATCGACCCGCGACCGGGTGCGCGGGCTGCGCCGCACCCTGCCGCGCCGGATGCTGTTGATCGCGGGCGTCTGTGTGTTCTACGTCCTGGTCGCGCGCTCCGAGGGTTTCTGGCGGCACCTGCGGTACTGGAGGCCCGAGCGGCCCGGGCCGGCGCTGCCGGGCGTCCTGCTCTCCGTCGCCTCGACCACCCTGCTGCTGTGGGCCCGCCGGGTGCTGGGCACCATGTGGGCCGGTGTGCCGACGGTCCGGGAACACCACGAGCTGCGCACGGAGGGGCCCTACCGCCTGGTCCGCCACCCCATCTACACCGGGTAGCTCGGCCTGGTCACCGGCTCCATGCCGGCCTGCGGCTTCGGCGTCCGGGTGGCGTACCTAGCGGTCGCCCTTCCCTGGCTGCTGCGCCGGGTCCGCGTCGAGGACGGCCTGATGGCCCGTCGGTTCGGTGCCGCCTACGACGCCTACCGCGCCGAAGTCCCGGCCCTGATCCCCCGCATACGGCCCGCGTCCCACCGGGCCGGCAGCGGGCGCGGCGGCACAGCGTCCACCGGGGGCGCGGGAGCGCGCTGACGCCGGCGAGGCCGCGGTGCGGCGGCCCTGAGCCGGCCTCCGTGCCACCGGCTCGTCTCCCTGCCACCACCCGCCCATGCCGAACCGCCTGGTGGAGAGGAAGATCACGCCGGGCGGAGGCGGTCTTGGCGGGGTGCGCGGCACGCGGTACGGTCTGTCCGATATCGACGACGGCGAGACGGAAGCCGGTGGGAATCCGGAACGGTCGCGCCACTGTGTGCGAGTCGCCGCCCGAGGCGTCTCGTGAGTCAGACCCGTGGCCGTCGTCCTGTGCACCACCGAGATGGGACGCGAACTCCCAGAGGAGGTCCTGCCATGGCGCAGACCGTCGCCCAGCCGACAGCCACCACCCCCGTCGTTCCCGCCAAGCTGCCCCTGAAGGCGATTGCTCCCTGGGCGGTCTTCTTCGGCATCCTCATGCTGGTCCTGCTGTACTTCGTCGGTGCCGAGCAGGGCGCCACCTCCGTGTTCAACGGCACGGACGTCCACGAGTGGGTGCACGACGCGCGCCACCTGCTCGGTTTCCCCTGCCACTGAGGCGAGGGGACACCGCACGCCCATGAACTCCGCAACCGTACGGAACCTCCTCGTACGGGGCATGCTCGCCGGCCTCGCGGCCGGCGTGCTCGCCCTCGTCGTGGCGTACTTCCTCGGTGAGCCGGCCGTCGACAAGGCGATCGGCTTCGAGGAGGCCCACTCCCACGAGCACGAGATGGAGGTCGTCTCCCGTTCCCTGCAGTCCACCGCCGGGCTCGCCACCGGCGTCCTCGTCTACGGGGTCGCCTTCGGCGGCATCGCCGCGCTCGCCTTCTGCTTCGCCCTCGGCCGCGTGGGCCGCTTCAGCCCGCGCGCCACGGCACTGCTGCTGTCGGGCTGCGCCCTGGTCGCGGTGTACGTCGTGCCGTTCCTGAAGTACCCGGCGAACCCGCCGTCGGTCGGCAGCCCCGACACCATCGGCAAGCGGACCACCCTGTACTTCCTGATGATGCTGCTCAGCGTCCTGCTGGCGGTCGCCGCCACCCTGCTGGGCAAGCGCCTGGCCCCCCGCCTGGGCACCTGGTGGGCGACGGTCGGCGCGGTGGCGGCGTTCGTCGTCGTGGTCGCCCTGGCCTACCGGTTCCTGCCGGTCGTCAACGAGGTGCCCAAGGACTTCCCGGCCACCCTGCTGTGGCGGTTCCGGCTCTCCGCGCTGGCGGTCCAGAGCGTCCTGTGGGGCGGATTCGGTCTCGTCTTCGGCGAGTTGGCCGAGCGTCTGCTGAACCCGAAGCCGGCGGAGGCCGCGAGCGGGCGAGCGGTTCCGGCCGCGCACTGACTCCTTCCGGACAACAGAGGGCCCTTCGGAACCATCCGGGGGCCCTCTGGCGTTTTCGGGACACCGACGGGCACGGGAGCACCGGCAGGGCCCGGGAGCCCGGCCGGCCGGACGCGGTACACCCGGGCGAGGAGCGGAGGAACCGAGTGGCCAGACCCCCACAGCCCCGCCGTATCACTCTCGGTGGCCGCGAGGCGGTCGCCCTCACCCTGCGGGAGTACGAGCAACTGGTGGCCAGCCGACGGCAGATCGGCGGCCAGAGCGCCCGCGTGCGT
Source organism: Streptomyces filipinensis (assembly GCF_014649495.1). Taxonomy (GTDB): domain Bacteria; phylum Actinomycetota; class Actinomycetes; order Streptomycetales; family Streptomycetaceae; genus Streptomyces; species Streptomyces filipinensis. Next base: position 36,724 of record NZ_BMTD01000012.1, on the reverse strand, counting down.
GTGCTCGCCCAGCAGGCCAGGCGCACCGAACGGCTCCTGCACGACCTGGAGACGCTGATAGCGGCCTCGCGGGACGACTGCCCGGGACGGCCCCACCAGGCGTCTGCGGCATGCCCCGACGGCGCCCAGGGCGGCGCCGACGCCCCCTGCCTGCGCTGCGCGATAGCGGCGCTGCTGCGCCGTCACCGGGACCCGGCGGCCTGAACCCCCGGTCGGCCGTCGGGCCGAGCGCTGCCGCGCGGGTCGCGCAGACCGGGACGGCCGCCGGGGCGAGCTCCAGGACCAGGCGGCGGTGCCTTCGGGGGCCGGCGAGCGACGACCACGCGGCAGATGCGCGGCCGGGCCCCCGCGACGCCGGCCAGATCCGAGGGAGAGGCCCTAGCCGGCGTCCGGCGCGGTGAGCGGACGACCCAGCCGCACGTTCCAGCGCCCGGACCGGCCACTGAGTTCGGTCACGGTCAGCGGCGGCACGTCGAGGCGCCAGAAGACCGAAGCCGGCAGGTCCAGCGCGTCGACGACCGCCGCCCGCACCACCTCCGGCTCGACCACGGCGACCGTACGGCCCTGCACGGCCTGCGCGTCGGCCAGCCAGCGCGCGATCCTCCCGCACAGGTCCCGCACGGACTCACCTCCATGCGGTGCGCACGTCGGGTCGGTGAGCCAGCGGCCCACCGCCTCCGGCTCCGCGGCCCCCACCTCCTCCAGGGTGCGGCCCCGCCAGCGGCCCGCGTCAAGACCCGCCAGCTCCCGCGTCGGCCCACCCTCCAGACCCAGTGCCCGCGCCGTCTCCCGGCAGCGCGCGCTGGGGGAGGTGACCACCCGGACCGCGGAGGGCAGCGCCCCGGCCGCCGCCCGGGCCCGCGCCGCGCCGCCCTCGTCGAGAGACTCCCCGTCGTCGAAGCGGGCCTGTCGTGAGGACGCGGTCATCGCGGGAGAGACGAGAAGAACCCGACTGGTCACGCGGTCGCTCCGGCTGCTGGGGTCAGGGGGCTCGGTCAGGGGCCCGCTGGGCAAGGGTGGTGCAGCAGTCTACCCACGTCCGCGACGCGTGTGATCGACACGAGGCCGACCGGGCAACGGACCTCCGCGGCAGCACTTCTGCCGCGCCGTCACCCTTCGGACGGCCGCCACCCGAGAGCGCGATCACGTCGTCACGGGTGCCAGGCGCAGCCGCGCGGCCGGCCAGGGGGGTGGCTCGGCCGGGCCGAACCAGACCCGGACGCCCTCCCCGGTGCGGACGGGCAGAAGCGGGTAGTCGTTCTCGGCGTGCTCGGTGCGGTGCAGCGCGTGGGCCGGGCCCAGGTGCCGGGCGGCGTACGCGTCGAAGGCAGCCGGCTCGGCCGGCCGGCAGATCGTCGCGACCACCTCGCGGGTGCCCGGCTCCGCTCGGAAGCCCGGCCCGCGCAGCAGCAGGACGTCGTCGCTGTCCACCATGGTGGCGTTGGCCGCCTCGCGGTGCCTGCGCCAGACCGGGCCGCTGTAGAACGCCTCCAGCGCGCGCCGGCGGTGCGCCATGTCGGGAAAGGCGCGCAGCCAGACGAAGCGGTCCGGGTCGTCCAGGTCTCGGAAACGGCCGCCGACGGTGATGCCGGCCGCCTGCTGGCCGGTCACGAACGCGCGCTCGAACAGCTCGATCAGTGTCTCCCGGCTGCCGGGACGCAGGGTGTACTGCCGGAGTTCGACGATCCTCACGCGCCGGCCCGCCCGGTGCGGCTGAGGTCCATGGTCCAGTTGAGCTCCCAGGTGCGGCCGCCGTCCGCGGAGAACTCCTGCTCCCAGCGGGCGGTGTCCGGGCCGAGTCGGTACCAGGTGAAGTGCACCCGGATCGGGCGGCCGGCGTAGGTGTCGTCGCCGTGGAAGTCACCGCGGTCGCCCGTGAAGCCGCCGGTCACGGGGGGATCGAGCCGGCCCGTCCGGCTGTCGGACCAGTGGATCGCCCAGCGTCGCGTCTCCTGGTCGAACAGGCGCAGGGTCACGCCCTGGCGGCCGAGGGTGGGGAAGGTGATCTCGTCGATGTTGCCGGCACCGCCGAACAGCGGCCGGACCACCGCATGACCGGGGAACTCCACCCAGCTGCCCGGGCCGGAGCCGAGCGGCGCGGTGAGACGGCGGTTGGCCACGTCCCAGGAGCCGTGCAGGAAGTCGAAGTCGTCCATGCGCCGCAGGTTAGGGACACTCCACTGCCATCCACTGTCAGCGGATACTGGGCGCCATGCGCGCGAGCCGACTGGTCACCCTGCTTCTGCTGCTCCAGAACCGGGGCCGGATGACGGCCCGGGAGCTGGCCGAGGAACTGGAGGTCTCCGTCCGGACGGTCTACCGGGACGTCGAGGCGCTCGGCGGCGCCGGCATCCCGCTGTACGGGGAGGCCGGACACGCGGGCGGCTACCGGCTGGTCGACGGCTACCGGACCCGCCTCACCGGGCTGACCGCGGACGAGGCCCAGGCCGCGTTCCTCGCCGCGCTTCCCGGCACCGCCGCCGAACTCGGTCTCGGCGAGGCGCTCGCCACCGCCCAGCTCAAGCTGCGGGCCGCCCTCCCGGCGGAGCTGCGCGAGCACGCCGGGCGGATCCAGGAGCGCTTCCTGCTCGACGCCCCCAGCTGGTACGACGACGTCGACCGTACGCCTCACCTGGCCGCGGTCGCCGCAGCGGTGTGGGAGCTGCGGGAGGTGGTCCTGCGGTACCGGCGCTGGCGGGCGCCCGAGGAGATCGAGCGGCGGGTGCAGCCGTACGGGCTCGTCCTCAAGGCCGGGCGCTGGTACCTGGTCGCCGGCGGGCCGTCCGGCATCCGTACCTACCGGGTCGACCAGATCGTCGAACTCCACTGCCTGGACGAGGAGTTCACCCTCCCGGAGGGGTTCGGCCTGGCCGCGCACTGGAACAGGTATCTGGCCGACTTCCGGGCCCGGCTGCACACCGGGGAGGCGCTGGTACGGCTCACCCCGGAGGGCGCCCGCCGCCTCGGCGTGACGCCCGCGGGCGACGGATGGACGGAGACCCGGGTGCCCATCGAGTCGATCGACCACGCCCACGGGGAGTTCCTGCGGCTGGGCGGCGACGTCGAGGTCATGGCGCCGGCCGAACTCCGCGACCGCATCGCCGCGACGGTACGAACCCTCGCCACCCGCTACGCGGGATGAACCCGGGCCGGCCGCCGCACCTGCCCCGGCGCGGTGTTGTCGACCGCACCTGACCCGGCACGGCGTCGTCGAGAGGTGGCCCTCCCGGCGGCGGCGAACGACGGGACCCGCTCACGGCGTCGGGGTACGGCGCGCACGCGCCACCGGGGGTGGGTTTCGTAACGCGGTGGCTTCGTGGGTCGTCCGTGCGATCCCGTGCCTCGTCACCGGCGCCATGCTCGCACCATGACTGACATCCCCCACCACAACACCGCGGAACCGCAGCGCGACACCGAGCCGTCGGAGCTTCCCGCAGGTGCCACTCGCAGGTCCGTGATAGCCACCCTGGGCGGCGCCACGCTCGGCGTGGCCGCGCTGGGCCTCGCCGCCACGCAGGCGACCGCCGCCACCGAGCACCGGAGCGCGGCCCGGCCGGCCGTCGCCTGCGTCCTCACGCCCGAGCAGACGGAGGGGCCGTACTACCTGGACCTGGAGACGGTCCGCAAGAACATCACAGAGGGCAAGGCGGGCGTTCCGCTGACCCTCCGTGTGACGGTGGTCGACGCGGCGACCTGCGCCCCGCTGCCCCAGACGGCGGTCGACATCTGGCACTGCGACGCCCTCGGGGTCTATTCCGGATACGTCGCCGGAGGCTCCACCCCGGACACCACCTTCCTGCGCGGCGTGCAGCTGACCGACTCCGCCGGTGTCGCGGAGTTCACCACCGTCTACCCCGGCTGGTACGTGGGCCGGGCCCTCCACATCCACGTCAAGACGCATGCGGGAGGCACCGTGTCGGGCGGGACGTACCACGGCGGCCACGTGTCCCACACGGGCCAGCTCTACTTCCCGGAGACGTACAACACCAGGATCGCCGCCCTGTCCCCTTACCGGAACAACACGGCCACCCGCACGCTCAACGCGCGGGACGGCATCTACCGCAACGGCGGGTCCGCCACCCTGCTGACCCTCACGCAGGCGGGCAGCGACCTCGGCAAGGGAGTGACCGGAACCGTCGTCCTCGGCGTCAACCCCGCCGCCACTCCCTGACGCACCCCTGACGCCCCCGAAAGCCCTGCGGTGGCCGGCCCCGCCACGGTGCCGGTCACCGCACGCGTCACGGCGGGCCAGGGTCCGGCCGAGGCCGACGGGCGGTTCTCGCAGGGACACATGGCCGAAGGCGATGGTTTCGTTCCGGGGCGGTACGGCCAGGAATCGGGGATGGGCCGGAGTCGAACATGTGAGCTGTGTGGTGCGGCGCTGATCGTGCGGCCGCACGGGGGTCGGCCGGCTCGATACTGCTCCAGCGCCTGCCGGCAGCGGGCGCTGCGCCGGCGAGCGGCCTCGGGCGTCGCGCCCGCGGTCCCGGCGGCCGGCGGGAGCGTCCTGCCGTCGGCGCTCGACTCCTTCGTCGGCCGGCAGCACGAGTTGTCGGACCTGCGCTCCCTCCTGAGGCGCACACGCCTCCTCACGCTGACCGGCGCCGGAGGCGTGGGCAAGACGCGGCTGGCGCTGGAGTTCGCCAAGGGCCTGCCGAAGCGCTTCGCACGGGCCGACCTCGTCGAACTCGCCTCACTCCAGGACGGCGCACTGCTGACGCAGACCCTGACCACCGCGCTGGGGGTGCGCGAACGCGCGGGCCGGACCGGCGTCGACGTGCTGGTCCGGGCGATCGGCGACACCTCCCAGGTGCTGATTCTGGACAACTGCGAGCATCTGGCCGAGCCGTGCGCCCGGCTCGTGGCGACCCTGCTGGGCCGGTGCCCCCGGCTGCGGATCCTGGCCACCAGCCGGGAGGCTCTGAGAGTGCCCGGAGAGACCGTGTTCCGGGTCGGCGAGCTGACCCTGCCGCCGGCCGACGCCGGAGACGATGCGACGGCCCTCCTGCGATCCGAGGCAGTACGGCTCTTCGTCGACCGCGCCGCGAGCAACTCCCCGGGATTCACGCTCCATCGCGGCAACGGCCACCTGGTGGCCGAGATCTGCCGGCGCCTGGACGGCCTGGCGCTCGCCGTCGAACTCGTGGCCCGCCACGTCGGCGCCCTCGCGCTGAGCGACGTCCTGGCGGGGCTGGAAGACCAGTTCTCCCAACTGGACCTGCTGACCGGGGGCAGCAGAACCGGACCCGCGCGCCACAGCGGGCTCGCCGCAGCGGTCGACTGGAGCCACCGGCTGCTGGATCCGGCCGAGCAGGCGGTCTTCCGGCGCCTTTCGGTCCTGGTCGGCGGGTTCGACACGACCGCGGCGCAAACGGTCTGCACCGGTGACGGCATAGCCCGGCGGGAGGTCTTCCGCATCCTGTGCGCGCTGGAAGCGAAGTCGCTCGTCGTCCGTCAGCCCGGCGAGAGGGCGCCCACGCGTTTCAGGCAGTTGAGTGCCATCCGCGTCTACGCCCTGGAGCGTCTGCGCGCATCCGGCGAGCTGCACGCCACCCTGGGCCGCGCGTTCGCCTGGCTGACCGAGCTGGCCGGGCGGGGCCGCGGGGAGGTGTTCGCCGACCAGGCCGGCAGCCCGCTCGCGGGGGAACGGGACAACCTCGCCTCGGTGCTGGCCTGCGGCGCCGGCCACGGCGACGCCGTACGGGTGCGGCTGACCCTGGAGCTGGCGCGTGTGCACTACCAGCAGGAGCAGCCGTCGGCCGCCCGTGCGCTGCTCACCGGCCTCCTGCGGGGAGCCGGGGGCCGGGCGCTGGGTGGGCAGGTGCCCGCGCTCGCCGCGCGCGTGGCCTGCCAGCAGGCCGATCCGGACGAGGCGCTGCGCCTGGGCGAGCAGGCGGTGCGGAGCGAGCGGATACGCCGGGACGCCGCAGGACTGGCCAACGCCCTTGACGCCCGGGCGGCGGCGCGACTGTGCCGCGGGGAGTTCGCCGAGGCCGTCGCGGACCTGAGGGAGTGCCTGGAGGTTGTCGCCTCCTCCGGCAGCCCGCAGGACACGGCCTGGTGCACCCATCACCTGGCCTGGGCGCTGCTCCAGGCCGGCGGCGAGCTGGAGGCCGACGAACTGATGTCACGGTGTCTGCCCGTGCTGAGGCAGCAGGCACCGTGGCCCCGGACCGCGGCCGCGCTGCACACCGCGGGGGCCGTACGGCTGGCCCTGGGGCGTCTGCGCAGCGCTGAGACCCTGTTCGCCGAGGTGCTGCGGATCGTTCCAGAGGCCAGTTTCCATGCCCTGTACCCCGTGGAGGGCTTGGCCCTCGTGGCCGTGGAGAGCGGCGACATGCAGCGTGCGCTGCGGCTGTACGAGGCGAGCGCGCAGGAGCGGCGCCGTCTGGACACCGAGCCGGAGGCTCCCTGGCGGCACAGGGTGGAACAGGCGGCGGCGCGGGCCCGGACACGGCTGTCGGCAGCGGCGCAGGAGGCCGCCGTCGCCGGTGCCCGTGGGCTGCGCGGAGAGCGGCTGGTCGCGTACGCGCTCGGCGCGGCAGGAGGCGAGGAGCGGACGGGACGCCATGTCCGGGCCACCGGCCGGCCGATCCCGCTCACCGCAAGGGAGTCCACGGTGGCCGGACTCGTCGCCGAAGGGCTGACCAACCGTCAGATCGCCGACCGGCTGGGCCTTTCGGTCCACACGGTCGCCACGCACCTGGACAAGATCCGCGACAAGCTGGGCCTGCGCTCTCGCACCCAGATCGCGGTGTGGGCGGCCGCGCGGACCGAGGGCGGGTGCACGGCTCCGCGGTGAGCACCGGGAACCGAAATACTGGTCCAACCAGTTGACCAGCGAGCTGGTCGCCGTCACCCTGATCGCCATGAATGAGGGACTCATCCGGCGCGAGGCGGTCTCCGACCAGCTCTTCGCGGTGCTGCGCGACAGGATCCTCGGCGGGGAACTGCCGGCCGGTGCCGCGCTCACCGCCGAACGGGCTCTGGCAGCGGAGTTCGGGGTGAACCGGCATGCCGTCCGGGAGGCCGTCAAGCGGCTCCAGCAGGCGCGGCTGGTCGAGGTCAGCCACGGCGGCCGCACGCTCGTCCTCGACTGGCGGCACACCGCCGGTCTCGACCTCGCCATGGGCATCGCGGCGGCCGACGCCGGGCCCTCGGTGGAGGACCTCGCCCGCGACGCCCTGGAGATGCGGGCGTGCGTCGGCGCCGACGCGGCACGGCTGTGCGCGATCCGGTGCTCCGAGGACACCGCCGGCAGGATCGTCGAGGCCGCGGGCCGGTACGCGCACACCGGTCCCGACCTGACCGAGCTGGCCGACGCGGACGTCGCCTGGTGGCGGCTGATCGTGCAGGGCTCCGGGAACGTCGCCTACCTGCTGGCCTTCAACAGCCTGGTGGGCGGCACGTTCCCGGTCGCCGACGTGCCGGACGACCTGCGGACCGCGGAACTCCTCGACGTCGAAGCGCATCAGCGGCTGGCGGCGCACATCGCGGTTCGCGAGTCCGAGGCGGCCGAACGGCTGGCGCGCGAGCTGCTGTCCCGCAGCGTGCCGGCGACACCGCGCAAGGCGGTGCGCTGACATGATCCCGGCCGTGGTCTACGCGATACCCGCGTTCGTGCTGCTGGTCGTCGTCGAGGCGCTTTCCTACCGCTTCCTCCCGGACGACGACGAACGCGGCTACGAGCTGCGCGACACCGTCACCAGCATGTCCATGGGCGCCGGCAGCCAGGTCGTCGCGATGCCCTGGAAGGCGGTGACGATCGTGCTGTACGCGGCTGTCTTCGCCGTCGCCCCCTGGCATCTGTCGCCGTCCTCCGCATGGACGTGGGTCCTGCTCCTCTTCGGCGACGACCTCGCGTACTACGCCTTCCACCGCGCCCACCACCGGGTGCGGGTGCTGTGGGCGAGCCATGTGGTCCACCACTCCAGCCTCCGCTTCAACCTCTCCACGGCCCTGCGCCAGAGCTGGACGCCGATGACGGGCCTGCCGTTCTGGCTGCCGCTGGCTCTGCTCGGCGTTCCGCCGTGGATGATCCTGCTCCAGCAGGCCTTCAGCCTCGTCTACCAGTTCTTCCTGCACACCGAGCGGGTGGAGAGGCTGTGGCGGCCGGTGGAGTGGTTCTTCAACACGCCCTCCCACCACCGCGTCCACCACGGCTCGAACGACGTCTACCTGGACCGCAACTACGGCGGCATCCTCATCGTCTGGGACCGGCTCTTCGGCACGTTCGAACCGGAGGGCGTGCGTGTGGTGTACGGCCTGACGAAGAACATCGGCACCCACAACCCGGTGCGGGTGGCCTTCCACGAGTTCGCGGCCGCCTGGCGTGACGTCCGCGCGGCGCGGTGCTGGCGCGACCGGGCCGGGTACCTGTTCGGGCCACCCGGCTGGGCACCCGGGGGGTCCGTGGTGACGGGACAGGACCTTCCGCACGTTCAGTAGAGGGGCTTCGCCACACTGCCGTAGGCCCACGTGGGCCCCTTGGACATCTCGAAGTGCAGATGCGGTCCCGTGGAGTTGCCCGTGGTGCCGACCCGGCCGAGCTGCTGCCCGGCGCTGACCTTCTGGCCGGCCGTCACCTGCCGCTGCGAGAGGTGGCAGTAGGTGTACACGTGACCGTTGTCCGCCGCCAGACCGATCCACTGACCGTACGCCCCGCCCTCGCCGTTGGACCAGGCGATGCTGCCGTTGCGTACGGCGACCACGGGGGTGCCGCTCTGGGCGGCGAAGTCCTGCCCGGTGTGCCGGCCGACACCGTCCGGTTTCCAGGCGTAGGGGCCGCGCTCGTAGAACTCGAAGGTGACCTTGTGTCCCGGCACGGGCGACGGTATCCGCCCCGCGCCGGCGGACGCGCCCTGGCAGTCCACGCTGAAGCCGGAGTGGTGACCGAGGGCCGTCAGGGAGGCGCAGCCGGGTATGCCGTCGGCGTCGGCTCCCGTGAAGCCCTGGGCGAGCTGTTCGGCCCGGTAGGCCGCCCTGGTCTGTTCGCCGAAGTACCCGGTCGCCCCCTCGGGGATGGTGCGGCCGCGGGCGATCAGGGCCTTCTGCACGGTGCGCACGTCCTCGTTCTGCTTGCCGAACTGGACGTTGGACAGGGCCACCATGACGGGCTCCTAGTATCCCTTGGGCGGGCGGTTCGGATCGGCCTGCTGGACCCGGGCGGTGAAGTTGGAGCCGGACTGGTTCACGTGGTAGCGGTCGCGGACGTAGTTGATCGTGGCGCACATGCACGCGACCACGTCGTAGGGCGTGGTGGCCGTGCCCGCCTGGTGGTAGGCGGCGAACGTGGTCGGGATGCACTGGGTGGCCCCGCGGGAGCAGTTCAGCGCGTGGCCGTCGGCTGCCTTGCTGCCGTGTGCGTTGACGTCCCAGGTGTTGACCCGCTGCCCGGGCGCGTTGTACGCGGACTCGCGCTGGGCGATGGTGGTGAGCGCCGGAACCCCGAACCGGGGGTCCATGCCGGTCAGTTCGCACGCCTTGCGCGCATAGCGCTGCATGGCCGCCTCTCCGGAGTCGTCGCCGGGGTCGTGGTAGGTGACCTGGGAGAGAGCCAGCCGTCCCCCGCCGCCGGCCGGCACTCCGGCGCAGTCCACGGGGAAGCCGATGCTCTTGCCGAGGGCGGTCAGGGAGGCGCAGCCGGGTATGCCGTCGGCGTCGGCTCCCGTGAAGCCCTGGGCGCGTTGCTCGGCCTGGTAGGCGGCCTTGGTCTGTTCGCCGAAGTATCCGGTGGCGCCGTCGGGGATCGTGTGGCCTCGGGCGATCAGGGCCTTCTGTACGGTGCGTACGTCCTCGTTCTCCTCGCCGAACCGGACGTTGGCCAGAGAGACCATGATGTTTCGCTTCCTCTCGTCAGTTCCAGTCGGTCACGGTGAGGCGGATCCGCGCGTCCGCCGTGACCGAAGCTAGGGAACCGCCGTCAGCCCGGCGTCACCCCGCCGTCATCGCGGCCGCTGCCGCGGTGCGCGCCGCTTGGCGCAGGGCACCCTGGTGACCAGCGGTATCTCGCTGCGCGGCGTGGTCGTGCGGTGGGTTGCAGAGCGGGAAGGAGGGGCTGAAACTGGTGGAGACAGGCCTCCTCCGAGGTGGTGGACCCCGGAGCCGGATCGACGGGTCCCAGCGAGCTGTGGAACAACGCCGGCGAGACGGTACGGCTTTCGAGAGGCGCGCTCACGCGAGACCACGGTGAGCGAGGCGATCATGAACGTGTCTCCCTCCGCCCGGTTGCGGTTGCTCGGCCAGTTCCGGCTGGAGTTCGGAACCGAGAGCGTCGAGCTGTGCCGCAACGGCCAGCGGCTCCTGGCCTTCCTGAGCCTGCGCGAGAGGGCGCCCCGCACGGTCCTCGCCGGCACGCTGTGGCCCGAGGTCACCGAGGAGCACGCCAGGGGCAGCCTGCGCACCACTTTGTGGAAGCTCCCGCGGGGTGACACCCCGCTCGTCCGCTGCTGCGGAGACGTCCTGCTGGTCACCCCGGCCCTGCACGTGGACGTCTACGCCCTCACCCGCACGGCCCTCAGCGTCGTCGCGGGCTGTGGCCCACCGCCGTGCTGCCATCCCCCGCTCGGACTCCTCGTCGGAGAGGACCTCCTGCCGGGCTGGGACGAGGACTGGGTGCTGCTGGAACGCGAGCGCCTGCGGCAACTGCGGTTGCACGCGCTCGACTCGCTGGCGCAAACCCTGATCGAGCAGGGCAGAACCGCCCTGGCGATGGAGGCGGCATGGGCAGGCATCCGCGCCGAGCCGCTGCGCGAGAGCGCGCACCGGGCCGTCGTGGCCGCGCATCTCGCGGAGGGCAACGTGTGCGAAGCGCTGCGTCACTACGCGGCGTTCCGCAGCTTGTTGAACGACGAACTGGGCGTCGAGCCCTCGCCCCGGTTCACCCGCCTGCTCGCCGAGCGGGTGCCGCCACGCCGCGGGCGCGTCGACTTCATGTACCTGGACACGAAGGGACCGTGAGCACGGGCATCGCCACGTCCGGAGCCGGCGCCGTCCGGTCACCTTGGCTTCCAGCCGCCCTTGACGAGCCTTCGGGACACCCGCGGCCCTTCCGGCCGTCAGGCGCCCGGCTCCGTCACGCGCGGACCCGGCCGCCGTACCTCACGGGATTCGGCGCCCGGGTTGGACCGCGTCCTGGTGCGCAATCGCGTCCTGGTGCCGGAGGCATCAGCCCCGGCCGTACCTCCTCGGCTCGGGAGCGGGCGGTTCCGCCGGCGCGACGGGCTCTACAGGAGCCTGCTCGGGCGCCTGACTCTCCTTCTGCTTGCTCGCGGTGTCCTGCTTGCGCTGCTTCTGCGTGTCCTTCGCGGACTGTTCGGCGCGCAGGGCTGCCTCGTCCTTGGAATCGGCCACGACGACCACTTCTTTCGCAACGATGGTGTCCGGCTTCGGGATCCCGCCTGCCATTCTAGTCGCCGGGGCGCCCGCCAACCTCCCGAGCCACTGCACCGCACAGGTGACAAACCGTGCCCCGGCCAGGCCGCTCTTCGTTTCGGCCGCAGGAGTCCGGTGAACTGCTGCCTGTGAATCTGGACGACGTCGTACGGTGTGAGATCCATCCGTCCCTCGGCATTGCCCGGGTGGGGAACAGCCCCACGGAATTCTTCATCGGACCGGAGGTGCCGGGGGTCCCCCCGCAGCCGGCCGGCGGCTTCAAGGACGGCGAGGGCCGCGTCAAGCGGCAGGCGGCACGCTTCCGTGTCTACGGTTACGCGGCGGACGGCACCGCGCTGGGCGAGCTGACCGCGGAGCACGCCGAGATCTCCTGGACAGTGGAGCTCGCCAACACCAAGGCCGCCTGGTTCAAGTTCGTCGGGCGGCACCAGGACGGGGCGGAAGGCGGGGGAGCACGGGACCCGAGGGCCCGCCGCAACCAGGCCGTCGACGTCGATGACCCCGAGGCCCGCTCCCGGCTCGCCGTCAGACCCGGCCCCCGCACCGTCACCGGGCCGGGCCAGTCGGGTCCGGGCGGGCGATTCGACACCGGCACGTTCCTCGGCAGACCGGTACCGCTGGGTGAGCTGCGCACCGACGACGACGGCCGGCTGCTCGTCCTGGGCGGCTTCGGCCGTTCCGGGACCACCCGGCCGGACAACCCGGTCGTCCATTTCGCCAACAACGACTTCTGGTACGACGACGTGTCCGACGGGCCCGTCCACGCCAGCGTCACCTTGCGCAACGGGGGCGAGCCGCTGCGGGCACAGCCGGCCTGGGTCCTGGTCACACCGCCCGACTTCTCCCCCCACACGGAGAACCTCGTCACGCTCTACGACGTGATCGCCGAGGCCCAGCGGTACGAGCAGCCCGACTCCGTCTCCTTCACGCGGGACATCCATCCGATCCTGCGCCGCGTCAGCGACTACCAGTGGGTGAACGCCGCCGCGCTGCGCGGCCACGGCGAGGGGGAGCCCGGTGACTTCCTCGCCCCCACGCTCCTCGGGCAGCTGGCGTCGAACGGCCCCGGGACGGCCGAGTTGCGCCGGTCGGTCTTCCGGCGGCTGCGCGGCCCCGGTGCCGGGGTCGCCGAGGCCACCTCCGTGTACATGCCCCAGCTCGCCGGCGACGACGGAGAACCCCTGGACGGCAGGCCGGGCAGATGGATGTCCCTGCTGCCCGGACAGTACGAGAGGATGCGCCTCTGGGCGGAGGGGGACTTCACCCCCGACTGGACGGGCCGGGCGCCCGACCCGGCGGAGCCCGCCCCGCAGGACGAGCCGCACGCCCTGGTACGGGCCGCCCTCGAAGCATGCAGCGGGGGACCGTTCTACCCGGGTATCGAGATGACGTACATCGCCCAGGACCCGGACCTCTGGGCGGGCCCCTTCCGGCTGCGGGAGGACCTGGAGCCCGGCGACCTGACCAAACACATGGCCCTGCCGTGGCAGGCCGACTTCTACGAGTGCAACACCCACTGGTGGCCCGCCCAGCGGCCCGACGACGTCTATCCCGAGGCGCTCTTCCTCTCCCTGGTCCGCGCGGCGGGCGAGCAGGCCGCCCGGAGCATCGGCCCGACCCCGTACCGCCGGCCGTGGGCGCGCGGCGTCGGGCAGCAGATCGTCCGCAAACCGAAGCCGGCCCGCATGGCCGGGGAGAGCGACACCGCCTACGACAAGAGGGTGGACGACCGGTGGAGACGGATGCGCGCGCACGCCGGGGCCCAGGACATGGTCGGACAGTGGAGCCGGCTCGGCTTCGTCGTGGCCCGGCAGGCACCCGACGGCAGCCGTGTCCTGGTCGAGACGGAACGCGCCGACCAGGTCGGCCTCAGCCACCGCGAATGGTTCTACGCACTGCAGCATCCCGACCGCTTCCCCGACCAGGTCAAGGCCTCCCGGGCGTTCGCCCAGTCGTTCCTCGCCGAGGCCGTGGCCGTCCAGCACGATCCCGCCGCACCCCAGACGCTGCGGCCGTTCCGCTACACGCGGGAGAGCCTGGAGGAGCGGCTGGACCTGATCTACAGCCGGCTGGCGCAGGACGCCGAGGCGTACGATCCGGCCGACCCGGACGTCGAGCAGGTGTTCCGCACCCGGGACTCGGTCCTCGAACGGGTCAAACAGATGGCGCCCTTCAACCTCCTGGACGGGGTGTGGCTGCGGCACCTCACGGAGGCCAAACCCATGGACGACGTCCGCGGCCTGCTGTTCTCGATCTGGAAGGAGGAGGTGGGCGACGGCAATCCGGCACTGAACCACTCCACCCTCTACCAGACCCTGCTGCAGCAACTCGGCATCCACCTGCCGCCTGTGGACTCCTACGCCTTCACCGCGAGGACCGACCTGCTCGACTCCGCGTTCACCGTCCCGGCGTTCGAGCTGGCGATCTCCTGCCATCCCGAGGCGTTCTTCCCGGAACTGCTCGGCATGACGCTGTTCCTGGAGTGGGAGGTGCTGGGCGTCGTCCCCATGGCGAAACTGATGGACCACCACGGCATCGACTCCCGCTTCTTCCGTATGCACGTCGGCATCGACAACGCCGCGGACGGACACGGCGCCCGCGCGCGCGAAGCCGTCATGCGCTACCTCGACCAGCTGCACACCCTCGGCGGGGAGGAGGCCGTCCAACGCCAGTGGGAGCGCATCTGGAACGGGTACGTGGCCTTCGCGGTCACCGGCAACCTCGGCGAGGAACTGGTCGCGCACCTGAAGTCACCGCCCACGCCCGAGGAGAGCCTGCTGCGCATGATCAGGGACAAGGCTCCACGGGCCGCCCTCAACCACGAGAAGAGGATGCTCGCGGGCAGCTACCTCAACGACTGGTTCGCCGATCCCGAGGGCCTCCTCGCGGCGCTGACCGCCTCGGAGTGGATCGTCCCAGGGGATCCGGCCGGCAGCCCCCTCTTCCGCCTCTTCCGCTGGAACGGCCCCATGTACAAGGTGTTCGACGACGAGGAGACCGAGGTGTGGCGGGAGTGGATCCGCTCGCTCGCCGAGGAACCGGCCGAGCGGCGGGCCTACTCCCCGCTGGAGGCCATCCTCCTCCTGGCCGACGCCGTACGGACACGACCGGACGGTCTCCTCTCCGACAGCCGGGCCCTGGTCGGCCCCCAGCCGGGCAACCCGGACCGGCTCGTCGAGCGGCCGGTCGCCTGGTGGTGCCTCCAGCCGGCCCCCGCGCTGCTCGCGGCGCTGACGCATCCCGCGAACATGACGGACGGCACGGGCGACGACGGCCCGCCGACGGCCCCGGCGCCCGTCGCGGACTTCCTCCATGAGTTCTTCGCCCCGGCGGACGCCACCCGGCTCGCCCGTGACCTTCCGGTCTCGCGGACGGTGCGGCAGATCGTGCACGACTGGGTGGAGGCCGGCTGCCCGCTCCCCGACACCGGGGCTCCGGACACGCGCGTGAGCCTGTCGACGATCCAGCCCGTGCCCGAACCCGACAGCCCGCTGCGACTGCGCATCCAGGGCATGGGCGGCATCCATTGACCCGGACAGGGCACCGAGCGGGCGCTGGAGGCGGCACACCATGACCCGGCCGCGGAACAGCCCGGACGTCCTGGTCGCCGGAGGCGGCCCCGCAGGGGTGGCCGCAGCCCTCACCCTGGCGTCACGCGGCGCCGACGTCGTCCTCGTCCATTGCGCCCCGGCGGCGGGGCTGCGCGTCCCTGAAAGCGTGTCACCCCTGGCGCGGCCCCTGCTGCAGGGCCTCGGCGTGCTGGACCGGCTGCCTTCCGCATGCCATGCGCCCTGCTACGGCAACCAGTCGTCCTGGGGCGGGCCGGCCCTGACGGCCTCCGACTTCCTCCACGGGCCCTACGGAACCGGCTGGCACGTGGACCGCGCACCGTTCGACGCCGCGCTGCGCCGGGCGGCCCGTGCGGCGGGCGTGCGGCTGCACGCGGGCCGTGTCCGGTCGGTGGCCCGGCACGGCGGCCGGTGGCATGCGACCGTGTCCGGGACGGTGATGACCGCCCCGTACCTCGTCGATGCCACAGGAGCGCGGGCCCGGCTCGCCCGCCGGCTCGGCGCACGGGTGGTGCACACCGACCACCTGGTGGCCGTGGCGGCCGAGGTGCCGGTCACCGCGCCGGGACATGACGGCCCGTACGGCGCGCAGAACGGCCCCGAACGCACGTCGCTCGTGGAGTCCACGCCGTTCGGCTGGTGGTACACGGCGCCCCTGCCGTGCGGGCGGCACGTCGTCATGGCCGTGACGGACGCGGATCTGGTGGCCGGTGCGGGGCTGCGGACACCGCGAGGCTGGTGGGCCGCACTGGCCGCCACCCGGCACGTGCGGGCCCGGGCGGCCGCTCACGACACCACCGCACCGCACGCTCTGCGGGTGCTGCCCGCCGGCACCTCGCGCACGCTGCCCCCCGCCGGTCCGGGCTGGGTGGCGGCCGGGGACGCGGCCGCCGTGACCGATCCCATCGCCGCGCGGGGCATCACCCACGCCCTGGCGACGGGGATCGCGGCAGCCACCGCACTGACCGAGGAGGCCGACGGCGATCCGCGGGCCCAGGCCCGCTACGCGGCGCTCGTGGGCGCCGTGCATGACGAGTTCCTCAGCGCCCGAGCCACCTGCTATCGCGCGGAGGAGCGATGGGACACCCCCTTCTGGACACGCCGTCGCACCCCGGCGGGCGTCACTGGACGGGCACCAGGCGCCACCCCTGGTTCTTCCCGTCGAGACACGTCCACTGCTCCAGGTACGCGCCGGGAGGGGGCGCGATGAAGAGCGGATTGTGCGCCGTCAGGCACTTGTTGCTGTGCCGCGAACGCAGCTGCCAGTACCCGTCCTTCTGCGTCCACAAGGACCACACGGCGCCTTCCGACCAGTCGCAGTCACCCATGACGACACGGGTGCCGTTGCTCTGCCCGGCCTGGGCCACGGTCAGGCACCGGCCCGATGCCCGGTCCCGGATCTGGAAGGCGTTCTCGTGCGCCTTCAGGTCTCCGCGCCGCACGAACTGGAACCGCTGGGAGTCCGTGTCGCTGGCGCGGGCGACCTTGGTGCCCGTCGCGTCCTCGACCGGCGCGCCCTGCGCGTCGATCACCAGCCCGCCCCCGGTCGCGTCCGCGTTCGGTGTCGGGCTCGCGGCAGCCGGCCGCCCGGCGATCGTGTACGTCGTGTCGGGGTAGAGGAAGGGGTGGGCGTTGCCGCCGTCCGACCGCGCGGTGGCGGTCCAGCGGTCGGGGGCCTCACTGTTGTCCTGCCAGGCCTGCGAGCGGACCTCCGGATCGACGCACGTGAGGTCGTCCGGGGTGCCCTCGCGCCAGACCCAGCCCTGCAGACAGGTCGCGGGTCCGTAGGGACCGCCGTTGGGACTGCGCCGCTCATCGGCGTGGCTGTTGTCCTCGACCACCTGGTCGTGGACCGCCGGGTCGACACAGACGTGGTCCTCGGGCGTCGCCAGACGCCACACATACCCCTCCACACAGGAGTCCGGTCCCTGGGGTGTCGCTCCCTGCGCGGTACCGAGGCCGGCCGCCGCCAGGACAAGCGCGGCGATCACCGCGACACGGTGCCTGGTCACGGGGCACCTCCTTGCTCCGAGCGTGCCGTCGCCGTCACGCTTCCGTCATTCCGGTGTCGGGCCACATCAGTGTGAGGTGGTCCGCGTAGAACTCGTCGTCGTTCTTGCGGCAGGCGGTGACCCAGATCTCGTTGAGGGTCCGGCGCGGGTCGCTGCCCAGGTAGGCGGTGCGCAGCAGGACCCGGTTCCGCAGGGCCGAGCCGGAGGCTCCGTCGGTCAGCTGCCCGGCCGCGGTACGGACGCCTTCGGCGAAGCGTGTCTGCTTCTCCTGAACCGTCTCCGGGGAGTCGAGCGAGTAGGGCCCCTGCGGATAGACGGGCCCGCCCATGTCCAGGGCGCCGTACATGAGTCCGTAGCAGTAGCCCATCGTGCCGTAGGCGCGGGGCGCGGAGTCCAGCGCGTGCCAGATCTCCAGGGCCATGCTGATCGGCGCGAACATGGCGTTGACCGGCTCGACGAGGGCCAGCGCGCCCTCGGCGTTCGCCAGGACCAGCGACGCCTCCAGGACGCCGGTGATCACGTGGACCCCGCTCTCGACCTCCCCGCAGGTCGCCACGGGCTGCTCGGTCACGGGCGGGGCGGCCAGCGGGTTGCCGGTGTCGGGATCCAGCGGTGTGCCGTACCGGTCGTTGGAGGTACGGGTTCCGTCCGGGTAGGTGTTCAGCACCCTTCCGTCCGGGAACGTGCGCATGGTGGAACCGTCGGCGTAGCCGACTTCGGTCGTGCCGTCGGACCACGTCGTCGTCGACGTACCGTCGCCGTTGTCCACGGTGGTGGAGCCGTCGGCGTTGGTCACTGTCATCGCGTCTCTCCTGTTCGTGCGTGTCCCGCCCTGGCACCGCGGCGACCGCTCTCAGGTCACCGGAGTGACGAGCAGGTTCCGTCCCACCACCGACTCCCACGGGGAGAAGGGCCCGGTGCCCTTGGTCGCGACGTTGCGCCGCCGGTACTCGAACTTCGGCTGGTCCGGGTGCAGATCCGCGACCAGGTCCGAGAACCCGAACGGGATGTCGCTGGTCGCCTCGGGCGCGTCCCGGGTGAGGCTCACGGTGACCGCCTCGGCGCTGCCCCGCCGCATCTCGACGTCGATGCCGAACACGTCGGCCAGCTCGGGCGGAAGGGTCTCCGGGTGCTTGAGCTGGTAGCTGCTCACGTTCACGCGGGCCACCAGGCCGGTGGACATGCCCAGTTCGTGTACGCGCTCCAGCATGACGGCGGGATCGATCTTCACCGTGACCCCGGTGTAGTCGAGGGCCAGCGAGCTGACCAGGCGCGGATCGACGGGTTCGGCCTCGGTCTGGGTGAGCCGGAGCAGCACCTCACCGTTTCCCACCGGCGGGTTGGGGGGCGGCTGGAACGCGGGCGAGCCCGCGGCGGCGGCCGGCGCGGCCTCGGCAGGGGGCTGCACCGGCGCCGCGTCGGGCCCGCCCAGGGAGAACGACGCGGGGGTGGCCGCCGCGCGGGCGCGGTCGACCGGTACGCCGGTGAGCGGGTCGTTCACGAGCAAGGCCGCCACCACCCCCGAGACGTCGGCCCGCACGGCGCTCGGGGAGCGCACCTTGGCGTAGAACGGCGGAGTCCAGCCGGCCGGCCAGGTGGCGGCATCCGGGAAGGGGGCGGTGATCTGTTCCGTGGTGAGGAAACCGTCGTCGGGCTGGTCGAGCCGTATCTTCACCGGCACGTCGCGCTGTTCCTTCGCCGTGTCGTCGTCGGGCGACCTGCGCAGGCTGAGCACGACCCGGCCCTCGATCCCGGTCGCCGTGCCGGACGCCGGTGCGAGCAACCGCGCCAGCAGCGTGTAGTACTCCATGGAGCAGTCCTGCACGAGCTCGAAACCGCGGGCGTCGATCGTGGTGTTCCCGGCCTCCGTGCTGAGTGTCCTGCCTCCCAGGTCCTTGAGCCAGGAGGACTCGTCGAAGGTGGCACCGGCGTAGCCGCCCAGCACCAGCTGCGGGTAGGCGATCCCTTCCACGTCGGCCACGGCCGCGCGCAGGCGCTCCATCGACTGCGGGTCCAGCCAGGGCACCAGTTTGAAGCGCACCCTGACCTTCCACGCCTGGTCCGGGCCGGCGGCGGCGTCCGCTGCCGCGTCCGGCCGCACCAGCAGCACACTCATGGCGGGAGTGCCGCGCTCCAGATCGAAGGCCAGCCGGTACTCGCTGGGCAGGACGAAGTACTGGTTGGGCAGGGGCGACATCTGCCACAGCCCCGCGGGGCTGTCCACCCACACGTTGTCCGGGTCGAGTCCCTGGTCCGCGTCGGCGCCGCTCTTGAAGTTCCAGTGGTAGTAGATCGGGCGGTTGGGCTTGTCGGACGTCGGAAGGCAGGCGGCGATCCCCCCGCCGCCCGGGCCGAGCAGCATCGCCGTGCTGTCCACCTCCAGCTGGGCCTCTTCCTCCGGGGCCAGGTCCGGGAGGACCTCACCGGTGAGGGTTTCGGGGTCCCACACCCGGTAGGACAGCGTGCCGTTGACGACGATGGCCGCGTTCATGTCGTTCTGCAGCGTGTCGGCGGCTACGGCGGGATCCACCTCGGCGGCGAGGGCGAGACGGCGTACGACATGGGGGTCCGGTGCCGGCAGGTCGGTCACCGACGCGAAGGTCACGGTGGACTGCTCATCGGTGGTGGTGAGGATGGCCGTGAGGTCGCTCAGCGGCATCGGCCGGGCCTCGGCCGGAGCGGTGTCCGGCCGCACCAGGTCGATCCACACCAGCAGGCTCCATCTGCCCAGGTCGTCGGCCTCCAGGAACACCGCGGGTGTCCGCGACCGCTTCGAGCGGGCGGGCAGGGTCGCCACCGGCACGAAGTAGTCGGCGTGGGCCCCCTGCAGGACCTCGCCGGGTTCCTCGGGCGCCTTGGGCACGAGCGGAATCTGGTCGGCCGCCGGCTCGGCCCGCCGGGCCATCAGGTCGTTCAGGAGACCGGGCTGGAAGGTCTCGCCGGTCGCGGTCAGGGTCTGTCCGGTGGCGCCCGTGAGCCCGGGATCCAGGTTCCGGGTCTCAAGGTGCGGGGCTCCCGCTTCGTCGCTCATGACGCAGCTCCCTTCGGACGGCCGTCCGTCACAGCTCGACCACGAGCAGCTGTTCGCTGCTCGTCGTGGCGGCCACCGTCTTGTGGGTTCCGTCGACGCCGTAACCGTCCAGCTCGTAGGTGAAGGTCGTCGCGGTGGGGTCCTTCAGGGCGACCTTCCATGACTGGTCCTGGCCGGCATTGGCCGGGGTCAGCTTGATCGTCTGCTCCTGCACCTCGTGGGTGGCCGGGTCCTCGTGCCGCAGCTTGACGACGACGAGCTTCCACTTGGTCATGTCCAGCGCGGCCGCGGTCACCGTCACGTCCATCAGCGAGCTCTTCACCTCGCCGACCTGGACGGTGCCTTCCTGGCCCGCCTGCCACTGCCCGGGAGTGGTCGTCCCGTCGACGTAGGTGATGTCGGCCTTGTACTGGAACTCGCGGTTCTTCGCGGAGGGCAGGTCGACGTCCCAGCGCCAGGGCGTGGTGTTGTTGGTGAAGACGTACGTGCCTTCGGTGTGGTACGAGGCGGCCTCGTCCGCGTACTTCGTGGACAGCACGATCGACTGCAGCGGGGGGAAGAGGCCCTGGGGCACGAAGGTGGCGCTCATGCGGTCCTCGAAAGGCGCGTCGATGAGCAGCCGTGAGGCGGAGGTGCGCTGCGGTGGGGTCGTCATGCGGCTGCCGTTCACCAGCAGGAACTCGCAGCTGTACTCGTATTCGGGGGAGGTCTGGCCGCCGGTGTAGCTGAACCAGCTGTCCTCGACGGCCTGCTGGCTGAGGATGACCGTCTTCGTGGCCGACGGCAGGGACACGCCGGGCAGTCGCAGGTCGACCTGGACCGACTGGACCGTCGCCCACGGCACGGTGCCGGCCACCACCTTGACGTCGACACAACTCAGCCGGTCGTAGCCGATGATGAGGCTCTTCTCGCGGGTGGGCTGCGGGGGGATGTCGGTGGACGCCTGTGCGGCCTTGTAGTGGAGCCGGCTGGAGTAGGTGAACGTGTCCTTGGGCGCTCCCTGGGCGTCCTTGGCCAGGGTGGTGCGGAAGTAGTAGGTCTCGGATCCCTTGAGGAAGTCGTAGGTCTGCGAGAAGGCCTTGACCTCGCCGGTGCGGTCGTCGGTCTGCCGGTAGTCGAGCGTCACCTGGATGCCCGCGATCGGGTCGTGCTCGAAGTCGGCGGTCACCCGGACCGGGACCTGAAGGGTGTGGAAGATGGGCGTGTTGAGGTCGGCCTCGATGAATGCCTTCTCCAACTGCGGCTGGGTGACCATGGAGACCAGCGCGGCACTGGGATACGTGGAGAAGGGCCGGGCCATGTTGCCGTGGAAGGTCATCCCGAAGTCCGTCTCACCCGTCTGCTCGAACTCCTTGAGCCACAGCTGGTTGCTGCCCGTGACGGACGTACCGGGCGGCTTGAAGTTCTGCATCGGGTCGGTGCCCAGCTTCTCCTTGTCCAGCTGACCCGTGATCAGGGGCTGGCAGAACATGCTCTTCAGATACGCCGTCGTGGTCTGCAGGACGAAGTCCTCCAGTTGCTCGCGCAGCTTGTCGTCCTGCTGGGCGAAGTCGAACTTCGTGTACTCGACGTGGAGGCTGCCGCACGTGTCCTGCAACTCCTTCAGGCTGGTCACCTGGGGGAACGTGCGGACGGGGACGCCGTTCTCGGTCTCCACGATGGGGGCGAGGTCCTTCAGCTCCCGGTGCACCGCCTCGGCGTGACCGGTGATGGTGACCGTGATCGACGGGACGCGGGCGACGAACTGGAGGCTGTAGGCCACGTGGGCGGGCAGTTTGCCCGAGCTGATCGTCTCCCGGAAGAGCCGTATGCCCTCCTGCCCGAGTGCGATGGAGAAGCTGGCGACGTTCGACTCGGTCAGGGACGGTTTGACCTTGTTGTCCCCGGGCTTGACGAATGTGGGCCCCAGGGCCGAGGGCAGGCAGAACTGGACGTCACCCTCGATCCAGGTCGGGTAGGCGAGTTTGGGATCGCCGCTCACGGCGCCACGCCACTCGGTGCCGATCTCCCCGCCGGAGGCCACCGGACGCGCGAGGTGAAGCGCTCCCGACAGGACCTGGCTGCGCAGGTACGCGAGGATCTTCTCCTGGTCCTCCTGCTGCACCGTGCACTCGACGGTCAGGGTCATCAGACCGCCCTCGGTCTCGCCCGGCGGCAGCGGTGTGTCGATTCCCGCCATCAGACTCAGGTCCCTGGCGAAGGCGTAGATGGACAGTTCCGGGGTGTCCTCCGGACCGAGGGCGGCCCGGACCCGCTGCGGAATCATCCAGAACTGCAGCGGGTCCTCGTCGTCCTGGTAGATGTCGACGTGACTCACCTCGGGAACCACGAACTTGTTGAGCAGATTCAGCATGACGTGCTCTCCTCGCACAGCCGGTTCAGGCCGGGAGCCGCAGCACCACGATCGGGTCGGTCCCGGGTGTCTCGGGGGTGCTGCGGTGGTCTCCGTCCCGCAGGTAGAAGGTGGAGGTGACGGTGTAGTCCGGGCCGCCGTCGCCGCCGTCGTCGGACAGCGGCAACTGCCATGACTCGCTGGTGGCCCGGCCGGGGGCGAACACCATCTCGTGGGTGGCCGGCTCACCCGTGGGCACCGGATGGCGCAGGGTTGTCTTCACGAGCTTGACGACCGTGAAGTCCACGAGGTCGGCCACCACCGTCACATCCAGGACCCGCGACGGCGCCGGACCGACATCGAGAGTCCGGGAACCCTCGCCGTCCTTCCAGGGGTCCACGGTGGAGTGCCCGTCCGCGTAGAGGGTCGTCACGCGGTAGCGGAACCGCCCGGTGGCGGCGGGGGCGAGGCCGGTGCGCCAGTCCGCCGTGCCGGTCTCGGGGGTGAGCCGTACGGTGTTCCTGCTGGTGCGTCCCGTTCCGTCCTCGGCCTCCAGGTCGACCTGGAAGGCGCTGATGCCGCCGGACCAGCCGGCCGCGCGCAGCCGCAGGGTCAGCCACCGGTCGAAGGGCGCGGGTACGAGGACGGTTCTGCCGGTCTGCGGCGACCAGTCGCGCACCACGGTCTGCCCGTCGGTCAGGGTGTAGACCAGCCGCAGGTCGTAGGGCCGGTTCACGGGCGCGTACACGGTCCGCTCGTAGCGCTGACTGGGCCGGGACGCGTCGAGTTCGAGGGTGTCCTCGACGAGTCCGACGCCATGGTCGCTGTCCTGGTACCGGATGCCGGCCTCGACGTGGTGGACGGTCGACCAGTCGAGGGCGGCGCCGCTCAGGTCGACCGTCAGCCGTCCGACGTCGTCGACGCTGAGGAGCACGAACTGGTTGTCGGTGCGCAGCTCCGGCAGTTCCAGTGTGGCGCTGGAGGCGGCGAAGGACACCACCGGGCGCACGGCGATCGTCCTGCCGAGCGCCGGGTCGACCGTCCACGTGACCTGGTCGACGGTGTCGTTGTCGGTGAAGACGGCGTCGTGGCGCTGGTCGCCGTAGGCGATCCGGGCGGTGACGGCCGCGATCATGCCCGTCGTGAAGTCGGCGTTGCAGCGGACCACGGTGCGTCGTTGCTGGAAGATCGGATCGGAGAGGTCGAGGGCCAGGAAGCAGCCCTCGTCGCGGGTCAGGTCGGGCGGGTCCAGCGTGCCGGCGGCGTCGAACGGCCACGGCAGGCCGGCCGCCCCGGTGAACACGGCGTCGATGTCGCTGGTGGGCGGCGTGCCGTGCGGCGGCAGCCACGGGGCGAGCCACTCCCAGCCCCAGGAGATGAACGCCTCCCGCAGTTCCGGGTCGCCGTCCGCGGGCCAGTCCAGGACGTCGACGCCGGCCGCGGAGGCCTGGGCCAGTGCTCCCCGGGGGTCGGGGAGCGCGGTGGCCTGCGCCCACAGGGCGGTCACGTCGGCGCTGCGGGCGTATGCGTGCACCGTTCCGTCGGGAATCCTCGCCATGGCGCGCAGCCGGTAGGAGGCCTGGAGCGAGGGCCGTGCGGAGCGCAGTGCGTCCCACTGCACGGTGGCGCCCTCCTGCGTCAACGCCGCCTGGAAGACAGCCGGGTTGTTCCCGGACAGCGAGGGCTGGGTGTGCACCGTCCGTTCGTCGGACTTCGCGGCGGGGTCGAGGAGTTGCAGGGAGGCCGTCCCGTCCAGCCACAGGGGCGTGGCGAGTTGGGGTCCGCCCGCCGCCCGGACCGTGGCTGTGTCGCCGCCGTGGGCGCGTGCGGCCGCCAGGGCCTCGTCGCGTTCCTCCGGGCGCAGCGCGAGGTCCGTTTGCAGTTCAATGATTCCGCCGTTCAACTTGTCAGTCCCGGAACGGTACTTGATCAGTGACAGAACGGCGGCTCCGTCGGGTCCCCGGGCCAGCCGGGGAACCGATGCGATCGCGTAGAACGCCTGGTCAAGCTGGTCGTCGGCGTACAGCGACCAGGTCGGCCGGGCCAGGAGTGCGGGGAGCCGGAGCACGATTCTCCACCTTCTTCCATGCGACCAGGCGGAACGCGCTCTACACTCGATTGTGAGCATATCCACCCAAAAGAGGCAAAATGTCCTCGCATTCCCCTCCCCGGCTCCTCGTCGACCGGCATGACCCTCTGACGGTCCGTCTGCTGCCAGGAGACCCCGTTCTGGACCTCTCGCCGCAGGGCGTTCCCATGGCCAGCCTGGTGGTGGCGGGTACCTCCGCGTCCGTGCAGATCAGTGCGCACTGGTGGCCGGACCGCGACGAGACGGCCGTCCTGCTGGCGCAGGCCGCCGAGGAGTTGAAGGTCGCGCCAGGCGAGCTGATCGTCGCGATCGGCGGCGTGAAGGTCCACGGCGTCACCCTGAACGCGCGGGACGACGGGGGAGCGGAGACCGAACTGGCGGAGTCCGCGTCGTCCGGCGCGCCCCCGTACACGACGCTGATGACCGCCCCAGTCGAGCCGGCACTGGTCCCGCTGGTGGAGGAGGCCCTCTCCGGCTCTCCCGGCAAGCTCTTCGTCCGCTTCGACGCCACGCTGGAGACCGAGCGGGTCCAGCGTGAACTGGACGTCGGCCAGGCGCTGAGCGCCGCGCCCTCGGCGGAACGCCACACCTTCGCGGTCTCCGCTCCGGCGAAGCCCCCCGAGTCCGTGCCGCCCCCGCCCGAAGCAGCGCTGCCGCTCCGGGTCACGGCCCCCGTGGGGGATCCCCCGGTCCGCCGGCTGGACCTGTCCGGTACCGACGAGGCCGGGACGCCCTGGACGGTTTCGGTCACCGCCCCGGACACCGCTCCGGTCCGGCTGCCGGCCGGGGGGAGCCTGCGGTTCACCGTCCACGGGGACGACGGATCCTCCTATGAACGCACCGGCACACCCGACGCCTCGGGCTGGGTCGTGGACGACCGCGCCCTGGGCGTCGTCACCGTCACCTGCGAGGCCCCCGGCCGGGACGCGGGCGCCGCGGTCGCGATCGAGGTCTGGTACCAGCCCGCGGGAGACGGCCTGCCCGACCACCGCAGCCTCACCCTGACCGCACCCGCGTGGTCCGCGTCCTGGCGGGTGGCCAGCGGGCGGGACGACCTCGACGGCGAACTCGTCGTCGACGTGTCGGAGACCGACGGCAGTGGCGCGACCGTCCCGAAGCGCACCGTCCGTTCCACCACCCCCCACGTCCGGATCTAGCCGGAGCACCGGCCGGTCCCGGGCCCAGGAAGGCCACCATGCTCCAGATCGACAAGGCCCAGATGATCGCCGGCGTACAGGTCTACGGCGACCACGCCGACCCCGCGCTCTTCTACGCGGTGCCGCAGCAGCCGACCTTCCGCTGTGACGCCCAGGGAAACCCTGTCTTCATGTACCTCAAGTACCGGCAGCCGAAGGTCCAGCCGTCAGGCCAGACCGGGGGCGGGTTCGCGACCTTCGACACCCAGTTCGCGCTGGACGATCCCACCCGCGCCGTCATCCTCGGCCAGTTGCGCGCCCAGGTGGGTCAGGACCTTGCCGACCGGGTCGGCCTCGGGACCATCACCTGGGCGAACGGCACGGCCCACCTCAACCTGTCCGACGTGGGCGGAACTCTCGTCAGCAAGGTGTGGAACCCGGTCGGGCCCTCCCTGTACGGCGACAACGTCACCCCGTTCACCATCGAGCTGCCGGACTTCGGCGCCACCCTGTTCGCCGAGGCTCTCCAGGGCAAGGGCGGCATCGTCCAGGTGGCCTACGGGATGAACGGCTGGGTGAAGCTTCCCGCCGTCACCGGATACGGCCACTTCTCGTCGACCAAGTTCCGCTCCTTCGTCCAGAACGCCTCCGACGACGCGGGGTGGGGCGACGACACCTTCTCGAACACGATCGCCGAGGTGGCGACGAACACCGACGTGATCGAGACCCATGTGGACGCCGGCACGGGAGCGGACGCCCAGCTCGTGGCCCGGATCGAGGAGAGCGTACGGCGGACCGTGCTCGACATCGCGACCAAGCGGATGACGGAACAGGTCGAGGGCTACACCGGTGACCGTTCCGTCCTGGAGGACTACGAGACGATCCACCGCGAGTACACCAATCTGCACGTCGACGACTTCACGATCACCATCAACGAGCAGACCGCCGTGCTGTGGCCGTTCAATCCCCAGGGCACACTGCCGAACATCACCAACATGACCGACAAGCAGGGCCGCCCGGTGCTGTGGGCCGACCACTACCGCGAGATCGACCTGGACGACCCCTTCTTCCGCTCGTTCTCCGTCCCGGTGCGGGTGAACGCCGACTTCGGCGCCGGCCGGCCGGTGCACAGCGTGGACGTCCACGTGCAGTACCAGGGCGACAAGCTGGAGACGGGCGACTACCACTTCGACAAGCCCGAACAGACCGAGACGTTCGCCGCCTACGTCAAGGGCGACTCCCGGGAGTACCAGCACTCCTTCACGGTCAACTACAAGGGAACGTCGACCGTGTACCAGGCACCCCTCGCGCCGCACACCGGGCCCCTGACCATCAACGCCGACGACCTGGGCGTACTCGAACTGCACGTGCTGCCCGGCAACCTCGACTTCAAGTCCGTGGACTCCGCCACCGTCAGCATCGAGTACACGCCGGCCAACGGGCCCGCGATCACGGACCAGGTCGTGTTCACCGAGCAGAACAGCACCGAGCAGACCCTCACGCACGTCATCTCGGAGCAGCGCGACCGGCCCGTGCGGTACCGGGTGGACTACCGGACCAAGGGCGACACCTTCCAGGACGACTGGAAGGAGACGACCGGGAAGCGCATCTACCTGAGTTCGCCCTTCAACGACATGCGCAGGGTCAGGGTCGTCGCCGTCGGCGACCTGGTCTCCACGATCGACTCCATCCTCGTCGACGTCCGCTACGAGGACCCCCAGAGCGGCTACAGCTGGGCCGACAGCAAACTGCTGAACGCGGCCGATCCCTACAAGGAGTGGACGATCCAGGTCCGCGAGGCCCACTCCGGCACGCTGACGTACAGCGGCCTGGTGCGCTACAAGAACGGCAGCGTCCGGGAGATCCCCGAGACCGCGACCGAAGAGGCGACCGTCGAGGTCGGTGACATGGTCGGGACGGTGATCAGCGTCATCGTCTCCCCCGACCTCGTCGACTGGGCCACCGTCGACCTGGTCAAGGTCGTGCTGACGTGTGACGGCGGCGCCCCGGCCCAGGAGCAGGTCAAGAGCGCCCTGGTACGCAAGGGCGGCACCCCACCACCGGTGGTCTTCTCCCTGGCCGACGCCGCCACGAAGGACTTCTCCTGGACCGCCACCTACTACTTCACCGACGGCACCAGCGCCACCACCACCGCGGTCACGACGGCGGACGCCAACGTGCTGCTGCCGCGCCGTCCCGGCGCCGCCTAGGAGCCGTGCCATGCTCTCGCTCGCACCACCGTTCCTGATGGTGAACGGATTCAGCCTCTTCCCGGACCACGCCGACCCGCTCCAGTGGTACTACCTGCCCATGGGGCCGTCGATCGCCGTCCGCAGCGAGGGAGGGGCAGCGCTGCCGGTGTTCTCGCTGCTGGAGTTCCGCGGGGACAAGGACGAGACCACCGGGGGACTGCTGAATTTCGACGTCGTCCTGGGGCCGCCCGCCGACCGGCTCGACAGCGCCCTCGACGAGGTCGCGGGGCAGATCCAGTCGCAGCTGAACCTGCCCGACCGGCCGCGCCGGCCCGTTCCCGTGCCGCTGGAGAGCGGCACCGTCAAACTGGTTCTCCTCGACAGCGAGAGTGGTGCCGCACCGGACGACTCCCGCTTCGTCGAGCGCATCATCCACCAGGCGCAGCCCAGTCTGTACGGCGCCGACCAGGCCGCCTTCTCGGCCGTGCTCGACGCCCGCGGCGCGACCCTGACGGCGAGCTGCCTGGACGGGGCCGTGGCCCCCATCGGCGTCGTGTACGCGCTGGAGTTCCTGGCCCTGCGTCCCGCTTACACGGTGACCCTGAACATCCGCTGGGACGAGCTGAAAGAACGCCTCGACAAGACCTTCGGCGTGTCGGGCGTGTTCCTCTCGTCGCAGATCACCGAGCAGCTGGACAAACTCAGGGACGAACGGGTCATCGACATCCAGGACGACCTGTTCGTGCCCGAGGGCGAGGCCGGCAAGTCGGTCATCGCCGGCCACGACCGGGCCGTGTCCGCGGTCTACGACATGATCACCGACTCCTTCTTCGAGGCCGCCCTCGCCCCCCGGCCGGCCCCCGACGGCTGGGACCGTGCCGCCGCGCTCGCCACCGAGTTCGGCCGTGTGGCCATGACCGGTGGGCTGTCCCTCACCGGCACCTACACCTACCGTCGCAGCACCTCCGTCGAGGAGGTGCAAAAACGCCTGGACGTCCGCATGGGCGAGCGCACCGCCGTCCGCCGGACCGTCTACCCGCAGGGACATCTCAGCGGCATCGCCGCGCTGATCGCCGCGTCCGGACGCCCGCGGAGCGACTTCACCCGGCGCGTGTCGGTCGACGACCCGTGGTTCAGCCGCCGCAGCGTGAAGGTGGTCTCGCGCGTCGACTTCACCTCCGGGTTCCTCACCTCGGTGGGCGTCGACCTGCGCTACGGGGACGACGCCACAACCGTCCTCCTCGATCCGCAGAACAACACCGGCGAGGCCGACTGGCCCAGCCGGCTCGCGGGCGGCAGGATGGTGGCACCGGTGACCGTGGACATCACCTACCACCTGGCGAAGCCCGCCGGCTGGGTCCTCCCGGACCAGCTGACGGTCCACGACACCACCGAGACGGAGATCGCCGAGATCCGCCCCAGCGAGACCTTCGCCTTCCGCCCCGTACTGATCCGCGAGGACGGCATCCCCTGGGACGACTGGCGCGCCGTCACGGTCGAACTGCGCTACCAGGACGCGGCCTCCGGGGTGTCGGGGGAGTACGTCCTCGACCTCGACCCCAAGCAGCCGCTGTGGCAGTGGCCGCTCTTCATCGTCGGCTCCGCGCCGGGCACCTACGCCTACCGCCTCACCTACCACGGCA
Organism: Streptomyces filipinensis; assembly: GCF_014649495.1. Taxonomy (GTDB): domain Bacteria; phylum Actinomycetota; class Actinomycetes; order Streptomycetales; family Streptomycetaceae; genus Streptomyces; species Streptomyces filipinensis. Next base: position 7,326 of record NZ_BMTD01000012.1, on the reverse strand, counting down.
TCGGCCGCCCGGACGTGGTGCGTGAGTGGACGCAGACGGACGACACCGAGGTGCGGGTGCGCGACCCCTTCCCCGACACCTACCCCCTGACCGTTCGCCCCCTGGTCGTCTGGGCGAACGTGAGCGCGCTCCTCGTCGACCTGCTGTACGAGGACCCCGCCCACCAACTGCGGCAGGAGGCGTCCCTGGAGTTCACCAGCGAGAAGGCCGGGGCCCAGCAGTTCAAGGTAGGCCTGCGGGACCCGGCCCTGCGCCGGGTCACCTACCGCGTCACCGTGCTCTACACCGACGGACACATGAGCACCGTCCCGGAATCCTCGACCGGACGCACCAGCCTGATCGTCACCGCCGACATGCCCGCACACCAGGCCGTGGTCGTCCGCGTCGACACGCAGGCCGCAGAGACGGCCGGCGTCCAGGAGGTGCGGGTCGAGTTCGCCCAGCCGGGCACGGAGACGGTCACCTCCTCCTACTCCTTCACCCGTGACTCGGCTCCGGTCGTGCACGAGTTCGACGTGACGGGGACACCCGGGTACCGCTACCGGGCCGTCCACGTCGACACCAGCGGACTGAGCCGGGTCGGGGCGTGGACCGACGCCAACCTGCCCGTCCTCGACGTTCCCGGCGCCTGACGCCACGACCGGAGGGCTGCCTCATGCTGCAACTGGGCACCACATCATGGCTCGTCGACGGCGTGGAGGTGTTCCCCGACCACGCGGACCCCAACCAGTTCTGGTACCTTCCCGCTCCCGTCACCCTGGCCCAGGGTGATCAGGGGCCCGTCTTCACCCTCATCACCTGGCGCGGCACGCCGGGCGACGGTGATTCCGTCGGGGGCGGCTTCCTGATGATCCAGACCGCCCTGACGCTCGACCCGGAGGCGGAGTCCCGGCTGCGGAGCCGGCTGGCCGAGCACGCCCCGGGAACGGTACGGCTGTCCCAGGTCCCGTACGACGAGGGCGACGTCCAGTGCGTCGCCCTGGACGTGCAGGGCCCCGGTGGGACCGTGAACACGCTCCCACCGGGGGCGTTCCGCGCCGTCGAGACGATCCTCGGATCGGCCGTGCCCTCGTTGTACGGCGACAACACGGCCATGTTCAGCCTGCGGCTCAGTGCACAGGGCGCGAGTCTGCTGAAGCAGGTCTTCGCCGCGGGCGGCACCCCCGTCGGTGTCATCTACCGCCTGCGGTTCACCGCCCTGCGGCCCGCCCTGTCCGTCACGATCACCGCCAACATGCACCGCGTGTACAGCGAACTGGCCGTCGGGATCGACGCCCAGATCTACTGGGCCCGCGTGGGACTGGAAGCCGCGTTCCAAAGGCTTCGCCAGAGTGGGGTCATCCACATCGACGTCAAGGAGTTCACGACCGACGCGGACAACGACCAGAAGATCCAGTGGGCGCTGGACACGTTCATGAACCATGTGCTCGCCCAGTGGTTCGAACCCTCCCTCAGCCCACGGGACCTGCCCTCTCCCGCCCCTCGCCCGGCAACCGCGGGGCCGGCCGGCGCTCCGGCGGGTCCGGTGGCCGGGACGCCCACGCCGGGCCTCGGCCCGGCCGCGGGCAGGGCGATGCCCCTGTCCCCCACGGGAGCCATCCCCCCGAGGACGGGACCGTTCGCCCCGCCGGTGGCCGGACCGGTCACCCCGCCCGGGGCAGGGCCGGTCACCCCGGCGACACCCGGCGCCCCGGGCGCCGTACACCCTCCTGGTGCGCCGGCGCAGCCCGCCGGGCCCGCCCCCGCGGTCCCGCAGCCGCTCGGCCCACCGCTCGCCCCCTCCCCGCCGGCGCCCCCCGCGATCCCCACCCCCCACTTCCCGCCGGCACCCGCGGCACCCCCGCAGGCAGCCGCCGCCTCTCCCGCAGCCGCCCCGCACGCCCCGGCACCGTCGGCGCTCCCGGCGGGGGCCGCACCCGCGGCGACCGGCGGCGTGAGCCCCGCGCTCGTGACCTTCCGGCTGCGCTACGGCCTGCAGATCGAGGACAAGGAGGTCTCGTTCAGCTACGACCGGGCCGAGGCGGTGCAGCGCACCTACGCGCCCCAAGGATTCCTCGGCACGCTCGCCGCGGACCTGAACGGACCTCCGCACGTCATCGACGCCGACCTCGACGATCCCTTCTTCCGCACCCTCACGGTGCAACTGGTCGGCGACGTGGACTTCGCCGCGCTCGGTCTGACGAGCATCGCCGTGACGATCCGCTACGGCAGAGCCGAGGACCCCGGCGGAGTACGCTCCTTCGACCGCCTCGTGGACGCTGCCGCCCCGCGTCCCGAGCCCGTCACCTTCTTCCGGGACAGCGCGGCGGACACCACGTACGCCTACCGGCTGGAGTACCACTTCGCCGCGGAGTCCGGCTGGCGGGGGCGAGAGCTCACCGTGGTGCGAGAGGGCTCCGACGACCAGTACGCCCTGTCCATCGATCCGCACCGGTTCCTGGGCTTCCTCCGGGTGGAGATCGCGCCGCACGACATCGACGCCCAGCTGGTCCGGGAGACCCGCGTCGAGCTGACCAGGAAGGAACCCGACGGCACCGAACTGCGGGACACCCGCACGGTGCGGCCCACCGATCCACCCACCGAGTGGAAGGTCCGCACAGCCGACCCGGCCGACCTGACCTACACCTACCAGCTCGTCCATACCATGACCGACGGCTCCGTGATCACCTGCGACCCCGTCACCACGGGTGCCACACACCTGGCGGTCAACGACCCCTACCCCGGGCAGCTCGACATCGACCTGGTCCCGGACTGGACCCCGGCCGCCATCCGGACGGTCTTCGTGGACCTGCGCTACGCCGACCCGGCGGCCGGCTACCGACGTGAGCAGCGCATCGAACTGGACGCCGCGCTGACCGCCACCCACCACGCCTGGTTCGCACTGCCCGACCCGCAAAAGCGCGAGTTCTCCTACCGCTTCACCTTCGTACGTGCCGACGGCACCACGTCCGCGACGGACTACACGACGACGACGGACTCGCTCGTCATGGTGCGGCCCCCGTGACCGAAGGGCTGCCGCCCGCCCTGGGCCGGGCGCTGGCGCTGCTCGGTCCCGGAGCCCGCCGGTGGCTGCCGAGACTCCTGGAACCGCTCATGGAGGCCCCCGGTGACGACCGGTGGCGACGCAGCCTGCTGACCCCCGAGCGGTTCCCGGTGGAGCTGAGCGTGTCCACGGCCTCGCCCCGCACCGACCGCTACGCCACGGAGTTCGTCTCCCCGGCCCGCCCTCCCGGGACCCGGCTGGCGGCGGGCCTCGAACGGCTCGCGCGGATCGGGCTGCCACCACCGCACGCCCAGCTCACCGCGCTCCTGCTGGACGCCCACCGTCGCCACCCCGTGGTCTGGGGGACGTGGCTGGCGGGCCGGCATGACACGCGCGGTGACCGCTTCAAGCTCTACGCGGAGGTTCCGAAAGCGGCCGCCGTCCCGGTCGAGCGTGCGGTGGCACGGCTCATCGGTGCCCGGCCGTTCCCGTTGCCCGAGGCCCGGCTCCGCCTGGTGGGCATCGACCTGACGACCGGCGCCGTCGAGTGCTACCACCGGGTGGGCCGCCTCACGGTCGCGGACCTGCGCCTGCTGACGCCGCGCGACCTGGACCCCGGACAGGAGTGCCTCGCCGACGCGGTCCGCGACCTGCTCGGGAGGCCGGCCGTCGACGAACTCCCCGGATTCAATGTGAACGTGAGTACCGCTCCCCGGGCCCTGAGCGTGTCGGCTCCGGCGCGCAGCTGGCTGGGGACGGATCCCGAGGCCCGTACCCGGCTTCTGGACCACGCCCAACGGCACGGATTCGACCTGCGCCGCTACGCCGCCCTGACCGCGGGGTCCCCCCTGACGCACCGCAACCGCCACGGCATGCTCACCGTGACGGCGCAGTCCGGCCCCGCCGCGCACCTCACCATCGGGTTCAGCCCCTGACCCGGCTCCCCGGTGGCCATGCCCTGGCGGCAGCGGGCGCCGGCCGACCAGCCGGCTGCACCCCGCGCTCGCACGCCCGAACCTCACCGTGCTCTCCTCGGCCCGCGCCCACCGTGTGGTGATCGAGGGCGGCCGCGCGAGGGGTGTGGAGGTGGAGCGGGGCGGCATCGTCGAGGTCGTCCACGCCGAGCGTGAGGTGATCCTGTCCGCTGGCGCCCACGAGTCCGAAGCTGCTGGTGCTGCCCGGGGTCGGGCCCCCACCCTGCCCTGACGCGTGCAAGCACCCGCCTGCTTCCAGCCTGCGCCCCGCCCCAGCGCTTCTCCTCCGATTCCGGTGGCTTCAGGCGAGGTCGAACCGGTCGAGATTCATCACCTTGTTCCACGCCGCGACGAAGTCACGTACGAACTTCTCTCCCGCGTCCCGGGCCGCGTAGACCTCCGAGACGGCTCGGAGCTGGGAGTGCGCGCCGAAGATCAGGTCGACCGCGGTGGCGGTCCACTTGACCTCGCCGGTGGCGCGATCCCGGCCTTCGAACACGTTCTCGTCCGTAGCCGACGCCTTCCACTCCGTACCCATGTCGAGCAGGTTGACGAAGAAGTCGTTGGTCAAGACTCCCGGCCGGTCGGTGAAGACACCGTGGGCCGATCCCTTGAAGCCGGTGTTCAGGGCCCGCATGCCGCCGATCAGCACCGTCATCTCGGGGGCGGTCAGCGTCAGCAGGTTGGCGCGGTCCAGCATGAGGGTCTCCGGCGACAGCTTCTCGCCCGCCGGAAGGTAGTTGCGGAACGCATCCGCCTTGGGCTCCAGGACGGCGAACGACGCCGCGTCGGTCTGCTCCTGCGAGGCGTCCGTACGCCCCGGTGCGAACGGAACCGTGACGTCGTACCCGGCGTCCCTCGCGGCCTGCTCGACGGCCGCGCACCCGCCGAGGACGATCAGGTCGGCGAGGGAGACCCGCGTTCCGCCGGTCTGCGAGGCGTTGAAGTCCTGCTGGATCTCTTCGAGCGTGCGCAGTACCTCCGTCACCTCGGGGAGGTCGTTGAGCTCCCAGTCCTTCTGCGGCGCGAGCCGGATGCGTGCTCCGTTCGCCCCGCCGCGCTTGTCGGTGCCGCGGAAGCTCGCCGCCGACGCCCAGGCGGTGGTGACCAGCTGGGAGACGGGAAGGCCCGAGGCGAGGATCCGGCCCTTGAGGGCAGCGATGTCCTCGTCCCCGACCAGCTCGTGATCGACGTCGGGAACCGGGTCCTGCCACAGCTGCGGCTCGGGAATCCACGGGCCGAGGTAACGCGAGAGGGGTCCCATGTCGCGGTGCAGCAGCTTGTACCAGGCCTTGGCGAACGCCACCGCCAGGTCGTCCGGGTTCTCGTGGAACCTCTTCGTGATCGGGCCGTAGACCGGGTCCACCTTCAGCGCGAGGTCCGTCGTCAGCATCATGGGGGCGTGCCGCTTCGACGGATCATGGGCGTCGGGCACGGTGTTCCCGGCCGCGGGATCCTTGGGAGTCCACTGGTGGGCGCCGGCGGGGCTGCTCGTCAGCTCCCACTCGTACCCGTAGAGATTGTCCAGGTACCCGTTGTCCCACGTGGTGGGCTTGGTGGTCCATGCGCCCTCCAGACCACTGGTGAGCGTGTGGGGGCCCGTGCCGCTGTCGTACGTGTTCCGCCAGCCGAGGCCCTGCTGCTCGATGGGGGCCGCCTCGGGTTCCGGACCGACATAACTGGCTTCGACCGCGCCGTGGCACTTGCCGAAGGTGTGGCCGCCGACGATGAGTGCGACCGTCTCCTCGTCATTCATGGCCATGCGCCCGAACGTCTCCCGAACGTCCCGGGCGGCGGCCAACGGGTCCGGGTTTCCGTTGGGCCCTTCCGGATTGACGTAGATCAGTCCCATCTGTACGGCGGCGAAAGGACCGGTGAGTTCCCTGTCGCCGCTGTAGCGCTCATCTCCGAGCCATGTGTCCTCGGGCCCCCAGAAGATCTCCTCGGGTTCCCAGATGTCCTGTCGCCCGAAACCGAAACCGAACGTCTTGAACCCCATGGATTCCATGGCACAGTTTCCGGCGAAGACCAGGAGATCGGCCCACGAGATCTTCCGGCCGTACTTCTGTTTGACCGGCCAGAGCAGACGGCGCGCCTTGTCCAGGCTCGCGTTGTCCGGCCAGCTGTTGAGGGGGGCGAAGCGCTGCGCGCCGCTGCCGCCGCCGCCGCGGCCGTCCTCGATGCGGTACGTTCCCGCGGCGTGCCAGCTCATCCGGATGAAGAGCGGCCCGTAGTGGCCGTAGTCGGCAGGCCACCAGTCCTGGGATGCCGTCATCACCTCGAAGACGTCACGCTTGAGCGCGTCGACGTCGAGGGTCGCGAACTCCTTCGCGTAGTCGTAGTCCTCGTCCATCGGATTGGACCGGGGCGAGTGCTGGTGGAGAACCTGAAGGTCCAGCTGATTCGGCCACCAGTCCCGGTTCGTCCTGGGCCGCCGCGTCGGTGTGGGCGTGGGCGAAGGGATTGCCGGATTCTCGCTTTCACTGCCGGACATGCCCGTCCTTCTTCCTGTCTTGGTGTTCCTTCTGCCGGCTGCCGCTCCTGACGCGTCGGCTTTGCCGTGTCGAGGGCACCGACCCACGCGATCAGCGCGCCATGGCACCCGCCGGCTGGAAAATGTGCGGGGCCGCGTCCGTATGGTCGCGTACCGCAGGCCACACCTCTATGAAACACGCGGAGCACCCGGCACGACAGACGTGAGAGCAGGGGCGGCCTTTCTGCTCCGTGCCGATGTGCGACGCGAGCCGAATCGAATACGACAGCCTCCGGACCCGTCGGCGAGCGGGCGGGCCGGGCTGTCGCTGCTCCCCGGCCCGGCAGGTCGGAACGGGCCGCTGAGGCTGCCGAGCCGGTCGGTCAAGCACAGGTTCTCGGAGTAGTCGACGGGGCAGGCGATCACGCAGACGCCTTCGTCGTCGAGGGCGCGGTGCAGTGCGGGCAGCACCAGAACGAGGACGACCAGCGGGATGCGTTCGCGGACGGCGGTCTCCAGTTCCTGTTGATCGCGCCGGGGCCCAGCGTGGCCGAAGCCACCCCGCCCCGGCCACTCGTCCGCCGCCGACCGGGGCGCGGACCGCTCAGGGCCATTCGGATGAGTTGTGTGGCGGCTGCCGCAGGCGGCCCGCACGCTGGGGGAGGTGGACGAGTCGCCGTGCACGGGTCGGCGGCACAACTGTGGGAGGACCGTGTGACCGCTTCGTCGCCCGACACCGACGCACCCCCGGCGCGGTACGACGACCTGCGCGCCCTGGTGGTCAACTGCACGCTCAAACGGTCGCCGGAGACGAGCAACACCGAGGGGTTGATCCACCGGAGCACCACCATCCTGGAGGGGCAGGGGGTGCACGTCGACGTCGTACGGGCCGTGGA
>NZ_BMTD01000011.1 GCF_014649495.1 Streptomyces filipinensis | reverse complement strand
CCTCGGTGCTTTCCAGGTTCCCGCTCTCGCGTTTCCCTTTCCGGCGGTTCCGACTCTATCAGATCCTTTCGGCGTCTGACCCCCAGTCAGCGGGGTTTGTCTTCCCGGCCGCTGGGCCGTTCCGACGAGTGAGACTTTAGCGGATTCCGCGCTCCCGAGCTAATCGGGGGCTGCGTCCTTTCGAACGCGGATTCCTCATTTCGCAAATACGCGCGCCAAAGCATTCGGCGCCGTAGCGTCGATGAGTGACAGGTACTTGCGGAATGGCTGTCCGGGGACCGACCAAGATCGGCGCTCACGTCGGACAACTCGGAGAACACTACGCATCGGCATGGGGCGTGTCAACTCTTGTCCCCGGAGCACCCCCAGGGCGTACGCTGGCCCACATGACCACGCGTACGTGTACCCAGCTTTGGTGGGCCGCCTGACGGCGGCCGTACTCACGTATGCATCCAACGGCCGCCGCTTCGGCGGCCGTTCTCGTTTCCCCTCCAGGACTCCGGGGGCCGGCCGCAGGAGCGGCGGTCTCGATCAGGAGGTGGAGTGGAGATGACGCGGGTCTTCAGCGGGATCCAGCCGACCGGGCATCTGACTCTGGGCAACTATCTGGGTGCCATGCGGCGCTGGGCGGAGACGGACCAGCACCGGGCCGACTCGGTGTTCTGCGTCGTGGATCTGCACGCGCTGACCGTGGACCAGGATCCGGCGCGATTGCGCAGGCTCAGTCGGCAGACGGCGACGCTGATGCTGGCCGCCGGGCTGGATCCCGAGGTCTGCACCGTGTTCCTGCAGAGCCATGTCGACGAGCACGCGAGGCTGTCGTATCTGCTGGAGTGCGTGGCGTCCGACGGTGAGATGCGGCGAATGATCCAGTACAAGGAGAAGGTCGCGCGGCAGCGGGAGCGCGGTGCGAGCGTACGGCTGTCGCTGCTGACGTATCCGGTGCTGATGGCGGCGGACATCCTGGCGTACGGCGCGGACGAGGTGCCGGTCGGGGAGGACCAGGTGCAGCACGTCGAACTGACGCGGGATCTGGCGGTGCGGTTCAACCAGCGCTACGGGCACACGTTCGTGGTGCCCAGGGCGACCCGTCCGGGAGTCGCGGCGCGCGTGATGAACCTGCAGGACCCGACGTCGAAGATGGGGAAGTCGGACGACTCGGGTCTGGGCGTCGTCTATCTGCTCGACGAGCCGGACGTGGTGCGGAAGAAGGTCCTGCGGGCCGTCACCGACAGCGGTCGGGACGTGGCGTACGACCGGGAGCGGCGGCCGGGGGTCGCGAATCTGCTGGAGATTCTCGCTGCGTGCACGGGCGGGAACCCTGAGTCACTGGCGGCCGTTTACCAGTCGTACGGAGCCTTGAAGAAGGACACCGCGGAGGCCGTGGTGGAGGTCCTCAGGCCCGTGCAGGCCAGGCACAGGGAGCTGTGCGCGGATCCCGCCTATGTGGAGGGGGTGCTGCGGGATGGTGCGGGGAAGGCGAGGGCGATGGCCCGGCCGACCGTCGATGCGGCTTACCGGGCGATCGGGTTGTTGCCGCCGGCGTTCGAGACGGCGTTGAGCGGGGCGGGCTGTTAGGGCGGTCGGGGCCTGTCCGTGCGGGCTGGTGCGGGGGCGGGCGGCTGGTGGTGAGCCGTCGCCCCCGGTGCCGGGTCAGTCCTTCTTGCCCGAGGCGAGTTCGCGGCTGCGGTCGCGGGCGGCTTCGAGGGCGGCGATGAGGGCGGCTCGTACGCCGTGGTTCTCCAGCTCGCGGATGGCGTTGATCGTCGTGCCGGCCGGTGAGGTGACGTTCTCGCGGAGCTTGACGGGGTGTTCGCCGCTGTCGCGGAGCATCACGGCGGCGCCGATGGCGGACTGGACGATGAGGTCGTGGGCCTTGTCGCGGGGCAGGCCGAGCAGGATGCCGGCGTCGGTCATGGCCTCGACCAGGTAGAAGAAGTACGCGGGGCCGGAGCCGGACAGGGCGGTGCAGGCGTCCTGCTGGCTCTCGGGGACGCGGAGGGTCTTGCCGACGCCGCCGAAGATCTCCTCGGCGTGGGCGAGGTGCTGCTCGGTGGCGTGGCTGCCGGCGGAGATGACCGACATGGCCTCGTCGACGAGAGCCGGTGTGTTGGTCATGACGCGGACGACCGGGGTGCCCGTGGCCAGGCGCTCCTCGAAGAAGGAGGTGGGGATACCGGCGGCACCGCTGATGACCAGCCGGTCGGCGGGCAGGTGCGGGGCCAGTTCGTCCAGCAGGGTGCCCATGTCCTGGGGCTTGACCGTGAGGATGAGGGTGTCGGCGGTCTTGGCGGCGTCGGTGTTGGCGACCGGGGTGACTCCGTAGCGGGCGCGGAGTTCTTCGGCGCGTTCGGGGCGGCGGGCGGTGACCAGGAGGTCGGCGGGTGCCCAGCCGGCCCGGATCATTCCGCTGAGCAGGGCTTCGCCGATCTTGCCGGTGCCGAGGACTGCGACTTTCTGGCTCATGGGGTTCAGTCTGGCACCGGGGTTGAGCCGTGCGGGCTGTTTGTCCGGCAGGTGGAACGTGGGTGCGCAGGTGGGTGCCGCCGCCCCGGCGGCACGACGGCCGGCGGCTACGCGGTACGCCGACGGAGTGTGGCCGCCCCGAGGGCCAGCACCAGTACGGCGCAGCCCGCCACGATCAGCACGTCCCGTACGAAGGTCGCCGTCATGTCGGTGTGGTGCAGGACCTGGTTCATGCCGTCGACGGCGTACGACATCGGCAGGACGTCGGAGACGGCTGTGAGCACGGGGTGCATGTCGGACCGCGGAGTGAACAGGCCGCAGAGGAGGAGCTGGGGAAAGATCACCGCGGGCATGAACTGGACCGCCTGGAACTCCGAGGCCGCGAAGGCCGAGACGAAGAGACCGAGAGCCGTGCCGAGCAGGGCGTCGAGCAGGGCGACGAGGAGGAGCAGCCAGGGTGAGCCGGTGACGTCGAGGCCGAGGAGCCACACGGCGAGTCCGGTGGCGAGGGCGGACTGGACGATGGCGAGGGCGCCGAAGGCGAGGGCGTATCCGGCGATGAGGTCGGCCTTGCCGAGGGGCATGGCGAGGAGGCGTTCGAGGGTGCCGGAGGTGCGTTCGCGCAGGGTGGCGATGGAGGTGACGAGGAACATCGTGATCAGCGGGAAGATGCCGAGCAGGGAGGCGCCGATGTTGTCGAAGGTGCGGGGGCTGGCGTCGAAGACGTAGCGCAGCAGGATCAGCATCAGGCACGGAATGAGGATCATCAGCGCGATGGTGCGGGGGTCGTGCCGGAGCTGGCGCAGGACCCGGGCTGCGGTGGCGGCGGTGCGTGAGGTGCTGAGCGCGCTGGTGGGGGCTGCGGGGGTGGTCGTACTCATCGGGTCGTCTCCTGGGCGCGGGTCGTCTGCTGGGTGCGGTGTGCGGCGGCGGCTTCGTCGACGAGGCGGAGGAACGCGGCCTCGACGGTGTCGGTGCCGGTGCGGGTCCGCAGGGCGTCGGGGGTGTCGTCGGCGAGGATCTCGCCTTCGCGCATGAGGAGGAGGCGGTGGCATCGCTCGGCCTCGTCCATGACGTGGGAGGAGACGAGGAGGGTGGCGCCGCGGGTGGCGGCGATGTCGTGGAAGAGGGTCCACAGGTCGCGGCGCAGTACGGGGTCGAGGCCGACGGTGGGTTCGTCCAGGACGAGGAGTTCGGGGGTGCCGAGCAGGGCGACGGCCAGGGAGACCCGGCCGCGCTGGCCGCCGGAGAGGTTGCCGGCGAGGGCGTCGGCGTGGCTGGTGAGGTCGACGTCGGCGAGGACGCGGTCGGCTTCGTGGCGGCGGTCGGCGGCCGGGCGGCCGGGGGCGAGGATCGCGGCGAAGTACTCCAGGTTCTGGCGGACGGTCAGGTCGTCGTAGACGGAGGGGGCCTGGGTGACGTAGCCGATGCGGCTGCGCAGGGTGGGGTGGCCGGCCGGGTGGCCGAGGACGTTCAGGGTGCCGGTGACCTTGGCCTGGGTGCCGACGATGGAGCGCATGAGGGTGGATTTGCCGCAGCCGGAGGGCCCGAGGAGGCCGGTGATCTGGCCGCGGGGGACGGTGAAGCGGAGGTGGCGCAGGACGGTGCGGGGGCCTCGGGCGACGGTGAGGCCGTCGGCTTGGACGGCATAATTCATCATGCGATGAATAATTGGCCCGGCAGGCCCGGACGTCAAGGGCCCGGACACCGAGAGGCGGCGGGGGGTGCGGGTGTGGGCATGGAAAAGCGGCGGCCGGATGCCGTCCGCGTCCGGCCGCCGCTGTGCTGTTCGCGCGAAGCCCTGGGTCAGGGCTTGGTGGCGACGAGGAGGAGCACGTCGTAGGTCTCCTCGACGACGCCGTCCGGAAAGACCTTCAGCAGGTGGGCACGCTCCTCTTCGAGGAAGGCGGTCCTGCGCCCGGCGGGCGTGAGGAGGAACGCCGAGTGGCTGGCGATGTTCGCGAGATGGGTGTCGATCGTGACCCGGCGGCTCCAGCGGACCTCCCGGCGGTCGAAGCGGAGACGGCCGCTCGGGTCGGCCAGTTCGGTGCGGCTGCCGTCCCGTCGCTGGGCGACGATGTCCACGCCGAAGAAGCCGCCGATCCGGCCGGCGGCCTCGGCGATCCACTCGACGTCCAGGGCGTCGCCGTTCCACCACAGCGCCAGCGCCCCGCCCGGCCGCAGCACCCGCAGGGCCTCCGGCACCGAGCGGGCGGTGTCGGTCCAGTGCCAGGACTGGGCGTAGGTGACGAAGTCGGCGTGCGCGTCGGCGACGGGGAGGGCGTTGCCGTTGCCGCGGACGAGCGGGAGACGGGGCAGCCCGCGGCGGAACTCGGCGGCCATGCCCGCGCCGGGTTCGACGGCGAGTACGTCTGCACCGCGGTCGTGCAGCAGCGCGGTCGCGATGCCGGTACCGGCGCCGACGTCCACGACCCTGGCTCCGGACAGGGACCGGCCGGCCAGTTCCTCGACGGCGTCGAAAAGGGCGGGCGGGTAGGAGGGGCGGTTCGCCGCGTACTGGGCGGCGGCGGAGTTGAAGGAGTGGGCGCGGTCCGTGGGTGAGGGCATGGGTGGTGGTGGCGTGGTCATACGGACAAGGACATCACTCAGGCGGTCGGTCTGCGGGCGCTGCGGGAACACCGGCTCCCCTGGCGGCCGCCGGAGTGCCGGCGGCGCGGCTGCGGCGGGTGGGCGGTGCGGATAGCGTGACTGAAGTCGCCCGGGGTGCGGGCGTGTTGGAGAAGGAGGACGGCGTGGACGGGGACATCGTGGTGCGGCCGGTGGGGTGGGTCGTCGGCGGGCGGGGAGAGGTGCGGGACGACGAGTGGGGCGAGGTGCGTGCCGTGATCCGGGTCGACGGTGGCCGGTTCACCGCGGAGGCCCTGGCCGGGCTGGAGGACTTCTCCCATCTGGAGGTCGTCTACCACTTCGACCGGGTGCCCGAGGAGAGGATCGAGACCGGGGCCCGGCATCCACGGGGCAACGCCGACTGGCCGAAGGCCGGCATCTTCGCGCAGCGCGGCAAGAACCGGCCCAACCGGATCGGGGTCTCACGCTGCCGGGTGCTGCGGGTCGACGGACTGGACGTGCACGTCGAGGGGCTCGACGCGGTGGACGCCACCCCGGTGCTGGACATCAAGCCGTACATGGCGGAGTTCGGGCCGCAGGGCACGACCCGCCAGCCGCAGTGGGCCACGGAGATCATGAGCCGGTACTACTGACCGGGCCGGACCGGGTCGGACCGCGCCGGGGCGCTCCGGCCCGGGTCGCTCCGGGCCGGGCCCGGTGCGGGCGGCGGGGAGCCGTTACCGGCGGCGCTTCTTCTTCGACGGGTTGCCGGTCCGCCGGGAGGTGCGGCGCTCGTACTCCTCGCGGGCCTTCTCGTACTCCTCGCGGTGCAGCTTCTCTCCGGGGGCCTCGGTGAGGCAGCGGAAGAAGTAGGCGAGGAGGGAGCCGACGAAGCCGATGGCGAGCAGGCCGCGCAGGGAGGCCTGGCGCTGCGGGTCGTGCCGCTGGGCGAAGCCCTCCCAGGTGTTGCGGAAGGCGAGCGCGCTGCAGATCGCGAACATGGCGATGATCAGCACGGTCACGAAGGAGCCGGTGTCGGCGATCCGGATGCCCTCGTAGGCGAAGCGCAGGATCAGACAGGAGACGACGGCGGCGGCGAGCGAGCCGACGGCGGCGCCGACGCGGCGGGCCGGGTAGCCGTCGTCGTGGTTCACCCAGGTGGTGCCGAAGAAGCGGAGGGGCTCGGGGCGCGGGCCGCCGCTCTGGGCCGCTCCGCCCGGGGAGCCCGCCGGGGTGTCCGGGGTGCCGGTTTCGTCGCTCACGGGAACGATTATGGCGCCGGGCCGGGGCGGGCTCCCGGTGGGGTCAGCCGCAGCGTGGGGCGATGTAGCCGTCGCTGCCGGTCTGGACGTAGGCGTCGGACACGTACTCGCCGTTGTTGATGTTGTCCCAGACGTTCGTGGTGCCGTACGGGCCGCTCACCGTCGTTCCCGGCGTCTGGCAGAAGACGGGGACCTTCGCCCCGACGGCCAGGACGCGGACGAGGTTGTAGCTGGTGCCGGGGCCGCTGCGGACGTTCAGGCGGACGCCCGGGGCGACGGAGTAGTAGTGCAGTGCGGTGGCGCTGGCCTCTTCGGCACGTTCCACGGACATGAAAAGCCCCCCGTTCAACCCCGTGACTGTCACGGGGTCGCGTCGATTCCCAGGAAACGAGCCGCGAAACACCGGTGCGCGACTCGCGCGCGAAGGCTAGCAAGCCGCCTCTGTCCCGCACGAGTCATCGACTAGGCTCCGTGCGTCGCGCGCGCGGTCGAACAGCACGGGGGTGGTCGCATGACGCCACGCAGGAACACAGGAGCGGGCGCGGAAGCGGAACTTCCCGAGTACGCCGGTCACTACCGCCTGGAGTCACGCCTGGGGTCGGGTGGCATGGGTGTCGTCCACCTGGCCCGCAGCACCTCGGGCATGAAGCTCGCGGTGAAGGTCGTACATGCGGAGTTCGCCAGGGATCCGGAGTTCAGAGGCCGTTTCCGGCAGGAGGTGGCCGCAGCTCGCAAGGTGAGCGGGGCCTTCACCGCGCCCGTGGTCGACGCCGATCCGGATGCCGACCGGCCCTGGATGGCCACGCTGTTCATTCCGGGCCCGACCCTTTCCGGCGAGGTGAAGCGGAACGGGCCGATGGACTCGGGCCAGGTGCGCCGGCTGATGGCGGGGCTGGCCGAGGCGCTGCGCGACATCCACCGGGTCGGGGTCGTGCACCGGGATCTGAAGCCGAGCAACGTCCTGCTCGCCGAGGACGGGCCGAAGGTCATCGACTTCGGCATCTCCCGGCCGAAGGACAGTGAGCTGCGTACCGAGACCGGGAAGCTGATCGGCACGCCGCCCTTCATGGCGCCCGAGCAGTTCCGGCGGCCGCGTGAAGTGGGGCCCGCCGCCGACGTGTTCGCGCTCGGGTCCGTGATGGTGCACGCGGCGACCGGGCGCGGCCCCTTCGACTCCGACAGTCCCTATGTCGTGGCCTACCAGGTCGTGCATGACGAGCCGGACCTCACCGGAGTGCCGGACGACCTCGCTCCGCTGGTGCGGCGGTGCCTGGCCAAGGAGCCGGAGGACCGGCCGACCCCCGATGAACTCATGCGGGAACTGCGGTCGGTGGCGGCCTCGTACGACACGCAGGCGTTCATACCAGCGCAGCGGTCCGGTGCCGGAGCGACTCCGCAACCCCCGGCCGATCAGCCCGCGCCCGCGGTCAGGAGGCGGGTCGGCCGCAGAGTGGCCGTGGGGGCCGGGGCGCTCGGTCTCGCCGTGGTCGCCACGTTGGCCTCGGTTCGGCTGGCCGGCAGCGACGCGCCGACGCCGGCCGGCACGCATCCCCGTACCAGGGAGGCGTCGTTCAGTTCCTGGACGGCCAGGCCGGCGCCCGGGGCGTCGGGGATGGCCCAGTGCGCCTACGGCGCGGGGAAGTTGTTGTGCGCGCAGTCCGGCACGGTCTCCGCCTTCTCCCCCGCCGACGGAGAGCTGGTGTGGCGCCGCCCGCTGGCCACCGGGTCCGGCGGCGGGCCGCCGGTCGTCTCGGCCGGGCTCGTCCAGCCCCTCACCAATGGCGGCTCGCAGCTCGTGGCGCTCGACCCGGGCTCGGGCGGCGAGGTCTGGAAGCGGCGCCTCGCCCCGGGGACCGCGGTCCGGTACACCGGCCGGACGGCCCTGGTCGCGGAGGCCGACGGACGGGTCACCGGCGTCGACGGCGCCTCGGGCAGGACCCTGTGGAGCCGCCGGATCGCCGGTCAGGGCAGGCCGACCCTCGTCTCGTTCCCCGGGGATCCGCTGGCGTACGCGACGAGCACGTCGGCCGACGGCTCGAGCACACGGATCGCCGCCGTGGACCCGCGAAGCGGTGACGTGCGGTGGCAGGCCCGGCTGGAGGGGACGCTGGAGCCCGTCGGCACCGGGGGCGGCTCCGTCTCCTTCCTCTCCGTCGGCAGTGTCTACGGGGAGACGAAGGCCGTCGTCCGCTACACGCCCGCCACCCGGTCGACACGACGTGTGGCGCTGCCTGTGGCGAGCGAGGCCGCACAGGCCACCGTGCGGGGGGACGTCGTGTACCTCCTCGCGACAGGTGGCTCTCTGGAAGCCGTGGACATGGGCGCGCGGAAGCAGCTGTGGCGCGTGGAGACCTCGGTGAGCCGTGGCTCTGCGCCGGTCGCGGACGGCCGGTATGTGTACTTCACCGCGGGCGACGGACGGCTCCTCGCCGTCGACGCCCGTAAGGGCCATCTCGTCGGGCAGACCTCCGCGCGGCTGGGCGCGGACTCGGCGAAGGTCATGGGCGCGCCTCCCGCGCCGGTGCTCGACGGCGGCCATGTCTACGCCGCCGCCCCCGACGGGACGGTGTTCGCCGTGGCCGCGAGCGATCCGTCCGGCTGGTGATGTGCGAGGGGCCACCCCCGGCGGAGGCGGCCCCCTGTGCGGTGGTGCCGGGTCAGCCCAGCTTGGTCACGTCGCGCACGGCGCCCTTGTCGGCGCTCGTCGCCATCGCCGCGTAGGCGCGGAGGGCGGCGGAGACCTTGCGCTCGCGGTTCTTCGGGGCGTAGACGCCGTTCAGGGCCTGCTCGCGGCGGGCCAGCTCCGCCTCGTCGACCAGCAGCTCGATCGTGCGGTTCGGGATGTCGATGCGGATGCGGTCGCCGTCCTGGACCAGGGCGATGGTGCCGCCGGAGGCCGCCTCCGGGGAGGCGTGGCCGATGGACAGGCCGGAGGTGCCGCCGGAGAAGCGGCCGTCGGTGATCAGCGCGCAGGACTTGCCGAGGCCCCGGCCCTTCAGGTACGAGGTCGGGTAGAGCATCTCCTGCATGCCGGGGCCGCCCTTGGGGCCCTCGTAGCGGATGACGACCACGTCGCCGTCCTTGACCTCCTGGGTGAGGATCCGCTGGACGGCCTCCTCCTGGGACTCGCAGACGACCGCCGGGCCCTCGAAGGTCCAGATCGACTCGTCGACGCCGGCCGTCTTCACGACGCAGCCGTCGACGGCGAGGTTGCCCTTGAGGACGGCCAGGCCGCCGTCCTTGGAGTAGGCGTGCTCGGCGGAGCGGATGCAGCCGCCCGCCGCGTCGTCGTCCAGGGCCTCCCAGCGCTCGGACTGCGAGAAGGCCTCGGCGGAGCGGACGCAGCCGGGGGCGGCGTGCCACAGTTCGACCGCCTCGGGGGACGGGGAACCGCCGCGGACGTCCCAGGTCTTCAGCCAGTCGGCCAGGGAGGGGCTGTGGACGGCGTGGACGTCCTCGTTGAGCAGGCCCGCGCGGTGCAGTTCGCCGAGGAGGGCGGGGATACCGCCGGCGCGGTGCACGTCCTCCATGTAGTAGGTGCGGTTCTTCGCGACGTTCGGGGCCACCTTCGCCAGGCACGGGACCCGGCGGGAGACGGCGTCGATCTGCTCCAGGCCGAAGGGGACTCCCGCCTCCTGGGCCGCGGCCAGCAGGTGCAGGATCGTGTTGGTCGAGCCGCCCATCGCGATGTCCAGGGCCATCGCGTTCTCGAAGGCCTGGAAGGTGGCGATGTTGAGCGGCAGGGCCGACTCGTCGTCCTGCTCGTAGTAGCGGCGGGTGAGGTCCATGACCGTGCGGGCCGCGTCGACGTAGAGCTGCTTGCGGGCCGTGTGGGTGGCGAGGACGGAGCCGTTGCCGGGGAGGGAGAGGCCGATCGCCTCGGTCAGGCAGTTCATCGAGTTGGCGGTGAACATGCCGGAACAGGAGCCGCAGGTCGGGCAGGCGTTCTCCTCGATACGGAGGATGTCCTCGTCCGAGATCTTGTCGTTGACGGCGTCGGAGATCGCGTCGACCAGGTCGAGCGTGCGGACCGTGCCGTCCACCAGGGTGGCGCGGCCGGCCTCCATGGGGCCGCCGGAGACGAAGACCGTCGGGATGTTCAGGCGCAGGGCCGCCAGCAGCATGCCCGGGGTGATCTTGTCGCAGTTGGAGATGCAGACCAGGGCGTCGGCGCAGTGGGCCTCGACCATGTACTCCACCGAGTCCGCGATCAGGTCGCGGGAGGGGAGGCTGTACAGCATGCCGCCGTGGCCCATCGCGATGCCGTCGTCCACGGCGATCGTGTTGAACTCGCGCGGGATGCCACCCGCCTCCGTGATCGCCTCGCTGACGATCCGGCCGACCGGCTGCAGATGGGTGTGGCCGGGCACGAACTCGGTGAAGGAGTTCGCGACCGCGATGATCGGCTTCCGGCCGATGTCCGCACCGGGTACACCGGAGGCGCGCATCAGGGCGCGGGCGCCCGCCATGTTGCGACCGTGGGTGACTGTGCGGGACCTCAGCTCGGGCATCGTCGCTCGCTCCTTCGAAGACCTACGAAGACCTACCGTCAGAGAGTTCTGACTGTCTCCGAGCGTACGCCGGTGCTCCAAACGCTGGACACGGTTGTCCGGAATTCGGGACACACGTCCCATGAACCGCCGGTGCGGGCTCAACCGCCGGTGCGGGCTCAGGGGCGCGTCAGATGCCCCTGCACGACGGGAGCGACCCGGGCGATGATCTGTTCCAGGTCGGCGGACGCCAGCGGCTCCAGTTTGATCACGTAGCGCATCATCGCCGTTCCCACCAGCTGCGCGGCCGCCAGCTCGGCCCGCAGCTCCGGGTCCGGCAGGTCCACCTGGGCGGCGATACGGCGCAGCAGCTGGGAGGCCACGAGGCGGCGGAAGACGGCGGCGGCGGTCTCGTTGTTCACGGCGGAGCGGAGGATCGCGAGGAGGGGCCTACGGGTCGTGGGGTTGTCCCAGACGCCGAAGACGAAGCGGGTCAGCCGCTCCCCCACCCCGTCCAGGGAGCCGGCGGCCAGCGCCTCGGGGGCGTTCAGCGCGGGCGCGAAGGCCACCGCGACGGCCGCCTCGAAGACCTGCTCCTTGGTGCCGAAGTAGTGGTGGACGAGCGCGGAGTCGACCCCGGCCGCCTTGGCGATACCGCGTACGGACGTCTTCTCGTACCCGCGCTCGGAGAACTCCTCGCGGGCCGCGGACAGGATGCGGTCGCGGGTGTCGGCGGACTCGGCGCGCGGCGGGCGGCCTCTTCTGCGGGCCGTCGGCTCACCGGTGGCAGGTGTCTCGCTCATGGCCGGGGCACCCTCACCGCCGACGCCAGGTGCTTGCGGGTGAAGGCCAGGGCCTCGGCGAGGTCGGCCTCGCGCTCGGCGCTGGACATCGCACGCCGGGTGTTGACCTCGATGACGACATGCCCGTCGAAGCCGCACAGGGTCAGGCGTTCCAGCAGCTCGGCGCAGGGCTGGGTGCCGCGCCCGGGCACCAGGTGCTCGTCCTTGGCCGAGCCCCGGCCGTCGGCGAGATGCACATGGCCGAGGCGGTCGCCCATGCGGCCGATCATGTCCAGGGCGTCCGTGCGGGCCGTCGCCGTGTGGCTGAGGTCGATCGTGAAGTGCCGGTAGTCGTCGTTGGTGACGTCCCAGTCGGGGGCGTAGGCGAGCATCTCGCGGTCGCGGTAGCGCCACGGGTACATGTTCTCGACGGCGAACCGTACGTCCGTCTCGTTCGCCATCCGCCAGACGCCGTCGATGAAGTCGCGCGCGTACTGCCGCTGCCAGCGGAAGGGCGGGTGCACGACGACGGTGGAGGCACCCAGCTTCTCGGCGGCCGCCTGGGCCCGCTGCAGCTTGACCCAGGGGTCCGTCGACCAGACCCGCTGGGTGATCAGCAGGCAGGGGGCGTGCACGGCCAGGATCGGGATGCCGTGGTAGTCCGACAGGCGGCGCAGCGCCTCGATGTCCTGGCTGACGGGGTCGGTCCACACCATGACCTCGACGCCGTCGTACCCGAGGCGCGCGGCGATCTCGAAGGCCGTCGCCGTGGACTCCGGGTATACGGAGGCCGTCGACAGGGCAACGGAAACGTCCCTTGGTTCAGCCACGTCCGACACCTTACGGGGTGGAGTGGCCCGGGTGTCGGGTGCCTGTTCGCCGTTGTGAGCTTTGCCATTCGGGCGGGCGTGGCGACCTCGGGGGGAGGCGCGCCCACGCGGCGGGCCGCCCGCCGGTACGGCCGCGCGCCCCCCTTTTGGGTGCCTAGTCGGACCCCATGTGGTCGAGGCGGCGCAGGATCACGCCCTCGCGGAGGGCCCAGGGGCAGATCTCCAGGCTCTCCACGCCGAACAGGTCCATCGCGCCCTCGGCCACCAGGGCGCCCGCCAGCAGCTGGCCGGCCCTGCCCTCGGAGACTCCGGGAAGCTCGCCGCGCTGCTGCTCCGTCATGCCGGCCAGGCGCGGGACCCAGGCCTCCAGGGACTCGCGCTTGAGCTCGCGCTGGACGTAGAGGCCGTCGGCACTGCGGGCGGCGCCGGCGATACGGGCGAGCTGTTTGAAGGTCTTGGAGGTGGCGACCACGTGGTCGGGGGCGCCGAAGCGGCTGAATTCGCCGACCGTGCGGGCGATCTCCGTGCGGACGTGACGGCGCAGGGCGCGTACGGCCTCGGGGTCGGGCGGGTCACCGGGCAGCCAGCCCGCGGTGAGCCGGCCGGCGCCGAGCGGCAGGGAGACGGCGGTGTCCGGCTCCTCGTCTATGCCGTAGGCGATCTCCAGGGAGCCGCCGCCGATGTCCAGGACCAGCAGCTTTCCGGCCGACCAGCCGAACCAGCGGCGCACGGCGAGGAAGGTCAGGCGGGCCTCCTCGGCGCCGCTGAGTACCTGCAGTCGTACGCCGGTCTCGTCGGCCACGCGCGCGAGGACGTCATCGGCGTTGCCGGCCTCGCGGACGGCGGAGGTCGCGAACGGCAGCAGGTCCTCCACGCCCTTGTCCTCGGCGGCCTGGAGGGCGTCCCGTACGACGGCGACCAGCCTCTCGATGCCGTCGTCGCCGATGGCACCGCTGTCGTCGAGGAGTTGGGCGAGCCGAAGGTCGGCCTTGTGCGAATGCGCGGGCAGCGGGCGCGCGCCGGGGTGAGCGTCCACCACCAGCAGATGCACCGTGTTCGAACCCACGTCCAGGACACCGAGTCTCATATACGGAACGCTACTGCCAGATCGTCCGCCCACGGTCCCCGGTGCGGCCCCGGGCCACTTACCCTGGACGCGTGCCAAAGACGAAAAAGGCGAAGGACCACAAATCCTCCAAGGGAGTGAAGGATTCTTCGCAGGCGAAGGCGTCCGTGTCCCGGAAGGCCCCGAAGGTGAGCGACGAGAAGGGGCTCGACTTCGCGCGCGCCTGGGTGGAGTTTCCGGATCCCGCGGACGACGAGCAGGTCTTCCGCTGTGATCTGACATGGCTGACCTCTCGCTGGAACTGCATCTTCGGCAGCGGCTGCCAGGGCATCCAGGCGGGCCGGGCGGACGACGGGTGCTGCTCGCTGGGCGCGCACTTCTCGGACGAGGACGACGAGAAGCGGGTCGCCACGCACGTGGCCCGGCTCACGCCGGACATCTGGCAGCACCACGCCGAGGGCACCCGCAACGGCTGGGTCTCCGAGGACGACGAGGGCTCCCGCCAGACGCGCCCCTACCAGGGCTCCTGCATCTTCCAGAACCGGCCCGGGTTCGCGGGCGGCGCGGGCTGCTCGCTGCACATCCTCGCGCTGCGCGAGGGCCGGGAGCCGCTGGAGACCAAGCCGGACGTGTGCTGGCAGCTGCCGATCCGGCGGACGTACGACTGGATCGACCGGCCGGACGACACGCGCGTGCTGCAGGTGTCCATCGGCGAGTACGACCGCCGGGGCTGGGGTCCGGGCGGGCACGACCTGCACTGGTGGTGCACGTCGGCGACCTCGGCGCACGGCGCGGGCGAGCCGGTGTACGTGTCCTACCGGGCCGAGCTGACGGAGCTGATGGGCAAGGCCGGCTACGACCGCCTGGCCGAGCTCTGCGAACAGCGGCTGGCGTCGCAGCTCCCGCTGGTCGCCCCTCACCCGGCCGACCCGGCCTCGTAGCTCCCCGCCCGCGCAGCCGCCCGCCCGTCCCAGGCCCCCGATCCAGCCCGCCCACGCACCCCCCACCCCTAGCTCCCGGACGGGGGCGGCGTCTCGCTGTCGGGCTGTGTCGGCGTCGGCGTCGGGGTGGGGGAAGCCGGCGGTGACGGGGGGTCGGTGGGGGGCGGGGAAGCCGGCGGTGACGGTGGGGACTGGGTCGGCGGAGGGTCGGCCGGTGTGCTGTGCGGGGGCGGGGTGGGCTCGGCGGAGGAGGGCGGGGGTGTGGCGCGGTGGGTGGGCGCCGTGCCGTAGCCGTCGATGGAGACCACCGCGCCGGCCGGGGCGACCGCCACCTGTGCGTGCCAGTGCCCGGCGGGCTCGCGCAGATGGTCGACGTAGACCCTGACCGTCAGCGTCTCGCCGGGCCGCAGGGTTCCCGAGGACCGGCTGAGGTAGAGCCAGCCCACCGAGGTGGACGCGGACCAGCGGACCGGCCCGGAGCCCGAGGCGCTGAGGGTGATCAGTGTGGTGTCGCCGTCGCCGTCGGCGCTGACGTCGAGCTGCCCGGAGTCCGTGCCGGCCGCCCCGTGGTCGCTGACGACCTCCACGGAGACGTCCGCCTCGCCGTCCTCGCCGATACCCGTGCCGGACTTCACACTCGCGTTCCCGGCGTTCTCGTAGCCGCCGGCCGTGTCGCTGCCGAGGGCGTCGGGGCCCTGCGCCTCGCGCGCGGTGGCCGAAGGGCCGCCCTCCGCCTCCGCCGTCGGGGCGCCCCGGTAGGCGGCCCACAGGGCCAGGACCGGGGCGGCGACCACCGTGGCGACGACCGTCGTGGTCACCGCACGCGCGCGTAGCCGGTCGCGGCGGGCCGCGTGGTCCTTGGGGTCCATCGGGAAGCCCTGCCGGTCGAAGCGGGGCACGGCCACGCCACGCGCGCGTGAGGGGTGGGCGAGAGCCATGTGGAGGGCTGCGCGCGGGGCCTCCAGGACGGGCAGCTCGGCCGGGGTGACCGTGTCACCGGGCCAGCGGCCGGGGACGGCACGCTCGGCGGTGCCGCGGCAGCGCGGACAGTCGTCGACGTGCCGGACCAGCTCCCGGCGCAGGGCCGTACTCAGGACCAGGCCGCTGTCCCCGGTGAGGTGGGCCACACTCGGACAGCCGCCGGTCTCGACGACGGCGAGGGCCGCGCGGGTGCGCTCGACCTCGCAGGCGGCCGTGGCGAGCAGTTCGCGCGCGACGGCGGGTTCCCGGCCGAGGACGGCGGCGACCTCGTGCGCGGTCAGGTGGTGGCGGACGGCGAGTTCGAGGGCCTCGCGCTGCTCCGGGGTGGTGCCGGCCGCCTCCGGCCAGGCCAGCAGGGCCAGTTCGCGGCGCCGCTGCTCCCGGACCTCGGGGGCGACGGGCGGCTCGGGGGCCTGGTGCGCGGCTCCGGGGCGGCCGGCCGCGTGGGTGGCCTGACGTTTCTGCTTGGCCTCGGCCAGCTTGCGCAGGCACGCCCAGCGGGCCAGCGCGTACAGCCAGGCCCTGCGGTCGGCGGCCGCCTGCGGGGCCCGCTGGCCGCGCCGCTCGGCCAGGGCCAGGACGTCGCCCAGGGCGGCGGTGGCCGCGTCGTGGTCGCACAGCACCGACAGACAGTAGGTGAACAGTCCGTCCAGGTACGGCTCGTAGCGCCCCGGCGGCCGCTGGGCGAGGGTGCGCGCGGCGGCACGATCACGCCCCTCGCGGTGCACGCGGTGCGCTCCGGTGCTGCGGGTGGTGGTCTGTGGGCTGCTGCTCGTCACCCGTGCGACCGTAGGCGGCCGCGGAGTGCCCGTTCTCGAACCTTGAGCAGTTTTAACCCGCACGGGTGAAACGATCCCTCATAAGGGGACAGGAACCCTTTGTTCCATGGCGCGATCCCGACGGGTGGCGGCCGATACCGGTTCACCCCCAGGTGGTCCGGGGACGCGTTGTCAGTGCCGCGGGCTACGGTTTCCGCATGGCTGCCCGTACCAAGACCACCAAGGACCGCCCGTCCTACCGCTGCACCGAGTGCGGCTGGCAGACGGCCAAGTGGCTCGGCCGCTGCCCCGAGTGCCAGGCGTGGGGCACGGTCGAGGAGCACGGCACGCCCGCGGTCCGTACGACGGCACCGGGCCGCGTCACCACCTCCGCGGTGCCCATCGGCCAGGTCGACGGCCGGCAGGCCACCGCCCGCTCGACCGGCGTGCCCGAGCTGGACCGGGTGCTCGGCGGCGGCCTGGTGCCCGGCGCGGTGGTGCTGCTCGCGGGCGAGCCCGGCGTCGGCAAGTCCACGCTGCTGCTGGACGTCGCCGCCAAGTCCGCGAGCGCCGAGCACCGCACCCTCTATGTCACCGGTGAGGAGTCGGCGAGCCAGGTGCGGCTGCGCGCCGACCGCATCCGCGCCCTCCACGACGAGCTGTATCTGGCCGCCGAGACGGACCTGTCCGCCGTCCTCGGCCACTTGGACGAGGTCAAGCCGTCCCTGCTGATCCTCGACTCGGTGCAGACGGTCGCCTCCCCCGAGATCGAGGGCGCACCCGGCGGCATGGCCCAGGTGAGGGAGGTGGCGGGCGCGCTGATCCGCGCGTCGAAGGAGCGAGGCATGTCCACGCTCCTGGTGGGCCACGTCACCAAGGACGGCGCGATCGCCGGCCCCCGTCTCCTGGAGCACCTGGTGGACGTGGTCCTGCACTTCGAGGGCGACCGGCACGCGCGCCTGCGCCTGGTCCGCGGCGTGAAGAACCGCTACGGCGCCACGGACGAGGTCGGCTGCTTCGAGCTGCACGACGAGGGCATCACCGGCCTCGCCGACCCCAGCGGCCTCTTCCTCACCCGGCGCGACGAACCGGTCCCCGGCACCTGCCTGACCGTCACGCTGGAGGGCCGCCGCCCGCTGGTGGCCGAGGTGCAGGCGCTGACCGTGGACTCGCAGATCCCCTCCCCGCGCCGGACCACCTCGGGCCTGGAGACCTCGCGCGTCTCGATGATGCTGGCCGTGCTGGAGCAGCGCGGCCGGATCAGCGCGCTCGGCAAGCGGGACATCTACTCCGCGACGGTGGGCGGTGTGAAGCTGTCGGAGCCGGCCGCCGACCTGGCGATCGCGCTCGCGCTCGCCTCGGCCGCCAGCGACACCCCGCTGCCGAAGAACCTGGTGGCCATCGGCGAGGTCGGCCTCGCGGGCGAGGTGAGACGGGTCACAGGCGTGCAGCGCAGGCTCGCCGAGGCGCACCGGCTGGGCTTCACGCACGCACTCGTGCCGACCGATCCGGGCAAGGTCCCGCCCGGCATGAAGGTCCTGGAAGTCGCCGACATGGGGGACGCGCTGCGGGTGCTGCCGCGCTCCCGTCGCCGAGAGGCCCCACGGGAGGCGGAGGAGCGCCGGTAGACTTTGCCCTGGTCTCGCCCGTCCGTACGAACAGAGTGCGGCTGTGGAGCGCGTCAGAACCTGCGACCGGAGGAGTGCAGTGGCAGCCAACGACCGGGCAGCAGCTCCCGGAAAGTCCGGTGGGAGTGCCGGTTCCGATGGCCTGATGCGCGCCTCGCTGAGCGCCGTGGCTCCCGGTACGGCCCTGCGTGACGGCCTTGAGCGGGTGCTGCGCGGCAACACCGGCGGGCTGATCGTCCTCGGCTCCGACAAGACGGTCGAGGCGATGTGCACGGGCGGGTTCGTGCTGGACGTGGAGTTCACCGCCACCCGGCTGCGGGAGCTGTGCAAGCTGGACGGCGGCATCGTGCTGTCGTCGGACCTGTCGAAGATCCTCCGGGCCGGCGTGCAGCTGGTCCCGGATCCCACCATTCCCACGGAGGAGACGGGCACCCGGCACCGTACGGCGGACCGGGTGAGCAAGCAGGTCGGCTTCCCCGTGGTCTCCGTCTCCCAGTCGATGCGCCTGATCGCCCTCTACGTCGACGGTCAGCGGCGCGTCCTGGAGGACTCGGCGGCGATCCTGTCCCGTGCGAACCAGGCGCTGGCCACGCTGGAGCGCTACAAGCTGCGCCTGGACGAGGTGGCGGGCACGCTGTCGGCGCTGGAGATCGAGGACCTGGTGACGGTGCGGGACGTGTCCGCCGTCGCACAGCGGCTGGAGATGGTCCGGCGCATCGCCACCGAAATCGCCGAGTACGTGGTCGAACTGGGCACGGACGGGCGCCTTCTCGCACTTCAGCTGGAGGAGTTGATCGCCGGGGTCGAGCCCGACCGTGAGCTGGTCGTCCGGGACTATGTGCCCGAGCCGACGGCGAAGCGGTCCCGCACGGTCGACGAGGCGCTGTCCGAGCTGGACGCGCTGAGCCACGCGGAGCTGCTCGAACTGGGCACGGTGGCGCGTGCGCTGGGTTACACCGGGTCGCCCGAGACGCTCGACTCGGCGGTGTCCCCGCGGGGCTTCCGGCTGCTGGCGAAGGTTCCGCGCCTTCCGGGCGCGATCATCGACCGGCTGGTGGAGCACTTCGGGGGGCTGCAGAAGCTGCTCGCCGCGAGCGTGGACGACCTGCAGACCGTGGACGGCGTGGGCGAGGCCCGGGCGAGAAGCGTGCGGGAAGGCCTGTCGCGACTGGCCGAGTCCTCCATTCTGGAGCGGTACGTCTGAGTCCGGGCCGGGCACCCCAACTCGCCTGCGCCTTCTCCCAGTTGATCCAAATATCCTTGCCCGCGGCGATCACGCCGGGGTAGCGTTCCCTCGACCAAAGTGTTCGATTTTGAATTCGAACCATGTAGGGGGAACTCATATGAAGAAGCGCCTCATCGGCACGTTCGCCGCGGCGACGGTCCTCGCCCCGGTGCTGACCCTTGCGGGCACGGGGCAGGCGTTCGCCGCCGGCCACTCCGTGACGTGGAGGAACAACTACAGCGGCAAGTACCTGGCGTACGTCAACAACCGGGTCCGCACGATCAACGCCGACCCCACCCAGAGCGCGTCCCTGAAGTGGGACGAGTACAAGCAGTCCGACGGCTCCTTCGTCATGAAGCACCACATGACCGGGAAGTGCCTCGACAGCAACAGCAGCGGTGACGTGTACGTCGGCGCCTGCAACGGCGGCAACTACCAGAAGTGGATCGAGAGCCACGACTCCTCCGGCTGGCGGCTGAAGGACAAGGCCACCGGGCGCGTCCTGGAGGAGCTCACCACCGGGGAGATCCGCACCGCATCCGACGAGGGCTACCCGGTCCAGCGCTGGAGCTGAACCACAGCCCGGGACGCCCCCGGCCTCGTCGAGGCCGGGGGCGTCCCCTCGGCCGACCGTCCTGGAGAGCCCGCAGGGGCCCGGCTCAGTCGGCCGACAGGACGAAGGACGCCTGCACCTTCCCGAACCCCGGTGCCTTCGCCTCCAGCAGATACGTCCCGGGCTTGGCCGACTTGGCAGCAGGCGTCGCACACCGCGGCGCACTCGGCGTGCGGTCCCACTTCACGGTGTAGGTGATGCTCTGCCCCGCCGGCACCCGGAACACCAGGCTCCCCGGCCCCTTGGGACAGTCGGCCGACGACCAGAACGCGTCGTTCCCGTCCGCCGGCGTGATCGTCAACACCGCGCCCTTCGGCCCGAGATCGATCTTGCAGTCGGCGGACGAGCCGTTCTTCGCGGTGAGTTCGAAGGCCGGCGTCTGGTCGGGCGAGTAGGAGTTGTGCAGGCTCCGCAGGCCCAACGCCACCGCGCCGGGCGTGCAGTTGGGCAGGGGGGAGGACGCGGTGAGCGCATCACCCGTACCGACGTTGCCGCCGGAGGCCGAGCCGGAGCCACCACCGGAACCGGAGGAACCGGTGGAACCGGCGGAGCCGCCGTCCGCACCGCTGCCGCCGCCGGAACCGGAATCACTCCCGCCGGATCCGCCGCCCGACTCGTCACGCCCGCCCGGGTGTTGGCTGATCGCGGGCCCGGACGAGGAGGGTCCCGGGGTGATGGTGGGTGCGGGATTCTTGCCGTTGGATCCGCCGGCGCTCTTCTTGCCGCTGCCGCCGCCGGTGGTGACGATCCACGCGATCAGCAACGCCAACACCGCGATCACCGACAGCAGTACGACCCTCCTTCGCCAGTAGATGGAGGAGGGAAGCGGCCCGATCGGATTGCGCAGAGATCCCACGGCGCAAACTGTACGAGAGATCCCCGGGCTTGCTTGCGCCACCCGCCGCGCGAGCGCCAACTTTTCCCGATCATCATCCCGGCAACTTCCGTCGGCCCGAGGATCTTTCAGCGGTCATGACGCTGAGTGACCGCGCCGTCACCTGTCATGCGGGGCGAGCCGTGGCAGGATCGGAAGGCCATGACTGAGAAGCTCCACGCCCCCGTGATCGCCTGGTTCGACGCCCACGCCCGCGACCTCCCCTGGCGCCGCCCGGAGGCGGGCCCGTGGGGTGTGATGGTCAGCGAGTTCATGCTCCAGCAGACCCCGGTCAACCGGGTGCTGCCCGTCTACGAGGAGTGGCTGGCCCGCTGGCCGCGCCCCGCCGACCTGGCCAAGGAGGCCCCGGGCGAGGCGGTGCGCGCCTGGGGCCGGCTCGGCTATCCGCGCCGGGCCCTGCGGCTGCACGGCGCCGCCGTCGCCATAACGGAACGGCACGGCGGAGACGTACCGACGGATCACGCGCAGCTGCTGGCACTGCCCGGCATCGGCGAGTACACGGCCGCCGCGGTGGCCTCGTTCGCGTACGGGCAGCGGCATGCGGTGCTGGACACGAACGTGCGCCGGGTCTTCGCGCGCGCGGTGACGGGGGTGCAGTACCCGCCGAACGCGACGACGGCCGCCGAGCGCCGGCTCGCCCGTGAGCTGCTGCCCGAGAGCGAGGACACGGCCGCGCGCTGGGCCGCCGCCTCCATGGAGCTGGGCGCGCTGGTGTGCACGGCGAAGAACGAGGGGTGCGGGCGGTGTCCGATCGCCACCCAGTGCGCCTGGCGGCTGGCCGGCAAACCGGAGCACACGGGTCCGCCCCGGCGGGGGCAGACGTACGCCGGCACGGACCGGCAGGTGCGCGGCAAGCTGCTGGCGGTGCTGCGGGAGGCGTACGCGCCGGTGCCGCAGGCGGTGCTGGACCGGGTGTGGCACGAGCCGGTGCAGCGCGCCCGCGCGCTCGACGGGCTCGTCGCGGACGGTCTGGTGGAGCCGCTGCCGGGCGGTCTGTATCGGCTGCCGCTGGGCTGACGGACAGCCAAGTCACAGTTCCGGGGGCTCTGTTACGGAGCCATTTGCTCGACAAAGGCCCACATAAAGGGACATAACAGTCGGCCCGCTTACCCCGTTCCCCCCTCCGTTACACAACCGACGGATAGCCGATTGCTAGCCGCAGGCTGGTTCGGACAACGCCGTGACAACCACTCCGTAGCTTTCTTTCCATGCCCGGCAGACCACCGGGCACAAGGACGCGGGACTTCAGGCACGGGCCGGAGTGAACGGGGAACGGAGGCGGTTGATCATGGCGCAGGGCGAGGTGCTCGAGTTCGAGGAGTACGTCCGCACCCGGCAGGACGCGCTGCTGCGCAGTGCTCGCCGGCTGGTTCCGGACCCCGTCGACGCCCAGGACCTGCTGCAGACGGCGCTGGTGCGCACGTACGGCCGCTGGGAGGGCATCGCGGACAAGCGGCTCGCCGACGCCTATCTGCGCCGCGTCATGATCAACACGCGCACGGAGTGGTGGCGGGCCCGCAAGCTGGAGGAAGTCCCGACCGAGCAGCTGCCCGACGCGTCCGTGGACGACGCCACCGAGCAGCACGCCGACCGGGCCCTGCTGATGGACGTCATGAAGGTGCTCGCTCCGAAGCAGCGCAGTGTCGTGGTGCTGCGACACTGGGAGCAGATGTCCACAGAGGAGACGGCCGCCGCCCTCGGCATGTCGGCCGGTACGGTCAAGAGCACGCTGCACCGGGCGCTCGCCCGGCTCCGCGAGGAGCTGGAGGCCCGCGATCTGGACGCACGCGCGCTGGAGCGTGAGGAGCGGGAGCGTTGCGCGGCCTGACCGGGGCAGGGTCCGTCGGGACCCGAGGAAGCACGCAGGCGGTGATCGCGGCGGGGGCCGCGCTCGCCGCCCTCGCCCTTTTCGTCGCCGCGTGCGGCACGGGGGGCACCGGCACCCGGGACGAGGGCCCGGCACACGCGTCGGCGGCCACGGGAGCCGTCGCTCCTGCCAGCCCCAGCCCGAGCCCGACCAGCCGCTACCGGCTGGTGGACGCGGTCTCCCTGCTCAAGAAGGACCCGGCGGTCTCCACGGCGGTGAAGCAGGAGCTGAAGCCGTGCAGCGGCGACGGCTACCCGGTCGAGGCCAGCTACGGCGACCTGACCGGCGGGTCCGTCAACGACGTCCTGGTGAACGTGTGGGCCTGCGGTGACTCGGTGGGCATCGGCTCGTACGTGTACCGGGACGTCGGGGGGACGTACAAGAATGTGTTCAAGGCGGAGGACTCGCCGGTCTTCTCGGAGATCGACGGCACCGAGCTGACCGTGACCAAGCAGGTGTACGACACGGACGACACGGCGGCCAACCCGTCCCGGGAGACCGTGATCACGTACGACTGGAGGGCGGGCCGGTTCAGCGAGCGGACCCGGCACGAGACCTACTACAGCAGAACCGGCGGCGACGCGGCGGCGACGCAGGACAACTGAACCCCCCACACGCACACACCACGAGGACTGAGAGCACCGGGATGGCAGACCAGACCCACGTCTTGTTCGTCGAGGACGACGATGTGATCCGCGAGGCCACCCAGCTCGCCCTGGAGCGGGACGGCTTCGCGGTCACCGCCATGCCCGACGGTCTGTCGGGCCTGGAGGCGTTCCGGGCGAACCGCCCCGACATCGCCCTGCTGGACGTCATGGTGCCCGGTCTGGACGGCGTCAGCCTGTGCCGTCGTATCCGGGACGAGTCGACCGTGCCGGTGATCATGCTGTCGGCGCGCGCCGACTCCATCGACGTCGTCCTCGGCCTGGAAGCGGGCGCCGACGACTATGTGACCAAGCCGTTCGACGGTGCCGTGCTGGTCGCGCGGATCCGGGCGGTGCTGCGCCGCTTCGGGCACGCGGGCGGCGGCAACCAGGCCGAGTCCGGCGCGGACACGGTGACCGGCGGGGTGCTCACCTTCGGGGACCTGGACATCGACACCGAGGGCATGGAGGTGCGCCGGGCCGGGCAGCCGGTCGCTCTCACCCCGACCGAGATGCGGCTGCTGCTGGAGTTCTCCTCCGCGCCGGGCACCGTGCTCTCCCGCGACAAGCTGCTGGAGCGGGTCTGGGACTACGGCTGGGGCGGGGACACCCGGGTCGTCGACGTGCATGTGCAGCGGCTGCGCCAGAAGATCGGTCAGGACCGGATCGAGACCGTCCGCGGCTTCGGCTACAAGCTGAAGGCCTGAGCGGGGCGGCGATGCGGGGGCTACTTCGGTACCCGGCCCGGCGCGTGGAGCGCGCGGGCCTGCACACCGGACTGAGATGGAAGCTCAGCGCGGCGATCGCGCTGGTGGCCGGGCTGGTGGCGATCGCGCTGAGCCTGGTGGTGCACAACGCGGCGCGGGTCTCGATGCTCGACAACGCACGCGACCTGGCCAACCAGCGCCTCCAGTTCGCGCAGCACAACTACGACCAGAACCGGCGGCCGAACTTCCCGAACATCAAGATCGACGACCCCGAGCTGCCGGCCGCGCTACGCGAGAAGGTCGCGGACGGCCGCAAGGCCAGCGACGTCATCGACCAGGGCGGAGTGCCGGACATCTGGGCGGCCGTGCCCGCCAAGGACGGGCATGTGCTGTCCCTGCACAGCCATATGCCGGACCGTTCCACCGATGTGATGAAGGACCTCGACCAGGCGCTGGTCATCGGCTCCGTCGCGGTCGTGTTCGGCGGCAGCGCGCTCGGCGTGCTGATCGGCGGACAGCTGTCCGGACGGCTGCGCAAGGCGGCCGCCGCGGCGAACCAGGTCGCCAAGGGCGAGACCGACGTCCGGGTGCGGGAGGCCATCGGCGGGGTCGTACGGGACGAGACCGACGATCTGGCGCGCGCCGTGGACGCGATGGCGGACGCGCTGCGGCAGCGGCTGGAGGCCGAGCGGCGGGTCACCGCCGACATCGCGCACGAGCTGCGCACCCCGGTGACGGGTCTGCTGACGGCCGCCGAACTGCTGCCGCCGGGCCGGCCGACGGAGCTGGTCCTGGACCGGGCGAAGGCGATGCGCACGCTCGTCGAGGACGTGCTGGAGGTGGCCCGGCTCGACGGTGCCTCGGAGCGGGCCGAGCTGCAGGACATCATGCTCGGCGAGTTCGTCGCCCGCCGCGTGGCGGTCAAGGACCCGAACGTCGCCGTACGGGTGGTGCACGAGTCGGAGGTCACCACGGATCCGCGGCGGCTGGAGCGGGTGCTGTTCAACCTGCTCGCCAACGCCGCCCGGCACGGCAGGCCGCCCATCGAGGTGACCGTCGAGGGCCGGGTCATCCGCGTCCGCGACCACGGTCCCGGCTTCCCCGAGGAACTGCTCGCCGAGGGCCCCAGCCGCTTCCGTACCGGCAGCAAGGACCGTGCCGGTACGGGCCACGGGCTGGGCCTGACCATCGCGGCGGGCCAGGCCCGGGTGCTCGGTGCCCGGCTGACGTTCCGCAACGTACGTCCCGCCGGTGCGCCCGCCGGCCTCCCGGCCGAGGGCGCGGTGGCCGTGCTGTGGCTGCCGGAGCACGCGCCGACGAACACCGGCAGCTATCCGATGCTGCCGACGTCGGGCGGAGCGGCCAGCTCCCGGCATCGGCCGGGGGCGGCGCCCTCGTAACCGGGATCGGCCGGGGCGGCGCGACGCCTTCGCAACCGGCGTCGGCCGGGGGCGGCGTGCTACCGCAGCAACGACTCGGTCAGCCGGTCGGCCGCGGACCGGTCCAACGGCGCGTGCCCCAGCAGGAACCGGTACCAGAAGAACCCGTAGAACTGGTCGACCAGGAGGTCGACGTCCCGGTCGGCGGCCAGTTCCCCGCGCTCCCGCCCCCGTTCGAGCACCACGCGCACCGCGGCCCTGCGGGACTCCGTGAACACCCGCAGCAGCTCGGCCAGATGCGCGTCCCGGGCCGCCTCGCGGACGAGGGTGCGCAGGGCCGGCGCGGACGGCCGCCGCTGGGCGGCCTCGAAGGTGGCGACGGCCAGTTGGCGCAGGTCCTCGCGGAGGCTGCCGGTGTCCGGCGCGGGCACGTCCTGGGCGGCGCGGTCGGTGAGCGCGTCCAGCAGGACGGCACCCTTGGAGGGCCACCAGCGATAGAGGGTCTGTTTTCCGACCCCGGCCGCGCGCGCGATCGTCTCCACGCTGACGGGGGCGCCGTCGGCGTCGGCGAGCAGTTCCAGCGCGGCGTCGAGGATCGCGAGGCGTGCGGCCTCGTTACGGCGCCGGCCGGTGTGCGGGCGGGGTTCCTTGCTGTCGTGCACGGGCCCATCCTCTCCGAAACCGCTTGACGAGACCACCAGTCTCGGTAATTCTTTAACGAGACCGACGTTCTCGGCAATGGGCCGGAACCCGGTGATCCTTGGGAGAGAGAGCCCCTCATGAGCACTCCGCACAGCCCTGCGCACCCCCTGGCCGGCCGGCGCGTCGTCGTCATGGGCGGCAGCTCCGGCATCGGCGAGGCGGCGGCCGCGTTCTTCGCGGCGGACGGCGCGGAGGTGGTCGTCACCGGCCGCGACCAGGCCCGCCTCGACGCCGCGGCGGACCGGATCGGCGGCAAGGTCACGACGTACCGGCTGGACGGGACGGACCGCGCCGCGGTCGACGCCTTCTTCGCGGACTCGGGGCCCGTCGACCACCTGGTCGTCGCGCTCAGCGGCAGCAAGGGCGGCGGCCCCTTCGCCGAGCTGGACCTGGCCGAGCTGCGGGACGGCTTCGCCGGCAAGTTCTGGCCGCACGTCCAGGTGCTTCAGGCCGCCCTGCCGGCCCTGCGCCGCGACGGCTCGGTGACGCTGGTGACCGCTGCCTCCGCCCGCGCCGCCCTGCCCGGCACCGCCGGCCTCGCCGCGATCAACGGCGCCCTGGAGGCGATGGTCCCGCCCCTCGCCGTGGAACTGGCGCCGCTGCGGATCAACGCGGTCTCCCCCGGCGTCGTCGACACGCCCTGGTGGGACGGCATGCCGGCCGAGCAGCGCCGGGCCGTCTTCGACGGCTTCGCCGCGATCACGCCCGTGGGCCGCGTCGGCCGCCCGGAGGACATCGCCCGCGCGATCCACATGCTCGCCGCCAACGACTTCATGACCGGCGTGGTGCTGGAGGCGACGGGCGGCGCGACACTGGCGACGGGTCGCTGACCGGGGCCCGGGCCGCGAGGCGCTCATCAGGCCCAGTCACGCTCCAGATCCAGCCCGCCCGCACGCCGCTGCGTGAACGAGAACCAGTTGCCGGAGTCGTCCCGGAAGAGCGCCTCCGTGCCGTACGGCCGCTCCTGGGGCTCCTGGAGGAACTCCACTCCCCGTTCCTTGAGCTTCTTGTAGTCGCCGTGGATGTCATCGGTCGCCAGCACCCCCGCGCCGAGTGCCCCCTTCGCGATGAGCTTGCGCATCATCTCCGCGGACTCGGGGTCCATCGCGGGCGGCCCCGGCACCATCAGCGTCAGCTCCACGTCGGGCTGGTCGGGGGCGCCGACGGTGAGCCAGCGCATCCCGCCGTCCCCCATGGTCATGTCCGTACGGACCTCAAGGCCCAGCTTCTGGGTGTAGAACTCCTTGGCCCGGTCCTGGTCGAGGACCCAGACGGTGGTGATGGCAAGCCCCTTGATCATGGTTCTGCGCTCCTGTCGGCGGCGTTTCGCGGGGGAGGGATTCCCGTTCGTCACCGTAGGCAGCCCCGGGCGCGGCGCGCTTCTCGGATGTTGCGCTCCTGAAGCCACCGGCCCAGAGCATGGCGTAGCACCCGGGGATGAGAGCGGCGCCACGGCCGACGTGCTTCGTGCGGTACTCGCTCGGGGTGAGTCCGGTGCGGGCCTTGAAGCGGGCGGAGAACGTGCCGAGGCTGCTGAAGCCGACCAGCGTGCAGATCTCGGTGACCGTCAGGTTGGCGCAGCGCAGCATCTCCTCGGCCCGCTCGATGCGCCGGTGGGTCAGATACTGCCCCGGCGTCTCGCCGTAGGCGTCCTTGAAGGCGCGCAGGAAGTGGAACCGCGAGTACCCGGCGCGCGCGGCGACCGCGTCCAGATCGAGACCGGGGTCGGCCCAGTCCCGGTCCATGGCGTCCTTGGCCAGACGCATACGGCGCAGCTTGTCCATGCGGCCGATGGTGGCACGCGGCACTGACAACCGCGCCGGCCGGCGGGGGCGGGCATGAAGAAGGCCCCGGGGGCGGACACCGGCCCGGGGCCTTCGGTTCAGTTGCGGCTCAGACCGCTTCGACGACCTGCACGGGAGCCACGTCGTCGCCGCTCTCCGCCGACGGCTTCCCGCCCCTCAGCGGGACCTCCTTCACGAACAGCGCCGCGATCAGCACGACCACCGCGACCGCCGCGCCCAGCAGGAACGCCGAGTGCGTACCGGCGGACACCGCGTGCTGGTACGCGTCCCGGATCGGGCCCGGCAGCATCTTGAGGTGCTTCGCGTCCAGCGCGGCGCTCTTCTCGGTCATGTGCTTGCCCGCCGCACCGGCCCGCTCGGCCATGACGTGCTGGACCCGGTTGTTGAACAGCGCGCCCATGATGGCCACACCGAAGGAGGAGCCGAGCGTACGGAACAGCGTCGAGGACGACGAGGCCACGCCCATGTCCTTCATCTCCACGCTGTTCTGCGCCACCAGCATGGTGACCTGCATCAGGCAGCCCATGCCCAGACCCAGCACGGCCATGTAGACGCCGGAGGTCAGCCGGGTCGTACCGGTGTCCATCAGCGACAGCAGGTACAGCCCGACGATCATCAGCGCGCCGCCGGCGACCGGGAAGATCTTGTAGCGGCCGCTGTTGGTGGTCACCCGGCCCGCGACCATCGAGGTCACCAGCATCGCGCCGAGCATCGGCAGGAGCAGCAGACCGGAGTTGGTCGCGGAGGCGCCCTGCACCGACTGCTGGTACAGCGGCAGGTAGAGCGTGGCGCCGAACATCACGAAGCCGGTGATGAAGCCGATGAGGGACATCAGCGTGAAGTTGCGGCTCCCGAACATGTGCAGCGGCACCACCGGCTCGGCGGCCTTGGTCTGCCAGAACACGAACCCGATCAGAGCGGCGACACCGATGCCGATCAGCTCCATGATCCGCGCGGAGGTCCAGGCGTACTCGCTGCCGCCCCAGGTGGTGACCAGCACGATCGCGGTGATGCCGACGGTGAGCAGGGCGACGCCCAGGTAGTCGATGCGCGCCTGCGCCCGCTTCTTGGGCAGGTGCAGCACGGCGCTGACCAGCGCGAGGGCGACGGCACCGAGCGGCAGGTTGATGTAGAAGGACCAGCGCCAGCCCCAGTTGTCGGTGATGGTGCCGCCGACCAGCGGGCCGCCGATCATCGCCAGCGCCATGACGCCGGCCATCATGCCGGTGTACTTGCCGCGCTCCCGCGGCGGGATCAGGTCACCGATGATCGCCATGACGCCGACCATCAGACCGCCGGCGCCGAGGCCCTGCACGGCCCGGAAGCCGATCAGCTCGCCCATGTTCTGGGCCATGCCGCTGAGCGCCGAGCCGATCAGGAAGATCACGATCGAGCTGAGGAAGGCGCCCTTGCGCCCGTACATGTCGCCGACCTTGCCCCAGATCGGGGTCGAGGCCGCGGTGGCCAGGGTGTACCCGGTGACCACCCAGGACAGGTGCTCCAGGCCGCCCAGCTCGCCCACGATCGTCGGCATCGCGGTGCCCACGATCATGTTGTCGAGCATCGCGAGCATCATCGCGATCATGAGCGCGAGCAGGACCACCCGTACGCTCCTGGGCCGTTTGCCCTCCGTGCCGCTTTCCACCGTGTCCGCCATCTCTTCCACTTCCCCCTACCGCGGCCACTTACTTGCCGCCCGGCTAGTTGACTACACTGGGAAAAGTAGACCCGCTACTAGCCGGGCGTCAAGTAAGTTTCCGCGGAAGCGCGAGGAGTACGAGGATGGGCGTCACCATGGACGGCACCAAGCAGCAGCGCCGCGGCAACACCCGCCAGCGCATCCAGGACGTGGCGCTCGAACTCTTCGCGGAGCAGGGCTACGAGAAGACCTCCCTGCGCGAGATCGCCGAGCGTCTCGACGTCACGAAGGCGGCCCTGTACTACCACTTCAAGACGAAGGAAGAGATCATCGTCAGCCTCTTCGAGGACCTGACGAAACCGATCGAGGACCTGATCGAGTGGGGCCGCAGCCAGCCGCACACCCTTCAGACCAAGCAGGAGATCATACGGCGCTACAGCGAGGCGCTGGCCGGCGCGGAGCCGCTGTTCCGCTTCATGCAGGAGAACCAGGCGACAGTACGGGAACTGCGCATCGGCGAGGCCTTCAAGGACCGGATGCGGGGCCTCAGGGACATCCTGATCGACCCCCGGGCCGAACTCGTGGACCAGGTGCGCTCCGTCAGCGCGATGTTCACGCTGCACGCGGGGATGTTCGTGATGCAGGACCTGGAAGGCGACCCCGGGAAGAAGCGCGAGGCCGTTCTCGAGGTCGCCCTGGACCTGGTCACACAGGCGCACGAACACGCCTGCGAGAAGGACCAGGTCAGAGACTGACGCCCTTGGCGCGCAGGAACGCGACCGGGTCGACGGCGGAGCCGTAGTCCGGGGTCGTACGGATCTCGAAGTGCAGGTGCGGGCCGGTGGAGTTGCCGGTGGAGCCCGAGAGGCCGATGTGCTGGCCGGTCCTGACGATCTGACCGGCCCTGACGTCGATCCGGGACAGGTGCGCGTACTGCGAGAAGGCGCCGTTGGCGTGCTTGATGACGACGGCGTTGCCGTACGCGGGGCCGTCACCGGCGCCGTCCGGGCCGGCCTTGACGACGGTGCCGCCGTGCGCGGCCACGACCTCGGTGCCGGTGGGCACGGCGAAGTCCTGCCCGCTGTGCTTGGCGACCCAGTGGCTGCCGGCCTGCATGAAGCCGGCGGACAGCGTGTACGACCTCACCGGGTCGACCCAGGCGGCGGCCGACGGGGCGGCGGCGCTCGCGACCCCGGTCCCCAGCACGGCCGCGGCACCGATACCGGCAGCCAGGGCGGCCACGCGGGTGCGGAGCGGGGACGTACGGGAAGAACGGGACGTGGCGCGCGGGGACATCGAAACCTCGTGGACTCGGGGACAAAACCGCCACCCCGCGAACAGACGTCCGGCGAGGTGGCCGTTCTTTGGTAACCGATCACCTCATCCAGCCCAAAACGCCTTGTCTACGACGCGACACCGTTCTCTTCCGCGCGGTTCCGGGACGAAAGTCCTTTTCGCGCTGATGACCAGTCCCACTATCGCGGCTAGTAAGGGATATTTCGCCTGTGCCGCTTATCACCGGCCGGCCAACCCGACGATCACAGAAATGTGACGCACACCCCTAGGCGCCTACCGTCCAGTAACCCTACGGTTCCTCTCGCGCCACCCTCACCTCAGATCATGCCCCTGACATTCAGGCACGTGTACGAACGTGAGAGGACCCCCACCGATGACCAGACGCCCCTGGGCGCGCCGCATATCCGCGACCGCCGTCTCCGTGGCCGCCCTGGCCGCGCTGGCCGCCCCGGCCGAGGCCGCGACCGCGAGCAGCACCGCCGGCGGCACCGCCCCCGCGACCACGGCCTCCGCCGCCAAGGTCGACTACGCCACCTGGCAGAAGGACTGCCAGGTGGTGATGGACCAGGCCCTGCCGTACCTGAAGGAGCGCATCGCCGCCGCCCGGCCGGGCGAGAAGCAGGCGATCGTCTTCGACATCGACAACACCACACTGGAGACCGACTTCGGCTTCAGCTACCCGCAGCCGGCCAACAGGCCCGTGCTGAGCGTCGCCAAGTACGCCCAGGAACACGGCGTCTCGCTGTTCTTCGTGACGGCCCGCCCGGGCATCATCTACCTGCCCACCGAGTACAACCTCGCGTACGACGGCTACGACGTCTCCGGCCTCTACGTCCGCGGCCTGTTCGACCTTTTCAAGGACGTCGCCGCCTACAAGACCGCCCAGCGCGTCGACATCGAGAACAAGGGCTACTCGATCATCGCGAACATCGGCAACAGCGCCACCGACCTGTCCGGCGGCCACGCCGAGAAGACCTTCAAGCTGCCGGACTACAACGGTCAGTTGTCGTAACCGCGGTCGTCACCGGGGATTCCCGGGCATGCGGAAGGGGCCGGTGCCCAAAGGCACCGGCCCCTTCCGTTCGGTCGGTCCGCAGGAGGCTTACGCGTCCTTGCTCAGGTTCGGTCCGGCACCGCCGGCCGCCTGCTCGATCGGCGGGACGTCGGGCAGCGCCGACTTCTCCTCACCCCGGAAGGTGAAGGTCTGGGTCTCGCCCTCGCCCTCGGTGTCCACGACCACGATGTGACCGGGGCGCAGCTCGCCGAAGAGGATCTTCTCCGACAGCGTGTCCTCGACCTCGCGCTGGATCGTGCGACGCAGCGGACGCGCGCCCAGCACCGGGTCGTAGCCCTTCTTGGACAGCAGTTCCTTGGCGGACTGGGACAGTTCGATGCCCATGTCCCGGTCCTTCAGGCGCTCGTCCACCTTGCTGATCATCAGGTCGACGATCCGCAGGATGTCCTCCTGCGTCAGCTGCGGGAAGACGACCACGTCGTCGACGCGGTTGAGGAACTCGGGGCGGAAGTGCTGCTTGAGCTCGTCCGACACCTTGTTCTTCATGCGCTCGTAGTTGGTCTTCGTGTCACCCGCGGCGGCGAAGCCCAGGTTGAAGCCCTTGGAGATGTCCCGGGTGCCGAGGTTGGTCGTCATGATGATGACCGTGTTCTTGAAGTCCACGACCCGGCCCTGGGAGTCGGTCAGGCGACCGTCCTCCAGGATCTGCAGCAGCGAGTTGAAGATGTCCGGGTGGGCCTTCTCGACCTCGTCGAAGAGGACGACGGAGAACGGCTTGCGGCGGACCTTCTCGGTCAGCTGGCCGCCCTCTTCGTAACCCACGTATCCGGGCGGGGAACCGAAGAGACGCGAGACCGTGTGCTTCTCGCTGAACTCCGACATGTCGAGGGAGATCAGGGCGTCCTCGTCGCCGAAGAGGAACTCGGCGAGCGCCTTGGACAGTTCGGTCTTACCGACACCGGACGGGCCGGCGAAGATGAACGAACCACCCGGACGCTTCGGGTCCTTCAGGCCCGCGCGCGTACGACGGATCGCCTTCGACAGCGCCTTGACGGCGTCGTTCTGGCCGATGACCCGCTTGTGCAGCTCCTCCTCCATGCGGAGCAGGCGGCTGGACTCCTCCTCGGTCAGCTTGAAGACCGGGATGCCGGTGGCCGTGGCGAGGACCTCGGCGATCAGCTCGCCGTCGACCTCGGCGACGACGTCCATGTCGCCGGCCTTCCACTCCTTCTCCCGCTTGGCCTTGGCGGCCAGGAGCTGCTTCTCCTTGTCGCGCAGGGAGGCGGCCTTCTCGAAGTCCTGCGAGTCGATCGCGGACTCCTTGTCCCGGCGGACGGCGGCGATCTTCTCGTCGAACTCGCGCAGGTCCGGCGGAGCGGTCATCCGGCGGATGCGCATCCGCGAGCCGGCCTCGTCGATCAGGTCGA
Source organism: Streptomyces filipinensis (assembly GCF_014649495.1). Taxonomy (GTDB): domain Bacteria; phylum Actinomycetota; class Actinomycetes; order Streptomycetales; family Streptomycetaceae; genus Streptomyces; species Streptomyces filipinensis. Next base: position 279,002 of record NZ_BMTD01000011.1, on the reverse strand, counting down.
TCGCCTTGTCCGGCAGGAAGCGGTCGGAGATGTACCGGTCGGCCAGGGTGGCGGCCTGGACCAGCGCCTCGTCCGTGATGGAGACGCGGTGGTGCGCCTCGTAGCGGTCGCGCAGACCCTTGAGGATCTCGATCGTGTGCGGCAGGGACGGCTCGGCGACCTGGATGGGCTGGAAGCGGCGCTCCAGGGCCGCGTCCTTCTCCAGGTGCTTGCGGTACTCGTCCAGGGTGGTCGCACCGATGGTCTGCAGCTCGCCGCGGGCCAGCATCGGCTTGAGGATGCTCGCCGCGTCGATGGCGCCCTCGGCGGCACCCGCACCGACCAGCGTGTGCAGCTCGTCGATGAACAGGATGATGTCGCCGCGGGTGCGGATCTCCTTGAGGACCTTCTTCAGGCGCTCCTCGAAGTCACCGCGGTAGCGGGAGCCGGCGACCAGGGCGCCGAGGTCCAGCGTGTAGAGGTGCTTGTCCTTGAGCGTCTCGGGCACCTCGCCCTTGACGATGGCCTGGGCGAGGCCCTCGACGACGGCGGTCTTGCCGACGCCGGGCTCACCGATCAGCACCGGGTTGTTCTTGGTACGGCGGGACAGCACCTGCATGACCCGCTCGATCTCCTTCTCGCGCCCGATGACCGGGTCGAGCTTGGACTCACGAGCGGCCTGGGTGAGGTTCCGGCCGAACTGGTCCAGGACGAGGGAGGTCGAGGGGGTGCCCTCGGCCGGTCCGCCGGCGGTGGCGGTCTCCTTGCCCTGGTAACCGGAGAGCAGCTGGATGACCTGCTGCCGCACCCGGTTGAGGTCTGCACCCAGCTTGACCAGGACCTGGGCGGCGACGCCCTCGCCCTCACGGATCAGGCCGAGCAGGATGTGCTCCGTGCCGATGTAGTTGTGGCCCAGCTGAAGGGCCTCGCGGAGCGACAGCTCCAGGACCTTCTTGGCACGGGGGGTGAAGGGGATGTGCCCGGACGGGGCCTGCTGGCCCTGGCCGATGATCTCCTCCACCTGCTGGCGGACCGCCTCAAGCGAAATGCCGAGGCTCTCCAGGGCCTTAGCGGCGACACCTTCGCCCTCGTGGATGAGACCCAGGAGGATGTGCTCGGTGCCGATGTAGTTGTGGTTGAGCATCCGGGCTTCTTCCTGAGCCAGGACGACAACCCGCCGCGCGCGGTCGGTGAACCTCTCGAACATCGTTAATCGCTCCTCAGAGCGGTCAGGCAGTGGGGGGAACTTCCCCTCCCTGTCCTTCCGCAGCTTAGTCCCGCAAGCGGGGACCGCTCATTCCAACTGCCGACACCGTCCTTGGCCTCCTGACCCCGAACGCCGACATCTGCTCCAACCCGATGGTGCGAGACGATGTTCCCGCAGGCCAGGCAGTTACCCCACTCGCCAGTACGCCGATGGCGAACGCGAGACGGCCCATCCTGCGTGTCGCCCCCTCCCACTAGGGATGTCTTACCCGCTGGGACTGACACTCCATGCCGCGCGCACCCGTTCACTCCGCTATGGGCGAACAACCTCGCGCCTCCCCGCACCCCCACACGCCCCCCGTTTCGCGACTCTGCGCGATCGTCGGGGAACCCAGCGTAACTCGCTGGTCGCTTCCGCGGTTGCGCTGGGCATGGTTGGCTCGTTCCCTGCGGCCTCAACGGTCCCCCTTCCCCGGCGCCCCTTGGATCCGGGCGTACCGGATGCGTGCGATCTCCCGGCCGGCCCGGATGCCCGGGCCCGTCACTGGTACGAGAACGATCTGGGGTGGGCGACCGTGCCCGGACGGCCGCTGCGGCTGCTGACGGGGCTGCGGTTCGACGTCCTGGACGTGCCGGCCGAGGCGGGCGCGGGTGCGCTCCGGCATCTCGCGCCGGGCTCCGCGGTGGCGCTTCGGGGCGACCGGATGCAGGTGCTGGTGGCCGCGGGCAGCGCGGAGGAGCTGCCGGGGCTGCTGGACTGGCTGGAATGGAGCGCCGTGACGCTCGATCTGCGGGTGCTGGGCGTGGGCGGCGCGATCCGGGCACCGGCCCCACCGGGGGCCGTCCCCGCGGGGCGCACGGCACCGAAGGCCGTCCGCTCTGCGCAGGGGGCCGCCGTGTGGCTGCGGCCCCCTGGGCCTGGAGGCGAGGCCGAGGCCTCGCTGCCGACGATGCCGGCCGTGGGGCGCGAGGGGAGCGCCCCCGATCTCGTACGACTGGTGGACACGATGGCAGCGCACTGTCACCGGGTCCGGCTGCGGCGCCTGCGCGCCGGGCTGCCGACCGCCTGCCTGCGGGATCAGCCGTTGGCCTTCTCGTAGGCCTCGCGAATGGACGCGGGAACACGGCCGCGGTCGTTGACCTCGTAACCGTTCTCCTTCGCCCAGGCGCGGATCGCCGCGGTGTCCTGGTTGCCGCTCGCGGCGGCGCGCACCTTTCCACGCCCGCCCGAAGCACGGCCTCCGGTACGACGACCACCCTTCACATAGGGCTCAAGAAGGCCGCGCAGCTTGTCCGCATTGGCCGTCGTGAGATCGATCTCGTACGTCTTGCCGTCCAGCGCGAACGTCACGGTCTCGTCCGCCTCGCCGCCGTCGAGGTCGTCGACAAGAAGGACCTGAACCTTCTGTGCCACCGGATTTCCTTTCATCGATAACGTTGAGGGCCAGGGGTGTGTGGCGTCCCGCCGTTTCGCCGCCCCTGTTATATGCAGTACTGCAGTACGTCGGAAAGCAAACCGCTTTTGCCGGAAAAACACAAACCCCTGGCAGAGGACCGACGGACCGCCCCTGCCCGGAAACATGCGCGTTTCGGACATAGGGAACCTGGGCAATGACGATCACAGATGCAGAAGCATCCGGCTGTTGCCCAAGGTGTTCGGTTTCACTCGTTCGAGACCCAGGAACTCCGCGACGCCCTCGTCATAGGAACGCAACAGCTCCGCGTAGACATCGGTGTCGACCGGCGTCTCGCCGATCTCGACGAAGCCGTGCTTCCCGAAGAAGTCCACTTCGAAGGTGAGGCAGAAAACCCGGCGAACGCCGAGCCAGCGCGCGGTCTGCAGCAACTTCTCCAGCAACTGATGACCGACGCCCGCGCCCTTGAGGCCGGGCTTCACCGCGAGAGTGCGGACTTCCGCGAGGTCCTCCCACATGACGTGCAGCGCGCCGCAGCCGACCACCTCGGCGTTGTCGTCGCGTTCCGCGACCCAGAACTCCTGGATGTCCTCGTAAAGGGTGACCGTGGCTTTGTCGAGCAGGATGCTGTCACGGACGTAGGCGTCGAGGAGGCGGCGTACGGCCGGCACATCGCTGGTCCGGGCGCGGCGGACGGTGATGGCTTTTGCGGAGACTTCGGGACGCTCTGCTGACATGAGCGGACGCTATCGCCCGTCCGCGCCCTCGGCCGAGCCGGGGTTCTCCTCTTGCCGGGCTTCGGGTGCTTCCTGTTGCGCGGGTTCCCCTTGCGCGGCTCCCCCGTGAGCGGCTTCCTGTTGCCGGGGTTCGGGGGTTCGGGGGGTTTCCGGGCCCTGGACGATGCGTACGGCGTCCCTGAGGGCCTGGCGCTGTTCCTCGCTCATCATCCCGAAGAAGGCGACGAGAGCGGCGGCCGGGTTGTCGCTCTGCGACCAGGCGTCGTTCATGAGGGCGGCGGCGTACGCGGCGCGCGTCGAGACGGCCTCATATCGATAGGCCCGGCCTTCCGCCTCGCGGCGCACCCAGCCCTTCTGATGGAGATTGTCCAAAACGGTCATCACGGTGGTGTACGCGATGGAGCGTTCCTGCTGGAGGTCTTCCAGGACTTCTCGAACGGTCACCGGGCGGTTCCACTTCCACACCCGCGTCATGACCGCGTCTTCGAGTTCTCCCAATGGGCGAGGCACAGCTCAGAACAATAGTGGGAGATCCCGGCAATGGCCTGTCGGACGTACACTAAGCCGCGAATAGGAACAAAAAGGGCGTGTGACTCGGAGTCATACGCGGGATAGCGGCGGCCCGCGGGAGCGCTCAGGCGTCGCCGCGGGCGGGGGCCTGGCGCGCACCCTCCGCGCGCGCGAGGGCGGCGTCGACGGCGGCATCCTCCTTGGCCTTGGCGGCCCCGCCCTGGGTCTTCACGATCACCCTGACCACACCGATGAAGAACACGGCCATCACGACCGGAGGCACGAGCGCGGAGACGTAGTCCATGGCACCAGAGTATCCACGCCCCAAACGCCCGAAAGGCACGGGGTACGCGCGCGGACCCGAACCGGCCGGGGGCCGGGACGGTCAGCCGGCGGCCAGTTCGCGGGACTCGGCCGGGGGTGCCGGCTTGCGGCGCGGGAAGACCTCGCCCGGCGTGGGGATGGGCCGCTTCGGCGTGGCGGGCTCCGGAGCGGGCCGCTCCGCGGGCGTCGGGGCGGGCTTCGGCGCCGGCTTCGACGCGGGGTCCTGGGCGGGCTCCTGCGCGGGCTCCTGCGCGGGCTCCTGCGGCTCCTCGGCCTGCCGGGCCCCGGGCCCCGCCCCACCGCCCGGCAGGGCCATCAGGCGGGTCCGGGAGGGCGGTACGGCGGGTGCGGGCACCTTGCGCGCGCCCTGCGCGAAGCGGGCCCGCACGTCCTGCTCCGCCAGTGCCCGGCAACGGTCCAGCAGCACGGCCGCCGCCGGGCTCCCGTGCAGCGCCCGCAGTGCGGCGAGATCGTCCGGCGTCGGCCGGTGCCCGGCCCCGAGCGCCTCCTCCAGGAGGGTGAGATAGCCGGCGGCGGTGCCCGGCAGCGCGGCCCGGTACCGGCCCAGGTCGGCCACCAGGAAGGCGCGCAGTCTCGCCCCCTCGCGCATCGCCTCGTCGAGCGACTCTGCGAGCCGGCAACAGTCCTTGACGTCCTCGGCGGACGCTTGGCCGGGGTGAAGGGCGAGGGCGAGGGCGCGGCGGAGCACACGCAGCTCCTCCACGCCGAACGCCATGCCGCCGCGGGATCCGTATGGCGTGGGCATGCGGCGACGCTACCGCTAATCGGACAAAAGTGACGGATCTGGATGTTTTTTCGACGCGTGTCGCTCCTGGTTTCCCCCGACCGGGGCCACGCGCACGGGAGAAACGAGGAAACCGGCGCTCCGCGAGGGCGCCGGCCACCTCACACGGCGCGCCCCGAGGGCGCCGGTCACCTCACAGACGCGACACGTTCCGCTCGTACACCAGGCGCAGCCCGATCAGCGTCAGCCACGGCTGGTGCTCGTCGATCACCGAGGACTCCCCCAGCACCATCGGCGCGAGCCCGCCCGTGGCGATCACCGTCACGTCGTCGGGATCATCGGCCAGCTCCCGCGCCATGCGGCTCACGACCCCGTCGACCTGCCCGGCGAAGCCGTACACGATGCCGGCCTGCATGGCCTCGACCGTGTTCTTGCCGATCACGCTGCGCGGCCGGGCCACCTCGATCTTCCGCAGCTGCGCGCCCTTGACGCCGAGCGCCTCCACGGAGATCTCGATGCCGGGCGCGATGACGCCGCCGACGTACTCCCCGCGCGCGGAGACCGCGTCGAACGTGGTCGCCGTACCGAAGTCGACGACGATCGCCGGGCCGCCGTACAGGTCGACGGCCGCGACCGCGTTGATGATCCGGTCCGCGCCGACCTCCTTGGGGTTGTCGGTGAGGATCGGCACGCCCGTCTTGACGCCGGGCTCGACGAGGACGGCGGGTACGTCGCCGTAGTAGCGCCGGGTGACCTCGCGCAGTTCGTGCAGCACCGACGGGACGGTCGCGCAGATCGCGATGCCGTCGATGCCGTCGCCCAGCTCCTCGCCGAGCAGCGGGTGCATGCCCATCAGGCCCTGCAGCAGCACCGCCAGCTCGTCCGCCGTCCGGCGCGCGTCGGTGGAGATGCGCCAGTGCTCGACGATGTCCTCACCGTCGAACAGGCCGAGGACGGTGTGCGTGTTGCCGACGTCGATCGTGAGCAGCATGGCCGTTACTCCGCCTCGCGCAGATCCAGGCCGATGTCCAGGATCGGCGAGGAGTGGGTGAGCGCGCCGACGGCCAGGAAGTCCACGCCGGTGTCGGCGTACACGCGCGCGACGTCGAGCGTGAGCCGGCCGGAGGCTTCCAGGAGGGCCCGGCCGTGGACGATCCCGACGGCCTCCGCGCACTCGTCGGGCGTGAAGTTGTCCAGCAGGATCAGGTCGGCGCCCGCGTCGACCACCTCGCGCAGCTGGTGCAGGGTGTCGACCTCGACCTCGATCGGCACCTCCGGGAACTGCTCCCGTACGGCCTTGAAGGCCTGCGCGACGCCACCGGCGGCGACCACGTGGTTGTCCTTCACCAGGGCCGCGTCGGACAGCGACATGCGGTGGTTGACGCCGCCGCCGCAGCGCACGGCGAACTTCTCCAGCGAGCGCAGTCCGGGGGTCGTCTTGCGGGTGTCCCGCACCCGCGTCTTGGTGCCCTCCAGCGCGTCCGCCCACGCGCGCGTGGCGGTCGCGATGCCGGACAGGCGGCACAGGATGTTCAGCGCGCTGCGCTCGGCGGTCAGCAGGTCACGCGTGCGCGTGGTGACCGACAGCAGCTTCTGCCCGGCCTCGACCCGGTCGCCGTCCTCGACGTGCCGCTCGACCTCGAACTCGTCCGCGCAGACCACGGACAGCACGGCCTCGGCGACCCTCAGGCCCGCCACGACGCCCGCCTCGCGCGCGGTGAAGTCGCCGGTGGCCACCGCCTCCTCGGAAATGGTCGACACGGTCGTCACGTCCACGCCGCCGTCCAGGTCCTCCTGGATCGCCACGTTGGCGATGTCCTCGACCTCTACGGGATCGAGCCCGGCGGCGGCCAGCAGCTCGGCGAGCGCGGGGTCGAGCCCGCTCTCCAGGTACTCCTCGTCGCCGTCCGCGCCACAGGCACAGCCGTCGCCGCAGCCACCGGTGGGGGCGAGGGGAAGGTCGTCGGTGCTCACGTCTGTCACTGCTCCTGGGGCGCTGGGATTACCGGGTAGGGGGGAAGTCTGCGGTGTCGGTGGTGTGCACGGCCAGGGACCGGTCGGGGTTCAGCCGTACGACGATGTGGCGCCGCCAGCGGGTGTCGTCGCGCTCCGGGTCGTCCTCGCGCCAGTGGCAGCCGCGGGTCTCCTCGCGCAGCCGCGCGGCGGCGACCAGGACGCGGGCGACGCACAGGAGGTTGGTGGCCTCCCAGGTGTCGACGCCGGGCTCGGCGGTCTTGCCGTTCTCCTCCAGCGCTTCCCGGGCCTCGCTGTGCAGCTGCTGGAGCTGCCCGGCGGCTTTCGCGAGGGAGTCCTCCGAGCGCAGCACGCCCGCGCCCTCGGTCATGATCCGCTGGATGGCGAACCGGGCCTCGGGGGCGAGCAGCGGGTGCTCCGGCTTCTCGGGGTCCGGGACGGGCTGGGGCACGCGCGCGTGGAGGCCGTTCTCCGCCTGCGCGGCGGCGATGTCGGCGGCGATCCGCTCGGCGTAGACGAGGCCTTCGAGGAGGGAGTTGGAGGCGAGCCGGTTCGCGCCGTGTACGCCGGTGCAGGCGACCTCGCCGCACGCGTACAGGCCGGGCACGGTCGTGCGTCCCTGCGCGTCGGTGCGGACGCCTCCGGAGGCGAAGTGGGCGGCCGGGGCGATCGGGATGGGCTCCGTGACCGGGTCGATGCCGTTGGCGCGGCAGGCGGCCAGGATGGTCGGGAAGCGGTGTTCCCACATCTCGGCGCCGAAGTGCCGGGCGTCGAGGAACATGTGCTCGGCGTCCTGCTCCAGCATCCGCCGCAGGATGCCCTTGGCGACGATGTCCCGCGGCGCCAGCTCGGCCAGCTCGTGCTGCCCGACCATGAAGCGCACGCCGTCGGCGTCGACCAGGTGGGCGCCCTCGCCGCGCACCGCCTCGGACACCAGCGGCTGCTGGCCCTCGGCGTCCGGACCGAGGAACAGCACGGTCGGGTGGAACTGGACGAACTCCAGGTCGCTGACCTCGGCGCCCGCGCGCAGCGCCAGCGCGACGCCGTCACCGGTCGACACCGACGGGTTGGTGGTCGCGGTGAACACCTGCCCCATGCCGCCGGTCGCGAGCACCACCGCGGGGGCGTGCACGGCGCCCACGCCGTCGTGCTGGCCCTCGCCCATCACGTGCAGCGTGACACCGGCCGTACGGCCCTCGGCGTCGGTGAGCAGGTCCAGCACGAGCGCGTTCTCGATGGTGCGCAGCCCACGCGCGCGTACCGCCTCCACGAGCGCCCGGGAGACCTCCGCGCCGGTCGCGTCGCCACCCGCGTGCGCGATCCGGCGCCGGTGGTGGCCGCCCTCGCGGCCGAGGTGGATGTCGCCCTCGTCGTCGGTGTCGAAGTGGGCGCCGGTGGAGATCAGCCGCCGCACGGCGTCGGGGCCCTCGGTGACGAGGATCCGTACGGCCTCCTCGTCGCACAGGCCGGCGCCGGCGACCAGGGTGTCCCCGAGGTGCTGTTCGGGCGTGTCGCCCTCACCGAGCGCGGCGGCGATGCCGCCCTGCGCCCAGCGGGTGGAGCCGTCGTCCAGGCGGGCCTTGGTGACGACGACGGTCGTCAGGCCCGCGGCCTGGCAGCGCAGGGCCGCGGTCAGGCCGGCCACCCCGGAGCCGACGACGATCACGTCCGCGGAGATGGACCACCCGGGAGCGGGTGCGTGCAGTCGTATGCCTGTGCTGGTCACGAGGCGGCTCCGAAGGTGAGAGGGAGGTTGTCGATCAGCCGGGTCGTGCCGACCCGGGCGGCGACGGCGAGAACGGCCTCGCCGGTGAAGTCGTCGCCGATCTCGGTGAAGTCGGACGGGTCGACGAGGGCCAGGTAGTCCAGTTCGAGCGGCGGGGCGAAACGCGCGGCCTCGTCCAGCACCTGCCGTGCGGCCGCGCGGACGGCCGCGGGACCGCCGGGGGACGCCGTGGCGACCGCGTGCGCGTCGGCGGCGGCGCGGGACTCCCCCAGGGCGCTCAGCGCCTCGGCGCGCGCGTGCGTGGAGGGCACTTCGCGGGCACGCGCGCGCAGCGCCTCCTGCGCGGCGTGCCGGTCCCGGCCGGCGAACAGCGCCCGGGACAGCGCGAGCGCGGTACGGCGCTCGTCGGGCGAGAGGTAGCGGTTGCGGCTGGACAGGGCGAGCCCGTCCTCCTCGCGCACGGTCGGTACGCCGACGATCTCCACGCCGAAGTTCAGGTCTCGCACCATGCGCCGGATCAGGGCCAGCTGCTGGGCGTCCTTCTGGCCGTACAGGGCAACGTCGGGGCGGGTGAGGTGCAGCAGCTTGGCGACGACGGTGAGCATGCCGTCGAAGTGGCCGGGCCGCGAGCCGCCCTCCAGGCGTTCCCCCATGGGACCGGCGGTGATCCGGACCTGGGGGTCGCCGCCCGGGTAGACCTCGTCCACTGAGGGCGCGAACACCGCGTCCGCGCCGGCCTGAGCGGCGATCTTCAGGTCGGCGTCCAGGGTGCGCGGGTAGCGGTCCAGGTCCTCGCCCGCGCCGAACTGCAGCGGGTTGACGAAGACGGTGACGACGACCTCGCCGTCCGGGCCGGCGATCTCACGCGCCGTGCGGATCAGGGTGGCGTGGCCCTCGTGCAGCGCGCCCATGGTCATCACGACGGCACGGCGGCCGCGGCGCACGCGCGCGTGCAGCTCGCCGGCGGTGCTCAGCAGGGCGGTGGTCATCGGTCGTTCCCCTCGGTGCCGTGAGTGCCGTTCGTGCCACGGGTGCCGTCGGCCAGCACGCCGAGCAGGTCCTCGGCGAGTTCGGGCTTCAGCAGGCCGTGCGCGAGCGCCCGGTCGGCGGTCGCGCGGGCCATCGCGACGTAGCCCGCGACGGTCTGCGGGGCGTGCCTGCGCAGCTCGGTGATGTGCGCGGCGACCGTGCCGGCGTCCCCGCGCGCGACGGGCCCGGTGAGCGCCAGGTCGCCGGAGCGCAGAGCGTTGTCCAGGGCGGCGCCGAGCAGCGGGCCGAGCATCCGGTCGGGCGCCGCGACGCCCGCCGTGCGCAGCAGCTCCATCGACTGGGCGACCAGGGTCACCAGGTGGTTGGCGCCGAGCGCGAGGGCCGCGTGGTACAGCGGGCGGTTCTGCTCGCTGATCCACTCGGGCTCGCCGCCCATCTCGATGACGAGGGCCTCTGCCGCCAGCCGCAGTTCCTCGGGCGCCGTGACGCCGAACGAGCAGCCGGCGAGGCGCTGGACGTCGACGGGGGTGCCGGTGAAGGTCATCGCCGGGTGCAGGGCCAGCGGCAGGGCGCCCGCGCGCAGGGCCGGGTCGAGGACCCCCGCGCCGTACCGGCCGGAGGTGTGCACGAGCAGCTGTCCGGGCCGTACCGCGCCGGTCTCGGCGAGGCCGGTGACCAGGCCGGGCAGGACGTCGTCGGGAACGGTGAGCAGCACCAGGTCGGCGCGCTCCAGGACTTCGGCGGGCGGCACCAGCGGCACGTCCGGGAGCATGGTCTCGGCACGCCGCCGGGAGGCGTCGGAAACACCGGAGACGGCCACCGGGCGGTGCCCGGCGAGCTGGAGGGACGCCGCGAGCGCCGGGCCCACGCGGCCGGCGCCGACGACACCGACGGTGAGCCGCGCGGGGCGGTCCTTGAGGTCTGGCTGGTGGACTGTACTCACGCGACGGAGGCCTTCCCGTTCCAGTCCGCTCTGGGTACCGGACGATTTCTCGTCATGTTAACGCTATCTCGATCCGGAGCCGACTGGTTGTCCACAGGCTGTGGGTTACACCACGCCGTCACGCCGGTCTGCCGTACGGAACTCCGCTGCCGCGCGCGAGCGGGCACGGCATGATCCCGGGCATGAGCGATACGGCTGAACAGGACACGACCGACACGGCTGGGCAGGACCGGCGGAAGTCGGTGTACGAGCGGCGGTCGGCCGCCCTCAGGACGGCGCGGCGCGCGCTGTGGCGGCCCGCCTTCCAGGAGACGATCCGGGAACGGCTGGACTGGCTGATGCGGACGGCCCCGCAGGTCCACGACCTGGACGAGCGGTCGGACATCTACGGCGACCGGATCGTGACCGCCCTGGAGGAGCGGGTCGCCGGCCTGCTCGGCACGGAGGCCGCCGCCTTCTTCCCGACCGGCACGATGGCCCAGCAGGTGGCGCTGCGCTGCTGGGCGGCCCGCACCGGCGACCCCACCGTGGCCCTGCACACCCTCGCCCACCCCGAGGTCCATGAACGCGATGCGTTCAGCCAGGTCAGCGGCCTGCGCCCGGTACGGGTGACCAGCGAACCCCGGCTGCCCACGGCCGCCGAGATACGCGACTTCCCCGAGCCCTTCGGTGCGCTGATGCTGGAACTGCCGCTCCGCGACGCCGGTTTCGTGCTGCCCACGTGGGAAGAGCTGACCGAGGTCGTCGAGGCGGCGCGGGAGCGCGACGCGGTGGTGCACTTCGACGGCGCGCGCCTGTGGGAGACCACCGTCCACTTCGGCCGCCCCCTGGAGGAGATCGCGGGCCTCGCCGACACCGTCTACGTGTCCTTCTACAAGTCCCTCGGCGGCTTCGGCGGCGCCGCGCTGGCCGGCCCCGAGACACTCGTCGAGGAGGCGCGGACCTGGCGCCACCGGTACGGCGGGATGGTCTTCCAGCAGTTCCCGACCGTGCTGTCGGCGCTCGCGGGACTGGAGACGGAGCTGCCCCGGCTGCCCGGGTACGTGCGGCACGCGCGCGTGGTGGCCGGCGCGCTGCGCGAGGGCTTCTCCGCCGCCGGGCTGCCCTGGGCACGCGTCGCCCCCCAGGAGCCGCACACGCACGAGTTCCGGGTCTGGCTGCCGTACCACCCCGACGTGTTGGCCGAGGCCGCGGTGCGGCAGGCGGAGGAGACCTCGGTGGTGCTGTTCACCGGCTCCTGGGACCGGGGCGGACCGGACCTGGCGTTCACGGAGGTCACCGTCGGCGCGGCGGGCCTGGAGTGGACCACGGACGACGTACGGGCGGCCGTGGCCGACTTCGTGACCCGCCTGCCCGCGGGCTGACCGCGGCGACGGGGCATGCCGGCGCCCGCGGTCACGGGACGCGCGGGCGCTGGACGCGTTGATGCGGGAGAGCCGGCGCGCGCAACCCCGGAGCCCCGGGAGCGCGAAGGGCCGGAGTGCCGGAGTGCGCGGGCGGCGCGCGGGGCAACGCGTGGGGGCGGCGCGTGGGGGCGGCGCGTGGGGGCGGCGCGTGGGGGCGGCGCGTGGGGGCGGCGCGTGGGGGCGGCGCGTGGGGCGGCGCGTGGATCAGAACGCGCTGATCAGAGGGCGCGTGGGCGCAGCCACCGGCGCAGGGCGTACCGCACGCGCCCTCGCGCCGGGCGCCCGGCGATGACCGCGTCGAAGCGCCGGCGGTCCCGCAGTTCACGCAGCACGCCGACGTCGTGCCGGCCTGGCGCGGGCGGCTCCGGCTCGCCGAGCACGCGGGCGCGATGGCTGTCGAGGAGGTACTGCTGGGTGATGCTCATGGCGGATCGCCTTCTCGGAAGATCTCGGGACATGGACTGGTCACCGACCGCTCGATGACCGTTCGGGCTCCGCGGCCGCCCCGGTGCTTCCACACTGCCCCCGGCCGGGGGCGGTTGTCCCGTGGATTGACGGCTGCCGTCAATCCACGGCGGCGCTGTCAGTGGCCGGGTGCACGATGGAGGACATGAGCGTGACCATCGACATCACCGGCCTGCCACCGGAGCGGGTCTCCGTCGTGCCCTCCCCGCTGGCGGAACTGGGGATGGCCCTGCACGCCCTGAGCGAGCCCGGCCACCACCCCGACCTCCAGGGCTGGGCGACCGCCGTCTCGTCCCGTCTGGATCCCTGCCTGGCCGACCGGCTGTGCGAGGCGGACTTCCTGTGGCGTACGACGTTCTCGGACGTCTTCGCCCCGTTCGCGGGCATCCCCGGCGGCCGCACGCTCCCCGGCGCCACGCTCGCCGAGGAGCTGGACCTGCTGGACAAGCTGACGGACGAACAGTTCGTGCACGCCGCCCTGGAGTTCACCTGCCAGCTGCGCTACGACGTCCAGGATCCCGGCCCCCTGGCCGACCCGGAGCTGCGCCGCCGCTCCCTGGAGCTGGCCGCCGCACGCGGTGGCGCGCAGGAGCGCTTCACGCACCGGCTGCTGGACGACCCGCCGGCCGTCCGGGCGTGGTTCCGGCAGCTGATGCTCGACTGCGACCAGGCCTTCTTCGCCGACACCTGGGCCCGGCTGCAGCCCCAGCTCGCCGCCGACGCCCGGCACAAGAGCGAACTGCTGCGCCGCAAGGGCCTCGCCGAGGCCCTGTCGTCCCTCTCGGGAGCCATCTCGCTGGACCAGGAGGCCGCGCTCATCACGGTCGACAAGCTCCTGGTGGGCCGCACCGCCACCGGCGACGGCGGCCTGGTCCTCGTCCCGACGAGCATGGGCTGGCCGCACCTGATGGTCCTGCACCGGTACGGCTGGCAGCCCTCGATCACCTACCCCGCGAGCGGCACGCGCCCGCAGGCCCCGTCCGTCGAGCAGCTCACGCGCCGGCTGGAGGCCCTGGCCCACCCGGTGCGGATGCGGCTGTGCCGGCATCTCGCCCGGGCCGCGCACACCACCGGTGAACTGGCCGACGCCCACGGCATGTCGGCCCCCGAGATATCCCGGCACCTCACGGTGCTGAAGAAGGCGGGCCTGGTCACCGACTGCCGCCGGGGGCGGTACGTCCAGCACCAGCTCGACCTCGCGGCGGTGGCCCGGCTGGGCAGCGACTTCATCGAGGGCGTCCTGCGCTGAAGCCGGGCCCGTACACCCCCCGTGTCCCGCACCGAGGCCGGCGCCGTACGCCTCCGGTGTCCTGCACCGAACCCCGGGGCCGTACGGCACGCTCAGCCGTGCCCACCCGCGCGCACCAGCCCCGTCTCGTAGGCCAGCACCACGACCTGGACCCGGTCACGCAGACCGAGCTTGGTCAGGATGCGGCCCACATGGGTCTTCACGGTCGCCTCGCTCAGCACCAGCCGGGCCGCGATCTCACCGTTGGACAGGCCCTGCGCGACCAGCACCATCACCTCGCGCTCCCGGTCGGTGAGCCGCTCCAGTTCCTTGTGCTGCGGCTCCTTGCCGGCGGAGGGCAGCATCGGCGCGAAGCGGTCCAGCAGGCGCCGGGTGGTGGACGGCGCCACGACCGCGTCGCCGCTGTGCACGGCACGGATCGCCCCCAGCAGATCACCGGGCGGCACGTCCTTGAGCATGAATCCGGAGGCACCCGCCTTCAGCCCGGAGAAGGCGTACTCGTCCAGGTCGAAGGTGGTCAGGATCAGCACCTTGGGCGGGTCGGACTCCATGCAGATCCGCCGGGTGGTCTCCACCCCGTCCAGCTTCGGCATGCGCACGTCCATCAGGACGACGTCGACGGCCGTGGACCGCAGCACCTGCAGGGCCTCGACGCCGTCGCCCGCCTCCGCGACGACCTCCATGTCCGGCTGGGCGGCGAGCACCATCCGGAATCCGGTGCGCAGCAGCACCTGGTCGTCGACGAGCATCACGCGGATCGTCATCGGGCCTCTTTCGTTCGGGGCGGTGGATCGTGCTTCAGGGGGGTCACAGGTGGTGGCGAGGGTGTTACAGGTGTCAACCGGGGGCGTGCGGCCGCGTCAGTGCGCCGGTTTGAGCGGCAGCAGGGCGCTGATGCGGAATCCTCCGCCCGGACGCGGGCCGGCGTCCAGGGTGCCACCGACCATGCCGACCCGCTCGCGCATACCGATCAGGCCGTGTCCCTGGCCGTCGGCGCCGCCCTCCTCGTACAGCTCGTGCGGGGCGCCCTTGCCGTCGTCCTCGACGAGCAGGCCGAGCCCGTCGTCGAAGTAGACCAGCCGGACGCTCGCGCCCGCGTGGGGGCCGCCGTGCTTGCGGGTGTTGGTGAGCGCCTCCTGCACGATCCGGTACGCGGTCAGCTCCACGCCGCTGGGCAGCGGGCGCGGGGTGCCCTCCACCTTGAAGTCGATCGGGAGACCGGAGCTGCGGCACTGCTCGATCAGGTCGTCGATCTGCTCGACGTCCGGCTGGGGGACGTACTCTCCGCCCTCCTGGTGCTCGCCGGTGCGCAGCACGCCCAGCAGGCGGCGCATCTCGGCGAGGGCCTGACGGCCGGTGGAGGAGATCGTCTCCAGGGCCTTTCTGGCCTGGTCGGGCGCGGCGTCGAGGACGTAGGCGGCACCGTCCGCCTGCACCACCATCACCGACACGTTGTGCGCGACGACATCGTGCAGCTCACGCGCGATACGGGCGCGTTCGGCGGCCACGGCGACCTTCGACTGCGCCTCGCGCTCCTTCTCCAGCCGGGCCGCGCGCTCCTCCAGCTGGGCGAAGTAGGCGCGCCGGGTGCGCATGGAGTCACCGAGCACCCAGGCGAGCGCGAAGGGCACCGTCTGGAAGACCGCGATGGCGACCTGCCCGAAGAAGCTGGAGTGCTCGGCCGGCCAGCGGATCTGCGCGAGGGTCGCCGCGACGAGGCTGGTGGCGAGCGCCAGCCGGGAGGCCCAGCGCGCGCCGACCGCCGCCACCGTGTAGGTGATCACCAGCATCGCGAAGTCGGCGACGGTCGGCTCGACGTCCAGCACCAGCTGGGCCAGGCCCGTCGCGAGGGCGACCAGCAGCATCGGCTCCGGGAAACGGCGGCGCAGCGCGACGACGGCGCACAGGACCACGGACACGGCCATCCCCGCGGCGCGTGTCCCGTGGTGACCGGTCGTCCCGCTGAGGTTGACCACGCTCACGCCGGACGGCCCGAGCAGGACGACGGCCCAGAAGGTGTCGACCCAGGTCGGGTGGCGGCGGAGGAAGTCGTAGACGCGCTGCACGTAACCCAGAGTAGGGAAACCAGATGCGTGCAGGGGTCAACCGGAGGGCCGATCCACGCTGGGCGCGTGTACTCCGCAAGGTGGAGGAAGTGATCATCTGTGCGCCTAGTCTGTTGCGGTGACGGATGAGACGGGACGGGAAGCGGAACGGTCTTCCGGCGCGGGGCACGGCGACCACGACCGGTGGGACGGCCCGCGTGGCTGGCGTGCGGCGACGGAGGAGGCGCTGTACGGCCCCGGCGGCTTCTACCGCCGCCCGGAGGGCCCGGCCGGACATTTCCGCACGTCCGTGCACGCCTCCGCGCTGTTCGCGCAGGCCGTGGCCGGCCTGCTGTGCCGGGTGGACGAGGCGCTGGGACGGCCCCCGGCGCTGGACTTCGTCGACATGGGAGCCGGACGCGGCGAACTGGTCACCGGCGTGCTCGCCGCTCTGCCCCCCGACGTGGCCGCACGCGCGCGTGCGTACGCCGTGGAACGCGCCGACCGCCCGGCCGGCCTGGACGAACGGATCACCTGGCTGGACGCGCCGCCGGCCGCCGTCACGGGGCTGCTGTTCGCCAACGAGTGGCTGGACAACGTGCCCGTGGACGTCGCCGAGGTGGACCCCGCGGGGCTGCCCCGGCTGGTGCTCGTCACCGGCGACGGCGACGAGCGGCTCGGGGAGCCGGTGACCGGCGCCGAGGCGGACTGGCTCGCGCGCTGGTGGCCGCTGCCGGCCGAGGAAGGGCTGCGCGCGGAGATCGGGCTGCCCCGGGACCTGGCATGGGCCTCGGTGGTGGACCGGGTGGTGCGCGGGCTCGCGGTGGCCGTGGACTACGCGCACACCCTGGACACGCGCCCTCCGTTCGGGACGCTCACCGGCTTCCGTGCGGGACGCGCGACGACGCCCGTGCCGGACGGGTCGTGCGACATCACGGCGCACGTCGCGCTGGACGCGTGCGCGGCGGCTCCCACGGCGCACACGCCCTCGGGCACGCCCGGAGAGGCGGCGCGCACAGCTCACGACACGGTCTGCGCACCCACGGAGGAGGCGCGCACGCTCCCCGACACGGCTCGCGCTCCCTCGGACACGCCCGCCGTGCCGCCGGGTACGGCTCGCGCATCCCGGAACACGGCGCCCACGCCTTCGGACACGCCTCCGAGCCCGGCGCGCAGGCCCTCAGACACGGCGCAGGCGCCCTCCTCCACAGCGCGCGCCCTGCCAGCCGCGCGCCTGCTCACGCAACGCGCCGCCCTGCACGCCCTCGCCATCACCGGCGCGCGCCCCCCGCTCGCGTTGGCCTCCACGGACCCCACCGCCTACGTGCGCGCCCTCGCGAGCGCCGGGGAGGCCGCCGAACTCACCGCCCCGGGCGGCCTCGGCGACTTCGGCTGGCTGCTCCAGCCGGTCGGAATCCCGCACCCGCTCGCCTGAGCCGACCGCCACCGTGCACACGGCCGGCCGTGTACCCGCGGCCGTGTGCCCCGGCCTACCTACTTGTCGATGTCGCCGACCACGAAGAACATCGAGCCCAGGATCGCCACCATGTCCGCCACCAGCGTCCCCGGCAGCAGTTCGGTCAGCGCCTGGATGTTGTTGTACGACGCCGAGCGCAGCTTCAGCCGGTACGGCGTCTTCTCGCCCTTGCTGACCAGGTAGTAGCCGTTGATGCCGAGCGGGTTCTCGGTCCACGCGTACGTGTGCCCCTCGGGCGCCTTCAGCACCTTCGGCAGCCGCTGGTTGATCGGCCCGGGCAGAAGCACGGCGAGCCGGTCCAGGCAGGCGTCGGCGAGGTCCAGCGCGTTGTGCGTCTGCTCCAGCAGGACCTCGAAGCGGGCGAGGCAGTCGCCCTCGCTCCGGGTGACGACCTTCAGGGTGTCCTGCAGGTCGCCGTACGCCAGGTACGGCTCGTCGCGGCGCAGGTCGAAGTCGACGCCCGAGGCGCGCGCGATGGGCCCGCTCACGCCGTAGGCGTGCACGGTCTCCGGCGTCATCGCGCCCACCCCGCGGGTGCGCCCCCGGAAGATCTCGTTGCCGAGCACCAGGTCGTCGAAGACGTCCATGCGCGAACGCACGTCGGCGACCGCGGCACGCGCGCGTGCGGTCCAGCCGGCCGGCAGGTCCTCCTTGAGGCCGCCGACGCGGTTGAACATGTAGTGCATGCGCCCGCCGGAGATCTCCTCCATGACGTTCTGCAGCACCTCGCGTTCCCGGAACGCGTAGAACACCGGGGTGATGCCGCCGAGCTCCAGCGGGTAGGAGCCGAGGAACATCAGGTGGTTCAGCACCCGGTTCAGCTCGGCCAGCAGCGTGCGCGTCCACACCGCCCGCTCGGGCACCTCCATGCCGAGCATCCGCTCCACGGCCAGGACCACGCCCAGCTCGTTCGAGAAGGCCGACAGCCAGTCGTGGCGGTTGGCGAGCACGATGATCTGGCGGTAGTCGCGCGCCTCGAAGAGTTTCTCGGCTCCGCGGTGCATATAGCCGATCACCGGCTCCGCGCGCACGATGCGCTCCCCGTCCAGCACGAGCCTGAGCCGCAGCACGCCGTGCGTGGACGGATGCTGGGGTCCGATGTTGAGCACCATGTCGGTGCTTTCCGCGGCGCCGCCGATCCCGACCGTGGTCTCCGTCGTAGGAGTCATGGCCCCAGTTTCCCCTACGTACGCTGGGCCCATGGAGACGGGGAGCCCGGATGAGACCGGGATACCGGGGGCCGAGCTGGTGTGGCGGGGGCTGCAGCCCGCTCTGATACGGGTGCGCCGGCTGCTCGTGGTGGTGTGGACGGCGGTGCTCGCGGTCGCCGTCGGGTTGCCGCTGGGTCTGCTCGTGGGGCCCGTGTGGGCCGCCTTCGCGCTGGCGCCGCTGGCCCTGGGCGCGTGGGGCTGGCGGCTGGTGGAGCGCAACTGGCGCTCGTGGCGCTACACCGAGCGCGCGGACGACCTGCTGATCAGCCGCGGTGTCCTGTGGCGCGAGGAGACGGTGGTGCCGTACGGACGGATGCAGCTGGTCGAAGTCACCTCCGGGCCCGTCGAGCGGCGCTTCGGGCTGGCTCACGTGCAGCTGCACACGGCGGCCGCCGCGACCGACGCCACCATCCCCGGCCTGGACCCGGCCGAGGCGGAGCGGCTGCGCGACCGGCTCACCGAGCTGGGCGAGGCCCGATCGGCGGGCCTGTGACGACCCCCGACCACGGCGACGCCGTACCCGCCGCGGAACCGGCGCAGACGGCACAGGCCGCGCATGCCGGGCATACAGCGGAGCGCGCGGCCGTGACCGAGCGCCGGCTGCACCCCGTCACGCCCTTCCGGCGGGCGTGGGCGCCGATCACCGTGCTCGCCGGCTGGGCGGTGCACGACCCGAACGCGACGCAGCAGCAGCTGGAACGGCTGACCACCACCGTGCTGCTGCTGGGACTCGCCGTCCTGGTGCCGGTGGCCGGCCTCTACGGCTTCCTGTCCTGGTGGTTCACGCACTTCGCGGTCACCGACACCGAACTGCGCATCCGCACGGGCCTGTTGTTCCGGCGCACCGCGCACATCCGCCTGGAGCGCATCCAGGCCGTGGACGTCTCCCGTCCCCTCCTCGCGCGCGTGGCGGGTGTCGCCAAGCTGCGGATCGACGTCGTGGGCGCCGACGACAAGGACGAACTGGCCTTCCTGGGCGAGCGGGAGGCACGCGCCCTGCGCGCGGAACTGCTGGCGCGTGCGGCGGGTTTCGCTCCCGAGACGGCGCGTGAGGTCGGCGAGGCGCCGGCGCACGAGCTGCTGCGCGTCCCTCCGCGAGCTCTGGCGCTCTCCCTGGCGCTGACGGGCGCCACCTGGGGCGCGTGGTGCGCCGCGGTCGTCGTACCGACCGTGCTGTGGCTCACCACCCACAACCTGTGGACGGTCCTCGCGACCGCCCTGCCGCTGCTCGGCGCGGCCGGCGCGAGCAGCGCGGGACGGTTCGCCGGCGAGTTCGACTGGAAGGTGGGCGAGTCGCCGGACGGGCTGCGCATCGACCACGGGCTGCTCGACCGTACGCACGAGACGGTCCCGCCCGGGCGGGTGCAGACCGTGCGGATCGTGGAGCCGCTGCTGTGGCGGCGGCTCGGCTGGGTGCGGGTGGAGCTGGACGTGGCCGGGTCCGCCAACTCGGTGCTGGTGCCGGTCGCCCCGCGCCCGGTCGCCGAGTCGGTCGTCGCGCGCGTGCTGCCCGGTGTGACGGTGCCCCAGACGCTGAGCAGGCCCCCGCGCCGGGCCCGCTGGTGCGTTCCGGTGTGGTGGCGCGGCCACCGCCTCGCGGTCACCGACACCGTGTTCGCCACCCGGCACGGCCTGTTGCGCCGTCGGCTCTCGCTGGTCCCGCACGCCAAGGTGCAGAGCGTACGGCTGAGCCAGGGCCCCTGGCAGCGCCTCTGGCGGCTCGCCGAGGTCCATGTGGACACCGGGGCCGACAAGACCGTGACGGCCCGTCTGCGGGACGCCGAGGAAGCCGCGCGGCTCCTGCACGCCCAGGCGGAGAGTTCCCGCACGAGCCGCCGGGACGCCCGTCCGGACCGCTGGATGACATGAGGCCCGGCTCCCTCACGGGAAGCCGGGCCCTGTCGTCCTCGTGACCGGTGATCGCTCAGGAAGCCGCGCTGCGCAGCCCCTGCACGTCGATCTGCTCGGTCTCGTCGTGCGCGGTGAGGTCGATGACCTGGCCGGCACCGAGCGACTGCGCGTCGGCCTGCTTGAACCCGGCCTCGGACTCGGCCTTGTGCACGGCGAGCGCCTCCTCGCCGACGACGTCGGCGAGATCCTCGTTGTGCACGGAGTCCAGCGCGGCCTTCGGTCCGCCCTTCTGGGTGCCGAAGAAGTCGAACCCGCCCTCGACCGCTTGGCGCCGCGCGGGCGCGGACGGTACGACGGCCACCGCGGTCGGCACCGTGAAGTGCCCGGCGGCAGGTTGTCCGACAGGCTTGGCGGGCTCGGCCGGTGCCATGGGTTCGGCGGCCGCGCGCGCGTGCCCGCCGGCCGCCACGGGCTGCCCCTGCGCCTCGTCCTCCTGGGCGGCCGGCGCACCGGCCTCACCGCGAGCGGCGTCGGTGCCGTCCGTCACGCCGCCTTCCACCACGCCGTCCCGGGCGTCCTGGGCGGCGGCTCCCGCCGCGGCGACGGAGCCGGCCACGCCCGCAGCGGACCTGCGACCGCCGGTCCTGCCCGCCGGGACGGCCTCCGCAACGGCGCCGGCTTCGGCCGCTTCGGGCTCGCCGGTGCCGGACTCGTGGGGCTCGGGGGTGCCGAAGGCCTCGGGGGTCTCGCGGATCTCGGAGGTCTCGGCGATCTCGGGAACAGCCGAACGCACAGCGGTGTCCCCGGCGGCTATCTCCTCGGCAGCTATGTCGTCGGCAGCCGTGCCCTCGGCAGCCGTGCCCTCGGCAGCCGTGTCCTCAGCAGCCGTGCCCTCGGCAGCCGTGTCCTCAGCTGCCGTGCCCTCGGCTGTCGTGCCCTCGGCTGCCACGGCCTCGGCAGCCGCGGTCTCGGACACCGCGGGCGTCGACGCTTCGGCGGCTTCCGTCCCGGCGTCGGCCGGCGCTTCGCCGCCGAACCGGGCCAGGGCCGTGAGGGCCTGCCGGTACAGCCGGCCGCCCTCGGGCGAGAACACCGCGCAGGCGGTCGGCTCGTCCCCGGAGTCCTCCCGGTCCTCCCCGGCGATCGCGGCCGGCTCCGCGGCCTCGTCCGCCTCCGCCACCCCGGCCGGCACGGGCTCGGCGCGGCGCGCGGGCGGCAGCGCGGGCGGGGACGACGGCTCGGCGGCCTCGATCTCCAGCAGCCGGCGCCCTTCCAGGGCGGTCGCGCGCTCGGTCTCCGCCGTGGCGTACCGGCGCAGCAGGGCCGCGTGCTCGTTGCGCAGGCCGGCCAGCTCCGCGCGCTTGGCGCGCAGCCGCTGCTCCAGCTTGGCGCGCAGCTCGCGCGACTCCTCCAGGTCGGTCTCCAGTTCGGCGACCCGCTCCTCGTACCGCCATTCGTCGCCGACACGCGCGCGTGTCAGCTCGGCGACCCGTTTGCCCGCCTGTGCGTCCCAGCGGCGCATCACGACCGCGCCGACGACCGCCGTCGCGGCGGCGGCTGCGGCCAGTGCGCGCAACACCGTGGTCTCGGAGAACACCCAGGGACCCAGCGCGCAGACGACGGAGACACCGGCGATCGCCGACGGAGGCAACAGCCGGTGCAGGGGTGGTGAATGGCGGTGGCGTCCACGTGGCATGGCCAGAAACTTACCGCGCGTAGGCGAATCGCGGACCCCCGCCCCGTAAAAACACGGCCACATCACCGGCTTCACGGGGCGTCAGGCGTTCGCCGGCTCAGCGGTCGGTGAGCCGCCCGCTCATCCACTGCAGCGCCGCCGGGATCTCGCGCCGCCAGGTGTTGAAGTTGTGCCCGCCGCTGTCCAGGATGATCGACGAGATCCGGGTCAGCTTCGTGGCCTGCACGCGCGCGATGAACTGCAGCGTGTCCTTGTAGTTGTGCTCGCCGACCTTGCTGCTGGTGACGAGCAGCGAGGTGTCCGGCGCCTGCTCGTGCTGGAGCATCCAGTGCAGGTCGGCGCGGTTCTGCAGCTTCTTGTCGCCGTGGAAGAGGTCGCCGGTGGTGGGGTCGATCGGCGCCTTGTAGTAGGGCGACAGGCCCGCGGCGGCCGCGTACACGTCGGGGTGGTGCATGGCGAGCTTCAGCGCGCAGTAGCCGCCCGTGGAGTCGCCGATGACGCCCCAGCTGCCGGGCCGCTTGCCGACCCGGTAGTGCGTGAGGACGGCCTCCGGCAGGTCCTGCGCAAAAAACGTTTCTGTCTGCGGTCCACCCGGGACGTCCACGCACTCGGTGTCCCGGGGCGGCGCCACGGTGGGCCGCATCATCACCAGGATCATCGGCTGCGCCCGCCCGTCCTTGGCCAGCTGCTGTGCCGTGTGCGGGTAGTGCAGCTTGTCCACCAGCGCCTGCGCCGTACCCGGGTAGCCGGTCAGGACGACCGCCGCCGGGAACGTACGCGTGCGGTACTGCGGCTGGAAGTACTCGGGCGGCAGGTAGACGAACGCCGGCGTGGCGATGTGGCTCCTGCGGCCGACGATGTCCACCTTCTGTATCTGCCCGGTCGTCTGCGGGTCGTGGCCGCGCGCGCCCTGCACGTCGGACGACGAGAGCACCTGGACCGGGCCACCGGTACCGCCGCCCGCGGCGTGGTCGACGACGACGCCCTGATCGGTCTCCTGGCCGAACAGGTCCGCCCAGCTGGCGTAGAAACCGAAGGCCTGATTGGCGGCCAGGCCCACGGAGGAGAAGAGCGCCAGCTGGGTGGCGAGCAGCAGTCCGACCCTCCCGCTGACGGTCCGCCAGCTCTGCCGGGCCAGCCGCGGCCACAGCCACACCGTGCCGACGAACAGGACGGCGGCGAAGAAGATCGCCAGTACCAGCACCTTGTTGCTCGTGAGACCCATGGGCTGTTTCCTGCCTGCGCTTTCCGCCCGGCACCCGCCCACGCTTCGTCGCGAGGGCTTGCCCGGGGCTTTCCTTGGCCTTTGACCCGACTTTCCGGTGGGGAGTGAACCTCTCTCCCCAAGACACCGTCCTAGAGGGCGCAATGTCGCCGGATGCCCGATCGGGCCCGGGTTCAAGGTCTCTCGCAGAACTACGGGATGCGATGTCTGTCAGGATAGATGGGGAAATGTCGGGCGGGGTTCCGGGCCGATCAAGCCGGGCGCGGCGCATACTGCGCGGTCCGCGCCCCGAGGCCGTCCCCGCCCTGGTCGGCAGGGCGGCCGCGCTCGTGGGCGTCCTGGACATCGCCGCGGGTGTCTTCCCGCGCTTCCGGCACAGCCGTATGCACGCTATCGCGGAGGTGCTGCCGGGCTCGTTCGGCCCCTTCGCCGCGGCGCTCTCGCTCAGCTCCGGCGTGCTGTTGCTGCTGCTCGCGCACGGGCTCAAGCGGCGCAAACGCCGGGCGTGGCGCGCCGCGGTCGCGCTGCTGCCGGCGGGCGCGGTGGCCCAGGTCGCCTACCGCCACTCGATCCTCGGCGTGCTGATCGCGGTCGCGCTGCTCGTTCCCCTCCTGCTGCACCGAAGCGAGTTCGCGGCGCTGCCCGACCCGCGCAGCAGGTGGCGGGCGCTCGCCAACTTCGTGCTCATGAGCGCCGGTTCGCTCCTCCTCGGGCTCGTCATCGTCAGCGTCCACCCGCACCGGACGATCGGCGACCCGAGCCTGGCCGACCGGCTGACGCACGTCATCTACGGACTGTTCGGCTTCGAGGGCCCGGTCGACTACCAGGGCAACACGTCCTGGACCGTCGCCTTCTCCCTCGGCGCCCTCGGCTGGATCACCGCCGCCACCACCATCTACCTGGCGTTCCGCCCCGAACACCCGGCCGCGCGCCTCACCGAGGAGGACGAGTCCCGCCTGCGGGCCCTGCTGGAGAAGCACGGGCGCCGTGACTCCCTCGGCCACTTCGCCCTGCGCCGCGACAAGGCGGTCGTGTTCTCCCCCAGCGGCAAGGCCGCGGTCACCTACCGCGTCGTCTCCGGCGTGATGCTCGCCAGCGGCGACCCCATCGGCGACGTCGAGGCCTGGCCCGGCGCCATCGAGCGCTTCATGGACGAGGCCAAGGCGCACTCCTGGACCCCGGCCGTCATGGGCTGTTCGGAGACGGGCGGCGAGGTGTGGACCCGTGAGACCGGCCTCGATGCCCTGGAACTGGGCGACGAGGCGGTGGTGGACGTCGCGGATTTCTCCCTCGCCGGACGCGCGATGCGCAACGTCCGACAAATGGTCAAGCGCATCGAGCGAGCCGGCTACGAAACGCGGGTACGGCGCATCCGTGACCTCGGCGACACCGAGCTGGAGCGCATCCGCCGGGCGGCGGAGGACTGGCGGGGCACCGACACCGAGCGCGGCTTCTCCATGGCGCTCGGCCGGATCGGCGACCCCGTCGACGGCGACTGCCTGATCGCCACCGCCCACAAGTCCGACGAGCAGCCCGGCGAGTACGGCGACCTGAAGGCGGTCCTGCACTTCGTGCCCTGGGGCAACGACGGCGTCTCGCTGGACCTGATGCGCCGTGACCGCAGCGCGGACCCCGGCATGAACGAGCTGCTGATCGTCGCCGCCCTCCAGTCGGCCCCGAAGTTCGGGATCAGCCGCGTCTCGCTGAACTTCGCGATGTTCCGCTCCGCCCTCGCGCGGGGGGAGAAGATCGGCGCCGGTCCCGTGCTGCGCGCCTGGCGCGGACTGCTGGTGTTCCTCTCGCGCTGGTTCCAGATCGAGTCGCTGTACAAGTTCAACGCCAAGTTCCAGCCGCGCTGGGAGCCCCGGTTCGTGGTCTACCGGCACTCCGCCGACCTGCCCCGCATCGGCTTCGCCGCCATGCAGGCGGAAGGCTTCGTGGACCTCGCCGTGCCGCTCCCGCGCTTCCTGCGCCGGCGCAGGGCGGCGGCCGCCGAGCGCACCTGCGCGCACGCCGTGGCGGACCGCGAGGTCCACGCGGCCTGACGCGCCACAGGACGCACCCGACGCCTGATGACCCGACGGTGTGACCAAGACGCGCCCGGGCGGGAGCCCCGCCCCCTGAGGCACCGGGGCTCCCGCCCGGGCCGCGGCGCGTTGGCGGCACCCTCCTGGGCCTACGCTGAACGTATGAACAACCTCAGCGGGCGCGGCCAGGTGGCGGGCCTTCCGGCATGGGACCGGTGCGCGGTCATGGGTGTCGTCAACGTGACCCCCGACTCCTTCTCCGACGGAGGCCGCTGGTTCGACACGTCCGTCGCCGTCAAGCACGGCCTGGACCTCGTCTCCGAAGGCGCGGACCTGGTCGACGTCGGCGGCGAGTCCACCCGTCCCGGCGCCACCCGCGTGGACGAGGCCGAAGAACTCAGGCGCGTCATCCCGGTCGTGCGCGGCCTCGCCTCCGAGGGCGTCGTCGTCTCCGTCGACACCATGCGCGCCTCCGTCGCCGAGCAGTCCCTCGCGGCCGGCGCCGCCCTCGTCAACGACGTCAGCGGCGGCCTCGCCGACCCCGCGATGATCCCGGTCGTCGCCGACGCGGGCGCCCCGTTCGTCGTCATGCACTGGCGCGGCTTCCTCAAGGGCGGCAACGTCAAGGGCGTCTACGACGACGTCGTCACCGAAGTCATGGACGAGCTGCACGCGCGCGTGGAGGCCGTCCTCGCCGGCGGCATCGCCCCCGACCGGATCGTCGTCGACCCCGGCCTCGGCTTCTCCAAGGAGGCCGAGCACGACCTCACCCTCCTCGCCCACCTCGACCGCCTGCGCGCCCTCGGCCACCCGATGCTCGTGGCCGCCTCCCGCAAGCGGTTCCTCGGCCGCGTCCTCGCCGGCCCGGAGGGCGCGCCCCCGCCGGCCCGGGAGCGCGACGCCGCCACGGCCGCGGTCTCCGCGCTGGCGGCGCATTCCGGCGCGTGGGCGGTGCGCGTCCACGAGGTCCGCGCCACCGCGGACGCCGTACGGGTCGCGCGCGCCATGGAGCAGGCGCGTGCAGGGGGCCGCGCAGCGGGATCAGCGCCGGGCGCACGAGGCGTGGAAGGAGCGCGTGAAACGGGACACACGCTGGGCGATAAAGGTGAGCGCACGGCGGACGGAACCCGGTGAGCGCCCCCCATACCGACGTCGAGCAGGTGGAGGCCGCCAACACCGCCTTCTACGAGGCGATGGAACGCGGTGACTTCGAGGAACTGTCCGCGCTCTGGCTCACCCCCGCCGACCTGGGCGTCGACGAGGAGTACCACGACCCGGCGGACACCGGCGTGATCTCCTGTGTGCACCCCGGCTGGCCGGTGCTCACCGGCCGCGGCGAGGTCCTCCGGTCGTACGCCCTGATCATGGCCAACACCGACTACATCCAGTTCTTCCTCACCGACGTGCATGTCTCCGTCACCGGCGACACCGCGCTCGTGACCTGCACGGAGAACATCCTCAGCGGCGGCCCGGCCCCGGCGGACGGCGCGGAACTGGGACCGCTGGTCGGCCAGCTCGTCGTCGCCACGAACGTGTTCCGGCGCACGCCGTCCGGCTGGAAGCTCTGGTCCCACCACGCCTCGCCGGTCCTGGCGGAGAGCGACGACGAGAACGGCGAGAGCGGCGTCAATGGCGTGAATCCCGACGACGGACCGCTCGCCTGAGCGGGTACCCGTCTCCGCAGGAGCAAGAAGTGGTTGGAATCACCTACCCCGGGGTAGGAGCCGCTACCAGCCCATGACGGGGCCGTGTTTCCCCGGGGAAACACGAGGTGAACCCTCGTGGTCCCGGCCCGGGCCCGCGCCCCGCAGCCCGGGTTTGTCAGTGCCCGCAGGTAGATTCGTCTGAGGCCGGTGTGCCGCCCGCACGCGGTACGGACCGGTCCTTCCCGACGATTGCAGGAGTGATTCGCGTGGATCGTGTCGCGCTGCGCGGCCTCAAGGCCCGCGGGCACCACGGGGTGTTCCCCAAGGAACGCGAGGAGGGCCAGACCTTCATCGTCGACCTCGTCCTGGGGCTGGACACCCGGCCGGCGGCGGCCGACGACGACCTGGCGAAGACCGTGCACTACGGCATCGTGGCCGAGGAGGTCGTGGCCGTGGTCGAGGGCGAGCCGGTGAACCTCATCGAGACCCTCGCCGAGCGGATCGCCCAGACCTGTCTGAAGCACGAAGGGGTCCAGGAGGTCGAGGTCTGCCTCCACAAGCCGGACGCGCCGATCACCGTTCCCTTCGACGACGTGACCGTCACCATCACCCGGAGCCGAGTATGACCCGACCTTTCCTCCAGGGTCACAGCGACCCGACCGTCCAGCCGGTACCCGCCTCGGTCGTCGAGCAGGTCGACGCCGCCGACACCACCCTGCAGAACCCGAAGTGGGCCGTCATCTCCATCGGGGCCAACCTCGGCAACCGCCTGGAGACCCTGCAGGGCGCCGTCGACGCGCTTGAGGACACCCCTGGCGTCCGTGTGAAGGGCGTCTCCCCGGTGTACGAGACCGAGCCCTGGGGCGTCGAGCCCGGCAGCCAGCCGTCGTACTTCAACGCGGTCGTGGTCCTCAAGACGACCCTGCCCCCGGCCTCCCTGCTGGAGCGGGCGCACGCCATCGAGGAGGCGTACAAACGCGTCCGTGACGAGCACTGGGGCCCCCGCACCCTGGACGTCGACATCGTCGCCTACGCCGACGTCACCTCCGACGACCCGCACCTCACCCTGCCCCACCCGCGCGCCCATGAGCGTGCGTTCGTGCTCGCGCCCTGGCACGACGTGGACCCGCAGGCCCAGCTTCCCGGCCACGGCACCGTGGCCGATCTGCTCTCGGCCATCACCCGCACGGGAGTCGAACCCCGCGAGGACCTGGAACTCCGACTGCCCGAGTAGTCGTTAAGGTCAAGACGACAAGGTCATGAGCGGCCGCCGTCCGGGCCGGCCCGGGGGAGCTGAAGGGACACCGTGAGAGAGCTGCGCATCAGGGTGCTGGCGGGTGTGTTCGTCGTGGCCGGCGTCCTGTCCTGGGCGGGCGCCCGCCTCTGGAACTCGATCGGGACCCTCCCCAGCGTCCCCCTGGCCGCCCCCATCGTCCTCGCCCTGATCGCGGTGGTGCTGCTCGCCACGGCGCTCTCGCTGCGCGCCCGGTTCAAGGCCCAGCGCGAGCGCCGCCCCGGCGCGAAGGGCGTCGACCCGCTGATGGCCGCCCGCGCGGTCGTCTTCGGCCAGGCCAGCGCCCTGGTCGCCGCCCTCGTCGCCGGTATGTACGGCGGCACGGGCGTCTTCCTGCTGGAGCTGCTGGACATCCCGGCCCGCCGCGACCAGGCCTTCTACGCCGGCTTCTCGGTCCTCGCGGGCATCGCGGTCATAGCGGCGGCCCTGTTCCTGGAGCGGGTGTGCAAACTCCCCGAGGACGAGGACCAGAACCACCCTGGAGCGGAACCGGCGGCCTGACCGCCGGTCTCCCGAAGCACCGGTTCAGAGCGCCGGTTCAGTGCGCCATGATCAGGCTCATGGCCTCGTTCCGCGTCGCCGCGTCCCGCAGCTGACCGCGCACGGCGGACGTTATGGTCTTCGCCCCCGGCTTGCGGATGCCGCGCATGGACATGCACATGTGCTCGCACTCCACGACCACGATGACACCGCGCGGCTCCAGGATCTCCATCAGGGAGTCCGCGATCTGGGTGGTGAGTCGTTCCTGCACCTGCGGCCGCCGCGCGTAGACGTCGACCAGCCGGGCCAGCTTGGACAGGCCGGTGATCTTCCCGGTGACGGACGGGATGTAACCGACGTGGGCGACGCCCCGGAACGGGACCAGATGGTGCTCGCAGGTGCTGTACACCTCGATGTCCTTCACGAGCACCATCTCGTCGTGCCCCAGGTCGAACGTCGTCGTCAGCACGTCCTCGGCCTTCTGCCACAGCCCCGCGAAGATCTCCCTGTACGCACGCGCCACCCGCGCCGGCGTCTCCCGCAGGCCCTCCCGGTCCGGGTCCTCGCCGACCGCGATCAGCAGTTCCCGTACGGCGTTCTGGGCGCGCTTCTCGTCGAACTCGCCGATCTGGCCCTCGCCGTCCAGCGTCACCGGGTCGGTCATCTGGTTCCTCGTTCCTGTGCTTCACGCATAGCGGCGGCCATGCGTCTGTCTGCGGACATACGAACGCCGCGCCCACCAGGCTAAACCTGGCAGGCGCGGCGTTCATTCCAGGCCGGTTGGCCGAAACGCGGTCAGCTCTCCGGGCGGTCCTCCGGAGCCTGGTCCGTGACCGGAGCCGACTCCGTGGCGGTGGACTTGACCGTGCTGATCGCGGCCGTCGCGCCGTTCGCGCCGTTGGTCAGTGCCAGCTCCTTGGGGGAGAGCACCGGCGGGCGGGTGGACGGGGTGCGGCGGGAGGAGCCGGTCCAGGCGGGCCGCGGCGGGCGCTTGACGATGGGGGCGAAGATCTCGGCGATCTCCTCCTTGCCCAGGGTCTCCTTCTCCAGCAGGTGAAGGACGAGCTGGTCGAGCACGTCGCGGTTCTCGACCAGGATCTCCCAGGCCTCGTTGTGCGCGTTCTCGATGAGCTTCTTGACCTCTTCGTCCACCAGCGCGGCGACCTCTTCCGAGTAGTCACGCTGGTGAGCCATCTCACGGCCGAGGAAGGGCTCGCTGTTGTCGCCGCCGAACTTGATGGCGCCGAGCCGCTCCGTCATGCCGTACTGCGTGACCATCGCACGGGCCAGGTTGGTGGCCTTCTCGATGTCGTTCGCGGCACCGGTGGTCGGGTCGTGGAAGACCAGTTCCTCGGCGGCGCGGCCACCCAGCATGTAGCCGAGCTGGTCGAGCATCTCGTTGCGGGTGGTCGAGTACTTGTCCTCGTCGGGCAGCACCATCGTGTAGCCGAGGGCGCGGCCGCGGGACAGGATCGTGATCTTGTGGACCGGGTCGGAGTTCGGGGAGGCCGCCGCGACCAGGGCGTGACCGCCCTCGTGGTACGCGGTGATCTTCTTCTCCTTGTCCGACATGATCCGGGTCCGCTTCTGCGGGCCCGCGACCACACGGTCGATCGCCTCGTCCAGCGCCCTGTTGTCGATCAGCTTCTGGTCGCCACGGGCGGTCAGCAGCGCCGCCTCGTTGAGGACGTTCGCCAGGTCGGCACCCGTCATACCGGGGGTGCGGCGGGCGACGGCGGCCAGGTCGACGTCGGGGGCGACCGGCTTGCCCTTCTGGTGGACCTTGAGGATCTCCAGGCGGCCCTGCAGGTCCGGCGGGTCGACCGCGATCTGGCGGTCGAAGCGGCCGGGACGCAGCAGCGCCGGGTCGAGGATGTCGGGGCGGTTCGTGGCGGCGATGAGGATCACGCCGCCCTTGACGTCGAAGCCGTCCATCTCGACCAGCAGCTGGTTCAGGGTCTGCTCGCGCTCGTCGTGACCACCGCCGAGGCCGGCGCCGCGGTGACGGCCGACCGCGTCGATCTCGTCGACGAAGACGATCGCCGGGGCGTTGGCCTTGGCCTGCTCGAACAGGTCACGGACCCGGGAGGCACCGACACCGACGAACATCTCGACGAAGTCGGAACCGGAGATCGAGTAGAACGGGACGCCCGCCTCGCCGGCCACGGCACGCGCGAGCAGCGTCTTACCGGTACCCGGGCGGCCGTAGAGCAGCACACCCTTGGGGATCTTGGCGCCGACGGCCTGGAACTTGGCCGGCTCCTGCAGGAACTCCTTGATCTCGTGGAGCTCCTCGACGGCCTCGTCACAGCCGGCGACGTCGGCGAAGGTCGTCTTCGGGGTGTCCTTGGTGATGAGCTTGGCCTTCGACTTGCCGAAGTTCATCACCCGGGAGCCGCCGCCCTGCATCTGATTCATCAGGAACAGGAAGACGACCACGATCAGGACGAAGGGCAGCAGGGAGAGCAGGACGCCGACGAACGGGTTCTGCTTGGACGGCGAGACCGTGTAGCCGTCCGGGATCCGCTTCTGCTCGTACTTGGTCTGGAGCTGGCTGGCGATGGTCACGCCCTGGTCGCCGATGTAGCTCGCCTGGATCTTCGAGCTGCCGTCGACCTTCTGGCCGTCCTTGAGGGTGACCTTGACGGTCTGCTCGTCGCCTGTGGTCAGTTTGGCCGACTGGACCCTGTTGTCATTGATCGCCGCAACGACCTGGCCGGTGTCCACCGTCTTGTAGCCGCCGGACGAGCCGACGACCTGCATCAACACGACCACGGCAAGGACGGCCAGCACGATCCACATGACCGGCCCACGGAAGTATCGCTTCACGTCCATCCATACGGAGCGGTGCCGCCCCGTCCCTCCTGCCATAGTGAGTTTGATAAGACAGTTCTTCTGACGGTACCCCAGCGTGGTGGTCCGAAGCCGCACGAAGTCGCTTCGACGGCTGGGAAACCCGTCTCTGCATGCTTCAACGGCGCGGAACCCGCCGGGGTTCCCGATCGTCCTACAAGCTTGAGCCGAGTGGCTCAGCCCACGACCCGGTCCGGCTCAGCCGCCGTAGACGTGGGGCGCGAGCGTACCGACGAACGGCAGGTTGCGGTACTTCTCGGCGTAGTCGAGGCCGTAGCCGACGACGAACTCGTTCGGGATGTCGAAGCCGACCCACTCGACGTCGATGGCGACCTTCGCGGCGTCCGGCTTGCGCAGCAGGGTGCACACCTTCAGGGACGCGGGCTCCCGGGAGCCGAGGTTGTTGATCAGCCACGACAGGGTCAGGCCGGAGTCGATGATGTCCTCGACGATCAGGACGTGCTTGCCCTTGATGTCGGTGTCGAGGTCCTTGAGGATCCGCACGACACCGGAGGACTGGGTGCCCGCGCCGTAGGAGGACACGGCCATCCAGTCCATGGTGACGGGGGTGGACAGCGCCCGGGCGAGGTCGGCCATGACCATCACGGCGCCCTTGAGGACGCCGACGATGAGCAGGTCCTTGCCCGCGTACTCCGCGTCGATCTTCGCGGCCAGCTCGGCCAGCTTCGCGTCGATCTCTTCCTTGGTGATGAGCACCTGCTGGAGGTCGGCACCCATGTCTTTCGCGTCCACCCGCATCACTTTCGGTCGTCCCGCAGTTACGGCCGTAGGCCACGGCCTCCGGCTTCGGCCGTGTGCACGGCCACCGGCTGCCCGGACCGGTCGCCGGAGGGTCGCTCCGCGGGACCGGGATTCAGCCTTGCCGAATCACCAGTCTGCCACCCTGCCGCTGGGCGACGACTTTGCCCGGGAGATTGATGGCTCCCTGGCCGCGCCAGCCGGTGATCAGACGGTCGACTTCCTCGATGTGGCGGGCGAACAGCGAACCGGCCGGTGCGCCGGCCTCGATGGCGGCGCGGCGCAGGATGCGGCGGCGCACGGCGGACGGGAGGGCGTACAGCTTGGCGCACTCCAGCAGGCCTGCCGCGTCCCGTACGGAGGCCTCCGCCTGGCTGGCCCAGGTGTCGAGGGCGTCGGCGTCGTCACGGGAGAGCTGGGCGGTGCGGGCGAGCGCCTCCACGACTCCTTTGCCCAGGGCCTTCTCCAGGGCGGGCAGGCCCTCGTGCCGGAGCCGGGAGCGGGTGTAGGCGGGGTCGGCGTTGTGAGGATCGTCCCAGACGGGGAGGGACTGGACCATGCATGCCTTGCGGGCGGTCTGCCGGTCGAGCCCCAGGAAGGGGCGCCGGTAACGGCCGGCGGCCCCCGAGACCGCCGCCATGCCGGACAGGGAGCGGATGCCGGAACCGCGGGCGAGGCCCAGCAGGACGGTTTCGGCCTGGTCGTCGCGGGTGTGGCCGAGCAGGACCGCGGCGGCGCCGTGGCGTTCGGCGACGGCGTCGAGGGCGGCGTAGCGGGCGTCGCGGGCGGCGGCTTCCGGTCCGCCGTCGCGGCCCACGGTCACGGCGACGGACTCGACCGGGGCGAGGCCGAGTTCACGCAGGCGCAGGACGACCTCGTCGGCGCGGAGGTCGGAGCCGGGCTGGAGGCCGTGGTCGACGGTGACGCCGCCGGCGCGGATGCCGAGCTTGGGCGCTTCGAAGGCGAGGGCCGAGGCGAGCGCCATGGAGTCGGCACCGCCGGAGCAGGCGACGAGCACGAGCGGGGAGGGGAGCCGCTCGGCTGTGCGGTCCGGGCGCGCGCCGACGGCCTGCCGGGCGCCGTGCACGGCGAGGCTGTGGTGGTGGTTGAGGATGTCGTGGAGGACGCGGCGGACCGCCAGGCGTATCGCCGCGACCGCAGGATGGGGACCCATGTCCGGTTCCCTTCATGAAGTTTTCGGGGGGTGAGCCCGAGCCGGTCACTCAGAGTGTGTAGATGGTGACAGAAGCGGGACGTTCCCCGAGCATTGCACGCCTACGCATGGCTCACGGTCCCTCGGACGGGTGATTGGAGGGGCGTTCGCCTGCCGTCGGCCGGATTCCACTCACGACGTGTCCATGCCGTTCACGACTCGGCCTTGCGGTGCACCCGCGCGACCCAGTCCGCCGGTTTCGCGATCTCCGCCTTGGTGGGGAGGGTGTTGGGCGAGGTCCACACGCGGTTGAAGCCGTCCACGCCGACCTGTTCGACGGCGGCCCGCACGAACCGTTCACCGTCCCGGTACTGCCGGAGTTTGGCATCCAGGCCCAGCAGCTTGCGCAGGGCGAGGTCGAGGCGGGAGGCGCCCTTGGCGCGGCGCTGCTGGAACTTCTCGCGGATCTCCGAGACGGTCGGTACGACGCTGGGCCCGACGCCGTCCATGACGTAGTCGGCGTGCCCTTCCAGCAGGGACATCACGGCGGTGAGGCGGCCGAGGATCTCGCGCTGGGCGGGGGTCTGGACCAGCTCCACGAAGGACCGTCCGCCGTCCTCCTCCTCGCCCTCGGGGCGGCCTCCGGCGAGGGACTGCGCGGCTTCCCTGATCCGCTCCAGGAAGGTCATGGGGTCGACGTCGGTCTCCGCCAAGAACGACTGGATTTCGCCCTCCAGGTGGTCGCGCAGCCAGGGCACGGCCGTGAACTGGGTGCGGTGGGTCTCCTCGTGCAGGCACACCCACAGGCGGAAGTCGTGCGGGTCGACGTCCAGTTCACGCTCGACGTGGACGATGTTGGGGGCGACGAGGAGGAGGCGGCCCCCGCCGTTCTCGCCCGCGGGCAGGTCGCGGGTGGCGGGGGCGAAGGTCTCGTACTGGCCGAGGACGCGGGAGGACAGGAACGACAGCAGCATGCCGAGTTCGACGCCGGTGACCTTGCCGCCGACGGTGCCGAGGACCGCGCTGCCGGGATTGCCGGAGCGGCGTTCCTGCATCTTCTCCAGGAGCGGCTTGAGGATCTCGCGGAAGCCGGCGACGTTGGCGCGGACCCAGCCGGGGCGGTCGACCACGAGGACGGGGGTGTCGTGGGTCTCCTCGGTGCCCATACGGGTGAAGCCCCGGACGTGTCCCTCCGACGCTTTGGCGTGCCTGCGCAGCTCCGCGACGACGGCGCGGGCCTCGTCGCGACTGACGTCCGGACCCGGTCGTACGAGCCGTGTCGCGGTTGCCACCGCGAGGTTCCAGTCGACCATCCCGGGAGATGCGGTGCCACCGAAGCCAGTCATGTTGACAACCGTACGGGACCGTTCCCCGTCGGGGCAGGCGGTGACGGGCGGAACGACTGCCCACGGCGGCACGGCGGTGCGGCACGGCACCGCGCGGTGCGGCCGTGGGCTGCGGCGGCGGGCTGCGGCGGCGGGTGCGCCTACCGGCAACCGCATCCCGCCAGCGCCGTCGCCGTCGTGTCCAGCGCCGCCTGGGCCTGCAGCGGGTCGGTGGTGCCGGAGGCCAGGAAGGCGAAGGCCAGGAGGCGGCCGTCGGCGTCCACGACCGTGCCGGCCAGGGTGTTGACGCCGGTCAGGGTGCCGGTCTTGGCGCGGATGACGCCGGCGGCGCCGTCGGTGTAGCGGTGGGTGAGGGTGCCGGTGAAGCCGGCCACGGGCAGGCCGGTGAGGACCGGGCGCAGGCCGGGGCGGCCGGGGTCGCCGGCCGTGACCAGCAGGGCGGTGAGGAGGTCGGCGGTGAGCCTGTCGTCACGGCTGAGGCCGCTGCCGTCGTGGAAGGCGGCGCCGGACATCGGCAGGCCCAGCTTGGTCAGCCGCGCGGAGATCGCCCTGGCACCGCCGTCGAAGCTGCCGGGTTCGCCGCTGGCCAGGGCCGTCTGGCGGGCCAGCGCCTCGGCGATGTCGTTGTCGCTGTTGGTCAGCATGCGCTCGACCAGGGCGGACAGCGGCGGGGAGGAGACCGCGGCGAGGGTCTCCGCGCGCGTGCTCGCCTTGGAGGGGCCGGGGGCCGTGGTGGCGATGCCGGCGTCCTTGAGGAAGGCCGCGTACTTGCCGGCCGCGTCCTTCGCCGGGTCGGCCACGCGGTGCGCCGGACCGCTGACGGAGTCGTTGACGCGCCCCTCGTCGACGGTCAGGGCGCTGACGGGCGCGAGGTTGTCGTTCACACCGATGGGGTGCAGGGCGGGGCCGGAGTAGAGGGTCGTGTCGTAGGAGAGCGTGACCTTGTGGACGCCGCGCTTGTGGAGCGCCTTCGCGGTGTCCGCGGCCAGCGTGCGCAGGTCCGCCCAGTCGCCGCCCCCGGCCTTCCCGCGGGCGGTGAGGGTGGGGTCACCGCCGCCGACCAGGACGAGTTCGCCGGTGTCGGGTTCGAGCGCGGCCCGGGTGGTGAGGCGGTGGTCGGGGCCCAGGGCGGACAGGGCGGCGACGGCGGTGGCGATCTTCGTGGTCGACGCGGGGGTGAAGCCCTTGCCGGCCTCGGTGCCGTACAGGCGCTTGCCGGTGGCCACGTCGACGACGGCGGCCGCGTGGTCGCCGCCCAGCGCGGAGGCGCCCAGGAGGCGCCCCAGGGCGCCCGAGAGGGCCTTTCCGCCCGGCGGGGCCGTTCTGGTGTCCACGGCGGCCGTACGCGCGTCCAGGCCCGCCAGGACGGGCGCGGCGCTCGGCGCGGGCCGGGTCCCCGGCGCCGTACCGGATCCCGCCGCGGCGGAGCCATCGTGATCTGCGCCACCTGGCCGCTCCAGGGCGGTCGCCCGGTCCCGCTCCGCCGTACGCTGACCGTTGGCGTCCCAGGGGCCCGCCGCGGTGACCACACCGGCGGCGAGCGCGAGGCCGGCGGTGGCGGCGCCCGCGGTGTACTGCCAGGTCCTGGCCGCCTGCCGACGGGGCGGGCGCGGGGACCGGGGCCGCAGGGCCCGCGTCAACCGTGCGATCCGCGGCTTCGCGGCCGTCGCGGCCCGCGCCAGACGCGGTCGTACGGCGTCCGCGATCCGCTCGACCTGCGGTCTCGCAGCCCGCCAAGGCCTCAGCTCTGGCACGACCACCAGCCCCTTTCGCGATCACACACCTGCGTGAGGGACACTTAACCACCAGAACTATGTGCTGATCATGGAGGAGCCACCGGTGGAGTTCGACGTCACGATCGAGATCCCGAAGGGTTCGCGCAACAAGTACGAGGTGGACCACGAGACCGGTCGGATCCGCCTGGACCGTCGTCTCTTCACCTCGACCGCCTACCCGACCGACTACGGCTTCGTCGAGAACACCCTCGGCGAGGACGGCGACCCGCTGGACGCGCTGGTCATCCTGGACGAGCCGACCTTCCCGGGCTGCCTCATCCGCTGCCGCGCGATCGGCATGTTCCGCATGACGGACGAGGCGGGCGGCGACGACAAGCTGCTGTGCGTCCCGGCCACCGACCCGCGTGTGGAGCACCTGCGCGACATCCACCACGTGTCGGAGTTCGACCGCCTGGAGATCCAGCACTTCTTCGAGGTGTACAAGGACCTGGAGCCCGGCAAGTCGGTCGAGGGTGCCAACTGGGTGGGCCGCACGGACGCCGAGGTGGAGATCGAGCGGTCGTACAAGCGCTTCAAGGAGCAGGGCGGCCACTGAGCCCCGCTCGTCGGAACGGGCCGTACGCGTGCGTGCGGCCCGTTCCGCGTTCATGTGCGCGTAGGGCCCGTCCGGGTACCTGTGCGCATACTGAGCCGAACGGAATGTGTTGTTCAGGGAGCGGTGCGAGGTGACGGAGGCGGAGGACCGCAAGCCCCGGTCGGACGAGGCGCGGTACGACCCGGAGATCACGTCCGAGTTCGCCATTCCCGTGGGTCTGGACGTCCCGAGGACGGTCGGTGAGCCGGAGACGACC
Organism: Streptomyces filipinensis; assembly: GCF_014649495.1. Classification (GTDB taxonomy): domain Bacteria; phylum Actinomycetota; class Actinomycetes; order Streptomycetales; family Streptomycetaceae; genus Streptomyces; species Streptomyces filipinensis. The sequence continues at coordinate 241,683 of NZ_BMTD01000011.1, read as the reverse complement.
TCCGAGTTCGCGGTGCCGGAGGGGCTGCAGACACCGCAGCCGCCGAGTGCCGAGCCGGAGGGGTCGGCGTTCAGCCCGCCGCGCACCTACAGCGCCAAGGACGCCCCGACGGCGTTCACACCGGCCACCGGGGTCCCGCTGGTCAGCCTGGTCAAGGACGCCCCCTGGCAGGACCGGATGCGCACGATGCTGCGCATGCCGGTGGCCGAGCGGCCCGCGCCGGAGCAGGTGCAGCGGGAGGACGAGGTCGGCCCGGCCGTCCCGCGCGTGCTCGACCTGACCCTGCGTATCGGGGAGCTGCTGCTGGCCGGCGGCGAGGGCGCGGAGGACGTGGAGGCCGCGATGTTCGCGGTGTGCCGCTCCTACGGGCTGGACCGCTGCGAGCCGAACGTCACCTTCACCCTGCTGTCGATCTCGCACCAGCCGTCGCTGGTGGAGGATCCGGTGACGGCCTCGCGGACGGTACGGCGGCGGGGCACCGACTACACGCGGCTGGCGGCCGTGTTCCGGCTGGTGGACGACCTGACGGACCCCGAGACGCATGTCTCGCTGGAGGAGGCCTACCGGCGGCTGGCGGAGATCCGCCGCAACCGGCACCCCTACCCGGGCTGGGCGCTGACCCTGGCCAGCGGTCTGCTCGCCGGTGCGGCCTCCGTCCTGGTCGGCGGTGACCTGATCGTGTTCGTCGCCGCGGCCGTCGGCGCGATGCTCGGCGACCGGCTGGCCTGGCTGTGCGCGGGCCGCGGGCTGCCGGAGTTCTACCAGTTCACGGTGGCCGCGATGCCGCCCGCGTCGATCGGGGTGGCGTTCGCGCTGGCGCACGTCGACGTGAAGGCGTCCGCCGTCGTCACCGGTGGACTGTTCGCGCTGCTGCCCGGACGGGCGCTGGTGGCGGGCGTGCAGGACGGCCTGACGGGCTTCTACATCACCGCGTCGGCGCGCCTGCTGGAGGTCATGTACTTCTTCGTCGGCATCGTCACCGGCGTGCTGATCGTCCTGTACTTCGGCGTGAAGGTCGGCGGCAAGCTGAACCCGGACGCGGCGCTCGTCATCAACGAACGGCCGCTGGTGCAGATCGCGGCGTCCATGCTGCTGTCGCTGACGTTCGCGGTGCTGCTCCAGCAGGAACGTTCGACCGTGCTGTGGGTGACGCTCAACGGGGGCGTCGCGTGGTCGGTGTACGGCGCGATGCACTACGTCGCCGACATCTCGCCGGTGGCGTCCACGGCCGTCGCGGCGGGACTGGTCGGGCTGTTCGGGCAGCTGCTGTCGCGGTACCGGTTCGCCTCCGCCCTGCCGTACACGACGGCGGCGATCGGGCCGCTGCTGCCGGGTTCGGCCACCTACTTCGGTCTGCTGAACATGGCGCAGAACGAGGTGAACAAGGGGCTGGTGTCGCTGGCGAACGCGGCGTCGCTGGCGATAGCCATCGCCATCGGGGTCAATCTGGGGTCGGAGGTCTTCCGGCTGTTCCTCAGGATCGGCTCCGCCGGGAAGCGGCGGGCCGCCAAGAGGACCAGGGGTTTCTGAGGGTCACCGGGCGCGGTGGTTGCCCTGGCCGTAGTCGTACGGGTACGCGTTCGGGTCGTACTGCTGGGCCTCGCCGTAGGGCTGCTGCCGGGGCTCGCCGTAGTTCTGCTGCTGGGGGTACTGCTGCCGGCCGTAGTACTGGTCGTCGTAACCGCCCTGGTTCCAGTACTGCTGTTCCTGCTGCGGGGGCTGCTGGGGCTGCTCGTACGGCTGCTGGTACGGCTGCTCGTAGGGGCCGCCGTACGGCTGGTCCGGCTCGATGCGGCGCAGCTGGGTGGTCTCGGTGTCCATGACCGGGGGAGCCGGGCGGGACGCCTCCGGTGCCGGCCGCGGGGCCTTCTTCTGCTTGCCGCGGGCGCGCAGCAACTCGATCGCGACCGGGATCACGGAGACGAGGACGATCAGGATCAGGATCGCCTCGATGTTGTTCTTGACGACGCCGATGTTGCCGAGCCAGGAGCCGAGCAGGGTGACGCCGGCGCCCCACAGCACACCGCCGATGACGTTGAAGATCAGGAACGAGCGGTACTTCATGCCGCTGACGCCGGCGATGATCGGCGTGAACGTGCGCACGATGGGCACGAAGCGGGCCAGGACCAGGGACTTCGGGCCGTACTTCTCGAAGAACTCGTGCGCCTTGGTGACGTTCTCCTGCTTGAACAGGCGCGAGTCGGGGCGGTTGAACAGGGACGGGCCGACCTTCTTGCCGAACATGTAGCCCGCCTGGTCGCCGAGTATCGCGGCGAGGCAGATCAGGGCGATCGCACCCCACAGCGGGAAGTCCAGCTGGTTCGACGTGATCAGCAGGCCGCAGGTGAACAGGAGCGAGTCACCCGGCAGGAAGAAGCCGATGAGCAGTCCGGACTCCGCGAAGACGATGAGCAGCAGGCCCCAGATGCTGTAGGTGCCGAGCAGGTAGTTGGGATCGAGCCAGCTCGGGCCGAGGGCGAGTGTCATCACGGGTCCGGGCTCCAGGGGGTCAGGGCGGCTGCGGCGGCTGGTCTTCGGGGGAGTGCCGCACAAAGCTATCAACGTGAGGGGACCGCCCCAGGTTCCACCGGTGTCCCCGGGATGCGCTGTGGGATGACTGCGAGAAAGCTGTGACGCATGGGACTCGATGACTACGGCGGCGGCCAGGGGCCCCAGCCGGACGTGCTGGTCGTGACGACGAACGACGTGCCCGGGTACCGGGTGCAGACGGTGCTGGGCGAGGTGTTCGGACTCACGGTCCGCTCCCGGCATCTCGGCAGTCAGATCGGCGCCGGGCTGAAGTCGATGATCGGCGGCGAGCTGAAGGGGCTGACCAAGACGCTCGTGCAGACCCGCAACCAGGCCATGGACCGCCTCGTGGAACAGGCACGCGCGCGTGGTGCCGACGCGGTGCTTGCGTTCCGGTTCGACGTGACCGAGGCCGCGGACGTCGGCACCGAGGTGTGCGCCTACGGCACGGCGGTGGTCCTGGCCCGGGAGTGACCCCCGTGCACGCCCGGGCCGGGACCGGTCAGGAGGTGTGCCGGTCGGCGTTGGCGAGGATCGCCGCACGCAGGTGCTCGGCGAGCCCGGGGTGCATGGAGTCGTAGAACGCCTTGAAACGCTCGTCGGAGACGTACATCTCCCCGAAGCACCGGTGCATCTCGTACGGGACTTCGAAGTACCACCTGCTGATGTGCCGCCGGTGTTCCTCGGCCAGCTCCATGGCCGCCTCCCCGGCCGGCCGCTCGCCGGCGGCGACCAGGGCCGCGTACCGCACGCCCCAGTCGTCGACCTCGGCCTTGATGCGCTTCCAGTCCTCCTTGCTGTAGGCGGCGGCGCGGCGCTGCGACTCGGCGTACGCCTCGGTGTCGCCCCAGCGCGCCTCCGCCTCCTCGCGGTACTGCTCGGGGTCCTTGTCCCCGAAGACCTCGAACCGCTCCTGCGGCGTCAGGTTGATGCCCATCGTGCGTGCCTCCATGGCGTGCTCCACGGCCGCGGCCATCTTCTGCAGCTTCTCGATCCGGGCGGTCAGCAGTTCGTGCTGGCGGCGCAGGTGTGCGCGCGGGTCCACGTCCGGGTCGTCGAGCAGGGCCGCGACCTCCTCAAGCGGGAAGCCGAGCTCCCGGTAGAACAGGATCTGCTGGAGCCGGTCGAGGTCGGCGTCGTTGTAGCGCCGGTGGCCGGCGTACGTGCGCTCGCTGGGTACGAGCAGACCGATCTCGTCGTAGTGGTGCAGGGTGCGCACCGTGACGCCGGCGAACCCCGCGACCTGTCCCACGGAGTAGCTCACTTTCCGCTCCTTGTCGTCCTTGTCGTCCTTGTCGTCGGTACGCCGTCCACGCTGAGGCCTCACGTCACGTGAGGTGCAAGCCGGTTTCCGCGCGTTCCGCGCGAGACGCCCAGGACGTTCGGGATGTTGTGCGCATTTTGTCCGCTTATGGTGAGCCCGTGGCCCAGGAACCCCACGCGTCACAGGCGCCGTCCACCGCCCCTACGGCTCCGGCGCGGTCCCTGCTGCCCTTCATCCTGCCCGCCGCGGTCGTGGGCGTGGGCGCGAGCCTGGCCTTCATCGGGGTCAGCGCGGTGGCGGAGCAGCTCCAGCGCGTGCTGTGGGGGCCGCTGCCGGGCGCGCTCGGGGTGGGCCCCTACTCGGTGCTGTGGATCTTCGTCATGCTCGTGGCGACCGGGATCGCGGTCGGGCTGGTGGTCTGGAAGGTGCCCGGCCACGCCGGTCCCGACCCGGCCACCGTGGGCCTGAACGCCCCTGCCATGGCGCCGGTCGTGCTGCCCGGCCTGGTGCTGGCGACCGGACTGATGCTGGCCGGCGGTCCGAGCCTCGGCCCGGAGAACCCGATCATCGCCGTGAACGTGAGCCTCGCGGCCTGGCTCGGCGCCCGGCTGATGCCCCGGACGCCGGGCAGCCTGTGGCCGGTGCTGGCCGAGTCGGCGACGATCGGCGCGCTGTTCGGCACGCCGGTGGCGGCGGCGCTGGTCATCTCCGAGGCGCTGGCCGGACGCCCGATGCGCGGCCGGCTGTGGGACAACCTGTTCGCGCCGCTGACCGCCGGCGCGTGCGGGGCGATCACCACCACCCTGGTGTCCCATCCGACCTTCGACCTGGGGCTCCCGCCCCTGGGCCACCCGGACGCGAAGGACGTCCTGGCGGCCCTCGTGACCGCCTCGGCGGCCGCGCTGCTCGGCATGTGCGCCGTGTACGCCTTCCCGTACGTCCACGCGGCCTTCCGGCGGCTGCGGCACCCGATGCTGATGCTTCCGGCCGGCGGGGTCGTACTGGCCGCCCTGGGGGCGCTGGGCGGCCGTCTGACGCTGTTCAAGGGGCTGTCGGAGGTCGGGGAGCTGGCCCACGACCCGGCGGCCTGGTCGGCGGGGCAGTTCGCCGTGATGGCGGTGGTGAAGCTGGCCGCGCTGCTCGTCGCCGCGTCCTGCGGCTTCCGGGGCGGCCGTATCTTCCCGGCGGTCTTCGTCGGCGCCGCCCTGGGCCTGTGCGCCCATGCGCTCGTTCCGGCCGTGCATCCGGCGCTGGGCGTGGCCACAGGCGTCCTGGGCATGCTCCTGGCGGTCACCCGGCAGGGCTGGGTGAGCCTGTTCACCGCCGCCGCCCTGGTCGCCTCCCCCGCGATCCTCGCCCTGCTGTGCATCGCGTCGCTGCCGGCCTGGCTGCTGGTGACGGGGCGTCCGCAGATGCAGCTGCGCGAGGACGGCACCCCACTCCGCTGAAAACCTTCCCTGGAGGCACGTTCATGGCCCTGCACAGAGGTCCCGAGAAGCACGACGAGCGGACGATGTCGGTCAACCCGTTCTTCGGCGAGGCCGATCCGGTCGGCGGCATGGCCGAGGCCCCGCCCACGCACCGGCTCCCGGACGCGCCGATGCCCCCCTCCACGGCGTACCAGCTGGTGCACGACGAGCTGATGCTGGACGGCAACTCCCGGCTGAACCTGGCCACCTTCGTCACCACCTGGATGGAACCGCAGGCCGGGGTGCTGATGGCGGAGTGCCGGGACAAGAACATGATCGACAAGGACGAGTACCCGCGCACGGCCGAGCTGGAGCGGCGCTGTGTGGCGATGCTCGCCGACCTGTGGAACGCGCCGGACCCGTCGGCGGTGGTGGGCTGTTCGACGACCGGGTCCAGCGAGGCGTGCATGCTCGCCGGGATGGCGCTGAAGCGGCGCTGGACGCGGCGCAACGCCGACCGCTACCCCGGCGACGCACGGCCCAACCTGGTCATGGGCATCAACGTCCAGGTCTGCTGGGAGAAGTTCTGCAACTTCTGGGAGGTGGAGGCACGGCTGGTACCCATGGAGGGCGACCGGTTCCACCTGGACCCACAGGCCGCCGTCGAGCTGTGCGACGAGAACACCATCGGGGTGGTCGGCATCCTCGGCTCGACGTTCGACGGCTCCTACGAGCCCATCGCGGAGCTGTGCGCCGCCCTGGACGCCCTGCAGGAGCGCACGGGGCTCGACGTCCCGGTGCACGTGGACGGCGCGTCCGGCGGCATGGTGGCGCCCTTCGTGGACCCGGACCTGGTCTGGGACTTCCGGCTGCCGCGCGTGGCCTCGATCAACGCCTCGGGGCACAAGTACGGGCTGGTGTACCCCGGGGTCGGCTGGGCGCTGTGGCGGGACCGGGAGGCGCTGCCCGAGGAGCTGGTGTTCCGGGTCAACTACCTGGGCGGGGACATGCCGACCTTCGCGCTCAACTTCTCCCGGCCCGGTGCCCAGGTGGTGGCGCAGTACTACACGTTCCTGCGCCTGGGCCGCGAGGGCTACCGCGCGGTGCAGCAGTCGACGCGGGACGTGGCCACCTCGCTCGCCGGGAAGATCGCGGCACTCGGCGACTTCCGGCTGCTCACACGCGGCGACCAGCTGCCGGTGTTCGCGCTGACCACGGCCGACGACGTCACGTCGTACGACGTCTTCGACGTCTCCCGGCGGCTGCGCGAGGGCGGCTGGCTGGTGCCCGCGTACACCTTCCCGGCGCACCGCGAGGACCTCTCCGTGCTGCGGATCGTGTGCCGCAACGGCTTCTCGCACGATCTGGCCGACCTGTTCCTGGAGGACCTGACCCGCCTGCTGCCCGAGCTGCGCCGGCAGCCGCACCCCCTGACCCGCGACAAGCAGGCGGCCACCGGCTTCCACCACTAGGGCCCGGCGAGGGGCCGCGGAAGGGCCGGACGCCCGGTCCGCCGCCGACGGAGGGCGCTCGCCCGCCCCGTTCCCCGCCCCCTAGTGCCGGCGATCACCCCCAGGAGGCGCCCTGTTCCTGGGCCTCCTGGGCCACCAGCTCGAAGGCCGTCCTGCCGTCCAGGGACTCGCGGATGATGTCGGCGTGGCCGGCGTGCCGGGCCGTCTCCCGGATCAGGTGCAGACACAGCCAGCGCAGCGAGACCCGGGCCTGCGGCGGGAACCAGGGGTCGGGCGGCAGCGGGAAGGTGTCGTCCAGGCTCGGCGCCGAACGGATGAGCTTCTCCGTCTCGGCGGCGACCTCCTCCCAGTACGCCAGCTGCCCGGCGACCGTCTCGTCGTCGGTCAGCCGGAAGCAGTCCTGCCAGTTCGACTCGTCACGCCGGACCGCCGGCTGCTCCTGCTTGGCGCGTGCGACCCAGCCCTGCTCGACCTCGGCGACATGCTTGACCAGGCCACCCAGGGAGAGCTCGCTGGCGCTGGGGCGGGTGCGGGCCTGTTCGTCGGTCAGGCCGAGCACGGCCCGGCGGATCCCGCCGCGCTGCTCCTCGATGAACGCCAGCAGCGCTCCTCGCTCGTCGCCCTTCGCCTCCGCAGGCACGTGCTTGACCATGACGGCCGCCTTTCATCGGTTCACCGGGGCTCTCGCCCTGACACCGATGACGTTACGGACCCTTGCGGTCAGGTGCTGTCCGCAAGGGCACTCGTCGGCCGGAATTCGTCAGAACGGGAACGCGCTGCGGCCGTGCTGCACCGAGATCCACTTGACGGTCGTGAACGACTCCAGCGTCGTCTCGCCGTTGAGGCGGCCGATGCCGGAGTGCTTCTCGCCGCCGAACGGCACGATCGGCTCGTCGTGGACCGTGCCGTCGTTCACATGGAACATGCCGGTGTCGATCTGCTTGGCGAAGGCGACACCGCGCTCGATGTCACCGGTGTGGACGGCGCCGCTGAGGCCGTAGGGGGTGTCGTTGACGATGCGCAGCGCCTCCTCCTCGCCGTCGAACGGGATGAGGAAGACCACCGGGCCGAAGACCTCCTGCTGGAGCAGCACGGAGTCGGCGGGGAGGTCGGTCAGCACGCTGGGCTCGACCAGGTTGCCGGAGGTGCCGCCCCGCACCAGGGCGGTGGCGCCCTCGGCGACCGCCTGCTCGACGGTGCCGGAAATGGCGTTCGCCTGCTGGGAGTTGATGACCGGGCCGATGACGGTCTGCGGGTCGCGCGGGTCGCCGACCTTCAGCGACTTCACCTTGGCGACGAACTTGCCGGTGAACTCCTCGGCGATCGAGCGGTCCACGAGCACGCGGTTCGCGGCCATGCAGACCTGGCCCTGGTGGACGAAACGGCTGAAGACCGCCGCATCCACCGCGTAGTCGAGGTCGGCGTCGTCCAGGACCACCAGCGCGCTGTTGCCGCCCAGTTCGAGCACCGAGCGCTTGAAGTTGGCCGCACAGACGGTGGCCACGTGCCGGCCGACCTTGTCGGAGCCGGTGAAGGAGATGACCTTCGGGACCGGGTGCTCGATGAACGCGTCGCCGATCTCGGCGATGTCGGTGACGACCACGTTGAGCAGGCCGCCGGGCAGCCCGGCCTCCTCGAAGATCTTCGCGATCAGGGTGCCGCCCGCGATCGGGGTGTTCTGGTGCGGCTTGAGGACCACGCCGTTGCCGAGCGCGAGCGCCGGGGCGACCGACTTCAGCGAGAGCAGGAAGGGGAAGTTGAAGGGGCTGATCACACCGATGACACCCACCGGTACCCGGTAGACGCGGTTCTCCTTGCCGTCGACCGGGGAGGGCAGGATCCTGCCCTCGGGGCGCAGCGCCAGGTGGATCGACTCGCGCAGGAACTCCTTGGCGAGGTGCAGCTCGAAACCGGCCTTCACGCGCGTGCCGCCCAGTTCCGCGACGATCAGGTCGGCTATCTCCTGCTCACGGTCCTCTATGAGTCTGAGCGCCCGATCGAGGACCGCCCGGCGGGCGTAGGGGTTGGTCGCCGCCCACTGCTTCTGGGCACGGGCGGCGGCCCGGTAGGCCTGGTCCACCTCGTCGACCGTGGCCACCGTGATCGAGGCCAGCTTCTCGTCGTCGTACGGGTTGAAGTCGATCACGTCCCAGGAGCCGGTGCCCGGACGCCACTCGCCGTCGATGTACTGCTGGGCCAGGTCGGTGAAGTAGGACGACATGTGATCCCTCAATCACTAGCGGAGTCAGATCCAGGTCACGGTCTGATCGCACGTCATCGTACTGGCGTTTCAAGGGAGTTGAAGGAGTCCTCAGGACAGTTGCAGAAGTCCTCGCAGCAGGTCCCGGCTCTCGTCGGGGCCCGGGCTGTCCTGCTGCAACTCCTTGAGCGCCTGCTCGTACTGGGCGACGTCCTCGCGCTTGTCCAGGTAGAGGGCGCTGGACAGCTGCTCCAGGTAGACGACGTCGGACAGGTCGGCGTCGGGGAAGCTGAGGATGGTGAAGGCACCGCTCTCGCCGGAGTGCCCGCCGAAGCTGAACGGCATGACCTGCAGCCGTACGTTGGGCCGCTCGGAGATCTCGATGAGGTGCTGCAGCTGGCCGCGCATGACCTCGCGGTCGCCGTAGGGGCGGCGCAGGGCGGCCTCGTCGAGGACGATGTGGAACTCGGGGGCGTTGTCGGAGAGCAGGCACTTCTGCCGTTCCAGGCGCAGCGCGACCCGCCGCTCCACGTCGGCGGCGCTCGCGCCCTTCATACCGCGCCGGACCACCGCGCGGGCGTACTCCTGGGTCTGCAGCAGGCCGTGGACGAACTGCACCTCGTAGACGCGGATGAGGGACGCGGCGCCCTCCAGGCCCACGTAGGTGGGGAACCAGCTGGGCAGGACGTCGGTGTAACTGTGCCACCAGCCGGCCACGTTGGCCTCGCGGGCGAGGGAGAGCAGTGACTCGCGCTCCGTCTCGTCCGTGATGCCGTACAGCGTCAGCAGGTCCTCCACGTCCCTGGTCTTGAAGCTCACCCGGCCCAGCTCCATCCGGCTGATCTTCGACTCGGAGGCTCGGATGGAGTACCCCGCCGCCTCGCGCGTGATCCCCCGAGCTTCACGCAGTCGCCTGAGTTGCGAGCCGAGCAGCATCCGCCGCACCACCGATCCGGGCTCTCCCGCGCTCACGTTCGCCGCCTCCCCAACCGTCTTCAGGGCCCGCAGTCTGCCACTAAAACACTTCGAGCAGTACTCGTCCGGTTACGGAAACGGAAAGAGGCGGCCCGTTTCTGCCCGCCTGTTTCGGGAAGAGGTCAGGACCACTGACGCCAACCGTCGGCAAGATGGCGGAAAAAATGGCCAAGAAGCGGTACGGGAAGTGCCATTTCGGTCGCGTGCACGTGCATCTGCCCTTGCATCTGCTGTGCGCATCCGAAACCATGGTGCCGCGCCACCGCTGCATCGCAACGACCGCGAACTCTCGGGAGTGCCTCGCATGGGGACGAATGGATCGACCATGCTCAAGCCGTTACGGCAGGGCCTTCCACCGCTGGATCCCGCAGCCGTGTCCGATGCCGCCTCCTGCGCCCTCCCCGCCCGGCTCGAAGCGGTGCGCGAAGCCCGGCGCTTCACCCGGGGCACCCTCGACCAGTGGGACGTCGGCGACCGCTTCGACGACATATGTCTCGTCGTCTCCGAACTCGTCACCAACGCGCTGCGCCACGCACTGCCGGACGCGGCGGGATGCCCCGACCGCGCCTCCGTACGGCTGCATCTGATGCGCTGGAGCGAGCGACTGGTGTGCGCGGTGCGCGACCCGAGCCACCAGACGCCGGTCCCGCGCGACTCGGACGACTTCTCCGCCGAGTCCGGACGCGGACTGTTCCTGGTCGACTCCTTCTCCGACAGCTGGGGCTGGCACCCGCTCGCGGGAACCCTGCACGGCAAGGTCGTCTGGGCGCTGTTCCGGCTCCGGCCGGCGGGCTGACGCGCGCGCAAGGCCGACGGGCGCCCGATGTCTACGCGCGTCGCGCCGGATCCTCCCGCACGGCCGACATCGTTGCCACCGGAGTCCCGCGCCCCTGGCAGGGAGCCAGGGCGTCAGCTCGTGATCAGATGGTCGAACTCGCCGTCCTTGATGCCGAGGAGCATGGCCTCGATCTCCGCGCGCGTGTAGACGAGCGCAGGGCCGTCGGGGAAGCGCGAGTTGCGTACGGCGACCTCGCCGCCCGGCAGTCGCGCGAACTCCACGCAGGAGCCCTGCGAGTTGCTGTGCCTGCTCTTCTGCCAGGCCACGCCGCCCAGTTGCGCGGCAGCCATGCCGTTGTACACGTCGTACCCCCCGTACACGCCGTCAACGTCGCGGTCCACAGGTCGCTCCCCGGTGGTGCACTGGCTGGTGTGGCCATAGATGCTGTAGTCAACTGACCCGGATCATAACCTTGTTCATGTGCAGATGCATGAGCAAATGCACGTGCACGCGCGGTACCCCCATGGTTACAGGTTTGACGTCCGCTTTACCGAAGCTGCTCCAGTGCCTGCCCCAGTGCGGGCAGGACATGCCCACGCCATCCCCCGTCCATGATCTTCCGCGCCATGAGCTGAGCCGGGTCGTCCGGATCGAATCCCTCGTGCACTAGGAAGAGACGCGTACCGCGGCCTTCCTGTTCCAGGGTCCAGGTGATGGTCCAGTCCGCGGGATTGGCCGGATCGGCGTCGGTCCAGCGGACGGACAGCATCCGCTCGATGTCGTAGGCCAGGACCCGCACCTCCACGACGCCGGAGAAACGGGAGTGGGGACGCGGGACGGAGGTCATCCGGTACCGGTGGCCGACCTCCAGCCGGAAGTCCTCGGCGCCGGGCATCTGCCAGCGGGCGAGCAGTCCGGGGTCGGTCAGGGCGCGCCACACCTTGGCCGGCGGGTGCGCGAAGAACTGGTCGACGCGGATCGTGGTCAGGTCGTCCGCATCACTGCCAGGTGCGGTGCTCATGAGGGGTCATCGTCGGGCATGCGGTCGAGCAGATCGCCGAGGCCCCGCAACCGCTCGCGCCAGAACCGCTCGTACGGGTGGAGCCAGTCCTGCACCTCGGCGAGCGGGGCCGCCTCAAGGCGGTAGATGCGCTGGCGTCCGGAGCGCTGTTCGGAGACGAGGCCGGCCTCCCGGAGCACCCTGAGGTGTTCCGAGAGGCTCGGGCGGCGCATGTCGAAGTGGTCGGCCAGGGCCTGGACGGGCTGCGGTCCGCACTCGCGCAGCAACCGCAGCACCTCGCGGCGGGTGGCGTTGGCGAGCGCGGCGAAGACGCGGTCCTCGGCGGCGGTACCCGTCCCGTTCATGGAGCGGTCAGAAGCCTTCCTTCTCCGTCAGCAGCATCAGGCCGTTGCCGTCGGGGTCCGTGAAGGAGGCCATGCGCCCCCAGGGGAGGCCGTCCGGCCCCTGTACGGGGATCCCGGACTCGGCGAGCCGGGCACAGTCCGCGTCGACGTCGGTCGTGACCAACATGATCCCCCGTGCGGAGCCGGGTGCGAAACCGCCCATGCCGGGTCCGGAGAGCGTGAAGACCGTCTGCGCCCCCTCGGGGGCCACCTGGAGCCAGCGGCCCTGGGGCGTGTCCCGGTCGGCGGTGACCGTGAAGCCGAGGACGTCCCGGTAGAAGCGCAGGGCGCGGTCCTGGTCGGAGACGGGGAGCGTGACGAAGGAGGCGTGCGTGATGGTCATGCCCGGAGAATAGGTAGGCGATCCCCTACGCGTCAACCGTAGGGACTTTCCTACCTATAGCTGTTCGGGGCGGTGCCGGCGCGGGACGCGAGCGCCACGCGTGGGCGCGAGCAGGCTCACAACGGATTCCTGCCCGGCGTCCGGAGGTCCTCTTGGTGACTGCTGGTAGCTTGCTGCGGGCCGCCCCGGCCGAGGGCGGCCGGCCGCTACAGCTTGGGAGCTTTCCGGTGACTTCTGCGACTGCAAGGAGCGCGACTGCCGCAGGGCGTTCGACCGTGAGGCGTTCGGCCGCCAGGCTGCGGACCGCGGCCGTGGCCGCGGGGCTGGCGGGCGCGGTCGCCGTGTTGACCGCGTGCAGCGGGGGCGGGGGCGGGAGGAGCGCCTCCTCGGCGTCCCCGAGCGCGACCGCATCCACCGCGGGCTCCGGCGCCGTGACCGGGGCCGCCGGCAAGCTCCAGGGCAGCTGGATCGCCACGAGCGGCGGCAAGATCGTCGCCCTGGTGATCACCGGGAAGAAGGCCGGGCTGTTCGTGACCGGCCGCAAGGCGTGGTGCCAGGGAGCCGCGGGCGAGGAGGCGGGGATGCAGATGATCCATCTGACCTGCCCCGACGGCGACAAGAGCCGGGCCACCGGCATGGTCGACTCGGTGGACGGCAAGGGCCTGACGGTGAACTGGTCGGGTGGCACCGGCCGGGAGACGTACACCAAGGCGGACGGCGGCAAGCTGCCGTCGGCAGCGCCTACCCGGGTGAAACAGTGACGTCGACGGGCCGTGCCACCTGAAGTGATGATTCCGCAGGGGTGCGCGCGCGAGGGCGGCGCACAGGCGCCATGATGCAGGGGCACCGTCACGACCTCGATGGGACCTGCTCATGCGCGCCATTCCGCTCACCGTCTCGGCCCTCGCCGCCGCCCTGCTGCTCACCGCCTGCGGCGGCGGCGGAACCAAGAGCGAGGGCAAGAACAGCTCGGCCTGCGTGATCGGCGGGGTCTCCGTGCAGATCGGGTCGGCGAGCGTCGCGCCGAAGGCCGGTGACACGGGCGAGATTCCCGTCAGCATCACCAACCAGAGCAAGCCGTGCACCCTGGACCACTTCCCGGGCGTGGTGCTGAACTCCGGCAGCGCCAAGGCCGACGTGCCGGCGCTCAAGGGCGCGAAGGCCCAGAAGCTCAAGCTCGCCAAGGGCGACTCGGCGTCCTTCACCATCAGCTATGTGCGCGGCGAGGCGGGCGGCAAGTCCGGCATGGACGCGAAGACCGTGACGATCACCCTGCCGGGCTCCCCCACCGCCCGGAGCTTCCCCTGGTCCTACGGCCCCGTCGCGGCCCAGGCCGGCGGCAGCGGCCCGGACGCCTCCGTGAGCGCCTTCCAGCAGGTCGGCGACTGAGCGTCACACCCACCGACGTCGCCGGGGTCAGGCGTCACTCCAGCCGGGGGCGAGCTCTGACCTGGGCCCGGTCCGCCGCTCGCGCGCCCTCCGTCCACCCGGCGGCGTCGCTCACGCCGCGCAGCCGGGTCGTGGTCGTCTCGGGGAACATGCGCTCCAGTCGGTCGGTGACCGCCACCTCCCTGGTGGCGAGCACCGGCAGCAGGTCCTGGGTGACCTGGGTCTCGGCGGCGGCCGCGAGCCGGTCACCGACGCGGTGGGCGTAGGCGGCCAGGAACGACTGCCGGAAGGTCTTGGTCCGCTTGCGTCCGCCGGCTCTCTGCGCGGCCTCCGCCTTGGTCATCGCATGCGTGGCCTGAACCAGCAGTGAGGTGTAGAGCAACTCGACCACCTCCAGGTCCGCCTCGAAGCCGACGACGGTGGAGAAGCCGAACGGTTCGTTCCACACCGCGCGGCAGTGGTTCGCGCCGGCCACGGCGTCGAGCAGGACCGCCTTGGCCTGTTCGTACGGCGGTTCGACACCGATCCGGCAGGCGCCGGGCGCGTCCGGCGCGGGCGCCTCGGCGGCGAGCAGCGCCTCGTCGACGCTGTGTCTCGCCATCAGCTCCTGTGCCTTGGCGCTGAGCGCCTCCGCCTCCTCCGGATACCCGGTGGCCTCGGCCTTGGCGAGCAGGGCGCGGATGCGGGTGAGCATGCGGGAGGCGGCCGGGCCGGGGGCGCGGCGGGCCTCCTCCTGCAGGGGCTCCAGGGCGGGCAGGCGCAGCAACAGGCGGTACAGCTCCAGAGCGGTCGTGGCCTGTGCGAAGCGGTCGGACTCGCGGGCGGGGTCCTCGGGCAGCTCCGTCAGCTGGACGGCCCAGCGCCGCCCGCGCGGACGGTCCTGCCCGGCCTGGGCACGGATCAGCGCGGCGACCCGGCGCACATGTGCGTCGTCCAGCTCGCGGCGCACCAGTCGTACGACGTCGGCGGGCTGCCAGCCGCGCCGCCAGGCCGTCGCGACGAACTCCTCGCCCCGCCGCGCCAGTTCGGCGTCCGCGGCGGGGTCGGCGGCGAGGAGGGAGGCGCCGGTGTCGAGGCCGGTGTCGGTGTCGTCGTAGAGGGCGGCCCGGAAGGCGCGCTCGACGCTGCTGGCAGTGCTGGTCACACCGTCGATCGTGCCACGCCCCACCGACAGCGGGCCGGATGTTGTCCACAGGCTGTGGACGACGGGATTCCCTGTGCGCTCCTACAACGCGTGTCCCCGTCCAGGGAAACCGGACTGTCAACTGACGGTTGACAGCCCGGAGGGCGCAACCTACGGTTGACACATGGCGACCAACCCGAACATCACGGCATCCGTACGCCTCGACGACCTCATCGAGGCCATCAAGAAGGCCCACTCCGAGCCGCTCGAACAGCTCCAGGACGCGGTGATCGCCGCCGATCACCTCGACGAGGTGGCCGACCATCTGATCGGCCACTTCGTCGACCAGGCCCGGCGCTCGGGCGCGTCCTGGACCGAGATCGGCAGGAGCATGGGCGTGACCCGGCAGGCGGCGCAGAAGCGGTTCGTGCCGAAGGAGTCCGCCGGCCTCGAAGCAGCCGACTTCAGCCGCTACACCCCGCGCGCCCGGAACGTGGTCATGGCCTCGCACAACGAGGCTCTGGCCGCCCGCAACCCCGAGGGCCGCCCCGAGCACCTGGTCCTCGGCCTGCTGGCCGAGCCGGAGGGCCTGGGCGCGAAGGCGATCACCGAGCAGGGCGTCCTCCTGGACGTCGTACGCCAGGCCGCGACCGCCGCGCTCCCGCCCCCCGCGGACGAGGTACCCGACCTCATCCCTTACGGCCCCGCCGCCAAGAAGGCCCTGGAGCTCACCTTCCGCGAGGCCCTCCGGCTCGGCCACAACTACATCGGCACCGAGCACATCCTGCTGGCCCTGCTGGAACACGAGAACGGCCAGGGCGTCCTCAGCGGCCTCGGGATCACCAAGGCGGCGACGGAGGAGTACGTCGGCGAGGTGCTGGCGCTGCTGCAGGACAAGCGCCAGGAACCCACGCAGGACCGCGCCGAGGACTGACATCGCAGGTCAAGGCCATTGTCAGTACCGCCTGCCACACTCGCATCCATGACCGACCGGTGGGCGCTCGCACCGGCCGAGGACGGAGGCGTGGACGTCGCCCCCCTCGGCCCGGACGGGCTACCCGCCGGGCCGGTGCGGCGGGAGAGCGATCTCGCCGGGGCGGTGCGGAGCCGCCCGGAGGTGACGCGCTGGGTGTGGCGGTCCACCCCCGAGGTCTACCCGCGTCTGCTCGCCACGGGGGTGCGAGCAGAGCGGTGCTACGACATCGAGGACGCCGAGACACTCCTGCTGGGCCACGAGGGCCGGTACGGCGAGCCGCGCTCGGCCGCCGCCGCCCTGGCCCGCCTCCGGGGCGGCCCCGTGCCGCCCGACCCGCCCCAGCGCTCGGCCGCACCGGGCGCCCAGTCCCCGCTGTTCGAGCCCACCGGCACCCACCTGCCCCTGCCCGACCTCCTCGCGGTCTACGCCGAGCAGCTCCGGCGCCATGAGCGGACCGCCCACCCCGACCGGATGCGGCTGCTGACGGCCGCCGAGTCGGCCGGAATGCTGGTGGCCGCCGAGATGAACCACGCGGGCCTGCCGTGGAGCACCGAGGTCCACCGCGGCCTGCTGCACGACCTGCTGGGCGAGCGGTACGCGGGCGGCGGCGAACCGCGCCGCCTCGCCGAGCTGGCCGACGAGGTGTCCGCCGCCTTCGGACGGCGGGTGCGCCCCGACCTGCCCGCGGACGTCGTCAAGGCGTTCGCGCAGGCCGGGATCAAGGTGCGCTCGACCCGCCGCTGGGAGATCCGGTCCGTCGACCACCCGGCCGTCGAACCCCTGCTGGAGTACAAGAAGCTGTACCGCATCTGGGTGGCGCACGGCTGGTCCTGGCTGCAGGACTGGGTGCGCGAGGGCCGTTTCCGCCCCGAGTTCCTCGCCGGTGGCACGGTCACCGGGCGCTGGGTGACCAACGGCGGGGGCGGACTGCAGATCCCCAAGGTGATCCGCCGGGCCGTGGTCGCCGACCCCGGCTGGCGGCTGGTGGTGGCCGACGCCGACCAGATGGAGCCGCGTGTGCTCGCCGCGATCTCCCGGGACCCGGGCCTGATGGAGGTGGCCGGCCGCGACAGCGACCTCTACCAGTCCGTCTCCGACCGCGCCTTCTCCGGCGACCGCGACCAGGCCAAGCTCGCCGTGCTCAGCGCGGTCTACGGCCAGACCTCGGGCGACGGCCTGAAGAACCTGGCCGCGCTCCGCCGCCGCTTCCCGAAGGCCGTCGCCTACGTCGACGAGGCGGCCCGCGCGGGCGAGGAGGGCCGGCTGGTGCGCACCTGGCTGGGCCGCACCTGCCCACCGGCCGCCGGGTCCGGCGAGGACACCGCGGAGGAGGCGGGCATCCCCGTCGGCGAGGACGACACCGACACGCAGGCCGACGGCCCCACCGCCTGGGTTCCGGGCTACGCCTCCACCAACTCCCGCGCGCGGGGCCGTTTCGCGCGGAACTTCGTCGTCCAGGGCAGCGCCGCCGACTGGGCCCTGCTGATGCTCGCCGCGCTCCGCCAGGCCTGCGCGCACCTCAAGGCCGAGCTGGTCTTCTTCCAGCACGACGAGGTGATCGTGCACTGCCCCGCCGAGGAGGCCGACACGGTCGTCCAGGCCATCCGGACCTCCGCCGCCCTCGCCGGACGGCTGACCTTCGGCGAGACACCGGTGCGGTTCCCGTTCACGACGGCGGTGGTGGAGTGCTATGCCGACGCCAAGTGAGCGCTGCGGCAGCGCACGTCGGTCACGGCGCGAGGGCGACCCGGGCGCGCCCCGGAGGCGTTGTTCCCGCGCTCGTCGGTCACTGGGCGAGAAGCTCCCGCAGCTCCGTCACGACCGTCTGCTCGTCCGTGCCGTCCAGCGCCGCGAGTGCCGCGTGCCAGGCTCCGTGCGCCTCCGGACGTCTCCCCTGCGCGCGCAGCAGCAGTCCCTGCTGGTGCCGGGCCAGGCCGCCCATGTAGCGGTCGCTGCGGGCGTCGGCCCGGCTGAGCAGCTCGGCGCACTCGTGGGCCGCCCGCTCGGTCTCCCCCAGCTGCCGCAGTGCGCGGACCAGGCCGAGCCGGGTCTGGGACTCGCCGTGCCAGTCGCCGTGGCCGCCGAGGATACGCAGGCTCTCCTCGAAGTGCCCGGCCGCGGCCCCCGGTTCGCCCAGGGTGAGATGGGCGTAGCCGATGTTGCAGTGCGCCGAGTGCTGCACGATGACCGCGCCGATCGCGTCCCCGATCGCCAGCGAGCGCCGGTGCTGCTCGATGGCGGCGCGCGGGTCGGTGTGCTCGTAGAGGTTGCCGAGGTGGCTGTGGGTGATGGCCTCCCCGTGGGGGTCGTTCAACTGCCGCGAGTACGCGAGGCTCTGCTTCAGCGCCTCCCCGGACTCCGCGAACCGCCCGAGTCCTTCCAGCAGCAGCCCGCGGTTGTTCAGGCAGCGCCGGATCCGGGAGGCCACGCCGAGCCGCCGCCAGATCTCCAGGGACCGGTCGGTGAGGGCGAGGGCGTCCTTCTGCCGGCCGGTCAGGAAGTGCAGACCCGCCAGGTCGCCCAGCGCATACGCCTCGGCCGCCGCGTCCCCGAGCCGCCGCGCCGCCCCGAGCGCGGCCCGCCCCAGCACCTCCATCTCGGCGACCCGCCCACTGCGCTGGACGTACGGGAAGAGCAGCCGTGCCAGCGCCGAGAGATGGGCGGCCCGGGCCGCATCCGGCGTGTCCGCGTTCCGTGCCACCAGGGTGACGACGTTCTCCAGCTCCACCTCGCCCCAGGCGAAGGCCTGCTCGGCGGATTCGAAGGACACCAGCCCGGCCACGTCCGCCGTGTGTTCCGGCGGCTGCGCGGAGGTCGGCCGGCGCCGGTCGTCCTGGTCGAGCCCCGGCTCCGCGATCGCCTCCAGCAGCCGCTCGGCGACGGCGGCGTACCAGCGCAGGGCGGTCAGGTCGGGGGCGGGGGCCGGTCGGGAGCCGGATACGGCGGCGGCATCGGCCAGGCCGTCGCGCTCCCGGCGCGGGTCGTGGCCGTCGCGGCCCGACTCGGTGCCGGGCGGGGTACCGGGTGCCCGCGTACCGGTGGCCTTCCCCGCCCCCTTGCCCGTGTCCGCCAGTTCGCGGGCGAAGTCACGGACCAGGTCGTGCGGGACGTAGCGGCCGAAGGCGGTCTCCTCCAGCAGGGCGACGTCGACCAGGCGGTCGAGGGCGGCCTCGGCGCGACGCTCGTCGGTGCCGGAGAGGCGGGCGATCAGTGGGGCGCCGTAGGTCGGCAGATCGAGCGCGCCGATGCGGCGCAGCGCGAGGGCGGCGTCCCGGTCCGCCTCGCGCTCGGCGGCGGCGAGGGCGTCGTGGGCGACGGCCAGGGAACGCCGGACGCTCAGGTCGTCGTACTCCAGATTCCGCAACCGCCCGCCCGTCGCGGCGAGCTGACCCGCCAGCACGTCCGGGGTGAGGGCGCGACGCGCGGCGAGCCGGGCGGCGACGACGCGCAGCGCCAGCGGGAGCCGGCCGGTCAGCTCGACCAGGGGGTGCCCGGCGTCCAGCCCCTCGCGCCCGCTCACCGCGCGAAGCAGCGCCGCGCTGTCCTCACCGGTCAGCGGGGCGAGCGGGAAGCGCCGGGCGCCGTCGAGCGCGGTCAGCGGCGAGCGGCTGGTGACGATCACCGCGCAGCCCGGCCCGGCCGGCAGCAGCGGCCGTACCTGGGCCGCGCTCGCCGCGTCGTCCAGCACCAGCAGGACGCGGGCCGGGGCGAGCAGCGAGCGGAGCAAGGCGGCCGCGGCGTCCGGGTGTTCGGGGATGCTGCGGGGCTCGGCGCCCAGGTCCCGGAGCAGCGCGGCGAGTGCCTGGGCCGAGGTGAGCGGGGTCATGCCGGGGGTGGCGCCGTGCAGGTTGACGTACAGCTGGCCATCGGGGAATCGCTCCCGCAGGCCATGCGCGACGTCCAGGGCGAGCGCGCTCTTGCCGACGCCCGCCATACCGCTGATGACGGCGATGGCGGGAGCGGGAGCGGGCGGCTCGGTGAGCGCGTGCCGCAGTGCGCGGCGGGCATCGTCGCGGCCGGTGAACTGGGCGGGCGGGGGCGGAAGCTGCGCCGGCCGTGGGGTCTGCCGCGCGTCCGGCGCACCGCCCTCGTGCGGGGCCGCCGCCGCATCCTGCTCCTCGGCGGCGTCCGAGCGGTGGCCGGTGGCCGGCTGTCGACGGGCGACGGCCGCCACGCCCGGTCTGCGGGAGTCGCGCTCCTTTCCCGCCCGCCGCCGCTCCTCGCCGCTCCCCCGCAGCACCTCGACATGTGCCGCGCGGACCGCCGGGCCGGGTTCGATGCCGAGCTCCTCGACCAGGCGGGCGCGCAGGTCCCGGTGCACGGCGAGGGCCTCGGCCTGACGGCCGGTGCGGTGCAGGGCGAGCATGAGCTGACGGTGGTAGGCCTCGCGCAGCGGGTACTCGGCGACCAGCGCCGCCAGTTCGGGAATGATCTCGGCCAGGCGCACGCCGCCCAGGTCGAGTTCGGCCTCGTAGCGCCACTGCAGCAGGAGCAGCCGCGCCTCCTCCAGGCGCTGCACCAGGGCGTAACCGCCGAGGTCGGCGGGGAGCCCGCTGAGCGGGGTGCCGCGCCAGAGCGCGAGCCCGGCCGTACACGCCCGTACGACACCCGGCCAGTCCCGCCGGGCATGCGCGGCCCGCGCCTCGGCGACCCGGGCGTCGAAGACGTGCACGTCCAACTCGCCGTGATCGACGCGTAGTACGTAGCCCGGCGGGACGGTCCTGAGCCGGTCGGGGTCGTCCAGGAGCCGGCGCAGCCGGGTGACGTGGTTGTGCAGGGACGCCTGCGCGGAGACGGGCGGCGCCCCGCCCCACAGGGCGTCCTTCAGCGACTCCACCGACACGACCCGGCCCGGCTCCAGCAGCAGTGCGGCGAGCAGCACACGCACCTTGGGGCTGCCGATGGCACGCAGGCGGTTGTCGGCGCCGTCCGCGCCGTCGGGGCGGTCGGTGGTGGGCCCGTCGGGAAAGACACCGGGGGACTCGGTCGAGATTCCGAACGGCGGTCGGTCGTACAGGACCGGTGGCCCCAGCAGTCCGAACCGCAGCCCGCACCGCCGCATCACGCCGCTCCACTGCCTTCCCGCGCGGTCGGGGCCGACCATGCTCCGCGACGAGCGTGCGCCCGCCGTCCCTTGGCGGAAATCCGCCCTGCCCAGGGGGATTCTCGCCACCTTGCGCCTGCCGGCCCGGCCCCGGATCGGCCAGTTCGTGGGCCTGTTCCAGAAACCGTCGGCAAGTTCCAGCCAACGGAGCCGCAACCTGCCGACGAACCGTTGGCCACATGTTAGCGATCCGTTGGCGAATCCTGATGTGATCATCTCCATCGGATCTGGCCCGACGGCGCGCGCGTATGTCGCGTAACTCGGGGGAGTGTCGCCGCAGGCTGGATCCGGGGACGCAAGGGGCCCCGGTCGGCGGAGGTGAACGCCCGGGGCCCCGTCCCGTTCCTTTCCCCACGGCCCACCGGCCGAGCGCCACGCCTCCCGGCACGGCGCCGACGCCCGGACCACCGGACCAGGCCCCCGCCCCTCAGATCACCGGCGGACGCCCCAGCCGGGTCAGCCGCCACACCGTCCGCCAGCGCATGGGCCGACGCTCACCGGACGGCTCCCGCATCCCCTCCACGAACCCCCCGAACCATGCCTTCAGCCCCGCGAGGGAGCGGGTGCGGGCGAGGGTGAGCAGCGTCCACACCCCGAGGTGCACGGGGATCAGCGGCAGCGGCAGCCGGCGGCGGACCAGCCAGACGCGGTTGCGGGCGTTGACGCGGTAGTAGATGGCGTGCCGGGCCGGGGAGGTCTTGGGGTGCTGGAGCAGCAGCTCGGGGGCGTACAGGATCTTCCAGCCGGCGTCGGCGGCGCGCCAGGCGAGGTCGGTCTCCTCGTGCGCGAAGAAGAACCGGGCGGGCCAGTCCCCGGTCTCGGCCAGCATCGCCATACGGAAGGCGTGTCCCCCACCGAGGAAACCGGTGACGTAACCCCCGCGCAGCGGATCGGACTTGCCGACGCGGGGCACATGCCGCTGCTGGGTCTCGCCGTGCTCGTCGGCGATACGGAAACCGACGATCCCGAGGCGCGGGTCGGCGGCGTACAGGTCCCGTACGCGCCGCAGCACATCGGCATCGACGAGCAGGCCGTCGTCGTCCAGTTCCACGACGACGTCGACGTCGCCGCACTCCCGCAGCCGGGCGAGTGCGACGTTCCGGCCGCCCGGGCAGCCGAGGTTCTCCTCCACGTCGACGGCGGTGACCTCGCCGGGCAGGGAGAGCCGGCGGGCGAACTCGGGCAGCCGGCAGCCGTTGCCGACGACGACGATGCGGGCGGGGGCGAGATCCTGCTTGGCCACGGACTCCAGCAGGGCGTCGACCTCGGCGGGCCGGTTGCCCATGGTCACCACGGCGACGGCGATCCTCAGCTCCGCCACGTCCCTCACCCCATCCGGCCGACGGCGGCACCGCGCCCTGACCGCGCGGTGCCCACCGTTCACCAAGATGTTGCCTCAGGTCCGCGGGTTCACCGGACCCTGATTCACTTTGTGGCCCTCTTGCTCCCTATTCATCCGCAATTCGTCCGCAATTCATCCGCACGCTCCGCGAACCCCAGCCCCTCGCCCGGAGCGGCTGACGACAGCCGCAGCCCGGGGCGTCCGCGGCCGCACGGGGCGGGCAGGGCCGACCGGCCTCGTCGTGAGAGCCGGACGGCACCCCACCCGGGACCTGTCGCCCCTGTCGACGCCCTGCCCGGCGGTGCAGGCTGCCCGTGCAGGCGCGAACCGGAGGTGCGCCATGGACAGCGACGACCGGCGGGAAGAACATACGAAGCTGAGGGTGTCCCTGGGCCGCCATGGCGGCTGGACGGTCGCCAGCCTGGCCGGCGAGATCGACCTCCTGACCGTACCGGGGCTGCGCGCGCGCCTGGGAGATCTCCTGGCCGACCACGGCGGGCGCCCCCGAGTGATCATCGACCTCGGCGCCGTCACCTTCTGCGACGCGCACGGCCTGAGCGCCCTCATCGGCGTTCACCACACGGCCGCCCGGCGCGGGGGCACGGTGCGCCTGGTGGTCCCCCAGGGGCGGGTGCGCACAATCCTGCGCATCACCAGGCCGACCCACAACCTCCAGGTGCACGACACCCTGAACGACGCGCTCACGGTCGACCCCGCCTGAGTGGTGCATGGGCGCGGCAGCAGCGCGGAACACCGGGGCGCCGCTCGGCTCGACTTCGGCTCTCGACCGGCGAAGTGAACCTCCTCCAAAGGGAGTTGGCTACCTGACCTGCCTTTCCCCGGGGACGTCCCGACTTGCGATCAGGACCCGGGAGTGCTGGTCTGGAAGGGGTAGGGGGCGAACGGCATCAGTACCGGCCGAATCCGTCGTCGAGACCATCAGGGAATCCGACGGGGCTGGGTGCACGGGACCGCCGGTCGAAGCGATTGCCGGGATCGGTATCCAGGCGCCGGGCAAGAGCGGCTGAGCGCGCCATGTGACCACGGGATGCCCTGCACTGCCCCCACCGCCGGAGGTTCACGATGACACACGTCTCTTCCGTCCGCAGTCCGCTACGCCGGATCATCGCTCTGTTCGCGGTGGGCGCTTTGGCCCTCTCCCTCTCGGTCACGCTGACACTCACCTCGGCGAAACACGCATCCGCCCTGTGCCTCGCAAGTAAGTTTGCAGGAACGTGGCGTTCATCCGATGACAGGCTGAGTCGTATCGACGTGTGGTCCGGAGAGGACTGCGGCCTCTACGCAAGGGCCTGGTCCACCTGCCGGAACGACTCGACTCGTGACTGCAGCTGGGATTCGCGCTCGAAGAAGCTGCAAGACACCCCGGACAGGAACTTCCGGTTCTTCTCCTACAACTGGAGCAACGCGGACGAGGTGCTGCAGCTGACTCTGAAGAGTGCGAGCAACCTGTCCGCGTTTGATCACATTGACTACACGTCCGGCAAGAAGGTCAGCTTCACGGTCTCGATGACCAAAGACCGCTGAGAGTGCGAAGGGCCGGAGCTCCGAGCTCCCTGTGCCGCCGTCGCATCCACTGAACTAAAAACCCCAGCTCAGAGAAATCTGAGCTGGGGTTCCAGTGGAGCCGCTTTCGGGATTCGAACCCGAGACCTACGCATTACGAGTGCGTTGCTCTGGCCATCTGAGCTAAAGCGGCATGTCACTCGCACCCATGGTGCGATCAGCGACGTCGGTAAGTCTACACAGTTTCCGAGGGTGCTTCGTACCAGCCCCGGAGCAGGGGGCTCCGGGGCTGGTACGAGCGCTATGAGCAGCGCTTTCCCGCGGTCGGCGGGGTGCCGTGGAGCAGGTAGGTGTTGATCGCCGTGTCGATGCAGGTGCTGCCGCGGCCGTAGGCGGTGTGGCCGTCGCCGACGTAGGTCAGGAGGCGGGCCGAGGAGAGCTGGCGGGACAGGGACTGCGCCCAGCGGTAGGGGGTCGCCGGGTCGCGCGTGGTGCCGACGACCACGATCGGCGCCGCGCCCTGGGCCTTGATGCGGTGCGGCCCGCCCATGGCCCTCACCGGCCAGTAGGCGCAGTTCAGCGACGCCCAGGCCAGGCCGGCACCGAAGACCGGGGACGCCTTCTCGAAGGTGGGCAGCGCCTTCTCCACCTCGTCGGGGCCGGTGAAGGCGGGCGGCAGGTCCAGGCAGTTCACCGCGGCGTTGGCCATCATCAGGTTGCTGTAGCGGCCGTCCGCGTCGCGTTCGAAGTAACTGTCGGAGAGCGCGAGCAGGCCCGACCCGTCGTTCTCCCGCATCGCGGAGGCCAGCACCTCGCGCAGCTGCCCCCATGTGCCCTGGTCGTACATCGCCGCGATCACCCCGGTCGTGGCCAGTGCCTCGCCGAGCTTGCGGCCGTCCGCGTCACGCGCCGGGATGGGGTGCGCGTCGAGCTTGCGGAAGAACGCCCTGAGGTGGTCGCCGACCTGCGCGGGCGTCGTACCCTTGCCGCCGAGCGGGCAGTCGGTGTGCCGTACGCAGTCCTTCGCGAACGCCTGGAACGCCGTCTCGAAGCCGGCCGTCTGGTCCAGGTTCAGCCTCCGGGCGTCCAGGGAGGGGTCCATCGCACCGTCCAGGACCACCCGGCCGACCCGGTCGGGGAACAGCCCGGCGTACGTCGCCCCGAGGAACGTGCCGTACGACGCACCCACATAGTTCAGTTTCGGATCACCCAGTACCGCCCGCAGGATGTCCATGTCCCGCGCCGCCTCGACGGTGGAGACGTGCCGCAGCAGCCGCGCCGAGCGGGCCCCGCAGCTCTCCGCGAACTTCTTGTCCGCCGTGACCAGCGCGTTCCGCTCCTTCTGGTCGTCGGGCGTCAGATCCGTCTGCGTGTACGCGTCCATCTGGCGGCCGTCGAGGCACTCGACGGGCTCGCTGCGGGCGACGCCACGCGGGTCCACCGCGACCATGTCGTAGCGCGCGCGGACGTCGGCCGGGTAGCCGACGCCCGCGTAACTCTGCAGGTAGCCCACCGCGGAGCCGCCCGGACCGCCCGGGTTGACCAGCAGCGAACCGAGCGGCTTGCCCTTGCCGGTGGCCTTCTTGCGGGCGACGGCGAGCCGGACGTCTCCGGCACCGGGCTTGGCGTAGTCCAGTGGGGCCTTCATCGTCGCGCACTGGAAACCGGCGACACCGCAGCTTCGCCAGTGCAGCGTCTGGCTGTAGTACGACGACAGCGCCGACGGTGTCGCACGCGGCAGCGCGGCCAGCGCCGCGTCCGTCGTACCACCGGCCGATGTGGTCGAGCTCCCGGAGGAGCAGGCGGACACGAGCAGGGCGACGGCCGCGAGAACGGTGGCCGTGAGGCGGGCCGTCGTCCGGGTGCGGGGGCCCCGGGGCCGGCGGGGGGATGGCCTGAGGTGCATCAGCCGAGCGTAACGCTGTGCGACGGTTCGAGTGCGGTGGGCGGGGATTATGGCTCGTACGGGGGACATACACACCTGGGACGGGCGAACCGGGGGCACGCGGGGACCCGAGGAGGAATGGGGGGAGGAACCGGGGGACGAGCTCGGCGAGGAGTTCCGGGAGGACCGCGGGGACGAGCTCAGGGAGGAGTTCCGGGAGAACTTCGGGGACGAGCTCAGGGAGAACTCCAGGGACCAGGGGGACATGCGTGTCTCCGGGTGCAGCGGTGCCAGGGGGCCTCGTCCCCCGGGGGCGTCGGCCCGCTGAAGAGCGAGTCCGTGAGGCGGGCCACCGCGACCTGCGGTGGTCAGCCCGCCCGCAGTGCCATCGTCATCGCCTCCACCGCGAGCAGCGGCGCCACGTTGCGGTCCAGGGCCTCGCGGCACGCGGCGATCGACTCGATGCGGCGGAGCGTGGACTCGGGGGTGCTGCCGCGTGCCAGCCGCTCCAGGGCGTCCTCGGTGTCGGCGTTGGCGATCGCCACGCGGGAGCCGAGCTGGAGGGCGAGGACGTCCCGGTAGAAGGCGGTGAGGTCACCGAGGGCGACGTCGAGGCTGTCGCGCTGCGTACGGGTTCTGCGGCGCTTCTGCATGTCCTCAAGGTCCTTCATGACGCCCGCCGTGCCACGCGGCAGCCGGCCGCCCTGGACGGCGCCCAGCGCCGCCTTCAGCTCCTCGGCCTCCTTGCCGTCCATCTCCTCGGCGAGCTGCTTGGCGTCCTCGGCGGCGGCGTCGACCAGTTCCTGGGCGGCTCTGAGGCACGCGCCGACCTCGTCGAGGCGCAACGGCAGCTTGAGCACGGCCGCACGGCGCTCGCGGGCCGCCGGGTCGGTGGCGAGGCGCCGGGCCCGGTCGACGTGTCCCTGGGTGGCGCGGGCAGCGGCCGCCGCGACGCCGGGCTCGATGCCGTCACGGCGTACGAGCATGTCGGCGACCGCGTCCACGGACGGCGTGCGCAGGGTCAGGTGGCGGCAGCGCGAGCGGATCGTCGGCAGGACGTCCTCGACGGAGGGAGCGCACAGCAGCCAGACCGTGCGCGGGGCGGGCTCCTCGACCGCCTTGAGGACGGCGTTGGCCGATTTCTCGTTCAGCCGCTCGGCGTCCTCGACCAGGATGATCTGCCAGCGGCCGTTCGCCGGGGCGGTGAACGACTTGCGGACCGTGTCCCGCATGTCCTTCACGAGGATCTCGGAGCCCACGGCGGCCACCGAGGTGACGTCCGCGTGCGTGCCGAGCAGCGCAGTGTGGCAGCCGTCGCAGAAGCCGCAGCCGGGGGAACCGCCCAGGGCGCGGTCGGGGCTCACACACTGCAGGGCCGCGGCGAAGGCCCTCGCCGCCTGGTTCCGGCCGGCCCCGGGCGGGCCCGTGAACAGCCAGGCGTGCGTCATCTTCGACGCCTCGGGCAGCGGCTTGTCTGCCGCGGCCGCGGTGACGAGGGCGTCGGCGTCCCGCGCGGCCGCGTCGAGCACCGCGCTCACCTTCTCCTGCCCGACGAGGTCGTCCCACACGGTCATGGGTCACGCCGCCCTTCCGTCACACTGCGCCTTCCGCAATCCATTGTGCGGGTGGGCACTGACAACGCTGCGCGTGGGCCGTCGGTGACGCCTGCGACGCGTTCGGTGACCGTGACCGCGGCGCAGAGAAAGAGCGGCACCGACCGCTGTTCCGGTCGGTGCCGCCCTGGGCCCGTGCGCTGAGCCGTGTCCGCGCGGGCCGGCCGTCAGCCGCGGCCGCCCCGGCCGCGGCCCCTGCGGTCCTGATCCTCACCGGGACCGCTGTGCCCCAGCTCGTCGTACGAGCCCAGCAGCTCGTCCGCCAGCGACGGCAGGTCGTCCAGCGGGGTCTCCTCGGCCCAGTCCGGTCGCGGCCGGCGGCGCGGGGTGCCGTCGGCGTCGATCTGGGGCATCTCACGCGTCCGGCCCTCGGCGCCGTCGGGGCCCGCGGCGGTCCGCTCGTCCCGGAAGAAGCCGGGCGGCACCCGGTCCGCCGGCGCGTCATCCCGCACGGGCGGCAGTACGGCCGTCTCGTCCGCCGCACCCGGAACCGGCGGCAGTACGGCCGTCTCGTCCGCCGCACCCGGAACCGGCGGCAGCACAGCCGTCTCGTCCGCCGCACCCGAGACCGGCGGCAGCACAGCCGTCTCGTCCGCCGCACCCGGAACCGCGGGCGGTTGCGGCAGCTCGGTCGTGACCTCGGCCTCGGAGCCGGGCCCGGCCGCCCCGGCCGTCTCCCGTCGCTCGTCCGACCGGCCGCTCTCGTCCCGTTCGTCACGCACGGGACGCAGGACCGTCGTCTCCTCCGTGCCCGCCCCGCGTGTGCCCGGCTCACCCGGTCCCGGAGAGACCACCGGCGTGGGGACCGTCTCCTCGGCGCCGCGCCTGCCCGGCGACACCACCGGCGTGGGGACCGTCACCGCGTCGGAGGCCACGCCCGGCGCGGCGGGCAGGGGAGTGCTGGACCTGCGGGCCGCCGTGTCGGCCGCCGCCGCGGCCTCGGCCGCCTGCCGACGCGCCTCCTCGGCGCGCAGCAGTGCCTCCTCGGCCTTGCGCTGCTTCTCCAGCCGCCGGGCGTCCTCCTCGGCGCGCAGCCGGGCCTCCTCCTCGGCCTGCCGGCGGCGCCGCTCCTCCTCGGCCCTGCGACGGGCCTCCTGCTCGGCGCGGGCCTTCTCCTCGGCGAGCAGCCGCTGCCGCTCCTCCTCCGCACGCCGGGCCGCTTCCTCGGCCCGCTGCCGGGCCTCCTCCGCCTGCCGTTCGGCCTCGCGGCGCTGCGCCTCCTCCAGCTCGCGGCGCTTGCGCTCCTCCTCCTCGGCGCGCAGCCGGGCCAGCTCCTCCTGGCGCTCGCGCTCCAGGCGCTCCTCCTCGGCCTTGCGCGCGGCCTCTTCCTCGGCCTTGCGACGGGCCTCCTCCTCGGCCTTCTTCCGCGCCTCCTCCTGGGCCTTGATCTCGGCCTCGGACAGCGGCAGCACGGTGTCGAGCCGGTGCCGGATCACGGTGGTCACGGCCTCGGGCTCCTGGGCGGCGTCCACGACCAGGTAGCGGCCGGGGTCGGAGGCGGCCAGCGTGAGGAAACCGGCCCGTACGCGCGCGTGGAACTCCGCCGGCTCCGACTCCAGCCGGTCCGGCGCCTCGGTGAACCGCTCGCGGGCGGCCTCGGGCGAGACGTCCAGCAGGACGGTCAGGTGCGGGACGAGGCCGTTGGTCGCCCAGCGGTTGATGCGGGCGATCTCGGTCGGGGACAGGTCGCGGCCGGCACCCTGGTAGGCGACGGAGGAGTCGATGTAGCGGTCGCTGATGACGACCGCGCCGCGCTCCAGGGCGGGGCGTACGACCGTGTCGACGTGTTCGGCGCGGTCGGCGGCGTACAACAGCGCCTCGGCGCGGTGCGACAGGCCCGCCGAGGACACGTCCAGCAGGATCGAGCGCAGCCGCTTGCCCACGGGCGTGGCGCCGGGCTCGCGGGTGAGCACGACCTCGTGACCCTTGGCGCGGATCCACTCGGCGAGCGCCTCGGCCTGGGTGGACTTGCCGGCGCCGTCGCCGCCCTCCAGGGCGATGAAGAAGCCGTTCGCCGCCGACGTCTCGACCGGGTCGTCGCCGCCGAGCAGCGCGTCCTTGAGGTCCTGGCGCAGCGGGATGCCGGAGCGGTCGTCGACCTTGGCGAGCACCAGCGCCGCGACCGGCAGCAGCAGGGCGCCGACCAGCATCAGCGTGAAGGAGGCGCCGCCGTGCGCGAAGACGAACCTGCCGTCCTCCATCCGGTGCCGGCCGATGAGCCCGGCGACCACGGGCGCGATCAGCGCGCCGAGCGCTATGAAGACCCGGACGACCGCGTGCAGGTGCTCGGTGACGCGCGCCCGGCGGTAGTCCTCTGTCTCCTGGTCGAGCAGGGCGTGCCCGGTGTTGGCGGCCACGCCCGCGGTGACGCCGGCGAGGGTGACGATCAGCAGCACCGTGGTGACGTCCGGGACCAGCCCGGCGGCCAGCAGGGCGATACCGGTGAAGGCGATCGCGAGGGCGAGCAGCCGGCGGCGCGAGAGTGAGGGCAGCAGCGCGGGCGCCGTGCGGATGCCGACGGCGACGCCGCCGGTCAGGCCCAGCACCAGCAGGCCGTACAGGACCGGGCCGCCGCCCAGGTCGGTGGCGTGCAGCACGCACACCGACACGGCCGCCGCGATGGCTCCTGCGACCGCGGCGCAGGCGGGGACGAGCAGCGGGATCGCGCCCGTGCGGCCCTTGTCGACGCCGGTGCCGGTGCGCGGGCGGCGCAGGCCCTCCAGCGGGGACCGCGCGCGCGGGGTGCGCGTGTCGGGCAGCTCCAGGAAGGTCAGCACGGACAGCGAGGCGGCGAACAGACCGGCCGCCACATACGCCCCGAGGGCCGCGTGGTGCTGGTCGAACCAGGCCACGCCGGTGCCCAGCAGGTTGTTGAACAGGGCGGCGACGACCAGCGCGGCGGCGGCCAGCGGCACGGCCAGGAAGCTGGTGCGCAGCGAGAGGCGGCGCAGGGCGTCCATGTGGTCCGGCAGCGGCCGCACGGTGGCGCCCTCCGGGGGCGGGGCGGGCAGCAGGGCCGGGGCCGCGCTCTCCCGGCACACCGTCCACAGCCGCTCGGCGACGCCGGTGACGAAGGCGGTGACCAGCACGACGGCCAGTGCGTCGTCCGGTGTCCAGTCGATCCACAGGGGCGCGACGATCAGCAGGGCGGCGCGCACGCCGTCGGCGCCGACCATGGTCCAGCGGCGGTCGAGCGGGCCCTCCTGGGCGGTGAGCGTGGTCAGCGGGCCGAGGAGGACCGCGCCGAACAGCAGCGCGGCGAGGACACGGGCCGCGAAGACCGTCGCCACTGCGAACGCCACACCCCGGTATCCACCGCCGAACGCGCCCTCGACGATCGCCGCCTGCAGGGCGAGGACGACCAGGACGAAGAGTGCCAGGCTGTCGCCGACACCGCTCACCAGCTGAGCGCTCCACAGGCGCCTCAGCTGCGGTCGGCGCAGCAGGGAACGGACGGCGCGCTCGCGGGAGTCCGCGACCAGGGCGTCGTCCGGGGCGGGGGTGGGGGCCGTTGGCTGCTCGGCTCGCGTCATGCGTTCAGCCTATCCGCAGCCACCGACACCACACCTCGCCCGCCCTGGCATGCACACGCCCCGACACCAAAGTGATGCCGGGGCGTTTGCATGGCGAAGCCGGAGGGACCCTGCGGGCGGGTCAGTCCTCCGCGCCGGAAGCCGTCGTCTTCGAAGCCGTCGCCTTCTTGGCGGTCGTCTTCTTCGCCGTGGTCTTCTTCGCGGCCGCGGTCGTCTTCTTCGCCGCCGTCTTCTTGGCGGCGGTCTTCTTCGCCGGGGCCGTCTTCTTGGCCGGAGCCTTCTTGGCGGTCTTCTTCGCGGGGCCCTTGGCGCGCTTCTCGGCAAGCAGTTCGAAGCCGCGCTCCGGGGTGATCGTCTCCACGCTGTCACCCGAGCGGAGGGTCGCGTTGGTCTCGCCGTCGGTGACGTACGGACCGAAGCGGCCGTCCTTGACCACGACCGGCTTGGCGGAGACCGGGTCCTCGCCCAGCTCCTTCAGCGGCGGCTTGGCGGCCGCGCGGCCACGCTGCTTGGGCTGGGCGTAGATCGCCTGCGCCTCCTCCAGCGTGATGGTGAAGAGCTGGTCCTCGGACTGCAGCGACCGGGAGTCCGTGCCCTTCTTCAGGTACGGGCCGTAGCGGCCGTTCTGCGCGGTGATCTCCTGGCCGTCGGCGTCGGTGCCGACGACCCGCGGCAGCGACATCAGCTTCAGCGCGTCCTCAAGGGTCACCGTGTCGAGGGACATGGATTTGAAGAGGGAGGCCGTGCGCGGCTTGACCGCGTTCTTGCCGCTCTTCGGGGTGCCCTCGGGAAGGATCTCCGTGACGTACGGGCCGTAGCGGCCGTCCTTGGCGACGATCTGGTGACCCGTCTCCGGGTCGGCGCCCAGCTCGAAGTCGCCGCTGGGCTTGGCCAGCAGCTCCTCGGCCAGCTCGACGCTCAGCTCGTCCGGCGCCAGGTCGTCCGGGATGTCGGCGCGCTGGTGCTGCTCGGTGTCCTTCTCGCCGCGCTCGATGTACGGGCCGTATCGGCCGACGCGCAGCACGATGTCGTTGCCGACCGGGAACGACGACACTTCGCGCGCGTCGATCGCGCCCAGGTCGGTCACCAGCTCCTTGAGGCCGCCGAGGTGGTCCCCGTCGCCGTTGCCGGCCTCGGCCGCGCCGCCGGTGGCCGTGCCCTCGCCGAAGTAGAAGCGCCGCAGCCACGGCACCGCCTGGGCCTGACCGGCCGCGATGCGGTCGAGGTCGTCCTCCATCCTGGCGGTGAAGTCGTAGTCGACGAGCCGCCCGAAGTGCTTCTCCAGGAGGTTGACGACGGCGAAGGAGAGGAAGGACGGGACGAGGGCCGTGCCCTTCTTGAAGACGTAGCCGCGGTCGAGGATCGTGCCGATGATCGACGCGTACGTCGACGGGCGGCCGATCTCGCGCTCTTCCAGCTCCTTGACCAGGGACGCCTCGGTGTAGCGGGCCGGGGGCTTGGTGGCGTGCCCGTCGACCGTGATCTCCTCGGCGCTGAGGGCGTCGCCCTCGTCGACCTGAGGCAGCCGGCGCTCGCGGTCGTCGAGCTCGGCGTTCGGGTCGTCGGCGCCCTCGACATAGGCCTTCAGGAAGCCGTGGAAGGTGATCGTCTTGCCGGACGCGCTGAATTCGACGTCCCGGCCGTCGGCGGCGGCGCCGCCGATCTTCACGGTCACGCTGTTGCCGGTCGCGTCCTTCATCTGGGAGGCGACGGTCCGCTTCCAGATCAGTTCGTAGAGTTTGAACTGGTCACCGGTCAGGCCGGTCTCGGCGGGCGTGCGGAAACGATCACCCGAGGGGCGGATCGCCTCGTGCGCCTCCTGCGCGTTCTTGACCTTCCCGGCGTACGTGCGCGGCTGCGGGGGCAGGTAGTCGGCGCCGTACAGCTGCGTGACCTGGGCACGGGCCGCGGTGATCGCGGTGTCGCTCAGCGTCGTGGAGTCCGTACGCATGTACGTGATGTAGCCGTTCTCGTACAGCTTCTGGGCGATCTGCATGGTCGCCTTCGCGCCGAAGCCGAGCTTGCGGCTGGCCTCCTGCTGCAGCGTCGTCGTACGGAACGGGGCGTACGGCGAGCGGCGGTACGGCTTGGACTCGACGGAGCGCACGGAGAAGCGGGTGTTCTCCAGGGCGGCGGCGAGGGCGCGGGCGTTCGCCTCGTCGAGGTGGAGGGTGTTCGCGCTCTTGAGCTGTCCCAGGGAGTCGAAGTCGCGGCCCTGCGCGACCCGCCTGCCGTCGACGGTCTGCAGCCGGGCGACCAGCGACGACGGGTCCGACGTGTCCCCCGCGCGGCCGGTCGCGAAGGTGCCCGTCAGGTCCCAGTACTCAGCGGAACGGAACGCGATGCGCTCGCGTTCCCGCTCGACGACGAGCCGGGTCGCGACGGACTGGACGCGGCCGGCCGACAGCCGGGGCATGACCTTCTTCCACAGGACCGGCGAGACCTCGTAGCCGTAGAGGCGGTCGAGGATGCGGCGGGTCTCCTGGGCGTCGACCAGCTTCTGGTTGAGCTGGCGCGGGTTGGCGACGGCCTCGCGGATCGCGTCCTTGGTGATCTCGTGGAAGACCATCCGTTTGACGGGGATCTTCGGCTTGAGGACCTCCTGGAGGTGCCAGGCGATCGCCTCGCCCTCCCGGTCCTCATCGGTGGCGAGGAACAGCTCGTCGGAGTCCTTCAGCAGGTCCTTGAGCTTCTTGACCTGTGCCTTCTTGTCAGCGTTGATCACATAGATCGGCTGGAAGTCATGGTCCACGTCCACACCGAGGCGACGGACCTCGCCGGTGTACTTCTCGGGCACCTCCGCGGCGCCGTTGGGGAGGTCGCGGATGTGCCCGACGCTCGCTTCGACGACGTAGCCGGGGCCGAGGTAGCCCTTGATCGTCTTCGCCTTGGCAGGCGACTCGACGATGACGAGTCGGCGGCCGCCCTGTGCGGTCTCGCTGGTCGGGGACAACTTCGCTCTTCTCTCCGGTCGACGCTGGGGCCTACCCGGGCCTTGGTCCCGGGGGGCGGCGTGCTTGGTGCTCGTGTGGTGCTGCGGAGTGTGACGGTACATCCCGCCCCCGTGTCAAACGGGAAAAGCCCACAACGGCCACTCGAACGGTAACCCGACTACCGGCATTCCTGCCGCCCGGAGTCCCGGGTACCCATCCGAGGCATGTCCGGAGCGTGATGCTCCCCTTACTCTCGCGGGGCGCTCGCCGCCGCACACCCGCCGACGTCAGAGGCGGGTCAGGCAGTACACACCGAGGGCCAGCGCGACCGTCCCGGCCACGCTCGCCAGGGCGGCCGATGCGACCTGGTTCACACCCTGGGCCACCGGCTCGCGGCGCCTGAGGCGGGTGCCGGTCCAGGCCAGAAGAGCACCTCCGAACAGGGCGAACACCATGCCCGTGAAGATCGCCGGCCCGCTCTCCATCCCCCGCCCACCTCTTCCGTGCCGTCCGGCTCCACCCAGCGCGGGGAGAGTGGCACGCGCGGGAGAAGGCCGGGCGACGCCGGGGTGAACGGAGGGCCAACGTGATGCCGAACACGCGAGCGGACGCCGCCGGCCGGGCGCGCCCTCCGTATTTTTCCGGCCGTTTTCCCGGCACCGGCGCGTCCCGGCCCCCGGCACAGGGTCCGCCGCGCCCGTGCCACGGGCATACGACGATGATCCGGACGCGGCCGCCCCTGCGTCCCGGGACGGCTACGACCGCACGGGCACCCGCCGTACCGCAGGCGCACCAGGCCCCGTGGCCCGCCGCACACCAGCCCGACCGCCACGACCCACCGCCGTCGCCGAGCCGGCGAGGTCCGGCCCGCCGCACACCACACGGAAACCGGTCGCCGCGGCCCCGTCAGCTCGCGGGCTCCAGGAAGCCCTGTTCCACCAGGAGGCGGATCTGTGCGGGCGTCCGGTCGCGGAGTACCACCGGGTCCTCCTCCATGAGCTGGGCGATGGCGTCCAGGATGCGGCCGGCGCTCAGCGTGCCGTCGCACACGCCCGCGAACCCGGCGCCGACCGTGTCCACCTTGGTGGCCCGGCGCATGCCGCGGTGCTGGCGCAGCACCACGTGCTCCGGGTCCTCGGCGCCGGGCAGCCCGACCTGTTCCTGGACCACTTCGGCGGCCAGCCTGAAGTGGCTGTCGAGCAGCGCCGCGTCGTCGTGCTCCCGCAGGTAGTCGAGTCGAGCGAAGTGCTCCCGGATCGCGTCCCCGAGGGGCTGC
Organism: Streptomyces filipinensis; assembly: GCF_014649495.1. GTDB lineage: Bacteria > Actinomycetota > Actinomycetes > Streptomycetales > Streptomycetaceae > Streptomyces > Streptomyces filipinensis. Next base: position 206,611 of record NZ_BMTD01000011.1, on the reverse strand, counting down.
TCGACCGGGTGCGGCCACTCCTCCACGGTGATGGAGGGCTCCGCCGCCCCCGTCCTGCGCAGAGTGATCCAGCCGAAGCCGACCGCCTTGACCTTGCGCGCCTCGAACTCGTCGAGCCAGGCGTCGTAACGCGCCTGGTACTCCGCCGGATCGCCGCGGTGGTCACCGGCGTCCCTCAGCCACAGCTCGGCGTACTGCGTGACGTCCTGTACCTCGCGCTGCACGATCCAGGCATCGCACCCGCGCGGCACCCACGACCTGAGTCTGTCCTGCCAGTCCTCCCCTGCCACGTGCTGCCAGTTGGCGAGGAACTGCGCGAACCCGCCCTCGTTCAGCCGTTCCCCCGCCTGCTGAACGAGCGAGCGGCACAGATCGTCCCCGCCCATCCCGCCGTCCCGGTAGGTGAGGCGGGCGCCGGGCGAGATGACGAACGGCGGGTTGGAGACGATCAGGTCGAACCTCTCGTCCCTGCGGACCGGCTCGAAGAGCGAGCCCTCGCGCAGATCGGCGGTGGGCGCGCCGGAGAGCGCGAGCGTGAGCGCGGTGATGTGCAGCGCGCGCGGGTTGAGGTCGGTCGCCGTCACGCGCGTGACGTGCTGAGCGGCGTGCAGCGCCTGGATGCCGGAACCGGTGCCCAGGTCGAGGGCGGAGGCGACCGGCGTGCGGACGGTGATGCCGGCGAGGGTGGTGGAGGCCCCGCCGACACCCAGGACGACGCCTTCGTCACGCCGGCCGATGCCGCCCGCGCCCCCGACCGCGCAGCCGAGGTCGGAGACGATGAACCAGTCCTCGCCGTCGGGGCCGCCATAGGGCCGTACGTCCACGGTGGCGGCCACCTCGTCGCCGCCCACCCGCGTGAGCCACCCCGCCTCCAGGGCCTCCTCGACGGGCAGAACGGCCGCCACGCGCGCGTGCGGCACCGGTTGCTGGAGCAGGAACAGCCGGACGAGCGTCTCCAGCGGCGTGTCGCCACGCGTCGCCCTCAGCGCGGGCACGGTCTCGCTGCGGGCCAGCGCCGCGTACGCGGGAGCCCCGAGCAGGTCGAGCAGCCCGTCGGCGGTGAAGGAGGCGCCGAGCAGGGCGTCCCGCAGCCGCGCGGCGACATCGAGGCGGTCGGTGGAGGGCAGAGGGGAGGAGGTGGCGTTACTCACGCCCCCCATTGTGGCCCGTGGCGGACGGCTCAGCTGCTGGCCGGGGACGGCGAGGCGGAGGTCTTCGTGCAGCCGGACTGCTTGGTCACCGCCTGGTTGACGTCCCCCTTCTCAAGGCTCTGCAGGGCGGTGATCGCACCGTCGTACTGCGTCGCCACCGCCTTCATCCGCTCCGAGAGGTCACCCAGACCGGAGGCGAACTTCGTCTGGTCCTTGGTGTCGAGCCCGTCCACCCGCTTCTTCAGATCGGCGTACGCCGACGACAGCGCGGTGAGCTTCTGAACGGCGTCCTGCTGGCTCTTCCGGCCGCTCTCGACGCCCGGAGGCGCTCCGGCGTCGGCCAGGGTGGTCGCGCGCGCCTTGAAGCCGTCGGCCAGGTCCTGGAAGGCCTGGGAGTCGGTCTTCTGGACGTCCTTGGGCGGGCCGTCCTTGGCGACCTTCGCCAGCGCGTCGAAGGCCCCGGAAATCTTCGCCTGCTGCGCCGGCAGCGGATCGCACACCGACTTGGCCCAGGCCACGAGCTTGGGGTCGGGCCCCTTGTCGCCACCGCCGCCGCTGCTGCTGCATCCCGACAGCGCCGCCACCAGTACCGCACCGCCGGACAGTGCGGCCGCGAGCTTCTTGTTCACCGGATTGGTCCCTTCCATGGCTCTCGGCCCACGGACCCTACACGGCGGACGCACACCCTCCGCATCCCGTACGCCCCCCGAGGCGCTCTTTGTGACTCTTTGCACCATGCGAGAGAAGGCTCACCACGTGGGTGAACCCACAGCCTCGCGCACAGCGGTCCCGCGGACGCGCCCCGGACACGGACGGGCGGACGGCACGTCAGCACGCGCCGCCCGCCCGCCGGTTGAGCAGGACTTCCCGGACAGACCAGGAGTACGGCTACGAAACCACCGCCGTGTTCGCCGAGTTGGAGATCCGCTCGGTGCTCTCCTCGTCACCGACGGCGATTCCGCGCCGCTTGGAGACGTACACGGCGACGACGATCACCAGGAGCGCGAGGACCGCGACCCCGATCCGTACGCCGAGGTTCTTGTCGTTGCCGTAGGAGAACTTGATCACCGCGGGCGCGATGAGCAGCGAGACCAGGTTCATGACCTTCAGCAGGGGGTTGATCGCCGGCCCGGCGGTGTCCTTGAAGGGGTCGCCGACCGTGTCGCCGATCACCGTCGCGGCGTGGGCCTCACTGCCCTTGCCCCCGTGATGGCCGTCCTCCACCAGCTTCTTGGCGTTGTCCCAGGCGCCACCGGAGTTGGCGAGGAACACCGCCATCAGCGTGCCCGTGCCGATCGCGCCGGCGAGATAGGAACCGAGCGAGCCGACGCCGAGCGTGAACCCGATGAAGATCGGCGCCATCACGGCGAGCAGACCCGGCGTCGCCAGCTCCCGCAGGGCGTCCTTGGTGCAGATGTCGACGACCTTGCCGTACTCGGGCTTCTCGGTGAAGTCCATGATCCCGGGCTTCTCGCGGAACTGCCGCCGCACCTCGAACACCACCGCACCCGCCGAACGCGACACGGCGTTGATGGCCAGTCCGGAGAAGAGGAAGACGACCGCCGCGCCCGCGACGAGGCCCACGAGGTTGTTGGGCTGCGAGATGTCCAGGGACAGGCTCAGCGGCGCCCCCGGGCCGGTGAGCTTCGCCCCGACGTCCTGCACATTGGTGGTGATCGCGTCGCGGTACGACCCGAACAGCGCCGACGCGGCCAGGACGGCGGTGGCGATGGCGATGCCCTTGGTGATGGCCTTGGTGGTGTTGCCGACCGCGTCCAGGTTGGTGAGCACCTGCGCGCCCGCGCCCTCGACGTCGCCGGACATCTCGGCGATGCCCTGCGCGTTGTCGGAGACCGGCCCGAAGGTGTCCATGGCGACGATCACGCCGACCGTGGTGAGCAGGCCGGTGCCGGCCAGCGCGACCGCGAACAGCGCCAGCATGATCGACGTGCCGCCGAGCAGGAAGGCACCGTACACGCCGAGGCCGATGAGCAAGGCGGTGTAGACGGCGGACTCCAGGCCGACCGAGATGCCGGACAGGACGACGGTGGCCGGGCCCGTGAGGGAGGTCTTGCCGATGTCCCGCACCGGGCGGCGGGTCGTCTCGGTGAAGTAGCCGGTCAGCTGCTGGATGACGGCGGCGAGCAGGATGCCGATGGCCACCGCGACCAGGGCGAGGATCCGCGGGTCGCCGTCCTTGCCCTTGATCGCCGCGTCCGTGACCCCGTCGAGGGCCGAGTACTTCGACGGCAGGTAGACGAAGACCGCGACCGCGACCAGCACGAGGGAGATCACCGCGGAGATGAAGAAGCCGCGGTTGATCGCGCTCATGCCGCTGCGGTCGGTGCGGCGGGGCGCGACCGCGAAGATGCCGATCATCGCCGTGATGACGCCGATGGCGGGGACGAGCAGCGGGAACGCCAGCCCGGAGTCGCCGAAGGCGACCTTGCCGAGGATGAGCGCGGCCACCAGGGTCACGGCGTACGACTCGAAGAGGTCGGCCGCCATGCCCGCGCAGTCGCCGACGTTGTCGCCCACGTTGTCGGCGATGGTCGCGGCATTGCGCGGGTCGTCCTCCGGAATGCCCTGCTCGACCTTGCCGACCAGGTCGGCGCCGACGTCGGCGGCCTTGGTGAAGATGCCGCCGCCCACACGCATGAACATGGCGATCAGGGCGGCGCCGAGGCCGAAGCCCTCCAGCACCTTCGGCGCGCTGGCCGCGTACACCAGCACCACGCAGGAGGCGCCCAGCAGGCCGAGACCCACCGTGAACATGCCGACGACGCCGCCCGTGCGAAATGCGATCTTCATCGCGGTGTGCGAAACAGTGGTGAGATCTTTTTCCGGTTCGCCGGGTGCCGGTGTGGCCTCCCGGGCGGCCGCGGCGACCCGCACATTGCTGCGTACGGCCAGCCACATGCCGATATAGCCGGTGGCCGCCGAGAATGCCGCACCGATCAGGAAGAACACCGATCGTCCGGCCCGCTGATTCCAGTCGTCCGCGGGCAGCAGCATGAGCAGGAAGAAGACGACGACAGCGAATACGCCGAGCGTGCGCAGCTGCCGGGCGAGATACGCCTTCGCACCTTCCTGGACCGCCTCGGCGATCCGTTTCATGCTGTCGGTGCCCTCGCCCGCGGCCAACACCTGGCGCACCAGGATCCCCGCGACCACCAGCGCGGCCAGGGCGACCGCCGCGATGACGGCCACCATGATCCGGTTGTTGTCGGTCAGGACCGCAGCTGCCAGAGACGTGGGATGATCCGACTGAGGGATGGAAAGCCCCGCCATTCGTCCTCCTTGACGCTTGGGCTGAGCTCAAGATGTGGACGGATTCTAGGTACCCCGGAGTGATCTCAACAGAGCGCGGTAAGCGGAATTAGCCTCCACCGGCTCATCGGCAAATGATCGCGATCTCACCAGACCACCCGAATGGAGTAATGCCCCCAGGGCATTGTCAATGATCGTGAATTCCTTCACGAATTCTGGAGGGTGCCGCGTCCCGCCGGAAAAACACGGAGGGCCCTGCTCGGCAGGGCCCTCGTGAAGTGCTGCGTCGGCGTTCAGACAAGCGCCGCGGCCGGCGGTGTGGTCGGCCAGCTCATACGGATGAGGCCGCCGTCATGTCCGGTGGTGACCTCCACGTCGTCGACGAGGCCGCTGATGACCGCGAGGCCCATCTCGTCCTCCTCGATCTCCGCGTCACCGTCCTGCGCGCCGGGCGTGTCGCCCGGCGTGGCGTGCGGTGCTTCGTCGCCGACCTCGATGGAGAACTGTTTCTCCTCCTCGATCAGCGCCACCTTCACGGGTGCGCTGATACCGCTGTTCTGGTGAAGCCCGACGGCACGGGAGCAGGCCTCGCCGACGGCGAGACGGACCTCGTCGAGGACGGCCTCGTCCACTCCGGCCCTGCGCGCCACCGCGGCCGCCACCAGCCGGGCGGTCCGGACGTGCTCGGGCAGCGCGCTGAAGCGGAGTTCGACGGTGGCCATGCATCCCCCTAGTGACTACGGGCGTGCGGTCGGGGGCGGGGCCGCCGAGAGCCCGCACCCCCTGGTGTGCTTCTGTACCCGGACCGCGTCATCGGCCCGGACGGGACCGCCCGGCGGCCGGGCTCGTCGGGAGCCCGGCGCCGGTGACGGACCCAGGGTCAGTCGGTGGCCGCCACCGCTTCCTCGACCGAGGTGTGGATCGGGAACACCTTGGTGAGGCCGGTGATACGGAAGATCTTGAGAATGCGCTCCTGGTTGCAGACCAGGCGCAGCGAGCCCTCGTGGGCACGCACTCGCTTCAAGCCGCCGACCAGCACGCCGAGCCCGGTGGAGTCGAGGAAGTCCACGCCCTCCATGTCGACGACGAGGTGGAAATTCCCGTCGTTCACCAGCTCGACCAGCTGCTCGCGCAGCTTGGGCGCGGTGTATACATCGATTTCGCCACCGACCTCGACGACCGTACGATCGCCGACGGTACGGGTCGACAGGGACAGGTCCACGGATCCTCCAGCACCTTGCTATCGAGCGGTCGCCCCTCGGGCACCTCGGCTTGCGGCCCCCGGGACGCATCGCCAGCCGCGATGGCATTCAATCACTTACCGGCAGGCGTGCACGACGCCTTGGCTCCATTGTCCGTCACGTCAGTGACACACTCGGTGCCGATGGCCAAGAATCACCGATCCGATCGATCCCCGGCCGACCCGGTGTCCCGCCCGTCTCCGGGCACGGTCCTGGACCGGCTCGCCTCCGGGCCGAGCCGGTCTGCGCGCATCACTCATACGGAGCACTTGCCCCCGCGCGCGGGCCGCCATGCCGTCTGGCCTGACCGGATTCGCTCCGAGGTGATCGCGGCCGTGCAGGCGTGCGGCATCGAACACCCGTGGGCGCACCAGGCACTGGCCGCCGAGCACGCCCTGGACGGCGAGTCGGTGGTGGTCGCCACCGGCACGGCGTCCGGCAAGTCCCTGGCGTATCTCGTGCCCGTCCTGTCCACCCTCCTGGACGGCTCCGAGGCCCCGAACGGACGGGGCGCGACCGCCCTGTACCTGGCCCCCACCAAGGCGCTCGCGGCGGATCAGTGCCGATCGGTGAAGGAACTTTCACAGCCTCTGGGCACGTCGGTGCGCCCGGCCGTGTACGACGGCGACACCCCGATCGAGGAACGCGAGTGGATCCGCCAGTACGCCAACTACGTCCTCACCAACCCCGACATGCTGCACCGCGGGATACTCCCTTCCCACCCGCGCTGGTCCTCCTTCCTGAAGTCGCTCCGGTACGTCGTCATCGACGAGTGCCACACCTACCGGGGCGTCTTCGGCTCGCACGTCGCCCAGGTGCTGCGGCGGCTGCGCCGCCTGTGCGCCCGCTACGGCGCCTCACCCGTCTTCCTGCTGGCCTCGGCGACCGCCGCCGAGCCCGCCGTCGCGGCCCGCCGGCTGACCGGCCTGCCGGTGACCGAGGTCGCCGACGACGCCTCCCCGCGCGGGGAGCTCGTCTTCGCCCTCTGGGAGCCCCCGCTCACCGAACTGCACGGCGAGAGGGGCGCCCCCGTACGGCGTACCGCCACCGCGGAGACCGCCGACCTGCTGACCGACCTCACCGTGCAGGGCGTGCGCTCGGTCGCCTTCGTACGGTCCCGGCGCGGCGCCGAGCTGATCTCGGTGATCGCCCAGGAGAAGCTGGCGGAGGTCGACCGCTCCCTGGTCCGGCGTGTCGCGGCCTACCGCGGCGGCTACCTCCCCGAGGAGCGCCGCGCCCTGGAACGCGCCCTGCACTCCGGCGAACTCCTCGGGCTGGCCGCCACGACGGCCCTGGAGCTGGGCGTGGACGTCTCCGGCCTGGACGCGGTGGTGATCGCCGGCTACCCGGGCACGCGGGCGTCCCTGTGGCAGCAGGCGGGCCGCGCGGGCCGCTCCGGCCAGGGCGCGCTCGCGGTGCTGGTGGCCCGCGACGACCCGCTGGACACCTTCCTGGTCCATCACCCCGAGGCCCTGTTCGACCAACCGGTGGAATCGACCGTCCTCGACCCCGACAACCCCTACGTCCTCGCCCCGCACCTGTGCGCCGCCGCCGCGGAACTCCCGCTGACCGAGGAGGACCTGGACCTCTTCGGCCCCGCCTGCACGGACGTGCTGCCGCAGCTGGAGGCCGCGAAGCTGCTGCGCCGGCGGACGAAGGCCTGGCACTGGACGCGCCGGGAGCGGGCCGCGGACCTGACCGACATCCGCGGCGCCGGCGGCCGTCCGGTGCAGGTCGTCGAGGCGGGCACGGGCCGTCTGCTCGGCACGGTCGACGCGGGCGCCGCGCACTCCACGGTCCACGAAGGCGCGGTCCATCTGCACCAGGGCCGCACCTACCTGGTGCGTCACCTGGACCTGGAGGACTCCGTCGCCCTCGTCGAGCAGGCCGACCCCCCGTACTCCACGGTCGCCCGCGACACCACCGCGATCTCCATCCTGGAGACGGACACCGAGATCCCCTGGGGCACCGGCCGCCTCTGCTACGGCTCGGTCGAGGTCACCAACCAGGTGGTCTCCTACCTGCGCAGACGCCTGATCACCGGCGAAGTGCTGGGCGAGACCAGACTCGACCTCCCTCCTCGTACGCTGCGCACGCGCGCGGTGTGGTGGACGGTCACCGAGGACCAGCTGGACGAGGCCCGGATCATCCCGGAGATCCTCGGCGGCTCCCTGCACGCCGCCGAGCACGCCTCGATCGGCATGCTGCCCCTGTTCGCCACCTGCGACCGCTGGGACATCGGCGGCGTCTCGGTCCCGCTGCACCCGGACACCCTGCTGCCGACGGTCTTCGTCTACGACGGCCACCCCGGCGGCGCGGGCTTCGCCGAGCGCGCCTTCCACACCGCCCGCGCCTGGCTCACCGCCACCCGGGAGGCCATCGCCTCCTGCGAGTGCGAGGCCGGCTGCCCCTCCTGCATCCAGTCCCCCAAGTGCGGCAACGGCAATGACCCGTTGCACAAGAGGGGGGCGGTACGGCTTCTCACGGTGCTCCTGCGGGGAGCACCGGACGAGAAGGCGGACCGGGACGGCGGGGAGTCTCCTGAAGGCCAGGAGAGGCCCGTGCGCCATGACGAATCCGTGTGCCCCGAGGGCCCTGGGAGGCCCGTGTCCCAGAGGCACCAGGAAGGTCCGGTGTCCCGGGGAGGTCGGGTAGGGCACCGGCCTCCAGAGGGCCAGGAGAGCCCGGAGGGTGCGCAGGCCCCGGAGGGCCTGGGCGAGACCGCTCCGGGGCGGTCGCCTCGCCGCTGAGGAGGTCCGGCGCCGGTTCCGCGGGGCCCGCTCTGGCCCTGACCTCCGCCGCGAACGGCCCTCTTCCCGCGGCCGCCGTCACGTCCGAGATCTCACCGACGATCGCACACCGCACCAGCCGGACCCCCTCCGCCGCAGCCACCCGCCCGGCACGCTCGCAGGCCGCCGCGCCGCCCTCGGACCAGTGGGCCGCTGCCGCGAGCGCCGCCAGATCCGCGCCGCCGGCCGCCCGGTGCCGGACCACGACGGCCTGCCCGAGCGCGAGCACGGCCCCGAACACCGCGCACAGCACGGCGATCGCCCCCAGGCTCCACACGGTCGCGGACCCCCGGTCGGAGTTCCGCCGGTCCGGCACCTCGCCTCTCCCCACCGCGCTCCGCCTCATGACCTCCCTCCCCTTCGCCCCACGACGGCCACCTCTCTGCCCCGCGCCGGCCGCCTCTCTCCGCCTCAAAGCCCCCGCCTCACTCCGCCCCAAGGCCCCGCCTCCTTTCGCCCTGTGTCGACCGCCTCACTCCGCCTCAAGGCCCCGCCTCGCTTCTCCTCATGGCCCCGCCTCCCCGGTCTCCGCGCCGTCCTCGGCGGGTGCGACGGCCTCCTCCCGCACCTCGAACGGCAGCCCGCTCAGCACCGGCGGCCTGGCCACCACCGTCACCCGGATCTGGTCCCCCTCGCGCCCGACCATCACCCGTGCTCCCCGCGGCGCCGCCTGCCGGGTCACCGAGACCACCGCGTCCGCCGGATCCTGACGGGCGGCGGCCCGGGCCCCCACGCGGGCGGCGTCCACGCACTGGATCTGCGCGGCCACCACGAGCAGCCCCCAGACCAGCGCCATGGTGAACGCCACCAGTACGCAGAGCACCACGGCCGCCTCCGCGGTCACGAACCCCCGGTCCGCGCCTCGCTCACATCCGCGCACTGAGGGCCTTCTTCACGATGTCCTGCAGCTCCGCGCGGACCTGGCCGCTGGTGACGACCTCGTAGAGCAGCAAGGCGAACCCGACCGCCGCGATGATCCCCATCGCGTACTCGGACGTCACCATGCCTGCGTCCGCGCGGCACTTCCCCCGCAGCCGTACCGCCGCTTCCTTGATCTTCTTGTTCATTCCAACCCCCATGAGATTCAGGCTTTTTATGGTCTGCGCGCCTACTCCGGCTCGTTCGTCCCCGTGCGTCTCATCTGCCTCCCCCCACCCCGCCCGCCAGTCCGATGACGACGGGCAGCACGCCGACCGCGATGAAGGCGGGCAGGAAGCACAGGCCCACCGGCGCGGAGATCAGTACGGCCGCGCGCCGGGCCCGGGCCGTCGCGGCGCGGGCACACTGCGCGCGTGCGTCGGAGGCGAGGCGGGCGGCCGGACCGGCCGCCGGGAGCCCGGACTCGTCGGCCCGCTGCAGCAACCGCGCCAGGGCCGCGGCATCGGGCAGATCGACCAACCACCGCCAGGCGTTTGTCGGTTCACCGCCGAGCCGTACCTCCGCGGCGCCCCGTGCCAGCGCCTGACCGACGGGTCCGCCGAGCGCCTCCCCCACCGCCTGGGCGGCCACCACCGGGCCGGCACCGGCCGCGATGCAGGCGGCCAGCAGGTCGGCGGCGAGCGGGAGTTGGCGCGCGGCCGCGACGGTGTCGACCGGCTCCGCCCGACCGGCTGCCAACTGGCGGCCACGCCACCGCCACAGCGCGACGCCGGCCCCCAGCCCCAGCACGACCCCGGCCGCACCGCCGACCAGAACCCACGCCCCGCATACGGCCCCGGCCGGCGGCAGCCACTGCCGTACCGCGGCTCCCGGCATGAACCGCCGTCCGCTGAGCGGCACTTCACGGCCGAGCAGTTCGGCCACCTGCCGCCGCGCCCGGTGCCGCCGCCGGGCCAGATCCAGCCGTCGAACCACCCAGCCGAGGACCAGGGCCGCGACCTCCACCATCCCCAGCCTGTGGACAACTTCCCCGCTCACACCGCCCCCTCCCCCGAGGACACACATCGCTGCCCGTTCACAGCGCCCCCGCTCCCCGCACGATCCGCACGGCCCACCACAGCCCGGCTGCCTCGAACGCCGATCCGATCGCCAGGCAGCCGAGGCCGGCGCCGGTGTGGAGGAGGACGTGGAGGGGCTCCGCCCCCATGGCCGAGCCGAGGAGCAGGCCGAGAGCGGGCAGTGCGGCCAGCAGCACGGTGGTCGCCCGGGCGCCCGCCAACTGCGCGTGGAGGTCGGCGCGTTGGTCGCGCTCGGCGCGCAGGGCCGCGTCCAGCCGGTCCAGGCCGGCCGCGAGTCCGGCACCCTGGTCCACGGCCACCCGCCAGCACGCGGCCAGCCCGAGCAGGCCCTCGGCACCCGGCTGCCGGGCCGCCGCGGCGAGCGCGCCGGACACGTCCCCGCCGAACCGTGCCGCCGCCACCACGGCCGCCTGCGCCTCGCCGAGCCCCCCGGAGTCCCGCGCCGCCCGCAGCAGCGCCTCGCCGGGCTGCCGTCCGGCGCGCACCTCTCCGGCGAAGGCACCGCACAGGGCGATCACCGCGTCCGCCCGGAGCTCCCGGCCGCGCCGGGCCTGACGGGCCAGCCGTGCCCGGCGCAGCACCGGGACCCCGGCCGCCCCCGCGACGACCGGAATCAGCGAGGCCCCCAGCAGTCCGAGCAGCAGGCCGGCCGCGAGCGTCCACCACTCGGCGCCCAGCCGGTCACGCAACCGGCGCAGTTCCCCGAGGGTCTGGTCCCAGGCGGGCGGGCCGGGCGGCACCTCCCCGCCGCCCGCGAGCAGCAGCCGCGCCCGCCGGATCCCGTGGTGCCGCCCGCCCAGCAGCCAGGCCAGCGCGCCGAGACAGACCAGCGCGGCCCCCATGGACGTCTCACCGATCACTTCGCTCTCCCCTCTCGCTCGTCCCACCGGATTCCACGTCCGCTCGGACGTGCAGGAGTCGCTCCAGCCGCTCCCAGCCGCGCTCCCGTACGAAGGCCCGCCGCCCCCACCGCAGCGCCGGCACCGTGCGGACCAGCCCCGTGGCGTCCCGCTCCAGCACGTGCACCTCGGCGATCCGGCGCCGCCCGGACCGGTCCCGTGCGAGGTGCAGGACCACGGAGAGCGCGGCCGCCAACTGGCTGTGCAGCGCGGCCCGGTCGAGTCCCGCGGCCGTGGCCAGCGCTTCCAGGCGGGCGGGCACATCCGCGGCGGCGTTGGCGTGGATCGTGCAGGCGCCGCCCTCATGCCCTGTGTTGAGAGCCGCCAGCAGATGCACCACCTCGGGTCCGCGGACCTCTCCGACGACCAGCCGGTCGGGCCGCATCCGCAGCGCCTGCCGGACGAGGTCCTCCAGGGTGACCAGACCGGCGCCCTCCTGGTTGGCAGGCCGGGTCTCCAGCCGGACGACATGCGGATGGTCCGGTCGCAGCTCGGCCGAGTCCTCGGCGAGCACGATCCGCTCGCCCGCGCCGACCAGGCCCAGCAGGGCGCTGAGCAGGGTGGTCTTGCCGCTTCCGGTGCCGCCGCTGACGAGGAAGGACAGCCGGGCCCCCAGCAGCGCCCGCAGGACCCCCTCGCCGCCGGGAGGCACGGTGCCCGCCTCGACCAGTTCCTCCAGCGTGAACGCCCGGGGCCGTACGACCCTGAGGGCCAGGCAGGTGCAGCCGACGGCGACCGGCGGCAGCACCGCGTGCAACCGGGTCCCGTCGGGCAGCCGGGCGTCCGCCCACGGCCGGGCGTCGTCCAGCCGGCGTCCGGCCACGGCGGCCAGCCGCTGCGCGAGGCGTCGTACGGCCGCGGCGTCGGGGAAGGTCACCGCGGTCAGCTCCAGTCCTCCACCGCGGTCCACCCACACCCGGTCCGGAGCGGACACGAGGACGTCGGTGACGTCCGGGTCGGCGAGCAGCGGCTCCAGCGGCCCGCTGCCGACGAGTTCGGACCTCAGCTGCCGGGCCGCGCCGAGGACCTCGGCGTCGCCGAGCACCCGGCCCTGTTCGCGCAGGGCCTGCGCGACGCGCGCGGGGGTGGGTTCGGCACCGCTTTCCGCGAGCCGGCGCCGTACGCCGTCGAGCAGGGCCGCGCCGTCCGCGCGGTCGAGTCCGGGGAGGGTCATCGCCGGCCCCCGGCCTCGACCAGCGCGCGCTCCCAGAAGGTCACGCAGAAGCGGGCGAGCGGGCCGTGTGCGGCCGCGCCCGGCGGTTTCGCGCCGCCCCGCGGGTGCAGCAGCGGCGGCTCGACCGGCACCTCGCCGGCCAGCGGGAGGCCGAGCAGCTGCGCCACCTCCTGACCGTCCAGGCCCGGTGCGTACGGCCCGCGCACCGCCACGCGCAGGTCGCGCACGACCATGCCGACGGCGGAGGCGACCCGCCCGGCGGCCGCGACCGCGCGCAGTTCGGCGGGGACGACGAGCAGCGCCAGGTCGAGCTGGGCGAGGGCTTCGGCGACCCCGTCGTCGAGGCGGCGGGGCAGGTCCACCACGACGGTGCCGCCGCGCCGTCGGGCTGCGGCGAGCACCGCGCGCACCGCCTGCGGCGGGACGGCGACGCAGTCCCCGCGGTCCCAGCTGAGCACCCGGAGGGAGTGCAGTTCGGGCAGCGACTCCTCCAGGGCGCCGCCGCCGACCCGCCCGCGGGAGGCGGCGAAGGCGGGCCAGCGCAGTCCGTCGGCGCTCTCGCCGCCGAGGAGTACGTCGAGTCCGCCGCCGAGCGGATCGGCGTCCACGAGGAGGGTGCGCAGTCCCTCGCGCGCGGAGGTGACGGCGAGCGCGCACGCGAGCGTGGAAGCGCCGGCGCCTCCCCGGCCGCCGATCACCCCGACGGTGAGGGCCGGGCGGCCCACGCCCTCGGCGACGTCGGCGATCCGGTCGACCAGCCACTGCTCGCCGTCCGGCAGCATGAGGACGTGGTCGGCGCCGATCAGTACGGCGCGTTTCCACACGCCCGGATCGTCCTGGTCGCGGCCGACCAGCACCACGCCGGGCCGGCGCGGGGCCCCGCCGATCCGGCGTGCGGCGTCGTCGCCGACGAGGACCAGCGGGGCTGATTCCCAGCCATCGCCGTGGTCCGGTACGCCGTGGTGGACCTGGGGTGTGGCGCCGGCGGCCGCGCACAGGCGCAGCAGGTCGTCCAGGAGTGCGGCGTCCTCGGTGACGATGAGCGGCCGCCCCGGCCGGTCTCCGGTGCCAGGCGGCGGGTCGTGGGTGACGGCTGCGGTCACGCGTGTTCCCCCTTCGCTGCGTGGGCCGCGCAGCCCCTGCGGCCACGCGATTCCCAAAGGTGTGAAGAACCGGCGAGCGGCCTCCCATATGAGCGGCCGGCGGAAACCGGTCGTACGCGCTCCGGCAATCGGAACCGGCCATGAACTCGCCGTGGCCCGAGCGCATGGGAATCACGGTGCAGCGATCCGCGAAATCAAGTGGATCTTGGGCGAAAACTGTGGACAACTCAGGGGCTGTGAATATCGCCGTCACCCATACCGGTGACCTCTGTGCTGATGCCTGTGCGACTTCCACAGAGCAGTGTGATGATTACCCGGAGTAACGGATCACGGGCGCGCCGGAGCCGCGGCCGTGGCGGCGTGCTGCCACGGCCGCGGTCGCGGAAAGAAGGGGGAGGGAGGGGAAAAACCCATCCGGACATGCGACGACCCCCGCCGGGGGGGAGAGCGGGGGTCGTCCCCACGGCCGACTCGGGGGGGGAGGAGTCGGGCCGGGTTAGCACGGTCGCGAACGATCCGTGACTTCCATGGTGTACCCGAGAGCCCTCTCAGGCAAACCCACGCGCCACACCTTACGCCGAATGGTGGGCGCCTATGCTCAGGGGCGTGGAAAACCACTCCTTGCCCCGCGCAGCAGCCTTCTTTGACCTGGACAAGACGGTCATTGCGAAGTCGAGCACGCTCACCTTCAGCAAGTCCTTCTACCAAGGCGGGCTGATCAACCGCAGGGCCGCGCTGCGTACCGCATATGCCCAGTTCGTCTTCCTGGCCGGCGGCCTGGACCACGACCAGATGGAGCGCATGCGCGAGTATCTGTCCGCCCTGTGCCGCGGCTGGAACGTGCAGCAGGTCCGCGAGATCGTCGCCGAGACGCTGCACGACCTCATCGACCCGATCATCTACGACGAGGCCGCCTCCCTCATCGAGCAGCACCACGCGGCCGGGCGGGACGTGGTGATCGTGTCGACCTCGGGCGCCGAGGTGGTGGAACCCGTCGGAGAACTGCTCGGCGCCGACCGGGTGGTGGCGACGCGCATGGTCGTCGGCGAGGACGGCTGCTTCACCGGCGAGGTGGAGTACTACGCCTACGGTCCGACCAAGGCCGAGGCGATCCGGGAACTGGCCGTGTCCGAGGGCTACGACCTCGAACGCTGCTATGCCTACAGCGACTCCGCGACCGATCTGCCGATGCTCCAGACCGTCGGGCATCCGCACGCGGTGAACCCGGACCGCGCGCTGCGCCGCGAGGCGGCCGCTCAGGGCTGGCCGGTTCTGGAGTTCCGCCGGCCGGTCCCGCTGAAGAAGCGGCTGCCCACGTTCTCCGTACCGCCCCGCCCCGCGCTGGTCGCGGCGGCGGCCGTAGGAGCGGCGGCCGCGACGGCGGGCCTCGTCTGGTACGCCAGCCGGCGCCGGAGCACCGCCTGAGCCGGAGCGCCATCCGAACGGCGCCCGTTTCACCCTCGTTTGAAGGTAAAAGTAAAGAACCGCAGGCAGGGGTTCCGCTTCTTCCCGGCTCGCGGTACAAAGACCTTAGGCCCGCGAGACCAAAGGACATCCGCGAGGATCACCTACCACTACGCATTTGGCCACACGGACCCCGCATGGACACCGAGCACCCACGCGACGTCGACCCGTCGATTACGGGCCAGCCGCACCAGGTGACGGGCAAAGTTCCCGACCTGATGGGCACATATCGAGGACGCTTGGTAACCCGGTGAGCATGCCAGCGGCGGTACGAGCACTCGTACCGCCGCAACCCTTGTCCGGGGCCCTTCCGGGGACGACTCAGGCCGCGCCGCGCTGCAGCGCCTCGCACACCGCCGTCGACTCGCGCGCTCCCAGCTCGACCGCCCTGCCGCAGTGCGCGATCCAGGCCGCCATGCCCTCGGGAGTGCCGGAGGCGTAGCCGTCCAGCGCCGCCAGGTAGGAGGCGCGGCCCAGCTCGGCGTGCCCGACCTCGGCCGGGCAGATCGACTTCGGGTCCAGGCCACTGCCGATCAGGACGATCCGCTCGGCCGCGCGCGCGACCAGACCGTTGTGGGACACGAAGGGCCGCAGCGCGAGCAGCTCGCCGTGCACCACCGCGGCCGTCACCAGCGCGGGCGCGGACGTCCCCGCGATGATCAGTTCCGCGAGCCCCTCCAGCCGGCCGGAGACCTCCTGGGCGTCCGGCAGCGGCAGCTCGACCAGCGGCTCGTCCACCGCCTCACCGGCCTGGCGCGGCCTGCCGACCTCCTCGCCCTGGCTCGCCGCGGCCACCAGGTGCAGCCGGGCCAGCACCCGCAGGGGCGACTGCCGCCAGATGGACAGCAGCTGTCCGGCCTCCGCCGACAGCCTGAGGGCCGCGCCCATGACCTGCGCCTCGGGGTCGGCGCCGAAGTCGGTGCGCCGCCGCACCTCCTCCAGGGCCCAGTCGGCGCCCGACAGCGCCGCGGAACCGCGGGCGCCGCGCAGGGCCGCCTCGGAGGTGATCGCCGTGCTGCGGCGCCGCATGATCCGGTGCCCGTAGACCCGGTCCACGGCCTTGCGCACGGACTCCACGGAGTCGGCCACACCGGGCAGCGAGCCCAGGGCCGCGAGCGGGTCGGCGTTCGCGCCTGTCGTACTCATGAGTACGACCCTACGCACCCCACCGGCCCGCCCCTCGAAGGAGTGGTCTTCTTCACTTCCACATGACACATACAGCTATCGACTGACTACTGTTGGTGAACATGAAAATTGCTTTCGTCGGGAAGGGCGGCAGTGGCAAGACCACGCTTTCCTCCCTCTTCATCCGCCACCTCGTGGCCGCAGGCGCCCCGGTGGTCGCCATCGACGCCGACATCAACCAGCACCTCGGGCCGGCGCTCGGCCTCGACGAGGCGGACGCCGCCGCACTGCCCGCCATGGGCGAGCGGCTGCCGCTGATCAAGGACTACCTGCGGGGCGCCAACCCGCGGATCGCCTCCGCCACCACGATGATCAAGACGACCCCGCCCGGCGAGGGCTCCCGGCTGGTCCGGGTGCGCGAGCCGAATCCGGTCTACGACGCGTGCGCGCGTCCGGTGGAACTCGACGGCGGCGCCGTCCGTTTGATGGTCACCGGCCCCTTCACGGACGCCGACCTGGGGGTCGCCTGCTACCACTCCAAGACCGGAGCGGTGGAGCTGTTCCTGAACCACCTCGTCGACGGCCCCGACGAGTACGTCGTGGTCGACATGACGGCGGGTTCGGACTCCTTCGCCTCCGGCATGTTCACCCGCTTCGACATGACGTTCCTCGTCGCCGAGCCGACCCGGAAGGGGGTCTCCGTCTACCGCCAGTACAAAGAGTACGCCCGCGACTTCGGCGTCGCCCTGAAGGTCGTCGGCAACAAGATCCAGGAAGAGGACGACATCGACTTCCTGCGTGCGGAGGTCGGGGACGACCTGCTCGTGACGGTCGGGCGCTCGGACTGGGTGCGCGCCATGGAGAAGGGCCGCCCGCCCCGCTTCGACCTCCTGGAGGAGGCCAACGCCCGCGCCCTGCACACGCTGCGGGCCACCGCGGACGCCACGTACGAGCTGCGGGACTGGGAGCGCTACACCCGCCAGATGGTGCACTTCCACCTGAAGAACGCCGAGGCCTGGGGCAATGAGCGCACCGGGGCCGACCTGGCGGCGCAGGTCGACCCCGCCTTCGTGCTCGGCGAAGACATGGGCGTGGGTGTCACGACAGCCGTGTGAGACGCACCGCTCGTAGGTGACGCCCGCCGCTCGC
This sequence comes from Streptomyces filipinensis, assembly GCF_014649495.1. GTDB lineage: Bacteria > Actinomycetota > Actinomycetes > Streptomycetales > Streptomycetaceae > Streptomyces > Streptomyces filipinensis. The sequence continues at coordinate 189,288 of NZ_BMTD01000011.1, read as the reverse complement.
GTACGACGCCTACTGCCGGACCGCCGGCGCCCCGGGCACGCCCTTCGGCGCCGGGGCCGGGCGGCCGGAGAGGAAGGACGCCCAGCCCTGCCTGGGGGCCTCGCCCACCTTCAGCGTGCGCAGCTTCTCCAGGGTCTTCGGATCCTGGGCGTCCAGCCAGTCGACCAGTTGGTGGAAGGACACACAGCGCACGTCGGGCTTGTTGCACACCTCCTTCACCGTGTCCTCGACGGCGCGCATGTAGGTGCCGCCGTTCCAGGACTCGAAGTGGTTGCCGATGATCAGCGGCGCGCGGTTGCCGTCGTAGGCCCGGTAGAAGCCCTTGATGAGGCCGTCGCGCATCTGGTCGCCCCAGTAGTCGAACTTGTCCGGGTCGCCCTGGGTCTCGGTGCCGGACTGGTTGACCATGAAGTTGTAGTCCATGGTCAGCTGCTCATAGGTGTGCCCGGGGAAGGGCACCAGCTGCATGGACACGTCCCACAGCCCCTCCTTCTTCTTGGGCCAGATCTGGTCGTTGACTCCACTGGAGTCGTAGCGGAAGCCCAACTGGCGGGCCGCCTTCATGAAGTTCTGCTGGCCTTCGAGGCAGGGGGTGCGGGCGCCGATCAGCTCCTTGTCGTAATCGAAGGGCAGCGGGGCCGACTTCTTCATGCCGGCGTTGGTCTTCCAGGACTTCACGAACTGCTTGGCCTGGCTGATCTCGCTCTTCCACTCCTCCACCGACCAGGTGCCGACCCCGCCGTCGGGCCCGCAGAAGTGGCCGTTGAAGTGCGTGCCGATCTCGTTGCCCTCCAGCCAGGCCAGCCGTGCCTGCTGGGCGGTGTCCGCGATTCCCCTCTCGTCGTTGAAACCGATGTCGGAGCTGCCCGGCGCGTGCTGGGGCGGCTTGTACAGGTCGCGCTTCTCCTCCGGCAGCAGGTACACCCCGCTGAGGAAGAACGTCATGTTCGCGTGGTTGTCCTTGGCGACCTTGCGGAAGTGCGAGAACAGCTTCTGGCTGTCCTCACCCGCGCCGTCCCAGGAGAACACGACGAACTGCGGAGGCTTCTGACCGGACTTGAGCCGCTCGGGTCTCGGCAGATGCGGCTGCGCGCCGGTGTACGCCGTGGATCCGTCCCCGATCAGCCGGACCACGCTCTCGGGGGCCGCCGCCCCCTTCTGCGGGCCGGACGCCCCTTCCTTCGAACCGTTGGAGCCGGTCGCGCAACCGGCGAGCGATGAGGCACAGGCCGCGGCGACCACGGCGCCGACGGCGATCCTCTGGGTGGCGGCCATGTTCCGCCCACCTTCTTCCTTCTCTCAGGCAAACGCTGACGAGGGCCGTTTTCTGGTGATGTGCCGGGCTGGCAGGCCGGCAGCGCCGCCAAGGTCGCACGGGAGCGAGAAGGAATTAGTACGACAAGCCGATCAAATGATTACTTCACCCCGGTGAGCGATCGACTGCCCCGTTTGCCCCGAAAAGTTATGCCTCATCTTTACTCTTCATTACGATTCATTTACCGACAGTGATCCATCCCGCCCGGTCCGCGACCGTGCCGCCCCGGAGGAGACAGGACCATGTCAGCCCCCGCACCCCCGCACCCCCCGTATCCGCACCCGCCGCACAACCCTTCGCCGGGCCGCCGGCGCCGCTCGCCCGTGGCGGGCGCCGATCTGTCCGCGTCCATCGCGGTGTTCCTGATCGCCCTGCCCCTGTCCCTCGGTATCGCCCTGGCCACCGGCGCTCCGCTGCAGGCCGGACTCGTCGCCGCCGCCGTGGGCGGAATCGTCGCCGGCCGTCTCGGCGGCTGCCCGCTCCAGGTCAGCGGTCCCGCCGCCGGGCTCACCGTCGTCACCGCCGACTTGATCCACCGCTACGGATGGCGGACGACCTGCGGCATCACCGTCCTCGCCGGGCTCGCCCAGCTCGGCCTCGGCTGTCTGCGGGTGGCACGCGGCGCGCTCGCGGTCAGCCCGGCCGTGGTGCACGGCATGCTCGCCGGCATCGGCATCACCATCGCCGTCGCCCAGCTGCACATCGTCCTCGGCGGCAGCCCGGACAGCTCCGTCCTCGCCAACCTGCGTGCGCTGCCCGCCCAGTTGGCCCGGCTGCACCCGGCCGCCGTCTCGATGAGCGCGCTGACGCTCGCCCTGCTGCTGGCCTGGCCCCGCCTGCCCGGCCGCGCCGGCCGGCTGCTCCGGAACGCACCGGCCGCCCTCGTCGCCGTCACCGGGGCCACCGCCACGGCGGCTCTGACCGGGTTGTCCCTGCCCAGGGTCGACCTGCCCTCCTGGCGCAGTCACGCCCTGGCCGGACCGCCCGAGGGGCCGGCACTCGGCCTCGCCGCCGCCGTGCTCACCACCACCCTGGTGTGCAGCGTGCAGTCGCTGCTCGGCGCGGTGGCCGTGGACAAGCTGATCGCGGGCCGCACCGGCCCGGTCCCCCCGATCGCCCGTGCAGGCCTGGACCGGGAGTTGCTGGGCCAGGGCGCCGCCAACATCGTCTCCGGTGCGCTCGGCGGACTGCCGGTCGCCGGGGTGGCCGTGCGCAGCACCGCGAATGTGAATTCCGGTGCCGTGAGCCGGAACTCCACGATGCTGCACGGCGTTCTCGTAGTAGTCGCCGCGCTGCTGATGGTCCCGGCACTGGAGGAGATCCCGCTCGCCTCCCTCGCCGCCCTGGTCATGGCCGTCGGTGTCCAGATGGTGTCCCTGCACCACATCCGCGCGGTGACGCGCCACCGCGAAGTGCCGGTCTACGCCGCGACCACACTCGGCGTGGTGCTCCTCGGCGTCCTGCAGGGCGTGTTCCTCGGGGTCGCCGTGGCGGTCGCCCTCGCCCTCAGCCGCCTCGCCCGCACCCGCATCACCCATGAAGAGAAGGAAGGAGTCCATTACGTACGTGTCCGAGGTCAGTTGACGTTCCTCGCGGTCCCCCGGCTCAGTCGCGCCCTGCACCTCGTCCCCCAAGGTGCTCCCGCCGTGGTGGAGTTGGACGGGTCGTTCATGGACCACGCGGCGTACGAGTCACTGCAGGAGTGGCGCAGCACCCACACCGCCCGGGGTGGTACGGCCGAGCTGTCGGGCCGGCGCGGCGGAATCCGGACCGCCGGGCCGGCCTCCTCCGCCGGGTGCCGGTGCCGGCCCTGGACGCCCTGGCGCAACCACCAGTCCTGCTTCCCCGAAGCCGCAGCCCCGGCGGACCGGAAAGCGGGTCAGGGGGCGGGGCGGGAACTGGCTCGTGGGATCAGCTCGTTCCAGCGCAACACCGCGCCGCTGGTGCGGGAGGAACTGGCGCGGCTCGCCCGGGAGGGCCAGCGGCCCACGCAGCTCTTCCTCACCTGTGCCGACTCCCGGCTCGTCACGTCGATGATCACCGCCAGTGGTCCCGGCGACCTGTTCGTCGTCCGCAACATCGGCAACCTGGTGCCGCCGCCGGGACAGGAGCACGGCGACGACTCGGTGGCGGCCGCCGTCGAATACGCGGTGGACGTGCTCGGCGTGCGCTCCATCACGGTGTGCGGACATTCGGGGTGCGGGGCGATGCAGGCGCTGGCGGCCGCGACCGACGCGGGCGAGGACACCCCTGGCACCCCGCTGCGGCGCTGGCTGCGGCACGGGCGGCCGAGCCTGGCGCGGATGACCAACGACCGCCGTGCCCGGCCCCGGCTGGCCGGGCGCGCGACGGCGGACACGGTGGAGCAGCTGTGCCTGGTCAACGTGGTCCAGCAGCTGGAACACCTGCGGGCGCACGGCCCGGTGGCCCGGGCGCTGGGCAGGGACGAGCTGGAGCTGCACGGGATGTACTTCCACGTGGGCGAGGCCCAGGCGTATCTGCTCACGCGCACGGAAGAGGGCGAGGTGTTCGAGGAGGTCACGGAAGGTGTCATGGAAGGGGTACCCGCACGAGAGGCCCCCAGCCCGGTCTGAGAGGGCGGCGTCCGACAGGTCTAAACCAATTTACCGGTCGACCCTTGTCATCGGACCCCCGCGTCTGATGAGCTGTGGCCTGGGACACAACGGACACCCTTGGAAAGGGAGATGTCGTGAGCAACGAGAGCCTGGCCAACCTGCTCAAGGAAGAACGCAGGTTCGCGCCCCCCGCCGACCTGGCAGCGGACGCCAATGTCACAGCGGAGGCGTATGCACAGGCCAAGGCTGACAGGCTCGGCTTCTGGGCCGAGCAGGCCCGCCGGCTGACCTGGGCCAAGGAGCCTGCCGAGACGCTGGACTGGTCGAACCCGCCGTTCGCGAAGTGGTTCAAGGACGGCGAGCTGAACGTCGCGTACAACTGCGTGGACCGGCATGTGGAGGCCGGACACGGAGACCGTGTCGCCATCCACTTCGAGGGTGAGCCCGGCGACAGCCGCTCCATCACCTACGCCGAGCTGAAGGACGAGGTCTCCAGGGCGGCCAACGCCCTGCTGGAACTGGGGGTGCAGAAGGGCGACCGGGTCGCCATCTACATGCCGATGATCCCGGAGACGGCGATCGCGATGCTGGCCTCGGCCCGGATCGGCGCCGCGCACTCGGTGGTCTTCGGCGGCTTCTCGGCGGACGCGCTCGCGACCCGCATCCAGGACGCGGACGCCAAGGTCGTCATCACCGCCGACGGCGGTTACCGGCGCGGCAAGCCGTCCGCGCTGAAGCCCGCCGTGGACGAGGCGATCAGCAAGGTCGACAACGTCGAGCATGTGCTCGTCGTCCGCCGTACCGGCCAGGACGTGGCCTGGAACGGCCAGCGGGACGTCTGGTGGCACGAACTGGTGGACCGGCAGTCCGCCGAGCACACCCCGGAGGCGTTCGAGGCGGAGCACCCGCTGTTCATCCTCTACACCTCCGGCACGACCGGTAAGCCGAAGGGCATCCTGCACACCTCCGGCGGCTACCTCACCCAGACGGCGTACACCCACTGGGCGGTCTTCGACCTCAAGCCGGAGACGGACGTGTACTGGTGCACGGCCGACGTCGGCTGGGTCACCGGCCACTCGTACATCGTGTACGGCCCGCTGGCCAACGGCGCGACGCAGGTCATGTACGAGGGCACGCCGGACACCCCGCACCAGGGCCGGTTCTGGGAGATCGTCCAGAAGTACAAGGTCACGATCCTCTACACCGCACCGACGGCGATCCGGACGTTCATGAAGTGGGGCGACGACATCCCCGCCAAGTTCGACCTGTCCTCCCTGCGGGTCCTCGGTTCGGTGGGCGAGCCCATCAACCCCGAGGCATGGATCTGGTACCGCAAGAACATCGGCGCCGACAGGACGCCCGTCGTGGACACCTGGTGGCAGACCGAGACCGGCGCGATGATGATCTCGCCGCTGCCCGGTGTCACGACCGCCAAGCCCGGCTCCGCGCAGACCCCGCTGCCCGGCATCAGCGCGACCGTCGTCGACGACGAGGCGAACGAGGTGCCCAACGGCGGCGGTGGCTACCTGGTGCTGACCGAGCCGTGGCCGTCGATGCTGCGCACCATCTGGGGCGACGACCAGCGGTTCATCGACACCTACTGGTCCCGCTTCGCGGGCAAGTACTTCGCCGGTGACGGCGCGAAGAAGGACGACGACGGCGACATCTGGCTGCTGGGCCGGGTGGACGACGTGATGCTCGTGTCCGGGCACAACATCTCCACCACCGAGGTGGAGTCGGCGCTCGTCTCGCACCCGTCGGTCGCCGAGGCGGCCGTCGTCGGTGCCGTCGACGACACCACCGGCCAGGCCATCGTCGCGTTCGTGATCCTGCGCGGTACGGCCGCCGAGACCGACGCGCTGGTCGGCGAGCTGCGCGACCACGTGGGCGCCACGCTCGGGCCGATCGCCAAGCCCAAGCGGATCCTGCCGGTGGCGGAGCTGCCCAAGACGCGCTCCGGGAAGATCATGCGCCGTCTGCTGCGGGACGTGGCGGAGAACCGTCAGCTCGGTGACGTCACCACGCTGACGGACTCCGCGGTCATGGACCTCATCCAGGCCAAGCTGCCCGCGGCGCCCAGCGAGGACTGAGAGGTCCGCGCGGTTTCCCGTGCCCCTTCGGGGGCGCGGGATTTTCCTTCGCCTTGCTAACCTCCGGCGTCAAAGTCGAGTAAAATGGCGACCTCAGGGTGTGCCGGGAAGTCTGGTCGGCGGCGCCGTCAGCGATCCCGCGTGACGGCGTGATCAACGCCGTACCGACCCGGAGGTCCCCACCGTGGCCGCGCCCCGCTCCCGGAAATCCCTCGGCAAAGCCCCTCGCAAGGCGCTGGGCCGCCTCTCCCTGCCCGAGCGGGCCATCGTCGCGGACGCGCTGCGGACCGAGACCGTCGGCGGCGTTCTGCTGCTCGCCGCCGCCGTGGCGGCGCTGCTGTGGGCGAACATCCCCGCCCTCCGCGCCGACTACGAGTCGGTCAGCCACTTCCACCTCGGTCCCGGCGCGCTCGGCCTGAACCTGTCCGTGGCCCACTGGGCCGCGGACGGCCTTCTCGCGGTGTTCTTCTTCGTCGCCGGCATCGAGCTGAAACGCGAGCTGGTCGCCGGGGACCTGCGCGAGCCCCGGGCCGCCGTACTGCCCGTGGTCGCCGCGCTGTGCGGCATGGCCGTACCGGCACTCGTCTACACCCTCACCAACCTCACCGGACACGGCTCCACACAGGGCTGGGCCGTGCCCACCGCCACCGACATCGCCTTCGCGCTCGCCGTCCTCGCGGTCATCGGCACCTCCCTGCCCAGCTCACTGCGCGCCTTCCTGCTCACCCTCGCGGTCGTCGACGACCTCTTCGCGATCCTGATCATCGCGGTCTTCTTCACCGACCGGCTGGACTTCGCGGCGCTGGGCGGGGCCGCCGCCGGGCTGGTGGTCTTCTGGCTGCTGCTGCGCAAGGGCGTGCGCGGCTGGTACGTGTACGTGCCACTGGCCGTGGTGATCTGGGCGCTGACCTACACCAGCGGCGTGCACGCGACCATCGCCGGCGTGGCGATGGGCCTGATGCTGCGCTGCACCACCCGGGAGGGTGAGCAGCACTCGCCGGGCGAGCACATCGAGCACCTGGCGCGGCCGCTGTCCGCGGGCTTCGCCGTGCCGATGTTCGCCCTGTTCAGTGCCGGGGTCACCCTCTCCGGCGGGGCGCTCGGGGACGTGTTCACCAAGCCGGAGACGCTCGGTGTGGTGCTGGGGCTCGTCCTGGGCAAGACGCTCGGCATCTTCGGCGGCACCTGGCTCACCGTCCGCTTCACCCGCGCCTCCCTCAGCGAGGACCTCGCCTGGGCCGACGTCTTCGCGGTGGCCTCCCTCGCCGGTATCGGCTTCACCGTCTCCCTGCTCATCGGCGAGCTGGCCTTCGCCGGCGACGCCGTCCTCACCGACGAGGTCAAGGCCGCCGTCCTCACCGGATCACTGATCGCGGCGCTGTGCGCGACGGTGCTGCTGAAGATACGCAACGCCAGGTACCGCAGGCTGTGCGAGGCGGAGGACCGCGACGAGGACCACGACGGCATCCCGGACGTCTACGAGCAGGACGACCCCGCCTATCACCTCCGTATGGCCGAGATCCACGAGCGCAAGGCCGCCGAACACCGGCGGATGGCCGCCGAGCGGGTAGCCGCGACGCGCCACGGGCTTCAGGAAGTACCGGGCGGGGCAGGCGAGGAGGACGAGCGTCCGGCATGATCTGACGAGACGGTACAAAACAAGACGGCCACTTGATGCAGGACGGCCGGACAGGACGGCCGCGCCGGCGGGGCGGCCGTACCCGACGGAACGCCTGCGGCACGAGAGAATTCTGAGGGAGAACGCGATGAGCGCACCCGACGGCAGCCCGGTCGGCGCCGAACGCAGTATCGGCCAGCTGTTCGCCTCGGCGACGACCGAGATGTCGGCGCTGGTGCACGACGAGATCGCCCTGGCCAAGGCCCAGCTGAAGCAGGACGTGAAGAAGGGCGCGGTGAGCGGCGGCGCCTTCTCGATGGCGGGCGCCGTGCTGGTGTTCTCCCTGCCGATGCTCAACTTCGCGCTCGCGTACGGCATCCGGACCTGGAGCGGCTGGAACCTGGCGGTCTGCTTCCTGCTGTCCTTCGCGGCCAACGTACTGGTCGCCGGTCTCCTCGCGCTGATCGGCGTGGCGTTCGCGAAGAAGGCCAAGAAGAGCCAGGGTCCGCAGAAGGTGGCCGCCTCGATGAAGGAGACGGCGGGCGTCCTGCAGAACGCCAAGCCGCACCCGCGCGCGGAGCTGCCCGAGGACCGGGGCCCCGCGGCCATCGAGGCTGTGGCACGCTCGTCGTCATGACGGACCCCGCCCCCTCGGCCGTACGGATCGACCTCCCCCACGGGACAAAGGTGACGCACCGGGACGTCGCCGCCAACGGCGCGCGCTTCCACATCGCCGAACTCGGCGACGGCCCCCTGGTGCTGCTGCTGCACGGCTTCCCGCAGTTCTGGTGGACCTGGCGGCACCAGCTGGTCGCGCTCGCGGACGCGGGCTACCGGGCGGTGGCGATGGACCTGCGGGGTGTCGGCGGCAGCGACCGCACGCCCCGCGGGTACGACCCCGCCAATCTCGCCCTCGACGTCACCGGCGTGATCCGTTCGCTCGGCGAGCCGGACGCGGCGCTGGTCGGCCATGACCTGGGCGGCTATCTGGCGTGGACGGCGGCCGCGATGCGGCCCAAGCTCGTACGGCGGCTCGCGGTCGTCTCGATGCCGCATCCTCGGCGCTGGCGCGCGGCCATGCTGCGCGACGCCCGGCAGACGGCTGCCAACTCCTACATCTGGGGCTTCCAGCGGCCGTGGATCCCGGAGCGTCAACTCACCGCGGACGACGGGGCGCTGGTGGGCCGTCTGATCCGGGACTGGTCCGGGCCGCAGCCGCCGGAGGACGAGGCGGTGGAGACCTATCAGCGGGCCATGTGCATCCCGTCGACGGCGCACTGCTCGATCGAGCCGTACCGCTGGCTGGTGCGCTCGCTGGCCCGCCCGGACGGCATCCAGTTCAACCGCCGGATGAAGCGGCCGGTGCGGGTGCCGACGCTGCATCTGCACGGCTCCCTGGACCCGGTGACACGCACGCGCAGCGCCGCCGGTTCGGGCGAGTACGTCGAAGCCCCGTACCGCTGGCGGCTGTTCGACGGCCTCGGCCACTTCCCGCACGAGGAGGACCCGGCGGCGTTCTCCCAGGAACTCGTCAACTGGCTCAAGGACCCCGAGCCGGACCGGTGACACGCGCGCCGGGGGCGTGCGGGTTTGTGACCGTTCGGTGACGGGCTCGATGCGTGGAGTATCCGGATCGTGAACGCTTGTCCCCCGAACGGCCACATGCCTGCCGCATAGGCCAATTGGGCGGCGCTCAAGCGGTTATCGACCTTCGGGCGGGGGCACACGTCGGGGTATGGGCTGGACGCACGACTACAGTGACGCACCCCGCAACCGCCGCTCGGCCACAGGCCTGAGCACGCCTCAGCGAGGCACCCCGCAACTCGCGGAAGCGGATCTCCGGGTGGGGATCCCGCACATCCTGCGCCGCCGCGCCCGCTGGGTGTCGGTGCGCCTGCGTCACCCGCGCGGCTGACCCTTCCTGCGGAGCGTCACAGGCGCTCCCGGGTGTCACAGGGCGCAGCTGTCGGTGTCCACCTGCTCGTTCGCCGTACGACCCTGCTCGATGTCGGGCTGGATCTCGTCGGCCGTGAGGGCGTAGCCCGTCTCGGCGTCGTCGAGTGACTTGGCGAACACCACGCCGTACACGCGTCCGGCGGGCGTGAGCAGCGGGCCGCCGGAGTTGCCCTGACGGACGGTCGTGTACAGCGAGTAGACGTCTCGGCGGACCGTGCCCCGGTGGTAGATGTCCGGGCCGTTGGCCGTGATGCGCCCGCGCACGCGCGCGGCGCGCACGTCGTACGAGCCGTTCTCGGGGAAGCCAGCGACGATCGCGCCGTCACCACCGCCCGCGTCCTGCGGGGAGAACCTAAGGGCGTTCGCCTTCAGGTCGGGTACGTCGAGCACGGCGATGTCCCGCTTCCAGTCGTACAGGACGACCTTGGCGTCGTACTTGCGGCCCCGGCCGCCTATCTGCACGGTGGGCGCGTCGACGCCGCCGACCACGTGCGCGTTGGTCATGACGCGGCGGTCGGCGAAGACGAAGCCGGTGCCCTCCAGGACCTTGCCGCAGCTCTGGGCGGTGCCGGTGACCTTGACGATGGAGCGCTGGGCGCGCAGGGCCACCGGGCTGTTCGCGAGCGCCGGGTCGGGCGGCTGGACGTCCTTGATCGGCTCGTTGGCGAACGGGCTGAAGACCTGCGGGAAGCCGTTCTGCGCGAGGACGGAGGAGAAGTCCGCGAACCAGGTGTCGGCCTGCGCGGGCAGCGCCCGGGAGACGCCGAGGAGCACCTTGGAGCCGCGCACCTCCTTGCCGAGTGTCGGCAGGGTGGTGCCGGCGAGGGCGGAGCCGATCAGCCAGGCCACCAGCAGCATGGCGACGACGTTGACCAGGGCGCCGCCGGTGGCGTCCAGGGCGCGGGCCGGGGACCAGGTGATGTACCGGCGCAGCTTGTTGCCGAGGTGGGTGGTCAGGGCCTGGCCGACGGAGGCGCAGACGATGACGACGACCACGGCGACCACGGCGGCGGTGGTGCCGACGTCCGCGTTGTCGGTCACGGCGTCCCAGAGCACGGGCAGCGCGTAGACGGCGACGAGGCCGCCGCCCAGGAACCCGATCACCGACAGGATGCCGACGACGAAGCCCTGGCGATAGCCGACGACCGCGAACCACACAGCCGCGACCAGCAACAGGATGTCCAGCACGTTCACCGCTTCAGGCCTCGCCTACTCCATTCCGCTCCCCGCGGCCCGGCCGGGGGCCCGGGGGTCGGCCCCCGGAAAGACACAGCACGGACGACACCCTGTCATGAGTGCCAGTCGAGCGGGACCTGCCTTTCCCTGTCCCAGGGGCGCTCCCAGCCGGCGAAATGGAGCAGGCGGTCGATCACTCCGGCCGTGAAGCCCCACACCAGAGCCGATTCGACCAGGAATGCCGGACCTCGGTGACCACTGGGGTGAACGGTGGTGGCGCGGTGCGCGGGGTCCGTGAGATCCGCCACGGGGACCGTGAAGACCCGCGCGGTCTCGTTCGGGTCGACGACGCCGACCGGGCTGGGCTCGCGCCACCAGCCGAGGACCGGTGTGACCACGAAACCGCTGACCGGGATGTACAGCGCGGGCAGCACGCCGAAGAGCTGGACGCCCGACGGGTCCAGGCCGGTCTCCTCCTCGGCCTCCCGCAGCGCGGCCCGGAGCGGCCCGTCGGCGTGCGGGTCGCCGTCCTCGGGGTCGAGCGCGCCGCCCGGGAAGGACGGCTGCCCGGCGTGCGAGCGCAGCGAGCCGGCGCGCTCCATGAGCAGCAGCTCCGGGCCGCGCTCACCCTCGCCGAAGAGGATCAGCACGGCCGACTTGCGGCCCGAGCCGTTCTCCGGCGGCAGGAAGCGGCTCAGCTGGACCGGCTCGACCGTCTCGGCCGCCCGCACCACCGGCCCCAGCCACTCCGGCAGCCCCTCCTTGCTCAGCGTCACCGGGCCCCGCGCCGCCGCGCCGCGCGCCACCGGACCGCCCCGCGTCTCACTGGTCCTCGCCATCGCCACCCCCGTCGCTCTGCCTGTCCAACGCCCGAGGGCCCCGAGATCGTTCCGTCACGCGGCCCCCAGCGGCGGGGCCGGCTTGCCGCCCGCGTCGAGGTAGGCCTGCGGGGGCTTGAGCCGCTGGCCGGGGAAGCCGCCCTTCTCGTACTTCAGGAGCTTTTTCGCCTTGTCCGGGTCGGTCTCGCCCTCGCCGTAGGCCGGGCAGAGCGGGGCGATGGGGCAGGCGCCGCAGGCGGGCTTGCGGGCGTGGCAGATACGGCGGCCGTGCCAGACCACATGGTGGGACAGGTCGGTCCAGTCGCTCTTCGGGAACAGCGCGCCGATCGCGGCCTCGATCTTGTCGGGGTCGGTCTCCTCGGTCCACTGCCAGCGCTGGACCAGCCGCTGGAAGTGGGTGTCCACGGTGATCCCGGGCCGTCCGAAGGCGTTGCCGAGCACGACGAAGGCGGTCTTGCGGCCGACGCCGGGCAGCTTGACCAGGTCCTCCAGCCTGCCCGGGACCTCACCGCCGAAGTCGTCGACGAGCGCCCTGGACAGCCCCATCACCGACTTGGTCTTGGCCCGGAAGAACCCGCAGGGGCGCAGGATCTCCTCGACCTCCTCCGGGTTGGCGGCGGCCAGGTCCTCGGGGGACGGGTACTTCGCGAAGAGGGCGGGGGTCGTCTGGTTGACGCGCAGGTCGGTGGTCTGGGCCGACAGCACGGTGGCGACCAGGAGCTGGAAGGGGCTCTCGAAGTCCAGCTCGGGATGGGCGTACGGGTACACCTCGGCGAGCTCGCGGTTGATGCGGCGGGCGCGGCGGACCAGAGCGGTGCGGGACTCGTCCCGTGGTGGCTTCGCGGCGACCTTCTTGGCGGGTGGCGCCTTCTTCACCGCCACGGCCTCGCCGGTCGCGACCACCTTCTTCGCGACGGTGACCTTCTTCCCGGAGGCGGCGGAGGCGGCCTTCTTCCCCGAGGCCGCCTTCTTCGAGGAGGCGGCCCTCTCGGCAGAGTCGACCCCCTGGGGGGAGATGACCTTTTTAGCCGCTTTTCCAGTTTTCTTACCGTCACCGGACCCTTGTTCGCCCACGGCAGAATCGCGACGTGCAACCACCCGCTAAACCCCCTTGGCCTGTGCTGTCACCGGCGAATTGGACACCCGGCCAGCCTAGAGCCCGGCACCGACATCCGCCCCGGACCCGGTTGATCGGACTCCGATTGGACCCCTGACGCTTACCTCGGGACACCTGTGCGGCATCCTTGTGACAGATCACACTGTTTGGACCGTCCGGCAAAATGGGGAACACGGTCCCCTGGCACTCGGGGGAGCAAGATCCCCTGAGCAGGTCGACAAGGAGAGAACTCAGTGGACGACGTTCTGCGGCGCAACCCGCTCTTCGCGGCTCTCGACGACGAGCAGGCCGCGGAGCTTCGCGCCTCCATGAGTGAGGTGACCCTCGCACGCGGCGACTCCCTGTTCCACGAGGGCGACCCGGGCGACCGGCTGTACGTCGTCACCGAGGGCAAGGTCAAGCTGCACCGCACCTCCCCGGACGGCCGCGAGAACATGCTCGCCGTCGTCGGTCCCGGCGAGCTGATCGGTGAGCTGTCGCTCTTCGACCCGGGCCCGCGCACGGCGACCGCGACCGCGCTGACCGAGGTCAAGCTCCTCGGCCTCGGCCACGGCGACCTCCAGCCCTGGCTGAACGTCCGCCCGGAGGTGGCCGGCGCCCTGCTGCGCGCTGTCGCCCGGCGACTGCGCAAGACCAACGACGCCATGTCCGACCTGGTCTTCTCGGACGTCCCCGGCCGCGTGGCACGCGCCCTGCTGGACCTCTCGCGCCGCTTCGGCGTGCAGTCCGAAGAGGGCATCCACGTCGTCCACGACCTCACGCAGGAAGAGCTGGCCCAGCTGGTCGGCGCCTCGCGCGAGACCGTGAACAAGGCGCTGGCGGACTTCGCGCAGCGCGGGTGGCTCCGCCTGGAGGCGCGTGCCGTGATCCTGCTCGACGTGGAGAGGCTGGCCAAGCGGTCGCGCTGACGCCGGTATCGGCCGTACGACCTGGGGTCCCGCTTCTCCCGGAGCCGGACCCCACTGTCGTACCCGCCCCTCCCCGGGCCGCCACCCCGGGCCCCCCGCTTCGGCACGAACGGCCTCGTCCGCGGACCCCGGACGGGCTGAGGCCGGCACAGGTGACCCATGGCTGAGACGATCCGTCGGCCCGGACTCGACGACCAGGGCTTCATCGCGCGCGAAGGCTCCCTCGCGCGCGTGCCCGCCGTGTTCCGCCCGGTCGTGGCCGCCGCGCGCGACCGGCTGCCGGAGGTCTTCGGGGCGCGGCTGCACAGCGCCTACCTCTACGGGTCCGTCCCGCGCGGCACCGCACGCGTGGGCCGCAGCGACCTGGACCTGCTGGTGGCGCTCCGGGACGAGCCGACCGACGCCGACCGGGATGCCGTCCGCGCCCTCGGCGAGGCGGTCGACGCGCGGTTCCCACAGATCGACGGCGTCGGCACCCTGCTGTACGGCAGGGACCGGCTGCTGGGCGAGCGGGAGCGGTACGACCTCGCCTGGTTCGTCGCCTGCCTGTGCACCCCGCTGCTCGGCGAGGACCTCGCCGAGCAGCTGCCGCGCTACCGCCCCGACTCCCTGCTCGCCCGCGAGACCAACGGCGACCTGGCGCGGTGGCTGCCCCGCTGGCGGGAGCGGATCGCGGGCGCCAACGCCACCGAGGAGGCCCGGCGGCCGCTCGTGCGCTTCATGTCCCGGCATCTCGTCCGCACCGGCTTCACGCTCGTCATGCCCCGCTGGAACGGCTGGACCAGCGATCTGCGCGAGATGGCCGAGGCGTTCGCCGGCTTCTACCCCGAGCGGGCCGCACAGCTGCGCACGGCGGCGCGGTACGGCTACGAGCCCGTCGGCGACCCGGACGTGCTGCGGGCCTACGTGGACGACCTGGGGCCCTGGCTCGCCGCCGAGTACGCGCGCGTGCACGGCGTGAAGGACCCGCGCCCGGGGGACTGACCGAGACCCCAGCATCGCACTGTGACCCGAGTCACCGTCGTGGACTGTCACGGTTCGCCGCCCGGACGTGTCTCAGTGCCGTCCCGAGAGAGGAGCCGAGGCACATCATGGCCGACGACGCCTTCACCGAACACCGTCCGCTGCTGTTCACCATCGCCTACGAGATGCTGGGCAGCGCCGCCGACGCCGAGGACGTGCTCCAGGAGAGCTATCTGCGCTGGCGGGAGGTCGATCCGGCCACCGTCGGGCACGCACGCGCGTACCTGGTGCGCACGGTGACCCGGCAGGCGCTCAACCACCTGCGCGCGGTCCGGGCCCGGCGCGAGGAGTACGTGGGCCCGTGGCTGCCCGAGCCGATCCGCACCCAGCCCGACGTCGGCGAGGACGTGGTCCTGGCCGAGTCGGTGTCGATGGCCATGATGCTGGTCCTGGAGACGCTGAACCCGACCGAGCGCGCGGTGTTCGTCCTGCACGACGTGTTCGGCTACACGCACGGGGAGATCGCCGCCGCGGTCGGCAAGGCCGAGGGCACCGTCCGGCAGATCGCGCACCGCGCCCGCGGCCACGTGCACGCGCGGCGCCGCCGCTTCGAGCCCGACTCCGCCGCCACCGGGGAGATCGTCGAGCGGTTCCTGCGGTCGGCGGCGAACGGCGACGTACAGGCGCTGATGGACCTGCTGGCACCCGATGTCGTGGTGATCTCCGACGGCGGCGGAAAGGCCGTGGCCGCCCGCCGCCCGGTCACCGGACGCGACGACGTCGCCCGGTTCGTCCTCGGCGTGTACCGCACCAGCGCGACGACGACCCGCGTCGAACCCGCCCGCTACAACGGCATGCCCGCGGCACGGTTCCTCACCGGCGACGCGCTGGACTGGCTGGTGGCGTTCGAGATCCGGGACGGACGGATCACCGGCCTCTACGGCATGCGCAACCCCGACAAGCTGGACCGCGCCGACGTGGTGCGGCCACTCGACAGAGGACCACTCGGCTGAGGAGGCCGACAGGCATGGAGACCATGACCGTGGAACGCGTCATCGACGCCCCCGTCGAGGACGTGTTCGCCTGGCTCACGACGACCACCCACTACACCGCCTCGCCCCTGGTGCTGCGCTGCCGGCTGACCCGGCAGGGCGAGCAGGCGCCCTACGGCGTCGGCGCGGTCCGCAGCCACCTGTGGCTGATCGGCTGGTTCCGGGAGCGCATCACCGTGTACGACCCGCCGTACGCCACGGAGTACGTCGTGGAGCGCAGCGTGCCGTCGGCCCGGCACGAACTCGGCCGCATGACGTTCACGCGGACCGACCGCGGCACCCTGGTCCGCTGGACCACCCGGGCGGAGATCCCGCTGCCCCTGGTCGGCCCGCTCCTGACCCGGTTCCTGGCCCGGCCGGTCATCACCCGTGCCTTCCGCAGCATCCTCGCGGCGGCCGAGGAGGCGCTGGCCCCTCCTGCCTCGCCGGATCCGGCGAGGCAGGAGGGGCCGCGCCGCACCGGCGCCCGCTAGATCAGCCCGTGCTCGCTCAGGTAGTCCATCTGGGCCCGCACCGACAGCTCCGCCGCCGGCCACAGCGAACGGTCCACGTCGGCGTACACGTGGCCGACGACCTGGGCCGGGGTGCGGTAGCCGTCCTCGACCGCCGTCTCCACCTGGGCGAGCCGGTGGGCGCGGTGGGCGAGGTAGAACTCCACGGCACCCTGGGCGTCCTCCAGGACCGGCCCGTGGCCCGGCAGGACGGTGCGCACGCCGTCGTCCACCGTCAGGGACCGCAGTCGGCGCAGGGAGTCCAGATAGTCGCCGAGACGGCCGTCGGGGTGCGCCACGACCGTCGTACCGCGCCCGAGGATGGTGTCACCGGTCAGCACCGCCTGATCGGCCGGGAGATGGAAGCACAGCGAGTCCGCGGTGTGTCCGGGGGTCGGTACGACCCTCAGCTCCAGGCCGCCGACGGAGATCACGTCGCCGGCGGCCAGCCCCTCGTCGCCCAGGCGCAGCGCCGGATCGAGGGCACGCACGCGCGTGCCGGTCAGTTCCGCGAAGCGGGCGGCGCCCTCGGCGTGGTCGGGGTGGCCGTGGGTGAGCAGGGTCAGGGCTATGCGCTTGCCGGCCTTCTCGGCGGTGTCGGCGACGGCACGCAGATGGCCGTCGTCCAGCGGGCCCGGGTCGATCACCACGGCGAGATCGGAGTCCGGCTCGGCGACGATCCAGGTGTTGGTGCCGTCCAGGGTCATCGCGGAGGCGTTGGGCGCGAGGACGTTGACGGCCCGTTCGGTGGCGGGGCCGGAGAGCACCTGGCCGCGGGGCTGGCCCGGCAGGGCGCTTGCGTCGGTCATGCGGGCCCTCCACCCCTCGTCTCGGCGGTCGTCGCGGCGCCGTTCCCGGTGCCCGGCGCGGCGCTCGTGGCGGTGGCCGTCGGATCCTTCGGGATGCGCTTGGTGAACTCCTCGTGCCCCGGCCAGGACAGCACAACCTCGCCGTCCCTCAGGCGGGCGCGGGCCAGCACCGGCGTCATGTCACGCGCGGGGGCCGCCGCCAGCGCCTCGGCGGCGGTGGCGTACGGCAGCAGCTGGCGCAGGGTGGCGATGGTGGGCGGCATCATCAGCAGCTCGCCCCCGTCGTAGCCGGCGGCGGCCTCCTCCGGGCGGATCCACACCGTGCGGTCGGCCTCCGTGGAGGCGTTCCGGGTGCGCTGCCCCTCGGGCAGGGCGGCCACGAAGAACCAGGTGTCGTAGCGGCGGGCCTCGAACTCGGGGGTGATCCAGCGGGTCCAGGCGCCCAGCAGGTCCGAGCGCAGCACCAGAGCGCGCCGGTGCAGGAACTCCGCGAAAGACAGCTCGCGCGCGACCAGCGCGGCCCGGTCCGCCTCCCACTCCTCGCCGGTGGTGTCGCCGACGACCGACTCCGCGTCGGGCCCGGCGAGCAGCACGCCCGCCTCCTCGTACGTCTCCCGTACGGCCGCGCAGACGATCGCCTGGGCGCCCGGCTCGTCGACGCCGAGCCGGTCCGCCCACCACGCGCGCGTGGGGCCCGCCCAGCGCACCAGACCGTCGTCGTCCCGCGGGTCGACCCCGCCTCCGGGGTACGCGTACGCGCCTCCGGCGAAGGCCATGGAGGCGCGTCTGCGCAGCATGTGGACGGCCGGGCCGGACGCGGTGTCCTTCAGGAGCAGCACCGTGGCCGCGCGTCTGGGGGACACCGGGGTGAGCGTGCCGGCCGCGAGCGCGCGGATGCGGTCCGGCCACTCCGGGGGGTACCACTGACCGTTCGCCATGGCCGGAGGCTATCCCGTGTAGGGCGAATGTTCGAGAGGTACCCGAGGTCAGCGGTGTTCCGGTGGGTTCCGGTGCGGTTACGGGACGAGTTCCACCTGGATCTCGACCTCGACCGGCGCGTCCAGCGGCAGCACCGCGACGCCGACGGCGCTGCGGGCGTGCACGCCCTTGTCGCCGAGAACCTCGCCGAGCAGTTCGCTGGCGCCGTTGACGACACCGGGCTGCCCCGTGAAGTCGGCGGCGGAGGCGACGAAGCCGACGACCTTCACCACACGTGCGATGCGGTCCAGGTCGCCGGTGACGGACTTCACCGCGGCCAGCGCGTTCAACGCGCACGTACGGGCCAGGTCCTTGGCCTCCTCCGGCGTGACCTCGGCGCCCACCTTGCCGGTGACCGGCAGCTTGCCCTCGACCATCGGCAGCTGCCCGGCGGTGTAGACGTACACGCCGGACCGCACGGCCGGCTGGTACGCGGCCAGCGGCGGTACGACCTCGGGCAGGGTCAGTCCCAGCTCGGCCAGCTTGGCCTCGACCGCGCTCATGCGTGCTTCTCCCGCTTCTGGCGCTTCAGGTAGGCCACGAGCTGCTCGGGGTTGTTGGGCCCGGGCACGACCTGGACGAGCTCCCAGCCGTCCTCGCCCCAGGTGTCCAGAATCTGCTTCGTGGCATGGACGAGCAGCGGCACGGTCGAGTATTCCCACTTGGTCATGGGGGCGACTGTAGCCGCTGCGGCCCGGGGAACCTCACCTGTGACCCCTGGGACAGTGACCTGCGTTATCCACAGCCTCCCGCGTGAGTGTCGGCCGGACTGGTTAGGCTCGAAGACGTGAGCAGGCTCCAGGTCGTCAGCGGCAAGGGCGGGACCGGAAAGACGACGGTCGCCGCCGCACTGGCGCTGGCCCTCGCGACCGAGGGGAAGCGGACGCTTCTCGTCGAGGTCGAGGGCCGGCAGGGCATCGCCCAGCTCTTCGAGACAGAGGCGTTGCCGTATGAGGAGAGGAAGATCGCGGTCGCTCCGGGGGGCGGCGAGGTGTACGCCCTCGCCATAGACCCCGAACTGGCCCTTCTGGACTACCTTCAGATGTTCTACAAACTCGGTGGCGCGGGCCGGGCCCTGAAGAAGCTCGGCGCCATCGACTTCGCCACCACCGTCGCCCCGGGCATCAGGGACGTCCTGCTGACCGGCAAGGCGTGCGAGGCCGTGCGCCGCAAGGACAAGAGCGGCCGGTTCGCGTACGACTACGTCGTCATGGACGCCCCGCCGACCGGCCGCATCACCCGCTTCCTGAACGTGAACGACGAGGTGGCGGGCCTGGCGAAGATCGGCCCCATACACAATCAGGCGCAGGCGGTGATGCGGGTGCTGAAATCGCCGGAGACGGCGGTGCACCTGGTGACGCTGCTGGAGGAGATGCCGGTCCAGGAGACCGCCGACGGCATCGCCGAACTGCGCGCCGCGCGGCTGCCGGTGGGCCGGGTCATCGTGAACATGGTCCGGCCGGAGGTGTTGGACGCGGGCGATCTGGAACTCGTACGGACCGTGGGGCGTTCCTCGGTCGCACGGGCGTTGTCGACGGCCGGTCTGGGCGGGGCCCGGCGCGGCGGGAACGCGGAGAAGCTGGTGGACCCGCTGCTGGCGCAGGCAGCGGAGTACGCCGAGAGGTACGCGCTGGAGCAGGAGCAGCGCGCGGTCCTGGGCGAGCTGGGCCTGCCGCTGGGCGAACTGCCGCTGTTCGCCGAGGGCATGGACCTGGCGGGCCTGTACGAACTCGCCACCGAGCTGCGGAAGCAGGGGTTGTCATGAGTCCGGACCCGGCCGAGGCACCCGAGACGGGCCAGGCGCCGCAGAGGGCCGACGGGCCGGAGAAGGCCCGCCCGCTCTCCCCGGTGCGCGCCCTCGACGTCGACCCGTTGCTGGACGACCCGGAGACCCGGATCGTGGTGTGCTGCGGCTCGGGCGGGGTCGGCAAGACGACGACCGCCGCGGCTCTCGGTCTCCGGGCGGCCGAGCGGGGCCGCAAGGTGGTCGTGCTGACCATCGACCCGGCCAGGCGGCTGGCCCAGTCGATGGGCATCGACTCCCTCGACAACGTCCCGCGCCGGGTGAAGGGCACCGAGGGCGAGGGCGAACTGCACGCCATGATGCTCGACATGAAGCGCACCTTCGACGAGGTCGTGGAGGCGCACGCGGATCCCGAACGGGCGGCCGTGATCCTGGCGAACCCCTTCTACCAGTCACTCTCGGCGGGCTTCGCGGGCACGCAGGAGTACATGGCGATGGAGAAGCTGGGCCAGCTGCGCGCGAAGGACGAGTGGGACCTGATCGTGGTCGACACCCCGCCGTCCCGCTCCGCGCTCGACTTCCTGGACGCGCCCAAGCGGCTCGGCTCGTTCCTGGACGGCCGGCTGATCCGCCTGCTGACGGCCCCCGCCAAACTGGGCGGCCGGGCGGGGATGGCCTTCCTCAACGTCGGTATGTCGATGATGACCGGCACGCTCGGCAAGCTGCTGGGCGGTCAGCTGCTGAAGGACGTCCAGACCTTCGTGGCCGCGATGGACACCACCTTCGGCGGGTTCCGTACACGTGCGGACGCCACGTACAAGCTGCTCCAGGCGCCCGGCACGGCCTTCCTGGTGGTCGCGGCCCCGGAACGGGACGCGTTGCGGGAGGCGGCGTACTTCGTGGAGCGGCTGGCCGCGGAGAAGATGCCGCTGGTGGGTCTGGTGCTGAACCGGGTCCACGGCAGCGGCGCCGGCCGGCTGTCGGCCGAGCGGGCCCTCGCCGCCGCCGAAAATCTTGAGGACCCCCGCATTGTGGATCAGGGGGGCGGGAAAGCTGGACTTCGTAACTCTCCCGACTCATACGGCAGTTCGCGATCCACCGCATCCGCGGCCGCACCCGACGCCCCGGCTTCCGAGGAAGGCTCCCCCGCCGACGAGGAACGCTCCGTCGACCGGCTCACCGCCGGTCTGCTGCGACTGCACGCCGATCGCATGCAGCTGCTCTCCCGCGAGCAGCGCACACGGGACCGTTTCACCGCCCGTCACCCCGAGGTGGCGGTGGTGGAAGTACCCGCACTGCCCGGTGATGTCCACGACCTCGCGGGGCTGCGCGACATCGGCACCCTGCTGGCAGCGGGCGCGACCGAGCACACGGAGCTGCCGTAGCGCGGTCACGGGCACGGAAGGGGCGGCGGCGTACGCCGGCAGGCGGTCGTCGCAGGCGCGTGGGTGGCACACGCGCGAACGGCGGGGGGACGGAACGCGCAGCCGGGATGGCTGTGCGACACCCCGGCGAGCTCGGACCGTCTCCGCGGGCGGGCCGCAAGGCCGATCGTGGCTGCCCCAGGCGCAGACCGGATCGACGCTTTCCGGACCCCGTAGCCAGGAATGTGCCGGGGGAAACGCCCTCAGCTCACCGCCGCGTAGTGCTCGTACACCTCGTCGCTGTCGAGGGGCACGATGCCCGTGCCGCGCTCGTACTCCGAGCGGGCGGTCTCCAGCAGCCTGCGCCAGGAGGACACGGTGGGCCGGCGGCGCAGCAGTGCGCGGCGCTCCCGCTCCGTCATGCCTCCCCACACGCCGAACTCGACGCGGTTGTCCAGCGCGTCGGCCAGGCATTCGGTGCGTACCGGGCATCCGGTGCACACCGCCTTGGCCCTGTTCTGCGCTGCTCCCTGAACGAACAGTTCATCCGGATCGGTAGTGCGGCAGGCAGCCTGCGCACTCCAGTCGGTTACCCAGCCCATACCGGCGCCGTCCTCTCCCGAATCGAGGCTCCCCCACGGCGGCAGCGGCATATTCACCGCCGCCAGTTGAGGACGTTACGGAAGGTGGGCACAGCGCAACACCCCCTTCGGGCCCAATCTTGAATGGTCCGAACGGACTATGGGTAAGCGGCAGATCACCCGCGGGAGTGAGCTGACGACATACACGACCATCCCGACAAACCGGGGCAGCTGTGATGCGCCACACCGGGCGCGGGGTGACACACAAGGCGGATTCGGACACGCCCCCACCAAAAAGTCGGGGTACTTCCGGAACGATTCGGGGCCGCCAGACGTATTGATACGTGACCGCGCTGCTGTGACAGTTGAGAGCAGCTTAGGCCAAGGCCTGCGCCCGTGTCCGGGAAATGGCAACGTAGGCAGGTCAGGTTGCGCTGCCGTCACGATCCGGCACCCGAACATCCCGAGAGGGAGCCGCTCCCTCGGAACGCTCATGAGTACGGATTAGGCTGCCCCCATGCCAAAGAAGCGCTCGGGTGGTGGTCTGTCGCCCATGCAGCAGGCCGCCAAGTTCCTCGGTGTCAGTGTGCTCGCCGGAGCCGTGATGGCGGGCATCGCGCTGCCCGCGGCCGGCGCGCTGGGTCTCGCGGCCAAGGGATCGGTCAAGAGCTTCGACGAGATCCCGGCCAACCTCAAGAGTCCCCAGCTCAGTCAGCGCACGACGATCCTGGACGACCAGGGCAGGCAGATCGCCTCCGTCTACTCCCGCGACCGCACGGTGGTGGACCTCAAGGACATCTCGCCGTACATGCAGAAGTCGATCGTCGCGATCGAGGACTCGCGCTTCTACCAGCACGGCGCGATCGACCTCAAGGGCGTGCTGCGTGCCCTGAACAAGAACGCGCAGAGCGGCGGTGTCGCCCAGGGCGCCTCCACGCTCACCCAGCAGCTGGTGAAGAACTACTTCATCGAGGAGGCCGGCGACGACCCGACGAAGGTCGCCGAGGCCACCCAGCAGACGCTCGGCCGCAAGATCCGCGAACTGAAGTACGCGATCCAGATCGAGGAGAAGCTCGGCAAGAAGAAGATCCTCGAGAACTACCTGAACATCACCTTCTTCGGCGAGCAGGCCTACGGCGTCGAGGCCGCCGCCCAGCGGTACTTCTCCAAGCACGCCAAGGACCTGAACCTCCAGGAGTCGGCGCTGCTGGCCGGCATCGTGCAGTCCCCGAGCCGCTACGACCCCGTCAACGACGACGCGGAGGCCACCAAGCGGCGCAACATCGTCCTGCAGCGGATGGCGGAACTCGGCGACATCTCCCAGAAGGAGGCCGACCAGGCCAAGGAGCAGCCGCTCGGGCTGCACCCGAGCCGGCCGAAGAACGGCTGCATCACCGCGGTCCGCGGCGCCGGCTTCTTCTGCGACTACGTCCGCGACATCGTCCTGAACGACCCGGGCTTCGGGACCACCAAGGAGGCCCGGGCGAAGCTCTGGAACCAGGGCGGTCTGACGATCCGTACGACGCTCGACCCGCAGGCGCAGGACTCCGTGCAGGCGTCCGTCAAGGACCACGTCTACAAGTCCGACGCGGTGGCGACGGCCGCGACCATCGTCGAACCGGGCACCGGCAAGATCCTCGCGATGGGCCAGTCCCGCCCGTACGGCTTCGGCAAGAACGAGACGCAGATCAACCTCTCCGTCAACTCGGACATGGGCGGCGGCGCCGGCTACCAGCCCGGTTCGACGTTCAAGCCGATCGTCGCGGCGGCCGCGATCGAGGGCGGCAAGTCCCCGACGCAGGAGTACTCCTCGCCGTACGAGATGGCGTACCCGAGCCCCGTGCAGGCGTGTGACGGCAAGGTCTGGCGCAACCGGCGGATCAACCCCGAGAAGCTGACGAACGAGAACGAGTCGGAGCACGGCCCGTACGGCATGAAGGAGGCGACCGCCAAGTCGGTCAACACCTACTACGTGCAGCTGATCAAGGACATCGGCATCTGCCCCGTCACCGAGATGGCGAAGAAGATGGGCGTGGAGCGCGCGGACGGCCGCAAGATCGTCCAGGCTCCCTCCATCGCGCTCGGCACGCAGGAGATGTCGCCGCTGACGATGGCCAACGCGTACGCCACCTTCGCCTCGCGCGGTATGTACTGCACCCCGGTCGCCATCGAGTCGATCACCCAGATGGTCGGCAGCCGGGCGAGGTCCCTGCCGGTGCCGAAGTCGACCTGCTCGCGCGCGATGTCGCAGAAGACCGCGGACACCGTCAGCACGCTCCTCAAGGGCGTGGTCGAGGACGGTACGGGCCAGGAGGCCGGCCTCGGCGACCGCCCGAGCGCGGGCAAGACCGGTACGACGGACGAGCGCTTCGCGGCCTGGTTCGTCGGCTACACCCCGAACATGGCCGGCGCGGTCTGGGTCGGCGACCCTCAGCACAAGCGCAAGATGATCAACATCACCATCGGCGGCGTACCGCACGACAAGGTCTTCGGTGGTGAGGTGCCCGGCCCGATCTGGCGCGACATGATGAACGGCGCGCTGGAGGGCAAGCCGGCCGAGGACTTCCACCTGATCGACATCCCCGACGAGGACGACAACGGCAACGGCCGGGGAAAAGGACACGGGGGGAGGAACGGCGGCAAGAACGGGGACAGCACGGGCGGGATCGGGGGACTGATCGGCGGTCTGACGGACGGGGGCACGACGGACGGCGGCACGGGTGACACCATCGGCGGCACCATCGGCGGCACCGTCCCGACGCCGACCTTCTCCCTTCCGGGCAACTTCATCCAGGGACAGGGCAACGGCGGCAACGGCAACGGCGGCCGACGGGGGTGACCCCGGTGGCCGGTGAGGCGCCATCCCGGTGACACGCGTACGGCGGCGGGGCCGCACCCTTTGTCCCAAGGGTGCGGCCCCGCCGCCGTACTCCCCGCAGGGGGACGTCCGGGCACCGCTCCGCGGCAGCCCCGGTTCAGCCCTGCAGCAGCTTCTTCACCGCGGCGGCGACGCGGCCGCCCTCGGCCAGGCCGGCCACCTTCGGGTTCACGATCTTCATGACGGCACCCATGGCCCGCGGTCCCTCGGCGCCGGCCGCCTTCGCCTCCTCCACGGCCTGGGCGACGATCGCGGTCAGCTCCTCGTCGGACAGCTGCTTGGGCAGGTAGTCGGCGAGCACCTCGCCCTCCGCCTTCTCCCGCTCGGCCTGCTCCGCGCGACCACCCTGCGCGAAGGCGTCCGCGGCCTCGCGGCGCTTCTTCGCCTCGCGGGTGATCACCTTGAGGACCTCGTCGTCGGACAGCTCCCGCTTCTCCTTGCCCGCGACCTCCTCCTTGGTGATCGCGGCGAGGGTCAGCCGGAGCGTCGAGGAGCGGAGCTCGTCGCGCCCCTTGATCGCGGCGTTGAGGTCGTCCTGCAGCTTCGACTTGAGCGTGGTGGTCATGCGGTCGATTGTCGCAGGTGTGCCGGCCCGAACGCCCGCCGTTTTAAACGCCGCCGTTTCAGGGGAGGCGGCCTGCCGGGTGATGAGGGGACGCGGACAGCCTCGGGGGAGAGCGACCGGCGCGTCGGGTGTGCGGGGCGCCGGCGGCGGCTCGGGAGCCGGCCGGTCCCGCCGCACCGCCGGGGTCTGACACGATGGCCGTATGCGCGCGCGATACGGAGTACCCCTGGGAATCATGGCGGCAGGCGCCGCCGGGCTGGCGTACGCGGCGGGCTTCGAGGCCCGCTCCTTCCGCCTGCGACGAGTGACGGTCCCGGTCCTGCCGCCGGGCATACGTCCGCTGCGCGTGCTGCAGGTCTCCGACATCCACATGGTGAGCGGGCAGCGCAAGAAGCAGCGGTGGCTGCAGTCGCTCGCGGGCCTGCGCCCGGACTTCGTGATCAACACCGGCGACAACCTCTCGGACCCCGAGGGCGTCCCCGAGGTGCTGGACGCCCTGGGCCCCCTGATGGAGTTCCCGGGCGCCTACGTCTTCGGCTCCAACGACTACTACGGCCCCCGACTCCGCAACCCCGCCCGCTACTTGCTGGAGAAGACGAGCGGCCGCCACGGCCTGAACGGCAACCCGCCGGCGGTGGGCGTCGTCCACAACCCGTGGGAGGACCTGCGCGACGGCTTCGACGAGGCGGGCTGGCTGAACCTGACCAACACCCGGGGCGTCCTGAAGGTCGAGGGCGTCTCGATCGAGCTGACGGGCCTGGACGACCCGCACATCAAGCGCGACCGCTACGCCCAGGTGGCGGGCGGCCCGTCGGGGACGTACGACTTCTCGTTCGGCGTCGTCCACGCGCCGTACCTGCGCACACTGGACGCGTTCACGGCGGACGGCTACCCGCTGGTCCTGGCCGGCCACACCCACGGCGGCCAGCTGTGCATCCCCTTCTACGGCGCGCTGGTCACCAACTGCGACCTGGACACGGACCGGGTGAAGGGGCTCTCCACCCACACGGCGCACGGCCAGACCTCCTACCTCCACGTCTCAGCGGGCTGCGGCACCAACCGCTACACCCCGGTCCGCTTCGCGTGCCCCCCGGAGGCGACGCTGCTGACGCTGGTGGGACGGCAGTAGGGGGATCCGGGACGGGGGCCTCGGGGACTGGGAGGCTCGGGGGACTTGGGGGCCCAGGGGACTGGGAGGCTCCGGGGTCTTGGGGCCCAGGGGACTGGGAGGCTCCGGGGTCTTGGGGCCCAGGGGACTGGGAGGCTCGGGGGTCTCGGGGGTCTCGGGGGCCCAGGGGGCTCCGGGACTCAGGGGACCTCGGGGGCCCAGGGGCCCAGGGGACTGAGGGACCCAGGGGACTGAGTGTCTTGGGGGGCTCCGGGGCCCGGAGGCTCAGGGGCTCGGGGCTGTCGGCACCCTGCCCTCCGTCTCCCCCCGTTTCGTCTCTCTCCCACTCTTCGGCGTCACCCATCCGGCCCTCACCACATCGCCCCACCCCTCCCCCACTCCTAGCGTGAGGGCATGACCGCCCCGATACCCAGGGACCTCCCGGACCTGCCCGCGGTCCCGAGCCCGCCCCTGCTGCTGCCGGCCCCGGTCCCGGCCGCGGCGGTGGTAGCACCGGTCCGCCGCCCCAAGGTCGCCCTCATCCGCCTCCTGATCGCCCTCGCGGCCACAGCCGGCGTAGCCCTGGAACTCCTGCTGGGCAGCCCCGCCCGTACCCTCAGCTACTTCAGCATCCAGGCGAACATCCTGCTGGCCGTCGTCATGCTCCTGTCGGCGTTCAGGGCCACGCGAGCCCGCCGCCCCCTGCCATCCACCGTGACAGGCGCCACACTTCTCTACGTCGTGGTCGCGGCGCTCGTCTATCACCTGCTGCTGGCCCACACGACGCCCCCGTTCTCCATGACCGGCGCGACGACGGCTCCCCCTCGCTGGCACGGCCAGTGGGCGACCCTCCAGATCCTGCACACGCTGACGCCGACCGCGGCCCTGCTGGACTTGCTGCTGCTCACCCCCGCGGCCCGCCTGCACCTGCGCCAGACGGCCGCCTGGCTTCTCTACCCCCTGGCCTACCTGATCTTCTCCCTGACCCGAGCAGCCCTCCTTGCCCCCTCGGACCCCTCCCGGTACCTCTACCCCTTCCTGGACGTGGCCGCCCACGGCTACCGCAGCACCCTGGCCAACGCCCTCCTCCTGGGTCTGGGGATCTACGCCCTGGCCGTCCTCCTCGTGGCCCTGGACCACACCCGCCCGACACCGGTCCGCCGCAGGGTCTAAACCGGATTTCGTCTACGGCCACCAGTGGGCTAAAGTAAACGTCGTCGCCGCGAGAGCAGCGACATCGGGGTGTAGCGCAGCTTGGCAGCGCGCTTCGTTCGGGACGAAGAGGTCGTGGGTTCAAATCCCGCCACCCCGACAGCTGAAACACCAGGTGAGGCACCTAGGAACGTTCCTAGGTGCCTCACCTGTTTTCGTGTGCGTGTCTATCTGCGTGACTACCGCTCCGGACCCCGCTTGAAGATGCCGTCCATGACCACCGCGCCGGTCTGGATCACGGGCCGGATCTGCTTCCGATAGACCTCCTCAGTCACGGCCGTTCCAGAGTGGCCAACGAGCCTAGAGATCTCCTCCAGCGGGACGCCTCGGTCGGAGAGCAGGGACACGAAGCTGTGTCGCAGCTCTCTCGGGGTCCACTCGTCGGCGTTGATCCCGTCGGCGTCCTTGAGCGCCTGGCGGAAGGCGCGGCGGACGTTCGTGGCGTCGAGCGGCTTGCCGACAGCCGAGGAGAAGACGAGCCCGTGTTCCTCCCATTTATCCCCTGCGGCGAGTCGTTCCCAGCCCTGGTCCTCGAAGTGCTGCCACAGCACCTCCACGCAACGCGCCGGCAGAGCGAGCGTCCGCCGAGACTTGCGGGTCTTGGTGTCCCCGCCGCGCCGGACCGAGCGCCACACCGCGATGTGCGGAGGCTGCGGCGGGTCGGCGTCCGGGCGGCCCTTCAGGAACACGTGATCCCAGGTGAGTGCCCGCAGCTCCTCGGTGCGAGCACCGGTCAGCAGGGCGACGACGATGTACGCATGCATCGAGGTGTCCTCGGCTGCCTTGAGCACCGCCTCGGCCTGGGCGAAGGTCAGCGCTTTGGACGGCCGCCCCGGCTGACCCTGGGGCACCGAGCACAACTCGACGACGTTGCGCTTCACTTTGTCCCGCGCCATGGCTCGCTTGACTGCGCGGTTCAGACAGGAGTGGACAGCTTGCAGTGTGCGAGTGCTGAGGGTCTGTGCCTTAGCGGCGAGCCAGCGGTCAACGTCTTCCGCACTGAGGTCTCTAAGCTTCCGGGCGCCCAGGGCGGGGATCACATGGTTCTGGCTCAGGATGGTGCAGGTTTCGACGGTGCGGGGGTCGCGGCCCGCCAGGCCGTACGCGAGCCAGTCATTGACGGCGTCAGCGACCGTGTAGCCGGTCGGAGCGATCGCGAGGCCGTCTTCGTGGTCTCGCAACACCTCCTTGAGCTTGTTCTTGGCCTCAGTCTTGGTCTTGCCACTCCCCCGCTTGACGATCCGCTTGCCGCTCGGGTCGTAGCCGAGGTTCGCTGTGGCGATCCACCTCTGCCGCTTCTCGTCCCAGTGCAGGCCCCCATCACCGCGGCTACGACGCTTGGTCATCAGGCGGCCTCCACCAGCTGGCTCTGGATGAAGTCGCGCACCGCGTCGGCGGGGATGCGGCGGGCGCCATCGATCTTGATCGAGGCGAGACGGTGGGTCCGGATCAGGTCGTAGACCTTGGAGCGGCCCACCTTGAGCCGGGCCATGACTTCCGGCACGGTCAGCAGCTCGGCGGTGGCGGTCGTCATGCGGCGGTTCCTTCCAGGGCCAGGTGGTCGCGTAGGGCTTCGCGGGCGATCTCGCGGTTGAGCTGGAGGTCGCGGGCGATCGTGGCGGCGAGAGCGGATTCACCGGGGGTGTGGCCGTGGCCGGCGTACTGCCAGTCGGCCAGGACCAGGACGGTGTCCGGCTCGGTTTCGTCCAGGCCGAGGGCTTCGCGCTCCTGGGCTGCGCGGTAGTCGGCGCGTTCCTGGCGGAGGGTGCCGAGGGTGGTGGAGTAGCGGCGGGACTTGGTGGAGAAGTGGCCGCGGAAGCCGAGCATGTGGGCCCAGGCCCACAGGCGGCGGTCGGGGTAGAGCGGGTCGAGTTCCTTGCAGGCCGTGATGAGGCGGCGGGTGTGGTCCGGGACCTGGTGGCGGTCGAGTTCGGAGAGTTCGCCGATGCGACGATCGAGGGTGCCGGTGTTCTCGGCGGCTTTGGTGGCGTACTTGGCGACGTAGGAGGCGACGGCCTGTTCGGTGATGTCTGAGCCGTCACCAAAGGCCTTCACAGGGCGTACGTCGAGCTGGGTGCCCCATCGGAAGGTGCGGGCGGGTTGGTCTGCGGCGGCCGGGACGGAGACCGAGGTGTAGGAGTGGGCTGCAGCTGCGTGGATGGCGTCGGCGAGGAGGTCGACAGTGGCCCAGGCGGGCGGCGGGCTATCCGGGCCTTCGGGGCCGTCGAGGCGTATGACTGCGTGGAAGTGCAGGGCTCCGCGCTTCTGGAACTCGGCGACCTTGCCGTAGGAGACGCGGCAGTGGTCGGCGAGTTCGCTGCGGGTGAGGCCGGCGCGGGCGGCGATCTCTCGGCGGAGCCGGGTGGTGAAGCGCTGCCAGAGCTGTCCGGCGTGATTATTGAACAGGACCGCGCCCGCGTAGTCGTACGTTTCCGGGTCGAGCGCGGTGCCGAGGATCGGGTCGTCGGCGGGGTGGCGGGTGCCGCAGCGGCAGGTTCCTCGGTCGGGGCAGTTGTGAACGGGGCCGAAGGAGGGTGCGGTGAGGGTGGCGAAGACGCGGGGGTGGTCGCGGACGGTCGTGGGGATGTCGCGGCGGTCGTCTCCGGCGAGGCCGGCGCGGATGAGGTGGTAGGTGTCGCCCGCGTAGGTCCAGGCGCAGGCAGGGCAGCGGGAGGCGCGGCGGTTGCCGCAGGCGAGGCGGAGGCGTCCGCCGGGCTCGTTCTCGGTGGAGTAGTGGTGCAGGGTCTCGCCGGTGGTCTTGTCCTTGTGGAGCACCCAGCCGCGCAGGTGGATGGGGTCGGAGCAGCCGCCGGTGCGGCGGATCTGGTCTTCCCAGCGGGTGTAGTCGGGGGCCGAGGCCACCCTCAGCAGGTCGCCGAGGGTGGTCGGGTCGAGCAGCGCGTCAGGCACGGGCGCCCTCCTGGACTCGGCGGGCGGGGAGGATGCCGAGGCCGTTGCAGGCCGGGCAGTGGGCGGTGATGGTGCGGAGGTGGCCGTGCCGGTCGCGGCCGCCGAGGGTGATGGCGGCGGAGGCGAAGCCGTCGCAGTGGGAGCAGATGCGGGGCCGCGGTGTGGTGCGGTGGGTCATGCTGGGGGTTCCTTCCGGTTGCGAGATCGGACAGGGGCACGGCTCCCGGGGCGGCGGCTTCTTGGCGGTTGACGACCGCCCCGGGGGCCGGTCAGCGGCGCTTGGCGTCCGCGTGGACGAGCGAGCGGATCACCAGGGCGCAGATGGAGAGTGAGGCGCCGGTGATGGCGACGGCCAGGAGCATCGAGACGAGGACGGCGCCGACGACCAGGACCACGGCGGTGGTGCCGCCGACGAGGGCAAGCGCGGTGCCGGGGGTGAGCTGGACCGTGGGCCGGGACGGCGCTGCAGGCGCCGGGGTGGCCGGCGGGGGCGGGGCGCTCGGGGTGAGGGTGGTCGGCTCGACGACGGCGGGCGGGGTGGCGAGGCCGATCGGCGCGGGCATGGTGGGGATCTTCGGACGGAGCATCGGTGATCTCCCTTCTGGTGGTTACTTGATGAGGCTGTTGATCGCGGGGGCCAGGACGCTGTCGGCCAGGAGGAAGCCGCCGAGGAGCAGCACGGCGATGAGCCAGGCGGGCGGGCGGATGAGCTTGACGCCGAGGTAGCCGACGGCGAGGAGCGCGAACCAGAGCGGGACCTGCATGGCGGTTGCCTCCTAGCGGACGCGGCAGCGGTGGGTGCGGGCGGCGAGCTGGGCGGCGGTCTGGCTGGTGTAGTCGGCGGACCAGCCGCAGCCGTCGGAGCTGCACACGGCGGCGTGCTTGGTCTGGCCGTTGCGGTCGCGGTGGGTGCCGATCTGCACCGGGCCGATTCGCATCACGGAGTGGAAGTTGTCGCGGGCGGGCATGGCTGGTGCTCCTTCCTGGTCAGGCGAGGTGGGCGGCGATGGCGTCGGCCAGGTGGGGCGGGACGCCGAGGCGGGCGCGGAGAGTGTCGGTGTCGATCGGGGAGCCGGTGCGGATGCGGTACTCGTCGGCGACCTTGCGGGCGTGGTCGACGAGGACGGGGGGAACCGCGGGGGCCGGGACCGGAAGCGCTGGGGGCTCGTCGGTTTGCGGAGCTCGCGGTTCGTCTGCTTCGTGGGCAGAGGGCTCCGGGTCGGGCTCGGGGACTGTGTCCCGCACGGGGGCGGGCTCGGGCTCGGGTGCCGGCGGTTCTGCCCGCGTCTGGTGCTCGTGCTTGGCGGAGTGGGCGAGCAAGGTGCCGCCGAGGAAGGCGAGTGCGGGCCACCCGGCGATGCCCAGGCGGAGCAGGGCGGGCGGGTCGGCCAGGTCGAGGAATCCGGCGGTGGCGACGTTGGCGCCGAGCGAGGCGAACAGGGCGATGAGGAACCAGGACCAGGCGAGCCGGGAGGGTCCCTCGCTGCGGAGCCGTCGCCAGGCAGCGACCAGGAGCAGGTCGACGCTGACCGGGTAGGCCCAGGCCTTCCAGCCGTCCTGTCCGGCAGCGGCGGCCAGGTCGTGCAGATGGGCGAAGGAGAGGGCTCCGGCAATCACGGCCTGGACCAGGACGGCGTCGACGCGCAGGCCGGGGCGTGTGGCCATCAGGAACCCTCGGTGGTGGTGTCGGGCGGCTCGGGGAGCGAGGCGGCCAGCGAGGGGCTGACGGCTTCGACGAAGTCGAGGTCAGCGCCGTTCGTGTCGGCGTACAGGGCGAGTTGGCCGAGCAGGAGCACGGTGCGGGCGAAGTCCTCGCAGTCGGGGCACATGGCGGTCGTTCTCCCTTCATCAGGCATGGCTGGGGTAGGGACTTGGCGCGAAGGCGGTCGCGCCGACCGTGGAGGGGGGAGTCAGGCCGTTACGGGGGCTGCCTTGGACAGCGGCACCGGTGTAGCGGAGGTGCCGGTCAGCACAGGGCGGAACGGAGCCAGTTCGGGCAGGTCCGGGGTGCGGTCGGCGTGCCGGTTGCAGATGTTCGCGGCCTGGCGGAGCGAGGTGTGCGGGGCGCGGATGCGGTGCCAGCCGCCGGTCGAGTCACCGGCGATGGCGATTCCGCGCATCTCGGCGGGGATCTGGATGGCGGCCAGGACGGCGTCCGGGGAGATGTCGCCGAAGGCCATGTTGGCGCTTGTCTCGTCGTTGACGCGGTGGGCGGTGCGGCCGGTGAGCTGGGCGCGGAGCATGGTGATGCCCTTGCCGAGTTCGGAGCCGAAGCGCTGGCCGCAGATTTCGAGGTAGATGCCGGCGGCGCGGCCGAGCTGGGCGAGGCGGACCAGGGCGGTGATGATGCGGTCGCGTCGCTTCTCTTCTTCCTTGGTGGCGAAGAGGGCGAGTTCGGCGACCTCGTCGACCAGGACGACGATGGGGGTCGGGCGGAGGTGGTCGGGCAGGTCCCAGATGTCGGCGGCGATCTCGGCGTCCGGCACGTCGGCGGTGATGCGCTGTTCGGCGCGGATGAGCTGGTAGATGTCCTCCATGCGGGACACGAGTGCGTCAAGGAGTTCGGCGGCGGTGTTGGGGTTGTCGGCGAGGGCGGAGAACCGGCGGGCGAGCGGGAAGAGTTCGACGCCCTGCTTGCAGTCGATGCCGACCAGGGCGACGTCCATCGGGGCGAGGCCGGCCACGAGGTTGCGCTGGTAGACGGACTTACCGGATTCGGTGGCGCCGAGGGTGAGCGCGTGGGGTATCGCCCGGTAGTCGCGGTAGTGGACCGAGCCGTCTTCGCGCAGGGCGACCAGGATCCGCATCGGGCGGGTGTCGAGCCGGGTGGGCATCTGCACCCGCTTGAGCACGTCGTAACCGGTCATCCGCAGCTCGATCACGCCCGAGCGCAGCTCGCGCGAGGTGACGCCGTACATCGAGAACGAGTGGCGGAGTCGGTCGGAGGCGGCGGCGAAGTCGAAGGCGTCCTGTCCCGGCCGCAGCTTGAGCCGTAAGACCAGGCCGGTGCAGGTGGGCCGCAGACTCAGGATGCGCGGCGGGCGGGACTCCGGGACCGGCCGGCTGGTCATCCGGGCGAGGGCGAGGCGCCAGCGGGAGGGCGGGACGGTCAGTCCGCAGGCGTCCATGACCGAGGCGTACCGGACGAGGACGCGGATCGTGGCGAGGGTGACCCCGAAGGTCAGCCAGTACCAGGCGGGGCGCCGCCACCGCAGGAGCCCCGCAGAGGCGACGACCAGCACGAGCGTGACCGTGAAGGCGGTCATGGTCAGGCCGCCTTCGCCTTCGCGGCTATGTCAGCGAGGGAGGTGACGGCGACGGCGCGGAAGGCGATGCCGTGCCGCTTCTGGCCGTTGAACTCGTTCTCCCAGGGCCGTGCGATGAGCCCGGTCAGGGCGACCGGGGTGCCCATGGCCAGGTCACCGGAGATCCCCGTCTCGGGGACGGTGATGGACAGGATCTCGACCTCCTCGTGGGCCGCGAACATCACGTCGACGGTCATGAGCTTGGCGCCGGTGTCGGCGTCCACGGCGATCTCGCCGGTACGGCGGTCCTTCACCTTGGGCTGCGGGGCCTTGGCGACCATCACGGTGGCGGCGGCGGTGTCGACGGGGATCTGACGCATGGCAAAGCACTCCTCTACAGGGGTGGGACTCCGTCACTCATGTACATGAGTGACATGAAGAAGAGTGCATCACTCCTATACATGAGTCAACCCGCCGCGATTCAGAAGTCGCGACGGGTTGCGGGGAGTTGAGCGTGCGTCAGTCAGCAGCCGGGATGCGATACTCGAAAACGAACTGGTCAGCGGCCATGAGCGTGTCACAGACCTCCACGACGCGGCCCTCGGTCGTACGCGCCTCACGGATCAGGTGGACCACGGGTGCACCGGGGCTGAGGGCGAGTTCAGATGCCTCCGCCTTCGAGGCCGGCCGCGCCTGCAAGGTCTCGACGAACTCCGCGAACTCGTGCCCGTGGTCCTCGAGCCGGGCGTAGATGCCACCGCCGCCGGGGTTCTCGGCGAACAGCTCCGGGATCTCCTTCACCACGTCCCAGGGGAGGTAGGAGGTGGCGGTTTCGACGGGGGTGCCGTTGCGGAAGTAGAGGCGACGGCGGGCGAGCACCTGGGCGCCGGCGTCGACGCCGAGCCGTTGGGCTGCATCCTCGGGGGCCTCCATGGGCCCGATGTACAGGACGCTCACCTTGGCAGTGGCGCCGGACTGTGCCGACTCGGCGAGGTAGGCGGCCTTGCCGCCGCGGCGGTGTGAGCGGCGGAAGCGGTCGGAGGAGCGGTGCCGTACCGGCGGCCGGTCCTTCACGATCGAGCCCTTGCCGTGCCGGGTCTCAACGAGCCCACTCGCCCGGACCTCAACCATGGCCTTGCGGATAGTGCCGCCGGACACGCCGTAGCGGTCGACCAGCTCGGATTCACTCGGCACCATGTCACCGGGCTTGAGAACACCAGCCCTGATCTGCTGCACGATCTCGTCAGCGATCTGCACGTAGCGAGGTACGGACCGCTCACCTCCTGCTGCGGTTCCCATAGTCCTTCTCTGCCTCCTATGCTCCTGTACATGAGTGAATCACAAGGAGCAACGCCCGCGCCGCTGCACTCGGTATCCGTAGCCGGGGTGGTGGTGCGTGAGGACGGGCGGCTCCTGGCGATTCGCCGTGCGGACAATGGCACCTGGGAACTGCCCGGCGGGGTGCTCGAACTCGACGAGACCCCGGAGGCCGGCGTAGCCCGCGAGGTCCTGGAGGAGACAGGCATCCAGGTCGAGGTGGACGAGCTGACCGGCGTCTACAAGAACACCACCCGAGGAGTCGTGGCCCTGGTCTTCCGCTGTAAGCCATCCGGCGGTGCCGAGCGAACGTCGAGCGAGTCGACAGCCGTGGAGTGGCTGACGCCCGACGAGGTCAGTGAGCGCATGGCCGAGGTCTTCGCTATCAGGCTCTTGGATGCCTTGGATGGCAACGGCCC
Organism: Streptomyces filipinensis; assembly: GCF_014649495.1. Classification (GTDB taxonomy): domain Bacteria; phylum Actinomycetota; class Actinomycetes; order Streptomycetales; family Streptomycetaceae; genus Streptomyces; species Streptomyces filipinensis. The sequence continues at coordinate 154,057 of NZ_BMTD01000011.1, read as the reverse complement.
GCACGTGAGGAGCCACGACGGGAAGCGCCTCATCACAGCGGGATAAGACTTTCTCTACTTCATCAAGGCCCGCGCACGGCGCGGGCGCGCGCCGCCTCTGCGGCGCGGCCTGCCTCCTGTCTCCGCCCCGGCTGGCCGCGCCCGGCGGCGCGCTACGTGCTGCGGGCGAGGAGGGAACCCTCTGTGGCTGGGGCGGTCGGCTCCGCGACTTTAGCCAGCCACTTTGGCGCGAGCCTCGAAGATCATGGCCCCAACGTCGTGCTTTACCGGGCAGGTCCACAGACTGCCCGACGCGCCTGAAGCTTACGGGGCCATGATCACTCGCGCCAAAGCAGCTCCCGGCCAAAGTCGCTCCGCCGACCTGACGGTCATGCGGAACGGCAGGTCCTGGCTACAAAATGTGGATCAGCTGAACTTCATCCGTGCCCTTGCGCCGGAGAAGCAGTTCATGACCATCTTCTAGCTGCTCATCGATGAAGTCGTAGAGGCTGATCGAACGATTCACCACATCAGTCTTGGACAGCCCCGTCCGAAGCTGCAGTCGCTGCAAGCCGTCAGCAGCCTTGGCAATCAGAGCCACTGTGATCCGTTCGGCAACCGCGGGTCGCGGTGCGTCCGTCTTTCCCGGCAAAGCCATGACCTCCTCAAGATCAGTCGTCTTCCTGCATCCTCCAGCATCATCATGCTCCACACAAAGACTGCTCACTCCGCAGCATATAGCTGTTGATTTGCTGCGTCCATGCTGTATGGTCGACGCAAGTCAGTCTCCGACTGGCGCCAACCAGGGCGACGACTGAGCCAAGGACGGCCGAGAGGAGGTGATCGCCATGTGGCCATGACCTTGGTGACCACAGGCTCACGCCGTGAGCCGCACCAGGGCGCATAGGAGTGATGCGTCTTGGAAGAGATGGAAGACGGCCTGGGTGGACCCTCTGCTGCTGCTGAGCTCAATATCCAGCTGCGGCCGGTCGGTTCCCTGTCCGCCAACGTCAAGCTCCCCGGCCGCGAAGCCAAGGAGCTGCTCAGGACTCTCATGGTGACCGTAACCATGGTGTGCGTTGTCGCTGGGCCCGCGCTCGTTCTGTGCATTGGGGCCCTGTACGGAGTGCCGATTGTCGTTACTGTCGGCGTTTCCATCCTCGAACTGGGGGCGGTCGGCTTCATCTTCGGCCGCAAGGCATCACGCACGGGAGCCGCGTCCGAGTGACGGACGTCAAGAGAGGGGGGGCCACGTGGTCCCCCCTCCGAACTGCGAGATCCGGATCTATCTGCCGACGACCTGCCGCTAGCGGGCGGACATGAGTGTCTAACTGCGTGACAACGCCAGCGAACAGCTGCGGACGAGCGCGCACACTCCGGACCATCGCAGCAGGTGAGAGACACACCAGCCCGAGGTTGAGCACGTGGCCTAGTTGCTTCGGGACGAAGAGGTCGTGGGTTCAAATCCCGCCACCCCGACAGCTGAAACACCAGGTCAGGGCCGGTTTTCCTTCACGGGAAACCGGCCCTGACTCGTTCCGCAGGGTCCCTGGGGAGTGAATGGGGAGTGGATCAAGGAAATCGACTCCCCGAACGTCACCCTTGGCGGTCTCTCAGCAGCGCATCGAGCGCGTGCACCGGTGACCGCGGGTGCATGGCAGACCGTGCCGCCAACGCTCCCTCCCACTGCTCGGTCAGTTCGTCCATGAGCCGGTTCCTCATGCCTGGTTGGGCAAGGGCGGCCCCGCGACTTTGGCGAGACGAGGGGGCCGCCCTTGGCATAGCTAGAACGGGGGTTCGGCGTCTGTTCCGGCGGCGGAGTTGTTTGCCGCGGCCCACGTGTCGTCGCCGCCCGGGCCGTTCTGGGGGCCACGCTTGCCGTTGATTTGGACAGTGGTGAAGCGGACGGACGCGCCGATGTCGTCGACCTCGACGGCGAGCATGGAACGCTTCTCGCCCTGGTCGTTGGTCCAGTCGTGCTGCCGCATCCGACCCGCGGCGACCACGCGCGAGCCCTTGCGCAGGGACTCGGCGACGTGCTCGGCGAGGGCGCGCCACGCGGCGCACCGGTAGAAGGCGGTGGTGCCGTCCTTCCACTGGTTCGAGGTGCGGTCGAAGCTGCGCGGCGTGACAGCGATGGTGAACTTCGCCAGCGCGGCACCGCCCTCGGTGAACTTCAGTTCCGGCTCGTCGGTCAGGTTGCCGACGAGGGTGATCGGGGTCTCTCCGAACGACATGGGGTTCCTCTCCAGTTCAGCGATGGAGTTCGTTGCGGTTGCGGGCGATCAGCCCGTACGCCGGCGCGGTGATGGTGTTGGTCTCCTGCCGGACCGGGCCGGAGTAGTGGTGGTGGGTCTCGCTCCGAGTGGCCTTCACGGAGCGGATGGCGGAGCCGATCGCGGCGGCGAGTGCGGCCACGGCGGCGAGGGGGAGGGTGATGAACAGGACGCTGGTGAGGATCACGGCGGCGAATCCCTGGCAGGCGAGCCAGATCCCGCAGCCGGCCCCGACGCAGGTGGCGCCGACGCCGATGCCGGCGACGGCGGTCCCGGCGGCCCACGCGGGGACGATCCGCCGGTCCGGCTGCAGGACCGGGGGCGTACTGCCGTAGGTCGGCAGCGGAGTCTCGTCTCGGTAGGCGGTGGGCATTTGCGGCGCGGGCCGGTAGGCGTCGGCGATGATCCGGCGGGCCTCTGCAGAGGCTTCGGTGTCGGTCAGGCTCGGGTGCCAGGCCGGGAGTGGGGCGTGGTCGGGCATGGTGGGCTCCTGCCGGGGTCAGGTGAGGTGGCGGGCGGCTTCGGCGAGCGCGCCGGACATGGCGCGGACGGGCCTGACGGCGCCGGTGGGCGGTGAAGAGGCCGAACAGGAAGAGCGCGAACGCGCTGAAGAGACCCACGAAGCGGCTGGGCTTCGTGGTCCTGCCCTGCGTGCGTGGGGTCACCACGCACGTGATCGGCGACTTTCCACCGCTGAGGGTTATTGAATCGACAACAGACGAGCCGTCACGAGGCTTCGGTCTTGGGACTCCAACTACCCATGTTTTAATAGCACTTTGCGTGAGCGAGAAGAGGAGTTGACGTGAAGCTGCGTGATTTGGCGCCGAAGGGTGCTCTCGTTGCGGCGATGAGTGGCCTACTTCTGATCTCCGGTGGCCCCGCTCAGGCCTCCTCGGGCTGGGACTACATGGGTGCCACGGATTTCTACGACGGCGGTGGCGGCAGGTACTACACGGCCGACGTGTATTCGACGGGCGGTGACATCAAGATCTGTATCAACACGGCCGCCACCAAGAACTACGTCTACGACCTGTGGGAGCACGACAGCACGAACAGCGATGAGTTCGTCACTGCCGTGACGGGCGGAGGCTGCCGGACGATCAGTAACATCGGGTCGTACGTGGACGGCGACAACGGCAAGGCCGAGTTCTACGTCTTCACCTATGACTCGTCCGCCATGAGCGTCAAGTGGTGGGACTGACGCGCGGTGACGGGAAGTCGGTGACACCCGCGCCGAATAGCGTGGTGTGCAGCAGTGAGCATCGCGCGTGAGAACTCTTGAGGGGCCGACCGGTATGTACGTCCCGGTCGATCCCTAGCCGCCGGCCTCGACCTGCTGATTACGGCACCTTGATAGTTCCGGCACGTCGGAGCGTGCCGCTCAGCGGCGAACCGTGCAGGACCGCACCCGTGAACGGGGTCGGCCGTCGGCGCCCTTTCGCTCCCCGCAGCAGGACGAAGGTAAGCACTCCGAGGAGTGCGACGGCGGACAGGGTGACGATCACGAGGGGCCTCCCAGAGAACATGGCGGGCAGCACCCGCGGGTCGGGGTGCCGCCCGCCTTGTCTTGTCGCGCTGCTTGTCGTCTGGCTTGTCGTGCGGCTTGTCGCTTGTCTTGTCTTGTCGCTTGTCGCCTTGCAGGTCACAAGCCGTTTTGGGGCCTCCCAAGCGGCCACGGGCACCTTAATCGTGTCAGGACGACAGGCGACAAGTCATCAGTTCTCGTCGGGCTGCTCGGGGGCGTGCCGGTGGTGGACGTAGCGGGCTTTGGTGCCCTCTCCGACACGGACGGCGGTGCCGTCCTCGGCCCAGGTCTTGAGCCAGCCGACGACCGTCTGCCGGTTGGTGCCGTACTCGTCGGCGAGCGCCCGGGCGATGGCGGAGGCCCCGGTGCCCTCCGGGCCGGCCGCGAGCAGCACGGCCAGTGCGGCTTGCTGAGCAGGGCTGTCCTGCTCGCCGCACAGCGCGGACAGGTTCAGCCCCTGCCCTGTAGCCGGCGGTGCCTGCTCCACGGGCGTGTTCGGGTCGGGGGCGGTGGCGAACTGGGCGTCGATCTGCTCCCGGAAGCGGCGCAGCATCTCATCCTCCGGCGACGCCTGCGTCTGAGGGCCGCGTAGCGCCGACAGGTTCAGCCCGCCCCCAGCGGATCCCGATGGCTCGGGGCCGGGGTCGGTGGGGTCGTCGGGGGTGAGGTCGCGCATCCACGCGGTCCGTTCGGCGTCCCAGCGGCGGGCGTAGGCGGGCCCTGCGGCCCTGGCGGAGATGCCGTCCAGGCAGGGATGCCGGTCGGAGGTGGCGGCCGTGATGTCCCGGATCTGGTTGGGCAGGATCCGCCAGGCCTTGAACAGCGCGGCCGGCGACTCCGGGGTGCCCATGAACCCCGACCCCTTGTAGGGGGGCCTGCTCCACGCGCAGGCCACGGCGGCCGGGGAACATCCTGCCCAGGTCCATGCCCTCCGTCTCACCACCGGTCAGCGCGACGCGCACCTTGGCCTCCCGGCGGATCATCAGGTTGCCCAGCACACTGCCGGTGGCGCCGAGGACGGTCAGCACTGTGCGGATACCCATGGCGCGCAGCATGCGGATCACTTCCAGGATCTTCTTCGCCAGCTGCTTCATCTCCCGGTCGGTGCTGACCAGGATCTCCGCGCCCTCATCGATCACCAGGATGATCTGCGGAATCCTCGCGCTGACCGGAAGCAGGTCGGTGTTCGCCTTGGCCAGCAGGTCCTGATACGCGCGCTTGCGGTGCAGGCCGATGGCGAGCGCGGCATCGAGCATCAACATGGCCTCGTCGTACGAGCCCGCGAGCCGGTCGATGCCGGGCCGGACGGGCAGGCCGTCCTCCCGCTGGAGCTCCCCGTTCAGCGCCGGGAGCACCCAGGGCAGGCCGGCGGATCCGGCGTTGAGGTCGATCACCCAGGTGAGCACGTCCTGGGCGCGGGCGAAGCCGGCCAGGATCGTGTGCACCAGGTTCGTCTTGCCCGAACCCGTCGGGCCGACGACCAGCGCGCACTGCTCACGCAGGTAGACAGGGACGACGTCGGCGTTGGTGCGCACCCCCCACGGCAGGCCGGTCAGCACCGACAGGGGCCCGTAGTCGTCGGGGTAGGGGCAGTCCTCGCTGAGGACGTTGACCGTGGTCACGTCCAGGATGACCCGGCCCTGGTGGATGCCGGCGCAGGCGGTGGCGGTGCAGCCGTGCGGCAGTTTCGCGTCCGCGGACAGGGCTACGGAGTACTGGGCGATGCGGTCGTAGGTGATGCCACCCTGGGGCTCCAGGTCCAGGGAGTAGCCGGTGCCGGTGGGCCACATCTCCACCGCGAGCACGCGCACGCTGATGGAGCAGATCCGCTGGATGCGCTCCACCCACTGTTCGGCGATCGGCCGTCGCTCCGCGGACAGCTCCCGCGCGATGGCTCGCTGTTCTGCGGCGATCGCCTCTTCCTCCCGCGCCTCTTCGTAGAGGGCAACCGAGCGGGCGGCGGCGCAGATGCCGACGCCGACGGTGGCCAGGGATCCGAGGGCGGCCCAGGTCAGGGGGCCGTGGGTCATGGCCCAGGTGGTCCAGCCGGCGCCGATGAGCCAGGAGGCGGCGCGGGTGGCCAGGGTGCGGCCGGCGTTGCGGACGCGCAGGCCGGCGATGGTGTGGCCGAGGGCCCCGGCGGCGCCGACGGCGAGGGCCCAGCCGGGGGGCATGGCGGTGGCGGCGGTGGTGGCGACGGCGAAGGCTCCGGTGGTGGCGGACAGAGCGCCGGTCACGGGTCCGTGACCGGCGCTGCCCTGTCCACCCCCCGCCAGCACGCCGGCGGCCTCCAACTTCTCCAGCGCCTTCGTCACGGTGGGCCGTGAGACATCGAAGCGCGCCGCAAGCGCCGAAGCACTCGGGAAGGCTTCCCCTACTTCCAGCCCATCAGCCGTGATGACCTCCGCGATCCGCTCATGGAGCGGACGCCGGTCGGCTTGCGCCCCTGCGCGCACGACGCGCCACCGCTCACCTGGCGCCGGTTCAGCAACGCCTTCCTGCTTGAGTACGCCGAACGCACGGACGGCCACGCCACGCGAGACCTTGTGCTCGCGCACAACCTCGGTCAGTGAGGGCAGGACCGTCATGTTCGGGTCCGCCTCGATCCGCGACTTCAGCGCGTCAGCGATCTTCAGGAGGGTTCCCCGGGGTTGGCCTGCTGCGACACCCGCTCTCCCTCACGGTCAGCCCATCGTCCTTATCCAGCTTCCCATGGTGGAGATAGCCATGATGAGCCGGTCAGCCTTTAGCCGCTCTGTCGGCTTGATGAAACCTGCTCTACTTCGTCAAGGCCCGCGCACGGCGCGCGCGCCGCCTCTGCGGCGCGCCCCGCCTCCGTCTCCACCCCGGCTGGCCGCGCCCGGCGGCGCGCTCGGCGGCTGCGGGCGTTTGCATTTGGCGGCGAAGCAGGCCAGGCGCATGCGCCATCAGGCGTCGACGAAGAGCCTATGCGCCAAGGTGGGGCCGCTCCTTGCGCACGAATAGCCGCCTCTCTCCACGTTTATGATCACCATCCGACGTCCTGTTGTTGAAGCGCGAGGTAGGGATGCACACCTCGGTCGCGTCAGGGAGATGCCCAGTTCAGGGCCGCTCGCAATCCACTTTTTGGTTCAGGTTCCCGCGCTTGAGTTGGCCAGCACGATGGCGCTTATCGGGTGTTTATCAAAATGTGTTGCTGGATGACTTCAAGCCGTGTCTCGCTGCCTTTGTCATGGCGGATTTCTTGCGATGAGTCTCGCATTCCGGTTGCCTGCTCCGCCGGCTCCTTGGCTGACGTCCCTTCCACAGATAATCTTTCGTCCGCAAGGTCAATCGATGGGGGCACCCGCCTACACACAGAAGGTTGGAGAGTCGTATGAAAAAAGCTCTGATGGTGGCCATGTCGGCGGTCGCAGCATTTGTGCTAGCTGCGAGTTCTGCAGAGGCAGCCGGTTCGCCATCCCCCGCAAATCACGACAGGCCCGCCAGCGGCTTAGTGGAAGTTACCGAAAATGGCATCAAGTCAGCGTGGATGTCTGTGGAGTACGCCAAGACACATCCGGCCAAAGCCAAGGAGTACGGCATCAGCGTACCGATTGCAGGGTCAGGCAAATCCCCAAAATCGGCCGACCATTGCCATAGGGACGTCTGCATCAACGTTACCGGCGAGGGTCTCGAAGTACACGTTTGGGCTACTACCGCCTTTGGCAACGTAGGATGCAGTCTGGCCACATACTTGGCAGATGAGCGAGTTTATAAAACGAGAGAGGTCTGTCCCGACGAACCCGGTCCCGGCATGTATAGCTCTGCGTTGGTGGGATATCATACGTTTCACGACAAAACTTGGCTGTGCAACACCTGGCTAAACATGCCGGGTGAGCCGTGTATACAAATCCACAAGTAGCCTTCCTGTCATCTTCGTTCCGGGGGACAATGTAGCCACTGGACGCGTGAGAAGGAGGAACGCTTGTGGAGCTGTCCGAAGTTCATGCTGGTCAGGCAGGCAACTTACGATGGACGGTGACAGCGGGAGCGGTTACGGACGGCTTCGCAACGTTCCTTACGGTCTACGGACCAGACAACGCGGTCCTGAGCAGCACGGGCTCAGTGGCAGGGGAACCATCACCTGAAAGTCCTCTGGAGGTGTCCTGGAGCCGTGCCGACGGCACTCCGTTGTTTGTCATTGCCAGGACGGTTCCAGATGTCGAACGCGTCGTGGCAGTGACCACCGGGGATGAGCAGATCGAACTGAGCCTCTCCCCAGTGGTTGCTCCGTTCCGTGCGCGCTTCGGCGTCGCGGCCCTACCCTCCGGCTGCTCCCTGACTCGCACCATCGCTCTGCCTCAGAACACGGTGGTGAGGGAACGCTGGGCATCGTCCCGGGCCGATCTTCAGGGCGAAAGCCGTCCGCATGCACCTGGCTCCGCCCAAACGTGCGGCTGGCACCCCTGGCCTCCGTCTTAACTCGTCAAGGCCACAATTTGCCTCCGTTGACCCACCGCCCGAAGAGGGCTCGGAACCACTCGCTCCGAGCCCTCTTGGACGACATGTGGGCAGCGAGAGCAACGAGGGGCCAACGCACAAGCCAGCAGCAGGCTCGGGCAGTTCGGACACGATGCTGATCGTGTCCGGGATGACGAGGTCACCGGACCTGTCGTGGCGGGTGGGCCGTCCGGCCCAAGCCACGGCGGCGAGCGGGACGCAGTTGGCCTCCCATGGCCCTCCTCTGGCCAGCACGGCCAGACGATGTGACCGAACGCTCCTAATGTGCAGGTCAAAGCATGTCTGGTTGCACAATCCGGCCGGCCTTAAAGACCATCGTGGCAGCGATGTCACCGAAGGTTCACGTGCGGTGGGCTCGTTGCAGTGACCCACCGTCCACGGCCCAGCGGGCCCTTTCTCAGTGCCACGCCTTGGGGAGTGAGCGGGGAGTGGATCAAGAAAATGATGCGGCGCGGCACCCACGCCGGCCAACGCACACCAAGGCTCTGACCTGCACACATACTCAACGGTCCTAGTCAGCGATCTTCCCGCACATTATTCGGGACGAAGAGGTTGTGGGTTCAAATCCCGCCACCCCGACGCTGGCCAGAGGTCCATTCACGTGATCGTGAATGGACCTCTGACGTATATACAGCAGCGGAGTACAGCGCGATCTCGAAGTGGCGAAGAATCTGCACGGCGATCCGGGGGTGGACGTCGAGGGCGGCCGGCAACGAGGCGCAGGTGCCCCTTGCGAAGACCGAGAACGGGGATCAGCACGTACGCGCCGTACACGTAGTCACGCCAGGTCTGAGCGTTCTCCAGGAAGGTGCACGCCTCCTCGGCCGACCACGGGTCCGGTCGCTTGCGACGAGCACGCTGGACATTGACGAACTGGGCGACGTTCTTGGAGATCCGCTCCTCCACCATGGCGTTGGTGAGCGCGCTACGGAGGATCGTCCGGGCGTCGTTGACCGAGCGCTTCGAGAGCGTCTGGTGGCAGCACCTCTTTATGACGCAGCAACGCCGCCTCTCCACAGGCCGCTTGGCGTCCTTCTCCCGGGCGCAGCACTGGCAGGTCTCAGCGAGCTTGTTGAGCCAGCTACGCAGGTCCTGAACCGTCAGCCGGTCGAGCCGCTTCGAGCCGAGGAACGGCACGATGTGGATGCGGACCATCGTCTCGTACGTGGCAGCGGTGAGAGGCCTGAGGTGGGGTTCCACGACCACCTTCACCCCGCCCCTGGGTCAGGCGGTAACCCGTGTGCGCCGCCGCCTCAGGCGGGGACGAAGGCCCACCAGGATGGCGGCGATCACCGCCCACAGCGCGAGGGTGGCCAATGGCTGCACCGCCTGCGCGCCGTGGAAGTAGCTCAGGTCGGTCACGGCGCGGACGGCCGCACCCGGCGGCAGCAGGGCGGAGACGGCGTGTGCGGCGGAGGGCAGGAGGTCCGGGCCGATGGCCGCTCCGCTGGTGGAGTTGCCGACCGTGAGCAGCAAAAGGGTGGCGACGGGCACGCCGACCGGGCCGAGGTAGGTGCCCAGCAGCTTGGTGGTGAACGCGGCTGCCGCGGCAAGCAGCGTCAGGGCGAAGGCCAGCGGCATCACCGGCGCGGGCACCGCCCCGAGGATGGGTCCGGCGATGACGGTGGCGACGATGCCGATGGCCACAGAGGCGCCGGACAGCAGCCAGAACCGGTGGTGCAGGTGCAGATGGTTCGCGAGACCCAGAACGTTCTGGGCGAGGACGAAGCCGGCCAGTGTGACGCCGAACGCCATGTAGAACCCGGCCAGTCCACGAGAGTCGAAACGGGCGAACGGGACGACATCCACCGTGGTCAGGCGCTGGCCCGACCCGTGAACGTAGGCGCCGATCAGGCTCTTGACGGCCGTCGTGGTCGACTGCCCGTTGGCCCCGCCGACCTCCAGGTGCAGCCGGTCGGAGGCCGCGCGGCCGCTGAGCGCAGCCACGACATCGCGGCGCTCGACCTCAGTGCGCCCCGTGGCGGCGTCGGCGACAGGATGGACATCGACACTGTCCCCAAGGGCCTGGCTTATCTCGCCCGAAAGCTCCTGGCCGACGACAGCCACCGGCACCCGGTGCGGCTGGGGGTTGCGCTGCAGACCGACGTAGCAGCCGATGAAGGCCGCCACGACGACCAGGGCGATCACGGTCGGCTGCAGCCAGAGCCGAACCGGTGGCGCAGTTGCGGAGGAGGAGGTGGCAGTGGCGGTGGTCAGGCCGGCTTCGGCGGCCGGGCCAAGGCGAGTGGCCATGAAGTGTCTCCCGGAAAGGGGGCGCGCCCTTGGACGAGGGGAGGGGAGCGGCCCAAATAGATGATGTAAGTAATCTAAACAGCACCGTACGATAGATGTCGTCCAGCATCCAAAAGGGAGGTGCCCTATGGGTCGCGTCTCACAGGCGCAGGCACAGGCGAACCGCCAGCGGGTCGTGGAACGGGCCTCGCAACTGTTCCGCGAGCAGGGCACGGGCGTGAGCGTCGCGGATCTGATGAAGGCGGCCGGCCTGACGCACGGCGGCTTCTACAAGCAGTTCGCCTCCAAGGAGGCCCTGATCGACGAGGCGGTCACCCACGCGTTCGGCGAACTGGCCGAGCTCCACGCCACCACACTCGAAGAGCACGAGGGTCAGCGTGTCGAGGCCCAGCAGTCCCTGATCGACGGGTACCTGTCCGTCCGGCACCGGGACAACCCCGCCTCGGGCTGCCCCGTCGCCGCGCTCGCCACCGACATGGCCCGGGACAGTGGCGACCACGGAGCGCACCGCGCCTACGCCGAAGGGGTACAGGACTTCACCCAGTGGCTCGCCACCGACGACGAGGACGGCATCGCCCGGCTGTGCACCATGCTCGGCGCCCTTCTCCTGGCCCGCGCCACCAAGAACTCCCCGCTGTCCGGGCAGGTCCTCTCCGCCGCCCGCGCGGCGCTGTCACCCGCCCCGCAAAACCCCGCGTCCGACATCCACTGCTGACATCGACGACGTCGGACGGGTGCGTACACCAGCTTCTGCGTCCGGGCGTCGCATCAGTCGTCGGCAGCAGCTGAACTGCGCTCGGATCGAACTCCTCAAGCGGGTGCCGCAGGTTCGGATCCTGCCGGGGGCATAGCGAGAAGGGCCAGCTCAGGACGGGTTAGTGCTCCAGGTGGTGCGCGACCGCGTCGAGCAGCTCGGCCGGGAAGGAGACGGAGCGCACCCCCGCCGCGGACTTCGGCGCCTTGTCGAAGAGCCGGCCGTCCTGCAGCTCGGCCTGAGCCCGGCCCACGGTGACGGTCGGTGCCTCCAAACCGATGTCCCGGCGCAGCAGGGCCGCCAGCGCCTTGACGACCGACGGTTCGCCGATGCCGGCCGCCAGGAGCTTGCCGCGCCGGCTCCGCACGCGAGCGGTCGTCACATCAGCGTGACGGCGGCCGAAGATCCGCCACGTCCTGAAATCAGCTCACAAGCTTCCGGTACTCGTCCAGCCGCTCGTCCAGCGATTGCATGAAATCGGAGAAGCGTATACCGGTTCCTTCATCAGGATGCGTGATCCTGCCGTCCGTACTTGGCGGGCAGATCATGAAACTTACGCCGTCATAAAGTTTGGTTTCCAGCAGGCGTTCGCACAGCACATGATAGCGACGGGCATACGAAGGACGCTCTCCATAGATCGGATCGAGCGGAAACGCAGCATCGACCTTTTGGGCCGAATCCCGTGTCGCCGCTCGGCGCTCGTCATCCTCAAGGATGAAGATGTACCCGAGCCAGGGAAACCAAGAATCGCCTTTGCCGAGGATTTCGTTCGCGTAGACCTGACGCAGATCCGTAGCGCTGCCTACAGCCTCTTCGTTTCTGTTGTTCGCGTTGTTGCCGAGCTTCTTCGCATCTTGGGACTTGACCTCGACGGCGAAAACAAGGCGCTCACCGTGGACTCCGATGATATCCCAATTCTTGCGCGGTCGATAGAATCCCGGAATCGTCGCCTTATCGCCCTGCAGGATCGTCAGCGGGAAATCGCCAGTGACGTCGAGGACGTGATTGATGATCAGGCTTTCGATTGCCTGCATGTGTTTACCGCTACGAGTACTGACCGCGCGGGCCGTCCACATCTTTTGGACGGCCCTCGTCAGCGATTCTTCACTCCAGCGCGCTGCCGCGCTCATGTCGCCCCCCAGTTATCGCGTCAGTCCGGGATGCGATCGATCCCGTAGGCGTGGAGGGCCGCCGAGGTGGCGGCTTGCACGTCTCGTTGATCGAACGCCGTCGCCAACGCTAGTGCATCTGCCGAGGAGAGAGAGTCGGGAGCAGGAACGCGGATACGTCTCAGGTACTGCGCCTGGAACCGTAGCGTCCCCCCGCGCATGCGAACCGCGTACGCCTCCACGAAGGCCTGAGCGACGCGCGAGAGCAACAAGCCGCCGAGGACCCTCATGTCCCAAGAATCCGAAACCACATAGTACAGGTTATGGTGGGGATAATGACCACCCTCATCCAGTACCGGGTGAATCGTGAGTTTCATATCCGGAAGCAGCAGTTTTGGGCGATTGGTGAGGTCAGGGTCAACCTTGTCGATGGTTTTGTACCAGTGACTCGGCCTCTGCTTAGCGACATATCGGCTCTTCAGCTTCGCTTCATGCGCCTCGAAATACCGCTTCAACTTGGGATAGCGATCGAGGTCGACGAGGCCACCTGAACTTTCCCAGGGGTTCACGAGGTACGTACCTTGCCACTGAAAATGGCCGGTTTTTGCGTCTTTGACCATGGCCATAGGAAGCAGTCGGTCATTCTCCACGGCCAAGGAATCCGTCGTGACAAAAACGGCGTCCGCGCCCGTGGCCACACCGATACCCACACGTGTGGCGGTTTCCTCAAGGGTGGGAAACCGGTCGTTGAGGTATTCCAGCATGGCGAGTCGCGCTGGGCTGCCGGCAGGCCACGACTCGTCGCCCGAGAACCAGTGCGGCAGGCGGGCCACCTGGAAGGCGTCATTGCTCTCCTCTGGCACACCTTCTGCGCGGACCCAGGAGAGGAGCTCTTGTGCTTGTTCTGCGTCGAACCGAGCTGTCGTGTCGGCGGCGATCACGGGCCCCTGTGGTTCGTTGGCAAGGATGGTGACAGCCGGGTAGGCGGCTACTTGAGATTCGAAAGCGTCGACGTCGTGCATGATCACCACCGCTTTCATGCTGTAGCGATCAGCAACCATCTTTCGGAGTTCCCGACCGTACTGATTGCGCATCCATCGGTCGGCGCAGATGAACCCCAGCACTCCGCCGGGGGGGAGCGAATTCAGCGCTTTTTCGAAAAAGCCGACATAGATGTCGGAGCGCCCGACCATCGTCCTTTGGTTCTTTCGATACGCACGCATGCGCTGATCCGGAACGTCTTCCAAACGGATGTACGGCGGGTTCCCGACCACGAAGTCGCTTTGCTGGGCAGGTTCGAGGAGGTAATCGCCGGATCTGATCCAGATGCGAGCAAGTCTTTCGACTTCAGTCTTTTCCCAGCCGTCCGCGGTGAGCAACTCAACTACGGCTTTGCGGCTGGCCTGCACGTTCCGGTCGAGAAGATCGAAAGCCCTGACGGCTCGTTCTGGAAGGTCCCTGCCTTGCTTACGGCAAGCCGTGCTGAGTCGCTCAGCGATACTCAGCAGAAAGGCTCCCGTGCCACAGGCGGGATCCGTGATCGTCCACTGCCCGAGGTCGCGATCTGCCGTGTACCCCGCTAGGTCGAGGATCATGTCGACGACCCACCGGCGGGTGTAAACCTCGCCGTTCTCGACAGCTTCTTGTGAGATGGGCTCTACCGCGGAGTTCGCTGACACAGGATGGGGCACGGTGGTGAGCGTAGTCCTACGGGTCAGGGCGGACGGTCCTGACCCTGTGGTGACCGCAGGAGCGGTCTGCGGGGATGAGCTACCCAGTAGTGGTCGGAGGCCACTTACGAATTTTCGTGAGTGGCCTCTGACGTGTCGGGGGCCAAAGGCTTCTGATCAAGCCTCGCAGGCGGTCGCCTGTTCCTACTGGACGTCGACGAAGTCGCTGGCCGACGTCGCGGCGGCGGTGGCCGTGGTACCCGCGTAGGAGAAGCGGTAGTACCCGTCGCCCGTCGCGGTCGTGGTGGCCGTCACGGCTCCGCCGGGGCCGCTGGTGACGGTCTTGAGGGTCGTGTACGTGCTGGTGCCCGACTTGCGGTACTGGAGCTTCACCGGCACGTTGCTCAGGCCCGCGTACGCATGGGTCTCCCAGTCGGCGCGGGTGAGCGTGCCCTTGACCGTGATGGTCCGGCCATGGACCACCGGCTCGGGCGAGGCGTTCGCGGTCAGCGTGGTGTTGCGCTTGATGTGCACGGAGCCGGCGTATCCGTCACTGGTTGAACCGCTCGGGAGGCCGTACGCGATGGCGTACGCGTGCCAGGTGCCCGCATAGGCGTTCTTGGTCATGTCGGCCTTCGGGTCCAGGGTGAAGTGGACCGTGCACGTCGACGTCTGGGCACCGGCCGCCACGCAGGAGCCCGATCCCTGCTCGGCGGGCATCAGAGCACCGTCCCTGCCCTGCTCGTCGAAGGAGGTGCCGTGCCACAGGGCGACCCAGCCGCCGGTGACGCCGTCCGGGTCGGCCGCGGTCACCGTGGCCGTGAACGACTTCTTGGCGGAGGTGCCGAGGACGATGTCCTTGCCGTCGTTGACGACGACCTTCGTGATCGTCGTGTCGTCCTCACTGGTCATGGGCCCCGCGTGCGCCTGCGCGGCGGCGGGAAACACCAGAGCCGAAGCGAGAACCAGGGCGCCGGACAGAGCGGCGACCGAAGCGCGTATGCGCATATGCATCCCCACGGTCAGAAGAAGGGCCCCGCGGGACGGCTCCCGACAAGAGCCTATGGGCGCACGCATCGTACAGATTCCTTCGAGTCACGACGAGATGCGGGGATCCCTCGTCCCGCCCCGTTCCCCTCCCCGACACAGGGGCGCCGGACGAGCGACGTGGGCGGGGCGGGGCGGGTGACGATGCAGGCGACGGCGCCCCAGGGATGCGGACAGCGGCGGCTGCGTGGCCGGACTTCAGCCGGTCCGGCCACGTGGGCCGCACACCGGTGGGGCGAAGGACTGCTCAGCGCACGTCGACGAAGTCGCCGGTGGCCGTGGCGGGGGGCGTGGTGCTGGTGCCGGTGAAGGAGTAGCGCCAGTAGCCGTCGGCGGAGGCGGTGACCGTGGTCCTCAGAGTGCCCGTGCTGTCCGTGGACACGGTTTTGACCGTGCTGTACGTGCTGCTGCCGGCCTTGCGGAACTGCAGTTGGACCGGCTGCCCGGTGTAACCGTGGTACTGGTGGTCCTCCCAGTTCGCCCGGGTCAGCTTGCCCGTGACCGTGAGCTTCGCGCCCTTGGCGACCGGTTCCGGCGAGGCGTTGACCGTGAGCTTGGAGTAGCGCTGGACGTGGAAGGTGCCGACGTCCGTCCGCTTCGCGGAGTCGCCGTCCTTGGCCTTCGCGTAGGCGCCGATGTGCCAGGTGCCCGCCAGCGCGTTGTAGTGCAGGTCGTACTCGGGGACGACGGTGTACGTCGACGTGCAGGTGACCGTGGTGCCCGACGTGCACACGGTGTCGGCGTCCGAGTCCTGGGTCCAGAAGGCGTCCGGGTCGCTCCACGTGCCGTGGTAGAGGTACGTCTGTCCGGACGCTATGCCGGCCGGGTCGGAGGCGGTGAACGTGACCTTGAAGGTCACCTTGTTGGTCGTGCCGACGGCGACGTCCTTGCCGCCGTTCACGACCACGTGCGAAACCTCGGTGTCGCCCACCACCGTGTCCGCGTGCGCCGCGGGGACGGTGAGGGCGGCGAGTGCCAGCGCACCGGACAAAGCGGTACCGATGGCGAATCTGTGCATGAGTTCCCTCAGGAAAATGGGGCCTGTTGCCTGGGTAGGCGTCGGCAGGTGAGCGAACTGTAAGCGCTCCCGGCGTGCCCGTCACGCGGCTGTTCCGGGCCGCTACAGGCCCACGTCGCGGCTGCGGATGTCCTCCAGGGATTCGCGGCGCACCAGGAGACGGGCGAGGCCGTCGCGTACGGCCACCACCGGCGGGCGGCCGACCAGGTTGTAGCCGGAGGCCATCGACAGGTGGTAGGCACCGGCCACCGGTACGGCGAGCAGGTCGCCGGGGTGTACGTCGGCGGGGAGTTGCGTGTCGGCGGCCAGGACGTCCCCCGCCTCGCAGTGCCGGCCCACGACGGTGACCCGGGCCGCGTCCGCCGTAGGGTGCCGGCCGATCAGGCGCGGCGCGTAGTGGACGCCGTACAGGGCGGGGCGCGGGTTGTCGCTCATGCCGCCGTCGACGGCGACGAAGACGTGGCCGCCCGTGCGCTTCACGGCCAGGACGCGGTACAGGGCGGTACCGGCGGGGCCCGCGATCGCCCGTCCGGGCTCGATGATCAGGCGGGGGACGGGGAGCCCGGCCGTGGCGCAGGCGTCGGCGAGTTCCGTGCGGACCCCGCGGGCCAGCGCCGTCAGGTCCAGGGCCTCCTCGCCGGGGCGGTAGGCGATGCCGTGACCGCCGCCTAGGTCGAGTTCGGGCAGGACCAGGCCGTGCTGCTCGTGCAGGCGGGCCATCAGGCCGACCAGCCGGCGTACGGCGACGAGGTACGGCTTGACGCTGGTGATCTGGGAGCCCAGGTGGCAGTGCAGGCCGGTGAGTTCGAGCTGCGGCTGGTCGAGGATGCGGGTGATGGCGTGCTGGGCGTAGCCGTCGGCGATGGACAGGCCGAACTTCTGGTCGTCCGTGCCGGTGCGGATCTTCTCGTGCCCGCCGGCCGCGATCGCGGGCACGACCCGGACCATGACCTTCTGGTGGCCGTCCGGGCCGACGGCGGCGGCCAGCCGCGCGATCTCGGCGGGGCTGTCGATGACGATCCGGCCCACTCCGAGGCGCAGGGCGGTGTCCAGGTCGTGCGGGGACTTGGCGTTGCCGTGCAGCACGATCCGCTCGGGCGGGAAGCCGGTGGTGACGGCGAGTTCGAGTTCGCCGGCGGAGCAGACGTCGAGGCCGAGTCCCTCCTCGGCGGTCCAGTGGGCCATGGCCCGGCACAGGAACGCCTTGGCCGCGTACAGGACCTCTGCGTCGGGGAAGGCGTTCCGATAGGTACGGCAGCGGTCGCGGACCTCGGCCTCGTCCAGGACGTAGACGGGAGTGCCGAAGCGGTCGGCGATCTCGGCGAGCGGTACGCCGCCGACGGTGAGGCCGCCGTGCGACGGTTCGGCGGTGGAGGCGGGCCACAGCAACAGGCCGCTGGCGGTGGTGGGTTCGTGAACCGTGGTCATCGTGTCCGCTCCCTCACGCGGCCCGCAGGAGGGGCGATTCGGATGTGACCGGTGTGGCGGCCGGGGCGGTGAACTGCGGGTCCACCGTGAGCGTGGTGACGCCGAGCGGTGCGGTCAGCGCGCGCAGGGCGGGCTCGGCGAGCCGGATCCACGGCTGGCCGGGGCCGAGCGTGGCGGTCAGCCGGCGCTCGGTGGTGAAGCCGACGGCCGTACGGTCGCCGAGCGGGGTGCGGAAGAGCCGGGCCGCGTATCCGGAGGGTTCCGGCCGGACCGGGACGTACAGGGGTCCGGCCGGGAACGGATCGGCGGGTTCGGGGTCTTCGCCGTGACGGAGTTCTGTCATGGGGTGCCTCCCGTAGGGGCGGGGAGCGAGGGATCTGGGGTGCCCCGGACGCGGGGAGGCGGGCCGGGGCGCGGTGTCGACGTTATGCCCGGCGGCGGGGGGCCGCGGGGTCGCCCTGACGGGACGCTGACGGTGACTCGGGCGACCTTGACGGGACGCTGACGGGCGCGGGGCAGGGGCGGGCAAGGGCCGTCAGAGTGGTGTCAGGAACGGATGTACCGACTGCGCGGGAGCGGGGTGAGCGGGTGTGATGGGAGGGATTTCCAGGAGGAGCCATGTCCGCGTACCGCCCGCTTTCGGCCGCCCGGGTCATGGTGGGAGTGAGCGGCTCGCTGGACGGTGCGGCCGTCCTGAGCCGGGCCGCCGCCGAGGCCGGGCGCCGGGGGGCCGAGCTCTGGCCGGTGCTGGCCTGGGAGCCGCCCGAGGGGGATCCCGCCGCCCGCAGGTTCCCGTCCGCGACGGCCTTGGTCCCCGTGTGGGAGCGGCTGGCGCGGGAGCGGCTCGTCGGGGCGTTGCACGGGGTGTTCGGCGGCGTGGACACCGGGCTCCCCGGGCAGGCGCTCGTCGTACGGGGCGCGCCGGGGCCGGCGCTGGTGGGGACCGCCGACCGCGAGGACGACGTCCTCGTCGTGGGCGCGGGCCGGCGGGGCCGGTTGCACCGGGCGCTGTGGCCGTCGGTCGGCCGGTACTGCCTGGCCCACGCCATGTGCCCCGTCCTCGCGGTGCCGCCGCCGCTGCGGGCGGAGCTGGCGGCGGTGCGGCGCCGGAGCGTGTGGGGCCTGGGCCGCGTATGGCCCCGGGTGTGACGGCCGCTCATTCCTCGAAGCGGTAGCCCATGCCGGGCTCGGTGATCAGATAGCGGGGCCGGGAGGGGTCCGTCTCCAGCTTGCGGCGCAGCTGGGCCATGTAGACCCGCAGGTAGTTGGTCTTGTTGCGCTGCGAGACTCCCCAGACCTCCTGCAGCAGCCGTCTCTGGGTGATCAGCCGGCCGGGATGCGTCACCAGGATCTCCAGCAGGTGCCATTCGGTCGGGGTGAGCCGGACGTCCCGGCCGTCCCGTACGGCCTTCTTGGCGAGCAGGTCGATCGTGAAGTCGTCCGTCTCGACCAGTGTCGTCTCGGGGACGAGGGGGGTGTCCCCCGTGCGACGGACGGCGGCCCGCAGCCGGGCGAGCAGCTCGTCCATGCTGAACGGCTTGGTGATGTAGTCGTCGGCGCCGGCGTCCAGCGCGGCCACCTTCTCGTCGGAGCCCTGCCGGGCGGACAGGACCAGGACCGGCACGCGGGTCCAGCCCCGCAGGCCCTTGATGATGTCGACGCCGTCCATGTCGGGCAGGCCGAGGTCCAGCAGGACCGCGTCGGGCTGGCGCGCGGCGGCGAGCCGGAGGGCCGTCGCTCCGTCGGGGGCGGAGTCGACGCCGTAGTGACGTGCCTGCAGGTTGATGACGAGGGCCCGTACGAGCTGCGGGTCGTCCTCCACCACGAGCACCCGGGTCATGGGGGTGTGCCTCTCCTGTCATGCCTGCGGGAGCCGGCGGTCCGGGCTGCGTCCCCGGACCGCCGGCTCCCGTCACGGTTCGCACAAGGACGTCACCGCTGTGCCGCGAGGTCCTTGAGCGCGATGTTGAGTTCGAGGACGTTCACGCGGGGTTCGCCCATGAAGCCCAGGGTGCGGCCGGTGGTGTGGTCCTCGACCAGCTTCTGCACGCGGGCGACGGACAGGCCGTTCCGCGCGGCGACCCGGTGCACCTGCAGCTCGGCGTAGGCCGGGGAGATGTCCGGGTCCAGGCCCGAGCCCGAGGAGGTCACCGCGTCGGCGGGGACCTGGGAGGGCTTGACGGTGTACCCGGGCACCGAGTTGTCCTTCACTACGGCGGCCTTGGCGTCCTCGACCTGCTTGACCAGCACCTCGCTGTCCGCGGAGAGGTTGGTGGCGCCGGACAGGACCAGCTTGTACCGCGTGTTGACGCTGTTGGTGCCGAGGCCGTTCGCGGGACGGGACTGGAAGTACCGCAGGCCGTACCCCTGTTGTCCGATCAGGGACGAGCCGACGACCTTGCCGTCCGCCCTGACCTCGGAGCCGTTCGCCCGGCCGGCGAAGAGCGCCTGGGCCACACCGGTGACGGCCAGCGGGTAGAGGACGCCGGTGAGCACGGTCAGCACCAGCAGTGCCCTCAGGCCCGCGCCCAGCAACCGGGCTGTGTTCGCGAAGGAGTTGTTCATGGTGATCAGCACGCCTTTGAAGAGTCACAGCCCGGGGATGAGGGAGATGAGCAGGTCGATGACCTTGATGCCGATGAACGGTGCGACCAGGCCGCCGATGCCGTAGATCCCGAGGTTGCGCCGCAGCATCCGGTCGGCGCTCATCGGCCGGTAGCGCACGCCCTTCAGGGACAGCGGCACCAGCGCGATGATGATCAGCGCGTTGAAGACGACGGCCGACAGGATCGCGGAGTTGGGCGAGGACAGCTGCATGATGTTCAGCTTGTCCAGACCCGGGTAGACCGCCGCGAACAGCGCCGGGATGATCGCGAAGTACTTCGCGACATCGTTGGCGATGGAGAACGTCGTCAACGCGCCCCGGGTGATCAGCAGTTGCTTGCCGATCTCGACGATCTCGATGAGCTTGGTCGGGTTGGAGTCGAGGTCGACCATGTTGCCGGCCTCCTTGGCGGCCGACGTACCGGTGTTCATGGCCACGCCGACGTCCGCCTGGGCGAGCGCGGGCGCGTCGTTGGTGCCGTCCCCGGTCATCGCGACCAGCTTGCCGCCCGCCTGCTCCCGCTTGATGAGGGCCATCTTGTCCTCGGGGGTGGCCTCGGCGAGGAAGTCGTCGACGCCGGCCTCCTCGGCGATCGCCTTGGCGGTCAGCGGGTTGTCACCCGTGATCATGACCGTCTTGATGCCCATGCGGCGCAGCTCCTCGAACCGCTCCCGCATGCCCTCCTTGACCACGTCCTTCAGGTGGATGACACCCAGCACGCGGGCGCCGTCCGCGTCCTCGACCGCGACCAGCAGCGGGGTGCCGCCGGCCTCGGAGATCCGGTCGGTCAGCTCCTGGGCGTCCGCCGCGACCTCGCCGCCCTGTTCCCCGACCCAGGCGATGACCGAGGCGGTGGCACCCTTGCGGATCTTGCGCCCGTCCACGTCCACTCCGGACATCCGGGTCTGTGCGGTGAAGGCGATCCACTCGGCGCCGGCCAGCTCGCCCTGGTGCCGCTCGCGCAGTCCGTACCGCTCCTTCGCCAGGACGACCACGGACCGGCCCTCGGGCGTCTCGTCGGCCAGCGACGACAGCTGGGCGGCGTCGGCGACCTCGGCCTCCGTCGTCCCGCGCACCGGCAGGAACTCGGCGGCCTGGCGGTTGCCGAGCGTGATCGTCCCGGTCTTGTCCAGGAGCAGCGTGGAGACGTCACCCGCGGCCTCGACCGCGCGCCCGGACATGGCCAGGACGTTGCGCTGGACGAGGCGGTCCATGCCCGCGATGCCGATCGCGGACAGCAGGGCGCCGATGGTGGTCGGGATCAGGCAGACCAGCAGGGCGACCAGCACGACCATCGTCAGGTGCGTGCCCGCGTAGGTGGCGAGCGGCGGCAGGGTGGCACAGGCCAGCAGGAACACGATGGTCAGCGAGGCGAGCAGGATGTTCAGCGCGATCTCGTTGGGCGTCTTCTGCCGGGCGGCGCCCTCGACCAGGTTGATCATCCGGTCGATGAAGGTCTCGCCCGGCCTGGTCGTGATCCTGATGACGACCCGGTCGGAGAGGACCTTCGTGCCGCCGGTGACGGCCGAGCGGTCGCCGCCGGACTCCCGGATGACCGGGGCGGACTCGCCGGTGATCGCCGACTCGTCCACGGATGCCACGCCCTCGACGACGTCGCCGTCACCGGGGATCACGTCGCCGGCCTCGCAGACCACCAGGTCACCGATGGTCAGCGCGGTGCCGGGGACCTGTTCCTCCGTCGTGCCGTCCGCGAGGAGCCGGCGGGCGACGGTGTCGGTCTTGGCCTTGCGCAGGGTGTCGGCCTGTGCCTTGCCGCGGCCCTCGGCGACCGCCTCGGCCAGGTTGGCGAAGACGACCGTCAGCCACAGCCAGGCGCTGATGGTCCAGCCGAACCAGTCGCCCGGGTCCTTGAGGGAGAACACCGTGGTCAGGACGGAGCCGATCCACACCACGAACATGACGGGCGACTTGACCATCACCCGCGGATCGAGCTTGCGGAAGGCGTCCGGCAGCGACTTGACCAGTGCCTTGGGGTCGAAGAGGCCCGCTCCGGCACGGCCCTCGGCGGGCTGGTGCCCGGTGGGCGCGTCCTGGTGGGGCGCGAGGGTGGGGGTGGACATGGAGTCCTCTGGGTTCTCTGTGCGGGTGGTCATCACGCCAGCCCTTCCGCGAGCGGGCCCAGCGCCAGGGCGGGGAAGTAGGTGAGGCCGGTGATGATGAGGATCGCGCCCACCAGCAGGCCGGTGAACAGCGGCTTCTCGGTGCGCAGGGTGCCCGCGGTCACCGGGACCGGCTGCTGTTCCGCGAGCGAGCCGGCCAGGGCCAGGACGAACACCATCGGCAGGAAGCGGCCGAGCAGCATGGCGAGACCGGTCATGGTGTTGTACCAGTCGGTGTTCGCGTTCAGGCCGGCGAAGGCCGAGCCGTTGTTGTTCGCCGCGGAGGTGAAGGCGTACAGCACCTCGGAGAACCCGTGCGCGCCGGAGTTCAGCATGGAATGCGGCGGGGTCGGCAGGGCCATCGAGGCGGCGGTGAAGACCAGCACCAGGGCGGGGGTGATCAGGATGTAGCAGGCGGCGAGCTTCATCTCGCGGCCGCCGATCTTCTTGCCCAGGTACTCGGGCGTGCGGCCGACCATCAGGCCGGCGATGAACACCGCGATCACGGCCATGATCAGCATGCCGTAGAGGCCGGAGCCGGTGCCGCCGGGCGCGATCTCGCCCAGCATCATGCTCAGCGTCGTGATGCCCCCGCCCAGGCCGGTGAAGGAGGAGTGGAAGGAGTCCACCGCGCCGGTCGAGGTCAGGGTCGTGGACACGGCGAAGATCGACGAGCCGCCGATCCCGAAGCGGACCTCCTTGCCCTCCATCGCGCCGCCCGCGGCCTGCAGCGCCGGGCCGTGGTGGGCGAACTCGGTCCACATCATCAGCGCCGTGAAGCCCAGCCAGATCGTGAACATCGTGGCGAGGATCGCGTAGCCCTGCTTCACACTGCCGACCATCACACCGAACGTGCGGGTCAGCGAGAACGGGATCACCAGGATCAGGAAGATCTCGAAGAGGTTCGTGAAGGGGCTCGGATTCTCGAAGGGGTGGGCGGAGTTGGCGTTGAAGACGCCACCGCCATTGGTGCCCAGCTCCTTGATGGCCTCCGTCGAGGCCACCGCGCCGCCGTTCCACTGCTGCGAGCCGCCCATGAACTGACCGACCTCGTGGATGCCGGAGAAGTTCTGGATCGCGCCGCAGGCGACCAGGACCACCGCGGCGATCGCCGCCACCGGCACCAGGATCCGCAGGGTGCCGCGCACCAGGTCGGCCCAGAAGTTACCCAGCTCACCGGTGCGCGAGCGCGCGAAACCACGTACCAGCGCCACGGCCACGGCGATGCCGACGGCGGCGGAGACGAAGTTCTGCACCGCCAGACCGGCGGTCTGCACGACGTGCCCCATGGTCTGCTCGCCGTAGTACGACTGCCAGTTGGTGTTCGTCACGAAGGACACGGCCGTGTTGAACGACTGCGCCGGATTCACGGAGGCGAAGTGCAGCGAGCCGGGCAGCACGCCCTGCAGCCGCTGCAGCAGATAGAGGAAGAGGACGCCGGCCGCCGAGAAGGCCAGCACCCCGCGCAGATACGCGGGCCAGGTCATCTCGGTGTCGGGGTCGGCACCGATGCCCTTGTAGATCCACCTCTCCACCCGCAGATGCCGGGTGGAGGAGTAGACCCGGGCCATGTAGGTGCCGGCGGGAATGTGGACGAGTGCCAGCGCGCCTGTCAGAGCGAGCAGCTGGAGCACGCCCGCGAGTACGGGACCCATGTCAGCGCTCAGAACCTCTCCGGGAAGATCAGGGCGAGGACGAGATAGCCCAGCAGGGCGACGGCCACGACCAGGCCGACGACGTTCTCGGCGGTCACAGCTTCGTCACCGCCTTGGCGACGAGGGCCACCAGCGCGAAACCCGCGAGCACGGTGACGACGAAGGCCAGATCGGCCATCGCGAACTCCTGGAGTGAGGTTCGGTGGAACGGACGGTTAGAGGAAAGCGCCCCTGTGGCCGGATCCGGTCGTCCGTTGACGCCTCTCATACGGCCGCGCTCACGGCTTTGACGGGTCTCTTACGGAGACGACCGGACCCGGGGCGGTCGGCCTGCGCCGGTCGCCGGGCAGTCCCGCTGGTTAGTCTTCGGGGCGTGACGACCGAGCTGACCCTGCTGTCCCGAGTCGCCTGCCGTGGGCGGGAGATCACCGCACCCCGGCTGCGCGGGCTGCTCGCCCTGCTCGCGGCGGACCTGCGCACCGGCTGCAGCACGGGCCGGCTCGTGGAGGGGCTGTGGGCGGACGAGCTGCCCGAGCGGCCGGGCAAGGCGGTGCAGATCCTCGTGTCGCGGCTCAGGGCCCAGCTGGGCGCCGAGCTGGTCGTGAGCACCCCGACCGGGTACCGGCTGGCGCTGGAGGAGACGCAGGTCGACAGTTCCGCGCTGCTGCTCCACGAAGCGGCGAGCGCCGAGCGCGCCCGGGCCGGGGATCACGCGGGAGCCCTGTCCCGGGCCGAGGCCGGGCTGGCGCTGTGGGACGGGAGCGTGGGCACCGGGGCGGGAGAGGACCTGCACGATCCGGTGGCCGCGCTGCGGGCCGACCGGGACCGGACCCACCGTGCGCTGGTCCGCTCCCGGGCGCTCGCGCTGGCCCGGCTCGGGCGGCGGGAGGAGGCCGCGGCGCCTCTGGCCGGCCTGGCCCAGGAGCTGCCGCGGGACGAGGAGGTGCTGGCGGAGCTGTTGCGCTGCGAGGCGGCCACCGCCGGCCGGGCCGCCGCGCTGACCCGGTACGACGGCTATCGCCGGGTGCTGCGGGACGATCTGGGCACCGACCCCGGCCGCCCTCTCAAGGCCGTCTACCAGGAGTTGCTGAGCGCGGACGCGCCGCCGGTCCGGCACGGCGTGCCGCACGAGCCGAACCCGCTGCTGGGCCGGGACGCCGACCTCGCCGCCGTGACCGGGCTGCTGCGCGAGTCCCGCGTGGTCACCGTCGTCGGTCCCGGCGGGCTGGGCAAGACCCGCCTCTCCCACGCGGTGGGCCGGGCGGCCGAGCAGCCCGTGGTGCACTTCGTCCCGCTGGCCGGCGTCACCGCCGACGACGACGTGGCCGGTGAGGTGGCCTCGGCGGTCGGCGCGGGAGACGGCCGGCCGTACGCCGGCGGCGGCGGGGACGTGCTGAGCGGCATCGTCGGCGCGCTGGGCACCGGGCCCGCGCTGCTGGTGCTGGACAACTGCGAACAGGTCGTCGCGGGCGCGGCCGCCCTCGTCCAGGCGCTGGTGTCGCGGTCCAGGGAGCTGCGGGTCCTGGCCACCAGCCGGGCCCCGCTCGGGCTGACGTCGGAGTCGGTGTACGCCCTGCCGGAGCTGTCCCAGGCCACCTCCGTCGAGCTCTTCGTGCAGCGGGCGCGGGCCGCGCGACCCGGTGTGGAGCTGCCCGCGGCACTGGTCGCCGAGATCTGCCGGCACCTGGACGGGCTGCCGCTCGCCGTGGAACTGGCCGCGGCCCGGGTGCGGGTGCTCTCCGTGGCCGACATCTCCCGCAGGCTGCGGGACCGCTTCTCGCTGCTGCGCGGCGGCAGCCGCGACGCACCCGAGCGGCACCGCACCCTGCGCGCCGTGGTCGACTGGAGCTGGAACCTGCTGGAACCCGACGGCCGGGCCGCCCTGCGCGCCCTGTCCGTGTTCCCCGGCGGCTTCACCGAGGACGCGGCGGAGTACGTGCTCGGCGACACCGGGGACGCGCTGGCGCTGCTGGAGCAACTGGCCGGGCAGTCCCTGATCAAGGTGGGCGAGAGCCCTTCCGGGGTGCGGTTCCACATGCTGGAGACGCTGCGCGAGTTCGGTGCCGACCAGCGGGCCGCGGCCGGTGAGGAGGAGGCGGTGAAGGGCCGGTTCCTCGCCTGGGCGAGGGACTTCGGCCGGGCCCACCACGACCTGCTCTTCAGCCACGATCCGGTGCCCGCCTGGGCCCGGATCCGCGCCGAGCAGGACAACCTCGTCCTCGCCCTGCGGCACGCGCTGGCCCGCACCGACGGACCGACCACCGCCGCCGTCACCGCCGTACTGTCGTCCCTGTGGTCCACCGGCTCCAGCTACGCCCGGCTGGCCTCGCTGGCCGCCGACACCGCGGGCCCCCTGTCCCACTTCCGGCCCGAGGACCCCGAGGACGTGGAACCGGCCCGCAGCGCGGCGGCGGTGTGCGCGGCGAGTCTCTTCATGGGCCACGGCCCGCACGCCGTACGCCAGTTGGTGACGCTGCGCCGGCTGCCGCCCGCCCCGCCGGACACCGTGGTACGGGCCCTGTCCGCCGTGCTGTGCGCCGTACCGGAGATGCGGCCGCCGCAGTTCGCCCGGCTCCAGGAGCTGTGCGAGGCCGACGAGCCGATGCTGGCGGGCATAGCCGCGGGTGTCGCCAGCTACGTCTGGGAGGCCGGACACGACACGGAGCGGGCGCTGGACAGCGCCCGCCGGATGGTCGACGCGCTCGCCCCGCTGGACAACCCGGCCATGCGGCTGCTCAGCCACGGCCGGGTCAGCGAGCTGTGCCTGCAGTCCGAGCGGGGTGCGGAGGCGTACGACCATCTGCGGGCCGCCCTGGGCGCGCTGGACGCGTTCGGCGACTGGTCGGACTCGATCGGCGTCCGCTGGGGGCTGGTGCTGGCCTGTCTGCACCGGGGCGAGATCGACGAGGCCGAGTACTGGCTGGGCCTCGCCGCCCTGGACCAGCCGCCGGAGTCGGACGGGATGTACAGCCCGGAGCTGGCGGCCAGGGCGGAGATCGCGCTGGCCCGGGGGCTGACCGAGGTCGGGCTCGGGCTGTGGCGCCGGGCGGCCGAGCATGTGCGGAAGATCAGTGCGCGGTACGCCGCCGACGACCCGTTCGTGGACCCGTGGGCGCTGCAGGTGCAGGCGGCCGCCGTGGCCGCGCACGCGCTGCAGGGCCGGCCGGAACCGGTCGCCGGGCTCACCGGGGAGTTGCGGACGCGGCTGCTCGGGCTGTTGTCCGGTGCCCCGGCCGGCGGCTCGCCGGTCGACGGGTCGCCGGTGGAACTGCCGGTGTACGGAACGGTGTTGCTGGCGCTCGGGCACGCCGGGCTGGCCCAGGGCGACCCGGCGGCCGTACGGCTGGTGGCGCTGGCGGAACGGATGCCGGTGGTACGGGAGTTCCCCACCCTGTCACTGCCCCGGTCCCGGGAGGCGGCCGAGAACGCCGACGGGGCGGCGTACGCCGACGCGAGGTCGAGGTACGCCGCCCTGGGGCGGGAGGAGCTGCGGGCGGAGGCCCGGCGGGAACTGGTGAACGCCGGGGGCTGACCGCGCCCGGAGGGGCGCGGGGAACTGCGCGGACCATCGCACGGGACCCGCACCCGCCGTCCGGCCGGACTCACCGCTTCGGCTCGCGATTGAACTGCCCCTTGGACCACAGGTAGCCCAGCACCGACAGCACCGCCCACCACGCCAACGTCAGCACCGCGTTCTTCGTGCCGATCCCGCTGCCCAGCAGCAGCCCGCGCAGTGTCTCGATGGCGGGCGAGAACGGCTGGTACTCGGCGAACCAGCGGAACCAGCTCGGCATGGCGTCCACCGGGACGAACGCGCTGGACAGGAACGGCAGCATGACCAGCGGGGTCCCGATGTTGCTGGCCCCCTCGGGGTTGGGACTCACCAGGCCCATGCCGACCGCCATCCAGGTCAGCCCGAGGCTCACCAGCGCCATCAGCCCGACCGCCGCGATCCACTCCACCGGCGTCGCGTCGGGCCGGAAGCCGATGGCCAGTCCGATGCCCAGGACGATCAGCAGAGCCGTCAGCGTCTTGATCACGCTGCCGACCACATGGCCGATCAGCACGGAGGCGCGGGAGATCGCCATGGTGCGGAACCGGGCCATGATGCCCTCGGTCATGTCGGTGCACACGGACACCGCGGTGCCGAGCGAGGTCATGGCCACGGTCAGGAAGAGAATGCCGGGGACGAGGTAGGCGACGTAGTCGGCCCGGTCGGCGTGGCCGCCGTTGATGCCCGCGCTCATCACGTCACCGAAGACGTAGACGAAGAGCAGCAGCAGGATGACCGGGGTGAGCAGGAGGTTCAGGGTGAGGGAGGGGTAGCGGCGCGCGTGCAGGAGGTTGCGGCGCAGCATGGTGAGGTTGTCGCGGAACGCGTAGCCGGCGGTGCTCATCGGACGGTCTCCTTGTCGGTGGTCTGAGCGGGTACGGAGCTGCCGGTCAGGGCGAAGAACACGTCGTCCAGGTCCGGGGTGTGCACGGACAGCTCGTCGGCCTCGATGCCGGCCGCGTCGAGCCAGTCGAGGATGGCGCGCAGTTCGCGCTGGCTGCCGTCGCTGGGGATCTGCAGGGTCAGCGCCTCGTCGTCGCGCACGGTCTCGCGCAGCGCGGTCGCCGCGCGCTCGTACGCCACCGGCTCGGCGAACCGCAGCCGCACATGGCCGCCGGGGACCAGACGCTTCAGCTCGGCGGCACTGCCCTGGGCGACGAGCTTGCCGCCGTTGAGCACCGCGATGCGGTCGGCCAGCTGGTCGGCCTCGTCCAGGTACTGGGTGGTGAGGAAGACGGTCGTGCCGGCGGAGACCAGCTCGCGGATGATCTGCCACATGGTGTGGCGCGAGCGCGGGTCGAGTCCGGTGGTCGGCTCGTCGAGGAAGATGATCCGCGGGTCGCCCACCAGCGTCATGGCGATGTCGAGGCGGCGCTTCATGCCGCCGGAGTAGGTCGAGGCCGGCTTCTTCGCGGCCTCCACCAGGTCGAAGCGCTCCAGCAGCTCGGCGGTGACCCGCCGGCCCTCCTGGCGGGAGAGGTGCTGCAGGTCGGCCATCAGCAGCATGTTCTCCTCACCGGTGATCAGTCCGTCCACGGCGGAGAACTGGCCGGTGACCCCGATCGCCGCGCGGACCGCCTGTGCCCCGGCGATCACGTCGTGTCCGGCGATCCGGGCCTGGCCGGCGTCGGCGCGGATCAGGGTGGACAGGATGCCGACCGCCGTGGTCTTGCCCGCGCCGTTCGGCCCGAGGAGGGAGAAGATCGTGCCGGCGGGCACCTGGATGTCGATGCCGTCGAGGACGGTCTTGTCCCCGTAGGACTTGCGCAACCCGGTGGCTGCGATCGCGAGTTCGTGGTCCGTCGTCGTCATGCCGCAGAGACTGCCGACCGGGCGGTTCAGCATGGCTTCAGCCGGGTTTCAGCCCGCGGTGGACGGCTTCAGCGCACTGAAACCCGCAGGTGGGGGGTGGGTGGCGGGCCGCCCTTTACGCTTCCTCTGTGGGAAAGTCGCTTCGGAAAGAGGTCCCGTTGAGCTTCTGGTCGATCTACCAGCACGGCTTCGCGCGCGTCGCCGCGTGCACGGGCCACACCGTCATCGCCGACCCGCCCGCCAACGCGGAGGCGGTCCTGCGCCATGCCCGCCGGTGCGCCGAGGAGGGCGTCGCGGTCGCCGTGTTCCCTGAGCTGTGCCTGACCGGGTACGCCATCGACGACCTGCTGCTGCAGGACGCCGTGCTCGACGACGTCGAGACGGCGCTCGCGACGATCGTGGCCGAGTCGGCGAAGCTGCTGCCGGTCCTGGTCGTCGGCGCCCCGCTGCGCCACCGCGACCGGATCTTCAACTGCGCGGTGATCGTGCACCGCGGCCGGATCCTGGGCGTCGTCCCGAAGTCGTACCCGCCGAACTACCGCGAGTTCTACGAGCGCCGGCAGATCGCCGGGGGCGACGACGAGCGCGGCGGAACGATCCGGCTCGGCGGCGCGGACGTGCCGTTCGGGGTGGACCTGCTGTTCGCGGCGACGGACCTGCCCGGACTCGTGCTGCACGCCGAGATCTGCGAGGACATGTGGGTGCCGGTGCCGCCGAGTTCGGAGGCCGCGCTGGCTGGTGCGACCGTCCTCGTCAACCTCTCGGGCAGCCCCATCACGGTCGGCCGCGCCGAGGACCGCAGGCTGCTGTGCCGCTCCGCGTCCTCGCGCTGCCTGGCCGCGTACGTCTACGCGGCGGCCGGCCTCGGCGAGTCGACCACCGACCTGTCCTGGGACGGCCAGACCCTGATCTACGAGAACGGCGTGCTGCTCGCCGAGACGGAGCGGTTCCCGCTCGGCGAGCAGTACGCGGTCGCCGACGTGGACCTCGACCTGCTGCGGCAGGAGCGGCAGCGGATGGGCACGTTCGGCGAGAACCGCCGCACGCACGCCGCGCGCACCGCCGACTTCCGTACGGTGTCCTTCGCACTCGCCCCGCCGGCCGCCACCGACCTCGGCCTGCGCCGGCGCGTCGAGCGTTTCCCGTTCGTGCCCGCCGACGCCGAACGCCTCGCCCTGGACTGCTACGAGGCGTACAACATCCAGGTCGCGGGCCTGCAGCAGCGGCTCGCGGCGATCGGCGGCCCGAAGGTCGTCATCGGTGTCTCGGGCGGCCTGGACTCCACGCACGCGCTGATCGTCGCCGCCCGGGCGATGGACCGCGCCGGCCGCCCGCGCAGCGACATCCTCGCCTTCACCCTGCCCGGCTTCGCCACCAGCGACCACACCAAGGACAACGCCCACAAGCTGATGCGGGCGCTCGGCGTCACCGCGGCCGAGCTGGACATCACGCCGACCGCGCGGCTGATGCTGAAGGAGATCGGCCACCCCTTCGCCTCCGGCGAGCCGGTCTACGACATCACCTTCGAGAACGTCCAGGCGGGCCTGCGCACCGACTACCTGTTCCGCCTCGCCAACCAGCGCGGCGGCATCGTGCTCGGCACCGGTGACCTCTCCGAGCTGGCACTCGGCTGGTCCACGTACGGCGTCGGCGACCAGATGAGCCACTACAACGTCAACTCCGGGGTGCCGAAGACGCTGATCCAGCACCTCATCCGCTGGGTCATCAGCAGCGGGCAGTTCGACGAGGAGACCGGCAAGATCCTCGCCGCGATCCTCGACACCGAGATCAGCCCCGAGCTGGTGCCGGGCGAGGAGATGCAGTCCACCGAGTCGAAGATCGGCCCGTACGCGCTGCACGACTTCACCCTGTTCCATGTGCTGCGCTACGGCTTCAGGCCGTCGAAGATCGCCTTCCTCGCCTGGCACGCCTGGCACGATGAGGAGGCCGGGGCCTGGCCGCCCGGTTTCCCGGAGGCCGACCGCGGCTCCTACGACCTCGCGCAGATCCGGCACTGGCTGGAGGTCTTCATCCGCCGCTTCTTCGCGTTCTCCCAGTTCAAGCGCTCGGCCATGCCGAACGGCCCGAAGGTCTCGGCGGGCGGTTCGCTTTCGCCGCGCGGCGACTGGCGGGCCCCGTCCGACGGCAACGCCCACGCCTGGCTGCGGGATCTGGAGCGCTTCGACCTGACGGAGTCCTAGGCCTGGGCGGTCAGTTGTTCCAGGTCTCGTCGTACGGGTCGTGGGGCACCGGGACCGGCCTGGCCGAGGTGACCTTCAGATACGGGACGGGGCCGTTGTTCACCGGGTCCCTGGTCAGCCGGGGGCTGTAGGTGCCGGTGACCTCCAGCCAGGCGTCCGGCCGCAGGACCGGCGGCAGGGTCCCGGTCAGGGCGATCTTGACCGGCTGGGCGTCCGCCGCACAGCAGTTGAGGGCCATCCGGACCAGGTAGGGCGCGCCCGCGTGGTCCAGGGCGAGGAAGCCGGTGACGCGGACCGGGCGGCCGTGCAGGGAGCGGCCGTGGTCG
Organism: Streptomyces filipinensis; assembly: GCF_014649495.1. Taxonomy (GTDB): domain Bacteria; phylum Actinomycetota; class Actinomycetes; order Streptomycetales; family Streptomycetaceae; genus Streptomyces; species Streptomyces filipinensis. The sequence continues at coordinate 122,244 of NZ_BMTD01000011.1, read as the reverse complement.
AAGGCCGCGCGGGACGCGTAGTCGACCACGGACAGCGGGGCCGGGTCGCCGGCGGGCAGCGGCCCCAGGGCGTACGGCTTCTGCAGGGCCGTGCCGGCGCGCAGGGCGCTGTAGGAGCCGAGGGCGGGCGGGGCGATGAGGATGAGGGCGAGGAGGGGGAGCAACAGCAGCCAGGAGGTGCGGGGTTCGGGGTGGCCGTGCTCCTGGGTGGCGGTCTTCGCGCGCCGGCGCTCGTACCAGACCGTCGCCAGCGCCCCCGCGACCAGGACCACCCCCGAGGCCAGCAGCAGCGGCTGCAGTCCTGCCTTGACGTAGCGCAGGTACAGGCCGGTGCCGCCCGCGTGCAGCAGGGCGGCGCCGAGCAGGAACATGACGGCGGCCTGGGCCTGACGGTTCACAGCAGCACCGCCGAGGTCAGTACGGCGCCCGTGACGGCGAGTGCGAAGGTGGCCGGGGCGAAGCGGAGGGCGAAGCCGCGGCCGAAGGTGCCGGCCTGCATCGCGAAGAGCTTGAGGTCGATCATCGGGCCCACCACCAGGAACACCAGCTTGGCCGTCGGCGAGAACTGGGTGAGGGAGGCCGCGACGAACGCGTCCGCCTCCGAGCAGATGGACAGCAGCACGGCCAGGACGGCCAGGGCCAGCACGGAGAAGGCGGGGTTTCCGGCCGCCGTGCGCAGCCAGTCCGCCGGAACCGCCGCCTTCAGCGTGGCCGCGGCCATCGCGCCGAGCACCAGGAATCCGCCGGCGTGCATGGTGTCGTGCCGTACCGAGTTCCAGAACGTCTCCCCCCTCGTCGCGCCCTCGTGCGCGCCGTGGGCCGGCGGGCGCAGCCAGTCGGTGCGGCCCAGCCGCTGCCACAGCCAGCCCATCACGCACGCCACCAGCAGGCTCGCCAGGAACCGGGCCAGGACCATCGCCGGGTCGCGCGGGAAGGCGACGGCGGTCGCGGTCAGCACGATCGGGTTGATGGCAGGGGCGGAGAGGAGGAAGGCGAGGGCGGCGGCCGGGGTGACTCCCCTGCGGACGAGGGCGCCCGCCACCGGGACCGAGGCGCACTCGCAGCCGGGCAGGATCGCCCCCGCGACCCCGGCGACGGGGACGGCGAGGGCGGGGCGGCTCGGCAGGGCCCGCGCGAAGAACGACGGCGGCACGAACACCGCGATGGCCGCCGACAGCAGCACGCCGAACACCAGGAAGGGCAGCGCCTGCACGGTCACCGCGACGAACACCGTCATCCAGCTCTGCATCGGCGGGGTGCCGAGCAGTCCGCGGATCGGCGACTGGGCGAGCACGGCCAGCAGCAGCGTCAGCGTCAGCACCAGCGGGGAGCTGAGCCGGCGGCCGTCCTGACCGGCGGCGGCGTCAGCGGGGCCGGCCTCCGCACCGGGCGGGGCGTCTTCGGTGATGGCCACGGGTGGATACCTCCGGCTGTGCTGGCTCCCTCACTCCCTCCCCGTCAGTACGGGGGGCGGGGTGCGGGCGTTCACGGGACTGCTGGAACCACCCGTGTCCTTGGGGCAGTCTTTTCCCTCGTGGCGAGCGTTCCGTATCAAGGGGGGCCGGGTGCGGCCCCGCCGGCGCACATGGTGGTGTGCGGCGACGACGGGCTCGCGCACCGGCTGGCGGCCGAGTTGCGCGGAGTCTACGGCGAGCGGGTCACCCTCGTGGTGCCGCCGAACGGGCGCACCGCCGGGCCTCCGGTGGTCGGCCGCGCCCGGGCCGCGTCGGCCGCCCTGTTCGACCGTGTGGTCAGTGCCGCGGTCGGCCGCGGCGGCACGGGGCCGGCGGCCGCCGCGAGCGCCCCCGGCACCGGCGGCGGAGGCAACGGCGGTGACGGCGCACGGGTGCTGGAGGCCGCCGAGGTCACCGAGGCGGTGCTCGCCGAGGCCGGGGTGGAACGGGCCGCCGCGCTCGCCCTCGTCTTCGACGACGACGAGACCAACATCCGGGCCGCGCTGACCGCCCGCCGGCTCAACCCCCGGCTGCGGCTCGTCCTGCGCCTCTACAACCGCCGGCTGGGCCAGCACATCGAGGAACTCCTCGACCAGGCGGCCGCGCTGGCCACCGGCGACGGCGGCTCGGACGCGTCCACCACCGTGCTGTCCGACGCCGACACCGCGGCACCCGCGCTGGCCGCCACCGCCGTCGCCGGCACCAGCAAGGTCGTGCAGACCGAGGGGCTGCTGCTGCGGGCCGTCGAACGGCCGTCGGCCGGCTCCGGACTGTGCACGCTCGCCCTGCTCTCCCCGAACGGCGCCGACGCCGCCGGCGGGGACGGGCCGGAGGGCGGCGGGGAGCAGGAGCCGCGGCTGCTGCCGGACGACGAGGAGGTGCGGCAGGCCGCCGGGCGGCCGGCCGTGGTGCTGGAACAGGTGTCGTCCGCGGGCGGCGGCGAGTCGGCCACGCCCGGTCGTGGCGGGGTCCCGCCGCTCGCCTCGCTGTTCTCCCGGCGGTTGCGGTGGTCGCTGGCGGGCGCGACGGTCTGCGTGGTCGCGCTCGCCGTCGCGCTGTGGGTGGTCACCCCCGGGATCCATCCGCTGCGCGCCTTCTACCTCACACTGCTGGACCTGTTCGCGATCGACGACCCCGCCATCGGGGCACCTCTGGGCAGGCAGATCCTCCAACTCCTCTCCGGACTGGTCGGGTTGCTGCTGCTTCCGGTGCTGCTGGCCGCCGTACTGGAGGCGCTGGGCACCTTCCGCACCGCCTCCGCCCTGCGCAAACCTCCGCGCGGCCTCGGCGGGCATGTGGTGCTGCTCGGGCTCGGCAAGATCGGCACGCGGGTGCTGACCCGGCTGCGCGAGCTGAACATCCCCGTCGTGTGTGTCGAGTCCGACCCGGAGGCGCGGGGACTGGCGACCGCGCGGCGGCTGCGGGTGCCGGTGGTCTTCGGGGACGTCACCCAGGAAGGGGTGCTGGAGTCCGCCAAGATCCACCGGGCGTACGCGCTGCTCGCCGTGACCAGCGCGGACACGACCAACCTGGAGGCCGTGCTGTACGCGCGGTCCGTACGGCCCGATCTGCGGGTGGTGCTGCGGCTGTACGACGACGACTTCGCCACCGCGGTGTACCGGACGCTGCGGGCGGCGTATCCGCATGCGCTGACCCGGAGCCGCAGCGTCACGCATCTGGCCGCGCCCGCGTTCGCCGGGGCGATGCTCGGGCGGCAGGTGCTGGGCGCTGTGGCGGTGGAGCGGAGGGTGCTGCTGTTCGCCGCGGTCGACGTGGCCGGTCATCCCCAGCTGGAGGGGCGGACGGTACGGGACGCCTTCCGGGCCGGGTCCTGGAGGGTGCTGGCGCTGGAGGGACGGACCGACACGGCGCCGGACCATGTGCTGTCGAAGGAGGACCGGGTGGTCGTCGCCGCCACCCGCAGGGGGCTCGCGGAGCTGCGCTGACCCTCCAGGGGCCCCACCCCTCGGCCCCCGGCTGCCCGTCCCCGCCCACCGGCGGGGTCCCCGCCCACCGGTCCGGTCCGTACCCGCCGGCCGGGCGGGCCCTACCCGGCCGGCGGGCGGCGGCTATCCGCCCAGGTGCCGGGCGGCGAAGTCCATCTCCAGTCGCACCTGCCTGATCCGCTCGTCCACCACGAGGGACCCGTGCCCGGCGTCGTAGCGGTACACCTCGTGGGTCGCGCCTCTCGTCTCCAGGCGCTTGACGTAGTTGTCGATCTGCCGGATCGGGCAGCGCGGGTCGTTGACACCCGCCGAGATGTAGACCGGGGCCTTGACCTCGTCGACGTAGGTCAGCGGGGACGATGCCTCGAAGCGCTCGGGGACCTCCTCCGGGGTGCCGCCCAGCAGGGTGCGGTCCATGGCCTTCAGGGCCTCCATCTCGTCGTGGTACGCGGTGACGTAGTCCGCGACGGGCACGACCGCGATGCCCACCGACCACGCCTCGGGCTGGGTGCCGAGGCCGAGCAGGGTGAGATAGCCGCCCCAGGAGGCGCCGGTGAGGATCAGCCGGGTGGGGTCGGCGAGGCCCGAGGACACCGCCCAGTCGCGGACCGCGGCCACGTCCTCCAGCTCGATCAGGCCGACCCGGTGCTTGAGGGCGTCGGTCCAGGCCCGGCCGTAGCCGGTGGAGCCCCGGTAGTTGACGCGGATCACGGCATAGCCCTGGTCGACCCAGGCGGCCGGGCCCGCGGCGAAGGCGTCGCTGTCGTGCCAGGTCGGGCCGCCGTGCAGGTCGAAGACCGTCGGCAGGGGGCCGGTCGCGCCCGCCGGCTTCTGGATCAGGGCGTGGATGCGGCCGCCGGGGCCCTCCACCCAGGCGTCCTCCACCGGCACCGACGGCGGGCACGTCAGCCCGGGCGGGTCCAGGACGACACCGCCGGAGGTGGACCGCACCGCCGGGGGCTCGGCGGCCGACGACCACAGGTACTCCACGCTGCCGTCGGGGCGGGCCGTCGCGCCGGAGACCGTGCCGGGCGGGGTGGGGATGCGGGTCAGCTCGCGGGCCGCCAGGTCGTAGCGGAACAGTTCGCTGCGGGCCTCGAAGCCGTGGGCGATGAGCAGGGCCGAGCCGTCCGGGCACCACTCGGCGCTGACGTCGCCGGGGAGGTCCAGGGCGAGGTCGGTCTCCTCGCCCGTCGCCACATCCCACACCAGCGGCTCCCAGCGGCCCCGGCGCTGATGCCCGACGAGCAACCGGGTGTCGCCGTCGACCGGCGCGAAGCCCAGCACCTCCAGGCCCAGTTCCTCGGTGCCGCCCTTGGTGTCGTCCAGCTCGGCGACCGGTGTGCCGTCCGGGCGGAGCACGCGCAGCGCCGCGTGCATGGCGTCACCGTGCTCGGTGTGCTCGACGGCGATCAGGGAGCCGTCGTGCGAGAGGTCGCCGACGCCCGCCGACTCGCGGTGCCGGTAGATCTCGGCCGGGTCCTCGCCCTCGCGGGCCAGATGGATCGTCGTCCCCTCCTCGTCCGTGGAGCGGCCGACGACCGCCGTGCGGCCGTCGCGGGCCAGGGCGAGACCGGCCGGATAGGAGGGTTCGAGGCCGGGGACGGCGGGCTGGTCCGCCCCTCCCTCGAAGGGCTGGCGGCGCCAGACGCCGAACTCGTCGCCGTCCTTGTCGTCGAACCACCAGATCCAGGCGCCGTCCGGGGAGAGCACGCCGTCCGTCGTGCCGTTCGGCCGGAACGTCGCCTGCCGCTGCTCGCCCGTCGCACGGTCCCAGGCGTACAGCTCGTACGTGCCCGTCGCGTTCGACACGAACAGGGAGCGGTCCGGCGCGTCCTCCGCCCAGTCGGGCAGCGACACGCGCGGCGCCCGAAACCGCTTCTCCCAGTCCGGCATGCCGGCCGCGTCGCGCGTGCCCGGCTCGTTGCTCTCACTCATGGCCCCAGTCATGCGCCCATAGTGCCTGGCCGCGCCGACAATTGGGTGGCACGTGTGCGCAGGCTGTGGATAACTTCGCGACCATGAGCACTTCCGGCACCACTCCGTCCGCCCCCGAAGGCTGGCGCGAGGACAACCAGGCCATGTGGGACGAACGGGTCCCCGTCCATGTGGGCGGCGAGTTCTACGACCTCGACGGCTTCCGGGCCCGCCCGGACGTCCTGCGGGACTTCGAGAAGGACGAGGTCGGTGACGTCACCGGCAAGACGCTCCTGCACCTGCAGTGCCACATCGGGACCGACACCCTCTCCTGGGCGCATCGCGGTGCCGCCCGCGTCGTGGGCCTGGACTTCTCCGTCCCGGCCGTCGAGGCCGCCCGCTCCCTCGCGGCCGACCTCGGCCACGGCCCCGAGCGCGCGGCCTTCGTCACCGGCGACGTGTACGACGCGGCGCGGTTGGTGCCCGAGCCGTCGTACGACATCGTCTACACGGGGCTCGGCGCGCTGTGCTGGCTGCCCGACATCCGCCGCTGGGCCCGGACGGCCGCGTCGCTCGTCGCGCCCGGCGGGTTCCTGTACCTCGCCGAGTTCCACCCGATCACCGACGCCCTCGACGACGCGACCGGCTCACGGGTCGTGCGCGACTACTTCGCCCGCGACGCCCAGGTGTGGGAAGAGCCCGGCACCTACGCCGACCAGAACGCCGCCACGGTCCACAACCGCAGCGTGCAGTGGCAGCACACCCTCGGCGACGTCGTCTCCGCGCTCGCCGGGGCCGGGCTGCGCATCGAGTTCCTGCACGAGCACGACGTGTCGCTCTTCCCGCGCTTCGAGAACTTCGAGGTCCAGGGCGACTACCACCGCTTCCCCGCGGGCCACCCGCGCATCCCGCTGATCTATTCGCTCAGGGCCACCAAGGGCTGAACCCGGGGGCCAAGGGCCGCCCCGCGGGCGGGGCAGCGGCGGCGGCGCCGTACCGTGGAGGGCGTGTACCGGTTTCTGCTGACACCCCGCTGGTGGGGCATCAACGTCTTCGTGCTGCTCGCCATCCCGTTCTGCGTCTTCATGGGGTCCTGGCAGCTGAGCCGGTTCGAGGGGCGGGTCCAGGACCACCGGGCCGCCACCGAGCAGGCCGCGTCCGACCGGCACGAGAGAGCGCGTCCGCTGGAGACGATGCTGCCCGTCGACAAGGCCACCTCCGGCCGCCGGGTCAGCGCGCGCGGGCACTACGGCACACAGCTGCTGGTGCCGGGCCGGCAGCTCGACGACAGGAACGGCTTCTACGTCCTCACCCTGCTGCGCACCGGCTCCGGCAAGGCGCTGCCGGTGGTGCGGGGCTGGCTGCCGGGCACGGCGGACGCGGCGAAGGCGCCCGCGCCGCCGCGCGGTGAGGTCACCGTGACCGGCGCGCTGCAGGCGTCCGAGACGCCCGGGGACAACGGGGTCAGCGCCCAGGGCGGACTGCCGGCGGGGCAGACGGCGGTGATCAGCTCGGCGTCCCTGGTGAACCTGGTGCCGTACCAGCTGTACGACGCCTGGATCACGCTCGACACGGCCGACGCCGGGATGCGGGCCGTGCCCGCGACGGCGCCGGACGGTACCGGGCTGGATCTGAAGGCGTTCCAGAACCTCGGCTACACCGGGGAGTGGTTCGTCTTCGCCGGGTTCGTGGTGTTCATGTGGTTCCGGCTGCTGCGGCGGGAGGCGGAGGCCGCGCGGGACGCCGCGCTGGGCCTGGTCCCCGCGGCGGAGGACACCCCGGCGCCGGTGGTCAGCGGCTGACCGCTGCCGGCGCGGGCCGGGGCGGGGCCGCCCGCCGGCCCACGGCACGACGGCGCCGCTACGAACCCGCCAGCACCCCGGTGTAGATCACGGTCCCCGCGCACTCCCCGGTCACCGTGGCCGTGGCCGACGGTGAGCCGCCCTGCGCCGTGTGCGTGATCTGCACGCTTCCGTCGGCCGTGCCGTCCTCGGTCATCAACTGGGGCGTGGTGCCCGTGCCCGTCGAGCCCCCGCTGTCCGCCGTACCGCCGGAGGCACTCGCGTCCTGCGTGGGTGTCGGATCCGGCGTCGGGTCGGCCGGGTCCGTGCCGCCGGTGGTGCTGTCGCCGCCCGCCGCGGGGCAGGTCTCCGAGGGCACGAAGGCGAACTTCTCCTCGTAGGCCGCGCCCGGCTGCACGAGCAGCCCGGTGACCTCCAGCGAGGGGTCGGGGAGGTCGGTCGCCGCGTCCCCGGCCACATGCCGGGCGGTGCCGATCTTGGCCTGGTCGGCCGCGCCCGTCGCGGTGGGGGTGATGGTGCCCGCACCGGCGACGGTACAGGCGGTGGAGGAGGTGTTGACGACGCGGAACGTGCCGTAGACCACGCCCGCGGAGTTGGGGACGTCGGCGGTGCCGGTGGCGGAGCCCAGCTGGGCCGCGGTGCACACCGGTGCGCCGCCGGCGGTGAGCGTGGCGGACGGGTTGGCGCCGCCGCTGGAGCCGGCGGTGCCGGCGCCGGGCCTGTCCCCCTTCTCGCCGGGCTTGCCGGACTGCCTGCCGGGCTTGACACTCGCGGTGCCGGCGTCCCTCGGGGAGCCCTTGGCGCCGCCCTCGTCCTTGGTCTGCCCGGTGCCGCCCTGGGCCTGGGACGACTGGCCGGCCATGGCGGTGTTGGGGTCGGAGCCGTCGGCCTGGGAGACATGGACGAGGGCGGGGATCGCGGTGCCGATGAACAGGGCGGCGGCGGCCATGCCGACGGCGGCCTGCCGCTTGCGGGCCCGCCGCGCGGGGACGGCCCGGCGCAGGTGGTCCAGCGTGCCGGCGCGCGGCGCGATGTCGTCGACGGCGGAGTGCAGCATCCGGCGCAGGGCCGGCTCGTCGCCGTCGAACCCCTCGGGGCCCTTCTCGTCGGGGCCGTGGTTCACAGTTCCGTTCCCAGCGTGCGATTGCGTGTGCTCTTGCTCGTCCCGCTTCGTCGGTTCGTGCCAGGCGAAGGGCTCGTGACGTTCGTGGGAGTGGCGTTCATCGGAATCGCCCCCTTCGGCTCGCTCGCTCATGCCGGCGCCTCCATGGCCACCCGCAGCGCGGCGATGCCGCGCGAGCCGTACGCCTTCACCGAACCCAGCGAGATCCCGAGGGTCTCGGCGACCTGGGATTCGGTCATGTCCGCGAAGTAGCGCAGGACCAGGACCTCGCGCTGGCGGCGCTGCAGGCCCTTCATCGCCTTGATGAGGTCGCGCCGCTCCAGCTGGTCGTAGGCGCCCTCCTCGGCGCTCGCCATGTCCGGCATCGGCTTGGAGAGCAGCTTCAGGCCGAGGATGCGGCGGCGCAGCGTGGAGCGGGAGAGGTTGACGACCGTCTGCCTGAGGTAGGCGAGGGTCTTCTCGGGGTCGCGGACCCGCTTGCGGGCCGAGTGGACGCGGATGAAGGCCTCCTGGACGACGTCCTCGCAGGAGGCGGTGTCGTCGAGGAGCAGCGCGGCGAGGCCGAGCAGCGAGCGGTAGTGCGCCCGGTAGGTCTCGGTGAGGTGGTCGACGGTCGTGCCGGCGGCCTCGGTCACCGCGGGGGCCGCGGCCTCCTCGGCACCGTCACGCTGGCTGGGTATGCGGGCGGGCCGCGCTGCGGGCATGGGCGCGATCACCGGCATGCCGCCGGGCGTGCGGGGCCGGAGCGCCGCACGGGGCGGCCGCAGGGACGCCGTGCCGCGGACCGCGCTGAGTTCGAGTACCTCTGCCACGCCAGTTGGACACGCCTGCCCCCGCCAAGGTTGTACGTGCCGGCCGTCACATGTGCGACAACCGGCCGTGCCTCAAGTGCCGTCATGCGCCCCGCTCTTCCCCTATGTCTGATATGTGGGTGGGTGTCCCCACACCCCGCCCGATCACGGCGCCCCCACACTCCGAAGAGTGACCGCAAAGACGCTCCCCGTCCGCCGCGAGGTTGCGGGGACGGGGAGGGAAATCTTCTGTTGCCTTGAGCAATGGTTTCAAGTGGTTCGGACCATGCTTCTGGCCACACTTCTTACACAGATCCTACAAACCCTGTCTTGACGGCCTACGCCCGGTCGCCCCAGTCCGCCGCGACCAGCTCCGCGATCTGCGCCGTGTTCAGTGCGGCGCCCTTGCGGAGGTTGTCGCCGCACACGAAGAGTTCGAGCGCGGTCGGGTCGTCCAGGGCCCGCCGCAGCCGGCCCACCCAGGTCGGGTCGGTGCCCACGACGTCGGCGGGGGTCGGGAACTCGCCGGTGGCCGGGTCGTCGCACAGCACCACACCCGGCGCGGTCGCGAGGATCTCCCGGGCGCGGTCGACGCTCACCTCGCCCTGGAAGCGGGCGTGCACGGTCAGCGAGTGGGTGGTGATCACCGGGACGCGGACGCAGGTCACGGCGACCGGCAGCTGCGGCAGCCCGAGGATCTTGCGGGCCTCGTCGCGGACCTTCATCTCCTCCGAGGACCAGCCGTCCTCCCGCAGCGACCCGGCCCACGGGACGACGTTCAGCGCGACCGGCTCCGGGAACGGCCCGGTGTCCTCCCCGACGGCCCGCCGCACGTCACCGGGCTTGGTGCCCAGCTCGGTACCGGCCACCAGGGACAGCTGGGCCCTGAGGGTCTCCACGCCGGCCCGCCCGGCACCGCTCACCGCCTGGTACGACGACACCACGAGCTCGCGCAGCCCGAACTCGGCGTGCAGCGCGCCCAGGGCGACGATCATCGTCAGGGTCGTGCAGTTGGGGTTGGCGACGATCCCGCGCGGCCGGGTCCGCACGGCGTGCGGGTTGACCTCGGGCACCACGAGCGGCACCTCGGGGTCCAGCCGGAAGGCGGCGGAGTTGTCGACGACGACCGCGCCGCGGGTCACGGCGATCGGCGCCCACTGCGCGGCGACCTCGTCCGGGACGTCGAACATCGCGACGTCGACCCCGTCGAAGGCCTCTTCGCTCAGGGCCGTCACCTCGATCTCCTCGCCGCGCACGGCCAGCTTGCGGCCGGCCGAGCGCGGGGAGGCGATCAGGCGGATCTCGCCCCAGACGTCCGCACGCTGGGACAGGATCTGGAGCATGACCGCGCCGACGGCCCCGGTCGCTCCCACGACCGCGAGCGTCGGCTTGCCGGTCATCGTCGTACGCCTCCGTACGCGGAGACGGTCATCGGCCGGTGCCGCCGTAGACGACGGCCTCGTCGGTGTCGGAGTCGAGCCCGAAGGCCGTGTGCACGGCACGGACGGCCTCCGGCACGTCGTCCTTGCGGGTGACGACGGAGATGCGGATCTCGGAGGTGGAGATCAGCTCGATGTTCACTCCCGCGTCGCTCAGCGCCTCGAAGAAGGAGGCGGTGACCCCCGGATTGGTCTTCATGCCGGCGCCGACCAGCGAGATCTTGCCGATCTGGTCGTCGTAGCGCAGCGAGTCGAAGCCGATGCCCGACCGGCTCTTCTCCAGCGCGTCGATCGCCTTGCGGCCCTCGGTCTTCGGCAGCGTGAAGGAGATGTCCGTCAGCCCCGTGGAGGCGGCGGACACGTTCTGCACGACCATGTCGATGTTGATCTCGGCATCGGCGATGGCCCGGAAGATCGCGGCGGCCTCACCCGGCTTGTCCGGCACGCCGACGACCGTGATCTTGGCCTCGGAGGTGTCGTGCGCGACACCGGAGATGATGGCCTGCTCCACCTTCTTGTCCCCAATCGGCTCACTGCTGACCCACGTGCCCTGCAACCCGCTGAAGCTGGAGCGGACGTGGATCGGGATGTTGTAGCGGCGGGCGTACTCCACACAGCGGTGGAGCAGCACCTTGGAGCCGGAGGCGGCGAGCTCCAGCATGTCCTCGAAGGAGATCCAGTCGATCTTCTTCGCCTTCTTCACCACGCGCGGGTCGGCGGTGAACACACCGTCCACGTCGGTGTAGATCTCGCAGACCTCGGCGTCGAGCGCGGCGGCGAGCGCCACGGCCGTCGTGTCGGACCCACCGCGGCCCAGCGTGGTGATGTCCTTCTTGTCCTGGCTGACGCCCTGGAAACCGGCGACGATCGCGATGTTGCCCTTGTCCAGGGACTCACGGATCCGGCCCGGCGTGACGTCGATGATCCGGGCTTTGTTGTGGACCGAGTCGGTGATGACGCCTGCCTGGCTGCCGGTGAAGGACTGGGCCTCGTGGCCCAGGTTTTTGATCGCCATCGCCAGCAGGGCCATGGAGATCCGCTCTCCGGCGGTCAGCAGCATGTCGAATTCCCGCCCGGCGGGCATCGGAGAAACCCGCTCCGCGAGATCGATCAGCTCGTCCGTCGTGTCGCCCATCGCGGAAACGACGACGACAACCTGGTTGCCGTTCTTCTTCGCTTCCACGATCCGCTTGGCGACGCGCTTGATGCCTTCGGCATCGGCTACGGAGGAACCTCCGTACTTCTGCACGACAAGGCCCACGTGCGCTCCTCGCTCGGTTCGTTTGTGTCGGCTCAGTCTAACGAGCGCCCGAATTCCACCACCCTGCTCCCGCATGGTGAGACGTCGGCCGCCGTGTTCCGGAAGGGCTCTTGCCCACCGCGCGGGGGACCACGCAGAAAGTGCCCCGGGTCACAGCGAACGCCGCTAGCGTCCCGTGATGAGGGGGGCATGACATGACGGAAGTGCTGCTCGCCGGGATCGTCCTGCTCGGCGGATGCGTGCAGTGGCTGACCGGCATGGGCTTCGCCCTGGTCGCCGTACCGGCGCTGGTGCTGCTGCTCGGGCCGGCCGACGGGGTGGTGCTCGCCAACTGCGCCGCGGGGGCCATCAGCGTGGTGGGCCTGGCGGGCGGCTGGCGGCGGGTACGCCCCGCGGCGATGGTGCCCCTGTGCGCGGCGGCGGCCTGCACGGTCCCGGCGGGCGCCTGGCTGACCCGCCAACTCCCGCGCCCGGTCCTGCTGGTGGTCATGGGCGGCCTGGTGACGGTGGCCGTCCTGCTGGTGATGCGCGGCGCCCGGGTACCGGCCCTGCGCGGCGGCAGGGGCGCGGTGACCGCGGGAGCGCTGGGCGGCTTCATGAACGCGGCGGCGGGCGTGGGCGGCCCTCCGGTGTCCCTGTACGCCCTCAACGCGGGCTGGACGGTGCGCGAGTTCGTGCCCAACGCCCAGTTCTACGGCGTCGCCGTCAACGTGTTCTCGATCGCCGCGAACGGCACGCCCCGGCTGAGCGGACCCCAGTGGGCGGTGGCCGGCGGGGCGATGACCGCGGGGGCGCTGATCGGCCACGTGATCGCCGGCCGCATCCCCGAAGACCGGGCCCGCCACCTGGTCCTGCTGCTGTCCCTGGCCGGCGGCGCGACGGCGGTGACGAAGGGGCTGTGGGGGGTGTGGGCGGGGTGAGCCCGGGCCCGGCCGCCGCGGCCCCGTGATCCGGCGCTACGTCCCCGGCCGGATCCCCAGCGGCCCGCCGATCTCCTCCGCCATGACCCGCCCCGCCTCGAACTCCAGGGTCTCGTCGCCCATGGTGGCCTGGTCGGTGTCGAGGCCGTCCAGCTCCTCCAGGGGCTGGTTCAGGCGGACGTGGATGAGGACCGACTGCAGGGCGCGCAGGACGGCGGAGGCCGTGGGGCCCCAGTTGGAGAAGTAGGAGAACTGCCACCACCACAGGGCCTCCGAGGTGCGGCCGGCGCGGTAGTGGGCCATGCCGTGGCGGAGGTCGGTGATGACGTCGGCGAGGTCGTCGGAGATACGCGCCGGGACGGGGGCCTTGCGGGGCTCGTACGGGTCGAAGACCTCGGAGTAGACGTCGACGGGTTCGAGGAGCCGGGCCAGGTTCTCGCGCAGCTCGTCGACGTCCGCCTCGGGGCCCGGGTCGGGCTCGTAGCGCTCCTCGGGGACGATGTCCTCGTGGGCGCCCAGGCGGCCGCCGGCCAGCAGCAGCTGGGAGACCTCCAGCAGGAGGAAGGGGACCGTCGAGCCGGGCTCGTCGCCCTTCGCCACCTCGGTGACCGCCACCAGGAAGCTCTCGACCTGGTCCGCGATCTGGACCACGAAATCGTCCGGGTTCTGCGTCGAGTCGTGCAGTGTGGCGTCAGACATCTAGGAGTCGTCTCCCCTCGAAGGCGCGGCCGAGGGTCACCTCGTCCGCGTATTCCAGGTCGCCACCCACCGGGAGGCCGCTGGCCAGGCGGGTGACCTTCAGGCCCATGGGTTTGATCATGCGGGCGAGGTAGGTGGCCGTGGCCTCGCCCTCCAGGTTGGGGTCCGTCGCCAGGATCAGCTCCGTGACCGTCCCGTCGGCCAACCGCGCGAGAAGTTCTCGTATACGCAGGTCGTCGGGACCCACGCCCTCGATCGGGCTGATGGCGCCGCCCAGCACGTGGTAGCGGCCGCGGAACTCGCGGGTGCGCTCGATGGCGACGACGTCCTTCGGCTCCTCGACCACGCAGATGACCGACGGGTCGCGGCGCGGGTCACGGCAGATGTTGCACAGCTCCTCCTGCGCCACATTGCCGCAGGTCGCGCAGAAACGGACCTTCGCCTTGACCTCCAGGAGCGCCTGCGCGAGCCGCTTCACATCGGTCGGCTCCGCCTGCAGGATGTGGAAGGCGATGCGCTGCGCGCTCTTGGGACCGACGCCGGGCAGCCGCCCCAGCTCGTCGATGAGGTCCTGGACCACGCCTTCGTACACCGGACCGCCCTTCCTGGAGACCTTTCGGAACGTACCGTAGTTGGCCCGGGCTCAGAACGGCAGACCGGGGATGCCCGTACCGCCGCCGAGACCCTGGGCGAGCGGGCCGAGCTTCTGCTGCTGGAGCGTCTGCGCGTTCTCGTTGGCCGCCTGTACGGCGGCCACGATCAGATCGGCGAGCGTCTCGGTGTCCTCCGGGTCGACCGCCTTCGGGTCGATCTTCAGCGCGCGCAGCTCACCGGCGCCGGTCACGGTGGCCTTCACCAGACCGCCGCCCGCCTGCCCGTCGACCTCCGTGTTCGCCAGTTCCTCCTGCGCCCGCTGCAGATCCTGCTGCATCTTCTGCGCCTGCTGGAGCAACTGCTGCATGTTGGGCTGGCCACCACCGGGGATCACGATCAGCTCCTCTACGTTCTTCTCGTTGAGCACGAGCCTACGTGGTCCACGTCCCCATCGCCCCGCCACTCTTTCGAGTGAGAACAACGGCAGCCCTATACCTGATCAAGACGCTCTTCCGAGCGGAAAAGCCGGGAAAGCTCCTTCGTCGCCACCCATTGGGCGGTAGGAAAGGTGCCGCGCGTCGGCATGGAATCGGCATGGTATGTCACGCAACGTGACCGGTCGTGATCAGTGATCAGTAGGGAGTGCCGGGTGGGTCAGCCGGAGATGCAGCCCGAGGGTCCGCCACAGGACGGGCGGGGCGAGGGTGCGGCCGGGCTGCGGCCGGGCGATCTGAGCGGGCGGGCCTTTCCGCTCGGGGACTGGGGGGAGCCCGCCGAGCGGCTCGACGAGCTGTACCGATGGGTGGAGCGCGGGGCGCTGGAGACGGCGTCCTGGTATCTGCGGGACCGGGTGTGGAAGCGGCGCGGAGCCCGGGTGCTGCGTTCGGGCGCGGCGGCGGGCGTGGTGACCGGTGCCGCGCTGCCGCTGCTGGATCTGGCGGGGGCGGCCGACGGGGCGGCGCCCTGGGGCTGTATGGCGCTGCTGGTCGCGGTCGCCTGTGTGGGCGTCGACCGGTACTTCGGCATGACGTCCGGCTGGATGCGGGACGTGGCCACCGCGCAGGCGGTGCAGCGGCGGCTGCAGGCGCTGCAGTTCGACTGGGCCTCCGAGAGCATCCGGGAGGTGCTGGGCCCGGCGGAAGGCACGGCCGGGGAGGCCGCCGAGCGGTGCCTGGGCGTGCTGCGGCGCTTCACCGAGGACGTCACGGAGCTGGTGCGCGCGGAGACGACCGACTGGATGGTGGAGTTCCGCACGGGGTCCGCGCCGCTGGGCATCCAGGCGGCGGTGGCGTACGTCCCGCGCCAGGAGGCGGGCGGTTCCGGCGCGCGTTTTCCGCTGCCCCCGGCCAACGGGTCCCGTCCGAACATGCCCCGGCAGCGACCGCCGGAGCCGCGCTAGGGCTCTGCCGGGGGCAGGGGCGCTCGTCGGCCAGGCCCCAGCGGCACCGCGAAGCCTCACTGCTTGGTGTACGTCAGGCTCTCCGCACCGTCGGCCTTCGCCCGCTTCAGCCGGCCGTCCGGCAGCAGGGTGACCTCGGTGGCCTCGCCCGGGGTGCAGGAGGAGGCGGGTGCGCCGCTGGTCACGGTGGACGGCCCGATCTCCAACGGGCCGTCGGCGGCGGGTTGCTGGACGAGCTTGGCGGTGAAGACACAGTGGTACGTCCCGCCGTCGCTGGTCGGCCCGTCCGCCACCAGCGTCAGCACGCTGTCGCCCAGCTTGCCCTGCCGGATGGTCAGTTGGCGGGTGTTGGCCCCGTTGGTGTTGTCGATCGCCGACTCCCAGGTGCCCAGGTAGCCCGCCGGGATCAGCCCGTCCGCGGAGACGGAGACGGAGGCGGACGGCGTCGGCTCGGCCGGGCTGGGCGCCCCCGAGTTCCCGTCGGCCGTCCCCGAGCCGGCACCGGTCGCGGGACCGGCGGCGCCGCTTCCCTTGTCGTGCCCGCCGTCGCCGTTCATCAGCGCGTACACCGAGCCGCCCGCGCCCAGCGCCACCACCAGCGCGATCACGACGAGGAGCGCGGTCGACCGCCCGCTGCGCCGCTCCGGCCCGGGCGGCCCGCCGGTCACCGACGGCCCGTACGGTGGCGTGGTCCCGGGCCCGCCGCCGTAGGGGTGGTACGACTGCTGCGGGTACCCGTAGCCGCCGCCCGACGGGGGATACGCCTGAGCGGCCGGCTGGGGGTGCTGCTGGGCGTACCCGAACCCGGGAGGCACCGGCGGCACGGGCGGCGGAGCCTGCCCCGGCACCGCGGTGGGCGGCTGGTTCGCCCCGGCACCGGCGCCGCATCCCGCGTCGGAGACGGCCGCGTGCTCGGGTGACACCTCACCGGCAGCGCTTCCCGGCACACCCCCGCCCACCGCACCCGCCGAAGCGTGCGCCGCGCCACCGAACCCACCGGTGCCCGCACCCGCGGGCGCGCCCACCCCCAAAGACGTCCCCTCCGGGTCCTCGACCTCCAGCAGCTGCACCGCGTGCCGCCCGAGTTGGGCGACCAGCGCCCCCGGCAGCCAGGGATCCCGTGACCGCCCCCCGGTCACCGTGTCCCCCGCCCCCGTCCGCTCCAGCAGCGCGTCCAGTGACGGCCGGGCCGCTGGATCCTTGCGCAGGCAGTCCCGCACCAGGTCGGCGATCCCCTCCGGCACCCCCGCCAGATCCGGTTCCTCCTGGGCGATCCGGAACATCAGCGCGTGCACCCCGCTGCCGGCGGTCCCGAACGGCAGCGCCCCGGTCGCCGCGTACGCGAGCACGGATCCGAGGCAGAAGACGTCGCACGCCGGTGTGATCCGGTCCCCCCGCACCTGCTCGGGTGCCATGAACCCCGGTGACCCGACCAGCGCCCCGGCCCGGGTCAGCTCCTCCCCGGCCAGCGAGGCCGTCTCCAGGGCCCGGGCGATCCCGAAGTCGATCACGCGCGGCCCGTCGATGGTGACGAGCACGTTCGACGGCTTCAGGTCCCGGTGCACGATCCCCGCCGCGTGGATGTCCTTCAGCGCGTGCGCGAGCCCCGCCGCGAGGATCCGTACCGACCGCTCCGGCAACGCCCCGTGATCATGGCCGACGACCTGCTGCAGGCTCGGTCCGGCGACGTACCCCGTGGCCACCCACGGCACCGTCGCCTCGGTGTCGGCGTCCAGCACGGGCGCGGTCCAGTACCCGCCGACCCGGCGCGCGGCCTGCACCTCCTGCCGGAACCGGGCCCGGAACTCGTCCTGCGCGGCGAGCTCCTCGCGGACCAGTTTCACGGCGACGGTACGGCCCCGGTCCGACCGGGCGAGATACACCTGCCCCATGCCGCCCGCGCCGAGCCGCGCCAGCAGCCGGTATCCCCCGATGCCCTGCGGATCCGCCGTCCCCAGCTTCTCCATGGCCGCCCTTCCCCCAGACACGTACCGCATACGTGTGCAACGGACCGAGAATAATCCGGCCCTGCGGACAGGCGCGCGGCCCACTGTCTACGGTTCCGTAACGGGCTTGCCGAGCTCTTCCCGTACCGCCGACGGCCGTTCCAGCGGCCTGACCGCCTCGGCGAGTTCGGTCTTTCCGGAGGCCGCGCTGGTGTGGGCGAGGTCGTCGCTCCCCGCCGCGGCAGCGGCCGATGTCCGGGGCCGGTGGACGCGCGGTCCGCCGATGCTCGTGATGTCCCGGCGTCGACAACCTGTCGTGGATTGCCCCCGTCCACGGAACAAGACGCCGATATCTCTTCCGCATCGCGGACATTTACCCTCGGCCCATGACCCCTCAGCCCCATCCCGAAGCCGGCGCCGCAGTGAAGGCCGCGGACCGTGCGCACGTCTTCCATTCCTGGTCCGCGCAGGACCTCATCGACCCGCTCGCCGTCGCCGGCGCCGAGGGGTCGTACTTCTGGGACTACGACGGCAAGCGGTACCTGGACTTCACCAGCGGGCTCGTCTACACGAACATCGGCTACCAGCACCCCAAGGTCGTCGCGGCCATCCAGGAGCAGGCGGCGAAGATGACGACCTTCGCACCCGCCTTCGCGATCGAGGCACGCTCCGAGGCCGCCCGGCTGATCGCCGAGCGGACCCCCGGCGACCTCGACAAGATCTTCTTCACCAACGGCGGCGCCGACGCCGTCGAGCACGCGGTGCGCATGGCCCGGCTGCACACGGGCCGCCCGAAGGTGCTCTCGGCGTACCGCTCGTACCACGGCGGCACCCAGCAGGCCATCAACATCACCGGTGACCCGCGCCGCTGGGCCAACGACGGCGCCGCGGCCGGCGTCGTCCACTTCTGGGCGCCGTTCCTCTACCGCTCCCGCTTCTACGCCGAGAACGAGGAGCAGGAGACCGCGCGCGCCCTGGAGCACCTGGAGACCACGATCGCCTTCGAGGGGCCGGGCACGGTCGCGGCGATCATCCTGGAGACCATCCCGGGCACGGCCGGCATCATGGTGCCCCCGCCCGGCTATCTGGCCGGCGTCCGCGAGATCTGCGACCGCCACGGCATCGTCTTCGTCCTGGACGAGGTCATGGCCGGCTTCGGGCGCACGGGTGAGTGGTTCGCCGCCGGTCTCTTCGACGTCGTACCCGACCTGATGACCTTCGCCAAGGGTGTGAACTCGGGTTATGTGCCCCTCGGCGGTGTCGCGATCTCCCAGAAGATCGCCGAGACCTTCGGCAAGCGGCCCTACCCCGGCGGTCTGACGTACTCCGGGCACCCGCTGGCCTGCGCCGCCGCCGTCGCCACGATCAACGTGATGGCGGAGGAGGGCGTGGTCGAGAACGCCAGGCGGCTCGGCGAGACGGTCGTCGGTCCGGCGCTGGCCGAACTGGCCGAGCGGCACCCGAGCGTCGGCGAGGTGCGCGGTGTCGGCATGTTCTGGGCGCTGGACCTCGTGAAGAACCGCGAGACCCGCGAGCCGCTGGTGCCGTACAACGCGGCCGGCGAGGCGAACGCCCCCATGGCCGCGTTCGCGGCCGAGGCCAAGAAGCACGGCGTCTGGCCCTTCGTGAACATGAACCGCACCCATGTGGTGCCGCCGTGCAATGTCACCGAGGCCGAGCTGAAGGAGGGCTTCGCCGCCCTGGACGCCGCGCTGAGCGTGGCCGACGAACACACGGTGTAGTCCCACCGCCCCTGCCGCCGGACCGATCCGAACGCGTAAGGTGACGTGCTCGTAAGACATGGATACCCGCGTAGATCCCGACCCCAGGTCGCCGATCACAGAGCGCGGGTACGGACGAGTACGTCACCCGACGTGTGAGGAGAGGCCCGAGCATGCCCGGCACCGGCGCCGTGACCCGCAGCACCCTGCGCCAGCAGATCGCGGACGCGCTCCGTGACGAGGTGCTGGCGGGACGGCTGCGACCCGGCCGGGCGTTCACGGTCAAGGAGATCGCCGAGCAGTACGGCGTCTCCGCCACCCCTGTCCGCGAGGCGCTGGTCGACCTGTCCGCCCAGGGCATCCTGGAGGCCGACCAGCACCGCGGGTTCCGTGTCCCGGAGTACTCCCTCACCGACTACCGGAACATGATCGAGGCCCGCAGCCTGGTCACCGACGGCATGTTCCAGGCCCTCAGCAGCGGCCACCCGGCGTTCCGCACCCCGCCGGAGGACCCCCGTACGGCCACCGCCCTGGCCACCGTGCGCCGCCGCGGCGAGGAGGCCCAGCGGGCGGCGGCGGCCGGCGACCTGACCATACTCATCGGCTACGACCTGCGCTTCTGGCGCGAGCTGAGCGCCCTGTTCGGCAACCCCTACCTCGGTGACTTCCTCAACCGCCTGCGGGTGCAGTCCTGGGTGTGCGCCGTGCAGCACCTGCTGCGCCTGCCCGACCTGCGCGGCCGCCTGTGGGCCGGGCACACCGACCTGGTCGACGCACTGGCCCGGCGCGAGGCCGGGACCGCCCGCTCGATCGTCGCCGACGCCAACGCCCACTCACTGGCGCTGCTGGAACACCTGACCAACGGGTAGGTGACCGGTAGCCTTCCCTGACCACCTTCTGTGTGTGAGGAGCTCTCTTTGGCCTGTGACCTGTGGCTGGTACCGCTCGTGGACGTGTTGTGCCACACCCCGGACAACCCGTTCGCCGAGGAACTCGCGCAGTACAACAACGCACTCGCCGAGGCCGGGCTGCCACCGGTGCCGGTGTACCAGTACATGCCGGGCCTGTCCGGCGAGGTCGCGCCCGTGGCCGGCTTCGACTACGACGCCCTCCACTTCCTGCGCCGCGCCTACCTCCTCCAGGTCTGCGGACTCGCGGTGACGCCGGTGGACGAACTGGGCGGAGACTACGAACAGTTGCTGGAGATGTTCGAGGCCACGGCCCAGCAGTCCCACCTGGTCTGGCACTACGACCACGCGGGCGCGTACGTGCCCGTCGAGTTCCCGCACCCGCTGTCGAACGACGAACTCCTCGCGGGCGGAGGTCCGCTGGGCAGCTCCCAGACCCTGCTGCGCGAGCTGGAGCAGGTCGCCGCCGCGATCGGCATCGACCCGGCCAACCCCCCGGCGCCCCCGGCCCCGCCCACGGCTCCCACGGAGCTGGAGGAACCGGCCGTCCCGGCCCCGTACGACCCCAGCCCCTTCGCCCGCGAACGGCACGTGTGGCTGGGCCTGCACGCGGCGGCGACCCGCTCCCTGGCACAGGGCTCGATGATCGTGTTCAGCTGACGCCCGCAGTCCGCCTCGTGTACGACCAGCTCACCGCCGTCAGCAGGAACGGAACGGCGAGGAGCGGGCCGTACGCGAGGGCCCAGACGACGCGTACGGTGCCGGGCGCCAGATAGGTGTGGCTGTGCGCGGTGCAGGCGACCACCACCTGCCACACCGCCACCAGGACCAGAACGGCCGAGGCCGTCCAGGCCAGCCCGGCGAGCACACGGGGCCGTGACGGCCGCCACCGTTCGCTGACGAGCAGCAGGGGGAACAGCGCGGCCAGTTCGCACCCGGCCGACAGGCCGACGACATAGGCGGCGCCCCAGCCGGGGATGGCGTAGACGTCGTGGAGCACCCGGTCGCTGTAGCCGACGTAGACGCCGGAGGCCATGGCCAGGCGCCACAGGCCGGACGGCACCGCGCACCAGGCGATGGCGTGGGCGGCGCGGCGGGCCCAGGCGGGGGCGGGCAGGGGTACGGCGGTAGCTGCGGTCATGGCGTACATGCTGGCCAAAGGCACGCCGCCCGCGCGTCCTCCGCGGCGCCCGGTTCTCGCCCGGCCCTCTCCGCCACGCGGCGGAGGACGCCCTCGTCCGGCCGGCTCCCACAGCGGGCACCACCTGACACCACGGCAGGGCCGCCGGGGCGAACCCGGCGGCCCTCGCGCGATCGGTGCCCGCTCAGAAGACCGGCGTGCCGGCCTGCGTCAGCTTCCAGTTGACGGCCGCGAAGTCGGCCGGGTCGAGGGTCTTCTTCGCCGTCACGTAGTCGATCATCAGCTGGCGGATCTCGTTGGTCGAGCTGTAGGCGATCGGCGCCGCGGCGATGTGCGGGTAGCCGGAACCGCCGTTCGCGCGGTAGTTGTTGACCGCCACGACGAAGACCTGGTCGTCGGCGACCGGGGCGCCGTTGTAGGTGAGGTTCTTGATCCTCGACCCCTCGGCCTGCGCGATGTCGATCTCGTAGTCGACGCCCGCCGCCGTGTCGTACATGTAGTCCCAGAAGCTGTTGGCGTTCGTGAGGGTGGCGGTGTCCACCTTCGTGCCGGCCGGGACCTGGTGGTAGTACTTCGCCGCGTACTCCAGGTAGTCCTTGAGCTGGGCGCCCGTCAGCTTCTTGCCGTACAGGGTGTTGTCGTAGATGTAGAGGCCGGCGATGTCCTTGATGGTGACGTTGCCCTGCGGGATGTCGGCCGTGCGGGAGAAGGGCGCCGCGACCGAGATCAGCGGGAGGGCGGCGTCCGAGGCCGACAGCCCCGCCTTGACGCTCTCCGCCTGGACCTTGTGGATGAAGTCCATGATCGGCACGTCCTTCCAGCAGGAGTCCGCCGCCGAGAGGTCCTGCGTACAGGTGCCGACCGCCGTGTTGACGTACTTCACCACCAGCTCGTGGTCGGCCTGCAGGAGCTTCTTGATCTCCGGGTCCTCGTCCACGGTGTTGGGGTTGAGGGTCTGCGCCTTCTTGCTCGTCACCTTCCACTGGCCGTGGTGCAGTTCGAGTTCGAAGTCGAAGACGCTGAGGCGGTAGCCCCAGCAGTACGGCTCGGAGAGGAGGACCTCTTCGCCGGTCTGCTCGTTCTTCACCGTGTAGGACGGCACCTCGACGTGGGTGTGGCCGACGAGGATCGCGTCGATGCCGGGCACCTGCTCGGCGACGAGGTTGGAGGCGTTCTCGACGTACGGCAGCTCGTCCCCGTACGACGACGAGCCGTCCAGGCCCGAGTGGTCGGTGAGGAAGACGACGTCGCAGCCCAGCGCGCGCAGCCTCGGCACGTACTTCTTCGCCTGCTCCACCAGGCCCGGGAACACCATCTTCCCGCTGACGTTGTCCTTGTCCCACAGCGCGATACCGGGGTTGGTGAGGCCCAGGATGCCGACCTTGATGTCGGGGGCGCCCGGCACCCGGATGCGCTTGACGGTGTACGGCTCGAAGGCGGGGCGCAGGGTCTTCGCGTCCAGCGCGTTCGCGCCGAGCAGCGGGAAGTGGCACTGGCTCTCGAACCTGCGCAGCACCTCGATGCCGTAGTTGAACTCGTGGTTGCCGAGGGCGGCGGCGTCGTAGCGCATGTGGTTCATGGCCACCGCCATCGGGTGCTTGGGACCCTTCTTGCCGTCGGTGCCGGTGATCGGGTCGACGCGGGCGAAGTAGTAGGCCAGGGAGGTGCCCTGGATGATGTCGCCGGCGTCCACGAGCAGGACGTGGTCCTCGCCCTTGGCCTCGCGCTGCTGCTTGATGAGGGTGGCCACGCGCGCCACACCCACCGAGTTGCCCGCCTTGTCGCTGTAGGCGGCGTCCTTGTAGTAGTCCCAGTCGAAGACGTGGCTGTGCAGGTCGGTCGTGCCGAGGATGGAGAACGACCAGGTGCGGGGGTGGCAGTCCCGCTTCTGCTCGGCCGCCTGGGCGGGAGCCGCCGCGACGCCGCCGGCCGCGGCCACCGCCGCCCCGGTGACGGCCGACTTCTTCACGAACTCGCGGCGGTTCATGGGACTGAGGGGCATACGAGGCTCCTGGTGAGGCTGGCGTTGACGCGAGCAGATGGACGTGACGTGACGTCCCGTGCGGGGGCTACCCGCGTAGATCGTGCTCGGGCCCGCCAGTGCCCGGAACCAGGAAAAGGTCATGTCCGGGTCAAAGATGGGTCAGTTCACCGCTTTGGGGAACAGCGGGGAAACAGCCGGTGTCAGCGCCGACCGGCGGGGCGCCGGCGCTCACAGACGGCCGATGAGCCGGATCTCCGGCGGCCACAGCACGCCGCTCGCCATCAGCAGCGAGGGTCCGAGATGCACCGGGCAGACCCGGAGCGGGGGCAGCTGGTAGCGGGCGACCTCGAAAACCGCCGGGTCGGAGCAGTCCGTGCCGTCGGCCCTGTCGCCCTCACCGCCGTACGGTCCCCGGCACCGTGCGTTCCGGTGGACGCTCATACGTCGATTGTCCACCGGAAAGCACGGCTGGGGATCCTCTACAGGAACGAGTTGATCTCGATCGTCTCGTCCCGGCCCGGGCCCACGCCGATCGCGGAGATCGGGGCGCCGGACATCTCCTCCAGCGCCTTGACGTAGTTCTGGGCGTTCTTGGGGAGGTCGGAGAAGGACTTGGCCTTCGTGATGTCCTCGGACCAGCCGGGCAGCGTCTCGTAGACCGGCTTCGCGTGGTGGAAGTCGGTCTGGGAGTACGGCAGTTCCTCGACGCGCCGGCCGTCGATCTCGTAGGCGACGCAGACCGGGATCTGCTCCCAGCCGGTGAGGACGTCCAGCTTGGTGAGGAAGAAGTCGGTCAGGCCGTTCACCCGGGTCGCGTAGCGGGCGATCACCGCGTCGAACCAGCCGCAGCGGCGGTCACGGCCGGTGGTCACGCCGCGCTCGCCGCCGATGCGCCGCAGTGCCTCGCCGTCCTCGTCGAACAGCTCGGTCGGGAACGGGCCGGCGCCGACACGGGTCGTGTACGCCTTGAGGATGCCGATGACGCGGCTGATCTTCGTGGGGCCCACGCCGGCGCCGGTGCAGGCACCGCCCGCCGTGGGGTTGCTGGAGGTCACGAACGGGTACGTGCCGTGGTCGATGTCCAGCAGCGTGCCCTGGCCGCCCTCGAAGAGCACGACCTTGTCCTGCTCCAGCGCCTGGTTCAGGACCAGGACGGTGTCGGCGACGTACGGCTTGATCTGCTCCGCGTAGCCCAGCAGCTCCTCGACCACCTGGCTCACGGCGATGGCGCGCCGGTTGTAGAGCTTGGTGAGGATCTGGTTCTTGACGTCGAGGGCCGCCTCCACCTTCTGGGTGAGGATCGACTCGTCGTACAGGTCCTGCACCCGGATGCCGACGCGGTTGATCTTGTCGGCGTAGGTCGGGCCGATACCGCGACCGGTGGTCCCGATCTTCCGCTTTCCGAGGAAGCGTTCCGTCACCTTGTCGACCGTCACGTTGTACGGCGTGATGATGTGCGCGTTACCGCTGATCATGAGCTTGGACGTGTCGACGCCACGCTCGTTCAGACCGCTCAGCTCGGAGAGCAGGACCGACGGGTCGACGACGACGCCGTTGCCGATGACCGGAACACACGTGGGCGAGAGGATTCCGGAAGGGAGGAGGTGCAGTGCGTACTTCTGGTCGCCGACGACGACCGTGTGGCCGGCGTTGTTGCCGCCCTGGTAGCGCACTACATAGTCCACCGAGCCACCGAGCAGGTCGGTCGCCTTTCCCTTGCCTTCGTCACCCCACTGAGCACCGAGCAGCACAAGTGCGGGCACGCGCGTACACCCCTTCCGGGCGGGGCATGTCCATGGTCGGGGGCGTGGGCGTAAGGTTCACCGCCGCGTGCCACAGCGACCGCCGTTGGTCGCACAACCGTCGGACCGGATGCCCCGGAATAGACGAAGCCCCTGGCGCAATAGCGCAAGGGGCTCTTGCACAAAGATGCTACCCGAGGAAGCGAGGCAGGACCGAGGTGGCGACTTTCGCGACGTCCGATCAGCTGCTGGTGATCATCGATCCGGCGGCACGGCAGACGGACGGGGAGGCCGTACGGATCGCGAAAGACGTGCTCAGCGCGGGTGCGGCGGCCAAGGTGTGTCTGCCGGACGGGCCGGAGGAATTCGCCCGCGCGCTGGGCCGCAGGGGTTCGAGGCGGCCGGTGGTGGTGGGGGACGACCGGGCGCTGGTCCGGACCGTGACCCTGCTGCACCGGCAGCGGGAGCTGGCCGGATGTGCGCTGTCCGTGGTCCCGGTCGGCGACAGCGGCCTCGCCGAGTCGCTGGGCGTGCCGGGCGGGACGGTGGCGGCGGCCCGGGCCGTGCTGGACGGGGCCGAGCGGCGCCTGGACCTGCTGGTCGACGACAGCGACGGGGTCGTGCTGAGCACGCTGGGCATTCCGCCGGAGCCGGTACGGGCCGCCGTCGCCGCGCCGGTGCCGGCGGCCGCCGGCCGGGCCTGGTACCGCTCCCTGGTCCGCACCCTCGCCCCCCGCCCGCCCCGGCTGCCCGCCGTGCCGGCGCCGGGGCCCTCCCGGCTGCGCATCGAGGTCGACGGGGAGGCGGTGGTGGACCTCGGCCAGCCCGTGGAGGCCGTGGCGGTGACTCCGGGCACGGGCGGGCTGGCAGAGGTGCGGGTACGGCCGCTGTCGGTCGGCGCGGAGGCGACGCCGCTCAGGGCTTTCGGGCGGACGGTGACGGTGTTCGGCGCGGACTTCCGCTACCGCGCGGACGCGGCGGTGTCGGGGCCGGTCCGGCGGCGCACCTGGCGGGTGGCGGAGGACGCCTGGGCGCTGGTGCTGCCGCCGGCGTGAAGCCGCCGCGGTGCGCCCACATCACCCGGCCAATGGTCTGGTGACAAATATTTAACAGCGCCGACCCCTTCCCGTGCCCCCCTTTCGTCCACCATCCTGCTCCATCAGGACCCGCAGGACTCATGGACCGGACACGGAGGGGGCCACCCGATGGCAGTGGACGAGGGCGTCGCCCCGGCGGCGGGCACAGAGGACGGTGAGCCGGTCCACCGGCTGAAGGCCAACGCGGTGGGCCTGCTGGGCGTGGTGTTCATGGCCGTCGCCACCGCCGCGCCGATCACCGCCATGACCGGCAATGTGCCGTTCATGGTGTCGGCCGGCAACGGCGTCGGAGCACCCGCGAGCTATCTCGTGGCAATGGTCGTCCTGGCAATCTTTTCCGTGGGTTTCACGTCGATGGCGAAGCACATCACGTCCACCGGCGCGTTCTACGGATTCATCTCCTACGGCCTCGGGCGGACCGCCGGACTCGCCTCCGGACTGCTCGCGACCTTCGCGTACGTCGTCTTCGAACCCGCCCTCATCGGGATCTTCTCCACCTTCGCGACGACGACCCTGCGGGACCAGACCGGGATGCACGTGCCCTGGTGGGCCTTCGCGGTCCTGATGCTCGCGATCAACGCGACCGGCACCTGGTTCGGGGTGAGCGTCGCGGAGAAGCTGCTGGCGGTGCTGCTGGCGACCGAGGTGACCGTGCTGGCGGCCATGGCGGTGTCCGTCGCCTTCCACGGCGGCGGCCCGCACGGGTTCACCTTCGCGCCGGTCGACCCGGTCAACGCCTTCAAGGGCACCTCCGCCGGCCTCGGGCTCTTCTTCGCCTTCTGGTCCTGGGTCGGCTTCGAGTCGACCGCGATGTACGGCGAGGAGTCCCGCGACCCGAAGAAGATCATCCCCAAGGCGACGATGATCAGCGTCCTGGGCGTCGGTGTCTTCTACGTCTTCGTGTCCTGGATGGCCATCATCGGCAACGGCGAGGCCGAGGCCGTGAAGGCCGCCTCCTCCGCGAACCCGCTCGCGATGTTCTTCAACCCCACCGAGCGCTACGTCGGCCACTGGGCCGTCGACGTCATGCAGTGGCTGATGATCACCGGCTCGCTGGCCTGCGGCATGGCCTTCCACAACTGTGCCGCCCGCTATCTGTACGCCCTCGGCCGGGAAGGTGTCCTGCCCTCGCTGAAGCACACCGTCGGGCGCACCCACGCACGGCACGGCTCGCCGCACATCGCCGGGCTGGTGCAGACGGCCGTCAGCGCGGTGCTGATCGGCGCCTTCTGGATCGCGGGCAAGGACCCGTACACGGGCACGTACGTGCTGCTCGCCATCCTCGGCACCATGGCGATCCTGGTCGTCCAGGCCGTGTGCTCCTTCGCGGTGCTCGCCTACTTCCGCTCCCACCACCCCGAGAGCCGCCACTGGTTCCGCACCTTCACCGCGCCGCTCGTCGGCGGCATCGCGATGCTCGCCGTCGTGGTGCTGCTGGTGTCCCACATGAGTGCCGCCGCCGGGCCGGAGTCCGGCTCACTCGTGCTGAAGGCGACACCGTGGCTGGTGGCCCTGGTCGCGGCGACCGGGGTCGGCTACGCGCAGTACCTGAAGCGGCGGTCCCCCGAGCGGTACGCGCTGCTGGGGCGGACGGTGCTGGAGGAGACGAAGGAGCGGTAGCGCGGCCCAGGGCCCCGCACCGCGGGGCCCGGCCCTGCCGGTGATCAGCCCACCTCCACCCGCAGCCCCTCCAGGCCCCTGATCACGAAGTTCGGCTTCCGCACCGGCTCCGCCGCCAGGGCCAGGGTGGGGGCCTGCCTCAGCAGGGCCGTCATGGAGGCGGCCAGCTCGATACGGGCCAGGGGCGCGCCGATGCAGTAGTGGATGCCCGCGCTGAAGGAG
The DNA here is from genome assembly GCF_014649495.1 of Streptomyces filipinensis. Taxonomy (GTDB): domain Bacteria; phylum Actinomycetota; class Actinomycetes; order Streptomycetales; family Streptomycetaceae; genus Streptomyces; species Streptomyces filipinensis. Next base: position 94,518 of record NZ_BMTD01000011.1, on the reverse strand, counting down.
ATGTGCGGGTTGTCCCCGCGGGTCAGGTCCAGGCGCTCGGGATCGGCGAAGACGGCCGGATCGTGGTTGGCGGAGCCGAAGAGCATGGCGATCTCCGAGCCCCTCGGAACCGTCGTGCCGCCGATCTCGATGTCGTCCAGGACCCAGCGTTCGAAGAGCTGGAGCGGTGTGTCGTAGCGCATCAGCTCCTCGATCGCGGCCGGGACCAGGCCGTGGTCGGCGCGCAGGGCCGCCAGCTGGGCGGGGTTGCGGAACAGCGCCCACCAGCCGTTCACCGTGGCGTTGACCGTCGCCTCGTGCCCCGCGTTGAGCAGCAGGACGGCCGTGGAGATCATCTCCTGCTCGGTCAGCCGGTCGTCGTCCTCGTCGTGCGCCGCGATCAGCCCGGAGATCAGGTCCTCGCCCGGCTCCTTGCGGCGGGCCGCGATCAGCTCGCGCAGACAGTCCGAGAACTCCACCGACGCCCGCACCGCCCGCGCCGCCGTCTCCTCGGACGGGTTCAGCTCGTACATCCCGCAGATGTCCGCCGACCAGGGCCGCAACTGCGCCCGGTCCCCCTCGGGGATGCCGAGCATCTCGGCGATCACCGCCACCGGCAGCGGCTCAGCGACATCGGTCAGCAGATCACCGCCGCCGTCGCGGACGAGCGCGGCCACCAGGTCACCCGCCAGTCCGTCGACGTACGGCTTGAGCCGCTCCACCGTGCGCGGGGTGAACGCCTTCGACACCAGGCGCCGGATCCGGGTGTGGTCCGGCGGCTCCAGATCGAGCATCCCGTGGTCGTTGAGCGTGTGGAACGGCTCGTGCTCCGGCGGGGGCGCGGTCCGCCCGAACTCCTCGTGCGAGAACCGGTGCTGGTACGTCCGCCCCAGCCGACGGTCCCGCAGCAGCGCCGCGACGTCCGCGTGATGCGGGACCAGCCACTGGTCGGTCGGTTCGTACCGGATCACCCTGCCTCGTGCGCGCAGCTCGGCATAGGCCGGGTACGGGTCGGCCACGAACGCCGGGTCCCAGGGGTCGAACGCGAGGTCACTGGAGCCAGCCATGCGGGGACGCTAACGCGCCGGACCGGCGGCTGACCAGGGTTCTCCGCCCCCGAGGCGCTCGGCTCCCCGGAAGGGGACCGTCCGTCATATCCAGTCCGCGAGCAGAACGTAGTCGTAGGGGAGGGGGGCCCGCCCCGACGTCCACCGGGTGCTCGTGGCTGCTCCGGTGGGCGAGGATCAGGTTCAGCTCCGGCAGGGCGTCGAATCCGAGGTCGTTCTCCTCGACGGCGTGGCCACGCTCCGCGAGCTGCTCCAGGAGGTCCCCGCTCGGGGTGCGGAAGACGTCGAGCCCGTCGAACAGCACCCGCACATCGGCGTCCTCGTTCTGGAAGCGGAACAGCTCCACCCCGCTCAGCGCGCCCTTCGTGAACCCGAGCACGACGTCCATCCGGGCGTCGTCGTGCGTCAGGACGATCTGCCCCGGCCGCTCGTCGCCCGGCACGGTCCGCAAGAGCCGCTGCCTTCGGACGACGTCCCGTACCTCGGCGGCCGACATACCGAGCTGGAACGGCCCTACGCCGCCATGCGGTCGGATCTCAGCTTCCATGGGTGCTCCGTACTCCTCGCGTGGTCCGGCATACCGTCAGCCCGGTGTCACCAGGCGCGCCTCGTAGGCGAAGACCGCCGCCTGGGTGCGGTCCCGCAGGCCCAGCTTCACCAGGATCCGGCTCACATGGGTCTTGATCGTCGACTCGGCCACCACCAGCCGTCCGGCGATCTCCGCGTTCGACAGGCCCTGCGCGATCAGGACCAGGACCTCGGTCTCCCGTTCCGTCAGCTCGCCGTAGGCCGCCTGCGCCGCCGGCATCAGCCGCGGCGTCTCCGACAGGCGTGAGAACTCCGTGATCAGGCGTCTGGTGACCGAGGGGGCGAGGAGGGCCTCGCCCGCCGCCACCACCCTCACCCCGTCGGCCAGCTGCCGGGCCGAGGCGTCCTTCAGGAGGAAACCGGAGGCTCCCGCACGCAGGGCCTGGTACACGTACTCGTCCAGGTCGAAGGTCGTCAGGACCAGCACCTTCGCCGCCGCGTCCGCCGCCACGATCTCCCGGGTCGCCTCGATGCCGTTCAGCTCGGGCATGCGGATGTCCATCAGGACGACGTCCGGGCCGAGTTCCCGCACCCGCTGCACCGCCTCCCTTCCGTTGACGGCCTCGCCGACGACCTCGATGTCCGGCATCGCGTTCAGCAGGACCGAGAAGCCCTCGCGGACCATCATCTGGTCGTCCGCGATCAGTACGCGGATCGTCATGCCTCACCCTCGATCGCCGAACCGGCCGCCGGTACCGGCAGGAACACCGTCACCTCATAGCCGCCCTCCCCGGTCGGGGTCGTCGTCATCTCGCCGTTCAGCATGGAGACGCGCTCGCGCATGCCCGTGATGCCGTGTCCGGCGCCCGGCGAGGGTTTGATGAGGTGCGGCGCGGGCGGTGGGCCGTTGACTATGCGCAGCCCCAGCCCGCCGAGGACATAACCGATCTCCACGCGGGCGCTCGCTCCCGGCGCGTGCCGCAGGGCGTTGCTGAGGGCCTCCTGGACGATCCGGTACGCCGACAGCTCCACGCCCTGCGGCAGTTCGCGCACCGCGCCGGTCACCGCCTTGTCCACCGTGAGACCCGCCTGGCGCACATTGGCCAGCAGCCCGTCCAGATCCGCCAGGGTCGGCTGCGGGGCGTCCGGGGCCGCGTAGTCCTCGGCACGGACCACCCCGAGGACCCGGCGCAGCTCGGTGAGGGCCGCCACCGCGTTCTCCCGGATGGTCACGAACGCCTTCTCCAGCTCCTCCGGCGGATTCTCCACCCGGTAGGGCGCGGCCTCCGCCTGGATGGCGACCACCGACATGTGATGGGCGACCACGTCATGCAGCTCCCGGGCGATGGTCGTGCGCTCCTCCAGCAGCGTGCGCCGCGAACGCTCGTGCTCGGTCACCGTCTGCTGCGCCGTCACCTCCCGTTCCGCCTCCCGGCGTATGTGCCGGACCGTGACCGCCAGCAGGATGAGAGCGGACAGGAGCAGCATGGGCGCCACATCGGTGTCGTAGTGACCGAAGCCGAAGGCCGCGCCGGCCCAGAAGCCGTACACCGCGGTCAGCAGCCACATCCAGGCCGCCGTGCGCGGGCGGGTGCGGGCCGCCACCACGGCGAGCACCACCACGTGGGAGATGAAGCTGCTCGGCAGCCAGGGCCAGGTGTCCCAGTCGTTGCCGATGACCGCCGTGAACGTGGTCGCCACGAACGACAGCCAGAGCGCCCCCACCGGACGCACGAGGGTCAGCAGCACCGGGACCAGCGCCAGCAGCGCGCACAGCAGGGCCCTGAGCCCCAGCTCGTTGTCCGCGAGGCCGACGAGCGCCGCCAGCACGCCCAGGGCCGCCACCGTCGCGTGCGGGGCCCAGGCCGCGTACTCCTTCATGCGGCCCGGCAGGCGGCGGGCGACCGGGCCGTCCACGGACATGGGGAGCAGCGGCCGGTAGGCGAAGGCATGCCGGAAAAGGTCCTGCCGCAGCCCCCGCAGCGCGTCCGCGGCGAACCGGAACTCCGGGCTGCGCTGCCGGCCGGCCGGGCCGGGCGGCGTCGTCTGCGTGTGCGTCGTCTGGGTCACGTACGCAACGGTAGGCGCGGGCGGGGGTCTCGGTCGTCCCCTTGCAGAGGGGTCCTCGGGGGTCCCTCTCAGGTACTACGGGTCGGCGGGGGTCCGCGGATCCGGGAGGGCGGGGCCGGGGGCCGGTGAGGGCGGGGCGGTGAGGGCGGGGGCGGGGGCCGGTGAGGGAGCGGCCGGCTCAACGTCCGCCGGGGCGGACCAGGCCGGACTCGTAGGCGAAGACCGCCGCCTGGGTGCGGTCACGCAGGCCCAGTTTCACCAGGATGCGGCCCACATGCGTCTTCACGGTCTGCTCGGCCACCACCAGTCGCTCGGCGATCTCCGCGTTCGACAGGCCCTGCGCGATCAGCGCCAGCACCTCCGTCTCCCGCTCGGTGAGGTCGCCCACGCGCTGTTTGAGCGGGGCCCGGGGACTGCCGTCCAGGCGGGAGAACTCGGCGATGAGGCGGCGGGTGATGCCGGGCGCGAGCAGGGCGTCACCCGCGGCCACGACCCGCACCGCCTCGGCCAGCTTGTCCGCGGAGGCGTCCTTGAGCAGAAAGCCGGAGGCCCCGGCGCGCAGCGCCTCGTACACGTACTCGTCCAGGTCGAACGTGGTCAGCACCAGCACCCTGACGGCCGGATGGTCGACGGCGATCCGGCGGGTCGCCTCGATGCCGCCGAGTTCGGGCATCCGGATGTCCATCAGCACCACGTCCGGGGCCAGTTCGGCGGTCCGGGCGATCGCGTCGAGGCCGTCCACCGCCTGCCCGACCACCTCGATGCCGGGCTGGGCGTTGAGCAGCACGGTGAAACCCTGCCGGACCATCTGCTGGTCGTCGGCGATGAGTACGCGGATGGGGCCGGCGCCGCTCGTCATGGGGGTGGTTCTCCTGTCAGGGCTCAGGTCGGGGCTCAGGGCTGCTCAGGGTTGCCCGGGACGGTGCGGGCCGGCCGCGAAGGGCTCGGGGGCGAAGGGCTCGGGGGCGCCGCCCCCTCGGGGCAGGAACGCCGTCACCACGAAGCCGCCCTCCCGGGTCGGTTTCGCCTCGACGTTCCCGCCCAGCATCGCCGCGCGCTCCCGCATGCCCAGCAGACCGTGACCGCCGCCCGGGGACGGCTGGACCGGACGGCTGGGGCGCGTGTTGCTGATGCTCAGGTATATCCCGTTCGGGAAGTGGGCGATGTCCACCCGCACCCGCGCGCCCGGCGCGTGCCGCAGGACGTTGCTCAGGGCCTCCTGGACGATCCGGTACGCGGACAGCTCCACCCCCGGCGAATAGCCGCGGGCATCGCCCTCCTCGGCCTTCACGACGTCCACGCCGGCCGCCCTGGTGTTCTCAAGCAGGGAGTCCAGACGGGCGAGGTTCGGCTGCGGGGCGTCGGGGGCCGGGCCGGTGCCGGGCGCGGACAGCCGCGGTGTGTCCGCGCCGGCCTCAGGTTCGTCCGGGCTCTCGGAACGCAGGACGCCGAGCACGCGGCGCAGCTCGGTCAGGGCCTCCAGGGCGTTGTTACGGATGCCCGTGAGGTTCTCCTTCAGCTCCTCCGTGGGGTTCTCCACCAGGTGGGGAGCCACCTGGGCCTGGATGGAGATCACCGACATGTGGTGGGCGACCACGTCGTGCAGCTCCCGGGCGATACGGCTGCGCTCCTCCAGGAGGGTGCGGCGGGCCCGCTCCTCGGCGGTGATCGTCGTCTGCTGGACCAGTTCGGTACGGGCCTCGCTGCGGCTGCGCAGGGCGGTGCCGATGAGGACGGCGACGGCGAACAGGGCGAGGGACACGTACCCCGTCGGGGAGTACCGCAGCGCTCCCAGGACGCCTTCGACGACGGAGGTGACCACGGCGGTCACGCCGAGCGCGGCAAGGGTGCCGCGGACGCGGACACGCAGGGCGAGGAGCAGCAGTACGGCCATGTGGGCCAGCAGAACGGGCGTGGACCAGGGCCAGTTCGGGCTGGACAACCGACGCATGGGCGACAGCATCTGCTCCCGGGCGAGCAGCGCGGTGACGGTGGCGCCCGCCAGCGACAGGGCCCAGGCGGGGACGGGCCGCCAGAGGGCCAGGACGACGGCGGTGGCCTGGAGCAGCGTGCACAGAAGGGCGACGCCGGTGGTGAGGCCGTAGCTGTTGGACAGCTCCTCCGCGCCGGCTCCGAGGATCGCCAGGGCCGCGTAGAAGGTCAGCAGGTAGGTGAGGAGACGGAGCCAGCGGTACTTGGAGAAGGGGGGCGACTGGGAGGAGGGGTTGTCGCCCAGCCAGGCGCGGAAGCGGGCGGCACGGGAGGGCGTGGGCACGACGGGCTCGTCCTCGCCCCGGACCGGGGAGGCGGGTGACGTCACGGACGGGGCGTCGCCGGGGTGGCCGGCCGGGTTCTCGGGTTCCGCGGACATCACGGACGTCACTCTAGGCATGGTGCGCGGACCTCGCTGGCGGCACATGGCGGCGGACCACGCGCGACGTACGGTTTCGGGAACGGCGGGGGCCCTGCTCGTGATGCCGGAAGGCCGCCCAGCACAGGACCAGGACCAGGGTGAGGACAGGGAGCCAGAGCAGGCGGGAGGCCACCCAGGAGACGGAGTCCGGTGCGGTGTGCAGGCCGGGCAGGCGGCCGGCCAGCAGGCCCGTCGCCGTGGTGGCCATCAGGGCCGTCTGGTGCCAGAGGAAGACCGTCATCGCGGAGAGGTTGACGACGGCCGTCGCCGCCCAGGCCAGGGGCCGGGCCATCGCACGGCGCAGCCGGTCGCGGAGCAGCAGGGCGAGACCGCACTGGGCGAGGCCGAAGGTGACGGCCGCCAGGGTCGGGGGGTCGAGGTTGGATATCGGGGCGCCGGGGACGCCGACCATGGACGCCGGGTAGCCCGCGCACGTGATGAGCAGGGTCGTGGCCGCCGTACCGCCGAGCAGCAGCGCCCAGGCCGAGCGGCGGGTCTGCACCTCGCCCCGGGCCCAGGCGGCGCCCAGGGCGTACGGGACCAGCCAGCCGGCCGGCAGGTTCAGCCAGGCGAGCCAGGACGGGCCTAGGTGCAGGCCGAAGCGGAGGACGTCCACATGCAGGACGACGGCGAGCGGCCACAGGGGGTTGAGGCGGGCCACGAGCGGGGTGGCGGCCGTGAGCGCGGCGAAGACCAGCAGGAACCACAGCGGGGACAGCGCCAGTTTGAGCAGCGTGTGGATCGTCGCCAGGGGCGTGCCGGTGGCGAGCAGGATCACGGCCACCACGGACCACAGCGCGAGCAGCGCGGCCACCGGGCGCAGGAGGCGGGACAGCCGGGCGCGCAGCCAGGCGCCGTAGCTGTCGCCTCTGTCGCGGGCCGAGGCCAGACCGCGCGCCGCCACGTGGCCGCCGACCAGGAAGAACACGGCCAGTGTCTGGAAGAGCCAGGAGACCGGCGCCAGCCAGGGCATGTGCTGCAGCGGGCTTGCCGTGTGCAGACCGCCGTCCTGCGCGACCAGCGCCGTCACCAGCCAGTGGCCGAGGACGACTCCGAGGATCGCGAGGGCCCGCAGGGCGTCGATCGCGCGGTCCCGGGAGGGCGGAGTGGCGGTGTCGACCTGGTGGGCGGCTCGGCGCAGGGCGGTGCGGAGGGCGAGACGACGCGGGGCGGGGTGCGGGACATGGTGGGCGGGGTGCGGGGCGCTTGCGGTCTGCTCAGGCACGGGTCACCTCCGAGGTCTCGCCGAGGGTGATCCGGGCCAGGTTGGCGAGGGAGGCCGAGCCCGGAGTGAAGTAGCCGCTGTGCTGGGCGTCGGCCGCGTCGAAGACCCGGGCGCCGAAGGCACGGGAGACCGGGTCGGCGCCGAAGCCGAGGGTGGTGCCGATGAGGGGGGCGCGGACGTGCGGAACGTGCCCCACCCAGTCGTCGCTGCCGCGGGCCGCCCAGATCCGGGCCCGGGTGTGCAGGGCGGCGGCCGAGTCCGCGCCGGTACCGGGGCTGCCGACCAGGGCGATGTCGTCGGCGTCCAGGCCGGGGGCGGCGCGGCCGCACACGACCGATCCGTAGGAGTGGCAGAGCAGGGACAGGTGTGCCCGGGGAGGGGTCGCCGAGCGCAGCCGGCGTACGAAGGTACGCAGGTGGGGGGCGGCTTCGTCGGCGCGGGTGGGTGTGGTCACCGTGGTGCTCACGGTGGCCGGGGTCGCATAGCCGAGCCAGGCGACGACGGCGGTGCGGGTGTGCCGGGGGGCGCGGTGGGTGAGGTCGGCGTAGAGGGCGGCGGCCGCCTGGTGGAAGCGGGCGTAGGTGTCCAGGGAGGTGTCCGAGCCGGGGACGAGGACAGCGATGTGGTCCGCGTGGGCGAGGTCGCCGAGGACCTCTGTGGCCTGGCCTGCGCCTCGGCCGTCGAAGGTGAGGAGGTGGCGGGACGGGGAGGCCAGTGCCCGGTCGGCGGCGGCGCGGTGGCTGTCGCCGTCGGTGGCGGCCATGTGGGCGGCCCGGGCGGCGCCCGTCCGGTTGGTCTCGTAGGTGGTGTGGAGGGTGGTGGCGGTGAGTGGGGGGAGCGCTGCGGGGGTGGGGGCGGGGATAGGCGGGCGGGCGGCGCCGGCGAGGGGGGCGGCTACGGCTGCGGTGAGGAGGGTGGCCAGGAGGAGGCGGGGCCACTTCTTCGGGGGGTGGGGGGACTTGGGCTTGTGCGGGTTCGCGTGCGGGTGCGAGGTCGACGCCGGGTGCGGGTGCGACGTCGGGTGCGGGTGCGGGTGCGACGTCGGGTGCGGGTTGGTGGGTGGGCACCCGGCCTCCGGCCGGGTTCGGGTTTCCACCCGCACCGCCCGTGCTGCTTTCGTCGTCGCGTGCGGGAGACCCTCGTGGGGCGGACCCGCCGTCGGCGACTGCCCGTCCGTGGCGCTGGGAGGCGGGGCCGATCGGGACTGCCCGGCCGTGGCGGCAGGGGAACGTGGGGCCCGGGGTGGTTGGGTCGTGTGGTCGGCGTGCCCCATGGGCGGGTTCCTTTCAGATCGCCCGGCCATCGGGCTTCTCCGAGAAGGAAGTTAGGGATCGGGGGCTGTCGTCGGCGTCCCGCCAGGGAGCTGTCCTGCGGGGTAGCTCTCAGGTACTACGGGTATCACCGGGGCCGAAGTCGACCGGTCACCACGCCAGTTGGGCGATCTCCTCCGCCACCACCGCGCACGCGTCCGCCGCCGGGTCGATCAGCGGGAAGTGTCCCACGTCCTCCAGCAGCGTCAGACCCACGACCTCCCCGGCCTTCGCCGCCGCGTCCGCGTAGGACTCGGCCACCGCCTGCGGCACCACCAGATCCGCACGGCCCTGGACCAGGGTCGTCGCGATGCCCGTCGGCAGCAGCAGGACGGGGTCGGCGTAGGGGCGCCGCTCGGCGAACGCGTCCTGGCCACCGAGGAGTTGCAGACTCGCGTTGCCGCACACGTCCAGCTTCTCCGCGGCCTCGAAGTCCGCGATCGGGGCGAGGGCGACGACCCCGCGCAGCGGTGTCGGCCGGCCGGTGCGCCAGGGGGCGTCCGCGGGCAGGACATGGCGGGCCGCGGCCCACAGGGCGAGGTGGCCGCCGGCCGAGTGGCCCGTCAGCACCATGCGGCGCGGGTCGGCCTGCGGGACGGCCACGCGGACCAGGGCGGGCAGCGCGTCCAGGGCGGCGGCGACGTCGTCGAAGGTGTCGGGCCAGCGGCCGGCCGGAGGGGTGGCGTCCCCTGGGTGACCGCCCGTGTTCCGCCCGGGGATCAGCGGGTCGCCGCCGCGCCGGTACTCGACGTTGGCCACCGCGAAGCCCCTGCGGGCCAGGTGGTCCGCGAACGGGGTGATGTGCCGGCGGTCGTAGCGGGCGCGCCAGGCGCCCCCGTGCAGGACCACCACCACCGGGGCCGGCGTGTCCGAGGGGGTCCGGGGGGCGTAGAAGTCGATCACCTGGTCGGGGTGGCTGCCGTACGCGGACGTGACGTCAGGGTCCACCGGGGGGTGCGAGAAGGCCGACTCCTCCTCGGCGGCATCCCGTGCTGCTGCTGCGTCGTCCGGCATGCTTCAACCTCTCAGCGATGCAACGTTTCTGGCGGGCCCAGTAAGACGGACCAGGTGGAGACAATCGGCCGTTGGCGGGAAGGTACCAGGCCGATGACGTGCGCGGACACGGGGTTGTGGCCCAGCGGCCGGCACCGCGCGAGAACCGTCCGCCGGCGCCGCGCGGGACACCCGGACCGGCGCTCGGGGCCCTGCGGGCCACGCGTCGGGTACGGCGGAGAGAGCCGACACGCGGGGTACGGGGTACAGGGCCCACGCCTCGGGTACGGCGGTCCGGGCGGCGGCGTGAGCCGGGGGGCGGTGCCACCGGCACCCACTGGCGCCCCCCGGCACCCCGGCAAAGCCGCCCCCACCACCGCAGACCACTACCGCAGACCCACCACCGCAGGACCCGCTGCGAAAGCCCCGCGGCAGAGGCCGGCGGCGGGCACGGGGGCGTGGTGGCCTCGGCCGCCACGCGTCCGTCACCGGCCCACACCGTCTACGCCCCGCCCCGCGCGTCCTCACCGGACCCCGCGCCCGTCACCAGCTCACGCCGTCTACGCCCCGTCCAGCACCTCCCCCAGCACCCGTGCCGCCCGCTCCACGTCCGCGAAGCCCACGTACAGCGGGGTGAAGCCGAAGCGCAGGACGTCGGGGGCCCGGAAGTCGCCGACCACTCCCCGCTCGATCAGCCGCTTCATGGCGTCGCCCGCGTCCGCGCACCGCAGCGCCACCTGACTGCCGCGCTCCTCGTGGGCGACCGGCGTCAGGGACTCGACGCGCCCCTCGGGCACATACGCCGCGACGCACTCCAGGAAGAAGTCGGTCAGCGCCAGCGACTTGGCGCGCACCGCGTCGACCGCCACCCCGTCCCAGACCTCCAGCGCCGCCTCCAGCGCCAGCATCGACAGGATGTCCGGCGTGCCCACGCGCCCTCGCAGCGCGCCGGGCGCCGGGGCGTACTCCGGCCGCATCCCGAAGGGTTCGGCGTGCGAGTTCCAGCCGGGCAGCGGGGAGTCGAAGCGGGGCTGCAGCTCCTTGCGCACGTACAGGTAGGCCGGTGAACCCGGGCCGCCGTTCAGGTACTTGTAGGTGCAGCCGACCGCCAGGTCGACACCGTGCGCGTCCAGGCCCACCGGCAGGGCGCCCGCGCTGTGGCACAGGTCCCAGACCGCGAGGGCGCCCACGGAGTGGACGGCCGCCGTCAGCGACGGCAGGTCGTGGAGGCGGCCGGTGCGGTAGTCGACGTGGTTGAGCAGGACCGCCGCCGTACGGGCGCCCAGCGCCCCCGGCACCTCGGACGGCGTCACGGCGCGCAGGGTGCGGCCGGTCAGGCGGGCCGCCGACTCGGCGATGTAGCCGTCCGTGGGGAACGTGGTGGCGTCCACCAGGATCTCGGTGCGGTCCTCGTCCGCCATGCGGACCGCCGCCACCAGTGCCTTGAAGACGTTGACGCTGGTGGAGTCACCCACGACGATCTGTCCGGCCGCCGCGCCGACCAGCGGGGCGATCCGGTCGCCGATCCGCTCCGGCGCCGTCCACCAGCCGCTCTCCTCCCAGGACCGGATGCGCAGCTCGCCCCACTGGCGGCGGACCACGTCGGACACCCGGTCGGGGACATGTGCGGGGAGCGCGCCGAGCGAGTTCCCGTCCAGGTAGACCACGTCATCGAGGACGAAGCGGTCCCTGAGCGGCGCCAGCTCGTCCGCCGCGTCCAGCTTCTCCGCGCGCAGGGGCAGTTCAGACATGGGACCTCGCCGTCCACAGCTCCGGGAACACGTTCTTGCGGGCCCGCTTCTCCAGCCAGGCCACGCCGGCCGAGCCGCCCGTGCCCGACTTGGCGCCCATCGCGCGGCGGGTGGCGACCAGGTGGTCGTTGCGCCAGCGCCAGATCAGTTCGCCGACGTCGGTCAACGCCTCGCCGAGGCGGGCGAGTTCATCGCTCTCGTCGCCCGCGTAGACGGCGGTCCAGGCCGCCTCAACGGCGTCCGCGGGTTCGTAGCGCAGGGAGACGTCCCGGCGCAGGACCGAGGCCGGGATCGGGTGGCCGCGGCGGGCGAGGAGGCGTACGACCTCGTCGTACAGGCTCGGCTCGTGCAGGGCCTTCTCCAGCTCCGCGTGGACGCGGGGGGCGCCGCGGTGCGGGACGAGCATGGACGCGGACTTCTCGCCCAGCAGGAACTCCATGCGGCGGTACATCGCCGACTGGAAGCCGGAGCCCTCGCCGAGGGCGGAGCGGTACGAGTTGAACTGTGCCGGGGTGAGCTGTCCGAGCGGCTTCCAGGAGGCGTTCAGGGCCTCCAGCTCCCGTACGGAACGCTTCAGGGCGGCGATCGCGGTCGGTACGTCGTCCGAGCGCAGGGCGTTCGCCGCGGTCTCCCACTCGTGCACGATGACCGTGAACCACAGCTCCATGACCTGGGTCGTCACCAGGAAGACCATCTCTCCGGGGTCGTCGGAGAGGGTGTGCTGGAGGTGGGTGAGCACGTCCGCCCTGACGTAGTCCTCGTACGGCGTCGTACCCGCGAAGTCGAGGTTCGGGTCGAGGGTGCCGTCGGGGTTCTGTTCGAGATGCGGGGTCTCGGGCTCAGCGGCCTCGTGGGGGTGAGCCTGTTGGGACATCGCTGTCTCCTGTTGTTACTCCGGGTAGCGGTCCGCCCCTGCCGATTCCGGCACGGGGGCCCCGGTCCCCACCCGGAATCCTCCGCAATCGCCTCGGATACGGCAAGGCCCGTCTGCTGCCAGACGGGCCACACCGGTGACTCCCGTAGGGGTCGGGTGGGTCAGCCCAGGGTCTGGGCCGCCGTCGGGGAGGAGTCCTTCAGGAACTGCGCGCAGCGCTCGTACTCCGCCTGCTCACCGATCGCCTGCGCGGCGCGGGCGAGGGCGTGCAGGGCGCGCAGGAAGCCACGGTTCGGCTCGTGCTCCCAGGGGACCGGGCCGTGTCCCTTCCAGCCGTTGCGGCGCAGGGCGTCCAGGCCGCGGTGGTAGCCCGTACGGGCGTAGGCGTACGACTCCACGACCGCGCCGCGCTCGAACGCGTCGTCGGCCAGCTGGGCCCAGGCGAGGGAGGAGGTGGGGTACTTGGCGGCGACGTCCGCGGGGGCGGTGCCGTTCGCGAGGAGTTCGCGGGGCTCCGGGTCGTCGGGGAGGTGGGTCGGGGGCGGGCCGCCCAGAAGGTTCTCGTGAATCGTCATGGGTTCAGTTTCTCCCACAGGTGCATATGCGGGCTCGTCCTGCCGGGTGCTCGGTGCCGCGGGGGCGCTCCGAGGCGGGCGGCCCCGCGACGCGGGCACGACCCGGAAGGGACGCCGGCACGACCCGGAAGGGACGCCGGCACGACCCGGGAGGCAGGCCCTAGCCGCCCCGCCGATCCCCCTCCAGCGGCGGACTCGTCACGTTGCCGTGGGTCCGGCACTCGGGGCGGCGGCATCCCGGGGCCGGGCGGCGGACCAGGGCGAACGCCACGGCCGAGCCCAGAAGCAGCGTCCCCGCCAGGATCGGCATCGCCCGGTCGAACGCCGCGTCGAAGGCCGTGGGCGACCGGTACGCCTCCGGCCCCATCCCCGCCAGCAGCGGGAGCGCGGCCACCGCGACCAGGCCCGCCGCCCGGGCCGCCGCGTTGTTGATGCCGCTGGCCAGGCCGGCCCGGGCGGTGTCCACCGAGGCGAGCACCGTGGCGGTCAGCGGGGCGACGAGGGTGACCATGCCGGCGCCCATCACCAGCAACGCGGGCAGGACGTCCGTCAGGTAGTCCGCGTCCGGCCCCACCCGCAGCATCAGCAGCATCGCCGCCGCGCACAGCAGGGGGCCGACGGTCAGCGGCAGGCGGGGGCCCGTGCGGTCGGCGAGGGCGCCGGAGCGGGCGGAGAACAGCAGCATCAGGGCCGTGGTCGGCAGCAGCGCCGTACCGGCGGCCAGCGGCGAGTAACCCGCCACCACCTGCAGCTGGAGCGCGGTGAGGAAGAAGAAGCCGCCGAACGCGGCGTACACGCACAGGGTGACCAGGTTGACCGCGGTGAACTGGCGCGAGGCGAAGATGTCCGGCGGGAGCATCGGGTCCGGGCGGTGCCGCTCGACGTGCACGAAGGCCACGGCCGCGGCCACGCCCGCCACCGCCGTCAGGGTCACCCCCAGGGAGCCCGACCGCGCCTCGATCAGCGCGTAGGTCAGCAGGGCCAGCGCCAGGGCGCCCAGCGTCGCGCCGAGGACGTCGAAGCGGCCCGCGTGTTTCCCGGCGGACGACTCCGGCACGTGCCGCACCGCCACCGGCACGCACAGCAGCGCCAGCGGGACGTTCAGCAGGAACACCCAGCGCCAGCCCGGTCCGGCCACCAGCCAGCCGCCGAGGAAGGGGCCGACCGCCGCGCCGATCCCGCCGAAGCCGGACCACAGGCCGACGGCCCGGCTCCGGTCGTCGGGGTGGAAGGACGCCTGGATGAGGGCGAGGGAGCCGGGGGTGAGGAGCGCGCCGCCGATGCCCTGCAGCGCCCGCGCGGCGATGAGGATCCCCGGATTCGGCGCCATGCCGCACAGCAGGGACGCCGCCGCGAACCACACCACGCCCAGCAGGAAGATCTTCCGTCGGCCGTAGCGGTCGCCGAGCGAGCCGCCGAGCAGGATCAGACCGGCCAGCGTGACCATGTACGCGTTGACCGTCCACTGCAGCGCGGCGAGGTTCGCGCCCAGGTCCCGCCCGATGCGCGGGAGCGCCACGTTGACGACGGTCGAGTCCAGCATGGCCATGCTGGAGCCGAGGATCGTGGTGAACAGGATCCACTTGCCCTGGGGCGAGGCCAACCGGACGTCGGGCACGCACCCAGGTATACAGCGGGCCCGGCGGCATGCACAGCCGCCGGGCCCACCGAGGAGGAAGCCGCGCGGAAGCGGCCGTAGCGCTTACTTGATCTTGTTGCCCGCCGAGCGCAGGTTCTTCGTGGCCTCGACGACGCGCGCGGCCATCGACCCCTCGGCCAGCTTGCCCCAGGTCCGCGGGTCGTAGGCCTTCTTGTTGCCGACCTCGCCGTCGACCTTCAGGACGCCGTCGTAGTTCTGGAACATGTGGGCGGCGACCGGACGGGTGAAGGCGTACTGGGTGTCCGTGTCGAGGTTCATCTTCACGACGCCGTTCTCCAGCGCGGTCTGGATCTCCTGCTCGGTGGAGCCGGAGCCGCCGTGGAACACGAAGTCGAAGGGGGACGCCTTGCCGAACTTGGCGGCGACGCCGTCGTTCAGCTCCTTCAGCAGGTCGGGGCGGAGCACGACGTTGCCCGGCTTGTACACGCCGTGCACGTTGCCGAAGGAGGCGGCCAGCAGGTAGCGGCCCTTCTCGCCCAGGCCGAGGGCCTCGGCGGTGCGGATCGCGTCCTCGACCGTGGTGTAGAGGGAGTCGTTGATCTCGTGCGAGACGCCGTCCTCCTCGCCGCCGGTGGGGGTGATCTCCACCTCCAGGATGATCTTGGCGGCGCGGGTGCGCTCCAGCAGCTCCTGGGCGATCTCCAGGTTGTCGGCGAGGGTCTCCGCGGAGCCGTCCCACATGTGGGACTGGAACAGCGGGTTCCGGCCGGCCTTCACGCGCTCCTCGGAGATCGCGATCAGCGGACGCACGTACCCGTCGAGCTTGTCCTTGGGGCAGTGGTCCGTGTGCAGCGCGATGTTGACCGGGTACTTCTCGGCGATGATGTGGGCGTACTCGGCGAGCGCGACCGCGCCGGTCACCATGTCCTTGCTGTACTGGCCGCCGAGGAACTCGGCACCGCCGGTCGAGATCTGGACGATGCCGTCGCTCTCCGCCTCCGCGAAGCCGCGCAGCGCCGCGTTCAGGGTCTGGCTCGAGGTGACGTTGATGGCCGGGTAGGCGAACTTGCCTGCCTTCGCCCGGTCGAGCATCTCGTTGTAGACCTCGGGGGTTGCGATGGGCATCTGTCCGCTCCTTGGTGTTGCGGGTTGGCTTGGTGCGTTACGGCCCTGACCTAGACCTGGGGGGCGACGTCATCGTCGCCCCACATCTTTCCAGACATGGACCGCTGGTCCACGCGTCGGTCAAGTCCAGGTCAATCCGCGTCGTCAGTCCAGACCCAGTTCATCCTTCGAGAAGGCGAAACGGTACGGAACGCCCGCGCCGGCCTCGATCTTCTCCGCGGCACCGGTGGCCCGGTCCACGATGGTCGCGACGGCGACGACCTCGGCGCCGGCCTCGCGCACGGCCTCCACCGCGGTGAGCGGGGAGCCGCCCGTGGTGGAGGTGTCCTCGACGACGAGCACCCGCCGGCCCGCGATCTCCGGACCCTCCACACGCCGCTGCAGGCCGTGCGCCTTCGCGGCCTTCCGTACGACGAAGGCGTCGAGCTTCTTCCCGCGCGCGGCGGCGGCGTGCAGCATGGCGGCGGCGACCGGGTCGGCGCCCATGGTCAGACCGCCGACCGCGTCGAACTCCAGGTCCGCGGTCAGGTCCAGGAGCACCTGGCCGACCAGCGGGGCGGCCTCGCCGTCGAGGGTGATGCGGCGCAGGTCGACGTAGTAGTCGGCTTCCAGACCCGAGGAGAGGGTCACCTTGCCGTGCACCACGGCCTTGTCCTTGATCTGCTGCAGCAGCGCGCCGCGAACGTCCGTCATGCCGACCAGCTTAAGGGCGCCGCCAGCTCCAGGTCGTCGTCGCCTCCAGCGGCTCCAGGGGGGTGACCAGGCGCGGGAGGGTGTTGAGCCCGTTCGGCGGGCCGGTCTGCGGTTCCACGCACACGGCCTCGGCCTGCTCGTCGTAGACGACCACCCACTCCTCGCGGCTGGCCACCTTCAGCTCCAGCTGCCCCGGCCAGGTGAGGGTGACGTCGACACCGCCGGGCATGCCGAAGCAGTCGTCCCAGGGTCCGGGCTCGGGGTCGACGCGGTTGCCGGTGGGCAGGTGGTCGTCCCCGCGCTCCTCCTGCCAGGCGGGCGTGAAGTCGAGCGCCGCGTCCTGGCCGCCGAGGTTCCGGTTGAACCACGGGTGCCAGCCGATCTGCGCCGGGAAGGAGTCGTCCCGCGCCTCGACGGACATCGTCAGCGTCAGGCTGTCCTCGGTGAGCGTGACGACCTGGGTGACGCGGCCGCGGTGCGGCCAGGGGTCGACCAGGTCGTACGTGATCACCGCCTCGCTCTGAGAGGCGCGCGCGGTGCGCCAGGCGCCGTCGCGGGCGGTGCCGTGGATGGCGTGGGGCGGGGAGTTGAGCGGCAGCTGACGGACGGTGCCGCCGTCCAGGAAGCGGCCGTCCCGGGTGCGGCCGCACCAGGGCACCATCGGGAAGCAGCCGTAGCGGGGCCCCTGCCTGAGCAGTTCGAGGGAGCCGACCCTGAGGCTGCTGATCCGGCCGCCGCCCGCCGGGCTGACGCGTGCTTCCGCTTCGCCTGCGGTCAGCGTGATGTCTTCGTTACTCACGGGAAGAGGCTACTGGGGCTGGTGGGGGAGGGACGGGCGCGGTCGTGGGCGGCCGCGGACCGGTGGGGTGATCGCGCGGTTCCCCGCGGACCGGTGAGGTGATCGCGCGGTGCGCCACGCCCTGTCGGGGCGCCCGCACCGGTTCAGCGGCGGCGGCGGAGGGCCCGGGTCACCACGATCGCCGAGGCCAGGGCCACCGCTGCCGCCGGGGCCGCCCAGCGCAGCGCCGAGGTCGCCGACACCGTCTGGGGCGCCGGGACGGGTGCGTAGCGCCCGCGCGGCGGCGCGTGGTCGACCTCCTCCGCGCTGCGGCCGATCATCGTGCGGCGGGCGTGCGCGGCCTCGGCGGGGGGCTCACCGGTGTCGGCGAAGTCATCGGCGAGGCGTTCGGCCGCGGGGTCAAGGGAGGGCGGGGGGACCTCGGTGTCGAAGACGGAGGCCTGCCCCGGTGCGGGTGCCGGCTCCGGCTCGGGTCCGGGCGCCGGCTCCGGCTCCCCCGTGGCCTCGGTCTGCTCCCCCGGCGCCCGCGTCGTCGCCAGGTTCTCCAGGAAACGGTTCAGCAGGCGCATCGCCGCCGCGCTCACCGCGTCCGCCGGCAGCTCGGCGATGCGGCCGTCCGCGTCCGCCGTGCCCGCGACCGTGACGGTCGTACCACCCGCGGTGTCCGCGAGGCGCAGGGTGAGGGCGAGTTTCACGACGCCGGTGCCGCGCGCCTCGGTGGCCTCGGCGTCGACGGCGTACGTGCCGTCCTCGCGGGTGACCACGCGTGCCGTGCCGCGGTAGGTGACGGAGTGTCCGCCGACGCGCAGTTTCAGGCGTCCGGCGACGGGTTCGGCACCGGCGTCCTGTTGCAGGCCCGGGACCGCGCGGGCGACCTGGGCGGGATCGGCGAGGGCGTCCCTGAGCGGCTCGACCGGGAACGGGACGAAGACCTGGTGCTCCATGTCCGCTGAGCCTACCCAGGTGTGCCCGGAAAGTACCCACACGGAACGGGCGCCTCAGTACCGGGGATGCACCAGGGTCGACGCCGGCAGTCCCCCGATCCGCGTCCGTGCCGCCGCCTGAGCGTCCGCCGTCAGTTCGCGCTGGCTCAGCGTGCGCGGGTGCCAGGATCCCAGCCGCAGCGGTGGCGGCAGGCGCCCCGGCGCCGCCAGCAGGAACCCCCAGTCGTACGGCGCTCCGGACGGGCCGGCCGAGCGGTCGGGGCCGGCCGGGAACCCGGAGTCGTGGCCGAGGACCCGGTAGGGGGAGTCGGCGAAGCCGGCCGCGCGCAGGGTCGCGGCGACCGTCCAGAAGGCAAGGGGGCGGGTGGTGACGGACCCGGCGTGGACGACGAGCCGGCCGCGGGGGGCGAGGACGCGGCGGGCCAGGCCGTAGAACTCCTGGGAGTACAGCTTGGTGCTGGCGGTGATCCCCGGATCCGGGAGGTCGGCGATCACGACGTCGTACGACCGCCGCCGCGCCACCCGCAGCCAGCCGAGCGCGTCGGCCGTGGTGGTGTGGACGCGGGGATCGCCGTAGGCGTGGCCGTTGGCGGCGCTCAGACCGGGGTCGTGTCGGGCCAGGCGGACCAGGCCGGGGTCGAGTTCGACGATGTCGACGCGGCGCACTCCGGGCCGGCGCAGCACCTCGCGGGCGGCCAGGCCGTCGCCGCCGCCGAGGATGAGGACGCGCGCGTGCGGGCCACCGGACAGCGCGGGGTGGACGAGGGCCTCGTGGTAGCGGCGTACGTCGCGGCCGCCGACCCGGAGCCGGCCGTCCAGGAAGAGGTCGAGGGGCCGGCCGTCGGTGCCGCCGGCGAGGACGACCTCCTGGACGCCGGTCTGTTCGGCGACCCGGACGTCGTTGCCGTAGACGGCGTGCCGGGCGGCGCGTTCGAAGTCGCCCGCGAGCGCGGCGGCGGAGGCGAGGACACCGAGGACGACGAGGCCCACGGCGAGCAGCGTCCAGCGGGCCCGGCAGGTCAGGTCGCGGCGGAAGAGGCCCAGCACCAGAGCGCCGCCCGCGACGACGTTGACCGTGCCGGTGAGCAGGGCGCCGGTCAACTGGCCCAGAAACGGCAGGAGAAGGAAGGGGAAGGCGAGGCCGCCGACCAGCGCGCCCACGTAGTCCGCGGCGAACAGGTCGGCCACCGCGCCGCCCGCGTCCTGGTGGCGGATGCGCTGGATCAGCTCCATCAGCAGCGGGACTTCGGCGCCGATGAGCAGTCCGATGGCGAGCGAGAAGGCGACCAGCAGGAAGCGTGGCCCCTCGGACCACACCCCGCCCCAGCCGCCGGTCCAGGCGAAGACCGCGTACAGCGCCATCGCGCTGCACCCGCCGACCAGCGCGAGAACGGTCTCGATCGCGCCGAAGCCGGCCGCCGCGTGCCAGCGCAGCCGCTTCGCGCCGAGCGAGCCGATCCCCATCGCGAACACCATCACGGACAGCACGACGGAGGCCTGGGTGACCGAGTCGCCCATCAAGTACGAGGCGAACGCGACCAGTTCGAGTTCGTACACGAGTCCGCAGGCCGCGCAGACGAAGACGCACACGAGAACCAGGAACCGCCCGGTGCCGGGCCGGACGGGCAGCCGGGCGGGGCCTGTCCAGGAGGGCGGGGCTCCCGGGGGCGCGGGGGCGTGCGGTTCGATCACGTTGCGACGTTACGTCACATGCCCGGCACGCTTCGTCACCCACACGTGTGGAACTGGGGGCCAGTTGACGCCCCACGGGTTTATGTCCACGCGGAGTGCTCGGTGGACTGTGCCACACTCACCCGTGCCCCGACCCGGGTCCGGGTGGCCACCAACTGGCCGTCCTGCGGGTAGGCGTGCCAGGTGCGCCAGTGCACCTGACCCTCGTGGTGCTGGGCCAGCATCGCGGTGAAAGCGTGCGGACTGCCCGGGAAGACACCCGCGAGACCGTGCGGATGGTCGGAGACGAGGGCCAGCAACTCCTGGGCCCGGCCCGCGAACGAACCGGGGGTGAGCACCTCGACACGCGCCGCGAACTCGTACTCCCAGTCGCCGACCCGCTTGGCCACACCGAGCGGCAGCGGGGTGCTGGAGCCCGGGATGCACGCGACCGTCTCCGAACACACGCCGCGTTCCTCCTCCACCAGCACCTGGTGGGACGCGCCGAGGAGTCTCAACTGGAGCTTGGCTCCGGTGAGTTCCAGGTCGAGGGTGGCCAGGGCCGGCAACGGCTCGCGTCCCAGGGCCCAGGCCAGGTCGGCAGCCCGCGTATCGGTGTAGGAGGTGTTCAGGGTCGTGAGCATGGATCGGCTCCGCTAACACGCGATGAGGGGGGAGATCGGCCATGTCAGCCCAGCCGGCTCGGCCGGGTGGGGAGTCGCAGGGACGTCCGAGGGGCTGCGTTGGCGATTTAGAGGGAATCATGAACAGAGGCGCCCCCACAGCGTTTTTACCCAACTTCGTGGGGTTTCCATCCCTCAGAGGGCTCCACAGTTCAACTGTTCAACCATGGCGCGCGCCCGGCGCGGAAAAGGAGACGGCGAGCGCCCGCCGGCTGCCTTCGCCGGCGGGCGCTCATGGGCCCGGACACGGTTCCCCCGAAAGCTCAGCTGCCCCGTGTCAGCTGCCTCCCCCGCATCCGCCCCCGCCGCCGCACGACGAACCGCCGCCGCAGGAGGAACCACCACCGCAGGAGGAGTGCCCCCCGCAGGAGTGGCCCCCGCCGCAGGAGTGGTGGCCGCCGTGATGCCCCCCGTGGTGCCCGCCCGACGAGCCGGAGTCGACGCTGCCCGCCCACCAGCTGCCGCTGCCGTCGTACGAGGACGACGACGAGCGGTACGACCCGGACCGGCCGCGGCCCCCCTTGCCGAGTGAGACCCCGCGCTGACGGCGCCTGGTCCGGCCCGCCAGCACCATGAGGGTCACGAACGCGGCCACGATCAGAATGAAGAGGAAGCCGGAGTCCATGGCGTCACCCTCCTTCCGTTCCCCCGAAGCGGCCCCCCGTGGACCGCGGTGACCGGGGGATGCCCGGCCGTCCGGGGACTCAAAGCAGAGTTGAGGAACTCCAGAGCTTGGGCGCAGGATGAGCGGCATGACCTCCAGCGCACGGCCTCACCTCAACCGCCGGCTCGCCGAGTTCGGGACGACGATCTTCGCCGAGATGTCCGCGCTCGCCGTGGCCACCGGGGCGATCAACCTGGGGCAGGGCTTCCCCGACACCGACGGCCCCGAGGAGGTACGGGAGGCGGCGGTGCGGGCACTGCGCGAGGGCCGCGGCAACCAGTATCCGCCGGGCCCCGGCATCCCGGAGCTGCGCACCGCGATCGCCGTCCACCAGCAGCGCCGCTACGGACTGTCGTACGACCCCGACACCGAGGTGCTGGTCACCGCCGGCGCCACGGAGGCGATCGCCGCGGCGCTGCTGGCCCTGGTGGAGCCGGGCGACGAGGTCGTGGCCCTGGAGCCGTACTACGACTCCTACGCGGCGAGCATCGCGATGGCGGGCGGCACGCGCGTACCGGTCACCCTGCGCCCGCACGTCGAGGAGAGGGCGTCCTTCCGCCTGGACCTGGACGAGCTGCGCTCCGCCGTCACCGGCCGCACCCGCCTGCTGCTGATCAACACCCCGCACAACCCGACCGGTACGGTCCTCACGCGCGCGGAGCTGGCCGCGATCGCCGAGCTGGCCGTCGAGCGGGACCTGCTGGTGGTGACGGACGAGGTCTACGAGCACCTGGTCTTCGACGACGCCGAGCACCTGCCGCTCGCCGCCTTCCCCGGCATGCGCGAGCGCACGGTGACGATCGGCTCCGCCGGCAAGACGTTCTCCTTCACCGGCTGGAAGGTCGGCTGGGTGACGGCCTCGCCGGAGCTGACCGCCGCGGTCCGCTCGGTGAAGCAGTTCCTGACGTACGTGTCCTCGGGCCCCTTCCAGTACGCGGTCGCGGAGGCGCTCGCCCTGCCGGACAGCTACTTCGAGGAGTTCCGCCGGTCCATGCTGGCCCGCCGGGACATCCTGGCGCGGGGGCTGGCGGAGGCCGGTTTCGAGGTGTTCCGGCCGGCCGGCACCTACTTCGTCACCACGGACATCCGCCCCCTCGGCGAGAAGGACGGCTTCGCCTTCTGCCGCGCCCTGCCACAGCGGGCGGGCGTGGTGGCGATCCCCAACGCCGTGTTCTACGACGACCGGGAGGCCGGGGCGCCGTTCGTACGGTTCGCGTTCTGCAAGCGGGAGGAGACCCTGCGCGAGGCCGTGGAGCGGCTGCGGGCGCTTTAGCGCTCCGCTTACTCGACACAGGTGAACCCGTGACACCGACGGCCGTCACCTGCTCGCGCTCGCGCCCGCGCACTTGCAGGGTGCGGAGATGTGACCCACGCCAGCGCACTCCTCGCCCCGCCCCTCAGCACGCCGAAGCCGGCGCAGCGAACCCGCACCGTGCGGGCGAGCGGGGTCGCCGTGGGCCTCTTCCTCGGGGCCCGGCTCATCGGTGCGGCGGTGCTCGCCCTCCTCGCCCACGCCGACGGCAAGCACCCCCTGACCCTGCTGTCCCGGTCCTGGGACTCGGTCTGGTACCTGGGCATCGCCGCGCACGGCTACGGCCACGACCTGCCCTCCCACGACCCCGGCCCGCACAGCGACCTGGCGTTCTTCCCGCTGTACCCGGCGCTGCTGCGGGCGGTGACCGCGCTGGCCCCGCTCGACGGGGGCCTCGCCGGGCTGCTGCTCTCGTGGACGGCGGCCGCCGTGGCCGCCGCCGGGATCCACGCGGTCGGCTCCCGGCTGCACGGGCGGGCCACCGGGATCGCGCTGGTGCTGCTGTGGGGGCTGCTGCCCCACTCCGTGGTGCTGTCGATGGCGTACACCGAGCCCGTGCTGACCGCGTTCGCGGCCTGGTCGCTGTACGCGGTGCTGGCCGGGAACTGGCTGTGGGCCGGCGCCCTCGCGGCGCTCGCGGGGCTGGCCCGGCCGAACGGGTTCACGGTGGCCGCCGCGGTGCTGGCCGCGGCCGGGGCCGAGGTGTGGCGGCGGCGCGGAAAGGTTTCCCACAGGCTGTGGACGGGCGCGGCGCTCGCCCCGCTGGGCTGGGCGGCGTACGTGCTCTGGGTGGGCCGGCGCAAGGGTGACCTGCTGGGCGGCTACTTCGAGGTGCAGCGGCTGTGGGGGTCGCGGTTCGACTTCGGGCGGGGCTCGCTGGAGTTCGTGCGCGCGATGCTGCTGCACGGCGGCCGGTTCGTCTTCCCGATGGCGCTGGTGCTCGTCGTGGCCGGCACGGTGCTGTACGCGCTGCTGCTCGTGGACCGCGCTCCGCTGCCGCTGCTCGTGCACAGCGGCACGCTGCTGCTGATCGCGCTCGGCGGGTCGGGCTTCTTCGAGTCCAAGCCGCGGTTCCTGCTGCCGGCGTTCCCGCTGCTGCTGCCGCTCGCCCGAGGCCTGGTGCGCACGGCGAGAGCCCGGCCCTGGCACGCGACCGTGCTGGTCACGAGCCTGGCCGGGCTCAGCTATCTCTACGGCGCGTACCTGGTGGTGTACGCGCAGACGCCGCTGTAGGCCGGGCGGCGGGCCCTACTCGCCGTCGTCCTCGGGCTTGTCCGCCTCGTCGACCTCCTGCTCCAGGCCGAGCTGCTCGACGAGCCACTTGTCGAACTCGATGGCGGCCCGCACCCAGCTGACCGTGGAGGAGACGAAGTGGTTGATGTCGACACCCGTGCCGATCAGCATCTGGGCCTCACCGATCAGACGGACGGTGCCGTCGTCATGGGTGTGGGTGTAGACCTTGGGCCACAGGGTGCGGCGGTTCCAGTCGTCGACGGACTCCAGCAGCCGGGGCTTCTCGTCGATGGGGTGGGGGCGGTCGTAGAACGTCCGCACCGAGAAGACGGCCTGGTCGGCCTCCCCGCGGAACATGAAGTAGGTGCGGAACTGCTCCCACGGCGCCGCGAGGTCGCCTTCCTCGTCGACGACGTACTTCAGCTCCATCTGGTCGAGGAGCTGCTTCACGAGGTCCTGATCCGGGAGGACGGGGCCGGCCGGTCCCTGGGGCTGCGGTTCGGGCTGGCCCCCGAAGTTCGGAATCGAGGACGGGTCGATGCTCACCGTGTTTTTCCCTTCATGGTGGATTCCGCCATCCTCCCCCATGCGGGGAGGGGGGAGGCAAGCCCCGACGCCCCTCTGTCAGCCATGGGCTGACATGTTTCCGGCTGCCGTGGGCGTCACAGCGTCTTTCCCGTCGCCGGACCCACCAGCAGCCCCTCGTCGAAGCGGTCGACGCGGACCGTGTCGCCGTCCTTGACCTCACCGGAGAGGATCTCCTTGGCGAGGCGGTCGCCGATCGCGGTCTGGACGAGGCGGCGCAGCGGGCGGGCGCCGTAGGCCGGGTCCATGCCCTCCTCCGCCAGCCAGGCCAGTGCCTGCGGGGTGACGTCCAGGGTGAGCCGGCGCTCGGCCAGCCGCTTGCCGAGCCGGTCGATCTGGAGCTGCGCGATCCGCTCCAGCTCGGGCTTGGTCAGCGCCGAGAAGACGACCAGGTCGTCGAGCCGGTTGAGGAACTCCGGCTTGAAGGACGCCCGGACCGCCTCCAGGACCTGTTCCCGCTTCTCCGCCTCGCTCGTCACCGGGTCGACCAGGAACTGGCTGCCCAGGTTGGAGGTGAGCACCAGGATGGTGTTGCGGAAGTCGACCGTACGCCCCTGACCGTCCGTCAGGCGGCCGTCGTCCAGGACCTGCAGGAGGATGTCGAAGACCTCGGGGTGGGCCTTCTCCACCTCGTCCAGCAGGACGACGCTGTACGGGCGGCGGCGGACCGCCTCGGTGAGCTGGCCGCCCTCCTCGTAGCCGACGTACCCGGGGGGTGCGCCGACCAGCCGGGCCACGCTGTGCTTCTCGCCGTACTCGGACATGTCGATGCGGACCATGGCCCGCTCGTCGTCGAAGAGGAAGTCCGCCAGGGCCTTCGCCAGCTCCGTCTTGCCGACACCGGTCGGGCCGAGGAAGAGGAAGGAGCCGGTGGGGCGGTCCGGGTCGGCGATGCCCGCGCGGGAGCGGCGGACCGCGTCCGACACCGCCCGTACGGCCTCGCTCTGGCCGATGAGCCGCTTGCCCAGCTCGTCCTCCATGCGCAGCAGCTTCTGCGTCTCGCCCTCCAGCAGCCGGCCGGCGGGGATGCCGGTCCAGGCGGCGACGACGTCGGCGATGTCGTCGGAGCCGACCTCGTCCTTGACCATCGTGTCCTTGGCGACCTCCTCCTCGGCCTCGGAGGCGGCCTCCAGCTCCTTCTCCAGCTGCGGGATCTCGCCGTAGAGGAGCTTGGCGGCGGTGTCGAAGTCGCCGTCGCGCTGGGCGCGCTCGGCCGTACCGCGCAGCTCGTCGAGCTTCTCCTTCAGCTCGCCGACGCGGTTGAGGGACTGCTTCTCCTTCTCCCAGCGGGCGGTCAGGCCGCGCAGCTCCTCCTCCTTGTCGGCGAGGTCGCGACGCAGCTTCTCCAGGCGGGCGAGGGAGGCCGGGTCGGTCTCCTTGCCGATCGCCAGCTCCTCCATCTTGAGCCGGTCGACGGCGCGCTGGAGTTCGTCGATCTCGACGGGCGAGGAGTCGATCTCCATGCGCAGCCGGGAGGCGGACTCGTCGACGAGGTCGATGGCCTTGTCGGGCAGGAAGCGGGAGGTGATGTACCGGTCGGAGAGGGTGGCCGCCGCCACCAGCGCGCTGTCGGCGATCTGCACCTTGTGGTGGGCCTCGTACCGGCCCTTGAGGCCGCGGAGGATCGCGATGGTGTCCTCGACGGTCGGCTCGGCGACCAGCACCTGCTGGAAGCGGCGCTCCAGGGCGGGGTCCTTCTCGATCCGCTCCCGGTACTCGTCCAGGGTGGTGGCGCCGACCATGCGCAGCTCGCCGCGGGCCAGCATCGGCTTGAGCATGTTGCCCGCGTCCATCGCGGAGTCCCCGCCGGCACCCGCGCCGACGACCGTGTGCAGCTCGTCGATGAAGGTGATGATCTGGCCGTCGGAGTCCTTGATCTCGGCGAGGACGGCCTTCAGGCGCTCCTCGAACTCACCGCGGTACTTCGCGCCGGCCACCATCGCGCCGAGGTCCAGCGCGACCAGCCGCTTGTCCTTCAGCGACTCGGGCACGTCACCCTTGACGATCCGCTGGGCGAGCCCCTCGACCACCGCGGTCTTGCCGACGCCGGGCTCGCCGATGAGGACCGGGTTGTTCTTGGTCCGGCGGCTCAGCACCTGCACGACCCGCCGGATCTCCTGGTCCCGGCCGATGACCGGGTCCAGCCGGCCCTCGCGGGCGGCGGCGGTGAAGTCGGTGCCGAACTTCTCCAGGGCCTTGTACTGGCCCTCGGGGTCGGCGGTGGTCACTCGGCGTCCTCCCCTGGCCTTTTGGAAGGCCTCCTGGAGCTTCCTGGCGTCAGCGCCCTGTCCCTTGAGCACGTCCCCGGCCGCGCCGCCCTTCGCGGCGATGCCGATGAGCAGGTGCTCGGTGGACAGGTAGTCGTCGCCGAGCGCCTTGGCGCGCTCGGTGGCGTCCGCGATCACGGCCAGCATCTCGCGGTTCGGCTGCGGAGGCGCGACGGTGGACCCGGTCACGCTGGGCAGCCCGGCGAGGATCCGCTCGGCCCCGGAGCGTACGGCGGCCTGGTCGGCCTCGACGGCCGCGAGCAGGTCCGTGATGTTCTCGTTCTCCTGGCCCTGGAGCAGAGCCAGCAGCAGGTGAACAGGGGTGAGGTCCGGGTGCCCCTCGGTCACGGCCCGGTTGCTGGCCGCGTTGATCGCGTCCCGGCTCCTGTTGGTCAGCTCGGCGTCCACGTCGTCCGTTCTCCTCCTCGGCCACAGGCTCTCGGCCACTCTCCAGCGCTGACTTAACCAGCGTACACAAAGTTGAGTCCATTCCGCTCAAGGTAGGGAGGTTCGCCTGCGGGGGCTAGGTTGCGGGCATGACGAAGCACCCCGAGCTGTTCCTGGACTTCTGGCGAGAACGTCACCTGTGCACGCTGACGACGCTGCGGCCCGACGGCAGTCCCCACGTGGTGCCGGTGGGGGTGACGTACGACGCGGAGGCCGGGCTGGCCCGGGTGATCACCAACGGGGCGAGCGCGAAGGCGCGGCACGTGCGCGCGGCCGGGGCCGAGGGCGCCCGGGTCGCGGTGTGCCAGGTGGACGGCCGGCGCTGGGCCACCCTGGAGGGACGGGCGCGGGTGCGGACGGAACCGGACCGGGTCGCCGAGGCGGAGAAGCGCTACGCCGAGCGGTACCAGCGGGTGCCGTCGCCGAATCCGGCACGTGTGGTGATCGAGATCGAGGTGGAGCGGACACTGGGGCGCGGCTGAGCACTTTCGGTCACCGTGGAAGCGCGCCCATCGCGCGCAACGCCCGACCCCGCCCCGGAAGACTGCAGCGGCGTCACCGTGTTCAGGTCACGGTGACGCCGCTGCGGGGGGAAGCGCCTGAGCGATCTTTTACGACGGGGGAATCGCGTCAGGCACTGCGGGGGGTGGCCGAGATGGTCCTCAGGTCCTGGTCCGTCGGCTCGGCGAGCCGATGGTCCCGCTGGTCGAGGTTCACAAAGATCATTCCGTACCGGATCGCACACCGTACCGGCTGGGGCGCGCCACGCGGCTTGCGCAGGCAGCGGTACGCCCGCACGTCCTCGTCGTCGTCGCGGGTGACGACGACCGGCTCCCCGAACACGGTCACCATCAACGAGTCACCACTGTGGGGGATGGCGGTGACCAGGTCGATGAAGTGCCATCCGGAGCGGTAGGCCGTGGCCATTTCACGGCGGAAGGAACGGTCGTCGGGTGGAGTAGTCATCAGTCAGCCCCAGGTGGTGTCGTCTGCACCATCGGAATGAGCCGACCCCGTGTTGTCGGCACTCACAGCGACCGACTGAGCAGCCACTCCCCACGTGGTGTCCGCCGCGACGTCACGCTTCGCACCGCAGAGGCCACTCAGCGCGCCAATGGCCACAACGGCGGAGAAGGTGACGGCAAGCATCGACCGAAGCATTTTGTTGCGCATAGTCGGCTTCGTCCTCACTTGAAGGTCCCCTCTTCCCCCGTCGAACAAGACGATGGCTCATTTGGGCACGTCATGGCCACACAATCGATGCATCATGTTCCTGCATGTTCAGGACCCTGGGGGGTGGAGATTTGACATCGAATCGGACCAAAGTGTCACATCCCCATGCGATGAGTGAACTCTGCGAGGAGGGTAGTCGTCTCTACGCGAAGGCACTGCGCACCGGACGTATAGCCCGTGTGGAGGTCGAACCCGCTCCCTGCCTCATGGAGTTCGCCCTTCTCCACCCGGACCCCGACGACGCGAACTGGCTGCGCCCCACCCCTCCCTCGGTGGCCCTGGCCCAGCGGCTCAACCCGATCGAGCGCGAGATCTCCGAACGCAGACGGCTGTCGGTCGAACTGGCCGAAGCGTTCGAACCGTTCATGACGCTCAGCGCGCAGAGCGCGACCCCCACGCACGCCATCTCGGTCCTGGAAGGCCTCGACCGCATCAACGCGGCGCTCGACGTGGCGACGGCCGAGTGCCGCTCCGAGGTGCTCACCGTCCAGCCGACCAGCCGCCGCCTGGAACACACCCTCCTGCAGGGCCTGGAACGCGACCGGCCGCTCCTCGAACGCGGCGTGCGCATCCGGACGCTCTATCAGCACACCGCCCGCTACAGCCCCGAGACGCTCGGATACGTGTCCCAGTTCTCCGAGGGCAAGGTGGAGTACCGCACCATCGACGAGCTGGTGGAGCGGCTCATCATCTGCGACGAGGCCGTCGCCTTCATCCCCGTCCGGGACGACCGGCAGGTCGCCCTGGAACTGCGCCACCCGGGCCTCGTGCGCTACCTGATCAAGGTGTTCGAGTTCATGTGGGCCCGCGCGGTGCCACTGAGCACCGGCGCACCCTACGAGACCGCCCCGGACGGCATCACGGACATCCAGCACTCCATCGCCAAGCTGCTGGTGGAGGGTCACGTGGACGAGGCCATAGCGCGCCGCCTGGGCATGAACGTGCGCACCTGCCGCGCCCACATCGCCAAGCTCGCGCAGGCCCTGGGCAGCGGCAGCCGCGCCCAACTCGGCTATCTCATAGCGCAGTCAGGCATGCTGGACCGGGACCACTGAACCGATGACGGGGGCGAGAGGGACGAGGAAGGACACACAGCGGCAGTCCCGGCCGGCCGGGCAGGGCGAGGCCGTGACGCACCGGGAGCACGGCGTCGAGGAACTGTGCGCCGCCGGGGAGAAGCTGTACGAACGCGCCCTGCGGGAAGGGCGCGTACCCGCCGCCGATGCCGCCGACGCGCCCTGCCTGACCGACTTCGGCCTGCTCCACCCCGCCCTGGACGACCTCGGACTGCTCGAACCGGTCCCGCCCGCCGCGGCGCTGCACCGGCTGCTGCGCACCTCCGCGGCGCGCGTCGCCGAGGAACGGCGGCGCGAGGACCGGCTGGTGGAGCGGTTCGAGCGGCTCCTGCGGATCGATGTACGGCAGTCACCCGACACCGGCGCGGCGATGCTGCGCCTGCTCAGCGGCACCGAGCAGATCAACCAGGCCATCACCGACGCGATGGTCGACGCCAGCGAGGAGTCGCTCACCATCCAGCCGCACGCCGGCCTCACCGGCGCGCGCGGCGAGGCGGCCCGCGACACCGCCTTCGGGCGCGACCAGGCGCTGCTGGACCGCGGTGGCCGCATCCGCGTCCTCTACCAGCACACCCTGCGCCATGTGCCGATCGTGTACGGGCCGCTGGAGTCCTTCCGGCACGGCGACACCGAGGCCCGCAGCCTGGACGAGGTGCCGGACCGGCTCATCGTCATCGACCGCAAGGTCGCCTTCCTGCCGGCCAACGACGACGGCACGCTCGCCCTGGAGGTCCGCCACCCGGCGTTGATCAAGTACTTCGTCACGACCTTCGACCGGCTCTGGCGGCTGGCCACGCCGATGTTCCCGAAGGCCGTGCAGCCACCGTCGGTGAACGGCGTCACGCCCCGCCAACGCGCCATCGCCGCGCTCCTGGTCGAGGGCCACACCGACGCCGCCATCGCCGACCGCCTCGGCATGAACATCCGCACCGCCCGCCTGCACATCGCCAAGCTCGCCACCACCCTCGGCAGCGACAGCCGCGCCCAGCTCGGCTATCTCATCGCACGCTCGGGGATTCTTGATCAGGAGCCGTGAGCGCGCCGGCCGGCAGTCCGGGGCTGCGATGGCCGTCCAGACCGACCTGGGCGATCCGCACGCCCAGCTGGGTGCGGCTGGCCGCGCCGAGGGTCTCCGACAGACGGGCGATGTGGGCCCGGCAGGTGCGCACGCTGATGCCCAGCCGCTCGGCGATCACCGCGTCCTGGTGCCCCTCGGCGAGCAGCGCGGCGATGGACTGCTCGCGGTGCGAGATGCCCTCGATGCCGGTGTCGGGCAGCGGCGCGGTGAGCGGGATGGCGAGCCGCCAGAGGCGCTCGAACACCGTCACCAGGTACTCCACGAGGGCCGGGTGGCGCAGCTCCAGGGCCATCGTGCGGTCGGTGTTGGCGGGGATGAAGGCCACCGTGCGGTCGAACAGGATGAGCCGGTCGATGACCTCGTCCAGGGTGCGGGCCTCGACCGTGTCGCCCATCAGCTCCAGGTAGTTCAGCAGCCCCTGGCCGTGCCGGGCCACGTGCGTGTACAGGTCGCGCATGCGCACGCCCCGGCCGCGCAGGGCCAGCGCCCGGTGCAGCCCCTCGGTCAGCTCGGCCTCCCGGCGGATGCCGCCGGGCTGCACGGTGAGCACCTCGGTCGTGCACGCCTCGGTCGCCTCGTCCATCGCGGCCTGGATCCGGGACAGCCCGTCCAGCACCCGGATCGCGCTGCCCTCGGCGGGCGCGGCCAGCGCGCCCAGCTCACGGCCGAGTCCGGCGTACCACTCGAAGGCGGCGACCGCCGAGCCCACCCGGCGCTGACTCTCGCTGACCTCGTCGTAGACCCCCCGCAGCAGCCGGGTCATGACCTCCTGCGGAGAGGTCGGCACCAGCCAGTCCATGTCGTCGGGGTCCGGGTGCAGCAGGGCCAGCTCCAGCAGGCAGGGCACCGCCTCGGCATCAGTGCGCGGCACCCGCCCACGGCGTACGGCACGGGAATACACCCGATCCCCGGCCGCGCACAGTCGGTCGGCGCCGTGTGGATGCTCCTCCGCCCCGCGCCTGGCCATCGCCCATTTCACCCCCGGTGTGCTGCCACTTCCGCAGCGCAACTATGCGCGGCGCCGGACGGCTCCGCAACACGGCTCACCCCGACAGGGCCGCCACGAAAGGAGGTTATGTCCGGGTATCGGGCAGGCTCCGCCCCTCGCATTGCAACAAGCTGATGGTGGTGGGGCGGACGCCACCGAGGCATCGTTGGTCCCACTTCCCCCGGGTGTCCCTGTGGCACCCGGAGCGGCCCCGGTCACGGCTCCCCAGTCCTCCGAGGCCGCGGCATCGCGCACACGGGGGTGGCGCGAAGCGCTCCGCGGGAAGGGCCGTGACGGTGCCGTCGTTCGACCGCGGCGCCGTCGCGGCCGGCCGGACCCTACTTCAGGCCGATCGCCGCGCAGGCCGCCTTGTACTTGGCGGTGCAGATGTCATTGACGGAGTAGATGCCGTCCGCGACGACCGTGGACTTGATGGTGCCCTTGGTCAGGGCGGTCGGCTGGATCAGCTTGGCCGCGATGCCCTTGGTGGTGGGGCTGTCGACCTTGTCCTGGGTGAGCGCGTCGAACTGGATGTCCTTGCCCTGCACCTTGGCGACGGCCATCTGCGCGGCGGCCTCGGCCTCGTCCGGGTAGGGCTTGTAGACGCTCATGTACTGCTCGCCGGCCACGATCCGCTGGACCGCGTCGAGTTCCGCGTCCTGGCCGGTGATCGGGGGCAGGCTGGTGACACCGGCCGCCTTCAGGGCCTTGATGACGCCGCCCGCCATGCCGTCGTTGGCGGCGTAGACGCCGGCGATGTTGCTCTTGCCGATCAGGCCGATCGCCTTGGTCATGTTGGACTCGGCGAGCTCCGGCTTCCAGTCCGTGGTGTCGTAGGACTCCGCGATCGTCACCTTGCCCTTGAGCTCGGAGAGCGCGCCCTCCTTGAACTGCTTGGCGTTCGGGTCGGTGGGCGAGCCGTTCACCATGACGATCTTGTCGGAGGTGTCGGTGCCCGAGCCGAGGGCCTCCAGCAGGGTGCGGCCCTGCACCTCGCCGACGAGTTCGTTGTCGAAGGAGATGTAGGCGTCGATCGGGCCCTCGGCGAGCCGGTCGTAGGCGATGACCGGGATGCCGGCGTCCTTGGCCTTGGTCACCTCGGAGGCGACGGCGTGCGAGTCGACGGCGTCCAGCAGGATGATGTCGACCTTCTCTTCGATCATCTTCTGCATCTGCGAGGCCTGCCGGGAGGCGTCCGCGTCGGCGTTGAGGTACTCGACCTTGCCCTGCTTGCCGGTGAGTTCGGCCACCTTGTCCCGAATGATGGGGTAGTCGAACTTGTCGTAGCGGGTGTTGGCCTTCTCCGGCAGCAGCAGGCCCACGGTGATGTCGTTGCCCTTGCTCGGGCTCGCGTTCGCGCCGTCCCCCGTCGCATCCAGCACCCCACAGCCGGCGAGCGAGAGGGTCATCGTGGACGCGGCCACGGATATGGCGATACGACGCATTCGAGGGCTCACTTCAGGTGCGTTCCGGACGTAGGGCTGCTATACGACCCAGGTGTCTGAAAAGCCAACGCGGACGCCACACCCGGCGTCAAGCGGAACTACTTAACGAGTCCGCAACACCACGCTCAGCTGACCCTGTGAAGGGTGAGCGGAATCCTCTCCAAATGCTCTTTACGGACCCTTCATCCAAGGGCCGTTCAGGAGACGGCAAAGGATACGACAAGAGAACTGTTTCGATCAGACGACCGAACAGACCCGGCCATCCGCGTCCAGCCGGCCCGGTCCGCCGCCACAGGCCGCCACGATCTCCTCCAGGTCCGCGACCGCGGCCGCCACGCCCTCGGTGAGCAGCACCGCCGTCGGATTGAGCAGCACCTCGTCGACTCCGGCGGCCCGGTACCCGGCCAGGGCCGCCGCGATCTCCTGCGGGCTGCCCACCACGACCGCCCCGGCCCGCAGGAGCGCGGACGCCGGATCGGGCCCGTCGACGTCGACGCCCGCCCGGCGCAGCATGTCGGCGTAGTGCGGGGCGCGCAGATGGTCCCGGGTGGCGAGGCGGGCCAGCCGGCGCGGGTCGCGGCCCGGGCGGCGCACCGCCACGTGCACGGCGGTCGCGATCCGCGGCGGCGCGGCCCGGCCCGCCGCGGCGGCCCCGGCCGCCAACGCCGGTACGAGGGTGTCCCTCAGGTAGGCGGGCGGGGTCATCCAGGTGATCGCCACGTCCGCGGTCGCGCCCGCCGTACGGGCCATCGCCGGCCGCAGCACCCCGGCGCCGACCTCCACCGCGGCGTGCGGGCCCACCGGGGGCAGGGCGCCGTACAGCCGATGGCCGGCCCCGTCGTGCGCCACCTCGGCACCGTCCAGCAGGGCCCGTACCGAGCCGACGTACTCCCCCACCGCGGCACGGGGGCTGCGACACGGCTCGGACTCCAGGCGGCGCACGAAGTCGGGGCTGCCGATGCCGTACCCCGCCACGACCGGCTGCCCGGTGAGCAGGGCCAGCGACCGGGCCTGGAGGGCGGCCTCGTACGGGTGCCGCAGCGGCAGCAGCGTCACCGCGGTGCCCACCGGCACCCGGTGGCCCCGGCCCGCGAGATGGGCCAGCACCTGGTGCGGCTCGGCCCGGAACGACTGGCACAGCCACAGCCGGCGCGCGCCGCTGCGCGCGACCAGCGCGGCGAACGGCTCGACCAGCTCCGGGTGGTCGGGCTGCAGGGGGTAGAGGACGGCGGGCGGTGCCGGGGTCATGGTCCGGTTCCTACGCTTCCTGTGCGGGGGCGGTGTCGAGCGTGGCCAGCAGAGTCCGGCCGGGAGGCAGAAAACGGGCCGCGGCCGCGGCCACCTGAGCGTCCGTCACCTCCGCGAGCGCGGCCGGCCAGTGCGCCAGCCAGTCCACCGGCAGCCCGGCCGCGACAAATCCGGCCAGGGCGCTCGCCTCCTCCGCCCGGGTGGCGAGGGCGAAGCGCGCGAATCCGGCCGCGTAACGGCGCACCCGGCGTGTCTCCTCGGGCGTGGGCCCGGACTCGGCGAGCGCGCCGAGGCAGTCGGCGACCTCCCGCGCGATCCGGTCACCCGTGCCGGGCGCGCCCACGCAGTCGATCTCCAGCCAGCAGCCGGCGCGGTTCTGCCGGACACGGGCGTCGACGGCGTACACCAGCCCGTGCCGCTCGCGCAGGTGCCGGGTCAGCCGGGAGGAGGCGTGCCCGGCGAGGACCAGCTGGGCCAGGTGCAGCGCCGCGTGGCCGGGCTCGGGGGCCGGAACGGCCGGCCCGGCGGTCAGCAACAGCGCCTGCCCGGCCGCCGGGTCGTGCAGGGCGATCCGGCCCGGCTCGGGCTCGGCACGCGGGAACGGCGGCAGCACCAGCCCGGACGGGCCGCCCGCCCAGCCGCCCAGCTCCGCGCGCACGAGGGCCAGGACGCGGTCCGGATCCGCACCGCCCAGCACCAGCAGGACGGCACCGCGCGGTACGACGGCCCGGCGGTGGAAGGCGTACAGCGCGTCCGTACCGGGCGCCGGCCCCCCCGCGTCGCCCTCCTCGGTCAGCGGGTGCGGACCGCCGAAGGCGTGCCGGAGCTGGGCGCGGCGCAGCCGGGTACGCGGGCCCGGGGCCGCGGGACCGGCGGGGGCCGGCGCGGTCCCGGCCGGCTCGTACACCGGGTGCACCAGCAGATCGGCGAGGAGCCGGAGGGCACCGGGCAGCCCGTGCGCGAGCACGCTCACCGACAGGACCAGATGCTCGGCGGTCACCACCGTGCTCACCTCCGCGCCCAGGTCGGCCGCCCGGTCGGCGACGGCCTGCCGGTCCCGGCCGGCCGTGGCGGTGCCGAGCCCGGCGGCGACCAGCTCCTGCGGGCGCACCGAGGCGCGGTCGGCACGGGCGTACGGCAGCACCAGCCGGAGCTCCGCCAGGGGAGCGCCCGGCGCGGCGACGACGACCGTGTCGAGACCGTTCGCCAGTGTGCGGCGCAGGGCTTCACGGGGAGCGGGGGTGAGGAGAGCGGGAGTGAGGGTGTTCATGCGGAAGCTGCCTCCAGGGCGACGACGGCGCGCGGGGCGCCCAGCAGGGCCTGGGCCGCGATCGAGACGTCGGCGGGGGTGACGGCGGCGAGTCGGCCGGCGACGGTGTCGGGGGCCGGGCGCTCGGCCGGCGGGAACAGCAGGGCGGCGCGGCCGTGGGCGACCGCGCGGGCGGCCGGTGCGTCGGCACGGCGGTGGCAGCCGGCCCGCAGCACGTTCGCCGCGCGGCGCACCTCGTCGGCCGCGGGCGGCTCGGCGGCCAGGGTGGCGAGCGCCCGCAGCCAGTCCGCGGCGGCCTCCTCGGCAGCGGCGCCCCGTGCCCGGTGCCCCAGCACCAGCGCCAGGTCGGGCGCGGCGGAGGCCAGCCACTGCCCCTGGTACCCGCAGTGCACGCTCGCGCCGGCGGACCGGGCGCGGCGCAGCACCTCCAGGAGGACGACCTGCGCGACATACGGTCCGAGCCCCTGGCGGGGATCGGCCAGGGCATGCCCGACCGCCACGGCGTCCCGGCCATAGGGCAGGGCGACAGGCGACGCGACCGCCACCCCGTCCCGGCCGTACGGCACGGCGACAGGCGATGCGACCGCCGTGCGGGCCTCGGCGGGGGCGGCACTCGCGCTCCCGTCAGCCGGTGCCCGCCACCCGCCGAACTCCCGCTCCACCAGCTCCCGTACCCGGCCCGCGGGCACGTCCCCGACCACGCAGAGCACGGCCCGGTCGGGACGGTAGCGGCGCCGGAAGAACGCCTCCGCGTCGCCGGCCGTCACCCCGCGCAGTTCGGCGGGGGTGCCGTAGGCGTGCCGGGCGCCCGGGTGGACGGCGGCGAGCATGCCGTCCCACAGGCGGGTCCCGGCTCCGGCGGCGCGGATCTCCTCCGTGACGACGGCCGCCTCGGAGCGCACGGTCGCCGCGGCGGGCGCGAAGCGGAGCAGCCGCCGGGCCTCCAGGGCCAGCAGGCCGGGCAGGGCGTCGGCGGGCGCGACGGTGTGGAAGACGGTGTGGTCGCGGTGGGTCTCGGCGTCACACATGCCGCCCGCCTCCTGCACCAGGGCCACATGACCGGCATCGGCGCCGTCCTGCTCGTCGCGCGGGAACATCAGATGCTCGACGAGGTGGGCGGTGCCGTGGCCGCCGGCCGGGTCGTCGTCGCCGCCCGCGGCCACGGTGAGCGCCACGGCGACGAGCCCGCGCCCCGGCAGCTCCTCGGTGACCAGCCGCAGGCCGGTGTCGAGGCGCGACTCGCCGTACGGCTCCGGCGTCACGGCAGCGGCCGGTAGACGGAGACGCACATCTTGCGGCTGTCGCCGCCGTCGAAGGGCTGCTCGTGCCAGCCGGAGTAGCGGGCCGACAGCTCCAGCCGGGCGATCCCGGCCAGCAGGTCCAGTTCGCTGGGCCACAGATAGCGCATCACCGTGCTCGCCGACTTCGGTGGCTCGCCGTCCAGGAACAGGGTGTTGTGGACCATCATGTTCTGCGAGGCGGGCAGCACCCCGATCGACTCGATCATCGCGCCGCGGCCGGGGATCGGGTACGTGGTGATGTCGTTCTTCTTCTGCACGTGGAAGTCGCTGGGGTCGAACGTCTCCACGACGACGTGTCCGCCGGGCGCGGTGTGCCGGGCCACCGCGTGGATCAGGGCGATCTGCTCGTCCGGGGAGACCGCGCAGCACAGCGCGTTGAACGGCGCGAGGACGACGTCGAAGGTGCGGCCCAGGTCCAGCGTGGCGAAGTCGGCGTGCACGGGGGTGATCCGGCCCTCGGGGTCCTTCCCGGCGAGCCGGGCGAGCATGCCGGCGGAGGAGTCGACGCCGTGCACCCGGAAGCCCTTCGCCGCGAGCGGCAGCGCCACCCGGCCGGTACCGACACCGAGTTCGAGCACACTCGCGCCGGGTCCGGTGAGCGTACGGAGGAACTCACCGATGTCCTCCAGGTCCGGGGTACTCGGATAGATCTCGTCGTACACCCCGGCGAGCGCGTCGCTGTAGGCGGTGGTGAGCGTGACGCCCAGGCCGGCGGGTTCGGTGGCGGGGGAGGTGGCTTCGGCGGCAGGGCCGGCGGATTCCGGACCGGTGGCGGGGGATTCGGTGGCGGGGGATTCGGTGGCGGGGGCGGTCTGGGGGGTCATCGGCGGTCTCCGGGGCGGGTGGTGAGGTTGTGCTGCGGGTGGCGCGGGTCGATGCCCGCCTCAAGGAACGCCTGGACGACGTGGGCGTCCCGGTCGCCGGGCTCCCCGTCGGCGAGGGCATGGGCGATGAGCCCGCTGGCGAGGGCGAACGCCCGGTGCTGTCCGAAGCTCATGCCGTCCTGGCCGGGGCGCGGATCCTCGGGGTCCCAGGCGGCGGCGATGCCGGGGGCCAGTTCCTCGGTGAAGACGGACGTGTCGGGCGCGGTGGCGGCCCCGGCGTGCGGGGCGAGCGCGGCCACGACCGCGCGCTCGCCCGGCCGGTGGTCGCCGTGCAGGTAGACGACGACCGAGTCCCGGCGTGGGAAGTCCTGCGGGTCGGACAGCACCTTGGCGTGGTACGACGCCCTGGCCGCCTCCAGCGCGCCGAGCGCGGCACCCCACAGCACGACGGCCGCGCCGGCGTCGCGCGCGTGCACGAAGAGCCGGCGTACGGGCCCGGCGGGGCGGGGCAGCGGGCGGGAGCCCATGACGTAGAAGAAGCCGGGGGACAGCGCGGGGCGGGCGGCTTCCAGCGCGAGTTCGACGTACGCACCGGGCGCGGGCGGGACGGCCGGGGCCGACAGCCGGTCGGCGCGCACCCGGACGGTCGCCT
The DNA here is from genome assembly GCF_014649495.1 of Streptomyces filipinensis. Classification (GTDB taxonomy): domain Bacteria; phylum Actinomycetota; class Actinomycetes; order Streptomycetales; family Streptomycetaceae; genus Streptomyces; species Streptomyces filipinensis. Next base: position 56,595 of record NZ_BMTD01000011.1, on the reverse strand, counting down.
CCGGCAGCCGCACCACGAGCTCGTCGCCGCCCGGGCGGGGCAGCACCTCGACCAGCCGGCCGCGCACCGGTGTGGTGGCGTGCGGTACCACGGCGGCCAGCCGGCGTTCGAGCGCGGGGTCGCGCAGCGTACGCCGGGGCGGCGGTCCGTCGGCCCCGAACCCGCCCCGGCCGCGGCCCGCGTGGAACTCCTCGTACAGCGCGTTGGTGAGCCGGCCCCGCAGATCGCGGGGGCTGTCGGCGGTGACGGTACGCCCGCCGACGACGGCTTCCCGGCCTCCGCCCCCGACACGGACCACACCCAACGCGCCGGCCAGCCGCGCCCCCAGCCCCCACACCGGCGCGCCACCGGACGCGCCGGGAACCGGCGAGTCGTCGGACGGCTCCCGGACCCCGGCACCCGCCGGCGGGCGCGGAGCCGAGGACGCCACCCGGCGTCGCGGAACCCCGATGCCAAGGGCGGGACGCGCGGCCGGGGAGCCGGCGAACGGTTTCGCGACCAGCGCGCCGGCGGAGGGCTCAGCGGCCGCCGAACCACCGGACGGCTCCCGGGTCTCGGGGCCCGTCGGCAGGCGTGGTGCCGGGGGTTGCGGGATTCCCGCGGCGGGGGTGGGGGCAGGTGTGGACTGGGTCATCGGGGGCTCCCGGCGGGCAGGGTCAGGCCCAGGGTGTGGGCCGCGGTGGCGGGGGCGAGGAGGATCGTGCGGCCGATGCCGGCGGCGGCGCGAGCGACCGGGTTGAGGGTGGCGTGCGACTCGGCGGTGGCGATCAGGCGGTCGTACAGGTGCCACCCGGCATACGCGGCGGCCCGCTCCGGCAGCCCCGGGTCGGGGGCCCGGCACTCCAGATAGGCCTGCCAGAACGCGCCGATCCGCGGCAGGTGGCGGCGCAGGCTCGCCGAGCCCCGGGCCACGATCTCCGCGTGCCCGAGCCCGAACCCGGCGCTCTCCCCGGCGACGGCCTCACCCGTCGGCGCGAACACCGAGTACGTCGCGTGGAAGAGCCACTCCCCGGCGAAGGCGCCGACGTCCCGCGCGGGGTCGGCGAGCCGGAACTCCTCCCAGTCGCACAGGTGCAGCCTCCCCTGCGCGTCCCGGATGAACTGGTCGAACCGCAGGTCGCAGTGGACGGGCGCGAGCGGCACCGACGCCTCCAGCTCCCGCAGCCGGCGCAGGGCGGCGACGACCTCGCCGTCGTCCTGCACCAGCTGCCAGGCGGCGACCTGCGCCATGCTGCGTTCCAGGACGGCGCTCCAGGGCAGCGCCCGCAGCCAGGCGAGCGGCGGCAGCGGTGCCTCGCCGGTGTCGAGGCGGTCGTCCGCGCCCAGCCCGTGCAGCGTGCCGACGGCGCGGCCGGCCGCCCGGCACAGCTCGTCGTCGAACTCCCCGTCCAGCGCCAGCTCGGCGCCCGAGCGGGCGTCCGGCAACAGCCGGTGGACGCTCACCCCGGCCGCGGGGTCGGCACCGAGCAGTTCCGGCGAGCGGAGTGGGGAGCCGGACGGCAGCCGTTCGGCGGCCAGTTCCTCGAAGGACAGGGCGCGCTGCAGTTCGGGGCAGCCGCCGTCGGGCAGCGGGGTGACCGTCTTGACGAAGACGTCCACGCCGGTGGTGGTCGGGCCGGCCCAGTTGTCGTTGCGGCCGCCGAAGGAGGTGACGGCCGTGGGGTCGAGGGAGCCGAGCCCGAGCCGGTCCAGGAGGGCGGACACGGCCGGTACGGCGTCCAGTTCGGTGGGCCGGTACCGCTGCCGGGTGCGCGGTCGGCCGCTGGTGGGGGTGGTCGTGGTCATGATGGGGCTCCCGGGACGGCGCGGCGGCCCTCCTCGTCGATGAGGTCTGCGATGAAGGCGGTGTAGGCGGGCAGTTCGTCGCTCCAGCCGCAGTACGCGGCGAAGTCCCGCTGGTGGGCGGCGATGCGTACGACGGCCGCCCGTGCGGCCCAGGCCCGGTCGGCGTCGGGTCCGTACCCGTCGAGCAGCGCGCCGGACAGGTCGGCGGAGCCGGCCGGCGCGGGTGCGGACCAGGCGAGTTCGGCCAGGTCGCCCAGCAGCCAGCCGAGGTCGAGTTCGGGCCGGGCGGCACCCAGGTCCTCCCCGGTCAGCAGCGCCACCGGGGCGGGGCGCGCCGGCGGCACCAGGGCGCCCAGCGAGGCGAACCCGTGCACCAGGACCGCGTCCCGGCATGGCTCCGCGAGCCCGTGGCACCAGGACCGCAGCCGCTCCAGCCGGGCAGGCCCCCAGGCCCGTACGACGTCCTCGCGCAGGCGGTGCACGGCCGCGCCCCCGGGCTTCGCGGCCGGGTCGGCGGTGAGGTACGCGCGCAGCCGGGCCAGCGCGGGCGGGGTGGCCGCTGCGACCGGGGCGGGCGTGGTGTGCAGGGTGCGCAGCGCCCGGCCCGCCGCGGCCAGCGCGTGCGCGACCAGTGTCCGGGCCTGGGGGCGGGGATCACGCAGCCAGGCAGCGGCCGAGTGGGCGCCGTCGGCGAGGTGCGCGAGCCCCGCCGCGCGGGGCCGGGGTACCGCCAGCCGGGCACCGGGGGTGTGCCGGGGGACGTACGCGGCGAGGGGTGCGGCGAGCGGGTCGGGCCGCAGCGGGCCGGGGCCGTGCCACCAGGTGTAGCGCCCCTCGGGCGTGCGGTGCACCCGGGTGGTCTGCAGCCCGGTCGCGAACTCGGCGACGGGAGCGCCGGCCGCGCCCGCCACACCGGCCGCGTCGGCCATATCGGCCACACCAGCCGTGTCGACCACGTTGGTCGCATCAGTCGCGCAGGCCACATCATCCGTGCCGGCCGCGTCAGCCACATCGGCCGCGCGCGCCCTACCGAATACATCAGCCGCGCCGGCCACCTCGGCCGCGCCGGCCACGTCGGCGGGGGAAGTCATACGGCATCCCCTTCCGCCGCGCGCCGCGCCCGCGCGTACGCCCCCACGCACAGCCCCATCAGCTCCGACAGCGGCATCGCGCCGCCGTCCTCCCGCTCACCGGTGCTCGCGCTGACCGCGGGCACGGTCGGCGCGACGACGACCCCGGGGCGGGCCCGCAGCGCCTCCAGGTGCCCGCGCACCACGGGGTTCGACTGGGCGCCGGGCGGCAGCGAGGGGGCCACGCCCACCAGCGCGGACGTGGACTGCAGGGCGCACAGCAGCGGGGTGTCGGCGAGGCCGAGGGCGTAGCGGCCGAGGAAGTGCAGGGTGGCCGGGTGCACGAGAACCAGATCGGGCCAGCGGGCCAGGTCCACGTGCGGGGTGGCGCCGGGTGCGGCCTCGTTCCAGTCGTCGGTGACGACGTCCCGGGCGCACAACGCGGAGATCGCGTCCGCCGAGACGAAACGCCGTGCCGAACGGGTCAGCACGACCCGTTTCTCCATTTCCGGAAAGGTGTTGCCCAGCCAGTTGATCCAGAAGGGCAGGAAGGACACGCTGAGCGCGCCCGTGCCCACCACGAGAACCCGCCGGAATCCGGGGTCCGCGACACCGGTGGGGTCCACACCGGTGGAATCCACGCCGGTGGAATCCATCCTGCCTCCTGGGGAAAGTGCGAGTACTGCCCGGGGAGGGGCGGACGGCCCCTCCCCGCGGGTCACCGGACGACGTGTCCGGTGGTCAGCACTTCTTCTCGATCGTCTTGGCGGTCAGCGACCCCAGGGCCGCGGCGCACTGCTGCGAGGAACGCGCGGTGATGATGGTGGCGCGGATCGCCCACGGGATGGTCGGGCTGAACGCGGGCGCCGCGTCCTTGCCGTCGTACAGGCCCAGCTCCTCGGCGGAGGTGTAGGCCGTGTAGCCCTCGAACAGGTCCTTCTCGGTCTGCGTGGACTGCATTGAGAATCTCTCCCTTTTCTGCGGCGGAATGACGGGGACCGGCCTTTCCGGTCCGGCGCCGTCCGCTGCGACGAGAGAAATCTGCATGCGGTAAAGCCCTTGCCGCCATTGTCAGTTACGGCATTGCCGCATCCGGCAGTACCGCCCCCGGCATTGCCGCATCCGCCAATACCGCGCACCCCCCGACCGCACGTAGAAACGTCAGGGTGAACACACCTGAACCGGCGACCCCCCAGGACCCCCGGCCGTCCCCCCGGCCGCCGCTGCGGGCCCTGCTCGCCCACGCGCGGCCGCACCGGAGCGTCCTCGTGCTGGTCCTGGTGCTGACCCTGGCGGGCAGCGCGGCGGGACTCGCCCAGCCGATGGTCGTCGAGTCCGCGCTCACCGCGCTGATGACCGGCCACGGTCTGGACGGTCAACTGCTGCTGATGGTGGGCCTGTTGGCGGTGTCCATCGGGCTCACCTGGACCCAGGCGCTGCTCAGCGAGCGCACCGCCGAGAAGGTCGTCCTGCATGTGCGCCGGGGGCTCGTGCACCGGCTGATACGGCTGCGCAGCGCCGAGTTGGACCGGGTCGAGCCGGGCGGCCTCACCACCCGGGTGACCTCCGACAGCACCCTCGTGCAGCACGCGGCGACGAGCGGGGTGATCCAGCTGCTCGACGGCGGCGTCCATCTGCTGGCGACGATCGTGCTGATGGGCATGACGAGCCTGCCGCTGCTCGGCATCACCTCCGGGGTGCTGATCGTGGTCGGCGTGGCGATGGGCGTGGTGATGCCGCGGATCCGCCGGGTCACCACCCGGGCGCAGACGGCGGTGGGCGAGATCGGTGCCGCGCTCGACCGTGCGCTGGGTGCCGCCCGTACGGTGAAGGCCAACGGCGGAGAGGCGACGGAGACCGCGCGGGCCGTGGCCGCCGCCGAGGACGCCTGCCGGGCGGGCCTGGCCGGGGCCCGCTACCACGCCGTGATCGCGGTGCTGTCGGCGCTGGTCGTCCAGGCCTCCTTCCTGGCCGTCATCGGCTTCGGCGGCGCGCTGGTCGCCACCGGCACGCTCGACCTGGCCGCGCTGATCGCCTTCCTGCTGTACCTGTTCAACCTCGGTGGCCCGGTGCTGTCCCTGGTCGGCGGCACGACCTCGCTCCAGCAGGGGCTCGGCGCCCTGGCCCGCATCGAGGAGGTCCGGCACATGGAGATCGAGACGGATGTCGACGAGACCCCCGCCCGCCCGGCCGGCCCGCCCCCGCGCGTGACCCTCCAGGACGTCACGTTCGCCTACCCGGGCCGGGACTCGACCCTCGATCGGGTCAGCCTGACCGCCCCGGCGGGCGCCGTCACCGCGCTGGTCGGCCCGTCCGGCAGCGGCAAGACGACCGTCTTCTCGCTCCTGCAGCGGTTCTACGACACCGGCTCGGGCCGCATCCTCCTGGACGGCACCGACATCACCGCGCTCAGCCGCGCCGAGGTGCGCCGCCGTATCGCCTACGTCGAGCAGGACACCCCGATGCTCGCGGGCACCCTGCGCGAGAACCTCCTGTACGCCGCGCCCGACGCCCGCGACGAGGACGTGGCCCGGGTGCTGCGGGACACCCTGCTGGACTCGCTCGTCGCCCGGCTCCCGGACGGCCTGGACACCCAGGTGGGCGCCCGGGGCCTGGCCCTGTCCGGCGGTGAGCGGCAGCGGCTGGCCATCGCCCGGGCCCTGTTGCGCCGACCGCAGGTGCTGCTGCTGGACGAGGCGACCGCGCACCTGGACGGGGTGAGCGAGACCGCGCTGCGGCAGACCGTGGAGCGGGCCGCCGAGCACTGCACGGTGCTGCTGATCGCCCACCGGCTGTCCACGGTGACCTCGGCGGAGCACATGGTGCTGCTGGCCGACGGCCGGGTGCGCGACCACGGCCGGCACGACGAACTCCTCGGCCGCGACCGCCTCTACCGCGATCTCGCCGCCACCCAGCTGACGTCTTCGGGAACGTGAGACGTCCGTCGTCCGTCCCCCATGACGTACGACTCTTGACTTTCCCTTTACCGGCACACCGACCGGACAGCAACAGCAAAGGAACGACCCGCATGCCGAAGGACCCGGCACACAAGCCCACACCCGACGCCCAGCCCGAGGAGCACGAACGGTACGGGGACCACGGGGAGCAGGGGGGATACGGGGAGCACGGGGAGTACCAGGAGTACGGGGAGCACGGGGAGTACGGGGACGAGCCGGAGGAGTGGCCCGTCGCCGAGCACGTCTCGCAGGACGACCGCTTCGGTGCGATCACCGTCCGGCTGGACACCCGGGAGGGCGAGGTGAGCGTGACGGGAGCGTCGGTACCCCGGGTCGTGCTGCGCCGTGCGCCCGGCACGGAGGCGGCGGACCATGTGCCGATCGGCACCCGGGACGGCGCCCGCCTGACGCTCACCGTCGACGGCGCCGAGGCCGAGGTGGACCCCGCGAAGGGGCGGCTGACCCGGCGTTCGTACCGCGTCGACGTCCGGCACGGGGACCGCTCCTGGCGTCTGGTGCCCGACTCGATCCCGGGCAGCCGGCTGCTGCGCGGCGAGGAACGCCTCGGGGACCTCACCTCGGAGGGGAACGGGCGGGTGGCCGCCGAGTGGGGCGAGGACGCCGCCGCCGACGCCACGGACGCGGCCGTCGGCTACGCGCTGGCCGCCGCGTTCGGCACCGGGGCGCAGCCGATGTGGATGATCGCGATCGAGATGGTCGGCGACATGCTCCCCGGCTGACCACCCGTCACGCACGTCCTGGGCCCCCTGCGGTGGCGTACCGGAAGGGGGCCGGGGTGCCGCGGGGATCAGCCGTGGTCGGCCCGTATGTCGTCGGCGTACAGGTGCGAGACGATCGCCGCCTGGAAACGCGACGTGAGGTCGAGCTTGCGCACGATGCTGGCGGTGTGCGCCCGCACCGTCCGCTCCGCGATGCCCAGCCGGCGCGCGAGCCAGCGGTTCTGCTCGCCGGTGGCGAGCAGCAGCAGCACCTCGCGCTCCCGTTCGGTGAGCGCGGAGAAGTCCGGCGCGGCATCCCGTACGACGACTGTCATGGTTCCCCCTGGGTGGTGCGATCGGTCGTCCGGCCCTCCAGCCTGCCAACCGACGCGCGCCCGCACGGGTCCGCGGGCGCGCAGCTTGTTGCAATCCGAACGACATGATCATGCGAATCCTTGACCAATGCATTACCTTGTGTTGGCATCAATTCGGTGGATTCCGCATCACCGGCGTCAGCTCGGCCCGACCAGCCGTGCCGGACCCGCGCGCCCACCGAGCCCGGTCGGAACGGGAGAACACGGGGGAAGGATGAACAGTGCGGGCAGCATGGCGGCGTTGGGACTCTCAGGCACGGAGGAGCGTCTGTACCGGCACTTCCTGCGCAATCCGGGGACGTCGGCGGAGGATCTCCATCTGCTGCTGCACACCCCCCGGGGCGAGGTCCGGGGGGCGCTGGAGCGGCTGACCGGCCTGGGCCTGCTGCGGCGCGGCCGAAGCACGAGCGGACACGACACGCTGACGGCCGCGGATCCGGAGGCCGCGGTCGGCCTGCTCACCGACCGCCGGCTGAACGAACTGCACCACGAGCTGCGGCAGGTCACACGGCCCCAGCACCTGGTGGCCGAACTCCGCGCCGACATGGGCGCGCACACCCCGGCCGGCGGCGGAGTGGAGCGGATGACGAACCTCACCCAGATCCGCGACCGGATCGACGACCTGGCGTTCTTCGCCCGCCACGAGGTCCTCTCGGTCGAGCCGCACACGGCGCTCACCCCCGAGAACATCGCACACGCCCGCCCCCTGGACAGCCGCTGCCTGCGACGCGGTGTACGCATCCGCAGCGTGGTGCCCAAGGAGGCGCTGGACGATCCGGCCACCGCGGCCTATCTGCGGGAACTGGGCGCGCAGGGCGCCCGGATCCGGCTCTGCGCCGACCTGGCCGAACGGGTCCTGGTCTACGACCGCCACACCGCCCTGGTCCCGGCCGACCCCGCGGACACCTCCCGGGGTGCCCTGCTGGCCCGGGAACCGGGTCTGGTCGCCAGCATCCTGGCCCTGTTCGAGAAGATCTGGGACCGGGCCACCGACCTCGCGGCCCTGACCGGGGACAGCGCGCCGGACGCCGGGGCGCTCACCCCCGTCGAGCTGGAGGTCCTGAAGTCGATGTGCCGGGTCGCCAAGGACGAGATCGGCGCCCGCGAACTGGGGGTGTCCCTGCGCACCTACCGGCGGCACGTCGCCGACGTCCTGCGCACCCTGAACGCCGGCAACCGCGCCCACGCGGCCCTACTGGCCCGGGAACGCGGCTGGATCTGACATCCGCCACGCCCTCAGCGCCGGGTCGGCGAGCACCCGGGCCAGCCAGACCCGCACCGCGTCGGGGGCGGAAGCCGACGGTGGCCGGATCCGCAGCAGGATCCGGCCCTCGTCCTCGTCGAGCCACCAGGTGCACGCCCAGTCGGCGGGCAGCCGGGCGGCCACCCTGATCAGGGCGGTGGCCGCCGGGGCGGGGCCGGCCGCCGCGCGGACCAGTTCCAGTTCCTGGAGACCCGCCGCGGCGACGCCCTCGTTCACTGCCAGCCGTTCACGGACGAGGAAGCCGACTCTCGCATGGTGTGTGCCGTAGCTGCGCTGCCCCAGTACTTCATGATCACGACTCTGCCACCCGTGGGTGCGGGCGCTGAAGGGGAGCCGTTGTCAGGATCCTGCACAGCCCGGGACACCTTCATGCCAGCCGGCCGCCGGACCCATCAGGTGTTCAAGGGAGGGCACCTACACCCGCATCGCCACCACCGGCGGGCCGTCCCACCTCGACACGTCCGGCAGCGTGGGCACGCGGTACTACTACCGCGTCACGGCCGTCGACGCCGCCGGCAACGAGTCCGGACGGTCCGACACGGTCAGCGGCGTGCACCTGGACGAGACGCCCCCGTCCGCGGTCACCGGCCTGACCGCCACCCCCACCGGCTACGGCTTCCACCTGACGTGGGACGCCAACCCGACGCCCGACCTCGCCCGGTACGTCGTCTACGCCGGCCAACTCCTCGGCGACGACGAGGAGAAGGTCTGCTCCGTCCACCAGGTGGAGTGGCTCGGCACCGACACCACCTCCTACGACTACGCCACCCTCCCGGACGGCGAGGAGCGCTGCCTGTTCGTCGACGCGGTGGACGAGCACTGGAACTCCCACTACGAGTGGACCCGCTCCCCCCCACATCGTGGTCGCGACCGAGCAGGACACCACCCCGAGCGTGCCGACCCCGGACGGCTCACCGGTCGACGTGACCGCCTCCGCCGGGAAGGATGTCGTCGGCCTGAGCTGGAACATCGTGCCTGACGCCACCGGCTACCAGGTCTACCGCTGGAACCCGGACACGCACGCCTACGAGAAGCTGGCGGCCACCACCCAGACGTCCTACGCGGACACCGGCGCCCCGCCCGCCACCACGCACCACTACTGGGTGACGGCCCGGTACGCGGACGGCACGGAGTCGGCACCCGGCGCGGACTACGCGATCCTCACCCCCTGAACACCACAAGAGGGGCCCGGCACCCGGGCCCCTCCCCTCCGCGCCTGCCGCTCACCTCAGCCGGGCGAGCACGGCCGTCCAGCGCCCCGACGGGCAGCCGAAGGCCTCGAGGCCGGTCACCGCGCCCCCGGGTCGTACTTGCGCAGGGACGCCTGGACCTCGGCCGCGTAGGGGCCCTCCCACCACGGGATCGTCTCCACCAGGACCGGCTTGGTACCGGAGGCGAGGACCAGGGCGCGGCCGGGCGGCATCGCGCCGAGGTCGGAGACCTGCAGGACCCGCTCGCGGCGGACGGACTCGCTGACCGTGCGGGCGCCGGACCAGCCGTACGCCTCCGACTCCCGGCTGGTCTGGTATTCACGCAGCTCGAACTCGCCGGCCAGCTCGCTCAGATCGCCCAGGAAGCGGGTGTCGGAGACGCCACCGCCGTACACCCGGACGTTCGCCGCGGACCACAGCTTCTCCATGCCGCGCTCGCCCCACACCTCGATGCCCTGTGCCCAGGACTGCAGGATCGTCATCAGGATGATGCCGCGCGAGCCGTAGTGCGAGTACAGATCGGGCAGGGAACGCCAGCGGCAGACGTTCGCCGCCTCGTCCAGGACACCGATCAGCGGCAGCGGGAGGCGGCCGCCGCGCTGGGTGGTGGCGTACTCCTCCGCCGCCTCGACAACGGCCACGGTCAGCGCGGTCACCAAGGGACCCGCGCTGTCCCGGCCCTCGCGGGAAAGGGAGTACAGCGTGCCGCCGGTGCGGACGAACGCGTGCGGGTCGAACTCGGGCGCCCGCGGGTCGGCGGGCGGGGTCACCCAGCGGTTGACCTCGGGGTTGATCAGGCAGGACGCCATCTGCTGGGCCACGCCGTAGATACCGCTGCGCTGCTTGTCGGGGGCGGTGATGACACCGTTCAACCCGTCGGCGGCCATGGTGTGCCCGGCGCCGCGCAGGATCCGCTCCGGCGTGTCGTCCTTGGGGTTGGACAGCCAGCTGTAGATCTGGGTGATGGGTGCCTTGGCGCAGGCGGCGGCGAGCAGCAGGTTGGCCAGCAGGTCCTGGCCGGCCGGGTCGAAGAAGGCGTCGGTGGAGGCGTTCGCGTCCCGTGAGCCGGACGCGAAGTGGTCGGCCATCTTGCGGGCCTTGGCGACGTCGGTGACGTACGACAGCGGGTTCCACCACCAGCTCGGCGCCTCGGCGGCCACCTGCTGCGGGTCGAAGACCCACACCGGGCCGCGGGCAGCGCGCGGACCGCGCGTGGCGTCCACGATGTCCCGCTTGTTGGAGGTGACGAGGACGGCGCCGGGTCCGTCCAGGATCGCCGGGACGGCCCGCCGGGTGGTCTTGCCGGTGCGCGGCCCCCAGATGTCCACGTGCATGTCCTCGTACGAACCGAACAGTGGCTGACGGCCCTTGACGGACCGGCCGATGAACACGCCCGGGGTCTTCGCCTGCACGCCGAGCCGCTCGGCGGTGGCCGCCGCGCCCTTCATCGTCAGCTTGCCCAGTTCCTCGCCCTTCGCGAGGTGCTGGGCGGCGCCGTCGACGTCGGGCTTGTTCTTCCGGCGCTGCAGGAACCGGTACACGGCCAGACCGAGGATGCCCAGGACGACGGCCTCCCCGGCGGCGACCGCGCTGGCGGCCGAACCCGGCCAGCTGTAGTCGCCCTTGATCATGGCGACGAGGAAGGACAGCGGGTTGCCGGGCGGTTCGGCCGCGTGAGCGAACGACGCGCCCACCTTGGCGGCCAGCCAGGCACCGCCGACGCCCAGCAGCACGACGACGATCAGGATGACGATCTCGGTCGTCCAGTCGTCTTCGGGGCGGGGCTTCTTCTGTTGTTCCGTGGTCACCGCTCTATCCCTTCTGCGGCGCGAAGACGAAGAAGTCGCCGGCGAACAGCACGCCGTATCCGTCGGCGGTGAACTGCAGGGCCGAGCCGTCCCCCGGGCCGTCGGCGTCGTCGTCGAGGTTCTTGCCGAGGACCTTCCTGGTGGCCATGTCCACAGCTGTCAGTCCGAGGTCCGGACCGGCGTCGGCGAAGAGGGTCTTCGTGGTCGGCAGAGCCAGCGGCGTGATGTCCTGCTCGTCCTCCCCCTGCCGCCACAACTCCTTGCCGGTGATCACGTTCCAGGCGACCGCGCCGGCCCCCATCCGGGTGACGGCGGTGGAACCGTCCGCGGACAGGACGGTCTGCAACCGGTCCACGTTGCCCGTGTCCACCTGCGGACCCTCGGCGAGCAGGTGGCCGGTTTTGAGGTCGACCACCGTGAGCAGCGCGCCGTACGCGGAATCGGCCGGCAGGTCCCAGACGAGCAGGCCCTTGTCGGCGGTGAGGGGGTGCAGCTCCGGGGTGCTGTCCCGGTCGGCGGCGGCAGGGCCGCGGACGTCGTCGAGCGTCCACATCTCCTTGCCCGTACGGCGGTCGCCGACGACCAGCTTGCTGCCGCTGCCGTCCACGATGTCGTAGGTGCTGTGGACGTAGTAGCCGAAGCCGCTGCCGAGCGGATCCTGGTCCTCGTCCCGGTCGTGCGCCTGGACGGTGGCACCCCCGCCGATCGGCGCGTACGTGCTGGTGCCGGACCCCTCCTTCAGAAGCAGGTGGCCTGCTTCCGCGGTCAGATCGGTGTACTCCTCGCCGGTGTACGAGGAGCGGCCCAGCACCGCGCCGGAGGGCGCGTACACGGTGTACGTCGTCCTCACCGTCGCCTTCTTCAGCCCGTCGGCCGGGACTTCGTCGCCATCCACCACCAGGAGGGCCGGTGAGCCGTCCTTCCAACTGGTCACTTGGACGTACGCGGAGGCGCCGCCGGAGCGCTCGGTCGGCCATGCGCCGGGTGTGTCGGTGTCGACCGTGCGGCGCACCCGGCCCGTGTGCGCGTCGTACAGGCGGACGCGGTAGTGACGGTCGACCGTCTGGTTCGTGTCGTCGGTCTTGGACAGATCCTCGGTCAGGACGACGGCGTCACCGATCAGGCAGGTCTGTGGGTCGTAGTCCCCCGCGACATGGGCCGCGGCCTTGGCGACCGGGTCGCCCGGGCAGCCGTTGGCATGGCGTGCCGACACGCTCCAGACAGGTGTCCTGGCCAGTCCGGGCAGAGCGGCCCCCTTGTAGGCGGGCCCCGACTGCCGGGTGGCGGAGGCCGATGCCCCGGCGGTGGGACGGCCGCCCGCGTCGGCCTCCTTGCCGTCGCCTCCGCCGCAGCCCGTGAGAACACCCAGGGACAGCATCACACCTGCGGTGGCGACGAACTGACGCCTAGTCACTTACGCTCCCTTTTCCTTTCCATTGCCTTCGACCGGATCGGTGCCCTTGGGGATCGGCACGCGGTAGACACCGGTGATCGTGTCCTGGACGTCCCAGGTGCTGAACTCCACCGTCTTGCCGGGCCGCGGAGCGTGGAGGATCTTGTGGCCCTTGGGGTCCCAGACCAGACCGACGTGCCCGGAGCGGCCGTTGCCCTCGGGCCGGAAGAAGATCACGTCACCGGGCTGCGCCTCGGAGAGCGAGACCTTGTACTTGCTGAGGTACGGCTGCTGCTCGTACGTGGTCCCACCGATGTTGATCTTCCCACCACTGGCCATGTAGTACGCCCACTGCGTGAAGCTGGAGCAGTCGAAGCTGGTCGGGTTCTCGCCCTGCAGTCGCGGGGCCCCGTACACGTACGGCACACCGATCCCGCGCTGCGCCCAGCCGAGGACGGCCCGGATCACCGGGTCGTCGGCGTCGGGGATGACGCCGGAGGCGCCGGCGCCGTCGGGCGAAACGGACGAGCCTCCGTGCTGCTGGGCGCACTCCGCGTACTGTGCGTCCCTGCCGCCCTTGTCGGAGCCGGGGACGGTCCCGTAGTCGGGGTCGGCGGTGACCTTCCCCTTCATCCAGCCCTCGGGGTCGACCATGCCCGGTCCCTGGTCCTGACCGGCCACGAACGGGTTGTCGACACCGGGCAGGAGGACCTCCCAGTGCAGGTGCGGACCGGTGACGTTGCCGGTCGCACCGACCGTGCCGATCAGGTCGCCGCGCTTGACGCTCTGCCCGACGGACACCTTGATCGTCGTCTGGTGGCCGTACAGCGTCATCACGCCGCCCGCGTGCTGGATCTCCGTCATGTTGCCGTAGCTGCCACCGGGGCCCGCGTGGACCACCTTGCCGTCGGCAGGGGCGTAGATCGGGGTGCCCGCGGAGGCCACGAGGTCGAGACCGGTGTGGTAGCCGAGGCTCCACATGCTGCCGGCCTCGTGGTACCGGGTGCCCAGCGTGTAGGTGCCCTTCTTCATGGGCCACTGCCAGTCCTTGCCGGTGGCGGCCGGCTTGTCGGCGGGCATGGAGTACGCCGCCGGGGCCATCGCGGTGGTGACGCCGCTGTTGTCGCTCCCACCGCCGTCCAGCGGCGGGGTCGACCAGGAGCGGGGCGGTGAGGAGGCTATGGACAGCGCCGAGCCGGGCTGCGCGTCGTTGCCGACCGGTTCGGGGATGTCCGACTGCTTGCCGAGGGTCGGGAAGGAGGGGTTCTTGTCGATGGCCTCCTTCAGATGCGCGTACCAGCGCTTGATGAGGTCCTTGTCGCCGGTGAGCACACCGCGGTAGCGGGCGGCCTCGGTGAGGACGACCCGCGGGTAGATGGTGTTGGAGGCCGTGGAGCCCGAGTAGCCGAGGAGCGCCTTCCACGGCTGGGTCTCCGCGTGCAGGGCGTGCAGGTAGTTGGCGGCGCCCCAGGCGGCGTCGTCGATGTTGTACAGGTCCTTCTTGCCGTCGCCGTTGCCGTCGGCGCCGTACTGGTTCCAGGCGGGGTGGCCGAACTGCAGGATGCCCATGTAGCCCAGCGAGTTGGCGCCGCCCGGGGCCGCCGAGGGGTCCTGGCCGTACTTGGTCTCCTGGTACATCTGCCCGACGATGAGCGTCCAGTCGAGGCCGTCGTAGCGTGCGGCGGCGCGCATGGCCGCCAGGATCATCTTCGGCGGGATCTCGTTCCGGGCCGTCGCGCTCGGCATGTACATCTTGCCGGCCGGCATGATCGGGTTGGTGGCGGCGGCGTCGCCGGTGTTGCCGGCGTTCGCGCTGTCCGAATAATCCTCGCAGGAGGCCGCGGCCACTCCCGCCGACATGCCACCCAGCATGGCGCCCAGCAGGACCATGATGAGACCGCCGATTCCGGCGATCGGCAGGAAGCCGCCGCCGACGATCCACATCCACTTGCGGTTCTTCTTCTTGCCCCCATCGGGACCCTTGCCGCCCTGAGCCGCCTGCCTGGCCGCCTTCGCCGCCTTGGCGACCTTCGCGGCCCTGCTGGCGGCGGCCAGCACCGCCGGAGCAACCATGCCGACTCACGCCCCCGAATCGTCGGAGGCGCCCACGTCACCGAGGCCGAAGACGTCGAATCCCGAGACTAGCCACCGGCCGCTGACCTCCTTGACGGACACCAGCCACCGGTTGGACTCCGTGGTGGTCCTGCCGCCCGCGGTGCGCGTGGCGGTCACCTTGACCAGGCTGGAGATCGACCGGCCGCTGCCGCGCACCAGGTCGTCCGAGATGACAGCGTCGCGGACCACGACGGCGGTGCCCTTGGAGGAGCAGCGGTCGGCCAGGCAGGCCGCCCACGCCTTGCCCGTGGGCAGGGCGGTGAGCTGCTTCATCCGGATGTCGTCCGTGGTCAGACGCAGCAGCGGGGCGCTCCAGGTCGCCGTGTCACTGCTGTGGTCGTAGGTGTTGAGACCGGCCATGTACTGGGCCATGGCCTCGTGTGCCGAGGTGGCCTCGGCGGACGTCATGATCGGCTCGGCCGCGCCGCCCTTCGCGTCACCGGCGCCGGTGTCCGTCCCCGAGCCCGAACCGCCCTGGCCGGTCGTGGCGCTGGGCGCCGGAGAACCGCCGCTCTTGTCCTCTCCGTCGCTCCCGTCGAAGACGGTGAACACGGTGAGCACGGCGACCAAGAGAACACCGAGCACGGCCAGGGCCAGCAGCCCCGCGCGCTTGTTCTCCTCAGGCAACTCCACGTTCCCGCGCCTCCCTAGTGCGAGCCGGTACGGCGGGTGACCGGGACACGGTAGGGGGAGGTCGGCCGGCCGGGGCGGCGGGAATTCCCGGCGGGAAAGGGGACGGGAGTGCGCGGGAAAGGAGAGGAAAGCGAGGCCTTCAGCGGATGCCCGGGCCGGTCACTCCGGTCGCGCGTCCACCGGCAGCGGGTCGAACGGGTAGGCCGTGTGACCGTCCTTGGGCGAACAGGCCGCGAACGGGCCGTTGTCCGGGTCCATCAGGATCCGCAGATGCGGGTCGGCGTGGTGCAGCCACCACGTCGACATGCCGAGCGCCGGGTCCTGCCGCAGGTGTTCCCAGGCCAGCCACATCGCGGAGAGCCGGGCGCCGGCCTCCGGATGCTCCCACCACGTCGGGCACCAGGTGGTGGAGGTGCCGTTGACCCGACGGCGGATCATCTGGGCGAGATAGTCGGAGACGAAGGCGTAGACGTCCGCGAAGTAGAACTGCGGCTCTTCTTCGGTCGGTTCTGCGGCGGCGGTCATCGCTCCACTCCAGCGGACTGCTGCACGGGCATCGGGGTCGGCAGGGAGAGGGCCGCGGCCGGGTTGAGGACTCCGTGACCGGCGGCCGGACCACGCGGGGCCGCGGGCATGGCGACGGGGCGGACCGCGACGCCGGGCAGGAACTCGTTCACCGCGGCGGGCTGCGGTGCACTCGCCTTGGCGTTCAGTTCCTCGTAGGAGTCCGCGAGTTGGAGACGCCTCAGGGCGGCTTGATGGTCGTCGCGCAGCCGTTCCGGCACGTCGACGCCCCCGAGCTTGGCCGCGAACTCCTTCGGGGACTTCTCGGGGTCGAAGTCCTCCATGAGCACCTGCGCCCGCATCGCGTCGTCGGCGATCAACGCGTCGATCTCCGGCGGAAGATGCTCGTGCCGGGGCGCGGGCAGCGGAAACCTGATGTTGTCCTTGCCGACCTGTTCGTGGGCGAGCAGACGCGGGAGTTCGTCCTTGCCGAGCACGGAGAACGCGGCGATGTCGGTGGCGAAGGCGACGACCGGTCCCTGTGCGGCCTCGGCGTAACGCTGGGAGACGGTGGACCAGACCTCGGGCGCGAGGGCGTTCACCGCTTCCTCGTCGAGCCCGTAGTCCCGGACGAGGGCGTCCTTCACGTGTTCGTTCCAGAGCTGGTACGAGTCGAGCCGGCTCCCGGCCGGGGTGTCCTCCAGCACCTGGAAGCCCCGAGAGCTGCCGCACGCCTGTGCCAGGTAACGGTGCCCGATCGGCTCGGACGCCCCCTCAGGCTGTGACATGTACGACCAGAAGGCACGGACCTCACCGCGGTCCTCGCGGGTGACGGACCCGGTGCCCGCCACGTCCCGTACGAAGGACACCAGGTCCGGCACGTCGCGGCCTTGCGCATGCGCCTCCCGCCAGTCCGTGTAGATGCGCTGGGCCACCGATTCGCCCGCCTCCTGCGACTGCGGCTCCGCCTGGCGGTAGGCATGCTGCCGGGCCACGGCCTCGGTGATCTCCTCCCTGGTGGGAGGGGAGTCGAAGCTCACCCGGCGCCCCCGGTCACCGTGGCCGCGCGGGCCGTGAGGCAGATCATCGACCCGCCGGGCAGGTCCTGCGTCCAGGTGGGGAACGACACCGACTGGTCGAGGACGAGAACGGCCCCGTCCGTGCTCCTGGGTGCCCAGTAGGCCAGCCGGTACGGGCTGCGCTTGCTCAGCCGGGACTCCCGGTCCCTCCAGAACGCCGGCGTCGGCGGCTCCGGGAAGTCCTCGGCGTCCCAGGAGCCCGCCCACACGGGAGCGCCCAGCACGCTGACCGCCGCATCCAGGTACCCGGGCCACGCCTGGTCCGCGCTGCTCAGCACCGAGGCGTTCTCGGCCGCCTCGCCGGCCCGCACCTGCCAGGCGTCGTAGCGCACGCTGGAGACGGGACTCCAGTGACCGTTCGAGTAGAGCGTCAGCTCGCCCCCGCTGCGCCCCCGCACCACCAGCTGCCGGTCGAACGTCAGCGGCTCCCAGCCGTACCGCCCGCACCACTTCCGCAGCTCGTCCCCGCCCTGCGGCGGACCCGCCCACACGGAGGCCCAGTCGACCTCCCGCAGCACGGCCAGCTCGGTGGCGAGGTCTTGCGGAGTGCGTCCCGTCGTCTCCGTCAGCATGTGGTTTCTCCCGGTCGGTCGAGCGGACGGTCAGGTCAGGAAGATACCGAGGAGCAACAGCACCACCACGATCGCGCCCATCACGATCCGCGCCGTCGGATCCTCGCGTTCCCACAGGTCATGGACGACCGCCCAGCCGGTCAGCCTCGCGGCGCGGCCGCCGTGGAGACGGTCCCCCAGGCTCTGCTCCTCCTCGTCCTCCGTGTCCGCGGCGGGCGTCTCCGGGACGGGATCCGTGTCGATGCCGACCGGCAGCCCCTGCTGCTCCTGCGCCACCAGCACCATCTGTTCGAGGAGTTCGGGGATGGTGTGGGGGGTGAGGGGGTGGGCGAAGATGCCGTACGGCGTCTGCACGCACAGGCGGGCCTGCCAGGGATTGCCGGGCTCGTAGCCGTCCACCCAGGCGTGCTCGGCCGGGAAGATCTGCGGGACCTGCGCGGCCGGTGGGGTGTACTGGACCGTTGGCACCTGCTGCGGTGCGCCCCAGGCGCGCGGATCGGGCTGCTGCGGTTGCCCGCTGTCGTCGCTCAACTCTCGTCCTTCGCCAAGGTCCGTGTCGGTTCCAGGTGCGGGTACGTCGGCAGAGGTACCCCGCGCATTGTGGGCCGGGGCCGTTCCCTACACCGAAGCCCTCTCCCGACATGTCCCCGACAGTTTTCCCGATCGGTTTCCCCGGGACGGCCCATCGGGAATTCCCCGACTCCCACCGGGAAAAGCGACCACGGTCCAGGCACGGGTCTTTGCCACACTGCCAGCGCACCTGGCCGGGCCAGGGCCCGTCGTGCGGTGCGGTTGCCGACCCGCCCAGGCGGACGGGAAACCGACTCGCTGGAGTAACCGACTCGATGACAGACCACAACGGGCAGCCCGGGTCCTTCGGTCCTCCACAGCAGCCACAACAGCCGCAGCACCAGGCGTGGCCGGCACAGGGAGGACAGCAGGCCCAGGGCCAGTCCACCACCCCGCAGCCGTCTCACCCCCAGCCCCAGCAGCTGCCCTCCGACGCGGCCCGGGCGCAGGTCGCCGCGGCCTGGGTTCGCAACTCGCCCCAGGCGGGGCGGGCCGCCGTCCCCGCCCTGCCGCCGCGTGAGACGCGTCCGCAGGGCGAGTCGAAGAAGGAGAAGCGCGAGCGGGAGCGGGCGGCGCGCAAGGCCGCCTACGAGCAGAAGAAGGCGGCGAAGGAACAGCGCAAGAAGGGCGGCCCGGCGAAGCCGGCCCCCGCCCAGGCGACCGCCGCCCACGCTCCGGCGATCACCGCCGCTCACGCTCCCGCGGCCGCCGCAGCGGCGCCTTCCGCCGGCCCCGAAGCCGCCGGTTCCTTCGCGTCCGCGCCCGCCGCCAAGGCGAGCGCAGCGACCGCGTCCCGCCCTTCCCGCGACTTCGACGTCCCCCGGCCCGGCGGCCGCATCAGCGGCGGAGGACGCCGCACACACGTCGCGCTGCGCGCCACCCTCCTCATCACCACGTGTGTCTTCGCACTGGGCTCGTGCGGGGTGATGGGCCTGGTGATCGGCAAGTCGTCGGGGGCCTCCACGGCCGGTCTCGACGCCGCCGACGCGGCCAAGTACCGGCTCACCGACTTCCCGACCCAGCAGGCGGCGTCCTTCGCGGAGCAGTACGCCCTGCTGTGCATGACGTTCTCCCCCGCCAAGGCCGACGAGAGGCGCAAGAACCTCGCCCGGTACGCCTCTGCCGGTGTTGACCCCGACTGCGGCTGGAACGGCCAGGGGATCCAGACCGCCGTCTCCGCCACCTGGGACGGCACGGCCGAGCAGCTTCCCGAGTACGGCGACAACGGCCGCTACATCGGCGTGCAGGTCCGCACGAGGGACGGCCAGCTCACCACGCTCACCGTGCCCGTCTACGTGAAGGACCTCAAGACCGGCGAGGGCATGCGCGTGGCGGGTGACGTCGGCGAGATGCCGATGCCGGTCCGTGCGGACGTCCCGCAGATCAGCAAGAAGGACGAGGTGGTGGACGACAACCTCTCGACGCAGCTCCAGCAGCAGGTGCTGCCGGGCTACTTCGAGGCCTGGGGCAAGTCCGACTCCACCGCCATGGCCCGGTTCACGGCGCCCGGCGCCACGACCTTCGCCACCTCCGGCCTGGACGGACGGCTGAGCGCACCGAAGCTCGACACGGTGGAGGCGCTGGTCCCCAAGGGCCTTCAGGGCAACGGCCCGTACACCTACAAGGCCGGCCAGACCGTAGAGGTACAGGCGGTTGTCGAGTGGAGTGACGGCCTGTCCCGGACCGTGCGCCGCGCGTACCGGTTGACGGTGGTGAACACCGCGCAGGGCTGGTTCATCCAGGACATCCGCGGCGGCGCGCTGGACGAAGAGGGCGGCCGGGCCGACGACGAGCAGACCAGCTCGCCCGACGAGGAGACGCCCGGCACCCAAGCCAGCGGCAGCCCCTCGCCGTCCTCGCCGTCCTCGTCTCCCAGCGCGACCACGCAGTCCTCCAAGGGCAAGCGGCCCACGAAGTCCTGACCCACGGCCGGCCCCTCGGCCGCCACCTCAGCACACCGAACGTCACCTGAGAGGAACCACCATGTACCTGGCCGCCAATGACGACATGACCGGGATGTTCAACCGGATCGAGGACATCCTCCGCAACGCCGGCACCATGGTCGCCGTCATCGCCCTTCTCGTCCTCGGCATCCGCATGCTCCTGTCGATGAAGCGCGGTGACGGCATGCGCGAGGCCTTCCAGGGCTTCGGCATGATCGCGCTCGCCGCCCTGATCATCGGTGGCGCCACCGGCCTCGCCTCCCTCCTCATCGGTCTCGGCAGCGACATCGGCAACGGCAACTGATCGGTGCCGAGCGCCGTAAGCGGAAGGGAGGTGCGCAGCGTTGACGCAGGAACCACCTGAGCCACTGGTCGCCTACGACCACACGGACCTGGTGAAGCGCCCGAAGCGGATCTGGAACTGGGGCAACATCCCGCTCCCGGGTCTGCTGCTGCCCGCGCTGGGCGCGGCCTTCGGCTTCGGCCTGGTGTGGCTCATCACGCTGTTCACGGTGTCGGCCTTCCTGCCCTTCCTGGGGCTGTCGATGTGGACGTCGATCATCTACTTCGGTCCGCCGTTCGCCGTCTACTTCATCTGGGGCCGGCCGCTGCCTTCGGCGCTCACCCTGAGCCAGCAACTGGTGGTGTGGGCCGATTACTGGTTCCAGCCGAAGCGGTTGCAGGGGCTCGCCGCCGACCGTGAACCGGAGGAGCTGCACTGGCAGGTCATCCTCTGGACCCCGGGTTCGCCCCGCTGGCAGGCGCGGTACGACACCGCGCGCCAGGCCGCCGCCGAACGTGGCACCGCGTTCTCGGCACGCCGCTGACCCGATCGCCGGCCTCCCACTGTCCTACGTCAACTACCGCAGGGTGACTCCTCCATGTTCATGCTGATCCTTCTGGGCGCGGCGGCAGCCTTCTTCGTGGTCGCCATGATCATGGCCGCGTCGTCGAGCAACAAGAAGCAGGGCCAGGGCGGCGGCCAGACACGGTCGTCCGCGTCCCGTTCCAAGGGCTCCGGCTCGTCGTCCGCCCGCAGCGAGGACCTCCGGCTGCCCTACCGCTATGCCGACGACATGATCTTCGTGCACGGCGACTCGGTGTGGACCGGCCTCGTGCTGCCCACCGCCATCGACGAGTACCTCAACGCCGCCGAGCTGCAGGCCATGGCCGAGGGCCCGCCCCGCGGTCTGCTCAACCTCGCCCGCGGCGACCGCAACGTCGAGTGCCACTACCGCAAGGTGTACCAGCCGATCACCGCGCTGAGCTGGGCGGAGGAGCTGAACGCCGTCGCCTGGGAGCCCACGGAGAACTACAAGGCCTACAACCTGCGCAAGGCGGAGTACCAGGAGCGCATCGGCGCCAAACGGGAGCGCAACATCCTCCTGGTGAAGCTGGGCTCCCTGAAGCGCAGCAGCGGCGGTACGGGGGTCCTGTCCCAGGACGACGAGCCCTACGACGAGCCCGGACTGCTCCAGGGCGTACGCGGCACGGCCGACCAGGCCGCCTCCGTCGCGACCGGAGTCGCGGACGAGCGGCTGTCCCCCTCCGTCCTCGCGGAGTGGACGCAGACCGCGGTGGAGGTGCACGAGAGCCTGGAAGGCCTCAAGGGCACCCCGCTCACCCGCGAGGAACTCGTCTGGCTGATCCGCAAGCCGCTGCACGGCGACCTGCCCGTGCCGCCGGAGCCGATCCTGGGCTCGCGCGCCTGGGGCCCGGACCAGTTCGACCTGGTCGTCGACTTCTCCGGTGAGAACCGTAAGACGCACATCGTGCTGCACCAGTACGACGAGGTCACGGGCGAACAGCAGACCAGCTACACCACCACGCTGGTGGCCGCCAACTGGCCGGCCGAGACCCGCTTCCGCCAGTCGACCGCGTGGGCCCGCTACGCCTCCCAGCACGTGGAGTTCCCGGTCGAGATCGACATGCGGTTCACGCTCATCCCGTACTCGAAGTTCAAGGACCGCGCCGACAAGATCCGCGGCAACCTCGTGGACGAGATGAACGACATGGCCAACTCCGGCCGCACGCCGGACACCAAGCTGGCCAGCCAGGTCACCCGCGCCCAGGAGCTCGTCGATGACATCGAGGAGCACAAGATGCCGGGTATGGAGGCGCAGATCCGCTTCACGATCTCGGCCCCCGACGTCAAGGAGCTGGAGCGCCGCCGCCGCGTTCTGGAGATGCAGTTCAAGCAGGACCTGAAGGTCACGCTGCTGCGCCCGACCCGTCAGCAGTGGCGTCTGCTGCAGTCCCAGCTGCCCGGTGACGCGCCCAAGCTGCCGATCGCCCCCTACCTGCGGCTGCAGGAGGTCGAGCAGCTCGGCGCCGGCCTGCCCACGGCGGGCACCGAACTGGGTGACAACCCCGAGACCCGCTCCGGCAAGCGCCTGGGCTGGGTCGGCAACCTGGTCGGCTGGGCGGGCAAGATGCCGGTCCACTACTCACTGCACGTCGGTCCGGCCCGCAACGACGGCGGTGGCCTCGCCATCGTCGGCGCGTCCGGCGGTGGCAAGTCCTCGCTCGCGCTGCAGAAGTTCTACGAGGAGTCGGAGTCGGGCGTCCGCTGCCTGGTCATCGACCCCAAGACCGACTTCGCCCAGATGTGCTACTACCTGGCCTTCGGCGCCCAGGTGAACGACCCGGCGTTTCCGGCCGACGCGGAGGCCGGCGTCCTCGGCACTCCGCAGAGCGCGTTCCAGCCGGTCAACCCGGAGTTCTGGGCGGAGACGGAGGTCGTCGACCTCCTCAAGGGCCAGGCGGGCGTACTGGATCCGTGGGTGATCGCCCGCGATGTGCCCGCGGGCCGGCTCCTCGCCGAGTCGATGCTGCGCGGCTTCCTCGGAGACGAGGACTACCAGCGCGTACGGCTGCCCGTCATCGAGGGGATGGCGACGGTCATCGGCCGCTACAACTCCGCGATACGCCAGGCGGTGGAACAGGGCTACTCGGCCCGCGAGGCCGAGCAGCAGGTGCCCCGGCCGACGCTGTGGCAGGTGGTCGACGAGGTCGTCGCGGCCTACGACCACGCCGTCGCGACGGGTGACAGGGAGGCGACGAAGGACCTGAAGCTCGCCCAGATGCTCCTCACCGAGCTGCGCACCCTGCCGTACGCCCGCCTGTCGTTCGCGGAACGCCCGCAGCCCCTGTCCAGCATGCGCAAGCGGCGTACGGTCATCACCATGCGCGGCTTCCAGTCGCCGGCGGCGTCCGACCCGCGCAACTGGAACCCGGCGGAACGCCTGGCGGCGACGGCCCTGATGGCGGTCGTGGAACTGGGCAGCCAGATGCTGGACGTCGGCTACGAGAAGAACCCGGTCACCGGCCAGGTCGGCCTGCGCCCCAAGGCCCTCTTCGTCGACGAGGCGTACGTCGTCACGGCGACGGAGTCGGGCCGGGACCTGATGCGCCGGGCCCTGAAGCAGGGCCGTTCCTACCTGGCCGTGACCGTCCTGATCACCCAGCAGGCCATCGACCTGGTCCAGATCGAGGACTCCGAGGCCCGCAGCGGTGGCGCCAACCAGATCCACACGGTGTTCGCGTTCAAGCAGAAGTCGGCCCAGGAAGCCTCCCTGGTCGCCCCGCTCCTCGGCCGCCCCGAGGACGACCCGAAGGTCATCGCCGCCCTGCAGGAACTCCGCACCGGTGTCTGCCTCCAGCGCGACGCCGACAAGCGGGTCGGTACGGTCGCCGTAGACCTGGTGTTCAAGGAGATCCTCGCCGCGACGGACACCAACGGCACGACCCGCCCGACCCGGCAGGGCATCAATCCGCCGGTCAGCGTCTGGGACTGGACGTTCCTGCAGGAGGCGGAGGAGGACCCGGCGCAGCCCACTGCCGTGGCGGCGGAATCGACAGCCGTATGACCCCCACGACCCGAAACCCCCGGACAGACCTGCGGGTCCTGAACTGCTGCCCCGATCTCAAGGTCCCCAGCGGCCACAGCGTGCAGCCCGCACGCATCGACGGCTGCGTCCTGACCGACCACGTCCCCCAGTAAGGCAGAAGGACATCATCATGCGACTCAAGCGAGCCCTGGCCGTGGGCGCCCTCCTGGTCTTGTCGACGTCCGTGGCCGCGTGCGGCGACGACAACAAGGACAGCGGTGGTGTGGCCGCCGGGGCCGGCAACAGCGACGGTGAAGGCAAGTCGACCGGCGGCGCCGCCGACGGCGGACTGCCCTCGGCCTCCAGCGTCGCCGACATCTCCGACATCCTCAATCAGCACGGCTCCTGCCTGGACCTGCAGTCGGGCGACAAGTACGACGCGGGAAGCTTCAGCGGCACCGACCCGGCCTGGGACATCCCCGACGAGCGTCCGGCGGCAGTCTGGGGCGTCAAGGACCGTTACGTCTGCAGGGACAACTACTCCGACTCCACCACGATGGCCCTGGTGGACATGAAGAAGTTCCAGGCCGCTTACAAAACCAGCGGCCTCACCAGGGGCGTCCTGGTCGGCAAGAACTTCCTGGTGGTGCCCGGTGGCGCCGAAACGGCCCACGATCTGCAGGCGTCCGGCCTCAAGTACTTCACATGCGATCCGAAGTTCCAGATGCCCAGCGGCTACAAGAAGGAGCCCGCGCTCGTGGACGGGTGCGTCGTGACCAACTACTTCTCCCGCTTCTGATCCGTCCGAAGGACATCGCATGCTGACCCACCCCCTGCGCAAGGCAGTCATCAGTACCGGTGTCGCCGCGCGCGCCGTTTTGTTCGTGGTGCTCGGCGTGATCGCGCTGTCTCTCTCCACCCCGCAGTCCGCCAATGCCATGTTCGGCACGAGCGCCTGCGACTGGGTGGACCAGAGCATCAACCAGAGGGCGGACGTGCCGGGCGCCGGCGGAGAGAACATCTTCCCCGCGGTGAAGCAGTGGGACAGCTCGCACGGTCTGATCTCCGGGGCCGAACCGATGCCCAAGACCCCCGCGGACTACACGCTCTACGAGATCGACGGCATGCGGGGTCTCAACTGGGCTGCCACGCAGCAGAGCCAGGATGAGGCAAGGGACGGCCGAGACGGCGACCACGCCGACGACTGCAGCATCCAGAACGCGATCAGCAACACCATCGCGCAGGCGATCTTCGACATCAGCAAGTTCGTCAGCCGGGCCGCGATCAGCCTCAAGGAGATCGCGTCCAACCCGAGCCCGCTCTCCGCGCTCTACGAGCACACCGTCGAGGGACACGACAGCGTCGTCGACCGCCTGAACAACAGGGTGTTCAAGGTGGCCGTCCCCACCATGATCCTGCTCACCGGTCTGTGGGTGTTCGGCAAATGGCGCAAGGGCGACATGCGCGAGGTCTGGTCGGGCGTGGGGTGGGCCGCCTTCGTCGTGATCGCGGTGTCCGCCTTCCTGGTCGACAACAACTACACGACGGTGGTCCAGAAGGCCGACTCCGGAATCGCGCAGGGCAACGCCGCACTGGCCGAGGCGGTACTGAGCAGTGCGACGGGCGACATCAGTCCCCCCTGCGCCCTGCCGAGCGGCGTGCCACGGCGCGGCATGCGTATATCCACTTGCGCCATGTACGACACCCTGGCCTTCCGCCCCTGGGCCATAGGCCAGTTCGGCGACAAGGGCAAGACGCCCATCCCATGGAAAGACGGCGACAACCACGTCAAATGTGATCTCGCAAAGACTTATTGCAACGATTTGCGTGTCCGGCAGGTCTCCGTTCAGTCGCTGAACAACTTCGAGCTGTATCCCGACGGGAGTAAAAAGCAAGTCACAGACAAGGTCATGAAGGACAAGGAGCATGATTACGGATGGGTGCGTAACTACGTCGCCGAGAATGAGCCCCCCGACGTCTACGAGATGTGGAGCGGCGACAAGCCCGGCGCACGCATCAGCATGGGCGTCTACGCCCTGGTCGCCTCTCTGATCGTCGGCATCATGGTGATGGTGCTCAGCGCCCTCACGCTGCTGTGGCACGCGGTCACGCTGATCATGGTGATCCTGCTGCCCCTGATCGCGACCATCGCGATCCACCCGACCCAGCAGAAGCTGCTCAGGGGCTGGTGGCAGACCTTCGTCCACAGCTTCGTGCTGCGCGCCGGCTTCGGCGTGATCCTCACCATCCTGCTTCTCTTCTACCAGCTGATCCTCCCGCTCCCGGAGCCGCTGGGCGTACAGCTGCTGATGCTCCTCCTGGTCACGATCGCCGTGGTCGTGCTGCTCAAGAACCTGCTGTCCGGGAAGTTCACCCCGCAGGTGGCGGGAGCGGACGACGCGCTGGGCATCGGCGCGGCGGCCGCGGCGAGCAGCGGGAACCTTGCCGACAAGACAGGCGCTGTGCTGAAGCCCAAGGAAGGCTCGGCCGGGCGGGTTGCCGGGCGCATGGCCGGCGGCGCGGCCCGGATCGTGGACAGGCGACTCCTTCGCGGAAAGCTGCAGAAGAGCGGCGTCCTCGACGTGGGCGAGCGCAATCAGCGCAAAGCCGCCTACCAGGGCACCCGGCTCACCAACAAGAACTACAAGGACACCTTCGGCAAGAAGGCGAAGACGCAGCAGGAGCAGCCCGAAGAGGAGGGCAGGACTCCCACTCAGCCCGCTCCCCGCCGCACCGGCCGGGTCAGCGCGGCCTCCCAGGGCCAGTGGAGCAGCGACCCCTCGACGGCGGTGCCGACGGAGCAGCAGCACCAGCCCCGCCCCGCCGGCCAGACACCGCCGCCCGCACGGCAGCACATGGCGCCGCATCAGCCCGTGCCGCAGCAGCCGTCCGTACCACGGCCGTCCGCACCGCCCACGCCGCGCACCCCCGCACCCGAGCCCCCGGCCGCCCCGCGTCCACCGGCGCCCACCCCTCCGAGGGACCCGCGCGGCCCCAACGGCCGCGTGTAGCCCCACCCCGTACCCGCCAGCCCCGCCAGCACCGAGGAGTCGCTCCATGCCCGTCCTGACCGCCTCACGCACCCCAGCCCAGCTGCTGGCGGAGCTGGAGCGGCTCGTCGAGGTGGACTGGTCCACGGTGTGGGCGGGAGTGCCGGAGGGAGCGGACCAGCGCACCTCCTGGTGCGCGGCACTCGGCTGGCAGCCGCTGTGGTTCCAGGCGGGTCTGTGGGTGCGCACGGCGGGCGGCACCCGCCTTCACGTGGCCGCCTCTGCTCCCGGCCGTGCCGTGACCCGGGTCGAGCACACGATGTGGGCGGCGCGGGCTCGCGACGTCGTCGAGAACGATCGCGTGACCCGGCTGGCCCTGGGCAGCTTCACAGCCCACCTCGCCGCCCTGCGGGGTGTCATGGGCGAGCCCATCGGGAACGGCATCCAGGAGGACCCGGACTTCCCGGAATCCCCCGGCTCCGGCCCCGAGCGACGCGAGGAGCAGCCCAATCCGCACCGCACCGCGGTCTGGCGCTTCCGCACACCCGGCGCACCGGTCTTCGAACTGAGGTCGGACCTCGGACTGGGTTCGCAGACGGCTCCCGTTCCGGCTGATGCGAGGATCGCTCTGATATGCCACAGCCCTCGGGAACAGCCCATGCCCGGACCGGACCGGCACGCCTGAGGGACGAGAGAAGAAATCGGGAGCAGACATGCCCACGTTGCTGATCGACGAGTCACCGCAGCGGTTGGCCACCGAGCTGACCGGCCTGGAGCACGTGGACTGGCCCGCGGTCTGGGCCGGTCCGCCCGTCCCCGGCCAGGCCCTGGACGACTGGTGCGCCCTGTTCGGCTGGAAGCCCCTGCCCGAGGACCGGGTCCTGGCCGTACGCACCTCGACCGACGGCCGACTGACCCTCACACCGGTCGTCGGAGGCGGTTGGAGCCCAGTCCAGTCCCTCGGCTGGACGACCTGGCAGGTACGGGCGGACAGCCCCGAGGAGAACGAGCAGGTGCTCGACATCGCCGCCGGTGCCTGGCCGGCGTATGAGACGGCAGCCGAGGAGGTGCTCGGCAAACCGAGCTTCTCCGGCGCATGGGACGCACCAGACTTCCCCGATTCCGGCAACCCTCCCCACTGGCTCCCGTCCCGCGAGCGGCGCCTTCGGACCCGCAACCCGTACCGGATCGCGATCTGGCGGAGCGCTGACCCCGAAGGACCGGTCGTTGTCCTGAAGGCGTTCAGTGGCGGCGTCTCCTCGACGGGCGTGGGCCGACGCGGCGTCATGATCAGCCTGAACTGCTACCCCCAGGAGCTGGAGTGAGCGACGGGACAACCGCCGAGACAGCCACGGAGCGTGCGCTGGATCGGCAGCGTGAGGCCGGCGCTGCGCTGTCCGAGGAGGAGGTGGAACACGCCGCCGACATGCTCCTCGCGGGGGCCGAGAAGGCGGGAAGCCTCGAGAAGTACCTCCTCGACTACATCAGCGAGCTCGACGTCAGCCCGCCGCACCCGGGCATGAAGTCGGCCTTCTGGTCCCACGGCATTCCGCACCCGTCCCTGCCGCCGGACAAGGTGCTGAGCAATCAGTACATAGCCGAAATCTGGTCCGAGGACGAGAACGCGGTCGAATCGGGCTCAGCACGCTACCTGGAGGGCACACCGGGCGGACAGCTCCTGGACAAGCTCCATCTCTGGCGTCCGGAAGTCCGGGAGATCCT
Source organism: Streptomyces filipinensis (assembly GCF_014649495.1). Classification (GTDB taxonomy): domain Bacteria; phylum Actinomycetota; class Actinomycetes; order Streptomycetales; family Streptomycetaceae; genus Streptomyces; species Streptomyces filipinensis. The sequence goes on along the minus strand of NZ_BMTD01000011.1, from coordinate 28,056 downwards.
GCAGCTTGATGAGGCCAGCGGGAACGCCCTGGCCCGGAAGGCCTGGGCCGCGCTGTCCGAGAAGTACGCCCAGAGCGTGGACGGCGAGGTCATCGCGTTCACCGCGACCATGGCACCGTGGAGCGTCGCGTACGAGACGGAGATGCCCCAGCTGCGCCGGGGCACAGGCCCCGAGAACATCCACTTCGCCTACGACCTCCCGGAGGACGTCCTGAAGGGACTCCCCCCGGAGACGCACCAGCTGCTGTCCGACGAGGCGATCCGCTCGCACCTGCACTTCTTCGCCCCGGACCCGGACAACCCGCCGACACAGAAGTACTGGACCGCCGGCTACCTGGATCTGGACAACCTCCGGTCCCTTCCCACCGTAGAGGCCCAGCGCGCCGCCGTTTTGGAAGTGTGTGCGCGTGTGGCGCAGTTGGACGGACGGGACTCCGCCGCAGAGCAGTTCACCGAGGAAGTTCTCAGCCTGCGCGCGCAGCAGGAGGCGACCGCCCCTGCCATGGAGGAACAGCAACCCGCGGCAGTCGGTACCGAACAGACACCACCTACCAAGGCCCTCGTCAGCGGTTTCCACGGGGTCGACTGGATGCCAGGTGTCGCCGTGCAGGCACGCCAGGTCGTCGTCCCGGCCGGACATTCCGGACCCGTCGAGCCCGCCCAGGCTTCCCCCGCCCCGGCCAAAGCCCCCAGCACCGGGATCGGAGAGTGAGCCGTATGAGTCCTGAGCATCCCCTCCGTCGCCTACTGCGGCAGGACAAGAACGACTCCTGGGCGGTACGCCTCCTGCCCCGCGTCGTCATCGGGGTGGCCGTCGTATACACGCTCGTCGTCATCGCGTCGCAGAGCGTCTCGTCCTTTGTGGCACTCGTGGCTCTCGCACTGCTGGGCGGACTCGTCTGGCTGCTGCGCCGCCGTGCCCAGCTGCTGATGGCGCTCGCCTCCACGGTGGTCACCCTGGCGCTCACCGGCTACTGGGCGACCGCCGCCGACATCGCCCGAGGCGCGAAGGCGACCCCGCTCACCGGCCAGGCCGTCTTCGGCTACTGGGCGCTCGCCGGCATGGCCCTGCTCGGTGCCTGGATGGTGAAGGAACACCCCGGGCGGCGCGGTGTGACCGTGGTGGTCGCGGATGTGATCCTCGTCATTGCCTCGGTCATCGGGATGTTCACGCCCGAGGCCGGCATCCCGATCGGTTTCCTCGGCGTGCTCGGGGTGCTCGCGTTTCGCGGCAGCACGGCGAAGAAGCTGCTCACGCGGCTGCGCCGGGTGCCGACCACGGCCACTTCCGGCGGCAAGCCCACGAAGAATCCGAATAGTTGAGGCTGCTGTGAACGTTTCGTCGCGTCACTGTCTCAACTCTGTACGCGGTTTGCGGGTGCGTTGCACCCCTTTTGCAACGTGTTTTAGAGTCCCCCACGCTCAGAGAAAAACACGGGGGACTTCACACATGCGCTCGCCGCGTTCTACAACGCTGCCCGCGATGCCCGCGCCACGTGCGCACGAGCAGCATCGGGGGCCGTACATACCTGACGCGGCACTGCCCTGCCGCCGCCGCCCCGACGTCTTCCAGCACCCACTGCTGGAGAGGCCGCCGGAGACCGCCGAAGCCTCCGGTGGTCCACCCGAACAGCGCCGTCAGCAGCTCGTTCTGCTGCGCACCGCCCGTGACCTGTGCGCCTCCTGCCCGTTGTGGGCGGAATGCCTCCAGGACGCCGTCGCCTACGCCGACCCGTACGGGTACGCGGCGGCGACCACCCTCGGCGACCGCCGCCGGCTGCGCCGCGCGCTCGGCATCGGCGACGCCTCGGGCGATCTGCCGGCCCGGGTCGCGGACGGCGCCGACGATCAGTCCCGACGGCTCGCACGGCTTCGCTCGCGCACTGCCGAAACGATCCGTCGGCCTTCCGAGCACGGGCTGCCCACCCTGGACCAGATCCTCGACGCCTTCGACCTCCTCCAGGACGAACCACCGCACGCCCAGGGGCCGGGGCTCTTCCCGAACGGCCCGGCACAGCCGGCCCACGGAGCCGCACGACCGACAAGATCAGCACACGAACCCGGGAGGGCCGGGCACACGGAAAGCGGGAACGAGGACATGGCAGCGGCGGGGGCCGGGCAGCGGATCGCCTTCTCCTACGAGGATCCCGCCCAGGCTGTACGACAGACACTGCTCGGCCCTCTGGTGCGCTCCACGCTGCCCGCGCTGGCCAGCCTGGAGCAGTTCCTCGCGATGCTGGCGTGCCTGCCCGGCAGCGAGGTCCGCCCGGAGGCCCTCGGCGAGGTCCGGGCCGTGCACGCTGCCGTGGCCTCCCTCGTCCCCGAGGCCGACGACGGCGACTCCGCCCCCGTGGCGTTCCTGCTCAGCGGATCCGTCTCGGTGGAACTCGCCACCAAGGACCCCGTGGCCGCGCTGCGCCGGGACGTCCTCGGCCCGCTGCTGCGGGAACTGGCCGACGGTCTCGGCAACATCGAGAAGGTCGCGACGATGCTGGCCGCCACGACCGACGCCGACGAGGACCGGCTGACGACGATACGCACGGCCCTGCACAAGCTGCGCGCCCACCTGCCCCACCCGGCTCCCGACGGCCCCACCACCCACGGGACGGGCACGGCCGCCACGCCGGAGCCGCGCCGCCGCCCGGCCACCGCGCCCAGCATCCGTGCCGCCGTGGAGCGCGCCGTGGAGGCGTTCCCCGGCCCGTTCTCCGCCCGCGACATACGGCGCGCGCTGCCGCCCGGCGTCTACGGCGACCCGTCGAAGACCATCAGCAACGTCCTGTCCACGCTGGTCAAGGCGGGCCGGCTGCAACGGCTCTCGCGTGGCACATACCAGCGGGCCGAGCGGGACGGCTCCGCCGGCCCGGACGCACCGAGGATCGCCTGAGCCACCTGCACCCACCGACGGCACTCTCCGAGGATCCGATGACCGAACCCACGCCCCACCACCCCGCCCCGGGCACCGAGACCGACGCCCAGGTCCACGTCTTCTCCCCCAACGCCGGCCTGATCGACGGCGTCCCGGTCACCGCGCCGCCCTACGGCGACATCCAGGAGGTCATCCTCTCGATCCTCCAGCAGCGTGCCCAGCAACTGGGCGGGCCCACTCCGGCGACGATCAACGACAAGCGGTACGGGGGTGTCATCCGGCTGCTGGTGCATCCGGACGGGGTGACGGAACAGGTGGGGTGAGTCACTGCGCATCACGCGGAAGGCTGACCTCGTCGATGTCGTCCAGGACGGCCTGGGCATCCGTGACGTTCATCTCAAGGAGGTCGCGGGCGAACTTGCCCGGGTCACGCTGGTAACAGGCCCGCCCCCTTTCGGACGTGAAGGCCTCGGCAGGCACGGCGTCCTGGCCCGGCGGAATGAACTTGAGGATCTCTTCGAACGCCGCAACGCTGTAAGCGACCGCGCCACGCAGTTTGTGGTGCTCGGACTCAGGAGTATTGAGAAGCCGGACACCGGCCGATTCGGAGATCCGGAAGGCCACTTCGGCGAATTCGCCGGGATCGATGATCTGTGAGGGTTCCGGGCCACCGAACGCGGGCGGAGGCGGCGGAATCTCCTCGGCCATACGGAAGACGAAGCGGCGGTTCTCACCACACTTCCGGCACACGCCCTCGTAGACCGCCACGAGATCGTTGCCGTGCTGCTCCAGACGGTGTCGGCGTTCGAAGTCGCCGGAACCGCATGCACAGGGATGCAGGTCCATGTACAGGTGTGCTTCGGACGAGGAGCGCGCTGTCAACATGGCATGATCCTAAGGTCTGTTCGACGATTTCATACGCGAACATACGGGGGAGGGACATCACGTGAGTGACACGGCCACCGAGGCCCTGCGCACCCATCAGGCAACGTTGATCGCCACGGCCGAACGCGAATTGGACGCCGTGGCCTCTGTCGTCCTCGGGGACCGGTTCGCGTCCCTACGGAAGGCGCAAACACGGGACCAGCGCGAATACTTCGTTCTGGAGGACGCCCAGGGCGGTGAGGCGAGCCTGTGGCTGGACGCCGTTCCCATGGAGACGGGCGCGCTCGCCCGCACGGTGACGAACACGACCTCGGACCAGTACGTCGTGCATGTCTCCGATCGTCTGCCCGGTGAATATCTGCCCCGCGTCCTCGCACATGAGGTGGGTGAACTCATCGCTGTGCGCGATCGGTCCAGCCAGGGTCTGGCACCGGTTCGCGAAAGCCTTCTGCATCCGGAAGCAGATATCAGCAGCCATGTGGAGCTGTCGAGCCAAGACCATGGACGCATCGGTGAGCTGAACTGGCTTGCCACCCGTTTCTCAGACACGGGACTTTCGGAACCGCTGCGAGCCGAGGCACGTGCCGACTTCTCGGCGCTTGTGGATGAGTGCGGCCTGCGGCCGTTAGCCGCCATGGACGAGGCGGAGACATACAGGGCACAACTCAGGGCAGCGAACAGACGACGCTATGCGTCCAAGCCGTTTCTCAGCAAAGACTCACAACGTCTCGTCAAGGCGCTCGCCCGCCCCATAGAACAGCTGGACCCCGCCGATGCCACCGCCCTCCAGGCGAGCCGCGACGCCGCCCTGCGGGCCCAGCGGCAGGTCGAGGCCTTTGTCGGGCGGCGGGACGTGAGCATGCCGATGCCGGGGTACGACCAGAACGGACTGCCGCTGCCGCGTGACGGGTTGGAGTCGGTGGCCGAGCAGTGGGCGGCCTACCGTGCCCAGGTCAGCGAGGGCACCGTGCGCGGCCTGGAGGGGCAGCTGGCCGCCGGGCAGCTGCCGCGGCGCCGGGTGGTGATCGGCGGCGGAGCCAGCCTCGCCGGGCGCGACCCGGACGCGTTGCTGGTGGACGGGGTGGGCCGCTGGCATCTCGACCCCGGTGAGGGCATCGTGCAGTCGGCCGACCAGGACCGGGATCTCGCCCAATGGATGGGCGTCGATCCGTACGGGACGGTCGACGACCCTCGCCGGCGCGTGCCCATCGAGGCCGTACGGATCTGGGAGGACCACCTCGCCACCCAGGGCGACGTGGTCAACGGCCACGCCCGGCTGCGGCTCGGGCCGGACGGCGAACTGTTCGCCGAGGTAAGGCCGTTCGACCAGGACGGCACGGAGCGGGCGACGCCGCTGTGCGTGGCGTGTGACGGTGTGCCGAGCATCGCGACCGGTCTGACGCCCGAGGTGGTACCGGGGATGCCCCGGCGTGACGGCCCGGTGGAGAGCCGCAGCGAGGCCGTACGGCTGATCGGCGATCGGCTTCGGGAACTGGAGGGCCGGCAGGTCGCCGGTGCGCGGGAGATGCGCGACTTGCTCGTGCAGGCGGAGCGCGGGGGCGCGGACGCCCGTACCGTGCTGGGCGCTCTGGAGGACTCCCCGTGGAAGGAGACGCTCAAGGCCGGCCTGGACGGAACGGACGCCACCCGCATCGACAACTGCTTCACCGCCCTGGCCGCGACCAGGGAGTGGGAGGCGGCCCGTGAGGCGGCACCGGGGCGGGCTCTCCTCGGTGACGAGGTCGCCGAGAGCCGCTTCGACCCGCACGCCGCCCAGCACTGGATCGTCGCCGGTTCCGGCGGCACCGGGGTGGCCAACGCGGAGATCATTCTGCTGCAGAACCCCGAGGCCCGGGTCACCATCGTCGGCTCCGACCCGCCGCTGGCCCTGACACACCAGGTGCAGTACCCGAAGATGCTGGAGGACTACGGCGAGAAGGGCGACGGGCGGCTCACCTTCCGCCGCTGCGAGGTCGGCGCGATCGAGACCTACCAGGACGAGAACGGCCGTACCTGCTTCCGTGTGCCCTACGAGGAAACCGACAAGGCGGGCAACACGCACCGGGGAACGGTCGAGGCCGACGGCTACATCACCAGCCTCGGCCGTACCAATCCCCTGCCTCCCGCCCTGCAGGAGCTGGCCGGCGAGGTGCGCGACCGGGGCGGGCAGATCTCCGGTGACCTGCTGTTCGACCGGGACGACCAGTACATCGGCTACGGGCTCACCTTCTCCGTCGAGGGGCGCGAGCACCGCGTCGACGTGGACGGGGCCGCGTCCTGGCAGCTGCCACGCGAGGTGTTCCCGCCGGAGTCGGGCATCCAGCGGCAGCTGAACGCCATGGGTGCGCGGGGGCTGCCCGCCGAGACCGGCAACGCCGCCCCGGGGTTCGCGCCCATCGCCCGGCAGAGCGCCCTGCGCGCCCGCGCGGTCGCGGCGGCACAGGAGGGCGACGCCGCCGCCGTGCAGCGTCGGTCGACCGTCCCGGAGCGCTGGAGGCGCCCGGAGGCGGGCACGGAGACCGCCCGTCCGGCCGGGGGCCCGGAAAACCCACCGCCCTCCCCCGAGCGGGCCACCGGCGCGGACCGGGACCCGAGGCCCGCCGCCCGGCCGACGCAGGCACCGGACCTGACGGACCGGAACCCCGCCACCCGCCAGCCCCCTCAGACCCCGGACGTGGCGGAGCAGGGCCCGAAGGCCCCCACCCCCCGGCCGTCACCAGCCGCGAAAGTCCCCGGCTCGGACCTGTGGCTGCGCGGGGTCCCGACCGACCGCCCGGGCCGGTCCGCCGCTCCGGCTCAGCAGCCCCAGCAGCTCCCGCCGGACCACCAGCGGCCCGGGCCCGGGGTCGGCATGGGGGACTGACGAACCGGCCGCGGACACGCGCGAGGGGCCCGGAGAATGCTCCGGGCCCCTCGCCTGCCGCGCTGTTCGGTCGTACCGCGCTGTTCAGTCCTTCTGCTGCTGCCGCTTGGGCCGCCACACCACCAGTGCGCTGGTCTGCTGGACCTCCTGGTACGGGACCAGGTCGCGGCGGTAGGAGGCGTGGACGGCGGCCTCGCGCTGCTGCATGGTGGCCGCCGCGCCGTCCAGGGCCGCCTGCAGTTCCGCGACGCGGGACTGCAGGGCGGCGACCTGGTTCTCCAGTTCGATGATGCGCTTGATGCCGGCCAGGTTGATGCCCTCGTCCTGCGACAGCGCCTGCACCTGGCGGAGCAGTTCGATGTCGCGGGCCGAGTAGCGGCGGCCCCGGCCCGCGGTGCGGTCCGGGGAGACCAGGCCCAGGCGGTCGTACTGGCGCAGCGTCTGCGGGTGGAGTCCGGAGAGCTGGGCCGCCACCGAGATGACGTAGACCGGGGTCTCCTCGGTCAGTTCATACGGGTTACGCCGACGGCCGTCCATCTCTGTCAGTCTCCCTTCGCGGCCTCGAACAGGTCCGCCCGCGGGTCTTCGCCCGCGGTCGCCTCGCGATACGCCTCCAGTGCGTCACGAGCCTTCCCCGACAGGTCCTGGGGGACACACACCTCGACGGTGACCAGGAGGTCTCCGCGGGTGCCGTCCTTGCGGACCGCGCCCTTGCCCCGCGCCCGCATGGTGCGGCCGTTGGGGGTGCCGGGCGGCAGTTTCAGGGTGACGGGCGGGCCGCCGAGGGTCGGGACCCGGACCTCGCCGCCGAGCGCCGCCTCGGGATACGTCACCGGCACGGTGACGGTGAGGTTGTCGCCCTTGCGTCCGAACACCGGGTGCTCACCGACGTGTACGACCACGTACAGGTCGCCCGCCGGGCCGCCCCGCTCGCCGGGCGCGCCCTTGCCGCGCAGCCGGATGCGCTGTCCGTCGGTCACCCCGGCCGGGATGCGGACCTGCATGGTGTGCGAGGACTTCGCGCGGCCGCTGCCGTTGCACTCCAGGCACGGGTGCTCGGCGATCAGGCCGCGGCCCTTGCAGTCGGGGCAGGGGTCGGTCAGCGAGAAGCCGCCGCCGGACCCCCGCGCCACCTGCCCGGTGCCGACGCAGGTCGGGCACACGCGTGGTGTGCCGTTCTTGTCGCCGGTGCCCGAGCAGGCCTTGCAGGGTGCCTGGGAGGACATCCGCAGCGGCACCGTGGCGCCCTCGATGGCCTCCGTGAAGCTCAGCGTGACCTCGGTGTCGATGTCCTGGCCGCGCCGCGGCTGGGTACGGGTCGTCCCGGTGCCGCCGCGGTTGAACAGGCCCCCGAAGACGTCACCGAGTCCGCCGCCGAAGCCTCCGCCCTGGGCGTTCCCGCCTCCTCCGAAGAGGTCTCCCAGGTCGAAGTTGAAGGAGCCGCCGGCGGCGCCCGGCCCGGGGCGGAAGCCACCGTTGCCGAACAGGGCGCGTGCCTCGTCGTACTCCTTGCGCTTCTTGGGGTCGCCGAGGACGTCGTTCGCCTCGGAGATCTCCTTGAAGCGCTCCTCGGCCTTGACGTTGCCCTTGTTGGCGTCCGGGTGGAACTCGCGGGCGAGCTTCCGGTACGCCTTCTTGATCTCGGCCTCGGTGGCGTCCTTGGGGACGCCGAGGACCTTGTAGAAGTCCTTCTCGATGAAGTCCTTGGTGCTCATCCCCGACGCCCCTCCTTCCTGTCTGCGGTGATTACGTCAGCCCTCCTCCGGGCCACCGTTCTCCTTGTCGTCGGCCGCCTTGCCCTCGGTGTTCTCCTCGGCGCCCTCGGCCTTGACGGTCTGCGCGCCGGGCTGCGGCTCGGCCACGGCCACCCGCGCGGGGCGGATGGTGCGCTCGCCGATGCGATACCCGGGCTGCAGGATCGCGACGCAGGTCGTCTCGGTGACGTCCGGCGCGTAGGAGTGCATCAGGGCCTCGTGGATGGTCGGGTCGAAGGGCTCGCCCTCCTTGCCGAACTGCTGCAGGCCCATCTTGGCCGCGACGGTCTCCAGCGACTCGGCCACCGACTTGAAGCCGCCGACCAGCTCGCCGTGTTCACGTGCGCGGCCGATGTCGTCGAGCACGGGCAGCAGCTCGGTCAGGAGGTTCGCGATGGCGATCTCCTTGACCGCGATGCGGTCCCGCTCGACGCGGCGGCGGTAGTTCTGGTACTCGGCCTGGAGGCGCTGGAGGTCCGTCGTGCGCTCGTTCAGCGCCGTACGCACCTGGTCCAGCTGGGCCACCAGACCCGCGTCTGCGTCCCCGGCCGGGGCCGCGCCCTCCTCGGGCGCGGCCTTCGACTCGGCGTCGTCGGGGGTGGCGCCGGAGGGGACGTCGGGCTTCTCTTCAAAGCCCGGGGTCTCCTCCGTCACGCGGCACCGTCCTTGCGCTCGTCGTCCACGATCTCGGCGTCCACGACGTCGTCGTCAGCGGCCTTGCCGCCCTGGGCGGCGCCCTCCGGGCCGCCGGCGGCCTGCGCGGACTGGGCGTCGGCGTACATGGCCTGGCCCAGCTTCTGCGAGACGGCCGCGACCTTCTCGGTGGCGGTGCGGATCTCGGCGGTGTCCTCGCCCTTGAGCTTCTCCTTCAGCTCGGCGACGGCCTCCTCGACCTCGGTCTTGATCTCGCCGGGGACCTTGTCCTCGTTGTCCTTGAGGAACTTCTCGGTCTGGTAGACGAGCTGCTCGCCCTGGTTGCGGGTCTCGGCGGCCTCGCGGCGGCGGTGGTCCTCCTCCGCGTACTGCTCGGCCTCCTGGCGCATGCGGTCGACCTCGTCCTTCGGCAGCGAGGAGCCGCCGGTGACGGTCATCTTCTGCTCCTTGCCCGTGCCCAGGTCCTTCGCGGTCACGTGCATGATGCCGTTGGCGTCGATGTCGAAGGAGACCTCGATCTGCGGGACGCCGCGCGGCGCCGGCGGCAGACCGGTCAGCTCGAACATGCCGAGCTTCTTGTTGTACGCCGCGATCTCGCGCTCGCCCTGGTAGACCTGGATCTGCACGGACGGCTGGTTGTCCTCGGCCGTGGTGAAGATCTCGGAGCGCTTGGTCGGGATCGTGGTGTTGCGCTCGATCAGCTTGGTCATGATGCCGCCCTTGGTCTCGATACCGAGGGACAGCGGGGTGACGTCGAGCAGCAGGACGTCCTTGACCTCGCCCTTGAGGACACCGGCCTGGAGCGAGGCGCCGATGGCGACGACCTCGTCCGGGTTCACACCCTTGTTGGCCTCCTTGCCGCCGGTCAGCTCCTTGACGAGCTCGGCGACGGCGGGCATACGGGTGGAGCCACCGACGAGGACGACGTGGTCGATCTCGTTGATGGAGATGCCGGCGTCCTTGATGACGTTGTGGAACGGCGTCTTGCAGCGCTCCAGCAGGTCGGCCGTCAGCTGCTGGAACTGGGCGCGGGTGAGCTTCTCGTCCAGGTGCAGCGGGCCCTCGGCGGACGCGGTGATGTAGGGCAGGTTGATCGAGGTCTCGGTGGAGGAGGACAGCTCGATCTTGGCCTTCTCGGCGGCCTCACGGAGGCGCTGGAGGGCCATCTTGTCCTTGGCGAGGTCCACGCCGTGACCGGACTTGAACTGCTGCACCAGGTAGTCGACGACGCGCTGGTCCCAGTCGTCGCCACCGAGGTGGTTGTCACCGTTGGTGGCCTTCACCTCGACGACGCCGTCGCCGATCTCCAGCAGGGACACGTCGAAGGTGCCGCCACCGAGGTCGAAGACGAGGATCGTCTGGTCGTCCTTGTCGAGACCGTAGGCCAGCGCGGCGGCGGTCGGCTCGTTGACGATGCGCAGGACGTTCAGGCCCGCGATCTCACCGGCCTCCTTGGTCGCCTGACGCTCGGAGTCGTTGAAGTAGGCCGGGACGGTGATGACCGCGTCGGTCACCTTCTCGCCCAGGTAGGCCTCGGCGTCCCGCTTCAGCTTCTGCAGGATGAAGGCGCTCATCTGCTGCGGGTTGAACTGCTTCCCGTCGAGCTCGATCTTCCAGTCCGTGCCCATGTGGCGCTTCACGGAGCGGATGGTCCGGTCCACGTTCGTGACCGCCTGGCGCTTGGCGACCTCGCCGACGAGCACCTCACCGTTCTTGGCGAAGGCGACGACGGACGGCGTGGTCCTGGCGCCCTCGGCGTTGGTGATGACGGTGGGCTCGCCGCCCTCCAGAACGCTGACGACGGAGTTAGTCGTGCCCAGGTCGATGCCGACCGCACGTGCCATGGTTGATTCCTCCAGCTGACTTGAGTGGAACGGACTCAAGTGTGCATGACGCCCACCGCTGGGTCAACAGACCTGAGTCGAACGGACTCAAGTCTTATCCGTTCCTTACACGCAACTGGCCTCTGACCTGCGAGGACTCGGTACGTCTGGGCGACTGGACAGGCATGCGAAGGAGGACGAGCACCACCAGCAGCGCCGCTCCGGCCACCCAGAGCACGGCCCCCTCCCCCGTCCACCCGGTGTGCACGAGCACCCCGACGAGCACCGAGGAGAACGAGCCGGCACCCAGCAGCACGACGGATCCGGGCGGGGTGAGCCCGAGCGGCCGCATCCGGGGCGCGAGATGGTCGGGGCCGCGCCGCAGCAGCGGACGCCGGGCCAGCCCCCGGGCCAGGACCACGAGGACGGCGTCGGCGATCGCCACCGCGCCGAGGCAGAACACCACCGCCGCGCTGGGCAGGAGTTCGTACCCCGCGCGCGTGAAGACGAGGGACGACGCCAGCAGGAACCCGGTGAACAGCGAGCCGCAGTTGCCGAGCCCGATCCGGGCGGGGTGCCAGTTGTGCATCAGGAAGCCGGTGAGGGCGGCGGCGAACACGCTCAGCAGCACGGCGAGCCCGTCCATCACCTCGGCGGCGGCGCAGGCCCCGGCACCGAAGGCGGTGACGACGCCGACGGTGCCGGCCAGCCCGTCCGCGTGATCGAGCCCCTTGAAGGCGAGGGTGGCCGCGACGATCCACGCCAGCGCGAGCAGCCCGCCCAGCACACCCGTCTCGTCGTACGGCACCACACAGGCCGCCGCCACGGCCGTACCGGCGACGAGCACGCGCGCGCGCAACCGCCACACGTCCGCGACCAGGCCCAGCGCGGCGACCGAGCAGGCGGCGACCAGCAGGCGGCCGACCCCCTCGCCGAGCGGGGCGACCCGGGTCCACTGGCCCGTCCAGGCGACCAGGGAGGTGACGACCACCACGGCGAGGCCGCCGAGCAGCGGCAGCCGCCGCTGCCGGCGCCGGTCGACGATGCCGGCCCGCAGCGCGGGAACCCTGAGCAGCGCCGCGAGGACGGCGGCGAGGAGCAGGGCGGCGGTGGCGGCGGCGATCCCGTAGAGCACGGCTCTAAGGTAGGGGCGAATGTAGCAATTCGGTATGAATAACACGATCCGATGACCCGTGGGATGATGCGCATCACCCCGCGCCCGGCTGCATCCCGCAGGAAGATGGGGGTAGTCTCAGACGGACTGCATAAGTTACCGCTTAGTAATGTCGCCCGTTTAAGTCGCTCAGTTAGTTCGAGGCCGCCTCAGGAGCCCCAATGCAACTCGCCGCGATCATCGTGTCGCTGGTCCTGATCGTGGTCGGCGTGGCACTGTTCGGCCGCGCCCTCCTCCAGATCTTCCACTTCATGCGCCTCGGCCAGCCGGTCCCGGCCGGAGCGCGGACCAACGACCCCGCGCAGCGCACCCTCACCGTGGTCAGGGAGTTCCTCGGCCACACCCGGATGAACCGCTGGGGCGTCGTCGGTGTCGCGCACTGGTTCGTCGCGGTGGGCTTCTTCACCCTGCTGCTGACGATCGTCAACGCGATCGGCCAGCTGTTCAAGGCGGACTGGATCCTGCCGATCATCGGCGAGTGGGCGCCGTACAACGTCTACGTCGAGTTCATCGGCACGATGACGGTCGTCGGCATCCTCGTCCTGATCGCGATCCGTCAGCTGAGCCACCCGCGCCGCCCGGGCCGCAAGTCCCGCTTCGCCGGCTCCAACTTCGGCCAGGCGTACTTCGTCGAGGCCGTCATCCTCATCGTCGGCGTCTGCATCTTCATGCTGCACGCCCTCGAAGGCGCCCAGCACCACGTGGACGGCTACGAGGCCTCGTTCTTCCTCTCCTACCCGGTGGTGTCGTGGCTGAGGGGCATGGACGTCTCCACGCTCCAGAACCTCACCTACTTCTTCGCCGGGCTGAAGATCGCGACCTCCTTCATCTGGATGATCACGGTCGCCCTGAAGACCGACATGGGCGTGGCCTGGCACCGCTTCCTGGCGTTCCCGAACATCTTCTTCAAGCGCAACGCCACCGGTGAGACCTCCCTCGGCGCCCTGCTCCCGATGACCTCGGGCGGCAAGCAGATCGACTTCACCGACCCCGGCGACGACGACGTCTTCGGCGTCTCCCAGGTCGAGCAGTTCTCCTGGAAGGGCCTGCTGGACTTCTCCACCTGCACCGAGTGCGGCCGCTGCCAGTCGCAGTGCCCCGCCTGGAACACCGGCAAGCCGCTCTCCCCGAAGCTGCTGATCATGTCCCTGCGGGACCACGCCCACGCCAAGGCGCCGTACCTGCTGGCCGGCGGCGGCAAGACCATGGAGGGCGAGGAGAAGGCCTCCGAGGAGCAGCTGGCCGGCGTCCCCGCCGCCGCGCTCGCCGAGGCCGAGCGCCCGCTGATCGGCACCGCCGAGGAGAACGGCGTCATCGACCCGGACGTCCTGTGGTCCTGCACCACCTGCGGCGCCTGCGTCGAGCAGTGCCCCGTGGACATCGAGCACGTCGACCACATCGTCGACATGCGCCGCTACCAGGTGATGATCGAGTCCGCGTTCCCGTCCGAGGCGGGCACGATGCTCAAGAACCTGGAGAAGAAGGGCAACCCCTGGGGCCTGGCGAAGAAGCAGCGCCTGGAGTGGACCAAGGAGGTCGACTTCGAGGTCCCGGTCGTCGGCAAGGACATCGAGGACCTCACCGAGGTCGAGTACCTGTACTGGGTCGGCTGCGCCGGCGCCCTGGAGGACCGCGCCAAGAAGACCACCAAGGCCTTCGCCGAGCTGCTGCACATCGCGGGCGTGAAGTTCGCGATCATGGGCGGCGACGAGAAGTGCACCGGTGACTCCGCCCGCCGCCTCGGCAACGAGCCCCTGTTCCAGGAGCTCGGCATGGAGAACGTCATGGCCCTGAACACGGCGTTCGGCGAGGAGCTGGACGACGACGGCAAGGTCGTGCCCGAGTCGGCGAAGCCCAGGTCGGCCAAGAAGATCGTCGCCACCTGCCCGCACTGCCTCAACACGCTCGGCAACGAGTACCCGCAGCTCGGCGGCGACTACGAGGTCATCCACCACACCCAGCTGCTGCAGCACCTGGTGGACAAGGGCAAGCTGATCCCCGTCACCCCGGTCGAGGGCATCATCACCTACCACGACCCGTGCTACCTGGGCCGCCACAACAAGATCTACACGCCCCCGCGCGAGATCATCGGCAAGGTCCCTGGCCTGCGGAACGAGGAGATGCACCGCCACAAGGAGCGCGGCTTCTGCTGCGGCGCCGGTGGCGCGCGGATGTGGATGGAGGAGCGGATCGGCAAGCGCATCAACAACGAGCGCGTCGACGAGGCCCTCGCCCTCAACCCGGACATCGTCTCCACCGCCTGCCCGTTCTGCCTCGTCATGCTGACCGACTCGGTCAACGGCAAGAAGAACGACGGCAAGGCCAAGGAGTCCATCCAGGTCGTGGACGTCGCCCAGCTGCTCCTCGACTCCGTCCGCACGCCGGTCGACCCGGCCGGCGAGCCGGAGAGCGAGAGCGAGCCGGAGCCCGAGCCGGTCAAGTGACAACGGCTCCCTGACGGACGGCGCCCCCTGCTTCGCACAGGCAGGGGGCGCCGTCGTTCACACGGCCCCGTTCGGACAGGCCGGCACCGCCGGCACCCGGCGGTTGGTCTCCTCGGAGGCGCTGACGCCGAGCTTGCCGAAGCTGCTCCCCCTGCGGTAGGTGCCGGTCAGCCTGCGCATCGCGTGCAGCCACCGCGGTCCGGGTCGCCGTCCCCGAAGAGCCTGGCCGGCAGGGCGACGAGCGGCAACCCACGCGTGTGGTGCCGCTGGCGGTTGAAGGCCACAGGTCACCAGTGCGGCCCGCACGGAGGCCGGACGGGGTGGGTCCGGACACCCACCGGGGGGTGCGGGGTGGATCCGGACACCCACCGGGGGTGGGTCCAGCCCCACCCCCTCCCGGCACCTGGACCCCGTGTGCACGCCCCCTCGGATCCGTAGCGTCGAAGGCACCGGGAACAGACCCGGCCGACACGAGCGACACGAACGACGACGAGGGTGAAGGACATGACGGGGACGCACACCGGCAGCGGGCACGCGGGATCGTCGAACAGGCTGCTGGTGCAGGGCCTGGCGCTGAACGTCGCCGCGCCGCTGGCCGTCTTCTACGGCCTGCGGGCCGCCGGGGTCGGCCTGTGGTGGGCGGTGCTGGCGAGCGCCGTACCGCCGGTGCTGGAGGCCCTGCTGACGGTGGTGCGGGAACGGCGCGTCGGGATGCTGGGCGCCCTGGTCCTCGCCCTGGTGGCGCTCGGCGCAGCGCTGTCGGCGGTGACGGGCAGCCCGCGGTTCATGTTCGCCAAGGACGGCTGGATGACGGGGATCGTCGGGCTGGTGTTCCTGGCCACGCTGCGCGGGCAGCCGGTCATCCACCGGCTCCTGTCGTCGGTGGCGCGGGGCGAGCGGCGCGCGCGGCTGGAGCACAACTGGCAGGTGTCGCCGACCTTCCGCCACCTGATGCGGCTGCTGACGGCGGTCTGGGGCGTGGGCCTGCTGCTGGACTCGGGCGTACGGGTGGTGCTCGCCTACACGCTGCCCGTCGACTCGGTGATGCTGGTGACCACGCTCCAGTACGTGGCACTGTTCGTGGGCCTGGAGGTCTTCAGCCGCCGCTACGGCCGCAGGCCGGCCCGGATCGCCGCCATCCGGCACGAGGCCGCGACGGCCACGGCGGCCTGACACGCCACCGGAAACCATCAGGGAGCGGGAACATGACACAGGTCGTCGTGGTCACGGGGGCGGCGAGCGGAATCGGTGCGGCGGTGGCGCGGCACTTCGCCGGGCTCGGGGCACGGGTCGTCGTCGCGGACATCGACGAGGCCGGCGGTGCGGCCGTCGCCGAGGAGGTGGGCGGGCTGTTCGTCCGGTGCGACACCACCGGCGAGCAGGACAACCAGGCGCTGATCGACACAGCCGTGCAGACGTACGGCGGGCTCGACCTCGTCCACCTGAACGCCGGGATCGGCGACGGCGGCGGATTCGGCGAGGACGACTACGACACCCGGCGCCGGCACCGCGTCCTGGCGGTGAACCTGCACGGCGTGATGTTCGGGCTGCACGCGGCGCTGCCCGCGCTCGCCGCGCACGGCGGAGGCTCACTGCTGGTGACCTCCAGCATGGCCGGGCTCGGCGCGGCGCCCTTCGACCCCGTCTACGCGGCCACCAAGTACGGCGTGATCGGGCTGGTCCGCTCGCTGGCCCCGGCCTGGCAGGAGAAGGGGGTACGGATCAACGCCCTCTGCCCGGGCTTCGTCCGGACCCCGATCCTGTCGCCGGAGGCGGTCGCCTACCTCCTCGGCGAGGGATACGCACTGGCCGAGCCCGCCGAGATCGCCGCGTCGGCCGCCGGGATCGCGGCCGGCGAGGAGACGGGGCAGGCCTACGTGCTGCAGGCGGGCCGCGCCCCGGAACCGGTGGCCTTCCCACGGCTGGACCTGGCGCGCACCCGCGCCTGACAGCGAGTGGTCCCGCCGGCGCTGTCACCGGTCCGGCCGCTGCCTTGTCCTGCTGATGTGCGCGCGGGCGCACCGGGTTCCGGCGGGGTGCCACCGACGTCCGCCGCACAGCGGATCACCGCAGCGGCGCACATCGTCGCGGACGTCGCGAACTCCCCGTCCTTCGGCACCGGGCCGGCGCCGGACTTCTCCACCCGCTCGGGACGCGACCTGGCCGAGGCCGAGAAGCAGGCGGGTGTCCGCCACCATGTGACGCTCTCCGTCGTCGGCGCCGACCAGGTACCCGCCTACGGCTACGGACACGGACACGGACACGGACACGCTGCCCAGGACGCGGCAGGGACACCAGCCGCAGACCTCACGTCCTGCGCGGACACGAGCGCGCAAGCGCCCCGCCATCGATCCGCCCGCGCAGGGGCTCTACGACGGCGGGGCCTGCGGCGCACGCGGCGGCGCTACGCGCTCTTCGGACCCGCCTGCTGGACCACCTCGAAGGACCACAGCGTGGACCCGGAGGCCGCCGGCTTCGGCCGTTCCCCCTCCGCGCCGCCCTGGTGCGCGGTCTTCATCGGTCCCTCCATCCACGCCTGGAACGACTCCTCGTCACGCCAGCGCGTGTACACGAGGTACGTGTCGGTGCCCTCGACGGGCCGCAGCAGCTCGAACCACTCGAAGCCGTCGGAGTTCTCCACCGCGTGGGCCCGCGAGGCGAACCGCTTCTCCAACACCTCCCGCTGCTCGGCGGGAACGCTCAGCACATTGATCTTCACAACGCTCATGCCCCCATCCTGGCCCACCACCGCCCTGCCGGCGCACTCGCGGGGTGTCGGCGCGCCCGGAGTTCACGGAGCCGTGGCGGCGCAAGACGACGCGCCAGGCAGTCCCGTGAATTTACTGATCTCACGTACAACCCTTACGCACCCCGAGGGGTCTCCTGATCGCCGACCGCCCGGTGAACCGTGGGACAACCCACGGCGAACAGGGGCGGACCGCACCCCATCGACTGTGGATGCCCGCCAGGCATCCCCGCATGCAGCAGGAGAAACCCGCATGCACAAGCCCCTGCGACTCGCCCTCGCGACGGCCACCGCGGCCGCGCTGACGGGCGGTCTGCTCACGTTCTCGGCCGTGACCGCCACGGCCGCGGACTCCACCCGTGTCCCGCAGGCCGACTTCAACGGCGACGGGATCGGCGACGTCGCCTTCTCCGCCGACGGCGCCTACGTCAACGGCAGGAGCGGCGCCGGCCAGCTGGTCGTCCTCTACGGCTCCAAGACCGGCGGCGTCTCGTCCGCCAAGCGCTCCACGATCAGCCAGAACACCGCCGGCAACCCCGGCACCGCCGAGGCCGGCGACCACTTCGGCGCGGAGACCGCCTACGCCGACTTCAACGGCGACGGCTACGACGACATCGCCGTCGGCTCCTGGGGCGAGGACGTCGGCAGCGACAAGGACGGCGGCGGCCTGGCGATCCTGTGGGGCTCGGCCTCCGGCATCACCGGCAAGGGCGTCACGGTCGCCGACCCGGCCCCCACCGCGCACGACTACTGGGGCAAGAACCTCGCCGCCGGCGACTTCGACGGCGACGGCAAGGCCGACCTGGCCGTCGGCAGCTCCGCCGCCACCATCTATGTCCTCAAGGGCGGCATCAACGCCTCCGGCGTGCCCGGCGGCACGTACACGATCAAGCCCCCGATCATGGGCACCGACGCGGGCGGACCGCTGAACCTGACCGCCGGCAACATCAACGGCGGCCCCGAGACCGATCTGGTGATCGACGGCTACGAGACCGCGACCGACCAGGGCTGGAACAAGAACTACTACGTTCCCGGCTCCTCGACCGGTCTGAGGATGTCCTGGTCCGAGACGCTCAAGCCGGGCGTGATCACCGCGATCGGCGACATCGACGGCGACGGCTACGGCGATGTCGTCAGCGGCGCCTACTGGAACCCGACCGACGCGGACGGCACGACGGTCCCCGACTCCGGCAAGGGCGGCAAGGTCTGGATCACCTACGGCTCCGACGGCGGTCCGATCACCACCAACCCCACCGGCATCACCCAGGACACGGGCAACGTCCCCGGCACCGCCGAGGGCAACGACTTCTTCGGCTACGAGCTGGACCTGGGCGACATCAACGGCGACGGCTTCCTCGACCTCGCGATCGGCGTGGCCGGCGAGAACATCGGCACCGCGACGAACGCCGGCGCCGTCACCGTCCTCTACGGCACGGCCAAGGGCCTGGACACCGACTCCGGCGCCCAGGGCTTCGCCCAGTCCGCGCCCGGCGTGCCCGGCAACGACGAGAAGGACGACTACTTCGGCACGGACGTCAAGCTCGACGACGTCACCGGCGACGGCAAGGCCGACCTGATCGTCGGCTCCCAGGAGAACGCCGGCAACGGCGCGGTGACCTACCTGCCCTCCGACGGCAAGAAGATCACCACGACCGGTTCCCGCATCGTCTCCCCGAGCACCTCGGGCGTCTCGACGACGGGCACGCCGTACTTCGGCGCCAACTTCGCCGACTGATCCACCGCAGCCGGCACCGGGGCCGGGCCGCCACCAGGCCGGCCCGGCCCCGGCCGCAGATCGACGGCGACGGCGAGGCCGACCCGGCGGTCGGGGTGAGCGGCGGCGGTGTCCTGCTGCGCGGTACCTCCACCGTCCCGGCGGCGTCCGGGGGGTTCCGCCTGCCGGACATGGGCGGCCACTTCCTGGACCGACGCGGGCGGGACCTCGCGGGAAACCGGGGGAAATCCCTGACGGCCCCCTGGTCGATGCGCTGACGGTCCCTTAGGGGATGTCACAGGTCGGCCGCAAAGCCGGGCCCGGAAGCCCGGGCCCGGCACGTCACTCTCCGGGACCAGGTACGTTCGTTGACGTGGCTGGATTCAGGATCGGACGCGGGGGCCGGGACAACCGCACCCCCCAAGGACAGCAGGCGCCGCAGGGACCGTCGTACGGCCGGCCCGGACCGCAGCAGGGGCAGCCCGCGGGGCCGTCGTACGGGCAGCCCGCGGGGCCGTCGTACGGGCAGCCCGCGGGGCCCTCGTACGGCTACCCGCAGGCGCCGCAGCGGCCGTACCCGCAGCAGGGGCAGCCGTACGGGAGGCAGGGCCAGTCGTACGGACACCCGGGCCGGGGTGACGACGGCCCGGAGTACTTCGGGGACGACGGCGGCTACCCGGGCGGTGCCGGACACGACCCGTACGCGGCCAACAACCCGGGCCACACCCAGGCGTTCTCGGTCGACGAGGCCGCCGGCTACACCCAGGGCGCGACCTACCAGGCCGGCTCGTCCGCCGCACCAGCCGCTCCGCTCGGCCCGCCCCTGCACTGGAAGGAACTGCTGAAGGGGATCGTCCTCTCCCCCGACCAGACCTTCCTGCGCATGCGGGACTACACGATGTGGACCCCCGCCCTCATCGTCACCTTCCTCTACGGCCTGCTCGCCGTGTTCGGCTTCGACGGCGCCCGCAAGGAAGCGATCAGCGCCACGCTGTCCAACGCGGTGCCGATCGTGCTGATCACGGCGGTCGTGATGGTGTTCGGCCTGTTCATCCTGGGCGTGGTCACGCACACCCTGGCCCGCCAGCTCGGCGGTGACGGCGCCTGGCAGCCGACGGTCGGCCTGTCCATGCTGATCACGGCCCTCACGGACGCGCCCCGCCTGGTCGTCGCCATGTTCTTCGGCGGCGACGCCGGCTTCGTGCAGCTCCTCGGCTGGGCCACCTGGATCGGCGCGGGCGCCCTGCTGACCCTGATGGTCTCCCGCTCCCACGACCTGCCCTGGCCGAAGGCGCTGGGGGCGTCGGCGATCCAGCTGATCGCCCTGCTGTCGATAGTGAAGCTGGGCACGTTCTAGCGGCCCGCGACCGACACGGCAGAGGCCCCCGGCGCCGCGGCGCCGGGGGCCTCTTTCCTGTCCGGGGTTCTCAGGCGTCGAGGACCTGCCCCGCGCGCTTCACGACGGGCGGCTCGACGCTCCACGGGAAGTTGATCCACTCGTCGGTCCGCTTCCAGACGTACTCGCACTTCACGAGGGAGTGGGACTTCTCATAGATCACGGCGGAGCGCACCTCGGCGACGGTGTCGAGGCAGAAGTCGCGCACGAGCTTGAGCGTCTTGCCGGTGTCGGCGACGTCGTCGGTGATCAGTACCTTCTTGTCGGAGAAGTCGATCACGTTGGGGACGGGCGCGAGCATGACCGGCATTTCCAGGGTGGTCCCCACACCGGTGTAGAACTCCACGTTCACGAGGTGGATGTTCTTGCAGTCGAGGGCGTAGGCGAGCCCACCCGCGACGAAGACCCCGCCCCGGGCGATGCTGAGCACGATGTCGGGCTCGTACCCGTCGTCGGCGATGGTCTGCGCGAGCTCGCGGATGGCGCCGCCGAACCGCTCGTAGGTCAGGTTCTCCCGGACGTCACTCATGTCTGTGGCTGCCCTCACACCTGGGTCCGATGGAAATTGACGTAGGACCGCGAGGCGGTGGGTCCGCGCTGCCCCTGGTACCGGGAGCCGTAGCGCTCGCTGCCGTAAGGGAACTCGGCGGGGGAGCTCAGCCGGAACATGCACAGCTGGCCGATCTTCATCCCCGGCCAGAGCTTGATCGGCAGCGTGGCGAGGTTGGACAGCTCAAGGGTGACGTGGCCGCTGAAGCCGGGGTCGATGAACCCGGCGGTGGAGTGCGTGACCAGGCCCAGCCGCCCGAGCGAACTCTTCCCCTCCAGCCGCGAGGCGAGGTCGTCGGGCAGCGAGATGACCTCGTAGGTGGAGGCGAGCACGAACTCCCCGGGATGGAGGATGAACGGCTCGTCCCCCTCCGGCTCCACCAGCCGCGTCAGATCGGACTGCTCGACCGAGGGGTCGATGTGCGGGTAGCGGTGGTTCTCGAACACCCGGAAATAGCGGTCCAGCCGCACGTCGATGCTCGACGGCTGCACCATGGTTTCTTCGTAGGGATCGATCCGTACCCGCCCGGCGTCGATCTCGGCCCGGATGTCCTTGTCTGAGAGAAGCACGTAGCGAGGATACGCAAGGCGCGCGGAGCCGTGACAATCGTGACGGCTCCGCGCGCCTGTGTTACCGCTGCGGCGGGTGTGCGCCGCGCTGTCCGTGTGACGTCTGCGGCCCGTGGTGCCGCGCCGCCCGCTCCCGCCCTAACGCTTTTCCAGGGCGACCGGCACCACACTGCGGAGCCGGGCGCACCGGGGACACCTCATGAGCCGGCGGGGGCCGAGCCGGTCGGCCCGCTGCATCGGGAACGAAGCGGTGCTGAAGACGTGCCCGTCCGCGCAGCGGACGACGGTGCGTTCCATCAAGTCCCTTAAGTCCCTTCCCCAAGAGCCTCGCCGGGCTTCCCACCCCGACGACAAAAGCCACATTACGGGATCAAAGAGACGACTCTCCAGGCGGCACTCCGGCCCCACCGGGACCCTCCGCGAGGCCTCCACGGTACGCCCCAACTCCGCCCACCCGCAGCCGGATCCCACCCCTGAAACGGACTCAGACCCCAGGGCCCGGGCACCAGGGGTCTGCGATGATGTACAGTGAGCAAGCGTCCGGACACCAACTCCACGAGGGCCGTGTCCGTACTTACGCGGGTGTAGTTTAATGGTAGAACATCAGCTTCCCAAGCTGAGAGCGCGAGTTCGATTCTCGTCACCCGCTCCAGATTGAAACCCCAGGCCAGCGGCCTGGGGTTTGTTTATTGTCTAGTCCAATTTGAGTCGGCCAGCGCTCAGAGAGGTGCACCGAGCCGATGAGCTTCTCGCAAGGCAGCCAGCCGACCTGCCAGATCCCGCGGTCCGATCTTGCTCAGGGCCCAGAGGCTGCTGGCATGCCGAGCCCAGCACCAAAGCGGGTCCTCCGTATCCACAGGGGTGTGGAAGGGCAATACAGAGAAGCCGTGGGCATCGAAGGGGGCAGGGTCGAGGTAGCGCGTACCGCCGGTGCCGCACAGATAGTGGGTGCCGCCGGTAGCTGCCGCGAGATCGGCGAGGCGCTCCGATCGGTTGTGACGGGTGCGGATCCGACCCCTGTCCAGCACCTCCCCGGCCCAGCCAAGCGCAGCGAGCATGGCGAGCGTCAATGCTCGCGCAACATGTGCCACACGATCAGTGGTGTCCGACCCGCATCGAGAACATCGCGCACGGCCTCCCTGTGGTCACTGCGGCCGTAGTACTGGCGCACAAGCAGCTCGACAGTCCTGCGCGAACGATGAGGATCAACGAGCCGCGCCTGGCTGATCAATGTCGGCCGCCCGTGGGGAAGGTGTGTCGGCAGCGTGAGCCACTGCTGCCGACCGGGATCGTCCAAGGCGGCGAGGCGAGCGCGGTGCTGGTAGTCGCGCCGCGCGAACTGTACGTCGTCGAGGACGATCCAGCGGTCGGCGGCGAAGAGCTTCGCCAAGGTGGACAGGCGTGGGAACAGGTTCGGCAGGTGGATCGCGCAGACCCCGCTTGGTGAACCGAAGCGGGGTGACTCAGGTGTTGATGAGGCGGCTGTCGAAACCGGCACTCAGGAGGCGCTCATAAGCGTCATACACATCTCCCGGTACGTCCTGCTCGATGGCGAAGCCGAGCTTCGGGTACTCGATCACCCGTTGCAGGTCGCCGACGAGCATGTCGACGACGAGTTTCTCGCCGCCGATCGACTTGATGTAGTCGTCCAGCTCCAGCGGTTCGGATGCGCATACGACGTCCACTTCGGGCCACAGCTTGCGGCATGTCGCGTACGAGCGCCGCTCCATGTACGGCTTGGAGATCAGAAGCAGCGACTCCACCTCCACGTCGGCCTCGGTGAGCAGCTCGCGGGAGAAGGTGATGTTCTGCCCGGTGTTCGCGGCCTTCGGCTCCACGAGAATCGCTTCGTCCGGCACGCCCAGGCTCAGGGCGTGCTCGCGGTAGTGGACAGCCTCACCACGCGGGAAGCGGGCGCGGGTGGTGGGGCTGTTGCCGCCGCTGAAGACCAGGACCGGGAAGAGACCGGCACGGTACATTTCGGCGGCCGTGGTGGCCACGCCCAGGTCGTGGCTGCCCAGGCCGATCGCCGCCGAGCAGGCCCGCTGCTCGTGGCCCATCTGGTGGTAGTTCCAGATCAGCGTCGCGTCGTTGAACTGCTCGTCGGTGATCTGGCGCTGCTCGTGCTGCGGCACTGGCACTCCCTGGCTCATCCCGGCTGGCCCTTTCGAATGCCCTCGATGCTGCGCAGCTGGTGGCTCAGCCCGTACTGCTGGGCCACCTGAGCCGCCTGATCGAGGACGGACAGCCCATCATTCCGGGTCGCCGCGTCCGACAGAAGGATGTGCCCGTAGGCGGTGTCCAGCCGCACTCGCTGCATCGGGGAGTCGACCGTGCCGGTGGTGCGCGCGACGTCGATGTAGTGCAGTGCCTGCTTCAGGTCGCCGGCGCCTCGGTGGGCGAGGGCCAGCTTCTGGTGGGCGACCGACCAGTCCTCCGGCTCGCCGAGGTCCTCGCAGGCACGGGTGGCGGCTGTCATGACCTGGGTGGCGTACTCGTTGTTGCCCTCCTTGCTAAGCGCGGTACCCACCCAGAGCCGCGCCCTGGCTCGATCGCGAGGGCATAAACGCTCGTCCGTGGCAAGCAGTTCGTACTGGCGGGCGGAGGCGTCGAGCTGACCCGACATCTCCTGGACGACGGCGAGGGAAAGATCGATCTGGGCCACTCGGCGCGGGATGTCGAGCTCGGTGAACATGCCGCGAGCTGAGGTGTAGGAATGCCGGGCGCGCGAACTACCTTGGCTGATGGTCAAACTTCGATGGCACAGGACACTTGCTGGTCGGGGCCGGTCTGTGAACGGGTACGGCCGCCGTTGATCATCGGTGTGTGAAGACAGAAGATCAGACGGCGGCCGCGGGCCACAGCATAGATCCCGGCCGCTGGCAGGAGACGTTCGAGGTCCTGATGGGCCGTATCGCGGGACGGTTCGTCCGGGTGGAACCACGGCGCCGGGCACGGGCGTTCGTGCTCGGGTTGCTGTCTGACCTGCCACGCAAGAACTGCTGGACGCTCGCCGAGCACGTCGGGGACGCGAACCCTACGGCTTGCAGCACCTGCTGTCGAGGGCCAAGTGGGACGCTGACGCGGTACGCGACGACATCCGCGGCTTCGTCGTCGGGCAACTGCACGACACCGCGGCGGTGCTGGTCGTCGACGAGACTGGTGACGTCAAGAAGGGCGCCGCCACGGTCGGTGTGCAGCGCCAGTACACCGGGACCGCAGGACGCATCGAGAACAGCCAGGTCGCCGTCTATCTCGCCTACTCCACCCGGAGCGGACACGCGGCGATCGACCGAGAACTGTATGTCCCCCGTTCCTGGACCGAGGACACGGCCCGCTGCCAGGCCGCCGGAATTCCCGACACTGTCGGCTTTGCCACGAAGCCCGCACTCGCCGCTCGCATGATCGGCCGCGCCCTGGACGCTGGCGTCCCGGCGTCCTGGGTAGCCGGCGACGAAGTCTACGGAGGCAACCCGCACCTGCGGACCGCACTGGAGCAACGGCAAGTCGGTTACGTACTCGCCGTTGCCCGTGACCACCAGATCGCCACCCACGCAGGCAAGTTCCGTGCCGACACCCTGGTCAAAAGGCTGCCGAGGCGGGCCTGGCAGAAACTCTCCGCCGGAGCCGGAACCAAGGGTCACCGCTTTTACGACTGGGCCCTGGCCGACATCGCCGACGACCGGCCCGGCCACTACCAACTGCTCGTGCGCCGCAACCGGCGCACCGGTGAACTCGCCTTCTACCGCTGCTATTCAGCCACCCACGTGTCGCTGTCCACCCTGGTGCAGGTCGCCGGACGCAGATGGACGGTTGAGGAGACCTTCCAGTCCGGCAAGGGCCTGGCCGGACTGGACGAACACCAGGTCAGACGCTGGACGTCCTGGCACCGCTGGGTCACTCTCGCGATGCTCGCCCATGCTTTCCTCGCTGCCGTCCGCGCCGACGAACACGCCCGCCATCCCGGGCCGGACGAGCTGATACCACTCACCTGCAACGAGATCCAGCGCCTGTTCAACGCGCTTGTCGTCCGGCTCGTCCACGACACGGCCCACCGGCTCCTCTGGTCCCATTGGCGACGCCGCCACCAGGCCCGATCCCAGACCAGCCACTACCAGCAACAAGCCGCTCAAGCATGAAGATCGCGATCTACAGCTGGAGTACTAGATGCGACGTACCCCCAGGTCATAGCAGTGTCGGCCTCGAAGCGCCGTCGCTTCCCAAGCTGAGAGCGCGAGTTCGATTCTCGTCACCCGCTCCAACACGAACCCCCAGGTCATCGACCCGGGGGTTATTTGTTGTCTAGACCGGCGGGCGGGGCTGCACCACTAGCGCACCCATGAGCCCGCCGAAGACTCCTGGGGCGGAAAAAAATCTGTGGATCTTCGCGGCAACCTTTTCGGCCTCTCGGACCACTCAGCGTTGTCCGGCCAAGTGGTCCGGTCAGATGCAACGGCTGAAAGAGAGCACAGGCATGTCCCTGGAACGAGAGCACAGACATGTCCCCGGCCCGCCCACGTCATCGGTGGCGTCCCGCGTCGGCGGCCGCCGTGCCGACGGCGGCGCCCGCGGTGGTCGCCCGAAGCATCGTGGCCGTCGGTTGCTCGCGCGTCGGGGTCTGTGGGCGGGTCTCGCCATGGCGGTCGTGGCCGGCTCGGCTGTCGTGGTCAGCCAGGCTTCGGCGCAGCCGAAGACCCTGGATCTGAAGAAGTGGTACGTGCTGGTCAACCGCGACAGCGGCAAGGTGCTGGACGACCGCGCCTTCGCCAGGAACGACGGCGCGGCGGTGGTGCAGTGGAGCCGTCATGGCGGCCCCAACCAGCAGTGGCGGTTCATCGACGCGGGTGACGGGTACTACCGGCTGCAGAACCGGAGCTCCGGCAAGGTGCTGGACGACCTCGGCTGGTCGAAGACCGCCGGCTCCGCCCTCGTGCAGTGGAAAGACCTGAACGGCACCAACCAGCAGTTCAAACTGGCCAAGTCGCCGGACGGCTACGTGCGTTTGGTCAATCGCTTCAGTGGCATGGCTGTCGATGTCCGCAACCGCGCCAAGGCCGACGGGGTCGACGTCGTCCAGAACCGCGACCGGGGCGGCGCCGATCAGCAGTGGCAACTCGTCCCGGCCGGGAGCGTCGGCAGCTCCGGTACGCCCACCGCGCCGGGCGGCAGCGTTCCCACCAGCCAGGCTCCGAGCGGTTCGCACCCGTCGTCGCCGGCGTCTCCCGAGGCTGGTGGCGGCAGCTCGACGACACGTTTCATGGGCAGCAGCACGGTGCTCATCGGCGGCTCGATGTCCGACGCCTCGGCGGCCGCCGCGCCGTTCGACGTGCGGTACGCCTATGTGCACAGCCAGCCCGCGCCCTCGTCGGACTACTACTCGGCAGCACGCTGCCACGACGCGTGGTCTGGCTGGTGGGGCTGCTGGAACGGCAGCACCACGGCGCCCGGCACTTACGTGACCTGGCGGGACACCGTGGCGGCCCAGGCGACGTACAAGGGCAGCCCGCGTCCGCAGAAGATGCTCTGGACCTGGTACTCGTTGCGCGACCTCGGGGATGCGGCAGGGCAGGGCGACGGTCCGGGCGAGGTCGTGGCCATCAACCGGCTTGACCTGCTCACCCGGTACATGAACGACTACCGGTTCTTCCTCCAGAAGATCGGCGAGTCGCACGACGCGATCGACCTCGAACCCGACTTCTGGGGCTACGTCCGGTCGCTCGGCGATCCGCACAAGGTTGCCGCGCAGGTCTCGGCCGCGAATCCGACGGATTGCGGATCCCAGGAGAACAGCGCCGCCGGACTCTCCCGCTGCCTGATCGCGATGGCGCACAAGTACGCGCCGCACACCGCCGTGGGCCTCCACCTCACCTGCTGGGACTGGCAGAACAACACCCAGGGATGTGTCAAGGACTACGCGACCCTCGGGGCACGGAACGCCGACTTCCTGGTCACCGACGTGTCGGACCGCGACGCAGGCTGGTACGCGCAGCCGGCCCACGGCGGCCGTGACACCTTCTGGACCGACCAGAAGGCCGCTGACTCGCTGAGGTTCTACAAGACGATGGCCGAGTCCGTGGGCAAGCCGGTGGTCCTGTGGCAGATCCCCGTGGGCAACATGGCGCAGAACAACACCCTCAACCATTACAAGGACGACAAGGTGGACTGGTTCTTTGCGCACATGGACCAGGTGGCGAACGCCCATGTCGCCGGGCTGCTGTTCGGTCCAGGGCAGCAGGAACAGACAACGGCCGAGACCGACGGCGGAAACCTGATCAGCAAGACCATCGCCTACCACAACTCAGGTGGCACAGCGCTCAAGTAGGTGAAGGCACGCATGCGCCCCCATCTCCTCGATGGGGGCGCATCCGTCATCTTCGCCGGGCTCAGCGGGTGGAGGTGCACACGCCGTAGTCCGCTCGTCCACGCGCCGGTGCACCGCACCCGGTCGCGATCACCGTGGATCAGGCGGGTCAGCGCTGCAGGGTGAGGACGCCCGGCCGCCACGGCAGTCGGTCGTAGGGGCCGGTCGCGGTGGGGGACTTGCCCTGGTAGAGGAGCTGCAGGTGGCAGGGGTCGATGGTCATGGTCTGGTCGGGGTTGGTGCGGACCAGGTCG
>NZ_BMTD01000010.1:13066-351594 GCF_014649495.1 Streptomyces filipinensis | reverse complement strand
AACGAGCTGCAGTCCTCCAACCCGGCGGTGCTCGCCTTCCTGCGCGAGTTCGAGGACGACCTGGTGCTGTGCGTCCACAACTTCTCCCGCTTCGCGCAGCCCACCGAACTCGACCTCAGGGCGTACGACGGGCGGCACCCGGTCGAGCTGATCGGCGGGGTCCGCTTCCCCGCCATCGGCGAACTCCCCTACCTGCTCACCCTGCAGGGCCACGGCTTCTACTGGTTCCGGCTCACCCGAGTCGCATCCCGCACCGGCCGCCGCCGCTGACCGCCCGGCGCCGAGGAAAGGACGCGTCATGCCGAAGACCATCACCGCACGGCCGAGAACCGCGGCCGGCCTCGAAGGGCCCCTGGTCTCGCTGGGCGGGCTGCTGCGCCACTGGCTGCCGAGGCAACGCTGGTTCGCCGGCAAGGACCGGCCCGTCACCGATCTGACGGTGCTGTCCCTGACCGAGCTGTTCCCGGGGTGCCTGCACCTGCTGGTGCACGCCTCGCACGCGCCCGTGCCCACACCGGGCGGCACTCCCCCGCCCGGCGACTGCTACCAGCTGCTCCTCGGCCTGCGCGACCACCTCGCGCCCCGGCTGGAGCGGGCGTACATCGGGCGGGCCGAACAGGGTCCGTTCGCCGGGCTCGCGGTGTACGACGCGCTGCACGATCCGCGCTCGGCCCATCTGCTGCTGGAGCGGCTGCGGCAGCCCGGCGCGGCCGGCCCGCTGCGGTTCGACGCGGCCCCGGGCGCCGATCTGCCCGGGGGGCTGCCGCCGCGCCTGCTGGACGTCGAGCAGTCCAACTCCTCGATCGTGTACGGCGACGCGTACATCCTGAAGGTCTTCCGCCGGATCCAGCCGGGCGTCAACCCGGACCTGGAGGTGACGGCCGCGCTGGCCGCGCAGGGGTGCAGCCGGGTACCCGCGCCGGTGGCCTGGTTCGGTACGACCGCGCCGCAGCCGGCGACGCTGGGCGTGCTGCAGCCGTTCCTGCCGGACGCGTCCGACGGCTGGACGCTGGCACTGGGCGCGCTCGCCGCGGGCGACGACTTCACCGCCGAGGCCCATGAGCTGGGCCGGGCCATGGCCGAGGTGCACCTGGCGCTGGCCGAGGCGTTCGGTCCGGCCGACCCGCGGGAGAACAGCCGTACGGCACAGGCGATGTGCGCACGGCTGGACGCGGCCGCGCACGCCGTACCGGGGCTGCGGCCCTTCGTGCCCGGGCTGCGGGCCGCGTTCGGGGCCCTCGCCACCTGCGACACCGGGCCGCCCGCCCAGCGCATCCACGGCGACATGCACCTCGGTCAGGTACTGCGGGCGGGCCGCGACTGGTTCGTCATCGACTTCGAGGGCGAGCCGTCCCGGCCGCTCGCCGAGCGGCGCGCCCCGCACTCCCCGGTACGGGACGTGGCGGGGATGCTGCGTTCCTTCGACTACGCGGCCCGGCAGCGCCGCCCCTGGCGACCCGAATGGGCGCGCCGCTGCCGCGAGGCGTTCTGCGCGGGCTACGCGGCCCGCGCCGGCTGGGATCCACGCAAGAAGCACGCGCTGCTGCGCGCGCACGAGACGGACAGGGCGGTGTACGAGGTGCTGTACGAGGCGAGACACCGGCCGGACTGGCTGCCGGTTCCGATGGCGGCGATCAAGCGGCTCGCCGTGTGGGGAGGCTGACGTCATGGCCCTGCGCGACCCCGCGCTTCCCGAGCCGGCCGGTGCCATGCCGGCCACGGCCGTTCCCGCCCCGGGCCACGTCCGGGGCGGCCCCCCGCTCACGGCGCTCGACCCCACCGAGCGCGCTCGGCTGCTCGGCGGTGCCCACCACGACCCGCACGCCCTGCTGGGCGCCCACCCGGTCCCGGGCGGCGTCCTGTTCCGGGCGCTGCGCCCGAACGCGCGGTCGGTGAGCGTCATGACCGACGGGGTGCGCCACGCCCTCCGGTCGGAGGGCGACGGTCTCTTCGCGGCCGTCCTGCCGTACCCGGAGATCCCGTCGTACACGCTGCTGGTCGCCTACGACGAGGCCGAGCAGGAGGTGCACGACCCGTACCGCTTCCTGCCCGCTCTCGGTGAGCTGGACCTGCACCTGATCCGGGAAGGCCGGCACGAGCAGTTGTGGCAGGCGCTCGGTGCCGAGCCGATGACCCACCAGGGTGTGCCGGGCACCCGCTTCACCGTGTGGGCGCCCAACGCCCAAGGGGTGCGCGTGGCCGGGGACTTCACGTACTGGGACGGCACGCAGTACCCGATGCGGTCGCTGGGCGCCTCCGGGGTGTGGGAGCTGTTCCTGCCCGGGATCGGCGAGGGCGACCGGTACAAGTTCGAGATCACCTCGCGGTACGGCCACCGGTTCCTGAAGGCCGACCCGATGGCGCGGCGCACGCAGGTGCCGCCCGACACGGCGTCGGTCGTCGCGGTGTCGCGGTACGAGTGGGGCGACGCGGAGTGGATGGCCCACCGGGGCGACACACCCGTGCACCAGGCGCCGTTCTCCGTGTACGAGGTCCATCTGCCGTCCTGGCGGCCGGGACTGACGTACCGCCGACTGGCGGAGGAACTGCCCGCCTACGTCAAGGAGATGGGCTTCACGCACGTGGAGCTGATGCCGGTCGCCGGGCATCCGTTCAGCGGCTCCTGGGGTTACCAGGTCACCTCCTACTACGCGCCGACGCCCCGCCTCGGCTCTCCGGACGACTTCAAGTACCTGGTGGACGCGCTGCACCGGGCCGGCCTCGGTGTGATCATGGACTGGGTGCCGGCGCACTTCCCCAAGGACGACTGGGCGCTGGCCCGGTTCGACGGGGACCCGCTCTACGAGCCCGGGAACGCCGCGCGCGCCGAGCACCCGGACTGGGGGACGTACGAGTTCGACTACGGCCGGACCGAGGTGCGCAACTTCCTGGTCGCCAACGCCGTGTACTGGTGCGAGGAGTTCCACATCGACGGCCTGCGCGTGGACGCGGTCGCCTCGATGCTCTACCTGGACTACTCGCGCGACAGCGGCCAGTGGGAGCCGAACGTCTTCGGCGGCCGGGAGGACCTGGACGCGGTCGCCTTCCTGCAGGAGATGAACGCCACCGTCTACCGGCGCTGCCCGGGCGTGGTCACCATCGCCGAGGAGTCCACCGCGTGGGACGGCGTCACCCGCCCGACGGACAGCGGGGGGCTCGGGTTCGGGCTGAAGTGGAACATGGGCTGGATGCACGACTCGCTGCAGTACGTCCAGAAGGAGCCGGTGCACCGCAGGTACCACCACCACGAGATGACCTTCTCGATGGTGTACGCCTACAGCGAGAACTACGTGCTGCCGATCTCCCACGACGAGGTCGTGCACGGCAAGCAGGCGCTGGTGTCGAAGATGCCGGGTGACTGGTGGCAGCGGCGCGCGAACCACCGTGCCTACCTGGGCTTCATGTGGGCCCACCCCGGCAAGCAGCTGCTCTTCATGGGGCAGGAGTTCGCCCAGGGAGCGGAGTGGTCCGAGGCGCACGGCCCCGAGTGGTGGCTGCTCGACGACGACTACCACTCGGCCGGTGATCACCGGGGGGTGCGGGATCTCGTGCGGGAGCTGAACACCGTGTACCGGGCGACGCCGGCCTTGTGGCAGCGGGACACCGATCCGGGCGGCTTCCGGTGGGTGCTGTGCGACGCGGCGGACGACAACGTCTTCGCGTTCCTGCGCTTCGCCGCCGACGGCTCGCCGCTGCTCGCGGTGTCGCACTTCTCCCCGGTCGTCCGGCGGGACTACCGGCTGTGGGTCCCGGACGGGGTCTCCGTCTGGCAGGAGGTGCTGAACACCGACGACGTCCGCTTCGGCGGCAGCGGGGTGGGCACCGCGGGACCGCTGAAGCCCGAGAACGGTTCCCTGGGGCTCACCCTCCCTCCGCTCGCCACGGTCTGGCTGGCACCACAGCGCTGAAAGCCGGAGGTGTCGGCGGCCCTCCCAGGGGCAGTCGGGGTCGTACAGACCCACGACTGCCCCTCGTGGCACGGACACGGAAGGGTGGCACCACGTTGCGCACCGTCGGAGTGGAGGAGGAACTCCTTCTGGTCGACCCGGACACCGGCGACCCGAAGGCACTGGCGGCGGCCGTCCTCGCCCACGTCGCCCATGACGATCCCGGCCAGGACGTGTTCGAGAAGGAGCTGTTCCGGCAGATGCTGGAGTTCGCCACCCATCCTCAGTCGGACATGGCGGCCCTCGCCGAGGAGATCGTGCGCTGGCGCAAGGAGGCGGCCCGGCACGCCGGCGGGATCGGCAGCGCGGTGGCCGCGCTGGCCACCTCTCCCCTGCCGGCCAGTCCCTCCCTCAGCGTGAACGAGCGCTACCAGTGGCTCGCCGAGCGGTACGGCATACCGACATGGGAGCAGCTGGTGTGCGGCTGTCATGTGCATGTAGCGGTGGAGTCCGACGAGGAGGGCATCGCGGTCCTCGACCGGATCCGCCCCTGGCTGCCGGTCCTTCGCGCGATCAGCGCCAACTCGCCCTTCTGGCAGGGGCAGGACACCAGCTACGCGAGCTATCGCAGCCGGGTGTGGAACCGCTGGCCGTCGGCCGGGCCGACCGAGCTGTTCGGGTCGGCCGAGCGCTACCACCGGCGGGTGGCGGACATGGTGGCCACCGGTGCCCTGCTGGACGAGGGGATGGTCTACTTCGACGCGCGGCTGTCCGCCCGCTATCCGACCGTGGAGATCCGGGTGGCCGACGTGTGCCTGAGCGCGGACACCGCCGCGCTGATCGCGACGCTCAGCCGCGCGCTCGTGGAGACGGCCGCACAGGACTGGCGGGCCGGGCTGCCGGCGCCCGGCCACAGCGTCAGCCTGCTGCGCCTCGCCGACTGGCAGGCCGCCCGGTTCGGCCTGGAGGAGAATCTGCTCGACCCGGTCACCATGCGGCCCGGGCCCGCGGCGCAGGTGCTGCGGTCGCTGCTGGAGCACACCGGGGACGCCCTCACCCGCTGCGGCGACGCGGAGCGCGCGGAGCAGGGCGTCGCGGAGCTGCTGCGGCGCGGCAACGGGGCGCGCGAGCAGCGCCGGCTGCTGGAGCGGACCGGCAGCCTGCGGGACGTCGTCACCGAGTGCGTGCGGCACACCCAGGGCTGAGCGCTCCGCCCGGCATCAGAGGATGAGCGACAGCGCGTAGCCCAGGAAGCCCACCGCGACCAGGACGACGAGAACGATGATCAGCGTCATCGGCGCCTTCGCCCAGCCTCTGCTCTGAGCGTGCGGCTCCCGGGGCCCGGCCTCGGGCAGGCTGCTCTCGGCGGGCGGGGTCTCGCCGGGCGGGACCGAGCCCCCGGGTTCCAGCCCGGTGGTGCGTTCTGGTTCCGGATCGGGGTTCACATGACTCATGTCCACCGAGTCCCCAGGACACGGCCACATCATCAGCCGATCACGACTTCTCCGTTCCCGGCACCGAACGCGCTCGGCTGGGCTACATTCGAGCACCGCCGACACAGAGCCGATCGGCGGTGTGACCCTCTGTACACCCAGGAGCAGCGCATGCGCGACGTCGCCTTCGCTCCCGCCGTTACCCCGCCGCTCACCGGCGGCCTCGCCGACAGCGTCTTCGACACCGCGGAGCGCGACCCGGCCCTGCCGGTGCTCGCGCACCGGGTGGATCCCGCCGCCACCGTGTGGCAGCAGGTGACGGCGGTCGAGCTGCGGGACGAGGTGGTCGACCTGGCCAAGGGGCTGGTCGCCGCCGGGATCTCGCCGGGCCACCGGGTGGCCGTGATGTCCCGCACCCGTTACGAGTGGACCGTGTTCGCCCACGCGCTGTGGGCCGTCGGCGCCGAGGTCGTACCGATCCATCCGGCCTCCGCGCGCGACCAGGTCGAGTGGATCCTGCGGGACGCCGGCTGTGTGGCCGTGGTCGTGGAGGACGAGCAGGGTGTCATGACCGTCGGCACGGTGTGTGCCGCGCTGCCCCGGCTGCGCCATGTCTGGCAGCTGGACGCGGGCGCGCTGCCCGACCTCGCGCGGCAGGGCGCGGTCGTGCCGTACACCACCGTGGAGTCGCTGCGCCGGATCGTGCTGCCGGACGCCACGGCGGCGGTCGTCTACACCTCCGGTACGACCGGCCGTCCGCAGGGCTGCGCCCTGAGCCACCGCGGTCTCGCCTATCCGTGCGACACCCTGCTGGCCGGCTGGGCGCACACCGCGGCCCCACCGGGTGAACAGGCGTCCGTGCTGGCTTTCCTGCCCTTCTCGCACGTCTACGGCATCATGATCATGCTGACCTGTGTGCGCGGCGGCGTCCTGATGGGGCATGAGCCGGAGCTGAGCGAGACCGCGCTGGCGTCGGCGCTGCACACGTTCCGGCCGACGTACCTGTACGGCGTGCCGTCGGTGTTCGAGAAGCTCTACAAGCGGGTCCTGCGGACCGCGCAGCAGGCGGGCCGGGGTGCCCTGTTCGAGCGGGCCGCGCAGACGGCCCAGGACTTCGCCGCGGCCGAGGAACGCCACCGGCTGGGCCGGGGCCCGGGTCCCGGACTGGAGCTGAGACTGCAACACGCCCTCTACGAGCGGACGGTGTACCGCAGGCTGCGGGCGGCGCTCGGCGGGCGCGTGGTGCGCGGCACCTCCGGCGGCTCCTCGCTCAGCCGTGAACTCACGCTGTTCTACGCGGGCATCGGCGTGTTCGTCCACGACGGGTACGGCCTCACCGAGTCCTCCGGCGGGATCACCATGCAGCCGCTCGGCCGGGAGAAGTCCGGGACGGTGGGCCGGCCGTTGCCGGGCACCGAGGTCCAGGTGGCCGACGACGGCGAGATCCTGGTGCGCGGACCGTCGGTGTTCCAGGGCTATGTCGGCGACGAGGCGGCGACGCGGAGCGCGCTGCGCGGCGGCTGGCTGGCCACCGGGGACATCGGGCGGCTGGACTCCGAGGGCTATCTGACGATCACCGGACGCAAGAAGGACGTCATCGTCACCAGCGGCGGCAAGAGCGTCGCCCCGGCCCCGTTGGAGCAGCGGCTGCGTATGCACCCGCTCGTCCACCAGGCGGTCGTGATCGGCGACGACCGGCCCTGCGTCGGCGCCCTGATCACCCTGGACCCGGAGTTCCTCGCGCACTGGCGGGCCGCCCTGGCGCTGCAGGGGGACAGTCCGGGCCGCGAGACCCGCGAGGAGAACGCGCTGCGGGAGGAGATCGCACGGGCCGTCGCCTCGGCGAACACCGCGGTGTCCCGTGCGGAGTCCATCAGGGTCTACCGTGTCCTGCAGGAGCCGTTCGCCGCGGACAACGGACTGCTCACGCCGTCGTTGAAGCTGCGCCGGGACGCGATCGTGCGGCACTACGCCGCCGAGATCGACGCAATGTACCAGGCGCGGTCCCGGGCGGCGCGCGGTCCGCTGGAGGCGGCGGACTGGGACGAGCCGGACGACGTCTTCCGCTGAGGGGGTGCAGCGTGCGGGCCGCGGGCGGTGCGGACGGATAGGCCGGGCGGGGACGGGAACCCGCAAGCAAGGAATGGGACGGGCACCTACGACCGTCCCGGTCCAGGGGCCCGCCACGGGTTCCTGACCTGCCGGGACCGGGGAATGCGAGATGGCGACGGAGCCGCGTTGGGACGACACACCGTCCGCGGAGGACAGGTACGAGCGCACCTTCTCCTTCGCGGGTGAGCTGCGCAACGTCACGGAGGCGCGGCTGGCCGCGGAGGGGTTCTTGGGCGCGCTCGCCGCGCAGTCGCCCCCGGCCGCGCACGAGTACTGGGACGACATCCTGCTGGTGGTGACGGAACTGGCCGCCAACGTGATCCAGTACGCCCCCGGTCCGTTCGGGCTGCGGATGCGCCGCACGTTCGACGGGGTCCACGTGACGATGCGCGACACGAGCACGACCAAGCCGGAGCCGCGGCCCTTCCACCCGCGCACGGGTGGCGGCGGCATCGGCTGGCACCTGGTGCACACGCTGTGCACGCAGGTCAGCGTCGTCGTCCACGACGAGGGCAAGGACATCCACGTCTTCCTGCCCTGGTGACGGCGTCACGTGTACGACGTGTATATGTGCGACAACCGGTTACTCCACGCGTAGCGGGGGCATGCTGGTGCCCACGCGTTCGTCTGCCTGCCGCGCCCAGCTGGCGGAACGGCTCGGGCCACGGTGGCATCGGAGGTGCCGCACACCACCGACCCGGGGCAGGCGAACGGCGTGGAGTCGGACCGCCTGGAGCCGCAGAAAGGGATGAACACCGTGACACGACCCAGGATCCTGGTGGTTGGCGCAGGCTTCGCCGGCGTCGCGTGCGTCCGCCGCCTGGAACGGAAGCTCGCTCCGGCCGAGGCCGACGTCACCTTGGTGACGCCGTTCTCCTATCAGCTGTATCTGCCCCTGCTGCCGCAGGTGGCCTCCGGTGTGCTCACGCCACAGTCGATCGCCGTCAGCCTGCGCCGCAGCAGGAAGTACCGCACCCGCATCCTGCCGGGGGGTGCGATCGGGGTGGACCCGAAGGCGAAGGTCTGTGTCGTCCGCACCCTCACGGACAAGATCGTCAACGAGCCGTACGACTACATCGTGCTGGCGCCCGGCAGCGTGACCCGCACCTTCGACATCCCGGGGCTGACCGAGCACGCCTTCGGGATGAAGACCCTCGCCGAGGCCGCCTACGTCCGCGACCACGTCATCACGCAGCTCGACATCGCGGACGCCAGCGACGACCCGGCCGAGCGGGCGGCGCGGCTGCAGTTCGTGGTGGTCGGCGGCGGATACGCCGGCACGGAGACCGCGGCGTGTCTGCAGCGGCTGACGCATGCCGCCGTCACACGCTACCCGCGGCTGGACCCCGGCCTGATCAAGTGGCATCTGATCGACATCGCGCCCAAGCTGATGCCGGAGCTGGGCGACAAGCTGGGCCGCAGCGCGCAGGAGATCCTCAAGCGGCGCGGCATCGACGTGTCGCTGGGCGTGTCGATCGACAAGGCCGGCGCGGAGGAGGTCACCTTCACCGACGGTCGCGTGGTGCCGACGCACACGCTGATCTGGACGGCCGGTGTGGTCGCCAGCCCCCTGATGGCCACCCTCGGCGCGGAAACGGTCCGCGGCCGGCTGGCGGTCACCCCCGAGATGTGTCTGCCGGGCCACGACGGGGTGTTCGCGCTCGGCGACTCGGCCGCCGTGCCGGATCTGGCGAAGGGCGACGACGCGGTCTGCCCGCCCACCGCGCAGCACGCGATGCGCCAGGGCAAGCGGGTCGGCGACAACGTCATCGCGATGCTGCGGGGCCAGCCGATGCAGCCGTATGTGCACAAGGACCTGGGTCTCGTCGTCGACCTCGGCGGCAAGGACGCGGTGTCCAAGCCGCTCGGCGTCGAGCTGCGCGGGGTACT
This sequence comes from Streptomyces filipinensis, assembly GCF_014649495.1. Lineage (GTDB taxonomy): Bacteria > Actinomycetota > Actinomycetes > Streptomycetales > Streptomycetaceae > Streptomyces > Streptomyces filipinensis. The sequence goes on along the minus strand of NZ_BMTD01000010.1, from coordinate 342,272 downwards.
GGCCCAGGCGGTGGCCCGCGGCTACCACTGGTCGGCGCTGCGTACCAACGTCGCCAAGACCCGGGTGATGACCAACTGGCTGCTGAACGCGCTCGCGGGCGACGATTTCGTCCGCACCGGCTTCCAGGCCCGCAAGCCCGCCCGGCTGAAGGACTTCGAGTTCACCGACGCGTATCTGACACCGGAACAGGTACGGGCACGGGTGGAGGGCACGGCGGTGCAGAACCCCTGATGTGACGCGGATCACGCAAGGCCGCCGATCACCTTCCGGCGGACCGGCGGTCTTGACCGGTGATCAGTTCACGTCACACGGATGGGACACACCACGATGGCCGAGAAGACCGTCAAGGGCCCGGCGAGCTACTTCCCCTCGATCGAGAAGAAGTACGGCCGGCCGATCGCCGAGTGGCAGGAGCTGATCCGTTCCTCGCCGCTGACCAAGCACATGGAACTGGTCGGCTGGCTCAAGTCCGAGCACGGTGTCGGGCACGGGCACGCGAACGCCCTGGTGGCCGCCACCCTGGCGAAGGGCGAGTAGCCGGGGCCGCCGTGCGATGCTGGGCCGGAGACCGATTTCTGGCACGGGAGAGAGCACGGCGGCGTGAGCACAGCGGGACGGTCGGGACGGGTACGGATGTGGGACCGGCTCGCGGCGTCCGATCCCGGGCTGCTCAGGCTCACCGCGGCACTGCGCACGGTCACCGCGATCACGCTCACCCTCGCCGTCCTGGCCGCCCTGCGGATGCCGGTGCCCCAGTTGGTCGCCGGCGCCATGGCGGCGATGGTGTCGACCTTCGCGATCCGCGAGAAGCAGCGCGGCCCGCAGGCCGTCACGCTCGCGCTCGGGCTGCCGGTGGCGCTGGCCTCGGTGTCACTGGGCGCGCTGCTGCACCAACGGGTCGTCGCCGGGGACCTGTTCTTCGTCGTGCTCATCTTCTGCGCGGTCTACGGCCGGCGGTTCGGCGACCGCGGCACCGCGCTGGGCCTGATCGGCTTCCAGATCTACTTCCTGTCCCTGTTCGTGCGCGCGACAGTTTCCGCGCTGCCCGCGTTGTACGGGGTGATCGGTGTGGCGTTCGCGTGCAGCGCCGCCGCGCGGTTCCTGCTGCTGCCGCAGACCCCGGCGGGCACCCTGGACCGGCTGCGGCGGGCGTTCCGGGCCCGGCTCGCGCAGCTGATCGCCGTCCAGGCGCAGTTGCTGGACGCCGGCCCCGACGACGTGGACAAGGTCCTGGAGGACCTGCGCACCGCCACCGCCCGGCTGCACGAGAGCGCGCTGATGATCCAGGGGCGGCTGGAGGACGGCACCTCCGACGCGGCGGGGGCGCGGCTGCTGCAGCGCCGGGTCGCCGACGCCGAGATCGCCGCCGAGCGGCTCGGCCTGCTGCTGCTCACCGCGCGCAGCGCCGAGCGGACCGACACCCTCACCCTGCATCTGCCGGGAGCCTCGCTGCCCTCCGGCGGGGAGCTGCCGGTGCGGGACGAGGCGACGGCGGCGCTGCGCCGGGACCTGCAGGCGCTGCGGCTGCTGATGCTGCGGCCGGTCGGTGAGGCGAGGGGCACCGCGCTCGCCCAGGTGCGCAACCGGCTGCTCGGCTACCGCGAGGAGGACAACGTACCCAAGGCCGCCCCGGCCGTGCAGGACGTCTTCCGCGGGCTCGGCGAGGCCGCCCGTGCCTCGCTGGGGCTGCGCCTGGCGCTGGACGGGCCGCAGGACGAGTCCGACGACAGCCCGGCGACGACCCGCTCGCGCGAGGAACTGGACGCGGAGGACGCCGCGATCGAGGCGGGCGAGGAGCGGGAGGCGGAGGAGCCGGAGCCGGCGGGGCTTCGGCGGCCGACGACACGGGCCGCGGTCCAGGTGGCCGTCGGCTCCGCGCTGGCCATCGCCGGCGGCGAGCTGTTGTCCAGTCAGCGCTGGTACTGGGCGGTGCTGACGTGCTGGATCGTGTTCCTCAACACCGCCTCCACCGGCGAGATCCTGGTGAAGGGCTACCGACGGCTGCTGGGCACGGTGCTCGGCGTGGTGGCCGGTATCGGGCTCGCCGGGCTGGTGGGGCACCACACGTGGACGGCGTTCGCGCTGGTGCTGGTGTTCATCTTCGCGATGTTCTACTCGGCCCCGCTGTCGTACACGTTGATGTCGTTCTTCGTGACGGCGATGCTGGGGCTGCTCTACACGCTGCTGAACACCTACAGCACGGCGGTGCTGCTGGTGCGTGTCGAGGAGACGGCGCTCGGCGCGGCCTGCGGGGTGATCGCCGCGGCGGTGGTGCTGCCGATCCACACCGACCGCCGTACCAACGAACTCCTCGTCACCGTCCTCGACCGGCTGGCCGAGGTCACGCGGGCCGCCGTCGACCAGTTGAGCGGCGGGGCGGGCGCCGGCCTGGTGGAGCAGGCGCGCGACCTGGACCAGGCGCTGTCCGACCTGCGCGCGGCCACCCAGCCGCTGACGCATCCGATCACTCCCCTGCGCTCACGCCGTGACACCGCCCGGTACGTGGTGGCGTTGCTGGAGACATGCGCCTACCACGCGCGTTCGCTGGCGGCCACGGCGGAGCTGCTGCCGACGCATCCTTCGATCGCGGCGGATCCCCGGCTGCGCGGGGCGTGCGGGCGGATCGTGCACAACATCGAGGCGATCGCCGCGCATGTGGCCGACCCGCAGGCCGCGGCGGAGATCGAGACCGGCCCCAGCATCGCGTCGATGCTGGAGCCGGGGACCCTGCGCGCCCCGCGCTACGGCCGCGTGACCGACCGGGTGTTGCGCCATCTGCAGCGGCTGGACGAGGCGGTCTCGGGACTGGCCCGGCCGCTGGGCCTGGCCACCGAGGCGGCCCGGCCCACGGGGTGACGCTCCGTCGCCCGCGCGCTCAGAGGGGGCCGGCCCCACCGGCGCGGTGGCCCAGGGCCTCGTCACGGACGCGGGCGCAGCTGCGGCTGATCAGCCGGGACACATGCATCTGGGAGATGCCCAGCCGGTCGGCGATGCGGCTCTGCGTCATGTCCTCGAAGAAGCGCATGTAGAGGATGGCCCGCTCCCGCTCGGGCAGCCGGCGCAGCCCTTCCCTGGCGGCCTCGCGGTCGACCACCACGTCGTACGAGGCGTCGGCCGCGCCCAGGGTGTCGGCGAGGCTGTAGCCGTCCTCACCGGCCGACAGTTCGGCGTCCAGGGACAGGGTGCTGAAGCTCTCCAGCGCCTCCATGCCCGCGGTGACGTCCTCCTGGGTGAGGCCGGTGTGAGCGGCGATCGCGGCCACGGTGGGCTCGGGGCTGCCGGGGTTCTGGGTGAGCTCCCGGCGGGCGGCCCGCACCCGGTTGCGCAGTTCCTGCACCCGGCGCGGCACCCTGAGGGCCCACATCCGGTCCCGGAAGTGCCGCTTGACCTCGCCGGTGATGGTCGGCACCGCGTAGCTCTCGAAGGCTCCCCGGGAGGGGTCGAAGCGGTCGATCGCCTTCACCAGCCCGAGCGCGGCCACCTGTCGCAGATCCTCGACGGACTCGCCCCGGTCGCGGAAGCGGCCGGCGATCCGGTGGGCCATGGGCAGCCAGGCGGTGACGAGTTCGTCGCGTACGGCGTCCCGCTCCGGGCCGTCGCCCAGTTCCGCCAGCCGGGCGAACAGCTCCGCGGTGTCAGGGGCGTCGTCATGAGGCCGCCGCGCGGGTGCCGCGGCGGCGGACGTGGTGGGCGTGCCGGAACGGCTTGTCGACATGTCGGTCAGCATGCGGAATCGCTCCTGAACGTGGTTTCAGGGCACACAGCCGGAACGAGGGTTCCGTGGCCTGGCCCGAACGGTGGTGTCAGGGTTCGCCGGGCGAGTCAGCGGCCCGGTCCGCCGGGGAGGGGGGAGCCAGGCAGTCGTACTGATCCCGCTGGGCGCGCGCCTCCGGTCCGAAGCACGAGATTCCGCCTGCCCCCGCCTCCCCGCAGCAAACACCGTGCGGACGGAACTTCCGCACGGGATCAGCGCAGCGGCACGACGGCCGTGATGCGCTTGCCCCCGCAGGGCAGCTCCGCCACCCGCACGTCCCGGGCGAGCCGGCACACGATGGGCCAGCCGCGGCCGCCGGGCCGGGCGTGGCCGCGCGCGTCGGCGGGCGCGGCCACGGGGAGCTCGTCGCTGCGGTCGCTGACGGACACCCGTACGCCACCGGAGTCGACGTCCACGTCGAAGCCCGTGATGCCGCCGCCGTGCAGGATGGCGTTGGTGGTGAGTTCCGAGGCGACCAGAAGGGCGTCCTCCATGGCCTCGGTTCCGCAGCACAGGGCACAGGCCCGGCGGCGCTCGGCCACCACTCGCTGCACCGTTCTGCGGGCGTCGGCCGGCCGGCACGGCAGCCGGCGGCACGGTTCCCGCAGGGTCGCGGAGGAGCTGGTCCGGTGCTTGTCGAGCATCCCTTCCTCCCTGAACGGTGCCGGGATTGCTTGGCTCTCCCTTTCCGGCTGACCCCTGTCGGCGCCGTCAAACACGGTCGGCGGTGCCATCACCGCGGACCGGACGGGTACCCGGGCGGTATGACCGATGTCGTGGACGCGGACGAGTTGTGGCGGCGCATCCGGCGCGGCCGGGAGCGGGCGGCCGCGGAGGAGCGGAGCTGGCGTGAGCGGGCGCAGCATCTGACGGCGACGGACCCGGACGGCGCGCGGGAGGCGGCGGTCCGGGCGCGGGCGTTCGAGGCGGTGCTGCGGGTGCTGGAGGAGATCATCAGCCCGGGCGGGCCACCGGCGACGACGGAAGGCGTGAAACAGGTCACCTGACCTGCTTCTGGTTACCCGAGCCGCCACCAGATGGTTTATCGTTCATACATACGTGATGCCGGAGTGGACCGGAACCGTCCTTCCTCCCTCCCCGCGTCACCGCATACGGCCCTGGCTGGCTTCCCCCGTCCAGCCAGGGCTTCTTACTGCCCGGAAACGGGCGGCCACCGGGAAACCGTGAGAAAGCCGCGTCCGCCGAGGTGCCCGGGACGGCGGCAGCGGCTGAAATGGGCTTAGGGAAAGCACCCGAACCGCCTCCGTGCGAGGAGCCCCGCGCCATGACCAAAGCGATAAAACTGCTGACCGCACTGCCCCAGGCGCAGCGCGAGCGCCTGATGGAACTGGCCAAGGAGATCTCGTTCCCGGAGGACACCCGCATCTTCGAGGCGGGCGGCACCGCCGACCGGTTCTGGGTGATCCGGTCGGGCGCGGTCCACCTGGACCAGCAGGTGACCTCCCGGCAGCGGGTCACGGTCGCCACGCTCGGCGCGGGCGACATGCTGGGCTGGTCCTGGCTGTTCCCGCCGTACCAGTGGGACTTCGGTGCGGTGGCCTTCAGCAACGTACGGGCCTACGAGTTCGACGGGCCCTCGGTGCTCGCGCTGTCCGTGGAGGATCCGCTGCTCGGGCTCTCCCTGGTGCGGACGGTGGCCGAGATCCTCGCCCACCGTCTGGAGACGACCCGCGGCAAGCTGATGGACCAGTACGCCATCCGGCGCCGCACCGGCCTGATGTAGCTCAGATCCGGTACCGGCGCAGCGCCGGGACGGCCACGGCCAGGGCCAGCATCACCACGACGACCAGGGCCCCGCCGCCGGCCACGGCGGCACGCGGGCCGAACGCCGAGCCGGCCGTGCCGTGCAGCACGTCGGCCAGCCGCGGCCCGCCCGCGACGACCACCGTGAACACGCCCTGCATCCGGCCGCGCATCTCGTCGGTCGCCGCCGACAGCAGGATCGCGCCGCGGAACACCATCGAGACCATGTCGGCGACACCGGCCGCGGCGAGGCAGGCCAGCGCCACCCAGAGGTTGCCGCTCAGCCCGAACCCGGCGACGGCCACACCCCAGCCGACGACCGCCCCGATGACCATCCAGCCGTGCCACCGGGCCCGCGAGAACACCCCGGAGAACAGGCCGCCGAGCACCGCGCCGACCGGGATGCCGGCGAACAGCACGCCGAGCGCGAGTCCCTCGCCGTAGGAGTGGTACGTCTGCGCGGCCAGCTGCGGGAACAGGGCCCGGGGCATGCCGAACACCATGGCGACGATGTCGGCGAGGAAGGACAGCAGCAGCACCTTGTGCCGGGACATGTACTGGAACCCGGCGGCTATCGCGCGCACCCCGGCCCGGCGGGCGGCGGCCTCGCCCAGCGGCGGAAGCGCGGGCAGCCGGAAGACGGCCCACACGGTGACGCACAGCGCCAGCGCGTCGATCAGGTACAGCTCGGGCAGCCCGATCACCGGGATGAGCACACCCGCGAGCAGCGGACCCGCCACCAGGCCGGTCTGCATCACCGTGGTGCCGAGCGCGCCCGCGGCCGGCAACTGCTCGGCCGGGACCAGCCGGGCGACGGAGGCGTTGCGGGCGGGCGCGTTGATCCCGAAGAACGCCTGCTGGAGAGCGAGCAGCACCATCAGTACGACGACCGAGTCCAGCCCGGTGACGGCCTGTGCCCAGAACAGCAGCGAGGTCACCGCGATGCCGGTGTTGGTGACCAGCAGCAGCTTGCGGCGGTCCACGGTGTCGGCGACCGCCCCGCCCCACAGTGCGAAGGCCACCATGGGCACGAGGCCGGCGAGGCTCGCGTAGCCGACCCAGGCCGAGGAGTGGGTGATGTCGTAGATCTGCTTGGGCACCGCGACGGCGGTGAGCTGGCTGCCGACGGCGGTGACGATGGTCGACGACCACAGGCGCCGGTAGGCGGGGACGCGCAGTGGACGGGTGTCCATCGCCCAGCGGCGCCAGCCGCGCCGGGGCGGGGCAGCCGCGTCCGGCACGGAGTCGGGTTCGGTGGTGCTCTCGCTGGTGTCCACGGGTGTCCTGTTGGGTGTCCTGGTGCCGACGGAGGTTGCTCGCTACATCTTTTCGCTTCGAGAGCCTAACTACCTCGGCGGCACCTGTGCACGCGGGTTTGTTCAGGATCCGGCCATGAGCGTGGCCCCCAGCGCCAGCATGGTGGCGGCGACCAGGCCGTCCAGGACCCGCCAGGCCGCCGGCCGGGCCAGGAAGCGGCCGAGCAGCCGGGCGCCGAAGCCGAGCGCGGCGAACCAGCACAGGCTGGCGAGCGCCGCGCCGAGCCCGAAGATCCAGCGCAGCGCGCCCCGGTCGGCGGCCAGGGAGCCCAGCAGGAACACGGTGTCCAGGTAGACGTGCGGGTTGAGCCAGGTCATCGCCAGGCAGCTGAGCACCGCCCGGCGCCGGGAACCGGCTGCCACCCCCTCGGTGCTCAGCCCGCCCGTGCCCGGCCCGAGCACCCGGCGGGCGGCGAGGACGCCGTAGCAGAGCAGGAAGGCACCACCGACGAGCCCGACCGCACGGACCGCCCCCGGCCACGCCACCACGACCGCCCCGACCCCGCCGACGCCGAGCGCGATCAGCAGCGCGTCGGACAGGGCGCAGATGCCCACCACGGCGAGGACGGCGTCCCGGCGCACCCCCTGCCGCAGGACGAAGGCGTTCTGGGCGCCGATGGCGACGATCAGGGAGAGGCCGGTGCCGAATCCGGCGGCCGCGGCGGTCAGGGCGTGGTTCATGAGCCTGAACCTAGGAAGCCGATTGGCGCAAAACCAGCTAAAGATTCTTACGTAACCTTAGCGATCGTGATGACCGAGCTTCCCCTGGACCAGGTACGGACGCTGCTCGCCGTGGTGGACGAGGGCACCTTCGACGCCGCCGCGGCGGCCCTGCACGTGACGCCGTCGGCGGTCAGTCAGCGGGTGAAGGCACTGGAACAGCGCACCGGCCGGGTCCTGCTGCAGCGCACCAAACCGGTACGGCCCACGGAGTCGGGCGCGGTGCTGGTGCGCTACGCGCGCCAGCTCGCCCGGCTGGAACGGGACGCCTGGGGCGAGCTGGGGCTGAGCGGTGCCGGAGAACCGACGCGGGTGTCGGTGGCGGTGAACGCGGACTCGCTGGCGACCTGGTTCCTGCCGGCGCTGCCCCGGGCGGCCGGGCTCTGCTTCGAACTGCACCGGGAGGACGAGGACCACACGGCCGCCCTGCTGCGCGAGGGCCTGGTGATGGCGGCGGTGACCACCGCCCCCGATCCGGTGCCGGGCTGCACCGTGCGGCCGCTCGGCCGGATGCGCTATCTGCCGGTCGCCGCACCGGAGTTGAGCCACGCCCTGCTCGCCGGGCCGCCGCTCCCCGACGCCCTGCCCGCGGCGCCCGTCGTGGTCTTCGACCGCAAGGACGACTTCCAGGACGCCTTCGTACGCCGGCTGGGCCGCGGGTCGGCGAGCCGGCTGCGGCACCATGTGCCCACGTCCGAGGGCTTCCTGGACGCCGTCGCGGCGGGGCTCGGCTGGGGCATGGTGCCGGAGGTCCAGGCGGAACCACTGCTGGCCGACGGACGGTTGGTCCTGCTCGCGCCCGGCACCTGGATGGACGTCACGCTGTACTGGCAGCAGTGGAAGCTCGACTCCCCCGCGCTGGCGGCCCTGGCCGAGGCGGTGACGGCGACGGCGGCCGGGGCGCTGCGCCGCTGACCGGCGCGTCACGATTCAGCCGTTCCGCACCGTAGCGGGCATCCCGCCCAGTACGGTGGTCGCGCGTCGGCGCACCCGCAGGCGGCCGGTACGGTCCTCGCCGCTGAACTCCTCGCCGGCACTGCTCGGTCGGGCCCGGCGTCCGCGGACCGGGGTGTCCCCGCCATGGCCGCTGCCCGACCTGTGGACCGCGTACGGCTCCCGCCGGGCCGCGCGCGACGTGGCCGGACCCGGTCCCTCACCCGATTCGACCGCCGGTCCCCCGTTTCACACCGTCCCGACCGGTCACCCGAGTCCGACGTACGCATTCAACCGGCACGGACGACTTCGATCCGATCCAGGAGACTTCCATGGACAACTGGCGCGACCATGCCGCGTGCCGTCACGAGGACCCCGACCTGTTCTTCCCCATCGGCACCACCGGGCCGGCGCAGGTGCAGACACAGCAGGCCAAGGCGGTCTGTGAGCACTGCCCCGTCCGGGAGCACTGCCTGGACTGGGCGCTGGGGACGGGCCAGAGCATCGGCATCTGGGGTGGGACGACCGAACTGGAGCGCCGGGCACTGCGCCGCCGCGCCCGTTCCCGTCCGCACTGCTGACCGGGCGCCCGCGCGGACCGCCGTCCCCCTGTCCCGGCCGGCCGGGACACCGCGGGTCCTGCCTCAGCGGCCGTCGCGCCGCAGGGTCCCCCACTCCCGCTCCTGCCGGCTCACCTCGGCCTTCGCCGCGTCGATGACCTGGTCGGCGATCCAGCACAGCGGCTCGGCATCGGTCACGAGGGGCTCGTTGTCGGGGCCCCGGCCCGTCTCCCGGCCCCGCAGGACCCAGGGACGGACACCGGGGCCCTTGTCGTGCGGCAGGTGCGCGTAGTCGTACAGCCGGCGCGCCACCCACAGCTCCACCGAGCGGTCCTCCCACCAGTCCTCGACGCCGAGCGGATTGGCGGACAGACCGGGCATGGGGACGCCGGTGAGGTCGTCGGTGCTGGAGACGTCGGCGAGGTCGGCACCAGGCCCTCGGGACCAGCGCACGTACAGCCCTCGGTGCTCGTCCACCAGGCGGGCCACCTCTGCGAGCGTGCGCACCACCGGCAGGTCCTGGGTTGCGCTCATGGGCCGACCTCCTCGACAGCACTGCAGCACTGCGCGACCGGAGTACCCCCGGGGCGCGCGGGGAATCCGAAGCGATCACGTGTCGTCGGCGGGCGGGCCGGCCGCGGGCAGCCGCAGCGTGAAGACGGCGCCCTCGCCGGGCTCGCTCGCCGCCTCGGCCGTACCGCCGTGCGCGGCGACCAGGTGCCGGACGATCGGCAGGCCGAGGCCGCTGCCTCCGGTGCGGCGGCTGCGGGACTTCTCCGGGCGCCAGAACCGGTCGAAGACGTGCGGCAGGTCGTCGGGCGCGATGCCCGTGCCGGTGTCGGTGACGGTGAGGACGGCATCGGGGCCGTCACGGCGGGCGGCGAGGGTGACCCTGCCGTCGGCCGGGGTGTGCCGCAGCGCGTTGGAGACCAGGTTGCCGAGCGCCTGCCGCATCCGTACCGGGTCGGCGTCCAGCCAGGCGGTGTCGTCGGCCTCGGTGCGCAGGGCGACCCCGGCGGCGTCGGCTGCGACCCGGTGGGCGGCGGCGACCTGGTCCAGCAGGTCCCCGGCGCGCAGCGGCTCGCGGTGCACCCGCAGCGTGCCGGCGTCGGCGGCGGCGAGGTCCTGCAGGTCGTCGATGATCCGCTGCAGCACGAGTGCCTCCTCGTGCAGCGAGTCCAGCAGGGGCGGGTCCGGCTCGACGACCCCGTCGCGGACGACCTCCAGCCAGCCGCGGATGTTGGTCAGCGGGCTGCGCAGCTCGTGCGCGATGTCGCTGACCATCGCCTTGCGCTGGGCCTCCAGGCGTTCGCGGCGCTCGGCCAGGTCGTTGAAGGCCTCGGCGAGGATGCCGGTCTCGTCGCGGGTGGTCACCGGCACCCGCGCGTGCAGCTCGGGCGGCTGCTGCGCGGCCTCGGTCAGCGCCCGCAGCGGCCGTACCAGGCGGATCGCGACGACGGCGGTCACGGCGACGGTGACGGCGAGGACCAGGCCGGCCGCGCCGATCACCTTGGCCTTGTTGGCCGGTGACATGTCGAACCGCGAGGGGTTCTGGTCGCCGATGCCGAGGAACAGCTCGGCCACCGGGGCCACGTAGGGCTCCAGTTGGGTGCGCCGGGCGGTCAGGACGCACCGCTGGGCGGCCCGCGCCGTGGCCTTGTTGCCCGCCTGGGCGTACTTGGCGATGAGGTGGCCGCCGGCGAAGGGGTCCCTCCCGCTGGGGTCGAAGGTGAGGAACAGCGGCCCGCGGAGGTCCAGCCCGGCCTGGTCCAGGCAGGGCCGCGTGAGGTCCGACAGGTCGTCCAGGGCCTTCTGCTCGGTCGGCGTGGGCGTGTTCAGCCGGCCGTCCTCGCACACCGTCGCGCCGTAGCCGGCGGGCTCGGTGCCGTCCGGGGCCTCGACCACCGGCCGCCCGCTCGCGGTCCTCACGACGGTGGACTGCAGGCCGTAGCGCTCGTAGCACTGCTTGCGCCGGGTGGCCAGCGTGTCGAGGCGTGCGCGTTCCTTCGCCGGGAGCCGGTAGGGGCCGACCACGCGCGGGTCGATGCCGCTGAGCTGGGCGCCGGCCTCGCTGTAGGTGTCGCTGCGCAGCGGGTCGACGGTGGCGGCGGGCCGGGGCGGCAGCGGGGTGCCATGGGGTGCGGAGTCGGCGACGAGGGTGCGGTCGGTGGTGGTGAGGGCGATCCGCCGTCCGGTCTCGGCGGCCAGCTCCCGCACGGTGCGCCGGACGTCCGTCCAGCCGGAGTGGGTGGCGGCGTACCCGCTGAGCCGGGCCAGGATGCTGTTGTCGGCCGCGAGGTCCTGGCCCTGCTCCTCCTTCAGGGCGCTGGTGGTGGTGGTCACCGCGAGCCAGGCGGTGGCGGCCACCGAGCAGACGGCGATCAGCGCGGAGACGGACAGCAGCCGCACGAGCAGCCGTTTGCGCAGCGGGATCCGGCGCCTCACGGACACCGGCCTTGCGTCCCCGGGCTCCCGGCCGCGGGCTTGGGGCGCTTCACGGCCGGGCACCGCTCAGCTTGTAGCCGACGCCGAACACGGTCAGCAGCCGCTTCGGCCGTCTCGGGTCGGCCTCGATCTTGCGGCGCAGGTTCATGATGTGCACGTCGACGGCCCGCTCGGTGGAGGCCCGGTCGAAGCCGCGGGTGCACTGCAGCAACTGCCGCCGGGTGAACACCCGTTCCGGCTCCCCCGCCATGGCCAGCAGGATCTGGAACTCCGCGGGCGTGCACTCCACGGGTACGCCGTCGCGGCGCACCTCGTGCCGTACCGGGTCGACGGTGATCCCGGCGGCCCGTACGGCCGGATCGTCGTCCCGGGTGCCTACGCCCCGTCCGCTGCGTCTGAGCACCGTGCGGATGCGGGCCATCAGCTCGCGCGGGCTGTACGGCTTGGTCATGTAGTCGTCGGCGCCGAGTTCGAGGCCGAGCAGGACGTCGTCCTCGGCGGAGCGGGCGGTGAGCATGACCACGGGGATCTCCGGGTCCCGCACGCCGCCGCGCAGCGCCCGGCACACGCCGAAGCCGTCGATGACCGGGAGCATCAGGTCCAGAACGACGAGGTCCGGCCCGAGCCGGCGAGCGGCGTCGAGCGCCGCCGCGCCGTCGTGCACCACCGTGGCGGTGTGTCCCTCGGCCAGCAGGGAGCGGCGGATCAGTTCGGCCTGCTTCTCGTCGTCCTCGGCGACCAGCACGTGCGCGCACACGAGTTCGGATCCTAGGCGGTTCAGCCGGCCGGCCGTTCGGCGTACCCCATGACGACGTGCAGCCACACTCCCCCGCCCCGGCTCGGGCCGAGGGGCTGGGTCCGGTCCAGCGGTGAGGTGCCGGGCTCGCGGTGGTGGTCGACGGCGATGACGTGGTCGAAGGCTCCGGCGAGGGGTTCGCCCTCGAAGCCGGTGCCGGGCGGGTGGAAACCGCGGGACCGGTGGCAGGGGAGCTTGCTGCCGGGTCCCGGGAGCAGGCTCCCCGCGTCGGAGTGGGTGTAGACGCCGAGCGGGGAGGGCGGGTCGCCGCCCACGTGGTGGGGGCTCCGGCCGCGCAGCGCGTGGTGGGCGGGCCAGGCGGGGCCCGCCTGGCCGGCCGGTGGCGGTGCGCCGGTACAGGACGACCGAGGAGAGCGGGGAGTCCTGCCCCGCCCGGTGACGACGACGGCCTGTCCGCATCGCCCGGGTGTCCGGCGCTCGGTCGCCTCGGCTCCGCCGCCGCAGCCGGTGAGCAGCGGCGGGGAGGCGAGGAGCGCGACGGCGGATCTGCGAGGGATCATGGTGTCGACCCTGGCCGACAGTTGTTTGGAACCGGTCAGGTTCAGGCGCGGTCCGGCTTGCCCTTGGTGTACAGCCAGGTGTGGAAGAGGCCGTCGAGCCGCTCACCCGACGTCCGCTCGGCCAGCCGCACGAACTGTGCCGTCGTTCCGTGGCCGCCGCGGTGTCCGGCCGCCCAGGCGCGCAGGATGCGGAAGAAGTCCCGGTCGCCGACGGTCTTGCGCAGTTCGTGGAGGGTCATGGCGCCGCGGGCGTAGACGGGCGTGTCGAAGATGTTCTCGCCGCTGCCCGGATCGCCGGGCGGGAAGGCCCACAGGTGGTCGTTCGCGGGACGGGCGTAGAGGGCGTCGAAGGCGTCCTGGGCGCTGTCGCCACCGTGCTGCTCGTCGTACAGCCACTCGGCGTAGGTGGCGAAGCCCTCGTTGAGCCAGATGTCCTTCCAGGCGGTCAGCGAGACGGAGTCGCCGAACCACTGGTGGGCGTTCTCGTGGACGAGGGTGCTGATGTCGGGCGCGGAGTCGTAGAGCGGCCTGGTCTGGGTCTCCAGGGCGTAGCCGATGCCCGGGGCGTGGTCGACGATCGATCCGGCGGAGCGGAACGGGTACGGCCCGAACAGCTTGCTCTCCCATTCCAGGACGGACGGCAGCTTCTTCAGCACCGGCGCCGCTCTGGCCGCCTCGCGTGGGTCGACGGCGTTGTACACGTGGATGCCGTCGTGCGTGGTGTACTGCTCGACCTTGAACGTTCCGACGGTGGCGGTGGCCAGGTAGGCGGCCATCGGCTGGGTCTCGCGCCAGTGGAAGGCCGTCTGTCCGTGCGCGGTGCGCCGCCCGACCAGGGCGCCGTTGGCGACGGCCGTGCGGCCCCGCGGGACGGTGATCGTGATGTCGTACGACGACTTGTCCCTGGGGTGGGCGTTCGCCGGGAACCAGGTCATCGCGCCCTGCGGCTCGTTTGCGACGAAGGCGCCGTCGTCGGTGGCGATCCAGCCGTCGGCGGAGCCGTCGGGGTCGGTGACCGGCTTCGGCGTGCCGTGGTAGGTGACCGTGACGTGGAAGCCCCTGCCCGCGCGCAGGGTGTGGCGCGGGGTGACGACGAGTTCCTGGCCATCGCGCCGGAAGGCCGCCGGCGTGCGGTCCACCGTGACGCCGGTGACCTTCAGGCCGGTGAGGTCGAGGTCGAAGCGGCTGAGATCGCGGGTGGCGCGGGCGGTGAGGACGGCCTTGCCGTCGAGGTGGCGGGATGCGGTGTCGTAACGGAGCGTCAGACCGTAGTGCCGTACGTGGTAGCCGCCGTTGCCGCTCAGCGGGAAGTAGGGGTCGCCCGCGCCGGGCGCGCCGGCGCTGCCCGCCGCGGGCCCGGTGGCGCCGATGAGTGCCGCCACGGCGACGGGCACGGTGGCGAGGACCGTCCTGCGGCGCGGGACGGCGGTACGGCGCCGGGCGGGCTGTCTGCGGGGTGGTGGCGTCACGGACGCTCCTCGGGAGGTGGCTGGTGATCGGCTGGCCGACAGACTAGGCGCGCCGGTGCCGGGGACTCGCTCTCCTTCCGGTCAAGTCTCGTCGCGTCACCGCCGGGCGGACCGGTGGCCGCCGGGTTACGCTCGCGTCACCGTCCGCCGTCCCTAGGGGGAGTGAGACCGTGAGCGTCCGCGTGCGCCGGATCTACGAACCGCCCGAGCCCGACGACGGCCTGCGTGTGCTGGTCGACCGGTTGTGGCCGCGTGGCCTCGCCAAGGACGAGGCACACGTCGACGAGTGGCCCAAGGCGCTCACCCCCTCCACCGAGCTGCGCAAGTGGTACCACGGCGGCGGCTCGTACGAGGAGTTCCGCCGCCGCTACGAGGCGGAACTCGACGCCCCCGAGGCCGCCGAACTGGTCGACGGCCTGCGCAAGGCGGGCCGCGGGAAGCGCGTGACCCTGCTGACCGCGTCCAAGTCGCCGGAGCAGAGCCACGCGCAGGTGCTGCTGGAGCTGCTGAAGGGCTGAGCCTCAGCCCGTGTGCCGGGCGGCGTGCCGGCCCGCGGCCCGCCCCGAGAACAGGCAGCCGCCGAGGAACGTGCCCTCCAGCGCGTTGTAGCCGTGCACCCCGCCGCCGCCGAAGCCGGCCACCTCGCCGGCCGCGTACAGGCCCTCGACCGGCGTTCCGTCGGCGCCGAGGGCGCGGGAGTCGAGGTCGGTCTGGATGCCGCCGAGGGTCTTGCGGGTCAGGATGTGCATCCGGACGCCGATGAGGGGGCCCGCGGCCGGGTCGAGGATGCGGTGCGGCGCGGCCACCCGGCCGAGCCGGTCGCCGATGTAGCGGCGGGCGTTGTGGATGCCCTGGACCTGGGAGTCCTTGCTGTAGGGGTGGGCGATCTGCAGGTCGCGCGCCTCGATCTGGCGGCGTACCCCGGCCGCGTCCAGGAGCGGCTTGTCGGTGAGGGCGTTCATCTTGCCGACCAGCTGCTCCAGGTTGCCGGCGGTCACGAAGTCCGCGCCCTTGTCGAGGAAGGCCTGTACCGGCGCGGGCGCGCCCTTGCCGAGCAGCCGGTCGCGCAGCACGGCCCCCCGGTCCTTGGCGGTGATGTCGGGGTTCTGCTCGGAGCCGGAGAGCGCGAACTCCTTCTCGATGATCTTCCGGGTGAGGATGAACCAGGAGTGGTCGTACCCGGCGATGTCCTCGGTGGTGCGCAGGTGCCGGAGCGTGTTGAGGGTGTCGTAGCCGGGCAGGCAGGGGTCGGGCAGCCGGCGGCCGAGGGCGTCCAGCCAGATGGAGGACGGGCCGGGGAGGATGCGGATGCCGTGGCCGGGCCAGATCGGGTCCCAGTTCTGCAGGCCCTCGGTGTAGTGCCACATACGGTCCCGGTTGACCAGCCGGACGCCGGCTTCGGCGCTGATGTCGAGCATGCGGCCGTCGACGTAGGCGGGGACGCCGGTGACCATCTCGGCCGGCGGGGTGCCGAGCCGGGCGGGCCAGTGACGGCGGACGATGTCGTGGTTGGCGCCGATGCCGCCGGTGGTGACGACGACGGCCTGGGCGGTGAGTTCGAAGTCGCCCACGCGGTCGCGGTTGGAGGCGACTCCGCGGGCCGAGCGGTCCTCGGCCAGGACGGTGCCGCGCACTCCGCGTGCCGTGCCGTCCCCGATGACCAGCTCGTCGACCTGGTGGCGGTGGTGGAAGGTGAGCAGTCCGTCCCGCGCGGCCTGGCGGGCGTACCGGACGAACGGTTCGACCACGCCGGTGCCGGTGCCCCAGGCGATGTGGAAGCGGGGTACGGAGTTGCCGTGCCCGCCGGCCCTGAGGTCGCCGCGCTCGGCCCAGCCGACGGTCGGCAGCAGCTCGATGCCGTGCCCCCGCAGCCAGGAGCGCTTCTCGCCGGCCGCGAACTCGACGTAGGCACGGGCCCAGCGCACCGCCCAGGAGTCCTCGTCGTCGAGCCGGTCGAACCCCGCGCTGCCCTGCCAGTCGTTCCAGGCGAGGTCGAAGGAGTCCTTGATGCCGAGGCGGCGCTGCTCCGGGGAGCCGACGAGGAAGAGCCCGCCGAAGGACCAGAAGGCCTGTCCGCCGAGATTGGCGGCGTTCTCCTGGTCGACCAGGGCGACCCGGCGGCCCCGGCTCGTGATCTCGTGCGCCGCGACCAGGCCGGCGAGGCCCGCTCCGACGACGATGACGTCCGCGTCCATCGTGACTGTGTCCTTCCTGAGGGTCCTCATGCGGGGTCGTGCGCGGGTCGATCGGGGGTGCGGCCGCCGTCCGTGAGGAGGGCGGTGAGCAGCTGTTTGAGCCAGGCCCGGGCGGCCTCGACGTCCTTGTCCAGCAGCAGTTGGACGGTGACGCCGTCGTACGCGGCGACGACCGCGTGCGCGGCGCCGTCCACGTCACCCAGCACGGCGGGCAGTCCGGTGTGGCCGCGGGCGCGGAAGAGCCGGTCGGCGATCGCCTCGCGGAGCCGGGCGCGGTGGTCGAGCAGAGCCCGGGCGACCTGGGGGTCGCGGGCGGCGTGCACCAGGAAGTCGGTCTTGACCAGCAGCCAGTCCACGTCGAGCAGCAGCACCTCGGTGACCCGGTCCACGGCGGCCGGCACGTCGAGTCCGGTCCCGTCCTGGGCGAGCGCCTCGGCCACCTGGGCGGCGATGAGCTCGGCGCGCTCCTGGTAGAGCGCGAAGAACAGGGCGTCCAGCGTGGCGAAGTTCGAGTAGAAGGCGCCGCGGCTGAAGCCGGCGGCTTCGCAGAGCTCCTCGATGGACACGTGCCCGAAGCCCTTGGCCGCGAAGACCTGGAACGCGGCGTCGAGCAGCCTGGCCCGGGTGGCGACCCGGCGCCGGGTGACGCGTTTGGGGTGGTCCGGCACCGCGGCACCTCCTTCGGATACGAAACCGTATCCGATACACCGATGTATCGAAAGCCTCGTGAACCAAAAGGAACACATTTTCGATTACCGGAGTACGCTGGCCCCATGTCCACGCATCTCCAGGGCTCCTTGTTCGACCAGACCGACGAGCTGCGGCTCGGCCCCCTCGGCGGGCTGCACCGGACCGAGCTGGGCGCCGGCGCCTGGATCGACGTACTGCCGGGCTGGCTGAGCGGGGCCGCCGCCCTGTTCGAGAGGCTGGCGGCGGACGTCCCGTGGCGCGCCGAGCGCTGGAAGATGTACGACAACATGGTCGCCGTACCGCGCCTGCTGGCCCACTACCAGGCGCAGGACCCACTCCCCCACCCGGTGCTCGACGAGGCGCGCGAGGCGCTGTCCCGGCACTACGCCGGGGAGCTCGGCGAGCCCTTCACCACCGCCGGGCTGTGCTACTACCGCGACGGACGGGACAGCGTGGCCTGGCACGGGGACCGCGGCGGGCGGGCCGCCCGCGAGGACACGATGGTCGCGATCCTCTCCGTCGGCGCACCCCGTGACCTGCTGCTGCGCCCGGTCGCCGGAGGGGGCGCCACGGTGCGGCGCCCCCTCGGGCACGGCGACCTGATCGTGATGGGCGGGTCGTGCCAACGCACCTGGGAGCACTGCGTACCGAAGACCGCCCGGGCCACGGGGCCGCGCATCAGCATCCAGTTCCGGCCGCACGGCGTGGGCTGACGCATCCGGTGTCGCCCCCTTGCGCGGGGCGGTACCCGATCTGGTTGGCTGTGCGCGACGAGCAGCAGCGCAGGCCTTGGGGAGATCATGCGGGCACAGGTACGCCAGGTCGCCGACGACACCTATCTGGTGCACGGCAACAACGTCAACTGGGTCATCCTCAAGGACGGGGACGCCGTCACGCTGGTGGACACCGGGTACCCCGGGGACCGGCAGGGGCTGCTGGAGTCGCTCGCCCAGGTGGGCAGTTCACCGGAGGCCGTCGCCGCCGTACTGATCACCCACGCGCACAACGACCACCTGGGCTCGGCCGAGTACCTGCGCGCCACCCACGGCACGCCGGTCTATCTGCACCCCGCCGAAGTCCCGCACGCCCGCCGGGACTTCCTGCAGCAGGCCACCATCGGTGACGTGGTGCGCAACGCCTGGCGGCCGGGTGTCCTGCCCTGGGCGGTGCACGTGATCCGCGCGGGCGGCACCGACCACAACCCCGTCACCGCGCCGGAGCCGTTCCCGCACGAGGGCCCGCTGGACCTGCCCGGCCGCCCCGTGCCGGTGCACACGCCCGGCCACACCGACGGCCACTGCGTCTACCACCTGCCCGGGGCGGGGATCGTCATCTCCGGGGACGCGCTGGTCAGCGGGCACGCGACCTCGCGGGTCAAGGGCCCGCAGATCCTGCCCGACTTCTTCCACCACGAGCGCCCCGGGGTCGTGGCCTCCCTGGACCTGATCGGCGCGCTCGACGGCGACACCCTGCTGCCCGGGCACGGCCCGGTGCACCGGGGTCCGGTGCGCGCGGCGGCCGAGCTGGCCCGGGACCGGGCCTCCTAGAACGGCAAGGCGGGGCCTTAGGGTTCGTGCCATGGCCCTGCAGATCAACGCCACGAACCCCGAGCATCCCGCGCTGCTGCTCGCCCTGCCGTGGGACGTGCCCCTGGAGGAGTGGCCCGAGGAGTACCTCGTGCCGCTGCCGCGGGGCATCTCCCGGCACGTGGTGCGCTACGCGCACGCCGGGGACGAGGTGATCGCCGTCAAGGAGCTGGCCGAGCGGCCCGCGCTGCGCGAGTACGGGCTGCTGCGGGACCTCGACCGGCTCGGCATCCCCGCCGTCGACCCCCTCGCGGTGGTCACCGGCCGCACCGATGGCGCCGGTACCCCACTGGAGCCGGTCCTGATCACCCGGCATCTGCGCGGCTCGATGCCGTACCGCTCGATGTTCGAGACGACCATGCGCCCGGCGACCATGCACCGCCTGATGGACGCCCTCGCCGCGCTGCTGGTCCGGCTGCACCTGACCGGGTTCGCCTGGGGGGACTGCTCGCTGTCCAACACCCTCTTCCGGCGCGACGCGGGCGCCTACGCCGCCTACCTGGTCGACGCCGAGACCGGCGAACTGCACCCCCGGCTGAGCCCCGGGCAGCGCGAGTACGACCTGGATCTGGCCCGGGTGAACATCAGCGGCGAGCTGCTCGACCTCGAGGCGTCCGGGGCGCTGCACCCGTCCGTCGACCCGGTGGAGTTCGGGCACGAGATCTGCACCCGGTACCAGGGGCTGTGGCAGGAGCTGACCCGCACCTCCGTGTATCCGGCCGGTGAGTACCACCACATCGAACGCCGGATCCGCCGTCTGAACGACCTCGGCTTCGACGTGGCCGAGATGCAGATCGAACACTCCGCGGGCGGGGACACGGTCACCTTCGTGCCGAAGGTCGTCGACGCCGGCCACCACCAGCGCCAGCTGCTGCGGCTCACCGGCCTGGACACCGAGGAGAACCAGGCGCGGCGGCTGCTCAGCGACCTGGAGAGCTGGATGGCCACCCAGGACGACTACGCGCCCGGCGACCCCCTGGCCGCACGCCCGGAGGTGCTCGCCCACCGCTGGGTGCGGGACGTCTTCCGGCCCACCGTGCGGGCCGTGCCGCCGGAGCTGCGCGGCTCCATGGACCCGGCCGAGATCTACCACGAACTCCTCGAACACCGCTGGTACCTGTCCGAGCACGCCCAGCACGACATAGGCCTCGACACCGCCGTCGAGGACTACCTCGAGAACGTCCTGCCGAAGGCGCGGGCCGCCCTGGAGTAGCTCAGCCGTGCGGGACGACGGCCACCGGGCAGTCGGCGTGGTGCAGCATCCCGTGCGCGACCGAGCCGATCCGGGCGCCCACCGCCGTACGGTGCGACCGGCGTCCGACGACCATCAGCTGGGCCCGGCCGGCCACCGACAGCAGCACCTGGCCGGCGCTGCCCATCTCGACGTGCTCGGCCACGGGGACGTCGGGGAACCGCTCCCGCCAGGGCCGGAGAGCCTCGGCCAGGGCCTGCTTCTCGTAGGGTTCGAGACCGCCCGTGTCGTCGAGGAGCTTGAGCGAGCCGGGACTGTAGGCGAAGACCGGGGGCAGGGTCCAGGCCCGTACGGCGCGTACGGTGGCGCCCCGGGCGGCCGCCGTCTCGAAGGCGAACCGCAGCGTGGCCGCGCTGTCCTCGGGGTCGCCGTGCTGGCCGACCACGACGTCCCGCCCGGCGGCCTCCGCCGCGGGCTGGTCCGTCGCGCGGACGAGGACCACCGGCCGGGTCGCCTCGGCGACCACCTGCTGGCCCACCGAGCCCAGCAGGAACCCGACGACGGGTCCGTGCCCGCGCGAGCCCAGCACCAGCATCTCGGCCTCCGCGGCCACCCGGGCCAGCGCGTGCGCGGGCTCGCCCTCGACGACGTCCACGCTCACCTCCAGCTTCGGATGCCGCTCGGAGACGGCGCGCACCGCGTCCGCCACGCCCTCCGAGACCCACCCGTGCTGGGTGTCCCGGTCGGCGGTGGCGAGGTTCTCGGCGTAGCTCCAGGCGTGCACGACGCGCAGGGGCAGCCCGCGGCGTACGGCCTCCCGGCCGGCCCAGTCCAGCGCGGCCAGGCTCTCCTCCGTACCGTCCACCCCTGCCGTGATCGGGCGTGTCATCCGTGCCTCCTCGTCCTCGCCGCTGTCCCGTGGTGCTGCTGCCCGCTGTGGGGCACCGTCGCACACGGCACGATGATCTCTTCCACGACCCGTCGGCCGCACCGCACGGGGGCGGGGCGGCCGGTGCTCTCGCACCCCGGGGCGGCGCGTCCCGCGGCCGGGGGAGCCGCTCCCGGGCTGATCGCGCGGCCTGCCGTATCCCAGGGCGGACCGGGGCGATCGAACATACGATGGCGGGGAACCGGTGCGGTGGTCTCCACGACACCGGCCCGTGGGACAACGCTCGGGGTGGGAGACGTATGGCACAGGCCGCCGACGCAGCGCGGACCGTCATCCTGACCGTGGACGACGACCCGGGAGTCTCCCGTGCCGTCGCCCGCGATCTGCGGCGGCGTTACGGCGAGTCGTACCGGATCGTGCGCGCGGAGTCCGGGGAGTCCGCGCTCGGGGCGCTGCGCGAGCTGAAGCTGCGCGGCGACCTGGTCGCCGTGATCCTGGCCGACTACCGCATGCCGCAGATGAACGGCATCGAGTTCCTGGAGCAGGCGCTCGACGTCTATCCGGGCGCGCGCCGGGTGCTGCTGACCGCGTACGCCGACACCAACGCGGCGATCGACGCGATCAACGTCGTCGATCTCGACCACTATCTGCTCAAGCCCTGGGACCCGCCGGAGGAGAAGCTCTACCCGGTCCTGGACGACCTGCTCCAGGCCTGGCGCTCCGGCCCCTACAAGCCGGTGCCCAGCACCAAGGTCGTCGGTCACCGCTGGTCGGCGCGGTCCTCGGACGTGCGCGAGTTCCTGGCCCGCAACCAGGTGCCGTACCGCTGGTACTCGGTGGAGGAGCCCGAGGGCCGGCGGCTGCTGACGGCCGCCGGGCAGGACGGGCAGCGGCTCCCGCTGGTCATCACCCCGGACGGCACCGCGCTGGTCGAGCCGGAGGCGCCCGAGCTGGCGGCGCGGGTCGGCCTGGCGACGACCCCGACGGCCGACTTCTACGACCTCATCGTCATAGGCGGCGGACCGGCCGGGCTCGGCGCGGCCGTCTACGGGGCGTCCGAGGGGCTTCGGACCGTGCTGGTGGAGCGGTCGGCGACCGGCGGCCAGGCCGGGCAGAGCTCCCGGATCGAGAACTACCTGGGCTTCCCCGACGGGGTCTCCGGCGCCCAGCTCACCGACCGGGCGCGGCGCCAGGCGGCCAAGTTCGGCGCGGAGATGCTGACCGCCCGCGAGGTGACGGGACTGGAGGTGAACGGCGCCGCCCGGGTCGTCCGGTTCGCGGACGGCTCGGCGATCGCCGCGCACAGCGTGATCCTCGCGACCGGTGTGCAGTACCGGCAGCTGGAGGCCCGCGGCTGCACCGACCTGACCGGGTGCGGGGTGTTCTACGGGTCGGCGCTGACCGAGGCTGCCTCCTGCCAGGGCCAGGACATCTACATCGTCGGCGGCGCCAACTCGGCGGGCCAGGCGGCGATGTACCTGTCCCGGGGCGCGAAGTCGGTGACGCTGCTGGTGCGCGGCCCCGACCTGTCGGCCTCGATGTCGCACTACCTGATCCAGCAGATCGACGAGGCACCGAACATCTCCGTCCGCCCGCACACGGTCGTGGACGCGGCGCACGGCTCGGACCACCTGGAGCAGCTGACGCTGCGTCACACGGTGACCGGGGAGAGCGAACAGGTCGACGCGCAGTGGATGTTCGTGTTCATCGGCGCCGCGCCACTGACCGACTGGCTGGGTGACGCGGTGCTGCGCGACGAGCGCGGCTTCATCCTGGCGGGGCCCGATCTGACCGCGGACGGGCGGGCGCCGGCCGGCTGGGAGCTGGACCGGCCGCCGTACCACCTGGAGACCAGCGTCCCCGGCGTGTTCGTGGCCGGTGACGCGCGTGCCGAGTCCGCCAAGCGTGTCGCGTCCGCCGTAGGAGAGGGAGCCATGGCCGTGATGCTCGTCCACCGGTATCTGGAGCAGTCATGAGGGGGGAGCAGTCATGAGCGGCCGGATCATGCCGTGCAGTCCCCAGGAGATCAGGTCGCTCTTCCTCTTCGAGAAGCTGGGACCGCAGCAGCTGGGGCGGCTGTGCAGCGAGGGGCGGGTGGAGCTGTTCGAACCGGGCCCGGTGTACACCGAGGGCGACCCGGCCACCTGCTTCTTCGTGATGATCGAGGGCACGGTGGTGCTCTCCCGCCGGGTCGCCGGCGACGACGTGGAGGTCACCCGCACCTCGCAGCGCGGCGTGTACGCGGGCGCGATGCAGGCCTACATCGGCGACAGGGTGCGGCAGGTCTACAACAACTCGATGCGGGTGACGGAGCCGACGCGGTTCTTCGTGCTGCCGGCGGACATCTTCGCGGACGTCATGACCGAGTGGTTCCCGATGGCCGTGCATCTGCTGGAGGGCCTGTTCTTCGGGTCGAAGAACACCCAGGCGGCGATCGGCCAGCGGGAACGGCTGCTGGCGCTCGGCTCGTTGTCGGCGGGGCTCACGCACGAGCTGAACAACCCGGCGGCGGCAGCGGTCCGGGCCACCGCCACCCTGCGCGAGCGGGTCGCGAAGATGCGCCACAAGCTCGCCGTGATCGCCGAAGCACCCTTCTCCCGTGAGACGTTGGCGAGCCTGATCGAGATCCAGGAGCGCACCGCGGAGCGGGTGGCGAAGGCGCCGGTGCTCAGCCCGCTGGAGGCCAGCGACCGGGAGGACACGCTCACCGACTGGCTGGAGGACCACGGCATCGACCACGGCTGGCAGGTGGCCCCCACCTTCGTGCAGGCCGGGCTCGACGTCGACTGGCTGGAGCAGGTCGCGGCGGCGGTGGAGGCGGAGATCCTGCCGGGCGCGGTGGGCTGGCTCAACTACACCGTCGAGACCGAGCTGCTGATGAGCGAGATCGAGGACTCCACCACCCGGATCTCGCACCTCGTCGACGCGGCGAAGCAGTACTCACAGCTGGACCGGGCGCCGTACCGGGTGGTGGACGTACACGAACTCCTCGACAGCACCCTGCTGATGCTGTCCGGCAAGAGGGGACCCGGCATCAAGGTCGTCAAGGAGTACGACCGCACGGTCCCGCCGGTGCCCGCCTTCCCGGCGGAGCTGAACCAGGTGTGGACCAATCTCATCGACAACGCCGTCTCCGCCATCAACGGCGCAGGCGGCGAGGGCACGCTGACCGTGCGGACCGGGCTCGACCACGAGCGGCTGCTGGTGGAGTTCCGGGACACCGGGCCCGGCATCCCGCCCGAGATCAAGGACCGGATCTTCGACCCGTTCTTCACCACGAAACCGGTCGGCGAGGGAACCGGGCTCGGCCTGGACATCTCCTGGCGGATCGTCGTCAACAAGCACCACGGGACCCTGCGCGTGGAGTCGGTGCCCGGCGACACCCGCTTCCAGGTGCTGCTCCCCCTGACCGCCGAGACGACGGCGGAGGAAGTGGAGGAAACGGCATGAGCGCTGACGACGGAGTGGACCCGGGCGTCCCGCCCAGCGGCACGGGATGCGTGGAGTGCGAGGAGGCCGGCGGCTGGTGGTTCCATCTGCGCAGGTGCGCGCAGTGCGGGCACATCGGCTGCTGCGACGACTCCCCCGCGAAGCACGCCACCGCGCACTATCACGCGACGGGGCATCCGGTGATCCGGAGCTTCGAGCCGGGTGAGGAGTGGTTCTGGAACTTCACCACGGACGAGTTGTACGCCAAGGGACCCGAACTCGCCCCGCCGGCCAGCCATCCTGCCGAGCAGCCGGTGCCGGGCCCCGCGGGACGGGTGCCGGTGAACTGGGCGGAGACGTTGCGGGGGTAGTGACCACGGGACGGGATCTGGGGTTCTCCGTGTCAGGATGGGGGCGTGTCACAGATCGCCTTCAGTGCGCCGCCGTTGATCGGGCGGGACGAGGAAACGGCCCGGCTCATGGGCGTGCTGGAGCGTGCCCGGGGTGGTGTGGCCCGGGCGGTGCTGGTCGCCGGGGACGCGGGCGTGGGCAAGACGCGGCTGCTGGACGAGGTCGCCGGGCGGGCGACGCGGGCGGGGACGACCGTGGTCACCGGGCACTGTGTGGACCTCGGCGACGTCGGCCTGCCGTACCTGCCGTTCACCGAGATCCTCGGCGCGCTCGCCGCTGACGGGCGCTTCACGGCGGTACTGGCCGCGCATCCGGCGGCGGACCGGCTGCTGGGTGCGGGCTCGGACCCGGCGGGCGGGCCGGACGGACGACTGCGGCTGTTCGAGGACGTCGCCGGGCTGCTGGCCGAACTGGCCGCCGTGGCACCGCTGCTGCTGGTCCTGGAGGACCTGCACTGGGCCGACCAGTCCTCGCGGGACCTGCTGCGCTTCCTGCTCAGCCGCGGCGTGCTGCAGCGCACGGGCGGCGGCCCCGACCGGCGCCTGGCGATCCTCGCCTCGTACCGCGCGGACGATCTGCACCGCCGCCACCCCTTGCGTCCCCTGCTCGCCGAGCTGGTGCGGCTGCCGGCCGTGGAGCGGCTGGAGCTGCGGCCGCTGCCGGACGGGGAGGTCGCGCGGCTGGTGCGGGCCCTGGAGGACCGCCCGCTGCCCGAGGCCGTCGTACGGGGCATCGTGGCTCGCGCGGAGGGCAACGCCTTCTACGCGCAGGAGCTGTTCGCGGCGGCCGGCGCGGACGCCGACGGGATGCCCAGCGGGCTCGCGGACCTGCTGCTCATCCGGGTCGAGCAGCTCGCCGAGACCGCCCAGCAGGTGCTGCGGACCGCCGCCGTGGCCGGTCGCCGCGTGGAGCACGAGCTGCTGCGCGAGGCGGCCGGGCTCCCCGAGGACCAGCTGGAGGCGGCGCTGCGCGAGGCCGTCGGACGGCAGTTGCTCGTCCCCGGGGACCGCGACACCTACGCCTTCCGCCACGCCCTCACCCGCGAGGCGGTCTACGCCGACCTGCTGCCCGGTGAGCGGTCCCGGCTGCACGGCGCGTACGCCCGGCTGCTGGCCGCCCGCGGCCACGTCCCGGAGACGGCCGCCGAGCGCGCCCACCACTGCCGGGAGAGCCACGACCTGCCCGGGGCGCTGACCGCCTGTCTCGAGGCGGCCGACCACGCCCGGCGGCTGGGTGCCCCGGCCGAGGAGCTGCGGCACCTGGAGACCGCGCTGGACCTGTGGCCGACCGTGCCGCCCGAGGCACGGCCGAGCGCCGACGGGATCGCCCCCGTCACACTGACGCTGCGGGCCTCCGCCGCGGCCGCGCGGGCCGGGGACTCCCATCGGGCGGTCTCCCTCAGCCGGGCCGCGCTCGCCGACGTCGGCCAGGACGCCGACTCCGCGCTCGCCGCCCGGATCCGCTACACCCTCGCCGGCAACCTGCTCAGCGTGGACCGGCTGCGGGCCGCCTTCCAGTACAGCAGCGAGGCGCTGGCGCTGATCCCCGCCGAACCCCCGTCGCGCACCTGGGTGTGGGCGGTGGCCACCCACGTCATGGCGGCCCGTCACCTCGGCGCCGACGACAGCGTCCTGGGCGTCGCCCACCGCGCCCTGCGCGTCGCGCAGGAGCTGGGCCTGCCCGACGCCCAAGCCGATCTGCTGATCTCCCTGGCCAATCTGGAAGGCGGCGGCCGGCGCTCCGCCGAGGGCCAGGAGAAGCTGCGGCGCGCCCGGGAGCTGGCGCGGTCGGCCGGGCACGGGCCGGTGGAGATGCGTGCGCTGTTCAACGAGGCCATCAGCCGTCTGGAAGCGGGCGAACTCGACGTCTGTCTGCCCCTGCTCGCCGAGGCGCTGGAGCGGGCGCGCCGAACCGGGCTGCTGTCCTCGCCGTATCCGCTGGAGATGCGGTATCTGCAGCTGCTGGCGCTGTACACGCTCGGCCGGTGGGACGAGTGCCTGCGCGCGGCGTCCGAGGCCGCGGCCGTCCTGCCCGCGACGGGCGGCTTCGCGGCGGGGCCCGCGTTGTACGTGGCGGTGGCGCGGGGCGACTCCGGGGCCGCCGAGCGGGCCGAGGCCCTGCTGCAGGGCCCGTTCAACTGGATGGGCACCCTGGTCGCCGGCATCGTCCGCACCGACGCCGCCGCGCAGCACGGCGAGCCGGAGGCGGCCGTGGAGCGGATGCGCGACGCACTCACCGCGCTGGCCGACGACTCCGGGCGGCGGCCCGACGTCACCGTCCGGCTCGCCGCGCTCTGTCTCACCGCGGTGGCCGACCGGACCGTGGAGCTGCGGCGTGCCGGGGACGAACCGGCCCTGCGCCGCTGGGTGGACACCGCCGCCGAGCTGGTCGAACAGGCCCGGGCCTCGACCGCGGGGGACGAGCAGGGCCGTCCGCAGGGACCGGAGGGCCAGGCCTGGCTGGCCCGCGCCGAGGCGGAGTGGGCGACGGCCGGGTCCGGTCCGGATCCGGCCGCCTGGGAGAAGGCGGTCGCCGCGTTCTCGTACGGCGATGTGTACGAGCAGGCACGCTGCCGGCTGCGGTACGCGGAGGCGCTGCTGGCCGTGGAGCGACGCGCGGAGGCAGCGGAGCAGGCGCGTGCGGCGAGGGCCACGGCGGCCGCGCTGGGCGCGGCACCGCTGCTGGAGCGGATCGACGCGCTCACCCGCCGGGGCCGCCTCGCCCCCGCAGCGGCCGGCGCCGCGGCGGCGTCGCTGACCGCCCGGGAGCAGGACGTGCTGCGGCTCCTCGCGCGGGGCCGCAGCAACCGGCAGATCGGCGAGGAGCTGTTCATCAGCGGCAAGACGGCGAGCGTGCACGTGTCGAACATCCTGGCCAAGCTGGGCGCCGCGAGCCGTACGGAGGCGGTGGCGCTCGCCTACCGGCGCGGGCTGATCACCCCGGAGCCGACCGGGTCGGGGTGACCCGGCCCCCGGTCAGCGGGCACAGCGGAGGCTGCGCAGGTCGACGGCGTCGGCCAGTGCCTGCATGCCCTTGTCGTCGGGGTGGAGGTGGTCGCCGCCGTCGAGGGACGGCAGCAGCCGAGCGGGGTCGCGGGGGCTGCGCAGGACGCGGTCGAAGTCGGTGACCGCGTCGAAGTCCCCGCCGGTGCGGATGTACCGGTTCACCTCCCGGCGCACGGCGTCGGCGGCGGGGTCCCACTCGGGCCAGCCCTCGAACGGGCCGATCGTGGCGGCGACCACGCACTTGCCCGCCGCGTGCACCCGGTGGGCGATCCGCCGGTACCCGGCGATCAGGTCCTGCGCGGTGACGCCGGTGTGCGCCTTGACGTCGTTCACCCCCTCGAAGAGGAAGACGGTACGGACCCCGGGCAGGGACAGCACGTCCCGGTCCAGCCGGTTCAGGGCGCTCGGCCCGGCGCCGTCCGCGAGCACCTGGTTGCCCGAGACGCCCTCGTCCGCCACACCCTGGACGGATGCGTGGGCGGTGTTCAGGCGCCGGGCGAGGTAGTCGGGCCAGCGGTGGTTGCGGTCGCCGGTGGAGGCCCAGCCGTCGGTGATGGAGTCGCCGAGCGCGGCGACGGCTCCGGTGTCCGCGCGGGACGGCCGTACGGACACGGCGTCCAGGTACCACCAGGAGCCGGTGGTCGCGCCCCAGTTGGTGGCGCCCTCCTCGCCGGTGTGGTCGCCCGGGCCGGTGTACGACGTCTGCATCGCCATCCAGTGGCCGGTCGCCGGGCCGGCCGCGTCCGGGGTGTGCAGGCTGACGGCCAGGTCGCGGCCGGCCGGCCAGCTGCCGGGCAGCGGGTCGCTCCAGGCGACGGCGCCCGCGGGGACGGTCACCGTGCGGGCGCCGCCGAAGGTGAGCCGCCGGTTGCTGCCGGGGCGCAGGGCCGCGCCCCGGCCGCGCAGACCGGCGTAGGCGCTGTCCAGGGTCAGCGGCCGGTCGCCGAAGGCGTTGGTGACGCGCACGCGCAGGCCGGTGCCGCCGACGCTGGTGTGCACGATCAGCCGGTAGCCCTGCCCGGCGGTGCCCGCACCCATGCGATCGGCGCTCGACGCCCAGGTGACGACCCCGGACGCCCGTTCGGCGGACGGGGGCGGGGCGGCCGCCCGGGCGGCCGGGGACTGGCAGGCGACGGCCGTGAGCAGCGCGGCGGCGACGCGGCAGCCGCGTCCGAGCCGGCCGGTCATCGGACGAAGTCCCGGAGTGTGACGGACCCGCCGGGTCGCCTGCGGACCGCCCGGGACGTGCCTGCGTGTCCCACGGAGGTCATGGTGCCGCCGTCGCAGCGATCGCGCACCTCGGTGGGTTCTGCGTCCCGAAGAGCGGCGAGAGGGGGCGGTGGGTGCTCTCGCCGAGGGTTGTCCGGGGACATCCACTCCTCCAGCCGGCCGGTCCTGGGTGCCGAGTTCCGCGGCCGCCGTGCGGTGGTTGCCGAACCGCGCCCACACCAGTTCCTGAGCATAGGTGATGCGAACCTCGGCGCGCGCGTACACCTCCAGCGGCCCGGACATGCGGGCCCGGACATGCGGATGCCCCGCGCGGGGCGGGGCATCCGGTGGTACGGCCGTCCGTCAGTGGGCGGCCGGCGTGTTGGCGGCGGTGACGTTGACCGCGGCCCACGCCTTGTCCACCGTCTTGTACTCGGTGCTGTTCGCGCCGTACAGGTCCTTGGCCGCCTTCAGCGTCGCGATGCGCGCGTCGTGGAAGTCGGTCGTGGAGACCATGTAGCGGGTGAGCGCCCGGTAGAAGATGGCGGTGGCCTTGGTGCGGCCGATGCCCTTGACCGTGGAGTGGTCGTAGGTGGGCGAGTCGTAGTTGACGCCGTTGATCGTCTTCTTGCCGCTGCCCTCCGCGAGGAGGTAGTACGCGTGCGAGGAGACACCGGAACCGGCGTGCACCTCGGCGCCGTACACGGACGGCGACCAGTAGTCGATCGTGCCCTCGAGCTTGTCCAGCGACGGGTGGTCGAGGCGGCGCAGGAACTTCTGGGCGAGGCCCAGCTTCTCGCCGATCAGGTAGTCCGGCGTGTCCTTGGCGTTCTTGGCGTAGAACTCGACGTTGGAGCCGAAGATGTCCGCGAGGGACTCGTTCAGCGCGCCGGGCTCACCGAACTGGTTGCCGTCCCGGTCGACGTGGGTCGGCTCCAGCTTGGCGGTGGCGTCCACCACGCCGTGGGTCAGCTCGTGACCGGTGACGTCCAGGACGACGAGCGGCTTCTTGAACATCTGGCCGTCGCCGTCGCCGTAGAGCATGCAGTTGCAGGTCGGGTCCCAGAAGGCGTTGGCGACCTTCTTGCCCCAGTGGACCATGCCCTGGGCGGCCTTGCTGTTGTTGGCTATGCCCTTGCGCCCGAAGGTGCTCTTGTAGAAGTCCAGCGTCTTGGTGATGCCGTACTGGGCGTCCGCGGCGGCGCTGGCACGGTTGGCGGTCGTGCCGTTGCCCCACACGTTGGTCGTGCTGGTGAACTTCGTGCCCGAGCTGAACTTCTCGGTGTACGAGCCCTTGGCGTCGCGCGTCTCGGTGCCGTACCGGCTCGGGTCCTTGAGCTGGTAGTGGCCGCGCGAGGTCGCCGTGGTGGTCAGGCCGACGCTGCCCACGAAGAGGGTCTTGCCGGTGCCCTGGGCGCTCGACGGGTAGCGCGTGGCACCGGAGGCGCCGGAGCCGAGCAGGCCGGCCGCGCCGGCGGAGCCGCTGCCCGTGGCCGGGTCGATCGTCTCGCCGTGCTTGCGCAGGCTGTCGAGCAGCTTCGGCGACAGGAACTCGTCGCTGTCGGGCGTGTTGCTGCGCACCTTGCCGGTGACGGCGTCGACGACGACGGTGTTGGAGCCGCCCTCGTCGGTCACGGTCACCTGGTAGGCGAGCGCGGAGGCGCCGTCGCGCGCGTCGACGACGAGCTGGGCGGTGCCCGCGTCGCCCTTGGCGGCCTGGGCGGCCTTGGCGGCGGCCTGGTCCGCGGTCAGCTTGGCCTGCGTGGTGGCCGGCTTGACGGCGTGTCCGGCCGCGCGGGTCACCCCGGCGAAGGCCAGCTTGTGGTCGAGGTGGACGATGAGGTCACCGCCGAGCACGGGCATGCCGTCGTGCGTGCGGACGAACCGGACGTGCCGGGCGCCCTCGGGGTCGAGCATGACGTCCTGGGCGTGCAGGTCATCGCCCTGGGAGACGCCGGTGGCCGAGGCGTGGGCGAAGGCCGCGGTGCGCGCCGCCTCCACCACCGCGGTGGCGTTCGTGGTGGCGGCGGCCGTGGACCGCTCCGCACCCGTGGAGGGACCCGCGAAGGCCGTACCGGCCAGGCCCGTGGCGGCGGTGGTCACCGCGATGGCGACGGCGACGCCGCGTATGTGCGGTCTACGCACTGATCAGGGTTCCTTCGTTCGAAGGCAGCCGGGATCACCAACCGCCTTGCGGCGTGACGCGATTGGGCGTCACGGGGGCTGGTCGGGCCCCGTACCGCCACCCTTGCGGATCAGTCATGTGCACGTAAAGGTGGAATGATCGATTTCGCGACCTTCTAGGGCAATCCTTTACAAATGCGCGCCACAGAGTGATCAGGAGCTGACCAACTGTGTGTCGGCTGTGGAGACGTCGTCTCCATCCCCTAGGTTCCAGGGCCGGAATGTGACCGAAGTCGCATCAAGGACCGTATGGATGCGCATCGCTGAAAGAGAGTCCCGGAATGGTCTCAGCAACGGTGGCACGGGGTGTGGTCCTCGGGGCGGTCGCGCTGTCGCTCCTGGCGGTCCCGGCGCGGGCCGCGACCGCCCGGTCGGACGCGCCGGGGCCAGCGGCGTCGCTCCCGGCTCCCGACACCGTGGGCCTCGACGCGGCACTGCGCTCCGCGGTGGACCAGGGCGCGCCGGGCGCGCTGGCCCGCATGGACGACCACGGCCGGACGTACACGGCGGCGCGCGGAGTCGCCGACCGGACCACCCGGCGGGCCCTCACCGCGGACGACCGGTTCCGCGTCGGCAGCGTCACCAAGACCTTCTCGGCCGTCGTCCTGCTGCAGCTCGTCGACGAAGACCGGCTGGCGCTCGACGCCCCGGTCAACCGGTACCTGCCCGGGCTGCTGCCGGACGACCGGATCACGGTCCGCGACGTGCTGAGCCACCGCAGCGGCCTCTACGACTACACCAACGACCTGTTCGCCGACAGCGTGTCCGGCTTCGAGGCGGTGCGGAACAAGGTCTTCACCTACCGTCAGCTGGTCGGCCTCTCCCTGCAAAAGCCCCTCACCCACGAGCCCGGCACCGCGTACTCCTACTCCAACACCAATTTCGTGGTGGCGGGGATGCTCATCGAGAAGCTCACCGGGCACGACGTGCGGACCGAGTACGAGAACCGCGTCTTCAGGCCGCTGAAGCTGCGGGACACGTTCTACGTCCATCCCTCGACGGTCATTCCGGGCCGGTACGTCCGTGGGTACCTCACACCGGACCAGAGCGGTGAGCCGTTGGTCGACGCCACCGACCAGACGGTGTCGTGGGCGCAGAGCGCGGGGGCGATCATCTCCAGCGCGCGGGATCTCGACACCTTCTACGGCGCGCTGCTCGGCGGCAGGCTGCTGTCCGCCGCGCGGCTCGCCGAGATGGAGCGGTTCACGCCGGTCGACGGCACGACGGCGTACGGGCTCGGGCTGCGGCGGCGCCACCTGTCGTGCGGGGTGTCCGTGTACGGGCACACCGGGGTGGTGCAGGGGTACTCCACGTACGCCTTCGCCACGAAGGACGGTGCGCAACGGCTCACGGCTGTCGCCAGCACGTCCAACAACAAGAAGGTGTCGGACGCGTTGGCGGGGGCCCTGGAGGCGGGGTTCTGCGGGAACTGGGCGGGCAAGGGGTAGAAGGGCGCCCGTGGAACCTTCCGGCACGTGCCGGGCGTTGACCCGTGTGTGACGAGCGAGCTGGTACCCGGGGGCAATCTGGCGCTGCCCCTCGGCGTGGTGCGGATGCGGGTGGCGGGCGGCTTCGATGTGTCCGCTCTGGTCACCGGGGCGGACGGCAGAGTCGCGTCCGACGCCGACTTCGTGTTCTACAACCAGCCTCAGGCGCCGGGTGTCCGGCTGCTCGGTGACACCCTGACCGTCGAGCCGGCCCGGCTGCGCGGCGGTGCGTGCCGGGTCACGGTCGTGCTGAGCGCGGCCGAGCCGGGTACGCCGCTCGGGCGGCTGCCCGCTCCCCGGCTCGACGTCACCGACGGATCCGGGCGTTCGGTGGCCCGGTTCGCACCGCCGCGTCCCGGCCCGGAGACCGTGCTGCTGCTCGCCGAGCTGTATGTGCGCCCAGGCACCGGCTGGAAGGTGCGGGCGATCGGGCAGGGGTACGCGGACGGGCTGGCCGGACTCGCGCGGGACTTCGGGGTGCAGGTCACGGACGACGGCGCAGCGCCGGCCACCGCCGCGCCGGGCGCGCGCGGCCACGCGGCACGGCCCACGGTGACCGAAGTCCGCGCGCCGCACCTCGGCGAAGGCGTCCCGGACGACTTTCTCCGTCTGGTCAACTCCCGCGCGCAGGCCGGTCGCCCGGCCGTCACCCTCGACCCGCGCCTCGGTGCCGCCGCGCGGTCCCACGCCCGGGCCATGGCGGACGCCGGACGGCTCGGCGGCGAGGGGCCGGACGGTGTCTCGGTGCACCAGCGCATCACCGGCGCCGGATACGCGTACGTCACCGTCGGCGAACACCTCGTCTCCGGTCCGCGCACCCCGGCCCGGTTCGTGGACTACTGCCTGCGGTCACCGGGACCCCGGCGCACCCTGCTCGACCCGGCCTTCCGGCACGCCGCCCTGGCCCACGCCGACGGCGGCGACCGGTACTGGACCGCGCTCTGGGCCGCTCCCCTGACCCCGGACGCGCTGTCGCGCACGGGCGCCGAGGTCCTCGCGCTCACCAACGCCGAGCGCGGCCGGGCCGGCCTGCGCCCACTGGCGGTCGACCCGCTGCTCACGGCCGCCGCCCAGGCGCACTGCGCGGACATGGTGGCCCGCGACTTCTACGCCCACGTCTGCCCCGACGGCTCCCAGCCCTGGGACCGGGCCCGCGCCGCCGGAGCCTCCAGGCGCACGATCGGCGAGAACATCGCCTGCGGCCAGCGCTCCCCCGCCGAGGTCGTGGACGGCTGGATGAACAGCCCCGGTCACCGCGCCAACATCCTCAAGCGGGACTTCGGCCACCTGGGCGTGGGCTTCGCGGGCGGCGGCCGGGCGGGCACCTACTGGGCCCAGCTCTTCGGTGGCTGACCGGTCACGTTCCGCGATCTTGGCGGAATGGAACCCTCCGGGACACCATGCCCCCCATGAAGGGTGATCTCTTTTCCAGTGAGCACATGGTGCAGCCGGCCGTCGAGCCCGGCATGTCCGTCGAGAACGCCAAGTGCGTCAAGTACGCCGTGAACGGCGAGATGTACGCCCGCCAGGGCGCGATGGTCGCGTATCGGGGGGACCTGAAGTTCGAGCGCAAGGGACAGGGCGTCGGCGGCATGCTCAAGCGCGCGGTCACCGGCGAGGGCCTGCCCCTCATGGCGGTGCGCGGGCAGGGCGAGGCGTGGTTCGCGCACGAGGCGCAGAACTGTTTCATCGTCGAGGTCGAGGCCGGCGACCAGTTCACGGTCAACGGCCGCAACGTGCTGTGTTTCGACGCCTCGTTGTCGTACGAGATCAAGACGGTCAAGGGCTCGGGCATCGCCGGCGGCGGCCTGTTCAACAGCGTGTTCACCGGGCAGGGCCGGCTCGGCCTGGTCTGCGAGGGCAATCCGCTGGTCATACCGGTCTCCGCGCAGTTCCCGGTGTACGTCGACACGGACGCGGTGGTCGGCTGGACGGCGCACCTGCAGACCTCGCTGCACCGCTCCCAGTCCATCGGCTCCATGCTGCGCGGCGGTTCCGGCGAGGCCGTGCAGCTGATGCTCCAGGGCGAGGGCTTCGTCGTGGTGCGCCCGAGCGAACTGACTCCGCAGAAGGCACAGCAACACTGAACCTTCACAGGGCACCCGGTGGAACCTTCACAGGGTGACCCGTACCCCAGGGGCAACCCCCGTCGACGTGCCTGCGTCTTGATCGACAACAGACCGACACGCCCCGGTCTTCCGGCCGGGGCATATTCCGAGATACCTATGCACGCGATGTATACACGGCGTGTATAGAAAGGTACGCATGTACGGCAAGGCTTTCGCCCCGGAGTACCAGGGCGCACTGACCACCCTGTCCGTGAACTCCTCGCTGGTCGACGTGCTGGCGGAGGGCACCGAGAAGCTGCGCGAGGCCGAACGGTCCGGGCGGCCCGCCGAGGCGGCCCGCTGCGGACTGGCCGTCGCCGAGGCGCACCGGCGGCTCGGTCACGTGCAGGACGCGGACCGCGCCTGGAAGGCGAGTTACCGCGCCGCCCGGGAAGCCGGGGACACCGCCGCGATGGCCTGGGCGCTGTGGAGCGGCGGCACCCTCGCCCGGCAGCGCGGCGCCTTCCCGCTGGCCTGGCGGCTGCTCGGGCTCGCGGCGGAACTCGGGGAGCGCGGCGGCGACATCGTCTGCCGGGGCTACTCACTGGCCGGCCTCGCCGAGACCGGCCGGATCCAGGGCGACTACGCGGCGGTCGGCCGGCTGCACGAGCAGCTGCTGGCCGAGGCACGCCGGCGCGGCGAGGCCCGGCACACGGTGTGGGCGCTGGAGGGCATCGCGCAGATGCACCGCAACACCGGCGACCACGACCGCGCCTACGCGCTGTTCGAGGAGGCGGCGGAGATAGCCGAGCGGGCGGAGGACCGGCGCGGGCACGCCTGGGCACTGCGCGGACTCGCGGACATCCTCTCCGTGCGCGACAAGGACACCGAAGGGGCGCTGGAGCTGCTGTCCCGTGCGGAGGCGGGCTGCCGGGCGATGAACCTGTCCAGCGCCCTCGCCTACAACCACAAGATGCGCGGCAACGTCCTGTACCGGGCGGAACGTTTCACCGAGGCGCGGGAGCTGTACGAGCTGGCGCTGGAGGAGTTCCGGGCGATGAGCGAGCCGCGGGGCGAGGCGCTGGCCCGGCTGGGACTGGCCAAGTCGCTGGCGCAGCTGGGCCGTGACCGCGCCGAGACGGCGGCCGAACTCGCCGACCTCGCCCGGACGCTGGAGCGCAGCGGGCTGAAGCACGCCCGGGAGATGGTGGCCCGGGCCCAGGAGGAGTTCGGCCTCGGCGCGGAGGTCGCCAGGTGAGCGCCGTACAGGCTCCGCCGTCCGCTCCTGAAGTCCTCGCCCGCTGCCGGGACCTGGTGCGGCCTGCGCTGCGGGATGCGGTGGGGCGGCTGCATCCCTGGGTCGCCGAGATGGCGGCGTACTCCTTCGGCTGGTGCGAGGTCGGCGGGGCCCCCGCCGCCGCGCCGGGTGGCAAGGGCGTGCGGCAGGCGCTGGCGGTGCTCGGCGCCGAGGCGGCGGGCGCCGACGGGCGGGCCGGCATCCCGGCCGCGGTCGCGGTGGAGCTGGTGCACGGCTTCTCGCTGCTGCACGACGACATCATGGACGGCGACGCGACCCGGCGCCGCCGCCCCGCCGTGTGGAAGGCCTACGGCACCGGTCCCGCGGTGCTCGCCGGGGACGCCCTGTTCGCGCTGGCGGTGGAGACCCTCTCCGTCGCACCGCGGGGCGCCGGCGCCGTGCGGCTGCTCTCCGCGGCCCTCGCCGACCTGGTGCGCGGGCAGGCCGACGACCTTCTGTTCGCCACCCGCCCCTGCACCGGCCCGGAGCGCGTGACGCCCGAGGAGTACCGGGCGATGGCGGAGGGCAAGACCGGTGCGCTGCTGGGCTGCGCGGCCGCGCTGGGGGCGGCGCTCGGCGGGGCGCCCGAGGCCACGGTGGGCGCGCTGGACCGTGCCGGACGGCATCTCGGCGTCGCCTTCCAGCTGGTCGACGACGTGCTCGGGATCTGGGGCGACCCGGCCGTCACGGGCAAGCCCGTGGGCGGCGACCTCCGGGAGCGCAAGAAGACCTATCCGGTGCTGGCCGCGCTCGGCTCCCCGGCGGCCCGCGGGCTTCCCGGGCTGCTCGGCGCGCCGGAGCGGGCCGAGGAGGCCGCCGCGCAGATCGAGGCGGCGGGCGGCCGTACGGCGGCACTGTCCGAGGCCCGGTCGCACACGGCCGCCGCCCGGGCGCTGCTCACGGGGGCGCCGCTGGCCGCCGAAGCCGCCGGGGACCTGTTCCGGCTGCTGGACCACCTGGTCCACCGCGAGCTGTGACCGTCCGCGCGCCCGGGGTGAAACCGTGTTGACCTCCACGGTCCCGGCGGGTCAGGGTGCGGGGGGCGCGGTCCACACCCCCGCGCCGGAAGGGTGGAGCACCTTGATCGGCATCACGGAGATCGAAGCCGCTGCGGAGCGGATCGCCGGGCATGTCGTACGGACGCCGACCGTCGCGAGCCCGGGTCTGACCGCGCTGCTCGGCGTCCCGGTCACGGCCAAGCTCGAACTGCTCCAGCGCACCGGCTCGTTCAAGGCGCGCGGGGCGACGGCGAAGCTGCTGTCGCTGAGCGAGGCCGAACGGGCGGCGGGCGTGGTCGCGGTCAGCGGGGGCAACCACGGGATCGCCCTCGCGGTGATGGCCGCCGCCCTCGATGTGAAGGCGACCGTGGTGATGCCCCGTACCGCGCCTGCGCGTTCCGTCGAGATCGTGCGGGAGGCCGGGGCGTCGGTACGGCTGACCGACGGCATGGACAGCGCCTTCGAGCTGGTGACGCGGCTGCGGGACGAGGGGCTGACCCTGGTCCACCCGTTCGACGACCCGGTGGTGATCGCCGGACAGGGCACGGTCGGGCTGGAACTGGCCGAAGACGTCGCGGACGCCGACGAACCGACGGACGTCGTGGTCAGCATCGGCGGCGGCGGGCTGATCGCCGGGATCGCGGCCGCGCTCGCCGCCCGACGCCCCCGGGTGCGGGTGTGGGGCGTGGAGACCGAGGGCGCGCAGGCCATGTCCGCGGCGCTGAAGGCGGGCGGACCGGTGCCGGTGCCCCTGTCGTCCCTGGTCACCACACTCAGCGCGCCCGCGGTGTCGCAGCTGACGTACGACCATGTGTCCGCGCTGGTCGAGGAGGTGCTGGTGGTCCCCGACCGGGAGGCCGTGCAGGGCTCGCTGGACCTGGCCGACCACGGCAAGGTGTGGGCCGAGCCGGCCGCGGGCTGTCTGCTGCCGGCGGCCCGCGAGGTGGCGGCACGGGTCGGCGACGGCGCCCGGATCGGCCTCGTGGTGTGCGGGGGCAATACGACACCGCGCGAGCTCACCGGCTGGGCGGAGCGGTTCGGACTGCTGTGAGGCCGGCCCGCACCGGGCACTTACCGTCGGTTACCCACAGGTCGAACGACCATCGGGTACGGCCATCCCAAACTCGCAAGCCCTTTCGAAGAGTTGAATAAAAGGCAGGAACGCGGCCCAGGTCACGGTTTCTTTGAACGCATCCCGGCGCACCCCGCGTACCTCTGTGAGACACACGACACACAACAGGGGTTCCAGCGAGGGATGACCATGGTCAAGGCGCACGTCTCCGCACACGAGTTGGTCGCCGGACGCTACCGGCTCCTGGAGGTCTTCGCCCGCGAGACGAACCGGCTGTGGTGGTACGCCGAGGACGTGGCGGCGGAGCAGCCCCGGCTGGTGGCCCAGACCGCCCTGCCGGAGGGGTCCGCCGAGGACACCGTGCGCCGGGTCACGGCCCGCCTCATCCGCACCTCCGAGACCATGCGGCTGCTGTGCCCCGGCCAGGTCGCCGCGGTCGTCGACGCGGTGGTGGAGACCGGCACCCTGTGGACGGTCACCGAGTGGATCGACGGCACGCCGTTGTGCGAACTCCTCGACCGCGAGGGCGCGTTCCACCCGGTGCGGGCGGCCCGGACCGGCCTGGAGCTGCTCGACGTGCTCCAGGCCGCGCACGACGAGGGCATCACACACGGTGAGCTGAGCCCGGGCCAGGTCTTCGTACGGGACAGCGGCCCGGTCGTCGTCACCGGCTTCGGGCTCGCCGGCGCGACCCTCGTGCCGCGGCTGACGGCGCCGTCGTACGCCTCCCCCGAGCAGGCCCGCGACGAGCGCATCGGGCCGGCCGCCGACCTGTGGGCGCTGGGTGCGCTCCTGTACACGATGGTGGAGGGCCGGCCGCCGTTCCGGGACCGCGGCCGGCCCGACGCCACCCTGAAGGCCGTGGACCGGCTGCCGCTGCGCACCCCGCTGCGCGCCGGCCCGCTCACCCAGTCCGTGCAGGGGCTGCTGCGGAAGAACTCGCGGGAGCGGCTGACCCGCCCGGTCGTCCGTGCGGCCCTGCTCCGGGCCCTCGACGAGGACGCCGACGCCGACCGGCAGCCGGCCCCCGTACCCCGGCTGCGCGGCGCGTACGCGGGCGTGCGCCTCGCCGGACGGGAGCACGGCAGACGAGCTCTGGCGGCGGGTACCGCGCTGGCCGCGCTCACCGTCACCGCCGCCGTCCTGGCCGCGACCCACCAGCTGCCGGGCACCGGAACCGCGCAGACACCGGACCACCCCTCCGCCACGGTCACCCCCACCGGCAGACACACCGGCGGCGGGGGCGGGACGCCGTCCGCGAGCCCCACCCCGAGCAGCCCGCCCGCCCTGCCGGCCGGCTACCACCCCTACACCGCCCCGGAGGGCTTCTCCGTGGCCCTGCCCGACGGCTGGCGGCGGCTGACCACCTCCCGCGTCAGCGGCGCCTACCGCGTCACCTTCGGCCGGGACGCCACCTCCCCCACGCTGGCCGTCACGCACAGCGAGCACGTGGGCCCGGACCCGGTCGCCGTCTGGCGGGACGACGTCGAACCGGATCTGCGACGGCTCCCCGGATACGGCCGCGTCGGCACCGTCCGGGCCGCCACCTACCAGGGGCACCGGGCCGCCGACCTGGAGTGGCTGGCCGGGTCGGGGGACGCGCGGGTGCACACCTTCGGGCGCGGTTTCCTGACGGGCGGCGGCGACGGCTTCTCCCTGCGCTTCACGACTCCGGCCGCGACCTGGGACGACGACGCCAACCGGCTGGCGCTGAAGACGTTCCTGCAGACGTTCCGCACGCCGGCACACTGACCGGCGTCCTGGTCCGTTTTCGAGCCGCCGACCCGGGGACTCGCCCCTTATGGTGCAAATCGGATACACGATGATGACCGAGCAGGCCGGCCCCCGGGACCTGGTGGACCACGTGGTGCGGGCCGAGGAGACCGGCTTCGACTTCTCAGTGATCTCCGACCACTACTTTCCGTGGCTGCGTTCGCAGGGCCACTCCTCCTACGCGTGGAGCGTGCTGGGCGCCGCCGCCCAGGCCACCTCGCGGATTCCGCTGATGACCTACGTCACCTGCCCCATCCTCCGCTACCACCCGGCGATCGTGGCGCAGAAGGCGGCCACGGTGCAGCTGCTGTCCGAGGGCAGGTTCCGGCTCGGACTGGGCGCAGGCGAGAACCTGAACGAGCATGTGGTGGGCGGCGGCTGGCCCCCGGTGGACGTGCGCCACGAGATGCTCGAAGAGGCCGTCGGGGTCATCCGGGCGCTGTTCGAGGGCGGCCATGTCACCCACCACGGACCGCACTACGACGTGGAGTCGGCCCGGCTGTGGGATCTGCCGGACCAGCCGCCGCCGATCGGCATCGCCGTCTCCGGCGAGCAGTCCTGCAAGCTCGCCGGGCACCTCGCCGACCTGGTCATCGCGACCGAACCGAA
This sequence comes from Streptomyces filipinensis, assembly GCF_014649495.1. Classification (GTDB taxonomy): domain Bacteria; phylum Actinomycetota; class Actinomycetes; order Streptomycetales; family Streptomycetaceae; genus Streptomyces; species Streptomyces filipinensis. The sequence goes on along the minus strand of NZ_BMTD01000010.1, from coordinate 301,919 downwards.
GCCCGGGCTGCTGGAGGCCTTCGACCGGCACGGCGGCAGCGGCAAGCCACGGGTGGGACAGCTGCCGGTGTGCTACGACCCCGACCGGGACACGGCGGTCAAGCGCGCCCACGCGCAGTTCCGCTGGTTCGGGCTCGGCTGGAAGGTGAACGCCGAACTGCCCCACCCCGACTCCTTCGAGGCCGCGACGCAGTTCGTGACCGAGGACGACGTCGCCTCCTCGATCCCGTGCGGCGACGACCCGGACGTCTTCGTGGAGGCCGTACGGCCCTACGCCGAGGCCGGGTTCGGCGAGGTCGCCCTCGTGCAGATCGGCGGCGACGCACAGCCGGAGTTCCTGGACTGGTCGGCGAAGACCCTGCTGCCCGCGCTGCGGGAGGCCCTCGGCTGACCACGTGGGCCGAGGGACACATCACGACGCGGGACACCACCGCCTGTGCGTCGCTATAGGCTTTCCTGTCCGCATCCGCACCCGGGTGCGGTCCCTTGAGCATCCTCGCAGGAGAGTCATCCGTGACCCTGGTCATCGAGCCGTCCGAGACGTCCGCCCCGGCCGCGCCGCCCCTGTCCGACCTGGTGGCGCGCGACGCCCGGGAGTTCGGCGGCTACGCGCGCACCGGCGGCTGGGCCTTCGCGCTGATGGTGGCCCGCAGCGTCCGGCCGGGCGGACAGCCGGCCGGTGCGACGCCGAAGGTGTCCGCGAAGGAGTTCGCCCAGCTGGCGGGCTGCTCCCCGGAGCGGGTCATGCGCTACTACAAGGCCTGGGACCGGGCCGCCGACGACGGGCTCGTCCCGCACTTCGAGACCCTTGAGCCGGGTCAGGAGGTGGACCTGCCGGACGCGGACGTGTGGCTCGGCTACTACGTCTCCCGCAACAGCGCGACCTCCGAGCGCGGCACCGCGATCGCCGAGGCCGCCGAGGCCGAGGGCATCCGCCCCACCAAGGCGCTGGAGGTCGCCGAGAACCCGACCGCGCTGCGCGCCGCGATCCTCGCCGACCCCTCCACCGCCCGCGCGGCCCGCTCCGCCCTGCTGGACCGGCTCCGGGAGGACCCCGGGCTGCAGGCGGAGCTGGCGCGTGACGTCGTACGGACCGACGACCTGAAGAAGGCCGTCGCGACCGAGAGCCGGGCCGCCGACCGGATCGGCTACGTCCGGCAGATCGCCGAGTCCGGACAGATCCGGACCCCGGCCGGGCAGACCGTCGAGGCCCCGGCCGAGCTGCGCGAGGAGGCCGAGCGTCATCTGTCGCTGATCGACGAACTGGAGGACGGCGAGGACACGGGCGAGTGGGCCACCGAGGCCTACGACACCATGAAGTCGCTCGTCGTCGAGGCGGTCGAGGCGGACCCCGAACTGCGCGTCCAGGAGCGCCGGACGAAGTTCTACAGCAGCCTGCAGAAGGCGACCAGGGCCTTCGAGGAGCTGACCTTCGACGACGCCCGGGACTTCTACGAGGACGACATGGTCCGGCGTCTGGAGGAGCTCCAGCAGGCCATCGGCAGCTGTCTGACCGCGCTGCGCGGATCCGGCGGGAACGCGGGGAATCAGTCTCACGGGTGAGCATCCCGGGCCCCAGGGGGGTACTAGAGGGCTCTACGCCGATTGTTGCCGGAGGCCCTCGCATGACCTCGTTCGTGCACAAGACGCTGGTGGTGCAGCTGCGCGCGGAAGGCACCGGCCGGTGTCCCGTGCTGGCCCATCTCAGCTACGACGCCGACGACCCGTTCGCCGTGACCGCCGTGTTCGGCCATGACGGCCGGGTGCTGGCCTGCTGGCGGCTGGACCGGGAGATGCTCTCCGACGGTCTGGTGCGGCCGGTCGGCGCCGGGGACGTACGGTTGCGGCCCACCGCGACCGCCGCGTGGCACGAGCTGCGCATGGAGTTCCTCGGGGACGCCCGGCCGGACGGCACCCGGCACCGCGCGGTGGTGTTCGCCTGGGCACCCGCGGTCGCCGCGTTCCTGCGGGAGACCCATCGGATCGTCCCGCCGGGGCGGGAACGCGTCCCGGTCGACGAGCTGCTGGCCGAGATCCTGTCCGCGGGCTGAGCGGCCGCCCCGCTCCCGCGTCCGGCCCCGACCGCTCCGCTCCTACGTCCGGTCCCGGTCGGGGGCGCCGCCGGCCGGCCCCGCGCCCGCGGCGCCGTCGGGCGAGCGGGTCGTGTGCCGGTGCCGGGCCCACAGCGGCAGGCCGTACCAGCACACCAGGTACCAGACGACGACAGCCCCCACCAGATACGGCACATAGCCGTTGTGGGTGGCCACCCGCAGGATCAACAGCAGGGAGGACGCCATCGTCACCAGGAGCATGACCAGCCCGACGAACGTCATCCGGGACGCCAGCCGCACCGCCTGCGGCTTCACGCGGCGGCCGGACACCAGGCGGTGCAGGGACACCGGTCCGATGAGGGCACCGGTCGCACAGGCGCCGAGGACGACGGTCACGATGTAGATGACCTGGTCGGTGGGGGCGAGCTGGGCGTACTTGGGCTGGAAGACGACGGTCAGCAGGAAACCGAACAGGATCTGCACGCCCGTCTGGGCGACGCGGACCTCCTGGATGAGTTCGACCCACATCCGGTCGGCCCGCTCCTCCTCGGTCTCGTTGCGCCCCCTGCGCCGTCCTTCCTCCGTCATGCGGTGCGTGTAACCGCGCGGCCGTTCGTTCAAACGGCGCGTGCTCCCCCGGCTACCAGCGGTGCTCGACCTGGTCCTTGATCCGCCTCTCGTACAGCTCGCGGATCGCGGTGAAGGTCTCCTCGGGCAGCGGGGGCAGCTTGGCGGCGGCCGCGTTGGCGCGGGCCTGCTCGGGGGTGCGGGCGCCGGGGATCACCGTGGTCACGCCGTCCTGCTCGACGATCCAGCGCAGCGCCAGCTGGGCCGGGGTGTAGCCCTCGGGGGCGAGCGCGGCGAACTCGGCGGCGGCCTCGACACCGGTCCCGTAGTCGACACCGGAGAAGGTCTCGCCCTGGTCGAAGGCCTCCCCGTGCCGGTTGAAGGTGCGGTGGTCGTTGGCGGCGAACACCGTGTCCTTGGTGTACTTGCCGGACAGCAGGCCGGAGGCGAGCGGCACACGCGCGATGACGCCGACGCCCGCTTCGCGGGCCGCGGGCAGCACCTCGTACAGGGGCTTCATACGGAAGGGGTTGAGGATGATCTGCACGCTCGCCACGTTCGGCCGGGCGATCGCGGTCAGCGCCTCCGCGCAGGTCTCCACGCTGACGCCGTAGGCCGCGACGCGCTCCTCCTCCACCAGGGTGTCGAGGGCGTCGAACACCGCGTCGCAGGAGTAGACGGGCGTCGGCGGGCAGTGCAGCTGGACCAGGTCGACGCGGTCGACGCCGAGGTTGCGCCGCGAACGGTCGTTCCAGGCGCGGAAGTTGTCCAGGACGTAGTTCTCGGGGATCTGCTCGACCCGGCGGCCCATCTTGGTGGCCACCAGCACGTGCAGGTCGGGCCGGCCGCGCAGGAACGAGGCGATGGTCTCCTCGCTGCGTCCGTCGCCGTAGACGTCGGCCGTGTCGAAGAAGGTGACCCCGGCCTCGGCCGCCGCCTCCAGGACGGCCAGGGCCTCCTTGTCGTCCACGTCACCCCAGTCGGCGCCCAGCTGCCATGTGCCGAGACCGACCACCGATGCCCACTGACCCGACCTGCGGATTGCGCGTTCGTCCATGCCGCCAGTCTGACATCCGGCACCCGACCGGGCGGAAGCGGCCGCTCCGGTGGGCGAGCCGTGCACCGGACGCGGCGCCGTGCACGCCATCGCCCTGCCCGGCAGGACACTTGGTGCCTCACAGGTGTTCCTGGCGCCAGGGATCAAGGGCGTGCTTGCCTCGGGTCCGGCCTGCTGCGAGCTGCCGGAGCACCGCCGGCCCCGCGGCCAGGGGATGCACCTCGGGGGTGCCGGGCGGGTACACGCCCTGGGCGATGAGGGCCTCCAGCTCCACGACCAACGACTGGTGGAGGGACGGTGCCTTGTCCGCCAGCGCACCGATGTGCAGGCCCTTGACCTGGACCTGGTGGGTGAAGACCAGGTCGTGCGTGGTCAGCGTGGCGTCGCCGGAAGCGGCACCGAACACGACCACGCGCCCGGTGAAGGGCTTGGTGACCGACAGACTGACGCCGAACGTGGCCTGTCCCACCGATTCCAGGACCAGGTCGACCCCGCCGGTCAGGCGGGTGATCTCCTCGGCCAGATCGGGGCGTGCGCTGTCCAGGACCGCGTCCGCGCCGAGCGCCTGGACGGTGCTGTGCTTGGCCGGTGACGCCGTGGCGATCACGCGTGCGCCGTAGTGTCGGGCGAGGCGGACGGCGGCCTGCCCCACCCCTCCGGCCGCGGCATGGACGAGCACCGCCTCACCGGTCCTGACATCGCCCAGCGGCTTCAGTGCGGCCAGGGCGGTGGCCCAGTTCAGCACCAGACCGAGGGCTGCGGCGTCGCTCCAGCCGGAAGGCACGGGGAGTACGCCGGTCGCCGGCATCGTCATGTACTGCGCGAAGGCGCCCGGGCCGGCTCCGACGACGTGGGTGCCGGTGGGGAGCGGGCTCTCGACGCCCGGGCCGGCACCCACGATCTCGCCGGCGGCTTCGAAGCCCGCCGCATAGGGCGCCCGCGGGCCTCCCTCGTAGGTTCCGCGGCTCTGCATGACGTCGGCGAAGTTGACCCCTGCGGCGCCCACGCGGATCAGGTACTCGCCGGGGCCCGGGACGGGACGCCGCCGATCGGTCGTGAGGGTCAGGTCCTTCGGTCCCTGGTGTGAGTGCTGGACCAGTGCGCGCATCGTCTGCTCGTCGGTGTTCATGCGCCGACCGTAGGAGTCTCACACTTACGTCAAGGTCAAGTGGGCCTCATGGGCCGGCGCGGCGGGCCTTCTGCAGGTAGGCGTCGAGCGCCGCCTGCTGATCGCTGAGAACGGCGATGCGCGCGGCGAGCCGATCGCGGAAGTCCTGCACCTCGTCCAGGAACCGGGCGCACACCGCGTCCGTGTCCCCGTCGGATCCGTCGGTGAGGCCGGGCAGCGCGTCCCTGATCAACCGCACGGGGAGGCCGGAGTCCAGCAGCGAGCGGATGACGAGCACCCGGTCGACGGTGGACTGGCAGTAGTCGCGGAACCCGTTGCCGCACCGGCCGGGGACGATCAATCCCTCGTCCTCGTAGTGCCGCAGCGAGCGTGCGCTGACGCCGCTGAGCCGGGAAGCCTCACTGATCTTCATACCCTGAGGCAACGTCCGGGCGCACCGCGGTCTTCCAGCGCTCGACGCCCGGCAGCGGGACCGTGTCAGGTTCCGGGGGTCAACTGGGCCTGTACCAGCGGTCCGTAGCGGTCGGCGATGGCGTCGATGTCGCTCTCGCGCAGGTGCGGGCCGCGCGCGATGCCGTACATCACGCCGAGGCCGACGAGCGCGGCGACGGCGAGTTCCGCGCGCAGCCCCGGGTCGGGGCCAGTGAGCCGGGCGGCGAGCCGTTCGGTCACCTGGGCGCGGAAGTTGGCGCGCAGGATGTCGCCGTGGTCGCCGTGCAGCGGGGCGAAGGCGATGCGCAGCAGCGGGTCGGCGCCGCGGTCGCGCTGGCTGGACAGGACGTGCCGGGCCATGTGCTGGCCGAGGCCGGACAGCGGGGCGTCCAGCAGCGCGTCGGCGTCGGTGGCGAAGGACATCACGCGGGCGAACAGGGCGTCCCGGTTGCCGAAGTACTTCACGATCAGCGGCGGGCTGACGCCGGCCCGTTCGGCGACGGCCTTGAGCGTGATGTCGGCGTGCGCGTGCCGGGCCAGGAGGTGGCGGGCGGCCTTGAGGATGGCGGCCTTGGTGTCCTCGGCGTCCCGGCGTGCGGGTGCGGTCGGGTCGGTGGGGTCGGTGGGGTCGGTCCGGGTGTTCACGTCCTCATGCTCCCTCCATCGCCTCGGCGCGGGTGCCCCGGGTGGCGCCCTCGGCGCGGCGGGTGCCGTCCGAGGGGCCGTCGCCGGGTATGGAGAGGGCGGCCGCGCAGGCGGCGAGGGCGACGGCGCCCGCCATCGCGAAGGCGAGCAGGTAGCCGTGCAGGGTGGGCACCTGGGCGCCGGCCACGGGGCTGCTGTGGTGGACGAGGACGACGGCGACGGCGGCGCTGGAGGTGGCCTGGCCGATGGTGCGCATCAGGACGTTGACGCCGTTGGCGGAGGCGGTCTGCGCGGCCGGCACGGCCCGCAGGATGAGGGTCGGCAGCGCCGAGTAGGCGAGCGTGGTCCCGGTCGCCACGACGGTGGCACCCACGATGATCATCCACAGGTCCCGGCTGTCGGCGACGCGGACGGCGTAACCGCAGGCGATGACGGCGGCGCCCAGCGCGAGGGTGATCCGGGGGCCACGCGCGGCCGAGATACGGGCCGACAGCGGCGAGAACAGCAGCATGGTCACGCCGCCGGGCAGCAGGCACAGGCCGGTGGCGACGATCGACAGGCCGAGGCCGTAGCCGCTGGCCTTCGGCGCCTGTACCAGCTGGGCGGTGACCAGGGAGTTGGCGTAGAAGGCGAACCCGGTCAGCAGGGCGGCCACATGCGACAGGCCCACCCGTGGCCGGCTGACCAGCCGCAGGTCGACCAGCGGCCGTTCGGCGCGCAGCTGCTGCCACCACCACAGGGCGAGGACGAGTGCGGCCCCGAGGAACAGCCCGAGGACCCGGGGGCTCCCCCAGCCCCAGGTGCCGCCCTGGGAGACGCCCAGGAGCAGGCAGACCAGGCCGGTGGCGAGCCCCAGCGCGCCCAGCACGTCGAACCGGCCGGCCTCGCGAACGGGCGACTCCTTGACCGCCCACCAGGTCGCCGCGACACCGAGCGCGCCGAGGGCGCTGGTGAGCCAGAACATGGTGTGCCAGTCGGCGTACTGGACGACGAGTGCGGCGAGTGGCAGGCCGAGCGCGGCGCCGATGCCGACCGTGGAACTCATCAGCGCCACGGCAGAGCCGCGGCGCTCCGGCGGGAGTTCGTCGCGCAGGATGCTGATCGACAGCGGTACGACGGAGGCGGCGGCGCCCTGGAGCGCGCGGGCGGCGATGAGCACGCCGATGTCGGAGGACAGCGCGCACATGACCGAGCCGACGGTCATCAGCACGAGCGCGCAGGTGAGCACCCGGCGCTTGCCGTACATGTCGCCGGCCCGGCCGAGGACGGGGGTGAGGACGGCGCCGGAGAGCAGGGTCGCGGTGACCGTCCAGGAGACCGCCGCGGGCGAGGCGCCGGTGAGCCGGGGCAGGTCCGGAAGCAGGGGGACGACGACGGTCTGCATGACCGCCATGAGGATGCCGCCCGACGCCAGCACCGGGATGGTGAGCCGGTTCCGCAGCGGGATCGGTCCGGCCGGGGGCGGGGGTGTCGGGGCGGTCTTGTCCATCGGCGCTCCTGCGGGCGACATGACGGCGAGGTGAATGGCAATTCACCTTATCGAGTGAATGGCCATTCACCAACATTCCCGGTCACGTGCCGTGAGCGCTCGGTGCCGCGGCGGGGAGGGCGGGGTGAAGCGGGCGCAACGAGACGGGCACGATCACGGACGGGACACCCGGCCACTCGGAGCGGCCGGGTCACCCCGCAGAGGCGCGGCGTCCACGTCGCCCGATCGCGTCAGTTTGGCGTGGTGAGCCGGACCACTCGGACGGACCGCGGGCGAGAAGGATCGCCGGAAACGCGGCCGGCACGGCAAGGAATTCCCCGTTCCGGAGCGGATCACCACCCAGGCGCGGCAAGATCATCTTCGTTCAACGCTGTACGACATGTAACCAATTGTCCGGATCACAGCCAACCGGTTCCGGGGGATTTCTTCCCGTCACCGAGCCCCCGATAGGCATGCGTCGTCACCACAGGAACACCCTCCAGGAGGACCGCATGCCCGACCTCACCCGGCGCCGCGCGCTCACCGCGACGGCAGCCCTCGCCGCGACGGCCACCGTCACCGCCCTCGCGGCGCCCGCGGCCTCGGCCGCGGGGCACGACCACACCATGCCGATGCCGGACACCTTCAACGAGGTCTACAAGGGCCGCCGGATACAGGGCCGTCCGATGAGCGGAGGCGGCCACCACCACGAGCACGGCGGCGGATACGAGGTGCTGATCGACGGCGTGCCGCTGCACCTGATGCGGAACGTCGACGGCACCTGGATCAGCGTCGTCAGCCACTACGACCCGGTGCGCACCCCGCGCGCCGCCGCCCGCGCCGCGGTGGACGAGCTGCAGGGCGCCGCGCTGCTGCCCTTCCCCGCCAACTGACCGCCCCCGCAAGGACTTCCGGAGCACCCGCACCATGACCGTACGCAAGAACCAGGCCAACCTGAGCGCCGACGAGAAGCGCCGGTTCGTCAACGCCGTCCTCGAACTCAAGCGCAACGGACGCTACGACGAGTTCGTCCGCACACACAACGCGTTCATCATGTCGGACACCGACACGAGTGAGCGGACCGGCCACCGCTCCCCGTCCTTCCTGCCCTGGCACCGCAGATTCCTGCTCGACTTCGAACAGGCGCTGCAGTCGGTGGACTCCTCGGTAGCGCTGCCCTACTGGGACTGGAGCACCGACCGCACGGTGCGTGCCGCGCTGTGGGGGCCGGACTTCCTGGGCGGCACCGGGCGCAGCACGGACGGCCGGGTGATGGACGGCCCGTTCGCCGCGTCGGCCGGCAACTGGCCGATGAACATACGCGTCGACGGCCGTACCTTCCTGCGCCGCTCGCTCGGCACGGCCGTGCGCGAGCTGCCGACGCCCGCGGAGGTGGAGTCGGTGCTGTCCATAGCGACGTACGACATGGCGCCGTACAACAGTGCCTCGGACGGCTTCCGCAACAACCTGGAGGGGTGGCGCGGGGTCAATCTGCACAACCGGGTCCACGTCTGGGTCGGCGGCCAGATGGCCACCGGGGTCTCCCCCAACGACCCGGTGTTCTGGCTGCACCACGCCTTCGTCGACAAGCTGTGGGCGGAGTGGCAGCGGCGGCATCCCGGCGCGTCGTACGTGCCGGGCGGCGGCACGCCGGACGTCGTGGACCTGAACGAGACGATGAAGCCGTGGAACGACGTGCGCCCGGCGGATCTGCTGGACCACACGAAGTTCTACACCTTCGACAGCTGAGACCGCCGCAGACGGCCCACGACGGCCGACGACCGTCGAAGACGGCTGATCAGGCCTCGGCGGTACGGCACTCCGGGTGACCCCAGCCCTGCGCGTTCTTGGCGATGGACTCGCCGGCCGCGTAGGCGCGGCCGCACAGGCAGCGGCCGGAGAACTTCGCCTTGATCGTACGGGAGGACGCTCCGCCGCCGGCGCGGCGGGGCGCCTTCTTGCGCGGGGCCGCCGCCTTCGGGGTGTCGGGCGACGGCGGCGGCTCGGGAGAGCCGAGCGCGCTGCCGGCCGCCTCCTGGACGGTGGCGGCCTGGCTCGCGGCGCGGTCGGCGAAGTCGTTCAGCGGATCGCCGTCGACCTGGTGGGCCGGGACGTAGCGGAACTCGACCGCCCGGCCGTCCAGCAGCGCGTCGATGCGGACGACGAGCTCCTGGTTGGCGACCGGCTTGCCGGCCGCGGTCTTCCAGCCGTTGCGCTTCCAGCCGGGCAGCCAGGTGGTGACGGCCTTCATCGCGTACTGGGAGTCCATGCGGATCTCCAGCGGCACGTCCGGCTCGACGGCCGCGAGCAGCCGCTCCAGGGCGGTGAGTTCGGCGACGTTGTTGGTTGCCCGGCCGAGCGGGCCCGCCTCCCAGCGGACCGCGGTCCGCTCGTCGTCGGAGATCACCCATGCCCATCCGGCCGGTCCGGGGTTTCCCTTCGAAGCCCCGTCGCACGCGGCCACCACACGTTCACGCATGTGCCCGATCATGCCATGGCCGAACGGCCGGCCGTGCTCCTCGTGCCGCGGGCAGCCTGCTGCGGGAGCCGGTCAGACCTCCGTGACCTCCGGCATCTCCCCTTCCGTGGTCGCGATGTCGATCACGGAGAAGTTCGCGCCCTGCGGATCGCTGAGGGCGGCGAACCGGCCGAAGGGACTGCTCATCGGCCCGAAGCGGAGGACACCGCCGAGCTTGGTGGCGCGCGCCACGGCCTCGTCGCAGTCGTCGACGGTGAAGTAGACATTGATGTAGGACGGCACCTCGGGCGGGAAGTCGTCGGTCATCCGCATCCGGCCGAGGACGGTGTCCTCGCCCACGTCGAACATCCGGAAGTCGACGGCCTGGTCCTGGATCTGCTTCATCCGGTACGGGAAGAGGGCGGAGAAGAAGGTGTCGGCCTTCTCGGGCTCACGGGTGAAGACCTCGGCCCAGCAGTAGGCGCCCGGGGTCGCGGTCGCCTCGAAACCCTCGTGGGTACCGCCCTGCCAGACACCGAACACGGCTCCGCTGGGCTCACGGGCCAGGCACATCGTGCCGAAGGTGCCGACCTGCATCGGCTCCATGAGCACCTCGCCGCCGTTCGAGCGGATCTTCTCCGCGGTGGCGGCGGCGTCCGGCGAGGCGAAGTACAGGCACCACTGGGACTGGCCCTCCTGGCCGGGCATCGGCGGGACCACGGCGGCCACCGCCTTGCCGTCCGCGTAGGCCTGCGTGTAGTTGCCGTACTCCGACGACGACTCGCCGAAGGTCCAGCCGAGGACGTCGGCGTAGAACCGCTTGGCCCCCTCGACGTCGCTGAACATCGCATCGGCCCAACAGGGCGTTCCCTCGGGTTGCACGGCCATGCTCGCGGCCCTCCTGGTGTTGTGCTGCCCCCGTGCTCACGCTAGCCAGCCCGCGTTCGGCCCGCGCGCCGAACGCGGGGCTGCCGGACACTGGGGAAGGGGCCCGCTGCTTCGGAAGGGCGGACGTGATGACGACGCCGACGATGCGGGCCTGGTCCGTCGTGCGGCCCGGGCCCGTCGAGGGTGACCCGCTGCGGCTCGTGGAGCGCCCCGTGCCGCTGCCCGGCGCGGACGAGCTGCTGGTGCGGGTGCGCGCCTGCGGGGTGTGCCGGACCGATCTGCATGTCACCGAGGGTGACCTGCCCGTGCACCGGGCGGGAGTGACGCCGGGACACGAGGTCGTCGGCGTGGTGGCGCGCGCCGGACCCGGGGCCGGTGACTTCGCCGTGGGCGACCGGGTGGGCATGGCGTGGCTGCGCCGGACCGACGGGCGGTGCGCGTACTGCGCCCGGGGCGCCGAGAACCTGTGCCCGAGCTCGGAGTACACCGGGTGGGACGCCGACGGCGGCTACGCCGAGTACGCCACCGTGCCGGCCGGCTTCGCCTACCGGCTGCCCGGCGCCTTGGACGACGTGGCGGTGGCACCGTTGCTGTGCGCCGGGATCATCGGGTTCCGTGCGCTGCGCCGGACCGGGCTGCCCAAGGGCGGACGGCTCGGCCTGTACGGCTTCGGCGGGAGCGCGCACCTGTGTGCGCAGATCGCGCTCGCCGAGGGCGCCACGGTGCATGTGATCACCCGGGAGCCGGCCGCCCGCCGGCTGGCCCTGGAGCTGGGCGCGGCCTCCGCGCGGGACCTGCGCGAGCCCCCGCCCGAGCCGCTGGACGCCGCGATCCTGTTCGCCCCGGCCGGCGAGCTCGTCCCGGTCGCACTGCGCGCCCTCGACCGCGGCGGCGTGCTGGCGCTCGCCGGCATCCACCTGAGCGACGTGCCGGCCCTGCACTACGAGACCGAGCTGTTCTACGAGAAGGAGCTGCGCAGCGTCACCTCCAACACCCGTGCGGACGGGCGGGAGTTCCTCGTGCTGGCCGCCCGGTACGGCGTCCGCGCGACGACGCACCCGTATCCGCTCTCCGAGGCGCCCAGAGCCCTGCGGGACCTGAAGGCCGGACGCTTCGACGGAGCCGCGGTACTGGTGCACGACCGTTCCTGACCCCGGCCGCCCGGGCACAGGCGGGACCACCAGCGCGTGATCAAGAAGCGCGCCCCCTTTCGCCCCGGACAGCCGGTTTACGCAACCAAGTCATGCAACCGCCCCCTTTGCGCCGTATCCCGGAGATCACCACGGCTGTTTGGCTTGTGCCTGCGCACTCGCACCTCGCGCACCACCGCCTCTTCACACCCCCTTGTTCACCTCTCCGCTGGAGGGAATGTGTCCACACCGGACAGCGTCGTCGGCTCCGCCGTAGACGAGCCTGAACCCGATCCGACCGCCGACCGGCAGCTCACCAGCCTGAGCACCCGGGCGGCACGCCAGCTCGCCACGACCACCAAGTCCGAACCGCAGATGCAGGCCATCACCTCCCGATGGCTGCTGAAGACACTGCCGTGGGTGGACGTCAAGGGCGGCACCTACCGGGTCAACCGGCGCCTCCAACTGCGCACGGGGCGCGGCCGGGTGAGCTTCGAGCACAACGGCGGGGACGACATCCGGGTCATCCCGCACACGCTCACCGAACTGCCCATCCTGCGCGGCTACGACGACCTGGAGGTGCTGACCGAGGTCGCCGGCCGTTTCCAGGCCCGCGAGGTGCGCGCGGGACAGGTGCTGTTCGAGGCCGGACAGCCGGTCACCGAGGCGTACCTCGTGGTGCACGGCAGGTTCACCCGGTACGCGGCGGGCAAGTACGGCGAGGAGGAGATCGTCGGGGTCGTCACCGACGGCGACCAGATGGGCGACGAGGCGGTCGGGCAGTCCGACCCTCTGTGGCTCACCTCGGTCCGGGCGGAGACCGCGGGCGTGGTGCTGGCGCTGCCCTGGGCCGTCGTCGAGGAGGTCATGGAGCGCGTGCCGTCACTGGGCGCCCATCTCCAGGCGTATGTGGACCGGCAGCAGCTGCCGATGAACCGCAAGGGCGAGGCCGAGGTTCCGGTGCAGGCCGGCCACGTCGGCGAGGAGACACTGGCCGGCGGCTTCGTGGACTACGAGCTCGCCCCGCGCGAGTACGAGCTGTCGCTCACCCAGACCGTGCTGCGGGTGCACACCAGGGTCGCGGACCTCTACAACCACCCGATGGACCAGACCCAGCAGCAGCTGCGCCTCACGGTCGAGGAGATCCGCGAGCGCCAGGAGTGGGAACTGGTCAACAACCGGGAGTTCGGGCTGCTGCACAACATCGACTACGGGCAGCGGATCAGCACCTTCACCGGCCCGCCGACGCCCGACGACATGGACGAGCTGCTGTCCATGCGCCGCAAGACCAAGGTGTTCCTGGCCCACCCCAAGGCGATCGCGGCCTTCTTCCGGCAGTGCAACCGACGGGGTCTGGTGCCCGGCACGGCGAGCGTCGACGGGCACGAGGTGCCGGCCTGGCGCGGGGTCCCGATCTACCCGTGCAGCAAGATCCCGATCAGTGAGAACCACACCACCAGCATCATCGCGCTGCGCACCGGTGAGGCGGACCAGGGTGTCATCGGCCTCTACCAGACCGGCATCCCGGAGGAGTTCCAGCCGGGCCTGAACGTCCGCTTCATGGGCGTCAACGAGCAGGCCGTCATCAACTACCTGGTCACCGCCTACTACTCGCTGGCGATTCTGGTCCCCGACGCGGCGGGGATCCTGGAGAACGTCCAGCTCGGCCGGACCGCCGACTGACACGGCCTGGAGCACAGTCATGAGCACATCCACCCACTCCTACGCGCTGCCCGGGCCGCCGAACATCGCCCAGAGCCTGCGCCCGGCCCGGCGCACCGGAGCCGTCCCCGGACTCCGCTACCGGCCGGCGGTACCCGCCGACCCGGAGAAGGCGGCCGAGGTCGACCGCAGGCTGGAGGCCTGGGCCCGCGAGCTGGACCTGTTCCCCGAGGCCTGGAAGGGGGACTTCTCCGGCTTCCAGTTCGGCCGGGCCGTCGTCCTGCAGCATCCGGGCGGCCTCGACCTCGACCGCCTCACCGCCGCCGGGAAGCTGCTGCTCGCCGAGAACATCGTGGACTCCTGCTACTGCGAGGAGGACGAGGGTCGGGGCGGATCACGGCGGGGCCTCGGCGGGCCGCTGATCATCGCCCAGTCGGCGCTCGACCCCTACCACGGCATCCCGGAGCTGGAGGCGGAGTGGCGGGACGGCATCCAGGCCGACGGGCCGCTGCGCTCCTACCACTTCGCCCTGGCGGACTACGCGACCTTCGCCACGCCCAGCCAGACCGGCCGGTTCGTGCACGACATGGCCCGGCTGCACATGGGCTATCTGGCCGAGGCCGCCTGGATGGAGACCCGGTACACACCGCGGGTCTGGGAGTACCTGGTGATGCGGCAGTTCAACAACTTCCGCCCCTGTCTGTCGCTCGTCGACGCCGTGGACGGCTACGAACTGCCCGAGCCGGTCTACGCCCGCCCGGAGATCCAGCGGATCACCGCCCTCGCCTGCAACGCGACCACGATCGTGAACGACCTGTACTCGTTCACCAAGGAGCTGGCGAGCGATCCGGACCACCTCAACCTGCCCCAGGTGGTCGCGGCCAACGACCGCCGTGGGCTGAAGGCCGCCTATCTGAAGTCCGTGGAGATCCACAACGGGATCATGGAGGCCTTCGAGGAGGAGTCCGCCGCCCTGTCGGCCACCTCACCCGTGATCGCGCGCTACGCCGAGGGCCTGGCCGCCTGGGTCTCGGGCAACCACGAGTGGCACGCCACCAACACCCACCGCTACCACCTGCCCGACTACTGGTAGCAGATCCACAGCTCACCTGAAACACCATCAGCACCACTTCGAGGAGCAACTGTTGACCACCGCCCCTGTCGCCCGGAAGACCAGCACGCCGGCACCGGTGCCGACCCAGTCCACGTACCAGAACCGCGTCGCGGACTACTGGAACGCCGAGGAGAACCCGGTCAACCTCGAACTCGGAAAGATCGACGACCTGTACCACCACCATTACGGCATCGGGGACGCCGACTGGACGGTGCTCGACGAGCCCGATCCCGATCTGCGCAAGGCGCGGATCACCACGGAACTGCACCGGCTGGAGCACGCCCAGGCCGAGCTGCTGGCGGGCCACCTCGGCCCGCTCACGCCCGCCGACCGGGTCTTCGACGCCGGCTGCGGCCGGGGCGGCGGCAGCATCGTGGCGAACCTGCGCCACGGCTGCCACGCCGACGGGGTCACCATCTCCGCCAAGCAGGCCGACTTCGCCAACGAGACGGCCCGCCGGCGGCAGGTCGACGACAAGGTGCGCTACCACCACCGCAACATGCTCGACACCGGCTTCGCGTCGGGCGCGTACGCCGCGTCGTGGAACAACGAGTCCACCATGTACGTCGAGCTGGACCTGCTGTTCGCCGAGCACGCCCGGCTGCTGCGCCGGGGCGGACGCTATGTGACGATCACCGGCTGCTACAACGACACCTACGGCCGGGCCTCGCGCGAGGTGTCCCTGATCAACGCCCACTACATCTGCGACATCCACCCGCGCTCGGAGTACTTCAAGGCGATGGCCCGCAACCGTCTGGTGCCGGCCCACGTCGAGGATCTGACCGAGGCCGCGATCCCCTACTGGGAACTGCGCAAGCAGGCCGACCACCTGGTCACGGGCATCGAGGACACGTTCCTCGACGCCTACCGCAACGGCAGTTTCCAGTACCTGCTGATCGCGGCCGACCGGATCTGAGCCGGGGCCCGGCGTCAGGAACTTCCGTCGGCATGGGACACCGGCCCGGCCCTGGCGGGGAACTCCCGGTATGTGATCACCGAGATCCCCGTCGAGGCCGGGTGGGGCCGATGGCCGCTACTCCCCCGCGTGTGCCCTCTCCAGCGCGGCGACGTCCAGCTTGCCCATGGCCATCATGGCCTTCATGGTGCGGGCCGCCTTCTCCTGGTCGGGGTCGCCGATCAGGTCGGGCATCCGGTCGTAGACGACCTGCCAGGAGACGCCGTACCGGTCCTTGAGCCAGCCGCAGGGGCCGGCCTCGCCGCCGTCCTCGGTGAGCTTGGTCCAGTAGTAGTCGATCTCGTCCTGGTCGGCGCAGAGGATCTGGAAGGACACGGCCTCGTTGAAGCGGAACTGGGGGCCGCCGTTGAGCGCGACGAACTTCTGGCCGTTGGCCGTGAACTCGGCGACCAGCACGGAGCCGGCCGGGCCGGGACCGGCCTCGGTGTAGCGGCCGACGCGGCCGATGCTCGAGTTCTTGAAGACCGAGACGTAGAACTCGGCGGCCTCCTCGGCCTGGCCGTCGAACCACAGACACGTGACGAATCCGTCGCTGGTCATGAGTACCTCCTGAGCGGGGAACGCGGTCATCTGTATCGACCGATCCTCGCGGCGAAACTCATCGGCGGGGGCGCCGGATAATCCGTGCGGGTGAACGGCGTCCGCGCCTAGCATCCCGATCATGACCTCCACGCCTGCCGAACGCATCGAACCCTTCCGGCTCTCCGTCCCGCAGAGCGACCTCGACGACCTGCACGACCGCCTCGACCGGACCCGCTGGCCGGCCGAGCTGCCCGGAGCCGGCTGGGAGTACGGCGTCCCGGCCGGCTATCTGCGCGAGCTGGTCCGGTACTGGCGGCACGAGTACGACTGGCGCGCCGCCGAGGCCGAGTTGAACCGGTGGCCGCAGTTCACCACCACGATCGACGGGACGAACGTCCACTTCGCCCACGTCCGCTCACCGGAGCCGGACGCCACGCCGCTGGTCCTCACCCATGGCTGGCCGGGGTCGGTCGTGGAGTTCCTGGACGTGGTCGGCCCGCTCACCGACCCGGTCGCGCACGGCGGCGACGCGGCGGACGCCTTCCATGTCGTCGTGCCGAGCATCCCCGGCTTCGGGCTGTCCGGACCCACCACCGAACGGGGCTGGGAGGCGCGCCGGGTGGCCGACGCCTGGGTGGAACTGATGCGGCGGCTCGGCTACGAGCGGTTCGGGCTGCAGGGCGGCGACTGGGGCGCGGGGATCTCCCGCGAGCTGGGGCGCGTCCATCCGGAGCGGGTGATCGGCGTCCACCTCAATCTGCTGCCCGGCGCGCAGGCGGCCACCGAGCCGGCCGAGGAGGAGCTGGCCGCGCTGGACCCCGGGGAGCGGGAGCGGACACTGCTGTCCTGGCGCCGGTGGGACGCCTGGCTCCGGGACGGCGCCGGATACGCCGGCCTGCAGTCCACCCGCCCGCACACCCTGGCCTACGCCCTGACGGACTCGCCCGTCGGTCAACTCGCCTGGATCGTGGAGAAGTTCCGGGAGTGGGCGGACTGCGAGGAGCTGCCGGAGGAGGCGGTGGACCGGGACCGGCTGCTGACCAACGTGATGCTGTACTGGCTGACCGGTACGGCCGGTTCATCCGGCCGTATCTACTACGAGCGGGCCCACACCAGCGGCGACCGGGCGTGGCAGCCGGCCGAGCCGTCGACCGCGCCGACCGCGCTGGCCGTGTTCCCGGCCGACCCCCAGATGCCGCTGCGGCACAAGGCGGAGCGCACCGAGAACCTCGTCCGCTGGACCGAGTTCGACCGGGGCGGCCACTTCGCGGCCCTGGAGGAACCGGACCTCCTGGTCCCCGACATCAGAGCGTTCTTCCGCGGGCTCCGCGAGAAGCCGTAGGGGCGTCGTACGGCGGGGCCGGCTCAGGCGGCCAGGCAGAGGCCGGTGGAGGGGCGGGGACGCGCGGCGGCCGGACGGCGATGCGGGGTCGTGTGGCGGGTCAGCTCCGCGTGGGTCAGGGACAGCAGGTCGGCGAGGCCCAGGCCGAGCGCGTGCGCCGCGGCGGCGAGGACCTCCGAGGAGGCCTCCTTGCGGCCGCGCTCGATCTCGGAGAGGTAGGGCAGCGAGATCCTGGCCGCGTCGGCCACGTCCTTGAGGGTGCGCTCCTGTGACCGCCGCTCGCGGCGCAGCACCTCACCGACAAGATCACGCCACAACGGCTCCTTGCCCTCCCGCTGCCCCGCGTTCTCTCGCGTCTCCCTGTTCTGCGTGTTCCCCGTGTTCCGCGCGGGCGAGGACTCGGGGCCCGCCGGGCGGGCGGGCACCGGTCGCAGCGGGATCACTCGGGCTTCGTTGCTCACCTGGTTGGTCACCCGCGCCAGCCTACGAGCCGGGGCCCGCGGGGCAAGGGCGCCGCGTTGCGCCCTGAGGGAAATCGGCGGGGCGTGTTTCGCGCCACTGCGCGACAACGCGTGCATGCCAGAGGTGACCGGGGGTACTCGCCCCGTGAGCGGCACCGTCGGCACACGTCGAGTACCGGGGTTCGGGTACCCGGAACAAAAGGTGGGAAACGGACAAAAACTGGCCGCTCAGGGCAGACGGCAGACGTGGCACCGTGACTTTCGTGGGAGAGGTAATGAACACCGCCGGGATCCGGTCAGAAGCAGAGGTCGCCGAGAGGGCCGAGCAGGACAGGACGGGCGAGGAATCACTGCCTGGAATCGCGGACCCGGCGTCCGTCGCGCCCCGTGACGCACGGGAGCTGTCCCGCCAGTTCTTCCGCCGCCTGACGGAGCTGGAAGAGGGCACGCACGAGTACCAGTACGCGCGCAACACCCTCATTGAGATGAACATGTCGCTGGTGCGGTTCGCGGCCGGACGGTTCCGGGGCCGCGGCGACGACATGGAGGACATCGTCCAGACCGGCATGATCGGCCTGATCAAGGCCATCGACCGGTTCGAGCTGGCCCGCGAGGTGGAGTTCACCTCCTTCGCGCTGCCGTACATCGTGGGCGAGATCAAGCGGTTCTTCCGGGACACCACGTGGGCGGTGCACGTGCCGCGCCGGCTCCAGGAGGCACGGGTGGAGCTGGCCAAGGCGCGCGAGGAGCTGTCCAGCCGGCTGGACCGGGACCCGACGGTGGCCGAGCTGGCGACGCTGATGAACATCTCCGAGGACGAGGTGGTCGAGGCCCAGCTCGCCTCCAACGGGTACAACTCCGCCTCCCTGGACGCCGCGCTCACCGGCGACGGTCCCGAGGACGGCGAGGCGGTGCTCGCCGACTTCATCGGTGTCGAGGAGGAGGGGCTGCGGCTCGTCGAGGACTTCCACGCGCTCGCCCCGCTGATGGCGGAGCTCAGCGAGCGGGACCGGGAGATCATCCATCTCCGGTTCGTCGAGGAGGCCACCCAGGCGGAGATCGGGGCACGGCTCGGCTGCTCCCAGATGCACGTGTCCCGGCTGATCAAGCGCATCATCACCCGGCTGCGCGAGGGGATGCTCGGCGAGCTGGGCTGCGCCTGAGGTCAGCCCGCTTCCGGGCGGCGCAGTTCGAAGCGGGCCTGCACCCGCTTGCCGACCGGTACGCGCTCCGCGGTGACCGCCGAGGCCAGGGCGCACACGATCTCCAGGCCGTGCCGCCCGACGCGCTCGGGATCCTTGGGGTAGCGGCGGGGCAGGGCGGAGCTGCTGTCGTAGACGGACACCGTGACGGCGCTGTCGGTGCCTTCCAGTTCCAGGATGTACGGGCCGTTGCTGTGCCGGTCGGCGTTGGTGACGAGTTCACTCACGAGCAGCATCAGCTCGCCGTCGGCACGCCGGTCGGCGGTGGCGCACCACTCGGTCCGCAACTCCTCCAGGAACCGGGAGGCGAAGGCACGCGCCTCGGCGATGCATCCTGGTTCGCCGGTGTAGTGCGCCGCGCGTCGCAGCGGCTCCACGGGTACGTCGAAACCAGTCGGTATCACTGCCCCGCCCAGATGTTCGGTCATGCTGTCTCTCTCGAAAAATCGGCCCGGCCGGTCGCCTGTCGCACCTGTCCTCGTACCCCGAGCCGGGCCCGGCAGTCCCCCTGGGCGTTCGCCCGCCGCGCACAGTGGCGAGGGTCACGAGGATGTCGTCGCGCCGGGAGCGGAGTTCTCTGAGGACGGCGGCGCGGAGCCGGTCGTCTGCTCCTGCGACGACTCCTCGCCCGAGCTCTCGGTCGCCGGGGAGCCGGCGGACGGCGACGTCGGCCCAGCGGTGGAGGACTCGGGCGAGGACTCCGGCCCGGACGAGGACTCCGGCCCCGACGACTTCGGCTCGACCGGCTTCGACCTCGACGGCGAGGACGAGGGCGACGAACTCGATGAAGACGGCGAGGACGACGAAGAGGAAGAAGGGGACGAAGCGGGCGAGGCGGACTTCGAAGAGGACGAGGCCGGCTTCGAAGGAGGCCGGGAGGACGGGCTCGACGAGAGCGAAGAAGACGACGTCGACCACGACGGCGAGGTGCTCGGCTTGCCCGACGTGGACCGGCAGGGCCGGGGCGAGGGGCCCGGCGTCCCGGTCCTGCCCGGCGAGGGCGGGCACGGCTCCGGCGGGTTCCAGGGGTGCGGGAACACCGGCGGCCTGGCGTGCCGGTCGTGCCGGCCGTCATGGTCGCCGCGCTGCCGGTGGATCCAGTCGTGGTGGGGGGCGTCGTAGAGCACGAAGACGTTGACGACCTTCGGCGCGGGCGTCACCACCACCACGTTCGAGGGCCGGTACGACGGCCAGCGGGTGCCCACCAGTTTCGGTGTGGCCTTCTGGGCCACCGGCGATGCCAGCGGGTTGCCGCAGGCGCAGCGCACCCGGGGCACGCCGTGGCCGTCCACCAGCACGGCGGTGCCCGCCTGGAGCACCGACTGGTAAGCGGTGGCGGCGCCGTCGCGGTAGCCGTGGTTGGTGACCCGGGTGTCGACGCGCAGCTGGACCGGGGTCAGCGAGCGCAGGTAGGCGGGCACGCCGGACGGCTGGACGCCGACCACGGAGGCGAACGCCTTGTTCTTGCCCGGTTCGGCCTGCAGGGCCTTGATCTGCTTCTCGACATCGCAGGAGGGAGCGCTCTGGGTGCCGCCGTACAGGCCGGGCGCCCCGCCCTCGACTCCCGGCACCGCGTTGGCCCCGCCGGAGGCGGCGGGGGCGGAGGGCGGGGGCACGGGCGGGGAGGAAGTCTGCCTCGCGGTCGATTCCGTGAACGGGTCCTGGCCGCTGCTGTTGGCGGACTGCAGGAAGACCTCGCCGCCCTTGGCGGACGAGCCGCCCCCACCCGGACGGGTGAAGACCACCGCGAGGACCACGGCCGCGACGACGGCGGCGCTGAGAGCAGCCACACGCGGTACCGACTTCCACCACGGCCTGTGCGGTCCCCCGGACCCGGCGCCGCCGCCCGGGGGCTGCGCGGGCGGTGGTCCGGAGGGGGGCCGGGAGGAGCCCGACAGCGGGCCGGAGGGCGGTCCGGTCGGGCGGCCGGAAGACGGAGGTTCGGCGCTCACGAGCACTTCTTCCCGTCGCGATCGTCGCGATACGCGGCGCGATACGCGGCGTTTCTCAGTCACATCCCGTGGGGTGCGTTCGGCTGCACGTTGATCCCATTGTGTGTGGCAGTGTGCTGACACGCGCAAGCCGACGCGGACGGCCCACTCGGCGGGCGCGGTGCCCTGCGGCTGCATAGCGTGGCAGGCGTGAGCGCTCCGACCGTCTCCGCGCGGCCCGCCGCCCACCACGGCTGGGCGCGGGCCGTGGCCACGGTGCTGACCGGGCTGGCCGTCATGGTGCTCGTGGCGGCATTCGGGCTGTGGGCGGCCGGAGCGGCGGACCTGCCGGACGGCGCGTTCCCCAGGGTGGTGGTCGCGACCCTGGTCACGGCGGTGGGCGGCAGCGTGGAACTGTCCGGCAACGCGGGCTTCCTGGCGCAGACCCGGGCCGGCATCACCGTGATCCCGTTGTCGGTGACGCTCGCCGGCGCCCTGGTGATCGGCGCGGGCTTCCTGCGCCCGCTGCGGCACCGGGCGGTGGCCTCGGCAGGTGAACTGGCCGGCTGGGCCGCCCGGATCGCGGTGCTGTGGCTGCTCGTGCTGGTCGGCCTGGCCTTCGGTGCCCGGCAGACCTTCGCCGTGGACGTGGGCAGCGGCACCCTGAGCGACCTGACCGGGCTGTTCGACGTGTCGCCGAAGGTGGGGTTCACCGCGAACGTGCCGCTGACCGTGCTGTTCGGACTGCTGTGGCTGGCCGGGGTGCTGCTGCTGGCCCTGCTGGTCGCGTACGGAGCGCCCCTGCCGGCGCGGCTGCTGCGTTTCCAGGAGTCGGTGCGCCCGGCGGCGCACGCGACGGTGGCCCTGCTCCTCGCGTACGTCGCCGTCGGGCTCGTCACCGCGCTGATCACGGCGGCGACCCGCGGGCACGCCCCGGCGACCTTCGCGCTGATCCTGCTCGGCCTGCCGAATCTGGCCTGGCTGGCCCTCACCCTCGGCATGGGAGCGACCTGGAACGGCCGCGTGGACGGCCCGTTCGGCCTGCCGATGCCGCACGTCCTGGACGCGATCCTGCGCACCCCGGACGTGTCCGCGCTGAACCTGCGCTCGCTCACCGCCGACGACGGCCGGTGGTGGTGGCTGGTGGTCGTGGACGCGATCCTGCTGCTGGCCGTGGCCTTCCGCATGGCGGTCCGCTCACCGGCCCGGATCCGCCTGTGGCAGCACGCCGTCCACCTGGCCGTGGCGCTGGCGCTGGCGGTGCTGATGATCTGTCTGACGGGCCGCGTCTCGGCGCACTACGGGCTGTCCCTGCTCGGCATCGGTGACATGGGCGGCGGGCTGTCCGGGGAGCTGTTCCTCAGGCCCCGGCTGTGGCAGGCGGTGGGCCTGGGCGCCGTGTGGGGGCTGGTCGGGGGGTTCGTGGGCGCTCTGCTGGCGCTCCCGGTGCGCCGGCGGGGCGCGGTGGAGCGGCCTTAGGGGCCTCAGGATCCGAACGCCGGCTCCGCCCAGTGCGGGGGCCGTGGAGCCTCGGCCGCCGTGTGGTCCGTCTCCGTGTCGGGCTCTGTGCCGGGCTCCGTCGCCGCGTGGACGTCGGCCGGGGCCGCGCCGGACGCGGTGGCGGCGCGCAGGGCGGAGACGAAGGACAGGCAGGTGTCGTAGCGGGCGTCCGGGCTCTTGGCGAGGGCCCGGGCGAAGACCGGGTCGAGGGCCGGGGCGAGGCCGGGGCGGGCCTCGCTCGGCGGGGGCGGCTCGTCGTACTGGTGCGCCCAGAGCAGGGCCATGTCGTCCTCGCGCAGGAACGGCGGACGGCCGGCGAGGGTCTCGTACACGACGCAGGCCAGGCCGTAGACGTCACAACGGCCGTCGACCGGCCGGCCGGAGATCTGCTCGGGGGCCACGTAGTCGAGGGTGCCCACGAACTGGCCCACGCTGGTGAAGCCGGTCAGGGACAGCGACTTCTTGGTGAGCCCGAAGTCGGTGAGGTAGACGTGCTCGGGATGGTCGCTGTCGATGCCCTCCGCGATCAGGATGTTGCCGGGCTTGACGTCCCGGTGGACCAGACCGTGCTCGTGCGCGGCGTCGAGGGCGGAGGCGACCTGCGCGGCGATCCGTACGGTGTCCGGCAGCGGCAGTGGTCCGCGCAGGTCGAGGAGGCGGCGCAGGTCGCTGCCGGAGACGTACCGCATGGCGATGTAGAGCACTCCGTCCGTCTCGCCGGCCTCGAAGACCGGCACGATGTGCGGGTGGTCGATCGCCGCGGCCACCTGGGACTCGTGGGTGAAGCGCTTGCGGAAGGTGTCGTTGCGGGCGAGTTCGGGGGCGAGCAGCTTGAGGGCGACCGTGCGCTCCAGGCGCAGGTCGCGGGCCCGGTAGACGACGGCCATGCCACCGCGCCCGATCTCGCCCTCGACGAGGTAGCCCGCCACCTGCCGGCCGATCAGCTCCGAGGGCCGGCCGGAGAACAGGCTGGTCTCGCGTGCCATCAGCGCTCACCCTCGGGCGCGACCAGCCGGGTCGGGGCGTGCCCGGTGTCGCCCTCGCCGGTGACCGCCCGGTCGGTGGCGTAGGTGGTCAGCCGCCGTCCGTCGCCGTAGACCCAGCGGCCCTCCTCGGGGTCGTACAGCCACATGGACTCACCGTCCACCACGACCCCGATCCTCAGGTCCCGGGTGCGGTCCTCGAAGTCCTCGCCGTCCAGGGCACCGGCCGCCAGCTCCTCGACCGCGGACCGGTAGTCGGCGAGGGCCTGTTCGGCGCGGGCCAGCAGGGGCCGCGGATCGGCGGTGCCGTCCGGACCGTCGCCGGCGGGCGGGTCGTCGGGTACGGCGACCAGCCGGCGGCCGTCGACCCAGGCGCCCCAGCCGTTGGAACAGCGGACGTACCCCCAGTCGCCGCGCCGCTCCACCAGCTCGACCGGGAGCAGCGGGTCGAGGGGCACGGTGGGCCGGGCCGGGTCGGGCGACTCCCAGGCGGGCATGCCGCGCCGCGGCACGACGTGCGTGGGCTGGAATCCGGGGCTGGGCGCTTTGGTCATCGGGGCGCCTGCTTCCGTGTGTGTGCCGTCGTCGTGGGTGCCATCGTGCCGCCTACCTCCGCATCACGGCGGGCTCGTGCCGGCGCAGCAGCCGGGCGACCGCGAGCCCGTAGAGGGCGGACAGCGCCACCAGCATGGTCAGGTCGAGCAGCCAGACGCCTGTCGAGTGCCGGAAGAGCGGGTCGGCGGTCAGCGTGCCGGGCGCGGTCCGGGACAGCCCGACCGTGCCGGCCATGGCGGCGAGCGCCCAGCGGGAGGGCACGAGCCAGGACAGCTGGTCCAGGCCGGGCACGCCGCTCAGCCTGAGCAGGGCCCCGCAGAGCACGACCTGGACGATGGCCAGCAGCACCAGCAGCGGCATCGTCACCTCCTCCTTGCGCACCAGCGCGGAGACGAGGAGGCCGAGCATCATGGCGGTGAACGCCAGCAGGGCGACGGCCAGGGTGATCTCGGCGAGCGGCGGCAACAGGACGCCACTGCCGCCGGGCGCGTTCAGGTCGACGCCGAGGAGGGCTACCAGGGTGAGGACGACGGCCTGGACGACGCTGATCGTGCCGAGCACCACGACCTTGGACATCAGATAGGCCGACCTGGGCAGGCCGACTGCGCGTTCGCGCTGGTAGACGACGCGTTCCTTGACGAGTTCGCGCACCGCGTTGGCGGCGCCGGTGAGCACGGCGCCGACGCACAGGATGAGCAGCGCGCTCGTCGCGTTCTCCCGGGTGAGCCGTGTGCCCGCGAGGGCCCGGGCCATGGCGCCCATGACGAAGGGCAGCGCGATCATGACGAGCAGGAAGGTGCGGTCGGCGCCGAGGACGGCCGCGTAGCGGCGGACCAGGGTGCCGAGCTGGGCGGCCCAGCCGCGCGGGCGGGACGGCGGCGCGGGGGTGACGGGAGCCGGACCGGGGTGGCGGGGCTGGCTGCTGGACTCGGTGATGTAGTGCCGGTGGAACGGCGACTCCCGGTACTCCCGCGCCCAGTCGCGGTCCTGGTCGCGGTCGAAGGCCTCGAACGCCTCCGGCCACTGGTCGAAGCCGAGGAAGGCGAGGGTGTCGCCGGGAGGGCCGTAGTAGGCCACCCTGCCGCCCGGAGCCAGCACCAGGAGGCGGTCGCAGAGGCTCAGGCTGAGGACGCTGTGGGTGACGACGATGACGGTGCGGCCGTCGTCGGCGAGGCCGCGCAGCATGTGCATCACCGAGCGGTCCATGCCGGGGTCCAGGCCGGAGGTCGGCTCGTCCAGGAAGAGCAGCGAGGGTTTGGTGAGCAGTTCCAGGGCCACGCTGACCCGCTTGCGCTGGCCCCCGGAGAGGCTGTGCACGGGCTGTTCGGCGCGCTGTTCGAGACCGAGTTCCCGGATGGCCTCCGCGACCCGGGCGCGCCGCTCGCCTTGGGTGGTGTCCTCGGGGAAGCGCAGCTCGGCGGCGTAGGACAGGGCGGCGCGCACGGTGAGCTGGGGGTGCAGGATGTCGTCCTGCGGGACCAGGCCGATGCGCTGGCGCAGTTCGGCGTAGTCGCGGTAGAGGTCGCGGCCGTCGTACAGGACGGTGCCGCGGTCGGCGGGCCGCTGTCCGGTGAGGGCGTTCAGCAGGGTGGACTTGCCGGCCCCGCTCGGCCCGACCACCGCGAGCAGGCACTTCTCGCCGACCGGGAAGGACACGTGGTCGACGAGCACCTTACTGCCACCGTCCACGGCGACGGTGAGGTCCTGGACGTCCAGGGCCACTTCGCCGGTGTCGACGTACTCCTGGAGTTCGTCGCCGGCCAGGCAGAACGCGGAGTGGCCGATGCCGACGATGTCACCGGGGCGCACGGGCGCGCGGGCGACGGGCCGGCCGTTGAGGTAGGTGCCGTTGTGGCTGCCGAGGTCGACGATCTCGTACGTGCCGTCGGTGCGGGGGCGCAGTTCGGCGTGGCGCCGGGAGACGACCAGGTCCTCCACCACGAGGTCGTTGTCGGCCGCCCGGCCGATGCGGACCGAGCGCGCGGGCAGCGGGCGGACGCTGGTGGGCCGGCGGAAGGTGCCGGTCAGCTGGGGCAGCGACACCGCGGAGGGACGGCCGGGGGCGGGCCGCGGGGCTCCGGCGAGTACCGCGCGGGGGCCGTCGGCGGGATTGCCGAAGCGGATCACGCTGCCGGGGCGCACGGCCCACCGCTCGATCCTGCGGCCGTCGGCGTAGGTGCCGTTGGTGCTGTGCTGGTCCGTCAGGGTCCAGTGGTCCTGGTCGCAGTGCAGCACGGCGTGGTCCCACGAGACCCGGGCATCGTCGAGGACGATGTCGCTCAACGGGTCACGTCCGACGTGGTAGTCGCGGCCCGGGCTCATCACCGTGGAGCCCGTGTCGGTCTCCAGGACGAGTTCGGGCGCCGTCGGGGCGACCGACCGCTCCGCCATGGCCAGGATTCTACCGATTCGCTCACCTGTACGCCCCTGCCGACGGGCCGGGCTCCAGCGGAATGGACACGTGTCAGGCGACGGGCACCACGAGCACCGGCAGGACGCGCTGCATGCGCAGCGCGTCCACGGACTCGGCGAGCAGTTCGTACTCGGTGGTGTCGTCGCTGGCGGCGATCCGCACCAGCCGTCCGCCCGCCAGCTCGTCGGCCACCAGCTCCTGCCGCGCGTCGTCGGCACACCAGCCGCGCAGCAGGGCGGGCACGTCGACGACCGTGTCCGGGACCGGCACCAGCGCGCCCGCCGGGAAGGCGGGGCCCTCCGGGGTCGGGTCGAGGCGCTCGGCGATCCAGGACGCCCGGTCCCGCAGCCACCACAGGGCGAGGGCCAACGTCGGTGCGCGGTAGGTGCCGAGCGGTACGCCGATGCGCCGGCCGTCGCACATGCCGTACGCCGTGACATGGCACAGGAATTCGTCGTGCATGTCTCACTCCCCCGTCGCCTCGCTGTGTGCCGGCCTGGACCTCGCTCTGCGTGCGGCTCCTGTGCGGTGAAGTGCCCCTGGCGTTCGAGTATCGCCACTCCCGAAACACAGTCACCATGACTTTCCGGCCAGTCTGTTGGCATATTCGCCGCCTGTTCTGGCCGGAATGCACCGGCGCGCACGCCCACGGGGCATTACCCGGCAGGTAATCGACCCGCCGCTCGGATCTCCGGCATGGTGGTCACACCGGATCGGCGAAGCCCCGGATCCGGCCCCGACCAGCAGCAACGACCTCGTTGGAGGATGATTCACCATGTCCGCGAACACCGACCGTTACGAGATCGCCGCCAGCCGTTACTTCGAGGCCTGGAACGCCACCGAGCCCGAGGCCCTGAAGAAGGCGGTCGCCGCCGCGTGGACGGCGGACGGCGGCTACACCGACCCGCTCGCCGAGGTCCGCGGCCACGAGGGCATCGCGGCCGTGATCGCGGCGGCCCACGAGCAGTTCCCGGGGTTCGTCTTCCGCCCGCTCGGCACGGTGGACGGCCACCACGACACCGCGCGCTTCGGCTGGGAGCTGGTGAACGAGGCCGACGGCTCGGCGCCGGTGGCCGGGTTCGACGTCGTCACGCTGGACGCGGAGGGCCGGATCCGGCAGGTCTTGGGCTTTCTGGACCGGGTTCCGGCGGGTGCCTGACGCCGTCTGGCCGACGAAGCGGCCGCCAGAGTACGTCTTGGCCGCGGGGCGGCTCTGGGGACCGTGCCGCTGCAGGAGCGGGATGGGTGAGCGCGCGGCCGCGGGCTGCCAGGGGTGAGCGCGCGGCCGCGGGGGCCGCGGGGCCGCCGGGGCTGAGCGTGCGAGCTCTCGGCCACAGGCCCCCCAGGGGTGAGCGTGCGCCGCCGGGCCGCCAGGGGTGGGGCATGCGAGCGGCGGCCACAGGACCGCCAGCGGTGAGCGCGCGACGGCAGAACCGCCCCAGGCGAGCCCACACCCACAGGACCCCCACGGGCGAGCATGCGGCCGCCGGGCCGCCAGGGATGGGCATGCGCGACGAGCGCGCGGCCACACAACCGCCACAGGCGAGCCCACACCCACAGGACCCCCACGGGCGAGCATGCGGCCGCCGGGCCGCCAGGGATGGGCATGCGCGACGAGCGCCCGGCCACACAACCGCCACAGGCGAACCCGCACCCACAGGACCCCAGGGGCGAGCGCGTGGCTCTGGGGGCTCATGGGCGGGCCCGCGACTCCCGGGGTGGCCCGGGGGCCCAGGTCCCGCAGGGACAGGGACGGTTCGGCCGGACCTGATGCCTTCGGGTCCGCGCGGTCGCCCCCGAGGCGGGCGGACACCTCACCGCAGGTTCGCCTCAGGGCCGGCCGGCGAGGGGCTCGGCTTTGGCCCCCTGTCGGCACCGCCCCCACCCGGCACCGGCCCACCTCCGCTCGTGGTGGGGGCTCGGTGGGTTCAGGCCTTCACGATCGCGTCGATCCGCGCCAGTTCCTCGTCGTCGAAGTGCAGGTTGCGGATCGTGCCCACGCTGTCCTCGATCTGCTGCGGGCTGCTCGCGCCGACCAGCGCCGAGGTGACCCGGTCACCGCGCAGCACCCAGGCCAGCGCCAGCTGGGCCAGGGTCTGGCCGCGGGACTTGGCGATCTCGTCGAGCGAGCGCAGCCGGGCGACCAGGTCCTCGGTGACCGCGTCCGAGTTCAGGAAGGGGCTGTCGCTCGCCGCCCGGGAGTCCTCGGGGATGCCGTCGAGGTAGCGGCCGGTGAGCAGGCCCTGTTCCAGCGGGGAGTAGACGATGGAGCCGACCTGGAGTTGGTCCAGGGCGTCGAGCAGGCCCTCGTCCTCGGGACGCCGGTCGAGCATCGAGTAGCGCGGCTGGTGGATCAGGAGCGGGGTGCCCAGCCCGGCGAGGATGCGTGCGGCCTCGCGGGTCTGCTCCGCCGAGTAGTTGGAGACTCCCACGTACAGCGCCTTGCCCTGCTGGACCGCCGAGTGCAGCGCGCCCATGGTCTCCTCCAGGGGAGTGTCCGGGTCGGGGCGGTGCGAGTAGAAGATGTCGACGTAGTCCAGGCCCATGCGCGTCAGGCTCTGGTCGAGCGAGGAGAGCAGGTACTTGCGCGAGCCCCATTCGCCGTACGGGCCCGGCCCCATGAGGTAGCCGGCCTTGGTGGAGATCACCAGCTCGTCCCGGTACGGCGCGAGGTCGGCCTTCAGGGCCTCGCCGAGCGCGGACTCGGCGGCGCCGGGCGGCGGGCCGTAGTTGTTGGCGAGGTCGAAGTGGGTGACGCCCAGGTCGAAGGCGCGGCGCAGGACGGCCCGCTGCGTCTCGACGGGCCGGTCCGGGCCGAAGTTGTGCCACAGGCCGAGGGACAGCGCGGGGAGCTTCAGTCCGCTGCGTCCGGTGCGCCGGTAGGGCATGTCGGCGTAACGGTCGGGGTGTGCGGTGTACAACGCGACTCCAGAGGGGTTGGCACACGTGTCTTCCCGGCTCCCGGGGGCTTTCGCTCCTGGTCACCGCTCCCACTCTTCCCCGCCCGCCGGGCAGCGGTCCAACAGAAGAATCCGATGGAATTCAGCGACTAGTCTTCTCAATCATGGAACTGCGCCATCTCCAGCACTTCGTCGCCGTCTCCGAGGACCAGCATTTCACCCGGGCCGCCGAACGCCTGATGGTGTCCCAGTCGGGGCTGTCGGCGTCCATCAGGGCGCTGGAGCGGGAGCTGCGGGCGCCGCTGTTCGTGCGCACCACCCGCCGGGTCACGCTCACTGAGGCGGGGCGGGCGCTGCTGGTGGAGGCCGAGCGGATCCTGGCGCAGGTGCGGGCGGCGCACGAGGCGGTGGCCGCGGTGCAGGGAGTCCTGCGCGGCACGCTGGCGCTGGGCACCGAGCAGTGCATCGCGGGTGTCCATCCGGCGCGGTTGCTGGCCGCGTTCCGGGGGCGGCATCCGGACGTGGAGATCCGGCTGCGGCAGGCCGGCTCGGGGGCGCTGGCCGAGGAGGTCACGGCAGGCCGGCTCGACCTGGCCTTCGCCTACCGCATCCAGGCGGACAGCGACCAGCTGCGCTCGGTGGCGCTGACGAGTGAGCCGATGACCGTGCTGTGCCATCCGGGCCATCGGCTGGCCTCGGCCGACGCGGTGCTGGCCCCGGACGACCTGGCCGGTGAGGTCTTCGTGGACTTCCACCCGGACTGGGGCCCGCGGCGCACCACCGACGCCGCGTTCGCCGCGGCCGGTGTCCGGCGCACGGTCGCACTGGAGGTCAACGACGTGCACAGTCTGCTGGACCTGGTGGACGAGAACCTGGGGATCGCGGTCGTACCGCGGCACTTCCGGCACAAGCGGCCCTCGCTCACGGCGCTGCCGCTGAAGGGCGCGGGCGAGGCGGAGTACCAGACGGTGGCCCTGCTGCCGCCGGACCGCGCGACCAGTCCCGCCGCCCGGGCACTCGTCACTCTCCTGGAAACAGGGGGTGGGACGCCGGACCGGGTGCCGCCCGGTGTCCACGGGAGCCGGATTCCGGACGCGTGAGCGCCCGCTGTTTGGGATGGTGGACGCTATGCATGCAAAGGACATCCTCATCGACGGCTACGGCCGCATCCAGGAAGAAGTCCATGCCGCCCTCGACGGCCTCGGACCGGACGAGCTGCACCACCGCCCGGCCCCCGACGCCAACTCCATCGCCTGGCTCGTCTGGCATCTCACCCGGGTGCAGGACGACCACATCGCCGACGCCTTCGACCTCGACCAGGTGTGGCTGTCCCAGGGCTGGGAGAAGCGTTTCGGCCTCGACCTGCCCCGCCATGACACCGGCTACGGGCACAGTCCCGCGAAGATCGCGAAGGTGCGGGTCGAGTCGGCCGACCAGCTGACCGGGTACTACGACGCCGTCCACGAGCAGTCGCTCGGCGCCCTGCGCTCGCTCGCCGCCAAGGATCTGGAACGCGTCGTGGACGAGCGCTGGGATCCCCCGGTCAGTCTGGGTGTGCGCCTGGTGAGCGTCCTGTCCGACGACCTTCAGCACATCGGACAGGCCGCCTACCTGAGGGGGCTGCTTCAGAGCGCTGCCGCGTAACCCGGCAGGACCACGTCGTCGATGAGGGCCTTGCGCTCGTCGAACGGGATGAACGCGCTCTTGAGGGCGTTCACCGTGACCGTGCGCAGGTCCTCGACCGTCCAGCCGGCCTCCTCGACCAGCAGGGACATCTCCCGGGTCATCGTCGTGCCCGACACCAGGCGGTTGTCGGTGTTGAGGGTGACCCGGAAGCCGAGGTCCTTCAGGGCCGTGATGGGGTGCTCGGCGATCGAGGTGGCGCAGCCGGTCTGCAGATTGGAGGTCGGGCACATCTCCAGGGCGATACGACGGTCGCGCACCCAGGAGGCGAGCCGCCCGAGCTTGCCGGCCGCGAGGTCGGGGATGTCCTCGACGAGGCGCACTCCGTGGCCGATGCGCTGGGCGCCGCACACCTGCAGGGCCTGGTGGATGCTGGGCAGGCCATGGGCCTCGCCGGCGTGGATCGTGAAGGGCACGCTCTCGCGGCGCAGGTGCTCGAAGGCCTCAAGGTGGTCGGCGGGCGGGAAGCCGTCCTCCGCGCCGGCGATGTCGAAGCCGACGACACCCGCGTCGCGGTAGGCGACGGCCAGGTCGGCGGCCTCACGGACCCGGTCGAACATCCGCATCCCGCACAGCAGGGTGCCCACGCGCACCGGGGTGCCCGCGGCGGCGGCCTTGGCCATACCGGCGGCGAGGCCCTCCTGGACGGTCTCCACGACCTCGCTGAGCGACAGCCCGCCGTTGGTGTTCAGCTCGGGGGCGTAGCGCACCTCGGCGTAGACGACGCCGTCGGCGGCGAGGTCGAGGACGTACTCCTCGGCGGTGCGCAGCAGGCCCTCGCGGGTCTGCATGACGGCGAGGGTGTGCTCGAAGGTGGCTATGTAGCGGACCAGGTCGCCGGAGTTGGCGGCCTCGAAGTACCAGGCGGCCAGCTCGTCGGGGTCGGTGGTGGGCAGCTGGTGGCCGACCGCGGCCGCGAGCTCGACGACGGTGGCGGGGCGCAGGCCGCCGTCGAGGTGGTCGTGCAGGACGGCCTTGGGGAGCCGGCGGAGGGTCTCGGTGTCGATGCGGGGCGCGGTCATGGCAGGGCTTTCCTCAGGTGGTGCGGTGGGATGTCAGTGGTCGGCCGGCTGGAGCAGGTCCCAGCGGTTGCCGTAGAGGTCCTGGAAGACGGCGACGGTGCCGTACGGCTCGTGGCGCGGCTCCTCCAGGAAGGTCACGCCGGCCGCGGCCATCCGGCCGTGGTCGCGGGCGAAGTCGTCGGTGTGCAGGAAGAACCCGACGCGTCCGCCGGTCTGGTCGCCGATCCGGGACCGCTGGCCCTCGCCCTTGGCGCGGGCCAGGAGCAGAGCGGTGCCGGCGCCCTCGGTCCCCGGCTCCACGACGACCCAGCGGGAACCGTCGGGGCGCGGGGCGTCCTCGGCCAGCCGGAAGCCCAGGGCCTCGGTGTAGAAGCGGATGGCCTCGTCGTAGTCGTCGACGACGAGGGTGACCAGGGCGACGCGTCGCATCGGGACCTTCCGGTGGGGGTGGTTAGCGGGTGAGGTTATACGTAAAACCCCCCGCGCGCCAGTCCTTGTTCTACGCGCGTTGCCCGGCGGTGGTTCCAGGCACGGACGCAGGGCTGCGGGCGGGTGCTCCGGAGGGGTTCGTCAGGGTGTCTCGTCGCCCTGGGCGACCTCGACCCGGTGGTGGAAGTCGGCCATTCCCGCGGCCGAGGCCACGCAGGAGACCGCCGTGCAGGCGATGAGGAGACCGGCGATCGTCCGGCCGGCCCGGGGTGCGCGCGGGGCGGCCAGCAGGGCCTGGACGCGCTGCGGGACGGGGCCGGTGGTCGCGGCGGGCACAAAGCCGGCTCGCTCGGTGCGGGCGGCCTGACCGGCGAGGGCCGCACGGGCGATGGCCCGGGCGATCAGGCGCCGGTCGCCGACCCGGACGGCGGCGGCCTCGTCGGCGGCGCGCTCGGCGGCCAGCCGGATGGTCTCGCGGACCGGGCGCAGGGCCGGATGGCAGTGCGCGGCGAGTTCGGCGGCGGCGAGGAAGTAGTGGTGTCCGCCGTCGTTGTGCGCCCGCTCGTGCGCGAACAGCGCCTCGCGCTCGGGTCCGTCCAGGCTGCGCAGCATCGCGGTGGTGACGACGACGCGGTGCGGGCGGCCGGGCAGCGCGTAGGCGTCCGGGCGGGGCGAGTCCACCACGCACAGGTCGCCGGCCGCGGGGCCGCGCCCGGCCTCCGTCCGGGCCGCACGGAAGGCGCGGGTCTCGCGCAGCACCGAGCGGACGAGGGTCCAGCCGCAGACGGCGAGCGCACCGACGGAGGTCGCGGCGGCCGGCAGGACGACGAGGTCCGAGGCGGTGCGCAGCGGGTGGATCAGCTCGCCGAGCGCGGCGAAGAGGGGGAGCTTGAGCAGCCCGACGAGGACGAACGAGCCGAGCGCGGCCAGCGAGCAGCCGGCGAGGAGCACCGCGCAGGCGGTGACGGCCCACAGCGCGGCGACCGGGGCCAGCCGGTCCAGCGCCCGGCGGGCCAGGGCCGGGAGGGCGAAGGGCAGCAGCAGCGGGAGCAGGAGGAGCGCGGTCATCGTTCGCCGGGTTCGAGCAGGTCTCGCAGAATGCGTTCGTCGTCGGGGCTGAGCTGGGCGACGAAACGCGCGAGGACCGTCTGGCGGTCGTCGTCCCGGTCCAGCTCACTGTGCATCCGGCGGGCGGTGAGGCCCTGGGCGTCCTGGACGTCCCGCACCGGGACGTAGGCGTAGCCGCGGCCCTGGCGGTGCCGCTCGACGACTCCCTTGTCGTACAGGCGGGTGAGGATCGTGGTCACCGTCGTACGGGCCAGGTCCGTGCCGAGGCTCCGCTGGACCTCGCCGGGCGTCCGTGGTGCGCCGGCGGCCCAGAGCGCGGCCATGACGCTCGCCTCGAGTTCACCGGCCGGCCGCCGCTCGTCCTTCGCCTCGGTCATGGAACGTTCCTCACCCCGTCCTCGTCTGCGGTCGTTGCGACCGTCTACACGATGGTAGTCAACCGGACCCTCGAACGGCCGTGCGCCCGGGGCACCCGTCCCCGAGGGGGCGGGGTGCAGGGCGTCCAGCCGTTTCCGGGCGTCCGCCGGTGTGAGGCCCAGGCGCGGCGACGCCCACCACGACGTGGCCGCGGTTCCCGGCACGCCGGCCGCGCCGGGGCGGAACGCGGCGCCGCCCGTCCGCCGCATGGCTGCGATGCCGGTGCGGCGAGCGGGCGGGGAGCCGGTGCGAAGGAGCGCGGTTCAGCCCAGCGGCTTCTCCAGGACGGCCTTGCGGTGGCTGAACGTCTCGATGGAGTACCGGCCGTGGTAGCTGCCCGTGCCGCTCTCCCCCACCCCGCCGAACGGCAGGTCGGAGACGGTGAGATGGGCGAGGGGAAGGCCGTGGCCGAGGCCGCCGGAGGAGGTCTCGGCGGCGATGCGGGCGCGGGTCTCCTCGGACTCGCTGAACACGTACAGCGCGAGCGGCTTGTCACGGTCGTTGATGAAGGCGATCGCCTCGTCCAGGCCGGACACGGTGACGAGGGGCAGGATCGGGCCGAAGATCTCCTCCTGCATGACGGGCGACTTCGGGTCGACGTCCGCGAGGACGGTGGGCGCGATGTACTTGGCCGTACGGTCGCTCGCCCCGCCGACCGCGACCCGGCCGGAGTCGAGGAGGCCGGAGAGCCGGTCGAAGTGCCGCTCGTTGACGATCCGGCCGTATTCGGGCGAGGCCTGCGGGTCCGTGCCGAACAGCGCCTCCACCGCACGCACCAGCGCGCGCTCCAGGGCGGCGGCGGTCTCCGGGTCGGCCAGCACGTAGTCGGGGGCGACGCAGGTCTGGCCGGCGTTGAGGAACTTGCCGCGGGCGAGCCGGTCCGCGACCACGTCGAGGTCGGTGTCCCGGTCCACGAACACCGGGGACTTGCCGCCGAGTTCGAGGGTGACCGGGGTGAGGTGCTCGGCGGCGGCGCGCATCACGACGCGGCCCACCGTGCCGTTGCCGGTGTAGAAGATGTGGTCGAAGCGCTCGGCCAGCAGGGCCGTGGTCTCCGGGACGCCGCCCTCCACCACGGCGACGGCGTCGGTGTCGAGATAGGCCGGGATCAGCTCGGCGAGGGCGGCCGAGGTGGCCGGGGCCAGCTCGCTGGGCTTGGCGACGACCGCGTTGCCGGAGGCCAGGGCGCCGACCATCGGGGCGAGCAGCAGCTGCGCCGGGTAGTTCCAGGGGGCGATGACGAGGACGACGCCGAGGGGGTCGTACTGCGTCCAGGCCCTCGCGTCGGCGCCGAGGTGGGCCGGGACCGGGGCGGGCTCGGGGCGCAGCCACTGCGCGAGGTGGTCGAGGGTGTGGTCGATCTCGCGGACGGTGAAGTCGATCTCGGTGCGGTAGGCCTCGGTGCTGCTCTTGCCGAGGTCGGCGCGGAGGGCGGTGGCGAGGTCGGCCCCGCGCTCGGTGAGCATCGCGCGCAGGCGGCGCAGCTGGCCGGTGCGCCACTCGACGGGCTTGGTGCGGCCGGTGGCGAAGGTGGCGCGCAGACGGGCCACGAGGTCGGCGGGCCGCTCGGGTGCGTGGTGGTTCACGGATGCCTCGCTGGGGTGCACGGGCTGGTTCGGCCCGAGCCTAGGGGTCGGTGGATGTATTTGCCAACCTTTCAGGTTCTCAAGTTCATTCCGGCTGCCCGGGGTGACGAGGGTCACGCGGCGGGGCCGGTCTCCCGTCGGCGTCGCTCCAGATAGGCCCGCTCGGCCTCGCTCGCGGCCAGCTCGGCGGCCAGGCCGTACGCGGTGGCCGCCTCGGTGGTGCGGCCCAGACGGCGCAGCAGGTCGGCGCGGACGGCGTGCAGCACGTGGTACCGGCCGAGGTCCAGGCTGTCGACCAGGTCGAGCGCCACGGCGGGACCCTGGGTCTCGGCCAGGGCGACCGCGCGGTTCAGGGCGACGACCGGGGACGGCGCCACGGCCATGAGCTGGTCGTACAGGCGCAGGATCTGCGGCCAGTCGGTGGCGGCGGCGCTGGGCGCGTCGCCGTGCACGGCGTTGATGGCGGCCTGGATCTGATAGGGGCCGGGCCGGCCGTGGCGCAGACAGCGCCGGACCAGGTCCTGGCCCTCGGCGATGAGGGCCCCGTCCCAGCGGGAGCGGTCCTGCTCGGGCAGCGGGACGAGGACGCCGTCGGCGTCGCGCCGAGCGGGCCGACGGGACTCGGTGAGCAGCATCAGCGCGAGCAGGCCGGTGACCTCGGGTTCGTCCGGCATCAGGGCCGCGAGCAGCCGGCCCAGGCGGAGCGCCTCGGCGCACAGGGCGGCCTCGCCGGTGTAGCCCTCGTTGAAGATCAGGTAGACGACGGCGAGAACACCGCCGAGCCGCGCGGGCAGATCGGTGTCGCGGGGCACGCGGTAGGGGATGCCCGCGTCCCGGATCTTGGCTTTGGCCCGCACCAGCCGCTGGGCGAGGGTCGGTTCCGGCACCAGGAAGGCGCGGGCGATCTGGGCGGTGCTCAGCCCGCCGAGGAGACGCAGGGTCAGGGCGACTTGGGCCTGGAGGGCGAGCGCGGGGTGGCAGCAGGTGAACATCAGGCGGAGCCGGTCGTCGCGCACGGGGCCCTCCTCGGGCGGCGCGTCGGACGCGTACAGGCGGGCGGCCTCGGCGTGCCGGGCGTCCCGGGAGGACTCGCGGCGCAGCCGGTCGATCGCCCGGTTGCGTGCGGTGGTGATGATCCAGCCGGCCGGGCTCGGCGGCACACCGGCCTCGGGCCAGGTGCGTACGGCGGTGGTGAAGGCGTCCTGGACGGCTTCCTCGGCGAGGTCGATGTCGCCGAGGAAGCGGACGAGGACGGAGACCGCGCGCCCGTACTCGGCACGGAAGACGGCCTCGACATCGACGGTGTCCGGCATGGGCGCCCGTGCCCTCCTGTCCGATCACGCCCCGGCCCGTACGACGCCGGCCATGGGGTGGGGTGCGGCCCGGTGGACGGCAGCGGTCCTGCCGGGACCGGCCGTCGCAAGCGTACGGGCTCCGTCATGCCGGGCACCGCAGACAGGCGCGTACTTCCCGGCCGCCGCGGGTCTGGTGGACCTCGGTGGACTGCGCGAGGGAGTCGACGATGCCGGTGCCGCGGCCGTGCTCGTCCGGGGCCACGTCGCGATGGACGCGCTCGACCGCCGTGCCGGAGTCGGTGACCACGATGTGCAGGGTGCCGCCGTCGAGGACGAGCAGCAGCGTCATGCGTTCGCGGCCGTACCGGGCGGCGTTGGCGGCGAGTTCGTCGACGATGAGGACGGCGGAGTCCCGCTCGCTCTCGGGCACGCGCCAGCACTCCAGCAGCTCGGCCGCGAGATGACGGGCGGCGGGGACATGCGCCTCCTGCGCGGGCAGGGTGAGCATCGCCTGGTGGTGGCAGGACCGCGCGGGGAGTGGGCCGGCACGGGGGGAATCGGTCACAAACATGGTCTTCTGGCTCTTCTGCGTAGGAACCTGTATGTGAGCACTCATTGAGTTCTACGGATGGCGAGCACATATGGTTCGAGCCATTCGCCCCTTTTGCGCATCTTGTGGGCATCGATTCGTCCGCTGGGCGGTGAGCCGGTGCACCCCCGCTCGCCTCATGCCCGGATCGTGACCAGCTTCTGGCCGTCGCCCGCGACGATCTCGAAGTGCTCGATGGCGGACGGGGGCATCGGGACCGCCCCGGGGATCGTGGTGCCGACGGGATACTCGCCCGCCCGCCAGGTGGCGGCGTCCGCCCTGGTCCCACCAGCCCCGATCGCCTGCAGCCGGCAGATGATGCCCGCGGGCGCCCCCCGGGCGGAGACCTGCAGCACACTGCCCCACGCCGAGGGCGAGACCCGCACCGAAGCGGTGACGCCGGTGGTGGGGTCGCTTCCCGAGAAGACGCGCGACGGAGCCGGGGTGACCGGTGCGGGCCGTGTCGCCCGACCGGCCACCGGTCCGCCGACCGCCAGCCAGGTACCGCCGACCGCCGCCCCGGCGACCAGCGTCAACGAGGCGGCCGCCCCGGCCAGTTGCCACCGCCAGGTCCTGCGGCGCCGGGCAGCGGCCTGCCGAAGCATCCGGTCGAGCAGTCCCGCCTCGGGAGCCCGCGGCACCGCGGACGGGCCGGGCGGCGCCCGGAACGAGCCCCCGGCGCTCTCCGCCGCCCGCCGCACCAGCTGATCGGCCGGGTCCTCGTCGCCGACGGACACGGGCCGGCCCTCGGCTTCCGCCGCGGTGACCGTCGCGAGCAGCGCCGGAAGTCCGGCCAGCTCGGCGTGTTCCGCCCGGCACGCGTCGCATTCGGCGAGGTGCGCCCGCACCTGTTCCGTCTCCGCCGGGGACAGCACGCCGAGGACATATCCTCCCAGCGCCAGCCGGAGGGCGTCATGGTCCGCGTTCATGGCCGGCACCTCCTCCATGCCGTGGTCATGGCTCGATGCCCCGTTCCCGCACGGCCAGCCGGAGGGCGTGCAGGGCGTAGTACGTCCGCGACTTGACGGTGCCCGGCGGGATGCCCAGCACCTCCGCGGCCTCCGCCACGGTCCGGCCCCGGTAGTACGTCTCCAGCAGGACCGCGCGATGGTCCGGGGACAGCGTCCGGACGGCGTCGGCCACGGCCCAGCTCTGCAACGCCTGCTCGATCCGGTCCTCGCCCGGCGCCTGCTCCGCGGCCCGCTCCAGCGCCTCGCCGCCCACCTCCGCCGGCCTCGCCTGCCGGGCCCGGAGCATGTCGATGACCAGGCGCCGGGCGACCGTGCACAGCCAGGCGCGCGCCGGACCGCGTTCGGGTTCGAACGCGGTGGGGTGCTGCCACGCCCGCAGCAGCGTCTCCTGGACGACGTCCTCGGCCCACTGCCGGTCTCCTGAGGTAAGTCGCAGCACGTAGTGGAACAGTGGGCCTGCGTGCTCGGCATACAGAGCCCGGAGCAGTTCCTCGTCCGTGGTCGAAACGGTCCCGTCACCCGGAACGCGGCGCCCGGAGCGATTCGGATCGGCCGCCTCGCCACGTTTTCGAGCAC
Organism: Streptomyces filipinensis; assembly: GCF_014649495.1. Classification (GTDB taxonomy): domain Bacteria; phylum Actinomycetota; class Actinomycetes; order Streptomycetales; family Streptomycetaceae; genus Streptomyces; species Streptomyces filipinensis. The sequence goes on along the minus strand of NZ_BMTD01000010.1, from coordinate 262,897 downwards.
TCCATGGCATAAGCCGATCATCACGCATATGCGCTGGTTTGTCGTGCCATACCCACTGGCTGCAGAGATGCCCTGAGAAAGATGTGTGTCCACCGAACCGTGCGACACCACTGCCCGTGGAACCAGGCATGCGCCGTCACGGACGGCATCACCTGATCAGTGGGGACTGAACATCATGTACGTCAACTTCCGCCCCTTGGGCCGCCGATCGCGCTGTGCGGCCGGGCTGGCCGTCGCCACCGCCGGTGTACCGGGACTCCTGAGCGCGTGCGGCCAGTCACCCCTTTCCGCGGGCACCGGCTCCCTCGCGCCCGGCCCGGGCCGGCATCGGCCGGCCGGGACGCCCGGCGGCTCGGCGGCTCGGCGGCTCGGCGGCGCCCAGCATGACCATGCCCATGACCTCTCCGGGCAGGGGCGCCGCCGCGCCGGCGTCCGAACACGGCATGACCCGGCGCCAGCTCATGCGGCACGCCTGGAGAAACTCGGTCACCTCGGCACCGCACAGATCGACTTCGTCAGCAAGGACCTCGCCGGCCTGTCGTCGGACACCCCCGGCGTGGTCCCAGGCCGGGGCGGGCACCCGCGCCCACTCCGCAGGTCGTGCCCGCCCGGCAGCTGAAGGAGGCGCTCGGCATCCGCACCGTGGCCTACCGCAGGGGGGACCAGCAGCTGGCGATCAAGGACGAGAGGCTGGCGTGAGCCCCGGGCAGCGCCTCGCCACGCTCCCGGATCACCTCGCGACCGCCTCGTACGGGCCGCGAGATGGTCCGGCGGGATGCACGGCTAGTGCTGGTCCACGAAAGGCCGTACCTCGATGGGCAGCGTCGTGGCGAGGGCGGCCCTGCGGCCCCACTCCAGGGCCTCGTCCAGGTCGGCCGCCCGGATCAGGCACAGACCGCCGAGGTACTCCTTGCCCTCGGCGTAGGGGCCGTCGGTGATGAGGACCTCACCGTCCTTGGGGCGGAGCACGGTGGCGGTCTCGGGGCCGTGCAGACCGCCGGCGAAGACCCAGGCCCCGGCGGCGCGCAGCTCGTCGTTGAAGGCCTCCACATCGCGCATGATCGCTGCGAGCGCGTCGGGGGCGGGCGGGGTGCCGTCGGCCGGCTGGACCACACTGAGCAGGTAGTGCTTCATGACGTCCTCCTGTTGTCTTCAGGGTCTCTCGGGTGCCTGACACCTCCTACACGAACGGTCCGGCCCCGGATCGACACGACGCCGGAAGAATTCCTGGACAGAATTCCCCGCATGACGGCCACCACCGCGCATCCGCTCCTCGACCGCGCCCGCCGGCTCGCCACGGACCTGCTGATCCCCGAGGCCGAGCGCGTCGACCAGGAGGGCGTGCCGGTCAGCCACATCGAGGCGGTGAAACGGTCGGGGCTGCTGGGAGCGGGCGCCCCGGTCGCGTACGGCGGCTCGGGCGCGCCGCCGGACGTGGTCCGCCGGATCGCGGAGATCCTGTCCGGGGCCTGCTGTTCGACGTGGTTCGTGCAGACCCAGCACCACACTCCGGTGCAGACCCTGGCCCAGAGCGGGCTCCCGGTCCGGGAACGGTTGCTGGGCCCGCTGGCACGGGGGGAGCTGCTGTCCGGGGTGGCGTACGCGCATCTGCGGTCGTATCCGCGTCGCGTCCCGGTGCGCGTCCGGCGGGAGGGGGGCGGCTGGCGCTTCGACGGGACCGTGCCCTGGTACACGGGGTGGGGTCTGAACGACGTGATGCTGCTCGCCGGGGTGACCGAGGCGGACGAGGTGCTGTTCGCGTTCGCGGAGGCGCGCGAGCAGGCGGGGCTGCGGGCGTCGGAGCCGATGCGCCTCGCGGCGCTGACGGCCGCGCGCACGGTGTCGCTGGAGCTGGACGGGCTGTGGCTGCCCGAGGAGGCGGTGGCCCTGCGCGCGCCGTACGAGCACTGGGCGCCCGGGGACCGGGCCAGGACGCTGAACGCCACCCCGGCGGTCTTCGGCGTGGCGGAGGCCGCGCTGTCCCTGCTGGCCCCGGAGACGGCCGCGCCGCTCGCGGCCCGGCTCGCCGATGTGCGCCGCCGCGCCTACGCCCTGGCCGACCGTCCGGCGCCGCTGGAGCGGGTCACGGAGCGGCTGGCGGTGCGGGCGGAGGCGTACGAGGTGCTGCGGACGGCCACCACCGCGGCGGTGGTGGCCGGCGGCGGCCGGGCGATGTCCCTGACGAGCCGTGCCCAGCGCCTGGCCCGCGAGGCACTGTTCCTGCTGGTACAGGGCCAGACGACCGAGTCACGAACGGCGCACCTGCACGCCCTGGCAGCCACCTGAACCCGGGACTTCCCGCCACCGGGGACACCACCACGGCCCGCGGTCGGCGCCGGCGCGGCCGCGGCCGCCCTCGGTGCCCGAATCGGGGGCCCGGGCCGGAGTCCCGCGGTCCGTCCTCGGTGTGTTCGCGGGGGACGGAGCCGTCCGACAGCGGGGGCCTTGCCGTCACCCCGACGCGGCCGCGGGCGCCGACGCTGCCGGAGCCGGGTACCCGTCGTCATCGTCTGCGCAGGACGCCCTGGGCCAGTGCGTGGGTGCCGGCCGCGGCCGCCGCGGCGAAGGCGAGGCCCTCGGCCAGCTGGCGAGGCCGGGTGGGGCGCAGGACGCCGGAGCGGCGCAGTCGGCCACGGGCCCACACGGTGAAGGGCAGGACCACCAGGGGCGTGGTCGCGGAGCCCGGGGTGTAGCCGCGCAGGGTGGCCGCCTGGGCCAGATGGACCAGGCCGTGCAGACCGAAGGCGTTGAGCGCCGTCTGGTACACGGCCGAGCGGCCGCCGGTCCGATGCCCGTCGGCCGCCGCTGCGGCCAGCACCACCGCCATCGCGGCGACCGCGGTGCTGAACTCCCGGGTGTCCACGGCCTCCAGCCGCCGCCACACCGTCTCCGGCACCCGGGGGAACCTCTTGCGCAGCTCCGGCACATGGGTGCGCACCCAGCGCGGCACCATCACCACTTCCTCGGTGTCATGCACCGCCCATGCGGCCAGCAGACCCCAAGTGACCGCACTGGACGCGTCGTTCGGCTTCCGTGTCATGAACCCGCAGTCTGCCAGGGCGGTTGATCAACTCGCGAACGGCACCTGGGCCGAGGCGGCGGACACCGTGCCGCCTGGGATGCGTCCACAGTCGCGGCGCGGCGCATGCTGCGGCGGTTCGGACGGAACAGCCGGTATACCTCGCGGCCGTGACAGGGCTGCTGGAGCGCAGGCGTCGGGCGCGCGATGCGCGCGGCGGGTGGGGAGCTGCTGCCGCACATCGTGAGCGTGCTGGAGGCGGTGGACCGGTTGCGGTCGGCGGCCGGCGAGCGGCACCGGACAGCCCGCTGGTGCGGGGCGGCACGGTGAACGCGGCGAGGGTGCCGCTGCTGATCCCCGTGCCGCGCGCGTTGCGGGCCGCGCATCCGGTCACCCAGGTGGAGGTGGTCGGCGCACCACGCTGCTGTCCGGCCGTTCGCCGGCGCCCTCGTGCTCGGCCGACGGCGCGGAGATGGGCGAGCAGCCTCTTCCGGCCGATCGCGGACGGCACCACCCGGGTACTGCTCATGCTCCAGCGCCGGTACGCGGAGTCGGCGCCGCAGGCGGCCGGGATCTGCACGCCGAGTCGGTGCCGCAGGCGGCCGGGGATCCGCACGCCGAGTTCGTACGCCGGGCGGGGGAGCCGACGGCGCCCTGACACGCCGGGCTCCACGGCGACCGCCGTGCCCGGGGCGACGACTCCTCCGTCAGGCGTTCAGGAGCGGCCGTCGTCGTCCCGGGGCTGGGCCACGACGAGGAACGCGTCGGACTTCAGGTCCATCACCACGGTCACCCGCTCGCCCTCGGCGCGGCGCGCGGCCGCGTACTCCTCCGCGGGCCACGATCCGCGGGGGGCTCCGGCGGGGAACCGCTCCAGCACCTTCGCATTCATGACGGTCGGTCACCTCCGAGGTCGGCAGCCGGACGGAACGTACATCCTGTACTTCTGCGGCTGCCCCGTGTCGGTGCCGGCATGCCATCCGGTACCGGAGTACTCCTGATCGTCCGGTCCCTCTCGCCTGCCCCGCCCCGCCGCCCGCGCCCTCGGAGTCGCGCCATGAACACCTCGGTCGTCCTGTTCACCGCCGACCTGCGCCTGCACGACCACCCACCCCTGCGAGCCGCGTCGGCGGGCGGCCGCCAGGTGGTCCCGCTGTTCGTGCGCGACCGCGGTGTGGCCGACGCCGGCTTCGCGGTGCCCAACCGGCTGGCGTTCCTCGCCGACTGCCTGCGGGACCTGGACGCGGGGCTGCGCGAGCGTGGCGGGCGGCTGGTGCTGCGCTCCGGCGAGGTCGTCGAGGAGGTGTGCCGGGTGGCCGCGGCGGCGGACGCCGACGAGGTGCACCTGGCGGCCGACGTGAGCGCCTACGCCCATCTGCGGGAAGAGCGGCTGCGGCGCGCCCTGGAGGCGGACGGGCGGCGGCTGCACGTGCACGACACGGTGACCACGGTGGTGGCGCCCGGCGCGCTGACGCCGGCCTCCTCCGACCATTTCGCCGTCTTCACGCCGTACTTCCGCCGCTGGTCGGCACAGCGGCCGCGCGACCCGCTGGGCGCGCCGCGCTCGCTCTCGGTCCCGGACGGCGTGGGATCCGAGCGTCTTCCGTCCCGTGACGCGTTGCCGGGGGTGTCGGCAGGGCTGGCCGCCGGCGGGGAGGTGGTGGCCAGGAAACGGCTCGCCTCCTGGCTCCGCTCGGGCCTCGCCGCGTACGAGGAGCGGCATGACGACCTGGCCGGCGACGCGACCTCGCGGCTCTCCCCGCACCTGCACTTCGGCACGCTGTCCCCGGCCGAACTCGTCCACCGGGCGCGCAGGGCGGGGGGTCCGGGCGCGGAGGCGTTCGTCCGGCAGCTCGCCTGGCGGGACTTCCACCGTCAGGTGCTGGCCGCGCGTCCCGCGGTGGCCGCCGCCGACTACCGCACCCGGCACGACCACTGGCGCTCCGGCCGGTCGGCCGAGGAGGACGCCGAGGCCTGGCGGCAGGGACGTACCGGCTATCCGGTGATCGACGCGGCGATGCGCCAACTGCGGTACGAGGGCTGGATGCACAACCGGGGGCGCCTGCTGGCGGCGAGCTTCCTGACCAAGACCCTGTACGTCGACTGGCGCGTCGGGGCCCGCCACTTCCTGGACCTGCTGGTGGACGGCGACCTGGCCAACAACCAGCTGAACTGGCAGTGGGTGGCGGGCACCGGCACGGACACCCGGCCGAACCGCGTGCTCAACCCCGTCGCCCAGGGAAGGCGGCACGATCCCGAGGGTGCGTACGTCCGGCGCTGGGTGCCCGAGCTGGCCGGCGCCCCCGGGGCCGCGGTGCACGAGCCGTGGAAGCTGCGGGGAGCGGACCGGGTGGGCATCGGCGCGTACCCGGACCCCGTCGTCGACCTCGCCGACGGCCTGGCCCGCTTCCGGCGAGCCCGGTCAAAGACCGACACGGAGCTACACATAAAGAATAAATAAGAGCAAACTGGGAACATGCGGTGATATCCGCACACCGCACCAGACGCGGTCTGGCCTGCTAAGTCAAAGGAGACGAGTCATGGCCAACCTGCACAGGGGTGATATGACGACCCACCCCGATGTCTCCGAAATGCGGGAACGCTACGCCCGCATGCTCGGCGGTCGTGATGTGGCGCTCGTGGACGGGCCGGTCTTCCTGCTCGGGCTCTACTGCGCGGCATCTCCGTGGATAGTGCACTACACGGTGAGCCAGCCCGCCCTCATGACGCACAACCTGATCATGGGGATCGCCATAGGGCTGCTCGCACTGGGATTCACCCGTGCCCCCGAGCGGATGTACGGCCTCAGCTGGGCCATGTGCGCCATGGGCATCTGGCTGATCATCGCCCCGTGGATCGTGGGCAGCGGCCCGGACGCGGGCGTGATCATCAACAACATCATCATCGGCGCACTCGCGCTCGTACTCGGACTCGTGTGCGCCGGTACGGCGATGAAGAGCTCCCCCAGGGCGTAACCGGAGGCACGAGGGAAGGAAGACACGCAGAAGGTGAGGCCGGTCCGCACGGGCGGACCGGCCTCCGCCGTACCCGTCCAGCGGCCCGGCACCCACCAGCGGGCGCGCCGTGACCTAGCCCATCTCCAGGGCCTTGTACTCCTCGGCGATCTCCCTCGCGCCGAACGGCCACACCTTCTCCCGCCACGCCCAGACGACGAAGGCCACGCCGCCGAGGGCCAGCCAGGCCAGGGACCATTCGACGGGGTGGCGGCCCGGGGAGTTCTTGTCGGCGTAGCCGTAGATCACGCACCAGCCGGCGAACGCGAGGGCGCTCGGCAGGGGGTAGAGCCACATGCGGTACGGGCGGCGCAGGTCCGGCTGACGCCGGCGCAGCACGCTCAGCGCCACGATCTGGGCCAGCGCCTGGACGATCACCATGACCGTGGTCAGCAACTGGATCAGGGTCGCCAGGTCGGTGTGGCGGCCGATCAGGAAGCCGACCGCGGTGATCACGCCCATGGTCGCAAGGCCGAGCGTCGGGAAGCGGTGCCTGGGGTGCAGCTTCTCGTACGGCCGGAAGAAGACGCGGTCGCGGGCGGCGTCGTAGGGCACCCGGGAGCCGCCGAGCAGGCCGGTGAAGACCGAGGCGAAGGCCGTGACCAGGATCAGCACGGTGACCGTGTCGGCGGCGCCCCTGCCCCAGGTCTTCTCCAGCACCGCCGCGGCGACCGAGGTGGAGGCGATGTCGTGCGGGTCGGTCATCCGGCGCCAGTCCACGACGCCGAGGGTGCCGATCTGCAGCAGCAGGTAGATCGCCATGATGCCGAGGATGGAGAAGAGGATCGAGCGCGGCAGGGTGCGGCCGGGGTCCTTGATCTCGGCGCCCATGTACGCGGTGGTGTTGTAGCCGAGGTAGTCGTAGATGCCGATGGTCAGGCCCGCGGCGAAGCCGAGCCAGAAGTGGCCGCTCGTCAGGGCGAAGGCGCGCGCCGGGTAGGTGAAGGCCAGGTGCGGACTGAAGTCGGTGGCCGCGGCGACGATCACCAGGAGCACCGCGGCGATCATCACGGCCCACATCACGGCGGTGATCCGGGCGATGTGCTCGATGCCGCGCCACAGCAGGAGAACGACCAGGGCGATGACGCCGAGGCCGATCAGATCGCCCGCCGTCCGCCCGAGATCCGGGGCCAGATAGCCCAGGTACTGCACGAAGCCGACGACGCCCGTGGACATGATCAGCGGGATGAAGAGCATCGCCGTCCACACGAACAGGAACGGCATCAGCCGGCCTGTGCGGTACTGGAAGGCCTGGCGGAGATAGACGTAGCTGCCGCCGGACCCGGGCATCGAGGCGCCCAGCTCGGCCCAGACCAGTCCGTCGCACAGCGCGAGGACGGCGCCCGCGACGAAGCCGATGACCGCCTGGGGGCCGCCGAACGCGGCGACCATCAGCGGGATCGTGACGAACGGGCCGATGCCGCACATCTGGCTCATGTTGATGGCCGTCGCCTGGAACAGGCCGACACGGCGGACGAAACCACCCGTGGGTGGGGGACTACCGGACATGGGGACTCCTGACGCCACGGGCGGCCTCGGCGGCACCCGGCGGGCTGATGGCCGATAAAGTTAAGGAGCCTTACTAGGGGCGTCAAGTATGCGCCGGGAATACCTGAGAATGGTCCGATGACCGCCAGCGACGTCGAAGAGCAGCCGGAGCAGCCCTGGAGCCGCCGGCGGCTGCGCAGCACCAACGAACGGCTGCTGCTCGACCGTCTGCGCACCCTCGGCGCCGCGTCGCGCGCCCAACTCGCCCGGGAGACCGGCCTGTCGAAGCCGACGGTCTCCAGCGCGCTGGCCTCCCTGGAGACGGCCGGCCTGGTGCACGAGGTGGGCACGCAGGCCCCCGAGCGCGGACGCACCGCCGTGCTCTACGCCCCCGACCCGGCCGCCGGGTACGCGCTCGGCGTGGACATCGGCCGGGGCTGGCTGCGGGTGGCCGTGGTCGACCTGGACGGCACGGTCGTCGCGCGGGCCGACGTACGCAACCGGGCCCGCGCTTCCGCCGCGCTGGCCGACCTGGTCGTGGGCACCGCCCGCCAGGTGATCGCGAATTCGGGCGTGGACCCGGCCGAGGTGGTGCACGGTGTGGTCGGCACGCCCGGCGTCTACGACGCGCGACAGCGGCGGGTGCGGTACGCGATGCATCTGCCCGGCTGGGGGCGGGCGGGGCTGGTCGACCGGATGCGCGAAGAACTGGGCGTCCCGCTGGAGGTGCACAACGACGCCAATCTCGCCGCGCTCGGCGAGTACACCTACGGCGTCGGCACGGGCAGCCGGCTGTTCGCGTACATCCTGATCGGCACCGGCCTCGGCATGGGCGTCGTCAGCGAGGGGCGGCTGTTCACGGGGGCGCACGGGCTGGCCGGCGAGATCGGCTTCCTGCCCTGGCCGGGCCGGCAGAAGCCGGAGCGGCTGGAGGACGCGGTGTCCGGGGTGGCCGTGGTGGAGGCCGCCCGGGAGTTCGGGATGAGCGGGCAGCTCACGGCGAAGACGGTCTTCGACGCGGCCCGGCAGGGCCATCCGGCCGCCGCGCGGGCGGTGGAGCTGGAGGGCGAGCGGATCGCGCACACCGTGGCGGCGGCCGCCGCCGTGCTCGACCCGGACCTGGTGGTGCTCGGCGGCGGCGTCGGCCACAGCGTCGACCTGCTGCTGCGCCCGGTCCAGGAGCACGTACGCACCCTCACCCCACTGCGCCCGCGGATCGCGCCGAGCCGGCTGGGCGAGGACGCGGTCCTGCTCGGCGCGGTCGCTACGGCGCTGGACACGGCCCGCGACCTGGTGTTCGAGCGCAGGACGGCCGGAAGCTGACCGCACGAACACCGCCCGGGGCGACGGTCATTGACACGGCCCGCGCGGCACCCTAGCTTGATCCGGGTTAGTAAAGTTTCCTAACTTTACAAGGCCGGAGCTCTGCCATGTTCCCTCGCCCCTCCCCCACCCGCCGGTACGCCGTCAGCGCGCTGGTCCTCGGCCTGCTCGGCTCCCTGACCAGCGGCGCCTGGGCCGGCGCCCGGCATCCGGCACCGTCGCACGGGTCCGCCCCGACCACCCGCGTCCCCTCCGCGGCGGGCACCGGCACCCCGCTCCAGGGATACGCCATCCAGTCATCGGCGAAGGTGAGCGACTCACCGGCGGCCGTCTCCTCCCCCGGCTATCCCGCCCGGGACTGGTACCCGGCAGGCCCCCGCTCGACGGTCATGGCCGCGCTGCTCGCCGACGGCGTGTACGCCGATCCGTTCTTCTCCACCAACCAGCAGAAGGCGGCGAAAGCGGACTTCCAGGTCCCCTGGTGGTACCGCTCCGACTTCACCGTCGAGGACACCGCGCGGCGCACGTTCCTCGACTTCAGCGGGGTGATCTCGGCGGCCGACGTCTATGTCAACGGCCACCAGGTGGCGAAGGCCGCGGACATCACCGGCGCCTATCCGCACCACGAGCTGGACGTCACCTCGCTGATCAGGCCCGGCACCAACACGGTCGCCTTCCGCGTCCAGCCCAACGAGCCGAACAAGAACCTCACCATGGGCTGGATCGACTGGCTGCAGCCGCCGGCCGACCGGAACATGGGCATCGTCCGGGACGTCGTGGTGCGCCGGGGCGGCCCGGTGGCGCTGCGCGACGCGCACGTCGTCACCCGGCTGGCCGTGCCGTCGCTCGCCTCCGCGGACCTGACGGTGAAGGCGCGGGCCCGTAACGACACCGGCGCCGCGGTCACCGCCGAGATCACCGGACGCATCGGCGCGACGACGTTCACCCGGCAGGTCCCGCTCGCCGCCCACCAGACGAAGACCGTCGTCTTCTCCCCCGCCGACACCCCGGGCCTGCGCCTCACCTCGCCGAAGGTGTGGTGGCCGGCCGGGATGGGCGGGCAGCCGCTGTACGGCCTCGACCTCACCGCGTCCGTCGCCGGTACGACCTCGGACACCGCGCACGAGACCTTCGGCATCCGCGACGTCCAGGCGCCGCTGAACGCCGACGGCGCCCGTCAGTACCGGATCAACGGCCGCAGGCTGCTGGTCAAGGGCGGCGGCTGGTCGCCGGACGAGTTCCTGCGCTGGGACCGCACCTATGCCGAGGACCGGCTGAAGTACGCCGTGGACATGGGGCTGAACACGATCCGTCTGGAGGGGCACCTGGAGCCGGACGAGTTCTTCGACCTGGCCGACCGCCACGGTGTGCTCACCCTTCCCGGCTGGGAGTGCTGCGACAAGTGGGAGGGCCAGGTCAACGGGAGCGGCGAGTCGGGCGACCCGTGGACCGCCGCCGACTACCCGGTCGCCAAGGCGTCGATGGCCGCCGAGGCCGCCCGGCTCCGCGACCACCCGAGCGTGCTCTCGTTCCTGATCGGCAGCGACTACGCCCCCGACGCGACGATCGAGAAGAGCTACCTGGACGCGTTGGAGGCGGCCGACTGGCCCACCCCGGTCGTCTCCTCCGCCTCCGACCGCTCCTCACCACAGCTGGGCAGTTCGGGCATGAAGATGACCGGCCCCTACGACTGGGTACCGCCCGGCTACTGGTACGCCAAACGCGAGGGCGGGGCCACCGGCTTCAACTCCGAGACCAGCGCGGGACCGAGCATCCCCACCCTCGACACCCTGCACCGCATGATGACCCCCGCCGAACTGGACACCCTGTGGAAGGACCCGGACGCCAAGCAGTACCACCGCTCGCCGTCCCCGGTCTTCGGCACGCTCAAGATCTACGACGCCGCACTCACCGGCCGCTACGGCGCCCCCACGAGCCTCGCCGACTACGTGCGCAAGGCACAGCTGGCCCAGTACGAGAACGTCCGGGCCCAGTTCGAGGCGTACGACCGCAACGCCACGGACTCCGCCAAGCCCTCGACCGGAGTGATCCACTGGATGTTCAACAGTGGCTGGACGTCTCTGCACTGGCAGCTGACGGACCGCTACCTGGACCAGGGCGGGGCCTATTTCGGCGCGAAGAAGGCGAACGAGCCGCTGCACGTCCAGTACTCCTACGACGACCGCTCGGTGGTCGTCGTCAACCACCGGCACACCGCGGCGACCGGACTCACCGCACGGGCCACGCTCTTCGACCCCGACGGCACGCAGCGGTACGACAAGACCGTCACCGGAGTGGGCGTGAACGGCGACGGGGCGCACGGCACCGCGCTCACCCTGCCGTCCTCGGTGAGCGGACTGTCGTCGACGTATCTGCTCCGCCTGGTCCTGACGGGCGCGGACGGCAAGGAGGTGAGCCGGAACGTGTACTGGCTCTCCACCCGGCCCGACACCCTCGACTGGAACGGCACCACCTGGTACTACACGCCGACGACCGGCTACGCCGATCTCAAGGGGCTCGGCTCGATGGCGCCGGTGCCGGTGTCGGCGACGGCCGCCACGAAGTCGTCGGACGGTACCTCGACCACGACGGTCACCCTGCGGAACACGGGCGGCGGCAGGACGCCGGCGCTGCTGACGGACGTCCGTCTGGTGGACGGTCAGGGGAAGCCGGTCCTGCCGGTGCGCTGGTCGGACAACCAGGTGAGCCTGTGGCCGGGCGAGTCGGTGACCCTGACCGCCACCTACCGCACGGCCGGCCTGCACGGCTCGGCACCGCGTGTGCGGGTCTCCGGATGGAACACCCCGGAGCGGACGGTGCCGGCGTCATGACGGTGCGGGGGCGGGCCCGGCGGCCCGCCCCCGGCCGGTTCAGCCGACGTCGAGCGCGGTGTCGTCCACGACGAACGAGGTCTGGTACTTGGAACCTTCGGTGCCGGTGAACTTCAGGGTGACGGTCTGTCCCGCGTAGCCGCTGAGGTCGAAGCTGCGCTGGGTGTAACCGGAGGCGGCGTTGAGGTTCGAGTACGTCGCCAGGGTGCCCAGGACCGTGCCGGAGCTGTTCAGCACCTGCACCTTGAGGGTGTCGTAGGCCGTGCTGGTCGTGGTCTCGGCCGTGTCGACGTGCAGAGAGAAGCTGAGTTTCGCCGAGGAGCAGGCGGACGGAATGGTCACCGACTGGGAGAGGGTGTCGGTGGTGGCGGTGCCGTTGCCGTCGAGCCAGGCGTAGTACGAGCCCGAATGGGCCGACTCGCCGCTGGAGTTGGTGATGACCCCGCTGGTGGCGCTCCATGTGCCGTTGCCCGACTCGAAGCCGCTGTTGCCGAGGAGCTGGGCGGCCGTGCAGCTGCCGGTGCCACCGCCTCCGCCGCCGCTGCCGGTGCCGGAACCGGCCAGCCAGGCGGTGGCGTTGAGGGCGAGCGCGGCGTTGGTGGCGCCGGAGTCGTTCCACCCGTCGTACAGGGTGTTACCGGACTGGCCGGTGCCGTCGTCGACCGGGGAGCTGTCGCCCCAGAAGGCGACCCGGCCACTGCCGAAGGTGCTGGTGAGGAAGAAGGCGCCGGTGTTGCCGGAGTAGCCGCTGCGGTAGACCAGGCCCTTGGCGGAGGAGTTGTCGGCGGGCTTGAGGGTGGCGGTCGTGCCGTCGGCGATCAGGCTCTTGGTGACCGTGCCGAAGGAGCCGTGCAGGACCGGGTCGGTGCTGTCGCTGATCGCGGCCGGGTAGCCGGACTTGACGTCGAGCGAGTCGATGGAGAAGCCGAACGGGTCGGTGGAGTCGACGCTGTTGTTCGTCATCAGGTCGTTGAGGATCTCGACCGCGTCCTCGCCGTCGTTGTTGCGGTCGGCTCCGGTGTGGTCGGAGATCATGAACAGACCGCCGCCGTTCTTGACGAAGTTCATGATCGCCGTCTTCTCGGCGCTGGTGAACAGCGTGTTCGGCTCCGGCAGGACCAGCGTGTCGAAGTTCGACAGGTCGGTCGAGGAGGAGCCGCCGTAGCTGAGGCTGGAGCCGGACGGCAGCGTCTTCAGGCTGTAGTCGCCGGCCTTCTGCAGTGCCACGCCCCAGGAGGACAGGGCGCCGGTCCAGTCCGTCTCGGCCGACGGGGAGGAGTCCTGGCCGAGCGGGTCGGGCTGGCTGGTGGAGACGATCCAGTCGGCGTTGCCGGCCGTCTCGGCGTGGGCGTTGTCGAACAGGATGCGGTGCGTGGTCGCCGCGTGGGCGGCGGTGCCGCTGCCGAGCTGGACCGCTGCCCCGGTGAGCAGCAGCCCGAATCCGGCCAGGGCGGTGGTGAGTCTGCGGCGGGATCTCCTGGATCCGAACATCCGGCGAACCTCCATGAGGGGTGGGGAGAGGCGGTGCGGCGCCAAGTCTGCGCGCGTAGAGCCGGCTTGAGGGTTCTACACGCGTCGATTGGTTGAAAGGTACATGGCATGAAGGGGCGGTGAACAGAAAGCCGCGGCAATAACCGGAGCGGACTGCGTCCGCTTACAGCGGGCAGATGGTGAGCGAGAGACAACACCAAAGGGGTGGCCATGGAGATCTCGGGCATCATCAGTGCCGTCATCATCGGGCTCGTCATCGGTGTGCTGGGACGCCTCGTCGTCCCGGGGCGACAGCACATCGGCATGCTGTGGACCATCGTCGTCGGCATCGTGGCCGCACTGCTGGGCTCGGCCATCGCCGCCGGGTTCGGGGTCGCGAACACCAAGGGACCCGACTGGATCGAGTGGTTCATCCAGATCGCCCTGGCCGCGGTGGGCATCGCCGCGCTGGACCGGGCCCGGGTACACCGCTGACGCGGACGTCACCTTCCGTGGAGATAGGGGGTCGTGGTGCTCAGCGCGTGGAAGCCGAGGCGCTGCAGGATCGGGCGGCTCAGGGCTGAGGCGTCGACCTGCAGATAGCGGCAGCCGTGGGCGGCGGCGACGCGGGCCCGGTGGGCGACCAGGGCGCGGTAGACGCCCCGGCCCCGCCAGGCCTCCACGGTGCCGCCGCCCCACAGTCCGGCGAACCGCGTGCCGGGCACCAGCTCCATCCGGGCGGCACTGACCGGTTCGTCGCCGGCGAGGGCGACCAGGGCGACGAGCGTGCCGGGGTCGGCGGCCAGGCGCGCGAGCAGCCGGTGTCGCAGCCCGGTCCCGTCGGTACCGAAGGCCTTCTCGTGGACATCCACGACGAGGTCGACGCCGGCCGGGTCGGTGACCCGTACGAGGCGGACGCCCGCGGGCGGTTCGGCGTCCAGGGCGAGCCGGCCCGTCTCGCCGATCAGCAGGGTCTCCTCGGGTTCGGCCCGGAATCCGGCGGAGGTCAGCCGGGCGCCGAGATCCCCGGGCCGGTCATGGCCGTAGAGCTTCCACTCGAAGCCGCGGCCGAGGCCGGTGAAGCGGTCGATCTGCTCCTGGATCGCCCGGTCCGCGCTCCCCGGGTCCAGGTCGGACCAGAGCACGCCGTTCCAGCCGTGCGCGTCCGCGACCTGACGCACGACCGCGCCGGCCCGTTCGATCCGGGCACCGGGGCCGTCGGGGGTCGCGTTCTCGCGCATGTCACGGTCGTAGCGGGCGAGCACCGCGGAGTGGTCCATGCAACCAGCTCAGCAGGGACGTTCCGGCGGGGCAACGCAATTACCGCGGGTCCGGGCGCACGGCGGCCAGATAGGCGCTGAGCCGGTCGCGATTGCGGGACAGACAGTCGATGCGGGACTGGATGCGCTCGATGTGCCCCTGGAGCAGGGCGGCCGTCTGCGGCGTCACGCACTCGGCGGGCGGGTGCAGAACGCCGGGGCCGGAGAGGTACGGCATGATCGCGCGGATCATCTCGGTGGTCAGCCCGGAGTCCAGCAGGCCGCGGATCTGCTGGACGTCGGCGACGGCGGACTCGGGATAGCTGCGGTAGCCGTTGTCGGCGCGTTCGGGGTGGAGGAGATCCTGTTCCTCGTAGTAGCGCAGCAGCCGGGTGGGGACACCCGTGCGGCGCGACAGCTCACCGATCCGCATGCCTGTCTCCCGGTTCGCGCTTGACCTTCACACTGATGTCAGGCTCCGACCATGGTCGCATGACCGTGTCCTCCACGTCTTCCCAGGTCAAGGGCGTCCCGCTGCCGTGGTCGGGGCTGCTGGCCCTGTCCTGCGCCGCGTTCACCGCCGTCCTCACCGAACTCCTGCCGGCGGGCCTGCTGCCCGTGATGGCGCCCCCGCTCGGGGTCGCCGAGTCGCGGATCGGATTCCTCGTCACCGCCTACGCGGCGGCCTCCTTCCTGGCCGCCGTCCCGGTCACCTCGGCCCTGCGCGGGCTGCCCCGACGGCCCGTGCTGTGCGGTGCCCTGTTCGGCTTCGCCGTCAGCAACGCTCTGGTGGCGCTGTCGTCGTCGTATCCGCTCACGTTCGCGGCGCGGCTGCTGGCCGGCGCGATGGGCGGCACGCTGTGGGCGATGCTGGCGGGCTACGCGTCCCGGATGGTGCCGGCCGAACGGCGCGGGCGGGCCATCGCGATCGTGCTCGCCGGGATCACCCTGGCGCTGTCGCTCGGCGTGCCGGCCGGCACCGCGCTCGCCGGTGCGGTGGGGTGGCGGGCGGCCTTCGGCGCTCTGGCCGTGCTCGCCGTCCTGCTCGTGGCCTGGATACGACTGCGGGTGCCCGGCTTCCCCGGCGAACCCCCGCACGCGCGCGTGCCGCTCACCGGGGTCGCGCTCCGCCCCGGCATCCGCCCCGTGCTGTCGGTGACCCTGTTCCTGTTGCTGGGGCACCAGGCGCTGTACACCTACGTCGCCCCGTTCGCCCGGCATGCCGGGTTCGGCCGTACGGGACTCCTGCTCGCTGTCTTCGGGACGGCCACGGTGGCCGGGATCTGGGTGACCGGAACGCTGGTCGACCGGCATCCGCGGGCGACGCTGCTGTCGGCGCTCGCCCTGCTGGCCGGGGTGCTGCTGGTGCTGGGCCTGGGCGCGCGGACGCATGTGCCGCTGGTCGGGGCGGTGGCCCTGTGGGGTGCGGCCTTCGGCGGGGCGCCGACGCTGATCCAGACCGCGCTGGTGGACGCGTCGGGGCCGGCCGAGGCGGATGTGGCGACCTCGTTGCAGACGACGGTGTACAACGCGGGCATCGCCGCCGGCTCGCTCACCGGCGGGGTGGCGCTGGACGTCCTGGGCGCCGGGGCCCTGCCCTGGACCGCGCTGGTACCCGTGACCCTGGCGCTGGCGACGGTCGCGGCGGGCCGCAGGTACGCCTTCCCCGCCCGGCGGCACACCCACACCCCGCAGGCCGGGGCGCCGGCCGCGCCGGTGCACCAGCGCTCCGCTTGCGCTCCCGCGCCGTGCCGTCGGCCGTCCCGCCCGTGAGGCCGCGCGGGCCGGTGCCCGACGGTGCGCCGCGGTGCTGCCCGGCACGACGTGCCGAAGGTCAGCCCAGTTCGAGGGTGGTGACGCCGAACACGTGGTGCTGGGCGTGCGGGCGGACGGGGCCGGTGTACATGCGGGCGGTCTCGAACGAGGCCTGGAATCCCGCCGCTTCGGCGAGCGCGACGCCGGCCGCGTTCGGCTCGGGCACGTCGATGGCGACCTGGCGTCCGGCGACGTCGGCCGTGAGGGCGGCGAAGAGGGCGCGGGCGTCGTCGGCGGTGTCCGCGAAGAGGGGACCGATGCGCAGGGTGTCCCGGCCGGGGCGGAGCACGCCGTAGCCGGTGAGGCGTGCGCCGTCGTAGCGGACGAGGGCCTGGTGGCCGGGGCCGGTGAGCCACTCGGAGAGGAAGCGCGGACGGTCGGCCGGGTAGCGGGCGCTGTCGTAGGCGGTGATCGTGGCCAGGTCCGCGGGACCGGCCGGGCGGATCCCCGCGGGCGTCTCGCCCTGCGGCGCGGCGCCGGTGAACCGGATGGTGCGGTAGGCGAGTTCGAACCCGGACTGGCGGTAGTTGTCCTGCTGGGCGACGACGCCGTCCAGTCCGACGGTGCGCTCACCGGCATGGGCGAGGGCGGTCTTCCACGTGGTGAGGCCGTGGCCGTGGCCGCGCAGGTCGGGGCGGACCAGGTAGCAGCCCAGGAAGGAGTAGTCCGCGCCGTAGTTCACGACGGAGATGGCCGAGACCGGCTCGCCGTCGATGCGGCCGAGGAAGAACCCGCCGGGATCCTGCGCGAAGAACGCCGGCCCGTCGGACAGTCCGGGATTCCAGCCCTCCGCCGCCGCCCACCCGGCGATCACCGGCCAGTCGGCGAGGGTGGCCTGCGTGACGACGAGGTCGCGGGGGGCCGCAGAGGTCATCGTGTGCTCCGTTTTCCGTCGGGACCAGACTGCCGTGCCGCATCCTTCCGGATCTACGGGGGGCCGCGCCACGGGAAGATCAGCCGTTGCCCGTGCCGGGCTTGACTTCGAGCGCACTCGAATCCGTAGCGTTCGGAGATGAGCACCGCACAGCACAAGACCGGTTCCGGTTTCGGCGCCACCAGCACCGCCGACGACGTCCTGCGGGGCATCGACCTGACGGGAAGGCTCGCCCTCGTCACCGGCGGCTATTCGGGCATCGGTCTGGAGACCACCCGCTCGCTCGTCAGGGCCGGCGCCCGCGTCGTCGCGCCCGCCCGCCGCCCCGTCACGGCCGAGCAGGCGCTGGCCGGCGTCCCCGGCGTGGAGCTGGACGAGCTGGACCTCGGCGACCTGGAGAGCGTGCGCGGCTTCGCCGAGCGGTTCCTGGCGTCGGGACGGACCCTCGACATCGTGATCGGCAGCGCCGGGATCATGGCGTGCCCGGAGACCCGCGTGGGGCCCGGCTGGGAGGCCCAGTTCGCCACCAACCACCTCGGCCACTTCGCCCTGGTCAACCGTCTGTGGCCCGCCATCGCACCGGGTGGTGCCCGAGTCGTCTCCGTCTCCTCCCGCGGCCACCACTTCTCCGGCGTCCGCTGGGACGACGTCCACTGGCGGCGGAGCTACGACAAGTGGGAGGCCTACGGCCAGGCCAAGACCGCCAACGCCCTGTTCGCCGTTCAGCTCGACAAGCTCGGCCGCGACGCCGGCGTCCGCGCCTTCGCCCTGCACCCCGGCGGCATCCTCACACCGCTGCAACGGCACCTGCCCAGGGAGGAGATGATCGAGCGCGGCTGGATCGACGAAGAGGGCAACCCACTCAACCCCGAGGGCTTCAAGACCCCGCCGCAGGGGGCGGCCACCCAGGTGTGGGCGGCGACCTCGCCGCAGCTGGACGGGCTCGGGGGCGTCTATCTGGAGGACTGCGACATCGCCGAACGCGCACCGCGGGGCGACGAGCGCACCGGCGTCAAGGACTGGGCGATCGACCCCGAGCAGGCGGCCCGGCTGTGGAAGCTGTCGGCGGAGCTGACGGGCGTCGACGCGTTCGCCGCGTAGCAGCCGCGCAGCGGGACCCGGGCCGGGTCCGGCCGAGCGTATCGCCGCGCGCACCGTCGGGCGCCCGGTCACCGCGCACACCGGGGCCGGGTCCCGGCGCAGCGGACGGCTCAGGCGCGGAGAAAGGCCAGAACCGCCAGGACGCGGCGGTGCCCGTCCGTGTCCACCGGGAGATCGAGCTTGCTGAAGATGTTGCCGATGTGTTTGTTCACCGCGGCCTCGCTGACGAACAGGTGAGCCGCCATGTTGGCGTTGGAGCGCCCCTCGGCCATGAGGCCGAGCACCTCCTTCTCCCGGGCGCTGAGGCGCTCCAGCGGATCCGGGCGCAGCCGGACGAGCTGGTGGATCACCTCGGGGTCCACCACCGTCCCGCCGGCCGCCACCCGGTCCAGGGCGGTCATGAACTCGGCGACCGCGCCCACCCGTTCCTTCAGCAGATAGCCGACCGCCGCACCTCCGCAGGAGTCGAGCAGCCGCACGGCGTACGACCGCTCGACGTACTGGCTGAGCACCAGCACCGGCAGCCCGGCGCGCTCCTCCCGCAGGGCGACAGCCGTACGCAGCCCGTCGTCGCCGTTGCCCGGCGGCATCCGCACATCGGTGATGACCAGGTCCGGGCGGTGGCGGTGCACGGCTTCGGCGAGGGCGTCGGCGTCACCGACGGCGGCGAGCGTCTCGTGGCCGAACCGCTGCAACAGGCCGACGAGCCCCTCGCGCAGCAGCACGGCGTCCTCGGCGACGATCACGCGAAGTGGCATGGGATCTCCACGTGCAGCAGGGTCGGACCGCCGACCGGACTGGACACCCGCATCCGGCCGTCCAGTGCGGTCAGCCGGTCCGCGAGCCCGGTCAGTCCGCTCCCGGCGTCCGGATCCGCGCCGCCGCGGCCGTCGTCGGTGATCTCCAGGACCAGCAGGTCCGAGTGGTAGCGGCCGTGCACCTCGGCACGCGTGGCGCCACTGTGCCGAGCGATGTTCGTCATGGCCTCGTTGATCAGGTAGTACACATGGGTCTCCAGGGGGCGCGGCAGCCGCCCCGGCAGTTCGAGATCGACCGCGACCGGGATGGGGAAGCGGCCGGCGTGGTCCTGGACGGCGGCGACCAGTCCGTGGTCGGCGAGCACCGGCGGGTGGAGCCCCCGGACGAGACTGCGCAACTCCTGGTGGGCCGCCGCCAGTTGCTCCTCGGCCGCGGTGAGCTGCGCCGCGAGCGGCGATCCGCCGGGGATGTCGAGACGCATCAGTCCGAGCGTCATTGCGAGTGACACCAGCCGCTGCTGCGCCCCGTCGTGCAGGTCCCGCTCGATGCGCCCGCGCTCGGCGTCGAAGGAGTCGATGAGCCGGATGCGCGAGGCCTGCACCTTACGCAGGGACTCACCGAGTTCGGCGTCCCGCGGAGCCAGGAAGGTCCGGGCGAGCGCGGCTCGCGCGCCGGCCCACGATGTGACGGTGTACGGCGAGGCCAGCAGCACGAGGGACGCGAAGACCGCCCATGGCCAGGTCGAGCCGTCCCGCAGCGACGTGAACAGCAGCGCGGGCAGGCCGAAACAGAACATCAGCACCAGCAGATCCAGCCACCACAGAGCCGCGGCGGAGATGAGTGTGAAAAGCAGCTCGCGCCAGGTGACCTGCTCCTGCAGCCGCGTCGAGACCCAGGCCCGCAGGCCCGGCTCCGCCGGCCGGCGGTGCGGGTCCGCCATCGGGTCCAGGTCGACCAGGCGCAGCCGCCGCCGTTCGACGGTCGCCACGCATATCGAGGACAGCACGGCCCCCATGAGCGGGGCCACACCGACCAGGACCACCAGCAGGACCAGACCCACCGCGAGGCCGGTGACGAAGACGGCCACGGCAGCCGCGCCGACCACGACACCGGTCGCCAGATAGGCCAGCGAGCGCCATGGCCAGCTGGAGGTCAGAAAGCTCAGGGGCCGCTGAGCCATGGCCTGCCAGGCCGTTCTGGGACGCATGTGACCACGGTATCCCGGCCGTCCGTCCAACTACGGTGGAGCTGGCTCTACTTGCAAAGTGGTGCGCAGGTCAGTGCGGTGACGCGGGCGCCTCCGGTGCACTCGTCACCATGACAACCACCAGGCAGGAGCCCGCGTCAGACGCGGTTCGGCTCACCACCGTCCACAAGGAGTACGGAGTCGGCGACCACGCCGTGACCGCACTGGACGGCGTTTCCATCGGCTTTCCCCGAGGGACGTTCACCGCCATCATGGGCCCGTCCGGCTCCGGGAAGTCCACACTGCTGCAGTGCGCGGCCGGCCTGGACCGGCCCACCGGCGGCCGTGTGCTGGTGGCCGGTGCCGACATCGGGCAGATGAACGAACGGCAGCGCACGATCTTGCGGCGCGACCACATCGGCTTCGTCTTCCAGGCCTACAACCTCGTGGAGTCCCTGACCGCGGCGCAGAACGTCGAACTGCCGTCCCGTTTCGCCGGGCGCCGGGTCAGCCGCGGGCAGGTCGCCGACGCCCTCGCCGCGGTCGGCCTGGCGGACCGCGCCGGCCACCGCCCCGGCGAGCTGTCCGGTGGACAGCAGCAGCGGGTGGCTCTCGCCCGGGCGCTGGTGACCCGGCCGGACGTCCTGTTCGCCGACGAACCCACCGGCGCCCTGGACACGGTCACCTCGCGCGAGGTGCTGCGGACGATGCGCGGGCTGGTCGACGAGGAAGGCCAGACCACCCTCATGGTCACCCACGACCCGGTCGCCGCCGCGGCGGCCGACGTCGTCGTCTTCCTCAAGGACGGTCGCATCACGGACCGGATGAGCCTCGGGCGCCGTTCGGGCAACCGTGACGCCGCCTCGATCGCCGCCCACATGGCCCGGCTGGAGGCGTGATGCTCGTCCTCGCCAACGTACGCGAACGCTGGAGCGGCTTCCTGGCGGCCTTCGCGGCCGTACTGGTGGGCGTGGCCCTCGTCACGACGACGCTGACCATCTACGAATCGTCCCTGCCCGAGGTCCGGTCCCGGCTGTCCGCCGCGGCCGTGATCGCCCTTCCCGAGCGGGCCGTGGACGAGGACGGCAGCCCCGAAGACCGGGTGCCGTGGAGCCGCGGCGAGGCACAGCCGATCACCGACGGGCTGCGCGAGGTGCCCGGGGTGGCCTCCGTGGTCGTCGACCGCTCCTTCTACGCCCAGGCCTTCCGGGGTGACGAACCGGTGCGGGACGAGGGCGCCGAGGAGGCCGGCCACGGCTGGTCGAGCGTGCGGCTGGCGCCGTACCGGCTGGTCTCCGGGCGAGCCCCGGCCTCGGACGGCGAGGTCGTGGTGGACCGCTCTCTCGGTGTGGCCGCGGGCAGCAGCATCACGGTGAACATCACCGCCGGACGCACCCGGTTCCGCGTCGCCGGCACCGTCGACGGGCCCGGCTACTACTTCACCGACGACTTCGCCGCGCACCAGCAGCCCGGCGTCACCGCCATCGCCCTCCTCACCGCCAAGGACGTCCCACTCGACACGGTCAAGGCCGGGGCCGAGGCCGTCGTCGGCGCCCAGGCCAGCGTCGTCACCGGCGACGGCCGCTCGGCACTCCAGCCGGCGTACGTGACCCACAAGAGGTTCCTGGGCACGCAGCTCATCGGCGCCATGGCCGCGCTCGGCCTGTTCACCACCGTCTTCCTGGTCGCCTCCCTGCTGGTGCTGGCCACCGGTCTGCGCCGGCGGGAACTCGCCCTGCTGCGGTTGATCGGCGCCACACCGCGTCAGGTGCGCGGCATGCTCCTCGGCGAGGCCCTGGTCATCGGTCTGCTCGGCTCGGTGGCCGGGTGCCTGGCGGGCATCGCGGCCGCGCCGCTGCTCCAGGGCATCCTGCGGGGGCTCGACGTCGCTCCGCCCGGGGTGACGCTGCGCGTCGCGCCGTGGCCGCTGTGCACGGCCGCCGCGACCGGCGTCGCCGTCAGTGTCGCCGGAGCCTGGGCGGCCGGCCGGACGGCGGCCGGGGTGGCGCCGACCGAGGCCCTTCTGGACAGCCGCGCCGGCGGAGGCGCCATGAGCCGCACGCGCTGGATCGCCGGTGCCGGCGTGCTCGGCATCGGTGTGGTGCTCGCGATCGTCACCGCCTCGGTGGCCGCCGACCGCCGGATCGACACGGCGATCCTCGCCACGATGGTGTTCATCGTGGCGGCCGCCCTGCTCGCGCCGGTGCTCGTCGGGCCGGTCGGAAGGCTGCTCACCAAGCCGTTCGAGCGGTCCGGTTCGGCCATCGCGCTGCTGGTCCGGGCGGAGCTGCACGCGCACCCGCGCCGGGCCGCCTCCCTCGCCGCCCCGGTGATCGCCGCCGTCGGCTTCGCCGTCGTGCTCAGCGGCATGGTGGAGACCATGCGCGTGGCCTACCCCGCGGGCGACGCCCTCCGGCTCCGCGGGCAGGTCATCGTGACGCCGGACGGCACGCCGGGCAACACCGACGAGGTGGTCGCCGCCAATCCGGTCGGCAAGGCCGCGGTGCCCACGCGCGCGTTCGTCCGTGACAAGGGCGGCCGGCGGTCCGTCATCGATGTGCTCGGCTCGCGCGACCCGCGCTGGGACAGGCCCGGCCAGGCGGTGCTCGGCGCGCGCATGGCGTCCTTCCTCGGCGTCCGGGCCGGCGACGAGCACGACGTGCGGTTCGCCGACGGGGCGACGGTCAGGCTGCGCATCGCGCGGGTCCTCCCGGACGCCCCCGCGCGCGGCGACTTCGTGGTCGCCCGGTCGCTGGTGCGCCGGCACGACCCGGCCGCGCTCACCGACGACATCTTCGTCCCCGCCGGCGCCAAGGCCACCGCCGTCCCCGGTTCGGCCGTGCACGACGCGATGCGGTACGCGCTCGACGACTACGACACCGACGCGAGGCTGACCGACAGCCTCGCCGCCCTGCTGATCGTCATCGCCGTCGGTTACAGCGGCATCGCGGTGGCCAACAGCACGGGCATGTCCGCGCACAGCCGCGGGCGCGACTTCCGGGTACTGGGGTCGGCCGGCGGCACGGTGGCGCAGTTGCTGGTCCTCTCGGTCGCCGAGAGCTCACTCGTCGCCACCGTCGGCGCGGCCCTGGGCGTCCTGGTCACCCTCGGGCCACTGGCCGGCATGGCGTCCGGACTCTCCCAGGCGACCTCCACCGACGTCCGCCTTCACCTGGACGTGGCGACGGTCGCTTCGGTGGCCGGCGGCTCGGTCCTCCTCTCCGTCGTCGCGAGCGTGGCGGTCACCTGGCGCGGCACGCGCCGGCGAACCGGTCACGCGGGGAAGGCGCCGGCACCGCCACGAACAGTCCGCACGGGGTGACGGCGGAGCGGTCCACCGCGCCTGGTGACACCACCGGGCCGTGGACGGACCGGACCCCACCGGGCCGACGTCCGGTGGGGTCTCGGAGGGTGCCGGTCAGCCGGTGTGACCGGAGCGGAAACGGCGGTACAGGGCCGTGCCCGCGAGGAGGAGCGTGGCGCTGCCGGCGACGGCGGGCGTCGTCACGTCCATTCCGGTGTGGGCCAGCACCGCCGACTGCGCGACGGGCTGCACGCGCGGGCCCGCACGGTGCTTCGCGCGCACCGGGGGCTTGGGAGCCGGGGTACGCGGGTGACGGGGGGTACCGGGCGCCTCACCGTTGACGGACCGGTTGCCCCCGGCCGGGTTGCCCACGCCGACCACGTTGACGCTGTTGCCGGTGACGTCGACCGGAAGGTCGACGGGGAGCTGGATGTCGTTGCCGGACACCACGCCGGGCGAGTCCTGCGCCCCGCCGTGCGCGGACGCCCCGCCCGACGCGGACTTCCCGGCCTTGGCGCCCCCGCGGTTCGCGCAGGCGTTGCCGGCCGCCGGGTTGAGCAGCCCCACCACGTTCACGGTGTTGCCGCACACGTTGACCGGCACGTGCACCGGAAGCTGGATGCCGTTGCCGGAGATCAGCCCGGGCGAGCCGGCCGCGGAGCCGTCGGCGCCGGCGCCATCGGCAGCGAAGGCGGCGGACACCGGCAGCGCCAGGGCCATCGCCCCGGAAGCGGCGACGACGGCGATCACACCGTTTCGGGTAGCCCGTCTCATAGTTCCCTGCCTTCCAGAGGTCGTAGCGGGCACTCACCCGCACCTCATAGAACGCAGAAGAACCATCCGAGTTATGGCTTATCGGTCTTTCACCCCGTCGAGCGACACTGTTATCGAACTGCATGTAAAGCCTCTCAATGATCTCCAACGGGCATGGAGGGCGCGAAGGGTACGGCACCGGGCGCCGCCCCGCTCGTCCGGAGGCGGCCCCTCCGGGGCCCGCTTATGGTGGGTCGAGGGCGCCGTCCCCCCGGTCCGCGACAGGCGTCCCGGGAGGCGATCGATGCTGGCCAAGCTGTCCAGACGGCCCGCCGCGCGGCGCTGCGCGGGCGCCGGAGCCCTCGCCCTGGCACTGCTCGGTGCCGGGCTGCCCCGAGCCGCTACCGACCGGCCGGAGCCGCAGCCCGACCTGTCCCGGTTCTACCGGCAGAAGGTGACCTGGGCGGCCTGCAAGGGCCCGGACATGCCGAAGGACCTCCAGTGCGCGAAGGTCACCGTCCCGCTCGACTACGCCCGGCCCCGCGCGGGCACCCTCGACGTGGCCCTGGCCCGCTATCGGGCGACCGGCGCGTCGCGGGGGTCGGTGCTGCTGAACTTCGGCGGCCCGGGAGGCGCGGGCATATCCGAACTCGCCTCCGGCGGCAAGGAGTTCATGGATCTGACCAACGGCTACGACGTGGTCACCTTCGACCCGCGCGGCGTCGGCCGGTCCTCCCCCGTCAGCTGCGGCGAGGGCGGCGACGAGGCCTCGGACGCGGCGGGCGACCGCGCCGACCTCGCCCATCCGCAGGCCCTGCTCACCAAGTTGCGGACGGCTGTCGGCGAGTGCGCCCGGAACTCCGGCCCGGTGCTGCGGCACATAGGCACCGTGAACGCCTCCCGCGACCTGGACGTCATCCGCCAGGCCCTCGGCGACAAGAAGCTCAACTACCTCGGCTTCTCCTACGGAACGCGGCTCGGCGCGGTGTACGCGGCACAGTTCCCGGACAAGGTCGGCCGGATCGCCCTGGACGGTGTGGACACCCTGACCGAGCCGCTGTCCGAACAGGGGGTGGCCGGCGCCCAGGGGGAGCAGACCGCGCTGGACGATTTCCTGGACTGGTGTACGACGGACGTCGCGTGTCCGTTCGGCCAGGACCGGCGGGCGGCCGAGGACCAGGTGGTCCGGCTCGTGCACTCGCTCGACAAGAACCCGGTACCGATGGACTTCGGCGGCACCTTCTCCGGGCAGGACCTGGTGGGCGCGATCGGCCAGGCGCTCTACAGCAAGCAGCTGTGGCCCGCCCTGGAGCGCGCCCTGGCCTCCCTGACGGAGGACGGTGACACGCGGGGCGTGCTGAACTTCGCCGACGGCGGCGCCGCGCCGCCCCGTGGGGGACGTCCGCAGGACGGCGGTCTGGTCGATCCGCAGAACGTCCCGTCGGACAACCTGGCGTCCGCGCTGATGGCGATCAACTGCGCGGACGACCCCGACCGGCCCGACGCGGCCCAGCTCACCAAGGACCTCAGGAGCCTTCGGTCCGCGTATGACGAGGCCTCGCCGGTCTTCGGCCGCTACCGGCTCACCCAGCTGCTCATGTGCTACGGCTGGCCCCAGGGCACCGACTTCATCCGCGACCGGGTGAAGGACGTCCACTCGGCGAAGATGCTGCTGGTGGGCACACGCGGCGACCCGGCGACGCCGTACCGGTGGACCGTGGAGACGGCGGCACGGCTCGGCCCGTCGGCCGTGGTCCTCGACAACAAGGGCGACGGCCACACCGGGTACGGCTCGTCCAAGTGCGTCCACCGGAAGGTCGACGACTTCCTCCTCTACGGCACCCTGCCCCCGAGCGGCAGCTCCTGCCCGGCGGACGGTGGGGAATGGAGCAGCACCCCGAACACCACCAACTGATGACAGTGCCGGCGCAACCGGGTCACAGGTGCGAATCCGGCACAACCTCCGGCGCATCCCGGCCGTCACACTGGGCAGGCGCGCTGAAGCCGCCGCATCCCGTACGTGACCACGACTGGGGGAGACCACCATGCGCATCCGCGCCGCCATCGCCGTGCCCGCCGCCTCGGCCGCCACGGCGGTCCTGCTGCTGACCGCGCCGCAGAGCCAGGCCGCCACGGGCCACGCCCAGCCCGTCCGCTGTGCCGAGAAGTCGCTGACGGTCCGGGCCAGGGCCGCGGCCGGCGACCCGACCGTGGTGCGCGTGAGCGTCACCCACCACGGGCTGCGCGCGTGCGTGGTGGACCGGGTGCCCACGGTGACCTTCGGGGATCTGGACGGCGCCGCCCTGCCGACGCCGCGGGGCGGAGCCGGCAGCTACCGGCTCGCGGCGGGCGGGACCGCCTACGCCGACATCCGGACCATCGGCGATCCGGCGGATCCCGAGGCCCGCCGGACGGACACCATCACCGTGGCCGCCTCGGCCGCGCACTGGGGCCGCTCCTTCACCGCCGCACGGCTCGGCACCGGGAAGCAGGTCCTGGTGTGGGAGCCGGTGACGACGTGGTGGCAGCCCACGGCGGCGGCCGCGGACCGGGCCATCGGGCTCAGCTGAGCGTCACCTCGGGCGTGTAGACCTCCAGCCAGCGGGCGAGGTCCAGGGCGCGCTCCAGGCCTCGCCGGGCCGCCTGGGTGCTGACCGGCGCCTCGCGTTCGGCGGCCTGGCGGAGCCGGTCGCGGTCGATCAGGTCGAAGACCCGGTGGGAGGGCCGGGAGAGCAGTTCCTTGGCCTGTTCCTGCAGGGCGCGGGCGTACCGCGGGTCCTGCGTGGACGGGTACGGGCTCTTGACCCGCTCGTACACCGAGCGCGGCAGGACGTCCGCGGCCGCTTCCCGGAGCAGGCTCTTCTCCCGGCCGTCGAAGGACTTCAGCGCCCAGGGGGCGTTGTAGACGTACTCGACCAGCCGGTGGTCGCAGAACGGGACCCGGACCTCCAGGCCGACGGCCATGCTCATCCGGTCCTTGCGGTCGAGCAGGGCGCGGACGAACCGGGTCAGGTGCAGATGACTCATCCGCCGCATCCGGTACTCGAAGTCGCTCTCGCCGTCCAGCCGGTCGATGGCGGCGACGGCGGTGTGGTAGCCGTCGGCGACGTAGCCGTCCAGGTCCAGGGTCTTGACGAGGTCGGCGCGCAGCACGTCGGCGTCCTCGCCGAAGTGCCGGCCGAAGCTGGCCAGCCAGGGGAAGGTGTCGGCGTGGCGCGCCTCCTCGTCGAAGAACTGCAGGTAGCCGCCGAAGACCTCGTCGGCGGACTCGCCGGACAGGGCCACCGTGGACTTCTCGCGGATGGCGCGGAAGAGCAGCAGCAGCGAGGCGTCCATGTCGCCGAACCCGGCCGGCAGGTCGCGGGCGCGGAGCACCTGTTCGCGTACGGCGGGGTCGGCGAGGGACTGCGCGTCGAGCACGATGTCCTGGTGGTGGGTGCCCGCGAGTTCGGCCACGTCGTGCACGAAGGGGGTGTCGGGGGTGCCGCGCAGTTCGTCGGCGA
Source organism: Streptomyces filipinensis (assembly GCF_014649495.1). GTDB lineage: Bacteria > Actinomycetota > Actinomycetes > Streptomycetales > Streptomycetaceae > Streptomyces > Streptomyces filipinensis. The sequence goes on along the minus strand of NZ_BMTD01000010.1, from coordinate 235,198 downwards.
CGAAGTTGTCGGTCTGGCCGACGAAGTCGACGGCGAAGCTGCGTACCTTCTCGCCCTGTTCGCCGAGCTGCCGGGCGGCGATCGCGGTCATGGCCGAGGAGTCGAGGCCGCCGGAGAGCAGGGTGCAGCGCGGGACGTCGGCGACCAGCTGGCGGCGCACGATGTCGTCGAGCAGCGAGCGCACGGTGGCGATGGTGGTGTCGCGGTCGTCGGTGTGCGGACGGGTCTCCAGCCGCCAGTAGACACGAGTGGACAGGCCGGAGCGGTCGACGGTGACGACGGTGCCGGGTTCCACCTCGCGCATGCCGTCCCAGATCGCGTGTCCGGGCGTCTTGACCAGGACGAACAGTTCCCGCAGCCCGTTCAGCGCGACCCGTCGGCGGGCCAGCGGGTTGGCGAGGATCGCCTTCGGCTCGGAGCCGAACAGGACGCCGTCGGGGGTCGGGTAGCAGTAGAACGGCTTGATGCCCATGCGGTCGCGGATCATCACGAGCTTGTCGTGACGGCCGTCCCAGACGGCGAACGCGTACATGCCGTTGAGCCGTTCGGCCACCGCGTCACCCCATTCGAGGTATCCGTGCAGGACGACCTCGGTGTCGGAGTCGGTGGTGAACCGGTGGCCGCGGGCCTGGAGTTCCCGGCGCAGTTCCGTGTAGTTGTACGCCTCCCCGGAGTACACCATGGCGATGGGCCCTTCGGGGGTGTCGAGGGCCATCGGCTGCCGGCCGCCGGGGAGATCGATGATCGCGAGCCGGCGGTGCCCCAGGGCGGCCGGGCCCTGCACCCAGGTGCCGCGGTCGTCCGGGCCGCGGCAGGCCATCGTCTCGGTCATCGCATGCAAAGTGGTGGCCTCGGTGGTCAGATCGCGGTCGAAGGAGACCCATCCGGTGATGCCGCACATGCGCTACCTCCTGCCTCCGGCGCGAGACCGCCTCCCCCTCACCTCAGCCTTCCCAGGTGACCCAGGGACCGGTCCGCAAAACCAGTTGTATCTAGCACCTATATGGTCAGCCTCCGCCGGTTGCCCGAGGCAGTCAACGCGGCCGTAACACCGGCGGCCACCCTCTCCCCCATGATTTCGGCCGTATTTTGCTCGCGTGAAATCCCGTGAAGCCCGCGCCACCGGGCCGGTGCCGTCAGGAACCGGCCACAGGCAAAAACTTCCCCAAGCGCCGCGGGGGTCAGGCCTTTTCCGTCACGAATCCATCCAGTAGGGCGGTCAGCTCGGCCGGCCTCTCCAGAGGCAGCTCATGGCCCGCGTCCAGGATGCGCACGACCGCGTCCGGGTAGGCCTTGGCCATCCGGAGCATCTGCCGCACCGGCAGCTGGACGTCGTGGTAGCCGTGCACCATCAGGGTGGGCGTCCGGATCTCGCCGGCCCGGTCGAGGACGTCGAAGGCGCGCATCGCGCCGTACAGGGTCATCACGACCTCGCGCGGGGTCGCGGCGGAGGCGCGGATGTGCGCGCGGATCTCCTCGCGCGGATAGCCGGGCGCGAAGGCGCGCTGGATGTTGGCGGCGACGAACAGCCGGTACGGCACGAAGGTGGAGGCGGCCATGAGCAGACCCCGGCCGCGGCTGTAGGTCATCCGGCCGATGGAGCCCACCAGCACCATCCGCCGCACCCGCTCGGGATGGGACAGGGCGATGGTCTGCGCGATCATGCCGCCCATCGAGTGGCCGACCAGCACGAACCGTTCGACCTCCAGGTGATCGAGGAGGGCGAGGACGTCCCGCGCCAGCTCCGCGATGGTGCACACGCCGGAACCGGTGCTCTCGCCGTGCCCGCGCAGGTCCAGCCGGATCACCCGGCGTCTGGGCGAGAAGTGCGCGACCTGGTGGTCCCAGCGGTGCCGGTCGGCCGTCCAGCCGTGGACGAACACCAGCGGCACCTCCGGTGCGTCACGGGGACCCTCGTCGTCGTACGTCAGAGCCGCTCCGTCGAGTTCGAGCTGCGGCATGTCAGGCCTCCAGGGTGCGCCACGATCCGGTTACTGGCCGGTACGGTAACGGTCCGCGGGCCGCCGCGTCACCGTGGCCCGGCAGAGAGACCCGACGGTGACCTTCGGTCCGGATTACCCCGAATGCCGTACATGTGAATCGGACCTATCGTGCTGTCATGGAGCACGCACTGAGTCCCGCGACCCTCGCCGAACTCCGGCGCCCGCGCCCGTATCCGGCGGTGTCGGTACTGACCCCGACGCACCGCCGCGAACCCGAGAACGGCCAGGATCCCGTCCGGCTGCGCAACGTGGTCACCGAGGCCCGCAGGCGCCTGGAGTCCGACCCCTCCGTCACCCGTGAGCGGCGCAACGACGTCGTCGCGCAGCTCGACCGGGCACTGACGGAAGTGGACCTGACGCATGCCGAGGACGGCCTGGTGATCTTCGCCGCTCCGGGCGAGCACCAGGTGTGGTCCCTGGCCCGCACCGTCCCCGAACGGGTGGTGCTCTCGGACACCTTCCTCACCCGCAACCTGGTCGCCGCGCAGGCCGCCGAGCGTCCCTTCTGGGTGCTGTCGGTCTCCGCGGACCACGTCACCCTGTGGAGCGGCGGCGAAGACCGCGTGGTGCAGGACCGCACGGGCGGCTTCCCGCTGGAGCGCAGACAGGAGAACTTCGACCCCGAGCGCCAGATGCGCACGGGCGGCCTGCCGAGCACGTTCAGCGACGAAGGCACCCGCCAGTTCCTGCGCGAGGCCGACACCGCCATGAGCACGGTCCTGCGCGACCAGCCCCGGCCCGTGTACGTCACCGGCGATCAGGCGGCGCTGTCCCTGCTGGACGAGGTCGGCAGTGTCGCGAAGGCCGCCGTCCACGTCCCGCACGGCGGCCTCGCGCACGCCGGTCCCGAGGCCGTGTGGCAGGCGCTGCGGCCGGTGCTGGAGGCGGAGGCCCGCAAGGACACCACGGGCATCGTCCGGGAACTGACCTCGGCCCGCGGTCACCGTACCTTCGCGGCCGGTCTCGACGAGCTGTGGCAGAGCGCCCGTGAGGGCCGGGTCCGGCTGCTCGCCGTGGAGGAGAACTTCCGGGCGGACGCCAGCGACCTAGGCGCGCATCTGGTGCCGGCCGAGTCCGGCGACCTCGACGCCCGCGAGGACATCGTGGACGAGATCGTCGAGCAGTGCCTGGAGACCGGCGCCGACGTCCGCTTCGTGCCCGACGGCACGCTGGGCGACGCGAACGGGATCGCCGGAGTGCTGCGGTACTGACACTCCCCCACCGGGTGCCTTCCCCCGGCAACGGCCCCCCGGCGGCGCTCCCTGCCCGGCGTACGCTACGGCGTGATCGTCGGCGTAAGGGAGCGCACGCATGGGTGACCTGCTGGGAGTGGCGGTACTGGGTGCCGGGCACATGGGAGCCGACCACATACGACGTCTCGGCCGCGTGGTGAGCGGAGCCAGGGTCGCGGCCGTGGCCGACCCCGCGGCCGAGCGGGCCGGGGAAGCGGTGGCCGGCCTCGACGGAGTCACCGTGCACACCGACCCGGTGGCCGCGCTCGACGCGCCCGGTGTCGACGCCGTCCTGATCGCCTCCCCCGGTCCCGCGCACGAGGAGGCCCTGCTCGCCGCCTTCGCCCGCGGGCTGCCGGTGCTGTGCGAGAAGCCCATGGTGCCCGACTCCACCGGCGCGCTGAGGGTCGTGGAGGCCGAGGCACGGCTGGGGCGCCGGCTGGCCCAGGTCGGCTTCATGCGCCGCTACGACTCCGAGTACCGCCGGCTGAAGGCCCTGCTGGACGGTGGCGGCCTGGGCCGGCCCCTGATGCTGCACTGCACCCACCGCAACGTCTCCTCCCCCGGCCACTTCAGCAGCGCCATGCTGATCAACAGTTCCGTCTCGCACGAGATCGACGCGGCGCGCTGGCTGCTCGGCCAGGAGCTGACGGCGGTGACCGTGCTGCGCCCGAGGCCCTCCGCGCACGCCCCCGAGGGCCTGCTCGACCCGCAGTTCGTGCTGTTCGAGACCGACGGGGGCGCGCTGGTCGACGTCGAGGTCTTCGTGAACTGCGGCTTCGGGTATCAGGTGCGCTGCGAGGCGGTGTGCGAGCGGGGCAGCGCGCGGATCGGCGACGAGCACACCATGGTGGTCACCACCGCGGGCGGCGCCCGGGAGGACGTGGCACAGGACTACCTCGTCCGCTTCGCCGGGGCCTACGACCGTGAGGTGCAGGCCTGGGTCGACGCCACCCGGCGCGGCGAGGTCACCGGTCCGAGCGTCTGGGACGGGTACGCGGCGTCCGTCGTCGCCGAGGCGGGGGTCCGGGCGCTGGAGACCGGCGGCCGGGTGGCCGTCGGCCTCGCCCCGCGCCCGGACCTGTACGCCGGGGTCAGCCGCTGACGCTGGGCGCGCCCGTCTCCAGGTGCCCGGTGAACCTGCGCGACCAGGTCGCGTCGGAGTCGACCGTCACGGTGAAGTCGTACCAGCCGTTCTGGTACGCCACCGCGTTGAAGAAGTCCTCCGTCGAGGCGCCCGGGGCGACGGTGTAGGTCCAGGGGCCGTCGCTGCGGTAGTGGTCGGAGGTGATGGTGAACCTCACGGACGCCGTGCCCGAGTTGGCCATCTTGAAATAGACGGCGAGCTTGCCCGTGCCCGGCTCGACCGCGTACCGGGTGCTCACCTCCGCCGACTTGCCGGCCTTGGTCGCGTCGCCCTGGAAGCGGCGCAGGAAGCGGTTGGGCCCGACCATGGTGAGGTCGTACGCGCCGTCGCCGTAGCCCGTTCCGATGCTGAACGAGTCGGTGGCGGTGCCGCCGGCGTCGACCGTGTACTGCCAGGGCGTGGTGTCGCGGTAGGCGTGGGGATGGATGGAGAAGTGGGCGGCGCGGGCGGCCGGGCCGCCCTGGTTGGTCATGGTGAACCAGGCGAGGATCTTGCCGGCGGCGCCGAACTCCAGGTGGTCCAGGTAGCCGTTCGGCTGGTAGGGCAGCGCGCGGGCCGGGCGCGTGCCGGGTTCCTGGGAGGGCAGGGCGTTGTCCGTCGGCACCGGGTTGGGCAGCGGGCCGCAGGTGCTCATCCCGATGACGCTGGTCGCGGGCAGGGAGACCGGGCCGTGGACCGGGTGGGCGAAGTCGAAGACGCCGGTGAGGTCGCCGCTGACCTTGCGCCGCCAGTCGCTGATGTCGGGGCACTTGGCGGGCTTGCCCAGGGCGGCGGTCCAGGTCTCCAGGAAACGCAGCACCGAGGTGTGCTCGAAGACCTCCGAGGAGACCCAGCCGCCGCGCGTCCAGGGCGAGACGACGATCATCGGGACCCGGAAGCCGAAGCCGTACGGCACCCCGCCCAGGAACTCGCCCGCCGTTCCGGCGGGCGGTACCGGCGGGGGCACATGGTCGAAGTAGCCGTCGTTCTCGTCGTAGTTGAGGAAGAGGACGGTGGAGTCGAAGACGTCCTGGTCGGCGGCGAGGGCCTGGTAGACGAGGCTGATGAAGTGGGCGCCGTCGCCGGGCGGGGCGTAGGGGTGCTCGGAGAAGGCCTGGTTGGGGACGACCCAGGAGACCTGCGGGAGAGTGCCCGCGACGACGTCGGCCTTGATCGCCGCGGCGATGTCGTCGGGGGTCGAGCCGGTCGCCTTCGGCACCGAGGACATGCCGCGGTCGTACAGCGGGTCGCCCGCCTTGGCGTTCGCGAAGTTCTTGAAGTAGGCGCAGCCGTTGTCACCGTAGTTGTCGGCCGCGTTCTGGTAGACCTTCCAGCTCACCCCGGCGGCCTGCAGTGCCTCGGCGTAGTTCTGCCAGGTCAGGCCGGACTCGTCGCCGCCGTCGTAGGAGGAGGAGTCGACCTTGCCGCTCCACAGGTAGGTGCGGTTGGGGCCGGTCGCGCTGAGCGCGGAGCAGAAGTAGGCGTCGCAGACGGTGTAGTTGTCGGCGAGCGCGTAGTGGAAGGGGATGTCGGAGCGGTCCAGGTAGCCGAGCGAGCGGACGTTGCCGACACCCGCGACCCAGTTGTCCATGCGGCCCTTGTTCCAGGCGGAGTGCTGTGAGGACCAGGAGTGGGGCAGGTCGCCGTTGCACTGGGCCAGGGTCTCGCCGTCCTTGCCGCCGGCGGAGGGCGTCGCGCTGAGCTTCCACGGGTACTGGCGGCCCGTCCCGTTCGGCTGGTTGAAGACCGGGGAGCCGCCGCTGAGGGTGATGCCGCTGCGGTCGTCGAAGCCGCGCACACCCTTCAGACGGCCGAAGTAGTGGTCGAAGCTGCGGTTCTCCTGCATGAGGATCACCACGTGTTGCACATCCCTGATCGTGCCGGTCGCCGTGGTCGCGGCGGCCGCCGTGATGGGGGTACCTCCCAGAGCGAGCGCATCCGAGCTCCGGGGGAGTGTGCCGGCGCCCAGCGCCACACCCGCCGTCACGGACGCGCCGAGCCCCACGAAGCCTCTTCGGCTGATCGGTGTCATTGGCCCCGTCCTCGTCACCGGAGTGCCCCTGCGGCACACCGCGCGCCAGGGTGCCCGTGGTGAGGGACAGGGTCCATACCGGTGCGATGAGGCGGAGGTGAACAGAAGTCGAAGTGGTCCGGGGTTCCCCTCGCACCCCGCCGAAGCGCGGACCCCGCCGGCCCTACACCCCGCCGAACAGGGCGCTCAGTCCCCGCTCCACCACTCCGGCCACGTCCTCCTGCCCGGCCGCCACCGCCGCGTAGGTGCGCAGCAGGAAGCGGCGCAGGGCGGACGCGGGGAACTGCAGCAGCGCCAGGCCGTGGGGCGAGTGGAACTCCACGACGGTACGGGTGTGGCCGTACGGCCATATCTGCACGTCCCCGTGGCCGGCCGGGGCCCGCAGTCCCTGGTCGAGCAGGGAACGCGCGAAGATCCAGGTGACCTCCTCGCCCTCCAGGGCGGCCTCGGCGGGGAAGTCCACACGGACGGCCAGCGGGTCGTCCGCGGTGTAGCGCAGCGTGGCCGACACGGGGATCTCCACGTCGTCGGCGGTGATGAGCTGGGCCTGGGCGGGCTGTTCGACTGTGATGACGTCCATGCCTGTATGGAGTACTCGAAGGCGCCTCGCATGCCGCCAAATCCGGTCAGAGTTCGACGGGTACAAGACGAACGCGGCACCTGGGAACACAGGAGCGACGAACACGTGAGTGAGCGTCCACGAGAAACCGCCCACAGGGGAACAAGTCCCGTACATATCCTACGACTTGAACCGCCGAGCGCGTACGTCATTCGTGCGCGGGGATCACTCCGGGAAGACTCTGGCATATGCCGGAAGCACCACCGTATCGTGTGGTGCCAAATCCCTTACGGGCCGTCGCGGGCTGTGCGAGAGTCGTAACGGTCCCCCCTGTCCTCCCCGGCCGTATCGTCCCCATCGGAGTGCGTCATGCCGTCCCCAGTCTCCGCGGACCACCCAGCCGCCCAGCCACCCGGACGCGGCTCGGTCGAGGCGTTGATCACGCAGACGCGGCGGCTCAAGGGCGATGTGGACGCGGTACGGCGGGACGCCCGGAGCGACGGTGCGGACCCGGAGGAACGCTGGCAGCGCGCCCTGTACGACCTCGCACTGCACCAACTGGACGACCTGGACGCCCACTTGGCCCAGCTGCGGGACGGCCCCGAGGTCGCGCCGGCCGCCCCGGCCGGTCCTGCCGAGGCTCCCGTGGTCCCGCCCGTGCCGACCGCCGGTCAGAGCGGCTCGCTGCTCAGCCGGGTGGGCAGCGCCGAGTGGAACCTCCTGACGGACGAGGCGACCTGGTCCGGGGAGCTGTACCAGATCCTCGGCCTCGACCCGGCCGCCCCCGCCCTCACCCTGGACGAACTGCCCTCTCTGGTCCTGGAGGACGACCGGCCGAAGCTGACCGCGATGGTCACGGACTGCCTGGTCGACGGCAAGCCGATCGACGGCGAGTTCCGCATCGTACGGCCCGACCGCGGTGTGCGGGCGGTGCACATGATGGGCGAACCCGTGCTCGGTGCCGACGGCGGCACCGCCTCGATGTGGGCCGTGCTGCGGGACGTCAGCGAGCTGCGCCGCTGCCGGGGGACGCTGCGCGAGACCCGTGACTCGCTGCAGCGTCATCGCCGGCAGGAGCAGACCGAGCACCGGATGGCGGCCGAGTTGCAGGAAGCGGTGCTGCCGCCCTGGCGCGGCTCCCTGCGGCTCCCGCACCAGGGGCCCCGCACCCTCGACCTCGCGGCCCGCCGGCTGACCGCGACGACGACCACGCCGCTCGGCGGCGACTGGTACGACGCGCTGGAGCTGTCCGACGGCGAGACCCTGCTCAGCGTCGGCGATCTCACCGGGCACGGGGTGACCGTCGCCACCGGCATGGCGACACTGCTCGGCGCCGTACGCGGTATGGCCCTGGCCGGCTCCCGGCCCGGTGAACTGCTCGGCATGCTCAACCAGTTACTGGACGCGACCGTGCAGCCCGCCCTCGGCAGCGCCGTCTGCTGCCGCTACCGGCCCGACACCCGCACCCTGGTCTGGGCACAGGCAGGACACCCCGCCCCACTGCTGTACCGCGACGGGACGGGGCGCCTGCTGCACGCTCCGGACGGCGTTCTGCTCGGCGCCACCTCCGGCGCCGTCTACGGGCAGGCCGAGATGACCCTGGAACCCGGCGACCTCCTTCTGCTGCACACCGACGGAGTGGTGCCGGGGCAGAGCTCGGCCGACGCCGTGGACCGCCTGCTCGCCCTCGCCCCGCGGTTCGACGCGGCGCGCACCGCGCAGGACTGCGTACGCACGGTGGTCGAGGAGTTCGGCGGAACGGGACGTGAGGACGACGCCTGCGTGCTCGTCGCCAGGGTCACCGCATGAGCTGAACGGTGCGTGGGTGGGATGGTCCGGCGCACAGGTCCTGTGCCTGTGCGCTCACGCCTGTGCGCTGGTGTTGCCCTTGGCCCTCGGCTTGGGCAGGGCGAGCCGGATCTCCTCCCGCAGTTCATGGATCTTCGGATAGCCGGCGTACTCGGCGGTCAGCCGGTACATCTGGCGCAGCCGGTCCCAGGTGCGACGCGACGAGTTCGAGCCCATCGACATCAGGGCCAGCCGCGCGTAGCGATCGGCCTGTTCGGGGTCGTCGGCGATGAAGCAGGCCGACGCCATGGACAGATGGTCGAAGATCTTCGAGCGTTCCCGCCCGTCGACGCGCAGGGCCAGCGCCTTCTCCGCGTAGTGCTGGGCGTGCACGGCCGCGTCCGGGTCGAACTCGGCCAGCGTGCGGTAGGCCAGGGCCTGCATGCCGTACAGGTCCTCGTCCTTGAAGGTCTGCATCCAGTCCGGTGTCCGCGCCTCCTGCCGGTCGGAGACGAAGAGGTCCTCCGCCTGGCCGAGGGTGCGGCGCATCGCCTGACCCTTGCCCATCGACGCCTGCGCCCAGGCCTCGATGGTGTGGAACATCGCCTTCGTGCGCGGCTGCAGACCGTCACCCGCGCCGGACTGGGCGAGCTTCATCAGGTCCAGCGCGTCGTCGGGCCGGCCGAGGTGCACCATCTGCCGGGCCGCCCGGGACAGGGCCTCGCCGGCGCGTGGTCGGTCTCCGCCCTCTCTGGCGGCATGGGCGGCGATGACGAAGTACTTCTGCGCCGTGGGCTCCAGGCCGACGTCGTGCGACATCCAGCCCGCGAGGACGGCCAGGTTGGCGGCGACGCCCCACAGGCGCCGCTGGAGATGGGGTGGATGGTGGTAGGCGAGCATGCCGCCCACCTCGTTGAGCTGGCCCACGACCGCCTTGCGCTGAAGCCCGCCGCCGCGGGCCGCGTCCCAGGCGCGGAACACCTCGACCGAGCGCTCCAGTTCCTCGATCTCCTGCGACCCGATGGGGGCGGCCTCATAGCGGTCGAACCCAGCGGGGTCGGCGTGCAGGGGGTCGTCGAGAACGGGGGCGTCGGCCTTCAGGGCCGGGTCGGTGCGCAGCCAGTCGTACATGGCGCTGCTGAGTGCGGATCCCGCGGCGAGCGCGGCACCCGCGCCCACCAAGCCGCGTCGGTTGAGCATGAGGTCCATTCCCGTGAATTCGGTGAGGACCGCGGCGGTCCGTTCGGGCGCCCACGGCACGCCGTCGGGATGTTCCTCGATCCCGTCGCCCTGCCGTTTTCCCGTACGCCCGTGCCGCACCAGACCGAGGTCCTCGATGGTCACGACACGGCCGAGACGCTCGGTGAACAGAGCCGCCAGCACCCGCGGTACCGGATCGCGCGGGATCTCTCCCATGTCGATCCACCGACGGACCCGGGAGGTGTCGGTCGACAGCTGGGGGTGGCCCATGGCCGCCGCCTGCTTGTTGACCAGCCTCGCGAGTTCGCCCTTGGACCAGCCGGCCAGGCCGAACAGGTCCGCCAGACGGGTGTTGGGTTGTCCGCTCACGTCAAGCCCCCAGGTTCTCGGCTGAGTTGACAGTAGCCCGGTGGAGGTTGCCGGGCGACTATTCGCCAGGGTTCGCCAGGGTCCGCCAGATGGTGTGCCACTGGGCATCGGGTGTCGAGTAGGAACGCGCCACCCCGACCCGGTCGCAGCTCGGCCTCGTCGAGCTGTCGGGTGCATTCCCCAGGGTGCACCCGTACGGCCGGGCCGGGCAGGCGCACGCTCGCAGTGCATGCGATCGGAGTACGGGCTCCTCGAACGCCCGGGCCCCGCGCATGTGCGCCGAGCACGGAACCACAGGCAGGCACCGCAGGCACACGAAGGGATCTGTATCTCCCATGTACGCAGCATCGTCCTCCGTGTCCGCCCCGCCCCGGCCGCTGCGCTCCCGCCCGGCGGGCGGCGGACCGTATCTGGACCCGGTGGCGCGACCGGGCGGACCCGTGCCGGTCGCGGGCCGGCCCCGGCGGGTCCCCGGCCAGCCCGGCACCCAACCGCTCAGCGGGAGACTGGACTTGTCCGGCCCCCAGGGTGCGCAGCTGCGCACCGCGATCGCCTCGGTGCACCGGATCTGCCCGGAGTTCGCTCCGGTACAGGTGCTGCGGCGCAGCGGACGGTCCGTCCTCCTCGTCGGGACGACAGGGCGCAGCACGGCCGTGGCCAAGTGTCTGCTGGACCACTCGACCGCCTGGGCCGAGCGGTTCCGCCACGAGATAGCCGCATACCGCTCGTTCGTCCGGCACCGGCCCCCGGTCCGTGTGCCCCGGCTGATCGCGGCGGACCCGGACAACTGCACACTGGTGATCGAGCGTTCGCCGGGCCGGGTGGCGGCGCTCCAGCGGCATCCGGCGGAGGCGCCGCCCCGCGCGGACATCCGGGCCGCGCTCGGCGCGATCTGCCGGGTGAACGCCTGGCGGCCCCCGGCGGGCACGTTCGACATGCCGCTGGACTACGGCACCCGGATCTCCCGGTACCACGAGTTGGGCCTGCTCACCGACCGGGACCTCGGCGACCTGCAGAAGCTGCTGCACGGCATCGCCCACGAGGTGGGCCGCCACGGCATGCTGCAGTTCTGCCACGGCGACGCCCTGCTGTCGAACATCCTGCTGTCCCCGGCCGGTCCAGTGCTGGTGGACTGGGAGCACGCGGGCTGGTACCTGCCGGGGTACGACCTGGCGACGCTGTGGCTGGTGCTCGGGGACGCGCCGGCGGCCCGGCGCCAGATCAGCCAGATCGCCCAGTCGGCGGGGCCGGCCTCACGGGACGCCTTCCTGGTGAACCTGATGCTGCTGCTGACCCGGGAGATCCGTACCTACGAGACGGCCGTGCAGCGTTCGATGCACGACGCGGCCCCGGCGGCGACGGGCCTGGCCCACCCGGGTGCCGTGCCGTCCGGCGAGGAACAGCGGCTGCTGCTCAGGCGGCTGCACGACGACTGCCAGATGGCCCGCAGGGCCGTCCGTGCGGCGGTCGGCACTCGCTGACGGGGACGGAGGTCCGCGGTGCGCCAGAGCGGCGGCGCACCGCGGACCTTCGTATGTCCGGGCCGGGTACCGGGTCGGCGCCGCGGCCTTCGTACGCGCGTCCGACCGTGGCCACTGGTGTACGCCAGTGAAGCCCCGCAGGCCCGCGCGCCGCCGCCGCGAAACGCGCCGGAACCCCTCCGTGACAAGGGAAATCCCTGTCCTGACGGCATCATTGACGGATCGTCGGCAAGCCGGTACCACTGACCCAGCTCGGCGCCGCACGCCCCGCCACGCCCGTCCGTCCCAGGAGGCCGCATTGCGAGGTTCCGCCACCGACCCCACGTCCGCACCCGGCCACAGACACCTGCGGCGGGCCGCCGGCCCCCTGGCCTCCGCGGCCCTGCTGCTGCCCCTGCTCGGCGCGGCTCCCGCGCAGAGCGCCGCGGACTCCACCGACCATCTGCAGGAGGCGTTCGCCACCGCGGCGGCGGACTACCACGTGCCGCAGAGCGTCCTGCTGGCGGTCTCGTACCTGCAGTCCCGCTGGGACTGGCACGCCGGGGCGCCGAGTGTGACCGGCGGCTACGGTCCGATGCACCTCACGGACGCCCGGACCGCGCTCGCCGTCACGGAGCACCTCGCCGAGGGCCCGGGGGACGCCCGCGGCGACACGGCCCGCGCCGCCGTGCACCCCGACGTCCAGGTGCCGGCCGAGTCCGCGCTCCCGGCCCGCCTGAAGACGCTTCGGAAAGCGGCGGAGCTGACCGGCCTGCCGGCCGAGCGGCTGCGCACCGACCCCGCGGCGAACGTGGCCGGCGGCGCCGCCCTGCTCGCCGCCGCGCAGAAGGAGCTGGGCGAACCGCTGAGCGCCGACCCGGCCGACTGGTACGGAGCGGTGGCCCGCTTCTCCGGCGCCGACGACACGGCGACCGCGGCGGCGTACGCGAACGACGTGTACGACGTCCTGCGCACCGGTGAGGAGCGCACCACGGACGACGGCCAGCTGGTCGCGCTGGCGGCCCAGCCGCTGCTGACCGCGGACACCGCCCCGCTGCGGCGGGCAGGCCTGCGCACGCTGCCCCGGGACGGTGTCGAGTGCCCCAGCTCGGTGTCCTGCGAATCGGTCTGGGCGCCGTACGCGGAGTTCGGTGACGGCGACTACGGCAACCACGACCTCGGCGACCGCCCGGTGTCACAGCGCATCAGGTACCTCGTCATCCATGACACGGAAGGCACCTGGGACGGGGTCCTGAACCTGGTCCAGGACCCCACCTACGTGTCGTGGAACTACACCGTGCGTTCCACGGACGGTCTGATCGCCCAGCACGTCAAGGCGAAGGACGTGGCCTGGCACGCGGGCAACTGGGACGTCAACGCCCGGTCCATCGGCATCGAGCACGAGGGTTTCCTCGCCGATCCGGACGCCTGGTACACGGAGGCGATGTACCGGTCCTCGGCCCGGCTGGTGAAGTACCTGAGCGAGAGGTACGGCATCCCGCTGGACCGGCAGCACATCCTGGGCCACGACAACGTGCCCGGTCCGACCGCGTCCTCCGTCCCCGGCATGCACACGGACCCGGGTCCGTACTGGGACTGGCGGCACTACTTCCAGCTGCTGGGCCACCCGTTCAGGCGCAGCCCGGGCAAGTCGTCCGGGCTGGTGACGATCCTGCCTGACTACGCGGCGAACCAGCCGACGTACACGGGCTGCGCCACGAGCGGTGTCGCGTGCGCGGCGCACGGCTCCAGCGAGGTGCGGCTGTACACGGACCACGACGTGAACGCGCCGCTGGTCAAGGACGTCGGTCTGAAGAAGGACCCGACCGTCGACGTGAACGACCTGTCCTCCCGGGTGTCCACGGGCCAGCAGTACGCGGTGGCGGACCGCTGGGGCGACTGGACCGCGATCTGGTACCTGGGTCAGAAGGCCTGGTTCCAGAACCCGCGCAAGGCGGCGACGGCGGTGCCCGCCCAGGGGCTGGTGATCACGCCGAGGGACGGTCTGGCGAGCGTGCCGGTGTACGGCCGCGCGTACCCGGAGAAGGAGGCCTACCCGGCGGACGTCCCCGCCCAGGCGGTCGTCCCGCTGCCGTACACGATCCCGGCCGGACAGAAGTACGTGGTCGGTGACGTGGTGCCCGGCGAGTACTACTACGCGGTCACCTTCACCACCGATGCGCACCGGGTCGTGGTGGGCAAGGACCTGTACTACGAGATCCAGTACGGCCACCGGGTCGGGTTCGTGCGCGCCGCGGACGTGAGCGTCGAGGGCTCGGCGGGCTAGCCGCGCGCCGCCTGCGTCAGCCCTGCTGGAAAAGCTCCGCCGGGAGCGGCTTCAGCAGGGCGTACAGGTCGTCGGTGATGGGGCGGTCCCACGCGGCGATGGTGACGAGGACGCCGTCGCTGCGGTCGAACTGGACGCAGGAGATCCGTGACTCGGACAGCTTCAGCCGCCGCACGATGAGGAGGTTGTCGCCCTGGAGGACCGGGGTGTCCTCGACACCGACGACGGTGACCTCCTCGCCGTTCTCCAGCGCCAGCAGCAGCTGGCCCACCTCGAAGGGGATCTCCCCCTCGGCGACCTCGCGGGCCGGGGAGCCCTCCGGCAGATTGCCGATGATCATGGCGGGACCGCGGCCGCCGAAGAGGTCGTAGCGCAGGAAGACACCCTGGCAGGTGCCGTCGGGGGCGGGCAGCAGGCCCGCGCCGAGGTTGCCCGGCCAGTCGCCCGGGTCCATGGCCAGCACGTCGAAGTCGGGTCCGGCGGGAGTGGCGCTGCGGCGGCGGAGGAACGACATGCGGCCATGGTACGTGCCCGGGCACTGGTGGGTGACCTGGGCTCCGCCGGAAGTACCGTGACAGGCCGTCGATCATCGGCGGCCCGTCGTGGCCGGCCGGGCCCGCTCGGCGCGGCCGCCTGCCGAGCGCGGTCCGCCCCTTCGCGTGCGGGTCCGCTCAGCTCAGGGGGCAGGTGGTGAGGAGCGTGGCGGGGGCCGCGTCGGGCGGGCGGGGGACCGTGCGGTCCGCGGGCGGGAGCACGTTTTCGGTGATCCAGCGTTCCAGGGCCTCGAAGGCCGAGCGGTGGCAGGGCACCATCGGGCGCAGCCGGCCGGGGAAGGCGTCGACGAGCGCGTCGGTGTGGGTACCGTCCTCGATGCGGTAATAGCGCAGCAGGGAGCCCCGTCCGGCCGAGTGGACCATACGGGCGTAGACGTCGGAGTCCTGGCTGATCGGCAACAGCACGTCGAGGGTGCCCTGGAGGGTGATCAGTGGCTTGCCGATGCGTCCGGTGAGGGCGATCCGGCCGACCGCGCGGCGGACGGCGGCGGGGCGGGCCGCGTAGTCGTAGTCGGCGTCGCAGGCGGGGGTGCCGGAGGCGCAGAACGGGGTGCCGGCCTCGGTGGCACCGTCGTAGCCGGGGTCGAGTTCCTCCCGGTAGATGCGCTGGGTCAGGTCCCAGTAGACCTGGTGGTGGTACGGCCACAGGAACTCGGAGCCCGCCGGGAAGCCCGCCTTGTGCAGGGCGTCCCGGGCGGCGGCCGCCGCGGGGCCGCCGGCGGCGTAGACGGGGTAGTGGCGCAGTGCGGGCGGCAGGAAGGTGAGCGGGTTGGGTCCGGCCGTGCGCCAGAGGGTGCCTTCCCAGTCGACTCCGCCGTCGTACAGCTCGGGGTGGTTCTCCAGTTGCCAGCGTACGAGGTAGCCGCCGTTGGACAGACCCGTCGCGATCGTGCGGGCCGGGGGGCGGTGGTAGCGCTGGGTGACCACGGCGCGTGAGGCTCGGGTGAGCTGGGTGAGGCGGGTGTTCCACTCGGCGATGGCGTCGCCGGGGCTGTGGCCGTCCCGGTAGAAGGCCGTGCCGGTGTTGCCCTTGTCGGTGGCGGCGTAGGCGTAGCCGCGGGCGAGCACCCAGTCGGCGATGGCCTTGTCGTTGGCGTACTGCTCGCGGTTTCCGGGGGTGCCGGCGACGACCAGGCCGCCGTTCCAGTGGTCGGGCAGGCGGATGACGAACTGGGAGTCGTGGTGCCATCCGTGGTCGGTGTTGGTGGTGGAGGTGTCCGGGAAGTAGCCGTCGATCTGGATGCCGGGGACACCGGAGGGTGTGGGCAGGTCCTTGGGCGTGAGGCCGGCGTAGTCGGCGGGGTCGGTGTGGCCGGAGGCCACGGTGCCGGCGGTGGTCAGTTCGTCCAGGCAGTCGGCCTGTTGGCGGGCGGCCCCGGGGACCCGGAGGTGGGTGCGGCCGGCGCAGTGGTCGTCCGGAAGGCCGGTGGGTGCCGCCGTGGCCGGCGTGGTCAGGAGCAGGCAGGCCCCGGCGAGGGAGAAGGAGAGGGTGTGGACGGCGGTTCGGCGTGCGGGCCGTCCGGGGGGTGTGGTGGGCATACGGGGTTCCTCCGGCTGTGGGTGGACGGCTGGAGGCTAGGGGCGAGGTGGGCGCGCCGGACATGTGTGGGGCCGCCATGAAGGCGGCCCCCGCAGCGTCGTCGGCCACCATGGCCGGGCCTGGCTGTCCGTCGGTCAGGGGCAGCCGTTGTCGGCGATGGTGTAGTAACCCGTGGGTTGTTCCTTCAGGGTGTGGGTGACGAAGGTGTTGTAGAGGCCCATGTTCTGCTGGGATCCCTTGGCGTACGTGTATCCGCCGCTGGCGGTGGCCCGGCCTGCCTGCACCTGGGCGTAGTTGCTCGCCGTGTGGCAGGAGGCGCCGCCGCCACCGCCGCCGCCCGGGTCGGAGGTGTCGAGGCCGAAGAACCGGGCGATCCAGTAGCCGGCGCAGATCGAGGCCGGGAAGTAGGGGGCTCCGGTGCTGCCGCACTGGTCGGTGCCGGTGCCGGGGTCGACCGGGGTGCCGTGGCCGATGCCGGGGACCCGGTCGACCTCCACGGCGACCGTGCCGTCGGCGGCCAGGTACTGGTCCTGCTGGGTGGCGTCGGGGCCGATGGTCGTGGTGCGGCTCGGGGTCGGGGGGAGGCCGTGCAGGGCCGTCCACTGGTCGCGCAGCTCCGTGGCGTTGCGCGGGACGACCGTGGTGTCCTGGTCGCCGTACCAGATGGCGGTGCGCGGCCAGGGCCCGGTGTACGACGGATAGGCGTCCCGCACGCGCTGGGCCCACTGCTCCGGGCTGAGGTCGACGCCCGGGTTCATGCACGTGTAGGGGCCGTCGTCCCGGGTGCAGTCGTAGGGCAGGCCCGCGACGACCGCGCCGGCGGAGAAGACGTCGGGGTAGGTCGCGAGCAGGACGGCGGTCATGGCGCCGCCCGCGGACAGACCGGTGACGTAGACCCGCTGGGGGTCGGCGCCGTAGGCGGTCACGGCCTGGCCGGCCATCTGCCGTACGGACAGGGCCTCGCCCCGCCCGCGCCGGTTGTCCGTGTCCTGGAACCAGTTGAAGCACTGGCTCGCGTTGTTGGCGGTGCCGGTCTCGGCGAGGACCAGCAGGAAGCCGTCGCGGTCGGCGATCCGGGGCAGGCCGGAGTTGTCGGCGTAGACCTGTGCGTTCTGGGTGCAGCCGTGCAGGGCCACGACGACCGGAGGGTGCGCGGGCAGGGACGCGGGGCGGTACACGTACATGGTGAGGGCGCCCGGGTTGGATCCGAAGTCGCTCACCCGGGTGAGCGCCACGGAGGCCCGGGCGGCGGGTACGGGCCCGGTGAGCGCGGTGCCGAGGACCAGGGCGACGACGGCGAGGAGGCGGGCCAGGAAGCGGGCACGGGGCGGCGCTCCGGGCGGCTTTCGCAACGGTGGCAGCGGCATGAGCGGCTCCTTCGTCAGGACACGTGTCCCGGCCGCTCGTGTGTGGGCGGCGCACACGGCGCCGGGCGTGGCGGAACCGTATGTACGCGGGTGGGCCGCCACCATGGCGCGGGACACCACAGCCGGATCCATGCGGGTCGGCGTCGGGGGGATTGCTGAGTGCCGTGCGCTCTGCTAAGCCCACGCCGCCGCGCCCCGCCGGGCTGCCGGGCTCACGCCTGCGGTGGTCCCGGCGGCACGACCGCGACCGGGCTCGCGGCGTGCAGCAGGACGGCCTGGGTGACCGAGCCCATCATGCGGGCCGGCGCGAGCAGCCGCCGCCGGTGCCGGCCGACGACGACCAGCTCGGCGTCCTTGGACGCGGCGACGAGGTGGCCGGCCGCGTCGCCGGGCAGGGCCTCGGCGTCGGCGCGGACGTCGGGGTGCCGCGTGCGGTGCGGGGCGAGGAAGCCCTCGGCGAGGGCGCGGGTCTCGTTCTCGACGGCGTCCCGGTCGGGCTGGGGCGGCACGAGCTGGCCGGGCGCGGACCAGGTCTGCGTCGGCCACGGGTAGGCGGCGATCACCTGGACGCGGGCCCGCCGCAGGGCGGCCTCGGCGAAGGCGAAGGCGAGGGTGGCCTCGTCCGGGCTGTCGGCGTGCAGGCCGACGACCACGCGCGGCCCGGGCTCGGCCGGCCCCTCCCCGTGCACCTGACGGCCGGGCCGGGGTACGACGACCACCGGGCACTCGGCGTCCCGGGCGGCGGCCAGGCCGTTGGAGCCGAGCAGGAGGCTGGCGAAGCCGCCGCGGCCCCGGGAGCCGAGGACCAACAGCTCGGCGTCGGAGCCGAGTTCCGGCAGCACGGCGCCCGGTACGCCCTCCAGGGCGACGTACTCGACGGCGGGCTCCGCGCCGCGGTCCGCGAGCCGGGTGCGCACGTCGTCGAGGACGGGATCGCCCCCCGCCTCGGGCGGCGCGGCGACCAGCACGTCGGCCTGGCCCCAGGCGGCGTACTGGCGTACGTGCACCACCCGCAGCGGTGCGCCTCGGCGGCGGGCGGCGTCGAAGGCCCACTCCAGCGCACGCAGGCTGTCGTCCGAGCCGTCGACCGCGGCGATGACCGGCGCAGTGCTCATCGTCCCTCACCTTTCGGAACACGACCTTCCCCGTGCTGGGGCCAGCCTGGCGCAGGCGGTGGTCCCAGCGGGGTCCTGTGGGTCGCGTGTCCGGAAATCGGCTCGGAACACCCCCGGTTCAGGTCAGGTGGGTCCGGTTCAGGTGAGGTCGAACTCCCCTTCCCGGGCTCCGGAGACGAAGGCAC
Source organism: Streptomyces filipinensis (assembly GCF_014649495.1). GTDB lineage: Bacteria > Actinomycetota > Actinomycetes > Streptomycetales > Streptomycetaceae > Streptomyces > Streptomyces filipinensis. The sequence goes on along the minus strand of NZ_BMTD01000010.1, from coordinate 216,381 downwards.
CCCATTCCGCCGGCGTGAAGATGAGGGACGGGCTCTCCGGACGCTCGCTGTTGCGCATCGCGATGAAGCCCTCGACAAAGGCGATCTGGACATCGCCCAGCCCTCGGCTGCTGGACTGCCACTCGGCCTTGCTGAGGTCCAGCTCCGGCTTGTCCCAGGCCGCGAGCGGCTGCTGCTGGGTGGTGGTCTCGGCCACGTCCGTGCTCCTCCCGGTTCGTCGTCCGCGGCTCAGCCTAGCGACCGCCCACGATGCCCGACAGGCCACGTGGGGAGGACTTTCAGGACTGCGGTGGCCGCGCTCCCACGAGCCACATGGAGAAGAACTGGGAGCCGCCGCCGTAGGCGTGCCCGAGCACCCGGCGGGCGCCGTCCACCTGGTGTTCCCCGGCCTGGCCGCGGACCTGGAGGGCGGCCTCGGCGAAGCGGATCATGCCGGATGCGCCGATGGGGTTGGTGGACAGCACACCGCCCGACATGTTGACGGGCAGGTCGCCGTCGAGTTCGGTCACCCCGGCCTCGGTGAGTTTCCAGCCGCCGCCCTCCTCGGCGAAGCCGAGGTTCTCCAGCCACATGGGTTCGTACCACGAGAACGGCACGTACATCTCGACGGCGTCGATGTCCCGGCGGGGGTCGGCGATGCCGGCCTGCCGGTAGACGTCGGCGGCGCAGTCCTTGCCGGCCTGGGGGGAGACGAAGTCCTTGCCGGCGAACAGGGTGGGTTCGCTGCGCATGGCGCCGCCGAGCATCCAGGCGGGCGGCCGGGGCGCGCGCCCGGCTCCGGCGCGGTCGGTGAGGACCATGGCGCAGGCGCCGTCGGAGGACGGGCAGGTCTCGGAGTAGCGGATGGGGTCCCACAACATGGGTGAGGCCTGCACCTTCTCCAGGGTGATGTCGTGCTCGTGGAGGTGGGCGTAGGGGTTCTTCAGGGCGTTGCGCCGGTCCTTGTAGGCGACGAGGGAGCCGATGGTGTCGGGGGCGCCGCTGCGCCGCATGTAGGCGCGCACATGGGGGGCGAAGAAGCCGCCGGCGCCGGCGAGGAGGGGCTGCTGGAAGGGGATCGGCAGGGACAGGCCCCACATGGCGTTCGACTCGGACTGCTTCTCGAAGGCGAGGGTGAGGACGGTGCCGTGGACGCGGGCGGCGACCAGGTTGGCGGCCACGAGGGCGGTGGATCCGCCGACCGAACCGGCTGTGTGCACCCGCAGCATGGGTTTGCCGACCGCGCCGAGGGCGTCGGCGAGGTAGAGCTCGGGCATCATCACGCCCTCGAAGAAGTCCGGCGCCTTGCCGATGACCACGGCGTCGATGTCGGCCCAGGTCAGTTCGGCGTCGTCCAGCGCCCTTCGCGCGGCCTCGCGGACCAGTCCGGCGATCGACACGTCCCGGCGGGCGGCCACGTGCTTGGTCTGGCCGACGCCTACGACGGCGACGGGCTCCTTGCTCATCGTGGATCCCCTTCGAGTACGGCGACCAGGTTCTGCTGCAGGCAGGGGCCGGAGGTGGCGTGGGCGAGGGCGCGGTCGGACTCGCCGCGGTGGACGCGGGCGGCGGCCTCGCCGATGCGGACGAGTCCGGCGGCCATGACGGGGTTGGCGGCCAGCGCCCCGCCGGAGGGGTTGACGCGGACGTCGTCGCCGAGGCGGAGCGCCCTGCGCAGGATCACCTCCTGGGAGGTGAACGGCGCGTGCAACTCGGCGGTGTCGACGGGCCGTTCGAAGGCGCCGGCCCGCTCGGCGGCGAGCCGGGCGGAGGGCGAGTCGGTGAGGTCGCGCACGCCCAGGCCGTGGGCCTCGATGCGGTGGTCGATGCCCCGGATCCAGGCGGGCCGCTCGCACAGCTGCCGGGCCCGCTCCCCCGCCGCGAGGATCACGGCGGCGGCGCCGTCGGAGACGGGTGGGCAGTCGCCGGTGCGCAGGGGCCGCACGACGTAGTCGCCGTGCGGCTGCGGGCCCTTGAGCTGGGCGTGCGGGTTGGCGGTGGCGTCGGCCCGGCTGCGGGCGCCGACGGCGGCCAGGGCCGGTTCGTCCGTGTGGCCGGCGTCCATGAGGGCCTGCGCCTGGAGGGCGGCGAGGGCTACGGAGTCGGGCCACAGAGGTGCGAGGTAGTACGGGTCGAGCTGGCGGGTGAGCACGTCCCGTACCGAACCGGGCGAGCACTTGCCGTAGGAGTACACGAGCGCGGTGTCGGCGTCGCCGGTGAGCAGCTTGGTCCAGGCCTCGTACAGCGCCCAGGCGCCGTCCATCTCGACGTGCGACTCGGAGACGGGCGGCCAGGCGCCGACGCCGTCGAGGGCGAGGGTGAAGGAGAAGGCGCGGCCGGCGAGGTAGTCGCTGGAACCGGAGCAGGTGAAGCCGATGTCCGCGGTCCTGAGTCCGGTCTGCGCGAGGGCGCCGTGCAGCACCGGCATGAGCATCTCGACCTCGGAGGACTCCTCGGTGGAGCGCCGGTGGTCGGTCTGGGCGAAGGCGACGACCGCGATCTCCCGGGTCACAGCAGCTCCTTGTAGGTGTCGTAGTCGGCGTCGGGTTCGCCGGTGGGCCGGTAGTGGTCGGGGTAGCGGGCGCCCTCGGTCCACACGGGCTCGACGCGCAGGCCCATGCGCACCTGGTCGTAGGGGATGCCGCCGATGCGGGCGTGCAGGGCCAGGTCGGCGCCGTCCAGGGCGATGTGGGCGTAGACGTAGGGCACCTCGATGTCGAGGTTCCTGGCCTTGATGTTGACGATGCAGAAGGTGGTGACGGTGCCGCGGGGACCTACCTCGACCTGTTCCGCTGTGGCCACGCCACATGTGGGGCACGCACCTCTCGGCGGGACGTACACCTTGCGGCAGGAGGGACAGCGTTCGCCGACGGTCCGCTGTTCGGAGAGGGCGTGGATGTAGGCGGACTGGGCGCGGCCGGGTGAGTAGGTGTAGTCGAGGCGGGCGGGGGCGACGATGCCGGTGAGGGGCTCGGTGAACTCGCCGCTGTGGTTCCCCGGCTGCCCGGGCTCTGCGTCGTACGGCTCGAAGCAGGCGATGTCGGTGATGGCGCCGGTGCGTTCGCCGGCCCAGCGGACGCGGACCCGCATGCCGGTGTGCACGGCGTCGGGGCCGGGGGCGGCGAGGGCGTGCAGCAGGGCGGTGTCGGCACCGTCGAGCCGGACCAGGACCCAGGCGAAGGGGGTGTCGAGGGGCTGGCCGCGACGCGGCTCGTGGTTCCAGGCCCATGTGGTGACCGTGCCCGTGGGGGCGACTTCCACCAGGTCGTGGATCTCCTCGGCGGTGCGGGGGTCGTACTCGACGGGCGGGACGAGGGTGCGTCCGTCGGTGGTCCGCACGCCGAGGACGACGCGCTCGCGCAGACCGGTGAGGAAGGCGCTCTGGACGGGGCCGAGGGAGCGGGTGAAGGGGAATTCGACGACGAGGGGGGCTTTGAGCACTTCGGGCATCGGGAACCTGCCTCCTTCGAGCGAGGTCGGTGAGGTCGCGCCCTGCGAGGGCGCGGGGCTGTGTCGCTACGCGGCTCCGCCGCACGGCCCGCTGTGTCCGCACCGCACCTGCGGCGGAGCGTTACGCGCGCTTGTAGACGGGGGGCCGCTTCTCCGCGAAGGCACGGGCGCCTTCCTTGGCGTCGGCGGTGTCGAAGACCGGCCACCCGCGGGCTAGTTCGGATGCGAGCCCGTCGGTCTCCGTCAGCTCGGCGGTCTCGTACACGGACGCCTTGACGGCCTCGACGGCGAGCGGGCCGCAGGCGTTGACCTGCTCGGCGATGCGAAGGGCCTGGTCGAGGGCGGTGCCGTCGGGGACGACGTGGCCGATCAGGCCGATCGCGGCGGCCTCCCGGGCGCTGTAGGGCCGTCCGGTGAGCAGCATCTCCAGGGCGTGGGTGCGCGGGATCTGGCGCTGCAGCCGGACGGTGGACCCGCCGATCGGGAAGAGGCCGCGCCTGACCTCGAACAGGCCGAAGGTCGCGGACTCGCCCGCGACCCGGATGTCGGTGCCCTGGAGGATCTCGGTGCCGCCGGCGACGCAGTACCCTTCGACGGCCGCGATGACCGGTTTGCGTGGGCGATGGTGGCGCAGCATCGCCTTCCAGTGCAGGTCCGGGTCGGCCTTGAGCCGGTCGCGGTAGTGCTCCCCTTCCATGCCGTTCCCGGCGAGCGCCTTGAGGTCCATCCCGGCGCAGAAGGAGCCGCCGGACCCGGTGAGGACGATCGAGCGGATCCCGTCGTCCGCGTCGGCCTCCAGCCAGCCGTCGTGGAGGCCGACGAGCATCGGGAGCGAGAGCGCGTTCCTGGCGTCGGGCCTGTTGAGCGTGAGCACCAGTGTGGCGCCCTCGCGCCGCACGGTGAGGTGTTCCGTCCCGCCCATGGGCTTTCTCCCCTCGGTGAGAACGAGAACAGGTTGCAGGAGGCGGGGAGGCACTTCAAGGGAGCTTCCAAGCTTTTCTGACAGTCAGTCAGATTTCTTTGACGCGGGCCCTTCCCACTTGCCGCGCGCTTTGCTCTGATGACCGGCGAACCGACCGATGCGCCTGTGTTCGTCAGGACTGCCGGGGTCAGGAGGAGCGGTGGAGTACAACCTTGCCGACCTGTTCGAGTCGGTCGTCGACGTGGTCCCGGACCGCGAGGCGCTCGTGTACGTCGACCATCCGGGCACCGGCGCCGAGCGGCGCCTGTCGTACGCGGAGCTGGACGCGGCCGCCAACCGCATCGCCCACCACCTCGCCGACTCCGGGATACACCCCGGGGAACACCTGGGCCTGCACCTGTACAACGGCGTCGAGTACCTGCAGACCGTGCTGGCCTGCCTGAAGGCGCGGATCGTCCCGGTCAACGTCAACTACCGTTACGTCGAAGAGGAGTTGGTGTACCTCTACCGGGACGCCGATCTGGCGGCGCTGGTCTTCGACGCGGAGTTCTCGGACCGGGTGGCGGGTGCGCTGCCGCGCGCGCCGAAGCTGCGGCATCTGCTGCGCGTCGGACCGGAGGCGACCGGGGTGCCGGGCGCGGTGGCGTTCGCCGACGCGGAGGCCGCCGGCTCGGCCGGGCGGGGCTTTCCGGCCCGCTCGGGCGACGACCAGTTCGTCATCTACACCGGCGGCACGACCGGCATGCCGAAGGGTGTGATGTGGCGGCAGGAGGACCTGTTCTTCGCCGGGCTGGGCGGTGGGGCACCGACCGGTGAGCCCGTGAAGACGCCTCAGGAGCTGGCCGAGCGGGTCGCCGCCGGCGGCTCCGGGATCACCTTCTTCCCCACTCCCCCTCTGATGCACGGCACCTCCACGCTGACGGCGTTCATCGGCTTCAACTTCGGCCAACGCATCGTCCTGCACCGCAAGTTCGTGCCCGAGGAGGTGCTGCGCACCGTCGAGCGGGAGAAGGTCACCAGCATGTCACTGGTCGGCGACGCGATGCTCCGGCCGCTGATCGACGCGCTGAGCGGACCGATGAAGGGCACGGACTGCTCCGCCCTGTTCAGCGTGTCCTCTTCGGGCGCGATCATGTCGGAGACGGTGCGCCGGCAGTTCCGGGAGCTGGTCCCGAACGCCATGCTGCTCAACAACTTCGGCTCCTCCGAGTCCGGTTTCAACGGGACGGCGACGGAGGACTCGGGTCCCGAGCGCGGCTTCCGCATCCGGGTCAACTCCCGTACGCGCGTGGTGGACCCGGCGACGCGCGAGCCGGTCGCGGCGGGCGGGATCGGCCGCGTGGCACAGTGCGGTCATGTCCCGCTGGGCTACTACAACGACCCGCACAAGACGGCGGAGACCTTCTTCGAGAAGGACGGACGGCGCTGGGTCCTGCTCGGCGACATGGCGACGGTCGACGAGGAGGGCGTGGTGACCGTCCTCGGCCGCGGCTCGCAGTGCATCAACACCGGGGGTGAGAAGGTCTACCCGGAGGAGGTCGAGCAGGCGCTCAAGGCGCACCCCGACGTGTACGACGTCCTGGTCGCCGGGGTGCCCGACGCCACCTGGGGCAGTCATGTGGCGGCCGTGGTGCAGCTGCGCGCGGGGGCGGCGCATCCGTCGCTGGCCGACATCCAGAGCCACTGCCGTACCCGGCTGGCCGGCTACAAGATCCCCCGCCAGCTGGTCATCACGGAATCCGTCCAGCGGTCCCCGAGCGGCAAGGCCGACTACCGGTGGGCCCGGGAGGTGGCGGTCGCGGCCGACCGGCGGTGACACCCCGGGGTGTCCGGTCCCCTCACCGACCCGATATGACCACTCTGTGCCCATGACGGCGTCTTTCGATCACTTCTGGTGACCGGCGGTCGGACCAGTGCCACCGGCCCTGGTCTCCCGCACCGGCACCGGGCCCCGCTCGGTACCGCGGCTCCGTCGAGTACGCGCTGCACAGCCTCATCGGGTTCGTGCGGCGCTACGGCGACGACAACACCGTGCTGGTCTTCCTGGGCGACCACCAGCCCGTACCGGCCGTCACCGCGCACAGCCCGCGCAAGGACGTGCCGGTCACCCTCGTCGCCCACGACCCCAGGGTGCTGTCCCGGATCACCGGCTGGGGCTGGACGGAGGGCCTGAAGCCCGCGCCGAACGCCCGGGCAGCCGGGGCGGGTCGAGCGGCACGGGGCGCAGACGTCCTCCAGCACCAGCACCAGGTGTCGTACGGCACCGGGATCGCGCTGCGCCAGCAGGTAGGCGACGATGCCGCCCAGCGAAGGGCGCACGGCGTCGGCGCCGGCGAGGCCGAGGGCGGACAGCAGGGCATGGACGTCGTCGCTCATCGTCTCGGCCCGGTAGCCCCCCGGCCCGTCGCCGTGCCCGTGGCCGCGCAGGTCGGGGGCGTGCACCCGGCGGGGACGCGGGGTTCCGCGAGCCGCTCGGCGAGGTGCGCCCAGTCCCCGCCGTCCGCACCCCGGCAGTGCGACAGCACGAGGGACGGGGCGTCCGCCGGGCCCCAGGCCCGGCAGGCCAGGGTGATGCCGTTCGCTTCGACGGTGTGCAGCGCCGCGGTGTCCATGCCGGACACGCCAACCGGGCCCGTCCGCCTCCCGGTCGCCTACTTCGCCGGGGGCGGAACGGCGTCAGCGGGGCCCTCCAGGAAGGTGAGGGTGCGCTTGAGGAACCATTCCGGGTCGTCCAGCCAGGGGTAGTGGCCGGCGCCGGGCTGTACGGCGAGCTCGGCCCGCGCGAAGGTCCCGGCGGCGCGGCGGGCGAGGTCCGGGCGCGGGCCGCCGTCGAGTTCCCCGGCGTGGACGAGGACCGGCGCGGTCAGCGCGGCGAGGGCGGTCCGGGTCGCGTCCGGGGTGAAGGCGCCGTCGCCGAAGTAGTGCTCCGCCGCCTCGTCGTTGGTCTGCTCCGGCTCGGCGTCCGCGTGGGCCCGGGCGGTGTCGTCCCAGCGGCCGTGGAAGAACGGCACGAACACGTCGTCGAAGCCCGCGTCGCCCGCCAGCCAGGCCTGGAAGGCGGGGAACGCCCGCGCGAACCACGGCTCGTCCGCGCGCAGCCGGGCCGCGGCCAGCCGGTCCTCCGGGGTCGCCCGCAGCCCCAGGGCGGACGGGTTGGGGGTGATCAGCAGCAGCCGCCGTATCCGCTGCGGGTGGCGGGCCGCGTAGAGCATGGCCAGGGCCGCGCCCGCCGAGTGGGCGAGCAGGTCCATGTGCTCCAGACCCATGTGCGCGCGCCACGCCTCTACGTCCTCGACCATCCGGTCGCAGCGGTACGTCGCCGGATCCGCAGGGATGGCGGAGTCCCCGGTGCCCCGCAGATCCAGCAGGGCGAGGCGCCGGTGCGCGGACAGTCCGCCGAGGTCACCGAGATAGGCGGAGGCACGCATGGGGCCGCCGGGGAGGACGGCGAGGGGCTCGCCGTCGCCCCTCAGGTGGTAGGCGAGCCGGGTTCCGTCAAGGGCGGTGAAGATCGGCATGAGCATGATCATGTCGGTCCGCCCGGAGCGGCGCAACACTTCACCGCGGGAGCTCACGGCCGGGACGAGAGCGGGGTGCCGCCTCACAAGGCGATGGGCCGGTACGCGAGGAGTTCGTCCACGACGCGCGCGGGCGTGGCGTCCTGCTCGGTCACCCTGAAGGAGTCGGGATGCGCGACGTTCACCTCCAGCACGAGCCGGTAGTAGTCCGCGTCGGGATCTCCGTCCGCGTGTGCGGCCCGCATCCTGCGGACGATCTCGGTCAGTTCGTCCCGGGTGATGTCCGGCACGCGTGGCCACGCCGGCCGGGCGGCCTCCAGCGCGAACTCCCGCAGATCACGCGCCGCCCACCAGTCCAGAAAGGCGCCCGGCCCGTAGGCGTGCCCGGTGGCCACGTTGAAGGCACCGATCGCCCTGCGCCCGGCCTCCTCGTCCGCACGCAGCAAGGTGTCGATCCGTTCGATCTCCCCGGCCAACTCCGTCAGTCGCTCGGCGGGCACGGACGGGGGAAGCAGTTCGCGTCGCAGTTCCACATGCCCATGGTGCGGGGCGGCCCGCACAGAAAGTCGCCGCAGCCCTCTTGCCTGGAGCCGCAGGGCCTGAATTACTGACCCCGAAGGGATCGACCGAATGATCGGTCGTCCGGAATGTGAGGACGGCGAGGGAGACGGCTCCATGGCGGACGCGACGGACCTGCTCGACGCGGGCGAACGGCTCCGGCCCGATGAGCTGCGGGAACTGCAGCTGGAGCGTTTGCGCACCACGCTGCGGCACGCCTACGACAACGTGCCGTTCTACCGGGAGTCCTTCGACAAGGCCGGTGTCCGCCCGGAGGACTGCCGCTCCCTCGCCGATCTGGTCCGTTTCCCCTTCACGACCAAGGCCGACCTCAGGGACAACTACCCGTACGGCATGTTCGCCGTGCCGCGCGAGCGGATCCGCCGGCTGCACGCCTCCAGCGGCACCACAGGACGCCCCACGGTGGTCGGCTACACGGACAGCGACCTTTCCATGTGGGCCGACATGGTGGCGCGGTCGATCCGGGCAGCGGGCGGGCGACCTGGTGACATCGTGCATGTGGCCTACGGCTATGGGCTGTTCACCGGTGGTCTGGGCGCCCACTACGGTGCGGAGCGCCTGGGCTGTACGGTCGTCCCGGCCTCCGGCGGCATGACGGCCCGGCAGGTGCAGCTGATCCGGGATCTGCAACCGTCCGTGATCATGGTGACGCCTTCCTACATGCTCACCCTGCTGGACGAGTTCGAGCGCCAGGGCGTGGACCCGCGCGCCACCTCGCTGCGCGTGGGCGTCTTCGGGGCCGAGCCCTGGACCGAGCGGATGCGGCACGAGATCGAGGAACGGTTCGCGATCGACGCCGTCGACATCTACGGCCTGTCCGAGGTGATCGGCCCGGGTGTCGCGCAGGAGTGCGTGGAGACGAAGGACGGGCTGACCGTGTGGGAGGACCACTTCTATCCGGAGGTGGTCGATCCGATCACGGGTGAGGCGCTGCCGGAGGGCGAGCGGGGTGAGCTGGTGTTCACCTCGCTGACCAAGGAGGCCATGCCGGTCGTCCGGTACCGCACCCGCGACCTCACCCGGCTGCTGCCCGGCACGGCGCGTGCGTTCCGCAGGATGGAGAAGATCACCGGGCGCAGCGACGACATGGTGATCCTGCGCGGGGTCAACCTGTTCCCGACCCAGATCGAGGAGATCGTGCTCCGCACGCCAGGCGTGGCGCCCCACTTCCAGCTCCGGCTGACCCGGGAGGGCCGGCTCGACCGGCTGACCGTCCGCGCCGAGGCCCGCCCGGACGCGGGCGCGGAGGCGCGCGAGGCGGCGGCCAGGTCCATCGTCGCGGCGGTGAAGGACGGCATCGGGGTGTCCGTCGACGTGGAGATCGTGGAGCCGGAGTCGCTGGAGCGGTCGGTCGGCAAGATCCGCCGGATCGTCGACCTGCGCCCCAAGAACGCCGGGTAGGCCATGCGCACGGTGTCCCGGCCCGCGCGCAGCCCGGCACGGCCGGGTCCGCCTCGCCTCCGCCCGGGCTCAGCCCGGCCCGACCTGGGTCGTATCGACGTACCTCGAAACGTCGTCGGCGGCCTATAATCCCGAGCCATGACGGACAGCGCCCCCCTCCCGGACCCGGATCTCGTCAACGCCCTGCGGGCACTGTCCAACCCGATGCGCCTACAGATGCTGCGCTGGCTGCGGGAGCCCGAGCGGCACTTCCCGACGGAGGCCGCCATAGCCGATCCCGCCAAGGTCGGTGTGTGCGTCAGCCACATCCAGGCAAAGGCAGGACTGGCCCAGTCGACCGTGTCCGCCTACATGGCCGAACTCCAGCGCGCCGGCCTGGTCCGGGCCACCCGGGTGGGCAAGTGGACCCACTACAAGCGGGACGAGCAGCGCATCGCCGACCTGGTCGCGGAGCTGGGGCAGACGCTCTGACAGCACCCCTCCCGGACACCGGCGCCTCCTTGCCAAACATATCGAGAATCTGCGATATTGCGATTCACTGATACCTACTCCGCGAGGGAGCACACGGATGGACCTCGGCGCCTTCGGGATCTACACCTTCGACTTCGAGCACCAGCCGGCCGCGCGGATCCGCGACTCCGTCCAGGAACTGGAGGGCCTGGGCTGGCGGACGCTGTGGGTGCCCGAACTCCTCGGGCGGGACGCGTTCACACACGCCGGCTTCCTGCTCGCGGCCACCGGGCGGCTGGGCGTCGTCAACGGCATCGCCCGGATCTGGTCCCGGGAGGCCCGCTGGACACACGGCGCCGCCCTGCTGCTCGCGGACGCCTACCCGGGCCGGCATGTGCTGGGCCTGGGCTTCGGCGGGCAGCCACGCCCCGGCGTCAAGCCCCTCGCCGCCATGGCCGCGTACCTCGACGAGCTGGACGCCATGGAGACCCCCAACCCCCGCCCGGCGCAGCCGGTGCGGCGGCTGCTGGCCGCGTACGGCCCGAAGATGCTGGAACTGGCCCGCGACCGCGCCGACGGGGCCCAGACCTATCACGTGAACACCGACCACACGGCGCGGGCGCGGGAGATCCTCGGACCGGACGCCTTCCTGGCCGTCGAGCACGCGGTACTGTTCGAGGCCGACCCGGTGCGGGCCCGCGCCCTCGCACGCGAGCACCTGCACGGCTACCTCACCACCCCCTACAACCTCGCGAAGTTCCGCCGGCTCGGATACACCGACGACGACCTCTCCGGCGGCGGCAGCGACCGTTTCGTGGACGACCTGGTGTTCTGGGGCGATCCGGACACGGTCGTGCGGAAGCTGCGCGGGCATGGGGAGGCGGGGGCCGATCACGTCGCCGTACAGGTGATCGGTGTCGAGCCCGGCGCATCGGCGCTGCCCGCCTGGCGCCTGCTGGCGGACGCCCTGCTGCCGGAGAAGGCCCCGGCTAACCGCTGAAGCGGTTCCGCAGCGCGCGCTTGAGGATCTTCCCGCTGGCGTTGCGCGGCAACTCGCTGACGAACAGCACCCGTTTGGGCGCCTTGAACGGCGCGAGCTTCTCCTTCACATGGGCGATCAGCCGCTCCTCCGTCACCTCGCCGCGTGGGACGACGACCGCCGTGACGGCCTCGATCCACCGCTCGTCGGGCAGGCCGATCACGGCGGCCTCGGCGACGGCCTCATGGGTGTAGAGAGCGTCCTCGACCTGGCGCGAAGCCACCAGGACGCCACCGGAGTTGATGACGTCCTTCACCCGGTCCACGATCGTGAAGTAACCCTCGGCGTCGCGCACCGCGAGGTCACCGGAGTGGAACCAGCCGTCCCGGAAGGCCTCCGCGGTCTCCTCGGGCTTGTCCCAGTAGCCCTCGCACAACTGCGGTGAGCGGTAGACGATCTCACCGGGCGTGCCGTCGGGCACGTCCTCGCCCTGGTCGTCGACCACCCGCGCGTCCACGAACAGCACGGTACGGCCGCAGGAGTCCAGCCGGCCCTCGTGTTCGTCGGGGCCGAGCACCGTCGCCAGGGGGCCGATCTCGCTCTGCCCGAAGCAGTTGTAGAAGGCGAGCCCCGGCAGACGCTCGCGCAGCCGCTGCAGGACCGGGACGGGCATGATCGACGCGCCGTAGTAGGCCTTGCGCAGGCCGTCGAGGTCACGTGTGGCGAAGTCGGGCCGGTTGGCGAGGCCGATCCACACGGTGGGCGGCGCGAACAGGCTGTCCGCGCGGCCCGCCTCGATCAGGTCGAACAGCCGGTCCCCGTCGGGCGCGTCCAGGATGATGTTGCTCGCGCCGACGGCGAGGTAGGGCAGCAGGAACACATGTGTCTGCGCCGAGTGGTACAGCGGCAGCGCGTGCACCGGCCGGTCCCCGGCGCTCAGGTCGAGGGCGGTGATGGCGCTCAGGTACTCGTGCACCAGGGCCCGGTGGGTCATCATCGCGCCCTTGGGCAGAGCGGTCGTACCCGAGGTGTACAGCAGCTGCACCAGGTCCTCGGTGCGGGGTTCGGGCCCGTCGTACGGCGCGCTGTCCGCCAGCCGGGCGAGGAGCGAGTCCTCGGCGTCCCGGAGCGGCAGCACGCGTACGCCGTCCGGGAGCCGCCCGGCGAGGCCGGGGTCGGCGAGGACGAGGGTGCTGCCGGACTGGCCGACGAGGTACGCCAGGTCGTCCCCGGTCAGGTTCTGGTTGACCGGCACGTGCACCAGGCCCGCGCGGGCGCAGGCGAGGAAGGCGATGAGGTAGGCGTCGGAGTTGTGGCCGTAGGCGCCGACCCGGTCGCCGGGCGTGAGGTTCTGCGCGAGCAGTACCGAGGCCGCCCGGGAGACGGCGTCGTCGAGTTCCTCGTACGTCCAGCGGCGTTCGCCGTACTCCACCGCGAGGCGGGCCGGGGTGCGTCGGGCGCTGCGCCGCAGCACCCCGTCGACCGTGCTGCCGTGTCCCTGCGTCATGACTCATGATCCTCAGTCCGTCACAGAGGCAGGTCAAGCAGCAACGGCTGTTCACCGAATGCAACTTTTGCTTCTGCGTGCTCCTGTGCGCCCCTCTGGAGAAAGGTTTCCGGAAACCAAGCACCGTTGAACTTGGGCAGGACATTCCTCAGGCCAAGTCCGTAGCAGATTCACACATTTCACGTGTCTTCGTCGGGCAGGAGGTACCCATGAGCTGTGCTGTGCCTGAACAGAAACGAACGTGGCGAACAGGTACTGCTCCCGGCATATTCCCACTCCTCGGTCACGGTATCGCCTTCTACCGCCGGCCGCTGGCTTTTCTGAATTCTTTGCCCGCACACGGGGATCTGGTCGAGATACGGCTGGGCCCCCAGCGCGCCTGGATGGTGTGCCATCCGGAGCTGACCCACCAGGTGCTCATGGATCCGCACACCTTCGACAAGGGGGGCCCGCTGTACGACAGGCTCGGCAAACTGATGGGCGACGGTCTCGTCACCTGCCGCCAGCCGGCGCACCGGGACAAGCGCCGGCTGCTGCAACCCGCCTTCCGTCCCTCCCACGTCACCGCCTACACGGACCTCGTCACCGAGGAGTCCGCGTCGGTGTGCGAGACGTGGCAGGCGGGCCGGACGGTGCCCGTCACCGAGGCGATGACGACCCTCACGACCCGCGTGATCAGCCGGGTCCTCCTGTCCGACTCGCTGGACGACACGACCACCGCCGAGGTGCGGGACTGTCTCGCCGATGTCGTCCGTGGCCTCTTCGTCCGCACGGTCGTACCGATCGACGCCCTGTTCCGCCTCCCCACCCCCGCCAACCGCCGCTACCGCCACGCGCTCGTCCGGCTGCACGCGATCATCGACTCGGCCATCGCGGAGCGCCGCCGGGGTGCCGACCGCGACGACGTGCTCGGAACCCTGCTGACGGCCGCGCGCGGCGACGGCGAGGGCGCGGCGATCACCGGCCAGGAGGTCCACGACCACCTGATCACACTGCTGCTCACGGGTGTCGAGACCCAGGCGCTGTGCCTGGCCGCCGCCTTCAGCCTGCTGGCCCGCCATCCCGAGGCGGAACGCCGGCTGCACGACGAACTCGACACCGTCCTCGCCGACGGCCGTCGACCCGGTCCCGACGACCTGCCGCGCCTCGTCCACACCCGCTGCGTCGTCACCGAGACGCTGCGCCACTCGTCGCCCGGCTGGCTCTTCACCCGCGTCGCCACCCGGGAGACGGAACTCGCGGGGTGCCGTCTGCCCCAGGGGGCCACCGTTCTGTACAGCCCCTACCTCCTGCACCACGATCCCTCGTCGTTCCCCGACCCCGAGCGTTTCGACCCCGGCCGCTGGCTGCCGGGGCGGCCCACCGCCGAGCAGCGCCGCGCGCTGATGCCGTTCTCCGCGGGCAACCGCAAATGCCTCGGCGACGAGTTCGCCATGGTGGAGGCCACCCTGGCGCTCGCGACCATCGCCGGCCGCCGGCGCCTGCGCCATCTGCCGGGGCAGGCCGAACAGAAACCGCGGCCCGGAATCACCATGGGACCGCGCTCCCTGGTCATGGTCTGCGAACCGCGGTCCCACCGGCCCGCCGCCACCTCACTCGCGCCCGGAACAACGGCCGCCCCACGCACCTCGGACGCCCGAACGGCAGGTGACCACGTTGTCGACAACACATGAGGAAGTCACACTCGGAGTTCCAGACGGAATGCCGGCCTCCACCCTCCGGGACCTGATCGACTCCCACCTCCACATGCCCTTCCCGTTCGCGCGCAACCCCCATGAACGCGAAGCCGCGGCCGGCGTCGACGCATGGCTGAAGGTGTGGGGGCTGACCGACGCACCCGATGTGGCCGTGATGATCGCCCGCACCCGCCCCGCCGAGCTCGCGTCCTACAACAGCCCCACCATGGACGCCGGCCTCCTCCAGATCATGGCCAACCAGATCGCCTATCAGTTCGTCTTCGACGACCGTGCCGAGGACGTCGGCCGGCGCTCTCCCGGCAGGCTGCTGCCGATGCTGGGCGAGAGCGTCGCGATCCTGCGGGACGGCCGGCCGCCCAGCACCCGTCTCGGAGCGGCCCTGGCCGATCTCCACCGACAGGTCCGGGAACGCTGCACACCCGCGCAGGCCGCGCGATGGGCCTGGAAGAGCCGTGAGTATGTGCACGGGCTGTTGTACGAAGCGGTGGCGCAGGCCCAGCCCTACCTCCTGCGGACCGGGGACTGCACCTCCATACGGTCGCTGACCGCGGGCATCGAACCGTTCTACCCGCTGTCCGAGGCCGCCCAGCCAAACGAGCTGTCCCCTGCCGAGCTCCACCACCCCGTGGTACAGCGGCTGGGCCGCCTGTCGGCCGACGCGGCGGTATGGATACCCGACCTGTTCTCCGCGGTGAAGGAACAGCGCGCCGGCGGCATGATCAACCTGGCCCTGGCCCACCAGCGCGAACACCACTGCACCCTGCAGGCCGCCGTGATGCTGGCCATCCAGCAGATCAACGGCGCGATCGAGGAGTTCCAGCAGCTCTACGCGCAGGTCAAACCGGAGTTGAGCCCCGCAGGCATCGGCTACGTGGAGGGCATGATCGGCTGGATCCGCGGGTGCTACCACTGGTCCCGCACCGTGCCGCGCTACGCGGACGTCGCGTCGGTGCCCGCCGTGTCGCAAGGCACCTGACACGCTCCCGCGACAGCGCCACCGAGAGGTGGCCATTCACGCCCCCTACCCGATCGGCGGACATTATCCCACCTGCGATTCATGATTCACCCTATGGTGCCCAAACCAGCCTGCCGCACCATTGCGAGGCGTACGCTCGGCTTCCCCCGGGCCGAACGAAAGAAGGCGGTACGGCACATGGCGACGGAGCCGCGGCAATCGTTCACGGAGCAACGGACCTTGATCGAGCGCCGACAGGAACTTCAGGCCCTCGACGCCGCGTTCCAGGAACTGCGCCGCACCCCGGACGGGGTGCCCCGGGCGAGCCGCGGAGGACTGCTCGCCTTCACCGGTCCGGCCGGGCTGGGCAAGACGGCACTCATCACGCAAGCACGGGTGCGCGCCGCGGCACACGGATTCACCGTGCTGTCGGGAAGGGGCGGGGAGAAGGAACAGGGGTCGGCGTTCCGCGTGGTGCGCCAGCTGCTGCAGCCCTCGCTGGCACGGATGGACGGGGCGGAACTCCGCACCTTCCTGGGAAGCTGGTACGACATCGTGGCCGCGGTCCTCGGTCTCGAAGCGAGCGGCCCCGCCCCCGCGCCCGACCCGACCGGGGTCCGTGAAGGTCTCGACTGGGTCATGACACGGCTCACCGTGAAGAAGGCGCCCGTCGTCCTGCTCCTGGACGACCTGCACTGGGCGGACCTGGAGTCCCTGCGCTGGCTCTCCTCCTTCGCGGCACGAGTCGACGACCTCCCCCTGCTGATCGTGGTCGCCTACCGGCCCGACGAACTGCCCTGCGCGGCGGACGAACTCCGCGCGCTGGTCGGACACCACGGCGACCGCCCCCACGACCTGGCGCACCTCACCGCCGACGGCGCGGCGCAGATCATCAGGAAGGAAGTCGGTGAGGCAGCCGAGGACGTGTTCTGCAAGGAATGCTGGTCGGCCACCGGCGGGAGCCCGTTCGAAACGGTGGAGCTCGCCATCGGACTCGCCGAGCGGAAACTGAGGGGCACCGAGGACGACCTGCCCGCGATGCGTGAACTCGCCGCCGCGATCAAGGGCCCGGGACTGATCGAGCGTCTGGAACGACTCGACACGGCGACCGTTCGCTTCGCCCACACCGCGGCCGTACTGGGTTCGCCCTTCTCGCCGCGGCTCGCCGCGACCATCGCGGTGCTCGGCGACGAGGCCGCCACCGAGGCTGTCGAGAAGCTGCGCGCGGCCCGGATCCTCACCGACGGCCACGGCCCCGAGGGTGAGCTTGAGTTCCTCCACCCGCTGATCGCCACGACGATCTACCGGTCCATTCGCACCGGCTTCCGCGCCGGTTTGCACAACGCCGCCGCGCAGGCCGTCGTGGCCGCGGGACACGGCCCCACCGCCGCCGCCCGGCATCTGCTGGAGGTCCCCTGCGAGGGCCGTCCCGAAGCTGTCGCGTGTCTGCGCGAGGCCGCTCGGGAGTACCTTCACGCCGGAGCGACCGAGGCCGCCCAGCGCCTGCTGAACCGTGCGCTGCAGGAACCGCCCCTGCCCGAGGACCGTGCCGCGCTCCTTCACGAACTCGCCTGCGCCACGTTCCTGATCGAGCCCATGGCCACGGTGCGCTATCTCCGCCAGGCACTGGCGGAGCCCGACGTCGACCCGGATCTGCGCGCCTCCATCGTCTTTCGGCTGACGCAGGCCCTGGCTCACACCGATCAGCTGGCCAAGGCCGTGACCGTGGCCGCGGAGGAGGCGAGGCAGGCCGCCAGTCCGCGCGTCAAACTGCGGATGCAGGCGGACCATTTCGTATGGAGCATGATCCGTACCGACGACCCCGACTCGCCGGCCCGCTCCCGGACCCTGGCGCGTCTGGCCGAGCAGTTGCCCGGTCGCAGCCTGGAGGAACGCTACATCCTGGGCCTGCGGGCCTGGGATGCCGTCCTGCGGGGCGAACCGCGGCAGACCGCCCTCACCTATGCCGAGAAGGCCCTGCGTGGCGGCATGAGCTGGACCGACGAGAACCGCGGCTTCGAGGTACCCGCCTCGGTCGCCCTCGTGTTCATGTACGGCGACCAACCGCGGCGGGCCGAGGGGCTGTTCAACAAGGGGATCGCCGAATGCGTGGCCATGGGCTGGCGCGGCTCCCACCTGGCCCTCGGTCAGGCCCTGGCCGGCTATATCCGCTACCAGCGCGGCTGCCTGGCCGAGGCCGAGGACCTCGTCCGGGAAGGTCTGCGGATCGCCAAGAAGGTGGAGGGGGCCGTGCCCGCCCAGTGGTACGGCGTCAGCGTCCTGATCCAGACCCTGCTGGCCCGGGGGCGCATCACCGAGGCTCGTGCACTCGCCGACGAACACCACTTCGGGGAGGTGACCCCGAACGCCGTCATCTATCCCGATCCGCGCACCGTGTACGCGGAACTGCTCCTGGCGGAGGGGCGGCACGCGCAAGCGGCGGCGGTGCTGTCCGAGGTCGGGAACTGGCTGGACCAACGGGGCTGGCGCAATCCGGCCTGGTGCCCGTGGCAGCTGCGGCTCGCGAGCGCCCTCGCCCCCACCGCCCGGGACGCGGCACTCGCCCATGCCCAGGACGCCGTCCGCCGCGCCCGGGACTTCGGCGCCGCCTCCATCGTCGGCCAGGCCCTGCACACCCTCGCCGAGGTGACCGGCGGAACGGCGGCACTCGATCTGTACGCGCAGGCCGTCGACCACCTGGAGCAGTCGCCCGCCGCCTGCGAACTCGCCCGCGCCCAGATCGGCCACGGCGCCGCGCTGTCCCGCAACGGGCGGCTGCAGGAGGCCGCCGACCGGCTCTACCAGGGCCTGGAAGGAGCCGTCCACTGCGGAGCCGAGGGACTCGCCGCCCGGGCCAGGGCGGAACTCTCGGCGGCCGGACTGCGCCCACTGCCGTTGCGCTACGTGCAGCCGGACACCCTGACCGCCCAGGAGCGCCGTACCGCCGAACTGACCGTCCAGGGACACCCGGTGGCGGTGATCGCCAAGGAACTGCGCCTGACCGAGCAGGGCGTGCGGCAGTTGCTGTCCAGCGTGTACCGCAAGGTCGGCACCGACGCCGCCGGTCTCGCCGGGTTCCTGGAGGGCGGTCCCCGCCACCGCCCTTGAGGGCGTGCGTGCCGGCGGACGGCGTGCCGGCATCGCGCCGGACCGGGGTCACACCGGCCGGCTCCGCCCCTGCCAGTACGGGTCGCGCAGCCGCCGCTTGTACAGCTTGCCGTTGGGGTCGCGGGGCATCTCGGCGATGAAGTCGACGCTCTTGGGCCGCTTGTAGCCGGCGAGCCGCTGCGCGCAGTGGTCGAGGAGGGACGTGGCCAGGTCCGGGCCGGGTTCATGTCCGGGAGCGGGTTCGACGACGGCCTTGACCTCCTCCCCCCAGTCGTCGTGCGGGATGCCGAAGGCGGCGGCGTCGGCGACGGCGGGGTGGGAGAGCAGCACGGACTCGATCTCGGCCGGGTAGATGTTGACCCCACCGGAGATGATCATGTCGATCTTGCGGTCGCGCAGGAAGAGGTAGCCGTCCTCGTCCAGGTAGCCGAGGTCGCCGACGGTGAAGAAGTCGCCGATGCGGTTCTTGCGGGTCTTGGCCTCGTCCTTGTGGTAGGAGAAGGCGCCGGTGCTCATCTTCATGTAGACGGTGCCGAGCGCGCCGGGCGGGAGCCGGTTGCCGACGTCGTCGAACACCGCGAGTTCGCTGATGGGCCAGGCCCTGCCGACGGTGCCGGGCTTCTTCAGCCAGTCCTCGGCGGTGGCGAAGGCGCCGCCGCCCTCGCTGGCCGCGTAGTACTCCTCCACACAGTGCCCCCACCAGTCGATCATGGCGCGCTTGACGTGGTCGGGACAGGGGGCGGCGCCATGGATCGCGTGCCGCATGGACGAGACGTCGTAGCGGGCCCTCACCTCGTCCGGGAGGGCCAGCAGGCGGTGGAACTGGGTGGGGACCATATGGGTGTGGGTGCAGGTGTGGGTGTCGATGAGGCGGAGCATCTCCTGGGGGGTCCACTTGTCCATCAGGACCAGACGGTGGCCGATGTGCAGGGACGCGCCCGCGAACTGCAGCACGGCGGTGTGGTAGAGCGGCGAGCAGACCAGGTGGACGTTGTCGTCGAACGGCTTGATGCCGAAGATCCCGAGGAAGCCGCCCAGATAGGCCTCCTCGGGCGGCTTGCCGGGCAGCGGGCGGCGGATGCCGCGCGGGCGTCCCGTCGTACCGGACGTGTAGTTCATGACCCAGCCGAGTTCGCGGCCGGAGGGGGCCGACTCCGGCTGCCCGTCGAGGAGTTCGGCGTACGGCCGGAAGCCGTCGGCCGCGCCGACCCCGTACCGGTGCGTGGCCGGGAGCCCGGCCTCGTCGGCGGCCCGGCGCGCCGCGTCGGCGAACCGCTCGTGGGCGATGAGCACCTTGGCGCCGGAGTCGGCGACGATCCAGGCGATCTCGGGGCCGACGAGGTGGTGGTTGACCGGTACCAGATAGAGGCCGGCCTGGGTGGCGGCCAGGTAGGCGGTGAGGAACTCGGTGCCGTTGGGCAGGACGACGGCGAAGGCGTCACCGCGCTGCAGCCCGGCCGCGCGCAGCCCGTGGACGAGCCGGTTGGCGGCATGGTGCAGACGGCCGGCGGTCCATTCCTCGCCGTCGGGGGCGACGAGGACGGTACGGTCGGGCTGCTGGGCGGCCTGGGCCCAGAATCCGGCAGGGGGTGTGCTCACGACTGGCCGCTCCTTCCGGCGATGCGGTTGATGCGGTCCACGGCCTTCTCGAAGCCGCGGGTGAGGTCGTCGACGACGGCCTGGACGCTGCGTTCGCTGGTCATCCGGCCGACGATCTGGCCGACGGGCGTGCCGAGCAGCGGATCGACCTCGTACTTCTGGATGCGGGAGACCGCCTCGGCCACCAGCAGGCCCTGCAGCGGCATGGGCAGGGTGCCGGGGCCGGCCGGATCGTCCCAGGCGTCGGTCCACTCGGTACGGAGCTGGCGTGCGGGCTTGCCCGTCAGGGCACGGGAGCGGACCGTGTCGCCCGACCCGGCGGCGAGGAGCTTGCGGGTGAGGGCGGGCGCGTGCAGATCTGCTTCTGTGGTGGTCAGCCATACAGAGCCCAGCCACACACCCTGAGCGCCCAAGGCGAGGGCGGCGGCTACCTGCTGTCCGCTGCCGATGCCGCCGGCGGCCAGCACGGGCAGAGGGGCGACGGCTTCCACGACCTCCGGGGTGAGCACCATGGTGGCGATCTCACCGGTGTGGCCGCCGGCCTCGTAGCCCTGGGCGACGACGATGTCGATGCCCGCCTCCTGGTGCTTGCGGGCGTGCCGGGCGCTGCCCGCGAGGGCGGCCACCAGCACGTCCCGGTCGTGGGCGCGGGCGACGACGTCGGCGGGCGGGGAGCCGAGGGCGTTGGCGAGCAGCCGGATCGGGTGGTCGAAGGCGACGTCGAGCTGGGTGCGGGCGACCTGTTCCATCCAGCCGGTGATGCGCCAGCCGGACGCCTCGCCCTCGACCAGCTCGGGGACGCCGTACCTGGCGAGGGTCTCGCGCACGAACCGCCGGTGCCCCTCGGGGATCATGGCCTCGACGTCCGCCTCTGTCACACCTTCGACCTTCTTGGCGGGCATCACGACGTCCAGCCCGTAGGGCAGGCCGCCGGTGTGCGCGTCGAGCCAGTCGAGGTCTCGTTTGAGGTCGTCGGGGGCGGTGTAGCGGACCGCGCCGAGCACGCCGAAGCCTCCGGCCCGGCTGATGGCCGCGGCGACGGCGGGGAACGGCGTGAAGCCGAAGACGGCGTGCTCGACTCCCAGTTTCCTGCTCAGCTCCGTCTGCATGGGCGCAGGATGCCGCAGCCGGCCGGACGACGGAAGAGCTTTCCTGACGTCCCGTCAGATTATTTGCGGACCGCTGTGTTCGTCTGTGCCCGTGTCACGCGGTGGCCTCCAGCACCGCCATCGCCGCGTTGTGCCCCGGTACGCCGCTCACCCCTCCCCCGCGCACCGCGCCCGCGCCGCACAGCAGGACGTTCCGGTGCCGGGTCTCCACGCCCCAACGGCCCGTGTCCTGCTGGGCGTAGGGCCAGGAAAGGGCGCGGTGGAAGATGTTGCCGCCGGGCAGCCGCAGGTCCCGTTCGAGGTCGAGCGGGGTCTTCGCCTCGATGCAGGGGCGGCCCTCGGCGTCGGTGGCCAGGCAGTCGGTGAGGGGTTCGGCGAGGTGGGCGTCGAGCTGGGCGAGGGTGGCCTTCAGCAGTTCCTCGCGTACGGCGTCGTTGTCCCGGTCGAAGAGCCGGGCCGGGGTGTGCAGGCCGAACAGGGTGAGCGTCTGGTAGCCGCGCTCGGCGAGCTCGGGGCCGAGGATGGTGGGGTCCGTCAGGGAGTGGCAGTAGATCTCCGAGGGCGGGGCGGCGGGGAGTTCACCGGCGGAGGCCTGGGCGTGGGCGGTGGCGAGCTGCGTGTAGCCCTCGGCGATGTGGAAGGTGCCGGCGAACGCCTCGCGCGGGTCGACTGCCGGGTCGCGCAGCCTGGGCAGCCGGGTCAGCAGCATGTTGACCTTGAGCTGGGCGCCCTCGGCGGGTTCGGGTGCCGCGTCGCCGGTGAGCGCGGCCAGTTCCCGCGGGGAGGCGTTCACCAGGACGTACCGGGCGGCGGCGACGCCTTCCCCGTCGGCCGTGCGATAGGTGACCTCGGCGGCTTCCCCGTCGGTGGCGATCCGGACCGCCTCGTGCCCGGTCGCGACGACCGCGCCCGCCGAACGGGCCGCGCCGGCCAGGGCGTCGGTGAGGGCACCCATGCCGCCGACGGGCACGTCCCAGGCGCCGGTGCCGCCGCCGATGACGTGGTAGAGGAAACAGCGGTTCTGGACGAGGGAGGGGTCGTGGGCGTCGGCGAAGGTGCCGATGAGGGAGTCGGTGAGGACCACGCCCCGGACGAGGTCGTCCTGGAAGTTCTCCTCGACGGCGACGCCGATGGGCTCCTCGAACAGGGTCCGCCATGCGGTCTCGTCGTCGATGCGGCGGCGCAGTTCCTCATGGGTGGGCAGGGGCTCGGTGAGGGTCGGGAAGACGCGCTCGGCGACGTGGGTGGTCATGCCGTAGAAGCGCTGCCAGGCCTCGTACTCGCGCTCGCCGCCGGTCAGCCGGGCGAAGGCCTGCCTGGTGCGCTGCTCGCCGCCGCCGACGAGGAGTCCGGTGGGCCGGCCGTCCCGCTCCGTCGGGGTGTAGGAGGAGATGGTGCGGGAGCGGACGCGGAAGTCCAGGGCGAGATCGCGCACGATCTTCTGCGGCAGCAGGCTGACCAGGTAGGAGTAGCGCGACAGCCGGGCGTCGACACCGGTGAACGGGCGGGTGGAGACGGCGGCGCCGCCGGTGTGCCCGAGCCGTTCCAGCACCAGCACCGAACGGCCGGCCCGGGCCAGGTAGGCGGCGGCGACCAGGCCGTTGTGGCCGCCGCCGACGATGACGGCGTCGTACGCGCGGGTTCCCTCGTTGGCAGACATGGTTCTTGGTAACACGGGATGATCCCGCTCGGCGAGAGCGCGCTTGCGTGGTCCGCGTCGCCGCACGGCGGCCGGCCGCCCCGCGCCGGGGCCCGGCCCCGGCCGGACCGGCCCCCCGGTGCGGCGGTCGCGGCACATGCCGAGGTCAGTCCGGTCGCCGGCCCGTGGGCTCCGCTGTCACCGCCCGCCGGAGGCCCGCTGCCGGCTCAGTACAGCGACCCTCCGGTACAGCTCCACCGCTTCGGCACGGCGGCCGACGCGTTCCAGGCAGTGCGCCTCGTCGTTGCGGCCGGCGAGGGTGTCGGGGTGGTCCGGGCCGAGGATCTGCTCGCGCGCCGCGGTGATACGCCGGTACTCCGTGAGGGCCTGCTCCCAGCGGCCCAGCCAGCCCAGGGCGACCGCGACCTCACGGCGGCTGACGAGCGTGTCGGGGTGCGCGGGCCCCAGGGTCTGCTCGCGGACCAGGCACACGTCCCGGGCCTCGGTCAGGGCGTCCTCCCAGCACCCGAGCCGGCCGAGGTTGACCCCGAGGCCGTGCCGGGCGCGCAGGGTCTCGGGGTGCGTGGGCCCCTGGACGCGGGTGCGGTCCCCGATCAGCTCGCGGTACACGCGCAGGGCGTCCGCGCTGCGACCGAGGCGGCCGAGGCTGAGGGCGGTCTCGTAGCGCGCGGCGAGGGTGTCGGGGTGGTCGGCGCCGAGCACCCGCGCTCTGGCCTCGGCGACCTCCAGGTAGATGCGCAGCGCCTCTTCCCAGCGGCCCGACTGCCCCTGCGCGTAGGCGACTTCGCAGCGCGAGACCAGGGTGTCGGGGTGGTCCGCACCGAGTACCCTGGCCCGGGCGGCGGCCACGTCGAGGGCCGTACGGCAGGCGTCGTCCAGACGGCCGAGCCGGCCGAGGGTGCAGGCGAGGTTGTGGCGGCAGCGCAGGGTGTCGGGGTGTTCGGGCCCCATGACGCGCACCCGGGCGGCCAGGACCTCCGCGTACACCTGGTGGGCCTCGAAGTGGTGACCCAGCCGTCCCAGCGCATAGGCCGTCTCCTGACGGGCGGCGAGGGTGTCGGGATGGTCGGCGCCGAGGACGCGGGCTCTGGTCTCCGCGAGATCCGCGTAGGCGGTCAGCGCCTCGGCGACCCGCCCGGCGCGGAGGAGGGCGAAGGCGGCCTCGTGGCGGCCGGCCAGGGTCTCGGGGTGGTCGGGGCCGAGGAGCGCGGCCCGCTCGGCGGCCACGGCCGCGTGCGCCTCGCCCGCCTCGGCCCACCGGCCGAGCGCGGCCAGCCGGACGGCCTCGCGGTGCCGCTCGGCGCTCTGTGCGGGGAGTGCGGTGCGCTCCGCGGGGAGTGCCGGTTCGGGGTGGCGAGCCTCCGCGGGTCCGATGTGGCCGGCCGCGCGGTTACCCGCGCCCCTTCGGGGTGCGACCGCCCACCGGGCCGACAAGGCCGCCCCCGGGTCCGGGGGCAGCGCGCACAGTCCCGCGCCGAGCGCCTTGTGGCCGGTGGTCATCCCCCCGGTCCAGGACGGCAGGCGAAGTTCACGTGAGACATCCTGGCTCGCCGGGCCCACGGCCGTGCCGGCACCGGCCGTTGCGTGCCCGTCGCGGATCCTGCGTACCAACTCCCGGGCGTCGTATGGCCGTTCCTCGGGTCGTTTGGCCAGCAGGTCGAGGATGATCCGCTCCAGGTGGCCGGGCAGCTCGGGGCGCTGATCGCGCGGGGGCCGGGGCGGGGTGTCGCGGTGGCCGATGAGGATCGCCCAGGCGTCCTCCAGGTCGAACGGCGGTGCGCCGGTGGCGATTTCGTACAGCACGCAGCCCAGCGAGTACAGGTCGCTGCGCTGGTCGACCTCGCCGCCGCCGATCTGCTCCGGGGACATGTAGTGCGGGGTGCCCAGGGCGACGCCGGTGCCGGTGAGCCGGGCGGTGAGTCCGATGTCGTGGCCGAGGCGGGCGATGCCGAAGTCGCAGATCTTCACGGTGCCGTCGGTCAGCCGCACGATGTTGGCCGGCTTCAGGTCCCGGTGCACCACGCCCTGCCGGTGGGTGTAGGCGAGCGCGGCGGCGACCTGGGCGGCGATGTCCGCCACGTCGTCCACGGGCAGCGGATGCCCCTTGTTGTCCTCCAGCAGCCTGCTCAGGTCGCGGCCCTCCAGCAGCTCCATCACCAGGTACGGGGTCCCGTCGGACTCGCCGAAGTCGTGGACGACGGTCACCCCGCGGTGCGAGAGGGCGGCGGCCACCCGGGCCTCGCGACGGAACCGCTCCCTCAGGGAGCGGGTGAGGGATGGATCGTGGCAGGGACCGAGCGGTTTGAGGCACTTCACCGCGACGTGCCGGCCGAGGGACTCGTCCCGGGCCCGCCACACCTCGCCCATCCCGCCCCGCCCGATCAGGTCGAGCAGCCGGTACCGGCCCTGAACCAGCCTGTTCTCCCCCATAGCGATCCGCCGCCCCCGTCGCCGTCCGCCCCGCTGCCGGGGGCCGCCGCCGCGCCACGTCCGGCCGTCCCGCCGGCCCGGTCCGCGCCACACCCCTGCTCGTCCAGTATGGCGGCCTATCGTCCGACTTTGTACGGTGCCGGACGGGCCCCCGGTCCGAGCCTCGCCATGGCCCGCAGGATGTGTTTGGGAGGCAGCTGCCAGCGCACACGTGCCGGAACGCCGCGCAGCAGCGCGCCCGTGGCCCGCAGCCGGCGGGTGACGACGGCGGGTGCGGGGGCCGGTCTGCCGTACAGCTCGTGGGCGTACGGCGGCAGAGCGGCGTACGCCAGCTGCGCCACGCGCCGCCACAGCACCTCGCGCGCCGGGACGAGAAGGAGATGCGTCGGCGGGCGGAGCAGGAAGTCGTCCACGGCGCGCGCTTCGGGTCCCGCCGCCAGCTCCGGCCGCACCGCGCCGAAGTACGCGGCGAGTTCGGCCCGGCTCGCCGGTACGGTCGCCGGGTCCAGGCCCACCAGGCGCGCGCTGACCCGGTGTTCGGCCACGTACCGGTCGGCCTGCGCGTCGGTGAGCGGGAACCCGGAGCGGCGCAGCACGTGCAGATAGGAGTCGATCTCCGCGCAGTGCACCCACAACAGCAGCTCGGGTTCGTCGATGCCGTACCGCTCGCCACTGTCCGGATCGGTGGCCGTCAGCATGCGGTGGATCTTCCGCACCCGCGCACCGGCCCGCTCGGCTGCCTGCGTGGTGCCGTACGTCGTCGTGCCGACGAAGTCGGCGGTGCGCATGAGCCGGCCCCAGGCGTCGCGCCGGAAGTCGGAGTTCTGCATCACGCCGCGGACCGCGCGCGGGTGCAGGGCCTGGAGGTAGAGCGCACGGACGCCGGCGACCCACATCATGGGGTCGCCGTGCATCTGCCAGGTCACGGAGTTCGGCGTGAACAGCCCGGGGTCGCCCATGCCCGCAGGCTAACGCCGCACCCTCGGCATCCCCAGGCCGATCCACGAGATGATCTCGCGCTGGATCTCGTTGTTGCCGCCGCCGAAGGTGAAGATCACCGCCGAGCGGTAGCCGCGCTCCAGCTCACCGTGCAGGACGGCACCCGCCGAGCCCTCCTTCAGGGGTCCCGCGGCGCCGACGATCTCCATGAGGGAGGCGTAGGCGTCGCGGCGGGCCTCGGAGCCGTAGACCTTGACGGCGGAGGCGTCCTGCGGGGTGAGCGTGCCGTCCTGGACGGCCGTGACCATCTGCCAGTTCAGGAGCTTCAGCGCGTCGAGCCGGGTGTGGGTGCGGGCGAGCAGCCGGCGCACCCAGCCCAGGTCGGCCACGCGACGGCCGTCGCAGAGTTTGGTCTCCGTCGCCCAGCGCTGGACGTCGTGCAGGGCGCGGATGGCCATGGTGCCGTGCGCGGCGAGCGTGACACGCTCGTGGTTGAGCTGGTTGGTGATCAGCCGCCACCCCTGGTTCTCCTCGCCGACCCGCCGGGAGACCGGGACGCGGATGTCCTCGTAGTAGCTGGCGGTGGTGTCGTGGGAGGCGAGCGTGGTGATGAGTGTGCAGGAGTAGCCCGGGTCGGTGGTCGGCACCAGCAGCATGGTGATGCCCTTGTGCGGCGGGGCGGCGGGGTCCGTGCGCACGGCGAGCCACACCCAGTCCGCGGTGTCGCCGTTCGTCGTCCAGATCTTCTGTCCGTTGACGACATACGCGTCGCCGTCGCGTACGGCCCTGGTCTTCAGGGCGGCGAGATCGGTGCCGGCGTCCGGTTCGCTGTAGCCGATGGCGAAGTCGATCTCGCCCGAGAGGATGCGCGGCAGGAAGTAGGCCTTCTGTTCCTCGGTGCCGAAGCGCATGAGTGTCGGGCCGACCGTGTTCAGCGCCATCAGCGGCAGCGGTACGCCGGCCTGCGCGGCCTCGTCGAAGAAGATGAACTGTTCCATCGCCGTCATGCCGCGCCCGCCGTACTCCTTGGGCCAGCCGACGCCGAGCCAGCCGTCGGTGCCGAGCCGGCGGATGGTGTCCCGGTAGAACCGCTTCTGCGCGGCCGGGTCGGTGTACCGGGCGTAGGCGCCCGCCGGGACCAGTTCGGCGAAGTAGGCGCGCAGTTCGGCGCGCAGTCGCTGCTGCTCGGGCGTGTGGTCGAGATGCACGGCGCCTCCAGGCTCCCCAAGGGCGGTCCTGACGGCGCACACCGTAGAACGTGTTTCAGAAATAGGGAATGAGGTGTCCCGGGTGAATTCCGTGCCCCTGCCGGCCCGGCCGGCCTCCCGGGGACCGTACGAGGGTCACATGAGGCTCTGCAGGAACTCCGAGCAGGCCTCGGCGCAGGTCCTGCAGGTGACCGCGGCCTGCTCGGCGCCGGGCTGGTCGTCGAAGGCATGGGCGCACTCCAGGCACGTGGAGCGGCACCACTCCAGCCGGATGCGGATCTCGTCCTCGTCCTGCCGGGTCTCCTCGCACAGGACACGGCAGGTGGAATCACACACCTCGGCGCACATGATGCCCAGCCTGCGCACCCGCTCCTGACGGTCGGTGCCGTCCGGGTCGACCAGGCTCGCGCGCACAGCACAGGCCCGGGCGCACTCCGTACAGGCCTGCGCACAGGCGAAGCGGTCCTCCAGGAACCGGTAGAGCTGCTGCGAAGTCGGCGTGGTCACATGGTGCGGGTAGCCGGGGCGCAGCACGGCAAACACCGTCCGCGCCGGAGGATACGCCGGTCGGGCGCCACGCGCCGGGCTTCCGGCGCCCGAGGGCCGCCCGGGTCGCCGTACGTCTGCCCACCGTCACACAAGGTGTCCGGTTCGTCCTGTTCTGGGCGGGGTATTCCTGAGCTATGAGTACCGCATCGATGCAGCTGGCCGCAGCGAGCGGCCTGATGAGCCTCGTCCTGTTCATCGTGGCCGTGGGCGTACTGGCCCTGCTCGCCGGTGGCTTCTGGATGAACTCCCGCGTCAAGTACCGCGAGTCCCCCCGGCCGCGGCCCGAGGAACAGCCCAAGCTGCCGCCGGACGGCCCGGTGCGCGAAGTCCGGCAGAACAGGGAATCCCAGGAGGTTCCGCAGACCCCCAAGGGGGGCCGTCCCCTCACCCCCTACGAGCTGAGCAACATGGACTCCAGGCCGAGCGAGTCGAAGGACCGGCCACGCTGGAGCCGGGGGTCCAGCGGCTCGTTCGGTGGTGGCGGACTGGGCGCCCACTGAATCCCCACCCCACACACCGGCCCGCGCCGGATCGCCGTACGCCGCTAGGAATCCCTCCGGGCGGCGTCCAGGCGGCCGACGCGGGCCACGTTCTGCCGGTCCTCGGGGTCCTGGCTGGGTTCCGCCGCGAACCAGGCGTCGAGGATCTCCTTCAGCAGCGGTTCCGAGGTCAGGCGCAGGCTCAGCGCGAGAACGTTGGCGTCGTTCCAGCGGCGGGCGCCGTCCGCGGTGACGGCGTCCGCGCACAGCGCCGCGCGCACGCCGGGCACCTTGTTGGCCGCGATGGACGCGCCCGTGCCGGTCCAGCAGCAGACCACCGCCTGGTCTGCGGCGCCCTCGGCCACGTCCCGGGCCGCCGCCTCCGAGCAGGCCGCCCACTGCGCGTCGGCGCCCGGCCGCAGCGCGCCGTGCGCGCGCACCGCGTGACCACGGCGCTGCAACTCGGCGAGGAGCAGACGGGCCACGGGTTCGTCCATGTCGGAGGAGACGGAGATCCGCATACCGGCGAGCGTAGCGCGTGCGCCCGGACCGGGCGGGGGGCCAGGAACCATCGGGCGGGAGCCACGGGGCCCACTGCTCGCGGCGAGGCCGGCGGGTGTCCGGCCGGTGGCCGGACCGCGGGGAGCTGCGCGCATGATGTGCGTCTGGGCGCAGGCCGGGGTGGCCGCGGCTCGCCGGCCTCCGGCCCTGCTCTGCGGGTGCACGGTCGCGGTACGTGCCTGTCGGCGGCCGTGACGCGTTCACCGCTGCAGGGCCGGGTTCGTCACTCGCTCACCTCAGCCCGGTCACCGCGTCGCCGTCGCCGCCGGTCATCAGGGCGCGCCCCTGGCCCCGGCGGGCGCCAGGGGCGTCGGCGGGTCCGGTTTGCCGGGCGGTGGGCGAGGGGCGGTGCGGTCAGGGATGGTCGGGGCGCTGGGCCGGGGGCACGCCGCCGCCCTTCTCGCCCTTGTCCGAGCCGTGCGGGCGGGCACTCACGTCCCGCTCGGCCGCTTGGCGGGCCTTCAGCTCGCCGCTGTCCTGCGGCGTGGCGCCTCCCTGGTCACTGCGCCGCTGTTCGGGCTGCTGCGGATCGGACATGCGCCGGACTCCCTCCGGTTGGTGCGTGGTGCGTGCATGCTCCGGGTTCCCAGGGCGGCGCGGGTCACCCGCACCGCCCTCGGCGGGAGCGGCGGGCAAGAGGGCGGAACCCCTCGCCACCCGGTGGAGGTGTTCGAGGGCGTCGAGGAGGACCGAGCGGTTGTACCAGCTCAGCCAGGCCGCCGTGTCCGCGGCCAGCAGGCCGAGGGCCTCGGTCTGGGTGGCGCTCGGCCGGTGGCCGGCGTCGGCCCAGTGCAGGGTGACCACGCCGGTGCAGGAGCCGGACGAGGACAGCACCGGGACGCTGTGCAGCGCGCCGGTGCCCGTGGTCAGCAGGACGCGCCGGAACTCCTCGGAGAGCAGCGCGTCGGCGGCCACGTCGGGCACGCTCACCCGGCGTCCGCGCAGCCGCGCGACCGCGTCGGCCGTGCCCGCGTCCCAACCGCGCACGAGGTGGTCGACGAGCGCGTCCGCACAGCCGTAGTGGGTCTCCACCGTCAGCGTGTTCGCGGCCGGGTCGACGAAGCGCACGTACCCGGCCGGCGCCCGCCCGATGGCCAGTGCCTCGTGCAGCACGGCGTCGATCATCTGTCTGCGGCAGCGGGGGTCCCGGCCGTCGCGGGCCAGGATCCGCAGTTGTGGCACGGGCAGGGAGCACCGGCCCGGGAACCAGACCTCGCCGTCCGGCGGCCGGGCCACCACCACGGCGGAGACGAGGACGCGCAACGGGACGTTGAACCGCTGCGAGGCCTCGCGCAGCACCCGGAAGGCGTTGCCGGAGTCGGGCAGCCCGTAGCGGACCATGAGCACGCCCTGCGCCATGCCGATGACCGGGGCGGTACGGACCCGGGCGCGCAGCGCACGGACCTCCTTGCGCAGATCCTCGTAACTGGGCCGCAGCGGATCCGCCATCTGCGACCGCCAGGCGGGCAGGTCCTCCACGCGGGAGGCGGCCAGGGCCAGCTCCCGCAACGCCTCGTCGAGGGTGGCGTAGAGCCGCACGCCTTTCAGACGGGCCAGGTGCACCGCCTCGCGCACTCCGGGCCGGGCGCGGACGATGATCAGGTCCGGGCGTCCGGTGCGCGAGCGGGTCGTCTCACTGAGCGTGTGCAGCACGGCGGCGCCGCCGAGCTGCACATGAGCCATGTCCAGGACGGGCCGCAGGCCCGCGCGGTCCGCCTCTTCGAGGTGGCCGCGCAGTTCCGCCGACCAGGCCTCGGCTCCCGCCGCGTCCAGGCTGCCCGCCATCCGCAGCAGGAGCGCTCCTTCGGCGGGCAGTCCCTCGACGACGGACGACTCGATGACGAGCGGGGGCGGGGCGGCGGGCGGGTCGGAAGAGGGTTTCATGGCATCACCCGGATCAGTTCGTCACAAAGAGATCGAGCGGCCTCTTCCTGACCACTGTGCACGGTAGGTGTCCGGCCCGCGATCGCGCCATCCACCGCGCCGCGGGTGTGACGGCCCGTGTGTTCACCGCACGGTGCCGCCGGGCCGCGGGTCGGCGCGTCTCTCGGTCGCCACGGGGTCCCGCAGGGAGGTCAGGGCGGACGTCATCGTGGCGTGGGCCCGCACGCCCGGCAGCCCGGAGGCGCGCAGTGCCTCCCGTACGTGCGGCCGGGGCTGTACGACGGGCAGGGCGCGGCCGGAGAAGGCGAGGACCCCGGTCGCCCGGTCGACGGCCCGCACCGCGGCCGCGCAGGCGAGGTACAGCTCGGTCATGTCCAGCACCGGGTGTTCGCCGGCCCTGTCGGCCTGGGTGATGTGCTCGGCGAGCGCTTCGGAGAACTCGCCCGCGTTGGAGGCGTCGACCGTGCCACGGGCCCTGAGGAGGCTGACCGCGCCGGTCTCGGGCCGGTGTTCGTGCACGGTCTGCAGGAGCAGCGGGGCCGGGCCGCCGGGGCGGATCCGGGCACGGGGGCGCTGACCGTCGTCCATGGGGTTCGCCGCTTCCTGGGTGGGGAAGGATCAGGATCAGCCAGCCGCGTCTTGACCGGGGAGTTCACTGTGCCTGCGCCCCGCGCCGGGCGCAACGACTCGGTCCAGGCGTGTCGCGCTTCGGACGGTTCGGCCGGCATACCGCCGTGCGGGTGAACCGCGGACGGCCCGCTGCGGACCGCGAGCCGGCGTTCGTTCCAGGTCCGGCGGTACGGGGTCGCGTCGGCGCGGCACCCGGGCAGTCCGGCGGGGGCAGCCGGACGCTTGCGGGGTCGGCGGTGCAGGACGCGTCCGCCACGGGGGTGCCGTCGCGGTCGAACAGGACGGCACAGAGCGGGGTCACCCGGTGTCTCCCAGCGGTTGTGCGTGCCGGTGGCGGACGACTCCGCGCAGCCAGTGCCGTACCGCGAGGGGCGGTATGAGCACGCTGGTGCCGAGCATCCCGGCGATCTCACGGGCGGATCGGGGTCCGGGCAGGATGCGGTCGAGGGCGAACTCGGCCGTACCGAGCGTCCACAGGGCGGCGCAGGCGATGGCGGCCCTGCGGCGGCCGGCCAGCGCGCAGACGGCCGCGCCTAGGGCGGCACCGGTCACGGCCAGGTGGCGGGACAGCCGGCCGCGGGGCGCCCGGCCGTGGTCCCACCAGTCGCGCCCGTGCAGCCGGTTCCTCAGTGCGTCGTCGGTGCGGGCGCGCTGCGCGGGCAGCGAGGCCCACCCGTGCGCCGGGCGGACCGGGTGCCGGGTGACCCGTCTGCCCCGGACCAGCGACCAGCCGGCCCGCCGGACGCGCTCCGCGAGATCGGCGTCCTCGCGGAAAGCACGCGGGAAGCGTTCGTCGAAGCCGCCGACCCGGGCGAGCGCGGCGGTGCGGTAGGCCATGTCGGCCGTGGCCCAGGCGGCGTTCCCGGCGTTCTCCAGACCCTTGGTGTGGCGTTCCCAGTCCGTGAGCGGGCGGTCGGGCGGCAGGGGGACGCGCAGCCGCCCCTGGATGCCGCCGACCTCCTCGCCGGCCTCCCGCAGGTCCTCGGCGAGCAGCCGGGACCAGTCCGCGCGCACCTGGACGTCGTCGTCGAGGAAGACCGTCCAGGGGGTCTCGACGGTACGCCAGCCGGCGTTGCGGGCCGCGGCCGGGCCCTTGCCGCCGGTGCGCAGTATCCGCAGCCGGTCGAGCAGCGGACCGGCCGCGCGCAGCGGCAGCTCGCCGTCGGGCGCGGGCCGGTCGTCCACGAGGATCACCTCGTGCGGCGGATGTCCCGGAGCCGCGGCGAGCGCACGCAGGCACTCGGCGAGGCAGGGCCGGCCGATCGTCGGCACGACGACGGTGTAGGCGGGCACGTCGGTCATCCGAACGCCTTCCCGCGGCGGATCGCGGACGGGCCGGGCACCAGCAGGTCCCCGGGGGCGGAGCCGAAGCACCGCAGCGCGTCGCGCGGATGGTCGGTCATGGGCCGCCGGACGGTCTCCAGGCCGGTGTCGACGACCACCGGCGGCCCGGTGCGCCGCTCGAAGCCGCCTATCGTCCGCGCGGCCAGGGGATTCCGGGCGCGGTCGACGGCCCGGACGCGGGCCGTGCCGTCGGCGTGGACCACGGCCGGGACCCGGGCCTTCCCGTCGGCGACCAGGTGCGGGCCGGGCAGCGGTCCACCGAGGATCCCGGCCGCCCGCCGGGCGAGGACGATGGGTGCGACCGGCCGGAACTCCTCCCGTACCTCGGCCGCGTGGAGCCGTTCCAGGTCGCCCGCCCTGCCGGGGTGCGCGAGCGGCGAGCTGTGCCCGAGGGCGTGGGGCCCGTACTCGCCGCGGCCTTGGAACCAGGCCACGATCCGGTCGGCGGCCGGCACCTCGGCTGCGACGCCCGCATCCCGCGGGTTCTCGCACGAAGGGGGGCCGAGGGAGCCTGCGCCGCCGGTCACGAGGGCACGCGGCCGGGGCGACGGTGTGTCACCAGTCATGGGGGCCATTCCTTCGTCCACGTCGTCGCGCCCCTGGAACGCTCCTTCCCGGGCGTTCGGCGCGTACCGCGTCGACGGGCCGACATCGGCGGCCCGCTTGAGGGAAGCACCGGGGGAAGGGGGCAGGGTGCGGGTCCCGTGGGTGCGGAGGACCGGCTCCCTGTCCGGCCGCCGCTGGCTGGACGGCACCGGCAGCCGGGTGCGCCTGCCAGGGGGTTTCACCCGGTGGATTTCCCATTCTCCGGGCCCCCGCGTACTCGCGCGACTCCGACGGGCTACCCGTACGTGCGCGCCGTGTAGCGCGCCGCGCGTGGGGCACTCGGCGCGGCGACGGCAGGCCGCCATGGGCCGCCGCGATGTCTCGCAGGAGGTAACGACATGGGTCACGGCGGAAACGTCATCCAGGAGCTGACGACCGACCACCGCGAGGTCGAGGAGATCTTCGGCCGCATCGAGGCGCTGCCGCCCGGCTCCAAGGAACGCAAGGACCTCGCCGACCAGGCCACGATCGAGCTGGTGCGCCACTCGGTCGCGGAGGAGGCCTATCTGTACCCGGCGGTGCGCGAACACGTCTCCGGCGGGGACGCCCTGGCCGACAAGGAGCTCGAGGATCACGCCAAGGCCGAACGGATCATGAAGGACCTGGAGGGCATGCAGGCGGACGACCCCCGGTTCGACACGACGATGGCGCAGTTGATGAGCGAGATCAGGTCGCATCTGACGGACGAGGAGAACAATCTCTTCCCGCGGCTGGAGGCCGCCTGTCCCGCCGACGCGCTGATGGACCTGGGCGACAAGGTGCGCCGGGCGAAGAAGACGGCCCCCACTCGCCCGCACCCGTCCGCGCCGGACACTCCCCCGGCCAACAAGCTCCTGGCCCCGGGTACCGGTCTGGTCGACCGTATGCGCGACGCGCTGTCGGGGCGGGGCAAGCAGAGCTGAGCACGACGACTCGCGGGCGGTGCGGCCGATCCCCGGCCGGACTGCCCGCGTTCACGTGTGTCCGTGCCACAGAGGCCTCACGGAGCCTCACGGAGGCCTCACGCAGCCTCACGGAGGCCTCACGACGGTGGACCCCTCACGGCGGTCGGCAGGCGCCCGTACGGTGGCGCCTGCCGCAAGGACCGGCGCACCGGGGCAGTCGCGCGGCCTCAGAGCCACTCCCTCACCCTCTCTCCCGAGCGGGACCGGCCGCGGGTCAGGCGGCAGAGGAGGCGGAAGGCCTGGAAGAGGGTGAGGGGCCACAGGAAGGCGAAGCAGCACAGCAGCGCGGGGTCGGAGGTGCGGATGCCCATGGCGGCGACGAACGCCGAGGCCATGCTCAGCAGTAGTACGGCCGCGGGCAGCAAGCGCCCGCGCCCTCCGTCTCCCATGCTGCGGGCGAAACGGCGGTCCTGCCGAAGGCCGCTCTCGATCTGCAGCAGCACCAGCCGTTCACGCGGCGACAGCCGTGCCTCGTCGTGCATCTCCCACGTCTCCCAGTCGTCCATCTCCGAGTCGTCCACGGCAACCCCACCTCCTGTGCCGATCGGCGGGCCCCGTCCCCGGACGCCCGAGTGCCCCGGACGACCCGGCCGATGCGGGCCGCGTCCGTCACGCAGGCCAGGGTGGCGGTTCTGGACGCCGGCACGCCATCACGGCGGGTACGACGCCGGGGAGGGAGACCCGGCCCCCGACCCGGCTCGTGCCGCTCGCCCTCGGCGTCGAATAGCCGTCCTGGGCGCTCCGCTCACGATCCGGGCGACGCGGCTCGCGGTCCGTGACGACGGACGCTTGCG
Organism: Streptomyces filipinensis; assembly: GCF_014649495.1. Lineage (GTDB taxonomy): Bacteria > Actinomycetota > Actinomycetes > Streptomycetales > Streptomycetaceae > Streptomyces > Streptomyces filipinensis. The sequence goes on along the minus strand of NZ_BMTD01000010.1, from coordinate 181,100 downwards.
CGTGACCTCGTCTGGTACAGGGCCGATACTGCCAGTAGCTCCGTACTCCACCCAGCTCCCGCAAGGCGCACTAGGAGATACCGATGAGGATGCTGATCAACGTGCCGGAGACCGTCGTGGCGGACGCGCTGCGCGGGATGGCGGCCGCGTATCCGGACCTGACCGTGGACGTGGAGAACCGGGTGATCGTCCGCCGGGACGCTCCGGTGGCCGGGCAGGTCGCGCTCGTGTCCGGCGGCGGGTCGGGGCACGAGCCGCTGCACGGCGGGTTCGTCGGCCCGGGCATGCTCTCCGCCGCCTGTCCCGGAGAGGTGTTCACCTCCCCGGTGCCGGACCAGATGGCGCGCGCCGCGGCCGCCGTGGACAGCGGCGCCGGGGTGCTGTTCATCGTGAAGAACTACACCGGCGACGTGCTCAACTTCGACATGGCGGCCGAACTCGCCGAGGACGAGGGCATCCAGGTCGCCAAGGTGCTCGTCAACGACGACGTGGCCGTCACCGACAGCCTCTACACCGCCGGCCGGCGCGGCACCGGTGCCACCCTGTTCGTGGAGAAGATCGCGGGCGCCGCAGCGGCCGAGGGGCAGCCACTGGAACGCGTGGAGGCCATCGGCCGCCAGGTGAACGAGGGTTCCCGCAGTTTCGGCGTGGCCCTCAGCGCCTGCACGACCCCGGCGAAGGGCACCCCCACCTTCGAACTGCCCGACGGTGAGCTGGAGTTGGGTATCGGCATCCACGGCGAGCCGGGCCGGGAGCGGCGGCCGATGATGACCTCCGGGGAGATCGCCGACTTCGCGGTGAACGCGATCCTGGAGGACATGCCCCCGCGCAGCCCCGTACTGGTCCTGGTGAACGGCATGGGCGCCACTCCGCTGCTGGAGCTGTTCGGCTTCAACGCCGAGGTGCAGCGGGTGCTGCGCGAGCGCGGCGTCGCCGTGGCGCGCACGCTCGTCGGCAACTACGTCACCTCCCTGGACATGGCGGGCGCGTCGGTGACGCTCTGTCAGACCGACGAGGAGCTGCTGCGGTTGTGGGACGCGCCGGTGAAGACCCCGGCGCTGCGCTGGGGGATGTGATACGGCGGACGAGGCGACCACCACCGTGGCGCGCCGGTCATCATCCCTACCACGCAAGGAGATCCAGTGCTCGACGCCGACTTCTTCCGCCGTTGGATGGCGGCGACCGCCGCGTCCGTCCACCGCGAGGCGGACCGGCTCACCGCTCTCGACTCGGCCATCGGGGACGCCGATCACGGCAGCAATCTGCAGCGCGGCTTCACGGCCGTGCGCTCCGCGCTGGAGAAGGAGGCGCAGGACACCCCGGGTGCCGTACTGACCCTCGCCGGGCGGCAGCTCATCTCCACGGTCGGCGGCGCGTCGGGGCCGCTCTACGGCACTCTGCTGCGCCGCACCGGCAAGGCGCTGGGCGACGCCGCCGAGGTCAGCACGGAGCAGCTGGCCGAGGCGCTGCGCGCGGGCGTGGACGGGGTGATGGCGCTCGGCGGGGCCGCCCCCGGCGACAAGACCATGATCGACGCACTGGCGCCGGCCGTGGACGCGCTCGCGGACGGGTTCGCCGCCGCGCGGGCCGCCGCCGAGGAGGGCGCGGTGGCCACCACGCCGCTGCAGGCCCGCAAGGGCCGGGCGAGTTATCTCGGCGAGCGCAGCATCGGCCACCAGGACCCTGGCGCGACCTCGTCGGCGCTGTTGATCGCCGCGCTGGAAGAAGCGGCGGAGGGCTGACGGTGAGCGACAAGAGTCTGGTCGGGATCGTGCTGGTCTCGCACAGCGCGGAGGTGGCCACCTCGGTCGCCGAGCTGGCGAAGGGCCTGGCGGGCGGGGCCGCGGCGGTGCCCGTGGCCGCGGCGGGCGGCACGGAGGGCGGCGGCCTCGGCACCAGCGCCGAGCTGATCTCCGCGGCGGCGGCCTCGGTCGACCGCGGCGCCGGGGTCGCGCTGATCACCGATCTCGGCAGTGCCGTACTCACCGTGAAGGCGCTCATCGCCGAGGGCGACGAACTGCCGGACGGTTCACGGCTGGTGGACGCGCCGTTCGTGGAGGGCGCGGTGGCCGCCGTGGTCACCGCCGCCACCGGCGCCGGTCTGGACGCGGTGGAGAGCGCGGCGACGGAGGCGTACGGCTATCGCAAGGTCTGACGCGGCGTCGGGATCCGGCTGGTCACTTGTCCGTGACGAACAGTCTGGCCAGCCGAACTCCCGCCATCGCCGCGGCGGTGTCGTCCTCGATGGGGTCCATGTGCGAGTTCTTGAAGACGATGTAGGTGACGCCGGAGGGCGCCCCGCCGCCGCGCGGGTCGGCCCGGATGCCGAGGCGCCGGGCGGTGGCGTAGGAGGCCTCGCCGATGAGGTCGCGCGGACCGATGTCGCCGACCACGGCGTACTGCACCCGGCCGCGGTAGACGACGGCGGCGATGGATCCGCCCCGCACGCCGTCCTTGCGGGGGTTCCAGATGCGGCTCGGGGCCGGGACGACGATGTAGGGCAGGGTCTCGGCGTTCAGGGTGCGGCCGTCGGACTGCGGGTAGGCGGTCGCGCCGGAGAACTGCGGGTCGGTACGCCGGTTGCAGCGCGCGGTGGACTGTCCGTCGCAGTCGATGTCCAGGTCGGCCTTCCAGAAGACGGCGTCCCGGGTGCCGCAGACGGGCACGGTCGCGGAGCTGTCGGCGTCGGTGCGGTACCGGCCCCGCGAGATCTGGTGACAGTCGCCCAGCCGGGACAGCAGGTCGGTGGCGGCCACGGCACCGCTGCCGCGGGCCGTGGACCGTTCCCCGGGCGGGAGGGCGGCGGCCGGGACGGGCAGCGCGGCCGGGGCGAGCAGGGTGGCGCCGGCAACGGCCAGCGTCAGGGAAGGGACACGCACGACGAGGGACCCTCTCGACGGGGACGGGGCGACATCCAGCACACTGTGGTGCCGGTACACGGCACCGGCCGTCTTGGCCACTCCGAAGCGGCCGGATGGAGCACGGTTCTGACACCCCGTGAGGGACAAACGCGCCCACCGGCGTGACGGGCGGCGACAACAGGGGCCGGGGATCCGGGCCGCAGCCGGTCCGGATCCCCCGGCCACCCGCGCCGGCGCGGGTTCGGCGACGACAGCGTGTCCGCGCCACAGGCATGAACTCCCCCCGGTTCTCGGTGAGTTCATCCGCAGGGGACTCAGCATACGTAACGTCCCGGGACGGCCACCAACGCGGGCCCGCACCGGTCGGCCACGCGGCATCGGGATCCGCCGGCCCCGCGGGACCCGCACCGGTCACCCGTACGGCCCTCTTGCCGCCCCGCGCCCGCCGCGCCATATTGGTCCGGACCTTTATGTGAGTGCCGACGCCGTCCCGAGGAGGCAGAGCCGTGCGACGCGTTCCCTGGCCGCTCGTCCTGGTGTGCGGGGCCCTGCTGCTGATCGCGTCCTGCGGCTGGGGCCGGGCCGGAGACAGCGACGAGGGCCGGGTGCCCGGCCCGCCGACCGGGGTCACCGCACAGGCGGGCAGCGCCACGAGCGTGCACGTCATGTGGAACGCGGTGCCGGACGGGCCCGGTGTGCGTGCGTACGAGGTATATCGCGGCACCACGAAGGTCGAGGAAGTGCCGGGTTCGCAGCACATGGTGGACGTCACCAGGCTCAGGCCGTCCACCGTGTATGTCTTCACCGTGCAGGCCCGGGACACGGAGGGCCGGCTCGGCCCGCCGAGCCGTGCGGTGCGGGCCCGCACCCCGGCCAGGGTGGCGGCGGACCGTTCGGCTCCGACCCGGCCCTCGGGGCCCGCGGGCCGGATCGTCGGCAGCCGCGCGGTCCAGCTGTCCTGGGGCGCGTCCCGGGACGACCGGGGCGTGGTGTCGTACGACGTGTACCAGGGCGGCGCGAAGATCCACGGCGTCGGCGGGGGCCAGACCGCGACCGTGGTGACGGGACTGCGCCCCGGCACCGGTTATGTGTTCACGGTGCGGGCCCGCGACGCCGCCGACAACCTCTCCCCCGCGAGCGCCCCGGTCCGTCTCACCACCCCCGGTCGCGACGACGGCCGGAACACCGCGCCCGACGACTTCACCGCGGCTACCCACCGGGCGGGCGGGGCGTACTACCTCGACCTGTCCTGGGACCCGCCGCGCGCGGACGGGGTGATCGCCGAGTACCAGATCCGGCTCGACGGCACGTCGGCCACCTCGCTGGTGTGGGGCGGCACACCGCCGCGCGGGAGGGCGAGTTACAGCTTCTACGTCGGCCGGAACGCGGGTGAGCGGCACCGGGTGCGGCTGCGGGCGCGGTTGCCGGACGGCACCTGGGGCGGCTGGTCGGCGCAGCGTGAGGCGATCACGGGCGGCTGACGGACGCCCCTGCGCGGCGTGTCGCCTTGCGCCGGACGGAGGAAACCGTCACCTGGCCGGGCGCCTCCCGGGTGCGGGCGGCCCCGCGGCGGCGTTGGCTGCTGCCGAGGCAGCACGGACGCTTCCCTACCCCTGGCGGCGCATGGGACGTACCGCCGACCGTGCCGCCGGAGGCCAGCCCATGCACCCCTCGCGACTCCTCGTCCGCTCCGGTCTGTTCCTGGCGGCCGCCGCGGCGCTCCCGACCGCTCTCGCCTGGCCGTCCGCCGCGGTCTCGGGCATCTCCGTCAGCACCACCGGGTCCGTCGTCTCGGTGGTCACCAGCGCGTGCACCCAGATCAACGGCAGCTGGGGCACCGCGGCCCTGCTCGGCAGCAAGCAGGCGAACTTCGCCCAGGGCCGGCAGGTGGCGCTGTCCGGCACGACCATCAGCCAGTCCGCGGCCTGGTCGGGGGTGAGTCCGGGGACGTACACCGTGGTCGTGGTCTGCTCCAGCGGCAGTACGGCGGGCACCCAGTCGGTGATCGTCTCGGCACCCTCGGCGCCGACGATCTCGTCGACGGCCAAGGAGGCGCCCTCCCGGGGCGTGATGGGCGGCGCGGGCGGCGCCACCCGGGACTACGGGCCGCTGACGCTGGGCGTCGGCGCGGCCCTGGTCGGCTCCGGAGCGATCGCCGCGGGCTGGTACCTGCGCCGGCGTTCGCGGCCGTACCGGCTCTGAGCGGGACTCAGTCGTCGGGCAGTTCGGCGAACTCGGCCAGGGCGTGGGTGAGCCACTGGGTCCAGAAGGTCTCCAGGTCGATGCCGGCCCGCAGCACGAGGTGCCGGATCCGGTCCTCGGGGGCGTCCCGGTCCGGCGGGAAGTCGCGCTGCTCGATCTCCCGGTACTCGGCCAACTGCCGCCGGTGCAGCTCCAGATGGCGGCGCAGATCCGCTTCCAGGCCCGCCGTCCCGACCACCGCCGCGGCCCGCAACCGCAGCAGGAGCACGTCCCGCTGGGGTCTGGGGTCCTGGGCGGCGGCGGTCCAGCGGGCCAGTTCGGCACGGCCCGCGGGCAGCACCTCGTAGCTCTTCTTCTGCCCCCGGGCCGGCTGCTCGGCCGGCAGCGTGCGGATGAGCCCCTCCCCCTCCAGCTTCCCCAGCTCGCGATAGATCTGCTGGTGCGTCGCGGACCAGAAGTAGCCGATCGACTTGTCGAACCGGCGGGTCAGATCCAGTCCCGACGACGGCTTTTCCAGCAGGGCGGTGAGGATCGCGTGCGGGAGTGACATGGGCTCATCCTAGGGACGTGCGTCAGGCGCCCTACAGCGCCGCCGCCAGCTCCGTGCCCTGCTTGATGGCCCGCTTGGCGTCCAGCTCGGCCGCGACGTCCGCGCCGCCGATCAGGTGGACGCTGCGCCCGGCCGCCGCCAGCTCGTCGTACAGGTCGCGGCGCGGCTCCTGCCCGGTGCACAGGACGACCGTGTCGACCTCCAGGACCGTGCTCTCCTCGCCGACGGTGATGTGCAGGCCCGCGTCGTCGATCCGGTCGTAGCGCACGCCCGGGACCATGGTCACGCCGCGGTGCTTCAGCTCGGTGCGGTGGATCCAGCCGGTGGTCTTGCCGAGGCCGGCGCCGACCTTGGTGGTCTTGCGCTGGAGCAGGTGGACCTGGCGCGGCGGCGCCGGCCGGCGGGGGGCCGCGAGACCGCCCGGAGTCCGGTAGTCCATGTCGACGCCCCAGGCGCGGAAGTACGTCTCAGGGTCCTCGCTCGCCTTGTCGCCGCCGTCGGTCAGGTACTCCGCGACGTCGAAGCCGATGCCGCCGGCGCCGAGCACCGCGACCCGGTCGCCGACGGGCGCGCCGCCCTGGAGCACGTCGAGGTAGCCCAGGACGCGGGGGTGGTCCACGCCGGGGATGTCCGGGGTGCGCGGGGTGACGCCGGTGGCGACGACGACCTCGTCGAAGTCGGCCACGGTCTCGGCGGTGACCCAGGTGTCCAGGCGTACGTCGACCCCGTGCGCGTCGAGCTGGTGGCGGAAGTAGCGCAGCGTCTCGTCGAACTCCTGCTTGCCGGGGACCTTGCGGGCGACGTTGAGCTGGCCGCCGATCTCGCTCGCGGCGTCGAAGAGGGTGACGGCGTGTCCGCGCTCGGCGGCGGACACCGCGCAGGCGAGTCCGGCCGGGCCGGCGCCGACGACGGCGACGCGCTTCTTCAGCCGGGTCGGGGCGAGCACCAGCTCGGTCTCGTGGCAGGCGCGCGGGTTGACCAGGCAGGAGGTGATCTGCCCGCTGAAGGTGTGGTCGAGGCAGGCCTGGTTGCAGCCGATGCAGGTGTTGATCGCCTCCGGCGTGCCGGCGGCGGCCTTGGCGACGAACTCGGGGTCGGCGAGCATCGGGCGGGCCATCGAGACCATGTCCGCGTAGCCGCCGGCGAGGAGCTCCTCGGCGACTTCGGGGGTGTTGATGCGGTTGGTGGTCACCAGCGGCACGGACACCTCGCCCATGAGCTTCTTGGTGACCCAGGTGTAGGCGCCGCGCGGCACGGACGTGGCGATGGTGGGGATGCGGGCCTCGTGCCAGCCGATGCCGGTGTTGATGATCGTCGCACCGGCGGCCTCGACCGCCTTGCCCAGCGTGATCACCTCGTCAAGGGAGGAGCCGCCGGGGACCAGGTCCAGCATGGAGAGGCGGTAGATGACGACGAAGTCCTCGCCGACGGCCTCGCGCACCCGCTTGACGATCTCGACGGGGAACCGCATCCGGTTCTCGTACGACCCGCCCCAGCGGTCGGTGCGCTGGTTGGTCCGCTCGGCGATGAACTCGTTGATGAGGTAGCCCTCGGAGCCCATGATCTCCACGCCGTCGTAGCCGGCCCGGCGGGCGAGGCGGGCGGCGCGGGCGTAGTCGTCGATGGTGCGCTCGACGTCGGCGTCGGACAGTTCGCGCGGCACGAACGGGCTGATCGGCGCCTGCAGCGGGCTCGGGGCGACCAGGTCCTGGTGGTAGGCGTACCGCCCGAAGTGCAGGATCTGCATCGCGATCCGGCCGCCTTCGCGGTGCACGGCGTCGGTGACCACCCGGTGCCGCTCGGCCTCCGCCTCGGTGGTGAGCTTGGCGCCGCCCTCGTAGGGCCGACCCTCGTCGTTGGGTGCGATGCCGCCGGTGACGATGAGGCCGACGCCACCGCGGGCGCGGGCCGCGTAGAACGCCGCCATCCGCTCGAAGCCGCGCTCGGCCTCCTCCAGACCGACGTGCATGGAGCCCATGAGCACGCGGTTGGGCAGCGTGGTGAAGCCCAGGTCGAGCGGGGTCATCAGATGCGGGTAACGGCTCATCGGGCCCTCCGTGCGCGGTGTCGTCGCCTCTGTTGTAGAGGACACCCGCCTCCTTATGCAACTAGTTGCACAAACCCGGGGAGTGACACCAGCCACTCTGTGCCCACTCTCTGTACCTACTGGTATGTACACTGGCCGTCGCACGCACACCCGCTCCGAAAGGACGTCCCGCCATGCCCTTCGTCCGGATAGACGCGCTCGGCACCGACCCCGCCCGGCTCGGCACGCTCGGCCAGGCCGTCCAGGACGCCCTCGTGGAGACGCTAGGCGTCCCGCCCGACGACCGCTTCCAGGTGCTGACCGGCCACGACGGCGTCACCAGTACGCTGCGATACGACGACTACCTGGGCCTGCGCAAGGACGACGCGGTGGTGTTCGTGGCGATCACCATGCGCTCGGGCCGCACCCCGGAACGCAAGCGCGCGCTGTACCGGAGGATCGCCGAGCTGGTGCACGAGCGCACCGGCACCGACCCGCGCAACGTCCTCGTCACCGTCACCGAGAACACCTCCGTCGACTGGTCCTTCGGTGACGGCGAGGCGCAGTACGCCCCGGCCGGCGCGGAGCCGGCCGGGGCGCTGCCGTAGCGGGAGGGAGGGTCAGCGGCTCTGCAGCCGCAGGTGCAGATCCCTCTCCTGGTCACCGGAGGCCGTGCAGGTCTCCTCGACGGTGAACATCGAGTCCAGGGTGTGCCGGAACCGGTCCACGGCCCAGTAGCCGCCCTGGACGTCCGCCTGCACGTCCGCGCCGAGGTGGACCGGCGGGCAGCCCGCGCCACGGGGGTCCGCGACGTCGTACGTACCGAGCCACACCATCGGCCGGACCTCGTGGAGCTGCTGCGGGATCTCGTCCGCGCCCCGGTCGGACGCGAAGCAGGAGCTCAGCGCGTCGAAGACGAGACGGGCGTCCTCCTTGGAACCGCTGATCTCCACCGTGACGGTTTCCGGATGCGACCGCTCCGTGTGTGCCATTGATCGCTCCTTTCGTGGCCGCGCTGCGGTGGAACGGGGTACCCCGCCGAACCGCGTCCACCCCTCAGGAAAGCACCACCGGCCGGTCCGCACACCCTCAGCGGGGCTCAGCCGCGCGTGAACTTGTAGGTCTTGCTGTCGGTCAGGACGCAGAAGCCGGGAGACATCACGATCACGCGCAGGATGCCGGTGCGCCGGTCGTAGTCGACGCCCTCCGCCTCGAACGTGCCGGAGCAGGAGCTGCGCAGCGGCAGCTGGCGCAGGGCGGTGACATGGCCGGTGACGTCCCCGGAGCCGTTCGGCGCGGCCGACAGGTCGATCTGGAGCAGCGGCTTGGTGATGCCGAAGAGACTGCCGTCCGGGTCGTCGGAGGAGCACAACAGGGTGGTGGGGCCGGAGAAGTCGCAGCCCTGGACGTCACGGACGGCGTGGTCCAGGCGGACCGTGGAGGCCTGTGGGAGGTTCGCGGAGGGCGAGGTGGACGGGTTGACGCCGGGGGCCGGGAAGACCAGCAGGCGGTTCATCGTGCCCCACTCGCCCGAGAGCATCCACTGGCCGTCGGGCGAGATCGCGTCCCACGAGTTGTTCAGGGCCTCACCGGGGCTGAGCGTGTGGACGTACTCCGACCAGGTGCCGTCGGGCGCCTGCACCCGGTACATCTTCGAATTGCCGGAGTCCTGCTGATAGGGCTCGATGTAGTAGCCGTTGTACGAGGCGTCAGGGTCGCCGACATGGTTCCAGCCGCGACTGGAGACATCGAGGGGGATGGTGCCGATGCCGGTGTACCGGTTGGGGCTGTTCGCCGGGACCTCGACCGAGGTCAGCCCCTGGCTCTCGGTGAGGGGGCGGGCCCGGTCGGAACCGGTCTCCGTCCAGGTGTCGGCCGCGGCGGCGGACCCGGGTGCGGCGAGCGACACGACGGCGGCGGTGGCGAGGGTGACGAGTCCGGCGAGAGCTGCGTGACAACGTTGCCGGGCGGGCGCGGGCATGGCCGACTCCTCGGACGGGGGCGGGGACACAAGGGCGGGGGGCGAGCACACTCGATCGGCCGACAGTCTGGCGTGCCGCCGTGGTCATGTACAGGCCAATGAAGCAACATGAGCGTGAACTCTCCCGGCCGGCCGCCCCGGCGTGCACGATGTCCGGGAAAGGAGGCCCGCCCCGGCGTGGCGGCTTCGGCGGACGTGCACCGCCGCGGTGAGAGATGGTGGAGCTAGCCGGCGAACGCGCCGGGGAGTCGGGTGTGAGCGCGGTGGAACAAGGGGAGTCGGCACGGGGGACGACGTGCCGTGCCAACGGGCGAAGGCGGTGCATGGCATGAGTGCAGCCGAGGCTCCGGCGACGGAAGGCGGCGAGCCGGTACGCGGGCCGGTACGGCCCGGCGGTCTGCTCGACGTACTGGGCGTCGCCTCGGTGGTGCTGGACACCACCGGGCGGATCGTGCTGTGGAGCCCGCAGGCGGAGGAGCTGTTCGGGTACAGCGCCCGTGAAGCCCTGGGCCAGTACGCCGCCCGGCTCATGGTCCACGAACGGCACCAGGAACTGGTCGGCAAGCTCTTCGCCGATGTGCTGCGCACCGGGGAGAGCTGGGCCGGCGGCTTCCCGATCCGGCACAAGGACGGCAGCACCCGCCTGGTGGAGTTCCGCAACATGCGGCTGCTCGACGCCCGCGGTGACGTGTACGCGCTCGGTCTGGCCGCCGACCAGTCGACGGTACGGCGGCTGGAGCAGGAGGTGGCGCTGTCCGAGCGGATGGTGAAGCAGTCACCGGTCGGCTACGCGGTCCTCGACACAGAGCTGCGGTTCGTCTCGGTCAACCCGGCCCTGGAGAAGATCAACGGGGTCCCGGCCGCCGAGCACGTGGGGCGGACACTGCGCGAAGTGCTCCCCATGCTGAACTCCGAGCCGGTGGAGACCGACGCCCGGCGGGTGCTGGCCACCGGCCTGCCCGTCATCGACAACACGCTGATCGGCCGCACTCCCGCCGACCCGGACGAGGACCACGCCTGGGCCCACTCGCTGTACCGGCTCGAGGACACCATGGGCAACGTGCTCGGGGTCGTGGTCTCCGTGGTCGACATCACCGCGCAGTACCGGGCCTCGCAGGAGGCGGAGGCCGCCCGCCGCCGGCTCGCCATCATCGCCGACGCGTCCGCCCGGATCGGCACCACCCTGGAACTGGAACGCACCGCCTGCGAGCTGGCCGACGTCGCCGTACCGGAACTCGCCGACGTGGCCGCGGTGGACCTGCTCGAAGCGGTGGTGGAGGGCCGGCGCAGCACGCTGGGCCCGTCGGAGCCGGCGGTGATCCGGGCTCTCGCGGTGCGGCCGGAGGGGGGCTCGGAGGCGGTGCTGGCGGCCGACCCGCCCGGCCAGATCGCCCGGTACGCCCCGGACCGCCTGGTCACCGAGTGTGTGCGCTCGGGCGAGGCGGTGCTGGTGCCGTACGTGAAGGACGAGGACCTGCCACGCATCGCCCGCTCCGCCGAGGCGGCCGAACTGCTGGCCCGGGCGGGACTGCACTCGTACCTCGCGGTGCCGCTGATCGCCCGGGGCGAGGTGCTCGGCGCCCTGGACCTCAAACGCATCGCCAATCCGGCGCCGTTCGACGAGGACGACGTGCTGCTCGCCCGGGAGCTGGCCGCCCGGGCGGCCGTGCAGATCGACAACGCGCGCTGGTACCAGAACGCCCGCAACACCGCGCTCACCCTGCAGCGGAGCCTGCTGCCCGGCCATCCGCCGCTCATGACCGGTCTGGAGGTGGCTTCCCGCTACCAGCCCGCCGGGGCCACCGTCGAGGTCGGCGGCGACTGGTTCGACGTCATCCCGCTGGAGGGCGGAAAGACGGCGCTCGTGGTGGGTGATGTGATGGGCAGTGGGATCAGCGCCGCCGCGACCATGGGCCGGCTGCGCACGGCGACCACCACGCTGGCCGCCCTCGACCTCGACCCCGCACTGCTGCTGGAGCACCTGGACAAGACGACGTCCGCCCTGGACCACTCCATCGCGACCTGCGTGTACGCCGTCCACGATCCGCATCTGCGGCAGTGCCGGATCGCCAACGCCGGGCACCTGCCGCCGGTCCGGGTCCGCCCGGGCCGGCCGCCGGAACTGCTCGAACTGCCCACCGGGGTCCCGCTGGGCGTGGGCGGCGTCGGCTTCTCCACGGTCACCGTCGACTTCGAGCCCGGCGACGAGCTGGTGTTCTACACCGACGGACTGGTGGAGACCCGCCACCACCCCCTGGACGAACGCCTGGACTTCCTGCTGTCCCTGCTCGACGACCCCGCCCGTCCGCTGGAGGAGACCTGCGACTTCCTCCTGCGCACCCTGCATCACCCCGACAACCACGACGACGTCGCGCTGCTGATCGCCCGGGCTCAGCAACTGCCGTGACAGGGGCGTGGGATGACGGAGGCTACGGCCGTACGCCGATCACCACGTGCGCGGACAGCTCCTCCGACACCGCCAGCCGGGTCGTCAGACCCGCCCCGCTGAAAGCCCGTACGGCTGCCGGTGCCTGGTGTGCGCTGGTCTCGGCCAGCAGACACCCGTCCGGTGCGAGCCACTCGGGCGCCCCGGCGGCCACCCGGCGCAGCACGTCCAGGCCGTCCTCTCCGCCGTCCAGGGCGACCCGCGGCTCGTGGTCGCGGGCCTCCGCCGGCAGCAGGGGCAGTTCGGCGGTGGGGACGTAGGGAACGTTGGCGCTGAGGATGCCGACACGACCGCGCAGTGCGGTGGGCAGCGCGTCGTACAGGTCGCCGGTGTGGACCCGGCCCCCGAAGGCGGCGAGGTTGCGCCGGGCGCACCGTACGGCGGCGGGGTCGATGTCGGCGGCATGCACTTCGGCACCGTCGAGGGCGGCGGCGAGGGCCGCGCCGAGTGCGCCCGAGCCGCAGCACAGGTCCACGACCACGCTCGCGTACGGCGCCTGGGCCAGCGCCTGGTCGACCAGGAACTCGGTACGGCGACGGGGGACGAACACCCCCGGCTCCAGGGTGATGCGCAGCCCGCGGAACTCGGCCCAGCCGAGGACCTGTTCCAGGGGGAACCCGGCGACCCGCCGGTCCACCATCGAGGACAGTTCGTCCGCGGAGCGCGCGGTGGCGCGGATCAACTCCGCCTCGTCCTCGGCGAAGACACACCCGGCGGCACGCAGCGCGGAGACGACTGCGGTGAGAGAGCAGGAAGATGGCATGGAGGCGAAGGGCCTTTCGGAAGCGCGAGAACTGCAGGGCGCTCCCGCGGTCACCGCTGCCGGTGCACCGCGCCGTCCTGAGGAGAGAGCACCCCGGCTGACACAGCGGTGATGGGTCCCACCTCCTCGCCGATCGGGGCCGCGAACCGTCCGCGACCGGACGGCCACCATACCCCAACGCCCGCGACCGGGCCGCTGTGGCGGAACGATGGAAAACCGGGTGACGCGGCGCCGGGCACGCGGTTAGGCTCGCCGCGATGACGACTCAATCGACTCAGAGATTGGGGGTCCCGTCCGCGCAAGGTGAGCGCTGATGCTCCCTTCGACGTACGGGGACTCCCGGCTTTCGTTGTGGCTGCGCGTGCGCGAGTACGCCGTGCCACCATCCATGATCGAGACCGCGACCGGCCGCCGCGAGGCCGGTGACTGGGCCGGTGCCTGCGCCGCCGCCCGGATCGACGTGGACCTCGACCTGCGTTCCGTCGCCCGGACTCACGGCCGTCGGATGGCGGACCGGCTGCGCGCCGACCTCCGCCATCTCGCCCCGGATCTGCTGCGCTGGCACATGCCGAGGATCGCGCCCGACGGGCTGCTGCGTCCGGGCCTGACCCTCACCCTGGCGCGGTACGACCGGCCCGGCCGGGCCGGCCCACTCCACCTGGTGGCCCGTACCCCGCCGGCCTGGGCGGGCGCCGGCCAGCGGATCAGTATCTCGGTGTGGGACCCGGCGCGGCCGCCGGCCGGCGGTCATCCGCATCCGCACCCCAACCGGCGCTACCGACTCGACCTGCACCGCCATCTGTGGGACGCCCGCACGGCCGCCGACCTGCGCGAACGCGCAGGGGCCGACGGGGGCGTGCCCCCGCGGGCACGCGACCGCGCAGAGGCTGATGGGAGCGTGCCGCCGCAGGCCGGTCCGCTCGGGCTCGTACCGCCGGCCGACGGCTGTGCCGTGGGCCGGTGGGCGGCCGAGGCAGCCCTCCTGCTCACCGCCGAGGGCCGCTGCGTCGGCCCGTTCGCGGTACGGCTCGGCGGCCGACGCCGGCTGGCGCTGGAGCTGGAGCCGGTGGCGGATCCGGGCGGTGGCCGGGAGGCCACGAACCGCTCGACTCCCGCCGCACCGGGGGCCGGTGGCACCGTCCGACGGAATGCCCGCGGCGCTCCGGACAGTGGCCCCGAGCCGGCTGGCCGCCGGGTCCCGTGGGCCGACGGCCACAGCGGCCCTGATCCGGCCGTCGCGCATCCGCCTCATGGACACCCTTCGCCGGGTCCTGCCGGTGTCGCACTCGCGCTGCGGGTCCTGACGCAGCCGCCGCCGGGCGGGTTCTCCGCGCTGCCCGTGCTGCCCGACGCGGCGACCTGGGTGCTGCCCGACCTGGAGCTGCTCCGCGCCGGGCTGCTCGCACCGGGGCAGCTGCACCCGCTGGTCGCCGCCGCGCTGACGCCCGGATGGGAGCGGGTCGACCCGGTGCCCGTCGGCGACCCGGCCGCGGGAGCACGGCTCGTGCCATGCCGGGGAGCCACGCACCGCATCGGTCTGGTCGACGGTGTCCTGGCCCCGTTGGACCACGATCCGGCCGAGATCCGGCGCGAGGAACTGCTGGCCGCACTCGGCGGCCCACCGCTGCCCTGCCTGCGGGCCGTCGACGAGGCGCACCGGCGTCCGGACTGCCTGGCCGGGGTCCGGGAACGGCTGGACCACGGTGACACCGCCGGCGCCCTGGCCGTGGTCGAGGCTCTGCTGGGCCCCGGCGCCGTGCTGCGCGACGGTCCGCTGCGGGACGCACTGGCGGTGGCCGCCGAGCGGCGCGTCGCCCACGGGCTGTACCGGGCGGGTCTGACCGGCTCCGGCCGCACCTCCGCCGCCCCGGTTCGCCGCCCCGCCCGAGGCCGGCGCCTCACCCGGCGCCAGGCCGACACCGTCACCTTCTACTGAACTCCCTTCCTCTCTCCCCTACTTCACACCCAGGTGATCCTTCATGACCTCATACGCCTCCGCCACCCTGTCCGCAGAGCAACCGGACACCGCCCAACTGGCCGTGGCAGACGACCTGTTGACCCTGCTCCGGGACACCACCACCGAACCCCGCACGGACATCCAGCTGGAAGCGCTGACCCTGGCCGTGGCCGCCGACCTCCCGGTGCTGCTGTGGGGTGAACCCGGCATCGGCAAGACAGCGGCCCTGAACCAGCTCGCCACGGCCCTGAACCTGCCCCTGACCACGGTGATCGCGAGTGTCCACGAGCCGTCCGACTTCTCCGGGCTGCCCGTCGTGGGGGACGATCCCGCGGTCCAGGGCGTGCCGATGGCCCCGCCGGACTGGGCGGTACGGCTGGTGCGGGCCGGACGGGGACTGCTGTTCCTGGACGAGCTGTCCACCGCTCCCCCGGCGGTGCAGGCGGCCCTGCTGCGGCTCGTGCTGGAGCGGCGGATCGGTGCCCTGCGGCTGCCGCCCGGGGTGCGGATCGTGGCCGCCGCCAACCCGCGCTCCTCGGCGGCCGACGGCTGGGAACTGAGCCCGCCGCTGGCCAACCGGTTCGTGCACCTGCAGTGGACCCACGACCACGACGTCGTCGTACGAGGCCTGGGCGGGACCTGGCCGCGGGCGGCCCTGCCCCGGCTCGACCCCGAGCGGCTGCGCGAGGCCGTGGCCTTCGCGCGGCGCGCGGTGTGCGCGTTCCTCGTCGCACGGCCCGGACTCGTCCACCGGCTGCCGGAGGGTGACAGCCGCCGGGGCGGTGCGTGGCCGTCGCCCCGGAGCTGGGAGGCGACCCTGCGCCTGCTGGCCTTCGCGACCGCCGCCGGATCGCCGCGGGACGTGCTGTCGCTGCTGGTCCGGGGCACCGTGGGGGACGGTCCGGGACTGGAGCTGCTGGCGAGCCTGGACCGGATGGACCTGCCCGATCCCGAGACGCTGCTCGCCGACCCGGCGGGCGCCGAACTGCCCGAGCGCGGGGATCTGCGGCAGGCCGTGCTGGACGGCGTGGTGGACGCGGTGCGCAAACGGCCGGAGCGGGCCCGCTGGGACGCCGCCTGGGCGTTGCTGGTGCGGGCGATGGAGACCGGGGCTCCGGACGTGGTGGTCGTACCGGCGACCACACTGGCCTCGCTGCGCCGGGACGACTGGGACGTGCCGGCGGCCGTCGAGCGGCTCGCCGGGGCGGTGTCGCTGTCCCGGCGGGCCGACGAGGCCGCCCGCCACGCGGCGCGGACCGCCGGGGCTCGCCGATGACGGCCGGCACACCCGGCCGGCTGGATCTCGGCAAGCTCTTCGCCGCGCGGCTGCACGCGGCCCGCGCCCGCCCGTACCTGGCCACCGCCCTGTTCGCGCTGCGGCCGGTGGAGTCACGGGAGGTGCCGACCATGGGGGTCGACCGGTACTGGCGGTGCTATGTCTCACCGGTGTTCGTGGACCGCACGCCGGTGGCGGAACTGGCCGCGGTGTGGGTGCACGAGGTGGCGCACCTGCTGCGCGACCATCACGGGCGCAGCGAGCGGTACGCCCGCGAGCACGGACTGTCCGGTCCCGCGGAGCGGCTGCGGATGAACATCGCCGCGGACTGCGAGATCAACGACGATGTGTACGGCGACGGTCTGGTGCGGCCCGAGGACGCCGTGACACCTCAGCGGGTAGGGCTGCCTTCGGGCTGGTTGATGGAGGACTACCTGCCCGGGTTCCGGCTCGGGCCCCGACTGGAACGGCTGGCCTGGCTGGACTGCGGCAGCGGCGCCGACGGGCAGGACCGGGCGTGGGAGCTGGGGCCGGACGGCGCGCACGGGCTGAGCGAACAGGAGCGGGACGCGGTCCGGTTCCGGGTGGCGCGGGGCATCAAGGGGGATCCCGGCACCGCGCCGCGGGGCTGGCGGCGGTGGGCGGAGGAGGTGTTCCATCCACCGCAGCCGTGGCGTCAGTTGCTGGGCTCGGCACTGCGCTCGGCGGTTTCCGGACCGGGAGCGGGCGAGGACTACCACTACGGCCGGCCGGCGCGGCGTTCGGCCGGGCTCCCCCGGATCGTCCTGCCGAGTCTGCGGCGCAGGCCGCCACGGGTGTGCGTGGTCGTCGACACCTCGGGGTCGGTCAGCGACGCCGAACTGGGCAGCGCGCTGCTGGAGGTGGCCGCGATCTGCCGGGCCGTGGGCGGTCGGCGGGACCTGGTCTCCGTGCTGTCCTGCGATGCCGCGGCCCAGACCGTGCAGCCGCTGTGCCGGACGGAGGGCATCGAGCTGGTGGGCGGCGGCGGGACGGATCTGCGCACCGGGTTCGCGCGGGCCCTGCGGACGCGTCCCGACGTGGTGGTCGTCCTCACCGACGGGCAGACGCCATGGCCGGCGGCGCGGCCGTCCTGCCGGACGGTGGTGGGCCTGTTCCCCCGCACCGGCGGCTCGTACGACGAGGACGACCCGGACTACCGGCCGGACATGCCACCGGCCTGGGCCCGGGTGGTGACGATCGGGTCGGCGCGCCCCTGAAGGGCGGTGGCCCCGGAGCAACCGGCAAGACTCGCGAGGGACCACCGGCGCCAGACAGCCGACAGCACACGGAGCGCCGGTGGCTGCAGACGGCCGGCAGCGCACGGGGCGCCGGTGGCTCCAGACGGCCGGCAGCGCACGGGGCGCCGGTGGCGACACGGCAACCGGCCGCGGCCCGAAAGGCCGGCGGCGGGGTGGGGCCGGCGAGGGAGGGACGGCAGGCGCCCTGGAAAACCGGCAGGGAGCCCCGCCCGGTGCTGGGCGGTGTGCTCCCTGTCTCCCCGGTCGGCACCGGGTCAGACGCCGACCGTCTCCTCGACCTCTTCCTCGGCCTCCTCCTCGGCCGCCCGCTCCGCCGGCCGCGTGGCCGCCGCCGGGGCGGGCACCGTCACGGCCCCGACCTCGGTCACGGCCTCGGTCGCCGGGGCGGTGTGGCCGGCGGCGTGCCGGGCCTTGCGGGGTCGCTCGTACAGGGCCGCGATCCCGGTCACCACCAGGCCCGCCAGCAGCCAGGCCACGAGGGTCCACACACTGCGGGACAGACCGTCGTCGCCGAAGTACAGCAGGCTGCGCGCGCCTTCGACGAAGCCGGCGCCGTTCCAGAAGGCGTGCAGGGTGCCGAAGAAGCCGTTCTGCAGTTCAGGCCGGAACAACCCGCCGGAGCTGGTGAAGTTGAGCATCACGAACAGCACCATCATCGTGAGCGTGGTCCACCGCTTCAGGAAGGTGTGCAGGCCGAGGCCGACGAAGAGGATGCCGGCGGAGTACAGCCAGGCCATGCCCCACGCGCCCGCGAGGTCGTGGTGCGCGAGGTGGAACACCGGTCCGGCGAGCAGCGCGCCGATCCCGCTGACCGCGGCGGAGACCCCGAGCGTGAGCACCGCCCGCGCCCGCATCGCCAGGGCCGCGCCCGCGGCACCGAGGGCGGCGACGGAGGCGTAGGAGCCGATGCTGAGGGCGATCAGCAGGAAGAACAGGCCCTGGCCGGTGGGGTCGTCGGCGACGGGCTCGGCCACGTCGGTGACCTTCAGCGGCATGCCCTCCTTGGCGGCGACCGGGGTGAAGACCTTCTCGACGGCCGTCGCGCCCATGTCGGAGGCGGCGCTCGCCACGAGCAGCTCGGGCGCCTTGGGGCTCGGCACATAGGCGCCGGTCACCGTGCGGGACTTCAGCAGGCCGACGGCGTCGGCGCGGGTGGCGACCGTGCGGACGTCGAGCTTGTCCCCGGCGGTGTCCTTGACCGTCTGGGCGAAGACCTTGGCCTGCGGGGCGGTGCCGACGACGGCGACGGGCAGGTGGTGCGGCTCGGGGGTGACGAAGGCCCCCATGTATGCCAGCCCCATGCCTATGCACATCAGCAGCGGGGTGATCAGGTGCGTCAGCACATGGCGCAGCGCCGGTGACCTCATCGCGGCGACCTCCCAAATGGTTGGCTTATACAACTCTCGGATCAAGTTGTACTATACAACTAGAACGCCGGAGGAGGTATTCCCGTGAGCGCAGCGGAGTCGGCCGTCGAGACGATCCAGCGCGAGATGACCATCTTCGCCCGCCGGGCGCGTGCCTCGGCGGGCCGTATGCACCCCGAGCTGTCCCTGGTGTCGTACACCCTGCTCGGCCATCTGGAGGAGCAGAGCGGCTGCCGGGCGACCGACCTGGCGGCGCACTACGCGCTGGACAAGTCCACGGTCAGCCGCCAGGTGGCCGCGCTGGAGCAGGCGGGGCTGATCGAACGCCGCCTGGACCCGGAGGACCACCGGGTCCAGGTGCTGCATCTGACGGAGGCCGGCCGGGAGATCCTCGCCCAGGTCACCCGCAGCCGCCGGGCCGCGTTCCGCGAACGGCTCGCCGACTGGCCGGCGGAGGACCTGGTGCGCTTCGCGGCCTATCTGGAGCGGTACAACGCGGACCCGGGCGCCAAGGGGTCCGGCTGAGCCCCGTCCTGTCCAACGGCGCTCAGGCCACCGGTACCGCGGTCCGCCCGTCCACCGGCCGCTGCGGGGCGCGGGCCGCGAGGAACGCCGTACGACGGCGCAGCCGGAAGCCCAGGGACTCGTACAGCCGGATCGCGCCCGCGTTCCCGGCGCTCGTGTGCAGGAACGGCGTCTCGCCGCGCTCCCGGATGCCGTGCGCGACCGCGAGGATCAGCCGGGTGGCGAGGCCCTCGCCGCGGACGGCGGGATCGGTGCAGACCGCGCTGATCTCGGTCCAGCCCGGCGGGTGCAGCCGCTCCCCCGCCATGGCGACGAGTGCGCCGCCCCGGCGGATGCCGAGGTAGGTGCCGAGTTCGACGGTGCGCGGCAGGAACGGTCCGGGGCGGGTACGGGCCACGAGGTCGAGCATCTCCGGCACGTCCGCCGGGCCGAGGCGGACCGCCTCCGCGTCCGGCGCGGCGGCCAGGCCGTCGTCCACGAACTGCACGCCGTCGATCCGGAAGGTGGTCTCCCAGCCGTCCGGCAGTTCGCCGCGGTAGCCCGGCAGCGGGATCTCCGCGCCGGGGCCGGCGAGCGCGGCCAGGTCGGCCCAGTCCCGCGCGTCCGGCGTATCGGGCAGCGCCAGCCACGGGGAGACATCGACCGGGTAGCGCAGCACCCGGCCCCGCCGCTCGGCGAAGCGGGCGTGCGGGCCGGTGAGCGAGGCCAGGGCCGGGTTGTCGAGGACGTGCGGGGCCTCGGCGGCGCTCCGGTCGCCGACGCCCGCGCCGGCGGTGACGCTCACGCGGCCACCTCGATCACGATCTTGCCGAGGGCGTGCCCTTCCTCGACGGCCCGCAGGGCCGCACCGGCCTCCTCAAGCGGGAGGACGCGGGTGACGTGCGGCTCCAGGTCACCGCGTACGACGAGCCCGGCGACCGCGTCCAGCACGGCCGCGGTGCGGGCCCGCTCGATCCGGGCGCCCCCCAGGGCGGTGACGGCGTCGAGCGGTGCGGCGGCGCTGACCAGCCTGCTCCGGTCCTTCAGCAGTTCGGCGGCCTCGGCGAGCGCCTGGCCCCCCACCAGGTCGTACACCGCGTCGATCCCGTCGGGCGCGGCGGCCCGCACCCGCTCGGCCAGGCCGGGCCCGGATGACACGTGCACGGCGCCCAGCGCCTGCACGACGTCCTTCTTGCCCTCGCTCGCCACGCCCACGACCCGCAGTCCCACGGCGCGGGCGATCTGCACGGTGGCACTGCCGACCCCGCCGCCCGCGCCCGTCACCAGCAGGGTGGCCCCGCGGGGCAGGGCGAGCTGGCGGACGCCGTCGTAGGCGGTGGCCGCGGCGACCGGGAGGGTGGCGGCGTCAGGGAAGGACAGCGCGGCCGGCTTGTGGGCGGCCACGCCGGCGGTCAGCAGGGCGTACTCCGCGTAGGCACCGCCGACGGTGCTGCCGAACACCTCGTCACCGACGGCGAAGCCGGTGACTCCCGCGCCGAGCTCCGCCACGACACCGGCGGCCTCACTGCCGAGGACCGCGGGAAAGACGCGCTCGGGGTCGCCGGGACGGCGGAAGCCCTCGCGCAGCTTCCAGTCGACGGGGTTGACTCCCGCCGCACGGACCGCGATCAGGATCTGGCCGGGACCGGGGCGCGGCCGGTCCAGGTCGGTCAACGCCTCGGTCTCCGGTCCGCCGTCCCGCGTGTGCACATACGCCTTGGGCATGCTCTTCCTCGCTTCGCTCGCGCTGTCACCGGTGAACCGGTGCCGGCACCGAGCCCAAGGCGGAAGCGTCGCGGGGCTATTCCCCCCGCCCGGAAGAGTTCATACGGGCGCAATGATCCACGCGATGACCAGGGCCGGAGCACCCGGAACGACAGCGTACGGTTGAAGGATGAACGTTACGCGAGGCTTCACGGGCCGTCCGCGCGTCCACAACCCCGGGCTGCCGCCCGGACAGTACGACGCGGGTGCGGACTGGCCCGTCCTGTCCGCCGAGGTCACCCCCGACCTCGCGCCGGCCGACTGGTCCTTCCGCATCGACGGTCTGGTCGAGCGGCCGCACACCTGGGACTGGGACGCGGCACACGCGCTGCCGGCCTCGGCCTACGACGGCGGCATCCACTGTGTGACCGGCTGGTCGAAGTTCGGCGTGCGGTTCGGCGGTGTCTCGCTGGACGCGTTCTTCGCTGTGGTGCGGCCCCAAGTGTCCGCCACCCATGTGCTCGCCCGATCCCACACCGGCTACACCGCCAACCTGCCGCTCGCCGACCTCACCGGCGGCCGCGCCTGGATCGTCTGGGAGTACGACGGCACGCCGCTGCCGTCCGAACACGGCGGCCCGGCGCGGCTGCTGGTGCCCCACCGCTATTTCTGGAAGAGCGCCAAGTGGATCGCGGGCCTCACGCTTCTCGACCACGACGAGCCCGGGTTCTGGGAGCGCAACGGCTACCACGAGCGCGGCAATCCCTGGGAGGAGCAGCGGTACTCCGGTGACTGAGACGCCGACGACACACCCGAGCAGCCCGGCCGGGGCCTCCCCCGCCCCCGGCGCGGACGTTCCTGCGAGGCGGTTCGCGGTCCCCGGCCGCATCGCCGTGAGCGAGCAGGCGGCGGCGGTGTGGCAGACGGCCACACTGACGGAGATCCGGCGCGAGACGCCGCAGACGGCCACCTTCCGGCTGGCGGTACCGGACTGGGCGGGGCATCTGCCGGGCCAGCACCTGATGCTGCGGCTGACCGCGCCGGACGGTTATGTGGCCCAGCGCCACTACTCGATCGCCTCGGCGCCGGACGACTCCGGGCACATCGAGCTGACCTTGGACCATGTGCCGGACGGCGAGGTCTCCGGCTGGTTCCACACGGTCGCCCGCCCCGGGGACACGGTCGAGCTGCGCGGACCGCTGAGCGGATTCTTCGCCTGGCCCGGTGACCGGCCCGCGCTGCTGCTCGGGGCCGGCTCCGGGATCGTCCCGCTGATGTCGATGGTGCGGCACCACCGGCGGCGCGGCCTCACCGTGCCGCTGCGCATGCTGGCCTCCGCGCGCAGCCCCGAGGAGCTGATCTACGCCTCGGAGCTGGGCGCGGAGACGACACCCCTGTTCACCCGCAGCGCGCCCCACGGGGTACCGGTGGGACGTATGGCGGCCGCACATGTGGCACCGCTCCTGGCCCAGCAGCCTCCCGGTGGGTGGGAGGCCTATGTCTGCGGGTCCAACGGGTTTGCCGAGCACGCGTCCCGGCTGCTGGTCGCGGCGGGCCAGCCGGTGGACCGGATCCGCATCGAGCGCTTCGGCTGATCCGGGGCGCGCACCACGGTCGGTCGCGCGAACGCGGGGCGCACTGCGCGTTCCGTGCTCCAGACGGACTGGAACTCGCGGTTCGCGGTGTGAACGAGGTGCTCCGTACGGGGTACGAGACGGGTGTGGGTGCCCGTGTGCGTGAGCGGCGGGGGTGACGGACTCGGGGAGCGGTTCGCCGGCTCTCCGGCCCCGACGGAGCGAGGAGGTGGACATGCGTACCCGGGTGCATGGCTGGCGCTGGCGGCGCAATCCGCTGCGGCGCAGCTCGGATGTCGTGGAAGCGTGGACGGTGCTGATCGTGGCCGTCCTGCTGTTCGTCGTCGCGCCGCTCGTCGGCGCCGCCGCGGGCCTGCGCGCGCACGGTGAGGCCCGGACCCTCGCGGCCGCACAGCGGGCCGAGCGCCACCTGGTCCGCGCGCGGGTGATCGGCGACCCGCCCGAGCGGCCCTCCGCCGTGCAGGGCGACCGCGAACACCCCTACCGCGCCGAGGTCCGCTGGACCGAGCCCGGCAAGGGGGCCCGGACGGCGTGGGCCCGGGTGCCGGCCGGGACCCGGACCGGTGACACGGTGTCCGTGTGGTTCGACGCCCAGGGCCGCAATGTCGCACCGCCGGCGGGCGACGCGGCCGTGTGGCAGCACGCGGTGACCGTCGGGGTGTGCGCGGCGGGCGGTGCGGCTGCCGTCGTCCTCCTCGGGCACGCCGTCGAGCGCCGGATCGCGCTGCGCCACCGGCTGGCGGAGTGGGAACGGGAGTGGGCGCGGACCGGTCCGCGGTGGACCCAGCCACGGACGTGACGGCGATCCGGCCGCCGAGGGCGCAAAGGCTTACTGGTCAGCCCACGGCCCCGCACGTACGGTGAGCTGACGCTGACTCCCTCACAAAGGCGGTTGTCGATGGCGCTCTTCGACCTTCCCCTCGACGAACTCCGCACGCACCGCAGCGAGTCCACCGAGCCCGAGGACTTCGAGGCCTTCTGGGACAAGACGCTTGAGGAGGCGCGCGAGCACGAGCTGGACGCCCGCTTCGAGCCGGTGGACACCGGGTTGTCGACGGTCCGGGTGTACGACGTGACGTTCGCCGGGTTCGACGGACACCCGGTCAAGGGCTGGCTGCGGCTGCCGGCCGGCGCGACCGATCCCCTGCCGGTGGTCGTCGAGTTCATCGGCTACGGCGGCGGGCGCGGGCTGCCGCACGAGAACCTGCTCTGGGCGTCGACGGGCCGCGCGCACTTCGTGATGGACACGCGTGGTCAGGGCAGCGCGTGGGGAGCCGGGGGCGGCACCGCGGACCCGGTGGGCGCGGCACCGGCCTACCCCGGGTTCATGACGCGGGGCATCGACGCACCCGAGAACTACTACTACCGCCGGGTGTACACGGACGCCGTGCGCGCCGTCGAGGCGGCCCGCTCCCACCCGCTGACCGACGCGGCGCGCACCGTGGTGCTCGGCGCCAGTCAGGGCGGCGGCATCTCCCTGGCCGTCGGCGGCCTGGTCCCGGACCTGATCGCGGTCGCCCCGGACGTGCCGTTCCTGTGCGACTTCCCGCGTGCGACGGTACTGACGGACCGTCACCCGTACCGGGAGATCGGCCTGTTCCTCAAGACGCACCGTGGCCGCTCGGCCGAGGTGCGACGCACGCTGTCGTACTTCGACGGCGTGCACTTCGCGGCCCGGGGCCGGGCGCCGGCGCTGTTCTCGGCGGCACTGGAGGACCAGACCTGCCCGCCGTCGACGGTGTTCGCCGCGTTCAACGCCTGGGCGCACGAGGACAAGACGATCGAGGTCTACGACTTCAACGACCACGAGGGCGGCGGCCCCTTCCACGAGGCGGAGAAGGTGCGCTGGCTGCGCTCGTACACCTAGGCCGCGGGCGGCACCGGGCCCTTCCCACCGGTCCGACCCGTCGGTACGCTCTGGCCACCCGGGTCGCAGCGCCGCGACCCGGGTTTTCCCGCCCGTGCGGCGGCTCGCCGGGTGCGGCTTCGAGGGCGCGACCGGGATCGGGCCGGCTCCGTGGCCGATCGGCGCCCAGGCGCGTAGGGCCCGAACCCGCCGGCTTTCGGTCATGACGGGTGCGGCGGGTCCGGTGAGCCCCGGGCCCACAAGGCAGGCATACCGTGGGGCACGCGAGGGACCGGATGGCTCCGGGCATCGCCGACGGCCCGCGGAGGACGGCACCGCTCGACGCCCCGGACGACAGCGCTTCGCGACGGCGGGACAGCCTGGGCGGGTTTCGGCCGAACCGGTAGACCGCTCTTCCCTTGTGGTTTAGACCAATGCTAATTGTGGTCGCGCAACGAGTCCGCACGACTACTTCTTGTCACAACAGGAGGGCGCGGCATGGCCCGCACCACCCCGCACGAACCCGCCCAGAACGACGACCTGCCCCTGTACGGGCGGATCGCGGCGCTGCTGCTCGACGAACTGCGCGACGGCACCATTCCGCCGGGCGAACGACTGCCGGGCGAACGACACCTGGCCGCCCACTTCCAGGTCAGCCGGGAGACCGTCCGGCAGGCACTGGAGATGCTGCGGCGCAGCGGTCTGGTCGCCACCGACCGGCGGGGCAGCCACGCCGCGCTGCCCGCCCGGCCGGTCGACGCACCGGGAACGCCGGCCTTCCCGCTGGGCGCCCGCTCGGCGGACCCGTCCGCGGTCGACCGGTCCACGGTGACCTGGGAGACACCACCGCCGGAACACGCGCGGGCGCTGGGCCTGGCACCGCACCGGCCGACACTGGTGCACCGCTACCGGTCGGCCACACCGGACGGCCGCTCACTGCGGACGGCGGTGACGTCGTTCTCGGCGGTGGCGCTGGCCGAGGTCACCGAGCTGGCCCGCTACCGGGGCCGGGCCGACGGTGCCACTCCCGCGCATCTGCGGTGCGCCTACGACTGGATGCGCAAGGCGGGTCTGTCCCTGCATCACCGCGATGCCATCAGCCAGGTCGACGGCGCTTCCTCGGTGCGCGTGACCCGGCGCGTGCACGACCAGTACGCCCGGCCGCTGGAGATCACCGACCTCGTCGTGAACGCCGAACGTGACACCCTGGTCTACGAGTTCACGCTGCCCGCGGCGGGCTGAGTCCGCCGGGCCTCGACCAGCCGGGCCCGTGGGCTGCCGTCGCCGCGCCGTCCGAACCCGGGCAGCGCGTGCAGTTCGACGACGAACCCGGCCCGGCCCAGCTCGCCGAGCACGTCAGTGAGCCGGAAGGCCCGGTAGTACATGACGAACGGCGGCCGCCACAACGCGTTGCGCACCCGCATCACCGCGTCGAAGCCGAGCAGCGCCCAGAAGGCGGGCCGTGCCGGACGGGGCGGGGCGAGCACCGGAAAGGCGAACCGGCCGCCGGGCCGCAGGACGGAGTGGACCTGGGCGAAGAGCCCGGGCAGCTCGCGCGGCAGGAAGTGGCCGAACGCCCCGAAGGACACCACGAGATCGAAGGCGGCCCGGAACGGCAGGGCACGGGCGTCGCCGCGCACCCAGGCGACCCCGGGCCCGTCGGCGGGCCGCACCCGGTGCCGGGCGACGTCGAGCATGCCCGCGCTGAAGTCGACCCCGGTGACACTCCGGCGGCACAGCCCGGTCAGCGCTTCGACGCCCGCGCCGGTACCGCAGCACAGGTCGAGTCCGTCCTCGAACGGGCCGAGCGGGACCAGCGCCTCCGCCACCGCCTCCAGCACCTGGTCGGGTGTCCGGAAGGGGGTGTGGTCGAACTTGGGGGCGAGCAGGTCGTAGCCGTGCTCCACCGACGACAGCGCCTGCACGGCCAGTTCACGCAGCCGGGGGCCTTCAGGACCGAACATCTGCTCAGCCTAGGGCCACCCGCTCGGCCAGGACCACGAGGACCCGGTCGCACCAGCGCAGGTTCTCCTCCTCGAAGCCGATCCCGGCCATGAGGGTGAGGTAGGGGCCGACGCGGTCGGCGTCGCGGAGGTACTCGTCCTCGGTGCGGCCGTCGAGGAGGCGGGCCTGCACCCGCCGGTAGCGGTCGAGCTTTCCGCGGGACCACCCCCTGCGCTCCTCGACCAGCGCACGGGTGGTCTCGGGGTCGCCGCCGTCCATCGCCTGGATCTTGATGAGGAGTTCGTCGCGGACGGCGGTGGGCCGCTTCGGCGGCTCGGCGGCGAACGCGCTCAGCTCCGCCCGGCCCGCCTCGGTGAGCGTGAACATCCGCTTGTTCGGCCGCCGCTCCTGCTGCACCGTCCGGGCCTGGACCAGCCCGTCCTGGGCCAGGCGCTCCAGCTCCCGGTAGAGCTGCTGCGGGGTGGCGGGCCAGAAGTTCGCGAGCGAGACGTCGAACGACTTCGACAGCTCGTAGCCCGATGCCTCGCCCTCCAGCAGGGCGGCCAGGACGGCGTACTTGAGCGACATATGGACAGGCTATCAGTCGTTGATTAATCTCATCGGCACCTATTCAATAAATTGACTATGTGAGGTGGTCCGATGCGCGCGTTCCGTGAGGCGGTGGAGGCCGGGGACATGGACGCCGTCGAGGCGCTGCTGGCCGAGGACGTCGTCTTCACCAGCCCGGTCGTCTTCAAGCCGTACCCGGGCAAGGCGATCACCGCGGCGATCCTGCGCGCGGTCTCCCAGGTGTTCCAGGACTTCCGGTACGTCCGCGAGATCGGCGACGCGGCCGGCGCCGACCAGGCGCTGGTCTTCACGGCCCGCGTCGGCGACCGCGAGCTGACCGGCTGCGACTTCCTGCACGTGAACGAGGAAGGCCTGATCGACGACTTCATGGTCATGGTCCGCCCGTTGTCCGGCGCCCAGGCCCTCGCCGAGGCCATGGGCGCGCGCTTCGACCAGATCGTCAAGGATGCGCGGGCACGGTCGGCCCAGGGCCGGCCCGGCGACGTGCGGGGTTGAGGGTCAGCCCCGCAGCCGGCCCAGCGTGGACGTGGCGTCCTTCTTCAGCCAGCCGTCGACCTCGCTGAGCGAGGGCGGGTTCTTGTCCTGGTCGTAGGAGGAGAGGTAGACGCTGTAGCTCATCGTGTAGGTCACCCAGCCGTCGCGGACCGCGAGCGTGGCGTAGCGTGAGCCGCTGCTGGAAGAGCCGCTGGTGGTGTCCTGGCTGACGAGGTAGGCCTCGTCGCCGATGCCGCTGACCGTGGAGACGTCGTAACCGGTGTGGCTGTCGCCGTAGTTCTTCCACGTGGCCGTGAACTCGGGCCCCGGGTCGGTCTTCTTGTGCAGGTCCAGCTGCATGGACAGATAGGCGTCGGCGTACGACGAACCGGTCTTCTTCAGGCCGAGGCTGCAGTAGCTCTCGTCCAGCGCCGCGTTCTTGAGCGAGGTCTTGGTCGGCGAGGAGTCGCCCTCGGGATACTCGCCCTTGAAGGAGGAGTAGTCGGCGCTGGAGCACATGTTGGAGGGCGCCGAGTAGCCCCGCAGGTCCGCGCTGTCGCCCTTGCCGCCGACGAGGAGAACACCGGCCGCCCAGGCGGCGGAGGCGACGACCGCGCCGACCGCGGCCCAGAGCACCGCCTTGCCGGCCCCGCCGCCACCGGACGCGGGCACGGGCGCCGCGGGACCGAACTGGGCGGCCTGGGCGTAGGGATGCCCCGGCTGCGACGGCCCCGGCTGACCGAACTGGCCGGGCAGCGGCTGGACGGCGGGCTGGCCGATCACCGTGGGCTGCGCGTAGAACGGGCCCGGCTGCGGGGACTGCGGGTTCGGATAGGGGTAGGCCGTCGGCTGCGGCGGGACCGCCGGCTGCTGCGGGGGCTGTGGTGGCGTGGACATGTCCTGAACATAGTCGACGGTTGGCGGTGAAGTCCCTCGACGTCCTGGATCGTTACGGTCTGGGGATATCTGGGCGGCCTGCCCGGCCTGCGGGTGACGAGGCGGTGTCAGTTGGGCCGGTGGTAGGTGTCGAAGGGGACGCGTGCCTCGTCGAACAGAGCCGGGCCGTCCTGCGCCACCGTCGGCCAGTCGCCCGACTGTGGGTTGAGCGCCACGAGTTGCTCGGTGGAGAGCGCGTAGACGACCCGGCCGATGCCGGAGCGGACGATGCCGCCGGCGCACATGCCGCATGGCTGGCAGCTGGTGTACATGGTGGTGCGCGCGGCCGTGTCCGGAGCGAGTTCACGGGCAGCCCAGCGGGCGAGCTTCAGTTCCGGGTGGGCGGTGATGTCGTCGTCGCGCCGTACCGTGTTGTGGGCCTCGGCCAGGATCGCGCCGTCGGGGCCGGCCAGCAGGGAACCGTACGGTGCGTCGCCCAGGGTGACCGCGCGGGCCGCGATGGCGATGGCGCGCCGCAGGAGGCTCTCGTCGGCAGTGGTGATCATGATGGTTCCTCGAAGTCCGTCACGCTGACGCCACGTTGTATGCCCCGAGGGTATGCCGGTGATCACGGCAGACGGAATCCGGCCGGTCCTGACCAGCGGCAGATCCGCGCTCCCGCTGTAGTGCGGCCATCCCCTCGACCCCGCCGGGCATCCCGCGCCGACGGTCTCCGGGCAGCAACCGGAGGGCGGCTCACGCGGGCTCAGGAGGGAATGGACGCGGACGTCCTCTTGTTGACCCGGGCGAACGCATGGGTATAGTGCGGTCAGTGCATGTGCGTGTCCCGTCGTACGGACACCGATGCGGTTCTCTCTCCACCAGCCCCTCGGCCGAGGCTTCCGACCGGCCCGGGCTTCTTCTCCGCAGCACCTCGTGACCAGGGCGTCCGTGCCGTACCCGAGGTGCCGTTCCCGCCGCCCGGAGGCAGCTGTCCGCTCCTCCCGCTCGCGGCCTCTCCCCCTTCCCGCCTGTCTTCTTCCGTCCGTGAAAGGACTCCCGCCATGACCATCACACTCGAACACCCTCCCGTGGTCCAGCAGCCACCGGCCTCCCCGCTCGTCACCGGTGTTCTGGACATCGACGCGCACGGGAAGGGGCACCTGCGGGCCGCGAGCCTCCTCTCCTCCCCCGCCGACCCGCAGGTCCCTTCGGCCCTGATCCGGCGCCACGGGCTGCGCAAGGGCGACCTCGTCGAGGGCGTCCGGGGCACCCAGCGCGCCCTCACCGAGGTCACGCGCGTCGACGGCCGCGAACCGGCGGGCCTGCGCGGCCGGCGCCACTTCCGCGACCTCACCCCGCTCCACCCGCACGACCGCATCCGTCTCGAACACCCCGCGTCCGGACCGGCCGGCCGGGTCGCGGATCTCTTCGCACCGGTCGGCAAGGGACAGCGCGGGCTGATCGTGGCTCCGCCGAAGAGCGGCAAGACCGTGCTCCTCCAGCAGCTCGCGGCCGCCGTGGCCGGCAACCACCCCGAGTGCCGGCTGATGGTCCTGCTGCTGGACGAGCGCCCCGAGGAGGTCACCGAGATGCGCCGCTCGGTGCGCGGCGAGGTGTACGCCTCCACCTTCGACCGGACGCCCAAGGAGCACATCGCCCTCGCCGAACTGGTCGTCGAGCGGGCCAAGCGCCTGGTGGAGGCCGGTGAGGACGTCGTCGTCCTGCTGGACTCGCTGACCCGGCTGTGCCGGGCCCACAACAACGCCTCCGCCGCCGGCGGCCGCACCCTGAGCGGCGGTGTCGACGCGGGCGCGCTGCTCGGCCCCAAGCGGTTCTTCGGCGCCGCCCGCCAGGCCGAGGAGGGCGGCTCGCTGACCATCCTGGCCACGGTCCTGGTGGACACCGGCTCCCGCGCCGACGGCTACTACTTCGAGGAGCTGAAAAGCACGGGCAACATGGAGCTGCGGCTCGACCGGGAAGCCGCCGCCCGCCGCCTCTTCCCCGCCGTGGACCTCGACGCCACCGGCACCCGCCGCGAGGAACTCCTGCTCAGTGCGGCCGAGTTGACGGCCACACACGGCCTGCGCCGGGTGCTGCGCACTCGTGAGGGCGGTCCGTCCGGCCTGGAGACCCTCCTGGAGCGGCTGCGCTCCACTCCCGACAACGCCACGTTCCTGCGGCAGATCCGGCCCACCCTGCCCGGCGGCTGACACCACCCGCGGCCGGCCGGGGTGCGGCATCCGGGTTGCTCCCCTGGGCCGAACGGCCCCGACAGCGCGAGGGATGACGCCCCCGTTCGTACGTTGATCATATGTTCACAGCCCTTTCTCATCGGGCGGCCGTGTCGGCTTGTTCCCTGTGCGTGGCGGGCGTGCTGGCACTCGCGCCGGCCACCGCCTCCGCGCAGACCCGCGCCGGGGAGCCCGCCCCGCCAGGCCCCCGGGCGGCGATGCCCGGGCCGTCCCTGCTCTACCGCTCCGGCACCCAGGTCCGGCCGCGCCAGGGGGTGCCCGAGGTGCCTGAGGTGTCGGCGCTGTCCTGGGTGGTGGCCGACGCGGACAACGGGGAGGTGCTCGCCGCGAACGACGCGCACCGCAAGCTGCCGCCCGCGAGCACCCTGAAGACGCTGTTCGCCCTCACCGTGCTGCCGACGCTGCCCGCCGGGATGCAGCACACCGTGCAGAACGCGGAGCTGGCGGACATCGGCCCGGGCAGCAGCCTGGTCGGCGTCGAGGAGGGACACTCCTACCACGTGGCCGACCTGTGGCGCGGCGTCTTCCTCAGCTCCGGCAACGACGCCGTGCACGTGCTCGCCTCGCTGAACGGCGGCTGGCAGGCCACGGTCACGCGGATGCAGGCCAAGGCACGCTCGCTCGGCGCCCTGGACACCCATGTCGTGTCCCCCGACGGCTACGACGCCCCCGGCCAGGTGTCCTCCGCCTACGACCTGGCGGTCTTCGGCCGGGACGGGCTGCGCAATCCCGACTTCGCCCGCTACTGCTCCACCGCCCAGGCGCAGTTCCCCGGTGAGGGCTCGTCGTACGGCATCGAGAACACCAACCGGCTGCTGACCGGCGAGGACGGGGTGGCGCCGTATCCGGGGCTGATCGGCATCAAGAACGGCTACACCACCAACGCGGGCAACACCCTCGTGGCCGCGGCCCGCCGGGGCGGGCACACGCTGATGGCGACCGTGATGAACCCTCAGGAAGGCGGCGGACTGACCGTGTACGAGGAGGCACGCCAACTGCTCGACTGGGGCTTCGCGGCGGCCGGGCGGGTCGATCCGGTCGGCTCGCTGGACGGGCTGCGCGCCAAGTCGTCCCCGGCGTCCGCCGCGCCGGTGGCCGCGGCCACCTCATCGGCGCAGGACGACCCGGACTGGTCGGGCACCGCCGTCGTCGTGGGGCTCTCGGGGCTCGGCGCGGGGGCCGTGGCGCTGGCGTTGCGGGCCAGGGGCCGCAGAGGCGCGCGCGACTGACCCGTCGGCAGGCCGAGCAGCAGACCCAGCGTGATCCATGTGTAGGTGTTGCTGCCGAGGAGGCCGCCGATGCCGGAGGCGTCGTCGTACCACAGCCAGACCACGCTCGTGCACAGCACCGCATACAGGGCGCTCGCGATCCGCGGGCGTCCGGCGCGCACCAGTACGGCGAAGGACGGCAGCAGCCACACGAGGTGGTGCACCCAGGTGATGGGGCTGACCAGGCAGGCCGCCGCCCCGGTGAGCGCGAAGGCCGCCGTCCAGTCGCCGGCCGTCACCGCCCGGCGGGCCCGCCACGCCCAGACGCACAGGGTCAGCAGGACCGCCGTCGCCCACAGCGGGCGGCTGGGTTCGCCGAGGCGGGCCAGCACGCCCTGGAGCGACTGGTTGGACACATAGGCGAGCCGGCCCACCCGGCCGGTGTCCCACAGCGCCTCGGTCCAGTAGACCCGGGACGCCCCGGGGTCCGCCCAGGCGGCCAGCGCGCTCGCGACGGCGGCGACGGCCGTGGCGAGGCCGGCCGCCCGGCGCCGCCCGGAGAGCAGCAGCAGGCCGATGAACAGGGCGGGCGTGAGCTTCACGGCGGCGGCGAGCCCGATCCCGGCGCCCGCCAGGCGGTCCCGGCCGGTCGCCAGCAGCAGGCAGTCACCGAGGACGAGGGCGAGCAGCGCCAGGTTGACCTGGCCGAAGCTGAAGGTGTCCCGCAGCGGTTCGAACAGGGCGAGCAGGCACAGGCACAGCGACCAGCGGTACCAGCCGTGGCGCCGCCAGTCGGGCCCGGCCAGGACTCGCAGGACCACCGCCAGGGCGGCCAGGTTGACCAGCAGGGACGCCACGATCGCCGAGGTCCGGTCGAGCAGGGCCAGCGGCAGCATGGCGAGCGCCGCGAACGGCGGGTAGGTGAAGCCGTAGGAGGTGCCCGGCACCCGGTAGTCGTAGATCCGGCCGCCGTGGTGCGCCCAGGTGTGCACGGTGCCGTAGTAGACGCGCAGGTCGAAGAAGCCGCGCAGCAGCGGCACGGTGGCGGTGAAGACCGTGACGGCCACGGCGAGGGCGAGCACCAGCAGCACGCGGCCGCGGTCCGTACGGGGTCGCAGCGGCCCGCTCACGCCGTGCGTCCCGGAGCCGGGGCCTGCGCCGCCTGGTGGGCCTGCCACAGGACGACCACGCCGAGCACCCCGCCGGAGACGGCGAGTACCAGCTGGCCGAGGTCGGCCGGACCGCCGCTCGGCAGGACGGCGAGGGCGAGGACGCCGGCCAGGGCCGCGACCCGGTGCCGTACCGAGGTGTCGGGCGCGCCGGCGGCGATGAGGAACAGGCCCCACAGCACGTACCAGGGGCGGATCGCCGGGCCGAACACGGCGACCGTGAGCAGGCTGAGGCCGAGGGCGTACACCGGTCTCGGGCGCAGCCGGAGCCAAATCAGCGCCACGGCGACGGCGGTGGCCGCGAGCCCGAGCAGGTGCCAGGCAGGAACGGCCAGCGGGGCCAGGCTGCTGCCGAGGTGTTTCAGCAGAGCGCCGGTGGCGCGGCCTGCCAGGCTGGTCAGGGCCCAGTTCTGCGGGGAGACGGGGGTGGTCAGGGCGCCGATCCAGCCGTAGCCGGTGCCGGCGACGGCGGTGGCGGCGACCGTGGTCAGGGCGGAGGCGGCCGCCGTGGTCAGGACGGCCGGCAGCGGGCGGCGGCCGGCCCGGATCTGCAGGGCCAGGACGGCGAGCAGGCCGAGGGCCGCGGGTGCCTTGACCAGCGCGGCGAGGGTGACGAGGACGGCCCCGACGGCGGGCCAGCGGCCACGCGCGGCGACCAGCCCGAGGCCGAGCATGCCGAGCATGATGGCGTCGTTGTGGGCACCGGCCACCAGGTGCAGCAGGACCAGCGGATTGAGGGCGCCGAGCCACAGCGCGGCGGCGGGGTCTGCGCCGCTGTGCCGCGCCAGGCGGGGCAGCGCCGCCGCCATCAGGGCCACGCCGAGCAGGGCGACCAGGCGCATGCCCAGCAGGCCGGCCGGGAGCTGGCCGCGGGTCAGGCCCGCCAGGGCGGAGGCCACGGCCAGGAAGGCGGGCCCGTAGGGGGCGCCGGTGTGCTGCCACATCGGGGCGACCTCGTCGGCGAGCGGGCCGCCGAGCATGGCGGGCCCCTGGGCGTAGACGTCCATGTGGGCGTCGGCCATGGCGCCCTGCGCGAGGTAGCTGTAGACGTCCCGGCTGAACAGCGGCGGTGCGAGCAGCAGCGGGGCCGCCCACACGGCGAGCACCAGCAGCAGGGCGCGCGGGGTGGGCGGCTGGGGGCCGCGTACCAGGCGGCCGAGCAGCACCCAGGCGGCGACGAGCAGCACGACACCGAAGTACACCCCGACCAGGCCGAGCGCGGCCTTGACCGAGGCGGAGGCCAGCACGTCCTGGACGGGCAGGGCACCGGAGGTCTCACCGCCCAGCGCGA
This sequence comes from Streptomyces filipinensis, assembly GCF_014649495.1. GTDB lineage: Bacteria > Actinomycetota > Actinomycetes > Streptomycetales > Streptomycetaceae > Streptomyces > Streptomyces filipinensis. The sequence goes on along the minus strand of NZ_BMTD01000010.1, from coordinate 146,934 downwards.
GGGAGGCGGTGCCGGCCAGCCCGAGCAACTGGCAGCGGCGGAGATCGACGGGGAATGCCATGGCCAACACTGGGGCAGCGTGTCAACGCCGGATGGCCGGAAGGCGACGGTGGCCCTGCCGGGTGGGGGCGACGATGTAACTGGTGAGTGCGGGTGGGTGGCCGGCTGCGGGTACGCCGGGGCTTGTGCTCCGCCAGGTTCTCGGCGCCGCCCGATGGAAAGGGGCGTCCTCAGAACACCGACAGACCCGTCAGTGTCGTGAACAGGTCCAGGGCCGCCACGCCGGCCACCGAGTTGCCGCGTTCGTCCAGCCCCGGGCTCCACACGCACAGGGTGCACCGGCCCGGTACGACCGCGATGATCCCGCCTCCGACCCCGCTCTTGCCGGGCAGCCCCACGCGGTAGGCGAAGTTCCCGGCCGCGTCGTACGTCCCGCAGGTCAGCATCACCGCGTTGACCTGCTTGGCCTGGCTGCGGGTGAGCAGGCGGCTGCCGTCGGCGCGGATGCCGTGCCGGGCGAGGAAGCCGGTGGCGAGAGCCAGGTCGGCGCAGGAGGCGGTGATGGAACACTGCCGGAAGTACTGGTCGAGCAGGGTCGGCACGTCGTTGTCGATGTTGCCGTAGGACGCCATGAAATGGGCGAGGGCGGCGTTGCGGTCGCCGTGGGCGGTCTCGGAGGCGGCGACCTCCTGGTCGAAGTCCAGGGAGGTGTTGCCGCTCTCGGCGCGCAGAAAGGCCAGCAGCTCCCCGGCCGCGTCCCCGGTACGGGTCTGGAGGCGGTCGGTGACGACGAGGGCGCCCGCGTTGATGAAAGGATTCCGCGGGATGCCGTTCTCGTACTCCAGCTGGACCAGGGAGTTGAAGGGGTTGCCGGAGGGCTCGCGGCCCACGTGCTCCCAGAGCTCGTCCCCCTCGCGGGCCAGGTCCAGGGCGAGGGTGAAGACCTTGGTGACGGACTGCGTGGAGAACGGCTCGCGCCACTCCCCCACCCCGTACACCGTGCCGTCCAGCTCGGCGACGGCCATGCCGAACCGGCGGGGATCGAGCGCGGCGAGAGCCGGTATGTAGTCGGCGGCCCGGCCGCGGCCGGGCGTGCGCTCCATCTCCTCGGCGATGCGCTCCAGGACCGGCAGGAAGGTGAGGGACGACGTCGTTGTCATGATCACCATTGTGCCTCCCGCTCGGTCCCGAAGCGCAATCGGCCGTACGTCGCCGCAGGTCAAGCGGCCGGTGCCCCGCTGCCCGCGACGACCTCGGGGCGCAGCAGCTCGGCGAGCCGCTCGGCCGGCAGCAGGCCCTTCTCCAGCACCAGTTCGGCCACTCCGCGGCCCGTGACGAGGGCCTCCTTGGCGATGTCGGTCGCGGCGGTGTAGCCGATGTGCGGGTTGAGCGCGGTGACCAGGCCGATGGAGTTCTCGACCGTGGCGCGCAGCCGCTCGGTGTTGGCGGTGATGCCGTTCACGCACCGCTCGGCCAGCGTCAGACAGGCGCTGCGCAGGTGCGTGATCGACTCCGACAGCGAGTGCAGGATGATCGGCTCGAAGGCGTTGAGCTGCAGCTGTCCGGCCTCGGCGGCCATGGTGATGGCGACGTCGTTGCCGATCACCTCGAAGGCGACCTGGTTGACCACCTCGGGGATCACCGGGTTGACCTTGCCCGGCATGATGGACGAACCGGCCTGGACCGGCGGCAGGTTGATCTCGCCGAGGCCTGCGCGCGGCCCGGAGGACAGCAGCCGCAGGTCGTTGCAGCTCTTGGAGAGCTTGACCGCGATCCGCTTGAGCACGCCGGACATCTGGACGAAGGCACCGCAGTCCTGGGTGGCCTCGACCAGGTTGGCGGCGGTGACCAGGGGCAGCCCGGTGATCGCCGACAGATGGCGGCGGGCGGCCTCGGCGTAACCGGCGGGCGCGTTGAGCCCCGTGCCGATCGCCGTGGCGCCCAGGTTGATCTCATGGATCAGCTCGACGGCCTCGGCGAGACGGCTGCGGTCCTCCTCGATCATGACGGCATAGGCGGAGAACTCCTGGCCGAGCGTCATCGGCACCGCGTCCTGCAACTGGGTACGGCCCATCTTGAGCACCTCACGGAACTCGACGGCCTTGCGGGCGAAGGCGTCCTGCAGGACGGCCATCGCCTTGAGCAGTCCACGGACCGCGAACACTGTCGCCACCTTGACGGCGGTCGGGTAGACGTCATTGGTCGACTGGCCGAGGTTGACGTGCTCGTTGGGGTGCAGCCGGGTGTACTCGCCCTTGGCGTGGCCGAGCATTTCCAGCGCGCGGTTCGCCACGACCTCGTTGGCGTTCATGTTCGTGGACGTGCCGGCGCCGCCCTGGATGACGTCGACGACGAACTGGTCGTGCAGCTTGCCCGCCCGGATCTCCTGGCAGGCGGCGACGATCGCGCGCGCCTTCTCCGGCTCCAGCAGGCCGAGTTCCTCGTTGGCGAGAGCGGCGGCCTCCTTGACGGCGGCCAGGGCGTCGATCAGATGCGGGTAGGCGGAGATCGGGGTGCCCGTGATGGGGAAGTTCTCCGTCGCGCGCAGGGTGTGCACACCCCAGTACGCGTCGGCGGGCACGTCACGGTCACCGAGCAGATCGTGTTCGCTGCGGGTGAGGGCGGCGGTCATGGGGAAACGGTCCTCTTTCTGAGGTACGGAGGTGAAGGCGCCCCGTCAGGGGCGCGGGGAACTGCGCGGTCGGCCACAGACGGCCGACAGACCGGCGACGGCCCGCGGTCCCCGTTGTGACAGCGGCGCATCCCTACGCGCAGGCAGGAAGCTCGACAGGGTCCAGCGCACGCACCGCACGCACACACCCCACCGGCTCCCCACCCCCGAGCAGCGGCTCCCCCGCGAACTCGGTCAGCAGCCGGGGATCCACGCCCGCGCGCGCGAGCGCGGCCGCGGCCACCGGAATCCGCGCCCGGTTCGCCCCGTCGGCGATCTTCACGGCGATCGCACGGCCGTCCGGCAGCGCAGCGACCTGCACGCCCTCGAACCCGTCCTTGGCGAGCAGCCCCGGGACGGCCCGCATCAGCGCGGCCACGTCCCGCCCCGAGCCGGAGGCCATCTCGGCGTGCGAGCGCATCGCGTCGGCGACCCGCGCCTCGGGCGTGCCGGGGGCGGCCGAGGCGATGCGGGACAGGGCACGGGCGAGCCCGTGCAGGGAGATGGAGAAGAGCGGCGCGCCGCAGCCGTCCACGGTGACCCGGGCGACCCGCTGGCCGGTCAGGTCCTCGACGATCTCCTCGATCGCCTGCTGCAGCGGGTGCCGGGGATCGAGGTAGTCCTCCAGGGACCAGCCGTTGAGCCTGGCGGTCCACAGCATGGCCGCGTGCTTGCCGGAGCAGTTCTGGGCGAGCCGGGAGGGCGTGCGGCCCTCGCGCACCCAGACGTCCCGGACCGCGGGGTCGAACGGCATGTCGGGGACGTTGCGCAGGTCGTCCTCGGTGAGCCCGGCGAGTCCGAGGATGCGCCGGGTGCCGGCGAGGTGGCGTTCCTCGCCCGAGTGGCTCGCGGCGGCCAGCGACAGCAGCTCGCCGTCGAGCGGCAGTCCGGCCCGCAGCATGGCCACGGCCTGCAGCGGCTTGACGGCCGAGCGCGGGTAGAAGGCGGCCTCGATGTCGCCGAGCTGGAACTGCACCCGTCCGTCGGCGCCGAGGACGACGACGGAGCCGTAGTGGATGCCCTCGACGACCCCGCCGCGGACGAGGTGGGCGACGGGAGCGTGGAGGGGTTCGCGTATGACGGGTGCGTCGGCGGGGGAACTGCTGTACATCACTGCCTGTATCGAGGGGTCGGGGCGGTCCGGGTCGCGGGTCACGCGTCGGCGCCGGTGGACATGCGCGCTATGCGGCCGCGGATGCCGTACCAGCCCGCGACCAGCACTGCGACGATCAGCGGCAGACAGAGCACGGTGGTGCGTCCGGCGCCGCCGTCGGCGTACATGAGGACCAGGACGGAGGCGAGGAACGCCAGCGTCACGATTTCGGTCCAGGGGGAGCCCGGCAGCCGGTAGGACGGCCGGGTCAGTTCGCCCTTCCGGGTCTTCCGCCAGAAGAGGACGTGACAGAGCATGATCATGCCCCAGGTCGCGAGGATGCCGATCGCCGCGAAGTTGAGGACGATCTCGAACGCGTCGGCGGGGACGACGTAGTTGAGGCCCACGCCGAGGACACACATACCGCTGGTGAGCAGGATTCCGCCGTACGGGACCTGGCTGCGGCTCATCTTCGCGGTGAACCTCGGGGCCGAGCCGCTCATGGCCATGGAGCGCAGGATGCGGCCGGTGGAGTACAGCCCGGAGTTCAGCGAGGACATGGCCGCGGTCAGCACGACCAGGTTCATCACGCCGCCGGCCGCCGGGACACCGATGTGCGACAGGACGGTCACGAAGGGGCTCTCGCCGGCGCTGTACTTGTTCCAGGGCAGCAGCATCGAGAGCAGGACGACGGAGCCGACGTAGAACAGGCCCACGCGCCACATGATCGAGTTGATCGCCTTCGGCATGATCTTCTCGGGGTTCTCGGTCTCGCCGGCGGCGACACCGACCAGCTCGACGGAGGCGTAAGCGAAGACGACGCCCTGGATGATCAGGAGCATGGGCAGCAGGCCGTCGGGGAAGACGCCGCCGTTGTCGGTGATCAGAGCGGGGCCGGGGTGGTGACCGTCGACCGGGTGCTGGGTGACCAGCAGGAAGATGCCGATCGCCATGAAGACCACGAGCGCGCCGACCTTGACGATCGCGAACCAGAACTCCAGTTCGCCGAAGATCTTGACCGAGATCAGATTGACGGTCAACACGACGGCCAGGGCGATCAATGCGATCAACCATTGAGGGATGTCCGAGAACATGCCCCAGTAGTGCGTGTACGTGGCGACCGCGGTGATGTCGGCGATGCCGGTGGTCGCCCAGTTCAGGAAGTACATCCAGCCCGCGGTGTAGGCGCCCTTCTCGCCCAGGAACTCCCGGGCGTAGGACACGAAGGCCCCGGAGGAGGGGCGGTACAGCACGAGCTCGCCGAGGGCCCGGACGACCAGGAAGGCGAAGACGCCGCAGACGGCGTACGCGATGAACAGGGAGGGTCCGGCGTCGGCGAGCCGGCCGCCCGCGCCGAGGAAGAGGCCGGTGCCTATGGCACCGCCGATGGCGATCATGTTGACGTGCCGGTGCTTCAGGCCTTTGCTGTAGCCGGCGTCTCCGGCGTCGACATGGCCGGACGAGGGGCGCGTCTCGTCTTTGAGGTGCTGCTCGCTCACGCCTCGGGTCCGCCTTCCATGGGGAGGTCCGTGCGCTGGGGACGCACGATGTCGGTGAGGGTCGTCTCGACGCGGTCCAGATGGTGGCTCATGGCCTCCACCGCGTCGTGCTCGGAACCGTCGATCAGCGCCTCGACGATCGCCCGGTGCTCGCGGTTGGACTGCTCGCGGCGCCCGCCCAGCTCGTTGAGGAAGGCCGACTGACGCGCCAGTGCGTCACGGATCTCCTCGATGACCCGGCGGAAGACCGGGTTCTGGGCGGCCTCGGCCACGGCGAGGTGGAAGAGGGTGTCCATCGCGACCCAGGCGGTGGTGTCCGTCTCCCGCTCCATGCGGTCGAGCAGGTGGGCCAGGTGGTCCAGGTCCTCCGGGGTGCGGCGTGCGGCCGCGTATCCGGCGACCGGGATCTCGATGTGCCGGCGCACCTCCAGCAGGTCGCTGGCCGCGTAGTCGCCGAACGTGGGGTCCTCGACGGCGTTCGCGACGACGAAGGTGCCCTTGCCGGTCCGGGAGACCGTCAGGCCCATCGTCTGCAGGGCGCGCAGCGCCTCGCGCAGCACGGGCCGGGACACCTCCAGCGTGCGGCACAGCTCGGCCTCGGAAGGGAGCTTGTCGCCTATGGCGTACTCGCCGCGCTCGATGGCACCGCGGAGGTGGGCGAGGACCGCTTCCATGGCGCTGACGCGCCGCGGGGCCCGACCACCTGTCTGGCTGTCTGACAGGTTCACGGGAGCGATCCTGCGGGTTGCGCGCCCGGACTGTCAAGGCATCCCGTAAGGAAACATTCACGGGGTGCGGCGCCTGAATGCAGGCATCCGCACCCCGTGGGTGATCAGCAGGGTTTCACTCAGGCGTTGAGCGTGCCCGTGGCGAGCAGGCCGAGCAGGCCCACGCCGATGACGATGCGGTAGATCACGAAGGCGTTGAAGGAGTGCTTGGCGACGAACTTCAGCAGCCACGCGATGGAGGCGTAGGCCACCACGAACGACACGATGGTGCCGACGGCCAGCGGCGCGGCGCCCACGCCCGCCCCGAGGGCGTCCTTGAGCTCGTAGATGCCGGCGCCGGTCAGGGCGGGGATGCCGAGGAAGAACGACAGACGGGTGGCGGCGACACGGTCCAGGTCCAGGATGAGCGCGGTGGACATGGTGGCGCCGGAGCGGGAGAAGCCGGGGAAGAGCAGGGCGAGGATCTGGGAGCAGCCGACCCACATCGCGTCCTTGAACGAGGTGTCGTCCTCACCGCGCTTGTGCCGGCCCATCTGGTCGGCGGCCCACATCACGGCGGAGCCGACGATCAGGGAGCCGGCGACCACCCAGAGCGAGGCGAGGGGGCCGTCGATCAGCGGCTTGGCGGCGAGGCCGACCACCACGATCGGGATGGTGGCGGCGATCACCCACCAGGCGAACTTGTAGTCGTGGTGGTAACGCTCCTCGCGGTGGGTCAGACCGCGGAACCACGCGGAGACGATCCGCTTGATGTCCTTGAAGAAGTACACGAGCACGGCGGCGATGGCGCCGACCTGGATGACGGCCGAGAAACCGACGACGGACTTGTCGTCGACGGGAATGTCCATGAGCCCCTCGGCGATCTTCAGGTGACCCGTGGAGGACACCGGGAGGAACTCGGTCACCCCCTCGACTACTCCGAGGACGACGGCCTGACCGACGGAGATGGCGCTCATGGGATCCAGTTCTGGGGAGAGTTGGTCGACAGTGCTGTAGACAGTACTTGTTGTGCCCGGCCGGGTGGCAAGCGCCTAGGCCCACAGGGCGCCGGCGAGCGAGACACCCGCGAAGGCCGCGGCGAGCCCGGCCACCACGCTCGCGACGACGTTGACGGCAGCGTAGAGGCCGGAGCCGGCCTCGGTCAGCCGCAGGGTCTCGTAGGAGAAGGTCGAGTACGTCGTCAGCGCGCCGCAGAACCCCGTGCCGATGAGAAGCTGCAGGTGGGGCCCGGCGGCTCCGGCCGAGACGGCCCCCGTGAGCAGCCCCAGGACCAGCGAGCCGGTGACGTTCACCACGAAGGTGCCCCAGGGGAAGACCGAGTCGTGCCGGGCCTGCACGGCGCGGTCGGTGAGATAGCGCAGCGGTGCGCCGACGACGGCTCCCGCGATGACGAGCAGCCAGTTCACAACGACTTCTTACCCTTCGGATCCGTGTCCCCCGTGACACCGGAGCGCCCCACGTACCGGACGACCTCGCACTCCTCCAGGGTCACGAGGCCTTCGTCGACGAGTTCGTCGAGTTGCGGCAGGAACGCCCGTACGCGCTCCTCGGTGTCCACGACGACGACCGCCACGGGCAGGTCCTCGCTCAGGGACAGCAGCCGGGAGGTGTGGATGCGGGAGGAGGCGCCGAAGCCCTCGATGCCCCGGAAGACGCTCGCTCCGGCGAGTCCTGCCGTGTGCGCGCGGTGCACGATCTCGGAGTAGAGGGGCTTGTGGTGCCAGGTGTCGTCCTCACCGATGTAGACGGTCAGCCTGAGGGCCCGGCCGCTGAGCGATGTCATCGCTGCCTCCTGATCAGCACCCGGCGGGCGGCGGCCGAGGCGAGCCACACCGCGGCGAGGGCCGCGCACAGCGTCGCGGCGAGATAGGCGAACCCGGTTCCCGGGCGGCCGGCGTCGGCCAGCCTGCGGATGTCGACGGCGTAGGTGGAGAAGGTGGTGAAGCCACCGAGCACACCGGTGCCGAAGAAGGGGCGGACGAGTCGGTGGGCGGCCCACACATCGGTGATGAGCACCATGAAGACACCGATCACCGCGCAGCCGATGAGATTGGTCCAGAAGGTCGCCCAGGGGAAGCCGCCGGGCGGTGTGGGCCAGGTCAGGGTGAGCCCGTAGCGGGCGCACGCGCCCAGGGCGCCGCCGGCCGCGACGACGGCGACGACGGGTGTCTGGGTACGCCACTCGGACCGCCGCCGTGGCGTGGGGCGGACACGGAGGCTCTCGGCTTCCGGGGCTGTCATGCTGGTGCGTCTCCTGTTCGGCCTGCCCCGACGGGTGATCACGGCCGGCACCAGCGTACCGCCGTGTCAGAGGGCGGCGGGCCGGGCGCAGACCGCGACGCCGGGCTCGCGGAGGCTGCCGAGGACGAGGTGGTCGCCGGTCGCGCAGACGCTGGTGACCATGCGGAAGCCGGAGCGGCGGCGGGTCAGGTGGTGGACGGTGCGTCCGGTGTCGTCGAAGGCCATGACCCCGATCGCTCCGCTCGGGCGGTAGGGCGCGTGGACGGCGGCCCGGGCGGCGGCGCCGCGCACGCCGGGCGGGGTGCGGTGCAGGAGGTCGAGCGGCGGGACCCGCGGACTGGCGAGCGCGACCCAGAGCGGGCCGTCGGGGCCCTCGCGCCAGAGGTTGTCCGGCATACCGGGCAGCGTGGCGAAGGGTTCGATGTGGCCGGCGCGCGGGCCCGTGAGGTGGTAGCGGGTGAGCCGGCAGGCACCGGTCTCGGCGATCACCAGGAAGGAGCCGTCGCCGCCGACCGCCAGCCCGTTGGCGAACTGCAGCCCCTCCAGCAGGACTTCCGGCTCACCGCCGTCGGCCGCAAGGCGCAGCAGCCGTCCGGTACCGGTGTGTTCGACGATGTCGCCGATCCACTGGCCCAGCGGGTAGCGGCGGCTGGAGACGGTGACGTACACGGTGCCGTCCGGCACGGCGACGACGTTGCTGCAGAACCGGAGCCGCTCGCCCGCCACCGAGTCCGCGAGGACGTGGACGGTGCCGGCGCCGCCATCGACGGGATCGACCCGCAGCAGGCCGCGCTCCGCGTCGCACACCAGCAGGCCCCCGTCCGGGAGCGGTTCGAGTCCGAGCGGACGGCCGCCGGTCTCGGCCAGCACCTCCACGCGGGCCGTGCGCGGGTCGCCGAGGTGGTGGACGCGCAGGATCCGGCCGTCCTCCGCTCCGGTCAGCACGCGTCCGTGCGCGTCGGCCACCACGTCCTCGGGGCCGCGGGCGCCCAGGGAGACGTAGTGGAGCGGGACGAGTGCCGTGGGTCGGTCCATGCGCGGTGTGCCCTTTCGCCGTCGGTCGCCGCCTGTGCCCGGCCACTCTGTCCTGCCCGGCGGCCTCTCACCACCCCTTCTCGAACATCCGGGCCACCTCGGCGATGCGGATCTCGTCGCGCCGGTAGTAGGTGCGGCAGCAGCTGCGGCGGGTGCGCAGCAGGCCGAGGCGGGTGAGGAAGTCGAGGTGGGCGAGGGCGGTCCGGCGCGGCACGCCCAGCTTGACGGCCACGGCCCGCGCGGTGACGCCCGTCTCGGCGAGGTCTCGGCGGAGGTACGCCGGGAAGTGCTCCGCCGGGTCCTTGAGCCACTCCAGGATGGTCCGCCGCACCCGGCCCGAGGGAGTTCCCATCATCCGTCCGCCTCCGTCCCCGGCCTCCTCGTACGCAGTCTTCCCACTGTCGCCCGGCCGATTCCGTCGCGCACGGGAGTCATCGTTCGTTGTCCGGTACCGAACGGCCGTGCGACCGCGAAGCGCCGGGCGGCCCCGGAAAACAGGGCGGGGCCCGGCCTCCCCTGCGGCCGGGCCGCGCATGGGTGGTTCGGCGGTGGCTGAACCACGTCATGGAGGACATCGCCTTGTCGTCGTAGCCGAACAGGCCCGGTTCTCGCAGCCGTTGCCCGAGGTGGCGTCGGCCGGGTCCCAGCCGTCTCCGGTGCCGGCGGTCCACGTCGCCTCCCAGTAGAAGACGCCGGGGCCGCGGCCGTTCGGGACGGCTTCCACGATGCTCACCACGTCGTTCATCCACTTGGTCTGGCCGGCCACGGTCGCCGGGTAGCCGCTCACCAGCTCGCCGCTGGTGTCGATCTGGTTCCCCAGGGAGTCGTCCCGGGCCGGCGTGAACGGGTAGGCCGTCTCGGCGACGAACACCGGCTCGCCGTAGCGGGAGGCCGCGTCCTCCAGGGGGGTCTGGAAATCGGAGAGCGGGCCGCGCCGGTGGCCGTCGTACGACAGGCCGGTCGCGTCGGACTTCACCCGTGCGCGGCCGCGTTGTCGGACCACCACTCCGTGCCTGACTTGTCACCGCCCTTGGCCAGGTGCAGCGCGACGGCCATGCATGGCGCGTCCACGCGGCCGGCTTGGTCTGTGCGCCCGGGTCGGCCCAGGTGTCCGAGTAGTGGAAGTCGACCTTCATGCCCTGGGACTTGACGCACTTGGCCGCTGACGTGGATGGAGCGGGAGACCGCTGTGAGCCGCTGAGGCGGGCAGGCGGGGACGGCTGCCGTCCGGCTGGAGACGGGCCGGTGGCGGACTGCTGGTCGCCGCGGCCGTAACCTACGACTCCGCACGTTCTGGACGAGGGGTGTGTTCTGGATGAGGAGATGGCTGGAGGGGCTGTTCGGAAGGGGGCGGCCCTGCACCCTGACTGCGTCCACCCCGGGGGCCCCGGTGTGGGCCGAGCCGGAGATCCCCGATGAGGAACGGGCCGTCCTGCTCGTCGGCATCCTTGACGACCCGATGGCTCGCGAGGACGAGAAATACGACGCGGCGGGCTGTCTGGAGTTCCTCTCCGGTCCGCTCGTCGAGTCGGGCCTGGCCCGGATCATCCGCGCCGAGGGCTTCACGAGCGTGCTGGCCCAGCACTGCGCGGAGTCCCTCGGCGGGATCTGGGCCAGGACCGGTCGGGTGGACCCCGCCTTCATGGCGGAGCTGCGCGGGCCGGCGAAGGACGAGGTCTTCGGCATCCTCGGCATCCGCGCCCCGCACCTGCTGCCTCCCGGCGCCGGTCGTGCGGCCCGGCGCCGGGAGGGGTGTGAGCTACTTGCCGAGGACGAGGGTGTTGTCGCACCCGAGGCGTGAGCCGACGTTGGTGGTCTGCTGGCCGGGAGAGCCCTTGCCGTTGGGCTGGTTGCCCTCGCGGCCGTTCTCGAATCCGGACTCACCCTGTACGTCGACGTTCTCTTCGGCCACCGTGCATGAGGTGCTCTGGCTGATGAGGACTGTCTCGCTCTCTCGACCCTGGTGTCCCTTCGCGTGTGAGTGCCCGTTTTTGTGCCCGTGCCCATGCCCCTGCCCGTGGGCGTAGGCGGTGCCGGTGCCGAGGAAGCCGACGGTGGCGAGAAGGGCGGCCACGACGGCGGTCTTGCGAGGCTTGCGCATGTCTTCTCCGAGCGTTGAAGCGGATGCGTATGCGATCCACCACGTCATAAGGTGACGAGAGGTTAATTCGCACATGTCCGGGATCTGCTCGTCGGCACGCCGGATCGTCTGATCAACGAGCACGGGCGCCGGCCCGGCGGCCGGCCCAAGTCCCTTGTGCGGTCAAGGCATCGCGAGGGGGAACGGGGGCTCAGGTGTTCTGCGCAGAACCACCCGTGTGGCCGCGCCACGAGCGCGGCACGGCGTGGGCTGTTCGGCGCTGTACGGGGAACACCGAGGAGACTCCCGTGCATTGTCGACGAGTTCCTCTCACGACGGCCAGCGGTCGTGCCTCCGGGCACCTGCGGACCCGTACGTGAACCTCTCGGCCGTGTATGACGGGCCGACGATCACACTTACGCCCTGTCGGAGTAGATCACCAGTGTCTGTTCCGGTTGTTCGGCCAGATGGAATGCGGTGTAGGCAAAGTCGACGATCCCGCGTCCGGGGAGCCGTATCCGCTTCCGTCCGCCGTGCCGGGCCTGCACGTCGTACTGCGGCCACCAGGCCCGCACTTCAGGGCTGCCCGCGTTCAGTTCGTCGATCAGCCGGGTGTACCGGGGGGCGCCCGGGTGGCGCCCGGCAAGTGTCCTCAGCCGGGCGAGCAGGCCGCGTGCCTCGATCTCCCAGTCGGCCAGAACGTTCCGGGCGACAGGTTCGAGGAACACCCATCGGGCGAAGTTGGCTTGCCTGTCAGCCGCGTTGAGGCGCGGGAACAGGTCGTCGGCCGCCTGGTTGTGGCCGAGCACGTCGTAGTTTCCGCCGATGATGTACGCCGGATGCGGCTGGAGCAGGAGCGGGACAGCTGCCACATCGGCGGTGAGGGACTCCCGTTCTTCGGGTTCGACCGCAGGCGCGCGCCCGGCGAGCCGGAAGAGATGACCGCGCTCGTGCCGGTCCAACTGCAGTGCCGAGGCGAGGGCGTCGAGCACCTGGTCCGAGGCGTGGACGTCCCGGCCCTGCTCAAGGTACGTGTACCAGGTGGCGCTGATGCAGGCGAGCAGCGCGAGTTCTTCCCGGCGCAGGCCCGGTGTCCGTCGTCGGCCGGTGTGCGGCAGCCCCACTTGGTCAGGGGTGATCCGCTCTCTGCGGCTACGTAGGAAAGCGCCAAGCTCACGGCGCTGATTGGGCTGTGACGGCATGCTGGATGGTATCTCCGGTTCCAGAATGACCGCGTTCTGGATACCAGGCTGAAGACCTCACAGACTGTCTCCCGAGTGGGGGGTGCAGCTCTCACCGGTGACCTGTGGGTCACCGGCTACCGGTACTTCAGGAAGACGAGGAAGACAACGTGTCCGGAATCGACGGCAAGGTCGTGGCGATCACGGGAGCCAGCAGCGGTATCGGCGAGGCGACCGCACTGCTGCTTGCCGGGCGGGGCGCGCGGCTCGTCCTGGGTGCGCGCCGGTCCGAGCGCCTCGCGAACCTGGTGGCGCGGATCGAGAGCGCGGGTGGCACGGCCGTGCAGACCCGCACGGACGTGACCCGGCGGGACGACCTGCACGCCCTGGTCGCACTGGCCGGCGAGCGATTCGGCCGGCTCGACGTGTTGGTCAGCAATGCCGGGGTGGGCACGATCTCGCCTCTGGACGATCTACGGGTCGACGAGTGGGACCGGATGGTCGACGTCAACGTCAAGGGCGTGCTGCACGGGATCGGCGCGGCGCTGCCGGTCTTCCGGGCCCAGGACACAGGCCACTTCATCACCATCGCCTCCACGGCCGCATTGCGCATCGTGCCGACCATGGCGGTCTACGCCGGCACGAAGTTCGCGGTCCGCGCCATCTGCGAAGGCCTGCGCCAGGAAGCCGGTGGCTCGCTGCGGGTGACCACCGTCTCGCCCGGCGCCGTAGCCACCGACTTCGCCGAGGCGTCAACGAATCCGCAGGTCCGAGCACAGATCACGGAAATGCGCGACCTGATCGCGATCCCGCCCGAGGCGATCGCCCGCGCCGTCGCTTTCGCCATCGAGCAGCCCCCGACCGTCGACGTCAACGAGATCGTCGTCCGGCCCACCGCCCAGAACTGACGTCGCTCAGCTTCGAGGCGCATGCCGGATCCGACCTCGCCTCGGGCGCCTGTGGAAGTCGCACGTCGTTTCAGTCCTCCGGCCGCCAGACCTCGTCCATCTCGTCCTGTTCGCAGACGGCCAGGACGCGCACTTCGGGATGCGCCTGGGCCTGGTACTCGAAGGCGTTGTCGAGGCTGTAGCCGGTGGTGCCGTTCTCGGCGAACGCGGGGTCGTTGATCTGCACAGCGGTGCCCCAGCAACCGACAGTGACGGTGTTGAGGTCGTCGAGGGTGTGGGGTGTGCGCAGGTACAGACGCGGGATGGACGGGAGTTCTTCCACGCCGGCGGCAACGGTGGGTGGTTCACTGACCACTTCGCGGGCACGGGCAGGGTCGTGGCCCGGTGCGGTGAGGATGGTGTGCTGGTCGTAGCGCGGCGGGGCCGGGGGGTGGACGCGGGTGATCTGGGTGAGGCTGTGAGGCGGCCAACGACCCGAAGTCGCCCAAGCGGAACATCACCAAGCTCCGCTTCCACAAGCCGTCCCCGACCGGGGAGCCGGCCGGCACGCCGTCTCGGACGTCGTCGCCCGAGCCGACGGCCTCGGCCGGGATCAGCAACGGACCCACCCCGCCCGGCATGGGTGACGACGATGGGGGCGGGGGCACGCAGGCCGGCATCGTCGCCGGACTGGGCGCGCTCCTGCTCGTGGCCGGCGCGACCCCGGTGTGGTTCAAGCGCCGTACGGCTTCCGGCCGGGAGCAGCCCGAGGAAGCCCTGACGGCGAAGGTCCCGCACCCGAGTCATCATCGGCGCGGGGCCTTCGCTCTTCTCAGCTGCGAACGGGGGGACGGCCCCCGCCGGGCTGGTCAGCGCGCCAGCAGGTCGATCAGGCCCGTCAGGCTCTCGTCGCCGCCGCCCTCGGCCAGGCGGCGGCGCATCAGCTCGAAGTAGGGGCTGAGCAGTTCCGCGCTGACGCCCTGCTCCTCGGCGGTCCTCAGGAAGGTCGGCGTGCCGGCCACCTGCATGGCGAGACGGGAGACGACACCCCTGGTGTAGTCACCGGTCCGCAGCTGGTCGGCGGTCTGGTGAACCGCCGGGGCCATGGCGACGAGCCAGTCGGCGAGCAGCGGAGCGAGCGTCGCGGGGTCGATGCCCTCCTTGCGGATCAGCGCGAAGGCGTGCGCGGTCCCGGCGAACATCCCGTACATGGCGCTGAGCAGGGCCACGTCGTACAGGGCTGCGAAACCGGCGTCCTCACCGACGTAGGTGGTGCCGGCCGGGACGCCCAGCGTGTCCTGGTGCCGTTCGAGCAGTTCCCGCGAGCCGCTGTAGAAGACGTGACCGCCGGCCCCTGGGGCACCGATCATCGGAGGGACAGCCATGATCCCGCCGTCCAGGTAGCGGGCGCCGCGGTCACGTGCCCACGCGGCGCGGACGCGGGCCTGGGCAGGGGTACCGGTGGTCAGGTTGACCACGTCCCTGCCGGCCAGATCGGTGCCGGACAGCGTCTCGCCGACCGAGGCGTCGTCCCGCAGACAGACGATGACGAGGGTGTTCGCCGCCACCGCCTCAGCGGCGCTGTCCGCGACGCTCGCGCCCTCGGCGGCGAGCGCGGCGGCGCGGGCCGGCGTGCGGTTCCAGACGGTGAGCGGGTGGCCGGCGGCAAGCCAGGTGCGGGCCAGCGCGCTGCCCATCGCGCCGAGGCCCAGCAGCGTGACGGAGGTCTTCTCAACGGTGTTGTGTGCCATGCCGATTAGGCTGGCCACAGGCCCGTGGGTGATCAAGTACGCACTTCGGAGTGGGTGGTTACCTCGGGGTGAGCGAGCACGTCAGAAGGGGTGGGCATGACGACGCTGAACCGGCCGGGCGCACCAGACGGACACGTCTGCGGGATCGACACCGCGATGGAGGTGATCGGGGGCAGGTGGAAGGTGTTGATTCTCTGGGCACTTCAGGAACACCCCCACCGCCGCTTCGGGGAGCTGCGCCGGCTGCTTCCGGGCATCACCGAGAAGGTGCTGGCCTCTCATCTGCGCGAGATGGAATCGGACGGCGTCGTGCGCCGCGTCGCCTATGAAGAGGTGCCGCCCCGCGTCGAGTACTCGCTCACCGAGGACGGCACGCGCCTCAACGCCGCTCTCCAGCCGCTGGCTTCCTGGGGACGCGAGCGGAGGACCGCCCCGGGGAGGGAAGCGAGGGTGAGGTAGGTCTTTCGGGCAAGTGCGGGTCGTAGCCGCTCGTTGTGGGCGCGATCAGCACGGCCGCCTCGTGGCCGTGCTGTGGAGGGGAGACGATGTGAACGTCGGCCGAAACCGCTGCCGGCCACGACAGTGACCCATATCGTCGCCATGTGAATCGTCCTGCCGATGTCATCAGCACGCAGTCCGGGCACCGCGTGCGACAGCTCGTGGGTCAAGTGCGGGGAGCGGCCGCGGACAGGCAGCCGGGGCCGGGGCACCTCACCCGCCGCGCAGCCCTGCGCTTCGGTCTCGGTGCCGGCGCCGTCATCACGGCCGGCTGCGGTGGTGGCGGCGGTCGGGGCGGTAGTGGTGGTGGCGGCCGTGGTGGCGGGGATGCCGACCCACCCCGTCCGTGGCGCCACGCCACCCTTGGCGAGGTGAGATCGTCGCCCGCGGTCGTCGGCGGGGTCGTGTACATCGGCAGCGACGACAAGCACGTCTACGCCCTGGACGCGGCCACCGGCGCACAGAAGTGGGCCACCCCCACCGGCAACGAGGTCCGTTCGACCCCCGCCGTCGTCGGCGGGGTCGTGTACATCGGCAGCGACGACAAGCACGTCTACGCCCTGGACGCGGCCACCGGCGCACGGAAATGGGCCACCCCCACCGGCAACGAGGTCCGTTCGACCCCCGCCGTCGTCGGCGGGGTCGTGTACATCGGCAGCTATGACGGCTATGTGTACGCGCTGGACGCGGCCACGGGCGCGAAGAAGTGGTCTTTCCAGACCGGCAGCTGGGTGAAGTCGTCACCTGCGGTCGTCGACGGGGTGGTGTACATCGGCAGCACCGACAGGAACGTGTACGCCCTGGACGCGGCCAGCAGCGCCAGACAATGGGCCTTCACGACCCTCCGTGAGGTCGAGTCGTCGCCCGCGGTCGTCGACGGGGTGGTGTACATCGGCAGCAACGACGGGCACATGTACGCGCTGCACGCGGCCACCGGTACCAAGAGGTGGTCCTTCTCGACCGGCGGCGAAACGATCGGTGCAACGCCCGCGGTCGTCGGCGGGGTGGTGTACGTCAACAGCGACCTGAGCGTGCACGCCCTGAGCGCGGCCACCGGGGCCAGGAGGTGGACGTCCGACCTCAACGGCACAGGCGGGTCGCCCGCAGTGGCCGGCGGGATGGTGTACGTCAGCGTGGGATCCGGCCTGTGCGCCCTGGACGCGGCCACCGGGGTGAAGAAGTGGGCCTCGCGCATGCGGGACATGGGCGTGTCGTCGCCCGCGGTCGTCGGCGGACTGGTGTACACCGGCAACTTCGACAAGAACGTGTACGCGCTGGACGCGGCCACCGGGGCAGGCCCCGCATCACCCTCCGCATCCGTCTCTACGCCCGCTCCGCCGGGGTAGTTGTCCGAGCCGTCCTGTCCTAGGGTGCTGAAACCCGTTCTCGGCGCGAGCGGTTGGCGAGGCCACGCGTTTCGGTCGCAGGAAAACCTGGGGGATTCCATGTCCACGACTCCACCCGTCCCACCGCCGTCGTCCGACCCGGGCCCACCGCGGCCCGGGGGAGATGCCGTAGGGCCTGTCCCCGCACCGCGCGCCGACCCCGTCCACAACGGCGCCCCGGAGCCCGAGCCGGAGGCCCCCGCCCCGTCGCCCGGACGGACCGCCTGGCACGTCCTGGCCGACGAACGCCTTCCTGGGCTCCGCTCACTTCCGCCCAGACACCGCGTGCTGTACGTGATGGTCGCGGCGGTCGTCGTCCTGGGCGGAATCCTGTTCGCCTACTACGCGAACTACGAGCTGGACCGGACCACGGCCACCGACCGAGCCCGCTCGGACAAGAAGGCGGAGAAGTCCGTCGACGACGAACTCCCCGCCTTCGTCTCGACCATCACCCCCCGTGACTACGCACAGGACATGCCCGAATCGGTCGTCGTGCTCCTTGACCGCCCGCTGACCGCGCGGGAACAGGCCACCCTCACGGCCACAAAGGGTGATGCCTCGCAGGTCTGGACGCTCCTGAAGCGTCTCGGCGGCCGGATCGTCGAGTACCCCCAGACCTTCCAGAAACCTCTGGAGGACGGTCATCGCGTACCGGAGGGCATGACTCAGACGTTCAACCTGAATCTGAACAGCGACCGCACCGCCGGGCTCACAATCAATGGCATGACCGCCGTGAAGGACATGTGCAGCGCACCCACCGCGCAGACCGTGGTCGACATACCACCGGCCGGCTCCGAGCCCCGGCAGGGCCTGATGTGGGACCTGTCCGGCGGGTCGGCGAACCGACCGCACGGGCCGTACGTCCTCGACGAGGGCGAGTCCCAGGGGGAGCTGTACTTCCGCCACAACGCCGTAGACCTGGGCAACGGCCAGGCGAACATGCCGTTGCGTATCCAGCCCGAGGTCTCCGTCCAGACGTGCAAGTGGCACATCAGCGTCTCGTACACCGACACGTCCGGCCCCCACACGCAGCGCATCCCGAACGGTACGGGCACGTTCACGACCGAGGCCGTACCGCACAAGCCCGTCCAGTACTTCAGGTACGTACCGGCGACGGGGTGGGGCTGCCTCGGCCGGACGAGCCAGAAAGGCTGCACGGCCACCCAGGAGCTTGAGCGGACAGGGGCCGCCCGGCCTTGAACGGTCAGGATCGGAGAAGCCATGGCGGGCTCCCCGGCCTTAGCGTGAAGTGCACCGGCGGACGACCCGCCGGGCCACGCACCCCAGAAGGAGAGTCCCATGACCGCCGGCCTGCAGACGATCATCTACCCCGTCAAGGACAAGGACCGGGCCAAGGCCCTGTTCACCGTCCTGCTGGGCGTCGAGCCGTATGTCGACGAGGCCTACTACGTCGGTTTCAAGGCCGAGGGGCAGGACGTCGGCCTCGACCCGCACGGGCATGCCCAGGGCCTGACCGGTCCGGTGCCGTTCTGGCACGTCACCGACCTCAGGGAGCGGCTCGCGGGGCTGCTGGAGGCGGGTGCCGAAGTCGTCCAGGACGTGCGGGACGTCGGCAACGGCCGGCTGATCGCCTCCGTGAAGGACGCCGACGGCAACCTCGTCGGCCTCCTTCAGGACCCGGCCGCCTGAGGCACGGCCGCGAAGCACACCCGCACTAGTTGCACACTCAATGATTGGCTGGATCGGTGCTACGGTGCGGGTATGGCAGTCAAGACGGCCGACGCCCGGCTTGAGGAACGGTGGCGGGACATCCTCGCGGTGCACGCGCACACGATGTGCGAGATCGACCGGGCTCTGCACCCGCACGGGCTGGGTGCCAGCGACTTCGAGGTGCTGGACATCCTGGCTGCCGAGTCGCCCGCGCAGGGCGACCAGTGCCGGGTGCAGAACCTGGTCGGCCGCGTCCATCTCAGCCAGAGCGCGCTGTCCCGGCTCATCGGCCGGCTGGAGAAGGACGGGCTGGTGGAGCGCTCGGTGTGCGCGGAGGACCGGCGCGGGGTGTGGGTGGCGCTCACCTCCAGGGGCCGCGCCCTGCACGCCGAGGTGCTGCCCCTGCAGCGTGCCGTGCTGGAGCGCATGCTGACCGGGCAGGAACGCTAGAGCACCAGCTCCGCACCGTCGGGCAGGA
This sequence comes from Streptomyces filipinensis, assembly GCF_014649495.1. Classification (GTDB taxonomy): domain Bacteria; phylum Actinomycetota; class Actinomycetes; order Streptomycetales; family Streptomycetaceae; genus Streptomyces; species Streptomyces filipinensis. The sequence goes on along the minus strand of NZ_BMTD01000010.1, from coordinate 127,736 downwards.
CCTCCACGCCCTCCTTTGCGGCACGCGCGCGTGCCGCCGACGCCGGGTCGAGGAGCGGGTTCGTGTTGTTGAGGTGGGTGTAGATCCGGCGTGCGCCGGGATGCCGGGCCAGGCCGGCGAGCGAGCCGTCCGGGCCCGTGACGGGCAGGTGACCCATGGCGGCCTGCCCGGCGCCGGACCGCACCGCCGTGCCCATCTCGTCGGCCGCGAAGAACGTGCCGTCCAGCAGGACGCAGTCGGCCTGGGCGCACAGCTCCTCCAGCGCCGGACTCCAGGCCCCCACACACGGCGCGTACACCAGCACTCCCCCGCTGGCCAGGTCCTCGACACGGTACGCCGTCACCCACGGGCAGGCCGGGTCCGGCGTCGGCGCCGGCACGTACTTCGGGATCTTCATGCCCACCGGATGGGCCGTGACGACCAGCCCGCCGGCCAGCACGAACCCGCCGTCGGCCAGGCTGTCCGCCCATTCCCAGCGGGCGTAGCGGTCCAGCGCGGCGCGCGCGGGCGCCAGGACGGCACGGACCGGCGGGGCGGCGTAGACCTTCAGGTCCGCCGCTCCGCGCAGCTCGGACAGGCCGGTGACGTGGTCGGCCTCCGCGTCGGTGAGCAGGACACCGCGCAGCGGGGTGTCCCGGGGACCGGGGCCGGGCCACAGCGCCGGTGTGGCGGTGAGCTGGGTGCGCAGGTCCGGCGAGGCGTTCAGCAGCCACCAGTCCCGGCCGTTGCCGGTGACGGCGGCGCACTCCTGCATGCGGGAGGGCAGCTTGCCGTCCCGGGCGGCGGCGCACAGCGCGCAGGCGCAGTTCCACTGCGGGAAGCCGCCCCCGGCGGCGGTGCCCAGCAGGACGACCCTCACGAGCATCGGCTCCTTCCCACGCTTACGGATACGTCTCCGGTGGGACCTTCCCGTCTCGGGCCGGGGACTACCCGGTGGCAGGGGGAAGTTCCGGCCGTCCTTCGCCGGGCGGGTCGGCCGGGCGCCGGTCGGCGGGACGCAGCGGCGGGATCGGGCCGTCGGGGAAGTCCCGGGGACCGGTCCACAGCGCGGGTACGGCGTCACAGCGGCGGCACAGCTCGTAGGCGATCGCCTCGTAGTTGACCCGCCAGCCCCGGAAGTGCGGCCAGGCCTCCTTCGGCCGACGCTCGGCCCGGAACCCGGCCGACTCCAGCATCGCCACGGCCGCGTCGAACTCCGCGAAGGTGAGCCGGATGGAGGCGTCCGGCGGCGGGTCGGCGTCGAAGGGGATGCGCAGGGCACGCGCGATGTCGCGCAGGGCCGTGAAGCCGGCCCGCAGCACCAGCCGGGCCTCGGGCGGGGCGAGCCGTGGCTCCAGGGCGAGGTGTGTCGCGGCCGCGTCCATCACGGCGACGAGCCCGACCAGCCAGCTGCGGTACGGGCGCGGGGAACGGAAGGTCAGCAGGACGGGGTACGTCGAGTGGCTCTCGCCCATGTCCGAGGCGAGCCGCTCCCAGGCGCGGTAGAGGGCCGGCAGCGCGGTCTCGGTGTCGACCAGCCACTGCCGGGCGAGGATCTCCGGCCCCCACGCGGGCTCGCCGGCCCGCGCCTGCAGCAGGGTGACCTCCAGTTCGCGGCGGTTGTAGGCCGCGTACAGAGTGGGCAGGTAGGCGATCTGCAGGGCGATCAGGACCGGTCCGGTGGCCGCGGCGACGAAGTCCAGCACCGACAGTTTCAGCCGGGCGCCGCTGGCGAAGCCGAGCGTGAACAGGCTGGACCCCGCTTCCCGGAAGGCGTTGGTCCAGGACAGCGGGGACAGCGCGTACAGCAGGAGGCCGAAGCCCAGCAGCGCCCCGGCGAGCCAGGCGGTGAGCATGCCGATGAGCATCAGCGGGGCGAGCCAGGTCTGGGCGCGGTCGATCGCGGCGTAGTCCTTGCGGACGGCGAGGAGCCGCAGGAGCCGGCGCAGCGTCCACCAGAGCCGGAACACCAGCACGGAGTAGAGGCCTCGCGGTACCACCAGCGTGCGGATGATGCTGCTGAGGACCAGGACGAGGATGACGGCTCCGGCCGCGCCGGAGATGTATTCCATGGGCCCATTTTCACGCCCGAGGGAGTGGGCGCCCTACGGGCCGCTCGTCATCGGGCCAGCAGCGTGCGGACCCCCTGTGACGTGAGGGTCAGGGCGTGGGTGGAGTTGCCGTCGATGGCCAGCGAGAGATCCTCCTCGGGCCATTGGGAGGCCAGGGCGCCCAGCGGTATGAGGCGGTAGCGGGAGACGAACGGCAGCAGTTCGGCCATCTCGCCCTCGGTGGTGAACACGGGGACGACCGGGTCTCCGCCGGGCTGTTCGAGGACGGGCAGGGCCACGCTCGTGGCGTCGGCGCCCTCTCCGTCGATCGCGTCGTCCGGGACGGGGACGAGTACGTCGCTGTGGGCGAGGACGTCCAGCGCGGCCTGGTCCTCGGCGTTCGTGGCCAGCGCGTCCAGCGCCTGCTGGGCCGGCGTCGGCAGGTCGTCGTGTGCGGGTGTCTCCATGGCAGATCCCCAGGTAGCGGCGGTGGTACGGGCCACCCGGGGCGGTTGCGCACCGGGCGTGCTCCCGCCTCGCGTACCCGGTGGGCGACGGGGCATGCGTGAGGATCACCGGCGGGTCCGGTGGGGGCCCGGCGGTGATCCGGGGGAACCACAGCCGGCAGCGGTGCGGGTCAGCCGTAGGTGAGGGTCAGCTGGAAGTGGCGGGGGTCGAGGAGACTGACGGCGTGCTCGACGAAGGAGCCGTCGGCCGCCCGGCTCGTCCGCCGTGACTGCAGGAACCAGTCCCCCGGCGTGCGCCGCAGCAGCTCCGCCTCCCGGGCGTCGAGGGGCCGCCCGCAGATCCGCTGCTCCCCGTGGTCGGGCCGCAGTCCCGCCCGCAGCAGCAGTTCCGTGAGCGACTCCTGGCCGAGGCCGCGGGCGGGCAGTTCGCGGATCAGCGGCACCGGCGGCAGGAAGCTGCGCTCGTACGACACCACGGTGCCGCCCGCGACCAGCTCCCGGGTGCGCTCCACACGCACGAAGGCGTCCTTCTCCAGACCGAGTTCCGCGGCGAGGGCGGCATCGCGCGTCTCGTGTACGCCGAGGGTCCGCACGGTGGTGTCCGCGCCCCGCGGGCCCAGGGCCCGGGCCCAGCCGGACCCCTCGTCCAGCGGGCGGCCGTCGTAGCGGACGTAGGAGCCCTTGCCGGTGCGGGTGGTGATCAGGCCTTCCCTGGACAGTTCGGCGAGGGCCGCGCGGACGGTCGTACGGCTGACGCCGAACCGCTGGGCCAGGGTGTGCTCGCCGGGCAGCCGCTCTCCCGCCGGGCGGCTGCCGTCGCGGATCTCCCGGGCGAGGATCCGGCTGATCCGCTGGTGCTTGAGCGGGACGCCGGTCACGGTCCGGGCTCCGCGAGCAGATCGTCGACGGTGGTGACCCGGATCAGCGGCCGGTACAGCTCCATGATCTGCAGGGCCTTGAGGTGGGAGTCGTCGTCCACGCCGGCGCAGGCGTCCGCGACCACCAGGACCTCGGTGCCGGCGTCGGCGGCGGCCAGGGCGGTGGACAGCACACAGCAGTCGGTGCTGACACCGGCCAGGATCAGGCGCTCTCCCGGGCCGACGCGGGCGGCGAGCTGCGGGGTCCACTTGCCGAGGGTGGTGGCCGTCACGACGTGGCCGGCCAGGTCGGCGAACTCCTCGGACAGCTGCCAGAGTCCGGAGTCCGGGGGCTGGAGGGCGAAGGCCCACTGCGCGTAGTAGGCGCGCCAGGCGCCGGTGGGTTCGCCGGGCGCCTGGAAGCGGGTGAAGGTGACGCGGTCGGCGAAGGCCGGCAGCAGGCTGCGGACGCCCGCCACCGCGTCGGCGTACCGGGGAGTGGCCCAGGGGCTCGCCGGGTCGGCGAAGACGCGCTGCATGTCGATGACGGCGAGGTGTCCGGCGGTCATGGGTTGAGCACCCCCTCGTCGGTGACCCGGCTGGGCGCCTGTGCCTCCTGGGCCCGCACCCGGCCCCGGCCCAGCAGCAGGGTGCCGGCGAAGGCCAGGGCCAGCGCTGCCAGGACACCCAGGTTGGCGTACGCCCAGGCGCCGGTCCTGCCGCCGAGGCCGAACGGGCCGAGCAGGTACCCCTGCCAGGTGAGCCAGCTCGCGGCGGTGTTGGTGACCAGGCCCCAGCCGACGGCCGTGGCGGCGAGGGTGAGCAGCAGGGGCGGCAGGGGGATGTCGCCGTACCGGCCGTGCGGGCGGTAGAGGTCGCCGTCGTCGTAGTCGCGGCGGCGCAGGGCGATGTCGGCGAGCATGATGCCGCACCAGGCGGCGATCGGGACGCCGAGGGTGGTGAGGAAGCCCATGAACTGGCCGAGGAAGTCGTCGGCGAAGAAGACGATGTAGACCGAGCCGGCGATCATCAGGACGCCGTCGAAGAGCGCGGCCAGGTATCGGGGCACGCGCAGGCCGGCGGAGAGCAGCGCCAGGCCCGAGGAGTAGATGTCGAGGACGGCGCCGCCGACCAGGCCGAGTACGGCGACCACCGCGAACGGCACCAGGAACCAGGTGGGCAGGATCGTGGTCAGCGCGCCGATCGGATCGGCCGCGACGGCCTTGCTCAGGCTCGGGGAGGAACCGGCCAGCAGCAGGCCGAAGACCAGCAGGAGCAGCGGGGCCGCGGAGGCGCCGAAGGTGGTCCAGCCGATCACTCCGCGGCTGGAGGAACTCCGGGGCAGATAGCGGGAGTAGTCGGCGGCGGCGTTGACCCAGCCGAGGCCGAAGCCGGTCATCATGAACACCAGCGCGCCGACGAACTCCTGCGCGGAACCGGCCGGGACGGCGCTGACGGTGTGCCAGTCGACGTGGTCGACGACGAGGGCGACGTAGACGAGCGTGAGGACGCCCGTGACCACGGTGATGACCGTCTGCAGCCGCATGATCAGGTCGAAGCCCATGACGCCGCCGACGACGGTCAGCGCGGCCACCACCAGGAGGGCGACCACCTCGGTCTGCGTGCCGCCGCCCCAGCCGAGGCGGCTGAAGACGGTGGCGGTGGCCAGCGTGGCGAGCGCGGTGAGGACGGTCTCCCAGCCGACGGTGAGCATCCAGGAGATCACGGACGGCAGGCGGTTGCCGCGCACTCCGTAGGCCGCCCGGCTGAGGACCATGGTGGGCGCGGAGCCGCGTTTTCCGGCGACCGCGACGAACCCGCACAGCAGGAAGGAGACGACGATGCCGAGCACACCGGCGGTGAGGGCCTGCCAGAAGGAGATGCCGAAGCCGAGCGCGAAGGCGCCGTAGCTGAGTCCGAGCACGGAGACGTTGGCCCCGAACCAGGGCCAGAACAGCGTGCGCGGGCTGCCCTTGCGGTCCACGTCCCCGATCACGTCGAGCCCGTGTGTCTCCACCTGTATCGGGCGGGCGGGGGATCTTCCGCCGGTGCTTCTGATCGGGTCCTGCGGGTCCGTCATCGCCGAGCCACCTGTCCTACCTGTCCAGACGTGTCTGGTCCCGCACGCTAGGCGGGGGCGCAAGGGGCGTCAAGGGACGGCGGGCGGTGCCGGGTCGCCGGCGTCGGTTCAGCGGTCGAACTCCTCGTGGATCGGCGTCTTCGGCTCCTCCCACAGATGCTGGGCGACGCCGGGCTTGCCGCCCTCGCGGCCCCGCACCGCACGTGGAGCGGCGGTGTGGCCGAGATCCGGGTCCGGATCCACCCGGACCGACCTCGCCACGTCCTCGCGGCCCGCGTACCGTTCGGCGGGGATCCCGCGCAGGACCCTGACCACCTCGTCCGACGCGCCCGCCGCACGCGCGGCCGTGACCAGGCGCTCCCTGTCGGCCGGGTACGCCACGTCCTTCAGCGCGGCCAGCACCTCGGGGACGCTGGTGTGTGCCGTGCTCATGACTCCTCCCTCACTCGTCGCTCTGCTCGGCGTCCTGTCCGCGGTGTCCGGCCCCTCAGCCTGGGACGGAGTCGTGCGCGGCGGCTGCTCCGCCTGCGCGTCACCCGTCTCCCGCCCGCCCTCCGCCCGGAGGGCGTGGACTCGCTCATCGGACCTCCCGCGTGCGTGCCTGCTGCGAAGCCTTCGAGTACCCGTCGGCCCGGGACCCATGACCGCGGAGGATCCGTGCATCCGCGGACCCGGCCCGAGCGGCCGGCGCCGGACGGAGGCCGCGGCGGCTCACCAGGAGGTCTTGGGACGGGCCTCCCCTCCCTTGCCGGCCTCACTTCCGGCTCCGGTTTCGGCCGCCGGCGCTCCGGTCGGCGGACGGGGAGGGCCCGGCTCGGACAGGGTGCGCAGCAGCAGCCGGCTCAGCACCGGCATGAGGACGAGCGGGGCGAGGGCCGTACGCAGGGAGGTGGCGTCGGCGAGCCGGCCGATGAGCGGGCTCGCGAGACCGCCGACGCTGACGGCCAGACCGACGGTGCCGGCGGCCGTGCCGACCACGGTGGCGCACCGGTGCGGCTGGGCCTCGGCCAGCGCGTTCATCGACGTCTTCCGCCGGGCCTTCGGCCACACGCCGGGCTTGCGTCCGGACGACGGCGACGGCCCGGTCGGCTGACGCCGCGCGGAGGTCCAGGACCCCGGCGACGGGCGCCCGCGTGGCGCGTGCCGTGTGGCGGCGGTTCGCGGGCGAGGATGGCGAGGGGGCGCAGCCGGCTGGGAGGCGGTATATGACGGTGAACCGGGTCGGCCTGGTGGTGCACGGCGGCCGTGCCGAGGCCGTGGCCGCCGCACGGACGGTCCGCGCGTGGTGCGCGGAGCACGCCGTGGGGTGCGTCGCCATCGACGTGTGGCAGGAGGGGGCGCGGCACAGCGCCCGGGAGGAGGTCGACGCGGCGGACGATCCGGACCTCATCGTCACCCTCGGCGGCGACGGCACGTTCCTGCGCGGCGCCCGGCTGGCGGCCGAGAACGACGCCCTGGTCCTCGGCGTCGACCTCGGCAGGGTCGGCTTCCTGACCGAGGTCCCGGCCTCGGCGGTGCGCGCGGCGCTGGACGCGGTCCGGGCCGAGCGGATCACCGTCGAGAGCCGGATGCTCCTCACCCTGCGGGCCTCGTGCCGGCTGGAGGTGCCCGCGCAGATGGAGGCGCTGCTGCGGTACGGCCGCGGGCCGATGCTGCCGCCGCCCCGGGTGCGCAGGGAGTGCGTGACGGGTGACGACTGGGGCGTCGCGCTGAACGTCACGGCCCTGAACGACGTCGTCGTGGAGAAGCTCGCCCGGGACCGGCAGGTGTCGGTGGGTGTCTATCTGGCGGGGCGGCTCCTGGCCTCCTACTCCGCGGACGCGCTGCTGGTGGCCACGCCCACGGGCTCCACGGCGTACAGCTTCGCCGCCGGCGGCCCGGTGGTCTCGCCACGCGCGGAGGGTCTGGTGTTCACGCCCGTCGCCCCGCACATGGTGTTCAACCGCTCGGTCGTCGCCGCCCCCGACGAGCCCATCGCGCTGCGGATCCTCGAGCGGTCGGGCCAGGCCGCCGTGAGCATCGACGGCCAGCTGCGCGGTGTGCTGAGTCCCGGGGACTGGATCGGCGTGTACGCCGCGCCGCGCCGGCTGAAGGCGGTCCGGCTGGGTCCGGTGGACTTCTACGGCCGTCTGCGTGAGCGCATGAACCTCACCGACGCGCCGGCCGCGCTCGCCGACGGTCAGGCCGCTCCCCTGTGGCCGGTCACCACGCCTCCGCCGGGCGACCTCGCCCACCTGGCGCTGCCTCCGGCTCCGGAGGACCCGGCTCGGCCGTCCGGGAATGCGTAGGTGCGCGCGCCTCTCGGGTGCCGTGGGCGTCCGGGGGCGCCTGTGGTGCCGTGACCAGGTCACGGATGTCCGTCCCGGGCACGCGTGTCGCCGGCGGCCCCGGACGCCGTGGCGGATCCGTGGGTCCGGACGAGTGCCGGCAGCATCACCGCGCCCGCCGCGACGGCGACGGCGTGCAGTGCGGCCGCGAGGGCGGCGTGGTCCGGCAGGGCCGTGCCGGCGGGGTGCGCCAGCGCCGCGTGGAGGACGAACGGGAGTCTCCAGCCGCTCCACGCGCACAGCGACCCCGTCCCCAGCCAGCCGAGCGTCAAGGGGACCCAGCGGGGCAGCCGGGCGGGCCGGCCGCGGCCGACCGCCCAGGTGGCGGCCGAGGCGATGAACGCCCACAGCCCCCACACACCGCTCAACAGGCGCTCGCGGGAACCCTGTTGGCCTGGACACGGGACACCGGCCGTACCGCCGAGCGCCCAGTAGACCCAGACCGCCGCGACCAGCGCACCGGCGACCACCGCCCACCGCACGGGGCGTGCGAGGCCGCCGCTCGCGTCGCCCACCCGGCCGGCGAACACGCCGGGCCGGCGCCGCCGGAGGTGGGCGGGCAGCGCGACGGCCAGGCACAGTCCCATGCCCACGAAGCTGGTCTGGATCAGCGCGGCCTCCCAGCCCGGCATGACCGGCCCGCCGTCGCCGTGGTGCGAAGGCACGCCGGCCGAGGGCCCCAGCAGGGAGTCCAGGACGGCGTACGGCAGCAAGGGGACGAGGAAGCCCGTACCCACCCAGGCGACACCCGCGACCCACGGCACCGGCAGGCGCAAACCCCAGGGCCGTACCAGGGCGAGGGCCAGGGCGATCCCGAGGCCGGCCATGCCGATGGTCACGGCGTTGAGCGCGATCCACCCGGCCAGACCGAAGCCGTCACCGATCGGCAGCACCCCGGCGAGCGCGCCGGCCACCCATGAGATCTTGATCAGCGCGTACGGCGTCATCACCACCGCCGCTCCGTACGCCGCCAGCCGCCCCAGCCGGTCGAAGCGGTCGCACGAGTCCAGCCGGTCCACCGAGTTCCCCCCGCCGTCACCGGCAACGGGCCGTCCGCGTCCCGCTGCCTTCGGTGACCCACACTCGTCGCCGGCTGCGGCGGTCACATCGTGCGCCGGTGGGATCACCCTCCCCCGTCCGGCGGAGGAAGGGCCCTCCCGTGAGCCGGCCGGGGCGTGGGACGGGGCGAGCCGGCCCGGGCCGGATGCGTGCCGAGAAGCCCGGGAACGGTCCGCGAGTACCCGTCAGTCGGTCGTCGACGAGCCGCGCCGCGGCAGCTTCCAGTTCGGTCGCGGGAAGTGGCAGGTGTAGCCGTTGGGATAGCGCTCCAGGTAGTCCTGGTGCTCGGGTTCGGCCTCCCAGAAGTCGCCCACGGGCTCCACCTCGGTGACCACCTTCCCCGGCCACAGTCCGCTGGCCTCGACGTCCGCGATGGTGTCGACGGCGACGCGGTGCTGCTCCTCGTCGCCGTAGAAGACGGCGGACCGGTAGCTGCGTCCGATGTCGTTGCCCTGACGGTCCCTGGTGGTCGGGTCGTGGATCTGGAAGAAGAACTCCAGGACGTCGCGGTAGCTCGTGACCGTGGGATCGAAGAGGATCTCGATGGCCTCGGCGTGATCGCCGTGGTTGCGGTACGTGGCGTTCGGTGTGTCACCACCGCTGTAGCCGACGCGCGTGGACACCACGCCCGGCTGTTTCCGGATCAGATCCTGCATGCCCCAGAAACAACCGCCTGCGAGTACGGCCCGCTCGGTTTCCACGGTCATCGGTCACTCCTGACGTTCGAGCCCGGCACCGCTGTCGACATGCCGGTTCACACGGTCACCCAGCCTAATACCGCCCACGAACAGCCAACCGGTGAAGTCCACAGGACCTAGTTGGTCTAGTCCTCTTGACGGGGTCACACCCCGGCTGTTTGGTATGTACCAACGCTCGACCCTCTGCACGGCACCACCCCACCACTCCCCACGAGGGGCACCCCGAAGGGGGGAATGTCATGCACCTGGCAAGATTGGGATCCGCGGCTTCCACGTGCGCGCTCGCACTCGCGACCACCGGCGCGCTGGTCGCCGTCGCACCCGCCGGCAACGCGGCGGCGGGCGGCGTCTACTCCGTGGCGCCCTACGTCGACATGTCGAACGGTCAGGAAGGGCTGCTCGACACCGCCCTCACCGGACACCGCCTCAAGGCCTACACCGCCGCCTTCGTCCTCGGCGAAGGCTGCACCCAGATCTGGGGCGACACCCTCCCCGTCGGCAACGACTCCTACACCGACCCCGAGATCGCCAGGGCGAAGTCCGAGGGCGCCTCCGTCATCCTGTCCTCCGGCGGGGCGAGCGGCGAGCCGCTCGCCTGGACGTGCTCCACCCAGAGCAGCATCGACGCCGGATACCAGGCCCTCGTCGACGACTACGGCGTGAACCAGCTCGACTTCGACGTCGAAGGCGCCGCCGTCGCGGACACGGCGGCCGCGGCCCGCCAGATGCGGGCGATGAAGGACCTCAAGGCGTCCGACCCGGGCCTGCGGTTCTCCATGACCCTGCCCGTGCTGCCGAGCGGACTGACCGACGACGGCGTCAACATCCTCAAGGCCGCGAAGGACGCGGGCATCCAGATCGACGTGGTCAACATCATGGCCATGGACTACTACGCCGGCACCGGTACCGGGATGGGGCAGGCCGCGGTCTCCGCCGCCAAGGCCACGCTGGCCCAGATGCAGTCCGTGGACTCCGGCTACACCTACGCCAACCTCGGGATCACCCCGATGATCGGCAAGAACGACGACGGTTCCATCTTCACCCTGGCGGATGCCCGCACGGTGGAGAGCTTCGCCGAGCACAACGGGGTCGGGCGCCTGGCGTTCTGGTCGGTCAACCGGGACCAGCCGTGCGGCGGAAGCGCCAACTCGCTGCCCACGTGCAGCGAGATCGGCCAGAGCAGCCTCGCGTTCACGGACGCGTTCGTCCCCTACGAGGGCGGTTCCGGCGGCGGGGGCGGAGGCACTACCGGCGACTTCTCCCTGGCCCTGACCCCCGGCTCCGCGTCCGTCGCCCAGGGCGGTTCCGCGACCGCTGCCGTCTCCACGGCCGTCACCTCCGGCGGCGCCGAATCCGTCGGTCTCTCCGCCTCGGGCGCGCCCTTCGGCGTCGGCGTCTCCTTCAGCCCGAGCTCCGTCACATCCGGCGGGACCGCGACGCTGACGGCCACGGTCGGCCCGTCCGTGGCCCCCGGCACCTATCCGATCACCGTCACCGGCACCGCCGCGACCGGCAGCCACAGCGCGACCTACACCCTCACCGTCACCGCCGGCGGGAGCGGGGGCGGCGGGGACGGGGGCCCACTGACCAACGCCGGGTTCGAGACCGGCAGTCCGAGCCCCTGGACCTGCACGGGTGGCAGCACGGTGGTCGCCGGAACGGCCCACACCGGCGGCCACTCCCTCCTGGTCGCCCCGGGCTCCAGCAGCACCGGCGAATGCGACCAGACCGTCACCCTGTCCCCCCACCACAGCTACACGCTCACCGGCTGGGTCCAGGGCCCCTACGCCTACATGGGGGTCGGCGGCGGCGCCACCGCCGGCTCGTGGTCCAGCGGCACGGACTGGAACCAGCTGACCGTCACCTTCACCACCGGCGACAGCGGGACCGTGACCGTGTACGTCCACGGGTGGTACGGCCAGGACGACGTCCACGCCGACGACTTCGCTCTCGGCTAGGCATCAGCCACCCCGCCGCACGCCCCGGGGCCGGGCAGGTAGCTCGCCAGGCCGCGCAGGATGATCTCCACACCGGTGTCGAACCTCTCGTCGGACGAGTCCGACACGATCAGCCCGGCCAGGGCGCGCAGATGGGGGAATTCCGCCGCGGGCAGGGACGCGAAGTACTCCCGCATCTCGCCGGCCATCCCGGACCAGTCGGGGCGGGCCAGGGAGGAACCGTCGCCGCCGTGCCGAGCCGCCCGGTCCTGCCACATCCCCTCCTCCAGGACGAACCCGTCGATGTACGTGGAGATGAGGTCGCCGGCCTCCGCGGCGATACGGTCGGGCAGCCCGGCGGTGCGGAAGATGGCGAGCAACGCCTCGACGTGCGGCAGCAGTTCCGCGGTGAAGGGGACGTGGGCCATGGAGATCCTGGCCATGTCCCGGTGGGACAGCAGGCGCCGGCGTCCCGCGCGGGCGTAGTCCCGCACCTGCTCGCGCCACCGCTCCGGGTCGGGTTCGGGCAGTGCGAAGCCGTCGAAGAGCCGGGTGTACATCAGCTCCAGAAGGTCGTCCTTGGAGCTGACGTACGCGTAGAGGGCGGAGACGGTGACCCCGAGTTCGGCCGCGACCTGGCGCATCGACAGCCCGTCGAGCCCCTGGCGGTCCAGCACGGTGAAGGCGGCCTCGACGACCCGTTCCCGCGACAGCGGTGCGCGGGTGGGGGTCACGTGGGTACGCGCGCGGCGCTCGCGCTCCCAGGGGGATGGAGGGGGCGTAGGGGTCTCGGCGGCCTCGTCGGTCATGGGGGCCAGTCTATCGGGCGGGAGAACACTGTTCTCCCGCGGTGAGCGGCGTTCAGGTCAGACGCGATATATCTTGTCCCGGCGCAGGGCTTGCGCTATATCTTGATGAACGCCGTTCTCCAACTGAACGCCGTTCTGTTACGGTGAACAGTGTTCTCTCGCTTGTGCCGAGAAGCCCGTCCATCCCTGTCGTGAGGAGTTCCGATGTCCACCACCGGTGTCGCGTCCGCCGAGACGCCCACCGACACACCAGCGCCCTACCGGTGGCGCTGGGCTGCGCTCTTCGTCATTCTCGCGGCCGAGGTGATGGATCTCCTCGACGCCGTCGTCACGAACATCGCCGGACCCTCCATGCGGGCCGACCTCGGTGGCGGTGCCTCCACGCTGCAGTGGCTCGCCGCCGCGTACACGCTCTCGATGGCCGTCGGGCTCGTCACCGGCGGACGGCTCGGGGACATCCACGGGCGCCGCCGGATGTTCCTGGTCGGGGCCGCCGGGTTCACCGTGGGATCACTGCTGTGCGCGCTGTCGGTGTCCCCCGAGATGCTGATCGCCGCGCGCGTCGTCCAGGGGCTGTTCGGCGCGGTGATGCTGCCGCAGGGCCTCGGCATGATCAAGGAGATGTTCCCGCCGCAGGAGTCGCAGAAGGCCTTCGGCATGTTCGGCCCGGTCATGGGACTGTCCGCGGTGTGCGGACCGATCCTCGCGGGCTGGCTCGTGGACGCCGACTACTTCGGCACCGGCTGGCGGATGATCTTCCTGATCAACCTGCCGCTGGGCGTCGCGGCCTTCCTCGGTGCCCTGCGCTACCTTCCCCGGGGCCTGTCCGGCACCAGGCCGCGCCTGGACATCCCCGGCATGCTCCTGGTGTCCCTGGCCGCGCTGCTCATCATCTTCCCGCTGGTCCAGGGCCGTGAGTACGACTGGCCCGTGTGGACGTTCCTGATGATGGCCGCCTCGGTGGTCGTCTTCGTCGCCTTCGGCGCGTACGAGTCGCGCCGGAGCAAGGCCGGCCGGGACCCGCTCGTCGTCCCCAGCCTCTTCCGCAAGCGGGGATTCAGCGGCGGCATGACCCTTGGCCTGGTCTTCTTCTCGACCATGCAGGGCTTCATGCTGGTGTTCAACCTCTACACCCAGATCGGCCTCGGCTACTCGCCGCTCAAGGCGGGACTGGTGATGGTGCCCTGGTCGGGCGGCATGATCGTCGGCTTCGGTGTCGCCCAGGGCATCGCCCGGTTCGGACGGGCCGTCCTGCAGGCGGGAGCGCTGGTCATGGCGGTAGGCGTGTTCGGTGTGTGGCTGACCCTCGACATGGCCGGCTCCGGCGTCGGCCCCTGGCAGCTCGTGCCGTCGCTGCTCGTCACCGGCATCGGCATGGGCCTGCTCATGGCGCCGTTCTTCGACATCGTGCTCGCCAGCGTCGAGCAGCACGAGACGGGCTCGGCGTCCGGCACGATGACCGCGATGCAGCAGCTCGGCGGCGCGTTCGGCGTGGCCGTCCTCGGCACCGCGTTCTTCGGTCTGCTGGGCGGCGGGATCGCCAGCGCCGTCGACCACCACTCCGGGGGGCTGCGGGGGCAGCTGGCCGCCGCGCACGTCGCACCCGCCGCGCAGGAGCGCCTCGTGGCGGACCTGCGCAGGTGCGCCTCGGACCGCGCCGTCGCCAAGGATCCCGCCGCCACCCCGGCGTCCTGCACCCGTCTGGAGAAGGACACGCGCGCGGCGGTGACCTCGCCCCAGGCCGGCACCCGGATACCCGGCGCGCTGCGGGCGACCGCGTCGTCGGCCTTCCGGAGCGGTTTCGGCACCGTCATGAAGACGATGCTGTGGGTGGTCGACGGCTTGCTCGCCCTGACCTTCCTGCTCGCGTTCCTCCTGCCGCGCCACGCGCGCCCCGAGGGGGCCGGCGGGCACTGAACCGGGTGCGCCGGCATCGGACGGCGGGACGGCCGGGCAGCCCCTGCTGGGGCATGCCCGGCCGTCCCGGCTGCACCGGCGCCGTCCGCCGGGCGGTGCGTCCCCTGTGCGGAAAGCGGGCTCAGCCCTTCAACGCCTCGGGGTTGGCGCAGTGGGCCAGCGGTTCCTGCCGGAGGAAGCGGGCGGCCTCGGCGGCGACGATCCGGGCGGCCTTGTGGGCGACCTCGCGGCTCGCGCCGGCGATGTGCGGGGTGAGGACGACGTTCGGGGCCGACACCAGACGCGAGCCGGCCGGTACAGGTTCGACGGGGAACACGTCGAAGCCGGCGGCAGCCAGCTGTCCCGAGTCCAGCGCGTCGCGCACCGCGTCGTAGTCGACCAGGGCGCCCCGGGCGCAGTTGACGAGGACCGAACCCCGCGGCATGGCCGCGATCTGGGCCTGCCCGATCATGCCGCGGGTCTCGTCCGTCACCCGCGCGTGCAGGGAGACGATCCGGGAGCTGCTCAGCAACTCGTCCAGCGACACCAGCCGTGCCACGCCCCGCACCGCCTCCGGCCGCACATAGGGGTCGTGCACCAGGACCGTGGCCCCCATGGCGGTCAGGACCCGGGCGACGCGCGAGCCGATGGCGCCGAAGCCGACCAGACCCACGACCGAGCCGTCGATCTCGACGCCGCAGCGCGTGTAGTCGTAGTAGTCGCCGCGCCAGACGCCCTGCCTGAGGTCGGTGTGGACGTCACCGATCCCGCGCGCGGCGGCGAGGATGAGCGCGAGGGTGTGCTCCGCGGTGGCGACGGCGTTGCGGCCGGGGGCGTAGCAGACGGCGACGCCGTGACGGGTGGCGGCCTCCAGGTTGGCGTTGACGGGCCCGCCCCGGCTCACGCAGAACAGCTCCAGATCGGGGCAGGCGGCCAGCACCCGTTCGGTGAGGGGTGCCATCTGCGTGACGCAGATCCGTACGCCGCGCAGCGCCTCGATCATCTCCTCCTCGGTTCCGGATGCCTCGTCGACCTCGGCGATCTTCCCGAAGGGGGTGTGCGGCCAAGGAAGTTGGAGCTGCCGGACGTCCAGGTCGGTACGGGCGGGCACTGCGGCGCGCAGTTCCTGTTCGAGCAGCCCGGGCAGGACGAAGTGGTCGCCGGCGGCGAGGACGGTGGTGGGCACGGCGTTTCTCCCGGAGAGCGGTGGATCAGCGGACGGGTGCGTTGAGGCGGAGCAGGGACGCCTGGTCGTCGCGCAGCCGCAGTTCGGTCAGCGCGCCGTTGTGCAGGGCGGGGAAGACCTGGCGGTAGCGCGCGAGGGGAATGCCGAGGAACCGGCAGAGCACCAGGCGCAGCAGGGTGGAGTGGGCCACGACCAGGACGCGGCCGTCGGGGAGTTTGTGCGCGGTCTCGTGCAGACAGCCGACGGCGCGGTCGGCCGCCGCGGCGGGATGCTCGCCGCCGGGCAGGTGGTGGGCGACCGGGTCGGTCAGGAAGGCGGCGAGCGCCTCGGGGAAGGCCTCGGCCATCTCGGCGCGGGTGAGCCCGTCGCCGCGGCCGAAGTCCACCTCGTACAGGCGCTCGTCGATCCAGGGCGTGAGGCCGAGCGCCGCCGCCGCGGGCTCGGCGGTCTGCCGGGCCCGGGACAGTGGTGAGCAGAGCACGGCGTCCAGGTGCTGCCCCGCGGCCCAGGCCGCGAGGTCCGCGGCCTGCCGGCGGCCGAGTTCGGTGAGCGGCACGTCCGTGCGGCCCGCGTAGCGGTTGTCCGCGTGCCAGACGGTCTCGCCGTGGCGTACGAGGACGAAGTCGGTCACGGTGCGGCCTTTCCGCGCGCGTGGTCGGCCACGGCCGGTGCCAGCCAGCCGCGGCGGACCAGCGCGTCGACGAATCCGAGGTAGACGGGGAGCAGGCGCCCGGTGCGGGCGGCGTCGGGGTGGAGTTCCCCGCGCAGACGCACCATGGCGCCCGCGGCCTCGTCCAGCGTGGCACCCGAGGCGGTGGCGGCGAGCACCGCCATGCCGAGCGCGCTCTCCGCCTGCTCCGGAAGGCGGGCGGTACGGCCGAGCACGTCGGCGCGCAGCTGCGCCCAGTAGCGGTTGCGGGCTCCGCCGCCGGTGAAGGTGAGCGGGCCGTCGACCGGGGCGCCGAGGTGGTCGAGGTAGTCGAAGCAGAGCCGTTCGAGCAACGCGACGCCCAGCAGGCAGGCGTGGAACTCCTCCGCGGCGCCCGAGGGCGCGCCGAGGACGAAGGACTCGGCCTCGGGGGCACGGAACGGGAAGCGCTCGCCGCCCGATCCGACCAGCGGGTAGACGACGGCGGTGGAGCCGGTGGCGGCGGCCCGCGCGGTCAGCGCGTCCAGATCGGCGGGGCCGGCTCCGGGGAAACGGTGGGCGAGGACGCCGGCGCCGCTGCTGGAGGCGCCGCCGGGCAGCCAGCTGCCGCCGGGGCCGCGGTGGCAGTAGACCACGCCGCCCGGATCGCGGACGAGGTGGGGGCTGGCTCCCTTGAACACCAGGGTGGTGCCCAGCACCGAGTTCCAGGAGCCGGGCGTGAGCGCGCCGGCTGCGATCTGTGCCGCGCAGCCGTCGGTCATGCCGGCGGTGATGAGGGTGCCGGCGGGGATGCCGGTCTCGTCGGCGGCAGCGGCGCACACCGTGCCGAGGACCGTTCCGGGCCGGACGACGTCGGGCAGCAGCTCGCCCGGGACGCCGAGGGCGTCGAGTTCGGTCATGGGCCATCGCTCGGCCACCAGGTCGTAGCCCGTCTTCAGGGCGTGGCTGGCGTCGCTCGCGACCTGGTGTCCGGCGAGTCGCCAGGTGATCAGATCGGCCTGGTGCAGCAGCCGGGCGCCCGTCGGGAGCCGGCGGCCGCCCGGCCGGGCCGGGTCGTGCAGCAGCCAGAGCAGTTTGGGCAGCGCCCAGGACGGCTGCATGGCACGGTAGCCGAGTCCCTCCCACACCTGTGCGCCGTGCGTGTTGACGCCGTCGGTGTACGCGTCGGCCCGGCGGTCGTCGTACATCAGGCCCGGAGTCAGCGGGACCCCCGCCGCGTCGGCCAGGAGCACCGTCCCGGAGGTGGCGTCCACGGCCAGGCCCCGTACCCGGCGGGGGTCGATGCCGGTCAGGGCCTCGCGGCAGGCGGCGGCGAGGGCGGACCACCACTGCTCGGGGTCCTGCTCGTGGCGTACGCCCACGCGGCGGCCGGTCAGCGGGCGGGCGGCGGCGCCCAGCAGGCGGCCGGTGCCGTCCACGGCGACCGCGCGGGCGCTCTGGGTGCCGAGGTCGAGTCCGAGGTGGACGGCGTCGGGTGACAGGGCGTCAGACATGCGGGGTCTCCGGGGTGCGGGGCGGGGAGGCGGCCGGGACCGCGGCGGCGGCCCGGGCGGCCGGCGCGGGTGCCCAGCCGAGGGAGCGGGCGGCGTCGCGCCAGGTGAGGTAGGAGTCGTAGAACCCGTCGTAGAACGCGGCGCGTTCGGCGTCCGGTTCCCAGCTCGCGCGCATCCGGACGTACTTGGCGGCGGCGCTGTGCATGCTGCTCTCCGCCCCGGTCAGGACGAGGCCGGTCAGGAACGCGCCCTTGGCGCCCAGCTCCGTGTCGGCACCACGCGCCGTCGGCACGCCGGTGACGTCCGCGATGAGCCGGCACCAGGCGTCGCTGGCGGATCCGCCGCCGCACAGGCGCAGTTCATGGACGTCGGTCCCGGACGCGGCCAGGCAGTCGCGGACGACGAGGGACAGTCCCTCGAAGACGGCGCGGGCGACATGGGCGGGGGTGTGGTCGAGGGACAGGCCCCAGAAGACCCCGCGGGCGTGCGGGTCGAGGAACGGGGCGCGCTCACCCGCCGGCGACAGGTACGGCAGGAACGCCAGTCCGCCCGCGCCGGGTTCGGTGCCGAAGGCGAGCCGGCCGAGGTGAGCCGGGTCCTCGACGGCGAGGGTGCGGCAGGCCCAGTCGAGGACCTCGGTGCCGGACAGGGTGGGAAAGGCGCGCAGGACGCGTTCGCGACCGCGATAGGCGATGTTGATACCGCAGGGCTCTCCGCCGGTGTCCGGCTCGCGGGTGACGATCTCGGTGCACAGGGTGGTGCCGAGGATGGTGCACGCCTGACCGGGGTTGACGGCCCCGGCACCGCGGGCGGTGGCGGCGATGTCGTAGGGGGCCATGACGACGGGCAGCCCGGCGGGCAGGCCGAGTTCGGCGGCGGTGTGCCGGGTGATCTCGGCGATGCGCTCGTGCTCACCGAGGATCCGCGGCAGCAGCGGCTCGGCCCACCTCATCGCGAAGAGGTCGAGGATCACCGGGTCGTAGGCGCCGGTGGCGTGGTCGAGGAAGGGCGCCGACGCGTCGGACTCGTCGATGGCGGTGACCCCGGTGAGCTTCAGGAACAGCCAGCCCGCCGCCGTCAGCGCGGTACGGGAGCGCCGCAGTCGCTCCGGGTCGTGCGCGGCGAGCCAGCTGAGCACCGCGTTCGGCATGCCGCTGCAGGTGAGCGAGCCGTTGCGGCGGAACGCCTGCTCCAGCACACCGTCCGCCTGCCAGCGGGTGAGCAGGTCGCCGGCGCGTCCGTCGGACCACAGGATCGCCGGGCCGGTGGGGCGGCCGTCGCCGTCCACGAGCCAGCAGCCGTCGCCCTGGGCCGTGAAGCTCACCAGCCAGACCGGGTCCTGGGCGGGGCCGGGCTGCGCCAGGACGCTGCGCACGGTGAAGACGACCCCGTTCCACACCGCCTCCATGTCCTGCTCCGCCCAGCCGGGACGGGGCCGCAGCACCTCGGTGCCGATGCGGGAGACGGCCAGTTCCTGGCCCTGGTCGTCGAACACGACGGATTTGATGACGGAGGTGCCGACGTCGATCGTGAGAACCGACATGACTTCAATACCTGCCCCTTCTAGGCCACGCCCACGGAACGGACCTCGTGGATCCGACGGTCCGGCCACGCACGGTTCGGCTCGCGGAAATCAGGGAATCGCGGATCAGAAGCAGCCGTCAATCGGTCTTCCGGCTTATCCCGCGGCCGGAGCGGCACGTCGTGTGAAATTCCCGGCCGGGCCGGGTGCGCCACGTGGCGCATGCGCCGCTCGCCGCGGCACCGGCCAGGTCACGGCCCGCCTCCGCCGTGTTACGTTCATGTGGGATTCTCACGAGGCTCTTCTCAGGAAGGAGCGGCGGCCATGGCCGGTCCGGACGCCCGGACGGACGCCCAGGAGGGGCGCCGGAACCGGGTGCGTGAACGCGTCACGGGCAAGGGGTTCGTCCGGACCACCGACCTCGCGGCCGAGTTCGGCGTGAGTGTCATGACCATCCACCGTGACCTGGACGCCCTCCAGGCGCAGGGGTGGCTGCGCAAGGTGCGCGGCGGGGCGAGCTGTCTGCCCTCGGCGCAGTTCCACGGCAGCGCCAGCGAGCGCCTGTCGACGATGGTGCACACCAAGCAGCTGCTGGCGCGGGCCGCCGCGGAGGAACTCGCGCCCGGACAGGTCGTGATGATCGACGACTCCACGACCTGTCTGCATCTGGTCCGGCATCTGT
Source organism: Streptomyces filipinensis (assembly GCF_014649495.1). Lineage (GTDB taxonomy): Bacteria > Actinomycetota > Actinomycetes > Streptomycetales > Streptomycetaceae > Streptomyces > Streptomyces filipinensis. The sequence continues at coordinate 108,044 of NZ_BMTD01000010.1, read as the reverse complement.
CCGAGCACACCCCCATCACGGCGATCAGCAACTCGCTGCCCGTCATCTCGGCGCTGGCCCGCGAACCCGGTGTGGCGCTCGTCGCCCTGGGCGGCACCTACTTCCCGGCCTACGACGCCTTCATGGGCGCGCACACGGCACACAGCGTGGAGGCGTTCCGGGCGGACGTGCTGTTCATGTCCACGACGGCGGTGACCGGCGGCCGCTGCTATCACATGTCGCCCGAGACCGTGCAGGTCAAGCGGGCCATGATGGCCGCCGCCTCGCGCCGGGTGCTGATCATCGACCACACCAAGTTCGCCCATCAGGGCCTGTACGCGCTCGCTCCGCTCACCGACTTCGACCTGGTGATCGTGGACGACGCGGTCCCGGCGGGAGAGGTACGGCGGCTGCGCGACAGCGGAGTCCACGTCCGCGCCGTCGCCGGAACGCCCGCGGCGCCCCGCTCGCACGACGCCACGTGAACATCACACGGTTCTCACTTGGCGCACCCCCCATGGCGGCACTCCGCACACGGCCCTGACCAGCGGCGACCGGTCCTGCGCCGGGCCGGGCACAGAGGGGCGGAACGGCAACCTCACACGACGGGTCACACGGCCGGCGAGGTCTTTCCCACGACGGATTGACCCCACCCCTGAGCGGACTTTTCATCGGTCCCACGCCGTACGGCACTCCGCTCTCCCTATTTCCGCAAGAAGGTGTCCGCCGTGACCGTCCCCCTGAATCCCCCTTCCGTGACCGCGAAAAGCGGGCCCCATCACTTCCTGGACCGTATCGGCATTCCGAAGGCCCTTTCCTGGGGTTTTCTCGGTGTTCTGATCTTCATGATCGGCGACGGTGTCGAATCGGGATTCCTCTCGCCCTATCTGCTGCACGACGGCGTCTCCAAGGAGCGCGTGGCGCTGCTGTTCACCGTGTACGGCGTGACGGCGAGCGTGTCCGCCTGGTTCTCCGGTGCGCTCTCCGACCTGTGGGGCCCGCGCCGCGTGATGATGCTGGGCCTCGGCATCTGGGCCACGCTGCAGGTGGCCTTTCTCGGCATCGCGGTCCCGACGCACCACTACGGGCTGCTGCTGGTCAGCTATGGTCTGCGCGGCTTCGGTTATCCGCTCTTCGCCTACGGCTTCCTGGTGTGGGTGACGGCGGTGACGCCCCGGCACCGGCTCGGCTCCGCCGTGGGGTGGTTCTGGTTCGCCTTCACCGGCGGGCTGCCCACCCTCGGCTCGCTGGTCGCCAGTTTCACGGTGCCGTGGATGGGCACGTACCGCACCCTGTGGTTCGCGCTGGCCCTGGTGGCGGTGGGCGGCCTGATCGCCGTACTCCTCGTGCGCGAGCCGACGGGCAGGAGCCGGCTGGCGCCCCCCGGTGAGCGCCCGGTGGCCACGCTGCTCGGCTCGCTCTCCATCGTCTGGCGCAAGCCGCGCATCGGCGTCGGTGCGGTGGTGCGCACCATCAACACCGCCGCGCAGTTCGGGTTTCTGGTCTTCCTGCCGGTCTTCTTCACCGACACGCTGGGCTTCTCCCTGACCGAGTGGCTGCGGCTGCTGTCGGCGATGTTCGCCACCAACATCTTCTTCAACCTGCTGTTCGGCCTCGTCGGCGACCGGCTGGGCTGGCAGCGCACCGTCGCCTGGTTCGGTGGGGTGGGCTGCGCGATCACCACGCTCCTGCTGTACTACGGCACGGTGGCCTCCGGTGACGACTTCGCACTGGCCATGGTCCTGGTGAGCCTCTTCGGTGCGACGCTCGCCGGATACGTACCGCTGTCGGCGCTCATGCCCTCACTGGCACCGGAGCACAAGGGCCAGGCGATGTCGGCGCTGAATCTCGGCGCGGGGGCCAGCACGTTCGTGGGCCCGGCCGTGGTCGCCCTCTTCCTCGGGCCGCTCGGCGTCCAGGGCGTGATGTGGATCTTCGCCGGCCTGTACCTGGCGAGCGCCGGCATGACCCTCTTCCTCACCCTGCCCGCGCAGGACTCCACGGCCGGCGCCCCCGCGGCGCCGGCGCCGAGCCGAGCCGAAAGCGTGTAGCCACCCGCCGGTTCACGCACCGCTCCCCCGCTACCGGCACCGCGTCATCGCGACTCCTCGTGGACCATGCACTCGTCGGCCACATGGTGCGGACGGCGCGGGGACCTTCACCCCGGCCGGCAGAGGCCATGGCGGCCCTCGCCCCGTCATGGCGTCCGGGCTCACCGTGGCGGCCGGCGGCAGGGCGTCACGAGCGCCGCCGGCCCTCGGTGCGACACGCTCACAAGGGCGGGCCGTCACGGCGACCCGTGGGGGGCGAGCCGTGGTATACCGGCGTTCACCCCGGTGTTCCGGCCGCCGCGTTTCACGGCACAGCGCACGTATAGTTGCGCCATGAGCAACTACACCGCAGACAGCGAAACAGCAGCTCCCGCGGTGAGCGGGGTGCAGTCCGTCGACCGTGCCGTCAGCGTCCTGGAGATCCTCGCCCAGCGGGGTGAGGCGGGTGTCAGCGAGGTCGCCGCCGAGATCGACGTCCACAAGTCGACGGCGTTCCGCCTGCTCGGGGCGCTGGAGGCGCGCGGCCTGGTCGAGCAGGCCGGCGAGCGGGGCAAGTACCGGCTCGGTTTCGGCATCGTACGCCTGGCGGGGGCGGTCACGGGCCGGCTCGACATCACCCAGCAGGGCCGCCCGGTGTGCGAGCGCCTGGCCGAGGAGATCGGCGAGACCGTCAACATCGCGGTCCTGCAGGAGCACTACGCGGTCAACCTCTACCAGGTGCGCGGCCCCGGAGCGGTCGGCACCCACAACTGGGTCGGTCAGCTCACCCCGGTGCACGCCACCTCCAGCGGCAAGATCCTGCTGGCCCACCTGCCGGCGAAGGAGCGCGCCCGGGTGCTCGCGGCATCCGGACCGCAGAAGCTGACGCCGCACACGCTGACCGCCAGGACGAAGCTGGAGAAGAACCTCACCGAGGCGCGGGAGCGCGGGTACGCGGTGACGCTGGAGGAGCTGGAGATCGGGCTGCACGCCATGGCCGCCCCGATCCGTTCCCGGGACGGCGAGGTCATCGCCGCCCTCAGCGCCTCCGGCCCGGCGTACCGCTTCACCGAGAAGCGCATCCACGAGCTCGCTCCCCTGCTGCTCAAGGGGGCGGAGGAGATCAGCCACCGGATGGGTCACGTGGGCTGAGCCTCCCCCGCCCGCCGCGGGGCACGCCGCCGTCGGCCGGGCGGGCCGCACCCCGTACGGGTCACGGCCGCACCTGTTCCCCTCGGTCAGCCGCGCAGACGGGACATGGCCGGGTCGAACAAGGGCTCCTCGGCGACGACCGCCTCGACGCGCTGGTCGAAGTAGCCGATGTGCACGGTGGTTCCCGGCACGGCGAGTTCCGCCGGCAGCCACGCGTACGCGATGCCCTTGCCGATCGTGTAGCCGTACGCGGCGCTGGTGACGTACCCGACGGCCCGTTCGCCGTCGTACACGGGCTCCTTGCCCATCACGACCGACCGCGGGTCCTCGATGGTCAGGCAGGTCAGCTTCCTGCGCACGTCCGCCTTACGGCGCTCCAGCGCCGCCTTGCCGATGAAGTCGCCCTTGTCGAGCCTGACGGCGAAGCCGACGCCGGCCTCGTAGGGGTCGTGCTCGTAGGTCATGTCGGTGCCGAAGGAGCGGTAGCCCTTCTCCAGGCGGAGGCTGTTGAAGGCGCCGCGGCCGGCGACGATGCCGCCGAGCGGTCCGGCCGCGGCCCACAGGGTGTCCCACAGCTTCTGGCCCAGGTCGGCGGTGGTGTACAGCTCCCAGCCGAGTTCGCCGACGTACGACAGGCGCATCGCGGTGACCGGGACGGAGCCGATGTGGGCGCGCTTGGCGCGGAAGTACTTCAGGCCGTCGGCCGAGAAGTCGTCGTCCGTCAGCGGCTGCAGGACCTCGCGGGCCAGCGGACCCCACAGGCCGATGCAGCAGGTGCCGGGGGTGATGTCGCGGACCTGGACGCGGCCGTCGGCGGGCAGGTGGCGGGTGAACCAGTCCAGGTCCAGGTTGCCGTTGGCGCCGACCTGGAAGAGGTCGCGGGCGAGGCGGGCCACGGTGATGTCGCTGCGGATGCCGCCGTCGTGGTCCAGCAGCAGGGTGTACGTCACCGACCCGACGGACTTGGCGACCCTGCCGGTGACCAGGCCCTCCAGGAAGTCGGCGGCGCCGGGGCCGCTGACCTCCAGGCGCTTGAGGGCCGTCATGTCGTACAGCGCGACGGTCTCCCGGGTGACCTGGGCCTCGGCGCCGACGATGGGTGACCAGTACCGCGCGGCCCAGTCGTTGGGGGTGGGGATGTTCCTGCCCTCGACCAGCGGCGCGTTGGCCTCGTACCACTGGGGGCGTTCCCAGCCGTTCGCCTCCAGGAAGAACCCGCCGTGTCGCTGCTGGCGGGCGTAGAAGGGGCTGGTGCGGATCGGGCGTGGTGCACCCGAGGGCTGCAGGGGGTGGAGGATGTCGTAGACCTCGGCGAAGTTGCGGCAGTCGCGCGCCAGGACGTACTGCGGGGTCAGCTGGTGCGGCTCGAAGCGGTTGACGTCGCACTCGTGCAGGTCGAAGGAGGAGCAGTGGCCGTCGACCAGCCATTCGGCGACGGCCCGGCCGACGCCCGCGGAGTGGGTGACCCAGACGGCCTCGGCGACCCAGAAGCCCTTGACGTCCGGGGACTCGCCGAGCAGCGGGAAGCCGTCGGTGGTGAAGGAGAACAGGCCGTTGATGCCCTCCTCGACCTTGGCCTCGCGGGTCGCCGGGAGCAGGGACTGGGTCTCGGTCCAGGCGTCCTCGAAGTCCTCCTCGGTGAACTTCAGGACCGACGGCATCTCCTCGGCCTCGTCGAAGGAGAGGATGTCGTCGGCGGAGACGGGCATCGGCCGGTGCCCGTAGGAGCCGATGCCGATGCCGTCGAAGCGGTCGCGGTAGTAGAGGTCGGCGTCCTGGTGGCGCAGGATCGGGCGGACCGCCTCCTCGGTCTGGCCGGCGAGGGCGGGGACCGGGCCGGTCCAGGCGAGCTGGTGGGCGAGCGGCGTGAGCGGCAGGTTCATCCCGGCCATGCGGGCGATCCTCGGGCCCCAGATGCCGGCGCAGCACACCACGATGTCGGCGGGCAGCTCACCCTGGTCGGTCACGACGGCGGTCACCCGGCCATCGTCCTGCCGGATGTCGAGGACTTCGTGGCGCGCGAGGAAGCGCACGCCGCGCTCGGTGGCCCGGCGGATCTGCGCCTCGACGGCGAGGACGGCCTTGGCTAGGCCGTCGGTGGGGACCAGGAGGCCGCCGAGGACCTTGGCGCGGTCGACGAGCGGGTGCTGCTCCACGCACTCGTCGGGGGTCAGCAGGCGGCCCTCGATGCCCCAGGCGGTGATCCAGCCGTGGCGGCGGTGGAGTTCGGCGAGCCGCTCGGGAGTCGTCGCGATCTCCAGGCCGCCGACCTGCAGGAAGCAGGGCTCGCCGGCGACGTCGAGGGAGCAGAACTTCTCCACCGTGTAGCGGGCCAGCTCCGTCATGGTCTTCGAGGGGTTCGTCTGGAAGACCAGGCCCGGGGCGTGCGAGGAGGATCCCCCGGTGGCCGGGAGGGGGCCCTGGTCGACCACGGTCACTTCGGCCCAGTCGCGTGCGGAGAGCTCGTCCGCGAGGGCCGCTCCCACGACACCCGCTCCGATGATGACCACCCGGGGTCCCGCCATCGCCCAACCTCCGCATCTCAATGTTGCCCTTCACGCAACTTGATTCAGGTTGCGCAACTCAATGTGCCCCCCGCGGAAGGGGGTGTCAAGGGGGCCGTGACGTCGGAAAACGCCCCGGAACACCGCCCCGGGACACGGCAATGCCCGGCGGGCGGTGCGCACCTGGAACGCACCGCCCGCCGGGCGTGTTCGACCTGCCGGGGCCCGGTTACTTCAGCCAGGCCTCGACCTTGTCGCGGTGGGCGTCGACCCACTTCCTGGCCGCCGCGTCGTCGGTCATCTTGTCCACCGCGATGTACCTGGCCACGGTGTTCTGGTCGTCGTTGGTCCAGTGGAAGTTCTTCACCAGCCGGTACGCCGGGCTGTCCGACCTGGCGAACTGCGCGCTGACGATCTTGTCCAGGTCGTAGACGGGATAGTCACAGGCGATCTTGGCAGCGTCGGCGTCGCAGCCCGTCCGGTACGGGGGGAGGTTGACCTTGACCAGCGGCACCTCGGACAGGAACCACTGCGGCTCGTAGAAGTAGCCGATCACCCACTGCTTGTTCTTCTCGGCGGTCCGGTACGCCTGGATGAGGGCGGTCTCGCTGCCCGCGTACACCACCTTGAAGTCGAGTTTCAGGTTCTTCACCAGGGCCGCGTCGTTGGTGACGTAGGACGGGTCGCCGTCGAGCAGTTGGCCCTTGCCGCCGGACTCGGAGGTCTTGAAGTCGGCCGCGTACTTGTCGAGGTTCTTCCAGTCGGTGATGTCCGGGTGGGCCTTGGCGAGCCACGGCGGCACGAACCAGCCGATGACGCCCTTGTTGCCGGTGGTGCCCGCCTCGACGGCGGTCTTCTGTCCGGTGATGTACTTCTTCTTCAGATCGTCATGGCCCCAGTTCTCCAGGACGGCGTCGACCTCACCGGTTCCGAAGCCCTGCCAGGCGATCTCCTCCTTCAGGTCCTTCTTGGTGACCTTGCAGCCGAGGTCGTGCTCGGCGACGTACGCGACCACCGCCGCGTCCGCCTGGTAGCCCACCCAGGGGTTGACGGCCAGGTTGAACGTGCCGCACTTGCCACCCGAGCCCTTGGCACCCGCCGAGGAGGGGTCGCCGACCTTCGCCCCCGCGCACGCCGTGAGGGTGAGGCCGAGGACGGCCAGGCCGGCCGTGCCGGCTCGCCAGTGTCTTGCCATGGTGTCGTGCTCCTTATGCCCTGGTGCGTCGGGCCGCAGCCTGAGTGATCCGGTCGAACATGACTCCGAGCAGTACGATGGCGAGTCCCGCCGCCAGCCCCTTGCCGTACAGCTCTCCCTGCGAGAAACCGGCCACGACGTCGTAGCCGAGGGCGCCGGCCCCTACCAGGCCGCCCACCACAACCATCGACAGCACATAGATCAGACCCTGGTTGGTCGCGAGGGTCAGGGCGCCGCGTGCCATCGGCAGTTGGACCTTGGTGATGATCTGCCAGGTGTTGCACCCGGCCGAGGTGGCCGCCTCCACGGTGGACTCGGGCACGTTGCGCACACCGTCCGCGATGATCTTGATGGCGACCGGTGCCGCGTAGACGACGGCCGCGACGATCGCGGTGAACCGGGTGGCACCGAAGAGGGCCAGGAACGGCACGAGATAGACGAACGGCGGCATGACCTGCGCCGCGTCCAGGGTGGGCCGCACCAGCCGGTCCACCAGCGCGCTGCGTCCCATCCACACGCCGAAGACCGCGCCGAGCAGCATCACCAGCACCGTGGCCACGGCGGTCGAGGCGAGCGTCGTCATGCTGTCCGACCACAGGCCCGTGCCGACCAGCAGCCCGACGCACACCGCGGCCGTCACCGCGGCCCACCGGCCGCCGAGCACCGCGCCGAGCGCGACCAGGGTGACGCCGACGAGCCACCACGGGGAGTCGGTGAGCAGCGTCTGGAACGGGTTGAGCAGGCCGTTGGTGATCGCGTCCCGCACGGCGTTGGTCACGCCCGAGAGATGGTCCTGCAGCCAGGTGGTCGCCGTGTCGGCCGCGCTCGCGATGTGACCACCGGTGCCGCCGTTGCCGGGGAACTCGGCCGCCCAGACGTAGGTGTGGGACAGGTAGACCAAGGCGGCGGCCCCGATCCCGCCCGCCACCAGCAGCGGCCGGCGCCACCGCAGGAGCCGCCCGCCCGTGCGGCGGGCCGCCTCGGTGCGTGCGGCCGCCGCGGTGGTGACCCGGTCCAGCACGATGGCCATGACGACGATGGCGAGGCCGGCGTTGAAGGCGGTCCCGACGTCGAGCGACTGCAGGGCCTGCACGACGGTCTTGCCGAGGCCGGGGGCGTCGATCAGGGCGGCGATGGTCACCATGGCCAGGGCGGCCATGATGGTCTGGTTGACGCCCATGACCACGGTGCGCCTGGACATCGGCAGCAGCACCTTCAGCAGTTGCTGCGCGCGTGTCGTGCCGAGCGAGTCCGCCGCCTCGACGGTGGTCTCGGGCACGGAGCGGATGGCGTGCGCGGTGATGCGGATGGCGGGCGGCGCGGCGTAGATCACCGTGGTGATCACGGCGGAGGCCCCGCCGATGAGGAAGATCAGGGTCAGCGGGGCGAGGTAGACGAAGGTCGGCATCGTCTGCATGAAGTCCAGGAAGGGCGTCATGATCCGGTTGAAACGGTCGGAGAGGCCGGCCCACACGCCGATCGGGATGCCGATGAGCAGCGCCACGGCGACCGCCGACAGCGTCAGCGCCAGCGTGTCCATGCTCTCCTGCCACAGGCCCTGCAGCCCGAAGAAGGTGAAGCCTGCCACGGCCAGCAGGGCGACCCGCCAGTTGCCCAGGGCCCAGGAGACGTAGCCGGTGAGCCCGACGACGCCGAGCCAGCCGATCTGCGGCACCGGGCGGCTGCCGGTGGGCTGGGAGATCAGTGACTGGACGAAGGTGACCAGGTTGTCGATGGCCAGGCGGATCTCGTTGAAGAAGTACAGGAAGACCGGGTTGGAGTTGCGGCCCGCTCCGATGCTGTCGTTGAGGTCGTTCAGCCGGCGGTGCAGACCGGTGAGATCGGCCGCCGCGAGGGTCAGTGTCTGCCGGCCGCGCAAGGCGGCGAAGAGCACCAGCCAGACGATCAGGATCGCGGCCACCACCATGGGGCGGCTCACCCTCTGGCGCAGGGGCGCGGCCGGTGCGGCCGTCTCGGCGGCGACGGCCATCACGCACCGCCACCCTGTCCGGCGACCACGGAGAGGATCTCCTCGTCGCCGACGATGCCGAGCAGCTTGCCGTCCTCGACGACCTTGACCGGCTTCTCGGCGGCCAGCACCGCGCGCGTGGCCTCGCGCACGACGACGTCCGGGCCCAGTTCGGGGCCGTCGAGTGCGTCCCCGGGTTCGGCGGGGCGCATGATCCAGCGCAGGGTGAGGACGTCGCCGCGCGGCACGTCCTTCACGAAGTCCCGTACGTAGTCGTCGGCGGGGGCGCCGACGAGTTCGTCGCCGGTGCCGCACTGGACCGTTCTGCCGTCGCGCATGATCAGGATGCGGTCGCCCAGCTTCAGGGCCTCGGAGAGGTCGTGGGTGATGAACACCATGGTCTTGCCGACCTCGTGGTGCAGACGGATGACCTCGTTCTGCATGTCACGGCGGATCAGCGGGTCGAGCGCGGAGAACGGCTCGTCGAAGAAGAGGACGTCGGGGTCACCGGCCAGGGCGCGGGCCAGGCCGACGCGCTGCTGCATGCCGCCGGAGAGCTGGTCGGGGTAGGAGTTCTCGTATCCGGCGAGGCCCACCAGTTCGACGACCTCCAGGGCCTTCCTGGTCCGCTCGGCCTTTCCCAGGCCCCGTATCTCCAGGCCGAAGGCCACGTTGTCGACCACCCTGCGGTGGGGCAGCAGACCGAAGTGCTGGAAGACCATGGAGAACTTGCTGCGCCGCAGTTCGCGCAGCCGTCGGGGGTCGGCACCCCGGATGTCCTCGCCCTCGAAGACGACCTCCCCTGCGGTGGGTTCGATCAGCCGGGTCAGACATCGCACCAGGGTGGACTTGCCGGAGCCGGACAGCCCCATCACGACGAAGACCTCGCCGGGCGACACATCGAAGCCCACGTCGCGCACGGCGGCGGTGCAGCCGGTGCGGTCCATGAGCTCGCGGCGGGTCAGCCCGCACAGTTCCTCGGAGTCCGGCACCTGGTCCGCCTTCGGCCCGAACACCTTCCACAGCCGGCGCACGGAGATGACCGGGGTGCGCTCCTCGGGGTCCTGGGACGTGTCGCGCCGCTGCGACACCTCGGTCTGTGCTGGGGTCACGTTCGACCTCTTTTCGGCGTTCAGCCGCGGAACCAGTGCTGCGGCCGGGGTTGGATGTTCTGCCAGACGTGCTTGGGTTCGCGGTACTCGTCGAGGCCGGTCGGCCCCAGCTCGCGGCCCACGCCCGAGTGCCCGAAGCCACCCCATTCGGCCTGCGGCACATACGGGTGGTAGTCGTTGATCCAGACGGTGCCGTGGCGCAGCCGGCGCGCGACCCGCTGGGCCTTGCCGGCGTCCTGCGTCCAGACGGCACCGGCGAGTCCGTACTCCGTGTCGTTGGCGATGCGGACGGCGTCGTCCTCGTCGTGAAAGCGCTCGACGGTGAGCACGGGCCCGAAGGACTCCTCGTGCACCACGCGCATGTCCTGACGGCACTCGTCGAGGACAGTGGGGGGGTAGTAGAAGCCGCCGGCGAGCGCGGGGTCGTCGGGGCGGGCGCCGCCGCAGCGCAGTACGGCGCCCTCGGCGAGGCCCGCGGCGACGTACGCCTCGACCTTCTCCCGGTGCTGTGCGGAGATCAGCGCGCCGGTCTCGGCCTCGGGGTCGAAGGGCCCGCCGAGCCGGATGCGCCGGGCCCGGCGGACGACCTCGTCCACGAAGGCGTCGTGCAGGGAGTCCTCCACGATCAGCCGGGCGCCGGCCGAGCAGACCTGGCCCGAGTGCAGGAAGACCGCGGTGAGCGCGAAGTCCACGGCGGTCTCGAAGTCGGCGTCGGCGAAGACGACGTTGGGGTTCTTGCCTCCCAGTTCGAGGGCGACCTTCTTCACCGTCGCGGCGGCGGTGGCCATGATGCGCCGCCCCGTCTCCAGCCCTCCGGTGAACGACACCATGTCGACAGCCGGGTCTTCGGCCAGCGGAGCGCCCGCCTGCGCTCCGGCACCCAGCACGAGGTTGGCGGCGCCCCCCGGGAGCCCCGCCTCCTCCAGCGCCTTCATCAGCAGGATCGAGGTGGAGGGCGTCAGCTCGCTGGGCTTCAGGACCACGGTGTTGCCGGCCAGGAGTGCCGGGGCGACCTTCCAGGAGGCCTGCAGCAGCGGGTAGTTCCAGGGGGTGATCAGACCGCAGACGCCGACGGGCTCGTAGGTGACCCGGCTGACGGCGTCGTCGCGGCCGGTGTCGACCACCCGGCCAGCGCTGGTTCCGGCGATGCCGCCGTAGTAGCGGAAGCAGGAGACGACGTCGGCGATGTCGTACTCGCTCTCGATCAGCCGTTTGCCGGTGTCCAGCGACTCGGCGCGGGCGAAGTCCTTGGCGTCGCGTTCGATGAGGTCGGCGGTGCGCAGCAGTACGGCGCCACGCTCGCGCTCGGGGGTGTGCGGCCAGGGGCCCGCGTCGAAGGCGCGCCGTGCCGCGGCGATCGCCGCCTCGGTGTCGGCACGTGTCCCTTCGGACACGGTCGCGACCGTCGTACCGTCGGCGGGGCAGCGGATCTCCCGGTGGCCGCCGGCCACCGCCTCGCGCCATTCACCGTCCACGTACAGGTCTGCCACGGCGGAGCCCTCGCCCTCTTCGTTGCGCATCGCGCATCGAATTGCTTGTTGAGGAACCCTGTCCGAAGGGCCGACGTACGTCAAGGGTTCCTGCCGTATTCACAAGGGGCGGACGTCCCGGTCTTGACCGCCAAAGGTCCCAGAGCGAACTATGTTGCGTATCGCTCATCCAGTTGTGCATTACGCACCGATGCAGCACCGACGGAGGCCCGTGCATGTCCCCTCGACCGCGACCTGGCCATGAATACGTCCTCACCCTCGCGTGCCCGGACCGGGCCGGACTGGTCCATGCCGTCAGCGGCTTCCTCGTCCGGAACTCCGGCAACATCCTGCAGAGCCAGCAGTTCGACGACCGTCTCCAGGACCGCTTCTTCATGCGGGTCCACTTCGAGGTGTCCGACCCCGACGTCACCCTGGAGCAGCTGCGTGACCGCTTCGGCCCCGTCGCCGAGGCCTACGCCATCTCCTGGGTGCTGCGGGACGCCGCCACGCCGACCCGGACGCTGATCATGGTGTCCAGGTACGGTCACTGTCTGAACGACCTGCTCTTCCGCCGCCGTGCCGGCTCCCTCAACATCGAGATCCCGGCCATCGTCTCCAACCACTGGGACTTCGAGGCCCTGGCGGAGACCTACGGCGTCCCCTTCCACCACATCCCGGTGACCAGGGAGACCAAGCCCCGGGCAGAGGCCCGCCTGCTGGAGCTGGAGGTCGACGTCGTGGTGCTGGCCCGGTACATGCAGATCCTCTCCGACGACCTGTGCAAGGAACTGGAGGGCCGCGCGATCAACATCCACCACTCCTTCCTGCCGAGCTTCAAGGGCGCGAAGCCCTACCAGCAGGCGTACGCGCGCGGGGTGAAGCTGGTCGGCGCGACGGCACACTATGTGACACCCGACCTGGACGAGGGACAGATCATCGAGCAGGACGTGGTCCGTGTGGACCACTCCCTCGCCCCCGACGACCTCGTCACGGTCGGCCGCGACGTGGAGGCGCAGGTCCTGGCGCGTGCGGTGCAGTGGCACACCGAGAGCCGCGTCATGGTGGACGGCAACCGCACGGTGGTCTTCCGCTAGGCGACTGCACGGACGGACGCGACTTCACGGACGGACGTGCCTTCGCAGGCGGATGCCGGACGGGCTGGATTCCCGTCCGGCGTCCGCGTTCGGTCCCCGAGGCCCATGAGGCCCCGGAGCCGCTCCAGGAGCGCTGCCTACCCGGTCTGCTTCTGGGCGTCGCGGTGCCGGTAGTAGGCGGCCTTGGAGGGCTCCAGCGGCTCCTTGCCGAGGATGAGGTCGGCCGCCTTCTCGGCGATCATCATCACCGGGGCGTAGATGTTGCCGTTGGTGACGTACGGCATCACCGACGCGTCCACCACCCGCAGCCCCTCCAGCCCGTGCACCCGCATGCTCAGCGGGTCGACGACGGACATCTCGTCGGTGCCCATCTTGCAGGTGCACGACGGGTGCAGGGCGGTCTCGCCCTCCCTGGCCACCCAGGCGAGGATCTCCTCGTCGGTCTCGACGGAGGGGCCGGGCGAGACCTCGCCGCCGTTGTAGGCGCCGAGCGCGGGCTGGTTGAGGATCCGGCGGGCCACCCGGATCGCCTCGACCCACTCGCGGCGGTCCTGCTCGGTGGAGAGGTAGTTGAACCGCAGCTCGGGGTGGACCCGGGGGTCCCTGCTCTTGATCTTCACCGAGCCGAGGGCGTCCGAGTACATGGGCCCCACGTGCACCTGGTAGCCGTGGTCGCCGGCCGGCGAGGAGCCGTCGTAGCGGACCGCGACGGGCAGGAAGTGGAACATCAGGTTGGGGTAGTCCACGTCCTCGTTGCTGCGCGCGAAGCCGCCCGCCTCGAAGTGGTTGGTGGCCGCGGGCCCCTTCCCGAACAGCCACTGCAACCCGATGAAGGGGGCGCGCCACTTCGCCATGTACGGCTGCATGGAGACGGGTTGCCTGCAGGCGTACTGGACGTAGACCTCCAGGTGGTCCTGCAGGTTCTCGCCGACGCCCGGCAGGTCGTGGACGACGTCGATGCCGAGGGCGGACAGCTCCGCGGCGTTGCCGACGCCGGAGAGCTGCAGGAGCTGCGGGGAGTTGATGGCACCGCCGCAGAGGACGACCTCGCCGGCGCGGACCTGCTGGGGTGCGCCCTTGCCGCGCCGGTACTCCACGCCGACGGCCCGCTTGCCCTCGAAGAGCACCCGCGTGACGAGGGCGCGCGTGTGCACCGTGAGGTTCGGCCGCTTCATCGCGGGCTTGAGGTAGGCCTTGGCGGCCGACAGGCGGCGCCCGCGGTGGACGTTGCGGTCGAACTTGGCGAAGCCTTCCTGCCGGTAGCCGTTGACGTCGTCCGTGGGGGCGTAGCCCGCCTCCTCGGTGGCCTTGAGGAAGGCGCTGAAGAGGGGGTTGGTCGCCGGGCCGCGCTCCAGGACGAGCGGACCGTCGTGGCCGCGGAACTCGTCGTCGGGGTCGGCGGCGAGACAGTTCTCCATCCGCCGGAAGTACGGCAGACAGTGGGCGTAGTCCCAGGTCTCCATGCCGGCGTCGGCGGCCCAGCGCTCGTAGTCCAGGGGGTTGCCGCGCTGGAAGATCATGCCGTTGATGCTGCTGGAGCCGCCGAGCACCTTGCCGCGGGCGTGGTAGATGCGCCGGCCGCCCATGTGGGGCTCGGGCTCGGACTCGTACTTCCAGTCGTAGAAGCGGTTGCCGATGGGATAGGTCAGCGCCGCGGGCATGTGGATGAACACGTCCCAGGGGTAGTCGGAGCGGCCGGCCTCCAGCACGAGCACCCGGTTCGCGGGGTCGGCCGAGAGCCGGTTCGCCAGTGCGCTGCCGGCTGATCCACCGCCGACGATGACGAAGTCGTAGTGCAGGAGAGCCATGGTGCCTCGTCTCGCTCGCGTCGTCGAAGTGCGACGCATGCTAGTACGGGTGTCGCTATACGCACCAGGTTGCGAGCAACGCAACTTCCAGGCTCTCTGGATTCCGTCACATTACTTGCAAGCGTGTTGTTTACTGCGCGTATAGTTCCGCTATGAGCAACTACAGTCCGGATATCGAAACGACCGGCCCGCCGTCCGGCGGGGTGCAGTCCGTGGACCGGGCCATCAGCGTCCTGGAGATCCTGGCTCAGCGCGGCGAGGCGGGCGTGAGCGAGGTGGCCGCCGAGATCGAGGTGCACAAGTCGACGGCGTTCCGCCTGCTCGGGGCGCTGGAGGCGCGCGGCCTGGTCGAGCAGGCCGGGGAACGGGGCAAGTACCGGCTCGGTTTCGGCATCGTACGGCTGGCCGGGGCGGTCACGGGACGCATCGACATCACCCAGCAGGGGCGTCCGGTGTGCGAGCGCCTGGCCGAGGAGATCGGCGAGACGGTCAACATCGCCGTGATGCAGGAGCACTACGCGATCAACCTCTACCAGGTGCGGGGTCCGGGCGCCGTCACCGCGCACAACTGGGTGGGGCAGCTGACCCCGCTGCACGCCACCTCCAGCGGCAAGATCATGCTGGCCCATCTGCCCGCCGGGGAGCGCACCGCGCTGCTGACGGAGGCCGGCCTCAGGAAGGTCACCCCCCGCACCATCGGGTCGAAGGCGAAGCTGGAGAAGAACCTCGCCGAGGCGCGGGAGCGGGGCTACTCCTGGACGCTGGAGGAGCTGGAGATCGGGCTGCACGCCGTGGCCGCGCCGATCCGCGACCGGGACGGCGACGTCATCGCGTCGATCAGCGCCTCCGGGCCCTCGTACCGGTTCACCGAGGAGCGCCTGCACCAGCTGGCTCCGGTGCTGGTCAAGGGCGCGGAGGAGATCAGCCACCGGATGGGGTACCTGGGCTGAGCGCCCGGGCCCCCTGCGCTACTCGGGCTGCCGTGTCCCGAGGCGCTCGTGCACCCAGTCATGGAAGGCGCCGATGTGGTGCTCGCTGGGCACGAGCACGCCGCCCTTGGCGTACAGCCGCGAGCTCATGCCGGGCTGGGTGCGCTCACAGGCGTCGAAGTCCTGGCGGTTGACCCGGTCGAAGAGCTCCACGGAGCGGCTGACGTCCTCGCCGCCGTCGACGACGTGCGGGAGGAAGAGCCAGTCGCACTCGACGACCGTGCGGTCGACGGCGACCGGGTACATACGGTGGAAGATCACGTGGTCGGGCACCAGGTTGATGAAGACCTGCGGCTTGACGGTGATCGCGTAGTAGCGGCGGTCCTGGCCCTCGGCGACGGAGGGGATCCGGTCCAGGCCCTCGGAGCCGTCGACGGTGAAGCCCTTGATCTGCGCACCGAACTCGGCGCCGTGGCCGACGTAGTACTGGGCGGCGTAGCCGTCCGCGAACTCCGGGAGCACCTCGGTGAGTTCGGGGTGGATCGTGGCGCAGTGGTAGCACTCCATGAAGTTCTCGATGATCAGCTTCCAGTTCGCCCTGACGTCGTAGACGATCCGCCTGCCCACCGAGAGACGGTCGATGCCGTAGCGCTCGATCGACTCGACGTCACCGAGGCGCTGGACCACCGCGCCGATGACGTCCTCCTCGAAGGAGGGCGGGTTCTCCGCCAGGCAGACCCAGACGTAGCCGAGCCACTCGCGCACCGCCACGCCCACCAGGCCGTATTCGGTGCGGCCGACGTCGGGCATCTTGGTGAGGTTGGGCGCCGCGACGAGCTTGCCGTCGAGGTCGTAGGTCCAGGCGTGGTACGGGCACTGGAAGGCACGCCTGACCTCGCCCGACCCGTCGGTGCACAGTCTGGCTCCGCGGTGCCGGCAGACGTTGAAGTAGGCGCGGACCGAGTGGTCCCGGGCGCGGGTGACGAGGATGCTCTCGCGGCCCACGTCGACGGTGCGGAAGGCGCCCGGTTTCGGCAGGTCCGCGGCGCGTGCGACGCAGAACCACATCGCCTCGAAGATGCGCTCCTGCTCCTGGGCGAAGAGGCCCGGGTCCGTGTAGGCGGAGCCGGGGAGGGTGGCGATCAGGCTGTCCGGCAGGCTGGTCGAGGTCACGGTGCACTCCTCGGGAAACGTCGTGGGTCGGCAGGTCACGCGCCGGGAAAGAGCGACTTCGCATGATGTTGCTCATCGGGCAACATCGTGTGTGATGTGCAACGCACAAGGGGCGGCCGTGCGGGCGGTGTCAAGCCGCGGCCGCGCTGAGCTGCTTGCGCCAGCGGGTGAACAGCCGCGGCTGGTTCATCCCGAGTACGGCGACCGGGCTGCCGGCCCGCCGGTAGACGGCCAGGAAGCTGCGGTCGTCGGCGGCGCCCTCCTCGACCGTCACACTGTCGGCGCCGACGGCATGGCCGACGAACTGGATCTTCACGCCGTACTGGTCGGACCAGAAGTACGGAGGCCGGGGCGCGCCCGGCTGTGTCGCGCCGTACGCGAGCAGCGTGGCCACTGCGGTGTCGGGCCGTTCCAGCGCGCCCGTCCAGTGCTCGACCCTGCGGTGGCCTTTGGTGCGCGGGTCGTACCAGTTGGCGCAGTCGCCGACGGCGACCACCCCGGCCACGTTGGTACGGCCGTCGGAGCCGCACTTCACGCCGTTGTCGAGTGTCACGCCGGAACCTTCCAGCCACTCGACGCACGGGCGCGCCCCGACGCCGACGACGACGAGGTCGGCGGGAACGCTGCGGCCGTCCTCCAGCAGCACGGCGTCCACCCGGTGCTCCCCGCTCAGCCCCTTGACCCCGACCCCGCACAGCAGCCGTACGCCGTGGTCGGCGTGCAGGGCGGAGACGATCCGGCCCATGGTCTCGCCGAGCGGTCCGGCCAGCGGTGTCGGCGCCGCCTCGACCACGGTGACGTCCAGGCCGAGGGCGTACGCCGTGGAGGCGACCTCGGCCCCGATGAACCCGCCGCCGATCACCACCAGCCGCCCACCCCGGGTCAGCTCCTCCCGCAGGGCGCGGGCGTCGTCGAGGGTGCGCAGCACATGGACTCCGGCGAGGCCTTCGCTGCCGGGGAGTGTGCGGGCGGCCGCTCCGGTGGCGATGACCACGCCGTCGGCGCGCATCCCGCGGCCGTCGGCGAGCCGGATCGTCCGGCCGGTGAGGTCGAGTCCGGTGGCACGGACGCCGAGCACCCACTCCGCCCGGAGGTCCTCGTCGTCGCGCTCCAGCGCCAGGTCCGCCTCGCCGAGGGTGCCGGCCAGGAACTCCTTGGACAACGGCGGCCTGTCGTACGGGCGGTGCGGCTCGTCCCCGATGACGACCAGCCGGCCGTCGTACCCCCGTTGCCGCAGCGAGCGCGCGGCCGACAGACCGGCCAGCGAGGCGCCCACCACGGCAACGGTCCTCACGCGGGGCCCCCGGCCAGGCGGGCGGCGACGCACGGCGGCAGGTTGGGCGCCTCGGTGGACAGCCGCACGTAGACCATGCCGTCCTCGACGACGACCTCGTGGGTGCGCACCGGGAGCTTGGCCGGCGGTGCGTCCACGGCTCCGGTCCTCAGGTCGAACTTCGAGGCGTGCAGCGGGCATTCGACCTCGCAGCCCTCCAGCCAGCCGTCGGCCAGCGACGCGTCCTGGTGGGTGCAGGTGTCGTCGATGGCGAAGAGCTCGCCGTCGTCGGTGTGGAACACCGACACCGGTGGGTCGACAGGGAGCCGATGGGCCTCGCCTCGCGGCAGATCCACGAGACGGCACGCGGGAATCATCATGACACCTCGGTGCGTATAGCGAAACGGATTGCGATTAACGCAACGCCAGTCTGAGGGCCGCTCTGAACCGCTGTCAAGGCGTGCGGAGGCCGGGTTGCGCGGCGCGCGACGGGGGTTTTCAGGGCAGGCCGAAGCGCGTGCGAAAGCGCAGGTCAACAGGCAGATCGAGGGGTGCCGAGGGTGCGCCGACGGCCCTGCCGCCGGTGCCGTCCGCGAGGGCCGTCACCCGGGCAGGGCCGCTTTTCGCCGGTCTGCTTTTCGTCGGCCGGCCTTTCGCCGGCTTCTCATCGCGCGGTCAGAAGCCGCGGTCGATCCACTCCTGCAGGTGCGGCGCCTCGGCACCGAGGGTGGTGGTGTCCCCGTGGCCGGTGTGGACGACGGTGTCGCCCGGCAGCGTGAGCAGGCGGTCCCGGATCGAGGCGATGATGGTCGGGAAGTCGCTGTACGACCGCCCTGTCGCCCCGGGCCCGCCGGAGAACAGGGTGTCGCCGCTGAAGAGGGCGCGAAGACCGGGAGCGTGCAGACAGACCGCCCCGGGCGCGTGGCCCGGGGTGTGCAGCACGGTCAGCTCGATACCCGCGGCGGGGATGCGCTGCCCGTCGGCCAGTTCCCCGTCGGGCGCCCGGTCGGGATGGGTCTGCTTCCACAGCGGCAGATCGTCGGGGTGCAGCAGGATCGGGGCGCCGGTGCGGGCGGCGAGACCGGGTGCGGCGTCGATGTGGTCGTTGTGCGCGTGGGTGCACACGATCGCGCGCAGGGTGCGCCCGCCGAGGGCCCGGTGGATCGCGTCGGCGTCGTGTGCGGCGTCGATGACGACCGCCTCGTCGTCGTCCCCCACGATCCACACGTTGTTGTCGACGTCCCAGGTGCCCCCGTCGAGGTGGAACCGGCCGGAGGTGACGAGGCGTTCGATGCGGGCGCCCGCCATCAGAGGACCACCACGGAGCGCAGCACATCACCGTGGTGCATGCGCTCGAATGCCTTCTCGACCTCGTCCAGCGCGATGGTCTCGGTGACGAACGCGTCCAGGTCCAGGCGGCCCTGCAGATGGAGGTCGATGAGCATGGGGAAGTCGCGGGAGGGCAGGCAGTCCCCGTACCAGGACGACTTCAGTGCCCCGCCCCGGCCGAAGACGTCCAGCAGCGGCAGCTCCAGCTTCATCTCCGGGGTGGGTACGCCGACCAGCACCACGGTCCCGGCGAGATCGCGCGCGTAGAAGGCCTGCCGGTAGGTCTCCGGACGGCCCACCGCCTCGATGACGACGTCGGCGCCGAAACCGCCGGTCAGCTCGCGCACCGCGTCGGCCACCTCGGTCTCCCTGGAGTTGACCGTGTGGGTCGCGCCCAGCTTCTCGGCGGTGGCCAGCTTGCGGGCGTCGATGTCGACGGCGATGACCTTCGCCGCACCCGCCAGCTTCGCCCCGACGATCGCCGCACCCCCGACACCGCCGCAGCCGATGACCGCCACGCTGTCGCCGCGCCCGACGCCTCCGGTGTTGATGGCCGCGCCGATGCCCGCCATCACGCCGCAGCCCAGCAGCCCCGCGACCGCGGCCGACGCGGCAGGATCCACCTTGGTGCACTGCCCGGCCGCGACCAGTGTCTTCTCGGCGAAGGCGCCGATACCCAGAGCCGGCGACAGCTCCGTGCCGTCGGTCAGGGTCATCCTCTGGCGGGCGTTGTGGGTGTCGAAGCAGTACCAGGGGCGGCCCCTGCGACAGGCACGGCACTGCCCGCACACCGCACGCCAGTTCAGGATCACGAAGTCACCGGGGGCCACGTCGGTGACCCCGTCGCCGACCGCCTCGACCACCCCCGCCGCCTCGTGCCCGAGCAGGAAGGGGAAGTCGTCACTGATACCGCCCTCGCGGTAGTGCAGATCGGTGTGGCAGACGCCGCAGGCCTCGATCCTGACCAGCGCCTCGCCCGGGCCGGGGTCGGGCACGACGATGGTTTCCAGACTGACGGGGGCGCCCTTGCTCCGTGCGACGACAGCACTGACCTGCTGGGACATGGCCACTCCTCGGCTGACAGAGGGACAGGATGTTGCCTATTACGGCACTCATCTCATGTTTCGCAACACAGCATCGCGGAGCGCACAGCACCGGTCAAGGATCCGTCAGACGATCCCCCGCGCCTCGATCCCACCAGGCAGCCGGTTCACCGGTCGGTGGCGGCGGGCGGGCCGCCAGGTCGGCACGGGCGCACCACACCCCTGGGTGGAGGACATGCCCCCCGCAGCCGGAGATGATCAGATGCCGGGACTGAGCCGGAGCGCCGACCAGGTGTCGTCGATGGCCACCTGCCGCACGGGCCGCACGCCCTGCTCGGAAAGTGCGGCGGCGAGGGTGTCGCGGTCCAGGTCCGTTCCGAGCCGCCCGCCCTTCGGATAGGCCACCCAGGCGAGGGCATCGCGCCGCGCGGCGGCGGGCGCCGCCTGCGCACTCTCCCCCGGAAGGTCGTCCGAGCCGGCCAGGAAGGCGAGCACCACATCGGCCGAAGCCGCCTCAGCCGCGGCCTCGACCTCCAGGTGGACGTCGTCGGGCTTGCCCAGAACGGCGACACTCTGACCGGGCTTGATCTGCAGCTTGCTGACGACGGACATCTCCCTGATCCTCCCACTCCGGGTGCGGCTCCGCACACCGGAGAGGCTGACCGGTCCGTGCGTGCGGGCGACAGAGACCGTCATGATCCCGGCGCGGGGACGCTCACGGAGAGAAGGCTTTCCCTTGTCGTCGAGGGAGCGTGATGTCGATGCGGTCCCGGCGGGCCTGGAGAACCGGAAGGCCGACGCCTCGGGGAGGTGTGTCGACTCCGTTCGTGACCGCGGGAGTCGGAGAGGCGCCGGCTGTTTCGGGGGCGGCGGCTTGCCGTCCTAGGTACGCCGCGTCCGGCCGCCGAAGTGGCCTCGCGCAGCGCACAGCAGGCCCGCCGCCGCGTGGGGACGGCTCAGCAGGAGGCCCACTGCGTCACCCTGACCGTGGCGTCGTAGACGCTCGGTTCATAGGTGCCGTTCGCCGTCCAGTCGTGCTTCTTGCTGGCCCACATGGGTGGGCTGTCGTAGGTGGACGTGGTGAACAGGCCCTGGCCCGCGGAGTTCTTCAGCTCGAAGCGCGCATGCCACACATCGCCGCTGAGGGTGAAGTCCGTCCAGGTCCGCGCGCTGAACGTGAGGCGGCCGTCCGCGTACAAGCGGAGGTACCCACCGGTCTGGTGACAGTCACCGACCTTCAGGTCCCCCCAGCTGAACCACTTGTACGCGTCATCGGCGAGTCCGCTCCGGTACCCGGTCGACACACCCGAGCGAACAGCGTCGCTGTCCAGGGCGGCCCACGCCGGTGTGTGGAGGACGAGGACGGCCCCGAGAACGGCGACCATCGTCGTCACGAGTCGGCCGACGTGCCGGACAACGGTCATGACCGGGCTCCCTTCGAGGCCAGGGCGGTCGAGCCCAGACGGACCCCGAAGGCCTGGACGCCGGTGGGCGCGTCCCAGGTGGCGCCCACCCCGACCAGCGCCCACCCTCCGCTGCACGAGGAGTCCCCGTACAGGAAGGCCGTGTCGGTGGTGTCGTTGGAGAACCTGATGGCCCCGCCCACGAGCGGGAGGCAGGTGTCGCTCTGTGGTTCGTCGACACGGAAGCCCTGTCCGGCCGCCGTGATGTACGTGTAGCTTCCGCCGGCGGCTTGAGCGCTGCCGGGCACCGCGACCAGCAGCGCGAGCGCGAAGCCGGCCGCAAGGGCAGGTGTCCGCAGGCGGCGGAGTGCGAATGACAGTGTCACGATTCCCCTCTCTTTCGCCCAGTCAGCAGCTGCCGCACTGGTATTCCGAGAACCACGGCTGCGAACACACCAGTCCGTCGCAGTCCCGGCACCACTGGCCGCACAGCAGCCGGTGGTTGGGAGCGTCGCAGCGTGAAGTCCCGCTGTTCTCGCACACCGGTACCCTCACGCGGCCCTTCTTCCCGGACTTGACCGCCGCCGCTGCCCGGCGGTCCAGCTCGGTACGGGCCTGGTCAGGGGTGTAGCAGTGATGTCGGTGGAGCTTGGCCGGTGGACCGGCCGCCAGCGCGTCGGCAGCGGCCGTGGCGGGCATGCCGAGGGCGAGGCCCAGGGCGAAGAGAGCTGGTAAGGCTCGGCTGAGTCTCATCACGCTGCCAGGCTGCCCACCCGCCAAATGGGCTACTCTCGGGCCAAATAGGTCATATAAACGGCGCCCAATGTGCCGGGTCCGGGGCCCAACTCCGGTGCGTTCGAGGGGACTTCGAGGGGACTTGATCCAGAGCCCGTCATGCCGGGTGAGGGGATCCGGCCCTCCGATCACGGAGCTGGTTGTTGCAGGTGCACCCTCGGATGTCTCAGGTTCACACCTGGGCGCGTGTGCCCTTCACTGATCACAGGAAGACAGCAACTCGCTCTCACGGGGGTACACATGCACAGCACGAAGCGCATCCTCGCGGCCGGCCTGGCCTCGACGGTCTCCGCCCTCGCTCTCAGCGTCGCCGGTGTGGCGGTTCCGGCGCAGGCCGCCGCTGCCCAGGGGACCGTCGACTGCGAAGGCTGGGTGCACAACAACGATCCGAACGTCGGCATCGCCGGCTGCCAGAACAACACCGACCACACCGTCACGTTCCGCGCCGAGATCGTCTGCGGCTGGGCCCCGGACGTCTCCGGCAACTGGGTGACCCTGAACCCGGGGCAGTACAGCGAGTCCACGGGCTCCTGCGCGTTCTACAGCACGGGGGTCGGCAGCGTGGGCTGGACCATCCAGTGACACACCGCCGTGCGGGCGCCGTCGGTCGGCGCCACGCATCGCGGCCGGCATGAACGACCCCACCGTCGCGCGGGCCCCGCGGCTGCCGCGAGCGGTGGGGTCCTCATGCCTGTGTGCGCAGCCATGTGTCGCCCGTGCGGAGCCAGAGTGAGCCGTCGCGGCCCTGCCCGCAGCGCAGGACGACTCGGCCGGGCACCCGAAGCCGGCGGCGGCTGGTCACCGCCCACGTGGTGCCGTCGAGTTCGGCACGTACGAGTTCGACGGACCGCTTGTCGTGGTTCCGGCGGGTGAGCACCGCCCGGTGGCCACGGACCGCGAATCCGTCCGGCCGGGGGATGGTGTCTCCAGACTCCGGGAGTCGAGCCGCCCGGAGGGAACCACCCTACCGGCCCTCGGTCCGTCCCCCTCCGGTGACGGGGCGACCTGCGGCCGCCCTCGGGCTGAAGGGCCGGGTACGACGGTGGCCGCGCCCGTCGGCGCCATCGGGCGCTGACGGGCGCGGCCACCGCACCGCGTCACAGCGCTCCGGTCGTCCCCTCCCCGGACGCGCTGCCGGCGAGCCACTCGTCCCACCCCAGGTTGAAGGCGGCGTAGCCGTTGTCGGCCGACGCCTTGGCCCGGGGCGATCCGGTGATGGTCACGGGGTCGCCCTGCTTGACCTGGCCGTAGAACCACTTGGCGTCCGACAGCGACAGGTGGACGCAGCCGTGCGAGCCGCGGGCGCTCCCGCTGCCCGGGTTGGGGTCGCCGGTCGAGTAGTGCACGTAGGTGCCGGACTGGGTCAGGTGCACGTCCCAGGGCAGCGTGAGGTCGTAGAAGTTGGGGCTGCCCTTGTCGCAGCTGATGCCCACGCTGCAGGAGGTCATGTGGACCTTCTCCTGCTTGTCGATGACGGCCATCGTGCCGTTCCACGTCGGGTACTGGGCGCTGCCCGCGTTGATCGACAGGGTGCGGACCAGCTTGCTGTTCCGCGTCACCTTCATGGTGTGGCCGGTCACCGAGACATCCGCGCGCACATCGTCGCCGACCTTGAAGGTGTGCGTGTAGCTGCGCACGCCGTAGCGTCCGTTGCCGTTGCTGATGCCCTTCATGTCAGCGTCGATCTTCACCTGCGTACCGGAGGGCCAGTACTCCTTCGGCCGCCAGTCGGCGCGCTTGTCGCCGAACCAGTGCCAGGCGCCGACCACCGGCTGCGAGGTGCTCACCTTCAGGTGCTTCTCCACCGTGGCCCGTGCCTTCGCCGCCACCGGGTTCGTGAAGACCACCGAGATCGGCATGGCCACGCCGACCGTGGTTCCCGTCTGCGGGGTGATCGTCTCCAGCAGCATCGGCGGCCCGGCGGGCTTCGTCGGCGACGGAGAGGCGCTCACGCTCGGCTTCCCCGACGCCTTGGCGTCGCCCCCGCTCGCCTTGTCACTGCCGCCGCCGCAGGCACTCGCGCCCACCAGCATCGCACCCGTGACGAGTGCGACCCCTATGCCGCTCTTGCGCCGTCCCACGTCCTGCCCCGCTCTCTCGCTCCTCGGCCCTGACGGGCCCGACTCCCTGTCAGACAGACGAGCCACGGGCCACAGTTGCGCGCGCCGTGTAAAAGATCTCTCAAAAATCGGTGCGTCGGCGCGCACCGCCGGACCGGAGACGCTCAGTTCTCACCGGTCCGCTGCCGCACCCGAACCTGAGCCACCGCGAGCAGGACCTCGGCCGTGCGCCATGCGGTCGTCTCCCAGCGCAGGCGGGCCACGAGGTCGGCCGCCTGGGTCCCGAGCCGTCTGCGCAGGTCGTGGTCGGCGAGAAGCCGCCCGATGGCGGTGGCGAGTTGGCCGGGGGCCACCAGCAGTCCCGTGACGTCGTGCGTCACGGCGTCGCGGTGGCCCGGTATGTCGGTGACGACGGCAGGCGTCCCGCAGGCGGCGGCCTCACTGATGGTCAGACCCCACCCTTCGGCCGAGGAGGCGCTGACCAGCACCCAGGCCGAACGGTACCGGCGGATGAGTTCGGCCTGGTCCACGTGCCCGAGGAAGGTGACCGTGGCCGAGTGGCCGAAGCAGGAACGGCTCAGCCGCTGCAGGGCGGCGCGTTCGGGGCCGTCACCGATCACGTAGAGCCGGGCCGACGGACAGCGCTCCACCACATGGCGCATCGCCCGGATCACCAGCTCGATCCGCTTGGACTTCACTGTCCTGGCCACCACCAGCACCGACGGAAAGGGAGACCGGCCGTCACCTGCTGGGCCGGCTCCCGGCGGAGCGGCTGTGAACGCCCGGTCGACCCCCGGAGGGATGACGGTGATGGACGACAGCGGCAGACCCAGGCGCCCGACGAGATCGTCGCGCGTGGAGTTCCCCGGAGTACAGATGCGGGCGCGCCCGTACAGGCGTGGGGCCAGGCGTGCTTCCACCAGCCAGCCCAGGCGTCCGAGGAACGGCCCGAAGTGCTCCTGCCACACGTTTCCGTGTACATGGTGCACCCAGGTGACGGTGGGGCCCACGGCCCACAGCGGCGCCCACCAGGGAACACCGTTCCACACCTCCACGACCGCCGTACCCGGCCGCCGTAAGAGCCTCGGCTCCGCGACGAGTGCCGGGAACACCGTGAGTTTCCCGCCCCGGCGCACGACTCGGTATCCGTCCCGGAACACCTGACCCGGAAGTCCCGGTGCGCTCGAAGTCCTCAGTATCACCTCGACACCCGCGTCGGCCCAGACCTTCGCCATGGCGCTGGTGTGGTATTCGGAGCCGCCGGCGGCGGTGTCCTGCACATCACGCCACGCCAGTACGAGAATCCTTCGGACAGCTGCTTCTTCAAGGCCTTTCCTGAGGCTTTCCGGGCCGGTGATCCAAGGTGTTTCGTGCGGGCGCAAACCTGGTCTCCTGTCTGCCGCACGGAGCCGGACCGACCGGCCGGAGAGGGAACGGACGGGTCCGCGTTCCTGTCAACTTCACGCCCGCCACGACATCTTGACAGCCCTGTGGTTGCGTGTCACTCTCGGTTGCACTCTTTGGTTGACGTCGCAATCGGGGTCGTCGAATGAGGTACCGGTGCACGTCACCCACAGCCGAGGAAAGCGTCAGCGAGATCCTCCCCCGGGTCGCCGGCTGGCTCACACCGACGCAGGCGGCAATTCTTTCCGAGCTGGCATCCCGTATTCCCGCGGGTACACACATCGTGGAATTTGGATCATTTCTCGGGCGCTCCACGCTCTCACTTCTTTCGGGTGCCGCCGAAGGCGTCGCCCTGTACGCCGTCGACCCTTATGCCGGTGACGAAGTCGGCCCGAGACCGGGAAGGGCGGCACATTCCGGTGCCGATCCCGAGACGACCCATCTGGAGTTCCACAGAAACCTCGGACTCGCCGGTGCCGAGGGGCGCGTGACGCATTTACGGATACGGTCCGAACAGACACCGGACGATGTGCTGGAGGCGGCGGGGCTGGTCTTCGTCGACGGTTCGCACCGCTTCCGTGACGCGGCACAGGATCTGCGGCGTGTCTGCGGTCGGCTGCCACCCGGGGGCTGGCTCGCCGTTCACGACGCGTTCTACTCCGTGGGGGTCACGCTGGCGATCACGACCGTACTGCTGCGTCGCCCGGACTTCACCTATCGGGGACGCAGCGGAAGCCTGGCCGTCTACCGGCGTACCGGCCCGGGCCCCGACGGCGGTGGCGCACGGCCGAGCCGCGGCAACCGGCTCCGTCAGGTGGCCGAGTTGCCCACGCTCGGCGGTGTCTGTGTCCGCAAGGCGGGGCTGCTGATCGCGGCGGCCTGCTCGGCCGGCGACATCGACGCACGGTGGCCGCACTGAGTCCGGCGGTGCGGCACCGCGGTGCCGGGGCGCGGGACGCGCGCAGAAGGGATCGGTGGCCGGGTGCTGAGGAGGAAGCTGCTGGCCGCCCTGGCCGGAATCGGTGAGCTGAGGCCGTTTCGGTGGCCGTCCGCACGGCGGCACCGCATCACGTCCCTGGCGCTGGCGGTGCTCGTGGTCCTCGCGGGGATCCTCGGCTACGGACCGCTCACGGACGGTGCGGCCGACGACGTCTGTACCCGGCAGCCGGTGGCCTGCGGGCTGGTGACCAACCTGCTGTCCAGCATCATCGTCGCCTTCCTGGTGTCGCTGCTGTGGATCGGCACGATCTCCCGCTGGATCGTCCTTCGCCGTCATCTGCGCCGGATCCGCGAGAACCCCCGGCGGCTGGGGGCCGAGCTCGGGCCTGGCACGGGAGCGGACGACTTCATCGAACCCCCGGGTGTGCTCGCCATGCTGGAGGCGGAGCTGCGGTCCGGCGCTGCCGGCGTGCCGCTGATCGTCACAGGGGCTGCCGGCTCGGGCAAGACGATGCTCCTGGGTCGGCTCGCCGTGCGCCTGGCGGAGCAGGGGCTCGTACCCGTGATGCTGTCGATGCGTGGCCGGCATCCCGAGGACAGCGTCACCGCCCTGGCGAGGGCCACCTTCCTGAGCCAGATCGACCGCTTCGTCACCCGGGAGCGCGACGGCGAGCAGATCTGGCGCAAGGCGGCCGACCAGCGCCGCGTCGTCGTCCTCGTCGACTCGCTGGACGAGATGGGGAGCGACATCGGTTTCGTCGACGTGCGGGAGCTGACCCGTGCTCTGCTGGACCGGGTGGTGGACGAGGACGTCGGCCTGGTGCTGGCCGCGCGGCCGGAGTCGCTGCCGGCCGTGCTGCCCGGCTACCGGTTCCCCATGCCCGCGCTGCCGGTCGAGGAGACGGTGGCCCGGCTCGTCGAGTGGGGCGTCCCCGCTCCGCTCGGCAGCGAGCTCACCACCCGGCTGGCGCTGCACCAGGTTCCCTTCTACGCCGTCCTGTGCCGCGAGCTGGCCCTGGCCGAACTGTCCGAGGTCGCCGGCCTGCCCGGCCCCGTTCTCGGGCGCCGGGTCGCACTTCTCGACTCGGTGATCGCCCGGCGCACGGCCGATGCGGCCGTCTCCGAGGACACCCTGCGGGTGCTCGGTTCGATCGCCTGGACACAGATCCGGTTCGGGCACACCGTGTGCGGCGTGGAGGACTACCTGTCCGCCGGCGAGTCACCCGGTCTGGGCCGACGACCGCGGAACCGCGGGGAACTGCTGGCGGTGCTGCGTGCCGCCCAGTCGGTCGGCGTGTTGCGCATGGGCCTGCCCCAGGGTCAGATCGCCTTCCGGCATCCGCTGCTCCTCAGCCACGTCGCCTCGCTGAGCGTGGTCGACGGCCTGGGCAGCGGTCGCGGGCGGCGCTTCCTCGCCGCGGTGCTGGCCCGCACGGTCATGCGGGAGCCCATCATGGCCCTGGAGACGGCGCTGCTGCGTCAGCCCTCCCCCGCGTGTGCCCGCCGGCTGATGAGCATGGCCGAGGAGCTGCCACCGGTCGCACCGGTGCTCAGAAACCTCTCCCTGGTCAACATGCTCGCCTCGGTGGCCGCCGCGCTGTCGGACCGGCGCCTGAAACGGCGGTGTCTGCGGCTCTACCGTCGGCTGTGGACGGGTGCCCGGCCCGCCGACCGAGGGGCGGCGGTCCCGTACGTCGGTCTGCTGGACGTCGGACGCAGCGGCGCGTTCCTCTGGTCGATCCTGGATCTCGACGACCAGTACGTGGCTCGCTGGGCCTGCGCCCAGCTGCTGGCCGAGCCGGACGTCGAGCGCTTCATGCGTCTGGCCGAGTTCGTGGACGGCTTCACCGCCCGCATGCGGGCACCCGACGGCCCGACAGAGGGAAGCGACATCGTCGAACGGGCGTTCTGGTTCATCCCCGCACTCGCCGACGGTCTGCCGGCGGGCCCGGCACGGGACCGGGCGGCGGGCCACCTGCTGGAACTGCGACGCTGCCTGGAGCAGCTCACCCTTCGGGACGCGCCGGGCGCGCTCGGCGCGGAGTCGTCGCTGGCCCAGGGGTACAAGCTGGCCGCCTTCCGCCACCCCGCGCTGCCGCCGGACGCGGGCGCCTGCGAACTGCTGCGCTCCGGCAGGTTCTGGTACGCCCGGCTGGAGGCGGTCCAGGCCGTCGGCCGCCGACTGCACCACAACCCCGGCGACCGGCGGGCCCTGGGCGCCCTGCGCGACGCCCGGCGGGACAGCCACCCGTTCGTCCGGGCCATGGCAGCGCTCGCCCTGCGCTGCGCGGACGAACCGTGGTCCCGGCTGCTGTGGTACTCGGAGGAGAGTCTGAGCGGATCCGCCGTGTCGGCGCTGGCCCCCGAGGCGTTGCAACTGCTGGGCGAGGTCACCCTCTGGCTCAACCACAACGAGAAGGCCGAACAGGGCAAGCGCGACGCCAACAGTCTGCGGAGCAGTCTCCCGCGGTGCATGT
This sequence comes from Streptomyces filipinensis, assembly GCF_014649495.1. GTDB lineage: Bacteria > Actinomycetota > Actinomycetes > Streptomycetales > Streptomycetaceae > Streptomyces > Streptomyces filipinensis. Next base: position 78,904 of record NZ_BMTD01000010.1, on the reverse strand, counting down.
CGGCCCGGGCGTCCCGCTCGCGTCTCACCGCGGACGGGCCCTGCGGTGAGGAGTGCGGCTTCGGCCTGTGCCCCTACACCGCCGAGGCGACCGGCCGCCATTCGCGTGATCTGCTCAACGAGGCCATCTGCCGTTCCATCCGGCAGGCCGGACTGAGGGCCGGCACGCCGGCCTGGTACGACTCCTCACGACGGAAGGAGTACACCGCGATATGGAAAACGCTGGAGACCTTCTACCAGAACCGGATGCGGTAGGTCCCCGATCGGGGGGACGGCGTTTCCAGGGCAAGCGGGTCATGGTCACCGGTGCCGGTCACGGGATCGGCCTGGCCGTCGCCCGCTCCTTCCTGCGTGAGGGGGCCACCGTCTGCGCGGTCGACGTCTCGGAGGAGAACCTGACCCGGCAGCTCGGCGGTGCGCAGGGAGCCGAGCTGGTGTGCGCGGACCTCGGCGGCGACCCGCGGCCGCTGGTGGCACGGCTGGTCTCGGGGAACGCGATCGACGTCCTGGTCAACAACGTCGGCGTGCGGTCCGGGAAGTCCTTCCTGGAGATCGAGCCCGAGGACCTGCGCAGGACCTACGCCACGAACATCGAGGGGCCGTGGTTCCTGACCCGCCAGTGGGTGCGGCGATGGCTTGACACCGGTCGGCGCGGATCCGTCGTCTTCGTGCTCTCGCTGCACTCCGACGCGATCCGTATGAACCCCGACTACAGCACCTCCAAGGCCGCGCTGGCCATGCTCGTCAAGGAACTGGCCGTGGAGCTCGGGCCGCACGGCGTACGCGTGAACGCGGTCGCCCCCGGTGCCATCGACACCTGGTCGGACGGCAGCGAACGGTCCCGCGCCCATGTCGAGCGCTCCAGCCGTGCCGTGCCGCTCGGCCGACTCGGAGCCACCGACGACGTCGCGCCATGGGTGCTGGCCCTCAGCGACGAACGGGTGGCGGCGTACACGACCGGATCGGTGATCACGGTGGACGGCGGGCTGGGGCTGCACAACTGGCTGCTCGATCTGTACGCGGACGCGGCGGACGAACGCGACAGCACACGCTTCGGCGCGGACACCCCTGCGTCGCCGCCGGGGCCGTCCGCCACCCCCGGACAGGAGTGGACAGGAGTGCACGGTCAACACCCCTGACGGGCCTGGATAGTGGACACCGCGTCGCACGAGTCCGTGCGCCATGAACCTCCCACGCACACCGCCGGGGCACACGCCTCCCGGCCCACGGCAGTCAGCGGCGCTCGCGGTGCTCGCCGCGGCCCAGTTCACCGTCATGCTCGCCACCTCGATCGTGAACGTGGCCCTGCCGCAGATCCGCGCCGGGGTCGGCCTGTCGGACAGCGGCACCACCTGGGTGGTCAACGCCTACGGCCTGGCGTTCGGAACGCTGCTCCTGGCGGGCGGCCGATCTGCTCGGTCGCCGCCGGGTGCTGGCCGTCGGCCTCGCCGTGTTCGCGGCCGCCTCGCTGGCAGCGGGAGCCGCCGCCGCACCGGGCGTGCTGATCGCGGCCCGCGCCGTTCAGGGCCTCGGTGCCGCCGCCATCGCCCCGGCCGCGCTCGCCCTGGCCGTGGACCTGTTCCCGGACGGCCCGCCTACGAGCGCAGCGTGGAGTGCTTCCACGCCGCGGCAGCACTGTTCACCCCGCGGATCGAACCGGTCCGCATCCCCTACGAGGGCGGCGCCCTGCCCGGCTGTCCGTACCGGGCCGGCGCCTCCACCACCGCCCGGCCGACCGTGGTCATGCACAACGGCTTCGACGGCACGGCCGAGGAGATGCACTTCTTCGGAGCGATGGCGGGTGCGGAGCGCGGCTACACCGTCCTCGTCTTCGAAGGCCCGGGGCAGCCGGGACCGCTGGACCGCGACGGGCTGGTCTTCCGGCCGGACTGGGAGAACGTCGTGGGCCCCGTCCTCGACTTCGCGCTGACCCTGCCGGAGGTCGACCGGGACCGGGTCGCGCTGCTCGGCGACAGCATGGGCGGACTGCTCGCCCCCAGGGCGGCGGCCTTCGAACGCCGGCTGGCCGCGGTGATCGCCCTCGACGGCGTCTACGACCTCGGCCAGGCGGTCACCGACGTCGTACCCGGCGACCGGGAGGAGGCCGAACGGCGGGTGCGCGCGGTCGCGGACCCCGGACTCGACGCCCGGCTGGACCACTTGACGGCCACCGACCCGGTCATGCGGTGGGCGTTGAACCACGGCATGTACGTGATGGGTACCGACACTCCCCGAGCCTTCGGTGCCGCGTATCTCGACTACCACCTCCGCGACGGACTCGTCGAGCGGATCGAGTGCCCCACGCTGGTCTGCGAGGCCGTCGAGGACCTGTTCTTCGCCGGACAGGCCCGGCAGCTCTACGACCACCTCACCTGCCCCCGGACCCTGGTCGAGTTCACCGCGGCGGAGGGCGCCGACGCGCACTGCCAGGCAGGCGCCCAGCGACCGGCTCTCGCCCGCATCTACGCCTGGCTGGGCCCTCTTCGGGAACGAGGCTTACTGACGACCGGCCCGCGTGTGGGGCGGGGTCCGGCCTCAGCGGCAGGGACTGGTCGAGCTGATGCTCGCCGGCATGGCCCCGCGCCCGAACTCCGGGCGCGGGTCATGCCGGGGATCCGCGAGGCTCACCGGTCCTTCTTGATCAGGCCTTGGGCCGTGGTGTCGCCGGAGTCGATCCCAAGGATCTCGGCGCCCTCGAATGTGGGGACCTCGGTGCTGCGGGGGAACATGGCCTGCTCGTACTCGGTGAGCGCGGCCTCGATGTCATCGGGGTGCGCGGCGAGGGCGTTGCCGAGTTCGGCGCCGTCGAGCATGGCCAGGTTGGCGCCTTCGCCGTTCGGGGCCGCGAGGTGGGCGGCGTCGCCCAGCAGGGTCACCCCGGGCACCCGGTCCCACCGGTGCCCGGTCGGGAGAGCGTAGAGGGGGCGCAGGACCGGTGCGGTGTCGCCGTCGGTGATCAGCGCGGTGAGCTCCGGTGCCCAGCCGTCGAACTCCTCCGCGATCCGCGCGGTGGCCCCGGCGGCATCGGTGAAATCGATGGCGGCGAACCAGTCCTGCGGCTCGGACAGTCCCACGTAGGTGTGGAGGGTGTCGCCGGTCTCCCGGTGAGCGAAGATCTCCCTGCCCGGTGTGGGCACGATCATCGACCCGCCGCCGACCGTCTTTGCGGCGGCTGGGTGCCGGGTGTCGGCGTCGAACAGGTAGAACTCGACGACCGACTTGCCGATGTACTCGGGTATGGCGGTCGAGAGCAGCGGCCGGACCCGTGACCACGCGCCGTCCGCGCCGACCAGCAGGCTGGTGAGGACGGTGCTGCCGTCGGCGAACGTCACCTCGTGGCGGCCCTCGCCGAGGGTACGGGCACCGCTGACCTTGTGCCCCCACCGTACGGTGCCGGCGGGGAGTGAGTCGAGCAGGATCTGCCGCAGGTCGCCGCGTTGCACCTCGGGGCGTCCGCCCGTGCCGTCGTCGGCCTTGTCCATCAGGACGGTCCCGTCCGGGGCGAGGACCCGCAGTGCCTGGCGGCCCTCCAGGACGATGGCGTGGAACTCGTCCATCAGGCCGGCCGCCTCGACGGCGAGCTGCCCGTTGTAGTCGTGGATGTCGAGCATCCCGCCCTGCGCGCGCTGCGCAGGGGAGGATTCCGCCTCGTAGACCGTGGCCGGGATGCCGTGGACGTGCAGGACGCGGGCGAGTGTGAGTCCGCCGAGTCCGGCGCCGATGATCGTGACGGGAGTGCGCATGATGGCTCCTTCGGAATCGGGTCGTCCGGTGAGCTCCGGCCGGCCGTCTCCAGAAAGGTGCCAGGCCCCGCCGACGAGTCGCCGACAGCCGACTGACAGCCCTCCGACAGGTCACCGACACCGTCGGGTGCCGTGCGGCGGCCGGCAGCCGGCACCGGAGGGCGACGGCGACACGGCTACCGGGAGGCGTGGGGCAGCAGCGCCGTCTCGCGTGCGTTCTCGGCGGCCCGCGCCGTCTGCCGCTGCTGCCGACGCGTCAGGTGGGTCACCGGGCGGCTGCGGATCCTTCCGCGGTCGGAGAGGAACTTCCGCAGCACATCGGGATCCTTGAAGCCCTCGGAAAGCCGGCCCGGCTGCCTCGCGGGGATACGGACCGCGAGGCAGCCGGGCGTGCGATCGGCGGATCAGCCGTGGACGACGAACGTCCTGGCCCTACCCGAGCGGCTGGAGCAGGAGCGCTTCTCCTGCTGGGTCATCTTCCTGGACTTGACGACCACCGCGTTGCTCCGGCCGTCCGTCCCGTTCGGGGCAGGCCCCGTGATGACGTCGGGGACGAACCAGAAGTAGTGGCCCCACTTCCGGTCGTCGTAGTGGGTCTGCCATGTGCCGGAGACGGTCTGCATCACCTGCGCACGGGAGATCCAGCCCACCTCCCCGGGCTTGACCGTCATGTTGACGGAGCTGGTCTCCGAGTGGCTGCTCGACCAGGTGTGGCTGTAGGTCGCCGTCACGCTGAGGTCGATGATGTCCGCGATCTTGCCGCCGGCGGTCACGGACACGCCTGCCGAGTCCGTGGAACCGACGGTGTCGGACCAGGTCATCGACTGGGTGGCAGACGAGGTGCTGCAGTTGTAGAGCGAGTCGGACACCCGGTGGAAGCCTCCGAGATACGCCTGGCCCAACTCGGGGTCGTTGAAGGTGCACTTCCCCGCGCCCGAGTCGCAGTCGGCTATGAGCTGCGCCCGGGTCGGCTGGTCATCGGCCGAGGCCGGACCGGCCATCGCCGCGACCATGCCCAGGGCAGCCGCTGAGAGCGCCAGCACCTGTCCGCCGTGGCGCATCCTGCGGTTGTTCGCCATACATGTGCCTTTCGCTGTGCATGAGGGGGGTCGGTGATCACCGGTGGAGCGACTGAGGAGTCACCGCGATCACCTCCTGTTGCGATCCAGAGGACGCAACAACTGGCTTATCTACACCATGAGTTGACGGAAGCCCAACCGCAGGCGCCGAAGGATTGCCTCCCGGGGGCCAGGCGGGCACCGTGGAGACCGACGTCGCCGGCTCCGCCTGTCCCAAGGAAGTCGCCCGTGGGAATTCGCAGCTCTGTGCAGATCATGGCCCTGTCGGTACGTCTGGACGCGCGGCTCAAACAGATCGACCTCACCGCTGGCACAGCCGGGCTGGTGGCGCTCGACGCGGCCCTGGAAGACGCGACACGGCTGAGGCGGTTGCTCGAACAGAGCCGCGAGACGCACGTGATCTCCACCGTGGTGCTGATCAGGTTTCACAGCCTTCGCCATCACCTGCTTCCCCTCGGGGAGGGCACAGGGGATCTGCACATCGCCGCCCGTCTGGTGGATGCGGCGCTGAAGTCGAATCCGGCGCTCGTCCCCGGAGCTCTCCGGGCCTGCCGGAACGCCGACGAGGTCGCGGCTCTCCTGGTCTGCGACCGGGTTCGGCGGATGCTCACCGAGGCGGACGCCACGAGCGACCGCTCTTCGCTGGACCAGGCCATCGGTCTGGTGCGTGCCGCCCTCCCCTGTATCTCCACGGCAAACCCGCAGCGGGGAGTGGTGGCTTCGCTGCTGTCCGCGGCGTACCTCACACGGCACCAGCGTTTCCACGAGCCGGAGGACTGCGACGAGGCCGTCAACGCGGGACGGGAGGGAGTGCGGTGTTCGGCCACACCGTCCGACCGGGCCCGCGCACAGTTCCACCTCGGCCGCGCGTTGCTCGCCGCGTTCGCCCGCACCACCGCCGCCACCGAACTGGAAGAAGCGATCGGTCTGCTCAGGGCCTCGGTCTCGGCCACCCCGAAGACGGACCCCGCACACGAACCGCGGCGCGACCTGCTGGCTGCCGCCCTGCAGTCGGCCGAGCATGTCGAGGGGCTGCTGGACGACGGCGTCGCGATCAGCCGGGCCGTCATGGAGATCACGGGCGACGGCGATCCGTACCGGGCGCAACGCCTGGAAGGCCTGGGCTTCTTCCTGGTCGGCCGGTACTACAAGTCCGGCTCCCTCTCCGACTTGGACGAGGGCATAGCCGCGTTGCGCGAAGCCGTCGCCGCGTCCTCGGCCGATGACGACGGACTCCCCTGGCGCAACCTCCAGCTGGGGGAATCGCTGCTCCTCCGGGCCCAGCACACCGGCGCCCCCGGCGACCTGGACGACGCCGTCGCGATCACCCGCGTCGCGCTGTCCCTCATACCGGAGGGCGACCCCCGCACGGCCGACTACCTCACCGCACTCGCCGGACAGTTGAGGGTCCGGGCCGAGCGCGGCTTCTCCGTCGAGGACCTGGACGAGGCCATCACGCTGGGCCGGGCGGCCGTGGCCCGCGCCGGGACGGACCGATCCCACGCGCGGGAGGGGAGCCACGGCCTGATCAATCTGAGCGGCGCGCTCGGCACCCGGTTCGCCTGGTTCGGGGCCCTGTCCGACCTTCGCGAGGCCATCGACGTCAGCCGGGCCGCCGTGGCCGCCGCCCACTCCGGAAACCGAGCGCTGTGCCTGTCGAACCTCGGCGCCAACCTGCAGCGGCTCTTCGTCTGGTCGCAGGAGCCGGCCGATCTCGACGCGGCGTTGGAGACGGCGCGCGCGGCAGTGGAGGCATGTCTGCGGTCGGACCAGGACCGCAAGCGGTATCTCGCGAACCTGGCCGCCCTGCTCAGCATGCGCGTGACCCTGGGCACGGGACCGTCCGGAGATCTTGACGAGGCGATCGCGGCGAGCCTGGCGGCCCTGGAGCTGACACCGGTGGGGCATGAGGACCGCCCGCGCTGGCTCGCCGGCCGAGCGCTGATGCTGCGCAGCCGGGCCGAGCGCGACCGGGCCGCGACAGAAGCGGCCGAAGCCGTCACGCTCGCGCAGACGGCCCTGGACGAGCTTCCCGCCGTCCACGCCGACAGGGGCCAGCTGCTGTCCGTCGTGGCGTCCTGCCTCGATCTGCACGCGGAGTTGGCCGCATCGCCCGCCGACGCGCGCCGGGCGATCGGGCTGTGGAGCGAGGCGGCGGAACTGGCGGCGTCGCCGGTGATGGCGCGCATCACGTCCGCGCGGGCCGCCGCCTACGCGGCGGCGTCGCTGGAGCCGGGGGGCACGGCGGCGGCCGACCTGTATGCGAAGGCGGTATCCCTGCTGCCCCTGGTCGCCTCGCGCGCGATCGAACGCCGCAGCCAGGAACAGCGGCTCCAGAGCGTGGTGGACGTGGCGGGCGACGCCGCTGCCTGCGCCCTGGCGACCGACCGGGCCGAGCGGGCCGTGGAGCTGCTCGAACAGGGGCGGAACCTCATCTGGAACCAGACCCTGGACGCGCACGACGACTTCGCCGACCTGCGTGCGCACCACCCTGAACTGGCCGATCGGCTCCGTGCCGTCTCCTTGGGGCTCAGCGACACGCGTCTCGACGAGACCGGCTTGTTCCCACCCCTCGCACCGCCCTGAGCGGGTAGCGCGGCAACGCCGGTGATCGACAGGAGTCCGCAACGCGCGGGGAATCGGGGATCCGACATGACGAGTGCCCCACGGCCCGAGGCGGCCGCCGCACACACGGCCGAACGACGCATGGCCCTGGCACGCGAGTGGGACCGGCTCATCGAAGAGATCCATGGGCTCGACGGGTTCCAGGACTTCCTCGCACCACGGCTGGGCACCCTCCTGCCCACCGCGCGCTCCGGCCCCGTCGTCGTCCTCAACACCAGCCGGTGGCGCTGCGACGCGCTGGTGGTCACCACGGGCGGGGTCCAGGCCGTGCCTCTGCCCCGGCTGACCGTCGAGTCGATCGCCGAGCGCACCGTGACCCATCTCGAAGCGCTCCAGGAAGTGGAGCTGGCCGTCCACGACCTGCAGACGGCCCGCCTGGAGTACGGCCGGGGCGAGCCCATGTCGGCCGCGGCCAGGCACCGTTCGCGGGCGATGGTGGCCCTGCACCGCGCTCTGGAGAGGCGCGAGACGACGCTGGTGTCGCTTCTGCGGTGGCTGTGGGACACCGTCGCCGAGCCGGTGCTGGGATTCCTGGGCTTCGTCGAGCCGCCCGGCGGCGACACCGCCGCATGGCCTCGGCTGTGGTGGTGTCCCACCGGTCTCCTCACCCTCCTGCCCGTGCACGGCGCCGGCTACCACGACGGAAGCCGCCGCACCGTCCTGGACCGTGTGGTGTCGTCCTACACCCCGACGCTGCGTGTGCTGGCGGAGGCCCGGCGGCCGCTCGGCTCGCGCCCCGACGACGAGCGCCTGCTGATCGTGTCGCTTCCCGACGATCCCGACCAGGCGCCGCTGACCGATGTCGCCCGTGAACGAGAGCTGCTCCTCTCCCTGTTCCCGGACCGGCACACCTTGCTGGAAGGCGCCGACGCCACGGTGCAGGCCGTACGTTCGCAGCTCCCACGACACCGGTGGGTGCACTTCAGCTGTCACGGGGGCCAGGACCTGCTGGACCCGTCCCGAGGGGGCCTCGCGCTCCACGGCGGCGACGTTCTCCGCATCACCGACTTCGGCGCCCAGCGGCACCGCGGCGAGTTCGCGTTCCTGTCCGCCTGCCAGACCGCCACCGGCGTGGCGACGCTCCCCGACGAGACCATCACGTTGGCGGCGGCCATGCACTACACCGGCTACCGGCAGGTCATCGGGACGCTGTGGTCGGTGTACGACGACATCGCCGCCGACGTCGCCACGGCGGTGTACTCGGACCTCACCTCCACCGGCCGTTTCGAGCCCGCCCGCTCGGCCCGCGCCCTGCACACGGCGGTGCGCGCGCTGCGTGACGACCGGCGCCTTGCGCCCGGTGTGTGGACACCGTTCACTCATACCGGGCCCTGAGGGACCGTCACCCGGAGACGGACCGCAGCCGTTCGTCCGTGGCCTCCCCCGACCCGTCACCCGTACCGGGCCCCGAACCGGGGCCCGCCACCGCGACCGCCCCTCAGGAGTGACCATGGCCTTCGCCCTGCCTGGCCGGAGGCGTCGTCGACCGCTGCCCTACCGGGAGACGACCGCCGCGGAATACGGAGCGCATGTGGCGCGGACCTTCACCGTGACCGAGCCGAGACCCGACACTCTCATCCTGAGCGGGCGCTGCCCCCGCTGCGCGGCGGCCATCGACGTTCCGGTCGTCAGCGGCGTCTTCCGGGCCGGCGGCCCCCGGTTCGGCCGACGACAGCGGGGGGCGCCGGACGGTGCGGCACGGTCGCGGGTCGAACTGATGATGTGCACGTGCGACGAGGATCACCCCGACCGGCCGGAAGGCCGGTACGGATGCGGCGCCTACTGGACCGTGCGCGTACCGGCGGCACCCCGGTGAGCCGCCCGCTCTCCCCGGACCCCACCCCGGCCACCCATGCCGACCTGCGCCTGGCGCAGGAACGCGACCGGCTGCTGCGCACGGAACTGCCCCGCGTACGCGCGGCGGCCGCCGCGTGGCGCAACGGGCTCGGCGGGCTGCTCGCCGCCCTCGTGGGGTTCAGCCTGGTCAGGGGCCGCTCGGACATCGGTCAGCTGGCCGAGCGCTGGGCCGTGGCCGTGGGGTTCCTGCTCCTGGCGGCGTTGGTCGTCGGCACGTCGGGAGCACTGATGCTGCTGCGGGCCGCCCACGGAAGGCCGGCCGTCACCGCGGCCGAGGATCTGCTGCCCTCCCCCGTCGGTGACCATCTCGAGGCGCTCGACTGTGCCAAGGCCCTGCGCAGTGGGATCGCCCTCACCCTCGCCTGTGCGCTTCTCCTGCTGAGCGCGGTGGCGACCACCTGGTACGGACCGGAGCGTACTGGCCCGATGACCCAGGTCACCACGCCCTCCGGCACGTTCTGCGGGTCCACGGTCCGGGTCGGTCACGGCACCCTGGTGCTCAGGACCGCGGCCGGCGAGGTCACGGTCGACCTCGCACGCGTCTCGACCCTCAGCGCCGCCACGGCATGTCCCTGAGCGGCCCGGCGGGTTCGGCCCGCTCCCTGCGTCCATAACCCGATGTTCTGGGGATTCGAGAGCTGGTCGTCGGGACCGGGCCCCTCCACCCTTGGCCCAAGCCCGCTGTGCAATGTCACATCACATAGGAGCTCAATCGTGAGAGCACGACGATCCGGGATGGTCATGGCCGCCGCCCTCGGGCTCGTCGCCGTCGCCGGCTGCGGAGGAGCCGGCGGAGGCGACGGGCAGGGCGGACCTGCGAGCAGGGGAGGCACCCTGCACGTGCTGTCCAGCACCGACCTGGAGCACCTGGACCCGGCCCGCAACTACGTCACGTCCTCCGAGGACGTGGGCCGCCTCCTCTACCGGACGCTGACGACATACGCGGCGGCACCCGGGCCGGCCGGAGGAAGGATCGTGCCCGATCTGGCGACGGACACCGGACGGCCGAGCGCCGATGCCCGCACCTGGACCTTCACGCTCAAGGCGGGGGTGAAGTTCGAGGACGGGCGGCCCATCACCAGCCGGGACGTCAAGTACGGGGTCGAGCGGACGTTCGCCGCGGAACTCCCCGAAGGGCCGCCGTACGCACGGATGTGGCTTGCGGGAGGCCGGAGTTACCACGGCCCCTACAAGGACAGGCGCGGGCTCGCCTCGATCCGGACGCCTGACGACAGGACGATCGTCTTCCGGCTCGACCGGCCGGTGGCCGACTTCGGTTCGGCGGTGTCGCTGCCGATCTTCGCCCCGGTTCCGCGGGACAAGGACACCGGGGTCCGTTACGACAGCAGGCCGTTCTCGTCCGGCCCGTACAAGATCGGGGACTTCGAACCCAAGAAGCGGCTCACGCTGGTCCGGAACACGCACTGGAGCCGGGCCACCGACACGGTGCGCAAAGGCCTGCCGGACAAGATCGTGATCGATCTCGACCTCGATCCGGCCGTCGTCGACCAGCGGCTCATCGCCGCTCAGGGACAGGACGCGGACGCCGTCGCCTTCGCGCCCCTCGGTCCGGCCTCGGTCGGGCCGGTGATGGCCAACCCCGCGGTACGGGCGCGACTGGTCACCGGCGAGTCGATCAACACGCGCTACCTGAGCATCAACACCCGGCACAAACCGCTGGACGACGTCCGGGTGCGGCGGGCGATCGCCTACGCGCTGGACAAGGACGCGCTGCGCACCGCCCGGGGCGGCCCGATCGCCGGCAAACTGGCCACCACCCTGCTGCCGCCGTCGCTCCCCGGCGCCGTCCCCGACGACCCCTTCCCGAGCCCCGGCGGCAAGGGCGACCCGGCCAAGGCCAAGGCGCTGCTCGCCCAGGCGGGCCACACCTCGGGCCTGACCCTCACGCTCGACACCCCGGCCACCGCGGGCGGACAGACGCAGGGCGAGGCCGTACAGGCGTCCCTGGCCAGGGCCGGGATCAAGGTGACCATCAACGCGATCAGCTCGTCGGCGTTCTACAGCACCGTCGGGAACACCTCCCAGGAGCACGACCTGGTGATCGACGGCTGGACCCCCGACTGGCCCGGCGCCTCCACCTATCTGCCCCTCGTGTTCGACGGCCGGCTGATCACCCCCGAGGGCAACAACGACCACGCCCAGTACAACTCGCCCACCGTCAACGCCCGCATCGACGCGATCGCCCGGATGAAGACCCCGGCCGCCGCCGCGACGGCGTACGGAGAACTGGCCCGGCACATCATGCGGGACGCGCCGGTCGTGCCCTTCCTGTGGGACAAGGCAGCCGTCCTGACCGGACCTCATGTCAGCGGCGCCTACGGGCACATCGCCTACGTCGGCGAGCTGGACCTGGTCTCGCTGGGGCTGCGCAAGTGACCGGGACCCTTCCCGCCCCGGTGCCGTCCGCCGCACCACCGCACGTCGGACCGCGCGAGTCGTCCCTGCTGCGCCGGCTGCTGGCCCAGCGCTCCGCCGCGGTCGCGCTGACGGTGGTCGTGCTCCTGGTGCTGGTCGCCCTCGCGGCCCCGCTGATCGCCTGGGCCGCCGGCACCTCCCCGACCGACTTCCATTCCGAAGCGGTGGATCCGGCGCTCGGCGGACTGCCCCGCGGCACCGGGGGCGGGATCAGCGCCACGCACTGGCTGGGCGTCGAGCCCGGCAGCGGCCGGGACATCCTCGCCCGGGTCGTCTACGGCGCCCGGGTCTCACTGCTGATCGCCCTGCTCGCCACCGCGGTGTCGGTGGCGCTCGGCACGGCGCTCGGACTGGTCGCCGGGTTCTTCGGCGGCTGGACCGACACCGTCGTCGGCAGGCTGATGGACCTGCTCATGTCCTTTCCCGCCCTCATCTTCATGATCGCGCTGATCTCCGCGGCGCCGGGTGTGAACCGGCAGCTGCTGCTGGTCGTCGTGCTCGGCTTCTTCGGGTGGCCGTACGTCGGGCGGATCGTGCGCGGGCAGGCCATGGTGCTCGCGCGGGGTGAGTTCGTGGCCGCGGCGCGGGTGCTGGGCGCCTCCCGGCGCGCGCTGCTGGCCCGGGAGGTACTGCCCAATCTGAGCGGGCCGGTCCTCGTGGTCGCGACCATGTCGATCCCCGGCTACGTGGCCACCGAGGCGGGCCTGTCCTTCCTCGGCATCGGAGTGCGCCCGCCGACCCCCTCGTGGGGGCAGATGATCGCCTCCGCCGTGCCGTGGTACGCCGCCGACCCCGTCTACTTCCTCGTCCCGGGCGTCTTCCTGTTCGTCACCGTGCTCGCCTTCAACGTGCTGGGTGACGCGGTACGGGACGCACTCGATCCCCGGAGCCGCCGACGATGATCCTCTATGTCCTGCGCAGGCTGGCCGCGACGGCGGCGATCCTGCTGGTGGTCTGCGCGGCCACCTTCGCGATCTTCTATCTGATGCCCGCCGACCCGGCCCAGGGCGCCTGCGGAAAGGCCTGCAGCCCGGAGCGGATCGCCGAGATCCGCACCACGCTCGGTCTGAACCACTCGGTGTTCGTGCAGTTCCGCGACTATCTCGTCGGCATCGTGGCCGGCCGCGGCTTCGGCACGGGGGCACATGCCGTGAACTGCCCTGCCCCCTGCCTGGGCTTCAGCTTCCAGACGGATCAGCCGGTGTGGCGGATGCTCACGGACCGGCTGCCGGTCAGCGTCTCCATCGCCGTGGGCGCGGCGGCACTGTGGCTGATCGTCGGGGTCACGGCGGGGGTGGTCTCGGCACTGCGCCGGGGCAGCCTGTGGGACCGGGCGGCGATGACGGCGGCGCTGGGCGGGGTCTCGCTGCCCGTGTACTTCACCGCGCTGGTGCTGCAGTACCTCCTCGTCGTCAAGCTCGGTCTGCTGCCCTATCCGCAGGCGGTCCCGCTCACCGCGGACCCGGTCGGCTGGGCGGGGTCGATGGTCATGCCGTGGATCACGCTGGCGATGCTCTACGCCGGCATCTATGCCCGGATCACCCGCGGCGAGATGCTGGACAGCCTCGGCCAGAACTACGTCCGCACCGCCCGCGCCAAGGGCCTGTCCGAGCCGGCCGTGCTACGTCGCCATGCGCTGCGGCCGGCGCTGATGCCCATCGTGACGATCTTCGGCATGGACCTCGGCGCGCTCCTCGGCGGCGCGCTCATCACCGAGTCCGTCTTCGGTCTGCCTGGTGTGGGCAAGCTCGCGGCCGATGCGATCAACAGCGCCGACCAGCCGGTGATCCTCGGGGTGACGCTCTTCGCCGCGTCGTTCGTCGTGCTCGCCAACGTCGCGGTGGACCTGGTCTACGCGCTCCTGGACCCGAGAGTGAGGGCCGTGGGATGACCCTGCTGACCGTACGTGATCTGACCGTGGACTTCGCGGGCGGCGTACGCGCCGTCGACGGACTCGATCTGGACCTGGCCGCCGGGGCGGTGCTCGGCGTGGTGGGTGAGTCCGGCAGCGGCAAGTCCGTGACCAGCCTGGCCGTCATGGGTCTGCTGCCGGATGCCCGTGTCACGGGTGAAGTCCGGTTCGACGGCCGGCGGTTGACCGGACTGGACGGGCGGTCGCTGCGCCGGCTGCGTGGCGACCGGATCGCGATGATCTTCCAGGATCCGCTGTCCTGTCTGAACCCCTACTACCCGGTGGGCTTCCAGATCGCCGAGGCCTACCGTGCGCACCGGCGGGCCGGGCGCCGCGAGGGGCACCGGGTCGCGGTGCGGATGCTGGACCGGGTCGGCATTCCCGAGCCCGAGCGGCGTGCCCGCGCGTATCCGCACGAGTTCTCCGGCGGTATGCGCCAGCGCGTGATGATCGCGATGGCCCTGTGCCTGGAGCCCGACCTGCTCATCGCCGACGAACCGACCACCGCGCTCGACGTGACCGTGCAGGCCCAGATCCTGGAACTGCTGCGGGAGCTGCGGGAGATGTCCGGCACCGCCGTCATGCTCATCACCCATGACATGGGCGTGGTCGCCGGACTGGCCGACGAGGTCGTCGTGATGTACGGCGGCCGTGCGGTCGAACGGGGCCCGGTCCGCGAGGTGTTCTACCGTCCGCGTGACACCTACACCAAGGGCCTGCTCGCCTGTGTGCCCCGGGTCGACGGGCCGCTGCCCGACCGGCTGCCCACCTTGTCGGCACGGGAGGTGACCGCGTGAACGCACCGCTGCTGCAGGCGCGCGACCTGGTCAAGCGGTTCCCGGTACGGCACGGCCTGACCAGACGGCTCGCCGGACAGGTCAGGGCGGTCGACGGTGTGTCGGTGCGGGTGGACGCGGGAGAGACACTGGGTCTGGTCGGCGAGTCCGGCTGCGGCAAGTCCACCGTCGCCCGGTTGCTGACCCGGCTCATCGAGCCGACCTCGGGCACGGTCTCGGTGTCCGGACGGGAACTGACCACGCTGGACGGGCGGTTGATGCGGCCCGTGCGCCGCGACCTGCAGATGATCTTCCAGGATCCGTACTCCTCGCTCAACCCCCGTCACACCGTCCGGCAGATCCTGACCGCCCCGTACCGCTACCAGGGGCTGACCCCCGACGAACCGGTGGAGGAGCTGCTGGAGCGGGTGGGCCTGCGGCCGGAGCACGCCGCCCGCTACCCCCATGAGTTCTCCGGCGGCCAGGCGCAGCGCATCGGGATCGCCCGGGCGCTGGCGCTGCGGCCGAGGCTGGTGGTGTGCGACGAGCCCGTCTCGGCGCTCGACGTGTCGGTCCAGGCCCAGATCCTCAACCTGCTCAAGGACCTGCAGCAGGAGTACGGGCTCGCCTACGTGTTCATCGCGCACGATCTCGGCGCGGTCCGCCAGATCAGCACGCGCGTCGCCGTGATGTACCTGGGCACGGTCGTGGAGACGGCCGACCGGGACACGCTCTACGGCCGCGCCGCGCACCCGTACACGCACGCCCTGCTCTCGGCCGTACCGCTGCCCGACCCGGACGCCGAACGGGCCCGTGAGCGGATCGTGCTGCGCGGTGACCTGCCCAGTCCGCTCGCTCCGCCCAGCGGCTGCCCGTTCCGCACGCGTTGCCCCCGGGCGGCCGACCGCTGTGCCGCCGAGCGGCCCCTCCTGCGCACGATCGCCTCGGGCCACGAGGTCGCCTGCCACTATCCCGAGGGAAGGACCTGATGAGCCTCAGCTACCGCCTGCCCGGTCTCGCCGTGACCGACCACACCTTCACCGTGCCGCTCGACCACGCCGACCCCGCGGGATCCTCGATCCAGGTGTTCGCCCGGGAACTGTCCGACCCGGCCCGCGCCGGCGAGCGGCTCCCCTGGCTGCTGTTCCTGCAGGGCGGCCCCGGAGGCAAGTCGCCCCGACCGCTGAACGCCGCCACCGGGTGGCTCACCCGTGCCCTCAGGAGCCACCGGGTGCTGCTGCTGGACCAGCGCGGCACCGGCCGGAGCACGCCGGTGACGGCCCGGTCGGCCGAGCGGTTCTCCGATGCCGGCGAGTTGGCCGGACACCTGGCTCTCTTCCGCGCGGACTCGATCGTCGCCGACGCGGAGCTGATCCGGCACGAGCTGTGCGGCGACGAGCCATGGGAGACACTCGGCCAGAGCTACGGCGGCTTCGTCACCCTGACCTACCTGTCCCAGGCCCCCGAAGGACTGCGTTCCTGCTACATCACCGGCGGCCTGCCCGGCCTGGACGCCACCGCCGACGACGTGTACGGGGCCACGTACCCCCGGGTCAGGGAGAAGGTGACCGCGTTCTACGCCCGTCACCCGGGTGACCGCGATCTGGTCCGGCGCATCGCCGACCTGCTCGACCGCCGGACCGTCCGGCTGCCCGACGGAGACCGGCTCACCGTCCGGCGGCTGCGCACCCTCGGTCTGATGCTGGGCATGGGCGACGGAGCACAGCGCCTGCACTGGCTGCTGGACGAAGCCCTCGGCACCGACGGCGCACTCTCGGCGACCTTCCTGCAGCAGGTGACGAACCTGACCGGGCTCGTCGACAATCCCCTGTTCGCCGTGCTGCAGGAGGCCTGCTTCGCACAGGGCGGGCGGCCCACGGACTGGGCCGCCGCCCGCGCGCTCGCCGGCCGCCCGGAGTTCGCCGAGGACGCCGACCCGCTGCTGTTCACCGGCGAGATGATCTATCCCTGGATGTTCGAGGAGATCGCCGGGCTGCGGCCGTTCCGCGACGCGGTCCGGCTGCTGGCCGAACGAGCCGACTGGCCCGAGCTGTACTCGCCGCCGCGGCTGGCGGCCAACCAGGTGCCGGTGGCCGCCGCGATCTATCACGACGACATGTACGTCCCGCCGGAGCTGTCACTGCCGACCGCGCGGTCGGTCGGCGGGCTGCGTGCCTGGGTCACCAACGAGTGGGAGCACGACGGGGTGAGCGCGTCCGGCGAAGGTGTGCTGTCCCGTCTGATGGACATGGCCGCCGGACGCGCCTGACATCCCCGCACCGACCGGACGAGACGGACCGGCCGCAGGAGAGAAGAGGAGACATGTCCGGATCCCCCCACAGGCTCAGGGCCTTTGCCGCGGGTGCCGCCGCGACGGCGTTCCTGTCGTTCGGCGCCGCCGCCGCGGCCCCGACCGCCGCCCAGGCCGCGGCCACCGCCCGGCCCGTGCTCGCCGTGCCCGAGCACGGCGCGGCTCCGGCCACGGAGTGCGCCCTTCCCGGCCGGACCGGCTGGACGGACGAGGGCCACACCACCGACTACACCACCCAGTTCCAGCGCCCCCTCGGCACCAGACACGTGCTGATGCTGTTCGTCGACTTCCCCGACGCCCAGGCCTCGGGCTCCACCTCCGGCTACTACCGGCAACTCGCCCCGGCCGCCGACTGGATGAAGCGCGACTCCTACGGACGGACCACGCTGGACATCACCCCGCTGGGCCGGTGGATCCGGATGCCGCAGGACTCCACCAGCTACGGCTTCCAGCGCGGAATCACCTTCGAGCAGCACGAGGCGTACGTCCGGCAGGCGGTGGCCGCAGCCGACCCGTACACCGACTTCTCCCGGTTCGACATGGTCTACGTCGTCCCGGTGAGGTCCGCCTCCGCGATCAGCTTCTCGCCGACGTACCTGTACGACCCCACGACCGCGGGCGTCAGCGCCGACGGCACACGCATCAAGTGGGCCGTGACGTTCGGGCAGGACATGTGGCACTGGGGCTTCAAGGTCGCCGACCACGAGACCAGCCACACCTTCGGACTGCCCGATCTGTACGCCTTCACCGGCACCGACTACCACCGCTTCGTCGGCGGCTGGGACCTCATGGGCGACATCGCCGGCGCCGCCCCGCAGCACCTCGGCTGGGAGCGGTGGAAGTTCGGCTGGATCGACGACCGCCAGGTCGCCTGCCTGCCCGCGAGCGGAAGCCGCACGGTCCGCCTCAGGGCCGTGGAAAGCCCCGGCGGTACGAAGATCGCGGTGATCCGCACCGGCGAGACCACCGCGTACGTCGCCGAATCCCGCAGGGCCGTCGGCGCGGACGGGCAGGCCTGCTCCACCGGAGTGCTGATCTACCAGGTGGACACCTCCCTCCAGACCGGCTACGGCCCGGTCCGGATCGTGAACGGCGATCCCGGCGCCACCCCGCCCCCGGGCTGCCGGGCACTGGACATGGCGGCCTTCCGCCCCGGCCAGTCCTTCACCGACCCGGCCACGCGTGTCCGGATCGACGTCGAGGGCGGCGACGCGCTCCAGGACGAGATCTCGATCACCAAGCAGTGAGACCGCCGGCTCTCCCGGACAACCGCGGCAGCTCCGGATGGCGGCGCCGCCATCGCGCGTACGCCGGTGCGGCGGCGCAGGCGGCGAGGTACCCCTCGGCCACCCTGCGGACGACCACGTCGCCGTGTGCGGCCAGCGGCCCGTCGCGGCGCCAGCCGAGTACATGGCGGTACCAGAGCGGGCTGCGGAAGAGGGGGCGCACCGCGACGCCGGGCACCTCGGTGAAGGTCGCCTGGCACAGGCTGACGGCCAGCCCCGCCCGCACCACGTCGATCAGTTGCTGGCCTTCGGCCTCGTAGGGAGCGTGAGGCTGACGGCCCGTCCGGGAGAAGACGGACGACCAGTACTCCCGGGTGCGATCACCGTCCGGGTGGGGCAGGGCCCAGTCCTCCCCGATGAGTTCCTCCAGGCGCACCTCGTCACCCGCGGCGAGCGGGTGGGCGGACGGCAGGAGGGCGAAGACGGGCTCGGTGGCGACCGGGCACAGGACGACCGCCTCGCGCGGCGGGAGTTCATGGCCGGGGTTGTCGCCGAGTACCGCCGCCTCCAGCCGTCCCGCCGCGAGGTCGTCCAGCAGGGGCGAGGGGGAGCGCCGGCACCGGGTCGTCACCTCCGCGCCGGGGATCAACTCCCTGGTCGCCACGATGAGTTCGGTGAGCAGCGGCGCGCCCGCCGACCCGAGGCGTATCCGGCCCGGGGTGGTTCCGCAGCGAGCCGCGCGGACGGTGTCGGAGAGCAGGCCGTCGATGCCCGGCAGGATGGCCCGCGCCCGGGGCAGGACCAGTTCACCCAAGGCGGTGGGTACGGCTCCCGCCTGCCCTCGGTCGAAGATCGCTCCGCCCAGCATGGCTTCGATACGCCGGAGTTGGGCGCTGAGCCCCGGCTGGGTCATACGCAGTGACGCGGCGGCACGGGTCAGGCTTCCGGCCTCCGCGATCGCGCAGATCACACGCAAGTGCCGTACCTCTAGATCCATGGCGCGGATGGTAGGGAGCGGCGAGGGCCTTCCGTCAGGGGGCGGCGCGGCATGGTCCCATATGAAATGTCACATGCCGTCCAAGTGTTATGGGACACGCCGCACACATGAGGCCGGCTCACGCCCTTGACAGGCCACTCTCCCCACTGAAGGCTACCGACCAGTTGGTATGCTGCGCGGACGCCCGGTGCGTACGGAACAGCAGCGCACACCCCGTTCGCCGACTTCCCGAAGAGGTGACCCATGAAGGCAGCGCGTGCGGCCTGGCGCGGACTCGAACCCGTACACGGCATGATCTACTTCGTCCCGGAGGCACGGCGACGGTACGGAGACCTGGGACTGAGCGCACGCGCCGGGTACTTCGCCTCGCGGAGCGCCGCGTTCGGCCGGGCATCCGCCGAGCTGGTCATCTCGACCTTCTACAACTTCAATCCCGATCTGGTGCGCCAGGCACTCGACGGGGCCTGGGACGCGACGACGCCGCAGCAGGTGCTGGAGGCGCGGTACGCGGCGGCGGGCGAAGCGCTGCGGCGGGCCGGGATCCACGAGCTGCCGCACCTGGCGGAGGTCGTGGAGCTGACCCGCCGGGCAGCCGAGGCGGCCTGTGAACACGCGGAGGGCCGCCCGTTGTTCGCCGCGCACGCCGCGCTGCCCTGGCCGCAGGAGCCGGTGCTGCAGCTGTGGCACGCCCAGACGCTGCTCCGGGAGTTCCGTGGGGACGGCCATGTCGCGTGTCTGCTCAGCGAGGGCGTCGGGGGCTTGGAGGCCCTGGTTCTGCACGCCGCCACCGATGAGATTCCCGTCGACTTCCTGAAGGCGAGCCGTGCCTGGCCCGAGGACAAGTGGGCCGGCACCCAGGAGCGCCTGCGCGAGCGAGGCCTCCTCGACGGCGACTCCCTCAGCCCGGCTGGCGTGCTCCTGCGCCGCCAGATCGAGGAGCGCACCGACCGTCTGGCCCTTCCGGCCTACGCCGCCCTGGGTGAGGGCGGCTGTGAGCGCCTGGCCGAACTCGGGAGCCCCTTCGGCCACGCCGTGCTCGAAGCGGGCCTTCTCACACTCGGCTGACCCCGCATCCCTCCCGCTGCCGGGTACGCGATCCGCCGGTCGCGAAGTCCAGGATGTGCGGGACCGCCTCACGCAGACTGGCGAAGTGGCGGTGCACGCCTTCCACCGCGACATCGGTGTTCACGCCCCAGACCGTCATCCCGGCCCCCCGTCCGGACCGCACTCCGGACGGGGCGTCCTCGATGACCAGACAGTCTCCCGGCTCGGCACCCAGCCGCTCGGCGGCCCGCAGATACGGGACGGGCGAGGGCTTGCCCTCCTCGACGGCGGCGGCGTCGACTATCAGGTCCGGCACCGGCAAGCCGGTCCGCAGGAAGCGGCCGCGCACCCGGTGCTCGTAGTTCGAGGTCACCAGCGCCCAGGATCCGGGCGGCAGCCCGTGCAGCAGCTCCGACGCACCGTCGAAAGCCGCGTAGACGCCGGACCGGACGTCCTCGTCCTCCAGCTCGTGCAGCGTGGCCAGGCACGCGCGGGGATCCCGGTCCGGGGCGACCTGGGCGAAGGTCTCCATGGGCCGTGTCCGCAGCGCCACCCGGTAGACGTCGTCCGCGTCCAGCCCGTAGCGCTCCGCCCATGTCCCCCAGACCCGGCGCTGGTTGCTCACCGCGTCGATCAACGTGCCGTCGACATCGAACAGGACGTACTTCGTGCGGGCGGGCCCCGCGGATCCACTGGTCACCCATCGATCATGCCAGGCGGCGAGGCCGCGTCCCAGGTGCCTGTCCCGCCCCCGGGGCGGAACGATCGGCTCGTCCCCTCGCGCGCCCGGTGTCAGGCCGTCCACGCCCTACGCGGCAGACGCTCGCCGCACCTTCACGGTCACGGACCGCCCGGTGCCCGGCCGCTGTTCCGGCTTCAGTCCAGGAGCAGGCAGTTGGGCAGGTCCGCCGCGGGATGCATGCGCAGGAGCGTGTGCAGGACACCGGCGAGGCCGGACATGAGGCTGGGCGAGAACGCCTCGCGGGCCAGGCCGCCGACGGGGCCGCGCTGTTCGAGACCGGTGAGGATCTCCGCGTCGAGGTCGAGCGGGTCGCCGAAGCCCAGGGAGGTGAGGAACTCCCAGAGGCCGAGGTCGCCGTGGCAGAGGGTGTGGCTCCACCCGAAGCCCTCGGCGGCGCAGGCGCGTGCGGCGCGTTCGGCCATGTCGAGGTGGACGGGATCGCCCGTGCGCCGGTGCAGGTCGAGCATGCCGATGCCGATTCCCGCACTGCCGTGGCACCAGCTGGTGAAGAAGTCCTCCTCGGCTCCGATCCGGACGTCGAGCCAGTTGCCCTGTCCGGGCCGCCAGAGCGACTCCTGGAAGGCGAAGGCCTGCTGAGCCAGGTGCCTCCAGCCGTCGCGTTCGGCCACGGAGCCGGCGTCGCTGAGGGCGAGCCGGGCCAGCGCCCAGCCGATGCCGGTGGCGCCGTGGGCGAAGCCGCCGATGCCCTCGGGGTTGAGCCGGGTCGTCCAGCGGGCGCCGCTCTCGTCGAGCGCGGCCAGCCCGGTCAGCCGGCGCCCGATGTGTGCGGCGGCGGCGAGCCACCGGTCCTGCCCGGTCGCGGTGGCCAGGTCGAGCAGGGGGACGATCGCGCCCGCGGCCCCGTTGAGGAGGTCCACCTCGATGTCGTTCTCGACCAGCTCAGCGCCCTCGGTGAGCAGCCGGGCGCGCTCGGCGGCCCGCTCCAGCAGGGAGTCCTCGCCGAGCACCCGGTGCAGCGCCAGCCAGGTCCACACCTGGGAAGCGGCGCCGCTGAAGGCTCCGGCCGACGGCGTCGGCGTGCGGTCCTCGGTGCCGAGCAGCACGCGCAGGGCGCCCTCGAACGTCTCGGCCACGCCCGGGATGTCGTCGGCCCGGCCGGCCCGTACCTCGGTCAGGTACTCCGCGAGCGTCAGCGCGACCCCGCCCTGCCCGGTGTAGAGGTCGGCGGGCAGCACCCGGATGGACCATCCGGCGGGAGTGAAGACGGGGCTGATCCAGGTGACGGTACCGTCCGCGCCGCGCACCGCGCCGTCGCACAGCCGCCGTACCATCTGCGCGGCCAGGTCCCGGCGGCGCCGCTCCCGGTCGCGCGCGTGCGGGTCGCGGGCGGCGGCCTGCACCCGGGCGGGCAGCGAACGCTCGTTGAGGTAGGCACCCACCAGCGCGTCCTGGATCACCGCCTCCTCCAGCGCCAGATCGGCGGTGCGCCAGTCCTCGACCGTGTCGTGTACGGACGTCGCGTCCACGGCGAAGGTGAACATCGGTACGTCCCCGGCCAGCAGGTCCGCGATCTCGCTGTCGAGGGTCGCCCGGTCGGCGGGCGCTCCGGGCAGCACCTCGGCGTTGCGCCGCAGGATGTCCCGGGCCCGCTCGACCGCTGCCGCCTCGTCGTGCAACGACGCCGGATGCCACAGCATCCGCCCGATGTCGACGTACGCCTGCGTCGGCCGCCGGATACGCCGCGCCTGGGTGCCCTCGAAGCGCTGCAGCAGCCGGTACGGGTCCCGGCCGGGCCGGTGCAGGTGCGCGGTCATCTCGCGAAAGCCGGTGAGGATCCGGTCCCAGTACGTGCTCAGGACGGGTGTGGGGCTGGGGTGGTTGCCGGTGGCGGGCATCGCCACCAGGTCCACCTGGAAACGGGCCGCCGCGGTGCCGCCGTCCGCGATCACCGGGTTCGGGATGAGCGGCTGCTGGCCGGGCAGCGCCCCGACCCCGGAGATGTCCACTCCGCCGAGTGCGAATCCGGTGCCGCGCACGGGCAGCAGTCCGGTCCGCAGCACCGTACGGCGAATCGCCGCCGCGGCCACGTCCACCGCGTCGCCCCGGTCGCCGGGCGGGAACGGCGCCGGGGCGTCGAAGAGTGTCTCGGCGTCCACGATCACCGGCACCGGACCGGCGGCGATCATGTTCTCGGCGTGCATGTCGGTGCCGCCGGTGAACCGGAGGACGGCCAGCCAGTGTCCGACAGCGCGGTAGAACGCGGCGAGTTCGGCGTCGTCCACGCAGTACCGGTGGGGGACGAACTCGGCCCAGCCGTAGCCCTCACGCGCCAGCGTGCGCGGCACGCGGATGCGCTCGTCCGCCGCCGGGGCACCGGGGAAGTCCGCGAACAGCTCGTCCAGCAGGGCGCCCAGTGCCACGTCGATTCCGGACGGCCGGGGCTTGTACATGACGCTTCCGCCCGCGAGGTCGACCCGGCTGACGGTCAGTCCGCCCCGGTGGCTGTCGCCCGCGCCGAAACCGACCGCGCGCAGCTCTCCCGGTGAGCGGCCCAGCAACGGCGCCAGCAGTGAACGGTCCGCGGCGAGCCGTGTCGCGAACGCCGCCGTCGCCGCCACCGACAGCCGCGCCACGGACGCGATCCGCCGGCCGAGGCTCGGGTACCGGCCGGCCAGCCGGTCGAGGTAGCCCGGGTCGCTGGCCTGCTCGATGAACGCGGACCAGGTCTCCTTGTCGGTGACGGGCTCCCCGGCACCCGCCGTTCCCACGTCACCCGCCGTCAGGCGCAGCGCGTGCAACTCGATCAGGAACAGGCGGGAGAGCTTGGCGTGCAAGGACCTGAGGAGGGCGGTGTGGCCGGCCTCCAGCACCACGTCCCGTTCTCCCCGGCCGAGTGCGTCCACGTCGGCCAGCCGCCGGGCCAGTTCGTCCCGCCAGGGCCGGGCGATGCCTCGTACGGGTTGGGTGAACCATTCCGCCTGGTCTCGCGTCTCCAGCCCCGAACCGCTCACCGTCCGCCTTCCCCGTGCCACCGTCGACGCGCCTCGAAGGCGCCCGGACGGAGCGTGGGGAATCGTTTCACCAGACCCGTCCCCCACACTCCTGCTCGCAGAAACTCACCCCGAGAAAGCGCTACGCAAGCGCAGGCCCTCACAGGGCACCGAATGCCTCGAAGGGCGAGGCCGACGTGTCAGCAGCACCAACTGCCGTGCGATCCGCTCGGGCTGGAACAGAAGCCGTAGAGGGAGTCGCTCGGGTCGGTCAGTGCGGCCTCGGCAGCCGTGCCGCCGACGTACAGCGGCCCGGCGGGGTTGGACTGGCCGTACGCGCTCTCGGCGCCCGACAGCCAGGCTTCGATCACGGCGGTGTGGGACACGCGGGTCTGGGGCATGGGTGGCCTCCGGACGTAGGAATGGGGCGGATTGCCCAGCCCTGAGTATGGCCGTTTCCGAACGCACGTCAGATGTCCGATTCGGCCACACGCAGGTGGTGCTGGTGCGGCGCCGCACCGTCTCCGGGGCCGACGAGGGGCTACGACGGCCACACCGTGCGACGTTCCGGGCAACGGCGGACTCCAGCGCACGGCACGGTCAGGGCGTGGGAGGTGGCGGAAAGAGGCCTCGACGTGCGGGGGGGTCGCGTGCGTTGCCGGCCGATCGGGCGCCCGCCGTCCCGACGCGAACGTCGTGCGTACGGCGCGGCCGTTCTCCTCGCCCGCCCGTGCAACTCTCCGGCCCCGCGGCCGGTCTCAACCACCGTACGGACCCACCCGGCCTTCCGTACAACTCACCCCAGGGGGAACACATGAGCATCGTCCGCAACCCCAGCCGCACCCTCGCGACCGCGGCCGGCGCCCTCCTCATGGCGGCGGCCCTCGGGACCGCCGGTGCCGGAACGTCCGCCGCCGAGGCCGCGGCGCCGCGGAGCCGGCTGATCGCCTCGTCCGTCCTCGGCAGCGACTACAAGGTCACGCTGACCGCGCTGCGGTCGACGCAGGACCAGTACGCCGCCTCCGTGCGACTGCGCGTCTACACGCGCACCGACGGCGGCTGGAAGGAGTCGGACCGGGTCACCGTGGGCGACGTCGACGGGTGGTTCTGGTACCCGCTCACGGGCAGCGGTGCCGTCTGCGCGTTCTCGACCGCGAGCACGGAGCCCGCGCCGCTCACCGTGAGCCTGCTGGTCACTCCGTCCATCGGCTGCTCCCGGCCCGCGCACTACGTCGTGAAGCATGGCAGGGTGTCCGCCGGCTGACCCGCCGCCTACCCGGCGGCGGGCGCGGGGCAGGAGGCGACCGGGGTGAGGGAGTCGGCCCGGGACAGGACCACGGTCGTGGCGACACCCCCCACCTTCAGCACGACCGTTCCCCGGCCGGCCGAGACGACCTCTCCGCACAGGGAGGTGGCGCCCTGCCGGACCAGCAGCCCCGGAGGGTCTTTCGGCGGGGCGTACCAGGTCACTCCGACCGCGGTGACCAGCAGTGCCGTGCACAGACAGGTCAGCACGGTGCCCGTGCGCAGGAAGCGGGCACTGGCCAGTGCCTCGTCGTGGTCCTCGACCTCCAGCGGCCGCCCGGTCGCGTCGTCGGCCTCGGACAGCCAGCGGGCGTACGGACGACCGTGCGCGGCGCGCAGCAGGCAGAAGGCGCCCGCTCCCCCCACCGTCAGGGCGGCCAGGAGCAGCAGTCCGACGGCCGTGGCCCAGCCGGGGGTGATCTGTCCGACGTCGCTGCGGCCTTTGATCAGGCTGAACCCCACGAGTCCGGCGAGGATCGCACCGAGCCCGTTGCGCCAGGCCACGGCGGCCTCGCGGACCCGGTCCAGCTCCCGCTCCAGGGCCCGGCGCACCGATCTGGCCCGGCGCAGCTGGGCGGCGGTCGGGGTGGGTCCGGGCAGCAGACCCCCGCTCATCCGCCCGCTCCGGCCGGGAGCTTCAGGCTCCAGAACGCACCGCAGCCGGGCCCGCCGTCCGGGGAGCCGTCGTACACCGCCTCGGCCGTACAGAACATCACGACCGGACGGCCGGGTGCCGCAACCGCTCCCGCGCCGTCCCGGAACAGTTCTTTCACCAGCGTGAACTCCATCTCCTGACCGCACCGCGGGCAAGGCCCGGACAGCACGAGCGCGGAGCCGAAGTCCTCCAGGGAGAAGGTGACCGCGGCGCGCTGCGCGAACTGCGGGTCGGTGCCGTGCTGATAGGGCAGGGGGGACGCTGCGCTCATCGGTGCTCTCCCGTGGGGTTCCGTCGGGGCCGTCCGTCCGGTGAACCGGTGCCGGCATGGCCCGTGTAGGTGAACGCCCCCCAGTCGGAGAGCGATGCGAAGGGGCGGGCGGGGGCCTGCGGGGGCGGGGCGGGCGGGGCCTTCGCGACGTCCGGGCCGCGCAGCACGCGCAGTCGCTCGGCCAGCGCGCCGTGCGGCAGGTCCCGTAGCGCGACCTGGGCGGCACGCAGCGCCTCCGCCGGTGCTGTCCCTTCGGCCCACCGGTCGACGAAGCCGGTCATCACCAGGCACGCGGCGAGGTCGTTGACCGGCCAGGACGCCGACACCACCCCCCGCGCGCCGGCGCCGATGAGGGTGCTCGGCAGGCCGACCACCTCGTCGGGCAGCTCCCGGCCCGCCACGGAGGTGGCGCATGCGGAGAGGATCACCAGGTCGAGTCCGGCGCGCAGGTCGAGCAGATCCCGTACGGCGAGGCGCGCGCCGCCGCCGAGGACGAGCGCGGAGGACAGGGGCTCGGCGGGGTCCGTCTCGGCGTGGCAGGCGAAGTGGGCGACGCCACCGCCCTGTCGGAGCCACTCCAGCACCCGCTCGGGTGTGGCTTCCTCGTCCACCAGCACCAGGGACTCGTCGAACCGGCCGGCGGCCGCCCGTACCTCCCGCTCGGCGAAGGGGAGTGCACGCAGGCCGGTGCCGCGCCCGACCGCCACTCCGAGGTACCGGGGTGCCCAGGCGGGTCCGCCCGTGGGCAGCACGCGCATGCAGGGCGCGAAGCCGACGGCGTGGCCGTCGAGCAGGAACCGGGGCGGCCGTCCGGCGCCGGGTGCGGCGTACGCCGTCTGCCACGGCAGGTGCACCAGCTCTCCCACGGGGATCAGGGTGAACGGCGCGCCCTGCCCGGGCACCACGTGGGCCAGGACGTCCTCCCAGGCCCACCGGGCGAACCGGTCGAGCCGCTCGCTGTCGCGCCACGTCCCGTCCTGCCAGGGGGCGAGCGCGGTCGCGCCCAGTCCGTCGAGGGGCGTGGCCCCTACGGCCGACTCCGCGACGGTGAAGGCCACGCCTGTTTCCGCGCCGGGAACGAGGTAGACGACGGTGCCGCTGCCGATGCGCGCGTCCGTGCCGGTCGGGCCGTCGGCCGTCCGGCCCAGCCGCAGGCGTTCGGCCAGCAGCAGGGCCCGGGTGTGTTCCAGGCGGGTGACCGCGCCGACCGCGTCGCCGGACCGCCAGGCCGCCACGGCCACCGCGGCGGGGAGACCGCGCGAGGTGCGCAGCCAGGTCTCCTTGGCCGCGCGCTGTCCCTGCTCGGCCACGAGCCGTCCCACCGCCTGCTCGGCGAGGTCGAAGGCGGCCACGGCCTGCGGATGCCGCTCCAGCCGGGTCTGCCACAGGCCCCACTCCATCGCGCCTTCCGCCGCGGCGGCCGGATACCGGTCACGGGCCACCTCGTAGCCCTGCCGGTAGCCCTCCTCGGCCTCCTCCAGCAGCTCCGGATCGGCGGTCAGCGCATGGCGCAGCCGGCACAGCCCGGCCCGTACGAACACGGCCGACACCCAGGTCCGCGACGCGGGGTGGGCCTCGGCGCGGGCCGCCTCGGCGTGGCCCGCGGCCTCCTCGGCCAGCGCCGCCGAACCGGTGCGTTCCGCCTGCGCGCCCAACGCGAGTGCCAGTCCGATGCGGGCGTTCACGGGCGAGCCCGCCTCCGGACCGCCCTGGGCGGTGGCCTCCCGTTGGGCGGCCACCGCGCGGGCCAGTTCCCGGGGATCGCCGGTGGCCTCGTAGCGCGCCTGGTGGGCATGGCCGAGGTTGTTCAGGACGGCTCGGCGTTCCGCCGGGTCCGCGGGCTGCGCCGCAGCGGCCAGCAGCCGCTCCACCGCCTCGTCCAGGTCGGCGGCCGTGCCACGCCGCTCGTACCGCTGGTGCAGGGCCACGGCCAGCCCGCTGTGCGCGGTGACGGTGTGCGGGGATCCCGGGCGCCTCCGGTCCGCGGCCTCCTGCCACAGCGCGACGGCCTCGTCCAGGTCGCCCATCGAGCCGCGCGCGAGGAACCGCTCGTACAGCCCGACCGCGAGGTTCCCCGCCGTCCGGGGCCGGTCGGGCAGCCCGCCCGGATCGGCCAGCGCCCGCCGCAGCAGATCCACGCCCCGGTCCAGGGCGTCGGCGTCGGAGGTGAGGCCCGCGAGCCGGACCAGCGCGCTGCCCCAGGCGTCGCGGAAGGAGGCGACCAGCTGTCCGCCCCCGGGCGGCAGATACGGTGCCGCCGCCTCCAGCTTCCGGCAGGCTTCCTCCCATTCCTGCGTGCCGCCGCCTCCGCCCTGCGCCTGCCGGGCGATCCGCGCCTCGGCCGCGGCGACGGTGGCAGCGAGGTACAGCGGGGACCGGGATCGCAGGGTCGCGGCCGCCTCCTCGGCCAACTCCACCGCCCGGTCGAGCAGTTCGGCCCCGTCGGCCGAAGCGGCGGCGGTCTCCCGGAGTACGACCGCGAGGTTGAGCTGCGCTCCGGCGCGCGCGGTGGAACCCTGTGGCAGTCCGGCCAGAGCCCGTTCGAGTGCCGTGCGGGCCCGTGCCAGGCCGTCGCGGGTGCCCAGCAGGCGGTAACGCTCGAAGTGGGCGATGCCCAGGTTCACCGCGCGCGCCGCCGGGTTCTCCGCCTGGGCGACCGGCCCGCAGGGATCGAGCAGCCGGATCACCTCGTCGAAGTCCTCCTCCGACTTGCGCCACACGGCCCGTACGAGCAGGGTGCGGGCGAGCCCCTTCTCCGGTGCGGCGCGCAGGCCGGGGTCGTCGCCCGCGAGGTCCAGCGCCTTTCGGGCACGGTCGAGGGCGTGGGTCAGCAGGCGTTCGTCGTGGTCGAGTTCGGCCTGTTCACGCAGGCATTCGCCCAGCACGTCGAGGGCGGAGATCCAGGTGTGCAGTTCCTCGGGGTCCTCGTCGCCGGCCGAGGGCGCCTCGCCCGCGGTGTCGAGTTCCCGCTCCAGCAGGGCCCGGGCCGTCTTCAGGTCGGCCGGGTCCCCGTCTGCCGCGAACCGGTCGGCCAGGCACCGCCCCAGGTGCGCCGCGGCCATGAGGCGCGGCCAGGTGCCTTCGTCGGCCACGGCCAGCACCGCCCGGAACAGGCCGATCGCCTCCCGGGCGTCGTCGAGGTCCCCGCGCTCCGTGAACCGCGAGTGGAGGGCGACGCCGAGGCGGAACTCCGCGTCAGGCCGGTCGTCGCTGTCACCGTCGAGCTCCGTCAGGGCGGCGCGGAAGTGGCGCACGGTGCCGTCCGGATCGCCCAGCCGCTCGCAGACCGCGCCCACCATCGCGTACCACGACTGCCGTTCCCCCGGCGCGAGGTCCGCGGGCGGACCGGCCGCGGCCCGGTCCCGAACGGGGCCCAGCACCCGCTCGGCGAGTTCCGGGGGCGGCACCCGCAGTTCCATCAACTCCGCCAGCGTCAACCGCACTTCGCTCCCCTGCGACGTCCGCGCTCGGCCCAGGTCCGTGCCGAGATCCTACGGGGCGTGGCGAGTCCGTACCGGCCGATGGGGAAAGACCCGGCGCAGTCCCCACGGGCCATCGACGACGCGCCGCCGGTCGCGTCCGGCACGGGGGCGGCGGCGCGGCCGCGGCGCACGGCCGTACCGGCGCCCTGTGAGCTGTCTCACCCCGCGCGGCCCGCGCGGTGCCCAAACCGCCTTGCCAGCGCCCTTCCCGACCGTCCGACGCCGCTCGTTGGCCGGATACGTCAGTAATCTGTCATTGCAGCCAGTGCGATTTCCGATACAGGCTGTGACCGTGTTGGAGCGACGTGTTGTTGTGGTGGTGTACGCGGGCGCGATGGCCCTGGACATCACCGGACCGATTGAAGTGTTCGATACCGCGAACCGGCTCCTGGGCCCCTCGGGCACCGCCTACCGGACCGAGTTCGTCTCCGCCGACGCACCCCTGGTGCGCACGAGTTCGGGGGTCGTGGTGGAGGCCTCGCCCCTGGAGGACGGGCAGGGCCCGATCGACACCCTCCTCGTGCCGGGCGGATGGAGTCTCAACAACGCTCTCGGGGACCAGGCGCTCGTGTCCTGGATCGGCCGGGCGGCGGCCCGGTCGCGCAGAGTGGCATCCGTATGCGGCGGATCCTTTCTGCTGGCCGAGGCGGGCCTCCTCGACGGCAGACGCGCCACCACGCACTGGGCGTACAGCGAGGCGATGGCGTGCCGCTACCCGGATGTGACGGTGGACGCCGAGCCGATCTTCGTCTGGGACGGCCCCTTCGTGACCTCCGCGGGCGTCTCGACGGGCATCGACATGGCGCTGGCCCTGGTGGAGGCCGATCACGGATCGGCGCTCGCGCTGGAGACGGCACGGTTTCTGGTGCTGTTCCTCAAGCGGCACGGAGGACAGTCCCAGTACAGCGCCGTCCTCGACGCCCAGTTGGCCGACCATCCGCCGATCCGGGCCGCGCAGGAGTGGATTCTGGAGAACCTGGACAGCCCGCTGCCCGTGGCCGAGATCGCGCGGCAGGCCAACATGAGTCAGCGCAACTTCGCCCGGGTCTTCCGGCGCGAGGTGGGCGCGACACCCGGCCAGTACGTCGAGCGGACGCGTATCGCCCGCGCCCGCGAACTGCTGGAGACCACCGACCTGACGATCAGCCAGATAGCCGGCCGCTGCGGATTCGCCGCCACCGAGACGTTCTTCCGCTCCTTCGGACGCACCCTGGGACTCACCCCCAGGGAATACCGGCACCGCTTTCAGGTGATCTCGCCGTCCGGACTCATCGACCACCGTCACGAGAGGGAGGGAAGCCCCGCATGACCACCATGGCCCCGGAGGCGGGCGCGGGAGGAACGGTACGCGTGGTCGACTACCTGGCCGGGGAACTCGCCAGGGCCGGCGTCACCCACGTGTTCGGCGTCGGCGGCGCGAACATCGAGGACCTGTACGACGCGGTGCACCGCGGCGGCGCCGTCCGCGGTGTCGTCGCCAAACACGAGTTCTCCGCCGTCACCATGGCCGACGGATACGCACGGACCACCAGGCGCGTCGGCGTCGTCGCCGCCACCTCGGGCGGCGGGGCGATGAACCTCGTACCGGGTCTGGCGGAGGCGTACGCCTCCCGGGTACCCGTGCTGGCCCTGGTGGGCCAGCCGCCGACCGGCCAGGAGGGGATCGGTGCGTTCCAGGACTCCAGCGGCAGGTCGGGCACCTTCGACGCGCGGGAGGTCTTCGCGCCCGTCTCCCGGTTCTGCGCCCGGGTCGAAGACCCGGACTCGATCGGCGAGTTGCTGCCCCGGGCGGTCGCCGCGGCGCAGTCCGACCCGCGCGGACCGGCCGTACTGCTGCTGCCCAAGGACGTGCAGCAGGCACGGATCCAGGTACCCGCCCGCCGCGCGGTCCCGGCACCGGGAGGTCCCGCGACGGCCCGCGCGGCGCGGCTCGACACCACTGCCGTCGCCGCCGTGTCGGACGCCCTTCGCGGGGCCGGTCACGTGCTCGTCATCGCCGGCGAGGACGTGGCCGCCGCCGACGCACGTGAGGAGCTGGCGGAACTGGCCCGATGCCTCGGGGCGTGGGTGGCGGTCACGCCGGACGCCAAGGACGTCTTCGACAACCGCGATCCACGGTTCGCGGGCGTGGCCGGGGTGATGGGCCACGCCAACGTCGAGGACTGTCTGCGCCGGGCCGACCTGTGCCTGCTGGTCGGCACCCGGCTGCCGCTCCTGGCACGCGGCGGTCTCGACGAGGCGCTGGCCGCCACCGACGTGGTCTGTCTCGGCCCCGAACCGCCGTTCGTGGCAGGCACCGCACTCGGCGGGAACCTGCGGGACGCGCTGCGCGCGGTGACCGCCCGGCTGCCGTCGCACACACGTCCCTGCCCGCCGCACGCCGGCCCCCTTCCCACCCCGCTGCCGGGTCCGCTCGTCCAGGCCCGCGAGGGGACCGTCCCCCAGGCCCAGGCGGTCGCCGCGGTGGAGGCGGCACTCCCCCAGGACGCCCACGTCTTCGTGGACGCCGGCAACACGGGGGCCGGCGCGGTCCATCTCCTGCCCGCTCCGCGCCACGGCCGCTTCGTGGTGGCGGTCGGCATGGGCGGCATGGGCTACACCTTCGGCGCCGGCATCGGCGCCGCGCTCGCCACCGGCCGGCGCACCTACGTCCTCGCCGGCGACGGGGCCTTCTTCATGCACGGGATGGAAGTGCACACCGCCGTGGAGTACGACGCACCCGTCACGTTCGTGATCTTCAACAACAACGCCCACGCCATGTGCGCGCTGAGGGAGGAGTTCCTCCAGGGCGGCGGGCGCGGCGACGACCTGTTCAGCCGGACCGACCTGGCCGCCGGGGTGGCCGCCGCCTTCCCGTCCCTCGATGCCACGGCAGCCGCCGACGCGGCGGAACTGCGCGCGGCACTGCTGCGCGGCAACGCGGGCGGCGGCCCGGCGTTCGTCGCAGTGGAGTGCGACCCACGGGAGATCCCCCCGTTCCTTCCCTTCCAGTCCTTCACCGAAGCCGCCGAGAGCAAGGAGAGTTCAGATGAGCGAGCCGTCGTCCACGTTGGCTGACATCCCCGGTCTGGTCCGGATCGAGAACACCGGCAAGGAGGAACTGACCGCCCACTGCATGGAGCTCACCCACGCGGTCTACCCCCACCACCAGGTCTACGGGCAGTACTGCACCATCCACGAACACGTCGACTGCCCCCCGGAGCAGGCCTACGACTACCTGCGCCAGGGGCACCACCTGGAGGAGTGGACCTGCAGTCTGCGGGACTTCGCGCCCACCGGCACACCAGGGCTGTGGGTCGGCCACGACCGCCTGGAGGACGACACCAGGATCTACTGCAGGGTGGCGGCGAACCCCGAGGCCATGACCGTGGACTACCACTGCTCCTGGGACCAGGGCGAGAAGCTGTGGATGATCTACCTGATGCGCGTCGTCCCGGCCCGCCTGGTACTCGACAAGCCGGGTTCGGTGATCACCTGGACCAACTGCCGGCACCCCTACTACGACGACAACCCTCACCCCGGCCTGGCGCCCCGCCCCGACCGGCCCTGGGTCGGCGACTACTGGGATCTCTTCTACGCGGGACACACCGTGGAGATGCGCAATCTCAAGGCCATCCTGGAACACCGTCACCGCGGCGGTCTGCCGGTCGGTTCGGCTCCGGCGAGGACGGTGGCTCAGTGACCACGGTCAGCCTCACCGACGTCGCGAGCTATCTGCCCGGCGAGCCCGTCCCCGCGGAGTTCTACACGGACTTCCCCGGAGCCGAGGACAAGCTCCGCAACCACCCCATGTTCAAGGTCCCGCCGTTGCGGCACCACGTGGCCGGGGACGAGACCAACGCGGACATGGTCGAGCGCGCCGTGCAGCCGCTGATCGAACGGCACGGTGCGGCGGAGATCCGGGGCGTCGACGTGCTGCTGGTGCACAGCCAGTTGCCGGACCTGCCGTTCGTGGGCGCCGGCACCGAGGTGGCGCGTCGGCTGGGCCTGAACCCGGAGTGGCTCGTGGACGTGGCCAACGCGGGCTGCGCCTCCTTCGTGCACATGGTGAAGCTGGCCCGGCAGATCCTGACCTCCACCGATGCGAAGACCGCGCTGATCTGCAACGCGCAGAGCGCCGCGGGGCAGTGGTTCACCCAGTCCGAGGTGCGTAAACTCGCGCAGGCGGCGATCCCGGGCGACGGGTGCGGCGTGGGGTACGTGACGACGTCGGCCGAGTCGCCGGTCCTCGACGTGGAGACCCGGCACATCGGCGAGTACGCCGGCGACATGACCCTGGCGGTCGACGACGGCCGCAAGTACTGGGAGCCAGGAGAGTCCCAGCTGCGGATCGGATTCACCGACGCGAGCGTCGCCAAGGTCCTCGCACGCGGGAACCGCCTGGTCCCCGAGGTGGTCATGGAGCTGTGCCGGCGGATCGGCGTGGCGAGCACCGACATCGACGTCCTCATCACCAACCAGCCCAACCGCACCTTCCTGCGGAACTGGCGGGAGGCGCTGCAGCTGCCGGCCGAACGGCACCTGAACACCTTCGACGCCTACGGGAACCTGTTCGGAGCGGCGCTCCCGGTCACCCTGGACCGCGCGCTCAGCTCCGGGCAGGTGGCGGACGGCGACCTGATGGTGCTCGGGGGATTCGCCCACGCGGGTGACTTCGCCGGTGCCGTCGCCGTGCGCTGGCACGGCGGGCGGGACTGAGCCGTGGACGTCCCCGTACTGCACCGGCTCGCCCTGAACGAGAGCCCGTATCCCCCACTGCCCTCGGTGCGCGAGGCGATGCAACGAGCCGTCGCACAGGCCCACCGCTACCCGCAGTTCCACCCCGACGACCTCACCGAGCGGATCGCCGCGTGGTGCCGGGTGCCCTGCGACCGCGTCGCGGTGGGCAGCGGATCGGTCGGCGTGGCCCTGCAGTTGCTCCAGGCGGTGGTCCGGCCCGGCGACGCGGTGGTCCACGCCTGGCGCACGTTCGACGCCTACCCCCTGCTGGCCGCCATGGCCGGTGCCCGCTCCGTCCCGGTACCCCTGGCGCCGGACGGACACCAGGATCTGAGGGCCCTGCTCGCGGCGTTCGACCACCGCACCCGCGTCGTGGTGCTGTGCAATCCCCACAACCCCACCGGAAGCCTCGTCACCGCCGGCGCGCTGTCGGCGTTCCTGTCCCAGGTCCCCCGGCACGTCACGGTGCTCCTCGACGAGGCGTACGTGGAGTTCGCCCGCGGCCCCGACCTGCCGGACACGCCCGCGCTCCTGGACGCGCACCCCAACCTGCTGGTCCTGCGCACCTTCTCCAAGGCCTACGGCCTCGCCGCCCTGCGGGTGGGCTACGGGCTCGGCGCCCCCGGTCTGGTGGAGCGGATCCGCCGGCACCAGCTGCCCTTCGGGATCAACGCGGTGGCGACAGCGGCGGTCAAGGCCTCACTGCGTGCCGAGAGCGAGCTGCGCCTGCGTGTGGACACCGTCGTCGCCGAACGTGAACGGCTCCGGTGTGAACTCGTGTCCCTCGGTTGGCGCGTCCGCCCCGGCCACGCCAACTCCGTCTGGCTCGCCGCGCCCGATCCGGTCGACGAGGGCGCCGCGGCACTCACCGACGCCGGTGTCCAGGCGCGCCACTACCCCGGCGAGGGAATCCGGCTGACCGTCGGCGACCGGAACGCCAACGACACCGTGCTGGGCGCGCTGGCGGGAGTGCGCGCGCACCGGAGCGCGTCGCGGACCTGAGGGCGTGCGGGCGAGGTGCCGCGGCAGGCCGGGGCCGGGCGTCACGGTTGGGTCCCCCGGGCGTCCGGCTGCGGTTGTGCGCGGGCGATGAGCAGCGCGACGTCGTCGTGGCCGGCCGGGTGCCGGAGCTGCTGCAGCAGCCGGTCACAGGTCTCCTCCGTGGAGTGGTCCGGGCCGGTCAGGAGGCGCAGGAGGTCGTCCAGGCGTTGGTCGATGGGGTCGCTTCGGGTTTCGACCAGGCCGTCGGTGTAGAGGACCAGTTGATCGCCGGGGCGCAGGTCGAAGGTGGTGGTCTCGAAGGGGACGCCACCGACGCCGAGCGGGGTGCCGGTGGGGAGGTCGAGGAGTTCCGGTGCTCTGCCGGCCCGGATCAGGACCGGGGGCAGGTGGCCGGCGGAGGCCACCTGCAGACGGGCGTGGTGGGGGTCGTAGATCGCGTACACGCACGTGGCGATGTACGGGTCCAGGCCACTGGTGATCTTGTCGAGGTGGGTGAGGATCCGGGCGGGGCCGAGGTCGAGGTCGGCGAGGGTGGAGGTGGCGGTGCGCAGACGTCCCATGGCGGTGGCCGCGGGGATGCCGCTGCCCATGACGTCGCCCACCGTGAGTGCGGTGCGGTCGCCCTCCAGGGGGATGACGTCGTACCAGTCGCCGCCGACCTCGCTGAACGCCTGCGCGGGCCGGTAGCGGGCGGCGACCTCAAGGCCGGGGTGCCGGGGCGAGAGCTGCGGGAGCAGGCTGCGCTGGAGGGTTTCCGCGGCGCTGCGGATGTGGTGGTGGAGGACGGCGTTGTCGATGCTCAGGGCCGCGGTGGAGGCGAGTTCGCAGGCGAGTGCGAGGTCGTCCTCGTCGAAGGGCACGGGGTTACGGGCGCGGGCCAGACCCATGACGCCGATGACCTGTTCCCGTGCGATGAGGGGAACCGCGATGTCGGTGTGCACACCGGCCCGCGCGAGCAGGGAGGCGGCCTCGGGGTCGGTGGCGATCCGGGTGTGTTCGCCGCTGTCCAGGTGGGTGATCAGATGGGGCTTGCGGGTGCGGACGCAGTACGCCGCCGGGTGGTCGGCGTGGTACGTGGTGAGCCGGCCGGGCGGCACGATCGCCTGAGCGGCGTTCGTGGGGTAGGCGGTCTTCACCGCCAGGGCGCGGAACAGCGCCGGGCCCTCGCCGATGTCCGTGCGGCCCGTCTGCAGGACGGAGTCCAGGAGGTCCACCGCGACCATGTCGGCCAGGCCGGGCACGACGACGTCGGCCAACTCCTGCGCGGTGCGCTCCACCTCCAGGGTGGTGCCGATGCGGGCCGAGCCGTTGGCCACCAGGCGCAGGCGCTGCTGGGCCCGGTCGGCCCTTCTGGCCGCCTGGTACCGGTCGGTGACGTCGACCACCACGTTGGCGACGCCCAGGACGTTCGCATGCTGGTCCTCCAGCCGGTACAACGACACCGCCCAGGCGTGGTCGCCTTCCGGGTCGGCGCGTGTGCGGCCCACCACCTGCCGGTCGACCACGGGGACTCCGGTCTCCAGGACCCGCCGCATGGCGGTCTCGGCGTCCTGGAAGGCCGCACCGGGCAGGATCTCGCCGAATCTGCGGCCCACGTGCTCGGCCTCGGCCACTCCGTGCATCGACGCCAGGGCGGGGTTGACCACCACGTACCGCAGGTCGGTGTCCAGGATCGCCAGCCCGATCGGCGCCTGGGTGACCAGCCGGGTGGACAGGGCCACACCCCGTTCCACCTGCCGGAGGGTGGTCCGGTCGGTGGCCAGGCCCAGGGCGTAGTGGTCGCCGGTGTTGTCGGTCAGCCGCATGTTGCGGAACTCGACCATCCGAGTGCTGCCGTCCTTGTGCCGCACGGGAAACGCGCCTGCCCAGCCCCGGCCCGTCTCCATCACCTCGGCGAACAGCATGATCGCCGCATCCCGGTGTTCCGGTTGCAACAGCAGCAGGGCCGCGTACTGCCCGAGCGCCTCACTGCCGGTGTAGCCGAAGAGCTGCTCGGCCTGCGGGCTCCACATGTCGATCCGCCCGTCGGCCTCCAGCAGCACCGCGGCGACACCCAGCAGATCCATCAGGCCGCTCGGGCCCGAGTCCGCGTCCTTCGGACCACCCGGTCGCTGTGGAGGTTGTTGCGCTGGGCTCATCACAGTGGCTCCTTTCACCTGCTGACCTCACCGGCGTGCCGGTCCCACGGCGAAGGTCAGGGGAAACGTCCTTCCTGCAGGTCAGCCACCGTTTCCACGATGCTCCACGGGGCCTGCGAGGGCCAGTGGGACGCGCCGTGGGGACCGCACCGTCCGCTCCGGGGACACGCGGGGCCGCGCACAGCGGGACGACACGCAGTGCCATGGAGATCCGTGGCCGGCCGGAGAGCCGGGCCTCGCTGGAGAACCGGGTCGCCGCGGGCCCGGGCGTCAGGAACCCGCGGTGCGCCGCGGTGGGGTGAAGACGTACAGGTCGAGGATGTCCGGCAGGGGCGCCACCCCCGGACCACCGGCGCGCACCCAGGTGACGATGTCCTCGGTGGCGTCCTGATCGTTGACGAGCCCGAGCCACACCGGCCGCGCCCCGGCGGCCCGGCCCGCGGCGGACGGCTGTACGACGATGACGTTGGCCTGGTCACACACATCGAGGCAGTCGGAGACGCGCACCGGCACCTCCGCCCGCAGCCGCGCGGTCTGCGCCGCGTGATCGACCCCGGTCACCTTGGGGCTGCCGCAGCAGCAGTCCCGGCACACGACGACCCGGCACGGCACCGTTCCGCCGGCCTCGTGCTTGCCTGATGTCCCTGCCGTCGGCCTTCCGGGCACGGCGCCACTCCCCTCCCGGGGAGATCCGCCCCGGTTCTGCTGAAGGAGGCGACCGCGTGAGTCTCCTGGCTTCCGGTGCGCCACTCGCCCCGCTGCGGGGAGTGGCTCACCGGTCACAGTGGCGGGACCGTGCCGGATTCACACCGGCTTCCTCGGAACGCCGTCGCCTTTTGTCGCCGGTCATCATCTCATCAACAGCGAGTGTGCCGAGCGGCGGCCGCTCCCACGCGGCTCGGCCACCGATGCGGCGCGGGAGCGGCTACGGAGCCATCTCGTACGCTCCGGACAGCGCCTCGACCCGCTGCCAGACCCGCTCCGTGCGTGCCGCGTCGACGACCGGCCGCCGGATCGAGGCCAGCGCCCAGTCCCGCTGCTGCTCGGTTGCCGAGTCCTTGCCGTGCAGTTCGACGGCGTGCGCGGAGAAGTCCCGCACGAGGACGGCGAAGAGTTCGTCGAGCACGTCCTCGTCGAGACCGGTCAGGGCGGCCTGCTCCAGGACGAGCTGTCCGTGCACGACGAGGGCGAAGAGCTGACCGACCGCGAGGACGAGGTCGAGGTCGCGGCTCTGCTCCGCGTCGGGGGCGGCGGTGGTGACGAACTCGCAGAGGGCGTCGGCCTGTTCACGCAGGCGGGTCACGTTGGGCAGGTGCGCGTACGCGTCGAAGGCGGGCCGCCAGTCGTGGAAGCGCACCGAGCCGAGGCCACGGGCCGGTCCCTGCCGGAACAGGAAGTCGTCGTCGGCCGCGTCGAGGCGGGTCGGCACGGCGGGGTACTCGACGGCGTCGAGGAGATGGCTGCGCATGAACTTCAGGATCAGCGCCAGGTTGACGTGGACGGTGCCCTCCAGCTTCGGAAGTCCGCGGATCTCCACGGCCGCCTGGCCGAAGTAGTTGTCCTTCTCGAAGCCCTTGGCGGCGATGACGTCCCACATGAGGTCGATGACCTTCTCGCCCTCCGTGGTCACCTTCATCTTCGTCATCGGGTTGAAGAGCAGGTAGCGGCGGTCGTCGGGGCCGGCGGAGCGGAAGTAGTCGACCGCGCGGTCGCTGAACGACTTCATGCCGACGAGCCTGACGTACGCGTCGGTCAGCTCCCGCCGCACGTGCGGGAAGCTGGTGACGGGGCGGCCGTAGAGGATGCGGTTGTGGGCGTGGGTGACGGCCTCGTACATCGCGTGCTCGCAGATGCCGATCGAGGCGGTGCACAGGTTGAACTTGCCGACGTTGACGGTGTTGAGGGCGGCGTCGAAGGCGGCGCGGCCCGTGTGCAGGACGTCCTCGGCGGCTACGGGGTAGTCCTCCAGGCGGAACTCGCTGACGAACTTGGAGGAGTCGACGACGTTCTTGACCAGGTGGTAGGCGGGGTGACGGCTGTCGGCGGCGAAGAACACGTAGCCGTCGGGGCCCTCGACGTCGCTGCGGCGGCCGAAGACGGAGACGAGTCCGGCCGCGTTGCCGTTGCCGATGTAGTACTTGGATCCGGTGGCGCGGAAGCCGCCGTCGCCGTCGGGCTCCAGCAGCATGTCGGTGGAGTAGATGTCGGCGCCGTGCTCCTTCTCGGACAGGCCGAACGCGAACACCTCTCCCCGGGCGAGGAGTTCCGCGGCGCGGGAGCGGGCGGCGGCGTTGTCGCTCTGCCAGACCGGGCCGAGGCCGAGGATCGTGACCTGCCAGGCGTACCAGTAGTCCAGGCCGTAGAAGCCCAGGATCTCGTTGAGCGCGGCGATCCGGGCGGTGTCCCACCGCTTGTCCGGCTCCCCCTCCCCCACGGCGGACGACGGCGTCAGGAAGGTGGCGAACAGGTTCTCCTTGGCCGCGAAGGCCAGGAAGTCACCGAGCCACGCGCGGGTCCGGTAGTCCTCGATCAGCCGCCCCTTCCCGCGCTCCTCGAACCAGTCGACGGTGGCGCGCAGCAGGCGGCGCGTTTCGGGGTCGAAGTGCGCGGGGTCGTAGGTGCGCGGGTTGAACAGCAGCTGGTCGGCCATGGTGAGGACGCCTTTCGGCTGGTGGACGAGTGGGAAGGGGGCTCTGACGGCTGGACCGGCGGGACCTGCGGGCGGTACGGCGGCGATCAGTGGCCCGGACCGAACCGGGCCAGCGTGGCCAGGACGTCGTCGAGCCAGTCGATCATCATCCGCTCGTACCTGATGCCGCCGCGCAGTACGACGTGCTGCAGCTCCCGCTCCGCGTCCGGCGGTGCCTGCGGACCGGTCGCGTCCGCCTCGGACCTCGGGAAGTCCCGCGCCTCTCCCGCCAGATAGTGCGCCAGCCGGTCCCGGTGTGCCTGCCGGTGCCGCTCCACCTCGCGGATCAGGGCGGCCGGATCGTCGAACGCGGCGCCCCGGATCTTCACGGCCAGGTCGTGGCGGACGCTCTCCGGCTCGATCGGATCGTGCAGCCAGGAGGACAGCGCGGCCCGGCCGAGGTCGGCGACGGAGTACTCCTTCTTGTCCGGCCGGCCCTGCTGCGGGACGTCCCGGACGTCGATCCATCCGTCGTTCTCCATGCGCTTGAGCACGCGGTAGATCTGTTGGTGCGTCGCGGTCCAGAAGTAGCCGATGGACCGCTCGAAGCGCCGGGCCAGCTCATAGCCGGACCCCGGCTTCTCCAGGAGCGACACCAGGATCGCGTGTTCGAGCGCCATGCCGTCGATCCTGCTATGCAACTCGTTGCATAGCAAGCCTCGCCCGCCTCGATGCGACGCGGCTCACCCCCGCGCGGCCCCGTCCCAGCGGCGGAGCTCCCTGCATCCGCCCGCATGCGTCCGGTCCTCAGGCCCGCTCGGGCACCGCCAGCTGGGCGGCCATGAGGCGGACGACCTCCGTCTGGTGCTGGGCCAGGAAGAAGTGGCCGCCGGGGAAGACCTTCAGCGTGAAGGGGCCGTCGGTGTGCCCGGACCAGGCGTCCGCCTCCGCCACGGTGACCTTCGGGTCGTCGTCGCCGACGAGGCAGGTCACCGGGCAGCGCAGGGGCGGCCCGGGTTCCCAGACGTACGTTTCGGCTGCGCGGTAGTCCGCCCGGATGGCCGGGAGGATCATGCGCAGGACCTCCTCGTCGCCCAGCAGCTGGGGGTTGGTGCCGCTCAGGCCGCGCATCTCGGCGACAAGCCCGTCGTCGTCGCGCAGGTGGACGGTCTCGTCGCGGTGCGTGGACGGGGCCCGGCGGCCGGAGGCGATGAGGGCGGCGGGCGTGATGCCCCGCTCCCGCTCCAGCCGTCGGGCGATCTCGTAGGCGAGGGAGGCGCCCATGCTGTGGCCGAACAGGGCGACGGGCTGGTCGGTCCAGGGCAGGAGGGCCTCGTAGATCTTGTCGGCGAGCGCCGGCACGGAGTCCAGCAGCGGTTCGGTGCGGCGGTCCTGGCGGCCGGGGTACTGCACGCACAGCACGTCGACGCTGTCGGGCATGGACCGGGAGACGGGGAAGTAGAAGCTGGCGGAGCCGCCCGCGTGGGGCAGGCAGACCAGCCGGACCCGGCTGTCGGGGCGCGGGTGGAACCTGCGGATCCAGAGGCCGTTGTCCTTGGTCAGCGGGGAGTGCACGGAATCGTTCCTTTTCGGTCGGGGTGCGAGCACCCACCGTGGCGGGGCATCGCCGGGAGGAGATGGGGCGGGCCCCGCCCACCGCTCGTCAGGAGTTCGCGACGTCCTCCTTGATGATGCGCTCGACGTTGCGCTCCGCCAGCGCCGTGATGGTCACGAACGGGTTGACGCCGATGCTGCCGGGGATGAGCGAGCCGTCGGTCACGTAGAGGTTCCTGTATCCGGCGACGCGGCCGTAGTTGTCGGTGGCCTTGCCGAGGACGCAGCCGCCGAGCGGGTGGTAGCAGAAGTCGTCGGCGAAGGCCTTGATCTGCTTGCCGAAGAGGTCGTACCGGTAGATGGTGGTGTTGGCCTTGTTGATGCGGTCGAACAGCGACTTGGCGGCTGCGACCGCGGGCGCGTTCTGGTCCCGGGTCCAGCGCAGGTCGGCCCGGTCCTTGGCGGCGTCGTAGACGAAGGTGCCGCGCTCCGGGTTCTTGGTGATGGCCAGGTAGAGGCTGACCCAGGTCTCCACACCCGCCGGCATGGGCGCGATCTCGGCGAAGACCGGGCTGTTCGGGTTGTCCCAGTCGTCGATGCCGAGGGCGGGGATCGACGACTGCTTGGTGCCCGTGGGGTTCCACATGTGGTTGGCCCGGGCGGTCATGATGTTGCCGTTGGGGCCCCAGCCTCCGCCGACCTCAGGGCTGAGGTTCGGGAGAGTACCGGTCTCCCGGGCGCGCAGCAGCAGTTCGGTCGAACCGAGGCTGCCGGCGCCGAGGAAGAGGTGACGACAGGAGACCTCCTTGGTGGCGAGCAGCTTGCCGTCGGCGTCCCGCTGCTCGACGGTCAGCAGGTATGTGCCGTCGTTCTGCTGACGAATCGTCCTGACCTGGTGCAGGGTCTCGATGGTGACCTTGCCGGTGCCCAGGGCGGCCGCCAGGTAGCTCTTGTCGAGCGAGACCTTGCCGTGGTTGTTGCCGTAGATGACCTCGGCGGCCAGTGCGGACTTGGGCACCGTGCCGTCCGCCTCACGGCGCATGTAGTCCCAGTCGTAGACGTTGGGCACGAAGGTGGTGCCCAGGCCCGCGTTCGAGGCCTGCTGGCGCGAGACCCGCGCGAACGTGTACCAGTCGGTCTGCTCGAACCAGCTCTTGTCGACGGTGTTGACCCGGAGGGTGGAGTTCGCGCGCGGGAAGTACTTGGTGTACATCTCGTCGGCGTCGACCTGGGGCAGCACCTCCTCGAAGTACGAGCGCCGGGGCGTGACCGCCATGCCGCCGTTGACGAGCGAACCGCCGCCGACACCGCGTCCCACGTACACGGACATCTGGTCGAAGTTGACCCGGTCCAGCACGCCCGCGTAGGGATCGATGTCCCGGTTGGCGAGGTCGAGCCACAGGAAGGAGCCGAGCGGGGCCTCGGTGCGGTTCTTGAACCAGCTGGAGCGCTTGTCGGGCTTGAGCATCCCGCAGAACACGTTGCCGTCCGGACCGGGCTGGTTCCACAGCTGACCCATCTCCAGCATCAGGGTGGTGACCCCCGCCTCGCCGAGACGCAGGGCGGAGACGGCCGCGCCGTAACCGGTGCCGACCACGACCGCGGGGACGAACGTGCCGCCGGAACCGCTGGTCGCGGTGGCGGCGGCCGCCCGGGGCGCCGCGGTGATGGTGGTCTGTCCCGCCAGTGCGGCGGCGCCCAAGGCGGCCATGCCGAGCATGCGGCGGCGCGACAGAGGCTGGTGTGCGATCACGCTGTGTCTCCTGAGCTTCGGATGAGGGAAGGGATGAAAAGGGAGGGCCGGCCGGAGCGGCGCGGCCTCGGGTGGAACGGACCGTGGGGAGATCGCTCGGCGGCGGTCACCGGCCTCCGGACCCGGCACGCCGGCCTGTGGAGCCGGGGCCCGGAGGTTCCGTCGCCCGGGGTGCGGAGGTGGGCGAGGGGATGCGGAAGAGGGCGTCGGGGTGCGGCGCCCTCCCGGTGCGGGCAGTGCTCAGGCACCCGTCTGCACGGGCAGCGGGGGCAGGGCGCGGCGCCCGGTCGGCGGGGAAGCTGCCGCCGTCACCGGCGCGAGCGGGCGCCCGGTGCGGGCCCCGTGCCGCTCACTTCACGAAGTCGTCCACGATCTCGGGCGGCCAGGTGCCGACCTTGAGTACGCCCATGGAGTAGGCGCGGGAGACCAGCGCGGCACGGTTGGGCACCTTCAGCTTCCGCA
Source organism: Streptomyces filipinensis (assembly GCF_014649495.1). Lineage (GTDB taxonomy): Bacteria > Actinomycetota > Actinomycetes > Streptomycetales > Streptomycetaceae > Streptomyces > Streptomyces filipinensis. Next base: position 35,236 of record NZ_BMTD01000010.1, on the reverse strand, counting down.
GCAGGCAGGTCACGTGGTACTCGACGCCCTGCCGGCTGAGGTAGAGGCTCGACGCCAACGGAACGGTGGAGACACCGGCGGCGATGCCCTCCAGGATGCGCGCGTCCATCGCGGACAAAATCGCCTTGCGTTTGGTCACCACACGTGTCCCCTCGGCGTCCCCTGCCGTGGGCATCATGACCAGGATCGCGGTCGTGTCGGGCAGGCCACCGCGGACCGCGACCGCCGTGAGGGGAACGGTGAAGGCGGACTCCTCGCCGGGCCCCACCGCAATGACGGGCGTGACGAATCGCTGGTGCTTCCCTTCCAGCAAATTGGAGAATTGGCGCACCAGTGGCTGCTGCACGCTCGGGTGCACCACGTCACGGAAATTGCGGCCGCATATGTCCTCGGACGAGCCGCTGAACTGCCGGAAGAACTCCTGGTTCGCCTGCTGGATGGTCAGGGTTTTATCGAGGCTCGCCATGCACAGGGCCGGAGCTGCAGGTGCTGGACTCAGCAAGAGTGGGGCTCCCTGTCAGGAAACTTGAGGGCGAAATCAATTCGAGGCTGGTGAGCGGCCGCGAAGGCCGTCGACAGGGGCGCCATCGGCCCTGGGACCAGCGGGTACTCCAGTTGTCGTCATCGTGCGCCACCGACCTTGCGGGGCGCTGGTCGAGCCGCTGGTGGCCCCTTGCCGTCGCCCGCCATCGTTTTCAGGACCCGGTGTCGAAATCCTTGCCGAACACCTGCCGCTTTCTTGCCAATCGACGGGCCTCCGCCCTGGAAGGCGCTTTCCCTGTGTCAAGATCCATAGGAGACACGGGGGTACGACCAGCCAGCTCGAAACCGTCCGTCAGCCAGCCGTATCCGCGAGAACGATGGGGACCACCATGCCCACACCTCCGACCGCAAACGTGTTACCCACGGAAACCGACCAGGCAGAGCTCATATTGAGTGTTCTGGGGCCCATGTCGGCGCGGCACAACGGGCATGATCTGCCGCTCGGCCCGCCACGCCGGCGGACCCTGCTCGCCCTGCTGCTCGTCCGCATCGGCCGCGTGGTGCCCACCGAACTGCTCGTCGAGGAGCTGTGGGGCGACACGGCGCCCCGTCAGGCCGTCGCCACACTCCAGAGCCATGTCTCCCATCTGCGCCGGGCCCTGCATCCCGTGGCGGGATCAGGCCGACTTTCGGTGCTGCGCCACCGGACGCCCGGTTACGTCCTCGATCTCGATCCCGAACATGTCGACGCCTGCCGCTTCGAGCGTCTGGTCACCGACGGACGGCGGCTGCTGGAGCAGCGCGATCCGCACACCGCGCAGGCCCGGCTCACCGAGGCCCTGGGGCTGTGGCGCGGCTCGCCGTACGCGGAGTTCGACAGCCATCCGCCGCTCAGCGACGAGGCCACCCGACTCGAGCAGATCCGGCTCACCGCGGTGGAGTCCTGCGCGGAGGCGCGGCTGACTCTCGGCGCGGCCGAGGAGGTCGCCGCCGATCTGGACGGGGAGGCGCGCCGTCATCCGACGCGCGAGCGGCTGGTCGGCCACCTCATGACGGCACTGTCCCGGCTCGGGCGGCAGGCCGAGGCGCTTGAGGTGTACGAGCGGACGCGCAGTCATCTGGTCGAGGAGTTCGGTGTGGACACCGCAGCCGAGCTACGCCGGGTCAGAGACGCGATCCTGCGCCAGGAGCCGGGAGCGAGCGCCCCCGCGAAGACACTCTCCGCCGCACCGCTCGAGTCCACCGGAGCGTCACCTGTCCTGCTCGTGAGGAAGGAGACGGGCGACGACGGAGTACCGCAGTCCGCGGGCTTCGAGGGCTCCGGGGACGGCAGGACGGCCGTCACGCCGCGGGGGGACGGCCGGGCGGTGGCCACCGGTGACGCCGACGGGACGGTCGACGCCGTCGCGGCCGTCGGACGCGAGGGGATCATGGGGGCCGACGCGCGCCCGGAGGCGCGCACCGAGGGGCCGCCGGGCGGGCGGACGGACGGCACCGGCACGCAGGCCGGGACGGACCGGTGGCGGCCGCTGCCGGGGCCGGAACAGGAACCGGCGGGCGGATCGCAGAAGTTCGAGTCGGGGTGGACGGCTGCCCCTTCGCCGTTCACCGGCCGCAGCCAGGAGCTCGACCGCCTGACCACCGCTGCCGCGAGCGCGGTCGTGGGCCACGGCCATGTGGCCGGCGTCCTCGGCCCTCCGGGCGTCGGAAAGACCCGCCTGCTGCTCGAACTCGCCGCCCGTCTGGAGAGCATGGACACGCAGGAGAAGGGCTCCCGTCTGGACGTGGTCTGGAGCCACTGCTTCCCCGGCGAGGGCGTCCCCGCGTACTGGCTGTGGACCCAGATCCTGCGCCGGCTGTCCGCCACCCGGCCGGATGCCTTTCGCGAGGCGACGGAACCGTTCGGCGCCCTGCTCGCCCCGCTGATGCCCGAGCGGTCGGCGGACCGGACCGGGGGCCCGAGATGGGCTTCCGACTGGAGCCAGGCCCGCTTCCTCGCCCACGACGCGGTCTGCGAGGTACTGCTCACCCTCGCCGGGCGACACCCGCTCGTGCTGCTCCTCGAAGACCTGCAATGGGCGGACACCGCCTCCCTCGACCTGCTCAGGCTGCTGAGCACCCGCTGCCAGGGGCATCCGCTGGGCATCGTGCTCACCGCCCGGGAGTTCGAGGCCGAGTCGGACGCGACGCTGCGCCGGATGGTCTCCGACGTGCTCCGCGGCCCCAGGACCGAGACGCTGCGGCTCCGCGGGCTCTCCCGGCAGGCCGTCGGCGCCCTCGTCGAAGCACACGCGGGGTCCGGGGTGGACCCGAAGGTCGTCGAGGTGCTGCACCGGCGCAGCGAGGGCAACCCGTACTTCGTCATGCAGCTCCTCTCCCTCGTGGGCGACGCGCGCAAGCTCCATCGCCCGGACGCGGTCGACGCGCTGCTGGCTCACATTCCCACCGGCGTACGTGAGGCGCTGCACCAGCGGTTCGCCGCACTGCCCGAGCCGGTCCTGCGGGTGCTCCGGCTGTGCGCCGTCATCGGCGCCGAGGTGGACACCGACCTGTTGCACCGGACCGCCACGCACGACGAACCGGTCATCGTGGGCCTTGAGTCGGCCATCCGTGCCGGCCTGCTCGGGGAGGACCCGCACCACCCGGGGCGGCTGCACTTCGCTCACGCGCTGGTCCAGGAGACGCTCGTCGACGAGCTCCCCCGTGAGGACCGCCACCGGTTGCACGCCAGGGTCGCCGACGCCCTGTGCGCACGCCGGCGCGGACAGGTGGGGGACGAGGAGGTCGAGCGGGTCGCACACCACAGCTGGCACGCCAAGAGCGCACTGCGCGCCGCCGAGGTGCTGCCCCGGCTGCTGCTCGCCGCCGAACACGCCGAGCAGTCCATGGCGTACGAACAGGTCGAGATCTGGCTGCGCCGCGCGGTACACCTGATCGGCTTCCTGCCGCCGGACGACTCCGCCACGGTGAGCCTGGAACAGACGCTGCACATCCAGCTCGGCCAGGTACTCGCCACCACGCGCGGCTACGGGCACCCCGAGGCCGAGGCGGCACTGACGCGCGGTCGCGCCCTCAGCACGGCCACGCATGCCCCCGAGGACCCGTCGGTGCTCTGGGCGCTGTGCGCGGCAGACCTGGTCACCGGCCGCTACGACGCCTCACGGCAGTTCTCCGGCCTGCTGCGGGACATCTCGCGGCAGACCCGGGAGCCCGTGGCGGCGCTCGGTGCGGCGTACGGCGAAGGCATCGTGTTGCACGTGCGCGGAATGCTGCCGCAGGCGCTCGCCGAACTGGAGCGCGCCGTCGGCATGGCGGATCGTTTCGCCGACGAGGGTCACGTGCTGGCCCGTACCTTCCAGCACGACCCGCGCGTCTCCTGCCGCTCCTACGACACCTTCACCCACTGGCTCCTGGGACACCGGAAGACGGCCCGCGCGCGCCGGCGTGAGCTGTTGAGCCTCACCGAGTACGACAGCAGACCGTCCGACCGCTCCTTCGCGCTGTACGTCGACGGGGTCGTGGCGGCCTGGGAGGGTGACACCCGCACCGCGCTCTCTTCGAGCGACGAGGGCGTCCGCGTCGCGGGCGAACACGGACTCCTGTACTGGAAGGCGATGCTGGGCGTCGTCAAGGGGTGGGGCCTGGCGCACGCCGGGGACCAGGACGAGGGCCTCGCCCTCGTCCACACCTCACTGGCCGAACTGGGCCAGTCCAGGACGTACCTGCGCCACCCGCTCCACCTGGGCCTGTTGGGCCAGGCGCAACATCACGGCGGACGCATCGAGGAGGCGAGAACCACCTTCCAGACGCTGCTGGCCGCTGTCGAACAACGCCGTGAGCGCGTGTACCTCCACCCGGCACTGCCCGCGACCCCGCTGCTCCACGAACTGCTGGGCCACGGTGCCGACGACCCGGTCAGGGACCGGGGCCCAGGACGGGACGGGCCCGGCTCGGGTCGATGAGCGGGGTGGAGCCACGCCCTGCCCGTCCGTCGGCTCGTCCGCTGCCGGTCAGTCCTCGAAGACCGCGACCGCCTGGACCGGACAGGCCATGGGGACGTCGCGCACGCGCTGGTCCCCCGCCCCGTCCTCACGCCCCGGGACCAGGGCGACCAGCGCGTCGTCGTCCTGCGTGAAGACGCCGGGTGCGGTCATGACGCACTGGCCGGAGCCGATGCACCGGTCGCGGTCGATGGTGATGCGCATGGCGTGGCCCGCCACCCTTTCTTCCGTTCCGTCCGGCCGGGCCGTCACCAGGTGACGGGGAGCTCGACCGGGCCCTGGGCGTCGTGGCCGGCCTTGATGGGCACCTCGTCCAGGGGTACGGCCAGCCGCAGGCCCGGGATGCGGGCGAAGAGCGTGCCCAGGGCGATCTCCAGCTCGGCGCGGGCGAGGTTCTGCCCCAGGCACTGATGGATGCCGTGGCCGAAGCCGACGTGGTGACGTGCGTTGCGCCGGGCGTCGAAGACGTCGGGGTTCTCGTACGCCCTGGCGTCGCGGTTCATCAGCGTGATGGAGACCAGCACCGCGTCCCCGGCCCTGATGGTCTCGCCGCCGACCTCGATGTCCTCCTTGGCCAGCCGGACCATGTAGTCGGAGACGGAGGTGAACCTCAGGAGCTCCTCGACCACCCCGGAGATCGCACCGGGGTCCTGCAGCAGCACGTCGATCTGCTCGGGGTGCTGCATGAGCGTGAGGGCCCCGAGGGCGATCGCGTTGACGGTGGTCTCGTGGCCGGCCACCAGCAGGACCAGCGCGATCATGACCACCTCGTTGTGGTCCAGCTCGCCCTCCTCCAACTGGCGTGCGATCAGCTCGTCCAGCAGGCCGTCCCCGGGCTCGGCCTGCTTCTTCATGACCAGGCCGTGCAGGTACTTGTACAGCTCGCCGAAGGCCGCGTCGGCCTCCGCCGACGTCGCGGCGCCCACGAAGTTGCGGGAGCACTCCTCGAAGAAGTCGTGGTCGCCGTACGGGACGCCGAGGAGCTCACAGATCGCCATGGAGGGCACGGGCAGCGCGAAGGCCGACACCAGGTCTGCGACCGGCCCCTTCGCCAGCATGTCGTCCAGGAGCCGGTCGACGAGGCTCTGCAGCGAGGGACGGATGGCGTTCATGCGCTTGACGCCGAAGCTGGGGATCAGCATGCGCCGCTGCCGGGCGTGCAGCGGGTCGTCGACGCCGATCAGCGGGAACGCGAGCCCGCCGCGTCCCTCGGTGCGCTGGACGACGACGGGGAAGACCGGATGACCCCAGTCCGAGGACAGCCGGGGATCGACGAGCAGCGCCCGTCCCTCGGCGTGCCCGGTGATCAGCCACGCCGGCCGGCCGTCGAACAGCGTGACCCGGCTCAGCGGGCTCTCGCCCCGCCAGTCGGCATAGGCCTTCGGCGGCTGGTACGGGCAGGTCCTGTCCTGGGGGAAGGAGCGGGTCGGCGTTCCCGTGAGGCGGATGTCGGTGTCGGTCATGTGGTGCCTTTCGAGCAAGGGGCGGTGCGGGCGTGCGTCGAGATGTGAGGCCGGGTCACCAGGTGACGGGCAGCTCGTGCACGCCGTAGAAGACCATGTCGGTGCGGAAGCGGAGCTCCTCGACGGGCTTGGCCAGGCGCAGGGTCGGGAAGCGGCGGAAGAGGGTCTCGAAGACGATCTGCAGCTCGATGCGGGCGAGTTGCTGGCCGATGCACTGGTGGGCGCCGAAGCCGAAGGCCAGGTGCGGGGCGGGGCGGCGGGTGATGTCGAAGCGCTCCGGCTCCTGGACGAAGGCGGGGTCGAAGTCGGCGGCGAGGACGTGCGCGACGACCTGCTCGCCCTTGGCGATGCGCACACCACCGAGCTCCACGTCCCGGGTGGCGACGCGCTCGCCGCCGAACTGGCCGATGGTGAGGTAGCGCAGCAGCTCCTCGACCGCGTTGCCGACCAGCGACGGGTCCTCGCGCAGCAGGGCCAGCTGGTCGGGGCGGTCGAGGAGCAGCGCCGCACCGAGGCCGATCATGCAGGCGGTCGTGTCGTGGGCCGCGATCAGCAGGGTGCCGGCCGCGTTCATGAGGAACATGTCGTCGACGACGCCGTCGGGGTCCTCGGTGGTGATCAGCGCCGAGATCAGGTCGTCCCCGGGCTCGGCCCGGCGCTCCTGGACGAGCTGGTAGAGCAGTCCGCCCAGGCGCATGCCGGCGGCCTCGGTGGCGGCGGCGTCCTGGTCGACCCGCATCATCGCCTCGGCGATCTCCTGGAACTCCGCCCGGCGCTCGACCGGGACGCCGAACAGGTCGGAAATCACCATGGAGGGCACCGGGTTGGCGAAGGTCTTCACCAGGTCGACCGGACCACCCCCCGCCTCGATGGCGTCGAGGTGCTCGTCGACGATGCGCTGGATGTTCGGCCGGAGCGCCTGCATGCGCCGGACGGTGAACTCCCTGGCGAGCAGCTTGCGGTCCGACGTGTGCTCCGGCTCGTCCTGCCACAGCAGGCTGCCACGGCCGGGTTTCTGGGTGACGACACCGTCCTGGGTGTGCAGCGCGTGGGGCACCTGGACGCTGAACGAGGGGTCGCGCAGCAGCGCGCGCACCTCCTCGTAGCCGGTCACCAGCCACGCCTCGTGGCCGCTGGTGAAGGTCGCCCGGGTCACCGGGGCGGCCGCCCGGACGTCGGCGATGCCGTCCGGCGGCAGGAACGGGCAGCTACGGGCCTTGGGGACGGCGGGCGCGGCGGCGGTGGGCTCGGGCATGGCTCTCCTTGGAGCTTGTGGGTGGGGGGGTCGTACGACCGGGACGGTCAGGCGGCGGCGAGCGCGGTCTCGCCGCGCCGGGGCGCGTTCACGAGGACGGCCATGTTCCCGGAGGGGTGCACGTTGTCGTGCATCATCTGGTGCATGCGCCCGATGTCCTGGAAGCCGTCGCAGGCGGACAGGCAGGGGTCGAGCTTGCCGGCGCCGACGAGCTCGATGACCTCGCGGCACTCGCGGGTGCCGGCGTAGTGCGAGCCCTGGAGGCGCTTGGAGCGCATCCACAGGTGGCGCAGGTCGACGTCCCCGTTGTAGCCGGAGGTGCCACCGCAGATCACCACCATGCCGGCGTTGTCGCACAGGTACATGGAGGTGGGCAGGGTGTCCTGGCCGCTGTGCTCAAGCACGATCCGCGGGGACCTGCGCTCACCGAGGATCTCCCAGATCTTCTTGCCGACCCCGCGGGCTCCGCGCAGGAACCGCGCCGAGGCCTCGGCGTCCCCGACGTCGGGCAGCCGGCCCCAGTGGTCGAAGTCGCGGCGGTTGATGGTGCCCGCCGCCCCGAGGCGGCGGCAGTACTCGGAGCGGTCCTCGCTGGAGACCACGGCGATCGGGACGCCGCCGGCCAGCCTGACGAGCTGGATGGCCATCGAGCCGAGGCCGCCCGCGCCGCCCCAGATCAGCACGGGGTCGCCGGGGCGTACCGTGTTGCCCTGCCAGCCGAACAGCTGCCGGTAGGCGGTGGGCCCGGTGAGCAGGAAGGCCGCCGATTCCTCCCACGACAGATGGGCGGGCTTGGGGTGGCACTGGTACTCGTCGACGCGGCAGAACTGGGCGAAGGAGCCGTAGTTGGTCTCGTACCCCCAGGCCTTGATGCTCTCCGAGACCAGGGGGTCCCTGCCCAGCCGGATGTCCTCGGCGGTCTCGTCCCACTGGCCGCTGGTGAGCAGCACGTGGTCACCCACCTTGACGTTGCGGACGCCTTCGCCGACGGCCCACACCACGCCGGAGGCCTCCGAGCCTCCGATGTGGAAGTCCTCAGGCTGGCCCTGGCGCTGCCGCATCCCGATGACGTCGACCGGCTGGCCCAGCGAGGACCACACGTTGTTGTAGTTGATGCCGGCTGCCATCACATAGACCAGCACCTGGCCCCGGCCGACCGCGGGGGTGTCGACGACCTCGGTACGGAACGCCTGCTTCGGCTCTCCGAAGCGGTTCTGGCGGATCACCGAGGCGTACATCTGCGGCGGTACCTCACCGAGCGGCGGGGTCTCGCCTATCTCGTAGAGAGCCTTGGTCATGATTTCTCTCCCACATCTGCTCTGTCTGGTTCCGGGGTGGCCGCGGTGGTCGCGGGCCGGTCATGCGGTCGTCGCGTCCGCGGGTGCGGCGGGGCCGGACGGATCGGTGACGACGCCGGCCAGCCAGGAGTCCACAGCCGCCGCGGTGGTGCCGGCGTGGTCCTCCAACATGGAGTAGTGGTTTCCGGGCACTTCGACGATCGTGTCCACGTGCTCGGGCGGTGCCGCGCGCCCGTCGCCGTCCGTGTCGCCGGCCGGCATCGGCTCGCTCGCCCGTACGAGCAGGGTCGGCGCGGCGATCTCCGGCGCGGCCCAGTCGTCGAACAGGCGCATGTAGCGGCCCATCGCGGTGAGTTGTTCGCCGCCGGACCTCATGAAGTCCAGGCGCTGCGACTGTGCCTGGGCCATCGCGTTGAGCACCTGGTGGTCGAAGGGGACCTCTCGGCTGAAGCTGTCGACCATCACCACGGCCGCCGGCTGCTCGCCCATGGCCTCCAGGTGGGCCGCCACGCCGTGGGCGATCCAGCCGCCCGAGGAGTAGCCGAGCAGGACGACCGGCTTGCCGCCGGCGCACTCCCGTACGGTCCGCGCGTGCAGCCGGAGTACGGCGTCCAGGTCGGACGGGACCGGCTCGCCCTTCTCGTAGCCGGGGTGGACCAGCGCCCACAGGTCCAGCCGGTCGCGGAAGGGGGTGGCGAACCGCGCGTACTGGTGCGCCCCGGCCGGTACGACGTACGGCGCGAAGCAGATCAGCGCGAGAGGGCGGTCGCCCTGCGACAGCCGTACCGGGGCGGGCGGCTGGGCCAGTTCCTCGGGCCGCTCGAACGAGGGCCGGAAGCGGGCCGCCTCCATCAGCATGCCCATGGCCTCGGCGGCCGTCCCGTTCTCGCTCGCGTGCCGGTAGAGCTGCACCAGCATGTCGGTGGGCCGCTCCTCCGCCGTGCCGCGGCCGGCGCCCCGGAGCCGCGTCAGCAGGTGTCTGGCGAGCCTGGCGGGCGTGGGGTGGTCGAAGGCCAGTCCGGCGGGCAGGTGGAGACCGGTCGCGGCCGCCAGGCGCCGGCGCAGGTCGATCGCGGTGAGCGAGTCGAAGCCGAGCTCCAGGAAGTGCGCGGTGGGCAGCACGTCCTCGGCCGACGCGTGACCGAGGACGACGGCGCTCTGGGAGCGGACGTGTTCCAGCAGCCGCTCCTCCTGCTCGGCCGGGGCGAGTGAGGCCAGCTCGGTCGCCAGCGCCGCTCCGGTGCCGGTCTCCTCGCCGGCGGCCTGCTCGGCCTCCAGCAGCCGCTGTACGTCGGGCAGGTCGGCCAGCAGCGGGCTGGGCCGTCCCACCGTGAAGGCGGGCAGGAACTTCTCCCAGTCGATCGGCGCGACGGTGATGGCCGCCTCGTCGTGCTCGACGGCCTGGCGCAGGGCGGAGATCGCGAGCTCGGGGGCCATGACGCCCAGGCCACGCCGCTCGCCGCGCTCCTGGACCGCCTCGTCGACCATGCCGCCGCCCGCCCAGCCGCCCCAGGCGACCGAGGTGGCGGTGAGGCCGCGGGCCCGCCTGCGCAGTGCCAGGGCGTCGAGGAAGGCGTTGGCCGAGGCGTAGGAGGCCTGCCCACCGCTGCCCCACACGCCGGCACCGGAGGCGAAGAGGACGAACGCGTCCAGTTCGCGGCCGGCGAGCAACGCGTCGAGGTGGAGGGCGCCGGTGACCTTGGCGGCCGCGGATTCGGCGAACTCGTCGAGACCGGCGTCGGCCAGCATGGACGAGCGTGCCGTGCCGGCGGCGTGCAGCACCGCGGTGAGCGGGTGCCGTGACTCGATGCCGGCGAGCAGCCGCGCGAGCGCGTCACGGTCGGCGATGTCGCAGGCGGCGATGGTCACTTCGGCACCCAGGGCGGTCAGCTCCGCGTGCAGTTCCCGCGCGCCGGGGGCGTCGAGCCCGCTCCTGCTGGTGAGCACCAGGTGCTGCGCGCCCGCGCCGGCCAGCCAGCGGGCGAGGTGCCGGCCCACACCGCCGGTTCCGCCGGTGACCAGGACGGTGCCGCGGGGCTGCCACGGTGTGGCGGGCTCCGCGTCGGCGGGCCGGGCCCGGAGCATGCGCCGGCCGTACACGCCGTCGGCACGTACGGCGAGCTGATCCTCGTCGTGCCGGGCCAGCACCCCGGCCAGGCGGCGCAGCGCGTGCTCGTCCAGCTTCTCGGGCAGGTCGACGAGACCGCCCCAGCGCCGGGGCAGTTCGAGTGCGGCGACGAGGCCGAGGCCCCAGAGCTGTGCCTGGGCGGCGTCGAACACCGGGTCGGTGGCTCCGGTGGACACCGCTCCGCGGGTCGCGCACCACAGCGGTGCCTGGACGTCCGCGTCGCCCAGCGCCTGCACCAGGGTGACGGTCGTGGCGAGGCTCGCGGACAACGTCGGGTGGGCGGGGTGGCAGCCGGGGGCGAGGCCGAGCATCGACAGGACGCCGGCGGGCTGTTCGCCGCCGAGTTCCTCGACGAGCCGTTTCGCGGCCTGCGCGCGGTCGCAGTCGACGGGGAGTTCGACGACCCGCACCTTGGCGCCGTGTGCGCCGAGCACGCCGACGACGCAGGGCGCCCACTGCTCGTTCGCCAGTCCGGCGGGGAGGACGGCGAGCCACAGGCCGTCCAGGCCCGGGGCCGGGTGGTCGGTCAGCCGCCGGAAGGAGACGCGGTAGCGCCAGCCGTCCACCGTGGACTTCTCGCGGCTGCGGCGACGCCATGTGGACAGCACCGGCAGCGCCGGGCCGATGAGCGCGGCGTCGTCCGCCCCGAGTTCGGCGGCGAGCCCGGGCAGGTCCGTGTTCTCGACCAGATCCCAGAACCCGGCCTCGGCCGGATCGGTGCCCGCCGGTACCGGGTCGGCGCTCTCCAGCCAGTACCGCTGCCGCTGGAACGCGTACGTCGGCAGGTCCACGGGCCGGACCGGACGCCCGGCGAAGGGGACCGCCAGGTCCGCGTGTACGCCGCTCACGTGCAGTTCGGACACGGAGCGCAGGAAGCGGTCCATGCCGCCGTGGCCTCGGCGCAGCGAGGCGCCGGTCACGGCGTCGGCACCGGCGTCCTCCGCGATCTGCTGCACCGCGTCGGCCAGCAGCGGGTGCGGGCTGCACTCGACGAACACCCCGTGCCCGTCCGCCAGCAGCGTCCGTACGGTCCGTTCGAACTCCACCGTGTGCCGCGCGTTGCGGTACCAGTACGCGGCGTCCAGGGCCGTGGTGTCCAGCACCGTGCCGGTCACCGTGGAGTAGAAGGGGACGTCCGCCGCGCCCGGCGTGACCGGGGCCAGCAGCTTGAGCAGTTCGGGGCGCAGGCCCTCGACCTGGGCGGAGTGCCCGGCGCCGGTGGCGCCGCGGACCTTGCGCACGCGCACGCCCTCGGCCTGGAGTTCCGCCAGGAGTTCGTCGACCGCGTCGGGCTCTCCGGAGACGGTCAGGGCTGCGGGCCCGTTCACGGCGGCGACCGACAACCGGTCCCCGTACTTCTCCAGCCTCGCGCGGGCCCGGTCGGCGGGCATGGCGACCGCCAGCATCGCGCCCTTGCCGATGAGCTTGGTCAGCGAGCGGCTGCGCAGGGCCACGATCCGGGCCGCGTCGTCCAGCGTCAGCGCGCCGGCGACGTACGCGGCGGCGACCTCGCCCTGTGAGTGGCCGACGACGGCGGCGGGCGTCACACCGTGGGAGCGCCACAGGGCGGCCAGTGACACCATCACCGTGAACAGCGCGGGCTGGGCGACCTCCACCTCGGCCACGTCCGGCGCACCGGGCTCGGCGCGCAGGACGTCGAGCAGCGGCCAGTCGAGGTAGGGGGTGAACGCCTCGGCGCAGGCCCGCGCCTGCTCGGCGAAGACCGGGGAGGTCTCCAGCAGGTCCCGGGCCATCTCCGTCCACTGCGAGCCATGGCCGGGGAAGACGAAGGCGACCTTGCCGCAGGCCGCCGCGGTGCCCTGGACCACGCTGTCCGCGGGTTCGCCGGCGGCGAGCGCCGCGAGCCCGGCCCGCAGCTCGTGCCGGTCGTGGCCGACGACCACGGCCCGCTGCTCCAGCTGCGTCCGCGTGGTGAGCAGGGCGCGGCCGATGTCGGGCAGGGAGAGCCCCTCGGTGCGGTCCAGGTGGTCCAGCAGCCGGCGGGCCTGCTCGCGCAGTGCCCGGGCGGTCTTCGCGGACAGCGCCCACGGGACCACGTCCAGGGGCCGGGCGGCGGTCGCGTCCCGCGCTGCGGGGGCCTGCTCGCCCTCCGTGGCGGGCGCGGTCTCCGGGGCCTGCTCGATGATGGTGTGCACGTTGGTGCCGCTCATCCCGAACGAGGAGACGGCCGCACGCCGGGGCCTGTCCTGGTCGGGCCAGGCGGTCTGCTCGGTGAGCAGGCGCACGGTCCCGCCGGACCAGTCGACGTCCGGGGTCGGCTCGTCGACGTGCAGCGTCCGCGGCAGGACGCCGTTGCGGATGGCCATCACCATCTTGATGACGCCGCCGACGCCCGCGGCCGCCTGCGCGTGGCCGATGTTGGACTTCAGCGAGCCCAGCCACAGCGGCCTGCCCTCGGAACGCTCCTTGCCGTAGGTGGCCAGCAGCGCCTGCGCCTCGATCGGGTCACCGAGCCGGGTTCCGGTGCCGTGGGCCTCCACGGCGTCCACCTCGTCGGGGGCGAGCCGGGCGTTGGCCAGCGCCTGCCGGATGACCTGCTGCTGGGCCTTGCCGCTGGGCGCGGTCAGGCCGTTGGACGCGCCGTCCTGGTTGACCGCGCTGCCCCGGACGACGGCCAGGACCTGGTGGCCGTTTCGGCGGGCGTCGGACAGCCGCTCCACCAGGACCAGGCCCACTCCCTCGGCGAAGCCGGTGCCGTCGGCGGACGAGGAGAAGGCCTTGCAGCGGCCGTCGGCGGACAGCGCGCGCTGCCGGCTCGACATCGTGAACGCGGACGGACCGGCCATCACCATCACGCCGCCGGCCAGTGCCATGGAGCACTCGCCGCCCCGCAGCGCCTGCACGGCGAGGTGGAGGGCGGTCAGCGAGGACGAGCACGCGGTGTCGACGGTGACCGACGGCCCCTGCAGGCCGAAGGTGTAGGAGAGCCGGCCGGAGATGACGCTGGCCGCGTTGCCACTGGGAAGGTAGCCCTCGACGCCGTCGGGCACCTTGAGCGGGCGGCCGGTGTAGTCCTGGTAGCCGGAGCCGACGAAGACGCCCGTGGCGGTGGAGCGCATCGTGTCGGGGGCGATCCCGGCGCGCTCGAAGGCCTCCCAGGTGGTCTCCAGCAGCAGGCGCTGCTGCGGGTCCATGGCGACGGCCTCGCGGGGGCTGATGCCGAAGACCGCGGGGTCGAACTCGTCCGCGTCGTAGAGGAATCCGCCGTGGGTGGTGTAGGTGGTGCCGGGGTGGTCGGGGTCCGGGTGGTAGAGCTGCTCGATGTCCCAGCCGCGGTTGCCGGGGAAGCGGGAGATCGCGTCGCGGCCGGTGGAGACCAGCTCCCACAGGTCCTCGGGCGAGCGCACGCCGCCGGGGTAGCGGCAGGCCATCGCGATGATGGCGATCGGCTCGTCCAGTACTGCGGCGGCCGCCTCGGCCGTGGCCTTCGCGTCCTGGCCGCCGGTGAGTTCGGCGAGCAGGTGGTCGGCGAGGTCGGCGGCCGTGGGGTGGTCGAAGACCAGCGTGGTGGGCAGGACGAGGCCGGTGGCCTCGTTGATCTTGTTGCGGAGTTCCACCGCGGTCAGGGAGTCGAAGCCGAGGTCCCTGAAGGGCCGGTCGGCATCGACGGCGCCCGCCGTGCGGTGGCCGAGTACGGCGGCGGCGTGCGTGCGCACGAGGTCCACGAGGGCGCGTGCGCGGTCTTCGTGCGACAGCCCGGCCAGGCTCTTGTCGAGTGCCCCGGAGCCGTGGCCCGTCCCGGGGACGTCCTGCGCGAGCGTCGCACGCACCTCGGGGAGGTCGCCGAGGAGCGGGCTGGGCCGGCCGAGGGTGAACGGCACGATGAAGCGCGACCAGTCCACGTCGGCCACGGTCAGCAGGGTCTCGTCGCGGTCGAGCGCGCGCTGCAGGGAGGTGATCGCCGACGCGGGGGTCATCGCGCTCAGGCCGCGGCGGCGCAGCCGCTCCTCGTCGTCGCCGTCCTCGACCATGCCGCCGTCGGCCCAGGGGCCCCAGGAGACGGCGGTCGCGGTGCGGCCGCGGTCGCGGCGCTGCCGGGCGAGAGCGTCGAGGTAGGCGTTGCCGGCGGCGTAGGCGGCCTGGCCGCCGCTGCCCCAGACGCCGGAGATGGAGGAGAAGAGGACGAAGGCGTCCAGCTCCTGGTCGCCCAGCAGCTCGTCCAGGTGCGCCGCGCCGCCGGCCTTGGCGGCGAGCGCGGCGGCGAAGGCGTCCGGCGTGGTGGCGTCCACCAGGCCGGCGTCGGCGACCCCGGCGGCGTGCACGACGGCGGTGACGGTGTGCTCGGCGAGCAGGGCCGCCACGGCGTCGCGGTCGGCCACGTCGCAGGCGGCGAGCGTGACGCGGGCGCCGAGGGCCTCCAGCTCGTCCCGCAGGGCGGCGGCGCCCGGGGCGTTTGCGCCCCGGCGGCTGGTGAGGACGAGGTGTCCGGCGCCGCCGCGCGCCAGCCAGCGGGCGACGTGGCCGCCCAGTGCGCCCGTACCACCGGTGACGAGGACGGTGCCGCGGGGCTGCCAGCGGCGGGTGGCGGCCCGTGCCGGTGCGTGGGCCAGCCGCCGGGCGAAGACGCCCGAGGAGCGGACGGCGAGCTGGTCCTCCTCCCACCGGCCGGTCAGCGCCTGTCCCAGCACGTCGGCCAGGCGTGCGGCGGCTCGCTCGTCGACGGACTCCGGCAGGTCGATCAGGCCGCCCCAGCGCCGGGGCAGCTCCAGGGCGACGGTGCGGCCCAGGCCCCAGACCTGGGCGTGCCGGGCGTCGCGTACGGCGTCGGAGCCGCTCACGGCCACCGCGCCCGAGGTGAGGCACCACAGCGGGGCGTCGACGCCCGCGTCGCCCAGGGCCTGGACGAGCATCAGGGTGGGCAGCACGGGGTCGCCGGTGACGAGCAGGGACAGTACGCCGTCGACCGGCCCGGTCCCGGCGAGCTCGCCGGCCAGACCGGCGCGGTCGCTCGACGCGCCGACGACCAGCGTCTTCAGCGTGGCGCCGCGAGCGGTCAGCGCGGTGCGGACCGCGGCGGTCTGCTCGTTCTCCTCCTCCGGCACGGCGACCAGCCAGGTGCCGCCGAGGCCGGCCGGTGCGAGCGCGCCCAGGCGCTTCCACGACTCGCGGTAGTGCCGGTCGTCGACGGCGGACTGTTCCCTGCGCTGCCGGCGCCACGACGACAGCCTCGGCAGCACGTCGCTGAAGGCGTCCTCCGCCCCGATGTCCAGGGTTTCCGCGAGGGCCTGCAGGTCCTCGCGCTCCACGGTGTCCCAGAACTCCGCGTCCACCGGGTCCACCGCCGCGGCGGGCTCCGGGGCCTGCACCCAGTACCGCTCGTGCTCGAACGCGTACGTCGGCAGGTCGGTCTGGTGCGCACCGGCGAAGAAGACGCTCCAGTCCACCGCGACGCCGTGCGTGTGCAGACCGGCCAGGGCCGTGACGAGAGCCTGCCGCTCGGGGCGGTCGGCCCGCAGCATCGGGACCGTGACGGCGTCGTCCAGGCAGCCCTGTGCCATGCCGCTGAGGACACCGCCGGGGCCGATCTCGATGAAGGTCCGCACGCCCAGGTCGTGCAGGGTACGGACGCCGTCGGCGAAGCGGACGGCCTCGCGGACGTGCCGGACCCAGTACTCGGAGGTGTAGGCCTCGACGAGCTGACCCGTGAGGTTGGAGACGACGGGTAACCGCGGCTTCTCGAAGGCCAGGCCACCGACGACCTCGGCGAACTCCTCCAGCATCGGGTCCATCAGCGGCGAGTGGAACGCGTGGCTGACCTTCAGCCGGGACGTCTTGCGGCCCTGCTCGGCGAAGGCCGCGGCGAGCGCCAGGGCCGCCGTCTCGTCCCCGGAGACCACCACCGACGAGGGGCCGTTGACCGCGGCGACGCTCACCCCGTCGGTGAGGCGGGGCAGGACTTCCTCTTCCGTGGCCTGCACGGCGACCATCGCGCCGCCCGTGGGCAGCGCCTGCATCAGCGCGGCGCGGGCGGACACCAGCTTCGCCGCGTCGTGGAGGGACAGCGCACCGGCGACGTGCGCGGCGGCGATCTCGCCCACGGAGTGGCCCACGACGAAGTCGGGCCGGACGCCCAGGGATTCGAGGAGCCGGAACAGGGCCACCTCGACCGCGAAGAGCGCGGGCTGGGTGCACCCGGTCCGGTGCAGTGTTTCGGCGTCGACGTCGACGGGGGCGTCCAGGTGCGCGCACACCTCGTCGTAGGCCATGGCGAAGGCGGGGAACGCCGCGTACAGCTCGCGCCCCATGCCGATGCGCTGCGAGCCCTGCCCGGAGAAGAGGAAGCCGGTCTTGCCGCCGGCCGGCCGTCCCAGCAGCACCCGGGCCGATGGGGTTCCGGCGGCCACGTCCTGCAGCCCCAGGAGGAGTTCCTCGCGGCTGTCGCCCACGACCGCGGCCCGGTGACGCATGGCCGCGCGGGTCGTGGCCAGCGACAGCCCGACGTCCTGCGGCCGGACCTGGCCCCGTGCGACGGGCAGCAGCCGGGCCGCCTGGGCCCGCAGCGCCGCGTCGCTCCTGGCGGAGAGCACCCACGCCAGGGGGCCGTCGGCGGGAGCCCCCGCGGGCTCCTCGTCCTGGGCCGGCGGGGCCTGTTCGATGATGGTGTGGGCGTTGGTGCCGCTGACCCCGAAGGACGACACGGCGGCCCGGCGCGGGTGATCGGTCTCCGGCCAGTCGACGGCCTCGGTCAGGAGCCGCACGTCACCGGCCGACCAGTCCACGTGCGGCGTCGGCTCGTCCACGTGCAGCGTCCGCGGCAGCACACCGTGGCGCATGGCCATGACCATCTTGATGATGCCGCCGACACCCGCGGCCGCCTGGGCGTGACCGATGTTGGACTTCAGCGAGCCCAGCCACAACGGCAGTCCTTCGGGCCGCTCCCGGCCGTACGTGGCGAGCAGCGCCTGCGCCTCGATCGGGTCACCCAGCCTCGTCCCCGTACCGTGCGCCTCCACGACGTCGATCTGGGCGGGAGACAGGCCGGCCGAGGCCAGGGCCTGGCGGATGACCCGCTGCTGCGCGGGACCGTTCGGCGCGGTCAGGCCGTTGGACGCGCCGTCCTGGTTCACGGCGCTCCCGCGTACGACGGCCAGCACCCGGTGGCCGTTGCGGCGGGCGTCGGACAGCCGCTCCACCAGGAGCATGCCGACGCCCTCGGCCCAGCCGGTGCCGTCGGCCCCGGCGGCGAACGGCTTGCACCGTCCGTCCGGGGCCAGCCCGCGCTGCCGGCTGAACTCCACGAACGCGGTGGGCGTGGTCATCACCTGCACACCGCCGGCCAGCGCCATGGAGCACTCGCCGCCGCGCAGCGCCTGGATCGCCCAGTGCAGCGCCACCAGCGACGACGAACACGCCGTGTCGACGGTGACCGCCGGGCCCTCCAGGCCGAAGGTGTAGGCGATGCGGCCGGACATCACACTGGCGGAGTTGCCGGTCCCGAGATGGCCGTCGGACTCGCCGCCCACCCCGACGAGGAGGTTGACGTAGTCCTGGTAGCCGGAGCCGACGAAGACTCCGGTACGGCTGCCCCGCACCGACTCCGCGTCGATACCGGCCCGCTCGAACGTCTCCCACGTGGTCTCCAGCAGCAGGCGCTGCTGCGGATCCATCGCCACGGCCTCACGCGGACTGATCCCGAAGAACCCAGGGTCGAACTCCCCCGCCTCGTACAGGAATCCACCGCGACGCGCGTACGTCTTCCCCGTCGCCTCCGGATCCGGATCGTAGATGCCGTCCACGTCCCAGCCCCGGTCCGCCGGGAACTCCCCGACCGCGTCACCACCGGCGGCCACCAGCTGCCACAGGTCCTCGGGCGAACGCACCCCGCCCGGATACCGGCACGCCATCCCGACGATCGCAATGGGTTCCTGGTCCTTCTCCTCGACCTCGCGAAGGCGCTCCCGGACCTGACGAAGGTCTCCGGTGACGCGCTTGAGATACTCGAGGAGCCTGTCTTCGTTGCTGCTCATCCGCCTCATCCGTCCTCGGCTGTCGTTAAAGGTAGAGCGCCAAGAACTAGGAATTTTCTAGATCTTGATCGATCAGATCGAAGATGTCGTCGACCGTCGCGTCCTGGAGCTGTCGCTCGGCATCGGCGGATTCCGCGCCCTGGCCGCCGGCGGAGTTCACCAGGGACAACAGCTCCTGCAGCCGCCTGCGCACCCCTGACCGGACCGTCTCCTCGGCACTGGCGGCCGTCGAGATCACCGACTCCAGACGGTCGAGCTCGCTGAAGACCGACACCTCGTCCGGGCCCGTCTCGCCGGCGAGTTCGCTCCCCAGGTGGCGGGCGATCGCCTCGGGCGTGGGGTGGTCGAAGACCAGTGTCGCGGGCAGGGTCAGACCGGTGTCGGCGCTGAGCAGATTGCGCAGCTCCACCGCGGTCAGGGAGTCGAAGCCGAGGTCCCGGAACGCCAGGTCCGGTTCCACCGCCGCGGAGCCGCTGTGGCCGAGTACGGCCGCCGCGTGCGCGCACACCGTGTCCACGAGCAGGCGTTGCCGTTCGCCTTCGGACAGCCCGGAGAGCTTCTCCTGCAGCGCGGACGGCTCCGCCGACTGCTCGGCGGGCTCCGCCGCGAGGGCGTTCCTGACCTCGGGCAGGTCGCTGAGCAGCGCGCTCGGCCTGCTGACGGTGAACGGGACGACGAACCGCTCCCAGTCCACGTCCGCCACGGTGACCGTGCCTTCCCCGCCGCTCAGCGCACCGTGCAGCGCGGAGATCGCCCGGTCCGGCCGCAGCACGGTCAGGCCGCGCTGCCGCAGCCGCTCCTCGTCCCCGGCGTCGGCGACCATGCCGCCCTCGCCCCACGGCCCCCAGGCGATCGCGGTCGCGGCGAGGCCCCGGGCCCGCCGGTGCTGCGCCAGGCCGTCCAGGAAGGCGTTCGCGGCCGAGTACGCGGCCTGTCCGCCGCCTCCCCACACACCGGAGATGGAGGAGAACAGGACGAAGGCGTCCAGCTCCTGATCACCGAGCAGTTCATGGAGGTGCACGGCCCCGAGGGCCTTCGCGGCGACCGTCGCCGAGAAGTCGCCGAGGCTCGTCTCGGCGAGCATGCCCGCCTCGGCGGTGCCGGCCGTGTGGACGACGGCGTTCACCGGGTGCGCGGCGAGGAGCGCGGCCAGCGCCGCCCGGTCGGCCACGTCACAGGCGGCGACGGTCACACGCACGCCCGCCTCCTCCAGCTCGGCCCTGAGTTCGGCCGCCCCGGGGGCGTCGGGGCCCCGGCGGCCGACGAGCACCAGGTGCTCCGCCCCGGCACCGGCGAGCCAGCGGGCCACATGCCCGCCCAGCGCACCCGTACCACCGGTGATCAGGACGGTGCCGCGCGGCGACCACGAACCGTCGCTCCGGGCTGCGGGCAGCCGCGACAGGCGCCGCGCGAACACCCCACGGTCGCGGATCGCGACCTGGTCCTCGGCCGACTGTCCGAGCACCGCGGCGAGGCGGCCGGTGACCCGGTCGTCGACCGTGCCGGGAAGGTCGACGAGACCGCCCCAGCGCGGCGCGTGCTCCAGCGCCGCCACCCGGCCCAGACCCCAGACCTGGGACTGGTACGGGTCCGCCACCTCGTCGGCGGTGCTCACGCCCACCGCGTCGCGGGTCGCGCACCACAGCGGGGCGCCGATGCCCGCATCGCCCAGGGCCTGGACGAGCAGGACCGACAGCGCGACACCGGTGGTCAGTGCGGCGGCCGCCGGGGCGGCCCCGCCGTCGACGGCGAGCAGCGACAGGACGCCCGCCACGGTCTCGTCACCGGCCGCTCGGACGAGCTGTGCGGTCAGCTCCTCGCGGTCCGTGGCCGGTTCGACCGGGACCGGCAGCGGGGCCAGGCCCCGCTCGGTCAGCCCGCCGAGGCAGGCGGTGACCCAGTCGTCGCCGAGTCGCGGGGCACTGACCGGAACCAGCCACACACCCTTCCGGGCAGGGCCCTCCGGTGCGGGGTCGGGTATCGCCTTCCAGGTGACGCCGTAGCGCCAGCCGTCCACGGTGGACTGTTCCCTGCGCTGCCGGCGCCACGACGACAGCCTCGGCAGCACGTCGCTGAAGGCGTCCTCCGCCCCGATGTCCAGGGTCTCTGCGAAGGCCTGCAGATCCTCGCGCTCCACGGTCTCCCAGAACTCCGCGTCCACCGGATCCGCCACCGCGCCGGCGGCAGCGGTTTCCGGGACGTCGACCCAGTACCGCTCGTGCTGGAAGGCGTAGGTCGGCAGGTCGGTCTTCCGCGCACCGGCGAAGAACGCGTTCCAGTCGACGGACACGCCGTGCGTGTGCAGATGGGCCACGGCCGTCACGAGTGCCTGCCGCTCGGGGCGGTCGGCCCGCAGGACGGGCACCGTGGCGGCCTCGTCCACGCAGCCCTGCGCCATACCGCTGAGGACGCCACCGGGGCCGACCTCGACGAACGTGGTCACGCCCAGTTCGTGCAGGGTGTGCAGGCCGTCGGCGAAGCGGACCGCCTCACGGACGTGCCGGACCCAGTACTCGGGCGTGTACGGCTCGGCCAGCCGGCCGGTCAGGTTCGAAACGACCGGGATCCGCGGCTCGTTGAACGCCAGATCGCGGACGACCTGTGCGAACTCCTCCAGCATGGGATCCATCAACGGCGAGTGGAACGCGTGGCTCACCTTCAACCGTGAGGTTTTGCGGCCCTGTTGGGTGAAGACCTCGGCGATTGCGGTGACCGCCTCGTCGGCTCCTGAGATCACGACGGAGCGCGGACCGTTGATCGCCGCCACGCCGACCTCGTCGGTCAGGTGCGTGAGCACTTCCTCCTCGGTCGCCTGGACCGCGACCATCGCACCCCCCGCGGGCAACGCCTGCATCAACGCCGCACGCGCCGACACCAGCTTCGCCGCATCCCCGAGCGACAACACACCCGCCACATGCGCGGCCGCGATCTCACCCACCGAGTGACCGGCCACGAAGTCCGGCCGCACACCCCACGCTTCCAGGAGCCGGAACAGGGCCACCTCGACCGCGAAGAGCGCGGGCTGGGTGCACCCGGTCTGGTCCAGTGTCTCGGCATCGACATCGACCGGCGCGTCCAGCCGCGCACACACCTCGTCGTACGCATCGGCGAAGACCGGGAACGCCTCGTACAACTCCCGCCCCATACCGAGGCGTTGCGAACCCTGACCCGAGAACAGGAAACCGACCTTGCCTCCCGGCCGGCCCTGGACCACTCCGGGCGACGGCGTTCCGGTTGCCAGGCAGCCCAGTTCGCGGCGGAAGTCGTCACAGCTCTCGCCGATGACGGCCGCCCGGTGGCGCAGGGCGCTCCGGGTGGTGGCCAGCGAGAAACCGACGTCGGCCGGTGACGTGCCGTCCTGGACGAAGGCGAGCAGCCGTCGTGCCTGCTCGCGCAGTGCGGCGTTGCTCTTGGCGGAGAGCACCCACGGCAGGAGGGCCGGGGCCGGGACGGCGGTGGCTTCTTCGTCCTGGGCCGGCGGGGCCTGTTCGATGATGGTGTGGGCGTTGGTGCCGCTGACCCCGAAGGACGACACGGCGGCCCGGCGCGGACGC
>NZ_BMTD01000010.1:12003-13056 GCF_014649495.1 Streptomyces filipinensis | reverse complement strand
TCCGGCCAGTCGACGGCCTCGGTCAGGAGCCGCACGTCACCGGCCGACCAGTCCACGTGCGGCGTCGGCTCGTCCACGTGCAGCGTCCGCGGCAGCACACCGTGCCGCATCGCCATGACCATCTTGATGATGCCGCCGACACCCGCGGCCGCCTGGGCGTGACCGATGTTGGACTTCAGCGAGCCCAGCCACAACGGCCGGTCCTGCGACCGCTCCTGCCCGTACGTGGCGAGCAGCGCCTGCGCCTCGATCGGGTCACCCAGCCTCGTCCCCGTACCGTGCGCCTCCACCGCGTCGATGTCGGCGGCGGTCAGGCCCGCGGAGGTGAGTGCCTGGCGGATGACCCGCTGCTGCGCCGGTCCGTTCGGCGCGGTCAGTCCGTTGGACGCGCCGTCCTGGTTCACGGCGCTGCCCCGTACGACGGCCAGCACCCGGTGGCCGTTGCGGCGGGCGTCGGACAGCCGCTCCACCAGGAGCATGCCGACGCCCTCGGCCCAGCCGGTGCCGTCGGCCCCGGCGCCGAACGCCTTGCAGCGGCCGTCGGCGGACAACCCGCGCTGCCTGCTGAACTCCACGAAGGCCCGCGGGGTGGACATGACCATCACGCCGCCGGCCAGCGCCATGGAGCACTCGCCGTTGCGGAGGGCCTGGACCGCCCAGTGCAGGGCGACGAGCGACGACGAGCACGCCGTGTCGACGGTGACGGCCGGCCCTTCCAGACCGAGGGTGTAGGCGATGCGGCCGGACATGATGCTCGCGGAGTTGCCCGTGCCGAAGAAGCCCTCGGAGTCGTCGACCGCGTGGAAGGCCTGGGCGGCGTAGTCCTGGTAGCCGGAGCCGACGAAGACTCCGGTACGGCTGCCCCGCACCGACTCCGCGTCGATACCGGCCCGCTCGAACGTCTCCCACGTGGTCTCCAGCAGCAGGCGCTGCTGCGGATCCATCGCCACGGCCTCACGCGGACTGATCCCGAAGAACCCAGGGTCGAACTCCCCCGCCTCGTACAGGAATCCACCGCGACGCGTGTATGTCTTGCCGGACGCGTCCGGGTCG
>NZ_BMTD01000010.1:0-11993 GCF_014649495.1 Streptomyces filipinensis | reverse complement strand
GCCGGGAACTCCCCGACCGCGTCACCACCGGCGGCCACCAGCTGCCACAGGTCCTCGGGCGAACGCACCCCGCCCGGATACCGGCACGCCATCCCGACGATCGCGATGGGGTCGTCGTGCTCGGCGGGCGCGGCGGCCGCTTCCGGCGCGGCCGTGGTGGTGAGGCCGGTGAGCTCGGTGCGCAGCTGCCGGGCGAGTGCCTGGGCGTTGGGGTGGTCGAAGACCAGCGTGGCCGGCAGTACGAGGCCGGTCTCGGCGTTGAGCCTGTTGCGCAGTTCGACGGCGGTCAGGGAGTCGAAGCCCAGGTCCTTGAAGGCTTGGCCGGGCTCGATCTCGCCGGTGCCGCTGTGGCCGAGGACGGCCGCCGCGTGGCTGCGGACGAGGTCGACCAGCAGCGTGTGCTGCTCGGTCTCGGGCCGCCCGGTGAGGCGGTCGGCCAGGGGCGAGGCGGCGGCCGTGCCGGGCCCGCCGGCGGTGAGGATCCGTTCGGTCTCCGGGAGGTCGCCGAGCAGGGCGCTGGGGCGGCCCACGGTGAACGGGGGCAGGAACCGCTCCCAGTCGACGTCGGCCACCATGGTGGTGGCCTCGCCGGAGTCCAGCGCCCGTCGGAGGCCGGCCACGGCGAGCGCGGCGGGCATCGGGACCAGGCCGCGGCGGCGCAGTCGTTCGTCCGCGCCGTCGCCCTCGGCCATGCCGCCACCGGCCCACGGGCCCCAGGCCACGGCGGTCGCCGGCAGGCCCTGGGCCCGGCGGCGTTCGGCGAGTCCGTCGAGCAGGGCGTTGGCCGCCGCGTAGGCGGCCTGGTAGCCGCTGCCCCACACGCCGGCGATGGACGAGAAGAGGACGAAGGCGTCGAGTTCCCGGCCGGCGAGGAGCGCGTCGAGGTGCAGGGCGCCGGCCGCCTTGGCGGACAGCACGTCGGCGAAGGCGTCCGGCGTCATGGCTTCCAGCGGCTCCAGGTGGTCCACGCCCGCCGTGTGGACGACGGCGTTCACCGGGTGCTCGGCGAGCAGCGCGGCCAGCGCCGCCCGGTCGGCCACGTCGCACGCGGCGACGGTCGCCCGGACACCGGTCGCCTCCAGCTCTGCGACGAGATCCGCCGCACCCGGCGCGTCGAGGCCGCGGCGGCTGGTGAGGAGCAGGTGTTCGGCATCGGCACCGGCGAGCCAGCGGGCGACGTGCCCGCCCAGCGCCCCGGTACCGCCGGTGATCAGTACCGTGCCGCGCGGCGACCACCGCTGCCCGGCCCGGGTGTTCCGGCGGGCGGCGGGGTGGGAGAGCCTGCGGCCGAACACGCCGCGGGCGCGGATCGCGACCTGGTCCTCGGCCGACTGTCCGAGGACCGCGGCGAGGCGGCCGGCGATCCGGTCGTCGACCGTGTCCGGGAGGTCGATCAGACCACCCCAGCGCGGCGCGTGCTCCAGGGCGGCGACCCGGCCGAGGCCCCATACGGCGTTCTGGGTGGCGCTCGGCACGGCGTCCGCCCGGCCGGTGGACATGGCGGACCTGGTCAGCGCCCACAGCGGGGCGTCGATGCCCGCGTCGCCCAGGGCCTGGACGAGCGCGAGGGTGAGCGCGGTTCCGACGGAGAGGGCCGGGTGTCCGGCATGGGGCCGCTCGTCGGTGCCGAGCAGGGAGATCACACCGTCGACCGGGGTCTTGCGGACGGCGTCGCCGAGCTGCCGCAGCAGTGCGTCGCGGTCGGCGGCCGGGTCGACCGCCACCCGGACCAGCCGGGCCCCGCGGGCGGCGAGCCCGTCGGCGACGGCGGCGGTCCACTCGACGGCATCGGTGTCGTCGGTGTTCTCGGTGGCCACGAACAGCCAGTCGCCCGGCAGTCGGTGCGCCCGCAGGCCGCTGAGCGGCTTCCAGCCCGTGCGGTAGGACCAGCCTTCCGCGGCGGACTCGCGGCGCTGCTGCCGGCGCCACGCGGACAGCCGCGGCAGCACCGCGTCCAACTGCTCGGCGGGCAGGTCGAGGGTGGCGGCGAGGGACTGAACGTCCTCGCGCTCCACCGTCTCCCAGAACCCGGCCTCCACGGCGTCGGTGCCCGCGCCGGCGGCGGCCGTGGGCGCCGTGGTCTCCAGCCAGTACCGCTGGTGCTGGAAGGCGTAGGTCGGCAGGCCGGCGCGCCGGGCGCCGCGGCCGGCGAAGAACGCCCGCCAGTCGACGGGGACGCCGTGCACGTGGAGCTGGGCCACGGCGCCGGTGACCGCCTCGGGCTCGGGGCTGCCGGACCGTGTGGAGGCAACGGTGACCACGTCGTCCAGGCAGCCCTGGACCAGGGCGCTCAGCACCGCGCCGGGGCCGGTCTCCACGAACGTGGTCACGCCCAGCTCGCCCAGGGTCCGGATGCCGTCGGCGAAGCGCACGGCCTCGCGGACGTGCCGGACCCAGTAGTCCGCCGTGTACGCGTCGATGAGCTCACCGGTGAGGTTGGAGACGACCGGTGTGCGGGGCGTCTCGAAGCGCAGACCGCCGACGACACGGGCGAAGTCCTCCAGCACGGGCTCCATCAGCGGCGAGTGGAACGCGTGGCTGACGGTGAGCCGGGACGTCTTGCGGCCCTGTCGGGTGAAGACGTCGGCCACGGCCGCCACGGCGTCCTCGGCTCCGGAGACCACGACGGACCGAGGGCCGTTGATCGCCGCGATGCCGGCGTCGTCGGTCAGGTGCGGCAGCACCTCGTCCTCGGTGGCCTGGAGGGCGATCATCGCCCCGCCGGCGGGCAGGGCCTGCATCAGTGCGGCACGGGCCGTCACCAGTGCGGCCGCGTCCTCCAGCGACAGGGCCCCGGCCACGTGCGCGGCGGCGATCTCGCCCACGGAGTGCCCGGCCAGGTAGTCCGGCCTGACGCCCCACGACTCCAGCAGGCGGTGGACGGCGACCTCGTGCGCGAACAGCGCGGGCTGGGTGAAGGCGGTGCGGTTCAGCTCCTCGCCGTCCTCGTGGCCACTCCGGCCGAAGGCGACGTCCCGCAGCGGCCGGTCGAGGTGCCGGTCGAGGTGGGCGCACACCTCGTCGTACGCCTCCGCGAAGACCGGGAACGCCTCGTGCAACTCCCGCCCCATGCCCGGGCGTTGCGAGCCCTGGCCGGAGAACAGGAATCCGACCTGGCCCGTGTCGGCGCGGCCGAGGACGACGCCGGGAGCGGGTGTCCCGGAGGCCAGGGCGCGCAGGCCCTCGGCGATCCGGCCGTGGTCGGCGCCGACCACGGCGGCGCGGTGCTCCAGGGCGGCCCGGGTGGTGGCCAGCGAGAAGCCGATGTCCGTGGGGGACGGTTCGGCGCCGTCGGCGGTGAGGGACAGCAGACGCTCGGCCTGGGCGCGCAGCGCGGCCTCGGACTTGCCCGACAACACCCACGGCACGGTCGCCGAGGCGACCTCGACCGGTGCGACGGCGGCGGGTTCGGCCACCGGGGGCTGCTCGATGATGGTGTGCGCGTTGGTGCCGCTGACGCCGAAGGACGAGATCGCGGCCCGGCGCGGACGGCCCGTCTCCGGCCAGTCGACGGCCTCGGACAGCAGCCGCACCGCGCCCGCCGACCAGTCCACGTGCGGCGTCGGCTCATCGGCGTGCAGCGTCCGCGGCAGGACGCCGTGGCGCATCGCCATCACCATCTTGATCACACCGGCCACGCCGGACGCCGCCTGGGCGTGACCGATGTTGGACTTCAGCGAACCCAGCCACAACGGCCGGTCCTGCGGCCGCTCCTGGCCGTACGTGGCGAGCAGCGCCTGCGCCTCGATCGGGTCACCCAGAGCGGTGCCCGTGCCGTGTGCCTCCACCGCGTCGACATCGGCCTCGGTGAGCCCGGCGGAGGCCAGGGCCTGGCGGATCACCCGCTGCTGCGCCGGTCCGTTCGGCGCGGTCAGTCCGTTGGACGCGCCGTCCTGGTTGACCGCGCTGCCCCGCACGACCGCGAGGACCTCGTGGCCGTTGCGCACGGCGTCGGAGAGGCGCTCCACGAGCACCACGCCCACGCCCTCCGCCCAGCCGGTGCCGTCCGCGCCGGCCCCGAACGCCTTGCAGCGGCCGTCGGCGGACAGCCCGCGCTGGCGGCTGAACTCCACGAACGCGGCCGGTACGGCCATGACGTTCACACCGCCCGCGACGGCCATCGTGCTCTCGCCGCCCCGCAGCGACTGGATGGCCAGGTGCAGGGCGACCAGCGACGACGAGCACGCCGTGTCGACGGTGACGGCCGGGCCCTCCAGGCCGAACGAGTAGGCCACGCGTCCGGAGACGACGCTCGCGGCGCCGCCGGTGAGCAGATGGCCCTCGACGCCTTCCGGGACCTCCGGGAGGCCCGCGCCGTAGCCCTGGTAGGACATGCCGACGAACACGCCGGTGCGGCTGCCCTTCAGGGAGGCCGGGTCGATGCCGGCCCGCTCGAACGCCTCCCACGAGGCCTCCAGCAGCAGGCGTTGCTGCGGGTCCATCGCGAGCGCCTCGCGCGGTGAGATCCCGAACAGCGCGGCGTCGAAGTCGGCGGCGTCGTGGAGGAAGCCGCCGTCGCGCGCGTACGTCTTGCCCGGGGTGCCCGGGTCGGGGTCGTAGAGGTTCTCGATGTCCCAGCCGCGGTCCTCGGGGAAGCCGGAGATCGCGTCGCCGCCGGACGTCACGAGCTGCCACAGGTCCTCGGGCGAGCCGACGCCGCCGGGCAGGCGGCAGCTCATGGCCACGATCGCGATCGGCTCGTCGTCGGTGGCGGCCGTGCGCTGCTCGGGCTGTGCGGCGCCCTGCGAACCGAGCAGCTGAGCACGCAGGAACCGGGCCAGGGCCGTGGCGTTCGGGTAGTCGAAGACCAGCGTGGTGGGCAGCTTCAGGCCGGTGTCGGCCGTGAGCTTGTTGCGCAGTTCGACGGCGGTGAGCGAGTCGAAGCCGAGGTCGTTGAACGCCCGGCCGGGCTCCACCGCCGCGGCCCCGTCGTGGCCGAGCACGGCGGCCGCGCGCGTGCGCACGAGGTCCACCAGCGTGCGGTCCTGCTCCCCCGCCGGCAGCCCGGTCAGCTTCGCGGCGAGCGCGTTGCCGGCCTCGGCGCCGCCGGAGACCGGGGCCTCCAGGGCACGGCGCGCCTCGGGCACGTCGGAGAGCAGGGCGCTGGGGCGGGAGACGGTGAACGGGCCGATGAACCGCTCCCACTCGAAGTCGGCGACGGTGAGAGCGGTCTCGTCGTCGGCCACCGCCTGCTGGAGCGCGGAGATCGCGAGTGCGGGCCGCATGGGGGGCAGGCCGCGGCGGCGCAGCATCTCCTCTCCGTCGCCGACTCCGGCCATGCCGCCCTCGGCCCAGCCGCCCCAGGAGACGGCGAGCGCGGTGCGCCCGTGTGCCCGCCGGTGCTCGGCGAGGGCGTCCAGGTAGGCGTTGGCGGCCGCGTAGGCGCCCTGGCCGGCGCCGCCCCAGATGCCGGCGCCCGAGGAGAACATGACGAACGCGTCGAGCTCCTGACCGGCCAGCAGTTCGTCCAGGTGCATGGCACCGGCGGCCTTGGCCGCCACCGTGCCGGCGAACCCGGCCGGGTCGGAGTCCTCGATCATGACGTGGTCGCCGACGCCCGCGGCGTGGACGACGGCGTTGACGGGATGCTCGGCCAGCAGCGCCCGCAGGGCTTCACGGTCAGCCGCGTCACAGGCCACGACGGTCGCGGCCGCGCCGAGCTCCGCCAGCTCCGCGACGAGTTCCGTGGCGCCCGGCGCCGCGGGACCGCGGCGGCTGGTGAGCACCAGGTGCTCCGCGCCCGCACCGGCGAGCCAGCGGGCGACGTGCCCGCCCAGCGCACCCGTACCACCGGTGATCAGCACCGTGCCGCGCGGTGACCACCCCTGGGCGGGGCCGGTGGCGCGGGGGGCCCGGACGAGCCGGCGCCCGAAGACGCCCGAGGCGCGGACCGCCACCTGGTCCTCGGCCGCCTGGCCGAGGACGGCGGCCACGCGGGCCGCGGTGCGGGCGTCCAGCAGCTCGGGGAGGTCGAGCAGTCCGCCCCAGCGCTGCGGGTGTTCCAGCGCCGCCGCCCGGCCGAAGCCCCACACCTGCGACTGCAGCGGGCGGTCCGCGCGGTCGGAGCGGCCGGTGGCCACCGCGCCGCGCGTGGCGCACCACAGCGGGGCGTCGACACCCGCGTCGCCGAGCGCCTGCACCAGGCAGAGGGTCGTGGCGAGGCCGTGCGACAGGCCGGGGTGTCCGGCCGAGGCGCTCTCGTCCTCGGCGAGCAGGGACAGCACGCCGGCCACCGGGCCGACGCCGGCCAGTTCGCGGGCCAGCGTCCCGCGGTCGGTGCCGGGCCCGGCGACGAGCGTCACCAGTTCCAGGCCGCGCTCACTGAGCGCGGTGCGCACCGAGTCGGTCCACTCGCTCTCCCGGGCCACGACGAGCAGCCAGGTCCCGGACGCGCCGGGCCGCGGGAGCGCGCCGAGCGGCTTCCACGTGACGCGGTAGCGCCAGCCGTCGACCACGGACTGCTCGCGGCGCTGCCGGCGCCACGCGGACAGCCGGGGCAGGATCGCGCTCAGCGAGGCGTCCGTGCTGACGCCCAGGGTCGCCGCGAGGGACTGGACGTCCTCGCGTTCCACGCTGTCCCAGAAGCCGGAGTCCGCCGGGTCGGCCGGGGTGCCGTCGGCTGCCGGGTCCTCGTCCCCTTCCAGCCAGAAGCGCTCGCGCTGGAAGGCGTAGGTGGGCAGTTCGACGCGGTGGGCGCCGGGGAAGAGCGCCTGCCACTCCGGGGAGACGCCGTGCACGTGCAGTTCGGCGAGCGCGGTGACGAGGGCCTGCCGCTCGGGGCGGTCACCGCGCAGGAGGGGTACGGCGACCACGTCGTCCGCGCAGGCCTGGGCGAGGGCGCTGAGGACGCCACCGGGGCCGATCTCCACGAAGGTCGTCACGCCCAGCTCGTGCAGGGTCTGGACGCCGTCGGCGAAACGGACCGCCTCACGCACGTGCCGGACCCAGTACTCGGGCGTGTACGGCTCGGCCAGCCGGCCGGTCAGGTTCGAAACGACGGGAATCCGCGGCTCGTTGAAGACCAGACCGCTGACGGCCTCCGCGAACTCCTCCAACATCGGATCCATCAACGGCGAATGGAACGCATGACTGACCCTCAACCGGGACGTCTTACGACCCCGCTCACGGAAGACTTCACCGACGGCGACGACCGCCTCTTCGGCGCCGGAGACGACGACCGACTGGGGACCGTTGGTCGCCGCGATCCCGACGCCGTCGGTCAGGTGGGGAAGGATCTCGTCCTCGGTCGCCTGGACCGCCAGCATCGCGCCGCCCGCGGGCAGCGCCTGCATCAACGCCGCACGCGCCGACACCAGCTTCGCCGCGTCCTCCAGCGACAACACCCCGGCCACATGCGCGGCCGCGATCTCACCCACCGAGTGACCGGCCACGTAATCCGGCCGCACACCCCACGCTTCCAGGAGCCGGAACAGGGCCACCTCGACCGCGAAGAGCGCGGGCTGGGTGCACCCGGTCTGGTCCAGTGTCTCGGCATCGACATCGACCGGCGCGTCCAGCCGCGCACACACCTCGTCGTACGCATCGGCGAAGACCGGGAACGCCTCGTACAACTCCCGTCCCATACCGAGGCGTTGCGAACCCTGACCCGAGAACAGGAAACCGACCTTGCCTCCCGGCCGGCCCTGGACCACTCCAGGCGACGGCGTTCCGGTGGCCAGGGCGGTGAGGGCCTGCCGGAGCTCGTCCGGGCTCTGTGCCAGGAGCACCGCGCGGTCCTCGAACATCTCGCGGGAGGCCAGGGAGAAGCCGATGTCGCAAGCCGTCCAGCCGTCCCTCGCATCGAGGTGGTCGGCCAGCCGGGCCGCCTGGGCGCGCAGCGCCGGCTCGCCCTTGCCCGACAGCACCCACGGGACGAGTACCCCGGAGTCGGGCGTGGGGGGCAGCTCCGCCGTGGCGGGGGCCTGCTCGATGATGGTGTGGGCGTTGGTGCCGCTGACGCCGAAGGACGAGATCGCGGCGCGGCGCGGGCGGTCCGACTCGGGCCATGCGACGGCCTCGGTCAGGAGCCGGACGTCACCGGCCGACCAGTCCACGTGCGGGGTCGGCTCGTCCGCGTGCAGCGTCCGCGGCAGGACGCCGTGGCGCATCGCCATCACCATCTTGATCACACCGGCCACGCCCGCCGCGGCCTGCGTGTGGCCGATGTTGGACTTCAGCGAGCCCAGCCACAACGGCCGGTCCTGCGGCCGCTCCTGGCCGTACGTGGCGAGCAGCGCCTGCGCCTCGATCGGGTCGCCCAGCGTCGTCCCCGTGCCGTGCGCCTCCACGGCGTCCACGTCGCCCGGAGCGAGTCCGGCGGAGGCCAGGGCCTGGCGGATCACCCGCTGCTGCGCCGGTCCGTTCGGCGCGGTCAGGCCGTTGGACGCGCCGTCCTGGTTCACGGCGCTGCCCCGTACCACCGCGAGGACCTCGTGGCCGTTGCGCACGGCGTCGGAGAGGCGCTCCACGAGCACCACGCCCACGCCCTCCGCCCAGCCGGTGCCGTCCGCGTCGGCCCCGAACGCCCTGCAGCGGCCGTCGGCGGACAGCCCGCGCTGGCGGCTGAACTCCACGAAGACGTTCGGGCTGGCCATGACGGTGACGCCGCCGGCCAGGGCCATCGTGCACTCGCCGCTGCGCAGCGACTGCATGGCCAGGTGCAGGGCGACCAGGGACGACGAGCAGGCCGTGTCGATCGTGACGGCGGGGCCTTCGAGACCGAAGGTGTAGGCCACCCGGCCGGAGACGACGCTGGACGCGCCGCCGACGAGCCGGTGTCCCTCGACGCCCTCCGGCGTGCGGCGCGCATCGGCTCCGTAGCCCTGGTAGGCCATGCCGACGAACACGCCGGTCCGGCTGCCGCGCAGGTGTGCGGGGGCGATCCCGGCCCGCTCGAAGGCCTCCCACGAGGTCTCCAGGAGGAGGCGTTGCTGCGGGTCCATCGCGAGGGCCTCACGCGGCGAGATCCCGAAGAAGCCGGCGTCGAAGTCGGTGGCGCCGTGGAGGAATCCGCCGTCGCGGGCGTACGTCGTGCCGGGGCGATCGGGGTCGGGGTCGTAGAGGGCGTCGACGTCCCAGCCGCGGTTCGACGGGAACCCGGAGATGGCGTCGCCGCCGGACGTCACCAGGTCCCACAGGGCCTCGGGCGAGTCGACGCCGCCGGGCAGGTGGCAGCTCATCGCCACGATGGCGATGGGTTCGTCGTCGGCGGCGGCCGCGTGCTGGTCCTGCGGCGCGTCGGCCCGCGCTCCGAGCAGTTCGTTCTGCAGGAAGCGGGCGAGGGCCGTGGCGTTGGGGTAGTCGAAGACCAGCGTGGGCGGCAGCGCGAGTCCGGTCGCCGTGTTGACCTTGTTGCGCAGTTCGACGGCGGTCAGGGAGTCGAAGCCCAGGTCCTTGAAGGCCCGTTCGGGCTCGACCTCCGCCGCCGAGGAGTGGCCCAGGACGGCCGCGACGTGCGCGCGGACCAGGTCGGTCAGGGTCGCCGTGCGCTCGGCCTCCGGCAGTCCGGCGAGCCGGGCCGTCAGGGGCGCGACGCCGGTGGCGGCGTCGGCCGGTGCCGCGGTGCCGGCGCGGAGCACCTCGGGCAGCTCGGACAGCAGGGCGCTGGGGCGGCCGAGGGTGAACGGTCCGATGAACCGTTCCCAGTCGATGTCGGCCACGACGACCGCGGCGTCGTCGCAGTCCAGGGCGCGCTGGACCGCGGTCACGGCGAGGGCGGCGGGCAGGGTGACGACGCCGCGGCGGCGCAGCTGCTCCTCGTCGGCGTCGGTGACCATGCCGCCGTCGGCCCAGGGGCCCCAGGCGATCGCGGTGGCGGTCAGGCCGCGGGCCCTGCGCCCGGCGGCGAGCCCGTCGAGGAAGGCGTTGCCGGCCGCGTAGGCGGTCTGCAGTCCGCTGCCCCATACGCCGGCGATCGAGGAGAAGAGGACGAAGGCGTCCAGCTCGCGCTCGCCGAGCAGTTCGTCCAGGTGCGCGGCGCCGCGGGCCTTCGCCGCGACCGTGCGGGCGAAGCCGGTGGGCGTCAGCTCGTCGAAGGGGGTGAACTGTGCCACGCCCGCGGCGTGGAAGACGGAGGTGAAGGTGTGCTCGGCGAGCAGCGCCGCCACCGCGTCGCGGTCGGCGACGTCGCACACGGCGAGGGTGACGCGTGCTCCCAGTGCCTCCAGCTCGGCCTTGAGCGCGGTCGCGCCGGGCGCGTCGGCGCCGCGGCGACCGGTGAGCACCAGGTGTTCGGCACCGGCACCGGCGAGCCAGCGGGCGATGTGCCCGCCCAGCGCACCCGTACCACCGGTGATCAGGACGGTGCCGCGGGGAGACCAGGGCCGGCCGGCGCCGTTTCGGGCGTGGGCGAGCCGGGCGGTGAACACGCCGGAGGCGCGGACGGCGACCTGGTCCTCCGCCGTGTCGGTGCTCTGGCGCAGGACGGCGGCGATCCGGCCGGCGGCGCGCTCGTCGACGGCCGCGGGCAGGTCGATCAGGCCGCCCCAGCGCCGGGCGTGCTCCAGGGCCAGGGCGCGGCCGAGGCCCCACACCTGGTTCTGCTCCGCGCTGAGCGGTGCGTCGTCGAAGCGGCCGGTGGCGGCCGCGCCGCGAGTGGCGCACCACAACGGCGCGTCGACGCCCGCGTCGCCCAGCGCCTGGGCCAGGGCGACGGTCTGTGCGAGGCCCTGGGAGAGCGCGGGGTGCTCGGGCGAGGCGGTCTCGTCGGTCGCGAGCAGCGACAGGACGCCGTCGAGCGAGCCGGCCTCGGCTGCGGCCCGGGTCAGCTCGTCGGTCAGGGACGCGCGGTCGGCGTCGGCGCCGACCGGCAGCGGGATCAGGTGCGCGCCGCGTCCGGCGAGGGCCGCCCGGACCGTCCCGGCCCACTCGTCGCCTTCAGGCGCGGCGAACAGCCATGTGCTGCCGGAGAGGTCCCCGGCGGACAGGCCGTTCAGCGGCTGCCAGACGAGCTGGTAGCGCCAGCTGTCCACGACGGACCGCTCGCGCCGCTGGCGCCGCCAGGCGGACAGCTTCGGGACCACGGCGTCCAGTTCGTCGGGGCTCAGCCCCAGCGTGGCCGCGAGGGACTGGGCGTCCTCACGCTCGACGCTGGCCCAGAACTCGGCGTCGACCGCGTCCACGCCGGCCGTCTCCGCCTCGGGGGCCTCCAGCCAGTAGCGCTGCTGCTGGAAGGCGTAGGTGGGCAGGTCGACGCGGTGGGCGCCGGGAAAGAGCGCCTGCCAGTCCGGGGAGACGCCGTGCACGTGCAGTTCGGCGAGCGCGGTGACGAGGGCCTGCTGCTCGGGGCGGTCGGCGCGCAGCAGCGGGACGGTGACCGCCTCGTCCACACAGCCCTGCGCCATGCCGCTCAGGACGCCGCCGGGACCGATCTCCACGAAGGTCGTCACACCCAGCCCGTGCAGGGTCCGCACACCGTCGGCGAAACGGACCGCCTCACGCACGTGCCGCACCCAGTACTCGGGCGTGTACGGCTCGGCCAGCTCTCCCGTCAGGTTGGAGACCACCGGGATCCGCGGCTCGCTGAACGTCAGACCACGAACAACCTCCCCGAACTCCTCCAACATCGGATCCATCAACGGCGAATGGAACGCATGACTGACCCTCAACCGGGACGTCTTACGACCCTGACCCGCGAAGATCTCACCGATCGCGGTGACCGCCTCTTCGGCGCCGGAGACCACGACCGACTGCGGGCCGTTGATCGCCGCGATACCGACCCCCTCGGACAGGTGCGGCAGCACCTCCTCCTCGGTCGCCTGGACCGCGACCATCGCACCACCCGCGGGCAGCGCCTGCATCAGCGCCGCACGCGCCGACACCAGCTTCGCCGCATCCCCGAGCGACAACACACCCGCCACATGCGCGGCCGCGATCTCACCCACCGAGTGGCCGGCCACGTAATCCGGCCGCACACCCCACGACTCCAGCAACCGGAACAACGCCACCTCGACCGCGAACAACGCCGGCTGCGTCGAACCCGTCTGATGAAGCGT
>NZ_BMTD01000009.1 GCF_014649495.1 Streptomyces filipinensis | reverse complement strand
ACGTCTTCGACGCCGCGAACGGCGGAGTCCTGCTGTGGCAACACCTCTTCTGGTTCTTCGGCCATCCCGAGGTGTACATCATCGCCCTGCCGTTCTTCGGCATCGTCACCGAGGTCATCCCGGTCTTCTCCCGCAAGCCGATCTTCGGCTACATGGGGCTCGTCGCCGCGACCATCGCGATCGCCGGCCTGTCCGCGACGGTGTGGGCGCACCACATGTACGTCACCGGTGGTGTGCTGCTGCCGTTCTTCTCCTTCATGACCTTCCTGATCGCCGTCCCGACCGGGGTGAAGTTCTTCAACTGGATCGGCACCATGTGGAAGGGGTCCGTGTCCTTCGAGACACCGATGCTCTGGGCCACGGGCTTCCTGGTGACGTTCCTCTTCGGCGGACTGACCGGCGTCATCCTGGCCTCGCCGCCGATGGACTTCCACGTCTCCGACTCGTACTTCGTGGTGGCCCACTTCCACTACGTCGTCTTCGGCACGGTCGTCTTCGCCATGTTCTGCGGATTCCACTTCTGGTGGCCCAAGTTCACCGGCAAGATGCTGGACGAGCGCCTCGGCAAGATCACCTTCTGGACGCTGTTCGTCGGCTTCCACGCCACGTTCCTGGTCCAGCACTGGCTGGGCGCCGAGGGCATGCCGCGCCGCTACGCCGACTATCTGGCCAGCGACGGCTTCACCGCCCTGAACACCCTCTCCACGATCGGCTCGTTCCTGCTCGGCCTGTCGATCCTGCCGTTCCTCTACAACATCTGGAAGACGGCCAGGTACGGCGAGCCGGTGGGCATCGACGACCCGTGGGGCTACGGCCGTTCGCTGGAGTGGGCGACGTCCTGCCCGCCGCCGCGGCACAACTTCGTCACCCTGCCCCGGATCCGCAGCGAGTCCCCGGCGTTCGACCTGCACCACCCCGACATCGCGATGAGCGAGCAGGAGGTCCAGGTCCCGGTGCGGACCGACCGGGGCGAGGGGTGACCGGTACGCCACGGCGGGGCGCCGACGGCGCCCTGGCCGACGAGGTGGAGGGGTACCTGCTCTGGCAGGCCCGGATCGCCGAGGCGGAGCAGCGCGCGCGGGAGTTCGCGGGGCCCCTGGAGTGGCTGACGACCGGGCAGCGCGAGGAGATCGAACGCCGGTACGTCGCCGACAGCCTGCAGCGGGCCCGGGCGGACCTGGAACGGATCGCGGCCCGGTGCGCGTCGCTGCGCACCGAGTACGAGCACCGCTACCAGGAACTCCGGCGGCGCTGCGTGGGCGTGGCCCTGGCGGTGTGCGCGGGCTGCACGGCGGTGGCGGCGCTGCTGCTGGTCCTGTGACGCGAGGCCGCACCGCGCAAGGTGCCGTGGACGCTGGGACAGGGGACGGCACGCGAGGTGGGCGCGAGGAGCCCGGGGGGTTCAGCGGGGGGCGTCCGCCTCACGCCATCCAGAAGAAGACCGCCGTCATCCGCTTCTCCTCCAGCGTCCTGCCGCAGTAACGGGTGGCGCTGTGGACGAGGTTGGCGTTGTAGAGGAGCAGACGGTTGTACTTGTGCGGGACGCGGACGTCCTCCTCGAAGTGGTCGCCCGGCACGAAGCGGGTGCCCAGGGCCTCGACGAGGTTGTTGTGCGGCGCCTGGACGATGTTGCCGCCCAGCCGGCCGCCGGGCAGCGACTGACGGTAGAAGGCGGTGCCGCAGTCCTTGGGGACGTCCGGGTTGAGGTAGAGCACGGCCGCGTACCGGCACAGCGCGCGGGAGTCGGTGTGCGGGCGGGGCTCGCTCTCGCCCTCGCCGACCACCTGGACGCAGTTGTGGTTCAGGGTGCCGCCGCCGGGCGTCTGCTGCACCCACAGCTCCTTCGCCCCGGTGGCCTTCCTCACCAGGCCTTCGATGCGGGAGAGTTCGCCGGGCTCCAGTCCGGGCATCGCGCGCAGACCGGGCCAGGTCTCGGAGGTGTACGGGTAGCCCTTGACCCAGTCGTCCTTGGCCAGGCACCGCTTCCGCACGGCGTCGATCTCGGGCAGGGCGTCGTCCAGCACCCAGTAGTCGCGGCCCTTGGTGGGCTTGCGGTAGGGCAGGACGGGGAGGGCCGCGGGCATGCGGGGAGGTGGCTGTGGGGGCATGCCGCGAATCTAGGACCGCGTTTCGGCCGCCTTCTCCCGGAGACGGGTCAATCTTTGGCCAACCGTTTGTCATGTGCACCAACACATGGCAATCACCGCCCAGGACCTCGGCGTCCGGGAATTTTTACCCGAACCTCAGAGACGAATCGCTCCCGCGTCCGTACTGCTGTGCGTCCGAACCGCCCGCGCCGTCACCGTGGGCGGGATCCACGACCGGGCAGGAGGCACGGTGCGCTTTTCGCGGAACGCGACGGGAACTCTCTTCGTGGGCGGTGCGATGGCCATGACCCTCGTGGCACTGGCCTACCCGAGCATGCTCGGGCTGAACACGGTCACCGCTGCCCAGGACCGCGTCATCGCCAACACCCAGTGGGGTCCGCTCACCGAGCAGGACCGGGACTTCGTCGTGAAGGTGCGGGCGGCCGGTCTGTGGGAGTACCCGGTGGGGCAGATAGGGCTGCAGAAGGGCACGACGCCGGCGGTCATCACGGCCAGCAAGCACCTGGTCGACGGGCACGCCGCCCTGGACATCACCTGCCGCAAGATCGCGCCGATGCTGAACGTCACGCTGCCCGACCTGCCGAGCCCGCAGCAGCAGGGATTCGTCAGCCAGCTGAAGGCGGACAGCGGGAAGAAGTTCGACAGCGACTTCGCCAACATCCTGCGGATGACGCACGGCGCGATCTTCAACACCATCTCGAAGATCCGGTCCACGACCAAGAACTCGCTGGTGCGCGCCCTCGCCGACCAGGCCAACAACACGGTCCTGGACCACATGACGGTGATGGAGAAGACGGGCCTGGTCGACTTCGACCAGACCCTGTTCCAGCAGACGACCCCGCCGAAGCTGCCCGCCTCCGACCTGACCCCGCCGCCCCCGGCCGCCGGCCAGCCGGAGGTGGTCCTCACCCCACCGCCGAACGCGACGTCCACCCCCGTCGACATCAACGGCATCACCGGCGCGGGCCCGAGCCCGAGCCCGAGCGTGGGTTAGGCCGGCCGGGGGCGCGTCTCAGCAGTGGTCCAGCACCGCGCGCACATCGGCGTCCACCACGCGGTACCGCACCACGCGCCCCTCCTTCTCCCCGGCCACGACACCCGCCGCACGCAGCAGCCGCAGGGCCTGGGAGACGGCGGGGTCGTTCATACCGGTGGCGACGGCCAGGTCGGAGACGGCGAGCGGACCGGTGCGGTGCAGGGCGAGGAGCAGGGCGAGCCGGTTGGCGTCGGCCAGCAGCGAGAAGCGGCCGGCCCAGGCGCGCACCCGCTCCGCGTCACCGATGGCGGCGATCGCGTCGCACACCCGGTGACCGTCGATGGTGCGCCGGTCGGCTCGGTCGGCAGGCACGAGATGCATGGCGTCATCCTCGCAGGCGGCTCTGTGATCTTGAATACCTGCACGGGTGCGCAGCTATGCAGCGGAGTGCCCGCGCCCGTACGGTGGGCGGGCCGTGGTGCTCGGGAAGTCGGTGACGGCCCTTCAGGGTCCATGCCGACGCGGCCCTCGCCACTGTGATCGGGGAGTCCCCGTCCCGTCCGGCAACCGCCGGGCCACTGGTCGGTCGTACGACTGGGAAGGCAGGGGCGGCGGACATCGGCACCCGTCAGCCAGGAGACCGGCCACGGCAGCTCACGAAGTGATCCACGAGGTGCTGGAGCGTGAACCCGATGGCCGATGCTGCGTCCTTCCGCTGGCGTCGCGAGGACACCCTGAAGACGGCGGGGCTGCTGGCGGTGATCGTCGCCCTGCACGTCGTCGCCTTCGGGATCCTCTTCCTGCTGGTCGTGCCCGAGCACTACAAGGTCGGCACCGACGTCTTCGGCATCGGGCTCGGTGTCACCGCCTACACCCTCGGCATGCGGCACGCCTTCGACGCCGACCACATCGCCGCCATCGACAACACCACCCGCAAACTGATGGCCGACGGCAAGCGGCCGGTGTCCGTGGGCTTCTGGTTCGCACTCGGCCACTCCAGCGTGGTGGTCGTGCTGGCCGCGCTGATCGCCGGCGGAACCCAGCTCGCCGGCAAGGTGATGGACGAGCACTCCCGCACCCACCAGGCGCTCGGCTTCCTGGGGACGACGATCTCCGGCACGTTCCTCTACCTCATCGCGGCCCTGAACCTGGTCGCCCTGACGGGCATCGTGAAGGTCTTCCGCGCGATGCGCGCCGGGACGTACGACGAGCGGGAGCTCGAACAGCACCTGGACTCCCGCGGTTTCATGAACCGGATCCTCGGCCGGCTGACCAAGTCCGTCAGCCGGCCCGGCCAGATGTTCCCGCTCGGCTTCCTCTTCGGGCTCGGGTTCGACACGGCCACCGAGGTCACGCTGATGGTGATGGCCGGCTCCGGCGCCGCGGCGGGCCTGCCCTGGTACGCGATCCTGTGCCTGCCGCTGCTGTTCGCCGCCGGCATGAGCCTGTTCGACACACTGGACGGCACGTTCATGAACTTCGCCTACCAGTGGGCGTTCTCCCACCCCGTCCGCAAGGTCTTCTACAACCTCGCCATCACCGGGCTGTCCATCGCCGTCGCCTTCTTCATCGGCACGATCGAGCTGGTCGGCGTCCTGCACGAGAAGTTCGGCCTGCACGACGGCGTCAGCGGCTGGATCGCCGGACTCGACCTGGACAACGTCGGCTACCTCATCGTCGGCCTGTTCGTGGTGGTGTGGGCGGGGGCGCTGGCCTACTGGCGCATCGCCCGGGTGGAGGAACGCTGGACGGCCTCCGGCGCGGCCTCCACGAGCGGCGCCGCCCCCGCCACGGACTAGCGCTCCACCGTCTCCAGGTACAGCTTCACGTAGCGGTCCACGTCGACCTCCAAGGCCACGTCCACCAGGGCGTGTTCGCGCTTGCCCTCGTGGATCTCGGACTCGCCCGGGCGTGGCCGGCGGTCGACGATCGTCTGGCCCCGGGCCGGGCCGGGCGCCAGGGACACCTCGACCGGCAGCAGGCGGGTGGTGAGGCCGGCCGGGTCGGCGACGGCACACACGGCGCCCGCGTCGCCGAGGCCGCCCGCCTCCTCCGCCTCCGGGGCCTCGCCCTGGGTGGTCGGCCGGTGCGCGAGGAGTTCGCCGGCCAGCCGGGTGCCGGGGTCGCTGCTCGCGCGCAGCCGGTGGACGTCCGGGGCGTCCACGACGACCCGCATGAACACGTCGAGGCCGTACATCGTGATCGGCACCCCGGCCGTGAGCAGGATCGCCGCCGCCTCCGGGTCGTGCCAGACGTTGAACTCGGCCACGGGCGTGGCGTTCCCGACGGCCACCGCGCCGCCCATGAAGACGATCCGCTCGATGTTGCGGGTCACCTCCGGGTGGGTGCGCAGCAGCAGGGCGATGTTCGTCAGCGGCGCGGTCGGGATCAGGGTGACCGGGCGTGGGGAGGCCAGGATCTCGCGGCGCAGCAGGGTGACGGCGTCGACGTCCGCCGGGGCGCGGGTCGGCGCGGGCAGGCCCAGGTCGCCCATGCCGTCGGAGCCGTGCACGTGCCGGGCCGGGCGGGCGGGTTCGATCAGCGGGCGTTCGGCGCCCCGGCCCACCGGGATGTCCGGGGCGCCCGCCTGCTCCAGCACGGTCAGGGTGTTGCGGACCACGCCGTCGACGTCCGTGTTCCCGGCCACGCAGGTCACCGCCCGCAGGTCCAGGCCGGGGTGGCGTACGGCGAGCAGCAGGGCCAGGGCGTCGTCGACGCCGGTGTCGCAGTCGATGATCACGGGGATGGGCTGACCGGTCACAGCGGACTCCTTCGTCGTACCGACGCTCAAACCCTAGATCAACGCCCGGCGGTCAGCTCTGCATCATCCCCGCGGTGATCAGCCGGACCGCGATCAGTCCCACAGCGCGGTGCCGCGTGCGGCCACTTGGGCGGCGATCCGGGCCAGCAGCCCGGGCACCGGCAGCTCCCCGGGGCGCCGGCCGTCCCGCAGGCGTACGGCGGCCAGTCCGGCCTCGGCCTCACGGGCGCCGATCACCGCCTGGTACGGCACCAGACGGGCCGCGCGGATCCGGGCGCCCAGGGTGCCCTGCCCGGGACCGGCGAGCTCGGCCCGCAGGCCCAGCTCCAGGGCCTGTTGGACGACCGCCGCCGCCTGCCCGGCCTGCTCCTCGGCGACCGGCAGCACCACCAGCTGGAGGGGGGCCAGCCAGGCCGGAAAGGCGCCGGCGTGCACCTCGACGAGGTGGGCGACGGCCCGCTCGACGCTGCCGATGACGCTGCGGTGCACCATCACCGGCCGGTGCTTCGCGCCGTCGGCGCCGATGTAGTGCAGGTCGAACCGGGCCGGCTGGTGGAAGTCGATCTGCACGGTGGACAGGGTGGACTCCCGGCCGGCCGGGTCGGCGATCTGCACGTCGATCTTCGGGCCGTAGAAGGCGGCCTCGCCCTCCGCCTCCTCGTACGCCACCCCGGACGCGTCCAGCACCTCCCGCAGCAGCTCGGTGGCCCGGCGCCACAGCCCGGGATCGGCGACGTACTTGCCGCCCGCGCCGGGCAGCGACAGGCGGTGGCGTACGGCCTCGATGCCCAGGTCGGCGTAGGCGCGGGCGATCAGCTCCAGCGCGGCACGGGCCTCCTGGACCGACTGTTCCAGGGTGCAGAAGATGTGCGCGTCGTTGAGCTGGATGGCCCGCACGCGGGTCAGGCCGCCGAGGACGCCGGAGCGTTCGGCGCGGTACATGCCGCCCAGCTCGGCGATCCTGAGGGGCAGCTCGCGGTGGCTGTGGGAGCGGGAGCGGTAGATCAGGGCGTGGTGCGGGCACAGGCTCGGCCGCAGCACCACCTCCTCGGACTCATGGGGGCCCAGCTTCATCGGCGGGTACATGTCGTCGCTGTAGTGGGCCCAGTGCCCGGAGATCTCGTAGAGCTCCCGTTTGCCGAGCGCGGGCGAGTACACGTGCCGGTACCCGGCGCGGCGTTCCGCCTCGCGGATGTACTCCTCCAGGGTGTGCCGGACGACCGCGCCGTCGGGCAGCCAGTACGGCAGGCCGGCACCCATCAGGGGGTCGGTGTCGAACAGGTCGAGCTCGCGGCCGAGACGGCGGTGGTCGGGCAGCCGGTCGTCCATGGGGGGCTCCTCCTCATGCGGAGAGGCGAACGCCCCGTGACACGCCAGAAGCCCCGGGGCGGTCGCCCCGGGGCTTCGATGCTGGTCAGGTGTCAGCGCGCCGGGACGGTCTCCGGCGTCGTCGTGCTCTTCGGGTACTGCTGGGCGCGCTGCATGCGGCGACCGTAGCAGCGCGGGAAGCCGCGGAGCGAGGCGTTTTCCGCCGTCCGCTCGGCCGTCACCCGGACGGACGGGAGCGCTGGTGGGGCGGGCGGGGCGGTGGTGCCGTGAGAGCAGGCACCCCACCGGTCCGCAGCCCAGGAGACATCTCCATGACCGACGCGATACGCCCCCACGGCCTCCTGTCCTGGCTCACCGTCGCCGGCCTGCTCGCCCTGGGCGGCTGCGCGGCCCTCAGCCTGAAACAGCCGGCGACCGCGCCCCAGCCCCTGCCGACGATCGACAGGCGGACCCCGGCGCCGAAGCCGAGCGCGCGGGCCGACGGTTCCACGCTCACCGACGAGCAGGCGCAGGCCGCGCTCATCACCCAGACCGACCTCGGCGCCCCCTGGACGCCGACCGGGGGTGCGGCGACCTGGCGGGACGGGCTGCTGAAGGCGACCACCGAGGCCGGCGACTGCCAGCCGCTGCTGGACGCCCTCTACTCCGACGAGCTCCTCGGCGGCCCCGCCCGCGTCGCGATCGGCCTGGACGACACCCACAACGACGCCCAGCTGCGCTACCAGATCGCCGCCCGGCGCCCCTCCGACGTGGACGCGGCGCTGACATGGCTCGCGTCGATGCCGGCGCAGTGCGCGCGGTTCACCGCCACCACGGAACTCGGGATCATGGAGGACGTCCAGGTCACCGACGCCCCGCTGCCGGAGGTCGGGGACGCGCGCCAGGGGCTGCGCGTCAGCATCGACGCCGTGACCACGGACGGGCAGGAGGCCCTGCTCTCGCTGGAGGTGGCCGCCGTCCGGGTCGGCGCGGACGCCTTCGTCCTCACCAACGGCGGTCTGGGCGACGTACCGAACGACGCGACCCAGGCCGCCGTCCAGGTCGGTGCGCTGCGCCTGGCGGACATCCGCAGACAGGGTCGCGCACAGGTCTGAGCACCACCCTGCCCCCCTTCCCTGCCCCCCTTCCCGGGCCGGCCTCCCTGTGCCGGAACTCGTCCCCGGTCACCGCCGCCCCTGCCCCGGGTGCCCCGACTTCCCCGAGCCGCCGTGCAACCCGGACCGCTGCGCGTGCGTACAGGTACTGCACGCCGCGCACGGACCCACATCGCAGGGGCCCCGATGACGACCGCACGCACACCTTCCCGCCCGCGGCGGCGGGCCCGGCGCGGGGGTGTGCCCCGTGGGGGTGGGCGGCGTCGCGCCACGGGTCACAGCGGCGGCTGGGCCGGGGCGGGGCCGAGGGTGGTCGTGCCCGGGGCGGTGCGGTGGCCGAGGCCGGTGCGGTAGGCGTCCAGGGCGGCCTCGACGCGGCCCGTGCGGCGCAGCAGGTCGCCGAGGAGACGGCACAGGTCGGCCAGGTCGCCGGCGGCGCCCGCGCGCTCCAGGAGGCTGAGCGCGCGGACGTAGTGCTCCTCGGCGGCCTCGGTGTCCCGGGCGTCCTCGGCGATGATGCCGAGCAGGCGGTGGGCCGCGGCGGCGTGCACCGCGCCGCGTTCGGAGGAGAAGTCGCCGAGGACGCCCTGGAGGAGCTCGGCGGCCTCGGCGGACTTGCCGCGGCGGTGCAGCACGTCGGCCAGTTCGACGGCGGCCTGGCTGCGGTAGAGGGCGGCCCGGCTGCGCGCGAGCATGGTGTGCGCCTGGCGCAACTCGTCCTCGGCGCGCTCCAGTTCGCCGTTCTGGGCGCAGACGTAGCCGCGCATCCAGTGGCAGTTGGCCAGCTCGGTGCGCAGCCGCAGCTGGCGGTACAGCTCGGCGGCCTTGGCGAGGGAGGCGTCGGCCTCGGCGACCCGGCCCTCGGCGATCAGGGTGCGGGCCACCGAACGGTGCATCCGGGCGATCAGCGCGGGGTCGGCGGCCTGCGGCGCGAGCGCGAGGGCGAACTCGGCGGCCTGGGCGGCGCGGGCGTGCGCGCCCATGTCCATGTACGGGCCGATGACACCGGCGTAGAGCAGGAGCAGGGCGTCGGGAT
Organism: Streptomyces filipinensis; assembly: GCF_014649495.1. Lineage (GTDB taxonomy): Bacteria > Actinomycetota > Actinomycetes > Streptomycetales > Streptomycetaceae > Streptomyces > Streptomyces filipinensis. The sequence goes on along the minus strand of NZ_BMTD01000009.1, from coordinate 355,211 downwards.
CGTGCAGTCCGCCGCGGTTCAGTTCGTCGAGGGTGGATTCCAGGAGGTAGACGGCGTACCGGAGTTCACCGGCGAGGTAGTGCGCGACCGCGCGTCCGCGGACGGCCGGCACGCGCACCGGCAGGCACTGGTCCGCGAGCTGCTCCTCGGCCCGCTCGAAGCACTCCCGCGCCCGCGTCAGCTCCCCCGTCTCCAGGGCGCACTCCCCGAGCCCCAGCAGCGCGGTGGCCTGCTCTCGGCCCAGCCCGTGCCCCTCCGCCTCCGCGCGCAGCGCCGCGTACTGGACGGCCGCCTCCTCGGCCCGGCCGTCGGCGAGGACCCGCTGGGCCTCGGTGAGCCGCAGCCTGAGATCGGTGGCGAGGTGGGCGGGCCGGCCGACGGACAGCTCCTCGAAGGCCACGCCGAGCCGGCCGGCGATGTGCCGCAGCGCCTCGTCGGAGGCCCGCACCCGGCCCGCCTCCAGGGTGGAGATGTAGGCGGGCGTGTAGGCGGGCTCCGCCAGCTGACGCTGGGTCAGCCCGCGCTCGGTGCGCAGCTGCTGTACACGCCGCCCGATGACGGCCGGATCGTCCCGGTCCTGCATCCTGTGGCCCCCAACTCCCCTGTGTGCTCTTGCCGTCAGGCGTCGGCACCCCTAGGTTAAACGGCGAATTAAGCCTGCTTAATACGCTGCTGTCGTGTTGCGAGGTCGCCGTGATCGGACGTACATCCGCACCCTTCGAACGGCCCACCACGAGGTATGCCAGAGGCGTCGCCGCGGCGGTGGTCGCCGTGACGGCGCTCGTCCTCGCGGCGAACGCGGGCCCGGCGCGGGCCGCGGTGCCCCAGGGTCCGGCCGTGCACACCACGCTACAGACACGGACACAGACCTCCCACCGCTGACGGCACCCCGACCACCCCTCGCCCACGGCACACCCGGGACCCACCACTCGAACAAATGTGCCGTTACGTTTCGGACAGATGGTGCCTAGCCTTCCCCCATGACCTCCACCGCCGCACGCACCGCCCTGGACCTGACCTCCGACCTCCCGGTGACGGACCTGGAGGACCTCTACCGCGACCTGCACCGCCACCCCGAGCTGTCCCTGCGCGAGCACCGCACCGCCGGCACACTGGCCGGCCGGCTGGCGAAGGCCGGGTACGAGACGACGGAGGGCGTCGGCGGCACCGGCGTCGTCGGCCGGCTGCGCAACGGCGACGGCCCGACCGTACTGCTCCGCGCCGACATGGACGCGCTGCCGGTCCAGGAGGCGACCGGACTGCCGTACGCCTCGCGGACGGACGGCGTGATGCACGCCTGCGGGCACGATCTGCACGTCACCTGGCTCACCGGTGCCGCCGCCGCGCTGGCGGCCGGACGCGACACCTGGCGGGGCACGCTGCTGGTGGTGGGCCAGCCGGCCGAGGAGACCGGGCAGGGCGCGGCGCGGATGGTCGCGGACGGGCTGTACGAGCGGTTCGGCCGGCCGGACGTCCTGCTCGGCCAGCACGCCGCCCCCGGTCCGGCGGGCCTGTACCCGCACGCACCCGGTCTGATCATGTCGGCGTCGACGGACGTCGACATCGTCGTGCACGGCAGGGGCGGGCACGGCTCGCGCCCGGAGGCGACGGTGGACCCGGTGGTGACGGCCGCCTACCTGGTCACCCGGCTGCAGACGGTGGTGTCGCGGGAACTGGCGGCGGGCGAGGCCGCGGTGCTGACCGTGGGCCGGATCGAGGCCGGCACCCGGCACAACATCATCCCCTCCGAGGCGCGCGTCTCACTGAACCTGCGCAGCCGGTCCGAGGAGGTACGGCAGCGGATGCTGGCCGCGATCCGGCGCATCGCGCACGGCGAGTGCCTCGCCGCCGGCTGCCCGCGCGAGCCGGAGGTGACCGTCGGCAGCACCTTCCCGGTGACCGTGAACGACGCGGCCACCGACACCACCGTGGCCGCCGTGCACGGCGAGGTCTTCGGCGCGGACACGGTGTTCGACCCGGGCCCGGCGATGGGCAGCGAGGACTTCCCGGAGCTCGCCCTCGGCTCGATCCCGTACTCGTACTGGTTCGTCACCACCACCCCCGCCGAGGTCTGGGAGCAGGCCCCCGGTGACACGTTCCCGGAGAAGTTCGCGGCCGTGCCGAGCAACCACAGTCCGCACTTCGCCCCCGACCTGCCCACGATCGGCCCCGGTGTCCGCACCCTCGTCTCGGGGGCGCTGGCCGTGCTGTCGGGGGCCTGAGGCTACGGGGCCGCCTGGAGCTGGCGCAGGTGCTGCTGGACGTTCTCCAGCGCACCGCTCTGACGGCCGGGCACCCGTAGCCTCAACTCCGCCAGTGCGGAGCCCAGTTCACGGGCCGCTGCCGCGTCCGTGATCCGTCCCCACTGGTGATGGGCGCGGTCCACGGCCGCCTCCACGGCAGGCGAGTCCACCGTCTGCCCCGCCCCCAGCCGGGTCCGGGCGACAGCCAGCCAGGCGCGGCAGCTGCGCACCGGATCGCCGGCGAACATCGCGAGATCGGCCCGCACTTCGGCCCAGTGCAGGGCCTCGTCGGAGGCGGAGCCATGAGCGCGGACGGCCAGCTGCTCATGCCGGGCGGCGAAGCCGTCGGCATCGACATGCCGCCCGTCCCGCACGGCGGCACTGATGGCGGCGTGCGGGTCCTGGCCGGTGCCGGTGGCGGCGTGGACGTGCGGCCCGGTGCGGAGGGCCGCGTCGGGACGCGGCCGGTCGTGGCGGACGGGCGGGTGGGCGGACGGGGGCCGGGCAGCGGCGCCCCCGGCGACGGCGAGCACCAGATCGCGCCCCGCACCGGCCCCGCCGATCCGCACCAGCGCCTGCTCGTGCAACGCGGCGAGCGGCGGCCGGCGGCCACTGCGCAACAGCGTCGCCACCGCCTTCATGTACGCGGGCTCGGCCGGACCGCGGCGCCCGCCCGCCGCCGCCACCCGTCCGTGAACGGTGCTGTGGGGCCCGCAGTCCAGCCCGTGCTCGGCGACGTACCGCCAAGCCTCGCCGTCCGCGTGCAGGTCCAGCACGAGAGCCGTGTCCGCGGCGGAGCGCAACCGCAGCTCCTCCCGGACCCAGTGCCACGGCAGCCCGGTGTAGCGGACGGTGGCCGCGGTGGTGCGCGCCAGCGCCAGATGCAGCAGCCGCTGCCGGCGGTCCAGCTGCAGCTGGCCGGCGATGTACACGGTCAGCGGTCCGGGCGCGGCCGCGGCGGCACGCAGCCGGGTCAGCACGGCCTGCGGCTCCAGCGGGTCGGCGAGTTCGACGACGTGGGCGGTGTCGGCGCCGGACAGCACGGCGGGGGCCACGGCGGCCAGCACCGGAAGCACACCGGCCGCGTTCACCAGGCGCCCCCGGCCCACCGGCGAGGCCGCGAGCAGCAGCACGGTTCCGGGCATCGGTCCTCCCCCTGTAGCCCCTGTCGGCCCTGATCGGCTCTCCTGCCAGCACCGTAACCGCTGCGGCCGCGAACCCGCGCCTCAGGACCGCAAACGTCCCTGTTCGGGGCCTTCGCCCTGCGCCTGCCGTATCCGCCGCACGGCGAACACCGTGGTGTCGTCGTCCAGCCGGCCGCCGCCGTGCCGCAGGACCCCGTCGCGGATCCGGCGGACCAGTCGCCGGGGCTCGGCGCCGTGCTCGTCGGCGGCGAGCGCGCGGGCGATGTCCCGGGCCAGCGGATAGAAGTCGTCCGACCGGTCGCGGGCCTCGGTCACCCCGTCGGTGACCAGCAGCAGCGTCTCGTCGGCGGCCAACGGCACCCGGCGCACGGGCGGCAGGCCGTCCACGAGGTCGCCGAGGCCCAGCGGCAGCCCTTCCCCGCTGGGCAGCTCGCGGACCCCGTGCGGGCCGACGGCGAGCGGGGCCTCGTGGCCGAAGTTGACCATCTCGACGGTGTCGGGGGCGTCCTCGGGGAAGCCGACCAGCACGGCGGTGGCGAAGCGGTCGCCGTCGTCCCGGCCCAGCGCGCAGCTGTGCGAGCGGTGCCGCAGCATCCGGGTCTCCAGGCGTGCGGCGACGGTCGCGACCTCCTTCTCGTGGTAGCCGGCCTCGCGGAAGGTGCCGAGCAGCGCGGCGGCGGTCTCCACCGCCGCCAGCCCCTTGCCCTGCACGTCGCCGACGAGGAGGCGGGTGCCGTGCGGGCCGGGCTGGATGTCGTAGAAGTCGCCGCCGACCCGGGCGTCGACATCGGCCGCCAGATACACCCCGGCGTGTTCGAGGCCCCCCCAGCGCGGCGGCAACGGGCGCAGCACGGTACGCCGGGTGGTCTCGGCGATGTCCTGGATGTGCAGCGTCTGCTTCTCCTTGCGCACGCGCACGGCGCAGGCCACCGTGGCCAGCAGGCCGCCGAGGGCGACCAGGACGAAGTCGCCGAGGCCGGCCTGGTACTCGCCGGGCCAGGCGCTGTCGACGACGACGTACGTCACCACCGCGAGTGCGGCGAAGGCGCCCGTCGCCCACACCCCGCAGATCGCGGCGGCCGTGCCGGGGACCAGCACGATCCAGGTGATGATCCGGAACCGCTCGCTGGTGTTGAGGTCCAGCAGCACGATCGCGACGAACAGCAGCAGGGGCGGCACCCAGGCGACGCTCCGGCCGCGTACGCGCAGCAGCTGGCGCTGCCGCCCGTACTCCATCTCCGTCACGGCGGGCAGCCCTCCAGGTTTCTCGGCGTCTCCCAGCGAAACACGGGGGAGAACCGGCCGCATCCGGGCACCCGTCACTCTCCTGGCCGACTTGCCAGGCCCTGCCCCCCGGTGTGCTCTGGAAAGCGGGGGCAAGCAGAGAGAGGAGTCCTCTCATGGCTCAAGCGGCACCCGCGCCCGGGGGTGTGCCCCGCGCCGGCACCAGGCCGGAGATCGGGGCTCGGACGTCCGAGGGGCGCGCCCGCCCGCCCGACGTCTTCGACGCGCGCACCCATCGCATCGCCCACATCGCCGTCCCGGTCGTGCTGGGCCTCGTCTACGGCTACTGGGTCGCGGCCGACGCCCGCCAGGGCGGGCCCATCACCGGCGGGAACCTGCTGCTCGGGTGGATCAGCGCGCTGGTGTTCGCGGTGGTGTGCATCGCCCTGCTGACGCTGGCCCCGCGGATGCCACGAGAACTGCACGCGCTGCTGTGGACGGCGTTCGCCGGTATCGCGTTCGGCTTCCTCTACATCCAGACGGGCCACTCGGTGTGGCGGTCCGTGCTGATGTCGCTGCTCGTCGCGGGGTGCACCTTCGTCACGTTCTTCTACCGCTACTACACGCGCGAGGACGCGTTCGGCCACCGCGTGCGCTGAACGCGCGGACCGCGACGGGAAGTGCGCGGGCCCCGGCCGATCGGAGCCGGGGCCCGTGCACTCCCCTGTTCCCCTCTTCCCTCACCCCCGTCACGTTCCGGCTCCACGGGCCGGAGAGCGCGAAGGAGCGAAACCACTTCCGCTCCAGCCGCAGTTGCGGGGCCCCGCCGACACGTGGTGGCAGCCCCGCGGGAGGGTGGTGGTACGCATCAATCGCCTCCTTCTCCCCCCAGGAAACACCCGTTCGGGTCAACCCTCCACCGGAGAGCGCGGACACCCGTTCGGCCCGGCCGTCGCCCGAACGCAGTCCCCCCGCTCGCGTGCGCGCCCTGCGGGCCGTTGTCTGGAAGCGTGCCCCCACGTCTCAGGAGCGCCCTGTCGGCCGTACTCCTCGCCCTGTCCTGCGCCCTCGTGCCGTTCGGCGCGCTGGCGGCCTGGGCGGCGTACGGGCTCACCGACACGGGCCGGTACGTCACCGCGATGGCGCCGCTCGCCACCGACCCGGACGTGCGGGAGGCCGTCGCGGACACGGTCGGTGACGACATCCTGCGCGCGGTCGACCAGCACCTCGACGTCCGGCCGGTGCACGGCTCCGTCCGCCCGTTCGTGCACGACGCGGTGCGCTCCTTCACCCAGACCGAGGCTTTCCAGCTGGCCTGGGACACCGGCAACCGGGTCACCCACGACGCGGTCCTGCGCGCCCTGCGCGACGACGACGGCGACACGGCCGGACGTCCGGTCACCGTCGACCTCGCCCCCGTCACCGACCAGGTGAAGCGTCAGCTGACCCGGGACCATGTGCCGCTCGCCGCCCGCATCCCGGTGGAACACACCGCGGTGTCCGTGCTCCCGGCGGACCGACTGGCCTCCCTCCGGAAGGGGTTCCACGTGCTCGAAGTCGCCGGATTCTGGCTCCCGACGGCGGCCCTCGCCTTCGCGGCCGCCGGAATCGCCCTGGCCGTCCGCCGCCGCCGCGCCGTCGCCGCGACCGCGCTGGGCACGGCCCTGGGCGGCGGGCTGCTCGCCCTGGCCCTGGCCGTCGGCCGCGGCCTCACCCTCGCCGACCTGCCCGAAGGCGTGTCCCACCCGGCCGTCGGCGCGGTCTACGACGCCCTCACCAGCACCCTGCGCACGGTCTCCTGGCTGCTGCTCGGCCTGGGCCTCACGGTGGCCCTGGCCGCATGGCTGACCCGCCGGCCACGGCCGGCCCACCCGGCCCGGAACCACCCCGCCCCGGACCCACCCGCACCGGCACCGGCCCCACCGGTGTCCACAACCTGCAGATGACGTCCCTGGGTTGCCTCCAGCGACGCGGGTGAACCCGGCGCGGACGGAACACGCACCCGGGACCGGGACCGCGGCCGGACCGGGACGAGGACCGGCACCGGCACCGGCACCGGCACCGGCACCGGCACCGGGGCCCACAACCTGCAGATGACGTCACCGGGTTCCCCCCAGCGACGCGGGTGAACCCGGCGCGGACGGACGACCCACCCCGCCCACAGCCCGCGACCGCACCCGGGGCCGGTGTCCACAACCTGTGGACGGCGTCGTCGAGTTGCCCCCCGGCCCCACGGATGTCCTGGCGCGGGCGGACGGCCCCCCGTAGGCTCGGCCCGTGAACCGACGCCCCGGACGCAGGCTCGGCGCCTGGTGTGCCGGACTGCTGCTCGCCGGAGTCGGTGTGGTGGTCGGCTGCCGGATCGCCGACACCGACGGCGTCACCCCCGTCCCCCAGCTGCTCGCCTTCCTGCCCTGGCTGCTCGTGCCGACCGGCTTCGCGCTGCTGTGCGCGCTGCTCGCCCGCTGGTGGCCGGGCCTGGTGTGCGGGATCGCCGTACTCGGCCTGCTCGCCTGGTACCTGGAGCCGTACGGCAAGGTCACCGAGCCCGGCGGTCCGCCGCTCGCCACGCTGCGCGTGCTGACCTCCAACGTGGAGTTCGGGCGCGGCGCCCCCGCCCTGGTCCCGCGGATCCGCGGCCTGCGCCCGGACGTCGTCTTCGTCGAGGAGTGCGAGGACACCTGCCGGGCCGCGCTGGAGGGCGACTTCGGGACCGCCTACCCGTACCGGCAGGCGGTCCGCGCGGCCGGTTCGCACGGCTCCCTCATCCTCAGCCGCTTCCCGCTGCGGCCCACCGCGGGCGTGCGCGGCACGATGGGCATGCCCGGCGCCGTCGCCGACGTACACGGCCACGCCGTACGCCTCCAACTCGCCCACCCCATGCCGCCGCTGCCCCAGCAGATCGGCCTGTGGCACCGCGAGCTCGGCAGGCTGCGCGCCTTCGCGGCCGCCGACACCCGCACGCCCACCATCCTCGCCGGCGACTTCAACGCCACCGAGGACCACGCGGCCCTGCGCCGCATCCTCGACACCGGTCTGACCGACGCCGCACGCCTCGCCGGAGACGACCGCATCGCCAGCTGGCCCGCGCGCACCGCCTCCGTCATCGGCGCCCAGATCGACCACGTCCTGCTCTCCCCGGACTTCACCGCGACCGAGGCCCGCTTCCTGCGCGTGGCCGGCACCGACCACCGCGCCCTCGTCGTGGATCTCACCCTCCACCAGCGCGGATGACGCCGGGGGGAGAGCGGCGGGCCGGTGATAATGGCGGCATGTCGCGCGAGTTCCCCATCGGCCTCACCCCTCCCGACTGGCTGGTCCGGAACCTCCGCCCCCAGCAGGCCCCCGTCAACAAGGCCGCCGTCGCCCGCGCCGCCGTGGCCATGGCCCTCCCCCTCGCGATCGGCCTGGCCACCGGATACCCGGCGTACGGCGCCCTCGCCTCCATGGGCGCCCTGTCCGGCGTCATCGGCGACACCGCCGACGCCTACCGCCTGCGCATCCTCAACATCGCCGTCCCGCAGCTCTTCGGCGCGGTCGGCGTGACGCTGGGCACGCTGGTGTACGGCCACGGCTGGTACGCGGTCGTGGCCGTCACCGGCGTCGCGCTGCTGTCCGGCATGATCTCGACGATCGGCGCGGTGGCGTCGGTCTCCGGCCTGCTCCTGCTGCTGAACTGCGTGGTGGGCGCCGGCCTCCCGCTGCCCCGGCCCTGGTGGCTGGCCCCGGCCCTGATGACCGGCGGCGGCCTGCTGGTCCTCCTGCTGGCCCTGCTGGCCTGGCCGGTGCGCTCCGGCGTGCCGGAACGCACGGCGGTGGCCGCCACCTACCGCACGGCCGCCACGCTCCTCGCCGTGGCCGGCACGGACCGCACCGAGGAGTACGACGACGCCCGCCGTGCCGTCACCCAGTCCCTCAACCAGTCCTACGACCTGATCCTGGGCCGGCGCGCCCGCCAGCACGGCCGCAGCGTCGAACCGACCCGTCTGCTCGCCCAGTTGAACGCCATCACGCCCGTGGTGGAGGCCGCCCCCGCCGCCCACCTGGCCGGCCGCCCCCTTCCGCAGCGGATCCCCGAGGCGCTCCACCACCTGGCGCAGGCCGTCGAAACCGGGTACACGGGCCCGATAGCGCTCGACCTCCCGGTACCGGTGACGGAGACCGCCCGTGCGGTGGACCACGCCCTGCGCCACACGGCCGAGGTCGTCACCACCCCCGACGTCGACCCCCGGGGCATCGACGACCGCCTGGGCCGCCCCGCGGCACTCGGCATCCGCACGGCGCGAGCGGCCCGCAACGTCGTGCTCTCCGCCAACTCCTGGCGCTACGGCCTGCGCCTCGCGGTCTGCATCGGCATCGCCCAGGCCCTCGTCTCCCTGATCCCGGTGCCGCGCTCCTACTGGGTGGCCCTGACGATCACCTTCGTCCTGAAGCCGGACTTCGGTTCGGTCTTCTCGCGCGCCCTGCTGCGCGCCCTCGGCACGGTGGCGGGCCTGGTGATCGCGGCGGTGGTCCTGGCGGAGGTCCCGCTGGGCTGGTGGGACGTGCCGGTGATGCTGGTGCTGGCCCCGCTGATCCCCGCCCTGACCCCGCGCGGCTACGGCTACCAGACCGCGGCGATCACCCCGGTGATCCTCCTCCTGTCCCACATCCTGAACCACCAGGGCACGGCACTGCTGCTGCCCCGTCTGGCGGACTCGCTGCTGGGCTGCGCCATCGCCCTGACCGCCGGCTACCTCCTGTGGCCCGAGAGCTGGCGCACCCGCGTCGGCGACCACCTGGCCGACGCGGTGGCGGACACGGCGACGTACGTGGAGACGGCCTTCGCCCCGGCCGACGACCCCGCCGCCAGGGCCCGCATGCGCCGCCGCCTCTACCGCGACCTGTCGGTGATCCGCACGGAGTTCCAGCGGGCGCTGACCGAGCCACCGCCGACCGGTCGTCGCGCCGCAGCCTGGTGGCCGCTGGTCGTGGCGGTGGAACGTATCGTCGACGCGACGACGGCGGCCCGCGTCCGGGTCGGCCACGGGGCGCAGCCCCCGTCCACGGCCGAGGTCGCCCAGATCTCCCTGCAGCTCCGGGAGCTGTCGGAGGGCGTACGCGACGCCGAGACCCTGACACCGGTCCGCACGGATCTCGCTGGTCCGGCCGGCAGTGTGCTGGAGCCGCTCCGCCAGGAAGTCGCGGCGGCCCGGTCGCTCGCTTCCCCCCACTGACCGCTTCGCTAACCTTACGTGTCCGTCCTGGCCAGGGATCGACGGGCATCAGCTCACGAAGGGTTGCGCACATGGGCATTCTCACTCTCCTGCGGAACGCATTCGGCCGCTCACGCAAGGCGCGCGCCGCCGAGGCAGAGGGTGCGGACCGCCTGCCGGCGCAACCGCCCACACCTCCCGCCCCGGAAACCCCCGAGCCCTCCAGGCTCCCCGAACCCTCCAAGCCCTCCGAGCCCGCCAAGCCCTCCGAGTCCCTCGAGACCCCGGAGACCGCGGAGACGGCGGAGACGGCGGAGACCGCGGAGACCCCCAACACCCCTGAGCCCCAAGGCTCGACGCCCACCGTCCCCGAGCCCCGCCGCTCGGCGCCCAACGAGCACGAACTGGTGTCGGCGGCCTTCAACAACGTCCAGGTACCGCGCCCGTCGGAACCCACGGAGGACAACCTCCACCCGGAACCTGCCACCCCGGAAGAGCCCGAGACCTCCACCGAGCCCGAGCCCGAGCTCACCGAGGCAGCAGCCGAGACCCCCACCCAGCCCGAGCCCGAGCTCACCGAGGCAACCGCCGAGACCCCCACCCAGCCCGAGCCCGAGCTCACCGAGGCAACCGCCGAGACCCCCACCCAGCCCGAGCCCGAGGCCACCGAGACAGCCGCCGAGACACTCGCAGAGCCGGAGCCCGAGGAGAAGCCGGAGCCCGAGGCCCAGGTCGAGGAACAGCCCGCCGAGTCGCCCACGGAGCCCGAGGCCCCGGTCGAGGAGAAGGCCCGGCCCGAGAATCAGGCGGAGCCGGAGGCCGAGGTGGCGAGCGCGCCGCCGGCCGCCGACGGCGAGGACGCCCCGCAGGGGCCACCCGCACCCGACGACGAAACCCGCACGGGTGGTGCGGGTGGGAACGAGAACCCCGCCGAAGGCGAAGCCGAGGCGAAGGACCCGGAGCCGCAGGCACCCGCACCCGCACCCGCCGACGCCACGCGGAAGCCGACCCCCGCCACCCCCCTCACCAGGGTCAAGTCCCGCACCCCCGCCCTCGCCGCCGCCTACAAGGCCGCCACAGCCACCCTCAAGAAGACCGACCTCACCGGCACCCGAGCGAAGCTCTACCTCGTTCTGGACCGCTCCGCGAGCATGCGCCCGTACTACAAGGACGGCTCCGCCCAGGCCCTCGCCGACCAGACCCTGGCCCTCGCCGCCCACCTGGACCCCGACGCCACGGTCCACGTCGTCTTCTTCTCCACGGAGGTCGACGGCACCACCGACCTCACCCTCACCCCGGACCACGAGACCAAGATCGACGACGTCCACGCCGGCCTCGGCCGTATGGGCCGTACCAGCTACCACGCCGCCGTGGAAGCCGTACTCGCCCACTACGACAAGCACACGGACCAGCACGCGACCCCCCGCACCCCCGCCCTCGTGGTCTTCCAGACCGACGGCGCCCCGGACGCGAAGACCCCCGCGACCCAGTCCCTCACGGCGGCGGCCGAGTCCCACCCCGGCCTCTTCTTCTCCTTCGTCGCCTTCGGTGACCACGACAACAAGGCCTTCGACTACCTCCGCAAGCTGAAGACCGGCAACGCGTCCTTCTTCCACGCGGGCCCCACCCCCCGCGAGCTGACCGACGCCGAGCTCTACGAGGGCGTACTCGCCGACTGGCGTCCGTAACGCGCAGTCACCGTAGGCAGCCCCTCGGGCCGCCCCTTCCCACCCTGCAAAACGGGAAGCGGGCGGCCCACCCCTGTCGGCTACGATTTCAAGGTTCGAAACCGCAGAAAACGCGACCTGGGAGCAGCCACGATGGCTCGACACCTCATCACCAGCGCCCTTCCGTACATCAACGGGATCAAGCACCTGGGCAACATGGTGGGGTCCATGCTCCCGGCGGACGTGTACTCCCGCTACCTCCGCCAGCGCGGCCACGACGTCCTGTACATCTGCGCGACGGACGAGCACGGCACCCCCGCAGAACTGGCCGCGAAGGAGCAGGGTCTCCCGGTCGACGCCTTCTGCGCCCAGGCGCACGACGCCCAGAAGGCGGTCTACGACGGCTTCGCCCTCGCGTTCGACTACTTCGGCCGCAGCTCCTCCCCGCAGAACCGCGAGATCACCCAGCACTTCGCCCGCAAGCTGAACGAGAACGGCTTCATCGAGGAGCGGGCGATCCGCCAGGTGTACAGCCCGGCCGACGGCCGCTTCCTGCCCGACCGCTATGTCGAGGGCACCTGCCCGCACTGCGGCTACGACAAGGCCCGCGGTGACCAGTGCGAGAACTGCACCCGCGTCCTGGACCCGACCGACCTGATCGACCCGCGCTCGGCGATCTCCGGTTCCACGGACCTGGAGGTCCGCGAGACCAAGCACCTCTTCCTGCTCCAGTCGAAGCTGGAGAACGAGGTCCGCGAGTGGGTCGCCCGGCACGACAAGGACTGGCCGCAGCTGGCCTCCTCCATCGCCCACAAGTGGCTGACCGAGGGCCTGCACGACCGTGCGATCACCCGTGACCTGGACTGGGGCGTCCCGGTCCCGGCCGACACCTGGCCGGAGCTGGCCGCCGAGGGCAAGGTCTTCTACGTGTGGTTCGACGCCCCGATCGAGTACATCGGCGCGACGAAGGAATGGGCCGACCAGGACCCGGACAACCGCGACTGGAAGTCCTGGTGGTACGAGGCGGACCGCGGCGAGAACCCCGTCCGGTACACGGAGTTCATGGCCAAGGACAACGTCCCCTTCCACACGGTGATGTTCCCGGCCACGGAACTCGGCATCCGCGAGCCCTGGAAGATGGTCGACTACGTCAAGGCCTTCAACTGGCTGACGTACTACGGCGGGAAGTTCTCCACCTCGCAGAAGCGGGGCGTCTTCACCGACCAGGCCCTGGACATCCTGCCCGCCGACTACTGGCGCTACTTCCTGATCGCCAACGCCCCGGAGTCGGACGACTCGTCCTTCACCTGGGAGCACTTCACCGCCACGGTCAACAAGGACCTCGCCGACACCCTCGGCAACTTCGTCAACCGTGTGCTGTCCTTCTCGAAGAAGCGCTTCGGCGAGGAGGTCCCGGCCGGCGGGGAGCCCGGTGTGGCGGAGGCCCGGCTCGGCGAGGAGATCGCCCGGCTGCTCGCCGAGTACGAGGAGCACATGGAGGCGCTGCAGTTCCGCAAGGCCGCCGCGGCCCTGCGTGCCCTGTGGTCGGCCGGCAACTCCTACCTGGAGGAGAAGGCCCCCTGGCTGCAGATCAAGACCGACCAGGACGCGGCGGCCCTCACCCTGCGTACGGCGATGAATCTGATCCACCTGTACGCGGTGGTCTCGGAGCCGCTGATCCCGGCCACGTCCGCCGCCATGCGCCAGGCCTTCTCGCTCCAGGACGACACCGCCGTCTGGGTGACCCGGGCCGAGGCGAAGGCCCTCGCCGCCGTCCCGGCCGGCACGCCGTTCACGGTCCCGCCGGTGCTGTTCGCCAAGCTCACGGACGAGGACCTGGCCGCCTACAAGGAGCGCTTCGGCGGCGAGGAAGGCTGATCGCCCCGTACTGATCCGGGTGAGGGCGCCGCGCCACCGGGCTCGGCGCCCTCACGTGCACGGGGGCCGTCCTGCTTCAGGACCCCGGCGCCGGTGGTGCCCGCGCCGGCGGCGGACACGGCGAGGGTGCGCCGCTTGCGGAGGGACCGGCGGTGGGAGGCAGCTGCCACGGAGGAGTCCTCCAAGGGTGTGCTGACCATGTCCTACGGCTCCTCGGTGGCCGCTGCCGCCAGGGAAGTTGCCGCGTCGCGGAGATTTGTCGGCGGGTGCGGGCTCAGCCGGCGTGGCCGAGGACGAGTGCGCCGACCACGGGCGCGGCGTAGACGAGCGGGAAGGGGATGTGCGCGTACCAGCGGGCCCGCGCCACGGTGACGGCCGCGCCGAGGAAGTAGAGCACCAGGCAGGCCCCGGCCAGCACCCCGATCACGGGCACGAACAGCCCGACGACCAGTCCCACGGCCCCGGCGGCCTTGGCCAGTCCGAGCGGGGTCCACCAGGCGCGCGGCACCGCGTAGTCGGTGAGCGCCTTGACGATCCACTCGGCCCGCAGGAGCAGCACGGTCCCGGAGAACCCGGCCATCAGCGCGGCGAGCAGGGTGACGATGACGTAGGCGGTGTGCATGACCAGCTCCTGGAGAGACGCCGTGAAGGTGTGGACGTCTCTCTGACACCGCCGCGCACGGCCGTGTGACAGCGGCCCGGAAAAAAATTCTGGCAAAGTACCGATGTCGTGAACCTCCCCGAACCTCACCGGCGGCTCCTGGCGGACGTCGTCACGGCGGGCGGCCCGTACGGGCTGGTCCTCGCCGGCGGTTACGCCCTGCAGGCGCACGGTCTGCTGCGGCGCCCGCACGCGAACCTCGACTTCGCCACCGAGAGCCCCGAGCCCATGGAGCGGATCGCCGGCGCCCTCGCCGCCGCCCTGGAGGCCCGCGGCCGGCAGGTCCGGGCCGGCGCCGGCACCGCCCTCACCGCCCAGCTGACGGTCACCGACCCGCCGACCGGCGCACCGTGCGCCCTCGTCCTGCACAAGGAGGCCTTCTGGCAGCCGCCGGAGCTGACCGAGTACGGCCCGGCCCTGTCCCTTGAGGACGCCGTCGGTACGAAGATCCGGGCGCTGTACGACCGGGGCGCGGCCGTCGACCTGATCGACGCGCGGGCCGCCGCGTCCCGCTTCACCCTGCCCGGCCTGGAGGAACTGGGCCGCAGGCACGCCCACGACCCGTTCGACCTGACCACCCTGCAGTCCCGGCTGACCGGCACGGACTTCTACTCGGACGGGGACTTCGTCCGCTACGGGCTGGACGAGGACCGGGTCGGCGCGCTGCGCGCCTGGGCCCAGCACTGGTCCGACGACATCGCCGAACGGCTGCTGGAGGACGGCGCGTCCCCCGACAGCGAGGAGGAGCAGGGCGAGGAGGAGCAGGGGGACTGAGGCGCGCCCCGCTTTCTCGGCGAAGAACAGCCGACCGGTGTGGGGTGTCGTCGGGGGGGCCTGGTGACCGCCGCCTCCGCCGTGCCCGCCGGGGGGGAGGGGCGCCGGCCGCGAGGGCGCCGCCGAGGCCCGGCGCCACGCCGGCGCCGCCCGCCACGAGGACCGTGCCCGGAGACGGCTGTGCGCGCCGATCGTCAGGAGCCAGTCAGGACGGATCGGCGCGCACGGCGGGTTCTGCTACTTCGGCTGCGGCTTCCTGATGTTCAGGTGCAGCTCGCGCAGGCGGGACTCGTCCAGCTCGGTCGGGGCGCCCATCATCAGGTCCTGGGCGTTGCCGTTGAGCGGGAAGGCGATCGTCTCGCGGATGTTGGGCTCGTCCGCGAGGAGCATGACGATACGGTCCACGCCCGGGGCGATGCCGCCGTGCGGCGGGGCGCCGAAGCGGAAGGCGCGGAGCATTCCGGCGAACTTCTCCTCGACGGTCTCGCGGTCGTAGCCCGCGATCTCGAAGGCCTTGAGCATGATCTCCGGCTCGTGGTTCCGGATGGCGCCGGAGGACAGCTCGACGCCGTTGCAGACGATGTCGTACTGCCAGCCCAGGATGTCCAGCGGGTCCTGCGTCTGCAGGGCCTCCAGGCCGCCCTGCGGCATGGAGAACGGGTTGTGCGAGAAGTCGATCGCGCCGGTCTCCTCGTCCTTCTCGTACATCGGGAAGTCGACGATCCAGCAGAAGCGGAAGACGCCGTCCTCGAAGTGGCCGGCACGACGAGCGGCCTCCACCCGCACCGCGCCCATGATCTTCGAGACCTCGTCGAACTCGCCCGCGCCGAAGAACACGGCGTGACCGGGGGCCAGCGACAGGCGCTTGGTCAGCTCGGCGACGTTCTCCTCGGTGAGGAACTTCGCGATCGGGCCGGACAGCGTGCCGTCCTCGCCGACACGGACCCAGGCCAGGCCCTTCGCGCCCAGGGTCACGGCGAAGTCGCCGAGCTGGTCGAAGAACTTGCGCGGCTGCGCGGACACGTCCGGCACCGGCAGGGCGCGCACGTGCTTGCCGGCGAAGGCCTTGAACTCCGAGCCCTCGAAGATGTCGGTGATGTCCACCAGCTCCAGCTTGGCGCGCAGGTCCGGCTTGTCGGAGCCGTACTTCAGCATCGCCTCGCGGAACGGGATCCGCGGGAAGGGGGAGGTGACATGCCGGCCGCCTCCGAACTCCTCGAACAGCTCGGTCATGAGCTTCTCGATCGGCTGGAAGACGTCCTCCTGCTCGACGAAGCTCATCTCGACGTCGAGCTGGTAGAACTCGCCCGGCGAGCGGTCGGCGCGGGCGTCCTCGTCCCGGAAGCAGGGCGCGATCTGGAAGTAGCGGTCGAAGCCGGAGATCATCAGCAGCTGCTTGAACTGCTGCGGGGCCTGCGGCAGGGCGTAGAACTTGCCCGGGTGCACGCGGGAGGGGACCACGTAGTCACGCGCGCCCTCGGGGGAGGTGGCGGACAGGATCGGCGTCGCCATCTCGTTGAAGCCCATCGCGGCCATCTTGTGCCGGATCGCCGAGATGACCTGCGTACGCAGCATGATGTTGCGGTGCATGCGCTCGCGGCGCAGGTCCAGGAAGCGGTACTCCAGGCGCCGCTCCTCGTTGACACCGTCCTCGGCGTTGATGGTGAACGGCAGCGGTGCGGCGGCGCCGAGCAGCTCGACCTCGGCCACCTCGACCTCGATCTCACCGGTCGGCAGGTCCGGGTTCACGTTCTCGGTTCCACGTGAAACAACGCGGCCGTCGACGCGGACCGTGGACTCCTTGGAGATCTTGTCCAGGGCCTCGTAGGCGGGCGTGCCGGGACGGGCGACCAGCTGCGTGATGCCGTGGTGGTCGCGCAGATCGATGAAGAGGATGCCGCCCAGGTCGCGCCGATTGTGCAGCCAGCCACTGAGCCGGACGTCGGTGCCGACGTCAGAGGCGCGGAGCTGGCCGCAGGTGTGGGACCTGTACCGATGCATCGTCGTTCATCGTCCTTCGTGTGTGAGGTCTGCGGGGTGTGTGCTCTCCCCGGCCAGAACGGGCACGGGGCCCGGACCCATCAAGGGTACCGGGCACGCCAAGATCGGCTCCCACCCTTAACGCCCAGCCGCGCGGTGACGGCGCCGGATCTTCGGCGACACCTCCAACCACGAGTCTCCCGGATCGGGTCTTCTTACAGTGGCACCCCTCGATCAGATCTTCCTAAAGTGGGGCAATGCGTACAGGCGAGACCCTCCCGTCCGTCGGGGACGTCCTCGCCGCCCTCGCGACCGGGCTATGGCGCTGGGACACGGGCGCCGGTCTGGTCACCGTGGACGCGGAGGCGGCGCGGCTGCTCGGCCTGCCCGCGGAGGCGACCACCCTCACGGAGGCCCAGACCCGGGCCCGGCTGCACCCGGAGGACTGGAACGAGATCACCGGCGTGATCCCGCTGGCGGTCGACGAGGGCACGCTCGCGGAGGTACGCATCCGGATCATGGACGGGTGCGGGAACGTCCTGCGGGTGGTCCGCAGCCGGTCCAAGCCGACCTTCGATCCCGAGCGGCGGGCGTACGAACTGGTCGGCACCCTCCAGGAGGTCACCGAGCCGACCCCGGGCACACGGGCCGCCCGCAGCGCGGTCACCGGTGACTGGCGACGCTCGCGGGAGGCGTTCCTGCTGGACGCGGGCCGGGCGCTGGCCGAGGCGCGGTCCACCGCGGAGGTGCTGCGGGTGGCCGGCGGCCTGTCGATGCCAGGCTTCTCGCCGGACGGGCTCGTGGTGTTCGGGGTGGAGGGCGACCGGCTGACGATCATCGGCCAGCACGGGCACCAGCCGGGCGACCTGGGCCCCTTCTCGCACATGGCGCTGAGCACGGACTACCCGGCCGCCCAGGTCGTCCGCACGGGCCGCGCGGTGTACCTGTCCTCGCCCGAGGAGTACAGGGAGCGCTATCCGGCGGCCTGGCCGCTCGCCCAGCCCTTCGGCCGCCGCTCCTGGGCCTTCCTGCCGCTGACGGCGGCCGGGCGCACGATGGGTGCCTGGTTGGCGGCCTTCACCTATCCGGTGGCGTTCACACCCGACGAGCGCGCCGTCCTGGCGACGGTGGCACGGATGCTCGCCCAGGCGCTGTCCCGGGCCGGTGCCGCGGAGTCGGAGCGGGAGCTGACGGAGGGCCTGCAGCGCTCCATGCTGCCCTCGCTCGGCCCGGAGATCCCCGGCATGGACGTGGCCGCCCGGTACATCCCGACCGGCGGCGGTCTCCAGGTCGGCGGCGACTGGTACGACCTGATCCCGCTGCCCTCCGGCCGGTTCGCCCTGGTCATGGGGGACGTCCAGGGCCATGACGTACGGGCCGCGGGTCTCATGGGCCAGCTGCGCATCGCGCTGCGCGCCTACGCCTCCGAGGGCCACCGCCCGGACGCCGTGCTCTCCCGGGCGTCCCGGTTCCTGCACGGCATCACCCACGACGACGAGATGACCGACCTCCGCTTCGCGACCTGCGTGTACGTGGAGGCCGACCCGGTGACCGGGACGCTGGAGATCGCCCGTGCCGGGCACCCGCACCCGGCGATCCGGATGGCCGACGGCACGGTGATGATGCGGCCGACGGCAGGCGGGCTGCCGCTGGGCATCGACCCGGAGGGGGACTATCCGACGACCGGGTTCACCCTGGAACCCGGCGAGACGCTGATGCTCTGCACCGACGGCCTGATCGAGACCGGCGGGCACGACATGGAGAGCGGCTGGCGCCGGCTGCGCGCGATCCTGGAGGAGCACGGGGGGACCGACGGGCCCGAGCTGGAGGCGCTGGCCGACGCGCTGGTGCAGGGTGTGCACGGGCCGTCCTCACACCACACCACCGGCCCCCTGACCGACCGGCGCGAGGACGACATCGCGCTGGTGCTGCTGGGCCGGCCGCCGCGGGACACGGTACGGCCCACGATCCGGCGCACGCTGCTGTCGGTGGCGCAGGACGAGCCGGACCGGATCGCCGAGGCCCGCCGTCACCTGCGCGAGCTGCTGCACGACTGGGCCGGCGCCGACCAGGTCGACGCGGCCGTGCTGCTGGTCTCGGAGATGGTCACCAACGTCCTCGTCCACACCGACGCCGACGCGCTGCTGCTCGCCGAGGTGACCGGTGAGGCGGGGGCGCGATGGCTGCGGGTGCAGGTCACCGACACGGGCGACGATCTCCCGCACCGGCGCCGGCCCGGCGAGCTGGCCTCCTCCGGCCGGGGCCTGATGCTGATCGAACTGCTCGCGGACGCCTGGGGCGTGGACCCACGGGGCGAGGGCAAGAGCATCTGGTTCGAGCTCTACGAGTCGGGGGAGGCGTCGGAGGGCGGCGCGTCGGAAGAGGACGCCTGGGAAGAGGAAGAGGACGCCTGGGAGGAGGACGCGTCGGAGGGGGTCGCGTAACGCGTCCGCAGCTCTCGTGCGACCCCGAAGGCCGCCGCGGTCAGCGGGACCGCGAGCAGCATCCCGAGGATCCCCGCGACGGACGCCCCTCCGGTGATCGTCAGCATCACCACGGCCGGATGCATCTGCACGGTCCGGCTCTGGATGACCGGCTGGAGCACATGCCCCTCCAGCACCTGTACGGCGAGCACGACACCGAGCGCCCACAGCCCGATGACGAAGCCCCGGTCGGCGAGGGCCACCAGGACGGCCACCGCGCCGGAGATGAAGGCGCCGAGGTAGGGGATGTAGGCACCGACGAACACCAGCGCGCCCAGGCCGAGCGCGCCGGGCACCTGGAGGATCAGCAGGCCGACGGTGATGCACAGGGCGTCGATGAGCGCGATGACCGTCGTCCCGCGCATGAACCCCTCCATCGCGTCGAAGGCGCGCCGGGCGATGGCCTCCAGGGTGTCGGCGGTGCCGCCGGGCGCCACCGACCGCAGCGTGACGACGGCCTGCTGCGAGTCGCGCAGGAAGAAGAAGACGAGTAGCAGCGCCAGTACGGCCATCGCGATGCTCTCGCCGACGACGCTGACCCCGCTGATGACGTTGGACGCGGCCGTACCGCCGAACTTGCCCAGCAGCTCGCGGGCGTGGGTGGCGAGGTCGTCGAGCCCGGTGCCGGCGGCCCCGAAGTGCCGCGAGACCCCCTTGGCGGCGGCCCGCAGCGAGGCGAGGATCTGGTCGCCGGTGTCGATGAGCGCGGCGACGACGATGTACAGGGCACCGCCGACGACGGCCACCACGGCGACACAGGTGAGCCCGGCCGACACGGATGCCTGCACGCCCGCCCGCACGAGGCGCCGGTGCAGCGGGCCGAGCAGCGCGGTCCCGAGCAGGGCGAGCAGCACCGGGATGACGGCCGTACGGAACTCCCCGCACAGCCGCACCCCCACCCAGCCGACCCCGGCGACGAGCAGCAGCACGGCACACCAGGCGGCGAGGCGGCGCACGGGGTCGGGCAACAGCTGCACGCCACCAGCGGATCACGGGCGCCGAGGGGTGTCCTGCCGCACGGGGCCGGGCGGGTGAGATCCCCCCTCGACGGTGTGAGCGGCCGCCCTTTCCAGGACGGCCGCTCACGCGGTGACCGCACGTGTGCTGTCGCAGCTTCCTCAGCCGAGGACGCCACCGAGGAGACCATGGAGGAGGCATCCCAGGCTGAGGAGGCCGCAGTTGGTCACCGTGTTGGAGTTGTTGTTGTTGATGTTGGTGTCGGAACCCGCGTCGGTGCCGGTACCGGTGCCGTCGTCGGCGGCCGTGGCCACGCTCCGCGGGGCGGGCGCCGTCTGTGCCTGAGCGGGGGCGGCCAGCGCGACGCCGCCGACGGTGAGGAGGACGCCGGCCGCGGTGCACGCGAGGGTGCTGCGGATGCTGCTCATATGTGTCTCCTGAACTGGTGTGTGTGCGTGGTGTCGGCTACCAGGAGCGACCACTCGTGCGCCCTGCTGAACGAAGCGGCGCAATTGCGACGCTAGGGGCCCATTCGGTGCGACGCCTTCCCGAACTAGTCCATCCGGGTCGGCGCGCCTCCTTGCATCGCGCACACAAAAGGCCCCGCCCGGATGCCCGGACGGGGCCTTCTCTCCTTGAGCGGGCGGGATCTACAGCCCGTCCCCGGTCATGCCGTGCACCGCCGGGATCGTGCCCAGGCGGCCCTTCTGGAAGTCCTCGAAGGCCTGCATCAGCTCTTCCTTGGTGTTCATGACGAACGGGCCGTAGTGGGCCATGGGTTCACGGATGGGCTGTCCGCCGAGGAGGACGACCTCCAGGTCCGGGGCGTTGCCGTCCTGCTTCTCGTCCGCGCGGACGGTCAGCGAGGAGCCGGATCCGAACACGGCGGTCTGGCCGGAGTGGACCGGCCGGCGGTCCGTACCGACGCTGCCGCGGCCCGCGAGGACGTAGGCCAGGCCGTTGAAGTCCTCCCGCCAGGGCAGGGTGATCTCGGCACCCGGGGCGAGGGTCGCGTGGATCATCGTGATCGGGGTGTGGGTGATGCCGGGACCCTTGTGGCCGTCAAGTTCGCCCGCGATGACACGCAGCAGGGCACCGCCGTCAGGAGTCGTCAGCAGCTGGACGTTGCCGCCGCGGATGTCCTGGTAGCGCGGCGCCATCATCTTGTCCTTGGCCGGCAGGTTCACCCACAGCTGCAGACCGTGGAAGAGACCGCCGGACACGACCAGGGACTCCGGCGGGGCCTCGATGTGCAGCAGGCCGGAGCCCGCGGTCATCCACTGGGTGTCGCCGTTGGTGATGGTGCCGCCGCCCCCCTGGGAGTCCTGGTGGTCGAAGATCCCGTCGATGATGTACGTGCCCGCTCGGTGCGGTCGTCACTGCCAGCACCGGACGCGCCACCGCATCGGCGGAAGCGGTCTGCAGGCATGGTCGGTACCTCCTTGTGCGCCCACTTTAGTTGAGCATTGAACTTTCTGCCACCCACAACAGAGAGAGCCCGGAGGGAATTCCCTCCGGGCTCGCGGTCTCGGGGACGGGCCGGCCGCCCGCGCGGCGACGGCCTCTAGCCGTACATCCGGCGCATCGCGAAGTCGACCATCTGCTCGACCGCCTTCGCGTCGAACACCATCCGGTGCTCGCCCTCCATGTCCAGGACGAAGCCGTAGCCGGTCGGCAGCAGGTCGATCACCTCGGCGCCGGTGATCACGAAGTACTTGGACTCCTTGCCCGCGTAGCGGCGCAGCTCCTTGAGCGAGGTGAACATCGGGATCACCGGCTGCTGGGTGTTGTGCAGGGCGAGGAAGCCGGGGGTGTCGCCGCGCGGGCAGTACACCTTCGACGTCGCGAAGATCTGCTGGAAGTCCTCGGCGGACATCTGCCCGGTGGTGAACGCGCGCACCGCGTCCGCGAGGGAGGGTGGGGACGGCTCGGGATACAGCGGCGGCTGCTGCCCGTAGCCGCCGGCCATCGGCTGCTGGGGTGCGGCGTACTGCTGCTGAGCACCGACGTTCTGGTCGTAGCCGTACATGGGCGCAAGCGTACCGAGCGGGAGCGGCGCGATGACCCCCGGGAGAATTTATGTAGCGGTCGCTAGATAATGCTGGTACGGTTTTTGTATCGATCGCTACAGACAGCGTCCTCCGGGGGGTACCTCATGTCCGGCACCGATCCGCGTCCCGCTCTGCTCCTCGCCCACGGCGCCGGCGGCTCCCTCGCGGCCAACTACGGCCCCGTGATGGCCGCCCTGACGGCCCGGTACCGCGTGATCGGCGCCGACTACCCGGGCGCGGGCGGCGCCCCGCGCGCGAGAGAGCCGCTGGAACTGGACGACCTGGCCGACCGGCTGGCGGCCGCCGCCGACGCGGAGGGAGCAGCACGCTTCGCCGTCTCAGGGTTCTCACTGGGCGGCGCCGTGGCGATACGGCTGGCCGTGCGGCATCCCGAGCGGGTCACGGCACTCCTGCTCACCGCGCCCTTCGCCCGCGCGGACGCGCAGGTCCGGCTGGTCGCGCGCGTGTGGCGGTCGCTCATCGAGGCCGGCGACCCGGACACCCTCGGACGGTTCCTGCTCGCCCACAGCCTGAGCCCGGCCGCCCTGCAGGCGATGGACCCGCAGGAGCTGGAGAGCGCGGTGAAGCAGGCGGGCGGGGACGCCCCGGCCGGCACGCCGGAACACGTGGAGCTGGCGGAGCGGCTCGACGTGACCGCCGACCTGCCCCGGATCACCGTGCCCACCCTGGTCGTCTCACCCGCCGACGACCCGCTGATCGCACCCCGGCTGCACCGGGAGGTGGCGGCGGGGATACCGGGAGCCCGGCTGATGCGCATACCGGGCGGTCACCTGCCTTACGCCGAACACCCGGACCAGTGGGCGGCGCTGCTCACGGCCCCGTTCCCCGGCAGGAAGGAGTAGACCCTTCTCACACTTGACCGGCAGGGGTTGCTTCTTATTACCGACGGGTAGCATCATCGTGCTACTTGTTGGTACGTGAACTAGGTGCGAGGAGTCAGTGCCTCGCCGATCCCTCTACGGAGCCGTCGCCATGGGGCACTACAAGTCGAATCTCCGCGACATCGAGTTCAACCTCTTCGAAGTACTGGGGCGCGACAAGGTGTACGGCACCGGCCCGTTCGAGGAGATGGACGTCGACACCGCCAAGAGCATCCTGGAGGAGATGACCCGCCTCTCGGAGAACGAGCTGGCGGAGTCCTTCGCCGACGCCGACCGCAACCCGCCGGTCTTCGACCCGGAGACCAACACCGCGCCGGTCCCGGCGTCCTTCAAGAAGAGCTACAAGGCCTTCATGGACTCCGAGTACTGGCGGCTCGGCCTGCCCGAGGAGATCGGCGGCACCAACTCACCGCGCTCCCTGATCTGGGCCTACGCCGAGCTCATCCTGGGCGCCAACCCGGCCGTGTGGATGTACTCCTCCGGCCCCGCGTTCGCCGGCATCCTCTTCGAGGAGGGCAACGAGGTCCAGAAGCACATCGCCAAGGTCGCCACCGAGAAGCAGTGGGGCTCCACGATGGTGCTCACCGAGCCCGACGCGGGCTCCGACGTGGGCGCCGGCCGCACCAAGGCGATCCAGCAGGAGGACGGCTCCTGGCACATCGAGGGCGTGAAGCGCTTCATCACCTCCGGTGAGCACGACATGTCGGAGAACATCCTCCACTACGTGCTCGCGCGTCCCGAGGGCGCCGGCCCCGGCACCAAGGGCCTGTCCCTCTTCCTCGTCCCGAAGTACCTCTTCGACTTCGAGACCGGCGAGCTGGGCGAGCGCAACGGCGTCTACGCCACCAACGTCGAGCACAAGATGGGCCTGAAGGCCTCCAACACGTGCGAGATGACCTTCGGCGACCAGCACCCCGCCAAGGGCTGGCTGATCGGTGACAAGCACGACGGCATCCGCCAGATGTTCCGCATCATCGAGTTCGCCCGCATGATGGTCGGCACGAAGGCGATCTCCACGCTGTCCACCGGCTACCTGAACGCGCTGGAGTACGCCAAGGAGCGCGTCCAGGGCCCGGACCTGGCCAACTTCATGGACAAGACCGCGCCCAAGGTCACCATCACCCACCACCCCGACGTGCGTCGCTCGCTGATGACGCAGAAGGCGTACGCGGAGGGCATGCGCGCCCTGGTGCTGTACACCGCCTCGATCCAGGACGCGATCCAGGTCAAGGAGGCGAACGGCGAGGACGCCTCCGCCGAGGAGGCGCTGAACGACCTGCTGCTGCCCATCGTCAAGGGCTACGGCTCCGAGAAGGGCTACGAGCAGCTCGCCCAGTCGCTGCAGACCTTCGGCGGCTCCGGCTTCCTGCAGGAGTACCCGATCGAGCAGTACATCCGGGACTCCAAGATCGACACCCTGTACGAGGGCACCACCGCGATCCAGGGCCAGGACTTCTTCTTCCGGAAGATCGTCCGCAACCAGGGCGCCGCGCTGAACTCCCTCGCCGAGGACATCAAGAAGTTCCTGGCGCTCGGCACCGGCGGCGAGGAGCTGGCCGGCGCCCGCGAGCACCTGGCCAAGGCGGCCGTGGAGCTGGAGGCGATCGTCGGCCTGATGCTGACCGACCTCGCCGCCACCGAGCAGGACACCAAGAACATCTACAAGGTGGGCCTGAACACCACCCGCCTGCTGCTGGCCTCCGGTGACGTCGTCGTCGGCTACCTCCTGCTGAAGGGCGCCGCGATCGCCGCCGAGAAGCTGACCTCGGCCTCCGCCAAGGACCAGGCCTTCTACACCGGCAAGATCGCGGCGGCGAAGTTCTTCGCGGCCAACGTCCTGCCGGGCGTCACGCTGGCCCGCAAGGTCGCCTCGACGGTCGAGCTGGACCTCATGGAGCTGGACGAAGCCGCGTTCTAGAAGACGCCCTTCCGGATACGTACCCGCAGGTCCCCGCGGGTACGTCCCTGTAGATACTGTGCGGGCCCGCTCTCTTTCCGGGAGCGGGCCCGTGCACGTCGTTAAGGTGAATCCCATGAGCGCAGCAGCCCGCTTCGACCGCGGCCACACCGACGACCTGATGTCCTTCCTGGCGGCCGGCCCGTCGCCGTACCACGCGGTGGCCAACGCCGCCGAGCGGCTGGAGAAGGCAGGCTTCCGGCAGGTCGCGGAGACCGACGCCTGGGACGCGTCGAGCGGCGGCAAGTACGTGCTGCGCGGCGGCGCGCTCATCGCCTGGTACGTCCCCGAAGGCGCCGATCCGCACACTCCGTTCCACATCGTCGGCGCGCACACCGACTCCCCGAACCTGCGGATCAAGCCGCGCCCGGACAGCGGGGCGCACGGCTGGCGCCAGGCCGCCGTCGAGATCTACGGCGGACCGCTGATGAACTCCTGGCTGGACCGCGACCTGGGCCTGGCCGGCCGGCTCAGCCTGCGCGACGGCTCCACCGTGCTGGTCAACGTGGACCGTCCGCTGCTGCGCGTGCCCCAGCTCGCCATCCACCTGGACCGTTCCGTCAGCAGCGAGGGGCTCAAGCTCGACAAGCAGCGCCATCTGCAGCCGGTGTGGGGCCTCGGCGACGACGTCCGCGACGGCGATCTGATCGCCTTCCTGGAACAGGAGGCGGGGCTCGCGGCCGGCTCGGTCACCGGCTGGGACCTGATGACGCACCCCGTGGAGGCCCCGGCCTACCTCGGCCGGGACCGGGACCTGGTCGCCGGACCGCGCATGGACAACCTGCTGTCGGTGCACGCGGGCACCGCCGCGCTGGCCGCCGTCGCGACCTCCGGCACCCCCCTCACCCGTATCCCCGTCCTGGCCGCCTTCGACCACGAGGAGAACGGCTCCCAGTCGGACACCGGCGCGGACGGCCCGCTGCTCGGATCCGTGCTGGAACGCTCGGTGTTCGCGCGCGGAGGCTCGTACGAGGACCGGGCACGGGCCTTCGCCGGCACCGTGTGCCTGTCCTCCGACACCGGCCACGCCGTCCACCCCAACTACGCGGAGCGGCACGACCCGACGCACCACCCGCGGGTCAACGGCGGCCCGATCCTCAAGGTCAACGTCAACAACCGCTACGCCACGGACGGTTCGGGCCGCGCCGTCTTCGCCGCCGCCTGCGAGAAGGCGGGCGTGCCGTTCCAGAGCTTCGTCTCCAACAACTCCATGCCGTGCGGCACCACCATCGGCCCGATCACCGCGGCCCGGCACGGCATCCGGACCGTGGACATCGGCGTCGCGATCCTCTCCATGCACAGCGTGCGCGAACTGTGCGGCGCCGACGACCCGTTCCTGCTGGCGAACGCCCTGACCGCGTTCCTGGAGGGCTAGCCGGGAACGGCGCGGGTACCCGGACGGCACCGGAGATTCCGGAACCGAAAGGGGAGGCGACTTCTCATGGGGCTCGGAGGGTGCATCATCCTCATCGCCGTGGGGGCCATCCTCACGTTCGCGACCGACTGGCACATGCACGGCGTCAACCTCACCGTCGTCGGCCTGATCCTGATGGCGGTGGGGCTGATCGGTGTGGCGACGTTCAGCGGCATCGCCCGGCGCCGGCGGGTCGTGATGCCGCCGACGCCGGTGGTCGAGGAGGAGCCGCGCCACCACCATCACCACCGCGTCGACGACTACAGCGACGGCTACGGCGTCTGACGCGCCCCGGCCGCAGGACCGCGCCCGCCTACTGCTCGTCCATTCCTGCCAGAACGAGCGGCAGCCGGTCCGCCCCGCCCTCGGTGAGGCGGACCGGGACGCCCCAGTCCTGCTGGTGGACATGGCAGGCGGGGTACTCGTGGGAAGGATCGTCGTCACAGGAGGCGGCCATCGCCGAGACGTGCAGGACGCCCTCCGTGACGGCCGGGTTCAGCTCCAGCTCGCGGGACAGGTCCGTGTCCGCACCCTCGCCGCTGAGCAGGAGTCCGGGCGGGGTCGAGGAGACCAGAAGACGCGTCGACGGACCGTAGCGGGTGTCGAGCTTCTGGCCCGCGGGCGCCTGGAAGACGACATCCAACCGCAGTGCGCCGGGAGCGACTTCGGTCGCGGCGCGCCGGGTGCGGTGGGCGACCGACTCCACCCGCACCGCCTCCTCCGGCAGCCGCAGCCGGGTCAGCCGGTGCCGGGCCGACTCCACGACCACGACGTCCTCGCCGGCGAGCACGGCGTCGCTGGGCTCGCGCAGATCCGTGGCCAGCGTCGTGACCTCGCCGGTCGCCGGGTCGTAGCGGCGCAGAGCGTGGTTGTAGGTGTCGGCGACGGCCACCGATCCGTCCGGCAGGGCGGTGACGCCCAGCGGGTGCTGGAGCAGCGCCTGCCCGGCGGCGCCGTCACGATGGCCGAAGTCGAACAGACCCGTGCCGACCGCCGTGTGGACACGTCCGTCGAGATCCACCCACCGCAGGGCGCTGGTCTCGGAGTCGGCGAGCCACAGCCGGTCGGCGGTGGCCGCCAGGCCGGACGGCTGGGCGAACCAGGCCTGCGCGGCGGGGCCGTCGACCAGTCCCTCGTTGGTGGTGCCCGCCGCGACGGCGACCGTGCCCGCCTCGGGGTCGTACGTCCACAGCTGGTGGACGCCCGCCATGGCGATCCACACCTTGCCGCCGAACACCGCCACGTCCCAGGGTGAGGAGAGGTCGACCCCGCGGGCCGGACCGGAGGTGGCGGACCCCTGCCACCACTGCTTCCCGGTGCCGGCCAGGGTCGTCACCGCGCCGGTGGCGAGGTCGAGGCGGCGCAGGGCGTGGTTGACGGTGTCAGCGACGACCACACCGCCGCCGTCCAGCAGGGCCAGCCCCTGCGGCTCGCTGAAGGACGCCTCCCCGGGGCCGCCGTCCACGAACCCGCGCATGCCGGAGCCGATCCGCCGTACGACGGTCTCGGCGTCCTCGGCCAGCTCCACCAGCTGGTGCCGGGTGGTGTCGCTGACCAGGAAGTTCCCCGACGGCAGCAGCAGCGCCTTGCCGGGGAAGCGCAGCGTCGTCGGCTCGGGCTCCGGCGGCACGTACGGGCCGTCGCCACGGCGCAGGGTGCCCTTCGCCTCGTGCTCGGCCTCCAGCTCCTCGACCAGCCGCTCGATGGCGTGGGCGTGCCCCTCGCCCGCGTGCTGGGCGACGACGTACCCCTCCGGGTCGATGACGACCAGCGTCGGCCAGGCGCGCACCGCGTACTGCTTCCAGGTGGCCAGCTCGGGGTCGTCCAGCACCGGGTGCTCCACCCCGTACCGCTCCACCGCGTCCACGACCGCCTGGTGCTCGGCCTCGTGCACGAACTTCGGCGAGTGCACACCGATGACCACCACCGTGTCCCGGTGCTTCTCCTCCAACTCGCGCAGCTCGTCCAGGACGTGCAGACAGTTGATGCAGCAGAAGGTCCAAAAGTCCAGGACCACGATGCGTCCGCGCAGGTCGGAGAGGGTGTACTGGGTGTCTCCCGTGTTCAGCCAGCCGCCCTTGCCGACCAGTTCGGGGGCGCGGACGCGGGCGCGTCGGGGTGCGGAGTCGGTCATGGCTCCAAGAGTGCCACCCGACTCCGACAGCCGATCCGGCGCCTGTGGAAAAGTCGCTCCCGGGCCCGGTCAGGGCAGGGCGTGGCCGGTGGTCGCGTCCACGTGGTCCGGGACCTCCTCGTGCCGGTCGCCGACCGTGAGGGTGCCGCTGGGCTCGATGACGAGGATCGAGGTGGGCACGGGCGCGTACGGCTTGTGCTCGGTGCCGCGGGGGACGGTGAAGACCGAGCCCCTGGACAGCACGACCGTGCGCTCCCCGGCCGGCTCGCGCAGGCCGATGTGCAGTTCGCCGTCGAGCACCAGGAAGAACTCGTCGGTGTGGTCGTGGACGTGCCAGAGGTGTTCGCCCTCCACCTTCGCCACGCGCACGTCGTAGTCGTTGACGGTGGTGACGATGCGGGGGCTCCACCGCTCGGTGAAGGAGGCGAGGGCCTGCTCCAGAAAGATCGGTTCCATGGGTTCATCGTGCGGGTGGCCGGGGCCGTCGTACGAGTGCTAGGAATCGCATATGCCGCAAGGATCCTCTCACCGCATCGTGCTGGTGGTCGACGAGAACTCCAACCCCTTCGAGATGAGCTGCGCCATCGAGATCTTCGGGCTGCGGCGGCCCGAACTCGGGCGTGACCTGTACGACTTCCGGCTGTGTGCCGCCGGTCCCGAGACCCGGATGCGGGACGGCTTCTTCACGCTCACCGGGGTCGCGGGGCTGGCGGCGGCCGAGGACGCGGACACGCTGATCGTGCCGAACCGGCCCGACACCGAGGTCCCGCGCGAGGAGCGTGTCCTGGACGTCGTGCGCCGGGCACACGCGCGCGGCGCCCGGCTCGTCGGCTTCTGCTCGGGCGCGTTCACCCTCGCGGAGGCGGGTCTGCTGGACGGGCGCCGGGCGGCCTGCCACTGGATGTGGGCGGAGGCCTTCCGCAGCCGCTTCCCCCGGGTGCGCCTGGAGCCGGACGTGCTCTTCGTGGACGACGGCGACATCCTGACCGCCTCCGGCAGCGCCTCGGCGCTCGACCTGGGCCTGCACATCGTGCGCCGGGACCACGGCGCGGAGATCGCCAACCATGTCTCCCGGCGCCTCGTCTTCGCGGCCCACCGGGACGGCGGCCAGCGGCAGTTCGTGGAGCGCCCGGTGCCCGACGTGCCCGACGAGTCGCTCGGCCCGCTGCTGGCCTGGGCGCAGGAACGGCTCGGCGAGCCGCTGACGGTGGCGGATCTCGCCGCCCGCGCGGCCGTCAGCCCCGCCACGCTGCACCGCCGCTTCCGGGCCCAGCTGGGCACGACGCCGCTGGCCTGGCTCACCGGGGAGCGGGTGGCGCTGGCCTGCCGGCTGATCGAGCGGGGCGAGGAGCGCCTGGACGTCGTCGCGGCCCGCAGCGGACTGGGCACGGCGGCCAATCTGCGGGCCCGGCTACGCCGGGAGACGGGGCTGAGCCCATCGGGCTACCGCAGGCGTTTCGGACCGGCGGGACCGTGATGACCCGCTCGCGGCGGGGAACGGTCACCGCATGAGACTCCTCGTACGCGACCGGCTTCTCGGCATCGGTGACGACTACTGGATCGAGGACGAGCACGGCCGGAAGGTGTTCCTCGTCGACGGCAAGGCCATGCGGCTGCGCGACACCTTCGAGCTGAAGGACGCCCAGGGGCGCGTCCTGGTCGACATCCACCAGAAGATGTTCGCGCTGCGCGACACCATGGTGATCGAGCGGGACGGCGAGGGGCTCGCCACGATCCGGCGCAAACGGCTGTCGCTGCTGCGCAACCACTACCGGGTGTCCCTGGCCGACGGCGCCGAGCTGGACGTCAGCGGCAAGATCCTCGACCACGAGTTCGCCATCGAGTACGACGGTGAACTCCTCGCGGTGATCTCCCGCCGCTGGCTGCACCTGCGGGACACGTACGGCGTCGACATCCTGCGCGAGGACGCCGACCCGGCCCTGCTCATCGCGGTGGCGGTATGCGTGATCCATCTGGCACAGAAGGAACGGGAGACCGGCTGACGAGCCTGGGCGGGCAGCCGGTCCACTCCCACGGTTCCTGACCGGCCCCGCCGCCGGCGGCTCGAAGTGCGCTCAGCGGCGCGGGGGTTCGAGGCCCAGGACCCGGTCCTTCAGGGCCGGGAACTGCTCGCGTGTGGCCGCCACCTTCGCCGGGTCGAAGTCGACCGTGAGGACCTCCTCGTCCGGGCCCGCCTCGGCGAGCACCTCGCCCCACGGATCCACCACGATCGAGTGACCCGCCTGCGGAACTCCCGCATGGGTCCCGGCCGTTCCACACGCGAGCACGAACGCCTGGTTCTCCACCGCCCGCGCCTGAGCCAGCAGCGTCCAGTGCGCGCGTCGCCGCTCGGGCCAGCCCGCCGGGATCACCAGCGTCTCGGCGCCGGCGTCGACGAGTCCGCGGAAGAGTTCGGGGAAACGGAGGTCGTAGCAGGTGGCCACGCCGAGCGTGGTCCCGGGCAGCCGGACCGTCACCAGGTCCCGCCCGGCTCCCATCAGCACGGCCTCGCCCTTGTCGAAGCCGAAGCGATGGATCTTGCGGTAGGCGGCGACCGGTTCACCGGAGGGGGAGAAGACGAGCGAGGTGTTGTAGAGGGGGCCGTCGGGGTCCCGTTCGGGAATGGAGCCGGCGTGCAGCCAGACGCCCGCGTCGCTCGCCGCCTTGGCCATCGTCTCGTACGTCGGCCCTTCGAGCGGCTCGGCCTCCCGGCCGAACTCCTCGTGGGCGAAGGCACCGGTGGTCCACAGTTCGGGCAGGACCACGAGGTCGGCGCCGGCCTGCTCCCGCACCAGGGCGGCCACCCGCTGCCGCCGGGAGTCGACCGATTCGTCCTCGTTCACGGCGATCTGGATCAGCGAGGCGCGCACACTACCACCGTCCTGGCATTCGAGTCGTCCATACAGGCCTACGATCGTCACACGAAAGCACTGCCGGGGTGCCTGCAAGCAGCGTAACTTAGCGTCCCAGACACCCACCGAAGTGCGCCGCCGCCCGCTGGCAACGCCGCCACAACCTGCCCGTGTACCGACCGCCGAGGGGTCCCGTTCCGTGAGTCTGCATCCCACCCTCCAGCCCTACGCCGACGCCTGGACCCACTCCATCGACGCGATATCCGAGATGGTCCAGTCGCTCGCGGAAGGGGAGTGGAACCGGCGGACCCCGTGCCCGGGCTGGTCCGTGCGGGACCTCGTGTCCCATGTGATCGGCCTGGACTGCGAGATGCTCGGCGACCCGCGTCCCATCCACTCGCTGCCCCGTGACCTCTTCCACGTCACCACCGAGCACCAGCGGTACATGGAGGTGCAGGTCGACGTCCGCCGCCACCACACGGCGCCGGAGATGACGGCCGAGCTGGAATACACGGTCATCCGCCGCAACCGCCAGCTGCGCGGCGAGTCCCGCGACCCCGGCACCACGGTGCGCGGCCCGCTGAGCGCGGAGATCACGCTGGAGCAGGCCTACCGCACCCGGGCGTTCGACGTGTGGGTGCACGAGCAGGACCTGCGCACGGCCCTCGGCCGGCCCGGCAACCTGGACTCGCCCGGCGCGGCCGTGGTGCGGGACGTCCTGCTGGAGGCGCTGCCGAAGGTCGTCGCGAAGGACGCGGGCGCGCCGCGCAGCTCGGCGATCGTGTTCGACGTGCACGGCCCGGTGGAGTTCCTGCGCACGATCCGCGTCGACATCCAGGGCCGCGGCACCCTGGAGACCACCCCGGCCCTCGGCCCGGCCGCCTCCCTCACCCTCGACTGGGAGACGTACGTCCGCCTCGCCTGCGGCCGCGTCGCCCCGGAGGCGGTGGCGGACCGTGTGAAGACGGAGGGCGACCCGGACCTGGCGGCGGCGATCCTGCGCAACTTCGCGGTGACGCCGTAGCCCTGACAGCAGCAGCACGGGCGCAGCGCCGCCGACGGAGCACCGCGCGTTGGGGGGACGCGGCTACGCCGCGGGGACGTGCACCGTCTCCACCCGGCTCGCCACCAACCGCTCCCGCTCCCGCCGCGCGGCCCGCCCCCGCAGCCGCAGAATCTGCGAGACCCCGAGTGCCTGCAGCACGAACACCGCACTGAACGCCACGGCGTAGTCGTCCCCGGTGGCGTCCAACAGCACCCCGACCGCGAACAGCGTCGTCATCGAGGCGATGAACCCACCCATGTTGGTGATGCCCGACGCCGTGCCCTGTCGCTCGGGCGGGTTGGCCGGCCGCGCGAAGTCGAACCCGATCATCGAGGCCGGTCCGCAGGCGCCCAGCACCGTGCACAGCACGACCAGCAGCCACATGGGCGCGCGCTCGCCGGGGTACACCAGCGTCGTCGCCCACAGCAGCGCGGTCGTCCCGACCGTGCCCAGCGCCAGCGGCAGCCGTGCCGCGTGGTGCCGGGCGACGATCTGGCCGTAGACGAGCCCGATCACCATGTTGGACAGCACGACCAGAGTGAGCAGCTCACCCGCCGTGGTGCGGCTGAGCCCCTGTGCCTGGACCAGGAACGGCAGGCCCCACAGCAGCAGGAACACCATCGCCGGGAACTGGGTGGTGAAGTGCACCCACAGCCCGAGACGCGTGCCGGGCTCCCGCCAGGCCGCGGCGATCTGCCGGCGGACGTAGGCCGCGCCCTGGTGCGGCGACGGCTCGGGCTCGTGCCCGTCGGGGTGGTCCTTGAGGAACAGCAGGGTCAGGACGAGGACGACGACACCGGCGAGCGCGCTGCCGGCGAACGCCGGGGTCCAGCCGATGCCGTGCAGCAGCCGGGCGAGGACCAGCGTGGAGACCAGGTTGCCCGCCATGCCGACCAGCCCGGCGAGCTGCGCGACCAGCGGGCCGCGCCGGGCCGGGAACCAGCGGCTGCCGAGCCGCAGCACGCTGATGAAGGTCATCGCGTCACCGCAGCCGAGCAGGGCGCGGGCGGCGAGGGCGGTGCCGTACGAGGGGGAGAAGGCGAAGCCGAGCTGTCCGGCCGTGAACAGCACGGCGCCGATGCTGAGCACCTTCTTGGTGCCGAGCCGGTCGACCAGCAGGCCGACGGGTATCTGCATGCCGGCATAGACGAGCAGCTGCAGGATGGAGAACGTCGACAGGGCGGAGGCGCCCACATGGAAGCGGTCGGCCGCGTCGAGTCCGGCCACGCCCAGGGACGTACGGAAGATGACGGCGACGAAGTAAACGGCGACGCCCGTGCACCACACGGTGACGGCGCGCCGGCCGCCCGGCGGATCACCCGGAAGAGTGACGTTCCTCGACGGGCCGCTCATCGCACCTCACCCCGGGCGAGGTGCTCGAACCAGCTCACATGCCGATGCACGACCTCGACGGCGGCCTCCGCGTCCCCGGCGCGCAGCGCGGCCAGGATCTCCTCGTGCTCGGCGAGCGTCTTGGCGATCCGGTCGGGGTGGGAGTGCATGACGGCGACGCCCATCCGCAGCTGGCGGTCGCGCAGCTGGTCGTAGAGGCGGGACAGGATCTCGTTGCCGCCGCTGCGCACGATCTCGGCGTGGAAGCAGCGGTCCGTCACCGCGGCCGCGGCCAGGTCACCGGCGGCGGCCTGCGTCTTCTGCAGCTCCAGCAGCTCGGTCAGGCGCCGCAGCAGCCCGGGCGGGGCGGGTACGGCCTTGCGGGCGGCGTGCTCCTCGACCAGCTGGCGGGTCTCCACCACGTCGGCGATCTCCTGCGCTGAGACGGGCAGCACCAGGGCGCCCTTCTTCGGATAGAGCCGGATCAGGCCCTCGGCCTCCAGCCGCAGCAGCGCCTCCCGCACGGGCGTGCGGGAGACCCCGACGGCCTCGGCCAGCTCGCCCTCGGTGAGCAGGGTCCCGCCCTCGTAGCGGCGGTCGAGGACGCCCTGCTTGACGTGGGCGTACACGCGGTCTGCGGCGGGCGGCGGCTTGTCGTGCCGGCGTGCGGGTTGCTGTACGGCCGTCTGCATGCCCACAGGATAGATACAACACGTACGCATACGGGGGCGCCGTCCAGCATCCGGACGTGAAACGAGGGCCCCGCGCAGCGACGGCACAACTTTCTGTGCTACTTACGTGTCTCACACGTGCGGCTCCCTGCTCCCGCCAGCTCAACTGGGCCGCACTCCAGGGGCATTCACGACAATCGGGGTATTTTACTTTGATTACCGGCATCAAGGGCACACACGCCACACGTCTTCGCAGAGCCGCCGCCGTCGCCGTCACCTCGGGCGCGCTGCTCGCGACCGGTGCCCTCACCGCGGCGCCCGCTCAGGCCGTCACCACGCCCTCGATCGTGGCCAAGGGCGGCTTCGTGATGAACAACGCGAGCGGTTCGACGCTGTACACCAAGACGGCGGACACCCGCCGCTCCACCGGCTCCACCACCAAGATCATGACCGCCAAGGTCGTGCTCGCGCAGTCGAACCTCAACCTCGACAAGAAGGTGACGATCCAGCAGGCGTACAGCGACTACGTCGTAAAGAACCAGGCCTCGCTGGCCCACCTGATCGTCGGCGACAAGGTCACCGTCCGCCAGCTGCTGTACGGCCTGATGCTGCCGTCCGGCTGCGACGCCGCCTACGCACTCGCCGACACCTACGGTTCGGGCTCCACCCGTGCCGCGCGCGTGAGCAACTTCATCGGCAAGATGAACGCCGCCGCGAAGAGCCTGGGCCTGACGAACACGCACTTCGACTCCTTCGACGGCATCGGCAACGGCAGCAACTACTCGACACCGCGCGACCTGACGAAGATCGCCAGCAGCGCGATGAAGAACTCCACGTTCCGCACGATCGTCAAGACGAAGGCGTACACCGCCAAGACGATCACCAAGACGGGCAGCACCCGCACGATGGGCACGTGGACCAACACCAACACGCTGCTCTCCAGCTACAGCGGCGCCATCGGCGTGAAGACCGGCTCCGGCCCCGAGGCGGGTGCCTGCCTCGTCTTCGCCGCCACCCGTAACGGCAAGACGGTCATCGGCACCGTCCTGGCCTCCACCACGTACGCACAGCGCGCGGCGGACGCCACGAAGCTCCTCAACTACAGCTTCGCCAAGCTGGGCTGATTCGCCACCAGGCACTGACGGGCCCGTCGCGCGAGCGGCGGGCCCGTTCTGCTGCCCGGAAACCCGCCGCCGGATGCGCGATGAAGCTGATAGTGCTAGTTTCATTAGCACCATGCTGCTGCGTCTGGACAAGAGCGACACCCGCCCCCTGCACGAGCAGGTCGCGGCGGCGATCCGGCGGGCCGTCGCCGAGGGCGAGTGCCGCGCCGGTGACCGGCTGCCCTCGGCCCGCGACCTCTCCACCGCGCTGGACATCAACGTCAACACCGTCCTGCGCGGCCTGCGCGAACTGCGGGACGAGGGCCTGCTGGAGTTTCGCCGGGGCCGCGGGATCACCGTCGCCGAGGGGGCGGACGGACGCTCCGGACTGCAGATCAGGGTGCGGGAGCTGATCGCGGAGGCATCCCGGCTCGGCTACAGCCGCACCGACCTCATCGAGATGATCCGGGGGACGACATGACGAACGGGCACGATCCGAAAAGCGGCCGGACCCGCGCCGCGCTCTGGGGCGGCGCGGGATGCGCGGCGGCCGTCGCCGCCCTGCTCGTGAGCCTTCCCTGGGCCGCGCACGACCGGCTGCCCGACCGACTGGCCACCCATTGGAGCGGCGGCGACACCCCCGACGGCTCGGCGCCGCTGTGGGCGGCCTCCCTCTTCCCGGCCGGCGTCTGGCTGCTGATCGCCCTCGCCGTGAGCGTGCGCTGGCGCCGCTCCTGGCCGGCCGTACGCCCCTGGCGGCTGATCGCGCTGGCGCCCCTGGCGACGTTGCTCGTCGGCGCGCAGGCGTCCATCGTCCGCGCCAACCTCGACCGCACCGACTGGCACGAGGCCCGCGAACCCGCCCTGGACGTCGTGCTGATCCTGGTGCCGGCGGTGATCGCCGGCGTGGTGGCCTGGCGCTGGAGCACCCGGCCCACCCCGACACCGGTCACCGCCGCCCCGGAACTGAACCTGCCCGAGGGCGAGCGGCTGGTGTGGTTCTCCCGTGCGGCCAACCCCTGGCTGCAGCTGACGGCCGCGCTGGCCGGCCTGGTCTCCGTCGGCGCCCTGGTGGCGCTGGCCGTCGGCCTGTCCGGCTCCGCCGCCCTGTGGCTGGTGTGCGCGGCCTGCGGCGTCACCGCCCTCGCCGGCGCCGTCTTCTCCTCGGCCCAGGCGAAGGTGTCGGAGGCGGGTCTGGAGGTGTCGTTCGGCCCGCTCGGCTGGCCCGTCCGCCGCTGGTCCCCGGCCGCCATCGAGTCCGCCCGCGCCGAGCACCGGCTGCCGTCCCAGGTCGGCGGCTGGGGCTACCGCCTCAGCGGCCTCGGCACGACGGTCATGCTCCGCGCCGGCGACTGCCTGGTCGTACGCCCCCGGGGCCGCCGCACGGACTTCGCGGTGAGCGTGGACGACGCCGAACGGGGCGCGTCCCTGCTGAACGCACTGCTCCGGAGAGCCTGATCCGGGCATGGACCGCCAGGACATCCAGGGGATCCAGGGGATCCAGGGGGAGGACGGCGGCCG
Organism: Streptomyces filipinensis; assembly: GCF_014649495.1. Taxonomy (GTDB): domain Bacteria; phylum Actinomycetota; class Actinomycetes; order Streptomycetales; family Streptomycetaceae; genus Streptomyces; species Streptomyces filipinensis. The sequence continues at coordinate 318,022 of NZ_BMTD01000009.1, read as the reverse complement.
GGCGGCCCCCTGGGACGCGGCCGCCGCGCTGGTGCGGGCCGCGCAGGACGGGGACGCCCTGGCCATGGACGAACTGCTCGCGCTGGTGACGCCGTACGTGACCCGGCTGTGCCGCCCGATCGCGCCGCACGAGGTGGCCGACGCCGTCCAGGAGTCCCTGCTCGCCGTCTTCAAGGGCCTGCGCACGCTCCGCGATCCGCGGGCCTTCTACGGCTGGGTGCGTACGGCCACCGTGCGCGAGGCGGTACGGGTCGCCCGCCGCGCCCCGGCCGAGGAACCCGCCGACCCCGCCGACCTGGCCCGGCTCGGCGGACTGCGCGCGGACGCCGACGGGGAGCTGCCGGCCGACGTCCGGGACGTCCTGGCGCGGCTGCCGGTCCGGCACCGCGCGGTCCTGGTCCTGCGCGAGCTGGAGGGCCTGGACGAGGCCACCGTCGCCGGTCTGCTGGGCGTACCCCAGGGCACCGTCAAGTCCCGGCTGAGCCGGGCCCGTTCCTCCTTCCGGAAGGCGTGGTCACGATGAGTTCCTCCGATCCGGTGCTGCGGCTGCGGGTGCTGGCCGCAGGGCTGCACGCCGGCCTGTACGCCGAGGAGCATCTGCCGCTGCCCTACGACCGGGTGTGGGCGGTGGCCGCGGACCTGGAGGCCGAACTGCCGCACCTGCTGCCGTTTCTGCGTGAGTTCCGGGTGCCGCCCGGCGACACGGACCGCACACCGGCGCTGGCCGTGGGCCGCTCCGGCCTGACGGAGCCCTTCGAGGTCCGGCTCGCGCCCGGCTGGTGCCTGATGCAGTCCCGCCTCGTCGTCGGCGGCATGGCGGCCACCCCGGAGGCGGACGGCACCCGCTTCGCCGTCCTGGGCGCCACCCGCCCCACCGTCCTGCGACCCGCCCAGTGGCTCTACGGCCGGCTGCTCGGCGAACGGCGCGGACGGGCGTTCATCGACCGGCTCGCCGAGCGGGCGGCACTGCGTTAGACCTCCCGCGCCATGTCAGACCTCCTGTGTGCCTCGGCCGAAGGGGGTGAACAGGTCACGGATCGCCTCCGCCACCTGCTCCGGACGCTCCTGCGGCAGATAGTGACCGGCCCCCGGCACCAGCCGCACCCGCAGCGCGTCGGCGTACGGCTCGGCGCCCGCCAGCATCGACGGCACGACGACGTTGTCCCGCGCACCGCCGAGCAGCAGCGTCGGCACGGTCAGCCGCTGCCGCCGCGCGGTGCCCCGCACCAGCGCCGGTATGTCGTGCAGGACGTACTGCCAGAACAGGGACTGGACGGCGGCGGCGCTGTGCGAGGTGGCCCCGGCGTACTCGGTGATCTCCGCGTCCGTCCACACGGCCGCCGGGTCGGCGACCTGGTGGCGCAGCAGGAAGCGGGTGAAGCCGGGCCAGTGCCGCAGCACGGCCCGCCCCAGCACCGGGTACTCGACGAACGCGGTGAACCACAGCCGCCACAGGTTCGGCAGCACCGCGCGGTGCCGGGGCCACGGGTGGGACATGTTGAGCGCGAGATATCCGGTGAAGCGCTCCGGCGCGCGCAGGCACAGCCGGAACCCGAGATGCGCTCCCCAGTCGTGCCCGACCAGCCCGACCCGCTCCAGCCCGAGCGCGTCGAGCAGTGCGAGTGCGTCGTCCGCCAGGCCGTCCATGTCGTAACCGCGCCGTGTGCTCTGCGACCAGCCGAAGCCGCGCAGGTCCGGGCAGAGCAGCCGGTACCCCTCGGACAGCTGTCCGGCGACCTTGTGCCAGGCGTACCAGTGCTGCGGGAAGCCGTGCAGCATCAGCAGCGGCGTGCCGGTGCCGGCGTACTCGGCGAGATGCAGCCGGATGCCGCGTACGGTCGGCCAACGGTGCTCGGCACGCCCGTCGTTCGGCAGCGGACGTTCGCTGTGCGGTGCCATCCGTGACCCCTCTCGGGCCGGTGCGGTCCCCCCTCGGGCCCGCGCTGCCGGGTCAGGAGTACGGGTCAGCGCGAAAGGTTCCCCCCTTTCTGTTCCTTGTCGTGCTCGGCCGGGAGCTGGTCGTACGTCTTGAAGGTGTAGGAGGCGTCGTACGACAGCCGGTTCCCCTGGGCGGCCGGCAGACCGAGTCGCCGGTTCAGGGCTGCGGTGAGCGGCCCGCAGTGTCCGGCGGCCGGGGCCGCGAACGTGTCGTCGTACGCCGAGAACTCGATCACCGGAGGGTCCTGGGAGACCCACCGGGAGGGACCTGAGCGCTTCAGCTGAAAGTCGACGGGAGCGCCCGTCCCGATGGTGCAGGCGTGCGATACCAGCGGGCCGATGAGCCGGAACCGGAGGCTGAACCGTCCGGTGTAGAAGTCGGACCGGCCGCCGTACTCCGGCTGTATCGCCAGCCCCAGGACGGCCGTGCGATCGCCTGCGGGAGTGCCGGTCAGTCCTCCCGGAAGGGCGGTGGGCGAGCTGTGCATCGCGCCCCACACCTGCCCGTCGCTGCCGTCCGGCATCGGGCCTTCGGCATGCGTCATGGTGATCGTGGCGAGGTTCACCGTGACGCTGCCCAGGGTCAACCGCGGGGCCGCCGTGTGCACTTCGCATCTCCACCGGCTCGGGTCGACGCCGTCGGGCAGGGCCGGGCAGTCACCGAAATCGGTCGCCGTGGCGGCGGTGACACGCGGCGCGGAGTAGGCGACACCCGGCGCGCACACCGCCGCCGTACCGGCGAGGACGGCGGCGCCCGCGAAGGCGGCGGCACGGCGGACGGGAGAGGAACCGGGGCGAGCGGCAGCGGATTTCGTCATGTCACCAGCGTGCCGCCGCGACCACTCCACCACCATCCGTGACGTCCCCGACCGCACCCTCACGCATCCCTGATGCCACGTCAGGGATGGTCGCCGGAGAGGGAGTCGAAGCGGTCGCCGTCAGCGGAGCCCGGGGATCCGCCGAAGCTCACCGATCTTCAGCGCCTTGCCCACCACCAGATAGCCGAGACCCAGTGCGAGCGTGCCGGCGACGGTCGTCAGGACCGCCCCCGCCGTGCCGTCCCCCAGCGCACCGGCGCAGCCCCGTGCCGCCGCCCAGCCGGCCAGGGCACCGCCGCCTCCGGCGCACAGCAGCTTGGCGTAGGTGCGGCGCAGGGTGCCGTCGTCGAGCCGGCCGCCCGTGCGGCGGGCCAGCAGGCGGGCGGTGAGGAGGAGTCCGGCGACGTAGGAGACGCTGTAGGCACCGGCCATGCCGGTGACCGCCCATCGCACCGGCAGCAGCAGATGGCAGGCGGTGGCGAGCGCGATGTTCACCGCCTGGGTCCACACGGCCATGAAGAACGGCGTACGGGTGTCCTCGAAGGCGTAGAAACCGCGCAGCAGCAGGTACTGCGCCGAGAACGGGATCAGCCCGAGCCCGAAGGCCTGGAGCATATGGCCGAGCGGCGCGGCGCTGGCGGGATCGGCGGCGCCATGGGCGAACAGGAGGGTGGCGATGTCCGGCCCGAGCGCGGTGAAGAGGAAGGCGGCAGGGACGATGACGACCCCGCTGACCCGCAGCGCCCGGGACAGGTCGGCACGCAGATCACCGGTCCGCCCCTCGGCCACCGCCTTGCTCATACGCGGCAGCAGCGCCGTGACCAGGGAGACGGTGACGATCGACTGGGGCAGCATCCAGATCGTCTGCGCGGTGCTGTACGCCGTGTAGCCGACGCCCGCGTTCGGCAGTCGTGTGTCGGCGGCCGTGGCGAAGTTGGTGACGACGGTGAGCCCGACCAGGTTGGTCAGCACGAACAGCAGCGTCCACTTGGCCGCGTGGACCCCGGATCCGAGCCCCGCGCCACGCCAGTCGAACCGCGGCCGGAACCGGAAACCGGCGGCGCGCGCGAAGGGAACGAGGGCGAGGGCCTGTACGGCGATCCCGAGGGTCGTACCGACACCGAGCCAGCGGACCTGGGCGTCCGTGACGTCGGCGACGGAGTGGGGGACGGTCATCATCCCGAGATAGACGCCGAACATGGAGACGAGGACGACGTTGTTGAGCACGGGCGTCCACATCATGGCGCCGAACTTCTCCCGTGCGTTCAGCACTTGGCCGAGGATCGCGAACAGCCCGTAGAAGAAGATCTGGGGAAGCAGGAACCTGGCGAACACGACGGTCAGCCGGAACGCCGCGTGCTCCTTGGGCGTATCCCTGATGTACAGGCTCACGATCTCCGGCGCGGCCCACACGGCGAGCAGCGTCCCGACGGCCAGCACGCTGACGACGAGCGTCACCAGCCGCTGCTCGTACGCCCGCCCGCCATCGGCATGCGTCGCCCGGGCCCGCACCAGCTGCGGCACCAGCACGGCGTTCAGCGCGCCGCCGATCAGCAGGGTGTACAGGCTGGTCGGCACGGTGTTGGCCGTGTTGTACGTGGTGGCGAGCAGCCCTGTCCCGAGCGCGGCCCCCTGCAGCACCTGCCGGATCAGACCGCCGGCCCGCGAGACGACGGTGCCGGCGGCCATGAGCGCGGAGGCGCGCCCGACCCCCGCCGTCGCCTTGGGCTTCGCATGCCGGGCTGTGGTCTTCTCCCCCGTTACCATGCGGTAAATCTACGGCAGTTGAGAGGCCCGCCCACCGCCGGTGCAGGTGCTCGACCGGAGCTGAGAACCGGACCTCGAAGAAGCCGGAGCTGAGAGCCGGACCTCGAAGGAGAGCGGGGCGGCCGCAAGTCAGTGTTGCGGCCGGCCCCTCGTGTTTCCAGCGCTATCGGCGCCGGATCGTCACGCCCAGGTGATCAACCGCTTCGGCTGTTCCAGGATCGCCGCGAGATCCGCCAGCACCTTCGAGCCCAGTTCGCCGTCCACCAGGCGGTGGTCGAAGCTCAGCGCCAGCGTCGTCACCTGACGCGGCTTGACCTTGCCCTTGTGGACCCACGGCTGGAGCTTGATCGCGCCGATCGCGAGGATCGCCGACTCGCCGGGGTTGAGGATCGGCGTGCCGGTGTCGACGCCGAAGACACCGACATTGGTGATCGTGACCGTGCCGCCCTGCATGGCCGCGGGGGAGGTCTTGCCCTCCCGCGCCGTCGACACCAGCTCGCCGAGTGCGGCGGCCAGCTGCGGCAGCGTCTTGTCGTGCGCGTCCTTGATGTTCGGCACGATCAGGCCGCGCGGGGTGGCCGCCGCGATGCCCAGGTTGACGTAGTGCTTCTGCACGATCTCCTGGTTGGCCTCGTCCCAGGACGCGTTGATCTCGGGGTTGCGCTTGATGGCGACCAGCAGGGCCTTGGCGACGAGCAGGAGCGGGTTGACCCGCAGGCCCTGCATCTCCTTGTCCTGCTTCAGCTCCTCGACCAGCTTCATCGTGCGGGTCACGTCGACCGTCACGAACTCCGTGACGTGCGGCGCGGTGAACGCCGAGCCGACCATCGCCGCCGCCGTGGCCTTGCGGACGCCCTTCACCGGGATGCGGGTCTCGCGGGCGCCGTCGTAGGAGGCGACCGGCGCCGGCGTCACCGGGGCGGTGGCGGCCGGGGCGGCGGTGGCGGCCGGGGCGACCGGCTCGGCGGCCTTCGGCGTGGCCGCCGCGTGGACGTCCTCGCGCGTGATGATGCCGTCCGGGCCGGACGGGGTGACCGTGTCCAGGTCGACGCCGAGGTCCTTGGCCAGCTTGCGCACCGGCGGCTTGGCCAGCGGGCGGGCCTTGTCGATGACCGGCGCGTGGCCGTTCAGCTCGGCCTGGATCGCCTGTGCGGGGGCCGGGACGGTGACCTCGGGGCCCTTGCGGGGGCGCCGCTTGGTGGAGGAGGTCGACACGCCGTAGCCGACGAGGACCGGCTGGCGGCCCTGCGCCTTCGGCTCCTCCTCGGCCGGCTGCGCGGGCTGCGCCGCGGGCTGTTCCGCCACCGGTGCCGCCGCTCCGCCCGCCACGTCCACCGCGATGATGGCCGTACCCACGTCGACCGTGGTGCCCTCGGGGAAGTGCAGTGCGCGCACGACACCGTCGTAGGGGATGGGCAGTTCGACGGCCGCCTTGGCGGTCTCGACCTCGCACACCACCTGGCCGTCGGTGACCGTGTCACCCGGCTGGACATACCACTTGAGGATCTCGGCCTCGGTGAGTCCCTCGCCGACGTCCGGCATCTTGAACTCGCGTACGGACGCTTCCGTCATCGTCGTCACGACCCTCTCCTCAGTACGCCAGCGAGCGGTCGACGGCGTCGAGCACGCGGTCCAGGTCCGGCAGGTACTCCTCCTCCAGACGCGCCGGCGGGTACGGGGCGTGGTAGCCACCGACCCGCAGGACGGGCGCCTCCAGGTGGTAGAAGCAGCGCTCGGTGATCCGTGCGGCGATCTCCGCACCGGAGCCGAGGAACACCGGTGCCTCGTGGACCACGACCAGGCGGCGGGTCTTCTCCACCGAGGCCTGGATGGCGTCGAAGTCCAGCGGAGAGACCGAGCGCAGGTCCAGGACCTCCAGGGACTTGCCCTCCTCGGCCGCGGCGGCCGCGACCTCCTGGCAGAGCTTCACCATCGGGCCGTAGGCGGCCAGGGTCAGATCGGTGCCCTCGCGGACGACCTGCGCCTTGTGGAGCGGGGCCGGGATCGCCTCAAGGTCCACCTCGCCCTTGTCCCAGTAGCGGCGCTTCGGCTCGAAGTAGATCACCGGGTCGTCGCTCTGGATGGCCTGCTGCATCATCCAGTACGCGTCCGACGCGTTCGACGGAGACACGACCTTCAGGCCCGCCACGTGCGCGAACAGCGCCTCGGGGGACTCCGAGTGGTGCTCGACCGCTCCGATGCCGCCGCCGTAGGGGATGCGGACGACGACGGGCATCTTGACCTTGCCCAGCGAGCGCGCGTGCATCTTCGCGAGCTGGGTGACGATCTGGTCGTACGCCGGGAAGACGAAGCCGTCGAACTGGATCTCGACCACCGGGCGGTAGCCGCGCAGGGCGAGGCCGATCGCGGTGCCGACGATGCCGGACTCCGCCAGCGGGGTGTCGATGACGCGGCTCTCGCCGAAGTCCTTCTGGAGGCCGTCCGTCACCCGGAACACGCCGCCGAGCTTGCCGACGTCCTCGCCCATGACCAGGACCTTGGGGTCCTCCTCCAGGGCGCGGCGCAGCGACTCGTTGATGGCCTTCGCCATCGCCATCTTCTCGGCCATCTCAGCGACCCCCTTCAGCTGCGTCCGCGAACGACGCCTGGTAGGCGGCGAACTGCGCGCGCTCCTCGTCGACGAGCGCGTGCCCGTCCGCGTACACGTTCTCGAAGATGGCGAAGTGGTCCGGGTCGGGCATGGCGCGGACCGCTTCGCGCACTCGCTTGCCCAACGTCTCGGACTCGGCGTCGAGTTCCGCGAAGAATCCTTCGTCCGCGTGGTTCGAGGCCTCCAGGTAGCGGCGAAGGCGCAGGATCGGGTCCTTCGCCTCCCAGGACTGCCGCTCCTCGTCGCCCCGGTAGCGGGAGGGGTCGTCGGAGGTGGTGTGGGCGCCCATGCGGTAGGTGTACGCCTCGACCAGGGTGGGGCCCTCGCCGTCGCGGGCGCGCTCCAGCGCCCACTTGGTGACCGCGAGGCAGGCCAGTACGTCGTTGCCGTCGACGCGCACGCCGGGGAAGCCGAAGCCCTGCGCGCGCTGGTAGAGCGGCACGCGGCTCTGCTTCTCGGTCGGCTCGGAGATCGCCCACTGGTTGTTCTGGCAGAAGAACACCACGGGAGCGTTGTAGACCGCGGAGAAGGTGAACGATTCAGCCACGTCGCCCTGGCTGGAGGCGCCGTCGCCGAAGTAGGCGATGACCGCGCTGTCCGCGCCGTCCTTGGTGATGCCCATCGCGTAGCCGGTGGCGTGCAGCGTCTGGGAGCCGATGACGATCGTGTACAGGTGGAAGTTGTTGCTGTTCGGGTCCCAGCCGCCGTTGTTCACGCCGCGGAACATGCCGAGCAGGTTGGTCGGGTCGACCCCGCGGCACCAGGCGACGCCGTGCTCGCGGTAGGTCGGGAAGACGTAGTCGTCGTCGCGCAGCGCGCGGCCGGAGCCGATCTGGGCGGCCTCCTGGCCGAGCAGGGAGGCCCACAGGCCCAGCTCGCCCTGGCGCTGCAGGGCGGTGGCCTCGGCGTCGAAGCGGCGGGTGAGCACCATGTCCCGGTACAGACCGCGCAGGTCCTCGGGGGTGAGGCCGGCGACGTAGGCGTCGTACTCGGCGTTCTTGACCCGCTTGCCCTCGGGCGTCAGCAGCTGTACGAGCTGCGGCTCGGCGCTCTGCTTCGCGGCGGCGCGCGTGGTGCGCTTGGTGCCGGTGGCTCCGGACGCGGTCCCGGCCCTGCCGGTCTTGGTGCCGGTGGTGCCGGCCTTGCCTGCGGCGCTGCGTCGCGGCTTGCGCGCGGCACTGCTGTCCACGGTCACGTGTGCTCCTCCGTCGTTCCGGCCCCCGGGGTTGCCGGTAGGCCAGTGCGGCTCACCTGTCTCGACCACCGGGCACGGGGTGGGTGCCACTCGGCCGGGAACAGGCGTGACAGGTGCCCCGGCGAGCGCCCTGCAACCATCACGTTACCCAGTGCTCCACATTTCTGTGAAACCCCACCTGACCTGCGATTTTGCTTGGATTTCCAAGTAAATCGGAGAAGGCTGGAAGCGCGCTGGTCACAGCCTTGCGAAAGGCCGGAGCACCGGCACGTTATCCCGCACACCCAGCTCTCGGGAAGAGTTTGTGTCGGAGACCGACTCCTTGCTCGAAGCATGAAAAATCAGCGTATTTCAGCTCGCCGACCGGCGAACGACTGCCTCCGGCCGAGAAGTCGATCAAGAATTACGTGTCGAGTCCGCCGTGAAACCCGGTATGCGGCGCCGCCTCCAGGACCGCTGCTTATGTCGCCCGAATGCAGGCGGAAAAAAGCGGAAGTGCCGGAACTCTCTGATAAAGCCTGCCGTGTGACCGAAAGCGATCATCGGAGACTGCCTGTGACAAGCCCCAGCTCACAGCGTCTTTTCGTGCCCTAGCATCTGCGGCGTGCCGCGCTCTTGTGTACCACCCCTTGTACCCCATGCGCCCCCTCTCAGCGCCCTGCTCCGCCTGTACGCCGCCGGTACCGCCCTCACCTGTGAGCCGGTCGACCAGGGCCTGCTGAACCGCGGCTACCGGCTGCGCACCACCCGCGGCCGATATTTCCTCAAGCACCACTTCGACCCCGACACCGCGGACCCGGCCGCCATCGAGCGCCGGCACCGCGCCACCCAGCGCCTGGCCGACCTCGGCGTCCCGGTCTCCGTACCGCTCGCGCACCGCGAGGGCCGGACGGTCGCCGTCGTCGGGGGCCATGCCTACGCCCTGCACCCGTGGATCGACGGCAGGCACCGTCACGGCGGCCAGCTCACGCTCGGGGAGAGTGCACGCCTGGGGGCGCTCCTGGGGGCCGTACACGCCTGTCTGGAGCGCGTGATGCCCCCCAAGGGGCGCACCCGCCCGGCTACGAGCCCCCATCCCGTGGAGAGCGCCGATCCGGAGGACACCTTCGCCCTCATCGACGACCTGCTCGCCCACGTACGGCGGCACCGCCCCGCCGACGCCTTCGACGAGCTCGCCCGGCACCGGCTGCTGGAACGCCGGGCGCTGCTGGAGCAGCACGCGGACCGGCGGCCGCCGCGCGGCGACTCGGTGGGCTGGGTGCACGGCGACTTCCACCCGTTCAACCTGCTCTACAAGGACGACGCCCCGGCGGCCATCGTCGACTGGGACCGGCTCGGCGTGCAGCCCCGCGCCGAGGAGGCCGTACGTGCCGCCGCGATCTTCTTCGTCCGGCCCCCGGGCCCCCTGGACCTGCCGAAAGTGCGTGCCTACGCGCGCGCGTACCGGCGCGCGGCCCGCGCCACGCCGGCGGAGCTGACGGCGGCCGTGCACCGGGTGTGGTGGGAGCGGCTGAACGACTTCTGGATGCTGCGCTGGCACTACGAAAGGGGCGACACGCGCGCGGACTGCCAGTTCCCGGCCGCGTCGGCGCTCGCGGTGTGGTGGACACGCGAGTACGACGCGGTGTGCGACGCGTTCGTACGGTGAGCGCCCGCGGTCACGGGCCGGGGCACCCCGGCGCGCCCGCGCCCGCGGCGACGGCCGGATCACCTCAGGGTGACGCGGTCACGGGCGCGGTGGGTGTCCTTCAACCGGTGGGGTCGCCCGCGCCGCCGTCCGCCGTGTTCCCGGTGGTGGTGCCGCCGTCGGTGGTGCCCGCGTCGGTGCCGGCGTTCGTGGTGCCGGTGTCGGTGCCGGCGTTCGTGGTGCCGGTGTCCGTGCCGCCGTCGGTGGTGCCGGTGTCCGTGCCGCCGGTGGTGGGATCCGTGGACTGCGACGGGGAGGTCTGCGGGTCCGACGGCTCGTCGGTGGGGCCCGTGGACTGCGACTGCGAGGTCTGCGGGTCCGACGGCGGGTAACCGCCCCCGCCCGAACTCGTGTCCGAGCTGGTGTCGGTGTCGGTGTCCGTGGGCTGGTCGGTGTTGTCGTCCGACGGGGGCGGGGAGTCCGAGTGGTCCTTCGTGGACTTCGAGTGCGTCGTCGCCGGCTTGGTGTCCGTCCCGGGGTGGGTGCCGGTACCGGTGCCCGCGCTCTTCAGCGCCAGCGCGACACCCGCCGCGATGGCGATGACCGCGAGGACGGCGAGGATCCACAGCTTGCCGCGGCCGCTGCCCTTGTTTCCGTGCCCCTCGAAGCCGCCGTCGTCGCCGTGGCCGTAGCCCTGGGGCAGGACCGGCTGCGGGATCTGCGCGGTCCCGGCGCCGAAGTCGCCCGGGTGCTGCATCGCGGTGGTGCCCGCGAAACCGGCCGCCGGGGTGTGCCGGCCGTCATGGGCCTCCACCGGGCCGGTGTTCCAGGTGCCGGTGTGGGCGCCCTGCTCGTAGAGCATCTGCAGGCCGTACTGGACCAGGCCGCGCATCTCCTCGGCCGTCTGGAACCGGTCGTCCGGCTCCTTGGCGAGCGAGCGCATGACCAGGCCGTCCAGCTCCGGCGGCACGGCGTCGGAGACCTGGGACGGGGGCGTGGGGATGTCCTGGACGTGCTGGTAGACCACCGACAGCGGGGTCTCGCCGGTGAACGGGGGCCGCAGCGCGAGGAGTTCGTACAGCAGGCAGCCGGTCGCGTACAGGTCGGAGCGGTGGTCCACGGCCTTGCCGAGCGCCTGCTCCGGGGAGAGGTACTGCGGCGTGCCCATGACCATGCCGGTCTGCGTCATCGTTGTCGAGGCGCCGTGCAGGGCGCGCGCGATGCCGAAGTCCATCACCTTGACGGCACCGCTGTCGGTGATGATCACGTTGGCGGGCTTGATGTCGCGGTGCACGATGCCGTGCTGGTGCGAGTAGGCGAGCGCTTCCAGCACTCCGGAGACGATGATCAGGGCCTGCTCGGGACCCGGTGCCTCGGCGTTCAGCAGCAGATCGCGGATGGTGCGGCCCTCGACCAGCTCCATGACGATGTACGGCACGGACTGGCCGCCGACGAAGTCCTCGCCGGAGTCGTACACGGCGACGATCGCGTGGTGGTTCAGGCCGGCGACGGACTGCGCCTCACGCGTGAAGCGGGCCTTGGAGACCGGGTCCTCGGCCAGGTCGGCGCGCAGCAGCTTCACCGCGACGGTACGGCCCAGACGGACGTCCTCGGCCGCGAACACCTCGGCCATGCCGCCCCGGCCCAGCCGGTGGGTCAGCCGGTACCGGCCGTCGCCGACGAGCCCGCCGTTGCCCCACAACTCCGGCGCGTCCGACATACCGCCGCCACTCGCCTCGGGGTCGGACGGGCCCTGGGCGCGCTGCGTCTGTGCCATCAGTCCTCGCCGTCGTTTCTGCCCGCGGTGCGCGCGGTGTTGTCACGGTCTCCGTCGGCCACGCTACAGCCTCCGCGCGAGCCACCGGTTCGGAACCGGAACCCGGACCGACCGGAGCCGGACCGGTCATGAAACCCGTAGCACGCGCTGTCGTGCAAATTCTGTGCACTGGTCGTACGCCCCCTGTAACGCTTGCGCGACGCTTCTTGCGCGTACGGTCACGGAACGGGCACCGAGCTTGACGTGTCAGTGCCCTGGGGCAGACTTGGCCGGGAATGACACATTCGATCAAGGCCCGTGCGATGAGCGAAGGCGCCGGCCGGCCAGTGGGGGACACGGAGAGATGAGCCAGGACGGCGCACACGGGCGGTACGCGGGACAGGCGCTGGCCGGTGGCCGCTACCAGCTGCGCGACTTGCTCGGCGAGGGTGGCATGGCCTCGGTGCACCTGGCGTACGACGCCGTGCTCGACCGCCAGGTCGCGATCAAGACGCTCCACACGGAACTCGGCCGGGAGCAGGCCTTCCGCGAGCGCTTTCGGCGCGAGGCCCAGGCCGTGGCCAAGCTCACGCACACCAATATCGTCTCGGTCTTCGACACCGGCGAGGACGATCTCGGCGGTCTGACGACGCCCTACATCGTCATGGAGTACGTCGAGGGCCGCCCGCTGGGCTCGGTCCTCGAAGAGGACATCCGGCAGTACGGCGCGATGCCGGCCGACAAGGCGCTCAAGGTCACCGCGGACGTGCTGGCCGCGCTGGAGATCAGCCACGAGATGGGGCTGGTCCACCGCGACATCAAGCCGGGCAACGTGATGGTGACCAAGCGCGGCGTGGTCAAGGTCATGGACTTCGGCATCGCCCGCGCCATGCAGTCCGGTGTGACGTCGATGACGCAGACCGGCATGGTCGTCGGCACCCCGCAGTACCTCTCCCCCGAGCAGGCCCTCGGCCGTGGCGTGGACGCCCGCTCCGACCTGTACTCGGTCGGCATCATGCTGTTCCAGCTGGTCACCGGGCGGCTGCCGTTCGACGCCGACTCACCGCTGGCGATCGCCTACGCGCATGTCCAGGAGGAGCCGGTGGCTCCTTCGTCGATCAACCGGTCCCTGCCGCCGTCGGTGGACGCCCTGGTCGCCCGCGCGCTGAAGAAGAACCCGAACGAGCGCTTCCCGACCGCCGAGGCCATGCGGGACGAGTGCCTGCGCGTCGCCGGCTCCTTCCAGGCGGCCGCGCCGAGCATCGTGTCGGGCGCCGCGCCGACGCAGAGTGGCGCGGGCGTCGGCTCCGCGGTGTTCCCGCCGGTCGGCCAGAGCGCCCCGACGGCCCCCGGACCGGTCCAGACGCCGTACACCCCCGGCCCGTACGGCGCGCCGCAGACACCCGCCCCGTCCTACGGCTACCCGCAGCAGGGCGGCTACCAGACGCCGCCTCCGATGGGCTACGGCCCGCAGGCTCCGCAGGTCGCGTCGACCCCGCCGCCGTACACGGTCTCGCAGCAGCCGTCCGCCGCGGGCTCCGGCGGGGGCAAGAGCAACAAGCCGGTGATCATCGGCTCGGTCGCCGTGTCGCTCGTCGCGGTCGTCGCCCTGGTCGTCGCGCTGACGCTGAACAGCGGCAGCGACGACCAGACCGGCAAGGGCGGGGCGAGTGCCTCCGCGTCCAGCTCCCAGAAGCCCGGCTATCGCGGGCCGGACAGGAGCCGGGTGATCGACAAGGAGAAGTGCACGAATCCGACGGAGGCCTGGGACGACCCCAACAAGGTCCAGCTGCCCGACTTCCGGTACAAGGACATCAACTCCGTGAAGGACTGCATCCAGGCCGCCGGCTGGAAGATCAAGGTCGACAAGCAGGACGACAACACCTGGGGCGACGGCACCGTCCTGAACCAGTTCCCCTCCCAGGGCTCGGACGTCAACCAGAAGGACCCGGGCACCATCGAGGTGACCATCTCGACGGGCAACCCTGCCTGACACCATCCGCCCACACGCGACGAGCGGAGCCCGGCACGATTCCGTGCCGGGCTCCGCTCGTTGCTCGTCGCTGCGGCCGTTACAGGTACGGACCGCCCGAGCGGCCCGCGGCGCGGGGGTCGTCGCCGCCCTCGTGACCGGACACACCCGGCGGGAGCGCGCGGCGCATCTGCTCCAGCTGGGCCCGCGCGGCCATCTGCTGGGCGAACAGCGTCGTCTGGATCCCGTGGAAAAGGCCTTCCAGCCAGCCCACCAACTGGGCCTGCGCGATCCGCAGTTCCGCGTCGCTCGGGGTCGCGTCATCCGTGAACGGCAGGGAGAGCCGCTCAAGTTCCTCGACCAGCTCCGGCGCGAGGCCGTCCTCCAGCTCCTTGACGGAGCTGGCATGGATCTCCTTCAGCCGCACCCGGCTCGCTTCGTCCAGCGGAGCAACGCGCACCTCCTCCAGGAGCTGCTTGATCATGCTGCCGATCCGCATGACCTTGGCAGGCTGCTCGACCTGCTCCGTCACCGGAATCTCGCGGGAGTCGTCGTCCCCGTTGCCGCCGCCGAGCGCCATCCCGTCCTGGCCCACGACGAGGATCTGGGGGTTCTCCGGCGACCGTTCGTTCCTCGGCATCTCCATGCCGCCATTCTCTCGCACCCGTACACCTCATCACCGTGGTGCCCCCTCATGGGGCTGATCCACCGTTTAGGCCCAACGGAGCATTCTGAAATGCCCTGTTTGCCATTGAATGTGAGGCTTATTTCCGTCGGTTATCCATCGATCACGCCATCCGGGCTCCGGGAGGTCACCGACGTGACTCCATGGCTGCGCATCACGTTCCCCTGCGCACGGCTGCTGCTCGTCCTCGCGGCGGCCCTTCCCGCGTACGGCACCGTCCCCCTGTACGCCACCGTGGCGTACGCCGCCGAGCCCCCGGCCGGGTTCGCCGCCCCGGGACACCCGCACCGGGCCGCCACCGCGGACGAGGGCCGCCCCGGCCGTGCGGAGCACACCGAGGGCTCGGCGTCCGCGGAGCTGTCGGCGGACGCCCGCTCGGGCGGTGCCGGTGCCGAGCACCCGGACCCACCCGGCCACCGTCACGGCCACCAGGGTCCCGTCACCGCCACCGCCTCGCGCGTCCCCATGCCCACCGATTCCGCCTCCGCCTCGTACCGCCCCGTGGCCGTCGAGCCGTCCCGTGCGGGCAGCCGCGCGGGCGAGGGACGGCTGCGACCGGGCCGGCCGGACGGGCCCGCGGCCGCGGTGGAGGGCGACGACGACCCCGTGACCACCCGCGCTCCGGACAGCGGCCGACCGGAGGAGCCGGAGACAGCGGACCTCCCGACCGTGACGCCGTCGGCCTCGGCCGTCCCGGACCAGGCCGGCCTCGACCCCACCCGGACCCCGGCCCAGAGCGCCGCCGCCCAGCAGAGCGGGGACGCCACCGAACCGGTCCTGCAGCTCCTCCCGCTGGGCAGCGGTCTGGTGCTCATAGGCCTCGGTCTGGGGCTGGCCTTCCTGGCCCTCAGACTCCGCCGAGGCTGACGGCACCGACGTGCCCCACCCATCGGCGGGCAGCCGTACCCGCACAGCCGCGGGCAGTCGTGCCGCCGGGGCGTCAGGGCGTCAGGGCCTCAGGTCCTCAGGTCCTCAGGTCCTCAGGTCCTCAGGGTGCCACCAACAGCACCTTGCCGACGTGCCCGCTCTCCTCCACCACCCGATGCCCCTCGGCCGCCTCCGGCATCGGCAGCTCGCGGTCCACGACCGGCCGCACATGCCCCCCGGCGAGCAACGGCCACACATGCTCCCGCACCGCCGCCACGATCGCCGCCTTCTCGGTCAGCGGCCGCGCCCGCAGCGAGGTCGCGCTGATCGCGGCCCGCTTGCCCAGCAGCATGCCGATGTTCAGCTCACCCTTGACGCCGCCCTGCAAGCCGATGATCGCGAGCCGTCCGCTGACGGCGAGCGCCTGGACATTGCGGTCCAGATACTTCGCCCCCATGTTGTCGAGGATCACATCGGCCCCCGCGCCGCCGGTGGCCTGCTTGATCTCGGCGACGAAGTCCTGCTCCCGGTAGTTGACGAGGATGTCCGCGCCCAGCTCGGCGCACCGTTCCAGCTTCTCCTTCGTGCCCGCCGTCACCGCGACCTTGGCTCCGACGGCCTTCGCGAGCTGGATGGCCATGGTGCCGATGCCGCTGGACCCGCCGTGCACGAGCAGCGTCTCGCCGGGCCGCAGGTGGGAGATCATGAACACGTTGGACCAGACCGTGCAGACCACCTCGGGCAGCGCGGCCGCCTGCGTGAGGCCGACCCCGTCGGGCACGGGCAGCAGCTGCCCGGCCGGTACGACGACCTTCTCCGCGTAACCGCCGCCCGAGAGCAGCGCGCACACCTCGTCGCCGACGGCCCAGCCGGACACGCCGGAGCCGAGCGCGGCGACCCTGCCGGAGCACTCCAGGCCGGGGTAGGGGGACGCACCGGGCGGCGGGTTGTAGAAGCCCTGGCGCTGCAGGATGTCGGCACGGTTGACGGCGCTGGCCACCACCTCGACCAGTACCTCGCCCTCGCCGGGCTCCGGGTCGGGGACCTCCGCCCACACCAGCGCCTCAGGACCACCAGGTTCGGGAATCGTGATCGCATGCATGCGCGCGACGCTACTCCCCGCCGACGGCGTCTTCGAGGCAGACCCGCTCGCTCCCGGGGGCCCAGGGCGCCCCGTCAGTCGCGGGACAGCTGCCGGGCGGCCGGGGTGGTCTGGGCACCGGGAGTGACACGGACGATCGTGATGAGCCGGTCGGTCAGCTGGAGCGTGCCGACGGCCGGGTCGTCGTAACCGAGCACCCGGTGCCCGCGTACGACGCTCAGGACGAGGTCGTCGGTCTCACGGGCCCGCTTGCCCACCTCACTGCGGACGACCGGGCGTTCCACGAGGTCCAGTCCGCTGCCCTGCTGGATCAGGTCCTCCATGACCATGCCGGCGGCGGGGCTGAGCACGGAGAGGCCGAGCAGCCGGCCGGCCGCGCTGGCGCTGGTGATGACGGCGTCGGCCCCGGACTGCTTGAGCAGCGGCGCGTTCTCCTCCTCGCGCACGGCGGCCACGATCTTCGCGCTCCGGTTGAGCTGCCGTGCCGTCAGCGTGACGAGCACGGAGGTGTCGTCGCGCTGCGGGGCGACGATGATCTGCCGGGCCTTGTGCACCTCGGCCCGTTTCAGCACGTCACTGCGGGTCGCGTCGCCCATGACCCCCGCATAGCCCTCGGCGTTCGCGGCGTCGACCGCCTTGGCGCTCGGGTCGACCACGACCACCTGCTCCCTCTTCAGACCCGTCGCGCAGACGGTCTGGATCGCCGACCGGCCCTTGGTACCGAACCCGATGACGACGGTGTGGTCACGCAAGGTGGACCTCCAGCGGTTCAGGCGCCATTCCTCCCGCGTGCGTTCGGTGAGGACCTCCAGCGTGGTGCCGACCAGGATGATCAGGAACAGCACGCGCAGGGGCGTGATGACGAAGATGTTGGTGAGCCTGGCGCCGTCGCTGACCGGGGTGATGTCGCCGTATCCGGTGGTGGAGAGCGTCACGGTCGCGTAGTAGAAGGCGTCGAGCAGGTCGACCGGGCCATCGGCGTTGTCGCGGTAGCCGTCGCGGTCGACGTAGACGACCAGCGCGGTGGCGACCAGCACGAGCAGGGCCATGAGCAGCCGTTTGACGACCTGGCGGATCGGGCGCTCCACCACTTTCCTCGGGAGTCTCACCCGCTGGGTCACCAGATGCTCGCCCGCCTGGCGGGCGATGGCGTCATGGCCCGGAAGTTTCACGTGAAACACACCTCGATGCCGGCCGCCGCCCACGGCAGATCGATCAGCTCCGCCTCCTCCCCCTGCCGTGTCCCGCCCGGCGGTACGACGGCCAGCGCGTCGGCGGCGGCGATACCGCGGAGCATGGCCGGACCGTTGTAGTGCAGCGGTACGCCAAGGTCGCCGCGCAGCATCACGGGGACGAGCCGGGTGTCGTACGGGTGCCCCTGGACCGCCTCCCTGAGCGGCAGTGCGTACGGCTCCGGGGCCGGGTGGGCGGCGAGCGTGCGCAGCAACGGCTCGGCGAGCGTGAGGAGGCCGGAGACGGCCGCGAGGGGGTTTCCGGGCAGGCCGACGAGGTGCTGGTCGTCCTTGGTGCGGGCCAGCAGCATGGGGTGGCCGGGTCGCACCTTGACGCCGTCGACGAGGAGTTCGGCGCCGATGCGTTCCAGGACGGGGTGGACGTGGTCGACGGGGCCGCCGGCCGTGCCGCCGGTGGTGATGACGAGGTCGGCCTGGGAGCCGGTGACGGCCCGCTGGAGGGCCTTGGCATCGTCGCCGATCCGGCGCACGGCCAGGACCTCGGCACCGAGCGCCCGCAGCCAGGGCGGCAGCATGGGACCGAGCGCGTCCCGGATGAGCCCGTCGCGTGGCAGTCCCTCGGTGAGCAGTTCGTCGCCGAGCACGAGGACTTCGGCACGCGGGCGCGGTACGGCGGTGACGGTGTCGTATCCGGCCGCCGCGGCCAGACCCAGGACGGCGGGGGTGACCACGGTGCCGATGGGCAGCAGCTGGTCACCGCTGCGGCATTCCTGGGCGCGCGGCCGGATGTCCTGGCCGTGTGCCATCTCCCGGGTGGCGTGGAGCCGGTCCTGTGCGTCGATGCGGCCGTGTTCGCTGCGCAGGACGGCGGTGGTGTCGGCGGGGATGCGGGCCCCGGTCGCGATGCGGACCGCCTCGCCGTCGGTGAGCGGCTCGGGCTGCGCATGCCCGGCGAGCACTCCCTCGTCCCGTACGTCCCAGGGACCGGGTCCGGCGACCGCCCAGCCGTCCATCGCGGAGGTGTCGAAGGAGGGCAGATCGGTCAGCGCGTTGAGGGGGGCGGCCAGGGTGAGGCCGAGGGCGTCGGCGAGCGGCACGGTGACGGGGGCGGGGCGGACCCGGGCGCGGGCGGCACGGGCGGCGGTCTCGCGGGCCTCGGGCCATGGGGTGGCCCGGTGCCGCTCGCTGTGTGCTCCGGGCGCCGGGGCGGGCGCCTGGCCCTGGCCCCCGGGGTCGTCCTTGGCTTCCCTCACCAGGGCCAGGGCCTCCTCGACATCGAGGTCGTCGCTGTCCTCGGCGGGCGCTCCGGCCCGCGTTCCGGGGGCGGTCATCCGGCGTCCGGGGCGCTCGGGCCCCCGCTGTCGCCTTCGTTGTTCTCCTCGTTCTCCTCTTCCCAGCGCAGTGCGAGCGCGGCCGCCTTGCGCGCGGCCTCGGCGACGGCCTCGGGGCCGCCCTTGCCCTGGGCCGCTGCGTAGCCGACGAGGAAGGTGGTCAGCGGGGCGGCCGGGCGGGCCACGCCGTGCGCGGCGTCGCGGGCCAGGTCGAGCAGGAGGCCGGTGTCGACATCCAGGTCGATGCCCAGTTCGTCCTTGACTGCGGAGATCCATTCATCCAACACGTGCCCATGCTCCCTGATGCGTGCCCTGGCGTCGGCGATGTCGTCCCAGGTGTCGCAGTCGAAGGACGCGAGCGGGTCCGGGACACGGGTGAGACGGAGGGCGCCGGTCAGCCGGCGCAGCGGCAGCCCGGTCAGTCCCTCCGGGCCGGCCGTGAGCCCGGCCAGCTCGCGGCGGAGCGCGGCGGTGCGGTAGGCGGCCACGAGGGGCTGATCGCGGCCGTCGGCGTCGGTGAGCAGCGCGCCGTCGGCTCCGGTGCCGCACAGGGCGGTCAGCAGGCGCCGCAGCGTGTCCGGCTGGAGGAAGGGCAGGTCGGCGGAGAGGACGACGGCGTGTTCGGCGGTGGTGAGCCGCAGGCCCGCGGCCAGCGCGGCGACCGGTCCGCCGCCGGACGGTTCCTCGCGCGTCCAGCGCACGGGCCGCGCGGTGGGCCGCCGGTCGGCCACCACGACGGTCGTGCCCGCGCCGGCGCAGGCGGTGAGGACCCGGTCGAGCAGGGCCCGGCCGCCGACGCGCAGGCCGGGCTTGTCGGCTCCGCCGAGCCGCCGGGCGGCACCGCCGGCCAGCACGACGGCGTCGTACGGCACCGGCGTCCCGGGGGCGGCGGGGGCGTTGTCGGTCACCCCCCGAGTATGTCCCGAGGAGTGCTGCTCGTGTCTCCCGAGGGGGCCTTCCTCGCGGGCCCCGCGGGCGTCACAGGGTGCGCAGGAGCACCGCCGGGTGTTCCACGCAGTCCGCCACGTACCGAAGGAATCCGCCCGCCGTGCCGCCGTCGCACACCCGGTGGTCGAAGGTGAGCGAGAGCTGGACGACCTGGCGGACCGCCAGCTCTCCTTCGTGGACCCACGGCTTGGGGACGATCCGGCCGACGCCGAGCATGGCCGCCTCGGGGTGGTTGATGATCGGTGTGGAGCCGTCGACGCCGAAGACCCCGTAGTTGTTCAGTGTGAAGGTCCCGCCGGTGAGGTCCCCGGGGGTGAGCGTCCCGGTGCGGGCGGCCTCGGTGAGCCGGGCGAACTCGGCGGTCAGCGACTCGGCGTCGCGCGCGTGGGCGTCCCGGACGACCGGTACGACGAGCCCGCGCGCGGTCTGCGCGGCGAACCCGAGGTGGACCTGGTCGAGCTGGACGACCTCGCGGGCTTCGACGTCGACGTAGGAGTTCAGTTCGGGGAACCGGGCGAGCGCGGCCGTGCAGATGCGGGCGAGCAGCGCGAGGAGGGAGATCTTCGGTCCTCCCGCGGCGTTCATCGCGGCACGCGCGCCCATGAGTTCGGTCGCGTCGGCGTCGACCCAGCAGGTGGCGTCCGGGATCTCCCGGCGGCTGCGGGAGAGCTTGTCGGCGACGGCGCCGCGAACGCCCTTGAGGGGGATGCGGATGCCCGCGGCGTGTGTGGCCGAGGCGGCGGCGGGTGCCGGCGGGGCCACGACGGCACTGTGCGTCGCGGCGGGTGCTCCGGCCGTACGGCTGCCCGGAGCGGCCCTGGTCCGCAGGGCGTCCTCGACGTCCGAGCGCAGGATCAGTCCGTCCGGGCCCGAGCCCGCGAGCTGCCGCAGGTCCACACCGCCCTCGCGGGCCAGCCGTCGGACCAGGGGGGAGATCACGGGTACCGGGCCCTCCAGGTGGAGTGCGTCCACGCGCGTGTGGGCCGTCCCGTCGGTCGCCGTACCGGTGGAGGCCGCGGCCCGGTCGGGCCGCGGTTCCGGGCCGGTCTCCGAGGGCGCGCTCGGGGTCCGTGGGCCGCCCGGACCGGTGCTGCCGTTCGCGGCAGCCGTCACCACGGGAGTCGGCCGCACCCTCCGGCGCCGGGCCGGCGCGTCGGAGGTGCCGTAGCCGACCAGGACGTTGCCGGAGCCCTCCGGCTCGGTGTGCGCGGCCGGTTCGCCGACGGCCACCGTCAACAGCGGTGCGCCCACCGGCAGTTCGGTGCCCTCCTCGCCGAAGCGGGCGGTGACGACACCGCCGTAGGGGCAGGGCACCTCGACCATCGCCTTGGCCGTCTCCACCTCGACGACCGGCTGGTCGACGGCGACGACGTCACCGACCTGGACCAGCCAGCGGACGATCTCCGCCTCGGTGAGTCCCTCGCCGAGGTCGGGGAGCTTGAACTCCAGCACCTGTGCCATCAGCCCTCGGCCTCCCACTGCAGCCGGGCCACGGCGTCCAGGATGCGGTCGACGCCGGGCAGGTGGTGCCGCTCCAGCATGGGCGGCGGGTAGGGGATGTCGAAGCCGGCCACGCGCAGCACCGGCGCCTCCAGGTGGTGGAAACAGCGCTCGGTGATCCGGGCCGCGATCTCGCCGCCCGGTCCGCCGAACCCGGTGGACTCGTGGACGACGACCGCGCGTCCGGTGCGGCGCACGGCCGCGCAGACCGTCTCGTCGTCGAACGGCACCAGCGAGCGCAGGTCGACCACTTCCAGGTCCCAGCCCTCGGCCTGCGCGGCCTCGGCGGCCTCCAGGCAGACGGGCAGGGAGGGGCCGTAGGTGATCAGCGTGGCGCTGCTGCCGGGGCGGCGCGCCACCGCGTGGCCGATGGGCTCGACCTCCGTGGGGTGCTCGGCGTCCCAGGAGTCCTTGGACCAGTACAGCCGCTTGGGCTCCAGGAAGACGACCGGGTCGTCGGAGGCGATGGCCTGGCGCAGCAGGCCGTAGGCGTCGGCTACGGTCGCGGGTGTGACCACGTGCAGGCCCGGGGTGGCCATGTAGTAGGCCTCGGAGGAGTCGCTGTGGTGCTCGACGCCGCCGATTCCGCCGCCGTAGGGGACACGGACGGTGATGGGCAGGGGCATCTTCCCGCGGGTGCGGTTGCGCATCCGGGAGACATGGCTGATGAGCTGCTCGAACGCCGGGTAGGCGAACGCGTCGAACTGCATCTCCACCACCGGGCGCAGGCCGTACATGGCCATGCCGACGGCGGCACCGAGGATGCCGGCCTCGGCGAGCGGGGTGTCGGTGCAGCGGTCCTCGCCGAACTCCTTGGCAAGGCCGTCGGTGACGCGGAAGACGCCGCCGAGGGTGCCGACGTCCTCGCCCATGACGTGCACGGACGGGTCGGCGGCCATCGCGTCGCGCATCGCGCGGGTGAGGGCCTGCGCCATGGTGGCGGGCTTGACGGCGACGGTGGTCATCGGGCCCCGCCTTCCTGGGTGCCGTGCTGCTCCTGCTCGGCTTCCAGTTCGGCCCTGAGCAGGGCGCGCTGTTCGCGCAGCTGGGCGGTGGTCTCGGCGAAGACGTGGTCGAAGAGGTCCATCGGGTTCAGTTCGGGGTCGCGGTTCATGGCTTCGCGCAGGGAGGCGGCCATCGCCTCGGCGTCCTGCCGGGCGGCCTCGATGCCGGCCTCGTCGATCAGCCCGCGCGTGGTCAGCTCCGCCTCCAGCAGCTCGATCGGATCGTGGGCGCGCCAGGCCTCGACCTCGGCGTCGCCGCGGTAGCGGGTGGCGTCGTCGGCGTTGGTATGGGCGTCGATCCGGTACGTCACCGCCTCCACCAGGGTGGGGCCGCCGCCGGCACGCGCGTGCCGTACGGCGTCGCTGAGGACCTCGTGCACGGCCGCGGCGTCGTTGCCGTCGACCAGCCGGCCCGGCATGCCGTATCCGACGGCCTTGTGGGCCAGGGAGGGCGCGGCGGTCTGCTTGGCGAGGGGGACGGAGATCGCGAAGCCGTTGTTCTGCACGAGGAAGACGACCGGCGCCTGCCAGACGGCGGCGAAGTTCAGTGCCTCGTGGAAGTCGCCCTCGCTGGTGCCGCCGTCGCCGACCAGGGCGAGCGCGACCACGTCGTCGCCCTTGAGCCGGGCGGCGTGCGCGAGGCCGACGGCGTGCGGGAGCTGGGTGGCCAGCGGGGTGGAGAGGGGGGCCACGCGGTGGGTGTGGGGGTCGTAGCCGCTGTGCCAGTCGCCGCGCAGCAGGGTGAGGGCCTCGACGGGGTCCACGCCCCGGGCGACGACGGCGAGGGTGTCGCGGTAGCTGGGGAAGAGCCAGTCACGTGCGTCGAGGGCCAGGGCGGCGGCGACCTCGCAGGCCTCCTGGCCGGTGCTGGAGGGGTAGACGGCGAGGCGGCCCTGCTTGGTGAGCGCGGTGGCCTGCGTGTTGTAGCGGCGGCCGCGCACCAGCTGGGCGTAGAGCCGGCGCAGCAGGTCCGGGTCTGCCTTGGCGGCCGCCTCGGTGCCGAGGACGCGGTAGGGCTCGGCGTCGGGCAGCAGCGGCGCGGGGTCCATACGGGGCTGCCAGGCGGGCGGCGGCGAAGGCCGGTACGCGCCCCGCTGCTCCAGAACCGTCATGACGGCACCTCCTCGTGGGAGCGGCTACGGGAGGCGCGTCGACTCTGAGGCGCCTCACCAACCGATTGTTCGGTCGTCGGCACATTTTGGCTACAGCCCCCTCCAGGCTGTGGACAAACGGTTCTCCACAGCCTGGAATGAACGCAGGACGTCCACGGCGAGGGAGCGGGGGGCAATGGCAGCTGAACAAATGGCCGACGGACCGCAGGACGGCGTCCCGCTGCCGCCGCGCCCGCTGGACGCCATCGACCAGGACATCCTGAAGATCCTTCAGGCGGACGGGCGCGCCTCGATACGGTCCGTCGCCGAACGTGTCCACGTCTCGCGCGCCAACGCCTACGCGCGCATCAACCGGCTCGTCGAGGACGGAGTCATCCGGGGTTTCAGCGCGCGTGTGGACCACGAGCGGGCGGGGCACGGCACCTCGGCGTACGTCACGCTGAAAATCGTCCAGAACACCTGGCGCACGGTCCGCGAGCAGCTCAGACAGCTGCCCGGCGCCTCCCACATCGCGCTGGTGGGCGGCGACTTCGACGTGCTGCTGCTGGTGCACACGCCCGACAACCGGGCACTGCGCGAGCTGGTGCTCACCCGGCTCCAGGCGATCCCCGAGGTGCTCAGCACGCGCACGCTGCTGGTGTTCGAGGAGGACGACGTGGAGCCGGAGACGTGAGCTGAGGGGTGCCCGAGGCGTGGCCTGAGGGGTGCCCGAGGCGTGGCCTGAAGCGTGACCTGAGGGGTGCCTGAGACGTGACGAAGGGGGCGTGCCGGAGGCGTGACCGTCGAGGGCGTGCCGGAGACGTGACCGTCGAGGGCGTGCCGGAGACGTGACCGGGGGTGTGCCGCGGGCCCGGTCGAGGGCGCGCCCGCGGCCTCGGGTCAGCTCTGCTTGAGGCCCGCGAAGACGAGCTGGACCACCGCGTCGGCCACCTCGCGCTCGCCGGCGCCCCGCGGGTCCGGCCGGTACCACTCCACGATCGAGTTGATCATTCCGAAGACCAGCCGGGTGGCCAGGCGGACCTCGACGTCACCGCGGACGTCCCCGTCGGCCGCCGCGGCCTTCAGCAGTTCCGCGACCCGGTGGTCGAAGTCGCGCCGCCGCTCCAGCGCCCACCGCTCGGTCTCGGTGTTGCCGCGCACACGCAGCAGCAGCGTCACGTACGGCAGCTCGCCTATGAGCACCTCGACCATGCGCCGCACGACGTACTCCAGCCGGTCGACAGACCGCCCCCCGCACGCGCGCTCCTCGTCCAGGATGGCGAACAGACCGTCCAGGGCCCGGCTGACCGCCCGGCGCAGCAGCTCCTCCTTGCCGCTGACGTGGTGGTAGATCGACGACTTGGAGATGCCGGCCGCCTTGGACAGGTGCTCCATGGAGGTGCCGTCGTAGCCGCGCTCGTTGAAGACCCGCACGGCCACGGAGAGCAGTGTCTCGGGCGTGTACGTGTCGCGCTTGGCCGCGGTCATGAGGTGCCCTCCCGCCTGTCCTCGACGGCGTACGCATGGCGGTAGAGCGCGAGGGAGGGCGCGTAGCGTCCGGAGGGGTCGCGCTCGTGCATCTCGTCCAGGACGTCGAAGGCGAACTCACGGCCGAGCCTGCGGTCCCACTCGAACGGGCCGACGGGGTAGTTCACCCCGAGACGCATGGCCGTGTCGATGTCCTCCTCGGTGGCCACGCCCTTGGCGACGGCGTCATGGGCGAGGTCGATGAGCCGGGCGACCGTACGCGCCACGATCATGCCGGGTACGTCGCCGATGACGCTGACGTCCTTGCCGAGGGCCTGGAAGAGGCCGGTGGCCTCGGCGAGGGTCCGCGGTGAGGTGTCGGGGGAGGCGGACAGCGCCACGCGGGTGGCCGTGCGGTAGTCCAGGGCGAGGTCGAAGTAGACGACGTCCCGGAACTCCACGCCGGTCTGCCCGTCGGCGAGGACCAGCTGGCCACCGCTCGGCAGCACCAGGCGGGTGCCGTTGTCCTCGTCCTCCTCGCGGACCTGGATGCCCGCCTCGCGGATCAGCGTGAGCAGCTCGGCCGCGGGGCCCAGGCCGCCTTCGGCGACGACGTACGCCGGCGGCTGCTCCTTGTCGGCGGTGTGCGGCTCGGGCCGCTCCGCGCCTTCGGCGTGGTCGTACCAGCCGTGCCCGGTCTTGCGGCCGAGGCGGCCGGACTCCACCAGCCGGCGCTGGGCCAGGGACGGGGTGAAGCGCACGTCCTGGAAGAAGGACTGCCACACGGAGTGGGTCACGGACTCGTTGACGTCCTGGCCGATCAGGTCGGTCAGTTCGAAGGCGCCCATCCGGAAGCCGCCGGACTCGCGCAGGATCGCGTCGATGGTGGCCGGGTCGGCGGCCTGTGCCTCGTGGACCGCGAAGGCCTCGGCGTAGAACGGGCGGGCGATCCGGTTGACGATGAAACCCGGGGTGTCGGCGCAGGCCACCGGGGTCTTGCCCCAGGAGCGGGCGGTCTCGTACGCGCGCGTGGCCGACGTGACGTCGGTGGCGAACCCGGAGACGACCTCGACCAGCGGCATGAGCGGTGCCGGGTTGAAGAAGTGCAGGCCCACGAGGCGGCCGGGATGGCGCAGGGGGCCGCCGATGGCCGTCACCGACAGCGAGGAGGTGTTGGTGGCGAGCAGGCAGTCGTCGGCGACGATGTCCTCCAGCGCGCCGAAGAGCTCTTGTTTGACGTCCAGCCGCTCCAGGACGGCCTCGACGACCAGCCCGCAGTCCGCCAGTTCCGTGAGCCTCTCCACCGGCTGCAGGCGGGCGCGCGCGGCGTCCCGGTCGGCACCGGGGAGCTTTCCCTTCTCCACGAGCCGGTCGAGGCGGGCGCCGATCGCTGCGGCCGCGTCCCGGGCGCGCCCGGCGGCTGCGTCGTACAGCCGCACGGGGTGGCCGGCGACCAGCGCGACCTGGGCGATGCCCTGGCCCATGGTGCCGGTGCCGACGACGGCCACGGGGCTGCTGAGGTCGAGTGCTGTCATGTGCGCGATCCTCCCGCACGACGTTTTCCACAGATGCGCCGGACCCCCTTGTCCCGACCGATCGTTCGGTTACTCTAGCTCTGACCGGCCGTCCCTGCCCATGTTTCTGCCCAGGTCAATGAACTCGACGACGAGTTCTCCAGACGAGGAGTTGGTTCCGTATGGCCGCCGAACTGACCACGCACGAGCTGATCGCGAAGCACCGGCCCACCCTGGACCAGGCGCTGGAGGCGATCCGTACGCGCGCGTACTGGTCCCCGCATCCCGAGCACCCGAAGGCCTACGGCGAGAACGGCAGCCTGGACGCGGCGGCGGGCAAGGCGGCCTTCGACGCCCTGCTGGGCAACCGCCTCGACCTCGGCCAGCCCGGCACGGACGACTGGGTGGGCGGCGAGGTCTCGCCGTACGGCATCGAGCTGGGCGTGACCTATCCGCACGCGGACATCGACACCCTGCTGCCCGCGATGAAGGCCGGGCAGGCGGCCTGGCGGGACGCGGGCCCCGAGATGCGGGCCGTGGTCTGTGTGGAGATCCTCAAGCGGATCAGCGACCGTACGCACGAGTTCGCGCACGCGGTCATGCACACCTCCGGCCAGGCGTTCATGATGGCGTTCCAGGCGGGCGGCCCGCACGCCCAGGACCGCGGTCTGGAGGCGGTGGCGTACGCCTACGCGGAGCAGATCCGCACGCCCGGGACGGCCGAGTGGACCAAGCCCCAGGGCAAGCGCGACCCGCTGGCCCTCACCAAGCAGTTCACACCGGTCCCGCGCGGCCTCGCCCTGGTCATCGGCTGCAACACCTTCCCGACCTGGAACGGCTACCCGGGCCTGTTCGCCTCCCTGGCGACCGGCAACGCCGTCCTGGTCAAGCCGCACCCGCGCGCCGTGCTGCCGCTCGCGCTCACCGTGCAGGTGGCCCGGGACGTGCTCGCCGAGGCCGGCTTCGACCCGAACCTGGTGGCGCTGGCCGCCGAGCGCCCCGGCGAGGGCATCGCCAAGACCCTCGCCGCCCGCCCCGAGATCAGGATCATCGACTACACGGGGTCGAC
Source organism: Streptomyces filipinensis (assembly GCF_014649495.1). Taxonomy (GTDB): domain Bacteria; phylum Actinomycetota; class Actinomycetes; order Streptomycetales; family Streptomycetaceae; genus Streptomyces; species Streptomyces filipinensis. The sequence goes on along the minus strand of NZ_BMTD01000009.1, from coordinate 290,567 downwards.
GTCCTTCGGTGACTGGCTGGAGGCCAACGCCCGCCAGGCGCAGGTCTACACCGAGAAGGCCGGCGTCAACACGGTGATCGTGCACTCCACGGACGACTACAAGGGCATGCTGTCCAACCTGGCGTTCTCGCTGTCCCTGTACAGCGGCCAGATGTGCACCACCCCGCAGAACCTGCTGATCCCCCGGGACGGCATCCGGACCGAGCAGGGCGCCAAGACCTTCGACGAGGTCACCGCGGACATCGCCCGCGCGGTCGACGGCCTCCTCGGCGACGACGCGCGCGCGAACGCGCTGCTGGGCGCCATCGTCAACCCCGACGTCAAGGCCCGCCTGGAAGCCGCCACCGGACTCGGTGAAGTCGCCCTCGCCTCCCGGGAGATCACCAACCCGGAGTTCCCGGACGCGGTGGTCCGCACCCCCGTACTCGTCAAGCTGGACGGCGCCAAGCCCGACGACGAGGCCGCCTACATGAGCGAGTGCTTCGGGCCGGTCTCCTTCGCCGTCGCCGTCGACTCGGTGACCGACGCGGTGGAGCTGCTGCGCCGCACGGTCCGCGAGAAGGGCGCGATGACGGTCGGCGCCTACACCACCGACAGCGAGGTCGAGCAGGCCGTCGAGGAGGTGTGCCTGGAGGAGGCGGCCCAGCTGTCGCTCAACCTGACCGGCGGGGTGTACGTGAACCAGACGGCGGCCTTCTCCGACTTCCACGGCTCGGGCGGCAACCCCGCGGCGAACGCCGCACTGTGCGACGGCGCGTTCGTGGCCAACCGGTTCCGGGTGGTGGAGGTCCGCCGGGAGGTCTGAGCCCTCTCAGTTCGCGGCGGGTGCGCCCCCGGCCGCGCTCCAGTGGTACAGCGTCATCGCCACGCTGGTGGCGAGGTTGTAACTGGAGACCTGGGGGCGCATCGGCAGGGCCAGCAGATGGTCGGCACGCGCGCGCAACTCGGCCGACAGGCCGCTGCGCTCCGAGCCGAACGCCAGCACGGCGTCGTCGGGCAGCTCGGTGCCGCGGATGTCCTCGCCCTCCGGGTCGAGCGCGAACAGCGGCCCGGCCGGCAGCTCGTCGACGCCGAGGTGTTCCACCGCGGTCGCGAAGTGCAGGCCGGCGCCGCCGCGCACCACCGTGGGATGCCAGGGGTCGAGCGTGCCCGTGGTGACCACTCCGGTCGCCCCGAAACCGGCGGCCAGCCGGATCACGGCACCGGCGTTGCCCAGGTTGCGGGGGTTGTCCAGGACCACGACCGGGGCGGTGCGGGGGGTGCGGGCCAGCGCACGCAGGTTGGCCTCGCGTGACGGCCGTACGGCGAGCGCGGCCACACCGGTCGGGTGGGGCCGCGGGACGAGGGAGGCGTAGGTCTCCGCGGACACCTGCGTGAGCAGCGCGTCCAGCGCGTCCCGTACGTCTTCGGCCAGTTCCTCGGCGAGGGCGAGCGCGGCCCGCCGGTCGGTGGCGACCGCCACCGGGACCTCGGCCCCGAAGCGCAGCGCGTGCTTGAGGGCGTGGAAGCCGTCGAGCAGCACGGCGGCACCGGCGTGCTCGCGCCAGCGGTTCGTCGGGTCGGTCATGCGGTGAACCCTACGCGGCCCTCCGCGCTCTCCTCGGGCCTGTCGGGCTTGCCTTCGGGCCTGTGGCCGGGCTCGTCTTCGGGGGAGCGGGGCGCGGGCACCGTACGGTCACCGCGCCGGGCGATCCGCCCACGCGCGCCCGCCACCAGCGCGCCCAGCCGGCGCAGGAACGACGTCGGCAGGAAGACCGCGTCGGCGGTGATCATCGCCAGCGAGAAGAACGGCAGGCCGAGCACCACCGCGATCACCGCGTGTTCGAGCATCATCACGACCAGCAGGACGTTCTTGACCCGCCGGTTGAACAGGGTGAACGGGAAGGCGACCTGCACCATGACCGTTCCGTAGGCGGCGACCATCATGATCGTGCCGCTGGAGGACATCAGGTCGGCCAGTCCGGGCCAGGGCGAGAAGTAGTCCAGGTGGAGCGGGTAGTAGACGGCGGTGCCGTCCTGCCAGCGCGAGCCCTGGATCTTGTACCAGCCGGCCGTCGCGTAGATCAGACAGGCCTCGGCCATGATCACGAACAGGGCGCCGTTGTGCAGGACGTTGGCGATGACGTCCAGCAGGATCCGCGGCTCCCGGGACTTCACCCAGCGGCCGACGGCCCACCACAGGCCCAGCACCGCCCAGGTCGTCCACAGCAGCGCGGGGATCAGCCAGCCGTTGTCGAACCGGCCGGTGAACGTCGCCAGGACCAGCGCCAGGCCGGACACCGCCCACAGCGACGGCCCCATCCGGTCGGCGGAATCCCGCTCACCACGCGCGCGTGCCGCCTCCGCGTGCGCCGCCCGCCGCGCGTCCAGCGACCACACCTGTCCACACCGTGTGAACACGAGGTACAAGGACATCAGGTGCAGGACGTTGTCACCGCCGTCGCCGACGAAGACGCTGCGGTTCTGCAGCGACAGCACGCCGACCATGAACAGCACGGACGCCGTACGGGTACGCCAGCCGAGCAGCAGCGCGGCGCTGGCGAGGATCGCCAGCGCGTAGAAGCACTCGAACCACAGCTGCCCGTCGGACCACAGCAGGACCGTGAAGGCGTGGTTGTCGGCGGTCAGCTCCTTGGCCAGGTTCCAGCCCCACGGGCCGGCCGGGCCGTACAGCTCCTGGCGGTGGGGGAACTCGCGCAGCAGGAACAGCAGCCAGGTCCCGGCGAAGCCGATGCGGACCACGGCGCTCTGGTACGGCCCCAGGGCCGCACCGGTGACGCGGGCGATCCCGCGCGAGAGGGGCAGGGAGAACCCGTTCACCGCACACCTCCGGCGGCCTCGTCGGCGGTCACCGTCCACCAGGGCATCACCCGGTAGACCGGCTTGTCGGACACCCGCTCACGGCTCCACGCGGGCGGCTGCACATTGGTGGTGCTGGCACGGACCTGGACCCGCCGGATGACGCCGTCCCGGCTGATCGGATCGGTCCGGTACAGGCGCATCACCACGATCCGGCTCACGTACTGCTCGGAGAGGGAACCGCGCATGCCGACGGGACGGTTGTCGGCGGTGTGCGTCGCCACGAAGAAGTCCCAGGCGCGGCGCAGCTCGTTCTGCTGGGTGTGACTGGGCACCAGGTTGCCGTCGATGGCGGCGCCGTCCTGGGCGGACAGGTCCGTCCAGCCGGTGGTGCGCAGGGTGCCGTCCTTCATCCGCACCTCGGCCCGCACCTGGACGGCGATGTTCTGCTGCAGCGGATTCGGGGCGAACAGCTTCCAGTTCTGCTCGAACTCCGGGTACACCCACTGCTCGACGGCCCTGCCGTGCTGCTTGGTCACCGTGTTCGCCGGGGCGAGGCTGAGGAACACCATCAGCAGATGCACACAGGCGGCCACACCCACCACCGCCAGCGCCAGCGCGGCGGCGACCTGGTAGCGGGGGGAGAGGGCGGCTACGCCGGTGCGGGGGGCGGGGTGCGGCGCGGTGGCCTCGGCCGGGGCGACCCGCGGTGCGGAGGCGCCCGGCGCGCTGTCCGCCCCCTGACGTGCCTGAGAAGGCAGGGCCGCCACATCCTCTCGGCCACCCCACGCCGACCGGGCCGGCAGGGCTGACGAGGTCGACGGGGCCGGCTGGGCCGGCTGCCCACCGTTCGCGTCGCGGGAGTCCTCGCCCGCGACCGTACCCTCACGGCCGGCCGCATCCGCAGTCGCCCGCGTATCGGCACTCACGGGCGCATCCACAGCCGGCGCACCCACCGGGGGGTCCTTGTCGACCGGGGCGCCCTCCGGGAGACGCGCCCCCGCCGGCCCGCCGGCGCCGGGTCGCGCCTCCGGGTCCTCGTCGTACGCGTCCATTCCGCCCCGTCCCCCGTTTCGGCTCAGTCGTTCGGCTCAGCGGTTCAGCTCCGTGATGCGGCGCCGCCACGAGCGCCCCATGCTTCACGTACGCCGCTCTCGGCGTCCGCACGGAACGGTACTCAGCCCCGGCCGCCGGGCGCAGCCCCGGGTACGGGCAGGTGCCGTGGTCCTCGCCACGCGGTACGGCTGCGGCACCGGCCGTACCCGCCTTTCGACCCCCTTGTCCACAGGCCGCCCGGCGGAGTTTTCCACAGCGGTTGACACCCCACCGCGGCCCGGCACACCATTGATGCGCACGGACCGAACGATCGGTCGGGACAGGTTCACCGAAGAGCCCGAGGTCAGGGGGACCGCATGGCCACAGCAGCCGCGCAGCGCACGACCCGCACCGCGGACAGCGCACCGGACACCGTCGACACGGCGGCCTACCAGCACGCCTTCGACGCGGCCGTGGCCGCCGACGAACGCATCGAACCCCGCGACTGGATGCCCGACGCCTACCGGGCGACACTGGTCCGGCAGATCGCCCAGCACGCACACTCCGAGATCATCGGCATGCAGCCCGAAGCCAACTGGATCACTCGCGCGCCCTCCCTGCGCCGCAAGGCGATCCTGATGGCCAAGGTCCAGGACGAGGCCGGCCACGGCCTGTACCTGTACAGCGCGGCCGAAACCCTCGGCACCAGCCGCGACGAGCTCCTCGACAAGCTGCACAGCGGCCGCCAGAAGTACTCCTCGATCTTCAACTACCCGACGCTGACCTGGGCCGACGTCGGCGCGATCGGCTGGCTGGTCGACGGCGCCGCGATCACCAACCAGGTGCCACTGTGCCGCTGCTCCTACGGCCCCTACGCCCGGGCGATGGTGCGGGTCTGCAAGGAGGAGTCCTTCCACCAGCGCCAGGGCTACGAACTGCTGCTGGCCCTGAGCAAGGGCACCCCGCAACAGCACGCGATGGCACAGGACGCCGTCGACCGCTGGTGGTGGCCGTCACTGATGATGTTCGGCCCGCCCGACGACGAGTCCCAGCACTCGGCACAGTCCATGGAGTGGAAGATCAAGCGCCACTCCAACGACGAACTGCGCCAGCGCTTCGTCGACATCTGCGTCCCCCAGGCCGAGTCCCTCGGCCTCACCCTCCCGGACCCCGACCTGCGGTGGAACGAGGAGAGCGGACACCACGAATTCGGCCCGATCGACTGGACGGAGTTCTGGGACGTCCTCAAGGGCAACGGCCCCTGCAACGAACAGCGGATCACCCAGCGCCGCCGCGCCCACGCCGAGGGCGCATGGGTGCGGGAAGCGGCCGCCGCCTACGCGGCCAAACACACCGGTGGCACAGGCGGCACCGGTGAGGCAGGACACGAGACAGGAGCGCAGCGAGCATGAGCACCACCGACTGGCCCCTGTGGGAGGTCTTCGTGCGCTCCCGGCGCGGCCTCTCCCACACCCACGCCGGCAGCCTGCACGCCCCCGACGCGGAGCTGGCCCTGCGCAACGCCCGCGATCTGTACACCCGCCGCGGCGAGGGCGTGTCGATCTGGGTCGTCCCGGCCGCCGCGATCACCGCGTCCTCGCCGGACGAGAAGGACCCCTTCTTCGAACCGGCCGCCGACAAGCCCTACCGGCACCCGACCTTCTACGAGATCCCGGAAGGGGTGAAGCACCTGTGACCGCCACCGGCCCCGCCACCGTCCCGGTGACCGCCGCGCTCGCCCTCGGCGACGACGCCCTGGTGCTCTCCCACCGGCTGGGCGAGTGGGCCGGGCACGCCCCCGTCCTGGAGGAGGAGGTCGCCCTCGCCAACATCGCCCTCGACCTGCTCGGGCAGGCCCGGATACTGCTGTCCCTGGCCGGCGACGAGGACGAACTGGCCTACCTGCGCGAAGAGCGGGCCTTCCGCAACCTCCAGCTGGTCGAACAGCCGAACGGCGACTTCGCCCACACGATCGCCCGCCAGCTCTACTTCTCCACCTACCAGCAGCTGCTCTACGCCGAACTGGCCGCAGGCGACGGCCCGTTCGCCCCCCTCGCCGCGAAAGCGGTCAAGGAGGTCCTCTACCACCGCGACCACGCCGAGCAGTGGACGCTCCGCCTCGGCGACGGCACGGAGACCAGCCACGAGCGGATGCGCAGCGCCTGCGAGGCACTGTGGAAGTTCACCGGTGAGATGTTCCAGCCGGTGGAAGGACTCGAGGCCGACTGGGCACGCCTGGAGGCGCACTGGCAGGAGTCCGTCACAGACGTCCTCGACCGTGCCACCATCCCCCTCCCCGAGGGCCCCCGCACCGGCGCCTGGTCGGCCGGCGCGGGCCGGCAGGGCCTGCACACCGAACCGTTCGGACGGATGCTCGCCGAGATGCAGCACCTGCACCGCAGCCACCCGGGGGCGTCATGGTGACCGCCACCGCCCTGGAGAAGGAACTGCTGGAGCTGGCCGGCTCGGTGCCCGACCCCGAACTGCCGGTGCTCACACTCCAGGAGCTGGGTGTGGTGCGCGCGGCACGTCTGCACGGCAGCGACACCGTCGAGGTCGACCTCACCCCCACCTACACCGGCTGCCCCGCCATCGAGGCGATGAGCGTGGACATCGAACGGGTGCTGCGCGCCCACGGCATGCGCCAGGTCACGGTCCGCACGGTGCTCGCGCCCGCCTGGACGACCGACGACATCAGCCCCGAAGGGCGACGCAAACTACGGGAGTTCGGCATCGCTCCCCCGCGCGTGCACAGCGCCTCCGGCCCGGTGCCACTGTCCCTCGGCCCGACGCGCACCCACACGCACACGACGGAGACCCAACCGGTCCGCTGCCCGCACTGCGGCTCGCCCGACACCGAACTGCTGAGCAGGTTCTCCTCCACCGCGTGCAAGGCCCTGCGCCGCTGCCTCGCCTGCCGTGAACCGTTCGACCACTTCAAGGAGTTGTGATGGCGCGCTTCCACCCGCTCCCGGTGGCCGCGGTCGACCGGATCACCGACGACTCCGTCGCCCTCACCTTCACCGTCCCGCCCGGCCTGCGCGAGGAGTACCGGCACACGGCCGGCCAGCACCTGGCACTGCGCCGGCAGGTCGACGGCACCGAGGTCCGCCGCACGTACTCGATCTGCTCCCCCGCACCCGATCCGGCCGGCGCCGGCCCGGACACGCTGAGAGTGGGCGTGCGGCTGGTGGAAGGAGGGGCCTTCTCCCCCTACGCGCTGAAGGAGATCAACGCCGGCGACGAGCTGGAGGTGATGACCCCGGCCGGCCGCTTCACCCTGGAACCGGCGCCGGGACTGTACGCGGCGGTCGTCGGCGGCAGCGGCATCACCCCGGTGCTGTCCATCGTCGCCACCCTGCTGGCCCGCGAACCGGCGGCCCGGTTCTGCCTGATACGCAGCGACCGCACGGCCGCCTCGACGATGTTCCTGGAGGAGGTCGCCGACCTGAAGGACCGCTACCCCGAGCGCCTTCAGCTGGTGACGGTGCTCTCCCGCGAGGAACAGCAGGCGGGCCTGCCGTCCGGCCGGCTCGACCGTGAGCGGATCGCCGGGCTGCTGCCCGCGCTGCTGCCGGTCGGGGACGTGGCGGGCTGGTTCCTGTGCGGGCCGTACGGACTGGTGCAGGGCGCGGAGAAGGCGCTGCGCGAGCTCGGCGTGGACCGGTCCCGCATCCACCAGGAGATCTTCCATGTGGACGCGGGCTCGGCACCGGCCGCCACCACGCGGACGCCCGCGCACAGCACGGTGACGGCCCGGCTCGACGGACGCGGCGGCACCTGGCCGGTGCGGGAGAGCGAGTCCCTGCTGGAGACGGTCCTGCGCAACCGCCCCGACGCGCCCTACGCCTGCAAGGGCGGAGTGTGCGGGACGTGCCGCGCCTTCCTGGTCTCCGGCGAGGTCCGCATGGACCGCAATTTCGCCCTGGAGGCGGAGGAGACGGAAGCCGGATACGTACTGGCTTGCCAGTCGCATCCGCTGACGGAGCAGGTGGAGCTGGACTTCGACCGCTGAGGCCTGCACGGGGGCGCCTCGGCGTGGGGGTGAGGGGGAGGGGAGGGAGGGGGGAGGGGGAGGGAGGGCCCCCAGGAACACCACCGCCCGACCCGTTCCCTTCTCCTAGAACCTGTTCTATCTTGACGCCCCGTCAGATGGATGACCGCACCGTCGGAGGGACAGGCCGTGGACTTCACCTTCAGCGAGGAGCAGCGGGCGGCGGCCGAGGCGGCGCGCGGGGTGTTCGCGGGCGTGGTGCCGGACGCGGTGCCCAGCCCGGCGCTCACCACCGGTGCCGTGGCCGAGGGTTTCGACCGGGAGCTGTGGTCCCGGCTGGCCGAGGCGGACCTGCTGAGTCTGCTGCTCGACGAGGCGCACGGCGGTTCCGGACTGGACGCGGTCGCGCTGTGCCTGGTGCTGCGTGAGTCCGCCAAGGTCCTCGCCCGGGTGCCGTTGCTGGAGCACAGCGCGGCGGCAGCGGCCGTACAGGCCTACGGTGGCGCGGAGCTGGCGGGGCGTGTGCTGGCCCGGGCCGGACGGGGCGAGCTGGTGCTGACCGTCGCGGCGCACGGCCGTACCGGCCACGATCCGGCCGAACTGGCCGTCGGCGCACGTCGGGACGGCTCGGCCTGGGTGCTGGACGGGGTGCAGACGGCGGTGCCCTGGGCGTACGACGCGGATCTCGTCGTCGTGCCGGCCCATGTAGGGGGAACGGCCGCGGCGCGGGCCGTGCTCGCGCTGGTACCGCGCGAGCGGGACGGGGTGGTCCTCGCCGAGCAGGTGTCCACCAGCGGGGAGCGGCTGGCCGAAGTGCGGCTCGCGTCGGTCCGGGTCGGGGCGGACGAGGTCATCGAGGCCGAGGGTGCCTGGGAGTGGCTGCACGCGGTGCTCACCACGGGTGTCTGCGCTCTGGCGCTCGGTCTGGGCGAGCGGGTGCTGCGGATGACCGCTGAGTACACCGGCAAGCGGGAGCAGTTCGGGTTTCCGATCGCGACCTTCCAGGGGGTGGCCGTGCAGGCCGCGGACCGGTACATCGATCTGCGCGCCATGGAGGCGACCCTGTGGCAGGCCGCCTGGCGGATCTCCTCGGGGGTGCCGGGGGCGCTGCCCGCGGCCGGGGATGTGGCGGTGGCGAAGATCTGGGCGGCGGAGGGGGTGCGCCGGGTGGTGCAGACGGCGCAGCATCTGCATGGCGGGTTCGGTGCCGACACCGACTATCCGCTGCACCGTTATCACGCCTGGGCCAAGCACCTGGAGCTGGCGCTCGGCCCGGCGGCGGCGCATGAGGAGAGGCTCGGGGATCTGCTGGCCGCCCATCCCCTGGGCTGACCGCGTGGTCCCGGGTCGCCGGGTGGCTTACAGCACGAAGCCGGGCTGACCGTCTTCCGTGATCACCGGGCGGCCGGCGGCCTGCCAGACCTGCATGCCGCCGTCGACGTTCGCCGCGTCGATGCCCTGCTGGACCAGATACATGGTGACCTGCGCCGAGCGGCCCCCGGAGCGGCAGATGACATGGACGCGGCCGTCCTGCGGGGCGGCTTCGGTCAGCTCGCCGTAGCGGGCCACGAACTCGCTCATGGGGATGTGCAGGGCTCCCTCGGCGTGGCCTGCCTGCCACTCGTCGTCCTCGCGGACGTCCAGCAGGAAGTCGCCGTCCTTGAGATCCGTGATCTCGACCGTGGGCACACGAGCTGCGAAGTTCATGTCTCCGACGCTACCTGAAGGCCCTGGGCGTGACCGGAGGCGCCGTGCTGCTCAGTCCTGCGCCGACAGGGCCGCCAGTTCCGCCTCCCGCTGGGCGATGTCGGCGCGCAGCCTGGCGCCGATCTCGTCGAGCAGCCCGTCGGGGTCGTCCGGGGCGAGCCGGAGCAGGCCGGCGATCGCGCCCTCCTCCAGTTCGCGGGCGACGAGGGTGAGCAGTTCCTTGCGCTGGGCGAGCCATTCGAGGCGGGCGTACAGCTCCTCGGCGGGGCTGGGATGCCGCTCGGGTGGTACCGGGCCGGCCGCCCACTCCTCGGCCAGTTCCGTCAGGAGGGTCTCGTCACCGCGGGCGTAGGCGGCGTTGACGCGGGTGAGGAATTCCTCACGGCGCCGGCGCTCGTCCTCGTCCTGGGCGAGGTCGGGGTGGGACTTGCGGGCCAGCTCGCGGTAGAGCTTGCGGGCCTCCTCGCTGGGCCGGACCCGCTCGGGGGGTCGTACGGCCTGGTCGGTCAGCATGGCGGCGGCTTCCGGGAACAGGCCGTGACCGTCCATCCAGCCGTGCAGCACGTCCTCCACGCCGGGGATCGGCAGCACCCGGGCGCGGGCCTCCTCGGCCCGGCGGATGTCCTCCGGGTCGCCGGTGCGTGCGGCCTTCGCCTCGGCGATCTCGGCGTCGAGCTCCTCGATGCGGAGGTAGAGCGGGCCGAGTCTCTGCTCGTGCAGCCGGGAGAAGTTCTCGACCTCGACTCGGAACGTCTCGACGGCGATCTCGTACTCGATCAATGCCTGCTCGGCAGCCCGGACGGCCTGCTCGAGCCGTTCCTCGGGCCGCGGGGCCTGTTCGGCTTCCGGAGTGCTCACCACGCGCCCAGCGTAGCCGCTGCGCCGGCCCGGTCCGGGGGTGCGGTGGGTCACCGCGGAACCGGGGGCCGGCCGTCCGCCCGGGGGGCGGGGCGGTGGTGGTGGCCGGCGGCCGCGCGGCAGAGCCGTAGCCCGGTCCCGTTCCGCCGCGCGGCAGAGCCGGACGTCGGATCCGGCTCCCCACGTCTGGTCCGGCTCCACGCGTCGGCTCCGGCTTCGCATCGGGTCCGGTTCTGCACGTCGCGTCCGGTTCCGCCGCGCTGCGGCTCCCCACGTCTGGTCCGGCTCCGCATCGGGTCCGGTTCCGCACGTCGCGTCCGGTTCCGCACCCCTCGGGCCTGCGGTTCCGGCCCCGCACAGCGTCGGGCGGCCTCTCACATACCGGGCGTCACCTCACACGCCGACCGCCACCTCACACGCCGGACGGCCCCTCACGCGCCGGGCGCCACCCCACATACGTGGCGGTATCTCACACGCCGTGCTCCGCCTCGATCCGGCCCGCCCGGATCGCCGTGACCAGCTCGTTGTGGTCCGCTTCCGTGCGGTCGGCGTAGGCGACGGCGAATGTGGCGATCGCCTCGTCCAGCTCCTCGTTCTTTCCGCAGTAGCCGGCGATCAGCCGCGGGTCGGCGCTGTGGGAGTGGGCGCGGGCCAGCAGGGCGCCGGTCATGCGGCCGTAGTCGTCGATCTGGTCGGCGGCGAGGGCGGCGGGGTCGACGCTGCCCTTGCGGTTGCGGAACTGGCGGACCTGGAAGGGGCGCCCGTCGACGGTCGTCCAGCCGAGCAGGATGTCGCTGACGACCTGCATGCGCTTCTGTCCGAGGACCACGCGGCGGCCCTCGTGCTCCACCGGTGGTGTCTCGAACCCTGCCGTGGCCAGGTGCGGGACGAGGGCGGAGGGCCGGGCCTCCTTCACCTGGAGCACCAGCGGCTGCTCGCGGTGGTCGAGGAGCAGCACGACGTAGGAGCGGGTGCCGACGCTGCCGGTGCCGACGACCCGGAAGGCCACGTCGTGCACGGCGTGGCGGGCGAGCAGGGGGTGCCGGTCCTCGCTGAGGGTGTGGACGTACGACTCCAGGGACGCGGCGACCGTGTGGGCCTCGGCGTCCGGTATGCGGCGGAGTACCGGCGCCGCGTCCACGAAGCGGCGTCCGCCGTCCTGGACCACTTCGGTCGATTTCGCCGCGAACCGGCCGCTGGTGTTGGCGCGGGCCTTCTCCGAGACCCGCTGCAGGGTGCCGAGGAGGTCGTGGGCGTCGGTGTGGGAGACGAGTTCCTCGTCCGTGATGGCGTTCCAGGCGTCGAGCACGGGGAGCTTGGCCAGCAGGCGCATGGTGCGACGGTAGGCACCGACCGTGTCGTGTGCTGCCGCGCGGCAGGTGTCCTCGTCGGCGCCGGCCTCCCGTCCGGCGAGCACCAGGGAGGTCGCGAGCCGCTTCAGGTCCCATTCCCAGGGGCCGTGGACGGTCTCGTCGAAGTCGTTGAGGTCGATGACGAGGTCGCCGCGGGCGTCGCCGTAGAGGCCGAAGTTGGCCGCGTGGGCGTCTCCGCATATCTGGGCGGCGATCCGGGTCATGGGGGTGCGGGCCAGGTCGTAGGCCATGAGTCCGGCCGAGCCGCGGAGGAAGGCGAAGGGGGTGGCCGCCATCCGGCCCACCCGGATCGGTGTCAGTTCGGGGATGCGGCCGGCGTTGGACTCCTCGACCGCGGTCACCGCGTCGGGGCGGGAGGCGTCGAGGTCGAGGGTGTGGTGGGCGCTGCGCGGCACGCTCTGACGGAGTGCCTTGCCCTCGTCCTTGGGTGTGCCGTGTGCGGGCCATGCGGCGAATCCGCGCATCCGGGGCAGCCGGCGTGCCACCGCGCCGTCGTCCTCCGCCTCGGCCACTCGTACGTGCGCACCGGCTTCGGTCACCGTGACCGCCTCCCCCGAACCCCACGCCGGTCCGCAGCCCGGCTCGAACATCAACTCGTGGAGACCGTACAGCTGGTCACGAAGACGTGTCAGACCCTGTGGACAACTCGCCGCCTGGGGAAAGCCCGCGGCGCCTCGTCGTGGCGCTTTCGCCGCACGGCCCTCACCGCACCGCCCTCGCCCCCGGGTCGACGCCGGGAAAGCGATGGGTCGACGCCGGGAAGACGCTGGACCGACGCCGGGAAAGCGAGGGGTCGACGCCGTGAAAACGATGCGCGACGCCGGGCCGACGCCGGGTCAGGTCCGGCTGGTGGTCCCTGAAGCACCCTCGCCATGGTGCGGTGGCGGGTTGGGGAGGAAGCGGTCGGCACGGCAGCGCCGGGGGCAAACCCCCTGGCCCCGCCCGTGACATACGTCACGGGTCAGGTGTCCGCGAGGCTGTCCACGCTGTGCGATCCATCACAAACCCGTACACAACCACAAAACCCATACACAACCACAAAACCGCGCACAACGAGAAACGGGCCCCTGCGGTGACTTCCGTCACCGCAGAGACCCGTTCATCGGTTTCTCTGTGCGCGAGGGGGGAGTTGAACCCCCACGCCCTTGCGGGCACTGGAACCTGAATCCAGCGCGTCTGCCTATTCCGCCACCCGCGCATTGGGTGTGTCTTCCGTTTCCGGCCCTTTCGGGCTGGCCCCTTCCGACACCCAGAACATTAGCACGTCGTACGGGGTGGGTTCACATCCCTTCCCGCCCGCCACCGCCCGCCACCGGGCGGCCCCGCGCCCGCCGCGCCCGGCCCCGGACCACCGCATCCGCCTCCCAGGTATCAGGGAGACCCGCTTCGCGTATCAACCTCGTACCGGTCCCGGGCATCTCCCCCGGAGGCGGGCCGGGTCCACAGCCGGGTGCGGGACACTGGTCTTCGCCCGCCTCTACGATCCATGGCAGCAGGAGTGCCCGCCGGGAGTTCGAAGGGGAGTCGCTGGGGGAACCGGCTGTTTGCCCGGCGCGTAGATACGATCAGTAAGCAGTACCAGCACCACCGGGCAAGGCAGCGCACACAACAGGGCAAGTCAACGGCAGGGACGGAGGAGGTGCCCCATGGGAGTCCTGAAGAAGTTCGAGCAGCGTCTCGAAGGTCTGGTGAACGGCACCTTCGCCAAGGTCTTCAAGTCCGAGGTCCAGCCCGTGGAGATCGCCGGCGCACTCCAGCGCGAGTGCGACAACAACGCCACGATCTGGAACCGCGACCGGACCGTCGTACCGAACGACTTCATCGTGGAGCTGAGCGCGCCGGACCACGAGCGCCTCAGCCCCTACTCGGGACAGCTCGGCGACGAGCTGGCCGGCATGGTGCGCGACTACGCCAAGCAGCAGCGCTACACGTTCATGGGCCCCATCAAGGTCAACCTGGAGAAGGCCGACGACCTGGACACCGGCCTGTACCGGGTGCGCTCGCGCACCCTCGCCTCCTCCAGCAGCCAGCAGGCCCCCGGGGCCCCGGCTCCGGGCCGCCCCGCGCAGGGCGCCCCGGGCGGCGGACAGGGTGGCGCCCCGGGCGGCGGCCCGGGCTATGCGCCCAGCGCGCCCGCCGGCGCACCCCCGATGCCGTCCGCGCCGCCGCCGGGCGCCCGCCCCGGCGGTTACGGCTACCCGCAGCCCGCCACCCAGCGGCCCGCGGCCGCTCCGATGAGCGGCGGGCGCACCCGCTACTGGATCGAGATCAACGGCACCCGCCACCAGATCTCCCGCCCGACGCTGGTGCTGGGTCGCAGCACCGACGCCGACGTGCGGATCGACGACCCCGGCGTCTCCCGCAGGCACTGCGAGATCCGGACCGGAACGCCCTCGACGATCCAGGATCTCGGCTCCACCAACGGCATCGTGGTGGACGGGCAGCACACCACCCGCGCTACGCTCCGCGACGGCTCGCGGATCGTCGTGGGCAGTACCACCGTTATCTATAGGCAAGCCGAAGGGTGAAGCGGGGGCAATGTCAGAGCTGACCCTCACGGTCATGCGGCTGGGTTTCCTGGCCGTACTGTGGCTGTTCGTGATCGTGGCCGTGCAGGTCATCCGGAGCGACCTGTTCGGTACGCGCGTCACCCAGCGCGGATCGCGTAGGGAGGCCGGACGCCAGCAGCAGGCGCCCCGGCAGCAGGCCGCCGCGCCCCCGCAGCAGCGGGGCCAGCAGCGCGGCCAGCAGGGCGGCGGCCGACGCGGCCGCAACGCCCCCACCAAGCTGGTCGTGAGCGAAGGCACACTGACCGGCACCACGGTCGCGCTGCAGGGCCAGACCATCACTCTGGGCCGGGCGCACGACTCCACGATCGTGCTGGACGACGACTACGCCTCCAGCCGGCATGCCAGGATCTACCCGGACCGCGACGGCCAGTGGATCGTCGAGGACCTGGGTTCCACCAACGGCACCTACTTGGACCGGTCCCGGCTGACGACTCCCACGCCGATCCCGCTGGGCGCGCCGATCCGCATCGGCAAGACCGTCATCGAGCTGCGGAAGTAGTGCTACATCATGAGTGAGCGCGAGCGGAGCGAGCACGCAGCGGCAGGCCGCCACCCGGCCGCCGGCGCGCTCCCGACCGGAGGGTGGGCAGTGTGGCTCGACACGACCGGCTGCATTCGGAGCCGACGGGCGAGGTGCGCATGAGTCTGTCACTGCGCTTTGCCGCCGGATCGCACAAAGGCATGATCCGCGAGGGCAACGAGGACTCCGGTTACGCCGGTCCCCGGCTGCTCGCGATCGCGGACGGCATGGGCGGCCAGGCCGCCGGCGAGGTCGCCTCCTCCGAGGTGATCTCCACCCTGGTCACGCTCGACGACGACGTGCCCGGCTCCGACATCCTCACCTCGCTGGGCCAGGCCGTGCAGCGCGCCAACGACCAGCTGCGCGCCATGGTCGAGGAGGACCCCCAGCTGGAGGGCATGGGCACCACCCTCACCGCGCTGCTGTGGACCGGGCAGCGGCTCGGCCTGGTGCACGTCGGCGACTCGCGCGCCTATCTGCTGCGTGACGGCGTCCTCACCCAGATCACCCAGGACCACACCTGGGTGCAGCGGCTGGTGGACGAGGGCCGGATCACCGAGGAGGAGGCCACGACGCATCCGCAGCGGTCGCTGCTGATGCGCGCCCTCGGCAGCGGTGACCATGTCGAGCCCGACCTGTCCATCCGCGAGGTCCGGGCCGGCGACCGCTATCTGATCTGCTCGGACGGTCTGTCCGCCGTCGTCTCCCACCAGACGATCGAGGAGACCCTCGCCAGCTACCAGGGTCCGCAGGAGACCGTGCAGGAGCTGATCCAGCTCGCGCTGCGCGGCGGCGGCCCCGACAACATCACGGTCATCGTCGCCGACGTCCTCGACCTGGACACCGGTGACACCATGGCCGGGCAGCTGTCGGACCAGCCGCTGGTGGTCGGTGCCGTCGCGGAGAACCAGCTCCACCTGCACGACAACGGCATCATGCAGACGCCGGCCGGCCGCGCCTCGCACCTGGGCCGGCAGGGCCATGGGCACGGCGGCGGCGAGTTCGGCCCGCCCGGCTCCGGCGACACCACGGGCTACGTCCCGGCCGGCAGCTTCGGCGACTACGCCGACGGCGAGCTGACCAA
This sequence comes from Streptomyces filipinensis, assembly GCF_014649495.1. Lineage (GTDB taxonomy): Bacteria > Actinomycetota > Actinomycetes > Streptomycetales > Streptomycetaceae > Streptomyces > Streptomyces filipinensis. The sequence goes on along the minus strand of NZ_BMTD01000009.1, from coordinate 274,627 downwards.
GCCGCGCGGTCGGGGCAGGTGGCTGAAGAGATCCTTCTACTCCGTCCTCGCCCTCGCCGTCATCGGCGGCGGCCTCTACGGCGGCTACCGCTGGACGCAGACGCAGTACTACGTCGGCACCAAGGACGAGCACGTGGCGCTGTACCGGGGGATCAGCCAGGACCTTGCCTGGGTGTCGCTGTCCAAGGTGGAGAAGGACCACCCCGAGATCGAACTCAAGTACCTGCCGCCCTACCAGCAGAAGCAGGTGAAGGCCACGATCACCGCGGGTGGTCTGCCGCAGGCGCAGGCGAAGATCAAGGCACTGTCCGTGCAGGCCTCCGCGTGCAAGAAGCAGGCGGAGCGCCAGGCCGCCGAGTCCGAGCGGAACGCGAAGACGGGCCAGGGCGAGGCGGGAGGCACCACGGGAACCACCCGTACGGCCTTCACGTCCAAGGCATCACCGACGCCGAACCCGTCGACGGGTACGTCGTCCAAGACGCCGCCGACATCGCCGACGAAGCCCCCGTCCACGTCCCCCACTCCGAACCCCGGCCCGAGCCTCTCCGAGAATGAGCAGAAGGTCGTCGATCAGTGCGGCAAGCAGTAGCCGAGCCGCGAGAGGCCCCATCACACGATGAGCAGTACGAGTAACTCGCCGACGCACCACACGTCCACGATCGGCGCGATCGGCGCACCGAGCCGCCGCAACACCGAGCTGGCCCTGCTGGTCTTCGCCGTGGCCATCCCGGTGTTCGCCTACGCCAACGTGGGCCTGGCCATCAACAGCCACGTGCCCGCCGGGCTGCTGGAGTACGGCCTCGGCCTCGGTCTGCTGGCCGGCGTCGCCCATCTCGCCGTACGGAAGTTCGCGCCCTACGCCGACCCGCTGCTGCTGCCGCTGGCCACCCTGCTCAACGGGCTCGGGCTCGTCGTGATCTGGCGGCTGGACCAGTCGAGACTGCTGCAGTCACTGCCCCACTTCGCCCCGTCCGCGCCCCGGCAGCTGCTGTACACCGCGCTGGGCATCGCCATGTTCTCGGCGGTGCTGATCTTCCTCAAGGACCACCGGGTCCTGCAGCGCTACACGTACATCTCGATGTTCTGTGCCCTGGTCCTGCTCATCCTGCCGCTGGTGCCGGGCCTCGGGGCCGACATCTACGGCGCCAAGATCTGGATCCGGGTCCCCGGCCTGGGCTCCCTGCAGCCCGGTGAGTTCGCCAAGATCGTCCTCGCGATCTTCTTCGCCGGGTACCTGATGGTGAAGCGCGACGCCCTGGCCCTGGCCAGCCGCCGTTTCATGGGCCTGTACCTGCCGCGCGGGCGTGACCTCGGTCCGATCCTGGTCGTCTGGGCGATCTCGATCCTCATCCTCGTCTTCGAGACCGACCTGGGCACCTCGCTGCTGTTCTTCGGAATGTTCGTCATCATGCTGTACGTCGCCACCGAGCGGACCAGCTGGATCGTCTTCGGTCTGCTGATGTCCGCGGTCGGCGCCGTCGGCGTGGCGAGCTTCGAGTCGCACATCCAGACGCGTGTGAACGCCTGGCTCAACCCGATGCGCGAGTACCAGCTCAGCCGCCAGATCACCCACGACGGCGTCCTCCACTCCGACCAGCTGCAGCAGTCCCTGTGGGCGTTCGGCTCCGGCGGCACCCTGGGCACCGGCTGGGGCCAGGGCCACTCGGACCTGATCAAGTTCGCCGCGAACTCCGACTTCGTCTTCGCGACCTTCGGTGAGGAGCTGGGCCTGGCGGGCATCATGGCGATGCTGCTGATCTACGGCCTGATCGTGGAGCGCGGCCTGCGTACCGCCCTCGCCGCCCGCGACCCGTTCGGCAAGCTGCTCGCCGTCGGCCTGTCCGGCGCGTTCGCCCTGCAGGTGTTCGTCGTGGCCGGTGGTGTGATGGGCCTCATCCCGCTGACCGGTATGACCATGCCGTTCCTCGCCTACGGCGGCTCCTCCGTGCTGGCCAACTGGGCGCTGATCGGCATCCTCATCCGGATCAGCGACACCGCCCGGCGCCCCGCACCCACCCCCGCGACCAACCCCGACGCCGAGATGACCCAGGTGGTCCGCCCGTCATGAACAAGCCCCTGCGCCGGATCGCGATCTTCTGTGGCCTTCTCGTGCTGGCCCTGTTGATCCGTGACAACTACCTCCAGTACGTCAAGGCCGACGAGCTGGCGGGCCAGAAGGACAACCGCCGGGTCGCCATCGAGCGCTACGCCCACCCGCGCGGCGACATCATCGTCGACGGCAACCCGATAACCGGTTCCGTCGAGTCCAAGAGCGGCGACTTCAAGTACAGGCGGACCTACAAGGACGGGCCCATGTGGGCCCCGGTCACCGGCTACTCCTCGCAGGCCTTCGACGCCAACCAGCTGGAGAAGATCGAGGACGGCATCCTCACCGGCAACGACGACCGGCTCTTCTTCCGCAACACCCTGGACATGATCACCGGCAAGCCGCGGCAGGGCGGCAACGTCGTCACCACGCTGAACGCGGCCGCGCAGAAGGCGGCGTACGACGGGCTGAAGTCGCGGGGCGGCAAGGGCGCGGTCGTCGCCCTGGAGCCGTCCACCGGCAAGATCCTGGCGCTGGCCTCCTACCCGTCGTACGACCCCTCGTCGTTCTCGGGGAACACCAACACCGACGCCAAGAACTGGAACAAGGTCCAGAAGAAGAACGACCCCGCCGACCCGACGCTGAACCGGGCGCTGCGCGAGACCTACCCGCCGGGCTCCACCTTCAAGGTGGTCACCGCGGCGGCGGCGCTGGAGAACGGGCTGTACAAGTCGGCCGACGAGAAGACCAACTCGCCGCTGCCGTGGATCATGCCGGGCACCACGACCCCGCTGAAGAACGAGGGCAACATCCAGTGCCGCGACGTGAGCCTGCGTGAGGCGCTGCGGCTGTCCTGCAACAGCGTCTTCGGCAAGGTCGGCTCCGACCTCGGCAACGACAAGATGCTGGAGGAGGCCAAGAAGTTCGGCTTCGACGCCGAGCAGTTCACCCCGGTCCGCTCCAACGCGTCGGTGTTCTCCGACAACATGAACAAGTCCCAGACCGCGCTGTCCTCCATCGGCCAGTACAACACCGCCGCCACCCCGCTGCAGATGGCCATGGTCGCCTCGGCGGTCGCCAACGACGGCAAGCTGATGCAGCCGTACATGGTCGACGAGCTGCAGTCCCCCAACGTCGACCCGGTCGAGAAGACCCAGCCGAAGGAGCTCAGCCGACCGCTGTCGCCGGCGAACGCGCAGATCCTGCAGGGCATGATGGAGACGGTCGTCAAGTCGGGTACGGGCACGAAGGCGCAGATCCCGAACGTCGTCGTGGGCGGCAAGACGGGTACCGCGCAGCACGGTGTGGCGAACAGCGCCAACCCGTACGCGTGGTTCATCTCCTACGCCAAGCTGCCCGACGGCAGCTCGCCGGTCGCCGTGGCCGTGGTGATCGAGGACGAGAGCGCCAACCGCGACGACATCTCCGGTGGCGGCCTGGCCGCACCGATCGCGAAGAACGTCATGAACGCGGTCATCAACTCCAAAAAGTGACCCCCATCACGTCCCCTTCACATCGCTGCACGTTGCGATACCGGTCCTGTATCGGGTTACGGGCTTGGCCAGGTCACACAAAGCGAGCCGGGTACGGTAGGCCCGGACGGCAGCCTCCGGCCGCACATGCCTGTGCGGCCGGGACCGACGGAGAGGGCTGGTAGGTAGCTATGGAAGAGCCGCGTCGCCTCGGCGGCCGGTACGAGCTGGGCCAGGTGCTCGGCCGTGGTGGCATGGCCGAGGTCTACCTCGCGCATGACACCCGCCTCGGCCGCACCGTGGCAGTGAAGACCCTGCGCGCCGACCTGGCACGCGACCCTTCCTTCCAGGCCCGGTTCCGCCGGGAGGCCCAGTCGGCCGCCTCGCTCAACCACCCCGCGATCGTCGCGGTCTACGACACGGGCGAGGACTACATCGACGGGGTCTCGATCCCGTACATCGTCATGGAGTACGTCGACGGCTCCACGCTCCGTGAGCTTCTTCACTCCGGCCGCAAACTCCTGCCCGAGCGCGCGATGGAGATGACCATCGGCATCCTCCAGGGCCTGGAGTACGCCCACCGCAACGGCATCGTCCACCGCGACATCAAGCCGGCCAACGTCATGCTGACCCGCAACGGTCAGGTCAAGGTGATGGACTTCGGCATCGCCCGTGCCATGGGCGACGCCGGCATGACCATGACCCAGACGGCGGCGGTCATCGGCACGGCCCAGTACCTGTCGCCGGAACAGGCGAAGGGCGAGCAGGTGGACGCCCGCTCGGACCTGTACTCGACGGGTTGCCTCCTGTACGAGCTGCTGACGGTACGACCCCCCTTCGTCGGCGACTCCCCGGTGGCAGTGGCCTACCAGCACGTCCGCGAGGAGCCCCAGCCGCCGTCCGTCTTCGACCCGGAAATCACTCCGGAGATGGACGCGATCGTCCTGAAGGCGCTGGTCAAGGACCCGAACTACCGCTACCAGTCGGCCGACGAGATGCGCGCCGACATCGAGGCCTGCCTGGACGGCCAGCCGGTCGCCGCGACGGCCGCGATGGGCGCGGTGGGCTACGGCGGCTACCCCGACGACCAGCCGACGACGGCCCTGCGCCCCGATGCCGGCGCGGGCGCCACGAGCATGCTGCCGCCGATGAACCCGGACGACGGCGGCTACGGCTACGACGACGGCCCCGGCCGCCGTGGGCGTCAGCAGAAGAAGTCCAACACCTCCACGATCCTGCTGGTGGTCGCGGGCATCCTGGTCCTGATCGGCGCCATCCTGATCGGGAAGTGGGTGGCGAGCGACCACAACACCGGGGACGACAAGGTGCCGGTGCCGTCGTTCGTCAGCCAGCCCGAGAAGACGGCCAGGAAGATGGCCGAGAACGTCGGCCTGAAGGTGTCGATCACCCGGAAGCCCTGCGACGACCAGGCCAAGGGCAACGTCTGCGACCAGAACCCGGCGGCCAAGACGGATGTGGCCAAGGGCACCACGGTCGACCTGACCGTGTCGACCGGCGCGCCCAGGGTCACCGTCCCGGACGTCCGCGGCGCCCCGTTCTCCGACGCCGAGTCCCAGCTGAAGGAGAAGGGGTTCAACGTCGAGAAGCAGACGCAGGTGTCGGACCGGACGCCCGACGTGGTCATCGACCAGGACCCGAAGGGCGGCGCGAGCAGGCAGAAGGGCACCACGATCACCCTGACGGTCGCCAAGCCCGCGGACAAGGTCACCGTTCCCAACGACCTCGTCGGCAAGTCCTGTGACGACGCCAAGACCGAGCTGGCCCAGCTGGGCCTCTCCCCGACCTGCAGCAACACGCCCACGACCAACCAGGACGAGGACGGCAAGGTCACCGGGAGCAACCCGCAGCCGGGCGAGCAGGTCAACAAGAACACGCCCATCACCCTCACCGTCGGCCAGTTCCAGCAGGGCCAGCAGACGCAGGGCCAGGTGCCGAGCGTGACGGGCCAGACGCTGAAGCAGGCCCAGCAGATCCTGCAGCAGAGCGGCTACACGAACATCCAGGTCAACGGACCGAACGACGACAAGGCGCGGGTCCTCCAGCAGACCCCGCCGGCAGGAACCCAGGCCGATCCGGGCAGCACCCAGATCGTTCTGACCACCCTGGACCTCGGCGGCGGCAACAACGACAACGGCGGCTTCCTCGGCGGCAACAACGGCTGACGCCCCGTGCACACGAGGGGGCCCCTGCCGGAACGCACCGGCAGGGGCCCCCTCACGTTCGCGGTCAGATCAGCGCAGTTCCCTCGGCGGTGTCCGCTTGCTGTCGACCTTCTCGACCCGGACCAGTTCGCCCCAGACCACGTAGCGGTATTCCGAGGTGTAGACGGGCGTGCAGGTCGTCAGGGTGATGTAGTGGCCCGGTCTCTTCTTGCCGGACTCCTTCGGGACCTGGGAGAGAACCTTGACGTTGTACTTCGAGGTCTCCGGCAGGATCGAGTAGACCTTGTAGACGTACCAGTCGTCCCGGGTCTCGAAGACGATCGGGTCGCCCATCCGCACCTTGTCGATGTTGTGGAACTTCGCGCCGTGCCCGTCGCGGTGGGCGGCGAGGGTGAAGTTGCCCGTCTTGCCGGTCATGGGGAGGGCCGCCTTGACCGGGTCCGTGTAGTAGCCGGCCACGCCGTCGTTGAGGACGTCCGTACCCGTGCCCTTCTCGACCAGCACCTCGCCGTTCCTCATCGACGGGACGTGCAGGAAGCCGATGCCGTCCTTGGTGTCCAGCGCGCCCGGCCCGGCATCCGTCGAGTGCGCCCAGTGGTCGCGCACCTGGTGGGCCTGCTTGTCGGCCTTGCGATCCGCTATCACGTTCGTCCACCAGAGTGAGTAGACGACGAACAGGGCGAGCAACAGGCCTGCGGTGATGAGGAGTTCACCGAACACGCTGACCGCCGTGGCGATACGGCCGGGGCGCCGGCCGGGCGGGGCGGGGTTCGAGTCGGACGCGTCCGTGTGTTCTTCGGTGTCGTCGGCGGTCGCTGCCACAGTTTCCTCTGCCTTTGCCCTTACTCGCTTCAGCCCTGCTCGATGCCCTACTCGATGAGCGCGTCCGGCTTGCCCTTGCTACGCGGGCGTTCCTCGACCATCTTGCCCCAGACGATCAGCCGGTACTTGCTCGTGAACTCCGGCGTGCAGGTGGTGAGGGTGATGTAGCGGCCGGGTCCGGTGAAACCCGATCCCTTCGGGACGGGATTCAGCACGCTGGTGTTGTCCGGCGGTGTCACCGGCAGCGTCGAGGTCACCTTGTACACGAAGTACGTGTCCTGCGTCTCCACCACGACCGGGTCGCCGGGTGTGAGCTTGTTGATGTACCGGAACGGCTCACCGTGCGTGTTGCGGTGGGCGGCGAGGCCGAAGTTGCCGGTCTTGTCACCGGGCATCGCCGTCTTCAGCGGGGGCTCGCCGTAGTGCCCCACCATGCCCTTGTCGAGCACCTTCGCGTTGCTGACGCCCTCGGCTATCGGCGCGACCACGTCCAGCTTGGGGATGTGCAGGATGGCGAAGCCCTGCCCCGGCGCGAAGACACCCGGGTTGCGTTTGCCGCTGGCCCAGTCGTCCTGCAGCTGGTGCGTCTCGCTGCCCGCCTGCGCATGGGCGCGGACGTTGGTCCACCACAGCTGGTAGGTGACGAACAGCAGCATCAGGACGCCGGTGGTGATGAACACCTCTCCGATCGCCCGGCTCGCGATGACGGCCGGGCTCGGTTTGCGCCGTCGCGCCTGGCGCCGCGCCTCCATCCGGGACAGCGGCCTGCCGGACTCCGGCGCTCCCGGGGGCGCCGTCTCCCGGCCGCCGCCATGACGTCCGCCACGCCGTTTGGCGGCCTTCCTGCGGGCTGCACGTCCGCCGGCCGGGGATCCGGTGACGGAGGAGCCGGAAGGGCCTGCAGAGGCCGCAGAGGCGCGTATGGGCCCGTTCTCCGGGCCTGGCGGCGGATCCGGGATCCGCAGCGCCATCGTCTCGTCGTCCAGGGGAGGACCGTACGGCTGCCCGCGCCGCTCCTCGTACGGCTGCCCGTGCTGCCGCCCGTAAGGCTCCTGGTACGCCGCGCCCCCCGCGCCCCAGTCCGCCAGCGCACCGGAAGCCTCGTACGACTGATCCCCGTACGAGGCATCGGTCTCGCGCTCCGGGCGCAGCGCGGTCACGCCGTGGCCCTGCCCACCACCGGGGCGAGCCCCGTCGACCTCGCCACGGCACCCTGATCGCCGCACTCGACCAGCCAGTTGGCCAGCATCCGGTGACCGTGCTCGGTCAGCACCGACTCCGGGTGGAACTGCACGCCCTCGACCAGGAGTTCCCGGTGCCGCAGACCCATGATGATGCCGTCGTGCGTGCGGGCCGTCACCTCCAGCTCGGCCGGGACCGTCGCCGGCTCGGCGGCCAGGGAGTGGTAGCGGGTCGCCGTGAAGGGGGAGGGCAGGCCCGCGAAGACGCCCTTGCCCTCGTGCTCCACCGGGGAGGTCTTGCCGTGCAGCAGCTCGGGGGCCCGGTCCACCACGCCGCCGTACGCCACCTGCATCGACTGCATGCCGAGGCAGACCCCGAAGACCGGCACCCCGGTCGAGGCGCAGTGGCGGACCATGTCCACGCACACGCCCGCCTGCTCCGGCGTCCCCGGTCCGGGCGAGAGCAGCACGCCGTCGAAGCCGTCCTGGGCGTGCGCCGTCGACACCTCGTCGTTGCGCAGCACCTCGCACTCGGCACCCAGCTGGTACAGGTACTGGACGAGGTTGAAGACGAAGCTGTCGTAGTTGTCGACGACGAGAATCCGCGCACTCACTGGTTGTCCACCGTCACATCGTTGAAGGGCAGCAGCGGTTCAGCCCACGGGAAGACGTACTGGAAGAGGATGTAGATCACGGCCAGGACCAGTGCGAGCGAGAGGAGCGCCTTCGCCCACACGTTCCCCGGCAGATGCCGCCAGATCCAGCCGTACATGCCGTTCCTTCCATCTCCCCACGGCACCGGACTCACGCCGTACGCCACCAGACTAACGGCGCAGAGCCCTCGGTTCGCCTGCCTCCACGGACTGTGTGGAGTCCAGGTGCGCCCAGACGATCAGACGGTGACTGTGCCCCCATTCCGGATCGCAGGTGGTCAGCGTCAGATACCGGCCCGGACGCGTGTACCCGGACTTACGTGGCACAGGGTCGATCACCTCAACGTCCGTCGGCACGGTTTTGTAGGGCCCTTTGTCGATCCGATACGTGAACCAGGTCGTCCCGTCCGTGAGCACGACCGCGTCCCCGGGCCGCAGCCGTGGGAAGTCCTCGAACGGATCGCCGTACGTCCGCCGGTGACCGGCCACCGCGAAGTTGCCCTCCTCGCCGAGCCGAGCGGTGCCCTGATAGTGGGCGAGCCCCTTCGCCAACACGTCCCGTCCGGTGCCCTCCAGGACCGGCTTGTTCCACGTGAAACCGAGCCGCGGGATGTACATGATCGCGAAGGGTCTGCCGTAGTGGTACGCCGCCGGCTTCGGCGCCGCCGCCGGGGCACCGGCCGCGGCCCGGACGTTCCCGTTCGACCACTGCCGGTGCAGCTGGTCGATCTGGTCGTTCATGGCGCCCTCGGCCCGCACGCCCGTCCAGAACAGTACGTAGGCGACGAAGAGCACGATCAGGGTGCCGACGGTGATGCACAGCTCGCTGACGGTCCGGACGATCACGCGCACCGGCGGCTCCTGGGAAGGGACCTACTGCACGGGCTTCGCGTAGTGCAGATCCACTGTGCCGGAGTAGCCGGGAAGAGTCACCGTCCCGTCGTCGGTGACTTTCCAGCCGAGGCCGTAGACATTGACGTACACCATGTAGGTCTGGATCGCCTTGCTCGCCGCGAGCGCCTGCTGCAGCCTGTCCGGGTCCCCGACCGCGGTGATCTTGTACGGCGGGGAGTAGACGCGGCCCTGGAGGATCAGCGTGTTGCCGACGCAGCGCACGGCGCTGGTGGAGATCAGCCGCTGGTCCATGACCTTGATGCCCTGGGCGCCGCCCTGCCAGAGCGCGTTCACCACGGCCTGCAGATCCTGCTGGTGGATGACCAGATAGTCGGGCTGCGGCTCGGGATAGCCGGGGAGCTTGGCCGTGGCGTTGGGCGGGGCGTCGTTGAGGGTGACGGTGACGGCCCGGCCGGTGAGCTGCTGGGTCCCGGCGTTCCTCTCCAGCCCGTTCAGCTTCTTGTCCTGCGCCTTGGTGCTGCCGTCGTCGCTCTCGGCGAGGGACTCCACGCTGCCGCGCAGGGCCGCGTTGGACTCGTCCAGCTCCTTGTTCTTACGGCTGCGCTGCTGGATCAGGTCGGACAGCTTCAGCAGGGAGCCGTCCTGCCGGATGTCGGTGCCCTTGGCCGTGTTGAAGCTGGTGAAGAAGATGAGGCCCGCCAGGGCGAAGACGGCCGCGGTGAGGACCCGCACCGGGCGGAAACGCCGGCGGCGGCCGGGGCCGGAGCCCGTTGCCTCTGTGCTGGAGGAGTCGGCAGAATTGCTCAACGTACCCTTATCTCCTTCGGCGCCGCGGAAGCACTACGCTAACGGACGCCCGGGGGAGCACACAGAGTCGTCATGTTGGCCCCTTGTACGCTGCCCCGAGCCCTGACCCAGTTCCCTGCGCGGCCACGCAGCGCATCGACAGGAGAGACCCTCGTGCCGAAGTCACGTATCCGCAAGAAGGCCGACTACACGCCGCCGCCGGCGAGGCAGGCGCAGGCGATCAAGCTGAACAGCCGTGGCTGGGTCGCCCCTGTCATGCTGGCCATGTTCGTCATCGGCCTGGCCTGGATCGTCGTCTTCTACGTGACCGACGGCTCCTTGCCCATCGACGCGCTGGACAACTGGAACATCGTGATCGGGTTCGGCTTCATCGCCGCCGGCTTCGGTGTCTCCACGCAGTGGAAGTAGCCCTCGTAGTAGCCCTCGTCGGCGCCGCCGCGGCACCGCTGCGGCCCCTGCGGACACCTCTGCCCAGGGCTATCCACTGAGTTATCCACAGCCGTTTTCCACATGGGGAAAAAGAACGACCATCTGTGGATAACTCCTCGGGCGTTGACGCCGGTGTGACTGGCCCACCGTCCCCCATACATCTGTTCGCCCCCTGCCTGAGCTGCGGAAACGCATCCGAGCGACAGGGGGCGCAGCTGTGTCCGCACGGGGTGCACAAGATCCGCCACGCGCTGTGGACAACGGTTCGGTATCAGGTGAGCTGTGCGGTCCTGACCAGCGTGAGAACCACCACGACCGCGAGGACGACCGCACAGGCGCCGTACTGCACCAGGGTCCGTCTCTCGCGCGGGGCGTGGATCATCGCGTAGCCGACGGCGACTCCGGCGACGAGGCCGCCGATGTGGGCCTGCCAGGCGATGTTGAAGCCCGGGCTGAAGGTGATGATCAGGTTGATCACCAGCAGGGCGACGAGCGGGCGCAGGTCGTAGTTGAGCCGGCGCATCAGCACGCCGGTCGCGCCGAAGAGGCCGAAGATCGCCCCGGAGGCGCCGAGGGAGGGCTGGTTGGGCGCGGCGAGCAGATAGGTGAGCGCGCTGCCGGCGAGGCCCGAGAGGAAGTAGAGGGTGAGATAGCGGGCGCGGCCGAGGGCCGCTTCCAGGGGGCCGCCGATCCACCACAGGCTGAGCATGTTGAAGAGGATGTGGGCGTAGCCGCCGTGCAGGAACATCGCGGTCAGCAGGCGGTAGTACTGGCCCTCGGCGATGCCCTGCACCCCGGGGAGCAGGGGGGTGTAGGCCTGCCCGATCAGCTCGAAGCGGTTGGTGAAGCGGTCGCCGACGGCGATCTGCACCAGGAACACCGCGAGGTTGACGCCGATCAGCATCTTGGTGAGCAGCCGGGGGTCGGCCGTGACCGTGCCGCCGGCGACCGTGCGCGGCCGGGAGGCGGCCGGCGGGTGTCCGGTGCCGCTGCCGCCGCGTACGCACTCGGGGCACTGGAAGCCGACGGAGGCGCTGACCATGCAGGCGGGACAGATGGGGCGCTCACAGCGGGTGCAGCGCACGCCGGTCTCGCGGTCCGGGTGGCGGTAGCACACGGGCACGTCGTGGGCCTCGTGCGTGCCGGGTGCGGCCTCTTCCATCTGATCCCCTTGCTCGTCGTGGTGCTGCCCCCGGCAATGCCCCGCCCCGCTCATCCTTGGTACGGACGAGCGGGGCGATTGGTTCCCTGCGGGATGTACCGGCCAGGGTGCGGTGGGGGGCTCAGCCCTCGCGCTTCTCGACGACGACCGACTCGATGACGACGTCCTTGGCCGGGCGGTCGTTGCGGCCGGTGGGCAGGCCGGCGATGGCGTCGACGACCTTCTGGCTGGCCGCGTCGGTGACCTCGCCGAAGATGGTGTGCTTGCGGTTCAGCCACGTCGTCGGGGCGACGGTGATGAAGAACTGCGAGCCGTTGGTGCCCGGGCCGGCGTTGGCCATGGCGAGCAGGTAGGGCTTGTTGAAGGACAGGTCGGGGTGGAACTCGTCCCCGAACTTGTAGCCGGGGCCGCCGATGCCGCTGCCCAGCGGGTCGCCGCCCTGGATCATGAAGCCGCTGATGACACGGTGGAAGATCGTGCCGTCGTAGAGCGGGGTCTTGCTCTTCTCACCCGTGCCGGGGTGCGTCCACTCGCGCTCGCCCTGGGCCAGCTCGACGAAGTTCTTGACCGTCTCGGGCGCGTGGTTCGGGAAAAGCTGGACCACGATGTCACCGTGGTTGGTCTTCAGGGTGGCGTAAAGCTGCTCGGCCACGATCTGCCTTCCGTTGTCTTCCTGTGATGCCCCGATCCTCGCACGACCCGGCTCGTACGTCGTCCGACAGCCACGAGTTCCGCCCGGAACGCGGCGCCGGGCGGTGATTCGTGGCAGGGTCGAGACAGGCTCGGGTTGCCCGGTAATCACCTGGATCGAGCCGAAGGGAGCGATCGGCACCCATATGCCCGCCCTCGCATGCCGCGCGGACCGCGGACAGGCATGATCCGTAAAAGGGTGGAAAGTCGAAATACCGTACGCCACCGAGGAGGAGGAACCCGTGACCCGCATCGACAGCGTGCGCGCCGCGACCGGCTCGGCAAAGGACAGCGTGCTGCACGCCGCGGAAGTGGTGGCGCCCTATGCCGACACGGCCAAGGAGCGTGCCGCGCTCTACGCGCAGGAGGCACGCGTACGGCTGGCGCCCGTGGTCTCGCAGGCCGCCGAACAGGCCCGCGTGCAGTACGACGCCCGGCTCGCCCCGCGTCTCGAACAGGCTCTCGCGCATGTGCCGCCGAAGGTGGACCTGGCGGCTCAGAAGGCCGCCGTGCGCGCCCGTAAGGCGGCCCGGCACGCCGCCGAGTACTCGCGTCCCAAGATCGAGCAGGCCGTGGCCGCGGCCGGTCCGGTCCGCGACGAGGCGGCCGCGCGCGGCGCCGCCGCCCTGGCCGCGCTGCGCGGCCATGTCTCGGCGGAGGAGATCCAGAAGCTGGCCCGCAGGAACGAGCGCCGCTCCAGGGCCGGCCGGGCGGTGAAGGCGCTGGCGCTGCTGACCGTGCTGACCGGTGGTGCCTTCGCGGCCTGGAAGTGGTGGGACAAGCAGGCCAACCCCGACTGGCTGGTCGAACCGCCGGCCGCGACGGAGGTGCCCGAGTCGGGTGGCCGGCTCGGCTCGGTGGACGGCAGCGGCACCTCGGTCCTGGACCCCGAGGTCCAGGCGAAGCAGGCGGAAGAGGAGTCGGCGGACCGGGACGACCAGTAGCGGACCGGCCCGTGCGCGCCCAGGACCAGCCCAAGGCCCCTCCCGTCACCTCTCGGTGGCAGGAGGGGCCTTGTGGGTTTCGGACAGGCGCGACGCCGGTCTGTTCTCGGTCAGTGGCCCACGGAGGTCCGCGCGACCGCGTTCCAGCCGGTGTCCGACGCGACGGTGTGCGCGGCGGACCGGCTCGGGACCGCGCCGTGGCCCGCCGCGCCGAGCAGGGCGAGCGCGCAGGTCACCGCGGTGAGAACGGTCGTCAGAAGCTTCTTCATGGTTTCCCCTCCAGTGGTCCGTGCGCCGTGGGCCGTCGGTGCGGAGCGGCCGGTTACGGCGACAGACGTCACTTTGCTGCCGAGGGGGACTGGAATCCATCGTTTACCGGTGGCTTAAAGTTGCCTGACCACAAGGGCACATGAATATTTACGGACAGATGGAACAGAACGATCCGGATGAACTGGAAGCGTTCACCCTCGACGAGACCTCTGCTCGCGTGTATCAGCAGACGCTGGTCCTGGGCTCGTTCGACGAGGACGCGCTCATCGACCAGTGCGCGCTGCGCCGCGACCAGCTGGTCGCGGCGCGCGACACGCTGGTCCGGCTCAGGCTGCTGCATGCCGACACCGCGGACCCGGCGCGCCTTCGTCCCTCGAATCCGCAGGTCGCCGCGGCCCAGCTGACCGGCCCCGCGGAGGCGATGGTGCAGCGCCAGCAGCGGCTGATCTCCCAGCTGCGCAGCCAGCTGGTGTCCCTGATGCCCTTGTACCTGGAGGGGCGGCGCGCCCAGGGGACGGAGTCGGTGATCGACGTCGTCAACGATCCCTCCGACATCGGGCGGATGCTGGACGCGGCGGCCCGGGACTGCCGCGAGGACCTGGTCACCGTGCAGCCCGGCGGTGCCCGGCCGGCGGAGACGCTCGCCGAGGCGCTGCCCCGGGATCTCGCGATCCTGGGCAGCGGGGTGCACATGCGCGTGCTGTACCAGCATCCGGCGCGGGCCAATCTGCACACCCGGTCGTACGTGCGTGCCATCAGCGAGGCCGGGGCCGAGGTGCGTACCGTCGACGAGATCTCGCAGCGTCTGCTGATCTTCGATCGCAAGGTCGCCTTCGTGCCGGGGCCTCGTCAGGCGGAGGGCGTGCCCCCGGCGGCCATCGTGCGCGAGCCGAACCTCGTGGCGTTCCTCTACGGCGTCTTCGAGCAGATGTGGAGCGGTGCCACTCCCTTCGAGGTCGAGGCGGAGGGGTACGACGGCGTGTCCGACCAGCTGCGGCTGTCCATCCTGCGGCTGATGGCCACCGGCGCGAAGGACGAGGTGGTCGCCCGGAAGCTGGGGATGTCGCTGCGGACCTGCCGTCGGCACATCAGCAACATCATGCGGGACATGGGGGCCGAGAGCCGGTTCCAGGCCGGTGCCCTCGCGATGCGCTCGCGCTTCCTCGACGACGGTGACGACCGGGACGCGTTCGCCCTCTGAGCCGGGCTACAGCCGTGCCAGGACCGCCTTCGCCACGTCCGCGGCACCGTCCAGTGCCCCGAGCAGCCGCGTGACCCGGTCCTGTGGCAGGGGCGCGGTGCGCTCCAGGAGCAGCGCGTCGAAGGCGTCGGGGTCCGGGGTCCGCCCGGAGGCATAGGACTCCGCGACGGTGTTGCGGACGATCTGGGAGCCGACGCGTTCGGGCACGTCGTGCCCGGCGAGCCAGTCGAGCGCCTCCGAGTCCCAGTTCAGCCCCGGGATCCCGGTCTCGGCGAAGGCGCGGGCGATGCGCACCTGCGAGTAGTTCTGCGGGGGCAGGAAAGCGAGCGGGACCCCGGTGGAGAGCAGCTCGATGATCGTGGTGAGGCCGGGCGAGGCGAGGGTCCGGCCGGAGGCCGCGGTGGCGGCCAGGAAGTCCCGTTGCGCGCCGGAACCGATGCGCAGGGGGGCGGGAAGACCGCCGGCCCAGGCGATCGCCTCGGTGTTGCCGAAGACCTCCACCTGCCGTGCCTGCCCGGGCCTGCGCCGGGCGAAGTCGCCAAGCGCGTCGACGACCAGGCGGGCGTACCAGGCGTTTCCGGCCGCGACGCTGACCTCGAAGTTCTCCACCCCGGCGATGGAGACCACCGTGGTGTCCGGGGCAGGAGCGGCCGGCGGGCGGGCGGGCCGCGCCGGGGCGGCGGGCGCGTCGGCGATGGCGCCGACCGGTATCGCCTCGCGCATGGGGGCGATGTTGCGTTCCGGTACCGGCAGGACGGGCAGGTCCTGGTAGAGGTAGCAGTCGCAGAAGGCGCCGACGGGCAGGGGCTCGTCCCACAGCCAGGCGAGGGAGTCCACGAAGACGACCCGTTCGCCGCGGTCCGCGGCGGTGGCGGCGGCCGCCCGGTTCATGACGCAGACGACGAGGTCGGCCCGGTCCTCGGGGGCGCTGTCGTGGACGGCGTCGAACAGGCCGGGTTCGGCCGTGGCGGCGAAGTGCGCCGGTGCGGTCAGTTCCAGGTGGAGGCCGCCGGGTGCGGCGGCGCGGATCGCCCGGGCGATGTGCAGTGCCTTGCCGACCGGGCCGAAGCCGTAGGCCACGGGTGCGATGCGCACGCGGGGGCCGGGGCGTTGCCGCGACGCGGTCATGCCGTCCTCCTCAGCGCCGCCAGGCACTCGGCGAGGGCCGTGGGGGACTCCACCGCCTCCGTGAGGTCCATGAGCTGGACGGGGAAGGCGTCCGGGAGTCCTCTGAGGAACGGGCTGTAGCGGTCGATCCGCGCCGTCTCCACGAGGAGGACGGCCGGGGTGCCGAGGGCGGTGGCCCAGCCGACCTCGACCCCGGTCCCGAGGGACGGCACGAGGGTGCCCTGCGGGTCGAGCGGGAGCAGCGGGACGTAGATGTCACACTGGCGCAGCCAGCCGAAGTCCCGTCCCACGATGCCCTGCTGGGCCCCGGGCGGCAGCGGCGCGAACCCTTCCTCCTGGTGGGCGCTGATGACGCGGGCGCCGGCGGCCGTCAGATGGCCCACGACGCTGTCCACGCGGTGGCGCAGCACGGGATCGAAGGTGCCGTCGGTGAAGCCGGCCTTGATCGGGCCTCCGACGAAGACCGTCAGGGACGCGAGCGGCCGTGCGGGGCCGGCGGGGTGTGCCGGGGCGAGTACGGTCATGTCAGTTCTCCGTTGCCTGGGCCACGAGGACGGGTTCGCCGACGGGGGTCTCGGGCGCGGACGCCGTGGCCGGCTCGTCCGCGCCGTCGCGCAGGGTGCGCACCTGGCGCACGCAGAGCTGACCGGTCACCCCCAGGGCCACCCATGCCGCACCGAACACCAGAAGAGCCTCCGTTCCGAACATGGCCGTCAGGGGGGCGGCCAGCAGATAGCCGACCGGCGTCAGTCCGCTGGTCAGGGTGAAGTCCCAGGCGCTGACCCGGCCGCGGGCCTCGTCGGGGACATGGCGTTGCAGCAGGGTGGACCACACCGTGCCGAAGAAGCCGACGGCGCAGCCCTTGACGAGTTCGGCCGCCACGATCGCCGCGGTCCAGTCGGTCAGGCCGAGCAGAAGGGGCGGCAGCACGCCCGTGTACATGATCGCGGTGCACACCAGCATCGGCCGGCGGGGCCGGTACCGGGCGGCGATCGCCGGGCCGAGCAGGGTGCCCACGAGGAACGCGGTGCTGATGGCGGCCCACGCGGGAGCACCGCCGAGGCGGTCCTGTGCGACGACCGGGCCGAGCAGGAAGAACGGGGCGACGGCCAGCGGGAGTTCGAGCGCGGAGCGCAGCAGCTCCGCGAGCAGCCAGCGCCGGGAGCGCACTTCCTGCCAGCCGCCGCGCAGGTCGCGCAGCATCGAGCCGCGCCCCGCACCGGAGTCCGGCCGCGAGCGGACGGTCATGCGCAGCACGCAGGCGGCGCTGAGGAAGAACGAGACTCCGTCCAGGGCGACGACCACGCCGGCGTCGAGCAGGGCCACGATGATGCCGGCGAGCGGGGCACCCGCGAGGTAGCAGGCGTTGCGTACGGTGCCCATGACGGAGTTGGCCGCCTGGAGGTCGCCGTCGCCGACGGTCTGCGGAACCAGCGCGGACACCGAGGGCACGAACACCGACCGGAAGACGCCGTACAGGACGTTGAGCAGGACCAGTTCCCACAGCGTGGCGTGTCCGGTGAGCAGGAGCACGGCGAGCAGTGCCTGGCACAGGCCCCGGGCCAGGTCGGAGACGGCGAGCAGGCGCCGTCGTTCGAACCGGTCGGCCCACACGCCGCCCAGCAGGCTCAGCGCCACGGTCGGGATGGTGCCGGCGGCGAGGACGAGACCGAGGTCGGCGGCCGTGCCGCCGGCTTCCAGCACCACGAAGACCAGCGCGACGGGCTGCAGTCCGTCGCCCACGGAGGTGATCGTGTAGGCGGAGAACAGCCGCCGGAAGTCCCGTAGTTTCCACAGGGTCCTGATCACGCCACGGCCTCCTGGAGCAGGTCGGTCACCCGGTCCGCGGCCAGTGGCAGGAGGTCGTGCAGGCACCGCCGCAGGGCCGTCTGCTCGCCGGCGGCGAGGTTCGTGAGGGGCAGGCCGTCGGAGCACAGCGCGCCGAGCGGGTCGTCGACGACGGTGCGCCGGTCGGTGCGCAGCACGGTGGTGGTGCCGTCGGGGGTCCACAGGGCCAGGCAGTGCACCACGGTGACCGAGGAGCCGGGCGTCAGCCGGGCCACCTGGCGCGCGGGGTCGCCGGCGGCGAGCCAGCGCCGGGTGAGCGCGCCGGGTGCGCCGTCCAGGCAGCCGAACTCGTAGCCGCAGTCGTGGGCCAGGGCGAACGGCAGGCCGTGGCGCAGACCGACGGCGGTGGCCTTGGCCACGGCGGCACTGCGGTATCCGGGCTCGGCGCGTTCCTCGGCATCGCCGGGGTCGTAGCCCGTGACGCGCCAGCCGGGACCCGCCAGCGACTGGATCCTGGCCACCTTGGTGGCGTTCCCGGACGCGAACGGCAGCTCGGGGGCGGGGCCGCTGGTCACAGGGTCCTCCCCAGCACGAAGGAGTCCACCCCGGCCTTGTACGCCTCCCGCAGCTGTGCCTCCAGGTGGAAGCCGTGCGCGGTGAGCCGCTCCACGGTGTCGCGCTCCAGCTCGGGGACGATCGCGTACAGCCGGTGCCGTCCCATCTGCCGGGCCGCGTGCACGGCGTGCTCGACGAGTTCCAGGAGGGCACCCTGGTGGTCCGCGACCAGCGGGGAGATCTTCGCCGCGCCGCCCCGCTTGGGCACCAGGACGGCCGCGCCGCACAGCGCGCCGTCCGGCTGCCGGGCCACGAGCAGGCGTTTGCCCTTGCAGGCGTAGGTCTGCCGGTCCTCGGACAGCGCGTCGAGGATCGAGTGCACGAAGGTGCCGTCGATGCCGGCGAACCCCTCCCGCATCCGGGGGGTCAGATAGGCCTCCAGCTCCTGGGCGCCGGGCGGGGTCTCGCTGACCTCCACGCCGCCCGCGGGCGCCGGGGCCAGCCGCCGCCCGTACGGCAGGTCGCTCAGCCGTCCGCCGCGTACGACCTTGCCGAGGACCAGCTCGGACGAACCCTTGCGGTACTGGCCGGCCAGGACGCCCTCGACCTGGTAGCCCAGTCCGAGGTTGAACAGCAGGGTCCGGGTGTTGCCCGAGGTCACGGTGAGGTAGAGCTTGCGGATGTGCTGGTCGTCGAGGATGCGGTCCTCCACCAGCCGTCGGAAGGCGGTGCCGAGGCCGGTGCGCCTGAGTTCCGGAAGGACCACCGTGGGGCCCATCTTCACCGCGCCGCCCCGCTTGTAGGAGGCGACGGTGAAGGCCTGGGTGCGTCCGTCCACGCGGCCGACGAACAGCCGCTTGGTCCGGGTGAAGTAGCCGTGGCGGTCGGTCCCGGCCGTCGCGGTGTCCACGATCGAGTCGGGGAAGGAGGCGTCGACCTCGTCGTAGTGGGTCGGCAGCGAGTCGAGCAGCAGCGATCGGAAGAGCTCCGCCTCATCGGGCCGTATCCGCTCACTGATCGTCAACTGGCCCTGAACCGAGGTGGTTTCGTACGGTGCGGTCGTCACGTGTTCCCCTCCCTGAAGATCTTCGCCGCGCCTTCGGCGACGGCTCGCGTCCTGGCCTCGCCGGGCGCGGGGCGGATGCCGAGGACCGGGCCGAGGGCGTCGGCGTCCTCGGCGATACGGCGTTCCCGCTCGCCCCACACCCCGAGCGCGCCCAACTCGGCGGCGACCCAGGGGAACTGGGAGAGCGTGTGGTACGACCAGGCCGGGCAGCCCTCGGCCACGAGGGCGTCCAGCAGGCGTTCCTCGTGCGCGGTCCACTGCGGGCCGGGCCGGAACAGCACGTCGTAGAAGTTCTGGGTGCTGTCCGCGGGTTCGGGCACGGGGCTCAGGTCCAGCGCCGCCAGGTGCCCGGCCAGGTCGCGTCCCGCCGTACGGCGGCGCTCCCAGGCCTGCGGGGCCACCCGGGCCGCCGCGAGTCCGGCCGCGGCCTCCACCTCGGTGGTCATGAAGTTGTAGCCGGGTTCCGCGGGCATCGGGTTGAGCGGGGTGCCGGGGTGGACGCTGCGGTGCTCCTTGCCGTAGTGGGCGAGGCGGCGCAGCCGGTCGGCGAGCTGCCGGTCGTCGGTGGTGACCATCCCGGCCACGCCGGCGGTGTGCACCTCGTTGTGCGAGGTGGTGAACGACCAGCAGGCGCCGAGCCCGTCCGTGCCGACCTGCCTGCCCCGCAGCAGCGTGGCCTGGGCGTCGGCGGTGTCCTCCACCACGGTGAGGTCCGGCCGCTCGGCGAGGAGGCGCGGCACGTCGAGGGCGCGCCCGGTGGCGTGCACGGCGACCAGGACCGCGCCCCGGGGGACCTCGGCCACCGCCCGGTCCACGTCGGTCATCAGGGTCTGCGCGTCGACCGCCATCAGGAACGGTACGGCTCCCATGGACAGCACGCAGCTGAGGACCGAGTGGAAGGTGAAGTCCGGTACGGCGACGACGCTGCCGCGCCGGACCCCCGCCGCGTGCAGCAGGAGCTGCAGCGCCGCGGTGCCCGAGGAGCACATCACCCCGTGCCGGGCTCCGACCAGTTCGGCGAAGGCGCCCTCGAAGGCCTTCTGGCGGGGCCCGCCGTACCAGACGAAGGCCCGGTCCTCCCGCATGATCCGGCCGATGTCGTCGGCCAGCGCGGCCCGGTCCACCAGCGGCGGGGCCGGTGTCGCGGTGACGGCGCGGGGTCCGCCGTTGACGGCCAGCGCCGGGTCGGCGAGGGCGGCCTCGGGGGTGCGCGCCCGGGGGGTGGCGGTCAGTTGCACGGCGCGCACCCCGTCCCGGCGGCCAGGCGCTCCACACCGCGGCTGTAGGGGCCGAAGAAGAGGGCGTGCAGCGGAAGCGGGATGTCGAGCAGCTCGGCGAGCCGGACCACCTTCTCCTGCTGCGGGCGGTAGTAGTCCTCGATGACGTTGAAGACCGCGGTGGTCTCGCCCCGGTGGAAGCGTGCGGTGAGGACCTCCGTGTAGGCGTCGAGGAAGGGGGTGCGGCCGGGCTCGTCGACCACCTTGGTCCACGGGTCGTCGTACATCCGCTCGAACCCGGTGCGCAGCTGCTCACGTGTGAGGGGGTCCGGGGCGGCGTCGTACGCCGCTGCCATGCGTCCGTGCAGGTCGTCCCGCTCGGCGCCGGTCTCCTGCCAGAACACGTCGGTCAGCTGCTCGCGGGCCGCGCGGTACATGACGAGTCCGACCTCGAAGAGGACGCAGCCGTTGCGCATCTCGCCGTGCAGGTCCTCGATCAGCTCCAGGCGCAGGTCCGGTGCCTCCAGGTAGAGGTTGCCGCCCACCTGGTTCAGCCGGTAGCCCTGGCCGTCCCGCTGGAGCGCGCGCCGCAGCACGTCGTGCGCGACGGCGCGGGGCAGCGGGCTGGACTCCAGGATGAGGTCGTCCACGGGGATGTTCCGCTCGGCGAACAGCTCTCGGTAGCGGCCGAAGGCGAAGCGGTTGAGGACGTGGTCGTCGTCGACCATCGCGGCCACGTCGACGGACAGCGGCGTGGCGCCGCGCTCGGCCGCGTCGCCGAGGAGCTCGACGAACCGGGCGCCGAGGTCGAGGCCGCGCAGCTGCGCGGGCCCCATCTCGCGGTCGGCGTGCACATGGCCGCACTCGATGGACAGGTGCAGGCCGCTCGCGCCGTCGAGGAGCGAGCCGGCGAACTCCCGCAGCGTGTCGTCGTAGTCGCGCGAGGTGGGCTGGGCCAGGCGGGTCAGCGCCCCGCTCTTGCCCAGGGCGTACGGGGCGTCGCCGCACAGCCGGCCCAGGCTGGAGCCGAGGTCGACGCGGCCGGTGCGGCCGGGCCGGTTCAGCTCGTCGGCGAGGTTCGCCAGCGCACCGATGCCGGGCTCGGTGGTGAGCAGCAGCCAGGCGCCTTCCGGCATCGTGACCGTGGCGTGCGCCAGGCGGGTCCGGTCCTGCCCCAGGGACTGCGCCTGGAGGGTGCCCTGGTCGACCACCCGCTGCCGGAATCCGTCCCGGGTCAGGACGGCCCACGAGCCGCTGCCGGCCGCCCAGATGTCGGCGAGCACCTCGCCGTCCTCGGTCAGATGGAGCGTCGAGGCGATCACGGACGCCGGGGCGGCGCCCTCGACGAAGGCGGCGTAGTCCAGCAGGCCCAGCGACACCGGCATGGGGTGGCGCACCAGGTTGCGCTCCAGCGCCGCCAGGACGTCGGCGGCCTGCGCGCTGTCGGCGCCGGCGGCACAGGCGACCGCGACCGGGTACTGACTGCGCTCCAGGCGGGCGCCGTCACCGCTGGCCGAGACGAGCTTCTGCTCCACGGAGGACAGGTCCTGCCAGTGCAGCGGGCGCGCCCCGCGCATCATGAGCCGTTCCTGGAGCAGGACGAGCAGGCGCTCGGCGGCGCCCAGCGTGCCGCCGTGCAGCAGGTCGCGCCGGGCCTTGATGGTGATCCGGCCCTCGCGCAGCGACTCCAGGTCCATGATCCGGTCGAAGTGCAGCACCTCCTGGCGGATCTCCGCGCGTGCCGCCTTCTCGGCCTCGTCGGCGCTCAGGTCCTCCGGCAGACGGCCGAACTCCAGGATCGCGTCGAGGCAGTTGAGGAGCCGCTCCTCGTCGGGGTCCGCGGCGAGGACCTCCTCGATCAGGGCGGCTCCGCGGCCCGGGGCGGTGATCTCGGCGGCCACGTGGAGGCGCTTGAGCAGGTCCCTCGCGTGTTCCTCGACCGTCTCCGCGGGAAGTTCGGCGAGGACGCCGGCGTCGACGGGGGTGAAGTTGCCGAGCAGCGCCGACACCGCGGCGGCTGAGAGAGCGGCGCGGGGGGCGGCCGTCATGACGGACATTGCGTGTCTCCTTTGAACCGGGAATGAGTCGTGAACCGGGGAAGGGGCCGGGTGGACCGGTCGGTGGGCGTCAGTAGGCCCAGGCGGGCACGTCGGAACCGGCCGCCACGACATCGCTGTAGCGGGCGGACGCCGCGTTGCAGCCGGTGCACGAGGCGGGGCCGTGCGCCGCGAAGTGCTGCTGCATCTCGCGCAGCCGCGGTGTGCCGAGGTCGACGACACCGCCGGTACGGAACCGCGCGCTGTTGCTGCCGCCGTCCGTGCGGTGCGGAAGGCACGCGCACACGAAGGCGCTGCCGTCCTTGGCGTCCAGGTAGACGACGTCCTCGGCGGCGAAGCAGCGGTCCTGGGAGACCCGGGGCGTCACGCCCTGCGCGAAGTAGCGGTGCTGCTCCTCGGCGGTCTCCCCGTACCACCGCTTTCCCATGGGCCGCAGCCGCTCGTGTGCGTAGATGCGCTCCCCGACGCGGCGTACGTCGTCCTCGTCGGGATAGGTGGGCATCTGGGACAGCTTGAGCGCGGACAGGTCCCACTGGTCGACGCCCAGGTCCGCCAGGAACTCCTGCAGTTCGGGCATCTCGCGGTAGTTGTGCGGCCCGACCACGCTGTTGACGCGGCACATGATTCCCAGGGACTTGGCCAGCTTCAGGCCCTCCACGGCCCGGTCGAAGCAGTTCCTGGCGTCCCGGAAGAGGTCGTGGCTCTTCGCGTCCATGCCGTCGATGCTGACGACGACCAGCGACAGGCCGGCCTCGGCGAGCGCGTCGGCCATCCGGGGCAGCAGCATGCCGTTGGTGATGAGGCTGACCTGCAGGCCGGCCTCGGCGGCGGTGCGCACCATGGGCAGGATCTCCCGGTGCATCAGCGGCTCGCCGCCGGTGAAGCGAAGGTAGCGGACCCCCTCTTCGAGAGCCTTCGGAACCAGCTCGGAAAGGTCCTCGTTCGTGAACCGGTAGGTATCCCGGGAGTGGGCGAAATCGCACATGAAACAGCCCGCGTTACAGGCCTCCAGTATGCGGATGAACAGGTATCTGGGTCGTTCGGGAAGCGTCGTCATTACGAACTGTCCTGTGGATTCGGCTGGGAATTCCTGAACGCTAGGCGAGTCCTTTCCCGCAATGCCATGCCCGCACGGTGGCCAGTAGTTGCCTGACCGCATGGACACTGCGCAGGAGTGGCCAGGTCATTTGTTGCCACCGGCCGGCTCTGGACCGGCGGGCACGGGCTCTCGTAGCGTCTGGGACATCGCCGGAAACGCCGGTGGCAGCGAGAAGTAAGGAGCGTGACATGACCAAGGTGAACAGCTGAGAAACCCGGAAACGACCACCCGGGAAACGACGGCAGAGAAAGGAGATGAAGCACCATGACCAAGATGAACACCTGAGGACTCACCGTCCCGACATCGCTTCCACGGAAGCGACATTTTTCGCCGGTCCCGCCGCGCATCAGCGGCGGGACCAGCGGTGCTCCGGCCCCCTTTTCACCGCTCTTGCCCACGTCATCGAGGTAATTCCCATGCGTGTCGTCCCTGATCTGCTCGCCCGGCGTACCGCGGCCGCCCCGGACCGGACCGCGCTCGTCACGCCGGACGGCGAAAAGCTCACCTACGCCGACTGGTACGACCGCACCCTGCGCGCGGCCGACGCCCTGCTGGCCCGCGGCCTGACCCCGGGCCGGCGCGTCGCCCTGGTGATCAGGGACCGGGACATCCTCGACTTCGCCGTCGCCTACCTGGCCGTCCAGCTGGCCGGCGGGGTCCCGGTGATCGCGTCCGCGCGCTGGTCCGCCCATGAACTCGCCGGCCTGCTGCGGGAGGCGCACGCCACCGGCGCGATCACCTCGGCCGGACTGCCCCGGCCGGAACTGCCGAACGCCTGGCACTGCACCACGCCGGAGCTGATCACCCAGGGCCGCCGCACGGAACCGCCGGACGCGGCCGGACCCGACGACCTGGCACAGATCCTGTTCACCTCCGCGACGACGGGCCGCGCCAAAGCGGTCGCCGCGACCCACCGCAACCTGGTGGACGCCTTCCGGGACCGGGTCGTGGACGACCCGGCGGAGCTGGCGCGGGGCGAGGTGTTCGTGCACGCGCTGCCCCTCGGCACCAACGCGGCCCAGTCGATGCTCCTGACCTGCCTCACCGAACCCGACGTCACGGTGGTCCTCGACGGTTTCGAACCGGAGGCCTTCTGCACGGCCGTACGCACCCACCGGGCCACCGGGACCCTGATGGTGCCGGCCATGGCCCACGCCCTGCTGTCCTTCACCGGCCCGCACAGCGACGACCTGGCATCCCTGCGGGTCCTCGGGCTGACCGGTGCGGCCACCCCGCCCCCGACCCTGGCCCGGCTGGCCGCGCTCTGCCCCGAGGCCACGATCAAGAACTTCTACACCTCGACCGAGGCCTGGCCGGTCGGCGTCAACACCGAGTACGACCCGGCGCGCCCGCACTCCGTGGGCCGGCCGGGCGACGCGGACACCCTGCTCGTCCGGCTGCCGGACGGGACCGCGGCGGCCACGGGACAGACCGGCGAGGTCATGCTGCGCGGGGGCGCCGGGGCCGGCCGCGGCTACCTGGGGCAGGGCGACGGCTTCGCCGAGGACGACGGCTGGGTGCACACCGGAGACCTCGGCCGCCTGGACGAGGAGGGGTATCTGTACCTCGTCGACCGCTCCTCCAGGATCATCAGCTCCGGAGGCTTCAAGATCGCCCCGCAGGAGGTGGAGGAGGTCCTGCTGCGGCACCCCGCGCTCGCCGACGCGGCGGTCTTCGGCATCCCCCACCCGGTGCTCGGCGCGCTGCTCGTCGCCGCCGTCGTACCCGACCCGGCGGCGGGCTTCACGGCACCGCCCGGCGAGCGGGAGCTGCGCGACCACGTGGCCGCCTGGCTGTCCCCGGTGAAGGTGCCGCACCGGTTCCTCACCTTCGACCGGCTGCCGCTGACCGCGGGCGACAAGGTCGACGTCCGCGCGCTGCGGGCCCGCTACGAGGAGCTGCGTCCGCTGTACGAACCCCCGGTGGGCCCCACGGAGCAGGCCGTCTGCGCCGTCTGGCAGCAGGTGCTGCCGGTCGACCGCGTCGGACGCAAGGACGACTTCTTCGAGATCGGCGGCGACTCGATCACCGCCGTCCGCGCCACCGCCCTGCTGGCGGAGCGCCTCGGGGTGGAGCTCGCCCTGTCGGCTCTCTACGACAGCCGTACGCCCGAGGCCCTGGCCGTCGCCGCCCTCGAGGCCGCCGGCCGGACGCCGCACCCCGGGGACGCCCCGGCCGCGGAGCCGGACGAGACGGACCTGCCCTGCTCACCGCTTCAGACCAAGGTCTGGGAGGTCGCCGAGATCACCGGTGCGGGCGGGCGCGTCGCACCGCCCGCGACCAACGTCCACCACTCCGTGCTCCTGGACGGCCCCCTCGACCCGGCCCGGCTCCAGGCCGCCGTGCACCGCCTGTGCGCCCGGCACGCGATCCTGCGCACCGTGTTCACCGAGCGCGACGGCCGGGTGCGGCAGCAGGTCACCGGCACCGCGCGGCTGGCCCTGCGCACGACCGCGCTGCCGCAGGCCGCGGACGCCCGCCACCCCGCGCTGGCCGCGGCCGTGGCCGAGGCGGACGCCACCGCCTTCGACCTGACCGCCGGCCCCACCGCCCTGCTCGCCGTGTTCCTCCTCGGCGACGGAACCGCCCTGCTGCGCTGGGTGTTCAGCGCGAGCGTCGCCGACGGATGGACCACCGGCCTGCTGACCCGGGACCTGGCCGAGCTCTACCGGGACCCCGAACGGGACCCCGTGCCCGCGCCGTCCTTCGGCGCCCACATCACCGCGTGGGAACGGCTGCTCGCCTCGCCCGAGGGCGAGCGGCGCCGCACCCACTGGTCGCGGACGCTCGCCGACGCCGTCGCACTGCCCGCCTTCCCCGGCGGCAGCACCGACGCGCCCCTGCTCATGGACCGCAGCAGCGCGTTCGAACTGGAGCCGTCCCGCGTCAACGAGGTCAAGGCACTGGCCCGATTCCTGGGAGCCACGCCGTACGCCGTCTGGGTCGCCGCCTACGCGGTGGTCCTCACCGCCTGGACACCGGCCGCCCCCGTCTCGTTCTTCGTGCCGGTCCTCGGCCGCCCGTGGAACGGATCCGACGAGGTGGCGGGGCCCTGTGCGGCACAGAGCGCGCTCCGGTTCGCACCGGGGGCCGACGACTCGGTCGAGGGCCTCGTCGGCAACGTGCGCGACCGCCTGGTCGAGATGCAGCACAACCTGCTGCCGACCCTGCGCGGCGCGGCCGGTGTGGAGATCGACCAGCTCGGCACGATGCAGTTCGTCAGCCTGGCCGAGGACGTGTCGGACCCCGACTTCGGGGACCGCCGGGTGCTCCCGGCCCCGGACGGGTCCCGGCCCGGCGGGGAACTGCCCGAGGACGGCTGGCCCGGCTGCGCGCTCGCCGCGCACCTGGGACAGCGGACCGACGCCGACGGCCGCGAGAGCCACCTGTTCGACCTGTGCCACGACAGCCGGGTCCTGCCCGACGGCCCCGCGTTCCTGCGCGCCCTCGACGCGGTCCTGGCCTTCGTCACCCGCTCCCCGCTCGGCAAGCTGTCCGAGGCCCGGGCGGCGGCCGTCGACGCCTGGCACGCCACCAGCGCCTGACCTCCCTGCCCCGCACCAACCACTTCTGTCTGCATACGAGGAACACGTGGGACATCTCGAAGCCTCGCGCATCGCCCATCTCCTGCCGGACGGCACGCCCCTGCTGTCGGAGGCCTCCTTCCGGGTCGGCGAGGGCGCCAAAGTGGCGCTCGTCGGATCGAACGGATCCGGGAAGACCACGTTGCTGCGCATCATGGCCGGTGAACTGCAGGCCCACGAGGGGACGGTCGTGCGCAGCGGCGCACTGGGCTACATGCCCCAGATGATCGGCGCGCTCGGCGACGACGTGACGGTCGGGGACCTGCTGGTCTCCGTCTCCGCGCCGGCCGTCGCGCAGGCCGCCCGCAGCCTCGCGGACGCCGAGGACGCGATGATCCTGGAGGACACGGAGAGCGCCCAGCTGCGCTACGCGCAGGCCCTGTCCGACTGGGGGGACATCGGGGGGTACGAGGCGGAGGTGCACTGGGACGTCTGCACCCGTGCCGCACTCGGCAGGTCCTTCCAGGAGGTGCGCCACCGCTCGGTGACCACACTCTCCGGCGGTGAGCAGAAACGCCTGGCCCTGGAGGCGCTGCTGCGGGGCCGCGACGAGGTGCTGCTGCTGGACGAGCCCGACAACTACCTGGACGTCCCCGCCAAGCAGTGGCTGGAGCAGGCCCTGCGCGAGACGCCGAAGACCGTGCTGTTCATCTCCCACGACCGGGAGCTGCTGACCCGGACCGCGGACCGCATCGTCACCGTCGAAGGCGGTTCCGTCTGGTCCCACGGAGGAGGGTTCGAGGGGTACCACGAGGCCCGCCGCCGGCGCCACGAACGCATGGAGGAGCTCCTGCGGCGCTGGCAGGAGGAGCACAAGCAGCTGAGGACCCTGGTGCACACGCTGCGCGAGCAGGCCCGCATCTCCGACGACATGGCCTCGCGCTACCGGGCCGCGCAGACCCGCCTGCACAAGTTCGAGGCCGCGGGACCGCCCGAGGCGCCCCCGGTGCGCGAGAGCCTGTCCATCCGGCTGGCGGGCGGGCGCACCGGGGTCCGGGCGGTCGTCTGCGAGGGCCTGGAACTCACCGGCCTCACCCGGCCCTTCGACTGCGAGATCCACTACGGCGAGCGGGTCGCCGTCCTCGGCGCCAACGGCTCCGGCAAGTCACACTTCCTGCGTCTGCTGGGCGGCGCGGAGGTGGCGCACGGCGGCGACTGGCGGCTCGGCGCCCGGGTCGCGCCCGGCCTGTTCGTGCAGACGCAGGAACACCCGCACCTCGCCGCGCGCACCCTCGCGGAGATCCTCTGGGCGGAGCACTCGTGCCAGCGCGGCCAGGCCCTGTCCGCGCTGCGCCGCTACGGCCTGCACAAACGGGCCGACGACGCCTTCGGCGTGCTCTCCGGCGGGCAGCGGGCACGCTTCCAGATCCTGTGCCTGGAACTGAGCGGTGCCACCCTGCTGCTCCTGGACGAGCCCACCGACAACCTGGACGTGGACAGCGCCGAGGCCCTGGAGGAGGCGCTGTCGAAGTTCCAGGGGACGGTACTCGCGGTCACCCACGACCGCTGGTTCGCCAGACAGTTCGACCGCTTCCTGGTCTTCGGTTCCGAAGGGACCGTGTACGAGTCCACGGAACCGGTCTGGACCGGCCAGGGCGCCCGCGCGCGGAGACAGCTGCGCCCGGTGGGCTGAGGAAAAGACCCCGCCTGTCCTGCGTTTTCGCAGGACAGGCGGGGTCCGGGCGGTGGAGCCTAGGGGAGTCGAACCCCTGACATCCGCCATGCAAAGACGGCGCTCTACCAACTGAGCTAAGGCCCCGGAAAGCAGCGGCCGGCCGGAGGAATCGTCTTCCGGCGGCGCCGCAGACCAGAGTACCGGGTCACCCCCGGTATCCCGCAAAAAGATTGGGGGTCCCCGCGGATGACCACTCTCCGTAAGATGCTCGGCGTGGTTCGCTACAGCGAACCGCGGTTTTTCAGGGGAAGCGATGGGGAGACGCAATGGACGCCGCACAGCAGGAAGCCACCGCGAGAGCGCGGGAGCTGCAGCGGAACTGGTACGGGGAGCCGCTGGGGGCGCTCTTCCGTAAGCTCATCGACGATCTCGGGCTGAACCAGGCCCGGCTCGCTGCGGTCCTGGGGCTGTCCGCTCCGATGCTCTCGCAGCTGATGAGCGGCCAGCGTGCGAAGATCGGCAATCCCGCTGTGGTGCAGCGGGTGCAGCTGCTGCAGGAGCTGGCGGCCCAGGTCGCGGACGGCAGTGTCAGCGCCGCCGAGGCGACCGAGCGCATGGACGAGATCAAGAAGTCACAGGGGGGCTCCGTGCTCAGCAACACCACCCAGACCACGAGCGGTTCGGGCGCGCCGACGGTCAAGCGGGTGGTCCGCGAGATCCAGTCGCTGCTGCGCTCGGTGGCCGCCGCGGGCGACATCATCGACGCCGCGGACAGCCTCGCCCCGAGCCACCCCGAACTGGCGGAGTTCCTCCGGGTCTACGGCGCCGGCCGCACCTCCGACGCCGTCGCGCACTACCAGTCCCACCAGAGCTGAGGCCCCCGGCCCGGCGCACCGAAGGGGTGCGGGCGCCGGGCCGGGGTGCCGCACCACGAGGGGGAGGGGCTCCCGGCCGCGCGGCGCCGGTGCCCGGACCGCGTGGGACCGGCGTGACAGGGGGGAACGGCGGGGTAGGGGGAAGCAGGGGGCCGGAGGCGAGCCGCGGGTTCAGGGGGAGGAGCGAGGGGCTGCCATGGGTGAGGTGTTCGCCGGACGCTACGAGCTGGCCGATCCGATCGGACGCGGCGGCGTGGGCGCCGTATGGCGTGCCTGGGACCACCGCCGGCGGCGTTACGTGGCCGCGAAGGTGCTCCAGCAGCGCGACGCCCATTCCCTGCTGCGTTTCGTGCGGGAGCAGGCCCTGCGGATCGATCACCCGCACGTCCTCGCCCCGGCCAGCTGGGCCGCGGACGACGACAAGGTGCTGTTCACCATGGACCTGGTCGCCGGCGGCTCACTGGTCCACCTCGTCGGCGACTACGGCCCGCTGCCGCCGGCGTTCGTCTGCACCCTGCTCGACCAGCTTCTGTCCGGCCTCGCCGCCGTCCACGCCGAGGGCGTCATCCACCGGGACATCAAGCCCGCCAACATCCTCCTCGAAGCCACCGGAACCGGCAGACCGCGGCTGCGGCTGTCCGACTTCGGCATCGCCATGCGGCTCGGCGAACCCCGGCTGACGGAGACCAACCTCGTGGTGGGCACGCCCGGTTATCTGGCGCCGGAGCAGATGCTCGGCGCCGAACCCGACTTCCCGGCCGACCTGTTCGCCGTGGGCCTGGTCGCGCTGTATCTCCTCGAAGGCGCCAAACCCGACGTCAAGGCGCTCGTGCAGTACTTCGTGGAGAAGGGGACGCCCGGCCCGCCCCAGGGCATACCGGAACCGCTCTGGCAGGTCGTCGCCACGCTGCTCCAGCCCGACCCGGCCGCCCGTTTCCGCACCGCGACGGGTGCGCGCAAGGCCCTCGCCTCCGCGGCGGAACTCCTGCCGGAGCCGGAACCGGACGACGAGTCCATCGAGATCTTCGACCAACTCCCGCCGATCCCGCCCGGGTTCGCCGCCGAGGGCCCCCTCAGGAGAGCGTCCGGCGTGGCGCTGGGACTGGCCGAGGACGCGGATCCCGGTGCCGGCACGGGTACCGACGCCGGGGACGCGGCCGGCGGGCGGGCGGACGCCGACAGCACCGGCTCCCTCTCGGACACCGGCAGTTTCCGTCTGCCGCCGCCCCGGGAACCCTCGGCCCCCGAGCCGTACCCCGCGTCCCGGACCAGCGCTCCCTCGGCCCCCGAGCCGTACCCCCCGTCCCGGACCGCCGCTCCCTCCCCCCGCCCGCCGTTCGTCCAGCAGCCCCCGCCGCCCGCTCAACCTCCGCTCCACCAGCCGTACTTCTTCCCCGGCGCCCCCTCCCGGGGCCAGGCGCCCGGGCACCGGGCCGACACCTCCACCGCTTCGTACACCGCTCAGGACGCGCAGCTCCCGCCTTCGGCCCCACCGCTCCACGGCGCCCCTGCCTCGACCGCCCCCGCCTCGGACGTACTCGCGCCGCCCGCCCCCGCCCCAAGACACCGGGCACGCCGTGCGAGCCGGCGGCGCTGGGCCGGGCCACCGGCCAGGGCCGCGATCCCGCTGCTGCTGCTGGCGCTCGCCTGCTACGCCGTGGGCTTCTGGGCGCTGACCCGCCTCTGAGCCCGCCGGGCCGCCACCGTCCAGCCGGCGAGCACCGCCAGCAGCACGGTCCCCAGGCCGATCCCGCCGACCGCGACCAGCCTCATCACACGGTCCGTGCCCCCCGCGGTGCCGGTGAGCACCGCCGCCCGGTCCTGCTCGGTGACCCTGAACACGTCACCCGGTACGGGCCGCCCGGCGTACTCCGGCCCCGCGTGGGCCCGCCCGGCCACCCGGACCCGCAGCGTCACACCGAACGGACCCTGCCCGAACGTCCCGGTCAGCTGCTCGCTGAGGTGCAGGACCAGGTAGTAGTCGCCGGCGAAACGGACGGAGTTCACGGCGGCGGGCGCGGCGTCGCGGTTGGCGTACTCCACCGGCGGCAGCGGGGCGAGCACGGCGGACTTCCGGGTGCCGGTGTAGCCGAGCGCGACGTCCTCGACATAGCCGCGGACGGGGTTGTAGAGGGACAGGTTCAGGGCCCCGCCGACATAACCGTGGCCCTGGGCGTCGCTCAGTTCGGCGGAGGCGTTCAGGTCCCGGCCCCAGTCGACCGGCACCTTGTAGAACCGCGTCTCGCCGGGCACGAGCGCGGTGCGCCAGACCCCTTGGCCCAGCGGGCGGGCCGCGGCGAACCCGGTGCCGCCGGGGCGGTCGCGGGCCGCGCCGGCGAGCGGCTCGGGCGTGGCGGAGTCCCAGGCCGGCGGCGGTGAGCCGGTACCGGCCCGGGCCGGGCGCGGTTCCGTGACGGGCGCGATCTCCAGGGCCCAGCGCCGGGCCGGGGCGGCCGTGCCGGAGCCCTCGGCGTCCAGACGCTGGACGAGCACGTAGTACGTCCCGCCGCCCCGGCACAGCCCCTTGCCGGCCTCCCGCTGCCCCAGCGCGGTGACCGGGCGCGCGCTGAGCCCGGCGCCGAAGCGGGCGGAGGCGAAGGAGCAGGGGGTGCCGCGCGCGTCCCGGACGGACACCCTGATGCCGTCGGTGGCGGAGACGGTGCTGTGCGGCGGGGGTACGGCGGTGACGGGGACGTACGCCGTGTCGGCGGCCGTGAGGTCGAGCCGGTAATAGAGGCTGCCGTTCCTCGCCAGGGAGCTGCGGTAGGTACGGCCGGGGTCCAGCCGTTCGGCCGTGGCGGTGCCCGCCGCGCCCGCGACGGTACGGGCGCCGGGCGCGAAGGCGTACGACGGCGTCCCCGTGTAGGGGGCCGCGGCCGCGGTGCCCACCGGCAGGGCGAGCAGTGCGCACAGCCCCGGCACCAGGGCCCTTCGTGGCACGCCGGGGACCGCCCCGCGACCGTACCGCCGCCACCACGCCGTACGCCGCCCTCGCCCCCGCACCTGCCGCCCTCCCCGTCGTCACCGTGCGGCCGGCGCGCTCGCCGTGCCGGATCGCGTCCCATCCTGCCCCGAGCGTGCCCGCGCCATCCGGGCAACGCGTGCGGCCGTCCGAAACGCCCGGCAACGCCCCCGGGGCGTCCGCGCGCCGGCCGGGCGCTCCCCGGAACGCCTACCGCACCCCACCGGCTCCCGCAACACGAGGGGTAAGACACAAAACCCCGACCGCGAGGGCGGTCGGGGTCTGTTCAGACTCTGTTGTCGGCACTCACGAACCCGTGGGCACGGAGTCAGTCGCCTCCGTCCACAGATCCTGCTCGGCGCGATCCGCCTGGATCTGGCGGTACACGAGGAGCCCGCCGATGGCGGCCAGTGCGACCAGGAGCAGCTTCTTCACCGCGCGACCTCGTCTTTCCTTGACGTAGGGGACCTCTGGCGCCCGACTATACACACCGACCGATATCGATCGGTGACCTGCGCCGGGCCTCAACTCCCGCCTCCGGCAGCGCATTAGGGCAGGTCCGGCACCGTTCCGATCGGAGGGTGATCACACCTCCACGGACGGTTACTTTGCCCCCTTTTCGCACGCCCTCACGAGGCTTTGCGGGTTTTCCGACCGCCTTGCGTCCATCCGAGTGGTGTTCATCGGAACATCGCCGCGTCACGGGCGTCGGTCCACCACTTCGCAGCGCGCATACACATCATGAGGAAAGTACGCAAATCGCCCAACCCGAAAGTGAGGGGCCATGGCCGAGAACAAGGTCATGAAGCTGTGGACCGCCATCGTCACCGCCTTCTTCGCGCTCTGCTCGGCGCTCGGACTCGTCGCCGCCTCGTCCGCCACCACCGCGGCGGCCGCACCCCGCAACGAGAACCCCCGCACCGGCACCGCGCACCGGACCATCCCGGCGGCCCCCACGATTCCGGCGACACATCACTGGGCCTGGTCCCACGGCAGGGCCCTGCCCCCCACGATGAAGCAACGCATCCGGGCCGAGGCCCACGGAAAGTCCCCGAGCTGCCGGCACCGGCCCCTCGCCGACGGACAGGCGGAGACCGTGACCATCCCCGAACAGGCCTCGGCGGCCAGACTCGACTGCTGAGGCTCCCGCCTCCGCAGTACCGCAACGTCTCGACACCAAGGCGACTTGCGTACGCACCAGTCGAAACGGAAAGACCCCCGGCCGGGATCGGCCGGGGGTCTCGCGCTGTTCCCCCCGGTGAGCTGTAGTTACCTGGGACCATGACCGACACCCCCAGCACGCCTCCGCATCAGGTGGCGCGCGCCGCCATGACCCGGCTCGTCACCGTCGTCACCGCTGTCCACGCCCCCTCGGCACGGTTCCTGCCGGACGCCTACGCCTCCCTGTGCGGGCAGCGGCTTCCCGAGGGCTGGGGGTGGGAGTGGGTGATCCAGGAGGACGGCACGTCGGACCAGGTCCGGCCCCGCGTCCCGGACGACGCGCGCGTGAGCTTCCGCCAGGGACGGCCGGGCGGGCCCGGCGTCGCCCGTACGATCGCGCTGGCGCGCGCGGAGGGCGCGTATGTGAAGGTCCTGGACGCCGACGACCAGCTCACGCCCGGCGCGCTGGCCCGCGATGTGGCCGTGCTGGAGGCGGACCCCACCGTCGGCTGGACGACGTCCCGGGTCCTCGACCTGCTGCCCGACGGCTCGACGGCGGGCTTCCCCGGCGACCCCGGCGACGGCCCCCTCGAACGCGGTGCCGTGCTCGGCCACTGGAAGCGCAACGGCTTCCGCGCACCGGTCCATCCGGCGAGCCTGTGCGTCCGACGGGAGCTGCTCCTCGCGCTCGGCGGCTGGATGGCCCTGCCGGCTTCCGAGGACACGGGCCTGCTGCTGGCGCTGGACGCGGTGAGCCGCGGCTGGTTCTGCGCGGAGGTCGGTCTGCTGTACCGCAAGTGGGAGGGCCAGGTCACGGGCCAGGCGTCGCACGTCGACCCCGTCGAGCGCGAGGCCCGCATGGCGGTCGCGGAGGCCCGGGCCCGCGCGCTGGCCGCGCTGACCTGGGCCTATCCGGCCGGTGCGGGCAGCCCTCGGTCCGGTTCCTGAGCCGGGCGTCCGCCCGCCGCGCTACTCGCCGAGCACGATCGCCTGCGAGGGGCACCTCTCGGCCGCTTCCCGCACCTGCGGGTCGTCGCCCCAGCCCTCCCGGCCGGGCCGTACGACCCCGTAGCCGCCCTCGAACGCGAACACCGCCGGCGCCCGGTGCGCGCACTCGGCGGACCCGTAGCACAGGGCGCGGTCGACGGACACCTTCATACGTCCTCCAGTCGTCAACGACCCCGGCCGACGCCTCCGGCCGCGGGCCGACTCGGTGACCTCCAGAACGTCACTGCCCGCCAGAACACCCCCCGAACCGGCGCCCGCGCCCGCCAGCCGCCTGCCGTCTATCGCCCTCCGCCCGCGACCGAGAGCCAGTGGGCCACCCGGCGGACCGTGGGCTCGTCGAGCAGGTCGGCCATCGCCCGCACCGCCTCGCCGTCCTCGGCACCGAGGTCGTACAGGCCCGCCTTGCTCAGCCCGGCCATGAGCACCTGGTGCCGGCGGTCCGTCATGCGTTCCGCGAGCTTGGCCGAGCCTGCGGAGCCGGGCGCGGGCCCACGGGCCGGGGCGGCGGGAGCGGGGGCGGGTTCCCTGCCGGGCGCGGCGTCGTAGCGGCGCCAGCCACCGTCCTCGGGCCCCCAGAGCACGACCGTCATCTCCTCGCCGCGCGCCCGTACGGTCTGGGTCATGTCTCCGACGGCGTACAGCACCGGATCCCGGTCGGGCGACTCGGCGCCCACCGTCCAGGAGTCCTGCGCGGGCCGGTGGAACATCGCGACCCAGCGCGGAGCACCGGGCGGTCGCGGACACGAGGGACGCTTCTGCATGTCGGTCACTCTCCCCTTCGGGAACGCGGGCGAAGGGGACGATATCTGACGGTGCGTCAGATAGCCAGGGTGAGCCGGGCCCGCTGCGCGCTTCTGGTCTCCTCACGGCCGGCGTGGCACCCTGCCCGCACCCCGGAGCGGGGATGCGGTGTCGTCCTGGACGAGGAGGCCGAGGATGAGCGGACAGGAAGGAACGGCGGCCCGAGCGGTCACCGACGCCGAGGCGCTGCGCAGGCTCCACGGGGCCCGCGCGCGCAGCGCCTACGACCGCGCGGTCGCCGCGTGCCGGTACGCCGGTGTCGGGCAGGACGCCGCCGTGGCCGTACCGAGGGATCCCGTGGGCCGGGCCGCCAACGCGCTGCGCCTGTCGGCCGAGTCGCTCGCCGCGCTGAACGCGGGCGCCCCGGACCCGGCGGCGGACGCCCGCTGTGCCCGCAACGCCGCCGCGACCGCCGCGCTGGCCGCCCAGGTGGCCGCGGCACGGGACGGCAGGGACACCACAGACGGCACGGACGGCACATACAGCACAGAAGGTACGGAAGGCACAGAAGGCGCAGCCGCCTCCGCCGCGGCCCTGCGCGCGGCGCTCGCGGCGTCCCGGGCCGCCGCGGTCGCGGCCGGCGGCAGTGCCCTGGGGCGGAACGCGGCACTGAACGCCTCCGCCCGGGAGGCCGAGCGGCACGCCGTCGCCACGGCCCGCGCGGCCGGCTGGCTCGACATCCCCACGGGCGTACACACGGACACGCGCTGACGCACACGACGGGCAGGGGGAAACCGCACCGCCCCCGCCCGCCCGGCACCGGTCCCTCCCCTCGTGGGGACCGGTGCCGAGCGGTGCGGAGCGTCGACTCGTGCCACGTCGGCTCGGCACGGGTCGAAGCAGCGAGCCGTTCGGAAGGCACCCCGGGCCACCCTGGGGGTGGAACTTGGCCGAGATGCGTCGGCGTCACGGGCTGGCTCTCCGAGCGCAGGGCCGTGGCCTGTCCGGACGGTTGTGAAGGCTCCGCTACCGGGTCCGGATCCTGCCATCTGCGGCCCCCGCGGAGGAGACCTCGGACCTGCCGTCCCGTGCTTAGTCGCAGGTCAGGCATATAGGGTGGGTTTTCCGGTCCGGACGTCCAGACTCGGGGGGAAGTAAAGGGGTGGGACCTTGAGTTCCGACTCAGGGACACGCACAGCTTTCGCCGAGCGGCTCGCGCTGCTGTACAAGGAGGCTGGAAACCCTCCGCTCAAAAGCGTCGCCGAGGCGGTCGTGCGGCTGCAGCGGGTCGACGAGCGCGGGCGGCCCGTGCGGGTGTCCGCGCAGCGGATCAGCGACTGGCGCCGGGCCAGGAACGTACCGGCCCAGTTCACCGCCCTCGCGGCGGTGCTGCACATCCTGATCCCGGAGGCGCGGCGGCTGCGGCCCGCGCCGGTGTCCACGGGCCTGTACGACCTCGCGCACTGGCAGCGGCTGTGGGAGCGCGCGCTGGCCGACCCGGTCGGCGACCGGCCCGCACCGCCCGCCGAGGAGGACCGGCGGCCGTCCGCCCAGGCCCCGCCCGTCGCCGGCGGCGTGTGCCCGTACCGCGGCCTCGCCCCCTACCGGCAGGAGGACGCCCGCTGGTTCTTCGGCCGGGAACGGAGCACGAGCGCGCTCGTCGCCCAGCTGCGCGCCGCGGAACGCACCGGCGGCCTGGTGATACTCGTGGGCGCCTCGGGAGCGGGGAAGTCGTCCCTGCTCAACGCCGGCCTGGTGCCCGCCGTCCGCGGAGGCGCCCTGCGCGACGGCCAGGGCGTGGGCATACCGTCCCAGGCCGCCGGGGAGGGCACCGCCGACTGCGTGCTGCACCTCGTCCCCGGTGCCGACCCCCTGGGTGAGCTGGTGCGCCGCATCCCCGACCTCAGCGCCGTCGCCGCCGACGCGCGCCGGGCCGAGCAGGAGGCCACGGAGAATCCGGCGGCTCCCGGGTCCGACTCCCCGCGCGTGGCGCGGGCGGCGCGGGAGGCCGTGGCGGCGTGGGCGCGCCGCACGGCACCCGCCGGGATGCGGCCGGTCGTCATCGTGGACCAGTTCGAGGAGGCGTTCACCCTCTGCCCGGACGAGGCGGACCGGCGTACGTTCATCCAGCTCCTGCACGCCGCCTGCACCGCGCCCCTCGGCACGGACGACCCCGCCCCGGTGCTCGTCGTCCTCGGTATCCGCGCCGACTTCTACGAGCAGTGCCTGCGCTACCCCGAACTCGCCGACGCGCTGCAGCACCGGCACATGGTGCTCGGCCCGCTGACCAGCGCGGAACTGCGCGACGCGGTGACCGGACCGGCCAAGGCCGTGGGCCTGGAACTGGAGGCGGGGCTCGCCGAGCTGATCCTGCGCGAGGTGAGCGCCGACGGCCCGCGCGGGGCGCACGACGCGGGCGTGCTGCCACTGCTGTCGCACGCCCTGCTCGCCACCTGGCAGCGCCGCAAGGCCGGACGGCTGACGCTGGCGGGCTATCGCGCGGCGGGCGGGATCCAGGGGGCCGTCGCGGCGACCGCCGAGCGTGCCTGGTCGGGGCTCGACCCCGCGGCCCGCAC
The DNA here is from genome assembly GCF_014649495.1 of Streptomyces filipinensis. Classification (GTDB taxonomy): domain Bacteria; phylum Actinomycetota; class Actinomycetes; order Streptomycetales; family Streptomycetaceae; genus Streptomyces; species Streptomyces filipinensis. The sequence goes on along the minus strand of NZ_BMTD01000009.1, from coordinate 236,479 downwards.
GGCCGCCCGGCTGCTCCTGCTGCGGCTGGTGAGGCTGGGCGAGGACACCCAGGCCACCCGTCGGCGCGGGACCCGGCGGCAGCTGGCGCAGGAGTCGGCGGACCCCGGCAAGACGGAGGAGTCCCTGGAGGCCCTCGTGCGGGCCCGGCTGGTGACGCTGGACGCGGACACCGTGGAGATCACCCACGAGGCGCTGCTGCACGCCTGGCCGCGGCTGCGGCACTGGATCGTCGACGACCGGGGCGACCAGCTGCTGCGCCAGCGGCTGGAGGAGGACGGCCGGTCCTGGGAGGAATCGGACCGGGACAGCTCGCTGCTCTACCGGGGCTCCCGGCTGGAGCAGGCGCGCACCTGGGCGAAATCGGCCGGGGACACGTATCTGACCCGTACCGCGGTGGAGTTCCTGGCCGCGGCCGTCCGGCTGCGCAGGCGTTCGGTGTGGCTCAGCCGCGCCGCGGTGGCGGCACTGGTGGCGCTGGCCCTGGTCGCGGGCGGTACGGCGGTGATCGCCTGGCAGCAGCGCGACGACGCCGTGTTCGAGCAGGTGCTCGCCGAGGCCGACCGGGTCCAGCACACGGATCCGTCCCTGGCCGCCCAGCTCGACCTGGTCGCCCACCGGCTGCGCCCGGACGACGAGGGCACGTACAGCAGGCTGGTCTCGATCGTGAACGCGCCCCTGGCCACCCCGCTGTCCGGCCACACCGGTGCCGTCTACCTCACCTCGTTCAGCCCCGACGGCAAGACCCTCGCCACGGCCAGCTACGACCGGACCGTCCGGCTGTGGGACGTGGCCGACCCCAGCCACCCCAAGCCGCTCGGCAGGCCGCTCACCGGCCACCGCAGCTGGGTCAGCAGCGCCGTCTTCAGCCCGGACGGGCACACCCTCGCGAGCGCCGGCGACGACGGCACGGTCCGGCTGTGGGACGTGACCGACCCCGGCCACCCCAAGCCGCTCGGCAAGCCGCTCACCGGCCACCGCGGCACCATCTACCTGGTCGCCTTCAGCCCGGACGGGCGCACACTGGCCTCGGCCGGCGAGGACCACACGGTACGGCTGTGGAACACGGCGGACCCGCGCCGGGCGACGCAGCGGCAGGTGCTGCGCGGGCACACCGCCGCGGTGCGCAGCCTGGCGTTCAGCCCCGACGGCCACACCCTCGCGGCGGGCGGGGACGACGACACGATCCTGCTGTGGAACATGGCCGATCCGCTCCGGCCGAAGCCGTACCCCACGGCGCTGAAGGGCCATACCGACCTCGTGCACTCCGTGGCGTTCAGCCCCGACGGCCACACCTTGGCCAGCGGCAGCGCGGACGACACCATCCGCCTGTGGAACGTCACCGACCCGGCCCGGCCGTCCTCGCTGGGCCCGCCGCTGACCGGCCACTCCGCCCCGATCTGGTCGGTGGCCTTCAGCCCGGACGGCCACAGGCTGGCCGCCGCGAGCGCGGACAGCACGGCGAGCCTGTGGGACGTGAGCGACCCGGCGTCCCCCTCACAGGTGGGTGAGCCGCTGGCGGGCAGCAGCGGGGAGATGTACGCCCTGGGGTTCAGCCCCGACGGGCGGACCCTGGCCACCGGCAGCGGCGACAGCAAGGTACGTCTGTGGTCGCTGCCGACCTCGGACATCATCGGCCGCAGCGGCGCGTTCCGGCCGGACGGGCGGGTGCTGGGCACGGCGGCGCGGGACGGCAGGCTCCGGTTGTGGGACGTGACGCGTCCCGACCGGCCGGTGCTGCTGAGCAAGCCGTTCATGCGGGGCGACGCCGGGCACCGTGCGCTGCGGTTCTCCCCCGACGGCCGCGCCCTCGCCGTCCTCACCTACGACCACGCCGTGTACCTGTGGAACGTCCGCGATCCGTCCCACCCGGTCGCCGCCGGCGCGCCCATCGCCCTGCGCACGCGCTTCGCGGGGCCGGGCACCCTCGCCTTCAGCCCGGACGGCCGCACCCTGGCCACCGCCTACGACGACACCACCGTCCAGCTGTGGGACATCACCGACCCCGCGCACCCCGCCGCGCTCGGCAAGCCGCTGAGGGGCCACCGGGGCTATGTCAACGCGATCTCCTTCAGCGCCGACGGCCGCACCCTCGCCTCGGGCAGCGCGGACAGCACGGTCCGCCTCTGGAACGTCACCGACCCGGCCCGGCCGACCGCACTCGGCCGGCTCACGGACCACTCGGGCCCCGTCAACGCGATCGCCTTCAGCCCGGACGGGCGTGTTCTGGCCAGCGGCAGTGACGACGACACGGTCCGGCTGTGGAATCTCGGCCACCCCGCCTCGGCGACCGCGCTGGGAAAGCCGCTCATCGGCCACACCGAGGCGGTCAAACTGCTGACGTTCAGCCCGGACGGGCATGTTCTGGCCAGCGGCGGCAACGACAACACGGTCCGGCTGTGGAACGTCACCGACCCCGCCTCGGCGAGCCCCATCGGCCAGTCGATGAACCCCAACGCCAGGTCGGGCACCTTCCTGTCGTTCAGCCGCAGGGGCAATGTCCTGGGGCTCTCCAGCGGCACCGACACGGTCCGGCTGTGGCGGCTGGACGCCGACGCGGCGATCGGGCACATCTGCTCCGTCACCCGGGGCGTACTGACCCCGCAGAAGTGGCACGAGTACCTCCCCCGCCTCTCCTACGACCCTCCGTGCGGTCGGTGATCGGCCAACCTGACTCGTTCCTGCCCGACTTCGCCCCACAAGGCGCCCGCTCTTGTTACCCTTGGCCACAGCCCGATCGCTGGTGCATCCCCCGTCGCCAGCGGTCGGGCCTTTTTCTGCCCGTTCACCGCCCCCCAAGGCGGCGGCAGTCATGCCCCCTGAACGCCGAAGACCCCCAGCCGATACCGGCTGGGGGTCTTTCGAACTGGTGGGGCTAACAGGATTTGAACCTGTGGCCTCATCCTTATCAGGGATGCGCTCTAACCAACTGAGCTATAGCCCCGCCGCGCTTTGCGGTGTGTCCCGCGCGCTGACTCCTGAAGATTAGCGCACGACCACGTCAGTCCCAAAATCGGTTGTCCGGGGACTGTCAGGTCAGGGACCCGCAGGCCGTCACTCGTCCTCCGCCAGGGTCAGCTCGACGCCGCCCACGAAGCCCGCGGAGAGGTTGTAGATGAACGCGCCGAGCGTCGCGAGCGCCGTGGCCAGCACCACGTCGATGACCGCGATGATCGTCGTGAACGTCAGGACGTGGGGGAGCGACAGGAACGCCTGCAGGTCGAAGCCGTTCGCCTCGTTCGAGCCGGTCGCCTCCGAGATCGTGCCGCCCACCGTCGAGAACACGCCCATCGCGTCCATGACCATCCACAGCACCGCCGACGCGACGATCGTGCAGATGCCGAGCGCGATGGAGAGCAGGAAGCTGACCTTCATCACCGACCACGGGTCGGCCTTGGCCACCCGCAGCCGGGCCTTGCGGGTCCGCGGCGCCGTGCGCGCACCGGTGCGGGGACGGCGTACGGCACCGGCGGGCGCCTGCGCCGGGTAGGCCTGCGGCGGGTGGTACGGACCGGCGGGCTGCTCCGGGCGCCGCTCACCGGGGAGCGGGGAGGGCGGCTGCTGGGCCGCGCCGGCCGCGGCCGGGCCTCGGGTGTCCGTCACAGTGCCCCCCTGGGGTCCAGACGTACCGGAGGAGTCCGTCCCGGACACCTTCACCGGCTTCAGGTTGGTCGTGTGCGGGTCGGTCACGCTCCCCGCACCCGACCCGTTCGCGGCGGAGCCACGGCCGCCGCCGTCCGTCTCCGTACCCGTGGGGGTACCGGCCGATCCGGCGCCCGTGGCTCCGCTCACGATGACTCACTCCTCGTGCCTACTCGGCCGAGGGCACCTCACCCTCGTCCGTGCCGGTGGTCGCGGCGTCCTCGGCGGTCTCGTCGACGACGTCCCCGCCGTCGACCTCCTCCGCCTCGCGCCCCGCCTCGGCGTTACGTGCGATACCGACCACGGCATCGCGCTTGCCCAGGTTGATCAGTTGGACGCCCATGGTGTCACGGCCCGTCTCCCTGACCCCGCTGACTCGCGTGCGAATCACACCGCCGGAGAGGGTGATCGCGAGGATCTCGTCACTCTCCTCGACGATCAGCGCGCCGACGAGCGAACCGCGGTCCTCCACGATCTTGGCGGCCTTGATGCCGAGGCCGCCGCGGCCCTGGACGCGGTACTCGTCGACGGCGGTCCGCTTCGCGTACCCACCGTCGGTGGCAGTGAACACGAACGTACCGGGTCGAACAACATTCATCGACAGAAGTTCATCGCCTTCGCGGAAACTCATCCCCTTCACGCCGGAGGTGGCGCGGCCCATCGGGCGCAGGGTGTCGTCCGAGGCGGTGAACCTGATCGACTGTGCCTTCTTGCTGATCAGAAGCAGATCGTCGTCGGCCGAGACCAGTTCGGCACCGATCAGTTCGTCGTCCGTTCCGTCCTCGCGCTCGCGCAGATTGATCGCGATCACACCGCCGGAGCGAGGCGAATCGTAATCCTTCAGAGGCGTCTTCTTGACCAGACCGGACTTGGTGGCCAGCACCAGGTACGGCGTCGCCTCGTAGTCGCGGATCGCCAGGATCTCGGCGATCGCCTCGTCCGGCTGGAAGGCCAGCAGGTTGGCCACGTGCTGGCCGCGCGCGTCCCGGCCGGCCTCGGGCAGCTCGTACGCCTTCGCCCGGTACACCCGGCCCTTGTTGGTGAAGAACAGCAGCCAGTGGTGGGTCGTGGAGACGAAGAAGTGGTCGACGATGTCGTCTTCCTTCAGCTTCGTGCCGCGCACGCCCTTGCCGCCGCGCTTCTGCGCCCGGTAGTCGTCCGTCTTGGTCCGCTTGACGTAACCGCCGCGCGTGACCGTGACGACGATGTCCTCCTCGGCGATCAGGTCCTCGATGGACATGTCGCCCTCGTACGGGATCAGCTTGGTCTGGCGGTCGTCGCCGTACTTCTCGACGATCGCGGCCAGCTCCTCGCTGACGATCCCGCGCTGGCGGACCGGGGAGGCGAGGATCGCGTTGTACTCGCTGATCTTCGCCTGGAGTTCGTCGTGCTCCTGGACGATCTTCTGCCGCTCCAGGGCCGCCAGGCGCCGCAGCTGCATCTCCAGGATCGCGTTGGCCTGGATCTCGTCGATCTCCAGCAGCCCCATCAGGCCGGTGCGCGCGACCTCGACGGTCTCGCTGCGCCGGATCAGCGCGATGACCTCGTCGATCGCGTCCAGGGCCTTCAGCAGGCCGCGCAGGATGTGCGCGCGCTCCTCGGCCTTGCGCAGCCGGAAGCGCGTACGGCGGACGACGACCTCGATCTGGTGCGTCACCCAGTGGCGGATGAACGCGTCCAGGGAGAGCGTGCGCGGCACGCCGTCGACCAGCGCCAGCATGTTGGCGCCGAAGTTCGTCTGCAGGTCGGTGTGCTTGTACAGGTTGTTCAGCACGACCTTGGCGACCGCGTCCCGCTTCAGGACGATGACGAGGCGCTGGCCGGTGCGGGACGACGTCTCGTCGCGGACGTCCGCGATGCCGCCGATCTTGCCGTCCTTCACCAGGTCGGCGATCTTCTGCGCCAGGTTGTCCGGGTTCACCTGGTACGGCAGCTCGGTGACCACCAGGCACTGCCGGCCCTGGATCTCCTCCACCTCGACCACCGCGCGCATCGTGATGGAGCCGCGCCCGGTGCGGTACGCCTCCTCGATGCCCTTGCGGCCCACCACCAGGGCACCGGTCGGGAAGTCGGGGCCCTTGATGCGCTCCATGAGCGCGTCCAGCAGCTCCTCGTGCGAGACGTCCGGGTTCTCCAGGTACCACTGGGCGCCGGCCGCGACCTCGCGCAGGTTGTGCGGCGGGATGTTGGTCGCCATGCCGACCGCGATACCGGCCGAGCCGTTGATCAGCAGGTTCGGGAAGCGGGCCGGCAGGACGGTCGGCTCCTGGGAGCGGCCGTCGTAGTTGTCCGTGAAGTCGACGGTCTCCTCGTCGATGTCGCGGACCATCTCCATCGACAGCGGCGCCATCTTGCACTCGGTGTACCGCATGGCGGCCGCCGGGTCGTTGCCCGGGGAGCCGAAGTTGCCGTTGGAGTCCACCAGCGGCATCCGCATCGACCACGGCTGCGCGAGGCGCACCAGGGCGTCGTAGATCGAGGAGTCGCCGTGCGGGTGGTAGTTGCCCATGACGTCACCGACGACACGGGCGCACTTGTAGAAGCCGCGCTCGGGGCGGTAGCCGCCGTCGTACATCGCGTACAGCACGCGCCGGTGGACGGGCTTGAGGCCGTCCCGGACGTCGGGCAGCGCGCGGGACACGATGACGGACATCGCGTAGTCCAGGTACGAGCGCTGCATCTCCGTCTCAAGCCCGACGGGCTCGACACGCAGGGTGATCTCGCCACCCTCGGTCTCGGGGTTCTGCGGAGTGTTCTCGTCGGCCATTGCTGGTGAAGATCCTTCCTGGTGCGGTCAGCTGAGACCGACTCAGATGTCGAGGAACCGGACGTCCTTGGCGTTGCGCTGGATGAACTGGCGACGGGCCTCGACGTCCTCGCCCATCAGGACCGAGAACAGGTCGTCGGCCTGGGCCGCGTCGTCCAGGGTGACCTGGCCGAGGACCCGGTGCTCCTGGTCCATCGTGGTCACGCGCAGCTCCTCGGCGTTCATCTCGCCGAGGCCCTTGAAGCGCTGGATCGAGTCCTCGCGGACGCGCTTGCCGCGCTGGCGGCCCATCTCGATCAGGGCGTCGCGCTCGCGGTCGGAGTACGCGTACTCGATGTCGTCCCGGCCCCACTTGATCTTGTACAGCGGAGGACGCGACAGGTACACGTGCCCGGCCTCGACCAGCGGCCGCATGAAGCGGAACAGGAAGGTCAGCAGCAGGGTGCTGATGTGCTGGCCGTCGACGTCGGCGTCCGCCATCAGGATGATCTTGTGATAGCGGAGCTTCTCGATGTCGAAGTCCTCGTGCACACCCGTACCGAAGGCGGAGATCAGCGCCTGGATCTCCTGGTTCTGCAGGATCTTGTCGATCCTGGCCTTCTCGACGTTGAGGATCTTGCCGCGGATCGGGAGGATCGCCTGGTACTGCGGGTTACGGCCCGACTTGGCCGAGCCGCCGGCGGAGTCACCCTCGACGATGAAGATCTCGCACTTGGTGGGGTCGTTCGACTGGCAGTCGGACAGCTTGCCCGGCAGGGAGGCCGACTCCAGCAGGCCCTTGCGACGGGTCAGATCACGGGCCTTGCGGGCCGCGACGCGCGCGGTGGCCGCCTGGATGCCCTTGCGGATGATGTCCGCGGCCTCGACCGGGTTGCGGTCCAGCCAGTCGTTGAGGTGCTCGTAGACCGCCTTCTGCACGAAGGTCTTGGCCTCCGTGTTGCCCAGCTTGGTCTTCGTCTGGCCCTCGAACTGCGGCTCGCTGAGCTTGACCGAGATGATCGCGGTCAGACCCTCACGGATGTCGTCACCGGTGAGGTTGTCGTCCTTCTCGCGCAGCAGCTTCTTGTCGCGCGCGTACTTGTTGATCAGGCTGGTGAGGGCCGCGCGGAAGCCCTCCTCGTGCGTGCCGCCCTCATGGGTGTGGATGATGTTGGCGAACGAGTACACACCCTCGCTGTAGCCGCTGTTCCACTGCATGGCGACCTCAAGGGACAGGCTCTTGTCCTTGTCCTCGGCGTCCAGGTCGATCACCGTCGGGTGAACGACCTCTCCCTTGCGGGAGTTGAGGTACTTCACGAAGTCGACGATGCCGCCCTCGTAGTGGTACGCGACCGACTTGACCTCGGCCTTCTCGTCCGCGCCCGCCTCGTCCGCACCGCTGGTGGCCTTCGCCGACTCGCGCTCGTCGGTGAGTTTGATCGTCAAACCCTTGTTGAGGAACGCCATCTCCTGGAAACGCCGCGACAGCGTCTCGAAGGAGTACTCGGTGGTCTCGAAGATGTCGGGGTCGGCCCAGAAGGTGACCGAGGTGCCGGTCTCCTCCGTGGCCTCGTGCTGGACGAGCGGGGCCGTCGGGACGCCGAGCTTGTAGTCCTGCGTCCAGCGGTGGCCGTCGGTCCTGATCTCGACGGCGACCTTCGTGGACAGCGCGTTCACGACGGACACACCCACACCGTGCAGACCGCCGGAGACGGCGTAACCGCCGCCGCCGAACTTGCCGCCCGCGTGGAGCACGGTCAGCACGACCTCCACGGCCGGCTTGCCCTCGGAGGGCACGATGCCCACCGGGATGCCACGGCCGTTGTCGACGACCCGGACACCGCCGTCGGCGAGGATCGTGACGTCGATCGTGTCGGCGTACCCGGCCAGCGCCTCGTCGACCGAGTTGTCGACGACCTCGTACACCAGGTGGTGCAGACCGCGCTCGCCCGTGGAACCGATGTACATGCCGGGCCGCTTGCGGACCGCGTCCAGCCCTTCGAGCACGGTGATGGCGCTGGCGTCGTAGGAGGCGGAGGCTGCGCCAGAATCTGCGGCCTCGCCGGACACGGGAGCCTCGGCGGGCTCGCCGTTCACGCCGGCGTCGGTGGACGGGATGTTCTCGTTGGGGTTGCCGGAATCGGCCACGAAGCGCCCTTTCTGGCACAGCACGAGCCGGGCTCGTCGGCGGGGTTGCCGGAGCGGCTGCGGCATGTTGCGTTGGTAAGCCTTGATCAGCGTTGCTCAGCTTTTCCCGGGCGGTCCCCACAGTGGGGCGGGATTGTCTTCCAGTCTACCGGTAGCTCTGACATCGATGGGGGTTTGCCGGTACCTGAGTCCCCATGTGCCGCCCTGAACCGGCCTCTGCCGGGTCCCGATATACGGATGGGGGCTCCAAGGGGCTCACAGCGGCACTCAGCGCTTCGAGCCGTCAACCCTTGGCTACTCGGGGGTCAGAAGGCGATCCACCAGTGCCACGGCGGCTCTCCACACCTGCGACACGGCACCCTGCCGACGGCACGGGCCCACCCTTCGACGTGAGGTACGTCACCCGTACGTATCGCCGGGTCCAGAGCTCCCCGGAGCCCGCAGCGGGCCGAAGCGCCGGGCCGGACCGCCCGGATTGAGCACCTTGATCATCCGTACGGTGCCGTGCCCCAGATCCTCGTTCAGGCGGGCGACCAGCGCGGGCGCGAGGTGGCGCAGCTGGGTGGCCCAGGCCGTCGAGTCGCACTGGACGACCAGCACACGCTCGTCCTCGTCGTACCGCTGCGGCACGCAGTGCTTGGCCAGGTCCTCGCCGACGATCTGCGGCCAGCGGCCCATCACGCCGCCCACCGCCGCCGGGGTCTCCCAGCCGCGCTCGGTCAGCAGCCGGTTGATCGCGGCGCCCAGCGCCATGGGATCACGCCCGTCGGCGCGCGCACCGGAGCGCAGACCACCGCCCCGCCGCGCCTGCTTCTTCTGCCGGGCCACGTCGCCACGCGCGCGTGCCTGCTCCTTCGCCGCGCGCAACGCCACGCGCGCGAGGTCGACACCGGAGGGCTCCGGAGCCTTCCCGGAAGCCTTCCCGGGGGCTGGTTCCCCGGCAGCTTTCCCGGGGACGGGTTCGTCGGTGCTCATACGCGCTCCACCGTCCCACCGGACACGGTGTACCGCGCGCCGGCCAGCACGTGCGGTACGTCGTCGTCCACGGCGGCGGTGACCAGCACCTGCTCGCCGGGCGCGACCAGCTCGGCCAGCCGCTCGCGGCGGCGCGCGTCCAGCTCGGCGAAGACGTCGTCCAGGACCAGCACCGGCTCGTTGCCCTCGGCCCGCAGCAGGTCGTAGGAGGCCAGCCGCAGGGCGAGCGCGTAGGACCACGACTCGCCGTGCGAGGCGTACCCCTTGGCCGGCAGCTGACCGAGCTTGAGGACCACGTCGTCCCGGTGCGGCCCCACGAGGGTGATCCCGCGCTCGATCTCCTGCTTGCGCGCCTCCGCCAGAGCCGCCATCAGCTGGGCGCAGAGATCCTCACGCCCGTGGGCCTCGCCCGGCGCGGACGGCTTGTACTCCAGCGCCAGCGGCCCCCCGCCGGGGGCCAGCTGCTCGTACGCCTTGTCGGCCAGCGGCTGCAGCGCGGCGATCAGGTCCAGCCGCTGCGCGAGCAGCTCGGCGCCCGCGCGCGCGAGGTGCTGGTCCCACACGTCGAGCGTGGACAGATCCATGGACCGCCCGCCGTGCCGGCGCGCCAGAGCCGCCGTCTTGAGGAGCGTGTTGCGCTGCTTGAGGACGCGCTCGTAGTCGGAACGCACACCGGCCATGCGCGGCGACCGGGCCGTGACCAGCTCGTCGAGGAACCGCCGCCGCTCCCCGGGATCCCCCTTGACCAGCGCGAGATCCTCGGGCGCGAACAGCACGGTCCGTACGATGCCCAGCACGTCCCTCGGCCTGACCTGCGAGGACCGGTTGATGCGGGCGCGGTTGGCCCGGCCGGGGTTCAGCTCCAGCTCGACCAGCTGCTGCCGGTCCCCCTGCCGGACCTGCGCCCGGATGACGGCCCGCTCGGCGCCCATGCGGACGAGAGGAGCGTCGGAGGCGACCCGGTGGCTGCCGAGGGTGGCGAGGTATCCGACCGCCTCCACCAGATTGGTCTTGCCCTGCCCGTTGGGGCCGACGAAGGCGGTGACGCCCGGGTCGAGCGGCACCTCGGCCCGGGTGTACGAGCGGAAGTCGGCCAGCGAGAGATGCGTGACGTGCATGGTCGTTTCGCCGGCCTTCCCCAGAGTGCTGATGGGCTGTGGACCACGGGGGCGGCCTGTGGACGGGCCGGTCCCCCGCGGAGGTGTGGACTACGTCTTCGCTACGGCTGCTTCTTCTCCACGGCGTGGCCGCCGAACTGGTTGCGCAGCGCGGCGATCATCTTCATCTGCGGCGAGTCCTCCTGCCGGGAGGCGAACCGCGCGAACAGCGACGCGGTGATCGCCGGCAGCGGTACCGCGTTGTCGATCGCGGCCTCCACAGTCCAGCGTCCCTCACCGGAGTCCTGTGCATAACCGCGCAGGCCCTCCAGGTGCTCGTCGTCGTCCAGCGCGTTGACCGCGAGGTCGAGCAGCCAGGAGCGGATGACCGTGCCCTCCTGCCAGGACCGGAAGACCTCGCGGACGTTCTCCACGGAGTCGACCTTCTCCAGCAGCTCCCAGCCCTCGGCGTAGGCCTGCATCATCGCGTACTCGATGCCGTTGTGGACCATCTTCGCGAAGTGGCCCGCACCGACCTTGCCGGCGTGCACCGCGCCGAAGTCGCCCTCCGGCTTCAGCGCGTCGAAGACCGGCTGCACCTTGGCGACGTTCTCGGCGTCGCCGCCGTACATCAGCGCGTACCCGTTCTCCAGGCCCCAGACGCCGCCGGAGACACCGCAGTCGACGAAGCCTATGCCCCTGGCCGCCAGCTCCTCGGCGTGCCTCTCGTCGTCCGTCCAGCGGGAGTTGCCGCCGTCCACGACCACGTCGCCGGGCTCCAGCAGCTCGGCGAGCTGGTCGATGGTCGACTGGGTGGGCTCGCCGGCCGGGACCATCACCCAGACCACGCGCGGACCGCTGAGCTTGCCCACAAGTTCTTCCAGGCTGTGGACATCCGCGAGGTCCGCGTTGCGGTCGTATCCGAGGACGGTGTGGCCCGCGCGGCGGATCCGCTCGCGCATGTTGCCGCCCATCTTGCCGAGGCCGACGAGACCGAGCTCCATCAGTTGTGTTCCTTAGGTCGCTGTGTGGCGGGAGAGGCACGAGGTGCCGAAGGCGAGCCTAAACCCGCCCTCGCCTGCACAGCTGTGGGCCTACGCGCTCATGCGTTAGGCCTCTGACCTGCGGCTTCTCGATACGCTGACGCGGCTGCGGACAGTCGTGCGGCAAGCGCCCCGGCCCGCGCCCGACACGGGTGCCGACACGGGTGCCGGACAGCGCCGGGCATCCACATGAGGCGCCCGGCACCGTGCACAGCTGTGGAAAACAATCAGCCGCTGAGCCGCACCGGCATGATCAGGTACTTGTACGCGTCGTCGGCCTCGGCGTCCACCGCCGGCTTCCCGCTGAGCAGCGCCGGCTTCGTGGACGTCGTGAACGACAGCTGGGCCACCGGCGAGTCGATCGCGCTCAGGCCGTCCAGCAGGAACGTCGGGTTGAAGGCGATCGAGATGTCGTCGCCCTCCAGCTGGGCGTCGACCCTTTCCACAGCCTGTGCGTCGTCGCTGGAGCCGGCCTCCAGGATCAGCACGCCCTGCTCGAAGCTCAGCCGCACCGGGGTGTTCCGCTCGGCCACCAGCGCCACACGCTTGACGGCCTCCACGAAGGGCGCGGTCTCGATCACGGCGACGGAGTTGAACTCGGTCGGGAACAGCGTGCGGTACTTCGGCAGGTCGCCCTCGAGCAGCCGGGTGGTCGTACGGCGCCCCGCGCCCTCGAAACCGATCAGCCCCTCGCCCGCACCCGACCCGGACAGCGCCAGCGTCACGCTGTCACCGGCGCCGAGCGACTTGGCGGTGTCCAGCAGCGTCTTGGCCGGGACCAGGGCGACCGCGGAGGCGTCCGGGTTCTCCGGCTTCCACAGGAACTCGCGGACGGCGAAGCGGTAGCGGTCGGTCGAGGCCAGGGTGACCGTGTCGCCCTCGATCTCGATGCGCACGCCGGTGAGGACGGGGAGCGTGTCGTCACGGCCGGCGGCGATGGCCACCTGGGAGACGGCGGCCGCGAAGACCTCGCCGGGGACGGTGCCGGTGGCGTTCGGCATCTGCGGCAGCGCCGGGTACTCCTCCACAGGCAGGGTGTGCAGGGTGAACCGGGAGGATCCACAGACCACGGTCGCCCGTACACCGTCTGTGGAAATCTCCACCGGCCGGTTGGGGAGCGCGCGGGAGATGTCGGCGAGCAGCCGGCCGGAGACGAGGACGGTGCCGTCCTCCTCGACCTCGGCGTCCACGGAGACGCGTGCGGAGACCTCGTAGTCGAAGCTCGACAGGCTCAGCTGGCCGTCCTCGGCCTTGAGGAGGAGGCCGGCGAGGACAGGCGCCGGCGGACGGGCCGGGAGGCTGCGTGCCGCCCACGCCACTGCCTCCGCGAGTACGTCGCGTTCCACCCGGATCTTCACCGTAAGCCGCCTCCTGCTGTTGCTACTGAGTCCTCCGACTCGGTGTCACCGCCCACTGCGGAGGGCAGGACACCGGGGACCAGTCTGACGCACCGCACTGACAGTAGGTGCCTGTCGGGGTCAAGTCGCTCCGAGGGGCAGCCGGGCGCGAGACAGCGAGTTGTGCACAGGCCCCGCTTCCAAACGATTCCCGAGCTCTCTCTAGTTGGGAGTAGTAGTAGGGCCTGTGGATACCGTGGATAACCACGTTTGCCCAGCTCAGGGCAGGAATTTTGTCCACCGGGCCTGTGGGTGGAGGCGGTGGACAACCGGGGGCGTCTGTGGAGAACAGAAAGTTCTGCACACACCGCCCACAGCCTGAGGGCAGTTCTCCCCAGCTGCGTCCCCAGGTTTACCCACGTTTCCCACACCCCAATCCGGCACCTTCGTGTGACGGCTTTCACTCGACGCGGTGAGCGGGTGCGTCGCGTTGCCGAACAGTGGACAGCCATGTGGAGAAGCTGGGGATCGCTGGGGACAACCGGCGCGAGCCTGTGGGTCGTCGGTGGACAACTTCGTGCACAGCCTGTGGATCTTTTCCTTGTCCACAGTCTGTGGAGATCGTTCATCCACGATTCCACAGGGTGCTGAGCTGGGCGAACGCTGGATGAACAGGCTCCCTGTGGATGCGGTTCGGGACAACTTCGCAGTCCCCAACGTGTGGACGGAAGAAAGTCACCGAATCTGTGGAGAGTGGCCGTAACCCGGCAGAAAATCGAACAACCGGTGGCGGACGAGGAACGCCCTCACCGCCCGCGAGCCCCTCGCTCACGGTGCGGAGGGCGGTGCGGCGAGGCGCTGAGGCGAGGCCTGGGGCGCTGAGGCGAGGGTGCTAGGGCGAATCCGAGGGCACTCGGCCGAGGGTGCTGGGGCGAAACCGAGGGCGCTGGGCGACGTCCGCACGGCAGCGGCGGTCGTACCCGCGGGGGCTCACCAAGCCACGGCGGTCATGCCGAAGGGCGCCCCGGGATGCGTTTTCCCAGGGCGCCCTCGGCGCCGGCGCAGGACCGGCGTCAGCCGTACGTCAGCCGTTCTTGATCCGGTTGGTCAGCTCGGTCACCTGGTTGTAGATCGACCGCCGCTCCGCCATCAGCGCCCGGATCTTGCGGTCGGCGTGCATCACGGTCGTGTGGTCCCGCCCACCGAACTGCGCCCCGATCTTCGGCAGCGACAGATCCGTCAGCTCACGGCACAGGTACATCGCGATCTGCCGGGCCGTGACCAGCGCCCGCCCGCGCGAGGTGCCGCACAGGTCCTCCACGGTCAGCCCGAAGTAGTCCGCGGTCGCTCCCATGATCGCCGTGGCCGTGATCTCGGGAGCGCTGTCCTCGCCGCCGGGGATCAGGTCCTTCAGGACGATCTCGGTCAGGCCGAGGTCGACCGGCTGCCGGTTGAGCGAGGCGAACGCCGTCACCCGGATCAGCGCGCCCTCCAGCTCACGGATGTTCCGCGAGATCCGGGACGCGATGAACTCCAGCACCTCCGGCGGGGCGTTCAGCTGCTCCTGCACCGCCTTCTTGCGCAGAATCGCGATGCGCGTCTCCAGCTCGGGCGGCTGGACGTCGGTGATCAGACCCCACTCGAAACGGTTCCGCAGCCGGTCCTCCAGCGTGACCAGCTGCTTGGGCGGCCGGTCGGAGGAGAGCACGATCTGCTTGTTGGCGTTGTGGAGCGTGTTGAAGGTGTGGAAGAACTCCTCCTGCGTCGACTCCTTGTCCGCGAGGAACTGGATGTCGTCGACGAGCAGGATGTCCATCTCGCGGTAGCGCTTGCGGAAGCTGTCGCCCTTGCCGTCGCGGATGGAGTTGATGAACTCGTTGGTGAACTCCTCCGAGCTGACGTAGCGCACGCGCGTGCCCGGGTAGAGGCTGCGCGCGTAGTGCCCGATCGCGTGCAGCAGGTGCGTCTTGCCGAGTCCCGACTCCCCGTAGATGAACAGGGGGTTGTAGGCCTTCGCCGGAGCCTCGGCGACGGCGACCGCGGCGGCGTGCGCGAACCGGTTGGAGGCGCCGATGACGAACGTGTCGAAGAGGTACTTCGGGTTCAGCCGCGCGGTCGGCTCGCCGGGACCGCTCGCCGGTGCCGGCTGTGCGGCCAGCGGACCGGGGGCACCGGTCGCGGGCAGGTCCGGCCGGCCGGTGCCGCCGCGGTGTGCCGGGCCGCCGGCCGGCGGCTGCTCGGGCAGCTCACGGCGGACGGGGTCGCGCTGGTCGTACTCGGTGCGCGACGGCTCGTACTCGGGGCGTGCGGAGTCGTAGTCAGGGCGCCCCGTGTCGTAGTCCGCGCGCGGGCTGTCGTACTCGCCACGCTGCTGCTCGTACGACGGCCGGTCCCTGCCCGGCGAGCGGTAGTCCGAAGACGGCGGGCCGTAGGTGTCCGGGCCGGAGCCGTAGGGGTCCTGGGACGACGGCGAGGCGTACGGGTCGCGCTCGGGGAAACCGAGCCGGGGCTGCTGCCAGCTGTACTCGTCCTGCGGGGGGCGCGGCCAGGCGCCGGGTTCGCGGCGCTGGTACTCGGAGGGATACGCCGGGCGCACGACGGGGGGCTGGTCGGCGCGGGACTGCTGCTCGGCCGGCGGCTGCTCGGAGGCGCGGTGGCGGCCGTAGCCCTCGTACGGCGCGGACGGCAGTTCCGGCTCCTCGTAGCGCGGCTTGGGCGGCGTCTGCTGCACCGGTGCGGCGGGAGCGGGCGGCTCGCCCGCGGAGTCGTCCACGGTGATCGCGATGCGGATGGGGCGGCCGCACTCGCGGCTCAGCGTCTCGCTGACGATCGGCGCGAGCCGGCCCTCCAGTACGCCCTTCGCGAATTCGTTCGGTACGGCGAGCAGAGCGGTGTCCGCGACCAGCGCGAGCGGCTGGCAGCGCCGGATCCAGTGCTCATCCTTTACCTCGACACCCTGCCCGCGGCCTTCGCCGAGGAGCTGCTCCAGTACGCGTGGCCACACTGCGGCAAGATCGGCAGGTACGTCAGCCACAGGGCACGCTCTCTCACAGGTCCCACGAACGTGTGATCGCGGGACGGGTCGGGGGGTAGATCGGGTGGTCGGTGGGTCAAACCCGCCGGGGCGGGGGACAAAAGAACGAATCGGAGTCCAGCCACGGTAGTCAGCGCGGCGGGTGCGGTTCAAGTTGTTGTCCCCAGCCTGTGGATAGTGTCTCTCCGTGACCCTCGGTTTGACCGGATGGCGTAGCCCCGCGTACCGTAACCAGGTCGAGTTGTCGATGGCTGCTGCCGCCTGCCTCCGATGGGCACAGGTCACGTCAGGTGATCGGGAAGCGGTGCACTCGGGCGTGAAGCGAGCTACTCGTGGGCGCACGGTGACAGCCAAGACGGCACCCCGCCACTACCGATTCTTTCTGGAGCCCCCGAGTGAGCAAGCGCACCTTCCAGCCGAACAACCGTCGTCGCGCGAAGACCCACGGCTTCCGGCTGCGTATGCGCACCCGTGCCGGCCGCGCGATTCTCGCGTCCCGCCGTAGCAAGGGTCGCGCCCGCCTGTCCGCCTGATCCCGATCAGGTCATGACATCGTGCTGCCTACCGACAACCGGCTGAGGCGGCGCGAGGACTTCGCGACCGCGGTCCGACGAGGACGCCGGGCAGGACGCCCGAGCCTCGTCGTCCACCTTCGTAGCGGTGCCACGGACCCGCACGCGCCTGGGGAGAGCGCTCCCCCGACGCGTGCGGGTTTCGTCGTGAGCAAGGCCGTGGGTGGCGCGGTCGTGCGCAACAAAGTGAAGCGCAGACTGCGCCATCTGATGCGTGACCGAGTCGCCCTGTTTCCCCCCGGTAGCCTGGTAGTCGTACGAGCGCTGCCGGGATCGGGCGACGCAGACCACGCACAGCTGGCCCGAGACCTGGATGCCGCCCTTCAGCGGCTGCTGGGAAGGGGCGCGCGATGAAGTACCCGCTGCTGGCTCTGATCAAGCTGTACCAGTGGACGATCAGTCCACTGCTGGGGCCGGTGTGCAAGTACTACCCGTCGTGCTCCCACTATGGCTACACGGCCATCGACCGGCACGGTGCGATCAAGGGAACGGCACTCACCGCCTGGCGCATCCTCCGGTGCAATCCGTGGTCGCTGGGCGGTGTGGACCATGTTCCGCCGCGCAAGCGTCCGCGGTGGCACGAAATGCTGCGCAACGCTTGGCGCGCACGCAAGGGCGGGCCCTCCGCCGCCGAACCGGCCACCGAAGTGAAGCTTGAGAAGTCTCCTTCCGAGCTTGCTCCGAGCCCGGCCGCAGAGACCTCGTCCCATGCCCAAGGAGCATGATTAGTGGACACGATTGCCAGCCTCTTCAGTTTCATCACCTGGCCCGTCTCCTGGGTCATCGTCCAGTTCCACAAGGTGTACGGCGCGATCTTCGGCCCTAACACCGGATGGGCCTGGGGCCTGTCCATCGTGTCTCTGGTGATCCTGATCCGCATCTGCCTGATCCCGCTCTTCGTGAAGCAGATCAAGTCGACACGCGCGATGCAGACGCTCCAGCCGGAGATGAAGAAGATCCAGGAGCGCTACAAGAACGACCGGCAGCGTCAGTCCGAAGAGATGATGAAGCTGTACAAGGAGACGGGTACCAACCCGCTCTCCTCGTGCCTTCCCATCCTGGCGCAGTCCCCGTTCTTCTTCGCCCTGTATCACGTGCTCAACGGCATCGCGACGGGCAAGACGATCGGCGTCATCAACGAGCAGCTGCTCGACAGCGCCCGTAAGGCGCACATCTTTGGCGCCCCGCTCGCTGCGAAGTTCATGGACAGCTCGGACAAGGTCGCGGCGCTCGGCGCCTCGCTGACCGACGTCCGGGTCGTGACCGCGGTCATGATCGTCCTGATGTCGTTCTCGCAGTTCTACACGCAGCGCCAGCTGATGACGAAGAACGTCGACACGACGGTCAAGACGCCGTTCATGCAGCAGCAGAAGATGCTGATGTACGTCTTCCCGGTCATGTTCGCCGTCTTCGGTATCAACTTCCCGGTCGGTGTCCTCGTCTACTGGCTGACCACCAACGTGTGGACCATGGGCCAGCAGATGTACGTCATCCGCAACAACCCGACTCCGGGTTCCAAGGCCCAGGCCGCCTACCTGGAGCGCCTGACCAAGCACGTCACGCACCACGGCAAGGTCCGCCGGCGGAGCGAGAAGACCATCGTCAAGGCGATCGTCGCCAAGGGCCGTGACCGTAACGAGTTCGAGCGCAAGTTCATCAACGCCCTGAACAAGGCCGGTCTCGCCGCCCAGGCCGACGGCAGCGTGCTGAAGAGTGTGGCCCAGGCCGAGGCGCAGACCGCGGACGGTGTGGAGACCACCTCGGAGGCCGGCACCGCTGCTGGCGCCGCGGCGCGGCGCCAGCAGCCCAAGCGCCAGTCCAAGTCGCAGCGTCAGTCCGGTGGGCCCAAGCAGGCGGGCGGGACCACCTCGTCCACCTCGCTGGAGAAGTCCGACGAGCCCGAGGACGCCAAGCCTGCCGCTGCCCAGCAGGCCTCGAAGCCCGGCTCCGGCACCCGCAGCAAGGCCCAGTCCGGCCAGCGCAAGGGTGGCCCGCAGCGGCCCAAGTCCCCGTCCAAGAAGTAAGAAGGAGCCCATCCCGTGACGGAAGGCACCACCTCCGCCGCTGCCGAGGGTGCAGACACCCTCACCCGCCTGGAGCAGGAGGGCGAGATCGCGGCGGACTACCTGGAGGGTCTGCTGGACATCGCCGACCTCGACGGCGACATCGACATGGACGTCGAGGCCGACCGCGCCTCCGTGTCGATCATCAGCGACACCGGCGGCCGTGATCTGCAGAAGCTGGTCGGCCGGGACGGCGAGGTGCTGGAGGCGCTGCAGGAGCTGACGCGCCTGGCGGTGCACCGGGAGACCGGCGACCGCAGTCGGCTGATGCTGGACATCGCGGGTTACCGGGCGAAGAAGCGGGCCGAGCTCTCCGAGATCGGCGCCAAGGCCGCCGCCGAGGTCAAGAGCACCGGCGAGCCCGTGAAGCTCAAGCCGATGTCCCCGTTCGAGCGCAAGGTCGTGCATGACGCGGTCAAGGCCGCGGGGCTGCGCAGCGAGTCCGAGGGCGAGGAGCCTCAGCGGTTCGTCGTCGTGCTGCCCGCCTGATCGGCCCCCACGTTCCACCGGCCCCGTCTGTTGAGCAGACGGGGCCGAACTTTGTCAGCCTGGTAGTTCTGGTGGCCGGTGCGCGAAGCGCCGGCGCTGTACGGAAGGACGGTCCCCGTGACGGAGGCAGCGGAGCTTCCCCCCGCGCCCGAACAGGCGCGGGAAGTGTTTGGTGATCGCTTCGCCGATGCGGTCCGCTACGCGGAGCTGCTCGCCGAGGCGGGCGTGCAGCGCGGCCTGATCGGCCCGCGGGAAGTGCCCCGCCTGTGGGAGCGGCATCTGCTGAACTGCGCGGTGCTCTCCGAGGCCGTTCCCGAGGGAGTGACGGTCTGTGATGTCGGCTCCGGCGCCGGACTGCCCGGCATCCCGCTTGCCCTGGTCCGGGAGGACCTGAACATCACCCTGCTGGAGCCGCTGCTGCGACGCACCAACTTCCTCACCGAGGTCGTCGAGCTGCTCGGTCTGAACCACGTCACGGTGGTGCGGGGTCGCGCCGAGGAGGTGCTGGGGAAGTTGCCACCGGTCCATGTGGTGACCGCCCGTGCCGTCGCCCCGCTGGACCGTCTGGCTACCTGGGGTATCCCGCTGCTGCGTCCCTACGGCGAGATGCTCGCGCTCAAGGGGGACACCGCCGAGGAGGAGCTGAAGGCCGCGGCCACGGCACTCAGCAAGCTCGGCGCGGTGGAGACATCCATCCTGCATGTGGGCGAGGGAGTGGTGGACCCGCTGTCCACGGTCGTCCGGGTCGAGGTCGGTGAGAGCCCCGGTGGTGTGCGGTTCGCGGCGAAGCGGGCGAAGGCGGCCCGTGCCGGCCGCGTCCGTCGGCGCCGCTGATATGGGGGCGCCCATGCGGACGAGCGTGGGCACCCCTGATCCGTCCTGACGACGAGACGTACTCCACACAAGCTGCCAAACCTACGCAGGCCGGAGTGTCGCGAAGATTCGGTCGTCGCGGCTGTGCATCGTGTTTCACGTGAAACGTCGCTCACTGTTGCACGGCATCATCAGTCGCGGCCGGGCTGCGGCCGAACCTCGCGACCGCAAGCCCCTCGGTTCCCTGGAGGAGGAATCTGTCTCCCGGGGCGCTCCACCCCTCTCCAGAGGTACGGAGTTGTCCACAGAGGTGGATTTCTCCACAGAACACCAGGCCTCACTGGTTCACGACCCCGAAGACATGGGAGGCTCTGTTCATTGCGAGCCTGAAGTCGAGGAGAGTGAATCCTTGCGGTCCGACGCCAACATCGCGGGACCGATGACCGATCCGGTCCCCGGTCCCCGTACCGAGTCGATGGGGGCGGATGTTTCACGTGAAACACCGCCTCCGATGGACGACACTCCCATCGGTCGTGCGGCCCAACTGGCGGTAGAGGCTCTCGGCCGCGCCGGCGAAGGTCTGCCGCGACCGGAGCAGACCCGAGTCATCGTGGTCGCCAACCAGAAGGGCGGCGTGGGCAAGACGACGACAACCGTCAACCTTGCCGCTTCGCTGGCTCTGCACGGCGGTCGCGTCCTGGTGATCGACCTCGACCCGCAGGGCAACGCGTCCACCGCCCTGGGGATCGACCACCACGCGGACGTGCCTTCCATCTACGACGTGTTGGTGGAGAGCAAGCCGCTCGCCGAGGTCGTCCAGCCGGTCCCCGACGTGGAGGGTCTCTTCTGCGCTCCGGCCACCATCGACCTGGCCGGTGCCGAGATCGAGTTGGTCTCCCTGGTGGCCCGGGAGAGCCGGCTGCAGCGCGCGATCCAGGCGTACGAACAGCCGCTGGACTACGTCCTCATCGACTGCCCGCCCTCGCTCGGCCTGTTGACGGTCAACGCGTTGGTGGCAGGCCAGGAGGTCCTCATCCCGATCCAGTGCGAGTACTACGCACTTGAGGGACTGGGTCAGCTGCTGCGCAATGTCGACCTGGTGCGGGGGCACCTCAACCCCACGCTGCATGTGTCGACCATCCTGCTCACCATGTACGACGGCCGGACGCGTCTCGCCTCCCAGGTCGCGGAAGAGGTGCGCACCCACTTCGGCGACGAGGTGCTGCGGACGAGCATTCCCCGCTCGGTCCGTATCTCCGAGGCGCCGAGTTACGGGCAGACGGTGCTGACTTACGATCCTGGATCGAGCGGTGCCCTCTCGTATCTTGAGGCGGCCCGAGAAATCGCGCTGAAGGGCGTTGGCGTCGGCTACGACGCGAGCCAGGCCCACGTCGGCGCCCAGAACGACCCGAGCATGGTGGAGGGGATCCAGTGAGTGAGCGACGGAGGGGGCTGGGCCGTGGGCTCGGCGCACTGATCCCCGCAGCCCCGACCGAGAAGAACCCGGCACCGGGCGCGCTGGGAGGCGGAGCCTCCACCTCCCCGGCAGCGGTTCCGGTCCTGACGACCGACCGCGGGGTGGCCGCGGCAAAGGTGGCCACGCTGGCGCCTGTTTCACATGAAACCGAGGCGTCACCGGCGAGCCCGGTCACCGAGATGCCGGCCCCTCCGGTGGGCGCGCACTTCGCCGAGATCCCTCTCGACGCGATCTCGCCCAACCCCCGCCAGCCGCGTGACATCTTCGACGAGGACGCGCTCCACGAGCTGGTCACCTCCATCAAGGAGGTCGGTCTCCTGCAGCCCGTCGTGGTACGGCAGCTGGGGCCCGCTCGCTATGAGCTGATCATGGGTGAGCGCCGCTGGCGTGCCTGCCGCGAGGCCGGCCTGGAGGCCATTCCGGCGATCGTCCGAGCCACCGAGGACGAGAAGCTCCTCCTGGACGCGCTGCTGGAGAACCTGCACCGCGCGCAGCTGAACCCGCTGGAGGAGGCGGCTGCCTATGACCAGCTGCTGAAGGACTTCAACTGCACGCACGACCAGCTGGCCGACCGGATCGGGCGTTCCCGACCGCAGGTCTCCAACACCCTGCGTCTGCTGAAGCTCTCGCCGACGGTCCAGAAGCGGGTCGCCGCCGGAGTCCTCTCCGCCGGTCATGCCAGGGCCCTGCTGTCCGTGACAGACCCCGAGGAGCAGGACCGGCTGGCTCACCGGATCGTGGCCGAGGGGCTGTCCGTGCGAGCCGTCGAGGAGATCGTGACCCTCATGGGCTCGCGGCCCCAGAAGCCTCAGCGCCCCAAGGGCCCGCGTGCCGGCTCCCGGCTGTCCCCGGCACTGAATGAGCTGGCGACCCGTCTGTCGGACCGGTTCGAGACCCGGGTGAAGGTCGACCTCGGTCAGAAGAAGGGCAAGATCACTGTCGAGTTCGCCTCAGTGGACGATCTGCAGCGGATCCTGAGCACCCTCGCACCGGGCGAGCGGCCGGTGTTGCAGCAGGATCTGCAGGAGAACGAGACGGAAGACCAGGACGACTGATCGGCAGCCAGGCGGTCCAGCCTGACTCGGTCGTACAGGGAGCGGGTCGTGTCCGGTGTGTACCGGAACACGGCTCGCTCTTTGCTTTGAGACGGTATCGAGCGAATCACATCGTGGATACGATGCGATCGGGTATGGCACATCCACGGGGGCAGCATCTGCATCTCTGAGTGGGGAGACAGGGGCCATGCGATCGATGAGCCGCACCGGACTGGTGAGCGCGGGCCTGGGCCTTGGAGCGGTCGGCGGGTTCGTCGGCAGCCTGCTCAAGGAACGGAGCGCTCTGACAGCCGCTCGTGATGCGGCGGGCGAAGGAAGCGAGGAACAGCCTTCATGGGGCGTCGGCTCGTGCCGCTCACGCTGGACAACCTTCAGGACCTTCCCTCCCGCTGTCGCTCGTGTGTCTTCTGGGAGCTGGACCCCGTCAGCGGTGAAGCGGCGATAAAGGCGGGCACCTCCGCGTCGGAGAAGGAGGCCTGGATCTCCGCCGTCCTGCTGGACTGGGGGTCGTGCGGCCGCGTGGTGTACGTCGACGACGTGCCGGTGGGGTTTGTGCTCTACGCCCCTCCTGCTTATGTCCCGCGCTCGACGGCCTTCCCCACGAGTCCCGTCTCGCCGGACGCCGTGCAGTTGATCACGGCGTTCGTCATGCCCGGATATCAGGGGCAGGGACTGGGCCGGGTCCTGGTGCAGACGGTGGCCAAGGATCTGCTGCGCCGAGGCTTCAAGGCCATCGAGGCCTTCGGTGACGCCCGCTGGAAGGAACCCGCCTGTCTGCTGCCGGCGGACCATCTTCTGGCCGTGGGTTTCAAGACGGTGCGACAGCACCCCGCACACCCCCGGCTGCGACTGGAACTGCGCTCGACGCTCTCCTGGAAGGAAGACGTGGAGATGGCGCTCGACAGGCTTCTCGGAGCGGTACAGAAGGAGCCGGCGCTGCGACCGCTCTAAAGCGAATGGGCCAACCCGATCGGGTTGGCCCATTCGTGTTTCACGTGAAACGTCACTCGGCGATGAACTCTTCGAGGTCGCGCACGATCGCGGCCTTCGGCTTCGCGCCGACGATCGTCTTGGCGACCTCGCCACCCTGGTAGACGTTCAGCGTCGGGATGGACATGACGCCGTACTTGGCGGCCGTACCCGGGTTCTCGTCGATGTTCAGCTTGACGACCTCGATCTTGTCACCGTACTCGGTGGCGATCGCTTCCAGGGACGGGGCGATCTGGCGGCACGGACCGCACCAGGCGGCCCAGAAGTCCACCAGGACGGGCTTGTCGTTCTTGAGGACGTCCTGCTCGAAGGTGTCGTCGGTCACGTTCTTCAGGTCGGCCACGGCGGGCTCCTTCACTTGATCGTGCGGTGGGGGCAGGGGGAGGGGAAGGTCAGACGGCCGCGCTCTTCTCGGGCTCCGCCTTGTCCTCGTCCGCGAGGGCGGAGAGGAAGCGCTCGGCGTCGAGAGCGGCGGAGCAGCCGGTGCCGGCCGCGGTGATCGCCTGACGGTAGGTGTGGTCGACCACGTCACCGGCGGCGAAGACACCGGTCACATTGGTGCGGGTGGACGGAGAGGCGACCTTCAGGTAGCCCTCCTCGTCCAGGTCCAGCTGGCCCTTGAACAGCTCGGTACGCGGGTCGTGACCGATCGCGATGAACAGACCGGTCACGGGCAGCTCCGACAGCTCGCCGGTCTTGACGTTGCGCAGCTTCAGGCCGGAGAGCTTCTGTTCGCCCTGGATCTCGGCGACCTCGCTGTCCCACACGAACTTGATCTTCGGGTCGCCGAAGGCACGCTCCTGCATCGCCTTGGAGGCGCGCAGGGTGTCCCGGCGGTGCACGATCGTCACGGACTTGGCGAAACGCGAGAGGAAGGTGGCCTCCTCCATCGCGGTGTCGCCACCGCCGATCACGGCGATGTCCTGGTCCTTGAAGAAGAACCCGTCACAGGTCGCACACCAGGAGACGCCGCGTCCGGAGAGGGCGTCCTCGTTCGGCAGGCCCAGCTTGCGGTGCTGGGAGCCGGTGGTGACGATGACGGCCTTCGCCTGGTGGACCGTGCCGGCGGTGTCGGTGACGGTCTTGATCTCACCGCTCAGGTCGACCGAGACGATGTCGTCCGGGACCAGCTCGGCACCGAAGCGCTCGGCCTGCGCCCGCATGTTGTCCATGAGGTCGGGGCCCATGATGCCGTCGCGGAAGCCCGGGAAGTTCTCGACCTCGGTGGTGTTCATCAACGCGCCACCGGCGGTGACGGCGCCCTCGAACACCAGGGGCTTCAGCGATGCACGCGCGGTGTAGAGCGCCGCCGTGTAGCCTGCGGGCCCGGAGCCGATGATGATCACGTTACGGACGTCGCTCACGGCTTGTTTCCTCGTCTCTGGTCTGCGTCAGTCGACCGGTGGGAGCGCCTTTCGGAGCTCTCACCCCACCCAACGGATCCTACGGGGCGCGCATTCCCGCTGTGTCGGGGCACACGCATGCGTCGGGGCAACGGACGGAACGGTCCAGCAGACTCAGGAGCGGGAGAAGGAGTGTTGCAGCAGCACCGTGCCGACGGTGCCGGGCTGCTGCCGGATGCAGGCCTGATCGACGATGTAGGCCGTGACGTGAGCACCGTCGGCGTCGGGCACCACGACGAGATAGGCGGACTTCCCCTCATACGTTCCGGTCTTGGCGGCCAGGACCTCCTCACCCCGGTGGAGCGCGGCCCGGACGCAGTCCGGGACGGCGACGTCCGGCTGGAGGAGGGTGTTCGCACTCTGGGTCGAGTCGGGAGTGTTCTGCCCGGACTTGAGGCCTGGACGAGGATGGCCGCTCTCGGAACCCTGCTGTGACTTCTTGGTGGCCAGCAGGTCCTTCACCTGGCTCTGGACACTCGCACCGGAGAAGGACTCGACGGAAGGCGTCGGCTGTCCGTGGGCGGTGGGGTTGTCGGAGGAATGATCGCCGAGCGACCCCAGCACCAGCGAACCGGCTCCGAGGACGGCTGCGGTGAGAACAGCCCCGAGGACCACGCGGGTCCGGCGCCGACCTCGCGTACGTCCCTTGCGTCCCGGGCCGGTCGCCGCTTGCGGGCGTCCCGCGGGCCGGTCCGAGGGAGGCGACGTTTCACGTGAAACATGCCCCTCGACGTCCCCACCGCTCTCGTGGTCCGGTCCGGTCTCCCGGGGGACCCAGGCGTTGAGCGGGCCAGGAGCGGAGGCGCTGAGCAGTGCTTCGGCGGCGAGAGCGGCATCGATCCGGCCAGCCACGTCGGCCGGCATGCGCTCCGCTTCCGATACCGATCCCAGGAGTCCCCGGATCTCCTCCAGCGAGGCATGCACGTCCGCGCACAGCTCACAGGCCTCCAGATGACGCCGCACGTCTGCGCTGCGGTCCAGGGGGAGAAGGCCCTCGGTGAGGTCCGAGATCTCCGCGACGTCCGGGTGCCCGGCCGTGTCTGTCGTGGAAGTCACGCTCGCCCACCTCCGCCCTTCACTACGGCTGAATCGCTCGGTCCCGCGTTCTCGGGGCTCTGGCTCGCAGACCCCGTTGCAGGTGGGACGGATGTCCCCTCCACCCGGTTCCGTCCCGCACCGGGTTCTTTTCCGCTTGCGAAACCCTCGGGCCGTAGATGAGCCAGCAGCGGCAGCAGCCGCGCTCTCCCCCGGGCGCACCGGCTCTTCACGGTGCCCGTCGGCACATCAAGGATGCGGGCGGCCTCGGCCACGGGATAGCCCTGCATGTCCACGAGGACCAGGGCGGCCCGCTGGTCGTGCGGGAGAGTGCCGAGCGCTTCGAAAAGCTGGCGCTGCACATCGCTGCGCTCGGCCGGAGCCGAGGCCGACTCGTGCGGCTCCAGCAGGTGCTCCAGCCGCTCGGTGTCGTCGACCGGTGAGGTCTTCCGTGAAGCCGCCTTACGGGCGCGGTCCAGGCAGGCGTTCACCGTGATCCGGTGCAGCCACGTTGTGACAGCCGACTGGCCCCGGAAGGTATGGGCGGCCCGGTAGGCCGACACCAGGGCGTCCTGGACAGCGTCGGCAGCCTCCTCACGCTCCCCCAGCGTGCGCAGAGCGACCGCCCAGAGCCGATCCCGATGTCGCCGAACGATCTCGCCGAAGGCGTCGGGATCACCTTTCACATGGCGGGCGAGCAACTCCTTGTCGCTCACTCCGTCGTATCCGGCGCCCTCCGCCATCTGCCCCCTCCGGTCCGGGTGAGACGTCAGCCCGTGAACTTCACTTCGCCGATTGCCTGCTTCCAGCCGGGGCTGGCGTACAGGGTGGAGTCATACCCCGAGTTCGGCACGGCCGTCAGCCAGACGAGAACGTACTGCGTCTTGACCGACTTGGTGACGTTCACCGTAGCGGTGGTGCCCCTGGTCGTGACGGTGCCGATCTTCGTCATGGAATCCAGCGACACCGGCGTCAGCGAGTCCGCAGCGTACAGCTCGACCGTCGTGTGGTCGCCCCCGTAGCGCAGGTCGAGGATGGCGGTGCTGAGCTTCTTCGCCGAGCCGAGGTCGTACACGATGCCGACGCCCGGCTTGTACGGCGCGATCGTCGGACCCTCGTCGAAGCTCTTGGTCTTCCAGTACGTCGACGGGTTGCCGTCGTAGGTCTTGGGTTCGGCGCCGGCGTTCTGCGTGGGGCCCGAGGCGGAGAACTCCTGGCTGTTCTGGATCTTTATGGGTTGTGGCTTCGGCTTCGCGGCGCCCTTGTCACCGTCGTCCGTCGTCTGGTTCTTCTTGGTGTCGTCGGACTTGCCGCCCTGGCCCATCAGGGCGTCCGCCAGCTGCCAGCTGCCCAGGCCGAGGGCGGCGATGAGGAGGGCCGACACGGCCCACTTCAGGGCCTTACCGGTGCGGCTCTGCAGCGGGGGCGGCGGGGGCGCGATCGGCTGGGTGGCGCCCAGGGGCGCCGGGCGGCCGTAGGTGCCCTGCTGGTAGGTCGTGCGCTGGTACTCGGGCGGGGCCGTGAACGCCGGCTCCGGCGGGCGGATGCGCGGCATCTCGCCGATCGCCTTCACCAGCTCTTCGGGCGTGGTGCACGGGGATTCGTGGCGGGATGCGGTGGCCCCGTCGTTGGCGAGTGCGCGCATGGCCAGTTCCGACAGGCCCCGGTGGATACCGGCCCGCACCTGGTCCGGTGCGATCAGGCCGACGCCCTTGGGGAGGCCGGACAGACCGTATGCATCGCTCTCGTACGGCCAGCGCTGGGTCAGCGCGGCGTACAGCAGGGCGCCGATCGCCTCGGTGTCCGTGCGCTGCGGGGTGTCGGAGCTGACGCCGCGCAGTGCGGCGTTCACGGCGAGGCCCCGGATACGCCACTGGCCGGTCGATGCGCGCAGCACGGCGTTCGGGTTCAGCCGCAGATGGGCGAGGCCCTCGCGATGCGCGGCGGCCATGGCGGAGGCGACCTGACTGACCATCTGGTAGGCGTCGTGCGGCTCCATCGGGCCGGTCGCGAGGAGCGTGGTCAGCTCGGTGGCGTCGGGCAGCCACTCGTGCACGACATAGACGAGATCGTTCTCCTCGACGGCGTCCAGGACCTGGACGAAGCGCGGATCACCGAGCAGCGCCGAGGAACGGGAAGCAGCCAGGACGGAACGGGCCCGCGCGTGGTCCGCGGGAAGTACGTGCACGCCGACGGCACGACGGAGTTTCTCGTCGACCGCACGCCAACTGCTGAATCCGTCCAGACGGGTGACGCACTCCTCCAGCCGGTAGCGTCTGGCGAGCTTGTGTCCGCTGTGCAGTTCGGGAGCCGATGCCTTCTTTCCGGGGCCCTCGGTCCCGCCGCCCCCCTGTGCCTCGTCGCTCTCCGTGTCCCGCTCCGGGTTCTTGGCCACCCCGTCGGCCGTGGACTGGTCCGCCTTGGCGGTCAGCGGCTGCTCACCGCTGTTGTCTGCCACGTCGACGGCAGCCGTGCTCCGTTCCGCCACCGTCGTCCCTGCCTCCCCATCCGTTGCACGCTGTCCGACGCCGAAACCAATTGTGCCCACAGTCCGCCGCTATGCACGACACACGGCGGCGGACGATGGTTGTGCACCTACCCCCGCCTCAACGGCCCAGACGTCCGCGGACCATGCCCACGAGCGAGTTCAGTTCCTCGATCCGCATCCGGCGTGCGGCGACGAAGAAGACGCCGAGCAGGACGGCGCCGCCGGCGATCAGCGCGGCGAAGGACCCGATGACACCCTGCCCGAGAGTGTGCCCGATGCCGTAGCAGGCCGCGCCGCTGAGCAGGGCCGCAGGCACGGAGGCGATGCACAGACGCGCGTACGTCCGCAGCACCCGGGCACCGTCCAGATCGCCGTCCAGCCGCTTGCGCAGCCGTCGCCAGGCGACGCCCACGCCGATCGCGTAGGCGAGGCCGTACGCGGCGGCCATGCCGGCGACCGCCCAGCGGGGCGGCAGCAGGAAGTAGCAGAGCGCCGACGCGCCCGCGTTCACCACAGCGACGATGACGGTGTTGTAGAAGGGGGTGCGGGTGTCCTCGTACGCGTAGAAGGCGCGCAGGACGACGTACTGCACCGAGTACGGGATCAGGCCGAGGCCGAAGGCCATCAGCATGTAGCCCATGTTGGTGGCCTCGCCGGTGCCCGAGGAACCGAAGATCAGCGTGCACATCGGGATGCCGAGCGCGAGGAACCCGAAGGCGATCGGGACGATGGCGACGGCCGTGGTCCGCAGGCCCTGGGAGATGTCGTCGCGCACCGCGCCGCCGTCGCCCTCGGCGGCCGAGCGCGAGATGCGCGGCAGCAGAGCGGCCATCAGCGACACCGTGATGATGGCCTGCGGCAGGCCCCAGATCAGCTGCGCGTTGGCGTAGGCGGCGAAGCCGGTGCCGGCGACGCCGGCGTCCTTGCCGGCCGCTGTGGACAGCTGGGTGACGATCATGGCGCCGGCCTGGTTGGCGAGCACGAACAGGACCGTCCACTTGGCGAGCATCGCGGCCTTGCCCAGGCCGTGGCCCCTCCAGTCGAACCGCAGCCGGATCCGGAAGCCCGTCTCGCGCAGGTAGGGGATCATCGCCAGGGCCTGGACGACCAGGCCCAGCAGCACCCCGACGCCGAGCAGGCGCTGGCCCTCCGCCGGGATGTTCGTGACCGTCATGTGGGAGTTCGCGGCGGAGCCGTAGACCCAGATGAACATGCCGAGCGTCACGATGATGACGATGTTGTTCAGGACCGGTGTCCACATCATCGCGCCGAACTTCCCGCGCGCGTTGAGGATCTGGCCCATCACCACATGGATGCCCATGAAGAAGATCGAGGGCAGGAAGTAGCGGGTGAAGGTGACCGCCACGTCGTTGGCCGCGGGGTTGGTGGCGACCGGGTTGGACAGCATGCGCACCAGCAGCGGTGCCGCGAACATCGCCAGACCGGTCAGCGCGGCCAGGGCCACCATCACCAGGGTCAGCAGACGGTTGGCGAAGGCCTCGCCACCGTCGTCGTCCTCCTTCATCGCCCGTACCAGCTGCGGTACGAAGACGGAGTTGAGGCCACCGCCGACGGTGAGGATGTAGATCATCGTCGGCAGCTGGTAGGCGACCTGGAAGGAGTCTCCGAGGAAGCCGAGGCCGAGCGCCGAGACGATCAGTGCCGAGCGGACGAAACCGGTGAGGCGGGAGACCATCGTGCCCGCCGCCATCACGGCACTGGACTTCAGCAGCCCGGCGGCCTTGCCGCCCTTCTTCGCGGGCGCGGCGGGAGCCGCGGTGGTCGTGGAAGCCGTGGAAGCCGCTGCCGCCACGGGCGCCGCGTCCTGGGGGGGACCGGCGGGGCCGGGGGCCGGGGCCGGGGCGGGTACGGGCGGCTGCGCGGGGTCCACCGGGGCGGCCGGGTAGGACGCCTCGGGGTAGAGGTTGCCCTGCTGGGCGCCCTGGGCGTGCGCCGCCGGATGCGGGCCGGTGGGGCCGTACCCGGCGCCCGGAGCGGGGACCGGGGCGGAGAAGCCCGGTGGGCCCGTGGGTGCCTGTCCGCCGCCGCTGTGCTGCTGGTCCTTGAAGAGGTGCGCGAAGACGTCCGGCTCGTGGTACTCCTCGCCCGAGTGGGTGACCAGGTCGTCGACGCCCACGAACTGGGTCGTGCGCGGATCGTCGCCGTAGGGCATGTGCGGGGCCGGGCGGTCCGGCTCCGGTGCCGGCGTCTGCGCCCATACCCGCGGGTCGGGCGCGTACGGCGACTGGGCGGGCGGGCCGTACAGCGGCTGCTGCTGGTCATAGCTGCCCGGTGGGGGCGGCGGGTGCGCGGCGCGGTCGTAGAGCGCCTCGGCGACCGGGTCCTGGGCAGCCAGGTCGTGCGCCCGGTAGGGGTCCTGGTCGTAGGCGTCCTGGAGGTACATGTCCGCCGCTTGCTGCGGGGGTACCTGACCGGGCTCGGGCGGCGTCCCGGGGTAGCCCGAGCCGGCCGCGGCCTGGCCGCGATCACCGTCATACGGCGCGTTCATGCTTACCCCACCTCATCGTCCCTGGCTCACCGGCCACGACATCGCTCAACGGTCCACTCTCTCACCCGTCCCGGACGGGTCGGTGCTTTCCGGTGCGGTGTCCGGCGCAGGGTCACTCGGGTGCTCCGGGTCGTCTGCCCCGCCGGAGGACCCGGATTCCTCCGGCTTCTGCGGGAGACGATCCGCCGGCGCGTCGGGGTTCCCGGGGGCGTCGGTGGGCTCCTCCGCCGTCCCGGGGCCGTCCTCCTCCGCCTGGCGGGCCGCGGCGCGCTTGCGCTGGGTGTACATCCGGAAGCCGGCGAGGACGAGGAGGAGCACACCGCCGCCGATGACCAGCATCACGGTGGGCGTGATCTCGGTGACCTTCACGTCGAAGCTGACGGCGTCGCCGTACTTCACGCCGTCCTCGGTGTACAGCTGGGCGACCACCGTGACGCGGCCGTTCGCATTGGCCGAGGTGGTGAACTTCACGGACTGGCTGTGCCCGCCGGAGATCTCGACCCGCTGCTCGGAGTAGGCCTTCCCGCCGATCTTCAAGCGGGTCGGCATGCTCGAGGTGAGACGCAGGACCAGATGCCCGACGGGCTGCACCAGGTTGTTCTGGACGGTCACGGGGATGGTGGCGCTGCGGCCGGAGAGCTTGGTCTCCGACTTCTGGATCAGCTTGACCTGGTCGCTCAGGTGGTCGAGCCAGCCCTCGACGCCGTTCCGGAAGCTCTCCGCCTCCGCGCCCCTGCCCTGCCACGACGTGGCCATCTCACGGTTTATGGCCCGCCCGAACGGGGTCACGACGCGGGACTGGTGGGAGAGGATCACCTGGAAGCTGTCGAGCTTGTCCTGGGTGCGCGCGACCTGCTCGAAGGCCGCCCGCGGCAGCTCCCGCGAGCGCAGCGAAGAGGGATAGGCGGATTCCGACGGGATGCGCGTGGTGGCATTCGCGTCGGGCTTGTCCTTGGCCGCCGTGCCGAGGTCCTGGGACTGGGACCAGTTCCCGCCCTGGAGCGCCTTGAGCGCCGCCGCCATCGCCTGGGCCTGGCTCGCTGTGGGCATGCGCTGCGGAGTGACGACGATGCTGCGCTGCTTGTCCGTCTGCGCGTTCAGCTCAAGGCTCTGGGCCAGGAACGCCTGCACGGCGAGGGTGGCGGAATCCGCCTTCGTCAGATCCCCCTCGAAGGCCGTGGACAGCCGGGCGTCGGCCACCACCGCGGTGGTGCCACCGCCGACCGGCCGGGCGGCGGAAGGGGTGTACGACAGCCCGGCCGTCTCCTGGAGGCTGTCGCTGCGGGCGAGCACGCGGTCGGCCCCGGCGGACGTCGCGACCTTCATGATCGCCGGGTCCACGGCACCCTCCACCGGCCAGGCGAAGTCGGTGCTCGGTGTGACATGGAGCACGGTGTTCACGGTGATGGCGGCGACGTCGGTGGCGTCCTTGAGGTGGCTGAGCGAGCCGGTGACGCTGGTGCCGTTGTGCGCGAGGGACGCCAGGTCCGGATCACCGAAGGGGAGCGCGACGACCTCCTTGCCCGCCACCGCCTTCTGCAGGTTCGCCAGCCACTGCTTGGCGATCGCCTGGTGATCGCGCGGGCCGGGCGTGGTGGCGTCCCCGTCGCCCGGCAGCCGGTAGTTTCCGGTCGCCATGGCGTCCACCGAGGCCAGCAGGTCCGGGTCGATCACCCAGGTGACGTCGAGGTCCTTGCCCAGGTCCACCATCTGGGCCAGCCGGCCGCCGGGCGCCAGCTCCTTGGCCAAGTCGTCGTTGAGGAACACCGGCGTCTGCAGCTCGCCGGCGCCCGTCTTGGCCGTCATGTGGACCGTCGAGAGCAGCGGCCACAGGAACGTCGTCCTGGTCTTGGTGTCAGCCTCGGACGGCTGCCACGGCAGGAACGTCCGCTGGGCGCCGAGCACCCGGTCCCAGGGCTGCGCAGCGGTCTGGCCGGAGAGCAGGACACCGAACTCGTAGACACCGTCGTCGCCGAGGTCGAGCTTGTTCACGGGGACCGAGATGCTGAAGTGCTCGGCGATGCCCGGGGACAGCGTGGCGAACTTCTCCTCGTACTTGCCGCCGACCTCGGAACCGGTGCCGCCCTGCACCTCGTCGGGGTGCTGGGCGACGGCGTCGATCGCCGAGCGGGTGTTCAGCAGCGGGCCCACCCGCAGACCCACGTGGGCGCCGCTGACCGGCTGCTTGCCGTTGTTGGTCACCGTGCCCGACACGGTCAGCGTGTCCCCGTCCGTGGGGGCGTTCGGGGTGAGCGAGTCCAGGGAGACGGACACGGTGTCCGAGGAGGCGGCCTGGGCGGGCGCCGCGGCGGGCAGCTGCAGCAGCCCGGCCAGCAGGGGCGCCCCCGCGAGCAGCGCGCCGGTGCGCCGCAGCCACCGGCGGGCAGGTGAGGCACTGGTCCCCTGGAAGTCTGCCGCCTCGGCCACGCGCTCGCCCGTCCCTCGTCGTCGTCAGTGGTCGTCGGAATGTGCGTCCACGCATGGTAACGATGCGCGCTGAGGGGAAGTGCCGCGGTCTCCTTCACAAGATCGAAGAACTCCCGTGGCCCGTCCCCTATATCCAGTATCGAGGGCAGAGCTCCCGAACGTCGCGAGAGCCGTGCTTGCGGTGGGTATGCCGGGAGCCGATCGCAGCCCCTGTCGGGGCCGTCCCCGGAGGAAATGGAGGGCGCCCCTGGTCGCCGGGGCACGTACCCTCTTCTGTTGTGCCGAACCCCAACGAAGACACTCCCTCTGCCCTGAGTCAGGCGCAGCAGCGCGCGGTCGCCGAGCTGCTGCGGGTGGCGCCCGTCGCCGACGATCTCGCCCGCCGATTCCAGGAGGCCGGCTTCTCGCTCGCCCTGGTCGGTGGATCGGTGCGCGATGCGCTGCTCGGCCGGCTCGGCAACGACCTGGACTTCACGACCGACGCCCGCCCCGAGGACGTCCTGAAGATCGTCCGTCCCTGGGCGGACGCGGTCTGGGAGGTCGGCATCGCCTTCGGCACCGTCGGCGCGCACAAGGACGGCTACCAGATCGAGGTCACCACCTACCGGTCGGAGGCCTACGACCGCACCTCACGCAAGCCCGAGGTGTCGTACGGCGACTCCATCGAGGAGGATCTGGTTCGCCGGGACTTCACGGTCAACGCGATGGCCGTCGCGCTGCCCGAGAAGGAGTTCATCGACCCGCACGGCGGCCTGGAGGACCTCGCGGATCGGGTGCTGCGGACGCCGGGTACGCCGGAGGATTCCTTCTCGGACGACCCCCTGCGGATGATGCGTGCCGCGCGGTTCGCCGCCCAGCTGGACTTCACGGTCGCCCCCGAGGTCGTCACCGCGATGACCGAGATGGCCGGACGTCTTGAGATCGTCTCCGCGGAGCGGGTCCGGGACGAGCTGAACAAGCTGATCCTCTCCGCGTACCCGCGCAAGGGGCTGTCCCTGCTCGTGGACACGGGGCTGGCGGCCCATGTGCTGCCGGAGCTGCCGGCGCTGCGCCTGGAGCGGGACGAGCACCACCGGCACAAGGACGTCTACGACCACACACTGATCGTCCTGGAGCAGGCGATCGCCCTGGAGCAGGACGGTCCCGATCTCACCCTCCGGCTGGCCGCACTGCTGCACGACATCGGCAAACCGCGCACGCGCCGCTTCGAGAAGGACGGCCGGGTCTCGTTCCACCACCACGAGGTGGTCGGCGCGAAGATGACCAAGAAGCGCATGCTCGCCTTGAAGTACTCCAACGAGCTGGTGAAGGACGTCTCCCGGCTGGTCGAACTTCATCTGCGTTTCCACGGCTACGGCACCGGAGAGTGGACGGACTCGGCGGTGCGGCGTTACGTCCGTGATGCGGGCCCGCTGCTGGATCGCCTGCACAAGCTGACCCGCTCGGACTGCACCACCCGCAACAAGCGGAAGGCAGCCGCGCTGTCCCGGGCCTACGACGGCCTGGAGGAGCGCATCGCCCAGCTGCAGGAGCAGGAGGAACTGGACGCCATCCGCCCGGATCTCGACGGCAACCAGATCATGGAGATCCTGGGTGTCGGTCCCGGCCCGGTCATCGGCGAGGCGTACAAGCACCTGCTGGAGCTGCGTCTGGAGAACGGCCCGATGGAGCACGACGCGGCTGTGGCGGCTCTCAAGGACTGGTGGGCCGAGAAGAGCTGATCTCTGCTCGGCCGGGCTCGGTGATGTTTCACGTGAAACAGCCCGCCCCGGACGGAGAGCAACCGCAAGGGGCGGTGTTTCACGTGAAACATCGCCCCTCACCGTTTCCCGGGCCTCCGCCTCAGCGGCGCCCGAAGCGCGTCAAGGCCGCCGCCACCCCGGCGTAGAGCACGGCGACCAAGGCCACCAGAAGTGTCGAGCGACCGTCTGGCGGCAGCATCAGGGCCGCCACTCCGGCCGCACCCACGAAGGCCACGTTGAAGAGCACGTCGTACATGGAGAAGATCCGCCCGCGGAATGCGTCGTCGACGCAGGACTGGACGACGGTGTCCGTGGCGATCTTGGCTCCCTGGGTGATCAGGCCCAGGACGAAGGCGGCGATCAGGAGGGGACCTGCGGCGAAGGGGAGGCCGAGGGCGGGCTCCAGGACGGCGGCGGCACCGGAGCACACCGCGATCCAGCGTCGTGGGCCGAGGTGGCCCGCTGCCCACGGCGTCACCACGGCCGCCGCGAAGAACCCCGCCCCGGAGAGCGCCAGTGCGAGCCCGAGCAGCCGTAGTCCCTCCTCCGGCGTCGTGGAGAGGGCGTACCGGCACAGCATGAGCAGGAGGACGAGCAGCGCGCCGTAGCAGAAGCGCATCAGGGTCATCGCGGCCAGCGCCCAAGCGGCCTCCCTGCGCTGTGGTGCGGCCAGATGGCGGACAGCCGCGATGAGGTCGCGTGCCGTGTCGGCGAGGGCGGTGGCCATGCGCGGCCGTTTCGGCTGCCGGTCGGGGCCGAGGAGCGCGGGCGCCACGGTGAGAGCGGTGAGGCCGGCGCACAGATAGAGGAACGCGCCGAGAAGTACCACCGCGGCGTCGGAGCCCGATGCCACGAGCCGGACGGCAAAGGCCAGACCGCCGCCTGCGGTCGCGGCGAGTGTTCCGGCCGTCGGGGACAGGGAATTGGCGAGCACCAGACGCTCGGTGTCCACCACTCGGGGCAGGGACGCGGACAGTCCGGCGAGGACGAAGCGGTTGACCGCCGTGATGCACAGCGCGGAGGCGTAGAACAGCCAGTCCGGTACCCGGCCGATGATCAGCACGGCGGTGAGCGCGGCCAGCAGGGCGCGCAGGAGATTGCCGTACACGAAGACCTGTCGGCGCCTCCAGCGGTCCAGCAGGACGCCGGCGAACGGGCCGACCAGTGAATAGGGGAGCAGCAGGACCGCCATCGCGGAGGCGATGGCGGTGGCCGAGGTCTGCTTCTCCGGGGAGAAGACGACGTACGCGGCGAGCGCGACCTGGTAGACGCCGTCGGCGCCCTGGGACAGGAGGCGGATGTACAGCAGACGTCGGAAGTACCGCAGGCGCAACAGGACGCGCAGGTCACGGACGACGGGCATGGGGCACAGCCTCACACATGCGGAAGGTCCCCAGGTCCGTGAACCCGGGGACCTTCACAGCCCTGGCAGGAGCGTTCTGGCGCGAGCGGTCGCCGTGGGGCG
The DNA here is from genome assembly GCF_014649495.1 of Streptomyces filipinensis. Lineage (GTDB taxonomy): Bacteria > Actinomycetota > Actinomycetes > Streptomycetales > Streptomycetaceae > Streptomyces > Streptomyces filipinensis. The sequence goes on along the minus strand of NZ_BMTD01000009.1, from coordinate 199,931 downwards.
ACTTAGCGCTCGACCTCGCCGCGGATGAACTTCTCGACGTTCTCGCGGGCCTCGTCGTCGAAGTACTGGACCGGCGGGGACTTCATGAAGTACGAGGACGCCGACAGGATCGGGCCGCCGATGCCGCGGTCCTTGGCGATCTTCGCGGCGCGCAGGGCGTCGATGATGACACCCGCGGAGTTCGGGGAGTCCCAGACCTCGAGCTTGTACTCCAGGTTCAGCGGGACGTCACCGAAGGCACGGCCCTCAAGGCGGACGTAGGCCCACTTGCGGTCGTCCAGCCAGGCCACGTAGTCGGACGGGCCGATGTGGACGTTCTTCTCGCCGAGGTCCCGGTCGGGGATCTGCGAGGTGACGGCCTGCGTCTTGGAGATCTTCTTGGACTCCAGGCGCTCGCGCTCGAGCATGTTCTTGAAGTCCATGTTGCCGCCGACGTTCAGCTGCATCGTGCGGTCGAGGATGACACCGCGGTCCTCGAACAGCTTCGCCATGACGCGGTGCGTGATGGTGGCGCCGACCTGGGACTTGATGTCGTCACCGACGATCGGCACACCGGCCTCGGTGAACTTGTCGGCCCACTCCTTGGTGCCGGCGATGAAGACCGGGAGGGCGTTGACGAAGGCGACCTTGGCGTCGATGGCGCACTGGGCGTAGAACTTCGCCGCGTCCTCGGAGCCGACCGGCAGGTAGCAGACCAGGACGTCGACCTGCTTGTCCTTCAGGATCTGGACGACGTCGACCGGCGCGGCGTCGGACTCCTCGATGGTCTGGCGGTAGTACTTGCCGAGGCCGTCGAGGGTGTGACCGCGCTGGACGGTGACACCGGTGCTGGGCACGTCGCAGATCTTGATGGTGTTGTTCTCGGAGGCGCCGATCGCGTCCGCGAGGTCGAGGCCGACCTTCTTGGCGTCCACGTCGAAGGCGGCGACGAACTCGACGTCCTTGACGTGGTAGTCACCGAACTGCACGTGCATCAGGCCGGGGACCTTGGACGCCGGGTCGGCGTCCTTGTAGTACTCGACTCCCTGCACCAGCGACGCAGCGCAGTTGCCCACGCCGACGATGGCTACGCGAACCGAACCCATTCCGGTTGCTCCCTGTGTGTACGAGTGAGGCCCTGACTGGGTCTCACGTGGCGGTGTCGCCGGGCGGATCCGTCCGGGGGTTCTCCCCGGGACGGGGCAGGCCGCCCGTCGATCCAGTGGTGGTGTCCTGCTGAGCGGACCCCCCGGACGCGGAACCCCTCAGGTCCCGCCCGGCCCGCTCGCTCTCGATGAGCTCGTTCAGCCAGCGCACTTCGCGCTCCACGGACTCCATTCCGTGGCGCTGGAGCTCAAGTGTGTAGTCGTCGAGGCGCTCCCGCGTGCGCGCCAGAGAGGAGCGCATCTTCTCCAGGCGCTCCTCCAGACGGCTGCGACGGCCCTCCAGAACGCGCATGCGCACATCGCGTGACGTCTGCCCGAAGAAGGCGAAACGTGCGGCGAAATGTTCGTCCTCATACGCGTCGGGGCCGGTCTGCGAGAGCAGGTCCTCGAAGTGCTCCTTCCCTTCCGCCGTCAGCCGGTAGACGATCTTGGCCCGGCGGCCGGCGAGCGGAGCGGCGAGGGCGTCCTCGTGGGTGCTGCCCGGTTCCTCGATCAGCCAGCCGTTGGTGACCAGCGTCTTGAGGCAGGGATACAGGGTCCCGTAGCTGAACGCCCGGAACACACCCAGGGACGTGTTGAGTCGTTTGCGCAGCTCATAGCCGTGCATCGGGGACTCGCGCAGCAGACCGAGCACAGCGAACTCGAGGATGCCGGAACGTCGGCTCATCGTCGCCTCCTCTCGGTCCCGCTGATCGCTCCCGCGGGTCTCGCTGTGCCTCTCAGCGTTTCTTTATCTCGCGCTGATGTATCGACTCGATACATCACGACGATAGAACGGCCTTCCACGGGCGACAAGAGGGACGGTCGTGAACGGGATCACATCACCGATTCATACGAGGCAAGTTGCACGGTTTGGGGTGAACATCAGGACTCGGCGGGTTTTGGCGATGCGTAGTCTGTGCGGCATGCATACCACCGGGAACCAAGTGACGCCCGGGGAGCGTCGTCGTCCCTGGTGCAGTACGGGTGAATGCCGAACCGACCACATCCGTACTCCGGGGGGACCGGAAACCAGCCGCCGTTCCAGGCGCGCACGGGTGCGCCTGCCCGAGGAGTAATCGTTCGATGAGCGAGCACCGTCGCAAACCGCCGCAGCCGCAGGGAGGCGGACGTGCCGCGGCCCGACGCGGTCAGTCCGGCTCACCCTCCGGTCGCCGTGCGGCACCGCGGGGCGCCACCGAGTCCCCAACCGACTCCTATGGGTCCAGTTCCTATGGGTCGGGTCCCAATGGTCCAGGAGGTGAAGAGCGCGCCTACGGCGGCCGTGCCGAGGCGCGCCGGGCCGCGCAGAGAGGCGGCCGCCGCAGAGGCCCCGACACCGAGGGACCGGGCGGCCGGCGCGGTGGCCCGGCCGGGCCCGCACGCGGCAGGGGCCGTGCGTCGACCGCACCCGGCAAGAAGCGGTTGATCGACTACCCCCGGGCCGAAAAGTACGGATGGCGCCGCTGGGTGCCCTCCTGGAAGCTCACCTCCGGGCTGTTCATCGGCTTCGTCGGCAGCCTGGTGGCCATGGTGGGCGTGGGCTACGCGATGGTCTCGATCCCCAACGAGAACGACGCGGCCAAGTCCCAGAACAACGTCTACTACTGGGCCGACGGCAAACAGATGGTGGCGACGGGCACGGGCGTCAACCGGCAGAACGTCAGCATCGACCAGATTCCCGAGGCCATGCAGTGGGCCGTGATCTCGGCCGAGAACAAGAGCTTCTACCAGGACTCGGGCGTCGACCCCATGGGCATCGCGCGAGCCGTGGTCAACATGGCGCGGGGTGGGCAGACCCAGGGTGGCTCGACGATCACCCAGCAGTACGTCAAGAACACCTACCTGAGCCAGCAGCAGACCCTCACCCGTAAGTTCAAGGAGATGTTCATCTCCATCAAGGTGGGGACGAAGCTCAAGAAGAAGCAGATCCTCCAGGGCTATCTGAACACCTCGTACTTCGGACGAGGTGCGTACGGCATCCAGGCGGCCGCGCAGACGTACTACGGCAAGAACGCGGTGGACCTCACGCCGAGCCAGTGCGCGGTGCTCGCGGCGCTGCTCAAGGGCCCGACGTACTTCGACCCGGCAGGCAACGCCGACCTCGACCCCACGGCCACGCAGAAGGCCAACACCCAGCGCTCACAGGAACGCTGGAAGTGGATCCTCGAGCAGATGCACAACGATCACCACTTGACCGACGCCCAGTACGTGACGGCCACCAAGAAGTACCCCGTCCCCCAGGGCCGCAAGGCGACCAAGGGCATGACCGGACAGATCAGCTACCTGGTCGACACGGCGAAGAAGTACGTCCTCGCGCACTCCGACATCACGGAGGCACAGTTCGACCAGGGCGGCTACCAGATCAAGACGACCTTCGACAAGAAGAAGGTCAACGAGCTGACCGCGGCCGTGAAGAAGATCCAGAAGCAGCGGATCGATCCAAAACGCCGTGACCTGGACAAGTACGTCCAGTTCGGTGCGGCGTCGGTGAAGCCCGAAAACGGCGCGATCGTCGCCCTCTACGGCGGTGACGGCTACGAGAACGGCCACTTCACGAACAACGCCGACACCTCCGGCGTGCCGGTCGGTTCGACATGGAAGCCGTTCGTGCTGGCCGCGGCCATGGAGTACGGGACCTACAAGTCCGACGGACAGGGCATCTCGCCGCTGAGCAAGTACAACGGCAACGATCACCTCAAGGTGACCAGGCCCGATGGGTCGCCCTTCCTCAACAAGGACAACTCGGTCTTCTTCCAGAACAACGAAAGCCACTACAAGTGGGGCTATATCAGCCTGCGTAAGGCGATGGAGCAGTCCGTCAACACGCCGTTCGTGCAGCTCGGTGTAGATGTGGGGCTGACGCATGTGCGGGACGTCGCCCAGAGGTCTGGCATCCTCAAGGACAGCTTCTCCACGCTCAACCCGTCCTTCGCCATCGGTACCTCGACCCCGAGCGCGATCCGCATGGCCGACGCGTACGCGACCTTCGCGGCGTCCGGCAAGCACGCGGACCCGTATTCGGTGACCGAGGTGAAGAAGGACGGGGTGGACCTGCAGGGCTTCAGCAAGCCGCAGGTCACCCCGGCGATCCCGGCCAACGTGGCGAACAACGTCACGGACGTGCTGCAGAACGTGATCCAGAACGGTACGGGTCAGAACGCCAAGGCGCTGGGTCGCACGGCGGCGGGCAAGACCGGTACCACCGACAGCAACAAGTCAGCCTGGTTCGTCGGCTACACCCGGCAGCTGTCCACCTCGGTGGCGATGTTCCGTGAGAACCCGAAGGACCACGAGCTGCTGTCCATGAACGGCACAGCGGGCGTCCCGTCGATCCACGGTGGTGACATCCCGACGTCGGTGTGGACCGAGTACATGAGGGCCGCCCTGAGGGGGCAGAACGACCTCCCCTTCCCGGACGCCACCCCGATCGGCAATGTGGAGGACGAGGCGGGCGCCCCGTCCCCGACCCCGAGCGTCACCATCACCCCGAGCCCGACGCCGAGCACCTCACCGAGCCCGACGCCCAGCGTCACGGCCACGTCTCCGTCCCCGTCAGCGAGCGACACCTGCCAGTGGAGCTGGGGCAACGACTGCAACGGCAACGGCAACAGCAACGGCACCGGTGGCACGGACACGGGTGGGACCGACGGGGGGACCGTTCCGACCCCCACCCCCACGGATACGACCGGCACCGCCGGCACCACCCGAGGCAATGGCAACGGCAACGGAGGCATCTTCGGAGGTCAGAACGGTTAGCCGCCGAGCCTGACCGGTTGGCGCCTCTTTCGCCCGCCGCGACCGTTTCACGTGAAACATGGGCCGCCGCACCCGCCAGGTGCGGCGGCCCTCGGCGCTTTCCCAGGCAGGTACGGCAGGATGTGCCCCATGCCCAGTGCAGAGATGACGCCCGCGAGCAGGCACGAGCCCGAGCCCGTGCGGCCCGCCACGGCGGAACCCGTGCGACCGACCAGTGAGGACGAGATCGCCCGGGCCGGCAGCGAGCTGATCGGCGGACCCCTGGGCCGTCGTGCCCTGCTCGCGACCTCCTGGTGGACCCCCGTACGGGTTGTCGCGCTGGTGGCGATCGGTATGTTCGCCCTCGGCCTGGTGCAGAAGGCGCCCTGCTACCACAGCGCCTGGTTCTTCGGCGCGAGCAGTCAGTACACGCACGCCTGCTACTCGGACATCCCGCACCTCTATCAGGGACGCGGGTTCGCCGATCATCTCGTGCCGTACTTCGACAAGCTCTCGGGTGACATGGACTACCTCGAGTACCCGGTGCTCACCGGAGTGTTCATGGAGGTGGCGTCCTGGCTGACCCCGCACAGCGGCACCCTCCAGCACCAGGAGCAGTGGTACTGGTTCGTCAACGCCGGGATGCTGATGGTGTGCGCGGCGGTCATCGCCGTGTGCGTGGTCCGCACCCACCGCCGGCGCCCCTGGGACGGCCTGCTGGTGGCCCTGGCGCCCGCTTTGGCGCTCACCGCGACCATCAACTGGGATCTGCTGGCGGTGGCGCTCACGGCCGCGGCGATGCTGATGTGGTCCCGCAGCCGTCCCGTCGCCTTCGGCCTCCTCCTGGGCCTCGCCACGGCCGCCAAGCTCTACCCCGTGTTCCTGCTCGCCCCGCTGCTCGTGCTGTGCTGGCGAGCCGGCAAGTGGCGCGAGTACGCCCAGGCCGTGGGCGCCACGGCGATCGCCTGGCTCGTGGTGAACCTGCCGGTGATGCTCTTCGCCTTCCAGGGCTGGTCGAAGTTCTACACGTTCAGCCAGGAACGGGGCGTCGACTTCGGCTCGTTCTGGCTGATCTGGGCGCAGAACTCCAGCAACCCACCCGGCACCGGTTTTGTGAACACCGCTGCCCTGGTCCTGGTGGTGCTGTGCTTCCTCGGCATCGCCGCGCTGGCGTTCACCGCCCCGCGCCGGCCGCGCTTCGCCCAGCTGGCCTTCCTGATGGTGGCGGCCTTCATCCTCACCAACAAGGTCTACTCACCGCAGTACGTCCTGTGGCTGGTGCCGCTGGCCGTCCTCGCCCGGCCCAAGTGGCGTGACTTCCTCATCTGGCAGGCCTGCGAGGTGGCGTACTTCCTGGGCATCTGGATGTATCTCGCGTACACGACCAGCGGAGACGCCCATAAGGGCCTGCCTACGCACGGCTATCAATGGTCGATCGTGCTGCACCTGGTGGGCACGCTGTACCTGTGCGCCGTCGTCGTACGGGACATCCTCATGCCGGAGCGGGACGTGGTGCGCCGGTCGGGGGACGACGATCCGTCGGGCGGGGTGCTCGACGGCGCGGAGGACGTCTTCGTGCTCGGCGCCGCAGCCCATCCGCCGCGGCACGCCGCCCACTTCGACGGCCCTCAGGTGGACTGGGGCAGGCCGGTCGCCCCACCCTCCCCCGAGGACCGTTCGCTCTGAGCGAACGCCGGGCGGAAGGCATGAAAAGAGGCCGTACACGCACGCCGCGTGTACGGCCTTCGCGCTGTCCCCGGCTGGCTCAGCGGTCCACGAGCCGGTCGAACTGCGTGGTGGTGTGCCGAAGGTGGGCCACCAGCTCGTCGCCGACCTGCGGTTCCGGGGCGTCCGCGGGGACGAACAGGATCGACACCTGCATGTGCGGCGGCTCGGCGAACCAGCGCTGCTTGCCGCCCCAGACGAACGGAGAAAGGTTCCGGTTCACCGTGGCGAGGCCGGCCCGGGCGACGCCCTTGGCGCGCGGCATGACGCCGTGCAGGGCCTTCGGTGCCTCCAGGCCCACCCCGTGCGACGTACCGCCCGCCACGACCACCAGGTAGCCGTCGGAGGCCGCCTTCTGCTGCCGGTAGCCGAACCGGTCGCCCTTGGCCACACGCGTGACGTCCAGGACGGCGCCGTGGTACTCGGTCGCCTCGTGGTCCCCCAGCCACAGCCGCGTGCCGATGCGGGCGCGGAACCGGGTCTGCGGGAACTGCTGCTGGAGACGGGCGAGTTCATCGGCCTTGAGGTGGCTGACGAACATCGTGTGCAGCGGCAGCCGGGCCGCGCGCAGCCGGTCCATCCAGCCGATGACCTCCTCGACGGCGTCCGAACCGTCGGTGCGGTCCAGCGGCAGATGGATGGCGAAGCCCTCCAGCCGGACGTTCTCGATCGCCTGGTGCAGCTGCGGCAGGTCCTGCTCGCTGATGCCGTGGCGCTTCATCGAGGACATCACCTCGATGACGACCCGCGCGCCGACGAGGCCGTAGACGCCGTCGACCGACGACACCGAGCGCACCACCCGGTCGGGCAGCGGCACGGGCTCCTCGCCGCGCCGGTACGGCGTCAGCACCAGCAGATCACCGCCGAAGAAGTCCTTGATGCGCGCGGCCTCGTACGTCGTGCCGACCGCGAGCAGGTCCGCGCCCAGCCGCGTGGCCTCCTCGGCCAGCCGTTCGTGCCCGAAGCCGTAGCCGTTGCCCTTGCAGACCGGGACAAGCCCCGGGAACTGCTCGTGCACGTGCTTGTGGTGCGCCCGCCAGCGCGCGGTGTCGACGTAGAGCGTGAGCGCCATGGCCGGACCCTGGCCCTTTCTCGTGGCTGCGGTGTATCAGAGGTGTGAACGCTGTGAAGCCTATGGAATCAAACGTCCGCGGCTCAGCGGCGCGACATGTAGATGTCGAGTGCCTTGTGGAGCAGCTTGTTCAGCGGGAAGTCCCACTCGCCGAGGTACTCGGCAGCCTGCCCGCCGGTGCCGACCTTGAACTGGATCAGACCGAAGAGGTGGTCCGTCTCGTCCAGCGAGTCGGAGATGCCGCGCAGGTCGTAGACGGTGCCGCCGAGCGCGTAGGCGTCGCGCAGCATCCGCCACTGCATCGCGTTCGAGGGCCGGACCTCACGGCCGATGTTGTCGGAGGCGCCGTAGGAGTACCAGACGTGCCCGCCCACGATCAGCATCGTCGCCGCGGACAGGTTCACGCCGTTGTGGCGGGCGAAGTACAGCCGCATCCGGTTCGGGTCCTCGGTGTTGAGGGCCGTCCACATGCGCTGGAAGTACGACAGCGGGCGGGGCCGGAAGTGGTCGCGCACCGCGGTGATCTCGTACAGCCGCTGCCACTCGGCCAGGTCCTGGTAACCGCCCTGGACGACCTCGACGCCGGCCTTCTCGGCCTTCTTGATGTTGCGGCGCCACAGCTGGTTGAAGTTCTTGTGGACCTCTTCCAGGGAGCGGTTGGCCAGCGGCACCTGGAAGACATAGCGAGGCTGCACGTCGCCGAAGCCGGCGCCGCCGTCCTCACCCTGCTGCCAGCCCATGCGGCGCAGCTTGTCGGCGACCTCGAAGGCACGCGGCTCGATGAAGTCGGCCTCCATGTCGCGCAGCCGCTTCACGTCCTGGTCCTGGATGCCCTTCTTGATGGTCTCGGCGTTCCAGCGCCGGATGATCACCGGCGGGCCCATCTTCACCGAGAAGGCGCCCTGCTGCTTCAGGTGCGCCAGCATCGGCTGGATCCAGTCGTCGAGATTCGGCGCGAACCAGTTGATGACCGGGCCCTCGGGGAGGTACGCGAGGTAGCGCTTGATCTTGGGCAGCTGGCGGTAGAGGACCAGGCCCGCGCCGACCATCTCGCCGGTGCGTTCGTCGAACCAGCCCAGGTTCTCGGAGCGCCACTCCGCCTTGACGTCGGCCCAGGCCGGGACCTGCATGTGGCTCGCCGACGGCAGGCTCTGGATGTACGCCAGATGTTGCTCGCGGCTGATGGTCCTCAGGGTCAGGCTCATGTCGGGGCGCTCCTCGGGCTGGTGTGTCCCCATGGGTTCAGGGGCTCCGGCTCTCGCGCCGAAGCCTACTGCGCCGTGCGAGCGCCCCGACTGGGCGTACGGGCCTTAACCCGGCCGGACGGGCGACCAGGACGGTCCGCGGTGTTCGAAAAGACGGCGTGGACGATGCCGTCCGGCGGTCAGCTGCCGATGAGTCCGCCGAACAGTCCGCCGTTCGCCATGCTGATCAGGAAACCGACTCCCGCAGCGCCGAGACCCAGGATCAGAACGAAGCGCTCCCGAGTCGTCACCGAGATCCACTGTCCGTAGATGCCGACGGCAAGACCCACCAGACCCGCCCACGAGCTGAGCAGGTGGAGGCCGTGGAAGAAGGACGTGATGAAGGACAGCACGCCGAGGACGAAGGTCACCGCCATCAGCGTGTCCTGCAGCGGACGGGCCTTGCCGTCCGTGGCGAAGAGGGATCCGGCGACGTTGGGATGCAATGTCTGTGCCATGGGCACCTCCTGCGGAAGGCGGCGCATAGTAGCGCCGTACACACCCGACGTGTACAGGGTGAGGGGCTTCACGCCCGGATTTCAACCGGAAGCGGGTGTGCGGGTAGTCTGTACCGTCTGCATTGGTGTCTGCCCACGCCTGCCCAGGTAACACTGCGGGATCCGTCTCAGGACCCCGATTGTCAGTGGTGGCCGATACCGTTGCGTACGCATCACAACCCTCCTGCCACGGAACGACCGTGGCCGCTGAGTCCAAAGGAGGTGGGTTCCACATGCGTCACTACGAGGTGATGGTCATCCTCGACCCCGATCTCGAGGAGCGTGCTGTCTCCCCGCTGATCGAGAACTTCCTGTCCGTCGTCCGTGACGGTGGCGGCAAGGTTGAGAAGGTCGACACCTGGGGCCGTCGTCGTCTCGCCTACGAGATCAAGAAGAAGCCCGAGGGCATCTACTCGGTCATCGACCTGCAGGCCGAGCCTGCGGTCGTCAAGGAGCTCGACCGCCAGATGAACCTGAACGAGTCGGTCCTCCGGACCAAGGTCCTCCGCCCCGAGACCCACTGAGCTCTCCCGCTCAGCTGATCTCGGGATTCGAGTAGCCAGCAAGCAGCCAGAGCAGCAAACCCGCCGAGAGGTTCCCCATGGCAGGCGAGACCGTCATCACGGTCATCGGCAATCTTGTCGACGACCCCGAGCTGCGCTTCACCCCGTCCGGTGCGGCGGTCGCGAAGTTCCGCGTCGCGTCCACCCCCCGCACCTTCGACCGTCAGACGAACGAGTGGAAGGACGGCGAGAGCCTGTTCCTGACCTGCTCGGTCTGGCGTCAGGCGGCGGAGAACGTCGCCGAGTCGCTCCAGCGAGGCATGCGCGTCATCGTGCAGGGCCGGCTGAAGCAGCGGTCCTACGAGGACCGTGAGGGCGTCAAGCGCACGGTCTACGAGCTGGACGTCGAGGAAGTCGGCCCCAGCCTGCGCAACGCCACGGCCAAGGTCACCAAGACCGCCGGTGGCGCTCGCGGTGGCCAGGGTGGTTACGGCGGCGGTGGCGGCCAGCAGGGCGGCGGCTGGGGCGGAGGCTCCGGCGGCGGCCAGCAGGGCGGCGGCGCCCCGGCCGACGACCCGTGGGCGACCGGCGCTCCTGCCGGTGGCCAGCAGGGCGGCGGCGGCTGGGGCGGAGGCTCCGGCGGCGGTGGCGGCTACTCGGACGAGCCCCCCTTCTAGGTCCCCGGACCAAGGGTGGGTCGTACCCCAACTTCTTGATCACACAGGAGAAACACCATGGCGAAGCCGCCTGTGCGCAAGCCGAAGAAGAAGGTCTGCGCTTTCTGCAAGGACAAGGTCACGTACGTGGACTACAAGGACACGAACATGCTGCGGAAGTTCATTTCCGACCGCGGCAAGATCCGTGCCCGCCGCGTGACCGGCAACTGCACGCAGCACCAGCGTGACGTCGCCACGGCCGTGAAGAACAGCCGTGAGATGGCGCTGCTGCCCTACACGTCCACCGCGCGCTAAGGGAAGGGTGACCGACACATGAAGATCATCCTCACCCACGAGGTCACTGGCCTCGGTGCCGCCGGCGATGTCGTCGACGTCAAGGACGGTTACGCTCGCAACTACCTCATCCCGCGGAAGTTCGCTATCCGCTGGACCAAGGGTGGCGAGAAGGACGTCGAGCAGATCCGTCGTGCTCGCAAGATCCACGAGATCCAGACCATCGAGCAGGCCAACCAGGTCAAGGCCCAGCTTGAGGGCGTGAAGGTCCGTCTGGCCGTCCGCTCCGGCGACTCCGGCCGTCTCTTCGGTTCCGTCACCCCGGCCGACATCGCGTCCGCGATCAAGGCTTCCGGCGGTCCCGAGGTCGACAAGCGCCGCATCGAGCTGTCCGCCCCGATCAAGACCCTGGGCGGCCACGAGACGTCCGTGCGTCTGCACCCCGAGGTTGCCGCCAAGGTCAACATCGAGGTTGTCGCGGGCTGACTGCCGCGTTCTGCTTGAGCAGCTCTGAAAGGGGCCGCACCTGTGAAGGTGCGGCCTCTTTTACGTCGACCCGGTGGGCGGGCCAAGGCGCGGCGCGGAGAAGAGCGTGTGTTTCACGTGAAACATGACAGCTGGCCTGTTCCACGTGAAACGGTCACCGGGTTGCGCCCCGCCACGGGGTTGGCGTCCGTCACCGGGTTGCGCCCGTGACGATCCAGCGACCCGAACGGGTGCGCAGCCACAGGGTCAGCATGCGGATGGTCATCATGAGGGTCATCGCAGCCCACAGCGCGGTGAGACCCCCGCCGAATGTGGGGACGAGCAGAGCGACCGGAGCGAACACCGCGAGGGTGACGACCATGGCCCATGCCAGATAGGGACCGTCGCCCGCGCCCATCAGCACTCCGTCCAGCACGAAGACCATCCCGCAGACGGGTTGCGAGAGCGCGACCATCAGCAGCGCGGGCAGCGCCACGTCCTTGACGACGGAGTCGCTGGTGAACAGGGGCAGGAAGAGCGGCCGGGCGGCCACCACGAGCAGGCCGAGAACCACTCCGGTCGCGATGCCCCACTGGACCATGCGACGGCAGGCCTCACGTGCTCCTTGGGCATCGTTCGCGCCGAGGTAGCGGCCGATGATGGCCTGTCCCGCGATCGCTATCGCGTCCAGAGCGAAGGCCAGCAGACTCCACAGGGACAGGATGATCTGATGGGCGGCGATGTCGGCGTCGCCCAGATGTGCTGCGACCGCCGTCGCGATCATCAGGATCGCCCGCAGTGACAGCGTACGGACCAGGAGGGGAACGCCTGCCTGGGCCGAGGCCTTGATGCCGTCGGCATCGGGACGCAGGGAGGCCCCGTGCCGACGGGCCCCGCGGACGACCACGGTCAGATACACGGCTGCCATGCCGCACTGAGCTATGACCGTGCCCCAGGCAGAACCGGCGATGCCGAGTCCGGCGCCGTAGACGAGCCCTGCATTGAGTGCGCCGTTGGCGACGAAGCCTGCGACAGCTACATAGAGCGGAGTCCTGGTGTCCTGCAGTCCGCGGAGCACTCCGGTGGCGGCGAGGACGATGAGCATGGCCGGGATGCCCAGCGAGGAGATACGCAGATAGGTCGTGGCGTAGGGAGCCGCCGTCGTGGAGGCGCCGAAGAGGTCCACGATGCCGGGTGCCAGCGGAAGGACGACGGCGATGACGGCGATCCCGAGCAGCAGTGCCAGCCAGATGCCGTCCATGCCCTGGCGGATGGCCGCCGGTAGATCGCCGGCGCCGACGCGCCGGGCCACGGCGGCGGTGGTCGAGTAAGCGAGGAAGACGAAAACGCTCACCGCGGTGATGAGGAGGGCCGAGGCTACGCCGAGACCGGCGAGCTGGGTGGTCCCGAGATGGCCGACGATCGCACTGTCCGCCATGACGAAGAGGGGCTCGGCGACGAGCGCGCCGAAGGCCGGGACGGCCAGCGCGACGATCTCTCTGTCATGCCGCCGGGGTGTGGCCTCGGGGAGCGCGGGGGCCTGTGTCATGCACACTAATCTAATCGTCCACAGGTAAGCGATGCAACTGATGAGTGACCCTTACTTACGTTCTGTGGGCGTGTCCTTTCGCGCACCGTTCGACGCGATCTTGGTCCGACTGGGAAAGTTTTTCTTCTGCACAGCCGGTGGACGGCAAAGGTGCAGGTCAGCTCGGCGTGGGGGGCGGGATGGAGGGCTTGTTCACAGGGCTGTCCACCGTGTCGTGCACAGGTTTCGGTGAGTTCTCCACAGCATCCGGGCCGTCGTCCACATGGCCTGTGGATAACCAGATTGGCTGACGGTGCCGACAGGCCTACCGTGGTCCGGCGCCCGCTCCTTCCCCAGGCCTGGGAAGCGTCCTTCCTCCGGCCCTGGAATCGTCACAAACCCGACGCGCCGGAACCGGAGTTGGGCGTCTCATTTGTCAGTGCCGTGCCGTACAACAGAGGTCACGGCGAGGTCCGCCCTGCGGACGGGAGGAGGTGGCTCGGTGAGCATTTCCGAGCCCTTGGACGATCCGTGGGCCGACGCCGGACCCAGTGATCGTCTGCCCGCCTCCCGCCGACGCGGTGACAGCGGCCGGGGTCGTGAGGAACAGCACGACCGAGGTCGGGAGAACGCCTCCTGGGACGGCGGGGGCTCCTCCTTCGAGCGTGTGCCGCCGCAGGACCTGGACGCCGAACAGTCGGTGCTGGGCGGCATGCTGCTGTCGAAGGACGCCATCGCCGACGTCGTCGAGATCCTCAAGGGCCACGACTTCTACAAGCCCGCGCACGAGACGATCTACCAGGCGATCCTGGACGTCTACGCCAAGGGCGAGCCGGCCGACCCCATCACCATCGCGGCTGAACTCACCAAGCGCGGCGAGATCAACAAGGTCGGCGGAGCGGCGTATCTGCACACTCTCGTCCAGACCGTGCCGACGGCGGCCAACGCCGAGTACTACGCGGAGATCGTCCACGAGCGGGCCGTGCTGCGCCGCCTGGTCGAAGCCGGTACGCGCATCACGCAGATGGGATACGCGGCCGACGGCGACGTCGACGAGATCGTCAACAGCGCCCAGGCCGAGATCTACGCCGTCACCGAGCAGCGCACCAGCGAGGACTATCTGCCGCTCGGCGACATCATGGAAGGCGCCCTCGACGAGATCGAGGCGATCGGCTCGCGCAGCGGCGAGATGACCGGTGTGCCGACCGGCTTCACCGACTTCGATTCGCTGACGAACGGTCTGCACCCGGGTCAGATGATCGTCATCGCGGCCCGCCCCGCCATGGGTAAGTCGACGCTCGCGCTGGACTTCGCGCGGGCCGCGTCGATCAAGAACAACCTGCCGAGCGTCATCTTCTCGCTCGAAATGGGCCGCAACGAGATCGCGATGCGTCTGCTGTCCGCCGAGGCGCGGGTCGCCCTGCACCACATGCGGTCCGGCACGATGACCGACGAGGACTGGACCAGGCTCGCCCGCCGTATGCCGGACGTCTCGGCCGCGCCGCTCTACATCGACGACTCTCCCAACCTGTCGATGATGGAGATCCGCGCCAAGTGCCGCCGCCTGAAGCAGCGCAACGACCTGAAGCTGGTCGTCATCGACTATCTCCAGCTGATGCAGTCCGGCGGCTCCAAGCGCGCCGAGAGCCGCCAGCAGGAGGTCTCGGACATGTCCCGTAACCTCAAGCTGCTGGCCAAGGAGCTGGAGATCCCGGTCATCGCGCTCTCCCAGCTCAACCGTGGCCCGGAGCAGCGCACCGACAAGAAGCCGATGGTCTCCGACCTGCGTGAGTCGGGCTCCATCGAGCAGGACGCCGACATGGTCATCCTGTTGCACCGCGAGGACGCGTACGAGAAGGAGTCCCCGCGCGCGGGCGAGGCCGACCTGATCGTGGCCAAGCACCGAAACGGCCCCACCGCCACCATCACGGTCGCCTTCCAGGGCCACTACTCCCGCTTCGTGGACATGGCCCAGACCTGATCGCTCAACCAGGTGATCGGGGCGCTCGGCCGAACAGCCTGTCCGAGCGTGTTGCCTTCCCTCGGACGCCGTTCCGTGAAATGAACTCGACGGCCGCTGCGCGACCCGGTGGACTGGGCCCATGACGACACCTCAGGAAGATCTGCTCCCTACGACTCGCCGGGCCCTGCTGCACCGGATCGCGGTCGCACAGGCCGAAGGGCGGTCGCCGTCGCTGGTCGCGGCCGTCGTGCGGGGCGGTCGGACCGTGTGGCACGGGGCACGGACCTCGGTCGACGGCCACGGTCCGGACGAGAACGTGCAGTACCGGATCGGGTCCATCACGAAGACCTTCACAGCGGTCCTGGTGATGCGGCTGCGCGACGAGGGCCTGCTCGACCTCGGAGATCCCCTGGAGAAGCATCTGCCGGGTACGGGCGCGGGCGAGGCCACGATCGCCGAGCTGCTCGCGCACACCGCGGGTCTGGCGGCCGAGTCCCCCGGGCCCTGGTGGGAGCGGACCCCTGGCACCCTGCGCCCGGAGCTGAGGGACGTGCTCGGGGAACAGCCCTTCCTGCACCCTGTCGGCCGACGGCACCACTACTCCAACCCCGGCTATACGGTGCTCGGCGCGCTGGTGGAGCAGCTGCGCGGGGCGTCCTGGGAGGAAGTGCTGCGCAGCGAGATCCTCCAGCCGCTCGGTCTGCACCGCACGAGCACGCAGCCTGAGGCCCCGCACGCCGGCGGATGGGCCGTGCATCCGTGGGCGGACGCGATGCTTCCCGAGCCGCTGGAGGACCTGGGCAGGATGGCGCCGGCCGGTCAGCTGTGGTCGACCACCGGGGATCTGGCGCGGTTCGCCGCGTTCCTGGCCGTGGGGGACGACCGGGTACTGGGTGCGGAGTCGGTGCGGGAGATGCGTACGCCGGCGGCGCCCGCCGAGGCTGCGGACGTGCTGGACGGGGCTACCTACGGCCTCGGTCTGCAGATCCAGCGCCGTGACGGCCGGCTTCTGGTCGGGCACTCCGGTTCGCTGCCGGGCTTCCTGGCGAACCTCGTCATCAGCGTGGAGGACGATGTGGCGGCCGTGGTGCTCGCCAACTGTACGAGTGGACCCCTGCTCGGAGCGGTGAGCGCCGACCTCGTGAGGATCGTCGCCGAAGCGGAGCCGCGGATCCCTGAACCCTGGCGGCCGCTGCGCGAGGCCGACCCGGCGGTACTGGAGCTGGCGGGGCAGTGGTACTGGGGGACCCATGCCTTCGGCCTGCGAGTGACCGCCGACGGCCTTCTCGCGCTCGGCCCCCTGACCGGCATCGGTCGACGTGCTCGCTTCCGCTCGAACGGTGACGGCACCTGGACGGGCCTGGAAGGCTACTTCGCCGGAGAAACGCTGTGGCCGGTACGACGGCCGGACGGGGCCGTGAGTCACCTCGACCTCGGCTCGTTCGTGTTCACGCGGCAGCCGTACGACCCCGAGGCGCCGGTCCCCGGCGGAGTGGACCCGGAGGGTTGGCGCGGCGTCCTCTAGGCCCTGAGTGATGGGGGCGTGTTTCACGTGAAACACGCCCCGCCCTTGTGGCCGGTGATCGTCAGAGCCGCAGCTTGAAGCCCTCGTGCGTGGCGCTGAAGCCGAGCCGTTCGTAGAAGCGGTGGGCGTCGGTGCGCGACTTGTCGGACGTCAGCTGCACCATCCGGCAGTCGAGCTGCCGAGAAGTGTCGATCGCCCACTCGATCAGCAGGCTGCCGAGCCCGCTGCCCCGTTCATCGGCGTGGATGCGTACGGCCTCGATGAGCGCGCGGGTCGCCCCCTGGTGCGAGAGCCCCGGGATGACCGTGAGCTGAAGGGTTCCGATCACACGGTCTTCGCGGACGGCGACGACGAGATGCTGGTTCGGATCGGCGTCCAGGCGTTCCAGTGCGGCCCGGTAGACGGATAGGTCATCGGGGGACTCGCGCTGGGCGCCCAGTGGATCGTCGGCGAGCATCGAGACGATCGCCGGAAGGTCCTCGGCCGTCGCACGCCGTATTTCAAGATCTCCCATGGCGCGCACCCTATGCCGGTACGTTCAGAGACTCCACGACCCGTACGAGCGGGGCCAGTTCGGCGTTCCTGGAGGCCTCGTCCAGGGCTTCACGCAGGGCGGCGTCGTTGGTCGGCCGCGCCTCCTCCAGCAGGCGCAGGCCCGCTTCGGTGACGTTGGTGTAGATGCCGCGCCGGTCGGTGGGACAGAGGTAGCGCTCCAGCAGGCCACGGTCCTCCAGCCGGGTCACCAGGCGCGTGGTGGCGCTCTGGCTGAGGACGACCGCGTCGGCGACCTGCTTCATCTGCAGATGGCCGCCCTCGCCGTCGTGCTGGCGGCTCAGCACATCGAGCAGGGAGTACTCGCGCACGCTCAGGTCGTGTTTCGCCTGCAGGGCGCGCTCGATGTGCGCCTCGATCCTTCCGTGCAGCGCAGAGAGGGCGCACCAGCCCTGTGCGAGGGCGGTGAGCGCGGGGTCCGTCGCTGTCATTGGCGTTTTCCTCCGTCCCGGAGCGGCTGCCTCAAGGGTAGAGCAAGTATGCAATAGTGCGCGCTTGCAAGTAGTCCGCGTCTGCAACTATTGTGGACGCACGTAAAGCGCTCCTGCAATCTCCTGGGAAGGTGTACCCCTCCATGCCTCTCGCGCTTCTGGCCCTCGCGATCGGGGCCTTCGGAATCGGAACGACCGAGTTCGTGATCATGGGCTTGCTGCCGCAGGTCGCGGGCGACTTCGGAGTCTCCATCCCCACCGCGGGCCTGCTGGTGACGGGCTACGCGCTCGGCGTGGTCATCGGAGCCCCGGTGATGACCGTGCTCGGCACCAAGGTCCCGCGCAAGCGCATGCTGATGCTGCTGATGGGCCTCTTCATCGCCGGGAATCTGCTTTCCGCGGTGGCCCCCGCCTTCGCCGTCATGCTGATCGGACGTGTGGTCGCCTCGCTCGCGCACGGTGCCTTCTTCGGTATCGGCTCGGTCGTCGCGGCCGAGCTGGTGGCGCCCCACAAGAAGGCAGGCGCCATCGCCATGATGTTCACCGGTCTGACCGTCGCGAATGTCGTCGGCGTCCCGCTGGGCACGCTCATCGGTCAGCACGTCGGCTGGCGCGTCACCTTCGGCCTCGTCGCCGCCCTCGGCGTCATCGGTCTTGCCGGCGTGGCCAAGCTGGTGCCCGAGATGCCACGGTCCGAGGGGGTGCACCTGCGACACGAGCTCGCCGCCTTCAAGAACGCCCAGGTCCTGCTCGCCATGGCGATGACCGTCCTCGGCTTCGGCGGCGTCTTCGCGGCCGTCACCTACATCGCGCCGATGATGACCCACACCGCCGGCTTCGCCGAGGGCTCGGTCACCTGGCTGCTGGTTCTGTTCGGTCTCGGCATGGTCGGCGGCAACCTCATCGGCGGCAGGTTCGCCGACCGCGCCCTGATGCCGATGCTGTACGTCTCCCTCGGCGCGCTGGCCCTCGTCCTGGCCCTTTTCACGGTCACCGCCCACAACAAGATCGCCGCGGCCGTGACGATCTTCCTGATCGGCGCCCTGGGTTTCGCGACCGTACCGCCGCTGCAGAAGCGCGTACTCGACCAGGCGCACGGTGCCCCGACGCTCGCGTCGGCCGTGAACATCGGTGCCTTCAACCTGGGCAACGCGTTGTCCGCCTGGCTCGGTGGCATCGTGATCGCGGCCGGCTTCGGCTACACGTCCCCCAACTGGGTCGGTGCCGCCCTCGCGGCGGGCGCCCTGGTCCTCGCCGTCCTCTCGGCGGCGCTGGAACGGCGCCACGGCGCCCGCAGCACCGTGGTCGCCTCCGGCACGCCCGCTGCGCAGCAGACGCCGGTCCACCACTGAGCCCCTGGAACCACAGGGCGCCTCATCGACCCCTGGCGCACAGACCTCCGTACCCGGGGCGTTCCCGGGTGCGGCAAGCACTCCATCTCAGCAACACCCGAGGAGAGACCTCATGAGCACCATTGCCGTCGCCCCCCTGTCCATCGAGGAGGCCGAACTGCTCGTCGCCACGGCACGCCACGCGGCTGAGGAGGCCGGAGTCACCGTCAGCGTCACCGTCCTGGACGCCGGCGGCCATCTGCTCGCCTTCCGTCGCGACGACCGGGCCGTGCTGATCTCCGGTGAGACCAGCAGCCGCAAGGCCTACACCGCGCTCCAGCTCAACGCCCCGACCGCCGACCTGGTCGACGCCGTTCAGCCCGGCGGCCCGTTCCACACGCTGCCCACGGCCCTCGACCGGCCCCTGCTGTTCATCGCGGGCGGCGTGCCCGTCCATCGGGACGGCCAGCTGATCGGCGCGATCGGTGTCGGCGGCGGTGCGCCGGAGCAGGATCACGCCTTCGCCACGGCGGCTGTGCGGGCGCTCGCCTGAGCACGCCACCCCGGACGGACGACGCCGCCCCCGCCGCACGACGCGGAGGGGCCGGCGTTCGTCGTGGGACGGCTCAGCCGGCGGCCACGGTCAGGGGAGCGAACCGTCGGGTCCAGTCCCCCGGTAGGTCCGTGATGCCGTACGTCATGACCGCGTTGAAGGCCACGGAAGCGAGCCCCCGCGCCTTCGCCCAGGCCAGCAGCTCCTCATGACGTACATCGATGTCGGTGCGCAGCGGACGGTCGGTGTGGGCGGCCAGCGAGGTGATGAGGGCCTGGGCGGTCGCCGTGTCCCGGGCCACGAGGGGACCGACGACATGGGTGTCCATGTTGGGCCACGCGGCCGTGTAGCCGATGATCCGGCCGCTCTCCTCGGCTACCCGCAGCTGGTCGGCGAAGGCGGGAAGCCGGGTGATCAGGGGAGTGCGGTCGGCGCCGAACACCTCTTCGTCGAGTCGCAGGATGGCGGGGAGGTCCTCGGCGGTGGCCGCGCGGGTGAGCACGCCGGTTTCCGACCCGCCGGGGGTGAAACGGCCCCTCAGCATCTCCGCCCGGCCCGTCACCTTGAAGCCAAGTTCCTCATACAGGGGACGGCCGTTGGGTGTGGCGTGCAGGGTGAGCGGGGTAGTCCCCATGATCGACACGACATGGCGCATCAAGCGGCGTCCGACGCCCTGACGGGCATGGCGTTCAGCCACCAGGACCATGCCGATGGCGCCGAGATCCGGGTTCCCCCATGGGCCGTACTCCGTGGTGACACACGCGGCGACGAGACCACCCTGGGGGTCGTCGATGCCGTAACCCTTTCCGGCCGCGAGGAGGAACCCCCACTTGTGTTCCTCGCGTGGCCACCCCCGGTCTTCGGACAAGTCGGCGCAGGCGGTGAGATCGCGATGCGTCAGACGACGGATGGGCAGAGCGGCGAGGGAAGGAGTCGACACGCAGGTCAGGCTGTCCGACCGGTACCCTCGGCGTCCACCCGTTTCGGCGGAGACACACGTGCTTTTGGCCATGCCGTGGCCATATGCGCAGACGGTGGACAGCAGGACGTGTTTCACG
This sequence comes from Streptomyces filipinensis, assembly GCF_014649495.1. Lineage (GTDB taxonomy): Bacteria > Actinomycetota > Actinomycetes > Streptomycetales > Streptomycetaceae > Streptomyces > Streptomyces filipinensis. Next base: position 179,672 of record NZ_BMTD01000009.1, on the reverse strand, counting down.
TGAAACACCGGGCGGCCGGTTAGCCTCCAGGCCATGGCGAGACTTCATCTCTTCGATCTTGACGGCACGTTGCTGCACGGAAGCACGGCGCCGGTGGAGATTTCCCGTCAGTTGGGGCTGGAAGCGGAGACCGTGGCACTGGATCGGGCGATCGCGGAGGGACGGATCGGTCCGCCGGAGTACGCGGCACAGGTGTACGACCTGTGGGCCGATCTGACCGAGGCGCATGTCAGCGCCGCATTCGACGCGGCTCCTTGGCTGGCCCGCATCCGCGAGGTCTGGGCGGAGATCGGAAAGGCGGGCGAATACTGCGCGGTGGTGTCACTCTCACCGTCCTTCTTCGTGGAACGCCTTCTCGACTGGGGTGCCCATGCGGCGCATGGATCTCGTTTCCCGGCCGTGCCGTTCACCGAACCCGTCGATCCGTCCGGAGTACTCAGCGCTGCGGCCAAGGTGACCATCGCGGACCGGCTCTGCGTGGAGTTCGGAGTCGCACGGGCGGACTGCGTGGCGTACGGCGACTCGTTGTCCGACAAGGATCTGTTCGCGGCCGTACCGGTTTCCGTGGCGGTCAATGCGGACGCCCACCTGACCGGGCTCGCGACGCACTCCTATGCGGGCCGGGATCTGTGGGACGCCTATGAACTGGTCGCCCTGCCTGCCGGGTGACGGGCCTCTTCAGAGGCGGCCTGAGAGCCTCAACCGAGGTCGGGAGCGTGCATGGCGCGTACGCCCTCGATGTTGCCGTCCAGATAGTGGCGTAGCGACAGCGGGACCAGGTGGACGGAGGCGATGCCGACCCGGGTGAAGGGGATGCGGACGATCTCGTACTCGCCGGCTGGTTCCTCCACTTCGGGCCCGTGCCGCAGCGCCGGGTCCATGGACTCCAGTCGGCAGACGAAGAAGTGCTGCACCTTTACGCCGGTCGCGCCGCCGTCCTCGCCGATGTGTTCCACGGTGTCCACGAAGCACGGAACCACATCGGTGATCTTGGCGCCTAGTTCCTCGGACACTTCCCGGTGCAGGGCGTCCACGACGGTCGGATCTCCGGGCTCGACCCCGCCCCCGGGAGTAACCCAGTAGGGATCGACACCGGGCTTGGTGCGCTTGATCAAGATCAGGTCGTCACCGTCCAGCAGGACAGCACGGGCGGTGCGCTTGACCACGGGTCGGACGGTCATGGGAGAAATGTGGCCCGGCTGGTTCCACGTGAAACATCGCAAAGCGTCACCGTACGACCGCTTTGCGTGGACGCGGGGTCGGAGGGACTCAACACCAGGCCGTAGCCGCCCGCAGAAGCCACTCGTGTGCCCGCGCCACGTGGGGCATGGCGAGGGTTCCGGTCCGCACCACCAGGAAGTAGGTGCGCAGCGGCGGCACCACCGGGTCGTGCAGGGCGGCGATCGTTCCGTCGTTGAGGGCCGAACCGCACAGATAGCGGGGCAGCACGGCGAGTCCGGCACCAGCGACCGCACAGGCGAGCACGGCCCGGAGGTCCGGGACGATGACCGCGCCCGAGGCGGCGGGGCGGGAGTCGAAGACGGAGGCCCAGTAGCGCGAGACGAACGGCAGCGACTCGTGGATCTCGACGACGGGCAGGTTCTCCAGCGCGGGCGCCCCCTTCAGGCGCAGCGCTTCCGTATCGATCCGCTCGACCCAGCGGGGAGCGGCGACCAGCACGTGTTCCTCGTCGCAGAGCGGAGTCGCGGTGAGCAGAGCACCACGGGGTCGTGCCGTGCTGATGGCGAGATCATGGTGACCGGAGGCCAGTCCCTCCAGCGTCTCCTCCGCCGTGCCGAAGGAGGCGCGGAGTGCGAATCCCTGGCCGTCCTCGCCGGTCAGCTCCGTCAGGGCCGGCAGGGCGCGTTCGGCGGTGAACTCGGGAGGGCCGGCGAGGTGCAGGGTTCTGAGCGAGGACTCGTCGTCCAGGCCTCTCTCGGCTATCTCCACCAGGGCATCGAGATGGGGAGCGGCCTTGTGCGCGAGTTCGTCGCCGATGGTCGTCGGGGTCACCCCGCGCGCCTGGCGGAGGAAGAGAGGCCTGCCGAGCTGTCGTTCGAGCGTGCGGATCTGTGAAGTGACTGCGGGCTGGGAGAGGCCGAGCAGAGCGGCGGCGCGGGTGAAGGAACCGGCCCGGTGCACGGTGACGAAGGTGCGCAGCAAGGCCAGGTCCATGGTGTGCCCTCCCCTATCCCTGCCCTCCTCCGGCCCCCAGGCAGGTCCCAACTATAAATAAGTCGATAGGTCTCTGTCGCTAGCGTGATTGGACACTGACACAGAGTCAACTAGCCTTGTTCGCGCGGTTCTTCGCGCGCAGAACCGATGGCGGTCCGAGCCACGAGGGGGGAGGCTCGGACCGCCCAGCGACATCAGGGGCCGGACGGGGCGGGCTCACTCAGCGGACTCGTCCAGGGCGCGCAACACGTCGGCGATCAGGTCCTCGGGGTCCTCGGCGCCCACGGACATGCGGATGAAGCCCTCCGGGACCGCGTCCCCGCCCCAGCGGCGGCGGCGCTCGGCTGTGGAGCGCACGCCGCCGAAGCTCGTCGCGTCCTCCACCAGGCGCAGGGCCTCCAGGAACCGCTCGGCACGCGCGCGCGTGGGCAGGGTGAAGGAGACCACGCAGCCGTAGCGGCGCATCTGCTGCGAGGCGATCTTGTGGGAGGGGTCGTCCGGCAGTCCGGGATAGCGCAGGTCCGCCACCTCGGGCCGCTGTCTGAGGGCCTCGGCGACCGCGCGGGCGGTGGCGTTCTGCCGGTCGACGCGCAGCTGGAGCGTGGCGATGGACCGGTGCGCGAGCCAGGCCTCCATGGGGCCGGAGATCGCCCCGACGATCTTGCGCCAGCGCCGTACGGCGGCCATCGCCTCGGCGTCGCGGCCGGCGACGTAGCCCAGCAGCACGTCGCCATGGCCGGTGAGCTGCTTGGTGCCGCTGGCCACGGAGAAGTCGGCGCCCAGCTCCAGCGGGCGCTGCCCGAGGGGGGTGGCGAGGGTGTTGTCGACGGCCACCAGGGTGCCCTGCGCGTGGGCCGCCTCCACCAGCCGCCGGATGTCGCACACGTCGAGACCCGGGTTCGACGGGGACTCGATCCACAGCAGCCGGGCTCCGTCGAGGACCTCCAGCTGGGCGTCGCCGCCGGTGGGGGCGGTGCGCACCTCGATGCCGTACGCCTCCAGCTGGGCACGGACCAACGGCAGCACCTGGTAGCCGTCGGAGGGCAGCACGACCGCGTCGCCGGCGCGCAGCTGGGAGAACAGCACGGAGGAGATCGCGGCCATGCCGGAGGCGAAGACCAGCGTCTCCACGTCGTCCCGCCCGGGTGCCTCCAGCTCGCCGACGGCTCGCTCCAGCAGCGTCCAGGTCGGGTTGTCGTCACGGCCGTAGGCGTAGGGGCCCGTCACCTCGCCGGGCAGGTGGAAGTGTGCGGCGAACACCGGTCCGGGCAGGGTCGGCTCGTGCTTGACCGGCTCGGGCAGGCCGGCGCGCACCGCGCGCGTGCCGTCGCCGGCGCGCCCCTGGTCCTCGGTGGTGTCGCTCATGCGGCCCGTCCTTCCAGCTGCTCGTGTACGGCGGCGAGCAGACCGGCACTCGCCGTCTCCACCATCTCAAGACACTCCTCGAAGCCGTCCCGGTGTCCGTAGTACGGATCCGGCACGTCGAGATCGTCCCCCGCGGCGGCGTCGTACGAGCGCAGAAGGCGGACCTTGCGCGCGTCCTCCTCGGTCGGCGCGAGCCGGCGCAGGGCCTTGAGATGACCGGCGTCGAGGGCGATCACGAGATCGAGGCGGGAGAACCAGGACGGCTGGAACTGGCGGGCTGTGTGGGCGCTGTCGTAGCCGTGCTCCTCCAGGACCGAGACGGTCCGCGGGTCGGCCGGTTCGCCCTCGTGCCAGCCGCCGGTGCCGGCGCTGTCGACCTCCACCCGGTCCTCGAGGCCCGACTCCGCCACACGCGCGCGGAAGACGGACGCGGCCATCGGGGAGCGGCAGATGTTGCCGGTGCACACGAAGCAGACGCGGTAGGTCACGGCTCGCTCAGTCCTCGTCGGGGAGGATCACGTGCAGGGCCCAGGAGACGACCGAGATGATCAGGCCGCCGAGCACGGCCGTCCAGAAGCCTTCCACGTGGAAGCTCAGGTCGAGCTTGCCGCACACCCAGGAGGTCAACAGCAGCATCAACGCGTTGACCACCAGGGTGATCAGGCCCAGGGTCAGGATGAACAACGGGAAGGTGAGCACCTTCACGACCGGCTTGACCAGCCAGTTCACCAGGCCGAAGATCAGTGCGACGACGATCAGCGTGCCGGCCTTCGCCGCCGTGCTGTGACCGGTGAGAGTGATCTTGTCCAGCAGCCACACGGCGACGGCGAGGGCGCCCGCGTTCGCGATTGTCTTGACTACGAAATTCTTCATGTGTCTGATCGTGGCAGACCAGATCGGATCCGAGCAGTGAGGCGAGGGCGACAGCGGCGATGAAGGCATTCCGGCTGGACGAACTGGAGGCGGAGCGCGCCGCCAACGAGGGGGCCTACCTTCAGTTCCTGCGGGAGCGGAACATGTCCGTCGGCCTGTACGCCCTCAACGCGGGCGAGCACGACCCGCAGAAGCCGCACAGCCAGGACGAGGTGTACTTCGTCGTGAGCGGCCGGGCGTCGATCACGGTCGGGCTGGAGACGACCGAGGTCGCGCGCGGCAGCGTGGTGTACGTGCCGGCCGGGGTCGCCCACAAGTTCCACCACATCAGCGAGGACCTGAGGGTTCTCGTCGTCTTCTCTCCGCCCGAGGCGTGAGCCCGGACCTCGGGGTTCCCTAGGGGACAGGTCAGGGGAGGACAAGGGACGCCACGCCCCCGCGCGACCCCTTGCCGGCCCTAGCATCGAGTGCAGGACAACAACGCTGTACCGAGACCACAGACGTACGAGATGCAAAGGACGAGGGCGATGCGAGAGATCTTCGCGGGACTGCCGTGGTGGGTGAAGTGGGTCGCGGTGCCGATCATCGCCCTGGTCGTGTTCGGCGGTCTGATAGCGACCGTGGTCGGGTTCGTGATCGGCCTGCTGTTCAAGGCCCTGGTCTTCGTGGCCCTGGTCGGCGGACTCATCTACATCGTGCGCAAGTTCATGTCGAGCTCCTCGTCCCGCAGCGACTGGTGACGCACGCGGGAACTGGTGTCCGCACGGGATCACCGGTTCCCGGCAAGGCGCTCACCGGTTTCCCTCGGGGGAGGGAAGTTTGCCCGGGAGACCGTCTGTCCGCGGTGGCGGACGGTTAAAGTCCGGAACTCCCGCGGGGACGTGCCCCGCGGGCGGCGCAGATCCCCTCCGTGCTCCACCTCCGCACGGGCTGCGCCTCGCGCTCCGGGAGTGACCCCTTGGCCACGGTTGACACCGCACCGGCAGAACCGCACGCACCCCCCACCCCACCGCACAGCTGTGTACCCCCCGCCCAGCGGCCGCCGGCCGTCGTGGTCCCCGAACAACCGCACCCTGCCGACGCCCCGGGCCCGCCGCATCGCCCCGATGCCTCCGGCCCGCCCCGCTGCGCCGACGCCTCCGGCCCACCGGCCGCCGCGACGCTCATCGGCTCCGTCCAGCGCGCCATGCGCCTGCTGGAGTCCGTCGCCACACACGCCTACGGCGCCCCCGCCAAACAACTCGCCCGCGAGACCGGCCTCGCCCTCCCGACGACGTACCACCTGCTGCGCACCCTGGTGCACGAGGGCTATCTGCGCCGTGAGAAGGGGCTGTTCTTCCTCGGGGAGGCGGCGGAGCGGCTGGGCAGCAGCGGAGCGCAGCAGAAACGTCGCAGCGCGGTGGCCGACACGCTCGCGCACTGGCGCGATTCCATCGGTGTGCCGGTGTACTACGCGATGTACCGGGACGGCGAGATCGACGTCATGTGCGTCTCCGACTCGCCCGGGGCGCCGGCGGTCGAGGAGTGGGCGGACTTCCGCGAGACCGGCCATGCGCACGCCATCGGGCAGTGTCTGCTCTCCCAGCTGGACGAGGACGCCCGCCGCGACCATCTCGCCCGCTATCCCGTGCAGTCCCTCACGCCGTACACCGTGCGTGACAACGATGCCCTGTTGCGGCGGCTGGCGCGCATGCCGCGCATGGAGCCGGTGGTGGAGCGTCAGGAGTACGCGCTCGGGACAGTCTGCGCGGCGGTCCCGATCACGGTCGGCACGACCGTGGCCACGATGGCGATGTCGCTGCCGGTCGACCAGGCCGACCGGCTGTTGCCCGCGGCCCGTCAGCTGCAGGCGGAGATCGGGCGGCACCTGGGGACACTCACCCTCTCTATCAGTATCTGAAAACTTACTCCTTGTGATCTCTCGTGTACGTTCAGCAAGATTTGACCACGGTTACAGGGATCAAACCCGGCCAGTCGATGTCATATGACGGGATAGGCGATGCGCGAGTCCGTACAGGCAGAGGTCATGATGAGCTTTCTCGTGTCGGAGGAACTCTCCTTCCGCATCCCGGTGGAGTTGCGCTACGAGACCTGCGATCCCTATGCCGTGCGGCTCACCTTTCATCTGCCCGGTGATGCTCCGGTGACATGGGCGTTCGGACGCGAACTGCTGATCGATGGCGTGGGCCGGCCGTGCGGGGAGGGCGATGTGCATATCGCCCCCATCAACGCGGAGGTGCTGGGCGAGGTGCTGATCCGGCTTCAGGTCGGATGTGACCAGGCGCTGTTCCGCTCCTCCGCGCCTCCGCTCGTGGCCTTCCTGGACCGTACGGACAAGCTCGTGCCCCTGGGGCAGGAGGGTGCCCTGGCCGAGTTCGACGCCCATCTGGACGAGGCCCTGGACCGCATCCTGGCCGAGGAGCAGAGCGCGGGCTGAGCGTTACGGCACGGGGCGCCGAGCGCTCCACCGTGCCGCTCGACCGCGTGAACTCATGCAGGAACGCTTCTGCGTTGGGGGGCGGTCCATGGCCTGAGGCGAAGTCCGGCCGGTTCGCCGTTCACGGTGCCCGCTCCGGCCGGGCTCACCGCTTCCGGCGCCGGCCTCGGCCGCCGCGCGCCGGGACGGGCTGTGTCCCTGCCGGGACGGCCGGGCCGGTGCGGTCGGCCGAGACCACCAGGGCGGCGAGCGCGGTGGTGACCGGTACCGAGGCGACGAGGCCGATCGAGCCCACCAGCGTGCGCACGATCTCCTCGGCCACCAACTCGCTGTTGGCCACGGTCCCGACACTGCTCTGCGCGATGGAGAACAGCAGCAGCAACGGCAGTGCGGCACCGGCATAGGCGAGGACGAGGGTGTTGACCACGGAGGCGATGTGGTCGCGGCCGATGCGGATCCCGGCCCGGTACAGCCCGCGCCAGCCCATCGACGGATTGGCCTCGTGCAGCTCCCAGACGGCCGACGTCTGCGTCACGGTCACATCGTCGAGGACACCGAGCGAGCCGATGATGACACCGGCCAGCAGCAGACCGCTCATGTCGATCGACGGATACAGGCCGTGGATCAGGCCGGTGTTGTCGTCCGTGTTGCCGGTCAGGGCGGCCCAGCCGATGAAGAGGGAGCCGAGCGCACCGATCAGCGACAGGGAGATCAGCGTGCCGAGCACCGCCACGGACGTCCGCGCCGACAGGCCGTGGCACATGTACAGGGCGATCAGCATGATGGCGCTCGATCCGACCACTGCCACGAGCAGTGGGTTCGAACCCTGGAGGATCGCGGGCAGGATGAACAGGGTCAGCACCAGGAAGCTCACGGCCAGTGCGACGAGCGCCATGACACCGCGCAGCCTGCCGACCACCACCACGGCGAGCGCGAAGATCCCCGCGAGCAGCGCCATGGGAAACTGCCGGTTCACGTCGGCGACCGAGTACTGCAGGTCCTTGGGCGCCGAGGGCTCGTAGGCGACCACGACCTTCTCGCCCTGGTGCAGCTGCCGCGTCTGGTCCGGCTGCACGATCTCGGTGAAGGTGCGGCCCGTGTCCTTGCCGGTGTCGACCCGCACGGTCGCCTTCTTGCAGGTTCCCTTCGCCCCCTGCTGCGTCGACGTGCCCTCGGCGGTGGAGGCGTTGCCGGCCGATGAGCCACCGGAGGCGTTCACCGACGTGCAGCTCACCTCGACGACCCTGCTGACCGTGGCCTGTTGAGTCTCCCGGTCGAAGCCGACGCCGGTGCGCTTGTGGGGCGGGGCTCCTCCGGGCCAGAGCACCAGCAGGCCCACGACGACCGCCGCGGTGAACGGAACCAGGATCGCGGCGATGACCTTGCGCAGGTGCCGGGAGACGGGAGCAGCGGGACCGTGGCTGTGGCTATGACCGTGCGCGTGACGGTGACCGCGGCCGTGGTCATGGCCGTCGTCCGCGCCGGATGCCCGCTCGGGGCCCTGGCCGGAGTCCTCTCGATGGCGAGGCTCGCGGGGCTGATACGGGTACTGCTCCATCTTGGTCACCGCCGGATCATCGCAAGAACGGTGGGGGCCCACTGTTCACCGCGCCACATATGACGCTAGCGTGGAGGCACCTTTGCACACGCGGGAGCTCGGAGCACCGGGCTGAGAGGGCGCTGATCTCCGTACAGGCGATGTTTCACGTGGAACAGGCGATGTTCCTCGGGAAATGTCGGCAGACGGAAACCGCTGCGTCGACCGCCGAACCTGTTACCGGGTAATGCCGGCGTAGGGAGTAGGTCTCATGACCAACAAGGACGCACGCACGCCTGCCTCCGTTCAGGACGACACGTCCCCGGAGGCCGGGAAGTCCATCGGCTGGCACAAGGCGTACGTCGAGGGTTCGCGCCCCGACCTGCGCGTGCCGGTCCGCCAGGTGCACCTCACCAACGGGCAGTCGGTCACGCTGTACGACACGTCGGGCCCGTACACCGATCCACTCGTCGATACCGATGTCCGCAGGGGCCTGCCGCCGTTGCGGGAGAACTGGATCATCGCTCGCGGTGACACCGAGGAGTACGCGGGCCGTCCCGTCCGTCCCGAGGACGACGGGATCAAGCACACCTCGCCGCGCGGCGGGCTGCGCAACCTGGATGCGGTCTTCCCCGGCCGCCCGCGTCAGCCACGCCGCGGACGGGACGGGCAGCCGGTGACGCAGCTCGCCTACGCGCGCCGCGGTGAGATCACGCCCGAGATGGAGTACGTGGCCGTCCGGGAGAACGTTTCCCCTGAAGTGGTCCGTGAGGAGATCGCGGCGGGCCGGGCGGTGCTGCCGGCCAACGTCAACCACCCGGAGATCGAGCCGATGATCATCGGCAAGCGCTTCCTGGTGAAGGTCAACGCCAACATCGGCAACTCCGCGGTGACCTCCTCCATCGAGGAGGAGGTGGAGAAGATGACCTGGGCGACCCGCTGGGGCGCCGACACGGTCATGGACCTCTCCACGGGCCGCAACATCCACACGACGCGCGAGTGGGTGCTGCGCAACTCCCCCGTGCCCATCGGTACCGTGCCGCTCTACCAGGCCCTGGAGAAGGTCGACGGCAAGGCCGAGGAACTGACCTGGGAGATCTACAAGGACACCGTCATCGAGCAGGCCGAGCAGGGCGTGGACTACATGACCGTCCACGCGGGCGTGCGGCTGCCGTACGTCCCGCTCACCGCCAACCGCAAGACCGGAATCGTCTCGCGCGGCGGCTCGATCATGGCGGCGTGGTGCCTGGCGCACCACAAGGAGTCGTTCCTGTACGAGAACTTCGAGGAACTGTGCGAGATCCTCGCCGCCTACGACGTCACGTACTCGCTGGGCGACGGTCTCAGGCCGGGTTCGATCGCGGACGCCAACGACGAGGCACAGTTCGCGGAATTGCGAACTCTTGGGGAACTCAACCAGATCGCCAAGCGTTTCCATGTTCAGACCATGATCGAGGGCCCGGGACATGTCCCGATGCACAAGATCAAGGAGAACATCGACCTTCAGCAGGAGATCTGTGAGGAAGCCCCGTTCTATACGCTCGGCCCGCTGACCACGGACATCGCGCCGGCGTACGACCACATCACCTCCGGCATCGGTGCCGCGATGATCGCCTGGTGGGGCACGGCGATGCTCTGCTACGTCACGCCCAAGGAGCACCTCGGCCTGCCCAACCGGGACGATGTGAAGACCGGCGTCATCACCTACAAGATCGCCGCGCACGCGGCCGATCTCGCCAAGGGGCACCCGGGCGCCCAGGAGTGGGACGACGCGTTGTCCGACGCCCGCTTCGAGTTCCGGTGGGAGGACCAGTTCAACCTCGCGCTGGATCCGGACACGGCACGGGAGTTCCACGACGAGACCCTGCCGGCCGAGCCCGCCAAGACGGCCCACTTCTGCTCCATGTGCGGGCCGAAGTTCTGCAGCATGAAGATCTCGCAGGACATCCGCCGGGAACACGGCGGCAGTCGGGCCGAGGTCGAGGAGGGCATGGCCCAGAAGTCGAAGGAGTTCGCGGCCAGCGGCAACCGGGTGTACCTGCCGATCGCCGACTGAGACGAGAGCGTGACTCGCCGCGCCGGTATGCCCCCGGGGGCGGCCGGTGCGGTCGGCAGACGCCGGGGACGCGGCTGACCGGGGTGGTGACGCCACGCCGGTTGGCCGCTCGGTCCGCCCGGTCGGCCCCTGTGGTCCGGGGGCGCGAGCCGGGTTCTTCGGGTGCGGGTGGGGGTCAGTCGGGCTGGTGCTCGGGGCCGCCGAAGTCCGGGCTCGTGTAGTCCGGGCTGCTGAAGCTCGGGCGGCCGGACTCGGTGCCGTCGTCGGGGCTGCTGAAGCCGGGGCGGTCGTACCCCAGGCGGGGCATACGGCCGCTCGGGGCGGGCGGCGTCGTGCGCTGCAGTGCCGTAGGGCCCGGCTCGGCGAGCGCCTCGCGCAGGAACGGCACGATGCCGCGCTCCAGCAGGGCGTCCCGCCAGGCCTCTCTGGCCCTGTCCAGCTCCCGGTGCGCCGCGTCCAGCGCCTGGGCCTGTGGCGAACTGCCGTTGCGCAGGGCGGTGAGGAGCAGTCCGACGGCGGCGACGAGGATCGCGGCCGCGGTCACCGCGCCGAACACCCAGCCCGCGGTGAGCATGGTCTGGCCGAAGGCCTGCCCGGGGCTGAGCGTCTTCAGGATGTAGCCGACGAGAAGGAAGATCGCCGCGGCGGTTCCGGAAAGGACGGGAGCCAGTACGGCGATGACCGCGACGGCACCCGCACCGGTGCTCTCGGCGGTCTCACCGAAGGCGGTGACGAGCCCCGTCGTGGCCGAACCGTGGTCCAGCGGAGCGGAGTCCCCGGTGGCCGCCGGGGTCATCGCCGGGTGGCGCAGTTCCTGGCGGACCTTCACGTAGTGCTGGTATTCGGCCGTGGCGGCGGCCGTGATCAGGGCACTGGCGTTGAGTGCCATGGTGCGCAGTTGTTCGGGATTGAGGCGCTGGCCGACTGCGGCCAGTTCCGGGCGGTGTGGTGCGGAACGCAGCGCCTCATCGAGGAGCCGCTCGAATTCCTGGCGGTCCTCGCTCTGCAGGTGCTGCGGAACGCTGTTCATGTGCATCCCCCGATGCTCCGTAGGGCTTGGGGCTCGCACGCCGGCGAGCCGTCGGGCAGAAACGGAGGGGAGCCTGCTACGGATAAGCCGATGGTAGAGCCGTGACGGCGCACGGTGACAGGGGGTTGCCAGAAATTGCCCTTCGGGTGCGTACTCCACCGGGGCACGCCTTCCCGTGGAAGGGTCAGGTAGTCAGGGGCAGTTGCCGGACCAGTAGCTTTCCGGCCATGGTCACGCCGCCGTCCATCGCGATGGCGAGCCCGTCGGCGTAGACGTGCGGTCCCTCCACCGCCGGCCCGGTGCCCTCGTCGTCGTCCTCGGAGCCGACCTCGCCGAGGAGGTAGGGAATCGGACTGTGGCCGTGAACGATGCGGGTGCCGCCGTACGTATCGAGGAGGGAGCGTACGGCGTCGGCGCCGCCCTCGTCGCGGAAGGAGAAGCGCTTGGTGAACTTGCGGAACAGGTCCCAGCACTCGTCCGCGTCATTACGGGTGAGGGTCTCGCGGACGGTGTCGTTGACCGCCTCGATGGAGTCGCCGTAGTCGAGGTAGGCGGTGGTGTCCGAGTGCACGAGCAGATAGCCGTCGACCTCCTCGACGGCGTCGAGGCGGGCCATCCACTGCAGATGGTGGTCCTGGAGGCGGTCCATGTCGGTCTTCTGACCACCGTTGAGCAGCCAGGCCGCCTGGAAGGTGGCGGTGCCCGCGCCCGAGTTGACGGGCGTGTCGCCGAACCGCTTGGCGCCGAGCAGCAGCAGTTCGTGGTTGCCCATGAGGGCCTTGCAGTAGCCGCCGGCCGCCGCGGCCTCGGCGGACAGCCGCATCACGAGGTCGATGACGCCGATGCCGTCGGGACCGCGGTCGGTGAAGTCGCCGAGGAACCACAGCCGGGCGGTGCCGGCGCACCACTGGCCTGAGGCGTCGATCAGCCCCTGCTCCTGCAGGGCGGTCACCAGTTCGTCGAGGTACCCGTGGACGTCTCCGACGACGAACAGCGGTCCGGGCCCGGTCGCGGGCTGCGGCGCGGGGGCCGCGGGTGCCGGCTCGACGGGGACCTGGAGTGTCTCCGACCGGTTGATGACGGGAAGATCGCGCTGCGTGGGCGTGTAGCCGTCGGGGTACGCCTCGTCGGCGGGGGGCACGGTGTCGCCCGGATGGGCGGTGCGGACGTACGGACCGGTCTCGTGGACGTACGCAGGCACCCGGAAGTCGCGCAGCGTCGCCGTCCGCTCCACTTCGGGTCCCTGACCGGCCCCCTGAGTCATCAGACCCCTCCACCATCGCGCCGCATCTGCACCGCTTCGGACTGCCTGGTCGCAGCGGTCCACGGTGTCGTGGGCCCATCATAGGAATGCGCGTCGCGCCGTGTGATGACCCAGGGGTGGTGAATCGGAACAAGACTCCAGTTCACTGCGGCTTTCGCCCCGTTTGGGCAGGTGTTCGGCCGACTCCGCGCCGACCGAACCCGCGGCTCGCCGGTCGCCGAGCCGTCCTGCCCCCTCCACCGGCTGAGGATCGTGCGGGGTGAGCACCCCGCTTTCCGGGGCTATTTGCCGTCCGGTGACCGCGGCGGGCTGACCGTCGTGCGCGGTGGGCGCCGCTGGGAGGAGGTGCGCACGATCAGCTCGGTCGGTATGACCTGCTCGACCGGCTGGTCGGAGTCCACGCCCTCGATGGCGTCGATGAGGAGCTGGACCACCGCGGTGCCGATGCGGCGGGGTTTCAGGGAGAGCGTGGTGATGGGCGGCTCGGTGCCGGCGTACCCCATGGACTCGCTGCAGCACACGAGGAGCAGGTCGTCGGGGACGCGGAGCCCGTAGCGGCGGGCGGCGGCCAGCAGGTCCGTGCCGTTGGGGTCGAACAGTCCGTAGACCGCGTCGGGCCGGTCGGGGCGGGCGAGCAGCCGGTCGGCGGCGACGGCACCCGCGCACGGGTCGTGGGCCGGGTAGGCCTCGTACACCGGGTCCTGGCCGACGCGCTCGCACCAGCGCAGGTACGCGGTGGTCGACAGGTGGGTGTACGTGTCCGTCGTCGTGCCGGTGAGCAGGCCGATGCGGCGGGCGCCCGCGTCGGCGAGGTGGTCGAGGATGCCGAGGACGGCGGCCTCGTGGTCGTTGTCCACCCAGGCCGTGACCGGGAGCGATCCGGCCGGGCGCCCGTCGGAGACGACGGGCAGGCCTTGCCGGACCAGCTCGCTGACCACCGGATCCTGGTCGGAGGGGTCGATGACGACCGTGCCGTCCAGAGCGACGTTGGACCACACGTCGTGGCGGGAGGTCGCGGGCAGGATGACGAGGGCGTAACCGCGGGCGAGCGCGGCCGAGGTGGCGGCCCGGGCCATCTCGGCGAAGTAGGCGAACTCGGTGAAGGTGAAAGGTTCATCCCCGTACGTCGTCACGGTCAGGCCGATCAGACCCGACTTGCCGGTACGGAGGGTGCGGGCGGCGGCCGAGGGCCGGTACCCCAGCCGGTCTGCGACCTCGCGGACATGGCGCCGGGTGGCATCCGGGAGCCGCCCCTTGCCGTTGAGGGCGTCGGAGACGGTCGTGATGGAGACCCCGGCGGCGGCGGCCACGTCTCTGATGCCCGCCCGGCCCGGCCGATTGCCTCGACGTGAGGTTTCCGCGCGGCTCACCTGGTGCTTCCCTGCTGCTGTCATGGCGAGCCGATAGTAGGGCTCATACGGTGGGGTAGTGCGGACGCATATGCACGCATTGACAGGCACGTTTCTGCATGGTCAACAGTACTCAACTGCCTTGAAAACAAAGGCAGTTAAACGATACAGCGGTAGGACGTGACGTGTTGACGCGCATGGGCCTGCCAAGTGCCCGATGTCTCGAAGAGGTCTCAACTCACCTGCACGGGGGATGCGCGCCACGGCGCGAGCCACCGGCGCATAGATATATGTATGGCGCGCCCCCTGAAACGTACGCCTTCGTACGGTGATGCCGGTGAGGGCGGCGGGGCGGATGTGGTTCGCGTATTGGCGGCCCGCACCTGTACGCACCGAGGCCGAATCCTCATAAGGTGAGGAGTATTGGAAGCCGGCGGCGTCGACGGTCCGCCGGTGATCGCGAGGAGGACTGCGGTGAGCGAGACGAGCCCCAAGCTGCGCGCCGAGCTGGAGGGGATTCCCACCTACAAGCCGGGCAAGCCCGCCGCGGCCGGCGGGCAGGTCGCCTACAAGCTGTCCTCCAACGAGAACCCCTATCCGCCGCTGCCGGGTGTGATGGAGAGCGTGACGGCCGCCGCCTGCAACTTCAACCGCTATCCGGACATGGCGTGCACGGGGCTGATGGACGAGCTGTCGGACCGGTTCGGTGTGCCGCTCTCCCACCTGGCCACCGGCACCGGTTCGGTGGGCGTCGCCCAGCAACTCATCCAGGCCACCAGCGGTCCCGGCGACGAGGTGATCTACGCCTGGCGCTCCTTCGAGGCGTACCCGATCATCACGCAGATCAGCGGTGCCCGATCGGTGCGGGTGCCGCTCACGCCCGACGAGGTGCACGACCTGGACGCGATGGCGGACGCCATCACCGACCGGACGCGTCTGATCTTCGTCTGCAACCCCAACAACCCGACCGGCACGGTGGTGCGGCGGGCCGAGCTGGAGCGGTTCCTCGACCGGGTGCCCAGCGATGTCCTGGTGGTGCTGGACGAGGCCTACCGGGAGTTCATCCGGGACCCCGAGGTGCCCGACGGCGTCGAGCTGTACCGGAACCGTCCCAACGTCTGTGTGCTGCGCACCTTCTCCAAGGCCTACGGCCTCGCCGGGCTGCGCGTCGGTTTCGCGATCGCCCATGAGCCGGTGGCAGCGGCGCTGCGCAAGACGGCGGTGCCCTTCGGTGTCAGCCAGCTCGCCCAGGAGGCGGCGATCGCCTCGCTGCGGGCCGAGGACGAGTTGCTCGGCCGGGTCGGCTCGCTGGTGTGCGAGCGCACGCGCGTGGTCGACGCGCTGCGGGCCCAGGGCTGGACGGTGCCGGAGACGCAGGCGAACTTCGTCTGGCTGCGGCTGGGGGAGCGTACGGTCGCGTTCGCGCAGGCCTGTGAGCAGCACGGTGTGGTCATCCGGCCGTTCCCGGGCGAGGGTGTGCGGGTGACGATCGGAGAGACCGAGGCGAACGACATCTTCCTGAAGGCGGCGGAGGGGTTCCGCAAGGAGCTGTAGTCCGGCGTCGGCTCAGTCGTCGATCAGTTCCACACGGACGGGGTCGCCGTCTCGTACGGTCGCCAGAACGCCGGCGTCCCCGTCCAGGCTGCCGAGGACATTGCACGGGCTCGCGAGGCGGCACTCGTCGCCTCGCGAGATCGGCGTGGGCCCGTAGGGGAGGGCGAGCGCGTCGCCGTCCGTCCAGAAGGCCACGGTGCCCGGCTCCACGACCTGCCGGGCGTCCGTTTCACGTGAAACAGCGACTCCTGTGTCGAAATAGACCTCCTCGCCCCATGTGCAGGCGCTGGAGGTGAGCGGTAGTGCCTTGGCGAGGGCCTGCGCGGTGGGTGAGTCTGCGTCGAGGCTCGCGGTGACGTTCCCCGCGGGCCATGAAATGCGTATCTGCATGGCGCGCAATTCAACAAGATGTTGAAGTCGCTGCCAAGGGCTTGACGTGAAGGCGAAGGGGGGACCCCCCGTTGGTTGCCGAAAATCAGTGCGTCATAATGGCTTGTGAATGTGAACGCGTTCACAAGCGCGTCCCGATTGTCCTGTATGTGCGCGACAAGCAGGGCAAACCGCCGCTTTACACGGCGTAGTAAGGAGAGTGACGACGTGGACCTGGCTCTGGCGCCGGAGACACTGGCGCGCTGGCAGTTCGGCATCACCACCGTCTACCACTTCCTGTTCGTCCCGCTGACCATCTCCCTGGCCGCCCTCACGGCCGGGCTGCAGACGGCCTGGGTGCGCACGGAGAAGGAGAAGTACCTCAGGGCGACGAAGTTCTGGGGCAAGCTCTTCCTGATCAACATCGCCATGGGCGTGGTCACCGGCATCGTGCAGGAGTTCCAGTTCGGCATGAACTGGTCCGACTACTCGCGCTTCGTCGGGGACATCTTCGGAGCGCCGCTCGCCTTCGAGGCGCTGATCGCGTTCTTCTTCGAGTCCACCTTCATCGGCCTGTGGATCTTCGGCTGGGACAAGCTCCCCAAGAAGATCCATCTGGCCTGCATATGGATGGTCTCGATCGGCACGATCCTGTCGGCGTACTTCATCCTCGCCGCCAACTCCTGGATGCAGCACCCGGTCGGCTACAAGATCGACAAGGCGAAGGGGCGCGCCGAGCTGACCGACTTCTGGGCCGTGCTGACCCAGAACACCGCGCTCAGCCAGGCCTTCCACACCCTGTCCGCGGCCTTCCTGACCGGCGGCGCCTTCATGGTGGGTATCGCCGCCTACCACCTGGCCCGCAAGAAGCACATCCGCGAGATGAAGACCTCGCTGCGGCTGGGCCTGATCACGGTGGTCATCGCCGGTCTGCTCACCGCGATCAGCGGGGACACCCTCGGCAAGGTCATGTTCAAGCAGCAGCCGATGAAGATGGCGGCCGCTGAGGCGCTGTGGGACGGTCAGAAGCCGGCGCCGTTCTCGATCTTCGCCTACGGCGATGTGGAGAAGAGCCACAACACCGTCGCGATCGAGATCCCGGGCCTGCTGTCCTTCCTCGCCAACGACGACTTCACCTCGTACGTCCCCGGTATCAACGACGTCAACAAAGCCGAGCAGCAGAAGTTCGGCCCCGGCGACTACCGGCCCAACATCCCGGTCGCCTTCTGGGGCTTCCGCTGGATGATCGGCTTCGGCATGGCGTCCTTCGCGATCGGCCTGGCCGGTCTGTGGCTGACCCGCAAGAAGTTCATGCTGCCGCAGCATCTGCGGGTCGGCGAGGACGAGGTGCCGCATCTGGTGCTGTTCAAGAACCAGGCGCTCAGCCCGAAGCTGACGCCCTGGTACTGGCGCATCGCGACCTGGACCCTGGCCTTCCCGCTGATCGCCAACTCCTGGGGCTGGATCTTCACCGAGATGGGCCGACAACCGTGGGTCGTCTACGGCGTCCTGCAGACCCGGCACGCGGTCTCCCCCGGTGTCTCCCAGGGCGAGGTCCTCACCTCGATGATCGTCTTCACGACGCTGTACGCGATCCTCGCCGTGGTCGAGGTCAAACTGCTCGCCAAGTACGTCAAGGCCGGCCCGCCCGAGCTCACCGAGGCCGACCTCAACCCGCCCACGAAGATCGGCGGCGACACCCGTGACGCCGACAAGCCGATGGCCTTCTCGTACTAGGCGGAGGGAACCGTCATGGAACTTCACGACGTCTGGTTCGTCCTGATCGCCGTCCTGTGGACCGGCTACTTCTTCCTGGAGGGCTTCGACTTCGGAGTCGGCGTCCTCACCAAACTGCTGGCCCGCAACCGGCCCGAGCGCCGGGTGCTGATCAACACCATCGGGCCCGTCTGGGACGGCAACGAGGTGTGGCTGCTCACGGCCGGCGGTGCCACCTTCGCGGCGTTCCCGGAGTGGTACGCCACCCTCTTCTCCGGCTTCTACCTGCCGATGCTGGTCATCCTCGTCTGCCTCATCGTCCGGGGCGTCGCCTTCGAGTACCGGGCGAAGCGCCCCGAGGAGAACTGGCAGCGCAACTGGGAGACCGCGATCTTCTGGACCTCGCTGATCCCGGCGTTCCTGTGGGGCGTGGCCTTCGGGAACATCGTGTGGGGCGTGAAGATCGACCAGCACTTCGAGTACGTCGGCAGCGTCTGGGACCTGTTCACCCCCTACGCGCTGCTCGGCGGTCTGGTGACGCTCACGCTGTTCACCTTCCATGGAGCGGTCTTCACCGCGCTCAAGACCGTCGGGGACATCCGCGGGCGGGCACGGAAGCTGGCCCTGTGGGTCGGTCTCGTCACGACCGTCGTGGCACTCGGCTTCCTGCTGTGGACACAGGCCCACAGCGGGAACGGCAAGAGCATGGTGGCCCTTGTCGTGGCCGTCGCCGCGCTCATGGCCGCGCTGGTGGCCAACCAGTTCGGGCGTGAGGGATGGGCGTTCGCGCTGTCCGGCGTCACCATCGTGGCTGCCGTGGCGATGCTGTTCCTGTCGCTCTTCCCGAATGTCATGCCGTCCACGCTCGACGGGGACTGGAGTCTGACGGTCACCAACGCCTCGTCGAGCCGGTACACCCTGAAGATCATGACGTGGCTGGCAGCCATCGCCACCCCCCTGGTGCTGCTCTACCAGGGATGGACCTACTGGGTGTTCCGCAAGCGCATCGGCACGCAGCACCTCGCTCCCGACGCTGCGGCCGGCGCCGCACACTGAGTCCGCCGAGGGTGTGTTTCACGTGAAACACACCCTCTGGACCGAAGGGCACGTTTCACGTGAAACCAATCGATCCCCGTCTACTGCGCTACGCCCGCGCCACCCGGCTCTTCCTGGGGGCAGTCGTCGGCCTGGGAGCCGTGGGCGCGGGGCTGGTCATCGCCCAGGCGATGCTCATCGCCGAGGTCGTCGTCGGAGCGTTCCAGCAGGGGGAGTCCGTCGCCGGACTGCGTACTCCCCTGCTGCTGTTGGCGGCCGTGGCTGTGGGGCGGTCGATCGTCGCGTGGCTCACCGAACTCGCCGCCCACCGGGCGAGCGCGGCGGTGAAGTCCGAACTGCGGGGACGGCTTCTCGACCGGGCGGCGGCACTCGGTCCCGGGTGGCTGGCCGGGCAGCGCACCGGTTCGCTGGTCACGCTGGCCACGCGTGGGGTCGACGCCCTCGACGACTATTTCTCTCGCTATCTGCCGCAGTTGGGGCTCGCCGTGGTCGTGCCGGTGGCGGTACTGGCGCGGATCGTCACCGAGGACTGGGTGTCGGCGGCCATCATCGTCGGCACCCTGCCGCTCATCCCGCTCTTCATGATGTTGATCGGCTGGGCCACCCAGTCCCGGATGGACCGCCAGTGGCGGCTGCTGTCGCGGCTGTCCGGGCACTTCCTGGATGTGGTCGCCGGGCTGCCCACGCTGAAGGTCTTCGGGCGGGCCAAGGCGCAGGCCGAGTCCATCCGGCGGATCACCGGCGAGTACCGCCAGGCCACCCTGCGGACGCTGCGGATCGCCTTTCTCTCCTCCTTCGCGCTGGAGTTGCTCGCCACGCTGTCGGTGGCGCTGGTCGCGGTGACGATCGGGATGCGGCTCGTGCACGGCGACATGGATCTGTACGTCGGCCTGGTGATCCTGGTGCTGGCGCCCGAGGCGTACCTTCCGTTGCGTCAGGTCGGCGCGCAGTACCACGCGGCGGCCGAGGGACTTGCCGCGGCGGAGGAGATCTTCAGCGTGCTGGAGACGCCGGTGCCGGCGTCGGGTGCCGGCGCGGTGCCTGCGGGTGCGGTGGCCTTCGAGGGGGTCACCGTCCGCTACCCAGGTCGTTCCGTGGCCGCGGTGACGGACGCGTCGTTCTCCGTAGAGCCCGGTGAGACGGTCGCGTTGGTGGGACCGAGCGGGGCGGGCAAGTCGACGCTGCTGAATGTGCTGCTCGGGTTCGTCCGGCCCAGCGAGGGGCGGGTGCGGATCGGGCGGGCGGATCTCGCGGACCTCGACCTGGAGGAGTGGCGGTCGCGGATCGCGTGGGTGCCGCAGCGGCCGCATCTGTATGCCGGGAGCATCGCGGAGAACGTGCGGTTGGCCCGGCCCGACGCGGACGACCGTGCCGTGCGCCGGGCGCTGCGGGACGCGGGTGCGCTCGAGTTCGTGGACGCGCTGCCCGACGGGGTGGAGACCGTGCTCGGGGAGGACGGGGCCGGGCTTTCGGCGGGGCAGCGGCAGCGGTTGGCCCTTGCGCGGGCCTTTCTCGCGGACCGTCCCGTGCTGTTGCTGGATGAGCCGACGGCCGCGCTGGACGGGCGGACCGAGGCGGACGTCGTGGCGGCCGTGCGGAGGCTGGCCGCTGGGCGGACGGTGCTGCTTGTCGTGCATCGGCCGGCGTTGCTGTCGGTGGCGGATCGGGTGGTGCGGCTGGAGGGCGCGGAGGCTGTGCCGCGGCCGTGCGGCGCTGAGGATTTCACGGACCTTCGCCCCCTGGACCCCCGCGTCGAGCTTGATGGTGGCCGCACGGGGCTGAGCCTGGCAGAGGAGGAATCGGCCGGAGCGCGGCTCGGCGGGCTGGAAAGTGAGCCCTCGGTCTCCGGACCCGGTGGGCTGGGAAGTTCGCCGTCGGTCTCCGGACCCGGTGGGCTGGGAAGTTCGCCGTCGGTCTCCGGACTCGGTGGGGTGGGGAGTGGGTTCTCCGGGTCTCGGGCCGGTCGGGTGGCGGACAGCTCGGTGGCGCGGTCCCGGCGCGTGCTCGCGCGGGTGCGGGGGTTTGCCGGACTCCAGCGGGGACGGCTGGGGCTCGCCCTCGTGCTGGGGAGCCTGGCGCTCGGCAGCGCCGTGGGGTTGATGGCGACCTCCGGGTGGCTCATCTCGCGGGCCTCGCAGCAGCCGCCGGTGCTGTATCTGATGGTGGCCGTGACGGCCACGCGGGCCTTCGGGATCGGGCGGGCCGTCTTCCGGTACGCCGAGCGGCTGGTGTCGCACGACGCCGTGCTGCGGATGCTCGCCGACACCCGGGTCGCCGTGTACCGGCGGCTGGAGCGGCTCGCACCCGCGGGCCTGCGCACCGCCCGGCGGGGCGATCTGCTCACCCGGCTGGTCGCGGACGTGGACGAGCTCCAGGACTACTGGCTGCGCTGGCTGCTGCCCGTGTCGGTGGCCTTGGCCGTCTCCGCTGCTTCCGTCGGCTTCACGGCCTGGCTGCTGCCCGAGGCCGGCGCCGCCCTCGCGGCGGGCCTCGCGGCGGCCGGTGTCGGCGTCCCGCTCGTCACCGCGACCGTGGCCCGGCGGAGCGAGCGGCGGCTGGCCCCCGCCCGGGGCGCCCTCGCCACCCGCGTCACCGACCTGCTCACCGGCACCGCGGAGCTGACCGTCGCCGGTGCGCTGCCCGCCCGTACGGACGCGGCCCGGCGAGCCGACGGCACCCTCACCCGGATCGCCTCGCGCGCCGCCGCGGTGACGGCGCTCGGCGACGGACTGACCGCGCTGGTCTCCGGCCTGACCGTCACGGCGACCGCGCTGCTCGGCGCCCAGGCGGTGGCCGCGGACCGGCTCCACGGCGTGGCGATGGCCGTGCTCGTCCTGACGCCGCTGGCCGCCTTCGAGGCCGTACTGGGGCTGCCGCTCGCCGTGCGCCACCGACAGCGGGTGTGCCGGAGCGCGGAGCGTGTGCACGAGGTGCTCGATGCCCCCGAGCCCGTCTGCGAGCCCGAGCGGCCCCGGCAGGCGCCCGCGTCGCCGTTCCCGCTGGTCGTCAAGGGACTGGTCGCGCGGTACGAGGGGCAGCGGCAAGAAGCGCTGGACCGCTTCGACCTCACCCTCGAAAGGGGGCGGCGGATCGCGGTGGTCGGGGCGTCCGGTTCCGGCAAGACGACTCTCGCCCAGGCGCTGCTGCGCTTCCTCGACCCGCGGGAGGGTTCGTACACGCTCGCCGGCGTGGACGCCTACGCGCTGGCGGGAGACGACGTACGGCGGCTCGTCGGACTGTGTGCGCAGGACGCGCATCTCTTCGACAGCTCGGTACGCGAGAACCTGCTGCTGGCCAGGAAGGACGCCACCGAGGCCGACCTGCGCCGGGCGCTGGACCGGGCCCGGCTGCTGGACTGGGTGGACGGGCTGCCCGACGGACTGGACACGCTCGTCGGCGAGCACGGAGCGCGGCTGTCCGGCGGTCAGCGGCAGCGGCTGGCGCTGGCCCGCGTCCTGCTGGCCGACTTCCCCCTCCTGGTCCTCGACGAGCCCGCCGAGCATCTGGACCTGCCGACGGCCGACGCGCTGACCGCCGATCTGCTGGCCGCCACACAGGGCCGTACGACGTTGCTGATCACGCACCGGCTCGCCGGGCTGGAAGCGGTGGACGAGGTGATCGTCCTCGACGCGGGCCGGGTGGTGCAGCGGGGCACGTACGCGGAGCTCCTCGCGGCGGAGGGGCCGCTGCGGGAGCTGGCCCGGCGGGAGAAGGAGGCGGAGTCGCTGGTCGGGGCGAGGTGACCGGCCCGGTGGGGTGACCGGCACTCCGGCCCGGTACCGGCGCGTGGCCGCTCGCCCCGGCCCTCAGGCTCGGGCGCACCGTCGCTCCCACCGTGCCGGTGGCCGCTGCGGTCAGGAGCCTTCCGCCAGCAGTTGCTCGATGACGATCGCGACGCCGTCCTCGTTGTTGGCGACCGTACGGCCCGACGCGGCGGCGATGACGTCCGGGTGGGCGTTGCCCATCGCGTAGGAGTGGCCGGCCCAGGTCAGCATCTCGACGTCGTTGGGCATGTCACCGAAGGCGACGACCTCCTCGTGCGAGATACCGCGCTCGGCGCAGCACAGCGCGAGCGTGCTGGCCTTGGAGACGTCGGGGCCGCTCAGTTCCAGCAGGGCGCTGGGGCTGGACCGGGTGACGTTGGCACGGTCGCCGATCGCGAGCCGGGCGAGGGTGAGGAAGGCGTCCGGGTCGAGGTCCGGGTGGTAGGCCAGGATCTTGAGGACGGGCTGGTCGGCGTCCGGGCCGTCGGGGGCGAGGAGTTGCTCGGCCGGCAGGAGGTTGTCCGGTATCTCCAGGTGCAGCTTGGGGTAGTTCGGCTCCTGGTGGAAGCCGTACGTCTGCTCGACCGCGAACACCGTGCCGGGTGCCGCCTCGCGCAGCAGCCCTACGGCGTCCAGGGCGTTCTCGCGGGCCAGTTCACGCACCTTCACGAAGCGGTGGGCGCCGGGGCCGCCGTGCAGGTCGACCACGGCGGCGCCGTTGCCGCAGATCGCCAGGCCGTGGCCGTGAACGTGGTCGCTGACGACGTTCATCCAGCGGGCGGGGCGGCCGGTGACGAAGAAGACCTCGATGCCCGCCTCCTCCGCGGCGGCCAACGCGGCGACCGTGCGCGGTGAGACGGACTTGTCGTCCCGCAGCAGCGTTCCGTCGAGGTCGGTGGCGATCAGCCGCGGCCGTACGGCGGCGGACGGGGTCCCGGGCTGTCTGGTCGCTGAGGTCACCCGGCCATTCTCGCGCATATGCCAGCACGGTCGTGCGGGACTGCGCACAGATGAGACACAGATGACGCTCAACGCCCGTCGGCGCGGGCGCTGGTCAGCACAGGAAACCTCGGCCGAGACACCCGGCAGCTCCCTCGTCCGTCAGTTCGGGCGCTCGTCAGCCCAGCTGGGCCAGGCCCTCCATCGCGATCTGCTCGAAGACCTTCTCGTCCGCGGCGAAGTCGGAGTCGGGGATGGGCCAGTGGATCACGAGCTCGGTGAAACCCAGCTCCTGGTGGCGGCCGGCGAAGTCCACGAAGGCGTCCAGGGACTGAAGCGGCCGGGCACGGTCCGGGGTGAAGCCCGTGAGCAGGATCTTGTCCAGGCCGGCCATGTCCCGCCCGGCGTCCGCGCAGGCGTCGGACAGCTTGGCGATCTGCCCGCGCAGGGCCGCCACGGACTGCTCCGGGGTGCCGGACTCGTACAGCTTGGGGTCGCCGGTGGTCACCCAGGCCTGCCCGTGCCGTGCGGCGAGCCGGAGGCCGCGCGGGCCGGTGGCCGCCACCGCGAACGGCAGCCGGGGCCGCTGCACACAGCCGGGGATGTTCCGCGCCTCGTGCGCCGAGTAGAAGCGTCCCTCCTGGGTCACCGCGTCCTCGGTGAGCAACCGGTCCAGCAGCGGCACGAACTCGGCGAGCCGGTCCGCGCGCTCGCGTGCACTCCACGGCTCCTCGCTGCTGTTCAACAGGGCCGTCGCGTCGAAACCGGTGCCGCCGGCGCCGATGCCCAGGGTGATCCGGCCGCCGGAGATGTCGTCGAGGGAGATCAGCTCCTTGGCGAGGGTCACCGGGTGCCGGAAGTTCGGTGAGGTCACCAGCGTGCCGAGGCGCAGCCGCTCGGTGACACCGGCGGCGGCGGTCAGCGTCGGGACCGCGCCGAACCAGGGCCCGTCACGGAAGCTGCGCCAGGACAGGTGGTCGTAGGTGTACGCGGTGTGGAAGCCGAGCTGCTCGGCCCGTACCCAGGCCGAACGACCGCCTTCGTTCCAGCGGCGGTAGGGCAGGATCACGGTGCTCAGACGCAGACTCATGCGTTCGAGGGTAAGCGGGCCCGTCGGGAACGGAGCAAACGGTCACCGAACGCGGCTGCTCAGCCACGGACTGAGCAGGATCATCGGGAGGTGCTCCTTGTGTGTGCGGTCGCCGGGCAGCGGGACGACGAGGCGGTAGCCGGGCGGGAAGCGGCGCGC
Source organism: Streptomyces filipinensis (assembly GCF_014649495.1). Classification (GTDB taxonomy): domain Bacteria; phylum Actinomycetota; class Actinomycetes; order Streptomycetales; family Streptomycetaceae; genus Streptomyces; species Streptomyces filipinensis. The sequence continues at coordinate 154,939 of NZ_BMTD01000009.1, read as the reverse complement.
CCTGACATGGGCGAGGTCCCCGAAGACGGAGCGGAGGAAGGCGGGCACGTCGTCGCGCGGGATGTCGGGGCACTCGACGCCCTCGACCGTGATCAGCGCGTCGTCCTCGGGGTAGAGCCGCACGCTCACCCGCGGTACGCCGCCGAACTCGACGTACGCCTCATGGGGCAGGGAGCCGTCGGGGTCCGTGGTCGCGCCGATGGCCGCGGAGCTGCGGCGGGAGGTCTGGTCGGCGCCGATGTCATGGGTCACCTCGATCTCGCGCGCGTAGTGGGCGGCGAGGGCGCGCAGCGCGGTGACGGCGGCCTCGGTGGTCGGCAGGTGCTCGTCCCAGTGGTCCATACCACTGATCATGGCCCGTGGACCGGCTCCCCGTCTCAGCGGGGCCCTGGAAAGCGCAGGTAGCGCGGTGGTACGGCTTTCGTCAGCCAGACTCCGTTGGCGCTGACGTGGAACACATGGCCGTCGCGGTGCATGGCGCCGGCGTCGACGGTGAGCACCACGGGGCGGCCGCGGCGGGCGCCGACCCGGCCGGCTGTCTCCCGGTCGGCCGAGAGGTGGACGTCGTGCCGGCTCATGGGTCTGAGGCCGCCGGCACGGATCGCGTCCAGGTTCCGGGCGACGGTCCCGTGGTAGAGGTACGCCGGCGGGGTCGCCGGGGGCAGGCCGAGGTCGACCTCGACGCTGTGGCCCTGGCTGGCCCGGATCCTGGTGCCCTCGATCGCGAAGCGCTGCTTGTCGTTGGTGGCCACCACGTGGTCGAGTTCCTCGCGGGTGAACCGGAAGCCGTGGGCGGCGGCCGCGGCGATCAGCGTGTCGATCTCCACCCAGCCGCCCGGGTCCAGGCGGAGACCGATCCGTTCCGGCTGGTGACGCAGGTGTTTGGAGAGGTACTTCGACACCTTCACGGTGCGTCTTTCGTCGTATCGTCCGTCGTGCCGTCTGGCGTATCGTCCGTCCATACGCCCAGCGTGAGGGAGAGACGCGGATCACGCAGGTTGTTTTTGTTCGTAGGTTTGATCCACAACCAACAAGAGTTATCCACAGGGGAATTGGTGAATCTGTGGACAAGTGGTGCACGCTTTAAGGTGATTCACGAACTTCGTTCCCCAGTACGGCGTCTGCGGCCAGCTCGTTCAACGCGCGGGCCATGACCTCCCGTTCGGCCGCCAGTGCGACGAACTCGGAGACATGTGCGCGCCCAACGAGCCCTTCCACGGCGTCGATCGTCCGGGCGGGCAACGAGACGGATCGTACGCCGGATCGTGCTTCCACGGACCGCTCCGCCCCCAGGCGCGTGCGCAGCTGCCGGGTCGCCAAGGAGCGCATGGCACGCGCCAGTTCGGCGTCCACCGTCTGCTGGGCCAGCGGACGCAGCCGGCGCACGAGCGAGGCGGCCTCCGCCGCGTGCGCGTCCGTGCGTCGTCCGGGATCGTCCAGGTAGCGCCCGAAGACGTACTCGGTGGTGAACTCCAGGAAGCGGGCGGCGATGTGCTCGACCTGTCCTCTCAACTCCCGCAGATGGTCCGAGATCGCGGACAGCGGAACCCCGGCGGCGTGCAACTCCACGGCCACGGAGAGCTCTTGGGGGCTCGGTACGAGGAACGTGTCGGGGTCACCGTCGACCCGCTCCAGCACACCGAGTTCGACCGCCTCGCCCACGGCGTCGTCGTCGGACGTGCCGCCGAAGCGGGCGTCCAGTTCGGCGCGGGTGACGCGGTCGGGGCGCTCGTCCGTCCACGGCCCGTCCACCTCGGTGACCAGACCGAGCACCCCGCCCAGGCCACGGCCGGTGTCCCAGGCGTCCAGCAACTCCTTGATCGAGGCCAGCGTGTACCCGCGGTCGAGGAGAAGGGCGATCTGGTGGAGCCGGGTGACATGCGCCTCGGAGTAGACGTTGGCCCGCCCCCGGCGCTCGGGCCGGGGCAGCAGACCGCGGTCCTGGTAGGCGCGGATGGTCCGGACCGTGGTGGCGGTGTGGTGGGCGAGGTCCTCGATGCGGTAGGTCCGCGGTGGTGGCGGATCGGTCATGTCACAGCCTCGGCTCCACCCGCGCGATCCGTCGCAACGCCCCTGGCAGGAAACGGGACATGAGGTGCGCGCCGCGCGCCTCGGGGGTCACCGGGACGACCGCCCGGTTCCGGACCACGGCGTCCAGGATCGCCTCGGCCACCTTCTCCGGCGGGTAGTTGCGCATGCCGTACAGGCGGGCCGAGCTCTTCCGGCGGCGGCGCTCCTCCGCCTCGTCCACACCGGCGAAGCGGGCCGTGGAGGTGATGCCGGTGTTGACGATGCCGGGACAGATCGCCGTCACACCGATGCCCTGACCGGCGAGTTCCGCGCGCAGGCACTCGGAGAGCATCAGCACCGCCGCCTTGGACGTGCTGTAGGCGGGCAGGGCCCGGGAAGGCTGGAAGGCCGCCGCCGAGGCGATGTTGACGATGTGGCCGCCCTGGCCGCGGTCGGCCATCCGCCCGCCGAAGAGCCGGCAGCCGTGGATCACGCCCCACAGGTTCACGTCGAGGACCCTGCGCCAGTCGTCGGACGTGGTGGCGAAGAACGATCCCGACAGACCGATGCCCGCGTTGTTGACCAGCACGTCCAGCACGCCGTACGCGCGGTGCACCTTCTCGGCGAGCTTCTCCATCGCCTGCTCGTCGGAGACGTCGGCCGTCTCCGCCCATGCCTCTCGGGCGCCGACGAGCCGGGACAGCTCGGCGGTGCGGAGCGCGGCCTCGGCGTCGCGGTCGACGGCCACCACGCGCGCGCCCGCCTCCGCGAACGCGAACGCCGTGGCCCGGCCGATGCCGCTGCCCGCGCCGGTGATCAGCACCAACTGGCCGCCGAACCGGTCGGCGTGGCGGCCGGTGGCCCTCGGCCCGGGACGGCCGCCCTCCACGGACATGACGAACTCCTCGATCCAGGAGGCCAGCTGATCGGGCCGGGTGCGCGGGATCCAGTGCTTGGCCGGAAGCGTGCGCCGGGTCAGCTGCGGCACCCACTGCTCCAGGTCGTCGTAGAGGCGCTCGGAGAGGAACGCGTCGCCCTGGGGCGTGATGAGCTGCACGGGCGCGTGCGCGTAGGCGTCGGGGCGCGGCCGCCTCAGTCGGGCGCGGACGTTGTCGCGGTACAGCCAGGCGCCGTGTGCCGCGTCGGAGGGCAGCGAGGCGGTCGGATAGCCGCCGGCGGGGACCTTCTCCACCCGCTGGAGGATCTTCGGCCAGCGCCTGCCGAGCGGGCCCCGCCAGGCCAGCTCGGGCAGGACCGGTGTGTGCAGCAGGTACACGTACCAGGACTTGGCGCCCTGGCCGAGGAGCTGGCCCACCCGGCGGGGTGTCGGACGCTTCACGCGCGCGTTGATCCAGTGCCCGAAGTGGTCCAGGGACGGCCCGGACATCGACGTGAAGGAGGCGATACGGCCCTCGGTACGGCCGACCGTCACGAACTCCCAGGACTGCACGGAGCCCCAGTCGTGCCCCACCAGGTGCACCGGGCGGTCCGGGCTGACCGCGTCCACGACGGCGAGGAAGTCGTCCGTGAGCTTGGCGAGGGTGAAGCCGCCGCGCAGCGGCTCGGGCGCCGTGGAGCGGCCGTGGCCCCGGACGTCGTACAGGACCACGTGGAAGCGGTCGGCCAGGCGGACGGCGACCTCCGACCAGACCTCCTTGCTGTCCGGGTAGCCGTGCACCAGCACCACCGTGGGCTGCCCGGGGTCACCCAGCTCGGCCACGCACAGCTCCACCCCGCCGGTCGCCACCCGGCGCTCCCGCGCCCCCTTCAGCGTCACGTCCGCCGTCACCTCTCCCGTCCCGTCCGCCGTCACTTCTCCTCCGCCCAGCGCCGCACGTGCGGCAGATCGTCGTCCAGCCAGAAGGCGCTCTCCCCGGGGTCCTTCGAGTCGGTGACCACGAGGATCTCCTCGAACTTCGCGCCCGTGCCCCGGAAGCCGAGGTGCGGTTCGACCGCCCACAGGCCCGGCTGCGGCGGGTGGTCCGAGAAGCGGTACGGCGACCACAGCGGGGACCAGCCCTCGCGGTGGCCGTGCAGCGCGTCGGCGGCCAGCCCCTTCAGGGACTGCGTGCCGAAGCCGAAGAGGCGGGGGGAGAAGCGGCGCTGCTTCACCCGGTCCACCTTGTGGGCGATCACCCCGAAGGGATACGCGCGATGCCGGTTGGCGTAGCCCTGGCGGACCATCAGCCGGTCCACGTCCTCGTAGATCTCGCGCAGCGGGCGCCGCTCGCGCACCTCCCGCAGGATCAGCTCCCGGTGCGCCTCCAGGTCGGCCGTCAGCCGGTCCTGCACCGGGTTCACGCCGAGTGAGCCCGAGTAGCCGATGTCCGCCGTGTATCCCTCGTAGACCGGGGCCATGTCCAGGATGAACGGCATCCCGGGTGCCAGGGCGCGGTCGGTGGGGAAGAACTGCAGGGGTATGCGGAAGCCCGCGAACGCCGTGCGGTCGCCGAACCAGGCGAAGGGCAGATGGAACCAGTCCCGCACCCCGCGCTCGCGCAGCCACTCCCGCTGCATCCGCGCCGCCTCACGCTCGGTCACACCCGGCCGCAGCCGCGCCGCGACCGCCTCCGCGCACGCGTAGGCGAGGCGCTGCACCCGCCTGAACCCTTCGAGCTCCACGGAGAGTTCGCCGCTCACTGCCGTCGTCATGCCGCCCCGTCCCGTCGTGCCGCCGACTCGCCCACGCGTCCACTCGGCGCGGGGTCGCGTCGACCGCCGTACGTGTCCGTAACTTGACACTGGTGAATGTGACAGTTGTTAGAGGCGGCGTCAATAGGCGGGTCCGCGGCCTGTGGACAACGCGCGGTGACCCTTGGGCAGGGTGTCCCCTAGGGCCCCGTAATACCTGGGGCTGACGCGAAGACGGCTCTGAGGTCTGACGACCGCCGGGGCCCGGATCACTACCGTCGTAGACGTGACTGTGATCGCGACCGAAAGCCTGAGCAAGCGGTTCCCCCGGGTGACCGCGCTCGACCGGCTGTCCGTGGACATCGGACCCGGTGTGACCGGACTCGTCGGAGCCAACGGCGCCGGCAAGTCCACCCTGATCAAGATCCTGCTGGGTCTGTCCCCCGCCAGCGAGGGCCGCGCCGAGGTGCTCGGCCTCGACGTCGCCACCCAGGGCGGCGCCATCCGCGAGCGCGTCGGCTACATGCCGGAGCACGACTGCCTGCCGCCCGACGTCTCGGCCACCGAGTTCGTCGTCCACATGGCACGCATGTCCGGCCTGCCGCCCACCGCCGCGCGTGAGCGCACCGCGGACACCCTGCGCCACGTCGGCCTGTACGAGGAGCGCTACCGCCCCATCGGCGGCTACTCGACCGGCATGAAGCAGCGGGTGAAGCTCGCCCAGGCGCTGGTGCACGACCCGCAGCTGGTGTTCCTGGACGAGCCGACCAACGGCCTCGACCCGGTCGGCCGCGACGAGATGCTGGGCCTGATCCGCCGTATCCACACCGACTTCGGCATCTCGGTCCTGGTCACCTCCCACCTGCTGGGCGAACTGGAACGGACCTGCGACCACGTCGTCGTCATCGACGGCGGCAAGCTGCTGCGCTCCAGCTCCACCACCGACTTCACACAGACCACGACCACGCTCGCGATCGAGGTCACCGACAGCGACGCCCACCCCGACGGCACCCGCGCCGTCCGCGACGCGCTCCACGCGCGCGGGGTGGACACCCACGCCGAGGGCGCGGGCCTGCCGGGCGCCGGACACATCCTGCTGCTGACCGCCCAGGGCGAGGAGACCTACGACCTGGTCCGGGACGTCGTCGCCGACCTCGGGCTCGGCCTGGTGCGCATGGAGCAGCGCCGGCACCACATCTCCGAGGTGTTCACCGGGACAGACGAGCAGAACAGCAACGACGAGCAGCGGAAGGAGGCCGTCGGCCATGGCGGTTGAGCAGCCCCTGACCTCGCCCGCGGGCGACCAGACCCGCATCCACGACATCGGCTACCGCGGCTACGACGGCCCCCGCCTCGGACGCGCCTACGCCCGCCGCTCGCTGTACTCGCAGTCCCTGCGCGGCGCCTACGGCCTGGGCCGCTCGGCCAAGTCCAAGGTGCTGCCGATGCTGCTGTTCGCGGTGATGTGCGTGCCCGCCGCCATCATGGTGGCCGTCGCGGTCGCCACCAAGGCGCACGAACTGCCGGTGGCCTACACCCGCTACGCGATCATGATGCAGGCCGTGATCAGCCTGTACGTCGCCGCGCAGGCACCCCAGTCCGTCTCCCGCGACCTGCGCTTCAAGACCGTGCCGCTGTACTTCTCGCGGCCCATCGAGACCGCCGACTACGTCCGCGCCAAGTTCGCCTCGCTCGCCTCGGCGATCTTCATCCTGACCGCCGCCCCCCTGCTGGTGATGTACGTGGGCGCGCTGCTGTCCAAGCTGGGCTTCGCCCACCAGACGAAGCAATTCGCCGAGGGACTGGTCTCCGTGGCCCTGCTCTCCCTGCTCTTCGCCGGCATCGGCCTGGTCATCGCCGCCGTCACCCCGCGCCGGGGCTTCGGCATCGCCGCGGTGATCGCCGTGATGATCATCTCCTACGGCGCGGTCAGTACGCTCCAGGCCATCGCCGATGTGCAGAACCACTCCGGCGTCATCCCGTGGATCGGCCTGTTCTCGCCCGTCACGCTCATCGACGGCGTCCAGTCCGCCTTCCTGGGCGCGACCGCCCGCAACCCCGGAGCGGTCGACCCGTCGACCGCGCAGGGCGTGGTGTACGTCCTGGTCGTGCTCGCCCTGATCGCCGGCAGCTACGGCCTGCTGGTGCGCCGCTACAAGAAGGTGGGACTGTGACGACCCTCAGCATCGACCACGTCTCCCGCTGGTTCGGCAACGTGGTCGCCGTCAACGACATCACCATGACCATCGGCCCCGGCGTCACCGGCCTGCTCGGTCCCAACGGCGCCGGAAAGTCCACCCTGATCAACATGATGGGCGGCTTCCTCGCCCCGTCCACCGGCACCGTCACCCTCGACGGACAGCCCGTGTGGCGCAACGAGCAGATCTACCGCCACATCGGCATCGTCCCCGAACGCGAGGCGATGTACGACTTCCTCACCGGCCGCGAGTTCGTCCTCGCCAACGCCGAGCTGCACGGCCTGGGCGCCAAGGCGGCCCAACGGGCGCTCGCCACGGTCGAGATGGAGTACGCGCAGGACCGGAAGATCTCCACGTACTCCAAGGGCATGCGGCAGCGCGTGAAGATGGCGAGCGCGCTGGTGCACGACCCGTCGCTGCTGCTGCTCGACGAGCCGTTCAACGGCATGGACCCGCGCCAGCGCATGCAACTGATGGACCTGCTGCGCAAGATGGGCGACGAGGGCCGCACCGTGCTGTTCTCCTCGCACATCCTGGAGGAGGTCGAGCAACTCGCCCGGCACATCGAGGTCGTCGTCGCCGGACGGCACGCGGCCAGCGGCGACTTCCGCAAGATCCGCCGGCTGATGACCGACCGCCCGCACCGCTATCTGGTCCGCTCCAGCGACGACCGTGCCCTCGCGGCCGCGCTGATCGCAGACCCCTCGACGGCCGGCATCGAGGTCGACGTGACCGAGGGAGCGCTGCGCATCCAGGCCGTCGACTTCGGCCGGTTCACCGCCCTGCTGCCGAAGGTCGCCCGGGACCACGGCATCCGGCTTCTCACGGTCTCGCCGTCCGACGAGTCCCTGGAGTCCGTCTTCTCGTATCTGGTCGCGGCGTAGGAGGCCGAAGATGTACGACCCCACCGTCGCCCGGCTCACCTACCGGGCCCTGCTCGGCCGTCGCCGGGCCCTCATCCTTGGCGCGCTGCCGCTGCTGCTGATCGTGCTCTCCGTCGCCGTGCGCGGCCTGACGGGAGCCGACGACCAGACCGCCGCGGACGTGCTCGGCGGCTTCGCGATCGCCACGATGGTGCCGATCATCGGTGTCATCGCGGGCACCGGCGCGATCGGCCCGGAGATCGACGACGGCTCCGTGGTCTACCTGCTGTCCAAGCCACTGAAGCGGCCCACGATCATCTTCACCAAGCTGATCGTCGCCATCGCCGTGACCATGGTCTTCTCGGCGGTGCCGACCCTGATCGCGGGACTGATCCTCAACGGCAACGGACAGCAGATCGCCGTCGCCTACACCGTGGCCGCGCTGGTGTCCTCCATTGCGTACTCCGCGCTCTTCCTGCTCCTCGGCACGGTGTCCCGGCACGCGGTGGTCTTCGGGCTGGTCTACGCCCTCGTCTGGGAGGCCCTGTTCGGCTCCCTGGTGCCCGGTGCGCGCACGCTGAGCGTCCAGCAGTGGTCGCTGGCCGTCGCACACAAGATCGCCGGCGGTGACCTGGTGACCTCGGAGGTGGGCCTGACGACGGCCACCGTGCTGCTGGTGGCGGTCACCGTGCTGGCCACCTGGTACGCCGGGCAGAAGCTGCGGACGCTGAAGCTGGCGGGCGAGGAGTAGCCCCCGCCGCCCCCTCAACGACGGGTACGGACGCTTGGAGGGCGGCGTCTGGGACGAACTGGTCCTGGACGAGGCCTTCATACGGAGCGCCGAGACCTCCGAACCATCCGCGCGGGCCCGTATGCTCGCCGCCCGCTGGCGCGCCGAGGAGCCCGAGCCCCGGCCGTGGCGCTCCGACGAGCCGCCGGCGGGCTGGTTCTTCGGCACGGCGAGGCGCCGCAGGTGGCGCCGCCGGTAATTCGGTGGCACCCGACTCGGCGGCAGGCCAGAGTGGTTGTACCCCATCCGCCGGGAGTGTCCCGGCGCCACGCTCTGGGAGAGGAGGTGGGCGATGTCCATGCACGGCAGTACGCCCAGCTCCCGACAGGGCAGCCCGAGGCCGGCTCCGGTGTAGTTACCCCACCGAGGAGCTCCAGGAGCTGCCCGGGGCGGCCGCTTCGAGCACGCGATGTCACTCTCGCGTGGGCCGCCCACCCGGAGGATTGGCCGAGTGGTAAGGCACTGGCTTGCTAAGCCATGGTCGGGGGCGACCCCGCGCACGTTCGATTCGTGCATCCTCCGCGAGACGTTGTCACCGGGTCCTGGCCGGGCTGTCGGCTCGCAGGGCGTGCAGTCGGCCCGGAGCGCACCCGCGGCCCCACCGACCGCGCCCGGTGTCGCAGGCCGTGCCCACCCGTTCAGCCCCAGCGGGACGACCGCCCACGGCGGTTGGTGACGGTACTGCGACCCCTAAGGGCGCAGCCCCTGAGCCAGCAACCGCTCCAGCACCACCGCGATGCCGTCCTCCTCGTGGGAGGAGGTCACCTCGTCGGCCACCGCCTTCAGTTCCTCGTGGGCGTCCCCCATGGCCACCCCGTGGGCGGCCCAGGCGAACATCGGGATGTCGTTGGGCATGTCGCCGAAGGCGATCGTGTCCGCGGCCTTCAGGCCGAGACGGCGGGCGGCGAGGGACAGGCCCGTGGCCTTGGACAGGCCCAGCGGGAGCAGTTCCACGATGCCCGCGCCCGCCATGGCGACCGTGACGAAGCCTCCGGCGGCCTGCCGGGCGGCCTGAGCCAACTCGTCGTCGCCCATCGTCGGGTGCTGGACGTAGATCTTGTTGAGCGGGGCCGCCCAGAGGTCGGAGGCATCCGTGAAGGGGGTCGCCGGGAGCGTGCCGGTGACCGCGTAACCGGGGCCCACCAGCACCTCGCCGTCCAGGCCGTCGCGGCTGGCCGCCAGATACAGCGGACCCACCTCGGCCTCTATCTTGGCCAGGGCCACGCCCGCCAGCTGCCGGTCCAGGGTCACGGACGTCAGCAGGCGGTGCGCACCGGCGTCGTAGACCTGTGCGCCCTGGCCGCAGACGGCGAGGCCGTCGTAGCCGAGGTCGTCCAGGATGTGCCGGGTCCAGGGGACCGAGCGGCCGGTGACGACGATGTGGGCGGCGCCCGCCGCGGTGGCCGCGGCGAGCGCGTCACGGGTGCGCCCGGACACCGACTCGTCGGAGCGCAGGAGCGTCCCGTCGAGGTCGGTGGCGATCAGTCGGTAGGGGAAGCCGGTCACCTGGCGACCGGCTCCAGGACCTCCCGGCCGCCCAGGTACGGGCGCAGCACCTCGGGAACCCGGACGGACCCGTCGGCCAGCTGGTGGTTCTCCAGGATCGCCACGATGGTGCGCGGGACGGCGCACAGCGTGCCGTTGAGCGTGGCGAGCGGCTTGACCTGCTTGCCGTCGCGGACGCGGATCGACAGGCGCCGGGACTGGAACTCCGTGCAGTCCGAGGTCGAGGTCAGCTCGCGGTACTTGCCCTGGGTCGGGATCCACGCCTCGCAGTCGTACTTACGGGCGGCCGAGGAGCCGAGGTCGGCGCTGGCGACGTCGATGACGCGGAACGGCAGCTCCAGCGACGTCAGCCACTGCTTCTCCCATTCCAGCAGCCGCTGGTGTTCCGCCCGGGAGTCCTCCGGCGCGACGTAGGAGAACATCTCGACCTTGTCGAACTGGTGCACACGGAAGATGCCCCGGGTGTCCTTGCCGTGCGAGCCGGCCTCGCGGCGGAAGCAGGGCGAGAAGCCCGCGTACCGCAGCGGCAGCTTGTCGGCGTCGATGATCTCGTCCATGTGGTAGGCCGCCAGCGGGACCTCGGAGGTGCCGACCAGGTACAGGTCGTCCTTGTCGAGGTGGTAGACGTCCTGGGCCGCCTGGCCGAGGAAGCCGGTGCCGCCCATGGAATGCGGACGGACCAGCGCCGGGGTGAGCATCGGGGTGAAGCCGGCCGCGGTGGCCTGGGCGATCGCGGCGTTCACCAGGGCCAGCTCCAGCAGGGCGCCGACACCGGTGAGGAAGTAGAAGCGGGAGCCGGAGACCTTCGCGCCGCGCTCGACGTCGATGGCGCCGAGCAGCTGGCCGAGCTCCAGGTGGTCCTTGGGCGCGAAGCCCTCGGCGCCGAAGTCGCGGATCGTGCCGTGCGTCTCCAGCGTGACGAAGTCCTCCTCGCCGCCGACCGGCACGTCGGGGTGGACGAGGTTGCCGAGCCGGAGCAGCAGCTCCTGGGTCTCGGCGTCGGCCGCGTCGCGCTCGGCGTCGGCGGCCTTGACGTCGGCCTTGAGCTGTTCGGCGCGCTTGAGCAGCTCGGCCTTCTCGTCGCCGGAGGCCTTGGGGATCAGCTTGCCGAGCTGCTTCTGCTCGGCTCGCAGCTCGTCGAAGCGGACGCCGGAGGACCTGCGCCGCTCGTCGGCAGACAGGAGAGCGTCGACGAGCGCGACGTCCTCTCCACGGGCGCGCTGGGACGCGCGCACACGGTCGGGGTCCTCACGAAGCAGGCGAAGGTCAATCACGAGCCCAAGGCTACCGGTGCCGGGTTGCCGCTCACGAATCTCTATTCCGACGTGTTCTGATTCGCGGCGTACGTTCCGTTATGGGGTAATTGCCGAGCGTGTCAAGGAAAAGTGTCTCACTCCCTGGGACGGGGCAGGTCCCAGGCGTCGTGTTGACCGGATTCCCTTGTGGAGAACGGGACTTGGCGGACTGGTTGTCCACAGAAATCCACACCCCTCGAAGAGTTATCCACAGGCTGTGTGGAAGGTCTGTGGACTTCGGAATTGATCATTCCGGAAGTGAGGAACGGAGGGAAGAATTCCCGGGTCAAACCGCCTCGACACCTGCTATCGGGTGGAAAACGGCCCCCCTGAAAGATGAACCAAAGGAAACGGGTGGGCGAAGGGTGAACCAGGTGACCGTGACCCGATCTGGGGGCCACAGGGTGATTTGTCGACCTGGTCGCCTTTGCTTGTCGACTTGTCCCCAGGTCGAGAAGGGCACCTGTGGATAACCTCTGTGGATAACGATGAGATGCAGGTAGGACCGGCTAGAAGCGGCCGTCCTGGCAGCGGGTCACCCAGTCCGCAGCCGCCATGAACTCCTCGTCCGAGGTTCCCGGCCGGGTCGCCGGAGCCTCGTCCGGCGCGATGTCCGCGCGCGGATAGGAGCCGAGGAAGCGCACCTGCAGACAGATCCGCTTCAGCCCCATCAGCGCCTCCGCCATCCGCCGGTCGGAGATATGGCCCTCGGCGTCGATGCAGAAGCAGTAGTTGCCGATGCCGGCGCCGGTCGGGCGGGACTGCAGCAGCATCAGGTTGATCCCGCGCGAGGCGAACTCGCCCAGCAGGTCGCGCAGGGCACCGGGGTGGTCGTCGCGCTGCCACAGGACCACCGAGGTCTTGTCGGCGCCGGTCGGTGCGGCGGGCCGGGCCGGACGGCCGACCAGGACGAACCGGGTCTGCGCGTTCTCCGCGTCGTGGATCCCGGTCTCCAGGGCCTCAAGGCCGTAGCGGGCCGCGGCGAACTCGCCCGCGAAGGCGGCGTCGTAGCGGCCCTCCTGGACCAGACGGGCCGCGTCCGCGTTGGAGGCGGCCGACTCCCAGATCGCGTCCGGGAGATGTGTGCGCAGCCAGTTACGCACCTGCGGCTGGGCCGCCGGGTGGGCGGAGACCGTCTTGATGTCCGCGAGGTTCGTGCCGGGCCGGACCAGCAGCGCGAAGGTGATCGACAGCAGCACCTCGCGGTAGATCATCAGCGGTTCGCCCGCGACCAGCTCGTCCAGGGTGGTGGTGATGCCGCCCTCGACGGAGTTCTCGATCGGCACGAACGCCGCCTCCGCCTCACCGGTCCGTACCGCGTCCAGCGCGGACTGCACCGAGACATACGGGACGAGTTCCCGGGTGGCCGCTTCCGGGAGCGTGCGCAGGGCCACCTCGGTGAAGGTGCCCTCGGGGCCGAGATACGCATAGCTCGCTGGCATGTCCTCACCCTAATGGGCGCAGGGCCAAGCGGCTTGCGCATCTCAGGAACACCACACGACCGGGGGGTTTGGAACCGGAAATTCACCCTTCCAGCAGCTGCTGCCCCACATAATCGCCCTTCGCCGCCCCGCCCGGCACCGCGAACAGCCCGCTCGCCTCGTGCCGGATGTACTGCGAGAGCGCGTCGCCCCGGTCGAGCTTGCGCTGCACCGGTACGAAACCGCGCAGCGGATCCGCCTGCCAGCAGACGAACAGCAGACCGGCGTCCGGTGTGCCGTCCGCGTCGAAGCCGTCGTGGTAGGAGAAGGGGCGCCGCAGCATGGCCGCGCCGCCGTTCTTGTCGGGCCGGGTGATCCGCGCGTGCGCGTTGAGCGGGACGACGTACTCGCCCTTGGCGTCGGCCTTCTCCAGGTCCATCGGGGTCGTCTCATCGCCCCCGGACAGCGGCGCCCCGTTGGACTTCCGGCGTCCGATGACCGCCTCCTGCGCAGGCACCGACAGCTTCTCCCAGTCGTCCAGGAGCATGCGGATGCGGCGTACGACGGCGTAGGAGCCGTTCGCCATCCAGGCGGGCTCGCCCGTGGCGGGCACGAAGATCCGCCGGTCGAAGTCGGAGTCGGCCGGCTTCGGGTTGCGGGTGCCGTCGAGCTGGCCCATGAGGTTGCGGGCCGTCAGGGGATGCGCGGTGGCACCCGGGGTGCGGTTGAAGCCGTTCATCTGCCAGCGCAGCCGGGCCGCACCGCCCGCCTCCTTCTGGATCGCGCGCAGGGCGTGGAAGGCGACCAGGGCGTCGTTCGCGCCGATCTGCACCCACAGGTCCCCGTCGCTGCGTGCCCTGTCGAGATGGTCGGAGGAGAAGTCCGGCAGCGGGTCCAGCGCGGCAGGCCGCTGCTTGTCCAGGCCGGTCCTGCCGAAGAAGCCGTGCCCGAAGCCGAAGGTGATCGTCAGTGAGGAGGGGCCGGCGTCGCGGGCCACGTCGGTGTCGTCGTGCGGCGCGGGCTCGCCCGCCATCAGCCGCTCGGCCGTCGTCGACCAGCGGCGCAGCAGGGCCGCCGCCTCCTTGCGGCCCGCGCCCGGCACGAGGTCGAAGGCGGCGAGGTGGCCGCGCGCCTGGAGCCCCTCGGTGATGCCGGGCTGATGTTTCCCGTGAAACATCGCCCGGTCGGAGCCCACCGAGGCCAGCGGGGTGGTCTGGGCGGGGGCGGCGGCGTACCCCACGGCCCCGCCGGCCGCGCCGAGCACGAGACCGGTGGCGCCCGCGGTGCCGAGCAGCACGCGTCGGGAGATGCCCGCGCCGCTGCCGGCCGCGGGCTCCGGTACCGCGGACTCGGGCGTACGGGCCTCGGGGATGGACTGGTCGGGCATGGTGTCGTTCAGCCGATCTGCGCGTTCTTGGAGACGGTCGCCTGGTCGATGTCGGAGGTCCGCACGGTGACGGCGATCTTCCAGTCGCCGGCCAGGGGGATCTGCACTCCGCTCGCCGACCAGTGGCCGGTGGTGATGTGGTCGGGGGTCACGGGAAGGGGGCCGATCTTCTTCGCCTCAAGGGTGAAGGAGACCTTCACCTCCGGGATGTCGAAGGCGCGCCCGTTGGGCCGCTGGACGTAGACATGCATCTCGTTGCCGCCCACCCGCGCGGGGTCGAGGTCGATGCTGACGACGCCCTTGCCGTCGGTGCCGCCGGTGTCGAAGGGCATGTCCAGGGTCAGCGCGCCGTTCGAGGGCGCGGTGGCCGTACCGGAGGAGGACGAGGAGGCGGCCTTCGCGTCCAGCTCGGTGCGGCCCGGCTCGGTCTGGGTCAGCCAGGTGGTGACGGCGAGCAGGACGACCGCGACGCCCGCCTCGGCCAGCACCGAGCGGCGCAGTCCGAAGCGGTTCGGGTCGCCGTCCCGCAGCCGCTTCTGCCGGGCGGCGTCCATGGCGGCCCGCTGCCGGGCGAGCTGCTCGGCGCGCCGGGGATCTCCGCTGGTCCTGCCCTTGCCGGACTGCTTGGCCGCACCGGAGGCGACCCGCTCCCGCTCGGGGTTCTCGGCCGAGACGGCGACCGTGCCGGCGCCGCCGGCCAGCCGCCCCGTCCACCGCCGCGACACCGAGGCGACGCCGACCAGCAGCGCCACCAGAGCGATCTTGACCAGCAGCAGCTGTCCGTACCGGGTGTCGGTGAACGCCGTCCAGGAGCCGAGCTGGCGCCAGGCCTGGTAGGTGCCGGTCGCGACGAGCGCGATGACGGAGCCGAAGGCCACACGGGAGAACCGGCGGACCGCGGCGGCCTCCACCGGTGTCTCGGCGGGCGCCCGGTAGAGGGCGACCAGCAGGGCGGTGAGCCCGCCCAGCCAGGCGGCGACCGCGAGCAGATGGACGACGTCGACGGGCATGGCGATGGCCGGCTGGAGCCCGACCGAGGCGTGCTCGGCCATGGCCCAGCTGGTCGCGAGCCCCGCCGCGACGACCACACCGCCGACCGCGAGCCCGAACGTCAGATCGCGTTTGTCCTCCCCCTCCTCGCGCTTGGTGTAGGCGCCGAAGAGGACGGCGATGAACAGCGCGGCGGCGGCGAGCAGCAGCAGCCGGGAGACGAGCGCCGCACCGGTCTTGGTCTGCAGCACCTGGCCGAGCAGGCCGAGGTCGAAGATGTCGGCGACCTTCCCGGAGGTGGTGTACGCGCCGCGCAGGAGCAGCAGCCACAGGGTGGCCGCGGTGAGCGTGAGCCAGCCGCCGACGACCAGCCGCTGCAGGGCCCGTACGCCCGCGCCGCGCTGCCAGCAGGCGAGCACGAAGGCCGCACCGCCGGCAAGCACGATGAAGCCGGCGTACGACGCGTACCGTCCGAACGCGTAGAGGCCGCCGACGACTCCGCCGCCCGCGGCCGGTCCGGTGCCGGAGACCACGGTCAGCGAGGGCGCTCCGATGGAGAAGGTGTAGGCGCCGGAGACGGGATGGCTGTCGGCCGAGACGACCTGGTAGGTGACCGTGTAGGTGCCCTTGGCCAGGCCGTCCTTGAGCCGTACGGCGTATGTCGTGCCGCTCAGGTTGGCGGGTTTGCCGGTCTGGACCGGCTTGCCCTTGGGGTCGAGGACGCGCAGGGAGTCGTCGTTCATCGCCACCTTCTCGGAGAAGGTGAGTGCCACCTGGCTGGGTGCCTGCTTGACCACCACCCCCTGCGCGGGGTCGCTGCCGGTCAGCGCCGCGTGGGCGGAGGCCGGTCCGGCACCCGCGAGCAGTGCGCCGGTGACGGCGAGAAGCAGCAGCACCAGGGTGCGCAGGCCGCCCCTTCGTGCCTGGGGGGTGATGGTCCGTGTCACGGTGGTGGGTCCCTCCCTCAGTGGCCGGTCGACGGGTTGTACGTGGCGGACTTCACCGGCATCTCGACGGTGAGGGGCCCGGACTTGGCGAAGGTGAGCTTCACGGTGACCGTCTGGCCCTGCTTCGGCGTGCGCCTCAGCTTCTCGAACATCAGATGGCTGCCGCCGCTTTTGAACACGAGTTGACCGTGGGCGGGTATCGCGAAGGAGGTCTTCTCCCGCATGGCGCCGCCCATGGTGCTGTGCATGGTGACCTGGCCGGCGACGTCGCTGCTCACCGCGGTCAGCTCGTCCTCGGCGCCGCCCTTGTTGGTGATCGTCAGAAAGCCGGCGGCCATGTCGGAGGAGACCGGCTGCGGCATGTACGGCCCGTTCACCGACAGCTCGGCCCGCGTGGAGCCCGAGCCGGAGCCCGACCCGGAGTCCGGGCCCGAGCAGCCGGCGAGGGTCAGCGCGCCGGCGAGTGCGGCGGCGGTGGTCAGGACGGCGGGGCGGCGCCTCACGGGTTCTCCCCCTTGACGAGCTTGGGCAGGTCCCTGGTGTAGTCGTCGACCGTGGCGGTCTCGCCGTAGAGGACGTAACCGCCGTCCGTCTTCGGCGAGAAGGCCATGACCTGGGTGCCGTGGACGGAGACGAGCTTGCCGCTCTTGTCCTTCGTGGTCGGCTCCACGGAGATGCCGAGGGAACGGGCGCCGGCCTGGATGGTGGCGAAGTCCCCGGTCAGGCCGATGAACTGCGGGTCGATGCCCTTGAGCCACTTGCCCAGCCCGGCGGGGGTGTCACGGCCGGGGTCGGTGGTGACGAAGACGACCCGCAGGTCGTTCTGCTCGGCCTTGGGCAGCGCCTTCTTGGCGACGGCGATGTTGCTCATCGTCGTCGGGCAGATGTCGGGGCAGTGGGTGTAGCCGAAGTAGACCAGGGTCGGATGGCCCTTGGTCTGTTCGCGGAGGTCGTACTTCTTGCCGTGCGTGTCGGTGAGGACCAGGTCCGGCTTCTCGAAGGGCTTGTCGAGGACGGTGGCGGCCTTGCCCGAGTCGGACTCCTCCGAGACCACGGCGATCGGCGACTTGCCGTCGTTCCCGCTGCCGCAGGCGGAGAGGGTCAGGGTGGCGGCGGCGAGCAGCGCGGCCGCGGCGAACGTCTTCTTGCGCATAGAAAAATGTCCCAGATGTGAGTGCTCCGGTGCGCACCGGGGTCGTACGACAGCCATGACAGCGTCGCATGCGCCGTACGACCCCTGCGCGGTCCGGAAGGGGTGCGGCTCAGGCGGTGCGGCGGCGGCCGGCGAGGACGCCGTAGGCGACGCCCGCGACGCCGACGACGATGCCGACCACGCCGAGCACGCGGGCGGTGGTGTCGGTGTGGGAGCCGGAGTCGGTGGCGGCGGCCGCGTTCTCGTTCTGGCCGGAGGCGTCCTTGGCGCTCGCGGCGCCGTGGTGGTCGTCGGTCGCGGCGGACAGTTCCAGCACCGGCGCCGGGTTCTCCGGCTCGTCCTGGCCCGCCTTCGGGATCTCGATCCAGCGCACGACCTCCTTGTCGGAGTACGTCTGGATCGCCTTGAACGCGAGTTCGTCGGTGTTCTCGGGCAGGGCGCCGAGGGAGAGCGGGAACTTCTGGAAGTAGCCGGGCTGGATGCCCTTGCCGTCGGCTGCGGTCCAGGTGACCTTGGTGACGGCCTCGTCGATCTTCTCGTCGTGCACGGTCAGCGGCTTGGCCAGCTTGGACTTGGTGACCTGGACGTTCCAGCCGGGCACGGGCTGGGCCATGACCGAGGCGATGGGGTGGTCGGCCGGGAGGCTGACCTCGACCTTGGTGGTCGAGGCGTTGTCGCGCTCGTTGGGGACCTTGAAGTCGACGACCGCGTAGCCGCCCTTGGCCGCGGGGGTCTCCGGCTGCACGGTGACGTGCGCGAAGGCGGGGACGGACAGGGCCAGTACGGCCGTGCCCGTGGCGGCGCCGGCGGCGGCGACACGCGCGGCGATACGGCGGGAGACGGCGCGACGGGTCGCGGTACGAGAAACCTGCATGGCAGGAGCACTCCACTCTGAGAGTTCCGGTGGCGAAGAGAGGTACGCGGGTGCTCGGCCGTGCCCCTTGGTGGGGCAGGGTGCGCACGCGCGCGTGCCGCGCGACGGCGGCAGCCTCTCCCGTGGAGTGGCGCGCGCGTCGCGTCAGGCGGCGAGGAGGAAACCGGCGGCGGGCGGGCCGCGCCGGATCACCGTGTGCTGGAGTGCGGTGGTGTGCGGGCCGGGCGCGCCGTCCCGGTCGGTACGACGGCCGCGCGGGCCGGGCGCGGAGGCGGGCAGCGGACCGGCGCACAGGACGCCCGCCAGTGCGAGCGCCGAGCGCAGGGACCGTACGAGCGCCCCCTCCGCGACTCCATGCGCCGACAGCTCGATCAGCCGCAGCAGGGCCAGATCGCCGCGGCGCAGCAGCCAGCCGGCGGCGACGGCGGCGAGGACGTGCCCCAGCAGCATCGGCAGCGAGGGCAGCAGACCCGCCGAGGCACCGGTGGCGTCCTGCGCGGGGTGCATGTCGCCCATGACGGTCGCGGGCCGGCCCGAGCGGTCGATGAGGTGCGCGGCGAGCAGGACGTGGAAGGCGCGCCCGGGGGTCAGGGCGGTGGGGCTCGCCCCGCACAGGAAGCGCGTGGCCTGCTCGACCAGCGCGGTGTCGTTCAGGGCGGAGCCGCGCCCGCCCGGTGCTCCCGTCGCCATCCCGCCCGCGGCCATGGCGGCCCCGTGCTGGCCCAGCCCGAACAGCGTGTGCAGGGCGGTCTGGCCGAGGGCGAGGAGCACGGCGATGCCCGGCAGCGAGCGGGCCCGCCCGGCGAGCGGCACCACGAGCAGCAGACAGCCGAGAAAGCCCGCCCCCAGCGCCCACAGCGGCACGCCCGCGCAGGAGGCGAGGGTGTGCCCGCACGCGGCCAGCGCGACGCAGACCGCGGCGAACACCGCGGCCCGCAGGATCCGGAGGCCCGCTCCGGGACGCGCCGTGCGCGGGTGGGGGGCAGTCATGGCGGCCTCATCATCGCACTGCGCTTGTCGCCGTCCTACCGCAGGGCCGCGGGGAACGCCCCTCATACACCGATTCCTCCCGCGGCGCATCGGCTGTATGGGCGGAGTCACGTCAACTGTGTGCTTACGGCCCCCTACGGGCGGCAATACGTAACGGTATGTCGAGCCGCGGCCAGGAGGCTGGAGCATGAGCATCTGGTGGTCACTCCATTTGCGCCGCGAGGCCGCGAGCGTGCCGCTCGCCCGGCGGCTCCTGATCGGCACCATGGAGACGGCGGGGGTCGACCCCGAGATCTCCTACGACCTCTCCGTCGCCCTGAGCGAGGCCTGCGCGAACGCCGTCGAGCACGGCGGGGAGACCCCGAACGGCGGCTCCTCGGAGGCGTACCGGGTGACGGCGTACCTCGACGGAGAGAAGTGCCGCATCGAAGTGGCCGATTCCGGACCGGGACTGCCCCGCACCCAGGAGATCCGGCCCGCCCGCCCGGACGCCGAGCACGGCCGCGGGCTCTGTCTCATCCGCGAACTCGCCGACCACGTCCACATCGGCCCCAAGCCCGGCCGGGGCGGCACGGTGGTCAGTTTCGACAAGATCCTCAAGTGGAAGAAGGATCCCTCACTGCTGACGGCATAGTGAGGCCATGGAGATCGAGAGCGGCGACATAGCGCCCGGTGTGACCCTGCGGCTTCTGACGCCCGCCGACGCGGACGCGCTGTGCGCGGCCTACCTGGACAACCGCGAGCATCTGCGGCCGTGGGAGCCGCGCCGGCCGGAGTCGTTCTTCACCGTGGCGGGACAGCGCGAGCGGATCACCGGGCTGCTGCGGCTGTACTCCGAGGGCGCCGCGGTGCCCCTGGTGTTCCAGGCCGCGGACGGGCGGATCGCCGGGGCCGTCACCCTGACCGGGATCGTCCGAGGGCCCTTCCACAGCTCCTCCCTCGGCTACTGGGTGGCCGCCGACCAGCAGAACCGCGGCCTGGCCACGGCCGCGGTGGAGCGGGTCTGCCGGATCGCGCGGGACACGGTGGGGCTGCACCGGATCGAGGCGTCCACGCTGCTCGCGAACACCGGCTCACAGCGGGTGCTGACGAAGAGCGGCTTCGAGGCGATCGGACTGGCCCCGAAATACCTGCACATCGACGGGCAGTGGCGGGACTGCCGGCTCTTCCAGCGGATCCTGCACGACCGCGATCCGGCCGTGTGAGGGCACGCTCAGCCCCTCTCCAGCACCTTCGCCAGCACCTCCAGCGCCTCGCCGTACGCCCGCTCGCGGGGCGTGCCGTAGCCGACGACCAGGCCCTGGGGGCGGCCGGGGCCGGGGGTGTGCCAGTGGTCGCCGAGGGCGCCGAGGGCGAGACCCTCCGCCTCCGCGCGGGCCAGCACCCCGGCCTCGTCGGGCACGTCGATCAGCGCGTGCAGGCCGGCGGCGATGCCGTGCACGCTGCGGCCCGCGCCCAGGCGGTCCAGCAGCTGGTCGCGGCGGCGCCGGTAGCGCAGCCGGCACGCGCGGACGTGCCGGTCGTAGGCGTGGCTGTCGATCAGCTCGGCGAGGGCCAGCTGGCCGATGGTCTCGGTGTGGTGGTCGCTGTGCAGCTTGGCGTCGGCGACCGCGTCGACCAGCTGCGGCGGCAGCACCATCCAGCCGAGCCGCAGTGCCGGGCCGAGCGTCTTGGAGGCCGTGCCGAGGTACACCACCTGGCCGGGCGCCATGCCCTGCAGCGCGCCCACCGGCTGGCGGTCGTAGCGGAACTCCCCGTCGTAGTCGTCCTCGACGATCAGCCCGCCCCGCGCGCGTGCCCAGTCGCCGAGCGCCCGCCGCCGCTCGGGATGCAGCGTCACCCCGGTCGGGTACTGGTGCGCCGGGGTGACCACCACCGCCGCCGCCTGGCCCAGCTCCTCGGGGCGCACCCCGCGCGCGTCGACCGGCACCGGCAGGACCGTTCCTCCGTTGCGCCGCACGACCTCCCGGTGGAACGGCAGCCCGGGGTCCTCCATGGCGACGACGGCGCCGTCCAGCACGCGCGTGAGGAGCGCGAGGCCCTGGACGTACCCGGAGGTGACGACGATCCGCTCCGGCGGCGCGAGCACTCCCCGCGCCCGCCCCAGATAGCCGGAGAGCGCCGTGCGCAGCTCGATCCGGCCGCGCGGGTCACCGTAGTCGTACGCCAGTGAGGGTGCCGTCGCTATGGCCCGGCGCAGTGCGCGCAGCCAGGCGGCCGCCGGGAACGCGCCGACGTCCGGGCTGCCGGGGCGCAGATCGAAACGCGGGGCACGCGTGCGTGTCGCCGTGCCGGGTTCGGCGGACTCGACGGTCGGCAGCGCGGCGACCCGGGTACCCGAGCCCTGGCGTGCGGTCAGGTACCCCTCGGCGACGAGCTGGTCGTAGGCGGCCTTGGCGGTGCCGCGTGAGATGCCGAGTTCGGCGGCGAGCCGCCGGGTGGCCGGCAGCCGGGTCCCGGGCACGAGCCGCCCGTCCCGCACGGCGTCCCGCAGAGCCCGCTCCAGCCCGATCCGGCGCCCGTCCGCCGCATCGGGTTCAAGATGCAGGTCCACACCGAACCCGGCCCAGAATTCGTCCATGTGTCCACCCCCGTGAGTGCAGCGCCGCCAGGGGCGCGGGGAACTGCGCGACCAGCCACGGACAGACCCGCGGACGACAACGGCCGGGCACCTCCCTCGGTACCCGGCCATTGAATCTCAGATCAGCCCTTCAGCGACGCCATCCAGGTCTCGACCTCGTCGGAACGACGCGGCAGAGCGGCCGACAGGTTCCGGTTGCCGTCCTCCGTGACGAGGATGTCGTCCTCGATGCGGACGCCGATGCCCCGGTACTCCTCGGGCACGGTCAGGTCGTCGGCCTGGAAGTACAGCCCCGGCTCGACGGTCAGCACCATCCCGGGCTCCAGGACCCCCTCCACGTACGTCTCGGTCCGCGCGGCGGCGCAGTCGTGGACGTCCATGCCGAGCATGTGGCCGGTGCCGTGCAGGGTCCAGCGGCG
The DNA here is from genome assembly GCF_014649495.1 of Streptomyces filipinensis. GTDB lineage: Bacteria > Actinomycetota > Actinomycetes > Streptomycetales > Streptomycetaceae > Streptomyces > Streptomyces filipinensis. The sequence goes on along the minus strand of NZ_BMTD01000009.1, from coordinate 132,884 downwards.
CTGCAGGCCCAGTTCCAGGACGCGCTCGACCGGACCCTCGACCAGGCCCCACTCGACGAGCTTCTCGGTGAGCACGCGCTGGGCGGCGTCGTGGAAGTCGCGGTACTTGGCGCCCGGCTTGACCGCCGCGATGCCGGCCTCCTGGGCCTCGTACACGGCGTCGTAGATCTTCTTCTGCAGCTCGCTGTACGTGCCGTTGACCGGCAGCGTGCGCGTGACGTCGGCGGTGTAGAGGGTGTGGGTCTCCACCCCGGCGTCGAGCAGGAGCAGGTCGCCGGAGCGGACCGGGCCGTCGTTGCGCACCCAGTGCAGCGTGCAGGCGTGCGGGCCGGCCGCGCAGATGGAGCCGTAGCCGACGTCGTTGCCCTCCACGCGCGCGCGGAGGAAGAAGGTGCCCTCGATGTAGCGCTCGCTGGTCGCCTCGGCCCTGTCGAGGACCTTCACGACGTCCTCGAAACCGCGGACCGTGGAGTCGACGGCCTTCTGCAGCTCGCCGATCTCGAACGCGTCCTTGACCAGCCGGGCCTCGGAGAGGAAGACACGCAGCTCCTCGTCGCGCTCGGCGGTGACCTTGTCGGTCAGGGCGGCCTCGATGCCGGCGTCGTAGCCGCGGACCACGCGCACCGGGCCGGTGGCCTCGCGCAGCTTGTCCGCCAGCTCGCGCACGTCGGCGGCCGGGATGCCGTACAGCGCCTCGGACTCGGTGAGCGAGTGGCGGCGGCCGACCCACAGCTCGCCCTGACCGGAGAGCCAGAACTCGCCGTTCTCACGGTCGGAGCGGGGCAGGAGGTAGATCGTCTCCTGGTGGCCGTCGCCCGTGGGCTCCAGGACCAGGACGCCGTCCTCGGTCTGGTCGCCGGTGAGGTACGCGTACTCGACGGAGGACCGGAAGGGGTACTCGGTGTCGTTCGAGCGGGTCTTCAGGTTGCCCGCGGGGACCACCAGCCGCTCACCCGGGAAGCGGGCGGAGAGCGCGGCACGGCGGCGCGCGGTCTCGGCGGCCTGCGGGACGGGCTTCAGGTCACGCAGTTCCGTGTCGGCCCAGCCGGACTTCATGTTCTCGGCCAGCTCGTCGGAGACGCCCGGGTACAGGCCGTTCTTCCGCTGCTTGATGGGCTCCTCGGACTCGGTCTCGGGGCCCTCCGCGGTAGCGGAGTCGGGCACAGCCGGGTTGAGCTCGTCGGACACGTGATCCTCCTCGATACGCCTTGTGATCTCCCCCGGGGCCCGCGACGCTCCTGCTTGTGGCCGAGCGGGGACCTCCATCATCGTACGGTCGTACCGTGGGCGGGTCAGGGGCGGATGCCCTGTTATGCCCGGTCATTACAGGTGGGCTCAGTCGAAGCGGGCCGCCAGCAGCACCACGTCCTCCTCGCTGTCGGCCGCGTCCACGCCGTCCGGCAGGACCACGCGCAGGACGTGGTCGGCGATGGCACCGGGGTCGTGGCGCACCGTGCGCGGGATGCTCGCGGCGGCCGCGTGCAGCCGGGCGAAGGCACGGTCCATCGAGTCGCCGGTACGGTGCAGCAGCCCGTCGGTGTACAGCAGAACCGTCTCCCCGGCCTCGGCCTGGATCTCCACGCTGGGCGCCTCCCAGCAGGCGAGCATGCCGAGCGGCGCGGAGACGGAGGTCTCGGCGAACTCGGTGCGCCGCTCGCCGATCAGCAGCGGCGGGCTGTGGCCGGCGCCGGCCAGGGTGATCTTGCGCAGGGCGGGCTCGCAGTAGGCGAACAGGGCGGTGGCCGAGCGGGCGGGCTCGGTCAGCCGCAGCAGCAGTTCCAGGTCGGACAGGACCGCGACCGGATCCTCGCCCTCCATCACGGCGTAGGCGCGCAGCGAGGCGCGCAGCCGGCCCATGGCGGCCACGGCGCTCGGCCCCGAGCCGGTGACCGAGCCGACGGAGAGGCCGAGCGCGGCGTCCGGCAGCGGCAGCGCGTCGTACCAGTCGCCTCCGCCGCGCGGGCCGGTGCGGTGCCGGGCGGCCAGCTGGACACCGGGGAGGCGGGGCAGCCGGGTGGGCAGCAGCTCCTCGGTGATGGTCGCCACGCGCGCGCGTGCGCGTGCCACTTCCAGCAGCCGGGCCAGGTGTTCGGTGGCATGGCGGACGTAGAGGCCGGCGAGGTGGCGCCGGCGCTCGTCGGGCTCGGCCGGTTCGTCGTAGAGCCAGACCACGGCGCCGAGGCGGCCGGCGGATTCGGTGGCCAGGAGCAGGGCGTAACTGGCGGCGTAGCCGAGGCGGGCGGCGACCTCGCGGTGCCGGGGATCGAGGCCGTCCTCGGCGAGGAGGTCGGGGTGGACGATCTCGGTGGCCGTGCCGGTGTCGTACGGCAGCGCGCCGCGCGGGACGGTCTCGATGTGGCCGAGGTCGGCGCGGCCGAGGCCGAGGCCGAGCGTGGTGGGGGGCCCGAGTCCGTCGCCGGGCTCCAGGGCGACGAGGCCGCGGCGGGCGCCGACGAGGGCGGCTCCGGCGCGCAGCAGCTCGTGGAGGGCGGGCTCCAGGGCGTTGGTGCGGGACAGGCGCTCGGTGAGTTCGTGGAGGGTGGTGAGGTCCGAGACCCAGCCGGCCAGCCGGTCCTGGAGCAGGGCACTGGGGGCGGGGCCGTGCGGCGCGGGGACGGCGGGCGCGTCCGGGGACGGGCCGACGCCGGGGGCGGGAGGCGTGGGCGCGACAGTGTGTGCGGGCGTGGGAACCGCTGAATCGATTCCGGCCACTTTCGGAGGGTGCGGGGCGCTCATGGCGTCCGGCCTTCAGACCGGTGCGTATTGCTGAAAAGCATCGCAAACCCCCATGTCATTCTGCGCCGCTAGCAGTGTCTCCACATGTACACGCACTCGTGAGGGGATGTCCAGCATTGTCCTGCTGGGATTCCTGGTGTCCATGGGGTTGGTGAGGGTTTCTTCCGAACCCCTTGCCTTACTGCCAAGTTGGCTGAAAACTGCCTCGGGTAATGGTTCATTGCGGTCGACTGGCCTTGCTCCACGGAGCGTCACAGCGGTCGTGATGGGTACGTACTCGGAGAAGGCCAGGGGTGGTTGGGGGCCACCCGGAACCTGGCGACGGACCCGGGCGTCATAGCCACCGACGGCCGAGCCCCATCCTCCCTGGCGGAGGCGGAGAGAACCACGCGCGACGGCAAAACGCCATACTTCGCCACCCCCACGCCGCAACCGTGCTAGTGACAGACGCACTAGGGACGCGGCCCGTGCTCGACCCCCTGGGGTTCCCCCTGCCGTGAGCAGGGGCGTGATGCGCCAACAGGTACGCACAGTGAAGTGATCGACACATGACGTGATGTGGACCACGGTGTTGCCAGCGGTGCAACGGAAAGGAACGAGCGCTCATGCGCGAGATCCTCGGAAGGCGACGCAGGCTCCTGTCCAGGTGGAACGACGGGAGGCGCAGGCGGGACGACAAAAGGCCTGAGCTGATCGGCTCGGCCCTGACCTTCGCGACCGAGTGGCACTGGCCCGTCCTCCCGGGGGTGGCCCCGGACCCGCAGGGACGGACCCGCTGCGCCTGCCCCGACCCGGAGTGCACGGTGCCCGGTGCGCACCCCTTCGATCCCGGCCTGCTCGCGGCCACGACCGACGCGCGGATGGTGCGCTGGTGGTGGACCAATCGGCCGAACGCGCCGATCGTCCTGGCCACCGGCGGCAGGGCGCCCTGCGCGGTCAGCCTGCCGGCGCTCGCCGCCGCGCGCGCCCTCGCCCTGCTCGACCGGCGGGGCATGCGCCTCGGCCCGGTGGTCGCCGCGCCGAACCGCTGGTCGCTGCTCGTCAAGCCGTACTCCATGGAGCAGTTGGGCGAACTGCTCTACGCCAAGGACTTCGTCCCCGGCTCCCTGCGCTTCCACGGGGAGGGCGGCTATCTCGCCCTGCCCCCGTCCGAGACGGGCCAGGGCGCCGTCCGCTGGGAGCGCGCTCCGCTGGCCGGTTCGGCGGCGCCCTGGGTGCCCGATGTGGAGGCCGTCGTCGACGCAGTGATCGACGCCCTCACTCGTACGGGTGTGAGCGCGCCCGAGTTGTAGGAGTGTCGGGCGCGGCCAAGGGAGCAAACCCCCCTGGATCGTTATCTTCCGCACATGCTGCGAATTTCTGGGGGACATGCCCGTCGACACTCCGGGCGGCACGGCCGTAGATCGCCACAGCGCGGCGGACCGGAATCCCCAAGGTTGCGGCTGCTCGCGCTCCTCGGTGTCGTGACGGCCGCGGTCGTGCTGCCGCTGGCCGTGGCGTCCGCGGGGCAGGTGGGCGAGGCGGCCCGGCACGCGATGGCCGGCAAGCCGCACGGCACCCCGACCGCGGGGAGCAAGGACGGCGCCGGCTCTCGCCACGACGAGCCCGGTCCCCACGGGGACGGCCCCGGCTCCCGGGGGGACGGCGCCGGGTCCGCGGACGGCAAGCTCCCCCTGCCCGGCGAGGCGCACCGGCTGCTCGGGCTCGGCCTGGCGACGGCCGCGCGGTGCGGTCCCCAGCTCACCTCCCCGGACGGCATCGAGGCGCAGACCTGTGTGCTGACCCAGGGCAAGGACACCTGGGCCCGCACCTACTACCGCAACGCCACCGGCAAGCCGCTGGACTCCGTGCTGAGCCTGATGGGTCCGGGCGGCCACACGTTGCAGATGCGCTGTGTCACGAGCACCGACGACGAGCCCGCCACCTGCGAGACACCGCGCGAGCACACCAAGGGCGGACCGGACGCCTACACGGCCGTCACCGAGTTCGCCTCACGCGGAGCCGACGGCACCCTGCTGCTGCGCTCGGGCAGCGACTCGACGCACTTCGACGGCAACTCCGTCACGCAGAAGGGCAGTTGACGGCCCGCGGCGCGCTGTGCACCGCACGCGAAGACGGAAAGACCCGGTTGCTGGCGACGGGGGATGCACCAGCAACCGGGCTACTGGAACGGTAACAAGAGATCGGCGGTTCGCAAATTCCGCCTCGGTCATTCAGCCACCGATTTCCCTGTCACCACGGGGAGTTGTGACAGGAGTCACCTGCTGCGCGGGCCGCGACCACGCCTTACCGACCGTTCAGTTGCGACCCGCGCGCGTGCCGTCAGCTGAGCGTGACCTGCCGGTTGGTCAGTCCGCCGCGCGCCCGGCGCTCGTCCGCCGTGAGCGGCCCGGTGGCGGCCAGGGCCGCGGCCAGACGCTCGGCGAACTCGGCGGCAGGCTTCTCCACGTCGTCCGCGGTGACCCCGCTCGGCAGGTCCCAGACCGGCACGGTGAGGCCGTGAGCACGGAAGGAGCCCACGAGCCGGGTGCCCTCGCCCAGGCTGGAGCGGCCCGCCGCGTGCAGCCGCGCGAGAGCGTCCAGAAGCTGCTCCTCGGGATGCGGCATCACCCAGCGCAGGTGGTTCTTCTCCGGGGTCTGGCACCAGTACGCGGCGTCCACGCCGGTGAGCTTCGCCGTCGGGATGGCGGCGGCGTTGGCCCGCTCCAGGGAGGCGGTCACCTCCGGCGCGGCGTTCTCCGCGTCCGGCACCCAGAACTCGAAGCCGCTGTGCACGACCGGAGCGAACGGCGCCTCGGGGGCGAGCAGGTCCTGCAGCCGCGGACCGCCGGCCGGGGCGCGACGGCCCTGTACCGGGGTGCCGGGGTCGGTCCGGAGCGCGCGCTGGAGGGTGTCGGCGAGGTCGCGGCTGAGATCACCGGACGCCGTGTCGTTCTGCAGGCCGAGCAGGACCGAGCCGTCGTCGCGCCGCAGCGCGGGCCAGGCCATCGGCAGCACGGTGGCGAGCGTGACGGACGGAACGTCCTCGGGCAGGCCGTCCTTGAGGGTCAGCTCGACCGTCGCGGCCGGCACCAGCTCGCGCAGCGCCACCCAGTCGCACTCGCCGGGCAGCCCCTCGAACGGGCGCTGCACCAGCTCCGTCGCCGCATGTGCCGCGGCCCGGCCGTGGCACGCCTTGTAGCGCCGGCCGCTGCCGCAGGGGCAGGGCTCGCGGGCGCCGACCACCGGAATCTGTCCATCAGCGCCTGCGGCGGGGGCGCCGCCGCTCTGCTGTGACCGCCCGGCCTTCGTCTGGGGTCGCTTCTTGGCCATCGTGGGTGTCTCCCGGTTGCGGCTCTTCTCGTACGGTCGCGAGCCTAGCCGTTCGGGCCATCACCGGCGGGAACCTGTGGACAACGCAGGCCTGTTGGACGCCAGGGGAGTGAACCTGTGGACAACCCCGGGGTGCCACCGCGGCCCGCTCCGGGCCTCCCGGCCCTCGGGCCTGTCGGTCGGCCCCTGGGCCTGTCGGTCCGGGCCCCGCCGGACGCGCGGCCGGGACCGGGCCGTTCAGTCCAGGTCCTCGAAGGCGTCCGCGAAGTCCAGGTGGGCCATGTCCGCCAGCGCGGGGGAGGTGACGCGCGTAGCGAAACCGTCCGGGCGTGCCCCGGCATCGGGATCGTGGACGTCCTCGTGGACCACCACCCAGACCGTCACCTCGCCGTGGACCCCGTCCCGGACACCCCAGTCGTCGGCGAGGGCCGTGATGATGTTCAGCCCACGGCCGCCGTGCGCGGTCACCGACGGGGTGGCCGGCGCCGGGCGGGTCGGACCGCCGCCGTCCGTCACCTCGACGATGAGCCGGCCGCGCAGGTCGACCCGCCACGCGGCGCGCACGTCCCCGTCGCCCGACAGCGCGTCGCCCAAGGGCCGCCCGTGTTTGCAGGCGTTGCTCAACAATTCGGAAAGGATCAGTACGGCATCGTCGACGACCGATTCGGCCACGCCCCCGCTGCGCAACTGTGAACGCATCCGGTGCCTTGCCTTCCCCACGCCCGCAGGGCCATGGGGTACGGCCATGCTCGACGACGTGGGCACCTCCTGTGCCACCACCAACGCCACCCCCGAGACCTCCTTTGCCCCACGCCACGGTGTGGATGCCCCATTGGCCTGTACCGGAAACCGGCCAATCCCCTTCCGCTGACGCGTTCGCAACGGGTCTGTACGGAGCGAACGCGCCGGAGCACTCCCTGTGACGAAGGCGCTGTTCCTGTGGTCGTCGCATGGCTGGATTTCAATGGTGTGGCCGAGAAGGGAGGATTCAGCAGCCGTACAGCCGGGTCAAGGGATGCGCACAGCTCTTTACCGGTCTCTTGAGGTCACACGCGCCCCAGCTGTCGCAGGACGGCGCGCGGCCGGTTGGTGATGATGGCGTCGATGCCCAGGTCCACGCAGAGATCGACGTCCTCGGGCTCGTTCACGGTCCACACGTGCACCTGGTGGCCGGCGGCTTTCAGCCGTTCCACATAGCCGGGGTGGTTGCGCAGGATGCGGATCGAGGGCCCCGCGATGCGCACGCCCGCGGGCAGGCGTCCGTCGCGCAGCCGCGGGGTGAGGAACTGCACCAGGTAGACCGTCGGCAGCGTGGGCGCGGCGGCACGCACGCGGTGCAGCGAACGCGCCGAGAAGCTCATGATCCGGACCGGGGACTCGGCGGCGGAGGCCGGTGCGTCCAGGCCGAAGCGCTTCAGCAGCGTCAGCAGCCGCTCCTCGACCTGGCCCGCCCAGCGCGTGGGGTGCTTGGTCTCGATGGCCAGTTCCACCCGCCGCCCGGCGTCCGCGACCAGCTCCAGCAGCCGCTCCAGGGTGAGCACCGCGGTGTCCGCGGGGTCCTCCGGACGGTGCACCCAGTCGGGCTCCTCGTCCCGTCCGCGCCAGGCGTCGCGCGTCTTCCAGGAGCCGAAGTCGAGGGCGGCGAGATCGGCCAGTTCCAGCGCGGAGACGGCGCCGCGGCCGTTGGATGTACGGTTCACCCGCCGGTCGTGGACGCAGACCAGATGGCCGTCGGCGGTCAGCCGTACGTCGCACTCAAGGGCGTCGGCGCCGTCCTCGATCGCCTTCTTGTAGGCGGCCAGCGTGTGCTCGGGTGCGTCCTCGGATGCGCCTCGGTGGGCTACGACCTGGATGGAGCGCTGTGGTGCGTGGGTCACCGCGTCATGGTGCCACCGTCGCGGGCGGGCGTGGCGGCGTGGAGGCGTCCGTGCGGCGAACGGCAGCGTGCGCGCTGTTCATTTATATAACTTTTGCCTGAAAAGTCTTATATAAAGAGAACCCCCGGACCCACAGCCACCGCTTATCGTGCTCTGACGGCCCGTGGGAAAAGCTGACTGCATACAACGGGACAACAGCCGTGGATCGAGGAGAAGAGCTGTGAGCACCGAGAACGAGGGCAACGAGGTACCCCCGGCCCCGTCCGCACCTCCCGTGCCGGTGGCCTCTCCCCCCTCCCCACAGGGCCCCGCGCCCGAGGGGAACGCGCCGACGGCTCCCCTCCCGCCGGTGCCCCAGGGCGCTCCGGCCTCGGCCGCGCAGGCCGGCCCGGCCGGCGCACCGCACGCCTCGGGCCCGGCCCCCGACGGCTCCTGGCCGCCCCCGCCGCCGGCCACCCCGCCGTACGGCGACGGCCCGGCCTACGGCGACGGCGGCGCGGGCGGCTTCGGCGGCGCGGGTGGCGCGGGCGGCTTCGGCGGCGCGGGGGGCTTCGGTGGCGCCGGCGGTGGGGGTGGCTGGGGAGCGTCGTACCAGCAGCCCGCCCCCAGGCCGCGCAGCGGGCGCGGCGGCCTGGTCGCCGCGGTCCTGGTGGCCGCGCTGGTCGCGGGCGGCCTGGGCGGTGGTCTCGGCTACACCCTGGCCAAGGACAACGACAGCACCGGCTCCACCACCGTCTCCGCCTCCGACAGCAGCGCGGCGCAGGTCAAGCGTGCCCCCGGCACGATCGCCAACGTGGCGGCCCGGGCGCTGCCCAGCACGGTCACCATCGAGGCGGAGAGCACCAGCGGCGAGGGCGGCACCGGCACCGGCTTCGTCTTCGACAAGCAGGGTCACATCGTCACCAACAACCACGTGGTGGCGGACGCGGTGGACGGCGGCAAGCTCACGGCCACCTTCCCGAACGGCAAGAAGTACGACGCGGAGATCGTCGGCCACGCGCAGGGCTACGACGTCGCCGTCATCAAGCTCAAGAACGCCCCGTCGGACCTCAACCCGCTCGCGCTCGGCGACTCCGACAAGGTGGCCGTCGGCGACGAGACGATCGCCATCGGCGCCCCCTTCGGCCTGTCCAACACGGTCACCACGGGCATCATCAGCGCCAAGGACCGCCCGGTGGCCTCCAGCGACGGCAGCTCCACCAGCAAGGCGTCCTACATGAGCGCCCTGCAGACCGACGCGTCCATCAACCCGGGCAACTCCGGTGGCCCGCTGCTGGACGCCTCGGGCGCGGTGATCGGCATCAACTCCGCGATCCAGTCCAGCAGCAGCGGTGGATTCGGCGGCTCCGGCCAGTCCGGCTCGATCGGCCTGGGCTTCGCCATCCCGATCAACCAGGCCAAGTACGTGGCCCAGCAGCTGATCAAGAACGGCAAGCCGGTGTACGCCAAGATCGGTGCGTCCGTCTCGCTGGAGGACTCCTCCGACGGCGCGAAGATCACCGACCAGGGCACGGGCGGTTCCGCCCCGGTCGAGTCGGGCGGCCCGGCCGACAAGGCGGGCCTCAAGCCCGGCGACGTGATCACCAAGCTGGACGACATGGTGATCGACAGCGGTCCCACCCTGATCGGCGAGATCTGGACCCACAAGCCCGGCGACAAGGTCACCCTCACCTACGAGCGCTCCGGCAAGGAACACACCGCCGAACTCACCCTGGGCTCCCGCGTCGGCGACAACTGACCGGCACTCGCGCGCGCCGACCCGTTACCCTTGTCCCCGCGCCGCCGATCTCGGCCGGCGCGGGGAGGTGTGCCCGAGCGGCCTAAGGGAACGGTCTTGAAAACCGTCGTGGCAGCGATGTCACCGTGGGTTCAAATCCCACCGCCTCCGCGCTGACAGCGCTGAGAACGGCCCCTGACCTGGGTACTTGGTCAGGGGCCGTTGCCGTGTCCGGAAAAGTGGGTCTCCGGCCGGACCGTACTCGCCCCGCGCTCAGGGCCGTTCGGTGTGCGGAGGTGGCCCTCACGGCCGGTGGCCCTCAAGGCCGGTGGCCCGTCATCCGGGCCGCCGACGCGATCGTCGCGCGGGCCTCGTGTTCGGTCAGGCCGGTGCCGAGGGCCGCCTCGATCAGCGGGGCGAGCAGGGCGGGGCCGATGCCGTTCTCGTAGGCGCGGCAGGCCGCCCAGAAGAGGCGGGTGTTGCGCTGGCCCTCGTGGGCGGTCAGGACGAAGTGGACCAGGCCGCGGCCGTGGTCGCCGGCGGGCGCGGGCCCCGGATGGGCCGTGCGGGGCGGCGGCAGGAGGAGCCGGAGCAGGGCCGGCGGGCAGGGGGCGGGGGTCAGGTGGGCGGTGCCGGGGGCGGCGGTGTAGAGGCCGTGGTCGGTACGGGAGCCGGGGCCGACGAGGTAGCCGCCGGCCCCGCGGATGTCGATGCCGGGGGCGAGGCGTCCGGCCGAGTTGGGTACGACGGTGTCCGGCGGGCCGGTCAGCCACAGGTGGCGGCCGCCGCTCGGGGTGAGGACGACGACCGTCTCGGGGATCGTGAACAGGTGGCGCAGGGCCAGTTCGCGCAGGGCCGCCGAGGAGTCGGTGCCGGTCTTGGTGTCCAGGTCGACGCCGATCAGGCGGTACGGCGGCAGCCCGCAGGCGATGCCGTAGCCGGTGGCCCAGGGCGCGGCGGCGAACAGCTCGCGGATGCGGACCGGGTCGGTCGAGGCGTCGTACACACCGTGGCCGAAGCGCCCGCACGCGCCGTGGCAGCGCGCTCCGGCCGGGGCGGGGTCGTCGCGGTGGGGGGAGCGCAGGGCCGGGAGCTTCGTCCGGGACAGGGGGAGGACGGCCAGGCCGCGTTCGGCGGCTGACAGGGCGTGTGCGAGGGCCAGCGTCGTGGCCTGCCGGTCGGTGGTGGCCATACTTCTATGTTCGTACGTACGTTCGAAAAAGGGAAGGGGGATCGCCGCGGCGCGCCGGATGAGGAGAAATTGGCCGGATGTTCGAAGGAACGATTCGCTCCTTGTGTCGCTTGAGGGCGGGTGATGTCTTCTGAGCCCTCCTGGGGAGGGTGGGGGGCGAAAGGTGACGTGAGGGGTTTATCGACTTGTCATCACGCTTGCGTGCGAATAGCGGCTTCCGGGGTGGTTCGCCGGGGATTCGGTGGGCAACTCTGGTCTCGCGACGTCGTCCACGAACGTCAGAGCGGTCGGCCAACCGCACTGACACAAGCCGTAGTTCACGTACTGCCGGCCCTAGGGCCGCCGAGTGCTTGGTTCTGGAGGAACAACATGGCAAGCATCCGTACCGCCCGCGTTCTCGCCACCGTCGCCGCGCTCCCGCTCGCAGCCGCTCTCTTCGGCGGCGTGGCGGCAGCGGACAACGGTGCCTTCGCGGACAACGGATCGAACGCGGGTGTGTCGTCCATCATCGGCAGCGGAGTCGGTCACAACAACAACGGCAACTCGTCCACCACGCTGCAGAACGCGGTTGGTACCGGCGCGTCGAACCAGAGCAATACCGCCCAGGTCGATCATTCCCCGTTCACAGCCATCCGGCAGGGCAACGAGAACGTCACCGTCCACTTCACCCAGCTGTGGTGAGCCTCGGGCGAGGTCCCTCCCGGTGAGGGTCCTCGTGGGGTGTGCTTCGGGGTCGTGACACGTCTGCGCGGCGGTACTTCGGTGCCGCCGCGCAGGCGTTTTCCGGCGGCGCCGTGCGCGGCCTCCGGCCGTGGTCTCCGCCGTGGTGTCCGAACCGGGATGCGGGCGACCGTCCTTGACAGCCGACCGTATCTGACGGACAGTCAGAAATTGTCCGGGTGGCTCGGGATGACGAGGGAGCTGCGGTGAGCACGGCAGACGTGGTGTCCGACCCCCTCGGCGCGCGGCTCAAGGCGTACGAGGGTGCGCCGGCCGCTGTCGCCGGGGTGGGCAAGGACCCGGTGAACGCCCCGATGATCCGGCACTGGTGCGAGGCCATGGGCGACACCAACCCGGCCTACTCCGGCCCGGACGCCATCGCCCCGCCCACCATGCTCCAGGCCTGGACGATGGGCGGCCTGTCCGGACACGAGGGCCGCACCGGCGCCTACGACGAGCTGCTGTCCCTCCTCGACACCTCGGGCTGCACGGCGGTGGTGGCCACCGACTGCGAGCAGGAGTACCTGCGGCCCCTGCGCCCGGGCGACCGGGTCACGTTCGACTCCGTGATCGAGTCGGTCTCCGGCCGCAAGACGACCAAGCTGGGTACCGGGTACTTCGTCACGACCCGCACGGACGTCCGGGTCGAGGGCGAGCTCGTGGGCACGCACCGCTTCCGCATCCTCAAGTACGCCCCGGCCCGCCGCCCACCCAGGGCCGCACGTCCGCGCCCGGTGGTCGACCGGGACAACGCCGGCTTCTGGCAGGGCGTGTCCGAGCACCGGCTCCTCATCCAGCGCTGCGCGGACTGCGGCACGGTGCGCCACCCCTGGCTGCCGGGCTGCAACGCGTGCGGCTGCCTCGACTGGGACACGGTCGAGGCGAGCGGCGCGGGGACCGTCTACTCGTACGTGGTGATGCACCACCCGCCCTTCCCCGCCTTCACCGAGTCCGGGCACGCCACTGACGCGGCCGGTCCCTACGCGGTCGCGCTCGTCGAACTCGCCGAGGGTGTGCGGATGGTGAGCAACGTGGTCGGGGTGCCGTACGACAAGGTGCGCATCGGTCTGCCGGTCCGGGCGGAGTTCCGCACCTACGAGGACGCGGAGGGCGCGCTGGTCCTGCCGGTCTTCCGGGGCGTCGAGGGCGGGGAGTGAGTGATGACGGCACCGACGAGGGTACTGGCGGCGGGTGTCCAGCTGCCCCCGCTGGAGATCCCGGTCACGCGGACGCTGATCGTGGCGGGGGCGATCGCCTCACGGGACTACCAGGACGTCCACCACGACGCCGAACTGGCCCGGCAGAAGGGCTCACCGGACGTCTTCATGAACATCCTGACGACGAACGGCCTGGTCGGCAGGTACGTCACGGACCACTTCGGCCCGACGGCCGTGCTCCGCAAGGTCGCCATCCGGCTCGGGGCGCCCAACCGCCCCGGCGACACCATGGTGCTGACCGGCAGGATCGAGGCGGTCGACGGTGACACCGCCACCGTACGGGTCGTCGGCGCCAACGCGCTCGGCCGTCATGTGACGGGCACGGTGACGGTCACGGTCCCGACGGATCCGGCTCCGCCGGCCCCGGCCCGGACGCGGGAGACCGTCGCGGCGGCCCCGGACCCGAAGGACCGCTCATGAGCGTGCGCACCCGCGACACCCTGGCCGGACGGGCCGCGATCGTCGGCATCGGGGCCACCGAGTTCTCCAAGGACTCCGGGCGCAGTGAGCTGCGGCTGGCCGTGGAGGCGGTACGCGCCGCGCTGGACGACGCGGGGCTGGCACCGGCGGACGTGGACGGCATGGTGACGTTCACGATGGACACCAACCCGGAGATCACGGTGGCCCAGGCCTGTGGGATGGGCGAGCTGTCCTTCTTCTCGCGGGTCCACTACGGCGGCGGCGCGGCCTGTGCGACGGTCCTGCAGGCGGCGCTCGCGGTGGCGACGGGCGTGGCGGAGGTGGTGGTCTGCTACCGCGCCTTCAACGAGCGGTCGGGCCGCCGGTTCGGCGCGGGCGTGCAGCACCGGGAGCCCTCGGCGGAGGGGGTGGCGCTCGGCTGGGTGCTGCCGTTCGGGCTGCTCACCCCGGCCTCCTGGGTGGCGATGGCGGCCCAGCGGTATCTGCACGCGTACGGGCTGGCGCCGGAGGTGTTCGGGCACGTGGCCGTGGTGGACCGCAGGTACGCGGCGACGAACCCGGCGGCGTACTTCCACGGCCGCCCGATCACCCTCGCCGAACACGCGGCGTCCCGCTGGATCGTGGAGCCGCTGCGGCTGCTGGACTGCTGCCAGGAGACCGACGGCGGGCAGGCGATCGTCGTCACGTCCCTGGAGCGCGCCCGGGATCTGCCGCGTCCCCCCGCCGTGATCGCGGCCGCGGCCCAGGGCGCGGGGCGGGCGCAGGAGCAGATGACCAGCTTCTACCGGGACGACCTGACCGGCCTGCCGGAGATGGGCGTGGTGGCGCGGCGGCTGTGGCGCGACTCCGGCCTGCGCCCGGGCGACATCGACGTGGGGATCCTGTACGACCACTTCACGCCGTTCGTGCTGATGCAGCTGGAGGAGTTCGGGTTCTGCGGGAAGGGGGAGGGGGCGGGCTTCGTGGCCGAGGAGCGGCTGCCGCTGAACACCCACGGGGGCCAGCTCGGGGAGGCGTATCTGCACGGGATGAACGGCATAGCGGAGGCGGTGCGCCAGCTGCGGGGCACGGCGGTGAACCAGATACCGGGAGCGGCCCGGACCCTGGTGACGGCCGGCACGGGGGTACCGACGTCGGGGCTGGTCCTGACGGCGCCCGGGTGATCCGGGGGCCGCACCCGCTCCGGCGCCTCGACCGGCCCCGGAGCCGGGGGCGGGGCGGCCGGCGGTGCCGGGGCGGACGGGCGGGCGTCAGGGTCGTACCCGCAGAGGGACCGCACGCGCCGTCCACCTTCAGGAGGTGGAGCCGGCCCCACCCGTACAACCTGAGGGGGACCCCGCTTCGGGACCTGCGGGCGATCCGCCGGCAGGGGGCCCGCTCCTAGCGTGGAGCCATGACCACACCCGTCTGCACCAGCGCCTCGGCCGCCGCCGCACCAAGGCGGCAGACCCTCCCCCACGCACGGCACAGGCCAGGCGGAGAGGCACCCGCCTACCCGTCGTTCGCGTCGTACGTGCGCGCCCGCCAGCCGGTCCTGCTGCGCACCGCGCGCTCGCTGACCGCGAACCTGAGCGACGCCGAGGACCTGCTGCAGACCGCGCTCGCCAAGACCTACGTGGCCTGGGAGCGGATCGAGGACCAGCGGGCGCTCGACGGCTATGTGCGCCGGGCGCTGCTGAACACCCGGACCTCGCAGTGGCGCAAGCGCAGGGTGGACGAGTTCAGCTGCGACGAGCTGCCCGAGCCCGAGCCGGTCCCCGGCGGCGACGACCCGGCCGAGCGGCAGGCGCTGCACGACGCCATGTGGCAGGCGGTCATGAAGCTGCCGGCGCGCCAGCGGGCGATGGTCGTCCTGCGCTACTACGAGGACCTCAGCGAGGCCCAGACCGCCGAGGTGCTGGGCGTGTCGGTGGGGACGGTGAAGTCGGCGGTGTCCCGTGCGCTCGGCAAGCTGCGTGAGGACCCTGAGCTGGGACTGGTCCGCTAGTCGGGAATTCCCCCAGATTTCCTCCCCCGGTGTCCCGCCCCTAGTGACATACCGCGCGGTATGTGAGCAGAATCAGCGCGACCTCTACCACCGCGTAGGCAACGCCGCCCCGGGAGGACCCCGTGCTGAGCACCATGCAGGACGTACCACTGACCGTCACCCGCATCCTCGTGCACGGGGCGCTGGTGCACGGACGGTCCCAGATCATCACCTGGACCGGCGAGGCCGAGCCGCAGCGGCGCAGTTTCGCCGACGCGGGCCTGCGGGCCGTACAGCTGGCGAACGCCCTGCGCGACGAACTCGGCGTCCGGGGCGACGACCGGGTGGCGACCCTGATGTGGAACAACGCCGAGCACGTCGAGGCGTACTTCGCGATCCCGTCCATGGGTGCCGTGCTGCACACGCTCAATCTGCGGCTGCCGGCCGAGCAGCTGGTGTGGATCGTCAACCACGCGGCCGACAAGGTCATCATCGTCAACGGCTCGCTGATCCCGCTGCTCGCCCCGCTGCTGCCCAAGCTGCCGACCGTGGAGCACATCGTCGTGTCCGGCCCCGGCGACCGTACGCCGCTCGCGGGTGCCACGGCGCGGGTGCACGAGTACGAGGAGCTGATCGCGGGCCGGCCGACCCGGTACGACTGGCCGGAGATCGACGAACGCCAGGCCGCCGCCATGTGCTACACCTCCGGCACGACCGGGGACCCCAAGGGCGTGGTGTACAGCCACCGTTCGATCTACCTGCACTCCATGCAGGTCAACATGACCCAGTCGATGGGCCTGACCGACCAGGACACCTCACTGGTCGTGGTGCCCCAGTTCCACGTCAACGCCTGGGGCCTGCCGCACGCCACCTTCATGACCGGCGTGAACATGCTGATGCCGGACCGTTTCCTGCAGCCCGCGCCGCTCGCCGAGATGATCGAACGCGAGAAGCCCACCCACGCGGCGGCCGTCCCGACCATCTGGCAGGGTCTGCTCGCCGAACTCACCGCCCGCCCCCGGGACGTGCGGTCCCTCACCCAGGTCACCATCGGCGGCTCCGCCTGTCCGCCCTCCCTCATGGAGGCCTTCGACACGCTCGGCATGCGCGTCTGCCACGCCTGGGGCATGACGGAGACCTCGCCGCTGGGCACGGTGGCCCGCCCGCCGGCCCACGCGGCCGGCACCGAGGAGGAGTTCGCCTACCGCCTCACCCAGGGCCGCTTCCCGGCCGGCGTCGAGGCCCGCCTCACCGGCCCGGGCGGCGTACGCCTCCCCTGGGACGGCGAGTCGGCGGGCGAGCTGGAGGTGCGCGGCCCGTGGATCGCGGGCGCGTACTACAACGGCCCCG
This sequence comes from Streptomyces filipinensis, assembly GCF_014649495.1. GTDB lineage: Bacteria > Actinomycetota > Actinomycetes > Streptomycetales > Streptomycetaceae > Streptomyces > Streptomyces filipinensis. The sequence continues at coordinate 116,377 of NZ_BMTD01000009.1, read as the reverse complement.
ACGCCGAACCCCTCCGCCCCGCCGACAAGTTCAGCGACGACGGCTGGCTGAAGACCGGCGACGTCGGAACCATCTCCCCCGACGGCTTCCTCACCCTCACCGACCGCGCCAAGGACGTCATCAAGTCAGGCGGCGAGTGGATCTCCTCGGTGGAGCTGGAGAACGCGCTGATGTCCCATCCGGACGTGGCCGAGGCCGCGGTGGTCGCCGTGCCCGACGAGAAGTGGGGCGAGCGCCCGCTGGCCACGGTGGTCCTCAGGGAGGGCGCCACCGCCGACTTCGAGACCCTGCGCACGTTCCTCGCCGAGGAGGGCCGCATCGCCAGGTGGCAGCTGCCCGAGCGCTGGACGGTCGTCGCGTCGGTGCCGAAGACGAGTGTGGGCAAGTTCGACAAGAAGGTGCTGCGCAGGCAGTACGCGGACGGCCACCTGGACGTCACACGGCTCTGACCGCCCCGGGGCGGCCTGTGGTGCGCTGCTGACCCGGGCCGCTGCCCCGCGCTGCTCACCGGGGCGGCCGGCCCGGCCCGCCGCCCCGGGCCGCTCGCCCAGGGCGCCGGTCCGCGCTGCTCACGCCCCCGTTCACCCCCGCCGCAGCGTGCTCGTCCAGCCCAGCAGCAGCCCTACCGCCGCCACCGCGCACACCCCGGCCCAGCCCCAGTGGCCGAAGGCCGGGCCTGCGGCGGCTGAGGCGAGGGCGCCGCCGGCGAAGCCGGAGACGACGTAGGCGGTGTTGGCGGTGGCCGGGGTGGACGTCGTGGTCAGGGCGACGGTCTGGTTGGCGACGTGCGAGGCGACGAGCGCGGCATGGACGGCGATCGCGGCGGCGAACAGCGCCACCAGGACATGCCCGCCCAGCCAGAACAGCGGTACGGCCACGGCCGCGAGCAGATACGCGGTACCGACGACCCGTGCCGCGCCGAAACGGTCCACCAGGCCTCCGGCCAGCGGCGCCACCGCGCTGGAGGTCAGTCCGAAGAGGCCGAAGAGCCCGGCGGTCGCGGTCGACAGCCCGTAGGAGGGGCCGGTCAGCAGCAGCGTCAGGGAGGTCCACAGCGCGCTCCAGGCGCCGAACATGCCCGCCTGCCGGAGGCACGCCCGGCACAGGTCGGGCGAGCGGCGCAGCAGTCCCGGCAGCTCGGCCAGGCCCGAGAACAGGCCGCCCTGCCGTGCCCGGCGCTCCGACGGCAGGGCCACGGCGGTGGCCAGGCCCAGTGCCAGGGTCAGTACGGCGGATCCGGCGAACACCCAGCGCCAGCCGAAGACCTGCCCGGCCAGACCGCCGACGACACGGGCGGCCACGATGCCGGTGAACAGCCCGGCGATGACGGCCGCGACATGCCGGGCACGCCGGTTCGCGGGGGCGCGCTCGGCGACCAGCGGGACCAGCAGCTGCGGTATGACGGTCGCGGCGGCGGCGAGGAACACGGCGGCGGCGAGCGCGGCGGTGCCCGGGGCCGCGGCGGCGGCGACCAGCGCCCCCGTGGTGGCCAGGGACAGGCCGGCGACGAGCGGGCGGCGGTTGACGCGGTCGCCGAGCGGGGCGAAGAAGAGCAGGCCGGCCGCGTAGCCGAACTGGGCGACGGACGCGATCCAGGTCACCGCCGAGGGGACCGTGCCGAAGTCGTGGGCGATCAGGGGGAGCAGCGGGGCCGCGAGGTAGATGTTGGCGGCGGTGACGGCCGTGCAGACGGCGATGAGCAGGAGGAACAGATTGCCGGATGCTCCGGGGGCCGCGGACTCGCCGGGCGCGGTGGACGCCGCGGACCGGTCGGGCGCGGGGACACGGTCGCGGGTCCGGGTCCGGGTCCGGTGGGCCGGGCGGGTGCTGGTGGCTGACGGCATGAGCGGGGACACTCCTTGGAGCCGACTCTAGTAACTAACTCGTTGGTTGGTAGCACTCAACAGGGTGCAGGGTGATCGCATTCCCGTCAACCAAATAGTTGGTTACTTGCCTGTCCGACCCCTACCCTGTCCCCATGGCAGCAGTCAGGGACCCCGAGGCCACCAAGGCCCGCATCTTCGAGGCGGCGGTCGCCGAGTTCGCCCGGCACGGCATCGCGGGCGCCCGCATCGACCGCATCGCCACCGAGGCCAAGGCCAACAAGCAGCTCATCTACGCCTACTTCGGCAACAAGGCGGAGCTGTTCACCCAGGTGCTCGGCACCTGCATGGTCGACCTGGCCGCCGCCGTCCCCGTCGACCCCGACGACATCGAGGGCTGGGTCGACCGCCTGCTCGACTACCACGCCGCCCACCCCGAGCTGCTGCGCCTGCTGTTCTGGGAGGGCATCGAGTACGGCACGGCCGAGCTGCCCGACGAACCGACCCGCCAGGACCACTACGCCCGGAAGGTGGCGGCCCTCGCCGACGGCCAGGCCCGAGGGGTGATCACCGACGCGTTCCCGCCCGGCGACCTCCTGTTGCTGCTGACCGCGCTGGCCAACTGGATGGCCGTGGTCCCCCAGATGCGGCGCATCCTCACCGGGGCGGAGGACACCGACCGCGACCGGCTGCGAGCCTCCGTGAAGGAGGCGGCCCGCCGCCTGGTCGCGCGCTAGCCGCAGCACTGCGCGGCCGACGGCACAGCCGCTCCCCGAGCTCCACGGGACCGGCGGCCCCGAAGGCAAGGCCGGCGGCTCCGAAAGCAGACCGGCGGCCCCGAAGGCAGGACCGGCGGCTCCGGAAGCCCTAGTTCGTGCCGATGCTGGCCAGCAGGTCCACGATCCGGCTCTGCACCTCGGCGCTGGTGGAGCGCTCCGCGAGGAACAGCACCGTCTCGCCCGACGCCAGCCGGGGCAGGTCGGCCTGGTCGACGGCCGCCGTGTAGACGACCAGCGGGGTGCGGTTGAGCTGCCCGTTCGCACGGAGCCAGTCGATGATCCCGATGAAGCCGGCCTGGCGCCGCTGCACCTGCATCAGGTCCATCACCACGAGGTTCGGCCGGAACTGCCCGGCGAGCGTCACCGCGTCGTTGTCGTTCGCGGCCCGCGCCACCTGCATCCCGCGCCGCTCCAGGGTCGAGGTCAGCGCCAGCGCGATCTCCGCGTGCTCCTCGATGAGCAGCACCCGCGGCGGATGCTGCTCGCTGTCGCGCGGCGCCAGCGCCTTGAGCAGCACGGCGGGATCGGCGCCGTACGCCGCCTCGCGCGTCGCCTGACCGAGTCCGGCCGTCACCAGCACCGGCACCTCGGCGGCGACCGCGGCCTGCCGCAGCGACTGCAGGGCCGTACGCGTGATGGGCCCGGTCAGCGGATCCACGAACAGCGCGGCCGGGAACGCCGCGATCTGCGCGTCGACCTCCTCACGGGAGTGCACGATCACCGGCCGGTAGCCACGGTCGCTCAGCGCCTGCTGGGTCGTCGCGTCCGGCGCGGGCCACACCAGCAGCCGGCGCGGGTTGTCCAGCGGCTCCGGAGGCAGTTCGTCGTCGAGCGGCTGCGGCAGCGGCGCGTCCGCGACCTCGACCGCCCCACCGGGACCGTCCAGCGGCTCGGGCCCCTCGGCGGCATCGGCGTCCGGCGCGCCTATGGCGTACGAGCGTCCGGCGCCCTCGGTGCCCGGGGCGAGCCGGGGCTGCCCGGCGAGCGACGGCTGCGCCTGCGCGGGGACCGGCTGACCGCCGAGGGACGGCTGTCCACCGGGCGACGGTTGTCCACCGAGGGACGGCTGTCCGCCGAGCGAGGGCTGCGCGGGCGCCGGTTCGGCCGGCGGGCGCGGCCGGGCCGTCTGCTCCGGCTGCTGGTCCGCGCGCTGGGCCGGGTCGGGCGGCGTGCCCAGCTTGCGCCGCCGGCCGGACCCGCCCGGCGTGTGCGGCGGCGGGGTCGCCGTGGGCTGCTGCACCTGCGCGGCCTGCCGCGAGAACGGCACGCCCTGTCCGAGCGTACGGACGCTGATCGCCCGCCCCTGCGTCGAGTTCGGGTCGACGTCGCCCTCCTCGGCGGGCAACGGCTGTGCGGCCCGCGGCGCCTGGACACCGGCCCGCTCCGCGGGGAGCGGGGTGCCCGGGGCCGGCGTGCCGGTCTGCGGTACGGGCGTGCCACCCGCGCCGGAGGTGTCATCGGCGCCGGGCCACTGCTGGGGCACGCCAGGCGCCTGGCCGGCCGTCGGCATCTGCCCGGCACCGGCCTCCGCGGGCAGCGGCAGGCCGTTCGGGGCACCACCCGGCGGCGTCGGACCCGCAGCCGCGGGGGAGCCGGGAGCCGTCGGTACGGGCCGGCCGGCGGCGTCGTGCCTGGGCGCGGCGGGGTGCGGTACGCCGGGTTGCTGACCCGGCAGCCCCTGCGCGGGAGCGGACGTCTGCCCCGCGGCCGGTACGGGACCGGCCTGGACGGGGATGCCCTGCCCGGCCGTACCCTGCGCCGGAACGCCGTGAACCGGCGTGCCCTGACCGGGAGTCGGCGCCCCCGCGGGCTGCGGTCCGGCCTGCCCGGGCGCGACCGGCACGCCGTGCGGGGGAGTCACCTGCGCCGGGACCGCCTGGCCGGGAACGGCCTGGACGGGAGGCATCGGAGCGGGAGGCATCGGTACGGAGGCCGGGTGAGCGCCCTCCGGAGCCTGAGGTGCCATCGACTGGGCGGGCTCCGCCGACTGGGTCACGGCACGGCGGCGGCGGCCGGTCGGCGCGCTGGTCGGATGCGGCTGCGGCGGGGTGTGGTCCGAGGCCTGGTCGAGCGGTACGGCGTCGTGCCGGCCGTCGTCAGCGGGCACCCCCGCGACGGACAGCGGCAGCTGAGCCGGTTCCTGCCCCGGCGCCTGCGGCTGGCCGGCGGCACCCGGAACGGCACCCGCCCCGGCGTCCGTACCCGATCCGGCAGGCGCACCCGTCCCAGGACCGGCAGGCGCGACCGCCCCCGGCCCCACCGGTACGGCGCCCCCGGGACCCACAGGCGTGCCCGCGCCCGGAACGCGGCCGGGCGCCGGAACCGTACCCGTGCCGTCCGGCCCGCCCGCGGACTGCGGTGAGCGGTCGGCCTCGGCCGGCGGCAGGGCGAAGACCGTACGCGCACCCGCCTCCTGGGCGGCGGCACGCTCCGCCGCGGCGGCCAGCGCACGCCGGCGCCGCCCGGTCGGCTGCCCACCCTCGGCCGGGACGACCTCCGCGGCCGGAACCCCCGGCGCAGCCTGCGCATCCGGAACGGCCTGCCCGCCTGGTGCCGGCCGGCTGCCCACGGCGGGCAGGGCGGGCGGCAGGGCGGCCTGCGGGGCACCGGAGTCGTGGGGAGCGCGCCGGCCCGTGGGCACGGGCACGCCCTGGGGCGGAACGGCGGCGCCGAGTCCCGTACCCGAGGCGGCGGCCCCGGCGGCGTGCTCGGCGGCCGTCACCACCGCCCCCTCGCTCACGGCCCCGCCGGCGTCGCCGTCACCGGCGTTGTTCTCGGCGGGCCGGGCACGGCGTCGCCCGGTACCGCCGGACGCGGCTTCCGGGCCCGCGGCCGGAACCACGGCCGGCTCCTCGGCGGGCGCACCCGCCCGCCTGCGGCGCCGACCGGTCGGTGCGGGCGCCTCCGCCTCACCGGCCTGGCCCGCGCCCGGCACATCACTCTCCAGGAAGGCGTCCGTGGAGGCACGCCGGGCCCGCCGCCGTCCGCCACCGGCCGCTTCCTCAGCGGCCCCTTCACCGAGGCCGGAGGCCTGCTCGCCCGAGACCTGCTCGCCCGAGACCGGCGTGGCCGGCCCGCCCGGCACCAGCCCACTCGGCTCCTGCCCGCCCGGCTCCTGTCCGGCGAGCACCAGTCCGCCCGGCTCCTGCCCCACCGGGCCCTGCCCGACGGGACCCTGCCCCGCCGGGAGCGCCACGGCCGACGGCCGTCCGTCGACCGTCCCCGCGCCACCCCCGAGCGGCACCTCCAGCACATACGCGCTGCCGCTCATGCCCGGCACCTCGTGCGTCTGGAGCACCCCGCCGTGGGCCCGCACGATCCCGCGCACGATCGGCTCGTGCACCGCGTCTCCCCCGGTGTACGGCCCGCGCACCTCGATCCGCGCGACCTCACCGCGCTGCGCGGCGGCGACCACGACGGTGTTGTCCAGGTAACCGCCCGCGGAGACGGGCGAGTTGCCGGTCGCGTCGACGCCGGCCACGTCTGCCACGAGGTGCGCGAGCGCGGTGGCGAGCCGCTGCGGGTCGACCTCGGCCTCGATGGGCGGCGCGTGCACGGCGAACTGCACCCGCCCGGGTCCGATCAGCTCGACGGCCCCGTCCACACCGGCGGCGACGACGGCGTCCAGCATCACCTTCGTGCGGGTGATGTCCTCGGCGCCGGCGTCCAGCCGCTGGTACCCGAGGACGTTGTCGATGAGCGTCGTGATCCGCGCGTACCCGGCGGAAAGGTGATGGAGCACCTGATTGGCCTCGGGCCACAGCTGCCCGGCGTCGTCCGCGGCCAGCGCGGCCAGCTCGCGCCGCAGCTCCTCCAGGGGCCCGCGCAGCGACTGCCCCAGCAGGGTCAGCAGCTGCTCGTGGCGCCCGGCCAGCGCCTCGTACCGGTCCTTCTCCCGCTCGGCGAGCGCGGCGTACCGCTCCTCGCCGGCCGCCTGCTCCTCCGCGTGCTTCTCGCGCAGCTCCTCGAGCTCGGTGACATGCTGCTGGCGCAGTGCGGTCAGGTCGGAGGCGTGCTCCTCGGAGAGCCGTTCGACCTCCTCCGCGTGCGCCTTCTCCAGCGCCGCCTTCTCCTCGGCCATGGATTCGAGCGGCCGCCGGTCGGTGAAGGTCATCACGGCGCCGACGAGCTGGTCCCCGTCGCGCACCGGCGCGGTGGTGAGGTCGACGGAGACCCTCTCGTCGCCCTTGGACCACAGCACCTGCCCGCGCACCCGGTGCTTGCGCCCGGAGCGCAGGGTGTCGGCGAGCGGGGACTCGTCGTACGGGAAGGGGGAGCCGTCGGCGCGCGAGTGCAGCACGAGCGTGTGCAGCTCCTTGCCGCCCAGCTCTCCGGCCCGGTAGCCCAGTATCTGGGCGGCGGCCGGATTGACGAGGACGATCCGGCCCTCGGTGTCGGTGCCCACGACGCCTTCGGACGCGGCCCGCAGGATCATCTCGGTCTGCCGCTGCGAGCGCGCCAGCTCGGCCTCGGTGTCGACGGTCCCGGACAGGTCCCGTACGACGACCATCAGCAGCTCGTCGCCGGTGTAGCCGTAACCGTCGTACGCCTGCTGGCCGTTCTCCAGATTCGCGCTCGTGACCTCGACCGGGAACTCGGTCCCGTCGGTCCGCCGCGCGATCATCCGCGTCGGCTTGGTGCGCCCCCGCGGATCCATGTGGTCGGGCCGGCGCATCGAGCCGGGGATCAGCCGCGAGTCGAACTCGGGCAGCAGATCGAGCAACCCGCGCCCGACGAGAGCCGTGCCCGGCGCCTCGAAGGCCTCCAGCGCGATGGTGTTCGCGTTGACGACGGTTCCGTTGGCGTTGACCAGGACCAACGCGTCCGGCAGCGCGTCGAGTATGGCTGCGAGGCGAGCAGCGCCTCGGGATGGCCTGCTGCTCACGAGACGCCTTCCTCCCTGTTACCGCACCTTGCCGACCGCTCGGGCCATCTTGCCAACCGGCCCGCGACGTGTCACGCGAGGGAGTCTAAGCGCACACGTTGCGCTCGCGACGCCGGATGAGAGGGAGGTCCCACGACGAAGTGACACCGAACGCGTGCTCGCACGCCGACCACGGCCTCCGGCTGCGCGAGACCTTCGCGGGACCTTTACCGGAGAGGTGATTCCGCCGAGAGCCCCCGTGAACCACCTGACCCCCTCCGTCCCGCCCCCTCCGCCCCGCGCGCCCACCCTGCCCCCTCCGCCCCGGGCGCCCGTCCCACGTCTCTGTCCCACGTCTCTGTCCCGCTTCTCCGACCACGTGAGTCGCCCGTGGGCGCGCGCCGCCCGGGGCGGTCCCCCTAGGCCGCCAGCGAGCCCAGCCTCGGCAGCAGCGGCACCAGCCCGTCCCACCGCCCGATCTCGCACCCGTTGCTGCGGTCGTAGCCCGCGGCGACCCTGCGGCCGGCCCAGGTGCCGGTCACCCGGGCGGTGGCCGGCCCGCCGTAGAGCATGGTGCAGGTCGTCCCGGGCGCCACCGGGGCGAAGAGGTCCTTCCCCCAGCGCGTGTGCTCGTCCAGCACCCGGCAGGCCTCCGCCGCGTCCGGGTGACTCCCGCCGGCCGGATGGCAGGACAGCTCGTACGTCCCGTCCCGCCCGGACCCGGCCTGCCGCACGACGACGGTGAGGTGATCACCGGCCCGGTCCTCGGGCCGCACGGGCGGCGGCACGGCGGACGCGGCGACGGCGGGTACGGCGGACACGGCGAGGAGACCGGAAACGGCGGCGAGGACCGGCCCGACGCCACCGCGCACCCGGCCCCGCTGAAGAAGAAAGACCATGCCCAGCCCAACGGATCCGCCGCCCCGGACGTTGCGCCGCGCCTCGCCGGACCGACGCCCTTTGCTCTGTGGCCCGAGTGCCTAGTACCGTGGGGGGCGATTGGTGACAAGCCGCTTGGCTGTGTCATCATCTGCACGCACCACTCGCGCGCTCGCGTGAGCGGTTGTGCTGGAGGCGTCGCCTAGTCCGGTCTATGGCGCCGCACTGCTAATGCGGTTTGGGCCTTAAAGCCCATCGAGGGTTCAAATCCCTCCGCCTCCGCACCGATCCCGAAGCCCCGGTCCCCAGGACCGGGGCTTCGGCGTTCCCGCCCCGGCTGTCCCTCCGGACCCTCTCATCGGCCTGAGTCGACGTTTTCGCAGGTCACAAGGGGTGTGCGAATCGGATTTCACATGACGGCGGCAGTCATGTAATGTTCTTCCTGTCGCCGGGAGCGGGCCGAAAGGGCCGAGAGCGGGGGCAAAACAAAAGAACAAGCACTCGTAGCTTAACGGATAGAGCATCTGACTACGGATCAGAAGGTTGCAGGTTCGAATCCTGCCGAGTGCACAACAGTTCAGAGGCCCTGTGGAGTGATCCACAGGGCCTCTGGCTTTTGCCTTGACGGCAGCTCTGACAACAACCGCCGGGTCGCGCTGCCTAGTCGTCGGATCCGAAGGGACGGACCACGGTGTCCGGGCCTGGACTCATCAGCGTCTCGTGGCCGTCCTCGAAACGGACCCGGTAGGGAGGGCCCCCATCCGCTCCGAGCACCTCGATGATCTCTGCGCTGCGATCGTGCTGCCCCACGATCCGACCATGGACAAGAATCCTGTCTCCAATGCTGGCCCGCACGCTGCCACCCTTCTGTCGCGCTGTCCTCCACTGCCTTTCCCACGCATCGCTGGGTCGGAACGCGGGGCGCAGTCAGTTCGACCTAACCGGTGAGGGCGGGTTCGATCAAACGGCTACGTGGACGCCGGCCGCTCCTCGGACAGAGCTGTGGCCCAGGAGCTTTGCGCGCGGCCGTCCGGGCCGTTCCCCCGCTGAGAGCAGGTTTCGTCCGGTCGGTGGGGTCGACCTGTGGATCGGCCCGCCCCGCACACGGCTGCTAGCCTCCGTCTCTGCTTGATCGTTCGAAGACCATCCACCGGGGGAGATGGCACTTCGCCTCATCGCCCCATGACGTCAGAGGTACCGAGGATGAGGATCGGCAAGGGGGCGGCGTCCGTGCTGCTGGCGGGTGCGCTCGCGGGCATGGTGTCGGGCTGCGAATCCGGCGGCGGCGCCACCGGCGGCCAGAGTGCGCACGGGGGCGGTGCCGGGGGTGCCGGCGGCGTCCCGCTGAAGAGCAGGATCACCGCACCGGCCGCCTTCGACAGCGCCAAGGGCTGGGAGGTCGAGGCCGGCTGGCTTCCTCAGGGGCAGCCCTTGCCGTACGCGGTCTCGGGGAAGGGCGATGCGGTCGCGTACCTCGACAAGACCGCGCGGGGTTATGTCCTCGACGTCCGGGACGCGTCGTCCGGCAGGCTGCTGTCCACGAGCAAGCCGTGGCAGGGCCCCAAGCTCACCAAGGAGCAGAGCGACGAGCAGTCCGGCGCGCTGGCGGTCCCGCAGATCGCCCTGATCCCCGGGGCGCAGCGCGACTACTTCGCGGTGTGGGCGCGTGGCGAGGCCCGCAAGGACGAGCTCCACGAGTACAAGGAGGTCGTCGCCGTGGCCTTCTACCCGGCCGACGCCTCCGGCAAAGACGTCTCCCCGGTCGGCGCGGGCAACGCCGAGGCGCCGGACGGCGAGTTCGACCGGCCCAGCGTGTTCCCCGGACCCGGGGGCCTGGTCGTCACCTCCTACGGCGGCGACAGCATCCTGGTGGCTCCCGACGGCAAGGTCACCGACACCAGCGACGCGAAGGTGACGCTCAACGGGAAGGCGGCCGACCCCGACTACCTGATGTCGTTCCAGGGCCCGGCGGGGCTCGTGACCAACGGCGAAGAGGGCGCCGGGGGTGACGGCGGTTTCGGCGCCGACGGAGGCTGGCGGAGTACGAAGGTGGCCCCGCCCGGCGTCGAAGCCGTCCGCAAGGAGGAGAACGTGGGCTTCGGTACGGACGAGACGCCGAACGGCCGCATCGTCGGTGCCGTCGGCGACCACGTGATCGCCAACTGGCTCAAGGGGCCGGACGACGTCTCCGCCGTCCACGACCTGGCGACCGGCGCCGTCCAGGCCACCGCCCCGTGCCGGACCAAGGAGACCGAGTACGGCGCGGACGTCCCGGACCCGAAGAACCTCGCGGACGTGCGGCCGGCCCTGTCCCCCGACGGCCGCTATCTGGTCAAGGGCGGCAGCGTCTTCGACCTGAAGACGGGCAAGGGCAGGTGCACCGACAGCGGGGAGGACGCCAGGAAGATCACCCTCGCGGCCGTCGGCGACGACGGCACCGCCTACGGCCTGGCCGGCGAGGACACGCCGAGGACCCCGGTCTCCGTGTCCGTCGCCACGGGCGCCGCCAAGCCCCTGCCGGAAGCGACCGTCACCCCGGACGCCCTCACCCGGGGCGCGGGCGTGTTCGTCACGTACGCCGGCACGGACAGCATGCACCTGATCGTCCTTGACCTGAAGAACTGAGGCCCGTCCGGCCGGCGCTTGCCGATTCGTGAGAAGGCGGGTGGCACGGCGGGGTTGAGACTTCTCGCGGGCCCGGCGGCCGGCCGGGCCCGGTGGGGTCAGCGGGCGTCCACGAAGTCACCCGTCGCCTTGACGGCGCTCGTGGTCAGGGTGCCGCGGAACTCGTAGCGCCAGTAGCGGTCGGCGGTCGCGGTGACCTTCGCGGTGGCGACCCCGGTGGAGTCGGTGGGGGTGTAGCCCAAGGACTCGTAGTAGTCGTCGCCCGGCCGGCGGAACTCAAGGTAGGCGCGCTGGTTCGTGTAGCCGTGGTAGTCGTGGGTGTCCCAGTTGGCCCGGCTGAGTTTGCCCGTGACGGTGAGGGTGCCGCCCTTGGCGACGGGCTCGGGAGAGGCGTTGGTGGTCAGCTTGCCGTAGCGCTTCAGGGCGAAGGCGGTGAGACCCTCCACCTTCACGTAGTCCCCGTCGTGGGCGTGTGCCTCCGCGTAGACCGTCCAGAGGCCGGCCAGCGCGTTCCGCAGATCGCGCCGCGGGTCGATCGTGTAGTGCTTGGTGCAGACGGACGTGGTTCCGGCGGCCGTGCACACCGCCGCCGTTTCCTTCGCCTTCAGGATCGCGTCCGCCCTGCTGAGGGTCTTTCCGTGGAAGAGCGTGAAGTCCGCGGACCTGATGCCGGAGTCGTCGCTGGCCGTCACCTTCACGGTGATCGTCCTCGCGTCGGTGGTGCCCAGCACGACGTCGTTGCCCGCGCCGCCCCCGCCGGTGATCCGGAAACCGCCGACATCGGCGTCGCCCACCACCTCGTTCGCCTGCGCGCCGGGAGCGAGCAGGGCGGCTATGGCCGCGGAGCCGAGCAGGGCGGAGCCGATGGTGATTCTTCGCATGCAGTCCCCGAAGGGTCGGGCCCGCCCGGGTGGGCAGGCCGCCGAACAAGTGCAGGCAGTGTACGTAGCGGTGATCGGCGTGCCGGAGGGGGCTTCGGCGCCGGGCGGCGCGTCCTGGCGGCCGGCGGGGCGGGGCCGGCTGCCGCGGGTCAGCACTCCTCGGCGGGGTCGTTCCGGTTCAGTTTCTCCAGGTATTCGTGCGCCAGGGCCGTGGCTCGGGTGAACCAGTCCGTGATGACGGCCAGTTGCTCGGGGGAGTAGTCGCAGAACAGGGCCGTCAGGCGCTGGTAGTGCCCCGCGTACACGGCCTCGACGCGGGTGACGGCGGCGGGTACGGCGGCCACGCGGACGCGGCGGCGGTCCGCGGGATCGGGGCGGCGGGTGACGTATCCGGCGCGTTCGAGGCGGTTGAGGATGCCGGTCACCGCGCCGGTCGTGACGTGGGCGCGGGCGGCGAGGTCGCCCGCCGTCAGCAGCTCGTCGCCGGCCTCCAGGACGAAGGCGAAGCAGGTCAGGTCGGTGACGTTCAGCCCCAGCCGCCGGGCCAGCTCCTGCTGTCCGATCAGGTGGGCGGCGATGAGGTGGTCCATCGCCGACAGCGCCTGGGCCGGAGTGGCGGACGGTCGCGGCGTGCCGTGCATCTTTCGGAATCCCTTAGCTCGTGAGATATTCGGAGTAACGAACTTCTTAGCTCGTGAGAGAAACTCGTCCCGGAGGCGGCTATGAGTCTGTACGACGAGGGTCACACCATCGCCGGCTGGACCGGCTTCGGTGTCGCGACGGTGGGAGGCGGGGTGGTCGGGGTGGGGGTGTGCACGGCCTCGCTGCCGGTGGTCGCGGCCGGGCTCGCCGTCACGGGCGCGAGTGTCCTGGTGACCTGGTTCCTGCACCTGGCGGGCTGGGGCAAGCCGCCGGGGGTGCGGCCGCGTGGGCAGTGGGGGATGCGGGTCCGGGACACACAGGCCCGGGAGGGGCACACCGGGTGCGTCGGCTGCCGGCTGGCGGGGCGGGGGCGGGCGCGCGGGGCGGCGGTGGCCGCCGAGGCGACGGCCGCCGGGGCGGCGGACCTGTCGCCCGCCGAGTGAACGTGCGGTGACCTGATCCCCCCGGACAGGCCCGAAGCCGCGATCGACGGGGGCGGCTTCGGGCCGCCGCGCGCCGGGCCCCGCGCGCCGGGCCCCGCCCGCTGTCCGCCGCCCGCTGTCCGCCGCCCGTTGTCGGACCCGCCCCCTACGCTCACCGGTGATGGAACACGGATGGAAGTGCTCGGGGCTGCGCTGGGCGCCCGGTGGTCCCGTGTGGGAGTGGGACGGCGGGCGGCGCAGTGCGCTGCCCCGGGGGAAGCGGATCGGGTTCGCGGTGCCGGAAGGGGGCGTGCGGACGTGTGTGGGGGCGCGGGGGCACGCCTGTCCGGTGCGGGCCGTGGTGCCGGGGCGGAGTACGGGGGCCCGGTGCGAGGAGTGCGCGCGGCTGGACCGGGCGCACTCCGTGGCCGCCGACACGATCGCCGATGATCCGCGCCCGTACCGGGTGTATCTGGCGTGGTTCGGGCCCGGGATGGTCAAGGTGGGGATCACCGCGGCCGAACGAGGCCCGGTCCGGCTGCTGGAGCAGGGGGCCGTCTGTTTCAGCTGGCTCGGCACCGGTCCGCTGATGGCCGCCCGGCGCACCGAGGAGCTGCTGCGGGCCGCGCTCCAGGTGCCGGACCGGATTCCGTACGCCGACAAGCGGGCGGTCCGGTCGGCGCTGCCGGGGACACCGGCGGAGCGCGCCGCGGAGGTGCGGGAGCTGCACGCGCGGGCCGTGGCGCTCAGCGGCTGGCCGGAGTCGCTGAGCCCGGCGCCGTGTGAAGTGACCGACCACGTCGGCGTGTTCGGGCTCGCCGGTGTTCCGGTGGCGCTCGGCGAGGTGGCGGAGCTCGTGCCGGGCGGCGGTGTGGGCGGGGAGTTGGTCGCGGCTGCCGGGCCCGACCTGCATCTGGCGGTGGGCGGGCGCGGAGTCGTCGTGCTCGACACCCGGCTGATGAGGGGCTGGGAGCTGGTGTCGCCGGCCGCCACGGGAGCGGCCGGACTCACCTTCCCCTTCCGGGAGTTCAGACAGGAGCCGGAGGGGTTGTTCTGAGGCGAGGGCAAGGAGCCGGATCCCCCGCCCCCGGCCGCACGGTCTGATCCCGGTGTGCTTCCCAGGAGCTTCCTGAGAGGTGCCTGTGCGTTTCTCAGGGAAATCACAGACTGGGGAAAGCGTCTTCTCAGAGGGCACCGACAGGGTGTGCGCCATGACCACGACCTCGCCCCGGGGGCGCACCGAACTGCTGAGGCCGGACGGGAGCCCCGTCCGGGTGCTTGTGGTGGACGACGAGCTGTCGATCACCGAACTGCTGAGCATGGCTCTTCGTTACGAGGGCTGGCAGATCAGGAGTGCGGGGGACGGGCAGGGAGCCGTCCAGACCGCCCGGGAGTTCCGGCCCGACGCCGTCGTACTGGACATGATGCTGCCCGACATGGACGGGCTCACCGTGCTGGGGCGGCTGCGGCGCGAGCTGCCGGACGTGCCCGTGCTGTTCCTGACCGCGAAGGACGCCGTCGAGGACCGTATCGCCGGGCTCACCGCCGGCGGCGACGACTACGTCACCAAGCCGTTCAGCCTCGAGGAGGTCGTGGCGCGGCTGCGCGGGCTCATCCGGCGGTCCGGGGCCGCCGACCGGCGGTCGGACTCCGTGCTCGTCGTCGGGGACCTCACGCTCGACGAGGACAGCCACGAGGTCGCGCGGGCCGGGGAGTCCATCCATCTGACGGCCACCGAGTTCGAGCTGCTGCGCTTTCTCATGCGCAACCCGCGGCGTGTGCTGAGCAAGGCACAGATCCTGGACCGGGTCTGGTCGTACGACTTCGGCGGCCAGGCCAATGTCGTCGAGCTCTACATCTCCTACCTGCGCCGGAAGATAGACGCGGGCCGTGAGCCGATGATCCACACCCGGCGTGGGGCGGGTTACCTGATCAAGCCCGCCGTGTCATGAGCAGGCGACGACGGCCGGGTCCGCGTACACGCCGGGTGGGACAGCCGCGGACCCTGCGGGCGCGGCTCGTCGTCGCTTCCGTGGTGCTGATCGCCGTCGTGTGCGCGGTGATCGGGACGGTGACGACCGTGGCGCTGCGGTCGCATCTGTACGAGCAGCTGGACGGGCAGCTGGCGGAGGTGGGCAAACGCCTGTCGGGGCCCATGAAGCCCGGCGGGCGCATGAACGACTCCAGGCTGACGGACAGGCTCACAGGCTTCGTCGAGGGGCCGACGCAGCCGGAGACCATCGCCGCCGAGGTCGGCACCGGCGGCACGGTCACCCGGGCGGTCATCGCCCGGCGCTCCTCCAGCGACAACGGTCCCTTCCAGCGCAACCATGCCGTCCCCCTCGACGACGAGCAGAAGGCCGCCCTGGGCAAGGTGCCCACCACGGGCACGCACACCGTCGACATCCCGGGGCTCGGCACGTACCTCGTGCGGTACGTCCCCGGGGCCGACGGCACCTACTACGTCGCCCTGCCGACCGATACGGTCGACAACACGATCAACACCCTGATCCTGGTCGAGGTGAGCGTCACCGCAGCCGGTCTCGTCGCCGCCGGTATCGCCGGCTACGTACTCGTCGGCGTCGCCACCCGCCCCCTGCGCAGGGTGGCCGCGACCGCCACCCGTGTCTCCGAACTCCCTCTGCACACCGGCGAGGTGAACCTCAGCGAGCGGGTCCCGGAGTCCGAGTGCGATCCGCACACCGAGGTCGGCCAGGTCGGCGCCGCGCTCAACCGGATGCTCGACCACGTGCACGGCGCGCTGCACGCCCGGCAGCGGAGCGAGACGCGGGTACGGCAGTTCGTCGCGGACGCCAGCCACGAGCTGCGCACCCCCCTCGCCTCCATCCGGGGGTACGCCGAGCTGACCCGGCGCGGGCGCGAGCAGGTCGGGCCCGACACCCGGCACGCGCTCGGGCGGATCGAGTCCGAGGCCGGGCGGATGACCCTGCTGGTCGAGGATCTGCTGCTGCTCGCCCGGCTGGACGCCGGCCGGCCGCTGCAGTTCGAGCAGACCGACCTCGTCCCGCTCGTCGTGGACACCGTCAGCGACTCCCGCGCGGCCGGCATGGACCACAACTGGCGGCTGGAGCTGCCCGACGAGCCCGCCCTGGTCTCGGCGGACGCCGCGCGCCTCCAGCAGGTGCTCGTCAATCTGCTGGGCAACGCGCGCAAGCACACCCCGCCCGGGACGACCGTCACCGCGCGCGTGCGGCGGCGCGGACCGTGGATGTGCGTCGACGTCGAGGACAGCGGGCAGGGCATCCCGCCACAGCTGCTGCCGCACGTCTTCGAGCGGTTCGCCCGGGGCGACTCCGCGCGGTCCAGGGCGACGGGGTCCACGGGCCTCGGGCTCGCCATCGTGCAGGCCGTCGCGACCGCGCACGGCGGTGCCGTGACCGTCGACAGCGTCCCGGGGCGGACGGTGTTCACCGTGCATCTGCCCGCCCTCGCCCCGGCCGTCCCGTACCCGGCGCCCCAGGCTGGCCGGCGGTCGTACTCACAGGCACAGCACAGTGCCACCACATCGGTGCGACAGGGGGTCTGACGAGAGTCGGGTCCATGCGAACCGACTCTTCTCCCGGCACCCTGCCGGCGCGGGAGCACCTCCCGGCCGGAGACGCCGGTACGCCTGTCCTGGACGTAGTGATCCCCGTCTACAACGAGGAGAAGGACCTCCAGCCGTGCGTCCGCAGACTGCACGCACACCTGACGCGCACCTTCCCGTACGCCTTCCGCATCACGATCGCGGACAACGCGTCCACGGACACCACCGCGCTGGTGGCGGCGCG
Source organism: Streptomyces filipinensis (assembly GCF_014649495.1). Taxonomy (GTDB): domain Bacteria; phylum Actinomycetota; class Actinomycetes; order Streptomycetales; family Streptomycetaceae; genus Streptomyces; species Streptomyces filipinensis. The sequence continues at coordinate 99,671 of NZ_BMTD01000009.1, read as the reverse complement.
GCTGGAGGCGGAGATCCCCGAGGTCGTCAACTTCCGCCTGGAACAGAAGGGGCGGGGGCGGGCGCTGCGGACCGTGTGGTCCGCGTCCGAGGCGCCGATCCTCGCCTACATGGACGTCGACCTGTCCACCGACCTCAACGCCCTGCTGCCGCTGGTGGCACCGCTGATCTCCGGCCACTCGGACCTCGCGATCGGCTCCCGGCTCACCCGCAGTTCCCGGGTCGTCCGCGGCCCCAAGCGGGAGTTCATCAGCCGGGCCTACAACCTCATCCTGCGCGGCTCCCTGCAGGCCCGCTTCTCCGACGCGCAGTGCGGCTTCAAGGCCATCCGGCGGGACGTGGCGCAGGTGCTGCTGCCGCTGGTGGAGGACACCGGCTGGTTCTTCGACACCGAGATGCTGGTGCTCGCCGAGCGGGCGGGGCTCAGGATCCACGAGGTGCCGGTCGACTGGGTCGACGACCCCGACTCGACCGTGCACATCGTGAAGACCGCGACCGACGACCTCAGGGGCGTCTGGCGGGTCGGCAGGGCACTGGCCACCGGTTCGCTGCCGCTGGACCGGCTCACCCGGCCCTTCGGTGACGACCCGCGCGACCGCGATCTGACCAACGTCCCCAAGGGACTGGCCCGGCAGCTCGTCGGGTTCTGTGTCGTGGGCGGTCTGTCGACCCTGTTCTATCTCCTGCTCTACGGCGTCTTCCGGCAGTTCTCCGGCTCCCAGGTCGCCAACGCCCTCGCGCTGCTGGTCTCCGCGGTCGCCAACACGGCCGCCAACCGCCGGCTCACCTTCGGGGTGCGCGGACGGGGCGGGGCCGTACGGCACCAGGCGCAGGGCCTGGTCGTCTTCGGTATCGGTCTCGCGCTGACCAGCGGCTCGCTGGCCGCCCTCAACGCGGCCAGCGACAACCCGGCGCACTCCACCGAGCTGGCGGTGCTCATCGCCGCCAACCTCGCCGCGACCGTGCTGCGGTTCCTGCTCTTCCGCGCCTGGGTCTTCCCGGACCGGGAGGAGACCGCCGCCGCGCACCGCACGACGGCTCCGCACGTACCGCTGCCGCAGCGGCCGGTGCCGTACCAGCGGCCGTACCAGCCGCACCCGACCACCCAGGTCCGCGCCGGTGAAGCCGCGGACGGCAGCTGGAGGGACGCCACCGTGCGACTGCAGCCGGTACGCCCTCACGACACGGACCCGGGGGATCCCCGATGACCACCCACTACGACCCGCCGGCGCAGCAGGACAACCCCACGGTGTGGGGACCGCCCCCGCCCTCCAGAGGGGCCGGCGAGCCCGGGGGGCCGTTCCCGCGCAGACTGTGGCGCGGCCGGCCCGAGGACCCGCGCTGGGCGCGCCCGGCCCTCCTCGGCCAGCTGGCCGCCACCCTCCTGCTCTACCTGTACGACCTCAGCGCCTCCGGTTACGCCAACTCCTTCTACTCGGCGGCCGTACAGGCGGGCAGCAGGTCCTGGAAGGCGTTCTTCTTCGGTTCGCTGGACGCGGGCAACGCCATCACCGTCGACAAGCCCTCGGCCTTCCTGTGGCCGATGGAGCTGTCGGTCCGGATCTTCGGCCTGAACTCCTGGGCGATCCTCGCGCCCGAAGTCCTCATGGGCGTCGGCACGGTGGCGGTCGTCTACGCGGCCGTCCGGCGCCGGTTCGGTCCGGTGGCGGGGCTGGTCGCGGGTGCGGTGCTCGCGCTCACCCCGGTCGCGGCGCTGATGTTCCGGTTCAACAACCCGGACGCGATGCTGGCCCTGCTGATGGCGCTGGCCTGCTACTTCGTCATACGGGCCGTGGAGGACGGCCGGACCGGGTGGCTCGTGTGGGCCGGGGCCGCGATCGGTTTCGCGTTCCTCGCCAAGACCTTGCAGGCGTTTCTGATCCTGCCACCGCTGGCGCTCGTCTACGCCGTCTGCGGTCCGGTGAGGCTGCGCAGGCGGCTGGTCCAGCTGGGGCTGGCGACCGTCGTGCTGGTCGTCTCCGGCGGCTGGTGGGTGGTGGTCGTCGAGCTGTGGCCGGCCTCCTCCCGCCCCTACATCGGCGGTTCGCAGAACAACAGCTTCCTTGAGCTGACCTTCGGCTACAACGGCCTCGGCCGCATCAGCGGCGACGAGACCGGCAGCGTCGGGGGCGGGGGTGGGGGCGGGGGCAACGGGTCGGGGCGCTGGGGCGCGACCGGCTGGGACAGGATGTTCAACTCCGAGATCGGCAGCCAGATCTCCTGGCTGCTGCCGGCCGCGCTGATCCTGCTGGTCGCGGGCCTGGTGGCCACCCGGAAGCTGAGGCGGACGTCGGTCACCCGGGCCTCGTTCCTGGTGTGGGGCGGCTCGCTGCTGATCACCATGGTGGTCTTCAGCTACATGGCGGGCATCTTCCACCAGTACTACACGGTGGCCCTCGCGCCCTACGTGGCGGCCGTCGTCGGCATGGGCTCCGGGCTGCTGTGGGAAAAGCGCGGGCAGACCTGGGCGTCGATCACCCTCGCCGCGTCCGTCGTGGCCGCGGCGGCCTGGGGGTACGTCCTGCTCGACCGCACCTCCGGCTATCTCCCCTGGCTGAGGTGGCTGGTGCTGGTCGGCGGTCTGGCGGCCGCGCTGGGCCTGGTCTTCGCCGGCCGGATCCCCCGCCGGCCGGCCCTCGGGGCGGCGGCCGTGGGCCTGGTGGCCGCGCTCGCCGGGCCGACGGCGTACACCCTCAGCACGGTCGGCTCCGCGCACACCGGCTCCCTCCCGACGGCGGGTCCGGCGGGCGCGAGCGTGAGGGGCTTCGGCGCCGGGGGGCCCGGCGGTGGCGGTACCCGCGGCGGCTTCGGCGGCGGCATGCCCGGCCGGCAGGGCCAGAACGGCCAGGGCCGGCCGGGGCAGAACGGCGGGCCGGGGAGGCCGGGCGGGCGGAACGGCAACGGCTTCCCGGGCGGCGGCTTCGGCGGTGGCCTGCCGGGCCGCAACCCGCAGAACGGCAACGGCTTCCCCGGCGGCGGCCGGATGGGCGGGGGCGGCATGGGCGGTGGCGCCGGCGGTCTGCTGAACGGCGCGAACGTGTCGTCGGCCGCCGGGAAGCTGCTGGAGAAGGACGCCTCGCAGTACACCTGGGTCGCCGCGTCCATCGGCTCCCAGAACGCGGCCAGCTACCAGCTCGCCACCGGTGACCCGGTGATGGCGATCGGCGGCTTCAACGGCACCGACCCGTCCCCGACCCTGGCGCGGTTCAAGAAGTACGTGGCCGAGGGCAGGATCCACTACTTCATCGCGGGCGGCGGCTTCGGCGGGGCGGGCGGAGGCGACAGCGGTACGGCCTCGCAGATCACCTCGTGGGTCCGGAACACCTTCGAGAAGGTGACGGCCGGTTCGGCCACCTTCTACGACCTCACGCGGAAGAAGAGCTGACGGGAAACCGTGTTGTACACCGTATAGCTAGGCCTATACGGTGTACAACATGTCTGCGTCCACGTCCTCAGGCCATCCCCAGCGCTGGCTGATCCTCGGCGTCATCTGCCTCGCCCAGCTCACCGTGCTGCTCGACAACACCGTCCTGAACGTGGCCATCCCCTCGCTCACCCGCGAGCTGCACGCGGCCACGTCCGACATCCAGTGGATGATCAACGCCTACTCCCTGGTGCAGTCCGGTCTGCTGCTCACCGCGGGCAGCGCGGCCGACCGCTACGGCCGGAAGAAGATGCTGGTCGCGGGCCTCGCCCTGTTCGGCACCGGCTCCCTGGTGGCCGGACTCGCCGGATCCACCGGCCAGTTGATCGCCGCGCGGGCGGGCATGGGCATCGGCGGCGCGCTGCTGATGACCACCACGCTCGCCGTGGCGATGCAGATCTTCACGCCCGAGGAGCAGCCGAAGTCGATCGCCATCTGGAGCGCGGTCAACGCCCTCGGCTTCGCGGGCGGCCCCCTGATCGGCGGATTCGTGCTCAACCACTTCTGGTGGGGTGCGATCTTCCTGATCAACATCCCGGTGGCGGTGCTGGGCACCGTCGCGGTGGTGGCCCTGGTCCCGGAGTCGAAGAACCCGCGCGGCGACCGGCCCGACCTGCTCGGCGCGCTGCTGTCCACCCTCGGCATGGCCTCGCTCGTGTACGCGATCATCTCCGGCCCCGTCCACGGCTGGACCTCACCGCGCGTGCTCGCTCTGGCGGCCGTGGCGGTCGTGGTGCTGTCCCTGTTCGCCTGGTGGGAGGGCAGGGTCGCCGAGCCGATGCTCGACCTGCACTTCTTCCGGGACCGGCGGTCCACCGGTTCGGTCGCCGGGGTCGTGCTCCTCATGTTCGGCATGGGCGGGGCGCTGTTCCTGCTGACCCAGCACCTGCAGTCCGTGCTCGGGTACGGGCCGCTGGAGGCGGGCCTGCGGACCGCTCCGCTGGCCCTGACGGTGGTGCTGCTGAACTTCACCGGCCTGTCGGCGAAGTGCTCCGGCCGGCTGGGTGCACCGGCTTCCATCGCACTCGGGATGGTGCTGATGTCGGCGGGGCTGGTGGCGATCGCCGAGGTGGACTCCGGGGGCTATGCGGGGACCCTGCTGGGGCTGCTGCTGATCGGCGCGGGGTGCGCCGTCGCCAACCCGGCGATGGCCCACGCCATCATGAGCGCGATCCCTCCGGAGAGGGCGGGCGTGGGGGCCGGGCTCAACGGAACGCTGGCCGAGTTCGGCAACGGTCTCGGTGTCGCCGTGCTGGGCGCTGTGCTCAGCTCTTCCGTCGCGTCGGGGCGGTCGCTGTCCGCCGGGCTGGGCGCGGGTCAGTTGGTGGGGGCCGTCGCCGTGCTGCTCGGGGGGCTCCTGGCGGCGGTGTTGCTGCGCCGGGCGGAGCGGGTGGCCGCCTGAGTGTCCGGGGGGATGGGCAGGGCGCGGCTGGTCGCGCCCGGACGGCGGTGGCCGCGTAGGGATACCGCCCCGTGCCCCTTAAGTTGGACCCGTGGGCGGACATCAGAAAGGTGGGCCGGTGGTGAAGGAAGCAGGTCGGTCTCCGCGGACCAGTGTGTGGCTGGAGGAGAAGACCCGCCGGGGCGGCCGCAGCGGCGGTCAGCCCTCCGGGCTCGACCGTGAGCGGATCACCTCCGTGTCCGTACGGCTGCTGGACGCCGAAGGGCTCGCCAAGTTCTCCATGCGGCGGCTGGCCGGCGAGCTGAACGTCACCGCGATGTCCCTGTACTGGTACGTCGACACCAAGGACGACCTGCTGGAACTCGCTCTGGACGTGGCGTTCGGCGAGCTGCGGCTGCCCGATCCGGATGCCGACGGCGAGGACTGGCGCCGGCAACTGCGCGGGCTGGCCACCGAGTACCGGGCGCTGCTCGTGCGCCACCCCTGGCTGTCGCCGCTGGCCGGGCGCTATCTCAACATCGGCCCGAACTCGCTGGCCTTCTCCCGCGCCGTCCAGCAGGTCGTCCGCCGGGCCGGGCTGCCCGCGCGCGGGGTGACGGGGGCGATCTCGGCCGTCTTCCAGTTCGTGTACGGCTTCGGCACGATCGAGGCCCACTTCACCGCCCGGATAGCGGACACCGGACTGAGCGCCGACGAGTACCACCGACAGGCCATGGCCCAGGTGGCCGAGGCACCGGGGACCGCCGAGGTCATCGAGGAGTCGAAGGACCTCCTGGCGGCCCGCGGCGGGGACACGGTCGACGAGATGCTGGACCGGGACTTCACCTACGCCCTGGACCTGCTGATCGCCGGTATCGAGGCGATGGTCGAACGCGGCTGACCGCTTTCCGACGGCCCGGGTCAGTCCTGCGGGGCCGGCCGGGCCGGGAATCCCCCGGTGGCCACCGGCCCCCACCGCTGCGGGGTCACCCGGATGATCGACTTGCCCTGCCTGGCCATCGCCTGGCGGTACTCGTCCCAGTCGGGGTGTTCGCCGGCGATGTTGCGGTAGTACTCGACCAGCGGTTCCACCGCGTCGGGGGTGTCGACGACCTCGGCGGTGCCGTCGATCTGGACCCAGGGGCCGTTCCAGTCGTCGCTCAGGACGACCAGGCTGACCCGGGGGTCGCGCTTGGCGTTGCGGGTCTTGGCGCGCTCGGGGTAGGTCGACACGACGATCCGGCCCGAGTCGTCGACGCCGCAGGTCAGCGGGGACGCCTGGGGGCCACCGTCGGCCCGGCGGGTGATCAGCAGGGCACGGTGGCGGGGGCGTACGAAGTCCAGCAACTCGTCCAGCGATACGCGTGTGTTGGTCGCGATGTTCGGTGCCATGGGGGCAGCCTAGGGGCAGCGCCTGCCCCGGTGGCTGACCCTGCCGTGCCTACGCCTGGGGCAGCGCGTCGCCCTGCACCGCCTGGATGTCCAGCTCGACCTTCAGCGTCGTACCGATCGCCGCGATACCCGCCTGCAGGACCTGGTTGTAGTTCATCGCGAAGTCCTCGCGGTGCAGTTCGGCCGTGGCCCGGAACGCGGCGCGCGTGCCGCCCCACGGGTCGGCGCCTGTGCCGAGGTAGGCCAGGTCCAGGTCCACCGGCCGTACGACCCCGTGCATGGACAGCTCCCCGTGGACCGTCCAGCGGTCGGAGCCCGCCTGGGTCAGGCCCGTCGAGCGGTAGGTGATCTCCGGGTGCTGCTCGACATCGAGGAAGTCCGCGGACTTCAGATGCCCGTCGCGCATGCCGTTGCCCGTGTCGATGGACGCGGCCCTGATCACCGCTTCCACACGGGACTTGGTGACGTCGTCGGGCGCGATCTCGATCGTGCCGCCGAACTCCGCGAACCGGCCGTGCACGCTGGAGATCCCCAGGTGCTGGGCGACCGCGGCGACGGAGGAGTGCACCGGGTCGATGGTCCAGGGCCCGGGCGGCGGCAGTTCGGTGCCGCCCTGCCGGGCCAGCGTGACCGCGCCGACCTCGGCCCGGCCGCTCGCGGTGACGATGGCGCTGGAGGCGGCGGGCGCGTAACCGACGGCCGTCACGATCACCGTGTAGGCGCCCGGCGCCAGCTCGGTGGCATCCCGTACGGCTCCCTCGGTGTCCGCCTCGGCCCGCAGCACCTGCGTACCGGTCATGTCGGTCACCGTGACGACCGCGTGCGACACGGCCCACCCGTCCCGCGTACGGATCTTCGCGGTCAGTCCCATCCCGTTTTCTCCCTGCAAAGCCTTACAAAATGGTCGTATGAGACCGGCCCGCGGCCAGGGCACCTCCGCTCGGAGCGTGCCCCGCCACGGGCCGGGTGGAACTACTCGCCGGGGTGGGCGAGCTGGATGTCGTGGCCGTCGGCTCCGGCGCCCACGACCGTCAGGGCCGTCGCCACCGGCGGGTAGCCGGTCGCGATGACGGTGTACTCGCCGCCGTCCAGGTCGGTGAAGGCGTACGCGCCGTCCGCGCCGGTGGTGGCGGTGCCGACCACGTTGCCCGCCTGGTCGACGAGGGTCACGCGGGCGTCGGCCAGCGGACCGTGCGGGGCCTTGACGACACCCTGGAGACGGGCGCCGGCGTCCAGGTCGACCTCGATCCGGGTGACCCCGGTGGCACGGACCTCGACCGGCAGCGCACGCGGCCGGAACCCGTTCGCGTTGACGGCTACGGTCACCGCGCCCGGCACCAGGTCGCCGAAGGCGAAGTCGCCCTGCTCGCCGGTGGCGGCGGTGGCCAGCAGATCACCGCGGACGTCGGTGACGATCACCATGGCGTCCTTCACCGGCAGCGCGCTCCCGGCGGCCCGGACCACACCGGTCAGCCCGCTGGTGCCGCTGAGCAGGATGTCGTACGGCAGCGGCTCCTCGCCGACCACGATGGTGGAGGCCTGTGGCTGGTAGCCGTCGGCGGAGGCGATCAGGACGTAACTGCCGGTGCCCGGGGCGTCGACGAGGTAGGCGCCGTCGGCCTGGGCGACCGCGCGGCCCAGCTGGCGGCCGGACAGCGAGATCAGGGTGACCGCGGCCCGCGGGACCGGGGCGCTCTCGGCGCCGCGGACGAAGCCGTGCACCGGGGTGCCGCCGCCGGTGCCGGGCTCGGCGAGCGTGGCGAGGGCGGTCAGCTGCCGGGTGGCGGTAGCGGTGGCCGGCGTCTCCTGGAAGCGGTCCGCCGCGACGACGGGCTCGGCCCAGCTGGGCACGTTCTCCTGGACGGGCTCCTGCACGGTGGTCTCCGGCATGGTCTCGACGGGGGTGGCGGCTTCCGCGACGGCTCCGGCCTTCTCCTGCGCGGCCTGGGCCAGCGCGCCGGTCGTCCGCAGCGGGACCTCCTTGATGAACAGCACCGTGAAGAACGCGATCAGGGCGAAGGGGGCGGCGTAGAGGAAGACGTCCGCGATGCCGTGGCCGTAGGCGCCCTCCAGCCAGGTGCGGACCGGCTTGGGCAGCGCGTTCATGTCGGGCAGGTCGCCGCCGCCCACGGCCTTCGCCGCGGCCATCCGCGCCTTCGGGCTCAGGTCCGTGATGGAGTCCTTGGCGTAGTGCGTGATGCGCTCCGACATCACCGAGCCGAGCACGCCGACGCCGACCGCACCGCCGAGGGAGCGGAAGAAGCTCACCACGGAGGAGGCGGCGCCCAGGTCCGCCGGGGCGACCTGGTTCTGCGTGGACAGCACCAGGTTCTGCATCATCATGCCGACGCCGATGCCCAGCAGCGCCATGTAGACGGACAACTCCCAGTACGGGGTGTCGTAGCGCATCAGGCCGAGCAGAGCCAGGCCCGCCGTGAGGGAGACACCGCCGGCGACGAGCCAGCCCTTCCAGCGTCCGGTGCTGGTGATGAACCGGCCGGAGACCATGGACGCGACGAACAGACCGCCGATCATCGGAATGGTCATGACGCCGGACATCGTCGGCGACTTGTCGCGGGCCAGCTGGAAGTACTGCGAGAAGAAGACGGTGCCCGAGTACATGCCGACACCGACGAACAGCGAGGCCAGCGAGGCCAGCGAGATGGTGCGGTTGCGGAACAGGCGCAGCGGGATGATCGGCTCGGAGGCCTTGGTCTCGGTGAACACGAACAGCAGCGTCAGCACGAGCGTGCCGCCCACCATCGTGTACGTCTGCCAGGACAGCCAGTCGTACTTGTCGTTGGCGAAGGTCACCCAGATCAGCAGCAGCGAGGCGGCGGCGGTGATGAAGAACGCGCCGAGCCAGTCCACCTTGACCTGACGCTTGGCGACCGGCAGGTGCAGGGTCTTCTGCAGCACGACGAGCGCGATCAGCGCGAAGGGGATTCCGACGAACAGGCAGTAGCGCCAGCCGAGCCAGTCGGTGTCGGTGATGACACCGCCGAGCAGCGGACCGCCGACGGTGGCCACGGCGAAGGTGGCACCGGTGTAGCCGGAGTAACGGCCGCGCTCGCGCGGGGAGATCATCGCGGCCATGATGACCTGCACCAGGGCGGACAGACCGCCGGCGCCGAGGCCCTGCACCACACGGGCGCTGATCAGCATCGCCGGGCTCTGCGCGAGGCCGGCGATGACCGAGCCCGCGACATAGATGACCAGGGATATCTGGACGAGCGCCTTCTTGCTGACCAGGTCGGCGAGCTTGCCCCACAGCGGCACGGAGGCCGTCATGGCGAGCAGCGCCGCGGTGACGACCCAGGTGTAGGCGGACTGGCCGCCCCCCAGGTCCTTGATGATCGTCGGCAGTGCGTTGGTGACGATCGTCGAGGAGAGGATGGCGGCGAACAGGCCCAGCAGCAGGCCGGACAGCGCCTCCATGATCTGCCGGTGCGTCATGGGGGCGTGCTCCGCGGAGCCTCCCCCGTGCTTGGCGTGAGCCCGCACACCGGCTGGTGTGGTCGTTGCCATGGGCTTCCTTTTCCTACGTGCTTGCGGGTGTACGGGTGGTCTCTTCGACTACGGGAGCGGTCACGGGGACCGGGAGCCGGAACGCGGTGGACCGGCAGTCGCCGAAGGACTCGCGCAGGCGGGTCATCAGCCGGATCAGCTGGGCCACCTCGTCGTCGGTCCAGTCGGCGAGCCGCTCGGCGAGCAGATGCGTGGTCCGCCGGGACAGCTCGTCGAGCTGCTCCAGGCCGGCCGGCGTCAGGCGCAGGATGCGCGAGCGCTTGTCCGCCGGGTCCGGGTGCCGCTCGATCCAGCCGCGCGCGGCGACGTGCGCCACATGCCGGCTGGTGACCGACATGTCCACGGCCAGCAGCTCGGCGAGCTTGCTCATGCGCATGTCTCCGTGGCGGCCGAGCAGGGTCAGCACGGCGGCCGAGCCGGCCGGGCAGTCGGGCGGCAGGATCCGCCCCATGTCCCGTTTCACGGCCCCGACGGCACTGAGCTGACGCGCCAGCTCTTCGAACTGCGTCTGCTCGGCCATCACACCTCCCGTATTCGTTGCTTGGGGCAACCATAACGACGTTTGGTTGCTGCAGGCAAACAAATCGGGGTCCCGAGACGCAAAAACTTGGCAAAGGCAAGTGTTGCTACCGTAAATACGCAGGCGGGTGCGTGTGAGCTGCCCCCGTCTGTCCCGGTGGCCCCGCACTTGGGTCGGTCACGTGGATTCGCTAGTGTCTCGGGCCATGGCTAACACCCAGGGCCCCCAGGGCAATTACGACCCCGCCGGCAGCACCCAGATGTTCCGCGCGTTCGTCGACGAGGCTCCGCAGGGACGCCAGCCGCAGGCGGCCGCTCCCTCCGGTCCCCGCATCGGCGTGATCATCGGCGTCATCGTGGCCCTGGCCGTGGTGGCCGGCGTCGCCTGGCTGGCGCTGAAGTAGCGCGCGCCCGCGGCGCTCAGCTCCACCGGACGGACACGTCCCGCGTCTCGATGTGCATGCCGAGCGGCACGCGCCAGGCGTCGACGCACACCGTCCAGGCGGGGTGCTCGCGCGCGCCCGGGGCGATCGGCGCCGGGAGGCCCACCGTCGAGGTGACCGTCCCCCAGTCGATACCGAGCGCACCGATGATGTGCGTCCCGAAACTCACCGAGCCCGAACGCACCGCCACGCCGCCCACGTTGTGGAAGGCGACGGTCACCTTCTGGCACCAGCGCTGATCCGTGGCCTCGGTCACCGGCCTGCCCCAGGAGAGGTCGCCGGGCGCGGGAGCCGTGCTGCGGCCGGGAGTTGGGGCGGGCGAGGGGCCGGGAGACGTCGTACGGCCGCCCGCGCCGCCGCGCTCGCCGCCGGTGTGGCCGGAGGGGTCCGGCATGGACGGATTCGGCGTGGGCGGGGTCGGCGTGTCCGGTGACGGTGTGGACCGCTCCGAGCCGTCGGCGGTGGGTGGCCCGCCGCTCGGCCAGGGTGTGGAACCGGGCGCGCGTGCCGGTGAGTTGCCGGCTCCGCCGGCGCCCTTTGCGTGTCCGCCGTCGAGCGGCACCAGCGACACCGAGCCCGTCGGCGCGCTCGCCGCACCCTGCTTCTGGGGACCGCCCGCCGAGCCGACCGCGACATAACCGCCTCCCGGGCCGTGGCCCGCGCACGCGGCCAGTACCCCGCCCAGGACGACGACGGCCGCCGACGCTGCCGTCACGGCGCCTCGGCGGCCACGTGTCCATGTCGTGCCCGCCGCCCCGCCCGACCCTGTCGCTCGCAGCATCGGGCCAGTGTGGCTGACGGGTCATCAGAAATGAAGGGTCAGTCGGAGATCAGGCCCTCCCGCAGCTGGGCCAGGGTCCGGGTCAGCAGCCGGGAGACGTGCATCTGGGAGATGCCGACCTCCTCGCCGATCTGCGACTGGGTCATGTTGGCGAAGAACCGCAGCATGATGATCCGGCGCTCCCGGGGCGGGAGCTTGGCCAGCAGGGGCTTCAGGGACTCGCGGTACTCCACGCCCTCCAGGGCCGTGTCCTCGTAGCCGAGCCGGTCGGCCAGGGAGCCCTCGCCTCCGTCGTCCTCGGGCGCGGGGGAGTCCAGCGAGGAGGCGGTGTAGGCGTTGCCGACCGCGAGGCCGTCGACCACGTCCTCCTCGGAGACGCCGAGCACGGCGGCCAGCTCCGTCACCGTCGGGGAGCGGTCCAGCTTCTGGGACAGCTCGTCACTGGCCTTGGTCAGGGCCAGGCGCAGCTCCTGCAGGCGGCGCGGGACGCGGACCGACCAGGAGGTGTCGCGGAAGAAGCGCTTGATCTCGCCGACCACCGTCGGCATCGCGAACGTCGGGAACTCCACGCCCCGTTCGCAGTCGAAGCGGTCGATCGCCTTGATCAGGCCGATGGTGCCGACCTGGACGATGTCCTCCATCGGTTCGTTGCGGGAGCGGAAGCGCGCGGCCGCGTAGCGGACCAGCGGCAGGTTCAGCTCGATCAGTGTGTCCCGCACATAGGCCCGCTCGGGGCTGTCCTCGTCGAGTGCGGCGAGCCGCAGGAACAGGGAGCGGGACAGGGTGCGGGTGTCGATGTCCCCCGAGGCCGGCGGGGCCGGAGCGTCGGCGGCCGCCTGGGCGGGCGGGGCCGGCACGGCATCGAGGGCCGTGACGCCCTCGATGCCGTCGAGGACGTCGAAAGCGTCGAGCTCCTTGGGTGCAGCCTCGCTCTTCGCGGGCGTCAGCACCTTCGAGCTGCCCTGGTCTGCGGACATGCCACCCCCTTTGGGTCGCGGGACGGTCGGGGCGGCGTCGTCTTTCGAGCAACGCAGCCTTCACCTGAATACCGGAGCCGAAGGCCCGGCAAACGCGTCTCCGGCAGAATGTCACATGTCGGCAACACGCTGTAGTGACATGTCGACATGCAAGTTGCGAATCCGCCCTGGAAAGAAGGGGTCTGACGCTTTTTCGGGGCTCAACTGTCGGCATCTGCGCAGGTGAGCGATTCGCTCGTGGCGGTGATGGATCGAGCGGGTTTGCGATGCAGGGGGTGTTCCCGACTGTGCTCCCGTGCGCCTGCTGTGCTTCCCCTGCGTCCTTCTATGCGTCGATGCGATTCGCGGAGCGCAACCGCTGGAAGCTTCGGGCGAGGAGCCGGGAGACATGCATCTGGGACACGCCGAGTTCGGCGCTGATCTGTGACTGGGTGAGATTGCTGTAGTAGCGCAGGAGAAGGATTCTCTGTTCGCGTTCGGGGAGTTGTACGAGCAGGTGCCGGACCAGGTCGCGGTGTTCCACGCCGTCCAGGGCCGGGTCCTCGTAGCCGATCCGGTCCAGCAGGCCGGGCAGCCCGTCGCCCTCCTGCGCGGCCTCCAGCGAGGTGGCGTGGTAGGAGCGCCCCGCCTCGATGCAGCCCAGCACCTCCTCCTCGCTGATCCGCAGCCGCTCGGCGATCTCGGCCGTGCTCGGCGAGCGGCCGAAGAGCGTGGTGAGGTCCTCGGTGGCGCTGTTGACCTGCACCCACAGCTCGTGCAGCCGGCGGGGCACGTGGACCGTGCGGACGTTGTCCCGGAAGTAACGCTTGATCTCGCCGACCACGGTCGGCATCGCGAAGGTGGGGAACTGCACGCCCCGGTCCGGGTCGAAGCGGTCGATGGCGTTGATCAGGCCGATGGTGCCGACCTGGATCACGTCCTCCATCGGTTCGTTGCGGGAGCGGAAGCGGGCGGCCGCGTAGCGCACCAGCGGGAGGTTGGCCTCGATCAGCGTCCCCCGTACCCGGTTGTGCTCCGGCGTGCCCGGCGTGAGCTCCTTCAGCTCCGCGAAGAGCACCTGGGTCAGGGCTCGGGTGTCGGCGCCGCGCCGCTTCTCGGGGGCCGCGGGGGCGGGGGCGGCCGCCTCCTCCTGGGGCGGCGCAGTACTGGCCGACACGGTCAACGCCACCTCTTCATCGATCAAGCATCCGTCAAAAGTGGTCATAGCATCACAAGAGATGTGCACTGTGTGCAAGCACCGCATAACGCCGTGTTGTGCTCAAACAATGCCAAGTTGGGGCATAAAACACAGGAAAGCCCCCCGCCGTACCGGCGGAGGGCTGGGAGCGCGGGGGACTCAGAATTCGTAGTCGGCGATCACCCACGTGGCGAACTCGCGCCACAGCGCGACGCCCGCCTGATGGGCCGGGTGCTCCAGGTAGCGCTGGAGGGCGGCGGTGTCCTCGACCGCCGAGTTGATCGCGAAGTCGTAGGCGATCGGCCGGTCGCTGGTGTTCCAGCCGCACTCCCAGAAGCGCAGCTCCTCGATCTGGCCGCCGAGCGCCCGGAAGGCCTCCACACCCGCCACGACTCGCGGATCGTCGCGCTCGACGCCCTCGTTGAGCTTGAAGAGGACCAGGTGGCGGATCATGGGGTGTACCTCAGCTCTTTCCTCCGTTGGCGACCCAGGTCATGAAGTCGCCGATGGCCTTGGCCGCGTCCGATATGCCCTCGAAGCCTATCTGGACGTAGTCGGCCGCCTTGGCCGGGTCCGTGATGATCACGTACAGCGCGAAGACCACGAGCACGTACACGGCGATCTTCTTGGCGTTCACCGCCACCGCGGCCTCCCCTGTACTTGTGCCCTGTGGGCCCCCTGCTGCCGGCGGCGAGTGTAACCTTCACGCCCCTTTTGGGAACCAACGGCCCGCCGCCGGAAGGTCTTTTGCCGGGCCCCCACGGTGGCGGCGCCGGGCGGGGCTGAGCCGGCACCCGGCGGGTCCGGCAGGAGTCCGCGGGGCGGGGCGGGCCCGAACCGCGGGGGCGCGGGCCGCCGCATCCCCCCGACGGCGACGCGCACTTGAGGACCCGCTGCCTCCGCGTCGCCTCCTCAAGACGCACGAAGGGCCCCGTCTTTCGACGGGGCCCTTCTCAGAGCGGTAGCGGAGGGATTTGAACCCTCGGTGACTTGCGCCACACTCGCTTTCGAGGCGAGCTCCTTCGGCCGCTCGGACACGCTACCGAGGGAGACCTTACAGCACGGTGGGGCGTGGTTTGAAATCGGAATTCAGCGGTCCCGGAAAAACCCGGTGAGAAGCCGTGCGCACTCCGGCGCGAGAACGCCCTCCACGACTTCCGGACGGTGATTGAGCCGCCGGTCGCGGATCACGTCCCAGAGCGAGCCCGCCGCGCCCGCCTTGTCGTCCCGTGCGCCGTAGACGACGCGGTCGATCCGGGACTGGACGATCGCGCCGGCGCACATCGTGCACGGCTCCAGGGTGACCACGAGGGTGCAGCCGGCCAGCCGCCACTCCCCGAGCCGGGCGGCGGCCCGCCGGATCGCGAGGACCTCCGCGTGGGCCGTGGGATCACCGGTGGCCTCGCGCTCGTTGTGCCCGGTGGCCAGCACCGTCGTGCCGTCCGGGGACAGTACGACGGCGCCGACGGGGACGTCCCCGCCCTGGACGGCCCGTTCGGCCTCGTCCAGGGCGAGCCGCATCGCGGCCCGCCAGCGGTCGCGTACCGGGTCCACGGGGCCCTGCGTGTCCTGTGGTGCGGTCAGCGGACGGTCTCCAGCACCTCCGAGGCGCCCAGGGCCTCGGCGATCGAGCTGAGCGCGTCCTCGGCGTCCAGGGCGCGCAGTTCCTTCTCGCTGATGCCCAGGTCGTCGAGGATCTGGCTGTCGCCCACGGGGCTGTGCGGGACCGCGTCGGCGCCGCCCTCCTCGTCGTCCTCGTCGGACTCGGACTCGCCGTCCTCCGTGCCGTCGAGGTCCAGGGAGTCCAGGTCGGGGCCGTCGTCGGCACCCGGCTCCCGGCCGAGCAGCTCGTCGGTGAGCAGCAGCTCGCCGTACGCGCTGCGCTGGGCGGCGGCGGCGTCCGAGACGTAGATGCGAGGGTCGTCCTCGCCGTCCACGCGGACGACGCCGAACCAGGCGTCCTCCTGCTCGATCAGGACGAGCACCGTGTCGTCGTCGGGAGAGGCTTCCCGGGCCAGGTCGGCCAGATCCGACAGGGTCTCCACATCGTCGAGCTCTGTGTCGCTCGCTTCCCACCCGTCTTCGGTGCGCGCGAGCAGTGCGGCGAAGTACACCGTGACTCTCCCACTGGTCATAGGCGTGCCGGTTGGGGGTCCCCCCGGCGGAGGTACTTGGGCGGAGAGAGCCTGGGCTCCGAGCCCCACCCACTCGGAATCGTGGCAGAAACATGGCTTTCAGGGGACGTCTTCGGCTCCCTGTGTGTTGAGCGTTCGTTGCCGCCACCTGCGGATCGTACGCGGCTTTTCCGCGCACTCACGCACGCCCACCTCGCAAACGACGGGACGCGCGCGGAACTTCCTCACCGAGAACTTCCCTACAGTGTCGTGCTCACAAGGCTCACAGGGGTTCCTCCCTACCAGCGGAACGTCCGCATGCGCATCGCGTGGCGCAGCCGTGCGGCCTTGGCGCGTCGCGGCTGGACCCGGGCGCGCAGCGCGCGGGCCTCGGCGAGGTCGCGCAGGAACCGGGCCCGGCGGCGCCGCCGCTCGGCGTCCGTCTCCGGTGCCGGGGGTTCGGCTATCTCGGGATCGCCGCCCGTGTCGTCGGGCAGCTCAGGCAGTTCAGGCACGTCACACCACCCCAGTCCTCCCTCCCACTTTCCCTCGGACGGCGGGTCCGACGCCAGGGTCGGCGGGGTGTCGGGCGCGGGTACCGTTAGGGGCATGCGTCTCCACGTCGTCGACCACCCCCTGGTCGCCCACAAGCTCACCACGCTGCGCGACCAGCGCACCGACTCCGCGACCTTCCGCCGGCTGGCCGACGAGCTGGTCACCCTGCTCGCCTACGAGGCCACACGGGACGTGCGCACCGAGGCCGTCGACATCCGGACGCCGGTCGCGCAGACCACCGGCGTCAAGCTCGCCCGCCCGCGCCCGCTGGTCGTGCCGATCCTGCGTGCCGGCCTCGGCATGCTCGACGGCATGGTCCGGCTGCTGCCGACCGCGGAGGTGGGTTTCCTGGGCATGATCCGCAACGAGGAGACGCTGCAGGCCTCCACGTACGCCTCGCGCATGCCGGAGGACCTCTCGGGCCGCCAGGTGTACGTCCTGGACCCGATGCTGGCCACGGGGGGCACGCTGGTCGCGGCGATCCAGGAGCTGATCAAGCGGGGTGCCGACGATGTGACCGCGGTCGTCCTGCTGGCGGCTCCGGAGGGCGTCGAGGTCATGGAGCGGGAGCTGGCGGGGACGCCGGTGACGGTCGTGACGGCGGCGGTGGACGACCACCTCAACGAGCACGGGTACATCGTGCCGGGGCTGGGGGACGCGGGGGACCGCCTGT
Organism: Streptomyces filipinensis; assembly: GCF_014649495.1. Classification (GTDB taxonomy): domain Bacteria; phylum Actinomycetota; class Actinomycetes; order Streptomycetales; family Streptomycetaceae; genus Streptomyces; species Streptomyces filipinensis. The sequence continues at coordinate 82,708 of NZ_BMTD01000009.1, read as the reverse complement.
ACGGCGCGGCCGAGTAGTCCGTCCGGCGGGGTGCCGCCGGATCGCCGTTCGCGGGTGCGGGTGCGTCGTGGCTTGTCGCGCCCACGCGGCGGAGCCGTACATCGATGCAGCCCCGCGCCCCCTCGGGGGAGGTCGTCAGCAGCTCTTCTTGGGAGACGCTGTCGGCGTCGGTGCGCTCAACGCCGTCAGTGCCTGCTGAGCGGCCGCCGGCTGGGTCAGGCCCTTGAAGGCGTCGCCGATGATCAGGTCCACGGCGGCGCCCTTGCGGCCGGCGGCGGTGCGCTGTCCGGCGCCGGAGACCTCCGTCGCGAGCACCGCCAGGGAGGTGTCCCGGGCGTCGGGCGGGCCGAGGAGTATCCCGGTGCCCTTGACCTTCTTGTCGAACTCCCCGCTCGCGTTGCCCACGTCGCCGATCTTGAAGCCTCGTTTCCTCAGCGCGTCCGCGGTCTCCTTGGCGAGCCCGGTGCGCTGGGTGGCGTTGTAGACGTTCACGGTGATGTCGCCGGGCCTGGGCAGGGTCCTGACCTGGGCCGCCGGTGCGGCCTTGGTCCGGCAGCCGGTCCTGGCGGAGGCCACCGCGCCCTTCTTGCCGCCGGTGAAGACGTCGATGAGCTGCAGGGTGCCCCAGCCGAGCAGGCCGAGCACGGCGACGGACGCCACCACCGCGGCCACGAGCCTGCCGCGTCGGCGCGGCGGACGCATCCGAGGGTATTTGTCCCCCGTGATCCGGTACTGGCCGCCCATGCCCGGGGGAGTCAGCATGCTCATGGGCGCAGCGTAGTGCGCCTGGACGGCGATGCCTATTAGATGATCAGTCGATGCCGCTCAGCGGAACCCGAAAGGGTCAAGGGTGTCGGCCGTGTCGCGCCGGTCAGTCCAGTTCGAGCACGCGGGCGTGCAGTACCTGGCGCTGCTGGAGGGCGGCGCGGACGGCGCGGTGCAGCCCGTCCTCCAGGTAGAGGTCGCCCTGCCACTTCACGACGTGCGCGAAGAGGTCGCCGTAGAACGTCGAGTCCTCCGCCAGCAGGGTCTCCAGGTCGAGCTGCTGCTTGGTGGTCACGAGCTGATCGAGGCGGACCGGGCGCGGCGCGACGTCCGCCCACTGCCGGGTGCTTTCCCGGCCGTGGTCGGGGTACGGCCGGCCGTTTCCGATGCGCTTGAAGATCACACGGAAAGCCTACCGGTCAAGACGTTCCGGGCGCAGCCATGGCGGCGGAGTGCGGTGCTTGAAAAGATGCCGCAAACCAGGCATAGGTGCCGCTATCGGGAGGAGGCGCCGGGCGTGAGCGACGGCGGGACCGCCCCGTCCCCCGCCGTTCAGGGCGTCGGCGGCCTCGGATTCCTCCGTTCGGCCGAGGGCGAGCCGCTGCTGCCGGCCGAACCGGACGGGGCGGTCCGTGGTTTCGGGTGCACGGCCGTTGTGCACAGGCTGTGGACCGTGAGCCGGGCAGGAGCCGCCGGCGGAGGCGGTGGTCCGCCCCCGCCGGCACCGGTTCAGCGGCCCTGTTGTCCGGGCGGCCGCGGCGGTTCCTCCTTCTGCTCCGGCCTGGGTGCCGTCGCACGTCTGGCCTCCGCGCGCAGCAGGGCGCGCAGGACGGCGTAGGGGTCCATGGGCATGGCTGTGCTCCTTGCGTCGAGCCGACCGACCTGTCGCGGGGGACGCGGGTCTGTCAGCAGCGCAGGACCACCGTGCGCAGCAGAGGAGGGGAGTAGGGCACCCGTGGCGTGGTGTGGCACGTCCGGACCGCCGGCCGGGCGGGTCCCGGGTCGGGAAGGGGCGCCGGCCGCTCGGGCGCGTCGGCCCGGTGGACGACGCGGGCGGGCGGCCGTACGAGCGCGTCGAAGGTGTCGTGTTCGAAGGCCTCGTCGGACACGCCCAGCGCGGGGGCCGCCTGGGCCTGCGCGTGGACGCCGGGCACCCACAGGGCGAGGAGCAGCACGAGCACCCGCAGCCAGGTTCGGCTGCGGGGACGGCTCGGGGTCCTGCTCACAGCGGGTGTCTCCCCGGGGCGGAGGTGGAATGCCGCATCCCGGGCGCGAGATTCGCCCGCTCGGCGGAGGAGTGGGGCGCGCGGTTGACGCCCGGGGTCACACGGTCTGCGGGACGGCCTTGGCCCGGCGGCGGATGCCGAACGAGGTGACGATCTCGGTGATCCCCACCACGACCAGCCAGATGCCGGCGACGACGGTCAGCACGGCGACGGACCGGAACGGTGAGTCGATCAGCACGATCCCGGCGACGAAGGTGACGATCCCGAGGAAGATCTGCCAGCCGCGGGCGGGCATCCGGCGATCGTGCAGGGCGGCCAGGGTCTGGGTGATGCCGCGGATCAGCCAGCCGATGCCGATCCACAGGGCGAGCAGCAGGATCGACTGCATGGGCCCGCGGAAGCAGAACAGGCCGAGCAGGACGGACACGGCGCCGCTGATGAAAGCCAGCACGCGCAGCGAGGTCGTCTTGTGCGTGCCGAACGCGGAGACCAGCTGGAAGACGCCGCTGACCAGGAGGTAGACGCCGAAGAGGACGCCGGCGGCGAGCAGGGAGGGGCCGGGCCACACCAGGACCAGGACGCCGAGGATCAGTGAGGCGATCCCGGTGCCCAGGACCGCCTGCCAGGCGGCCCGGGACAGGGCGTGCAGGGGGCCTTCGAGCGGTGGCTCGGGCTCGTGGTGGGCGTGCCCCGCGCCGGGTGGCTGTGTCGCGTGGGCGCGTTGGTCGTCGTACTCACGGCCCCAGTCCGGACCGCTGTTCGGTGCCTCGGTCATGGTCCATGCTTGGACCGGCGGAGCGGGGGCGGCCAGCAGAAAGGGGCCGATCGGGTGACGCCCGGGGCGTTCGCGCGCCCCGAGCCCTCACGCGCGGGAGGCCTTCGCCGCCTTCGCCGCCGCCTTCAGCTCCTGCTTGTGGGCGCGGACCTTCGCCAGCGACTCGGGCCCCGTGATGTCGGCGACGGACCGGAAGGACGTCGCCTCGCCGTACGCGCCCGCCGCCTCCCGCCAGCCCGTGGGGGTGACGCCGAGCTGCTTGCCGAGCAGCGCGAGGAAGATCTGCGCCTTCTGTTTGCCGAACCCGGGCAGTTCCTCCAGCCGCTTCAGCAGCTCGGCGCCGCTGTCGACGCCCCGCCAGACCGCCTCCGCGTCCCCTTCGTAGTGCTCGACGAGGTACTGGCACAGCTGCTGGATGCGCTTGGCCATCGAGCCCGGATAGCGGTGGACGGCCGGCTTCTCGGAGAGCAGCGCGGCGAAGGCCTCCGGGTCCAGCGCGGCGATGTCGTGGGCGTCGAGGTCTCCGCCGGCCGCGACGCCGAGCCGGTCGGCGATGGTCCGGGGTCCCTTGAACGCCCACTCCATCGGGACCTGCTGATCCAGCAGCATCCCGGTCAGCGCGGCGAGCGGACTGCGCCCGAGCAGCGCGTCGGCCTCGGGGTCCTGGGCGAGGTGCAGGGTGACGTCCATGCGTCGATCATGCCTCGCCCGGGACCCGCTCGCCGCCCGGCCGGACCCGGGTCCGCCCGCCGCCGTGCAGGACCGCTCCTTGGGTCACCGCGGTGCGGGTCCGCCACCGGGTCACCGCCGTGCAGGACCGCTCCTTGGGTCACCGCGGCGCGGGTGCGTCACCGGGTCACCGCGGTGCTGGGCAGCGCGGCGCCGAAGCTGAGCGCGGCCGAGCCGGGGGTGATGCCGGCGCTCTGGCCGGAGATGGCGGCCGAGCCGTTCGTCACCGGTCCGCCGGCCGAACCGCGGGCGGCCCACACCAGGCCGTCCGTGTTCTCGCCGGGCGCGCCGACGACGGCGTCGGCCTTCCCGTCCTTGTCGACGTCGGCGAGGTGGACGGCCCAGCCGAAGTAGTCCTCCGACTCGGCGGTGCCGGCAACGCCCGCCGTGTTCTGGGTGTAGGCGGTGGTCTTGGCGCCGGTCAGCCCCGCGGCGGAACCGCGCAGCAGCACGGCCTCACCGGCCCACTTGGCCGAGCCGACGGTCTTGTACGGCACGCCGACGAGCACGTCGGCGTACTTGTCGCCGTCGACGTCGCCGACGCTGAGCGACGAGCCGAACTGGCCGCCGTCCTTGCCGGCACCGGGTACGCCCGGCGTGTCCTGGTGGATGGCCATGGGCTGCTGGTCGGTGGCGATGCCGTGCGCGCCGCCGTACAGGACCTGGATCTCGCCGCCGCTGTGGCCGCCGCTCGGGACGCCCGTGACGAGGTCGCCGTAGCCGTCGCCGTTGACGTCGCCGACCTGCCCGTACCAGCCGTGGGCGAGCGGGAGCGCGGCCGGGGTCGCGGCCGGATCGTCCTGGACGACGCTCAGGGGCCCGCTGTCGGCCAAGACGGGACCGGGCAGCGAGAACAGCTCGGCCTTGCCGTCGCCGTCCACGTCACCCATGACCACACTGCGCTTGCGGCCCGTGCCGAGGTACTGGGAGGCCGGCTTCCCGCTGCGGGTGAAGGGGCCGGTGTAGGTGGCGCTCTGGCAGGTGCTGCCGACGGCCAGCTCGGGGGCGCCGTCGCCGTTCATGTCGCCGGTGGCGAGCGACTGCCCGAAGAGGCAGTACAAGCTGCCCTGGCCGTATCCGGCGGGCGGTGCGATGTCGGCGCCGCCCTTGAGGCCGCCGGGGCCGCCCCAGATCACCGTGACGCTGCCGCGAAGGCCCTGCTGCAGACCGAAGTACTTGCGCGGCGTGCCGACGACCAGGTCCGCGTATCCGTCGCGGTCCAGGTCGGCGGTGGTGACGGTCTGGCCGAAGCGGTCGTTCTTCCCCGGGGTTCCCGGAATCCCGGTCGTGGCCTGGGTGATGACCTGGCGGTGGGCCGTGCTCACGCCCGAGGCCGAGCCGTACAGCACGACGACGGCGCCGGCCTTCGTCACGCTGCCGTACTTGGCGTCCGGGGCGCCGATCACGACGTCCCGGTACCCGTCCCCGTTGAAGTCGTCCTGGACGGTGGCGGTGTTGGCCCCCTTGTAGGGCGCGGCGGCGGATGCCGGCGGCGCCAGTGGAACGGCGGCGACGGCGGCGAGCACGGCGCCCGCGGTCAGAACTCTGCGCACGGAATCTCCCCCACGTGTGACGGACGCCCCACTCGACCCACGACGTACTCGAATGGTTGTACGTCTGCCGGTACGGCCCCCGGCCCGGTGGGCCGCACGGCTCGCGTACGATTCCCCCACCGCTGGATACTTAGGCAAGGCTTACCTAAAATTGAGGGGTTCCCGGGTGACCACCGAGACCTACCGCGACACCTGGGGCATCCCCCACCTGCGCGCCTCCGGCGCCCGCGAACTGGCCCGGGCCCAGGGCCGGGTGACCGCGCTCGACCGCGCCTGGCAACTGGAGGTCGAACGCCACCGCTCCCAGGGCACCTCGGCCTCCTTCCTGGGCGCGGACGCCCTCTCGTGGGACGTCCTCGCCCGCCGGGCCCGCCTCGACGACACCGCCCGCCGCTGCTTCGCCGCGCTGGAACACCGCGACGCCGAGACGGCCGAATGGGTCCGCGCGTACGTGGACGGCGTCAACGAGGGCCTGCCGGAAGGCGCCCGCCGCGCACCCGAGTTCACCCGCACCGGCCTCGGCCCCGGACGCTGGCGGCCCTGGACCCCGCTCGGCGTCTGGCTCGCCACCCACCTCCTCTTCGCCGGCTTCCCGGCCAAGCTCTGGCGCGAGCAGGCGATACGGCACCTCGGCCCCGACGCCGTGGGCCTGTTCGCCACCGACGGTCCCGGCACCGCCGGCAGCAACGGCTGGCTCGTCTCCGGCGCCCGCACCGAGTCCGGGCACGCCCTGATCGCCGGCGACCCGCACCGCTTCATCGAGGACCCCGGCGTCTACCAGCAGATCCACCTCTCCTGCCCCGAGTTCGACGTCATCGGCCTGGCCGTGCCCGGCGTCCCCGGCATCGCCCACTTCGGCCACACCGGCACGGTCGCCTGGGCCATCACCAACGCCATGGCCGACTACCAGGACCTGTACCGCGAACGCCTGCGCCGCACGGGCGCGGGGGTCGAGGCCCTCGGCCCGGACGGCCACTGGCACCGGGCCGCACGGCACACGGAAACGGTGGAGATCGCCGGCGAGCCCCCCATCGAGATCGAACTGATCGAGACCCCCCGGGGCCCGGTGATCGCCGGGGGGCCGGAGGGGCTGGCGTCGGGGGTTGTCGGCGGGTCCCGGGGACCGGTGGCGGCCGGGGGGCCGGAGGCGGGGGGCGTCGGCGGGGAGCAGGGCCCGGTGAGCGCCGGGGAGCCGGACGGCTCAGGGGCGGGGGGTACCTCGGCAGTGCCGTACGACCCGCGGGCCGCCGACGGCGGGGACGGCCCACGGGGGCCACTCGCGGCCGACGGCGAAAGCGGTACGGGGGGCGCGGGTGGGAACGGAATCGCCGGCGGCGGCGAAGCCGGGGCGCTCGCCCTGCGCTACCCGCCCCGCGTCACGGAAGACCTCGGCTTCAGCGCCCTCCTCCCCCTCCTGAGGGCCCGCACGGTCCAGGACGTCGACCGCGCCCTGGACGCCTGGGCCGAGCCCGTCAACGTCGTGCAGGCCGCCGACACCCGGGGCGGCACCCTCCACCGCGTGGCCGGCCGCGTCCCCGTACGCGCCCGGGCCAACCGCCTCCACCCGGTCCCCGCCTGGCACCCCGGCCACGACTGGCACGGCTGGCACCCGACGCCGTACGCCCCCGTGACCGACGGCATCGCGGTGATGGCCAACCAGCGCGGCCCCGCCGCACCCCTCGGCGTCGAGTTCGCCCCGCCGCACCGCGCCGACCGCATCCGCGCCCTCCTCGACACGCGCCGCGCCTGGACCGCCGACGGCATGCCCGCCATCCACACCGACACCCACCTCGCCTCCGCCGCGCCCCTCCTCGACCATCTCGCCGCCCTCGACGGCCTCAGCCCCGAAGCGGCCCGGCTGCGGAGCCGCCTGCTCGCCTGGAACCGCCGTATGGACGCCGACAGCGCCGACGCGGCCGACTACGCGGCCGTACGCTCCGCGGTCGTACGGCGGCTCGCCGCCCACCCGGTGTTCGCGCCGCTCGCCGAACCCCCGGCCTACCCGGAGGTCCTGCTCCCCTGGCTGGCCCTCGTCCCGCGCGTCGGCTACGCCCTCGAACACCTGCTGCGCGCCGAGGAGTCGTACGGCGTCGACCGCCCGGCCGCCGTCCGCGCGGCCCTGGAGGAGGTGGCCGCCGGGCGGCCGGCCGGCACCTGGTCCGACACCCACCGCCTCGCCCCCTGGCGGGCCCTCCCGGACGACCCCGGGGCCCCGGAACCCGGACTCGCCGGTGACCACGACTGCGTGCTGTGCACCTCCGCCGTCCCCGGCCTCACCGACCGCGCCGCCCGCGGCCCGGCCGCCCGGTACGTCTGGGACCTGGCCGACCGCGCGAACAGCCGCTGGGTGGTCCCCCTCGGCGCCGACGGCGTCCCCGGCGCCGCCCACCACCGTGACCAACTCCCCTTGTGGCTCACGGGGGAACTCGTCCCCGTCGTCACCGACTGGACCCTGCTGACCCTGCAGGAACGCACCCTGGAACCCACCGAGGAAACCCATGACTGACCGCCACGAGGAAGCCTTCGCACAGCACGTCGACGGCTTCGGCACCGTCCGCATCCGCCCCCTCGACCCGGCGTCCGACGCGGACGTGGTCCACGGCTGGGTGAGCGGGGAACGCGCCGCCTTCTGGGGCATGAACGGCCTGACCCGGGACCAGGTCGCCGACGTCTACGCCCACATGGCCGGCCTCGACACCCACCACGCCCACCTCGTCACCAGGGACGGCACACCGGTGGCCCTGCTGCAGACGTACGAGCCGGCCGCGGACCGGGTCGGCGAGTGCTACGACGTCCTCCCGGGCGACCTCGGCGTCCACGTCCTCCTCGGCCCCGCGGGCCCCGACGGCCGCCGTCCCGGCTGGACCTCCGCGCTGCTGGGAGCGATGACGTGCTACGCGCTGCGCGGCCTGGACCGGCGCCGGCTCGTGGTCGACCCGGACGTACGCAACACCAAGGCGATCGCCCGCTTCGAACGCCAGGGCTTCGTGCGCGGCCCCGCCGTCGTCCTGCCCGAGGTGGACGTCCCCGACGTGTACCTGCCCGAGAAGCACGCCCAACTCGCCTTCCTGGAAAGGGCGGTGGCCTTCCCGGAGGACCAGCCTCGCGGAGGACTAACCTTCCCCGGGTGACGACGACGCCCGAAGAGCTGATCGCCCACTACGGCCTCGAACCCATCCCCCGCGAGGGCGGTCTGTTCCGCCCCACCTGGCAGGGGCCGGAACGGGCCGACGGCCGCCCCGAGGGGTCGGCCATCGTCGCCCTGCTCACCGCGGACGACTACTGCGCCCTGCACCGCCTGCCCACCGCCGAGATCTGGCACTTCTACCTCGGTGACCCGCTCCGGCTCCTGCTGCTCGCCCCCGACGGCACCACCCGCACCGAAGTCCTCGGCCCCGCCCCGCTGTCCGGCCAGCACGTCCAGCTGACCGTGCCGGCCCGCACCTGGATGGGCGCGCGGGTGGCGCCGGGCGGCGCGTGGTCGTTCTTCGGCTGCACGATGGCCCCCGGGTTCACCTACGCGGACTACGAACACGGGGACGCGGCCGGCCTCACGGCGCGTTACCCGGCCGAGGCCGCCCGGATCGCGGAACTGTGCCGCCCATGAGCCTGCTCGACGGACAGACCGCCCTGGTGACCGGCGCGGGCGGCGGTATCGGCCGCGCCATCGCCCTGCGCTTCGCCCAGCAGGGCGCGGCGGTGGCCCTGCACTGCCGTACGGCGGTGGACGCGGCCGCGGACGTGGCCGCCCGGATCCGGGCGTCGGGCGGCTCGGCCGTCGTGCTCCAGGCCGATCTGACGGACGAGGACGCCTGCCACCGGCTGGTCCGGGAGACCACGCACTGGTCCGGCGGCCGGCTCACCGCCCTCGTCAACAACGCGGCCGTCCAGCCCGTGCAGCCGCTGCCCGGGATGACGGCGGCCGAGTGGCGCACGGTCGTCGACACCGACCTCACCAGCGTCTTCGCCTGCACCCAGGCCGCCGCCGCGCACATGCGCGCCCATGGCGGCGGCACCGTGACCCACATCGCCTCCATCGAGGCCGCCCGCCCCGCCCCCGGCCACGCCCACTACAGCGCGGCCAAGGCGGCGGTGGTCGTGCACGCCCGCGCCGCGGCCCTGGAGTACGGGCCCGACGGCATCCGCGTCAACACCGTCTCGCCCGGCCTGATCGACCGGGAGGGCCTGGCGCAGGCCTGGCCGGAGGGCGTGCGCCGCTGGCTGGCCGCCGCCCCCACCGGCCGGCTCGGCCGGCCCGAGGACGTGGCCGACGCGTGCGTGTTCCTGGCCTCGCCGCTCGCTCGCTGGATCACCGGCCACGACCTGACCGTGGACGGCGGCGTCTCGGCCCGCCCGACGTGGTGAGCACTCCGGGCGATCTCTGCGTACTCCTACGCGGGGCAGGCGGCGAGGGAGGGGCGAGGTGCGCGAGGAACACCGGTGGTGGCACAGGCTGACCCTGCTCTGCGCGGGCCTCCTGGCCGCGCTGCTCGGCGCGGCGGCCCCCGCGTCGGCACACGCGGCCCTGCGTACGACCGACCCCGGCGACGGCAGCGTCGTGCGCACGGCTCCCCGGCACGTCACCCTGACCTTCACCGAGTCGGTCGGCCTGCTCACCGACTCCTTCCGGGTCTACGACCCCCGCAACCACCAGCTGCGCACCGGTCCCGCCGACCACGCCCCGGGCCGCTCGGACACGGCCCGCGTCGCCCTGCCCGCCAAGCTCGCCACCGGCACTTACACGGTCGCCTGGCGGGTGGTGTCGGCGGACAGCCACCCGGTGTCCGGCGCGCTCACCTTCTCGGTCGGCAAGCGCACGGCGACGACCGTGCGCCCGGTGTCCGACGCCACGGAGAACCCGGCCACGGCGGCCCTGTACAACATCGCCCGCTGGCTCGCCTACCTCTGCCTGGCCCTGCTCCTCGGCACCGCCGCGTTCGTGGCGTACTGCCGCCCGCCGGCCGCGGCCCCGCTGCGTACCCCGGCCCTCGCCGCCGCCTGGACCCTGCTCGCCTCGACGACCGCCCTGTTCGTCCTGCGCACCCCCTACGAGGAGGGCACCTCCCCCGTGCGGGCGCTCTCCCCGCACGCCCTCGCCCACGCCGCGGAGAGCCGCCCCGGCGCCCTCCTGCTCACCCGGCTGGCGCTGCTGCTCCTCGCGGCAGCCGCGGTGGCGCTGCTGCGCGCCCGCCGCAGAAGGCTCCCGCGCCGTGCCGCCCTCGCCGTGGCAGCGGCCGTCTCCCTGCCCCTCGCCCTGACCTGGTCGGCGGCCGAACACGCCTCGGCGGGCCTCCAGGTCCCGCTGGCGATCACCTCCGCCACCCTCCATCTGCTGGCCATGGCGGCCTGGCTCGGCGGACTGGCCGCGCTGCTGAGGGTCCTGCGCCGCACGCCCGCCCTGCCGGCGTCGGTCCCGGCCCGCTTCTCCCGGCTGGCCTCCGCCTCGGTGACGGTGCTCGTCCTGACCGGTGTCTACCAGTCCTGGCGGGGCCTCGGTTCCTGGCAGGCGCTCACGGACACGACGTACGGCCGCACCCTGCTGGCCAAACTGGCGGCGGTCATCGCGCTCCTGCTGGCGGCGGCCTGCTCCCGCACCTGGACGACCCGCCTGACGCGGGCCCGGGCGACGCAGCCGACGCCTGGCGCCCGCGTCCCCGAACCGGCCGCGGGACCCCCGCTGCCGCCGGAACCGCCCGCCCCGCCCCCGCAGCTCTCCTTCCACCTCCTGCGCCGTTCGGTGCTGGCGGAGGCGGCCGTCGGCGTGGTGGTCCTGGCCCTGACGACCCTCCTGACGAGCACGGTGCCCGGCCGGACGGCCACCGAGGCGGCCCGGACCGCGGCACCGGCGAGCGGCATCCCGACGGCCTCCGTCACCACGGTGCCCTTCGACCTCGGCACCCCCGGCGGCCACGGCGAGGTCCAGATCACCCTGGACCCGGGGCGGGTGGGCCGCAGCTCCGTCCAGGCGGTGGTCTACGGCCCCGACGGAGGCCTGTCCACGGTCCCCGAACTGCGGGTCACCTTCACCCTGTCCGCCCGGCGGATCGGCCCCCTGGACACCCGGGTCACCGACCGGGGCGGCTACTGGGCGGCCGACGCCTTCGACCTCCCCCTGCCGGGGACCTGGACGATGAAGGTGACCGTACGGGCGTCGGACGTGGACCAGGTGACGGTGTCGGCACCGGTGCGGGTGACGCGGTAGGCGCCGCGAGGCCCCTGTGTGTGACGGGAGTCACGCTCCGCGGCGGGCCGGGACGGAAGCCGGGGCGGGTAAACGCCAGAGGGCCGGACCACTTTCGTGGTCCGGCCCTCTGGGCTGGCGGAGGATACGAGATTCGAACTCGTGAGGGGTTGCCCCCAACACGCTTTCCAAGCGTGCGCCCTAGGCCTCTAGGCGAATCCTCCGCCGGAAACATTACATGACCGAGGGGAGTGCTCGCGAACCCGTTCTCGCAGGCCCGCATCCGTTACGGCCCGCGGGCCGCGATCGGGTACTGTGGGCGCAGCCCCTCACGCGGCGCTATCTGACTGAACTCCCCCAGGGCCGGAAGGCAGCAAGGGTAGGTCGGCTCTGGCGGGTGCGTGGGGGGCCCTTGCGTTCCCGCTCCGCGGCCGGGGCCGGATGTCAGTGGGCGCCTATAACCTCGTATACGTGTCGTCTCTCGCGCTGTACCGCCGCTATCGCCCGGAGACCTTTGCCGAGGTCATCGGGCAGGAGCATGTCACCGACCCGCTGCAGCAGGCGCTGCGGAACAACCGGGTCAATCACGCGTACCTGTTCAGCGGTCCGCGCGGCTGCGGCAAGACGACCAGCGCGCGGATCCTCGCCCGCTGCCTGAACTGCGAGCAGGGCCCCACGCCGACCCCCTGCGGGGAGTGCCAGTCGTGCCGGGACCTGGCGCGCAACGGCCCGGGCTCGATCGATGTCATCGAGATCGACGCGGCCTCGCACGGTGGCGTGGACGACGCCCGTGAGCTGCGCGAGAAGGCCTTCTTCGGCCCCGCCGGCAGCCGGTACAAGATCTACATCATCGACGAGGCCCACATGGTCACGTCGGCCGGCTTCAACGCGCTGCTGAAGGTCGTCGAGGAGCCGCCGGAGCATCTGAAGTTCATCTTCGCCACCACCGAGCCCGAGAAGGTCATCGGCACCATCCGGTCCCGGACCCATCACTACCCCTTCCGGCTCGTGCCGCCCGGCACCCTGCGGGACTACCTCGCCGAGGTGTGCCAGAAGGAGACCATCCCGGTCGAGGACGGCGTGCTGCCCCTGGTCGTGCGCGCCGGTGCGGGCTCGGTGCGTGACTCCATGTCCGTGATGGACCAGCTCCTCGCCGGTGCCGGAGCGGAGGGTGTGACGTATGCCATGGCCACCTCCCTCCTCGGCTACACCGACGGCTCCCTCCTCGACTCGGTCGTCGAGGCCTTCGCCACCGGTGACGGCGCCGCCGCCTTCGAGGTCGTGGACCATGTCATCGAGGGCGGCAACGACCCGCGGCGGTTCGTCGCCGACCTGCTGGAGAGGCTGCGGGACCTGGTGATCCTGGCGGCCGTGCCGGACGCCGTGGACAAGGGGCTCCTCGACGCCCCGGCCGACGTCCTGGAGCGCATGCAGGCCCAGGCCGCCACGTTCGGCGCCGCCGAGCTGAGCCGCGCCGCCGACCTCGTCAACGACGGCCTGACGGAGATGCGCGGCGCCACCTCGCCCCGCCTGCAGCTGGAACTGATCTGCGCGCGCGTGCTGCTCCCCGCCGCCTACGGGGACGAGCGGTCGGTCATGGCCCGTCTCGACCGGCTGGAGCGCGGCGTCAGCTTCTCGGGCGGGGCCGGCGCGCCCGCCATGGGGTACGTCCCCGGACCCGATGCCCACACCGGCGGCGCCCCCGTGCCGGCCGGCGGCGGCCCGGCCGCGGCCCGCGCGGCCGTGCGCGCCCCCAACGGCGGCCCGGGCTCGGGTGCTCCGGGCGCCGGCGGTGCCGGTGGTCCGGGCGCGGGTGGGCCGGGCGCCGGCGGCCCCGGTGCGGGTGATCCGGGTGTCGGGGGTCCCGGTGCCGGAGGCCCTGGCGTCAGCGGTCCGGCTCCGGCCGTCCCCGCACCCACCTCCCCGACGGCACCCGCGCCTGCTCCGGCAGCGGCCACCCCGGCCGCGTCCATCGCCCCCACCGCCGAGGCCCCGGCCCCGGCACCGGCTGCCACGTCTCCCGGCGCCCCCTCCGGTGCCTCCGCCGCTCCCGGCGCCTGGCCCACCGCCGCTGTCGCCGGAAGCGGCCGGCGGCCCGGTGGCTGGCCCACGGCCGCGGCGCCGGCGGGCGGCCAGCAGAGCCAGGCACCCGGCCGGGCCTCCGCCCCGCCGCAGCACCAGACGGGCGGCCCCGCGCCGACGGCCCCCGCGGCCCCGGCCCCGCTCGCGGCCGCCCCCGCCGGCGGTGTCGACCCACGGGCCCTGTGGGACAACATCCTGGAGGCGGTCAAGAACCGCCGCCGCTTCACCTGGATCCTGCTCAGCCAGAACGCCCAGGTGACCGGCTTCGACGGCACGACCCTGCAGGTCGGCTTCGTCAACGCCGGTGCCCGGGACAACTTCGCGAGCAGCGGCAGCGAGGACGTGCTGCGGGCGGCGCTGGCCGAGCAGTTCAACGTGCAGTGGAAGATCGACGCGGTCGTCGACCCGTCCGGCGGGGGATCCGTACCCCCGCCCGCCGGGGGCTTCGGCGGCGGGGGCGGTTACGGCGGCGCTCCCACCGGCGGCGCGGGCGGTGGGTACGGCGCGCCCGCCGCACCCCGTCCGGCGGCTCCCCCGGCGGCCCCGCCGCCGTCCGCGCCCGCGCCGTCCGGCCGGGCGGCGGCGCCTGCCGCCCCCGCCCCGCAGCCCATGGCCGCGCCCGAACCGCCGCCCGTCTCCATCGAGGACGACATCCCCGAGGACGACGACCCGGACCTGGACGAGTCGGCCCTCTCCGGCCACGAGCTGATCGTCCGGGAACTGGGGGCGACGGTGGTCGAGGAGTTCTCCAACGAATAGCCGCCCGGGCCGCGGTGGTCACCTGTGGCCGGCCGCGGACGGGCGGGCGGAGCCCATCGGGGGGAGGCTTGTAGGAAACCCCAACAAACCCGCCCCCCGGTCTTCGGTGACCTTGCCAGTAGGCTGACCCCGTGAAGGTCCTCGTCATCGGCAGCGGCGCCCGCGAACACGCCCTGTGCCGCTCCCTGTCCCTCGACCCCGACGTCACCGCGCTGCACTGCGCCCCCGGCAACGCCGGCATCGCCGAGGTGGCCGAGCTGCACCAGGTCGACGCGCTCGACGGCCGTGCGGTCGCCGAGCTGGCGGCCCGCCTCGGTGCCGACCTGGTCGTCGTCGGCCCGGAGGCCCCGCTGGTCGCCGGTGTGGCCGACGCCGTCCGCGCCGCGGGCACCCCGGTGTTCGGCCCGTCCGCGGAGGCCGCGCGGCTGGAGGGCTCCAAGGCCTTCGCCAAGGACGTCATGGCGGCGGCCGGGGTGCCGACCGCCCGCTCCTACGTGTGCACGACGGCCGAGGAGGCCGCCGAGGCACTCGACGCCTTCGGCGCCCCGTACGTCGTCAAGGACGACGGCCTCGCCGCGGGCAAGGGCGTGGTCGTCACCGACGACCTGGACGCCGCCAAGGCCCACGCCGCCGCCTGTGAGCGCGTGGTCGTCGAGGAGTTCCTCGACGGTCCCGAGGTGTCCCTCTTCGCCGTCACCGACGGCGAGACCGTCGTACCGCTCCAGCCCGCCCAGGACTTCAAGCGCGCCCTGGACGGCGACGAGGGCCCGAACACCGGCGGCATGGGCGCCTACTCGCCGCTGCCCTGGGCCGAGCCGAAGCTGGTCGAGGAGGTGCTGGAGACGGTCCTGCAGCCGACCGTGGACGAGCTGCGCCGCCGCGGCACCCCGTTCTCCGGCCTGCTCTACGCGGGCCTGGCGATCACCAGCCGCGGCGTGCGCGTGATCGAGTTCAACGCCCGCTTCGGCGACCCCGAGACGCAGGTGGTGCTGGCCCGCCTGCGGACCCCGCTGGCCGGGCTCCTGATGGCCTCCGCCACCGGCAACCTCGCTGATCTGCCGCCGCTGCGCTGGAGCGAGGACGCGGCCGTGACCGTCGTCGTCGCCTCGCACAACTACCCGGACACCCCCCGTACCGGCGACCCGATCACCGGTCTGGACGAGGTGGCCGCGCAGGACGCCCCGCACGCGTACGTCCTGCACGCCGGGACGAAGCGGGACGGTGACGCGGTCGTCAGCGCGGGCGGGCGCGTGCTGTCCGTCACCGCCACCGGCACGGACCTGACCGAGGCGCGCGAGCGGGCGTACCGGGCGGTGGGCCGGATCCGTCTGGACGGCTCCCAGCACCGCACCGACATCGCCGAGAAGGCGGCGCGGGCGGGCGCCTGACCTGTTCTCCCGCCGCCAGGACGGCACCCAGGCCCCGGACTCCCAATCCGGGGCCTGATCTTTGCTGTCTGTCACCCAGCTCTGACCAAAGCCATTCCATCGAGTGAGCAATCGCCCATACGGCTGACGAGGGCCGGGGCCCCAACTAGGGTGCCGCGCAAGCGTTCCGGCACTTGGCCCACCGGCATTGCGATGTCAGTGGCGGATGCCACAGTGGGGGAGTGAGCACCACCAGGTCGGCACGGCAACGGCAGCGAGGGGGTGAGGTCGGCACGTGACCGGAATCGGTGCGGAGGCGGGCGCGCAGGCCGCGCGTTCCCGGGCCCTCGCCGTACTGCGGGTCCGGGGCCGGGCGCTGGCCGTGGCCCTGCTGCCCGCGGCTGTCGCGGTGATCCTGCTGACCGGCGCGTCCGCCGGCCACTTCGTCGGCCGGGGCTGGGACGCCGCACGCTGGGTCTTCGGCGTGCTCGCCGTGCTGGTGCTGCTGGCCGCCGCCGGCATCGCCCTGGTCGTGGCCCGGGCCCGGCCCGCCGTCAGCCCGACGGTCCCGATCCCGGAGAAGTCCGCCCCGGATCTGTACCGCATGGTGCGCGACCTCGCCGAGCGCCTGGACGTGCCGGTCCCCTCGGCCATAGCGCTCACTCCGGACTGCGACAGCTGGCTGGAGGACCGCACGCACACGGCCCACGGCCCGCCCCCGCGCCCCGGACCCGACGAGATAGCGGGCCCGGGCCGCCGCCGGGTCCCCGTCGCGCCGGTGCTCGTCATCGGCTCCCCGTTCCTGTGGTGGATGCGCGTCGGCGAGCTGCGCGCGGTCCTCGCCCCGGTGATCGCCGGTACGGGCCCTTCGGCGCACCCGGACATAGCGGCCGCCCGGCGCTTCGTGCGCGGCCTGGACGCGGCGGTCGCGGTCGCCTCGACACCGGGCCGCTGTCCCCTCACCCGCGGTGTGTGCGCCGCCCTCGGCTGGGTGGCCCGGCTGCTGCTGCGCGGCTGCCGGGAGCACGCGACGCAGATGGAGCGCGGGGTCGCCGCGGCGGCGTCCGAGCGGGCCCAGGCCGTCGACTACGGCCTCAGGATCGTCGCCCAGGAGCAGGTCGGCCTCGCCTACGCGGGCTGGGACCGGCTGCTGACCCGGGTCGCGCTGCCCGCCTGGCGGATGGGCCGCTGGCCCTCCGGGCTGGACGCGGGCGTGGTGGCGGCGCTCACCGAGCTGTCCCGGCGCGACCGCCTGGCCGAGGGCTTCACCTCCCGGCTCGGCGAGCGCCCGGCCTGCGACCTGCTGGAGGAGCCCGGCGCGATGGACGAGGCCGCCTCGCTGCTCGCCGCGCGTCTCTTCCACGGCGGCCCCGCGGAGCCGGGCCCGGACTGGGCGCCGGTGGACTGGCAGGCGTATCCGGAGGAGGTCGTGGACCGCACCTGGCGCGCCGACGCGGCCCGCCTGCACCGGGTCCTGGACGCCCTGGGCGTCCGCGCCTGCCTCGACCCCGCGGCCCCCGACCCGGGCGGCCCCACCCTGGCCCGGGTCCTGGACCACCTGACCGAGGCGGGCGCGGGACAGGCGGCTCCGCAACCGCCGACGACCCACCCGCGGGCCAACGACGGAGCGGACGCCCCCCAGGAGCCCGCACCCGACGACGCGAGCCGCACGGATGCCGCGGGCGGGAGCGAGATCCCCGCCGGAGGCGAAGCCGAGGCGGACCATGCGGCCGAACACCCCGGCACGGAGCGCAGCGCCACCCTCGCCGCCGGCCTGAGCGCCCAGCTGGCCCGTGAGGAGTCGGCCGCGCCCAGGGGAGCGAGCGCTTCCGGCCAGAGCCCCGAGAACGGGCTGTGGGACGACGGCGGACTGCCCCTGTTCCCGCTGCAGCCCCCGCGCACCGCCCGTGACCTGCTCACCGACCACGTCACGGCGATGGTGTGCTGTGCGGCCGTCGACACCGCCGGCGCGGTCCCCGCCCTGGACTGGCTGGACGGCCCCGCGCTGCTGCTGGACGGCGAGCGTGCCGCCGACCTCGCGCCCAGGGTGCTCAGCCTGATCGAGGAGGGAGACCCGGGCCCGCTGCGCGACTGGCTGGCCGCGTCCGGGATACGCCCCGAGAAGCCCGTACGGCTGGTGTGACGGAAGCCCGTTCAACGGGAGTCATGTCTTCCACTTCAGGTCAATTCGCAACGACTAGTGACCGAGCCCGTGCGTTATGTGATGTGCTGGGAGCGACCACGCACCTGGCAAAGGCGTGCGACATACGACAGCACGGCCGAGCCGGGCGCGTGGCACCGAGTACAGCGAGCACCACCGAGACAGGACGACACGGGGGCATGAGGGAGGGGACGACCATGGCCTCGGATCACATTCGCCGCTGGGAGTCCGGAGCGCTCGCGCACGCCGTCACGGATCCCTTCGGCCAGGGCCCCGTGCCCTGGCTGCGCGGCAGCGAGACGTACTTCGACGACACCGGTCATGTCGTGCCGTGGTACGTCGACCCGGCCCCGCAGCAGCTCACCGACGGCAGGCGCCGGGTGCCCGCGCCCCGCGCGGCCGGAAGCGGCCCCCGCTCGGCCGACGACGTGCACCGCCAGATCAAGGGCTTCACCTCCACCGGCGCGGTCACGCCCGGGGAGGCGATCGACTTCCACATCACGGTCGATCCGCCCCAGGAGTTCAGCGTCGACGTCTACCGGATCGGCCACTACGGCGGCGACGGAGCCTCCAAGATCACCACCAGCCCGCGGCTGTCCGGCATCGTCCAGCCCCCGCCACTGGCCGCCGACCGCACGGTCTCCTGCCACCACTGGTGGCTGTCCTGGCGCCTCCAGGTGCCCTCCCACTGGCGGATCGGCGCCTACGTGGCCGTCCTGACCACCGCCGACGGCTACCGCTCCCACGTGCCGTTCACGGTCCGCGACGACCACCCAGCCGATCTGCTCCTGCTGCTGCCGGACATCACCTGGCAGGCGTACAACCTGTATCCCGAGGACGGCCGCACCGGCGCCAGCCTCTACCACGCCTGGGACGAGAAGGGCCGGCTGCTCGGCGAGGCGGACGCGGCGACCACCGTCTCCTTCGACCGCCCCTACGCGGGCGCGGGCCTGCCCCTGCACGTCGGGCACGCCTACGACTTCATCCGCTGGGCCGAGCGCTACGGCTACGACCTCGCCTACGCCGACGCCCGCGACCTGCACGCCGGCCGCGTCGACCCCACCCGCTACCGGGGCCTGGTCTTCCCCGGCCACGACGAGTACTGGTCGGTGCCGATGCGCCGGGCCGTCGAGGACGCCCGGGACCGGGGCACGTCGCTGGTGTTCCTCTCCGCCAACACCATGTACTGGCAGATCGAGCTGGGCCCGTCCCCGTCCGGCGTCCCGGACCGGCTGCTGACCTGCCGCAAGCGCAAGGGCCCCGGAAAGCCCGTGCTGTGGCGCGAGATCGACCGGCCCGAGCAGCAGCTGGTCGGCATCCAGTACGCGGGCCGGGTCCCCGAGCCGCATCCGCTGATCGTCCGCAACGCCGGCCACTGGCTGTGGGAGGCGACCGGTGCGCAGGAGGGCGACGAGATCAAGGGCCTGGTCGCCGGCGAGGCCGACCGGTACTTCCCGCGCACCCCGCTGCCCGAGCACGACGAGCGCATCCTGCTCGCCCACTCCCCGTACAGCGACAGCGAGGGCGCCCTGCGCCACCAGGAGACCTCCCTCTACCGCGCCCCCTCCGGCGCCTGGGTCTTCGCCTCCGGCACCTTCGCCTGGTCCCCGGCCCTGGACCGCCCCGGCCATGTCGAGCCCCGCATCCAGCGCGCCACGGCGAACCTGCTGGACCGCATCTGCAAACGCGACTGACGACCCCCCGGCGCAGTGGACCAGCGGATACGGGAGAATCGAGGCACTTGGACAGAACCACGGGGAGGAACCGTGTCCGGATTCGTAGAAAAGCCCGAGCCGATCCAGGTTCCGGGCCTGGTGCACCTCCACACCGGAAAGGTGCGCGAGCTGTACCAGAACGAGGCGGGCGACCTCGTGATGGTCGCCAGCGACCGCATGTCCGCCTATGACTGGGTGCTGCCCACGGAGATCCCCGACAAGGGCCGCGTCCTCACCCAGCTCTCCCTGTGGTGGTTCGACCAGTTGCGCGACCTGGCACCCCACCACGTGATCAGCACGGAGCTGCCCGAGGGCGCGCCGGCCGACTGGGCGGGCCGCACACTGGTCTGCAAGTCCCTGAAGATGGTCCCGGTCGAGTGCGTGGCCCGCGGCTATCTCACCGGCTCGGGCCTGCTGGAGTACGACGAGTCCCGTACGGTCTGCGGCCTCGCCCTCCCCGAAGGCCTCGTCGACGGCTCCGAACTGCCCGCCCCGATCTTCACCCCGGCCACCAAGGCCGAGGTCGGCGAGCACGACGAGAACGTCTCCTACGAGGAGGTGGCCCGCCAGGTCGGCGCCGATACCGCCGCCCAGCTGCGTCAGGCCACGCTCGCCGTGTACGCCCGCGCCCGGGACATCGCCCGCGAGCGGGGGATCATCCTGGCCGACACCAAGTTCGAGTTCGGCTTCGACGGGGACACCCTCGTGCTCGCCGACGAGGTCCTCACCCCGGACTCCTCCCGGTTCTGGCCGGCCGACCAGTGGCAGCCGGGCCGTGCGCAGCCGTCGTACGACAAGCAGTTCGTGCGGAACTGGCTGACCTCGGCGGAGTCCGGCTGGGACCGCAGGAGCGAGCAGCCCCCGCCGCCGCTGCCGCAGCAGGTCGTGGCCGCGACCCGGCAGAAATACGTGGAGGCGTACGAGCGCCTCACGGGCATGAGCTGGTCATGACGCCCGAGCGGTGACGCAAAAGGCCCCCGGGGGACCGGGGGCCTTACTGGAGCGGACGACGAGGCTCGAACTCGCGACCTCAACCTTGGCAAGGTTGCGCTCTACCAACTGAGCTACGTCCGCAGTGCGCCGTGGCGCGAGAGCAACTATACCCAACCTCGCTCCCGTGCGAGACGCACTGCCGCATGTCGGTTCTCGGCGCCGAGCTTCGTGACGGCCGAGGAGAGGTAGTTCCGCACGGTCCCCGGGGACAGCGCGGCACGCTCGGCGATCTCCGCGACCGGCGCTCCCTCGGCCGCCAGCTCCAGCACCTCGGCCTCCCGCGTGGTCAGCGGGGAGTCCCCGGCGGAGATCGCGTCGGCGGCCAACTCCGGGTCGACGTAACGGCTTCCGGCGTGCACGGTCCGGATGATCTCGGCGAGCCGCTGGGCGCTGACCGTCTTCGGGACGAACCCGCGCACACCGGCCGCGAGCGCCCGTTTCAGATGCCCGGGCCGCCCGTGTCCGGTGACGATCAGCACCTGGCAGGCGGGCAGTTCGGTGCGCAGGGATGTGGCGACCTTCACACCGTCGGCGCCCGGCATCTGGAGATCGAGCACGGCGACATCGGGTTCATGGGCCCGCGCCATGGCCAGCGCCTCGGGTCCGCTGGCAGCCTCCGCGACGACGAGAAGGTCCTCCTCCAGCGACAGCAGCGCGGCCAGCGCGCCCCGGATCAGATGCTCGTCGTCGGCGAGCAACAGGCGTACCGGAGTGCTCATGACGTGACTTCACTCACTTTCTCTCCCAAGGGCACCTCGGCCACCACCCGGAACCGGCCCCCGGCGGCCGCGCCGG
The DNA here is from genome assembly GCF_014649495.1 of Streptomyces filipinensis. Classification (GTDB taxonomy): domain Bacteria; phylum Actinomycetota; class Actinomycetes; order Streptomycetales; family Streptomycetaceae; genus Streptomyces; species Streptomyces filipinensis. The sequence continues at coordinate 61,607 of NZ_BMTD01000009.1, read as the reverse complement.
CCTCCAGGGTTCCGCCGACGGCCGCGAGCCGCTCCCGCAGCCCGGCGAGCCCGGAACCCCCACCCCCGTCGGGGGTTCCGGGCAGTCCGTCGTTCTCCACCGCCAGCACCACACGCCCCTCCTGTATCCGCAGGCGCAGCGTGCAGCGGCCCGCGTCCCCGTGCCGCAGCACATTGGTGGTCGCCTCGCGCACCACCCAGCCGAGCGCGGACTGCACGTCGGCGGGCAGCCCCGCCGTCTCCGCGCTGACCTCGCAGTCGATCCCGGCGGCCGTCAACACGCCCTGGGCGCCCGCGAGTTCCACACCGAGATCGGCCTCCCGGTAGCCGCGTACGACGTCCCGTACCTCCCGCTGCGACTCCTGGGCGATGCGCTGCACCTCGATCATCTGCTCCACGGCCTCCGGCCGCCCGCGCCGGGCGAGTTGGACGGCCAGCTCGCTCTTGAGCGAGATGACGGAGAGGTTGCGCCCCAGCACGTCGTGCAGGTCCCGCCCGAACCGCAGCCGCTCCTCGGCCACGGCGAGCCGGCTCTCCACCTCGCGGGCCCGTTCCGCCTCCCACAGCACGGCCAGGGTCCAGGCGCCGCAGCGGCCGGCGAGCAGCGCGAAGACCGTCTGGAAGGCGGTCATCATCGCGGTCGCCGCCAGGGCGGCGCCGTCGTGATCGGCGAGCCCGACGGCTGTCGTGAGCAGGGCCGCGCACACCGCCGACCGGCGCAGGAACACCGGGACCGGGACCGTGAGTCCGTACAGCAGCGCGAACGGCAGCACATAGCCGGCGATCAGGAAGGGGACCGTCATGGGGGTCGCCGCGTCCAGCCCGGTGAGGGCCACGATCAGCGCCAGCGCCAGCGCCAGCACGACGGCAGGGGCGCGGTGCGCGCCGGCCGGCAGGTCCGTGCGCCCCAGATAGTGGTCGAGCGCGGGCCTGGTGAGCCGGTTGGCGAGCACGCACTGCACGATCGCCACGAGGGCGAGGAGAGCGCCGAGGACGATCGCCGCGGGCCGGTGGGCGAGACCGGTGGGCAGGGGCAGCAGCACCCAGCAGGCCATGATGAACCAGACCGTGCCGTACCAGGTGAGGACGCTGAACAGTTCGACCCGCTCGGCCTTGCTCAGCTCCCCCCAGTGCCGTTGCCGCCATCGGCGTACCCGTCCCAGCATCCGCGCGTCCCCCCGTTCCTCAGCGCCGCGGCTCCCATCGGAACCACCGTCGTACAGCAAACACCGCGAGGATCGACCAGGCCAGCGCGGTCACCAGGGCGGTCAGGGTCTCGCCCGTGCTCAACTGGCCCGTCCAGCCGCCGCGGAAGAGCCGGACCGCCGGGGACAGCGGCAGCAGTTCGCACACGGTGGCCAGCTTGTCCGGGAGGAACTCGGTCGGGACGGTGATTCCGGAGCCGAGCATCGACAGGATCATCAGCGGCATCGCGGTGACCTGGCTGCTCTCCACGGTGCGGGTGAAGGACGCGGTGAACGCGGCGAGCGCGGCACTGACCAGGTAACCGGCCAGCAGCCCGGGCAGGATCAGGTACGGCGCCCTGGGTGTGCCGGTGTGCAGCAGGGCCGCGCACCCGGCACACAGCACCAGCGCCTGGGCGAGGCCGATGCCGAGGGCGGGCAGGGCGGTGCCGGTGAGGATCTCGGCGTCGGAGAGTTCGCCGGTGCGCAGCCGCTTGAGGACGAGTTCCTCACGGCGGGCGACGTAGGCGTTGACCAGGGAGGTGTAGACGGCGAAGAGGAAGGAGAAGCCGACCGCGGCCGTCAGCAGGGTGGTGCCGATGGTCAGCCCCTGCTTCTTCAGGTCCAGCTGGTCGATGGCGGGCCGCACGCTGAACGGCAGCAGCAGCGGCACGGCCAGCGCGGTGAACACGACCCCGCGGTTGCGTCCGAGCAGGGTGAGTTCGGCGCGGGCCAGCGCCCGCAGCCGCCGGCCCGCCGCCGCCCGGTCGCCGCTCCGCACGCCGCCGTCCCGGCCCGCTGTCTCGACGCCGCTCACGCCACACCCCTCCCCTGCGATCCCGTCCTCGCCACCGTCCCCGGCACGCACTCCGCCTCCACCGCGCGCCGCGCTGCCGTTGCCGCCTCCGGCACCCGGTCCGACTGCGCTCACACCGCGTCCCCTCGCGCCCGCTCCGGCCCCGCTCATGCCGCCACCCCCTGTGCCTGTTCGCGTGCGATCCCCAGGAACGCCTCCTCCAGCGACGCCGACCGCACGTCCAGCCCGCGCAGCTCGACGCCGGTCCGCGCGGCCCAGGTCAGCACGCCGGTCGCGGTCCGCTGCAGCTGGGTGGTCTGCAGCCGTACGACCCTCCCGTCGCTCTCGTGGGCGCAGACACCGAGGTCGGCCAGCGGGGGCAGATCGCCGAGGAAGTAGCCGTCGGGCAGTTCGAAGGCCATCCGGGAGGGGCGGCCGGCGGTGACCTCGGCCGGGGTCCCGGCGGCGGCGATCCGGCCCTCGTGCAGGATGGCGAGCCGGTCGGCGAGGCCCTCGGCCTCCTCCAGGTAGTGCGTGGTGAGCAGCACGGTCGTGCCCGCGTCGCGCAGGCTGCGCACCAACTCCCAGGTGTCCCGGCGGCCTTCCGCGTCGAGCCCGGTCGTCGGTTCGTCCAGGAACAGCACTTCGGGATCGCCGAGCAGGGCGAGCGCCAGGTCGAGCCGCCGCCGTTCGCCGCCGGACAACTGCTTGACCCGTACCCCGTGCCGCTGCGCGAGCCCGACCAGCTCCAGCACTTCGGCCTCCGGCCGTGCCCCGCTCATGCAGCCCGCCCACATCCGGGCGGTCTCGGCGACGGTCAGCTCGGCCGGGAATCCGCCCTCCTGGAGCATCACACCGGTGCGGGGGCGTACGGCCGCGCGCTCCCGGCAGGGATCGTGGCCGAGGACCCGCACCCGGCCCCCGGCGGGGGCGGCGAGCCCTTCCAGGAGTTCGACCGTCGACGTCTTGCCCGCGCCGTTGGTGCCGAGCAGGGCGAAGATCTCCCCGCGGGCCACGGAGAAGCTGATTCCGCGTACGGCCTCGAACCCGCCCCCGTAGACGCGCCTGAGATCGGTGACCTCAATCACGTGTTCGTGTTCGTCGTAGTGCATGAGACCCAGCGTCCCGGCGCCCGGGCCGGGTCGGCAGTGCGCGCTGTCATCGCCCGGCATGACAAATGTCAGAGGCGCGGGGGCGTCGAGGGAACGAAAAAACCCCGGTCGTGATGACCGGGGCTTTCCCTGGAGCGGACGACGAGGCTCGAACTCGCGACCTCAACCTTGGCAAGGTTGCGCTCTACCAACTGAGCTACGTCCGCACTGCTCCCGACCGGCTCCCACCGATCGGTGCGAACACCAGCCTACCTGATCCACAAGGTGGTCATGACCGGTGTCGGAGCGGGTGACAGGAATCGCACACTGTGCCTTCCCCCTGGAAGGGGGATGTTCTGCTACTGAACTACACCCGCACGGTCCTCGGGGCTGTCGGCCTTTCGGCCTCGCCCCTCGGCGTGCTCCAGACATTAGCTGATCAGCAGGGGGGTCGCGCAAGTCGGCTCCCCCCTGCTGCCCGTTATGCCCAAGTGCACGGCCCTCAGGGTCCGCTGACGGACCCTGAGGGCCGCCCCTTCGCGGGCTTCACTGCGCGGCACTGAAGGCCTCGTAGACCTTCTTGGGGATGCGTCCGCGGGCCGGTACGTCCATCTTGTTGGCCTGGGCCCAGGCGCGGACGGCCGCCGGGTCGGGGGCGACCTCCGTCTGCTTGTACGCCTTGCCGGACCGCGAGCGCTTGCGGCCGGCCTCCACGTAGGGCGCGAGCGCCTTGCGCAGTTTCTTGGCGTTGGTTTCGTTCAGGTCGATCTCGTACGACTTGCCGTCGAGTCCGAAGGCGATCGTTTCCGCCGCTTCCGAGCCGTCGATGTCGTCAAAGAGAGTGACCACGACCTTTTGCGCCACGAATATCGGTCCCTTCGTGCGGCACGTCGATACAGCTCAACGGCGATGACGTGCCGAGTATCGGCTATTGCCAATTCATTTGTACAGTGCCCGGCAATAAAAAGTGAAGCCCGACTAAATCCGCCCGCGTGTCCGCTGACAATAGGCGGGCCGGACGGACCGTCGAACTTTCCCAGAACTTTTCACGGTGGTACGGCTTCGACACCCGATCGTGATGCGCCTCACGTAGTTTCCTACAACTCTACCCGCGTAGAAATTTTGTGCGGGTAGTCTGAAGGAACCTGCTCAGCACCACACACCGGGAGTGCCAGTGGCACGCGTCGTAGTCGACGTCATGCTCAAGCCGGAGATCCTCGACCCCCAGGGCCAGGCGGTCCAGCGTGCGCTGCCGCGCCTGGGTTTCGAAGGGATCTCGGACGTACGTCAGGGAAAGCGTTTCGAACTGGAAGTTGACGGGCCCGTTGACGCCGCCGCGCTCGCCCGCATCCACGATCTCGCGGAATCCTTCCTCGCCAACACCGTGATCGAGGACTTCACCGTCAAGGTGGAAGAGCCCGCGGAAGTCGCGGAGGCGGCGAAGTGACCGCTCGTATTGGCGTCGTCACTTTCCCGGGCAGCCTCGACGACCGGGACACCCAGCGCGCGATCCGCCTCGCGGGTGCCGAGCCGGTCGCCCTGTGGCACAAGGACAAGGACCTCAGGCAGGTCGACGCCGTGGTCCTCCCGGGCGGTTTCTCCTACGGCGACTATCTGCGGGCCGGGGCCATCTCCCGGTTCTCGCCGGTGATGGAGACGGTCATCGAGCAGGCGAAGGCCGGGCTTCCGGTCCTCGGCATCTGCAACGGCTTCCAGGTCCTCACCGAGGCCCACCTCCTCCCGGGCGGGATGCTCGGCAACGACCACCTCCACTTCATCTGCCGCGACCAGAAGCTGCGGGTGGAGAACGCGGAGACGGCCTGGACCGGCGACTACCGCCAGGGCCAGGAGATCCACATCCCGCTGAAGAACATGGACGGCCGGTACGTCGCCGACGAGTACACGCTCGACAAGCTGGAGGCGGAGGGCCGGGTCGTCTTCCGGTACGTCGACTTCAACCCGAACGGCTCCCTGCGCGACATCGCCGGCATCACCAACGAGGCCGGGAACGTCGTCGGCCTCATGCCGCACCCCGAGCATGCCGTCGAGCCGCTGATCGGCACCGGCCGCACCGACGGCCTCCCGTTCTTCACCTCGATCCTCAAGAAGCTGGTCAACGCATGAGCCGGACGCCTCTGGACACGGTCGAGCACGCGGCCGCGACCCCCGACGTCGAGCTGCCCTGGGCCGAACTCGGCCTGAAGAAGGACGAGTACGAGCGGGTGGTGGAGATCCTCGGCCGCCGCCCGACCGGCGCCGAGCTCGCCATGTACTCGGTCATGTGGTCCGAGCACTGCTCGTACAAGTCCTCCAAGGTCCACCTGCGCCAGTTCGGCGAGAAGGCGCCCGAGTCGGACGCCATGCTCGTCGGCATCGGCGAGAACGCCGGCGTGGTGGACGTCGGCCAGGGCTACGCGGTCACCTTCAAGGTCGAGTCGCACAACCACCCCTCCTACGTCGAGCCCTACCAGGGCGCGGCCACGGGCGTGGGCGGCATCGTCCGCGACATCATCGCGATGGGGGCCCGCCCGGTCGCCGTCGTGGACCCGCTGCGCTTCGGCGCCGCCGACCACCCCGACACCAAGCGCGTCCTGCCCGGCGTGGTCGCGGGCATCGGCGGCTACGGCAACTGCCTGGGCCTGCCGAACATCGGCGGCGAGGTCGTCTTCGACTCCTGCTATCAAGGGAACCCGCTGGTCAACGCCGGTGCCATCGGCGTGATGCGGCACGAGGACATCCACCTCGCGAAGGCCTCGGGCGCCGGCAACAAGGTCGTCCTGTACGGGGCCCGGACGGGCGGCGACGGCATCGGCGGCGCGTCGATCCTCGCCTCGGAGACCTTCGACGACGCCAAGCCGAGCAAGCGCCCGGCGGTCCAGGTCGGCGACCCCTTCCAGGAGAAGCTCCTCATCGAGTGCACCCTGGAGGCGTTCGAGGAGAAGCTGGTCGTCGGCATCCAGGACCTCGGCGCGGCGGGCCTGTCCTGCGCCACGTCCGAGCTGGCGTCCAACGGCTCCGGCGGCATGCGCGTCACCCTGGACGACGTCCCGCTGCGCGACTCCACGCTCTCGCCGGAGGAGATCCTCATGAGCGAGTCGCAGGAACGCATGTGCGCGGTCGTGGAGCCCGAGAAGGTCGACCGCTTCCTGGAGATCTGCGAGAAGTGGGACGTCATCGCCACCGTGATCGGTGAGGTGACCGACGGCGACCGCCTGGAGATCTACTGGCACGGCGGCAAGATCGTCGACGTCGACCCGCGCACCGTCGCGCACGAGGGCCCGGTCTACGAGCGCCCGTACGCCCGTCCGGAGTGGCAGGACGCGCTCCAGGCCGACGACGCGAACAAGCTGCCGCGGCCCGCGTCGAGCGAGGAGCTGAGGGACCAGGTCCTGAAGCTGGTGGGCTCGCCCAACCAGGCCTCCAAGAAGTGGATCACCTCGCAGTACGACCACTTCGTGCAGGGCAACACGGTCCTCGCCCAGCCCGAGGACTCCGGCATGATCCGGATCGACGAGGAGACCGGCCTCGGCGTCGCCATCGCGACGGACGGCAACGGCCGGTACGCCAAGCTGGACCCGTACCACGGCGCTCAGCTCGCGCTGGCCGAGGCGTACCGCAACGTCGCCACGACCGGCGCCAAGCCCCTCGCCGTCTCCGACTGCCTGAACTTCGGCTCGCCCGAGGACCCGGCGGTGATGTGGCAGTTCGCGGAGGCGGTGCGCGGTCTCGCGGACGCCTGCCAGCAGCTCGGCACCCCGGTGACCGGCGGCAACGTCTCGCTCTACAACCAGACGGGCGAGGCCGCCATCCACCCGACCCCGGTCGTGGCGGTCCTCGGTGTCATCGACGACGTGGCCCGCCGCACGCCGGTCGCCTTCCAGGAGGAGGGCCAGCTGATCTACCTCCTGGGCGACACCCGTGAGGAGTTCGGCGGCTCGGCGTGGTCCCAGGTGGTCCACGACCACCTCGGCGGGCTGCCGCCGGCCGTCGACCTGGAGCGCGAGCGCCTGCTGGCCGAGATCCTGATCTCCGCCTCCCGCGACGGCATGATCGACTCCGCGCACGACCTGTCCGACGGCGGTCTGGTCCAGGCCGTGGTCGAGTCCGCGCTGCTCGGCGGCAAGGGCGCCCGGCTGGTCGTCCCGGACGGTCTGGACGCCTTCACCTTCCTGTTCTCCGAGTCGGCCGGCCGTGCGATCGTCGCCGTGCCGCGCTCGGAGGAGGTCCGCTTCAACGACATGTGCGGTGCGCGGGGTCTGCCGGCCACCCGTATCGGTGTCGTGGACGGTGCCGCCGTGGAGGTCCAGGGCGAGTTCACGCTCACGCTGGAGGAGCTGCGCACGGTGCACGAGGAGACCATCCCGGCGCTGCTGGCGTAGTCGCCGTACGCCGTCGAGGGCCCCGTCCGGGACACCGGGCGGGGCCCTTCTCACGCGGCCACGGTCTCCCGGCTTCCCTCGGCCGCCACCGGCCGGGTCCGCGGCAGCCGCAGGGCGAGCAGCAGGGACAGCGTCATGACCCCGGCCACGCACAGGAACACCGTGTCCAGGGCGGAGACGTAGGCCGTCAGGCCCTCGGTGCGGGCCGGGCCGCGCAGCGCGGCGAGGGAGCCGACGTCGCCGGGGCCGTCGTAGAGCCGGTTCAGCAGGGTGCCGAAGAGGCTGGCGCCGAGGGCTCCGCCGAGGGTCTGGAAGAAGCGGATCGCCGTCGTGGCGACGCCGAGCTGGGGCCTGGGGGCCGCCTGCTGCACCAGCTGGACCAACTGGCCGAGGAGCTGGCCGAAGCCGAGGCCGAGGAGGAGCAGGGCCGCCCGCAGCTGCCACAGGGAGGTGTGGGTCCCGGTGGCGGCGAGCAGCAGGAAGGCGGCGGCGGTCACGGCGGAACCGCTGATCGTGAAGGTCCGCTCGGACCAGCCGCGGTCGCTCAGCCGGCCGGCCGCGACACCCACCACCGTCATGCCGACGGCCATGGGGATGAGGAACAGGCCGGCGGAGGAGCTGGCGACGCCGCGGACCAGCTGGAGATAGACCAGCACGTAGTACATGGCGCCGGTCATGGCGATGCCCACGAGGGCCTGGATCGCGAAGCCGAGGCGCAGCTCGGGGACGCGGAACAGGGCCGGGGGAAGAATCGGTTCGGCGGTGGTGAACTGGCGGCGCAGGAACAGGGCGAGCGAGGCCGCGGAGACCAGTGCCAGCCCGAGGATCCGCGGGGAGGCCCAGGCGTACTGCCTGCCGCCCCACTCGGTGACCAGCAGCAGGGTGGTGGAGAAGGCCGCGGCGAGGGCGGCGCCGGGGAAGTCGATCGCGCGGCTCGTGGTGTGCCGGGGCAGCCGCAGGGCGTAGACGGCGGCGACCAGGGCGGCGATGCCGAGCGGCAGGTTGATGTAGAAGGCCCAGCGCCAGCTCGCGTGGTCGGCGAGGAAGCCGCCGAGCCAGGGGCCGACCGCCATGCCGCCGCCCGCGACGATCCCGCCGGTGCCGGCGCCCTTGTTCTTCTTCTCGCCGGGCCTGCCGAGGTGGGCGATCACCACCATGGTGACGCTCATCAGCCCGCCCGCCCCGATGCCCTGCAGGGCCCGGGAAGCGATCAGCCAGCCGATCGACGGTGCCGCCCCGCACAGTGCCGAGCCGGCCAGGAAGGTGCCGAGGGCGCCGAGGAAGACGTGTCGGGGACCGAGGACGTCGCAGAGCCTGCCGTACAGCGGGAGCATCGCGGCCGACGCCAGCGAGAAGGCGCTGATCAGCCAGGGGATTCTGGCGATGCCGTGCTCGGGGTCGAGGTCCCTGACGATCGGCACGGTGGCCGCGGACACGATCTGCATGTCCAGGACGGCCAGCACGATCGTGACGAGGCAGGCCAGGAGGCCGATCTTGCGCTGGGTTTCGGTCATGGGCACCACCATGCCGCCAGTTCGTGTACTGAGTCAATATTTTATCTGGGATTAGATTTGAGCCCGGTATAAATGTCGCCTTGGTAAGGTGACCGCATGGCCGAAGAGCTGGGACTACGGGAGCGCAAGAAGCGCGACACCATGTGGCGGATCTACCGGACCGCCCTGGACCTCTTCGCCGAGCGGGGCTTCGACAAGGTGTCGGTGCAGGAGATCGCCGACGCGTCCGACGTGTCGAAGATGACCGTCTTCAACTACTTCGGCTCCAAGGAGGACCTGGTCTTCCATCCCATGGAAGAGCACTTCCGGGACGCCGCCCGGGCCGTCCGCGACCGGCTGCCGGGAGAGTCCGCCGTGGACGCCGTACGCCGGCAGTTCCTGGAGATGGCCGAGGCCCGTGACGCCTCCATCGGGCTGCACAGCGAGCCGATCTTCCTCAAGGTGCGCAAGGTCGTCTCGGAGACGAGCGCGCTGATGGAGCGCGCCTTCCTGGCCTCCCGGCGCGGCACCCGGGAGATGGCCGACCTTCTCGCGGAGGAGACCGGTGACCCGATGCTCGCCATGGTCGCCGCCGTATCCCTGACCGCGGCCCGCAACGCCCTGGTCGAGGAGCACTACCGCCGACTCGCCGCCGGCGAGAGCCCGGAGGCGATCGCGGCCGACGCCGTCGAGCGCGCGCGCCACGCGTTCGGCCTGGTCGAAAACGGCCTGAAGGGCTACGCCGTCAAGGCATAGGCTCACCGCCATGCCACCGGCCAGGAAGCGCGCCCGCGCCTACGACCCCGCCAGGACGCGAGCAGCCGTCGTCGCCCAGTTCGCACACGTGCGAGAGGCCGTACGCGGTCTCGATCCCGGGCAGCTCGCCCGGCCCACCCGGCTCGGCGAGTGGACCGTACGCGATCTGATCGCCCACACCGGCATGGCCGTCACCGCCGTGCACCGTGCCCTCGACCGGCCGGCCCCGCCGAAGCAGGACACGACACTCGTGCAGTGGCCCTTCGCCACCGCCGCCGGTGCCGGTGCCATCGCCGAGTTCACCCGCGGCCTCGCCGCGGACCATCCCGACCTCGACGCCCACCTCACGGACGTCGACACCGCCCTGCGCGCCGTGCTCGCCGAGCACCCCGGTTCCCGGCTGCTGCAGACCAGCGCCGGCGCGCTGCCCCTGGACGACTACCTCGTCACCCGCACCGTGGAACTCGTCGTCCACACCGACGACCTCAACGCCGCCCTGCCCGGCCTGGACGTGCCCTACGACCGCCAGGCCCTGGCCGCCGCCACCCGGCTGCTCGCCGACGCCCTCGCCGTGAAGGCGCCGGGCGGCTCCACCGAGGTGCGCATCCCGCCGTACGCCGTGGTGCAGTGCGTCGAGGGGCCCCGGCACACCCGCGGCACCCCGCCCAACGTCGTCGAGACCGACCCGCTGACCTGGATCCGGCTCGCCACCGGACGCCTGGCCTGGCCGGACGCCCTCGCGGAGGCCAAGGTCAGGGCCAGCGGGGAGCGGGCGGACATCGGGGGCCTGCTGCCGCTCATGTCCTAGGCCCCGAAGACGGAACCGGTCGTACCGCCCGCCCGTCGAACCCGTATGAACCGGTACAAGCAGCGCATGACCCTGACGGCGGCCGCCGTGCTCGTCCCGCTCACGGTGGCCTGTGGCATCGGAAAGGCGGACAGTGGTCCGGTGACCGACCGGCAGCCGGTGACCGGCATCGACTGGCGGGTCGACCGCCTCACCGTCGGCGACACGACCCGCGACGCGCCCGCCGTCGCCCGCCTCCGCATCGACGCGGACGGCACGGCGGCCGGCAACCTGGGCTGCAACCACTTCAGCGCCCGGGCCACCGTGCACGGCGACCGGATCACCTTCGGCGACCTGCGCACCACCCGGATGGCCTGCGCCCCGGACCGCATGGACTTCGAGCGCGCCCTCGCCCGGACCCTCACCACCGGCACCCTCGTCGCCAGGACCGGCGAGGGCAGGCTGACGCTCACCGACGGCGACGGCGACCGCATCCATCTCAGCCACACCGCGCCCGATTGATGTGCGACGCCTCACTCGCGCACCGGGCGAAAGGCACCCACGAGTGCCGCCCGGCAGCTCCCCCGCCGCCGCCCCCACGTCGATGACATCGCGCTGACCTGGGTAAACGAGGAAACCGACAAGGTGATCCCGACCGGTGTGCCGGTTATGGCCGCGCATCCCCAATTCGGACCAGTGGTCGACCTCGCCTACACTCGGTGGCGTGCCACGTGGTGACGGTCGACTCAATCACGATCTGCTTCCCGGCGAGAAGGGCCCCCAGGACGCTTGCGGCGTCTTCGGCGTCTGGGCTCCTGGTGAAGAGGTCGCAAAGCTCACGTACTTCGGGCTCTACGCCCTCCAGCACCGGGGTCAGGAATCCGCGGGAATCGCGGTCAGCAACGGCTCCCAGATCCTCGTCTTCAAGGACATGGGCCTGGTCTCCCAGGTCTTCGACGAGACCTCGCTCGGTTCGCTCCAGGGTCATATCGCGGTCGGACACGCCCGCTACTCGACCACCGGCGCCTCCGTGTGGGAGAACGCCCAGCCGACGTTCCGCGCCACCGCGCACGGCTCGATCGCGCTCGGCCACAACGGCAACCTGGTCAACACGGCGCAGCTCGCCGAGATGGTCGCCGAACTGCCGAACGACAACAACAGCCGCTCCACCCGGGTCGCGGCCACCAACGACACCGACCTGCTGACGGCGCTGCTCGCCGCCCAGGTCGACGAGGACGGCAAGCCGCTGACCATCGAGGAGGCCGCCCACCAGGTCCTCCCGAAGGTCCGGGGCGCCTTCTCGCTCGTCTTCATGGACGAGCAGACCCTCTACGCCGCCCGCGACCCGCAGGGCATCCGCCCGCTGGTCCTCGGCCGCCTGGAGCGCGGCTGGGTGGTCGCCTCCGAGTCCGCCGCCCTCGACATCTGCGGCGCCAGCTTCGTCCGCGAGATCGAGCCGGGCGAGTTCGTCGCCATCGACGAGAACGGCCTGCGCAGCTCTCGATTCGCAGAAGCGAAGCCCAAGGGCTGTGTCTTCGAGTACGTGTACCTGGCTCGCCCGGACACCGACATCGCCGGCCGGAACGTGTACCTCTCGCGCGTCGAGATGGGCCGCCGGCTCGCCAAGGAAGCCCCCGTCGACGCCGACCTGGTCATAGCGACCCCGGAGTCCGGCACCCCGGCCGCCATCGGCTACGCGGAGGCCTCCGGCATCCCCTTCGGCAGCGGCCTGGTGAAGAACGCCTACGTCGGCCGGACCTTCATCCAGCCCTCGCAGACCATCCGCCAGCTCGGCATCCGGCTGAAGCTGAACCCGCTGAAGGAAGTCATCAAGGGCAAGCGCCTGGTCGTCGTCGATGACTCGATCGTGCGCGGCAACACCCAGCGTGCCCTGGTCCGCATGCTCCGCGAGGCCGGCGCCGCCGAGGTCCACATCCGGATCTCCTCGCCGCCCGTGAAGTGGCCCTGCTTCTTCGGCATCGACTTCGCCACGCGCGCGGAGCTGATCGCCAACGGCATGACCATCGAGGAGATCGGCACCAGCCTCGGCGCCGACTCGCTCGCCTACATCTCCATCGACGGCATGATCGAGGCGACCACCATCGCCAAGCCGAACCTGTGCCGCGCCTGCTTCGACGGCGAGTACCCGATGGAGCTTCCGGACCCGGAGCTGCTCGGCAAGCAGCTGCTGGAGACCGAGCTGGCGGCCGGTCCCGCCGCCACGGCCGCGGCCGACGCGATCCGCCGCCCGTAACACCCCTGCAGTACGACACGAAAGCTCTCACAGTCATGTCTGAGACAACTGGTGCCAGCTACGCAGCGGCGGGCGTCGACATCGAGGCGGGCGACCGCGCGGTCGAGCTGATGAAGGAGTGGGTGAAGAAGACCCAGCGCCCCGAGGTCCTGGGCGGCCTCGGCGGCTTCGCCGGCCTCTTCGACGCCTCCGCCCTCAAGCGCTACGAGCGCCCGCTGCTCGCCTCCGCCACGGACGGCGTCGGCACGAAGGTCGACATCGCGCGCCGCATGGGCGTCTACGACACCATCGGCCACGACCTGGTCGCCATGGTCATGGACGACATCGTGGTGTGCGGCGCCGAGCCGCTGTTCATGACCGACTACATCTGCGTCGGCAAGGTCCACCCCGAGCGCGTCGCGGCCATCGTGAAGGGCATCGCGGAGGGCTGTGTGCTCGCCGGGTGCGCCCTGGTGGGCGGCGAGACGGCCGAACACCCCGGCCTGCTGGGCGCGGACGACTTCGACGTCGCCGGCGCCGGTACGGGCGTCGTGGAGGCCGACCGGCTGCTCGGCGCGGATCGCATCCGTAAGGGTGACGCGGTGATCGCCATGGCGGCCTCCGGGCTTCACTCGAACGGGTACTCCCTGGTCCGCCACGTCCTGCTGGACCGCGCCGGCCTGGCCCTGGAGACGGAGATCCCGGAGCTGGGCCGCACCCTCGGCGAGGAGCTGCTGGAGCCCACGAAGATCTACTCGCTGGACTGCCTGGCGCTGACCCGCACGGCCGAGGTGCACGCCTTCAGCCACATCACCGGCGGCGGACTCGCGGCCAACCTGGCCCGGGTGATCCCGGACGGCCTGCACGCCGTGGTCGACCGCGCCACCTGGACCCCGGGCGCGATCTTCGACCTGGTCGGCAAGACCGGGAACGTCGAACGCCTGGAGCTGGAGAAGACCCTCAACATGGGCGTCGGCATGATGGCGATCGTCCCCGAGGAGTCCACCGAGGTGGCGCTCGCGACCCTGGCCGACCGTGGCGTCGACGCATGGGTGGCCGGCGAGATCACCGACCGGGGCGAGAAGGAGACCGGGGCCGAGATGGTCGGGACGTATTCCGTCTAAAGGCGCCGCCGGCTGACCTGCGGGTAGCACAGAAGCCGGTCGGTGGCAGTGCCACCGACCGGACAAGTGCTCAGTGCAAGGTCAAGCGCCGCGACGATGTTGTGAGGGACCGTCGTCTTCATCCTCGTCGTCGTCCTCATAGAGGTCGGCGTAACGAGAGTAAAGATCGTCCTCTTCATTCTCATCGTCCTCGAACGGCTCGCTGTTCGGCGGCTGGCTCGAAGTCGATGCGCCCAGTTCACTGGCCAGCCGTGACAGGTCAGTCCCACCGCTGTTGTACTTCAGCTGGCGGGCGACCTTCGTCTGCTTGGCCTTGGCCCGGCCGCGCCCCATGGCTCGACCCCCTCGGTGACGGGGCTTGATGGCCCCAGAGTCTGACACGCGTTCATGATCTGGAACGGACCCTCCGCGGAGAGGCCGGTCCGTAGGGCTTCCACGGTACCTGAGCCCGCGCCCATACGGTACGTCGCCCGCAGCACGCGCGTGTGCCCAGGACCTTCGAGGCGCCCTGTCCTCGCTGGTCAGTGGCGATTTTAACCACTTATCGGGGAACGACCCGCCGGTGGAAGTGAGAGTTCTCTCTAAGTTCCCGCCGACGGGTACCGCTCACGTGTGCGACCGGGTCAGTGCGCGGTGTGTCCGGCGCGGGCCTCGGCCATACGCTGCTCGGCGATCCGGTCGGCCGCCGCGGCCGGCGGAATACCGTCTTCCTTCGCACGTGCGAATATGGCCAGCGTGGTGTCGAAGATCTTCGCCGCCTTCGCCCTGCACCGGTCGAAGTCGAACCCGTGCAGCTCGTCGGCCACCTGGATGACCCCGCCGGCGTTCACCACGTAGTCCGGCGCGTAGAGGATCCCGCGGTCGGCGAGGTCCTTCTCCACGCCCGGGTGGGCGAGCTGGTTGTTGGCCGCGCCGCACACCACCGTGGCGGTGAGCACGGGGACGGAGTCGTCGTTCAGGGCGCCGCCGAGCGCGCAGGGGGCGTAGACGTCCAGCCCCTCGACGCGGATCAGCTGCTCGGTGTCGGCGACCGCCGTCACGCCCACCGGGTACTGGTCGAGGATCCGCTGCACGGCGTCCGTGCGCACGTCCGTGACGACGACCTCGGCGCCCTCGTCCCGCAGGTGCTTCACCAGGTGGTGGCCGACCTTGCCGACGCCGGCGACGCCGACCTTGCGGCCGCGGAGCGTGGGGTCGCCCCACAGGTGCTGGGCGGAGGCGCGCATGCCCTGGTAGACGCCGAAGGCGGTGAGCACCGAGGAGTCGCCGGCGCCGCCGTTCTCGGGCGAGCGGCCGGTGGTCCAGCGGCACTCACGGGCCACGACGTTCATGTCGGCGACGTAGGTGCCGACGTCGCACGCGGTGACGTAGCGCCCGCCGAGCGAGGCGACCATGCGGCCGTAGGCGAGGAGGAGTTCCTCGGTCTTGTCGCGCTCGGGGTCGCCGATGATCACGGCCTTGCCGCCGCCGTGGTCGAGGCCGGCCATGGCGTTCTTGTACGACATCCCGCGCGCGAGGTTGAGGGCGTCGGCGACGGCCTCGGCCTCGGTCGCGTAGGGGTAGAAGCGCGTGCCGCCGAGGGCCGGGCCCAGGGCGGTGGAGTGGAGGGCGATCACGGCCTTCAGGCCGGACGCGCGGTCCTGACAGAGCACGACCTGCTCATGGCCCCCCTGGTCCGACTGGAACAGGGTGTGCAGGACATCAGCAGGTGCGCCAATTACGTCGGTCACTGTGGTGACTCCTGTGTAAAGAGCGGCGAGTGGGGTCGGACCCCGTACGGGTGGCGGGGTGCCGTGGCATGAGCGTAGAGCCTTGGCGCGACCACCATCCGTGCAGTGTTCAGGATCACTCTCCCGAGCCTCTTGTGCACGCATGACCGTGGCACGATTTGCAGTGGTTTCGAGCGGGGCCCGATGGGGAGGGAGCAGGCGTGCCGAAGGTGTCCTCCGTGGTCGTCCCCTATGCCGCGTACCTGCGCGTGTACGAGCCGCTGGGCGCCTTCCCGGAGCCGGAGCGCAGCCACTGGGAGCGTTACGCCCGCCGTTCCGAACACCCCTCCTGTCAGGACGAACTGCGGCGCTCCCTGGCGGACTTGCTGCCCACCCCGCCTGTCGCGGTGCCGGTGCACGAGAGCGGCGACGCCTTCGTGACGGAGGTCGACGGCGTGCTCTGCGTGTGCCCGTGGCGGACCCGGCTGCGCGGCTGGCAGGCGCTCGGCGAGCTGGCGGAGGAGCTGCCGGCGCCGGTCCTGGACGCGGTGCTGCCCCCGGTCGTACGCCGCCAGGCGGCCCAGGACTACGAGCGCTGGCTCGCCCGCAACCCCGATGCCCGCCCGTGGATCCGCACGGCGACCTGGCAGGTGCCGCTGAACTGGTTCGTGCTGGTCTCCGACGAGGAGCGGCGGTACGAGAAGGGCACCGCGGAGGTGCCCCCGGTGCTGCGTTACCGCACGCCCATGGTGCAGGCCCGGCGCCGGGTGGCGCGGGCGCTGCGCGCGCTGAGGGACGCGGTCGAGGAGAGCCCGCTGATCGACGGCCTGGTGGACGTCGGCCGCTGGCTGGAGGAGTTCCACCCGCGCTCGCTGGTCGAGCTCGACTACGGCGGCCTGGTGCATGTGCTGCCGGCCGGTGAGCTGGAGGGCGACCACTCGGCGGCGGACGTGGCCGGTGGCATCGAGGCGCTGCGACAGGGTGACGGGGCGGCGGCCGGAGAGGCCTATGTGCGGCTCGTGGAGCGGTGGCGGGCGGTACGGGACCGGCGTTCCGCGAACTGAGTGACGTATGTCACGGCCCAAACGGCGTCGAACGACGTACGGTCTACGGCACTTGCCCATCTGACGGGATGTTGGTCCCGATCTGGACTTTTGCCTCAAGGGTGATGGACAGCACTTACAAGAGCCTTGCCCTAAGTGCCGCCCCTCATGCCAAAATAGGACAAGGAGTCCGGGGAGGGCTCCGTCCGTCCAACTATGCTCCACTGTGGGCGGATTCTCAGCATTGCCTGCTTTGGGGGGTCTGGTGCCTCCTGATCGCCCTGTGACTGATCGTCACAGTGGCGTGACTGTCCGCTATGGCATGGTCCATCGGCTTCCGTCGCTGATGAACACCTGGGAGGGCAATTCCATCGGTTTGGCCGACGCGGCTGGACAGATGGTGTAGTTGTAGTGCCGAGGACAAGCCGTTCGTCCTATAACCGACTCGACTCGCGTCCGCCATTTCGGGCAACGCGGGTCAAGGTGCAGAATTTAGAGGAAAGAACCGAGAAGGTTCGGTTCTCCCGAGGAGGCCGCTCATGACCGCTCGCACCCCTGATGCCGAGCCGCTGCTGACCCCGGCTGAGGTCGCCACCATGTTCCGCGTCGACCCCAAGACGGTCACGCGGTGGGCGAAGGCCGGCAAGCTCACGTCCATCCGTACGCTCGGCGGGCACCGCCGCTACCGCGAGGCCGAGGTCCGCGCTCTTCTCGCGGGCATCCCGCAGCAGCGCAGCGAGGCCTGAACAACCGCATAACCGGGCAAGACGGCAGGTCCCCCAACCGGCCGAGGCGCTCGGAACCCTAGCTCCAAGCGACGCGGGACCTGCCCCAACAGGCCCCTCGCCCAAGCCGAAGAGAACGTTGTAGGCAGCGACACAGGGTGCGTCGTGGATCGCGCTGGACTCCGCCGAGTCCAGCGCGATCTTTTTTGTGCGCTGGTCGGAGCGGGGGCGGGTCCCTGTGAGCGGCCTTGTCGGAGTCTGGGCAGGGCTGTCGGAACCGCTGTGCGGGCTCCCCGGGGCCGGTGCAATTGCACATATTAAATTGACCAGTTGTAGGACGGGGGTAAGTACCGGCCTTTCAAAAACTCATGCGGTGACTCCCGTCACATGCCCCGGCGGTTGTTGCCGGCGGCATGTGTGCGCTAGTGGAGCGGCCCGTTCCAGCGCCCCACGCGCGGTGGGCTGTTGGGGCCGGCGCCGGTCACGCGCTGCGGGGGCTTTCGTCCTCGGCTTCCTCGTCGGCGGGCTCCGGGACCTGGGGGCCGGTGTCCATCGCCAGCCGCAGCAGGTGGTGGCAGATGGGGCAGTGGCGGGTGAGATGCCGGTAGGACGAGGCGGCCGACAGGTGCGCCCTCAGCAGCGCCCGCGTCTCGTGCCTGGCCGATGCCGCCATACGCCACCTCCGCGGACCGCACAGGGGAACGGGCCCTGGTCCCTGGGTACCGGCGCGATGTGCCGCCGTCAAGGGCGCGGGACGGCTCCGCCGGTGCGGCCGGGCCGCCCGTACCGCCGTCGGAGTGACCCCTGGGACCGCCGCCCCAGCCCCCGCTCCGGCCCTGAACGCGCCGACGTGCGACTCCACCGCGGGCGCGGCCTTCGAGGGTGAGGTGGCCGGTGGTGGGGGCGCACATGCGGAAGGGCCCGCTTCCGTTGCCGGATGCGCGCCCTTCGATACTGCGGTCGTGACGGGATGTGCCGTGTCGGATTGCGGCTTCGCCGCGTGCACGGCCTCGGGGGCATGCGGAAGGCCCCCATCCGATGGGATGAGGGCGTCTCCTGATGTGCGGTCCTGACGGGATTTGAACCCGCGGCCTCCACCTTGACAGGGTGGCGAGCACTCCAAACTGCTCCACAGGACCAGGTTTCGCGGCGCTTTGTTCTGCGTTGCGCTGCGAGAAGAGACTGTACAGGAGGTGAGCCCGCCTGGTCGAACTCACCCTCTGTGTGCGAGTGATTACGGCACGGCCGCGTCGATCGCCTTCACGATCCGCTTGTCGGAGACGGGGTACGCGGTGCCGAGGGCGTGGGCGAAGTAGCTGACCCGGAGCTCCTCGATCATCCAGCGGATGTCCAGGACCTGCTGCGGCACCGGGCGGCCCTGGGGGAGCTGTTCCAGCAGCCAGGCGTACTCGTCCTGCATCTCATGGACCTTCTCCATGCGGGTGGTGTCCCGCTGGACGCCCGTGGGCATCTGCTGCAGGCGCCGGTCGGCGGCCACCAGGTAGCGCATCAGGTCGGGCAGGCGTCGTATGCCCGCCCACGTGACGAAACCGGGCTTCACAAGGGCGTCCAGCTGCTTGCGGACGTCCGTCAGGTTCGCCAGCAGCACGGGGCTGCCGGAGGCCTTCAGACGGCGCTCGCAGGCCTGCCAGGCCGCGAGGACCTGCTGCACCTGGGCGACCGTACGGACCGTCGTGTCGACGATCTCCGCGCGCACCTTGTCGTACAGCTTGCGGTACGACTCCTCGTCCCACACCGGGCCGCCGAAGTCCGCGATGAGCTTGTCGGCCGCCGCCATCGCGCAGTCGTCGAACAGGGCCTGGATCGACCCGTGCGGGTTGGCGGACAGCGCCAGCTTCTGCTGGTTGGTCAGCTTCTCGGACGCGAACTTCGCCGGGTTCACCGGGATGTTCCGCAGGATCAGCCGCCGGGTGCCCTTCCACATCGCCTCGGCCTGCTCGGCCTCGGTGTCGAAGAGCCGCACGGAGACCGTGTCGCCGTCGTCCACCAGCGCCGGGTAGGCCTTGACCGGCTGGCCGGCGCGGCGGGTCTCGAAGACCTGGGTCAGCGGGCCGATCGTCCAGTCGGTCAGGCCCTTGCGCTCCAGGGACTCGCCGCCCTCGCGGGAGGCCGTGGCCGCGGCCACCTGGGAGAGGGCCTTCCGCGCCTTCGGCTTCAGCCTGAGCTTCAGCGTCTCCAGGTCCTTGTCCTCGGCCAGCTTCCGGCGCCGTTCGTCGACGATGCGGAAGGTGATCTTGAGGTGGTCGGGGACCTTGGCCCAGTCGAAGTCGTCCGCCTCGAAGGGCACGCCGACCATCCGCTTGAGCTCGCGCGCCATCGTCACCGTCAGCGGCTCCTGAAGGGGCACCGCCTTCTCCAGGAACGCCCTCGCGTAGTTCGGCGCGGGCACGTAGTGGCGGCGGATCGGCTTCGGCAGGGTCCGGATCAGTTCCGTCACGACCTCCTCGCGCAGGCCTGGGATCTGCCATTCGAAGCCCTCGTCCGTGACCTGGTTGAGGACCTGCAGCGGGATGTGGACCGTCACGCCGTCCGCGTCCGCGCCCGGCTCGAACTGGTACGTCACCCGGAACGTGAGCTGCCCCTGCCGCCAGCTGTCCGGGTAGTCGGCCTTCGTGACCGCCTCCGCCGACTCCCGGATGAGCATCTCGCGCTCGAAGTCCAGGAAGTCCGGCTGCTCGTGCCGCTTCCGCTTCCACCAGGAGTCGAAGTGCGCGCCGGAGACGACGTGTTCGGGCACCCGCTGGTCGTAGAAGTCGAAGAGGGTCTCGTCGTCGACCACGATGTCCCGGCGCCGCGCCCGGTGCTCCAGCTCCTCGACCTCGCTGAGGAGCCTGCGGTTGTCGGCGAAGAACTTGTGGTGGGTACGCCAGTCACCCTCGACCAGGGCGTTGCGGATGAACAGCTCGCGGCTCGTCTGCGGGTCGATGCGGCCGTAGTTCACCTTCCGCTGGGCCACGATCGGGACGCCGTACAGCGTGACCTTCTCGTACGCCATCACGGCCGCCTGGTCCTTCTCCCAGTGCGGTTCGCTGTACGTCCGCTTGAGGAGGTGCCCGGCCAGCGGCTCGACCCACTCGGGCTCGATCTTCGCGTTGACCCGCGCCCAGAGCCGGCTCGTCTCGACCAGCTCGGCCGACATCACGAACCTGGGCTGCTTCTTGAACAGCGCCGAACCCGGGAAGACCGCGAACTTGGCGTTGCGGGCGCCCAGGTACTCGTTCTTGTTGCCGTCCTTCACGTCCTTCATCCCGATGTGGGAGAGCAGGCCGGCGAGGAGCGAGACATGGATGCGGTCGGCGGGGGCGTCCTCCTCGGCGAGGTGGATGCCCATCTGCTTGGCGACCGTACGCAGCTGGGTGTAGATGTCCTGCCATTCGCGAATGCGCAGGAAGTTCAGGTACTCCTGCTTGCACATGCGGCGGAAGGACGACGAGCCGCGTTCCTTCTGCTGCTCGCGGATGTACCGCCACAGGTTGAGGTAGGCGAGGAAGTCGCTGGTCTCGTCCTTGAAGCGGGCGTGCTGCTGGTCCGCCTGCGCCTGCTTCTCGGCCGGGCGCTCGCGCGGGTCCTGGATGGACAGGGCCGCCGCGATGACCATGACCTCACGGACACAGCCGTTCCGGTCGGCCTCCAGGACCATACGGGCCAGGCGCGGGTCGACGGGCAGCTGGGCGAGCTTGCGGCCGGTGTCGGTGAGCCGCTTGCGGACGTCCTTCTGGGACGGGTCCAGCGCGCCCAGCTCCTGGAGCAGCTGGACACCGTCGCGGATGTTGCGGTGGTCCGGCGGGTCGATGAACGGGAACTTCTCGATGTCGCCGAGGCCGGCCGCGGTCATCTGCAGGATGACGGAGGCGAGGTTCGTGCGCAGGATCTCCGCGTCCGTGAACTCCGGCCGGGCGAGGAAGTCGTCCTCGCTGTACAGCCGGATGCAGATGCCGTCGCTCGTACGGCCGCAGCGGCCCTTGCGCTGGTTGGCGCTGGCCTGCGAGATCGGCTCGATCGGCAGACGCTGGACCTTGGTGCGGTGGCTGTAGCGGCTGATCCGGGCGAAGCCGGGGTCGATGACGTACTTGATGCCGGGGACGGTCAGGGAGGTCTCGGCGACGTTGGTGGCCAGAACGATCCTGCGCCCGGTGTGTGGCTGGAAGACCCGGTGCTGCTCGGCGTGCGAGAGCCGGGCGTAGAGCGGAAGCACCTCGGTGAATCGGTACTTCTTCTTCTCCAGCGCGTCCGCCGTGTCCCGGATCTCCCGCTCACCGGACAGGAAGACGAGGATGTCGCCCTGCCCCTCGCCCATCAGCTCCTCGACGGCGTCGGTGATCGCGGTGATCTGGTCCCGGTCGGTGTCGTCGGACTCCTCTTCCAGCAGCGGGCGGTAGCGCACCTCCACCGGGTACGTCCGGCCGCTGACCTCGATGATCGGCGCGTCGCCGAAGTGCCGGGAGAAGCGCTCGGGATCGATGGTCGCCGAGGTGATGACGACCTTGAGGTCCGGCCGCTTCGGCAGCAGCTGGGCGAGGTAGCCCAGCAGGAAGTCGATGTTCAGGGACCGCTCGTGGGCCTCGTCGATGATGATCGTGTCGTAGGCGCGCAGCTCGCGGTCCGTCTGGATCTCGGCGAGCAGGATGCCGTCCGTCATCAGCTTGATGAACGTGGCGTCCGGGTTCACCTGGTCCGTGAACCGCACCTTCCAGCCGACGGTCTCACCGAGGGGCGTCCGCAACTCCTCCGCGACCCGCTCGGCGACGGTCCGGGCGGCGATACGACGGGGCTGCGTGTGCCCGATCATGCCGCGCACGCCACGGCCCAGCTCCACACAGATCTTCGGGATCTGCGTGGTCTTGCCGGAGCCGGTCTCACCGGCGACGATGACGACCTGGTGATCGCGGATGGCCGCCGCGATGTCGTCCTTCTTCTGGCTGACCGGCAGCTGTTCGGGGTACGTGACGGCGGGCACGCGGGCACGCCGCGCACCGATCCGTTCCTCGGCCCTGCCGATCTCGCCCTCGATCTCGGCGAGGACGGCGGCACGGGCCTCCGGCTTACGGATCTTGCGCGCGCCTTCGAGCCGTCGGCCGAGCCGCTGTGCGTCGCGCAGCGACAGCTCGGTCAGACGGGGGGCGAGGGCGCCGAGGGCGGGGGCGGGATGCGTAGACATACGCGGTCCAGGATCTCACCCCGCCCAAAAAACACGCGAACGATTTGACCGGCGGCCTAGGGAGTGCGCTGGGCGGGCGCCGGCGTGGCCGGGGCCGGGGTGGTGTCGTGCTGCCGGGCCCGGGGGCCGTTGCCGAGGGCGATCGACCGGGCGGTGTTGGAGACGGCCTTGATGCCCAGGTAGGCGGTCGTCATGCCGCTGACCGCGGTGAACGCGGCGGTGAGGATGCCGACGATCACCGCCTTGTCCCCGTTGAGCCGCCAGATGCCGAAGATCGCGACACTGGTGATCGCGATATTGCTGATGACGACCGCGAGCAGCCCGTACCGGGCCCAGTCCTTTTCGAGCTCGGTGTCGTGCGTCACTCCGCCCTCCTGCTGGCTCATCGTCCCCCACTTCGCAGCACGGCGATCCGCGCGTCCACCTGCGTACGGTCGTAGCCGCGCCGGACGAGGTCGAAGACGGGCGGCGGCGTGGCCGCTGCCGCAGCTGCGGCCAGGCCGGCCAGATAGGCGTCCACCTGAGCGCGGTCGTAGCCGCGCCGAGCGATGTCGAAACCCTGGAAGTCGTCTGCCACGGATGCCCCCCTACAGGCCGTACCGGACCGGTCCGGTACGACGATACGTGTGCGATGGTCTGTGCCGGCTGGGGAGCCGGCCGACACGCAGGGCACCGAATGTAAAACCTTGGCCATTGGTTCATGTCATGATCACGGAGGGCACATCCGTCTCTGGCAGGACCCCTTGTATGCCGACCATCAGCGTCATCACCGCCGTACACAACGGCGGCCACCACTTCCTCCGTGACACCTACGAGTCCCTGCGCGAACAAAAGCTCCCTGACGACTGGCAATGGGAATGGTGCGTGCAGGAGGACGGCACCTCGGGTATCCCCGCGAACAGCCTGCCCAGTGACCCCAGGGTCACCTTCGGGACCGGACTGCGAGCGCGCATAGCGGTGACGCGTACACACGCGCTCGCGCGCGCGACAGGAGACCTGATCCGGACGCTGGACGCAGATGATGTCCTGCTGCCGGGCGCGCTGGAGAGGGATATCGAGACCCTGGAACGCGTGGCGTGGTGCGTGTCCGCATGCGTCGACCTCCACCAGGACGGGAGCACCGCACCGGGTCCTTACGACCCTCCGGGCGGCCCCTTGGAGCCGGCCCGCTTCTACCGCGAGGTGCAGGAGCACCGCCTGTCCGTTCAGGCGACCACATTCGCCGCGCACCGTCGCCTGGTGCTCGCGTTGGGCGGCTGGCAGGCCCTGTCCGGGGCCGAGACGGTTGCCCTGCTCCTCGCCGCGGAAGCCGTGGCACCCGGAGAGTTCATAGCGGAGCCGAGCGTCCTCTATCGCAAGCACCCCGACCAGACGACCGCATCGCACCACTACTGGGAACCGGCTGAAGCGGCCACGCGGATCGACGCGCTCATACAACGCGCCGGCGCCCTGCGCGAGTCTGGCTGGAAGTGGCCGTAGCCGACACGGAAACAGCCCCTCCGGGAAATCCCGGAGGGGCTGTTTGCCCTGATGAGGGCTGCGGTGGCTGGGGCCGGGGTCGAACCGGCGACCTTCCGCTTTTCAGGCGGACGCTCGTACCAACTGAGCTACCCAGCCACGGTGTTTCACGTGAAACACCAGCGGTCCTGACGGGATTTGAACCCGCGGCCTCCACCTTGACAGGGTGGCGAGCACTCCAAACTGCTCCACAGGACCAAGCGTGCGTGCAACAGTGTCGCACACGGTGTTGCGTGCCCCCAACGGGATTCGAACCCGTGCTACCGCCTTGAAAGGGCGGCGTCCTAGGCCGCTAGACGATGAGGGCTATCGGCCCGCCTGGGCGCTTCTCAGCGCGTCGGGGACGTGAGAAGCATATGGGATGGCGGGGAGGATCGCCAAAACGGTTTACGGCGAGGGCGTGAAAGAGGTCCGCGAAGGGGCCGTCGGGGTGCGGGTGGCGCCCGGTTGCCGGCGGTGCGGCCGCCGGCCCAGGGCGTCGTCGGCCAGGTGGCGGCTGACCTCGGCCGTCGTCTCGCCCAGCCCGCCCAGTTTGATCGCGTCCCAGGCCTGCAGACGGTGGCCGGCACGGTCGAAGTAGAGGATCGAGGCCTCGATGGGGGCCGGGTAGGTGCGCTCCACCGCGCGCAGCCCGCTGCCGCCCGTGGAGCCCTCCATGCGCAGCCGGGTGCCGTAGGGCAGCTTCTCGTCCCCCTCGTGGTGCAGATGGCCGCACAGCACCAGCGGGACCTCGCCGTCCGTCTCGCGGGCCGCGGCCGGCTCATGGGCGACCGCGACATCGACCGGTTTCCCGGCCGCCCGCTGGTCGCGCAGGGCGCTGGCCAGCCGGTCGCCGGCCAGTTGCTCGGCCGCGTCTCCGCCGGGCACCACCGAGCGGTCGGGGGTGAACTGCGGATCGCCGATGCCCGCGAAGCGCAGGCCCCCGACGGTCTGTGCGCGTCCGTCGTCCAGGACGTGCACGTTCTTCATCCGCTCCAGATAGTGCTGGGTGGTCCGGGAGTCGTGGTTGCCGCGCACCCAGACATAGGGCACCCCCAGGTCCCGGATCGGGTCCAGGAAGCCGTTCTCCGCCGGCGTGCCGTGGTCCATCGTGTCGCCGGAGTCGACGATCACGTTCACCTTGTACTGCTCCACCAGCGAGGAGATGATCTTCCAGCTCGCCGGGTTGAGATGGATGTCCGACACGTGCAGGACCCGGATGGTGGAGGGGTCAGGCTGGTAGGCCGGAAGCGTGGAGGTGACGTCGTAGAGCTTCGTCACGTTCGTCACCAGGCGGGCCAGCTCCTTCTGGTAGACGTCGAAATCGGTGACGATGCTGCGCGCGTTGCCGACGACCTGCGGCGCCGAGCTGAGCAGCCCGGAGAACCGCGGTTCGAGGATCGACTTCGGGTTCCAGGTGGCGTACGCGCTCGCCCCGGACGCCGCCAGCAGCGCCAGGGCGAGGCCGCCGGCGGCGAGGGCCCGGCGGGGGCTGCGGTAGACGGCGAGACCGAGGGCCGAGGCGCCGACGACCACGGCGACGCAGGAGCGCACGGCCAGGTCCAGCGTGCCGCGCTCGACGTCTCCGGCGACCTCGTCCTGGAGGCCGGAGATCCGCTCGGGGTGATCGACCAGGGCCTGGGAGCGGAGCGGGTCGAGCTGGTCCACGTTCACGTCCAGGCGGACCGGTGCCACATGGCTGTCCAGGGAGAGCGCGCCCAGCGGCGAGATGTTGATCCTCGTGCCGCCGCTGAGGGACGGGCGCAGCGCCATCGTCGTGTTCATGGGGCCGACCGGGGTCCGTACGTTCCCCACGATCAGCAGGCCCAGCCAGGCGCCGGCCAGGACGACGGCCGCGAGGCCGAGGGCCTGGAGCCAGGGGCGGGGGCGGGGGGTGAGTTCCGGGGTGTGCGGCGGGCGGGTGCCGCGGCGGGCGGGCAGCATGCGGTTCGTCATCGTGCGGAGAGCGGCGACGGGGACGCGGACCATTGGTGCCGTATGCCCAGGGCCCGGTGCGGATATGCGGATATGCGGCCCCGCCGGCCTCGTACCGGCCTCGTACGGGCCTCATCCGGGCCGCGCCAGGGGGCGTCGGCGCCCCCCGACGCGCGTTCCTCGCGCGGTGTGCGGGTCCGCCGGGAGATCAGCCCCAGCCCAGCTCGTGGAGCCGCGCGTCCTCGATGCCGAAGTGGTGCGCCACCTCGTGGACGACCGTCACGGCCACTTCCTGGACCACGTCCTGCGCCGTCTCGCAGGAGCGCAGGGTCGGGCCCATGTAGATCGTGATGCGGTCCGGGAGGACCCCGGCGTACCACTCGCCGCGTTCCGTGAGCGGGGTGCCCTCGTACAGCCCCAGCAGCTCCGGGTCGTCGGCGGGCGGCTCGTCCTCCACGAAGACGGCCACGTTGTCCATGACCCGCGTCAGCTCCGGCGGGATCCGGTCCAGGGCCTCACTCACCAGTTCTTCGAACCTGTCGCGTGTCATTTCCAGCACAGGGCCATTGTCGGGGAGGGCTTCCCGAGTCGGGAGGATGCGGGGCTCCGCCGGTCCGGCCGCCCACTCCGGCATCGGCGACGCCCGCCCGTACGCCCGCGGGGGTCCGGTGTGGACGCGGGTGCGGCCGGCGGGGGATGCGTGCGGGACGCGTGTCCTCTTGTGGGTAGCGGGAGTTGGGGAGGTTGACTCCTTTCCCCGCCCCCGGAGGTGGCCGCCGTGCGCCCCTTGCCCGTACCCGTCCGGCTCACCGTCACGGTGCTGGCCCTCGCCGCTGCCGCCGGCTGTGTGAACGTGGGTGACGACGCGAGCCCGGCCAGGCCCACGCACTCGGCGGGGCAGCGCGGCGGCAAGGCGCCCGACGGCGGCCCGGTGGCCGGCGCCCGCGGCCTGGGCCGGGAGAGGGCGGCGGGCGACGGCAAGCACGGCCGCAGCGGCAAGGCCAAGCCGAAGGAGCGGGCCTCCGCGTCGGCCACCCCGTCCGCCGAGGACAGCGCCTCCCCGGCCCCGGCGAAGCCCGGCAAGACCGCCGGGCCCGTGGACCCGGCGCCGACCAAGGCCCCGCCGGCTCCGCCGGTCACCTCCGCCCCGCCCGAGCCGCCTCCGGCCTCCACCCCGCCCCCGGCGACCTCCGAGCCGCCGTCGGCCGAGCCGTCCTCCTCGGCGCACGAGGAGACCGGACCGCAGCTCGTCCAGCGTGAGCCCGCGCCCACGGCCGGGGTACCCGCGTGAGGGGCCGAGCGGGCGCCGAGCCGAGCTGCGGGTGCCTAGCTGACCTGCGACTATGAGGCCCGGTTTGCCTTCAGGGGTGTTGGGTGCGTATGGTGGTAGATCGTTTGATCCCATTTGCCCGGCGCCACCACAGAGCGCGCCGTGTGGCGCGTACTCTCCTTTGCCGTGGCGGACCGCATTGAGGCGGTCGTGAGCGAATCACGGAGTTGACGGGCGCGTGCCGAAGAGACTCCGGAAGGTTTCGCATTCGCATGTCCGTGTCCAGTGCTGATCAGTTCGTCGTGTCCGAGAACGAGCTCGAGAACGAACTCGTCGACGTGACGACCGAGGTCACCGAGGCCCCCGAGGCCCCCGACACCACCCCCCAGACCACCTTCGCCGACCTCGGCCTCCCCGAGGGCGTTGTGCGCAAGCTCGCACAGAACGGCGTGACGACCCCCTTCCCGATCCAGGCGGCGACCATCCCGGACGCCCTGGTCGGCAAGGACATCCTCGGCCGTGGCCGCACCGGCTCCGGCAAGACCCTCTCCTTCGGTCTGCCGACCCTGGCCCAGCTGGCCGGCGGCCGCACCGAGAAGAAGCGGCCCCGCGCCGTCATCCTCACCCCGACCCGTGAGCTGGCCATGCAGGTCGCGGACGCCCTCCAGCCGTACGGCGACGTCGTCGGCCTGAAGATGAAGGTCGTCTGCGGCGGCACCTCCATGGGCAACCAGATCTACGCCCTGGAGCGCGGTGTCGACATCCTCGTCGCCACCCCGGGCCGCCTGCGCGACATCATCAACCGCGGCGCCTGCTCCCTGGAGGACGTGCAGATCGCCGTCCTGGACGAGGCCGACCAGATGTCCGACCTGGGCTTCCTGCCCGAGGTCACCGAGCTGCTCGACCAGGTCCCGGCGGGCGGCCAGCGCATGCTCTTCTCCGCCACGATGGAGAACGAGATCCAGACCCTCGTCGACCGCTACCTGAACAGCCCCGTCTCCCACGAGGTGGACGCGGCCCAGGGCGCCGTCACGACGATGTCGCACCACATCCTCATCGTGAAGCCCAAGGACAAGGCGCCGGTCACCGCCGCGATCGCCTCCCGCAAGGGCCGCACGATCATCTTCGTCCGCACCCAGCTGGGCGCCGACCGCGTCGCCGAGCAGCTGCGCGAGGCCGGCGTGAAGGCCGACGCGCTGCACGGCGGCATGACCCAGGGCGCCCGCACCCGCACCCTGGCCGACTTCAAGGACGGTTACGTCAACGTCCTGGTCGCGACGGACGTCGCCGCGCGCGGCATCCACGTCGACGGCATCGACCTGGTCCTGAACGTGGACCCGGCCGGCGACCACAAGGACTACCTGCACCGCGCCGGCCGTACCGCCCGTGCGGGCCGTACCGGCACGGTCGTCTCGCTGTCCCTGCCGCACCAGCGGCGCCAGATCTTCCGTCTGATGGAGGACGCCGGCGTCGACGCCGCGCGCCACATCATCCAGGGTGGGGCCGCCTTCGACCCGGAGGTCGCCGAGATCACCGGCGCCCGCTCCATGACCGAGGTCCAGGCGGAGTCCGCGGGCAACGCGGCCCAGCAGGCCGAGCGTGAGGTCGCCCAGCTCACCAAGCAGCTGGAGCGCGCCCAGCGTCGTGCGACGGAGCTGCGCGAGGAGGCCGACCGGCTGGTGGCCCGGGTCGCCCGCGAGCGCGGCGAGGACCCCGAGGCCGCGGTGGCCGAGGCGCAGGCGACGGCGGCCGAGGAGCTCGCGGTGGCCGAGCAGCCGGCGGAGCGCGAGACCGAGCGCGAGGAGCGCCCGGCGGCCTCGGCGCCGTACGAGCGCCGGGAGCGCCGGACCTTCGACCGTGACCGTGGCGAGCGGGGCTTCGAGCGCCGCGACGAGCGGGGCGACCGGGGCGAGCGCGGTGGCCGTTCCTTCGAGCGGCGTGACGAGCGTCGCCCGTTCGACCGCGACCGTGGTGGTTTCGAGCGCCGTGACGACCGTGGTGGCCGTTCCTTCGAGCGTCGCGACGAGCGCCGTCCGTTCGACCGTGACCGTCGTGACGACCGCGGTGGCCGCTCCTTCGAGCGCCGCGACGACCGTGGCGGCTTCGAGCGCCGTGACGACCGTGGTGGCCGTTCCTTCGAGCGTCGCGACGAGCGCCGTCCGTTCGACCGTGACCGTCGTGACGACCGCGGTGGCCGTTCCTTCGAGCGCCGTGACGACCGTGGCGGCTTCCGTCGCGACGAGCGCGGCGGGCACCGGGGCAGCGACCGTCCGTTCAACCGCGACCGCCGCGACGACCGCCCGGGCTTCCGCTCCGGCGGCCACGAGCGCCCCTACGGCCGTCGTGACGACCACCGTGGCAACGGCTCCTTCGGCCGCCGTGAGGACAAGCCGCGCTGGAAGCGCAACGGCTGACGCCGAGTGACCTGACGAGGGCCCGTACGACTCCGGTCGTGCGGGCCCTTTTCCGTCACCGCGTGACGCATGTCACGCCCCCGTCGAGGGAATTGCTGGGGGCATGACAGAAGACGCGAGAGTGGGTGGGCTGTCGGACGAGGAGCGGCTGGCCCAGCTCGGCTACACACAGGTCCTCGCCCGGCGGATGTCGGCGTTCTCGAACTACGCCGTCTCCTTCACGATCATCTCGGTGCTGTCCGGCTGCCTGACCCTCTATCTCTTCGGCATGACCACCGGCGGGCCCGCGGTGATCACCTGGGGCTGGGTGGCGGTGGGTCTGATGACGCTGTTCGTCGGCCTCTCGATGGCCGAGATCTGTTCGGCGTACCCGACCTCGGCCGGCCTGTACTTCTGGGCCCACCGCCTCGCACCACCGCGCTCGGCGGCGGCCTGGGCCTGGTTCACCGGCTGGTTCAACGTGCTGGGCCAGGTCGCGGTGACCGCCGGCATCGACTTCGGTGCGGCCTCCTTCCTCGGCGCCTGGCTGAACCTGCAGTTCGGCTTCGAGGTGACCCCCGGCCGCACGGTCCTCCTGTTCGCGGCGATCCTCGTGCTGCACGGGCTGCTGAACACCTTCGGGGTGCGCATCGTCGCGTTCCTGAACAGCGTGAGCGTCTGGTGGCACGTCCTGGGCGTGGCGGTGATCGTCGGCGCGCTGGCGTTCGTCCCCGACCACCACCGGTCGGCGTCCTTCGTGTTCACGCACTTCGTCAACGAGACGGGCTGGGGCAGCGGCCCGTACGTCGTCCTCCTGGGCCTCCTCATGGCCCAGTACACCTTCACCGGCTACGACGCCTCCGCCCACATGACCGAGGAGACCCACGACGCGTCCACGGCCGGCCCGAAGGGCATCGTCCGCTCCATCTGGACGTCGTGGATCGCCGGCTTCGTGCTCCTGCTGGGCTTCACCTTCGCCATCCAGTCCTACGACGGGGAACTCGCCTCCCCGACGGGTGCGCCCCCGGCCCAGATCCTCCTGGACGCACTCGGCGCCACCACCGGCAAGCTCCTCCTCCTGGTCGTCATCGGCGCCCAGTTGTTCTGCGGCATGGCGTCCGTCACCGCCAACAGCCGCATGATCTACGCCTTTTCGCGCGACGGGGCGCTGCCGTTCTCCCGCCTGTGGCACACGGTCAGCCCGCGCACCCGCACCCCCGTGGCGGCGGTCTGGCTGGCCGCGCTGGGCGCCCTGGCCCTGGGCCTGCCGTATCTGATCAACTCGACGGCCTACGCGGCGGTGACGTCGATCGCGGTCATCGGCCTCTACATCGCGTACGTCATCCCGACCTTCCTGCGGGTCCGCAGGGGCGCCGCCTTCGAGCGCGGCCCCTGGCACCTGGGCCGTTGGTCGGGGGCGGTCGGCGTGGTCTCGGTGGCCTGGGTCGTGGTGATCACGGTTCTCTTCATGCTGCCGCAGGTCTCCCCGGTCACCTGGAAGACCTTCAACTACGCGCCCTTCGCCGTCCTCGTCGTCCTCGGCTTCGCGGCGGCCTGGTGGCTGGCCTCGGCCCGCCACTGGTTCCTTGCCGGGGAGCGGAGCGCCGCGCCGAGTCTGGTCGAAAAGTAACCATCCGGCCCGCTCTTCCCGTTCCGAACCCCACCCGACGCGGCCGGGTCACCGATACCCGATCGGAGACACGGCCTCGTCCGGCTATGCTCGGACAGGCAACATCGCCTGGGCCCTTAGCTCAATTGGCAGAGCAGTGGACTTTTAATCCATTGGTTGTGGGTTCGAGTCCCACAGGGCCTACGGCTGCGGGGGAGGGTTCACCCCCTCTGACCTGCTACGCAGCGTCCGGGTCGGCTTCGGCTGACCCGGACGCTGCTTTGTTTCAGGCTGCCGGACGCGGCCCGGGGACCGGATCCGGGGACGGGGACAGGCCGCGACCTCCACACGGTCGTGGCCTGTCCCGTTCAAGAAGAGGTCACCAGCAGAGCGAGCTAATCGTGTGGGTGTCGCACACGTGGGAGGGGGCGGCCGAAGCGGCACCCGCCGGGATCGCAAAGGCTGCAAGGAGCGCGGCGATGAAGAGTGCACTGATGTGTCGCATGGTGAGCGGTCCTTTCTGGGTCCTCCCGCCAGACGTGCGTCGTGGGGGAATGTGAGACCCAGGCTTGCGTAGACCCGCACACTCCGCATGTCGAACGCATACGGTCGGTGACCGCGGCCGCCGCTGCCCGGGCCGGTTCCGGCCGGCCCGGACGACGCTTCAGCGGCCTCGTGCGGGCCTCACGGGGTTTCGTACGGCGGGGTCTGCGGCTTGGAGTTCCGCCGGCTGTGCGCGGCATGCCGGGGCTTGGACACCTTGGACGAGACCTGGCCGACGATCTCCCAGAAACACACCAGAGCGGTGATCGGTGGAATTCCGAAGATGATCAGTGAAAGCGGTGAATGTGATGAATGGCTGACGCACAGGGCGACCGCCATGGCGGAGGCGCCCAGTACCACACCCCAGGATCTCCGCGCACTCCGACACTGCACGGTGGCCCGCAGAATGGAAAGAGCCGCCACGAGCCACGGCCCGTACACCGTCAGCGGCCACCACTGGGCGAGTCTCATCGGGAGTACCGAGGAGGCGGTGGCGCGGAGCTGGGTGTACGAATACGAGAACGACCAGCCCAACATGCAGATCGCGCACACCGAGATCGTCGCGATCAGGATCGTCACATGAGCGCTTCGGTTGTTCTCGGGCGAGCGGGGCTCCGTGCGGATCCGCCGGCGGGCCCGCCTGTGGCTGGACCGTTCGTGCGCCTGGTTCGGTTCGGGGTTCGCGCCGGATGCGGCGGACAGCATCTGGGCCAGCTCTTCGACCGGGTCCCACTCTATCTCGATCGTGCTGAACTCGGAGTCGCTGAAGACGTCTTCGTCCTGAATCCTGTCCATCACGTAAGTCCTATAGCCCCACCATCGCCTGCAGGTACTCAGTTTCCAGCTGGGTGATTCTCCTCAGGAACTCGTCGAGGAGATCTGAGCACCCGTCAAAGCGTGCGTCGCTGTCGTCGGGGTCCATCTGAAATGTGAGCGCCGAGCGAAGATACCCGGCCGCGAGCCTCTCAGTCCGTGTCACGACCGCCTAACGAGCCCCTCGGGCGGCGAGGGTGTCCGGCATTCGGGTGTTTCCGTGGCCCGAAAGCAGTATTCGGCGGGTCCTATGACAGCACATAGGGAAAATGCGAGTAGCCGGGAAATTTCATCCCGTGAATATAGTGGAGGTGGAATCGGCCGAGGCCCGGTGCTCAACGGGTGGGGCCGGTGCGCCCGTAGGCCCGAAGGAACGCCGCCACCCCACCGCCGATCAGGCGTTCCGTCTCCGCCTGAGGCAGCGGGCGGACGCCGTAGTTGGTGGACTGGACGATCGTGTGGGTGGTCAGGGCCACGAAGTGGGCGGCGGTCATCGCCGCGTCGCCGTGCAGGTCGAGCAGGCCGGTGTCGGCGAGTCGGCGCATCGCCTCGGCGAGGGCGCGGCCGACCGGTCCCGGGCCCGCCTCGTACCAGGCCTTGAGGACCTCCGGTGGCACATGGTCGGCCTCGGCGTGGATGTGGCGGACGAGGGCGAAGTGGTTCGGGTAGTCGGCCATGAGGCCGACGAAGGCGCGGGCCAGCGCGACCAGGACGCGTTCCAGGTCCCCGGCGCGCGGCGGCCTCTCGGGGTCCAGCACCGCGCGCAGGAGGGTCAGTTGGGCGTCGCGGACCTCGTTGGACGTCCAGGTCACCACGGTCTCGAAGAGCTGCGCCTTGCCGCCGGGGAAGTGGTTGTAGAGCGTGCGCGTGGAGATGCCCGCCTCGGCGGCCAGTGCGTCGACGGAGGCGCGCGTGTAGCCCTCGCGGCCGAAGAGCGTGCACGACGCGCTCGCGATCGCCATCTGCTTCTCCAGTCTGCGTGGTGAGACCTCGCGTCGCGCCTTAGCCAGCCGGGACTCGTTCGTCTCGCCCGCACCCGCCTCGCTCACGCCTGCCTCCTCGTGACCCGACTCGCCACCTGACCCGTCACCTGACCCGCCCTGACCCGCCACTCTACCGGAGTTACAACGCCCGTTGTAATTTTTACAACGGGCGTTGTACTTTGTGGTCCGGGGGGCCGCACCGGGCGGCCCTGCCACCGCACAAGGGGGACATCTGTGTCTGTCACCAGCAAGGAAGCCGTCACCGCCGCCGTGCCCGTCGGCGACGAGGCGCCGCTGCGCGTCGCCGTCCTCGTCGGCAGCGTCCGGGAGGGCCGGCAGGGCCGGGCCGTCGCCGACTGGTTCCTCGGCACCGCCGCCGGGGACGAGGGCCTGCACTTCGACGTCATCGACCTCGCCGAGACCCCCCTGCCGCTGGTGCTGCCCGGCTGGGGCGGCGCGCCGGGCCCCGAGGCCGCCGCCGTGCTGCGGGATGTCTCGCCACGGCTGGCCGCCGCCGACGCGTTCGTCGTCGTCACGCCCGAGTACAACCACAGCTTCCCGGCGTCCCTGAAGAACTTCATCGACTGGCACCACACCCAGTGGCACGCCAAGCCGGTGGGTTTCGTCTCGTACGGCGGCCTCGGTGGCGGGCTGCGCGCGGTCGAGCAACTCCGGCTGGTCTTCGCCGAACTGCACGCGACGACCGTGCGCGACTCGGTCAGCCTGCACGGGCCCTGGTCCGGTCTCGGTGAGGACGGCACACCGCGGGACGCGGCCGTGTGCGCCGGTGCCGCGAAGGGCATGCTCGGTCAACTCACCTGGTGGGCCCGGGCGTTGCGGACCGCGCGGGCCGAGCGCCCGTACGCGGGCTGAGGGCGGGGAAGGCAGCAGAGGTGGGGGAGATGCCTGCGCCCGCGCCCGCCGTGACCCCGGCCCGCCCGGCCCCGGCCCCGTCCACGGCCCTGAACCGCACCCTGGCCGTGACCGTCGTCGGCACCGTGATGGCGGTGCTCGACATGACGATCGTCAACGTCGCGCTGCGCCGGCTCTCGCAGTCCTTCGGTGCCTCGCTGCAGACGATCCAGTGGACCGCCACCGCGTACACGCTCGCACTGGCGGCCGTCGTCCCGACCGCCGCCTGGGCCATGGCCCGGATCGGCGCCAAGCGCACCTACATGACCGCCCTCACCCTGTTCACGCTGGGTTCGCTGCTCGCCGCGTGCGCCTGGGACGCGGGCAGCCTCATCGCCTTCCGGGCGGTGCAGGGACTCGGCGGCGGGCTGCTGCAGCCGGTCGGCATGGCGATGGTGATGGGCGCCGCCGACCGCAGCCGGCTCGGCCGCGCGATGGCCGTGGGCGGGCTGCCCGTCCTGGTCGGGCCGGTCGCCGGGCCGGTACTCGGCGGCTGGCTGGTCGACGCCGCCTCCTGGCACTGGATCTTCCTGGTCAACCTGCCCGTGGGCGCCCTGGCCCTGGCCCTCGCCCTACGGCTGCTGCCGCCGGACACGCCGGCGAACGGACCCGGGAAGACCACCGCCCGCCTCGATCTCCCCGGCCTGCTGATGCTTTCGCCCGGGCTGGCCCTGCTGCTGTACGGCCTGTCCCGCGGCGGTGAGCGCGGCGACTTCGGTGCGCCCGGTGCCCTCGTGCCGACGCTCGCCGGCGCCGCCCTCGCGGTGGCCTTCGTGCGGCGGGCGCTCACCGCCTCCGCACCGCTGCTGGACCTGCGGCTGCTGCGCGACCGCACCTTCGCCGCCGGCGCCGGCACCCTCGCGCTGTTCACGTGCGGCTACTTCGGCTCGATGCTGCTCGGCCCGCTGTACTGGCAGCAGGTGCGGGGCCTGAGCGCCACCGCGACCGGGCTGCTGGGCACTCCGGTCGGCCTCGTCGTTGGTGTGACGATGCAGATCGCGGCCCGCCGGATCGACCGGGTGGCCCCGCGCCGGCTGATCCCGGCCGGCATCGCGGTCGCCGCCCTCGGGATGGCCCTGCTGGCCTGGCAGTCCGGGGTGCCCGGGGTCGCGGCCTGGCGGATGGTCGCGTCGGCCATGGTGATGGGCGTCGGCACCGGCATGGTGCTGATGCCGACGATGACCACCGCGAGCCGGGAGCTGCCCGGGGAGCGGCTGCCCGCGGCGAGCACCGCGCTGAGCATCGACTCCCAGCTGGGCGCCTCCGTCGGCACGGCCGTCCTGTCGGTGGTGCTGGGCTCGGCGGGCATGCACCCGTCCGGGTTCCGCACCGCGTACGCGGTCGCGGCGGCGCTCCTGGCCCTTGCGGCCCTGCCCGCCCTGCGCCTCCCGGGCCGTGGTCATGCGCGGTGAGGGGCGGAACCTCCAAACCCCCTGCCCCTGCCCCTGCCCCTGACCCGGGCCAGGGCCCGGGCCGGCAGGCTGCGCCGGGGTCAGCCCGCGGTCAGTTCCGTCAGTTCCGTCAGGGGCAGGGTGTGGCTGGTCTGGAGGACCTTCGCGCGCAGGTAGCGGACGTTGTGGGCCGTGGTGAAGACGCCGGTCGGCACCCGGTCCCGTACGGCGACGCCCCGTGCGCGCAACTGCTCGGCCTTGTCGGGGTTGTTGGACAGCAGGTCCAGCTCGGTGATGCCGAGGGCGCTGAGCATCTGCGCGGCGGCGGTGTAGTCGCGGGCGTCCTCCGGCAGGCCGAGCGCGGCGTTCGCCTCGTAGGTGTCGAGGCCCTGGTCCTGGAGGGCGTAGGCGTCGAGCTTGTTGTAGAGGCCGATGCCGCGGCCCTCCTGGCGGAGGTAGAGCAGGACGCCTCCGGTGCCGGCGATGCGCTCGACCGCCTCCCGCAGCTGGGCTCCGCAGTCGCAGCGGGCCGAGCCGAAGACATCGCCGGTCAGGCACTCGGAGTGCAGGCGCACCAGCGGGACGGGGCCCGGGTCGCCGAGGACGACGGCGACATGCTCCTCGCCGTCGGCCAGGCCGTGGAAGGTGACGAGTTCGGAGTCCACGCTGTAGCCGTCGTGGAAGCGCAGCGGTACCCGGACGCGGGCGCGCGGCGTGGCGGCAGGGGTGTCGGGCATGCGGATCCCTCCGAGCGATTGCTTCAGATTTGAAGCAGCGATGCGCAGGACCCTACCCCATGCTTAAAAGTTAAAGCAATCGCTTTTCGCGCCTGGGGTGCCCGGGGTGGCTGGGATGCGTGGGGTCTGGGCGTGCCTGGAGTGGCTACGGCGACCGGCGTGGCTGGACCGGCGGGGACGACTCGGTCGACGAACAGGACGCCCGGCGCCGCCAGGGCACGTCCTCCGCCCCGGGCTCGGTGCCACCGCCCTGCAGCCCGCGCGCGATCCCGGTGCAGATCTCCTCCAGCTGCCCCACCTGCTCCGGAGAGAGCCGGTCGAACAGGGTGGCCCGCACGGTCTCCACGTGCCCGGGCGCCGCACGCTCCAGCACGGCCGTCCCCTCGTCCGTCAGTACGGCGATGCTGCTGCGCTTGTCCCAGCGGCAGTCCTCCCGGCGCACCAGCCCGTCCCGCTCCAGGCGGGTCACCGCGTACGTCAGCCGGCTGCGCGTGATCTTCAGCGTCTCGGCGAGATCGGTCATGCGCAGCCGCCGGTCGGGCGCGTCGGAGAGGTTGGCCAGCACGGAGTAGAACAGGTGTGGCATGCCGGCGTCCTGCTGGAGCTGTCGGTCGATCGCGTCCTCCAGGAGGTGCGTCGCGGCGAGGTACGCGCGCCAGGCGCGCTGCTCCTGGGGAGTGAGCCAGCGGGTCGTCATGCTGCCAGTGTAGGTTTGTTTCAAACTTGAACCAAGAGCCGGGAGAGCGCGCCGATGTCGTACCCCTATGTGCTGCTGTCCGCCGCCGTCTCCCTGGACGGCTATCTGGACGACACCGGCCCCGAACGACTGCTGCTGTCCAGTCCGGCCGACTTCGACCGGGTCGACGCGGTACGGGCCTCGGTCGACGCGATCCTGATCGGCGCCGGCACCATCCGTGCCGACAACCCCCGGCTGCTGGTCAACTCCGCCGAGCGCCGCGCGGCCCGCCTGGCCGAGGGCAGGCCGGAGTACCCGCTGAAGGTGACCGTCACCGCCACCGGCGACCTCGATCCCGACGCCAACTTCTGGCACACCGGCGGCGACAAGCTCGTCTACACGACCGACCGGGGCGCCGAACAGGCCGCCCACCGCCTCGGCGACGCCGCCGGCATCGTCCCGCTCGGCCCCGGCCTCGACTGGCGCGCCCTGCTGAGCCACCTGCACGACGTGCGCGGCGTACGGCGCCTGATGGTCGAGGGCGGCGGCACGGTCCACACCCAGCTGCTCCAGCTGGGCCTCGCCGACGAGCTCCAGCTGGTCCTGGCCCCGCTGTTCGTCGGCGACCCGGCCGCCCCCCGCCTGTTCGGTCCGGGCACCTTCCAGGCCGGCCGGCTGCGTCTGACGGAAACCCGCCGTATCGAGGACGTGGTCCTCATGCGCTACGAGCCCACCGCCCCCGGCACCGGCCCGGTCCCCACCGCCGCCGACCGGCACTGGCTGCGGACCGCCTGCCGGCTGGCGGAGCGGTGTCCGGTCTCGGAGACGGCGTTCAGTGTCGGTGCGG
The DNA here is from genome assembly GCF_014649495.1 of Streptomyces filipinensis. Taxonomy (GTDB): domain Bacteria; phylum Actinomycetota; class Actinomycetes; order Streptomycetales; family Streptomycetaceae; genus Streptomyces; species Streptomyces filipinensis. The sequence goes on along the minus strand of NZ_BMTD01000009.1, from coordinate 23,503 downwards.
TGGTGGTCGCCGCCGATGGCACGGAGCTCGCCCGGGGCCACTCGCGGGAGGGGGGCGACCCCGTGGTCCACGCCGAGGAGGCGGCGCTCGCGAAGATCGATCCGGCGGATCCCCGGCTGGCCGGCGCCACGGTCTACAGCAGTCTGGAGCCGTGCGCCCGGCGTGCCTCGCGGCCGGCGCCGTGTGCCGCGCTGATTCTGCGGGCGGGGGTGCGCAGGGTGGTCACGGCCTGGCGGGAGCCGGACACGTTCGTTTCCTCGGCCGACGGGACGGGCGTCCTGGTCAAGGGCGGTGCCGAGGTGGTCGTACTGCCGGAACTGGAGGCGCTTGCCAAGGCGCCGAACACCCACCTGCTCGGGTGAGGCGGCCAAGCGGCACGGCGGACACGGCCCCGCGCCCCTTCGGGGGCGGGGCGGCCCGGTCGGCCGGGAAAACACTCAGGGCCGGAAACCATCACTGGCTTCCGGCCCTGAGCCTTGAGTAGCGGGGACAGGATTTGAACCTGCGACCTCTGGGTTATGAGCCCAGCGAGCTACCGAGCTGCTCCACCCCGCGTCGTTGTGACTCCAGAGTACCTCATGTTCAGGGCGTCACGCACACGGCTTGTCCCGGGGCGCCGGCCGCCCGCTCGCCCGGGGCGGTCCACCGCCCCCGTTCCCGTGGTCACCCTCACCGACGGTGACCGGACGGCAGCCCTCCGCATAACATCTGAGTCACCATCAAAAACGCCGAGACTCCTGAACGCAGGCCAACTCGCCCGGTTTGCCGCACTCCTGACCGGTAAGTCCGGCCCGGGAAACGTTAATGATCAAGCCGAACGGCTTGGAAAGTAACCAGCAGGTCTATTAACGTTCGATAACGCAGCGCGGTCGTCCCAGCCGTCACAAGAGGCGGCTCCGCGCGCACGCGCCGAATCCCGCAAGGGAACCGGGGAACCACCAACCCTGGGGTGAATCTCGCGGCTGCCGCACTGAACTCGGTGAACTCACGGAGTCCACGCCCGGTATACGCGCGTAGGAGACCTTCCTGCTCCGAACCCGTCAGCTAACCCGGTAGGCGGAGGAAGGAAAGGAGTACGCCCGCGTGGCGTCCAACCGGCCTGCCCCAGAAGCCCCGTTCATGCCCGCGGAGGCCGAGCCCGAGACCTTCGGCTACGGCGCCTACCGCACCGAAGAGGGCCCCTGGGAGGAGTGGAACCCCACCGAGGAATCCCTCGCCCCCGTCCGTGGCCGGCACCGTGTCGCCAAGCAGCGCGGCGGCTTCGCGCGCAGCTCCACCGTCCTCGGCGTCGGCGTGGTGGCCGCCGTCGGTGCGGGCGGCATGGCCAGCGCCAACACCGGCAAGCCGCCGGTCTCCATATCCCTGCCGGACCTGGACTCCGTCAGCCACCTCTTCGGCGACGACTCCTCCGACACGCACCAGGCGCATGCCACCGCGCTCAGCAGCGCCGGCGTGACCTCGGCCGACAGCAAGGACTCCGACGCGGGCGAGACCCTGCGCAACCGGATCATGGCCCAGGCCGAGCAGCAGCGGAGCAAGGCCGACAGCAAGGCCACCGCCGTCGCGCTCGCCGCCGCCGAGAAGCAGACCGCCGACACCGCGGCCAAGGCGGAGCAGGACGCCGCCGCCAAGGCCGCCGCCGCCAAGCAGAAGGCCGAGGCCGACGCCAAGAAGGCGGCCGAGGCCAAGCGCCTGGCCGAGCTGGCCAAGCAGTACCAGCTGCCCGTCGTCTCGTACACGATCACCGGCACCTTCGGCCAGCCCGGCGCCATGTGGTCCTCCGGCTACCACACCGGACTCGACTTCGCCGCCCCCACCGGCACCCTCATCAAGGCCATCCACAGCGGCACGATCACCCAGGCGGGCTGGGCCGGCGCCTACGGCTACCGCACCGTCCTCACCCTGGACGACGGCACCGAGCTGTGGTTCTGCCACCAGTCCTCGATCAACGTCTCCGTCGGCCAGAAGGTCTCCACCGGCGAGGTCATCGGCCGTATCGGCGCCACCGGCAACGTCACCGGCCCGCACCTGCACCTGGAGGTCCACCCCGGCGGCCAGGCCACCGGCATCGACCCGGCACCGTGGCTGCGGGACAAGGGGCTCACCCCCTGACCCTCCCGCCCGCGCCATCGGTGTCATCCGTGCCACCGGTGGTATCCGTGGCAGCCGTGTGAAACGTGTGAAATCGACGCCGGCGACGGAATGCGATCATCCGTCGCCGGTGTTGACGTGAAGCATGACTTCTCTGCGCACGCTCGGTTCCTCCGACCTCAAGGTCTTCCCGCTCTCCCTGGGCGGCAACGTCTTCGGCTGGACCGCCGACGAGGAGACCTCCTTCGCCGTCCTCGACGCCTACACGGCCGCGGGCGGCAACTTCCTCGACACCGCCGACGCCTACTCCGCCTGGGTCGAGGGCAACAAGGGCGGTGAGTCCGAGACGATCATCGGCAAGTGGGTCAAGGCCCGCGGCAACCGCGACAGCGTCGTCATCGCCACCAAGGTCAGCCAGCACCCCGAGTACCAGGGCCTGTCCGCGGCCAACATCAAGGCCGCCGCCGACGCCTCCCTGCGCCGCCTGGGCACCGACCACATCGACCTCTACTACACCCACTTCGACAAGCCAGAGGTGCCGGTCGAGGAGATCATCGGCGCGCTGGACGAGCTGGTGAAGGCGGGCAAGGTCCGGCACATCGCCGCCTCCAACATCACCCCCGAGCGCCTGCAGGCCTCCCTGGACTTCTCCGCCCGCGAGGGCCTGGCCCGCTATGTCGCCCTGCAGCCCCACTACAACCTGGTCTCCCGCGACACCTACGAGGGCCCGCTGCAGGACCTGGCCGCCAGGGAAGGCCTGTCCGCGGTGCCCTACTTCTCCCTGGCCTCGGGCTTCCTCACCGGCAAGTACCGCCCCGGTACCCAGGTCGACAGCGCCCGGGCCGGCTCCGCGGCGAAGCACGCCGACTCCGAGCGCGGCCGGAAGGTGCTGGCGGCCCTGGACGAGGTCGCCGCCGCCCACGAGGCGCCCGTCGCCACGGTCGCCCTCGCCTGGCTGGCCGCCCAGCCGACGATCACGGCCCCGATCGCCTCGGCCCGCACGGTGGATCAGCTCCCGGCCCTGCTGGGAGTGGCGGAGCTGAGGCTTACGGAAGCGGAGCTGGCGAAGCTGACGGAAGCGTCCGCGTGACCTTCCCGGCCAAACGGCGGACTCCCCGCGACCCGGCCGGCTACGACCGGTACGGGTTGTCCGCGGGATACGGCCCCGCCGGATACCCGTACGCCGTGGGTATCGGCGCCGCCGGATAGCCGTACGCCGGCCCGTACGCCACAGGCAGCTGCGGTGCCCAGTACACCGGTGCCGGAACAGAGGCCCTGGCCGCGTACTCCAGGGCCGGCCGGGCCGCTTCCCTCCGGTTCCACAGCTCGTCCAGCAGCTCCCGCTCCCGTACGACGAAGTCCGCCCCGGCCTTTCCCCTGCGGCCCCGCTGCCGCAGGGACGCCAGCGACGTCGCGTACGCCTCGTACTGCGCCACGGCCCGTGCCGCGGGGCGGCCGGCGTGGTGGCGGGCGTAGTCACGGGCCATCCGGCGCGCCCGCATCGACCCGAGCGCGAACGGCTCGGCGGGCCCGAGCCACCCGGCCGGCACATACGCCGGCAGCTCCTCGCGCACGGTCCGCAGCTCCCGCTGCCGCGTCCAGATCGCGAGCCAGGTCAGCAGCCCGAACACGGGCACCATGAAGCCGCCGTAGACGGCGAAGAACCCGAACTCGCCGAACGTGGAGGAGCCGTTCCAGAAGGCGTGCATGCTCATCGCGAGCAGCAGACCGCAGACCGGCAGCAGCGCCCGCCGCACCCGCTGCCGCTCGGCGGAGAGCGCGGCGATGCCGAAGCCGAGGCCGGTCAGGGTGGTGAACAGGGGGTGCGCGAACGGGGACATCACGATGCGCACGAAGAAGGTGGCGGCGGTGACGGAGGCGATGCCGCTGCCGCCGGTCAGCTGGTCGGTCCCGAAGGCCGTGCCCAGGTAGAGGATGTTCTCGGTGAACGCGAAGCCGGTGGCGGTGATCCCGGCTATCACCATCCCGTCCACGATCCCGGTGAAGTCACGTCTGCGGAAGAGGAAGACCAGCAGCACGGCGGCGGCCTTGGCGGACTCCTCCACGATGGGCGCTATCACGGTGGCGCCGAGGGTGTTGGCACTGGCCGGGTCGGCGGTGGCGGTGGCTATCCACTTGGTCGCGAAGCTGTTGGCGACGATGGCTATCAGCGCCGCCGCGCACGCTCCCCAGGCGAAGGCGAAGACCAGGTTCCGCCAGGGGCCCGGCTCCACCCGGTCCAGCCAGCGGAACGCGGCTATGAGCCAGGGCACGGGCAGCATGGCCAGCCCGAGCCCGACGAGGAACCCCTCCGTGCCGGTCTGCCTGCGCACCAGCGCGAGGATGACCAGCCCGGACAGCGCCAGCAGGGTGATCAGCGCCCCGTACCGCACCCACCTGCGCTGCCACCAGTGCGGATGGCGGAGCACAAGGCCCTCGGGGCCCGGCGGGTACGGCGGAAACGGAGGACTGGTGGCCACGGCATCGACCCTAACGGTGACGGGACGAGGGGCTGGAGCGGATTATCGGTCCCGGTGCGGTACGCGGCGGAAGAGCAGATCGTTCACGACGTGTCCCTTGTCCAGTCCCTGTCCCTCGAAACGTGTCAGCGGACGGAACGCGGGACGCGCCGCGAAACCGCCGTCCGCCTGCGTGTTCTCGAAGTCGGGGTGTGCGCTGAGCACCTGGAGCATCTGCTCGGCGTACGGCTCCCAGTCGGTCGCGCAGTGCACGACGGCGCCGGGCTTGAGCCGGGTCGCGGCGAGCGTCAGGAACTCGGGCTGGATGAGCCGCCGCTTGTGATGCCGCTTCTTGGGCCAGGGGTCGGGGAAGTAGACCCGCAGGCCGTCGAGCGAGTCGGGGGCGAGCATCTCCCTGAGCAGGATGATCGCGTCGCCGTTGGCCACCCGGACGTTGGACAGGCCCATCCGGTCGGCGAGGCCCAGCAGATTGCCCTGGCCCGGGGTGTGCACGTCGACGGCGAGGATGTCGGTGTCCGGGTCGGCGGCGGCCATCCGCGCGGTGGCCTCGCCCATCCCGAACCCGATCTCCAGCACCACCGGGCTGTCGTTCCCGAACAGCTCACCCAGGTCGATGACCCGCTGTCCGTCGATGTCGAGCCCCCACGCGGGCCACAGCCGCTGCAGCGCGTCGGCCTGCCCGGCGGTCACCCGGCTGCGCCGCGGCTGGAAACTCCGGATCCGCCGCTCGAAGTGCGACCCGGCGGGATCCGCCCTGGGGCCGTCGGGAAACCGCGGCTCCCCCTTGGCCCGGGTATGCCGGACGGAGACGCCGGGGGTGTGGGGGGTCGGCGAGGGGGCTTCGGGGGCATTGAGGAAGTCAGACACAGTAGGACAGATTTTACGGCGCGGCGCCGGCGAGCGGACCGGTGTGCGCTACAACGACCCGAGCATGGACAGCACCCGGCGTCCGACCTCCCGCCCGATCGGCAGCGAGGCCGTGGCCGCGGGCGAGGGCGCGTTCAGCACGTGCACGGCCCGAGCCCCCTCGCGGATGAGGAAGTCGTCCACCAGCGTCCCGTCCCGCAGCACCGCCTGTGCCCGCACTCCGGCAGGGGCCCGCACCAGGTCGTCCGCCCCCACCGCGGGCAGCAGTCTGCGCACCGCCTCCAGGAACGCCCCCTTCGACACCGAGCGGCGCAGCTCCCCCGCGCCGTATCTCCAGTGCCGCCGGGCGATGGCCCATGATCCAGGCCACGCCACCGTTCCGGCCAGCTCCCGGGGGCGTACGACCCCCCAGCCGTACCCCTCCCGGGCCAGCGCCGGCACCGCGTTGGGCCCGATGTGCACACCGCCGTCGATGCCCCGGGTCAGATGGACGCCTAGGAACGGGAACGCCGGGTCCGGCACCGGATACACCAGCCCGCGCACCAGCTCGGGCCGCGCCAGCTCGTAGTACTCCCCGCGGAAGGGCACGATCCGCACCTCGGGCTCGTCCCCGGTCAGCCGGGCCACCTCGTCGCAGTACAGCCCGGCGCAGTTCACCAGCACGCGTGCGCGGACGACGTCGCCGCCCGAGGTCAGCACGGCCACGCCCCGATCGGCCCGCCGGTCGACCCGCACGACCCGGGCGCCGTACCGGATGTCCGCTCCGGAGGCCCGCGCGAGCTGCCGCGCGACCCCGACGAAGTCGCACACGCCGGTCGTGCCGACGTGTATGGCGGCGAGGCCGCGGACCTCCGGCTCGTACTCACCGATCTGTGCGGCGCCCAGCTCCCGCACCGGTATGCCGTTCTCCCGGCCGCGCTGCACGAGCGCGTGCAGCCGCGGCAGCTCCTCCCGCTCCGTGGCGACGATCAGCTTGCCGGTGACGGCGTGCGCGATGCCGTACTCGGCGCAGAACTTCACCATCTCGGCGGCGCCGCGCACCGCGTACCGCGCCTTGAGCGAGCCCGGCCGGTAGTAGATCCCGCTGTGGATGACCCCGCTGTTGCGCCCCGTCTGGTGCCGGGCCGGCCCCGGCTCCTTCTCCAGGACGGTGACCCGCGTGCCCGGCGCGGCCCGCGTGATCGCATACGCCGTGGACAGCCCGACGATCCCCCCACCGACCACGAGCACATCACAGTCGTACGCCCCGACCAGCACCGAGCACCACCTCCACTCCCGATAGTGCACTGTGCCACTGACAGTGGCTTCCAACGCGGGGATGTGCCGTACCGCTCAGCGGCATCTCCCTACGCCGGAGCCATCAGAAGCGGCCGGGCCCGCTCCCGCAGCTCCACCACCCGCGGCTCGTCCCCGTACGGCTCCAGCCGGTGCAGCAGATCCTTCACGTACTCGGTGGTGCGCGCGGACGAGATCCGCCCGGCCACCTCCACGGCCCGCACCCCCTGCTCGCAGGCGGCGTCGAGGTTCCCGGACTCCAGCTCGGCCACCGCCGAGACCACCAGCCGCAGCCCGTGCGAGCGCACGAACTCCTCCGTCGGCTTCGACAGGGCCTGCTCGGTGAAGCGCCGCACCTGCCGTGGCGCCTTCAGATCCCGGTAGCATTCCGCGGCATCCGCGGCGAACCGGTCGTATCCATAGAAACCAAGCCAAGAAGGATCGTTGTCGCCCTCCCGGGACCGCTCCAGCCACCCCTCGGCGGCCTTCAGTGCCGCACCCGCCGCCTGCGCGTCCCCCGCACGCGCGTGTGCCCGCGCCTCCACGAGCCGGAAGAAACTCATCGTGCGCGCGGTCGCCAGCCCCCGGTTCCGCTCCAGCGCGGCCTGCGCCAGGTCGACCCCCTCGTCGCCGAAGCCGCGGTACGTCGCCTGCAGCGACATGGAGGCCAGCACATAGCCCCCCAGCGGGACGTCCGCCGCCGCGCGCGCGAGCCGCAGCGCCTGGATGTAGTACCGCTGCGCGGCCTCCTGCTGGCCGGTGTCGAAGGCCATCCACCCGGCGAGCCGGGTGAGTTCGGCCGAGGCGCCGAACAGGGCGCGGCCCACCTCGTCGGAGTAGGCGCCGAGCAGCAGCGGCGCCGCCTCCACCCGCAGGCACTCGGGGACCATCGACGAACGCCAGTCCCCGCCGCCGTACTTGGAGTCCCACCGCCTGGCGTCCTCGGCGGCCTCCCGCAGCTTGCGCACATCGCTGTGGCCGACTTTGATCGGTGCGCCGGAGTCCTCGGCGGAACCCGCCTCCCGCGCGACCGAGCTGTCGGCGGGGGTTATCAGCCATCGTGAGGCGGGCGTTGCGTATGCGCTCACTGCGAACGATCCGGCGAGGGACTGCCAGATGCCGCCGGAGCCGGCCCGGCGGCCGGCGAGGTCGAGACGGTACAGCTCCGTCGCGCTCCGCACCGCCTGTCCTACGTCTCTGGGGAAGGCGAGGCCCACTTCGGGCGCGGGATCCGCGTCCGCCAGGCCGATCTCGTGGAGCGGCACCGGGCGGCCGAGCTTCTGGCCGATGGCCGCCGCGATGAGGTGCGGCGCCGCGCCCTGCGGCACCATCCCCTTCGAGACCCAGCGCGCCACCGAGGTCTTGTCGTAGCGAAGAGTCAACCCGCGTTGGGCGCCAAGGTCGTTGACGCGTCGCGCGAGTCCTGCGTTGCTGATTCCCGCGAGGGCGAGAACGGCGCCGAGCTTTTCGTTCGGCCCGCGTTGCTCCCTGGACATGCGCCACCCCTCGACACAGACGGCTGCCGTGCTGGCATAACCACGCGGCATTCGTAAACCCAGCGTAGTTCGCCGCATCCCAAGCGTTAAGGGGCATTGTTCCGGATGGCGGGATTGTGGTCCGTACGGAAGTGCGGTCCTGTACGCACCGTGCACGGCCTGTCGCCCCGTGCCCCCGCCCGTGTGGCCGTGCGCCCGTCCGTGCGCTCTTCTCCGGCCACCGGGGGGAGCGGTTCCATGGCTCTTGCGTGGGTCGGCCCGCTGTACTGGATCCAGTGGGCTGGGGGACACCGCCACCTTCATCCCCGCGGGTGGCGGACCGGTCCGGGAGGCGATGCCCGCCTCCCGGACTGTGCGCGTGTCCGCGCCGCAGCGCGTTGCGCAGGCCTGTACGGAGCGTGCTCAAATCCCGCTTCGCTCTGCGTATTTGGCTGAAAATCGCCCCCGCTTGACGCGGTTGACATCCGCTCCGACCATGCAACTTGACGGCGTGAAGGGCGTTTTGGGGGAGCGTACAGGGGGCGCATTCGAGTCGTGCTCGCCGGGTCCGACCTCGGTGTTCCCTGCGCGGCCCCCTCGGTCTTCCCTCGCCCGAAGCCGGTGCCGCCGCCCCTCCACAGTGCCCCCTTCATGGCAGCATGGGGGTCCGGTTCGTACGGTGCACTGTTGTCCACAGCCTGTGGAGGCGTCGATGCGGTGGTTGGTGGGTTGGAGCAGCACCGCCGCGGGCGTCTCCGTGACCGGTGTCGCGGGCGCCACCGGTTACGACGGCGAGACCCTGCACCCGGTCGGCTCCCAACTCCTGTGGGGCGACCCGGATCCGCTGTGGGCCGTCGGCGACTGGCGCCCGGACGAGGTGCGCATGGTGCGGGCCGACGCCGACAACCACATCGCCGTCCTCGGCATCTGCGGCGCCTCCGACGAGGAGCTGAGACGCGGGTTGTTCACCGCGCGCGGGGGCGCACTGCGCCATCTGACCGGCTGGCCGGGCAGCTACACGGCCGTCGTCAAGGTGGGCCGCCGCATCACCGTCTGCGGCGACCTCGCCGGCGCCCGCCCGGTCTTCCACACCCCCTGGGCCGGCGGCACGGCCTACGCCACCGCCGCGCTGCCCCTCGCCGACCTCATCGAGGCCAACCTCGACTTCGGCCACCTGGCCGCCCTGCTCGCCGCCCCGGACGTACCGGCCGCGCTGCGGGACACCACCCCGTACGAGGGCGTGCGGCGCGTTCCGCCGGGGCACGCACTCGTGCTGCGCGCCGGGGCGCGTGAGATCGCCGGGTACGAGCCGGTCGCCTCCCTCGCCGTGGCCGCGGCCCCCGCCGACCCCGAGCGCGCCGTGGACGCCGTACGCGACGCCCTGGTGGAGGCGGTCCGCACCCGGCTGTCGGCACCCCGGCACGTGCCCGACCTCGACCCCGGGCCGGTGCCCGGCATGGGGCCGGCCGAGCGGCGGGCCCGGCGCGGGATGCCGGTGCCGGGTATCGGCGCCGACCTCTCCGGGGGCCCCGCCTCCGGCACCCTCGCCCTGCTGGCCGCCGGGCTGCCCGGCAGACCCGGCACGCTCCTCGGCCACGGCACCGGCGCGGGCGAACGGCTCCTCGCCGTCACCTTCAACGACCTGGCCGTGACCGGCCGCGAGGCCGAACTCGAACGCGCCGGCGCCCTCGCCGCCAACCCGCGGCTGCACCACGTGGTGGTCACCGGCGCCGAGGAGACCCTGCCGTACGCCGACCTCGACGGCCCCCTCACCGACGAACCCGGGCCCTCGCTGGTCATGGCCGCCCGGCACCGCGCCCGGCTCGCCGCCGGCAGCGCCGACCACTTCACCGGCCACGGCGCCCGCCAGGTCCTGGATGCCCACCCCGCCCGCCTCGCCGACCTCCTCATGGACCGCAAACGCCGCCATCTGGTCCGCCCGGTCGCAGCACTCGCCAAGGCCGACGGCTCGGTGATGGTCCCCGCGCGCGTGTACGGCGCCGCCCGCCGGCTCGCCCGCACGCCCTACCGGGCCGGCCTGGAGGTGCTGGCCGAGCGGCTCATGCGGCGCCGGTTCGACGAGCCCGTGGGCGCGGTCGGCGCGTCCCTCGCCGGACTGACCTGGGCCAGACCCGGGCCGGCCGCGCGCTGGCTCACGGGGGAGGCCCTGGCAGAAGTATCGGTTCTGCTGCAGGCGGAGGCGGACCGCTCGGCAACCGGCGTCCAGCGTCCCGGTGACTATCGCGCGCGTGCCGCTCTCGCCCGCCACGCCGCCGACCTGCGCGTCCTGGAACAGGCCGCGGAGATCCGCTCGCAGCGCCTGCACGCGCCGTTCCTCGACAACCAGGTCGTCCGCGCCTGCCGCGCCCTGCCGGAAGCCCTGCGCGTCCAGCCCGGCGCCCGCGCCGCCATCCTCCGCACGGTCCTGGAGGGCGCCGGCGTCACCGACCTGCCGCCCGGCTGGGGAGCCCCCTCCCACGCCTCGTCGGCAGCCGCCGCACGCGCGGGCCTGCGCGTGGCGGCCGAGCCCCTCCTGGATCTCTTCTCGACCCCTCTCCTGGCCGACGCCGGCCTGGTGGAGGCCCGCGTCATCCGCAAGGCGCTCCGCGCGGGGGCCGCCGGCGAGCCCCTGCCGCTGGACGGCCTCGCCGACCTCGTCTCCCTCGAACTCTGGCTCCACCGCCTCCTCTCCCGCCGGGGCACCTGCTGGACGGGGACACCGGCACGCGCCCGTGCGGTTCCCTCCGGGATCCAGCCGAGAAGAGGAGCGCTGGCCTCCGGCGGTTGAGCGCCGGCCTCCGGCGGTTGGGCGCTGGGATGCGGGCGGGTGGGGGCCCCTTGTGGGTCGCTGCGGGTTCGTGGTGGCTGGTCGCGCAGTTCCCCGCGCCCCTTGGGGGGTTTGGTCTGCGGTGTTTGAGAGGCTGAGGATGCCTCCCTTGCCCAGCCGCAGCACCGGGCGGCGGTTCGGCGGCGTTGAGTGAAACCCCGTCGCCCCGCCCCGCGGCCCCCGCGACAATGACCGGGTGCGGTACAGAATCCTGGGGGTAACCCAAGCAGCGGACGACCAGGGCACCCCCATCCCCATCGGCGGCCAACGCCTGCGCACCCTGCTCACCGTCCTGGCCCTCCGCCCGAACCGCACCACCACCCCCGAAACCCTCATCGAGGAGATCTGGGCCGGCGACCACCCGGACGACCGCCCGAGCGATGCCCCCGCCGCCCTCCAGGCCCTCGTCGGCCGCCTCCGCCGGGCCCTCGGCAGGCAGACCATCGCCTCCGCCCCCGGCGGCTACCGCCTCGAAGCGACCGAGGACGACATCGACCTGTACGTCTTCGAACGCCTCACCCACAGCGGCACCAAGGCCCTCACCGCAGGCGACCCGGCCACCGCCCACCGCACGCTCACCGAGGCCCTCGCCCTCTGGCACGGCCCCGCCCTCGCCGACCTGCCCGACCGTACCGCCGCGACCCGCCCGGAGGCCCTGCGCCTGGCGGCGGCCCGCACCCGGGCCGCCGCCGCCCTCGAACTCGGCCGCGCCTCGGACGTCGTACCGGAGCTGACGGAACTCACCGCGGCCCACCCGCTGGACGAGCCCCTGCACGCTCTCCTCATCCGCGCCCTGCGCGACACGGGCCGCCCCGCCGACGCCCTCGCCGCGTACGAGTCCGCTCGCCGCACCCTCGCCGACACCCTCGGCGCCGACCCGGGCTCGGAACTCAAGGCCCTGCACGCGTCGTTGCTCAAGCAGCAGGCACCACCGACCCAGCCGGAGACCCGGCGAGCAGCGCCCCCCTCCCAACCCCCCGAGCGCACCGGCAACCTCCGCCCCCGTCTGACGTCCTTCGTCGGGCGGGAACCCGAACTCGAAGCCATTCGTTCGGATCTGCACAGGGCCCGCCTGGTCACGCTCACCGGACCGGGCGGTTCCGGAAAGACCCGCCTCGCCGAGGAGGCCGCCGCAGGGCTTCCCCAGGCATGGCTGGTCGAGCTGGCCCCGCTCGACCATCCGGAGGCGGTGCCCGGCGCGGTGGTCAGCGCCCTCGGTCTGCGCGAGACCGTGCTGCTGACCAACGAGCTGGCGACCCCGCAGGCCGACCCCGCCGCCCTGCTGATCGAGTACTGCGCCCCGCGCAGCCAACTCCTGATCCTTGACAACTGCGAACACGTCATCGGCGCGGCCGCCGCCCTCGCCGAGACCCTCCTCACCCACTGCCCGGGGCTCACGATCCTCGCGACCAGCCGTGAACCCCTGGGCGTCCCCGGTGAGTCGGTGCGCCCGGTCGAGCCCCTCGTCCCGGAGCAGGCGCACCGCCTGTTCGCCGAGCGCGCGGGGGCCGTCCGTCCCGACGCCGAGGCGGTGCTCGCCGACGCCGGGGCCGTGGCGGAGATCTGCCGCCGTCTGGACGGGCTGCCGCTCGCCATCGAGCTGGCCGCCGCCCGGCTCAGGCTGCTCACCCCGCGGCAGATCGCCGACCGGCTCGACGACCGCTTCCGCCTGCTCACCTCCGGAAGCCGCACGGTCCTGCCCCGCCAGCAGACCCTGCGCGCGGTCGTCGACTGGTCCTGGGACCTGCTGGACGAGCGTGAGCGCGCGGTACTGTGCGAGGTGTCGGTGTTCGCCGGCGGCTGGGACCTCACGGCGGCCGAGGCCGTGTGCACCGGCCCGGCGGCCGACCTGATCGGCGCCCTGGTCGACAAGTCCCTCGTCGTCGCCGCTCCGGACGCCACGGGCGGCATGCGCTACCGCATGCTGGAGACCATCCACGAGTACGCCACCGAGCGTGCGGCCGAGTCCCCCGGCCTGCGCGCCACGGCCGAGCGCCGGCACCGCGCGTGGGTGCGGGCCCTGGTCGAGGAGGCCGAGCCGCGTCTGCGGTCGGCGGACCAGCTGCCCTGGATCTCCCGCCTGGAGACCGAACTGGACAACATCCGGGCGGCCCTGGACCGCTCGGTGCGCGCCGGCGACGAGGCGGAGGCGGGTGCGATCGTCCTGGCCATCGGCTGGTTCTGGTGGCTGCGCAACCACCGTCAGGAGGCGGCTTCCTGGGTCCGTCTGGTCCTGCGCCTGGGCGTGGCCCTGGACACCCGAGCGGCTTCCCGTCCCTCCGGGGCTCCTGCGGATGCCGCCGACGATCCGGAGGCGCTGATGGCCCTGGTGGAGGCGGCCGATCCGATCGGCGACCTCGTCGCCGCCCCCGACGGCGAGGGCGGCCATCCGCTGCGGGAGCTGCGGATGGACTTGCGGATGCTCGACCTGTTCCTGATCTCCGAGTCGGGTCCCGAGCACCTCGCGTCCGACCCCCGGGCCCCGGAGTACATCGCGCGCGTCCGGGCCGCCTTCGAGCCCGGCGGTCCGCAGGCCGCCCGTCTCCCCGGCATCGTCTGGCCGCTGACCTCCTACTACCTGGGCGGCCCGGTGGATCTCAGCCCGGACATGGCCGCGGCCGTCGCCAACTGCCGTGCGTACGGCGGTGACTGGGAGATCGCTGTCTCCCTGATGTACCGCGCCCATGTGACCGTCGACTCCCCCGGCAACCTGCGGGGTGTGGACGAGGACCTGGCCGAGCTGCGGAAGCTCGGCCCGCGCGTCGGGGACCGCTGGATGCGTGCCCAGGTGTGCAGCGCGGCCGGCGAGGCGGCCATGGCGCGCGGCCTGTTCGACGAGGCACGCGCCGAGTACGAGGAGGCGCTGCGCCTCGCCTACGAGGTGGGCGCCTACGCCGAGTCGCCGTTCCTGATGGCGCGGCTGGCCGAGATCGCCTACCGCTCCGGCGACCCCGAGACCGCGCTGGCGGCCCTGGACGAGGCGGGAGCCGCCGCCGACCGCTACGCGGTGCCGGAGTCCCGCGCCTTCGTGCTGCTGATGCGCGCTCACATCGCCCTGCACGAAGGCCGGACCGACCAGGCCCGCGAGCTGTACGAGGCGACGTGCGCGGTGACCCGCGGCGGCAACCCGCCACCGCAGTTCGTGTCGGCCCTGCGCACCGTCGAGGCGCTCCTCGCCGCCGACGAGTCGGGCCCCGGGCACGGGCTGCCGATCCTCGCGGCGGCGCTGCGCGACGCCGTGGCCCAGCGCTGCTCCGAGGCGATCACGGCGGTGCTGGTGGACACGGCGGCCGGGCTGCGGGCCCGGTGCGGTGATCTGGCCGGCGCGGTCCGGCTGTTCGCCGCGGCGGACCACTGGCGCGACGACGGCCGGCGTCCCGAGCCGGAGCGCAGCGAGGCCGCCCGGGTGCAGGCCGAAGCCCGCACGGCCCTGCCCGCCGAGCGGTACGCGGCCGAGCGCGACCGGGGCGCGTCCCTCGACGTGGCCGGTGTGCTGCGGGACCTCGACGCGCCGGGCGCAGCCGTCACGCAGGGGTGAGGGCGGCTACCGGCAGGTGAACCGGGACTCCGCCCAGTCCGCGAACGCCACCGGGTCGAAGAGGCCGCCCCGGGCCCGCACGACGAGCCGTACGGTCCTGTGCCCGGTCAGGTCCACATGGACGGGTACGGCCCGGTCGTGGCCCCTGACCGTCCCGGACCGCCACTGCCGGACCCCGTCGGTGTAGACGGAGAAGGACACCTTGCCGCGGCCGGGTGTCAGGTCGTCCACGCCGGCCAGCGCGTCGTAGGCGGTGCACTGCCGGTTGAGGGCGACGGTGACGGAGGACCCGCCGTGCACGGTCACCCCGCGCGTGTACCGGGTGCCGTCCACCCACATGCCGTAGCGCTGCCACACCCAGCTGCTTCGGCCGAGCAGGATCTCGGGGCGGGTGCCGTCGCCGGTGAGGTCGTAGTTGAGCTCGCTCAGTTCGTAGACGGTGGTCGCCGGCGGCGGGGTGGGCTTCGGAGGGGGCTTGGGGGCGGGCGTCGGTGTCGGCGTCGGTGTCGGCTTCGGCGTCGGGGTGGGAGTGGGGGTCGGGCGCGGAGCCGGCTTAGGCGTGGGTGGGGGCGTGGGTGGCGGCGTCGGGGCCGGTTCGGGGGCCAGAGCGACCGGCTCGGGAGTGGGCTTCCGCCTCGGCCTCGGCGGGGTGGGCTTCGGCGGCTCGGGCCGCACGATCGGTGTGGACGGCGACGGCTTGGCCGCCTCCTCCGCCGGCGGGTGGCTGTCGTTCACCAGGGCGAGCGCCACCGCGGCGGCGGTCACCGCGACCACACCGGCCGCGATTCCCGCCTTCACCGGCGCCCCGAGCCCCTCGGCGGCCCCGGCCCCGGCCCCGCCCGCGCCGCCCGCCCCACCCGACGACCCGGAGGCCGCGGCGGCACCGGCCGCCCCGGCCCCCGCGCTGCCGGCGACGATCCCGAGCGCCTTGGCGTACCCGGCGGTCCCGAACCAGCCGATGACCGCTACCGGCACGACACCGGGGATACCGCCGGCGACCTCCTCGATCTGCGCGGCCGCCAGCCGGCACTTGGCGCATTCCTCCAGGTGCTTGCGCAGACCCCGCTCGGCGCGGACGCGCAGCTTGCGGCGGGCGTAGGTGCCGAGCTGGTCGGCATAGCGGGCGCACTCCTCGTCGCCGGCGAGTGCGGCGCTGACATGGGCCTGCAGATAGGCCTGCTTCAGCCCCTCGCGCGCGCGGCTGGCGAGGACCCGGGTGCCGTTGGCGTCCAGCCCGAACAGCACGGCGACCTCGCTCGGGGACTCGTCCTCCACCTCGGTGTGCCACAGCACGGCCTGCCAGCGCTCGGGCAGCGAGCGGAACGCCCGCATGGCCAGGGACTGCTCGGCCTCGTGCATCGCGCGCACGTCGGCGCCCAGGTCGAGACCCGCCCCGAAGGAGCCCGCGGACGCGGTGCCGTCGGAGACCGCCGGGACCCGGCTCGCCTGCTGGGCGAAGCCGGCGAAGTCGTCGACGAGCTGCTCCCGCCGGGCCGACCTGGTCCAGTGCGCGGCGACACGCCGCACGGAGGTCAGCAGATAGGCGCGAACGGCGTGCTGGGGCCCGGATCCTCCGCGCACCGCCTGCAGCATCCGGGCGAAGACCTCGGCGGTGAGGTCGTCGGCGGTGTGCCCGTCCCGGCAGCAGGTGCGGGCATACCGCCGTACGGCGTCCGCGTGCCGCCGGTACAGCTCCTCGTAGGCGGAGTCGTCACCGGCGCGCATCCGCTCGATCAGGTCGCCGTCGTCGGGTGGCAACTGCCGGGGCGGCGGCAGCACACTGCCCTCGCGCTGGGCGGGCACGCTCGTGTCGCTCCGCCCGCCCGGGGAAGCCGGACGCCCGCCCTGACGGGGCACCTGGGGCGGGGTCAGCCCGGCGGCCTCCGCGTCCGCGTCGTCATCGCGTGACCCGTCCCACCCGTCAACGCCCATCGCGGAAAGCCCCCGGCACCGGCCCAGCCCAACCCGTCACCGGCTCAGGGTGCCACACCGACTTTCGGTCAAGACCCGCGTGTGCACGGCATCCACTCATCCGAGGGCTCTGGTCAGCACAGGCGCGCGCTCACCACCCGAAAGAGCGGACGGTGCTCCTCTCCGGGGCGCGGGGAACGGCACTACCAGGCACGACGGACCCGCAGCCCGACGACTCCGCACCCCGCACCTCTCCCGACTCCTACACCGGCCGAGACCGAAGCCCCTCCAGCAGGATGTCCAGCAACCGCGCGGACGCCGCCGCCTGCTGCGCCGCATCCGGCAGGGACGGCGCCGCCGTCGCGATCACCAGCAGCACGTCCCCCACGGACACGTCCGCCCGCAGCTCACCGGCCGCCCGAGCCCGCTCCACCAGCTGCCCGACCACCTCCAGCAGCGCCCCGACCCCGCTGCCCTCACCGGCCCCGCCGGACTCCGGCACCAGCCGCAGCTCACCGGCCCCCGGCTGCACCCGCTGCTGCGGCACCCGAGCCCCCTCGAAGGACTCGGCCGAACCGGCGGAGCCCTGCGCGGAGCCGACCCGCAACACCTGCGGCGGAAGCAACCGCCCCGCCCCGGAGGCCACGGACGTCCGCAGGAACCGCGACAGCGCCGACCACGGCTCGTCCTCCTGCCCGAGCGCGGCCCGCGCCTGGTCGGTCAGCCGTGCCGTCTCCTCCTCGGCTATCCGCCGCACCAGCACGTCCTTGCTCGGAAAGCGCCGGTACACCGTGCCGACACCCACCCGCGCGCGCCGCGCCACGTCCTCCATCGGCGCGCCGTACCCCAGCTCACCGAACACCTCACGCGCCGCACGCAGCACGTGCTCCAGATTGCGCTGTGCGTCCACCCGCAGCGGCGTCGTACGCGACGCGTCCGCGCGTCCGTTGCCCGCCGCCGCGCCTACCCCGCCACCGCCGGACGCGATCGCGGTGGCAGATGACCAATGCGTGTCCTGAACATGCATGTGTTCCCCCGGTAATGACGTCTCCCCCCGGAGACTCCCCGCAACTGAATGCGGAGTGCGCGGAACATGCACCGGTCTCGACCGGGTCCGCCCGTCGCGGTACCCGCTCGACCACATTCCCTACACCCCGTCGACACACGAACATAGTTGAGAGAGAGTCAATTCAGAAGGGGCAGGTTCCGCACAGTGCGCCCCCCGATCGGAGTACGGGTCTCGTACGTCCTGTTTCCCCACCTTCCATCCCCCTTGCCCGCCCCCGCTGACCTGGCCCCTTTCGTCCTGCCCGGACAGCGCGCCCGGCCCCGTGTACACCCGGCCGCCAGTCACACAATTTGCCGGGGCTGTGGACAAACACCTGCGCCGGGTGCGTCATGGGATGGTGAAGGAACGTGCGCGCATTCTGGTTGTCGGCGGCGGCTACGTCGGGATGTACACGGCCCTGCGTCTGCAGCGGAAGCTGAAGGGCGAGCTCAAGCGGGGTGAGGTCGAGATCACCGTCGTCACCCCCGACCCCTACATGACGTACCAGCCGTTCCTCCCCGAAGCAGCCGCGGGTTCGATTTCCCCTCGCCACGTCGTCGTACCGCTGCGCCGCGTTCTGCACCAGTGCCACGTCGTCGTCGGCGAGGTCACCTCCGTCGACCACGCCGTACGCACCGCCGCCGTCCACACGCTCGCCACCGCCCACGAGGGACGAGCGGCCGAACTCCTCGGCTACGACGAACTCGTCCTCGCCCCCGGCTCGATCTCCCGCACGCTGCCCATCCCCGGCCTCGCCGAGTACGGCATCGGCTTCAAGACCGTCGAAGAGGCCATCGGCCTGCGCAACCACGTCATCGAGCAGATGGACATCGCCTCCTCCACCCGCGACCCCGCGATCCGCGACGCCGCCCTCACCTTCGTCTTCGTCGGCGGCGGCTACGCGGGCGTCGAGGCGCTCGCCGAGCTGGAGGACATGGCCCGCTACACCGCGCGCTACTACCACAACGTCCGCCCCGAGGACATGAAGTGGATCCTCGTGGAGGCCTCCGACCGGATCCTGCCCGAGGTCGGCGCGGAGATGGGCCGCTACACCGTCACCCAGCTGCGCCGGCGCAACATCCAGGTGCTCCTCGAAACCCGCCTGGACTCCTGCGCCGACCGCGTCGCCGTCCTCAGCGACGGCCAGCGCTTCCCCACCCGTACGCTCGTGTGGACCGCCGGCGTCAGACCGCACCCGCTGCTCGCCGCGACCGACCTGCCGCTCACCGAACGCGGCCGGCTGAGGTGCACCGCCCGGTTGACCGTCGACGGCGCGGAACACGCCTGGGGCGCCGGCGACGCGGCCGCCGTACCCGACGTCACCGCCGCCGAACCCGGCACCGAGACCGCGCCGAACGCCCAGCACGCCGTCCGCCAGGCCAAGCTCCTCGGCGACAACATCGCCCACACGCTGCGCGGCGAGCCCCTGGAGACGTACGCGCACAAGTACGTCGGCTCCGTCGCCTCCCTCGGCCTGCACAAGGGCGTCGCCCAGGTCTACGGACGCAAGCTGAAGGGCTACCCTGCCTGGTTCATGCACCGCGTCTACCACCTCAGCAGGGTGCCCACCGTCAACCGCAAGGCCCGTGTCCTGGCCGAGTGGACCCTCGCCGGGCTCTTCAAACGGGAGATCGTCTCGCTCGGCTCGCTCGAACATCCGCGAGCGGAGTTCGAACTCGCGGCCGGTGGAAAGGCTCCTCACAGCCCCTCGGACGACCCGAAGGGGTCGTCCTGACCGGACCCAGGAACTACCCGGCCCGCCCAGGCGTCTGACGGATGTCGCCGCGGCGCCGCCCCTGCCAGACTGCCCCACGTCCGCGGCGGGGCCACCCGCCCGCCCACAGCACCCACGAGGCTTCTTCCCAAGTGAACTTCACGCGCTGGAGCGCCCGGCTCCCCGGAACACAGCGCCGCGCCGCCGCGCGGACCGAGACCCCGGTCTCCCCGGACCGGCGGGGGGAAGGCTCCGTGCCCGCGGCACGCGCCGAACAGCCGGCCGACGGCACACCCGCGGTGCCCGCCGTCGACGAACTGCCCGCGCGTGACGTCCTCGACCGCGTCCCGGCCCTCGTCGCGCTCGTACACGGCCCGGACCACCGCATCGCCTACGTCAACGACGCCTACACGGCGGCCTTCGGCGTACGGGAGACGGGCGAGCCCGCCCGCGAGGCCCTCCCGGAACTCGCCGCACTGGGCCTGCTGCCGCTCCTCGACCAGGTGCTGCGCAGCGGCAAGCCCCGCACCCTGAAGTCCCGCAAGGCCGTCGACGGCCGCTCCTACACCTTCACCTGCACTCCCGTCGCCGAGGACGGCGACCGGGACGCCGGCGTGCTCGTCTTCGCCACCGACGTCACCGACCACGCCGAGGCCGCGGAGCGCCTGCGCGCCAGCGAGCGCCGCCAGCGCGAGACGGCGGTCACCCTCCAGCGCTCCCTGCTCCCCCAGGAGCTGGAACAGCCCGACGACCTGCGCATCGCCGCCACCTACCAGCCCGGCGGCACCGAGGCAGCCGTCGGCGGCGACTGGTACGACGTGATCACCCTCGGCGGCGGCCGCACCGCCCTGGTCATCGGCGACGTCATGGGGCGGGGGGTGCGTGCGGCGGCGGTGATGGGCCAGCTGCGGACCGCCGTCCGGGCCTACGCCCGCCTCGACCTGCCCCCGCACGAGGTGCTCCAGCTCCTCGACGGTCTCGCCACCGAGATCGACGCCAACCAGATCGCCACCTGCGTCTACGCCGTCCACGACCCCAACGAGGGCCGCCTGGTCTATGCCTCCGCCGGCCACCTCCCGATCCTGGTCCGCGACGAGAACGGCACGGTCTCCCGCGCCGACGAGCCCACCGGCCCGCCGCTCGGCACCGGCGGCTGGATCCACTCCTCCGGCTCCATCGCCCTCGGCCCCGGCGCCACCGCCGTCCTGTACACCGACGGCCTGGTCGAGCGCCGTGACGAGGACCTGGACGAGGGCATCGCCGCACTCGAACGCGCCCTCGCCGGCGCCACCGGCACCCCGCAGGTCGTCTGCGACCGCCTGGTCCGCTCGGCCGGCGTCACCGCCGACCACGACGACGACGTCGCCGTGCTCGTCCTGCAGCACCCGGCCCGCACGGGCCCCGACGGCGACCTCTTCCGCAACGCCGCCCTGGAACTCCTCGGCGGTGTCGAAGCGGCACCCCGCGCGCGTGCCTTCGCCTCCGGCGTCCTCACCAGCTGGCGCTTCCCCGCCGAACTGCACGACCTCGGCGTCCTCGCCACCAGCGAACTGGTCGCCAACAGCCTCCAGCACGGCACCCCGCCCATGCGGCTGCGCCTGCGCCGCACCGACCGCCGCCTGATCATCGAGGTCACCGACGGCGACGACCACCTGCCCCGGCGCCGGCGCGCCGAACCCGGCGACGAGTCCGGCCGGGGCATCGCCATCGTGGCGACCATCGCCTCCAGCTGGGGCTGCCGCCGTACCCCCGGTGGCGGCAAGGCGGTGTGGTGCGAGTTCGTCCTGCCGAAGGGAAAGCACTGACCGGCGGACGCATGGGCCGGCGCGGCACAGGGCCGTACCCCACGCCCGATGTGACAAGCACCCTGATCCCGGCGACCCGCTGACCGGGTACGCGTGACGGCCGCCGCCCGAAGGCGACGGCCGTCACGGAACACCCAGGCTCACGCCTCGGCGGGAACCGGCTCGGCGGGAGCTCCACCCCGGGTGACCACCCGGGACCCGCGCGCCAGCCACGGCCGGTCCTGCACGGCGGTGAGCCGCCGCCCGAGCCGCAGCGCCAGGACGGTGATCCCCAGCGAGAACAGCAGGAAGGTCACGATGTACGGCGCGTGCAGCGAGGCACCCAGCGGCCCGCCGACCGCCGGACCGACGGCCAGCGCCAACTGCTTGACCAGCGCGAACGCCGAGTTGTACTGCCCGGCCATGCCCTCCGGCGCCAGATCGGCGACCAGCGGCGCGACCGTCGGCGACAGCATCGCCTCGCCCAGCCCGAACAGCGCGTACGTCGACACGAAGGCGGCCGTCGCCATCTCCTGGCTGCCGTGGCCCAGCCCCGCGTACCCGGCCGCGACCCACGCCACGGCCCAGATCAGGCCGACCGCCGCGATCACGCGCGAGCGCCGGCGCCGCTCCACGAACTTCAGCACGGCGAACTGGGCGACCACGATCATCAGCGTGTTCGCGGCCAGGGCCGTCCCCAGCGCGGAGGTGGAGATCCCGGCCGCCTCGACGCCGTACGCGCTCAGGCCGGACTCGAACTGGCCGTAGCAGGCGAAGAACAGCACGAAACCCAGCACACACAGCTGCACCATCGCCCGGTTCCCGAGCAGCTGCTTCCAGCTGCCCTTCGCCGACCCCGCGGGAGCGTCCTCCATCTGCGGCGAGTGGGGCATGCGCACCGTCGCCATCACCGCGACCAGCAGCAGGAACATCGCCGCCTCGATCGCGAACAGCAGGGTGAACGAGGACACGCGCGTGGTGTCGACGAGGTGGCCGCCGATGAGGCCGCCTACGCCGAGCCCCAGGTTCTGCAGGAAGAACTGCGTCGCGAACGCCCGCGACCGGGTGTCCGCCGTGGAGCAGTCCACGATCATCGTCGCCAGCGCCGGCTGCATCACGGCCTGCCCGGCACCGAGCGCCGCGGCCGACAGCAGTACGGCGGCGGCGTTGCCCGCCAGTCCCAGGCTCAGGGCGCCGAGCGCGGCGATGACCAGGGCGGCGAGCAGGACCGGCAGCGGGCCGCGCCGCACGATCGCCCTGCCGGCGAACGGCAGCACGACAAGCGCGGCCACGGCGAAGACGGCGAGCACGAGTCCCGCCGTCATGGCTCCCAGGCCCCGCACCTGCGCCACATAGACGTACAGGTACGGGACGGTGAAGCCGAGCCCGAACGCGCTGAGTGCGTTGCCCACGTGGATCCGGCGCATCGCTGCGCCCATCGCCCTGGTCACGTTCACCTCTCTCACTAGTTAGGTGTGAAGACTTCGAAGCTAAAGTTCGAAGCTAAAGAGTACACATCGAAGGACTTCAAGGCAAAGGCGCTGCGTGCGATACTGCGGCCATGGCCGACACCGCCCCCGACGTCACAGAACCGACGCTCGAAGAGCAGATCGCCGCCTACCAGCGCGAGTTCCGGGATCTCGACCCCCAGGTCGAGAAGATCGTCTCGGCGCTGTCCCGGCTCAACCGGCGTATGAACGTCGCCTACGGCCGCCAGACGGCCGGCCTCGGCATCAGCAACGCCGAGTGGGAGGTCCTCAAGGCACTGGTCCTCTCCGGTGCCCCCTACCGCATGGGACCCAGCGACCTGGCCAAACGCCTCGGCCTCACGCCGGCCGCGATGACCCACCGGATCGACCGCATGGTCGGCGAGGGACTGGTTACCCGTGAGCGGGACGAATCCAACCGTGTGCGGGTCATCGTCGAGCTGACCCCGGAGGGGCGGGAGAAGTGGCTGGAGGCGATGCGTCTGGCGACCGTCTTCGAGGAGGACCTGCTCCAGGACCTCACGCCGACGGAGCGCGTGGTCCTCGGCGAGGTGCTGACCCGTCTTCTGCGCAGGGTGGAGCACGCCCAGCCGGACGCCGGCGGGCGCCTCAGCGACCTCGACTGAGGACGCCGAAAAGATCTTGACAGTGGATGGGCGGCAGTGGTTGACACGCCCCTGCCCGTTCCGTAAAGTTCTTCGGGTTGCCACGGAGCCGTAACGGTTCCGCAGCAGCACCTCAGCCGCCCCGAGCGGCACCCCCTCACACCATTAGTACGATCTCCCGAACGGGTTGTTTTCGGCATGCCCGAATTCAATTCCGAAGGGAAGCCCGGTGGCCCGATTGGGAATCGCCGAGCGGATCCGCTAAGGTTTGAGACGTCGGAACGGCCCAACGGCCGCGAAGACAAACCCCGCTGACTGGGGGTCAGACGCCGAAAGGATCTGATAGAGTCGGAACCGCCGGAAAGGGAAACGCGAGAGCGGGAACCTGGAAAGCACCGAGG